>NZ_CM188255.1:0-4876958 GCF_034044995.2 Leclercia sp. CFBP8987 | reverse complement strand
ACTGAATTCTGTGGCTGGTAACTCATCCTGCAATCGGGCAAGACACTGCTGCCAAAGCGAAAGTGACACGGCGGACTCCACTCGAACATAAAAAGAAAGCTATTGAATAGTCATGATTGTAGACACACGTCGAAAAGACCCGGCGTTTAAGGGGGACGTGCGAACCGCTCTTTGCGGTTTGTGCCCAACCAGGATCCTGGGATCCGATCAGGACCGCGGATCATAGCCTAAACTGAGCCAGAGATCTTCTGTTTCTCACAGTTTCTTCCCGTTTTATCCACAGGAGGATCGAAACGGGGTAAGTGTAAACGATCCTGACGACGCGCCCCCACGATTTAGGCCGCATATTGGAAAAATTAATGAGTAAAGACGATTTTTTGCTGAAATGATCTAACGAAGATCCTGGACGATCCTTGCGATTTGGCCTGGAGCCCGTATAATTCCCCACCCGGCGCGTGGGACTCGAAGACCTGCGTCTGATGCTGCTCAATTTGCACGCTAAAAACGTGCGGAAAGACGCGGGAAATAAGGAAAGAGAATTGACTCCGGAGTGTACAATTATTACAATCCGGCCTCTTTAATCACCCATGGCTTCGGCGTCCAGTGTTCGTTATTCGTTCGGACTCCATAAAAAGTCATTGAATTTATTCAAGTTTAGGTAGAAATCGCCATGAAACGCACTTTTCAACCGTCTGTACTGAAGCGCAACCGTTCTCACGGCTTCCGTGCTCGTATGGCTACTAAAAATGGTCGTCAGGTTCTGGCACGTCGTCGTGCTAAAAGCCGTTCACGTCTGACCGTTTCCAAGTAATTAAGCTAACCCCTGCGTGGTTAAGCTAGCATTTCCCAGGGAGTTACGTTTGTTAACTCCCACTCATTTCACTTTCGTCTTCCAGCAGCCACAACGGGCTGGCACGCCGCAAATCACCATCCTCGGCCGCCAAAATTCGCTGGGGCATCCCCGCATCGGTCTCACTGTCGCCAAGAAAAACGTTAAGCGCGCGCATGAACGCAATCGGATTAAACGTCTGACGCGTGAAAGCTTCCGTTTACGTCAACATGAACTGCCTTCGATGGATTTCGTGGTGGTGGCAAAAAAAGGGGTTGCCGACCTCGATAACCGTGCTCTCTCGGAAGCGTTGGAAAAATTATGGCGCCGCCACTGTCGCCTGGCTCACGGGTCCTGATCGGCCTTATCCGGGTCTATCAACGCCTGATTAGTCCGCTACTCGGGCCACACTGCCGTTTCACGCCAACATGCTCAAGCTACGGAATTGAGGCATTGCGCAGGTTTGGAGTGATAAAAGGCAGTTGGTTGACGGTGAAACGCGTATTAAAATGCCACCCTTTACACCCAGGTGGAGACGATCCCGTCCCTCCAGGACCTTTTGATACCAGAGAACACTAACGATGGATTCGCAACGCAATCTTCTTATCATCGCTTTGTTGTTCGTGTCTTTCATGATCTTCCAGGCTTGGGAGCAGGATAAAAATCCTCAACCTCAGCAGCAGATCACGCAGACAACGACCACCGCAGCGGGTAGCGCCGCCGACCAGGGCGTACCGGCCAGTGGCCAGGGTAAACTGATTACGGTTAAGACCGATGTGCTTGAGCTGACTATCAACACCCGTGGTGGTGATGTTGAGCAGGCGCTGCTGGTAACTTACCCGAAAGAGCTCGGTTCTAACGAGCCGTTCCAGTTACTGGAAACCACACCGCAGTTTATCTACCAGGCACAGAGCGGCCTGACCGGTCGTGATGGCCCGGATAATCCGGCTAACGGCGCACGTCCACTGTATAACCTCGATAAAGATGCGTTTGTGCTGGCTGATGGCCAGAACGAACTCGCGATCCCGATGACTTACACTGATGCGGCGGGCAACACCTTCACCAAAACCTTCACCCTGAAACGCGGTGAGTTTGCGGTGAACGTGGGCTATAACGTGCAGAACACCGGCGCGAAACCGCTGGAGCTCTCCACCTTTGGTCAGCTGAAGCAAACCATCAATCTGCCGTCGCACCGTGACACCGGAAGCAACAACTTCGCGTTGCATACCTTCCGTGGCGCAGCGTACTCCACGCCAGATACCAAGTACGAGAAATACAAATTCGACACCATCGCCGATAACGAAAACCTGAACGTCAGCTCGAAAGGCGGTTGGGTGGCGATGCTGCAACAGTATTTCGCGACTGCCTGGGTGCCGAATAACGCGGGTTCCAACAATTTCTACACCGCGAACCTGAACGGCGTTGCCGCTATCGGCTATAAGTCTGAGCCGGTTCTGATTCAGCCGGGTCAAACCGGTACGCTGGGCAGCACCCTGTGGGTCGGCCCGGAAATTCAGGACAAGATGGCAGCTGTAGCACCGCACCTGGATCTGACCGTAGACTACGGTTGGTTGTGGTTCATCTCTCAGCCGCTGTTCAAGCTGCTGAAGTGGATCCACAGCTTCCTGGGTAACTGGGGCTTCTCCATCATCGTTATTACCTTTATCGTTCGTGGCATCATGTACCCGCTGACCAAAGCGCAGTACACCTCCATGGCGAAGATGCGTATGCTGCAGCCGAAGATTGCGGCGATGCGTGAGCGTCTGGGCGATGATAAGCAACGTCAGAGCCAGGAGATGATGGCCCTGTATAAAGCCGAGAAAGTGAACCCACTGGGTGGCTGCTTCCCGCTGCTGATCCAGATGCCAATCTTCCTTGCGCTCTACTACATGCTGATGGGCTCCGTTGAGCTGCGCCATGCGCCGTTCGCTCTGTGGATCCATGACCTGTCTGCACAGGACCCGTACTACATCCTGCCGATCCTGATGGGCGTGACGATGTTCTTCATCCAGAAGATGTCGCCTACCACCGTGACCGACCCGATGCAGCAGAAGATCATGACCTTCATGCCGGTCATCTTCACCGTGTTCTTCCTGTGGTTCCCGTCAGGTCTGGTGCTGTACTATATCGTCAGCAACCTGGTAACCATCCTTCAGCAGCAGCTGATCTACCGTGGTCTGGAAAAACGTGGCCTGCATAGCCGCGAGAAGAAAAATTCCTGACACTAAGTAGGCCGGGTAAGCGAAGCGCCACCCGGCAAATGGAACATAAATTAAAGGGCGGTCTATAGACCGCCTTTTTTATTGTATTAAGAAGAGACAAACCATGAGCCATAACGACACTATCGTCGCCCAGGCAACCCCACCGGGACGCGGTGGTGTGGGCATTCTGCGTATCTCCGGCCTGAAGGCGCGCGAGGTGGCGGAAGCGGTGCTGGGTAAACTGCCAAAGCCGCGCTACGCCGACTATCTGCCGTTTAAAGATACCGACGGTACGGCGCTGGACCAGGGCATCGCGCTGTGGTTCCCGGGCCCGAACTCCTTTACCGGTGAAGACGTGCTCGAACTGCAGGGCCACGGCGGGCCGGTGATCCTCGACCTGCTGCTGAAACGCATTCTGACCCTGCCGGGCCTGCGCATTGCCAAACCGGGTGAGTTCTCCGAGCGCGCCTTCCTGAACGATAAGCTGGATCTGGCCCAGGCCGAGGCGATTGCCGACCTGATCGACGCCAGCTCCGAGCAGGCCGCCCGCTCGGCCCTGAACTCGCTGCAGGGAGCTTTTTCCAACCGCGTGAATCATCTTGTGGAAGCACTCACTCACCTGCGGATCTACGTGGAAGCGGCCATTGATTTCCCGGATGAGGAGATCGACTTCCTCTCCGATGGCAAAATCGAAGCCCAGCTCAACGACGTAATGAACGATCTCGACGCGGTGCGTGCCGAAGCGCGTCAGGGCAGCCTGCTGCGCGAAGGGATGAAGGTGGTGATTGCCGGGCGTCCGAACGCCGGGAAATCGAGCCTGCTGAACGCCCTGGCGGGCCGTGAAGCGGCGATTGTGACCGACATCGCCGGTACCACCCGCGACGTGCTGCGGGAGCATATCCATATCGACGGGATGCCGCTGCATATCATCGACACCGCCGGGCTGCGCGATGCCAGCGACGAAGTGGAGCGCATCGGTATCGAGCGCGCCTGGCAGGAGATCGAACAGGCTGACCGGGTGCTGTTTATGGTGGATGGTACCACCACCGCGGCGATCGACCCGGCGGAGATCTGGCCGGACTTTATCGCCCGTCTGCCAGCGAAACTGCCGATCACCGTGGTGCGTAACAAAGCCGACGTCACCGGTGAGACGCTGGGACTGAGTGATGTGAATGGTCACTCACTGATCCGCCTGTCGGCGCGTACCGGTGAGGGCGTTGATGCGCTGCGCAACCATCTGAAGCAGAGCATGGGCTTTGATACCAGCATGGAGGGGGGCTTCCTCGCCCGTCGTCGTCATCTGCAGGCGCTGGAACAGGCGGCGATGCATCTGGATCAGGGTAAAGCCCAGCTGCTGGGTGCCTGGGCAGGAGAACTGCTGGCGGAAGAGCTGCGTCTGGCGCAGCAGGCGTTAAGCGAGATCACCGGAGAGTTTACCTCTGATGACCTGCTGGGACGCATCTTCTCCAGTTTCTGTATCGGAAAATAAACCGTATCTGCCCTCTGCTAAAAAGCCGCAATAACATCCTTGTTATTGCGGCTTTTTTGTTTTCAATATTAGCTAAATAAATAACATATATGCTTATTATATTCTCTGTGATTACAATCACAATTAATATACCTGAGCATAGACAAATATTCTCATTCGAATAGTGTAGTAGCGTGTCTAATGAGGATAAATCAATGACGATTATCTTAAATACATACCTCACCTCTAAGTGGTTCAATATTGACAATCAAATTGTCAATCACCATCCATAGTCTCCCTTCGCCTCTCATTCTCTATGCAACCAGAATAGATTAACACTCTATTTATTTGGTATGCCTGAAATTATTGCGTCCATAAGACTGCAATCGCGCCTTTGCACGCCCATGTCGGGGAAATATATTCTCCCGATTGCGTAGCAATATGGCTGCCCGGGCATGCCTGTATTAATGGTTATTAAAAATAGCCACCAGCACCGCTGCGATAAAAACAGGAATTATATAATGGAAAACTTCAAACATTTACCAGAGCCATTTCGCATCAGAGTTATTGAGCCGGTTAAACGCACCACAAGGGAGCATCGCGACAACGCCATCATTAAATCCGGCATGAACCCGTTTCTGCTGGATAGCGAAGACGTCTTTATTGATTTACTGACCGACAGCGGCACCGGGGCAGTCACACAGAATATGCAGGCCGCGATGCTGCGCGGTGATGAAGCCTATAGCGGAAGTCGCAGTTACTATGCGCTGTCCGACGCCGTGAAAAGCATTTTCGGTTACCAGTATACTATCCCGACCCATCAGGGACGCGGCGCTGAGCAGATCTATATTCCAGTGCTGATTAAAAAGCGCGAGCAGGAGAAGGGATTAGACCGTACGAAAATGGTCGCCTTCTCTAACTACTTTTTTGATACCACCCAGGGACATAGCCAGATAAATGGCTGTACCGTGCGCAACGTGTATATCAAGGAAGCCTTTGATACCGGCATTCGTTACGATTTTAAAGGCAACTTTGACCTGCAGGGTCTGGAAAACGGCATCGAAGAAGTGGGTCCAGCCAACGTCCCTTATATCGTCGCCACCATTACCAGCAACTCCGCCGGTGGACAGCCAGTGTCGCTGGCGAACCTGAAGGCAATGTACGCGATTGCCAGAAAATACGACATCCCGGTGGTGATGGACTCCGCGCGCTTCGCCGAGAATGCGTACTTCATTCAAAAACGTGAAGCGGAATATAAAGACTGGACCATCGAGGAAATTACCCGGGAGACGTACAAGTACGCGGATATGCTGGCCATGTCGGCTAAAAAAGATGCCATGGTGCCCATGGGCGGCCTGCTGTGCATTAAGAATGACGACTATTTCGACGTCTATACCGAGTGCAGAACCTTGTGCGTCGTGCAGGAGGGCTTCCCGACCTATGGCGGTCTTGAAGGCGGCGCCATGGAGCGTCTGGCTGTCGGCCTGCACGACGGCATGGGCCAGGACTGGCTGGCATACCGTATTAATCAGGTGCAGTATCTGGTCGACGGCCTGGAAGCCATCGGCGTGGTTTGCCAGCAGGCGGGCGGCCATGCTGCTTTTGTGGATGCCGGTAAACTCTTGCCGCATATTCCGGCAGAACAGTTCCCGGCGCAGGCGCTGGCGTGTGAGCTCTATAAAGTGGCGGGCATTCGCGCAGTGGAAATCGGTTCGTTCTTGTTAGGTCGCGATCCGAAAACCGGTAAGCAGTTACCCTGCCCGGCAGAGTTACTGCGTTTAACCATTCCACGCGCCACCTATACGCAGTCGCACATGGATTTCATCGTCGAAGCCTTTAAGCACGTTAAAGAGAATGCGATGAACATTAAAGGGTTAACCTTCACCTACGAACCAAAAGTATTACGTCACTTCACTGCCAGACTCAAAGAAGTTTAACCCTCTGTCCCCGGGTGGCTAAATAATTTTAGCCACCCGCAAAATAAAGAATTCAACGACATCAAGCTTACCATAATTGATGGGGGCACCATGGATAACGCTTTAGAATTAGAGAATAAACACTCCTCGGTATGGGGTGTGATGGTTATAGCAGGTACCGTTATTGGCGGGGGGATGTTTGCTTTACCCGTGGATCTGGCTGGGGCATGGTTTTTTTGGGGTGCGTTTATTTTAATTATCGCCTGGTTTTCCATGCTTCATTCCGGATTATTATTGTTAGAGGCGAATTTAAATTACCCGGTCGGTTCAAGCTTTAATACCATTACAAAAGATCTGATTGGCAATAAGTGGAATATCGTCAGCGGTTTCACGGTCGCCTTTGTGCTTTATATCCTGACGTATGCCTATATCTCCGCAAACGGCGCCATCATCAGTGAAACCATCGCCATGAATCAGGGAACGCATGTTAATCCCCGGATAGTGGGTGTCTGTACGGCGATCTTCGTGGCGGCCGTATTATGGTTTAGCTCGCTGGCGGCCAGCCGAATTACCTCGTTGTTTTTAGGGATTAAGATCATCGCCTTTATCGTTGTATTTGGGTCTTTTTTCTTTCAGGTCGATTATTCAATCCTGAGAGACATCAACGTTACATCGGCCAGCAATACCACCTACTTCCCCTACATCTTTATGGCCCTGCCCGTCTGTCTGGCGTCGTTTGGGTTTCATGGCAACATTCCCAGCCTGATCATTTGCTACGGTAAGCGAAAAGATAAACTGATAAAAAGCATTGTCTATGGCTCGCTGCTGGCCCTTTTTATCTACCTGTTCTGGCTCTATTGCACGATGGGGAATATTACCCGCGATAGCTTCAGTGAGATCATCTCGTCGGGAGGCAATGTCGATTCGCTGGTGAAATCTTTCCTCGGCACCCGGCAGCATGGAGTGATTGAATTCTGCCTGTTGGTTTTCTCCAATTTAGCCGTGGCCAGCTCGTTCTTCGGGGTCACATTGGGCCTGTTCGATTATCTTGCCGACCTCTTTAAACTCGACAATACACCGTCTGGTCGTCTGAAAACGATTATGCTCACCTTCCTGCCACCTACCCTGCTCTACCTCATCTTCCCGAACGGGTTTATCTACGGTATTGGCGGGGCGGGATTGTGCGCAACCATCTGGGCGGTGATTGTCCCGGCGATCCTCGCCCTGAAAGCGAGACAAAAATTCCCGAATAAGACATTCACCGTCTGGGGCGGCAGGGTTATTCCCTCGCTGGTGATCCTGTTCGGGATCGTGGTCATTGTTTGCTGGTTCGGGAATACCTTCCATTTCTTACCGCGCTTTGGCTGAATGTGCTCATCAAAAGGTGATTTCCTCGCAGGAAATCACCTTTGTCCAAATGGCAACTCGCCACTTTCCCCTTCTCCCCCTATGCTTCATGCCTGTCTTTATGGGGGTGTTATGGCTCGTTTTCTGTTTTGTAGTTTTGCGCTGGTGCTGCTTTATCCGTCGGGCATTGATATGTATCTGGTGGGGCTACCGCACATCGCCCGCGATCTCGGCGCCAGCGAGGCGCAGCTGCATATCGCGTTCTCGGCCTATCTCGCGGGGATGGCATCGTCGATGGTGTTTGCCGGGAAGATTGCTGACAAAGCCGGGCGGCAGCCGGTCGCCATTACCGGGGCGGTGATTTTTGCCCTGGCCTCCGTGCTGTGCTCAATAGCCGAAGAGAGCACGCTGTTCCTGACCGGGCGCTTTATCCAGGGCGTCGGTGCAGGCGGGTGCTACGTGGTGGCCTTTGCGATCCTACGCGATACCTTAAGCGCCCAGCGCCGCGCCAAAGTGCTCTCCATGATGAACGGCATCACCTGCATTATTCCGGTGCTGGCACCGGTGGTGGGCTACCTGATTATGCTGCGTTTCCCGTGGCAAAGCCTGTTCTGGACGATGGCAGGAATGGGGATGCTGGTCTTTATCCTGTCGATTACGGTCCTGAAAGAGACCCATCCCGGAGCGAACAACCGGGGACATTCCGCGTCGGTCCCGCCGGAAGAGAAGCTGCTCAACCGCTTCTTTATCAGCCGACTGCTGGTCACCACCCTGAGCGTGGCGGTGATCCTTACCTATGTAAACGTTTCCCCGGTGCTGCTGATGGAAGTTATGGGCTTTGATCGCGGGGAGTATTCCACGGTGATGGCCTTAACCGCGCTGGTCAGTATGGCCGTCTCCTTCTCAACGCCGTTCGCTCTGAACCTCTTTAAACAGCGCACCTTGATGCTCATCTCTCAGGTGCTGTTCCTGGCGGCAGGCGTGCTGCTGGCGACCGCAGGTTCCAGTGCCCTGATGCTGGCAGGTATTACCCTGATCTGTGCCGGGTTCTCAGTGGGCTTTGGCGTGGCGATGAGCCAGGCGCTGGGCCCGTTTGCCCTGCGCGCCGGGGTGGCAAGCTCGGTGCTGGGTATCGCCCAGGTCTGTGGTTCGTCGCTGTGGATTTGGCTGGCGGCCATAATCGGGTTGAATGCACTGAATATGCTGATCGGGGTGCTGATTGGCTGTAGCATGCTTTGCATCCTCCTCCTTTTGCTTATCCGGCCCACAGCGCACCATGAAGAAGCCCCTCAGCAGTCTCGATCTTAACCTGTTGTTGTGCCTGCAGCTTTTGCTGCAGGAACGCAGCGTTACCAAAGCCGCGAAACGGATGAACGTCACCCCGTCCGCGGTAAGTAAATCGCTGGCGAAGCTGCGCGACTGGTTTGACGATCCGCTGTTTGTGAAGACCCCGCTGGGGCTGCTGCCGACGCCGCTGACGACGAGTCTGGAGCAGGATCTGGCCGACTGGATGCAGATTGGCAACCAGATCCTCGATAAATTCCACCATGACTCGCCTGGCGGCCTGACGTTTGAGCTGGCGGCGGAAACGCCGCTGATGCTGATCCGCTTTAACACCCTGCTGGAGCAGGTAAACCAGCGTTACCCGCAGGCCACGGTGAAGATGCGCCACTGGGATTACGATTCGCTGGACGCCATTACCCGGGGGGAGGTCGATCTCGGTTTTACCGGGCGCGAAACGCACCCCCGCTCCCGGGAGCTGTTAAAGCTGATGCCGTGGTTTATCGACTACGAAATTTTGTTCAGCGATCGTCCCTGCGTCTATCTGCGCGAAGACCATCCTGCGCTGCAGGAGGAGTGGAATCTCGAGACCTTCCTGCGCTACCCGCATATCAGCATCTTCTGGGAGCGCAGCGATACCTGGGCGCTGGATGAAGTGCTGAGGGAGATGGGGCGTCCGCGCAATATCGCCATGAGCCTGCCGGGGTTCGAGCAGTCGATGTTTATGGCGGCGCAGCCGGGTCATAACTACATTGCCACCGCCCCGCATTACTGCCAACACTACAATCAACTCCACCAGCGAAAGCTGATCGCCCTGCCGATCCCCATTGATGAAGCCCAGGCCCAGAAGCTCACCGTACCCTTCACCCTGATCTGGCATAAGCGTAACAGCCACAATCCCAAAATCCTCTGGCTGAGAGAGACGATCAAGGCGCTGTACGGCCCGCCGCTGCGCTAAGACCCCTGATTTTGCCTAAGAAAATGTAAAGTTCCGCCGCAAAACTTCCCTTACCTCCATTTAGCCATTAAAACAGTAAGCGAGTTAAGCGATAATCATGTAACCGTTTAACCCGACTACTGACCATTATCATGGAGCGAAAAATGGCTACGCATTTTGCAAGAGGGAAGCTGACCGAGGGGCGGCTGGTTTCAACCAGACTCTCTTCATCCTGTTATAACGACGCGCGGAAGCTTCCTGAACATCGCCGTACACGGTTTTTGGCTTCCCGGATGCTGCTGGCTGAACTGTTGTTTATGCTTTATGGCACCAGCGAGCTGCCGGACGTGATCACCGAGCCCGAGGGACGACCGGTGTTTGCCGATCCGGAGCTTCCCCGTTTTTCCATTGCCTACGCCGGCAATATCGTGGGCCTGGCGCTGACGACTGAAGGCGATTGCGGTCTGGATATGGAGCTGCAGCGGGCATTCCGCAGCCCGGATGGATCCCACGCCCATGACATCTACCCGCTCTCCAGCAATGAGAACTTATGGGTGCGTAACCAGAACGATCCCCACGAAGCCAGAGCGCAGCTGATTACCCTGCGCCAGAGCATCCGTAAGCTTTCAGGCGATGCCAGTGATTGCGCCAGCCTGCTGCAACTGTTACCGGGCTCCGGTCGCCTGCGGGCCACCAGAGCCGCCCAGGTTGAAGCCTTAAGCGACGCCGAAGATGTCCTGATCTGGTCTATTGCCGTTACCCCGGCCATTGAACGGCTAAAAATCTGGGAGTTCGACAGCCGCCTCGGATGGCACAGTCTGCCGGACGTCCCCGCCCGCGCGAACGAACCGGCCGCACGCCTGATGCGCCTGACCAGTCTCCCGGCGGAAAAAGCGATTATCCTCACCTGACCTTTCAAGAAGGAGTAGTGATGTCTGATACGTTAAAGGTTGTTACGTTACTGGGAAGCCTGCGCAAGGGTTCATTCAACGGGATGGTTGCCCGCACGCTGCCGAAGCTGGCGCCCGAGGGCATGGAGATTAGCGCTCTGCCGTCGATTGGCGATATTCCCCTGTATGACGCGGATGTGCAGCAGGAAGAGGGGTTCCCGGCTGCCGTAGAAGCGCTGGCGGCGCAGATCCGCGAAGCGGACGGCGTGGTGATTGTCACTCCGGAATATAACTACTCCGTGCCGGGTGGCCTGAAGAACGCCATTGACTGGCTCTCCCGCCTGCCGGACCAGCCGCTGGCAGGTAAACCGGTGCTGATCCAGACCAGCTCCATGGGGGCGATTGGCGGCGCACGCTGTCAGTATCATCTGCGCCAGATCCTGGTGTTCCTGGATGCGATGGTGATGAACAAGCCGGAGTTTATGGGCGGCGTGATTCAGAACAAGGTCGACCCGCAGACGGGTGAAGTGATTGACCAGAGCACGCTGGACCATCTGAGCGGGCAATTGAGTGCGTTTGGGAAGTATATTCAGCGGGTTAAAGCGTAGGGGGAGTTGAGGGCTGGTGCCCTCACCCCGGCCCTCTCCCACGGGGAGAGGGTGCAAACACTAAAGCCCTTTTCTTAGAAAAGGGCTTGCTGTTTGTTACGCATCAATAAACGCAATCTTCAGCACGAACAGCAGCGCAACGACCATCACGCACGGGCTTATTTCACGCCAGCGTCCGGTGCCCGCCTTCATCACGCAGTAAGAGATAAAGCCCAGCGCAATCCCTTCGGTGATGGAGAAGCTGAACGGCATCATCACCGCGGTAATAAATGCCGGAACCGCTTCGGTCAGATCGTCCCACTTCACGCGCGACAGGCTGGAGGTCATCAGCACGCCCACGTAGATCAGCGCGCCCGCGGCGGCATACGGTGGCACCATGCCCGCCAGCGGTGACAGGAAGATCACCAGCAGGAACAGCAGGCCAACCACCACAGCGGTCAGACCGGTACGGCCACCCACAGAGACCCCGGAAGAGGATTCGATGTAGGCCGTTACGGACGAGGTCCCGATAAAGGAGCCAGCTACGGAAGAGATGCTGTCCACATACAGCGCCTGCTTCATGCGTGGGAATTTGCCCTTCTCGTCCGCCAGCCCGGCTTTATCGGTCACGCCGATCAGCGTCCCGGAGGAGTCAAACAGGTTCACCAGCATGAAGGAGAAGATCACCCCGGCCAGACCCAGGTTCAGCGAGCCCGCCAGATCGACATGGCCGATCACGGTAGTGACGCTCGGCGGCGCGGAGACGATGCCGCTGTAGTGCACATCGCCCAGCATCCAGCCCAGCAGGGTGGTCACAATAATGGAGACCAGCACCGCCGCGTGAATGTTACGTGAGGCCAGAATCGCGATGATGAAGAAGCCCAGCACGCCCAGCAGCACGCTGTGGGAAGTCAGTTTACCGATGCTGACCAGGGTTTCCGGGTTCGCCACGATCACACCGGCGTTTTTCAGCCCCATCATGCCGATGAACAGGCCGATACCGCTGGTGATGCCCACGCGCAGGCTGACGGGAATATTGGCAATCATCCAGTAACGCACGCGGAAAATGGTCAGGATCAGCAGACCGACGGCGCCCCAGAAGATAGCGCCCATCCCCACCTGCCACGGCAGGCCCATCGCCTGAACCACCACAAAGGCGAAGAAGGCGTTAAGACCCATCGCCGGTGCCAGAGCAACCGGCAGGTTAGCGAACAGTCCCATCAGGATGCTGCCGAAGGCGGCGATCAAACAGGTCGTAACGAAGACGGCGCTGGTATCCATGCCAGCAACGCCCAGAATTTGCGGGTTCACGAAAACGATATAGACCATCGTCAGGAAGGTGGTGAAACCGGCGATCACTTCGGTGCGTGCCGTCGTGCCGTGTTCGCGCAGTTTAAACACGCGCTCAAGCAAACCCGCGCCAGAAGACTGGGTAGTGTGTTGTTGACTCATCATCTATTTCCGAACAAGGAGGGAAAATCCGTCGCTATCCTATACCAAAATGCGACAATAGGGGCGGTTGAGGGGCACTTTTTTTCATTGAATTTGCTTATACGGCAACGATTGCGTCTCAACGTAATGCAGCACGTAAACGTTAAACTTGTTAAGAAAGGGAAATGCATGTCTCAGATTGAAGCGGTATTTTTCGACTGCGACGGTACGCTGGTCGACAGTGAGGTCATCTGTTCCCGGGCGTATGTCACCATGTTCCAGGAATTTGGTATCATGCTCGATCTCGAAGAGACGTTCAAACGCTTTAAAGGCGTGAAGCTCTACGAAATCATCGACATTATTAACGCCGAACACGGCGTCAGCCTCGCGAAAGCGGATCTGGAGCCTGTTTACCGCGCCGAGGTCGCACGCCTCTTCGACTCCGAACTGGAGACGATCGCCGGGGCCAGCGCCTTGCTGGATTCAATGGCGGTGCCGATGTGCGTGGTCTCTAACGGTCCGGTAAGCAAAATGCAGCACTCCCTTGGCAAGCTACAGATGCTGCACCATTTCCCGGAAAAACTGTTCAGCGGCTACGATATTCAGCGCTGGAAACCCGATCCGGCCATGATGTTCCATGCCGCGAAAGCGATGAACGTCAACGTGGAGAACTGCGTCCTGGTGGATGACTCCAGCGCAGGCGCGCAGGCGGGGATCGCCGCGGGCATGGAGGTGTTTTACTTCTGCGCCGATCCGCACAACCCGCCGCTCGACCATCCGAAGGTGACCACCTTTACCGATCTGGCCCAGTTGCCGGAAATGTGGAAAGCGCGCGGCTGGCACCTTACCCGCTAAAACGGATAAGCCGTAAAGCGACTCGCTTTACGGCTTTTTGCTATTTAAACAGCTTCTGGACGAATTCCGCATAGGCCGGTCGCCAGACATCCATCTCATGGTTCAGGCCCGGATATTCGTGATAATCGAATTTGATCTGGCGTTGCTCAAGCTCCTGCTTCAACCCGGCGATATCCTTGCCTGTCACTGCATCTTTCTCGCCCACCACGACGGTGAAATTGCGTAGCTGTTTATTGATGGCCTGCGGATCGTTGAGCCGCGCGCTGACGCCCGCATCCGGCACCGTAGTAGTGGTAACGCCGCTAAAGGTAGCCAGCCAGCCAAAGCGTTCAAGATGGTTCATCCCGGAGACCAGCGCCTGATAGCCGCCCTGCGACAGCCCCGCCAGCGCCCGTCCTTCGGCATCGTCACGCACGTTAAACCGCTGGCTTACCAGCGGAATGATGTCGTTCATTAGCTCCCGGTCGGCAGCCTGGGCATTCAACGGATAGAAGTCCTTACGTCGCTCGTTAGGCACGAAGGTTTCAGGAACGATGCCCGCGGCATCGGTTTCCGTATCCGGCACCACCACCAGCATCGGCGCAATTTTTCCGGCCGCGAGCAGGTTATCCATGATCTGCGCGATACGCCCCTGATCGATAGCCGAACGCCCGGTATCACCAAAGCCATGATAGAAATAGAGCACCGGCAGCGGTTTTCCCTGTCCGTTGTAGCCCGGCGGCGTCCAGACGAATAGCTGACGCTCCGATTTCAGCGCAGCCGAATGATAGGTCAGGGTAATCAGATCCCCGTGCGGAACCGGGTTAATATCCAGAAGACTGCCCGGCACCAGCACCATGCTGGTGTTCACCTGCCGCTGCGGCTTGGTTATCGCCGTGCCGGTATCAATGCTGCGCACACCGTCGACGTTGAAGAAATATTCATACAGATTGGGCTGCATCACCGGACCTCGCCAGCTCCAGAGACCTGAGGCGTCTTTGGTCATCGGATGGATGTTTTCCGGGGTCGGGACCCCCACCACCACCGATACGCTTTTCGCTGCCGGAGCGAAGTAGCGATACGTCACCGTATTGTCGGCATTCACCTGCGTGACATACTGGCTCAGCGGGTGAGCGGGATCCGGAGCGGCGGGGAGATCTGCCGCGAACGCCGGATGTCCGAGAGATAAACAGAGTGTAATAACGGATAACGCGGTATTCATTCGTTTCATTAATAGTGTCCTTATATGCGATCCGGTTACCACCAGATTTCAGCCTGCGCGCCAATGGCAAACTGATCCTTTTTTTGGTCTTCGAAAGTGAAATTATCTAATTCCGTCTCGTCCGCTTTAATATAGGTTCCATAAAAACGTAATTCCGGGCGGGAGGTCAACATACTGGTATTGACCTTGAAGGTATGGAACAGCGTGGTTTTATAGCCTGACTCATAATATTTATTGCCGGTCAGATCGGTATTTTGCTGTCTGAAATAACCCAACTCAACGCCGGTCTGATTATATTGATCCCAGATATACGCCGGGCGCACAACCGCGCGGATGGATTCGAAATCGGAATGGGCCCCGGTTTCATAGCTGTAAACGTCATTCCCGAAAGAGTAGACCAGCGCGCTGGCCATGATCACGTCATCCCGCAGATACATCTCTCCCTGCGAGGTCACGCGCACCGCCGTCCCGTTGGTATGATCGCCATAATAGCGCCCGTTGGAGGTGGTAAACGGGCTGGAGCCGGCATAGCGCGAGAAGCTGCTGGCAATGGAGTTATTTGCCAGCAGGACGGAAAACTCGTTGAATCCACCGCCATCCAGTTTTTGCGTTAAGGTGGTGCCCACCATCCAGGTGTCTTTCCACGGATAATAGCCGTTGTTGTCCTGGTTATACTTCTCGCTTGAGCTTTGGTTGGCCGCGACATAGCGCCCGCTGAGCATCAGCGAGGCCTTATCCCACACCGGCAGCGCTTTATAACGCAGGTCGATGGTGTTGGTATTCAGCTGCTGCTTGTTTTTGAGCTGACGGTCATAGTCGTCCACATCTTCACGCACCAGCGCAATATCCACCTTGCCGGGCCCCACTTTCCAGTTTTCCAGCCCGACGCCCGCAGCGGCATCCGTGCGTTGGGTTTTCCAGTCCAGCATCTGGATTTCGATTTTTGGCGCGCCGTGCTTCCCGACCCAGAAATCCGCCTCCGGGGCAAACGGCAGGAAGCCCTGGGTGGTGACGTACATATCGGAGAACTGCAGATAGTTCTCCCCGCCCGCGTTATCGCCAAACCAGCCGGTGGAGTACTGCTGGCCCACGTTGCCATCCAGCATCACAATGGCATCGACGCGTTTATTGCCTTCGTTGTAGACCCGCTGCTTAAGCTGCAAATCGAACCAGCCAGAATATTCGTTGCCGAATCGTCCGAGGGATCCAATTGCCCAGGATTTCGGCGCACCATGGGATGCCGTGCCCCAGCCGGAGCGGAAATAGCCGTTATAGCTAAAGCCAATTTCATCCTTCACGAATTTACTAAAGTCTTTCATGGTGACGGAGGAATAAACCTCCCCGGTAGTGGCCTCCCCCGTTTTGACCAGCACGGCAGCTGGTTTTTTCGCCGGGGTGGCGGCCTGGGTTTTGACGATCTCCTTATCCTTATACTGCTGGAGCTCTGCTTGGGTCTCTTTTAACGCCTTTTCCAGCAATTCGAGGCGCTGCTCTACCGTTAATGACGCAGACCCGGCATGACCGAGAGGTGCCATCATTAAAATAGCCGAGGTAATAAGGGTTCTCCTGAACATAATATTAGTCCCTGTTAATTTATCTTTTAAAATAAAAAAACCTGAAAGCGATTAACCTCCGTAAGGAGATAATCACTTTCAGGTTTTGCCCGCGTAATAGCGGTAACAATCCAGTTTTGCTTAATAACGTTATTAGCGTATTAAGGTGTTTCAGTTGCTCACTTTAATAACGGGATGTTTTAGGGTAGAAGAGAAAAGAAAACAACCGGGAAAAGAGTGAAGTGTGACTGACGGCAATATTATTACGCAGCGATACGGTGAGTTATTCGCAGAGAAAATAGTTTGATATTTAAATATAACGCCAGCAAAGCTGGCGTCAGAGAAAAATTACTCTTTTGGATCGCTACCCGCGAGCATTTTGTCCAGCTCATCCCCGCCAACGTGACGGAAATCCTGGCCCTTCACGAAGTAGAAGATGTATTCGCAGATGTTCTGGCAACGGTCACCGATACGTTCAATAGAGCGGGCGCAGAACAGGGCGGTCAGAACGCTTGGGATGGTGCGCGTATCTTCCATCATGTAGGTCATCAGCTGACGCACAATGCCTTCGTACTCCTGGTCGACCTTCTTGTCTTCACGGTAAATACGCACCGCTTCATCCAGATCCATACGCGCAAAGGCATCCAGCACGTCGTGCAGCATCTGCACGGTGTGGCGCCCCAGCGACTCCAGGCTCACCAGCAGCGGCTGGTGCTGATGAGAGAACTTCTCCAGCGCGGTGCGGCAGATTTTGTCCGCTACGTCGCCAATACGTTCCAGCTCGGCGATGGTTTTGATGATCGCCATCACCAGACGCAGGTCGCTCGCCGTCGGCTGACGCTTGGCGATGATGCGCACACAGGCTTCGTCGATCGCCACTTCCATCATGTTAACGTGTTTATCGCCTTCCACCACGCGCTTCGCCAGCTCGCTGTCCTGGTTATGCATCGCGGTGATCGCGTCAGAAAGCTGCTGCTCGACCATTCCGCCCATGGTCATCACCTGGGTGCGGATGCTTTCCAGCTCTGCGTTGAACTGGCCGGAAATGTGTTTATTAAGATTGAGATTATCCATTGCGCCCTCCTGAATCAGCCGTAGCGTCCGGTGATGTAGTCTTCTGTTTGTTTCTTCGCGGGCTTGGTGAACAGATCGTCCGTGTTGCTGAACTCAATCAACTCGCCCAGGTACATAAACGCCGTGTGGTCTGAACAACGCGCGGCCTGCTGCATGTTGTGGGTGACGATCACTACGGTGTAATCCTGTTTTAACTCAGTGATCAGCTCTTCGATACGGCCGGTAGAGATCGGATCCAGCGCTGAGCACGGTTCATCCAGCAATAACACTTCCGGGCGAATGGCGATACCACGCGCAATGCACAGACGCTGCTGCTGACCACCGGAGAGAGAGTATCCGCTCTGGTGAAGTTTATCTTTGGTTTCGTTCCATAATGCGGCCTTGGTCAAGGCCCACTGCACGCGCTCGTCCATATCGGCACGGGAGAGCTTCTCAAACAGGCGCACGCCAAAGGCGATATTGTCATAAATGGACATCGGGAACGGCGTTGGTTTCTGGAACACCATGCCCACTTTGGCACGCAGCAGGGCGATATCCTGGGTATTGGTCAGGATGTTATCGCCATCAAGCAGGATCTCGCCTTCGGCGCGCTGCTCCGGATAGAGTGAATACATTTTGTTAAAGGTACGCAGCAGCGTGGATTTTCCACAGCCCGACGGACCGATAAATGCCGTGACCTGGTTTTTAGCAATATCCAGGTTGATGTTTTTCAGGGCATGGAACTTGCCGTAGTAGAAGTTCAGATCACGAACCGAAAGGATCCCCGGGGCAGTATCGACCATACTCATTGACTCATTTCCTCATCCGGCGCCGCAGCGTGCCACGCCGTCAATAATTAACCGTGTTTCTTCTTCGCGAAAATAACGCGCGCCAGAATGTTCAGTAACAGTACGCACAGGGTAATAATCAGTACCCCGGCCCAGGCCAGTGACTGCCATTCGGCAAACGGGCTCATCGCAAATTTAAAGATGGTGACCGGCAGGTTGGCGATCGGCTGCATCATGTCCGTGCTCCAGAACTGGTTGGAGAGGGCGGTAAAGAGCAGCGGTGCGGTTTCACCGGCAATACGGGCCACGGCCAGCAGGACGCCGGTCAGGATCCCGGAGATAGACGCCTTCAGGGTGATGGCAGAAATCATCTTCCACTTCGGCGTGCCCAGCGCGTAGGCCGCTTCACGCAGGCTGTCCGGCACCAGTTTCAGCATGTTCTCGGTGGTACGGATGACGATCGGCACCTGCAGCAGCGCCAGCGCAATCACCCCAGCCCAGCCGGAGAAGTGCTCCATCTGCGCCACCACGATGGTGTAGACGAACAGACCGACCACAATCGACGGGGCAGAGAGCAGAATGTCGTTGATGAAGCGGATCACTTCCGCAATCCAGGATTTACGGCCGTACTCCGCCAGATAGATCCCCGCCATGATGCCGAGCGGCGTACCAAACACGGTCGCCCAGAGGATCAGCAGGCCGCTGCCCGCCAGGGCGTTCGCCAGACCACCGCCCGCCGTATTTGGCGGCGGGGTCATCTCGGTAAACAGCGCCAGCGACATGCCGTCGATACCGCGCGTTACCGTGGAAAACAGGATCCAGATCAGCCAGAACAGACCAAAGGCCATCGTCGCCATCGAGAGCGTCAACGCGAGGCGGTTCTTCATGCGGCGCTTCGCCTGCATTTTGCGGCGTGATTCCGCCAGCTCCACGGTGTTTTGCATTTCAAGCGTTGCCATTAGCGTGCCCCCTCATTTTTCGCCAGGCGCATGATCATCACTTTGGAGATCGCCAGAACGATGAAGGTAATAACAAACAGAATTAAGCCCAGTTCCATCAGCGCGGCAACGTGCAGGCCCGACTCCGCTTCAGCGAATTCGTTAGCCAGCGCCGAGGTGATGCTGTTGCCCGGCATGTAGAGGGAGGCGCTGTCGAGCTGGTAGGTGTTACCGATGATAAAGGTCACGGCCATGGTTTCACCCAACGCACGACCCAGACCCAGCATTACACCGCCAATCACCCCATTTTTGGTAAATGGCAGGACGATGCGCCAGATAACCTCCCAGGTGGTGCAGCCGATGCCGTAGGCCGACTCTTTCATCATCACCGGGGTCTGTTCGAAGACATCGCGCATCACCGCCGCGATGTACGGAATAATCATGATAGCGAGGATGACGCCTGCGGCCAGGATCCCGATACCGAACGCCGGACCGGAGAAGAGCGCGCCGACAAACGGAATATTCGACAGGACGTTGCCCACCGGCTCCTGGAAGTATGTCGCGAACAGCGGGGCAAAGATAAACAGGCCCCACATGCCGTAAACGATACTCGGGATTGCCGCCAGCAGCTCAATGGCAATACCCAGCGGACGCTTCAGCCAGCTCGGCGCCAGTTCCGTCAGGAACAGGGCGATACCGAAGCTCACCGGCACGGCAATCAGCAGGGCGATAAAGGAGGTCACCAGCGTGCCGTAGATCGGCACCAGCGCACCGTAGATATCGTTCGGGGCATCCCACTCTTTGGTCCACAGGAAGGAGAAACCAAATTTCTGGATGCTCGGCCACGAGGAGAAAATCAGAGACACGATAATGCCGCCCAGCAGCAATAGCACAATCAGCGCAGCCAGTCTTACCAGCGCGCTGAAAATCATGTCACCTTTTTTACCCGGAGGGTTAAATGCAGGCTTGGTTGCAGCCATAAATTACTCTTCTGTTTGAGACGTTTCACGAAAGTTAGCGGGTAAGCTCACGCCACCCGCCATCTTCGTCAAAAATATCCTGTTAGTACAGCGCTTTACCACTGCTGTCTTTCACGTTGGTTTTCCATGCAGCACGAATCTGCTCAACCACGCTGTCCGGCAGGCTGGCGTAATCCAGGTCATTAGCCTGTTTGCCGCCATTTTTGTATGCCCAGTCGAAGAACTTCAGCACTTCAGCGCCCTGCTCTGGCTTCTTCTGATCTTTGTGGACCAGGATGAAGGTGGTAGAGGTAATTGGCCAGGCTTCGTCACCTTTCTGGTTGGTCAGATCCTGTGCGAAGGATTTGCTCCAGTCAGCGCCTTTGGCAGCATTAGCAAAGTTCTCTTCGGTCGGGCTAACCGGTTTGCCATCAGCAGAAATCAGCTTGGTGTACGCCAGGTTGTTCTGCTTGGCGTAAGCATATTCTACATAGCCGATTGAGCCAGGCAGACGCTGTACGAAGGCCGCGATACCGTCGTTACCTTTACCGCCCAGGCCGGTCGGCCAGTTCACGGTAGAGCCGGAACCCACTTTGGATTTCCACTCTTCGTTCACTTTCGCCAGGTAGCTGGTGAAGACGAAGGAGGTACCGGAGCCGTCAGCACGACGAACCACAGCGATGTTCTGCGAAGGCAGTTTCACGCCCGGGTTCAGTTTGGTGATGGCTTCGTCATCCCATTTTTTGATTTTGCCGAGATAGATATCGCCCAGGGTTTTGCCATCCAGCACCAGCTCGCCGGACTTCAGGCCAGGGATATTCACGGCCAGCACAACACCACCGATAACGGTCGGGAACTGGAACAGGCCTTCCTGCGTCAGTTTTTCATCCGACAGCGGCGCATCAGATGCACCGAAATCAACGGTATTTGCGGTAATTTGTTTAACGCCACCGGAGGAGCCGATACCCTGGTAGTTCACCTTGTTACCAGTCTCTTTCTGGTAGGTATCAGCCCATTTGGCATACACCGGCGCAGGGAAGGTTGCACCAGCGCCAGTCAGGCTTGCCTCTGCGAATACAGAGAACGCGCTCATCGATAAGGTCGCGGCGACAACAGTTGCGACAGTGGTACGCATAACTTTCATAATGTCTCCTGCAAGATTTTCGTAAATCGTTGTTTAGTGGCTACGATGAGCAAAATAGGACAAACAGGTGACAGAGAAATGTACGAATTATGACAGTTTTATGACAGTCACAATTTCGCTTAAAGAAAATAAGAATAATTGTTTATTATCAGATAGTTGATATATTTTATGACACTATGATTTCAGAAAAATTTTCTTTCTGTGACACTGAAAAAAATAGCTGAATATGACAGTTTGTCATTTAAAAACGCGGATAAAAAAAGCTCCACCCGAAGGTGGAGCTGGAGGGATTATTCTACGGTAACGGACTTCGCCAGGTTACGCGGCTGGTCAACGTCGGTGCCTTTAATCAGCGCGACGTGATACGCCAGCAGCTGCAGCGGTACGGTATAGAAGATTGGCGCGATCACCTCTTCCACATGCGGCATCTCGATGATGTGCATGTTGTCGCTGCTGACGAAACCGGCATCTTTATCTGCGAAGACAAACAGAACACCGCCGCGAGCACGGACTTCTTCGATGTTGGATTTCAGTTTTTCCAGCAGTTCGTTGTTAGGTGCCACCACGATCACCGGCATATCCGCATCGATCAGCGCCAGCGGGCCGTGTTTCAGCTCGCCTGCAGCGTAAGCTTCCGCATGGATGTAGGAGATCTCTTTCAGCTTCAGCGCGCCTTCCAGCGCGATCGGGTACTGATCGCCACGGCCAAGGAACAGGGCGTGATGTTTGTCAGAGAAAGCTTCCGCCAGGGCTTCAATACGTTTGTCCTGAGAGAGCATCTGCTCAATGCGGCTCGGCAGCGCCTGCAGGCCGTGCACGATGTCATGCTCAACAGAGGCATCCGCCCCTTTCAGACGGGCCAGTTTCGCCACCAGCATCAGCAGGACCGTCAGCTGAGTGGTGAACGCTTTGGTTGAGGCCACGCCGATTTCGGTGCCGGCGTTGGTCATCAGCGCCAGATCGGATTCACGCACCAGCGAGGAGCCCGGCACGTTACAGATCGCCAGCGAACCGAGGTAACCCAGCTCTTTGGACAGACGCAGCGCCGCCAGGGTGTCGGCGGTTTCACCGGACTGCGACAGGGTGATCATCAGGCTGTTACGGCGCACGGCCGATTTGCGATAGCGGAATTCAGAGGCGATTTCGACGTCGCATGGCACACCGGCCAGGGCTTCAAACCAGTAGCGGGAGACCATACCGGAGTTGTAGGAGGTGCCGCAGGCCACGATCTGAATATGCTCGACGTTAGCCAGCATCTCGTTGGCGTTAGCCCCCAGCTCGCTCAGATCCACCTCGCCGTGGCTGATGCGCCCGGTCAGGGTGTTTTTGATGGCGTTTGGCTGCTCGTAGATCTCTTTCTGCATGTAGTGACGGTAAGCACCTTTGTCACCCGCGTCGTACTGCAGGCTGGATTCGATATCCTGACGCTTCACCGGCGCACCAGATTTATCAAACAGTTTCACGTCGCGGCGGGTCACTTCGGCAATATCGCCCTCTTCCATGAAGATAAAGCGACGGGTCACCGGCAGCAGCGCCAGCTGATCGGAAGCGATAAAGTTCTCGCCCATTCCCAGACCAATCACCATCGGGCTGCCCGAACGGGCGGCCAGCAGGGTGGATGGATCGCGGCTGTCCATGATCACCGTGCCGTAGGCGCCGCGCAGCTGAGGGATGGCACGCAGTACGGCTTCACGCAGCGTACCGCCCTGCTCCAGCTCCCAGTGAACCAGGTGAGCGATCACTTCGGTGTCGGTTTCTGACACGAAGGTATACCCGCGTTCAGTCAGCGCTTCGCGCAGCGGCTCGTGGTTTTCGATGATGCCGTTATGCACCACCACAATGTGTTCAGAGACATGCGGGTGCGCGTTGCCTTCAGAAGGTTCACCGTGGGTCGCCCAACGGGTATGGGCAATGCCTGTGCCGCCGTGCAGCGGAGTTTCTTCCGCGGCCTGCGACAGCATGTTTACTTTACCGAGGCGACGCAGACGGGTCATGTGCCCTTCTGCATCGACCACTGCCAGACCGGCAGAGTCGTAACCACGGTATTCCAGACGACGTAACCCTTCGAGAAGGATTTCAGCAATATCACGCTGCGCGACTGCGCCAACAATTCCACACATAGTTTTAGATTCCGAATAGAGGCTTTCGCCTGCGTTGT
Organism: Leclercia sp. CFBP8987; assembly: GCF_034044995.2. NCBI lineage: Bacteria > Pseudomonadati > Pseudomonadota > Gammaproteobacteria > Enterobacterales > Enterobacteriaceae > Leclercia > Leclercia sp. CFBP8987. The sequence continues at coordinate 4,853,422 of NZ_CM188255.1, read as the reverse complement.
CGCTGACCTGTATGTGCCCTTTTTGGGCGCCCCGAGCCTTGTAGAGAGTGGGGTTATATTTTTAGAGACTGCCTTTGGGCGGGGGATTATGTTATCCCCTCAACCCGGACCTCTCCCCAAAGGGGCGAGGGATAAATCGGTTACTTCTTCTTCACCGGGCGTTTCCAGCCCTGCTTCTGCACCTGCGGCACGCGGCTGATCACCAGCTCGTTTTCGGCCACATCGCGCGTCACGGTCGTGCCTGCGGCAATGGTGACGCCTTTGCCGATGGTGACAGGTGCCACCAGCTGCGAATCGGATCCGACAAACACGTCATCGCCAATAATGGTTTTGAACTTGTTCGCGCCGTCGTAGTTGCAGGTGATGGTCCCGGCACCAATATTCACGTTGTCGCCGATCTCAGCATCGCCCAGATAGGTCAGATGCCCGGCTTTTGAGCCCTTGCCCAGACGCGCTTTTTTCATTTCGACGAAGTTGCCGACGTGGGCACCTTCCAGCAGTTCAGCACCCGGACGCAGACGGGCGAACGGCCCGATGGTGCAGGCGGCTTCCAGGTGGGCATCTTCCACCACGCTGTAAGGGCTGATTTCACAGTCGTCGCCAATCACGCTGTTTTTAATCACGCAACCGGTGCCAATTTTGACGCGGTTACCCAGCGTTACGTTGCCTTCCAGAATAACGTTAGTATCGATCTCGACGTCGCGCCCGTGATTGAGCACCCCACGCAGATCGAAACGTGACGGATCGCGCAGCATCACGCCCGCCAGCAGCAGCTTTTCTGCCTGCTCGGACTGATAGATACGCTCCAGGCGGGAGAGCTGGAGGCGGTTATTCACGCCGTCCGTTTCGCTGATGCGCGCCGGATGAACGGCGGCAATCTCACGCCCTTCCTGATACGCCATCGCGATGATATCGGTGATGTAGAATTCGCCCTGCGCATTGTTGTTGTTCAGCTGCGACAGCCAGCGCTTCATGTCTGCGCCATTGGCGATCAGAATCCCGGTGTTAATTTCCTGGATTTCACGCTGTGCATCGGTGGCATCTTTGTGCTCGACAATGCCCGTCACTTTGCCGTTTTCACGGGTGATGCGGCCATAGCCGGAAGGATCGTCCAGCTTGACGGTCAGCAGACCAATCCCGCCCTGCGGTTTCGCAGCACGCAGGCGGGCCAGCGTCTCTACGGAGATCAACGGCACGTCGCCGTAGAGCATCAGGATGTCTTCGTCGTCAGAGAAGAACGGCGCCGCCTGCTGCATGGCATGTCCGGTACCCAGCTGTTCTGCCTGCAGTACCCAGTTGAGCTTGTCGTCATGCAGCGTCTGCTTCAGCAGATCGCCACCGTGGCCATAGACCAGGTGAACCTGGCTCGCGCCCATTTCATTAGCGGCATCAATGACATGCTGCACCATCGCTTTCCCTGCCAGGGTGTGCAGCACTTTTGGAAGATCGGAATACATGCGGGTGCCTTTGCCTGCGGCAAGAATGACCACGCTCATAGCATTGTTCAACATACACGTCCTGACTGTAATTTGAGTGAAAGTAAAACCCTTTGGCGTTGAAAATTCTACATATTTTGCGCCATAAAATGGAGAGGCGGTAAAACGCACAACCTCGCCGGTCCCGGGCTGTTTAAAGGTTCTTTTTACAGCAGAATAGAGGACTTTGCTTATGGAATATAGCGCCCTTTAGAGAAGTCTCCAGCCCGCACAACATGTTAGCGATTCTTTCGCTTCATGAATAAAGCCATCAATAAGCAAAACACTGTTTTAATTATTGAAATATGTGACATACAAAAAAGAAACACCGTTTTATTCTGATGATAATGGCGCTCAATTATTATTCAGGAGAATAAGATGAAGTCTAAAATACCTCTGGCCCTGATGATGTGTAGCGCTTTTTCCGCAACGGCCGCCGAACAGCCCCATGTCTGGAAAGCCATTGCGTTTGGGCAATCCACGGATGTGAATTTTTCTTCCAACGTGCTGCCCGAAAAAATTGGCGTCAATGATGTCACTATCGACGGGAAAAAGCTCACGCCGCAGGAGAGCGCCGACCTGACAAAAGCGATCACGGTGGAGAGCCGTGGCGGCAAAATTGCCAACTCCCACGACGGGCTAACTTTCTTCTATACCGAACTGCCGGCGAGCGAGAACTTCGTCCTGCAGGCCAACATCCGGGTGGATCAGTTTGGACCGGAGAATGGCGCAAAACCTGCCGCGCAGGAAGGCGCCGGGCTGCTGGTGCGGGATGTCCTCGGTAACCCACGTCAGGCGCCGCTGAAAACCGGTTATGAAGAGTTCCCTGCGGCATCAAACCTGGTGATGAACGCCATTATGACCCAGGATAAAAAAGATCATCAGCGGGTGAAAATGCAGGCCATCACCCGGGAGGGGATCAGCCATCCATGGGGGGATGCCGGGGCGGCCATTAAAAAACAGAGTTATAAAGAAGAGGTGAACCTGAGCCAGACCCCGGCGTTTCGCCTCAAACTTCAGCGCACGGACGATGGCTTTATTACCGCCTGGGCCCCGCTGGACAGCGACAGCTGGGTGAGCAAGAGCGTGCCGCGCGCGGATCTGATTTCGGTGCAAAACCCGGATCGCTACTACGTCGGCTTCTTCGCCTCCCGGAATGCCAAAATCACGGTGACCAACGCCTCGCTGACCACCAGCCCCGCCCATACCGTATCTTCGCCGCCGTGGCAGGCAGAGCCGCTGCCGGTCATGGTGCAACTGGCTTCCGGGAACGTCAGCGCTTCCGGGAATTATCTGCTGCAGGCGCGCGCCAATGAAGACGGAGTATTCAGCGTCCGGCAAAACGAAGTGGTGATCGGTAATGAGAAAACGGTAAAAGCGGGGGAGATGTACACCCTGCCCGCCCGTCTTGAGCAGACCAGCACCTTTACGGTGGCCTTTACCCCGTCTCAGGGCACACCGGTGAACCAGCAGCTCACCGTGGAACGCGTCGCAGACAGGGACACGGCGCTTCTGTATGCCGCCCCGGACGGCAAAGCGGAGGCGAAAGGTACAGTCGATGCGCCGCTGGATCTCGCCACCGCCATCGCGCTGCTGGCCCCCGGCGGTAAGCTGGTGCTGAAAAGCGGCGATTATCCGCGAAGCGAGATCCCGCTCTCGGCCAGTGGCAGCCGCGACAAGCTCAAAACGCTTCAGGCTGAAGGTGAAGTGGTGATCCGCGGTCTGCTGCTCGACGCCAGCTACTGGCATATCCAGGGTATCGACGTCACGGAGAAAAGCCTGCGCGTTCAGGGTAGCCATAACCTGATCGAGCGCGTCAGGGCGTACCGTAATGACGATACCGGGATCCAGATCTCCTCTCCTGAGAAGATTGGTCGTCCGTTATGGGCAAGCTATAACCGGGTGGTGGATTCTGAATCCTGGGCCAACGAAGATCCCGGTAAGATTAACGCCGATGGCTTCGCAGTGAAGATGCGGGTAGGCGACGGCAACCGGCTGGAGAAATGCTATGCCCACGACAATATCGATGACGGTTTCGACCTGTTCAACAAGATTGAAGATGGCGCCAACGGTGTGGTGGTGATCGAGAACTCGGTTGCCAGCAACAATACCAGTAACGGCTTCAAGCTCGGCGGGGAAGGGCAGCCTGTGGCGCATCAAATCCGCAACAGTAAAGCCACCGGCAACCATCTGGACGGTTTCACCGATAACTTTAACCCGGGCAAGCTGGTAGTGGAGAACAACCTGGCGGTGGATAACCAGCGATTTAACTACATCTTCCGCCCGAGCCCGTACGGAGACGTCACAACCCAGGGGACGTTTACCGGCAACCTGTCGATCCGGAATCAGCCCGGTGAATATGATGATGCGGTCGTGGGAACCATCGATAACACGAACTACTTTATCGTGAAGGGTAAAAGCGTGAACAGTGACGGGAAGGAGTTTGATAAAACGCAGGTGCAGACCCAATAACCAGGGAGGCGCTTCGCTTATCACACAACGGTAAGCGTGGCGCCGCCCGGCAGGTCAGCAATTACAGATTGAACGTACCGAAAGAGACGTTCATGTTGCTGAAAAGGGCGATGATTTTGTTGATGGTTTTCATGATGGCATCCTGATGTTTTTGAAGTTCAGTTATGTGACATACATCACAAAACGGAGTCTACTCCTCAACATTTTGCCGATCAATCATTTTGTGAGCTAAATCACAAAATAATAAAACATCGTTTTGATTTCAGATTTAATGAAACGAAACCATAAAAAAAGCCAGCCTGGAGACCAGACTGGCTTTCGTACTTTCAAGCCGGTGTTACATCGCTTTTTTGGTCAACTCGATAACGCGCAGTTTCGCGATCGCTTTGGCCAGCTCTGCAGACGCCTGAGCGTAATCCACGTCGCCATGAGAGCTCTTGATGTGCTCTTCTGCTTTACGCTTCGCTTCCAGAGCTCGCGCTTCGTCGAGATCCTGGCCACGAATTGCGGTATCAGCCAGTACGGTCACGCTGCCAGGTTGCACTTCAATCATGCCCCCGGACAGATAGATAAACTCTTCATGACCGAACTGTTTAACGATGCGGATCATACCAGGCTTAATGGCGGTGAGCAGTGGTGCGTGACCCGGGAAGATACCCAGTTCACCTTCACTACCCGTTACCTGGATTTTCTCGACCAGACCAGAGAACATTTGTTGCTCTGCGCTGACGACGTCCAGGTGGTAAGTCATTGCCATATCACCCTCCGATTAAGGCGTTAAAGTTTTTTGGCTTTTTCCACGGCTTCGTCGATGGAACCCACCATATAGAACGCCTGCTCCGGCAGGTGATCGTATTCGCCTTCCATGATGCCTTTAAAGCCACGGATGGTGTCTTTCAGCGCAACGTATTTGCCCGGAGAACCGGTAAATACTTCTGCTACGAAGAACGGCTGGGAGAGGAAGCGCTGGATCTTACGTGCGCGTGCTACCACCAGTTTGTCTTCTTCAGACAGTTCATCCATACCCAGGATGGCGATGATGTCTTTCAGTTCCTGATAACGCTGCAGCAGGGACTGTACGCCACGCGCGGTGTCGTAGTGTTCCTGACCAACAACCAGTGGATCCAGCTGACGGCTGGTGGAGTCCAGCGGGTCAACGGCCGGGTAGATACCCAGAGACGCGATCTGACGGCTCAGTACCACGGTTGCATCTAAGTGAGCAAAGGTGGTGGCTGGTGATGGGTCAGTCAAGTCATCCGCAGGTACGTATACCGCCTGAACGGAGGTGATAGAACCGGTTTTGGTAGAGGTGATACGTTCCTGCAGAACACCCATCTCTTCCGCCAGGGTCGGCTGGTAGCCTACCGCTGATGGCATACGACCCAGCAGTGCGGATACTTCCGTACCGGCCAGGGTGTAACGGTAGATGTTGTCAACGAACAGCAGTACGTCACGACCTTCGTCACGGAACTTCTCAGCCATGGTCAGGCCGGTCAGCGCAACGCGCAGACGGTTTCCTGGTGGCTCGTTCATCTGGCCGTAAACCAGGGATACTTTGTCCAGAACGTTGGAGTCGGTCATTTCGTGGTAGAAGTCGTTACCCTCACGAGTACGCTCACCCACGCCTGCAAACACGGAGTAACCGGAGTGCTCGATCGCGATGTTACGGATCAGCTCCATCATGTTTACGGTTTTACCCACACCCGCACCGCCGAACAGACCGACTTTACCGCCCTTCGCGAACGGACACATCAGGTCGATAACTTTGATGCCGGTTTCCAGCAGTTCCTGAGAGCTGGACAGCTCTTCATAGGAAGGTGCTGAACGGTGAATAGCCCAACGCTCTTCTTCGCCGATATCGCCTTTCATGTCGATCGGCTGACCCAGGACGTTCATGATACGACCCAGGGTTGCTTTACCTACTGGTACTTCGATTGGGTGCTCGAGATCTTTTACATCCAGACCACGACGCAGACCGTCGGAAGAACCCATGGCGATGGTACGCACGATACCACCACCGAGCTGCTGCTGAACTTCCAGCACCAGCTGCTCATTACCATTCTGAACCTCAAGAGCATCGTACACGCGCGGTACGGCATCCTGAGGGAATTCGACGTCAACCACGGCGCCGATTACCTGGACAATTTTTCCAGTAGCCATCTTGAATCCTCTACGAATTAACCTGGTTATACCGCGGATGCACCACCGACGATCTCGGTGAGTTCCTGAGTAATGCTGGCCTGACGAGCTTTGTTGTATACCAACTGCAGCTCTTTAATCAGGCTGCCGCCATTGTCGGTCGCGGCTTTCATCGCCACCATACGTGCGGCCTGCTCGCTGGCCAGGTTTTCTACCACACCCTGATAAACCTGGGATTCAACGTAACGACGCAGCAGGGTATCCAGCAGCGGTTTCGGATCGGGTTCATACAGGTAATCCCAGGATTTATGCTTCAACTCAGCATCATCTGATGCCGGTAACGGCAGCAGTTGCGTGAGGGTCGGAACCTGAGACATGGTGTTAATAAATTTGTTGTTTACAACGTACAACCTGTCCAGACGGCCTTCATCAAAGGCCTGCAACATCACTTTTACCGGGCCGATCAGTTCGGACAGGGACGGGTTATCACCCATACCGGTCACCTGGGCGACAATATTGCCACCTACGGAATTAAAGAAAGAGACGCCTTTAGAGCCGATCATCGCGATTTCGCTCTGAACGCCTTTATCAGACCAGACTTTCATATCCGCCAGCAGCTTTTTGAACAGGTTAATGTTCAAGCCACCGCACAAACCACGGTCGGTCGACACCACCAGGTAGCCCACGCGCTTAACGTCGCGTTCTTCCAGGTAAGGATGCTTATATTCCAGATTACCGCTCGCAAGGTGACCAATCACTTTGCGCATGGTATCTGCATAAGGACGGCTGGCCGCCATGCGTTCCTGCGATTTACGCATTTTGGACGCGGCGACCATTTCCATCGCTTTAGTGATCTTTTGCGTGTTCTGGACGCTTGCGATCTTACTACGTATCTCTTTTGCGCCGGCCATGAGCTTCTCCTCAATGCCTTGCGGTCTGCCCTAAGACAGACCGCCAGACGTTACCAGGACTGGGTTGCTTTGAAGGAATCGAGCAGGCTCTTCAGCTTGCCTTCGATTTCGTCGTTATAGCCACCGGACTGGTTAATCTCTTGCATCAGCGGAGCGTGGTCACGGTCAGCGAAAGCCAGCAGTGCGGCTTCGAAGCTACCGATTTTCGCCAGTTCTACATCCCCCAGATAACCACGTTCTGCTGCGAACAGTACCAAGCCCTGCTGTGCGACTGACATAGGGGCATACTGTTTCTGTTTCAGCAGTTCGGTCACTTTCTGACCGTGGTCAAGCTGTTTACGGGTTGCATCGTCAAGATCGGATGCAAACTGGGAGAACGCTGCCAGTTCACGATACTGTGCCAGCGCGGTACGGATACCACCGGACAGTTTCTTGATGATCTTGGTCTGCGCTGCACCACCCACACGGGATACGGAGATACCCGGGTTAACTGCCGGACGAATACCGGAGTTAAACAGGTTGGTTTCCAGGAAGATCTGACCATCGGTAATGGAGATTACGTTGGTCGGAACGAACGCAGAAACGTCACCCGCCTGGGTTTCGATGATTGGCAGTGCGGTCAGAGAACCGGTCTGGCCTTTCACTTCACCTTTAGTGAAGTTCTCAACGTATTCCGCGTTAACGCGGGATGCACGCTCCAGCAGACGGGAGTGCAGATAGAATACGTCGCCCGGGAATGCTTCACGTCCTGGTGGACGACGGAGCAGCAGGGAAACCTGACGGTATGCAACGGCCTGTTTGGACAGGTCATCATAAACGATCAGAGCATCTTCACCGCGGTCACGGAAGTATTCGCCCATTGCGCAACCGGCATACGGTGCCAGGTATTGCAGTGCAGCAGATTCAGAAGCGGTAGCCACAACAACGATGGTGTTAGCCAGCGCGCCGTGCTCTTCCAGTTTACGAACCACGTTGGAAATGGTGGACGCTTTCTGGCCGATAGCCACGTACACACATTTGATGCCGGAATCGCGCTGGTTGATGATCGCATCGATTGCCATCGCGGTTTTACCGGTCTGACGGTCACCGATGATCAGCTCACGCTGGCCACGGCCGATTGGGATCATCGCATCAACGGATTTATAACCGGTCTGCACCGGCTGGTCGACGGACTGACGGTCGATTACGCCCGGGGCGATAACTTCGATTGGCGAGAAGCCATCGTTATCAACCGGACCTTTACCGTCGATTGGCGCACCCAGGGTGTTCACCACGCGACCCAGCAGGCCACGGCCAACTGGAACTTCAAGAATACGGCCAGTACACTTAACCTTCATGCCTTCGGCGAGGTCAGCGTAAGGACCCATCACAACTGCACCTACGGAGTCGCGCTCCAGGTTCAGTGCGATAGCGTAACGGTTACCCGGCAGGGAGATCATTTCACCCTGCATACAATCGGCCAGGCCGTGGATGCGGATAACACCGTCGCTTACAGAAACAATAGTACCTTCGTTGTGAGCTTCACTCACAACACTGAACTGAGCAATGCGCTGCTTGATCAGTTCGCTGATTTCGGTGGAATTCAGTTGCATGCTCCAGTCCCCTTAAGACTGCAAGACGTCTGCAAGGCGCTCAAGACGGCCGCGTACGCTGCCATCAATGACCATATCACCCGCTCGGATGATTACGCCCGCCATTACAGACTTATCGATATTGCAATTCAGCTTCACTTTGCGTGACAGACGTTTTTCCATCGCGGCGGTGATTTTCGCAAGCTGTTCGTTACTCAGCTCAGACGCAGAAGTTACCTGAACTTCAACGGTGGCTTCACTGAGGGCACGTAAGTGCTCGAACTGCTCAAGAACATCCGGGAGCGCTTTCAGACGACCATTTTCTGCCATTACCCGAATCAGGTTCTGACCGTTAGTGTCTAACTGCTCACCGCAAATGGCGATGAACGAACTGGCGAGGGTTTCTGGTGCCAGTGCACCTGAAAGCATCTCGGCCATGTGTTCGTTTTTCGTTACCTCAGCGGCAAACGCCAGCATGTTCTGCCAGCGATCGACATTTTGGTGTTCGATAGCAAAGTCAAAAGCTGCTTTGGCGTAGGGGCGAGCTACCGTAACAAATTCAGACATCAGCCCCTCCCTCCTTACAGTTCAGCGACAAGTTTGTCCACGATGTCGCTGTTAGCAGCTTCATCCACGGAACGTTCGATGATCTTCTCGGCGCCAGCAACAGCCAGAATCGCGACCTGCTTACGCAGCTCTTCGCGAGCACGTTTACGCTCGGCATCAATTTCTGCCTGCGCTTGCGTCACGATTTTAGTACGTTCCTGTTCTGCTTCAGCTTTCGCTTCGTCCAGGATCTGAGAACGACGTTTGTTCGCCTGCTCGATGATTACCTGGGCTTCCGCTTTCGCTTTTTTCAGCTGGTCGGTCGCGTTGGCCTGTGCAAGGTCCAAATCTTTCTTAGCGCGTTCTGCAGAAGCCAGTCCGTCAGAAATTTCTTTCTGACGTTTTTCGATGGCTGCCATTAAAGGCGGCCATACGTACTTCATGCAGAACCAGACAAAGATAACAAACGCGATGGCCTGGCCGAGGATTGTTGCGTTCATGTTCACAGCACAATACCTCTTTAAATTTACAACTGTGGCTTAGGGTTTAAATCTACTTACTACGCGACAGCAAACATCACGTACAGACCCAGACCTACAGCGATCATCGGGATAGCATCCACCAGACCCATAACAATAAAGAACTGAGTACGCAGCAGAGGAATCAGATCCGGTTGACGCGCTGCGCCTTCCAGGAATTTGCCCCCGAGGATGCCGATACCGATCGCAGCACCGATAGCCGCCAGACCCATCATCACAGCGGCAGCCATGTACAGCAGATCCATATTCAGGTTTTCCATGACAGTCTCCAGTTTGTTTCAGTTAAAACGTAGTAGTGTTGGTAAAGAATCAGTGCTCTTCAGATGCCATCGACAGATAGACGATCGTCAGAACCATGAAGATAAAGGCTTGCAGCGTAATGATCAGGATGTGGAAAATGGCCCAAGGCACATTCAGAATCCACTGTGACCACCACGGCAGAAGACCCGCGATCAGAATGAAAATCAGCTCACCCGCATACATGTTGCCGAACAGTCGCAGACCGAGAGAAATCGGTTTGGACAGCAGGCTAACGCCTTCCAGGATCAGGTTGATCGGAATAAACGCCCAGTGGTTGAACGGCTGCAAGGTAAGCTCTTTCACGAAGCCGCCTACACCTTTCATTTTGATGCTGTAGAAAAGAATCAGGATGAATACGCCCAGTGCCATGGACAGGGTGATGTTCACGTCAGCAGACGGCACCACACGCAGGGCAGGCAGACCGAAGATATGCTCGCCGATAAACGGCAGCAGGTCGATCGGCAGCAGGTCCATCAGGTTCATCAGGAAGACCCACACAAAGACGGTCAGCGCCAGCGGTGCAATCACCTTGCTCTTGCCGTGGTACATGTCTTTGACGCTGCCATGGACGAAGCCAATGATCATTTCGATGAAGGTCTGGAATTTCCCTGGAACGCCGCTGGTTGCACGTTTCGCAACGCCGCGGAAAATGGCCAGGAACAACAGACCCAGTGCCACCGAGAAGAACATGGAGTCGATATTGATCGTCCAGAAGGTGGCTGGGGGGTTATGCGGATCCACCAGCGAGAATGTACGCAGGTCCAGCTGAAGGTTATTCAGATGGTGTCCTATGTAATCCTGCGGCGTCATATTTTCTGAAGCCATGATGCCTTTTACCCTTTGTTATTGATTACAGCTGGCGCCAGAACTTGTACCACCAGCACCAAAACCCACGTCACTATCAGCGGCAGAAATACCACTTTAAAAACCGCCAGCGCCATCACCAGTAGAGCAAAGGTCAGCAACACCTTACACACTTCGCCCAGAGCGAAGGACCAGGCCATGCGGCCTTTGGCAGGTGTATGCGCCTGATGACGCCAGGCAAAAATCATAAACAACATATTCGGCAAAACGACTGCCAAACCTCCGCTTACCGCAGAGATGCCCCAGAAGGGGTCTTTGAGGCAGAACAGCAATCCACTTGCTATCACCGCCAGAAACTGAATGAACAGAAGCTTACGAGCAACGTTTCGACTCAAGAGCGACACAGACATCACGTTTTTACTCCTGCTCACTTCGAGGTATGTCGCGTGTCGTATAAAACGTCCTTTAGGGCTCAGAGTCAAGCAGCAAAAAGCGGTCAAATTATACGGTGCGTCCCCGTGATTTCAAACAATAAGTAGCGAAAAGGTGAATAAATGTTTAAATATTTTTCCCCGGCGCTATTTCTTAACTTTTCGTCAAACTGTGAATGACTCATCAAAACTGCAAACTACGCGGAAACATTGGCGATAAAGCGTGCACAGGATCACAAAATACACATTTACGATAAGGTCGAATAATTGAAATCAGTAAGTCGCTATATTTCATCTTTATGATATTAAAGAGTAATTTAAGTAACTATTTACAAAACAGCCCTGTATACAACAAAAACCTTTTATTGACATTTATAATAAATATTTAACATTACGATCTGGTTACTAACCCCTACTTTTAGCAAGCTGATATTTTCAGGGTTTATTATATTTTGGGTTAACTACACACTCAGGTTAACCCAAAGAAAATCCACAGTAAAAAAGCGGTTAAATTAACGCTGGCTATTTCTTAACCTTCAGACTGTTTTTTAACATACTTAGAACAGCACAATTTCCACATTTTTTATTATTTTTTTAAAAACTGTTTGGTTTAACGATCACCAGATGGCGCTCACCTTCCAGCTGTGGAACGCGTAATTTGATGGCGGACTCCACCTCAAACCCGTCCGGCAGTTGTGCGATTTCATCTTCAGGCAGGATGCCTTTCAGGGCATAAAACCGTCCGTTCTGTGCAGGCAGATGCTTACACCAGCCGATCATGTCGTTGAGCGAGGCAAAGGCCCGGCTGATCACGCCATCAAACGGCGGCTCGGCGGGATACTCCTCTACCCTACTCTGTACCGGGTAAATATTTTCCAGCTTCAGTTCATGTTGAACCTGGCGCAGGAAGCGCACGCGCTTGCCCAGACTGTCCAGCAGCGTGAACTGGCACTCAGGACGCACGATAGAGAGTGGGATACCCGGCAGGCCTGGACCGGTGCCGACATCAATAAAACGCTCACCCTGGAGATGAGGCGCCACGACGATGCTGTCGAGGATGTGACGCACCAGCATCTCGTTCGGGTCGCGTACCGAGGTGAGGTTATAGGCCTTGTTCCATTTGTGCAGCATATCGACATACCCCACCAGCTGATTTTTCTGGTGATCGGTGAGCGAAATACCGGCTTGATCCAGCAGACGAGTGAGTTTGTTAAGCACGGAGAATACCTGTTGAGATGCGTTTTGGCGGGTGGCGCTACGCTTACCCGCCCTACGGAGTTCTGTAGGCCCGGATCGCTACGCATCACCGGGCAGTTCTTACGATTATGCGCTGCGGCGCAGCATACCCTGTTTTTTCAGCCACACCAGCAGAATGGAGATGGCCGCAGGCGTGACGCCGGAAATGCGCGATGCCTGGCCGATGGACGACGGTTTATGGTCGTTCAGCTTGGCGATCACCTCGTTGGAGAGGCCGTTAACCTGACGGTAATCCAGCGTGGCCGGGAGGATCGTGCTCTCGTTACGCTGCTGTTTCTCGATCTCATCCTGCTGACGGGCGATATAGCCTTCGTATTTCACCTGAATTTCGACCTGCTCGGCGGCCTGCACGTCATCCAGACCCGGCGCGAACGGCGTCATCTGGATCAGCTGGTCGTAGGTCATCTCCGGACGACGGAGCAGATCTTCCCCGCTCGCTTCACGGGAAAGCGGCGCAGACAGGTGAGCATTCACTTCGTCTACAGATTCGGTGGTTGGGTTGACCCAGGTGGACTTCAGGCGCTGACGTTCGCGCTCGATGGTCTCCAGCTTCTCGTTGAAACGCGCCCAGCGCGCATCATCCACCAGACCCAGCTCACGCCCTTTTTCGGTCAGACGCAGGTCGGCGTTGTCTTCACGCAGCATCAGACGGTATTCCGCCCGAGAGGTAAACATGCGGTACGGCTCTTTGGTCCCGAGGGTGCAAAGGTCGTCCACCAGCACGCCAAGGTAAGCCTGAGAACGACCCGGCGCCCAGCCCTCTTTCTCGGCAGAGAAACGCGCGGCGTTGAGACCGGCCAGCAGCCCCTGCGCGGCGGCTTCTTCGTAACCGGTCGTGCCGTTGATTTGGCCCGCGAAGAACAGCCCCTGAATAAATTTGCTTTCCAGGGTCGGCTTCAGGTCACGCGGATCGAAGAAGTCATACTCGATGGCATAGCCCGGACGGACAATCTTCGCATTCTCCATCCCCTGCATCGAACGGACGATCTGCATCTGTACGTCGAACGGCAGGCTGGTGGAGATACCGTTAGGGTAGATCTCGTTGGAGGTCAACCCTTCCGGCTCGAGGAAGATCTGGTGCTGGTTACGATCGGCAAAGCGCATCACCTTGTCTTCGATCGACGGGCAGTAACGTGGGCCGATCCCTTCGATCACGCCGGCATACATCGGGCTGCGATCGAGGTTGCTGCGGATCACGTCATGGGTTTTCTCGTTGGTGTGCGTGACATAGCACGGCACCTGGCGCGGATGCTGATCCACGTTGCCCATGAACGAGAAGACCGGCATTGGGTTATCGCCGTGCTGTTGTGCGAGCACGCTGAAATCGATAGTGCGGGCGTCAATACGCGGCGGCGTGCCGGTTTTCAGGCGGCTGACGCGCAGCGGCAGCTCGCGCAGACGACGCGACAGCGGAATGGACGGCGGATCGCCAGCACGGCCACCGCTGTAGTTATCCAGTCCGATATGAATTTTACCATCGAGGAAAGTCCCGACGGTCAGTACGACGGCTTTGGCACGGAACTTCAGACCCATCTGGGTCACGGCGCCAACAACACGATCGTTTTCGACGATCAGATCCTCAACCGCCTGCTGGAAGATCATCAGGTTCGGCTGATTCTCCAGTGCGGTGCGTACCGCCTGGCGATAGAGCACGCGGTCTGCCTGTGCACGGGTGGCACGAACGGCAGGGCCTTTGCTCGCGTTTAGTATCCTAAACTGAATGCCGGCATGATCGATCGCGGTGGCCATCAGGCCGCCAAGGGCATCCACTTCTTTTACCAGGTGTCCTTTCCCAATGCCGCCAATCGCCGGATTACAGGACATCTGTCCTAGCGTGTCGATATTGTGTGTCAAAAGCAGGGTCTGTTGACCCATTCGCGCCGCGGCCATTGCGGCCTCGGTGCCTGCATGACCCCCGCCAATGATGATGACGTCAAAAGGATCCTGATAAAACATGGTGGTCTGCCTCGCGTAAAGCGGTAAGAAAATGGATTGAAGCCCGGGCCGTGGATTCTACTCAACTTTAGTCGATCGAGAAAGCACTGGGATCCTGACTATTAAAAAGAAGATCTTCTTATTTAGAGATCTGTTTTATTGTGATCTCTTATTAGGATCGCGGTTTTCTGTGGATAAGCCGGATCTCCCGAAGAAGATCATGCGTTTAGAGAGGATCGTTTGCTGTGAATGATCGGTGATCCTGCAACGTATAAGCTGGGATCAGATCGACGACTTATGCACAGCACAAAAAGTAATCATGAGTTGTTCTTGGGATAACTACCGGTTGATCCAAGCTTTTAACCAGAGTTATCCACATCTGATCGCATGATCTTTAATCGTTTTTGAGTAAATTTTTCCATTCAGCCAGCCAAAGTTCCGCTGGATCTTCCGGAATATCGTGATCGAGGATGTTGATCTTCAGCGTTTCACCGATCTGTTGTGCCCCACAGGACTTCAGTTCGGTCTCCACTTTCTCAACGGCACCGCAGAAAGTGTCATATTCCCGGCTGCCGATGCCGATCGCCCCAAACCGGACGTTCGCCAGGTCAGGCTGATGCTCTTTTAGCTCTTCATATAAAGGAAGAAGGTTATCCGGAATATCGCCGGCACCGTGGGTGGAGGTGATCAACAGCCAGATCCCGTCGATCGGCAGATCTTCTAATAACGGTCCGTGCAGCGTTTCGGTGGAAAAACCCGCATCTTCCAGCTTTTCAGCCAGGTGTTCCGCTACATATTCAGCCCCGCCGAGGGTGCTGCCGCTAATAAGAGTAATATCTGCCATGGATCGCTCGCTCATATAAAGAGGGATCATTGTACGCTGTGAGCGAGCTGGGATCTACCTGTGGAAAATGTGGGAATGAATTTGCCCGATCAGGGGCGGATGGTACGCATGATCGGGTTCTGCAGGGAGATCAGCGTCTCGGTGGACTGAATTTCATCAATTGTTTGGATCTTGTTGATAAGTACCTGCTGCAGGGCGTCGATCGATCGGCACATCACCTTAATAAAGATGCTGTAGTGCCCGGTGGTGTAGTAAGCCTCGGTCACCTCCTCTAGCGCGTTGAGCTTTGCCAGCGCCGAGGGGTAGTCTTTGGCGCTCTTCAGAATGATGCCGATAAAGCAGCAGACGTCGTACCCCAGCTGTTTGGGGCTAACGTCAATACGCGCCCCGGTAATGATCCCCGCCTGCTTCATCTTCTCTACGCGCACATGAATGGTGCCCGGGCTAACGCCAAACTGTTTGGCCAGTTCGGCATAGGCCGTGCGGGCATTGGCCATCAGCGCCTCAAGGATGCCGCGGTCCAGATTGTCGATCTGATAATTTTCCATAGCTTTTTCTTATGAAGATTAATGAATAACTCTATTCTAGCGTTTAATTTTAACGAATCAAAAGTCATGACGGAGTTTTATTGTTGGATTATTGAAAGACGTTCTTTTTTGTTGCTTAATCAATGCCAACAGGACGCAGGAGTATAAATAATGAAAACCGCTTACATCGCACAACAACGCCAGATCAGTTTCGTTAAATCCCATTTTTCCCGCCAGCTGGAAGAAAAGCTTGGTCTTATTGAAGTCCAGGCACCGATCTTAAGCCGCGTGGGGGACGGGACGCAGGACAACCTGTCTGGTTGCGAAAAAGCGGTACAGGTAAAAGTGAAAACACTGCCAGACGCCCAGTTCGAAGTGGTTCATTCCCTTGCGAAGTGGAAGCGTCAAACTCTGGGGCAACACGACTTCAGCGCGGGCGAAGGGCTTTACACGCACATGAAAGCCCTTCGCCCTGATGAAGACCGTCTTACCGCTATTCACTCTGTGTACGTTGACCAGTGGGACTGGGAACGTGTCATGGGTGATGGCGAGCGTCATACCCGCACGCTGAAAGCGACGGTAGAAGCCATTTATGCCGGGATCAAAGAGACCGAAGCGGCAGTCAGCAAAGAGTTTGGTCTGACCCCGTTCCTGCCGGAGACGATCCAGTTTGTTCATAGCCAGGAGCTGTTGACCCGCTTCCCGGATCTGGATGCCAAAGGCCGTGAGCGTGCGATCGCTAAAGAGCTGGGTGCGGTATTCCTGATTGGGATCGGCGGCAAGCTGTCCCATGGTCAGCGTCACGATGTCCGTGCGCCGGATTATGATGACTGGAGCAGCGAAGGTGAAAGCGGCCTCGCCGGTCTGAACGGCGATATCCTGGTGTGGAACCCGATTCTGGAAGATGCGTTTGAGCTCTCCTCCATGGGGATCCGCGTTGATGCCGACGCGCTGCAGCGTCAGCTGGCCATCACCGGGGATGAAGATCGTCTCAAGCTGGAGTGGCACCAGGCTCTGCTGCGCGGTGAGATGCCGCAGACCATCGGCGGCGGCATTGGCCAGTCTCGTCTGACCATGTTACTGCTGCAGCTGTCCCATATCGGCCAGGTTCAGTGTGGCGTATGGCCGCAGCAGGTTCGTGACAGCGTGGATGCGCTGCTGTAATTAGCGTTTCCAGCGCCGCAGCAGGCGGCTACGCAACCCGGTATCAAAGCGCCAGATATGATCGAAGATGCGCATGATGCCGGGTTTTCCATGGGTGGACATCGCCACCGCGTGAAAACGATGCTGATGTTCCCGCTGCAACACCTTCACTTTGCTCACCACCTCATCCGGCAAGCGCTGGGCAATAAAATCCGAGATCACCACCGCATCGGCGTCATACCACTCTCCGCCCTGCATCCGTTCGATAACCGCGCGAAAACAGCTGGCGAGATCGGTCCCGCCGCGAAAGCGCTGGCTTAAGAAGCGGATCGCTTGCTCGAGGCCGTGCTGGCCCGAAAGCTCGTAGCCCACCACCTCGCTGGAAAACAGCATGATAAAGCAGCGCCGCCTGTCAGCGAGTGCCACCCGCATCAGGGCAAGGCAAAAGGCTTTGGCGCACTGCTCGTTAAAGCCGCCCATTGAACCCGAGGTATCCACGCAGACGATAAATGGCCCGCGGGGCTGCTCGTCGAAATCCTGGTGCACGGCCGGGCGCTGGCTGACCTTCTCTCGCCAGGCATCACCCTGCAGGCGATAGGTCAGGAGCTGCTTCTCCACCAGCCGACGGTAAAATTCATACTCCAGTTCCGTAATACCCAGGGTGGCCAGCTCGGGCGGCAGCAGGCGCAGAATGTCGTCGCTCTGCTGCAGCCCGTCCACCTGCTCCGGCACCGTCGCCGGTTCGCGCACCAGGGTGCGGAAGGTTTCCAGCGGGGCATCCTTTTTTGGCACCGACTTCGCCTCCCGGGAGCGGCCCAGCTGTTCCGCCAGCTGCATCAGCTCCGGCTGCTGGGCCAGAAAGTCACCGTAGCGGACGATAAGCTGATAATCACCCCGCTTCAGCTGGCCGGCGCTCATATCCCACAGGCGACCGGCGGCGTTTTCATTTTCCACCAGCACCGGCTCCAGCGCACCGGCTAAGGTCATGCGCTCCTGCACTTCGCTGAGCAGCTGCTCGCGCTCCTCTTCCATTAACTGCTGATTGAGGGAGGTAGCCTGTACCACCAGGCTTAATCGCCAGCGCTGTAAAAACAGGGTATGCAGAGCGGGCGTAAAGGTGGCGTTATCCACCACCAGCTGTCGGGCCTGGCTGGCATAGGGGGAGTGCACCTTGTCCAGCAGGGTTAAAATTTGCGGTAACTGGACGATCAGCTGGGGCGTGGAGAGCAGCTGGCTCTGCTGATAGCACATCACCTCTTCGGTGAGCTCTGGCGGGACGCGGGTATCTTTCAGCCTTTTGCGTAAATTTTCCCGCCAGCGCGGAAGATCGTCGGTGATGGCGGTTTTAAGCCGGGGGAATTTTTCGAAAAAGACAGCCAGCTGTGGCGAGGCCAGCAGAGTCAGGATGATCTCTTCGATCATACCCTCCTCGCCGACGGCAAGCATAACGTTGAGCGTGTCCAGCGTCAGCATTGACGCGCCTGTTTAATTTGGGCGCTTACGTCCTGGAGGCTGGATTCAATGCGGCCCAGCCAGTCGCTGTGGATAAACAGACATTTTTGCTGCTCGCTGAAGCGGGTGTGCTGCAGGTGCCACTGATTATCCAGCGCTTCCAGCTGCTGTTTGATCTCTTCCGGAACGCTGTCAGAGGCGGTGCCGGGCAGCGCAAGGCGCGAGCCCTGCAGGCTGACGTCACGGATCACAAGATGCAGACTGCCGTCCACTTCCATATTCAGCTGCTGGGCAAAGCCGATGCCGTTGAGTTTGCCGCGGATCTCGCCGCCTTTGCTCAGCCACAGCGACAGGGCTTCACGCTCAATGGTGATGTGAATGACCTGCATATCATGGAGCTTAAGCGGCTGCTGGAGGAGCAATGTCAGGGTGGATTCGCTCAGTTCGGTCGGCAATTCGTAGTGCGGGCGGCGGGCAAACATGCCGCTCTGACAGCTGACGCGCAGGGCGGTTTTATCGCTTTGCTGCTGCTGAAGCTGAAGGCGGCGCTGGGTGATGGCCCCGAGCTGGTTCAGCATCTCCTGCTGCCCCCACGCGTGTCCGGTCATCAATATTTCCAGCTGCTGCTGCATCAGATTCATACCGTTAGCGTCATGCCACAGGCAATCTTTCAGCAGGATCAGATCGATAGGAGCAACCGCATCGCGGCCGCTGAACAGGGCGCTGGCCTGCAGGAGACGAATGGCTTTCTTCCAGCGACGATCGGAGACGTAAGGCGCGCCCGGCAGGGCATCCAGCTGCTGGCGCAGCATAAAGACCAGGTCAAATACCGTATCCGGCAGTTTGATTTTGCCAATGTCCTGCTGCCACTGTTGGTACTCTTCATCCGTCACCTGCAGGGCGGCAGGGACAGGGTTATCGTTTTCATCCTGTTGGCTAATCAGCAGCGAGCGGAAGTTCGCTTTGTCCTGCACTTTGTCGAGCCACAGGCGGATCAGCATGCGGTCATATAAGGCTTCGAGGCTGCTGTCGGCTTCCGGCAGTTCGTTGGAGGCCGCCACCAGCAGACGCATCGGGATTTTTTCTTCAAACGCGCCATTGCGGAACCGACGTTCGTTGATGGCGGTGAGCAGGGTATTCAGGATTGCGGGGCCAGCTTTCCAGATTTCATCGAGAAAAACGATCTCCGCTTCCGGCAGATAGCCCGCCGTCAAACGCTCATAGCGTCCTTCATCTTTTAACGCCTGAATGGAGAGGGGGCCAAACACCTCTTCCGGTGTGGAAAAGCGGGTCATCAGATACTCAAAGGCTCTGGCATGCTGAAAGGCAAATTTCAGCCGGCGGGCAATCAGGCTTTTTGCGATGCCGGGCGGCCCCAGCAGAAAGACGCTTTCACCGCTCAGTGCCGCCAGTAAACAGAGGCGGATGGCATGGCTACGTTCAAATAGCCCTTTTTCCAGCGCGCCGCTGAGACGGGAAATTCTTTCTGCTAATAAATGAGTGTGAGCCATAATTGTTTTGCATCCTTTCGCCGTACACCCGGCTAATTGAAGCGAGTATAGACGTTTCGTTCTGGGCTGGTAATAGACTGAACTACGGTGCTATTTTCTTTGCGCTATGTTAATGCGGGCGCATTTAGGGGTACGATTCTACGATTAATCGTGCATACTGTGCGCTTTTTGTGGGCCAAGGGACTAAGCACACATTTGTTATATAAACGAAAAGACTAGTCTATGAGCACTGATAATAAGCAATCATTACCCGCAATAACGCTCGCGGCGATCGGGGTTGTGTACGGTGATATCGGCACCAGCCCGCTTTATACGCTTCGTGAATGTTTGTCCGGTCAGTTTGGTTTTGGCGTGGAACGCGACGCTGTTTTTGGTTTTTTGTCTCTCATCTTTTGGCTCCTGATCTTAGTAGTCTCCGTTAAATATCTCTCCTTTGTCATGCGCGCAGATAATGCCGGTGAAGGTGGGATCCTGACCTTAATGTCGCTGGCCGGGCGCTACACCTCCCCCAAAATGACCTCCTTCCTGGTGATTATCGGGCTGATTGGCGGCAGCTTCTTCTATGGCGAAGTGGTGATCACACCAGCTATCTCCGTGTTGTCGGCAATCGAAGGGCTTGAGATTGTCGCGCCGCAGCTTGAGGAATGGGTCGTTCCGCTGGCCATTCTTGTGCTGACCCTGCTGTTTGTGATTCAGAAGCACGGCACCGGGCTGGTGGGGAAACTCTTCGCGCCGATTATGCTGGCCTGGTTCCTGATCCTCGCGGTGCTGGGGTTACGCAGCATTATTGCGAATCCGGACGTGCTGCATGCGCTGAACCCGATGTGGGCGGTGCACTTCTTCCTTGAATACAAAACCGTATCGTTTATTGCGCTGGGCGCCGTGGTGCTCTCCATCACCGGGGTCGAGGCGCTGTATGCCGATATGGGGCACTTCGGCAAACTGCCTATTCGTGTGGCCTGGTTTATGGTGGTGCTGCCGTCGCTGGTGCTGAACTACTTCGGCCAGGGCGCGCTGCTGCTCAAACATCCGGAAGCGATTAAAAACCCGTTCTTCCTGCTGGCCCCGGACTGGGCGCTGGTGCCGATGCTGATCCTCGCCACGCTGGCGACGGTGATTGCCTCTCAGGCGGTGATCTCTGGCGTCTTCTCCCTGACCCGTCAGGCCGTACGTCTGGGTTATCTCTCCCCGATGCGCATCATTCATACGTCAGAGATGGAGTCGGGCCAGATCTACATCCCGTTCATTAACTGGCTGCTCTATTTCGCGGTAGTGATTGTTATCGTCAGCTTCGAGCACTCCAGTAACCTGGCGGCAGCCTACGGTATCGCCGTCACCGGGACGATGGTGCTGACCTCCATCCTCTCCACCACGGTGGCGTACCGCAACTGGCACTGGAATAAATTCCTCGTGGGAATGATTCTGGTCGGCTTCCTCTGCATCGATATTCCGCTGTTCTCGGCCAACCTCGACAAGATTGTCTCCGGCGGCTGGCTGCCGCTGACGCTGGGTATGGTGATGTTCATTGTGATGACCACCTGGAAGAGCGAGCGTTTCCGCCTGCTGCGTCGGATGCACGAGCACGGTAATTCTCTGGATGCGATGATCGTCTCGCTGGAGAAATCCCCGCCGGTGCGTGTGCCGGGTACAGCAGTCTATATGTCGCGTGCGCTGAACGTGATTCCGTTTGCCCTGATGCACAACCTCAAGCACAACAAGGTGTTGCATGAGCGGGTGATCCTCCTGACGCTGCGTACCGAAGATGCGCCGTATGTGCATAATGTTCGCCGCGTGCAGATAGAGCAGCTTTCGCCCACTTTCTGGCGGGTAGTGGCCAGCTATGGCTGGCGCGAAACCCCGAACGTGGAAGAGGTGTTCCACCGCTGCGGTCTGGAAGGTTTAAGCTGCCGGATGATGGAGACCTCGTTCTTTATGTCGCACGAGTCGCTGATCATCGGCAAACGCCCGTGGTATCTGCGCCTGCGCGGCAAGCTCTACCTTATCCTCCAGCGTAACGCCCTGCGTGCGCCCGACCAGTTCGAGATCCCGCCTAACCGCGTCATTGAGTTAGGGACACAGGTCGAGATTTAGTTAGTGCCCGGCGGCGCTTCGCTTGCGCGGGCCTACGGTTTTGTAGGCCGGGTAAGCGCAGCGCCACCCGGCAAATATTCCCCCTCTTCTCCCCCGCATTTCACTTAGCGAAACGTTTCGACAACGATCACAAATCTGCAACGCCATGGTGGTTTTCTGCGCATCGGTAAGATTAAACTGACGCCAGCGAAACGTTTCGCTAGTGGAGCAAGAAAATGAAGAAAGGCACTGTACTCAACTCTGAAGTCTCATCGGTCATCTCCCGTCTTGGGCATACCGATACGCTGGTGGTCTGTGATGCGGGTTTACCCATTCCTCACAGTACAACGCGTATTGATCTGGCATTAACCCAGGGCGTGCCCTCGTTTATGCAGGTACTGGATGTGGTGACAACCGAGATGCAGGTTGAGGAAGCCATTCTCGCAACGGAAATCAAACAACATAATCCGCAGCTCCACGAAACGTTGCTTGGCCATATCAAGCAGCTGCAACAACACCAGGGAAACACCATAAAAATAAGTTACATAACGCACGAGCAGTTCAAGAAAAATACCGCTGACAGCCAGGCGGTTATTCGCAGCGGGGAGTGTTCCCCGTATGCGAATATCATTCTCTGTGCTGGCGTCACCTTCTGAGGCCACCATGGACGCACTCCTGCAACTGAAAGGGATCGATAAGTCGTTCCCGGGCGTTAAAGCCCTCTCCGGTGCCGCACTGAACGTCTATGCCGGCCGCGTGATGGCGCTGGTGGGTGAAAACGGTGCCGGCAAATCCACGATGATGAAAGTGCTGACCGGCATCTATCAACGTGATGCCGGTTCGCTGCTGTGGCTCGGCAAAGAGACCACCTTCACCGGCCCGAAATCCTCCCAGGAAGCCGGGATCGGCATCATCCACCAGGAGTTGAACCTGATCCCACAGCTGTCCATCGCGGAGAACATCTTCCTCGGTCGCGAGTTTGTGAATCGCTTTGGCAAAATTGACTGGAAACAGATGTATGCCGAAGCCGACAAACTGCTGGCGAAGCTGAACCTGCGCTTCAAAAGCGATCGGCTGGTGGGTGACCTTTCCATTGGCGATCAGCAGATGGTGGAGATCGCCAAGGTGCTGAGCTTCGAATCCCGGGTCATCGTCATGGATGAGCCGACCGACGCCCTCACCGATACCGAAACCGACTCTCTGTTCCGCGTGATCCGCGAGCTGAAAGCGCAGGGGCGCGGCATCGTCTACATCTCCCACCGTATGAAAGAGATCTTCGAGATCTGCGATGACGTGACCGTCTTCCGCGACGGGCAGTTTATTGCCGAGCGTGAAGTGGTGACCCTCACCGAAGATACGCTGATTGAGATGATGGTGGGCCGTAAGCTCGAAGACCAGTACCCGCGTATTGATAAGCAGCCGGGCGATATCCGCCTGAAGGTCGATAACCTGTGCGGCCCGGGCGTCAACGACGTCTCCTTTACGCTGCGCCAGGGCGAGATCCTCGGCGTGGCCGGGCTGATGGGGGCTGGCCGTACCGAACTGATGAAAGTGCTGTACGGTGCCCTGCCGCGCACCAGCGGGTATGTCACGCTCGATGGGCATGAAGTGGTTACCCGCTCTCCGCAGGATGGCCTGGCGAACGGTATCGTCTATATCTCCGAAGACCGTAAGCGCGATGGTCTGGTGCTGGGGATGTCGGTGAAAGAGAACATGTCCTTGACCGCGCTGCGCTACTTCAGCCGCAACGGTGGGAGCCTGAAGCATAAAGACGAGCAGCAGGCCGTCAGTGATTTTATCCGCCTCTTTAACGTCAAAACCCCGTCGATGGAACAGGCTATCGGTCTGCTGTCCGGCGGTAACCAGCAGAAAGTGGCGATTGCCCGCGGCCTGATGACCCGTCCGAAGGTGCTGATCCT
Source organism: Leclercia sp. CFBP8987 (assembly GCF_034044995.2). Lineage (NCBI taxonomy): Bacteria > Pseudomonadati > Pseudomonadota > Gammaproteobacteria > Enterobacterales > Enterobacteriaceae > Leclercia > Leclercia sp. CFBP8987. The sequence continues at coordinate 4,829,576 of NZ_CM188255.1, read as the reverse complement.
CGATGAGCCAACCCGCGGTGTGGACGTCGGCGCCAAGAAAGAGATTTATCAGCTCATCAACCAGTTCAAGGCTGACGGGCTGAGCATCATTCTGGTCTCTTCCGAGATGCCAGAAGTATTAGGCATGAGCGATCGCATTATCGTTATGCATGAAGGGCATCTCGGCGGTGAATTCAGTCGCGAGCAGGCCACCCAGGAAATTCTGATGGCTGCCGCTGTGGGCAAGCTTAATCGCGTGGATCAGGAGTAAGAAGATGACTACCCAGGCTGTTTCTGGACGCCGCTATTTCACTAAGGCATGGCTGCTGGAACAAAAATCGCTGATTGCTCTGCTGGTGCTGATCGCGATTGTCTCCACCATGAGCCCGAACTTTTTTACCGTAAATAACCTGTTCAACATCCTTCAGCAAACGTCCGTCAACGCCATTATGGCGGTGGGGATGACGCTGGTGATTTTGACATCGGGTATCGACCTGTCCGTCGGTTCCCTGCTGGCGCTCACCGGCGCGGTTGCCGCTTCAATTGTAGGGATTGAAGTCAACGCGCTGGTGGCGGTGGCAGCGGCCCTGGCGCTGGGCGCTGCGATTGGAGCCGTCACCGGAATGATTGTAGCGAAAGGCCGCGTGCAGGCGTTTATCGCCACCCTGGTGATGATGCTGCTGCTGCGCGGTGTGACCATGGTCTACACCAACGGTAGCCCGGTGAACACCGGCTTTACCGACAACGCCGATCTGTTTGGCTGGTTCGGTATCGGCCGCCCGCTGGGTATCCCGACGCCGGTGTGGATCATGGGGCTGGTGTTCCTCGCGGCGTGGTACATGTTGCATCACACCCGTCTGGGTCGTTATATCTATGCCCTGGGCGGTAACGAAGCGGCGACGCGTCTGTCCGGCATCAGCGTCAATAAAGTCAAAATTATCGTCTACTCCCTGTGCGGCCTGCTGGCCTCGCTGGCGGGCATTATCGAGGTGGCACGTCTCTCCTCTGCTCAGCCAACGGCGGGTACCGGTTATGAGCTGGATGCCATCGCTGCGGTCGTGCTGGGCGGTACCAGCCTGGCAGGGGGTAAAGGTCGTATCGTGGGGACGCTGATCGGTGCGCTGATCCTCGGCTTCCTGAACAATGGTTTGAATTTGTTAGGTGTTTCTTCCTATTACCAGATGATCGTCAAAGCGGTAGTGATTTTGCTGGCGGTACTGGTAGACAACAAAAAACAGTAACTGACGACACTACAGGACATCTTTGATATGAACATGAAAAAACTGGCTACCCTGGTTTCTGCTGTCGCGCTGAGCGCAACTGTGAGTGCAAACGCCATGGCGAAAGATACCATCGCGCTGGTGGTTTCTACCCTGAACAACCCGTTCTTCGTCTCCCTGAAGGATGGCGCGCAGAAAGAAGCCGACAAGCTGGGCTACAACCTGGTGATCCTGGATTCCCAGAACAACCCGGCGAAAGAGCTGGCTAACGTGCAGGACTTAACCGTTCGCGGCACCAAAATTCTGCTGATCAACCCGACCGATTCCGATGCGGTAGGTAACGCCGTGAAGATGGCTAACCAGGCCAATATCCCGGTGATCACCCTGGACCGTCAGGCGTCTAAAGGCGAAGTGGTCAGCCACATTGCCTCTGATAACGTGCTGGGCGGCAAAATTGCCGGTGATTACATCGCCAAAAAAGCAGGCGAAGGTGCCAAGGTTATCGAACTGCAGGGTATCGCCGGGACTTCCGCAGCGCGTGAGCGTGGCGAAGGCTTCCAGCAGGCCGTTGCTGCCCACAAATTCAATGTACTGGCCAGCCAGCCGGCAGACTTCGACCGTACTAAAGGTCTGAACGTAATGCAGAACCTGCTGACCGCTCACCCGGACGTTAAAGCGGTATTCGCACAGAACGACGAAATGGCGCTGGGCGCACTGCGTGCTCTGCAAACCGCAGGCAAATCGGATGTGATGGTTGTCGGATTTGACGGCACGCCTGATGGTGAAAAAGCGGTGAACGATGGCAAACTGGCTGCGACCATTGCTCAGCTTCCTGAGCAGATCGGCGCGACTGGCGTGCAGACTGCTGACAAAGTGCTGAAGGGCGAGAAAGTTCAGGCTAAATACCCTGTTGACCTGAAACTGGTCATCAAGCAGTAACAGGCGATTCAGGCAGCTACCGGCTGCCTGAGGGACAACATATAAAGAAATAGCGTGGCATATGCCACCGGGTTCTCCCGGTGGCACTCTCAGATGGACACCTCAATGATGAAAACCGCAGGTAAGCTCGTTGTCCTTGGCAGCATTAATGCCGATCACATTCTTAACCTTGACGCTTTCCCGACACCGGGCGAAACCGTAACCGGCAATCGCTATCAGGTCGCCTTTGGCGGCAAAGGCGCAAACCAGGCGGTCGCCGCCGGACGCAGCGGCGCAAACATCGCCTTTATCGCCTGTACCGGCGATGACGATACCGGTGAGCGCGTGCGCAAACAGCTGGCAAGCGACAACATCGATATTGCGCCGGTCAGCGTAGTAGAAGGCGAATCAACCGGCGTGGCGCTGATTTTTGTCAACGCGGAAGGTGAGAATGTTATCGGTATTCATGCAGGTGCTAATGCGGCGCTGACCGCTGAACGCGTGGCGGCGCAACATGAGAGTATCGTCAGTGCCGACGCGCTGCTGATGCAGCTGGAGACGCCGGTAGAAAGCGTGCTGGCGGCGGCAAAAATTGCCCATAAAAATCACACCACTGTCGTACTTAATCCCGCGCCTGCCCGTGTATTATCAGACGAGTTGCTGGCGCTGGTGGATATCATCACCCCTAACGAAACCGAAGCCGAAAAGCTGACGGGTATTCGCGTTGAAAACGATGACGATGCGGCGCGCGCGGCGAAAGCCCTGCACCAGAAAGGCATCAATACGGTCATCATTACCCTTGGCAGCCGTGGCGTATGGGCCAGCGTCGAGGGGGAAGGTCGTCGCGTTCCCGGCTTTAAGGTGAAAGCTGTTGATACCATCGCTGCAGGCGATACCTTTAATGGTGCGCTGGTCACGGCGCTGCTGGAAGGTGAGCCGCTGGATACCGCGATTCGTTTTGCCCATGCGGCGGCGGCCATTGCGGTAACCCGTCCAGGCGCACAGCCTTCTGTACCCTGGCGCAATGAGATCGATGAATTTTTAAGTCAGCAGAGGTAGCGTTTGGCCACAATGAAAGATGTCGCTCGCATGGCGGGCGTCTCTACTTCCACTGTCTCCCATGTCATTAATAACGATCGCTTCGTCAGCGAGGCGATCCGGGAGAAGGTCGAAGCCGCAGTTAAAACCCTCAATTATGCGCCTTCCGCCCTGGCACGCAGTCTGAAGCTCAACCAGACCCGCACCATTGGCATGCTGATCACCGCCAGTACCAACCCCTTTTACTCTGAGCTGGTGCGCGGCGTAGAGCGCAGCTGTTTTGAGCGCGGATACAGTCTGGTGCTCTGTAATACCGAAGGCGACGAGCAGCGCATGAACCGTAATCTGGAGACGCTGATGCAAAAGCGCGTCGACGGGTTATTACTCCTGTGTACTGAAACGCATCAACCCTCGCCCGAGATAATGCAGCGCTACCCTTCCGTTCCCACGGTGATGATGGACTGGGCGCCGTTCGACGGTACCAGCGATCTGATTCAGGATAACTCGCTGCTGGGTGGGGACATGGCGACGCAGCATCTGATTGATAAAGGGCATACCCGCATCGCCTGCATTACCGGTCCGCTGGATAAAACCCCTGCCCGCCTGCGGCTGGAAGGTTTTCTGGTCGCCATGGCGCGCGCCGGTCTTCCGGTGCCTGACGGGTATCAAATCACCGGTGACTTTGAATTTAGCGGCGGGTTTGAGGCGATGCAGTCCTTACTGGCGCAGAAAGATCGCCCTCAGGCGGTGTTTATTGGTAATGATGCGATGGCTGTGGGGGCCTATCAGGCGCTCTATCAGGCGGGGCTTCGTGTCCCGGACGATATCGCCGTGGTGGGATATGACGATATCGAACTGGCGCAGTATATGACGCCGCCGCTCACCACTATTCATCAGCCCAAGGATGAACTGGGCGAGCTGGCGATTGATGTGCTGATCCACCGTATCACCCAGCCCGCACTGCAACCACAGCGGCTGCAGCTTACTCCTGTTCTGATGGAACGGGGTTCTGTTTAGGTTTGTGCCGTTCTTTAATGAGGTTACGACCATCTTTCGGTTTTAACAGCATAAAGACCAGGGCCGAGATCACCGTCATCACGCCCATGGTGATAAAGGTTGAGTGGAATTGTTCGACAGTATTCGTACCGCCGAACCCTTCATAAAAGCGCAACACCGCCGCACTCAGCGCCACTCCCAGACTGATCGACAGCTGCTGCGTCACCGCCAGCATGCTGTTGCCGCCGCTGGCGTTCTCATCGCTGAGATCGGCCAGGGTAATGGTGTTCATCGAGGTGAACTGGATGGACATCGCCATCCCCAGTACAAACAGCGGCAGGATCAGCATCCATATCGGCAGCGCGGCCGACTGCAGTGAGAATTGCGCAATCATCACGCCAATAAATACCGTCACGCCGACCAGTGTCCTGCGGTATCCCACCCGGCGTAACAGCTGGGTCACGCCGGATTTCGCCAGAATCGAACCCAACGCGGTAGGCGCCATCATGCAGCCGGCGATCAGCGCCGGATAACCGAACCCGACCTGCAGCATCAGCGGCATCAGGAAGGGAACACACCCGGTACCCAGACGTGAAGCGATGTTTCCGGCAATACCCACCGAGAAGGTGCGCGTGTTAAACAGCGAGAGTGAAATCAGCGGCGTAGGGTGACGACGCGCATGACGTATATAAAGAAGAAAAAGAAGAATACCGCTGAAGATGATGGAGACGGCCAGCCAGGTGGCCACCACTTTCTCACCGAACAACTCCATGCCGCTGGAAAACAGCACCAGGCTCAGTCCAAACAGGAAGAACCCGCCCATATCGAATTTGCGCCGCGGGGTGGTGAAGTTCGGCATAAATTTACGGGCATAGAAAAGACCGGCGACGCCAATCGGAATATTAATAAGGAAGATCCAGTGCCAGCTGGCCCAGGTGACCAGCACGCCCCCCAGTACCGGCCCGAGGATCGGCCCGACCAGGCCCGGCATAGTGACAAAGTTAAGTACCGGCAACAGTTCGCTGCGCGGATAGGCTCTTAGCAGCGCCAGACGCGCGACCGGCATCATCATCGCGCCGCCAATTCCCTGAATCACCCGGAACACAACCAGCTCGCCCAGTGAACTGGAGAGTGCGCAGGCCAGCGACCCCAGCGTAAATAAGGTAACCGCCAGCATAAAGATACGCCGCGTGCCGAAGCGATCGGCCAGCCAGCCGCTCACCGGGATCAGCATCGCAACAGTCAGGGTATAACTGATGATGGCTGACTGCATGGCCAGCGGAGAACGGTTAAGACTTTCGGCAATCGCCGGGAGAGCGGTATTGAGGATGGTGGCGTCCAGCGCCTGCATAAAGAAAGCCATTGCCGCGATCCATGGCAAACCCGCCATGCTGCGCGCTTTTTTTACTGTCATTCGAATTCCTGTTGTTTATGACTATCGTGCTGGTGTGGCAAGCAGTGTCTGGCTGGCTGTCATGGCGCGTAGCCCGTCGCTATCCTGAATGGCATCAACGATAGCCTGGTGTAAATCCAGCTTCACCACCTCGTCCTGAGTAATAGACGTAAAGTAGGTGTGATAAACAGAATGAAAGAGCGAGGCAAAAGAGGTCAGGAACGGATTACCGCTCATCTCATAGATATGCTCATGCCAGGCCATATCCACTTCTATCCAGCGTTCCCGGTTGAAGTGCTTTTTCAGATGCACCATCTCATCCATCAGAGTATTTAACCGCGCTTTTTGCTCTGCCGTTCCGATCGTGGCGGCCAGCAGGCAGGCCTGCGGCTCCAGACTGCTGCGCATGACCAGGAAATGATCGATGACCTGATGGAAGTTATCTTCCGTCATCCACCAGGAGAGTAGCTCCTGATCGAGGAAGTTCCAGTTGCCCTGGGGCATCACGCGCGTACCGATGCGCGGACGGGGAAGCACCATCCCTTTCGCGGTTAAGGTTTTGACGGCTTCACGCACGGCAGTTCGGCTTACGCCAAACTGCTCACCCAGTTCCAGTTCGCCCGGCAGGATGCTACCTGGCAGGTATTCACCCGCCAGGATTCGCTGTGCCAGCTTTTCTGCCAGCACATAGGAGAGATTTTTTTGTGCCGCCAGCTGTTGCGCGCTCAAAGGCATAACGCATATTCCTTGATTCTTAATGCTAGTAAGTATGCCATCTGCAGGATAGTTGTGGTTGGTAAAACGACAATTAGCGCAATTTCTGGCTAAAAGATGGGTGTTTTGGTGAAAAAAAGCACGGTTGATTAGTTTTTTTAAATTTACTCTTGTCACTGCCGAAGAACTCCCTATAATGCGCCTCCACTGACACGGAACAACGGATTACAAACCGCCGTGACAGCAGGCTTCAGAGATGAACGCCGGCGGAGAAAAGCGAAAATAATTGCTTGACTCTGAATGAGGAAAACGTATTATACGGGACCTCGCAACGGTGAGCGAAAGCCGCGTTGCACTGCTCTTTAACAATTTATCAGACAATCTGTGTGGGCACTCAAAGTGACATGGATTCTTAACGTCGCAAGACGATAAATGAATACCAAAGTCTCTGAGTGAACATACGTAATTCATTACGAAGTTTAATTCACGAGCATCAAACTTAAATTGAAGAGTTTGATCATGGCTCAGATTGAACGCTGGCGGCAGGCCTAACACATGCAAGTCGAACGGTAGCACAGGGGAGCTTGCTCCCTGGGTGACGAGTGGCGGACGGGTGAGTAATGTCTGGGAAACTGCCTGATGGAGGGGGATAACTACTGGAAACGGTAGCTAATACCGCATAACGTCGCAAGACCAAAGAGGGGGACCTTCGGGCCTCTTGCCATCAGATGTGCCCAGATGGGATTAGCTAGTAGGTGGGGTAACGGCTCACCTAGGCGACGATCCCTAGCTGGTCTGAGAGGATGACCAGCCACACTGGAACTGAGACACGGTCCAGACTCCTACGGGAGGCAGCAGTGGGGAATATTGCACAATGGGCGCAAGCCTGATGCAGCCATGCCGCGTGTATGAAGAAGGCCTTCGGGTTGTAAAGTACTTTCAGCGAGGAGGAAGGCGGTGAGGTTAATAACCTCATCGATTGACGTTACTCGCAGAAGAAGCACCGGCTAACTCCGTGCCAGCAGCCGCGGTAATACGGAGGGTGCAAGCGTTAATCGGAATTACTGGGCGTAAAGCGCACGCAGGCGGTCTGTCAAGTCGGATGTGAAATCCCCGGGCTCAACCTGGGAACTGCATTCGAAACTGGCAGGCTAGAGTCTTGTAGAGGGGGGTAGAATTCCAGGTGTAGCGGTGAAATGCGTAGAGATCTGGAGGAATACCGGTGGCGAAGGCGGCCCCCTGGACAAAGACTGACGCTCAGGTGCGAAAGCGTGGGGAGCAAACAGGATTAGATACCCTGGTAGTCCACGCCGTAAACGATGTCGACTTGGAGGTTGTTCCCTTGAGGAGTGGCTTCCGGAGCTAACGCGTTAAGTCGACCGCCTGGGGAGTACGGCCGCAAGGTTAAAACTCAAATGAATTGACGGGGGCCCGCACAAGCGGTGGAGCATGTGGTTTAATTCGATGCAACGCGAAGAACCTTACCTACTCTTGACATCCAGAGAACTTAGCAGAGATGCTTTGGTGCCTTCGGGAACTCTGAGACAGGTGCTGCATGGCTGTCGTCAGCTCGTGTTGTGAAATGTTGGGTTAAGTCCCGCAACGAGCGCAACCCTTATCCTTTGTTGCCAGCGGTTAGGCCGGGAACTCAAAGGAGACTGCCAGTGATAAACTGGAGGAAGGTGGGGATGACGTCAAGTCATCATGGCCCTTACGAGTAGGGCTACACACGTGCTACAATGGCGCATACAAAGAGAAGCGACCTCGCGAGAGCAAGCGGACCTCATAAAGTGCGTCGTAGTCCGGATTGGAGTCTGCAACTCGACTCCATGAAGTCGGAATCGCTAGTAATCGTAGATCAGAATGCTACGGTGAATACGTTCCCGGGCCTTGTACACACCGCCCGTCACACCATGGGAGTGGGTTGCAAAAGAAGTAGGTAGCTTAACCTTCGGGAGGGCGCTTACCACTTTGTGATTCATGACTGGGGTGAAGTCGTAACAAGGTAACCGTAGGGGAACCTGCGGTTGGATCACCTCCTTACCTTAAAGAACCTGCCTTTGCAGTGTCCACACAGATTGTCTGATGAAAAGTAACGAGCAAGACGGCTGCGAAGTCGCGACACATCGTGTCCCCTTCGTCTAGCGGTTAGGACTCCGCCCTTTCACGGCGGCAACAGGGGTTCGAATCCCCTAGGGGACGCCACTTGCTGGGTGTGAGTGAAAGGCACAACCAATCAGTATCTCAAAACTGACTGTTAAGTCATGTTTGAGATATTTGCTCTTTAAAAATCTGGATCAAGCTGAAAATTGAAACGACACACTGTGTCTGCTCTCCGTAATAAGAGCAGATGGTAGGTGTGTTCGAGTCTCTCAAATTTTCGCAAAACGATGATGAATCGAAAGAGACATCTTCGGGTTGTGAGGTTAAGCGACTAAGCGTACACGGTGGATGCCTAGGCAGTCAGAGGCGATGAAGGACGTGCTAATCTGCGATAAGCGTCGGTAAGGTGATATGAACCGTTATAACCGACGATTTCCGAATGGGGAAACCCAGTGTGATTCGTCACACTATCGTTAAGTGAATACATAGCTTAACGAAGCGAACCAGGGGAACTGAAACATCTAAGTACCCTGAGGAAAAGAAATCAACCGAGATTCCCCCAGTAGCGGCGAGCGAACGGGGAGCAGCCCAGAGTCTGAATCAGCATGTGTGTCAGTGGAAGCGTCTGGAAAGTCGCAGGGTACAGGGTGATACTCCCGTACACGAAGATACACCTGCTGTGAACTCGAAGAGTAGGGCGGGACACGTGGTATCCTGTCTGAATATGGGGGGACCATCCTCCAAGGCTAAATACTCCTGACTGACCGATAGTGAACCAGTACCGTGAGGGAAAGGCGAAAAGAACCCCGGCGAGGGGAGTGAAAAAGAACCTGAAACCGTGTACGTACAAGCAGTGGGAGCACCCTTGTGGTGTGACTGCGTACCTTTTGTATAATGGGTCAGCGACTTATATTCTGTAGCAAGGTTAACCGTATAGGGGAGCCGAAGGGAAACCGAGTCTTAACTGGGCGTTAAGTTGCAGGGTATAGACCCGAAACCCGGTGATCTAGCCATGGGCAGGTTGAAGGTTGGGTAACACTAACTGGAGGACCGAACCGACTAATGTTGAAAAATTAGCGGATGACTTGTGGCTGGGGGTGAAAGGCCAATCAAACCGGGAGATAGCTGGTTCTCCCCGAAAGCTATTTAGGTAGCGCCTCGTGAACTCATCTCCGGGGGTAGAGCACTGTTTCGGCTAGGGGGCCATCCCGGCTTACCAACCCGATGCAAACTGCGAATACCGGAGAATGTTATCACGGGAGACACACGGCGGGTGCTAACGTCCGTCGTGAAGAGGGAAACAACCCAGACCGCCAGCTAAGGTCCCAAAGTCATGGTTAAGTGGGAAACGATGTGGGAAGGCACAGACAGCCAGGATGTTGGCTTAGAAGCAGCCATCATTTAAAGAAAGCGTAATAGCTCACTGGTCGAGTCGGCCTGCGCGGAAGATGTAACGGGGCTAAACCATGCACCGAAGCTGCGGCAGCGACACTATGTGTTGTTGGGTAGGGGAGCGTTCTGTAAGCCGTTGAAGGTGGACTGTGAGGTCTGCTGGAGGTATCAGAAGTGCGAATGCTGACATAAGTAACGATAAAGCGGGTGAAAAACCCGCTCGCCGGAAGACCAAGGGTTCCTGTCCAACGTTAATCGGGGCAGGGTGAGTCGACCCCTAAGGCGAGGCCGAAAGGCGTAGTCGATGGGAAACAGGTTAATATTCCTGTACTCGGTGTTACTGCGAAGGGGGGACGGAGAAGGCTATGTTGGCCGGGCGACGGTTGTCCCGGTTTAAGCATGTAGGCGGAGGTTCCAGGTAAATCCGGAACCTTATTCAACGCTGAGGTGTGATGACGAGGCACTACGGTGCTGAAGCAACAAATGCCCTGCTTCCAGGAAAAGCCTCTAAGCATCAGGTAACATCAAATCGTACCCCAAACCGACACAGGTGGTCAGGTAGAGAATACCAAGGCGCTTGAGAGAACTCGGGTGAAGGAACTAGGCAAAATGGTGCCGTAACTTCGGGAGAAGGCACGCTGATGGTAGGTGAAGCGACTTGCTCGTGGAGCTGAAATCAGTCGAAGATACCAGCTGGCTGCAACTGTTTATTAAAAACACAGCACTGTGCAAACACGAAAGTGGACGTATACGGTGTGACGCCTGCCCGGTGCCGGAAGGTTAATTGATGGGGTTAGCGGCAACGCGAAGCTCTTGATCGAAGCCCCGGTAAACGGCGGCCGTAACTATAACGGTCCTAAGGTAGCGAAATTCCTTGTCGGGTAAGTTCCGACCTGCACGAATGGCGTAATGATGGCCAGGCTGTCTCCACCCGAGACTCAGTGAAATTGAAATCGCTGTGAAGATGCAGTGTACCCGCGGCAAGACGGAAAGACCCCGTGAACCTTTACTATAGCTTGACACTGAACACTGGTCCTTGATGTGTAGGATAGGTGGGAGGCTTTGAAGCGTGGACGCCAGTCTGCGTGGAGCCAACCTTGAAATACCACCCTTTAATGGCTGGTGTTCTAACGTGGACCCGTAATCCGGGTTGCGGACAGTGTCTGGTGGGTAGTTTGACTGGGGCGGTCTCCTCCTAAAGAGTAACGGAGGAGCACGAAGGTTAGCTAATCCTGGTCGGACATCAGGAGGTTAGTGCAATGGCATAAGCTAGCTTGACTGCGAGAGTGACGGCTCGAGCAGGTGCGAAAGCAGGTCATAGTGATCCGGTGGTTCTGTATGGAAGGGCCATCGCTCAACGGATAAAAGGTACTCCGGGGATAACAGGCTGATACCGCCCAAGAGTTCATATCGACGGCGGTGTTTGGCACCTCGATGTCGGCTCATCACATCCTGGGGCTGAAGTAGGTCCCAAGGGTACGGCTGTTCGCCGTTTAAAGTGGTACGCGAGCTGGGTTTAGAACGTCGTGAGACAGTTCGGTCCCTATCTGCCGTGGGCGCTGGAGAATTGAGGGGGGCTGCTCCTAGTACGAGAGGACCGGAGTGGACGCATCACTGGTGTTCGGGTTGTCATGCCAATGGCACTGCCCGGTAGCTAAATGCGGAAAAGATAAGTGCTGAAAGCATCTAAGCACGAAACTTGCCCCGAGATGAGTTCTCCCTGACCCTTTAAGGGTCCTGAAGGAACGTTGAAGACGACGACGTTGATAGGTCGGGTGTGTAAGCGCAGCGATGCGTTGAGCTAACCGATACTAATGAACCGTGAGGCTTAACCTTACAACGCCGAAGCTGTTTCGGCGGATTTGAAAGACGATTTTCAGCTGATTACAGATTACTCATCACGCCTGCGGGCGGGGTGAACAACAGAATTTGCCTGGCGGCTGTAGCGCGGTGGTCCCACCTGACCCCATGCCGAACTCAGAAGTGAAACGCCGTAGCGCCGATGGTAGTGTGGGGTCTCCCCATGCGAGAGTAGGGAACTGCCAGGCATCAAATAAGCAAAAAGCCCATCCTCCCGGATGGGCTTTTTGCGTTGCGGCGGGGAAAATGCCGGATGGCGGCTGCGCCTTCCCCGGCCTACAACGTTTGTTTCCATTGCAGGATAAAATCAACCACGCCCTCCGCATCATTAATATCTAATACCGGTACCTGAAGCGACAGTGGAATATCACTGGCCACAGCGATGACATGCTCATCAAGTGTTAACTCATTGATATTATGCCCGGTATCGCTTCTGAACAGCAGGATCTTTGCCACCGGTTCATGCTTAAAACCTTCTACCAGCATCAGATCCAGCGTCGAATGATCCATCCGGCTGATGAGATAAGTCAGATCGATCTGCTCTTCGTCAGGCGTTTCGGTCATTAAAGCCCAACGCTGACTGCTGGCGACGATGGTTTGCGCCGCACCGGCCTTGCGCAGCTCGTAGCTGTCCTTCCCCGGAGTATCGATATCCATATTGTGGTGGGTATGTTTGATCAGCCCCGGGCGCACACCTCTGGCACAGAGTGCCGGGATAATCACTTTTAACAGCGTCGTTTTTCCCGTACCGCTCCAGGCGGCAATCGCTAAAACCGGTATCATTTGTGCCTCTGAACAGCTTGCATCTCTTCGAGGGTATTCATATTAATAAATGCCTGTTTCATATCGCTAAAATCAACGGAATGCCCGCCCGCCTGGCGCATAAAGACCATCACACGACGCTCGCCAGCGGCTAAGTAGTTCTTTAATACCGGCATCAGCTGGCGATGCATTAACGCAATAGTGGGATGATCGCGATCGCCATCATGTGCCCAGACTACAGGTGCCGATTCCCTGTTTTTTACCAGCCGCTCGGCCAGGCAATCCGGGATAAAGGGTGTATCGCAAGGACAGTACAGGAACCATTCCGCATCGCACTGCTGCATGACCGAAAGCATACCTGCCAGCGGCCCGGGGTAATTAGCCAGCAGATCCGCGTAAACGGGATACCCGCTTTCCTGATAAGTAGCAATATTGCGATTAGCACTCACTACGATTGTGCTGATCTGCTTATGCAGGGTTCGCGCAACGTGCTGCCATAACGGCAGGCCGTTCAGCTCCTGCAAGCCCTTATCTTTTCCACCCATACGGGACGCCTTGCCTCCGGCGAGTATCACACCGGTGATCCTGCATATCTGGCTCAACAATATCGCCTCTTTTCTTGTGGGTTTGACCCTGCTAACGTGTCACTATAAATGAAAGGAGTATTACCATGAAATGTAAACGTCTGAACGAAGTTATTGAACTCCTCCAGCCAGCCTGGCAGAAAGAGCCAGAACTTAACCTGATGCAATTCTTACAGAAACTGGCGCAGGAGTCAGGTTATGACGGTGAGCTGACCGACCTTTCTGACGACATTCTGATCTATCACCTGAAAATGCGTGATTCCGGTAAAGATGCGGTGATCCCGGGTATCCAGAAAGATTATGAAGAAGATTTCAAAACCGCTCTGCTGCGCGCGCGTGGCGTAATTAAAGAGTAAAAGCTTGTAAGAGGCGCCACCGTAAACGCCGTTAAATGATATCCTCAATCATTCGTATAATTTCCGGATGATCGGATGACCGACCAGGCTTTTACTTTCCAGACCTTACACCCGGATACCATTATGGATGCGCTGTTTGAACAGGGCATCCGGGTGGACTCAGGCCTGACTCCATTAAACAGCTATGAGAACCGCGTCTACCAGTTTCAGGACGAGGATCGCCGGCGCTTTGTGGTGAAATTTTATCGCCCGCAGCGCTGGTCAGCTGAACAAATTCAGGAAGAGCATCAGTTCGCACTCGACCTGGTGGCCGATGATGTTCCCGTCGCCGCTCCCCTTAAATTCAACGATCGGACGCTGCTGTCGCATCAGGGGTTCTATTTTGCTGTCTTTCCCAGTCTCGGTGGCCGGCAATTTGAAGCTGATAATATCGATCAGATGGAGTGGGTTGCCCGTTATTTAGGGCGTATTCATCAGACGGGTCAGAAAAGTGCCTTTACCGCGCGCCCTGCGATCAGTATTCAGGAATACTTGCTTGAACCGCGTCAGGTATTTGAAACATCCACGCTCATTCCTTCCGGGCTGAAAGCACAATTCCTGGCGGCAACAGATGGCTTAATTAACGCCATCATACCGCGCTGGGATAACAACGTAACCACGCTGCGCCTGCATGGTGATTGCCATGCCGGAAATATTCTCTGGCGTGATGGGCCGTTATTTGTCGATCTCGATGATGCACGAATGGGACCTGCCATTCAGGATCTCTGGATGCTGCTGAATGGCGATAAAGCCGAGCAGCGGATGCAGCTGGAGACCATTATCGAAGCCTATGAAGAGTTCAGTTCCTTTGATTCAGACGAAATTGCATTAATCGAACCTTTACGTGCCATGCGTTTTGTTTATTATCTTGCATGGTTAATCAGGCGTTGGGACGACCCCGCTTTCCCCAGAAACTTCCCGTGGCTTACCGGGGAAGATTACTGGCGTAACCAGATATCCACATTTATTGAACAGGTAAAGGTTCTGCAGGAACCCCCTTTGCAATTAACGCCCATGTATTAATCGAACACACCCAGGAGAGAGTTGATCATGAAAAAAATATGGCTGGCGCTGGCAGGTATGATTCTGGCTTTTAGCGCATCGGCTGCACAGTTCACCGATGGCAAGCAGTATATTACCCTCGACAAACCGGTTGCCGGAGAACCTCAGGTTCTTGAGTTCTTCTCATTCTATTGCCCGCACTGCTATGAGTTCGAGCAGGTTCTGCATGTTGCCGATAGCGTGAAGAAGAAACTGCCAGAAGGCACCAAAATGACCAAGTATCACGTTGAGTTTCTTGGCCCATTGGGCAAAGATCTGACTCAGGCATGGGCTGTTGCGATGGCGCTTGGTGTGGAAGATAAGATTACTGCACCGATGTTTGAAGCGGTTCAGAAAACACAGGCTGTACAAACCACGGCTGATATCCGTAAGGTCTTTGTTGATGCCGGTATTAAAGGTGAAGAATACGACGCAGCCTGGAATAGCTTCGTCGTGAAATCCCTGGTGGCCCAGCAGGAAAAAGCCGCTGCCGATCTGCAGCTGCGCGGCGTGCCTGCGATGTTTGTTAACGGCAAATATCAGCTGAATATGCAGGGTATGGATACCAGCAGCATGGACATCTTCGTCCAGCAATATGCTGATACCGTGAAATATCTGGTTGAGAAGAAGTAATAAAGAAAACGCCGGTCAATGACCGGCGTTTTTGTATTCCGCTTTAATATCGCTTATCTGCGCGTCTTTATCATTCCACAGCGTATTCAGCCAGAGCTGGAAACGTCGCTTGAAGTTCTTATCGCTGACATAGTCCCCGTGTAATTCTTCTGCCACAGGCACCAGATTAATACGTACTACGATCCGGGTTAACTTGCCGCTGAGCATATCGTAAAACGGTGTCTTATCGTTTTCGGGATAGCAGAGCGTGACGTCCAGTAATTTGTCGAACTGGTGTCCCAGTACGCTAAGCGCCATGGCGATCCCGGCTGCTTTTGGCGGCAGCAGGTTGGCATACGGCGAGCGGGTTTGCTGCTGCTTCTCTTCGGTAAAACGAGAACCTTCGACGAAATTGACGATGGTGGTGGGATGGGCGCGAAACTTCTCACACGAGCGGCGGGTCGTTTCGACATCCTTGCCGCGGCGCTCAGGATGGCGAATCAGATAGCTACGTGAATAGCGTTTCATGAAGGGCATATCCAGCGCCCAGCAGGCCAGACCAATAAAAGGCACCCAGGCGAGTTGCTGCTTAAGAAAGTATTTGTTCATCGGGATATGTTTGCGGAACAGCACGCATAACACCACAATATCGGCCCAGCTATGGTGGTTGCAGATAAGCAAATACCAGCTTTTCTTGTTCAGCCCTTCCAGACCCTGTACATCCCATTTCAGCTGCGGATTGAGACGCAGGAGTACCGCCAGGCCTTCACACCAGCAGTACATCATGAAGTTACAAAATGCAGAGACTGCACGCCAGACGGCCGGGATCGGTAAGAGCAGTTTAATTATTCCGGCGATAATGATCGGCACCGAACAGGCGATGGTGACCATAATCGTTAATGCGATACTCAACAAGAGTATTATCGCAGCCAGCAATTTAGACATGATGAATGTTTTCAGGTGGTTAGCTATAGTTAGCGCCTGATAAACAGACACCGGACGCTGATTTTACCAGAAAACATCCGAAGGAAGGCGCTTTAACCCGGCAGGAATTCTGATTTGCCTGTCTGGTGGCGAAAAATTCTGTGGCGCGGATCCGGCGTGGCTTATATCCACATGGAGTAAATTGTCATCAACCAGAAATATGAGATCGAGATCAAATAATAATATATTGATAATTAAAGATAATTATTATTGTGAAGATCGTTAGATAGCACATTTAGTCCAGGCCGCAGAAACTATTCACAAACTTATCCACAGATTTGATTTGCGAGCGATCCTCAGGATCGCAAAATCTTTGGCTGTAATGGCCGCGAAAAACTGATGTTTTCATCCTTCTGTGGCATCCTTTATCCATAAATTACTTAAAGGCACGGACATTATGGTTCAAATCCCCGAAAATCCGCTTATTCTCGTCGACGGTTCGTCTTACCTCTATCGGGCGTATCATGCGTTTCCTCCGCTGACTAACAGCGCGGGAGAGCCTACTGGCGCAATGTACGGCGTGCTGAATATGCTGCGTAGCTTGATCCTGCAGTATCAGCCGAGCCATGCCGCTGTAGTCTTCGATGCGAAAGGCAAAACTTTCCGGGATGAGCTGTTTGAACACTACAAATCCCATCGCCCGCCGATGCCGGACGATCTGCGTGCGCAGATTGAGCCTCTGCATAAAATGGTAAAAGCGATGGGGCTGCCCTTAATGGCCGTCTCTGGCGTGGAAGCGGACGATGTGATCGGTACCCTGGCGCGGGAAGCGGAGAAAATGGGCCGCCCGGTATTGATCAGTACCGGTGATAAAGACATGGCGCAGCTGGTTACGCCGGGGATCACCCTGATTAACACCATGACCAATACCATCCTCGGCCCGGAAGAGGTGGTGACTAAGTATGGCGTGCCGCCGGAACTGATCATCGACTTCCTTGCCCTGATGGGTGATTCCTCCGATAACATCCCGGGCGTGCCCGGCGTGGGCGAAAAGACGGCCCAGGCGCTGCTGCAGGGTCTGGGTGGGCTGGATACGCTCTATAGCGAGCAGGATAAAATTGCCGGGTTAACCTTCCGCGGTGCCAAAACCATGGCCGCCAAGCTTGAGCAAAACAAAGAGGTGGCCTACCTCTCCTATCAGCTGGCGACCATCAAAACCGACGTGGAGCTGGAGCTGACCTGCGAACAGCTTGAAGTGCAGCAACCTGCTGCCGAAGAGCTGTTGAGCCTGTTTAAACAGTATGAATTCAAACGCTGGATAACCGATCTTGAAGCGGGGAAATGGCTGCAGGCGAAAGGGGCAAGATCGGCGACCAAGCCAAAAGAGACGCTGGTAGTTGATGCAGAAGAAGAGCCGGAAGAAGAAGCCAGCATCCTCTCTTCTGAACACTACGAAACCATCCTCGACGAAGCGCAGCTGCAGGTCTGGATTGAAAAATTAAAGCAGGCCCCGGTATTCGCTTTTGATACCGAAACCGACAGTCTCGATAATGTCTCCGCCAATATGGTCGGCCTCTCCATTGCTACGGAACCTGGCGTTGCCGCCTATGTGCCGGTCGCTCACGACTATCTGGACGCCCCTGAGCAGATTTCCCGCGAGCGCGTGCTTGAGCTCCTCAAGCCGATCCTGGAAGACGATAAAGCCCTCAAGGTGGGGCAAAACCTGAAGTTCGACCGTGGCATCCTGCAGAACTACGGCATTGAACTGCAGGGCATCGCGTTCGATACCATGCTGGAGTCCTATATCCTCGATAGCGTTGCCGGTCGTCACGATATGGATTCACTCTCCGATCGCTGGCTGAAGCATAAAACCGTTACCTTTGAACAGATCGCGGGTAAGGGTAAGAATCAGCTGACGTTTAACCAGATCGCTCTGGAAGAGGCGGGACACTATGCGGCTGAAGATGCCGACGTCACGCTGCAACTGCATTTAAAGATGTGGCCAAAGCTGCAAAAAGACGCCGGGCCGCTAAACGTGTTCCAGAATATCGAGATGCCGCTGGTACCGGTCCTGTCCCGGATTGAGCGCAACGGCGTGAAGATCGACCCGGCAGTGCTGCATAAGCACTCGGAAGAGATTGCGTTGCGCCTGAACGAACTCGAGCAAAAAGCGCATGAGATTGCCGGCGAGCCGTTTAATCTCTCGTCCACCAAACAGTTGCAGACGATCCTGTTCGAAAAGCAGGGCATTAAGCCGCTGAAGAAAACCCCGGGCGGTGCGCCTTCCACCTCTGAAGAGGTGCTGGAGGAGCTGGCGCTGGACTATCCGCTGCCAAAAGTGATCCTGCAATACCGTGGGCTGGCCAAGCTGAAATCGACCTACACCGATAAGCTGCCGCTGATGATCAACCCGAAAACAGGTCGCGTGCATACTTCCTATCATCAGGCGGTAGCGGCTACCGGACGACTGTCCTCAACCGATCCTAACCTGCAAAATATTCCGGTACGTAATGAAGAGGGGCGTCGTATCCGTCAGGCGTTTATTGCGCCGCAGGACTACGTTATTGTCTCTGCTGACTATTCCCAGATTGAGCTGCGAATTATGGCGCACCTGTCGCGGGATAAAGGCCTGTTAACCGCCTTTGCGGAAGGGCAGGATATCCACCGGGCGACGGCGGCCGAAGTGTTTGGTATGTCCCTGGAGAGCGTGACCGGGGAACAACGTCGCAGTGCAAAAGCGATCAACTTTGGTCTGATCTACGGCATGAGCGCCTTCGGTCTCTCCCGTCAGCTCAATATCCCGCGTAAAGAGTCGCAGAAGTACATGGATCTCTATTTCGAACGCTATCCGGGCGTGCTGCAGTATATGGAGAGCACTCGCGCGCAGGCGAAAGAAAAAGGCTATGTCGAAACGCTGGACGGACGTCGCCTCTATCTGCCGGACATTAAATCCAGCAATGCAGCCCGCCGTGCCGGCGCTGAGCGTGCCGCAATCAACGCCCCGATGCAGGGAACGGCGGCGGATATCATTAAACGTGCAATGATCGCCGTCGATGCCTGGCTGGAGAAAGAGCAGCCACGGGTTCGCATGATCATGCAGGTACACGATGAACTGGTGTTTGAAGTGCACAAAGACGATCTGGAAGCGGTCTCGAAAAAGATCCATGAACTGATGGAAAACAGCGTGAAACTGGATGTGCCGTTGCTGGTGGAAGTGGGTAGCGGAGAAAACTGGGATCAGGCTCACTAACTCTTTATGGGATATGAACAGTTTCTGTAAGTAAGCAACATATCCATGAACGTTTTGTGATGATCATTAGAATTCCCTATGTAAAGAATGAAAAAAAACTACAAAAAGTGCTTTGTCTATAGTCTAAAAAAGGGTAGAGTTATTCGCGTAGGGTACAGAGGTAAGATGTTCTATCTTTCAGACCTTTTACTTCACGTAATCGGATTTGGCTGAATATTTTAGCCGCCCCAGTCAGTAATGACTGGGGCGTTTTTTATTGCGGCAAAGAAAAAATTCAGCGCAAAAAAAAGCGCGGACATCGCCGCGCTTATCATCACTCTTCCGCTTCTGTCGCGGGTACCAGCTCGCTGTACCAGCGATCCAGCTTCTCACGCAGTTTATCCACGCCGAGTTTCTTCAGTGAAGAGAAGGGTTCCACCTGGATGTCACCGTTGAACGCCAGCACCGCCTCACGCACCATATTCACCTGCGCTTTACGCGCCCCGCTGGCGAGCTTATCGGCTTTGGTCAGTAGCACCAGCACCTGGATCCCGCTTTCAACAGCCCAGTGGATCATCTGCTGATCAAGATCTTTAAGCGGATGACGGATATCCATCAGTACCACCAGACCTTTCAGGCACAGGCGTTTCTCCAGGTATTCACCCAGCGCGCGCTGCCATTTGATTTTCATCTCTTCCGGCACTTCGGCATAGCCATAGCCCGGCAGGTCAACCAGGCGCTTGCCCGGCGCAACTTCAAACAGGTTAATCAGCTGAGTACGGCCAGGCGTTTTAGAGATACGGGCCAGGCTTTTCTGATTGGTCAGGGTATTCAGAGCGCTGGATTTCCCCGCGTTGGACCGGCCAGCAAATGCCACTTCAAGACCCGTATCAGCGGGTAAATGGCGAATATCAGGCGCACTAAGTACAAAATGCGTCTGGTGATAATTCAGGTTGGTCACGTGGTTGTCTCCAGAAATTCGTAACGTTAGGGGGATTATACCTGAACAGAGAGAAAAGGCTTTTCCCATCGGCAACCTCGCTGTAAGTAAAAACCCTGTGCTTTGTAAGAGATCTGCCCTTTGTACTATGGGAGATTTAAGAAAAGTCGTAGGGTGTTAAAAAATCAAAACCATTAAAATCAGCCTATTAACGCTTAGTCTTAATCTGAAAGTCCCGCATAAGCCGTGTGGGTGGGTTGTAGGTTTAGCCTGGCAGCGTAAAGTAGCGTTCAACGGCGAGGATGCCGACAGGAAGCGGACTTAAGGATAAGGGTCAGGAGCGCCAGGAGGCGAAGACAAAGGACAGTCAGGAAGACGTACGCCTGGAGGCGTTGAAAAAGGAAAAGGACATATCACGGACGGTACCTGCTAACGGAAAAACAGGGTTAGTTGTCAGCAAACAGGGATTGTCAGACCCTTAACGGGTTGTGAGTCAGGAAAAAAGGCGACAGATTGCTCTGTCGCCTTTTTTCTTTGCTTGCTTTCTGCTAGATTTCGCCGCAATTCTATACTGAAGAAAACGAGTTAAAGACAAAACAACATGAAAAAACCGACCTCCGCTGCAGGCGCTAAACGTCCAGCAAAAGCACGCCGCAAAACGCGCGAAGAACTGAATCAGGAAGCGCGCGATCGCAAACGCGATAAAAAGCATCGTGGTCATGCCGCGGGCAGTCGCGCAAGCGGCAGCGGTGAATCGGGCGCGTCTGCGAAAAACAAGCAGCAGAAAGACCCGCGTATCGGCAGTAAAACACCTGTTCCATTAGGCGTGACCGATGTCCCGGTCACCAGGCAGCACAAACCCAAGAGCGAGAAACCTATGCTTTCACCGCAGGCTGAGCTGGATTTGCTGGAAAATGATGAGCGCCTGGACGCGCTGCTGGAACGTCTTGAAGAGGGTGAAACCCTGAATGCTGAAGAGCAGTCCTGGGTTGATGCCAAACTGGATCGCATTGATGAACTGATGCAGAAGCTCGGCCTCTCTTATGACGACGAAGAAGAGGAAGAGGAAGAAGAAGAGAAGCAGGATGACATGATGCGCCTGCTGAAAGGTGGAAACTAACATTTGCACCCGGCAGGCTTTATCGTCCTGCTTATAACCCTTCCGGTTATATGTTATCTGGTGTGGTTATTCGTTAAACTACGGCGGTTGTCGCGGCGACAGAAGTGGCTGCGCACCCGATTCATGGCCCGCACAGGGGCCAGAACGGGCCGCCGTATACGAACGCGACACCAACGGAAGGAGTGAACATGTCTGTACCAACTATCGACTGGGATCTGGCCCTGATCCAAAAATATAACTATTCCGGGCCGCGTTATACCTCTTATCCAACCGCGCTGGAGTTTTCCGACGCCTTCGGTGATAGCCAATTTCAGCAGGCGGTCGCGCGTTACCCTGACCGCCCGCTCTCTCTGTATGTTCATATCCCGTTCTGCCACAAGCTCTGCTACTTCTGCGGCTGCAATAAAATTGTCACCCGCCAGCAGCACAAAGCGGATCAGTATCTGGATGCGCTTGAGCAGGAGATCCTGCATCGCGCGCCGCAGTTTGCCGGTCGCCACGTCAGCCAGCTCCACTGGGGCGGTGGTACGCCGACCTACCTGAATAAAGCGCAAATTAGCCGCCTGATGAACCTGCTGCGGGATAACTTCCGTTTCGATGCGGATGCGGAAATCTCCATCGAAGTGGATCCGCGCGAAATCGAGCTGGATGTGCTCGATCACTTGCGTGGCGAAGGTTTTAACCGTCTGAGTATGGGCGTGCAGGACTTCAACAAAGAGGTCCAGCGTCTGGTCAACCGCGAGCAGGATGAAGAGTTTATCTTCGCCCTGTTGAATCACGCGCGGGAGATAGGTTTTACCTCTACCAATATCGACCTGATTTATGGCCTGCCGAAGCAGACGCCGGAAAGCTTTGCCTTCACGCTGAAGCGCGTGGCGGAGCTTAACCCGGATCGCCTGAGCGTCTTCAACTATGCCCACCTGCCGACGCTGTTTGCGGCCCAACGCAAAATCAAGGATGCCGACCTGCCTTCCGCCCAGCAAAAGCTGGATATCCTGCAGGAAACCATCACCTCACTGACCGAGACCGGCTACCAGTTTATCGGCATGGATCACTTTGCCCGCCCGGATGACGAGCTGGCCATTGCCCAGCGTGAGGGGGTTCTGCATCGTAATTTCCAGGGTTACACCACCCAGGGCGATACGGATCTGCTGGGGATGGGCGTTTCAGCCATCAGCATGATTGGCGACTGTTATGCGCAGAACCAGAAAGAGCTGAAGCACTATTATCAGCAGGTGGATGACACCGGTAACGCCCTGTGGCGCGGCATCGCCTTAACCCGCGACGACTGTATCCGCCGGGATGTGATTAAAGCGCTGATCTGTAACTTTCGCCTCGATTTCAGCGACATCGAAGCGCAGTGGGATCTGCAGTTTAGCGATTACTTTGTGGAAGACCTGAAGCTGCTGGCGCCACTGGCGAAGGATGGGCTGGTGGATGTTACGGAGAGGGCGATTGAGGTCACGCCAAAAGGGCGCCTGTTGATTCGTAATATCTGCATGTGCTTTGACGCCTACCTGCGTCAGAAAGCGCGCTTACAGCAGTTCTCACGCGTGATTTAAGGCGTACCGAATCGAGTAGGCCGGGTAAGGCGAAGCCGCCACCCGGCAAACCCTCTAGCTAAACAACCCCACCAGCGCTGCACACAGCACGGCTGCAATGGCCGCTTGTGGTGTATGTCCCGCTGCTGCGCTGGCTTCGACGCCGCCAGACAACATAGTTACGATAGATTCCAGCATGATGCTCCCTCGTTTTCCCGGGCAAGATCATACTTAACTCATCGGAACAGTAAAGCGCAAAATAACACCACTTTGTGCACTTTACACTGCGAGTAAAATCACTCCATTCCCAACTCTTTTAACTTCCGCGTCAGGGTATTACGACCCCAGCCGAGCAGGCGTGCCGCCTCTTGCTTGTGGCCCTGAGTATGGCGCAGCGCAGTGGTGAGCAGCGTACGTTCCATCTCGGGCTGTGCTTCGGAGAGCAGATTTTGATGACCGGAACGCAGGGCGCGATCGGCCCATTGTGCCAGCAGCGTGGCCCAGCTGTCGGGCAGGCTCTGCCCGGTGCTGCTTTCCGGAACATGGGTTTCGAAAAGCTCAGGCGGCAGATCCTGAATTAATACTTCCTGACCGGCGGCCATTACCGTCAACCAGCGACAGGTGTTTTCCAGCTGACGCACGTTGCCCGGCCAGGCGAGACGCGTTAAGGCGGCTTCGGTCTCCGGATGCAGCAGTTTGGCTTCAACCCCCAGTTCACGGGCAGCATCCTGCAGGAAATGCCGTGCCAGGCGCGGGATATCTTCCCGGCGCTCGCGCAGCGGCGGCAGGTGAACGCGAATGACGTTCAGGCGGTGGAACAAGTCCTCACGGAACTTTCCCTCCTGGACGCGCAGCTCGAGGTTCTGGTGGGTGGCGGCAATAATGCGCACATCGACTTTGACCGGCGCATAGCCGCCCACGCGGTAAAACTGACCGTCCGCCAGCACGCGCAGCAGTCGCGTCTGGACGTCGAGGGGCATATCGCCGATCTCATCCAGAAACAGCGTCCCGCCGTCGGCCTGCTCAAAGCGGCCCTGACGAATGGTGTTGGCGCCGGTAAAGGCCCCTTTTTCGTGACCAAACAGCTCGGACTCGATCAAATCCTTGGGGATCGCCGCCATATTCAGGGCGATAAACGGGGCTTTGGCGCGCGGGCTGTGGCGATGCAGGGCATGCGCGACCAGCTCTTTCCCGGTACCTGACTCGCCGTTAATCAGCACGCTGATGGACGAGCGTGACAGGCGACCGATGATGCGAAACACATCCTGCATCGCTGGCGCTTCGCCAATGATATCGGTGGTAGGGCCGAATACCGGGGCGTTACGCGGCTGCTGCTGTTCCTGATAGTGGCTGATGGCGCGCTCAACCAGCGCCACCGCCTCGTCAATATCGAACGGTTTTGGCAGGTAATCGAATGCCCCCTGCTGGTAGGCGCTAACGGCCGCATCCAGATCGGAGTGCGCGGTCATTATGATGACCGGCAGCATAGGGTGGCGTTGTTTGATCTGTTTTAACAACGCCAGACCGTCCATCCCCGGCATACGGATATCGGACAGCAGCACGTCCGGGGTTTTGGTGGTGAGGGCGTCAAGCACCTCGGCTCCACTTTCAAAAGCGGTGCAGCTCAATCCTGCTCCGGTAAGCGCCCGTTCAAGCACCCAGCGAATGGAGCTATCGTCATCAACTACCCAGACTATCCCTCGTTGCATAACCTAACCCTCTATTTCCTGATTGGCAGGTAAACCGAAAACTCGGTATGACCCGGCCAACTGGTAAATTCAATTTTGCCGGAGTGCTGATCTATCAAATTACGGGCAATCGATAAGCCAAGCCCGGTCCCGCCTTCACGGCCGCTGACCATCGGGTAAAACAGCGTGTCCTGTAAATGGGAAGGGATGCCCGGGCCGTTATCTTCCACGTCGATACGGGCCGCCAGACGGTAGCGCGTGCCGTGCAGGGTGAGCTGAAACGCGGTGCGGGTACGCAGGATAATTTCTCCGCCATCCGCCCCTAACGCCTGCAGGGCATTACGCACGATATTCAGTAATACCTGCTCAATCTGGTCGGGATCGTGCGGCAGTTCCGGCAGGCTGGGATCGTAATCCCGAATCAGCCTGACGTTATCCGGCAGCTCCATCGACACCAGTTTGACGACGCGCTCGGCCACTTTATGAATGCTCTCGGTGACGTGCATCCCGGGCTGTTGCGGACCTAACAGGCGATCCACCAGATTACGCAGACGATCGGCCTGCTCAATGATGACGTTGGTGTATTCCGCCAGCGCCGGATCGGGCAGGGCTTTGGTTAATAGCTGTGCCGCACCGCGCAGGCCACCGAGCGGATTTTTTATCTCATGGGCGAGGCCGCGCACCAGATCGCGGGCTGCAATCTGCTGGGCATGCTGGAGCTGCTCCTGACTCAGGCGACGCTGGTTATCCATCGGTGCCATCTCCAGCAGGATCAGGCCTTCCGGCAGCCGTTGCGCAGTCAGGGAGAGAATATGCGAGCGCCCGTCGATCACCAGCGTGACCTCGTTATCGGTAAAGCCTTGTCCCGCCTGCAGGCTCTCCTGCATCAGGCCAATATTCAGGGAAAAATAACTCAACAGCTCGGGCAGCGGCGCGCCAAAAAGCTTGCGTGAACTCTGGGCAAGCAGCTGCTGGGCCGCGGGATTGGCGTAATGCACCGCCAGATCGTCGTCGACCAGTAAGATGCTGTTGATAAGAGAATTGAGGATCTGCCCAGCATCGGGCAGCGTGCCAGTTGCCATTCAGCAGTCTCCTGGAGTTGGTTGCACTATTTTAGTGCAGTATAGTGTTTTTGCGGTAAAAAGCGCGTGAGATCAGCTTGTTGGTGGAGAAAAAAGCCCATCCGAAGATGGGCTGAAAAGTTTCCACGGCAACAAAAAACGGCTATCAATCTCGCGCGGAAAAGGCCGCGCGACAGGGATTGAAGATTAAACGCTGTAGTACAGTTCGAACTCAACCGGGTGTGGCGTCATGCGAACACGATCGTTCTCTTCCATACGCAGCGCGATGTAAGCATCGATCGCTTCGTCGGTGAACACGCCGCCAGCCGTCAGGAACTCACGGTCTGCGTTCAGTTCCTGCAGGGCTTCTTCCAGAGAGCCTGCAACCTGTGGGATCTCTTTCGCTTCTTCTGGCGGCAGATCGTACAGGTTTTTGTCCATCGCTTCGCCCGGATGGATCTTGTTCTTGATACCGTCCAGGCCCGCCATCAGCAGTGCTGCGAAGCACAGGTATGGGTTAGCCGCTGGATCCGGGAAGCGCACTTCGATACGACGCGCTTTTGGCGATGAAACCACCGGAATACGGATAGAAGCAGAACGGTTACGGGCAGAGTAGGCCAGCATTACCGGCGCTTCGTAGCCTGGGACCAGACGCTTGTAGGAGTTAGTGGTTGGGTTCGCCAGGGCGTTGATCGCTTTAGCGTGTTTGATAACACCACCGATGTAGTGCAGCGCCTGCTCGGACAGACCGGCATATTTGTCGCCAGCGAACAGGTTAGTACCGTTCTTGGACAGGGACATGTGGCAGTGCATACCGGAACCGTTGTCACCAAACATTGGTTTTGGCATGAAGGTCGCGGTTTTACCGAAACGGTGCGCAACGTTGTGCACAACGTATTTGTAGATCTGAATTTCGTCCGCTTTCTTGGTCATGGTGTTGAAACGGGTGGCGATTTCGTTCTGGCCAGCAGTTGCAACTTCATGGTGGTGCGCTTCAACAACCAGGCCCATCTCTTCCATGATCAGACACATGGTAGAACGGATGTCCTGTGAAGAGTCGACCGGTGGAACCGGGAAGTAACCGCCTTTAACCGCAGGACGGTGACCTTTGTTGCCGCCTTCGTATTTGGTGGAGGAGTTCCATGCGCCTTCGATATCATCGATAGCAACGTGAGAACCGGACGTGGTCGCACCAAAACGGATGTCGTCGAACAGGAAGAACTCTGGCTCTGGCCCGAACAGAACGGTGTCTGCGATGCCGGTGGAGCGCAGGTACTCTTCAGCGCGTTTAGCGATAGAGCGTGGGTCGCGGTCGTAGCCCTGCAGGGTGCCTGGCTCGAGGATATCGCAACGGATGATCAGGGTAGATTCTTCGAAGAACGGGTCAATGAGCGCAGTGGATGCGTCAGGCATCAGAACCATGTCAGATTCGTTAATACCTTTCCAGCCGCCAATCGAGGAGCCGTCAAACATTTTGCCTTCTTCGAAGAATTCGGCATTTACCTGATGAGCAGGAATTGTGACGTGCTGTTCTTTACCTTTGGTATCGGTGAAGCGCAGATCAACAAACTTCACTTCATGTTCGTTCAGCATCGTCAAAACGTGTTCAGCGGACATACTTAACTCTCCAGATTGGTCATTGTCGTCGTGGTAACGAAGTCTTCAAATTCTGTGTAAGGCAGGCGATGTTGCCCTTAGTTGCCGTATTTTTTATAAAGCGAAATCTGTGCCAACTTTTAAAACACCCCAAAAAGGCGCTATCATGCGCACCATAGTGCAAAAGGGCTGCACCATGATGGTTTTGTTGCACCAGTATAGTGCTTCAATGTGAACATTGAGCACCATATTGGTGCAATTTACGTTAAAGTGCCCTTTTACCGCTCCGTGAAAGCGATCACAAAGCATCTCTGCGATACTTGTTTGCGGGGGATGTTTGTGATCCTGTTTTGTAGTGCGATTAATCCGTGTACAATAACGCGCTATTTCTAAATGCCTGAGGCAAAGTTGTGATCGAAAATCTGCGTAATATCGCCATCATCGCGCACGTTGACCATGGTAAAACTACCCTGGTTGATAAGCTGCTGCAGCAATCCGGTACCTTCAGTAATGAGCGTGCTGAAGCCACCGAACGCGTGATGGACTCCAACGATTTGGAGAAAGAGCGTGGGATTACCATCCTCGCTAAAAACACCGCTATCAAATGGAATGACTACCGTATCAACATCGTTGATACCCCTGGGCACGCCGACTTCGGTGGTGAAGTTGAACGTGTAATGTCCATGGTAGACTCCGTTCTGCTGGTCGTTGACGCAATGGATGGCCCAATGCCGCAGACGCGCTTCGTAACCAAAAAGGCGTTTGCCCATGGTTTGAAGCCAATCGTGGTTATCAACAAAGTTGACCGTCCTGGCGCGCGTCCTGACTGGGTTGTGGATCAGGTCTTCGACCTGTTCGTTAACCTGGACGCAAGCGACGAGCAGCTCGATTTCCCAATCATCTATGCATCTGCATTGATGGGTATCGCGGGTAACGATCACAATGATATGGCGGAAGACATGACCCCGCTGTATCAGGCGATTGTTGACCACGTTAAAGCACCAACCGTTGACCTTGATGGTCCGTTCCAGATGCAGATCTCCCAGCTGGATTACAACAACTACGTTGGCGTAATCGGTATTGGTCGCATCAAACGCGGTAAAGTGAAGCCTAACCAGCAGATCACTGTTATCGACAGCGAAGGTAAAACACGTAACGGTAAAGTCGGTAAAGTACTGACTCACCTCGGTCTGGAGCGTATTGAATCCACCGAAGCCGAAGCGGGCGATATCATTGCTATCACCGGTCTGGGCGAACTGAACATCTCCGACACCCTTTGCGATCCGCAAAACGTCGAAGCGCTGCCAGCGCTGTCCGTTGATGAACCAACCGTAACCATGTTCTTCAACGTCAACACCTCTCCGTTCTGTGGCAAAGAAGGTAAATACGTTACCTCTCGTCAGATCCTTGACCGCCTGAACAAAGAGCTGGTGCACAACGTGGCACTGCGTGTTGAAGAAACCGAAGATGCGGACGCGTTCCGTGTATCCGGTCGTGGCGAGCTGCACTTGTCTGTACTGATCGAAAACATGCGTCGTGAAGGCTTCGAACTGGCTGTGTCCCGTCCGAAAGTTATCAACCGTATGATCGATGGCCGTATGCAAGAGCCGTTCGAGAACGTGACGCTGGATATCGAAGAACAGCACCAGGGTTCTGTGATGCAGGCAATGGGCGAGCGTAAGGGCGATGTCAAAGACATGATCCCTGACGGCAAAGGCCGTATTCGTCTGGATTACCTGATCCCGGCACGTGGCCTGATCGGCTTCCGTACTGAGTTCATGACCATGACTTCCGGTACTGGTCTGCTGTACTCCACCTTCAGCCACTACGATGACGTTAAGCCAGGTGAAATCGGCCAGCGCCAGAACGGCGTGCTGATCTCTAACGGCCAGGGTAAAGCGGTGGCATTCGCCCTGTTCAGCCTGCAGGATCGCGGTAAGCTGTTCCTGGGTCACGGTGCAGAAGTTTACGAAGGCCAGATCATCGGTATTCACAGTCGTTCTAACGACCTGACGGTAAACTGCCTGACCGGTAAAAAACTGACCAACATGCGTGCTTCCGGTACTGACGAAGCAACCACGCTGGTTCCGGCACAGAAAATGTCCCTCGAACAGGCTCTGGAATTTATCGATGACGACGAACTGGTAGAAGTTACTCCTACCTCCGTCCGTATCCGTAAACGTCACCTGACCGAGAACGACCGTAAACGTGCGGGCCGTGGTCCTCGCGACTAATACGGTGCGTATGCCGGGTGAGCGTTATCGCCACCCGGAAAGCAAAAAGCCGCTGAGCGATCAGCGGCTTTTTTATTGGCAAAATTACGGTAAGACAACGGACGATTTCATCTCTTTATATTCTTCACGGGGCAATGATGGAATCTGATGTCAACGAAGCCAGCGTGGCGCAGGCCGTGCCTTCCTTTCTCTAAGCTGGCGCTGGCGCATAGCCAAACATCTTCTTTCCCGCTACAGTTACTTTTCACGGCGAAAAGGAGAAACACATGCTCTATATCTTTGATTTAGGAAACGTAATCGTCGATATCGACTTCAATCGTGTGCTGGGAACATGGAGTGATTTCAGCCGCGTTCCGCTGGCGACGCTTAAGCAAAGTTTTACGATGGGCGACGCCTTCCATCAGCATGAGCGCGGTGAGATTTCGGATGAACAATTTGCTGAAAAGCTCTGCCATGAGATGGAACTTCCTCTCAGTTACGAACAGTTCTCCCACGGCTGGCAGGCGATCTTTGTCGGCATTCGTCCCGAGGTGATTGCCATCATGCACAAGCTGCGCGAGCAGGGGCATCGGGTGGTGGTGCTGTCCAATACCAACCGTCTGCACACGACCTTCTGGCCGGAAGAATATCCTGACGTGAAAGCGGCTGCGGACAAGATCTATCTGTCTCAGGAGATGGGGATGCGCAAACCGGAAGCGCGGATCTACCAGGCTGTTCTGCAGGCGGAAGGATTCTCTGCAGCCGACGCCATCTTTTTTGACGATAACGTCGATAATATAGAGGGAGCTAACCAGTTGGGTATCACGTCAATTCTGGTGACCGGAAAACAGACGATCCCCGACTACTTTGCGAAGCAGTTATGCTAAAAACCGTTCATCAAAAAGCCAGCCACCACACCCGACCGCTGCGTGCGTGGCTAAAACTCCTCTGGCACCGCATCGATGAGGACAACATGACCACGCTGGCAGGCAACCTCGCCTACGTGTCGTTGTTGTCGCTGGTGCCGCTGGTGGCCGTTATTTTTGCCCTTTTTGCCGCCTTTCCGATGTTTTCGGATGTCAGCCTGCAGCTCCGCCATTTTGTCTTTGCCAACTTTATGCCGGCCACCGGGGATGTGATTCAGAATTACATCGAGCAGTTTGTCGCTAACTCCAGCAAGATGACGGCGGTTGGGGCGTGCGGGCTAATTGTCACTGCGCTGCTGCTGATGTACGCCATTGATAGTGCGCTCAATACCATCTGGCGCAGCACCCGGGCGCGCCCCAAAGTTTACTCGTTTGCGGTGTACTGGATGATCCTGACCCTGGGGCCGCTACTGGCCGGGGCCAGCCTGGCGATCAGCTCTTATCTGCTCTCGTTACGCTGGGCCAGCGAACTCAACAGTGTGATTGACGATGTGCTGCGTATCTTCCCGCTGCTCTTGTCCTGGCTCGCGTTCTGGTTGTTGTACAGCATTGTTCCTACCACGCGCGTACCTAACCGGGATGCGATGGTGGGGGCGATGGTGGCCGCTCTGCTTTTCGAACTGGGCAAGAAAGGCTTCGCGCTTTACATCACCATGTTCCCCTCCTATCAGCTGATTTATGGCGTGCTGGCAGTGATCCCCATTTTGTTCCTCTGGGTTTACTGGACGTGGTGTATCGTCTTGCTTGGCGCCGAGATTACTGTCACTCTCGGGGTATATCGCGAACTAAAAAAAGCGGCCGAAGCCGAAAAACGACGAGAAGCAGACCAACCATGATTGCATTAATCCAGCGCGTAACCCGTGCCAGCGTCACCGTGGAGGGAGAGGTGACGGGTGAAATTGGCCCGGGACTTTTAGTCCTGTTAGGTGTCGAAAGGGATGACGACGAGCAAAAGGCCAACCGCTTATGCGAGCGCGTGTTGGGTTATCGTGTCTTCAGCGATGCGGAAGGCAAAATGAATCTTAACGTGCAGCAGGCGGGGGGCAGCGTGCTGGTGGTGTCGCAGTTTACGCTGGCAGCCGATACCGAGCGCGGCATGCGCCCGGGCTTCTCAAAAGGAGCGGCGCCGGATCGGGCAGAAGCGTTATATGAATACTTTGTTGACCGTTGCCGTCAGCAAGAGATGCATACACAGACCGGACGATTCGCTGCAGATATGCAGGTCTCGCTGGTAAATGATGGCCCCGTCACGTTCTGGCTCCAGGTATGAGTGAGCTGATGGTACGGCCGCGGGTAACAAGAGAGAGTACAGCTATGTATCACCTTCGAGTACCGCAAACGGAAGAAGAGTTAGCGCTTTACTATCAGTTCCGCTGGGAGATGTTGCGTAAGCCCTTACATCAGCCGAAAGGGTCGGAACGCGACGCCTGGGACGCCATGGCGCATCACCAGATGGTGATGGATGAAGAGGGCAACCTGGTGGCCGTCGGGCGGCTGTATATCAATGCCGATAACGAAGCCTCCATCCGCTTTATGGCGGTGCACCCTTCTGTGCAGGACAAAGGTCTCGGCACGCTGATGGCGATGACGCTGGAGTCTGTTGCCCGTCAGGAGGGCGTGAAGCGCGTCACCTGTAGCGCGCGCGAAGATGCGGTGGAGTTCTTTGCCAAGCTGGGTTTTATCAACCAGGGCGAAATCACTACCCCGCAAACCACCCCGATTCGCCACTTTTTGATGATCAAACCCATCGCCTCGCTGGATGATATCCTGCATCGCGCCGACTGGTGCGGTCAGCTGCAGCAGGCCTGGTATCAGCACATCCCCCTGAGCGAAAAGATGGGGGTGCGCATTCAGCAGTACACCGGGCAAAAATTCATCACCACCATGCCGGAGAGCGGCAATCAGAATCCGCACCACACCCTGTTTGCCGGCAGCCTGTTCTCGCTGGCGACGCTCACCGGCTGGGGACTCATCTGGCTGATGCTGCGCGAGCGCCATCTTGGCGGCACTATCATCCTCGCCGATGCCCATATTCGTTACAGTCGTCCTATCAGCGGCAAGCCGAGCGCAGTGGCGGATTTAGGCTCGCTGAGCGGCGATCTCGACCGACTGGCCCGCGGCCGCAAAGCCCGCGTGCAGATGCTGGTGGAACTGTTCGGTGACGAGACGTCTGGCGCAGTATTTGAAGGAACCTATATCGTGCTACCCGCGAAGCCGTTTGGCGCCTATGAAGAGGGTGGTAACGAGGAAGAGTAGTGGTGCTAGCGGAAATGTCGTAAAGGGTCCATTTGCTGATGCAGGATGCGGATGACAAAAACAGCGTCATCCGCGTGCCGATAGAATATGGCATGCTGGCCGTAATCATGCCGACGTGCACCGTCAATCAAGTTATGACAATCCCTTCCCATTAACGGATTTCTTGCCAGCAACTTCAGCAGTCCGTCCAGTTCATTTGTATATTTGTCGGCCTGTAACGGGCCGAAACGACGCCATGTGTATTCATAGATTGCTTCAAAATCTTCAGCTGCCAGATTAGAGAGTCTATACATTTAAGTTACGTTTTTTCCTTGCTGCTATCTCTTGTAACGTTAGCGAACTCTCTCCACTAAGCAGGCCCTCTTCAAGAGCTTCGCGGAGTTTACCGGTTCGCAATTCATGTTCTTCCAGCAAACGCAGTGCGGAGCGAACAACTTCGCTTGTCGAGCCATAACGTCCGCTTTCAATCATTCTGTTGATGAACTGGTCCAGGTTTTCGCCGAGGGTGATACTGGTTGTTCTGGGCATTGTGGTTTCCTGTTGTGTTATCTATTAACACAAAATAACACCAGCAGCGTAAAATGCGAATCCTTTTCCATAGGCTTATTTATGTCCTTTTTTCTGTATGAATATACAGCGTTATAGACTGGTTTTCGGCTGATGAAAACAGTGGGTTTTGTTGAGGATTCGAATCTGGAAAGCGGCTCGCAAAAACAAAATGTACTGAGCGGAACGAGTGGATTTGTCCACTTCAACTCAATAACGTAACAGGAGTGGGGTACGTCATTGACGTACATTTAACATTTGATATTATAAGCCAATGGCGTATGTTTAATGCTCTTCATTGAAACGGATATCTTTACCGAAGACGTCAAAGAATTACTGGATGACGACGAATACCATAAACTGCAGGTATTTCTGGCAACGCAGCCTGACTATGGCGATCTGATTCAGCACACGGGAGGCTTACGCAAGATTCGTTGGCTTGCCGGAGGGAAGGGAAAGCGTAGTGGCGTGAGAGTTATTTATTTTCATCGCTCGCGTGAGAATGAAATTCGATTGCTGCTTATCTATCGCAAAGGGATCAAAGATGACCTGTCAGCGAATGAGAAAGCCGTACTGAAAATGATTATTGAGAGGTGGTAATGGATAAGGCGCTATTCGAGCGGTTAACCCAAAGCATGGCTCAGATGAATGAAATTGCCGAGGGCAAACGCGAGCCGTCGCGCACCTTTCAAATCGATGCCATGAAAATTAAAGAAATCCGTCAGGCATCCGGCCTTTCGCAGAGTAAATTCGCAAATTTAATCTCGGTGAGTGTCGATACACTGCGCAACTGGGAACAAGGCAGACGTTCACCTACAGGTCCGGCTAAGGCGCTACTACGTGCTATTGCTAACGATCCGCAGCATGTCATTCCTGCACTATCCCAGTAATTTAGCCCGGCAGCAAAATCTACCGGGCTAAAAGGGAATTACTCCCCTTCACCCGGGAACAGGAACGGGTTGATCGAGCTGCGGGCAAAGCCCTCCTGCTCCATTTTGGCGTCCAGGATCAGCGTGGCGAGATCGTCAGCGACGGCCTCCACTTTCGGGTCTTTTTCCTGATATAAAATCTTCAGGTAAGTGCCGCAGTCGCCACAGCTTTCGGCTTTCACCGCTGACTGCTCATTCTCCAGCGACCAGTAGTTCAGATCGCGGGTCTGTTCGCAGTTGCTGCATTTGATGCGCACCACGTGCCACTCGGTTTCGCACAGGTTGCAGTGCAGATAGCGCAGCCCCTGAGTGGTACCGATTTGCACCATGCTGGAGACCGGCATCGAACCGCACACCGGGCAGAACTGGCGTGCTTCACCGTACTCAGCGCGGGCTTTGCCTGGGATCAGACTGGCCATTTGCGCCCAGTAGAGCGACAGGGCGGCCCAGATAAATGGCGCTTTATCGCTGCTGACTGAGGAAAAATCAGAGGCAAACAGCGCGCTTGCCATCTGCTCCAGCTCCTGCTCGGAGGCTTTCTCGAGATTCTCGATCACCGCCAACGCAGGGCCGCTCATCTCAGGCTTCAGCTCGGCTATCAGCGAGTGCAGCAGTTTTTGCCAGTGCTTATCGCGCGGCAGGACGTGGATATCCAGCGGCGGCTTGCCCTGAACGTTCGCCTCTTTAATGCGCGCGGTCAGATCCATCTGCAGCGGATGGTCGTACAGCACTACTTCCTGGGCATGAGCGATCAGCCCGGCAAAGCGCAGATAGTCGCCAAGCGGGTTGTTCTCTGCCAGCTCACGCAGGCGTTCCGCGCGGCGGTTGTAGAGGTTTTTCAGTCTGGGGAACAGTAGCGGCGGAATCACTTCCGCCGTGCGTTTCTCGCTCGAACCCAGCTCATCTTGCGGGATTATGCGAATACTCATTCAGATGACTTTTCCTGTTTCTGGCGGACTTCACGGTACCAGCGCGGGTGATGTTTCTTCGCCCACGTCTTAGTGACCCAGCCTTCCACCATCGCGGTAATGGTGCCTTTCACCCAGAGGGCGGCGTAGATATGCACCATGATAACCACAATTAACGCCACTGCGGCAAATGAATGCAGCATTAACGCAAATCGGATCACCGGGATTGAGAAAGCAGGCGCAAAGTACGGACGCCAGATGATCACGCCACTTGCCAGCAACAGGACCAGGAAGATAATCGCCGCCCAGAATACGCATTTCTGGCCGAAGTTATAGCGTCCGGTATCACCCACTTCCTCGTTGACGACGATCTTACGAATATTCTTCGCCCAAAAGATATCATCCCGATTGATTAGGTTGTGGTGCCAGTAGCGGAAAAACATGATGATGAACGAGGCGAACATCACCACCCCGACAAACGGGTGCAGGATGCGCGCCAGCTGCGGCGTACCGAGGATCTGCATCAGCCAGTTGAAGGAGGGGAAGAAGAACCCCAGCCCGCTTATCGCCGCCAGCATGAAGCAGAAGGCGGTGACCCAGTGGTTGATACGTTCCGGCGCCGTGTAGCGCACGATGGTGTCACGTCTTCTCATTTGCGCACCTCGTCTTTCTCTTCATGCAGGTTGTCATCTTCCTCTTCCGCGCGGTTCGGCCCGACACCGACGTAGTGGAAGATGCTCGCGGCGAACGTCGCGGCAAACCCGACGGCGGCCAGCGGTTTCCAGATGCCTTTCCAGAATTTCACCGTGGCGCTGATCTCCGGGTTCTCCGGCAGGCCGTGATACAGATTCGGCTTGTCGGCGTGGTGCAACACGTACATCACGTGGGTACCGCCAACACCGGCCGGATCGTACAGGCCTGCGTTGTCGTAACCGCGGGTTTTCAGCTCGGATACACGCTCGCCCGCCAGCGTTTTCATGTCCTCTTTGGAGCCAAAATGAATGGCGCCGGTTGGACAGGTCTTCACGCAGGCCGGCTCCTGGCCGACATTCACACGGTCGACGCACAGCGTACATTTGTAGACGCGGTTGTCTTCCGGGTTCAGGCGCGGCACGTCGAACGGACAGCCTGCGATGCAGTAGCCGCAGCCGATGCACTGCTCGGACTGGAAGTCGACGATGCCGTTGGCATACTGAATGATCGCCCCTTCAGACGGGCAAGCCTTCAGGCAGCCCGGATCCGCGCAGTGCATACAGCCATCTTTGCGGATCAGCCATTCCAGTTTGTCGTTCTGCTCCACTTCCGAGAAGCGCATCACCGTCCAGGATTTGGCGGTCAGATCGGCGGGGTTGTCATACACCCCGACGTTGTGACCCACTTCATCACGGAGGTCGTTCCACTCCGAACAGGCCACCTGACAGGCTTTACAGCCGATACAGGTGGTCACGTCGATAAGCTTCGCCACTTCCTGCTGGTGGTCCCGCGCCTGAGGCGCGGGGGTGAAACTGTTAGTCGCGGAACGACGAATAATGTCTTGCGATTGATAAGCCATAAGTCGTCTCCGTTACACCTTTTCCACGTTCACGAGGAAGGCCTTGAACTCCGGCGTCTGCGTGTTCGCATCACCGACGAATGGCGTCAGGGTGTTGGCAATAAACCCTTTCTTCGCCACGCCCTCATAACCCCAGTGAATCGGAATACCGATAGTATCCACCTGCTGACCATGAACGTTCAGCGTGCGAATACGCTTGGTCACCACCGCTTTGGCCTTGATGTAGCCGCGGTTGGAGGAGACCTTGACGGTATCGCCCTGATTGATGCCGAGTTTATTCGCCAGCTTCTCGCCGATCTCCACGAACTGTTCCGGCTGCGCGATGGCGTTAAGCCGCGCGTGCTTGGTCCAGTAGTGGAAGTGCTCGGTCAGACGGTAGGTGGTGCCGACATACGGGAACTTGTCTTTTTTACCCAGCGCCTCGAAATCGCCTTTAAAGATACGGGCGGCCGGGTTAGAGACCACGTTCGGGTGCAGCGGGTTGGTGCCCAGCGGCGTCTCAAACGGCTCGTAGTGTTCCGGGAACGGGCCTTCCGCCATCTTATCGATAGCAAACAGACGTCCCATCCCTTCAGGCTGCATGATAAACGGCCCGACATCGCTGCCTGGTGCGGCAGTGCTGTAGTCCGGAATATCCACGCCGCCCCATTTGGCGCCGTCCCACTTCAGCAGCTGACGCTTCGGATCCCACGGGTTGCCCTGCGGGTCAGCGGAGGCACGGTTATAGAGAATGCGGCGGTTCAGCGGCCACGCCCATGCCCAGCCCAGCGTATTGCCGAGACCTGACGGGTCGGCGTTGTCGCGGTTGGCCATCTGGTTGCCTTTCGGCGTCCAGCTCCCGGCAAAGATCCAGCAGCCACTGGAGGTGGTGCCGTCATCACGCAGGTGCGCAAAGGTGCTGAGCTGATCGCCTTTCTTCGCCAGAACCGCGCCGGTGGCCGGGTCGATAACATCCGCCAGCGCCTTACCGTTGCTCTCCATCGCCACTTCTTCCGGGGATGGATTTTCCGGCGTCGAGTAGTTCCAGGTCATGTTCAGCACCGGTTCCGGGTTCGCGCCGCCTTCAGAGGCGTACATCTTACGCAGGCGTAAGAAGATGCCGGCCAGGATCTCGCCGTCGTTCATGGCGATGCCCGGGGCGTCCGCGCCTTTCCAGTGCCACTGCAGCCAGCGGCCGGAGTTGACGATAGAACCGTTCTCTTCCGCGAAGCAGGTGGACGGCAGACGGAACACTTCGGTCTGAATCTTCGATGGATCGACATCGTTCGATTCACCGTGGTTCTGCCAGAAGGTCGCCGTCTCGGTGTTAAGCGGGTCAATGGTCACCAGGAACTTCAGTTTCGACAGAGAGGCGACAACTTTGTTCTTGTTCGGGAACGACGCCACCGGGTTAAAGCCCTGGCAGATATAGCCGTTGACCTGACCCTGGTTCATCATCTCGAAGTACTGCAGAACGTCGTAACCCTTGTCCCACTTCGGCAGCCAGTCAAAGCCCCAGCTGTTTTCCGCCGTCGCTTTGTCACCATAGAAGGCCTTCATCATTGAGACGAAGAACTTCGGATAGTTGCCCCAGTAGTTCACCTGGCCTTCGAGCAGCGGTTTTGGTGTGCTGGCCGTCAGGTAGGTTTGCAGGTCGGTCTGTTTCTCGCTTGGCAGGTTCATATAACCCGTCAGGCTTTGCGACAGCAGACCGAGGTCAGTCAGACCCTGAATGTTGGAGTGACCGCGCAGGGCGTTGACGCCGCCGCCAGCCATCCCCATGTTGCCGAGCAGCAGCTGAACCATCGCCATGGTGCGGATGTTCTGCGCGCCGACAGAGTGCTGCGTCCAGCCAAGGGCATACAGGAACGAGGCGGTTTTATCGTGAGCGCTGGTTTCAGCGATCATCTCGCACACCTTCAGGAAGTCGGCCTTCGGCGTCCCACAGATGTTCTCCACCACGTCCGGCGTATAGCGGGAGACGTGCTCTTTCAGCAGGTTCCAGACGCAGCGCGGGTGTTGCAGGGTGGTGTCGCGCTTCGCAAAGCCTTTCTCATCCAGCTCGTAGTTCCAGCTGGTTTTGTCGTACTTGCGTTTATCGGCGTCGTAACCGCTGAACAGGCCATCTTCGAAGTGATAATCCTCACGCACGATAAGGCTGGCGTTGGTATAGGCTTCGGTGTATTCGCGGTTATATTTTTCGTTGGTTAGCAGGTACAGCAGTACGCCTGACAGGAAAGTGATGTCAGTACCTGAACGAATCGGGGTGTAGAAATCCGCCACTGACGCAGTACGCGTAAAGCGGGGATCGATCACAATCAGTTTCGCACCGTTGTGGATTTTGGCTTCCATCGCCCAGCGGAACCCGACGGGGTGCGCTTCGGCGGCGTTACCGCCCATCACCACGATGAGGTTGGCGTTCTTGATGTCGACCCAGTGGTTGGTCATCGCACCGCGACCAAATGTTGGAGCAAGACTTGCTACCGTTGGTCCGTGTCAGACACGCGCCTGGTTGTCGACCGCGAGCATACCGAGTGCGCGCGTGAATTTCTGGGTTAAATAGCCGGTTTCGTTACTGGAGGCAGAGGCACACAGCATGCCGGTGGAGAGCCAGCGGTTAACGGTGGTGCCTTCGGCGTTCTGCGCCATGAAGTTGGCGTCGCGATCTTCTTTCATCAGCTTAGCGATGCGATCGAACGCTTCGTCCCAGCCAATTTGCTGCCATTTATCGGAGCCTGGCGCGCGATATTCCGGGAATTTCAGGCGGCTTTCTGAGTGGATGAAGTCCACCAGACCTGCCCCTTTCGGGCAGAGCGCACCGCGGTTGACCGGATGATCCGGGTCACCTTCGATATGGAAAATAGATGCTTTGGCGTTTTTTGCACCGTCACCGAGGCTATACATCAACAGCCCACAGCCGACAGAGCAGTACGTACAGGTGTTACGGGTTTCGCGGGTGCGCAGCAGTTTGTACTGCCGTGTTTCCGCCAGCGCTACGCCGGGCGCAAAGCCCAGTGCCGCCGCCGTGGTGCCTGCCATACCGCCAGCGCAGATCTTAAAGAACTGCCTTCTGCTGACCTGCATGGTCACTCCTTGTTTCGACATTGCTACCCTTCATTTCCTCGCGCCTGCGCGCGAATTATTGGGGGTGATTATTGTTTTACTTCACGGCTATTTTTTGACCGCAAAGTTGAAAATTTGCGTTAAACCCTCATTTCCACGAGGGGTATGCCAGAATACCACAATGTCGGTACGCTTGTTCCAACGGCGTTAAAACAAAGTGAACGTATTATCACGGTGATGATTATAAAATGTGATATTGATCACATGGTGCCCCGAAACTGTTACAAATCTGTTTCTCCCTCGGGTTTGAATCTTCGGTAAAGTTGCGCGGACAGGGCGGTAAAAATTGATCCATACTATGCGCCAGGCTGGAAAAGTATGGTGCAATAGCAGGCCTCCCCCGTGGTTGCTCAGGATATTCGTTGTGTTGAAACAAAATGGTGATACCCGCATTACGTCGCTACCTGTCGGCGTGGCAGAGCGCCGGGTACACAGACCCCCTCAGATTAGCCTTCCGACTCCCGATTTCCTGGCGGAAGAGGTGCCCGTCGCGCTGGTTTATAACGGTATCTCCCACGTGGTGATGATGGCCTCGCCGAAAGATCTGGAGCTCTTTGCCATCGGCTTTTCGCTGTCTGAAGGCATCATTGAGCACCCGCGTGAGATCTACGGCATGGAGGTGATATCCGTTTGCAATGGTCTCGAAGTGCAGATTGAACTCTCCAGCCGCCGCTTTATGGGATTAAAAGAACGTCGGCGGGCGCTGGCGGGGCGCACCGGCTGCGGCGTCTGCGGCGTGGAGCAGCTTAACGATATCGGCAAGCCCGTGGTGCCGCTGTCCTTCACCCAGCGTTTTAACCTTGCCCATCTCGATCGGGCGCTGGCGCATCTCAACGACGTGCAGCCCATCGGACAGCTGAGTGGCTGTACCCATGCCGCCGCCTGGGTAATGCCGTCGGGCGAGATCGCGGGCGGGCATGAAGATGTCGGACGCCATGTGGCGCTGGATAAACTGTTGGGTCGTCGGGCGGGAGAGAGTGACGCCTGGCAGCAGGGTGCCGCGCTGGTCTCCAGCCGGGCCAGCTATGAGATGGTGCAAAAGGCGGCGATGTGCGGGGTTGAGATTCTTTTTGCGGTCTCTGCAGCCACCACACTGGCGGTTGAGGTGGCCGAGCGCTGTAACCTGACGCTGGTTGGGTTCTGCAAGCCAGGAAGAGCCACGATTTATACCCATCCGGAACGTCTGATTATTGATCAATAATTTTGAATGTTGAGAGCAAATCCTTCCGCTATCAGTTGTCGGTGATAAGGCCTATTATTTATCACATCAAGGCACAACGCCTTACAACAACAACTCATCGCAAGGATTTATATCATGAAAACCATCAAAACTTTTGTTGCAGTAATCGCTCTGGCTACCTCTTTCGGTTCTTTCGCTGCCCAGTCTGTTACCGCCTCCGCCAGCACCATTGATGGCGCAGAAGCGAAAATCGCGGCTCAGGCCGAGCAGGCAGGCGCATCGTCTTACACCATTACTCAGGCTTTCGCCGGTAACCGTGTACACATGACCGCTGAACTGAACAAATAACAGCACAGTATCTGTCGAAAGAGCGCCCCCGGGGCGCTTTTTTAGTTTATGCCTGCCAGGCGTAATAACGCCGTCACCACTGCCGCTGCGACGATCACGAAAATCAACGGCACCTTGCGCCAGGCGAGGAAAACCGCAAAGCCTACGCCCAGCACCCGCGCCATTCCGGCAAAATGTTCCCCTTCATAGAAGGTGGTCGCCAGCGCCACCGAAAACAACAGTACCGTTGCCGCATCCGACAGCAGCGCCTGGGAGCGTTCAGACAGCGCTAACCGGCTGCCCAGTTTCGCTCCGCCGAGACGCATCAGGTAGGTGCCCGCCGACAGCAGGGCGATGCCGAGAATAAAGACGGTCATGTTTTCCATTATTTCTTCCTCGTCGCGAGGCCAAGCAGGGAAAGCAGCACCGGCAGGCCGACCGGGGCAAAGGGTACGGCGGCCAGGGACAGGGCCGCGCCGCTGCAGGCGCGGATCAGCGTGGTGCGGTTCTTAAAGGCGGGAACGACCAACGCCAGTAAAATGGCCGGGAACACCGCATCCAGCCCGATGGTTTCCGGCTCTGGCAGCAGCTTGCCGACCATCGCCCCCAGCAGGGTGCCCAGCGGCCAGATAATTGCCACCCCCAGACCGCAGAGCCAGTAGGCGGCCTTGCGCTGCTCAGGTGTTTTTTGCGACAGGCCAAACACCACGCTTTCGTCATTCATAATGTGGCAGCCAAGAAAGCTGGCGCCGCGTTTTCCCACCAGCTCACGCACCGTCACGCCGAAGGGGACATGGCGGGCGTTGACCAGTAGCCCGGCCGCCGCTGCGGCAAGGGGGTTGCCCCCGCTGGCGACGATGCCGATAAACATAAATTCCGAGGCGCCCGCCAGCACCGAAATCGAGAGCACAAAGGGTACCCACAGCGGGAAGCCATACGCCATCGCCAGCGAGCCGTAGGACATCCCCACCACGCCCACCGCCAGACACACGAGAATAATCGCCTTGATGGTGTCGCCTTTGAGACAAGAGAAAGCCTGTTTCATACAATTTTAGCCATATCGAACGAGTATCCATTATAATGAACGCATCACATTCGTTTATCAAGATGAACGATTCGTTCGATTTATAGAACAAGAGACCGTTTTATGACGCAGCCAATCAGCGTAATCGCCAAAAGCCTGGTGCGGGAGCGCATGCGGACCGGGCTTTCACTGGCAGAGATCGCTCGCCGGGCCGGGATCGCCAAATCCACCCTCTCCCAACTGGAGTCCGGCAACGGCAATCCCAGCCTCGAAACCCTGTGGTCGCTCTGCGTGGCGCTGGATATTCCCTTTGCCCGTTTGCTGGAACCGCAACAGCCCACGACCCAGGTGATCCGCCGTGGCGAAGGGACAAAAGTCAGTGCCGAACAGGCTAACTATGAGGCCATTTTGCTGGCGACCTGCCCGCCGGGGGCCCGACGTGATATCTACATGCTGATGGCGCAGCCGGGTGCGGATCGTATATCTCATCCCCATCCGCCGGGTTCCGTTGAACACATTATTATTACTCAGGGTCGGGCGCTGGTTGGCCTCATCGACGCACCGGAAGCGCTCGGGGAAGGGGACTATATTTGCTATCCTGCAGACCAGCCGCACATCTTCAAAGCCCTTGAGCCCGATACCTGGGCGCTCATGGTGGCGGAACAAAACTAACACCCAAAGACACGGATAATCATGTCGCTTAAAGCCATTGCCAAAGAACTGGGACTGTCGGTAACGACGGTGAGCCGCGCCCTCAACGGCTATTTTGACGTTTCCAGCGAGACGCGTGCCCGCGTGGAAGCCGAAGCGCAGCGCCGCGGCTATCGGCCGAATACCTTTGCCCGTCGTCTGAAGATGGGCAAAATCGACGCGGTAGGGCTGGTCTTCCCGGTGCATCCCGTTCCGCTCAATAACAGCGTCTTTATGGAGATGGTCGGCGAAATTAGCCACGAACTGGCGCAACATGAGATCGATCTATTACTGATTGCCGACGACGATCTGGCCGACAAGCACAGCTACATGCGCATGGTGCAGAGCCGTCGCGTGGATGCGCTGATCGTGGCCCATACCCTGGATAACGATCCGCGTCTCGAGCAGTTGCAGGCCGCCGGGTTCCCGTTCCTCGCGCTGGGCCGCAGCCATTTGCCGAAGCCCTACGCCTGGTTTGACTTCGATAACTATGCGGGCACGTATAACGCGACCCGACGGTTAATCGGGCAGGGTCATCAGCGCATCGCGCTGCTGGGTGAGAGCAACAATCAGGCGTTTATTACCCAGCGCCGCCAGGGCTACCTTGATGCCCTGAACGAGGCGGGGCTCTCCAGCGAATGGCTGCGCACCATGCCACCTTCACGCCGGGCGGGTTACACCACCACTCAGGCGCTGCTGGCGCTGGATGTCGCTCCAACGGCGATCGTCACCGACTGCAACACCCATGGCGACGGGGCCGCGATGGCGCTGGCACAGATGGGACGTTTAACCGGCGAGAACGCCGTGGCGCTGGTGGTGTACGACGGTCTGCCGCAGGACAGCATTGTCGATATCGATGTGGCGGCGGTGATCCAGTCCACCCGTCAGGGGGTGGGCAAGCAGATCGCCGATATGGTGCTCCAGCTGATTAACGGCGACGACATCAGCCAGCTTCAGGTGCTGTGGCAGCCAGAATTCTCCCCGGGCCAGACGGCATAATTTTCCCCAATTTCTAAACCCGATCACAGATCCGAAACGTTTTGGTTTGTATCCGAAACGTTTCGGATCAACACTCAGGATATCCCGATGACAGGAGATGTCCGATGCAAGAGGCAGTTTTACGACTCGCGAGCGAAACGGTGGATGTGATAATCAAAACCCACCCGTTCGCCGAAATTCTTTACTGGGGGCCGCACCTTCGCCACTTTTCGCCGCAGGATGCGGCTACGTTATCCCGCCCAATCGCCAACGGCAGACTGGACGTTGACTCCCCGATCACGCTGATGGCTGAACTTGCCCACGGGCTGTTCGGCGCCCCGGGCATTGAAGGTCACAGACAGGGGCTGGATGGCTCGCCGCGGTTTCGTACCGTCGCGGTAGCGCAGCAGGGACAATCCCTGACCCTCACCGCCGAAGATGATACCGCCGGCCTGCGTTTGACCAGCGAGATCGCCCTAGATGACAGCGGCGTGCTGGCGATTCGCCACGGCCTGACTAACCTTAAAAGCCAGCCGTGGCAGGTTGATCGCCTGGCCGTCACCCTGCCGCTGGCGGAACGTGCCCGCGAGGTGATGGCGTTTCATGGCCGCTGGATCCGCGAATTCCAGCCGCATCGCCTGCTGCTGGAGCACGACAGTTTTGTGATCGAAAACCGCCGCGGCCGCAGCTCCCACGAGCATTTCCCGGCCCTGATCGGCGGCACGCCGGGCTTTAGCGAAATGCACGGCGACGTCTGGGGCGTGCACCTGGGCTGGAGCGGCAACCATCGCCTGCGCGCGGAGGTCAAAACCGATGGCCGTCGTTACCTGCAGGCCGAAGCGCTCTATTTGCCGGGTGAGATGGCGGTCGCGGAGGGGGAAACCCTGTGGACGCCACGCCTCTACGCCAGCTACTCCAGCCAGGGGCTGAACGGCATGAGTCAGCAGTTCCACCGCTATCTGCGCAGCAACATCATCCGTTTCCCGGAGAACAAGCCGCGCCCGGTGCATCTCAA
Source organism: Leclercia sp. CFBP8987 (assembly GCF_034044995.2). Classification (NCBI taxonomy): domain Bacteria; kingdom Pseudomonadati; phylum Pseudomonadota; class Gammaproteobacteria; order Enterobacterales; family Enterobacteriaceae; genus Leclercia; species Leclercia sp. CFBP8987. Next base: position 4,784,824 of record NZ_CM188255.1, on the reverse strand, counting down.
TACCTGGGAGGGGATCTACTTTAACCACGACCCTGAGTACATCATGCGGATGGCAGACGAAGCGGCTTCGCTGGGGGTGGAGCGCTTTATCATCGACGATGGCTGGTTTAAAGGGCGCAACGATGATCATGCGGCGCTGGGGGACTGGTATCTCGACGAGCAGAAATACCCCAACGGCTTAACGCCGGTGATCAACCACGTTAAAAGTCTCGGGATGGAGTTTGGTATCTGGGTCGAGCCGGAGATGATCAACCCCGACTCCGATCTGTATCGTGCCCACCCGGACTGGGTGCTGGCTCTGCCAGGTTATGAGCAGGCCACCGGTCGCCACCAGTGGGTGCTGAACCTCAACATTCCTGCCGCCTTCAACTACCTGCTGGAGCGCATAAGCTGGCTGCTGGGCGAGCACGCGGTGGACTACGTGAAGTGGGACATGAACCGCGAGCTGGTGCAGCCGGGCCATAACGGCAAAGCCGCTGCCGACGCCCAGACCCGCCAGTTCTACCGTCTGCTGGACACCCTGGGCGAGCGCTTCCCGCACGTGGAGTTTGAATCCTGCTCCTCCGGCGGCGGGCGTATCGACTATGAAGTCCTGACCCGCTGCCATCGCTTCTGGGCGTCGGATAACAACGACGCGCTGGAACGTAATACTATCCAGCGTGGCATGAGCTACTTCTTCCCGCCGGAGGTGATGGGCGCGCATATCGGTCATCATAAATGCCATGCCACTTTCCGTCAGCACAGCATTGCCTTCCGGGGCCTGACGGCGCTGTTCGGCCATATGGGACTGGAGCTGGATCCCCTCGCCGTGGATGAGCAGGAGCGCGAAGGCTACCGGCACTATGCGGCCCTGCATAAGCAGTGGCGGGAGGTGATCCACCACGGCACCCAGTGGCGGGTGGATATGCCCGACAGCACCACGCTGGCGCAGGGGATAGTGAGTCAGGATCAGCGCCAGGGGCTGTTTATTGTCAGCCAGTTGGCGATGCCGGATTACACCCTGATGATGCCGCTGCGCATGCCGGGCCTCGAAGCCAGCGCGCAGTACCGCATCACCCTGCTCGATCACCCCAATATCCGCCTGACTGGCGAAGGGGGACACACCATGCGCAAGCTGCCGGCGTGGATGGAGTCCCCGCAAACGGTGAGTGGCGAATGGCTGATGCAGGCGGGGCTGGCTCTGCCGGTGCTGGATCCGGAAACCGCCATCCTGATTGGCGTTGAACGCGTATAAGGGCAATGGGCCGGGCGACCGGCCCTGAGTTGAGGATAAAAATAATGAACACGACTGCCTGTACCCACAAAGACAACCCTAACTTCTGGATCTTCGGGTCGTTCTTCTTTCTCTACTTCTTCATCATGGCCACCTGCTTCCCGTTTCTGCCGATCTGGCTGTCGGATATCATCGGCCTGAATAAAACCCATACCGGGATCGTCTTCTCCTGCATCTCGCTGTTTGCCATCTCGTTCCAGCCGGTGCTGGGGATAGTGTCGGACAAACTGGGGCTGAAAAAACACCTGCTGTGGATCATCGCGGTGCTGCTGTTTTTGTTCGCGCCCTTTTTTCTCTTCGTCTTCGCTCCGCTGCTGAAAACCAATATCTGGCTTGGGGCGCTGAGCGGTGGGATCTATATCGGCTTCGTCTTCTCGGCAGGGTCGGGCGCGATTGAGGCCTACATCGAACGCGTGAGCCGCAACAGTTTCTTTGAGTACGGCAAGGCGCGTATGTTTGGCTGTCTGGGCTGGGGGCTATGCGCCTCGACGGGTGGGGTGCTGTTCAGTATCGATCCCTCATATGTATTCTGGATGGGGTCCGGGGCGGCGCTGATACTGATGTTGCTGCTGGTGGTCGCCAAACCGAAGCCCAACCAGACCGCGCAGGTGATGAACGCCCTCGGCGCTAACCAGCCGCAGATCACTGCCCGAACCGTCTTTAACCTGTTCCGCCAGCGCAAAATGTGGATGTTCATTTTGTACGTGATTGGCGTGGCCTGCGTGTATGACGTCTTCGATCAGCAGTTCGCCACCTTCTTTAAAACCTTTTTCGCCACGCCGGAGGAGGGGACGCGGGCGTTTGGCTTTGCGACCACCGCCGGGGAGATCTGCAACGCCATCATCATGTTCTGCTCCCCGTGGATCATTAACCGCATCGGCGCAAAAAATACGCTGCTGATTGCCGGGGTGATAATGGCGACGCGCATTATTGGTTCGTCATTTGCGACCACCGCCGTGGAAGTGGTGGCCCTGAAGATGCTGCACGCCCTGGAAGTGCCGTTCCTGCTGGTGGGCGCCTTCAAGTACATTACCGGCGTGTTCGATACCCGACTGTCGGCCACCATCTACCTGATTGGCTTCAACTTTGCCAAACAGCTGGCGGCGATTTTCCTCTCCGCCTTTGCCGGGAATATGTATGACCGGATCGGCTTCCAGGAGACCTACCTGATGCTGGGCTGTTTTGTGCTGGCGGTGACGGTGTTGTCGGCGTTTACGTTGAGCAATAAGCGGGATATCGCTGCCGCGAGCGCGGCAGCGTTGACCCATCAGGCCAGGTAAAACACCTCTTGCAGCCCGGTACTCACCGGGCTGTTGTCCGGGTTAGAGGGCATCACTTCCCCCATATATTTCCACCAGCGCTGGCAGACATCGGTGTTTGCCACCGCGTTCCAGCGCTCTTCCGACTCGATCTCTACCGTGGCAAACAGCAGGTTACGGCTCTTATCCAGATAGATGGCGTAGTGGTGCGCGCCGTGGTCTTTCAGGACCGCTTCCAGCTCGGGCCAGATCGGGTTGTGGCGACGTTCGTACTCTTCGTGTGCGTCAGGGTTCACCTGCATCACAAAGGCTTTGCGGATCATAATGCCTCCAGATAGAGCTCGCGCACCTCGTCGCGGCTGGCAACGCGCGGGTTGCAGGGTGCACAGGGGTCGGCGAGGGCTTTATCGAGCCAGCCTTCGATGTCGGCTTTGGTCACGCCCAGCGTGCTGAAGCCGGACGGAATGCCGACGCGGGTGCTCAGGTCACGAATCGCCTGAATGGCCGACATGCTGGCCGCTTCGTCGCTCATCTCGCGGGTATCGACGCCCATCGCCTGCGCCACGCGGGCAAAGCGCGCCACGGCGTTCGGACGGTTAAAGTTTTCGATGATCGGCAGCAGGATGGCGTTACACACGCCGTGCGGCAGGTTGTGCGTGGCTCCCGGCTGGTGGGCCAGGGCGTGCACCAGCCCGAGTCCGGCGCTGTTGAAGGCCATCCCGGCCAGATACTGGCCGAAGGCCATCTGCTCGCGTGCCTCCAGGTTATGCCCGTTATCCACCGCTTCCGGCAGCCAGCGGGCGATCAGGCGAATGGCCTCCAGCGCGTTGGCGTCAGTCAATGGGTGAGCACCCACGGAGACATACGCTTCGATGGCGTGGGTGAGGGCGTCCATCCCAGTGGCGGCCGTAACAGACGCCGGAATATCAAGCATCACGCTGGCGTCATCCACGGCGATATCCGGGATGATGTTCGGGTCGATGATCACCTCTTTGACCTGACGCGCGGAGTCGATGATCACCGCATTGCTGGTCATCTCTGCCGCCGTGCCGGCGGTGGTGTTGATCGCCACCAGCGGTACCCCGGCGTTGATCACCTTGCCGACGCCGGAGTAGGCGGTGGACGGGCCCGGATTGGCGGTGAGAATTTTAATCGCTTTCGCGGTGTCGATCGGGCTGCCGCCGCCGAAGGCAATAATGTAATCGCACTTTGCGGCCAGGTAAGCGGCAAAACCTTCCTGCACCAGCTCCTCCGTCGGATTCGGGAAGACCGCGTCGAACAGCTGATATGACATCTGCTGTTCGTCGAGGGCGGTAAACAGACTGTCGAGCAGGCCCATTTTTACCAGCTGACCATCGGTGACGATCAACGCCTTGCCCCACTGTTTGGTTGCCACCAGCTTAACCATATCGCCGATTGCGCCTGCGCCGTGCAGGCTGATTTTCGGCAGCGCCAACATAAAGCTCATGATAATTCTCCTTAATGGTGATTTTGCAAATCTGCGCCCCTCACCCTAACCCTCTCCCCGGAGGGGCGAGGGGACTGCTCCGTGCGGCCTTTCTCCCTCTCCCCTTTGGGGAGAGGGCAGGGGTGAGGGGATTAAATCCGTCTTCGCTGCATAATCCGGCGGGTGACGATCGGCAGGGAGATCACCAAAATCAGCATCGCGCCGATGATCACCGACATCACGATGCCCGGCACGTTGAGCAGGCTCAGGCCGAAGGTGACCAGCCCCATCAGGAAGGCGGCGATAATCACGCCTACCATGCTGCCGGAACCGCCGAGAATATTGACCCCACCGAGTACCGCCATGGTCACCACCGCCAGCTCCCAGCCCATCGCAATGGTCGGACGGGTACTGCCCAGACGCGAGGTGAGCAGCACCGAGGCCAGTCCGGCCATCAGCCCCACCAGGGCAAAGAGGAGCAGGTTGTGACGCTTGACGTTGATGCCGGAATACCAGGCCCCGGTCGGGTTATTGCCGATGGCATAGGTGCGACGCCCGAAGTTGGTCTTGTGCAGCACGAAGGCAAACACGACCGCCAGCACGATAAACAGCGCGAACTCAAACGACAGCGCGCCCCAGACATACCCCTGACCAAACCACGCGAAGCTCTCCGGGTACGCATTCAGCGCCTGGTCGCCCAGCAGAATGTAGGTGATCCCGCGATAGAGGCTCATGGTGCCGATGGTGATCACAATCGACGACAGGTTAAAGCGGGTTACCAGCAGGCCGTTGAACAGCCCGCACAACAGCCCCACCCCTAAGCCCACGCAGACAAGCCATGGCGTATCCAGCCCGGCCGCCGCACAAAAGCCCATCACCGTGGAACTCAGGGCGATGGTGGAGGCCACCGACAGGTCAATTTCCCGGGCGATAATCAGCATCGCCATCGGCAGGACGATGATCGCCTTTTCGGTGAAGTTGAACGTGGCGTCGGACAGGTTCCAGATATCAAGGAAGTATGGCGAGGCCAGGGCGTTACCCACAAAGACCGCCAGGGTGACCGCCAGCAGAAAACCTTCCCAGCACAGCAGGCGCTGGAAAATGCCTGCCGGGGCGGGGGTGTTTTTAATCTCTTCAGACGTCATTACTTTACTCATGATCTTACCGCCTGTTTCTGACGAGCCAGCGCCGCATCGCGCAGGATCAGCCGTCCTTTGCGTTTGTTGCCGCGCTCATTGAGCAGCACCGCAATCACGATCACCGTTCCGGAGATCGCCATCTGCCAGAAAGGCGATACGCCAATCACCGGCAGGGCATTGTTGATCACCCCGAGGAACAGCGCTCCGCACAGGCAACCGAGCACCCGGCCAGTACCGCCCATGGTGCTGATGCCGCCAATGACGCAGGCCGCCACCACCTGAAGCTCAAAGCCGTTCGCCACGTCGACATAGGCCACCGCAAAGCGCGAGATCCACAGATAGCCGCAGAACCCGGCCAGCGCTCCGGAGAGGCAGAAGCTGACGAACTGCATCTTCCCGGCGTTGATCCCGGTGTAGTACGCCGCCGTCGCGTTGCCGCCCGCAGTGTAGAGCGCGCGTCCGGTGCGGCTGTAGCGCAGGAAATAGCCCACCAGCAGCAGGGCGGCAATGGCGCACCAGCTCAGCACTGGTAGGCCCAGCACCGACGCACGCGGCAGGCCGAGGAAGTCAGCCCCCATCTGGTTGGAGTTGACCCAGCCGCCGCCGGAGAGCAGGAAGATAATCCCGCGGTAGATGCTCATGGTGCCGAGCGTCACCACAATCGCCGGAATGCCCATCTTCCACACCAGCAGGCCGTTGATGACGCCCATTACCAGGCCCAGCACGGTGGCGAGGATCAGCAGCGCCCAGACCGGTACCTCGGGGTAGTTAAAGTTAATCAGGGCGACAATCATCCCGGTCAGCGCCAGGTTGGCCGCCATCGACAGGTCTATGCCCTTGGTGAGCAGCACCATCATCTGCCCGAGGGCGAGAATGATCAGAATCGAGGTGTCGTTAAACATCTCCACCAGGTTGCCCGGGGCGATAAACGACGGGACGCGAGCGCCGATAGCGATAATCATCAGGACGATCACCGCCGCCAGCAGCGCCTCGCGGTGTTTAAGCAGCTGTTGCACCATTATGCGGCCTCCTGTCTGGCACCGCTGGCGGCGCTGACGATGGTTTCTGCCGTCGCGCCCCCCGCCTGATATTCCGCCACCATCAGCCCTTCATGCATCACGATAATGCGGTCGGCCATGCCCATCACTTCCGGCAGTTCGGAGGAGACCATAATCACCGCCAGGCCCTGACTGACCAGCTCGGACATAAACTGATGCACCGCCGCTTTGGAACCGATATCGATCCCTTTGGTCGGTTCATCGAGGATGATGACGTCCGGGTGGGTCGCCAGCCATTTGCCGATCACCACCTTCTGCTGGTTGCCGCCGGAGAGGGTTTCCACCGCCTGCTTCCAGCTAAAGGCTTTCACCTGCAGGCGTCTGGCGTATTCATCCGCCAGCTGCCACTCGCGATCGTCATGCAGCACCCCGTTGGGGTTGAGCTTGCTGAGCTGCGGCAGGCTGATGTTCTGCGCAATCGACAGCTCGATAATCGCCCCCTGCTTCTGGCGCTCTTCCGGCACGCAGACAATCCCGGCCCGGATGGCGTCCGCCGGCTGGCGGAAATGCTGTTCTTTACCGTTCAGCACGATGCTGCCGGAGGAGGGACGCGAGACGCCGGAGAGCGCCTGCATCAGCTCGGTGCGCCCGGCCCCCACCAGCCCGTAAAAGCCGAGGATCTCGCCTTTGCGCAGGGTGAAGGAGATGTTAGCGAACTCGGTGGGGTGGCAGAGATTTTTCACCTCCAGCACGGTGTCGCCTTTTTCGCACGCCACTTTCGGGAAGGTCTGGGTAATGGCGCGGCCCACCATCATCGCCACCATCCGCTCTTCGGTGATGTCGTTGATGGCCCCGGCACCGACAAACACGCCATCGCGCAGGATGGTGTAGTGATCCGCCAGCTCAAAAATCTCGTCGAACTTGTGTGAGATAAACAGGATCGCTTTCCCCTCCAGCTTCAGGCGTTCAACGATCTGATAGAACTCAAGAATTTCATGCTGCGACAAGGCGGCGGTGGGTTCATCGAGGATCACCACCTGGGCGTCAAACGACAGCGCCCGGGCAATCGCCACCATATGGCGCTGGGCGATGCTCAGGGTTTTCAGCGTCGCGCGCGGGTCAATCTGCACCTCGAGACGGGTAAGGATCGCCTGCGCCCGGCGGTGCATCTCCGGCCAGTCGAGCTTCTTGAAAATGCCTTTATAGAGGTACTGACCGACAAAAATATTTTCGGTGACTGACAGCTCGTCGAACAGGACGGTCTCCTGGTGGATGGCGGTAATGCCCACCTTGTGCGCCGAATCCGGGGTCGGCAGGTTGATGGGAATGGCTTTGTAGAGGATCTCGCCCTCGTCGGGCTGGTAGATGCCGGTCATCACTTTGACCAGCGTTGATTTGCCCGCGCCGTTTTCACCGATCAGGGCGGTGACTTTGCCGGGCCAGAGTTCGAGCTGCACGTTCTCAAGGGCGCGCACACCGGGGAAAACCTTGGTGATGCCTTTAAGCTGAAGCAATGGGGTCATGATAGTTCTCCAGAAATTCCCCCTCACCCCAACCCCTCTCCCCATAGGGGCGAGGGGCTCGATCGGTTCCCTCTCCCCTTTGGGGAGAGGGTTAGGGTGAGGGGTGAAGTTGTTAGAAAATCTTCGAGAACTTATCAATATTGCTGGCATCGTAAACAAACGGCTCAGCCATCGCGCCGCTGCCGTCGGCATCCAGCTTCACTTTGCCCAGTTTGCCCATGCTGGCTTCGTCTTTGGTCGCCGTGCCTTTTACCAGGTCATCCGCTAAGTAGGTTGCGGCATACCCGAGGTCGATCGGGTTCCAGATGGCGAAGCTTTTGCTGGCACCGGATTTCACCGCGCCGGCCATCTCAGAAGGCAGGCCCAGGCCGGTAACATAGACTTTGCCGATCTTGCCCTGATCTTTCACCGCCTGCGCTGCGGCCACGATGCCGACCGACGACGGAGAGACGATCACCTTCAGATCCGGGTAGGTTTTCAGCAGGCCGACCGCTTCGCGGTAGCTCTTATCCGACAGATCGTCGCCATAGGCCACGGTCACCAGGTTGACGGACGGGTACTGCGGCAGCACCTTTTTCATCTCGGCAATCCAGGTGTTCTGGTTGGTGGAGGTTGGGGTGGCGCTCAGCACCGCCACATCGCCTTTCTCCACGTTCAGCGCTTTCAGCGCTTCGGCCGCCAGCTTGACGTTGGTCTCGCCAATCAGCGCGTTATTGGAAGGGTTGAGGTGGATCTGGCGTCCGGCTTTCGCCACACCGGAGTCCCATGACACCACTTTGATCCCGCGCTGCATCGCTTTTTTCAGCACTGGCACCACGGCATCAGGATCGTTGGCGGAGATGGCGATCGCATCCACCCCCTGGGCGATCAACCCGTTCAGCACTTCGATCTGCGCTTCGGCCGTGGTGGTGGTCGGTCCGGTATAGATCACTTTAACATCACCTAACTCTTTGGCTGCCTCCTGGGCACCCACGTTTGCCGCTTCGAAGAAGCCATTACCTAAGGATTTCGCCACCAGGGCGATTTTTACTTCCGCTAAAGCAGAACCGGACAACGCCAGGGCGGCAACGGTGAGGATCAAGCTTGTCTTTATTTTCATTGCTTTTACTCCACTTAATGAGGTGATTTTTGTAGGGTTTGCAGGTGTAGTTCGCCCCGTCTCGGTGAGCGGGGCGCGATGTTCTTATTTGTACAGATCTAACGCCGACTGCATAGGGGTGACGCCAAAGCGTTTGCCCAGCGCAATCAGCTCTTCCCGGGTGATGGTCTGCTTCATGCCACCCATCGAATAAACCTTTACCAGCACTTCAGCAGACTTCTCGGCGGTGTCGATCAGACCAAAGGTCTCATCCAGCGTCGGGCCGCTGCCGAACACACCGTGGAATGGCCACAGCACCAGCGAATGTTTTTGCATCTCAATGGCGGTGGCTTCGCCGATCTCATCGGTACCCGGCACCATCCACGGCAGAATGCCTACACCATCCGGGAACACCACCAGACACTCGGTGCTGCCTTCCCACAGCTGACGGGTGATAACGTCCGTGTTGTTCTCCAGCACGAAGGTCAGGGCGATCAGGTTGGTGGCATGGCAGTGCATGATCACGCGATCTTTCCCACTGGTGGCCTTGATTCGCTCGCAGTGGGAGAGGAAGTGGGCCGGCAGCTCAGAGGTTGGCACCGCGTCGTCAGTCAGCCCCCAAAGAATGTGGTAGCCCGCGCCGTCGCTGTCCACTTTTACCACCCCTAAGTTGGCGGTGGGATCGAGCTGCACGTTGCGGAAGAACTTGCCTGAACCGGTGACGATAAACGGCGTGTTGGCGAGCAGCGGCATCGGCTGGCTCAGGGCGATATAGCGCGGCTTCTGATGGAAGTCGGCGGCAAAGGGTTCAATATCCGCGTCGTCCAGGCGCAGCGTCAGGTTGCCGCCGTTGCGCTCGTCCCAGCCTTTCAGCCAGGCGTCGGAGGTGGCTTTGATCATGCCCTGGACGAACCAGGATTGAGTGATGGTCTGCATTCTGTGTTTCCTTTGAAAATGCCGGGTGGCGCTGCGCTGACCCGGCCTACTTTTACCCGTAGGCCCGGCAAGCGAAGCGCCGCCGGGCAATGTCTTTACTTGCGATTAACTAATACGTCCTGCTCATAAGCCCGCACGGTATCCAGCCACTGGCTGCCCGCCGGAGCGTCGTTGCGCTGGCAGTACATCTCCCATACCGCCTGCCACGGCAGGGATTTTTGCTCTTCGAGCAGCGCCAGACGCGCGGTGTAATCCCCTGCGGCTTCCAGCGCGCGCAGCTCGGCGGTGGGCTCCAGCAGGGCGCGCAGCAGGGCTTTTTTCATGTTGCGGGTGCCGATAACCCAGGCCGCGATGCGGTTGATGGAGGCGTCGAAGAAGTCGAGGCCGATGTGCACCCGGTCAAACAGGTCATGGCGAATAATCTCGCTGGCGATGGCCTGGGTTTCGTCATCCAGCAGCACCACGTGGTCGCTGTCCCAGCGTACCGGGCGGCTGACGTGCAGCAGCAGATGCGGTACATACAGCATCGCGGCGGAGATTTTGTCGGAGATCACTTCGGTGGGATGGAAGTGGCCCGCGTCCAGGCACAGGGCGGTCTGACGGCTGGTGGCGTAACCCATGTAGAACTCACTGGAGCCTACGGTGTAGCTTTCGGCGCCAATGCCGAACAGCTTGCTCTCCACGGCGTCGATGTGGTGCGCCGGGTTCAGCTTCTCGCTGATCGCCTCATCCAGCGCCGCCAGCAGACGCTGACGCGGGGCGAGGCGGTCAACGGTAATGTCTTTCATCCCGTCCGGGATCCAGATGTTCATTACCGACGGGGTGCCCAGCTGTTCGCCAAACCAGGCCGACACGCGACGGCTGGCCTTGACGTGGTCGATCCAGAACTGACGGATCTCGTCGTCGGCGTGGGCGAGGGTAAAGCCGTCGGCGCTCAGCGGATGCGAGAAGCAGGAGGGGTTGAAATCCAGCCCCAGCTTGTTGGTTTTTGCCCACTCGACCCAGTTCTTAAAATGTTCCGGCTTGATGGCATTGCGCTCCACCGGCTCGTCGGATTCCAGATAGATAGCATGCAGGTTCAGGCGCTTTGGCCCCGGGATCAGGCTCAGGGCCAGCTCCAGATCCGCCCGCAGTTCGGCGGCATTACGCGCCTTACCCGGATAGTTACCGGTGGCCTGGATCCCGCCGGTCAGCGCGCCACCCGGGTTCTCAAAACCGGCGACGTCATCGCCCTGCCAGCAGTGCATAGAGACGGGCAGACGGTCGAGCTGACGCAGAGCCTCCTCGACATCCACGCCCACGGCGGCGAAACGCTGTTTAGCCAGTTCCCAGGCTTGTTCAAGTTGAGTGGTCATGCGCAAAGCTCCTTTGTCGGTCGTTGTTGCTGAAACTGCGTGCGGTAGCGGGCAATCTCATGATCGGGATGAGGGGTAAAGGTGGTCAGGCCGTAGTTGCCGGTCACCACCTGACGGAATTGATCCACGTTGGTCAGCTCGTCGAGGGTCATCAGCTGAATGCCGATATTGCCGAGTGTCGACGCCTCAACCGGCCCGGCTAACACCGTGATACCGCAGGCGTTAGCGCAGAGCTGGTTCAGCAGTTGGTTCTGGCACCCGCCGCCGACAATGTGCAGCTGGCTGAAGGGCTTACCGCGCAGGGTCGCCAGCTCGTGCAGCACCTCGGCATACAGAAGGGCGAGGCTGTCAAAGATGCAGCGCGCCAGCTCGGCGGCGCTCTCCGGCACCGGCTGGGCGCTGTCGCGGCAGGCGGCCTGGATCTCGGCGCTCATATTGGCCGGATTGATAAAGCGGTCGTCATTCGGGTTGATCAGGAAAGTGCAGGCCGTCAGCTTTTCGGTTTCTGCGATAAGCTCCGGCAGGTTAGAGATGTTCTGCTCTTTCAGCACCCGCTGCAGCAGCCACAGGCCCATGATGTTTTTCAGCACCCGGTAGCGGCCCTCGGCCCCGCCTTCGTTGGTGATATTCGCTGCCAGCGCGTTATCGCTGGTGTAAGGCGTTTTGCTCTCAAAGCCCATCAGCGACCAGGTGCCGGAGGAGAGATACGCCGCATCCTTCGAGGCCAGCGGGGCGGCAATCACCGCGCTGGCGGTGTCGTGGCTGGCGACAGCCACCACCGGGATCGCGTTATCCTGCGGGCAGATCCAGTGACCAATCACGTTGCCCGGATGGGTTGGGGTGCCAAACCAGTCGCGCGGCGCGCCGGTCCAGTTGAGCAGGTTCTCGTCCCAGGAGTCAGAATTGATGTTCACCAGCTGGGTGGTGGTGGCGTTGGTATATTCCCAGTTCATCTGGCCGGTGAGACGGTAGCTGAAGTAGTCCGGGATCAGCAGGGCATGCGCAACGTTCGCCACCAGTTCCGGCTGCTGTTCCACCAGGGCGCGCAGCTGATACAGAGTATTAAACGGCAGGAACTGGATGCCGCTCCGGCCATAGATCTCCGCTTTCCCGAGCTGTGCTAACGCATGCGCCATCACCCCGTCGGTGCGGCTATCGCGATAGGAGACTGGGAGGCCCACGCGCTCGCCGTTGCTGTCCAGCAGCACGTAATCCACGCCCCAGGTGTCAATCCCGATGCTGTCGATGTGAATGCCTTCTTCGCACACCTTATTCAGCCCGGTGCGGATCTCCGCTTCCAGGGTGTCGATATCCCAGCAGTCAAACCCGTCCTGCTTTTGCAGGCAGTTCACGAAACGGTGGATTTCGCGCAGGGAGAGGGTGCGCTGCTCGCGGTGGTAGCTCGCCAGCATTACGCGGCCGCTGGATGCGCCTAAATCGACAGCCACACAATGGCGAAAAGTCATGGTCCGGTCCTTCCTGAAGTCATTGCCGGACAGTGTAAAAAAGGGAAGCGTCAGTGACCTTCTTGCCACTGACAGCGCATTTCAGGCGCTGGCAAGAAAGCAAAGATGAACGTGAGGGAGTTCACATTTCCCGCCAATAGCCGGGATTTCGGGGGATGTGACGGTGGGCGCATTTCCGGATCTTTCCCGCCGTTTCTTGAAAAAGCGACAGGCTTTGCGCCATTTGCTGTCGAAAATTTAAGGTGAGCCGGGAAACCCTAAATTACTATTTTGAGAACATTTATCATCTGGTGAACCGTTATGACCGTACTGCACAGCGTGGATTTTTTCCCTTCAGGCCACTCGCCTGTGGCGATTGAGCCGCGGCTGCCCCAGGCTGCCTTTCCGGAACATCATCATGATTTCCATGAGATTGTGATCGTAGAGCACGGCACGGGCATCCATGTCTTCAACGGACAGCCCTACACCATCAGCGGCGGCACGGTGTGCTTTGTCCGCGATCATGATCGGCATATGTATGAACATACCGACAACCTGTGCCTGACCAACGTGCTCTATCGCTCCCCGGAAGCGTTCCAGTTTTTGTCGGGACTGAACCAGCTGTTGCCTCAGGAGCAGGACGGTCACTACCCGTCGCACTGGCGGGTGAATCAGTCCACGCTGCAGCAGGTGCGCCAGCTGGTCAGCCAGATGGAGCAGTCCGAAGAGGGACAGACCACCCACGCCCTCGCCAGCCGCGAGATCCTGTTTATGCAACTGCTGGTGCTGCTGCGACGGGGTAGCCTGGTGGAAGGGGCGGCGGATAACGATGCCCGGCTCAATCAGCTGATGGCCTGGCTGGAAGATCACTTTGCGGAGGATGTCTGCTGGGAGACGCTGGCGGATAACTTTTCGCTCTCGCTACGCACCCTGCATCGCCAGCTGAAGCAGCACACCGGGCAGACGCCGCAGCGTTACCTGAACCGGCTGCGGCTGATCAAAGCGCGCCATCTGCTGCGCCATACCGACGATAGCGTCACGGATATCGCCTATCGCTGCGGTTTCGGCGACAGTAACCACTTTTCGACCCTGTTTCGCCGGGAGTTTTCCTGGTCCCCGCGCGACATTCGCCAGGGCCGGGATGCCTCGCTTCAGTAACGCGAGGAAAATCACCGTTTTATTGCCGCAAACCGGGTAATAATGGCAGGTTGTTCCCGGGTGAGGTTGTGATGTGGCAGGACAGTTGATTCTTCGCAGAGCCGATTTTTTTGCATCCGCCGCCCAGGCCGTCGCGGTGGCGGACCGCTATCCGCAAAATGTCTTTGCTGAGCACACCCACGACTTCTGCGAGCTGGTGCTGGTGTGGCGCGGCAATGGCCTGCATATCCTTAACGATCGCCCGTACCGCATCACCCGCGGCGACCTGTTTTATATCCGCGCGGAAGACAAACACTCCTACGCCTCGGTTAACGATCTGGTGCTGCAGAACATCATCTACTGCCCCGACCGGCTGAAGCTCAACGTGGACTGGGCGGCGAACATTCCCGGTTTTCTCAGGGCCGGCGGCACTCCGCACTGGCGGCTGGGCAGCAACGGCATGGCGCAGGTGCGCCCGGTGATCGCCCAGCTGGAGCAGGAGAGCCTGAAGAACGATGCCCACGCGTTCGACATGGCCGAGCTGCTGTTTGCCCAGCTGACGATCATGCTCAAACGCTACCGTTATGCCCCGGATAACCCGGCGGCCAGCGAACCGGAAGCGCTGCTGGATAAGCTGATCACCGCTCTGGCCGGTAGCCTGAACCGCAGCTTTGTGCTGGAGAAGTTTTGCGAGCAGGAGCAGTGCAGCGAGCGAGCCCTGCGCCAGCAGTTCCGTACCCAGACCGGGATGACGGTAAACCACTACCTGCGCCAGCTGCGCATCTGCCACGCGCAGTATCTGCTGCAGCACACCGAACTGATGGTCAGCGAAGTCGCCATGCAGTGCGGCTTTGAGGACAGTAACTATTTCTCGGTGGTGTTTAACCGCGAAGTGGGGATGACCCCGGTTCAGTGGCGCCACCGCAGCCATAACGCGGCGTAATAGAATATCTGCTTACCCCTGAGTGCCACCACACGCCCCGCCAGATCAGTGACATAACTAAAAGTTATAACCTTATTAAAACTACGGCATTGATAAACATTTTCAATATCATTTAATTAACTATAATGAACCAACTGCTTACGCGGCATTAACACGTTTGCCGCCCGACAATAATGGAGATGATTATGAGCTATACCCTGCCATCCCTGCCGTACGCTTACGACGCCCTTGAGCCGCATTTCGACAAGCAGACGATGGAGATCCATCACACCAAACACCACCAGACTTACGTTAACAACGCCAACGCGGCGCTGGAAAGCCTGCCAGAATTTGCCAGCCTGCCTGCTGAAGAGCTGATCACCAAACTGGATCAACTGCCGGCTGACAAGAAAACCGTACTGCGTAACAACGCGGGCGGCCACGCTAACCACAGCTTCTTCTGGAAAGGCCTGAAAACCGGTACCACCCTGCAGGGTGACCTGAAATCCGCTATCGAGCGCGACTTCGGCTCCGTTGACAACTTCAAAGCGGAGTTTGAAAAAGCCGCTGCGACCCGTTTCGGCTCTGGCTGGGCATGGCTGGTCCTGAAAGGCGACAAACTGGCTGTGGTTTCAACTGCAAACCAGGATTCCCCGCTGATGGGTGAAGCAATCTCTGGCGCATCCGGTTTCCCAATCGTGGGCCTGGACGTGTGGGAACACGCTTACTACCTGAAATTCCAGAACCGTCGCCCGGACTACATCAAAGCCTTCTGGGACGTGGTGAACTGGGACGAAGCAGCAGCACGTTTCGCCGCTAAAAAATAAGGTGCAAAGCCGTCTGTGAGAAGCGAGTCTGATGACTCGCTTTTTTTATACCCACAATCTGCGTAAGGAGCCGCGATGGACTATCCAGCTAACGTATTTATTGGAAAAATAAAGGATTATGACGGCAGTCGCCCGAGCGCGATTGCTAAAGTGCAGGTTGACGGCGAACTCACCCTCACCGAAAAGGGGCTGGTGGGCGATCAGCAGGCGGAGAAGAAAATCCACGGCGGGCCGGATCGCGCGCTGTGCCACTATCCACGCGAGCATTATGCGTACTGGGCAAGCGAATACCCTGACCAGGCCGGGCTTTTTGTCGCCCCGGCGTTTGGCGAAAACCTCTCTACTGAGGGGCTAACCGAGAAGAACGTCTTTATCGGGGATATCTTTCGCTGGGGTGACGCCCTGATCCAGGTGACCCAGCCGCGCTCCCCGTGCTTCAAACTCAATTTCCACTTCGGGATCACCGATATCGCCACGCAAATGCAAAATGCCGGGATAACCGGCTGGTTATATCGGGTGATTGTCGCGGGTAAAGTTTCGGCGGATGCGCCGCTGACGCTGGTTTCCCGCCTGAGCGATGTCTCGGTGCATGACGCCTGCGCTATCGCCTGGCATATGCCTTTTGATGACGATCAGTATCACCGCCTGCTGTCGGCGGCGGGGTTATCGATCAGCTGGACCCGAACTATGCAGAAGCGGCGACTTAGCCACAAGATCGAAGACAATGCGCGGAGATTGTGGGGAAGATAATCTATCCTCTCCCCGTTGGGGAGAGGATAATTACGAACGCTTATACAACGGCAGCCAGAGCGTTAAACGCAATCCCCCCAGCGGGCTGTCGTCCGCTTTCACCCAGCCGCGGTGCTGCTGAATAGCGGTTTCGACAATCGCCAGACCCAGCCCGGTACCGCCTGATTCACGGTCACGCGCCTCGTCGGTGCGGTAGAAGGGACGGAAAATCTGCTCGCGATCTTCCGGGCTGACCCCAGGACCATCATCATCGACGTTGATGGTGATACCGTCTTTGTCCACCGAGAACGCCACCTCGATTTTGGTATGCGAATAGCGCAGGGCGTTACGCACGATATTCTCCAGCGCGCTCTCCAGCGTGTTGGGGTTACCGTACAGCGGCCATGGCCCCGGCGGGAAGTTGACGGTGAAGGATTTCCCCATCTGCTCCGCTTCGAATGCCGCGTTATCCAGCACCTCATGCCACAGATGATTGGCTTTCACCGTTTCGCTGACCAGCGCGTTTTTCTGCTGATTGCGGGACATCACCAGCAGGTCGTTGATCATGCTGTCCAGACGATGCGCTTCGGTTTCGATACGCTCCAGCTCTTTGCTCTCACCGCTCCGGCGGCGCAGCAGGGCGGTGCCCAGTTGCAGACGCGTCAGCGGGGTGCGCAGTTCGTGGGAGATATCAGAAAGCAGCCGTTGCTGGGTGGTCATCATCCGCTCCAACGCGGTCACCATCTGGTTAAAGCTGGCACCCGCCGCCAGGAACTCCTGCGGCCCGGCTTCCAGTTCCGGGTGCTGTCGCAGGTTGCCCTGCGCCACTTCATCCGCAGCGTTTTTCAACTTACGCGCCGGTTTCGCCAGGCTCCATGCCAGCCACAGCAGCAGCGGTGAACTCACCAGCATCGTGACAATCAGTAGCAGCAGCGGGCGGTCGAACAGCAGGTTGATAAAGTCGGACTGGGAGTTGCTCGCTGGACGAATCAGGTAGAGCTGATAGTTATCTTCCCCGTCATTGACGGAGAATGGCCCCACCATCTCTACCCGACCATATTTTTTCTTTTGCGGATGATCGGCGTTATCCGCCTGGCCAATGAAGTTGCGGATGATCTGCATTTCATTGCGATCGGCCCCAATCACGCGGCCTTCGCTGGTGACCAGCAGCAGGCGTTGTCCGGGCGGCGCCCATTTTTCGATAGCGCGAAACAGCCTGCGCCACCACATCAAATCATTGGGCGGATCGATGGCCAGCTCTGCTTCCACGTGCTGCTCGATCATCACACCCTGACGTTGCTCGCTGTCGAGGAGCTCCGTCATCTGGCGTGAGTCGAGTTTAGGTAACATCAAAACCAGCATTAAAACGAGTGCCAGCGTCAGCCAGAAGATGGCAAAGATGCGGGCGGTTAAACTGCCTATCATGAAGCGGACACCATCAGATAGCCGCGTCCACGCAGGGTTTTAAACCACGGGTGACCATCCTTGCGCTCCGGTAATTTGCGGCGCAGGTTGGAGATGTGCATATCAATCGCACGGTCAAACGGGGTCAGGCGTTTACCCAGCACTTCCTGGCTCAGATGTTCACGCGATACCACCTGGCCCAGATGCTGCGCCAGCAGATAAAGCAGGGTGAATTCGGTGCCGGTGAGTTCCAGCGCCTGGCCATCGAAGCTGGCTTCCTGGCGGCCCGGATTGAGGCTCAGGGAGTCGACTTCCAGCGTCGGCGAGCCGTTGTCGGTGTTCTGCTGCTGCTCGCTCCAGTGAGAACGGCGCAGGATCGCCCGAATACGCGCCACAAGTTCACGGTCGTTAAAAGGTTTAGGCAGATAGTCATCGGCACCCAGCTCAAGGCCCAATACACGATCGAGTTCGCTGCCGCGCGCGGTCAGCATAATGACTGGGGTCTGGTGCGTCTGGCGCAGCTCTTTAAGGGTGTCGATACCGTTCTTCTTCGGCATCATGACGTCGAGCAAAAGCAAGTCGATGCTATCGTCGAGCTGACTCAGCGCCTGCTCCCCGTCGTGGGCCACCGACACGTCAAAGCCTTCCATGTCGAGCAACTCCTTTAAAAGGGATGTCAGCTCTCGGTCATCATCAACTAACAGGATTTTATTCATTGTTTAAATACCTCCGAGGCAGAAATTACGTCATCAAGGCTATCTAATCCATGACTTTACGTTGTTTTACACCCCCTGACGCATGTTTGCAGCCTGAATCGTAGACTGTCTCTCGTTGAATCGCGACACGAAAGATTTTGGGAGTAAGTGATGCGCAAAGTTACCGCTGCCGTCATGGCCTCAACGCTGGCGTTTAGTGCATTTAGCCAGGCTGCTGGAGTCATCACCGGCGATAACCGCCCCTCAACGGAGGGCATCGCGCAGCAGAGTGGCCAGGGCCATATGTTCGACGGCATAAGTTTAACCGAACATCAGCGTCAACAGATGCGAGATCTTATGCAGCGGGCTCGTCATGACCAGCCCCCTGTTAATGTTAGCGAAATGGAGACAATGCACCGCCTTGTCACCGCAGAAAATTTTGACGAAAGCGCTGTGCGCGCTCAGGCAGATAAAATGGCGCAGGAGCAGGTTGCCCGACAGGTCGAAATGGCCAAGGTCCGCAACCAGATGTTTCACCTGCTAACGCCCGAGCAGCAAGCGGTTTTGAACCAGAAACACCAGCAACGGATGGATCAGTTGCGGGAGGTTGCACGGATGCAAAAGAACGCTGAATCGACGCTTTTTAGTAGCAATACCCGTAGTAACCAGTAGACCCTGTTTTCCTTGCCATAGACACCATCCCTGTCTTCCCCCTCATGATGAGGGGGTTTTTTTTGCCCATCATTCAAACGTCGTAACCGTTTATTCATCTTAATGCCTCCTCTGCATCCGTTATACTAGCGGCATAGCATGACAGGAGTGTTTATGAATCAATCCTATGGGCGGCTGGTAAGCCGGGCCGCAATCGCTGCGACGATCATGGCGTCGTGCCTGTTAGTGATTAAAATTTTCGCATGGTGGTATACCGGTTCAGTCAGTATTCTGGCGGCGCTGGTCGATTCTCTGGTGGATATTGCCGCCTCGGTCACTAATCTGTGGGTAGTGCGCTACTCCCTGCAGCCAGCGGATGAAGAGCATACGTTTGGTCACGGCAAAGCGGAATCGCTGGCGGCGCTGGCGCAAAGCATGTTTATTTCCGGTTCGGCGCTGTTCCTCTTTTTAACCGGCATTCAGCACCTGTATACCCCATCGCCGATGAAAGATCCCGGGGTCGGCGTGGTGGTGACGGTTATTGCACTTATTAGCACATTGGTTCTGGTAACGTTCCAGCGCTGGGTTGTGCGTAAAACACAAAGTCAGGCGGTACGGGCCGATATGCTTCATTATCAGTCTGATGTTATGATGAACGGCGCGATCCTGGTTGCGCTCGGTCTGGCCTGGTATGGCTGGCACCGGGCCGATGCACTGTTTGCATTAGGGATTGGCTTTTATATTTTATACAGTGCGTTGCGCATGGGGTACGAGGCGGTGCAATCGCTTCTCGATCGCGCCTTGCCAGACGCAGAACGGCATGAAATCTTTGAAATTGTGACCTCCTGGCCAGGCGTCAGCGGTGCTCACGATCTTCGCACGCGGCAGTCAGGGCCGACCCGCTTTATTCAGATTCATTTAGAAATGGAAGATAACCTGCCGCTGGTTCAGGCACATCTGGTGGCTGAGCAGGTGGAGCAGGCGATTTTGCAGCGTTTCCCGGGGTCAGACGTCATTATCCACCAGGATCCCTGCTCAGTCGTACCTAAGCCAGGCAATGGACATTTGAGCTTTCGTAATTCGTTGTAAAAAAGTGAACCAGGCCAGCATTTTGTGGAAAAATAACCGCCATATGGCCTGACCTGAATCAATTCAGCTGGAAGTGATTGATATACTATTTGCAGTATTCGTTGGTCGTCAGAAGTCTTCCGGCAACAGATTTCATTTTTGCATTCCTAAGTTCAGAGGTAGTCATGATTAAGAAAATCGGTGTGTTGACAAGCGGCGGTGATGCGCCCGGCATGAACGCAGCAATTCGTGGCGTAGTTCGTGCTGCGTTGACGGAAGGTCTGGAAGTTTTTGGTATCTATGACGGTTATCTGGGCCTGTATGAAGATCGCATGGTGCAGCTCGACCGCTACAGTGTCTCCGACATGATTAACCGCGGCGGTACCTTCCTCGGTTCCGCGCGTTTCCCGGAATTCCGCGAAGAGCGCATCCGTGAAGTGGCTATCGAGAACATGAAAAAACGCGGCCTCGACGCGCTGGTGGTTATCGGTGGTGACGGCTCCTATATGGGCGCAAAACGCCTGACTGAAATGGGCTTCCCGTGCATCGGTCTGCCAGGCACCATCGACAACGACATCAAGGGCACCGACTACACCATCGGTTTCTTCACTGCTCTGGGCACCGTGGTTGAAGCGATTGACCGTCTGCGCGACACCTCTTCTTCACACCAGCGTATCTCCATCGTTGAAGTGATGGGCCGCTACTGTGGCGACCTGACCCTGGCAGCAGCCATTGCTGGCGGCTGTGAGTTCGTGGTGGTGCCGGAAGTCGAATTCAGCCGTGAAGACCTGGTTGCGGAAATCAAAGCCGGGATCGCTAAAGGTAAAAAACACGCCATCGTGGCGATCACCGAGCACATCTGCGACATCGAAGAGCTGGCACGCTACATCGAAACCGAAACCAAACGCGAAACCCGCGCCACGGTTCTCGGCCACATCCAGCGCGGCGGCTCCCCGGGTCCTTACGACCGTATCCTGGCCTCCCGTATGGGCGCGTACTCTATTGAGTTGCTGCAGCAGGGCTTCGGCGGCCGTTGCGTCGGGATTCAGAACGAAAAACTGGTTCACCATGACATCATCGACGCCATCGAAAGCATGAAGCGTCCGTTCAAAGGTGACTGGCTGGACTGCGCGAAAAAACTGTACTAATCAGCGATTTGTTGCCGGGTGGCGGCCTACTGGATTTGTGCAGTCTGATGCCCTCACCCCAGCCCTCTCCCACGGGAGAGGGTGAAAACACTAAAAACGGTAACCCTGGGTTACCGTTTTGCTTTTACCTTGAAGCCGCCACCCGGCTTTTTTACACCCATCGCCTGATTTTTATTCCTCTACGTTATAGCCAATCTTTTTTTATTCTTTAATCATTGGTTCGCTTTCTGGCACGCTGCACTCATCAAACACAATATTAAGAGAGTGGGACGATGAACAAATGGGGCGTGGGGTTAACTTTACTGCTGGCATCGACCAGCGTTCTGGCAAAGGATATCCAGTTACTGAACGTGTCTTACGATCCGACACGTGAGCTGTACGACCAGTACAACAAGGCGTTCGCCGCTCACTGGAAACAGGAAACCGGCGATAACGTGGTGATCCGCCAGTCGCACGGTGGCTCCGGTAAGCAGGCGACCTCGGTCATCAACGGTATCGAAGCCGATGTGGTGACCCTGGCGCTGGCATATGACGTGGACGCTATCGCGGAACGCGGTCGTATTGATAAAAACTGGATCAAACGTCTGCCAGACAACTCTGCGCCATACACCTCCACCATCGTTTTCCTCGTGCGTAAAGGCAACCCGAAACAGATCCACGACTGGAACGACCTGGTTAAACCGGGCGTGTCGGTCATCACCCCGAACCCAAAAAGCTCCGGCGGCGCACGCTGGAACTATCTGGCCGCCTGGGGTTACGCTCTGCACCAGAACAATGGCGACCAGGCTAAAGCCCAGGATTTCGTGAAGTCGCTGTTTAAAAACGTTGAAGTGCTGGACTCCGGCGCGCGCGGTTCTACCAACACCTTTGTGGAACGCGGTATTGGCGATGTGCTGATTGCGTGGGAAAACGAAGCCCTGCTGGCGACCAACGAGCTGGGTAAAGACAAGTTTGAAATCGTGACCCCAAGCGAATCCATTCTGGCTGAGCCGACCGTCTCTGTGGTCGACAAAGTAGCGGACAAGAAAGGCACCAGGGCCGTGGCGGAAGCCTACCTGAAGTATCTCTACACCCCGGAAGGCCAGGAGATCGCCGCGAAGAATTTCTACCGTCCACGTGATGAAGCGGTGGCGAAGAAGTATGAAAACGAATTCCCGAAACTGAAGCTGTTCACCATCGATCAGGTGTTCGGCGGCTGGACCAAAGCGCAGAAAGATCACTTCTCGAATGGCGGTACTTTCGATGAGATCAGCAAGCGTTAATCATCCATAGCGTTTGAAAGCCCGGCAGAATCATACTGTCGGGCTTTTTTGTTTGTCATTAAAGTGCGTTACTCTTTTGGTTCAACCGAAAACAGGGAACGCGTCATGAAAAAAGCCGTTTTACTCCTCCTGGCGCTGGTGGTGGTGACGAGTGTCATCGTCGGTGTCTGGTTCAAGACCGCCGGTCATCCTGATGCGTTACGCCATATTGTTCTCGACCAGTGTCTGCCCGGACAGCTGCAACACCGCAATCCCGCCCCCTGTGCCCAGGTAAAGCCCGATGCAGGCTACGTGGTCTTCAAGGATCGCAACGGCCCGCTGCAGTATCTGCTGATGCCAACGTACCGGATCAATGGCAGCGAAAGCCCCCTGCTGACGAAGGCGCAGACCCCCCAACTTCTTCTGGCTGGCATGGCAGGCGCGCAGTTTTATGCGTCTGAAGCACGGCGCGGAGATACCCAACAGCGCGGTATCGCTGGCCATTAATTCGCGGGCCGGGCGCACGCAAAATCATTTTCATATCCATATCTCCTGCCTGCGCCCGGACGTGCGCGAGAAGCTCAATGCTAATCAGGGAAAAATCAGCACCCAATGGCTGCCGTTCCCCGGCGGGCTGGAAGGGCACGAGTATCTGGCGCGTCGGGTGACGGAAGCGGAGCTGGTGAAACGCAGCCCATTCATGATGCTGGCTGAAGAGGTTCCTGATGCGCGCAAGCATATGGGGCGCTACGGTATGGCGATGGCCCAGCAGGCGGATGGGTCGTTTATCCTGCTGGCAACCGAGCGCAATCTGCTGACGTTTAACCTCGCCTCGGCTGAGGAATTGCAGGATCATCAATGCGATATCCTGCAGTGACCCCACCATAAATAGCGTTTACTCCCGCAGCCTGCCGCCGTAGACTTGCTGAAAAATTCTACAGGAGACAGGCATGTCGCTCTGGTTCACTCACCCGCTGTTTCTGCCCTCGCTGATTATCGTCGTCACCATCATCCTGTGGGCAACCTCCCTGCTGCCGGAATTTCTCACCGCGCTGCTGTTCTTTACCGCGGCGATGATCGCTAAAATTGCGCCGCCGGAGGTGATCTTCGGCGGCTTTGCCTCGTCGGCATTCTGGCTGGTGTTCAGCGGATTTGTGCTGGGGGTGGCGATCCGCAAAACCGGGCTGGCGGACAGGGCGGCGCGGGCGCTGTCGTCCAGGCTCAACGACTCCTGGCCGCTGATGGTGGCCAGCGTGGTGCTGCTCACCTATGCATTGGCATTTGTAATGCCCTCCAACATGGGGCGCATCGCGCTGCTGATGCCGATTGTGGCGGCGATGGCGAAGCGGGCCGGTATTGCCGACGGCTCCCGGGCGTGGTTTGGTCTGGCGCTGGCGGTGGGCTTTGGCACCTTCCAGCTGTCGGCCACTATCCTCCCGGCCAACGTGCCCAACCTGGTGATGAGCGGGGCGGCCGAAGGCTCGTACGGTATTCATCTCAACTATGTCCCATACCTGCTGCTGCACACGCCGGTGCTGGGCATTCTTAAGGGCCTGATTCTGATCGGCCTGATCTGCTGGCTGTTCCCTGGCGCCCCAAAACCAGTGAAGGATCTGACGCCGCCGGCGCCCATGGGTCGTGATGAAAAGCGTCTCGCCTGGCTGCTGGCGCTGGTGCTGGTGATGTGGGTGACGGAGAGCTGGCACGGGATTGGTCCGGCGTGGACCGGGCTTGCGGCGTCGTTGGTGGTGATGTTGCCGCGGATCGGTTTTATCACCGGGGAGGAGTTCTCGGCCGGGGTGAACATGCGGACCTGTATTTACGTGGCGGGCATCCTTGGACTGGCGATCACCGTAACACAGACCGGGATCGGCAGTGCGGTGGGCGAGGCGCTGATGCGGGTGATGCCGCTGGATGCCGATGCGCCGTTCACCAGTTTCCTTGCGCTGACCGGCATTACCACCGCGCTGAATTTCATCATGACCGCCAACGGTGTTCCGGCGCTGTACACCACCCTGGCGCAAAGCTTCTCGGACGCCACCGGCTTCCCGTTATTGTCGGTAATTATGATTCAGGTACTGGGGTACTCCACACCGCTGCTGCCGTATCAGGCGTCACCGATTGTGGTAGCGATGGGGCTGGGGAGGGTGCCTGCCCGGGCGGGGATGCTGCTCTGCCTGGCGCTGGCGGTGGCAACGTATCTGGTGCTGCTGCCGCTGGACTATCTGTGGTTTAGTGTTCTGGGGAAATTGTAGTTCAGTGCGGTCTGTTCCCCTCACCCTTGCCCTCTCCCCTGTACGGTCCGGGGACATCATGAACACTTGTTCGGGGACATGGTAGACACTTACAACTGAGGCATAAGAACCCGTTTATGGAGTCGCTTATGCCCTGGGATGCGAGAGATACCATGTCATTACGTACCGAGTTTGTATTGTTCGCCTCGCAGGACGGGGCGAACATCCGCGCACTGTGCCGTCACTACGGCATCTCACCTGCCACCGGCTACAAGTGGCTTCATCGCTGGACTGAGGACGGTTTATCCGGCCTTCAGGATCGTCCCCGTACGCCCCGTCATTCCCCCAACCGTTCATCAGACGACATCGCTGACCTGCTGCGGATGGCCCATGCCCGTCATGAACGCTGGGGCGCCCGCAAGATCAAGCGCTGGCTGGAAGACCAGGGCCACCGCATGCCCGCCTTCAGCACCGTCCATAACCTGATGGCCCGCCACGGCCTGCTGCCGGGTGTGGCACCGGGCGTTCCGGCCACAGGCCGGTTCGAACATGAGGCCCCGAACCGGCTCTGGCAGATGGATTTCAAGGGCCACTTTCCCTTCGGCGGCGGGCGCTGCCATCCGCTCACCCTGCTGGACGACCACTCCCGTTTTTCCCTGTGCCTGATGCACTGCCCCGATGAACGGCGTGAGACCGTGCAGCAGCAACTGGTCGGGGTGTTTGAACGCTACGGCCTGCCGGACCGGATGACGATGGACAACGGCGCACCCTGGGGCGACACCACCGGCACCTGGACGGCGCTTGAGCTGTGGCTGATGCGCCAGGGGATACGGGTGGGCCACTCCCGGCCCTACCATCCGCAGACCCAGGGCAAGCTGGAGCGTTTTCACCGCAGCCTGAAGGCGGAAGTCCTGCAGGGTAAGTGGTTCGCGGACAGCAGCGAGCTGCAGCGCGCCTTCGACCACTGGCGGACGGTGTATAACCTCGAACGGCCCCATGAGGGGCTGGATATGGCGGTTCCGGCCTCACGCTACCAGCCGTCCGTGCGGCAGTACCGCAGCCACACCACACCGCCGGAATACGACGGGGGCGTGATGGTCAGGAAGGTGGATATCAGCGGGAAGCTGAGCGTGAAGGGTGTCAGTCTGAGCGCGGGCAAGGCGTTCAGGGGCGAGCAGGTGGGGCTGAGGGAGACACAGGAGGACGGTTGTTACGAGGTGTGGTGGTACAGCACGAAAGTGGGGGTGATCGACCTGAAGAAAAAGTCGATCACCATGGGTAAAGGATGTTAAAAAGTGTTCACCATGTCCCCGAACACCTGTCTACCATGTCCCCGGACCGTACACCCCATAGGGGAGAGGGATGAAGGCGATTACGCCTGTTTAGCCGCTTCTGCTGCTTTAACGATCACCGCGAAAGCGTCTGCTTTCAGGGATGCGCCGCCAACCAGCGCGCCGTCGATGTCCGGCTGGGTGAACAGCTCAGCGGCGTTCGCTGCGTTTACGGAACCGCCGTACTGGATGATCACTTGCTCAGCCACTTTCGCGTCTGCTTTAGCAATGTGGTCACGGATGAATTTGTGAACTGCCTGAGCCTGCGCTGGGGTGGCAGATTTGCCGGTACCGATCGCCCATACTGGCTCGTAAGCAATAACCGCGCCTTCGAACGCGCTCGCGCCCTGAGTGGTCAGCACGGCGTCGATCTGACGTGCGCAGACTTCTTCCGTTTTGCCCGCTTCGTTTTCGGCTTCGGTTTCACCGATGCACAGAACCGGGATCAGACCCTGCTCTTTCAGCACAGCGAATTTTTTAGCGATGAATTCGTCGGACTCTTTGTGGTAAGTACGACGCTCAGAGTGGCCGATGATGATGTATTTCGCGCCGATATCTTTCAGCATTTCAGCGGAAGTTTCACCGGTGAACGCGCCAGACAGGTTAACGTCAACGTTCTGTGCACCCAGAACGATGTGGCTGCCGTCTGCGGCATGTTTAGCCATATCCAGGTACATGTCCGGCGGAGCGATCGCAACAGCACAGCCCGTCACGCCAGCCAGCTCTTTACGCAGGTTCGCTACCAGCTCGTTTACCATGTGGCGGCTGCCGTTCAGTTTCCAGTTACCCATCACTAAAGGATGTCGCATTTCAATTCTCCACGCTCAAGAGCGAATTAAGGAATATGGCCACCCGGCTGGGCAGCATGGTCTGTGAATCAGTATAGAGATTTTCCCTCGAAAGGCTTTGCTTTTTGTCATTAATTCGCCCCGCCGAGGGTCTCAGATAACGCCAGCTTAATCGGTTCAACAGCGAAGGTCAGCCCCTTTTCGCCGTTATCTGCCACTACATAGCGAACCGCGCCTTCCATTTCGGCGTAGTAACGTTTGTTTTTACCGGCAGCCAGCAGCTTTTGCAGCTTTTGCTGGCTTTGTGATTTGGTCAACGCCGGGGTAAACGCCCGTAAAATGGCGCTCATGTACTCCAGCGCTTTGGCTTTGGCGGCTTTCTGCTCCGGCCCCTGGATCGGCAACCAGGTGATCTGCATGCTCTTGATTTTGAGCGTTCCGCGTTCCAGCGCCGTTGAAGCGTACAAATTCTCATTAATTTTGCTGGCGGCGCGGGTCAGATTGGGGGTATCGCGGGCGCCATCTATGGCGCGAAACTCATTCAGCGACAAAGTGGGGTTATCGCTGTTGAAGCCCTCGCGGAACAGGCTAATGGATTGATCAAACGACGGCGCGCCCGGCATCACATAGGGAGCGGTTGCCGGTGCGGATGTCTCAGCAGCGCGCAGAGAAACGCTCGCGCACGACAGTGTTAAACCCAGCCAAATAAGGTGAAACCACATCTTCATCAATAAAGTCTCTGAATGTTACTGTGACGATTAAAACGATATCTGGCTGGCTTGTCAAAAGGATGCGACTCCAGGGTAAACTACGCTCCGCAATGATAATAAGGAACCTGGCATGACCATACAGCAGTGGTTGTTTTCATTCAAAGGGCGTATTGGACGCCGTGATTTCTGGATCTGGATTGGCGTATGGATTGTCGCCATGCTGGGTCTGTTTATTCTTGCCAATAACGCGTGGCTAAATACCCAGACGGCGGCATTCGCGCTGGTTTCGCTGCTGTGGCCGACCGCGGCGGTATTAGTGAAACGTCTGCACGATCGGGGGCGCTCGGGGCTATGGGCGCTGCTGGTAGTGCTGGCGTGGATGCTACTGGCGGGCAACTGGTCGATGCTGCCTTCCATGCTGCCGTGGGTGGTTGGCAGGCTGATCCCGACCATTATTTTTGTGATGATTATTGTCGACCTGGGCGCGTTTGTGGGCACCCAGGGCGAGAACAAATACGGCAAAGATACGATCGACGTAAAGTACCGTTAATTACCAGTAGTGCTCTGCAGTCATATGGCCCGGCCGACGGCGTAAATGCTTGGTCATCTGCCGGGTCTCTTTCAGCAGCTGTTGGGTGTCGCGCACCATCTGCGGGTTGCCGCACAGCATCACATGGCTGGTCTCGGCGGTCATCGGCAGGCCAACGGCAGCTTCCAGTTCACCGTTTTCAATCAGCGCCGGTACGCGTCCGGTCAGGGAACCTGGCACCGTTTCGCGGCTCACCACCGTCTGAATTTTCACTTTCCCTTCATAGCGCTTCTGCAGTTCCAGCATCTGTGGCAGATAGCTCAGATCAGCGGCATAGCGTGCGGCATGTACCAGCACGATGTTTTTAAAACGTTCCAGGTCTTTCCCGTATTGCAGGATCGACAGATACGGGCCAATGGCGGTACCGGTCGCCAGCATCCACAGAGTGTCGCAGTCCGGAACTTCCTCAAGCACGAAGAAACCAGCGGCTTCGCTGACGATCTGGATCTCATCGTCTGGTTTGAGGGCCGCCAGGCGCGGGCTGAGTTTGCCATCGGGGACGGTGACAAGATAGAACTCGAGATCCGGGTTATCCGGCGCGTTGACATAGGAGTAGGCGCGCTGCACGCGTTCGCCGTCGATTTCCAGCCCCAGCTTGGCAAATTGCCCGGCCGTAAAGGGATGAATGGGCGCATGGACGGTGAGACTAAATAGCGCATCGGTCCAGAACTCTACCTTTTTGACTTTACCTGTTACCCAGTCTGCCATGATGTTCTCCTGTGCTGATCTCGGGTTCTATCTTCCTTACCTGAGAGGGAGATTTCCAGCCCGTGGGGGCCGGAAAGCTCAATTGATCAAATGGTTTTACAGAATGTGGGTCTGCACGTCGGGATCTTTGCGGTCGAGATAGTGAATCGACTGAATGCGGCGAATGGTGCGTGATTTACCGCGGATCAGCAGCGTTTCGGTGGTGGCCATATTGCCTTTGCGGGTGATGCCGTCCAGCAGGTCGCCTTTGGTGATGCCGGTGGCCGAGAAGATGACGTTATCGTTGCGCGCCATATCATCGAGACGCAGCACGGTATTGGCCTCGATGCCCATTGCGGCACAGCGGACCAGCTCCTGCTCACCGATACGGCGGTTCTCTTCGCTGTCGCCTTTCACGTCGTGACGGGCCAGCAGACGCCCCTGCATATCGCCGTCGAGAGCACGGATCACCGCGGCGGAAACCACCCCTTCCGGCGCGCCGCCGATGCCATACAGCACGTCGACTTCGCTGTCCGGCATGCAGGTGAGGATAGAGGCCGCCACGTCACCATCGGGAATAGCAAAGACGCGCACACCCAGCTGCTGCATGTGGGCAATCGTTACATCATGACGCGGTTTTGCCAGGATGGTGACCGTCAGTTCGCTCAGCGGTTTATTGAGCGCGGCGGCGATATTGCGCAGGTTATCCGCCAGCGGCAGATTGAGATCGATAACCCCTTTGGCGCCCGGCCCGACAATCAGCTTCTCCATATACATATCGGGCGCATTGAGGAAGGTGCCTTTATCGCCCACGGCCAGCACGGCCAGGGCGTTAGCCTGCCCCATGGCGGTCATGCGGGTGCCTTCAATCGGGTCGACGGCAATATCCACCGCGTCGCCGTTGCCGGTTCCGACTTTCTCACCGATAAACAGCATTGGTGCTTCGTCGATTTCGCCTTCGCCAATCACGATGGTGCCGTCGATGTTGACCTGGTTAAGCACAATGCGCATGGCATGGACGGCGGCACCGTCGGCGATATTTTTGTCGCCACGGCCAAGCCACTTGTAGCCTGCCAGGGCGGCGGCTTCGGTCACGCGGGAGAATTCGATAGCAAGTTCACGTTTCATGGGGTACTCGTGCGGTCAAAAGGAATTGCACGAAGTTTATCACAGAGTGGGGTGGGGTGCGGGCTGGGGACCCGCGAGGGTGTTCCAATTCCCTCTCCCCTTTGGGGAGAGGGTTAGGGTGAGGGGAACTATTAGGACTCGTCGTGCTCTTCCCACGCCAGGGCGCGTTTCACGGCTTTCTTCCAGCCGCTGTAACGGTAGTTGCGTTCGGTGGTTTCGATGCCCGGGCGGAATTCACGCTCGATGACCGCTTTCTCCTGCAGCTCATCCAGGTTCTGCCAGAAGCCGACCGCCAGACCGGCAAGGTAAGCCGCCCCCAGCGCCGTTACTTCACGCACTTCCGGGCGCTCCACGCGGGTGCCCAGAATGTCAGACTGGAACTGCATCAGGAAGTTGTTAGCCACCGCGCCGCCGTCGACACGCAGGGCGTGCAGACGAATGCCGGAGTCAGCCTGCATCGCTTCCAGCACGTCACGGGTCTGATAGGCAATCGACTCCAGCGTGGCGCGGATAATGTGGTTAGAGTTCACCCCACGCGTCAGGCCGAAAATCGCCCCGCGGGCATACGGATCCCAGTATGGCGCGCCCAGACCGGTAAAGGCCGGTACCACATACACCCCGTTGGTGTCTTTCACCTTGGTGGCGAAATACTCCGAGTCGAAGGCATCGCTGATAAGCTTCATCTCGTCGCGCAGCCACTGAATCGAGGCCCCGGCCATAAATACCGCGCCTTCGAGGGCGTAGTTCACTTCCCCGCGCGGGCCGCAGGCGATGGTGGTCAGCAGGCCATGCTCTGATTTCACCGCCTTCTCGCCGGTATTCATCAGCATGAAGCAGCCGGTGCCGTAGGTATTTTTCGCCATCCCTTCTTTGACGCACAGCTGGCCAAACAGCGCCGCCTGCTGGTCGCCGGCGATCCCGGCAATCGGAATACGGGTGCCGCCTTTACCGCCGATGTTGGTCTGGCCGTACACTTCAGACGATTTACGCACCTGCGGCAGCATGGCACGCGGGATGTCCAACGCGTCCAG
Organism: Leclercia sp. CFBP8987; assembly: GCF_034044995.2. Taxonomy (NCBI): domain Bacteria; kingdom Pseudomonadati; phylum Pseudomonadota; class Gammaproteobacteria; order Enterobacterales; family Enterobacteriaceae; genus Leclercia; species Leclercia sp. CFBP8987. The sequence goes on along the minus strand of NZ_CM188255.1, from coordinate 4,754,051 downwards.
CATTTTGTCATCCCAGTCCAGCTCATGGATGTTGAACAGCATGGTGCGCGAGGCGTTGGTGTAATCGGTGACGTGAACGCGCCCCTGGGTCATCTTCCAGATAAGCCAGGTGTCCACGGTGCCGAACAGCAGTTCGCCGCGTTTGGCGCGCTCGCGGGAGCCTTCAACGTGGTCAAGGATCCATTTCACCTTGGTGCCGGAGAAGTACGGGTCCACCACCAGGCCGGTGGCGCTGCGCACGTACTCTTCCATGCCGTCTCGCTTGAGTTTCTCGCAGATATCCGCGGTACGGCGGCACTGCCAGACGATGGCGTTATAAATCGGCTTACCGGTTTCGCGTTCCCAGACAATGGCGGTTTCACGCTGGTTGGTGATGCCAATTGCCGCAATCTCGTCGGAACTGATATCCGCTTTCGCCAGCACTTCAACCAGCGTTGAACTTTGCGATGCCCAGATCTCCATCGGGTCGTGTTCAACCCAGCCTGGCTTAGGGTAGATTTGCTCGAATTCGCGCTGTGACACGCTGACGATGTTCGCGTCATGATCCATAACGACAGCGCGGGAGCTGGTCGTGCCCTGGTCGAGCGCAACGATATATTTTTTGTCAGTCATTTTATGAGTCCCGTAGTCAGATTACAGCGAAGCTTTTGATTCAGTCGGGGAGAGGCTTTTCTTCTCCTCAACCACACAGGTGTCGCACGGCAGATGGCGTCCAATTAGCTTACGATAGCCGAATGCGCCCAGCGATGCCCCAACGATCGGGCCGAACAGCGGCACCAGGAAGTAGGGAATATCTTTCGCGCCGGTAAAGGCCACATCGCCCCAGCCCGCGAAGAAGGCAAAGGTCTTTGGCCCCAGGTCACGCGCCGGGTTCATGGCGAAGCCCGTCAGCGGCCCCATGGACGCACCGATCACCGCAATCAGTAAACCGATCAGCAGCGGTGCCAGCGGCCCGCGCGGAATGCCGTTGCCATCATCACCCAGCGCCATGATGACGCCCATCAGAATAGCGGTGATCACCATCTCCACCGCGAAGGCCTGCACAAAGTTAATGTGCGGATTCGGATAGGTTGAGAAGATACCCGCCAGGTCAAGGCTCTCGACGCTGCCGCGTACCATATGGTGTGTCTGTTCGAAGTCAGCAAACAGATTGTAATAGAGCCCGTAAACTAACGCTGCGGCGCAAAAGGCACCGGCAAACTGCGCCACAATAAAGGGAACAACCTTGCGTTTGTCGAAGCAGGCAAACAGCCACAGCGCGATGGTTACCGCAGGGTTGAGATGGGCACCTGAAACACCTGCCGTCAGGTAGATGGCCATCGCCACCCCCAGACCCCAGATGATGCTGATCTCCCACTGACCGAAGCTGGCGCCCGCCACTTTGAGCGCCGCCACGCATCCTACGCCAAAGAAAATCAACAACCCAGTACCCAGGAACTCTGCGATGCACTGGCCTTTTAAGGTTGATGTTTCACTCATAATCGGATCCTGAAAGAATAATAATGGTTATTGTCATCGCGCCGATCGTCACAATCGCCACGATGTCCTGTAGTCACAGTGTTAATTTATCGTTAACGAGCAAAAACGAGAAATATCGAACTTAAAATGTGTGTGCCGCGTCAACAAAATGAGCGATAACGCGCCATTAAGTGTGCGTTAGCGTTTACAGGCCAGGACGGGACGAAGCATTCCATTAACTAAAGTGTTAACAATTTAGGGGTATATGACGCGAACGCACCAGGAGGAGGCTGAAAAGTGTTGCAAACCGCAATCTGCGCGGTCTGCCGCTGGACAGGGAGGGCGGGGCTCCATACAATCGACACCAGGTGTTGTGCGCGTTTATGTCAAGCGTCGCCTTGCAAATTCAGGAGAGGTAGCATTATGTCGTTAGAAGTGTTTGAGAAACTGGAATCGAAAGTACAGCAGGCGATTGATACCATCACCCTGCTGCAGATGGAAATCGAAGAGCTGAAAGAAAAAAACAACGCGCTGTCGCAGGAAATTCAGACTGCCCAGCACGGTCGCGAAGAGCTGGAGCGTGAAAACCACCACCTGCGCGAACAGCAGACTGGCTGGCAGGATCGTCTGCATGCTCTGCTGGGACGTATGGAAGAGGTCTAATTCCCGTCATCTTTCACGTCGTAGCGGCGTTGGCTGCACGCATTCACCCCAGTCACATAGATATCTATGTTTCTGGGGATTCATTTGCTTGCCGCCTTGCTACACCGCGAAAGCTATAGGGAATAAGCAGAATTTGTAGGCCGGGTAAGGCGAAGCCGCCACCCGGCTTTTTATTACTCAATATCCAGCGGATCTTCAGACAGGATAATGCCGGTGTTATCGGCATACAGATGGTCGCCGGAGAAGAACGTCACCCCGCCGAAATTGACGCGCACGTCGCTTTCGCCAATGCCATCACCTGCGGCACCCACCGGAATAGCGGCAATGGCCTGAATACCGATGTCCAGCTCTTCGAGGTCATCTACCTGGCGCACCGCGCCATAGACCACCATGCCTTCCCACTCGTTTTGCGTGGCGAGACGGGCAAGTTCTGCATCGATTAATGCGCGACGCACGGAGCCGCCGCCGTCGATCAGCAGGATGCGACCACGGCCGTTCTGTTCGAACAGATCGTACAGCAACCCGTTGTCCTCAAAACATTTCACCGTGATGATCTGTCCGCCAAACGACGACCGTCCTCCAAAGTTGGAAAACAGCGGTTCTACGACGTTAACATCTTCCTGGTAGATGTCACAAAGCTCAGAGGTATCGTATTTCATAGGCTTAAGGTTCAGTTGCTGCGAGTGATTTCAGTATATCGCGCGAAACGCATTGTTGGCAAAATCATCAATTGTTAATTGATATTTGTCAGCTAACGTAGCGTCTGGCTAAGCACAATCCCAATCACGAACAACAGGTTAGTCAGTAACGCCCCTTTTACCGTGCGTTCCAGCATTGGCGGCATCGCCGAGGCGCTCTGCTCGCGCATGACGAAACGCGCCTGTTTGACCAGCGGCGGCGTGGCAAGCACAAACAGCCAGCCCCAGACGCTGTGCAGCGATATCAGGTTAAACAGCGCCAGACAGAGCAAGGCGCCCATCAGCAGGCAGGCGTGATAGCGGCGCGCATTCACCGGCCCCAGACGCACCGCCAGGGTGTTTTTCCCGTTCAGCCGATCGCTGTCGATATCGCGCAGGTTGTTAATATTCAGCACCGCCGTCGCCAGCATGCCGCAGGCGGTGGCCGGCAGGACCAGAGCAGGGATCAGCGTATGCGCCTGCAGATACCAGCTGCCCATCACGCTCAGCCAGCCGAAGAATACCAGCACCGAAATATCGCCCAGCCCGATGTAACCGTAAGGGCGAGTACCGACGGTATAGGTGATCGCCGCGATAATCGCCAGCAGACCCAACACCAGGAAGCCAACCGCATCCGCCGGGGTTTTACAGGCCACCAGCACCAGCGCAATCCCGGAAAGACAAATCAGCACCACGGTGATAATCAGCGCTTTCTTCATCTGCGCCTGGGTGATCACCCCTTTCTGCATCCCGCGCAAGGGCCCGATACGGTCGGGCTTATCGCTACCTTTGACGGCATCGCCATAATCGTTGGCAAGATTGGAGAGGATTTGCAGTAGCCCGGCGGTGATCAGCGCCAGCGCCGCCACCAGGGGATCGAAATGTCCCTGCCACCACGCGAGGGCCGTACCCACTACAATGGCGGCGAAGGCGAGAGGAAGGGTTTTAGGGCGCAGGCTTTCCAGCCAGGCACGCGTACGGCTGATTTCTGTCATAGGATTATTAGCCAATAAAAATGGGGCTTTTCAGCCCCATCATCAGTGATGAAAATGCAATGACCGCGATTATAAGATAAAACGGCTCAGATCTTCATCTGCTACTAAAGCATCAAGGTGCTTACTCACATAGTCAGCATCGATGGTAATGCTTTGACCATTCAGGTCGCTCGCATCATAAGAGATGTCTTCCATCAGGCGTTCCAGCACGGTGTGCAGACGACGCGCACCGATGTTTTCGGTGGTTTCGTTAACCTGCCATGCCGCCTGGGCGATACGCTTGATACCGTCTTCGGTGAACTCAATGTTCACACCTTCAGTGGCCATCAGCGCTTTGTACTGCACGGTGATAGAGGCGTTTGGCTCGGTCAGGATGCGCTCGAAGTCTTCGGTAGTCAGCGCCTGCAGCTCAACGCGAATTGGCAGACGACCCTGCAGCTCCGGGATCAGATCAGACGGCTTCGCCACCTGGAATGCACCAGAAGCGATAAACAGAATGTGGTCGGTTTTCACCATGCCGTGCTTGGTGGAGACGGTGCAGCCTTCAACCAGCGGCAGCAGATCGCGCTGTACGCCTTCACGGGAGACATCCGGACCGTTGGATTCACCGCGCTTACAGATTTTATCGATCTCATCGATAAACACGATACCGTGCTGTTCAACGGCGTCGATGGCATCCTGCTTCAGCTCTTCCGGGTTCACCAGTTTCGCCGCTTCTTCTTCAATCAGCAGCTTCATCGCGTCTTTGATTTTCAGCTTACGCGGCTTCTGCTTCTGCCCGCCCAGGTTCTGGAACATGGACTGCAGCTGGCTGGTCATCTCTTCCATGCCCGGAGGTGACATGATTTCCACGCCCATTGGCGCAGCGGCGAGATCGATCTCAATCTCTTTGTCATCCAACTGGCCTTCACGCAGTTTTTTGCGGAATGCCTGGCGTGCGGCGGACGGCTCAGCAGGTTGTTCGTTCTGGCCCCAGTTATTTTTCGCCGGTGGGATCAGCACATCCAGGATGCGCTCTTCCGCCATCTCTTCGGCGCGATAGCGATTTTTCTCGATAGACTGGACGCGCACCATTTTAATCGCAGAATCGGTCAGATCGCGGATGATAGAGTCCACTTCTTTACCGACATAACCTACTTCGGTGAACTTGGTCGCTTCGACTTTGATGAACGGCGCATTAGCCAGTTTCGCCAGACGACGGGCGATCTCGGTTTTACCGACACCGGTCGGGCCGATCATCAGAATGTTTTTCGGTGTGACTTCGTGGCGCAGCAATTCATCCAGCTGCATACGACGCCAGCGGTTACGCAGGGCAATTGCCACCGAACGCTTGGCGTTATCCTGGCCGATAATGTGTTTGTTCAGTTCGCTGACAATTTCGCGTGGGGTCATTTCAGACATGGGAGATCCTTACGCTTTTGAGTTCAATTCTTCGATGGTATGGAAGTGGTTGGTGTAGATGCAGATATCGCCTGCAATACCCAACGCCTTCTCGGCAATTTCACGAGCGCTCAGCTCGGTATTTTCCAGTAACGCGCGCGCAGCGGCCTGGGCGTACGGGCCGCCGGAGCCGATCGCAATCAGATCGTTTTCTGGCTGCACCACGTCACCGTTACCGGTGATGATCAGCGAGGCATTTTCATCGGCCACCGCCAGCAGCGCTTCAAGCTTGCGCAGCATACGGTCGGTACGCCAGTCTTTCGCCAGCTCAACGGCGGCTTTTACCAGATGGCCTTGGTGCATTTCCAGTTTGCGTTCAAACAGTTCAAACAGCGTGAAGGCGTCAGCAGTACCGCCTGCAAAACCGGCGATCACTTTGTCGTTATACAGACGACGCACTTTTTTCACGTTGCCTTTCATGACGGTATTACCCAGTGTGGCCTGGCCATCACCGGCAATCACCACCTGGCCGTTACGGCGTACACTTACTATTGTTGTCACGAGCAGACCCCCTGGTTACAAAATCGGGAAACAGAAGCCCTGAGCCAGTGCTCAGGGCTGAATAGAATGATAGATGGGGGGGATTTTGGGGGTTTCAACCCCCGGAGGCGAGTCGAATGCAGTTTGTGTGACCTGCCATCTTCAGACGAGAGATGGTGCCATCGGCATTGTCTTTGCCTTTGACCGGGCCAATCACCACGCGATTCCAGCCGTTGTTGGTGGTGATGCGTGAATCAAAACCTTCGAAAGCCAGCTGCGCACGCACGGTTTCTGCCTGCTCTGCGCCTTTGAAGGAGCCGCACTGCACCATCCAGCGGCGTTCGTCTTTCTTCTCAGCCGTCGGCTTTGGCGCCTCGGTCTCTCTGGTGATCGGCGCGGCCTGCTGCGTTTTCGGCGCCTGGGCGGTGGTATGCGCCGGGGTCTGCAACAGATCCTGATACGGCTGATTTTGCTTAGACGGCTGCGCTTTTGGCTGCTGAACCGGCTGAGTCTGGGCGGTACGCGGTTGTTCCGTCACGCGCGGTTGCGTTTTCGGCTGCTGTACCGTCTGGCTCTGCGCCCACTGCTGTTGTTGTTGCTGTTGCTGCTGAGCTTGTTGCTGTGCCTGGCGCTGACGCTGTAGCTGCAGCGTTTGCTGGCGCTGTGCTGGCGTCTGCTCATTCCACGGCACTTCGTTGAGCTGGGTAGGCTGCTGGCGCATATCGGCCTGCATCTGTGCCAGCAGCTGACGCTGTTCGTTGGTTAACTGGGTAGGATCTTTCACCTCGCCACCGGCAGACGGTTCTGTCGGCGCACGCACGCCCGGCTGGCGGCTCTCAAGCTCTTTAATATAGCGCCAGCGCTCTTCCGGTTTCGGCGGTAAGCCATTGCCGACAACTTTATTGCCCTGCAGCGCTTCTGCTTCTTCTTTTTTATGGTGCGTAATGAACCAGAGGCCGCCGATGAATGCCACCAGTACTGCCGCCGCAATCGCGACCATGGCAGGCGAGACCGCAGGCATGCTGCGTTGCGGTTTCCGTGAGCTACTCTTTTTGCGTCGCGAAGGTGCCGGCTGGCCGCGACGTACATAATCTCGTTGTGCCACTATCGTTTCGCTGTATTTATTCGTTTGTCAGCCCGTCATGTTACTTAAGCGACGGGCCTTTGACCAGATGAGGACGTCTGAAAGGCGGTGGCTTTACGTTAGCGCCTGGGTTGAACCGCGAACAATCAATTCACAGTCCAGTAAACGGGAGCCGCTGCTGACCGTTTGACCGTTCAGTTGATCCAGTAACAACAGCATCGCTTCCCGGCCTATCTCATAGCGCGGCTGCGCCACGGTCGTGAGCGGTGGATCGCAAAACTCAGACAGGGAAATGTTATCGAAGCCAATGATGGAGAGATCTTTCGGCACATTCAGGCCATGGCGCTTGGCATACGAGAGCGCGCCCAACGCCATCACGTCGCTGTGACAGAACACTGCGGTTGGCGGCTGTGGCAGCGAGAGCAGTTTTTCCAGCGCCAGCCCGCCTGCGGCATAGGTAAAATCGCCCCGGGCAATGTAGTGCGGATCGACCGTCGCCCCGGTACGGCGCAGCGCCTGAACGTAACCCTGCAGGCGATAATGGCACAGCGGCATCTCTTCCGGCCCGGCGATACAGCCGATGCGCTTATGGCCCAGCTCCTGCAGATAGTTCACGGCATTAAACGCGGCGGTGAGGTTGTCGATGTGAACGGTAGGCAGTTCCAGCTCAGGGGCGAATTCGTTGGCCATCACCATCGGCGGCAGATTGCGCTGCTCTTCAATGCTGGCATCGAAGGGCAGACGTGAGCCGAGCAGCAGCATGCCGTCGATCTGCTTGGTAATAATCAGGTCAATGAAGGTTTTTTCCTGCTGATTCTGGTGCGCGCAGTCGCCAATCAGCACCAGGTAGCCCTGTGCCGCGGCGGTCACTTCGATGCCGCGGATAATTTCGCTGAAAAAGGGATCGCAGATGTCGGGCACAATGACCAGGATGGTGCGGGATTCGTTACGTTTGACGTTACGTCCCATCGCCTGAGGCAGATAACCGACCTCCAGCGCAGCCTGCTCAACACGATTACGTGTGGTCTGAGAGACTTTATCGGGATTCATTAAGGCTCGGGATACCGTTGCCGTTGAGACTTTTGCTTTCAGGGCAACATCTTTCATGGTCGCTGAGGCGACCTCTTTCCTGGACTTCAACCTCTTCTCCTCGCCGGCGTATCACCGCTCTTCTGACTGAGTCAGTTTTATCAGATTGCGAATGGAAGCGGTTACAGAATTTTCATAAAAAGTGTGAGGCATGTTTAATTTTTCGATCCGCCTCCCACCATTTTTTAGCTTTCGATAGGATCGACGTCCAGCACCCACTTCACTTTGCGCGCTTCTGGCAGCGTGTTAATTAATGCTAACGTTCCGCTGACGATATGCTGCAAGCGGATTCGGGAAGGGTGTTGCAGCAGAATTTGCCAGCGATAACGGCCCCCACGTTTCGGGGCCAGCGCCGGAACCGGGCCTAAAATCCACAGCTGATTATCCACCAGCGGGCTGGCCTGCAGCAGGTTGCGCAGCTGCTGGAGGAACAGCGGTGCCTGCTGGTTGTTGTGATCCTCGGCGCGGATAATCACATGGCTGGTCCACGGCGGGAGCTGCAGAGTCTGGCGTTCGGCCAGCGCCTGCTCGGCGAAGGCGTCGTAGCCTTTATGCAGCAGGGTTTGCAGCAGCGGGTGTTCGGGATGGTGGGTTTGCAGCACCACCTCGCCCTGCTTACCGGCACGCCCGGCGCGGCCTGCCACCTGGGTGTAGAGCTGGGCGAAGCGCTCTGCGGAACGGAAATCCGCCGAGAAGAGCGCGCCGTCAACGTCCAGCAGCGCCACCAGGGTCACGTCCGGGAAATGATGCCCTTTCGCCAGCATCTGGGTGCCAATCAGGATCCGCGCGCCGCCGCGATGGACTTCCGCCAACTGCTGCTCCAGCGCGCCCTTGCGGCTGGTGGTATCGCGGTCGATACGCGAGATCGCCACGCCCGGGAAGAAAGGCGTTAACGCCTGTTCCAGCTGCTCGGTGCCCAGCCCGACCGGCACCATATGCGTCGAGCCGCAGGAGGGACACTGACGTGGGATCGGGCGCTGGCTGTCGCAGTGGTGGCAGCGCAGGTGGTGCTGGGCCTGATGCAGGGTATAGTAGTGATCGCAGCGCGGGCATTCGGCTATCCAGCCGCAGTCATGGCACAGCAGCGCCGGGGCAAAGCCGCGACGGTTGAGAAACAGGATCACCTGGTTGTTGGCCTGCAGGTGCTGACGCATGCGGGTAATCAACGCCGGGGCTAATCCCGCCTGCACCTGCTGACCTTTCAGATCCAACACATGCTGCACGGCGGGACGCGCATTCCCCGCCCGGCGCGTCAGGCGCAGCATATGGTATTTGCGCTGGCGCACGTTGTGCAGCGTCTCCAGCGCCGGCGTGGCCGAGCCGAGAATAATCGGGATCTGCTCGCTGTGGGCGCGGTACACCGCCAGGTCGCGGGCGTGATAGCGCCAGCCTTCCTGCTGTTTATAGGAGCTGTCGTGCTCTTCGTCGATAACGATCACGCCCAGATTCTTAAACGGCGTGAACAGGGAGGACCGGGTGCCAATCACAATCGCCGCTTCGCCGTTGCGGGCTTTCAGCCAGGCGCTGAGGCGCTCGCTGTCGTTTAAACCGGAGTGCAGCACCTCCACCGGGGCGTTAAACCGCTCGCGAAAACGGGCGATGGTCTGTGGGGTAAGGCCGATTTCCGGGACCATCACCAGGGCCTGCTTCCCCTGCGCTAGCACGTTTTCCAGCACGCTCAGATAGACTTCGGTCTTACCGGAGCCGGTAACGCCCGCCAGCAGCCAGGCCGAGAAGCGATCGGACGCGCTGTGGATCGCCCCGACGGCGGTGGCCTGTTCGGTATTGAGACGCAGGCGGTCACCCGCCACGCTAAAGCCGTCGCGCCAGTCGACCAGCGCAGGCGCTTCGCAGGCCAGCTCGCTCAGCCCCTTTTTGCGTAAGCCCTGCAGCGCCGCGTCGTTAAAATCGAGGCTCTCGACCTGATGACGCCAGATCCTGCCCTGACGCAATGCCGCCAGGGCCTGCTGCTGTTTCGGGGAGCGTTTCAGGCTGTTGATATCCACCGCCTGGCCCTGCTCGGTGGCAAACCAGTACCACATCGGCGCGTGGCTGGCGTTTTTGCCCTGCCGCAGCAGAATGGGCAGAGCGTGAAACAGCACGTCGCCAATGGGATGGTGATAGTAGTCGGCGGCCCACAGCAGCAGGCGCCAGACGCTGGGAGAGAAGACCGGCTCGTCGTCCAGCACCTCCACCACGCTTTTCAGTTCCGCGAGGGGCAGCTCACTTTGCTGGCTCACGGAAACCACAATGCCTATCCGCTGCTGTTTGCCAAACGGCACCGTCACGCGACAGCCCGCTTTGGCCTGCATGTTATCTGGCAGCAGGTAATCAAAGGTACGGGGAAGCGGAACGGGCAGGGCAACGTGAGCAACGGGCATCGAATCTTCCTGACTTGAAAAGTGGCGCGTTAGTATACACATTAGTGAAAGGCGGCGGGCGGATCAGTTTGCATACCCTGGTTAAATTCTGTATGATTCGCCGCCTTTGGTGCACTTTGCATCAAAGAACTTACATTCAACATCGCGTGGTGTCTGGCGTTAGGGCTGGAAGAGCGACGCGGCCTTAACTGAGGTTCTCCCCATGAAAAAAGATATCCATCCTAAATACGAAATGATTACTGCTAACTGTTCTTGCGGTAACTCTATCCAGATCCGCTCCACCGTGGGTCACGATCTGAACCTGGACGTGTGCGGCAAATGCCACCCGTTCTACACTGGTAAGCAGCGTGATGTTGCAACCGGTGGCCGTGTTGACCGCTTCAACAAGCGTTTCAGCATCCCGGGCGCGAAATAAGCATCCCGAAAAAAAAGCGCCGCAAGGCGCTTTTTTTATATCTGCAAATCAGTATTCCCACGTATCCGGGTCGATACCCAGCTCACGCATGATCACCTTCGCCTCTTCCGGAATTTCATCACTACGCTCTTTGCGCAGGTCTTCATCGTTCGGCAACGGTTGACCGGTAAACGCGTGCAGGAACGCTTCGCACAGCAGTTCGCTGTTGGTAGCGTGACGCAGGTTATTCACCTGACGACGCGTGCGTTCATCGGTGAGGATCTTTAACACCTTCAGAGGAATGGAAACCGTAATTTTCTTTACTTGTTCACTCTTCTTACCGTGCTCAGCGTATGGGCTGATATATTCGCCGCTCCATTCAGCCATGAGATACCTTTAATCCTCTCTGTCATTAATATGAGGCCGACACCGCAGCGGTTCGCCGGGTTTCGCGCCATAATCTTGCGTAGTTTACCGTAGAGACGTCACCGTGACACGGATATTGCCTCTGGGTTATGCGCTAAAGCATGTAATTTTAACGGCTATTTGCGTATTGCTCAATCTATACGCAAAGAAGTTTAGATGTCCAGATGTATTGACGTCCATATAATCAATGTTTACTCTGGGGCCTGACTTTTCATCCATTAAGCCAGGAAGCCTTCACCATGACGCGTAAACAGGCCACCATCGCAGTGCGTAGCGGATTGAATGATGACGAACAGTACGGCTGCGTTGTCCCGCCGATTCATCTCTCCAGTACCTATAACTTCACCGGATTTAATGAACCACGCGCCCATGACTACTCGCGCCGTGGCAACCCGACGCGTGATGTCACCCAGCGTGCGCTGGCGGAACTGGAAGGTGGCGCTGGCGCGGTGATGACCAATACCGGCATGTCGGCCATTCATCTGGTGACCACCGTGTTCCTGAAGCCTGGCGATCTGCTGGTGGCCCCGCACGACTGCTATGGCGGCAGCTACCGTCTGTTCGACAGCCTGGCGAAGCGCGGTTGCTATCGCGTGCTGTTTGTCGATCAGGGTGATGAGCAGGCGCTGAAACAGGCGCTGGCAGAAAAACCGAAGCTGGTTTTAGTCGAAAGTCCAAGCAACCCACTGCTGCGCGTGGTGGACATTGCAAAAATTTGTCAGCTTTCGAGGGATGCGGGAGCGATAAGTGTAGTGGATAATACCTTCCTCAGTCCGGCGCTGCAGAACCCGCTGGCACTGGGAGCAGATCTGGTATTGCATTCATGCACCAAATACCTGAACGGCCACTCCGACGTGGTGGCCGGGGTGGTGATTGCTAAAGATCCAGCGCTTGTCACCGAACTGGCATGGTGGGCGAATAATATCGGCGTCACTGGCAGCGCGTTTGACAGCTACCTGCTGCTGCGCGGGCTGCGTACCCTGTCGCCGCGTATGGATGTGGCGCAGCGTAACGCCCAGGCGATTGTCGATTTCCTGAAGACCCAGCCGCTGGTGAAAAAGCTCTATCACCCGTCGCTGCCGGAGAATCAGGGGCACGAGATTGCGGCGCGTCAACAAAAGGGTTTTGGCGCGATGTTAAGTTTTGAACTGGATGGCGATGAGCAGACGCTGCGTCGCTTCCTGAGCGGGTTGTCACTGTTTACGCTGGCGGAATCATTAGGGGGAGTCGAAAGCTTAATCTCCCACGCCGCAACAATGACCCACGCAGGCATGGCGCCAGAAGCGCGTGCCGCCGCCGGGATCTCTGAGACGCTGTTACGCATCTCAACCGGTATTGAAGATTGTGAAGATTTAATTGCCGATCTGGAAAATGGCTTCCGGGTCGCAACCAAGGGGTAATCATGAGTGTGATAGCGCAGGCAGGGGCGAAGGGTCGCCAGCTGCACAAGTTTGGTGGTAGTAGTCTGGCTGATGTGAAATGTTACCTGCGGGTCGCGGGGATCATGTCAGAGTATTCGATGCCGGGGGACATGATGGTTGTCTCCGCCGCGGGCAGCACCACCAACCAGTTGATTAGCTGGCTGAAGTTAAGCCAGACCGATCGTCTCTCTGCGCATCAGGTTCAACAAGCGTTACGCCGTTACCAGAGTGAACTGATCGCCGGCTTATTGCCTGCCGACGTGGCCGATGGCCTGATCAGCACCTTTATCCAGGATCTGGAGCGCCTGGCCGGGTTACTCGACAGCGGTGTGACCGACGCGGTCTATGCCGAAGTGGTGGGCCACGGTGAAGTGTGGTCGGCCCGGCTGATGGCGGCGGTCCTGCAACAGCAGGGCCTGGACGCAGCCTGGCTCGACGCGCGGGACTTCCTGCGTGCCGAGCGTGGCGCCCAGCCGCAGGTGGATGAAGGTCTCTCTTATCCGCTGCTCCAGCAGCTGCTGGTGCAGCATCCAAATAAACGTATTGTGGTGACCGGCTTTATCAGCCGCAGCAACGCGGGTGAAACCGTGCTGCTGGGACGTAACGGTTCCGACTACTCTGCAACGCAGATTGGTGCCCTGGCGGGCGTATCCCGCGTCACCATCTGGAGCGACGTGGCCGGTGTCTACAGCGCCGACCCGCGCAAGGTAAAAGATGCGTGCCTGCTGCCGCTGCTGCGCCTCGACGAAGCCAGCGAGCTGGCCCGTCTGGCGGCCCCGGTGCTGCACGCCCGCACCCTGCAGCCGGTCTCAGGCAGCGATATCGATCTGCAGCTGCGCTGCAGCTACACGCCGGATCAGGGCTCGACCCGCATTGAGCGCGTGCTGGCTTCCGGCACGGGGGCGCGTATCGTCACCAGCCATGACGATATCTGCCTGATCGAATTCCTCGTGCCTGCCGGACATGATTTCAAACAGACGCATAAAGAGATCGACCTGATCCTGAAGCGCGCCCAGGTGCGCCCGCTCGCCGTGGGGGTGCACACTGACCGTCATCTGCTGCAGTTCTGCTACACCGCCGAAGTGGCCGACAGCGCGCTGAAAATTCTCGATGAAGCGGGCCTGCCGGGCGAGCTTCGTCTGCGTCAGGGGCTGGCGCTGATCGCGATGGTCGGGGCGGGCGTCACCCGTAACCCGCTGCACTGCCACCGCTTCTGGCAGCAGCTGAAAGGTCAACCGGTAGAGTTTACCTGGCAGTCGGAAGAGGGCATCAGCCTGGTGGCGGTCATGCGCACCGGGCCAACCGAGAGCCTGATTCAGGGCCTGCACCAGTCGCTGTTCCGCGCCGAAAAACGAATCGGTCTTGTGCTGTTCGGGAAAGGCAACATTGGTTCCCGCTGGCTGGAGCTGTTTGCCCGCGAGCAGACCACGCTCTCGGCGCGTACCGGCTTTGAGTTTGTGCTGGCAGGCGTTGTCGACAGTCGCCGCAGCCTGCTCAGCTATGAAGGGCTGGACGCCAGCCGCGCGCTGGCCTTCTTTAACGATGAAGCCATTGAGCAGGATGAAGAGTCGCTGTTCCTGTGGATGCGTGCCCACCCGTACGATGACCTGGTGGTGCTGGATGTGACCGCCAGCGAACAGCTCGCCAATCAGTATCTCGATTTCGCCAGCCACGGTTTCCACGTTATCAGCGCTAATAAACTGGCGGGCGCCAGCAATACCCGTAACTATCGCCAGATCCACGACGCCTTTGAAAAAACGGGCCGTCATTGGCTGTACAACGCCACCGTCGGGGCCGGTTTACCGGTTAACCACACCGTGCGCGATCTGATCGAAAGCGGCGACAGCATTCTGGCCATCAGCGGTATCTTCTCCGGCACCCTGTCGTGGCTGTTCCTGCAGTTTGATGGCACCGTGCCGTTTACTGACCTGGTGGACCAGGCGTGGCAGCAGGGGCTGACCGAGCCCGACCCGCGCGTTGACCTCTCCGGTAAAGACGTGATGCGTAAGCTGGTGATTGTGGCGCGTGAAGCGGGCTACGATATCGAGCCGGGTCAGGTGCGCGTGGAGTCGCTGGTGCCGACGGACTGTGAAGAGGGGTCTGTTGATTACTTCTTCGAGAACGGCGATGCCCTGAACGAGCAGATGCTACAGCGCCTGGAAGCGGCCCGCGAAATGGGCCTGGTTCTGCGCTACGTGGCGCGTTTCGATGCCAATGGCAAAGCCCGCGTCGGGGTTGAAGCCGTCCGCCCGGAACATCCGCTGGCGGCGCTGCTGCCGTGCGATAACGTCTTCGCCATCGAAAGCCGCTGGTACCGCGATAACCCGCTGGTGATCCGTGGTCCAGGTGCGGGCCGTGACGTCACCGCCGGGGCAATCCAGTCAGATATCAACCGTCTGGCACAGCTGCTGTAATCCATATGTTTTCCCCCTCTCCCCACAGGGGAGAGGGAATAGTCGCCTCATCCTGAACCTTTTTCATCTTCCCTGAGCATTCCTCACCGTCAATGATGATATTTTCAGTTGACGCCAGTCGGCTTTTCCGTCATTTTTACATCTGGACGTCTAAACGTATAGAAGTTCGAACACAACAAAACAACGACACGCGATTGATGAGGTAAGGTATGAGCTTTTTTCACGCCAACCAGCGGGAAGCCCTGAATCAGAGCCTGGCTGAAGTAAACGGCCAGATTAACGTCTCTTTTGAATTTTTCCCGCCGCGCACCAGTGAAATGGAGCAGACCCTGTGGGCCTCTATCGATCGCCTGAGCAGCCTGAAGCCGAAATTCGTTTCGGTGACCTACGGTGCCAACTCCGGCGAGCGCGACCGTACGCACAGCATCATTAAAGGCATTAAGGATCGTACCGGTCTGGAAGCCGCGCCGCATCTGACCTGTATCGATGCCACCCGCGACGAACTGCGCACCATTGCCCAGGATTACTGGAACAACGGCATCCGCCATATCGTGGCCCTGCGTGGCGACCTGCCGCCGGGCAGCGGTAAGCCGGATATGTACGCGACCGATCTGGTGGCGCTGCTGAAAGAGGTGGGCGACTTCGACATTTCCGTGGCGGCTTACCCGGAAGTGCATCCGGAAGCGAAAAGCGCCCAGGCGGATCTGCTCAACCTGAAACGTAAAGTGGATGCCGGTGCCAACCGCGCCATCACCCAGTTCTTCTTTGATGTCGAAAGCTACCTGCGCTTCCGCGACCGCTGCGTCTCCGCCGGTATCGACGTTGAAATTATTCCGGGTATTCTGCCGGTCTCCAACTTCAAGCAGGCGAAGAAATTTGCCGACATGACCAACGTGCGCATCCCGCTGTGGATGGCGAAGATGTACGAAGGTCTGGACGATGACGCCGAAACCCGCAAGCTGGTGGGAGCCAACATCGCCATGGACATGGTGAAGATTTTAAGCCGCGAAGGGGTGAAAGATTTCCATTTCTATACCCTTAACCGCGCCGAAATGAGCTACGCGATCTGTCATACGCTGGGGGTTCGCCCGGGTCTGTAACGATGAAGCCCTCACAATGATGAGGGCTTTTATATTTCAGGCAGATATCGACGGTATTAACTATCAAATCTGTGGATGGTTTCAATTATCTCTTGTTGCCGGTGGTGTATATCCTAACGATAAAACCATAAAGGGAGCAGAGCGATGAGTACGTCCGACGAGAACCAGACTTCAGGTAAGTGTCCTTTCCATCAGGGCAGTTATGATAAGAGCGCAGGTGCCGGCACCAACAGCCGGGACTGGTGGCCCAAACAGCTTCGTATCGACCTTCTCAACCAGCATTCCGAACGTTCCAACCCGCTAGGCAAAGATTTTAACTACCGAAAAGAATTCAGCAAGTTAGATTACGCTGCCCTGAAAGGCGATCTGAAAGCCCTGCTGACCGATTCCCAGCCGTGGTGGCCTGCCGACTGGGGCAGCTACGCCGGTCTGTTCATCCGTATGGCGTGGCACGGTGCCGGGACCTATCGCTCCGTAGACGGGCGTGGCGGTGCGGGCCGGGGCCAACAGCGTTTCTCTCCCCTTAACTCCTGGCCGGATAACGTCAGCCTCGATAAGGCGCGTCGTCTGCTGTGGCCGATCAAACAAAAATATGGCCAGAAAATCTCCTGGGCCGACCTGTTTATTCTTGCCGGTAACGTGGCGCTGGAGAACTCTGGCTTCCGTACCTTTGGCTTTGGTGCCGGGCGTGAAGACGTCTGGGAACCGGATCTGGATGTGAACTGGGGTGATGAAAAAGCCTGGCTTGAGCACCGCCATCCGGAAAGCCTGGCGAAAAGTGCCGTTGGTGCCACCGAGATGGGGCTGATCTACGTCAACCCGGAAGGGCCAAACGCCAGCGGTGAACCGCTGTCTGCGGCGGCGGCGATCCGTGCCACCTTCGGCAACATGGGGATGAACGATGAAGAGACCGTCGCGCTGATCGCCGGGGGTCATACGCTGGGTAAAACCCACGGTGCCGGGGAAGCGACCCATGTGGGTATCGATCCGGAAGGCGGCCCGCTTGAAGCGCAGGGCCTGGGCTGGGCCAGCACCCACGGCAGCGGTTTTGGTGCCGACACCATTACCTCCGGTCTGGAAGTGATCTGGTCCCAGACGCCGACCCAGTGGAGCAACTACTTCTTTGAGAACCTGTACAAATACGACTGGGTGCAGACCCGCAGTCCGGCAGGTGCCATCCAGTTCGAAGCGTCGAATGCGCCAGAAATCATGCCCGACCCGTTTGACCCGTCGAAAAAACGTAAACCCACCATGCTGGTTACCGACCTGACGCTGCGTTTCGATCCGGAGTTCGACAAGATTTCCCGTCGTTTCCTCAACGATCCGCAGGCCTTTAACGAAGCCTTCGCCCGGGCGTGGTTCAAACTGACCCACCGCGATATGGGGCCAATTGCACGTTATATCGGGCCGGAAGTGCCGAAAGAAGAGCTCATTTGGCAGGATCCGCTGCCACAGCCGTTCTTCCATCCGACCGCGGAAGATATTCAAAGCCTGAAAGCGGATATTGCGGCTTCCGGGCTGTCGGTCAGCGAGCTGGTGTCGGTGGCATGGGCCTCGGCGTCCACCTTCCGCGGTGGCGATAAGCGTGGCGGGGCCAACGGCGCCCGTCTGGCGCTGGCGCCGCAGCGCAGCTGGGATGTCAACGCCGTGGCCGCGCGCGTGCTGCCGGTGCTGGAAGGCATTTATAAATCGGCACATAAAGCGTCGCTGGCGGACATCATCGTGCTGGCGGGTGTGGTGGGCGTTGAGCAGGCGGCCAAAGCCGCTGGTGTGAACATCACTGTGCCGTTTACGCCGGGCCGGGTTGACGCGCGCCAGGATCAGACCGATATCGGCATGTTTACGTTGCTGCAGCCGGCTGCTGATGGTTTCCGTAACTACCGGGCGGCGATCGACGTCTCGACCACCGAATCGCTGCTGATTGATAAAGCGCAGCAGCTGACCCTGACCGCGCCAGAGATGACGGTGCTGCTGGGCGGGCTGCGCGTGCTGGGCGCTAACTTCGATGGCGGTAAGAGCGGGGTCTTTACCGATCGCGTGGGCGTACTCAGTACGGACTTCTTCGTCAATCTGCTGGATATGGGCACGCAGTGGAAGGCTACCGATGAATCCAGCGAGCTGTTTGAAGGCCGCGACCGCGTGAGCGGGGACGTGAAGTATCTGGCGAGCCGTGCCGACCTGGTGTTTGGTTCCAACTCCGTGCTGCGCGCCCTGGCCGAGGTTTACGCCAGCAGCGATGCCCACGAGAAGTTCGTGACGGACTTTGTCGCGGCATGGGTGAAAGTGATGAACCTCGACCGGTTTGATCTACTGTAAACAGGAAAATCCCCGCGCTGGCGGGGATTTTTTTGCCGGGTGGCGGCTTCGCCTTACGCGGCCTACGGATTGTAGACCCGTGCAAGCGCAGCGCCGCCGGGCAACAAGGCTACTCCCATTCCTGCATAAAACGCTGGCCGTACTGGTCGGCAACCACCAGGGCCGCATATACCTGCTCCGGTGTCGCACCGCCCGGCATATTGTGGATGGTTTCATCTTTCGCGCACGACGCGGCCGCCACTAAGCGCATTTTGGCGGGGATATCGGCAGTGATAGCCAGCTGCGCCAGGGTAATTGGCAGCCCCACGCTGTGGCACAGCGCCGCCACGGTTTCGATCTCTTCCACCGGCGCATTCTCCAGCACCAGTTGGGTCAGGGTGCCAAACGCCACTTTCTCGCCGTGATAATAATGATGGGCATCCGGGATGGCGGTCAGACCGTTGTGAATAGCGTGCGCCGCCGCCAGGCCGCCGCTTTCAAAACCGACTCCGCTGAGATAGGTGTTGGCTTCAATCACCCGCTCAAGGGCCGGGGTCACCACATGCTGCTCCGCTGCCAGCATCGCTTTTTCACCCTCTTCCACCAGTGTGTTGTAGCACAGCTCAGCCAGCGCCAGCGCGGCCTGGGTGCACTTGCCGCCCGCCATGGTAGTCGCGCCGCTGCGGGAGCAGGCCCGGGCTTCAAACCAGGTCGCCAGCGCGTCGCCAATCCCGGCAGCCAACAGGCGGGCAGGGGCCCGCGCCACCACCTGGGTATCCACAATGACGATGTTTGGGTTGTGGGGCAGCATCAGATAGCGATCGAATTCGCCGCTGTCGGTATAGATAACGGAAAGCGCGCTGCAGGGCGCATCGGTTGAGGCGATGGTCGGGGCGATGGCGACCGGGACGTCCATAAAGTGCGCCAGCGCTTTGGCGGTATCCAGCGTCTTACCGCCGCCAATGCCGAGGATCGCCTGACAATCAGCACCTTTGGCCAGCTCACGCAGGCGATCGATCTCGTTCTGCGAACACTCGCCGCCGAAAGGCGCAATTTCGACATAGAGTTCGGCCTGTTCAAAGCTTTGACGCAGCGTCTCTTCGGCAAAGCCCAGCACAAACTTATCGCCTACCACCAGCCAGCGTGCTGCCAGCGGCTTGAGATAATCGCCGAGGCGGGTGAGCACATCGGCACCCTGAATGTATTTACCGGGTGATTGAATAATACGGTCCATAACATGTCTCCCTTAGAGATTGAGGCTACCAAACGCGTTTTTCCAGTCCTGCTCGAACTTGTCGATGGCTGACTCTACCGCGGGGGTATTGAGCATTTGCTGTGCGACATCGATGGGCAGGGTGATGGCTTCACAGCCGGCGAGCAGGCAGTCCAGCGCCTGACGCGGGGTTTTGAAGCTGGCGGCCAGCACCATGCTCTCTGGCGCGTGCAGCTCCAGCAGGCTTTGCAGCTCCTGCACCGTACGGATCCCGTCTCCGCCCTGGGCATCCACGCGATTAACGTACGGCGCGATGTACTTTGCTCCCGCCAGGGCGGCCAGCAAGCCCTGAGCGGCGCTGTACACCGCGGTACCGAGGGTGGTGATGCCCTCTTTTTTAAGGGCTTTGATGGCGACCAGACCTTCTGCGGTGACCGGGATCTTGACCACGATGTTCGGGAAAGAAGCGCTCAGTCGTCTGGCTTCGGCAACCATCCCGTCGGCATCACGGCTCATGGTCTGGGCAAACAGCGTGCCTTCCGGGCCAACGATCTTCTGCAGGCGCGGGAGAACATCCCACACGGATTCACCGCTGGCGGCAATAATGCTCGGGTTGGTGGTCACGCCGGCAATGGGAAAGATGCGGGCAAGGCGTTCGACGTCCGCCACACTGGCGGTATCCAGATACAGTTCCATTATTTTTCCTTAAGTCTTCAGGTCTGAATTAAGGATACGGCGGGCCAGGCGGGGGGAGCCAGAGGTCATTTTTGCCAAATACTGGACAAATGTAAGGTCCTTAGCGAAGTGAGAGGGGGATCACAATGCTAGTTTTTGGCGGTAAGCTGGCTGTGATACTGGCGGCGGTATTCCGACGGCGAGCGCTCGGTGTGCTTGCGAAACAGGCGGCAGAAGTAGTTGCTGTCCGTAAAGCCGCAGTGCGTGGCGATATCTTTAATTTTCAGATCGTAGCCTTTGAGAAGCTGTCGGGCATGCTCGAGACGGGTTCGGGTCAGGTATTCATTGAACCCCACGCTGCCGATCTTTTGAAAAAGATGCGAAAGGTAGTTCGGTGAAATGTAAAACGCCTGCGCCACCGACTCACGGGTTAGCGCTGAGGCATGATGTTCTTCGATATACGTCCGAATGGCTTCAAACAGCGCCCGGCTGCGGGAGGCGGTGTGGATATCGCTGCCCAGCAGATCGCGACAGTGGCTGAGCAAACTTAATACCACCAGCCTGGCCGTCTCCTGCTCATCCGGTTGCATCTGCAACTCAGCGAGCGTTTGCAGCAGAAAAGCACCCGTTCTCGGCCCGCGCCTGGCAACCTGCAGCTGATGCAAAACGGTGGCGTCACGCTGGAGTTGGAGCGTCAGCTGCTGTTTGCCGAAGGTGATGCTAAGACAGGTTGCGGATGGCAAAGGATGATGCCCGGATGACGAGAACACCACGTCATGGGTCTGGCCCTCAAGTATAATCACCAGACGAGGAGAGGCGTGGGTGACCTGTTCGGCCGGAGAAACAAAATGCACCTGATGCAGGGGCGATGTGCCGTTGATCAGATCGGTCAGGATGGGAGTGATATCGTGGTGCATGATGGGAGTACCGAAATGTGCCGGGTGGCGCTAACGCTTACCCGGCCTACTTATCGTAGGCCCGTGCAAGCGTAGCGCCGCCGGGCATAAAGCCTTAGCCGGTGTTACGCATCCCCGCCGCAACGCCCGCGATGGTGACCATCAGCGCTTGTTCCACGCGTGGATCTGGCTCCAGACCCTCTTCTTCCGCTTTACGCGAGCGGTACAGCAGCTCTGCCTGCAGCACGTTTAGCGGGTCAGTGTAGATGTTACGCAGCTGAATGGACTCAGCAATCCACGGCAGATCGGCCATCAGATGGGAGTCGTTGGCGATATCCAGCACCACTTTGATGTCATCTTCCAGCAGCGCACGCAGCTCGCTACCCAGCGCCCACAGCTCCGGTTTTACCAGACGCTGATCGTAGTATTCCGCCAGCCACAGGTCGGCTTTCGAGAACACCATCTCCAGCATGCCGAGGCGGGTGGAGAAGAACGGCCAGTCGCGACACATGGATTCCAGCTCGTTCTGCTTGCCGTCTTCCACCACTTTTTGTAGTGCGGCACCGGCACCCAGCCAGGCCGGGAGCATCAGACGGTTCTGCGTCCAGGCGAAGATCCACGGGATAGCACGCAGGGACTCCACGCCGCCGGTTGGGCGACGTTTTGCCGGACGTGAACCCAGCGGCAGTTTGCCCAGCTCCTGCTCCGGCGTGGCCGAGCGGAAGTAAGGCACGAAGTCTTTGTTTTCGCGCACATAGCCGCGATACATATCGCAGGAGATATCCGACAGCTCGTCCATGATATGGCGCCAGGCGTCTTTTGGCTCCGGCGGTGGCAGCAGGTTCGCTTCGAGGATCGCGCTGGTATAGAGCGACAGGCTGCTGATGGTCACTTCCGGCAGACCGTACTTGAAGCGGATCATCTCGCCCTGTTCGGTCACACGCAGGCCGCCTTTCAGGCTGCCCGGCGGTTGGGAGAGCAGGGCCGCATGAGCAGGGGCACCGCCACGGCCAATCGAGCCGCCGCGACCGTGGAACAGGGTCAGTTCAATCCCTGCTTTTTCACAGGTTTTGATCAGCGCATCCTGAGCCTGATACTGCGCCCAGGAGGCGGCCATCACGCCCGCATCTTTTGCAGAGTCGGAATAGCCAATCATCACCATCTGCTTGCCCTGGATAAAGCCGCGATACCAGTCGATGTTCAGCAGCTGGGTCATCACGTCGTTGGCGTTATTCAGGTCGTCGAGGGTTTCAAACAGCGGCGCAACCGGCAGGGCGAAGGTAATCCCCGCTTCTTTCAGCAGCAGGTGAACCGCCAGCACGTCGGACGGGGTTTTGGCCATCGAGATCACATAGGCCGCCACCGATCCTTTCGGCGCATCGACGATCGCTTTGCAGGTGTCGAGCACTTCGCGGGTCTCTTCGCTTGGCGCCCAGCTCCGTGGCAGCAGAGGGCGTTTGGAATTCAGCTCGCGGATCAGGAAGGCCTGTTTGTCGGCTTCTGACCAGCTTTCGTAGTCGCCAATGCCGAGATAGCGGGTCAGTTCGCCCAGCGCCTCGGTGTGGCGGGTGCTCTCCTGACGCACGTCGATACGCACCAGCGGCACGCCGAAACACTTCACGCGGCGCAGGGTATCGAGCAGCTCGCCGTTGGCGATGATGCCCATTCCGCAGGCCTGCAGTGATTGATAACAGGCGTACAGCGGCTCCCACAGCTGCTCGTTCTGGCTCAGCAGACCGGCAGGTTTCGGCAGGCGTTGGCCCTTAAGGCGCGCTTCCAGCCAGGCCTGAGTGGCCAGCAGCTGGCCACGCAGATTTTTGAGCAGGAAGCGGTAAGGTTCGGTTGCACCGGCTTCACCCACCAGCTCAAGCAGTTCTGGCGTGGCTTCGACCATTGAGAGCTCAGAAATCAGAATCTGAATATCTTTCAGGAACAGGTCGGTGGCTTTCCAGCGGCTCAGCAGCAGGACGTGACGGGTGATTTCGGCGGTGACGTTCGGGTTGCCGTCGCGGTCGCCGCCCATCCAGGAGGTGAAACGCACCGGCACAAAATCCACCGGCAGGCGATAGCCGAGGTTCTCTTCCAGCTGTTCATTCAGCTCGCGCAGGTAGTTAGGTACCCCTTCCCACAGGCTGTTTTCCACCACCGCAAAGCCCCATTTGGCTTCATCAACCGGGCTTGGGCGGTGCTTACGGATTTCATCGGTGTGCCAGGACTGGGCAATCAGCTGGCGCAGACGGCGCATCAGTTGGTTACGTTCGTAGTCGGCAATCTCTTTGTTATCCAGCTGCTTGAGGCAGTTGTTCACTTCACCCATCTTGTGGATCAGGGTGCGGCGGGTGATCTCGGTCGGGTGGGCGGTTAACACCAGCTCCAGGGACAGAGACTCGACGGCCTTTTTGATTGTCGCTTCGTTGAGTTCGGGCTGGTCCTTGAGTTTTCTGAGCGTGCGGGCAATCACTTCCGGGTTGCTGGCCCCTTCGCCATTCGGCGAAATGCTGTGGTACTGCTCGGCGGTGTTCGCCAGGTTAAGGAACTGGCTGAAGGCACGGGCAACGGGCAGCAGCTCGTCGTTGGAGAGGTTCTGCAGCGTGGTGAGCAGCTCCTGACGATTGGCTTCGTTACCGGCACGGGAAGATTTAGACAGTTTACGGATTGTTTCAACGCGATCGAGAATGTTCTCGCCCAACGCATCCTTGATGGTATCTCCCAGCACCTTGCCGAGCATACTGACATTACTACGCAACGCGGAATATTGTTCGTTCATAAAAACCCAGTCACCCCATCATTTTTGTTTATGCCCGGCCAGACATCTAACGGACATTATTTTGTCATCTCCCTTTATAAAGCCACGTAAAACCCCCGTCGTCAATTGCTGCGAAAACGGTTCAGCAAACGAATAAATGCGGGCAATTTACGAAATTTAATTGGCTTTGCGTCAGATAAGAGATGCTTATGAGAGTGTGACGAAGATCATGAGATTTTTCCCCTCTCGTGAGAGAGGGGAGCAGTCATTAATGCCAGCAGAAGTGATGCACAACCTGAGTAATTAACTCACGGGTTGGTTTGATAAAGCGCGTTTCAAGGTACTCATCCGGTTGGTGGGCCTGGTTGATGGAGCCCGGGCCGAGGACCAGCGTCGGACAGAGAGTCTGAATAAACGGCGCTTCGGTGCAGTAGTTCACCACGTCGGTTTTCTCGCCGAGCAGTTTTTCCACCACTTCCACCAGCTGATGGTCCGGCGGGCACTCGTAGCCCGGGATCGGCGGATGCAGTTCAGAGACCGTCAGACGGCCCGGCCAGCGTTCGCTCACCGGGGCCAGGGCTTCGTTCAGTAACCCGTCGAGATCGCTCAGCGTCATGCCCGGCAGCGGGCGGATATCCATATGCAGTTCGCAGCAGGCGCAGATGCGGTTGGAGGCATCGCCGCCGTGCAGGCTGCCGAGGTTCAGCGTTGGATACGGCACGGTGAAGGCATCGTAGTGATAACGCTCTTTCAGGTCATCACGCAGCAGCATGATGCGGCCAATGGCGTCGTGCATCAGTTCGATGGCGTTGACGCCGCGCGCCGGATCGCTGGAGTGGCCGGACTGGCCCAGCACCCGCACCGCCGTAGAGATATGGCCTTTATGCGCACGGATCGGCTGCAAAGAAGTGGGCTCGCCGATGATGGCGCAATCTGGACGAATCGAGGTGTTTTCAGAGAAGTAGCGCGCGCCCGCCATGCTGGTCTCTTCGTCGGCCGTCGCCAGAATGTAGAGTGGCTTTTTCAACGTTTTCACATCGACGTCACGCAGCGCGTCGAGGATAAAGGCGAAGAAGCCTTTCATGTCGGCGGTGCCCAGCCCGTAGAGCTTGTTGTCGTGCTCGGTCAGGGTGAAGGGATCGCGCGTCCAGCGACCATCGTCAAAGGGCACGGTATCGGTATGTCCCGCCAGCAGCAGCCCGCCCGCACCCTGTCCGGTACTGGCAAGCAGGTTAAATTTATTCCGGGTTCCCGGGACCGGCTGAACTTCCACCTTAAAGCCGAGATCGCTGAACCATCCCGCCAGCAGATTGATTAAAGTCTCATTACTCTGATCCAGCGCTTCTTCCGTTGCGCTGATGGACGGCGTGGCAATCAGGGCGCGGTAGATCTCGATAAATGGCGGTAAATTCATTTTCATTGTTGACACACCTTAGGTCGTGATAGTATCAATATTCATGCAATAAATGTGAATAAAAATACATTAACGTTGAGCATAAAGGAACCCGATGTTGAATACGCTGATTGTAGGCGCTAGCGGTTATGCGGGCGCAGAGCTTGTAAGCTACGTGAATCGCCATCCTCATATGACCATAACCGCTTTGACTGTCTCAGCGCAAAGCAATGATGCAGGAAAGTTAATTTCCGATTTACATCCGCAACTTAAAGGGATTGTCGATCTGCCATTGCAGCCAATGTCGGATATCAGCGAGTTTACCGACGGCGTGGACGTGGTGTTTTTAGCCACCGCCCACGAAGTCAGCCACGACCTGGCGCCGCAGTTCCTGGCCGCCGGTTGCGTGGTGTTCGATCTCTCCGGTGCGTTCCGCATTAACGACGCCGCGTTCTATGAAAAATACTATGGCTTTACCCATCAGCACCCGGAACTGCTTGAAAAAGCGGTGTATGGTCTGGCGGAGTGGAGCGCCGATGCGCTGAAAGAAGCGAACCTGATTGCCGTGCCGGGTTGCTACCCGACGGCGGCGCAGCTCTCCCTGAAGCCGTTGATCGATGCAAACCTGTTGGATCTGAATCAGTGGCCGGTGATCAACGCCACCAGCGGCGTGAGCGGAGCCGGGCGCAAAGCGGCGATTTCCAACAGCTTCTGCGAAGTGAGCCTGCAGCCGTACGGTGTGTTCAATCACCGTCATCACCCGGAAATCACTACCCACCTGGGGGCGGACGTTATCTTTACGCCGCATCTGGGCAGCTTCCCGCGCGGGATCCTCGAAACCATCACCTGCCGCCTGAAGCCGGGCGTGACCCACGATCAGGTGGCGGCGGTCTTCACGACGGCCTATGCGGATAAACCGCTGGTGCGTCTGTATGACAAAGGCGTCCCGGCGCTGAAAAACGTGGTGGGTCTGCCGTTCTGCGATATCGGCTTTGCCGTGCAGGGCGAGCACCTGATTGTGGTGGCCGCAGAAGATAACCTGCTGAAAGGCGCAGCCGCTCAGGCAATCCAGTGCGCAAATATTCGTTTTGGCTATGCTGAAACGCAGTCTCTTATTTAAGGTGTGATGATGAATCCATTAATTATCAAACTTGGTGGTGTCCTGCTGGACAGCGAAGAGGCGCTGGAGCGTCTGTTTACCGCGCTGGTTAACTATCGCGAATCCTATCAACGCCCGCTGGTGATTGTTCACGGCGGCGGCTGCGTGGTCGATGAATTAATGAAAGGCCTGAACCTGCCGGTGAAAAAGAAGAACGGCCTGCGCGTTACGCCTGCTGACCAGATCGACATTATTACCGGTGCCCTGGCGGGGACTGCCAACAAAACCCTGTTGTCCTGGGCGAAGAAACACCATATCGCCTCCGTGGGTCTCTATCTTGGCGATGGCGACAGCGTCAAAGTGACCCAGCTCGACGAAGAGCTTGGCCACGTAGGGCTGGCGCAGCCGGGTTCACCAAAACTGATTAATACCCTGCTGGAAGGCGGTTTTCTGCCGGTGGTCAGCTCTATCGGCGTCACCGAAGAGGGCGATCTAATGAACGTCAACGCTGACCAGGCGGCAACCGCGCTGGCGGCGACGCTGGGCGCAGACCTAATCCTGCTCTCTGACGTGAGCGGCATTCTGGACGGCAAAGGCCAGCGCATTGCGGAAATGACCGCTGAGAAAGCTGAGCAGCTGATCGAGCAGGGCATTATTACCGACGGCATGATTGTGAAAGTGCATGCGGCGCTGGATGCCGCCCGCACGCTCGGTCGTCCGGTGGATATCGCCTCCTGGCGCCACGCCGAGCAACTGCCAGCGCTGTTTAACGGCACGCCGATTGGTACGCGTATTTTGGCTTAAGATTTACTGCCCGGCGGCGCTCTGCTTGCCGGGCCTACAAGACCGTAGGCCGGGTAAGCGTAGCGCCACCCGGCGGAACTAACGAATAAAGGAAGCATGTTATGGCACTTTGGGGTGGGCGTTTTACACAGGCAGCGGATCAACGGTTCAAACAGTTCAACGACTCTTTGCGCTTCGACTACCGCCTGGCCGAACAGGATATCGTCGGCTCTGTGGCCTGGTCCAAAGCGCTGGTGACCGTAGGCGTGCTGACCGCAGACGAACAGGTGCAGCTGGAAGAGGCGCTGAACAATCTGCTGGAAGAGGTGCGTCTGGATCCGCGGCAAATCCTTGCGAGCGACGCTGAAGATATTCACAGCTGGGTAGAAGGCAAGCTGATCGACAAAGTCGGCCAGTTAGGTAAAAAGCTGCACACCGGCCGGAGCCGTAACGACCAGGTGGCGACCGACCTCAAGCTGTGGTGTAAAGACACTGTGGTGGAACTGCTGGCCGCGAATCGTCAGCTGCAGAGCGCGCTGGTGGAAACCGCGCACAACAATCAGGATGCGGTGATGCCGGGTTATACCCACCTGCAGCGCGCCCAGCCTGTCACCTTTGCGCACTGGTCGCTGGCCTACGTTGAGATGCTGGCCCGTGATGAGAGCCGCCTGCAGGATACTTTGAAGCGCCTTGACGTGAGCCCGCTGGGCAGCGGCGCGCTGGCGGGTACCGCCTACGAAATCGACCGTGAACAGCTCGCCGGCTGGCTGGGCTTTGCTTCCGCCACCCGCAACAGCCTGGACAGCGTCTCCGACCGTGACCACGTGCTGGAGCTGCTCTCCAATGCCTCTATCGGTATGGTGCACCTGTCGCGCTTTGCCGAAGACCTGATCTTCTTCAACTCTGGCGAAGCCGGTTTTGTTGAGCTGTCGGACCGTGTGACCTCCGGCTCCTCCCTGATGCCGCAGAAGAAAAACCCGGATGCGCTGGAGCTGATCCGCGGCAAGTGTGGCCGTGTGCAGGGTGCGCTGACCGGGATGATGATGACCCTGAAAGGGCTCCCGCTGGCCTATAACAAAGATATGCAGGAAGACAAAGAAGGGCTGTTCGACGCGCTCGACACCTGGCTGGACTGTCTGCATATGGCGGCGCTGGTGCTTGACGGCATTCAGGTGAAACGTCCGCGTTGCCAGGAAGCGGCCCAGCAGGGCTACGCTAACTCCACCGAGCTGGCGGATTACCTGGTCGCCAAAGGTGTGCCGTTCCGTGAAGCGCACCATATCGTCGGCGAAGCGGTGGTAGAAGCCATTCGTCAGGGCAAACCGCTGGAAGATCTGCCGCTGGCCGACCTGCAGAAATTCAGCAGCGTGATTGGCGAGGATGTCTATCCGATCCTGGCGCTGCAATCCTGTCTGGATAAGCGTGCGGCCAAAGGTGGCGTGTCGCCGAAGCAGGTCGCGCAGGCGATTGCGGATGCGAAAAACCGCCTGGTATAATTCGTGCGGGCTGGTGCCCTCACCCCGGCCCTCTCCCACCGGGAGAGGGAGCAAACACTAAAAATGGCAACTTCGGTTGCCATTTTGCGTTTATCCGGTTTTTTTACGCAAAAAAAAAGCGGACCACGAGGTCCGCAAAAGTTCACGTTGGCTTTAGTTGTTCGAGTTTTGAGAGAAACTCGTCAGACGGGACAGGACTTTAAGGGTAATCAGTGCCGCCTCGTCTCTGTGATGCATTATTCAACAGAACGCTTGATAGGGATAATCGTTCGTTGCTATGCTATCTATCGCCATGAACTATCGTGGCGACGGAGGATGAATAATGAATATTCGTGATCTTGAATACCTGGTCGCACTAGCTGAACACCGCCATTTTCGCCGCGCGGCAGATTCCTGCCACGTCAGTCAGCCTACGCTTAGCGGTCAGATCCGTAAGCTTGAAGATGAGCTTGGCGTGATGCTGCTGGAGCGCACCAGTCGTAAAGTGCTGTTCACCCAGGCGGGCCTGCTGCTGGTGGATCAGGCGCGCACCGTGCTGCGCGAGGTCAAAGTGCTCAAGGAAATGGCGAGCCAGCAGGGGGAGACGATGTCCGGCCCACTGCATATTGGCTTGATCCCAACCGTTGGCCCGTACCTGCTGCCGCAAATTATTCCGATGCTGCACCAGACCTTCCCGAAACTCGAAATGTACCTGCACGAAGCGCAAACCCATCAGCTGCTGGCGCAGCTGGACAGCGGTAAGCTCGATTGCGCGATCCTCGCGCTGGTCAAAGAGAGTGAAGCTTTTATCGAAGTGCCGCTGTTTGACGAGCCGATGATGCTGGCGATCTATGAGGATCACCCGTGGGCGAACCGCGATCGCGTGCCGATGGCCGATCTGGCCGGAGAAAAGCTGCTGATGCTGGAAGATGGCCACTGTCTGCGCGATCAGGCGATGGGCTTCTGCTTTGAAGCGGGTGCCGATGAAGATACCCACTTCCGTGCAACCAGCCTGGAAACGCTGCGTAACATGGTGGCGGCAGGAAGTGGTATTACGCTGCTGCCCGCGCTGTCAGTCCCGCCGGAACGTCGTCGCGACGGGGTGGTCTATCTGCCATGCATCAAGCCGGAGCCGCGCCGTACCATTGGCCTGGTTTATCGTCCGGGATCGCCGCTGCGCAGCCGCTATGAGCAGCTGGCAGAGGCCATCCGCAGTTCGATGGAAGGCCGTTTCGACAGTGCGTTAAAACAGGCGGTTTAAGCCGTTCAGCGCCGCTACCCGATAAGCTTCTGCCATGGTCGGGTAGTTAAAGGTGGTATTAACAAAGTATTCGATGGTGTTACCGCCACCTTTTTGCTCCATGATCGCCTGGCCGATGTGAATGATTTCCGCCGCACGCTCGCCGAAGCAGTGTATGCCGAGGATCTCTTTCGTCTCGCGATGGAACAGGATCTTCAGCGTTCCCACGCTCATCCCGACGATTTGCGCCCGCGCCAGATGTTTAAACTGGGCACGACCCACCTCGTAAGGCACCTTCATGGCCGTCAGCTGCTGCTCGGTTTTGCCGACAGAGCTAATTTCCGGAATGGTGTAAATGCCGGTCGGGATATCTTCGATCAGATGCGCCGTCGCTTCACCTTTCACCAGCGCCTGAGCGGCAATACGCCCCTGGTCATACGCCGCTGATGCCAGGCTTGGATAACCAATCACGTCACCGACAGCATAGATATGCGGCAGGGCGGTCTGGTACATGCTGTTGACCTTGAGCAGCCCACGGCTGTCGGTGGTCAAACCGATGTTTTCCAGCGCCAGCGAGTCGGTGTTACCGGTACGACCGTTAGCGTAAAGCAGGCAGTCGGCTTTCAGCTTTTTGCCTGACTTCAGATGCATGATCACGCCATCGTCACAGCCTTCGATCTTCTCGTACTCTTCGTTGTGACGAATCACCACGCCGCTGTTCCAGAAGTGGTACGACAGCGAATCGGACATCTCCTGATCGAGGAACGCCAGCAGGCGGTCGCGAGTGTTAATCAGGTCAACTTTGACGTTCATGCCGCGGAAGATGGAGGCATATTCACAGCCGATCACCCCGGCACCGTAGATCAGCACGTGGCGTGGCTCATGATGCAGACTCAGTATGGAGTCGCTGTCGTAAACCCGCGGATGGGAGAAATCCACATCAGCCGGATGGTACGGACGTGAGCCACAGGCGATCACAAACTTCTCGGCGGTAATGGTCTCGACCGAACCATCATGGCACTCCAGCGCCAGCGTATGTTCATCAACGAAATGGGCGTTACCCTGCAGAATTTCGCAGTGATTGCGCTCATAAAAGCCCTGACGCATACGCGTCTGCTGATTAATAACGTTATCAGCATGGTTCAGGATGTCGGCAAAAGAAGAGCGGAGAAGACGGGAGTGATCGCTGTAAAGAGGGTTCTGGTTGAATTCAATGATGCGGCTGACAGCGTGGCGGAGAGCTTTGGAAGGGATGGTGCCCCAGTGGGTGCAACCGCCGCCAACATTATGGTAGCGCTCAATAACCGCTACTCTGGCTCCTTGCTTAACCAGTCCCATAGCAGCGCCTTCGCCGCCGGGGCCGGAACCAATAACTATTGCGTCGTAATCGTAGGAATGTGACATGGTAAGGCTTACCTGTTCTTATACATAAAAGCAACAGAATAGTAACATCATTGGCGGGATAACCCAATTATCGTTGTGCTCTTTTCGCGTGGTGGAGCACAAACAACAGGGAAACCCTCATTCTGTAAGCCAGGTAAACCGATTAATTTTATTCTCTGGTATAGTGCCAGCGGGCCTTTGGAAGGATTCAACTATCGTGATGGGCGTAAGAGCACAACAAAAAGAGAAAACCCGGCGTTCGCTGGTAGAAGCGGCATTCAGTCAACTGAGTGCCGAGCGAAGTTTTGCCAGTCTGAGCCTGCGCGAAGTCGCACGCGAAGCCGGGATTGCGCCTACCTCTTTCTATCGTCATTTCCGTGACGTAGATGAACTGGGTCTGACCATGGTGGATGAAAGCGGGCTGATGCTCCGCCAGCTGATGCGCCAGGCGCGTCAGCGTATCGCCAAAGGGGGCAGCGTGATCCGCACCTCCGTTTCCACCTTTATGGAGTTTATCGGCAACAACCCTAACGCGTTTCGTTTACTGTTGCGGGAACGCTCTGGTACCTCGGCCGCGTTTCGTGCCGCCGTGGCGCGTGAGATTCAGCATTTTATTGCGGAACTTGCCGACTATCTTGAACTCGAAAACCATATGCCGCGCGCCTTCACTGAAGCGCAGGCCGAGGCGATGGTGACCATAGTCTTCAGTGCGGGCGCCGAAGCACTGGATGTGAGCGTTGAACAACGCAAGCAACTCGAAGAGCGACTGGTATTGCAACTGCGGATGATCTCTAAAGGGGCTTATTACTGGTATCGCCGTGAACAAGAAAAACTGGCGCATCAATCCGATGAGTGAAAGGTGAGTAATGAAACAGACAGGACAGGATAAAGGAACATTATTGCTGGCATTGATCGCTGGCTTATCCATTAACGGTACCTTTGCAGCGATGTTTAGCTCCATTGTACCGTTTTCGGTTTTCCCGATGATCTCTCTGGTGCTGACGGTGTACTGTCTGCATCAGCGTTATCAGAATCGCACCATGCCGGTGGGGTTACCGGCATTGTCGGCGGCGTTCTTTGTGCTGGGTGTCCTGCTATATAGCACCGTGGTGCGCGCAGAGTACCCGGACATTGGCTCTAACTTCCTGCCTGCCGTACTGTCGGTGGCGCTGGTGTTCTGGATCGGCATTAAAATGCGTAACCGTAAACAGCAGCTGCCAGAGTAACCTGTCCCACGCCGGGTAAGCGTATTGCCATCCGGCAACAACGCTTTACCGGGCTGTCAGTAACACGCCGCACTCCATATGGTGCGTATACGGGAACTGATCGAACAACGCCAGACGTTCAACCTTGTGCGTCTGGCTTAATGTTTCCAGGTTCTTGCATAAGGTTTCCGGGTTGCAGGAGATATACAGAATACGCGGGTACGCCTGCACCATCTTCTCGGTTTCGCTGTCCAGCCCGCTGCGCGGCGGATCGACGAAAATCGTCTCACACTGGTAGCTCTTCAGATCAATCCCCTGCAGACGGTTAAATTCCCGCACGCCGTTCATCGCCTGAGTAAACTCTTCCGCTGACATGCGAATGATCTGCACATTATCAATGTGGTTCGCCGCGATGTTGTACTGAGCGGAAGCCACCGACGGTTTGGCGATTTCGGTAGCCAGTACGCGATTGAAGTTACGCGCCAGCGCCAGCGAGAAGTTGCCGTTACCGCAGTAGAGCTCCAGCAGATCGCCGGTTGAACCTTCGGTGGCGTTCAGCGCCCACTCCAGCATCTGCACGTTCATCGCCGCGTTCGGCTGAGTAAAGCTGTTCTCCACCTGGCGATAAATCATCTCTTTGCCCGCCACCGGCAGGCGCTCGTCGATGAAATCCTGATCCAGCGCGATTTTGGTTTTTGTCGCACGGCCAATCAGATGGACGTTGATGTTCTGCGCGCGCAGCGCATCACGCAGGGCTTCTGCAGCCTGGCGCCACTCGTCATTCAGCGCTTTATGGTACAGGAGGGAGACGATGGCCTGATTGCTTTGGGTGGTCAGGTAGTCAATCTGGAACAGCTTATGGCGCAGCAGCGGATTATTGCGCACGCCGTCCATCATCAGGGTCATCAACTGGTTAATCAGCTCGCTGGCCGCCGGGAAGCTGTCCACGCGGATACGGCTTTTGGTCTGCTGATCGAAAATGATGTGATACAGGTCGTCACCGTCGTGCCAGATACGGAATTCAGCACGCATACGGTAGTGACTGACCGGAGAGCGGAACACCTCAGGCGCAGGCGCAGCAAAAGGCGTCATCATACTTTGCAGACGGACGACTTTCTCTGCCAGTTGCGCGTCGTACTGTTCTGTCGGGAGGTGTTCGGGGGTCATGATGCTTCCTGATTGATGATGAATTACGCGGGGATTGTAGGGATTGTGCAGGGGATGTCCAGCCTTAATGGTTAACGGCAGTCTGGACATCTATACGTGTCTAAATGTAGCATTATGTTTCCGGTCTCTTGTGAGTGAAAAGGGAATCCAGTGCAAATCTGGAGCTGACGCGCAGCGGTAAAGACTGGCGGGATGAGCGCTGTAGACACTGTGAAAATGGGAAGTCTTCATCCTTATAAAGCCACCTAGCCCGAAGACCTGCCGGGATCACGTCGCATTTGGTTTCATCATCGCGTGCTATGGGTGAGGCCTGCGGCATCCTTCTTATATTGTGGATGCTTTAACAATGATTAAAAAAGTATCGCTGTTGACGGCGCTTTCCGTCACGGCATTTTCGGGCTGGGCGCAGGATGGCGCAGACGCGTTGGTCGTAACGGCAAACCGTGTTGCACAACCTGCCAATACCGTTCTGGCCCCCAGCTCCGTTGTTACCCGGGAAGACATTGAACGCTGGCAGGCAAAAAGCGTCGTTGAGGTCATGTCACGCTTACCGGGTGTGGATATCGCCCAGAGCGGTGGGATAGGCGCTAACTCCTCTACCTTTATTCGCGGGACCGAATCCCGTCATGTGCTGGTGCTGATTGACGGCATTCCACTGAATAACGCCGGGATCAGTAACTCACCGGATCTCAGCCAGATTCCCGTGTCGCTCATTCAGCGTGTCGAATACATTCGTGGCCCGCGCTCGGCCCTGTATGGTTCGGATGCGATTGGCGGCGTGATTAACATTATTACGGGTCGGGACAAGCCAGGGGCGGAAATTACCGCCAGCGTCGGCTCGAAAGGCTATCAATCCTATGATGGCGCCTTCCAGCAGGTGCTGGATAAAACCAAAATCACCCTCGGCGGTAACTATACCTACACCCGTGGCTTTGATATCGATGCGGCAGATGCGCCACGCCAGCCCGATCGCGACGGCTTTATGAGCAAGTCGCTGTTTGGCTCGGTTGAGCAGCAGATCACCGACAACCTGAGCGGCTTCGTGCGTGGGCTCGGCTATGACAACCGCACGGCGTATGACGGCTATGAGCATTATGACGACAGCTTTATGGTCGATGGCCTGCCGGATACGCGTCAGCTGTATAGCCAGAACTGGGACACCGGCCTGCGCTATAACCAGGGGATCTACCAGACCCAACTGGTGGGTGGTTACGGTCGCAGCAAAGATCAGAACTATGACCCGAGCAAAGGCCGCTATGCTTCGTCTGCCACTACGGATGACGTCAAGCAATACACCGCCCAGTGGATGAACACCGTCACGGTGGGCCACGGCAATATCGGCGCGGGTCTGGACTGGCAGAAGCAAAAAACCCAGGCGGGAACCGGCTATCTGGATAAAGGCTACGAGCAACGCAACACCGGGGTTTTCCTGTCCGCCATGCAGCAGTTCGATAGCGTCACCCTGGAAGCCGCCGCGCGTAATGACGATAACTCTAACTTTGGCAACCATAACACCTGGCAGACCAGCGCCGGATGGGAGTTTATCGAAGGTTACCGGATTATCGGTTCCTACGGCACGGCCTACAAAGCGCCGACCATGAGCCAGATCCACAGTGCGAGCTACGGCAACCCGGACCTGAAGCCGGAAGAGAGCAAGCAGTGGGAAGGTGGCTTTGAGGGACTGACCGGACCGGTGACCTGGCGTGTATCGGGTTATCGCAACGATATCGATAACCTGATCAGCAGCGACCCGCGTACGTTCCGCTACTACAACGTGGATAAAGCACGCATCAAAGGTATTGAAGCCACGGCGCAGTTCGATACGGGTCCGGTGGGGCATCAGATTTCTTATGACTATGTTGATCCGCGTAATGCCAAAACCAACGAAGTGCTGGCTCGCCGTTCGAAGCAGCAGGTGAAGTACCAGCTGGATACGCAGGTATGGGATCTCGACTGGAATCTGGCCTACCGCTATCTGGGCACCCGTTATGACGTGGCGTATGATCCAAATACGTTCACCTCAGAGCGAGTGAAAATGGGTGGGGTAAGTTTGTGGGATCTCGCCGTTTCATATCCTGTCACCTCTCACCTTACAGTTCGTGGTAAAATCGCCAACCTGTTCGATAAAGACTACGAGACAGTTTATGGCTACGAAACTGCAGGACGGGAATACACCTTGTCTGGCAGCTACACCTTCTGACCCACGTCCCACCGTCCTGGTGTTTGACTCCGGTGTCGGTGGGCTTTCAGTCTATGATGAGATTCGGCATCTGCTGCCGGATCTTCATTACATCTATGCATTCGATAACGTAGCTTTTCCTTATGGGGAGAAGAGCGAAACGTTTATTGTCGAACGCGTCGTTGAAATCGTTACCGCCGTACAACAACATTATCCTCTCGCCCTGGCGGTGATTGCCTGTAATACGGCGAGTACGGTTTCCCTTCCCGCTTTACGCGAAAAATTCCCGTTCCCGGTTGTCGGCGTGGTGCCAGCGATTAAACCTGCGGCGCGTCTGACGGCGAATGGCGTGGTGGGACTGCTGGCAACCCGCGGTACGGTTAAGCGTCCTTATACCCGCGAGCTGATCGAACGCTTTGCCAATGAATGCAAGATTGCCATGTTAGGGTCTGCCGAGCTGGTGGAGATGGCGGAAGCGAAGCTGCATGGTCAGGCAGTATCCCTGGAGGAGCTGAGCCGTATCTTGCGTCCATGGCTGAAAATGTCGGAACCGCCCGATACGGTTGTGCTGGGCTGCACGCATTTCCCTCTATTACAGGAGGAGTTGCTTGCCGTTCTGCCAGAAGGGACCCGGTTGGTGGATTCCGGTGCGGCTATTGCCCGTCGCACCGCCTGGCTGCTTGAACATGAAGCGCCAGATGCAAAATCTGCCGACAACAATATTGCGTATTGCATGGCATTGACCGCTGAGACTGAGCAACTTTTACCCGTTTTACGCCGTTACGGCTTTGAAACGCTCGAAAAACTAGCGCTGTAGCACGTTTTTGAGCAAAAAAAAGACGGTTGAAAGATTTTTTTAAATTAGCTCTTGTCACTGCCGAAGAACTCCCTATAATGCGCCTCCACTGACACGGAACAACGGATTACAAACCGCCGTGACAGCAGGCTTCAGAGATGAACGCCGGCGGAGAAAAGCGAAAATAATTGCTTGACTCTGAATGAGGAAAACGTATTATACGGGACCTCGCAACGGTGAGCGAAAGCCGCGTTGCACTGCTCTTTAACAATTTATCAGACAATCTGTGTGGGCACTCAAAGTGACATGGATTCTTAACGTCGCAAGACGATAAATGAATACCAAAGTCTCTGAGTGAACATACGTAATTCATTACGAAGTTTAATTCACGAGCATCAAACTTAAATTGAAGAGTTTGATCATGGCTCAGATTGAACGCTGGCGGCAGGCCTAACACATGCAAGTCGAACGGTAGCACAGGGGAGCTTGCTCCCTGGGTGACGAGTGGCGGACGGGTGAGTAATGTCTGGGAAACTGCCTGATGGAGGGGGATAACTACTGGAAACGGTAGCTAATACCGCATAACGTCGCAAGACCAAAGAGGGGGACCTTCGGGCCTCTTGCCATCAGATGTGCCCAGATGGGATTAGCTAGTAGGTGGGGTAATGGCTCACCTAGGCGACGATCCCTAGCTGGTCTGAGAGGATGACCAGCCACACTGGAACTGAGACACGGTCCAGACTCCTACGGGAGGCAGCAGTGGGGAATATTGCACAATGGGCGCAAGCCTGATGCAGCCATGCCGCGTGTATGAAGAAGGCCTTCGGGTTGTAAAGTACTTTCAGCGAGGAGGAAGGCGGTGAGGTTAATAACCTCATCGATTGACGTTACTCGCAGAAGAAGCACCGGCTAACTCCGTGCCAGCAGCCGCGGTAATACGGAGGGTGCAAGCGTTAATCGGAATTACTGGGCGTAAAGCGCACGCAGGCGGTCTGTCAAGTCGGATGTGAAATCCCCGGGCTCAACCTGGGAACTGCATTCGAAACTGGCAGGCTAGAGTCTTGTAGAGGGGGGTAGAATTCCAGGTGTAGCGGTGAAATGCGTAGAGATCTGGAGGAATACCGGTGGCGAAGGCGGCCCCCTGGACAAAGACTGACGCTCAGGTGCGAAAGCGTGGGGAGCAAACAGGATTAGATACCCTGGTAGTCCACGCCGTAAACGATGTCGACTTGGAGGTTGTTCCCTTGAGGAGTGGCTTCCGGAGCTAACGCGTTAAGTCGACCGCCTGGGGAGTACGGCCGCAAGGTTAAAACTCAAATGAATTGACGGGGGCCCGCACAAGCGGTGGAGCATGTGGTTTAATTCGATGCAACGCGAAGAACCTTACCTACTCTTGACATCCAGAGAACTTAGCAGAGATGCTTTGGTGCCTTCGGGAACTCTGAGACAGGTGCTGCATGGCTGTCGTCAGCTCGTGTTGTGAAATGTTGGGTTAAGTCCCGCAACGAGCGCAACCCTTATCCTTTGTTGCCAGCGGTTAGGCCGGGAACTCAAAGGAGACTGCCAGTGATAAACTGGAGGAAGGTGGGGATGACGTCAAGTCATCATGGCCCTTACGAGTAGGGCTACACACGTGCTACAATGGCGCATACAAAGAGAAGCGACCTCGCGAGAGCAAGCGGACCTCATAAAGTGCGTCGTAGTCCGGATTGGAGTCTGCAACTCGACTCCATGAAGTCGGAATCGCTAGTAATCGTAGATCAGAATGCTACGGTGAATACGTTCCCGGGCCTTGTACACACCGCCCGTCACACCATGGGAGTGGGTTGCAAAAGAAGTAGGTAGCTTAACCTTCGGGAGGGCGCTTACCACTTTGTGATTCATGACTGGGGTGAAGTCGTAACAAGGTAACCGTAGGGGAACCTGCGGTTGGATCACCTCCTTACCTTAAAGAACCTGCCTTTGCAGTGCTCACACAGATTGTCTGATGAAAAGTAAGCAGTAAAAAATCTCTGCAGGCTTGTAGCTCAG
The DNA here is from genome assembly GCF_034044995.2 of Leclercia sp. CFBP8987. Classification (NCBI taxonomy): domain Bacteria; kingdom Pseudomonadati; phylum Pseudomonadota; class Gammaproteobacteria; order Enterobacterales; family Enterobacteriaceae; genus Leclercia; species Leclercia sp. CFBP8987. The sequence continues at coordinate 4,715,453 of NZ_CM188255.1, read as the reverse complement.
GTGGTTAGAGCGCACCCCTGATAAGGGTGAGGTCGGTGGTTCAAGTCCACTCAGGCCTACCAAATTTGCGATGCAAATTTGAAGAGATTTAACTACGATGGGGCTATAGCTCAGCTGGGAGAGCGCCTGCCTTGCACGCAGGAGGTCTGCGGTTCGATCCCGCATAGCTCCACCATCCTTTACTGCGACAACACGAAAACTTCAGAGTGTACCTGCGAAGGTGCGCTGCGAAGTTTTGCTCTTTAAAAATCTGGATCAAGCTGAAAATTGAAACGACACACTGTGTCTGCTCTCCGTAATAAGAGCAGATGAAGGTGTGTTCGAGTCTCTCAAATTTTCGCAAAACGATGATGAATCGAAAGAGACATCTTCGGGTTGTGAGGTTAAGCGACTAAGCGTACACGGTGGATGCCTAGGCAGTCAGAGGCGATGAAGGACGTGCTAATCTGCGATAAGCGTCGGTAAGGTGATATGAACCGTTATAACCGACGATTTCCGAATGGGGAAACCCAGTGCAATCCGTTGCACTATCGTTAAGTGAATACATAGCTTAACGAAGCGAACCAGGGGAACTGAAACATCTAAGTACCCTGAGGAAAAGAAATCAACCGAGATTCCCCCAGTAGCGGCGAGCGAACGGGGAGCAGCCCAGAGTCTGAATCAGCATGTGTGTCAGTGGAAGCGTCTGGAAAGTCGCAGGGTACAGGGTGATACTCCCGTACACGAAGATACACCTGCTGTGAACTCGAAGAGTAGGGCGGGACACGTGGTATCCTGTCTGAATATGGGGGGACCATCCTCCAAGGCTAAATACTCCTGACTGACCGATAGTGAACCAGTACCGTGAGGGAAAGGCGAAAAGAACCCCGGCGAGGGGAGTGAAAAAGAACCTGAAACCGTGTACGTACAAGCAGTGGGAGCACCCTTGTGGTGTGACTGCGTACCTTTTGTATAATGGGTCAGCGACTTATATTCTGTAGCAAGGTTAACCGTATAGGGGAGCCGAAGGGAAACCGAGTCTTAACTGGGCGTTAAGTTGCAGGGTATAGACCCGAAACCCGGTGATCTAGCCATGGGCAGGTTGAAGGTTGGGTAACACTAACTGGAGGACCGAACCGACTAATGTTGAAAAATTAGCGGATGACTTGTGGCTGGGGGTGAAAGGCCAATCAAACCGGGAGATAGCTGGTTCTCCCCGAAAGCTATTTAGGTAGCGCCTCGTGAATTCATCTCCGGGGGTAGAGCACTGTTTCGGCTAGGGGGCCATCCCGGCTTACCAACCCGATGCAAACTGCGAATACCGGAGAATGTTATCACGGGAGACACACGGCGGGTGCTAACGTCCGTCGTGAAGAGGGAAACAACCCAGACCGCCAGCTAAGGTCCCAAAGTCATGGTTAAGTGGGAAACGATGTGGGAAGGCACAGACAGCCAGGATGTTGGCTTAGAAGCAGCCATCATTTAAAGAAAGCGTAATAGCTCACTGGTCGAGTCGGCCTGCGCGGAAGATGTAACGGGGCTAAACCATGCACCGAAGCTGCGGCAGCGACACTATGTGTTGTTGGGTAGGGGAGCGTTCTGTAAGCCGTTGAAGGTGGACTGTGAGGTCTGCTGGAGGTATCAGAAGTGCGAATGCTGACATAAGTAACGATAAAGCGGGTGAAAAACCCGCTCGCCGGAAGACCAAGGGTTCCTGTCCAACGTTAATCGGGGCAGGGTGAGTCGACCCCTAAGGCGAGGCCGAAAGGCGTAGTCGATGGGAAACAGGTTAATATTCCTGTACTCGGTGTTACTGCGAAGGGGGGACGGAGAAGGCTATGTTGGCCGGGCGACGGTTGTCCCGGTTTAAGCATGTAGGCGGAGGTTCCAGGTAAATCCGGAACCTTATTCAACGCTGAGGTGTGATGACGAGGCACTACGGTGCTGAAGCAACAAATGCCCTGCTTCCAGGAAAAGCCTCTAAGCATCAGGTAACATCAAATCGTACCCCAAACCGACACAGGTGGTCAGGTAGAGAATACCAAGGCGCTTGAGAGAACTCGGGTGAAGGAACTAGGCAAAATGGTGCCGTAACTTCGGGAGAAGGCACGCTGATGGTAGGTGAAGCGACTTGCTCGTGGAGCTGAAATCAGTCGAAGATACCAGCTGGCTGCAACTGTTTATTAAAAACACAGCACTGTGCAAACACGAAAGTGGACGTATACGGTGTGACGCCTGCCCGGTGCCGGAAGGTTAATTGATGGGGTTAGCGGCAACGCGAAGCTCTTGATCGAAGCCCCGGTAAACGGCGGCCGTAACTATAACGGTCCTAAGGTAGCGAAATTCCTTGTCGGGTAAGTTCCGACCTGCACGAATGGCGTAATGATGGCCAGGCTGTCTCCACCCGAGACTCAGTGAAATTGAAATCGCTGTGAAGATGCAGTGTACCCGCGGCAAGACGGAAAGACCCCGTGAACCTTTACTATAGCTTGACACTGAACACTGGTCCTTGATGTGTAGGATAGGTGGGAGGCTTTGAAGCGTGGACGCCAGTCTGCGTGGAGCCAACCTTGAAATACCACCCTTTAATGGCTGGTGTTCTAACGTGGACCCGTAATCCGGGTTGCGGACAGTGTCTGGTGGGTAGTTTGACTGGGGCGGTCTCCTCCTAAAGAGTAACGGAGGAGCACGAAGGTTAGCTAATCCTGGTCGGACATCAGGAGGTTAGTGCAATGGCATAAGCTAGCTTGACTGCGAGAGTGACGGCTCGAGCAGGTGCGAAAGCAGGTCATAGTGATCCGGTGGTTCTGTATGGAAGGGCCATCGCTCAACGGATAAAAGGTACTCCGGGGATAACAGGCTGATACCGCCCAAGAGTTCATATCGACGGCGGTGTTTGGCACCTCGATGTCGGCTCATCACATCCTGGGGCTGAAGTAGGTCCCAAGGGTACGGCTGTTCGCCGTTTAAAGTGGTACGCGAGCTGGGTTTAGAACGTCGTGAGACAGTTCGGTCCCTATCTGCCGTGGGCGCTGGAGAATTGAGGGGGGCTGCTCCTAGTACGAGAGGACCGGAGTGGACGCATCACTGGTGTTCGGGTTGTCATGCCAATGGCACTGCCCGGTAGCTAAATGCGGAAAAGATAAGTGCTGAAAGCATCTAAGCACGAAACTTGCCCCGAGATGAGTTCTCCCTGACCCTTTAAGGGTCCTGAAGGAACGTTGAAGACGACGACGTTGATAGGTCGGGTGTGTAAGCGCAGCGATGCGTTGAGCTAACCGATACTAATGAACCGTGAGGCTTAACCTTACAACGCCGAAGCTGTTTCGGCGGATTTGAAGACGATTTTCAGCTGATTACAGATTACTCATCACGCCTGCGGGCGGGGTGAACAACAGAATTTGCCTGGCGGCTGTAGCGCGGTGGTCCCACCTGACCCCATGCCGAACTCAGAAGTGAAACGCCGTAGCGCCGATGGTAGTGTGGGGTCTCCCCATGCGAGAGTAGGGAACTGCCAGGCATCAAATTACGTAGTGAACCGGGGCATTAATCCGGTGGTTACAGAAGTATTCGGTGGAGCGGTAGTTCAGTCGGTTAGAATACCTGCCTGTCACGCAGGGGGTCGCGGGTTCGAGTCCCGTCCGTTCCGCCACCTATTAAAACTAAGCCTGCTAATGTAGCAGGCTTAGTAGTAAGAAATTTAGGGGCGTAGCTCAGTTGGTAGAGCACCGGTCTCCAAAACCGGGTGTCGCGAGTTCGAGTCTCTCCGCCCCTGCCATATAAAGAATCCTTTGCTTCGGCAAAGGATTTTTTTTTGCCTGTAAGAAAGCAAAACCTGCCTCTTTCACGTCTTTCCGTTGCGTCCTTGCAACGTATCCTTTAATCCATCACATTGATTTTAAGCAGATCTTTGATTTGGCCTTGCTTATCGCTGTTTTGCAACCAGATGGCATACAGTGGCCTCTGAAGGGTGGCAGAATCTGTCACCGTATGTAATCCCGGTTTATTACTGGCCCAGCGTTGCGGCAACCAGGTGCAACCTTTTAACGATGCGAGCTGCTGGCAGGCTATCTCAGCGGAACTGGTGGTCAGGATCGGAACATCGTCAATGGCAATCAAACCGGCCTCATGCGGCTGGAAATCGGGGCCCCACTCGAGTCGCAGATAGTTCAGGTCGCTTTTCATGGCCGAAGGTTCAGCAGCATAAAGCGCCAGGGTGAACTGTCCGAGGATCTGGCTGCTAAATTCATCCATTTTCGGCGCTTCGGTGGTGATCAGCAGATCCAGCTGTCGTTCATGCAACTGCTTCACCAACGACTGCCGCTGCGCAATGCGGGCCTCAAACTGCAGCTGTCCGTGAGAGCGATATAATCGGCTAAGCCAGGGGCTTAGCATGCACTCCCATAAAGAGGCGCTGGCACCGATAGAAAACTCATTATGCTTTGAGGTATGGGCAACCTCTTTACGCGCGGCCTGCCAGGTATTCATCAGGGTTTCTGCATAGGGCAGAAGCTTTTCACCCGCAGGCGTTAAGCGAATGTTATTGCGATGACGGGTAAAAAGATTCACCCCAAGCTGATTTTCAAGCTGACGAATACGAAAGCTCACTGCCGACTGAGTCAGATAAAGCGCTTCTGCGGCGCGCCCAAAGTGGCGAGTTCTGCTCACTTCGAGGAAAGTTTTTAGCAATTCCGTATCCACGGTTTTCTCCGCAAAATAATTTGTCGTTATGATTTAAATGTTTTGTTGGACGCTCTGTCAAGCGTAACTAATACTCCGCGCCATAAATAGCTCGGCCAAAGATATAGGAGCGTGTAGGATGGCGGAAAGCTTTACGACGACTAATCGTTTTTTCGACAATAAAAATTATCCACGCGGATTTTCTCGCCATGGTGATTTCACCATCAAAGAGGCACAACTGCTTGAGCGCCACGGTTATGCTTTCAATGAACTGGATTTGGGAAAACGTGAACCCACCACTGATGACGAAAAATCGTTTGTTGCCGTCTGCCGTGGCGAGCGTGAGCCGGTAACGGAAGCGGAGCGCGTATGGATCAAGTATATGGGGCGTATCAAGCGTCCAAAGCGGTTCCATACTCTGTCTGGTGGTAAACCACAGATGGAAGGTGCAGAAGACTACACCGAATCAGACGATTAAGAAGAAGGGGCTCCGGCCCCTTTTTTTATGCCAGCATTTTTTGCAGATGCAGTAGTAGACGATCGATAGCGCGATAGCTCAAGGCCTCCTGCAGGTGTCTACGTTCAATCTTTTCACTCTCCTCCAGATCGGCAATCGTACGGGCCACCTTCAGCAGCCGCTGCCAGGCACGTACCGACAGGCCGAACCGGGTAAGGGTCTCTTCCAGCCACTGGGCATCTTCTGTCGTGAGTGGGCAAAACCTGCGGATCTCCGCATTATCCAGATGGGCATTGAGTTTATTTTGCCGCACCAGCTGCCGCTCCTGCGCGGCGATCACTCTGTTTCGCACGGTGATGCTGGATTCTCCCATAGTGTGCGTCTGGCTTAGTAACCCTGGCGGCGGTAGCGGGATCTCAAGGGATAAGTCGAAGCGGTCGAGAAACGGTCCCGACAGACGCCCCAGATAGCGAAGCGTCTGTTCGGGTGAACAGCGATTATGATTGCCCTGATAGTGCCCCGTTGGGCTGGGATTCATGGCGGCGATAAGCTGGAAGCGAGCCGGATAACTGATCTTTGCGCGAGTACGGGAGATATTGATCTGCCCGGATTCAATAGGCTCGCGTAACGCATCCAGCACGCGTCGTTCAAACTCGGGTAACTCGTCCAGAAAGAGAATGCCATTGTGCGCCAGCGAAATCTCTCCCGGCGCAGGGATAGCACCCCCGCCCACCATGGCCACGAGCGAGGCGCTGTGATGAGGTGCGCGAAAGGGACGCTGACGCCACTGCTTATACATCGATGTGGCGTTGACCAGACTTACGATTGCCGCACTCTCCAGTGCCTCATGGTTACTGAGTGGCGGCAGCAGGCCATTGAGTCGGCTCGCGAGCATGGTTTTGCCGGTGCCTGGTGGGCCAATGAGCAGTAGATTGTGCGCGCCGGCCGCGGTGATTTCCAGCGCCCGTTTACCCTGCTCCTGACCGATGATATCGCTGATATCACGATCGTCATTGCCTGGCACAAAAGGCTCTCCAGCGGGTGCAGTCAGCTCGTGATGGCCCTCCAGAAAGGCGCATACCTCCTGCAAGTGCTCTGCCACCAGACAGCCTTTTTGTTCGATAAGGCTGACTTCGGCAGCGTTATCGTTGGCGACGATAATCTCTCTGCCAGCCTGTATGGCCGCCAGGGCGCCGGATATCGCGCCGGGAACCCCTCTTAATGCGCCTGTGAGCGCCAGCTCACCCACGAACTCGTATGCGCTTAGCCTGGCAGAGGAGAGCTGCTCAGAGGCAGCGAGAAGCGCAATGGCGATAGGTAAATCATATCTTCCTCCTTCCTTAGGTAAATCGGCCGGTGCCAGATTAATGGTGATCTTTTTGGCCGGAAAGGTATAACCGCTATTGATGATGGCGCTGCGTACCCGATCTCTGGCCTCTTTGACGGTGGTTTCCGGCAGGCCGACCAGCGTTAAGCCCGGGAGCCCATTACTGAGGTGAACTTCTACGGAAATGAGCGGCGCTTTAACGCCTAACGCAGCGCGGGTATAAACAACCGACAATGACATAAAGAGCCTCCTTGTAGCGCCACTATGTCACTTTGTAGTCCCGGTTTTTATCGCCAAATCGCGTTTTTACGCAGCCTGTTCCGCAATATTTCCCCGAAATTGCAACCTTTTCATCGTCATGGAAGCGTGCTCGCAAAGCGCAATACGTTTTCCTTATCGGCCTTTGTTGAGTAACAAAAAATGAAAATAATTCATTTTCTATTTTTGTCATAAAAAACAATGATTTTTATCTAAACTATTAGCGTCATAAGAAAGTGAATTATAAAAAAAAGTTGTGCTCGGTTCGATATCTGTGATAACTCTTTAGGTATTCCTTCGAACAAGATGCAAAAAGAACAGAAAATGACAGCCCTTCTACGAGTGATTAGCCTGGTCGTGATTAGCGTGGTGGTGATTATTATCCCACCGTGCGGGGCTGCACTTGGACGAGGAAAGGCTTAGTAATCAAGCCTTAACGAACTAAGACCCCCGCACCGAAAGGTCCGGGGGTTTTTTTATGACCTTAAAACATAAACGAGGAGCAGACGATGAGTAGTAGCACAAAATTCTGTTTCTCACGATTTACGACGGGGAAGTAACTATGAATGGCGCACAGTGGGTAGTACATGCGTTGCGAGCGCAGGGAGTCGATACTATCTTCGGTTACCCGGGTGGCGCAATTATGCCGATTTACGATGCGTTGTATGACGGCGGCGTGGAACACCTGTTGTGCCGACACGAGCAGGGTGCGGCGATGGCGGCCATTGGTTATGCCCGTGCAACCGGGAAAACAGGCGTCTGCATGGCGACCTCAGGCCCAGGCGCTACCAACCTGATCACCGGCCTGGCTGACGCGCTGCTTGATTCCGTTCCGGTTGTGGCGATCACCGGCCAGGTTGCTTCTCCTTTGATCGGCACCGACGCTTTCCAGGAAGTGGACGTTCTCGGTTTGTCACTGGCTTGTACGAAACACAGCTTCCTCGTGCAATCCCTGGAAGAGCTGCCGCGCGTTATGGCGGAAGCCTTTGAGGTGGCAAACTCAGGCCGTCCTGGTCCGGTTCTGGTTGATATCCCGAAAGATATCCAGGTTGCCCTTGGCGAGTTGGAGCCGCACTTCTCCACCGTTGAGAATGAGGATGCGTTCCCGTTTGCCGAAGTCAGCGAGGCCAGCCAGATGTTAGCCCACGCGCAAAAGCCGATCCTGTATGTTGGCGGCGGCGTGGGGATGGCGCAGGCGGTGCCGGCCATGCGCGAATTTATCGCCACCACCCGGATGCCAGCGGCCTGCACTTTAAAAGGCCTGGGTGCGGTGGAGGCTGACTACCCGTACTATCTCGGCATGTTGGGGATGCACGGCACCAAAGCCGCCAACCTCGCCGTGCAGGAGTGTGACCTGCTGATCGCCGTGGGTGCGCGTTTTGATGACCGCGTAACCGGCAAGCTGAATACCTTCGCTCCGAATGCCAAAGTCATTCATATGGATATCGACCCGGCAGAGATGAATAAGCTCCGTCAGGCGCACGTGGCCCTGCAGGGTGACCTCAACGCGCTGCTGCCTGCGTTACAGCAGCCTTTGGCGATCGACGCGTGGCGTCAGCATGCGGCAGAGATGCGCCGCGAGCACGCCTGGCGCTACGACCATCCTGGTGAAGCGATCTATGCCCCGTTGCTGCTCAAGCAGCTGTCGGATCGCAAACCGGCCGACAGCGTGGTGACCACCGACGTGGGCCAGCATCAGATGTGGTCCGCCCAGCACATGACCTACACGCGGCCGGAAAACTTCATCACCTCTAGCGGTTTAGGCACTATGGGCTTCGGCTTGCCAGCTGCCGTAGGTGCCCAGGTGGCGCGCCCGGAGGATACGGTGATCTGTGTCTCCGGTGATGGGTCCTTCATGATGAATGTTCAGGAACTGGGCACCATCAAGCGTAAGCAGCTGCCGGTGAAAATCGTGCTGCTGGATAACCAACGTTTAGGCATGGTGCGCCAGTGGCAGCAGCTCTTTTTCCAGGAGCGTTACAGCGAAACCACCCTGACCGATAACCCTGATTTCCTCGTTCTGGCCAGTGCCTTTGGCATCCCTGGCCAGCACATCACCCGTAAAGACCAGGTTGAAGCGGCACTTGATGAAATGCTGTCAAGCAAGGGGCCTTACCTGCTTCATGTCTCAATCGACGAGCTTGAGAATGTCTGGCCGTTGGTGCCGCCCGGCGCCAGTAACTCACAAATGCTGGAGAAATTATCATGATGCAACATCAGGTCGCCGTGCAGGCTCGCTTCAACCCGGAAACATTAGAACGTGTGTTGCGCGTGGTGCGCCATCGTGGGTTCCAGATATGTTCCATGAACATGGAAACCGCCACCGACGCGCAGAACATAAATATCGAATTGACCGTTGCCAGCCAGCGCCCCGTCGAATTACTGTTTAGCCAGTTGAGCAAACTGGTCGACGTCGCACGGGTCGATATCCAGCAGCGTGCCGCTACATCGCAAACACAACAAATTCGCGCCTGAGCGCAAAGGAAGAAAAATGACGACGAAGAAAGCTGATTTCATTTGGTCCAATGGTGAGATGATTCGCTGGGAGGACGCTACAGTCCACGTGATGTCCCACGCGCTTCATTACGGTACCTCTGTTTTTGAAGGCATCCGTTGCTACGACTCACACAAAGGTCCGGTGGTGTTCCGCCATCGCGAACACATGCAACGTCTGCGTGATTCAGCCAAAATTTATCGTTTCCCGGTTTCCCAAAGCGTTGACGAGCTGATGGAAGCTTGCCGCGCCGTCCTGCGCAAAAACAACCTGACCAGCGCCTATATTCGTCCTCTGGTGTTCGTGGGCGATGTGGGGATGGGCGTTAACCCGCCAGCCGGTTACACCACCGATGTGATCATCGCCGCGTTCCCGTGGGGAGCCTACCTCGGTGCAGAAGCGCTGGAGCAGGGGATCGACGCGATGGTTTCCTCCTGGAACCGTGTGGCACCAAACACTATCCCGACCGCAGCCAAAGCGGGCGGTAACTACCTCTCCTCCCTGTTGGTTGGCAGCGAAGCACGTCGCCACGGCTATCAGGAAGGTATCGCCCTGGATGTGAACGGCTATATCTCTGAAGGTGCAGGTGAGAACCTGTTTGAAGTGAAAGATGGCATTCTGTTCACCCCGCCATTCACCTCTTCAGCCCTGCCGGGCATCACCCGTGACGCCATCATCAAGCTGGCGCAGGATCTGGGTATCGAAGTGCGCGAGCAGGTTCTGTCCCGCGAATCGCTGTACCTGGCTGATGAAATCTTCATGTCCGGTACCGCAGCAGAGATCACCCCGGTACGCAGCGTTGACGGCATCCAGGTAGGCGAAGGTCGCCGTGGTCCGGTCACCAAACGTATCCAGGACGCCTTCTTTGGCCTCTTTACCGGTGAAACCGAAGATAAATGGGGTTGGTTGGATCAGGTTAATCAATAAGCATAAATATGGGACGGCACGCACCGTCCCATTTACCAGATAGACGGGAGTAAATAACGCATGCCTAAGTACCGTTCCGCCACCACCACTCACGGCCGCAACATGGCCGGCGCCCGCGCACTGTGGCGCGCCACCGGGATGACCGACGCCGATTTCGGCAAACCGATTATCGCCGTGGTCAACTCGTTCACCCAGTTCGTTCCGGGTCACGTTCATCTTCGCGATCTCGGGAAGCTGGTTGCCGAGCAGATTGAAGCCTCCGGCGGCGTGGCGAAAGAGTTCAACACCATCGCCGTGGATGACGGGATCGCGATGGGGCACGGGGGCATGCTTTATTCACTGCCGTCGCGCGAGCTGATCGCCGATTCGGTGGAGTACATGGTTAACGCCCACTGTGCCGATGCGATGGTCTGCATCTCCAACTGCGACAAAATCACCCCGGGGATGCTGATGGCCTCCCTGCGCCTGAACATTCCGGTGATCTTCGTCTCCGGTGGCCCAATGGAAGCGGGTAAAACCAAGCTGTCCGATAAAATCATCAAGCTCGACCTGGTCGACGCGATGATTCAGGGCGCCGACCCGAAAGTCTCCGACGAGCAGAGCGATCAGGTTGAGCGTTCGGCCTGTCCGACCTGCGGTTCCTGTTCTGGTATGTTCACCGCCAACTCGATGAACTGTCTGACCGAAGCGCTGGGCCTGTCTCAGCCGGGTAACGGCTCGCTGCTGGCGACCCACGCCGATCGTAAAGAGCTGTTCCTCAACGCCGGTAAACGCATCGTTGAACTGACCAAACGTTACTACGAGCAGGACGATGCCAGCGCACTGCCGCGCAATATCGCCAGCAAAGCGGCGTTTGAAAACGCTATGACCCTGGATATCGCCATGGGCGGTTCGACCAACACCGTTCTGCACCTGCTGGCCGCGGCTCAGGAAGCGGAAATTGATTTCACCATGACCGACATTGACCAGCTGTCCCGCAAGGTACCGCAGCTGTGTAAGGTTGCGCCAAGCACCCCTAAATATCACATGGAGGATGTTCACCGTGCCGGTGGCGTGTTGGGGATTCTGGGCGAGCTGGATCGCGCCGGGCTGTTGAACCGTGAGGTGAAAAACATTCTTGGGCTGACGTTGCCACAAACGTTGGATCAGTACGATGTGATGCTGACCAAAGACGACGCGGTAAAAAGCATGTTCCGCGCCGGCCCGGCAGGGATCCGTACCACGCAGGCGTTCTCGCAGAACTGTCGCTGGGACACTCTGGATGACGACCGCGCCGAAGGCTGCATTCGCTCGCTGGAAAACGCCTACAGCAAAGATGGCGGCCTGGCGGTTCTGTACGGCAACTTCGCGGAAAACGGCTGTATCGTTAAAACCGCAGGCGTGGATGACAGCATCCTCAAATTCACCGGCCCGGCAAAAGTCTATGAGAGCCAGGATGATGCGGTAGAAGCGATCCTCGGCGGCAAAGTCGTGGCTGGCGATGTTGTCGTCATCCGCTATGAAGGACCAAAAGGCGGGCCGGGAATGCAGGAGATGCTCTACCCGACCACCTTCCTCAAATCCATGGGCCTCGGTAAAGCCTGTGCGCTGATCACCGACGGTCGTTTCTCCGGCGGTACTTCCGGCCTCTCCATCGGTCACGTTTCGCCGGAAGCAGCCAGCGGCGGCAACATCGCGATTATCGAAGATGGCGACCTGATCGAAATCGACATTCCGAATCGCGGTATTCAACTGCAGCTGAGCCCGCAGGAAATCGCTGCCCGCCGTGAAGCACAGGATGCGCGTGGCGATAAAGCCTGGACGCCGAAAGATCGTCAGCGTGAAGTCTCCTTCGCCCTGCGTGCCTACGCCACCCTTGCTACCAGTGCGGATAAAGGCGCGGTACGCGATAAATCCAAGCTTGGGGGCTAATGATGGCCGAATCCCAACCCTTATCGTCTGCCCCTGAGGGGGCGGAATATCTCCGGGCAGTGCTGCGTGCGCCGGTCTATGAAGCGGTGCAGGTCACGCCGCTGCAGAAAATGGACAAGCTGTCTTCGCGACTGGATAACGTCATTCTGGTGAAGCGCGAAGACCGCCAGCCAGTGCACAGCTTCAAGCTGCGCGGCGCCTACGCGATGATGGCCGGGCTGACCGACGAGCAAAAAGCGCGTGGCGTGATCACCGCTTCGGCGGGCAACCATGCCCAGGGCGTGGCGTTCTCTGCCGCGCGGCTGGGGCTGAAAGCCCTGATCGTCATGCCTGTGGCAACCGCAGATATTAAAGTCGATGCGGTGCGGGGATTTGGCGGCGAAGTGCTGCTCCACGGTGCCAATTTTGACGAGGCGAAGGCCAAAGCCATCGATCTGGCGCAGCAGCAGGGCTTCACCTGGGTGCCGCCGTTTGATCACCCGATGGTGATTGCCGGCCAGGGCACCCTTGCGCTGGAGCTGTTGCAGCAGGATGCCCATCTCGACCGCGTATTCGTACCGGTTGGCGGCGGCGGGTTAGCTGCGGGCGTGGCGGTGCTGATCAAACAGCTGATGCCGCAGATCAAAGTCATCGCCGTTGAAGCCGAGGATTCTGCCTGCCTGAAGGCGGCGCTGGATGCGGGTCATCCGGTGGACTTACCACGCGTCGGGCTGTTTGCCGAAGGCGTGGCGGTGAAACGCATCGGGGATGAAACCTTCCGCGTCTGCCAGGAGTATCTCGACGACATCATCACCGTCGACAGCGATGCGATCTGCGCGGCGATGAAGGATCTGTTCGAGGATGTGCGTGCAGTGGCAGAACCGTCCGGCGCGCTGGCGCTGGCGGGGATGAAAAAATACATCGCTCAGCACAACATCCGCGGCGAGCGTCTGGCCCACGTGCTCTCCGGGGCTAACGTCAACTTCCACGGTCTGCGCTACGTTTCCGAACGTTGCGAGCTGGGAGAGCAGCGTGAAGCGTTGCTGGCGGTGACCATTCCGGAAGAGAAGGGCAGTTTCCTTAAGTTCTGCCAGCTGCTGGGCGGTCGTTCGGTGACGGAGTTCAACTACCGGTTTGCCGATGCCAAAGACGCCTGCATTTTTGTCGGCGTGCGTCTGAGCCGTGGGGTGGAAGAGCGTAAAGAGATACTCAACCTGCTGCACCAGGGTGGCTACAGCGTGGTGGATCTCTCCGATGATGAAATGGCGAAGCTGCACGTTCGCTATATGGTCGGGGGGCGTCCGTCGAAACCGTTACAGGAGCGTCTGTTCAGCTTCGAGTTCCCGGAGTCACCTGGCGCATTGCTTAAGTTCCTGCATACCCTGGGTACACACTGGAACATCTCCCTGTTCCACTACCGCAGCCACGGCACCGACTACGGTCGCGTGCTGGCGGCATTCGAGCTGGGCGAGCATGAGCCGGATTTTGAAACGCGGCTGAACGAGCTGGGTTACGACTGTCATGATGAGACCCATAACCCGGCGTTCAGGTTCTTCCTGGCGGGTTAATGGTTCGGCAGTAAATTCCAGAACGCATCAATAAGCGGCTCATGCAGCCGCTTTTTTTGTGCACACACGCCAAGCTCAAACGGTGTTTTCTCGTCGCTGCGCTCCAGAATCATCACGCGATTGCGCACCGGTTCCGGGCTGTTCTCCAGCACCACTTCCGGCAGCAGCGCCACGCCGCAGCCGAGCGCCACCATCGAGACCATCGCCTCGTGGCCGCCGACCGTGGCATAAATTGACGGATTACTGATCTTCTGGCGACGGAACCACAGCTCGATGCGGCGACGTACCGGCCCCTGATCGGCCATGATAAAGGGCACCGTGGACCAGTCGGGTTTTTCCACCGACACCTGATTACGCACCGGGCAAGGCAGCGCCGGGGCGATCAGCACTACCGCCAGATTTTCCAGCATCGAAAACGCCACCGCACCCGGCAGGGTTTCCGGCTTCCCGGCAATCGCCAGATCCGCTTCTCCCGTCACCACCTTCTCCATCGCGTCGGCGGCATCGCCGGTGGTGAGTTTGATCTCCACCGACGGATGTTCGGCCCGGAAGCGATCGAGGATGGGCGGCAGATGGCTATAGGCGGCGGTCACCGAGCAGAAGATATGCAGTTCCCCGGAAAGCGATGGCCCCTGCTGGTCGATGGTGTGGCGCAGCTGCTGATACTGCAACAAGGTTTGCTGGGCAAACGTCCGCAACTCTTCCCCGGCTTCGGTGAGGGTGACCGTGCGGTTGTCGCGTATAAACAGCGGTTGGCCGAGGTCCTCTTCCAGGCGCTGGATCTGGCGGGAAAGCGTAGAGGGGCTGACGTGCATCGCCCGCGCGCTGCGGCCAAAATGACGGCTTTCCGCCAGATGCAGGAACAATTTCAAATCGCGTAAATCCACCGATTCCACTCCCGGGTTTTATATTGCAGAAATTGCAACGTGACGTTGTGAATATATCAATTTCCGCAATAAATTTCCTGTTGTAATGTGGGTACATTCTCGCTGAAAAGCGAACCGAACAATAAGACGCACAACATCACGAGGTATCACCCATGGCTAACTACTTTAATACACTGAACTTGCGCCAGCAGCTGGCGCAGCTGGGCAAATGCCGCTTTATGGCGCGCGACGAATTTGCTGATGGCGCGAGCTACCTTCAGGGTAAAAAAGTGGTCATCGTCGGCTGTGGCGCACAGGGTCTGAACCAGGGCCTGAACATGCGTGACTCCGGTCTGGATATCTCTTATGCCCTGCGTAAAGAAGCGATTGCTGAGAAGCGTGCTTCCTGGCGCAAAGCGACCGAAAACGGCTTCAAAGTCGGTACCTACGAAGAGCTGGTTCCGCAGGCGGATCTGGTGGTTAACCTGACCCCGGACAAACAGCACTCTGACGTTGTGCGTTCCGTACAGCCACTGATGAAAGACGGCGCGGCGCTGGGTTACTCCCACGGCTTCAACATCGTTGAAGTGGGCGAGCAGATCCGTAAAGACATCACCGTGGTAATGGTGGCGCCGAAGTGCCCGGGTACCGAAGTGCGTGAAGAGTACAAACGTGGTTTCGGCGTGCCGACGCTGATCGCGGTTCACCCGGAAAACGATCCGAAAGGCGAAGGCATGGCGATTGCCAAAGCATGGGCAGCGGCCACCGGCGGCCACCGTGCGGGCGTGCTGGAATCTTCCTTCGTTGCGGAAGTGAAATCTGACCTGATGGGTGAGCAGACTATCCTGTGCGGTATGCTGCAGGCCGGTTCCCTGCTGTGCTTCGACAAGCTGGTGGAAGAAGGCACCGACCCGGCATACGCTGAGAAACTGATTCAGTTCGGCTGGGAAACCATCACCGAAGCGCTGAAGCAGGGCGGTATCACCCTGATGATGGATCGTCTGTCTAACCCGGCTAAACTGCGTGCCTTCGCGCTGTCCGAGCAGCTGAAAACCATCATGGCTCCGCTGTTCCAGAAACACATGGACGACATCATCTCCGGTGAGTTCTCTTCCGGCATGATGGCTGACTGGGCTAACGACGACAAAAACCTGCTGACCTGGCGTGAAGAGACCGGCAAAACCGCGTTCGAAACCGCTGCGCAGTTCGATGGCAAAATCAGCGAGCAGGAGTACTTCGATAAAGGCGTTCTGATGATTGCGATGGTGAAAGCGGGCGTTGAGCTGGCCTTCGAAACCATGGTGGATTCCGGCATCATCGAAGAGTCTGCGTACTATGAATCACTGCACGAGCTGCCGCTGATCGCGAACACCATCGCCCGTAAGCGTCTGTACGAAATGAACGTGGTGATCTCCGATACCGCTGAGTACGGTAACTACCTGTTCTCTTACGCTTGCGTACCGCTGCTGAAAGAGTTCATGACCACTCTGCAGACCGGCGATCTGGGTAAAGCGATCAACGAAGGCGCGGTAGATAATGCCCAGCTGCGTGACGTGAACGAAGCGATTCGCAGCCACGAGATCGAGAAAGTAGGCCAGAAGCTGCGTGGCTATATGACCGATATGAAACGTATTGCCGTAGCGGGTTAAGTAAATTGTCGGGTGGCGGCTACGCCTTACCCGACCTACAAAGTGCAAAAGTAGGCCCGGTAAGCGTTAGCGCCACCGGGCTTTTTTATTAGTTGCGGTACAGCACCTTAATGATGTGGTAACCGAACTGGGTGTGCAGTGGGCCGGTTGGCTCCAGCACCGGGCAGGAGAACACCACTTTATCGAACGCCGGAACCATCTGGCCCTGACGGAATTCACCCAGGTGACCGCCTTTTTTACCTGATGGGCAGGTGGAGTGCTTTTTCGCCAGCTTCTCGAAGTCGCCGCCGTTCTTGATCTGCTCCAGAAGCTCCAGAGCCAGTTTCTCTTCTTTTACCAGGATGTGCATTGCTGCCGCTGTTTTCGCCATGATCGTGCCTTGAAGGGTTGAGTAAAATCGGGGCGCAATATACCACGCGTTAGCTGCGGTACAGCACCTTAATGATATGGTAGCCAAATTTGGTTTTCACCGGGCCGTAAGGCTTCAGTAGCGGACAGCTGAAGACCGCCTGATCGAAAGGGCCCACCATGGTACCCTGCTTAAATTCACCTAAATCGCCGCCGTTACGCCCGGACGGGCATTTCGAGTAGCGCTTCGCCAGATGATCAAAGCTGATGCCGCGTTCCAGTTTGACGAGGATCTCCTGCGCCAGTTTCTCTTCTTTTACCAGAATGTGCAGGGCCGCTGCGGTCTTTTTCATGGTTCTGCTCTCGGGGTTCAACGCGTTTTCTTCACTTTATCATTAGCCGGTAAATCTGCGCCCGGCTTTCTGCTACAATCCCCACCCCGTTCGAAGATTGAGCAATATTCCCATGCGTTTAAACCCTGGACAACAACAAGCGGTCGAATTCGTTACTGGACCATGCCTGGTGCTGGCAGGGGCAGGTTCCGGTAAAACCCGCGTGATCACCAACAAGATCGCCCACCTGATCCGCGGCTGCGGCTATCAGGCACGCCATATCGCGGCGGTAACCTTTACCAACAAAGCGGCGCGCGAGATGAAAGAGCGTGTCGGCCAGACGTTAGGGCGTAAAGAGGCGCGCGGCCTGATGATCTCCACCTTCCATACCCTGGGGCTGGATATCATTAAGCGCGAATACGCGGCGTTGGGCATGAAGTCGAACTTCTCCCTGTTCGACGATACCGATCAGGTGGCATTGCTGAAAGAGCTGACCGAAGAGCTGATCGAAGACGACAAAACGGTGTTGCAGCAGTTGATCTCTACGATCTCCAACTGGAAAAACGATCTGATGGACCCTGCCCAGGCCGCTGCAAGCGCCAAAGGAGAGCGGGATCGGATCTTCGCCCACTGCTACAGCCTGTACAACGATCATCTCAAAGCCTGCAACGTGCTGGACTTTGACGATCTGATCCTGCTGCCAACGCTGCTGCTTCAGCGCAATGAAGAGGTGCGCGAGCGCTGGCAGAACAAGATCCGCTACCTGCTGGTGGATGAATATCAGGACACTAACACCAGCCAGTACGAGCTGGTGAAACTGCTGGTGGGCCAGCGGGCGCGTTTTACTGTGGTAGGCGATGACGATCAGTCGATCTACTCCTGGCGTGGCGCCCGTCCGCAAAACCTGGTCCTGCTGAGCAAAGATTTCCCGGCGCTGCAGGTGATCAAGCTGGAGCAGAACTACCGCTCATCCGGCCGTATTCTGAAGGCGGCAAACATCCTGATCGCCAATAACCCGCACGTCTTCGAAAAGCGTCTCTTCTCCGAGCTGGGCTATGGTACTGAGCTTAAGGTGCTGAGCGCTAATAACGAAGATCACGAAGCCGAACGCGTGGCGGGGGAGCTGATTGCTCATCACTTTGTGAATAAGACCAACTACAAAGATTACGCCATTCTCTATCGCGGAAATCACCAGTCGCGCGTCTTTGAAAAGATGCTGATGCAGAACCGCATCCCGTACAAAATTTCGGGTGGGACGTCGTTCTTCTCGCGCCCGGAAATTAAGGATCTGCTCGCCTACCTGCGCGTACTCACCAACCCGGATGATGACAGCGCTTTCCTGCGGATCGTGAATACGCCGAAGCGTGAGATTGGCCCGGCGACGCTGCAAAAATTAGGTGAATGGGCGATGACCCGTAATAAGAGCCTGCTGACCGCCAGCTTCGATATGGGTCTGAGCCAGACCTTAACCGGGCGTGGTTATGAATCGTTGACCCGCTTCACTCATTGGCTGCGCGAGATCCAGCAGCTGAGCGAACGGGAGCCGATCGCAGCGGTGCGCGATCTGATCCGCGGGATCGATTATGAATCCTGGCTGTACGAAACCTCTGCCAGCCCGAAAGCGGCGGAGATGCGGATGAAGAACGTCAATACGCTTTTCACCTGGATGACCGAGATGCTGGAAGGTTCTGACATCGACGAGCCGATGACTCTGACCCAGGTCGTCACCCGCTTTACCCTGCGTGACATGATGGAGCGCGGCGAAAGCGAAGAGGAGGCGGATCAGGTGCAGCTCATGACCCTGCACGCCTCGAAAGGGCTGGAGTTCCCCTACGTCTACCTGGTGGGCATGGAAGAGGGCATCCTGCCGCACCAGAGCAGCATCGATGAAGATAACGTCGATGAAGAGCGCCGCCTGGCCTACGTGGGCATTACGCGAGCACAAAAAGAGCTGACCTTTACGCTGTGCAAAGAGCGCCGCCAGTACGGGGAACTGGTGCGTCCGGAGCCGAGCCGCTTCCTGCTGGAATTACCGCAGGATGATGTGCTCTGGGAGCAGGAGCGCAAAGTAATTACCGCCGAAGAGCGGATGCATAAAGGCCAGGCCAGTATCGCCAATATTCGCGCGATGATGGAGAAGGCAAAAAACCGCTAGTTTGAGAGCCCGGTAAGCGTAATGTCGCCGGGCGTCTAATCGGGGTTATTGAGCTTCAAGCACCCAGTGGACATAGCTCTGCCACTGACACTCCTGCACCAGCATTTCTGCGCCCAGCGGATGGGTATCCAGCCAGTTTTCCGGCAGGTTCAGCGTCAACTTCTCGCTTTCCGCCATCAGGGTGATGGCTGGCAGCAAATCGTCGCGCCGACGGCTGGCAAAAAGGATCGCCAGACGCAACAGGCGGCAGAGATGCTCCGCCACGCGCGGCGGCACCGCATTTTGCTGGTGGAGCGAAGAGAGGTCGACGGGGTTGGTCTGGTTTAACAGCAGCGTGGCCAACAGCTTCTTTTGCGCCGGGGTGTAGCCGGGCAGATCGAGATTGCGTACCAGGTAGGCACCATGTAGCGGCGCCTGTTTGAAATCAACGCTCAGGCCGATCTCGTGCAGTTGGCACGCACTCACCAGCAGTTCGCGGCTGACAGGATCCAGATGCCACTCGTTTTCGACCTGATCGAGGAAACTGATCGCCAGGTTCGCTACCCGATGCGCCTGTTCGATATCCACCATAAACCGGCGCTGGATATTGCGCAGCGTATGGTTGCGAATGTCCTGATCGACGGCCAGATGCAGCATGCCGTAAACCAGACCTTCCCGTAGCGCACCGCCCGCAAGGGTCATGCACTGAATATTCAGTTCGGTGAAAATGGCAATCAGGATCGCCAGGCCGCTGGGGAAGACCAGGGCACGTTCAAGGGTAAGCCCTTCGATTTCGAGCTCTTCCAGACGACCACAGTGGATGGCGCGCTGCTTTAACTGCTGCAGTTTCGCCAGCGTGATGCGCTCATCCATCCCCTGCGCCATCATAATTTCCTGCAACGCCTGGACGGTGCCGGATGCGCCAACGCAGACCTTCCAGCCGTGATAACGCAGCTCATCCGCCACCGGACGTAGCACCTCGCGGGCGGCTTTTTCCGCGTCATCGAAGTTCTCTTGCGCCAGATTGCGATCGGTAAAGTAGCGTTCAAGCCAGGTAACACAGCCCATCGACAAACTGTTCAGGGAGGTTGCCTGCGCACCGATACCGGTGACCAGCTCGGTGCTTGCGCCGCCGATATCCACCACCAGACGACGCTCATCCCCGCCGGTGGTGTGCGCCACGCCCTGGTAAATCAGGCGGGCTTCTTCTTCACCGCTGATCACCTGGACCGGACAACCGAGGATTTCCTGTGCCTTAGCAATAAACTCCCCGGCATTCACCGCCAGACGCAGGGTTGCGGTGGCGACGACACGGATTTGCTGGGGAGGAATATCCTGCAGACGTTCAGCAAAGAGGCGCAGGCATTGCCAGCCGCGCTCCATAGCTTCAGGAGAGAGATGATTATCCGCACTCAGGCCCGCCGCGAGACGGACCTTGCGTTTAATACGCGTCAGCGTCTGTATACTTCCCGCCACCTCGCGTACAACCAGCATATGAAAACTATTCGAACCTAAATCAATAGCTGCATAGAGCGAGGTGGACCGGAGCATATTTTTTAACCTGAACGACGACGGTTACGCGGGGCGCTGTTACGGCGCGGGCCATTGCCGGAACGGGCGCGGGTCAGGCGCTTCGCTGGTGGCAGTTCGCTTAACAGCGCATCCGGGTTGTATTTACTCTGCGGAATCGAGTGACCGATGTAGGTCTCAATTGCCGGCAGGTTCAGGGCGTACTCTTCACAGGCAAGGCTGATAGAGTGACCGCTGGCGCCCGCACGACCGGTACGGCCGATACGGTGAACGTAATCTTCGCAGTCATCCGGCAGGTCGTAGTTGAAGACGTGGGTGACCGCCGGGATGTGCAGACCGCGTGCGGCGACGTCCGTTGCTACCAGAATATCCAGGTCGCCACGGGTGAAATCTTCAAGAATGCGCAGGCGTTTTTTCTGCGCGACGTCGCCGGTCAACAGACCTACACGGTGTCCATCCGCAGCCAGATGGCCCCAGATATCTTCACAACGGTGTTTGGTGTTGGCGAATACAATGGCGCGATCTGGCCACTCTTCTTCGATCAGCGTTTGCAGTAAACGCATTTTCTCTTCGTTCGACGGGTAGAAGAGCTCTTCTTTAATACGGTGGCCGGTTTTCTGTTCCGGTTCCACTTCAACGTATTCTGCGTTGTTCATCTGTTCGAACGCCAGTTCACGCACGCGATACGACAGCGTTGCCGAGAACAGCATGTTCAGGCGCTGGTTAGCGACAGGCATGCGGCGGAACAGCCAGCGGATATCTTTAATGAAGCCCAGATCGTACATGCGATCGGCTTCATCCAGTACCACAACCTGGATAGCACCGAGGTTAATGTGGTTCTGTTTGGCGTAATCGATCAGACGGCCGGTGGTGCCGATCAAAATATCGACGCCGCTTTCCAGCACTTTCAGCTGTTTGTCGTAACCGTCACCGCCGTAGGCCAGGCCGAGTTTCAGGCCGGTGGTCTGTGCCAGCGGTTCTGCGTCAGCGTGGATCTGTACCGCCAGTTCTCGCGTCGGGGCCATGATCAGCGCGCGCGGCTGGTTAACTTTGCGGTCAGCAATTGCCGGGTGAGAAAGTAAATAATGAAACGTTGACGTTAAAAACGCCATCGTTTTGCCGGTACCGGTTTGCGCCTGCCCTGCAACATCGCGGCCTGCCAGCGTTAGCGGGAGGGCGAGAGCCTGAATAGGCGTGCAGTTATGAAACCCTTTATTTTCAAGGGCTTCGATGACTTTTGGGTGCAGGGCGAAGTCGGTAAACTTCTGTTCTGTTAAATGTGTTTTGCTCATAGTGTGGTAGAATATCAGCTATCTATTGCTTTACGAAAGCGTATCCGGTGAAATAAAGTCAACCTTTAGTTGGTTAATGCTACATCAACAGGTCGTTGATGGAAGCGAGATCAACGCACCAGGCTTATTCCTGTGGAGTTATATATGAGCGATAAAATTATTCACCTGACTGACGACAGTTTTGACACGGACGTACTTAAAGCTGACGGGCTGATCCTCGTCGATTTCTGGGCTGAATGGTGTGGTCCTTGCAAAATGATCGCCCCGATTCTGGATGAGATCGCTGACGAATATCAGGGCAAACTGACCGTAGCGAAACTGAACATCGACCAGAACCCTGGCACCGCGCCTAAGTACGGCATCCGCGGCATCCCAACCCTGCTGCTGTTCAAAAACGGTGAAGTGGCAGCGACCAAAGTGGGCGCACTGTCCAAAGGTCAGCTGAAAGAGTTCCTTGACGCCAACCTGGCGTAAGGTTCTCGTCTGTGCGTCCAGGGTTTCTAAATTGTTTGGATCTCTGGACGCCCGGCTTGAGTCGTGCTAAGTTACCTATGACTTCGTTTTAAACATACCTTGTTGTTTGAATCTTGTTTTACCCGATACTTCCCGTTGTTCCTTTGTAAACAGTGCGTGAAGTGGATAGATTCCGGGCTTGTCACTCAATCCGTCTCGTCGTTTCAGTTCTGTGCTTTCCCTGTAAGCAGACAGCGAACAGACATGAGTTGATGGCCGCTAAACAGGCATGGATGACCCTGCCATACCATTCACAAATTAAGTTCGAGTATTACCCCGAGTTTAAGAACCCACACCATTATGAATCTTACCGAATTAAAGAATACGCCGGTTTCTGAGCTGATCACTCTCGGCGAAAATATGGGACTGGAAAACCAGGCCCGTATGCGCAAGCAGGACATCATTTTTGCCATCCTGAAGCAGCACGCAAAGAGTGGCGAAGATATCTTTGGCGACGGTGTGCTGGAGATATTGCAGGACGGATTTGGATTCCTCCGCTCTGGAGACAGCTCCTACCTCGCCGGTCCTGATGATATCTACGTTTCCCCCAGCCAAATCCGCCGTTTCAACCTCCGCACTGGTGACACCATTTCAGGTAAGATTCGTCCTCCTAAAGAGGGTGAACGCTACTTTGCGCTGTTGAAAGTTAACGAAGTTAACTACGACAAACCAGAAAACTCGCGTAATAAGATCCTGTTCGAGAACTTAACGCCGCTGCACGCGAACTCTCGCCTGCGCATGGAGCGTGGTAACGGTTCTACCGAAGACTTAACCGCTCGCGTTCTGGATCTGGCGTCGCCGATTGGTCGTGGCCAGCGTGGTCTGATTGTGGCACCGCCAAAAGCGGGTAAAACCATGCTGCTGCAGAATATCGCGCAGAGCATTGCTTACAATCATCCTGACTGCGTGCTGATGGTGCTGCTGATTGACGAACGTCCGGAAGAAGTGACCGAGATGCAGCGTCTGGTGAAAGGCGAAGTTATTGCATCGACCTTTGACGAACCGGCATCCCGTCACGTTCAGGTTGCGGAGATGGTGATCGAGAAGGCGAAGCGTCTGGTTGAGCATAAGAAAGACGTTATCATCCTCCTTGACTCCATTACCCGTCTGGCGCGTGCCTATAACACCGTGGTGCCGGCTTCCGGTAAAGTGTTGACCGGTGGTGTGGACGCTAACGCCCTGCATCGTCCAAAACGCTTCTTCGGTGCGGCGCGAAACGTGGAAGAGGGCGGTAGCCTGACCATTATCGCTACGGCGCTTGTCGATACCGGCTCCAAAATGGATGAGGTTATCTACGAAGAGTTTAAAGGTACAGGCAACATGGAACTGCACCTCTCTCGTAAGATTGCGGAAAAACGCGTCTTCCCGGCTATTGACTACAACCGTTCCGGTACCCGTAAAGAAGAGCTGCTCACCACTCAGGAAGAGCTGCAGAAAATGTGGATCCTGCGCAAAATCATCCATCCAATGGGTGAAATCGACGCAATGGAGTTCCTCATTAACAAACTGGCGATGACCAAAACTAACGACGATTTCTTCGATATGATGAAACGCTCGTAAAGTAAATAAAGCGCCTGAACGCCACGTTTTTACGTGGCGTTTTTCTTTTCTGACTTATACGCTGTTACAGTGCGCTGTAGAATTATTCTGCGGATGGCGAAAATCGGAATGTTCGTCAAAGTAGAAAATTAATTGTTTGAAAAATAAACAAAGGGACTTGGGTGAGGCCTGCTTTTTCCTTCTGGAGCCGAGCCTTCAAGGTTATACTTCCGGGATTAACATTTGTTGAGAGTATCCATAGTGAATCTACTCACCGCGGTGACTGAGCTAATCAGTATTTTTCTTTTCACCACCTGCTTTCTATTTCTTGCCCGTAAGGCGGCGAAGAGAGTCGGTCTGGTGGATAAGCCCAATTATCGTAAACGCCATCAAGGCTTGATTCCGCTGGTTGGCGGAATCTCTGTTTATGCGGGCATCTGCTTCACCTTCAGTATTGCGGATTACTATATCCCGCATGCGGCGCTCTATCTGTCCTGTGCCGGTGTGCTGGTACTGGTGGGGGCGCTGGACGACAGATTCGATATTAGCGTGAAGTTCCGCGCCGCGGTTCAGGCGGCTATCGGCGTCATCATGATGGTAGTCGGGAAGCTCTACCTCAGCAGCCTCGGCTATATCTTCGGTACCTGGGAGATGGTGCTGGGGCCGTTCGGCTACTTCCTGACACTGTTTGCCGTGTGGGCGGCGATTAACGCCTTTAACATGGTGGACGGCATTGACGGCCTGCTGGGTGGTCTCTCCAGCGTTTCGTTCGCCGCAATCGGCATCATTCTGTGGTTCGACGGTCAGTACAGCCTGTCGATGTGGTGCTTTGCAATGATTGCCGCCATTCTGCCTTATATCCTCCTTAACCTGGGTGTGCTGGGCCGTCGCTACAAAGTCTTTATGGGCGATGCCGGGAGTACGCTGATTGGTTTTACCGTTATCTGGATCCTGCTGGAAACCACTCAAGGGAATACCCACCCGATCAGCCCGGTGACGGCGCTGTGGATTATTGCTATTCCGCTGATGGATATGGTGGCGATTATGTATCGCCGTCTGCGTAAAGGGATGAGTCCGTTCTCGCCAGATCGTCAACACATTCACCATCTCATTATGCGTGCCGGCTTCACCTCGCGTCAGGCATTTGTCTTAATTACCCTGGCCGCGGCTCTGCTGGCCGGGATCGGTGTTGCCGCAGAATACGCACATTTCATCCCTGAATGGGTAATGTTGGTATTATTCTTGCTAGCATTTTTCCTGTACGGCTATTGTATTAAACGCGCATGGAAAGTGGCGCGGTTTATTAAACGCGTGAAGCGCCGTATGCGTCGAAATAATGGCAATAACCCAACTTTAACCAAGTAAATCGGGACTGTAATGACTCAACCGTTGGCGGGAGCAAAATCAGTGGTAACTGAGAATGAGCTGGATGTTCGTGGCTTGTTCCGCGTGTTATGGGCGGGCAAGTTTTGGATTGCAGGTATGGCGCTGGGCTTTGCACTTATCGCCCTGGCTTATACCTTTTTCGCCAGACAGGAGTGGAGCGCGACGGCGATTACCGATCGCCCGACGGTGAACATGCTCGGAGGTTTCTACTCCCAGCAACAGTTTTTGCGTAACCTGGATGTAAAAGCGAATCCAACCTCCGCCGACCAACCTTCGGTGATGGATGAGTCTTACAAAGAGTTTATCATGCAGCTCGCCTCCTGGGATACTCGTCGTGATTTCTGGAACCAGACCGACTATTTCAAACAGCGGATGGTGGGCAACAGCAAGGCCGATGCCGCCCTGCTGGATGAGCTGATCAACAATATTCAGTTTATGGCGGGCGACCCGCTGCGCAACATCAATGACAACGTCAAACTGATTGCGGAAACCGCGCCAGACGCTAACAACCTGCTGCGTCAGTACGTCGCGTTTGCCAGCCAGCGAGCGGCCAGCCATCTGAATGATGAGCTGAAAGGGGCCTGGGCGGCGCGTACCGTACAGATGAAAGCGCAGGTCAAACGTCAGGAAGAGGTAGCGAAAGCGATCTTCAATCGCCGGGTACATAATATTGAACAGGCGCTGAAGATTGCTGAGAAGAGCAATATCTCCCGCAGCGAAACCGACGTGCCGGCGGCCGAACTGCCGGACTCTGAAATGTTCCTGCTGGGCCGCCCGATGCTGCAGGCGCGTCTGGAAAACCTGCAGGCCGTGGGGCCGGATGTTGACCTCGACTATGACCAAAATCGCGCCATGCTGACCACCCTCAACGTAGGTCCGACACTGGACCCACGTTTTCAGACCTATCGTTATTTGCGAACTCCTGAAGAACCTGTAAAACGCGATAGTCCACGTCGCGCATTCCTGATGATTATGTGGGGGATTGTGGGTGCTTTAATTGGCGCTGGCGTGGCATTAACCCGTCGTCGCAAAAATTAAGAACGCCATCTACGATGAAGGCTTATGGCCTTCATCGCCTAATCGAAGAGAATCGATGTGAAAGTACTAACCGTCTTTGGTACGAGGCCGGAAGCCATCAAGATGGCGCCCCTGGTTCATGCGCTGGCAAGCGACCCTTATTTTGAGGCGAAAGTTTGCGTTACTGCACAGCATCGGGAGATGCTGGATCAGGTCCTTAACCTCTTTTCTATTGTTCCCGATTACGACCTCAATATTATGAAGCCGGGACAAGGATTAACTGAAATTACCTGCCGTATTCTGGAAGGGTTAAAACCTATTCTGGAGTCGTTTAAGCCTGATGTCGTGCTGGTGCATGGAGATACCACCACCACCATCGCCACCAGTCTGGCGGCGTTCTATCAGCGTATTCCGGTGGGGCATGTCGAAGCCGGATTGCGTACCGGCGATCTCTCCTCCCCCTGGCCTGAAGAGGCGAACCGTACTCTGACCGGGCATCTGGCGATGTACCACTTCGCGCCGACGGAGAACTCCCGGCAGAACCTGCTGCGCGAGAACGTTAACGACCAGCATATCTTTGTCACCGGCAACACGGTGATCGACGCCCTGATCTGGGTACGCGATCGGGTGCTGGCGAGTGACACCCTGCGTGGCGAACTGGCGGAGCGGTATCCTTTCCTGGCTACTGGCAAAAAGATGATCCTGGTCACCGGACACCGTCGGGAAAGCTTTGGTCAGGGCTTCGAGCAAATCTGCCATGCGCTGGCAGAAATCGCAGCACAAAATGAAGATGTGCAGATTGTCTATCCGGTCCACCTGAATCCTAACGTCAGTGAGCCGGTCAACCGCATCCTGGGGCACGTTGAAAACGTCATTCTTATTGAGCCGCAGGACTATCTGCCTTTCGTCTGGCTGATGAACCATGCCTGGCTGATCCTGACGGATTCTGGCGGTATTCAGGAAGAAGCTCCGTCACTCGGAAAACCGGTGCTGGTGATGCGTGAAACCACCGAGCGACCGGAAGCGGTCAAAGCCGGAACGGTGCGGCTGGTGGGTACTGATTCACGAGCCATCGTGGAAGAGGTGACGCGCCTGCTGCACGACGATAAAGAGTATCAGGCCATGAGCCGGGCCCATAATCCGTATGGTGATGGCCAGGCCTGTGACCGTATTTTGTACGCACTCAAACACAATCGGGTATCGCTATGAGTTTTACGACCATTTCTGTCATTGGGCTTGGCTACATTGGGCTGCCAACGGCGGCGGCATTTGCCTCCCGTCAAAAACAGGTTGTGGGTGTGGATATCAACCAGCATGCGGTTGCGACGATCAACAGGGGTGAAATTCACATTGTTGAGCCGGATCTCGACAAGGTGGTAAAGACGGCCGTTGAGGGAGGATTCCTGAAGGCCAGCACCACGCCAGTGACCGCCGATGCCTATCTGATTGCCGTGCCGACGCCGTTCAAAGGCGATCATGAGCCGGATATGGTGTATGTCGAGGCAGCTGCCAAATCCATCGCCCCGGTGCTGAAAAAAGGCGCCCTGGTGATCCTGGAGTCGACCTCCCCGGTGGGAGCCACCGAGCAGATGGCCGAGTGGCTGGCCGAGGCGCGTCCGGACCTGACCTTCCCGCAGCAGGCGGGCGAGCAGGCTGATATTAACGTCGCCTACTGCCCGGAGCGCGTACTGCCGGGGCAGGTGATGGTCGAACTGATTAAAAACGATCGCGTGATAGGCGGCATGACGCCGGTCTGTTCCGCCCGCGCCAGCGAGCTGTATAACATCTTCCTCGAAGGCGAGTGCGTGGTGACCAACTCCCGCACCGCCGAGATGTGCAAGCTGACAGAAAACAGCTTCCGCGATGTCAACATCGCGTTTGCCAATGAACTGTCGCTGATTTGCGCCGATCAGGGAATTAACGTCTGGGAATTGATTCGTCTGGCGAACCGCCATCCGCGCGTCAATATCCTGCAACCTGGCCCGGGCGTAGGCGGTCACTGTATCGCGGTCGACCCGTGGTTTATCGTGGCGCAGAACCCGCAGCAGGCGCGCCTGATCCGTACGGCCCGCGAAGTGAACGACAGCAAACCGCACTGGGTGCTGAACCAGGTGAAAGCCACGGTGGCAGATTACCTGACGCAGAGCGGCAAGCGGGCGAACGAGGTGACCATCGCCTGTTTTGGTCTCGCCTTTAAGCCGAACATTGACGATCTGCGTGAAAGCCCGGCGATGGAAATTGCGGAGATGATTGCCGACTGGCACAGCGGTGAAACCCAGGTGGTTGAACCCAATATCCATGAGCTGCCGAACAAGCTGGCTGGACACTGCACCCTGACGCGCGTGGATGATGCGCTGGCCACCGCCGATGTGCTGGTACTGCTGGTGGATCATAACGAGTTTAAAGCGATTTCGGGCGATGCCGTGCGTCAGGAATTTATCGTTGATACCAAAGGTGTCTGGCGCTGATGCAGCTGCGTGGCGAATTACAGCCGCTGGACTGGGAAAGTCAGTTTTTCTCCCTGCCCACGGCCATTGTGCGCCTGGCTGATGACGCCCCTTTGCTGGCGGCTGATGATTTAGCCGCCTGGCAACGTGTGCAGGTCAAAATTCCGGCCACCCGGGCCGACTGGCTGGATGCCCTCCAGCAGCAGGGCTTCAGGCTGGTGGAAGGTGAAGTCGATCTCGCGATCGCGGTGACGCAGCATGCGTGTCCTGGAGCGGAGATCGCCACGGAGCAGGATATCCCGGCGCTGCGCCAGCTAGCCGCTCAGGCGTTTGCGCAGAGCCGCTTTCGCACGCCGTGGTACGCCCCGGACGACAGCGGTCGCTTCTATGCCCAGTGGATCGAAAATGCGGTAAAAGGCAGTTTCGACCATCTCTGCCTGGTGTTCCGTGCGCCGGATGGCGCCATCCAGGGGTTTGTCTCCCTGCGTAAACTGAATGACACCGAGGCGCGTATTGGCCTGCTGGCCGGGCGCGGCATGGGGGAGCGGTTAATGCAGGCGGCGCTGTGCTGGGCTCAGCAACAGCAGCTTTCTACTTTGCGGGTGGCGACCCAGATGGGCAACACCGCCGCGCTTAAACGTTATATCGCCAGCGGCGGCAACATCGAAACCACCGCTTACTGGCTATACAGGTGACAAGATGATCCCATTTAATGCGCCTCCTGTGGTGGGCACTGAACTTGATTACATGCAGTCTGCGATGGGCAGCGGCAAACTCTGTGGTGATGGCGGCTACACGCGTCGTTGCCAGCAGTGGATGGAGCAGCGCTTTCAGAGCGCGAAAGTCCTGCTGACCCCGTCCTGCACCGCCTCGCTGGAGATGGCAGCCCTGCTGCTGGACATCGGTGCTGGCGATGAAGTGATTATGCCGAGCTACACCTTCGTCTCCACCGCCAACGCCTTCGTGCTGCGCGGGGCGAAAATCGTCTTCGTGGATGTCCGCCCGGATACCATGAACATTGACGAGAAGCTGATTGAAGCGGCAATCACCGACAAGACCCGCGCCATCGTGCCGGTGCACTATGCCGGTGTGGCCTGCGAGATGGACACCATCATGGCGATCGCCAAAAAGCACAACCTGTATGTGGTGGAAGATGCTGCGCAGGGCGTGATGTCCACCTACAAAGGCCGCGCCCTGGGTACCATCGGGCATATCGGCTGCTTTAGCTTCCACGAAACCAAAAACTACACCGCAGGCGGTGAAGGCGGCGCTACTCTGATTAACGATCGCGCCCTGGTGGAGCGCGCGGAGATCATCCGCGAGAAAGGCACTAACCGCAGCCAGTTCTTCCGTGGACAGGTGGATAAGTACACCTGGCGCGATATCGGCTCCAGTTACCTGATGGCGGATCTGCAGGCCGCGTATCTGTGGGCCCAGCTGGAGGCGGCAGACCGCATCAACCAGCAGCGCCTGGCGCTGTGGCAGACCTATTACGATGCGCTGGCCCCGCTGGCGCGCAAAGGCCGTATCGAGCTGCCGACTATCCCTGCGGACTGCGTGCATAACGCGCATATGTTCTACATCAAGCTGCGGGATAACGACGATCGCAGCGAGCTGATCGCGTACCTGAAAGAGGCTGAGATCCTGGCGGTGTTCCACTACATTCCGCTGCACTCCAGCCCGGCCGGTGAAGCCTTTGGCCAGTTCGTGGGTGAAGATCGCTTCACTACCAAAGAAAGTGAGCGGTTACTCCGCTTGCCGCTGTTCTATAACCTCGCTGCGGTCAACCAGCGCACGGTCATTAATACCCTTCTGAGTTATTTCGGCTGATATGTCTCTGGCGAAAGCATCGGTGTGGACCGCCGCGTCCACACTCGTCAAGATCGGCACAGGACTGCTGGTCGTCAAACTGCTGGCGGTCTCATTTGGCCCTTCTGGTGTCGGGCAGGCGGGTAACTTCCGTCAGCTGGTTACCGTGCTGGGCGTACTGGCTGGGGCGGGGATCTTCAACGGCGTCACCAAGTACGTCGCGCAATATCATGACGATAAGGCGCAATTACGCATGGTGGTCGGGACATCATCAGCGATGGTGCTGGGCTTTTCCACCCTGCTGGCGGTGATCTTTTTACTGGCGGCCGCGCCCATCAGCCAGGGGCTGTTTGGTCATACGGGTTATCAGGGCCTGGTGCGGCTGGTGGCGTTAGTGCAGATGGGCATCGCCTGGGCGAACCTGCTGCTGGCGCTGATGAAGGGCTTCCGCGATGCCGCCGGCAATGCCCTGGCGCTGATTGTTGGTAGCCTGATTGGGGTCGTCGCCTACTACGCCTGCTATCGTCTCGGCGGCTACGAAGGCGCGCTGCTGGGGCTGGCGCTGGTGCCGGCGCTGGTGGTGATCCCGGCGGCGGTGATGCTGATGCGCAGAGGCACGATTCCGCTGCACTATCTCAAGCCGAAATGGGACAAGCTCCTCGCAGGACAACTGGGTAAATTTACCCTGATGGCGCTTATCACCTCCGTCACCCTGCCGGTGGCCTATGTGATGATGCGAAACCTGCTGGCAGCGCACTACAGCTGGGATGAGGTAGGGATCTGGCAAGGGGTCAGCAGCATCTCGGATGCCTATCTGCAGTTTATTACTGCCTCCTTTAGCGTCTACCTGCTACCAACCCTGTCGCGACTTACCGCCCGGCAGGAGATCACCCGCGAGATACTCCGCTCCCTGCGCTTCGTCTTACCGGCAGTGGCGGCGGCCAGCTTTACCGTCTGGCTGCTGCGTGATGTCGCCATCTGGCTGCTCTTCTCCGACAAGTTTACCGCGATGCGCGATTTGTTCGCCTGGCAGCTGGTGGGCGATGTGCTGAAAGTAGGCGCTTACGTTTTTGGCTATCTGGTTATCGCTAAAGCCTCGTTAAAGCTCTATATCCTGGCGGAAATCAGCCAGTTCACGTTGCTGACGGCGTTCTCTCACTGGCTGATCCCCGCGCACGGCGCGCTGGGTGCGGCTCAGGCCTATATGGCCACCTACATTGTCTATTTTGCTGCCTGTTGCGGCGTCTTTTTACTTTGGCATAAACGCGCATGACTGCACTGATTCACGTCCTGGGATCGGATATCCCACACCATAACCAGACCGTACTGCGGTTCTTTAATGATGAGCTGGCCCCCGGCAGCGTGCATGCGCGCGAATTTATGGTGGCGGGGAAGGATACCGGCCTCAGCGCCGCCTGCCCGGCACTGAATCTCACTTTCTGGCCGGACAAAGCGTCGCTTGCCAACGCGGTGATCGCCAAAGCCAAAGCGGATCGCCAGCAGCGTTTCTTTTTCCACGGGCAGTTCAATACCGGCCTGTGGCTGGCGCTGCTGAGCGGGGGCATCAAGCCCGCGCAGTTTAACTGGCATATCTGGGGCGCAGACCTGTATGAAGTCTCCCAGGGCTGGAAGTTCCGTCTCTTCTACCCGCTGCGTCGCATGGCGCAGGGGCGCGTGGGCTGTATCTTTGCCACCCGCGGCGATCTGAACTATTTCGCCCAACGTCATCCGAACGTCCGCGGTGAGATGCTCTATTTCCCGACTCGCATGGATCCCGCCCTGAACGGCTTAGCCAGTGACGTGAAACGCGAGGGCAAGCTGACGATTCTGGTGGGCAACTCCGGAGACCGCAGCAACGACCATATTGCGGCCCTGAAGGCGGTGCATCAGCAGTTTGGCGATACGGTCAACGTGATCGTGCCCATGGGCTATCCTGCTAATAACGCGGCGTACATCGATGAAGTCCGTCAGAGCGGGCTGGCGCTGTTTAGCCCGGAGAATCTGCAGATCCTCAGCGATAAGCTGGCCTTTGACGACTACCTCGCCTTGCTGCGCCAGTGCGATCTGGGCTACTTCATCTTCGCGCGTCAGCAGGGGATTGGCACGCTGTGTCTGCTGATCCAGGCGGGCGTGCCGTGCGTGCTTAACCGCGACAACCCGTTCTGGCAGGATATGGCGGAGCAGCACATTCCGGTGCTGTTCACCACCGACGACCTGAATGAAGGAGTGGTGCGTGAAGCGCAGCGACAGCTGGCGCAAGTGGACAAGAACGCCATCGACTTCTTCAGCCCGAACTACCTCACGCCGTGGCATCAGGCGCTGCGGATCGCCTCAGGGGAGAAAGTATGAGCCAGTTGCAATTTAGCGGCCTGTTGCTCATCTGGCTTCTGAGCGCGCTGTTTATCGCGACCCTGACCTGGTTCGAGTTCCGGCGGGTGCGCTTTAACTTCAACGTCTTTTTCTCGCTGCTGTTTCTGCTGACCTTTTATTTTGGCTTCCCGCTGACCAGCATGCTGGTGTTCCGCTTCGATGTGGCCGTCGTGCCACCGGAGATCCTGATGCAGGCGCTGCTGTCAGCCACCTGCTTCTATGGGGTGTACTACGTTGCCTATAAAACGCGGCTGAAGCCCGTCCGCTCTGGCGCTGAGCGACGGCCTCTGTTTACCATGAACCGGGTCGAGACCCATCTGACATGGATGATGCTGATGGGGATTGCGCTGGTCACCGTCGGTATCTTCTTTATGCATAACGGCTTTTTGCTGTTTAAGCTGCACTCCTACAGTCAGATTTTCTCCAGCGAAGTCTCCGGGGTGGCGCTCAAGCGCTTCTTCTACTTCTTCATTCCGGCGATGCTGGTGATCTATTTTCTGCGGCAGAATGCCCGGGCGTGGCTGTTTTTCCTCGTCAGCACCGTGGCGTTTGGTCTGCTGACCTACATGATTGTCGGCGGCACGCGAGCCAACATCATTATCGCCTTCGCCATCTTCCTGTTTATCGGCATCATTCGCGGCTGGATCTCGCTGTGGATGCTGGCCGCTGCAGGTGTAATGGGGATCGTAGGCATGTTCTGGCTGGCGCTGAAACGCTATGGCATGGACGTCAGCGGCGATGAGGCGTTTTACACCTTCCTGTACCTCACCCGCGATACCTTCTCGCCGTGGGAGAATCTGGCCCTGCTGCTGCAAAACTACGACAAAATCGACTTCCAGGGGCTGGCGCCCATCGTGCGTGATTTTTATGTCTTTATCCCCACCTGGCTATGGCCGGACAGGCCGGGCGTGGTCCTGAACACCGCCAACTACTTTACCTGGGAAGTGCTGAACAACCACTCCGGGCTGGCGATTTCCCCGACGCTGATCGGCTCGCTGGTAGTGATGGGCGGCGGCTGGTTTATCCTGCCCGGTGCAATCGCCGTGGGGCTGATTATCAAATGGTTCGACTGGCTTTATACGCTGGGCAATCAGGAGACCAATCGCTATAAGGCAGCGATTTTGCATAGTTTCTGTTTCGGTGCCATTTTCAATATGATCGTGCTGGCGCGAGAAGGGCTGGATTCGTTCGTCTCCCGCGTGGTCTTTTTCATGGTGGTTTTTGGCGCCTGTCTGCTGATGGCGAAGCTGCTGTACTGGCTGTTCGACAGCGCCGGGTTAGTGCACAAGCGCGAACCGGCAAACGGCAGGGCGCTTTCGCGAGTCTGAGTAAGGATAATAATGACTGACAATACCTCTGCGCCGCAGTATGACCTGCGGGGCCTGAAGCTGATCGGCTGGCGTGATATGCAACATGCGCTGGACTATCTCTGCGCTGGTGACAGGATTAAAACCGGCACGCTGGTGGCCATCAATGCAGAAAAAATGCTTACCATTGAGGACAACGCTCAGGTGCGGGAGCTCATTGAGGCGGCGGAGTTTAAATACGCTGACGGGATAAGCGTAGTACGCTCGGTGCGTAAGAAATACCCGGATGCCAACATCTCCCGTGTGGCAGGGGCCGACCTTTGGGAAGCGCTGATGGCAAGAGCAGGCGCAGACGGCACGCCGGTGTTCCTCATCGGCGGCAAGCCGGAGATTCTGGCGCAAACCGAGCAGAAGCTGCGGACCCAATGGCAGGTAAATATCGTCGGCAGCCAGGACGGTTACTTCAGCGCCGAGCAGCAGCAGGCGCTGTTTGCCCGGATTCGTGACAGTGGGGCGAAGATTGTCACCGTGGCGATGGGCTCCCCGCGTCAGGAGATCCTGATGCGCGACTGCCGTCAGGTCTACCCGGACGCGCTGTACATGGGGGTGGGCGGCACCTACGACGTCTTTACCGGCCATGTGAAGCGGGCACCAAAGGTCTGGCAGAACCTGGGGCTGGAGTGGCTGTATCGCCTGTTATCACAGCCCAGCCGCATCAGCCGCCAGCTGCGTCTGCTGCGTTATCTCGGCTGGCACTACTCCGGTCGGCTTTAATCTCTTATTTGCAGCGCGATCTGCTGGTCGCGCTGCAACCTGCCTGCAAATCTGCTGCTTTTCTGTGCAATACATTCATTTTTTTAACGCATCGTTTGCCATTTCGCCCAATTTAAGAAACCATTCCTCCCCGCACTACCGTATCAGGCTGTTTTTGCATCAACCGTTAATATAAACGGTCCATATCGCACAGCCCGTGATAGCACATCTGTACCTATAACAATAACCGGCTCAGGCCGGGAGAGTCGCAAGCACAACCGAGGATTTATGGCAGAGAAAAAACCGGAGCTTCAGCGTGGGCTGGAAGCTCGTCATATCGAACTTATCGCCCTGGGCGGGACGATTGGGGTGGGCCTGTTTATGGGCTCCGCCAGTACCCTGAAATGGGCGGGGCCGTCGGTCCTGCTGGCGTATATCATCGCCGGGCTGTTCGTCTTCTTTATCATGCGCTCGATGGGGGAAATGCTGTTCCTTGAGCCGGTTGCCGGTTCGTTCGCCGTCTACGCTCATCGCTACATGAGCCCGTTCTTTGGCTATCTCACGGCCTGGTCCTACTGGTTTATGTGGATGGCGGTCGGGATATCGGAGATCACCGCCATCGGGGTCTATGTGCAGTTCTGGTTCCCGGAGATGGCGCAATGGATACCCGCGCTGATTGCCGTGGGACTGGTTGCACTGGCCAACCTCGCGGCCGTGCGTCTGTACGGTGAGATTGAATTCTGGTTCGCGATGATCAAAGTCACTACCATCATCGTAATGATCGTCATCGGGATAGGGGTTATCTTCTTTGGCTTTGGCAACGGTGGGCAGGCAATTGGCTTTGGCAATCTGACCGAGCACGGCGGCTTCTTTGCTGGCGGCTGGAAGGGCTTCCTGACGGCGCTGTGCATCGTGGTGGCGTCCTATCAGGGCGTTGAGCTGATCGGCATCACCGCTGGCGAAGCCAAAAACCCGCAGGTGACTCTGCGCAGCGCGGTAGGCAAAGTGCTGTGGCGTATCCTGATCTTCTATGTGGGCGCGATTTTCGTCATCGTCACTATCTTCCCGTGGAACCAGATTGGCACCACCGGCAGCCCGTTTGTGCTGACCTTCGCCAAAATCGGTATTACCGCGGCGGCAGGCATTATCAACTTTGTGGTGCTGACGGCGGCACTGTCCGGCTGTAACAGCGGCATGTACAGCTGCGGGCGTATGCTTTATGCCCTGGCGAAAAATCGCCAGCTTCCGGCGGCGGTAGGCAAAGTCTCCCGTGCGGGAGTACCGGTGGCGGGAGTGGCCATCTCAATTGCCATCCTGCTGGTGGGATCATGCCTGAACTACATCATCCCGAACCCGCAGCGCGTCTTTGTCTACGTGTACAGCGCCAGCGTTCTGCCGGGAATGGTGCCGTGGTTTGTGATCCTGATTAGCCAGCTGCGTTTCCGCCAGGCACATAAAAAAGCGATCGCCAGCCATCCGTTCCGCTCCATTCTGTTCCCATGGGCGAACTATCTGACTATGGCCTTCCTGATCTGCGTGCTGATTGGCATGTATTTCAATGAAGACACTCGCATGTCGCTGTATGTCGGGATGATATTTATCGCTGCCGTGAGCCTGGGATATAAGCTTTTTGGCCTGGGACGACACGTCGAAAGCGGCAAAACGCAGTAATATGCGGCAAAGTGCGCAAACTGTAATCAAACGCGCATTTATTTTGAAAAAGCACTAGACAGCAGAGCGAGACCTCCGTAATATCCAGCCCCGCAACGGCGCTAAGCGCCCGTAGCTCAGCTGGATAGAGCGCTGCCCTCCGGAGGCAGAGGTCTCAGGTTCGAATCCTGTCGGGCGCACCATTTTACCCGGTGCTAGAGCTGCGGTGGTCTGTGAAGTAGGCAGAACCGCGTGAAAGAATAAAGTTGTGGTGGCTATAGCTCAGTTGGTAGAGCCCTGGATTGTGATTCCAGTTGTCGTGGGTTCGAGTCCCATTAGCCACCCCATTATTTGAAAAGTTGTGAATTGCGAAGGTGGCGGAATTGGTAGACGCGCTAGCTTCAGGTGTTAGTGTCCTTAGGATGTGGGGGTTCGAGTCCCCCCCCTCGCACCACGACTTTTAATGAATTGAACTAAAAATTCAAAAAAGCAGTACAACGGCGAGTAGCGCAGCTTGGTAGCGCAACTGGTTTGGGACCAGTGGGTCGGAGGTTCGAATCCTCTCTCGCCGACCAATTTTGAACCCCGCTTCGGCGGGGTTTTTTGTTTTCTGCTATTCCTCCCTTCTGTTGCTAATTGCCGACACCGATATTCCGGCCTGTCGTGAATAAGTGACACTTAACTTCATGAAAAATAGCAATATATCCCTTTCTGTGCCGGGGTGTCGTTTTCAGGAGACACTTTGCCCGCGCTCCCGCCTTATCCAGCCGCCCGTAATCTGCCTGAATAACATAATTTCCTTTTATCTTAAAAAGTTGGAGAGCGGACAACTTCCCTGTGCAACGTTGGCACGTTGCGTGCAATAATATACGTGTAGATGCTCATTCCATCTCTTATGTTCGCCTTAGTGCCTCATAAACCCCGGAATGATGCAGAGCCATTTACGGTGCTTATCGTCCACCGACAGATGTCGCTTCGGCCTCATCAAACACCATGGACATAACGTTGAGTGAAGCACCACAAGTTGTCGAACAGACCTGTTTAACGCCTGCTTTTTAGCAGGCGTTTTTTTATGCCTTATCTGCAGTAGCGCGTCAGGATCCCCACCACCATCAGCAAGGCACAGCCCGACACGCCGTACAGCGCCTGCAGCGGCCCCAGCACGTCAGCAATCAGCGCCGTGGTGCAGGTAAAGAGTGACGCGCTGACGGTTTGCCATCGCCACGCTTTACCGCTGGCGGAGGAGACCTGGCTGGCCTGAAAGCTGCTCAACAGGCTAAAGGTACCCACCGCAAAAACGATGTTCGAGGCCAGATGGGCAATAAACACTACCCCCAGCGCTTGCGTTCCCGATAGTAGTGGGATCGTCCCGTAAGCGAATAAAAAAATTCCGAGGCAGAGCAGCAGGAGACGGTTTTGTCTGGCGTAGCGGGACAGGTTCTCTCTTTTCAGCAGCAGCGGGCCGCACAGCTGCCCCATACTGCGGGCAAAGAGAAGGGGCAGGGCCAGCCCGGCAGCATCATCCGGCTCAATCTGTTGCGCCAGGGCAGGCAGCAGCGCCATGGCGGGCGACCCCACGGCGGCGAGCGCGGGGAGCAATAACAGGCTGCGTTTTTGCAGCGGGGCCAGCGTTTGCCAGCGCACCGTCACCGGTCTTTCGGTTTCCGCTGCCTGCTCAGGCGCCAGAGAAGGCAAGGCGCTGCCAGTGAGGATCAGCATCAGCAAGGAGCCCACAAAAGTGAGCGCGTCGATCCCCAGCAGTGCCAGAGCGGGCAGATGATGAAACAGCACCATACCCAGCCCGGTCCCCAGCAGCACCTGCGAAGCAAAGATCATCGTCTCCAGACATGTCGCCGCAGGCAGCTCGTCTTCGGATAATCCCCGTCGGAATAGCAAAGTCAGGGCAGGCCAGCTCATGCCTGCCAGAAAAGCCTCGGTGGATTGCACCGCCAGCAGCGCCACCATACTGTGAAACTGAATGCCCAGCAGGGGAAATAGCAGGGCCAGCAGACCCAGCCACTCGGTCAGGACCAGCAGACGGATGGGCGAAAAGCGCATACAGAGCTTCTCCCCGACGAGGCTGCCAAGAAATCCCGGCAGCGTGGCAAACAGATAAGCCAGGGTCAGTAAAGAGGCGGGAGCCTGCCAGTCCAGCAGCAGGCCAAAGACCATCACCTGGGTTAAGCCATTCCCCACAGAGGTAAACAGAAAAGCGCAGGCCAGCAGGCGCAGCCAGCGATGGCTGCGGAGCGCGCGAATAAGCGCAGATAAAAGCGTGTTCATGAAACGATCCTTTCAAAAACAAGTGAGTCCACGCCGCAAAGGCGTGTGCAGGAAAAATGTTTAATGAAAGGAGGTCGTTACATTGGCGGAGGCGGTCTCATGAAGATGATGCAAAGAATGTAGCAAATAAAAAAGGAGGCCGTCAGGCCTCCTGTGCAATTACTGCTGCGGGGGATTGTTCTGCAATGTCAGCAGCAGGCCATCGCGACGCATCGTGGCGGCTTCCTCTGGCAGATGCAGCTTGTCCAGGGTATCCGCCAGCCAGGCGTAGTCGAACGCATCCGGGCGCTGTTTTAACGCGGCGCGGAAGGCGAGGCTGGCCTCTTTCCATTCGCCATGTCTGGCCAGGGACTGACCCAGGGTGCTCCACAGTAGTGGACGATCGCCCACGGTTTTGATCTGCTGGCGGAGCATCTTCTCGATCTGTTCCGGGTTATTGGTTTTCAGACGCGGGATCACCATCACCAGCCGATCGTCATACTGGCGCTTCAGACCATCAAGAATGATGCTCTGCGCGGTATCGTGATCGTCACACTCAATCAGGTGCTCTGCCATAGCTACCTGCAGCGGCACCTGCTGACGCGTTTTGCGGCTCTGATTTTTCCACCAGGCCTTCAGGCCATCGCTGCCCTGATCGGCGCGGGCCTGGTCCATCAGACCAATCCAGGCCTGACGTTGCAGGTCGTCGCGCTGCTCATCGTCACCCACGTCTGCTTTTGCCATCGACGGGATGATGTCCAGCAGCGAGCCCCAGGCGCCGGTGCGGATATAGGCCTGCTCAGCCAGACGCAGAACCTCCGGATGACGCGGGGCGATCTCCAGCAGACGATCGACGCCGTGTCGGGCGGCATGGTTTTCGTTACGCGCCAGCTGCAGACGCACCCGGGTGATCTCCACCGGGATCGGATCGTTTTCGGCCAGTTCGGAGGCGCGCTCCAGATGCTGATTGGCGCGTACTTCGTCGCCGCGCTGCTGGGCCGCTTCGGCCGCCAGCAGGTAGTTGACCACCGGTTGCTCTGCATGGTCGGCGTTCTTCGACATCAGCTTCTCAACCTGCTGATAGTCGCCTTCGGCCAGCTTGAGCAGCGCCTGTTCGGTCTGCTTGCGGGCGCGACGGCGCTTGCGGCCGACAAACCAGCTGCGGGTATGGGCTCCGGTACGGAAGATGCGGCGCAGGATCCACTCGATCGCCAGAAACGCCACCATTACCAGGATCAGAATGATCACCAGCCCGGTGACGCTGGTTTCGATATTGTAGTTATCGGTCTGGATCAGCACGTAACCCTGATGACCCGCCAGCATAGGACCAAGCACGATCCCGGCGAGCAACAGTGCGAAGAGTAATAAGACTTTCAACATAATTACTCTCCTTGTGGCGCGCTGTCAGGGGCCGGAGCGGAAGCGGGAGCTTGCTCTGCGGCCACGCCCGGCTGTGCCAGCAGGTTGCGCACGCGCGTCTGCATCAGCTTCTCCAGAATCGGCTGGCTTTCCAGCTTATCCGGTACGTTCATGGTGATGTTCTGTTGGCTCAGCTTGTCCACATCTTCGAGGAAGGCCGTGGTGGTGGCATCGTCAGTATCGTAGTACGCACGCACCCAGGTCGAAACGTTATCCAGCGCCTGCTTATATGTCTCTTCCTGATGGCGAGGTACCGCCTGGGCGGCCACCAGCAGACGCGAGCGCAGGTTTTCGCGCAGATAGACATCCTGATTCGGGGCTAACAGCGGCACGGTGGTCTCATCGCGACGGCGGACGGTGATGAAGCTGTCCATAAAGTTCTGCCAGCTTTTCTGCAGGTTGATGCGCCACTCGCTCAGCGAGCTGGAAAGTTCGCTACTGTCGGAGTCCATAGGGGAATCGTCGTCGTTATTGTCTGCCAGACGCAGGTTATCGATCTGGTTCGACAGCTGATTCACTTTCAGAATAATGCCGTCGTAGTCCACCTGCGAAACGGTCCCCAGGCTGGCGATATCCTGAGTAAGCGCGCGGCGGGCGGTGATCAGGCTTGGGTCGTTCATGTCGCCCAGGCTGGCGTCGGCGCTTTTCAGCAGCGCGGCGGCGGTGGTGACATCCTGATCGCTCCACAGCTTGCGTCCGGCCAGTTTGACCAGGAAATCAGCCTGCGCCAACAGCCAGGTTTTAGCGTCGGTGCCGGAAATGGTTGCCACTTTCTGCTGCATCTCATCCAGCTGCTTCGTCAGCTCCGCCTGCTGGCGGTTGGCGTCAGCGAGCTGGGCTGCCTGCTGCTTGATCACCGCATCCAGTTCGGCTTTCTGCGTCTGCTGGGCCTGTTGCAGGGCGGTAACCTGGGTCACCAGCGCATCGCGGGCGGCAGTCTGGTCGGTGGCTTGTTTTTTCACCAGACCATACAGGCCGATGCCTGCGGCCAGCGCAATGGCGATAGCAATCGCGCTTAACGCCAGACTGGTTTTATTGCTGCCATGTTTTTTCTCTGTCGTTTCTGGCTGTGGCGTGGTGTCCACAGTCTCCCTGGTCTCTTCAACCACGGCGGAGGATTTTTCTTGTTCCGTCATTATGGCTTCCCATTATGAGAGTTATTGTAATGCGCGCAGCAGCGCATCGTTGTCGGCGTTATCAGCGATCCGAATATCTTGCCAGCCCAGTTCCCGGGCGAGGTTCGCCAGACGCTCACTGACGACCAGAAGCCGACAGCGGAGTAACCAGTTTTCACGATACCATTGTGGGATCAGCGACCAGAGGTGTTGCAACATTTCGCCGCTGGTCACCACCAGGGTGGTAACGCCGCGAGACTCCCAGCGCATCGCCTCTTCCGCACCGTCATAATGTTTATTACAACGTTGATAACATTCACAAAATGTCACTTCTGCTCCGCGCTCACGCAGCGTGTCGCCCAGCAGTTCTCGCCCTCCGTTGCCGCGCAAAATCAGGGCGCGCTTCCCCACAACGGTTTGTAATTCAGGTAATTGTAGCAACACTTCGCTGATTTCCCGATCCAGCGGATAGCGAATGTCTTTGCCACTTTCGGTATGCAGCGCCAGGGCGGTGGTTCTGCCGATGGCAAAATAGCGTGGCGCATCCGGCCAGCGCTGGCCGTCCTGTTGCAGCCGGGCGTGGGCAAACTCCACCGCATGCTGTGACAGGGCAAACAGCATGTCACCCTCCTGCAGCGCGGCAAGATGCCCGGCGAGCAGGGGAAGCTCCCGGCCCGGAGAGAACTCAATCAGCGGAAAACTCCACGCCACCTGCCCCAGTGTGCGCAGACGGCTCACTAACTGATCTCCTGCGGGAGAAGGGCGGGTGACGAGAATACTCATGCCGGGGGTTCTCCATTATAGACTTCCGCAAGAATTTCACGGGCGCCGTTGTTCAATAGCTCTTCTGCCAGGGAAATACCCAGCTGTTCTGCATCCTGGGGATGACCACGACGTTCGCCGCGCACCATCTGCGAACCGTCCGGCGCGCCAACCAGCGCACGCAGCCACAGTTCGCCATCAATTAATTCAGCATAGCTGCCAATCGGCACCTGACATCCCCCTTCAAGGCGGGTGTTCATGGCGCGCTCGGCCTGGACGCGGATCGCGGTCTCATGGTGATTGAGCGGTGCCAGCAGCGCATGGGTGCGGGTATCGTCGAGGCGGCACTCAATGCCCACCGCGCCCTGGCCCACGGCCGGCAGCGACTGTTCCGGAGGCAACGCCACCTTAATGCGCGATTCCAGATCCAGGCGTTTCAGACCGGCAACCGCCAGAATGATGGCGTCGTACTCACCGTTATCCAGCTTGCCAAGACGGGTACCGACGTTACCGCGCAGCGAGCGGATCACCAGATCCGGGCGCGACTCGGCCAGCTGACACTGGCGGCGTAAACTTGACGTGCCAACGATGCTGCCCTGGGGCAGGGCTTCCAGCGAGTCGTAGTGGTTTGACACAAAGGCATCGCGCGGATCGTCGCGCTCGCAAATGGTGACCAGGCCCAGCCCCTCAGGGAAATCAACCGGCACGTCCTTCATGGAGTGGACGGCGATATCGGCGCGATCCTCAAGCAGGGCCAGCTCCAGTTCTTTGACGAACAGGCCTTTACCGCCCACTTTTGCCAGCGGTGTATCAAGAATAACATCGCCGCGCGTCACCATCGGCACCAGCTCAACACGCAGGCCCGCATGGCAGGCTTCGAGGCGCTGCTTCACATAATGTGCCTGCCATAGCGCGAGGGGGCTTTGGCGTGTGGCAATTCTTAAAACATTGTCTAACATGCTTGTTACCGTCTTAATCATCTACTGACCATCCTAACATTGTTGTCCTGGGAGTGTCAGGTTTACGGACGTTGAGGGGTTCAGGACAGGGCAGCGAGAGAGGTTGCCTGCTGCCGTATTCAGGAATTTACACGTACAGAACGGTGCTACACTTGTATGTAGCGCATCTTTCTTTACGGTCAAACGGCAAGGTGTTAAATTGATCACGTTTTAGACCATTTTTTCGTCTCCGAGACCATAAAGATAAGGGCGAAAAAGGGCGACGGTTACTTTCGAAATACTGTGAACGCGTAATCCTCGGTCCTGATGAGGATTAGTGCTTTCTGAACATCAGGCGATACGTCTTGTACCTCTATATTGAGACTCTGAAACAGAGACTGGATGCCATCAACCAACTGCGTGTCGATCGCGCGCTTGCTGCGATGGGTCCTGCTTTCCAGCAGGTTTACAGTCTTCTGCCGACATTGTTGCACTATCACCACCCACTGATGCCGGGTTACCTCGACGGTAACGTTCCCCAGGGCATCTGCCTTTTCACGCCTGATGAAACCCAAGAACACTACCTGAAAGAGCTGGAGCTCTACCGTGGCATGCCGCCGCAGGAGTCCCCGAAAGGGGAGCTGCCGATCACCGGCGTCTATACCATGGGCAGTACCTCTTCGGTAGGGCAAAGCTGTTCCTCGGATCTGGATATCTGGGTCTGCCATCAATCCTGGCTCGATAACGACGAGCGTCAGCTGCTGCAGCGTAAATGCAGCCTGCTTGAGAGCTGGGCGGCCTCGCTCGGTGTGGAAGTGAGCTTCTTCCTGATTGATGAAAACCGTTTCCGCCATAATGAAAGCGGCAGTCTGGGTGGTGAGGACTGCGGCTCGACGCAGCACATCTTGTTGCTGGATGAGTTTTACCGTACCGCGGTGCGCCTGGCCGGGAAGCGTATTCTCTGGAGTATGGTGCCGTGTGACGAAGAAGAGCATTACGACGATTACGTCATGAAGCTCTACGCCCAGGGGGTCCTGACGCCAAACGAGTGGCTGGATCTGGGCGGCCTGAGTTCGCTGTCTGCCGAAGAGTATTTCGGTGCGAGCCTGTGGCAGCTGTATAAAAGTATCGATTCCCCGTACAAAGCGGTGCTGAAAACGCTGCTGCTTGAAGCCTACTCGTGGGAATACCCGACGCCGCGCCTGCTGGCGAAAGACATTAAACAGCGTCTGCATGATGGCGAGATCGTCTCTTTCGGTCTGGATGCCTACTGCATGATGCTCGAGCGCGTCACTGAATACCTGAAAGCCATCGACGATCCGACCCGTCTGGATCTGGTCCGTCGATGTTTCTACCTCAAAGTCTGTGAGAAGCTCAGCCGCGAACGTGCATGCGTCGGCTGGCGTCGTGAAGTGGTCAGTCAGTTAGTCAAAGAGTGGGGATGGGACGAAGAGCGTCTGTCGATGCTCGATAACCGCGCTAACTGGAAGATCGATCAGGTGCGTGAAGCACACAACGAACTGCTCGATGCCATGATGCAGAGCTACCGTAACCTGATCCGCTTTGCCCGTCGCAACAACCTCAGCGTTTCCGCCAGCCCGCAGGATATCGGTGTTCTGACCCGTAAACTGTATGCCGCGTTTGAAGCGCTGCC
Organism: Leclercia sp. CFBP8987; assembly: GCF_034044995.2. Classification (NCBI taxonomy): domain Bacteria; kingdom Pseudomonadati; phylum Pseudomonadota; class Gammaproteobacteria; order Enterobacterales; family Enterobacteriaceae; genus Leclercia; species Leclercia sp. CFBP8987. The sequence continues at coordinate 4,670,781 of NZ_CM188255.1, read as the reverse complement.
CGGTAAAGTGACGCTGGTGAACCCGCAGATTTCGCCGGACCTGTCTGAACCAAACCTGACCTTTATCTATGTGCCGCCGGGCCGCGCGAACCGCACCGGGTGGTATCTGTACAACCGTGCGCCAAGCATGGACTCGATCATCAGCCATCAGCCGCTGGAATATAACCGCTATCTGAACAAGCTGGTAGCCTGGGCCTGGTTTAATGGCCTGCTGACGTCACGTACTCGCCTGTTTATTAAGGGCAACGAGATCGTCGATCTCGCCAAACTGCAGGAGATGGTCGCGGATGTGTCGCACCACTTCCCGCTGCGCCTGCCTGCGCCGACGCCGAAAGCGCTCTACAGCCCGTGCGAAATTCGCCATCTGGCGATTATCGTCAACCTGGAATACGACCCGACGGCGGCGTTCCGCAATCAGGTGGTGCATTTCGATTTCCGTAAGCTGGATGTGTTCAGCTTTGGCGAGCAGCAAAACTGCCTGGTGGGCAGCGTCGATCTGCTCTACCGCAACTCGTGGAACGAAGTGCGTACGCTGCACTTCAACGGCGAGCAGGCGATGATCGAAGCGCTGAAAACCATTCTCGGCAAGATGCACCAGGATGCCGCTCCGCCGGACAGCGTTGAGGTCTTCTGCTACAGCCAGCATCTGCGCGGCCTGATCCGTACCCGCGTACAGCAGCTGGTCTCCGAGTGTATCGATCTGCGTCTCTCCAGCACCCGCCAGGAAACCGGGCGCTTTAAAGCGCTGCGCGTCTCCGGGCAGACCTGGGGTCTGTTCTTTGAGCGTCTGAACGTTTCAGTGCAGAAGCTGGAAAACGCCATCGAGTTTTATGGCGCTATTTCCCACAACAAACTGCATGGTCTGTCGGTACAGGTTGAGACTAACCACGTCAAACTGCCGCAGGTGGTTGATGGCTTTGCCAGCGAAGGGATTATTCAGTTCTTCTTTGAAGAGTCGGGCGATGATGCCGGTTTCAATATCTACATTCTTGATGAAACCAACCGCGCCGAGGTGTATCACCACTGCGAAGGCAGCAAAGAGGAGCTGGTGCGCGACGTCAGCCGCTTCTACTCGTCTTCGCATGACCGCTTTACCTACGGCTCAAGCTTTATTAACTTCAACCTGCCGCAGTTCTACCAGATTGTGAAGGTTGATGGTCGTGCGCAGGTGATCCCGTTCCGCACCCAGGTGATTGCCGCCGCACCGGCCAATCAGGATGCGACACCGCTGTTGCAGCAGTATTTCTCCTGAGCCGCTGAGCCGGATGCGCTTTGCTTATCCGGCCTACGGTTCGAGCCCTTGTAGGCCCGGTAAGGCGTAGCCGCCACCGGGCAACAAAACTACCTGAAACTCACTTCCTCACCTGACTGCGCCGTCGCGGCCTGCTCCAGCAGATCCCAGAACGCTTCACCGCTGCGATCGCAAATCCACTCGTCGCCCTTCAGATCGAAATGGTAGCCGCCCTGTTTAGTGGCCAGCCACACCTGGTGAAGCGGTTCCTGACGGTTAATAATGATCTTGCTGCCGTTTTCGAAGCTTAAGGTCAGCACGCCGCCGTTGATTTCACAATCGATGTCGCTGTCGCCATCCCAGTCATCAAGACGCTCTTCGATGGTTTGCCACAGGTTATCGGTAAGGCGATGGAATTCACTGTCATTCATGGTTCTGTTCCTGTATTTCGTGATGGCGGCAGTATAACGCTAAATAATTCCGGTTGCAGGTTAGCGGCAAACTCTTGCTTTTGTGTCTTCTCCTGCGATGATAGAAAACAGAAAGCATGAACTTACAGGCAACCTGATAATGAAAAACGTTTTTGGAACGCTTGCCGTTCTCCTCGCACTGTTTAGCCTGAGTGGCTGTGGTCTGAAAGGGCCGCTCTATTTCCCACCGGCAGATAAAACCGCGCCGCCACCGACCAAAAAAGCGCAAAGCCCCGTACAAACCACCATGCCAGATCGTAACGATCGCGGCGATAATGGCGGCCCAAGCCAGGTGAATTACTGACGCGCGTTGCGAACCGCGCAATGGAGTAAATGATGCAGTTCTCTAAAATGCATGGCCTTGGCAATGATTTTATGGTCGTCGACGCGGTAACGCAGAATGTCTTCTTTTCTCCGGAGCTGATCCGCCGTCTGGCCGATCGGCATCTCGGCGTAGGCTTTGATCAGCTGCTGGTGGTTGAGCCGCCCTACGATCCGGATCTCGATTTTCACTACCGCATCTTTAATGCTGACGGCAGCGAAGTCTCCCAGTGTGGCAACGGTGCGCGCTGTTTTGCCCGCTTTGTCCGGCTGAAGGGGCTGACCAACAAGCGCGATATCCGCGTCAGTACCGCCAATGGACGCATGGTGCTGAGCGTTACCGACGACGAGCTGGTGCGCGTGAATATGGGCGAGCCGAACTTCGAGCCGTCGCAGGTGCCGTTCCGCGCCAACAAAGCGGAAAAGACCTATATCATGCGCGTCGCGGAGCAGACAGTCTTATGCGGCGTGGTCTCCATGGGGAACCCGCACTGCGTGATTCAGGTTGATGACGTTGCGACCGCGCCCGTTGAGACGCTCGGTCCGGTGCTGGAAAGCCATGAACGTTTCCCTGAGCGCGCCAATATTGGATTTATGCAGGTCATCACACGCGAGCACATCCGTCTGCGCGTCTTTGAACGCGGGGCAGGCGAGACGCAGGCGTGCGGCAGCGGTGCCTGTGCGGCCGTCGCGGTGGGGATTGCACAAGGTTTACTGGCGGAAGAGGTGCGCGTGGATTTACCAGGCGGCCGTCTTGATATCGCCTGGAAAGGCCCGGGTCAGCCGCTGTATATGACGGGCCCGGCAACACAAGTCTACGACGGGTTTATCCATCTATGAAACAACCAGGAGAAGAACTGCAGGAAACGCTGACGGAGATGGACGACCGGGCGGTTGTTGATTATCTGCTGCGCCATCCTGAGTTTTTCATTCGCAATGCACGCGTCGTTGAAGAGATGCGCGTGCCGCATCCAATTCGTGGGACGGTCTCGCTGGTCGAATGGCATATGGCGCGTTCGCGCAATCATATCAACCATCTTGAAGAGAACATCTCGCTGCTGATGGAGCAGGCTACCAGTAATGAGGGCCTGTTCCAGCGTCTGCTGCACCTGCAGTCACGACTGGCCTCGGCCAGCAGCCTGGACGAATTTCTGCTTCGTTTGCATCGCTGGGCACGCGAGCTGGGGCTGGCCGGGGCAACCCTGCGCCTGTTCCCGGATCGCTGGCGTATCGGTGCACCTTCCGGGTTTACCCATCTGGCGTTAAACCGTCAGGCGTTTGAGCCGGTGCGCATTCAGCGTATGGGATGTGAGAACCACTATCTTGGGCCGCTGAATGGCCCGGAACTGCTGGTGGTCCTGCCGGAGGCCAAAGCTATTGGTTCAGTGGCGATGTCGCTGATGGGACGCGATGGCGATCTCGGCGTGATGTTGTTCACCAGCCGCGACCCGCAGCACTATCAGCAGGGACAAGGAACACAGCTGATACAGGAGATCGCGCAGATGCTGCCCGAGCTGCTGGAGCGCTGGATTGAACGCGTATGACCGATGCTCTGCTGGCCCCTGCCGTCACGCGTTTTCTGCGCTATCTGAGCGTTGAGCGCCAGCTCAGCCCGATCACCCTGGTCAACTATCAGCGTCAGCTTGATGCCATCATGCAGCTGGCTGACGAGATCGGCCTCAAGAGCTGGCAGCAGTGTGATGCCGCCACGGTACGCGCCTTTGCCGTACGCAGCCGCCGGAAAGGGCTTGGTCCTGCCAGCCTCGCGCTGCGTCTGTCGGCCCTGCGCAGCTTCTTCGACTGGCTGGTAAGCCAGGGCGAGCTTAACGCCAACCCGGCCAAAGGCATTGCCGCGCCAAAAGCGCCGCGCCATCTGCCAAAAAATATCGACGTCGATGACGTGAACCGCCTGCTGGATATCGATCTTAACGATCCGCTGGCGGTACGCGATCGGGCGATGCTGGAGGTGATGTACGGCGCGGGGTTACGTCTTTCCGAGCTGGTGAACCTCGATATCAAACACCTCGATCTGGACACCGGTGAAGTATGGGTGATGGGCAAAGGCAGTAAAGAGCGCCGCCTGCCCATTGGCCGCAACGCCGTGGCGTGGATAGAGCACTGGCTCGATCTGCGCGGGCTGTTTGGCACCGAAGACAATGCGCTGTTTCTCTCGAAGCTCGGGAAGCGCATCTCGGCGCGTAACGTGCAGAAACGCTTTGCCGAGTGGGGGATCAAGCAGGGGCTGAACAGCCATGTTCATCCGCATAAACTGCGCCACTCATTCGCCACCCATATGCTGGAGTCCAGCGGTGATTTGCGTGGGGTGCAGGAGTTGCTGGGCCACGCCAATTTGTCCACCACCCAAATCTATACCCATCTTGATTTTCAACACCTTGCCTCGGTGTACGACGCGGCGCATCCACGCGCCAAACGGGGGAAATAATGCGTTTTTATCGTCCATTAGGCCACATCTCAGCACTGACGTTCGACCTCGATGACACCCTTTACGACAACCGCGAGGTGATCCTGCGAACCGAGCAGGAAGCGCTGACGTTTGTGCAAAATTACCACCCGGCGTTAAAAACGCTGGAAAATAAAGAGTTCCATCGTCTGCGCCAGGCGTTACGGCAAACCGAGCCAGAAATCTATCACGATGTCACCGAATGGCGTCGCCGTGCCGTGGAGCAAGCGATGCTCAATGCCGGCCTGAGCGCCGCCGAAGCCGCCCTGGGCGCGGAAGCCTCGATGGCGCACTTTGCCCAGTGGCGCAGTCGCATCGACGTCCCGCAGGAGACCCACGATACCCTGGCGAAACTGGCAGAGAAGTGGCCGCTGGTGGCTATCACCAACGGCAACGCCCAGCCAGAGCTGTTCGGCCTGGGTGACTACTTCGAGTTTGTGCTGCGCGCAGGCCCGCACGGGCGCTCCAAGCCGTTCAACGATATGTATCATCTGGCGGCGGAGAAGCTCGGCCTGCCGCTGGGCGAAATTCTTCATGTGGGCGATGACCTGACCACCGACGTCGCAGGGGCGATCCGCTGCGGGATGCAGGCCTGCTGGATCAAGCCGGAAAAGGCCGATCTGATGCAGACCGCCGACAGCCGCCTGCTGCCGCACATCGAAATTTCACGGTTGGCATCCCTCACCACGCTGATATAATCACCAGTAGTTCTGTATAAATTAACAGTGTATCCGGCGGCTACTGGCCGCCGGATTACCTCTTTGCGGCGGTGCCCAATGGACGTTTCTTACCTGCTCGACAGCCTTAATGACAAACAGCGTGACGCGGTTGCCGCGACGCGCACCAATATGCTGGTGCTGGCAGGGGCGGGCAGTGGTAAGACACGCGTGCTGGTACACCGCATCGCCTGGCTGCAGAGCGTCGAGAACTGCTCGCCGTACTCGATTATGGCGGTCACCTTCACCAACAAAGCGGCGGCGGAGATGCGCCACCGTATCGCCCAGTTGATGGGCACCAGCCAGGGCGGCATGTGGGTCGGGACCTTCCACGGGCTGGCGCACCGTCTGCTACGCGCGCACCATCTGGATGCTAACCTGCCGCAGGACTTTCAGATCCTCGACAGCGAAGATCAGCTGCGCCTGTTGAAGCGTCTGATCAAAGCCATGAACCTCGACGAGAAGCAGTGGCCGCCGCGTCAGGCGATGTGGTACATCAACAGCCAGAAAGACGAAGGGCTGCGCCCGCACCATATCCAGAGCTTTGGCAACCCGATTGAGCAGACCTGGCAGAAAGTCTATCAGGCCTATCAGGAGGCCTGCGATCGCGCCGGGCTGGTGGATTTCGCCGAGCTGCTGCTGCGCGCCCATGAGCTGTGGCTCAACAAGCCGCATATCCTGCAGCACTACCGCGAGCGCTTTACCAACATCCTGGTGGACGAATTCCAGGATACCAACAACATTCAGTACGCGTGGATCCGCATGCTGGCGGGCGACTCCAGCAAGGTGATGATCGTTGGCGACGACGACCAGTCGATCTACGGCTGGCGTGGCGCGCAGGTGGAGAACATCCAGCGCTTCCTCAAGGACTTCCCTGGCGCAGAAACCATTCGCCTGGAACAGAATTACCGCTCCACCAACAACATCCTGAGCGCGGCTAACGCCCTGATTGAAAATAACAACGGTCGTCTGGGTAAAAAGCTGTGGACCGAGGGCATCGACGGCGAGCCGATCTCGCTTTACTGCGCCTTTAACGAGCTGGATGAAGCCCGCTTCGTGGTGAACCGGATCAAAACCTGGCAGGACAACGGCGGTGCGCTGGAGAAGTGCGCCATTCTCTATCGCAGCAACGCCCAATCGCGCGTGCTGGAAGAGGCGCTGCTGCAGGCCAGCATGCCGTACCGCATTTATGGCGGGATGCGCTTCTTCGAACGACAGGAAATCAAAGATGCGCTGTCGTATCTGCGCCTGATTGCCAACCGTAACGATGACGCGGCCTTTGAGCGCGTGGTCAACACCCCGACCCGCGGCATCGGCGATCGCACTCTCGACGTGGTGCGTCAGACCTCCCGCGATCGCCAGCTGACCCTGTGGCAGGCGTGTCGCGAGCTGCTGCAGGAGAAGGCCCTCGCCGGTCGTGCGGCCAGCGCCCTGCAACGCTTCCTTGAGCTGATTGAAGCCCTGGCCCAGGAAACCGCTGATATGCCGCTGCACGTTCAGACCGACCGGGTGATCAAAGACTCCGGCCTGCGCATGATGTACGAGCAGGAGAAGGGCGAGAAGGGCCAGACCCGTATCGAGAACTTAGAGGAGCTGGTGACGGCTACGCGCCAGTTCAGCTACAACGACGAAGAAGAAGATCTGATGCCGCTGCAGGCGTTCCTGTCCCATGCCGCGCTGGAAGCGGGCGAAGGGCAGGCCGACACCTGGCAGGACGCGGTTCAGCTGATGACCCTGCACTCGGCCAAAGGGCTGGAGTTCCCGCAGGTGTTTATCGTCGGCATGGAGGAGGGGATGTTCCCGAGCCAGATGTCGCTGGATGAAGGCGGTCGTCTGGAAGAGGAGCGTCGCCTGGCCTACGTCGGCGTGACCCGCGCGATGCAAAAGCTGACCCTGACCTATGCCGAAACCCGTCGTCTGTACGGCAAAGAGGTGTATCACCGCCCGTCACGTTTTGTTGGCGAACTGCCGGAAGAGTGCGTGGAAGAGGTCCGTCTGCGGGCCAGCATCAGCCGTCCGGTGAGCCATCAGCGCCTGGGGGCACCGATCTCAGAAAACGACAGCGGATTCAAACTCGGCCAGCGTGTCCGCCACGCCAAATTCGGAGAAGGCACGATTGTAAATCTGGAAGGCAGCGGGGAACACAGCCGTCTGCAGGTGGCATTCCAGGGGCAGGGGATCAAATGGCTGGTGGCCGCTTACGCCCGGCTCGAAGCAGTGTAACTTTCCGAAAAATATCACTATTTTTTAATTAGCTGCCAGGCTTAAACGCTGAAGGGCATTTAAAGTTCTTCAGCGTTTCGTTGCGTGTTGACGCCGCTGTGACTGCTGGCGTAACATGCGCGCACGATTACGCTAAGAGGACATTCGCCTTGGACACACCCAGTAGATGCTGGCTCAATTCCCTGTCATCCAGGAACAACTCCTAAGGCTATCTCCTCACGCTGATGCCCTTAGTGGTTGTCAGCGACAGTTATTCCCGTCGCGCTGAGTCAGGCTGTTTAATGGTCTGAAACCCAATTTGTTTCTGTGTGCCCACCGAACTGTCCGATATTTTTTGCATTGGGAGTCCCGGTCATGCTGAGCGCATTTCAACTGGAAAAGAACCGACTGATTCGGCTTGAAGCTGAAGAGTCACAACCCCTCATTGACGCCGTTTGGGTGGATCTGGTCGAGCCGGACGACGACGAACGCCTGCGCGTACAATCTGAGCTCGGACAAAGCCTGGCCACCCGCCCGGAACTGGAAGACATCGAGGCATCGGCCCGTTTCTTCGAAGACGAAGACGGTCTGCACATCCACTCCTTTTTCTTCTTCGAAGATGCGGAAGATCACGCCGGTAACTCCACCGTCGCATTTACCATCCGCGATGGTCGCCTGTTTACCCTGCGTGAGCGTGAACTGCCCGCGTTCCGTCTCTACCGTATGCGCGCCCGTAGCCAGGCGATGGTGGACGGCAACGCCTATGAGCTGCTGCTTGACCTGTTTGAAACCAAAATTGAACAGCTGGCGGATGAGATTGAGAACATCTACAGCGATCTGGAAAAGTTGAGCCGGGTCATCATGGAAGGCCATCAGGGCGATGAGTACGACGAAGCGCTCTCGACCCTGGCGGAGCTGGAAGATATCGGCTGGAAGGTGCGCCTGTGTCTGATGGATACCCAGCGCGCGCTGAACTTCCTGGTGCGCAAGGCGCGTCTGCCGGGCGGTCAGCTGGAGCAGGCGCGTGAGATCCTGCGCGATATCGAATCCCTGCTGCCGCACAATGAATCCCTGTTCCAGAAGGTCAACTTCCTGATGCAGGCGGCGATGGGCTTTATCAACATCGAGCAGAACCGCATTATCAAGATCTTCTCGGTGGTATCGGTGGTGTTCCTGCCGCCAACGCTGGTGGCTTCCAGCTACGGGATGAACTTTGAGTTTATGCCGGAGCTGAAATGGAGCTTTGGTTATCCGGGGGCGATTGTCTTTATGGTGCTCGCCGGTCTCGCGCCGTATCTCTACTTTAAGCGCCGTAACTGGCTGTGATGTTATGCCCGGTGGCGCTACGCTTACCGGGCCTACTTCGTTCTACAACCCTTTGCGCGTCCTGCGCTGGGTATAAATCGCATCCGCCACAAATACCGCCAGTGCCACCCAGATAAAGGTAAAGGTCACCATCTTATCTGCGCCCGGCACTTCGCCGTAGAATAGCACCGCCAGCAGGAACATCAGCGTCGGGCCGATGTACTGGAAGAAGCCCAGCGTCGACAGGCGCAGACGCGTTGCCGCACCGGTAAAGCACAGCAGTGGGATGGTGGTGACGACACCGGCCGCCATCAGCATCGCGTTCAGCGTCCACGGATTACTGCCCATATGGCTGGTGCTGCTGTCGGCAATGCCGAACAGGTAAATCGCGGCCACTGGCAGCAGCCACAGGGTTTCAAACAGCATCCCGGTTTGTGCTTCCACGGCGATTTTCTTGCGCACCAGGCCATAGAAGGCGAAGCTGAACGCCAGCCCCAGGGCGATCACCGGCAACGAGCCAAAGGTCCACAGCTGAACCAGCACGCCACAGAGGGCGAGGATCACCGCCAGCCACTGCATCCGGCGGAAGCGCTCGCCAAGGAACAGCATCCCCAGCACGATATTCACCAGCGGATTAATGAAGTAGCCGAGGCTCGCCTCCAGCATGTGATGGTTGTTGACCGACCAGATAAACAGCAGCCAGTTGCCGCCAATCAATACCGCAGACAGGGCCAGCAGGAAAATTTTCTTCGGCGTTTTCAGGAGGGTTTTTACCCCTGACCACTGACGGCTTACGCTCATCAGCGCCACCATAAAGAAAAACGACCAGATCACGCGGTGGGTAAGAATTTCGTCAGCGGGAACGTAGTGAATCAGTTTGAAGTAGGCGGGCGCAATGCCCCAAATAAAATAGGCGGCAAGCGCGAGTAAAACGCCCTGCCGCGTCTGTTTAGCATCCATCAGGAAAATCCGTTACAAAAAAGTAACGCAATTTTACCCGATTTTACCCTCTCAACCCACCATATAAGTGGCGGTTGCGCTGGCGATATAAACCTGCTCTTCGTTATGCAGCTCCACGCGTGCGACCGCGACTTTATTGCCCGCCCGCAGCAGGCTGCTGCTGGCGGTAAAGCGGTTCCCGCGACCGGGGCGCAGATAATCGACGCGCAGATCGATGGTGCCCATCCGCGACAGGCGCTGGCGCAGCTCGTCTTCGTTGATGGTGTCGTGGCGGGTCAGGGTGCTGCCGACGCAAACCAGCCCGGCGGCAACGTCGAGGGCAGAGGCGATCACCCCGCCGTGAAGAATGCTTTGCGCCCAGTTACCGACCATCATCGGCTGGTTGTTAAAGCTCAGTTGGGCAAAATCTTTCTCGTAGCGCTCCAGCTCAAGCCCCAGCGCACGGTTGAACGGCATATGGTAGACGAAGATCTCGCCGACAAGCTTCAGGGCCTGGTCGGCAGTTAGCGTGGCAGACATAGCACGTCACATCCTTAGTGTTATAAGGCTGTTGATTTTATGCCTCATTAATGTGAATTTCCAGATTCAGAGCGCAGGTGAAGCGGCTATTACTGAAATATGTTAAAAGGGATCAAAATAATTCTTCATTAAAACTCTTTAGCAGGAGAGCATCACCGATGCGCATTTATCAGGCCGGATTCCTGGCGGCGGTTACGCTGCCCTCTGTGGCATTCGCACAGGAAGCGGTAACTCAGGAGGTGCCTGCCGTACGTGGCAGCATCATCGCTAACCTTTTGGAAGAGCACGATAATCCCTTTACGCTCTATCCCTATGACAGCAACTACCTCATCTACACTGCCACCAGCGATCTCAATAAAGAGGCGATCCGCACCTATGACTGGGCCGACGATTCGCAAAAAGATGAGGTGAAGTTTCAGCTGAGCCTCGCCTTCCCGCTGTGGCGCGGCATTCTGGGGCCGAATTCGATTTTGGGTGGCTCCTACACGCAAAAATCCTGGTGGCAGCTGTCGAACAGCGACGAATCATCGCCGTTCCGTGAAACCAATTATGAGCCACAGCTGTTCCTCGGTTTCGCCACCGATTACTCGCTGGCGGGCTGGACGCTGAGGGACGTAGAGTTTGGCTATAACCACATGTCGAATGGCCGCTCCGACCCAACGTCGCGCAGCTGGAACCGCCTCTACACCCGCCTGATGGCGCAAAACAACAACTGGCTGGTGGAGGTCAAACCCTGGTATGTGGTGGGCAATACCGACGATAACCCGGATATCACCAAATACATGGGCTACTATCAGCTGCGGGTGGGCTATCAGCTGGGTGAAGCGGTCCTTAGCGTGAAGGGCCAGTACAACTGGAATACCGGCTACGGCGGCGCGGAGATGGGCGTCAGCTACCCGCTGACCAAACATGTTCGTCTGTATACTCAGGTGTATAGCGGCTATGGCGAATCGCTGATCGACTATAACTTCAACCAGACCCGCGTCGGCATAGGCGTGATGCTGAACGATCTTTTCTAGCCTCCTCGAATGTTTTTGTCTTAAACGTTGAAGTTTCTCTCGCAGGCGCTGAAAATAGCGCCTGTTTTTATTTCAGGCAAATGGGGTTGATGTGGTGCAGGCGGAAGTCGTAAATCAGGAGTTGCTGGCTAAACAGGTTTTGCACGAAACCTTTGGCTACCAGCAGTTCCGCCCGGGCCAGGAAACCATCATTAACACCGCCCTTGCGGGCCGTGACTGTCTGGTGGTGATGCCGACCGGCGGCGGGAAATCGCTGTGCTATCAGGTTCCCGCGCTGGTGATGAACGGCCTGACGGTGGTGGTATCACCGCTGATCTCGCTGATGAAAGATCAGGTCGACCAGCTGCTGGCGAACGGCGTAGCGGCGGCCTGCATCAACTCCACCCAAACCCGCGAGCAGCAGCAGGACGTGATGGCCGGGTGCCGTACCGGACAGGTACGTCTGCTGTATATCGCCCCGGAACGCCTGATGCTGGATAACTTCCTTGAGCATCTGGCGCACTGGAACCCGGTGCTGCTGGCGGTGGACGAAGCGCACTGTATCTCCCAGTGGGGCCATGATTTCCGTCCGGAGTACGCGGCCCTCGGTCATCTGCGCCAGCGTTTCCCAGAGCTGCCGTTTATGGCGCTCACCGCTACCGCCGACGACACCACCCGACAGGACATTGTGCGCCTGCTGGGGCTTAACGATCCGCTGATTCAGGTCAGCAGCTTCGACCGCCCGAATATCCGCTACATGCTGATGGAAAAATTCAAGCCGCTGGATCAGCTGCTGCGCTATGTCCAGGAGCAGCGCGGTAAGTCGGGCATCATCTACTGCAACAGCCGGGCGAAAGTGGAAGACACCGCCGCGCGTCTGCAGAGCCGGGGCTTCAGCGCCGCGGCCTATCATGCCGGGCTTGAGAACCACATTCGCGCCGACGTGCAGGAGAAATTCCAGCGCGATGACCTGCAAATCGTGGTGGCAACCGTCGCCTTTGGGATGGGCATCAACAAGCCGAACGTGCGCTTTGTAGTGCATTTCGACATCCCGCGCAATATCGAATCCTACTATCAGGAGACGGGCCGCGCCGGACGTGACGGCCTGCCTGCGGAAGCGATGCTGTTTTACGATCCGGCCGATATGGCCTGGCTGCGTCGCTGTCTGGAAGAGAAACCGCAGGGGGCGCTGCAGGATATTGAACGCCATAAGCTCAACGCGATGGGGGCCTTTGCCGAAGCGCAAACCTGCCGCCGTCTGGTGCTGCTTAACTATTTTGGCGAAGGACGTCAGGAGCCGTGCGGCAACTGCGATATCTGCCTCGATCCACCGAAGCAGTATGACGGGCTGATGGACGCGCGTAAGGCGCTCTCCACCATTGGCCGCGTCAATCAACGCTTCGGCATGGGCTATGTGGTGGAAGTGCTGCGCGGCGCCAATAACCAGCGTATCCGCGAGATGGGCCATGACAAGCTGCCGGTCTACGGGATTGGTCGCGATCAGAGCCATGAGCACTGGGTCAGCGTCATCCGTCAGCTGATTCACCTTGGCTTTGCCACCCAGAACATCGCCCAGCACTCCGCGCTGCAGCTCACCGAAGCGGCCCGCCCGGTACTGCGCGGCGTCGTGGAACTGCAGCTGGCCGTGCCGCGCGTGGTGGCGCTCAAGCCGCGGGTGATGCAGAAATCCTACGGCGGCAACTACGATCGCAAACTGTTCGCCAAGCTGCGTAAGCTGCGCAAAGCTATCGCGGACGAAGAGAATATCCCACCGTATGTGGTATTTAACGATGCGACTCTGATTGAGATGGCCGAGCAGATGCCGCTCAGCGCCAGCGAAATGCTCAGCGTCAACGGCGTTGGCACGCGTAAACTCGAGCGTTTTGGTAAAGAGTTTATGGCGCTGATTCGTTCCCATACGGATGGCGATGATGAGGAGTAGTCAGCCCGGCAAAAAAGTGCCAGGATGATGACTCCCTGAACTATTTCCCCGCGAGTTAATTATGTTAACCCTGTTTCTGACCGTGGCGCTGGTGCACATCGTGGCGCTGATGAGCCCTGGCCCTGACTTTTTCTTTGTCTCCCAAACGGCGGTGAGTCGCTCCCGTAAAGAGGCGATGATGGGCGTGCTGGGCATTACCCTTGGCGTCATGGTCTGGGCAGCGCTGGCGCTGCTGGGCCTGAACCTGATCCTCGATAAAATGGCCTGGCTGCACAACATCATCATGGTCGGCGGCGGTCTGTATCTGTGCTGGATGGGCTATCAGATGCTGCGCGGGGCGTTTAAGAAAGATGACTCCGGGGCGTCTGAGCCAAAAATGGAGCTGGCGGCTGGCGGCCGTAGCTTTGTGAAAGGGCTGCTGACCAATCTTGCCAATCCAAAAGCGATTATCTATTTCGGCTCGGTATTCTCACTGTTCGTCGGTGAAGAGGTCGGGGCCGGAGCACGCTGGGGCATTTTCCTGCTGATCGTACTGGAAACCTTCGCCTGGTTTACGGTGGTGGCGAGCCTGTTTGCGCTTCCGTCGATGCGTCGCGGTTATCAACGTCTGGCGAAGTGGATTGACGGCGTTGCCGGCGCGTTATTCGCCGGCTTCGGTATTCACCTGATCCTGTCCCGTTAAGCGTGCCTGGCTGATGCCAGCAGCGCACCGACCAGCATAAACAGCGAACCGAACACTTTATTCAGGGCCTTCATCTGACGAGGCCCTTTAATCCATGTCGCAATCCGCGTGGCCAGCGTCGCATAGCCAATCATCACAATAATATCGACCACAATGGTGGTCACGCCGAGCACCACGTACTGCATAATCTGCGGCTGATGCGGCACGATAAACTGTGGAAACAGGGCCGCCAGAAAGACGATGCTTTTCGGGTTGGTCAGGTTCACAAACACCGCGCGCTTAAACAGGCGACCCCGGCTCTGGGTTTGAGCAAGCGTATTCAGATCCAGTGCACCCGCGGCGCGCCACTGCTGGATGCCCAGCCAGATAAGGTAGGCCGCACCGGCCCATTTCAGCACCTCAAAGGCCAGCACCGAGCGGGAGAAGAGCGTGCCGAGCCCTATACCCACCAGCACGATGTGAATACCCAGCCCGGTCTGCAATCCGGCAATGGATGCGGCCGCGCCGCGATAGCCGTGGTTCATGGCGGTGGTCATGGTATTGATGGCCCCGGAGCCCGGCGAAAGGCTGAGGATAATGGATGTCAGCAGGTAAGCGAACCACCACTCGAAGGTCATTTGAAGCTCCCGAATCGTCTATTTTTATGCCACAATACGCTAATGTTGCGTCATTTTACGACCTGTCACGAAAAAACGATATTCCTTGGCTTACAGGGGCGTAAACCCGATGTTTGAGCAGAATAAGGACTGGGAAACGCGAGAAAAGGCTTTTGCTGCTTTCTCTATGGGGCCGCTAACTGATTTCTGGCGCCAGCGCGAGGAAGGCGGGTTCACAGGCGTCGATGATGTTCCTGTACGCTTTGTTCGTTTTCGGGCCGAGACCCACGATTCGGTGATTGTGATCTGCCCTGGCCGGATTGAAAGTTACGTTAAGTATGCCGAGCTGGCATACGATCTTTTCCGGCTGGGTTATGACGTGCTGATTATCGACCACCGCGGTCAGGGGCGTTCCGGGCGGATGTTGTCCGACACGCACCGCGGCCATGTGGGTCAGTTCAGCGATTACGTCGACGATTTTGCCGCCTTCTGGCAGCAGGAAGTGCAGCCCGGACCGTGGCGAAAACGGTTTATCCTGGCGCACTCGATGGGCGGCGCAATCGCCACGCTGTTTTTACAGCGCCACCCGCAGCACCAGTGTGATGCCATTGCCCTGAGCGCGCCGATGTTTGGTATTGTCATGCGTTTCCCGGACTGGATGGTACGCCATATTCTCGACTGGGCTGAGGGCCATCAGCGCATTCGTGAAGGCTATGCCATCGGCACCGGCCGCTGGCGCGCGCTGCCCTTTGCCATTAACGTGTTAACCCACAGTCGGCAGCGTTATCGCCGCAACCTGCGCTTTTATGCTGATGAACCGCGTTTACGCGTCGGGGGGCCAACCTACCACTGGGTGCGTGAAGGCATTCTGGCAGGGGAAGAGGCCCTGGCGGGCGCCAGTCAGGACGACACACCCACGCTTATCCTTCAGGCAGAAGAGGAGCGGGTCGTGGATAACCGCATGCACACCCGCTTTTGTGAACTGCGAGCCGCAGCCGGTCACCCTTGCGAAGGGGGTCAACCGCTGGTCATAAACGGCGCGTACCATGAGATCCTTTTCGAAAAGGACGCCATGCGCTCAGTCGCACTCCACGCCATCGTCGACTTTTTCGGCAGGCATAACTGATATTCACCAGAGGTTAAATTTTCCTATGTACCAGGTTGTCGCGTCTGATTTAGATGGCACGCTGCTTTCTCCCGACCACACTTTATCGCCTTACGCGAAAGAGACCTTAAAACTCCTGACTGCCCGTGGTGTGAATTTTGTCTTCGCCACCGGCCGCCACCACGTTGATGTGGGGCAGATCCGCGATAATCTGGAGATCAAATCCTACATGATCACCTCCAACGGTGCCCGCGTGCACGATCTGGACGGGAATCTGATCTTCACTCACAACCTCGATCGCGACATCGCCACCGATCTGTTCGCGATCATGCATAACAACCCGGATATCATCACCAACGTCTATCGCGATGATGAATGGTTTATGAACCGCCACCGTCCTGACGAGATGCGTTTCTTCAAAGAGGCGGTCTTCAACTACTCGCTGTATGAACCGGGCCTGCTGGAGCCGGAAGGCATCAGCAAAGTGTTCTTCACCACCGACAGCCATGAAGCGCTGCTGCCGCTGGAGCAGGCGATCAATGCGCGCTGGGGCGACCGGGTTAACGTCAGCTTCTCCACGCTCACCTGCCTGGAAGTGATGGCTGGCGGCGTCTCCAAGGGCCATGCTCTCGAAGCAGTGGCTAAACGTCTGGGCTTTAACCTGCAGGACTGCATCGCCTTTGGTGACGGCATGAACGACGCCGAAATGCTCTCCATGGCGGGTAAAGGCTGCATTATGGAAAACGCCCACCAGCGCCTGAAAGACCTGCACCCGGAGCTGGAAGTGATCGGTACCAACGGTGACAACGCGGTGCCAAAATACCTGCGGAAGCTGTTCCTTGAATAATCTTCATTTGGTTATTTAACGTTCAGTTGTCAACTGAAGAGTTCGCTACAATGCCTGTCCATCTTTCAGAGAGACAAGCATTGTGGCGCTACTCACCATCACCACTATCCTGTGGGCCTTCTCCTTTAGCCTGATCGGCGAATACCTTGCCGGGCAGGTCGACAGTTACTTCTCGGTGCTGATGCGCGTCGGGCTGGCAGCGCTGGTGTTTCTGCCATTCCTGCGTACGCGCGGGCAAACGCTGAAAACCATTCTGCTCTATATGCTGGTGGGGGCGATGCAGCTTGGCATCATGTACCTGTTCAGCTTCCGGGCGTACGTCTACCTGTCGGTATCGGAATTCCTGCTCTTTACCGTCCTGACGCCGCTCTATATCACCCTGATTTACGATCTGCTGAGCAAGCGCCGCTTGCGCTGGGGCTACCTGCTGAGCGCGGCGCTGGCGGTGGCGGGTGCGGCAATAATTCGCTACGACAAAGTGAGCGATCACTTCTGGACCGGTCTGATGTTCGTCCAGCTCGCCAATATCAGCTTTGCGATCGGCATGGTGGGCTATAAACGCCTGATGGAAACCCGCCCGATGCCGCAGCACAACGCCTTTGCCTGGTTCTATATGGGGGCGGCGATCGTGGCGGTAGCAGCGTGGTTCATGCTGGGAAATCCGCAGAAGCTGCCGACCACCACGCTGCAGTGGAGCGTGCTGATCTGGCTGGGGGTAGTGGCATCCGGGCTGGGTTACTTCATGTGGAACTACGGCGCCACGCAGGTGGACGCCGGAACGCTGGGGATCATGAACAACGTCCACGTCCCTGCGGGCCTGCTGGTGAACCTCGCCATCTGGCAGGAACAACCGCACTGGCCGAGCTTCATTATTGGGGGGACGGTGATCCTGGCTTCACTGTGGGTACATCGCCGTTGGGTCGCTCCGCGCTCCGCACAAACGGCAGATGGTCGCAGGCGTGGTTCCGCGCTGAGCGAATAAAGGCCTCGGTAACCGGTTGACGCTGCTCGCCATCACGCACAGCAGAGTACAGCCGGCTCCACAATCCCTCGCCCAGGGTCTTGGTCACCACCAGACCCTGGCGTTCAAAACTCTCCACCACCCAGTGCGGCAGCGCCGCGATGCCCATTCTGGCCGCTACCATCTGAATCAACAGCAGGGTGTTATCCACGCTTTTCAGCTGCGGGCTGATGCCTGCCGGTTGCAGGAAGTGACGCCAGATATCCAGACGACTGCGCTGAACCGGGTAGATCAGCAGCGTTTCCGTCGCCAGATCTTCCGGCGTGATGCGCGTTTTCGCGGCCAGAGGATGATCCGGGGCCAGCACCAGACGCACTTCAAAATCAAACATCGGGGAATAGTGCAGACCGCTGCGAGGCAGAATGTCCGAGGTCATCACCAGATCCAGCTCGCCCTGTATGAGGGACGGCTGCGGGTCAAAAGTCACGCCGGAGTTAAAGTCCATCTCCACCTGCGGCCACTTCTGACGGAAGTTCTCAAGCGCGGGGGTCAGCCACTGAATACAGCTGTGACATTCAATGGCGATGCGCAGTTTACTCTGCTGCGGCTCATGGCAGGCCTGCAGCGCACTGGCGATCTGCGGCAGCACCTGATTGGCCAGCTGCAACAGGATCTCCCCCTGCGGCGTAAAGCGCAGCGGCTGACTCTTACGCACAAACAGACGGAAGCCAAGGCGTTGTTCCAGATCGCTGAACTGGTGAGAAAGGGCGGATTGCGTCTGGTGCAGCGTGGCTGCCGCCGCCGCGAGAGAACCGCAGTTTCGCAACGCTTGTAGCGTTTTCAGGTGTTTTATCTCGATCATGAAAGTCCTTCACTTCGCCATGAGCAATTTGCGCTTGAGGAATATACAGTACCTTTACAATATGGAAGTGTAAACATCTGGACGGCTAAATCCTGAAAATTCCACAAGGGGCACATCATGACAATTCGCAACCACACCCTCGGTTTTCCACGCGTCGGCCTTCGTCGCGAACTGAAAAAAGCACAAGAGAACTACTGGGCGGGCAATGCCACGCGTGACGAACTGCTGGCGGTGGGGCGCGAACTGCGCGCCCGTCACTGGGATCAGCAGAAGCAGGCGGGTGTGGATCTGCTCCCGGTAGGCGATTTCGCCTGGTACGACCATGTTCTGACCACCAGCCTGCTGCTTGGCAACGTACCGGCTCGTCATCAGAACAGCGATGGATCGGTGGATATCGACACCCTGTTCCGCATTGGCCGTGGTCGCGCGCCGACCGGTGAGCCCGCGGCAGCAGCGGAAATGACCAAATGGTTTAACACTAACTATCACTACATGGTGCCGGAGTTCGTCAAAGGCCAGCAGTTCAAACTGACCTGGACCCAGCTGCTGGATGAGGTGGACGAAGCGCAGGCGCTGGGCCATAAGATTAAACCTGTCCTGCTGGGCCCGGTCACCTATCTGTGGCTGGGCAAAGTGAAGGGCGAGCAGTTTGACCGTCTGAGCCTGCTGAATGAGATCCTGCCGGTGTACCAGCAGGTGCTGGGCGAGCTGGCAAAACGCGGCGTTGAGTGGGTGCAGATCGACGAACCAGCGCTGGTGCTGGAGCTGCCGCAGGCGTGGCTGGAGGCTTTCAAACCGGCGTATGGCGCCCTCGCGGGCCAGGTGAAGCTGCTGCTGACCACCTATTTCGAAGGCGTCACGCCGAACCTCGACACCATCACCGCGCTGCCAGTGCAGGGCCTGCACGTGGACCTGGTCCACGGCAACGATGAGGTGGCGGAACTGCACAAACACCTGCCGTCCGACTGGCTGCTCTCTGCCGGGCTGGTGAACGGGCGTAACGTCTGGCGCGCCGATCTCACTGAGAAATATGGACAGATCAAAGACATTGTCGGAAAACGCGAGCTGTGGGTGGCCTCATCCTGCTCCCTGCTGCACAGCCCCATCGACCTGAGCGTTGAAACCCGGCTGGATGCGGAAGTGAAGAGCTGGTTTGCCTTTGCCCTGCAAAAATGTGAAGAGCTGGCCCTGCTGCGCGATGCGCTGAATAGTGGCGACACGGCGGCGATTACCGAATGGAGTACCCCGATCCAGGCCCGTCGTCACTCGGCCCGCGTCCACAACCCGGCGGTGGAAAAACGTCTGGCGGCCATTACCGCCCGGGACAGCCAGCGTCAAAGCGCCTATGAGGTTCGGGCCGAAGCCCAGCGTGCGCGCTTTAACCTGCCTGCCTGGCCGACCACCACTATCGGCTCTTTCCCGCAGACTACCGAGATCCGCGGCCTGCGTCTGGACTTCAAAAAGGGCAACCTGGACGCAAATAACTACCGCACCGGCATCGCTGAACATATCAAACAGGCGATTGTGGAGCAGGAGCGTTTAGGTCTCGACGTGCTGGTCCACGGTGAAGCCGAGCGTAACGACATGGTGGAGTACTTCGGCGAGCACCTGGACGGGTTCGTCTTTACCCAGAACGGCTGGGTGCAGAGCTACGGCTCCCGCTGCGTGAAGCCGCCGGTGGTGATCGGTGACGTCAGCCGTCCGGAAGCGATCACCGTGGAGTGGGCGAAGTACGCCCAGTCCCTGACTGACAAGCCGGTTAAAGGCATGCTGACTGGTCCGGTGACCATCCTCTGCTGGTCCTTCCCACGTGAAGACGTGACCCGTGAAACCATTGCGAAGCAGATTGCCCTGGCGCTGCGGGATGAAGTGGCGGATCTGGAAGCGGCGGGCATTGGCATCATCCAGATCGACGAACCAGCCCTGCGTGAAGGCCTGCCCCTGCGTCGCAGCGACTGGGATGCCTACCTGACGTGGGGCGTGGAAGCTTTCCGTATCAACGCCGCTGTGGCGAAGGACGATACCCAGATCCACACCCATATGTGTTACTGCGAGTTTAACGACATTATGGATTCCATCGCGGCGCTGGATGCCGACGTGATCACCATCGAGACGTCACGTTCCGACATGGAACTGCTGGAGTCGTTTGAAGAGTTCGACTACCCGAACGAAATCGGGCCGGGGGTGTACGACATTCACTCCCCGAACGTCCCGAGCGTGGAGTGGATTGAAGCTCTGCTGCAGAAAGCGGCCCAGCGAATCCCGGCAGAACGCCTGTGGGTGAACCCGGACTGCGGTCTCAAAACCCGCGGCTGGCCGGAGACCCGCGCCGCGCTGGCGAATATGGTGAAGGCGGCGCAGAATTTGCGACAGGGTTGATTGTTACTCGAAACGTAGGCCCGGTAAGCGTTAGCGCCACCGGGCAATTTACGCCTGCCCGTCCATCAATCGACTAATATGAATGCTCAACCACGTCAGCTCATCCTTCGGTAGGGTGAGCTGATATTTATCCTGCACGTAGTCGCGGATCGCCCAGGAGACGGTCATTGCGTCCGGGCGGTGGCGCATCAGCTCCTGATAAAAATCTTCGGTCTCACTGAGTGCGATTTTCCCGGCCAGTACCCGCTCGGCAAAATAACGCAGATGGGTGATAAAGCGCATGTAGTTCACCGACTGCGTATCGATAGTCTTGCCCAGCTTGTAGCGCACGATATCGGCGATGCGGTTGACCAGTTCAACCTGCTGGTGGGCGGTGCTGTCGTCCTCCTGGCTGCTGGCGTTGATCAGATGAAATGCGATATTTACCGCCTCGTCTTCAGGTAGCTCGACGTCAAACTTCTCATTGACCCGGGCGCGCGCCTGCAACCCCACGCTGTACTCCAGGTGGTAGTAGCGCTTCACTTCCCAGCTCAGCTTATTGAGGATCGTCTGCCCGCTCCGGCTGCGCTCCACTGCAAAGTGCAGATGCTCTGCAAGGGTAAAGAGCAATACGGAATTGAGCTTATCCCCGCACAGACTGCGCGCGAGGATAAGAATTTCATGGCTAATATCGAAGAACGCCGCAGGAATGGTGTCCGTCAGGGATAAAAAATGGCGGGATTTGAGATCGCTCAGGGGCAGGAAGACCTTCTCCACCTGCGCCAGGTCGATGTGAGTGCCGGGCTTCGCGCCAAAGCCGATCCCCTTGCCGAACAGAATCATCTCCCGCTGGTCGTTGTCGACCAGCAGCATGCTGTTATTAAGCGACTTTTTTATCGTTATCACGGTTATTCCTGCGGCATGGCCGGTTAGCTCATGTCTGCGCCATTGCTGGCAATCACCTTTTTGTACCACCAGAAGGAGTCTTTTTTCAGGCGTTTCAGCGTGCCGTTGCCTTCATCATCCTGATCGACATAGATAAAGCCGTAGCGCTTGGACATTTGCGATGTGCCCGCACTGATAATGTCGATGCATCCCCAGGTGGTAAATCCCATCACATCCACCCCTTCATTTATAGCTGCCAAAGTTTGCTCGAAGTGGGCGCGGAAATAGTCGATGCGGTAGCTGTCGTGGATCTCGCCGTTTTCCACCACATCCTTCGCGCCGAGGCCGTTCTCCACGATAAACAGTGGCTTCTGGTAGCGGTCGTACAGCTCCAGCAGAGAGATTTTCAGCCCGATGGGGTCAATCTGCCAGCCCCATTCGGAGGCCGGCAGGTACGGGTTTTTCACGCCGAGAACCGTATTTCCCGGGATGCGCTCGACGTCTGGCTGGGTCGATTCGGTCATCGACATGTAGTAGCTAAAGGAGACGAAGTCGACAGTATGATCCTTTAAAATGCGCTGATCGTCGGCCTGCATCGCGATCTGGATGTCCCGACGGGCCAGATCGCGCAGGATCAGCGGTGGATATTCGCCAAATACCTGCACATCGGCGTAGAAGTAGTTCTCCAGATTCTTCTTCAGCGTTGCTTCCACATCTTCCGGACGGCAGCTGTGGGGGTAGGTAGTGAGTTTGGTCAGCATGCACCCGACCTGGCTGCCCGGGATTTTGGTGTGGCAGTCGCGCGTCACCAGCGCCGAGGCGACAAACTGGTGATGCAGCCCCTGGTAGATATCCTGCTGGGCTTTGCCCGGCGCGCTTTTCTCTTCCCGGATGCCCGCCGTGGTAAACGGATGACGATGGATACTGTCGATCTCATTAAACGTCAGCCAGTAGCGGACCAGATCTTTGTAGCGGTCGAAACAGACGTTGCTGAAGCGCACGAAGGCATCCACCACGTTGCGGTGCACCCAGCCGTTATATTTTTCGCTCAGGGCCAGCGGCATTTCGTAGTGGGAGAGGGTCACCAGCGGCTCGATGTTATGGCGACGCAGCTCGCGGAACATCTCTTCATAAAACTGCAGACCCGCCTCGTTTGGCGCGGCGTCTTCACCGGTCGGGAAGATACGTGACCAGGCGATCGATACCCGCAGCACGGTATAGCCCATCTCAGCAAACAGGGCGATATCGTCCTTATAGTGATGATAAAAATCGATGCCGCGACGTTTCGGGTAGAGCGCGTCATTTTTACCTTCAAACGCGTCGCGAATGTTCTCGTCGGACAGCGCCATATGGCCGCTGTAATCCTTCAGGGACAGGTTGGGCTTCCAGGTGATGGCGTCAGCAACGGACGGCCCTTTGCCATCCACATTCCATGCCCCTTCGGCCTGATTGGCGGCTATAGCGCCACCCCATAAAAAACCTTGCGGAAACGGGAGGGATTTCTCCATTACACGGACTCCTTAAGCGTCATGATGATATGCGGGTCTGGATTCTTATCGTCGGTATTACCTGGTGTCAGCGAAAAGCGTTCGCCGTTAGTGACCACCATCATCACCACCGGATCGAGCCCGGCGGCAGCAATGGTATCGAGTGAAAATTCAATCAGCGTGTCGCCGCTCTTCACGTGCTGGCCCTCTACTACCCGTGGGGAGAAGCCTTCGCCCTGCAGCCTGATGGTGTCGATGCCGATATGGAAAATCAGCTCGACGCCCGCGTCGGTGAGCAGGCTCAGCGCATGGCCGCTGTCAAACACGTTCACAATGGTTCCATCCGCCGGGGCTCGCAGCACGCCCTGGGAAGGAATAATCGCAATCCCGTCGCCCATGATTTTGCGGGAGAAGACGTCATCGTTAACCTTTTCAAGCGGGATGATCTGTCCCTCAACCGGGCGGGTAAAGCTCAGCGCGTCGGTGCTTTCAACCGCTTTATCGCGCCACAGCACGAAGGCACTGATAAAGGCCACGGCAAAGGATAACCCCGCCCCGGCGAAGGCCCAGACGATATTCATGGAGTTATCCGGAGAGACAAACATTGAGATGCTGGCCAGGCCAGGGCCGACGAGGGCAAAGGCCTGAATCGCCATCCAGCCGATAAAGGCCCCGCCGACAATACTGCCGAGGATCACGCTGTAGAGCGCTTTTTTGTTCAGCAGGGTGACGCCATACAACGCCGGTTCGGTAATGCCGAACAGAGCCGAGATCCCGGCGGAGAAGGCGGTGGATTTCAGTACTTTATCTTTGCTTTTAAGCGCAATCGCCAGACAGGCGCCGGACTCGGCAATATTGTGCGCCAGCGACGCGGGCAGATAGAGCATTTCTCGCCCAAACTGGCTCATGGAGGCCACGGCGTAAGGCAGCATCGGCTTGTGCATCCCGGCGGCGACCATAAAGGGCAGGGCGGCGGCCAGCAGCGCGGTGGCGACAAAACCCAGCTTGCCGTAGAGCCACAAAATCACCGTTGCCAGGCCGGCACCCAGCTCGTAACCCAGCGGCCCCAGGATCAGCAGCGTGACGGGGACCGTCACCAGCAGAGAGAGCATCGGCGAGAGGAAAATGCGTAGCGCGCCAGGGGAATAGCGGTTGAACAGCTTCTCCGTCTGGGCGTAAAAGAGCACGCACAGAATGGCGGGGAAGACCTGCGAGGCGTAGGCCACGTTGCGCAGATCGAACGACATAAACACCGTCCCGTCGGCCAGCTGTTTGGTCATCGCTGGCAGCACCATCACGGAAACTGCCGAGACGGCAACCAGCACGTTCACCTTGAGCTTCATCGCCGTGGTGATTGCCACCAGGATGGGCAGAAAGTAGAGCGGCGCAGAACCGATATTATCCAGGACTTTGTATGTCGAGCTGTCGCGGCTGAGCCAGCCCATGACGTCCAGCAACAGCAGCAACGATTTCAGAACGCCGCCACCGGCAATAGCAGGTACCAGCGGCTGAAAAACGCTGATCACGAAATCAACAATCTGCGCGCCACGGCTGATTCTGGCAGGCGCATGTTGTCTGTCCGCCTGAGGTGAACCCACCAGCGAGCGCACCGCCTCAAAGACCTGCACCACGTCGTGACCAATAATCACCTGGCACTGCACGTTCACGCGCACGCCCAGTACGCCGTCGACCTTTGCCAGCGCCGCTTCGTTGACCTTACCGTTGTCATACAGGCTCAGCCGCAAGCGGGTGGAGCAGTGTTCGATATGTTCGATATTCTCAGCACCGCCGACCAGGGCGATGATCTCCAGCGCTGTTTGCAAGTGGTTCATGTTCTGGCCCCTGTCTCCAGAGCAAAAAAAAAGACCTGAACCCCCTCTCCGCTCGAAAACGGAGAGGGGGTTCAGGTCTTGCCTACGGATCGTAGTTACACGCCTGTGGGTTTTATATCGTCCAGATTGTGTTTAAAAGTCAAACAGTCATGTCACTTTGCGTAGCGAAATGTGAGCCGCTTAACCTTTTTTAGCGCCGTACTGCTGGAACCACGTCAGCATCCGCTGCCAGCCATCTTTGGCTGATTCCGCGTGATAGCTCGGGCGATAATCGGCATTGAAGGCGTGCCCGGCTCCCGGGTAAACCACAATCTCTGCCGTTGCGTTTGCCGCGCGTAGGGCATGGCGCATGGTCTCTACCGTATCCAGCGGGATCCCGGTATCCTCGGCGCCATACAGCCCCAGGACCGGCGCACTCAAATCGGTCGCAATATCGACCGGATGCTTCGGTGAATTCAGCGTCTTTTCACCCACCAGCTTGCCATACCATGCCACGGCGGCTTTCAGCTGCGGGTTGTGCGCGGCATACAGCCAGCTGATACGCCCGCCCCAGCAGAAGCCGGTCGCCAGCAGACGGTGGGGATCGCCGCCATTACGCGCCGCCCAGTTGGCGACGTGGTCGAGATCTGCCAGCACCTGCGCGTCCGGCACTTTACTCACCAGATTGCTGAACAGAGTAGGAATATCGTTGTAATCGTTCGGATCGCCCTGACGGAAGTAGAGCTCAGGTGCCACGGCCAGATAGCCTTCCAGCGCCAGACGGCGGCAGATATCGCGAATGTGCTCATGCACGCCGAAAATTTCCTGAATCACAATGACGATCGGCAATGCCCCTTGCGCATTTTTGGGCCGGGCATGCCAGGCGGGCATGTTATCGCCCTGGGTCGGAATGGAGGTCTCCCCGGCAGTAATGGCTTCGTCGGGGGTAGTGACAACGGTTGAGGCTTGCAGGTCAGCAGCAGGTGCAAATCCAGATTTTCCAGTCATGGCATTCTCCGTACCAATTAGCGCAAAAGTAAATATAGTCCGCAGGTTAACAATCCACAGTGCCCGAAACAGGCTATCTTTTGTGCAACAGATAACGATATAACTCGTTAATGTGATGTTAATCACTATTTCATGGTAATTAACTGCAATCAATTTTATTCATGGTGATGCCCGTCACGAAAAAAAGCCGGTTCCTTCGGTAAAGTACCGCTTTGCTTCTGCTGACAAACTGACCCACAGAGGAGTTTTCTATGTCTAAGTCTGATGTTTTTCATCTCGGCCTCACTAAAAACGATTTACAAGGGGCTACGCTCGCTATCGTCCCTGGCGACCCTGAGCGTGTGGAAAAGATCGCCGCGCTGATGGATAAGCCGGTTAAGCTGGCAGCCCATCGCGAATTCACGACCTGGCGGGCAGAGCTGGATGGCAAAGCGGTGATCGTGTGCTCTACCGGTATCGGTGGCCCGTCTACCTCGATTGCCGTTGAAGAGCTGGCGCAGCTGGGCATCCGTACTTTCCTGCGTATCGGGACTACCGGTGCGATCCAGCCGCATATCAACGTTGGCGACGTACTGGTCACCACCGCGTCCGTTCGTCTGGACGGTGCGAGCCTGCACTTTGCCCCAATGGAGTTCCCGGCAGTAGCCGATTTCGAATGCACCACCGCGCTGGTGGAAGCCGCGAAATCCGTTGGCGCGACGACTCACGTTGGCGTGACCGCCTCCTCTGATACCTTCTACCCGGGCCAGGAGCGCTACGACACCTTCTCTGGTCGCGTAGTGAACCGTTTCAAAGGCTCGATGGAAGAGTGGCAGTCTATGGGCGTGATGAACTATGAAATGGAATCCGCCACGCTGCTGACCATGTGCGCAAGCCAGGGTCTGCGTGCCGGTATGGTTGCGGGTGTGATCGTTAACCGTACCCAGCAAGAGATCCCGAACGCCGAGACCATGAAGCAGACCGAAAGCCACGCGGTGAAAATCGTGGTAGAAGCGGCCCGCCGCCTGCTGTAATTTCCCCTTTTCTATGCCAAAGGCCGACCTGTTCGGCCTTTTTCTTTGCGTAGCGCCTCGCAGAAAACCCTTTTCAAACTGGACGTTTATACAGCACAATTCTATTTTGTGCGGGTCATACCTTGATGCAGGGGGCGTCGTGGATATTTCCATCCTTTTTTATGTCGTTATTGCGCTGGTCAGCGTAGGTGTGGGCTGGTTGTTCGCCAGCTATCAGCATGCGCAGCAAAAAGCCGATCAGCTTGCCGAACGTGAAGAGATGGTGGCCGATCTCAGTGCATTAAGACAGAACATCGCCCAGAGCAGGCACTGGCGTGACGAATGCGAGCTGCTCAACAACGAGCTGCGCAATCTGCGGGATATCAACACCTCGCTGGAAGCCGACCTGCGCGAAGTGACCACCCGGCTGGAATCCACCCAACTGCATGCGGAAGACAAAATCCGCCAGATGATGAACAGCGAACAGCGCCTGAGTGAGCAGTTCGAAAACCTCGCCAACCGCATCTTTGAGCAGAGCAACCGCCGGGTCGATGAACAAAACCGCCAGAGCCTGAGCGGCCTGCTGTCGCCCCTGCGTGAACAGCTGGACGGCTTTCGCCGCCAGGTGCAGGACAGCTTTGGTCAGGAGGCGCGGGAACGCCATACGCTGGCCCATGAAATCCGTAACCTCCAGCAGCTGAATGCCCAGATGGCGCAGGAGGCCATCAACCTCACTAAAGCGCTGAAAGGCGACAATAAAACCCAGGGCAACTGGGGCGAAGTGGTTCTGACCCGCGTGCTGGAGGCCTCTGGCCTGCGCGAGGGTCACGAATATCAAACCCAGGTCAGCATTGAAACCGAAAACCGCGCGCGAATGCAGCCCGACGTCATTGTCCGTCTGCCGCAGGAGAAGGACGTGGTCATCGACGCCAAAATGACCCTCGTGGCCTATGAGCGCTACTTCAATGCCGAAGACGACTACACCCGCGAGGCGGCGTTGCAGGAGCATATCGCCTCGGTGCGTAACCATATTCGTCTGCTGGGGCGTAAAGATTATCAGCAGCTGCCGGGCCTGCGTTCGCTTGACTATGTGCTAATGTTTATCCCGGTTGAGCCGGCCTTCTTACTGGCGCTGGATCGCCAGCCGGAGCTGATCTCCGAGGCGCTGAAAAACAACATTATGCTGGTCAGCCCTACCACGCTACTGGTGGCGCTACGCACCATTGCGAATTTGTGGCGCTACGAGCATCAGAGCCGTAATGCCCAGCAGATTGCCGATCGTGCCAGCCGCCTGTACGACAAAATGCGTCTGTTCGTCGATGATATGACCTCGGTCGGGCAGAGCCTGGAACGCGCCCAGGATAACTACCGCCAGGCGATGAAAAAGCTGGCCTCCGGGCGCGGCAACCTGCTGGCTCAGGCCGAATCGTTCCGCGACCTTGGCGTGGAAGTAAAACGCGAGATTAATCCGGAATTGGTCGAGCAGGCCACCTCGCAAGATGAAGAATATCGGCTGCGCAGTGAGGTTCCCGTTCAAAATACAAACAATACCTTAGCAGGCGCCCAGGCGTCGGCAGACCCCCTGGAGCGTTATTCCCGGGGTGGTTGAATCGTAGGGCAAATGCGCCCAATCTGTTACACTTCTCAAACATTTGACTGATAAGCAGGCTCTGAGATGGTTGAAGATTCACAAGACACAACGCACTTTGGCTTTCAGACTGTCGCTAAAGCGCAGAAAGCTGATATGGTGGCCCACGTATTCCATTCCGTGGCGGCGAAGTACGATGTAATGAATGACCTGATGTCATTCGGCATTCATCGCTTGTGGAAGCGCTTCACTATTGATTGTAGCGGCGTACGTCGTGGACAAACCGTGCTGGATTTGGCTGGCGGCACCGGCGACCTGACAGCGAAATTCTCGCGTCTGGTGGGCGAAACGGGCCGCGTTGTGCTGGCTGATATCAACGACTCCATGCTGAAAATGGGGCGTGAAAAACTGCGCAATATTGGCGTGGTCGGCAACGTTGAATATGTCCAGGCGAACGCTGAAGCGCTGCCTTTCCCGGATAACACTTTTGACTGCATCACCATCTCTTTCGGTCTGCGTAACGTCACCGACAAAGAGAAAGCGCTGCGTTCCATGTACCGTGTGCTGAAACCGGGTGGACGTCTGCTGGTGCTGGAGTTCTCCAAACCGATTATTGAGCCGCTGAGCAAAGCTTACGACGCCTATTCATTCCACATCCTGCCACGCATTGGCGAGATGGTTGCCAACGACGCTGACAGCTATCGCTACCTGGCCGAATCGATCCGTATGCACCCGAATCAGGACACCTTAAAAGCCATGATGCAGGATGCAGGCTTTGACAATGTTGATTACTTCAACATGACGGCAGGCGTTGTCGCGCTGCATCGCGGTTATAAGTTCTGAGTGGAGGTGGCGAATGCCGTTTAAACCCTTGATCACAGCCGGTGTGGAAAACGTACTCAATACCTTTCTGTACCGGTCTCCTGCGCTGAAAACGGCGCGTCAGCGTCTGAACGGCAAAGTGCTGCGGGTGGTATTAAAAGAGTTTTCGACCCCGCTGGTGCTGGTATTCAGCGAGCGTCAGCTCGACGTGCTCGGTGAGTGGGAAGGCGAGGCCGACTGCTCCGTCATCACCCATATGAGCACGCTGCCCAAACTGCGCGATCGCCAGCAACTCACGGCCCTGATCCGCAGCGGCGAGCTGGAGGTCGAAGGCGATATCCAGGTGGTACAAAACTTTGTCTCACTGGCCGATCTGGCCGAGTTCGACCCGGCAGAATTGCTGGCTCCCTGGACTGGCGATATTGCCGCTGAAGGGATCAGTAAAGTACTGCGCGGCGGCGCCTCGTTCCTGAAGAAGGGTTTTCAGCGCCAGCAGCGTTACGCCGGGGAGGTGCTTACCGAGGAGTGGCGTATGGCACCAGGTCCACTGGAAGCAGCATGGTTCGCAGAAGAGACCGCCGCGGTTGAGCGTGCGGTTGATGCACTGACAAAACGGCTTGAAAAACTGGAGGGCAAATGACGCCTGGTGAAATTCGGCGCCTCTACTTTATCATCCGCACCTTTTTGAGCTATGGGCTCGACGAGCTAATCCCCCGAATGCGCCTCACTATGCCGCTGCGCCTCTGGCGGCGAACGCTATTCTGGATGCCTAATCGCCATCAGGACAAGCTGCTCGGTGAGCGACTGCGTTTGGCGCTTCAGGAGCTGGGCCCGGTCTGGATCAAGTTCGGCCAGATGCTCTCCACCCGACGTGACCTGTTCCCGCCCGCGATCGCCGATCAGCTGGCACTGCTGCAGGATAAAGTCGCTCCGTTCGACGGTAAGCTGGCAAAGCAGCAGATTGAAAAAGCGATGGGCGATCTCCCGGTTGAGACCTGGTTCGATGATTTTGACATCCAGCCGCTGGCCTCGGCCTCCATTGCTCAGGTTCACACCGCACGGCTGAAAGAGAACGGCAAAGAGGTGGTCATTAAGGTGATCCGCCCGGATATTCTGCCGATCATCCGAGCCGACATGAAACTCATCTACCGCCTGGCCCGCTGGGTGCCACGTCTGCTGCCGGATGGACGCCGTCTGCGTCCGATGGAAGTGGTGCGTGAGTATGAAAAAACGCTGATTGATGAGCTGAACCTGCTGCGTGAATCGGCGAACGCCATCCAGCTGCGCCGCAACTTTGAAAACAGCCCGATGCTGTATGTGCCGGAAGTCTATTCCGACTACTGCAGCCAGGACATGATGGTGATGGAGCGCATCTACGGGATCCCGGTCTCGGATGTCGCCACCCTGGAAAAGCAGGGCACTAACATGAAGCTGCTGGCCGAGCGTGGCGTGCAGGTCTTCTTCACCCAGGTGTTCCGCGACAGCTTCTTCCACGCCGACATGCACCCGGGCAATATTTTTGTCAGCTACGAGCATCCCGAAGATCCACAGTATATCGGCATCGACTGCGGTATCGTCGGCTCGCTGAACAAAGAAGATAAGCGCTATCTGGCCGAGAACTTTATCGCCTTTTTTAACCGCGATTACCGCAAAGTGGCCGAGCTGCACGTTGATTCCGGCTGGGTTCCGCTGGATACCAACGTTGAAGAGTTTGAGTTCGCCATTCGTACGGTCTGTGAGCCCATCTTCGAGAAGCCGCTGGCGGAGATCTCGTTCGGCCATGTGCTGCTGAACCTGTTCAATACCGCCCGTCGCTTCAATATGGAAGTGCAGCCTCAGTTAGTTTTACTCCAGAAAACATTACTTTACGTTGAAGGAGTGGGGAGACAGCTCTATCCTCAGTTAGACTTATGGAAAACGGCAAAACCTTTCCTTGAGTCGTGGATCAAAGACCAGGTGGGTCTTCCCGCGCTGGTGCGCTCCCTGAAAGAGAAAGCCCCGTTCTGGATTGAAAAAATGCCCGAAATTCCGGAACTGGTGTACGACAGTTTGCGTCAGAGCAAAAACTTGCAACACAGCGTGGATAAAATTGCCCGCGAGTTGCAAACCAACCATGTGCGTCAGGGACAGTCCCGGTATCTGTTTGGCATTGGAGCAACACTGTTGTTAAGCGGCACGCTGCTGCTGATCAATCGTCCTGAGTGGGAGCTTATGCCTGCCTGGTTGATGGCGGGTGGCGTGGTTGTCTGGATAGCCGGATGGCGCAGAACGCGCTGAATTGCGTCGCACTAGCAGGGTCGCATAACGTATAATGCGGCCTGTTTAATTAATCATCGCTAACTGGGGAAGATGTATGGGTGGTATCAGTATCTGGCAATTAGTGATTATTGCCGTCATTGTCGTGCTGCTGTTTGGTACCAAAAAGCTCGGTTCTATCGGTTCCGATCTCGGTGCGTCCATCAAAGGCTTCAAGAAAGCGATCAAAGATGATGACGAGAAGCAGGATAAATCCAGCCAGGATGCGGATTTCACTGCTAAATCCATCGCTGATAAACAAGACGACGCCAAAAAGGAAAATGCTAAACGCCACGATAACGAGCAGGTGTAATTCGTGTTCGATATCGGTTTTAGTGAACTGCTG
Organism: Leclercia sp. CFBP8987; assembly: GCF_034044995.2. Taxonomy (NCBI): domain Bacteria; kingdom Pseudomonadati; phylum Pseudomonadota; class Gammaproteobacteria; order Enterobacterales; family Enterobacteriaceae; genus Leclercia; species Leclercia sp. CFBP8987. The sequence goes on along the minus strand of NZ_CM188255.1, from coordinate 4,639,011 downwards.
CTGGTCTTCGTGATTGGCCTCATTGTCCTGGGGCCACAACGTCTGCCTGTGGCGGTAAAAACGGTTGCTGGCTGGGTGCGTGCGCTACGATCGCTGGCGACAACGGTGCAAAATGAGCTGGCGCAAGAGCTTAAGCTGCAGGAGTTTCAGGACAGCCTGAAAAAAGTTGAAAAGGCGAGCCTGGATAACCTGACGCCGGAACTGAAAGCCTCGATGGACGAACTGCGTGAAGCGGCGGAATCCATGAAGCGCTCCTACAGCGTCAACGATCCGGAAAAAGCGAGCGACGAAGCCAATACCATTCGCAACCCGCTGGTCAAAGATAACGAAGCGCAGCATGAAGGCGTGACGCCTGCCACTGCTGAGCATCAGGCTACCGCGCCCGAACAGGCGCCAGCCGAGCCGGTGATCCCCAAACAAGAAACGACGCCAGCGCCCGCAGACAAAAAGCCTGCACCTGCGGCTGCCGCGTCCCCCTCGTCGAGTGATAAAGCGTAAACATGGCAGTAGATGAAACTCAACCGCTGATTACGCACCTGATCGAGCTGCGTAAACGCCTGCTGAACTGCATTATTGCGGTTTTGCTCATTTTTTTATGCCTGGTCTATTTTGCCAACGACATCTATCAGGTGGTCTCTGCCCCCCTGATTAAACAGATGCCGCTCGGGGCAACCATGATCGCCACCGACGTGGCATCGCCCTTCTTCACGCCGATCAAGCTGACTTTCTGGGTCTCGCTGATTGCCTCAGCGCCGGTGATCCTTTACCAGGTCTGGGCCTTTATTGCCCCCGCGCTGTATAAGCATGAACGTCGCCTGGTGATCCCGCTGCTGGTTTCCAGCTCGCTGCTATTTTATATCGGCATGGCCTTTGCCTACTTTGTGGTCTTCCCGCTGGCCTTTGGCTTCCTGGCAAATACCGCGCCGGTAGGGGTGCAGGTTTCCACCGATATTGCCAGTTATCTGAGCTTCGTGATGGCGCTGTTTATGGCCTTCGGCGTGGCATTTGAGGTACCGGTTGCCATCGTGCTGCTCTGCTGGATGGGGATCACAACTCCGGATGACTTACGCAAAAAACGGCCATACATTCTGGTGGGCGCGTTTGTTGTGGGCATGCTGTTAACGCCGCCGGATGTCTTCTCGCAAACCCTGCTGGCGATCCCGATGTATTGCCTGTTTGAAGTCGGTGTCTTCTTTGCGCGCTTCTATACCGGCAAGCGACGTGAAGATCACGACGAAGAGTCCGAAGGGACAGAAGAGTAACCCCAACCGCCCGCCAGGGCGGTTGTCATATGGGAGCCAGTATGTTTGATATCGGTCTGAACCTGACCAGCCCGCAGTTTGCCCAGGATCGTGACGAGGTGGTGGCCAGAGCCGTCGCCGCCGGGGTCAACGGCTTACTGCTGACGGGTACCAACCTGCACGAAAGCGAGCAGGCGCGGCAGCTGGCGCAGCGCTATGACCGCTGCTGGTCAACGGCGGGCGTCCATCCGCACGACAGTAGCCAGTGGACGGCGCAGAGTGCCGACACGCTCCGGGCCTTAGCCGCCTCCCCTGAGGTAGTGGCGATTGGCGAGTGTGGTCTCGACTTTAATCGCAACTTTTCCACCCCCGCCGAACAGGAACATGCCTTTAGCGCCCAACTGGCGTTAGCGGCGGAGCTGGGCATGCCGGTATTTATGCACTGCCGTGATGCTCACGAACGCTTTCTGGCATTGCTGGAACCCTGGCTGGATAAACTCCCTGGCGCAGTGCTGCACTGTTTTACCGGCACGCGGCAGGAGGCAATAGCCTGTCTGGATCGTGGTTTGTATCTGGGGATCACCGGCTGGGTCTGCGATGAACGACGTGGGCTGGAACTGCGCGAGCTGCTGCCGGTTATTCCTGCCGATCGACTGTTAGTGGAGACCGATGCACCTTATCTGCTGCCGCGCGATCTCCGTCCAAAACCGGCATCGCGACGCAATGAACCGGCTTATCTGGGACATATTATTGAGCGGATCGCCCACTGGCGCGGCGAAGAGGTGCAGTGGCTGGCAGCGCAGACGGATGACAACGTGCGTCGTCTGTTTGGCGTCGAATTTTAAACTTTGCGGAAGCTGGTATTTTTGACGCTCTGCTTCACTTCTTTATTCAGTAAGTTCAGCAGCAGCATGGAGCGGGCTTCCCCGTCCGGCTCAGCGAAAATGGCCACCAGTCCTTCAAAGGCCCCTTCGGTGATCACTACATCGTCGCCGGAGAAGGGGGTATCGGGATCGGTAATGCCTTCGGGCTGTTTGTAGACCGAGAGCTGGTGGATCACGGAAGAGGGCACCGTAGCCGGGTGCGCGCCAAAGCGCACAAAGTGGCTGACACCGCGCGTCGCATTGATGGTGGTGGTGTGGATCACTTCGGGGTCGAATTCAACAAACAGGTAGTTAGGGAACAGTGGTTCACTGACGGTGGTGCGTTTACCACGGACCATTTTTTCCAGCGTGATCGCAGGCGTCAGACAGTTCACCGCCTGGCGTTCCAGATGTTCCTGAGCACGCTGAAGTTGCCCACGCTTGCAATACAGTAAATACCAGGCCTGCATAATGACTCTTTTCCGCTTGTTATGCCGGCAAGCATATCAAAACCCTGGCGGGATCGCTAAGCTGATTATAATGGCCGTACGCAGAAGAAGCCGTGAATCTTCACGCTTATTTAACAAAAATACAGCATCAGGCAGTCTTACGCCGTATAATGAAACGCTTACAGAGAGAGCTTGACTAACTGCATGAAATACAACGATCTACGCGACTTCCTGGAACTGCTGGAAAAGCAGGGCGAACTCAAACGCATCACCCTTCCTGTCGATCCTTATCTGGAAATGACAGAAATTGCTGACCGCACACTCCGTGCGGGTGGGCCAGCACTCCTGTTTGAAAATCCGAAAGGCTACACCATGCCGGTGCTCTGCAACCTGTTTGGCACACCAAAACGTGTGGCGATGGGAATGGGGCAGGAAGATGTCAGCGCGTTGCGTGAAGTGGGTAAGCTGCTGGCCTTTTTAAAAGAGCCTGAGCCACCTAAAGGATTTCGCGATCTCTTCGATAAGCTGCCGCAGTTTAAGCAAGTCCTGAACATGCCGACCAAACGTCTGCGCGGCGCACCCTGCCAGCAGAAAATCCTGGAAGGCGACGCGGTCGATCTGACGCGTATCCCGATCATGCAGTGCTGGCCTGAAGACGCGGCCCCGTTGATCACCTGGGGTCTGACCGTCACGCGCGGTCCGCATAAAGAGCGGCAGAATCTCGGCATCTATCGTCAGCAGCTGATTGGTAAGAATAAATTGATTATGCGCTGGCTGTCGCATCGCGGCGGCGCGCTTGATTTCCAGGAGTGGTGCGCGGCCCATCCGGGCGAACGTTTCCCGGTCGCCGTGGCGCTGGGCGCCGATCCGGCCACCATTCTCGGTGCGGTCACCCCGGTGCCAGACACCCTGTCGGAATACGCCTTTGCCGGGCTGCTGCGCGGCACAAAAACCGAAGTGGTGAAGTGCGTATCGAACGATCTGGAAGTGCCCGCCAGCGCTGAAATCGTACTCGAAGGCTATATCGAGGCGGGTGAGATGGCTCCGGAAGGGCCCTATGGCGACCACACCGGCTATTACAACGAAATCGACAGCTTCCCGGTGTTTACCGTGACGCACATTACCCAGCGTGAAGATGCCATTTACCACTCCACCTACACGGGCCGTCCGCCGGATGAACCTGCGGTGCTCGGCGTGGCGCTGAACGAAGTGTTTGTGCCGATCCTGCAAAAGCAGTTCCCGGAAATCGTTGATTTCTATCTGCCGCCGGAAGGTTGCTCCTATCGCCTGGCGGTGGTAACCATTAAGAAGCAGTATGCGGGTCACGCTAAACGGGTGATGATGGGCGTATGGTCTTTCCTGCGCCAGTTTATGTATACCAAGTTTGTGATCGTTTGCGATGATGACGTCAACGCCCGTGACTGGAACGACGTGATCTGGGCCATTACCACCCGTATGGATCCGGCACGCGATACCGTGTTAGTTGAAAACACGCCCATTGATTATCTGGATTTTGCCTCGCCGGTTTCCGGTCTTGGCTCAAAAATGGGACTGGATGCCACCAATAAATGGCCCGGCGAAACCCAACGTGAATGGGGTCGTCCGATCAAAAAGGATCCTGAGGTGACTGCGCGAATTGACGCGATCTGGGATGAACTGGCCATAATGAATAACGGTAAAGACGCCTGAATGCGCCGTTATGCCCTTTAGACTTCCCGACAGAGAGAGCGAATGACAACCTTAAGCTGTAAAGTGACTTCGGTAGACGCTATCACCGACACCGTATATCGCGTCCGTTTAGTACCTGAATCGGCGTTCTCCTTCCGCGCTGGCCAGTATTTAATGGTGGTGATGGATGAGCGGGATAAGCGCCCTTTCTCAATGGCCTCGACGCCGGACGAGCAAGAGTTTATCGAGCTGCACATTGGGGCGTCAGAGCTTAACCTGTATGCGATGGCGGTAATGGATCGCATCCTGAAAGAGAATGAGATCGAGATTGATATTCCTCACGGCGAAGCCTGGCTGCGCGATGACGAAGAGCGTCCGCTGATCCTGATTGCGGGCGGCACCGGTTTCTCCTACGTGCGTTCCATTCTGCTGACGGCGCTGGCGCGTAATCCGGACCGCGACATCACCATCTACTGGGGTGGCCGCGAGGCGAAGCATCTCTACGATCTCTCTGAGCTGGAAGCGCTGAGTGTGACCCACCCGAACCTGCGCGTTGAGCCGGTGGTTGAGCAGCCGGAAGAGGGCTGGCGCGGGCGCAGTGGCACCGTGTTAACGGCGGTACTGCAGGATCATGGCACGCTGGTCAATCACGACATCTACATTGCCGGTCGTTTCGAAATGGCAAAAATTGCCCGGGACCTGTTCTGTAATGAGCGCGGTGCGCGGGAAGATCGTCTGTTTGGCGACGCGTTTGCGTTTATCTGACGCGCCGCCGCATCACTTAGTGCTGTTCGGTGTTAAAGAAGGTTTTGTAGAGAATTTTATCCTCGTCGAGCAGGCACAGGATCTGCCCGACGACCCGATCGCGGCGCTCGACGGTGGCTTTCAGTTCTGAGGCAATGTGCTGGCTGCCAACCTTCGCATCGTAGCGATCGAGCGCAACGCTATTGTCTTTCACGCGCGTCCCTTCAAGTAATGCCATGACTTCCGGGTTCGTTTTGTACAGGGCCTGGATTTCGCTCAGACAGTGATTTGCCATCAGACGATCGTCTGCGACGGGCTGTTGAGCAAACGTGTGGGATACGCAGAAAAGTAGTGAAAGGCCGAGCGCAGATACGCTTTTTTTCATCTTTATCATCCTTAATTGAAAGGCATTCGTCATTGAATGCGCGTCCTCAGAATACACCGTTCAGAATAAAAAAACCCGCCCCTGACAGGCGGGAAAACGGCAACTAAATCTTCGCCGGGCCGCTCTGCGACCCGGCTTTTTATTACACTCTCTCAAACACCGTCGCGATCCCCTGGCCCAACCCGATACACATGGTCGCCAGACCAAACTGGGCATCCTTGCGTTCCATCAGGTTAATCAGGGTGGTGCTGATACGCGCCCCGGAACAACCCAGCGGGTGACCCAGCGCAATGGCACCGCCGTTGAGGTTAATCTTCTCGTCGATCTGATCCATCAGCCCCAGATCCTTAATGCACGGCAGGATCTGTGCGGCGAAGGCTTCGTTCATCTCGAAGAGGTCGATATCGCTGGTGGAGAGCCCGGCTTTTTTCAGTGCCAGCTTTGAGGCCGGCACCGGGCCGTAACCCATGATTGACGGGTCGCAACCCACTACCGCCATCGAGCGGATACGGGCGCGCGGCGTCAGGCTCAGCTCGCGGGCGCGGCTTTCGCTCATCACCAGCATCGCCGCTGCACCATCAGACAGGGCGGAAGAGCTGCCCGCCGTCACGGTGCCGGTTACCGGATCAAAAGCCGGCCGCAGCGTCGAGAGTGCTTCAACGGTAGTTTCCGGGCGGATCACTTCGTCGAAATAGAACTGCTTCAGCACGCCATCGGCGTCGTGACCGCCGGTGGGGAGAATCTCATTTTTAAACGCGCCGGACTGCGTCGCGGCCCAGGCACGGGCGTGAGAGCGGGCGGCAAAGCTATCCTGCATTTCACGGCTGATACCGTGCAGGCGAGAGAGCATCTCTGCCGTCAGGCCCATCATGCCCGCGGCTTTCGCCACCGTGCGGCTCATGCCGGGGTGGAAATCGACGCCGTGGTTCATCGGCACGTGGCCCATGTGCTCCACGCCGCCAATCATGCACACCTGCGCATCGCCGGTCATGATCATGCGTGCCGCATCGTGCAGGGCCTGCATTGACGAACCACACAGGCGGTTGACGGTGACAGCCGGTACCGAGTGCGGGATTTCCGCCAGCAGGGCCGCGTTACGGGCGATGTTAAAGCCCTGCTCCAGGGTCTGCTGCACGCAGCCCCAGTAGATATCGTCCAGCGCGGTGGCGTCCAGCGCCGGGTTGCGCGCCAGCAGGCTACGCATTAAATGTGCGGAGAGATCTTCCGCGCGCACGTTACGAAATGCGCCGCCCTTCGAACGGCCCATCGGGGTGCGAATTGCATCGACAATGACAACCTGTTCCATTGTGACTCCTTAAGCCGTTTTCAGTGCGCCAACCGGACGGGCAGGCTCAACCGGGGGATAGTACGCTTCATTATTACGCGCTTTGGTACGCAGACCTTCCGGAGCCTGATACAGCGCGCCGAGATGCTCATACTGCTGCGTCATATCCAGATAGCGGGCGCTGCCCTGCGTATCCAGCCAGCGGAACGCGCCGCCGTGGAACGGAGGGAAGCCCAGGCCGTAGACCAGCGCCATATCCGCTTCCGCAGGACTGGCGATGATGCCCTCTTCAAGACAGCGCACCACTTCGTTGACCATCGGGATCATCATGCGGGCAATAATCTCTTCGTCGCTGAAATCGCGCTTCGCGTGGCTAACCTCTGCCAGCAGGCTATCCACGGCAGCGTCTTCCTCTTTCTTCGGTTTGCCTTTGCTGTCTTCTTTATAACGCCAGAAGCCGAGGCCATTTTTCTGACCGTAGCGGTTCGATTCAAACAGGGCGTCGATGGCATCGCGGTAATCTTTCTGCATCCGCTGTGGGAAGCCTGCCGCCATCACCGCCTGGGCGTGATGCGCGGTATCAATCCCGACCACGTCCAGCAGATATGCCGGGCCCATCGGCCAGCCAAACTGTTTTTCCATCACTTTGTCGATCTTGCGGAAATCCGCCCCGTCGCGCAGCAGCTGACTGAAGCCGGCAAAGTACGGGAACAACACGCGGTTGACGAAGAAGCCCGGGCAGTCATTTACCACAATCGGGGTTTTGCCCATCTTGCTGGCCCAGGCCACGACTTTGGCGAGGGTTTCGTCAGAGGTTTTCTCCCCGCGGATCACTTCAACCAGCGGCATACGGTGCACCGGGTTAAAGAAGTGCATGCCGCAGAAGTTTTCCGGGCGCTTGAGGACGCTGGCCAGTTCGCTGATTGGAATGGTGGAGGTGTTGGACGCCAGCACGGTATCCGGGCGCACCTTGTCTTCCGTCTCTGCCAGTACCGCTTTTTTCACTTTCGGGTTTTCGACCACCGCTTCGACGACCACATCCACGCGATCGAAACCGCTGTAATCCAGGGTCGGATGAATCGTGGAGATCACGCCGGAGAGCTTCAGGCCATCGATCTTGCCGCGTTCGAGCTGTTTGTTCAGCAGTTTGGCGGCTTCGGTCATGCCGAGTGTCAGTGACTTCTCGTTAATGTCTTTCATCACCACCGGCACGCCTTTCCAGGCCGACTGGTAGGCGATGCCGCCGCCCATAATGCCTGCGCCCAGTACCGCCGCCTGTTTTGGCGTCTCGACATTTTTGGTCAGCTGCTTCGCTTTGCCTTTAACGAACTGATCGTTGAGGAAAATACCGACCAGCGCGCGGGCTTCATTGGTATGAGCCAGCGGGACGAAGCTTTGGTTTTCTAATTTCAGTGCTTCGTCACGGCCCAGTCGTGCGGCCGCTTCGATGGTTTTCACCGCGGTGATCGGCGCCGGATAGTGTTTACCCGCCGTCTGCATCACCATGCCTTTGGCGATAGTGAAACTCATGGTGGCTTCAATTTTACTTAAGTGCAGCGGCTCCAGCTTCGGCTGACGTTTCGCTTTCCAGTCGAGGTCGCCGTTGATCGCCTGACGCAGAATGGCCAATGCCCCTTCATGCAGTTTTTCAGGCTTAACCACGCTATCCACCAGACCGAGTTTTAACGCCTGATCGGCACCCACGTCTTTACCGGCAGCAATGATCTCCAGGGCACTGTCGGCACCCAGCAGGCGCGGCAGACGGACTGAACCGCCAAAGCCCGGCATAATGCCCAGTTTGGTTTCCGGCAGGCCGATGCGCAGATCCGGGGTGGCCAGACGGTAATCGGTGGCCAGCACGCATTCGCAGCCGCCGCCCAGCGCATAGCCATTAACGGCAGAGATCGTCGGGACCGGCAGATCTTCCAGACGGTTAAAGACGCTGTTGGCAAAATGCAGCCACTGGCTCAGCTGCTCCTGAGGGACCAGGAACAGGGAGAGGAATTCGGTAATGTCTGCGCCGACGATAAATGCCGCTTTCTCAGAACGCAGCAGCAGACCTTTTAAGTCGGACTCTTTTTCAAGCACGTCCAGCGCATGGCCAAGGCTGGCAACGGTTGCGGTGTCCAGCTTATTCACTGAGCCGGGGGCGTCGAACACCAGTTCGGCAATGCCACCTTCCAGCCAGTCTACGTACAGGGTGTCGCCTTTGTAGAGCATGTCGGTCTCCTGAATCCAGTAATTGGATCTGGTCATACCAGATGATTCGGAGTGTGGGTTTTGTGTTAATGAAATGCAAATTAGTCATTAAATAATTGTAGGTCTGATCACGCTCGGCGGAGATCACGCAGCCTTTCTGAGGTGTGCTAAGATGCGGTGACTTGAGGTCAAAACAAAAGGATGAATGATGGATTCACTGGCCGCGCAGTATAAAAATCACATTGTTACGTTGCAGGAACGTACCCGCGACGTACTGGCTCGCTTCAAGCTGGATGCCTTACTCATCCACTCCGGCGAACTGTTCAATGTCTTTCTCGACGATCACGCTTATCCCTTCAAGGTGAACCCGCAATTTAAAGCCTGGGTGCCGGTAACCCAGGTTCCCAATTGCTGGTTGCTGGTGGATGGCGTGAACAAGCCAAAACTGTGGTTCTATCTGCCGGTGGATTACTGGCACAACGTGGAACCGCTGCCGACCTCCTTCTGGACAGAAGAGATCGAGGTGATTGCCCTGCCGAAAGCCGACGGCATTGGCAGCCAGTTACCTGCTGCCCGCGGCAACATCGGCTATATTGGCCCGGTGCCAGAACGTGCGCGCGGTCTGGAGATCTCAGCGGATAACATCAACCCGAAAGGCGTTATCGACTATCTGCACTACTATCGCTCCTATAAGACCGACTATGAACTGGCGTGCATGCGTGAAGCGCAAAAAACGGCGGTCAACGGCCATCGTGCGGCGCATGAAGCTTTCCTGTCCGGCATGAGTGAGTTCGATATTAACCTGGCTTACCTGACGGCTACCGGCCATCGTGATATTGACGTGCCGTACAGCAACATTGTGGCGCTGAATGAGCACGCGGCGGTGCTGCACTACACTAAACTCGATCACCGTGCGCCGTCCGAAATGCGCAGCTTCCTGTTGGATGCCGGTGCGGAGTACAACGGCTATGCCGCGGACCTGACCCGTACCTGGGCCGGGAACAGCGATACCGAATTCGCCCAGCTGATCAAAGACGTCAATGACGAGCAGCTGGCCCTGATCGCCACCATGAAGGCTGGCGTGAGCTACGTGGATTACCACGTTCAGTTCCATCAGCGTATTGCGAAGCTGTTGCGTAAGCATCAGATCGTCAGCGATATGAGCGAAGAAGCGATGGTGGAAAACGACCTGACCGGGCCGTTTATGCCGCACGGTATCGGCCACCCGCTGGGTCTGCAGGTGCACGACACCGCAGGCTTTATGCAGGATGACACCGGTACGCATCTGGCCGCGCCGTCCAAATATCCTTACCTGCGTTGCACCCGCATTCTGCAGCCGCGCATGGTGTTGACCATCGAGCCGGGGATCTACTTTATTGAGTCCCTGCTGGCGCCGTGGCGTGAAGGGCAGTTCAGCAAGCACTTCAACTGGCAGAAAATTGAGGCGCTGAAGCCGTTTGGTGGCATCCGTATCGAAGATAACGTGGTGATCCATGAAAACGGTACTGAAAACATGACGCGAGATCTGAAGCTGGCGTAATGGAAAGCTGGCTCATACCGGCAGCGCCGGTCACCTTTACGGAAGAGATCAAAAAAAGCCGTTTCATCACGTTGCTGGCGCATACCGACGGCGTGGAGGCGGCAAAGGCTTTTGTTGAGTCAGTACGGGCAGAACATCCTGACGCCCGCCACCACTGCGTGGCGTGGGTGGCCGGGCCGCCTGACGATTCACAGAAGCTGGGGTTCTCGGATGATGGTGAACCGGCGGGCACGGCGGGCAAACCGATGCTCTCTCAGTTAATGGGCAGCGGCGTGGGAGAAATCACCGCCGTCGTGGTGCGTTACTACGGCGGCGTATTACTGGGAACGGGCGGGCTGGTTAAGGCCTATGGCGGCGGCGTCCAGCAGGCGCTGAATCAACTGACAACGATCCGCAAAACGCCACTTACCGAATATACTTTATTGTGCGATTACGCCCAGTTATCCGGCATCGAATCGTTGCTGAAGCTGTATCAGGGCCTGATCGTGCACAGTGATTACCAGGCGGCGGTGCAATTACGTGTGGCGCTACCCCAGGCATCGCTTCCGGCATTCTCAGCAAAACTGGCTGATTTTAGTCGTGGTTCGTTGCAATTACGGCCGATTGAAGAATAATCCCCACCTTACTTTTTGAATACCTAAGGAAGCGGCAGAGATGCATTTTCGTGCCATAACCCGAATCGTTGGATTGCTGGTCATACTCTTTTCCGGGACGATGATCCTCCCCGGACTGGTGGCGCTTATTTATCGGGATGGTGCGGGCCGGGCCTTTACGCAGACCTTTTTCGTCGCGCTGATGATTGGCTCCCTGCTGTGGTGGCCTAACCGCCGTGAGAAGGGGGAGCTGAAATCCCGCGAAGGCTTCCTTATCGTGGTGTTGTTCTGGACCGTGCTGGGCAGCGTGGGGGCATTACCCTTCATCTTTTCTGAACAGCCCAACCTGACCATCACCGATGCGTTCTTTGAATCTTTCTCAGGGCTGACTACCACCGGGGCTACCACGCTGGTGGGGCTGGATTCGCTCCCCCATGCCATCCTCTTTTACCGGCAGATGCTGCAGTGGTTCGGCGGGATGGGGATCATCGTATTAGCCGTGGCGATCCTGCCGATACTGGGCGTCGGGGGGATGCAGCTCTATCGGGCAGAGATGCCGGGGCCGCTGAAGGATAACAAGATGCGTCCGCGTATCGCCGAGACGGCCAAAACGCTGTGGCTCATCTATGTGCTGCTGACCGTCGCCTGTGCGCTGGCGCTGTGGTTTGCCGGAATGCCGGCCTTTGACGCCATCGGCCATAGCTTCGCCACCATCGCGATTGGCGGGTTCTCCACTCATGATGCCAGCATCGGCTATTTTGACAGCCCGACCATCAACACCATTATTGCAATCTTCCTGCTGATTTCCGGCTGTAACTATGGTCTGCACTTCTCTTTACTCAGTGGCCGTAACCTGAAGGTCTACTGGCGCGATCCGGAATTCCGCATGTTTATCGGCGTGCAGCTGACGCTGGTGGTGATCTGTACCCTGGTGCTGTGGTTACACGATGTCTATGCTTCGGCAGTTACCACCCTGAACCAGGCCTTCTTCCAGGTGGTATCGATGGCGACGACCGCAGGCTTTACCACCGACAGCATTGCGCGCTGGCCGCTCTTCCTGCCGGTCCTGCTGCTCTGTTCGGCCTTTATCGGCGGCTGTGCCGGTTCGACGGGCGGTGGCTTGAAAGTGATCCGCATCCTGCTGCTGTTCAAGCAGGGCAACCGCGAGCTTAAACGTCTGGTGCACCCGAATGCGGTCTACAGCATCAAGCTGGGTAACCGCGCGCTGCCGGAACGTATTCTCGAAGCGGTGTGGGGTTTCTTCTCCGCCTACGCACTGGTCTTTATCGTCAGCATGCTGGCGATTATCGCGACGGGGGTGGATGACTTCTCGGCGTTTGCCTCTGTTGTGGCCACACTGAATAACCTGGGACCCGGCCTTGGCGTGGTCGCAGATAACTTTGCCAGCATGAATCCGACCGCGAAGTGGATCCTGATTGCCAACATGCTGTTCGGGCGTCTTGAGGTCTTTACGTTATTGGTCCTCTTTACGCCAACATTCTGGCGCGAATAAAGGGAGCCATTTATGAAAACATTAATTCTATTTTCGACCCGCGACGGACAAACGCGCGAGATTGCTGCTTTCCTGGCGTCTGAGTTAAAAGAGCAGGGCATCTATGCCGACGTCATCAACCTGAACCGCACCGAAGAGATTGCGTGGCAGGAGTATGACCGCGTGGTGATCGGCGCCTCTATCCGCTACGGCCATTTTCATCCAGCGGTGGATCGCTTTGTGAAAAAGCATACGGCAACGCTGAACAGCCTGCCGGGCGCTTTCTTTTCGGTGAACCTGGTGGCGCGTAAAGCAGAAAAGCGTACCCCGCAGACCAATAGCTACACGCGTAAGTTCTTGCTGAACTCGCCCTGGAAGCCAGCGGCCTGTGCCGTCTTTGCCGGTGCTCTGCGTTACCCACGCTATCGCTGGTACGATCGCTTTATGATCCGTCTTATTATGAAGATGACCGGCGGCGAAACGGATACACGCAAAGAAGTGGTCTACACCGACTGGTCGCAGGTGGCCAGTTTCGCCCGGGAAATCGCGCAATTAACCCGCAGTTCGCGGCTTTAATAAACGTAAAGCGTGAAAAATAAGCGAACGGAAAACTTTTTGAGATTTATGCTTGTCACCGCCGAAGAACTCCCTATAATGCGCCTCCACTGACACGGAACAACGGATTACAAGCCGCCGGGTCAGCAGAGAAAAGCGTGAAATTATCGCTTGACTCTGAAAGGGGAAAACGTATTATACGGGACCTCGCAACGGTGAGCGAAAGCCGCGTTGCACTGCTCTTTAACAATTTATCAGACAATCTGTGTGGGCACTCAAAGTGACATGGATTCTTAACGTCGCAAGACGAAAAATGAATACCAAAGTCTCTGAGTGAACATACGTAATTCATTACGAAGTTTAATTCACGAGCATCAAACTTAAATTGAAGAGTTTGATCATGGCTCAGATTGAACGCTGGCGGCAGGCCTAACACATGCAAGTCGAACGGTAGCACAGAAGAGCTTGCTCTTCGGGTGACGAGTGGCGGACGGGTGAGTAATGTCTGGGAAACTGCCTGATGGAGGGGGATAACTACTGGAAACGGTAGCTAATACCGCATAACGTCGCAAGACCAAAGAGGGGGACCTTCGGGCCTCTTGCCATCAGATGTGCCCAGATGGGATTAGCTAGTAGGTGGGGTAATGGCTCACCTAGGCGACGATCCCTAGCTGGTCTGAGAGGATGACCAGCCACACTGGAACTGAGACACGGTCCAGACTCCTACGGGAGGCAGCAGTGGGGAATATTGCACAATGGGCGCAAGCCTGATGCAGCCATGCCGCGTGTATGAAGAAGGCCTTCGGGTTGTAAAGTACTTTCAGCGAGGAGGAAGGCATTAAGGTTAATAACCTTGGTGATTGACGTTACTCGCAGAAGAAGCACCGGCTAACTCCGTGCCAGCAGCCGCGGTAATACGGAGGGTGCAAGCGTTAATCGGAATTACTGGGCGTAAAGCGCACGCAGGCGGTCTGTCAAGTCGGATGTGAAATCCCCGGGCTCAACCTGGGAACTGCATTCGAAACTGGCAGGCTAGAGTCTTGTAGAGGGGGGTAGAATTCCAGGTGTAGCGGTGAAATGCGTAGAGATCTGGAGGAATACCGGTGGCGAAGGCGGCCCCCTGGACAAAGACTGACGCTCAGGTGCGAAAGCGTGGGGAGCAAACAGGATTAGATACCCTGGTAGTCCACGCCGTAAACGATGTCGACTTGGAGGTTGTTCCCTTGAGGAGTGGCTTCCGGAGCTAACGCGTTAAGTCGACCGCCTGGGGAGTACGGCCGCAAGGTTAAAACTCAAATGAATTGACGGGGGCCCGCACAAGCGGTGGAGCATGTGGTTTAATTCGATGCAACGCGAAGAACCTTACCTACTCTTGACATCCAGAGAACTTAGCAGAGATGCTTTGGTGCCTTCGGGAACTCTGAGACAGGTGCTGCATGGCTGTCGTCAGCTCGTGTTGTGAAATGTTGGGTTAAGTCCCGCAACGAGCGCAACCCTTATCCTTTGTTGCCAGCGGTTAGGCCGGGAACTCAAAGGAGACTGCCAGTGATAAACTGGAGGAAGGTGGGGATGACGTCAAGTCATCATGGCCCTTACGAGTAGGGCTACACACGTGCTACAATGGCGCATACAAAGAGAAGCGACCTCGCGAGAGCAAGCGGACCTCATAAAGTGCGTCGTAGTCCGGATTGGAGTCTGCAACTCGACTCCATGAAGTCGGAATCGCTAGTAATCGTAGATCAGAATGCTACGGTGAATACGTTCCCGGGCCTTGTACACACCGCCCGTCACACCATGGGAGTGGGTTGCAAAAGAAGTAGGTAGCTTAACCTTCGGGAGGGCGCTTACCACTTTGTGATTCATGACTGGGGTGAAGTCGTAACAAGGTAACCGTAGGGGAACCTGCGGTTGGATCACCTCCTTACCTTAAAGAACCTGCCTTTGCAGTGCTCACACAGATTGTCTGATGAAAAGTAAGCAGTAAAAAATCTCTGCAGGCTTGTAGCTCAGGTGGTTAGAGCGCACCCCTGATAAGGGTGAGGTCGGTGGTTCAAGTCCACTCAGGCCTACCAAACTCCTTCTTGTAAGGATGAGCGGTACAGAGATTAGCATTTTGCGATGGGGCTATAGCTCAGCTGGGAGAGCGCCTGCCTTGCACGCAGGAGGTCTGCGGTTCGATCCCGCATAGCTCCACCATCCTTTACTGCGACAACACAAAAACTTCAGAGTGTACCTGCGAAGGTGCGCTGCGAAGTTTTGCTCTTTAAAAATCTGGATCAAGCTGAAAATTGAAACGACACACTGTGTCTGCTCTCCGTAATAAGAGCAGATGGTAGGTGTGTTCGAGTCTCTCAAATTTTCGCAATCAGAAGTGAAACAGCTTCGGGTTGTGAGGTTAAGCGACTAAGCGTACACGGTGGATGCCTAGGCAGTCAGAGGCGATGAAGGACGTGCTAATCTGCGATAAGCGTCGGTAAGGTGATATGAACCGTTATAGCCGACGATTTCCGAATGGGGAAACCCAGTGTGATTCGTCACACTATCGTTAAGTGAATACATAGCTTAACGAAGCGAACCAGGGGAACTGAAACATCTAAGTACCCTGAGGAAAAGAAATCAACCGAGATTCCCCCAGTAGCGGCGAGCGAACGGGGAGCAGCCCAGAGTCTGAATCAGCATGTGTGTCAGTGGAAGCGTCTGGAAAGTCGCAGGGTACAGGGTGATACTCCCGTACACGAAGATACACTTGCTGTGAACTCGAAGAGTAGGGCGGGACACGTGGTATCCTGTCTGAATATGGGGGGACCATCCTCCAAGGCTAAATACTCCTGACTGACCGATAGTGAACCAGTACCGTGAGGGAAAGGCGAAAAGAACCCCGGCGAGGGGAGTGAAAAAGAACCTGAAACCGTGTACGTACAAGCAGTGGGAGCCTGATTCGTCAGGTGACTGCGTACCTTTTGTATAATGGGTCAGCGACTTATATTCTGTAGCAAGGTTAACCGTATAGGGGAGCCGAAGGGAAACCGAGTCTTAACTGGGCGTTAAGTTGCAGGGTATAGACCCGAAACCCGGTGATCTAGCCATGGGCAGGTTGAAGGTTGGGTAACACTAACTGGAGGACCGAACCGACTAATGTTGAAAAATTAGCGGATGACTTGTGGCTGGGGGTGAAAGGCCAATCAAACCGGGAGATAGCTGGTTCTCCCCGAAAGCTATTTAGGTAGCGCCTCGTGAATTCATCTCCGGGGGTAGAGCACTGTTTCGGCTAGGGGGCCATCCCGGCTTACCAACCCGATGCAAACTGCGAATACCGGAGAATGTTATCACGGGAGACACACGGCGGGTGCTAACGTCCGTCGTGAAGAGGGAAACAACCCAGACCGCCAGCTAAGGTCCCAAAGTCATGGTTAAGTGGGAAACGATGTGGGAAGGCACAGACAGCCAGGATGTTGGCTTAGAAGCAGCCATCATTTAAAGAAAGCGTAATAGCTCACTGGTCGAGTCGGCCTGCGCGGAAGATGTAACGGGGCTAAACCATGCACCGAAGCTGCGGCAGCGACACTATGTGTTGTTGGGTAGGGGAGCGTTCTGTAAGCCGTTGAAGGTGGACTGTGAGGTCTGCTGGAGGTATCAGAAGTGCGAATGCTGACATAAGTAACGATAAAGCGGGTGAAAAACCCGCTCGCCGGAAGACCAAGGGTTCCTGTCCAACGTTAATCGGGGCAGGGTGAGTCGACCCCTAAGGCGAGGCCGAAAGGCGTAGTCGATGGGAAACAGGTTAATATTCCTGTACTCGGTGTTACTGCGAAGGGGGGACGGAGAAGGCTATGTTGGCCGGGCGACGGTTGTCCCGGTTTAAGCATGTAGGCGGAGGTTCCAGGTAAATCCGGAACCTTACTAACGCTGAGGTGTGATGACGAGGCACTACGGTGCTGAAGCAACAAATGCCCTGCTTCCAGGAAAAGCCTCTAAGCATCAGGTAACATCAAATCGTACCCCAAACCGACACAGGTGGTCAGGTAGAGAATACCAAGGCGCTTGAGAGAACTCGGGTGAAGGAACTAGGCAAAATGGTGCCGTAACTTCGGGAGAAGGCACGCTGATGGTAGGTGAAGCGACTTGCTCGTGGAGCTGAAATCAGTCGAAGATACCAGCTGGCTGCAACTGTTTATTAAAAACACAGCACTGTGCAAACACGAAAGTGGACGTATACGGTGTGACGCCTGCCCGGTGCCGGAAGGTTAATTGATGGGGTTAGCGGCAACGCGAAGCTCTTGATCGAAGCCCCGGTAAACGGCGGCCGTAACTATAACGGTCCTAAGGTAGCGAAATTCCTTGTCGGGTAAGTTCCGACCTGCACGAATGGCGTAATGATGGCCAGGCTGTCTCCACCCGAGACTCAGTGAAATTGAAATCGCTGTGAAGATGCAGTGTACCCGCGGCAAGACGGAAAGACCCCGTGAACCTTTACTATAGCTTGACACTGAACACTGGTCCTTGATGTGTAGGATAGGTGGGAGGCTTTGAAGCGTGGACGCCAGTCTGCGTGGAGCCAACCTTGAAATACCACCCTTTAATGGCTGGTGTTCTAACGTGGACCCGTAATCCGGGTTGCGGACAGTGTCTGGTGGGTAGTTTGACTGGGGCGGTCTCCTCCTAAAGAGTAACGGAGGAGCACGAAGGTTAGCTAATCCTGGTCGGACATCAGGAGGTTAGTGCAATGGCATAAGCTAGCTTGACTGCGAGAGTGACGGCTCGAGCAGGTGCGAAAGCAGGTCATAGTGATCCGGTGGTTCTGTATGGAAGGGCCATCGCTCAACGGATAAAAGGTACTCCGGGGATAACAGGCTGATACCGCCCAAGAGTTCATATCGACGGCGGTGTTTGGCACCTCGATGTCGGCTCATCACATCCTGGGGCTGAAGTAGGTCCCAAGGGTACGGCTGTTCGCCGTTTAAAGTGGTACGCGAGCTGGGTTTAGAACGTCGTGAGACAGTTCGGTCCCTATCTGCCGTGGGCGCTGGAGAATTGAGGGGGGCTGCTCCTAGTACGAGAGGACCGGAGTGGACGCATCACTGGTGTTCGGGTTGTCATGCCAATGGCACTGCCCGGTAGCTAAATGCGGAAAAGATAAGTGCTGAAAGCATCTAAGCACGAAACTTGCCCCGAGATGAGTTCTCCCTGACCCTTTAAGGGTCCTGAAGGAACGTTGAAGACGACGACGTTGATAGGTCGGGTGTGTAAGCGCAGCGATGCGTTGAGCTAACCGATACTAATGAACCGTGAGGCTTAACCTTACAACGCCGAAGCTGTTTCGGCGGATTTGAAGACGATTTTCAGCTGATTACAGATTACTCATCACGCCTGAGGGCGGGGTGAACAACAGAATTTGCCTGGCGGCTGTAGCGCGGTGGTCCCACCTGACCCCATGCCGAACTCAGAAGTGAAACGCCGTAGCGCCGATGGTAGTGTGGGGTCTCCCCATGCGAGAGTAGGGAACTGCCAGGCATCAATTAAAGAAACCCCGTACCGGAAGGTGCGGGGTTTTTTTGCCGTCTGCGCCTTACCCGGCCTGCAACACCCTCCAAGCCTGGCAATTCCAGCCGACAAAGATCCCTCGATGGGGTAAACTATCCCGGTTTTTGCATCTGGATAGCGTCTATGAATCACTCCCTTAAGTCCTGGAATACCTTCGGTATCGACCGAAATGCCCGACAGATCGTGCGAGCCGACGATGCGCAGCAGCTGCTGGCTGCATGGAATCATGCCACGCAACACCACCAACCCGTTCTTATTCTGGGCGAGGGGAGTAACGTTCTCTTTCTGGAAGACTTTTCCGGGACGGTGATCGTGAACCGCATCCGCGGGATCACGGTTGAAGAGACGCAGGAATGCTGGCGTCTGCACGTAGGTGCCGGCGAAAACTGGCACGATCTGGTGCAATATACCCTTGAACACAACATGCCGGGGCTGGAAAACCTTGCCCTGATCCCTGGCTGCGCCGGTTCATCCCCAATTCAGAATATCGGTGCCTATGGCATCGAGATCAGGCATGTCTGCGAGTATGTTGATTGTATCGAACTGGCGACCGGTGAAGCGCGTCGCTTACAAGCCGATGAGTGCCGTTTCGGCTACCGCGACAGCATTTTCAAACATGAATATCAGGATAAATACGTCATCGTCGCGGTCGGTCTGCGCCTGACAAAAAACTGGCAGCCGGTTCTCTCCTACGGTGATTTAACCCGTCTGGATCCCGCGACGGTGACCGCGAAAGAGATTTTTGCGGCGGTTTGCCAGATGCGAATGAGCAAATTGCCCGATCCGAAAGTGAACGGTAATGCCGGCAGTTTCTTTAAAAACCCAGTGATCTCCGCTGAAAACGCGCAAACACTGCTTGCTGAATGGCCGAACGCGCCGCACTATCCGCAGGCGGATGGTAGCGTCAAGCTGGCTGCCGGCTGGTTGATCGATCAGTGTCAACTTAAAGGGACTACCTGCGGCGGCGCGGCGGTTCATCGCCAGCAGGCGCTGGTACTCATCAATGAAAATAATGCTACCAGCGATGATGTCGTGCAGTTGGCCCATCAGGTGCGTCAGCGCGTGGGTGAGAAGTTTAACGTCTGGCTGGAGCCGGAAGTGCGCTTTATCGGCCATCACGGTGAAGTGAACGCGGTGGAGACCATTGCATGAAAGACCATACCGTCCCCCTGAAGCTGATCGCCATTCTGGCCGACGGCGATTTTCATTCCGGTGAACAGCTCGGTGAACATCTGGGAATGAGCCGTGCCGCTATTAACAAGCATATTCAGACCCTGCGTGACTGGGGTGTGGATGTCTTTACCGTGCCGGGCAAAGGCTACAGCCTGCCGGAGCCGGTTCAGCTGTTGAACGAAAGCTTTATCCATAGCCAGATCGCTGACAACAGCGTCGCTGTTTTGCCAGTCATTGACTCCACCAATCAGTATCTGCTCGACAGGCTCAACGAACTGCAGTCTGGCGACAGCTGTGTGGCTGAGTATCAGCAGGCCGGACGCGGTCGCCGGGGGCGTAAATGGTTTTCGCCTTTTGGCGCCAACCTCTACCTGTCTATGTACTGGCGTCTGGAGCAGGGACCTGCAGCCGCCATCGGCCTAAGCCTGGTGATTGGCATTGTGCTGGCAGAGGTTCTGCAATCTCTCGGCGCCGACGACGTACGGGTTAAGTGGCCGAACGATCTCTATCTGAAGGATCGTAAACTGGCCGGGATCTTAGTCGAACTGACGGGTAAAACTGGCGATGCGGCACAGATCGTGATGGGTGCCGGGATCAATCTGGTGATGCGCAACGTGCAGGCGGATGATATTAACCAGGGGTGGATCAATCTGCAGGAAGCGGGGATCGCCATCGATCGTAACGTGCTGGCGGTACAGGTCATCAATGAGCTGCGCCACTCGCTGAGGATCTTCGAGCAGGAGGGGCTGGCACCGTTCCTTCCTCGCTGGGAGAAGCTCGATAATTTTGTTCACCGTCCGGTGAAGCTGATCATTGGCGATAAAGAGATCTACGGCACGTCGCGCGGTATAAACGAGCAGGGCGCACTGATGCTTGAGCAGGATGGGGTTATCAAACCCTGGGTAGGCGGAGAGATTTCACTGCGTAGCGCCGAATAAGGTATCAGGCCGCAGCCCCCGTTATTCGGGCCTGTAACCGCCCTGAACAACCGCTCCATACTCTGTACGGAGCGGGAACCAGAATAATCCCTAAACGGTTGGTTACACTCTCTTAAACACATCACGATAAGGTATACTCTGAAAGCAGCGGGGTAACAGTTGATTAACCTGCGTTTCGCGTTTCTGGAGATTCATTTTGCGTGTCAGCCGCTCTTTAACTATCAAACAAATGGCGATGGTAACTGCCGTCACCATGGTGTTTGTCTTCGTCTTTTGCGTCATTCTGCTGTTTCATGCCATTCAGCAGAATCGCTACAACACGGCTACGCAGCTCGAAAGCATCGCCCGCTCCATCCGTGAGCCTCTCTCTTCTGCCATTCTGAAAGGCGATATTCCGCAGGCGGAATCCATTATTAAGAGCATTAAGCCGGCAGGCGTCGTCAGCCAGGCAGATGTGGTATTGCCCAATCAGTTCCAGGCTCTGCGCATGAACTTTATCCCGGAGCGTCCGGTGCCGGTGATGGTCAAACGCCTGTTTGAGATGCCGGTACAAATCTCCCTGCCGGTCTATTCCCTGCAGCGCCCGGCGAACCCGCAGCCGCTGGCCTATCTGGTGCTGCAATCTGACTCCTGGCGGATGTACAAATTCGTTATCAGTTGGGTCTCGACGTTGGTAACCACTTACTTATTATTGACGCTGATGCTGACCGTGGCGCTGACCTGGTGCATCAACCGACTGATCGTCCATCCGCTGCGGCGGATTGCCCGCGAGCTGGATACCATTTCTCCGCAGCAACAGGTGGGGCATCAGCTACCCGTCCCGCGCCTGCATCATGACGACGAAATCGGCATGCTGATACGCAGCTATAACCTGAACCAGCAGCGCATGATGCGTCAGCATGAAGAGCTGAACCATAATGCCACTCGCTTCGCGGTTTCGGATCTGCCCAACAAGGCGTTTCTGATGGCACTGCTGGAGCAGGCGGTGAAACGCCAGCAGCCCATCGCCCTGATGGTAGTGGCCTGTGAAACCTTGCAGGACACCGCTGGGGTGCTAAAAGAGAGCCAGCGGGAAATGGTACTGCTGACGCTGGTTGAAAAGCTCAAATCTGTACTGGCGCCGCGGATGGTGCTGACCCAGGTGAGCGCCTATGACTTTGTGATTATCGCTACCGGCGTCAATGAGCCATGGCACGCCATCACATTGGGTCAGCAAGTACTCACTGTTATTAACGAACGGCTGCCGGTACAGGGGATCCAGCTGCGCCCGAGCGCCAGTATCGGCATCGCCATGTTTAACGGTAACCTGACCGCCGAGCAGCTCTTCCGTCGGGCCTTCTCGGCTGCCTTTACTGCCCGGCAGAAGGGTAAGAACCAGATCCAGTTCTTCGAACCCGAGCAGATGGAGAAGGCGCAGCAGCGGCTGTCAGAAGAGAACGATATTCTGACCGCGCTGGACCAAAACCACTTCGCCCTCTGGCTGCAGCCGCAGGTCGATCTGCATACCGGTAAGATAAAGAGTGCCGAAGCGCTGCTGCGGATGCGTCAGGCCGATGGTAGCTGGGAGCTCCCGGAAGGGCTGATCGACCGCATCGAGAACTGCGGCCTGATTGTGACGGTGGGCCAATGGGTGCTGGAAGAGTCCTGCCGCTTGCTGTCGGTCTGGCAGTCGCGGGGGAAGATGATGCCGCTGTCGGTTAACCTGTCGGCGCTGCAGCTGATGCACCCGAACATGGTTCCGGAGCTGCTGGCGCTGATTACTCGCTACCGCATCCAGCCTGATACCCTGATTCTGGAAGTAACCGAGAGCCGCCGGATCGACGATCCTAACGAAGCCGTGGCGATACTCCGCCCGCTGCGTAATGCCGGCGTGCGCATTGCGCTGGACGATTTCGGCATGGGGTACGCCGGGCTGCGTCAACTGCAACATATGAAAACCCTGCCGGTAAACGTGCTGAAAATCGATAAGGCCTTTGTTGAGGGCCTGCCTGATGACAGCAGCATGGTAGAGGCGATTATCCAGATGGCGCATAGCCTGAAGCTGGAAATTATCGCCGAGGGTGTTGAAACCGAAGCCCAGCGGAGCTGGCTGGCTAATGCCGGGGTTGAGTGCGGACAAGGTTTCCTGTTTGCTAAAGCCGTGCCGCGCGATGTTTTTGAAAGCCGTTACCTTCAGCCGAATGACCATCACACTGATGACTGAATTGTTGCTGGTTTGTGCGAGCCAGCTCAAATTTCTTAACATTTGTGTTTCAAATTCGGCCTGAGCTTCTATTTGTCCTGATTATTGGGTGCTATTTTAAGGCCGCAGGTGAGCAGTAACCCTACACTGCCTGCGGTTTTTCTTCCCAAGGACATCTTATGAAAACCTCTCTCTTCAGAAGTCTTTATTTTCAGGTCTTAACCGCCATCGCCATCGGTATTCTGCTTGGCCATTTCTACCCTGAATTAGGCACCCAAATGAAACCGCTTGGCGATGCCTTCGTTAAGCTGATTAAGATGGTGATCGCTCCGGTTATTTTCTGTACCGTCGTGACCGGCATCGCAGGCATGGAAAGCATGAAAGCCGTGGGCCGCACGGGTGCGGTTGCGCTGCTCTATTTTGAAGTGGTCAGCACCCTCGCGCTGATCATTGGCCTGGTGATTGTGAACGTGGTTCAGCCGGGCGCAGGCATGAACGTTGACCCTTCCACGCTGGATGCAAAAGCGGTGGCGGTTTACGCCGATCAGGCGAAAGACCAGGGCGTGGTCGCCTTCCTGCTGGACGTGATCCCCGGCAGCGTGATTGGCGCCTTCGCCAGCGGTAACATCCTGCAGGTGCTACTGTTCGCCGTGATGTTTGGCTTTGCCCTGCATCGCCTTGGCAGCAAAGGCCAGCTGATATTCAACGTGATTGAAAGCTTCTCGCAGGTCATCTTCGGCATCATCAATATGATTATGCGCCTGGCACCCATCGGGGCATTCGGGGCGATGGCCTTTACCATCGGCAAATATGGTGTCGGCACCCTGGTGCAGCTCGGCCAGCTGATTATCTGCTTCTACATTACCTGCATCCTGTTTGTGGTGGTGGTACTGGGCAGCATTGCTCGTGCCACGGGCTTCAACATCTTCAAGTTCATCCGCTATATCCGTGAAGAGCTGCTGATTGTACTGGGTACCTCCTCGTCAGAATCGGCGCTGCCGCGTATGCTCGATAAGATGGAGAAGCTGGGCTGCCGTAAATCGGTGGTGGGGCTGGTTATCCCGACCGGCTACTCCTTTAACCTTGATGGCACCTCGATCTACCTGACCATGGCGGCGGTGTTTATCGCTCAAGCCACCAACAGCCATATGGATATCTTCCATCAGATCACGCTGCTGGTGGTGCTACTGCTCTCCTCGAAAGGCGCCGCAGGGGTGACGGGCAGCGGCTTTATCGTGCTGGCGGCGACCATCTCTGCCGTCGGACATCTGCCGGTAGCCGGACTGGCCCTGATCCTCGGTATTGACCGCTTTATGTCCGAAGCCCGCGCCCTGACTAACCTGGTGGGCAACGGTGTAGCAACCATCGTGGTGGCGAAGTGGGTGAAAGAGCTGGACCACAAAAAACTCGACGATACGCTGAATAATCGTGCGCCAGACGGCAAAACGCACGGTTTATCCTCATAAAATCTTCTCTCTGGCCCGCATTCCCTTGTCGGCGTGCGGGCTCCTGCGCATAATGGCCCTGAATACTTGTCATAAACGGACAAGATTTATTTCGGGTATATTTCACTTCTTGCCGTGACGTTTCGCTTCACGCGCGGTCTAATCGGAGTGTTTTGAACATTATCTTTAGAGTGCGACAGGGCGTGTGGCACTCTTTGTAACCAGGAATGTTGATCAGGGGTTCACATGCAGGGCACAAAAATTCGACTCTTAACCGGCGGTTTGCTCATGATGGCAGCAGCCAGTTATGTGCAGGCTGACGCGCTCCAGCCTGACCCAGCCTGGCAACAGGGTACGCTGGCGAACGGTTTTCAGTGGCAGGTTTTAGCCACGCCGCAACGCCCCAGCGACCGCATTGAAATTCGCCTTTCCGTCAATACCGGCTCCCTGACCGAGAGTACGCAACAGAGCGGTTTCAGCCATTTTATTCCCCGTCTGGCGCTGACCCAAAGCGGTAGCCTGCAGGCCGTACAGGTCCGTTCATTGTGGCAACAGGGTATCGATCCTAAACGTCCTTTGCCGCCTGCCGTCGTCTCCTATGACTACACCATGTTTAACCTCAGCCTGCCAAACAACCGTAACGATCTGCTCAAAGAGGCATTGACCTGGCTGTCTGATACCGCCGGTAACGTCTCGATTACGCCTGAAACCGTGAATTACGCTCTGAGCAACAGCGATATGGTGGCGACCTGGCCTGCTGATACCAAAGAGGGCTGGTGGCGCTATCGCCTGAAAGGCTCTGCGCTGCTGGGTCACGATCCGGCGGAGCCGCTGAAGCAGCCGGTTGATATTGAGCAGGTGAAGTCGTTCTACCAGAACTGGTACACCCCGGACGCCATGACCCTGATTGTGGTCGGCAACATTGATAGCCGGGCGGTGATCGAGCAGATCGGTAAAACCTTTGGTGAACTGAAGGGCAAACGCACCACCCCTGCGCCAGTACCCACTCTGTCGCCGCTGCGCGCAGAGCCGGTCAGCATCATGACCGATGCTGTGCGCCAGGACCGACTCTCTATTATGTGGGATAGCCCATGGCAGCCAATTCGTGAATCTGCCGCGCTGCTGCGCTACTGGCGCGCCGATTTAGCCCGGGAGGCGTTGTTCTGGCATGTTCAGCAAAACCTCAGCAAAAACAACGCTAAGGACATTGGTCTGGGCTTTGATTGCCGGGTGCTGTTCCAGCGCGCCCAGTGCGCCATTAACGTGGAGTCGCCGGGCGACAAGCTGAACGCCAATATGGCGCTGGTCGCCAAAGAGCTGGCGAAGGTGCGTGAGAGCGGCCTGAGCGAAGAGGAGTTTAACGCGCTGGTGGCGCAGAAAAACCTCGAGCTACAAAAACTGTTCGCCACCTATGCCCGTACCGATACCGATATTCTGATCAGCCAGCGTATTCGCTCTCTGCAAAACCAGGTGGTGGATATTGCGCCGGAACAGTATCAGAAACTGCGTCAGGATTTCCTCAATAGCCTGACTGCAGAGATGCTGAGCCAGGATCTGCGTCAGCAGCTTTCACAGGATATGTCGCTGATTCTGATGCAGCCGAAAGGTGAGCCAGAATATGACATGAAGGATCTGCAGGCGACGTGGGACGGAATTATGGCGCCAATGAAATCGGCATCGCAGGGGCAGTAAATCTGTGGGGAGTGCGGTCTGATGCCCTCACCCTGGCCCTCTCCCACACGGAGAGGGAACAAACACTAAAAACGGCAACCTCAGGGTTGCCGTTTTGCTTTTACCTCGGCATCGCTTCCCGCGGGATGATCGCGCCACGATACTGAATCACCGTGCTGGCGGTCAGGTGGCCGCGCTGGGCTGCGGCTTCCGGCGTACCGCCCGTCAGACGCACAGCCAGATACCCGGCGCTGAATGAGTCACCCGCCGCAGTGGTATCAATCACCTTTTCTTTTGCCAGCTTCACCGCAGGCACATCAATAATCGCTTCGCCGGCAACGGCCACCAGGCAGGAGTCTGCCCCGCGCTTAATCACAACTTCCGTTACACCAGCAGCCTGAGTACGGGCGATCACCTCATCAACGGGCTTTTCGCCCCACAGGGCATCTTCGTCATCGAGGGTCAGGAAGGCGATATCGGTGCACTCCAGCATCCGGGTATAGACCTGCTGCGTCTCTTCGCGACTGGCCCACAGACGTGGACGGTAGTTGTTGTCGAAAATCACTTTCCCGCCGTTGGCGCGGCATTCGCGCAGCAGGGAGAACAATTTTTCACGGCTGTCAGGGCTGAGGATCGCCAGGCTAATGCCGCTCAGATAGAGGTAGTCAAACTGGGCCAGCGTTTCGCAGATGTGGGCCGCGCTGTCGCTCTCCAGCCAGAATTTGGCGGCAGCTTCGTTGCGCCAGTAGTAGAAGGTGCGCTCGCCGGTACTGTCGGTCTCAATGTAATAGAGGCCCGGCAGGCGGTTTTCCATCCGCTGGGTCAGGGAAATATCGACATTTTCACTCTGCCAGGCGTCCAGCATCTGCTGACTGAAATTGTCTGTGCCCAGGGCCGTCACATAGTTGACCGCCAGCGCGTCAGCATCAACCTGACGGGCAATATACACCGAGGTGTTTAACGTATCGCCACCAAAGCCACGGTTCACTTCCGCGCCTTTCTGGGAGAGTTCGATCATACATTCGCCGATCACGGCAATTTTCTTAGACATAGTCGTGAACCTGAACAGTTAAATTAGCGCTAGTGTGCGCTGCAGCCCGGGAGTGGTCAACTGTATTAAAACGACGTTCCATTATTTTTTTGAACCAGGACAAGTTCCGGGTAAGTTTCAGATCTCAGATTTTCATTTTCGTCCGCAACCGAACATAAAGTTCTCATACCTGGGGCCGATAATCCTTTGACCAGTCCCGACAGGTTCTTCCCCAATCAACAGGATATCTGAAATGAAGTTAAGGCAGGACATCCAGCTGCTGAGCATCCCTGAGGCAAGTATTGAGAACTTGCAGGAACATCGCTACTGGCTGCAATGTGAGCGTGCTTATACTTATCAGCCCATTTACCGCACCGACGGTAAACTGATGGCGATCGAGATCCTGACCGTCGTGACCCATCCTTCAAACCCAGCACAGCGGATCGCCCCGGATCGCTATTTTGCGGAGCTGCCCGTGCGCCATCGTCTGGATATCCTTGAAGAGCAGCTCAGCATGCTGACGGCAAAACAGGATTTCTTTGCCGACAACACTATTCTGGCCTCGGTTAACGTCGATGGCCCAACCCTGCTGGCGGTCCGTCAGGATGAGAGCCTGCAGAAGCTGATCCACTGCCTGCCCTGGCTGCGCTTTGAGCTGGTGGAGCACGTGCGTCTGCCGCAGGACTCTTCCTTTGCCACCATGTGCGAATTTGGCCCGCTGTGGCTGGACGATTTTGGCACCGGCATGGCGAACTTCTCCGCCCTGAGCGAGGTGCGTTACGACTACATCAAAGTGGCGCGGGATCTGTTCATTATGCTGCGTCAGACCCCGGAAGGTCGCAATCTGTTTACCCTGTTGCTGCAGCTGATGAACCGCTACTGTCAGGGCGTGATCGTCGAAGGCGTTGAGACGCTGGAAGAGTGGCGCGATGTGCAAAACTCACCTGCCGCCGCCGCACAGGGCTATTTCCTCTCCCGTCCGGTGCCGATGGAGATGCTCGACAACGTTATCGTCACCCTGTAACCCCGGCTGCTTCCCATAATAGCGCGTGGCTAACGCGTTATTACCGGACGCTGCCGCCCCTTTTTTCTTTGTCTGAACTATATTCATGACTGGCAAGGTAAAAAAGGAATTATGGGATGACAAAAACAGCGAAGATTATCACCTGGTCCGGGGGGGTCTTCTTGTTGCTGATTGTGGTGCTTATTGTCGTGATCGCGACATTTGACTGGAACCGCCTCAAACCGACCATCAACCAGAAAGTCTCAACTGAACTCAACCGTCCGTTCGCCATTCGCGGCGATCTGGGCGTCGTGTGGGCGCGTCAGAAGGATGAAACGGGCTGGCGCAGCTGGATCCCGTGGCCGCACGTGCATGCCGATGACGTTGTGCTCGGCAATCCGCCCGATATTCCCGAAATCACCATGGTACATCTGCCACGCGTCGAAGCCACACTGGCTCCGCTGGCGTTGCTGACCAAAACGGTCTATCTACCGTGGATCAAACTGCAGAAACCCGATGCCCGGCTGATCCGCCTGTCGGAAAAGACCAACAACTGGACCTTTGATTTCGCCGACAGCAAAGATAAAGAGGCTGATGCTAAACCCTCGACCTGGTCGTTCCGTCTCGACAACATCATTTTCGATCGCGGGCGTATCGCCATTGACGATGCGGTGAGCAAAGCCAATCTTGAGATCTTCGTCGATCCGCTGGGTAAAGCGCTGCCTTTCAGCGAAGTGACCGGCGCGAAGGGCAAAGATGAGAAGGGCAAAGTGGGCGATTACGTCTTTGGCCTGAAAGCCGAAGGGCGTTACAACGAACAGCCTCTGAAGGGTAGCGGAAAAATTGGCGGCATGCTGGCGCTGCGCGGGGAAGGCACGCCGTTCCCGGTGCAGGCCGATTTCCGCTCTGGTAATACCCGTGTGGCCTTTGTCGGCACGGTGAGCGATCCCATGAAGATGGGCGGGGTCGATCTGCGCCTCAAGTTTTCCGGCGATTCGCTGGGTGAGCTGTACGATCTGACCGGCGTCCTGCTCCCGGATACCCCACCGTTTGAAACCGACGGTCATCTGGTGGCGAAGATCGACCCAGAAAAATCGTCTGTCTATGATTACCGTGACTTTAATGGCCGGATCGGGGACAGCGATATTCATGGCTCGCTGACCTACAGCACCGGTAAACCGCGGCCGAAGCTGGAAGGCGACATGGAATCTAAGCAGCTGCGCCTGGCCGACCTGGGGCCACTGATTGGCGTTGACTCCGGCAAAGGTACCAAGGCGCAGAAAGTCAGAAAAGAGGCGCCGCCGTCCGGGAAAGTGCTGCCTAACGACCGCTTCGAAACCGATAAATGGGATGTGATGGATGCCGACGTGCGCTTCAAAGGACGCCGAATCGAGCATGGCAGCAGCCTGCCGCTCAGCGACCTCTCGACCCACATCATTCTTAAAAATGCTGACCTGCAGCTGAAGCCGCTGAAGTTTGGCATGGCGGGCGGGACGATCTCGGCCAACATCAAGCTGGAAGGGGATAAGAAACCGATGCGCGGCGAGGCAGACATTCAGGCCCGACGACTGAAGCTTAAACAGCTGATGCCCGATGTGGAGCTGATGCAGAAAACCCTCGGCGAGATGAGCGGTGATGCAACCATTCGCGGTACGGGTAATTCCGTGGCAGCCCTGCTGGGCAACGGTAATGGTAACCTGAAGCTGCTGATGAACGATGGGCTGGTCAGCCGCAACCTGATGGAGATCCTGGGCCTTAACGTCGGTAACTTCCTGGTTGGGCAGATTTTTGGTGACGATGAGGTGCGGGTTAACTGTGCGGCGGCCAATATCGACCTGGTAAACGGTGTCGCCCGTCCACAGATCTTTGCCTTTGATACTGAAAATGCCGTCATTAACATCACCGGCACGGCCAGCATGGCCTCGGAACAGCTGGATCTCACCATCAATCCGGAAAGTAAAGGTATTCGCATCGTGACGCTGCGATCGCCGCTGTACGTACGCGGCAGCTTTAAAGATCCGGATGCGGGGGTGAAGGCGGGGCCGTTAATTGCCCGTGGTGCGGTGGCGGCAGCGCTGGCAACCCTGGTGACGCCAGCAGCGGCACTGCTGGCGCTTATTTCCCCGTCCGAGGGGCAGGCCAATCAGTGTCAGGTCATTCTGTCGCAGATGAAGAAATAGTACGGAGGTATTGCCCGGCCTACGGAAGTTGTAGTTGTAGGCCGGGTAAGCGCAGCGCCACCCGGCGTTAAAGATCACAGCGACTGATGGCGGGTTTCGTGAGTCATTAACAGGGCAATCAGCGTCAGCGCCGCCATTGCCGCCAGGTAAAACCCGACATACGCCAGACCGTAATTCGCCTGCAGCCAGGTGGCGATATAGGGTGCTACCGAGGCGCCAAGAATCGAGGAGACGTTATAGGAGAATGACGCTCCGGTATAACGCACTTCCGTCGGGAACAGCTCTGGCAGCAGGGCGCCCATCGGGCCGAACGTCAGCCCCATCAGGCTCAAACCAATCAGCAGATAAGCCATCACCAGCGCCGGATTACCGGAACCGAGCAGCGGCGGGAAGACGAACAGCGCAAACAGAATGATCAGCGAGGTGATGACAATCATGCTCGGGCGACGACCAAAGCGGTCAGCCAGCAGCCCGGCAATCGGCACCATCACGCCAAAGCCAATCACCGCCATCATCAGCATCCACAGTACTTCATTACGCGGCAGACCCAGGCCCACCGGCGCTGGCGTAGTGCTGTAGGTCATGGAGTAGACGGTCATGATGTAGAACAGCGTATAGGTCGCCAGCATGATAAAGGTGCCAAGCACCGTCACGCGAATGTGTTTAGTCAGCAGCGTACCGAGCGGAATTTTTACCTGTTTCTTCGCTGCGGCCACTTTGGCAAACACAGGGGTCTCATGCAGGGAGACGCGGACATACAGGCCGATCAACACCAGCACCGCCGAGAAGATAAACGGTATACGCCAGCCCCAGGTCATGAACTGCTCGTCGGTCAGCAGCCAGGAGAGCAGCAGGAAGGTGCCGTTGGCAAAGAAGAAGCCAATCGGTGCGCCCAGCTGCGGGAAGGAGCCATACAGCGCACGCTTGCGCGGCGGAGCATTCTCGGTCGCCAGCAGCGCCGCACCGCCCCATTCACCGCCCAGACCCAGACCCTGGCCAAAACGGGCCAGCGCCAGCAGCACCGGAGCCAGAATACCGATGGTCTCGTAGGTCGGCAGCAGGCCGATGGCGACGGTGGAGATCCCCATGGTCAGCAGCGAGGCGACCAGCGTCACCTTACGCCCGACGCGATCGCCGAAGTGGCCGAACACCGCCGAACCAATAGGACGCGCGATAAAGGCGATGGCGAAGGTCGCCAGCGATTGCAGCGTGGCCGCCGTCGGGTCGCCCTGCGGGAAGAAGATATGCGGGAAAACGATGACCGCCGCGGTGGCGTAAATATAGAAGTCGAAGAATTCGATGGCGGTGCCAATCAGCGATGCGACGACGACTTTATTGCGCGAGTTAACCGGGACGTTTTCCTGCTCTGAATTGAGTGTTGTGGCTGTGGCTTGCATAAACTTTTCTTATTTTTGGCGAACGAAAGGCCATATTACGCACAGCAAAAGCGACATTTCAATCTGTAACAAACGTAGCGGATGGCGAAAAAGCCAGCAAAAAGCGAATAATTTTCAGACCAGGAAAATCACATCTATGAAATGCTTCACAGAAATTAATACTTAGAGGATAAAACTGCTTTTTGGTTAAATAAAAGTTACAGGCTGGATTTATATGCTGAAATGATGAATCGGGCTGAAATATTGCATTCCTGTTCAGCCCGATGGGGTGCTTAACGGTGTGATTTACCGGGCATTCTCCGGTCATCCGGGTACTCGGCGGTGGCGATCCACGCCGCGCAGAACAGCGTCAGTCTGGCGAAGAAGTAGAAGAAGGCCATCAGCCCCAGCACGGAACCAAATGCCGCCCCGGACGGCGAGGAGACCAGCGACGGCAGGGTGTAGGTCATCACGATTTTGATTACCTCAAACCCGATAGCGGCAATGAAGGTACCGCGGATCAGCGCCTTGCGTCGTGGCCGGTGGCGCGGCAGACGCCAGAAGATCCAGAAGAACAGCAGATAGTTCGCCAGCATTGAGATACATAATCCCACCAGATGCCAGACCGGTTTCAGCCACTCGATGGTGTCGAGATAGAGGGCGGAGATGATCATCTGCTGCGCCGAACCTGCCGCGGAGGTAATGGAAAGGGTGATAACCAATGCCACCAGCAGACCAATCAGCGAGATGAAGTCGCGGAAATATTTCATCCAGATCTTCTCCTCATCTTGGGGCTTACGCTCCCAGACGTCACGCGACTGGGCGCGGATCGCCTCCCGCAGGTTACCCATCCAGTTAATCCCGGAGTAGAGCGCCACGAACAGCCCGACAATTCCCACGGTAGTACGCTGCTCTACGGCGGTACGGATAGTGCTTTTCAGGGTAGTGGCCAGCGTCGGATCGCTGACGTTCTGCAGTATTTTATTGAAGATATCCTGGAGCAGCGTCGGGTTGGAGACCAGAAAAAAACCCGCTGCGGCAAAAGAGAGCATCAGGATCGGGATCATCGATAAAAATGAGAAGTAGGTGATCGCCGCGCCAAACTGATTGCCCAGCCGATCGTTAAACCGCTCGGTGGCACGCAGCAGGTGGGCAATGACCGGCTGCTGCTGAATCAGCTGGAAGGCGTCCTTCGCTTTGTCCAGCAGGCTCCCCGTTTTACGTATAGAGGTGACTTTAGGTTCAGCCGCCGGAGGCGGACTGTTTTCCAGTTTTTTAATCGGTTCGAAGTCCAGATCATGGGTGGGGCGTTGCTCACTATTTTCCGGCGTCACGCGCACTTTCCTTATTAATTAGCGGGAGGTCCTTAAAATTATAGCCTGCACTCAGTCAACGTACGCTTTCATGATATCTGTGAGCCAGGCCATAAACAGATGCACCCGGCGGGAGAGGTTGCGGCGGTGGGGATAGATGAGCGATACCGGCATCGGTCGGGCGCGGTACTGGGGCAGGATCTCCAGCAGCTTTTTGGCGCGCAGCGCGTCACGCACGCCCACCCGTGGGACCTGAATAATTCCCAGCCCGGCGAGCGCAGAGGCGTGGTAGGTCTCAGTGCTGTTGACCGTCAGTACCCCGCCGGTCTTGATCCATTGGGTCGACTCGCCGTCGTAATATTCGAACCCCTGTGGCCGGGTGCCGAGATGCGTCGCGTAGTGCACCACGGCATGGGAAGATAAATCATCCAGCCCGTCGGGATAGCCAAAACGCGACAGATAATCCGGGCTGGCGCAGTTGATCACCGACAGCCGGCCGAGCGGACGGGCGATTAAGCCAGAATCCTTCAGCATGCCGACGCGCACCACACAGTCAAACCCTTCCCGCACCACATCCACCAGACGATCGCTGCTGCTCAGCTCCAGTTCAATTCCAGGATACTGCTGTAAAAAAAGCGGCAGTCGGGGGATGACTAAATTTCGCGCAACGCCCGTGGGCATATCCACCCGAATTCTTCCGCTGACGCTGGTGGGATCGTGCAAAAAAAGACCATCCAGTTCATCCATGTTAGCCAGCAGATCTTTGGCCCGCTCGTAATAGACCATCCCGTCCTGCGTCAGGCTGACGCGCCGCGTGGTGCGGTGCAGCAGTTGAGTGCCCAGCCCGTTCTCAAGGGCCTGGATCTGACGGGATACGCTACCTTTAGGAAGGCCCATAGAGTCCGCAGCGCGGGAAAAACTCTCCAGTTCCGCGACGCGAATGAACAGCTGCATTGCCTGAATTTTATCCATAGGGAGCGCTCATTGTTGTTATCTATGAAACAGTGAAGCGTTGTTTGCCATATTTATTGATTTTCTATCACCTAATAAGCTCTTTCTCAATCACCACCACAGCCGAAACGAGGTTTCTTATGACTGAACGTATTGCATTAGTGACTGGCGGTAGCCGCGGGCTCGGTAAAAACGCGGCGCTGAAGCTGGCAGACAAAGGTGTCGGGATCCTCCTGACCTGGAACCGCAGCCAGCAGGAGGCGCTGGATGTCGTGCGCGAAATTGAGCAAAAAGGGGTAAAGGCGGCGGCATTACAGTTAAACGTCGGGGATATTGCCAGCTTCAAACTGTTTGCCAGGCAGATGGAAGAAAAGTTGCATGCGGTATGGCAACGCAACAGCTTCGATTATTTGTTGAACAACGCGGGCGTCGGTTTATATGCTCCCTACGTTGATACCACCGAAGCGCAATTTGACGAGGTAATGAACATCCATTTTAAAGGCCCTTTCTTCCTGACCCAGCGCCTGTTACCGCTGATGAAAAACGGCGGGCGAATCCTGAATGTCTCTTCCGGCCTCGCGCGTTTTGCTCAGCCGGGTTCCAGCACTTACGCGGCGATGAAGGGGGCGATGGAAGTGCTCACTCGCTATCAGGCGAAGGAGCTGGGCGCACGCGGCATCACCGCCAATATCATTGCCCCCGGTGCTATTGAAACCGACTTCGGCGGCGGGCGCGTGCGTGATAACAAGGAGATCAATCAGCATATTGCCTCCCAGACGGCGCTGGGGCGCGTCGGCTTGCCGGACGACATTGGCGATGCGATTGCAGCTCTGCTCAGCGATGAGCTTGGCTGGATGAATGCGCAGCGGATTGAAGTCTCCGGAGGGATGTTCCTGTAAGACGGTGCCGGGGAGGGATCCCCGCGGCACGCTCAGGGGTACTCTTTTTTTAACAGTCCAAACAGCCAGTCGTTATGCCACTGACCTGCCAGCCAGTAGCTTTCGCGCAGTTCTCCCTCCAGCACAAACCCCACTTTTTCCAGCAGGCGTTTCGAGGCCACATTGCCTGCCGTTACCGTGGCGGTTAAGCGGCGAATGCCGCCCTGGCCGAAAGCGTAATCACATACCGCCTGTAAAGACTCATAGCCGTAGCCTTTTCCCTGGGCTTGCGGGGCGAATAAAAACCCGACTTCGGCGCAATCATCATCATGATGAATATACCCGGTGACCCCGAGCGGCATCTGGCTGGTGGTATCGCGCACTACCAGGCACAGCCAGTGGTCGCTGCCCGGCGTCCACGCCGGCAGACGCGCGGTAAAAGCCTCACGGATGGCGGCCTCCGGGCGGGCTTCGGCCACGTAGCGCATCACGTCGGGGTGCTGCTGAAGCGAGAGAAAAAAGGGCCAGTCTTCGTCCTGCAGCGGGGAGCAGGTTAAACGCGGGGTGTGCAACACGGGCATGCCAGATCTCCGGGAACTTTTGTAAATGGTTTTAACATTATCACTGAAATAGTACCCGTTATCGGGTATGTTTAATCTGGTATAACCACTTGAAATAAAAAACACTCTCCGACAGCAGCCCCTGCCTGGGTGCGCAGCATTTAAAGGAATATGATGACCCTCAGTAAATCGCACCTGATCCGCGAGCAGTTTGAACGCTGTCTGGGAATTATTCGTCAGGCCTCCGTGGAAATCCTGCTCCTGTTAAAGGTGCATGTTGCCGAAGGCAAAGATCCCCGTTGGTTCCTTGAGCAGCTTGATTCCGCCAGGCTGGCGCTGGGGGGCTGGGCGAGGGTGGCTAAGCGGCTCAATCTGAATGATGCTGAGCTGTCGCAGTTCACCCTGCAACTGCGGCTGTTACAGCAGCGGGTGCCGCAGTATGAGAGCGGGCAGGAGGTGAGCGACAACCAGCTGATCGCCGCGACGCGTTTTGTGACGGCGCTTGAACATCTCCGCCTGCAGCAGCCGCTACTGACCTACAGCACCGAAATGGGCCCCAGCGATGAGCTTCGCCAGCAGCAGGCGCAAAAGCAGGTGCGCACGCTCGAGCTGATGATTAAAGGGCTGATTATGCAGGCGTGGCCGGATCCGACGCGCCTGAACAATCACCTGAAAACGCTGTTCAACGCCGATCGGGTGCGCGGCTGGCTGCAGCAGGGTGAACGTAACGACGCCCTCGGCGGGATGATGTTCAGCGAGCTGGCCCTGATGCTGGTGGATAAAAAAGAGTACTCCCGCTCCTATTCGGCGCTGTTCAGCGATCCGACCCTGCTGACGCTGATGGTGGAACCGCGCAAAACGCTCCAGACCTTCCTTGATGATATCCGGCTGATCCGTAATAAAATTATTGCCCAACAGCCGCTGACCTCCACGCAGATCCTGCTTCTGGACAACTATTACGCCCAGATCGCCAGCCCCGTGCAGCGCGCATTTAATGAAGGCCGCACCACCGTCAACCCGGCGGGGTTGATGGCAGAGGATCTTAACGAGCTGAATCTCTTCTGGGAGAGCGCGCGGAAAAAAAACAACGCCACCGGCGACGACATTTTTGAGGTGCGTGACACCATCGATAAACCGAACCGTCGGCCTGTGCGTACCCCGGAGCAACGCGATCACCTGATTTCGGTGGTGCTGTGGGGCGCGGTGGGGGTCATGGTGATGGGGATGTTGATGATGGGCACCTGGCTGCTCATTGAAAGCAGCACCCCGACCCAGGCGGCCAGCACCGTAGCGCCCGTCCAGACGGTGGCGGAAGAGATGCGTGAGACGCCTTCCTCCCGCGAGACGCTGACGCGGATGGGGGTCACCTGGGATGAGAATAACTTCCGCGCGGCGATAGACCGCAACGATACCCGGGTGGCATTGCTGTTCCTGAAAGCGGGAATGGACTGGAAGCTCTCCTGGACGGAGCATGCGCTCGCCGTCAACCATCGTGAGGTGCTGGATTTACTGATGCGCTATCGTCTGCAAATGACGCAGGAGAAGCCATGTCGGCAGTTTATTACCAACCTCGGCCACGCAATGTCAGCAGGCCAATCCCTGACGGGCCTGCGTAAGGAGTATCTTCAGGCATTTTGTACCGTCCCGGCGGTAGTCGAACGCCAGCGACGCGAGATGGACCAGGCGAAGCGGCGGGCACAGGCGCAGCCGAACGACAGCACCAAAAAATGGCAGTCGATCCAGACGGCGATTTATGAAGTGATCCGCTGACAGAGCGGGGAGCTACGGCTCCCCGTACAGACCAATCAGGCGGCGTACCACGCCGTTAGTCCAGCCAAATCCGTCCTGCAGGGGATACTCACCCCCGCCCCCTTCACGAGGCTGGCTGCTGGCGATGTGGTACTTCTCAATCAGCTTATAGTGCGTCTTGTAAAAATGATTCACGGTGTGCAGCCAGCTCCAGGCGATTTCATCCCCCAGCGAGTCGTTGCCGTATTGCTTGAACCCCTGGATCGCCATCCACTGCAATGGCGCCCAGCCGTTGGGTCTGTCCCACTGCTCGCCGGTTTCGTACTCGGTGGCCAGAATACCCCCCGGCGTCAGCAGACGGGCTTTTACCGCATCCGACAGACGTTCAGCCTGCTCGTGGGTCGCCATACCGACATACAGCGGCACGATACTGGCGGCAGAAAAGAGTGCCAGCTCCTCCCGACGCCAGTCGTAATCGCGATAGCAGCCGTTTTCGTCATCCCATAAATAGCGGTTTACCGCCGCGCGGCGATCGCTCGCCTTCTGGCGGAAGATCTCTGCCGTCTCTTTGTCCCCTTTCGAGGCCGAGATATTGGCGATGGCGCTCTCCAGCTTAAACAGGAAAGCGTTGAGATCGATAGGGATAAACTGAGTGGTGCGAATACTCGCCAGCCGGCTCGGATCCCGTAGCCAGCGGGAGGAGTAGTCCCAGCCGGATGCGGCTCCGGCGCGCAGATCGCGATAGACCTCGTTGGGCGGACGACCGGAGTGACGAGCGGTTTCGACGTCCTCTATCCAGGATTCATCCCGCGGCGTGTCGCGGTCATCCCAGTAACGGTTGAGCAGCGAGCCATCCGGCATACGCACCGCGCTACGGTAGGCCTGATTGAGCAGCAGCGACTCCGCGCCGTCCATCCAGAAGGCGTACTCCATTTTCAGGTGATCCAGATAGCGCTTGGCCCCGCGCACGCCGTCCTCTTCAAACAGCTCAACCATCAGGGCAAACACCGGTGGTTGAGAGCGGCTCAGATAGTAGGTGCGGTTCCCGTTGGGGATATGGCCATAGCGCTCAATCATCCATGCAAAGTTATCCGCCATGCATTTGAGCATGTCGTGGCGCCCGCTTTCGGCCAGCCCCAGCATGGTGAAGTAGGAGTCCCAGTAGTAGGTTTCGCTGAATCGCCCGCCGGGCACAATATAGGCCTGCGGCAGCGCCAGCAGCGACGACCAGGGGATGTGATCCTGCGGCTCGCGGGTCAGCACCGGCCACAGGT
Source organism: Leclercia sp. CFBP8987 (assembly GCF_034044995.2). Classification (NCBI taxonomy): domain Bacteria; kingdom Pseudomonadati; phylum Pseudomonadota; class Gammaproteobacteria; order Enterobacterales; family Enterobacteriaceae; genus Leclercia; species Leclercia sp. CFBP8987. The sequence goes on along the minus strand of NZ_CM188255.1, from coordinate 4,600,733 downwards.
TGTCGATATGTTCCTTGAGCGAGAGGGATGGATCGGAAACATACTCGCTCGACAGGACTTCCGGCAGCCAGAAGTGATTTTCTACGAACTGGCGCAGGTCAAAATCCCGATGGCGTCTCACCTTACGGTAGCGGATGAGGATATCCAGCGGATCCATCTTTGGTGCGCAGTCGGGGAAGGTTTTGCTGTCAGCAAACAGTCGCGTCGACTGAACATGCTCAAAGAGTTCAAGGTAGCGATCGGCAGGGGTGAGCGCATCGGATGCGGGCAGCCCTTCAATCATTTCAGGTTCCGGCTCCGCCTCGAGCATTTCATCCAGTTTTAACTCGCAGGGATCGATTTCGTAGAGAAGTTCTTGTTCTATATCGAACTCTACGGTCTCTACAGTGCGTATATTCTGGTTGAACATGGTGGTCAGGACCTCCGGTTAGCGTTATCTCTAATAAGGGTGTTTCCCGGTATCTATAAGCGTAGACACTCGCTTCGGTCTCCGCGGAGGGAAACGTGCGGAAGATCACATTTAACGTCAGAGCAAAATCACATGAACTGCCAACATCGTTATGATTTCGTGGCAAAAAAAGGAGACTGATACGTAACCGAGTGAGAATAAAATTCAGAGCATTCGTTTAGCAGCGATTTATCACTCTCACGTGGGCTCTGCAGCAATGTCAGGTGATGTGTTGTCGAATCATCGGCTTGTACTCATCGGTGCAACAGACTGTCACTTCTGTGCATAAACAGAAGTAACATGTGAGTCATAGCGTTAACCAGGCCCCACCTTTTCGAAAGTCTTTCTTCTCATTTTATTAAAAATAAATGCTATTACGCAAACCTGTTATCCAAGATTTTCCTAAGAATAATCCTGATATATCGATGCGTAAATTGAGTGAAGAAGAAGATAATATTCAGTGCGCTAATTAATATCTTATATTTTTCTAAGAAAAGTCCCGCGATATATCCATTGTGTTGGCATATGTAAATTAACCTGCCTTTTTTTGTATGTATTGCTCTATTAAAAAACCCTCGTTACAATGCGACGAATCCGATAATAGCAGCCTGAGCATCTTTTGCGTGGGCTATTGTTACGGTATTTAGGGATGTGTTGCTTAAACCCTCTCTAAGTGACATAACACTGGAAATATTCCAGTGGATGTTATTTCCAAATATTCATTCTAAATAAGGATATATAAGATGAAAAAGATGACAATGACAGAAGCAAGTTCAATCGTTGGTGGTACTTTTCAAACTTGTGTTGATACCTATGCATTAGCATTAGTAAACGGTCAGAATGCCTGCTTCGCCGTTAAAACCTGTACTGATAAAAATGGCGTAGAGTCTAAGACCTATACCCCGGCCACGCTGGGTGATTGCGGTGGTGAAAACTAAGAAGTATTTTTTTAATTAGGGCAGAGTAAACCATATTTATTCTGTCAGGGCGTTGCATCATTGTGCAACGCCTGTTTAATCATTTCATTGAGTGAATCGTAATATTGTTTTCAGAGCGAACAACCTTCTATGAAAAAAAGAATACTTCCCATTCTGCTTTATACTGTTTTTGTCGCGGTTATTTCAGCGCTGATTACCACTGCCTGGTTCCAAAATTTTGTATTAAATCAAACAAATGATTCCAGCCAGAATTCACTGGTGTCACTGTCAGCGAAAGAGGTCGACGCGAGCCCGATCGGCGCCGGGGAGGATATTATTGAAATATTCTCTTATGGTTGCCATTTTTGCGAACGCAATGAAAAGAATGTGGACGCGCTGGAAAAACGTATGCCAGCAGGCACGAAGCTGGTACGCCTTCATTACAGCCTCGATACCCAAAATGGGTTAGCGCGCTTTGCACCGGTCTTTGCCACCTTGCAGGTAATGGGTATTGAAGAGACGTATCGCCAAAGCGCTTATGATGCGGTTATCAAGAAAAAGATTGATTTAGGCGATCCGGAAAAACGCACGGCGTGGCTGGAAGACAATAAAATAAATATCGATGAATATAACAAAGTGAGCCAATCCGAGAAGGTAAAAAACCTTCTTGATTATATGACTCGCGTTACCAAATATTATAATGTGAATGCCACTCCGGCATACATTGTGGATAAAAAATGGGTTGCTCTTCAGGATACGGACTTTCCGTCATTCGCTGATAAATTAATTTCCATGTTAGAAACCCATCAGGTGCCGGAGGAATAATGAAATTCTTCGCCCTGTGGTGCGCCATGTTTTGGAAAAACATCACTGTCAGATGTCAGTGGTGTTTTTATAAACTCAAAGTAATTGCCTACAGGGGACATTGTTTATTATTCCGGCACCTGCATTATCGCGTCGTTTTTGCCTTCTCACATGTCAGCCGTTTTCTGGGGCTAACATCACGCGATCTGAAATTGCGGGCTATCGTTGCGCAGTCTAACCGACACTGCCTGCTGAATGATAACAAGAAATTTGACTACATCTGGCTGACTCAGCGACGGCAGCTGCTGGTGCAGGCGGTGACGTACGGGCAGAATCAACGGGCATTGCAAGAGCTTGCCGACTGTTCTGCACAGCTCAATGCTATCGTCGAACCCCTGCAACGCGCAGGCCAGCCAGTGATCCTCGCGCCGCTGCACATGGTTTCGGATATTCTGAGTACGATGGTCGGTGCTTCGACTTTCCCGGGGAAAGCAACGGTTATTACGTCACGCAGTGCCGACGCCCATTCGGCGGCCGAACGTCAGCTGGGTGGTCTGGATATCACCTATTGTTCAATTCATGAAGGCAACAAGAACATTGCCGGAAACCTGATGGCTTCGGTAATGGACGCGGCGGATAACCAGCGGAATATTATTTTATTTCCGGATATTACCCCGGACTTTACGCAGTTTGCCAGCAAAGATAAAGCAGAGAAATTAAGCTGTCAGCTATTTGATCGCGCAGCCAGTTTACACAGCGGTATTATCCGTCTGGCGAGAATAATGTCAGCAAAGGTAGTCTTTTATCATCTTTATTATGATAAAGGTTTGAAGATTTATATTCATGAGCCTGTTTCGGCTAAAAAATTAAAAGATGAAATGCCGCGCATTATCGAACAAAGCATTCGTGATCATTCAACTGACTGGATGCTATGGCATTCACACTCGCTGTTTTTCATTAATGATTGAATATGAATAAAAAGCAGTGCTGAGATATTACTAAAGAGAACAGGGCGTTCTGAGATGTCGATTATGGACAATATTATTCCTAAAATGGTTTATCAGGCAGAAACCAACGAATGTGCGCTGGCCTGTATTTCTATGCTGGCGGAAACCCAGGGCATCAATGCCCCTCTTGAAACGCTACGCGAAAGTTTCCCGGCATCTGCCCACGGTACCGCGCTCTCCACCATGTGCGACATCCTGTCTGAGCTGGCGATCCCTGCCTGTCCGGTGGCTTTCGATCTGCATGAACTCGCCGAAATCCCTTTACCCGCCATTCTGCACTACGGTGCGAGCCATTATGTTCTGCTGGCCTATCGCCAGGGGAGCTACGTGTGTGTGATGAATCCAGCTATTGGCGAACAGCTATTACCTGTTGCCGCGCTGAAATCTGAAATCAGCGGTTATGCGCTGGTGCTCGACAGGGAAGCCGGGATCGCTACTCCCTCCGTTGAGAAAGATAAACGTACGCGGCGTTTTCGTGCGCTGGAGTGCATGAGCCTGAAGCAGACGGCAGACATTCCCGGCATTTACCGGTTAATGATGCTGGCATTTCTGGTCTCGCTGACCTTATTCATTATGCCGGTGATGGTCAGTTCTGCGATTAACAACGTTTTTTCTTCCGCCGGTAAAATAGACTTTCCGTATTTTTATTATCTGCTGGCCTTCGTCGTCTCGACGCTGCTGGCCTTCATTGTCCGCAGCGTAACCGAACGCGTTATCAAACGTTTTGTGGTCATGCAAAGCGTAAGTGGTTTTGCTCGTCTTCTGACTAACTCACTGTCTTACTTCGAAAAGCGCAGTCCCGGCGAGATCTACAGTCGCTTCTCGAACTGGCAACTAGCGGCAGCCCAAAAAATTGAGCTGGATAATGGCCTGCGCGTGGATTGGGTGGTTGGCGTGATTGCGCTGGCGGTGATGTGTTACATCAGTCCGTTGCTTGCAGGCATTTCCGCCATTGGTGTGACATTGATGGGATTAGTCAGCGTATGGGCGATTTTCCGTGACCGCTATTACACCCAGCAAATCCAGGTAAAGAGTGCCGAACAAAGCGACTTTCTTCTGGAAACCATTCAGGGTTTCGCCACGCTGAAATCCGCCGGATTACACAGCTATCGTCAAACCGTCTTTGCTCAGTATGCGTTATCCCTGTTTGACTGCCGTCAGAGACAGAAAGTGTATGAGCAGGTTAAGAGCAGTCTGTATCAGTTAATCGGCAGTCTTGAGATGGTCTTCTTCATGCTGCTGGCGTTGCCACTGCTGAAAGAAAACCTCATCTCACTAGGCGAGTTCTTTGCCTATAGCTTCGTACGCCAGATTTTCACGGCTTACATCACGCAAATTTTCTTTTCGGTACTGCGCAAAAATCAGCTGCACGTGATCGATACGCGCGCGGCCGATCTGTTCCCGCCGGTTAAAGAAGAGGGTCACGACCCCGTCCTGCAGCCCGTGCACTTTAGTCAGCAGCTCAACTACCGTGCCCTGCAGTTTGCTTACGATCCCGGTAAACCGGTTCTCGACCAGGTGTCAGTGATGCTGCACCGGGGGGAAACCCTGGCTATTGTCGGTGAGTCTGGCGCCGGGAAGAGTACGTTACTGAAAGTCATCACCGGGTTGATCGAACCTCAGGCAGGCGAAATCCGTGTGGATGGGCATCCCGTCACCAGCCGTCAGGCGCAGAAGCTGTTCTTCCTGCAAAGTCAGGAGGACATCTTATTTAACGCCAGCGTGCTGCAAAACATCTCGTTGTTCGATCGTGAGTACGATGCGAAAAAGCAGCTGCGTATCGATAAATCATTGCACGGGCTGAATTTGACAGAGGTGATTGACCGTCTGCCAGGGAAACAAAATGCGTTGATCCGCGAAAGCCATCCCGCGCTGTCCCTGGGTCAGCGTCAGCGCCTGATGCTGGCGCGCGCGATGTATAGCGATTGCCCGGTGATGGTGCTGGATGAGCCGACCGCGAATCTGGATGAGCAGACTGCGCAGCAGGTGTTGCGAACCCTGATTGACCATTGCCATGAATACGGAAAAACCCTGATCACTGTTACTCACAGTGAAACTGCGCTCCCCCTGTTTGACCGTGTTTTCACAATGAAAAATGGCCGTGTACACGCGGCGCAGGATGCGTTTATCTCCGCTACCGTGCCTGACGGAGTACCGGCGTGAACGACTCAATCAAGCGGATACTCCTGATGGTCACCCGCCACCGCAAGGGATTCTATGCACTGGCGACGCTGGTGCTTATTCTGCTGGTTGCTGGCGCAGTTGCTCTGTACGTCAGGGTGTCCAGTACCGCTGCCCCTCAGGCGTCCGTGGTGATTGAGCGTGGCGATATTGAAAAGACCGTACTGGCAACCGGGATCCTCAAACCTTCTGTGCAAGTGAATGTCGGGGCGCAGGTCAACGGTCAGTTAAAAAAACTGTATGTTAACGCTGGCGATCGTGTCACCAAAGGTCAGTTACTGGCTGAAATCGACCCGACCCTGCAAGAGAGTGAACTGCGGAAATCTGAAGCCGCGTTGGTCAGCGCGGTCGCGCAAAAAGAGGCCGCACAATTCACGCTTATCCAGTATCAACTTGAGCTGAAACGCCAGTTGCGGATGGATCGCGACGGTTCGGGGACAAAGAGCAATCTCGAGGATGCGCAAACCAAGGTCGATACCCAGAAAGCGCAGATTAAGGTTAACCAGTCACAGATCATACAGGCGCAGATGGCGCTGGAAACGGCAAAAGCCAATCTCGGCTATACGCGGATCCTGGCGCCCGTGGACGGGCAGGTTCTGGGCATCGTGACCAAAGAGGGGCAAACCGTCGTCTCCTCACAGACTGCCCCGACCATTCTGGTTCTGGCGAATGTCGATACGATGACCGTGCAAACGCGAATTTCAGAAACGGACATTCTGAAAGTACGTCCCGGCCAGCCGCTGTGGTTTTACGTTGTCGCCGATCCTAAACGTCGCTACCAAAGCGTAATGGGTATCCTGCAGGATGCGCCGAACGAGGCTCTGCAGGACGACAACACCCGTGCTCAGTCGCAGCAATCTTCTGCCGTCTATTACAATGGTGTTTTCAGCGTGCCCAACCCGGAGCATCTACTGCGCACGTCAATGACGGCGCAGGTCTTTATTGTTACCGAGCAGGCAAAAAATGTGCTGCGTCTGCCGATGATAGCGCTTGGCCAGCCGCAAGGGCGCGATAGCTATTATGTGCAGGTCATAAAAGGTGATGCGATCGAGAAGCGGTTGATCCAGGTAGGTATCAACGATCGTCAGTTTGTTGAAGTGAAGGATGGCCTCAGCGAAGGTGAGCATGTGGTGATCGTGCAAAATGAGGCGGGGACGGCAAATGGCTAATTCCCCGGTCATTGAACTTTCACATATCTCACGCCATTTTGGTTCGGGCAACGCGGCGGTCACTGTGCTGAACGATATCTCCCTGCGCGTGGATGCCGGTGAAATGGTGGCCATCATCGGCGCATCGGGTTCCGGTAAATCCACCTTGATGAATATTCTCGGCTGTCTGGATCAACCGTCGGAAGGCGAAATGCGCATCATGGGTATCCCTGCGCAGGTGGCGAGCAGCGAGCAGCTGGCGCAGCTGCGCAGTCAGTATCTGGGTTTTATCTTTCAGCGATATCATCTGATGCCCTATCTGACGGCAAGTGAAAACGTCACTATTCCTGCGCTGTATACCGACATGCCCGCCGCTGCTCGGCAAGCGCGCGCGGAATACCTGCTGACGCGTTTGGGTCTCGGTGAACGTATGCATTACCGGCCTGCCCAGCTGTCCGGCGGACAGCAGCAGCGCGTCAGTATTGCTCGCGCCCTGATGAACGGCGCGTCGGTGATTCTGGCGGATGAGCCGACTGGCGCGCTCGACAGTACGAGCGGCCAGGAACTGATGACCATTTTGCATGGCCTGCATCAGGCCGGACACACGCTGATCATCGTGACCCATGACCGCAGTATCGCCGAACAGTGCCAGCGCATTGTCGAAATCCACGACGGCAAGATTGTCGCTGACCACATTAATCCCGTCATGACCCAGGTGAAATCTCAGGGATTACCGGCGATTGCCACTACCGGGCGAACGCCTGTCGGGGAGAGTATAAAAGAAGCGGTGCGCATGGCGTGGCGCTCTTTACTTGGACACAGAGTCCGCGCCTTTCTTTCTATGCTCGGCATCATTATCGGCATCTCTTCCGTGGTGTCTTCCATGGCCGTGGGCGAGGGGGCGCGGCAAAGCATTCTCAGTCAGATAAGTCAGCTCGGCACCAGCACCATCGAAATTCGGCCTGGCCAGGGTTGGGATAAACCTCGTCCGGATTTTGAGCGTTCGCTGACCCTGGATGATGTGGATCTGCTTAGCAAGCAGGCGTACATCGACAGCCTTTCGCCGGTGGTAAGTAAAAGGGTAGTGGTGGTTGAGGGAGGGAAGCAGGTTCTTGTCTCCCTGTCGGGTGTCAGCAACGGATTCTTTCGCGTGCAGGGGCTGAATTTCATAAGTGGAAATTCGTTTTCCTCCCGCGATCTGGACGAACGTGAGCCGGTGATCATCATCGATCCGAACGTCAGCAGCACGCTGTTTCCTGATGGAAAGGCGTCCGTGGGCGAAATTATTCAACTTTCCGGCGTGCCTTACCGGGTTATCGGTGTGGCGGCTAAAAAAGGACCGAAGCATATCGGTGAGCAGCCCGGCGCCTGGATCCCCTACACCTCAATGCTGGAGCGTATGTCGGGTGATATGCCGTTGCAGTCCATCACCTTACGCATCGCCGAAGACTATCCGATAGAGCTCGCCCAGCGGAACGTCGAGCAACTGCTGGATTCAGTACACGGCAAGCGAGATTTCTTCACTATGACCAACGATCAACTGACGAAGACGATCCGCAAGGCGTCGGAATCCATGACGCTGCTGATCACCGCGATTGCAGGTATTTCGCTGCTGGTGGGCGGCGTGGGCGTGATGAACATTATGCTGGTGTCGGTGACGGAAAGGACGCATGAGATTGGTATTCGCCTCTCGGTCGGTGCCCGGCCTGCAGACATAATGCGTCAGTTTCTGATTGAGGCGATGGTGATTTGTACGCTTGGCGGCGTGATCGGCATTATTGGATCCGGTGTCGCGGGGCTGATTTTTTCTCAGGTTACCCAGGAATTCACCATGATTTTCACCTGGCCGCCCATCCTTCTGGCCTGCGGGTTCTCCGCGTTGATCGGCCTCGGATTTGGTTTTTTCCCGGCGCGCAATGCTGCACGTCTGCATCCGACAGAGGCGCTGGCTCGCGAATGAAAAAACGACATGTACTTTCACTGGTGGCGACGGCACTTATTTTGACCGGATGTGGTCAGGCGCTGAAAAGTGACTATCAACAGCCGTTGCTGTCGATACCGGACGGCTGGCGGGTACCGGATACTGGCGAGGGCGTTGCGCAATTTTCCCCGCACTGGTGGGATAATTTTGGCGACCCGCAGATGTCGCGGCTGATCGTAGCCACCTTGCAAAGCAATAACGATTTGGCGCTGGCAGGCATAAAACTGCGCCAGGCGCGGCTGACTGCGGGGTTATCCAACCTTAATCTGACGCCTGATTTTGCTGTCAGTGGCGCGGCCCGCAACAGCAAAAATCTGGATCACGCCACAACCCCAACGGAAAGCTACGATAGCTCACTTTCGGCCTCTTATGAGCTGGATCTGTGGGGAAAACTGGCCCGCACGCGTGAGCAGTCCGAGTGGCTGGCAAAAGCATCCGAACAGGATTTACACGCTACTGCATTAACGCTTATTGGCACCACTGCGCAACTGTACTGGCAGATAGCAAGCCTGAATCAACAGATCGGTAATCTTCAGCAAAGTGTGGCTATTGCCAGGGAAACCCTGGTCGCGGTGACCTCCCGCTGGAAGGCGGGCGACCTGGGGCAGCTTGATTATTTGCAGGCGCAGCAGACGGTGTTGAGCCGTGAAAATAGCCTTCGTGATTTATCTCAACAGCGTGATGAGACGCGTAATGCGCTGGCAATCTTACTCAGCCGCCCCCCAGGGCAATATCCTGCGGAGCGGCAGGCGCTGGATCTTCAACAAAGCGTGCCGGTGGCGCAGCGTTTGCCGCTGGAGGTTATCGCTAAAAGGCCGGATGTGCAGTCGGCTGAAATGAGACTGCGTGCTGCGCTGGCGGGTTCTGATGTTGCGCGACTGAGTTTTTATCCGTCCCTGACGCTGAATGCGTCCCTGAATGCGGGAGCCGCAATATTCCAGCAATGGTTCAGCAATCCGGCCAGAACGCTCGGTTCTGCACTCGATCTGCCTTTTATTCAGTGGAATCAGGTGCAGATGAACATCGAAAAGTCTGGTCTGGATGTACAAACTGCGGCGATTCAGTTCAAAAGTGCTTCTTACAGTGCACTGCAGGACATCGACAACGCGATGTCACAGCGCCTGACCTGGCAGCAGGAAAAGTTGCGGCAATGGCAGGATCTGGCGTTGAGCAAGCAACGTCTGGCGCTGGTGGAAAGCCAGTATCGTCATGGTTCCGTGGCGTATCAGACGCTGCTTGATGCACAGAATGCATTACTGAACAGCGAGAACACGCTGGTACAAATTCAATATAACTATCTGTATTCCACGATGAAACTCTGGCTGGCGCTGGGTGGCGGGGAAAATAGTACGATGAAGAAACAAGGATAAGTTATGGACATCGACGTTTCACAGACAAGGGGCGCGCCGCGTCGGGTTGTGGTCACCGGTTATGGTGCGGTGACGCCGCTGGGTATGAATTCCACCCAGAGCTGGGCAGCCATCATGGATTACCAGGTTGGTTATCGTTACTGCGATAAATCAGCCGCCGGGATTAAATCCCGTTTTTATGGCCTCATTGATGAGGAGCCTTCGCTCAAAGGCGTACCTGCCGCGATCAGACGTCGGCTGCCTCGCTATGCGCGGTTGACTCTGGCCTCTGCGCGTGAAGCCATGCAGATGGCGTTTGGCGATGAGAAGCCAGAGCAGCATTACGATCTGCGCGACTGCGGCGTCATCATGGGCACCGGCTGGGCTGGCCAGGACGAGACGCAGCAATACTACGATGACTACCTGCGTACCGGTGTCGGTTCACCCTTTGGCTGTTTTTTCTCGATGCCTAACGTATCCACGGCAGCGGTCAGCCTTCTTTGGGGGCTGCGTGGCTATCAAAATACACCGGTGGCGGCTTGCGCGACGGGCACGATCGCGATTGGCGATGCATTCGAAGTGATCCGCAATGGCCGCGCAAGCATGATGCTGGCTGGCGCGGGTGAATCTCTACGCTCCGATTCAGCAGTATGGAATATCGATGTGCTGGGCGCGCTGGCCAGCGAGCAGGAGGACATCACGCGTGCCTGCTGCCCGTTCAGCCCCCATCGCAACGGCTTTGTGCTGAGTGAGGGCGCGGCGGTGTTGTGTCTGGAGGAGCGTGAATCTGCTATCGCGCGCGGGGCTAATATTCTGGGCGAAATTTTGGGTTACGGAAGTTTCTCTGATGCCTGTGATTTTACCGCACCGGCTGAGGATAAAATTGCGCGGGTACAGACTATTCGCAATGCGCTTAAACAGGCCGGCATTACTGCGAGCGATCTGGATTACATCAACGCTCACGGCACCTCAACACCGCTCAACGATCTTAATGAAACTGAGGCGATCAAGATTGCCCTGGGTGAGGCGGCCTATGTGACGCCATGTTCGAGCACCAAATCCTACACTGGCCATCTGATCGCAGCAGCAGGCAGTTTTGAATCGATTTTATGCCTTCAGGCCATGGAACATCAGATAGTGCCTGCGACCTGTCACCTTGATGCGTCCGACCCGCAATGCGATCTGGATTATGTCCCGAATGTGCATCGTCCGGCGAAACTCAATACCACGCTCAATCTGAGTTTTGGGTTTGGTGGGGCAAACGCGGCGTTGGTTATCGGGCGAGGAAAATAATGTTCCTGAACTACAGTCTGCGTGATGCCGAACGCTGGGCGGAATTTTCCGGTGACTATAATCCGATTCATTTTGACGTTGCGAAGGCGAAGCAACTTGGCATGGACGGATTATGCGTACACGGTATGCGCGCGATGCTGGATGTAAAATCTGCGCTCAGTGCTTCGCTGGAAAAACACGCGTCAGCATCCTGCGGCCTGGTGTTTAGCTGTCGTTTGCGTGAGCCGGTGGCGTGCGGAACGCCCTATCAATTATCCGTCGGTGAAACATGCCGCAATGAACAGGTGCAGGTTAGCGGGAAATTGCTGAATGCTCATACGCAGCAGATCGGTATGAGCAGCAAACTGACCAGTAACCATGCACTGGATTTATCGCCCATCACGCAGGTGAAAACGCTCGATGGAGAAACACTGGCAGCGCTTTACGCCCCCTTTCTTGCCGTGCAGAGCCAGGCCGCACCCCTGTGGAACTTTCTTGACGCGCTGTTGTTCCGCCAGATGGTAAATGACCCGGCTACGCTGGAAACCGTGCACAGTATTATCCCTCAGTCTGAGGCTGCCAGTTTGAGTGACGTTTTCAGCCAGGTACAGGTCGTACAGACCCACCATGAAACGCATTTCTCTCCACGTCTGTTGAGCCCGTGGCAGGAAAGTCAGCGACTTGAATCCCTGGATTACTGTATCCAGCCGACGCTGGTGATGGGTGAAAAAAACACTGGGCTGGTTTTACTGGCCAACATTCAGGCCTGGAGCGCCGGTGAGCCGCTCATGTCTGTCACAGTTACCTTAAAAGCCAGTCCGCTGGTGGGTTAACCGACCCGGATCTTCAACAAAAAACAATCAATCTCAACATACATCTGAGATGTCTGAATTAAAGGAATAAAACATGACGCAATTTGATGAAGTTTACAGCAAGGTTTGTGAGATGTTATGCGACGCGAAGGACCTGGAGATGGACGATCTGAATCCGGATATGCCGCTCTATCAACTGAAACTCGATAGCCTGGATTATGTGGAACTGATGGTGCTGGCCAAAAAAGAGTTTGGTGTCACCGTGGAATCCGAGCTGTTCGTGGATAACATCAACATGACGCTGCGTGAGTTATGCCAGTACCTCAGCGATAAAAGTCACTAAATCATGAGCAATAAATGGGTTTTAGTGACCGGTGGAAGCCGGGGGATCGGGCGTGCCACGGTGCTGCGCCTGGCAAAAGAGTGGAACGTGGTGTTCACGTGGTGTCAGAATGAAAATGCGGCCCTGGAAGTAGAGCAGGCCTGCGCGGGATTACCGGGCAGGGTAGAAAGCTATCAATGTGACGGAAGTGACGAACAGGCCGTATTTCGTCTTTCTGGCGAGTTGTTGGTGCAATATGGTGCGCCTCATGCGATTGTGCACAATGCGGGTATCACGCTCGACGCTCTGCACATCCACCAAAACTCCGATAACTGGCGCAAAGTGCTGGATACCAACCTGAACGCCATCTTCTACTGGAACCATCAGCTGATCGAACCGATGATGATGCAGGGCAGAGGTTCTGTGGTGATGATGTCTTCCGTTACCGGTGTGAAAGGTAACAGTGGGCAAAGCGCCTATGGGGCGAGCAAAGCAGCAATGATTGGTCTGGCACGGACAATGGCGGTGGAGTTAGGGCGTTTTGGCGTGCGGGTCAATTGCCTGCTGCCCGGTTATATCGACACTGAAATTATGGCCGATATGCCCAAAGAAAAGCGGGTAGCGCTGCGTCAGACCATTCCAATGAAACGCTTCGGAAAAGTAGAAGAAGTGTCCGGGGCGGTGGCGTGGCTGGTCGGCGATGACAGTACTTATATGACCGGGCAAACGCTTATTCTGGACGGGGGTCTTTCCGCCTGATCCGGACCTTGACAGAATATTTTTCATAAAAAGGACGCTATGCGTCCTTTTTTTACTGATGTGTAAAGTCCCTGCCTGCGAAAACCGCCTTAATTTGAAGAAAATAAGCTGCTGAATCACAAAAAAAGCAGCAAACCTCTAAGAAATTTCCTTGCGTAACGCGCCATTCATAAGGAGTAAATACCATCTATTTGTTTGCAGTATGGAAGATAAAGAGGTGGTTTGATTGTTATTTGATGTTTTAACCAGGCTGTTAACACCACCAAATCTCTCTATCTTAAATTTAAGAAGTTTAAAATCATATTTTTATTGTAATTAGCAATCCTGTTTCGTACAGGTTGATTAACAGTTTTCATCGTCATTGGTTGTTTTATTTTTTTACACGACCTTGATAAGTATTAATATGTAACGTAGATGATTTTTTGTTTCTCTTCAAAGGGAGGTTTAGAAAGCGGCTGAGCAGAGAGGGTAATAGCAATACTAAGATCTTAAAACTCCATTGCGCAAAAGTAATATTAAGCATTTTTCTAAATCATCAGGTAAACGAAAAAAATCTATACCATCCGGCTCCATCTGCGGTCACGGGATTGCGTAATGTTATGGTGCAAAACACCCTTTGAAGTTGTTTTTTCTATTGATTTTAATGGGATTTTAAAGTGAATATTGCGTCTGTGAGACCAGCGGTAGCGCTGTTAGATAATGTAGTAGAAAGTACTATTTCCAGCCATTGATTAAAATAATGGATTTTTAAATTCCGTTATATCTATAACCAGGGGGGATTATTAATGCTTTTACTATGTGACAGACAGTAATAGCATGGTTGTTATTTTTCACTTTTGACACCGGCAGGTGTGTAAGGTCATCGGGTTAAACGGTTCCTGTGTGAAGATGATTTTCACTAAGCTGACAGGTTTTAAAGACGAAGGATAATTCATATATAATACAGCGCTATATATTATCGAAATGTTCAGAGTGTAGTGGATATACGAAAGGAAAGTAAAAATGTAGAGCATGTATAGTGATGATGTGCGGGTAGTTATCTTGAAGGGCGAGTGGTTTGAATTTTAATGGATAAATAAGCTTGGTGAATATAAGAAATAACCGAGAGGGTTAATAATGACACGATACAGTGGAGTGCTGTAACGCATTGAAGTTTATATCTTAAAAATAAATTAATCCGGGTTGCGGGAGTCAGTATTGACATCAATTATCCAGCTCACTACATTTAGCGCCAATTTAGTTCAAAATGGATTGTGTGTTTGGATAATTCCATACATTGAATTTATTGAATGAAGTCGGAAGCTTCATGAGCTAAATAAAAGGAATGACATACGGCTTTGTCAAAAGTAATTCGATATCCGGTTTCAGGCACATCGATATACATTGTTAATAGGGATACATTTAATGAAAAAGAATCTTCTTGCTGTTGCACTGATGGCTACCTCTGTATTTGCTTCTTCTGCTATTGCTGCTAGTGGTTCTGTGAATTTCATCGGTACCATCACCGATAACGTCTGTGTGGTTGATGCTGCGTCAAAAAACCAGGACGTTCAGATGGGTAATATTGATCGTCTCGAATTCCCTGTTGCGGGTGCTACGGCAGCTGCTAAGAAATTCACACTGGTACTGAAAAACTGCCCAGAATCCGTGACCGGCGCGACCGTGCGTTTCGACGGTAACCAGGTCCCTGGTGATAACAGCGTACTGGCACTGACTGCTGGTGCCGATACTGCAACTGGCGTGGGTATCCAGATTTCTGACAACCAGAACAAAGTGATGCCACTGTACGAAGACTCATCCGTTTATACCCTGGTGAGCACTGGCGAAAACAAACTGGACTTCACCGCACGTTATATCTCCCTGACTGACAGCGTTACAGTAGGTAAAGCGAACGCTGTAACTCAGTTCACTATCGATTATCAGTAATTTCCGCTGAGCTAAATCAGACCGGGGGCATTTCCTGCCTCTGGTCTTTTTTAAACGGTTAAGACAGGCAGGGACAGCATGAAAACATGGCGCGCTACAGTAGCGGCAGCATTATTAATCGCCTTTGGTACAACGGCGCAGGCTGGTATTGTCGTAGGTGGCACACGTCTGGTCTATGACGGCGGAAAGAAAGAGTCATCCATTAATGTCGGTAATCCTGATAATAATACCTATCTCATTCAATCATGGGTGGATAGTGGGGATACACCGCAGGGCACACGAGCGGCAAACGCTCCCTTTGTTGTTACTCCACCTTTATTCCGACTGGACGCTAACCAGCAAAATATTTTGCGTGTAGTGCGTGCCGGGGGCAATCTACCAGAGAATAAAGAATCTCTGTTCTGGTTAAACATCAAATCGATTCCTTCAGCAGAGAAGAGAGAAAACACGCTGCAAATTGCGGTGAAAACCCGTATCAAACTTATTTTCCGTCCTGCCGGGGTTAAAAGCACGCTGGATGAGTCAGCGAAAAGCTTGACCTGGAAACGGGCAGGGAACCGGCTTCAGGTAACCAATCCCTCTCCGCATTACATCACTTTTTTCAACGTTAAAATCAATGGTTCTACGCTGAAAAACGTCACCATGGTGGCGCCGCAATCGGATGCCAGTTTTGATTTACCAGCCAATATTGCGGGAGGTTCGCTGAGTTGGCAGTTTATCAATGATTACGGTGGCATCAGTAAAGTTCTGTCTGCCAGTCTCTGATCTCCATTGTCGGAATTCTGTTTCGTTGATTAAACAAGGAAGTCAGTAAAACGTTAGTCATCCAAACTGCGTTAACAAATGGAAAAATAAAAATGAACAATATAACGAAGAGCCATACTTCGAGAGGTTTTTCACGTTCTCGTCTTGCCTTATTGGTAACATGCCAGATAGCCATGTTAATGAGCGGGACGGGGCTGGCTAACGCTGCGGGCTATTTTAACCCCGCTTTACTTGAAATTGATAATCCAAACTAGGGCAATGCGGATTTATCTATATTTGAAGACGGGGCGGTGCAGCCTCCGGGTACCTACCGTGTCGATATTTACCTTAATGGGATGGAAGTCGACAGTCGGGATGTAAAATTTGTTCTGGCGACAGATGCTTCCGGGAAACAAAGTCTCCAGCCATGTCTGAGCGGTGAGTTGCTTCAGAATATGGGCGTAAGAATAGGGATGTTCCGCAGCCTGAAGGCTTCTGATGAATGCGCCGATTTTACCGGCGCGATAGCGAAATCCTCTGCTGATTTCCGCTTCAACCAGCAACGCCTGGATCTGAGCATACCTCAGGCGGCGCTAAGCTCTCAGGCCCGCGGTTACGTTTCTCCTGATAAATGGGATTCAGGGATCCCTGCCTTGCTGATGAATTACAGCTTCAGCGGCGCAAACACGGATGCGCGAAATAGTGACGGTAGTGACTCTGATACCTATTACCTGAACTTGCGTTCAGGGGCGAATCTGGGTGCCTGGCGCCTTCGAAATTATTCAACCTGGAACCGTGACAGCAAGGGCAATGAGCACTGGGATTCAATCAATACCTATCTCCAGCGTGACATTCAGATATTAAGAGCTCAGCTGACCCTGGGCGACAGCAACTCACCCACGGATATTTTCGATACTGTGCCATTCCGCGGCGTGCAGCTGGCCTCTGACGATGACATGCTGCCAGATAGCATGAAGGGCTATTCGCCCGTGGTTCGTGGTATTGCCCAGAGCAACGCCCAAGTCACCATTCGCCAGAACGGCTACGTCATCTACCAAAGCTACGTTCCTGCCGGCGCATTTGCCATTTCTGACCTCTATCCGACGGCGGGCAGTGGTGACCTTAACGTAACAATTAAAGAAGCCGATGGTACCGAACGCACCATGGTCGTGCCTTTTGCCTCCGTGCCAGTACTTCAGCGTGAAGGACATCTGAAATACAGTATCACCAGTGGCCAGTACCGCTCATATAACGATGATGTCGAAAAGACCATGTTTACCCAAGGGACTGCAATTTACGGTTTGCCGCACGGTGTCACTATCTATGGTGGGGCGCAGGCCGCGAGTAAATACCAGTCGCTGGCAATGGGTTTTGGTAAAAACCTTGGCATTATCGGTGCACTGTCTGCCGATATCACGCAGGCGTGGGCCAAGCAAGAGCATATGGCCAAAGACAGCGGACAATCTTACCGACTGCGCTATGGCAAAAGCTTCGTTGAAACCGGTACTAACTTCAGTCTTGCCAGCTATCGCTATTCCACTTCCGGGTTTTATACCCTGCAAGAGGCGCTGGATAGCTATGCCGGAGGAAACAATTATTCCAGCGATCATAAAAAGAGCCGTGCTGAACTGACCCTTAGCCAGAACCTGTGGAAAGAGGGAGGGGCACTCTCGTTGAATCTGGTGAAAGAAGAATACTGGAACAACAACCGTTCTACCGAATCTGCCGGTGTGGGTTACAACAACTCCTGGAAAGGGATCGCTTATGGAATTAACTACACCTATAACCGCAATGGTCTGGATAGCAGAAACAAACGGACTTACTACACCGATCAAATTGTAGCGGTAAACGTCAGTGTCTCATTAGACCAATGGTTACCAGGCAGTTACGCCACCTACAACCTCAATAGCAGTGAAAATGGTAACACTTCACAAAACATCGGCCTCAGTGGTACGGCGCTGCCTGATAACAACCTGAATTACAGCATCAGTCAGGGATACACCTCTCAAGGGGAAGGTGCTAACGGTTACGCCAGTGCAGATTATAAAGGCGGCTACGGTGAAGTGAATGTGGGTTATGGATATGACCGCAGCCAGCAACGCATGGATTACGGCCTGCAAGGCGGCATTCTGCTGCATGAAAACGGCGTGACCCTTTCACAACCCTTGAGCGAAACGGTGGCATTAGTTAAGGCTCCGGGTGCAGACGATGTAAGTATCACCAGCAATACCGGTGTGAAAACGGACTGGCGTGGCTATGCAGTTGTCCCTTACGTCACGGCGTACCGTCGTAACCAAATTTCTCTCGATACCGCAACCTTGCCAGACGATGTGGATATGACCCTGACCAGTGCGTCGGTGATCCCAACCCGCGGGGCGGTGGTGCGTGCAGACTTTAATCCGAACGTTGGTCAACGTGCACTGATGACGCTGATCCGTGCTAACGGTGAGGCTGTTCCTTTTGGTGCAACCGTGAGTCGTGAAGACGACAAAAAGAACGATGGCAGCATTGTCGGCGATGGTGGACAGGTTTATCTGTCGGGTATGTCCGATAGCGGAACGCTTAAGGTGACATGGGGCAGCAGAGCGGATCAGACCTGCCGGGTGAGCTACAGCGTATCAACCACACCGGGAATTCAACTTATCAACGGAGACTGCCGGTAAGGCGGGATATGGAAATGAACGATTGTACGAATCAATTTTTCGCAGAGGCAACTTCACGCCGCAATCTATTTCGCCGTTATCTGGGTGGAAAAAACGGTGCGTTGATCTGCCTGATGCTGGCGGGTGGGATGTTAAGCACGGCCGCCAGGGCGGGAACGTGTGAGGCGCAAGGAGGAACAAAAGCCTTTAATTTCATAATGGACTACAGGTTAGACAATCCGACGGAAAACACCGCAGGAAGGACGGTCCAGGATGCCTATCAATGGAATCTAAACGGGAGCTACGGCGTCATCTGTGCTTGTGCTGGCCAATATACCGAAGCTTATATTACGGCAAAAGTGCCGGATACCGGGGAGGTCTATAGCGATGGTAATCTCCATTATTTCCGTATTAACGATTATCTGGCGGCAGCCACTTCGGTATATATCGCAGGGGAGTATAAAAGATCTAAAGCAACGCCGTTCCAAAGCTTCAGTAATCAACAAACGGTAGCGCAAAACTGTAGCTTCGCTGTTTACGGTACGGGATCGAAAGGGTCTGTATCCCTTTACTTCATACGACCATTTGTAGGGGTACAAACTATTCCTCTGACCAAAGTGGTTGATGTGTATGTTGCCACTGACCCCACATCGCAATCGTCTACACCAGTCTCAGTCGTCTGGATGAGCGGAACGGTGACAGTGCCTCAGTCGTGCGTCATTAATGGCGGTGGCGTAATTAACGTGCCGTTCGGCGACATCCTGTCCGGGAATATTGCCACTAAAGGGGAAAAGGCCAAAAACTTCACACCAAAAACCGTCAACTTTGATGTTGCGTGCACCAACATTTCAGACGGGGTGAAAGTCAGCCTCACTTTCCAGGGCACCCCAGATGCGACCGACCCCACTGCGCTGGCCACAACCAATAAAGATGTTGGTGTCAGAATTCAGGACCCTGCCGGAGCGCCTGTCGCCCCTCAGAGCGGGGAACTACCGCTGACAATGGACTACAGCAGTCAGGTGGGAACATCGGCGATCAGCTTATTTCCATTTAATACCACTGGTAAAGCCCCTGAGACGGGTGACTTCACCGCAACAGCCACTATCCGTGCTGAAATACAATAAACCCGGAAAACCGGTAAGGGAAAATGATGAAGGAATCAACGTTTTTATTGAAGAACAAGCGAAAAGCGCCAGCGTTACTTCTGGGTCTGGTGGCCGTTATAGCGTCGCATTCAGCTATTGCTGATACTCAGCTGAACATTACAGGTACCATTAAAGCCTCGCCGTGCACTATCAACGTACCTACTGGCGGGGTAAATGTGGATCTGGGGCAGAGTATTGAAGCTTCATCCCTGATTACGGCAGGCTCGGCAACTGCCTGGAAACCTATTGCAATTGAAGTGAATAGTTGCCCTGCAACGACGACGTCAGCCACCATGACGCTGAACGGTACGCCGGATAACACCGAAACCCAAATGTACAAGAACACCGGATCAGCAACTGAGGTGCAAATCGAGCTGCAAAGCGCTGCAGGTGCATCCCTGGGAAATGGCTCGACGATGGTTCAGGACATTGATTCCAAGACCAATGGCACAACCTTTAATATGCAAGCCCGTGCTTACAGCTCGGCGGGTAAAGCGACACCAGGTGACATCAACGGTGTCGTACAGCTTAGCTTTGTATACCAGTAAAAGAAGTCAGTGCGGAAACAGGACGTTTCCGCACGTAAATTAAAGCAGCATTCTCGGTCAAACTTCCGCGCGGAACGCTACTACGAATTCAAGGAAAGTAAGATGAGCAGTGTAGATAGCTCAACATCTGACCCTTTTGCATCATGCACCTCACCCTTCGATACAGTAAGGAAAGGCGTATTGATCATGGACGCATGTCCCGTCACTGCAATGGGTATCAAACGCGTATTGACGCAGTCCTGTGGGATCACAGAGCCTGTAAGCTATGTCCAAAATCTTGCCGGGATCCCGCATTGCATCGACAGCATGTTGCCAAAGTTGCTTATCATGGATCTCTGTGGTGAAAAGGAACTTATGCTTGATGGGTTGCGTTTGTTAGCCCATCTGCACGACTCACATCCTTTAATGAAAATTATAGTTTGTACTGATTTTAGCGATCATCGTGTTCTTGAACTGTTGGTGTCATCGAAGGTCAGCGGCATTTTATTGAAGCAAGAGCCAGTACTGGCTCTGGCACAGTGTGTCACCAACGCGTTGTCCGGAAAACCTCAGTGGCTGAGCCCAAGAGCAAAACTGCTGCTCTCTAAAGCGACCCCAGCCTATCCGTCGCTGACCGCCCGGGAGCTGGACGTGCTTGCCTGTCTTTTTTCAGGTCAGAGTGTTTCTCGAGTGGCACAGACGATGCATCGCAATATTCGAACTGTGAGCACACATAAGCGTAATGCAATGGTGAAACTGGGTTTTCACAATGACAGCGAACTCTTTGCTCAGGGCACCTGGATGGCAAAAGTTGGCCCCGTTGTTTGCCATTAAAGATTGTGCATATGAACCTGTGGGGGAAACTCCGGCTCAGTCAGGAGTAACGACATTATGAATTTATCTTACTCACCTGCGCGAACGGTCGCATTGATGGATAGCCAACCTCTGTCACTTTTCGGACTATCGACACTCATTCAGACCATTGATTCGACATGCGATATCCAGATCAAAGAGTCGAGCCTGGGCAAAATCGCAGAAGCAATGATGTATCAGTCCGTGGATATTCTCGTTACCGATCTTCAAAGCGCAGAAGAAGATCTGCAGCAAGGCCTGGATATTCTCTTACGTCTGGGGTCGCATTATCCCGACTTGAACGTAGTGGTATACACGTTCTGCCATGACTGCAACGCGTTGTGGAAGTTACTCAATCAACAAAACTTCAGCGTGATCGCGCGCGGTGAGTCAATGGAAGATACAGAAGGGTTCTTCAAAAAAGCGTTTGCCCACAAGCGGGTATTAAGCCCTGTAATCTGCAGCGATCTCAGCCGTATTAATCAGAAAAATGAGACAGTGTTATCCAGATTAACGCCAAGTGAAACGGATGTGCTAAAGCATCTGTTTAACGGAATGGATTTGCAGCAAGTTGCCAGTATGAAGCAATTAAGTATCAAAACTATCAGCGCGCATAAATGTAATGCAATGCGTAAACTCGGGGTACAAACTGATTCAGAACTCTTTGTTTTATTAAATAATACGTTTTAACGAGTCGTAATAATTTTTTATAATGACGTGTCGACCCGGTGAATTAACGTTTTACTGAGATCGTAAATGAAAAACTGGCAGTAAACTGCCAGTTTTCATGTATGCGCAAGGCGCCGGGCTTATTACTTTGCATTAACGCATAGTGACAAACTCTTCTGCCGCCGTCGGGTGGATCGCCACGGTATTATCGAAGTCTTTCTTGGTCGCACCCATTTTCAGCGCCACCGCAAAGCCCTGCAGGATCTCATCCATACCGAAGCCAATCCCGTGAATACCGACGATCTTCTCCTCCGGCCCGACGCAGACTAACTTCATGCGGCACGGCTGACGGTGAGCGGTTACGGCGGTATACATGGCGGTGAAGGCGGATTTATACACTTTCACCTGGTCATCGCCATAGTGCGCGCGCGCCTGCGGTTCGGTTAAACCGACGGTGCCGATTGGCGGGTGGCTGAAGACCACGGTCGGGATATTGCTGTAGTCCAGATGCTCGTCCGGTTTGTTGTTAAACAGACGCTCGGAGAGACGACGACCCGCGGCAACGGCGACCGGCGTCAGCTCAACCGCACCGGTGTTATCGCCCACCGCGTAAATGCCCGGCACGCTGGTGTTCTGGAACTTATCGACAACGATGTAGCCTTTCTCATTGGTTTTCACGCCAGTGGCGGCCAGGTTGAAGTTGTCGTTTGCCGGTTCGCGGCCAATGGCCCAGATCAGGCAATCAACGGTCTGGCTACGACCATCTTCCAGCTCCAGGGTCAGGCTACCGTCGGCGTTTTTGACGACTGCTTTTGGAATAGATTCGGTATGCAGATGCGGACCTTCTGCATTCATCACTTCCACCAGCGTATCAACGATCAGCGGGTCGAAGCTGCGCAGCGGAGCGTGTTTACGCACAAACAGATGCGCTTCTGCGCCGAGGCCGTTAATCACGCCTGCCAGCTCTACGGCGATATAACCCGCGCCCACAACGGCAACGCGTTTTGGCAGAGCAGGCAGTTCAAAGAAGCCATCGGAGTCGATGCCGTATTCCGCCCCTGGAATAGACGGGTGGCTCGGACGGCCGCCGGTGGCGATCAGGATATGATCGGCAGTGATCGTTTCGCCGTTCACTTCGATCGTTTTCGCATCAATGAAACGGGCGAAACCGCGGATCACATCGACGTTGTTCTTACCCAGCACGTTGTCGTAAGAGGTGTGAATGCGGTCAATGTAGGCGGTACGGCTGGCGATCAGACGATCCCAGTCGAAGTTATTGATGGTGGTGTCAAAACCATAGTCCGGGCCATACAGGTGGATGGCCTCACGGATCTGCGCCGCATGCCACATCACTTTTTTCGGTACACAACCGACGTTGACGCAGGTGCCGCCGAGGTCTTTCGCTTCAATCAGGGCGCACTTCTGGCCATACATGGCCGCACGGTTAATCGAGGCGATGCCGCCGCTGCCGCCGCCGATAGCGATGTAGTCATAATGCTTAGTCATGGTCTTATCCTTAATCGTTAATTGCCGCGATTGTATACCTGAAATCAATAGCTTCCACCGATTGCTGTAATTACTCAGGCACGATCCAGCTGACGGTGGCGTGGCCGGTACCGGCCGGAACCAGCTTTTTGTGCAGCCATGGCAGGACGCTATTCATCTGCGCTTCCAGCTTCCACGGTGGGTTAACCACGATCATGCCGGAGGCGGTCATGCCGCGTCGATCGCTGTCCGGAAGAACCGCCAGCTCAATTTGCAGGATCTTACGGATGCCGGTCGCTTCCAGGTCTTTGATCATGCGCTTGATTTGCGAGCGCAGCACCACTGGATACCACAGGGCATAGGTGCCGGTGGCAAAGCGTTTGTAACCTTCGTGGATGCCCGCGACCACCGCCTGATAGTCACTTTTGATCTCATACGGCGGGTCGATCAGCACCAGGCCGCGACGGGATACCGGCGGGAGCTTCGCTTTCAGCTGCTGATAACCGTCCGATTTTTCCACGCGTGCGCGGCTGTCTTTCTGGAATTCAGAGCGCAGCAGCGGGAAATCGCTCGGGTGCAGTTCGGTCAGTTGAAGGCTGTCTTGCTCGCGCAGCAGCTGGCGGGCAATCAGCGGTGAGCCCGGGTAGTAACGTAGCTGGCCGCTGCGGTTGAAGTGGTTAATCACGTTGATGTACGGCTCAAGCTCTGCCGGCAGATCGTTCTGCTGCCAGATACGGGCGATGCCCTCGAGGTATTCCCCGGTACGCTCGGCGTGTGCACTGCTCAGCTGATAGCGGCCCGCGCCAGCATGGGTATCCAGATAGAGAAAAGGTTTATCTTTCTCTTTAAGGGCCTCGATAATCAGGCTCTGAACGGTATGTTTAAGAACGTCGGCGTGGTTGCCCGCGTGAAAGCTGTGGCGATAACTGAGCATGGGTAAATGTGTTCCGATAATGTCGATTGGCCACAGTTTACAGCAGAAAGGTGCAGATTACCCGCAGGCCTGGTAAGCGCAGCCCTGGCGGGCGTTTTTCTGTCACCTCAGCCATTGAAATTCACTACACTTAACCCCATCCTGGAAACAATATGCTCGCGCAGGATGCGCGCTTCATTCACTCATTTAACAGGACAGTGCTAATGACCAATCCATTACTGACGCCTTTTTCGTTGCCACCGTTTTCCTCCATTCTGCCTGAACACGTTGTTCCCGCTGTCACCAAAGCACTGGACGATTGCCGTACCGCCGTCGAAAGCGTGGTTGCGCAGGGGGGCCCTTACAGCTGGGAAAACCTGTGTCAGCCGCTGGCGGAAGTGGATGATGTGCTTGGCCGCATCTTCTCCCCGGTCAGCCACCTGAACTCAGTGAAAAACAGCCCGGAGCTGCGCGAAGCCTACGAACAAACCCTGCCGCTGCTGTCGGAATACAGCACCTGGGTTGGGCAGCACGAAGGGCTGTACCAGGCGTACCGCGATCTCCGTGAGGGCGATAACTATGCCACCCTCAACATTGCCCAGAAAAAGGCGGTTGATAACGCCCTGCGCGATTTTGAACTGTCTGGCATCGGTCTGGCGAAAGACAAACAGCAGCGCTACGGCGAAATCGCCACCCGCCTGTCCGAGCTGGGCAATCAGTACAGCAACAACGTGCTGGACGCCACCATGGGCTGGACGAAGCTGATTACCGACGAAGCCGAACTGGCAGGTATGCCTGAGAGCGCACTGGCGGCGGCGAAAGCCCAGGCCGAGGCGAAAGAGCAGGAAGGTTACCTGTTGACCCTGGATATCCCGAGCTATCTGCCGGTGATGACCTACTGCGACAACCAGGCCCTGCGTGAAGAGATGTACCGCGCCTACAGCACCCGCGCCTCCGATCAGGGTCCGAATGCCGGTAAGTGGGATAACACCCCGGTGATGGCGGAAATCCTCGCCCTGCGTCACGAGCTGGCGCAGCTGTTGGGCTTTGACAGCTACGCGGATAAATCCCTCGCCACCAAAATGGCGGAAAATCCACAACAGGTGCTGGACTTCTTAACCGATCTGGCCAAACGCGCCCGTCCTCAGGGCGAGAAAGAGCTGGCCCAGCTGCGTGCCTTTGCCAAAGCGGAGTTCGGCGTCGATGAGCTGCAGCCGTGGGATATCGCGTATTACAGCGAGAAACAGAAGCAGCATCTTTACAGCATCAGCGATGAACAGCTGCGCCCGTACTTCCCGGAAAACAAAGCCGTTAACGGCCTGTTTGAAGTGGTGAAACGCATCTACGGCATCACCGCCAAAGAGCGCAACGATGTGGAAGTGTGGCACGACGATGTCCGTTTCTTCGAACTGTATGACGATAAAAACGAACTGCGCGGCAGCTTCTATCTCGACCTCTATGCTCGCGAAAACAAACGCGGCGGCGCCTGGATGGACGACTGCGTGGGCCAGATGCGTAAAGCCGACGGCTCGCTGCAAAAGCCAGTGGCCTACCTGACCTGTAACTTTAACCGTCCGGTCAGCGGCAAACCTGCGCTCTTCACCCATGACGAAGTGATCACCCTGTTCCACGAGTTCGGTCACGGTCTGCACCATATGCTGACCCGTATCGAAGCCGCAGGCGTGGCCGGTATCAGCGGTGTGCCGTGGGATGCGGTCGAACTGCCAAGCCAGTTTATGGAAAACTGGTGCTGGGAGCCGGACGCGCTGGCCTTTATCTCCGGCCACTACGAGACCGGCGAGCCGCTGCCAAAAGCGCTGCTGGATAAAATGCTGGAAGCGAAAAACTACCAGGCGGCGATGTTTATCCTGCGTCAGTTGGAGTTCGGCCTGTTCGATTTCCGTCTGCATGCTGAGTTCAGCCCGGAGCAGGGCGCGAAGGTGCTCGAAACCCTGGCGGAGATCAAGAAGCAGGTTGCCCTGATCCCTGGCCCGGCCTGGGGTCGCTTCCCGCATGCGTTCAGCCACATCTTTGCGGGTGGTTATGCGGCGGGTTACTACAGCTACCTGTGGGCCGACGTGCTGGCGGCAGACGCATACTCCCGCTTCGAAGAAGAGGGGATTTTCAACCGCGAAACCGGTCAGTCGTTCCTCGATAACATCCTGACCCGCGGCGGTTCCGAAGAGCCAATGGAGCTGTTCAAACGCTTCCGTGGTCGCGAGCCACAGCTGGATGCGATGCTTGAGCATTACGGCATCAAGGGTTAGTTGATTCGTGAAGATTCACTTAGTAGATGAGACAGGCGCCGGAGACGGCGCCTTATCTGTTCTGGCGGCCCGCTGGGGGCTGGAACACGATGAAGAAAACCTGATGGCGCTGGTGATGACGACAGCGCATCTGGAATTACGTAAACGCGACGAACCGAAACTCGGCGGCATTTTTGTTGATTTCGTCGGTGGCGCAATGGCCCACCGGCGCAAGTTTGGCGGCGGTCGCGGTGAAGCGGTCGCCAAAGCGGTAGGGATCAAAGGCAGCTATCTGCCGGATGTGGTGGATGCCACCGCCGGACTGGGGCGCGACGCGTTTGTGCTGGCCTCGGTGGGCTGTCGGGTGCGGATGCTGGAGCGTAACCCGGTGGTCGCCGCCCTGCTGGATGACGGCCTGGCCCGCGGCTATGCCGATCCGGAGATTGGTTCATGGTTGCAGGAGCGGTTACAGCTGATCCATGCCTCCAGCCTGACGGCGCTGACGGATATCACCCCGCGTCCGCAGGTGGTCTATCTCGACCCCATGTTCCCGCATAAGCAGAAAAGCGCGCTGGTGAAGAAAGAGATGCGGGTGTTTCAGTCGCTGGTGGGGCCGGACTTAGACGCAGATGGTCTGCTGGAACCTGCTCGCCTGCTGGCAACGAAGCGGGTAGTGGTTAAACGTCCGGACTATGCCCCGCCGTTGGCGGAGGTCGCGACGACCAATGCGGTGGTGACCAAAGGGCACCGGTTTGATATTTATTCCGGTACCCCGGAATAAAAAAGCCGGGTGGCGGCTTCGCCTTACCCGGCCTACGGTTTGGTTTTGTAGGCCCGGTAAGCGTTAGCGCCACCGGGCATTTCGCACTTACTCGTCGTCTTCGTCGCGCAGCGGCACAATCAGCATATCTACGTGCACGGTGTTAATCAGCTGACGCGCTGAGGACATCAGCTTGCTCCAGAAGTCCTGGTGATGGCCGCAGACCACCAGATCCATATCGTATTTCTTGATTGCATCGACCAGCACCTGACCCAGGTCGCCGCTGCCGCTCAGGGTTTCGGTGATTGGATAGCCCGCGTTGGTGGAGAGCTCGGTCAGCGCCTGGTGAGTCTCTTCGGAGATACGCTTCTGCATGTCGCCCAGATTCACATCAATCAGGCCGGTATAGAGATCGGAGTAGTTAACGTCCACGTGAATTAAGGAAACTTTCGCATTGTACGGACGCGCCATGGATACCGCTTTATCAACCAGCACCTTGCTCTCCGGGGAGAGGTCAACCGCGATAAGAATGTGTTTATAAGCCATAGTGTTACTCCTTCCTTAAGTTATCGATGACCAATGCGTTTAGCAGTCGTCTACCTGCTTTCATTACGGCCCAGTTAAACAAAATTTTCAAGCATTGGTGTTGATAACGATTAACCTTGTGGCAAAAAAATTAGCGGATCTCCTACACTATGAATAAGCCGTTCGGATACTAAAATGTGAAGCCGATCGGCTTTTGAGTCTCTCTTTCACTGAACCGTCTGTCAGGGCATGGGTGCGGTAGTCCCGAAGCATTGCTTCGCGGGCGGACGCCGGGGAGGAAGTATGATTAGCACCGTCGCATTGTTTTGGGCGTTATGTGTGGTTTGCATCGTGAATATGGCGCGTTATTTCTCGTCCTTACGCGCGCTATTAGTAGTACTTCGTGGCTGCGATCCGTTGCTTTATCAGTATGTCGACGGTGGGGGCTTCTTCACCTCGCATGGGCAACCCAGTAAACAGATGCGCCTGGTGTGGTATATCTATGCCCAGCGTTATCGCGATCATCATGATGATGAGTTTATCCGCCGCTGCGAGCGCCTGCGCCGTCAGTTCATTCTGACCAGCGCGCTGTGCGGCCTGGTGGTGGTGAGCATGGTGGCTCTCCTCATCTGGCATTGAGCGCAAAAAAAGCGGGCCAGTTACCTGACCCGCTTTTAGCGTTGTTATCTGCCTGCGATTAGAGGAATTGCAGGGAGGTCCAGTACAGACCGCCAGACAGCAGAATGGAAGCCGGCAGGGTAAACACCCAGGCCATCAGAATGCTGGTCACGGTTTTGCGCTGCAGACCGCCGCCATCAACCAGCATGGTACCCGCCACGGACGAGGAGAGAACGTGGGTAGTGGATACCGGCATACCGGTGTAGCTTGCCAGACCGATAGAGACCGCTGCCGTCATCTGAGCAGACATCCCCTGGGCATAGGTCATGCCTTTCTTACCGATCTTCTCGCCAATCGTTGTCGCCACGCGACGCCAACCGACCATCGTACCGAGACCCAGCGCCAGCGCCACCGCCATGATGATCCAGATCGGTGCGTACTCGATGGTATTCAACATGTCGACTTTCAGCTTCTTCAGCAGACGTTTGTCGTCAGCAGAAACTTCCGGCAGTTTGGACACTTTTTCGGTCACGTCGGAGATGCACAGCATGATACGACGCATCTGGCCACGCTGCTCAGGCGTGAGCTTGTCGTAGCTTTCAACATCGGTCAGCATGCCTTTCGCCCGCTCCAGCGCGTTGATCGCATTGGCCGGATGGCAATGGAACTCAGCCGGTTGGGTTGCGCCTGCTTCCGGAGAAGGGATCAGCTGATCAACGCCGGTCGCTTTTTTCAGCAGGTCAGGACGCTGCTGGAAATAGGTTTCGACGTTGTTGATTGCGTCACGGGTACGGGTAATTTCGTAGCCGGTGGCATTCATATTCACCACGAAGCCCGCCGGTGCCACGCCGATCAGCACCAGCATTACCAGACCAATCCCTTTCTGACCGTCGTTCGCGCCATGAGAGAAGGCCACGCCGATAGCAGAGACGATCAGGGCAATACGCGTCCAGAATGGCGGCTTTTTCTTACCGTCTTTCTTTTCACGCTCGGCTGGCGTCAGGTGGATACGGGCACGTTTTTTGGTGCCGCTCCAGTAACGACGCAGCAGGAAGATCAAACCACCCGCGACAACCAGACCGACAATCGGAGAAATAATCAGTGAACCGAAGATACCTATGACTTTAGGGATATTCAGCGCGTCCACCACAGACGTACCGGTCATCAGCGCATTGGTTAAACCAATACCGATGATGGCGCCGATCAGTGTGTGAGAACTGGATGCTGGCAGGCCGAAATACCAGGTACCGAGGTTCCAGATAATTGCAGCAAACAGCAGCGAGAACACCATGGCCAGGCCATGGCCGGAACTGACATTGAGTAGCAGATCCGTTGGCAGCATATGCACAATGGCGTAGGCTACGCTCAGACCTCCCAGAAGAACACCAAAGAAGTTAAACACCGCGGCCATCACAACCGCAACTTGCGATCGTAAAGCACGAGTGTAGATAACCGTTGCGACTGCGTTCGCAGTGTCATGGAAGCCGTTAATCGCTTCGTAGAACAATACAAAGGCCAGAGCAAGCAAGAGTAAAAGCCCGGTATGAAAATCCAGGCCAGCAAACAAATGTAGCATAGGACGTTACGCCATCTTGAGGACATGAACGCGGCGCATTATCCAGGACAAATGCGCAACGGGCAAAGTGAAATATAGACTTTTTTTGATTTGCCTACTGACATAAGCGTAGCAGTAAAAGAATTATTTATTAAATTTCAATTAAATGAATGAGATCGCGGATATTTAAGCTGGAACGCTTCTTGAGGAAACTTTACAATTCGCGCCCTCAAAATCAGGAGAATCGAGACGTGGAAAAGTATGATGCCATTATTATTGGCGCCGGTGCGGCAGGTTTATTCTGTGCGGCGATGGCCGGACAGGCAGGGCGCCGGGTTCTGCTGCTCGATAACGGCAAAAAACCAGGTCGTAAGATCCTGATGTCTGGCGGGGGCCGCTGTAATTTTACTAATCTTTATATCGAACCCGCGGCTTATTTGAGTCAGAACCGTCATTTCTGCAAATCTGCACTGGCACGCTACACCCAGTGGGACTTTATTGACCTGGTAGGTAAACACGGTATCGCCTGGCATGAGAAAACTCTCGGCCAGCTGTTTTGCGACGACTCGGCGCAACAGATTGTCGATATGCTGGTAGCCGAGTGCGAAAAAGGCCAGGTTACCTTGCGTTTGCGCAGCGAAGTGCTGGAAGTTGCCCGCGATGAGACGGGTTATACCCTGCAGCTGAACGGTGAAACGGTGAGTGCGGAAAAGCTGGTGATCGCCAGCGGCGGGCTCTCAATGCCAGGGCTGGGCGCGTCGCCGTTTGGCTATAAAATTGCCGAACAATTTGGCCTGAAGGTGCTCCCGACCCGTGCCGGTCTGGTGCCGTTCACCCTGCATAAACCCTTACTGGAGCAGCTGCAAACGCTCTCCGGCGTCTCGGTACCTTCGGTGATTGCCGCTGAAGACGGCACCGTATTTCGTGAGAACCTGCTCTTTACCCACCGCGGTCTCTCCGGCCCGGCGGTACTGCAAATCTCCAGCTACTGGCAGCCGGGGGAGTTCGTCACCGTCAATCTGGTGCCGGATTGCGATCTTCAGAATTTCCTCGACGAACAGCGCGCGGCGCACCCTAACCAGAGCCTGAAAAACACCTTAGCCATGCAGCTGCCGAAGCGGCTGGTGGAGTGCCTGCAGCTGCTGGGGCAGATTCCCGATGTGTCGCTGAAGCAACTCAACAGCCGTGACCAGCAGGCGCTGGTGGAAACCTTAACCGCCTGGCGCGTGCAGCCCAACGGCACCGAAGGCTATCGCACCGCGGAAGTGACCCTCGGCGGCGTCGACACTAACGAGCTTTCGTCCCGCACCATGGAGGCCCGCAATGTGCCGGGACTCTATTTTATCGGGGAGGTGGTGGACGTGACCGGCTGGCTGGGCGGGTATAACTTCCAGTGGGCGTGGGCCAGCGCCTGGGCCTGTGCTGAAGCCCTGGCAGCGGGTGAATAAAAACGCAGAACTACGTTAATGTAAGGTAAAATACGGCGGTTTACTTTTTAAGGGGAGAAGGTCGTTAACGGTCCCCCCTTTTTCTTTACTGGCTTCGCCAGTCTGCATGGTTTGTATTTTGTCTTCAAAAAGGGTTGTGTATGTCATCTGCTCATCTCGGTTTCCCGACGGAAACCGTTGTTGTATTTGTGGTTATGGCTGTCGGGGCGATGTTTATCGACCTCTTCATGCATCGCCATGACAAACCGATTTCACTGAAAAGTGCCGCGCTCTGGTCGATCTTCTGGGTAATGACCGCGATGGCGTTTGCCGGGTTCCTGTACGTTCATCACGGTGCCGAAGTGGCGAGCCTGTTCCTCACCGGTTATGCGCTGGAGGAGGTGCTCTCCGTTGATAACCTGTTCGTGATGATGGCGATTTTCGCCTGGTTCGGCGTGCCGGATCAGTATCGTCACCGGGTGCTCTACTGGGGGGTGATTGGCGCTATCGTCTTCCGCGGGATCTTCGTCGCCATCGGCACCAGCTTGCTGAGCCTCGGGCCGTACGTGGAAGTAGTCTTTGCCCTGATTGTGGCCTGGACGGCGGTAATGATGCTCAAGCGCGGCGAAGAGCAGGACGCGATCGAAGATTACTCTCAGCACCTGGCTTACCGGGCGGTCAAACGCTTCTATCCGATCTGGCCGAAAATCACCGGCAACGCTTTCCTGTTGAGCCAGAAAGAGGTGGATGCCGAGCTGGAAAAACCGGAGAACCAGGATGTGATGGTCGGACGGGTGAAGAAGGCGAAGCGCTATGCCACGCCGCTGCTGCTCTGCGTGGCGGTGGTGGAGCTTTCCGACGTGATGTTCGCCTTTGACTCGGTACCGGCGATCATCGCCGTCAGCCGCGAGCCGCTGATCATCTACAGCGCGATGATGTTTGCGATCCTCGGCCTGCGTACCCTCTATTTTGTACTTGAGGCGCTGAAGCAGTACCTGGTGCATCTGGAGAAAGCGGTGATCGCGCTGCTGTTCTTCGTGGCCTTTAAGCTCGGCCTGAACGCTACGGATCACTTCTGGCATCACGGCTATGGCATCGGGGCCACGGCGAGTCTGTTAGTGGTGCTGGGCGTGCTGGCGATGGGGATTGTGGCGAGCCTGCTGTTCCCGGGGAAACGGGAAGCCTGAGTGCTATTGCCCGGCGGCGCTGCGCTTGCCGGGCCTACAAGGGAAACGTGCGGGCTGTTGCCCTCACCCTGCCCCTCTCCCACGGGGAGAGGGCACAAACATTAAAAAAGGCAACTTACGTTGCCTTTTTGCTTTTATTTAATGGGTGAATTCCGGCGCGCACGCGGCGGGTGGAAATGGCGCCAGTGCGGATCCTGCGCAGCAGCCAGCAGTTCATGATCGCCGCGGGTATCGCCCCAGGCGCGCACATGGTAATTGTTCAGGCTGCCGTAGACGTTCTCCAGCCGCGCCACTTTCTGCGCACAGCGGCAGTTATGCCCGGTGATCCGCCCGGTCAGCTTGCCGTCTTTCACTTCCAGCTGGGTGCCAATAAGCTTAATGCCGAGCTTGTCGGCCCAGGGCTGCAATACCAGCGCCGGTGATGCCGAACAAATCGTCACTTCCGCACCGGAGTTCACTTCCGCGGCCACCGCCAGTACGCCCTGCGGGCGCATCAGCTTGTTCCAGTATTTCTCGCAGAACAGTTCTGCCTGCTGACGCAGCCAGCGCTCATCCACGCCGGTCAGGAAGGTCCGAATCAGCACCTCTTTCAGCTCGTCACGGGTCAGCTTGCGGCGCACACAGTGAATGGTCGGTAAGGCCATTCGCACCAGGCGACCGGCAAAATAGCGTTTGCCGAACGCAAAGCGTAAGAAAGGGATAAAGCTGTCGTGATGCGTCAGCGTGCCGTCGAAATCAAATACGGAAAGCACGCTGGATTTTGCCACTGCCTCATCGGCAATCATATTGGTCATAACGAAGTCTTAGCTGAAATATAGATTCTGCCCCCAGTTTACCTGCTTTAGCAGCAGATGCCACCCGCCAGCGGACGGGCGGCTACTGGCACGGCTAGATAATATCGTCCACCACGCCGCCATCGACGCGCAGCGCCGCGCCGGAGGTAGCAGACGCCTGCTGGGAACAGACATAGACCACCATGTTCGCCACCTCGTCTACCGTGGCAGCCCGCTGAATGACCGAGCTTGGGCGGTGAGCCATGACGAACTCTTTCGCCAGCGTCTCCAGCGATTTCCCGGTTTTCTCTATCTCGTCTTTCATCATCTCCGCGAAGCCGTCCGACATCGTCGGGCCTGGCAAGACGCTGTTCACGGTGACACCGCTGCCGGCGACAAATTTGGCCAGCCCGCGCGCCAGTGACAGCTGGGCGGTTTTCGTCACGCCGTAGTGGATCATGTCTGCCGGAATATTGCAGGCCGACTCTGAAGAGATAAACACCACCCGGCCCCAGCCTTTTTGCACCATGCCGGGCAGCAGGGCGCGGGACAGACGTACCCCGGACATCACGTTGGTTTGCCAGTAGTTATTCCAGGTCTCGTCGTCGGTGGCGTAAAAATCCTGCGGCCCGTAAATTCCGGCGTTGTTCACAAGAATATCGACGCCAGAGGCGACCTTCAGCAGTTCCTCCACGCCGTCAGCGGTGCTGAGATCGGCCATCGCCGCCCGCACCTGCACGCCGGGTATCGCCTGCTGCAGCTCCTGGATGCCCCGGTTGACCGAGTCGATGCTGCGTCCGTTAACAATCACCTCTGCGCCGCTTTCCGCCAGCCCTCTGGCGATGGCGAAGCCAATGCCGCCGGTGGAGGCGGTTACGAGCGCCACTTTCCCCGTAAGATCGATTTTCATGGTCTGCTCCATGTCATAGTTGAAGTTCAGACCGTTAAGCGTAGCAGTTCACCTTTACGACGGCTGGCTGAAGAGGTGCAGTAAGGTTTCAACCTGTTCGTCGAGCGGGGCGAGCGTGCGTTTTACAATCAGATGCAGCGGTGTGGCTCGGCGCGTGCCGTGGTTCAGGGGCACTGTTTTCAGAACGATCATATTCCGCTGATGGTCTCTTATCGCGAGGCGGGCCCGGCCTACCCAACCGAGGTCATTGATGAGTTCGCCACCATTACCTTTGTGCGCGACTGCGGTGCCAATAACGATGCTGTCATTGACTGTGCTGCCAGCGAGCTGCCGGCAGACTTTCCGAATAATTTGAAATAAGCGGGTTACAGAACCTGAAGTGCACCGTTATGAAGAGTGAAGGGCGTTGGCGTACAGACGGCGAGGCTGAGTTCGCCGTGCTGGAAATGGCTGACGCTCAGCGCAGAGGTAAAGGTGCTGTCGACGCTGACAATCTGCCAGGCGCTGCCGCCGCGCTGTTTAACAATCGCCTCTTTGCGGGTCCAGATGCGCCAGAAAGCCGACAGTTTTGCCTCCGGCGCCTCCCGCTCCAGCTCGTCATGTTCCGCGACGCTAAAGACGGCATTCGCCAGCGCCTGCCAGTTATCCCGGGGGCGGATCACTTCGATGTCGCAGCCCACTTCCCCCTCATCGCTTAACAGCAGGGCGATATCATCCCCGCTGTGGCTCAGGTTAAACCAGTACGGATGGGCATCAACGAACGCGGGTTTCCCCTGTTCTCCGAAGATGATTTCCGGCACAGGGGAGGGCGACAAGGCCCGGGCGAGCAGAGTTCGCCCGGCCAGCCAGGGGTTGCGACGCGCCCCCTGGGGCGCCTGTTCGGCCAGCACTGACGCCAGAGGGTCAGTGCTGAGGGTAGAAATTTTTCCCAGTACAAACTGGTACATAGTCACGCCCAGCGTTTAATGATTATAGAAGTGTTGATGCCGCCGAACGCGAAGTTATTGCTTTGTAGATATTCGCAGTCAATATGACGGGCTTTTCCCATAATATAATCTAATGCACCGCATTGCTCATCTGGTTGTCTTAAATTGATGGTCGGAACGAACCAGCCCTCGCGCATCATTTCCAGGCTCATCCAGGCTTCCAGCGCCCCGCAGGCCCCCAAAGTATGACCGAAATAGCTCTTCAGGGATGAAATCGGCACGTTGTCGCCAAACAGCGCTGCAGTCGCCAGGCTTTCGGCAATATCACCCCGATCGGTCGCCGTACCGTGCGCGGAAATGTAGCCCATATCCCGCGGACCCAGCCCGGCAATCTTTAGCGACTTCTCCATACAGATTTGCATTGTCTCCCGCTGCGGCTGGGTAATATGTGCCGCGTCGCAGTTGGTGGCGAAGCCGACAATTTCCCCGTAGATGGTGGCCCCACGTGCCTTCGCATGCTCCAGCTCCTCCAGGATCAAGGTCCCGGCGCCTTCGCCAATCACCAGCCCGTCGCGCTGGGTATCGAACGGCGAAGGGGTGGTTTTAGGGGCCTCGTTGCGCTGGCTGGTGGCGAACAGGGTATCGAATACCGCGGCCTCTGACGGACACAGCTCCTCTGCGCCTCCCGCGACCATCACCGTCTGATAACCGTGACGAATGGCTTCCCACGCATAACCGATCGCCTGGCTGCCGGAGGTACAGGCGCTGGAGGTCGGGATCACCCGACCGCGCAGGCCGAAGAACAGCCCGGTATTAACCGCTGTGGTGTGCGGCATCATCTGCACGTAGGTGGTGCCGGTGATGTTGTTGGTGTGCTTCTCGGTGAGCATGGTGGCGAACTCGCTCACCGGGCCGGTACTGCCGGTGGACGAGCCGTAGGCAATCCCGGTTTCGCCGTTAGTTAACACCGGATCGCCAATCAATCCGGCCTGCTCCAGCGCCAGTTCGGTGGCACGGGTCGACATCAGCGACACGCGACCCATGGCGCGGATACGCTTGCGGGTGTAGTGCTCCGGCAGGGTAAAATCGTCGATCGGCGCGCCCAGCAGGGTGTGCAGACCGTCATATACCGTCCACTCCGGCATCTTGCGCACCGCGTTTTCATAGTTCAGTAAGCGGGCCGAAACCGACTGCCAGTCTTCACCGAAGGCGGTGACGCCGCCCATGCCTGTAATCACCACGCGACGTGTCATAGCATTCCTCCATTAATGGAAATGACCTGGCGGGTGACATAGCCCGCGATATCAGACATCAGATAACTGGCCAGCCCGGCGACTTCATCCGCCTGACCCATACGTTTCATCGGGATCATCGCCATCGCCTCCTGCAGCGCGGCTTCCTCCATTTCGATCATCCCGGTATCAATCAACCCGGGCGCAATGCAGTTGACGGTAATTTTGCGCTTCGCCAGCTCAATCGCCAGCGCTTTGGTGGCCCCGATAATGCCCGCTTTCGCTGCGCTGTAGTTCACCTGGCCGCGATTGCCCATCATTCCGGAAACGGACGACAGGGTAATAATACGTCCACCCTTACGGGTACCTATCATCGGCATCATGCAGGGGTGAATGACATTGTAAAAGCTGTCGAGGTTGGTATGGATCACGCTATCCCAGTCATCGTCGCTGAGCGCCGGGAACGCGCCATCGCGGGCAATCCCGGCGTTACTGACCACGCCATACCAGGCACCGTGGGTGGCGATCTCCTGCTCCAGCACCTCGCGGCACTGTTCACGGTTACCAACATCAAACGACAGCACGCGCCCGTTCCCCCCCGCCTGTTCGATGGCGCTCAGGGTGTCCTGCGCGCCTGCGACATCACGGTGATAGTGTACGCCGACGGTAAATCCGTCAGCAGCCAGTTTCATGGCGATGGCCCGGCCAATGCCTTTGCTGGCACCGGTGACCAGAACGGAACGACTCATGCGCGTGCTCCCTGATTGAAAAGCGAGGTTAATTCTTCCTGGCTGGGCTGAAAGGTATTCACCCGACCGGTCGCCAGAATGGCATCATCGGCAGATATCGCACACTCGAAACTGCCAAAGCGTTCATCCTGCATCAATAATTTAACGGTGACGGTCAACAGGCTGTTGGCCGCAAACTGGCCTGCGGCGCATACCAGTTCGCGGGCACCCAGTACCATGCCGAGTGTGATGGTGCTTTGGCCCTGCTGCTGACGATGCCAGCCAGACCAAACCCCCACGGTCTGGGCCATCAGTTCCAGCGCGTACCAGCCCGGCAGATCGCCTGTGGCATTGAGGAACGGGGCCAACACGCCCTGGCTGTTGACGGTCACCCGGCAGACCGCCGATTCTTCGGTGATGTGTTCGACCGACTCCAGCAGCAGCATCGGCGCGTCATGGGGCAGGTAGGCCACCGGTGATAAATAATTCATGACACTCTCCCCAGCAGGATGCTGGCGTTATTGCCGCCAAAGGCGAATGAATTGGACAAAATCACCGCTTTTTTCAGCGCGATGGGCTGATGCAGCACGCCGCAGGCTGCGAGGGTCGGATCCGGCGCATAGCGATCAAAATCCTGGGCGGGCAGCGGCAGGTCGCGGGTCAGGATCAGCCAGCTCAGCGCGGCCTCGGTGATCCCCGCCGCGCCCAGCGTGTGGCCGGTCAAATGTTTGGTTGAGCTGCAGGGCACCGCCTCGCCAAACAGATCATGCACCACCCGGGATTCAATCTGATCGTTAAGCGGGGTCGCGGTGCCGTGCAGATTGATGTAGCCCACCTCATCCGGGGTTAATCCGGCGTCGTTCAGCGCCTGGGTAATGGCGCGGATCGCCCCTTCACCTTGCGGGTGCGGGGCAGAAATATGATACGCATCGCTCGACTCACCGGTTCCCAGCAGCGCCACCGGCTGCGGCTCGCGGGTGAGAACCATCAGGGCTGCCGCTTCGCCAATGGTGATCCCCCGTCGGTCACGGCCAAACGGCTCGCACAGCGTGGTGGAGAGCGATTCGAGGCTGCTAAAGCCATTCACCGGCATCCGGCTCAGCGTGTCTGCCCCGCCAACGATGGCGATATCCACCAGCCCGGCATCAATCAGCCGACGCCCGCTGATGATCGCCCGCGCGCTGGAGGAGCAGGCGGTCGACAGGGTATAAGCCGGGCCTTGCAGATCCAGCCAGTTCGCCAGAAAGCGCGACGGATCGCCCAGCTCCTGCTGCGCGTACCGCCAGTTAACGCTGGTTTCACCGTTATGCGTAAGGCGCACATGCGCGTCGCCCTCGTCGAGCCCGGAGGTGCTGGTGCCCATGACCACCGCCACCCGGTCGCGGCCGTAACGGGCAATGGCCTCATCGACGACAGGCTGGATCTGCGCCAGCGCGGCAAGCAGCAGCTGATTGTTGCGCGAGCGATGCACGGCAGCGCTATCCGGGATCGCAGGCAGCTCGCCGTCGACGCCGCCGAGCACCGCGTCCTGACCCTGCAGCCAGCCGCTGCGCAGACGCATCCCCGGGGCCACGCCCCGCGTCAGGTTAGCGGCTATCTCATCAGGCGAATTGCCCAGCGCGTTGACCAGGCCCACGGCAGAAATGTAGATCATCTCAGTCATCCAGATATTGAATGGTGATGTGGTAGTGAAACACGTGCTGTTCGATGCTGATCGGCTCGCGTTTGCCCTTGCGTTGCAGGTAGACGATCTCCGTCACCAGCTCGCCGTCTGCATTGCGCAGTTCGCGCCGGTCGCCCTTATCCTTCAGCGTCCAGCCCTTCGGCAGCTGCGGCAGCCAGGCGTCGATCGGCCAGTGGCTGAGCATCACATCCGCCAGCACCTGGCTGGCTGGTGGCAGTTGCGGCACAACAATCGACTGTTCAGTATGGATGCCCGTTTCATCGTAGGTGGCGAGGAACAGCCGAATACCCACCGAGGACAGCCCGGCAAGGGTAATTTTATGCGCATCGGCATTCAGCATCACCAACAGCGACTGAGTCTTGCCGTTGAAGCTCCCGGTCAGCAACTGCTGCGAGTTCAACGCCGGAGTGATGCCCGGCGCAGGCAGCGTCACTTTGGTGCCCGGCTGCAGCCAGGCCTGCGGGCGCGTACTGTCACTGTTTTGCGTGGTGTGGCTGCAACCGGCCAACAGCAGCGCGCCGATCAGCACGGCAGCGTGGTAAAAAGGGGCGATCATCGTTTTCTCTCTTTTTTAGCCGGCATCGCCAGCGGCGCCAGCAGGAAGGCGGTGAAAATACCGCTGACCAGCACAATCCCGAAGCTGCTGATCGCCTGCGTGGCGCTGAAAACCAGCATGCCGAGGGTCAGCAGGGTGGTCATCATCGCCAGGGTGATGGCCAGCATGGAGGTCAACGGCGTACCGCGCGGGTTGTTGAAGAATAGCGTGTAGTTGATACCAATGCCGAGCACCAGGACCAGCGCCAGCAGCGAGAACAGGTTAACCGGGTGTCCTGTGACCGACAGCGCCGCCAGGCCACAGCCCAGCGACAGCAACGAGGGTACCAGAGTGATCAGTCCCTTACGCCAGCCGAGGCGCAGCATGGCACCGCTGGCGATCGTCGCCAGCGCGACCGCCAGCAAACCGGTGAGCACGCTGCGGTAGAGGGCAAACAGGCTGTCGAAACTGGCCTTGCGATCCACCCACACCACCCCCGGATGCTTGTCGGCCAGCGCCGCCAGGGCCGGGCTGTTGTTTACCCCATTGACCGGTACCAGGACGCCGCTTTCCCCGTCGGGCAGCGTCAGCCACAACAGCCGCCAGCCTTCGCTGGCCGGGCTGGCAAGCCAGGTCTCAACCTGCACCGGGGTCGCATTGAGATCCGGCGACACCGTTGTCAGCCCGGCATTTTGCAGCACCTTCGTTACCGCCGGGGTCGCATTTTTCAGCAGGGCCAGATCGCTTGTCTGCCGTGCCAGCGAGTTCAGCGGCAGGGTGCGCCAGGATTTCAGGTCACCCGCCTGCTGCGCCTGCGCCAGCGCCGGGGTAAAGGCCTCCAGCCGCTCCAGCGTCTGCTGGGCCGAGGTGCCATGCACCACGAACCACTTCTGATCGACGCTCTGCCCGGTCAGGGCGGTGATGCGTTTTTCCTGGGCCAGGATATCCTGCGGCAGGGCCTGAAGCTGGGCGATATCGTCATCCACCCGCAGCGTGGCCATGCCCGCCACAGCCAGCAGGGCCAGCAACACCGGCAGCCCCACTGACAGCGTTTTATTTCGTCGCCATGCCGCCAGCCAGCGCAGCATCAGCACCATCGCCGGAACCGGACGCACCGGTAAGCCACGACACAGCCACGGGTGCCAGAAGATCACCGTCAGGCAGGAGGCGCTCAGCCCCACGGCGGCAAATACCGCCATCTGGCGAATGCCCGGGAACGGGGCCAGCATCATAATGAGATACGCCGCCACGGTGGTGAGTAGCGCCAGCAGCAGGGCGTTACGCACCTTCGCCAGGCTCTGCCACGGCGAGCTCTGCCCGCCGTGAACCATCCGCTCGGTCAGGTAGTAGAGGGTGTAATCCGCTGAAATACCGATGATGCTCATGCTCATCACCAGGGTCATCAGATGCAGTTCACCAAACAGCAGTAGGGTCGCCACCGTGCCTGCCAGCGCGCCGGTGGCGATGGAGATCAGACACAGCAGCAGCGGACGCAGGGAGCGGAACACCGCCACAATCAGCAGGATCACCCCCAGAATAGTGGCCACGCCGAGGGTCGAGATATCCCGCTTCGCCTGCTGGCTGGCGTAGTCGCTGTAAAACACCGTCCCGCGCGACAGCAGCTGCGCCTGCGGATACTGCGTTTTCAACTGGCCTTCCAGCCCGTGCAGCGTCGTGACCAGCCGGTGGGTTTGTTGCATATCGAACGACGAACCGGCCAGCTCGCCGTGCAGCAGATACCAGTAATTGCCCGCCTCGTCTTTGGTCACCAGCCAGCCGTCTATCAGCCGCAGCTTCTGGCTGTTTTGCGCCAGCGCCAGCTGGGAACCGCGCATCAACATCAGCGGATCGTTTTGCAGCTCTTTGCCACTGACGCCGGAGAAGGCCGAATAAAGCTGGGACAAAATCCACTGCGCCTGTGCCTCGCCGCCGTTTTGCAGACGTGCCCGGGTGTCCGGGTCGATCAGGCCGTTGCGGTGCTGCCAGAAAAATTCTCCCCAGGCTTTTTGCCCGGCGGCGTCCATCGGCCCTTTTACCTCGTGCAGCGACCCCGACCCTTGCAGCAGGCTCAGCCACTGCTGCGCCACCTGCGGATCGGGCTGTTTACCGGGGCTGACCAGCCACACCAGCTGGCGGTCAAGGCGTTCAATAAAGCCGTCGTTCAGCGCCGGGGGGATCGCCCCGAGGCTCTGTTTCGGCAGCATCGCCAGCACGCTGCTGTTCAACCGTGCATTGGGCAGCAGCGACAGCAGCACACCCAGCAGGATCGCGCAGATCAGCGCCCACAGCAGCGCCGGGCGGCGATTATGGCGCGGCAAAGCGTTGGCGTTCGGCATCGGTCAGGCTGGCGGGCGTCAGTTGGTGGCGGGAGAGGGCGATATCGGTCCGGTCGCCCTGTTTGTCGTTTAGCACGATGGATTCCAGATAGGTCGCGCCACCCAGATCCATCGAGGCGAAAATCTTGTCCAGCGGGGTGGTAGTGGGGGTCAACACCAGCGACCAGCGGCCATTGCCGAGGTCTTTAAAGTCGATGCGGAAGTTCTCCTCCAGCACCTTGCGATCCGCCTGGAACAGGGCGCGCAGCAGGTGGTTGAACTGGAACATCTGCGGATTGGTGTCGGCGGTGATGGTCTGCGGCGGCTGGCCGTTGATGGTCTGCACCATCCGGCTGTCATCCAGCAGCAGCGTCATCGGGAAGGGGGCCTTTTGATCCCACAGCAGCCCGCTGTCGCGGGCGATCAGCATCTCGCCGTTGGATCGCAGCGGCTGCGGCATATCCTTAATGGTGCGGGTCTGCTCAAAGTGGGCGCGCACCACTGGCTGTTCGGTAAAGCGCTGCTGGAGTTCGTCCAGCGTGACGGCGCTGACGAACGGGCTTATCAGCAGGGCAAGCAGCAGTAACCCTTTCATGGCGTGACTCCCATACGTTCAAACAGGATCGCCGGGCTGACAAAACAGAGCTCGCGGCTCTTCTCCTCCACCGCCACCTGAATGGTGTAGCCGGTGGTGGTCCGTTTGCCGCTGGTGGCGTCAAAAATCTGATAGGCGATACGCAGGCGGTTCTCAAACTCATCGATATGGGCCCGGACGCGGATCCGTTGCTCAAAGGTGAGGACATCGCGGTATTTCACCCGGGTATCGACCACCGGCCAGAGATAGCCGGAGGCTTTCATCTGGCGATAGCCATAATCGAACTGGTTGAGCAGGGCCTCGCGGGCAATTTCAAAATAGCGGAAATAGTTGCCGTGCCAGACCACGCCCATCATATCGACGTCGTGAAACGGTACGGTCAGCTCTACTTCGGTCGTAAAGCGGGGATCGGTCAGCACCCTTTACTCCTTCTCTTTTGCATCCGGCAGACGCCAGAAATCGAAAAAATTGAACCAGTCGAGCGGGGCCTGCAGGGCGTAATGCTCCAGCCGCTGCGCATAGCGATCCACCGCCTCCTGTAGCGCCTGCTGGCGTTCGCCGCGCGGCAGCGTCAGCGGGTTGGCGAAGGGTTCGCAGTGAACAGTGAGCTTCCCGTGCTGGCGCAGAGCAAATATCAACACCACCGGGCAGGCCAGGATCGAGGCCAGAATAAATGGCCCCTGTGGGAACGGCGCGGGCTGGCCCATAAACGGGCTCCAGGTGACGCGCCAGTCTCCGCCACGCTGCGGGGTCACGGCGATACGGTCGCCGACAATGGCCACCCACTCCCCCCGGTCCAGCTTCTCGACCAGATCGATGGCTGTTTCTGGTCCGAAATTGTTCACCGGGATCAGATTCAGCCCGGCCTGGGGAGCCATCTCATCCATAATTTGTTTAAAGCGACGGGCGTTATCGCTGAACACCAGCGCATTAATGACCTGGCCTGCTTCCAGCTGCGCCAGCGCCCGGCAGGCTTCCACGTCGCCAAGGTGCGAGGCCAGCAGCAGTTTCCCGGCGGGAGCGTCGATCGCTAGGGCCTCCCGTGCGCCCGGTGCAAGCACCACATCGCGATCCCACTTGAGCTCACCCCGCCAGCTGGCCACTTTATCGAGCATCGCGTTGCCAAACCGCATGAAGTGGAAAAAGCTGTTCAGGCGCGCGGGCTTAGGCTGGTGGCGTTGTTCCAGGGTCTCGCTCACCCGGGTGATCCACTGTCGCGAGGCCTGGCGGGCGGTGGTGGCTGTCAGCCAGTAGATACCAATCACCGGCCACAGCAGCAGGTTAAAAGCCCTGCGGCCCAGCAGTTGCCAGACCCGCAGCATCAGGCGCATTCCCCACAGCCCTTTCACCTCCTCCTGCTGCGCCCAGTGCCGACTGCGGCGGCGAAACAGCAGGGAAGGGATGCGCGGTAACATGCCGAAGAACAGCCGGGTGTGCATCCAGGAGATCAGCAGGTTGTCTTTCAGGGCATCGAAATGGGAGATGCCATCCCGGGGATAGGTCACCCGGGTCGGCAGAAAATAACTGGGGTTGCCCTGCCAGTAGAGGCGCACCATCACTTCGGTATCAAAATCCATCCGCTTGCCGAGCGACGCAGAGTTGATGACCTGTAGCGTCGGCGCCACCGGGTAGACCCGAAAGCCGCACATGCTGTCTTTGAGCTGCAATGACAGGGTTTCGATCCACACCCAGACATGGGTGACCCAGCGGCCATACCGGCGCGAGCGGGGAATGGAGTCATCATAAACCGGCTGGCCGGAGATCAACGCCTGCGGGTGGCGCTCTGCCAGCGCCAGCAGCTGCGGAATGTCCTCAATGGCATGCTGTCCGTCGGCATCCACCTGCACCGCATGGGTAAACCCCGCCCCGGCGCAGACTTTCAGCCCGCGGATCACCGCCCCGCCTTTACCGCTGTTGTGCGTCAGCCGCACCAGCGTCACATGGGGATGTTCGTTGGCCAGCTGGTCCAGCGTCTGCCGGGTATCGGCATCGCTGCCATCGTCGACCACAATAATGGGCAACTGAAACGGGGCCAGACGCGCCAGCACGTTCGCCATCATCGCCCCATGGTTGTAGCAGGGGATCAGGATGCAGGGACGGAAGGTTAGCGACATAGGCGAATCTTCCCGCTGCTGGCGGTGTGGCGGTGTTCGCCGTCATGGCACTGATAGCTAAACATCAGCATCTCGCGCTCCGCGTTCCAGTCGAGGGCGAGCGTCACGGTGGCCCCCGGGAGCAGCGGTGCCTGGAATTTCACATTCTGGATACTGTGAAAACGGTGGTCTGGTGCCAGTACCCCGGTGGCGTAGTGCATCACCCAGTCGAGCTGGGCGACGCCGGGCAGCAGGGGCTGTACGGCAAAATGGCCCTGGAACCAGAACAGCGCCGGATCGAGGTGCAGGACAATCTCAAGCTGCTGCGGTTGTGCCTGATGGCGCCCGATTTCATGGATTCTCATGAAATAACTCCTGTA
The DNA here is from genome assembly GCF_034044995.2 of Leclercia sp. CFBP8987. Taxonomy (NCBI): domain Bacteria; kingdom Pseudomonadati; phylum Pseudomonadota; class Gammaproteobacteria; order Enterobacterales; family Enterobacteriaceae; genus Leclercia; species Leclercia sp. CFBP8987. The sequence goes on along the minus strand of NZ_CM188255.1, from coordinate 4,556,341 downwards.
ACTGCGCATAGACACGCTTGTTCATACTGTTCACCGGCATTTCATCAAGGATGCGCCAGTGACGGGGAAGGGCGACCGGCTCGAGCCACGGCTGCAGGGCGCGTCGCCAGGCAAGGATCTGCGCGTTACGCCCGCGCTGGCAGAGCTGCTGACGCGCGGCGTCATTCAGTACCAGCAGCACGCCAATGGTCTGGCGTCCGTCGCGCGTTACCGGCAGCGCCGCCGCCTCGCAAACGCCCTCCAGCGCCAGCAGGCGCTGTTCGATTTCGGTCAGCGAGATGCGTTTGTCTTCGATTTTCACCACCCGACCCCGGCGACCGATGATGCTGAACTGGCCGTTATCCTCCAGGTGCAGGATGTCGTCGAGCAGGAGACCTTCAGGCTCGCGGATCAGGGGAGAAATAACGCGCACGGCGTCATCGATGGGGCTCATCTTCACCCCCGGGAAGGGGTGCCAGAGAACGGCGTCCCCCTGACGATGACGCCAGGCGAGCACCCCGGTTTCGCTGCTGCCATATATTTCATCCGGCCAGAGCCCCAGCCAGCGATGGGTAACGCAGGCCGACTCCAACGTCAGCACGCCACCGGCCGAGACCAGCACGGCGACGGGCGGCGGCACGAGCCGGGTATCGAGCCGCTTGAGGAACGCCGGGCTGGTGATAAACAGGTAACGCTGAGTGTGATCCAGCGCCGCCACCTGTTCGGCATAGGTCAGCATCTCCGCATGCAGCGGCAGCCCCAGTGCCATCGGCAGCACAATACGAAACGTCAGGCCGTACAGATGCTGGGGCACCACAGAGGCCACCACGCGGCAGCCGCTCAGGCGCTCGCCAAACCGTGCCGCCAGCAGCATGGCCTCCTGGTCGAGCTGGGCAATATGCTTGATGATACGCTCAGGCTTGCCGGTCGAGCCGGAGGTAAACAGCTCGATAACCTGGGTGTCAGGAATGGCGGGCAGCGTCGTAAAGCGAGTGGTACTGCGGCGGGCAGCGTCGACCACAATCAGACGGCCCTGGACGTTCAGCATTCTGTCGCTCAGCACGCCACTGAACAGCGCGTGCTGCTCATCCAGCAGCGACTCGCGGCTGTGGCCGGGCAGCACCGGAGTTTTGCCCGCATGCAGCGTTGCCAGCAGGGCGACGATAAACAGATAGCTGTTGTCAAAACAGAGCGCCCAGCGATCGCCGTCCTGCTGCTGTAAACAGGCCGTCAGGGCGCTGACGTCATCGCGCAACTGCCCGAGCGTCCAGCCGCGATCGCCAGACCAGGCGACAGGGGTGTCGTCCGGACGAGGGGCGTTCAGCCACTGGCTCACAGGGAGAGGCTTATGCATCGTGCTGCTCTTTTTTAATCATTCGCTGACGCACCAGCCATTCGGTGGCCATTAACGTGCCCATCAGGAGGTAGGCAATCATGCCGTTCCACAGCGTCCAGAGTCGCATATCGCCCCGCAACGCGGTGAACAGCGCTATCCCGCCGTTCAGGATGAAAAAGCCGCACCATATCCGGGTAACAACGCGGGTATAGCGCACCCCGGAAGGGGGTAAATTCGGTTCGCGCAGCCGGGCAAGCCGTTCGACGATGGGCATCGTCGTCCACAGCGATCCGCCAAAGACGGCCAGCATCACAAGGTTGACCACCACCGGGTAGAACAGCAGCCACTGATGCGCTTTCAGCAGGTAACTTGCCGTACACAGGGCGATGCCCACCAGCGCGACGCCCTGTACCGCATAGCGCATGGGCCCGGCGTTATGCCGCGCCTGACGAAAACGGAACAGCAGCAGGACCGCCAGCAGCGGCAGCAGCCAGTGCAGGCTGTTATGGGTCAGCCCAAAGCCAATCAGAAAGGGCCATGCGACCAGCATCAACCCTGTCAGCAGGGGAAGCGCCGGAAACGACCGTCCGCCACGCATGGTCTCTTACGCTTCGCGCAGGAGTTTTTCTACCGCGTCCACTACGTCCTGAACGGTACGTACCGACTTGAAGGTTTCCGGTTTGATCCGGGCACCCGTTTTCTTCTGCAGGTGAACAACCATGTCGACGGCGTCGATGCTGTCCAGCTCCAGATCTTCATACAGGCGCGCTTCAGGGGTGATGGCGTCCGGGGCAACTTCAAACAGGGTGATCAGGAGAGTGGAGACTTCCTGATAAACGGCGTTGTGTTCTGTAGTCATTTTAAATTCGATCTCAGGCGCGTTGAGCGGTGATAAAAGAGGCCAGGGTGGCGACGGAGTAGAAATGCTGACGCATCTCTTCGCTTTCGGCAGATAACACCACGCCGTACTGGTTTTTTACTGCCAGGCCCAGCTCAAGGGCATCGATCGAGTCAAGGCCCAACCCATCGCCAAACAGCGCGGCATCCGTATCGATATCCTCTGCGGTCAATTCGTCCAGATTGAGGGTAGTAATGATTAGATTTTTAATTTCAAGGTAGAGCGCTTGCATCATTAATTCCTGACAAAGATTGAAGACCGGCAGTTAAGCGATGCTGCAGGTGCCGGTTGAGTTCTCTTGCCGCCAGAGCCGGTTCATGTACTGCTGCATCGTAAAAATCATGAATACCTATTCGCTCCCGGACATCGACCGTAAAGAACGGTTTGTTCGGCGGTATGTTATACCAACGGCTTTGTTTATCGAGCAGATGCTCGCTGCAGTGGATAATGACCACCCGCAGATCGCTGCCGCAGCGCACGGCAATATTGGCCGCACCGCGTTGCAGCTTAATGGCTTTTCCCACCTGGGTGCGCGTGCCTTCCGGGAAAATCAGTAACGTCTCACCCTGCGCCAGCCGCTGCTGACAGGTGCTTAACAGGGTATCGGCTTCGCTGTTGATCAGGTAATCCGCCGCGCGGATCGCCCCGCTGACAAAGGGGTTACGCAGCAGGGCACCTTTCACCAGACAGTCGGTTTCCGGCATCACCGAGGCGATAAGCACGTAATCAATCAGCGTCGGATGATTCGCCACCACCAGGCAACCGCGCTCGTGGCGCAGCGCGTCGACATTATCGACGCGATAATCCAGCACGCCCAGAGCACGGGCGACGGTTAAAAATGCCCGGAAGCTGGCGGCAATACTGCGTCGGGCGAGGCGACGACGACGCGCGCGATCGCGCTGGACCAAGTTCAACAGGTTGAACCACACCAGCGACAGCAGCAGCCCGCCCACGCCAAACAGTACGAAGCACAAGCCGGTCATCAGCCGTCGCCAGCCGCGGTTGAAGATTGTCATAAGCCCTGTCATGCACGCGTCCACTGCCACCGCAGGCGCTCGCCGGGCACCGCAAACTGCCGATCGTCACGCAGATAGTGGCGCAGAAACTGCAGGCTCTGCGGCAGGGACGGCTCCTGGTTGCCACCGACGGGCTGGGTTTCGCAGCGCAGGGTGTCACCGGCTTCGATGACCAGCGCCAGGGCATAGGGCCAGGTCGGCATCTGAGCCGGAAGCGCGGGGCGGTAAAAATCGGGCAGGGCGCCATCAAAATCGACCATTAACACCCGGGAATACCCGGCGTGCAGCAGGCTTAGCACCTCGCACAAACCCTGCTGAAAAGTATCCATGCCGGCGGAAAGGGACGACGAAACAATCGGCTGACGCGCGGCGATAGTCAGATTGCCCACCGCGGAGTTGTGGACCGACATGGCAAAGTCGGTCGGGGAAACATCCTGCCCGGTGGCCAGCGCATGCAGGAGGCGATAGTTCCGCTCCAGCTCGCCGTGACGGCTGGTATAGACCACGGCATCAACGGCGTGTTTTCGCACCAGCGCCAGGCCGCAATCCACCGCCAGCTTACTGCCGGAACTGAGGCGGCGGGCGGTCATCATCGGCAGATCGGTCAGTTTGGCCTGCGGCGCAGCAGGATCGATAGCGTGCAAGCCCTGCGACCATGCCTGCCATTGACTGGCATCGCAAAGGCCTGGCGCTCTTGCATGCCAGTCGAGAATGTTAAGTGCAAATTTCATCTGCGCGCGTCCGCGATCAATCCGTCTTTCGGTAACGCCGCCAACAATCAGACCGCGTTATTGTTCATTTTTCTGACAAATCAGTAAGGTATGGCCCACCCCGAGATTGTCATGCCGTTGTTCTACCCGGAAGCCTGCGCTCTCCAGATAGTGGTAAAATTTCTCTACGCTATAAAAACGGCTGTTGCCGTTCGCCATACAGGTGAAATAGAGCGAGGTGGCGTTCAGGCTGAAGGAGGCCGCTTCGAATTTTTGCGCATCCCAGAACGGTTCCAGAATGCACAAACGGGCACCGGGCTTCATTACCTTCGCTACCTTGCCCAGCAGGGTAACAATCTGATCGGGTGAGAAGCAGTCCAGGAACTGGCTCATCCACCAGATATCAGCCTCAACCGGCAGAGCAGCGTCGCTAAGCATATCGACAGGATAGAATCCAATACGATGAGATAATCCTGCATTTGCGATATTTGCCTCGGCCAGTGCAATTTGCTGCGGCAGATCGAGCAGCGTCACGGCGATGTTTTCATCGTATCTGCAGCAGCGTAGCGCCCATTTACCCGTATTGCCGCCGACATCGTACAATTTTGTCGGCGAGCTTGCGAATATAAGGGGCAATGCGGCGTCGAATGCGCCATCGGAATAGAAGTGATCGAACGCAAACCAGCTCCGCTGCGCCTGCTCTGGCAACGCCGACAGGGCCGGATAAATGGTCGGCCATTCGCCAAAGACTGCCAGGCCAGCCGGTTTCTCCGCGCTCAGTGAATCGGCAAGATGAAACAGGCCCTGATAGCAAACGTCCTGGGTGAAATCCATATTGATGCGGGTCATGCTGTCATGCAGCAGATAATGACCAATTTTGGCCAGATAATAGCGCCCCTCCCGGCGCGTCACTATTCGCCCGCTCAATCCCATATCCAGCAATACGCCCACGCCATACTCACTGAGCGTGCTGTTCGCCACGATCTCATCAACTGAAGCGCCGCGCTCTCCCTGTTGGTCCAGCCAGGCGAGAACGCCGGTGTTACGCAGACAGAGCGCGGTCTGAAACAGCATCGGGGCAAAGGCGATGCGTTGCGCTTCGGTGATGGCCTCAAGCGCACTGAGGGTGTCCTTTTCGTACATGTGCAGCGTTACCCCGGTAAGCGGCTTTTTGGTCGGCCCGGCCCGAGCAGGATCGCCAGCTTGCTGCCCCCCTGAGTGGTCTCCATCCAGATCTTACAGACGCTGGTAAGCGGAACGGACAACAGCATCCCCACCGGCCCAAGCAACCAGCCCCAGACCAGTAACGACAGGAACACCACCATGGTGGACATCCCCAGCCGGTGGCCCATCATCCGTGGCTCCAGGATATTGCCCAGCACCATATGGACGATCAGGAACAGCGCCCCCACCATGGCACACTCATAGAGGCCATTGAACAGAAACGCCTGGATCATCGGCGGGACGGCGGAGATCACCGCGCCAATGTTGGGCACGTAGTTGAGCAGGAAGGCCAGCACGCCCCACATCAGCGCGAACTGCACCCCCAGCAGGGTCAGCCCCAGCCAGACAATGGCACCCGTCCACAGGCTGAGCAGCGTCTTGAGCGCCAGATAATGGGAGACGCCCTTCAGCGCCCGGTGCAGGCCAGCGATGTGGATCTGCGGATTATTGAGGGCAAAACGCATTTTGTACGGCACGTGGCGGACTTCAAACAGCATAAAGACCACCGTCATCACCAGCAGCAGAACGCTGGCCATCGCCCCTGAGAGTTGGGTCATTAACGCGGTGGCAAAGGTCATCACCTTTTCCGAATCCATCCGTCGTAGCATTCGCTCGGGGGAGATATGCAGGTTGAGGAACGGGAACATCTCCTGCAGATCGACCAGTTTGCGCGTCAGCTCTTTATTGTATTTCGGCAGCAGGGCGGCAAATTCATTGAGCGAAGCCGCCAGCACCCCAAACAGCGCCGTCAGGCCAATCAGCATCACCACCACCACAATGGTGATGGCCAGCGGGCGGCTCACCCCGCGGCGCAAAAACCAGGTGACGAGAGGGTTAAGGACGATGGCGAAAAAAAGCGCCAGCAATAGCTGCACGAGAATATCCGCTGCGGCGTGGATGCCGGCGAGGATCACCACCAGGCAGGCCAGTTTGAGCAGAATGTGCAGACCGGATTTATCAGGCTGTGTAAGACCCGGTTTAGCGGGTGGGGTGGTTAACATAGTGTTTCCTCTTCTAAGATGCTCATAAGTGTAGTGCGCGCGCAGCGCTTCGGCGGAGGCCGTTAATCTTAAAGTCGCTGCTGCATTTCTGCCCCTGGCATGGTAATAGTGAAACACTGTTGTAAAAATTCTGGTGAACCTGATGCCCGAACCCGCCGCCGAACCGGCACTGAGTGGATTACGCCTCAACCTGCGTATTGTTTCCGTCGTTATTTTCAACTTTGCCAGCTACCTGACCATCGGTCTGCCGCTCGCCGTCCTGCCGGGCTATGTCCATGACATCATGGGCTTTAGCGCCTTCTGGGCAGGCCTGGTGATCAGCCTGCAATACTTCGCCACCCTGTTAAGTCGCCCTTATGCCGGACGCTATGCCGACCTGTTTGGCCCGAAAAGCATTGTGGTGCTGGGACTCTGCGGCTGCTTCCTGAGCGGGGTGAGCTATTTTCTCGCCGGGTTAACCAGCGCCTGGCCGATGGTGAGCCTGGTGCTGCTCTGTCTGGGCCGGGTGATCCTCGGCGTCGGGCAAAGTCTCGCCGGAACCGGCTCCACGCTGTGGGGCGTGGGAGTGGTAGGGGCATCGCACATCGGGCGGGTGATCTCCTGGAACGGGATTGTGACCTACGGCGCGATGGCGATGGGCGCTCCGCTGGGGGTGCTCTGCTATCGCTACACCGGCCTGAGCGGGCTGGCGCTCACCATTATGGTGGTGGCGCTACTGGCGATTTTATTTGCGCTGCCGCGACCAAAAGTCAAAGCCAGCAAAGGCAAGCCGATGCCGTTTCGCGCGGTGCTGGGGCGGGTCTGGCCCTACGGCATGGCGCTGGCCCTCGGCTCGGCAGGCTTTGGGGTGATCGCCACCTTCATTACGCTGTTTTACGCCGATAAAGGCTGGGACGGCGCAGCCTTTGCGTTAACGCTATTTAGCTGTGCCTTCGTCGGGACGCGGCTGCTGTTCCCGAACGGTATCAATCGGCTGGGCGGGCTGAACGTGGCCATTATCTGCTTTGGCGTTGAGATTATCGGCCTGCTGCTGACCGGTATTGCCGATGCGCCGTGGATGGCGCGGATCGGCGTCTTCCTCGCGGGGGCGGGTTTCTCGCTGGTGTTCCCGGCGCTGGGGGTGGTGGCGGTCAAAGCGGTGCCGCAGCAGAACCAGGGCGCGGCGCTGGCGACCTACACGGTGTTTATGGATATGTCGCTGGGGATTACCGGGCCGCTGGCCGGGCTGGTGATGGCGTGGGCCGGGGTGCCGGTTATCTATCTGGCGGCCGCGGGGCTGGTGGCGGTGGCGTTACTGCTGACGTGGCGGCTAAAAAAATGGCCTCCAGCGGAGGCCATGTCATCGTGAGAACTTACTGAATCACGAGGGTATTGATGATGTTCTCTGCGGCAGTTTGCGCTTTCTGCTGATCGTCAGCAGGCAGCGTGATCTGCAGGGTCAGCAGCTTGTTGTCCACTTTGCCCAGCACCACGGAGGAGTAAGCGGTCTGGCCTTTGGCAGAGATAATGCTGTCCAGCTGCTGCATTTTGTGGTCTTTCAGCTCGATGGATTTGTTGGTCACCACCTGCAGCTGCGGGTCACGGCTGCGCTGCTGATCTTCCAGACGTTTTGCCAGCACGCCCAGGTCTTCATTGGTGTCATCCCCGACGATCACAATCACCGCTTTTTGCCCGGTGGCATCGGAATAGACGTGCATGTTGTTCGCCTGGGTGCCCAGCTTGCCGCTCTGATCGGTCATATCGGCTGGCAGAGAGAAGCTGAGTTTGCCATCCATCAGGCTGACCGGTTGACCCGTCGCGTTGCTTTCAGCAGACGCAGCCTGAGCAGGCGTTTTGGTGTCGCTGTTATCACAGGCTGCCAGCCCCATCACCAGCAGGCCAATCCCGACATATTTAACCAGATTGCGCATTACATTCTTCCTTTCGATAAACGGCCATAACGGCGCATCAATCCATCTTATCACAACTGTTCAGGGGAACCTTTAACCAGCCTGCAATCCCGGGATTTCAGATTTATCCGCGAATCTTTTCAGCAACATATTCAGCAGCACGCCGTACATCGGCAGGAAGAACACCAGGCTGATAAGCACCTTAAAGGCGTAGTCCACGAGGGCGATTTCCATCCAGTGTTGCGCCATGAACGCATCCGGGCTGCGCCAGAAGGCGATAAAGAAAAAGGCCAGCGTATCGCTGACGTTGCCGAACAGCGTGGAGGCGGTGGGTGCCATCCACCAGAGATGGTTCTGTCGCAGGCGGTTAAACACATGCACGTCGAGGATCTGCCCCAGCGCATAGGCCATAAAGCTGGCGGCGGCGATACGGGCGACGAACAGGTTGAAGTGCGTCAGCGCCTCAAAGCCTTGCCAGCTGCCCATATAGAACAGCGAGGAGATCACGTACGAAACAAACAGCGCCGGAAGCATGACGGCAAAAATAATGCGTCGGGCCAGCGGGGCGCCAAAGATACGGACGGTGAGATCGGTCGCAAGGAAGATAAACGGGAAACTGAACGCGCCCCAGGTGGTATGAAAACCAAAGATGGAGATCGGTAGCTGCACCAGGTAGTTACTGGAGGTGATCACCAACAGATGGAAAAGCGAAAGCCAGAACAACGCTTTTACGCGCTGCGATTGAGAGAACTGCGTCATATTGTGACCTTTTTGATTAGTATTTGGGGTGAGGGAACCCAATAAAGCCGCCGCATCATACTGCTTTAACGACAGTTTGCAATGGCTAATTTTCACGCAATCGTTAACCTGGTTTGCTTTGCTCCGCCTGCGGCGTAAACTACTGCCGTTTTTATCTGGACGAGACCGAGATGACCGATCTGCTTACCCACCCGGACCATACCCTTGATGCTCAGGGCCTGCGCTGCCCGGAACCCGTGATGATGGTGCGCAAAACCGTGCGCAATATGCAATCCGGTGAAACGCTGTTAATTATTGCCGACGATCCGGCCACGACCCGCGATATTCCGGGCTTCTGTACCTTTATGGAACATGAGCTGCTGGCGCAGGAGACTGACGCTTTGCCTTACCGTTACCTGTTACGCAAAGGCTAATGCTTGTATGCGGGGTGAGGGCATCAGGCATGACATCCCGCACAAATCTGAACCACCATTTCATTATTTAGCGCTTTTTGTGAGGCGCTTCACCTACGCTTTCCAGGCATTGGGCTAGTTTTTAAACGTTCAAAACTAAAACAACGTTCCGATACTTACCTCACTACCCTGGAGTTGACTCAATGAAAACGACCCTCAAGCCGTTGCTGGCCGCTCTGTGCCTGTCTGCTTTTGCCTGCTCTGTTTCCGCGCAAACCATCAGAGCTGCCGATGTGCATCCTGAAGGCTATCCGAACGTGGTGGCAGTGCAGCACATGGGTGAAAAACTCAAACAACAAACCGACGGCAAGCTGGATATCAAAGTCTTCCCGGGCGGCGTGCTGGGCGATGAAAAGCAGATGATTGAGCAGGCGCAGATGGGGGCGATTGACATGATTCGCGTCTCCATGGCCCCGGTTGCCGCCATCCTGCCGGATATCGAGGTCTTTACGCTGCCCTACGTCTTCCGTGACGAAGACCACATGCACAAAGTCATCGACGGTGATATCGGTAAATCCATCGGCGACAAACTCACCGCCAACCCGAAATCGCGGCTGGTGTTCCTCGGCTGGATGGACTCCGGCACCCGTAACCTGATCACCAAAGATCCGATTGTGAAACCGGAAGATCTGAAAGGTAAGAAAATCCGCGTTCAGGGCAGCCCGGTGGCGCTGGCCACGCTGAAAGATATGGGGGCCAACTCCGTGGCGATGGGGGTAAGTGAAGTCTACAGCGGCATGCAGACCGGCGTTATCGACGGAGCCGAAAACAACCCGCCAACCTACATCGCTCACAACTACATGCCTGTCGCCAAAAACTACACCCTCAGCGGCCACTTTATCACCCCGGAAATGCTGCTCTACTCCAAAGTGAAATGGGACAAGCTGAGCGCCGACGAACAGCAAAAAATCCTGACCCTGGCCCGTGAAGCGCAGTTCGAGCAGCGCAAGCTGTGGCAGGCCTATAACGACGAAGCGCTGCAGAAGATGAAGGCGGGCGGCGTGCAGTTCCACGACATTGATAAAGCGGTCTTCGTGAAGGCGACAGAGCCGGTGCGCGCCCAGTATGGCAACAAGCATCAGGATCTGATGAAAGCCATCGCTGACGTTCAGTAACCCCCTCGTTGTGGAGGACGTATGTCCGAACGCTATTTGAAATGGATGGATCGCCTGTACCTGCTCGCCATGGCGGTGGCGGGCATTTCGCTGCTGGTGATGACCATCGTGATCCCGATTGGGATTTTTTCCCGCTACGTCCTTAACCGCGGCGAGTCGTGGCCAGAGCCGATAGCCATTATCTGCATGGTGACCTTTACCTTTATCGGCGCAGCGGTGGGATATCGCGCCGGATCGCATATCGCGGTGAACATGCTCACCGACCGCCTGCCTGCGGCGTTGAAAGCGCTTTGCGCGAAGGTGGTGGATGTGCTGATGCTGCTGATCTCGCTGATCATCTTCTGGTACAGCTACCTGCTCTGCATCGAACTGTGGGAACAGCCGGTGGCCGAGTTCCCGGTCCTCACCTCGGGTGAGAGCTACCTGCCGCTGCCTATCGGCTCGGCGATCCTCATTTTGTTCGTCCTCGAGCGCCTGATGTTTGGCTCTCAGGAACATCGCCCGGTCGTGATGATCGGCAACCACGGTTAAGGGGTGGATCATGGATGCGTTTGTTTTGCTCTTCACCCTCGCCATTTTACTGGCGCTGGGGATGCCGGTGGCCTTTGCCGTCGGGTTAAGTGCGGTGGCTGGTGCGCTGTGGATTGACCTGCCGCTGGAGGCGCTGATGATCCAGATCACCAGCGGGGTGAATAAATTTACCCTGCTGGCGATCCCGTTCTTTATCCTGGCGGGGGCGATCATGGCGGAAGGGGGCATTGCCCGCCGACTGGTGAACTTTGCCTATATCTTTGTCGGCTTTATTCGCGGCGGGCTGTCGCTGGTGAATATCGTCGCCTCGACCTTTTTCGGTGCGATTTCGGGCTCGTCGGTGGCGGATACTGCCTCCATCGGCAGCGTGATGATCCCGGAGATGGAGAAGAAGGGTTATCCGCGTGAGTACGCGGCGGCGGTGACCGCCAGCGGCTCGGTGCAGGCGATCCTGATCCCGCCCAGCCACAACTCGGTGATCTACTCCCTGGCAGCAGGCGGTACGGTGTCGATTGCGACGCTGTTTATCGCGGGCGTCCTGCCGGGCCTGCTGCTCGGGGTCTGTCTGATGGTGCTGTGCCTGGGCTTTGCCCATAAGCGGGGTTATCCAAAAGGCGAAAGGATCCCCTTTAAGCAGGCGCTGAAGATTTTCTTCGATGCCCTGTGGGGGCTGATGACGGTAGTGATTATTCTCGGCGGCATTTTGTCGGGGATCTTTACCGCCACCGAATCTGCGGCGGTCGCCTGTCTGTGGGCGTTCTTTGTCACCATGTTTATCTACCGTGACTACAAGTGGAACGAACTGCCGAAGCTGATGTGCCGCACGGTGAAGACGGTAACGATCGTGATGATCCTGATCGGCTTTGCGGCGGCGTTTGGCGCGGTGATGACCTACATGCAGCTGCCGATGCGCATCACCGAGTTCTTCACCTCGCTGTCGGACAACAAGTATGTGATCCTGATGTACATCAACATCATGCTGCTACTGATTGGCACCCTGATGGACATGGCGCCGATCATTCTGATCCTGACCCCGGTGCTGCTGCCGGTGACCAATGCGCTGGGGATCGATCCGGTGCATTTCGGGATGATCATGATGGTGAACCTCGGAATGGGGCTGATTACCCCGCCGGTGGGATCGGTGCTGTTTGTTGCCAGTGCGGTGAGTAAGCAGAAGATCGAAACCGTGGTGCGCGCGATGCTGCCGTTCTACGGCATGCTGCTGGTGGTGTTGGGGTTAGTGACCTACATCCCGGCGATATCGCTGTGGTTACCGCGGATGTTGGGGATGCAGTGATGTGTGCGGCCTGATGCCCTCACCCCGTCCCTCTCCCACAGGGAGAGGGTGCAAACACTAAAAACGGCAACCTGGTTGCCGTTTTGCTTTTATTTTCGACGCAATAGCCGAAGCGCGTTCGCCGTCACTAACACCGTCGCCCCGGTATCTGCCAGTACCGCCAGCCACAATCCGGTCATTCCCAGCAGGGTGGTCACCAGGAAAATCCCCTTCAACCCCAGCGCAATGGCGATGTTCTGCCGGATATTGGCGCGGGTGGCGCGGGCCAGACTGATCATCTGCGCCAGCCCGGTCAAACGGTTGTGGGTGAGCGCCGCATCGGCGGTCTCCAGTGCCACGTCGGTGCCGCTGCCCATCGCAATACCTATCGTCGCCGCCTTCATCGCCGGGGCGTCGTTAATCCCGTCCCCGACCATCGCCAGCGGCATTTCCGCATTCAGGGTCGTCACCGCCTGCACTTTATCCGCCGGCAGCAGGCCCGCCCGGAAGTCCAGCCCCAGCTCCCCGGCAATGGCCGCGGCAGCGCGCGGGTTATCGCCGGTCAGGATCGCTCCCTTGATGCCCAATTGATGCAGTGCGGCTATGGCCTCTTTCGCGTCGTCCCGCAGAGTATCCCGCAGCGCGATCAGGCCTTTTGCCTCGCCGTCCTGAACCACCATCACCACCGTCTGTCCGGCCTGCTCCAGGGTCTCGATTTGCGCCGTAAAGCGCGGGGCAGGGAAGGTAGCCGCGGCGCAAATCAGCACCTTGCTGCCCGCAACCTCGGCTTCAATCCCCGACCCCATCAGCGCACGCTGGGCAGTAGCCGCCGGAACGGTCAGCCCGCGAGACTGCGCTTCACGCACAATCGCCTGCGCCAGCGGGTGAGTCGAACCTTGCTCCACCCCGGCGGCCAGCGCCAGCAGGTCCTGCTCGCGGATCTCATGCGGATAAATGCCCGTCACCTGCGGTTTGCCCACCGTCAGGGTGCCGGTTTTGTCGAACGCCACCTGCTGTACCTGCGCCAGCTGCTCCAGCGCCGCGCCGCCCTTAATCAGCGCTCCACGGCGTGCGGCGGCCGCCAGCCCGGAAGTGATGGCCGCCGGGGTGGAGATCACCAGCGCACAGGGACAACCAATCAGCAGCAGGGTCAGCCCTTTATAGATCCAGCCTTCCCATGCAGCGCTGAACAGCAGTGGCGGTACCACGGCCACCAGCAGCGCGACCAGCATAATCACCGGGGTATAGATCCGGCTGAAGCGGTCGATAAAACGCTCCACCGGCGCACGGCGCTCTTCTGCCTCTTCAATCAGCTTCAGGATGCGGTCGATGGCGCTGTCGCCCGGTTCGGACAGGACCGTCAGCTGCACCAGACGATCGACGCTGGTGGCCCCGGCCGGGACTTTTTCCCCCGCCGAACGATCGACCGGGATGGATTCCCCGGTCAGGGCGCTTTCATCAAAGCTGGCCGTCGCGGTCAGCAGCGTCCCGTCGGCAGGCAGACGTCCCCCGGCGGCAACCTCAATCACATCTCCCGGACGCAACGCGGCGATGGGTACGGTTTTGCGCTCATTGTGAATGACCTGGATGGCGGTTTCCGGCTTCAGCGCCATCAGCGCGCTGACCCCTTTCCGCGCCCGGCTTGCCGCCCAGCCTTCGAGCCTTTCGCCAATCAAAAACAGCAGCAGAACCATCGCCGCTTCCGCCGTGGCACCGATAAACAGCGCTCCGATGGCGGCCACGCTCATCAGGGTTTCAATCGCGAACCAGCTTCCGCTTTTCATCAGGCGCAGCGCCTGACGGGCCACCGGCCAGAGCCCGACGAGGGTAGTGGCGATAAAGGCGAGGTTGCCGAGCGGATGGTTGAACTGCTCCAACCCCCAGCTCAGGGCCATCAGCAGGATAAGCGTGATGAGCGGCAGGTTGTCGCGCAGCGGGGACGTTTTTTCTGCCGGGACGTTCTCATTGCGCAGCGTATAGCCCGCATTGATCACCGCCGCTTCGACCTGAGCGCTGACGTTGCTCCCCGCATCCACCAGCAGCTTTTCGGTAGCAAACAGGATCTGGACGTGATTAACGCCCGCCACTTGTCTGACGGCGGTTTCTACTTTGCGGGCGCAGGCGGCACAGTCCATGCCGTTTACCACCCAGCTATAACGCTGGCCCTGAACGGGAGGCACAGGCTCGGCCTGCACCGGGGCGTGATCCGCAGCGCAGCAGGTCTCTTTGGCGGGAAGAGGGGCGAGCTTAAGTGCCGAAAATTGCGGCACTTTTTTAGGTGTTTCTGGAGTCGACATGGCACTCTCCGGTAATGATAATTTTCTCATTAGCCGCAGTATGCACTCTGGAGTCGACTCCAGAGTCAAGCGCTATTTAAATATACAGCGAGCGCACAATCAGGAAGTGCCCGGCGAAGTAGCACGCGGCGGCAATGGCATTATCGGCGCGGAAACGGCGGCGATAGTGACTGCCCAGCCAGACGATATTACCCAGCAGCAGGAGCGTAGCGCCGATGAAGGCCGACAGAGCCGGCGCCGTCGGACGGAAGAACCACAGCTCGCCCGCCAGCCAGACCATCACCAGGGTCATGGCGATAAAGGTACACACCGCCCAGCGCAGCTCCTCCAGTCGTGTCCAGACTACGGCGATCAACAGCGCGCCAATCACCAGCAGCGCCAGCGGCAGCGGCCAGAAGAACGACAGCGTCATCTGACTGGCGAAATAGATGGTATAGAGCAGATGCGATAAGAAGAACGCCCCCACGGCATACAGCAATCGCTGGCGCGGCAGCAGGGTCAGGGCATCACCGGCCAGTGACGCGCAGAGCCCGGCGAGCACCAGGTAGCTGATGGCGTTAAACATCGGCGCCTGCCAGGCCAGCAGCAGGAGCAGCAACAAGGTGACGGGTTTAAACAGCCAGCGCTGCCAGGCAGGGCCGCGGTAGGACGCATCGACATACAGCCATGCGGAGAAACAGACAGCGATAAATGACCAAAGCATATTAAGTCCCTGTATCTGTTATTGTTGGATAAACAGTTTCACTTCAGTGTAGTGGTGCAGACGGGCCAATAGCAATGCACAGCGTGGCACGCTATCCTGATTTCAGCCTGGTCTTAAAGGATGGTTCAATGAGCAAGATGCCGCTTTTTTTTATTATCGTACTGGCGATTATCGTCATTGCGGCCTCATTCCGCTTCGTGCAGCAGCGCCGTGAAAAGGCGGATAACGACGCCGCCCCGCTCCTGCAAAAGCGGGTGGTGGTGAGCAATAAACGGGAAAAACCGATTAACGACCGCCTTTCCCGCCAGCAGCAGGTGACGCCCGCCGGCACCGCCATGCGCTATGAAGCGAGCTTTAAGCCGGAAAGCGGTGGTCTGGAGATGACGTTTCGTCTGGACGAGAAGCAGTACCATCAGCTGACGGTGGGGGATAAAGGGACGTTGAGTTACAAGGGATCGCAGTTTGAGGGGTTTAGTCCGACGCCGTGATATCCCCTCACCCTAACCCTCTCCCCACAGGGGAGAGGGGATCGCCCGGAGCCGTCTTTTCACCCTCGCCCCTTTGGGGAGAGGGCCGGGGTGAGGGGAAAAATTATTTCTTCGCCTGCGCCTTAAACTTATTCATCCACACCAGCAGCTCAAACACGCCAAAAATAAATACCCGCAGCTGCTGCCAGCCGGTCATTTTCGGGCCATCTTTTGGCATACCGTTTTTCAGCATCACCATCTGCAGGGCATGCATAAATGAGGTAAAAATCAGCGCCACGTTGACGAAAATATTCATCGGACGCGGGAAGGGATGGACGAGGTTGAGGATCAGAAACGCCCAGACCCCCAGCATCAGCAAACGACCCAGATTAATCAGTACCGGCATCGGTCTCTCCTTGAGATTGACGGTGATAAAGGCGATAGGCGACCTGTCCGGCCACTTTTTCCCGGTGCAGATCCCAGTGGGCAGGCACCGGCGGTAAACCGTTTTCTACCTCACTCTCGACGTAGATTAGCGCATCATTCGCCAGCCAGCCGTTGTTTTCCAGCAGCGTCAGCGTCTCTTCCAGCAGCCCTTTGCGGAACGGTGGATCGACAAACACCACATCGTGCGGCGTGCCCGCCTGCGCAAGGAAGGCGAGAGCGTTAGTATTGACCACGTTGGCGTGTGTCGCTTTCAGCGAGGCCAGGTTTTGCTGAAGCTGTTGAGAAACGCTGCGGTCCATCTCCAGCAGCGTGGCGCTGGCGGCGTAGCGCGACAGGGCTTCGAGGCCAAGGGCCCCGCTTCCGGCGAAGCAGTCCAGACAGCGGGCATCTACCATTGAAGGTGCCAGCCAGTTAAACAGCGTCTCGCGAACGCGGTCGGTGGTCGGGCGCAGACCGGGGCTATCCGGTACCGGCAGTTTACGGCCTCGCCACTGACCGCCGATAATACGTATCTGGCCCGCTGCGGCACGGTTGGGTTTCTTCATATCTTTGCTCGGGTACACCGACGGCCTGCGCTTGCAGGCGGTGATGTGCGTTAAGTTAAGTGATAAACTATTTCATCATTTTTTTAGCTTCCATGTATATAGCGCCAGTAATTAACCGCGAGGGGTGTAGTCGCAGATGGCAAAAGAGAAAAAACGTGGCTTCTTTTCCTGGCTGGGCTTTGGTCAAAAAGAGCAGGAAACCGAGCAGCAGAACGAAGAACAACAGATCGCTGAACAGCCGGCGGTTGTTGAACAGCCGCAGCCTGAAACCCCTGTTGAGACCGTCGCTGACGTAGAAGCAGAAACGCCTGCCCACAGCAAAGAAGAGACAGAAGCCTTTGCCGAAGAGGTGGTTGAGGTTACTGAGCAGGTCCAGGAGAGCGAAAAACCACAGCCGGTTGAGCCCGAGCCTGTCGCCGTTGAGCCGGAACCTGTGGTAGTGGAAGAAATTGTCGAGCCGGTGGCTGAGGTGGAACCTCCGCAGGCGGTTGAGCATGAAGAATTACCGCTGCCGGAAGAGATCCTCGACGAAATTGAGGAAGCGATCCCGGAAGAGTACCTGCCAGAGACCGACGTTGAAGAGCCCATTAGCGATGAAGAGCTCGAAGCTCAGGCGCTGGCGGCCGCAGCCGCGGAAGAAGCGGTGCTTGTCGTCCCGGTAGCTGAAGAGGAAGAGCCGGTTGAAGAGCTTGCCCAGGAGCAGGAAAAACCAACCAAAGAAGGTTTCTTCGCCCGCCTGAAACGCAGCCTGGTCAAAACCAAAGAGAACCTCGGTTCCGGATTTATCAGTCTGTTCCGCGGCAAGAAAATCGACGATGATCTCTTTGAAGAGCTGGAAGAACAGCTCCTGATTGCTGACGTTGGCGTGGAGACTACCCGCAAAATCATCACCAGTCTGACCGAGAGCGCCAGCCGTAAACAGCTTCGCGACGCCGAGGCGCTGTACGGCCTGCTGAAAGAAGAGATGGGTGAAATCCTCGCAAAAGTTGACGAACCGCTTAATATTGAAGGCAAAATGCCCTTTGTTATTCTGATGGTCGGCGTGAACGGCGTGGGTAAAACCACCACCATCGGCAAGCTGGCGCGTCAGTTCGAACAGCAGGGCAAATCGGTGATGCTGGCCGCGGGGGATACCTTCCGTGCCGCCGCCGTTGAGCAGCTGCAGGTGTGGGGCCAGCGCAACAACATTCCGGTGATTGCCCAGCATACCGGCGCCGACTCTGCATCAGTGATTTTCGACGCCATCCAGGCCGCGAAAGCGCGTAACGTGGATGTGCTGATTGCCGATACCGCCGGGCGCCTGCAGAATAAATCGCACCTGATGGAAGAGCTGAAGAAGATCGTCCGCGTAATGAAGAAGCTGGACGAAGATGCACCGCATGAAATTATGCTGACTATTGATGCCAGCACCGGGCAGAACGCCATCAGTCAGGCGAAGCTGTTCCATGAAGCGGTAGGACTGACCGGGATCACGCTGACCAAGCTGGATGGCACCGCGAAAGGCGGGGTGATCTTCTCGGTGGCGGACCAGTTCGGGATCCCTATCCGTTACATCGGTGTTGGCGAACGTATCGAAGATTTACGTCCGTTTAAATCGGGCGACTTTATTGAGGCACTTTTTGCCCGAGAGGATTAACAATGATTCGCTTTGAACACGTCAGCAAGGCCTATCTCGGTGGGAGACAAGCGCTGCAGGGGATTAACTTCCATCTGCAGCCGGGCGAGATGGCATTCCTGACCGGTCACTCCGGCGCCGGGAAAAGTACCCTGCTCAAGCTTATCTGTGGGATCGAACGGCCCAGCGCCGGGAAAATCTGGTTTAGCGGCCACGACATTAGCCGCCTGAAAAACCGTGAAGTGCCGTTCCTGCGTCGGCAGATCGGCATGATTTTCCAGGATCACCATCTGCTGATGGACCGCACGGTATTCGACAACGTGGCGATCCCGCTGATTATTGCGGGTGCCAGCGGGGATGATATTCGTCGTCGCGTGTCCGCGGCGCTGGATAAGGTCGGGCTGCTGGACAAAGCGAAGAACTTTCCGATTCAGCTCTCCGGCGGTGAACAGCAGCGCGTGGGCATTGCCCGCGCGGTGGTGAACAAACCGGCGGTGCTGCTGGCGGATGAACCTACCGGTAACCTGGACGACGCCCTTTCCGAAGGGATCCTGCGTCTGTTTGAGGAGTTTAACCGCGTTGGGGTGACAGTACTGATGGCGACGCACGACATGGGGCTTATCTCCCGTCGGTCGTACCGCATGCTGACGCTGAGCGACGGTCATTTGCACGGAGGCCTCGGTGAATAAGCGTGATGCAATGAACCAGATGCGGCAGTTTGGCAGCAAGCTCGACCGTTTTCGTAAATCGGCGGGCGGCCCGGGTGACGGTAACCGCCATGCGCCGAAGCGCAGCAAATCCGCGCCAAAACCCAACTCGCGCAAAACCAACGTCTTTAACGAACAGGTGCGGTACGCCTTCCAGGGCGCGCTGCAGGATCTGAAAAGCAAACCACTGGCCACCTTCCTGACGGTGATGGTGATTGCCATCTCCCTGACCCTGCCCAGCGTCTGCTACATGGTCTACAAAAACGTAAACCAGGCGGCGTCGCAGTACTATCCTTCCCCGCAGATCACCGTCTATCTCGACAAAGCGCTCGACGATAACGCGGCGGCGCAGGTGGTGGGGCAGCTGCAGGCAGAGCAGGGCGTTGAGAAGGTAAACTACCTGTCACGGGATGAGGCGTTAGGCGAGTTCCGTAACTGGTCCGGGTTTGGCGGCGCGCTGGATATGCTGGAGGAGAACCCTCTGCCCGCGGTGGCGGTAGTGATCCCGAAACTGGATTTTCAGGGCACCGAGTCGCTGAACACCCTGCGCGATCGCGTCTCCCGCATCAACGGTATCGATGAAGTGCGGATGGACGACAGCTGGTTCGCCCGTCTGACGGCGCTGACCGGCCTGGTCGGGCGCGTCGCAGCCATGATTGGCGTACTGATGGTGGCGGCAGTGTTCCTCGTTATCGGCAACAGCGTGCGGCTGAGTATCTTCGCCCGTCGCGACACCATTAACGTACAGAAGCTGATCGGTGCCACCGACGGTTTCATCCTGCGTCCCTTCCTGTATGGCGGCGCATTGCTCGGTTTTTCCGGCGCATTTCTTTCACTGATATTGTCAGAAATTTTGGTGATGCGACTTTCTGCGGCCGTCACCGATGTGGCGCAGGTATTTGGAACGAAGTTTAATATCAGTGGCTTAGCCTTCGATGAGTGCCTGTTATTGCTGCTGGTGTGCTCGATGATCGGCTGGATCGCAGCATGGTTAGCAACCGTGCAACATTTACGTCACTTTACCCCTGACTAAAAAATCTCTGGTATAATCTTTCCCTGCATTGAGAATCACCGTGCAGGGAAAGAGTCCCCTGTTGACTCTGTCCCGCATAATCATCCCCGTGTCACATTTTGTGCGTAATTTATTCACAGTTTCACTCGGAACTTGTGGATAAAATCACTGTCTGATAAAAGAGTGAATGATATTCTCGTTGCTCATTAATTCTGGCATGTTCGTTGCCTGATGGGGACAAACCGCCGCCAGAAAGAATCGATTGAGAGGAATGAATGACCAAAGAAATGCAAACTTTAGCTTTAGCCCCTGTTGGTAACCTGGAGTCTTACATCCGGGCTGCGAACACCTGGCCGATGTTGACGGCCGAGGAAGAAAAGGAGCTCGCTGAAAAGCTGCATTACCAGGGCGATCTGGAAGCAGCTAAGACGCTGATCCTGTCACACCTGCGCTTTGTTGTTCACGTTGCTCGTAACTACGCGGGCTACGGCCTGCCGCAGGCGGATTTGATTCAGGAAGGCAACATCGGCCTGATGAAGGCGGTGCGTCGCTTCAACCCGGAAGTGGGTGTGCGTCTGGTCTCCTTCGCCGTGCACTGGATTAAAGCGGAAATCCACGAATATGTGCTGCGTAACTGGCGTATCGTGAAGGTCGCGACCACTAAAGCTCAGCGTAAACTGTTCTTTAACCTGCGTAAAACCAAGCAGCGTCTGGGCTGGTTTAACCAGGATGAAGTGGAAATGGTTGCCCGCGAGCTGGGCGTCTCCAGCAAAGATGTGCGCGAGATGGAATCCCGTATGGCCGCGCAGGACATGACCTTTGATATGTCCTCTGACGATGATGCGTCCGACAGCCAGCCGATGGCCCCGGTCCTGTATCTGCAGGATAAGTCGTCCAACTTTGCCGACGGCATCGAAGATGACAACTGGGAAGAGCAGGCCGCCAACAAGCTGACCTTCGCAATGGAAGGCCTGGACGAGCGTAGCCAGGATATTATTCGTGCCCGCTGGCTGGACGAAGACAACAAGTCCACCCTGCAGGAGCTGGCCGACCGCTACGGCGTCTCCGCTGAACGTGTGCGTCAGCTTGAGAAGAACGCCATGAAAAAACTTCGCGCCGCTATCGAAGCCTAATCCCCGCGAAGTACCCCGATAACCCTCGAATGCAAATTCGGGGGTTTTGTTTTTTTAGCGCCCGCCGGGCGTTTTCCCCCCTGCCGGCAAACACTTACCCCTGTGTTGTGCGCTGACTCGTTAAAGCCTTCCTTACCTTATATACATTTCAAAATAGCTATTCCAAATAGATAAAAATGGGGTATGTTTTAGCAGAGTATGCTGAAAAGGCGCGCACGGCAGACGCATAATCGAAATAAAGCGCCATAAAACAACATCACAACAAACACAATAACCATCACAATGGGGATTCTCAGGATGAATATGAAGGGCAAAGCCTTACTGGCAGGATGTATCGCGCTGGCATTCAGCACCATGGCTCAGGCTGATATTAAAGTGGCCGTGGTTGGCGCCATGTCCGGTCCGGTAGCGCAGTACGGCGACCAGGAGTTTACCGGCGCAGAACAAGCGGTTGCCGACATTAATGCCAAGGGCGGTATCAAAGGCGAAAAGCTGCAGATCGTAAAATATGATGATGCCTGTGACCCGAAACAAGCGGTTGCGGTAGCCAACAAAGTGGTCAACGACGGCATCAAATACGTGATCGGCCACCTGTGCTCCTCTTCCACGCAGCCTGCGTCTGACATCTACGAAGACGAAGGCATTCTGATGATCACCCCTGCTGCCACCGCGCCGGAACTGACCGCCCGTGGCTACAAGATGGTAATGCGTACCACTGGCCTGGACTCTGACCAGGGCCCAACCGCCGCGAAATATATCGTTGATAAAGTGAAGCCGCAGCGTATCGCTATTGTCCATGACAAGCAGCAGTACGGTGAAGGCCTGGCGCGTTCCGTGCAGGACAACCTGAAGAAAGCCAACGCCAACGTGGTGTTCTTCGACGGTATTACCGCCGGTGAGAAAGATTTCTCTACCATGGTGGCGCGTCTGAAGAAAGAGAACATCGATTTCGTCTACTACGGTGGTTACCACCCTGAGATGGGCCAGCTCCTGCGTCAGGCGCGTGCTGCCGGTCTGAAAACCCAGTTTATGGGCCCGGAAGGGGTGGCAAACGTGTCGCTGTCTAATATCGCTGGTGAATCGGCTGAAGGCCTGCTGGTCACCAAACCGAAGAACTACGACCAGGTTCCAGCCAACAAACCGATCGTAGATGCGATCAAAGCCAAGAAACAGGATCCAAGCGGCGCATTCGTCTGGACCACCTACGCCGCACTGCAAACCCTGCAGGCGGGTCTGAATCAGTCTGCTGAACCGGCTGAGATTGCGACCTGGCTGAAAGCCAACTCCGTTGAGACCGTGATGGGGCCGCTGTCATGGGATGAGAAGGGCGATCTGAAAGGCTTCGAGTTCGGCGTATTCGACTGGCATGCTAACGGTACCGCGACCGACGCCAAATAAAAGCAAAAAGGCAACGTAAGTTGCCTTTTTTAATGTGTGCTCCCTCTCCCTGTGGGAGAGGGCCGGGGTGAGGGCATCAGGCCGCACCCGTGGTTTTTTACTGCTTCTCCCACCCGTTACTCTGCGCTGCAAATCCCAGCGCCTGCATAAACGCCGCCATCACGCCCCGGTCTTCCACGCCGATATCCGCCATCCACCACGAGGCTACGCTCGGGTTATCGCGCATCACCTCTTCAATCAAATATTGCCCTACGCCGCGACGGCGGGTGACCTCGCGCACGCGCAGAGAGTCCAGCGCCCCTTGCGTACCGCTCAGCGTCACCCGCACCGCCCCTAACAGTCGCTCATTAAAGCGCGCTGCATAAATACGGTGTGTTTCATCAACGGTGAGTGAGGAAGGGGAATATTCCGGCCAGATCTTGTTGAGGTCGATATGATCCTGGTCGCTAAAGTTCTCCAGACGGTGGATAGTCAGTTTCATTAGCCGCGTGTCCAAATCAAAAAGAGTAGGGGCAGTGTACTCAATTTATTTAGCCAGACGCTTCCACTTTTTAAATCCATTCCCCAGGTGATTGCTTTTTTAGCAGAGAAAAGCGCAGCCAGAAAACGCAGGGATCGAAAAATAAGCAGAATATTAACCTAAATGGCAGTGATTTATTCCGCTTATTCGTCCGTTATTTTATGCTGCAAACTGCACTTTTATTTGTTTATCTCTGCCAGATTTCAGAATATTATCTTTGCTTAATAGCCTGAAATATAGAGATTTTAGTCTGGTTTTAGGCAAAAAACCTCGCTAAACCATTAAAGGCAATAGCAAAAGTTGCGTTGTTTAATAAAAGTACAGAATGCTTTTTAACCATAATAAAACAAAATATATACACCACGTCACGAATGGGGATTCACAGATGAAAAGGAACGCGAAAACTATCATCGCGGGGATGGTTGCACTGGCGATCACCCATACCGCTGCGGCGGAAGATATTAAAGTTGCTGTTGTAGGGGCGATGTCCGGCCCTGTTGCCCAGTGGGGCGATATGGAGTTCAACGGCGCGCGCCAGGCCATTAAAGACATCAACGCCAAAGGCGGCATTAAAGGCGACAAACTGGTCGGCGTGGAATATGACGATGCCTGTGACCCGAAACAAGCCGTCGCCGTCGCCAACAAAATTGTTAACGATGGCATTCAGTATGTGATTGGCCATCTCTGCTCCTCCTCCACCCAGCCTGCGTCTGACATCTACGAAGACGAAGGCATCCTGATGATCACGCCAGGCGCCACTAACCCGGAGCTGACCCAGCGCGGCTACCAGTACATCATGCGTACCGCCGGGCTCGACTCCTCTCAGGGGCCGACCGCGGCGAAGTACATCATCGACAGCGTCAAGCCGCAGCGTATCGCTATCATTCACGATAAGCAGCAGTACGGCGAAGGGTTGGCCCGCTCGGTGCAGGATGGCCTGAAAAAAGGCGGCGCCAACGTGGTCTTCTTCGACGGCATCACCGCGGGCGAGAAAGACTTCTCCGCGCTGCTGGCACGTCTGCAGAAAGAGAACATCGACTTCGTCTACTACGGTGGTTACTACCCGGAAATGGGTCAGATGCTGCGTCAGGCCCGCGCTGTCGGTCTGAAAACCCAGTTTATGGGGCCGGAGGGGGTGGGTAACGCCTCGCTGTCGAACATTGCCGGCGACGCGGGCGAAGGCATGCTGGTGACGATGCCAAAACGCTATGACCAGGATCCGGCCAACGCTGCTATCGTCGATGCCCTGAAAGCAGAGAAGAAAGACGCGAGTGGTCCGTACGTGTGGATCACCTATGCCGCCGTGCAATCTCTGGCGACCGCAATGGATCGTACCGGCAGCAAAGCACCGCAGGATCTGATTAAAGATTTAAAAGCACACGGGGCAAACACCGTGATTGGGCCGCTGAACTGGGATGAGAAAGGCGATCTGAAGGGATTTGAGTTTGGTGTCTTTAAGTGGCACGCCGACGGTTCATCCTCGGTCGCCAAATAATCATTATCCCACCGCCCGGCATGACCGGGCGGGAATAGAAAGGTTACCTTATGTCCGAGCAGTTTCTCTATTTCCTGCAGCAGATGTTTAACGGCGTCACGCTGGGAAGCACCTATGCACTGATCGCCATCGGCTACACGATGGTGTACGGCATTATCGGCATGATCAACTTCGCCCACGGCGAGGTGTACATGATCGGCAGTTATGTCTCCTTTATGATTATCGCCGCGCTGATGATGATGGGGATCGACAGCAGCTGGCTGCTGGTGGCCGCCGGGTTTGTCGGGGCGATTATCATTGCCAGCGCCTACGGCTGGAGCATCGAGCGGGTGGCCTATCGCCCGGTGCGTAGCTCTAAGCGCCTGATCGCGCTGATCTCCGCCATCGGGATGTCCATCTTCCTGCAAAACTACGTCAGCCTGACCGAAGGGTCGCGCGACGTGGCGCTGCCAAGCCTGTTCAACGGCCAGTGGATTGTTGGCGCCAGCGAGAACTTCTCGGCGTCGATTACTACCATGCAGCTGGTGATCTGGATTGTGACCTTCCTCGCCATGCTGGCCCTGACCATTTTCATCCGTTACTCCCGCATGGGTCGCGCCTGCCGCGCCTGCGCGGAAGATCTGAAGATGGCGAGCCTGCTCGGCATTAACACCGACCGCGTGATCGCCCTGACCTTTGTGATTGGTGCGGCGATGGCGGCGGTTGCGGGCGTGCTGCTCGGTCAGTTCTACGGCGTAATCAACCCGTACATCGGCTTTATGGCCGGGATGAAAGCCTTTACCGCCGCGGTGCTGGGCGGGATCGGCAGTATTCCGGGGGCGATGATCGGCGGCCTGATTCTGGGCGTGGCCGAAGCCCTCTCCTCTGCCTACCTGAGTACCGAATATAAAGACGTGGTCTCCTTCGCGCTGCTGATTCTGGTGCTGCTGGTGATGCCGACCGGGATCCTGGGTCGTCCGGAGGTAGAGAAAGTATGAAACCGATGCATTTTGCAATGGCGCTGCTCTCGGCGGTCATGTTCTTCGTGCTGGCGGGCGTTTTTATGGGCGTTCAGCTGGAGCTGAGCGGCACCAAACTGGTAGTGGATGTCGCGTCTGATATCCGCTGGCAGTGGGTGTTTGTCGGTACGGCGGTGGTCTTCTTCTTCCAGCTGCTGCGTCCGATTTTCCAGAAGACACTGAAAAACGTCTCCGGACCGAAGTTTGTGCTGCCGGCCATCGACGGCTCGACCATCAAACAGAAGCTGTTCCTCGTGGCGCTGCTGGTGGCGGCCGTAGCCTGGCCGTTCATGGTTTCACGCGGGACGGTGGATATCGCCACCCTGACCATGATTTATGTGATCCTCGGTCTTGGTCTGAACGTGGTGGTGGGCCTGTCCGGCCTGCTGGTGCTGGGCTACGGCGGTTTCTATGCCATCGGCGCTTACACCTTCGCCCTGCTGAACCACTATTACGGCCTCGGCTTCTGGACCTGTCTGCCGCTGGCGGGACTGGTCTCTGCCGCAGCGGGTTTCCTGCTTGGCTTCCCGGTGCTGCGCCTGCGCGGCGACTATCTGGCGATTGTGACCTTAGGCTTCGGCGAAATCGTCCGTATCCTGCTGCTCAACAATACCGAAGTGACCGGCGGGCCGAACGGTATCAGCCAGATCCCGAAACCGACCTTCTTTGGTCTGGAGTTTAGCCGTTCCGCCCGTGAAGGCGGCTGGGATACCTTCAGCAACTTCTTTGGTATCAAGTACGACCCGTCCGACCGCGTGATCTGGCTCTATCTGGTGGCCCTGCTGCTGGTGGTCCTCACCCTGTTCGTGATTAACCGTCTGCTGCGTATGCCGCTGGGCCGTGCGTGGGAAGCGCTGCGTGAAGATGAGATCGCCTGTCGCTCTCTGGGCCTGAACCCGACCCGCATCAAGCTGACCGCTTTTACCATCAGCGCCGCGTTTGCCGGTTTCGCCGGGACGCTGTTTGCCGCGCGCCAGGGCTTCGTCAGCCCGGAATCCTTCACCTTTGCGGAATCCGCTTTCGTGCTGGCGATTGTGGTCCTCGGCGGGATGGGCTCGCAGTTCGCGGTGATTCTCGCGGCGATCCTGCTGGTGGTCTCCCGTGAGCTGATGCGTGACTTTAACGAATACAGCATGTTGATGCTGGGTGGTCTGATGGTACTGATGATGATCTGGCGTCCGCAGGGCTTGCTGCCGATGACCCGTCCACAGTTGAAGCTGAAACGCACTCAGGCGAAAGGAGAGCAGGCATGAGTCAGCCATTATTATCCGTTAACGGCCTGATGATGCGTTTTGGCGGCCTGCTGGCGGTCAACAACGTGTCGCTGGATCTGCATCAAAAAGAGATTGTCTCCCTGATCGGCCCGAACGGCGCGGGTAAAACTACGGTGTTCAACTGCCTGACCGGCTTCTATAAGCCGACGGGCGGCACCATCATGCTGGGTGACAAACATCTGGAAGGGCTGCCGGGCCAGCAGATTGCCCGCATGGGCGTGGTGCGTACCTTCCAGCACGTGCGTCTGTTCCGCGAGATGACGGTGATTGAGAACCTACTGGTGGCGCAACATCAGCAGTTGAAAACCGGGCTCTTCGCCGGCCTGCTGAAAACCCCGGCGTTTCGCCGGGCGCAGGATGAAGCATTAGATCGCGCCGCCACCTGGCTCGACCGTATCGGCCTGCTCCAGCACGCCAACCGTCAGGCCAGCAACCTGGCCTATGGCGACCAGCGTCGTCTGGAGATCATTCGCTGTATGGTGACCCAGCCGCAGATCCTGATGCTTGATGAACCGGCGGCAGGGCTGAACCCGAAAGAGACCAAAGAGCTGGACGAGCTGATTGTCGAGCTGCGTAACCATCACGACACCACCATCCTGCTGATTGAGCATGATATGAAGCTGGTGATGGGCATTTCTGACCGCATCTACGTGGTAAACCAGGGCACGCCGCTGGCGAACGGTACGCCGGAAGAGATTCGCAACAACCCGGACGTGATCCGCGCATACCTTGGTGAGGCATAAGATGGAAAAAGCGATGTTAACGTTCGACAAGGTCAATGCGCATTACGGCAAGATCCAGGCTCTGCACGACGTCAGCCTGCACATCAATCAGGGGGAGATTGTGACCCTGATCGGGGCCAACGGCGCGGGGAAAACCACCCTGCTCGGTACCCTGTGCGGCGACCCGCGCGCCAGCAGCGGGCGTATCGTCTTTGATGGTAAAGACATTACCGACTGGCAGACGGCGAAAATCATGCGCGAAGCGGTGGCGATTGTCCCGGAAGGGCGTCGCGTCTTCTCACGGATGACGGTGGAAGAGAACCTGGCGATGGGCGGCTTCTTTGCCGAGCGCGAGCAGTTCCAGACCCGCATCAAGCGTGTATACGATCTGTTCCCGCGCCTGTTTGAGCGTCGTATTCAGCGGGCGGGCACCATGTCCGGTGGGGAGCAGCAGATGCTGGCGATCGGCCGCGCGCTGATGAGCCAGCCGCGTCTGCTGCTGCTGGACGAGCCTTCGCTCGGACTGGCACCGATCATTATTCAGCAAATTTTCGACACCATCGAACAGCTGCGTAGTGAAGGGATGACCATCTTCCTCGTGGAGCAGAACGCCAACCAGGCGCTGAAGCTCGCGGATCGCGGCTACGTGCTGGAGAACGGCCGCGTGGTGCTGGAAGATACCGGCGACGCGCTGCTGGCTAACGAAGCGGTGCGGAGTGCGTATTTAGGCGGTTGAGCCGTCTGTATTGCCCGGTGGCGCTACGCTTACAGGGCCTACGGGATCGGAGTAGGCCGGGTAAGGCGAAGCCGCCACCCGGCTTTTTTTGGCCGCCCCCCTTCATATTTCCATCATCCCCCTGACGCCTTGTTGTCACATCTCTGTAAACAAACGGTTATTTTTCTGTAATTCGCGCATGTCATGTTACCTCGCGAGCAGAAAACGCGTGATATCGCGCATCCGGCACAATAAGAGAGATGACAATGACATCGTTACGACACACAGCTTTGGGTCTGGCAATGGGTCTGGTTTTTGCGGGCAACGCAATGGCCGTCACCACTATTCCGTTCTGGCATTCCATGGAAGGGGAGTTGGGTAAAGAAGTTGACTCCCTGGCGCAGCGTTTCAACGACACCCACCCGGATTACAAAATTGTGCCGGTGTACAAAGGTAACTACGAGCAGAGCCTGAGCGCCGGTATCGCCGCGTTCCGTACCGGCAACGCCCCGGCGCTGCTGCAGGTTTACGAAGTGGGCACCGCTACCATGATGGCCTCCAAAGCCATCAAGCCGGTGTACGAAGTGTTCAAGGACGCGGGCATCAACTTCGACGAATCCCAGTTTGTGCCGACCGTCTCCGGGTACTACACCGACTCCAAAACCGGGCACCTGCTTTCTCAGCCGTTTAACAGCTCCACCCCGGTGCTCTACTACAACAAAGACGCCTTTAAGAAAGCTGGTTTAGATCCTGAGCAGCCGCCAAAAACCTGGCAGGATCTCGCCGCGTACACCGCCAAACTGAAAGCGGCGGGCATGAAGTGCGGCTACGCCAGCGGCTGGCAGGGCTGGATCCAGATCGAGAACTTCAGCGCCTGGCACGGTCAGCCTGTTGCCACCGAGAACAACGGTTTCAACGGCACCAACGCGGTACTGGAATTCAATAAGCCGGAGCAGGTGAAGCACATCGCGCTGCTGCAGGAACTGAACAAGAAGGGCGATTTCAGCTACTTCGGGCGTAAAGACGAATCCACTGAGAAGTTCTACAGCGGTGATTGCGCCATTACTACTGCTTCATCCGGCTCGCTGGCGGATATCCGTCACTACGCCAAATTCAACTACGGCGTGGGCATGATGCCGTACGACGCCGACTCGAAAGGCGCGCCGCAAAACGCCATCATCGGCGGGGCCAGCCTGTGGGTGATGCAGGGCAAAGACAACACCACCTACAAAGGCGTGGCGGAGTTCCTCGACTTCCTGGCGAAACCAGAAAACGCCGCCGAATGGCACCAGAAGACCGGCTACCTGCCGATCACCAAAGCCGCGTATGACCTGACCCGCGAGCAGGGCTTCTATGACAAGAACCCGGGGGCAGATATCGCCACGCGTCAGATGCTGAACAAGCCACCGTTGCCGTACACCAAAGGCCTGCGTCTGGGCAACATGCCGCAGATCCGTACCGTCGTGGATGAAGAGCTGGAAAGCGTGTGGACCGGTAAGAAAACTCCACAGCAGGCGCTGGATTCAGCGGTAGAGCGTGGCAACCAACTGCTGCGCCGCTTCGAGCAGTCGACCAAATCGTAATTAACACCTTACCCCTCACCCTAACCCTCTCCCCATAGGGGAGAGGGGACTGCGCGGAGCCGTCTTTTCTCCCTCGCCCCTTTGGGGAGAGGGCCGGGGTGAGGGGAAACCAACTTGAGCTAACCTATGTCATCTTCCCGTCCGGTGTTCCGTTCCCGTTGGCTGCCGTACCTGCTGGTCGCGCCGCAACTGGTCATCACCGTTATCTTCTTTATCTGGCCTGCGGGCGAAGCGCTGTGGTACTCGGTGCAGAGCGTCGATCCGTTCGGGCTCTCCAGCCAGTTCGTCGGCCTGGATAACTTCGCCGCCCTGTGGCACGACAGCTACTACCTCGACGCCTTCTGGACGACGATCAAATTCAGCACCCTGGTCACCGTCAGCGGCCTGCTCGCCTCGCTGTTCTTCGCCGCGCTGGTTGATTACGTGGTGCGTGGCAGCCGTCTCTATCAGACCCTGATGCTGCTGCCCTATGCCGTGGCCCCCGCGGTCGCCGCCGTGCTGTGGATCTTCCTGTTTAACCCCGGCCGCGGGCTGATCACCCATTTCCTCGGCGAGTTTGGCTACGACTGGAACCATGCCCAGAACAGCGGCCAGGCGATGTTCCTGGTGGTGTTCGCTTCGGTGTGGAAGCAGATCAGCTATAACTTCCTTTTCTTCTTTGCCGCGCTGCAGTCCATTCCGCGTTCGCTGGTGGAAGCCGCGGCGATTGACGGTGCAGGCCCGGTCCGCCGCTTCTTTAAGCTTTCGCTACCGCTGATCGCCCCGGTGAGTTTCTTCCTGCTGGTGGTCAACCTGGTCTACGCCTTCTTCGACACCTTCCCGGTGATCGACGCCGCCACTGCGGGCGGCCCGGTGCAGGCCACCACCACGCTGATCTACAAGATCTACCGCGAAGGCTTTGCCGGTCTGGATCTCTCGGCCTCTGCCGCCCAGTCGGTGGTGCTGATGTTCCTCGTCATCATCCTCACGGTGGTGCAGTTCCGCTATGTTGAAAGTAAGGTGCGCTACCAATGATTGAGAACCGTCGCGGGCTGACGATTTTCAGCCACACCATGCTGATCCTGGGCATTCTGGTGATCCTGTTCCCGCTGTACGTGGCTTTTGTCGCCGCCACGCTGGACCGCAACGCCATCTTTGAAACCCCGATGACGCTCATCCCGGGTGGTCATCTTTTCGAGAACATGGCGACCATCTGGACCCAGGGCGTAGGGGTGAACAGCGCGCCGTTCTGGCTGATGATGCTCAACAGCTTCATCATGGCGTTTGGCATCACCGTCGGCAAAATTAC
This sequence comes from Leclercia sp. CFBP8987, assembly GCF_034044995.2. Taxonomy (NCBI): domain Bacteria; kingdom Pseudomonadati; phylum Pseudomonadota; class Gammaproteobacteria; order Enterobacterales; family Enterobacteriaceae; genus Leclercia; species Leclercia sp. CFBP8987. The sequence continues at coordinate 4,525,236 of NZ_CM188255.1, read as the reverse complement.
GGTGTCGATGCTCTCGGCCTTCGCTATCGTCTGGTTCCGCTTTCCGCTGCGCAATCTGTTCTTCTGGATGATCTTTATCACCCTGATGCTGCCGGTGGAGGTGCGTATCTTTCCGACGGTGGAGGTGATCGCCAGGCTCGGCATGCTCGACAGCTACGCGGGCTTAACCCTGCCGCTGATGGCCTCGGCCACCGCCACCTTCCTGTTCCGCCAGTTCTTTATGACCCTGCCGGACGAGCTGATTGAAGCCGCGCGCATCGACGGCGCCTCACCGATGCGCTTTTTCCGCGACATCGTGCTGCCGCTGTCCCGCACCAACCTCGCGGCGCTGTTCGTCATCACCTTTATCTACGGCTGGAACCAGTACCTGTGGCCGCTGCTGATCGTGCAGGACGTCAACCTCGGCACCGCCGTGGCGGGCATCAAAGGGATGATTTCAACCGGCGAAGGCACCACCCTCTGGAACCAGGTGATGGCGGCGATGCTGCTTACCCTTATCCCACCCGTAGTCATTGTTTTAGCCATGCAGCGTGCATTTGTCCGCGGCCTGGTCGATAGCGAGAAATAAAATGGCAGGTTTAAAACTTCAGGCAGTCACCAAAAGCTGGGATGGCAAAACCCAGGTCATTCAGCCGTTAACGCTCGACGTGGCGGACGGGGAATTTATCGTGATGGTCGGCCCGTCCGGGTGCGGCAAATCGACCCTGCTGCGGATGGTCGCCGGGCTCGAGCGCGTCACGTCGGGCGATATCTGGATTGACCGCCAGCGCGTCACCGAGATGGAACCGAAAGACAGAGGCATCGCGATGGTGTTCCAGAACTACGCCCTCTACCCGCATATGAGCGTGGAGGAGAACATGGCCTGGGGACTGAAAATTCGCGGGATGGGCAAAAGCCATATCGACGAGCGCGTCAAAGAGGCAGCGCGAATTCTGGAGCTGGACGGTCTGCTGAAGCGCCGGCCGCGTGAACTCTCCGGCGGCCAGCGTCAGCGCGTGGCGATGGGCCGCGCCATCGTGCGTGACCCGGCGGTGTTCCTGTTTGATGAACCGCTCTCCAACCTCGACGCCAAACTGCGCGTGCAGATGCGCCTTGAGCTACAGCACCTGCACCGTCGCCTGAAAACCACCTCCCTGTACGTGACTCACGATCAGGTCGAAGCCATGACCCTCGCCCAGCGGGTGATGGTGATGAACAAAGGCATTGCCGAGCAGATCGGCACCCCGGTGGAGGTGTATGAAAAGCCCGCCAGCCGCTTTGTGGCGAGCTTTATCGGCAGCCCGGCCATGAACCTGCTGGAGGGGCGCATTAGCGCTGCGGGTACTCATTTTGAGCTGGAGAGCGGCATGGCGCTGCCGATCAACTGGTTCTATCGCGGCTACGCCGGACGCAAAATGACGCTGGGTATCCGCCCGGAACATATTGCGCTAAGCTCCCAGTCGGAAGGCGGGGTGCCGCTGGTGATGGACACCCTCGAGATGCTGGGTGCCGATAACCTGGCGCACGGACGCCGGGGCGAGCAGAAGCTGGTGGTGCGCATGTCGCATCAGGAGCGCCCGCAAGCGGGCAGCACGCTGTGGCTGCATCTGCCGGAAAATCATCTGCACTTATTCGATGGTGAAACAGGACAACGCGTATGAGTAACTGGCCTTATCCCCGCATCGTCGCCCACCGGGGCGGCGGTAAACTGGCCCCGGAGAACACCCTGGCGGCGATTGACGTCGGGGCGCGCTACGGCCACACGATGATCGAGTTCGACGCCAAGCTCTCTCAGGACGGGGAGATCTTCCTCCTGCACGATGACAACCTCGAGCGCACCAGCAACGGCTGGGGCGTGGCAGGACAACTGCCGTGGCGCGATCTGCTGAAGGTGGATGCCGGGAGCTGGTTTGGCAAGGAGTTTAAAGGCGAGCCGCTGCCGCTGCTGGCCGAGGTGGCCGACCGCTGCAGGAAGCACGGGATGATGGCCAATATCGAAATCAAACCGACCACCGGCACCGGGCCGCTCACCGGTAAAGTCATCGCGCTGGCGGCACGCGAACTGTGGGAAGGGATGACCCCACCACTGCTGTCGTCGTTTGAGATCGACGCGCTGGAGGCGGCGCAGGCTGCAGTGCCCGAGCTGCCGCGGGGTTTACTGCTGGATGAGTGGCGTGAAGACTGGCGGGAGTTAACGACCCGGCTGGGCTGCGTGTCGATGCATCTCAACCATCGTCTGCTGGATGAGGCGCGGGTGAAGGCGATTAAGGCCGCCGGCCTGCATATTCTGGTCTATACCGTTAACCAGCCCCAGCGGGCAGCGGAACTGCTGCGCTGGGGCGTGGACTGCATCTGTACCGATGCGATTGCCCTGATTGGTCCGGACTTCCAGCCCTAAGGGTTATTCAGCATTGAGCCGTTCTGCTGCTGCGGCAGCATATGTTGCTGCTGCACACCGCCCGACGACTCTACGCCGCTAAGCATCCCGCCGCTGGTGTTAGGCAGAACCTGCACGCCCGGCTGGCTCTGCTGAACCCGCAGGGTATCGTTGTTCATCTGCGTTTGCAGATGCTGCTGCTGAACGCGGGTCTGCGTCTGCAGCTGCTGATTGAGCATCCCTGTCTGCTGCTGCTGCTGGATCATCATCTGATTTTGCATCCGCTGCTGGCTGGGGTTCTGGTACCCCGGCTGGTTTGGGTTGTTCAGGGTATTGATGGGTTGCGCCAGCACGGCAAACGGCAGTAACGCCGCAACAAGAATTAGTCGTTTCATTGTTACTCCCTCCTTCTGAGGCCTCCTCTAAGTTTACCTCCAATCCCGCACTACGATGATTTTTTAAGAGTTATGAACCAGGCTTAAGCGGGAGCATGAGTCCCTGTACCTGGAGAATAAGAATGATCAAACCAACGTTTTTACGCTGGGTAGCGATTGCTGCCCTGACGGCAGGCGGTACGTTTGGCGTGGCAGCAAATCCGCCTGCCGCACCCCCGGTATCCTATGGCGTGGAGGAAGATGTGTTCCATCCCGTGCGGGCGCAAAAGGGAATGGTCTCTTCGGTGGATGCCCTTGCCACTCAGGTGGGGGTGGATATCCTCAAGCAGGGCGGTAATGCGGTGGATGCGGCGGTGGCGGTGGGTTATGCGCTGGCGGTGACGCACCCGCAGGCGGGTAACCTCGGCGGCGGCGGCTTTATGATGCTGCGGACCAAAGATGGCGTGACCACGGCGATCGACTTCCGTGAAATGGCGCCGTCCCAGGCCACGCGCGACATGTTCCTCGACGACCAGGGTAACGCAGACAGTAAAAAATCTCTCACCTCCCATCTGGCGACCGGCACGCCGGGTACGGTAGCGGGCTTCTCGCTGGCGCTGGATAAGTACGGCACCCTGCCGCTGAACAAAGTGGTGCAGCCAGCGATCAAGCTGGCGCGCGACGGCTTTGAGGTCAACGACGCCCTGGCTGACGATCTGAAAACCTACGGCAGCGAAGTGCTCCCCAACCATGAGAACAGCAAAGCGATCTTCTGGAAGGAGGGCGAGCCGCTGAAGAAGGGTGACAAGCTGGTGCAGACCAACCTCGCCAAAAGTCTGGAGATGATTGCCGAGAACGGCCCGGATGCCTTCTATAAAGGGGTGATTGCCGACCAGATTGCCGAAGAGATGAGTAAGAACGGCGGGTTGATCACCAAAGCCGATCTCGCCGAATACAAAGCGGTGGAGCGCACGCCGATTAGCGGGGACTATCGCGGGTATCAGGTCTACTCCATGCCACCACCGTCTTCCGGCGGGATCCACATCGTGCAGATCCTCAATATCCTCGAAAACTTCGATCTGCATAAGTTTGGTTTCGGCAGTGCCGATACCATGCAGGTGATGGCCGAGGCGGAAAAATATGCTTACGCCGACCGCTCGGAGTATCTGGGCGACCCCGATTTCGTCAAGGTTCCGTGGCAGGCGCTGACCAATAAAGCCTATGCCAAAACTCTGGCCGATCAGATCGATATCAACAAAGCTAAACCCTCAAGCGAGATCCGCCCGGGCAAACTGGCCCCGTACGAGAGCAACCAGACTACCCACTTCTCGGTGGTGGATAAAGACGGTAACGCGGTGGCGGTCACCTACACGCTGAACACCGTGTTTGGTACCGGGATCGTGGCGGGCAACAGCGGCATTCTGCTCAATAACGAGATGGATGATTTCTCCGCCAAACCGGGCGTGCCGAACGTCTACGGGCTGGTGGGCGGGGATGCCAACGCTGTCGGGCCGAAGAAGCGTCCGCTATCGTCGATGTCACCGACCATCGTGGTGAAGGACGGCAAAACCTGGCTGGTGACCGGCAGCCCTGGCGGGAGCCGCATTATTACCACCGTGCTGCAAATGGTGGTCAACAGCATCGACTACGGGATGAACGTGGCAGAGGCCACCAACGCGCCGCGCTTCCATCACCAGTGGCTGCCGGATGAGCTGCGGGTGGAGAAGGGCTTTAGCCCGGATACCCTGAAGCTGCTGGAACAGCGCGGGCAAAAAGTGGTGGTGAAAGAGGCGATGGGCAGCACCCAGAGCATTATGGTGGGGCCGGATGGCGCGCTGTATGGCGCATCGGATCCGCGGTCGGTGGATGATTTGACGGCAGGATATTAAACCTTTTACCTCTCCCCAATGGGGAGAGGTATCCATGCTTACTTGATGCGCGCCATAAAGTGCGCATCGACAAACTCACCGTTACGTAGGGCGAACTTCTTCCCGGTGCCTTCCACCACAAAGCCATATTTACGATACAGGGCAATGGCAGAGGCGTTGTCGACAAAAACCGTCAGCTCGATACGCTCGATGCGCAGCCAGTTGTCGCACAGGTTGATCATCTCGCGCATTAACGCGCTGCCCGCGCCGCGGCCCTGCACCTCGGCTGACACACCAATTCCGAACGTCGCCACATGACTGCGGCGTGGATTTTCCATCACGTCCAGCACCAGGTGACCGATGACCTTATCGTCCAGGCAGGCCACCAGATGACGCCTGCCCGGCTTTTGCATCACGCGTTCTTTCCACATATCCATCGCAGGATGAGGAAGTTGTAGAGTGTCGTGATAAACCCCTGGATGGGCATTCAGCAGGCGTAAAGCTTCGGCATCGGCGGCTTCAACGTGGCGTATCACTATCTCACTCATTCCTTCTTCCTCAGTTAGTTAGGTTCCCTTTCAACATCCATGAGTTTGAAATGTGAGTCAACAAGCATTTTTTGCAAAAAATCAGTAGACAAGTGCGAATGAGAATGATTATTATTGTCTTGCCTTCAGGAGAACCGACACGGGAACCTGAAAGCACGACATTGCTCACATTGCTTCCAGTATTATTTTAGCCAGCTTATCGCTGGCTTTTTTTTTGCCCTACAGCTTTTGCAGCGGCACGAGATCGAGCGGGTCTGGCGCGCTCTCTTTCATCAGGCCCACCACGTTGGTCTTTTCCGCGACGGCGGGTAACACCTCTGCCTGGCCGGAAAACAGCCCGCCTTTTTTCACCGCCAGGGTGCGGTAGGCAAGGGTTCCGGTGACCTGGCCGTTCTCGCAGATTTCAATCACATCGCTGCTGCACTGGCCGAGCACCTTGCCATCAACGATCAGCTCCCGGCAGGTGATATTTCCCTCCACCTGACCCCCACGCATGATTTTTATCAGGCTCTCTTTGGAGTCGATATTGCCGATAAGCGTCCCGTGAACGTAGACATGACCACCGGAAACGATATTGCCTTCAAAACGCACATCGCTGGCGATAACGGTGGTGCCGTGTTTCTCCGTAGCGGTGGGCTCTTTTTCAATGACGGGCACCGGGGGAAGGATGAGTTCTGGCTTGCCAGCCTCGGGGGTTTTGCTCTTTTTAAACATGGTCTTAACCTGATTGAGTAGAAGGGAGATGCCAAAGCTCAGCAAAGAGACTGCAGCGAACAGCCACGTCAGGAAGAGGGCGCCTGAGCACCAGGCGACCAGCGCGAGCAGCCAGAAGAGAAGGGCGCTATTTAACGCGAGATATTTTCTGTCCATAGAAAATGAGCGCGACTCCTTTCGCGAGCAGGGGGATTTGGCCGTCTTCTTATCCTGGTAATTTCACCCAGGATCAAGCTTTCGACCGCCATTTTAGGATTCGTTATAGAAATATATTTCGCCGCCAGGTTGCGCTATGGTTGAAAGCAGAGACCTAAGCCAGGAAAACCACTATGACACTACACTGCGCATTTATTGGATTTGGCAAAAGCACCACCCGCTATCACCTTCCGTACGTTCTCACCCGTAAAGCCAGCTGGCATGTGGCGCACATCTTCCGCCGTCACCCGAAGCCGGAAGAGCAGTCACCGCAGTACTCCCATATTCATTTCACCAGCGATCTCGATGAGGTGCTGAACGACCCTGAGGTCAAGCTGGTGATCGTCTGCACGCACGCCGACAGCCACTTTGAGTATGCGAAACGCGCCCTGGAAGCCGGGAAAAACGTGCTGGTGGAAAAACCCTTCACCCCGACGATGGCCGAGGCGAAAGAGCTGTTCGAACTGGCCCGCAGCAAAGGGCTGACCGTCAGCCCGTATCAGAACCGTCGCTTTGATACCTGCTTCCTGACTGCTAAACAGGCGATTGAGAGCGGCAAGCTGGGCGAGATCGTCGAGTTCGAAAGCCACTTCGATTACTACCGCCCGGTGGCAGAGACCAAACCCGGCCTGCCGCAGGATGGCTCTTTCTATGGCCTGGGTGTGCACACTATGGATCAGGTCATCAGCCTGTTCGGCCGTCCGGACCATGTGGCCTACGACATTCGCAGCCTGCGCAATAAAGCCAACCCGGACGATACCTTTGAAGCTCAGCTGTTCTACGGCGACCTCAAGGCGATCGTCAAAACCAGCCATCTGGTGAAGACCGACTACCCGAAATTCATCGTCCATGGCACCAGAGGCTCGTTTATCAAGTACGGCATCGACCAGCAGGAGACCAGCCTGAAGGCCAACATCATGCCGGGTGAACCAGGATTTGCGGCAGATGCATCCGTGGGCGTGCTGGAGTATGTCAACGACGCGGGGGTGACGGTGAAAGAGGAGATCAAACCGGGCACCGGCGACTACGGACAGGTCTACGATGCGCTGTATGAGACCCTCACAAAAGGTACCCCTAATTACGTCAAGGAAATTGAAGTGATGACCAATCTGGAAATCCTTGAACGGGCCTTTGAACAGGCCTCACCTGCCACGGTAACCCTTGCCAGATAAGCCTGAACGACTCCTCTGTGCTTGTTCAGTTATTTTGAACAGAGGAGTCAATTTTCACCCTCTATGATCCCAGGTCGATTGCGTCCACACTTACTCCATCGAAACGAACTGAGGGTAAAAACAATGATCTTCTTACGCAAAGCAAACGACCGCGGTCACGCAAATCATGGTTGGCTGGACTCATGGCATAGCTTCTCGTTTGCCGATTATTATGACCCGAACTTTATGGGTTTCTCGGCACTGCGAGTCATTAACGATGACGTGATCGATGCCGGTCAGGGCTTTGGTACCCACCCGCATAAAGACATGGAAATCCTGACCTATGTGCTGGAAGGCGCTGTTGAGCACCAGGACAGCATGGGCAACAAAGAGCAGGTTCCGGCGGGTGAGTTCCAGATTATGACGGCGGGTACCGGGGTGCGTCACTCCGAATACAACCCAAGCAAAACCGACCGTCTGCGTCTGTACCAGATCTGGATCATTCCGGAAGAAAAAGGCATTACCCCGCGCTACGAGCAACGTCGTTTTGACGCCGAGCAGGGGAAACAGCTGGTACTGTCACCGGATGCCCGTGACGGCTCGCTGAAAGTGCATCAGGACATGGAGCTTTACCGTTGGGCGCTGGCGAAAGACGAGCAGTCTGTGCATCAGATCGCCGCGAACCGCAAAGTGTGGATCCAGGTGGTGAAAGGCGAAGTGACCATCAACGGCACCAAAGCGACCACCAGCGATGGTCTGGCCATCTGGGATGAGCAGGCGATCTCCGTGCATGCCGACAGCGCCGCTGAGATTCTGCTGTTCGACCTGCCGCCGGTCTAAATAAATAACCAGCCTTCCCCATTCCCAGGGGAAGGTTGGCCTTTGTCCGTGATAAACTGAGGGAATCTATCACTACCGGTTTCTCTCAGGACGATGAAAAAGAAAAGACCCGTACTTCAGGATGTAGCCGATCGCGTCGGTGTGACTAAAATGACGGTCAGCCGTTTCTTACGTAACCCGGAACAGGTTTCCGTGGCGTTACGTGGCAAGATTGCCGCTGCTCTTGATGAACTGGGTTATATCCCCAACCGCGCCCCCGATATTCTCTCCAATGCCACCAGCCGTGCGGTAGGCGTCCTGCTCCCCTCCTTAACTAACCAGGTCTTTGCGGAAGTGCTCCGCGGCATCGAAAGCGTCACCGACGCCTTTGGCTATCAGACCATGCTCGCTCACTACGGCTACAAACCGGAACTGGAAGAGGAACGTCTGGAGTCGATGCTCTCCTGGAACATTGACGGCCTGATTCTCACCGAACGCACCCACACCGCCCGCACGCTGAAGATGATCGAGGTGGCAGGTATTCCGGTGGTCGAGCTGATGGACAGCCAGTCGCCTTGCCTCGACATCGCCGTCGGGTTCGATAACTTCGAAGCTGCCCGCCAGATGACGGCGGCGATTATCGCCCGCGGTCATCGCCATATCGCCTATCTTGGCGCACGTCTGGATGAACGTACTATCATCAAACAGAAGGGATACGAGCAGGCGATGCTCGACGCCAACTTAACGCCCTACAGCGTGATGGTAGAGCAGTCCTCTTCCTACACCTCCGGCATTGAGCTGATGCGTCAGGCCCGTCGCGAGTACCCGCAGCTTGACGGCATCTTCTGTACCAACGATGACCTCGCGGTCGGCGCCGCCTTTGAGTGCCAGCGTCTGGGGCTTTCTATCCCAGGTGATATGGCGATTGCCGGTTTCCACGGCCACGACATCGGTCAGGTCATGGAACCGCGTCTGGCGAGCGTTCTGACGCCGCGTGAGCGCATGGGCCGTATCGGTGCAGAACGCCTGCTGGCGCGCATTCGTGGTGAGGCGGTGACGCCTAAGATGTTAGATTTAGGTTTCACATTGTCACCGGGTGGATCGATTTAACCTGACAAGTTTGAACTAGCTCACACTTATTCACTTCGCACACGTTTGGATATTGCTTCTCGTCAGCCCCGGCAGGACAATGTTACCGATAACTGTTACCCGTAACAATCGACTGAGGGACATACCTTGAGCACCACAAATCCAGATCACCACGTTTATGTCCTGATGGGCGTTTCCGGTAGCGGTAAATCTGCCGTTGCCAGCGAAGTGGCGCATCAAATTCATGCCGCGTTTCTTGATGGTGACTTTCTCCATCCGCGCAGCAACATCACCAAGATGGCCTCTGGCGAGCCGCTGAACGACGACGATCGTAAGCCGTGGCTGCAGGCTTTGAATGATGCCGCCTTTGCTATGCAGCGCACCAACAAAGTGTCGCTGATCGTCTGCTCCGCATTAAAAAAGACCTACCGCGACCAGCTGCGTGAAGGCAACGCTAATCTCTCCTTTATCTACCTGAAGGGCGATTTCGACGTGATCGAAACCCGTCTGAAAGCGCGTAAAGGCCACTTCTTCAAAACCCAGATGCTGGTGACGCAGTTCGAAACCCTGCAGGAACCGGGCGCGGATGAAAGCGATGTCCTGGTCGTGGATATCGATCAGCCGCTGGACGGTGTTGTTGCCAGCACCATTGAGGTCATTAATAAAAGGCAGTAAGTTTTGAGTACGTTAACGCTTGTTTTAACAGCAGTCGGCTCCGTGCTGTTGCTGCTGTTTTTGGTGATGAAGGCCCGTATGCACGCCTTCGTTGCTTTGATGGTGGTATCTATTGGTGCAGGTCTTTTTTCTGGAATGCCGCTCGACAAAATCGCCGCGACCATGGAAAAGGGGATGGGGGGCACGCTAGGCTTCCTGGCCATTGTCGTCGCCCTTGGCGCGATGTTTGGCAAAATCCTGCATGAAACCGGCGCGGTCGATCAGATCGCCGTCAAAATGTTGAAATCATTCGGCCACAGCCGGGCGCACTATGCGATTGGTCTGGCCGGTCTGATCTGCGCGCTGCCGCTGTTCTTCGAGGTGGCGGTGGTGCTGCTGATTAGCGTGGCCTTCTCTATGGCGCGCCATACCGGTACAAACCTGGTGAAGCTGGTTATTCCTCTGTTTGCCGGTGTGGCAGCAGCGGCGGCCTTTCTACTGCCAGGGCCTGCGCCGATGCTGCTGGCTTCCCAGATGCACGCTGACTTCGGCTGGATGATCCTGATTGGTCTCTGCGCCGCGATCCCGGGCATGCTGATCGCCGGTCCGCTGTGGGGCAACTTTATCAGCCGTTACGTTGAGCTGCACATTCCTGACGACATCACCGAGCCGCACCTGGGCGAGGGCAAAATGCCGTCGTTTGGCTTTAGCCTCGCGCTGATCCTGCTCCCGCTGGTGCTGGTGGGGCTGAAAACTATCGCTGCGCGCTTTGTGCCGGTCGGTTCAAGCGCTTACGAGTGGTTTGAGTTTATCGGCCATCCGTTCACCGCGATCCTGGTCGCCTGTCTGGTTGCCATTTATGGCCTGGCGATGCGTCAGGGTATGGCGAAGGATCGGGTGATGGAGATCTGCGGCGCGGCGCTGCAACCGGCAGGGATTATTCTGCTGGTGATCGGTGCGGGCGGGGTGTTCAAGCAGGTGCTGGTGGATTCCGGCGTCGGCCCGGCACTGGGCGAAGCGCTCACCGGAATGGGCCTGCCAATTGCGATCACCTGTTTTGTGCTGGCTGCGGCGGTGCGTATCATTCAGGGCTCCGCGACCGTGGCCTGTTTAACCGCCGTCGGGCTGGTGATGCCGGTGATTGAGCAGCTGAATTACTCCGGCGCGCAGATGGCAGCGCTGTCTATCTGTATCGCGGGTGGGTCGATTGTGGTGTCCCACGTCAACGATGCGGGCTTCTGGCTGTTCGGTAAATTCACCGGCGCCAGCGAAGCGCAAACCCTCAAGACCTGGACGATGATGGAAACCATCCTCGGCACCACCGGGGCGATTGTCGGGATGATTGCGTTTACGCTGCTGAGCTAGCAGCAGTGCCCGGCGGCGCGTTGCTTGCCGGGCCTACAAAACCTCGAACCGTAGGCCGGGTAAGGCGAAGCCGCCACCCGGCATGGCTGGGGGCTGGGAAGTCTGTGCGGCCTGATGCCCTCACCCCGGCCCTCTCCCACAGGGAGAGGGTGCAAACACTAAAAACGACAACTTTCGTTGTCGTTTTGCTTTTACCTTGCTAGCCCTTCATCCACGCCCTGATCCCATCCAGGAACATCTGCGTCGCCATCATCACCAGAATCAATCCCATCAGCCGCTCCAGCGCATTGACCCCTTTCTCCCCCAGCAGGCGTAAAAACAGCGACGACTGCAGCAGGATGATAAAGGTTCCGCCCCAGGCAATCAGCAGGGCAATCACCAGATGGCTCATCTGATTCGGGTACTGATGCGACAGCAGCATCAAGGTTGCCAGAATCGTCGGCCCGGCGACCAGCGGGATCGCCAGCGGCACAATAAACGGCTCTTCACCCGCAGGCAGGCCGCTGCTGCTCCCTTCGCTGCTCGGGAAAATCATTTTGATGGCAATCAGGAACAGAATAATCCCGCCGGAAATGGAGACCGTTTCAGCGCGTAAATTCAGGAATGCGAGGATTTTCTCGCCGGCAAACAGGAAGATAAACATTACCAGCAGGGCGATGAGCAACTCGCGGATCATGATCGCCCGACGGCGCTTCGGCTCGGTGTGCTTCAGTACCGACATGAAAATAGGCAGGTTTCCGAGTGGATCCATAATTAGGATCAATAAAACAGCGGCGGAAATGATTTCACTCATCGTAGATTATCCCTGATACTTGTATGGTTATCCCGATGATTAGCTCTTTTTCTGATAGCCGGGCAATCATCGATTAATTTCGCTTGCGACTTTGGCAGCATTTTGTAATGTGAAGCATATCCCAGTTCAATACTGGCTTGCATAAACAGCACACACCCTCTGCAGGAAAAAAATGCTATGAAAAACGTTGGTTTTATCGGCTGGCGCGGTATGGTCGGCTCTGTACTCATGCAACGCATGGTTGAAGAGCGCGATTTCGACGCTATCCGCCCGGTCTTCTTCTCCACTTCCCAGCTCGGCCAGGCTGCACCGTCCTTTGGTGGTACCACAGGCACGTTGCAGGATGCTTACGATCTGGAAGCGTTGAAGGCGCTGGACATTATTGTCACCTGCCAGGGCGGCGATTATACCAACGAAATTTACCCAAAGCTTCGTGAAAGCGGCTGGCAGGGCTACTGGATTGACGCGGCCTCTTCGCTGCGCATGAAAGACGATGCGATCATCATTCTTGACCCGGTCAACCAGGACGTCATCACGCACGGCCTGAATAACGGCGTGAAAACCTTCGTTGGCGGTAACTGTACGGTCAGCCTGATGCTGATGTCGCTGGGCGGTCTGTTTGCCCAGGATCTGGTGGAGTGGGTTTCTGTCGCCACCTACCAGGCGGCATCCGGCGGCGGTGCGCGTCATATGCGCGAGCTGCTGACCCAGATGGGCCAGCTGCAGCACAGCGTGGCGGAAGAGCTGGCCAACCCGGCGTCCGCTATTCTCGATATCGAGCGTAAAGTTACTCAGCTGACCCGTAGCGGCGAGCTGCCGGTGGATAACTTCGGCGTACCGCTGGCCGGTGGCCTGATCCCGTGGATCGACAAGCAGCTGGACAACGGCCAGACCCGCGAAGAGTGGAAAGGCCAGGCCGAGACCAACAAAATCCTGCGTACCTCTTCGGTGATCCCGGTTGACGGTCTGTGCGTGCGCATCGGCGCGCTGCGCTGCCACAGCCAGGCATTCACAATTAAAATGAAAAAAGATGTATCCATACAAACTGTGGAGGAATTGCTCGCGTCGCATAACCCGTGGGCAAAAGTCATCCCTAACGACCGCGACATCACCATGCGTGAACTGACCCCGGCTGCGGTCACCGGCACATTATCTACCCCTGTAGGACGCCTGCGTAAACTAAATATGGGGCCGGAGTACCTTTCCGCCTTTACCGTCGGCGACCAGCTTTTGTGGGGTGCCGCCGAGCCGCTGCGCCGGATGCTACGCCAACTGGCGTAATAAATACTTAATACTTAGGGGTGATTTATCACCCCTTTTTTTGCGTACTAAAGGACGAAAACGCAAATGATTCATTATTTTTCGGGAGTCATATAAAGCGTTGGCTATGCTTTATGCGGGATGTCACATATTCCGCCTGGAGGTTGAATGGAACAGAGAGGATGCACAAGGTGCTGTTCCGTTCAGGTCACATTAAGGTCGTACCCGGTGCGCGACAGGGGCGGCAACTAGAAAAACAGGATGAATACCATGTCCGTTCGTATTGATAGAGACGTGATTAATGCGCTTATTGCGGGTCACTTTGCGGATCCATTTTCTGTACTTGGCATGCACCGCACTGACGCTGGACTGGAAGTCCGGGCACTGCTACCTGACGCGACGGAAGTGTGGGTCATCGAACCCAAAACCGGTCGCAAGGTCGGTAAACTCGAATGTATTGATTCACGCGGCTTCTTCGCTGGCGTGATGGCCCGCCGTAAAAATGTCTTCCGTTATCAGCTCGCCGTCATCTGGCATGGCCAGCAAAACCTGATCGACGATCCCTATCGCTTCGGTCCGCTGTTGCAGGATATGGATGCCTGGCTGCTGTCGGAAGGGACACACCTGCGTCCTTATGAGACGCTCGGTGCCCACGCCGATACCATGGACGGCGTGACCGGCACCCGCTTTACCGTCTGGGCACCGAATGCCCGCCGTGTCTCTGTAGTGGGGCAGTTCAACTACTGGGATGGCCGTCGCCACCCGATGCGCCTGCGTGGCGAGACCGGCATCTGGGAGCTGTTTATCCCCGGTGCGCAAAACGGCCAGCTGTACAAATACGAGCTGATCGATGCCCACGGCAAGCTGCGGATCAAAGCTGACCCCTATGCCTTCGAAGCGCAGATGCGCCCGGAAACTGCATCACTCATTTGTGGTCTGCCGGAGAAGGTTGCCCAGAGCGAAGAGCGCATCCGGGCCAACCAGTTCGATATGCCGATCTCCATTTATGAAGTCCATCTTGGCTCCTGGCGTCGTCATACCGATAACAACTTCTGGCTCAGCTACCGGGAGCTGGCCGACCAGCTGATCCCGTATGTGAAATGGATGGGCTTTACCCATCTGGAGCTGCTGCCAATTAACGAACACCCGTTTGACGGCAGCTGGGGCTATCAGCCGACCGGCATGTATGCCCCGACCCGCCGCTTCGGCACCCGGGATGACTTCCGTTACTTTATCAACGCCGCCCACGCCGCCGGGCTGAATGTGATCCTCGACTGGGTGCCGGGCCACTTCCCGTCCGATGACTTTGGTCTGGCGGAGTTCGACGGCACCAACCTGTATGAGCACAGCGATCCGCGCGAAGGCTATCATCAGGACTGGAACACCCTGATCTACAACTATGGCCGTCGGGAAGTGACCAACTATCTGGTGGGCAACGCGCTCTACTGGATCGAGCGTTTCGGTATTGATGCCCTGCGCGTGGACGCCGTCGCCTCGATGATCTACCGCGACTACAGCCGTAAAGAGGGGGAGTGGATCCCGAACGAATTCGGCGGGCGTGAAAACCTCGAAGCCATTGAGTTCCTGCGTAACACCAACCGTATTCTCGGGGAGCAGACACCTGGCGCGGTGACAATGGCGGAAGAGTCCACGGACTTCCCGGGCGTCTCCCGACCACCTTCGATGGGCGGCCTCGGCTTCTGGTTCAAGTGGAACCTCGGCTGGATGCACGACACCCTGGATTACATGAAGCTGGATCCGGTCCATCGCCAGTTCCATCACAACAAACTGACCTTCGGGATGCTCTACAACAGCACCGAAAACTTTGTTCTGCCGCTCTCCCACGACGAAGTGGTCCACGGCAAAAAATCGATTCTCGACCGCATGCCGGGCGACGCCTGGCAGAAGTTTGCCAACCTGCGCGCCTACTACGGCTGGATGTTCGCCTTCCCGGGCAAAAAACTGCTGTTTATGGGCAACGAGTTCGCCCAGGGCCGCGAGTGGAACCACGACACCAGCCTCGACTGGAACCTGCTGGAAGGGGGCGACAACTGGCACCACGGCGTGCAACGCCTGGTCCGCGACCTTAACCATACCTATCGCCACCACAAGGCCCTGCACGAGCTGGACTTTGACGACTACGGCTTCGAGTGGCTGGTGGTGGACGACAACGAGCGCTCGGTGCTGATCTTTGTCCGTCGTGACAAGGTGGGCAACGAAATCATCGTCGCCAGTAACTTCACCCCGGTCACGCGTCATCACTACCGTTTCGGCATCAATCAGCCGGGCAAATGGCGTGAAGTGCTGAATACCGACTCCATGCATTACCACGGCAGCAACGCGGGCAATGGCGGGCTGGTGCAGAGTGATGAGCAGGAGAGCCATGGTCGACCACAGTCCCTGAGCCTCACTCTGCCGCCGCTCTCCACGATCTGGCTGGTGCGGGAGGGGGAATGACGCAGCTCGCTGCAGGTAACCCGGCCCCGCTCGGCGCACGCTATGACGGCAAAGGGGTGAACTTCACCCTCTTTTCCGCCCATGCGGATCGGGTTGAACTCTGCGTGTTTGACGGCAATGGCATTGAACACCGCTACGATCTGGTGGCCCGCAGTGGCGATATCTGGCATGGCTACCTTGAACATGCCAGACCCGGCACGCGGTATGGCTTCCGGGTTCATGGCCAGTGGGATCCGGCAAAAGGGCTGTTCTTTAACCCGGCCAAACTGCTGCTCGACCCCTGCGCGTATCAGGTCGAAGGCACGCTGGACGATGACGTCCTGCTGCATGCCGGCAAACATACTCCCGATCACCGGGACAGTGCCGCGGTGGCACCCAAAAGCGTGGTGGTCTGCGACGATCGTTACGACTGGGAAGAGGACGCCGCCCCCAATATTCCCTGGGGCAGGACGGTTATCTATGAGGCCCACGTTAAGGGGCTGACGTATCTGCACCCCGGCATTCCGGAGGAGATCCGCGGCACCTACCGGGCGCTCGGTCACCCGGTGATGATTGCCTATTTTAAGCATCTCGGGATCACCGCCCTGGAATTATTACCGGTAGCCCATTTCGCCTCTGAGCCGCGTTTGCAGCGCCTCGGTTTGAGCAATTACTGGGGTTACAACCCGATGGCCATGTTTGCCCTCGATCCGCGCTACGCCTCGCATCCCGAGCAGGCGCGGGATGAGTTTCGTGATGCGGTGAAGGCGCTGCACGAAGCGGGTATTGAGGTCATTCTGGATATCGTGCTGAACCACAGCGCGGAACTGGATCTGGAAGGCCCGACGTTCTCCCTGCGCGGAATTGATAACCCTAGCTATTATTGGTTAAGGGAAGATGGCGATTACCACAACTGGACCGGCTGCGGTAACACGCTCAACCTCAGCCATCCGGCGGTGACGCAATACGCGTATGAATGCCTGAAGTACTGGGTGGAGACGTTCCACATAGACGGTTTTCGTTTTGACCTGGCGTCAGTGATGGGACGCACGCCGGAATACAGCCAGCAGGCGCCGCTGTTTGAGGCGATTAAGAACTGCCCGCTGCTGTCGGGCGTGAAGCTGATTGCAGAGCCCTGGGATATCGGCCCTGGCGGTTATCAGGTGGGGAATTTCCCGCCGCCGTTTGCCGAGTGGAACGACCACTATCGTGATACCGCGCGCCGCTTCTGGCTGGCACGCGATCTGTCACTCGGTCAGTTTGCCGGGCGTTTTGCCGCTTCCAGCGATCTGTTCAAGCGCAACGGGCGTCTGCCCTCCGCGTCGATCAATCTGGTTACGGCGCACGACGGTTTTACCCTGCGTGACTGCGTTTGTTTCAATCAGAAACACAATGAAGCCAATGGCGAAGAAAATCGTGACGGTACCTTCAATAACCACAGTTTTAACCATGGTATAGAAGGATTAAGTGGCAATCTGAATGTGATTGAGCGACGCCGCGCCAGCGTGCACGCGCTGCTCACCACGCTGCTTTTGTCGCAAGGAACGCCGATGTTGCTGGCAGGCGATGAACATGGCCACAGCCAGCACGGCAACAACAATGCTTATTGCCAGGATAACCCGTTAACCTGGCTGGACTGGCAACAGGCCAACAGTGGATTAGCCGACTTTACCGCTGCGCTGATCCATCTGCGTCAGCAGATCCCGGCGCTCACCCTGAATCAGTGGTGGGAAGAGGGCGACAGCAATGTTCGCTGGTTAAATAAAAAGGCGCAACCGTTGGAAGCGCGTGAGTGGCAAAGCGGCGTGCCGTGCCTGCAAATCCTGCTTTCGGATAGCTGGCTTATCACGCTTAACGCCACAGATGAGGTCGCAGAAATAGTTTTACCCGAAGGGGAGTGGCGGGCTATCCCCCCATTTGCCGGAGAGGATAATCCGGTCGTTATGACTGCCTGGCATGGGCCTGCGCACGGTGTATGTGTATTCCAGAGATGATAATAAAAGGAGTTGATCATGGTTAGGTTAGATAAGAACGACCCTCTAATGTTGGCGCGCCAGCTGCCATTAAAATCTGTTGCCCTGATTCTGGCTGGCGGCCGCGGTACCCGATTAAAAGATTTAACCATTAAGCGCGCCAAGCCCGCCGTTCACTTCGGCGGTAAATTCCGTATTATCGATTTTGCCCTGTCAAACTGCCTGAATTCAGGCATTCGCCGTATTGGCGTGATCACCCAGTACCAGTCACACACTCTGGTGCAGCATATTCAGCGCGGCTGGTCGTTCTTCAGTGAGGAGATGAACGAGTTTGTCGACCTGTTACCTGCCCAACAGCGCGTTCACGGTGAAAACTGGTACCGCGGCACTGCCGATGCGGTGACGCAAAACCTCGATATCATTCGTCGCTACGACGCCGAGTACGTAGTGATCCTCGCCGGGGACCACATCTACAAGCAGGACTACTCGCGCATGCTCATCGACCACGTCGAAAAAGGGGCGCGCTGCACCGTGGCCTGTATGCCAGTGCCCGTTGCTGAAGCGACGGCCTTTGGCGTAATGGCAGTAGACGAAAACGACAAAGTGATCGAGTTCGTTGAAAAACCGGCGAACCCGCCATCAATGCCAGGGGATGACACCAAAGCGCTGGCCAGTATGGGTATCTATGTCTTTGATGCAGATTACCTTTACCAGCTGCTGGAAGAAGACGACAAGGATGAAAAATCCAGCCACGACTTCGGCAAAGATATCATCCCGAAAATCACCAAATCTGGCATGGCCTATGCACACCCGTTCCCATTGTCCTGCGTGCAGTCCGATCCGAATTCAGAACCTTACTGGCGCGATGTCGGCACCCTGGAGGCGTACTGGAAGGCGAACCTCGATCTGGCGTCGGTAACCCCTGAACTGGATATGTACGACCATAACTGGCCGATCCGTACCCATATGGAATCGCTGCCGCCGGCAAAATTTGTCCAGGACCGCTCGGGCAGCCACGGCATGACGCTGAACTCGCTGGTCTCCGGCGGGTGCATTATCTCGGGCTCGGTGGTGGTGCAGTCGGTACTGTTCCCGCGCGTGCGGGTGAACTCCTTCTGCAATATTGATTCGTCAGTATTGTTACCCGACGTCTGGGTTGGCCGCTCTTGCCGCCTGCGTCGTTGCGTTATCGACCGTGCCTGCATCATTCCGGAAGGCATGGTAATTGGAGAAAATGCGGAAGAGGACGCGCGCCGTTTCTACCGCTCAGAAGAAGGCATCGTGCTGGTTACGCGTGAAATGCTGCGTAAACTGCAGATCAAACAGGAGCGATGATGCAGGTTTTACACGTTTGTTCTGAGATGTTCCCGTTGCTGAAAACCGGCGGGTTAGCGGATGTGATTGGTGCGCTACCGGCGGCGCAAATTGCCGGTGGGGTCGATACTCGCGTGCTGTTACCCGCTTTTCCCGATATTCGTCGCGGCATCCCTGACGCCCAGATTGTCAGCCGCCGCGATACCTTTGCCGGGCGCATCACATTACTGTTTGGTCATTACAATGGCGTGGGCATCTACCTGATTGACGCGCCGCATCTGTATGACCGCCCAGGGAGCCCGTACCACGACACCAACTTATTTGCCTATACCGATAACGTGCTGCGTTTCGCGCTGCTCGGCTGGGTCGGGGCGGAGATGGCCTCCGGGCTGGATCCGTTCTGGCGCCCGGATATAGTGCATGCCCACGACTGGCACGCCGGGCTCGCACCCGCGTACCTGGCGGCGCGTGGCCATCCGGCAAAATCGGTCTTTACCGTGCACAACCTGGCCTATCAGGGGCTCTATTTAGCCAAACATATGGATGACATCGATCTGCCATGGTCGTTCTTTAATATCCATGGGCTGGAGTTCAACGGGCAGATTTCGTTCCTCAAGGCCGGGCTGTACTACGCGGATCACATCACCGCCGTCAGCCCGACCTACGCGCGGGAGATCACCGAGCCGCAGTTTGGCTACGGCATGGAAGGGCTGCTCGCGCAACGTCAACGGGAAGGGCGCCTGTCGGGAATTCTCAACGGCGTGGATGAAAAAATCTGGAGTCCGGAGACCGATCTGCTGCTGGGCGCACGCTACAACCGTGATTCCGTGGAAGATAAGGCCGAGAACAAACGTCAGCTGCAGGTCGCCATGGGGCTGAAGGTCAACGACAAGGTGCCGCTGTTTGCGGTGGTGAGCCGTTTGACCAGCCAGAAAGGGCTGGATCTGGTGCTGGAGGCGCTGCCGGGCCTGCTGGAGCAGGGCGGGCAGCTGGCGCTGCTGGGCGCGGGCGATCCGGTATTGCAGGAGGGCTTCCTCGCGGCGGCCGCCGAGCATCCGGGCCAGGTTGGGGTGCAGATTGGCTATCACGAAGCCTTCTCGCACCGCATCATGGCGGGTGCCGACGTTATCCTGGTGCCGAGTCGTTTTGAGCCCTGCGGCTTAACCCAGCTGTATGGCCTGAAGTACGGCACGCTGCCGCTGGTGCGGCGTACTGGCGGGCTGGCGGATACCGTATCCGACACCTCGCTGGAGAACCTGGCAGACGGAATCGCCAGCGGATTTGTCTTTGAGGACAGTAATGCCTGGTCGCTGTTACGCGCGATTCGTCGTGCCTTTGTATTGTGGTCTCGTCCTTCTTTGTGGCGTTTTGTTCAGCGCCAGGCGATGGCCATGGATTTTAGCTGGCAAGTTGCGGCGCAGTCCTACCGCGATCTTTATCAACGCTTGATGTAACAATGCTGGAATCAGAGATATGAATGCACCTTTTTCCTATGCGTCTCCCACGGTGAGCATTGAGGCGTTAAAGCACTCGATCGCTTACAAGCTGATGTTCACCATCGGCAAAGATCCGGTGATTGCCAACAAACACGAATGGCTCAACGCCACCCTGTTTGCGGTACGCGACCGGCTGGTTGAGCGCTGGCTGCGCTCTAACCGCGCCCAGCTCTCACAGGAGACCCGTCAGGTTTACTATCTGTCGATGGAGTTTTTGATTGGCCGTACCCTCTCCAATGCCCTGTTGTCGCTCGGTATCTATGACGACGTCAAAACCGCGCTGGAAGAGATGGGGCTGGATTTAGAAGAGCTGATTGACGAAGAGAACGACCCCGGCTTAGGCAACGGCGGTCTTGGTCGCCTGGCGGCCTGCTTCCTCGATTCGCTGGCGACCCTCGCCCTGCCGGGACGTGGCTATGGTATTCGCTACGATTACGGCATGTTCAAACAGAATATCGTCGATGGACGGCAGAAAGAGTCCCCGGACTACTGGCTCGAGTACGGTAACCCGTGGGAGTTCAAGCGCCACAACACCCGCTATAAGGTCCGCTTCGGTGGCCGTATCCAGCAGGAAGGTAAAAAAGTCCGCTGGGTCGAAACCGAAGAGATCCTTGCCGTAGCCTACGACCAGATTATCCCCGGCTACGACACCGACGCGACCAACACGCTGCGTCTGTGGAATGCCCAGGCCAGTAGCGCGATTAACCTCGGTAAATTCAACCAGGGCGACTACTTCGCGGCGGTGGAAGACAAAAACCACTCCGAGAACGTTTCCCGCGTGCTGTACCCGGATGACTCGACCTATTCCGGGCGTGAGCTGCGTCTGCGTCAGGAGTACTTCCTGGTCTCGGCGACTATCCAGGATATCCTGAGCCGCCACTACCAGCTGCACAAAACCTACGCCAACCTCGCGGAAAAAACCGCGATCCACCTCAACGACACCCACCCGGTGCTGTCGATCCCGGAACTGATGCGCGTGCTGATCGACGAGCACAAATTCAGCTGGGACGAGGCGTTTGAGGTGACCTGCCAGGTCTTCTCTTACACCAACCACACCTTGATGAGCGAAGCGCTGGAAACCTGGCCGGTGGACATGCTCGGCAAAATCCTGCCGCGCCACCTGCAGATCATCTTTGAAATTAACGACTTCTTCCTGAAAACGTTGCAGGAGCAGTATCCGCACGACACCGGTCTGCTGAGCCGCACCTCCATCATTGAAGAGTCCAACGGCCGTCGGGTACGCATGGCGTGGCTGGCGGTGGTGATCAGCCACAAGGTCAACGGCGTGTCGGAGCTGCACTCCAACCTGATGGTGCAGTCGCTGTTTGCCGACTTCGCCAAAATCTTCCCGATGCGCTTCTGCAATGTGACCAACGGCGTGACGCCGCGTCGCTGGCTGGCGCTGGCGAACCAGCCGCTCTCCGAGGTGCTGGACGAAAACATTGGCCGCAACTGGCGTACCGATTTAAGCCAGCTGAGCGAGCTGGAACAGCACTCTGACTTCCCGACGGTGAATAAAGCGGTGCGTGATGCCAAGCTGCTGAATAAAAAGCGGCTGGCGGTGTGGATGGCGCTGCACCTGAACGTGGTGGCCAACCCGAAAGCGCTGTTCGACGTGCAGATCAAACGTATCCATGAGTACAAACGTCAGCTGATGAACGTGCTGCACGTGATCACCCGCTACAACCGCATCAAGGCCGATCCTGATGCCGACTGGGTGCCGCGCGTGAACATCTTCGCCGGTAAAGCCGCCTCGGCGTACTACATGGCGAAGCACATCATTCACCTGATCAACGACGTGGCGAAGGTGATCAACAACGATCCGCAGATTGGTGACAAGCTGAAGGTCGTCTTTATCCCGAACTACAGCGTGAGTCTGGCCCAGCTGATCATCCCGGCGGCCGATCTCTCCGAGCAGATCTCCACCGCGGGCACTGAAGCCTCCGGCACCAGTAACATGAAATTTGCCCTTAACGGCGCGCTGACCATCGGCACGCTGGATGGCGCGAATGTCGAGATGCTGGAGCACGTGGGTGAAGAGAATATCTTCATCTTCGGTAACACCACGGAAGAGGTTGAAGCGCTGCGTGCCAAAGGCTACTCGCCACGGGATTATTACGAGCAGGATGAAGAGCTGCGTCAGGTGCTGACCCAGATCGGCACCGGCCTGTTCAACCCGGACGAGCCTGGCCGCTATCGCGACCTGGTGGATTCACTGATTAACTTCGGGGACCACTACCAGGTGCTGGCGGACTACCGCAGCTATGTGGACTGTCAGGACAGGGTTGATGAGCTGTATCGCAAGCCGGAAGAGTGGACCACCAAAGCGATGCACAACATCGCCAACATGGGCTACTTCTCGTCAGACAGAACCATCAAAGAGTATGCCGACACCATCTGGCATATTGATCCGGTTAGGTTGTAAAAGGATCGGTGCGGTCTGATGCCCTCACCCCAACCCTCTCCCACGGGGAGAGGGTGCAAACACAAAAAACGGTAACATGCGTTACCGTTTTGCTTTTACCTCCGCCACCCGGCTTTTTTCACGATGCCAGCGACAGCTCACGCTTTCCCGCACGCTGGGCCAGCCACAGCGCCACGCGGGACTCCTGCTCCGCATTCAGCCACATCCCCTGCTTAGTACGACGCCACAGCGCATCGTCCGCGCGGCGTACCCACTCGTGGTCGACTAAATAGCGCAACTCCGCCTCGTAGAACTCGTGACCGAAATGCTCCCCCAGATCGCTGAGATCCTTCGCGTCACGCAGGATCAGCTCACTGTTGCTGCCGTAGGTGCGGGCAAAGTGCCGGGCCATGGATTCGCTGATAAACGGATAGCGACGGCGCAATTTCGCCGCGTAGTCATCGCGGTTGCCGCCGATGTCACCGCCGGGCAGCACTGCGCCTTTGGTCCACGCCGGGCCGATATCCTGATAGAACGGAGCCAGTTTTTCCATCGCGTGCTCAGCCAGCTTACGATAGGTGGTCAGCTTGCCGCCAAACACCGACAGCAGCGGGGCCTTACCGTGGTCATCGTGAATATCCAGGGTGTAATCGCGGGTGATGGCCTGCGGTGAGTCCGACTCGTCATCGCACAGCGGACGCACCCCGGAGTAACTCCAGACCACATCGTCACGCCCCAGCGTTTTCTTAAAGTGGGCGTTATAGACCTTCAGCAGATAGCTGATTTCGCTCTCGTCGATCTCGACATTTTTCGGATCGCCTTTGTACTCCACGTCGGTGGTGCCGATGATAGAGAACTCATCCATCCACGGGATCACAAACACGATGCGCTTATCTTCGTTTTGCAGGATATAGGCCTGCTTCTGGGTATGCACCCGCGGCACCACGATATGGCTGCCTTTGATCAGGCGAATGCCATACGGCGACGGGAGCTGCATCCCCTGGTCAAAGAACTGCTTCACCCACGGGCCGGTAGCGTTCACCAGACCGCGCGCCTGCCAGCTGAAACGCTCGGCGGTATCAATATCTTCGGCCTCGACGATCCACAGTCCGTTTTCACGACGCGCGGAGACCGCGCGGGTGCGGGTTTTCACCTCACCGCCTTTGCGTTCAACCATCTGCGCGTTAGCGAGCACCAGGCGGGCATCGTCCACCCAGCAGTCGGAATATTCGAATCCGCGCACGATTTCAGGCTTCAGTACCGAGTCTGCGCCAAAACGCACACCGGCAGAGGCGGGCAGGCTGGTGCGTTTACCCAGGTGATCGTACATAAACAGACCGATGCGGATCATCCACGCCGGACGCAGATGCGGGCGGTGCGGCAGACGAAAACGCATCGGGGTAGCGATATGGGGAGCCATTTTCAACAGCACTTCTCGCTCGGCCAGCGCTTCACTGACCAGGCGGAACTCGTAATGCTCCAGATAACGCAGGCCACCGTGGATCAGCTTAGAGCTGGCGGAGGAGGTGGCGCAGGCGAGATCCTGCGCTTCCAGCATCAGGACAGATAAGCCGCGGCCGGCAGCGTCCGCCGCAATGCCCGCCCCGTTAATTCCGCCACCGATAACAATCAGATCTTTGGTTTCCATTGTATCCTCACGCACTTTCGTTAAAGCTCAAAAATGTTCGATATCGCTCATATTAGCAAAGGAAATGGATTTTAGTAACATCAAAAAAACAATTTTGAGTGATACAGCTAACATAATGGCGTTTACCCGCCGCCAGGACGTACACTAGCCGATAATATAGTGAGGGCATCAGGCCGCACTGCACCTGAATAGACAACAGAGAGCACCATGGAACAATTTGAATGTATTAACGTAGAAGAAGCCCACCAGAAGATGCACCAGGGACTGGCGGTGCTGGTGGATATCCGCGATCCGCAAAGTTTTGCCATGGGCCATACGCCGGGCGCGTTTCACCTGACCAACGCCTCCCTGAGTGAATTTATGCGCGATAACGACTTCGAGACCCCGGTGATGGTGATGTGCTATCACGGCAACAGCAGCAAAGGCGCGGCGCAATACCTGCTCCAGCAGGGCTTTGAATCGGTCTACAGCGTGGACGGTGGGTTCGATGCCTGGCACCGTCATTTCCCGGCAGAAGTCGAGCACGCCGGCATTTAGGGTATATACTGTCCCCTTTTGTGTGGAATAAGCGACTGTCGCCGATGCTGATGATTACCTCTTTTACCAACCCGCGCGTCGCCCAGGCGTTTGTCGACTACATGGCGACGCAGGGTGTTATCCTCACCATTCAACAACATAACCAGACCGACGTCTGGCTGGCGGATGAAAGCCAGGCTTCCCGGGTTAACGCCGAGCTGGCGCGTTTTCTGGAAAACCCCGGCGATGCGCGCTATCTGGCGGCAAGCTGGCAGTCCGGCCATACCGGCAGCGGGCTGCATTACCAGCGCTTTCCTTTCCTGGCCACCCTGCGTGAACGCGCGGGTCCGTTCACCCTGGTGTTAATGGCGGCCTGTATCCTGGTCTTCATTCTGATGAGTGTGGTAGGCGATCAGCCGACGCTGCTGATGCTGGCCTGGCCGTATGACGCCTCCGTTGAGTTCGAATTCTGGCGCTACTTCACCCACGCGCTGATGCACTTCTCGATTATGCATATCCTCTTTAACCTGCTGTGGTGGTGGTATCTCGGCGGGGCGGTGGAGAAACGACTCGGCAGCGGCAAGCTCATCGTCCTCACCCTTATTAGCGCGTTGCTCAGCGGCTTTATCCAGCATAAATTTGGCGGCCCGTGGTTTGGCGGCCTCTCCGGCGTGGTCTACGCCCTGATGGGCTATGTCTGGCTGCGCGGCGAGCGCGATCCGCAGAGCGGGATTTACCTGCAGCGCGGGTTAATGGCCTTTGCGTTAATCTGGATTATTGCCGGATGGTTTGATCTGTTCGGAATGGCGATTGCCAACGGTGCCCACATGGCCGGACTGGCGGTCGGGCTGGCGATGGCGTTTGCCGATACGCTACATGCGCGAAAACGAACATAATTCTGGCAGGGAACTCTGATGAAACAAACACAACGTCATGACGCCATTATTGATCTGGTGAAAAAGCAGGGATACGTCAGCACCGAAGAGCTGGTGGAGCAGTTTGCCGTCAGCCCGCAGACCATCCGTCGGGACCTCAACGATCTGGCCGACCAGAACCGCATTCTGCGCCACCACGGCGGCGCGGCGCTGCCGTCCAGCTCGGTGAATACCCCCTGGCACGATCGCAAGGCGACGCAGACCTCCGAGAAGGAGCGTATTGCCCGCAAGGTGGCGAGCCAGATCCCGAACGGCGCGACGCTGTTTATTGACATCGGCACCACGCCGGAAGCGGTGGCCCACGCCCTGCTGAACCATGAGAACCTGCGGGTCGTCACCAACAACCTTAACGTAGCCACCACCCTGATGCAGAAAGAGGATTTTCGCATCATCCTGGCAGGCGGCGAGCTGCGCAGCCGTGACGGCGGCATTATTGGCGAAGCGACCCTCGACTTTATCTCCCAGTTCCGCCTCGACTTCGGCATCCTCGGCATCAGCGGCATCGATACCGACGGTTCACTGCTGGAGTTTGACTATCATGAAGTGCGCACCAAGCGGGCGATCATTGAGAACTCGCGCCACGTGATGCTGGTGGTGGATCACTCGAAGTTTGGCCGTAACGCGATGGTCAATATGGGCAGCATCAGCATGGTGAACGCGGTCTATACCGACGTGATGCCGCCAGCGGGTGTGTTGAAGGTCATTAAAGATAATAACTTGCAGTTAGAATTGTGCTGAATTCATGTCGGGTGGCGCTGCGCTTACCCGACCTACAAAACCGTAGGCCCGTGCAAGCGCAGCGCCGCCGGGCAATGAATTACACTCCGTACCCCATCATCTTCAACAGCTGCTGCGCATGCAGCACCGCATCCTGACGGTGGGCGACGCCCAGCTTCTGATACAGATTGCGGATATGCGTTTTGATGGTGGTGGCCGCCACGGCCAGCTCCCCGGCAATCTGCTCGTTGCTGTAGCCTGAGTAGATCAGCCCCAGCACCTGCCACTCACGCTGGGTCAGCGGGCTGGTGCGGATCAGTTCCGGCACTTCCGGATGGGTCAGCAGACGCTCCACGAAGGTCTCATCGAAATGGGCAAACTTGTGGCGGTGATGCTGGTTAATCTCCCGCAGGATGCGCTGGGCGCGATGCTGGTCCAGCTCCGGCAGGGTGTTGAGCTGAATCAACTGGCGCAGCTGCTGCGCCATGGTCTCGCCTTCAATCACAAAGTGGCTGATAAACCCGGTGCGGTTCGCCAGCTGCAGCGCTTCGAGCAGCACGCGCTGGGCGTCATTCTTGCGACCGGCCTGCCAGTAAAGCTGGTTCTGCAGCAGCAGGTTGCGGTTCACATCGCTCATCAGACGCAGGCTGCGGGCATTTTCATTTAACTCTTCCAGCACCATCTCGGCCGGTTCAAATTCGCCTAACAGGATCTGCGCCCGGGCAATGTTGCGCCACTGGCTCTGCAGGAAGTGGTTATTGGCAAACTCCGGCTTCGGCGTCTGGCGCAGCCAGTTGGCCGCCGATTTTTTGTCGCCGGTCATCTGCCAGTAAATCACCCGTACCTTATCGGCATTGGATACCCAGTCGCTGTGATACTGACCGTTGCCGAGCAGGTTCTCCAGACGGTTAAGGTGGTTACGGGCGTTGTCCAGATCGCCGCGTGCCAGCGAGCACTGCACCAGCAGGCCCAGACACTGCAGCTGCTGCTGCGGCTGATAGGTGGAGAGCACGTTCACCCCATGACGGGCGGTGGTTTCCGCTTCGTCCAGTCGGGCCCATGCCCACAGCAACTGAGCGCGAATGCGCAGCAGGAACTCGTGCATCGGCAGCTGTTCCAGGTGCTGATCGCGGATCAGGGTGAAGGCTTTCTCCTGGGTCTCCCAGGCGGCCTGCAGGAATCCCTGGGCAAACAAAATTTCGCTCTGCTGGATCAGGCTCCACAGGGCGTAATGCCAGACGTCATGGCGGCGCGCCATCTGTTCCGTCTGCTGCATCAGCGACAGGGAGCGGGTAAGATCGCCCTTACAGTGCAACACTTCGCCATGTACCGAGGTGGCGACGATACGGCTGTAGAAGTTCGCCAGCGGCAGCGCCTCCAGCGCACCCAGGGCCAGGCGCTGAGCCTCTTCCGGGTTGCCGTCGTTGATGGCCACCTGCGCGCGCAGGGCGTTGAATTCGCCGTGCAGGGCGGCGTCCATCTCGCCTTTCATCTCCTGCTCGGCGCGGGCCAGCAGGGTATTCACTTCGCTGTAGCGGTGCTGGCTCTGCATCAGCCAGGCCTGCAGCAGCACCAGACGCGGGTTCTCCAGCAGGCTCTCCCACGGCAGGGCGCGCAGCGACTCCTCCAGCAGGGCCAGCTCGCTGTGGTTAAACAGGCTCCAGGCGTGATTGAGCAGAATATCGCGCAGCATATGGGCATCGCCCGCTGCCAGGGCGTGGTGAATGGCCTCGCTCGGGAAGCCCTGCGCCATCCAGCTCTCGGCGGCGGCGCGGTGGATTTCCGGTAATTCGGTGGCCAGCTCCCACTGACAGCGCTGGCGCAGGAAGCTGCCAAACAGCGGGTGGTAGCTGAACCACTCTCCGGAGTCGTCCATGCGCTGCAGGAACAACCCCTGACGCTCGATCTCTTCCAGACGCATCTGGCCGTTATCTTCCCCGGTGACGCGCACGATCAGCGCATCGTTCATCGAGCGCAGCAGGGAGCTTTTCAGCAGGAACTGACGGGTGGATTGATCGACGCTGTCGAGCACCTCATCCACCAGATAATCGGAGAGATGGCTGGCATTGATCCCCGACAGACGACGGGCAGATTGCTGCGTCGAGTTGTTGTTATGCCGGGCCGACAGGGCAATCAGCTGCAGGGCGGTCGCCCAGCCTGCCACGTCGTCGCACAGGCGGCTGCTCTCAGCCACCTCGATAGGGGATTTCAGGCGGCAGTCAAAGAACTGCTTTGCCTCCTGATGGGTAAAGGAGAGCTGTTGGCTGCCCACTTCCAGCAGCTGATCGCGCACCCGCAGGTTGGCAATGCCCAGCTGCGGCAGGTTGCGCGACAGGATCACCAGGGTCAGGTTTTCCGGCTGGTGGCGCAAGAAAAAGCGCATCGACTCGTGGATAACCGGGTTGGTGATCAGGTGGTAGTCATCAATAACCAGATAGAGCGGGCGATGCCATTCGGCGAGCTCGATAAACAGCTGCGAAAACAGGGAAGAGAGGCTGGCGTACTGGCGCTTTTGCACCATCACTTCGCTGGTCACACAGTGTCCGTTGGTCGCCTGCTGAATGGCGGCGATCAGATAGCTGGCAAAACGCTCCTGCTGGTTATCGCCCTCATCGAGGGAGTACCAGCCGAGATCGGTCTTGCCGGAAGCCCACTGTGAAATGAGCGTGGTTTTGCCGTAGCCTGCAGGGCTCGTTACCAGCGCCAGTCGAAAATTGTTCGCGCCGGAAAGTTTCGCCAGCAGGCGTTCGCGGACCACAGTATGGTCAAGACGAACCGGGCGACTTAATTTGGACGGAATCAACATAGGTTTCACTTCACTGTGTGGAAATCGAGATTTTTGATTTTTTTTGCGCTTCGTAATTAATCCTTATAAGGTCGGTCAGAAAGACTTTTATTGCAAGTTATGTCGGGGTTTTATGTCCCTTAATTTGCACTGGGTCACAAAAATATATGCAGGGGTGAGGGAACTTTTCCGATGGGCCTCGAAAGCGCATGGATACTGGGATGGCGCGTTTCCGGGAGGTTAAGCATAAAAAGGAACAGAGAAGCGTATAGGCGGTGAAAAGTTAATTAAGTCCCGGGATGGTTGCGCGCGTAAAATAACATTCCAGGATAGAGTAAATTCTGAGTGTTATTACTTCGGGTAAGTAATTATTTCCGCGCGTATATATTTCAGGCGAAACCGCATTTCATTTTTTTGAACCCCTTCCGGGAAATCTCCCGGTGAATGCCCCACACTCCCGCTGCAGAAAGTGGCCGCGATCACAGTTTATCGCTCATCCCTGCTACTCCTCCCTGTCTAATCCCCGGCAGGAGGAGGAAGAGCCCTGATGAGCCAGGCACACTAGCACCAACGCCTTATTTTCTCTCTACAGGATGCAGATTCCCTATGTCACAGCCTACTTTCAACAAAGCTCAATTCCAGGCTGCCCTGACGCGTCAGTGGCAGCGTTTTGGTTTGCACGCCGCCGAAGACATGACCTCCCGCCAGTGGTGGCAGGCCGTCAGCGGAGCGCTCGCCGAGCTGCTGAGCGCCCAACCCGCGGTGAAGCCCGTGCAAGGCCAGCGCCACGTTAACTATATCTCCATGGAGTTCCTGATTGGCCGTCTGACCGGCAACAACCTGCTGAACCTCGGCTGGTATCAGGAGGTCAGCGAGGTGCTGAACACCCATAACATCCACCTGACCGACCTGCTGGAAGAGGAGATCGATCCAGCGCTGGGCAACGGTGGGCTGGGTCGTCTGGCGGCCTGCTTCCTCGACTCAATGGCAACCGTGGGCCAGCCGGCCACCGGCTACGGTCTGAACTATCAGTATGGCCTGTTCCGCCAGTCCTTTGCCGGCGGCCAGCAGATGGAAGCCCCGGACGACTGGCATCGCGGCAGCTACCCGTGGTTCCGCCACAACGAAGCGCTGGACGTGCAGGTTGGCATCGGCGGTAAAGTGACGAAAGCGGGCCAGTGGGAGCCGGGCTTTACCATTACCGGCCAGGCCTGGGATCTGCCGGTGTTGGGCTACCGTAATGGCGTGGCACAGCCGCTGCGCCTGTGGCAGGCGACACATGCTCACCCGTTCAACCTGACCAGATTCAACGACGGCGATTTCCTGCGTGCTGAGCAGCAGGGCATCGACGCCGACAAGCTGACTAAGGTGCTCTACCCGAACGACAACCATCTGGCGGGCAAAAAGCTGCGCCTGATGCAGCAGTACTTCCAGTGCGCCTGTTCCGTGGCCGATATTCTGCGTCGTCATCATCTGGCGGGCCGCAAGCTGTCTGAGCTGGCGGATTACGAAGTGATCCAGCTGAACGACACCCACCCGACCATCGCCATCCCGGAACTGCTGCGCGTGCTGATCGACGAGCATCAGATGAGCTGGGACGACGCCTGGGCGATCACCAGCAAGACCTTCGCCTACACCAACCACACCCTGATGCCAGAGGCGCTGGAGTGCTGGGACGAGAAGCTGATTAAAACCCTGCTGCCGCGCCATATGCAGCTGATCAACGAGATCAACAACCGCTTTAAGAAACTGGTGGATAAAACCTGGCCGGGCGATAAAGCCGTCTGGGCGAAGCTGGCGGTGGTATTCGACAAGCAGGTTCGCATGGCTAACCTCTGCGTGGTCAGCGGCTTTGCGGTGAACGGCGTGGCCGCGTTGCACTCTGACCTGGTGGTGAAAGATCTGTTCCCGGAATATCACCAGCTGTGGCCTAACAAGTTCCACAACGTCACCAACGGCATCACGCCGCGTCGCTGGATCAAACAGTGCAACCCTCAGCTTGCTGAGCTGCTGGATAAGACGCTGGATAACGAGTGGGCCAACGATCTCGACCAGCTGATCAACCTGGAAAAATATGCCGACGATGCGGCGTTCCGCGAGACCTACCGCACCATCAAGCTGGACAACAAGGTGCGTCTGGCAGCCTTCGTCAAAACCCGTACCGGGATTGAGATCAACCCGAACGCGATTTTTGATATCCAGATTAAACGTCTGCACGAGTACAAACGTCAGCACCTGAATCTGCTGCACATTCTGGCGCTGTACAAAGAGATCCGCGAGAACCCGCAGGCCGACCGCGTACCGCGCGTGTTCCTGTTCGGTGCGAAAGCGGCACCAGGATATTACCTGGCAAAAAACATCATCTTCGCCATTAATAAAGTGGCCGACGCGGTAAACAACGATCCGCAAGTGGGCGACAAGCTGAAAGTGGTCTTCCTGCCGGATTACTGTGTCTCGGCGGCGGAGCTGCTGATCCCGGCGGCGGATGTCTCTGAGCAGATTTCCACTGCGGGTAAAGAGGCCTCCGGCACCGGCAACATGAAGCTGGCCCTGAACGGTGCGTTGACCGTCGGGACGCTGGACGGTGCTAACGTTGAGATTGCTGAGCAGGTGGGCGACGAGAACATCTTTATCTTCGGCCATACTGTGGAAGAGGTGAAAGCCATTAAAGCCAAAGGTTACGACCCGGTGAAATGGCGTAAAAAAGACAAGCTGCTGGATGCGGTACTGAAGGAGCTGGAGAGCGGCAAATACAGCGACGGCGACAAGCACGCGTTTGACCAGATGCTGCACAGCATCGGCAAACAGGGCGGCGACCCGTACCTGCTGATGGCCGATTTTGCGGGCTACGTTGAGGCCCAGAAACAGGTCGACGTCCTGTATCGCGATCGGGAAGCCTGGACCCGGGCGTGCATTCTGAATACCGCGCGCTGCGGCATGTTCAGCTCTGACCGTTCAATCCGCGACTACCAGGCCCGTATCTGGCAGGCAAAACGCTAAGGAAGCGCGATGGAAAGTAAACGTCTCGATAATGCCGCCCTGGCGGCGGGGATCAGCCCCAGCTATATCAATGCTCATGGTAAACCGCAGTCTATTGGTGCTGAGACCAAGAGGCGTTTGCTGGATGCCATGCACAAAGCCAAACCCGTCGCGAAAGCGGCGGTTACCGCCGTCCCGAACGTGATGGTCTATACCGCGGGCAAAAAGATGCCGCTGATGATTGAAGGCAGCGGCGACTTTAGCTGGCTGCTGACCACAGAAGAGGGGCATCAGCATAAAGGCCACGCCACGGGCGGCAAAAATCTCAACCTGCCGGCAAAACTGCCGGAGGGTTATCACACCCTGACGTTGACCCAGGATGCCCATCGCTGGCACTGCCGGGTGATCGTCGCGCCAAAACGCTGCTACGAGCCGCAGGCGCTGAAAGAGGGCAAGAAGCTGTGGGGTGCCTGCGTGCAGCTCTACACCCTGCGCTCTGAGGCGAACTGGGGCATTGGCGACTTCGGCGATCTGCAGAAGATGCTGACCGATATCGGCAAACGCGGCGGGGCCTTTATCGGCCTCAACCCGATTCATGCCCTCTATCCGGCGAACCCGGAGAGCGCCAGCCCGTACAGCCCGTCATCCCGCCGCTGGCTGAACGTGATTTATATCGACGTGAACGCCGTGGAGGATTTCCGCAACAGCGATGAGGCGCAGGCCTGGTGGAAGATGGACACCACCCGGCAGGCGCTGCAACGCGCCCGCGATGCCGAGTGGGTCGATTATGCGTCCGTTACCGCATTGAAGATGGCCGCGCTGCGCATGGCGTGGAAAGGCTTTGCTCAGCGTGACGACGAGCAGATGGCGGCCTTCCGGGCGTTTGTGGCCCGGGAAGGGGAGAGCCTGTACTGGCAGGCGGCGTTTGATGCGCTGCATGCGTATCAGGTGAAAGAGGACGAAATGCGCTGGGGCTGGCCGGTGTGGCCTGAGCAGTACCAGTCCGTTGACTCCCCGGCGGTAAAAGCGTTTTGCGAAGCGCATACCGACGAGGTCGATTTCTACCTCTGGCTGCAGTGGCTGGCGTACAGCCAGTTTGCCGCCTGCTGGCAGGAGAGTCAGGGCTACGACATGCCGATTGGCCTGTACCGTGACCTGGCGGTCGGCGTGGCCGAGGGCGGGGCGGAGACCTGGTGTGACCGCGAACTCTACTGCCTGAAAGCGTCCGTCGGGGCGCCGCCGGACATCCTTGGCCCGCTGGGTCAGAACTGGGGCCTGCCGCCGATGGACCCGCACGTCATCGCCGCCCGCGCCTATGAGCCCTTTATCGAGCTGCTGCGTGCCAACATGCAGAACTGCGGTGCGCTGCGTATCGACCACGTGATGTCGGTCCTGCGTCTGTGGTGGATCCCGTACGGTGAAACCGCCGACCATGGGGCTTACGTTCACTATCCGGTAGACGATCTGCTCTCCATCCTTGCGCTGGAGAGTAAGCGCCATAACTGCATGGTGATCGGGGAAGATCTCGGCACCGTCCCGGTGGAAATTGTCAGCAAGCTGCGTGACAGCGGCGTTTACTCCTACAAAGTGCTCTATTTTGAAAACGACCTTGAGAAGAACTTCCGCGCGCCGGAGGCGTATCCAGAACAATCAATGGCAGTCGCGACGACGCATGACCTTCCTACGCTTCGTGGCTGGTGGGACAGCGGCGACCTTACCCTGGGCAAAACGCTGGGGCTCTACCCTGACGAAGTGATGCTGCGCGGGCTGTATCAGGATCGCGAGCTGTCCAAGCAGGGGCTGCTGGATGCACTGCACGAGCACGGCTGCCTGCCGAAACGCACCGGGCACAAGGCGTCATTGATGTCGATGACTCCGACACTTAACCGCGGGTTGCAGCGCTACATTGCCGACAGCAACAGCGCCCTGCTGGGGCTACAGCCGGAAGACTGGATTGATA
Organism: Leclercia sp. CFBP8987; assembly: GCF_034044995.2. NCBI lineage: Bacteria > Pseudomonadati > Pseudomonadota > Gammaproteobacteria > Enterobacterales > Enterobacteriaceae > Leclercia > Leclercia sp. CFBP8987. The sequence continues at coordinate 4,490,887 of NZ_CM188255.1, read as the reverse complement.
TGGCGGAGCCGGTGAACATCCCGGGGACCAGCTATCAGTACAAGAACTGGCGTCGCAAGCTTTCAACTTCTCTTGAGGCGATGTTTGCCGATGACGGGGTAAATAAGCTGATTAAGGATCTCGATAAGCGGCGAAAAGCGGCTGCGAAGAAGTGATAAAAAAACCCGCCAGATGGCGGGTTTTTTATTGCCCGGTGGCAACTGTCACATCAAACAACCATACCCAGCAGCAGACAGCCGATCAGCCCGCAGACGGAGATGATGGTTTCCAGCATCGACCAGGACTTGATGGTCTCACCGATGGTCAAGTTGAAGTACTCCTTGAACAACCAGAAGCCCGGATCGTTGACGTGAGAGAAGATCACGCTACCGGAACCCACCGCGATAACCATCAGCTCAGGGCTGACGCCGGTGGTGGCAATCAGAGGCGCCACAATACCGCCCGCGGTGATCGCCGCAACGGTGGCCGAACCCAGAGCAATACGCAGAACCGCCGCGATAGACCACGCCATCAGGATGGGGGAGATGTTGGTATCATGCATCATGGAGGCGATGTACTTGTCCACGCCGCTATCAACCAGAACCTGTTTGAACGCACCGCCACCGCCGATGATCAGCAGCATCATGGCGATGATTTTGATCGAGGAGCTCAGGGTGTCGTTGATCTGATCCATGGAGCGGCCACGGTTCAGACCGAAGGTGAACAGCGCAATCAGGACCGCAATCAGCGTTGCCATGACCGGGTCACCGAGGAACTCAGCCACGCCGAGAACCGGATGGCCTTTCGGCAGCACCATTTCGCAGACCGCACGCAGGGCCATCAGTACCACCGGCACCAGAGAGGTCCAGACGCTGACGGCAAAGCTTGGCATTTCTGCTTCAGTGAAGGTCTTCGCGCTGTACAGACCTTCCGGGATCGGCTTGTCGATGCCTTTGAGGGTGCGGGCAAACACCGGACCGGCCAGAATGACGGTCGGGATCGCCAGGATAGTACCGAACAGCAGGGTTTTACCCATGTCCGCATGGAAGATGGTAGCGATAGCGGTCGGGCCCGGGTGCGGCGGCAGGAAGCCGTGAGTCACGGACAGCGCCGCGGCCATCGGTACACCCACATACAGCAGCGGAATGCTGGCAGAGGCGGCGATGGTGAACACCAGCGGCAGCATCAGGACGAAGCCCACTTCGTAGAACAGCGCAAAACCGACGGTGAAACCGGTTAATACCACGGCCCACTGGATGTGCTGCTTACCGAATTTAGCAATCAGCGTGGTTGCGATGCGCTGTGCGCCACCGCAGTCGGCCAGCAGTTTGCCCAGCATAGCGCCGAAGCCCATGATCAGCGCGAGGCTACCGAGGGTACCGCCCACGCCGGCTTTAATCGAGCTGATAACTTTTACCAGCGGCATACCCTGCATCAGGCCGACAGCAAGTGCCACCAGGACAAGGGCAATGAAGCCGTTCATTTTGAAACGGATCATCAGGAGCAGTAACAGGACGACACCGATAGCGACGATGACTAATGGCATGATTATCTGGCCTTAAATATTGTTATGGGTAACGTCATTATTTCAACGACATAGTAATGTTGCCCCAACTGGGAACGGCGTACTTACGGCACTAAGACAGGCTGCCTTCTAAATCATTAAGCTTAGTCGGTCGGCGTAAAGGTGTTTAAGTGCCCGCGAGAATGATACGGGTAACATGGTCAGGTTGAGAATGACCCTGGCGGGCAAAATGTGAATTCTGAGACGCAGGTCATGTTATGAGGCAGGGTAAACGAGGAGAGATAGGGTTGTAGGCCCGGTAAGCGCAGCGCCCCCGGGCAAACAGACGGGCAATCAGTAGTAGGAGTGTTCGCCGCGCTGGTGTTCGGTAAGATCGCGCACGCCTTTCAGCTCCGGGAACTCGTTCAGCAGCTGCTTCTCGATCCCCTCTTTCAGGGTAACGTCGACCATGGAACAGCCGTTACAGCCGCCGCCGAACTGCAGAATCGCCAGACCGTCTTCGGTGATCTCCATCAGGGAGACACGACCACCGTGGCCCGCGAGCTGCGGGTTGATCTGGGACTGCAGCAGGTACTCAACGCGCTCCATCAGTGGGGCATCGTCGGTTACTTTGCGCATTTTGGCGTTTGGCGCTTTCAGGGTTAACTGAGAACCCAGTTGGTCGGTCACAAAATCAATTTCCGCATCTTCCAGATACGGGGAGCTCAGCTCATCGACATAGGCAGTGAGTTGCTCAAATTTCAGGGCAGTGTCAGTTGCTTCCACAGCATCCGGTGGGCAATAAGAGACGCCGCATTCTGCATTCGGGGTGCCTGGATTGATCACGAACACGCGGATCTGGGTCCCTTCTTCCTGATTTGCCAGCAGTTTGGCAAAGTGCGCTTGTGCAGCATCGGAAATACGGATCATAGCATTGGCCTAATAGTTGACTAAAATACCTGGGTATAATACGCCCAACCTGAGGGCGCTACAAGGTTCGACACAGACACCATACCTGAACCGACGCCGCGCCGCTTCGCAAAAGCAGGCGGGAGAGTTCCGCGACGGTAGCGCCTGTTGTCACGACATCATCCACCACAGCGATATGGCGCCCGGCGACCGGTAATTCAAGCGTAAAAGCGTGCTGCAGGTTACGTTTCCGCAATCTGGCGCTGAGCTGATGCTGAGCCGGAGTGGCGCGGATCCGGCGAATAGCCTCCGGAACATAGCGGCAGTTCAGCCAGCGGGCCAGCGGGCGACAGAGCAGGTCGCTCTGGTTAAACCCGCGGCGCCAGTGACGCCGGGACCACAGCGGCACGCAGACCAGCATATCAACGTTTGGCAACCCACGGCTGCGCCTGGCCCGCAGCAGCGCCAGCAGCAACAGTCTGGCCAGCGGTTTTGCCAGCTGGCTGCGGCGGGAAAACTTCAGCTGATGCACCAGCTGGCTCACCGGCGGGGTGTAGTCGCAGACCGCCACCAGTGCCTGCCACGGCGGCGGTCTGTGCAGGCAGCGGCCGCAGGGCAGGTGAGGATGAATGGCCGGTAAGCCGCACTGCGGACACATACCCTCGCGGGGTGTAATCCCCTTTTCGCACACGGAACAGACCCCCCAGTGGCTGAGTGCAAGCGGCATCCGGCATAGCCAGCACGAGCCGGGCACTGTTAGCATAGACAACCTCCTTGTGAAAAAAGAGAACAGTAATCGATGAACACGCTTTGGTGGCAGACCGTTGGGACAGGAAATTGTCATCTTGTGCTGCTGCACGGATGGGGACTGAATGCCGAAGTATGGCGTTGCATCAGCGAGGAATTGTCCTCGCAGTTCACGCTGCACCTGGTGGATCTGCCGGGCTTTGGCCGCAGCCGCGATTTTGGTGCGATGCCGCTGGCCGATATGGCGGAGCAGGTGCTGGCTCAGGCGCCGGATAAGGCGATCTGGCTGGGCTGGAGTCTGGGCGGGCTGGTAGCGAGCCAGATTGCCCTGACCCATCCCGAACGGGTGCAGGCCCTGGTGACCGTCGCCTCCTCCCCCTGTTTTAGCGCCCAGGGGGAGTGGCCGGGGATCAAATCCGAGGTGCTGGCCGGTTTTCAGCAGCAGTTAAGCAACGATTTCCAGCGTACGGTGGAGCGTTTCCTCGCTCTGCAGACCATGGGGACGGAAACCGCGCGCCAGGACGCCCGGACGCTGAAGACGACGGTGCTGTCATTACCGATGCCGGATGTAGAAGTGCTGAATGGCGGGCTGGAGATCCTGAAAACGGCCGATCTGCGGGAGCCGCTGGCGTCCCTGACGCTGCCGCATCTGCGTATTTATGGTTATCTCGACGGGCTGGTACCGCGCAAGATCGTGCCGCTGCTGGATGAGCAATGGCCGCAGAGCGAAGCCTTGATCATCGCCAAAGCAGCGCATGCGCCCTTTATCTCGCACCCTGCCGAGTTTTGCGCGGCGTTGATGGCCTTAAGTCAGCGTTTAGGCTGATTATTTTTCATTCCCGCTGGAAAAAGTGACGTACCGCAACAATACTCAATATATCGTTGCGGGTATCCCGCCTTCGATAATCAAAACTACAATCCTCTTTGGGAGTCATGGCTATGAAACTTGTTACAGGTATTGTTGCTTCTCTGGTTATTGGTTCACTCTCTTTTGGCGTGATGGCGGCAGAAGAGATCCAGAAAGATAAAGTGAAAGAGATGAATTTGACGAAGGTTGGCGATATTTCTACATCTGATACCACCGCGCCAATGGATGCGAGAAAAGAGCTTTCCAAGAAAGCTGATGAGCTGGGCGGTAAGTACTATGTCGTTACCAGCGCTAACAAAGATCAGAAAGACATCCGCGCGACCGCAGACGTCTACAAATAATGAGATAAAGCCGGGCAGACTTGCCCGGCTTTACTGACGATTAACGCAGCGCCCACCACTCCCTGAGGCAGGCTTTTCCTTCAGGACAGCTTTTACAGCTGCCGGATAAGCAGCCGTCAGCATCCTCCTGGATGCGCTTCGCTTTGCCCATCGCCTCCAGACGCTCCAGCATCGCCTCGATCATCGCCTGCGGCGTGCGCAGCATCTGGCTGAGCTGGGTGGCTTCCATTCTTCCCTGTAGCGCCAGTAAATCACGAACCTCAATTAACGATGCCATGCCGCCTCCTAATGACAGTCGCTGGCCGGGCTGTCGCAGCAGGCCGCTGCGGTTCTGCCTTTCGCCAGCAGGTTGACGTCCACGCGGCTGCGCGCCCGGCGCAGCAGGCCCATCACTACCACGTTAAACAGCACTACCACCAGGATACAGACCAGGCTGTAGTGCGGATGCTGGCTGAAGTTCACCGTCTGGTAGTACACCGTTGCCAGCGAGTAGGCGATATTCAGCCCCCAGAGGACAGAAAAGCCCATCCAGCCGCGGCTCGATTCGCGGGCGATGGCCCCCATCACCGAGATGCATGGAATGTAGAGCAGGACGAAGATCAGGTAGCTGTAGGCCGCCGAGGCGCTGCCAAACTTCTCGCTCATCACGCCCATCGCACCGGTTGCCATCTCCCCATCGCCTTTGCTGGCTTCAATCGGGTTGGCCAGCACGCTCAGACTGAAGGTCTCTTTCAGGCTCTGCCGGGTTTCATCCACCGCGCTGAACAGTTCGTCCCCGAGGTGGAACTCCGCCGGGTTGAATTCCTCGTCCTGAATATTTTCTGCGGTGTAGAGGGTGTTCAGTGTGCCGACCACCACCTCTTTTGCCATCGCGCCGGTGAATAGCCCGACGGTGGCCTGCCAGTTGTCTTCATGCACGCCAATCGGTTTGAACAGCGGGGTGATGACGCGGCTGACGGAGGCCAGCGCCGAGTCGTTAATGTTGTCCGCCGCCTGGCCGCTGAGCGTAAAGCTGTTCAGGGCGCTGAGGAAGATACTGACCACCACAATTACTTTACCCGCCCGCAGGACAAAGCCTTTCAGCCGCTGCCAGGTCTGGATCAGCAGGCTTTTCAGATGCGGGACGTGGTAGACCGGCAGCTCCATCACGAACGGCGATGCTTCGCCACGCATGATGGTGTGTTTGAGCATCAGGCCGGTGAGGATCGCCATCACGATGCCCAGCACGTACAGCGAGAAGACCGCCAGCGCCCCCTCCTGGCCGAAGAAGGCCGCAGCAAACACCGCGAAGATTGCCAGCCGGGCGCCACAGGACATAAACGGCGCCATCATGATGGTCATCAGGCGTTCACGGGGCGCATCCAGGGTGCGGGCACCCATCACCGACGGCACGTTGCAGCCGAAACCGACAATCAGCGGCACGAACGATTTGCCCGGCAGGCCGAGGGCCTGCATCAGGCGATCCATCACGAAGGCCGCACGGGCCATGTAACCGGAGTCCTCCAGGAAGGAGAGGAACAGATACATCATGCCGATCTGCGGCACCAGCGGCAGGACGGTGTTGATGCCGCCGCCCAGCCCCTGGGCGAGGAAAATGGTCAGCCACTCCGGCAGGTGCAGGGTGTAGCCCAGCCACTGAATGCCGTGAATGAAGATCGCCACCGAGCCGACATCAAACAGCGGCTGTAGCGCGCCGCCGATGTTAATGGCCAGCAGGAACATCACGTACATCACCAGCAGGAATACCGGCAGGCCAAGGAAACGGTTGAGGATCACGCTGTCCATCGCCCGGGTAAAGCGGCTTGGCTCAGCGGTGAGGGCGTTGCTGACCACGTCGCAAATGGCATTGATGCTTTGATAGCGGGCATCGGCAATGTGCAGGGCCGGATCGTCCAGCTCATCGTTTAACCGCGCGAGGGAGACATCCAGATATTGGGCGGCGTCACCGGCATAGGCGCGGCTGTAGATATCCCCTTCCAGCATCTGCAGGCCGAGCCAGTGACGCTGTTTGAACGGCATGCTGTGCGCCATCTCCTGAGCGAGGATCCCGGCTTCCCGCAGCAGCGGCTGGGCGTAATGCACCAACTCTACGTCGGCATTATGGCTGTGGCGGTCAATCGCCAGCTTAAGGGCGTCGATCCCGCGGGCGCGGGTAGAGACCAGCGGCACCACCGGGCAGCCGAGACGGGCGGAGAGGGCGTCGACGTCGATGCGGATCTGCTGCTTTTCCGCAATATCGAGCATGTTCAGCGCCACCACGCAGGGAATACCCAGCTCCAGCAACTGTAAGGTCAGGTAGAGGTTGCGCTCGAGGTTCGAGGCATCCACCACGTTGATCAGCAGGTCGGCGTCGCCGCTCAGAATGTAGTGGCAGGCGATCTGCTCATCCAGCGAAGTCTGGGAGGAGATGGTGGTTAATGAGTAGGTGCCGGGCAGATCGACGAGGGTGACCTGATTATCGGTCGTCGCGAACTGACCCTCTTTACGTTCGACGGTGACACCGGCCCAGTTACCGACCCGCTGGCGCGCGCCGGTAAGCTGGTTAAATAAGGTGGTCTTGCCGGAATTGGGATTGCCAATTAAGCCAATGGTTAATTTTTTCATTCTTTTCGACTCGCTACGGGAGCTGGCGTGTTATTGAGACAGGGCTTCAACTTCTATTAAGGCGAGATCTTTCTTACGCAGAACCAGATTCACACGTCGGGTTTCGATATGCACCGGATCGCCCAGTGGAGCAACGCGCACCACATTGAAAGAGGAGCCGGGTAGCATCCCTAAAGAGAGCAGTTTCTGCCGATAGGCCGGGCTGATGTCGCGGGTGAAGCCGGTAATTTTCCACGCGCTGTCTGGAGTGAATTGCATAGTGCCTACTTAACGGACGGTTAAATAATCAACAGGCACAATGGTAATGAGAATGGTTTCCGTCATCAATAATTAATATGTGACGGAATGTAGATACGGCTATTAATTTGCGGCCTGATTGACCTTGCTCAATATTTGCGGGCAATGATGGTAAGAGATAAAAAGATTTATTGTTAATGGAGTGATAATTATTAGTTTAAATACGGATATGCAATCGGTTTCATATTTATAAAATAGGTGAGTATGTTTTTATTTTAATTCTTGCGGTCTGCTTGCCGGGCGGCGCTTCGCTTACCGGGCCTACAAACCGTAGGCCCGGTAAGCGAAGCGCCACCGGACATTACATATGTTAGCGTTTTTTACCCATCGCCGCCGCCAGCGCATCCATCATCGCGCTGTTGCCGGATGGCTGTGCTTCCCGCCCGCGCGGTTTCGCCGCCGGACGTTGCTGCTGACGGGCATCGCTGTTCCCGCCGCCACGACGGGCGTTGGTCTCGCCAGGCTGCTCGTCCAGACGCATGGTCAGGGCGATACGCTTGCGCTGCAGATCCACCTCCAGCACTTTCACCTTCACGATGTCGCCGGCTTTCACCACGGTGTGCGGATCCTGCACGAACTTGTCGGCCAGAGAGGAGATATGCACCAGACCGTCCTGATGCACGCCGATATCGACAAAGGCACCAAAGTTAGTGACGTTGGTGACCGCGCCTTCCAGCACCATGCCCGGCAGCAGGTCGTTCATCGTCTCCACGCCGTCGGCAAAGGTTGCGGTTTTGAATTCCGGACGCGGGTCACGGCCCGGCTTCTCCAGCTCTTTGATGATGTCGGACACCGTCGGCACGCCGAACTTCTCATCGGTGAAGTCGACCGCTTTCAGGTTACGCAGCTCGCTGCTGTTACCCATCAGCGTCTTCAGCGCCTGCTGGGTGGCCGCCAGAATGCGCTCAACAACCGGGTAAGCTTCCGGGTGAACGGTGGAGGCATCCAGCGGGTTGTCGCCGTGGTTGATACGCAGGAAGCCTGCGCACTGTTCGAACGCTTTCGGCCCCAGACGGCTCACCTTCAGCAGCTGCTGGCGGTTCTGGAACTGACCGTTCTCATCGCGCCAGGCAACGATGTTTTGCGCCATCATGCGGGTTAAGCCGGCCACGCGAGTCAGCAGGGCGACGGAAGCGGTGTTCAGGTCAACGCCGACGGCGTTCACGCAGTCTTCTACCACCGCATCCAGCTTACGCGCCAGCTGCGTCTGGCTGACGTCATGCTGGTACTGGCCCACGCCGATGGATTTCGGGTCGATCTTCACCAGCTCGGCCAGCGGATCCTGCAGGCGGCGGGCGATAGAGACCGCGCCACGCAGGGAGACGTCCAGATCCGGGAATTCGAGTGCGGCCAGTTCAGAGGCGGAGTACACCGAGGCGCCCGCTTCGCTGACAATCACCTTTTGCGCCGTCACTTTCGGGAACTGCTTCTGCAGATCGAGGAAGAAACGCTCGGTTTCACGCGAGGCGGTACCGTTGCCGATCGCCACCAGCTCGACGTTGTGCTTCTCACACAGCGCCGCCACGGCGACGGCCGCTTTGGCCGCCTGGCCGGTGTGCGGGTAGATGGTGTCGGTGGCCACCAGCTTGCCGGTGCCGTCCACGACCGCCACTTTTACGCCGGTACGCAGGCCTGGATCGAGGCCCATGGTGGCGCGCAGGCCCGCCGGAGCGGCCATCAGCAGATCGTGCAGGTTACGGGCAAAAACGTTAATCGCCTCGTCTTCGGCGCGTTCGCGCACGGTGCCCATCAGTTCGGTTTCGAGGTGCATCAGCACCTTGATGCGCCAGGTCCAGCTCACCACCCCTTTGCGCCAGCTGTCCGCCGGGGCATTGTTCAGGCGCAGGCCGAGATGGTCGATAATGATCTGCTCGCCGTGGCTCTCTTTCGGCGGCTCGTCAAACTGCGGGTCGGCATTCAGGGAGAGCTGCAGCACCCCTTCATTGCGGCCACGGAACATCGCCAGCGCGCGGTGCGACGGCGCGGTCGAAATCGGTTCGTGGTGATCGAAGTAGTCGCGGAATTTCGCCCCTTCTTCCTCTTTACCGGCGACGACGGTAGAGACGATATGGGCGTTCTTCCACAGGTAGTCACGCACTTTTGCCAGCAGGGCAGCATCTTCGGCAAAGCGTTCCATCAGAATGTAGCGTGCGCCATCGAGGGCGGCTTTGGTGTCGGCCACGCCTTTATCGGCATCGATAAACGTCGCGGCTGCGGTTTCCGGGTCGTGGGACGGCGTCGTCCACAGCAGATCCGCCAGCGGCTCGAGGCCGGCTTCAATGGCAATCTGCCCGCGGGTGCGGCGTTTTTGTTTGTACGGCAGGTAGAGGTCTTCGAGTTCGGTTTTATTCAGGGTGGTGTTAATGGCTTTGGCCAGATCGTCGGTCAGCTTGCCCTGTTCACCGATGGATTTCAGGATCGCCTGACGCCTGTCTTCCAGTTCACGCAGATAGCCAAGGCGGGTTTCCAGGTTACGCAGCTGCGTATCATCCAGACCGCCAGTCACTTCCTTACGATAACGTGCGATAAACGGCACGGTGTTCCCTTCATCAAGCAGGCGAACGGCAGCTTCTACCTGTTCCGCCCTTGCCTGAAGTTCACCCGCAATAATGCGGCAGAGCGAATCTTTCATCATGGCTATTTCATCTTGTGGGTCGAAAAAATCAGGGGATAGTTATACGGACTGACACGGCAAAATGCCAGCCGCCGCGCCAGGCTCTCGGATTGTTCCGGCGGGTTATTTCACATAGTCGATGGCGTTCACATACCAGGTCGCTTCCCCGGCGGGGGTATGCACCACGGCCAGATCGCCAACCTCTTTTTTCAGCAGCGCCCGGGCCATTGGCGAGTCGATCGAGATGTAATCCTTACGACCAAAAATTTCATCGTAGCCGACAATCCGAAAGCGCTTCAGATCGCCGTCGTCGTTTTCGATCTCCACCCACGCGCCGAAGAAGACTTTGCCTTCCTGCTGCGGGGAATAATCGACAATTTTCAGGTGCTCGAGGCATTTGGTCAGATAACGCACCCGGCGATCGATTTCCCGCAGCCGCTTTTTGTTGTACTGGTAGTCGGCGTTTTCACTGCGGTCACCGAGGCTGGCGGCCCAGGTCACTTTTTTTGTCACCTCCGGGCGCTCTTCCCGCCACAGCGTGTCCATCTCTTTCTTCAGATTTTCATACCCTTCGCGGGTGATCAGGGGCGTTTTCATTCTCTGGCCTTACGACTTTGGTTGCATACCTTGCGCACATTACGTATCACTTAGCTTAACAGACAAGATTAATAATGAGTTATGTGACGAATTGTGCAGATAAGCTGCTGTAAAATATGCTTTGTAACAATTTCGACTAGAATTTATACCAGAATTAGCTGGTCGTGAACGCCCACTTTTTTAGAATACGCTGTTCAAGATTATCCGAACCTTTGGGAGTACTGACAATGCAAGAGAATTATAAGATTCTGGTGGTGGATGACGACATGCGCCTGCGTGCGCTGCTCGAGCGTTATCTGACCGAGCAGGGCTTCCAGGTTCGTAGCGTCGCCAACGCCGAACAGATGGATCGCCTGTTGACCCGCGAATCCTTCCACCTGATGGTGCTGGATCTGATGCTGCCGGGCGAAGATGGGCTCTCCATCTGCCGCCGCCTGCGTAGCCAAAGCAACCCGATGCCGATCATTATGGTCACGGCGAAAGGGGAAGAAGTTGACCGTATCGTGGGCCTGGAGATTGGCGCCGACGACTACATTCCAAAACCGTTTAACCCACGTGAGCTGCTGGCCCGTATTCGTGCCGTACTGCGTCGTCAGGCGAACGAACTGCCGGGCGCGCCGTCGCAGGAAGAGGCGGTGATCGCCTTCGGTAAGTTCAAGCTGAACCTCGGCACCCGCGAGATGTTCCGTGAAGACGAGCCGATGCCGCTGACCAGCGGTGAATTTGCGGTCCTCAAAGCCTTAGTCAGCCACCCGCGTGAGCCGCTCTCCCGCGACAAGCTGATGAACCTGGCGCGTGGCCGTGAATACTCCGCGATGGAGCGTTCCATCGACGTACAGATCTCCCGCCTGCGTCGCATGGTGGAAGAGGATCCGGCGCATCCGCGCTATATCCAGACCGTCTGGGGTCTGGGCTACGTGTTTGTCCCGGACGGCTCTAAAGCATGAGGCGAATGCGTTTCTCGCCGCGTAGCTCGTTTGCCCGCACCCTGTTACTGATCGTCACCCTGCTGTTTGTCAGCCTGGTGACGACCTATCTGGTGGTGCTGAACTTTGCGATCCTGCCGAGCCTCCAGCAGTTTAATAAGGTCCTGGCCTACGAAGTACGTATGCTGATGACCGATAAACTGCAGCTGGAGGACGGCACGCAGCTGGTGGTGCCACCGGCGTTTCGCCGTGAAATCTACCGTGAGCTGGGGATATCGCTCTATTCCAACGAAGCGGCGGAAGACGCAGGCCTGCGCTGGGCACAGCATTACGAATTCCTCAGCCAGCAGATGGCGCAGCAGCTGGGTGGCCCGACGGAAGTTCGCGTTGAGGTCAACAAAAGCTCGCCGGTGGTCTGGCTGAAAACCTGGCTGTCACCCAACATCTGGGTGCGCGTGCCGCTGACCGAAATCCATCAGGGCGACTTCTCGCCGCTGTTCCGTTACACCCTGGCGATTATGTTGCTGGCGATAGGCGGCGCCTGGCTGTTTATCCGTATCCAGAACCGACCGCTGGTCGACCTGGAGCATGCGGCGCTTCAGGTCGGTAAAGGCATTATCCCGCCTCCGCTGCGCGAGTATGGCGCGTCGGAAGTGCGATCGGTGACCCGCGCCTTCAACCATATGGCGGCAGGCGTTAAACAGCTGGCCGACGATCGAACCCTGCTGATGGCCGGGGTCAGCCATGACCTGCGCACACCGCTGACGCGTATTCGCCTCGCCACTGAAATGATGGGCGAGGAGGACGGCTACCTGGCGGAGTCCATCAATAAAGACATCGAAGAGTGCAACGCCATTATCGAGCAGTTCATCGACTACCTGCGCACCGGGCAGGAGATGCCGATGGAGATCGCCGAGCTGAACGCGGTGCTGGGCGAAGTGGTGGCGGCCGAGAGCGGTTATGAGCGTGAGATCGAAACCGATCTGCAGCCGGGGGATATCACCGTGCGCATGCATCCACTCTCCATCAAGCGTGCAGTGGCGAATATGGTGGTTAACGCCGCCCGCTACGGCAACGGCTGGATCAAGGTCAGCAGTGGGTCTGAACTGAACCGCGCCTGGTTCCAGGTGGAAGATGACGGTCCGGGCATTAAGCCGGAGCAGCGTAAACATCTGTTCCAGCCTTTTGTGCGTGGCGACAGCGCGCGCAGCACCAGCGGCACCGGTTTAGGCCTGGCGATTGTTCAGCGTATCGTGGATAACCATAACGGTCTGCTGGAGATTGGTACCAGCGAGCGGGGCGGGTTATGCATCCGCGCGTGGCTACCGGTTCCGTTTACGCGACAGGTGAAAGAGAGTTAAAAAAAGGGGTGCGGCCTGATGCCCTCACCCCGACCCTCTCCCACAGGGAGAGGGCGCACACATTAAAAAAGGCAACTTGCGTTGCCTTTTTGCTTTTACCTTGGTCCCGCACTCACCAACGCCGCACCTGCTGGCGTATCGGTATACTTCTCGAAGTTTTCCTTAAACAGTTTCGCCAGCTGGGTGGCTTTTTCCTGCCACTGCTCCGGTGAACCGTAGGTATTGCGTGGGTCGAGGATATGGCTGTCCACGCCCGGCAGTTCGGTCGGGATTGCCAGATCAAACATCGGCAGGGTGAAGGTCTCTGCATCATCCAGGGAACCATTCAGAATGGCGTCGATAATGGCGCGGGTATCTTTGATCGAGATACGCTTGCCGGTGCCGTTCCAGCCGGTGTTGACCAGGTACGCCTGGGCGCCAGAGGCCTGCATGCGCTTCACCAGCACTTCAGCGTACTGGGTCGGGTGCAGCGACAGAAAGGCTGCGCCGAAGCAGGCGGAGAAGGTCGGGGTCGGCTCAGTCACGCCGCGCTCGGTCCCGGCCAGCTTGGCGGTAAAACCGGAGAGGAAGTGATACTGGGTCTGGCTGGCGGTCAGACGTGAAACCGGCGGCAGCACGCCGAACGCGTCGGCGGTGAGGAAGATCACCTTGGTCGCGTGGCCGGCTTTCGACACTGGCTTAACGATGTTGTCGATGTGATAGATAGGGTAGCTGACGCGGGTGTTCTCGGTTTTTGACGCATCGTCAAAATCGACCGAGCCGTCGGCACGCACCGTCACGTTCTCCAGCAGCGCATCGCGGCGGATCGCCTGGAAGATATCCGGCTCCGCTTCTGCCGACAGACGAATGGTCTTGGCATAGCAGCCACCTTCGAAGTTGAACACACCGTCATCATCCCAGCCGTGTTCGTCGTCGCCAATCAGGCGGCGTTTCGGGTCGGTGGAGAGGGTGGTTTTCCCGGTGCCGGACAGGCCGAAGAACACCGCCACGTCGCCTTTCTCGCCGACGTTTGCCGAGCAGTGCATGGAGGCAATGCCCTGTAACGGCAGCAGGTAGTTCATCACCGAGAACATCCCTTTCTTCATTTCGCCGCCGTACCAGGTCCCGCCGATCAGCTGGATACGTTCCGTCAGGTTAAAGGCGACAAAGTTTTCTGAGTTCAGCCCCTGTTCTTTCCAGTTCGGGTTGGTGCACTTCGCACCGTTCATCACCACAAAGTCAGGTTCGAAGCTCTGCAGCTCTTCATCGGTGGGGCGAATGAACATGTTCTTCACGAAATGCGCCTGCCAGGCGACTTCGGTGATGAAGCGGACGGAAAGACGGGTGTCGGCGTTAGCGCCGCAGTAAGCATCAATAATGAACAGACGCTTGCCGGAGAGTTGTTGGGTGACGAGGGATTTCAGCTGCTGCCAGATTTCCGGGGAGATCGCTTTGTTGTCGTTCTTCCCTTTACCATTATCCGCCCACCACAGGGTGTCGCGGGTGGTGTCGTCACGGACAATGTACTTATCTTTTGGCGAACGGCCGGTAAAGATACCGGTATCGACAGCGATAGCGCCGGTGGTCGTCAATATACCGCGTTCGTATCCTTCCAGTGCTGGATTGAGCTCTTCCTGATACAGCGTATCGTAATCGGGGTTGTAGACGATATCGTGAGCATCGTTGATACCATAAGCCTTGAGATCTTGCGGGGTTAAACCATTAACACGCATATCACTGCTCCTTAGCCAATATATACTGCCTTAAATTGTAGGGTTTTTCCTCGAATGTTAACCGCGACCGGGCTCATAGATTTGCGTATCTGGACAAAAACCCTTTATGACGGAAAACGCTGTGACTCCTGTCACTTCGCGGAGCAGATTATGGCAGGAATCACTTTTTGGTTGGTGAAAATGTTCTGAAAAGGTTAATTGCTGGTAAATTTAACTGCGAGAATGTGAGTGTAAGCGCATACATGAAAGTAAATTACGAAAGACTTACATTACTGATAACGATTCAGCAGGAGCGGAAGGAATAGTGAGTAAAATGAAAGGGTAGCGGAGCGGAGAGAAAGGTCAACTGCCCCCGGGAGAGGGCAGTTAACGGAACAACTTAGTGCAGCTGAGGATCGGCCGGGGAGGCGTTATTGCGGATCTCGGCAATGTCCATCGCGTTGAAGACGTAATGCGAACCGCAGTAATCGCAGTGCATGTCGATCTCGCCTTCTTCCGCCATGATGCTGTCAATCTCTTCATCCGGCAGGGTTTTCAGCGCGCCCGCGCAGCGTTCACGGGAACAGGTGCATTTGAACTCCACGTCCTGCGGATCGTACAGCGTCACCTCTTCTTCGTGGTACAGACGCCACAACACGTCGTTCGCTGGCAGGGTGAGCAGCTCTTCCGCTTTGATGGTTTCGGTCAGCGTGGCCAGATGCTCGAAATCATTGGTCTGAGCATCTTGCGCAGGCAGAACCTGGAGCAGCATACCGCCGGCTGCAGGCTGGCCATCCACTTCACCGGTACGGATGAACAGGCGGGTTGGCAGCTGTTCGGAACGCATGAAGTAATCTTCCAGGCAGGCCGCCAGAGTATCGCCTTCCAGACCGACCACGCCCTGATAGCGTTCACCCTCTTCCGGAGAGATGGTGATCACCAGGTAGCCGTTACCGACCAGCGTTTTCAGGTCTGCGCCTTCGGGGATCTCCCCCTGTACGCGCGCCACGCCGCGCATCTGCTGCTGGTTGTTGCCGTTGATAACCGCCAGGTTCATCGGGCCATCGCCCTGCAGCTGCACGGTGATATCACCGGCAAATTTCAGGGTGGCGGTCAGCAGGCTGGTGGCTACCAGCAACTCACCCAGCACGGTTTTCACCGGCTGCGGATAGTTGTGGTTTTCCATGATCTGTTTCCAGGTTTCGGATACCGTTACCAGCTCGCCGCGAACGGCAAATTGTTCAAACAGATAGCGGTGTAATTGGTCGTGTTGGGCCATAGTCATCTCTCGTTCAGCAAGAATCACTCATTCTCGCCATTTTTAAATTTAATCAGATCGCGACGTTCTTTCTTGTCCGGTCGCCTGTCGGGATGCGGCATGGTCAGGGCATTTAACTTACGCGCCTGCGCCATCTTCTCGCGCTTTTCAACGCTTTCGGCCGTCTCTTCATACAGGGTGCTGGCTTCCGTTGCCGGGCGACGCTGTTCGGTGATGTTTTTCACGATCACCGTCCGTTCGTCGTTGCCCTGACGCAGGGTCAGGGTGGCGTTCAGCTCCACGAGCTTGCTCGGTTTGCTGCGCTGCCCGTTGTAATGCACTTTGCCGCCTTCAATCATTTCCCGGGCGAGGGCGCGCGTTTTGTAAAAGCGGGCAGCCCACAGCCATTTATCCAGTCTTACCCCTTCGGAGGGTTTCTCTTTCATGGCTTCTCCTTCACGGTGAGTGAGGGGATCATCCGGCGATAGTCGTTCAGCCCCGGATGCCGCAGATAGCTTTTTTCAGCCAGGCCAGAATCAGGATTGGTGACGCCAAGGCAATAACGAATGCCAAAGGTTGCCGCCGCATCCAGAATCGGTTCGCTGTCATCAATGAACAACGTACGTTCTGGCTGCAGGCCGGTCTCTTCTGCCACCGCCTGCCACAAACGCTGATCCTCTTTCGGATAACCAAATGTGTGGGTGGAAAGTAATAAATCAAGGTGTGAAGCCAGTCCGGTATGTTCCAGCTTCACCGCCAGATTATGCGGATGCGCGTTGGTCAGCAGTATGCGCCGCTTGCCGCTCGCTTTCAGGGCATCGAGAAAGGGAACGGTATCTTCACGCAGCACGGCATGCGGGCCCTGAGCGGTGGTCATCGCGCAAATATCCAGACCGAGGCGTTCGCTCCAGTAGTCCAGGCAGTACCAGTTTAGCGTATGTTGTACGGCGGTATATTGCTGGCGGATGAATTCCTGCGCTTCTGCCGGGGAGATCCCCTGCTGCTCGCCGTAGGTTTCCGGTACCAGTTTTTGCCAGAAGTGATTATCAAACGCGAGATCGAGCAGTGTGCCGTCCATATCCAGCAGGACGGTATCGACCTCCTGCCAGGCGATATCAAAATGCATCGGGGAATACTCCAGCCAGAGGAAACGTGCGCGACAGGGTAGCATATCCTGCCGCGCGGGAGCGTTATCCGATCAGGCTCTCAGGCGCGGGGATAAGCTTCGGGTTGAGGCAATTTTCGTAGTATTGCTGAATATCGGCCAGGCGGGTACGCGAGCGCTGGTAGCGGCGCAGGGCCATAAAGGCGTTCCAGAGCATGCACACCACCATCGTCAGCATCAGCAGGGAGGTGGCGATGTAGCGCCATAGTCCGGCGCTGTCCGGCATGCTGTGCAGCTCGACATGGCGGGTGCCGTTGGCATCGGTAAAGAGGCCCGTCACAATCCCTTCCGCGCTGAATGGCGTGCGCATCAGCATCTGCGCCAGGCGTTGAAACTCGCCCCACTGCTCCTGAGCCGGGTAATCATACAGCGCCACCGACGGGTAGGGCTGATCCACCAGCTCGCTGCCTTCGTCGCTGACGATCACAAAGCCGCCGGGGGCCGGGCTGTTAAGCGCCTGAGCGGCACGTGAGGTTTCGCGCATGACGAACGGTGCGGTAGAAGTGGCGACCAGGTTTTCCAGCGACTCGGCGCTGACCGGACGCAGCAGGACGTTGACGCCATCGAGACGGCCGCCATCGGCACGTTTAACCAGCGCCTCCCAGTCTTTGCTGTTACCGAGGTTCACCAGCGCATTTTTCAGCCTGATGCACTCATCCTGCTCGGCACACAGCTCCTGGGTTTTCAGCACGATATCGCCAAAGTCATCCAGCAGGATCATGCCCGATTTCTGAATGGCGGAGCGTAATGCCGGGCTGACGCGGGAGTTATCTTCCGGTTTAGGGTGCAGCTGGCTCGACAGCGCCTGGGTCAGGGCCGTGGCTTTGTTGACGATATCGGATTCCGGCAGCGGCAGGGGTGCTGCGTCATTCCAGATCACCTGTGAGCAATCAAACGGCGTAAAGGGTGAGCTCTGGCGTGCATTCCAGGTGCCAGGGGCATGGATATTACACATCCCGGTCCCCTTCAGACGCAGCGTATCGCCAATGCGTACGCCCGCGCTTTCGAGCTCCCCGACGCTGGTGGCCTCGATGGTCTGAGCGCCTTTAATCCACGACAGGGTAAATTTGATCGGCATATCCAGCGGGACGAGGAAAACCAGCATCGCCAGTACCAGCCCGGCACCGCCGGCAATTACCGTGCTGCGCAGCCAGTGCTGTAGCGGGAAGTTTTTGACCTCGTCATGCAGGGATAAATAGCGCCCCTGACGCACGACGTGCCGATCCAGATAGATATCAATATCGGTTTTTTGCCCTAAATCCTGGGCCAGCCACGGCTGCCAGTGGCGGGGGTAGATCAGGTCGATAATACCGAGCGAGATATTGTTGACGTGGTCCTGATCGTTTTCGCCAAACAGGCCCCAGCGTTTTGGTGTGCCGCGCAGGCAGTGGATCTCACGCAGCGCATTTTTAGCCGGTGGGGCGAATAATCCCCAGAGTCCGGCCGCCAGCAATAGCACGCCACCCCCGGCAAGCCACGGGGCAAACACATCCGGGCTCATCAGGCAGAAGAAAAAGAGCAGGAATGCGGTGACAATCAGCAGCGCTTCGCGAATGCCGTCCGGACGGCTCAGGGCGTACTCTTCGTGCGTCTCCTGGCGAATATTCAGCAGCTCAATCTGCTCGGTCTCTTCACCACGAATCGAGGCCTGGGTTGAGCTGACGTGCTCCAGCACAAAGTTCGGTGCTTCCTGAACATACTCCGCGATGGAGTGACCATTGAGGGCGATCACCAGCGGGATGGAGTCGGTGTGGATCAGCTCAACGCTGTTTTCATCATTGATGTACTGCTCCCAGGACGGCGGGAGATGCACCTCAGCCGAGTCGAGGTAGTAACGCCATTTATTGGGATCGTCAGTGGTAATACCGTAGCGGGTAATGGAGCGCGTCACGCAGAGCACGGTATTGCTCTCAGCATTGAGGCTTAACGAGACCGGCGCGGCGCTGGCACCTGTCGCCGGCGTCTGCTGGATACGGTTGAAAGACTCAAGGTATTGCTCAATCGCGCTGCGTTCTTCAGCGGTGAGCTTGCGGGTATTCGCCCCGGCAAAGGCATTATGATAAGGCAGGCGATATCGACGCTGCGCCCGACGTCTGTACAACCACCCTGCAATGCATGCGCAGGCCAGCACAGCAGCGATGACAATCAAAATGGTGCTCATGCTTTCCCCATCTTACTTTTTCTTACAGGTGTAGTCAGTAGCACCTTTTTAACAGTGAACGCGTGTCTGTGGTTGGCTATCGGCATGTAAGGCGTTGAACTTGAGCAAATTGAAGCGCATCCCAGTGATCGCTGATGATAGCAAAGCTAAACCTGACGGGATATCAGCAAATTCCTGGAATAATTTCAAGCTCTTGACTTTTGACCTGAATTAAGGAATGAATCTGCATAGGTTACATAAATGTAAATAAAGCGCGATTGACATTGCCGAAACCGTGCGGCGTATCGCACAATGAGGGCAGTTCACCCAGCAAAGACCCGTCAAAATGAGCAAACCCTTACAAAAGCCCACCATCCTGAATGTTGAAACCGTCGCTAAATCGCGTCTGTTTAATGTTGAAAGTGTGGACCTGGAGTTCAGTAACGGCGTGCGCCGCGTCTACGAGCGTATGCGTCCCTCCACGCGCGAAGCCGTCATGATTGTGCCCATTGTTGACGAGCATCTGATCCTGATCCGCGAATACGCGGTGGGAACCGAATCTTACGAGCTCGGCTTCTCCAAAGGGCTGATTGATCCTGGTGAATCGGTGTTTGAAGCTGCGAACCGTGAGCTGAAAGAAGAGGTGGGGTTTGGTGCGAAGGAGTTAACCTTCCTGAAAAAGCTGAGCATGGCGCCCTCCTATTTTTCCAGCAAAATGAATATCGTGTTAGCGGAAGATCTCTATCCGGAATGGCTGGAAGGGGACGAACCCGAGCCGCTGCCGCAGGTGCGCTGGCCGCTGGCGCATCTGATGGACCTGCTGGAAGAGCCTGATTTTAACGAAGCCCGGAACGTGAGCGCGCTGTTTCTGGTGCGGGAGTGGCTGAAAGGGCAGGGCAGGTTGTAGCAGGATCCCCCCTTTCCCAACGGGAAAGGGGGCAGACGTTTTAGAACAGCTCTTGTGTCTCGCCGTTATCAATCAGTGTTGTACCCACCTCATGCACCGCCTGATGCGTTGGCTGCGTGCCTTCGATGAAATACTCTTCCCGACTGCTGCCGCCATTGGACAGCTGACCGCTGTAGCGATCGATATTGACCGTCACTACGCCTGGCGGTGGCGTTAATGGCTGCTCCGGCACGCCGTCCAGCAGCATCTTCATAAAGGCATCCCACGCTGGCTGAGCACTTTTGGCGCCGCCTTCGTAACCGGAAATCTGATCCTTAATCGCCCCGGACGCCGTGGTACGGCCTAAATCACGGCGGTGATCGTCAAAGCCGATCCACACCGAGGTCACCGCACCCGGACCGTAACCTGAGAACCAGGCATCTTTCGAGCTGTTGGTGGTCCCGGTCTTGCCGCCAATATCCTTGCGCTGCAGATCGCGACCGGCACGCCAGCCCGTACCCTGCCAGCCCGGCTCGCCAAAGATATTGCTGTTCAGCGCGCTTTTGATCAGGAACGCCAGCGGCGTATTGATCACATGCGGGGCGTATTCCTGAGCACCGGTCTGCGCAACCAGCGCCTGGTTAGCCTGCTCAAGCTGCGGCATCGGCACCGCCGCGTTTTGTTGCGACTGAGAAATGGCGACATCTTCCATGTCCTGGTTGTTCAGGGATTCTGATTTTGGCGTATCACCATAAATCACCGGAATGTCACACTCTGCGCAGGCAATTTTCGGTTTCGCTTCGAACAGGACGCCGCCCTGATCGTTCTCGATTTTGCTGATGAAGAACGGATCGACCAGGAAGCCGCCGTTCGCCATCACCGCATAACCGCGCGCAACCTGCAGCGGGGTAAAGGAGGCAGAGCCCAGCGCCAGCGACTCGGTATGCACGATGTTCTGTGCCGGGAAGCCGAAGCGTTGCAGATACTCCGCCGCATAATCGACGCCCATGGCGCGCATGGCGCGAACCATCACCACGTTCTTCGACTGCCCCAGCCCCTGACGCAGGCGAATCGGTCCGGCGTACTCGGCCGGTGAGTTTTTTGGCCGCCAGTCGGAACCGGCCCCGGCGTCCCAGCGGGAGATTGGCACGTCATTGAGGATACTGGCGAGGGTCAGGCCTTTATCCATTGCCGCGGTGTAGAGGAACGGCTTGATATTGGAGCCGACCTGGCGCAGCGCCTGAGTGGCACGGTTAAATTTGCTCTGGTTGAAATCGAAGCCGCCCACCAGTGCCAGCACCGCGCCGTTGTGCGGGTCGATGGAGACCAGCGCGGAGTTAACGTCCGGGATCTGCCCCAGCCACCAGGCGTCGTTCACCTGACGGACCCAGATCTGCTGACCCGCCTGTACCGCATCGGTCACTTTGCGCGGGGTTGCGCCCTGCTGCGTATCTGAACGATACGGCCGCGCCCAGCGGATGCCCTCCATGCGCAGCGACACCGAGGTGCCGTCCGCGAGCATCGCGGTCGCTTCCTGCGGATTGGCATGGGTCACCACTGCCGCCACAAACGGCCCGTAGCCCGGGAGCGGTTTTAGGGTATCGGTGATCTTTTTGCTGTCCCAGGCGGGCTCGCCCACTTTCCACAGCACGTTTGACGGGCCGCGGTAGCCGTGGCGCATGTCGTAATCAATCACGTTGTTACGCACCGCCTGCTGCGCGCCCTGCTGGACGTTGCGGCTGATGGTGGTATAGACGCGGTAACCATCTTCGTAGGCCTGCTCGCCGTAGCGGGAGACCATCTCCTGGCGCACCATCTCGCTAAGATAAGGCGCGGAGAAGGCAATTTCCGGCGCATGGTAGTTGGCGTCAATCGCCTCATTGCGCGCCTGATCGTACTGGGTCTGGCTGATATAGCCTTCGCTCAGCATACGCGACAGCACCACGTTGCGGCGGGCGGTAGCGCGATTGAGCGAGTAGAGCGGGTTGAAGGTGGAGGGCGCCTTCGGCAGACCGGCGATGGTCGCCATTTCACTCAGGGTTAACTGTTCAATGGATTTGCCAAAATAGACCTGCGCTGCCGCACCCACGCCATAGGCACGGTAGCCGAGATAGATCTTGTTGAGGTACAGCTCCAGGATCTCATCTTTATTCAGCATCTGCTCAATGCGGATCGCCAGGAACACTTCCTTCACCTTACGTATCAGCGTTTTTTCAGGGCTCAGGAAGAAGTTACGTGCCAGCTGCTGGGTGATGGTACTCGCACCCTGAGAGGCATGGCCGGAGAACAGCGCCACGCTTGCGGCACGGAAAATCCCCACCGGATCGACGCCATGGTGCTCATAAAAGCGGCTGTCCTCGGTGGCAATAAAGGCTTTCACCATGACGGGTGGGATCTGATCCAGGGTCAGCGGGATACGGCGCTTCTCACCGTACTGGGCGATAAGCTCGCCATCCGTGCTGTAGACCTGCATCGGGATCTGGAGTCGTACATCACGAAGCGTGGCGACATCAGGCAGTTGCGGCTCAATATATTTGTACAAACCAAAAATCGAGCCTGCTCCAAGCAGAATGCAACAGACTGCAAGGATCAATAAATACTTTACGAACTTCACTGGAGATTTCCCATTTAGTTTGAACTGGGCAGTTTCTAAACAATCGCGCGGTAGTATAAAGGCAAGCCTGTAGCATTGATATAGCCGTTATCCCCCGGGACGATAAGGAGATCGTGAAACATGGCGTTTAAAACATGGCATACAGGCGTTCATATTCAACAGGATAAGGTGCTGGCCGTCGCGCTGGTGCGCGAAAAGTCGGGGTGGGGGTTGCGCCGCTGGTGGCAGCTCCCCCTGGCGGCGGGCATTATCCGCGACGGGCAAATTCTTCAGCCCGAACAACTGGCTGCGGCGCTGCGCGAGTGGCGCCAGATGCTGCCTCATCAACATCACATTTTTCTCGCCTTTCCAGCCGCCCGTACCCTACAGCGCACGCTGCCGCGCCCGTCGATGACCCTGCGGGACAGCGAACAGGCCGCCTGGATCGCCGCGGCGATAAGCCGTGAGCTGGAGATGCCTCCCGATGCCCTGCGGTTTGACTATGCGGAAGATACCTTCAGCCAGGCGTATCACGTGACGGCGGCGCAGAATAAGGAGATCGCGACGCTGCTGGAGCTGGCCCGGGTACTGCGTTTGCGGCTGGCAACGGTCACACCTGATGCCGGGGCGCTGGCGCACCTGCTGCCCTTTGTGCAAGCTCCGGCCCAGTGCGTTGCCTGGCGCGACCGGGACCAGTGGCTCTGGGCGATGCGCCACCAGTGGGGCCGACGCGGGCTGGCGGAGGCCCCGGACGTCGATCGGCTGGCCGCCCTGCTGGCGCTCAGGGTCGACGAAATCGCCTGCTGTGGGGCGGGCAACTTCGATCCCTGGAGCGTGCTATCCCGCACCCAGCCGCCGCTGCCGGAAAACGGGGCGGACTTCAGCGTCGCGCTGGCGCTGGCGACCGGAGAGTACTCCCGATGAGGACCGCCAATCTCCTGCCGTGGCGTCAGCAGCAACGGCGTCGCTGCCTGCGCTTCTGGGGGCTGATGTTTACCGGCTCGCTGCTGCTGGTGCTAATGCTCTGCGCCGCTATTCGGGCCAGCAATCCCCTGGTGACACGCGCTTACGCGCTACGACAACAAAGCGATCTGGCCCTGCGTCAGGGGCTGGAGCAGCGGCAAAAGCAGTGGACGGCGTTACAGGCCCGGCAGCAGCAACAGCAGCGGTGGGCAGTTCACAAAGCGAAGACGGAAGCCTGGCAATCGGCATTAATCGCCTTATCCCGCCTCCTGCCGGAGCAGGCGTGGCTGGCGCAGCTGCGCTTCCAGCATCCAACCCTCTCGCTGACCGGCTACGCCGCCACGCAGTCCGCCCTTGCGGCGCTGGAGACGGCTCTACGTCAGATACCAGGCTTCACCCCCGGTGCTCCGGGGGAGATGCGACAGGATGCCCAGGGCCGCTGGCAGTTTAGCTGGACGCTGACCCGTAAGGAGAGTGGTGATGCGGATCCCTCCTGACAGCTGGTATGCCATGACGCCGCGCGGCCGCTGCCTGTGTTGGGGGCTCAGTTCAGCGCTACTGCTGAGCTGCCTCACCGGAATGCAATGGCGAATGCAGGATCGGCAGACCGCGGCGCAGCAGGCTCAGCACACGCGCAATGTCGAGGCCCATGCCCGGCTGTGGACCGCCGTGCGTAAGCTCTCACCCCCTGACGACGCACAATCTGCCGTGGCAGCAGAGCCATTTTCGCCGCTGGCGTTTGATACCGATGCGCTGCGGATGGTTCGCTGGCAGCCCGGGGGAGCAGGGGGCGAACTGGTGATGGAGGCGACGTGGGCGCAGATCCCCTCCCTGTTTGCCACTCTCGCCCGGCGCGACGTTGCGGTGGGGCGTTTTAGCATTCAGCCCGGGCAGAACAGGTTACAGATAGTCATGCAGCTGGAGCGCCAGAATGCGGGTTAAGTGCGGAGTGCTGCTATTACTGCCGCTGCTTCTTGGCCTGCGCGATCCCTTTCAGGCCCCGGAATCACGCTGCCCGACTGCCACGCTGCGGCAGTGGCGTTATGTCGGGGTGGTGCTGGGTAAGGTGCCGGTGGCGATCGTCAGGGATGAAAGGTCGCGCTGGCTGCGCCTTCGTTACGGCGACACGCTGGCGCAAGGCGGACGGGTGGCGGCGCTGGATGAAACAGAACTGGTCATCGATATGCCCGGGACGTGTGAACCGGCGCAGTGGCGATGGCAACGACAAGGAACGAATCAGGATGAAAACAGGGATCGTAGCATTACTGCTGGTGGGCAGCCAGGCGCTGGCCGCGGAGCCAGCACCGGTGAGCCTGGTGGTGGATGAGGTGCCGGTCGCCCAGCTTCTGCAGGCGCTGGCGGAGCAGGAGAACCGCAACATGATTATCTCCCCGGGCGTCAGCGGCAATGTCTCTCTGCGTCTGCAGGAGGTGCCCTGGCAGCAGGCGATCCAGACGGTAGTCACCAGCGCCGGGCTGGTCATGCGCCAGCAGGCGGGCATTTTTTATATCCATACCGCCGACTGGCAGCAGCAACAGCAGGCCAGAAAAGAGGCCGAGCGAACAAAACGGCAGCTCAGCGCGCCGCTGGAGGCGCGGAGTTTTCCCCTCTCTT
The DNA here is from genome assembly GCF_034044995.2 of Leclercia sp. CFBP8987. Lineage (NCBI taxonomy): Bacteria > Pseudomonadati > Pseudomonadota > Gammaproteobacteria > Enterobacterales > Enterobacteriaceae > Leclercia > Leclercia sp. CFBP8987. The sequence continues at coordinate 4,465,830 of NZ_CM188255.1, read as the reverse complement.
ATGCCGATGCAGGAGATTTACAGGCGGCTGCCGAAAAGCTCCTCAGCCCAAAAGGCAGCCTGGCGGTAGACAAACGCACCAATCGCCTGCTGGTGCGTGATACCCGGGCTGCACTGGAGGCGCTCCAGCACTGGATAGCGCAGATGGATCTCCCCGTGGCTCAGGTAGAGCTGGCCGCGCATATCGTCAGCATGAGTGAGAAAAGCCTGCGCGAGCTGGGGGTGAAGTGGAATCTGGCTCAGGGGCAGCAGCCCGGTAAGTCCGGACAGCTGACGATGCTCAGCAGCGATCTGTCTGTCAACAATGCCACTACCCAGGTGGGGTTTAATATCGGGCGGATCAACGGCCGCCTGCTGGATCTCGAACTCTCCGCCCTGGAGCAGAAGCAGCAGGTCGATATCATTGCCAGCCCGCGCCTGCTGGCGTCGCACATGCAGCCCGCCAGCATCAAACAGGGCAGCGAGATCCCCTATCAGGTCTCCAGCGGCGAGAGCGGCGCGACGTCGGTTGAATTTAAAGAGGCGGTGCTGGGGATGGAGGTGACGCCGGTGGTGCTGGCCAACGGACGGGTACGCCTGAAGCTGCGCATCAGTGAGAACGCCCCGGGCCAGGTTCTACAGCAGGCCGATGGCGAAACGCTGGCGATCGATAAGCAGGAGATTGAAACTCAGGTCGAGGTCAAAAGCGGTGAAACGCTGGCCTTAGGCGGAATTTTTTCTCAGAGGCATAAAACCGGCAGCGAAACTGTGCCAGGCTTGAGCCGTATTCCTTTACTGGGGCAACTTTTTCGTCATCAGGGAAAAGACAACGAACGCCGGGAGTTAGTGGTTTTTATCACGCCTCGTCTGGTTGCGACGCCTTAATGTCCCACAATGCCCCGCGTGATTTTGCATACTGTTTGTTGCAGATGTTTGACGTGGGGCATGAATTAGCATACAAGGAGTACCGATTTGAGAATCAGCTTACTCAATCTCACTCCTTAATAACTTAAGCGGCATGCAGGGTGATTTAATCTGTTGCCAAACAAGCAAGAGTATTGAGATAATTTTTAGTCTGACTCTCGCTCTATCGCATATGAGGTTTCAGTTCATGTCCTGCTACGCACGATATCGGTGCAGCGGGTTTACCATTAACGAATAGTCTTAGTAGTACCGAAAAAATGGCAGAGAAACGCAATATCTTTCTGGTTGGGCCTATGGGTGCCGGCAAAAGCACTATTGGGCGCCAGTTAGCTCAACAACTCAATATGGAATTTTACGATTCTGATCAAGAGATTGAGAAACGAACCGGAGCTGATGTGGGCTGGGTCTTCGATGTAGAAGGCGAAGAGGGTTTCCGTGACCGTGAAGAAAAAGTCATTAATGAACTTACGGAAAAACAGGGCATTGTGCTGGCTACTGGCGGCGGCTCTGTAAAATCTCGCGAAACTCGCAACCGTCTCTCCGCCCGCGGTGTCGTGGTCTATCTCGAAACGACCATCGAAAAACAGCTGGCGCGTACGCAGCGTGATAAAAAACGCCCGTTGCTGCAGGTTGAGACACCTCCACGCGAAGTTCTGGAAGCCCTGGCTGGTGAACGCAATCCGCTGTACGAAGAGATTGCCGACGTCACCATTCGCACAGACGACCAGAGCGCTAAAGTGGTCGCAAACCAGATTATTCATATGCTGGAAAGCAACTGATTCTGGCTTTATATACACTCGCCTGCGGGTAAAAGCATTTAAGGTGGATGTCGCGCTATGGAGAGGATTACAGTCACTCTCGGTGAACGGAGTTACCCTATCACTATCGCGGCTGGTTTGTTTAACGACCCAGCTTCCTTCTTACCACTGAAAGCGGGTGATCAGGCAATGCTGGTCACCAACGAGACGCTGGCTCCGCTTTATCTCGACTCTGTGCGTCAGCGCCTTGAACAGGCTGGCGTGAAGGTCGACAGTGTGATTCTGCCTGATGGCGAGCAGTATAAAAGCCTGACGGTACTGGATACCGTCTTTACCGCATTACTGCAAAAACCGCATGGTCGCGATACTACACTGCTGGCGTTAGGCGGCGGTGTTGTTGGCGATCTTACGGGGTTTGCTGCGGCAAGCTATCAGCGTGGCGTACGTTTTATTCAAATTCCTACCACGCTGTTGTCGCAGGTCGACTCTTCTGTTGGCGGCAAAACAGCCGTTAACCATCCGCTTGGCAAAAACATGATTGGCGCGTTCTACCAGCCCGCTTCGGTGGTGGTGGATCTCGACTGTCTGCAAACCCTGCCTCAGCGTGAGCTGGCGTCGGGCCTGGCGGAAGTGATCAAGTACGGCATTATTCTGGACGGCGCGTTCTTTGGCTGGCTGGAAGAGAATATGGATGCCTTATTGCGCCTGGATGGTCAGGCGATGGCGTACTGTATTCGCCGCTGCTGTGAGCTGAAAGCAGAAGTCGTGGCCGCAGACGAGCGCGAAACAGGCTTACGTGCTTTACTGAATCTGGGGCACACCTACGGTCATGCTATCGAAGCCGAAATGGGCTACGGTAACTGGCTGCATGGCGAGGCCGTGGCGGCGGGAATGGTAATGGCCGCGCGCACCTCGGAACGTCTGGGTCAGTTCAGCAAGGCGGATACGCAACGCATTATCACGCTGCTTGAGCGTGCCGGGTTACCGGTGACGGGGCCGCGTGAAATGTCTGCGCAGGCCTACCTGCCGCATATGATGCGTGATAAAAAAGTATTAGCAGGCGAGATGCGTCTGGTACTCCCGCTTGCGATAGGTAAGAGTGAAGTGCGTGGCGGTGTGCCGCACGATGTAGTTCTTGGCGCTATTGCTGATTGTCAGCAGGCGTAACTATTAGAAAGGTCCGGCTGCGGTAAACGTAGCCATTTTGCTTCAGGTGATGTGCAAAGTCGTAGGCATAAGCCTTTTAGTGGGGTGTTAAATGGATGAATTCAAACCAGAAGACGAGCTGAAACCCGATCCCAGCGATCGTCGTACTGGTCGTACTCGCCAGGCTTCAGAACGCGATAACGAGCCGCAAATTAACTTTGACGAGGTCGATGTAGAAAACGACGACCCTCGTCCTTCGCGTGGCCGTGCTGCCCGCGACGAGCGTGAAGAAGATTTTGAGTCTGAAGATGATTCAGTGGACGAAGCGCCCGTAGAGCGCCGCCCGCGTAAGCGTAAAGCCGCTCCGGCGAAACCCGCTTCCCGCCAGTATATTATGATGGGGCTGGGGGTGCTGGTCCTGCTGCTGCTGATTATCGGCGTCGGCTCCGCACTTAAAGCCCCGTCGAGCAATCCAGCCGATCAGCGCGCCTCTACTGAGAAGAGTGTCGATCTTTCCGGTAATGCTGCCGATCAGGCCAACGGCACCCAGCCTGCGCCAGGGACCACCTCCGCCGAGAATACTCAGCAGGAGATCTCTCTGCCGCCGGTCGCATCCACACCAACCCAGGGCCAGGCACCGGCAACCCCGGAAGGCCAGCAGCGTGTTGAAGTGCAGGGCGATCTGAACAATGCGCTGACGCAACAGCAGAATCAGCAGCAGGTTAACAACGTGGTGGTCAACTCCACGCTGCCGACCGAGCCTGCCACCGTAGCGCCAATCCGTGGTGCGACCGGGCAACAGCAGACCGCGGCGACAGAAACTGCGCCACGTCAGACTAAGCCTGCCCAGCATCAGGAACGTAAGCAGACGGTGATTGAGCCGAAGCGTGAAGTGAAGCCGCAACCAGTGGCGAAAGCGGAAACGCCAAAAGCCGTCGCCCAGCCGAAGCACACTGAAACTGCAGCCAGCGCACCAGCGAAAGCCCCTGCTGCGACAGCAACGGCACCGAAAGCGACCGCAACGCCAGCACCGACGGCGACAGCCGCGGCACCAGCGGCAGCTGCACCTGCGGCCACTGCCAGCACCGGTAAATCGTCAGGGAATGTGAGTTCACTGAAGTCTGCGTCATCCAGCAACTACACGCTGCAGTTGAGCAGTTCTTCCAACTATGACAACCTGAACAGCTGGGCGAAAAAGACGAACCTGAAGAACTTTGTCGTCTATGAGACCACCCGTAACGGTCAGCCGTGGTATGTGCTGGTAAGCGGCGTGTATGCTTCGAAAGATGAAGCAAAACGCGCGGTCGCCACACTGCCAGCCGATGTTCAGGCGAAAAACCCATGGGCGAAGCCGATCCGTCAGGTTCAGTCCGATTTGAAGTAATCTGTGAAGCGCAGGATGCTGTCGGAGCTTTCTCCACAGCCGGAGAAGGTGTAATCAGTTAGTCAGCATGAAAAAAAATCGCGCTTTTCTGAAATGGGCAGGGGGGAAATACCCCCTGCTCGATGATATTAAACAACGCCTGCCTGCGGGCGAGTGTCTTGTCGAACCCTTTGTGGGCGCGGGCTCGGTATTCCTCAATACCGACTACTCCCGCTATATCCTTGCGGATATCAACAGCGACCTTATCGACCTCTATAACATCGTAAAGCTGCGTACCGACGAGTACGTAGATGAGGCGCGTAAGCTGTTTACCCCAGAGAACAACAACCCGGACGTTTACTACCAGCTCCGCGCTGAGTTTAATCAGTGCGAGGATAAGTTCCGTCGTGCGCTACTGTTCCTCTACCTCAACCGCCATGGCTACAACGGCCTGTGCCGGTATAATCTGCGTGGTCAATTCAACGTGCCTTTCGGTCGCTACAAGCGTCCGTATTTCCCTCAGGCCGAGTTGTATCACTTTGCTGAAAAAGCGCAGAATGCGGAGTTCCATTGTCTCTCGTATGAAGAGTGTATGGATAAAGCGGACGCCGACTCGGTAGTCTACTGCGATCCGCCGTACGCCCCTCTGTCGGCAACGGCGAACTTCACCGCTTATCACACCAACAGCTTCAGCCCTGCCGAGCAGGCACGTCTGGCGGAAATGGCGGAAAAGCTGGTCAGCAAAAGAATTCCGGTGTTAATTTCGAATCACGACACGCCTGATACGCGCGAATGGTACAAGGCCGCAGATCATTATCAGGTCAAAGTCCGGCGCAGCATCAGCAGCAACGGCGGTACACGTAAAAAGGTGGACGAACTGCTGGCTCTCTATCTCCCCTGAGCCGTTTCGCCCGCCGTTAAACAAAGTTCAAGGAGATGCGGATGAAACAGTATTTGATTGCACCCTCAATTCTTTCGGCTGATTTTGCCCGGCTGGGCGAAGATACCGCGAAAGCCCTCGCTGCCGGTGCGGATGTCGTTCATTTCGACGTTATGGATAACCACTACGTGCCTAACCTGACCATCGGCCCGATGGTCCTCAAGGCACTGCGCAACTACGGCGTGACCGCCCCTATTGACGTGCATCTGATGGTGAAGCCGGTCGACCGCATCGTGCCGGATTTTGCCGCCGCGGGTGCCAGCATCATCACCTTCCATCCTGAAGCTTCCGAACACGTTGACCGCACCCTGCAGCTGATCAAAGAGCACGGCTGTAAAGCTGGCCTGGTGTTTAACCCGGCCACGCCGCTGAGCTATCTCGATCACGTGATGGACAAGCTGGATGTGATCCTGCTGATGTCCGTGAACCCGGGCTTCGGCGGCCAGTCTTTCATTCCACACACTCTGGATAAGCTGCGCGAAGTGCGTCGTCGCATCGACGAATCCGGTTTTGATATCCGTCTCGAAGTGGACGGCGGCGTGAAGGTGAGCAACATCGGTGAAATCGCCGCGGCAGGCGCAGATATGTTTGTGGCCGGTTCTGCGATCTTCGATCAGCCGGACTACAAAAAAGTTATTGATGAAATGCGCAGTGAACTGGCGAAGGTAAGTCATGAATAATTTGCAGGCAATTCGGGGCGTGGCGTTTGACCTCGACGGCACGCTGGTAGACAGCGCGCCAGGCTTAACCGCGGCGGTAGATCAGGCGCTGTATGCGCTGGAGCTGCCGGTAGCGGGCGAAGATCGCGTGATCACGTGGATCGGTAACGGGGCAGACGTGCTGATGGAGCGCGCGCTGACCTGGGCGCGTCAGGAGCGTGCCATTCAGCGTGCAGCGCAGGGCAAACCTGGCGTCGATCACGCGGATATTCCGCAGGAAGAGCAACTTCGCGTGCTGCGTAAGCTGTTCAACCGTTTCTATGAAGAGACGGTGGAAGAGGGCAGCTTCCTGTTTCCGGATGTGGCCGGCACGCTGAGCGCGCTGCATGCTGAAGGCATGCCGCTGGCGCTGGTGACCAACAAACCGACGGCCTTTGTCGCACCCTTGCTGGAAGCGCTGGATATCGCCAAATACTTCTCGGTAATTGTCGGCGGCGATGACGTGCAGAATAAGAAGCCGCATCCCGAACCGCTGTTGCTGGTGGCAGGAAAATTATCCTTAACGCCGGACGCGCTGCTCTTTGTCGGGGATTCACGCAATGATATTCTGGCGGCCAGGGCTGCAGGTTGCCCGTCCGTTGGCCTGACCTATGGCTATAACTACGGTGAATCCATTACGCTGAGTGAGCCGGATTTCGTCTTCGACCACTTCAAAGATTTACTGCCCGTTCTCGGGCTTTCGCACAGTGAAAATCAGGAATTGAAAAATGACTAAGCCCATCGTATTTAGTGGCGCACAGCCCTCAGGTGAACTGACCATTGGCAACTATATGGGTGCGCTGCGTCAGTGGGTGGGCATGCAGGATGACTATCATTGCATCTACTGCATCGTGGATTTGCATGCGATCACCGCCCGTCAGGATCCGGAAAAACTGCGTAAAGCGACCCTCGACACCCTGGCGCTGTATCTGGCCTGCGGTATCGATCCTGAGAAAAGCACCATCTTCGTTCAGTCTCACGTTCCGGAACATGCCCAGCTGGGCTGGGCCCTGAACTGTTACACCTATTTCGGTGAACTGAGCCGAATGACCCAGTTTAAAGACAAATCGTCCCGTTACGCTGAAAACATCAACGCTGGCCTGTTTGATTATCCGGTACTGATGGCGGCGGACATTCTGCTGTATCAGACCAACCAGGTCCCGGTGGGTGAAGACCAGAAGCAGCACCTCGAGCTGAGCCGCGATATTGCCCAGCGTTTCAACGCGATTTACGGCGATGTCTTCAAGGTGCCAGAGCCGTTCATTCCGAAGTCCGGTGCCCGCGTGATGTCCCTGCTGGAGCCGACCAAAAAGATGTCCAAGTCGGACGATAACCGCAACAACGTAATCGGCCTGCTGGAAGATCCGAAAGCGGTGGTGAAGAAGCTTAAGCGTGCGGTCACCGACTCTGACGAGCCGCCAGTGGTGCGTTACGACGTGCAGAATAAAGCGGGCGTCTCTAACCTGCTGGATATTCTCTCGGGCGTGACTGGCCAGAGCATCCCTGAGCTGGAGCAGCACTTCGAAGGCAAAATGTACGGCCACCTGAAAGGTGAAGTGGCTGATGCGGTCTCCGGCATGCTGACCGAGTTGCAGGCGCGCTATAACCAGTTCCGTAACGACGAAGCCTTCCTGCAGAAGATAATGAAAGACGGCGCCGAGAAAGCCAGCGCGCGCGCCTCTGAAACGCTGAAAGCGGTGTACGAAGCGATTGGGTTTGTAGCTAAGCCGTAGGTAAATGTAAAACGGTAACATGGTTACCGTTTTTAGGGTTTGTACCCTCTCCCTGTGGGAGAGGGCCAGGGTGAGGGCATCAGGCCGCGATGCTCTCGCCAATAAAAAAACCGGGAAATTCCCGGTTTTTTTATGCCTGAAAAAGGCTTACTGATTTGCTGCCGGGCCGCAGCCGCCGATGATCTTGGAGATCGAGATCGCCGGGTGCAGCAAGTAGTCGTAGCTGCAGTTATTTTTGGTGTTTTGCACGTGGCCGGTGCACGCCGTCAGGGTAGTTAAGATGCCTGCAACCAGGGCAATCTTTGCCAGTTTGAACATAACGCTTCCTTGTGTGTAACTTGAGGGAATATATAGAGAATGTGCTTTCGCGGAAGGTATGTTATCGATAGCGGTAAGAGAGGAGTAGTCCATAACAGGACTACTCATTTTGCGGGGAATATGTTCAGTCTGGCTTAGTGGTTTGAGAACCAGTTAAGCTTGTCACGCAGCGCCACCACCCGGCCCACCACGATCAGCGCCGGGCTTTCCACCTGCTGGGCCAGCTCGCCCAACTGGGTTAAAAGGCCACTGACCACACGCTGTTTAATCGAGGTGCCGTTCTCCACCAGCGCAACCGGCATCTCTGCATCCATACCGTGGTCGAGCAGTTTAGCCTGAATGGTCGCCGCCTGGTTTAGCCCCATATAGAACACCAGAGTCTGTTTCTCTGCGGCCAGGTTATGCCAGTCCAGCTCGCTGCCGGTTTTCAGATGGCCGGTAACCAGGCGCACGCTCTGAGCGTAGTCACGGTGGGTCAACGGGATACCAGAATAGGCCGAGCAGCCGGAGGCGGCAGTAATGCCTGGCACCACCGAGAACGGAATGCCCGCCTCGCACAGCGTCTCCAGCTCCTCACCGCCGCGCCCGAAGATAAAGGGATCCCCGCCTTTCAGACGCACCACGCGTTTGCCCTTCTGCGCTTCACGCAGCAGGATCTGGTTGATCTCTTCCTGGGGGACGCAGTGATACCCGGCACGTTTGCCAACAAACACCCGATCCGCATCCCGGCGCACCAGGTTCATGATGTCGTCGGAGACCAGACGGTCATAAACCACGATATCCGCCTGCTGGATCTGCTGTAACCCTTTCAGGGTTAACAGCCCGGCATCGCCCGGACCAGCACCCACCAGCACCACTTCGCCCCGGTGATCGAGCGGGGCATTGATCAGCTGCTCGGTGGTTTCTTCCACGGCTTTCCGATCCTGATTCGCCAGCGACTGCGCCAGCCGATCGTTTACGAAGAATTTTTCCCAGAAGCGGCGGCGTTCACCTACGGTAGCGAACTGCTTTTTCACCCGGGAGCGCAGCTGCCCCGCGTAGTGAGCCACCTGGCCCAGATGCTGCGGCAGGATCGCTTCCAGCTTTTCGCGCAGCAGACGCGCCAGCACGGGAGAGGTCCCGCCGGAGGAGACGGCGACCATCAACGGGGAGCGGTCAATAATCGACGGCATGATAAAGCTCGCCTCTTTCGGCGCATCCACCACGTTGCAGAAGATCCGTCGCGCTTCGCAGGCGTCGCTGACCCGCTGGTTAACCGCATCGTTATCGGTGGCCGCAATGGTCAGCCAGCAGGTATCGAGCAGTGATTCCTGGAACTCACCCTCGACGAGAGTGAGCATCCCTTCCTGCGCCCACACGGTGAATTGCGGGGCGAAGTCGAGGGCATTGACGGTGAGTCGGGCACCTGCCTCTAACAGCAGGCGGGCTTTACGTTCAGCTACATCGCCACCCCCTACCAGCAGGCAGTCGCGATTGCGTAATTGACAGAATATTGGCAGGTGATCCACGACATTACCTCTTCTTACTGGTTGGCTTTCGCCTGAACGGTTGCGATGGTAGCCGGAGTCGGACGCTCCGCTTTAGGGGTAGCATACCAGTAACCCCAACCCATAAATACAACCCCAGAAAGGGTATTGCCAAGCGTTACCCACAACAGGTTATGACCGATACCTGACAGCGTATAGGCTTCGCTGTGGTGACCGAACCAGGAGAGGGCAAACAGGGTCATGTTGGCGACGGAGTGCTCGTAGCCGGAAGCGATAAAGGCCAGCAGACACCACCAGATGGCGATAAATTTCGCGGCGCCTTCGGTACGGATTGCCATCCAGATAGCAAGACAGACCAGCCAGTTACAGAGCGCGCCCTTGAAGAACAGTACCATCGCCGGTGCGGAGGTTTTTGCCAGCGCGACGGTGTGCACGAGGCTGGTATCCACCGGCAGCAGGCTACCGCCGCCCCAGCTGTAGAGCAGGGCGACAAACACCGAGCCCACCAGGTTACCCAGCCAGGTTTGCGGCAGGATGCCCCACATCTGGCCCTGCGTGATGGTGCCCGCTTTGACGCCCAGGGTCAGGAACATGGTGTGACCGGTAAACAGTTCAGAACCGGCGATGATCACCAGGGTCAGGGCAATACCAAAGGTGGCGCCCATCACCAGCGGACGCACGGACGGATCGACCAGATTACCGAGGGTGAAAATCAAAATGATCCCGAGGCCGACATAGGCGCCCGCCATGGCGGAGCTGATCCAGAAGCCGAGAGGACTGTTTTTGCTGAGACGTGCAATGCGGGCAGCATTAGCCGCACACTTATTAATAGTGTCTGTAAACATTTGATTACCCGTAATATTAAAAAGAAAAAATAAATAAATTAAATCAATTTTGATAAAACAATGGGAGGCATTGCACCTCCCATATTTGTTAGCCTCGCAGCTGCACCTTGCCGTCTTTGACGCGAACGTCATAGTGCTTCACGGAGCGGCTCTCATCTTCCATACAGTGACCGTCGCTCAGGCGGAAACGCTGCTTTTTCAGCGGGCTGGCAACCCACAGCTCGCCCTGATGCTCAGCGATGATCCCGCGGGAGAGCACGCTGGCCTCGAAGAACGGGTCGATATTGCTGATGGCAAAGACCTGTTCGTCGTGGCGTGGACGGAAAATGGCGACCTGCTCATGGCCTAACAGCGCGCACACGCCGGTGGCAGGCAGGATCTCGTCGATTTTGCAGATGTTGACCCACTGGCTCATACGTTTTCCTCCACCAGCATGACCGGAATGCGTTCATAAGGTGTCGCCGGGCGATGCTGCTCGCGCTCTGGCACCACCTGCACGCTCGGGTCGCGCTGGGTGCTGTTAATAAAGTGTTTGAAGCGAACCTGCGCCGCCGGGGTGTTGACGGTTTCAGTCCATTCACAAATCACGGCGTCACGCAGGCGCGCCATCTCTTCTTCCAGCGTTGCGTTCAGGCCGAGTTTGTCGTCGATGATGACCGACTTCAGGTAGTCGATGCCGCCTTCCAGGTTATCCAGCCACGGCGCGGTACGGGTCAGTTTGTCCGCGGTACGGATGTAGAACATCATGAAGCGGTCGAGGTATTTGATCAGCGTTTCGCGGTCGATATCCGCCGCCAGCAGGTCCGCATGACGCGGTTTCATCCCGCCGTTACCGCAGACGTACAGGTTCCAGCCTTTCTCGGTGGCGATGATGCCCACGTCTTTACCCTGCGCTTCGGCACATTCACGGGTACAGCCGGAGACGCCGAACTTCATTTTGTGCGGAGTACGGATGCCTTTGTAGCGGTTTTCCAGCTCGACGCCGAAGCCGACGCTGTCGCCCACGCCGTAGCGGCACCAGGTGCTGCCCACGCAGGTTTTCGCCATACGCAGCGCTTTGGCATAGGCATGACCGGTTTCGAAGCCCGCTTCAATCAGCTGACGCCAGATTTCCGGCAGGTCGTCTTTCTGCGCGCCGAACAGGCCGATACGCTGGGAACCGGTGATTTTGGTGTAGAGGTTAAATTCGCGGGCGATGCGGCCCACGGCCACCAGACCTTCCGGCGTGATTTCACCGCCAGCAGAGCGTGGGATCACCGAGTAGGTCCCGTCTTTCTGGATGTTAGCCAGGAAGTTGTCGTTGGTGTCCTGCAGCGGAGTGTGCTGCGGCTTGAGCACGTACTCATTCCAGCAGGAGGCCAGCAGAGAACCGACGGTCGGTTTACAGACTTCACACCCGTAGCCCTGGCCATGTTTCTGCAGCAGTTCGTCGAAGGATTTGATGCCTTCCACGCGGATCAGGTGGTACAGCTCCTGGCGAGAGTAAGCGAAGTGCTCGCACAGGTTGTTGTTCACTTCGATACCCTGTTTCGCCAGTTCGGCGTTGAGCACCTGGGTGACCAGCGGGATACAGCCGCCGCAGCCGGTCCCGGCTTTGGTTTCGGCTTTCAGCGCCGCCACGGTATGGCAGCCCTTGTTGATGGCGGAGATCAGCATGCCTTTGGTGACATCGAAGCAGGAGCAAATCTGCGCGCTGTCCGGCAGTTTATCGACACCAATCGACGGCTTACCGCTGGCCGCATGGGCTGGCAGGATCAGTGCGTCCGGATTCTCCGGCAGCTCGATGGCGTTCAGCACCAGTTGCAGCAGGTTGCCGAAGTCGCTGGTATCACCCACCAGCACCGCCCCGAGTAGGGTTTTGTTGTCCGGGCTGACGATAAGACGCTTATAAACCTCTTTGCTTTCATCGAGGTAGACGTAGCTGCGGGAGTTTGGTGTGCGGCCATGTGCATCACCAATACCGCCCACATCCACGCCCAGCAGTTTCAGCTTGGCGCTCATGTCTGCGCCAGCGAAGGCGTTATCATTACCGAGGATGTGGTCAGCGGTGACCTGCGCCATTTTGTAGCCAGGGGCAACCAGACCGTAGACGTGATTATTCCAACTGGCGCACTCACCGATGGCATAAATATCCGGATCGGAGGTCTGGCAGTTATCGTTGATCATGATACCGCCGCGCTGGGCAACGGCCAGGCCGCACTGGGTAGCCAGCTTGTCGCGCGGGCGAATACCGGTGGAGAAGACGATGAAGTCCACTTCCAGCTCGCTGCCGTCGGCAAAGCGCATGGTTTTACGCGCCTCGGTGCCTTCCTGAACAATCTCTTTGGTGTTTTTGCTGGTGTGAACTTTCACACCCATGCTCTCAATTTTGCGTTTGAGCTGATCGCCACCCATGTGGTCGAGCTGCTCTGCCATCAGCATCGGGGCAAATTCGATGACGTGGGTTTCAACGCCTAAGTTTTTCAGTGCGCCAGCGGCTTCGAGGCCGAGCAGACCGCCGCCAACCACCGCGCCGCGTTTGCTGCGGCGGGCGCAGGATTCGATGGCGTTGAGATCTTCAATGGTACGATAGACGAAGCAATCCTGAGTTTCTGACCCTTTGATCGGTGGGATCCACGGGTAAGAGCCAGTCGCCATGATCAGTTTGTCGTAAAAAACCGTGCGTCCCGCACTGGAATGAATCACTTTTTCCTGACGGTTGATGGTGATAGCGCGTTCGCCCACCAGCACCTTCACGCCATGTTTCTCGTAAAAACCTTCACGCACCAGAGAGAGCTCTTCGGCGGTGTGGTGAGAGAAGTAGGAGGAGAGGTGTACGCGGTCGTACGCTTTACGGGGTTCTTCACAGAACACGGTAATGTCGAACTGGGCGGCATCGGCTTTATCAAGAAGATCCTCAATAAAGCGGTGACCGACCATGCCGTTACCGATAATCGCGAGTCTGACTTTGCTCATTTTTGCCTCGATTTCTTTTCTATTACTGCCTACCTTAACGATTCAGCAACGGCACTTATTGATGCAAATCAAATACGCCTTAGACTACTCCTTAGTGAGTAGATTGCTGATTTGTCAGGTTTTTTCTAAGTAACGGAAATCGCAGGCTTTTCGTGATAGCCGATTTTGTGTACAAATTAGGGGGCTAATCTTATTGATCCGCTACTCCTAAATTTCAGCGCTCTTTTTCGGGAGAATACGATGTCTACAGCACCGCTTTGGCTTATCCAGAACGTTCGGTTACCGGGTCGGGACGGGTTATGGCAACTGGCTATCGAGAACGGTCGTTTTGGCGAAATCACCCCGATGGGCGAAGGGCAGAACGAGAGCCATGAAGTCTTAAACGCGCGCGGTGGGCTGGCCCTTCCGCCGTTTATCGAACCGCATATTCATCTCGATACCACCCAGACCGCCGGGGAGCCGAACTGGAACCAGTCCGGCACGTTGTTTGAGGGCATCGAACGTTGGGCAGAGCGCAAGGCGCTGCTCAGCCATGAGGATGTCAAAGCCCGGGCGTGGAAAACCCTGAAGTGGCAGATCGCCAACGGCATCCAGTTTGTGCGTACCCATGTGGATGTCTCCGACCCCACGCTTACCGCCCTGAAGGCAATGCTGGAGGTGAAACAAGAGGTCGCCCCGTGGGTTGAGCTGCAAATCGTCGCCTTCCCGCAGGAGGGGATCCTCTCTTATCCCAACGGCGCCGCCCTGCTGGAGGAGGCGTTACGGCTCGGGGCTGACGTGGTGGGTGCTATCCCGCACTTTGAGTTCACCCGCGAGTACGGCGTGCAGTCCCTGCATATCGCTTTTGAACTGGCGAAGAAGTACGACCGGCCGCTGGATATTCACTGCGATGAAATCGACGACGAGCAGTCGCGGTTTATCGAAACGGTGGCGACGCTGGCGTATGAGGCCGGGATCGGCCCACGCGTCACCGCCAGCCATACCACCGCCATGCACTCTTACAATGGGGCCTATACCTCCCGGCTGTTCCGCCTGCTGAAGCTCTCCGGGATTAACTTTGTCGCCAATCCGCTGGTGAATATCCATCTGCAGGGGCGGTTTGACGACTACCCAAAACGCCGGGGCATCACCCGTGTGAAGGAGCTGCTGGAGGCGGGGATTAACGTCTGCTTCGGCCATGACGACGTGTTTGACCCCTGGTATCCGCTGGGCACCGGCAACATGCTGCAGGTCCTGCATATGGGGCTGCACGTCTGCCAGATGATGGGTTATCAGCAGATCGACAGCGGGCTGAATCTGATCACCCATAACAGCGCGCGGACCTTTGGTCTGGCCGATTACGGTATCGAACCGGGCAACCCGGCTAACCTGGTGATCCTGCCTGCGGAGACGGGCTTTGATGCGGTGCGGTGCCAGGTGCCGGTACGCTGGTCGATTCGTCAGGGGCGGGTGATTGCCACCACGCAGCTGGCGCAGACCTGGATCCAGATGGATAACGGGGGAGAAGAGGTGAGCTTTACCCGAAACAGCCCCTCTGCAGGAAGCAAAGGGGCGTGAGGGATTAATGAGACGCTGCTGCCACGTTATGCTGGCGGTGGCGGGTCACGAAGCCCAGCACCAGGCACATCACGAACACCACGGCGTAGAGACCGTTAGCGGTGTGTAACGCCGCCAGCGGGCCGCTGTGGGCCACAATCGGGCCGGTAACCACGAAGGTCAGCATGGTGCCGATGGTGCCGCAGGTGAGCACGAAGTTAACCAGTTTCGGCGAGGCCACTTTGGTCTGCAGGGAGCCCAGAGTAATGATTGAGGTATAAATGGCGCTGGAGAAGAAGCCGAGCGTCAGGATAAACCACGGCATCTGCTCCGGCGAACCGTTGATGAACAGATACATCAGGACGGTGGCGGCACCTGCCAGTATGGTGAGGATCCGCTGCAGATCGAAGAAGCGCAGGATAAAGCTGAACGCCCACATACCAAACATGTACGACATCCAGAAATCACTGACCAGCTGACCGGCATCGTTCAGGCTCATGCCCAGCCCTTTGGCATACTCTGGCACCCAGGAGATAAAGCCCAGCTGGCCGAGGATGTAGCACAGGGCGGCAACGGAGAGGAACAGCACGCCGATACCCCATTTCTCTTTCGCCACCGGTTCGCTGGTGGCCTGGGCTTTTTTGCCGAGTACCGGGAAATCACAGCCGAAGGTCAGGACGAAAATTGCCACGTAGACCAGGCCGATGCAGGCATAAACCCAGTACCACTCAATGCTGCGAGCCAGCAGAGCCGCAGCCACCATCGGGAAGATCATCCCTGCCATGCTGAAGAAGGAGTCGGTAAACAGCAGACGCGCGCCGCGCTGGCGGCCTTCATACATATGCGTAATGAGGAACGTGCCGATCGACATGGTGATCCCGCTGACCAGCCCGAGCACAAACATGGCGGCAGAGAACAGGGCGATGCTGTGGCTGAGCATCAGGCCAGCGACGGCGGCGACCATCAGTACAAAGCCGAAACGCAGCTGGGTTTTCAGGGGGACGATTTCCATCAGCCAGGCGTTCAGGAAGATGGAGATCAGGATCCCGGCGTTAAGGAAGGTGAAGGTGTTACTCATGCTGGAAACCGGCAGATTAAAATAGTCTGCGATATTTCCCATCACCATCCCGGTGACAATCACCAACGCACCTGTAAGGGCGTAGGAGAAGAAGCTGATCCATGTGAGCTTGATACGATTGCTGTTAGTCATGACTGGCCTGTGAATAGAAAGGTAAAGCGCGTTGACGGCGCTGCGGGCGGCCAGATTTTAAGCGTGAATGTGATCTATTTAAATCTTTTATGGTTAATTAAACAAAAATTGCAGTTTTTGATGTGATTTAGATCACGTTAACATCGGTGTCGTCAGTTTGCCCGGCGGTTACAACTGTTTCAAATGCGTAAAATTAGGTAAATGGCTGGCCTGGATCCATACTGCTCTTTAGAATCAAGCCATTCGCTTTCTTTACTGCGCTTTGTTAAGGAATTCTCATGCTCAAATCAACTCTGGCGGCTGTCGCGGCTGTACTCGCTCTCTCAGCCCTCTCTCCTGCTGCGCTGGCAGCAAAAGGAGACCCGCACGTTCTGTTGACCACCTCTGCCGGTAACATTGAGCTGGAACTGAACAGTCAGAAAGCCCCTGTTTCTGTGAAAAACTTCCTCGATTATGTGAACAGCGGTTTTTATAACGGCACCACCTTCCACCGCGTGATCCCGGGCTTTATGCTGCAGGGTGGCGGCTTCAACGAGCAGATGCAGCAGAAACAGCCGAACCCGCCAATCAAGAACGAAGCGGATAACGGCCTGCGCAACAGCCGCGGCACCATCTCGATGGCGCGTACTGCCGATAAAGACAGCGCCACCAGCCAGTTCTTCCTCAACGTGGCGGATAACGCCTTCCTCGACCACGGCCAGCGTGATTTTGGCTATGCGGTGTTTGGTAAAGTTGTGAAAGGCATGGATGTGGCCGATAAAATTTCTCAGGTGCAGACTCACGATGTCGGTCCGTACCAGAATGTGCCGACAAAACCGGTAGTTATCCTCTCTGCGAAAGTCCTGCCTTAATCCCTCATAGCGCGGGCAGGTTTTGCCCGCGTTACCTTTACCTCCCTGCGAAACCGCAGTTTGCTGCTTATACTTGTGGCAACACGGGCACAAGCAGGGAGGTAACAGGTGAAAAAACTCACTGATAAGCAAAAATCCCGTCTCTGGGAACAACAGCGAAACACGAATTTTCAGGCCAGCCGCCGCCTTGAAGGGGTCGACAGTCCATTAGTCACCCTCAGCGCAGATGAGGCGCAGCATCGTCTTGAGGAGTTAGGGAGGCAGCATGAGCGATAAATACGGCAACGATCGCGACCCCTATCTCTACCCGGAACTGAACGTGATGCGTAACCGGCTGGGCATTCGTCAGGCGGAACGCCTTGCGCAGGCCGCATATGAATTCACCGCGCTGCGCGCCGCGACCTTGCCTCTGGGGCCGCTGTTGCGCGGACTGCCGCACCTGTGCGCCATCCACCAGCATCTCTACCAGGATATTTTTGACTGGGCGGGCGATATTCGCGAAATGGATATTTATCAGGGGGATACCCGGTTCTGTCACTTCGCCTATATCGAAAAAGAGGGCAATGCCCTGATGCAGGATCTGGAGGAGGAGGGGTATCTCGTCGGACTGGAGAAAGCGGATTTTATTAATCGCCTTAGCCATTACTACTGCGAAATCAACGTCCTGCACCCGTTCCGCATCGGCAATGGTATTGTTCAGCGCATCTTCTTTGAACAGCTGGCGATCCATGCGGGCTATCAGCTCGACTGGCGCGGTATCGACCCGGAGGAGTGGGCCCAGGCCAACCAGAGCGGTGCGATGGGCGATCTGAGCGCGCTGAACACAATCTTCAGCAAAGTGGTAAGCGAAGCCCGGGAAACTGAGTAGAATAGGGCGGCCATTTTTTCAGGAGCCGCCATGATTCTGCTGATTGATAACTACGATTCCTTCACCTGGAACCTGTACCAGTATTTTTGCGAGCTGGGGGCGGAGGTGGTGGTCCGGCGCAACGACGTGCTCTCTCTGGAGGATGTCGCGGCGCTGAATCCCCAGAAAATTGTTATCTCTCCCGGCCCCTGCACACCGGATGAGTCCGGGATCTCGCTGGCGGTGATCCAACACTATGCCGGTAAATTGCCGATCCTCGGCGTCTGCCTCGGGCATCAGGCCATCGGTCAGGTCTTTGGCGCAACGATCGTTCGTGCCGCCAAAGTGATGCACGGCAAAACCGCCCCGGTGACCCACAACGGCACGGGGGTCTTCTCTGGCCTGAATAATCCTCTCACCGTGACCCGCTATCATTCGCTGGTTATTGACCCGCCCACCTTACCCGACTGCTTTGAGGTCACCGCCTGGAGCGAGACTCAGGAGATCATGGGTATCCGCCATCGCGAATGGGATCTGGAAGGGGTGCAGTTCCACCCGGAAAGCATTCTCAGCGAACAGGGCCACCAGCTGCTGGCTAATTTCCTCAATCGTTGTTTTTTAGTTGCCATAAAGTGATTTTTTAAGCATATTTCGTGATTATATTTTCACTTCTGCTTTTTGCTTAAAAAAGGGTGGGGTTACATGGCAACTGAACAATCTGCAATTACGCGCGCAACATTCGATGAAGTTATCCTGCCAATTTATGCACCGGCCGAGTTTATCCCGGTGAAGGGAAAAGGCAGCCGCGTCTGGGATCAGCAGGGTAAAGAGTATATTGATTTTGCGGGCGGCATTGCGGTGACGGCGTTAGGCCACTGTCACCCGGCGCTGGTCGAGGCGCTCAAAACCCAGGGGGAGACCCTGTGGCACACCAGTAACGTCTTTACCAACGAACCGGCTTTGCGTCTGGGGCGTAAAATCATCGACGCCACCTTTGCCGAGCGCGTGCTGTTCATGAACTCCGGCACCGAAGCCAACGAAACGGCCTTTAAGCTGGCGCGCTACTACGCCTCCACTCGCCACAGCCCGTTCAAAACCAAAATCATCGCCTTCCACAACGCCTTCCACGGTCGTTCGCTGTTTACCGTGACCGTGGGCGGTCAGCCAAAATATTCCGACGGCTTTGGCCCGAAACCGGCCGACATCATCCACGTCCCGTTTAACGATCTGCATGCGGTAAAAGCGGTGATGGACGATCACACCTGCGCGGTGGTAGTTGAGCCGATTCAGGGTGAAGGCGGCGTGATGGCGGCAACCCCCGAGTTCCTGCAGGGGCTCCGCGAGCTGTGCGATCAGCACCAGGCCCTGCTGGTATTTGATGAAGTGCAGAGCGGCATGGGGCGTACCGGGGATCTGTTTGCCTACATGCACTACGGCGTGACCCCGGATATCCTGACCAGCGCTAAAGCGCTCGGCGGCGGTTTCCCGGTCAGCGCGGTGCTGACCACTCAGGATATTGCTTCGGCGTTCCACGTGGGCTCTCACGGCTCCACCTACGGCGGTAACCCGCTGGCGTGCGCGGTGGCTGAGGCAGCGTTCGATATTATCAACACCCCGGAAGTGCTGAGCGGCGTTAACACGAAGCGGGAGCAGTTTGTGAAGCACCTTCAGCAGATCGATGCTCAGTACGATCTCTTCAGTGATATTCGCGGCATGGGGCTGCTGATTGGTGCCGAGCTGAAGCCGCAATACAAAGGCCGGGCGCGCGATTTCCTCTACGCCGCCGCCAGCGAAGGGGCGATGGTGCTCAATGCCGGGCCGGATGTGATGCGCTTTGCGCCGTCGCTGCTGGTGGAGAGCGAGGATATCGACGAAGGGATGAGCCGTTTTGCCGCCGCGGTGAAGCGCGTGGTTCAGGCGTAGGCCCGTGCAAGCGTAGCGCCGCCGGGCACAAAAGCTAATACGGCGTCCGTTTCAAACGCCGGATCAACCAGATCCCATGATGCGGACGCTGTCGCCACGCCACTGACGAAATGGTGTGCATGGTATTCAGATGCCCCAGGATGCGCTGCAGATGCTGCTCCAGGGTGCTCATAGGCCCGTAGGTCAGGGTTTCGGGAGCTTCCAGGATATTCTCATCGCCGCTTTCACCCGGCGAATCATACTCCAGACGCTGCTGACAGCGCTGAAGCGCAATTTCACACGACTGCAGATAACGCTGCGCCAGGTCTGGCGTCAGCATCGTATGCTCCCGCGCCAGGGTCGTCATCGCGTTGATATGCTCGACGATAAACTGGCTGTGCGTTACCCACAGTTTCATATCCGCCAGATACGCCGAATTGAAGCCCGGCTCCTGCATCGCCTGGTTGAGCGAGTTGAACAGGGCGTTGTGCGCCTGGTTGACCTTCATGCGCTGCCAGGCCAGCGGCGTCGGCTGCGGATCGTCGCTGAGGATCAGGCGGATGGCCTCCTGATCGGCCTCCAGCGCGTCGTGGGCATTCTGCCGCAGCAGCCCGCTCTGCCACTGCGGCCACAGCCAGACCATGCCGCCGAAGGCAATCAGACAGCCAATCAGGGTATCGGCCAGCCGGGCGATAATAAATTGCTCACCGTTCAGGGTCAGCAGTTGCAGGGTATATACCGCCGTGACCGTAAAGCCCACCGTCGCCCAGCCGTAGTTCTTACGAATAAACAGGTAACTTACCAGAGTGATCACCAGCATCCCGGCGAGGGTATAGCCTTCCGGAACGTGGAAGTGCAGGGTGACACCGGCGATGATCAGCCCCACCATGGTGCCGGCCGCCCGGTGGAAAATACGCACCCGCGTCGCGCTGTAGCCGTTTTGCGTTACCAGCAGGACGGTCATTAAGATCCAGTAAGGTTTCGGCAGGTGCAGCGCTATGCCCATCAGGCTGGCGATACTCAGCATCACGCTGATACGCGCCGCATTACGGAGGGCGGCAGACTTCAGCGACAGATAGCTTTTCAGGGCGGGGATCAGCGGCAGGCGTTTCTGCTTGTCGGCCATCAGGTCGCGCGGGTAGAGCGGACGCTGGGTGCGCAGCACCCGGGCGATACGGCTGAAGTGCCAGGCGCAGAACTGTCCCACCGGGTTATCCGGGTGCTGACGGGCGATTTTTTCCAGCGCGCCGAGCGGTTTGTCCATGCTAAAGCGAGTGGGGTAGCGATGATAGAGGATGTCATCAGCCAGCACCCGCAGGCGGGCCGCCACGGTCTGTGCGTTCCAGCGGATCACCGCTTCGGCGTGACTGCGCTCCACCAGCTTTTGCACCTCCTTCGGGTGGTGCAGACTGACGGAGATATGCTCCTGCAGATCCAGCCCCACCTGGAAGGTGCGCAGCAGGCGTTTGTATTCGTGATTTCTGTTGGCCGCCAGCATATGCAGCTGCTGGTAACAGAGGCTGATCAGATCCACTACCTTCTGCTGGCGGGCCAGCAGCGGTGGCAACGATTTCTCAGGGTCAGTGTGCTGGGTCAGCAGGGTATATTTCGCTTCGCAGTAATCCGCCAGCTGTTGATAGAGCATGCTCAGCGACTCGCGCAGCGGCTGTTCGCGCCACATCCAGAACCAGAACCAGTTAAACAGCCCGTACCAGAGGGTGCCCAGCGTATAGAGGAGCAGCGGTTCCCAGACCGGCATGTTCCCGGCAAGACTCAGGGTAAAGATGGCCGCAATCAGCGAGGCGGGCAGGAGTCGCGCATGGAGAGCGCTGATTTCTGCCGTGACGCCTAAGGTCATTGCCAGTACCGTCAGAATGAGCGGCAGTGGAATATCCCGCGCCAGCAACAGCTGGACGGCCAGGCTACATCCGGCAAACAGGCAGCCGCCAATAGTCAGACGTTTAAAAAAGCGTTTATGCGGTGTGTCCAGGCCAGCGATGTTGCAGCAGGCTGGAACCAGAGAAAAGAGGAGTCCCTGTTGCAGATGACCGAAAATCAAACCCACAGCCACGGGGAGACACAACACCAGGGTTTGCCGCAGTGCGTAGTTAACTTCCGGGTGATAAATGAGCCTGCGCCACATGGATGCTAGAGACAAAAACGGCGTGGCATCCTGCGATGCCACGCCGTTTGAGCGGAATTAACGTGTTCCGTAAACCACGATGGTTTTACCGTGGGCGGAAATCAGGTTTTGATCTTCCAGCATTTTCAGAATACGACCGACTGTCTCACGCGAACATCCGACGATCTGACCAATTTCCTGACGGGTAATTTTAATTTGCATACCGTCCGGGTGGGTCATGGCGTCTGGCTGTTTCGCCAGGTTCAGCAGGGTCTGAGCGATACGGCCCGTTACGTCGAGGAAGGCGAGGTTACCCACTTTCTCGGACGTGACCTGCAGACGGCGAGCCATCTGCGAGGAGAGGCGCATCAGGATATCCGGGTTAACCTGGATCAGCTGGCGGAACTTCTTATAGGAGATCTCAGCCACTTCACACGCGGTCTTCGCACGCACCCAGGCGCTACGCTCCTGACCTTCTTCAAACAGGCCCAGCTCGCCGATGAAATCTCCCTGATTCAGGTAAGAGAGGATCATCTCTTTGCCTTCTTCATCTTTGATCAGCACTGCCACTGAGCCTTTGACGATGTAATACAACGTTTCCGCTTTTTCACCCTGGTGAATCAGCGTGCTCTTCGATGGGTACTTATGAATATGGCAATGAGACAAGAACCATTCGAGAGTCGGGTCTGTTTGCGGTTTGCCAAGCACCATGCGCTGTTATCCTCTGTTATAAGCTGTCTCCAGAGTCTGGCTATGTACCTGTACTCTGGGGTTGCAATCGAATTCTTTCCCCTGCCTGGGGTCTGGCTGGCACAATAATTAGCAGCCTGGAATGTGTGATGTCCTCTGCATACATGTGCAACGTCAATGTATTACTGTAGCATCCCGACTGTTTTAGCATAGCTTTTGCCGCGTGTCTCCTGGTGTCTCGCTTCAGCTTGATGCAGGTCGACTTCCGTTGTCAGAATTGTTACTGACGCGTAATCTGTCAGCAAAAATGCACTCCTGGAGTTAATACAAATGCAAGCACGTGTGAAATGGGTAGAAGGGTTAACGTTCCTTGGTGAGTCCGCTTCCGGGCACCAGATTTTGATGGATGGCAACTCCGGTGATAAAGCGCCAAGCCCGATGGAAGTAGTCCTGATGGCGGCAGGCGGATGCAGCGCCATCGACGTGGTGTCGATCCTGCAAAAAGGGCGTCACGATGTGACCGACTGTGAAGTGAAGCTGACCTCAGAGCGCCGTGAAGAGGCGCCGCGCCTGTTCACCCATATCAACCTGCACTTCGTGGTCACCGGCAAAGCGCTGAAAGATGCGGCGGTATCCCGCGCGGTGGATCTCTCTGCGGAGAAGTACTGCTCCGTGGCGCTGATGCTGGAGAAAGCGGTCAACATTACGCATTCGTATGAAGTGATCGAGGCCTAAGCGCCTTGCCCGGTGGCGCTGCGCTTACCGGGCAACAAAACCTCAGTCGATCTTCTTGCCTTCCATCAACCGCTGCACCAGCGGCATCATGATCAACTCCATCGCCAGCCCCATCTTCCCGCCCGGCACCACCAGCGTATTGATGTGCGAAATAAATGAACCCTGCAGCATCGCCAGCAGCCAGGGGTAGTCAATATTGTCCAGATTGCGGAAGTGGATCACCACGAAGCTCTCGTCAAGGGACGGGATGCCTTTTGCGGCAAAGGGGTTAGAAGTGTCCACGGTCGGGACGCGCTGGAAGTTAATATGGGTGCGGGAAAACTGTGGCGTCAGGAAGTTAATGTAATCCTCCATCGAGCGCACCACCGAGTCCATCACCGCCTCGCGGGAGTGACCGCGTTCGCTGGTATCCCGCGTCAGCTTCTGGATCCACTCCAGATTGACGATCGGTACCACGCCCACCAGCAGGTCGACATGGCGCGCCACGTCGTGATGCGGCGTCACCACTCCGCCATGCAGGCCTTCATAAAACAGCACGTCGGTCGGTTCCGGCAGCGGCTGCCAGGGGGTGAAGGTGCCCGGCACCTGGTTCCAGGGGACCGCTTCGTCATAGGTGTGCAGGTATTTGCGTGCCTGGCCGGTGCCGCTTCGCCCGTATTCGGCGAAGGTTTGCTCCAGCAGGCCGAAGTCGTTGGCATCCGGGCCAAAGTAGCTGATGTGTTTGCCGAGATCGCGGGCCTTGCGGATGGCCATGTCCATCTCAGGGCGGGTGAAGCGGTGAAAGCTGTCGCCTTCTACTTCCGCAGCACGCAGATGCAGCTGCGAGAAGATCTTACGAAAGGCGAGGCTGGTGGTAGTGGTACCCGCACCACTCGACCCTGTAACGGCAATAACCGGATGTCTGGCGGACATAGCAACTCCCTGAATGGAAAGAGGTCGCGGTTAACCGCGAAATTGATTGCGAGGCATGATGTTGACGGTTTCGTGCAGCTCAGACCATACCACCAGCACCTCACCGCTTTGCAGCTGGCGCCTGACGTCGGCGACCTTCTGCTCAAGCGAAAGCTCCTGTTCACCATAATCGGTGCCTTCGCGTAACACAAAGCTTTCAATCAGATTATCCAGCGTTTCGGGAGCCAGATCTTGCCAGGGAATAATCATCTTATCGGTTCCAGGTATGTGGTCAGCCAGTCCGGGATACGCGTTTCCAGCCACATCTGCGGGCGGCGCAGCGTGCCACCGACAAAGCCCACGTGTCCGCCGTGTTCGGTCAGCTGATACTGTACGTTAGCGGGCAAAAATTCCTGCGCGGGTATCGAGTGATGATCCATAAAGGGATCGTCTTTAGCATGAATAATCAGTACCGGTTTGGTGATGTTGCTCAGCACCGGCATGGCGCTGCACTGGCGATAGTAGTCAATCGCATCGGCAAAACCGTGAATTTTGGCGGTGATCAGATCGTCAAATTCGCGCAGGCGGCGCACTTTCTTCAGCTGTCGCAGACTGACCGGGAGCGTATCCGGGTAAGCTTTAAGTTTGCGTGCCGCATTGGCTTTGAGCAAGTTAAGCAGATAACGCTGATAGATTCGCGAGAAGCCCTTATCCATATGATAGCTGCAGTGCTCCAGCATGAACGGGGCAGAGACGATGGCGGCGGCATCCAGCGGGATGGTATCGCCCTCTTTTGCCAGCAGGCAGGCGAGCATGTTTCCACCCAGCGAATAGCCCACTGCCGCCGTAGGGGCCGGGCCGTGAGTCTCTGCCAGCCAGCGCAGGAACCAGGTGCCATCTTCAGTTTCACCGGAGTGATAGATGCGTTTCTGGCGATTGGGTTCGCCGCTGCACCCTCTGAAGTGCATCACCACGCCCAGCCAGCCGCGCGCTTTTGCCGCCTGAATCAGGCCGTGCGCATAGGGGCTGTGCAGGCTGCCCTCCAGACCATGGAAGACCACCAGTCGGGGTTTGTGCCGGGCCTGCTGCGGATCTTCGCTCCAGGCTAAATCAACGAAGTCATCATCCGGCAGGTCAAGGCGCTGCCAGACGGGGGTAAAAAGCACTTTACGGCGGATGAGACGCGGCAGCATGGTCTGCAGGTGTCGGTTCGACACGCCCCGCATGGGGACAAATTCCGCGCTTTCGTCGGCTGCAATGTTGAAGTCTGAGGGGATGATTTGGGTCATAAAGGTGATGCTAATTATTGTCTGTTATTTACGATACCTTCCGAATTGTACCCCGTTTAGCCTAGTTTTCCGAAACATGAACTGATCCCGATCACAAATATTTACCTTGATTATTACTCTCATGCTAATGATTCCTCTCTACGCTTAATTGATGACTTTATCGCCAGGGGGCACACTTAACTCAACGTTAAGCAAATCTAAAGATGAGCTGAATCAGGAGGTTAACAATGTTATCAGGGCAAATGCCAGCCCGGAACTGGAACACGCGTCGCACTGAAAAAGCGCGCCGCCTGGCTTCCGTCCCGGTGCAGGGCAAAGTACTGCCAACAGGCGACCTTGTCGCCATGCTGGAAAAACTGATCGCCCCAGGCGACAAAGTCGTACTGGAAGGGAATAACCAGAAACAGGCAGATTTTCTTTCCCGTTCTCTGGCCGAAGTGAACCCGCAAATTGTTCACGATCTGCATATGATTATGCCGAGCGTCGGTCGCAGCGAGCACCTGGATATTTTTGAGAAGGGTATCGCCCGCAAACTCGACTTCTCATTCTCAGGTACCCAGAGCCTGCGTATTTCGCAGCTGCTGGAAGACGGGCAACTGGAAATTGGTGCCATCCACACCTACATCGAACTCTATTCCCGCCTGTATGTTGATCTGTCGCCAAACGTGGCGCTGATTGCCGGTTTTAAAGCGGACCGTAAAGGTAACCTCTATACCGGTGCCAGCACCGAGGATACCCCGGCGCTGGTCGAAGCCGCCGCCTTCCACGACGGTATCGTTATCGCTCAGGTCAACGAGCTGGTGGACGATGAGTGCGATCTGCCGCGCGTGGATATCCCTGGCTCCTGGATTGATTTCGTGGTCGTGGCCGATAAGCCGTTCTTCATCGAACCGCTGTTCACCCGTGACCCACGCCTGATCAAACAGGAACACATCCTGATGGCGATGATGGCCATCAAAGGCATCTATGCGGAACACCAGGTTCAGTCCCTGAACCATGGTATCGGCTTCAACACCGCCGCCATTGAACTGCTGCTGCCGACCTACGGTGAACAGCTCGGCCTGAAAGGCAAAATCTGTAAACACTGGACGCTGAACCCGCATCCGACGCTGATCCCGGCAATTGAAAGCGGCTGGGTCGAGAGCGTGCACTGCTTCGGCGGTGAGCTGGGGATGGAAGAGTACATTCGTGCCCGTCCTGACATCTTCTTTACCGGCGCCGACGGCTCCATGCGCTCTAACCGCGCCTTCTGCCAGCTGGCAGGCCAGTACGCGGTGGATATGTTTATCGGTTCTACGCTGCAGGTTGATGGCTATGCCAACTCCTCAACCGTGACCCGCGGTCGTCTTTCCGGCTTCGGTGGGGCGCCAAATATGGGCCACGACCCGCACGGTCGTCGTCATGCCACCCCGGCCTGGCTGAACATGATCACTGAACCCGATCCGATGCAGCGCGGTAAAAAGCTGGTGGTGCAGATGGTCGAAACCTTCCAGGCGGGCGTGAAACCGACCTTCGTGGAAAAACTCGACGCTGTGGAGGTGGCGAAAGCCTCCGGTATGCCGCTGGCCCCGGTCATGATTTACGGGGATGACGTCACTCACGTGCTGACGGAAGAGGGGATTGCTTACCTCTACCGGGCCAAAGATCTTGAGGAACGTCGGGCCATGGTCGCTGCGGTAGCAGGGATCACCGATATCGGTCTGGGTGTGGACGCCAAACGCGTCGCCGAGCTGCGCCAGAGTGGCAAAGTGGTCTACCCGGAAGACATGGGGATTCGCCGCACTGACGCGACCCGCTCTCTGCTGGCGGCTGGCAGCGTGTCTGACCTGGTGGAATGGTCGGGCGGTCTGTACAACCCACCTGCGAAATTCCGGAGCTGGTAATGAAACTACTCCCCCGGATCCAGGTTGAAGGCGGTGCCGAATGGCTGGCGCGAACCGCCACGCAGTGTCTGATTGACGAAGCGCGACTGAGCCCGAAACCCGGTCTGGTGGACAGTCGGGGGAATGGCGCGCATCACGATCTCTCGCTCGCGCTGATGGAGCGTTCGGCGCACAGCCTGACCCCCACGTTTCAGGCGCTGGCGCTGCAAAGCTGGCAGCGTCCGGCCGATATCGCGCTACGGCAGACCGTAGGTCGGCTGGGCCGCGAAGGCGAGCAGCGGATGATGGCCGCCACCGGCGGGGTGAATACCCACCGGGGCGCTATCTGGGCGCTGGGCTTGTTAGTCAGCGCCGTGGCGATGCTCGGCGGCAATGCGCAAGCCCGGACGGTAGCCGATACCGCCGCGCAGCTGGCGAAACTGCCGGATGACGCCGCGCCGAAAGTATTCAGTAAAGGGCTGCGCGCCACCCACCGCTATCGGGTGCCGGGCGCGCGCGAAGAGGCGCAGCAGGCGTTTCCGCACATTATGCAGCGGGCGCTGCCGCAGCTTCGCCTGAGCCGGCTTAACGGCGGTACCGAAGCCCACGCCCGGCTCGATGCGTTAATGGCGATCATGACCTCGTTAACCGATACCTGCGTGCTCTCCCGCGCCGGTATGGAGGGGCTGGACGCCATGCAGAACGGCGCCCGGGCGGTATTAGCCGCTGGCGGCACCGCTCACCCTGAGGGGCAACGCATCTTAGCCGTATTAGACAAACAGATGCTCTTGCTCAATGCCTCTCCGGGCGGCGCGGCCGACCTGCTGGCCGCCACGCTGTTCCTTGACCGCATAGAGACGCCTTATTTAGCGAATTAAGAGGATGTTATGGAAAAAATTACATTAACTCTGCCCGCCAGCCGTACCCTGAACGGCAAAGCGCTGGCAGGCGTTGTTGGCTCCGGGGATATGGAGGTGTTATTTACCGCCGACCAGGGCCAGACGCTGGCTATTGAAATCACCACCTCCGTCGATAACAGCCGTGGCCGCTGGGATGCGCTGTTCAACAGATTGCAGACCGTCAGCAGCCTGCCGGCGGGCAAACTGACCATCCACGACTTTGGCGCCACGCCGGGCGTGGCACGCATTCGTATCGAACAGGTCTTTGAGGGGGTGAGCCATGCGTGATGACAGCAGCTTTATCGAATTAAAAGCGCGCCAGCGTGCGCAGGCTCTGCTCGACGAGGGCAGCTTCCGCGAACTGCTGGATCCGTTCGAAGAGATTATCTCTCCGTGGCTGGGCGCGCAGGGCATTGTGCCGCAGGCTGATGACGGCATGGTGGTGGCGAAAGGCACCATCAACGGCAAACCCGCGGTGGTGGTCGCCATCGAAGGGGCGTTCCAGGGCGGCAGCATGGGCGAAGTGTCCGGGGCCAAAATGGCGGCAGCGCTGGAGCTGGCGGCGGAAGATAACCGCAACGGTATTCCAACCCAGGCAGTATTGAGCCTGGAAACCGGCGGCGTCCGTCTTCAGGAAGCTAACCTTGGCCTGGCGGCGATTGCGGATATTCACGCTGCGATTGTCGATCTGCGTCGCTATACCCCGGTCATCGGCATTGTCGCGGGTACCGTCGGCTGCTTCGGCGGGATGTCCATTGCGGCCGCGTTGTGCAGCTATCTGATTGTGACCCGCGAAGCGCGTCTCGGCCTCAACGGCCCACAGGTTATCGAGCAGGAAGCCGGGATTGAAGAATACGACTCCCGCGACCGTCCGTTTATCTGGAGCATGACCGGGGGCGAAATTCGCTATCAAAGCGGGCTGGTGGACGCCCTGGTGGGCGACGGCGTGAACGCGGTGAAAGCGGCGATGAACGACGCGATTGCGAAAGGCGTGCCGGCTAAACACCGCACCGACAATTACGACTGGTATCTCGAACGCCTGACCAAATTCGACACCCGCAAACAGGCGGATACCGAACAGATTCACGCGCTCTTTGCCCGGGAGGTGAAATGATGAGTACTTCAATTAGCCGTGGTGAGCTCTGGCTGGAAACCCTTGCGCCGCATGCCAAACATCTGGAAGGGCTCTGCCCGTCGGTGCAGGCGGCAGACGGCGAGCTGAATGGCGAAGCGGTGCGCTTTGTTGCGGTGGTGCCGGATGCTAATAACCACTACCCGCGTGCCGCACGTGGCGAAGTGGGTCTGCTGGAAGGCTGGACCCTGGCCAAAGTGGTAAGCGAAACCGTCGCGGCCGATGCTGACAACGCGGTGAAACGCCCGATTGTGGCGGTCATCGACGTACCGAGCCAGGCCTATGGTCGTCGTGAAGAGGGTTTTGGTATTCACCAGGCGCTGGCCGGTGCTGCTGCGGCCTATGCTAACGCGCGTCTGGCGGGCCATCCGGTGATTGGCCTTATCGTCGGGAAAGCGATGTCCGGGGCGTTTCTGGCCCACGGTTATCAGGCCAACCGGCTGATCGCCTTTAACGACCAGGGCGTATTGATCCACGCGATGGGTAAAGAGTCTGCCGCACGCATCACGCTGCGTACCTTGGACGCACTGGAAAAACTGGCGGCAACCATTCCGCCAATGGCGTATGACATCAGTAACTATGCCACGCTGGGGCTGCTGGAAAACCTGCTGGATATCAGCAATCCGGACGCACCTTCTTCTCTCGATCTGGCGCTGGTGAAAACCACCTTACAACAGGCCATTGATGACGCTCGCCGGGATCCGACGCTGAAAAGCCGTCTGGGTGCCGACAATCGCCATAGCTCAGCTCTTGTACGCGAACGTATGCGAGCCAGCTGGTAATACTAAAAAGAAAAGACCTGCCAGATGCACGCCCCGTGGGCGCACCCGTTGCGCCCACGCGGAAACCTGCATCCTGAAAATAATAACCATCGCGTCAGTGCTTAAACTTCTTTTTTTACAGGTGATTTATGACTTATGTGATTGTTCATGCCCTTGCACCCATTTTTGTCATCATGCTGCTCGGCTTCTGGGCCGGTAAAGCCAAAATGGTGGATAACAAAAATGTCTCTCTGCTTAATATCTTCGTGATGGATTTTGCATTGCCCGCCGCGCTGTTCAGCGCCACGGTGCAAACGCCCTGGGCAGGTATCATTGCCCAGTCGCCGCTGATCCTCGTCCTGACCCTGGCGATGTGGATCACCTATGCGGCCATCTACTTCCTCGCCACTAACGTCTTCAAAAAATCCCCGCAGGATGCCGCCGTGCTGACCCTGACCGTGGCACTGCCGAACTACGCGGCGCTGGGTCTGCCGATTCTGGGCAGCGTGTTGGGTGAAAGCCCGGCGACCTCGCTCTCGGTGGCGGTCTCCATTGCCTGTGGTTCTGTCCTGATGACGCCGTTCTGTCTGCTGATTCTGGAACGCGAAAAAGCCCGTGCGGAAGGGACAAACAGTGGGTCTACGCTGGCGATGTTGCCGGTTCTGATGTGGCGCTCAATCAAGAAACCGATTGTGATGGGGCCACTGCTGGGTGTGATTCTGTCCGCGATTGGCATCAAAATGCCGGACCTGGTCCTGGCGTCCATCAAGCCTCTGGGCCTGTCGGCCACCGCGGCGGCACTGTTCCTGACCGGCGTGATCCTGTCGGCCCGTAAGCTGCAGATCAACACCATGGTGATTAGCGCTACCATCACCAAGCTGCTGATTCAGCCGGCGATTGCCTGGGGCATTGTGCTGGTGTTTGGTCTCCACGGTTCGGTGGCGATCACCGCGATCCTGATGATTGCCCTGTCCGCCGGCTTCTTCGGTGTGGTGTTCGGTAACCGCTTTGGCGTGCAGTCGCCGGATGCAGAAGCCGTGCTGCTGTTAAGCTCCGTCCTGTGTATCCTGTCTCTGCCGCTGTTTATCTCGCTGACTTCAGGAATGTAATCATGACCACAACATTACGCCCCCACGACCTTATCTGGCTTAATGCGCGTGACGCGCTGGAAGGGATTGCCGACGCCTGGGTAGATGGCGCCTGGCACACCGGCCTGCCAGTGGTGGTGCGGCGTGATGTTGATGGTAACGGACGTATTCCGGTGGGCGTACGTGGCCTGAAGCGCGATCAGCGCGCGGCGGGCTGGGTTAACCCGGACCAGATTGTTCGTGTCATCTCCCCCGAACAGCTGAGCGCAGAAGCAAATCTGCTGCGCTCGCCCTTTATCACTCAGCCACCGGTTCAGGTGGCTGCACAACTTTCCCGCACACCCTGGCCCTGGACCTGGGGTATTACCGGCAGCATCGGTTATGCGCTGGCGACCGGCATTGCGGTGATCCACGCCGACAGCGATCTCGATCTGCTGATCCGCGTCCCGCAGCCCCTCTCTCCCGATGTTTTGCTGACCTGGCAGTCGCACCTTGAAGGGGCGCTTTGTCGGGCCGATACCCAGGTCGAGACGCCGCTGGGCGGCTTTGCGCTCAACGAATGGCTACGTGATGGCAAAACGTTGCTGAAAACCGACCGGGGGCCGCGCCTGACGGCCAACCCCTGGGCATGGGAGGAACAATGAAGATCCTGTTTACCTTTCCGGGGCAGGGGACGCAGCATCCCGGTATGCTGCAAAACCTGCCGGGAACCGAGCTGGCTCAGGCGCGTGAAGTGCTGGGCGCCAGTGAGGTGGACGCGCTGGACTCCCCGGCGGCGCTGCAACACACCCGCGCGGTACAGCTCGCGCTGCTGATCGCGGGTGTCGCCTGGGGGCGTGAACTGGCGCGTCGCGGCGTCGCGGCGGATATCGTCAGCGGCCTCTCAATCGGCGCCTATCCTGCGGCGGTCATCTCCGGGGCGCTCGATTTTGCTGATGCCCTGAAACTGGTGGCCCTGCGTGGCGATCTGATGGAGCAGGCTTATCCTCAGGGCTACGGCCTGACGGCGATTATGGGGTTAACGCTTCCCCAGGTAGAAACCCTGATGGAAGGCACCGGCACCTATATCGCCAACCTGAATGCCGAGACACAGATTGTGATCGCTGGTGCCGATGATGGCATGGCAGAAGTGGCGACGCGCGCGCTGGCGAAAGGGGCCAATAAAGCCCGCCGCCTGACGGTCAGCGTCCCGTCGCACTGCGAACTGCTGGCGGAACCGGCGCAAAAACTGGTTGAGGCGTTCAGCCGGGTTACGCTCTCTCGTCCCCGCTGTGCATACCTGAGCGGCAGCACCGGGCGCGTGCTCTGGCAGCCAGAGAAAATTGCCGACGATCTGGCCATGAACATGGCCCGGACGGTGCGCTGGCAGGAGGCGGTGATTGCCGCGAACGAGCGTGAAGCGCGGCTGGCGATCGAGATGCCTCCCGGCGGGGTGCTGACCTGCCTGACGCGTCAGGCGGCCTGGGAAGGGGAGTCTGTCTCTCTGGAACGCAGCGGCATTGACGTTGCGGTGCATCTCGCCCGGCGTCTTAAGGCGTAGCGTTCTGCTCAAGGCGGCGGGCGTACATGCGGCCTTCTGCCGCCAGCGCCCGCAGGCTCGGGTCCTGCTCGCGGTTGCGGGCAAAGACGATGGCGATCATCTGCTGCATTTGATACGGCTCGGCCAGCTTTAACAGCTGCACCGAGTTTTCATACACTTTTTTCATCCTGCCCGGCATCAGCGTAAAGCCGACACCCGCCTGCACCAGACTCAGCATCGAGAAAATATCATTAACCCGGGTGACGATCTCCGGCTCAAATCCGGCGATATGAAACGCCTCCTGGAAACCAGCGTAGGTGGCGAAACCTTCCGCCAGGGCGACAAACTTCTGGTCTTTGTAGTCACGTAAATCCGCCAGCGCGTCGGTATTGAGCTGCGCCGAGGCGGGGGCGGCAAGACAGATATCGTCGTGGAACAGAGGCAGCACTTCGAGGTTGTTGCGGTCGATTTCGCTTTCAGAAATGGAGATCAGAATCGCATCCAGCAAGCCTTCTTCCAGCATATGCAGCAGGGTCTCGTTGGAGCCCATGGTGAGATCCATCTCCAGATCCGGGCGGCGTAGCTTCATGCCCATAATCAACTGCGGCACCGTCTCGAGCGTCAGGGAGTAGAGCGTCCCCACCCGCAGACGGCCCTGGCCGATACCGGCCGTTTTACGCGCCTCTTCCAGCCCGCGCTCCATGACCTGCATCACCTCCTGGCAGTACTCCAGCAGCGTCCAGGCGGCGGGCAGGGCGATCAGATTCCGGCCTTTATGGGTGAACAGCGGGCAGCGGACGTTCTCTTCCAGCGTGTGCAGGGCGCGATGGACGCTGACCCCGCTGAGGTTCAGCACCTCAGCGGCCCGGGCGATATTGCCCGTCTCCATAAATGTCATGAAGATGCTCAGTTTGCGAAAGGTAATCTCGCTGGTCAGGTCAGGTATCATCGCTCCTCCACCGGGTTATTCGTTCTGAAGCATCCCTTCGAGCTGTTCCTGCGCATCCAGCCAGGCCATCTCGCACTCTTCAAGGCTGGATTTGGTCGTGGCCTGCACCTGCAGGCATTCGGTCAGCTCGGCTTTACGCGTCTGGTCATACAGTCCGCTGTCACCCAGTTTTTCTTCCACGGTAGCCAATTGTGCGTTGAGCTTCTCCATCTCTTTTTCCAGACGGGTGATCTCTTTGCGCAGCGGCTGGGTTTGGGTGCGCAGCTCCGCGTCGCGACGCTTCTGATCTTTACGTGCCTGGGCGCTGTTGGCGTTATCTTTGGCGCCTTCGGCAGGCTGGCTCTCCTGCTTCTGCACGTCGCTCAGCCACTGCTGATAATCTTCCAGATCGCCATCGAAAGGTTCCACTTTGCTGTCATGGACCAGATAGAGATCGTCGGTGGTGGAGCGCAGCAGGTGACGGTCGTGCGAGACCACCACCAGCGCGCCTTCAAACTCGATCAAGGCTTCGGTCAGGGCCTGGCGCATGTCCAGATCCAGGTGGTTAGTCGGTTCATCGAGCAGGAGCAGGTTCGGGCGCTGCCAGACGATAAGCGCCAGCACCAGACGTGCTTTCTCGCCGCCGGAGAAGCGCTCGGTGTTTTCGGTGACTTTATCGCCCTGAAAGCCAAAGCCGCCCAGGTAATCCCGCAGCTTCTGCTCCATCTCCTGGGGTGCCAGACGCGCCAGGTGCTGCAGCGGGGATTCATCCGCGCGTAAAAATTCCAGCTGATGCTGGGCGAAATAACCCAGCTTAATGCCCTTCGCCAGACCGATATCGCCGCGGACCGGAGCCAGCTCGCCCGCCAGCAGCTTAATCAGGGTCGATTTACCGGCGCCGTTGCGCCCGAGCAGACCGATACGGGAACCCGGAACCAGGTTGAGCTTGATGGAATCGAGAATGATGCGGTCGCCATAACCGGCGCTGACCTTTTCCATTTTCAGTAACGGGTTGGGCAGGCTCTCCGGTGCCCGGAAGCTGAAGTGGAACGGGTTGTCGACATGCGCCG
Source organism: Leclercia sp. CFBP8987 (assembly GCF_034044995.2). Classification (NCBI taxonomy): domain Bacteria; kingdom Pseudomonadati; phylum Pseudomonadota; class Gammaproteobacteria; order Enterobacterales; family Enterobacteriaceae; genus Leclercia; species Leclercia sp. CFBP8987. The sequence continues at coordinate 4,431,353 of NZ_CM188255.1, read as the reverse complement.
GGGCAATCATCTCCATCCGTTCCAGCATCTTGATGCGGCTCTGGGCCTGTTTGGCTTTGGAGGCCTTGGCCTTGAAGCGATCGACAAAGCTTTGCAGATGCGCCACCCGCTGCTGCTGGCTTTCGTACATCGCCTGCTGCTGGGAGAGACGCACCGCGCGCTGACGCTCAAACGAGCTGTAGTTGCCGGTGTATTCGAACATCGATTCCTGTTCGATATGAATAATTTTGTCCACCACCGGATCGAGGAAGTCACGGTCGTGGGAGATCAGGATCAGTGTGCCCTGATAGCTCTTCAGCCACTTCTCCAGCCAGATGACGGCATCCAGATCGAGGTGGTTAGTCGGTTCATCGAGCAGCAGCAGGTCCGAGCGGCAGATCAGCGCCTGGGCCAGGTTGAGACGCATCCGCCAGCCACCGGAGAAGTCGCTGACCGGGCGTTCCAGCTGTTCATTGCTGAAACCCAGACCGTGCAGAAGCGTGGAGGCGCGAGAGCGGATGGTCCAGGCGTCGATGGCATCGAGTTTGCCGTGGACGGTGGCAATCGCGTGACCGTCGTTGCGTTCGTTGGCGGCGTGCAGTTCGACTTCCAGCTTGCGGTACTCCCGGTCGCCGTCAATCACATAGTCCATCGCCGGTATGCTCAGGGCGGGCGTCTCCTGGTTTACCCAGGCCAGCTGCCAGTTGCCCGGATAGGTAAAGTTACCGCCGTCCGCGCTGATCTCGTTTTTCAGCAATGCCAGTAACGTGGATTTACCGCAGCCGTTTTTGCCCACCAGGCCCACTTTCTGGCCCGGGTTAATGGTGGCTGTAGCGTTGTCCAGCAGGACGCGTACGCCGCGACGAATTTGTAATGAGGAGAAAACAATCATAGAGCGCCGTGTGTTCCGACTATGTTAAGTTGTCATTATAATCAGGTTAAATGTGCCGCCACGCGCCGCGTGGGTGTGCCATGGTAGCCCAAAATAACAGTGATGACGACCCGGGAGAGGAATGATGTCCCAGACAGCAAAAGTGCTGCTGCTGTATGCCCATCCGGAGTCGCAGGACTCGGTCGCCAACCGGGTTTTGCTCCAGCCGGCATTACGGCTCAGTAATGTGACGGTGCACGATCTTTACGCGCACTACCCCGATTTTTTTATCGACATCCCTTATGAGCAAGAGCTGCTGCGTCAGCATGACGTCATCGTGTTCCAGCATCCGCTTTACACTTACAGCTGCCCGGCACTGCTGAAAGAGTGGCTGGATCGCGTACTGAGCCGCGGTTTTGCCAGTGGCCCGGGAGGAAACCAGCTGGCGGGAAAGTACTGGCGGAACGTGATTACCACCGGCGAGCCGGAGAGTGCCTATCGTCACGACGGGCTTAACCGCTACTCGATGAACGATATTTTACGCCCGTTCGAGCTGACGGCGGCCATGTGCCACATGCACTGGCTGAGACCGATCGTGGTCTACTGGGCGCGTCGGCAGCAGCAGAGTGAACTGGCCAGCCATGCCAAAGCCTACGGCGACTGGCTGGCTGCGCCTAATCTGACGGGAGGTCGCTGATGGAAGGTTCCGATCTGTTGCTGGCGGGGGTGCTGTTTCTGCTCGCTGCCGTGGTGGCGGTGCCGCTGGCTTCGCGTCTGGGTATCGGCGCGGTGCTCGGCTATCTGCTGGCGGGTATCGCCATTGGCCCGTGGGGGCTGGGGTTTATCAGCGATGTGGACGAAATCCTGCACTTTTCGGAGCTGGGCGTCGTCTTCCTGATGTTTATTATCGGCCTCGAGCTGAATCCGGCGAAGCTCTGGCAACTACGGCGATCCATCTTCGGCGTGGGCGCCGCGCAGGTGCTGTTTAGCGCAGTGATCCTCGGCGGCCTGCTGATGCTGGGCCATTTCTCATGGCAGGCGGCGGTGGTCGGCGGGATTGGGCTGGCGATGTCCTCCACTGCGATGGCGTTACAGCTAATGCGCGACAAAGGCATGAACCGTAACGAAACGGGACAGCTCGGTTTCTCCGTGCTGCTGTTCCAGGATCTGGCGGTGATCCCGGCCCTGGCCCTGGTGCCGCTGCTGGCGGGGTCGGGCGACGAGCATTTCGACTGGATGAAAATCGGCATGAAGGTGCTGGCCTTTGCCGGCATGCTGGTAGGCGGGCGCTATCTGCTGCGTCCGGTGTTCCGCTTTATTGCGGCGTCCGGGGTGCGGGAGGTGTTTACCGCCGCCACGCTGCTGCTGGTGTTGGGCTCGGCGCTGTTTATGGATGCGCTGGGGTTGTCGATGGCGCTGGGAACTTTTATTGCCGGCGTGCTGCTGGCAGAGAGTGAGTACCGGCACGAGCTGGAAATCGCCATCGATCCGTTTAAAGGGTTGCTGTTAGGGCTGTTCTTTATCTCGGTCGGCATGGCCCTGAATCTTGGCGTGCTTTATACCCATATCCTGGTCGTGCTGCTGGGCGTTGCGGTGCTGGTGACCGTCAAAATGCTGGTGCTGTACGGGCTGGCGCGGGTATACGGTCTGCGTCACCCGGAACGCGCGCAGCTTGCCGGGGTGCTGAGCCAGGGGGGAGAGTTCGCTTTTGTGCTCTTCTCCACAGCATCGTCCCAGAGATTGTTCCAGCATGACCAGATGGCGCTGCTACTGGTCACCGTCACGCTGTCGATGATGACCACGCCGCTGCTGATGAAGCTCATCGACAGGCAGCTTTCCCGGCGCATCAATGCGCCGGAAGATGAGCATGAAGCGCCCTGGGTGGACGATGACAAACCGCAGGTGATCGTGGTGGGCTTCGGGCGCTTTGGTCAGGTGATTGGCCGCCTGCTGATGGCGAACAAAAAGCGTGTCACCGTTCTGGAGCGTGATATCAGCGCGGTGAACCTGATGCGAAAATATGGCTACAAAGTGTATTACGGTGATGCCACCCAGGTGGAACTGTTACGTTCCGCCGGGGCAGAGGCGGCGGAGTCGATCGTCATCACCTGTAATGATCCGGAAGACACCATGAAGCTGGTGCAGATCTGCCAGCAGCATTTTCCGCATCTCCATATCCTGGCGCGGGCGCGCGGGCGTGTAGAGGCCCATGAACTGCTCCAGGCCGGGGTGAAGCAATTTACTCGTGAGACTTTCTCCAGTGCGCTGGAGCTGGGGCGCAAAACCTTAGTGACGTTGGGAATGCATCCGCATCAGGCCCAGCGCGCGCAGTTACACTTTCGCCGTCTGGATATGATGATGCTGCGCGAGTTGATGCCGGTGCATACCGACACGGTGCAAATTTCCCGGGTGCGGGAGGCGCGACGCGAGCTGGAAGAGATCTTCCAGCGCGAGATGCAGCAGGAGCGTCGACAGCTGGATGGCTGGGATGAATTTGAATAAAGAGGTAGATGATGGCGATTCGTAAACGCTTTATCGCCGGTGCGAAATGCCCGGCCTGCCAGGCTCAGGACACGCTGGCGATGTGGCGAGAGAACAATATCGATATTGTTGAGTGTGTTAAGTGCGGACACCAGATGCGTGAGGCGGATAAAGAGGCTCGCGAGCATGTTCGCAAAGAAGAGCAAGTGATCGGGATTTTTCATCCGGACTAGCGATATGCCCTGAGTTTTTTTAAGCTAAAGGGTACACGGGTGCAGATTTCCGTTACAATCTGCGCCAGCAATTTTCCCACGCTCAGGAGATATCATGAAAGTAGCAAAAGACCTGGTGGTCAGCCTGGCCTATCAGGTACGTACAGAAGACGGTGTGTTGGTTGATGAGTCTCCGGTGAGTGCGCCGCTGGACTACCTGCACGGTCACGGTTCCCTGATTTCCGGTCTGGAAAACGCGCTGGACGGTCATGAAGTTGGCGATAAATTTGACGTTGCTGTAGGCGCAAACGACGCTTACGGTCAGTACGATGACAACCTGGTGCAGCGCGTTCCTAAAGACGTGTTCATGGGCGTTGACGAACTGCAGGTTGGCATGCGTTTCCTGGCTGAAACTGACCAGGGTCCAGTTCCAGTAGAAATCACTGAAGTTGAAGATGACCACGTTGTGGTTGATGGCAACCACATGCTGGCTGGCCAGAACCTCAAGTTCAACGTTGAAGTGGTAGCTATCCGCGAAGCCACTGAAGAAGAGCTGGCTCACGGCCACGTTCACGGTGCGAACGGTCACGACCACGACCACGATCACGGTCACGACGGTTGCTGCGGCGGTCACGGCCACGATCACGACCATGGTCACGACCACGGTAAAGGTGGTTGCGGTAATGGCGGTTGCGGTTGCCACTAAGCTTCACGGCTTAAGGCTCAAAAAAGCGGGAATATCCCGCTTTTTTTACGTCTCAATAATGGGGCGGCGGCGTCTCTTCCGACTGCGACGCAATGTGTGATGACTGCGACGCTTTCACTTTTTCGGTTAACAGACGCAGCAGATCCCGCAACTTGGCCATTTCAAGCTCGTGGGCCGTTACGGTCTGATTCAGCTCATCGATGGTGATCTCCTGAAAAGCCAGGCGGCTTTCGAGTTCAGCCAGTCGTGCTTCCATATCTGTATTCTGCATGATTCACCTCGTTGGTCTCTGTTGCCCCGTCCGGGGCTGGCGGCGGCGAATTTTACCCGAGATTATCTTCGCGCGCAGTAAACATCCCATTGCTGCGAAACTAATTTAAACAAAAATAGTCTGAAATGTGGTGCGAATCAGGGGTGTCTACCTGTAGATTTGTTCCTCAACGTTTTATAGTACGCTTCTCAATTACGCTTAATACGGGGTGAGAGTCCCCGGCCCTGGAGAAATGGATGAAATCACTGTTTAAAGTAACGCTGCTGGCGACCACGATGGCCGTCGCTCTGCATGCGCCGCTGACTTTCGCTGCCGATACTGCAGCAAAGCCTGCTGCGACTGCTGACAGCAATGCGGCGTTCAAAAATGACGACCAGAAGTCAGCCTACGCGCTGGGCGCATCTCTGGGCCGTTACATGGAAAACTCTCTGAAAGAGCAAGAAAAACTGGGCATCAAGCTGGATCAGGCTCAGCTGATCGCCGGTGTTCAGGATGCATTTGCTGATAAGAGCAAACTGTCAGACCAGGAAATCGAGCAAACTCTGCAGGCTTTCGAAGCGCGCGTGAAAGGCGCAGCGCAGGAGAAGATGGAGAAAGACGCGACTGAAAACGAAACGAAAGGCAAAACCTACCGTGAAGCTTTCGCTAAAGAGAAGGGCGCAAAAACCTCTCCAACTGGCCTGGTCTATAAAATAGAGAAAGAAGGTACCGGCGACGCACCGAAAGACAGCGATACCGTAGTGGTAAACTACAAAGGTACCCTGACCGACGGTAAAGAGTTCGATAACTCTTACACCCGTGGTGAGCCGCTCTCCTTCCGTCTGGATGGTGTTATCCCTGGCTGGACTGAAGGCCTGAAGAACATCAAGAAAGGCGGTAAAATCAAGCTGGTCATCCCACCGGATCTGGCCTACGGCAAAACTGGCGTCCCGGGTATCCCGGCTAACTCCACCCTGGTATTCGACGTAGAGCTGCTGGATATCAAACCAGCACCGAAGGCGGATGCTAAGCCGGACGCGAAGCCAGAAGCGCCAGCTGAAGCCACCAAGAAGTAAATCGGTAACAACCGCCGCTCCTGAAGCGGCGGTTTTTTTATTATGGTGCAGATATAATTAACACTGGAAGCGCTACCTACGCTGTATTAATTTAGTTGCCCGTGTAAATAATGAGCCTGCCCTGAAAACCTACCGACAGGCTCCTGAAAAGGAGTGTTTTTTTCATGACCAGGTCGCTTTTAACCAACGAAACCAGCGAACTTGATCTGCTGGATCAACGTCCTTTCGATCAGACCGATTTCGATATTCTGAAATCCTACGAAGCGGTAGTGGACGGGTTAGCGATGCTCATTGGGTCCCACTGCGAAATCGTATTGCACTCCCTGCAAGATCTGAAATGTTCTGCCATCCGCATTGCCAATGGTGAGCATACTGGCCGTAAAATTGGCTCGCCAATCACCGACCTTGCACTGCGTATGCTGCACGACATGACCGGTGCGGACAGCAGCGTCTCGAAATGTTATTTCACCCGCGCCAAGAGCGGTGTCCTGATGAAGTCCGTGACGATTGCCATCCGCAACCGCGATCATCGGGTAATTGGTTTGCTGTGCATCAACATGAATCTCGATGTGCCGTTCTCCCAGATCATGAACACCTTTATTCCGCCAGAAACGCCGGATGTCGGATCCGCTGTTAACTTTGCCTCCTCGGTAGAAGACCTCGTCACCCAGACGCTGGAGTTCACCATCGAAGAAGTGAATGCCGATCGCAATGTGTCTAACAACGCCAAGAATCGTCAGATCGTGCTTAACCTCTACGAGAAAGGCATTTTTGATATCAAAGATGCGATTAACCAGGTGGCCGATCGTCTCAATATCTCTAAGCACACGGTGTATCTCTACATCCGTCAGTTCAAAAGCGGCGACTTCCTGGGGCACGAGAAGTAATGCGTTTTGCATTAATGGTGACAGGCCCGGCTTACGGTACGCAGCAAGCCAGCAGTGCGTTGCAGTTTGCGCGCGCGCTGCTGGGCGCCGGACACGAACTGGTCAGTATCTTTTTTTATCGTGAAGGCATTTATAACGCCAACCAGCTGACGTCCCCCGCTTCCGATGAGTTTGACCTGGTGCGCGCATGGCAATCCCTGAACCAGCAGCACGGGGTTGAGCTTCATATTTGTGTGGCGGCAGCGCTCCGTCGCGGCGTGAGCGATGCAAATGAAGCGCAGCGTCTGGGCCTGTCAGCCGCCAATCTTAATGACGGCTTTTCACTCAGTGGCCTTGGGGCGCTGGCTCAAGCCGCATTAACCTGCGACAGAATGGTGCAATTCTGATGAACCGCGTGGCTTTTGTCTTTGCCTCTGCTCCGCATGGCAGTGCCGCCGGCAGGGAAGGGCTGGATGCGTTACTGGCGACCTCCGCGCTGACAGAAGAGATCGGCGTATTCTTTATCGGCGACGGCGTGTTTCAGCTGCTGGCCGGCCAGCAACCGCAGGCCGTGCTGGCGCGCGACTACATCGCGACCTTTAAGGTCTTGCCGCTGTATGACATCGAGACGTTCTACGTCTGTGCCGCCTCCCTGCAGGAGCGCGGTCTGAGTGAAAGCACCCCCTTTGTTCTCGACGCTACGGTGGTGGTGCCGGAGGTGTTGCGTGAACATCTCTCCCACTTCGATACCATCCTGACATTCTGAGGCCGTCATGCTCCATACTTTGAGCCGCTCCCCCTGGCACTGCGACATCGATAGCCTGATGAGAATGGTGCGGGAAGGTGATGCCCTGCTGCTGATCCAGGATGGCGTTCTGGCGGCGGTAGAAGGCAACCGCTTTGTTGATATTCTCAGTAATGCCCCCATCTCAGTCTCTGCGCTTAAAGATGATATCGATGCTCGCGGTCTTACTGGTCAAATTTCAACCAAGATTGACGTGGTTAGCTATACTGATTTCGTTAATCTGGCCGTCCAGCACGCCGGTCAAATGAACTGGTGATGTGAGATCGCTGTATATTTCTTGACACCTTTTCGACGTAGCCCTAAAATTTCGCGTCCTCATATTGTATGAGGTCGTTTTATTACGTGTTTACGAAGCAAAAGCTAAAACCAGGAGCTATTTAATGGCAACAGTTAACCAGCTGGTACGCAAACCACGCGCTCGCAAAGTTGCAAAAAGCAACGTGCCTGCGCTGGAAGCCTGCCCGCAGAAACGTGGTGTATGTACTCGTGTGTATACCACTACCCCTAAAAAACCAAACTCCGCACTGCGTAAAGTATGCCGTGTGCGTTTGACTAACGGTTTTGAAGTGACTTCCTACATCGGTGGTGAAGGTCACAACCTGCAGGAACACTCCGTGATCCTGATCCGTGGCGGTCGTGTAAAAGACCTTCCGGGTGTTCGTTACCACACCGTTCGTGGTGCGCTTGACTGCTCCGGCGTTAAAGACCGTAAGCAATCTCGCTCTAAGTACGGCGTGAAACGTCCTAAGGCTTAATGGTTCTCCGTTAAGTAAGGCCAAACTGATTTATCTTAATGTCACACTAAACTCTTAGAGTTTTGGACAATCCTGAATTAACAACGGAGTATTCCCATGCCACGTCGTCGCGTCATTGGTCAGCGTAAAATTCTTCCAGATCCGAAATTCGGATCAGAACTGCTGGCAAAATTTGTAAACATCCTGATGGTAGATGGTAAAAAATCTACTGCAGAAGCAATCGTATACAGCGCGCTTGAGACCCTGGCTCAGCGCTCTGGTAAAACCTCACTGGAAGCTTTCGAAGTCGCTCTCGACAACGTTCGCCCGACTGTTGAAGTTAAGTCCCGCCGCGTAGGTGGTTCTACTTATCAGGTTCCAGTTGAAGTTCGTCCGGTCCGTCGTAATGCTCTGGCAATGCGTTGGATCGTTGAAGCTGCTCGTAAACGCGGTGATAAATCCATGGCTCTGCGTCTGGCGAACGAACTTTCTGATGCTGCAGACAACAAAGGTACTGCAGTTAAGAAACGTGAAGACGTTCACCGTATGGCAGAAGCCAACAAGGCGTTCGCACACTACCGTTGGTAATCCCTTCGGAGTCATAGTCACCAGGCGGGCGCTTCAGCGAAGCAGCCCGCTTTGGGTTACTTAACTGAACGCCTAAAAAGATAAACGAGGAATCAAATGGCTCGTACAACACCCATCGCACGCTACCGTAACATTGGTATCAGTGCGCACATCGACGCCGGTAAAACCACTACCACCGAACGTATTCTGTTCTACACCGGTGTAAACCATAAAATCGGTGAAGTTCATGACGGCGCCGCTACCATGGACTGGATGGAGCAGGAGCAGGAGCGTGGTATTACCATTACCTCCGCAGCGACTACTGCATTCTGGTCTGGTATGGCTAAGCAGTATGAACCGCATCGCGTAAACATCATCGACACCCCGGGGCACGTTGACTTCACTATCGAAGTAGAACGTTCCATGCGTGTTCTTGATGGTGCGGTAATGGTTTACTGCGCAGTTGGTGGTGTTCAGCCACAGTCTGAAACCGTATGGCGTCAGGCAAACAAATACAAAGTTCCACGCATTGCGTTCGTTAACAAAATGGACCGCATGGGTGCAAACTTCCTGAAAGTTGTTGGTCAGATCAAATCCCGTCTGGGCGCGAACCCTGTTCCGCTGCAGCTGGCAATTGGTGCTGAAGAAGGCTTCACCGGCGTTATCGACCTGGTGAAAATGAAAGCCATCAACTGGAACGATGCTGATCAGGGCGTTACCTTCGAATATGAAGATATCCCGGCTGACATGCAGGACCTGGCTGACGAATGGCACCAGAACCTGATCGAGTCCGCTGCAGAAGCTTCAGAAGACCTGATGGAGAAATACCTGGGTGGCGAAGAACTGACTGAAGAAGAGATCAAAACAGCTCTGCGTCAGCGCGTTCTGAACAACGAAATCATCCTGGTAACCTGTGGTTCTGCGTTCAAGAACAAAGGTGTTCAGGCGATGCTGGATGCGGTAATTGATTACCTGCCAGCTCCGACTGACGTACCTGCAATCAACGGTATGCTGGATGACGGTAAAGATACCCCATCCGAGCGTCATGCTAGTGATGACGAGCCGTTTGCTGCACTGGCATTCAAAATCGCTACCGACCCGTTTGTAGGTAACCTGACGTTCTTCCGCGTGTACTCTGGCGTGGTTAACTCTGGTGATACCGTATACAACCCGGTTAAATCAGCTCGTGAGCGTTTTGGCCGTATCGTTCAGATGCATGCTAACAAGCGTGAAGAGATCAAAGAAGTTCGCGCGGGCGACATTGCTGCGGCAATCGGCCTGAAAGACGTGACTACAGGTGACACCATCTGTGATCCGGATAACGTGATCATTCTTGAGCGTATGGAATTCCCGGAACCGGTAATCTCCATCGCAGTAGAACCGAAAACCAAAGCTGACCAGGAAAAAATGGGTCTGGCTCTGGGCCGTCTGGCTAAAGAAGACCCATCATTCCGCGTATGGACTGATGAAGAATCTAACCAGACCATCATCGCTGGTATGGGTGAACTGCACCTCGACATCATCGTTGACCGTATGAAGCGTGAATTCAACGTTGAAGCTAACGTAGGTAAACCTCAGGTTGCTTACCGTGAAGCGATTCGTCAGAAAGTTACCGATGTTGAAGGTAAACACGCTAAGCAGTCTGGTGGTCGTGGTCAGTATGGTCACGTTGTGATCGACATGTACCCACTGGAGCCGGGCTCTAACCCTAAAGGTTACGAGTTCATCAACGACATCAAAGGTGGTGTAATTCCTGGTGAATACATCCCTGCCGTTGATAAAGGCATCCAGGAGCAGCTGAAGTCTGGTCCACTGGCTGGTTACCCGGTTGTAGACATGGGTGTTCGTCTGCACTTCGGTTCTTACCATGACGTTGACTCCTCTGAACTGGCGTTTAAACTGGCCGCTTCTATCGCCTTTAAAGAAGGCTTTAAGAAAGCGAAACCAGTTCTGCTTGAGCCGATCATGAAGGTTGAAGTAGAAACTCCGGAAGAGAATACCGGTGACGTTATCGGTGACCTTAGCCGTCGTCGTGGTCAGCTGAAAGGTCAGGAATCTAACGCTACTGGTGTTCAGATTCATGCTGAAGTTCCGCTGTCTGAAATGTTCGGATATGCAACTCAGCTGCGTTCTCTGACCAAAGGTCGTGCTTCTTACTCCATGGAGTTCCTGAAGTATGATGATGCGCCGAACAACGTTGCTCAGGCCGTAATTGAAGCCCGTGGTAAATAAGCCGTAGGGTTAAAATCTAAGTCCCGTGCCCCTTCGGTGAGGGGGCACTATAGTAAGGAATATAGCCGTGTCTAAAGAAAAATTTGAACGTACAAAACCGCACGTCAACGTTGGTACTATCGGCCACGTTGACCACGGTAAAACTACCCTGACCGCTGCAATCACTACCGTTCTGGCTAAAACCTACGGTGGTTCTGCTCGTGCATTCGACCAGATCGATAACGCACCAGAAGAAAAAGCTCGTGGTATCACCATCAACACTTCCCACGTTGAATATGACACCCCGACTCGCCACTACGCACACGTAGACTGCCCGGGCCACGCCGACTATGTTAAAAACATGATCACCGGTGCTGCGCAGATGGACGGCGCGATCCTGGTTGTTGCTGCGACTGACGGCCCTATGCCTCAGACCCGTGAGCACATCCTGCTGGGTCGTCAGGTAGGCGTTCCTTTCATCATCGTGTTCCTGAACAAATGCGACATGGTTGATGACGAAGAGCTGCTGGAACTGGTTGAGATGGAAGTTCGTGAACTTCTGTCCCAGTACGACTTCCCGGGCGACGACACCCCAATCGTTCGTGGTTCTGCACTGAAAGCGCTGGAAGGCGAAGCACAGTGGGAAGAGAAAATCATCGAACTGGCTGGCTACCTGGATTCCTACATCCCAGAGCCAGAGCGTGCGATTGACAAGCCGTTCCTGCTGCCTATCGAAGACGTATTCTCTATCTCCGGCCGTGGTACTGTTGTTACCGGTCGTGTAGAGCGCGGTATCATCAAAGTAGGTGAAGAAGTTGAAATCGTTGGTATCAAAGATACTGCGAAATCAACCTGTACTGGCGTTGAAATGTTCCGCAAACTGCTGGACGAAGGTCGTGCAGGCGAGAACTGCGGCGTTCTGCTGCGTGGTATCAAGCGTGAAGAGATCCAGCGTGGCCAGGTTCTGGCTAAGCCAGGCTCTATCAAGCCGCACACCAAGTTCGAATCTGAAGTGTACATCCTGTCCAAAGACGAAGGCGGCCGTCATACTCCGTTCTTCAAAGGCTACCGTCCACAGTTCTACTTCCGTACTACTGACGTGACCGGTACCATCGAACTGCCAGAAGGCGTTGAGATGGTAATGCCAGGCGACAACATCAAGATGGTTGTTACCCTGATCCACCCAATCGCGATGGACGATGGTCTGCGCTTCGCAATCCGCGAAGGTGGCCGTACCGTTGGCGCGGGTGTTGTTGCTAAAGTTCTGGGCTAATTAATTATCCCTGAATTAAAAAGGACGCTTCGGCGTCCTTTTTTGTTGTCTTACATTTCTCCCTGTCACAAATTTTCGCATTTTTTGTTGGCTCCCGCCCCGCCTCTTCGTGCTTGTGCTATTGTAATCATAATTATTCTCACTTACACTTTGCGCATATTTTGAACGGGAGTGGTTATGTACGTTTGTTTATGTAATGGTGTGAGTGATAAAAAAATCCGTCAGGCCGTTCGCCAGTTTCAACCACAATCTTTTCAGCAGCTGCGTAAGTTTGTTCCGGTGGGAAATCAATGCGGTAAGTGCGTTCGCGCTGCCCGCGAGATCATGCAGGACGAATTGATGCAGATCCCGGAATTCAAAGAGATTGCCTGAGGCTCATTCTTTTTTTTGACATCTCTGTAGCCCCATCTACGCTTCAATAAGTGGAAGCGGAGGGACTATAATGAAAGGTGATATTAAAATCATAAGTTATCTCAATAAATTATTGGGAAATGAGCTTGTCGCAATCAATCAATACTTTCTCCACGCGAGAATGTTCAAGAACTGGGGTCTGACTCGCCTCAACGACGTCGAATACCATGAATCCATTGATGAAATGAAACACGCCGATAAGTACATCGAGCGTATTTTGTTTCTTGAGGGGATCCCCAACCTGCAGGATCTCGGCAAGCTGGGTATCGGTGAAGATGTCGAAGAGATGCTGCGATCCGATCTGACGCTGGAACTCGAAGGCGCAAAAGATCTGCGTGAAGCTATCGCTTACGCGGACAGCGTTCACGATTACGTCAGCCGCGATATGATGATTCAGATCCTGGCTGATGAAGAAGGACATATCGACTGGCTGGAAACGGAGCTGGATCTAATCGGTAAAATCGGTCTGCAGAATTATCTCCAGTCGCAGATTAAAGTGGAAAGCTGATCAGGCTTGGCCCACCCATAATTAAACCTGCTGCCGCCATGAAAGGTCCAAAGGGCAGTGGGTTTTTTAATATCTGTTCTTCGGGTTTAAACAGGGAGCGTATCAATAGATAGAGAATCGCCAGCAAAGCTGCCGATAAGGCCAGAGCAGGAAGCACACACCAGCCATGCCATGCGCCCAGCGCCCCCAGATATTTCACGTCGCCGTATCCCAGCCCCTCACGTTTACGTATCAGTTTGTAAGCCCAATAAATAATCGCAAAGCCGGCGTAACCCGTTATTGCACCTAAGACCGCGCTGGCCAGAAAATCGGGTTGAAGACAGAGGTGATAGAGCAGACCTGCCCAGAGTAGTGGACAGAGGTATCTGTCCGGAAGCAGATGCGAACGGATATCCTCACGAACTAATAAGCAGGTTAAACCCAGGTAGACAACAAGGAAGGGGAGGGTAGTGAGCATCGTTAATGGCCTCTATGAAATCTGTACGGCCATACTCCACTCAATTCCTGGGGTTAAACAAACCGCAAAACTCAACCCTGCGTGAAGCCTTCCCGACTAACGTCTTACCGTCGCAACGTTACATCGTTTTTACGAGCCGCCATGCAAAACTGACCTGTCCCGTCTATTTCCTAAACGGGGCTTGCGTCCTGCTCAGATTTACGTATAATGCGCGGGCTTGTCGTAATTGACAGCTGGTTCAATCTGAACCCAGGCAATACTGTTTTTCGTTGCCTAACAATGCTCCCAATTGGGGAGCTACGTAAGAACGGTTACACTCTCCCATCAATCGTAATGGGTTTGAGTAGTAATCATTTTCGTTTATAAAATAATTGGAGCTCTGGTCTCATGCAGAACCAAAGAATCCGTATCCGTCTTAAAGCGTTTGATCATCGTCTGATCGATCAATCAACCGCGGAAATCGTCGAGACTGCTAAGCGCACTGGTGCGCAAGTCCGTGGTCCGATCCCGCTGCCGACCCGCAAAGAGCGCTTTACCGTTCTGATCTCTCCGCACGTTAACAAAGACGCGCGTGATCAGTACGAAATCCGCACTCACAAGCGTCTGGTTGACATCGTTGAGCCAACCGAGAAAACCGTTGATGCTCTGATGCGTCTGGATCTGGCTGCCGGTGTAGACGTGCAGATCAGCCTGGGTTAATCAGGTCATCGAGCGATTGAGAGGTTGATACAATGATTGGTTTAGTCGGTAAAAAAGTGGGCATGACCCGCATCTTCACTGAAGATGGCGTATCTATCCCAGTAACCGTAATCGAAGTTGAAGCAAACCGCGTTACTCAGGTTAAAGACCTGGCTAACGATGGCTACCGTGCCGTTCAGGTTACCACTGGTGCTAAAAAAGCTAACCGTGTAACCAAACCGGAAGCGGGTCACTTCGCTAAAGCTGGCGTTGAAGCTGGCCGTGGTCTGTGGGAATTCCGTCTTGCTGAAGGCGAAGAGTTCACCGTAGGTCAGGACATTAGCGTTGAGCTGTTTGCAGAAGTTAAAAAAGTTGACGTAACCGGTACCTCTAAAGGTAAAGGTTTTGCTGGTACCGTTAAGCGCTGGAACTTCCGTACTCAGGATGCTACGCACGGTAACTCCTTGTCCCACCGCGTACCGGGTTCTATCGGTCAGAACCAGACTCCGGGCAAAGTGTTCAAAGGCAAGAAAATGGCAGGTCAGCTGGGTAACGAACGTGTGACCGTTCAGAGCCTGGACGTAGTACGTGTTGACGCTGAGCGCAACCTGCTGCTGGTTAAAGGTGCTGTTCCGGGTGCAACCGGTAGCGACCTGATCGTTAAACCAGCTGTGAAGGCGTAAGGGGATAGCAATGGAATTAGTATTGAAAGACGCGCAGAGCGCGCTGACTGTTTCCGAAACTACCTTCGGTCGTGATTTCAACGAAGCGCTGGTTCACCAGGTTGTTGTTGCTTATGCAGCTGGTGCTCGTCAGGGTACTCGTGCTCAGAAGACTCGTGCTGAAGTAACTGGTTCCGGCAAAAAGCCGTGGCGCCAGAAAGGTACCGGCCGTGCGCGTTCAGGTTCTGTTAAGAGCCCGATCTGGCGTTCCGGTGGCGTGACCTTCGCTGCTCGCCCGCAGGACCACAGTCAAAAAGTTAACAAAAAGATGTACCGCGGCGCGCTGAAAAGCATCCTGTCCGAACTGGTACGTCAGGATCGTCTGATCGTTGTCGAATCTTTCTCTGTAGAAGCGCCTAAAACTAAGCTGCTGGCACAGAAACTGAAAGACATGGCTCTGGAAGATGTGCTGATCATCACCGGTGAGCTGGACGAGAACCTGTTCCTGGCCGCACGTAACCTGCACAAGGTTGACGTACGCGATGCGACTGGTATCGACCCGGTTAGCCTGATCGCCTTCGACAAAGTCGTAATGACTGCTGATGCTGTTAAGCAAGTTGAGGAGATGCTGGCATGATTCGTGAAGAACGTCTGCTGAAGGTGCTTCGTGCACCGCACGTTTCTGAAAAAGCGTCTGCTGCGATGGAAAAAACTAACACCATCGTTCTCAAAGTTGCTAAAGACGCGACCAAAGCAGAAATCAAAGCTGCTGTGCAGAAACTGTTTGAAGTCGAAGTCGAAGTCGTTAACACCCTGGTAGTTAAAGGGAAAGTTAAACGTCACGGACAGCGTATCGGTCGTCGTAGCGACTGGAAAAAAGCTTACGTCACCCTGAAAGAAGGCCAGAACCTGGACTTCGTTGGCGGCGCTGAGTAAGTCGGAGGAGTAATACAATGGCAGTTGTTAAATGTAAACCGACATCTCCGGGTCGTCGCCACGTCGTTAAAGTGGTCAACCCAGAGCTGCACAAGGGCAAACCTTTTGCTCCGCTGGTTGAAAAAAACAGCAAATCCGGTGGTCGTAACAACAATGGCCGCATCACCACTCGTCACATCGGTGGTGGTCACAAGCAGGCTTACCGTATTGTTGACTTTAAACGCAACAAAGACGGTATCCCAGCTGTTGTTGAGCGTCTTGAGTACGATCCGAACCGTTCCGCGAACATCGCGCTGGTTCTGTACAAAGATGGCGAGCGCCGTTACATTCTGGCCCCTAAAGGCCTGAAAGCTGGCGACCAGATTCAGTCTGGCGTTGATGCTGCAATCAAAGCAGGTAACACCCTGCCGATGCGCAATATCCCGGTTGGTTCTACCGTTCATAACGTAGAAATGAAACCAGGTAAAGGCGGTCAGCTGGCACGTTCCGCTGGTACTTACGTTCAGATCGTTGCGCGCGATGGTGCTTATGTCACCCTGCGTCTGCGTTCTGGTGAAATGCGTAAAGTCGAAGCAGACTGCCGCGCTACTCTGGGCGAAGTTGGCAATGCTGAGCATATGCTGCGCGTTCTGGGTAAAGCAGGTGCTGCACGCTGGCGTGGTGTTCGTCCTACCGTTCGCGGTACTGCGATGAACCCAGTCGACCACCCACATGGTGGTGGTGAAGGTCGTAACTTTGGTAAGCACCCGGTAACTCCGTGGGGCGTTCAGACCAAAGGTAAGAAGACCCGCAGCAACAAGCGTACTGATAAATTTATCGTACGTCGCCGTAGCAAATAATATTAGAGGATAAGCCATGCCACGTTCTCTCAAGAAAGGTCCTTTTATTGACCTGCACTTGCTGAAGAAGGTAGAGAAAGCGGTGGAAAGCGGAGACAAGAAGCCCCTGCGCACTTGGTCCCGTCGTTCAACGATCTTTCCTAACATGATCGGTTTGACCATCGCTGTCCATAATGGTCGTCAGCACGTTCCAGTCTTTGTTTCCGACGAAATGGTCGGTCACAAACTGGGTGAATTCGCACCGACTCGTACTTATCGCGGCCACGCTGCTGATAAAAAAGCGAAGAAGAAATAAGGTAGGAGGAAGAGATGGAAACTTTAGCTCAACATCGCCATGCTCGTTCTTCTGCTCAGAAGGTTCGCCTTGTTGCTGACCTGATTCGCGGTAAGAAAGTGTCGCAGGCCCTGGACATCCTGACCTATACCAACAAGAAAGCTGCGGTATTGGTTAAGAAGGTACTGGAATCTGCCATTGCTAACGCTGAACACAACGATGGCGCTGACATTGACGATCTGAAAGTCGCGAAAATCTTCGTAGACGAAGGCCCAAGCATGAAGCGCATTATGCCGCGTGCGAAAGGTCGTGCAGATCGCATCCTGAAGCGCACCAGCCACATTACTGTGGTTGTGTCCGATCGCTGAGACTCTGGAGACTAGCAATGGGTCAGAAAGTACATCCTAATGGTATTCGCCTGGGTATTGTAAAACCATGGAATTCAACCTGGTTTGCGAACACCAAAGAATTCGCTGACAACCTGGACAGCGATTTTAAAGTACGTCAGTACCTGACTAAGGAACTGGCTAAAGCGTCTGTATCTCGTATCGTTATCGAGCGTCCAGCTAAGAGCATCCGTGTGACCATTCACACTGCTCGTCCTGGCATCGTAATCGGTAAGAAAGGCGAAGACGTAGAAAAACTGCGCAAGGTCGTAGCGGATATCGCTGGCGTTCCTGCACAGATCAATATCGCTGAAGTTCGTAAGCCTGAACTGGACGCTAAATTGGTTGCTGACAGCATCACTTCACAGCTGGAACGTCGCGTTATGTTCCGTCGTGCTATGAAGCGTGCTGTACAGAACGCAATGCGTCTGGGCGCTAAAGGTATCAAAGTTGAAGTTAGCGGCCGTCTGGGCGGCGCGGAAATCGCACGTACCGAATGGTACCGCGAAGGTCGCGTACCGCTGCACACTCTGCGTGCTGACATCGACTACAACACCTCTGAAGCGCACACCACTTACGGTGTAATCGGCGTTAAGGTATGGATCTTCAAAGGTGAGATCCTGGGTGGTATGGCTGCTGTTGAACAACCGGAAAAACCGGCTGCGCAACCTAAAAAGCAGCAGCGTAAAGGCCGTAAATAAGGAGCGTCGCTGATGTTACAACCAAAGCGTACAAAATTCCGTAAAGTGCACAAAGGCCGCAACCGTGGTCTGGCGCAGGGTACGGATGTTAGCTTCGGCACTTTCGGTCTGAAAGCTGTTGGCCGTGGTCGTCTGACTGCACGTCAGATCGAAGCAGCACGTCGTGCTATGACCCGTGCAGTTAAGCGTCAAGGTAAAATTTGGATCCGTGTATTCCCGGACAAACCAATTACCGAGAAGCCGCTGGAAGTTCGTATGGGTAAAGGTAAAGGTAACGTGGAGTACTGGGTTGCCTTGATCCAACCGGGCAAAGTCCTGTATGAAATGGACGGCGTTCCGGAAGAGCTGGCCCGTGAAGCCTTCGGTCTGGCAGCAGCGAAACTGCCTATCAAAACCACCTTTGTAACTAAGACGGTGATGTAATGAAAGCAAATGAGCTGCGTGAAAAA
The DNA here is from genome assembly GCF_034044995.2 of Leclercia sp. CFBP8987. NCBI lineage: Bacteria > Pseudomonadati > Pseudomonadota > Gammaproteobacteria > Enterobacterales > Enterobacteriaceae > Leclercia > Leclercia sp. CFBP8987. The sequence continues at coordinate 4,413,021 of NZ_CM188255.1, read as the reverse complement.
AGCGTAGAAGAGCTGAACGCTGAGCTGCTGAACCTGCTGCGTGAGCAGTTCAACCTGCGTATGCAGGCTGCAAGTGGCCAGCTGCAACAGACTCACCTGCTGAAGCAAGTGCGTCGTGATGTTGCACGCGTTAAGACTTTACTGACTCAGAAGGCGGGTGCGTAATGACCGATAAAATCCGTACTCTGCAAGGTCGTGTTGTTAGCGACAAAATGGAGAAATCCATCGTTGTAGCTATCGAACGTATTGTGAAACACCCGATCTACGGTAAATTCATCAAGCGTACGACCAAACTGCACGTACATGACGAGAACAACGAATGTGGTATCGGCGACAAGGTTGAAATCCGTGAATGCCGTCCACTGTCCAAGACTAAGTCCTGGACGCTGGTTCGCGTTGTAGAGAAAGCGGTTCTGTAATAGAGTAGCCTTCTCGATACGAATAAACGGCTCAGCAATGAGCCGTTTATTTTTTCTACCCATATTGTAGAAGCGGTGTTATAATGCCGCGCCCTCGATATGGGGCTTTTTAACGGCTCTGATTTTAGAGTCTCAGGTAGTAGTTGACATTAGCGGAGCACTGAAATGATCCAAGAACAGACTATGCTGAACGTCGCCGACAACTCCGGTGCACGTCGCGTAATGTGTATCAAGGTTCTGGGTGGCTCGCACCGTCGCTACGCAGGCGTAGGCGACATCATCAAGATCACCATCAAGGAAGCAATTCCACGTGGTAAGGTCAAAAAAGGTGATGTGCTGAAAGCGGTAGTGGTGCGCACCAGGAAGGGTGTTCGTCGCCCTGACGGTTCTGTCATTCGCTTCGATGGTAATGCATGCGTTATTTTAAATAATAACAGCGAGCAGCCTATCGGCACGCGTATCTTTGGGCCGGTAACTCGTGAACTTCGTACTGAAAAGTTCATGAAAATTATCTCTCTGGCACCAGAAGTACTCTAAGGAGCGAATCATGGCAGCGAAAATCCGTCGTGATGACGAAGTTATCGTGTTAACCGGTAAAGATAAAGGTAAACGCGGTAAAGTAAAAAATGTTCTGTCTTCCGGCAAGATCATTGTTGAAGGTATCAACCTGGTTAAGAAACATCAGAAGCCGGTTCCGGCCCTGAACCAACCAGGTGGCATCGTTGAAAAAGAAGCTGCTATTCAGGTTTCTAACGTTGCACTCTTCAATGCGGCAACCGGTAAGGCTGACCGTGTAGGCTTTAGATTCGAAGACGGCAAAAAAGTCCGTTTCTTCAAATCTAATAGCGAAACTATCAAGTAATTTGGAGTAGTACGATGGCGAAACTGCATGATTACTACAAAGACGAAGTAGTTAACAAACTCATGACTGAGTTTAACTACAATTCTGTCATGCAAGTCCCTCGGGTCGAGAAGATCACCCTGAACATGGGTGTTGGTGAAGCGATCGCTGACAAGAAACTGCTGGATAACGCAGCAGCTGATCTGACAGCAATCTCCGGTCAAAAGCCGTTGATCACCAAAGCACGCAAATCTGTTGCAGGCTTCAAAATCCGTCAGGGCTATCCGATCGGCTGTAAAGTAACTCTGCGTGGCGAACGCATGTGGGAGTTCCTTGAGCGCCTGATCTCTATTGCTGTACCTCGTATCCGTGACTTCCGTGGCTTGTCCGCTAAGTCTTTCGACGGTCGTGGTAACTACAGCATGGGTGTCCGTGAGCAGATCATCTTCCCAGAGATCGACTACGATAAAGTCGATCGCGTGCGTGGTTTGGATATTACCATTACCACTACTGCGAACTCTGACGAAGAAGGCCGTGCTCTACTGGCTGCGTTTGACTTCCCGTTCCGCAAGTAAGGTAGGGTTACTGAATGGCTAAGCAATCAATGAAAGCACGCGAAGTAAAACGCGTAGCTTTAGCTGATAAATTCTTCGCTAAACGCGCTGAACTGAAAGCGATCATTTCTGATGTGAACGCTTCCGACGAAGATCGTTGGAATGCTGTTCTCAAGCTGCAGTCTCTGCCGCGTGATTCCAGCCCGTCTCGTCAGCGTAACCGCTGTCGTCAAACAGGTCGTCCACATGGTTTCGTGGGCAAGTTCGGGTTGAGCCGTATCAAACTGCGTGAAGCCGCCATGCGCGGTGAAGTACCAGGCTTGAAAAAGGCTAGCTGGTAATTACCAATTGAATCACGGGAGTAAAGACAGATGAGCATGCAAGATCCGATCGCGGATATGCTGACCCGTATCCGTAACGGTCAGGCCGCGAACAAAGTTGCGGTCACCATGCCTTCCGCCAAGCTGAAAGTGGCAATTGCCAACGTGCTGAAGGAAGAAGGTTTTATCGAAGATTTTAAAGTTGAAGGCGACACCAAGCCGGAACTGGAACTTACTCTTAAGTATTTCCAGGGTAAAGCTGTTGTAGAAAGCATTCAGCGTGTCAGCCGCCCAGGCCTGCGCATCTATAAGAAAAAAGATGAGCTGCCAAAAGTTATGGCCGGCATGGGTATCGCAGTTGTTTCTACCTCAAAAGGTGTTATGACTGATCGTGCAGCGCGCCAAGCTGGTCTTGGTGGCGAAATTATCTGCTACGTAGCCTAATCGGAGGAAAGAATGTCTCGTGTTGCTAAAGCACCGGTCGTTATTCCTGCCGGCGTTGATGTAAAAATCGACGGTCAGGTTATTACGATCAAAGGTAAAAATGGCGAGCTGACTCGTACCCTCAACAAAGCTGTTGAAGTTACTCATGCAGACAATGCACTGACCTTCGGTCCACGTGATGGTTTCGTGGATGGATGGGCTCAGGCTGGTACCGCGCGTGCCCTGCTGAATTCAATGGTTGTTGGTGTTACCGAAGGCTTCACTAAAAAGCTTCAGCTGGTTGGTGTAGGTTATCGTGCAGCGATCAAAGGGAATGCAGTAGGCCTGTCTCTGGGCTTCTCACACCCTGTTGAGCATCCGCTGCCGGCAGGTATCACTGCAGAATGTCCGACTCAAACTGAAATCGTGCTGAAAGGCGCTGATAAACAGCTGATCGGTCAGGTTGCAGCAGATCTGCGCGCCTACCGTCGTCCTGAGCCTTACAAAGGCAAGGGTGTTCGTTACGCCGACGAAGTCGTGCGTACCAAAGAGGCTAAGAAGAAGTAAGGTAACACTATGGATAAGAAATCTGCTCGTATCCGTCGTGCGACCCGCGCACGCCGCAAGCTCAAAGAGCTGGGTGCAACTCGCCTGGTGGTACATCGTACCCCGCGTCATATTTACGCACAGGTAATTGCACCAAACGGTTCTGAAGTTCTGGTAGCTGCTTCTACTGTAGAAAAAGCTATTACTGAACAATTGAAGTACACCGGTAACAAAGACGCCGCTGCAGCTGTAGGTAAAGCTGTTGCTGAACGCGCTCTGGAAAAAGGCATCACAGTTGTGTCCTTTGACCGTTCCGGGTTCCAATATCATGGTCGCGTCCAGGCACTGGCAGATGCTGCCCGTGAAGCTGGCCTTCAGTTCTAAGGTAGAGGTGTAAGATGGCTCACATCGAAAAACAGGCTGGCGAACTGCAGGAAAAGCTGATCGCGGTTAACCGCGTATCTAAAACCGTTAAAGGTGGTCGTATTTTCTCCTTCACAGCTCTGACTGTTGTTGGTGATGGTAATGGCCGCGTTGGTTTTGGTTACGGTAAAGCGCGTGAAGTTCCAGCAGCGATCCAGAAAGCGATGGAAAAAGCCCGTCGCAATATGATTAACATCGCGCTGAACCACGGCACCCTGCAGCACCCTGTTAAGGGTACTCACACGGGTTCTCGTGTCTTCATGCAGCCAGCTTCCGAAGGTACCGGTATCATCGCCGGTGGTGCAATGCGCGCCGTTCTGGAAGTTGCTGGAGTTCATAACGTTCTGGCTAAAGCATATGGTTCCACCAACCCGATTAACGTGGTTCGTGCAACTATTGATGGCCTGGAAAATATGAAATCTCCAGAAATGGTCGCTGCCAAGCGTGGTAAATCCGTTGAAGAAATTCTGGGGTAATTGACCATGGCAAAGACTATTAAAATTACACAAACCCGCAGTGCAATCGGACGTCTGCCGAAACATAAGGCAACGCTGCTTGGCCTGGGTCTGCGTCGTATTGGTCATACCGTTGAGCGCGAGGATACTCCTGCTGTTCGTGGTATGGTCAACGCGGTTTACTTCATGGTTAAAGTTGAGGAGTAAGAGATGCGTTTAAATACTCTGTCTCCGGCCGAAGGCTCTAAAAAGGCGGGTAAACGCCTGGGTCGTGGTATCGGTTCTGGCCTCGGCAAAACCGGTGGTCGTGGTCACAAAGGTCAGAACTCTCGTTCTGGCGGTGGCGTACGTCGCGGTTTCGAGGGTGGCCAGATGCCACTGTACCGTCGTCTGCCGAAGTTCGGCTTCACCTCTCGCAAATCAGCGATCACAGCCGAAGTTCGTCTGTCTGACCTGGCGAAAGTTGAAGGCGGCGTTGTAGACCTGAACACGCTGAAAGCAGCAAACATTATCGGTATCCAGATCGAGTTCGCGAAAGTGATCCTGGCTGGTGAAGTTTCTACTCCGGTAACTGTTCGTGGCCTGCGTGTTACTAAAGGTGCTCGTGCTGCTATCGAAGCTGCTGGCGGTAAAATCGAGGAATAAGTAGCAGATGGCTAAACAACCGGGATTAGATTTTCAAAGTGCCAAAGGTGGCTTAGGCGAGCTGAAACGCAGACTGTTGTTTGTAATCGGTGCGCTTATTGTGTTCCGTATTGGCTCTTTCATTCCGATCCCTGGTATTGATGCCGCTGTACTTGCCAAACTGCTTGAGCAACAGCGTGGCACCATCATTGAAATGTTCAACATGTTCTCTGGTGGTGCTCTCAGCCGTGCTTCAATCTTTGCTCTGGGTATCATGCCGTACATTTCGGCATCGATTATTATCCAGCTGCTGACGGTCGTTCATCCGACCCTGGCAGAGCTGAAGAAAGAAGGGGAGTCTGGTCGTCGTAAGATCAGCCAGTACACCCGTTACGGCACTCTGGTGCTGGCAATATTCCAGTCGATCGGTATTGCTACCGGTCTACCGAATATGCCTGGTATGCAAGGCCTGGTTATTAACCCAGGCTTTGCATTCTATTTCACCGCTGTTGTAAGTCTGGTCTCAGGAACCATGTTCCTGATGTGGCTCGGCGAACAAATTACTGAACGTGGTATCGGCAACGGTATTTCGATCATTATTTTCGCTGGTATTGTTGCGGGACTCCCGCCAGCCATTGCCCATACTATCGAGCAAGCGCGTCAAGGCGACCTGCACTTCCTCCTGTTGCTGTTGGTTGCAGTATTAGTATTTGCAGTGACGTTCTTTGTTATTTTCGTTGAACGTGGTCAACGCCGCATTGTGGTAAACTACGCTAAACGTCAGCAAGGTCGTCGTGTGTATGCTGCACAGAGCACACATTTACCGCTGAAAGTGAATATGGCAGGGGTAATCCCGGCAATCTTCGCTTCCAGTATTATTCTGTTCCCGGCGACCATCGCGTCATGGTTCGGGGGCGGGACTGGTTGGAACTGGCTGACAACAATTTCGCTGTATTTGCAGCCTGGGCAACCACTTTATGTGTTACTCTATGCGTCTGCGATCATCTTCTTCTGTTTCTTCTACACGGCGTTGGTCTTCAACCCGCGTGAAACAGCAGATAACCTGAAGAAGTCCGGTGCATTTGTACCAGGAATTCGTCCGGGAGAGCAAACGGCGAAGTATATCGATAAAGTAATGACTCGCCTGACTTTGGTTGGTGCGCTTTATATTACTTTTATTTGCCTGATCCCGGAGTTCATGCGTGATGCAATGAAAGTACCGTTCTACTTCGGTGGGACCTCACTGCTTATCGTTGTTGTCGTGATTATGGACTTTATGGCTCAAGTGCAAACTCTGATGATGTCGAGTCAGTACGAGTCTGCATTGAAGAAGGCGAACCTTAAAGGCTACGGCCGACAATAGGTCGCTCGAGAAGTTACGGAGAGTAAAAATGAAAGTTCGTGCTTCCGTCAAGAAATTATGCCGTAACTGCAAAATCGTTAAGCGTGATGGTGTCATCCGTGTGATTTGCAGTGCCGAGCCGAAGCATAAACAGCGCCAAGGCTGATTATTTCGCATATTTTTCTTGCAAAGTTGGGTTGAGCTGGCTAGATTAGCCAGCCAATCTTTTGTATGTCTGTACGTTTCCATTTGAGTATCCTGAAAACGGGCTTTTCAGCATGGTGCGTACATATTAAATAGTAGGAGTGCATAGTGGCCCGTATAGCAGGCATTAACATTCCTGATCAGAAACATGCTGTGATCGCATTAACTTCGATCTACGGCGTCGGCAAGACCCGTTCAAAAGCCATTTTGGCTGCAGCGGGTATCGCTGAAGATGTTAAGATCAGTGAGCTGTCTGAAGAACAAATCGACACGCTGCGTGACGAAGTTGCCAAATTTGTCGTTGAAGGTGATCTGCGCCGTGAAGTTAGCATGAGCATCAAGCGCCTTATGGACCTTGGTTGCTATCGCGGTTTGCGTCATCGTCGTGGTCTCCCGGTTCGCGGCCAGCGCACCAAGACCAACGCACGTACCCGTAAGGGTCCGCGCAAACCGATCAAGAAATAATCGGGGTGATTGAATAATGGCAAAGGCACCAGTTCGTGCACGTAAGCGTGTAAGAAAACAAGTCTCTGACGGCGTGGCTCATATCCATGCTTCTTTCAACAACACCATCGTTACTATTACTGATCGTCAGGGTAACGCACTGGGTTGGGCAACAGCCGGTGGTTCCGGTTTCCGTGGTTCACGCAAATCCACTCCGTTCGCAGCTCAGGTTGCAGCAGAGCGTTGCGCTGAAGCCGTAAAAGAATACGGCATCAAGAATCTGGAAGTTATGGTAAAAGGTCCGGGTCCGGGTCGCGAATCTACTGTTCGTGCTCTGAACGCCGCTGGTTTCCGCATCACTAATATTACTGATGTGACTCCGATCCCTCATAACGGTTGTCGTCCGCCGAAAAAACGTCGCGTATAACGCGTTCGTTTCTAGGATTGTTGGAGATAGAAAATGGCAAGATATTTGGGTCCTAAGCTCAAGCTTAGCCGTCGCGAGGGTACCGACTTATTCCTTAAGTCTGGCGTTCGCGCGATCGATACCAAGTGTAAAATTGAACAAGCTCCTGGCCAGCACGGTGCGCGTAAACCGCGTCTGTCTGACTATGGTGTGCAGTTGCGTGAAAAGCAGAAAGTTCGCCGTATGTACGGTGTGCTGGAGCGTCAGTTCCGTAACTACTATAAAGAAGCAGCACGTCTGAAAGGCAACACCGGTGAAAACCTGTTGGCTCTGCTGGAAGGTCGTCTGGACAACGTTGTATACCGTATGGGCTTTGGCGCCACTCGTGCTGAAGCACGTCAGATGGTTAGCCATAAAGCAATCATGGTAAACGGTCGTGTTGTTAACATCGCTTCTTATCAGGTTAAAGCGAATGACGTTGTTAGCATTCGTGAGAAAGCGAAAAAGCAATCTCGCGTGAAAGCCGCTCTGGAGCTGGCTGAGCAGCGTGAAAAGCCAACCTGGCTGGAAGTTGATGCTGGCAAGATGGAAGGCACGTTCAAGCGTCAGCCGGAACGTTCTGATCTGTCTGCGGACATTAACGAACACCTGATCGTCGAGCTTTACTCCAAGTAAAGCTTAGTACCAAAGAGAGGACACAATGCAGGGTTCTGTGACAGAGTTTCTAAAACCGCGCCTGGTAGATATCGAGCAAGTGAGTTCGACGCACGCCAAGGTGACCCTTGAGCCTTTAGAGCGTGGCTTTGGCCATACTCTGGGTAACGCACTGCGCCGTATTCTGCTCTCATCGATGCCGGGTTGCGCGGTGACCGAGGTTGAGATTGATGGTGTACTTCATGAGTACAGCACCAAAGAAGGCGTTCAGGAAGATATCCTTGAAATCCTGCTCAACCTGAAAGGGCTGGCGGTGAGAGTTCAGGGTAAAGATGAAGTTATTCTTACTCTGAATAAATCTGGCATTGGCCCTGTGACTGCAGCCGACATCACCCACGACGGTGATGTTGAAATCGTCAAGCCGCAGCACGTGATCTGCCACCTGACCGATGAGAACGCAGCTATTAGCATGCGTATCAAAGTTCAGCGCGGTCGTGGTTATGTGCCGGCTTCTGCCCGAATTCATTCGGAAGAAGATGAGCGCCCAATCGGCCGTCTGCTGGTCGACGCATGTTACAGCCCTGTAGAGCGTATTGCCTACAATGTTGAAGCAGCGCGTGTAGAACAGCGTACCGACCTGGACAAGCTGGTCATCGAAATGGAAACCAACGGCACAATCGATCCTGAAGAGGCGATTCGTCGTGCGGCAACCATCCTGGCAGAACAACTGGAAGCTTTCGTTGACTTACGTGATGTACGTCAGCCGGAAGTGAAAGAAGAGAAACCAGAATTCGATCCGATCCTGCTGCGCCCTGTTGACGATCTGGAATTGACTGTCCGCTCTGCTAACTGCCTCAAGGCAGAAGCTATCCACTATATCGGTGATCTGGTACAGCGTACCGAGGTTGAGTTGCTGAAAACGCCGAACCTGGGTAAAAAATCTCTTACTGAGATTAAAGACGTGCTGGCTTCACGTGGTCTGTCTCTGGGCATGCGCCTGGAAAACTGGCCACCGGCAAGCATTGCTGACGAGTAACCGGATCACAGGTTAAGGTTTTACTGAGAAGGATAAGGTCATGCGCCATCGTAAGAGTGGTCGTCAACTGAACCGCAACAGCAGCCATCGCCAGGCTATGTTCCGCAACATGGCAGGTTCACTGGTTCGTCATGAGATCATCAAGACGACCCTGCCTAAAGCGAAAGAGCTGCGTCGCGTAGTTGAGCCGCTGATTACTCTTGCCAAGACTGACAGCGTTGCTAATCGTCGTCTGGCATTCGCCCGTACTCGTGATAACGAGATCGTGGCAAAACTGTTTAACGAACTGGGCCCGCGTTTCGCGAGCCGTGCCGGTGGTTACACTCGTATTCTAAAGTGTGGCTTCCGTGCAGGCGACAACGCGCCGATGGCTTACATCGAGCTGGTTGATCGTTCAGAGAAAGCAGAAGCTGCTGCAGAGTAATCTGTAGCAACGTAAAAAAACCCGCCTCGGCGGGTTTTTTTATATCTGCTGGATCCCCACTTTCCTACAATAGTCGTATTCATTTTATTCTCTGCGGAGTTTTGCTATGTGGTTACTTGACCTGTGGGCAGAACGACACATTCTTGACGCTCAACGCCAGGGTGAATTCGATAATCTGCCCGGGAGTGGGCAACCGTTGATGCTGGACGATGATTCTCATGTTCCTGCTGAACTGAGAGCGGGTTATCGGATGTTGAAAAATGCAGGTTGCCTGCCGCCAGAGCTTGAGCAGCGTAAAGAGGCAGTCGAACTCGCTCAATTACTCAATTCGGTCAGACAGGGCACTGCCGAGCACACGGATTACAGCCGTCGTCTCGCACTGCTCGAACTTAAGCTTCGTCAGGCGGGAGTGAACACAGATTTCCTGCGTGGCGACTATGCCGATCGGTTAGCGTCAAAAATGAATGAGGAATAACGATGTATCGTATTGGTGAGATTGCGAAGCTGGCTGACGTCACCCCTGACACCATCCGTTATTACGAAAAGCAGCAGATGATGGAGCATGAAATTCGCACGGAAGGTGGCTTTCGGTTGTATACCGATAAGGATCTTCAGCGTCTGAAGTTTATTCGCCATGCCCGGCAGCTGGGATTTACGCTGGAGTCGATCCGGGAACTGCTGTCGATCCGTATCGATCCCGAACACCATACCTGCCAGGAATCAAAAAGTATTGTGCAGGCGAGGCTGAGTGAGGTCGAAGCGCGTATTGAAGAGTTACAAACGATGCGCCTGTCACTGCAGCGATTGAATGATGCCTGTTGTGGCACCGGGCACAGCAGCGTCTACTGCTCGATACTGGAAACCCTCGAGCAGGGAGCAAACGGGGAAAATCGCGGCTGTTGATTTTATTGCCTTCAGCTTTTACACTCGCGTGGATATTTTATATACCGGAGAGTTTATGAGCCATTATCAGCATAAGAAAGGTCAAATCAACGATAACGCTATCGAGGCATTATTACATGATCCATTATTCAGACAGCGGATCGAGAAGAATAAGAAAGGGAAAGGAAGTTATCTGCGTAAAACTAAACATGCAAAACGGGGTAACTGGGAGGCCAGTGGCAAGCAAGCGAATCGCTTTCTTACCACTGGCCTTCTTGCTTTCAGAGCCTTACAAAGTGCGGTTGTTCTGCGCTTTCAGTAAGTCACGAATTTCTGTCAGCAATACTTCTTCTTTGGATGGGGCTGCCGGTGCAGCAGGTTCTTCTTTTTTCTTACGGTTCAATCTGTTGATGAGCTTTATAGCCATGAAGATGGCAAAAGCAACAATCACAAAATCAAATACGTTCTGAATAAACACGCCGTAATGCATTACTACTGCAGGAATATCACCTTGTGCTTCACGCAGGGTTATGGCGAATTGTTTGAAATCAATCCCGCCAATTAACAATCCCAGCGGGGGCATGATGATATCAGCAACCAGTGATGAAACGATCTTACCAAACGCTGCACCAATAATTACACCCACAGCCAAATCCACTACATTCCCGCGCATCGCAAATTCGCGAAATTCTTTAATAAAACTCATTTTGTTCTCCTTGTGCCAGCTGACAAATACAAGTCTAACAAATCATTAGCGGATTGCCATTGAAGAGAGATATGCGTCACAGAAATATAACCCTTACATATTATTGGGTTAAATAAGTAAAGGTGCTGATAACAGCACCTTTGAGGTATTACAGGAAGAAAGGACTCGGCTGGAAGAGGCGTTCGACGTCGGTAATAAACTTTTTATCAGTGAGGAACATAATCACATGATCCCCCTGCTCAATACGTAAATTATCATTGGCGATCATCACGTCATTGCCCCGCACTACTGCGCCAATGATGGTACCCGGTGGGAGCTTAATCTCATCAATGGAACGTCCAACCACACGAGACGTGCTCTCATCGCCGTGCGCCACGGCTTCGATAGCTTCTGCCACCCCACGACGTAGAGAAGATACGCCCACGATATCCGCTTTACGCACATGGCTCAGCAGGGCAGAAATGGTGGCCTGTTGTGGCGAAATCGCAATATCGATAACGCTTCCCTGCACCAGATCTACATAGGCGCGGCGCTGGATAAGCACCATTACCTTTTTCGCCCCCATCCTTTTTGCCAGCATCGCTGACATGATGTTGGCTTCGTCATCGTTGGTAACCGCGATGAAAAGATCGACTTGATCGATATGCTCTTCGGCAAGCAGCTCCTGATCCGACGCATCGCCATAAAAAACGATCGTATTCTGCAGTTTTTCGGCCAGCTCAGAAGCACGCTGTTGATCGCGTTCGATCAACTTAACGCTGTAATCTTTTTCCAGCTGGCGAGCCAGACCGGCACCGATATTACCGCCCCCGACAAGCATGATCCGCTTATAGGGTTTTTCCAGTCGCTGAAGCTCACTCATCACCGCGCGAATATGTTGCGACGCGGCGATAAAGAACACTTCATCTCCGGCTTCGACAATGGTGGAGCCTTGCGGACGGATAGGGCGGTCATGACGGAAAATCGCGGCAACGCGGGTGTCGATGTGCGGCATATGTTCGCGCATGGTGGAGAGCGCGTTACCAATCAGCGGGCCACCATAATAGGCTTTTACCACTGCAAGACTGACTTTGCCTTCCGCGAAATTCACTACCTGCAGTGCACCCGGGTATTCAATCAGCCGGTAGATACTGTCAATAACCAGCTGTTCTGGCGCGATGAGATGGTCGATCGGAACCGCATCGGAATTGAACAGCTTATCGGCATCACGCACATAATCCGGAGAACGGATACGCGCGATGCGGTTTGGCGTGTTGAATAACGAATAGGCCACCTGACAGGCAACCATATTGGTTTCATCGGAACTGGTAACGGCAACCAGCATATCGGCATCATCCGCACCGGCTTCACGTAACACCCGGGGATGGGAGCCATGCCCCTGAACCACCCGCAGATCGAATTTATCCTGCAGGCTGCGCAGACGATCGCTATTGGTATCAACAATAGTGATGTCATTATTCTCACCGACCAGGTTTTCTGCCAGCGTACCGCCCACCTGTCCCGCGCCCAGAATGATTATCTTCATATCTTGTGACCCGTTATCAACATCACGCTTTGATTAGCTTAGCGTAAAAGAAGCCATCGCCTTCTTCTGCCCCAGGCAGGTTTTGTTTGCCGGGCTGCTCTGGCGTACCGGTCAGATGTAGACGCGCATCTGGCGTACGCTTCAGGAACGCCGCAATCTGCTGACTATTCTCTTCTGGCAGTACGGAACAGGTGGCATAAACCAGCGTCCCACCTGTTTTCAGATGTGGCCAGATAGCGTCAAGGATCTCTGACTGCAGCTGTGCCAGCTCATTAATATCCCGGTCGCGGCGTAGCCATTTAATATCCGGATGACGGCGAATCACCCCGGTAGCTGAACATGGGGCGTCCAGTAAAATACGATCGAACTGCTCATCCCCGCACCACTGAGCAGGCGTGCGCCCGTCGCCCTGCTTAACCTCAGCCTTCATGCCCAGACGCTTAAGATTATCGTAGACCCGGGACAGACGCTGTTCATCAACATCGACGGCCATCACGCTTGCCTGTGGCGCAACTTCCAGAATATGCGTTGTCTTACCGCCAGGTGCGGCACACAGATCGAGGATACGCTCACCGTTTTTCGGCTCAAGCCAGGTCATGCAACCCTGAGCGGAGGCATCCTGAACGGTAACCCAGCCTTGTTCAAATCCCGGAAGAGCAAGTACCGGCGCTGGTGCGGCAAGACGAACCGCATCACTATAATCCGGATGCGGAAAACCACTCATCCCGGCTTCTTCCAGTAGGGCCAGCCACCCATCGCGGGAGTGGTGGTTGCGGTTGACGCGTAACCACATTGGCGGCCGCTGGTTATTGGCCTCAACCACCGTTTCCCACTGCTGAGGATAGGCTTTTTGCAGACGTTTTAATAACCAGTCGGGATGCAGGAAACGTTTCTCGGAGCGGGAAAATTCAGCCAGCAACTCATCCTGTTGGCGCTGAAACTGACGTAATACGCCGTTAATCAGCCCCTTAAGCTGCGGACGCTTAACCGCAACCGCACCCTCTACCGTTTCAGCCAGTGCGGCATGAGGCGGAATGCGGGTATGCAGTAACTGATAGAAGCCGACCATGATCAGATAATGAAGTACGCGCTGTTTGCCCGCCATCGGGCGCGCCATCAGTTTGCCGATTAGCCATTCCAGCTGAGGTAAGGTGCGCAGAACGCCAAAGCACAATTCCTGAAGCAGTGCTTTATCCTTATCGGAAACTTTTTGCTGTAACGGTGGCAGGACATTGCTCAGGGATTGGCCCTGTTCGACCACTTGTTCAATCGCCTGTGCTGCCAGGCTGCGTAAATTTTGTTTTTTCATAACCGCAAAAATAAAAATGCCCGGAAACACCGGGCCTTAAATGGAGATGATTTCAGGCGAGACTATTACCAGGCGTAAACCATTCGCGGCGTGAGTTCAGAAGGTCCTGCGCGCTCATGGCTTTTTTACCTGCAGGTTGTAAGGATTCCAGATTGAGGATCCCTTCAACAGTTGCGACCTGAATACCCTGCTTACTGGCTTCAATAATCGTTCCGGGCGCGGCGTTTGCCTGTCCGTCAATCACGGAGGCCTGCCAGACTTTCACCGGCTGCCCGTCTATCTCCAGCCAGCTCATTGGCCAGGGATTAAATGCCCGGATGCAACGTTCAAGCTGGGCTGCGGAAAGTGACCAGTCGAGGCGGGCCTCTTCTTTGCTGAGCTTTTCGGCGTAGGTCACCAGGGCTTCGTCCTGGACTTCTGGCTGAGTACGGTTATCCGCCAGCTGTTGCAGCGTATCGATAAGCCCTTTTGGTCCAAGTTCCGCCAGTTTGTCATACAGCGTGGCGCTGGTGTCTTCGGCAGTAATGGGGCAGGAAAGCTTATAAAGCATGTCGCCAGTATCCAGACCCACGTCCATCTGCATGATCGTCACGCCAGTGTCGGCATCGCCGGCCCACAAAGAGCGTTGAATCGGCGCCGCCCCGCGCCAGCGCGGAAGCAGTGAGCCGTGGACGTTAATGCAACCCAGGCGCGGCATATCAAGCACCGCTTTTGGCAGGATGAGGCCATATGCCACAACCACCATGACATCCGCATTTAAATCAGCGACCAGCTGCTGGTTTTCCTGCGGACGTAACGAAGCAGGCTGAAACACCGGTAAGCCATGTTCTTCCGCCAGCACTTTAACCGGGCTCGGCATCAATTTTTTACCACGGCCTGCCGGGCGATCGGGCTGAGTAAAAACGCCCACAACCTTATGGCCAGACGACAACAGCGCGTCCAGATGACGCGCTGCAAAGTCAGGTGTTCCTGCGAAGATGATACGTAGTGATGTAGACACGTTATTCCTTGTATCCGGGGTCACGTTATGCGCGGGTGCGCATGCGATCCAGTTTCTCTACTTTCTGACGAATACGTTGCTGCTTCAGTGGAGAGAGGTAATCGATAAACAGTTTACCGACCAGATGATCCATCTCATGCTGAATGCAGATCGCCAGCAGATCGTCTGCTTCCAGTTCAAAAGGCTTACCGTCGCGATCGAGCGCGCGGATTTTAACTTTTTCTGCACGAGGAACCAGCGCTCTCTGCTCAGGAATAGAGAGACAGCCTTCTTCGATTCCGGTTTCGCCGCTTTTTTCCAGTAACTCCGGGTTAATTAACACCAGGCGTCCTTCACGGTTTTCGGAAACGTCGATCACGATAATGCGCTGGTGAATATCAACCTGCGTCGCCGCGAGACCAATGCCTTCTTCGGCGTACATCGTATCGAACATATCATCAATGATACGTTGAGTTTCTGCATTCACTTCTTTTACCGGCTCGGCGACTTTGCGAAGGCGCTCGTCCGGGATATGTAACACTTGCAAAACTGCCATATTTTTCCAGAGTCGTGTTCAGGAGTTGATAAGAATATACCCTCTATTCTAGACAAAACCCCCTCTGATTGACAGCATCAGTGACCAATCGCAAAGATTGCTATAGCGGCTTGTGGCAGGGGAAAGGATGACATCCACAGAGATATGGTTACGCCTGATCAGCACTGGAGAATTGTACGGCGATAAGATGGTGGCGATAGCGCAGCAGTTACAGCGCCAACCCCATATTGATGGTGCTGTGCTGACAGGAATGGGGCTGACCCAAAAGCAAAAGGCGCGGTTTCTTACATTTTCGCCGCGTGAACTTGATCGCAGCATGCAGTGGCTGGCAGAACCGGATCATCACCTGATATGTGCTGATAGTGCTCTCTATCCCGTCCAGCTACGCGCCATTACGGATTATCCGGGCGCCCTGTTCGTCAGGGGGGCTGTGCAGGTGCTGTCGAGCCTGCAGCTGGCCGTCGTTGGTAGCCGTTCCCACTCCTGGTATGGAGAGCGGTGGGGAACCCTCCTGTGCGAGCAGCTGGCCCAGGCGGGCCTGACGATTACCAGCGGCCTGGCCTGCGGAATCGATGGGGTCGCGCATCGCGCCGCACTTACCGTAAAGGGGAAGAGCGTGGCGGTTTTAGGCAATGGTTTGTCCGAAGTCTATCCCCGACGCCATACCTCGCTGGCCACGCGTCTTGTTGAGAGCGGTGGCGCTGTGATTTCGGAGTTTCCTCTCGCTACGCCTCCCTGGCCCGGTAATTTTCCCCGGCGTAACCGCATCATTAGCGGCCTGAGTCAGGGGGTATTCGTCATCGAAGCATTGTTAAGGAGCGGCTCACTCGTTACCGCGAAATGTGCACTCGAACAGGGGCGCGAAGTCTTTGCGCTACCAGGGGCGATTGGAAACCCGGGTTGCGAGGGACCTCACTGGTTGATAAAGCAGGGTGCCACGCCAGTGACGGCGGTAGATGATATTCTGGAAAGTTTGCGTTATGGCCTTAACTGGCTGCCACAGGATCCCGAAAATGGGCTTTATTCATCAGATCAGGACCAGGTAGCATTGCCATTTCCTGAGCTCCTGGCTAACGTAGGAGATGAGGTAACACCTGTTGACGTTGTCGCTGAACGTGCCGGCCAACCTGTGCCAGTAACGGTAGCACAGCTACTGGAACTGGAGTTAGCAGGATGGATCGCAGCTGTACCCGGCGGCTATGTCCGATTAAGGAGGGCAAGCCATGTTCGACGTACTCATGTATTTGTTTGAGACTTACATCCATAACGAAGCTGAAGCACGCGTGGATCAGGACAAACTTACACGCGATCTCACCGATGCAGGTTTCGAACGGGAAGATATTTACAACGCGTTAATATGGCTCGAAAAACTGGCTGATTATCAGGAAGGCCTCGCCGAACCGATGCAGTTAGCTTCCGATCCGCTGTCTGTACGCATTTATACGGCTGAAGAATGTGAAAGGCTGGATGCCAGTTGCCGGGGATTTGTTTTATTCCTGGAGCAGATTCAGGTGCTGAACCTCGAAACGCGAGAAATGGTGATAGAGCGCGTCATGGCGCTGGATACGGCAGAATTTGAACTGGAAGATCTGAAATGGGTCATCCTGATGGTTCTGTTCAACATTCCAGGCTGTGAAAATGCCTATCAACAAATGGAAGAATTACTCTTTGAAGTGAATGAAGGTATGCTGCATTAATTCATCATGCAGCACCAAGAGTTGTTATGGCCAAATCAGCACTATTTACGGTGCATAAAAATGAGCCCTGCCCACAGTGTGGAGCAGAGCTTGTTATCCGGTCCGGTAAGCACGGGCCGTTTCTCGGTTGTTCACACTATCCAGACTGTGATTATGTCCGTCCCCTGAAGAATCAGGCGGACGGACATATTGTTAAAGTTTTGGAGGGGCAGCCGTGCCCACAATGTGGCGCGGATCTGGCGTTGCGTCAGGGTCGTTATGGCATGTTTATCGGCTGCAGCCGCTATCCTGAATGTGAGCACACTGAACAGATAGATAAACCCGATGAAACAGCGTTGGCCTGTCCACAATGCGATAGCGGTCATCTTGTTCAACGGCGTTCACGTTACGGTAAGACATTCCACTCCTGCGATCGTTATCCTGAATGTCAGTTCGTCACCAATTTCAAACCGGTGGCGGGGAGCTGTCCTGAATGCCGCTACCCGCTACTTATCGAGAAGAAAACGGCGCAAGGCATGAAGCGTTTTTGCGCCAGTAAACAATGTGGAAAGCCGGTTTCGGCGGATCAAAAAAGTGAATAATAACCTGCAGTCAGGCTCCATCGCGCATGCGGTGGACGTACTGAATAAAGAAGACGTCATCGCTTATCCAACAGAAGCTGTTTTTGGGGTTGGGTGCGATCCCGACAGCGAAATGGCCGTATCGCGCCTGTTAACACTTAAGCAGAGACCGGTTGAAAAAGGCCTGATTCTCATCGCAGCCAGTTTCGAACAGCTTAAACCTTATATTGATGATTCCATGTTGACGTCAGCGCAGCGTGAGGCCATCGATGCCGCATGGCCCGGACCCGTGACCTTTGTGTTTCCCGCGCTGCCAACCACGCCGCGATGGCTGACGGGACGGTTTGATTCACTCGCCGTTCGCGTGACCGACCATCCATTGGTTATCGAACTCTGTAATCGTTTTGGTAAACCGCTGGTCTCAACCAGTGCCAATCTGACGGGATTGCCCCCTTGCCGCACCTCAGAAGAGGTATTAGCGCAGTTTGGTGACGATTTCCCGGTAGTTATCGGTGAAACCGGTGGCCGCCTGAACCCGTCTGAAATTCGTGATGCGTTGACCGGCGAACGTTTTCGCCAGGGGTAATCAAATGGAAGCGTACGCCGTTTTTGGTAATCCAATTGCTCACAGCAAGTCGCCGTTTATTCATCAGCAATTTGCGCAGCAGCTGCGCATCGAGCACCCTTATGGTCGCGTACTTGCGCCTGTCGACGCATTTGTGACAACGCTGGATAGCTTCTTTGCTGGTGGCGGAAAAGGAGCGAATGTCACTGTGCCTTTTAAAGAAGAGGCATTTGAACGCGCCGATGAGTTAACGGAACGCGCGGCTCTTGCAGGCGCTGTGAATACCCTTAAACGGCTTGAAGATGGTCGGATTCTCGGAGACAACACGGACGGCATTGGCTTGCTAAGCGATCTGGAACGACTGTCATTTATCAAACCTGGCGCGCGTATTCTGTTGATCGGTGCGGGTGGTGCGTCGCGGGGCGTGATTCTGCCGCTACTCTCTCTGGATTGCGCCGTGACCATTACGAATCGTACTTATTCCCGTGCAGTAGAGCTGGCCACCCTATTTGCCCATACCGGGAGTATTCATGCAGTAGCTCTGGACGCGCTGAGCGGCCATGAATTTGATCTGATTATTAATGCGACCTCCAGTGGTATAGCCGGTGACGTTCCCGCTATACCCTCTTCATTAGTTAACGCCCAGGTTCACTGCTATGACATGTTCTACCAAAAAGGCAAAACGCCTTTTCTGAACTGGTGTGAACAGAAAGGCGCAAAACATGTTGCTGACGGGCTGGGAATGCTGGTGGGGCAGGCGGCACACGCCGTAATGCTCTGGCATGGTGTATTGCCGGCAGTAGAGCCGGTCATTGAAAAGCTTAAACAGGAGTTGTCGGCATGAACCAGGCGATCCAGTTTCCGGATCGGGAAACGTGGGACGACGAAAAGCAGGCCGTCTGTTTTCCCGCTCTGGTGAATGGTATGCAAATGATGTGTGCGATCGAAGGGACAACGCTGGTTCGTCGTTTTGGCGAAGGCTTTCCGCTCAATATCTTTCGCGAACATCGCTGGGATCTGGAAGAAGAAGCCAGCGATGCGATCCGCGAGGGTGACGAGGACGATCAGGGATGGTTCTGGCTCTCTTGATCCAGATAGTCATTCTTCCATTTAACGTAGTTATTGGCTGAGTACTTCAGACCTTCCTTTTCCGCTTCCGTCAGGGGGCGGATCTGTTTGACCGGGCTTCCTAAATAGAGAAAGCCACTTTCCAGCCGCTTATTTTGCGGAACCAGACTCCCGGCACCAATCATCACCTCATCTTCTATTACTACACCATCCAACAAAATCGATCCCATACCCACCAGAACGCGATTGCCAATCGTGCAGCCGTGCAGCATCACTTTATGGCCGACTGTCACCTCTTCACCGATGACCAGTGGGTTGCCTTCAGGGTTATAAGCCGATTTATGGGTGACATGCAGGACGCTGCCATCCTGAATATTGGTCCGTGCGCCAATAGAGACATAGTTAACATCGCCGCGTATAGCGACCAGGGGCCAGATACTGACGTCGTCGTCCATTCGGACATCGCCAATGACCACACTACTGCTGTCGATCATGACGCGATCGCCTTGTTTAGGGAAAAGATCTTTATAGGGACGGAGTACTGCGGACATATCAACCTCTACTAATGAGCACTATATAGAAGACTGTGAGCCTGTTATTCGGCTTGATCAAGGGAGAATTACGTCATTATTTGAGCGGATCGCGTGGGATTTCGGCGAAAAGAACGAAAAAAGAACAGTCAGCAGAAAAGATCGAAAAAATGCTTGTGCTAAAAACTGGGATCCCTATAATGCGCCTCCATCGACACGGCAGATGTGAATCACTTCACACAAACAGCCGGGTCGGTTGAAGAGAAAAGCGAAAATAAACGCTTGACTCTGAAAGAGGAAAGCGTAATATACGCCACCTCGCAACGGTGAGCGAAAGCCGCGTTGCACTGCTCTTTAACAATTTATCAGACAATCTGTGTGGGCACTCAAAGTGACATGGATTCTTAACGTCGCAAGACGAAAAATGAATACCAAAGTCTCTGAGTGAACATACGTAATTCATTACGAAGTTTAATTCACGAGCATCAAACTTAAATTGAAGAGTTTGATCATGGCTCAGATTGAACGCTGGCGGCAGGCCTAACACATGCAAGTCGAGCGGTAGCACAGGGAGCTTGCTCCTGGGTGACGAGCGGCGGACGGGTGAGTAATGTCTGGGAAACTGCCTGATGGAGGGGGATAACTACTGGAAACGGTAGCTAATACCGCATAACGTCGCAAGACCAAAGAGGGGGACCTTCGGGCCTCTTGCCATCAGATGTGCCCAGATGGGATTAGCTAGTAGGTGGGGTAATGGCTCACCTAGGCGACGATCCCTAGCTGGTCTGAGAGGATGACCAGCCACACTGGAACTGAGACACGGTCCAGACTCCTACGGGAGGCAGCAGTGGGGAATATTGCACAATGGGCGCAAGCCTGATGCAGCCATGCCGCGTGTATGAAGAAGGCCTTCGGGTTGTAAAGTACTTTCAGCGAGGAGGAAGGCGGTGAGGTTAATAACCTCATCGATTGACGTTACTCGCAGAAGAAGCACCGGCTAACTCCGTGCCAGCAGCCGCGGTAATACGGAGGGTGCAAGCGTTAATCGGAATTACTGGGCGTAAAGCGCACGCAGGCGGTCTGTCAAGTCGGATGTGAAATCCCCGGGCTCAACCTGGGAACTGCATTCGAAACTGGCAGGCTAGAGTCTTGTAGAGGGGGGTAGAATTCCAGGTGTAGCGGTGAAATGCGTAGAGATCTGGAGGAATACCGGTGGCGAAGGCGGCCCCCTGGACAAAGACTGACGCTCAGGTGCGAAAGCGTGGGGAGCAAACAGGATTAGATACCCTGGTAGTCCACGCCGTAAACGATGTCGACTTGGAGGTTGTTCCCTTGAGGAGTGGCTTCCGGAGCTAACGCGTTAAGTCGACCGCCTGGGGAGTACGGCCGCAAGGTTAAAACTCAAATGAATTGACGGGGGCCCGCACAAGCGGTGGAGCATGTGGTTTAATTCGATGCAACGCGAAGAACCTTACCTACTCTTGACATCCAGAGAACTTAGCAGAGATGCTTTGGTGCCTTCGGGAACTCTGAGACAGGTGCTGCATGGCTGTCGTCAGCTCGTGTTGTGAAATGTTGGGTTAAGTCCCGCAACGAGCGCAACCCTTATCCTTTGTTGCCAGCGGTTAGGCCGGGAACTCAAAGGAGACTGCCAGTGATAAACTGGAGGAAGGTGGGGATGACGTCAAGTCATCATGGCCCTTACGAGTAGGGCTACACACGTGCTACAATGGCGCATACAAAGAGAAGCGACCTCGCGAGAGCAAGCGGACCTCATAAAGTGCGTCGTAGTCCGGATTGGAGTCTGCAACTCGACTCCATGAAGTCGGAATCGCTAGTAATCGTAGATCAGAATGCTACGGTGAATACGTTCCCGGGCCTTGTACACACCGCCCGTCACACCATGGGAGTGGGTTGCAAAAGAAGTAGGTAGCTTAACCTTCGGGAGGGCGCTTACCACTTTGTGATTCATGACTGGGGTGAAGTCGTAACAAGGTAACCGTAGGGGAACCTGCGGTTGGATCACCTCCTTACCTTAAAGAACCTGCCTTTGCAGTGTCCACACAGATTGTCTGATGAAAAGTAACGAGCAAGACGGCTGCGAAGTCGCGACACATCGTGTCCCCTTCGTCTAGCGGTTAGGACTCCGCCCTTTCACGGCGGCAACAGGGGTTCGAATCCCCTAGGGGACGCCACTTGCTGGGTGTGAGTGAAAGGCACAACCAATCAGTATCTCAAAACTGACTGTTAAGTCATGTTTGAGATATTTGCTCTTTAAAAATCTGGATCAAGCTGAAAATTGAAACGACACACTGTGTCTGCTCTCCGTAATAAGAGCAGATGAAGGTGTGTTCGAGTCTCTCAAATTTTCGCAAAACGATGATGGATCGAAAGAGACATCTTCGGGTTGTGAGGTTAAGCGACTAAGCGTACACGGTGGATGCCTAGGCAGTCAGAGGCGATGAAGGACGTGCTAATCTGCGATAAGCGTCGGTAAGGTGATATGAACCGTTATAACCGACGATTTCCGAATGGGGAAACCCAGTGTGATTCGTCACACTATCGTTAAGTGAATACATAGCTTAACGAAGCGAACCAGGGGAACTGAAACATCTAAGTACCCTGAGGAAAAGAAATCAACCGAGATTCCCCCAGTAGCGGCGAGCGAACGGGGAGCAGCCCAGAGTCTGAATCAGCATGTGTGTCAGTGGAAGCGTCTGGAAAGTCGCAGGGTACAGGGTGATACTCCCGTACACGAAGATACACCTGCTGTGAACTCGAAGAGTAGGGCGGGACACGTGGTATCCTGTCTGAATATGGGGGGACCATCCTCCAAGGCTAAATACTCCTGACTGACCGATAGTGAACCAGTACCGTGAGGGAAAGGCGAAAAGAACCCCGGCGAGGGGAGTGAAAAAGAACCTGAAACCGTGTACGTACAAGCAGTGGGAGCCTGATTCGTCAGGTGACTGCGTACCTTTTGTATAATGGGTCAGCGACTTATATTCTGTAGCAAGGTTAACCGTATAGGGGAGCCGAAGGGAAACCGAGTCTTAACTGGGCGTTAAGTTGCAGGGTATAGACCCGAAACCCGGTGATCTAGCCATGGGCAGGTTGAAGGTTGGGTAACACTAACTGGAGGACCGAACCGACTAATGTTGAAAAATTAGCGGATGACTTGTGGCTGGGGGTGAAAGGCCAATCAAACCGGGAGATAGCTGGTTCTCCCCGAAAGCTATTTAGGTAGCGCCTCGTGAATTCATCTCCGGGGGTAGAGCACTGTTTCGGCTAGGGGGCCATCCCGGCTTACCAACCCGATGCAAACTGCGAATACCGGAGAATGTTATCACGGGAGACACACGGCGGGTGCTAACGTCCGTCGTGAAGAGGGAAACAACCCAGACCGCCAGCTAAGGTCCCAAAGTCATGGTTAAGTGGGAAACGATGTGGGAAGGCACAGACAGCCAGGATGTTGGCTTAGAAGCAGCCATCATTTAAAGAAAGCGTAATAGCTCACTGGTCGAGTCGGCCTGCGCGGAAGATGTAACGGGGCTAAACCATGCACCGAAGCTGCGGCAGCGACGCTTATGCGTTGTTGGGTAGGGGAGCGTTCTGTAAGCCGTCGAAGGTGGACTGTGAGGTCTGCTGGAGGTATCAGAAGTGCGAATGCTGACATAAGTAACGATAAAGCGGGTGAAAAACCCGCTCGCCGGAAGACCAAGGGTTCCTGTCCAACGTTAATCGGGGCAGGGTGAGTCGACCCCTAAGGCGAGGCCGAAAGGCGTAGTCGATGGGAAACAGGTTAATATTCCTGTACTCGGTGTTACTGCGAAGGGGGGACGGAGAAGGCTATGTTGGCCGGGCGACGGTTGTCCCGGTTTAAGCATGTAGGCGGAGGTTCCAGGTAAATCCGGAACCTTACTAACGCTGAGGTGTGATGACGAGGCACTACGGTGCTGAAGCAACAAATGCCCTGCTTCCAGGAAAAGCCTCTAAGCATCAGGTAACATCAAATCGTACCCCAAACCGACACAGGTGGTCAGGTAGAGAATACCAAGGCGCTTGAGAGAACTCGGGTGAAGGAACTAGGCAAAATGGTGCCGTAACTTCGGGAGAAGGCACGCTGATGGTAAGTGAAGCGACTTGCTCGTGGAGCTGAAATCAGTCGAAGATACCAGCTGGCTGCAACTGTTTATTAAAAACACAGCACTGTGCAAACACGAAAGTGGACGTATACGGTGTGACGCCTGCCCGGTGCCGGAAGGTTAATTGATGGGGTTAGCGGCAACGCGAAGCTCTTGATCGAAGCCCCGGTAAACGGCGGCCGTAACTATAACGGTCCTAAGGTAGCGAAATTCCTTGTCGGGTAAGTTCCGACCTGCACGAATGGCGTAATGATGGCCAGGCTGTCTCCACCCGAGACTCAGTGAAATTGAAATCGCTGTGAAGATGCAGTGTACCCGCGGCAAGACGGAAAGACCCCGTGAACCTTTACTATAGCTTGACACTGAACACTGGTCCTTGATGTGTAGGATAGGTGGGAGGCTTTGAAGCGTGGACGCCAGTCTGCGTGGAGCCAACCTTGAAATACCACCCTTTAATGGCTGGTGTTCTAACGTGGACCCGTAATCCGGGTTGCGGACAGTGTCTGGTGGGTAGTTTGACTGGGGCGGTCTCCTCCTAAAGAGTAACGGAGGAGCACGAAGGTTAGCTAATCCTGGTCGGACATCAGGAGGTTAGTGCAATGGCATAAGCTAGCTTGACTGCGAGAGTGACGGCTCGAGCAGGTGCGAAAGCAGGTCATAGTGATCCGGTGGTTCTGTATGGAAGGGCCATCGCTCAACGGATAAAAGGTACTCCGGGGATAACAGGCTGATACCGCCCAAGAGTTCATATCGACGGCGGTGTTTGGCACCTCGATGTCGGCTCATCACATCCTGGGGCTGAAGTAGGTCCCAAGGGTACGGCTGTTCGCCGTTTAAAGTGGTACGCGAGCTGGGTTTAGAACGTCGTGAGACAGTTCGGTCCCTATCTGCCGTGGGCGCTGGAGAATTGAGGGGGGCTGCTCCTAGTACGAGAGGACCGGAGTGGACGCATCACTGGTGTTCGGGTTGTCATGCCAATGGCACTGCCCGGTAGCTAAATGCGGAAAAGATAAGTGCTGAAAGCATCTAAGCACGAAACTTGCCCCGAGATGAGTTCTCCCTGACTCCCTGAGAGTCCTGAAGGAACGTTGAAGACGACGACGTTGATAGGTCGGGTGTGTAAGCGCAGCGATGCGTTGAGCTAACCGATACTAATGAACCGTGAGGCTTAACCTTACAACGCCGAAGCTGTTTCGGCGGACTTGAGAAGACGATTTTCAGCTGATACAGATTACTCAGGCCGCACACGCTGCGTCCTGACAACAGAATTTGCCTGGCGGCTGTAGCGCGGTGGTCCCACCTGACCCCATGCCGAACTCAGAAGTGAAACGCCGTAGCGCCGATGGTAGTGTGGGGTCTCCCCATGCGAGAGTAGGGAACTGCCAGGCATCAAATTAAGTGTGCTGATATGGCTCAGTTGGTAGAGCGCACCCTTGGTAAGGGTGAGGTCCCCAGTTCGACTCTGGGTATCAGCACCAGTTTTTAGGTTAAAGTTCGGCGCGTAGAAAAGAATTTGTCTGGCGGCTGTAGCGCGGTGGTCCCACCTGACCCCATGCCGAACTCAGAAGTGAAACGCCGTAGCGCCGATGGTAGTGTGGGGTCTCCCCATGCGAGAGTAGGGAACTGCCAGACATCAAATAAGTGAAAAGGCCATCCGCAAGGATGGCCTTTTTGCGTTTGCGCGGGCATAAAAATGCCAGACCCGGCGCGCAAAGCGCCACCGGGCAGGGTAATTATTAGTGAATAACCTGTGATAAGAACGCGCGCGTACGCTCTGATTTTGGGTGGGAGAAGAACTCTTCCGGCGCTGCTTGCTCGACGATTTCCCCGCGATCCATAAAGATCACCCGATCCGCGACGGTTCTGGCGAAACCCATCTCATGCGTCACACACAGCATCGTCATGCCCGATTCAGCCAGCCCTATCATGGTATCCAGAACCTCTTTTACCATCTCCGGATCCAGCGCTGAGGTCGGCTCATCGAACAGCATGATTTTAGGTTTCATGCATAAAGAGCGGGCGATTGCCACGCGCTGTTGCTGTCCACCCGAGATCTGTCCCGGAAACTTATGCGCATGTTCTGCAATGCGCACGCGTTCCAGATAGTGCATGGCCAGCGCCTCGGCTTCCTTTTTCGGCATTTTGCGCACCCAGATTGGGGCCAGAGTGCAGTTTTGCAGAACGGTCAGATGGGGAAACAGATTGAAATGCTGGAAAACCATGCCGACTTCCTGGCGGACACGCTCCACGTTACGGATGTCATCGTTTAGCTCAATACCATCAACAACAATCCGTCCCTGCTGATGCTCTTCCAGATGGTTAATACAGCGGATAGTCGTGGATTTACCCGAGCCTGACGGCCCACAAAGAACAATACGCTCGCCCTGTTTCACCTTCAGGTTAATGTCTTTCAAAACATGAAATTGTCCGTACCACTTATTCACATTATCCAGCGTAATCATCGCGTCAGCGGGGGTCATAGTTATCTGGCTCATAGGTTCCTCAGTGCGGTGTACGCCCGGTGTTAAAGCGCTTTTCCAGATGCTGGCTGTAGCGCGACATGCTAAAACAGAAAATCCAGTAGATAAGCGCAGCAAAAACATAGCCTTCTGTCGACATGCCCAGCCACGCCGGGTCGACGGTAGCCTGCTGCACGCTACTGAAAAGATCGAATAATCCAATGATGATCACCAGACTGGTATCTTTGAACAGCGCGATAATGGTGTTCACCAGTCCGGGGATCACCAGCTTCAGCGCCTGTGGCAGGATCACTAGTCCCTGCGTTTTCCAGTACCCCAGCGCCAGCGATTCGGCGCCTTCGTACTGGCCTTTGGGTAGCGCCTGCAGCCCGCCGCGTACGACCTCAGCCACATAGGCAGACTGGAACAGAATGACGCCAACCAGGGCGCGGATCAGTTTGTCGATGGTGGTGCCCTCCGCCATAAACAGCGGCAGCATTACCGACGACATAAACAGCACGGTGATCAGCGGAACGCCGCGCCAGAACTCGATAAAAATCACCGAGAGGATGCGTACGACCGGCATGGTTGAGCGACGGCCCAGGGCCAGTAAAATGCCTAAAGGCAATGCGCCGGCGATCCCGACCGAGGCGATGATCAGCGTCAGCGTCAAGCCACCCCACTGCCGGGTTTCCACCCGCTCCAGTCCCAGCATCCCGCCATACAGCAGGAACCAGACGATAAGCGGATAGACCACCGCCCAGCAGGCGATGTACCGTCCCCGCTGCGGCATCCCTTTCCAGAACATCGGGATGATGGAGAGTAGCCCGACGAGCAGCGCAAGATTGATGCGCCAGCGCTGGTCGTGAGGGTAGAGCCCATACATGAACTGGCCGAAACGCTGATGAATAAAGACCCAGCAGGCTCCCTCTTTCGTACAGTCGGCACGGGTAGTGCCGATCCAGTTAGCCTGCAAAAACGCCCAATTGAGCAGCGGCGGGATCAGCTCCCACATCAGCCAGAAGCAGAGCAGAGTGAGTAAGCTGTTACTCCAGCTTGAGAACAGGTTTTTACGTGCCCAGAGAATAATGCGACCGTTGCCGGTAGTGGCCGGACGCACAGGGTGAGACAAGACGGCTTTTGTCATCATGGTTCCTTAGCGTTCAACCAGCGCGATGCGACGGTTATAGATATTCATCAACAGGGAAATGGTCAGGCTGATAATCAGGTAGACCGACATGGTGATGGCGATAGTTTCGATGGCCTGGCCCGTCTGATTGAGCACGGTGCCGGCAAACAGGGAAACCATATCGGGATAGCCAATCGCAGCCGCAAGGGACGAGTTTTTCACAATATTGAGATACTGGCTGGTCAGCGGTGGAATGATGACCCGCATGGCCTGAGGGATGATGACCTGACGCAGCGTGACCGGGTTCGGCAGGCCGAGCGAGCGGGCGGCTTCATGCTGACCATGAGGAACGGCCTGGATCCCGGCGCGAATAATCTCTGCGATAAAGGCCGAGGTATAGATCGACAGTGCCAGGGTCAGGGCTGCCAGTTCCGGGATCAGAACCATGCCGCCGCGGAAGTTAAACCCCTGCAACGTCGGAATATCCCAGTGCATCGCCGGGCCCGCAATGATATGTGCCAGCCCCGACAGGATCACCAGCAAGGCCAGCGTGACGGGCCAGGTGCGTCGCAGCTGTCCGGTTTTCATCTGATGCTTGCGGTTGTAGCGAAACAGCCCGACGGTAATCACTGCGACACAGGCCAGAGCCGCCAGCAGCGCCAGCATCCCTTCGGCAATCTGCGGCGCCGGGATATACAAACCACGATTGCTTAAAAAGGCCAGATCGAACGCATCCACCGCCTGACGTGGCCCGGGCAGGTTGCGCAGGACGGCGAAATACCAGAAGAAGATCTGCAGCAGCGGCGGAATATTACGGAAGGTCTCGATATACAACGTGGAGAGCTTACGCAGCAGCCAGTTATCAGACAGGCGTGCGAGACCGAGGAAAAAGCCCAGCAGAGAAGCAAAGACAATGCATAATCCGGAGACCAGCAGCGTATTCATCAGGCCGACCAGGAAGACGCGACCGTAGGTATCTCCTTCATCGTAAGCAATTAAATGCTGAACAATGCCAAATCCCGCACTGCGGTCAAGGAAGGCAAAGCCCGAAGTAATGCCGCGTGTACTCAGGTTGGTAACGGTGTTGTGGAACAAGTAGATCGCGACGGCCAGGACAGCGAGAACAGCGAGGATCTGAAACAGCCAGGCGCGAACCGCAGGATTAGAAAAGGAGAGGGCTCCTTTCAGGGCTAAGCGGCGATGGGACATAAAAAACCTCGGGTAACCATGACTCTGGACTGGGCACCGCACCGGCAGTGCCCGTTACAGCAAGCTGCTTAGCGTACTGGCGGAGCGTACTGAATGCCGCCATTGTTCCAGAGGTTGTTCTGACCACGGCTGATCTTCAGCGCGCTTTCAGAGCCAACGTTACGCTCGAAGATTTCAGCGTAGTTACCCACCTTTTTAATGATGTTGTACGCCCATTTGTTATCCAGCTTCAGATCCTTGCCGTAATCACCCTCTTTACCCAGCAGGTGGGCCATATCCGGTGTGGATGGATTGGCGGCTTTCTCATCGACGTTTTTGGAATTGATGCCCATCTCTTCGGCGTTGAGCATGGCGAACAGCGTCCAGCGCACCACGGCGTTCCATTCATCATCCCCACGGCGCACTACCGGGCCCAGCGGCTCTTTAGAGATCACCTCTGGCAGAACGATAAATTCAGCCGGATTACTCAGCTTGATCCGCAGTGCGTACAGCTGGGACTGATCCGATGCCAGGGTATCACAGCGGCCCGATTCCAGCGCTTTGGCCGATTCGTCAGAGCGATCGAAGGTCACCGGCGTATATTTCATGTTATTGGCTTTGAAATAATCGGCGACGTTCAGTTCGGTGTCGGTACCCGCCTGAATACAGACCGTCGCGCCATCCAGCTCTTTTGCACTCTTCAGGCCCGCTTTATTGTGCGTCAGGAAACCAATACCGTCGTAATAGGTCACGCCGGTGAAGGACATGCCCATGCCGGCATCACGTGACGAGGTCCAGGTGGTATTACGTGAAAGCAAATCCACTTCGCCAGACTGCAGGGCGGTAAAACGCTCTTTCGCCGTCAGTGGGGTGTATTTCACCTTGGTATCGTCACCTAATACCGCGGCAGCAACGCCACGGCACACGTCGACATCGATACCGGAGAATTTACCGTTGGCGTCTGCGTAGGAGAAACCTGGCAGGCCGTCGCTGATCCCACATTGCACAAAACCTTTCTGCTTAACGGCATCCAGCGTGGCACCCGCCTGAGCCTGGCCGGCGATCGCAAGAAGCACACCTGCAGCGGCGAGGCTGGCCATCATCATCTTTTTCATAATGCATCCTGTGTGGCGAAAATTATCGTTATAGTGAAGCGTTTATAAACGCTTTAACCTGTCTGTGGCTGTGGCCGACGTTAATAAAGCAAACGTGATGCCAGTTTTTGCATTCAACGTAATAAACGATTACGCAACGCGTAAAGCTGAGTGTAGACAGTGATAATTAAATTGAGCGCCCTGAAATGGTGCGAAATTACAACCTGCGCCACAAATCAGAGCAAAAGTCTGATTAAGAAACGAATGCATAGAGGGAGAATTTATGGCGTAAATATCGTAAGCCAGCAAGGTGTGAATAACGTCACGTCGCCAAATTGAAAGGAATATAAAAAAGCAAAAAGATGTGAGCAGATTCAGGTTTAATTATTAACCTAAATCGGAAAAGCAAAAGCGCGAACGAATTCGCGCTTTGTAGATTACTTGGACACGGCAATGATGCCCAGCGTCAGACCTGCAACGGCTGCTGCGCCACCGGCGATCGCCCCTGCAGTTTCCCAGTTATCCTGCGTGGTGCCTTTCATACAGGTATTGGTATGAACCAGTCGGCCCTGATCGTCGTATGTCGGTACGCACGGAGAGTCATGCGCGCAACCCGCAAGTAGCGCGGTAAGGAGTGCAACCGAAATGAGTCTTTTCATGGTGTTACCTCAAAATGAAATCTAACTTTGCGATATAGTCAGTACGGTCTTCTGCAAAGCTGATGGTTATATTACCACCGCTTAAAAACAGCCATGAAGAGTGAATAATCTCAAATTATTTGGATTGTAAAAAAGATGGAGAAATCTCTCTTTCTGCACGCTAATAATGGAGAGATTAGGGAGGCGAATTGATTAAGTGTGCAAGCTAAAAATCGCAAGCAAACAATTCATTGGTGCGCTAATTAATAAGTTAAATTAATGGATAAGAATAAATTTCCGTTTATTATCATCAGTAAAGGCGCCGAAGCGCCTTTATCTATTACTCTTCGTGATGACGCGTAAAGCGTCTGCGTACCACGACAAAGAAGACCGGCACGAAGAAGATGGCCAGCAGGGTGGCCGAAAGCATGCCGCCCATCACCCCGGTGCCTACAGCATTTTGTGCACCACTGCCTGCGCCGTGACTGATGACCAGCGGCATCACGCCAAGAATAAACGCCAGCGAGGTCATCAGAATCGGACGCAGGCGCATGCGCGCTGCCTCGAGGGTGGCTTCAACAATCCCTTTCCCCTCTTTCTCCATCAGGTCCTTGGCAAATTCGACAATCAGAATGGCGTTCTTTGCCGACAGGCCGATGGTAGTGAGCAGCCCCACCTGGAAATAGACATCGTTGTTCAGCCCCCGCAGGGAGGCGGCCAGCAGGGCACCGACCACCCCTAACGGCACCACCAGCATCACCGAGAACGGAATCGACCAGCTTTCATAGAGTGCCGCCAGGCAGAGGAACACGACCACCAGTGAGATGGCATACAGGGCAGGGGCCTGGTTGCCGGACAGCCGCTCCTGGTATGACATGCCCGTCCAGTCGAAACCAATACCCGCAGGGAGTTTCGCCGCCAGCTGCTCCATTAACACCATCGCTTCACCGGTACTTTTCCCTGGGGCGGCCTCGCCGAGGATCTCCATAGAGGGGGTGCCGTTATAGCGTTCGAGGCGCGGTGAACCATAGATCCAGTGCGACTCGCTGAACGCCGAAAGCGGAACCATTTCACCGTTGGCGCTGCGCACGTACAGGCGATTGATATCCTCAGGCAGCATCCTGAATTGTGCATCTGCCTGGACATAGACTTTCTTCACCCGACCACGGTCAATGTAGTCGTTGACGTAGGTGCCTCCCAGGGCGGTGGAGATGGTCTGGTTGATGTCCGATACGCTGACGCCCAGCGCCTGGGCTTTTTCCTGATCGATATCCAGCTTGAACTGCGGGGTATCCTCCAGACCATTAGGCCGCACGCGAACCAGCAGATCGGAATGGGCTTTGATCATGCCCAACAGCTGGTTTCGGGCCTGCGTCAGCTTATTGTGGCCCAGGTTGGCCTGGTCGATCAGCTCAAAATCGAAACCTGTTGCGGTACCCAGCTCGATAATGGCGGGCAGGTTAAAGGGGAACACCAGCCCATCTTTGATCTGGCTGAAGGCCCGGGTGGCACGGCTGACGATAGCCCCCACGCTGTTAGCGGCACCGGTGCGCTCCTCCCAGGGTTTAAGGCTGATAAACGCCACCCCGGCATTTTGCCCCTGGCCGCTGAAGCTGAAACCGTTAACGGTAAAGACCGACGCCACGTTGGCTTTTTCCGTGGTGAGATAATAGTGCTCAACCTGATCCAGCACCTGCTGGGTACGGGTTTGTGTAGCGCCCGCCGGGAGCTGCACCATGGTCATAAAGACGCCCTGGTCCTCTTCCGGGAGGAACGAGGTTGGCAGACGCAGGAACAGCACCGCCATGCCGCCGACAATCAGGACATAGACCACCAGGTAGCGACCGGTCTTACGCAGAATATGGCTAACGCTGTTGCTGTAGTGCGCCACGCTCCTGTCGAAGAGGGCATTGAACCAGCCGAAGAACCCGCTTTTATGCCCATGATCCTCGTCCGGCGCTTTGAGCAGAGTGGCGCACAGCGCCGGGGTCAGGATCAGCGCTACCAGCACGGACAGTGCCATGGCCGAGACAATCGTCAGGGAGAACTGACGGTAAATCGCCCCAGTGGACCCGCCGAAGAAGGCCATCGGGATAAATACCGCCGACAGCACCATGGCGATGCCGACCAGCGCCCCCTGGATCTGCGACATCGATTTCTGCGTCGCCTCTTTGGGCGGTAGCTTCTCCTCCACCATTACGCGCTCGACGTTCTCCACCACCACGATAGCGTCATCCACCAGCAAGCCTATCGCCAGCACCATACCAAACATGGTCAGGGTATTGATGGAGAAGCCAAACGCCGCCAGTACTGCAAAGGTGCCCAGCAATACCACCGGCACGGCGATAGTCGGGATCAGCGTGGCGCGCAGGTTTTGCAGGAACAAGTACATCACCAGGAAGACGAGGATGATGGCTTCAAACAGCGTCTTCACCACTTCATGGATGGAGATCTTCACAAACGGCGTGGTGTCGTAGGGATAGACCACCTTCAGCCCCTGGGGGAAGAAGGCTTGCAGCTGCGCCAGTTTGCTCTTGATCGCCGCGGCGGTATCCAGGGCATTGGCGCCGGTGGCGAGCTTGATCCCCAGCCCGGTCGCCGCCTGGCCGTTGATTTTGGTCACCATATTGTAGTTTTCACCGCCAGGCGCAATTCGGGCCACATCTTTCAGATGCACCATCGACCCGTCCTGATTGACCTTCAGAGTGATGTTGCCAAACTCTTTGGCGGTTTTCAGGCGCGTCTGGGCGATGATCGAGGCGTTGAGCTGCTGTCCCGGCACCGACGGCGTACCGCCCAGCTGACCGGCGGCAATCTGGTTATTCTGGGTTTTAAGCTGATTGATGACATCCAGCGGCGTCAGCTGATAGGCGTTCAGCTTATTGGCATCCAGCCAGATACGCATCGCATACTGGGCGCCGAACAACTGCACATCGCCTACCCCGGAGGTGCGGCTGATGGCATCCTTCACGTTAGAGGCGACGTAGTCAGAGATATCGTCCTGGCTCAGGTCTTTATTGTCCGAGACAAAGCCCGCCACCAGCAGGAAGCTGCTGCTCGACTTCTCCACGCCGATCCCCTGCTGCTGCACTTCCTGCGGCAGCAGCGGCATCGCCAGCTGGAGTTTGTTCTGCACCTGCACCTGGGCAATGTCCGGGTCGGTACCCGACTGGAAGGTCAGGGTGATGGTCACGCTGCCCGCCGAATCGCTGGTGGAGGACATATACATCAGGTTATCGATGCCGTTCATGTTCTGCTCGATAACCTGGGTCACCGTATCCTGCAC
The DNA here is from genome assembly GCF_034044995.2 of Leclercia sp. CFBP8987. NCBI lineage: Bacteria > Pseudomonadati > Pseudomonadota > Gammaproteobacteria > Enterobacterales > Enterobacteriaceae > Leclercia > Leclercia sp. CFBP8987. The sequence goes on along the minus strand of NZ_CM188255.1, from coordinate 4,379,590 downwards.
CGTCTGCGCGTCGGCACCAGGGTAGGTCGCGGAGATTGCCACGGCTGGCGGGGCAATGGTGGGATACTGGGCGATCGGCAGCTTGAGGATCGCCAGCCCGCCCGCAATCATCAGGATAATGGCAAGTACCCACGCAAAAACCGGGCGCTGAATAAAGAAGTTGGCCATGCTCTGTCCCTTATCCCGCTTTCTGCGCGGCGGTGTCTGGCGTGGCGACAACCGCGATGCCAGGGCGCACTTTTTGCAGCCCACTGACGATCACCCGATCGCCCTCCTGCAAGCCGTCGGTGATCAGCCATTGATCGCCAATCGCCTGCGGCGCGACGACGTTCCGTGCTTCGGCCTGATTCTTCTCGTTCACCACCATCACGCTGGCTTCACCGCGCGGGGTGCGAGTAACCCCCTGCTGCGGTACCAGGATGGCGTGGGGCTGGGTGCCTTCATCAATACGCGCCCGGACAAACATACCCGGCAGCAGGACATGTTGCGGGTTAGGGAAGATCGCCCGCAGAGTAATGGAGCCAGTGCTCTCGTCCACCGTGACATCGGAAAATTGCAGCGAGCCTTTCAGCGGGTACGGCTGACCGTTCTCCATCAGCAGCTGCACGCTGCTGGTGCTTTCGCCCGTCTGCAGGCTGGATTGCTTCAGGCGCATAAAATCGTTGCTGGATTGGGTCACATCGACATAGATCGGATCCAGCTGCTGCACCGTCGCCAGTGCTGACGCCTGGCCGTTCGCCACCAGCGCCCCCTCGGTGACGCTGGATTTGCCGATGCGCCCGCTGATAGGTGAGGTCACTTTGGTGTAGGCCAGATTAATGCGCGCGGTCTCAACATCTGCCTGGGCTGCAATCACCGACGCATCGGCCTGACGGGCGGTAGCAACGGACTGATCGTACTCCTGCTTACTGACGTACTGGGTGCCCATCAGCGGTAAATAGCGTTTTACGGTCAGGTGGGCAATGTTGGCTGCCGCCTGAGCTTTGGCCAGCTCCCCTGACGCGCTGTCAAAGGCCGCCTGATAAGTGGCCGGATCGATCTGATACAGCGATTCCCCCGCTTTGACGTCGCTGCCCTCGGTGAAGTTGCGCTTCAGAACAATGCCGCTCACCTGAGGGCGAACTTCTGCAACGCGATACGCATCGGTGCGGCCCGGCAGTTCGGTGGTGACGACCAGCGGTGCGCTTTTTACGACATGAACCACAACCTGTGGTGATGGCGGCTGCTGGGCTTGCTCGCTGTGATCATCACAACCCACGAGTAATGCGGCACCGATGATAAAACCGGATAAGGGTAAAAACCTGAAATGAGGCGTCATGGCTATTCCTTCAAAATCATCAACCCGCATTAACCGACAGCGGTTAAGCGTTAAGGAGAGGTAAACAGAAAACGGCGGGCGCCATAATAAAGAATGGCCGGGCGGGTTTTTGATTTATAAGTGCGAAGAAAGAATCGAAGAGAAAAAAAACGAGGCTGAATGTGATTAAACAACGGGATAGCATTCCCGATTATCTATTTCACGGCATTATGCTTTAGACACATATATGTGTTTAATGAATAAAATGATGTTTAAACATCATTGAGATTAATAAATTAAGCGTGTTGACGTTTTTTGTTCAAAATTATTTTTTGCAGTGATGGATAATTGACGACCTGACAATTATCACCGTTGTTTGATAAATGTAATTAATCCGTTAAAAGAGTGACTCCCTATGGCGCGTAAAACGAAGGCCGAGGCGCAGAAGACACGCCAGCTGTTGATTGAGGCAGCGATAGAGCAGTTTGCCGCACGGGGTGTGGCAAGCACCACGCTGACCGATATTGCTGATGCCGCGGGTCTGACCCGGGGGGCTGTTTACTGGCATTTCAGCAGTAAGGCGGAGATATTTAATGCTATCTGGCAGGAGCAATGTCCGCTGCGGGAGATTATTCGCGGTCTGTTGTCGCAGGGAGAAGAGGACAAGCCGTTATTTATTTTACGTGAACTGTTTGTTACCGCGTTGCAATATATTGCCCGGGATCGCCGCCAGCGTACGCTATTGCAGATCCTCTATCACAAATGTGAATTTGAACCGGGCATGATTTCAGAATATGAAATTCGGGAGAGGATCGGCTTCAACTATGAAAACGTTCGTCAGATCCTGCAGAAATGCATTGCGACAGGCGCTATTTCCGCGCAGATCAATATCGACACGACCTTAATTGTTTTCCATGGCTTTTTTTGTGGATTGATTAAAAACTGGTTAATGAGCCCGGAAAGGCTGGACCTGTATCAACAGGCCCCGGAGCTGGTGGATAACATCCTCTCGACGTTACCGCTTGCTCTTGCGCCGCACCGTTTCTACGACGCCGCCTCATAGCGGCATCGGCCCGGTCAGATTTGCTGGGTCAGCATGGCTTGCGGATCATGACTCATGGCCTTGATGGTCTGCGCCGAAACCGGTTTACCCAGCAGATAACCTTGTAAGGTGTTACACCCGAGCCTGGTCAAAAACGCCTGCTGCTCCTGCGTTTCCACCCCTTCTGCTACCACCTTAAGATTGAGGGTCTTTGCCAGCGCAACAATGGCGGCAACAATAGTGGCATCGTCCCCCTCGCCCTTGAGATCTTTAACAAACGCCCGATCGATCTTCAGCTCACAGGCTGGCAGCTTTTTCAGGTACAGCAGGCTGGAATAGCCCGTACCAAAATCATCGATGGAGGCTTTCACCCCCGCCTGCGTCAGTTCGGTCAGCACCCGCACGCTCTCATCAGGATTATTCATGGCCGTCGTTTCGGTCACTTCCAGGATCAGGGTGTGGGGCGGAATGTGATGTCGCGCCAGGCTACTCATCACCGTCTCAACCAGCAGGGGTTGCTCAAACTGCAGCGTGGAGAGATTCACCGCCATCGACCACTCGGTATGCCCTTCAAGATGCCAGACGCGGAGCTGGCGACAGGCCTCATCAATCACCCAGTTGCCGATAGGAATGATCAGCCCGCTTTTTTCCGCCAGCGGCAGGAACTGGTCAGGGCAGAGTAGCCCCTGGGAAGGGTGCTGCCAGCGCAGCAGGGCCTCAAAACCGACGATAGGGCCCACCGGGGCCTGGAACTTCGGCTGATAAACCAGATGCAGTTCCTGTCGATCCAGCGCCAGCCACAGATCGTTCATCAGCTGCAGCTGTTTTTGCGCCAGGGTGTTCATCGACGGCTGGAAGAAGTGGTAGCCGTTACGCCCCATATGCTTGGTGTGGTACATCGCCGCATCGGCGTTAAACATCAGCTCCCGCTGGTTTTTGCCATCGTGTGGATAGATAGCAATCCCCACGCTGAGGGTCACCACCAGATCGTACAGCTCAAGGCTGAAGGGCTGATCGATCACATGCACCAGCGCGCTGGCCAGTGAAGCGGCGTCGTTGGGGGTATCGATCTCGGCCAGCAGAACAAACTCGTCGCCGCCAATACGGGCGAGGGTGTACTGACCTTTCAGCGGTTGCTCCAGACGTTCCGTAACGGCAATCAGCAGCTTATCGCCGGTGTCATGCCCGTAGGCATCGTTGACGGCTTTGAAGCCGTCCAGATCCATAAACAGCAGCGCGAATAACTTTCCTTCACGATCGGCTTTGTTGATCGCCTGATCGAGACGGTCCTCCAGCAGCACGCGGTTTGGCAAGCGCGTCAGCGTGTCGTGCAGCGCCAACTGCGCCAGCTCACGGTTCGCTTCCGCCAGCGACGAGGCCAGAAGGGCGGTGCGGGCCTGCAGCCTGGCGTCAAACATCGAGACCAGCAGCGTAATGCCAAGAATAGAGAGCGCCACGACGCTCACCAGTACCGCCAGCCAGCTGCCGTTCACTCCCTGATGGTGCATATGGACCTGAACCGGGAACTGGGCGGCCTTCATCCCGGTATAGTGCATGCCGGCAATCGCCATGCCCATCAGTACGGCGGCGCCCGCGCGCATCAGCGCAACCTGGCCGGCATCGCGACGCAGACGAAACGTGAGCCACAGAGCGGCCAGCGAGGCGAGCAGGGCGATCACCACCGACAGCGCAACCCAGCGCATATCCCAGACGATAGCGGGCTCAACCTGTAATGCCGCCATCCCGGTGTAGTGCATCGCGACAATCCCGCTGCCCAGAATCACGGCACCGGTGAACAGGCGACGCCTGCGCAGGTGATCCCGGCTTACCAGCCAGAGGGCGAACAGCGAGGCGCCGATGGCAATGAACATCGACAGAGCCGTTTGTATCAGGTCGTAGTTCAGACGCATGGAGACATCCATCGCCAGCATGCCGATAAAGTGCATGGCCCAGATGCCGATGCCCATGGCAATACCGCCGCCCGTCAGCCAGACGCGTGCCGCGATGCCCGTACTGCCGACAACCCGGCCTGCCATATTCAGGGCGGTGTAGGAGGCAAGAATGGCGACAACAAAAGAGATAACCACAAGAAGTTGGTCGTATTGGCTAACCAGCATGATCTCATCAACTCAAACGCAGGGGGTATTACGTGATACCGGATGTGACGGGCTGAGACATTATCATCCAACAGAGATGCCTCAAAGGCTTTTAAGTCCGCACATTTTTCGAGGGAAAGTAAGGGTTTAATCCAGATCCGCGCAGTTGATCAGCTTGAGTGGATTCACCGAGTTCATGTTGCGGCATTTGTCCGTTTCCGTAGACATCAACTCGATCCACTGCATTAACAGTGCATCAAAAAGGAAAGCGCTAATCGCGAAGACGACTAACCACCCATACTTACGGATCATTCGGAGTTCCGGGAACAAAGGAAAAGAGTGCAGGAAATATACACGAAAAATAGCGGCTGAGAAGTGGGCAGACGGATGTTTACGTTTCGGCTGTTAGCGGTGTGATGAGGGGAGCAAAAGGCGGGAAAAGCGGGCATAAAAAAAGGCGCGTCCCCATGCCGGTTTGCGCCTTTTTATACAAGCATTTAGCTAATCGAAATTAGTTCATGCCGTACTTTTTCAATTTCTTACGCAGCGTACCACGGTTGATGCCCATCATCAGGGCAGCACGGGTCTGGTTACCGCGGGTGTATTGCATCACCATGTCCAACAGGGGCTGTTCAACTTCAGCCAGTACCAGCTCATACAGGTCATTAACGTCCTGACCGTTCAGTTGAGCAAAATAGTTCTTCAGTGCCTGTTTAACCGAGTCACGCAGGGGCTTTTGTGTTACTTGATCCTGAGAGTTAACGGTGGAAACGGTCAGTACGTCAGAATTTACGCGTTGTTCGAACATAGTTCTGTCAGCTCTTTATTTCATTACGCAAGATTTTCGAAGTATGCCTCCAACGCCTCCAGCTGATCGCTGGCATCCTCTATGGCGTTGAATGTGCGCCGAAACTGGTCATTTGGAGCGTGCTCCTGGAGATACCAGGATACGTGTTTACGCGCAATTCGGTACCCTTTTGCCTGACCATAAAAGCCATGCAATTCCCGAACGTGCGAACAAAGCAAGCGCTTAACCTCTGCCAGCGGCAGCGGGGCAAGCAGCTCCCCAGTGTCCAGATAATGCTGGATTTCCCGAAAGATCCAGGGTCTTCCCTGAGCCGCACGTCCTATCATCAGAGCATCAGCTCCCGTATAGTCGAGCACAGCTCTGGCTTTAAGCGGGTCAGTAATGTCGCCATTCGCGATAATCGGAATGGAAACTTTCTGCTTAACTGCCCGAATGCTGTCGTATTCAGCTTCGCCGTTGAACAAACAGGCGCGGGTGCGTCCATGTATGGTCAGGGCCTGAATGCCACAGTCTTCAGCCAGTTGGGCAATCTCTACACAGTTACGGTGATCCGGCGACCAACCCGTGCGAATCTTCAACGTAACAGGAACGTCCACTGCGCTGACAACCGCCGTCAGGATTGACTTCACCTGGTCGGGGTATTGCAGAAGGGCTGAACCTGCCAGCTTGCGATTCACCTTTTTGGCCGGGCACCCCATATTGATATCAATAATCTGGGCACCACTTTCCACGTTGATACGCGCGGCGTCTGCCATCTCTTCAGGCACGCTTCCGGCAATTTGCACGGTGCGGATACCTGGTTCGTCAACATGCACCATCCGAAGACGGGATTTATCGCTTTCCCAAACCTGCGGGTTAGACGACATCATCTCGGAAACGGTGAGTCCTGCTCCCATCTCATAGCACAGCGTCCTGAAGGGCCGGTCGGTAATACCTGCCATAGGTGCTGCGATCAGGCGATTTCTAAGCTGGTGGTTTCCGATGCGCATGAGTTAAGAAATGACCATACTGTGACTGCAAGGCGGCGTATCTTACGCATTTTTTGCACGAGATGAAAGGCCAAACTTTGAACAATCACCTGTTGCAGATCATGGAATCAGACACAAAGCATAGCCAGTAAAATTATATGCGATATAAATCATTCACTTAAATGAGTGTGATGATTTTATGGCCGCTTACAATTTCCCAAAACTTCTCGTTTTTTCTTAAAGAATGAAACCTTAAGCCGAATAATCTGCTGTTTTAACCAGCAGATTTCCGCGGTTCTTTGCGATCTGCGTCGCATTTTAGAACATGATCGTTAGCAATGGATCGCCTGTTCTTTAACCAAAAGGGCAGTTTAAAAAACAGGCACCTGTCTAAACCCTTACTTTTTACGACCGGTAATGCGGCACCACTCCTCTTTTTCGACCACCGGGTCGAGTGTAAAGAGGTCGGTATAAGCTTCGCATACGCTTTCTGCCTGGCTGGCAAGAATACCGGAAAGCCCCAGCAGGCCACCCTCAACGGGCAGGACGCTGATTAACGGTGCCAGCTCGCGTAACGGGCCGGCCAGGATGTTGGCGACCACCACATCGGCTTTCATCACCGCAGGCTGGTCATTCGGCAGATACAGCTCAAGACGGTCGGAGACGCCGTTGCGCTGCGCGTTATCGCGGCTGGCCTGGATTGCCTGCGGATCGATGTCGATCCCGATCGCTTTTGCCGCGCCCAGCTTCAGGGCAGCGATGGCGAGGATCCCGGACCCGCAGCCAAAGTCGATCACCGTCTTACCGTCCAGATCCAGACCATCCAGCCACTGCAGGCACAGGGAGGTGGTCGGGTGGGTGCCGGTCCCGAAGGCCAGGCCCGGATCGAGCATCACGTTGACAGCATTTTCATCCGGCACGTCGCGCCAGCTCGGGCAGATCCACAGACGCTTGCCGAACTGCATCGGGTGGAAGTTATCCATCCACTCGCGTTCCCAGTCCTTGTCTTCCAGCTGCTCAATTTTGTGCGCAAAACCGGCGCCCAGCAGCGGGTGATTCTCCAGAATTGCGACCACCTCGGCCATATCCGTTTCGGCATCAAACAGGCCGATGACATCGGTATCGCCCCACAGGCGGGTTTCACCCGGCAGCGGTTCAAACACCGGGGTGTCATGCGTGTCCTGGAAGGTGACAGAGACCGCACCGGCCTCTACCAGGGCATCACTCAGCGCTTCGGCATTAGCGCCGGTCGTATTCAGTTTTAATTGGATCCACGGCATGGCAAAACTCTTTATTTATCAGTAGAAATGACGGCCGTCTGCGGTATGGATTGACCGAAACGGTTCCCCACCACAAACGCCAGCAAACTTAGCAGTAGCGAGGGCACAATCGGATGGAAGCCCAGGTACTGAATATTAAAGGAGGCGAGCACGGCATAGAGCACGCCACCGACGATCATTGCGCTCAGGGCACCCGCCGCGTTGGCGCGCTCCCAGTACAGGCCCAGCACCAGCGGCCAGAGGAACACCGCTTCCAGGCCACCAAACGCCAGCAGGTTCAGCCAGATGATCATCTCAGGCGGCCGCCACGCGGCCAGCAACAGCAACGCCCCCAGCACCAGCGTGATCACAGCCGACATCCGCTTCAGAAGTCGCTCATTATTCATCTGCGCTGGGCGCATGTTCAGGTAGAGATCTTTAATGATCGTAGCGGAACTTTGCAGCAGCTGGGCGTTAATTGTCGACATGATCGCTGCCATTGGTGCGGCAAGGAAGATCCCGGCCGCAAACGGCGGCAGGACTTTTACCATCAGGGTCGGGATCACCAGGTCCGGCACGGTTAAGTCCGGGATCACCGCCCGGCCGAGCGCCCCGGCAAGGTGCATGCCGAGCATCAGGATCGCCACGACGATGGTGCCGATAATAATTCCCCGGTGCACCGCCTTGCTGTCTTTATAGGAGATGCAGCGCACGGCCGTATGCGGCAGGCCAATCACCCCGAAGCAGACCAGCACCCAGAAGGAGGTCATAAAGGTGGGGGAGAGGATGTCATCCGCACCCTGAGGCGATACCAGCTTCGGATCGATAGTCTGCAGGGTTTCCACTGCATGGGTTAAACCACCCGCCGCATGCACTACGCCCACCAGCAGAACAATGGTGCCAATCAGCATCACCATGCCCTGCATGGTGTCGTTGAGCACGCTGGCGCGGAATCCACCAAAGGCGGTGTAGAGCGCGATACTGATACCAAAAATCAGCAGGCCCGTTTCGTAAGGGATCCCGGCGGCGGTCTCAAGCAGGCGCGCGCCACCGATAAACTGCACGGTCATGGCACCGATAAAGGCCACCAGCAGGCTCAGGCTGGCCAGCCAGACCAGCAGCCGGCTCTGATAGCGGGCAAACAGCATATCGTTGAGGGTCACCGCATTATAGCGGCGCGCCAGAATCGCGAATTTTTTCCCGAGAATACCCAGCGAGAGCCAGATGGCAGGCAGCTGGATCATCGCCAGCAGTACCCAGCCCAGCCCGTATTTATAGGCCGCACCCGGGCCACCAATAAAGGAGCTGGCGCTGATGTAGGTGGCGGTCAGGGTCATCGCCAGCACAATACCGCCCATCGAGCGGCTACCAAGGAAATACTCGTTCAGGAAGGTGCCCGTCGTTCGTTTGCGCATGGCGTAAACGGACAGGCCAAAAACAACAAACAGATACGCGACGAGGGGCAGGATCACTTCAAGCTGCATTATCGTCATCCTCCAGCGGAATATCGCGATAGATAAATTTCACCATCGCCCAGCAGAGCAGAATAAACACCAGCGGGAGCAGCAGGCAGGCCATCTCAAACCAGTGCGGCAGACCGGTAATGCCAATGGCAGTGTCAGGTATGTAAGCAGTTACTAACCACGCGGCGAGATAGAGAAGGGTTAACCACAGCGCCCAGCGCGCTTCTTTGTGGGCCTGAACAAAACGCTTGTCCATTTTTTGTCCCTTGTGGAAAAAGAAAGCGGGGATTGTACCTTATGGGGCCTGGCGATCCCCAGAAATAAAAAAAGGCCGGATTAACCGACCTTTTTACGCTTACGCAGGCTTATTTTTCATTGAGACCGAGCTTCTTCTCAAGATAGTGGATGTTAGTCCCACCATGCTGGAAGTTCTCGTCGCTCATAATACGCATCTGCAGATCAACGTTAGTTTTGATGCCGTCGATGATCAGCTCCTGCAGGGCGTTCTTCATGCGGGAAATCGCCACATCGCGGGATTCGCCGTAGCAGATCAGCTTGCCGATCATGGAGTCATAGTACGGCGGTACGGTGTAACCGGCGTAAATATGGGACTCCCAGCGCACACCAAAGCCACCCGGCGCGTGGAAACGCGTGATTTTACCCGGGCTCGGCAGGAAGGTGTTCGGGTCTTCGGCGTTGATACGGCATTCCACCGCATGGCCTTTAACCACAACTTCTTCCTGCTTGATGGACAGCGGTTGACCCGCCGCGATACGCAGCTGCTCTTTGATCAGGTCAACGCCGGTGATCATTTCGGTAACCGGGTGTTCAACCTGAATACGGGTGTTCATCTCGATGAAGTAGAACTCGCCGTTTTCGAACAGGAACTCAAACGTACCCGCCCCGCGATAACCGATATCGACACAGGCTTTAGAGCAACGCTCGCCGATGTAGCGACGCAGTTCCGGAGTGATACCCGGTGCTGGTGCCTCTTCGACCACTTTCTGGTGACGACGCTGCATGGAGCAGTCACGTTCTGCCAGATAGATCGCGTTACCCTGACCGTCAGCCAGCACCTGAATTTCGATGTGGCGTGGGTTTTCCAGGTATTTTTCCATGTACACCATGTCATTGCTGAAAGCTGCTTTCGCTTCCGCTTTGGTCATGGAGATGGATTGAGCCAGTTCAGCATCGCTGCGCACAACGCGCATACCGCGACCGCCGCCGCCGCCGGACGCCTTGATGATAACCGGGTAGCCAATGCGTTTCGCATGAGCACGGTTAGCATCCATGTCGTCGGTCAGAGGACCGTCGGAGCCCGGTACGGTTGGAACACCGGCTTTTTTCATTGCGGTGATCGCAGACACTTTGTCGCCCATCAGGCGGATGGTGTCAGCTTTCGGGCCGATGAAGATAAAGCCAGAGCGTTCTACCTGTTCAGCAAAGTTGGCGTTCTCAGAGAGGAAGCCATAACCCGGGTGAATCGCCACCGCGCCAGTGATCTCAGCGGCGCTGATGATAGCCGGGATATTCAGATAGCTTTTGACGGACGGAGCCGGGCCAATACAGACCGTCTCATCCGCCAGTAATACGTGTTTCAGATCGCGGTCCGCGCTTGAGTGCACAGCGACAGTCTTAATGCCCAGCTCTTTACAGGCACGAAGAATACGCAGTGCGATCTCGCCGCGGTTGGCGATAACAATTTTATCCAGCATGTTCGCCTCGTTACTCGATGACGACCAGCGGCTCGTCAAATTCAACCGGCTGACCACTTTCGACCAGAATCGCTTTCACAGTACCTGACTTGTCAGCTTCGATCTGGTTCATCATTTTCATGGCTTCAACGATGCACAGGGTATCGCCCGCGTTAACTTTCTGGCCCACTTCGATGAACGCTTTAGCGTCCGGGCTCGGGGTGCGGTAGAAAGTACCAACCATTGGGGAACGTACGATGTGACCACTGATTTCCGCTGCTGCTGGTGCTTCCATTGCTGGAGTCGTCGCCGGCGCGACAGCGTTAGACAGAGCTGGCTGCTGCATCATTGGTGCAGCATAAGCTTGTTGCATAACCGGGTAGCCTGCGTTTGGCGCGGCACGGCTGATGCGTACAGACTCTTCGCCTTCAGAAATTTCCAGTTCGGAGATGCCTGATTCTTCAACCAGCTCGATCAGTTTTTTAATCTTACGAATATCCATGAGTGGGTTCCGTACTCTTTGTTTAGTGTGATTGTGACAGGCGTTTTACCGCTGTCTGTAAAGCGAATGAATAACCGTCAGCCCCCAGTCCACAGATGACGCCAGCGGCGATATCCGACAGGTAGGAGTGGTGGCGGAACGGCTCCCGCGCATGCACGTTGCTGAGGTGGATCTCGATAAACGGGATGCTCACTGCCAGCAGCGCGTCACGAATAGCAACACTGGTGTGCGTAAACGCGGCCGGATTAATCAGGATATAGTCCGTGGTGTCTTTAGCCTGATGAATGCGGTCGATGAGTGCGTACTCCGCGTTTGACTGAAAATGGTCAAGTTCCACATTGAGTGCCGCCGCTTCGCTACCCAAACGGTTAACAATTTCGGTTAACGTCAGCGTGCCGTACTTCTCGGGTTCACGGGTGCCGAGCATATTCAGGTTCGGTCCGTTTAAAACTAAGATGTGAAACTTGTCAGCCATTGTGCCGCTATCTCCTGCGATTCTCCGGTAAAAAACAAAATATACCTTCGATGCGCGATTGTCACCCTTTCTGGCTATGAAAAACCCATCGGGGAAACCAAAGTCGCACATTATAACGATTTCGTAGCATTTGGCAGCTAAATACTGGTCTTATCAGGGAAGATTATCAACAGCATTCGGATAAACGCCCGGGAAGGGTAAGCGTTCTGCGGGGATCTGCACACTTTCGCCCATTATCGCCACCACTGACGAAACTTCTTATAACGCCATGCCAGAAGCACTATTGCCAGCACGGCATAGATGATCGGCTGCGGTGAGAGAATTTTCACTGACCAAAGGTAGTGGATGGGGGCGAGGATCGCGACAAGATAGACAAAATTATGCAGAAGTTGCCAGCGCCTTCCCAGTTTTCGCTGAGCGGACTGCGTAGAGGTGAGAGTCAACGCGAGTAAAATCACCCAGCTGATAATCCCCAGAGTTAAGTAAGGGCGGGTAACCAGTTCGCTTCCGAGCAGGGCCAGATTGTTAATGCCCAGCTCCAGAAACGCATAGCTGGTGAGATGCAGCGTCGCCCAGGCGAAACACCATAGCCCAAGCAGGCGGCGGGTACGGATCAATAAAGGCTGTTTCGCGTAGCGTGCCAGGGGCGAAACCAGCAGAGTCGCCAGTAAAAACTTCAGCGCGGTGCGGCCGGTGAAATGCTGGATATCTTTAGCCGGATCGGCACTCAGGCCGCCGTGGTTGATGGCCCAGAATAGCCATATAAAAGGAAGCAACCCTGCAAGATGCAGGGCGACTTTCAGCCAGGTAATCTGTTTTGCCGTCAGACGCACTTAGAAAAACTCCCGTAAGTCGAGGCCGCGGTAGAGCGATGCGACCTGGTCGGCATAGCCATTGAACAGCAGCGTCGGCTGACGCTTAACGTCCAGCGCCCCGCCCGAGCCAATAAACCGCTCAGTCGCCTGCGACCAGCGCGGGTGATCGACGTGCGGGTTTACGTTAGCGTAAAAACCGTATTCATTCGGTGCGGCAAGGTTCCAGGTGGTGGGTGGGCGTTCACGGGTCAGCTTGATGCTGACGATCGATTTGATGCCCTTAAAGCCATATTTCCACGGCACGGTCAGGCGGATGGGTGCACCATTTTGCGGCGGCAGCGCTTTGCCGTACACGCCGACGGTAAGCAGCGTCAGCGGGTGCATAGCCTCGTCAATGCGCAATCCCTCCACGTACGGATAGTCGAGCCCACCGCCAATAAACCGGTCTTTCTGGCCGGGCATGATCTCCGGTGCGTAAAGGGTCTGGAAGGAGACATACTTCGCGTCGCTGGTGGGCTCCACCATCGCCAGCAGCTTATGTAGCGGGAAACCAATCCACGGCACCACCATCGACCAGGCCTCGACGCAACGCATGCGGTAGATTCGCTCTTCCAGCGGGAAGCGGGTGGTCAAATCGTTGTAATCGAGGGTCAGGGGCTTCGCCACTTCGCCGTCGATGGTCAGCGTCCAGGGATCGGTCTTCAGGCTGCCGGCATTGGCTGCCGGATCGGCTTTATCCAGGCCGAACTCGTAGAAGTTGTTATAGCCTGTCACTTTCTCTTCGGGGGTTTTGGCGAGCGTGCTCTGCCACTGGGCGGGTTGGGTAAAAGTAAGCGGCTTCCCGGGGGGCGCTTTAGGACGATCGTTACCCTTAAACCAGTCCAGCAGGTCGGCCTGGGCGAGGGGAGATAGCGTCAGCGCACCGGCACCGATCCCCAGCATTTTCAGGATCTGGCGGCGCTTCAGCATAAAAACGGATTCCGCGGTGATATCGGCTTCCGTCAGGGGTTTCACTTTCATGGCATCCTCCGTCATGCGTTTTTCTAAGCATGACGGAGGAGCAGGGTTAAAGCGAATATGTCACGAAAATTTGAAGATTACGCCAGCTTCACCAGAGTACGGCCCTGGATCTGATTATTGATGATCTTCGCGGCATACTCCGGGGCCTGCTCAAGGCTAATCTGGGTGGCGCTTTGATCATAGAAGGAGGCAGGCAGGTCGCGAACCAGTCGTTCCCAGGCCTTGGCCCGGCGCTCTGGCGGGGTCATCACGGAATCGACACCCTGCAGACGGACGTTACGCAGAATAAACGGCATTACCGTGGTCGGCAGGGCAAAACCGCCCGCCAGGCCGCAGGCCGCCACGCAGCCGCCGTAGTTCATCTGCGCCAGCAGTTTTGCCAGCACTTTGTCTCCCACGGTATCGACGGCACCGGCCCAGATCTGTTTCTCCAGCGGGCGGGTCTCAGCGAACTCATCGCGGCCCAGAATGCGGCTGGCACCAAGGCTACGCAGATAGTCATGGGTACTTTCACGCCCGGAGACTGCCGCTACCTGATAGCCCAGCTTATGCAGCAGGGCGACCGCGGTGCTGCCGACGCCGCCGCTGGCGCCCGTCACCACTACCTCACCGGACTGCGGCGTAACGCCGGCTTCTTCCAGCGCCATCACGCACAGCATGGCGGTGAAACCGGCGGTGCCGATGATCATCGCTTTACGGCCATCGAGCCCGTTCGGCATCGGCACCAGCCAGTCGCCGTTGACGCGTGCCTGCGCGGCCAGCCCGCCCCAGTGATTCTCGCCCACGCCCCAGCCGGTCAGCAGCACCTGTTGGCCGACATGGAAACGTGGATCTTCGCTGGCATGTACGCGGCCCGCAAAGTCGATACCTGGAACCATTGGGAAATTACGCACGATCTTGCCGGTGCCCGTAATGGCGAGCGCGTCTTTGTAATTCAGGCTGGACCAGTCGATATCAACGGTCACGGCCCCTTCCGGCAGGCGGCTCTCTTCGATAGATTGCACTGATGCAAGAGTTTTGCCTTCCTGCTGTTCTAAGATCAAAGCCTGCATACGAATTCCTTACTCAGCATGATGATTGGAAAAAAATTTTTGAAGACTATACTCGCTCATTGACATGCAATGCCGATTTAACGCAATAAATTGCCAGATACACCGGATTTGGTAGTATGCCGATGCCGTATTGCGAGTTAGTGCTCACTTGCTATCCTCATCAACTCACGGAGTAATCTCAAGGATGCGATTATCGACGAAGTTCTCCGCTTTTATTGCCTTGCTAACCGGTTTGACTATCTTTGTCACCCTGATTGGCTGCTCGCTCAGTTTTTATAATGCGATCCAGGGAAAGCTGGTGAACCGCGTCCATTCCGTAGCGTCGGTAATTGATTCCCGCCTTGTCAGTACGCCCTTTCCGGAACTGTCTCGTCAACTGGATGAGCTGATGGCTCCGGTTGATATCACGCGTGTCGAGATTACCCAGGGCGGAAAAACCCTCTTCAGCCACAGCGGGCAAAAGGGTTATCGACCGGCCGGTGCGCCACCCCAGCATCTGGAACTGACCGTCTCCTCCCTGAAAAACCCCGGGATGACCATAAGCCTGGCCTATCTGGACCCCATGGACAGTTATTATCGCTCACTGATGACCACCGCGCCCCTGACGGTGGCGGTGATCTTCGTGGTGGTGCTGATCTTTCTGGCGGTGCGCTGGCTGCGTCGCCAGCTCTCGGGGCAGGAGCTGCTGGAGTCGCGCTCGGTACGGATCCTTAACGGTGAACGTGGGCCTCAGGTGCGCGGCTCCGTCTATGAATGGCCGTCCCGCACCAGCAGCGCGCTGGACGTTCTGCTGTCCGAAATTCAGTTTGCCAGCGACCAGCGCAGCCGGATAGACACGCTGATCCGCTCCTATGCCGCCCAGGACAACAAAACCGGCCTTAATAACCGTCTTTTCTTTGATAATCAGCTGGCTACCCTGCTGGAAGATACCGAGAAAGTGGGATCGCACGGGGTGGTGATGCTTGTCCGTCTGCCGGACTTCGATCTGCTGAAGGACAACTGGGGACGGGCGGTGGCGGAGGAGCATCTGTTTATGCTCATCAACATGCTCTCCACCTTTATGATGCGCTATCCCGGCGCACTGCTGGCGCGCTATCACCGCAGTGATTACGCCGTGCTGCTGCCGCATCGCTCCCTGAAAGAGTCAGAAAGCATTGCCAGCCTGCTGTTAAAGTCGGTGGATGCGCTACCCCCCAGCAAAATGCTCGATCGTGATGATATGGTGCATATTGGCATTTGCGCCTGGCGCGGCGGCCAGACCACCGAGCAGGTGATGGAGCACGCTGAGGCCGCCACCCGCAATGCCGTGCTGCAGGGGGCTAATGGCTGGGCGATTTATGATGACTCCTTGCCAGAGAAAGGGCGCGGCAACGTGCGCTGGCGCACCCTGATTGAGCAGATGCTCACCCGCGGCGGGCCGCGGATCTATCAAAAACCATCGGTGCTGGTTAACGGCCAGGTTCACCATCGGGAGCTGCTGTGCCGCATCTTTGACGGCAATGAAGAGGTGGGCTCGGCGGAGTATCTGCCAATGGTGCTGCAGTTTGGCCTGTCGGAAGAGTACGACCGTCAGCAAATCTCCCGATTGATGCCATTCTTATCCTACTGGCCCGAAGAGCATCTGGCGCTGCAGGTGACGGTGGAGTCGCTTATCCGCCCGCGTTTCCAGCGCTGGCTACGCGATGTGCTGATGCAATGTGAAAAATCGCAGCGTAAACGCATTATTTTTGAACTTGCAGAGGCGGATGTTTGTCAACACATCAGTCGGTTACAGCCGGTGGTTCGGTTGATCAATGCGCTGGGGGCTCGTGTGGCGGTGACGCAGGCGGGTCTGACGCTGGTCAGCACCAGCTGGATCAAGGCGCTGGAGGTAGAGCTGTTGAAGCTACATCCGGGGCTGGTAAGGAATATCGAAAAACGTACGGAAAACCAGCTGCTGGTGCAGAGTCTGGTTGAAGCCTGCAAGGGAACGCAAACCCATGTTTTTGCCACAGGTCTGAGGTCCCGAACCGAATGGCAGACATTGACAGAGCGCGGAGTTACAGGGGGTCAAGGCGATTTTTTTGCAGCCTCTCAGCCTCTTGACAGCAATGTGAAAAAATATTCGCAAAGATACTCTGTTTAACCTGCCGTTTGGTAAGTTTTCACGTAGAATATCGCGCCTGTAGCGTGATGTATGACGCACAACACGACAGTAAACGACCTTTATCGGGTTACAAATGAACGTGAGGAACGCTGTTTTTTCTCAGCCCTGAGGGAGTCAGGCGACGATTTGTAACAAAGGAAGCGTGCTGCACAAATTTTCACCGTAGCAGGCGATTTTTGCGCCTTGTCGCTGCTGCGTGTGGTTGGTAAAGTAAGCGGATTTTGTTTTCCGCCCCAGCTTTCAGGATTATCCCTTAGTATGTTGAAAAAATTTCGTGGCATGTTTTCCAATGACCTGTCCATTGACCTGGGTACCGCGAATACCCTCATTTATGTAAAAGGACAAGGCATCGTACTGAATGAGCCTTCAGTTGTGGCCATTCGTCAGGATCGTGCTGGTTCACCGAAAAGCGTAGCGGCCGTCGGCCATGACGCTAAGCAGATGCTTGGTCGTACGCCGGGTAATATCGCTGCCATTCGTCCGATGAAAGACGGCGTTATCGCTGACTTCTTCGTGACCGAGAAAATGCTTCAGCACTTTATCAAACAGGTGCACAGCAACAGCTTTATGCGTCCGAGCCCACGTGTTCTTGTGTGTGTGCCGGTTGGCGCTACCCAGGTTGAACGTCGTGCTATTCGTGAATCCGCTCAGGGCGCTGGTGCGCGTGAAGTCTTCCTGATTGAAGAGCCAATGGCTGCCGCCATCGGTGCCGGCCTGCCGGTTTCCGAAGCGACCGGCTCCATGGTGGTGGATATCGGTGGCGGTACCACTGAAGTGGCCGTTATCTCCCTGAATGGTGTGGTTTACTCCTCTTCCGTACGTATTGGTGGTGACCGCTTCGACGAAGCCATCATTAATTATGTTCGCCGTAACTACGGCTCTCTGATCGGTGAAGCCACCGCAGAGCGTATTAAGCACGAAATCGGTTCTGCTTACCCGGGTGACGAAGTGCGCGAGATCGAAGTGCGCGGCCGTAACCTGGCAGAAGGCGTTCCACGTGGCTTTACCCTGAACTCCAACGAAATCCTCGAAGCGCTGCAAGAGCCGTTGACCGGCATTGTGAGCGCCGTCATGGTTGCCCTCGAGCAGTGCCCGCCGGAACTGGCTTCCGATATCTCCGAGCGCGGTATGGTTCTGACCGGTGGTGGTGCGCTGCTGCGTAACCTCGACCGCCTGTTGATGGAAGAGACAGGTATTCCTGTCGTAGTTGCTGAAGATCCACTGACTTGCGTAGCCCGTGGCGGCGGCAAGGCGCTGGAAATGATCGACATGCACGGCGGCGACTTGTTCAGCGAAGAGTAGTCAGGTGTGAAAGGGTAGCGGATGGCTACCCTTTCTCTCTGACGCGAGAGTACGCATAGCCTATGAAGCCAATTTTTAGCCGTGGCCCGTCGCTACAGTTTCGCCTGATCCTTGGGGTGTTGGTAGCGCTTGGTGTCATTATTGCCGATAGCCGCCTCGGTACGTTCAGCCAGATCCGAACGTACATGGATACCGCCGTCAGTCCTTTCTACTTTGTATCAAATGGTCCCCGTGAACTGCTCGACAGCGTCTCGCAAACCCTGTCCTCACGCGATCAACTCGAACTTGAAAACCGCGCGTTACGCCAGGAACTGCTGCTGAAAAACAGCGAAATACTGATGCTGGGCCAGTACAAGCAGGAGAACGCCCGTCTGCGTGAGCTACTGGGCTCCCCGCTGCGTCAGGACGAGCAGAAGATGGTGACCCAGGTGATCTCCACCGTTAACGATCCCTATAGCGATCAGGTGGTGATCGACAAGGGCAGCGTCAATGGCGTGTACGAAGGCCAGCCGGTGATCAGCGATAAAGGCGTTGTCGGTCAGGTGGTCGCGGTCGCCAAGCTGACCAGCCGCGTGCTGCTGATTTGCGATGCCACTCATGCGCTGCCGATCCAGGTGCTGCGTAACGATATCCGCGTGATTGCGGCCGGTAACGGCTGTACGGACGATCTGCAGCTGGAACATCTGCCGGCGAATACCGATATTCGCGTGGGCGATGTGCTGGTGACGTCAGGTCTGGGCGGTCGTTTCCCGGAAGGGTATCCGGTTGGGGTAGTCTCCTCCGTGAAGCTGGACACTCAGCGCGCCTATACCGTGATTCAGGCCCGTCCAACGGCGGGTCTGCAGCGTCTGCGCTATCTGTTGCTGTTGTGGGGCGCCGACCGTAACGGGACTAACCCGATGACCCCGGAAGATGTGCATCGCGTGGCAAATGAACGTCTGATGCAGATGATGCCGCAGGTTCTGCCTGCGCCAAACTCAATGGGGCCGCCTGCGCCAGTACCTGCGCCGGCAACCGGGCTGACCCAGCCGCTGCCTGATGCGCCACCGCCACCGCAACTCTCCCCGGGAGGGCAATAGTGGCAAGCTACCGTAGCCAGGGACGCTGGGTTATCTGGCTCTCGTTTTTGATCGCGCTGTTACTGCAAGTGATGCCCTGGCCGGACGACATTCTCGTTTTCCGGCCAAACTGGGTGCTGCTGATTCTGCTCTACTGGATCCTCGCTCTGCCGCACCGCGTAAATGTGGGCACAGGTTTTGTGATGGGTGCCATACTGGATCTGATTAGTGGCTCAACGCTTGGCGTACGCGCCCTGTCCATGAGTATCATCGCATACCTGGTCGCTCTGAAATTCCAGCTCTTTCGTAATCTGGCGCTCTGGCAACAGGCGCTGGTGGTGATGTTGTTATCCATGGCCGCGGATATCATTGTTTTCTGGGCAGAGTTTTTAGTGATCAACGTCTCTTTCCGTCCGGAAGTGTTCTGGAGTAGTGTAGTTAACGGTGTGCTCTGGCCATGGTTGTTCCTGCTGATGCGTAAGGTTCGCCAGCAATTTGCCGTGCAATAAAAGGTTTCTATGACGTCTTTGTATCTCGCTTCCGGCTCCCCGCGCCGTCAGGAACTCCTGACGCAGTTAGGGGTATCTTTTGAACGCATCGTCACCGGCATTGAAGAGCAACGTGCCGAGGGCGAAAGCGCACAACAGTATGTTTCCCGTCTGGCACGGGAGAAAGCGCAGGCCGGCGTGGCGCAGGTGCCGCGTGATTTACCGGTGCTGGGCGCAGATACTATCGTGATCCTCAATGGTGAAGTCCTCGAGAAACCACACGACGCTGAGCATGCGTTTACGATGCTGCGCAAATTGTCCGGCCATACGCATCAGGTCATGACCGCCGTCGCGCTGGCAGACCGCCAGCACGTGCTCGATTGCCTGGTGGTTACTGATGTCACGTTCAGAGTACTCACAGAAGAAGATATCGCCGGTTATATCGCCAGCGGTGAACCTATGGATAAAGCAGGTGCATACGGTATTCAAGGGTTGGGTGGCTGTTTTGTCAGGAAGATCAATGGCAGCTATCACGCCGTAGTCGGCTTACCGCTGGTGGAAACGTATGAGTTGCTGAGCAATTTTAACTCACTGCGTGAGGGAAGGGATAATTATGACGGCTGAATTGTTGGTAAACGTAACGCCCTCGGAAACCCGTGTGGCCTATATCGATGGCGGAATTCTCCAGGAAATTCACATCGAGCGTGAAGCGCGGCGCGGAATAGTAGGCAATATCTACAAAGGTCGTGTCAGTCGTGTCCTGCCGGGTATGCAGGCGGCATTTGTAGATATTGGCCTCGATAAAGCGGCATTTCTGCATGCCTCCGACATCATGCCGCACACCGAATGCGTGGCGGGTGAAGAGCAAAAACAGTTTACCGTTCGTGATATCTCCGAGCTGGTGCGTCAGGGCCAGGATCTGATGGTGCAGGTGGTGAAAGATCCGCTGGGCACCAAAGGCGCGCGACTGACTACCGACATCACCTTACCTTCCCGTTATCTGGTCTTTATGCCTGGCGCATCGCACGTTGGCGTCTCCCAGCGTATCGAGAGCGAAAGCGAGCGCGAGCGCCTGAAAAAGGTGGTGGGCGCGTACTGTGATGAGCAGGGCGGATTCATTATTCGCACCGCGGCGGAGGGGATCAGCGAAGACGATCTGGCTTCGGATGCCGCCTACCTGAAACGCGTCTGGACCAAAGTGATGGAGCGTAAAAAACGCAACCAGACCCGCTATCAGCTGTACGGA
Source organism: Leclercia sp. CFBP8987 (assembly GCF_034044995.2). Lineage (NCBI taxonomy): Bacteria > Pseudomonadati > Pseudomonadota > Gammaproteobacteria > Enterobacterales > Enterobacteriaceae > Leclercia > Leclercia sp. CFBP8987. The sequence continues at coordinate 4,358,859 of NZ_CM188255.1, read as the reverse complement.
GAGCTGGCACTGGCCCAGCGCGTTCTGCGCGACTTCGCCGATGCCCAGCTGGACCGCATCCGCGTTGATTCCCGTCTGACCTATGACGCGCTGCTCGAGTTTACCGCGGAGTACATCCCGGAAATGCCGGGCCTGCTTGAGCACTACACCGGCAAGCAGCCTATTTTTGATCTGTTCGATGTTGAAAATGAAATCCAGCGCGCGCTGGAGCGCAAGGTCGAGCTCAAGTCCGGCGGTTATCTGATTATCGACCAGACCGAAGCGATGACCACCGTGGATATCAACACCGGGGCGTTTGTTGGTCACCGCAATCTGGACGACACCATTTTCAACACCAACATCGAAGCGACGCAGGCCATTGCGCGTCAGCTTCGTCTGCGCAATCTGGGTGGCATCATCATCATCGACTTTATCGATATGAGTAACGAAGACCACCGCCGCCGCGTGCTGCACTCCCTGGAGCAGGCTCTGAGTAAAGATCGCGTGAAAACCAGCATCAACGGCTTCTCCCAGCTGGGCCTGGTTGAGATGACCCGCAAGCGCACCCGTGAAAGCGTTGAGCATGTGCTGTGCAACGAGTGCCCGACCTGCCATGGCCGCGGTACGGTGAAATCGGTGGAGACCGTCTGCTACGAGATCATGCGTGAGATCGTTCGTGTGCATCACGCCTACGACTCCGACCGCTTCCTGGTCTATGCTTCTCCTTCGGTGGCGGAAGCCCTGAAAGGGGAAGAGTCCCACGCGCTGGCAGAAGTGGAAATCTTTGTCGGCAAACAGGTAAAAGTGCAGATAGAGCCGCTCTATAACCCGGAGCAGTTTGACGTGGTGATGATGTAATCCGCAGGTACTGCGAGACAAGAACGGCTGACAAGGAGAGACGCGTGAGGCGATTGCCGGGGATTTTACTGCTTACAGGGGCAACGCTGATTGTGATTGTCGCGCTGCTCGTAAGCGGGCTGCGTCTCATATTGCCGCATCTGGATAGCTGGCGCCCTGAGCTGCTGGCAAAAATCGAATCCGCGACCGGCATGCCCGTCGCGGCCAGCCAGCTCAACGCGAGCTGGCAGAACTTCGGCCCGACCCTGGAAGTGCGCGATATCAATGCGCAGCTGAATGACGGCGGCCATCTGAAAATCAAGCGCGTGACCCTGGCCCTGGACGTGTGGCAGAGCCTGCTGCACCTGCGCTGGCAGTTTCGCGATCTCACCTTTTATCAGCTGCAATTTCTGACCAACACCCCGCTACGCAGCGACGACCAGGGCGAAGGCTTCGAAGCCAACCGCATCAGCGATCTGTTCCTGCGCCAGTTCGATCATTTCGATCTGCGCGACAGTGAGATCAGCTTTATTACCCTCTCCGGGCAGCGCGCCGAACTGGCGATCCCGCAGCTCACCTGGCTCAACGGCAAAGAGCGGCACCGTGCGGAAGGTCAGGTCAGCCTCTCCAGCCTGAACGGACAGCATGGCGTGATGCAGGTGCGGATGGATCTGCGCGACGACAATGGCCTGCTGAATAACGGCAAGTTGTGGATGCAGGCCGATGACGTTGACGTCAAACCCTGGCTGGGTGAATGGGTGCAACAGAACATGCAGCTGGAAACCGCGCGTTTCAGTATTGAAGGCTGGATGACCCTCACCAACGGCCAGTTCGCCAGTGGCGATATCTGGCTGAAACAGGGCGGCGCCAGCTGGCCGGGAAAGGCGCGTCAGCATCAGCTTTCGGTTGATAATCTCACCGCGCACGTCACCCGTGCGAAAGAGGGCTGGCAGTTTGCCATCCCGGATACCCGCATTACCATGGACGATAAGGCGTGGCCGCGTGGAGCCCTGGCCCTGGCCTGGATCCCGGCGCAGGACGTCGGCGGCGTCGACAGTAAACGCAGCGACGAGCTGCGTATTCGCGCCAGCAATCTGGAGTTGTCAGGCCTGGAAGGGCTGCGAACCATCGCGGCGAAGCTCTCCCCGGCGCTGGGCGACGTCTGGCAGGCCACCCAGCCGGTAGGGGCAATCAACACCCTGGCGCTGGATATTCCGTTGCAGGCGACAGAAAAGACCCGCTTCAACATCGCCTGGACCGATCTTGCCTGGAAGCAGTGGGAGCTGCTGCCGGGGGCAGAGCATTTCAGCGGCACGCTGCAGGGCAGCGTGGAAGATGGCCGCCTGGTGGCTAACATTCGCGATGCGAAAATGCCTTATGAAACCGTCTTCCGCGCCCCGCTGGAGGTGGAGAAAGGTACCGCCACCCTCCACTGGCTGAAGAACGAGAAAGGTTTCCAGCTCGACGGGCGTAACATCGACGTCAAAGCCAAAGCGGTACATGCCCGGGGGGATTTCCGCTATCTGCAGCCGGCGGGCGATGAGCCCTGGCTGGGGATACTGGCGGGCATCAGCACCGACGACGGGTCACAGGCCTGGCGCTATTTTCCTGAAAACCTGATGGGCAAAGCGCTGGTGGACTACCTGAGCGGCGCGATTCAGGGTGGGCAGGCCGATAACGCCACCCTGGTCTACGGCGGCAACCCGCACCTGTTCCCCTATAAGTACAACGAAGGCCAGTTCCAGGTTCTGGTGCCGTTACGCAATGCCACCTACGCCTTCCAGCCCGAGTGGCCGGCGCTGAAAAACCTCGATATTGAGCTTAACTTTATCAATGACGGGTTGTGGATGAAGACCGACGGCGTGGCGCTGGGCGGAGTGAAAGCCAGTAACCTGACGGCGGTGATCCCGGATTATTCGAAAGAAAAGCTGCTGATCGATGCCGATATCAACGGGCCCGGGAAAGCCGTTGGGCCGTACTTTGACGAGACGCCGCTGGATGACTCTCTGGGTGCCACGCTCCAGCAGCTCCAGCTGGATGGCGATGTGAATGCTCGCTTACATCTGGATATCCCGCTGGACGGCACCATGACCACCGCTGAAGGCGACGTCAGACTGAAAAATAACAGCCTGTTCATTAAGCCGCTGAACAGCACCATTAACAATCTCAGCGGGCAGTTCAGCTTCGTGAATGGCGATCTGAAAAGCGGGCCGCTGACCGCAAGCTGGTTTAATCAGCCGGTGAATATCGATTTCTCTACCACCGAGGGCGAGAAAGCCTATCAGGTTGGGATCAATCTGGATGCCAGCTGGCAGCCTTCGCGGATGGATGTATTGCCAAAAACCATCAGCCAGTCGCTGGAAGGCCGCCTGCCGTGGAAGGGTAAGGTGGCGATTGAGCTGCCCTATCGTGGCGATGCCCGGTATAAGGTGGATATCAGCGGCGATCTGAAGAACGTCAGCAGCGACCTGCCGTCGCCGCTGGAGAAGAGCGCGGGCGAGCCGCTGCCGGTGAAGCTGAACGTCGACGGGGATCTCAACAGCTTTACCCTGACGGGCAACGCTGGCGGCAAGAATCACTTTAACAGCCGCTGGCTGCTTAACCGCAAGCTGACGCTGGATCGCGCTATCTGGACCTCCGACAGCCGCACGCTGCCGCCGCTGCCGGAGCAGTCGGGCATCGAACTCAACCTGCCGCCGATGGATGGTGCTGAATGGCTAGCGCTGTTCCAGCGTGGTGTCGGGCAAAATGTGGATGATACGGCGCAATTCCCGCAGCACATCACGGTGCGTACTCCCGCCCTGGCGCTGGGTGGACAGCAGTGGAATAACCTGAGCATCGTCTCGCAGCCCACCCTGAACGGTTCAAAAGTCGAGGCGCAGGGGCGGGAGATCAATGCCACCCTGCTGATGCGCGACACTGCGCCATGGCAGGCGGAGATCCGCTACCTCTATTTCAATCCGGCGACCGCTACTGCCGGGAAAGGCAACGTCGCTTCGCCATTAGCCAGCACCACGCGGGTCAATTTCAGCGGCTGGCCTGATTTACAGCTGCGCTGTGCCGAGTGCTGGCTGTGGGGGCAGAAATATGGCCGTATCAACGGTGATTTCACCATTAAGGGCAACACCCTTACCCTGGCGGGCGGGCTGATTGATACCGGCTTCGGCCGCCTGACCGCCAACGGCGAGTGGGTGAACGGCGCCAACGAGCAGCGCACCTCTCTGAAAGGACAAATCAAAGGCAACAAGCTGGATGCGGCATCGAACTATTTCGGTGTGAGCACCCCGATTCGCGGTTCGTCGTTTGACCTCGACTACGATCTGCACTGGCGCGACCAGCCGTGGAAGCCTGATGAAGCCACATTGAACGGCATCCTCAAAACCCGTCTTGGCAGAGGTGAAATTGCCGATCTGAGCACCGGCCATGCGGGTCAGCTGCTGCGCCTGCTCAGCTTCGACGCCCTGCTGCGTAAGCTGCGCTTTGACTTCAGCGATACCTTTAACGAAGGCTTCTACTTCGATTCGATCCGCAGCACCGCGTGGATCAAAGACGGTGTCCTGCATACCGATGACACCCTGGTCGACGGGCTGGAAGCGGATATCGCCATGAAAGGCTCCGTCAATCTGGTGCGTCGCGAACTGGATATGGAAGCGGTGGTGGCACCGGAAATTTCCGCCACCGTTGGCGTGGCTGCGGCCTTCGCCGTGAACCCGATCGTCGGTGCGGCGGTGTTTGCCGCCAGTAAAGTGCTGGGGCCGCTGTGGAGCAAAGTCTCCATTCTGCGTTACCACATCACCGGCCCGGTGGATAAACCGCAGATTAATGAAGTGCTGCGTCAGCCACGCAAAGATGCACAGCAATGATTTGACGCGGGCAATTAATTGCCTCACTCTCAATAGATAAGATCTTAGATACGTCCTGTGGACGGCAACGAACGAGTAGCAAAACGATGAGTCTGAACCTGGTAAGTGAACATCTGCTGGCAGCGAACGGCCTGAGCCATCAGGACCTGTTTTCCATTCTTGGTCAACTGACCGAACGTCGTCTCGACTACGGCGATCTCTACTTTCAGTCGAGCTATCACGAATCCTGGGTTTTAGAAGACAGCATCATTAAAGATGGCTCATATAACATCGACCAGGGCGTCGGTGTCCGTGCAGTCAGCGGTGAGAAAACCGGTTTTGCCTATGCGGATCAGATTAGCCTGACTGCCCTGCAGCAGAGCGCGCAGGCGGCACGTACTATCGTGCGCGACAGCGGTGATGGTCGCGTTAAAACCCTGGGCGAAGTGCAGCACTCTGCGCTCTACACCAGCGTCGATCCGCTGCAAAGCATGAGCCGCGAAGAGAAGCTGGATATCCTGCGCCGGGTGGACAAAGTAGCCCGTGCGGAAGATAAGCGCGTGCAGGAAGTCTCTGCCAGCCTGAGCGGCGTGTATGAGCTGATTCTGGTGGCGGCAACCGACGGCACCCTGGCCGCCGACGTGCGTCCGCTGGTTCGTCTTTCCGTCAGCGTGCTGGTGGAAGAGGACGGCAAACGCGAGCGCGGCTCCAGCGGCGGCGGCGGTCGTTTTGGTTACGAATGGTTCCTCGGTCTGGAAGCGGGCGAAGTGCGCGCGGATGCCTGGGCGAAAGAGGCGGTGCGAATGGCGCTGGTCAACCTTTCTGCCGTGGCGGCGCCTGCGGGTACCCTGCCGGTAGTGCTGGGCGCAGGCTGGCCTGGCGTGCTGCTGCACGAAGCGGTGGGTCACGGTCTGGAAGGCGACTTCAACCGTCGTGGCACCTCGGTCTTCAGCGGCCATATGGGCGAGCTGGTGGCCTCTGAACTCTGCACCGTAGTCGATGACGGCACCATGTCCGATCGTCGTGGCTCGGTCTCTATCGACGATGAAGGAACGCCGGGTCAGTACAATGTGCTGATTGAGAACGGGATCCTGAAAGGCTACATGCAGGACAAACTGAATGCGCGCCTGATGGGCGTGGCCCCAACCGGCAACGGCCGTCGCGAATCCTACGCGCACCTGCCGATGCCGCGTATGACCAACACCTATATGCTGGCGGGTAAATCCACGCCGCAGGAGATCATCGAGTCGGTGGAGTACGGCATCTACGCGCCAAACTTCGGCGGCGGCCAGGTGGATATCACCTCCGGAAAATTTGTCTTCTCGACCTCAGAAGCCTATCTGATTGAGAAGGGCAAAGTGACCAAAGCGGTGAAAGGGGCGACCCTGATTGGCTCCGGCATCGAAGCGATGCAGCAGATCTCGATGGTCGGTAACGATCTGAAGCTGGATAACGGCGTTGGCGTCTGCGGTAAAGAGGGCCAGAGCCTGCCGGTGGGCGTCGGTCAGCCGACCCTGAAGGTGGATAACCTCACCGTCGGCGGTACCGCGTAATTTTCCTTCCGAAATTCCCTCTCCCTGTGGGAGAGGGTTATTCCTTCCTTCCCCGCATCTCCTGAAACAGCGCCGCCACCTGCACGAAATAATCCGTCAGATAGTTAATGCACACCTGCACCTTCAGCGGCAGTTTGTCCTTTTCGGTATAGACCGCATACACCGGGCGCGGATCCGACTGATAGCGCGGGAAGAGGATCTCCAGCTCGCCGCTGTTGATCTCATTGATCACCCACATCAGCGGGACGTAAGCGATCCCGGCCCCGGCCACCAGCCAGCGGGAGATGGTCATCGGATCGTTGGTGACAAAGCGGCCCTGCGGCAGCAGTTTTGTCGAAAGCCCTTCGGGGGCAATCAGCTCAAATTCATTGTCCGGGCGCACGCTGTACTCCAGCCAGGCGTGATTGCTGAGATCCGCCGGTTTCTCCGGGATCCCCGCTTTGGCGAGGTACTTTTTCGCCGCGCACACCACCATCGGCATACTGCCCAGGCGGCGGGAGAAGAGGCTGGAATCCTGCAAGGCCCCGACGCGGATCACCAGATCCAGTCCATCGGCAATCAGATCCGGGGCGGGAATGCCGGTGACCAGATTAACCGTCAGTCCCGGATACTCCTGCAACATCTCGGCGGTCATTCCCGCCAGGACATTTTGTGCCATAGTTGAAGAGCACCCGATACGCAGCGTGCCGATAGGGGTGTTGTTGAAAGCATAAAGCTGTTCGTGTACCGACTGGGCCTCATACAGCATCCGCCGACAGCCCTGATAGTAGATTTTGCCGGCTTCGGTCAGGCCCAGGCTGCGGGTGCTGCGGTTAAGCAGCTTCACCTGGAGGTCATCTTCCAGTTTGGCGACGGTCTGACTGATTGATGAGACGCTCATCTGTAGTTGCCTGGCTGCGGCGGTAAAGGAGCCCAGCTCAACGACTTTGGCAAAAACCGACATCCGTTTTAGACGTTCCATTATTCACTCTGGCTTAAAAGTGATTTAGATCACATATGATAGATAACAGCATAACAGTTACGCTAATATATTATTTATACATTATAGCTACGCCACTCTCGCCCGGCTTTTCTTGCCCCTTCTGCGGTGCCGTATGCTGAATAATTCTTTCGCCTGCTCGCTCTAATCAAGGTCAACATGAGTCTGTTTCCCGTTATCGTGGTGTTCGGATTATCGTTCCCCCCGATTTTCTTCGAACTGCTTTTATCACTGGCGATTTTTTGGCTGGTGCGAAAGGTGCTGGCTCCTACCGGGATCTATGATTTCGTCTGGCACCCTGCATTGTTCAATTCCGCGCTGTATTGCTGCCTGTTCTATCTGGTATCGCGACTGTTTGTTTGAGGTAGATGTGAAAACGCTAACAAGAAAAATCTCCCGTACCGCCATTACTCTGGCACTGGTTCTCCTCGCGTTCATCGCTATTTTTCGCGCGTGGGTTTACTACACCGAATCACCCTGGACGCGCGATGCACGCTTTAGCGCCGACATCGTCGCCATTGCCCCGGATGTCGCGGGGCTTATTACTGCCGTCAATGTGCATGATAACCAGCTGGTGAAAAAGGATCAGGTGCTGTTTACCGTTGATCAGCCGCGCTACCAGAAAGCGCTGGAAGAAGCGGAAGCCGATGTTGCCTACTACAAAGCACTGGCTGCGGAAAAACGCCGCGAGGCAGGGCGCCGTAATCAGCTCGGCGTGCAGGCGATGTCCCGCGAGGAGATCGACCAGTCTAACAACGTGCTGCAAACCGTGCTGCATCAGATGGCGAAGGCCGAGGCCACGCGGGATCTGGCAAAGCTCGATCTTGAGCGTACCGTGATCCGCGCCCCGTCCGACGGCTGGGTGACTAACCTCAACGTCTATACCGGCGAGTTTATTACCCGCGGCTCTACCGCCGTGGCGCTGGTCAAACAGCACTCCTTCTATGTGCTCGCCTATATGGAAGAGACCAAGCTGGAAAACGTCCGTCCTGGCTATCGGGTAGAAATCACCCCCCTGGGCAGCAACCGTGTCCTGAAAGGAACGGTCGACAGCGTGGCGGCAGGGGTGACCAACTCCAGCGCCACCCGCGACAGCAAAGGGATGGCGACCGTTGACTCCAATCTGGAGTGGGTGCGTCTGGCCCAGCGCGTGCCGGTGCGTATTCGACTCGACGATCAGCAGGGCAACCTGTGGCCGGCGGGTACCACCGCCACCGTCGTCATCACCGGCGAGAAAGACCGTGACGCCCGCGATGATTCGTTGTTCCGCAAAATTGCCCATCGCTTGCGCGAGTTCGGTTAATCGCCATGGGCATCTTCTCCATCGCCAACCAGCACCTGCGCTTCGCGGTTAAGCTGGCCTTCGCCATCGTGCTGGCGCTGTTCATCGGCTTTCACTTTCAGCTGGAAACCCCCCGCTGGGCGGTACTGACGGCAGCGATTGTTGCGGCAGGCCCGGCGTTTGCGGCGGGGGGGGAACCTTACTCCGGCGCCATCCGCTACCGTGGGATGCTGCGTATTGTCGGCACCTTTATCGGCTGTATCGCTGCCCTGACCATCGTCATCCTGATGATCCGTACCCCGCTGCTGATGCTGATGGTGTGCTGTATCTGGGCCGGTTTTTGCACCTGGATCTCCTCCCTGGTGCGGGTGGAAAACTCCTACGCCTGGGGGCTCTCCGGCTATACCGCCCTGATCATTATCATCACCATCGAGACCAATCCGCTGTTGACGCCGCAGTTTGCCGTGGAGCGCTGCAGTGAGATTGTGATGGGGATTGTCTGTGCGATCGTGGCGGATCTCTTGTTCTCTCCCCGCTCGATTAAGCAGGAGGTCGATCGCGAGCTGGACGCGCTGATCGTTGCCCAGTACCAGCTGATGCAGCTGTGCATTAAGCATGGCGACAGTGAAGAGGTCGATAACGCCTGGAGTGCGCTGGTGCGTCGTACCACCGCTCTGGAAGGGATGCGCAGCAACCTCAATATGGAGTCGTCGCGCTGGTCACGGGCAAACCGCCGCCTGAAGGCGCTGAATACCGTCTCCTTAACGCTGATCACCCAGGCCTGTGAAACCTATCTGATCCAGAATACCCGCCCCGAGGCGATCACTGAGACCTTCCGGGAACAGTTTGCCGTCCCCGTCGAGACGGTCCAGGATGTGCATAAACAGCTCAAACGCATGCGGCGAGTCATCGCCTGGACCGGCGAACGTGACACCCCGGTCACTATCTATACCTGGGTTGGCGCGGCGACGCGCTACCTGCTGCTCAAACGTGGGGTGATCGGCAATACCAAAATCAGCGCCACCGAAGAGGAAGTCCTGCAGGGCGAGGTGGTGGTCAAAGCCGAGTCGGCGGAACGTCACCACGCGATGGTCAACTTCTGGCGCACCACGCTTGCCTGCATGCTCGGGACGCTGTTCTGGCTGTGGACCGGCTGGACCTCCGGCAGCGGTGCGATGGTGATGATCGCCGTGGTCACCTCGCTGGCGATGCGTCTGCCCAATCCGCGGATGGTGGCGCTCGATTTTCTGTACGGCACCCTGGCAGCGCTCCCGCTGGGCGCCTTCTATTTCCTGGTGGTTCTGCCCTCGACCCAGCAAAGTATGCTGCTGCTCTGTATCAGCCTTGCGGTGATGGCTTTCTTTATTGGTATAGAAGTGCAGAAGCGCCGCCTGGGCTCGCTCGGGGCGCTGGCCAGTACCATCAATATTCTGGTGCTGGATAACCCGATGACGTTCCACTTCAGCCAGTTCCTCGACAGCGCGCTGGGGCAGATTGTTGGTTGTTTCCTCGCGATGATGGTCATTCTGCTGGTACGTGATAACTCCCAGGCCCGTACCGGGCGCGTGCTGCTGAACCAGTTTGTCTCCGCGGCCGTTTCAGCGATGACCACCAATACCGCCCGGCGCAAGGAGAACCATCTCCCCGCGCTCTATCAGCAGCTGTTTTTACTGCTGAACAAATTCCCGGGCGATATCGCGAAATTCCGGCTGGCTCTGACCTTGATCATCGCTCACCAGCGTCTGCGCAACGCACCGGTACCGATCAATGACGATCTCTCTGCGTTCCATCGCCAGCTGCGACGCACTGCCGATCACGTCATGTCGGCCTCCAGCGACGATAAGCGGCGACGCTACTTTGCCCAGCTGCTGGCGGAGCTGGACATCTATCAGGAAAAACTGCGCATCTGGGAGGCACCGCGACAGGTGACCGAACCGGTGCAGCGGCTGGTGGGGATGTTGCATCGATACCAGAATGCCCTGACCGACAGCTGATCCTCCTGAAAACCGACGCCGTAAGCGTCGGTTTTTTTGTGACTATACTTATTCGGGCAAGTACTTAAACCCCGAATGGGAGGATACATGACTACCCAGGCTCTTCAGGACAGTGCGCTATTTCAGACAGGATATTTGGTCGATGGCGTATGGAAAACGCTCGATACCACATTCGATGTCGTTAACCCGGCCACTGGTGAGGTGATTGCCAGCGTGGCCAAAGCGGGCACCAAAGAGACCGAAGAGGCTATCGCCGCCGCGAGCCGTGCTTTCCCGGCGTGGCGTGCCAGAACCGCAAAAGAACGCTCGGCCATCCTCTATCGCTGGTATGAACTCATCATTGAGAACAAGCAGTGGCTTGGACAACTGATGACCACCGAGCAGGGTAAACCGCTGAAAGAGGCGGAGGGCGAGGTCGAGTATGCGGCCAGCTTTATTCAGTGGTTCGCCGAGCAGGCCAAACGCGCCAACGGTGAAATCATTCCCCCTGTGAAACCCGGCTCCCGCATTCTGGCCACCCGCGAACCCATTGGTGTGGTGGCAGCAATCACACCGTGGAATTTCCCGATGGCGATGCTGACCCGTAAACTCGGCCCGGCACTGGCCGCAGGCTGTACCGGGGTGATCAAGCCAGCTAACAATACGCCGCTCAGCGCCTTTGCCCTGCTGACCCTGGCCAAAAAAGCAGGCGTCCCGGATGGCGTACTCAACGCGGTGGCGGGCAGTACCTCCGAGATCAGCGATGCGATCATGGCCAGTCATGAGGTGCGCAAAATCTCTTTTACCGGCTCGACGGCGGTCGGCAAAACGCTGGTACGCAATGCCGCCGAGACCATGAAAAAAGTTTCGATGGAGCTGGGCGGGAACGCGCCTTATATCGTCTTTGACGATGCCGATATCGATGCCGCTGTGAAGGGCGCCATCGCCAATAAATTCCGCAATGCCGGCCAGGTCTGCGTCAGCGTCAACCGTTTCTATATTCAGGAGTCGGTATATGACGCCTTTGTCAGCCAGCTCGCCGCCGCCGTAAACGACTTAAAAGTAGGGAACGGCCTGGAGGAGGGCACCGTAGTCGGGCCACTGATTGAACCTGCCGCCGTGGACAAAGTGCGCGAGCATGTCGAGGACGCGGTCGCCAAAGGGGCGACGGTACTGGCAGGCGGCAAGGCGCACGAGCTGGGCGGCAACTTCTGGCAGCCAACGGTGTTGGGCGATTGTCATGAAGGCATGATGCTCGCCAGCGAAGAGACCTTTGGGCCCGTTGCGGCCTGCTTCCGTTTTACCTCCGAAGAGGAGGTGATTCAGCGCGCCAATAATACGCCGTTTGGTCTGGCCGCCTATTTCTACACTCAGAATCTGCAGCGGGTATTCCGCGTCTCACAGGCTATTGAGAGTGGGATGATCGGGGTTAACGAATGTGCGGTCTCCACCGAACTGGGTCCGTTTGGCGGGGTAAAAGAGTCAGGGCTGGGCCGTGAAGGGTCAGTATTGGGACTGGAGGAGTTCCTGGAAGTGAAAACCCTGCATATCGGGGGATTATAATCGACAGGGCGGCGGCAGCCGCCCGCCTGGACGGGGTGGCTGGAAATGAATATCTATACGTTTGATTTTGATGAAATCGACAGTCAGGAAGACTTTTATCGTGAATTTTCACGAACCTTTGGCATAAGACGGGAGAGCGTGACGGACCTGGATTCTCTGTGGGAGATTGTCACCGGTAACCAGTTGCCGCTGCCGCTTGAAATCGAGTTTACCCATTTACCGGAAAAACTGCGCAGGCGCTTCGGGGCGTTGATCCTACTGTTTGATGAGGCGGAAGAGGAGCTGGAAGGTCAGATTCGCTTTAACGTTCGTCCGTAAAAGGCAAAAAAAAGCCCCTGCGAGGCAGGGGCAAGTCGTAGTTCAATACGACGAGGGTTTATTTGTACAGCTCGGCCGTGGCATGCCAGTGGTCGCCTGTATTCATCTCGGTAATGCGATAGCTGCTGGCGCCCGCTTTTTCAGCTTTTGCGGCCAGGGCCTGACGGATATCCATTGGAGAACCGGCAACTTCAGTCACGCCTACGCTACCCATTGATTGCAGGTTTTGTGCTTGCTCCGCGGTAACCTGATGCACAGCTGCGCTGGCACCGAATGAGAGAACGGAAGCTAAACCAAGGGTGGCGATGATTAATTTAGTGTTCATAGTCTTTACTCCTTACAGGGCACGTTCAACGGCAAGAAGGGTTGTGCTGCTATTTTTATGCCTGGTGTCGTTGAACTGAGATAACGGATAGTTCGGGTTATGCGCAGTACGTCTTATTTGTACAGCTCAGCAGTAGCATGCCAGTGGTCACCGGTACGCGCTTCGATCACGCGGTAGGAGGAGGCACCCTGTTCCTGCGCTTTTTTGTTCAGCATCTGGTTCATGTCCATCGGAGAAGTACCGATTGCACCAACAGAAACAGTACCGATAGATTCGCGGGACTGGGCCTGATCGGCATTAATTGAATCGGCGGCAAAGGCACCGAAAGACAGGACAGACAGAACGCTTAGAGTGGCTACGGTTGTTTTGATTTTCATGATTCTTTTCCTCGTCATATTCTTTACTGGGGTCTTCGTTTCGTGACCCTCATCACAAAATCAAGTATACACTAATAACGGCAAAAATTAATACCATGCTAATTGTTTCTCGTGAAATTACGTATTAAGCAGACGATGTTTTATAACTGAAGAGAATAAAAAAGCGGGAGTCAGACGCGTGCCAGAGGCTTATTTTTAGCAAAATCAGGTGGATAGGAGAATTTGATTATTCGTGCGGTCGTGAAAGTATCATCCACTATATGAATGAATTGAAGTGGAAAAACGCACTATTTGTTAAATCGCAGATAACAGATTGTAAGGCAAAACGAGGCGGGAGCCGAAGATTCCCCGCTGCGCCAGGCAGCAGGGAAGAAGATCAGAGTTCCTGTTCGAACAGCACCAGAATGGCTTCGTAGAGGTCTTTCACCGAGAAACCATTAGCCGGGGTGGTGAAGATGGTATCGTCGCCGGCGATGGTGCCGAGAATACCTTCTGCTTTGCCGAGCGAGTCGAGCAGACGCGCAATCAACTGGGCAGCGCCCGGGCTGGTGTGGATCACCACCACCGCATCGTTATAGTCGATATCCAGCACCAGATTCTTCAGCGGGCTCGAGGTGGTCGGTACGCCCAGTTCAGCAGGCAGACAGTAAACCATCTCCATTTTGGCGTTGCGGGTACGTACCGCGCCAAATTTGGTTAACATGCGGGAGACTTTCGACTGGTTGATATTTTCGAAGCCTTCTTCCTGTAAGGCCTGAACGATCTCACCCTGAGAACTAAACTTTTCTTCTTTAAGCAGCGCTTTGAACGCCTTAACCAATTCTTCTTGTTTAGAAGAGATTCGCATAAATCACCCGAAATATAGCGGTAGAAACAACATTATTATGCACATGGATGAATTTTTATGCAAACTATCTGCCCAATCTTAGGCTGAAATAATGTTATGAAAGGGAGTGATTTTATCAAATTTCGTTATCAAGGAACATGCCTGCGTCACGCCTCGCAAATAAGCTTAAAAGTAAATTAAATGTTATCAAATTGATGTTGTTTTGGTGGATGGCGAGGGTGTATTGTAACCCCCTCTTGATTCGTTGCTTAGTTATCGCATAACGCCTGATAGCCTTCCGGCAGAAGCGAAAAGCGCGTGACCGCTAATTCTCAAACCATGAAGATTGTAATTATTGATCTGCTGAATTAAGGTCGCCGCGACGGAGTAACAGAAAGTTAGCTCACCATAATAAGGAGTTTAGGATGAAAGTCGCAGTCCTCGGCGCTGCTGGCGGTATCGGCCAGGCGCTTGCCCTACTACTGAAAACTCAGCTGCCTGCAGGCTCAGAACTCTCTCTGTACGACATTGCCCCGGTAACCCCTGGTGTGGCGGTTGACCTGAGCCACATCCCAACGGCTGTCAAAATCAAAGGCTTCTCCGGTGAAGATGCGCGCCCGGCGCTCGAAGGCGCAGACGTTGTGCTGATCTCCGCAGGCGTGGCGCGTAAGCCAGGCATGGATCGTTCCGATCTGTTCAACGTGAATGCCGGTATCGTTAAGAACCTGATTCAGCAGGTCGCGACAACCTGTCCGAAAGCCTGCATCGGGATCATCACTAACCCGGTTAACACCACTGTTGCTATCGCAGCAGAAGTGCTGAAAAAAGCGGGCGTGTATGACAAGAACAAACTGTTTGGCGTGACCACGCTGGACATCATCCGCTCCAACACCTTTGTAGCGGAACTGAAAGGCAAGCAGCCAACCGAGCTGGAAGTGCCGGTTATCGGCGGCCACTCTGGCGTGACCATTCTGCCACTGCTGTCCCAGATCCCAGGCGTCAGCTTCACCGAGCAGGAAGTGGCTGACCTGACCAAACGTATCCAGAACGCTGGCACCGAAGTGGTGGAAGCGAAGGCGGGTGGCGGCTCTGCAACCCTCTCTATGGGTCAGGCGGCAGCACGTTTCGGTCTCTCTCTGGTGCGCGCCCTGCAGGGCGAGCAAGGCGTGATCGAATGTGCGTACGTTGAAGGCGACGGCGAGCATGCACGCTTCTTCTCTCAGCCGCTGCTGCTGGGCAAAAACGGTATTGAAGAGCGTAAATCTATCGGCACCCTGAGCGCGTTCGAGCAGCAGGCAATGGCCGGCATGCTGGATACCCTGAAGAACGATATCGTTCTGGGCGAAGAGTTCGTTAACAAGTAAGCGACGCACTTCCCGTCAGGGCAATAAAAAACCGGAGCACTGACTCCGGTTTTTTTATGTCTGCTGACTTAGTTGGTGGCCGGGTATTCCTGAATGGTCACCTGCAGGGTCAGCTTCTTATCATCCCGCATCACTTCCACCGGAATGATGGAGCCAGGCCTGATCTCAGCCACCTGATCCATGGTCTCGAGGGCCGACAACGCCGGTTTACCGTTCACCGAGACGATAACGTCGTTAACCTTGATGCCAGCTTCCGCCGCCGGGCCGCCGGGAGTGACTTCGTTAACCACAATCCCCTGGATCTGATCGATGCCGCCACCCTGGGTATGCAGCGGAGCAATCTCACGTCCGCCAATGCCAATGTAGCCACGGATCACCCGTCCGTCTCGAATGAGCTTATCCATAATCTTGTTGGCCAGCTGGAACGGGATGGCGAAGCCAATGCCTTCGGGCGTTTCCCCGTCGTTGCTCTTATCAAACGAGAGGGTATTGATGCCCATCAGCTCGCCCAGCGAGTTCACCAGCGCGCCGCCGGAGTTGCCGTGGTTGATGGAGGCGTCCGTCTGCAGGAAGTTCTGCCGCCCGGAGGGGTTCAGGCCGATCCGCCCCGTCGCGCTGATAATCCCCTGGGTGATGGTCTGCCCAAGGTTGTAGGGGTTACCGATCGCCAGCACCACGTCACCGATATGCGGGGTACGTTTACGGTTGATAGGGATGATGGGCAGGCCGCCCGTGGCATTAATTTTGAGGACCGCCAGATCCGTCAGGCTGTCAGAACCCACCAGCAGGGCCTCAAAGACGCGACCGTCCTGCAGCGCAACGATGATCTGATCGGCATCGTTGATCACATGTTTGTTGGTAATGATGTAGCCGCGTTCATCCATGATCACCCCGGAGCCCAGGGTACGGATCTCCAGCTGATTATGGCTGGTGCTGTTCAGGCCGCGGTTATAGACGTTAACCACCGCAGGCGCGGCGCGGCGTACTGCCTGATTGTAACTGGCAGGTGTTTCATCTGCGCTGTCAAATTGCGGCGCAGCCAGCTGATTAAACTGACGTAAAGAGGGCATCGCGACCAGTAACAGGCCACCTACAACCAGGCCGATGGCGACCGAACGAATGAGCTTTAAAACCATGATACGGGCGTCGTTAAGGGAAGATCGCAAGCAGCATAGCATGACTTATCCGGACATCACACGTGGCGATGTCCGGACGCGTACAGGCTTAACGCAGCAAAATATAGAGTGTATCGTTACCGCGCACGATCTGCAGGGCGATAACGGTCGGTTTGCCTTCCAGCACTTTGCGCATTTCGGCGATGGACTGCACACGAACGCGGTTCACCCCGATGATCACGTCATTCTCATGCAGACCGGCCTGGGCGGCAGGGCTGCTCTTCTCGACGCTGTCGAGGGTGATGCCTTTAGTGCCGTCTTTCAACTGCCCGTCACTTAAGGTCGCCCCTTGCAGCGCCGGGGCAATCATCTCTGCGCTGGCGGATGATGAGGTGCTTTTATCCAGCGTGACCTGCAGATCCAGCGGCTTGCCGTCACGCAGAATGCCGAGCTTAACCGTGGCACCCGGCTCCGTGGTAGCAATGCGCGAACGCAGTTCGGCAAAGCTGCTTAACGGTTTGTCATTCAGGCTGACGATCACGTCCCCGGATTTGACGCCCGCTTTTGCCGAGCCGGAATTCGGTAACACTTCGCTGACGAAGGCGCCGCGCTGCACGTTCAGGTTGAACGCTTTGGCAATATCCGCGCTCATTTCCGTGCCTTTGATGCCCAGCAGCCCACGTTTGACTTCGCCAAACTCAATCAGCTGCTGTGCCAGGGTGCGGGCCATATTGCTGGGGATGGCAAAACCGATCCCGACGCTGCCGCCGCCAGGCGCCAGAATGGCGGTGTTAATGCCGATCAGCTCCCCGTTCAGGTTCAGCAGGGCGCCGCCGGAGTTACCGCGGTTAATGGAGGCGTCAGTCTGGATAAAGTTTTCCAGCCCTTCGAGGTTCAGGCCACTGCGACCCAGGGCAGAAACGATGCCGGAGGTGGCCGTCTGGCCGAGGCCGAAGGGGTTACCGACCGCGACGGCGAAATCCCCGACGCGTAACTTATCGGAATCCGCGATGGCGATCTGCGTCAGGCCGGTTGGGTTCTGTAACTGCAGCAGGGCGATATCACTCTGATCGTCCCCGCCAATCAGTTTGGCCTCGAACTCGCGACCATCGTTCATCTGGACGCTGATTTTATCGGCATGGCTGATAACGTGGTTATTGGTCAGGACATAGCCTTTCGCGGCATCGATCACCACGCCGGAGCCGAGACCCTCAAAAGGCTGGGCCTGGTCAGGGGCCTCATCGCCAAAATACTTTTTCAGCTCCTCCGGGATGCGCTGACTTTGCACAGCGGTGCCTTCAACCTGCACGCTGACGACAGCAGGCAGGACTTTTTCCAGCATCGGGGCAAGGCTCGGGAGCGCCGCCTGGCCCGGCACCTGCGAGGGGATTGCGGCCGCCGCCGGATATGATGCCGACAGCGATAATCCGATACTCAATGCTAACGCGCTCAACAGCTGATTTTTTTTGTTCATTTATGCTGGCTCTCGCAACCTGGAATGGAGGAATAACGGCCCAAAACAGTCTGATGTTATTGAATTTTAAAACGCTGGACAATGAGGTGTTTGACTAAATAATAGCTGGGGTCGGGAAGAAAGGACGGGCGCAAGGGCTGCGCCCGTAAAATTTATTTGTGATGTGCGATTAATCGCGCTTTGCGCCACCGCGCAGCAGGCCGGATGCACCTTCGGAGTAGTCACGTGGCATCTGTACGGGCGCCTGATCGTTACCGGCTTCGGACTCCGCCAGACGGTTGCGGAACGGATTGTTCTCCGCGCTCATCTCCGGCAGCAGGCTGCTGGAGCTTTTCGCCATGTGCTGATAAAGCTTGCGGTAATCATGGGCCATGTTGTCCAGCAGCTCGGCGCTCTGGGCAAAGTGGCTTACCAGCTCTTCGCGATACTCATCCAGCTCAGCTTTGTTCTTTTCCAGTTCGTACTGTAACGCCTGTTGCTGGCGCAATTTACGATTTCCAAAACGCATGGCCACGGCGCCAATAGCGATGCCGACGACTAAACCAATTAGCGCATATTCCCAGGTCATGAACTTCTCCCGTTGTCTTGTGATTCCGTAGGGTGTTGGCTCGGCTTCATGCCTGTGCCTGATTATGCCACTATAACCGCTATTTCCTTAGAAGTGGAATCCCACCGCATCATCGCGTACTGTAGAACGGCCTTTTTTTCGCCAACTGAGCAGGCTGGCGGGTATTAATTGAAGGAATAACAATAAGATTATGCAAAGCCTTTCCCCGACATCGCGTTACCAACAGGCCCTGAATGAGGGCTCCCACCAGCCAGATAATGTACAGCGTGAAGCGGTAAATCGTCTGGACAGTATCTGGCAGTCATTGACCACCCAGCCGACCGGGACCGCACCTGCGGCAGGACTCAAGGCTGCGTTTGGACGGCTGCTGGGTAAGAAAGCGCCGCAGAGCGTCACGCCGGTACGCGGTTTATATATGTGGGGAGGGGTAGGGCGCGGTAAAACCTGGCTGATGGATCTGTTTTACCAGAGCCTGCCGGGAACGCGTAAGCAGCGTCTGCATTTTCACCGCTTTATGCTGCGGGTGCATGAAGAGCTGACCGCCCTGCAGGGGCAAAGCGATCCGCTGGATATCGTTGCCGAACGCTTTAAAGCCGAAACCGACGTGCTGTGCTTTGATGAGTTTTTTGTGTCAGATATTACCGACGCCATGCTGCTGGGTGGGTTGATGAAAGCGCTGTTTGCCCGGGGCATTACGCTGGTGGCAACCTCCAACATCCCACCGGATGAGCTGTACCGTAACGGTCTGCAACGCGCTCGCTTCCTGCCCGCTATCGATGCGATAAAAGCGCATTGCGACATCATGAATGTCGATGCTGGCGTCGACTATCGTCTGCGGACGCTGACTCAGGCTCATCTGTGGATTTCGCCGTTGAACGACGATACGCAACGGCAGATGGACAAACTGTGGCTGGCGCTGGCCGGGGCCGAGCGTGATAACGCTGCCGTGCTGGAGGTGAATCATCGCCCGCTGCAAACCCTGGGTACCGTCAATCAAACCCTCGCCGTGTCGTTTGCGACCCTGTGTGTCGATGCCCGCAGCCAGCACGACTATATTGCGCTCTCACGCCTGTTCCATACGGTGATGCTGTTTGATGTCCCGGTGATGACCACGCTAATGGAGAGCGAAGCCCGACGCTTTATCGCGCTGGTCGATGAGTTTTACGAACGCCACGTCAAGCTGGTGGTGAGCGCCGCCGTGCCTTTATATGACATCTATCAGGGGGAGCGGCTGAAGTTTGAGTTCCAGCGCTGTCTGTCGCGCCTGCAGGAGATGCAAAGCGAAGAGTACCTGAAGCGCGAGCACATGCCATAATAAATGCCACCCTCTCCCCGTGGGAGAGGGGCTGGGGGTGAGGGCACCAGACCGCACTTTCCTCACCCCGGAAAAACCCGCGGCAAATCACAATTAGGGGTCGACCTTTACCCCTGACTTCTCTATAATCTTGCGACCCCACGTTACAAGAAGGTTTTTTTCCCAAAACTTTCTCTGCGCCGGCATAGGCTATTCGAAGGGGTAGGTTTGCTGGACAATGTCGTGTGAACCTCAACTACTAAACGTTTGGGTGTTCACCAACGTGTAACTTATTTATTTGGGTAAGCTTTTAATGAAAACTTTTACAGCTAAACCAGAAACCGTAAAACGCGACTGGTATGTTGTTGACGCGACCGGTAAAACTCTGGGCCGTCTGGCTACCGAACTGGCTCGTCGCCTGCGCGGTAAGCACAAAGCGGAATACACTCCGCACGTAGATACTGGTGATTACATCATCGTTCTGAACGCTGACAAAGTTGCTGTAACCGGCAACAAGCGTACTGACAAAGTGTACTATCACCACACCGGCCACATCGGCGGTATTAAACAAGCGACCTTTGAAGAGATGATTGCCCGCCGTCCTGAGCGTGTGATTGAAATCGCGGTTAAAGGCATGCTGCCAAAAGGCCCGCTGGGTCGTGCTATGTACCGTAAACTGAAAGTTTACGCAGGTAACGAGCACAACCACGCGGCACAGCAACCGCAAGTTCTTGACATCTAATCGGGATTATAGGCAATGGCTGAAAATCAATACTACGGCACTGGTCGCCGCAAAAGCTCCGCCGCTCGCGTGTTCATCAAACCGGGCAGTGGTAAAATCGTAATCAACCAACGTTCTCTGGAACAGTACTTCGGTCGTGAAACTGCCCGCATGGTAGTTCGTCAGCCGCTGGAACTGGTCGACATGGTTGAGAAACTGGATCTGTACATCACTGTTAAAGGTGGTGGTATCTCTGGTCAGGCTGGTGCGATCCGTCACGGTATCACCCGCGCTCTGATGGAGTACGACGAGTCCCTGCGTGGCGAACTGCGTAAAGCAGGCTTCGTTACTCGTGATGCTCGTCAGGTTGAACGTAAGAAAGTCGGTCTGCGTAAAGCACGTCGTCGTCCACAGTTCTCCAAACGTTAATTGGTTTCTGCTTCGGCAGACAACAATTGGCGAAAAACCCGCTTCGGCGGGTTTTTTTATGGGTAACGCCCGGGTTATCCACAATCAGACGTCCTTTCTGCCCTCTTTTTCCGCATTTCCAGAATCGCCTCACCACAAAGGCCGCAAAATCTGGTAAACTATCATCCACTTTTCTGTCCAGATAACGGTGAATGCTCGATTTTTGTTCTCTTTTTGAACAAGAGGAGAAATTCTCAGGGATGGACAACAAAACATCTGGCTAGCCTGTATGGCTGGTAGCAGTAAAAATTCTGAATATACCTGGAGGTTTTCATGGCTGTCGCTGCCAACAAACGTTCGGTAATGACGCTGTTTTCTGGTCCTACTGACATTTATAGCCATCAGGTTCGTATCGTGCTGGCCGAGAAGGGTGTCAGTTTTGAGATCGAGCATGTGGAAAAGGATAACCCGCCTCAGGATCTTATCGATCTCAATCCAAGCCAGAGCGTACCAACGCTGGTGGATCGTGAGCTGACCCTGTGGGAATCCCGTATCATTATGGAATACCTGGATGAGCGTTTCCCTCATCCGCCACTGATGCCGGTCTACCCGGTTGCACGTGGTGAAAGCCGCCTGTACATGCAGCGTATCGAGAAAGACTGGTATACGCTGATGAACGTTATTGTGAAGGGTTCTTCTTCAGAAGCCGATGCTGCACGTAAACAGCTGCGTGAAGAGCTGCTGGCGATTGCACCGGTATTCGGTCAGCGTCCGTTCTTCCTGAGCGACGAATTCAGTCTGGTCGATTGCTATCTGGCTCCGCTGCTGTGGCGTCTGCCGATTCTGGGCGTCGAATTTAGCGGCCCGGGTGCGAAAGAGCTGAAAGGCTACATGACGCGTGTCTTCGAGCGCGACTCTTTCCTGGCTTCACTGACAGAAGCTGAACGTGAAATGCGTCTCGGCCGGGGTTAATGATTGTGGAAATGTCACAGCTGTCTCCACGCCGTCCGTATCTGCTGCGCGCCTTCTATGAATGGCTGCTGGATAACCAGCTCACGCCGCACCTGGTTGTGGATGTGACGTTGCCGGGCGTGCAGGTTCCTATGGAATATGCACGTGACGGTCAAATCGTATTGAACATTGCCCCGCGAGCTGTGGGTGGTCTGGAGCTGGCGAACGATGAAGTTCGCTTCAATGCCCGCTTCGGTGGTGTGCCGCGCCAGGTCTCTGTGCCGCTGGCTGCCGTACTGGCCATCTATGCCCGTGAAAACGGCGCAGGCACCATGTTCGAGCCGGAAGCGGCATACGATGAAGAGGGTGCCACGCTCAACGATGAAAACGGCGGAACCGAAAGCGAAACGGTCATGTCGATCATCGACGGGGATAAACCGGATCACGATGATGATCCTGATGATACACCACCTCCGCGTGGCGGCCGTCCGGCACTGCGCGTTGTGAAATAAAAAAAGGGCCTCAGGCCCTTTTTTTGTAATCTAAAAACATGCTTTCTACGGCCCGGCGGGAGCATATTCCGTCGGGCCGTAATGTTTAGACTTCGAGGAAGTTCATGATGCCGTCTGCCGCTTTACGGCCTTCGGCAATGGCGGTTACCACCAGGTCAGAACCACGAACGATATCACCACCGGCGAAGATTTTCGGGTTGCTGGTCTGGAAGGCGTTTTCGCTGCCTTCCGGGGCGATGATGCGGCCCTGAGAGTCCAGCTCAACGCTGTGCTTCGCCAGCCACTCCATGCTGTGAGGACGGAAACCAAACGCCATCACTACCGCATCAGCCGGGATCACATACTCGGAACCGGCAACGATCTCCGCACGACGACGGCCTTTGGCATCCGGGGCGCCCATTTCGGTACGCGCCATCTTCACGCCGCTGACCTTGCCGTTAGCATTCACTTCAATACCCAGAGGCTGGATGTTGAACTGGAACTCGACGCCCTCTTCACGCGCGTTTTTCACTTCGCGTTTTGAGCCCGGCATGTTCTCTTCGTCACGACGATAGGCGCAGATCACGTGCGTCGCATTCTGACGAATGGAGGTGCGCACGCAGTCCATCGCGGTATCACCGCCACCCAGCACGACCACGCGTTTGCCTTCCATGCTGACGTAGGGCTCAGCGGCAGTTTCGCCGTAACCCATCATCTGCTTGGTGTTGGCAATCAGGAACGGCAGGGCATCGAATACGCCGTTGGCATCTTCGTTTTCCAGCCCGCCACGCATCGACTGATAGGTGCCGACGCCCAGGAATACGGCGTCGTAATCTTTCAGCAGATCGTCGAGCTGCACGTCACGGCCCACTTCGGTATTGAGTTTGAACTCAATGCCCATGCCGGTGAAGATGTCACGGCGGCGGGTCATCACCTCTTTTTCCAGCTTGAAGGCCGGGATACCGAAGGTCAGCAGACCGCCGATCTCCGGATGACGATCAAACACCACCGCTTTCACGCCGTTACGGGTCAGGACGTCGGCACAGGCCAGGCCTGCCGGACCTGCGCCGATGATCGCCACACGTTTGTCAGTCTGACGCACGCCGGTCATATCCGGGCGCCAGCCCATCTCGAACGCTTTATCGTTGATATAGCGTTCTATGTTGCCGATAGTCACCGCACCGAACTCGCCGTTGAGGGTACAGGAACCTTCACACAGACGGTCCTGAGGACACACGCGGCCGCACACTTCCGGCAGGGTGTTGGTCTGGTGAGACAGTTCGGCGGCCTCGAAAATACGCCCTTCGTTGGCCAGCTTCAGCCAGTTCGGGATGTAGTTATGCACCGGGCATTTCCACTCGCAGTACGGGTTACCGCAGGAGAGGCAGCGGTCTGCCTGAGCTTTGGCCTGGCCTTCGGAAAACGGCTCGTAAATTTCAACAAATTCAATTTTACGGATCTTCAGCGGCTTCTTCGGCGGATCCACACGCTGCAGGTCGATAAACTGGTAAACATTCTGGCTCATCTGAATTCCTTACTGCGCCTGCACACGCAGCTCTGCTGCGCTACGACTACGGTGACCCAACAGGGCTTTAACATCGCTGGACTTCGGTTTAACCAGCGCGAATTTCGCAGAGAACGCCGGCCAGTTCGCCAGGATCTCTTCGCCGCGCACGGAACCGGTATGGTGCACGTGCTCGGTGATCAAGCCACGCAGATGCTCCTCATGGATCGCCAGAGATTCAACGTCCAGGATTTCCACCAGCTCCGGGTTCACGCGTTTGCGGAAGTCACCGCTTTCGTCCAGGACGTAGGCGAAACCACCGGTCATACCTGCCCCGAAGTTGACGCCGGTTTTGCCCAGCACGCAGACGATCCCGCCGGTCATGTATTCACAGCCGTTATCGCCGATACCTTCCACCACGGTGATGGCACCGGAGTTACGCACCGCGAAACGCTCACCTGCACGCCCTGCGGCAAACAGACGACCCCCGGTGGCACCGTACAGACAGGTATTGCCGATGATGCTGGCATCGCAGCTGCGGAAGGCAGAGCCGACCGGAGGACGCACCGCCAGCAGACCGCCTGCCATGCCTTTACCGACGTAGTCGTTGGCATCGCCAGTCAGGTACAGCTCAACGCCACCGGCGTTCCACACGCCGAAGCTCTGGCCCGCGGTGCCGCTGAAGTGAGCGGTAATCGGATCGGCAGCCAGGCCCTGGTCGCCGTGGGTCTGCGCAATGTAGCCCGAGAGCGTTGCGCCGACGGAACGGTCGGTGTTGCGAATGTCAAACCAGAAGGTTTTGCTCTGCTTCTCATCCACAAACGGCTTCGCCTGCTGCAACAGCTGGGCGTTCAGCACGCCATTGTCGAACGGCGGGTTGTTCTCGGTGCAGTACACCGCTTTGCCCGGATGCGGTTCAGCCGTTTCCAGCAGACGGGACAGCTTCAGGTTCTGCTGCTTAGCCGTGAATCCGTCCAGCTCTTTCAGCAGGTCGGTACGGCCAATCAGATCCACCAGACGCGTCACGCCCAGCTGCGCCATCAGCTCGCGGGTTTCGCGGGCGATGAAGTCAAAGTAGTTGGTCACTTTGAACGGCAGGCCGTGATAGTGGTTCTTACGCAGCTTCTCGTCCTGGGTTGCAACGCCGGTTGCGCAGTTGTTCAGGTGACAAATACGCAGGTATTTACAGCCCAGCGCCACCATCGGACCGGTACCGAAGCCAAAGCTCTCTGCACCGAGGATCGCCGCTTTAATGATGTCGAGGCCGGTTTTCAGACCGCCATCCACCTGCAGACGGATCTTGTGACGCAGACCGTTCGCCACCAGCGCCTGCTGGGTTTCCACCAGGCCCAGCTCCCACGGACAGCCCGCATATTTCACGGAGGAGAGCGGGCTCGCCCCGGTGCCGCCGTCGTAACCGGCGATGGTGATCAGATCCGCATAGGCTTTTGCCACGCCGGTGGCGATAGTGCCCACGCCCGGCTCGGAAACCAGCTTCACGGAGATCATCGCTTTCGGGTTGACCTGTTTCAGGTCGAAAATCAGCTGCGCCAGATCCTCGATAGAGTAGATATCGTGGTGCGGCGGCGGGGAGATCAGCGTCACGCCCGGTACCGAGTAGCGCAGTTTGGCGATATACGGGGTCACTTTGTCACCCGGTAACTGTCCGCCTTCGCCCGGTTTCGCACCCTGGGCAACTTTAATCTGGATTACGTCGGCGTTGACCAGGTACGCCGGAGTCACACCGAAGCGGCCGGAAGCGACCTGCTTGATGCGCGACACTTTGTTGGTGCCGTAGCGCGCCGGATCTTCACCGCCTTCGCCGGAGTTGGAGTTGCCGCCGATGCTGTTCATCGCTTCTGCCAGCGCCTCGTGGGCTTCCGGGCTCAGCGCGCCGATAGACATCGCGGCGGTATCAAAGCGTTTGAACAGTTCCGTGGCCGGTTCAACGTCGTTAATGCTTACAGCGGTATCGCCCGGGTTCACCGCCAGCAGATCGCGCAGCGTGGCCGCCGGACGGTTGTTCACCAGCTCGGCATACTGCTGATAATCGCTGTACTCGCCGCTCTGGACGGCCTGTTGCAGGGTACGCACCACGTCCGGGTTATAGGCGTGGTATTCACCGCCGTGGACATACTTCAGCTGTCCGCCCTGATCCAGTGGCTTACGAGCCAACCAGGCGCGTTTGGAGAGGTTCAGCAGATCCTGCTGGAAGTCGCTAAAGCCCGCTCCGCCGATACGGCTGATCACGCCCTGGAAGCAGAGGTCGGCCACGTCGTCATGCAGACCGACAGCTTCGAACAGCTTCGAGCAGCGGTAAGAGGCGATGGTCGAGATGCCCATCTTGGACATGATCTTGTACAGGCCTTTATTGATGCCGTTACGGTAGTTCAGCATCACGGTACGGTAATCTTTGTCGATGGCCTGGCCGTCTACCAGCTTGGCCAGCGTTTCGTAGGCCAGGTACGGGTAGATTGCCGTCGCACCGAAGCCCAGCAGCACCGCGAAGTGGTGTGGGTCACGCGCGCTGGCGGTTTCCACAATGATGTTGGCGTCGCAGCGCAGGCTCTTATCGACCAGACGGGTCTGGATAGCACCGACGGCCATTGGTGCCGGAACCGGCAGGCGGTTCTTCGCAATGTTACGGTCGGACAGCACCAGCAGAACGGTGCCGTTACGCACCATCTGTTCCGCTTTGTCACACAGCGCATTCACCGTCTCTTCGAGGGTCGCTTCGGTCACGTCGAAGGTGATATCGAGCGTGTCGGCGCGGTAGTGCTCCTCTTGCAGGGTGGTGAGCTGTTTAAAATCGGAGTACAGCAGGATCGGCGATTTAAAGGTCAGACGGTGAGCCTGGCCTTCGGCTTCGCAGAAGACGTTCATCTCACGACCGATGCTGGTGGCCAGCGACATCACGTGGGCTTCACGCAGCGGATCGATCGGCGGGTTGGTCACCTGCGCGAACTGCTGACGGAAGTAATCGTAAATGATACGCGGCTGGCTGGAGAGCACGGCAAACGGGGTATCATCACCCATGGAGCCGA
The DNA here is from genome assembly GCF_034044995.2 of Leclercia sp. CFBP8987. NCBI lineage: Bacteria > Pseudomonadati > Pseudomonadota > Gammaproteobacteria > Enterobacterales > Enterobacteriaceae > Leclercia > Leclercia sp. CFBP8987. The sequence continues at coordinate 4,332,071 of NZ_CM188255.1, read as the reverse complement.
CCGCTTCCTGGCCGTTTTCGCCTAACACGCGGATAACCGAGTCCAGCTCTTCCGCGCTGTAGTTAAACTGTTTCTGGTAGCTGGCGAGGGTATCGTCATCCAGCTCGCGGCTGCCCACGTCCTGATCCGGCAGATCTTCAAACGGCACCAGACGGCGAACGTTTTTCTCCATCCACTCTTTGTACGGATGACGGCTTTTCAGATCGTTATCGGTTTCTGCAGAGTGCAGGATGCGACCGCCGCGGGTGTCGATTACCATCAGCTCGCCAGGCCCTACGCGGCCTTTCTCGACCACTTCGTCAGGCTGGTAATCCCAGATCCCCACTTCAGAGGCGCAGGTGATCAGCTTGTCTTTGGTGATGACGTAGCGCGCCGGGCGCAGGCCGTTACGGTCGAGGTTACAGGCGGCAAAGCGCCCATCGGACATCACGATACCGGCCGGGCCATCCCACGGCTCCATGTGCATGGAGTTGAAGTCGAAGAAGGAACGCAGCTCAGGATCCATATCCGGGTTGTTCTGCCAGGCTGGCGGAACCAGCAGGCGCATGGCGCGGACGATATCCATCCCGCCGGCCAGCAGCAGTTCCAGCATGTTATCCATGGAGCTGGAGTCAGAGCCGGTTTCGTTGACGAACGGCGCTGCATCGTGCAGATCCGGGATCAACGGGGTCTGGAATTTATAGGTACGGGCGCGTGCCCACTGGCGGTTACCAGTGATGGTGTTGATCTCGCCATTGTGCGCCAGATAGCGGAACGGCTGAGCCAGTGGCCAGCGTGGAACGGTGTTGGTGGAGAAGCGCTGGTGGAACAGGCAAATGGCCGATTCCAGACGCAGGTCCGCCAGGTCCAGGTAGAAGCGCGGCAGGTCAGCCGGCATACACAGACCTTTATAGATGTTCACCAGGTTCGAGAGGCTACAGACGTAGAACTCTTTGTCTTCCTGGAGACGTTTTTCAATGCGGCGACGGGCGATAAACAGGCGGCGTTCCATATCACGTGGACGCCAGCCCGCAGGCGCGTTGACAAAGATTTGCTCGATACGAGGCAGCGAGGAGAGGGCGATTTCACCGAGTACCCCTTCGTTGGTGGGCACTTCGCGCCAGCCGACGATAGACAGGGTTTCGCGTTGAAGTTCTTCTTCGACGATGCGGCGCGATACGGCGGCTTTTTCCGCGTCCTGATTCAGGAACAGCATGCCGACAGCGTAGTTTTTGGCTAAACGCCAGCCGCGCTCTTCCGCTACGATGCGAAAGAAACGATCCGGTTTTTGCAGCAGCAGACCGCAACCGTCGCCGGTTTTACCATCCGCAAGGATAGCGCCACGGTGCTGCATACGGGCCAGTGCGTGTATAGCGGTACGCACTACCTTGTGGCTAGGTTCGCCTTCTATGTGGGCGATCAGGCCGAAACCACAGTTATCCTTCTCAAGGGATTTATCGTACAACATATCAGTGAACCTCCCCAGGCTCTTCGGGACTTCTCTCCGGACCGTGGCGCACAGGCACAGCAAGAGCGCGGCGACGGGGTTTGCGTTTCATACGCGTACCTCGCATTCGCCCTCTTAATATCCTTTTCGCACAGGTCAAACAAGTTTGAGGACTTGCTTCAGAGGGAATCTCAACTACTGCATAAATATGATGAGCAGGCTGCTCATCCAGAAAGCTTCCAGCGGATTTCCAACTTATCGGGAATCCGTACACAGGTCAAATGGCAATCTTATTTATACAAAAATGTGCTAAAGGAAGGTTATCAATCTGATTTTATTAGGTATTTAACGGGATTCACATCCCGGTAACCTTGCTGTGGGCTTTAGGGGAGTGTGATCTTACTCACTATATGAAAGCGGTATTAGAGCGGTAGCATGCTAAATAGTGCGATTTAAGCAGGATTTAATACTGCTTATTGGTAGTGGCCCGCATGATGTCACTGTTTTTCAGCGCAGGCGATATAAATGAAAAAATCCTGTCGAACATAAGGAAAAGTAATTAGAAAGGCGATGAATGAAATTGCAATTATCCTGGGTATTTATGCAAAGGATAAAAGCACGCCGGGACGATTGATCCAGGTCATCGCCGTCGGAGGTGAAAAATGGCAGGCTTGTCCCCTTTCAATGGGGCGGTCTATCAGATTATGCAGTTACAGAAATTAGTCAATATGTTTGGTGGGGATCTTTCACGCCGCTACGGGCAGAAGGTCCATAAGCTGTCGCTCCACGGGGGATTTAGCTGCCCGAACCGCGACGGCACTATCGGGCGTGGCGGCTGTACCTTCTGTAATGTGGCCTCGTTTGCCGACGAAGCGCAGCAGCATCAGTCTATCGCGGCACAGCTCGCCCACCAGGCAACGCGGGTTAACCGGGCAAATCAGTATCTGGCCTATTTTCAGGCCTATACCAGCACATGGGCGGAAGTGCAGGTGCTGCGCTCCATGTATCAGCAGGCGGTGAGCCAGGCCAATATCGTCGGGCTCTGCGTCGGGACACGGCCTGACTGCGTGCCGGAGGCGGTGCTGGATCTGCTCAGCGAATACAAAGAGCAGGGGTATGAGATCTGGCTGGAGCTGGGATTGCAGACCGCCCACGATAAAACCCTGCACCGTATCAACCGCGGTCATGATTTTGCCTGCTATCAACGCACCACCCGGCTGGCACGCGAGCGTGGGTTGAAGGTCTGTACCCATCTGATTGTCGGCCTGCCGGGAGAAGAACAGCATCACGGCCTGGAAACGCTGCACCGCGTGGTAGAGACCGGCGTCGACGGTATTAAGCTGCACCCGCTGCATATCGTGACGGGCAGCATTATGGCTAAAGCCTGGGAAGCCGGGCGACTGAATGGTATTGAGCTGGACGACTACGTGGCGACGTCCGGAGAGATGATCCGCCACACGCCGCCAGAGGTGGTGTATCACCGCATCTCCGCCAGTGCCCGCCGTCCAACGCTGCTGGCACCGCTGTGGTGCGAGAACCGCTGGACGGGGATGGTGGAGCTGGATCGCTACCTGAACGAGCAGGGGGTTCAGGGCTCGGCGCTGGGCACGCCGTGGATGCCTGCGTTACCGTCGGCGTCCGCCTAATAAGCTGCCCAGCACACCGCGTACAATCTGATTCGTCACCTGACGCGCCGCGCTTTTCGCCATGGTCTGCACCACCCCGTCGCGTTTTCCGCCGCGCGGGCCGGTGCTGCCAAACAGGATGTCTTTCAACCCGCCGAGGAGCCCATCATCGACCTCAACCGACTGGCCCTTTGCGGCGGGGGCCTCCTGCTGGGCCGGGCTGGCCTGTACCCCTTTTTGCAGCATCTCGTACGCCGATTCTCTATCGACGTCGTCTTCGTATTTCCCATAGACCGGGGAGTGGTTAATCAGCCCGTTACGCTCATCGTCACCGATCGGCCCCATCCGGGAATTGGGGGCGATTACCATTGCGCGCTCTACCACTGATGGGCTGCCTTTGGCATCAAGAAAAGAGATCAGCGCCTCGCCGGTCCCCAGCGCCTGAATGGCCGCTTCGGTATCAAAGGCCGGGTTGGCGCGCATGGTCTGCGCTGCGGCTTTCACCGCCTTCTGATCTTTTGGCGTAAAGGCGCGCAGGGCATGCTGGACACGGTTGCCCAACTGGCCCAGCACGTTATCGGGAATATCGGCGGGGTTCTGCGAAACAAACCAGACACCCACGCCTTTAGAGCGGATCAGGCGGATCACCTGTTCGATCTTATCCAGCAGCACCTGCGGGGCATCGCTGAACAGCAGATGGGCTTCGTCAAAGAAGAAGACCAGCTTCGGTTTTTCCAGGTCGCCCGCCTCCGGCAGTTGCTCAAAGAGATCGGAGAGCATCCACAGCAGGCTGGCGGCGTAGAGCTTTGGCATCTGGTAGAGCTTTTCCGCACTCAGAATATTGATGATGCCTTTGCCGTTGCTGTCGGTGCGCATCCAGTCTTTGATATCCAGCATAGGTTCGCCAAAGAAGTGTTCAGCACCCTGTTGCTCCAGCGTCAGCAATCCACGCTGGATAGCCCCCACGGAGGCGCTACTGATATTGCCATACTGATTCTGGAAAGATTTGGCGTTATCCCCGATGTACTGCGTAATGGCCCGCAGATCTTTGAAATCGAGCAGCAGCAGCCCCTGATCGTCGGCAATGCGGAAGATGATGTTCAGCACGCCAGTCTGTACCTCGTTGAGGTCGAGCAGGCGCGCCAGCAGCAGCGGGCCGAGATCGGACACAGTGGCGCGCACCGGGTGCCCTTTCTCCCCGAAAATATCCCAGACCACCACCGGATTACCCTGTGGTTGCCAGTCGGTAACGCCGATGTTGTTCAGCCGTTCAAGGAGCTTTTCCGAGCCGACCCCTTCCCGGGCAACGCCGCTGAGATCGCCTTTAACATCGGCCATAAAAACCGGCACGCCAATACTCGAAAATGACTCGGCCAGCTTTTGCAGCGTCACGGTTTTACCCGTGCCGGTGGCACCGGTAATCAGGCCATGTCGGTTAGCCATTGCGGGCAGGAGAAATTGTTCGTTATCCCGCGTCCGGGCAATCAGCAGGGGTGTACTCATGGTCGGCTTCCTCGTTCAGTCCTGCGTGGAGTATAGGCAACCTGACGGCAAAAAGAGCGGGTCAATTTCTGACTTTGCGGCGCGATATCCAGCACGGACTATGCTTTTGCATACGATTCACAACATATTGGAAAGCTATGTCCAGATTCTTCTTTAATGACCGCAAACAGCTGGTTAATGACGCCATTGAAGGTATGCTCATCTCCGCCCCGCACGGCAATCTCGTCAAACTGGATAGCGATCCGGCGATCCGTGTGGTGGTGCGCGCCGACTGGGATAAAAGCCGCGTGGCGGTGATTTCCGGCGGCGGATCCGGTCATGAACCGGCGCATGCGGGGTTTGTGGGTAAAGGGATGCTGACCGCTGCCGTCTGCGGCGATCTGTTTGCTTCCCCGAGCGTAGAGGCGGTGCTTAATGCCATCGTGGCGGTGACCGGCGAGCAGGGCTGTCTGCTGATCGTCAAAAACTACACCGGGGATCGTCTCAACTTTGGCCTCGCAGCAGAAAAAGCCAAGCGCTTCGGGCTCAAAGTGGAGATGGTGATTGTGGCCGATGATATCGCTCTCCCGGATAACAAACAGCCGCGGGGCATTGCCGGAACCGCGCTGGTGCATAAAATTGCCGGGCATGCTGCCGAACAGGGGAAATCGCTGAGGGACGTGCGGGATATGGCCCTTCAGGCCTGCGATAATCTCTGGAGTCTGGGCGTGGCGATGCAGACCTGCAATCTGCCGGGCAGCGACGATGACGATGAAGCGGGGCGCATCAGAAAAGGTCACGTCGAGTTGGGTCTGGGGATCCACGGTGAGCCCGGGGCGTCGGTGGTCGAGACGCAAAACAGTAGGGCGATTATCGAGACGCTGGTGAAACCCTTGCTGGCGCAGGCAGGTGTTGGGCGGCTGGCGGTGCTGATCAATAACCTCGGCGGCGTCTCGGCGCTGGAGATGGCGCTGCTGACCAAAGAGCTGGCGCATTCGGCGCTGAAAGATCAGATCGCGTATTTGATTGGTCCGGCACCGCTGGTGAGTTCGCTGGACATGAAGGGCTTTTCCTTGTCCCTGCTGAAGCTGAACCCGGACTTTGAGGAGGCGCTCAACGCGCCGGTAGAGACGCTGGGCTGGCAAAAGTCGGTGGCCTTTGCGCCGCTGCGTTCGCTGGCACACACCCCGCTGCATGACAGCGAGGAATTTACCCCGTCAACGAATGCGAACGTCGCGCAGTACCTCGCCGCGGCCACGGGTTGCTTAATCGCCCTGGAAAATCGCCTTAACGCCCTGGATGCAAAAGTGGGGGATGGCGATACAGGGTCGACCTTTGCGCAAGGTGCACGGGACATTGCGCAATGGCTGGAGGAGGAGCGCCTGCCGCTGAACGATCTGCCGCAGCTGCTGCTGGTGGTGGGCGAGCGGCTGGCGACGGTGATGGGGGGATCGAGCGGGGTGTTGATGTCGATCTTCTTTACCGCCGCCGGGCAGGCACTGCGGAGCGGGAAAGCCTTGCCCGCTGCCTTGCTGACCGGGCTTGCGCAAATGAAACAGTATGGCGGGGCCGATCGCGGGGATCGCACCTTGATCGACGCGCTCCAGCCCGCGCTGGAAGCGTTTCAGACAGGGGATATTCAGGCTGCCGCCAGGGCTGCACAAGAGGGGGCGGATGCCACGGCGAGTATGAGCAAAGCCGGAGCGGGGCGCTCATCCTATGTGAATAAAGAGAATCTTGACGGGGTAGCCGATCCTGGGGCGGTGGCAGTGGCTGAGGTATTTGCGGCCCTGGTGCGGTAGTGGGAAATTGCCGGGTGGCGAGGTAAATGCAAAACGGTAACAACCGTTACCGTTTTTAATGTTTGCTCCCTCTCCCGGTGGGAGAGGGACGGGGTGAGGGCATCAGACCGCCCCGCCACCGGGCAACAACAGCTTAAAAGTCTGCTTTCAGCACCACGCGGTAACGAGCTTTGCCGTCACGGACGTGCTGGATAGCGTCGTTGATTTTCGACATCGGGTACATCTCGATGGTCGGCGCGACTTTGGTGCGGCCGGCAAATTTCATCAGCTTACGCAGCTCATAAGGTGTACCCGTCGCAGAACCCGACACGCTGCGATCGCCGCCAATCAGCGTGAACGCCGGAACCGGCAGTGGCTTCAGGACAGCACCCACGGTATGGAAATTACCGCCGTAGGCCAGCGCTTCAAAGTACGGCTGCCAGTCGAGATCGACGTTAACGGTGTTGATGATCAGATCAAACTGACCGGCCAGGGCTTTCAACAGCTCAGGATCGCGGCTGTTCACCACCTTGTCAGCACCCATCGCCAGCACTTCCTGCTCTTTCGCCGGGTTGGAGCTGAACGCCGTCACTTCACAGCCCATCGCATGCAGAAGCTTGATGGCAATATGGCCCAGGCCACCAATACCGATTACCCCCACGCGGCTGGTGGCGGTGATGTGGTGCATCAGCAGTGGTTTAAAGACCGTGATCCCGCCGCACAGCAGCGGACCGGCAGATTCGATATCCATCTGCTCAGGAAGAGGAATGACCCACTGCCAGTCGGCGCGCAGTTTGTCAGCGAAACCGCCGTTATTCAGAATGGTAGGGGTGGCGCCTTCCAGACAGTTAATCTGGTTACCGCTGATACAGGCGTCGCAGTGACCACAGCTGCGTGCAGTCCAGCCGATGCCCACGCGTTGGCCAATCTTCAGCCCTTTTTCCTGCGCGGCACTGCCCAGGGCCACCACGCGGCCAATCACTTCGTGCCCGGCAATCAGTGGGTATTGCGAAAAGCCCCATTCGTTATCGATCATCGACAGATCGGAATGGCAGATCCCGCAGTAATCAACCTGGACTTCAACGTCTTCTGCTTTCAGCTCGCCCGCATCGTATTCGTACAGCTCAAGTTCTGCACCCGCCTGCGGTGCGGCGTAGCTTTTTATCTTCGACATGATATTACCCCCTGATGGTGTGGAACTGAGAGTGTAGAGCATTCAGTTTACAGCCGCTTAACAGAAGGGGGCAGGAAAGGAATTATAACGTTTTCAACATTCGCACTTCGCAATCAACATGGCCGGTACATCCCAGCGGCTGGTCGATATGCTCAAAGCCGAGATGTTCGTACAGTCTGATGGCGTCGGTCAGAAAGGCGGTGGTTTCAAGATAGCAGCGTTTAAAACCCTGCGCGCGGGCATGATCCAGTGCCTGTAACGCCAGTTTTTTGGCTAAGCCTTGTCCACGGACGACGGGCAGGAAATACATTTTTTGCAGTTCGCAGATGTCCGGCTCGCTGCAGGAGAGCGGCGCAACGCCACCGCCACCCACAACCTGGCCATTCTGCTCCACCACCCAATAGGCATGTCCCGGCTGGCTGTACACCGCGTACAGTTCATCGAGATTGGGATCCGCAACGGTATAACCTTTATCGGCCGTCAGGCCGTATTCGGCAGATACCCGGCGGATAACGCCGGCGATTGCCGGGTTATCCGTGGCGGTGATACGGCGCAGATGCGCCGTTACAGAGGCATTTACATGCATAGCTTCACTCATCACAGCGCGCTAATGACAGCCTGTTGCTCGATCAGTTTCGCTTTAGCATCGGCGAAACCAACCAGACGCTCACGCTCTTTAGCGATAACCGCTTCCGGTGCGCGGGCGACAAAGCCTTCGTTAGACAGTTTGCTTTCGATCTTACCGATTTCAACTTCAACTTTAGCCACTTCTTTTGCCAGACGCGCCAGCTCAGCCTCTTTGTCAACCAGGCCAGCCATCGGGATCAGCAGTTCGGCACCGTCGATGATTTTGGTCACGGAGACCGGACCTTTATCATCTGCCGGCAGCACGGTGATGCTCTCCAGACGCGCCATGGTCTGCAGGAAGGTGTTGTTCTCCGTCACGCGACGAACCGCAGCCTCGCTACAACCACGCAGCAGCAGTGCCAGTGGTTTACCCGGGGAGATGTTCATCTCTGCACGGATGTTACGCACGGCAACGATCGCCTGCTTCAGCCACTCGGTATCGGCAGCGGCAGCTTCATCAACCTGCGCAGCATCGAAGGCCGGGAACGGCTGCAGCATGATGGTATCGGCATTGATACCGGCAATCACCTTCACGCGCTGCCAGATGGTTTCGGTAATGAACGGGATGATCGGGTGCGCCAGGCGCAGCAGACCTTCCAGAACGGTAATCAGGGTGTTGCGCGTGCCGCGCAGCTCCGCTTCAGATCCGCCGTTCATCACCGGCTTGGTCAGCTCCAGGTACCAGTCACAGAACTGGTTCCAGGTGAACTCGTACAGGATGCCTGCCGCGATATCGAAGCGGTAGCTGTCCAGCGCCTCACGGAACGCTTTGGTGGTCTGGTTGAATTCCGCCAGGATCCAGCGGTCAGCCAGCGACAGAGTCATTTCGCCGCCGTTAAAGCCGCAATCCTGATCTTCGGTGTTCATCAGCACAAAGCGGCTGGCGTTCCACAGCTTGTTACAGAAGTTGCGGTAACCTTCCAGACGTTTCATGTCCCAGTTGATGTCGCGACCGGTTGAGGCCAGCGCCGCCAGGGTGAAACGCAGGGCGTCGGTGCCGTGTGGCTCGATGCCGTCCGGGAACTGCTTCTCGGTGCGCTTGCGGATCTTCTCAGCCAGCTGCGGCTGCATCATGTTGCCGGTACGTTTCTCCAGCAGATCTTCCAGCGAGATACCGTCAACCATGTCCAGCGGGTCGATAACGTTACCCTTGGACTTGGACATCTTCTGGCCTTCGTCGTCACGGATCAGACCGGTCATGTAGACGGTATGGAACGGAACCTGCGGCTTGCCATCTTCATCTTTGATGAAGTGCATGGTCATCATGATCATGCGGGCGATCCAGAAGAAGATAATGTCGAAGCCGGAGACCATCACGCTGGTTGGGTGGAACTGACGCAGCGCATCGGTATTCTCTGGCCAGCCGAGGGTGGAGAAGGTCCACAGCGCGGAAGAGAACCAGGTATCCAGCACGTCTTCGTCCTGACGCAGGGCGACGTCAGCGCTCAGGTTGTTTTCCTGACGCACTTCGTCTTCGGTGCGGCCAACGTAGACATTGCCTTCGTTGTCGTACCACGCCGGAATACGGTGACCCCACCACAGCTGACGGGAGATACACCAGTCCTGGATATCGCGCATCCAGGAGAAGTACATGTTTTCGTACTGTTTTGGCACGAACTGGATGCTGCCGTTTTCAACCGCTTCAACAGCCGGTTTTGCCAGCACGTCGGCACGCACGTACCACTGGTCGGTCAGCATCGGTTCGATCACCACGCCGCCACGGTCGCCGTAAGGAACGGTCAGGTCGTGCGGTTTGATCTCTTCCAGCAGGCCCAGGGCGTCAACAGCGGCAACTACCGCTTTACGCGCGGCAAAATGCTCCAGATTCTGGAACTCAGCCGGGATATCGCTGGAATAGACGTCAGATTCTTCGCCTTTGGTGTCATACACTTCCGCGCTTTCGCGGATGTCGCCATCAAAGGTCAGGATGTTGATCATCGGCAGGGCGTGACGACGACCCACTTCATAGTCGTTAAAGTCGTGTGCCGGAGTGATCTTCACGCAGCCGGTGCCTTTTTCCATGTCGGCGTGTTCATCGCCCACAATCGGAATACGGCGGTTTACCAGCGGCAGCACCACGAATTTACCGATCAGATCTTTGTAACGCGGATCTTCCGGGTTAACGGCCACGCCGGTATCGCCCAGCAGGGTTTCCGGACGGGTAGTGGCCACCACCAGGTAATCTTTACCGTCTGCGGTTTTCGCGCCGTCGGCCAGCGGATAGCGGATATGCCACATGGAGCCTTTAGACTCGCGGTTTTCCACTTCCAGGTCAGAGATGGCGGTGCGCAGTTTTGGATCCCAGTTTACCAGGCGCTTGCCACGGTAGATCAGGTCTTCTTTATACAGACGGACAAACACTTCTTTAACGGCGTTGGACAGGCCTTCGTCCATGGTGAAGCGCTCGCGCTCCCAGTCCACGGAGTTGCCGAGACGGCGCATCTGACGGGTAATGGTGCCGCCGGATTCCGCTTTCCACTGCCAGATTTTGTCGATGAACGCGTCGCGACCGTAGTCGTGGCGGGTTTTACCTTCTTCAGCGGCAATTTTACGTTCGACCACCATCTGGGTAGCAATACCCGCATGGTCGGTACCCGCCTGCCACAGGGTGTTTTTGCCCTGCATGCGCTGGTAACGGATCATGGTATCCATGATGGTCTGCTGGAAGGCATGCCCCATATGCAAACTGCCGGTGACGTTCGGCGGCGGGATCATGATGCAGAAGGACTCTTTGCTTTCGTCGCCGTTAGGCTTGAAATAGCCCTGCTGTTCCCAGTGCTCGTAAAGCGGCTGTTCGATATCGCGTGGGTTGTATGTCTTTTCCATTATTTCCAGGTTGCCGTATTCAGGTTAAAACCAGCCAGGCGGTACGCTTTATAGCGTTCGCGCGCCAGTTGTTTCAAAGAATCTTCGTGAGGGACAAAGTCTACCACTTCTGTGAAAGCGGTGGCAAAATCTGCAAAGCCGGTACGCAGGCTGATTAAAATATCCCGTGGGCTGCTGTTGCGTTTTTGCGGCCAGGCGATCTCCACCGGTGCCCCACCGCGTGGTCCTTCCCCCGCGAGATTATGCGGAACAAAACTTTCCGGCGGTCGTGCCCACAGGGCTTCATCCAGACGGATGGCCTGCTGCTCATCTTCACAGGCAATCAGCACGCGTTTTCCACCGCGCCAACGTTCTGCGGCAATCTCACACACCAGCTGTTCGACGGCGCTGAGGCCATCCTGTTGTGTGTCATTGTCCAGAAGATAGAACGTCGCGTTTTTCATATATGGGGCTTCTTGTGGTGAGTTTAAACGTATTGCCCGGTGGCGCTGCGCTTACCGGGCCTACGGTTTGTTGCCGTTGTAGGCCGGGTAAGGCGAAGCCGCCACCCGGCGTTTAACATTACTCTTCGCCGTTAAACCCGGCGCGGTTCAGCAGGAACTGCGACAGCAGGGCAACCGGGCGGCCGGTGGCGCCTTTGGCTTTACCGGAACGCCATGCGGTACCGGCGATGTCCAGGTGGGCCCAGTTGTATTTGCGGGTAAAGCGCGCCAGGAAGCAGGCTGCGGTAATGGCACCGCCAGGACGCCCACCGATGTTGGCCATATCTGCAAAGTTGGACTCCAGCTGCTCCTGGTACTCATCAGCCATCGGCAGACGCCAGGCGCGGTCGCCCGCCTGTTCGGAAGCACCGATCAGCTCATGGGCCAGCGGGTTGTGGTTCGACATCAGGCCGGTGATGTGGTGACCCAGCGCAATCACGCAGGCACCGGTCAGGGTTGCCACGTCGATCACCGCTTCAGGCTCGAAGCGTTCTACGTAAGTCAGCACGTCGCACAGCACCAGACGGCCTTCGGCGTCGGTGTTCAGCACTTCAACGGTCTGGCCGGACATGGTGGTGAGCACGTCGCCCGGACGATAGGCGCGGCCGCCCGGCATGTTTTCACAGCCTGCCAGCACGCCGATCACGTTGATAGGCAACTGGAGTTCCGCCACCATACGCATCACACCGTAGACCGCCGCCGCACCGCACATGTCGTACTTCATCTCATCCATGCCTTCGGCCGGTTTGATGGAGATACCGCCGGAGTCGAAGGTCAGGCCTTTACCGACCAGCACAATCGGACGCACGTCTTCAGATGGGTTGCCCTTGTACTCGATGACCGACATCAGGGATTCATTTTGTGAACCGTTGCCGACGGCCAGGTAGGAGTGCATCCCCAGCTCTTTCATCTGCTGCTCGCCAATCACACGGGTGACGACATTTTTGCTGTAGGAGTCAGCCAGCTGGCGCGCCTGGGAGGCAAGATAACCGGCGTTACAGATGTTTGGCGGCATGTTGCCCAGATCTTTCGCGGCTTTGATACCTGCAGCGATCGCCAGACCATGCTGAATGGCGCGCTCGCCGCTGGTCAGCTCACGACGAGTCGGAACGTTAAAGACCATTTTACGCAGCGGACGACGAGGTTCGCTTTTAGTGGTTTTCAGCTGATCGAAGCTGTAGAGGGTTTCTTTTGCGGTCTCAACCGCCTGGCGCACTTTCCAGTAGGTGTTGCGGCCTTTGACGTGCAGTTCGGTCAGGAAGCACACGGCCTCCATTGAGCCAGTATCATTCAGTGTATTAATCGTTTTCTGAATAACCTGTTTGTACTGGCGCTCATCCAGCTCGCGCTCTTTGCCACAGCCAATCAGCAGGATGCGCTCGGACAGTACGTTCGGCACATGATGCAGCAGCAGCGTCTGACCCGGTTTGCCTTCCAGCTCGCCACGGCGCAGCAGGGCGCTGATGTAGCCGTCGCTGATTTTATCGAGTTGTTCTGCGATCGGAGAGAGTCTGCGGGGTTCAAACACGCCGACGACGATGCAGGCACTCCGCTGTTTCTCCGGGCTACCGCTTTTTACACTGAACTCCATGAACTACGCTCCTGAATCTTAAAGACAACAGCGGCAGCTACGGATAGAATTGAAACCTTTCGTAACTCATGCCCGCTGTTGCGGTGACTTCGTGTTAATCTTACGTTATTACGGTTTCGACACGTCATAGTAACTACTGAAGCGCGAATCCGCCGGGTGTTCTAATCTTAGCGATGATTTCGACGACTCAAGAGAATAAATGACGTTTAAGCCATGAAACAAGCGATTTTCCTGCAAAGAGACGGGTTTTTACGGGCGTATTTAATGTGATAATCATAAGATATCTGGTGCGGGAGACGCTCAAAAGCCAGCTGGCGATACTCTTCATCCTGCTTCTGATCTTTTTCTGTCAGAAACTGGTGAGGATCCTCGGCGCGGCGGTCGACGGTGAAATTCCCACAAATCTGGTGCTTTCTCTGCTCGGGTTAGGCGTGCCTGAAATGGCGCAGCTTATCCTGCCATTAAGCCTTTTCCTCGGACTGCTGATGACGCTCGGTAAACTCTATACCGAAAGTGAAATCACCGTCATGCACGCATGTGGTCTGAGCAAAGCGGTACTGATTAAAGCTGCGATGGTCCTGGCGCTGTTTACCGGCATCGTGGCCGCGGTGAACGTGATGTGGGCCGGCCCCGTCTCCTCGCGACATCAGGACGAAGTGCTGGCTGAAGCGAAAGCGAACCCCGGCATGGCCGCACTGGCGCAGGGGCAGTTCCAGCAGGCAACCGACGGTAACTCCGTGCTGTTTATTGAAAGCGTGGATGGCAGCCGCTTTAACGACGTCTTCCTCGCGCAAATCCGTACCAAAGGTAATGCCCGTCCGTCCGTGGTGGTGGCCGATTCCGGTCAGCTCGCCCAGGATAAAAGCGGTTCGCAGATCGTGACCCTGAACCAGGGCACTCGCTTTGAAGGCACGGCGATGCTGCGTGATTTCCGCATTACCGACTTCCAGAACTATCAGGCGATTATTGGTCATCAGACGGTGGCGCTGGATCCTACCGATACTGAGCAGATGAGCATGCGTACGCTTATCAACACCGATACCAATCGCGCCCGCGCGGAGCTGCACTGGCGACTGACTCTGGTATTCACCGTCTTTATGATGGCGTTGATGGTGGTGCCGCTCAGCGTGGTCAACCCACGTCAGGGCCGCGTGCTCTCCATGCTGCCCGCGATGCTGCTTTATCTGGTGTTCTTCCTGCTGCAGACCTCGATCAAATCGAATGGCGGTAAAGGAAAAATCGACCCGGTTATCTGGACCTGGGTGATTAACGGACTCTATCTGCTGTTGGCGGTCATCCTCAACCTGTGGGATACCGTGCCGATGCGCCGTGTACGAGCCCGGTTTACGCGTAAAGGAGCGGTGTAATGCAGGCGTTTGGCGTTCTTGACCGCTATATCGGTAAAACCATCTTTACCACCATCATGATGACGTTATTTATGCTGGTGTCGCTCTCCGGCATCATCAAGTTTGTCGACCAGCTGAAAAAGGCCGGGCAGGGGAGCTATGATGCGTTGGGGGCGGGTATGTATACCCTGCTCAGTATTCCGAAAGACGTGCAGATCTTCTTCCCGATGGCGGCGCTGTTAGGCGCTCTGCTGGGGCTGGGGATGCTGGCGCAGCGCAGTGAGCTGGTGGTGATGCAGGCATCGGGCTTTACCCGTATGCAGGTTGCGCTGTCGGTGATGAAAACCGCGATCCCACTGGTATTCCTGACCATGGCGATGGGTGAGTGGGTTGCGCCGCAGGGCGAGCAGATGGCGCGTAACTATCGTGCGCAGATGATGTATGGCGGCTCGCTGCTCTCGACCCAGCAGGGGCTGTGGGCGAAAGACGGGAATAACTTTGTCTATATCGAACGCGTTACCGGCGAGAACACGCTCGGCGGCGTGAGCATCTACAGCTTTAACGATCAGCGTCGTCTGCAGGCAGTGCGTTATGCGACCTCTGCGACCTTCGATACGGAGAAAAAGGTCTGGCGTTTGTCCCAAGTGGATGAGTCAAACCTGCAGGATCCAAAACAGATCACCGGTTCGCAGACGGTCACTGGCACCTGGAAAACCAACCTGACCCCCGACAAGCTCGGCGTGGTGGCGCTGGATCCGGATGCGCTGTCCATCAGCGGCCTGCACAATTACGTGAAGTACCTGAAGTCGAGTGGCCAGGACGCCGGACGTTATCAGCTCAATATGTGGAGCAAGATCTTCCAGCCGCTCTCCGTGGCGGTGATGATGCTGATGGCGCTGTCGTTTATCTTCGGCCCGCTGCGTAGCGTTCCGATGGGGGTACGTGTCGTGACCGGCATCAGCTTCGGTTTCGTCTTCTACGTCCTCGATCAGATTTTTGGTCCGCTGACCTTGGTTTACGGTATCCCGCCGGTTATTGGCGCGCTGCTGCCAAGCGCCTCCTTCTTCCTGATCAGCCTCTGGATGCTATTGAAGCGCTCCTGACCCCTGACACCTCACCTCCTCCTTTGGGAGGTGAGGTGCATCCTCTGTTCTACCCCTCACTTTTTTGCACAACCTTCAACGTCTTGCCTGGAATTTGAGTATTATTGTGCGATGACGTCGTGAAGAGATCCCCTATGAAGCAAATTCGGTTACTGGCGCAATACTATGTCGATCTGATGATGAAGCTCGGCCTGGTACGCTTCTCCCTGCTGCTGGCGCTGGCGCTGGTGGTGCTGGCGATTGTGGTGCAGATGGCCATTACCATGGTGCTGCACGGCCAGGTTGAGAGCATTGACCTCATTCGGTCTATTTTCTTCGGCCTGCTGATCACCCCCTGGGCGGTCTATTTCCTCTCGGTAGTGGTTGAACAGCTGGAGGAGTCCCGCCAGCGGCTGACCAGGGTAGTGGAAAAGCTGGAGGAGATGCGCGAACGCGATCTGAAGCTCAACGTGCAGCTGAAAGATAACATCGCTCAACTGAACCAGGAGATCTCAGATCGTGAGAAAGCCGAGGCCGAGCGCC
This sequence comes from Leclercia sp. CFBP8987, assembly GCF_034044995.2. NCBI lineage: Bacteria > Pseudomonadati > Pseudomonadota > Gammaproteobacteria > Enterobacterales > Enterobacteriaceae > Leclercia > Leclercia sp. CFBP8987. Next base: position 4,316,086 of record NZ_CM188255.1, on the reverse strand, counting down.
AGACCACCCTGGAACAGCTGAAAATCGAAATGAAGGAGCGCGAGCAGACGCAGATCCAGCTTGAGCAGCAATCCTCATTCCTGCGCTCTTTCCTCGACGCCTCCCCGGATCTGGTCTTCTACCGCAATGAAGATAAAGAGTTCTCCGGCTGTAACCGGGCGATGGAGCTCCTGACCGGCAAAAGCGAAAAGCAGCTCGTCAGTCTGCGCCCCCAGGACGTCTACTCACCCGAGGCGGCCGCCAAAGTTATCGAAACCGACGAGAAGGTATTCCGTCATAACGTCTCCCTGACCTACGAGCAGTGGCTCGACTACCCGGACGGGCGCAAAGCCTGCTTCGAAATCCGCAAAGTGCCGTATTACGACCGGGTCGGGAAACGCCACGGGCTGATGGGCTTCGGGCGCGACATTACCGAGCGTAAGCGCTATCAGGATGCCCTCGAGCGCGCCAGCCGCGATAAAACCACCTTTATCTCCACCATCAGCCATGAGCTGCGTACCCCGCTTAACGGCATTGTGGGATTAAGCCGCATTCTGCTCGATACCGACCTGACGACCGAGCAGGAGAAATATCTGAAAACGATCCACGTTTCAGCGGTCACGCTCGGCAATATCTTCAACGATATTATCGATATGGATAAGATGGAGCGGCGCAAAGTCCAGCTGGATAACCAGCCGGTGGACTTCACCGGTTTCCTGGCCGATCTGGAAAATCTCTCCGGCCTGCAGGCGCAGCAGAAAGGGCTACGCTTTGTGATGGAGCCAACGCTGCCGTTGCCACACAAAGTGGTGACTGACGGCACGCGCCTGCGCCAGATCCTCTGGAACTTGATCAGCAATGCGGTCAAGTTTACCCAGAGCGGCCAGGTGGCGGTTCGCGTGCGTTACGGCGAAGGCGAAATGCTGCACTTCGAGGTGGAAGATTCCGGGATCGGGATTCCGCAGGAGGAGCAGGACAAGATCTTCGCCATGTATTATCAGGTTAAAGACAGCCAGGGAGGCAAGCCCGCCACTGGCACCGGCATTGGCCTGGCGGTATCACGTCGCCTGGCGAAGAGCATGGGGGGCGACATTACGGTGAGCAGCAACCCTGGACACGGCTCGGTGTTTAAACTGAGCGTTCGTGCTCCGGCCGTGGCGGAAGAGGTCGAAGATACCTTTGCCCATGACGATATGCCGCTGCCTGCTCTGCACGTGCTGCTGGTGGAAGATATTGAACTGAACGTGATTGTGGCGCGCTCGGTGCTGGAGAAACTCGGCAGCAGCGTCGATGTCGCCATGACCGGCAAGGCCGCACTGGAGATGTTCACCCCAGGGGAATACGATCTGGTGCTGCTGGATATTCAGCTCCCGGACATGACCGGGCTGGACATCTCCCGTGAACTGACCAGCCGTTACGCCAGCGACGAATTGCCGCCGCTGGTGGCGCTGACTGCTAACGTGCTGAAAGACAAAAAAGAGTACCTTGATGCCGGGATGGACGATGTACTGAGCAAACCGCTGGCGGTACCTGCCTTAACCGCCATGATTAAGAAGTACTGGGACACCAGTGACGAAGAGGAGAGCACCATGACGACGGTAGATACGGAAAAAGCGCAGTCTTTGCTGGATATCGAGATGCTGGAGCAGTACATCGATCTGGTGGGTCCGAAGTTGATCACTGACGGTGTAGCCATGTTCGAAAAAATGATGCCAGGCTATCTGAACGTGCTGGAGTCCAACCTGACGGCGCGGGATCAAAAAGGCGTTGTTGAAGAGGGCCATAAGATCAAAGGTGCCGCCGGTTCTATTGGTTTGCGCCATCTGCAGCAGCTGGGTAAACAGATCCAGTCCCCGGATTTACCGGCGTGGGAAGATAACGTGGGTGAATGGGTTGAAGAGATGAAGCAGGAGTGGCAGAACGATGTGGCCGTCCTGAAAGCCTGGGTGGAGAGCAGAAAAAAATGACCCCGGCTAAACCGGGGTGCGCGAATACTGCGCCAACACCAGGGAAATCTTGGCTGCGCCTTGATAGGTTATTTTTAGGATAATGGCGTAGCCGGAAAATTCAGGCCGCACGCAGTTAAGATAGCAAATCTTAAATACTTTGTTACATGAATCAGTTAAATGTGTGAAGCACACCGTTTTAATCAGAATTTTTAATGTGCATGTAACATTTTTCGAGAGGGATCGCAGGATGAAAAAGGTCGGCGTAGTACTGAGCGGGTGCGGTGTTTACGATGGTTCTGAAATACATGAAGCGGTTCTGACGCTGCTGGCGCTGGCGCGCAACGGTGCAGAAGCGGTCTGTTTCGCACCAGACAAAACTCAGTCCGATGTCATCAACCACCTTACCGGTGAACCGCTGGCGGAAAGCCGAAATGTCCTGATTGAGGCGGCGCGGATCGCCCGCGGGCAGATCCGTCCGCTCAGTGAGGCCCATGCTGCCGAACTGGATGCGCTAATTGTGCCGGGCGGTTTTGGTGCCGCAAAAAACCTCAGTGATTTTGCCCACCAGGGCAGCGCCTGCCAGGTGGATAGCGATTTAAAAACCCTGGCGCTGCAGATGCATGAGGCCGGTAAACCGCTGGGCTTTATCTGTATCGCCCCGGCGATGCTGCCAGCCATCTTTGATATCCCGCTGCGTCTGACTATCGGCACCGACATTGATACCGCTGAAGCCATCGAAGACATGGGCGGAGAGCATATTCCGTGTCCGTTAGACGATATCGTGGTCGACGAAGAGAACCGAATCGTGACCACCCCCGCGTATATGCTGGCGGAGAACATTGCCGAAGCTGCGACAGGTATTGAGAAGCTGGTCACCCGCGTGCTGGTGCTGACGGCATGAGATTGAAGCGTCCCCGATCCGGCTGGGTAAGACGGATCGTCATTCGTGTCCTGGTGGTGATGGCGGTCTTCTGGGGCGGCGGTATCGCCCTGTTCAGCTTCCTGCCGGTACCGTTTTCCGCGGTGATGATTGAACGTCAGTTGGGGAGCTGGCTGCGAGGCGATTTCAGCTATATCGCCCATTCTGACTGGGTGAGTATGGATGAGATCTCGCCGTGGATGGGGCTAGCCGTTATTGCCGCCGAGGATCAGAAATTCCCGGATCACTGGGGGTTTGATGTTGGGGCAATAGAAAAGGCGTTAGCGCACAACGAGCGTAATGAGAGCCGCATTCGCGGCGCATCAACCCTTTCTCAGCAAACGGCGAAAAACCTGTTTTTGTGGGACGGACGCAGCTGGATGAGAAAAGGATTTGAAGCCGGACTGACGTTGGGGATCGAAACGGTGTGGAGTAAAAAACGCATCCTGACGGTATACCTGAATATCGCGGAGTTTGGCGAGGGGGTGTTTGGTGTCGAAGCTGCTGCCCAGCGCTATTTCCATAAACCCGCTAGCCGTCTGTCGGCATCCGAGGCCGCGCTGCTGGCCGCCGTGCTACCGAACCCCATCCGCTTTAAGGCCAGTGCGCCTTCAGGCTATGTACGCAACCGTCAGGCGTGGATCCTGCGCCAGATGCGGCAGTTAGGCGGGGAAGGGTTTATGCAGGCCAATAAGCTGCATTAATCCTCATCAAAGCCGGCGTTGAACAGCGCAATGACTGCTGCCAGCGCCTCTTCTTCCTGCGGGCCGGTAGCTTCGATTTCGATCTGTCGGCCCTTGGCGGAGTCGAGCATCAGCAGGGCAATTACGCTGTTGGCTTCGGCTTCGGTGCCCTCGTCATTACGCAGCAGAACCTCCGCGTCAAACCCTTGCATCAGTTCAAATAACTTCATCGCCGGGCGTGCATGCATGCCCAGCTTATTGGTGATCTCAACGGTCTGCTTTACGGTCATGTTTTGCGTTTTTCCAGCGTACGATGACGGGACTGCACGTTTTTGCCGCGCGAGCGGAAATAGTCAGCCAGTTGCTCAGCAATATAGACCGAACGGTGTTTGCCCCCAGTACAGCCAATCGCCACCGTCAGGTAGCTGCGATTGTTTGTCTCCAGCATCGGCAACCAGAGTTCAAGGTAGCTGCGCGTCTGATAGATAAAGTTATGCACTTCCGTATGCCTGTCAAGGAACGCGGCGACGGGTTTATCCAGGCCGGTCATCGGACGCAGCTTCGGATCCCAGTGCGGGTTCGGCAGGAAGCGCACGTCAAACACATAGTCTGCATCGATCGGAATACCGTGCTTAAAGCCGAAGGATTCAAACACCATCGTCAGCTCGCGCTCGCGTTTGCCCAGCAGGCGGGTACGCAGCATTTCCGCCAGTTCATGGACAGACATTTCGGAGGTATCAACGATCAGATCGGCGCGGGAGCGCAGCGGCTCCAGTAGATCGCTCTCCTGGTCAATGGCGCTTTCCAGCGACAGGTTTTTGCTGGAGAGCGGATGCAGACGACGGGTATCGCTGTAGCGACGGATCAGCGTGTTGCGATCGGCATCAAGGAACAGCAGCTGAGGTGAAAACGCCTCCGGCAAACTGCTCATCGCCTGCTCAAAGATCTCCGGGGATTCCGGCATGTTACGCACGTCGATGCTGACCGCGGCGGAAATCTGCCGATCGGCCAGTGATTTCGCCAGCTCGGGCAGCAGCACTACCGGCAGGTTATCCACGCAGTAAAAGCCCATATCTTCCAGCGCTCGCAGGGCCACCGATTTTCCGGACCCTGAACGACCGCTGACGATCATCAGCACCATGTACCGTTTCTCCTCAGGACTACAGATGTCAACGCCATCACCCGATTACGCATCATCCTGATTGCCTTCCGTTTCCGTAATGATTTGATAAAGCTCCTCATCGCTCTGAGCCGCGCGCAAACGGCGACAGATGGTTTTATCCGCCAGGCGTTTGGCCACCAGCGAGAGGGTGTGCAAATGTGTTTTGGTCTGATCCGCTGGCACCAGCAGGGCAAACAGCAAATCGACAGGCTGGTTATCAATAGCATCAAAGGCGATAGGTGTTTCCAGCTGAACAAACACCCCTACAGCACGCAGGGTATCCTCTTCAAGTTTGCCATGGGGAATGGCGATGCCGTTGCCGATGCCGGTACTGCCCATTTTTTCACGGGTCAGAATCGCTTCAAATACCACTTGTGGCGGCAGGCTCAGCTGTTTTGCGGCCAGTTCACTGATGATCTCCAGCGCACGTTTTTTGCTCTGGCAGTGGACGGCACTGCGGGTACATTCCTGATTAAGGACACTGCTCAGTTGTAGAGTTGAATCGTTATTCATCATAATTTCACCTAAGCGCTAACTGTACAAAGGGCCCGTTGTGTTTCACAACAGGCCAACCTGCACCCGTTAACTGCCCGGACAATTAGTGTTGTTTCAGTTTATCTTTATGTTTGTTTAGCTGTCGTGCGAGCTTGTCAATCAAGCCGTCGATAGCCGCGTACATGTCTTGTCCTTCCGCACTGGCATGAATTTCGCCTCCGTTGACATGCAGGGTCGCATCCGAGATATGAGTCACTTTTTCCACTTTTAACACAATGTAGACCTGATTGATCCTCTCGAAGTACTGCTCAAGCTTGGCGAATTTTGTATTCACAAATTCGCGCAAGGCCTCAGTAATTTCGACGTTGTGTCCAGTGATGTTGAGCTGCATAGTGTCTTCCTTATCGGTTGTGTCAGACCAGTTGTTTACGCTGGTTTGACGGCGGAATGGATAAAGACTCTCGATACTTCGCAACAGTACGGCGTGCCACCATGATACCTTGATCGGACAGCATGGTGGTTAACTTACTGTCGCTCAGTGGTTTCGCGGGGTTTTCCGCGGCGATCAATTTTTTCACCAGCGCCCGAATGGCCGTCGACGAGGCTTCGCCGCCGCCTTCGGTATTGACGTGGCTGGAGAAAAAATACTTAAGCTCAAAAATACCGCGCGGACTGTGCAGATACTTCTGCGTCGTCACACGGGAAATCGTCGATTCATGCATCTCGACGGCCTGGGCGATATCGGCCAGCACCATCGGCTTCATAAATTCTTCACCCTGCTCAAAAAACGCCTGCTGTTGTTCGACGATGCAGCGGCTGACGCGCAGCAGGGTGTCATTGCGGCTCTCGAGGCTCTTGATCAGCCAGCGCGCCTCCTGCAGATTGCTGCGGATAAACTGGTTATCCGAATCGTTGCGCGAGCTGGTGCACATCGAGGCGTAGTGCTGATTGATTTGCAGGCGCGGGATGCTGTCGGAATTCAGTTCCACAACCCACAGGCCGTTATGCTTGCGCACCAGCACATCGGGAATAACGTACTCGGGCTCGCTGGTCTGGATAGACTGCCCCGGTCGTGGATCCAGCGACTGAATCAGATTAACCGCTTCTTTCAGGATCTCTTCTTTCAGGCGCGTTACGCGCATCAATGAGCGGAAGTCGTGGTTGGCCAGCAGATCCAGATGCTCGCTGACGATCAGGCGAGCCTCTTCCAGCCACGGCGTCTCTTTAACGAACTGCGAAAGTTGAATCAGCAGGCAGTCACGTAAATCGCGTGCTGCGACGCCGACCGGATCGAAACGCTGAACACGCTTCAGAACCGCTTCGACCTCTTCAAGATCGATCTCATCATCACCGATGCTTTCCAGAATGTCGTCCAGCGACACGGTCAAATAGCCGGTCTCATCGACGGCATCGACAATGGAGGTAGCGATGGCGCGATCGGTATCGGAAAACGGCGTGAGCTCCACCTGCCACATCAGGTAATCCTGCAGCGACTGGGTGGTCTCGCCCTGATACACCGGTAATTCATCATCCTGGTAGTCTGCGCGCGTGCCGGATGGCGTGCCTGCGGTATAGATCTCATCCCAGCTGGCATCCAGAGGAAGCTCGTCAGGCATCTCTTTTTGCTCCAGCGCATCAACGCTGTCGAGATTTTCGGTGTCCTGAGTTTGCTGAGTTTCTACCTCGTCGTGAAGATCGGTTTGCTCAAGCAGGGGATTGCTGTCCAGCGCTTGCTGGAGCTCCTGCTGGAGTTCTAGCGTCGACAGCTGCAACAGACGAATGGCCTGTTGGAGCTGCGGCGTCATTGCCAGCTGTTGGCTGAGCCTTAATTGCAAACCTTGCTTCATGTTCAGAGCATTTTTCTCCGTTTACGCGAGACTGAACTTCTACCCTATCAGAGTCTGAAGTCTTCCCCAAGATACACGCGCTTAACATGATCGTCTTCGAGGATCTGCTGCGGTGTGCCGTGGGCAATCAGATGGCCCTGGCTGACGATGTAAGCCCGCTCACAGACCGCCAGCGTCTCACGCACGTTATGGTCGGTGATAAGCACGCCCAGACCACTGTCGCGCAGATGCTCAATAATTCGTTTGATATCAATAACCGAAATCGGGTCGACGCCCGCAAAAGGTTCATCAAGCAGAATAAATTTCGGGTTGGCTGCCAGCGCGCGGGCAATTTCCACACGGCGACGTTCACCACCGGAGAGCGCCTGGCCCATGTTGTCGCGCAGATGTTCGATATGGAACTCTTCCATCAGCTCGTTGGCGCGATCCTGACGCTGCTCGGAGGTCAAATCGTCACGGATCTGCAGCACCGCCATCAGGTTGTCGAAGACGCTCAGACGGCGAAAGATCGACGCTTCCTGTGGCAGGTAACCGATACCGCGACGCGCACGTGCATGAAGCGGCAGCAGGCTGATATCTTCGTCATCGATGATGATGTTACCCGCGTCGCGCGGCACAATCCCTACCACCATGTAAAAGGTAGTGGTTTTACCCGCACCGTTAGGACCCAACAGGCCGACAATTTCGCCGGAGTTGACGGTCAAACTGACATCTTCCACTACGCGACGGCCCTTGTAGGCTTTGGCGAGATTCTTTGCAGTTAATGTTGCCATAACGAATTAGTTACTCTTTTTCTGTGCCGGGGCCTGAGTGTTGTTTTTGTCCTGCAGCTGCGATGGAACCAGGACGGTGGTTACGCGTTTGCCTTTTTCACTGAAGGCCTGCATTTTTTGCTCTTTCACCAGATAGGTGATCTTGTCGCCCTTGATGTTGCTGTCGAGCTGCTCCAGGAACGCATTGCCGGTCAGCACCACGAAGTCTTTCGCCAGCTCGTAGTGCATCTGGGAGGCACGGCCTTTCACCGGCTTACCGTTGTCCTGCATCTGGTAGAAGGTGGCCGGGTTGCCGTAGCCATCGATAATCTCTTTACCGTCTTCCCCGCCAGGACGCGTCACCACCACCTTGTCGGCGTTGATTTTGATGGTGCCCTGGGTCACGACCACATTGCCGGTAAAGGTCACCACGTTGCCCTGCATATCGAGCGACTGCGTATCGGATTCGATATGAATCGGCTGCTCGGTATCACCCGTTACAGCAAGCGCGGGCAGGCTGACGGCCAGCAGCGCGCTGGCAATAACAAATTTAAGGCTGAGTTTGTTTGCTTGGAATTTCATAGGAGGTTCTAACCTTTTCAATCAGCTCTGCGTTCTTGCTGCGTAAGTTCCCGCGCATTCTCAGACCGCTGGAATTAAATGTGGTGCCGTATAACGTAACCAGATCCTGCGACGTGACATCCTGCGTCACAAGGTTAATCTGTGCGTTATCGGTTGTGATTTTGCGCAGCTGTGAGTCTGCGGTCAGCGCATTCACCTCAACATGACCATACAGATAAAGCATACGGTCATTCGTCAGTTTTGCCCGGTCTGATTTAATCGACCAGGTCGGCACTTTATTGGTATCAAACGTGGTCATCACCGGTTGGGTAAACCAGGAGACGCCCTGTTCGGAAAAATACTCAACATGCTGAGCGATAAGGCGATAATTCAAAGCCCCTTCCGGGCTGTACACCACGGTATCGCTATGATCGCTTTTGTATGTTGGATCGTTAGTATTGACCGCCGGCGCTTGTTCGTCGTCCTTGTCAGCGAGATTCACGCCAATCAGTACCAGTGCTACCAGCGAAAGCAGAATAATAACCCAACGTCTGGTTTTACTCATATCGATTGCCCTTTGGCCTCATCAAGCTTACCTTGCGCCAGCAGCAGCAGGTCGCAGACTTCTCTTACTGCGCCGCGGCCACCGTTGATACGGGTGACATAGTCAGCGCGCGGGATCAACAGCGGATGGGCATCAGCCACGGCGACGCTCAAACCCACTTCTGCCATCACTGGCCAGTCAATCAGATCGTCTCCGACGTAGGCGACGTTTTCCGGGGCGATGGCCAGTTTACCAAGTAAGTCCCTGAAAGCGACCATCTTATCGGATTGTCCTTGATAGAGATGGGTAATGCCCAGCGTTTCGCAGCGATCTTCTACTAGTTTAGCCTTACGCCCGGTGATAATGGCAACTTCTATGCCAGACGTGAGCGCACAGCGAATGCCATAACCATCACGAACGTTGAAGGCCTTCAGCTCTTCGCCATTGTTGCCCATATAAATCAGGCCGTCAGACAGCACGCCATCGACATCCAGAATCAGCAGGCGAATGTTTTCGGCCTGCGACATCATCTGCGCACTGACCGGGCCATAACAGGTTGCAAGGGATGCACCCGCATTAATCATTGTCTTATCCTTCATTACACTACGCCTGCGCGCAGCAGATCATGCATATGTACCACACCCAGCAACTGGTCGCCATCAGCAACCATGACGGAGGTGATATGGCGGGACTGCATCAGGTTTAATACTTCGACAGCAAGCAGGCCGGGACGCACCCGAATCCCCCCGGGGGTCATCACATCGGCGATACCCAGCTTACGAACATCTACACCCATATCGAACACGCGGCGCAGATCCCCATCGGTGAAAATCCCGTCAATTTTCATCTGATCATCGCAGATGACGGTCATGCCGAGGTTTTTACGGGTGATCTCCAGCAGCGCATCGCGCAGGGAGGCCTCTTTACTGACGCGTGGAATTTCATCCCCGGTATGCATGATGTCATTCACCCGCAGCAGCAATTTACGTCCCAGCGCACCACCCGGATGGGAGAGGGCGAAATCTTCGGCGGTAAAGCCGCGGGCTTCGAGCAGGGCGACGGCCAGCGCATCTCCCATTACCAGCGCAGCGGTGGTGCTGGAGGTCGGTGCCAGTCCCAGCGGGCAGGCCTCTTTTGGCACTTTGACGCACAGATGGATATCAGCGGCGCGCGCCATGCTGCTCTCAGGGCGGCTGGTGATACAGATAAGGGGAACGTGGAGCCGCTTCAGCACCGGGATCAGGGCCAGGATCTCATTTGATTCACCCGAGTTGGATAACGCGATGACGATATCCTGCGCTGAGACCATGCCGAGGTCACCGTGCGCCGCTTCACCGGGATGAACGAAAAAGGCGGTGGTGCCGGTACTGGCGAAGGTGGCCGCCATTTTACGACCAATGTGCCCGGATTTACCCATCCCCATCACCACGACTTTGCCGGTGCAGTGGAAAATTTTCTCACACGCGAGGGTAAAATCCTGATTAATGTATTGATCTAACTGCGCCAGACCTTCACGTTCTATCTCCAGAACTTCTTTTCCTGCTTTCTGAAAGTCAAAACCCGGCTGCAATTCTATTTGCGACATAATGCGTTTCCGTTTACCCAGAGAGAAGAGGCGAGAGCCAGTACAGCATCGCCATCCATACGATAAATCCCACCGTCAGCAGCGCGCCAGCGCCCTGACCAATCTGCCTTTTACGCCGCCAGCAGAGCAGGGCGAAGATAGCGCTGACTAACACCATCACGCCGTAATCCCGGCTGAACGCCAGCGGATTAAAGGCGCCGGGAGCAATCAGGGCCGGCAGACCCAGCACAATGGCAATATTGAAAATATTGGAACCGATGATATTACCAATCGCTATGTCATCTTCGCCTTTACGCGCGCCGGCAATCGCCGTGGCCAGCTCGGGGAGACTGGTGCCAATGGCAATCACCGTCAGGCCGATGGTTAATTCGCTCATGGCGAAGTAGTTGGCCAGCACCGTCGCATTATCAACGATCATCTGCGTCGCCATCGGCATGATGATTAACGCCACGCCCAGCCAGAGCAGCGCGACAGGTAAATTTCCCTCACGCGGTAGCTCTGCAACCTGCTCAAGGGTCAGGGTGTCATTGCCCTGCTTTTCTGCCGCCCGGGCCAGCTTAACAATATAAAACAGCCAGATGACCGCCAGTGCCAGCAGGAAAATGCCATCGCTAAGCGTTAACTGCCCGTCATATAACACATAACCGGCCAGCAGACTGACAATTAACATTAGCGGTAATTCGCGTCGCAGAACATCAGAATGCACGCGAAATGGATGAAGCAGTGCGGCAAGTCCCAGGATGAGCAAGATGTTGACGATGTTGGAGCCAATGGCCGTTCCTACGGCGAGATCAACCTGATCGTGCAGCGAGGCGGCGACAGAGACGATAATCTCCGGCAGGGAGGTACCTACGCTGACCACCGTCATCCCAATAATCAGGGGGGGAACGCCCAATAAACGACACAGAATTGATGCGGAGAACACCAGACGGTCGGCACTGTAGACCACCAAAAGTAAACCAATTATTAACAGTGCCGTTGCAAGAAGCATCAAAAGTCCTTTCTTCAGGTATACTCGCCGGTCCACCGAGAAAAAATCTCTGCCGCTGCATACTGTCTGTAGACGTAACGTATTCCTAATTTTGACTTTATGCGTTGTAAAAGTAAAACAAATGCCAGCTTTCGCTTACCTGCAGAGGTAATATTCTGTAAAAATGTTGGGTTTGCGGCGAAATCAGGCATCAAGCTGATCCTGAACCGGCAATAGAAAGGAAATGTACATGAGCCTGAATGGAGCGAATATAGTCGATGTCCGTGGCGTCAGCTTCACGCGCAGCAGCCGGGTCATTTTTGACAACATCTCTCTCACCGTGCCTCGCGGTAAAATCACCGCCATCATGGGCCCGTCCGGCATTGGTAAAACGACGTTATTGCGCCTGATTGGTGGGCAAATCCCGCCGAGCCAGGGCGAGATCCTCTTTGACGGCGAAAATATCCCGGCGATGTCCCGCTCGCGCCTTTATACCGTACGTAAACGCATGAGCATGCTTTTTCAGTCCGGCGCGCTTTTTACTGACATGAACGTCTTCGATAATGTCGCTTATCCGCTGCGTGAGCATACGCATCTGCCGCCGGAACTGTTAAAAAGCACCGTCATGATGAAGCTCGAGGCTGTCGGCCTGCGTGGCGCAGCCAAACTGATGCCTTCCGAACTCTCCGGCGGGATGGCTCGTCGCGCGGCCCTGGCGCGCGCGATCGCGCTGGAACCCGATCTGATCATGTTCGATGAGCCGTTCGTCGGCCAGGATCCCATCACCATGGGCGTGCTGGTCAAACTGATCTCTGAACTGAACAGCGCCCTGGGCGTGACCTGTATTGTGGTCACCCATGACGTACCCGAAGTGCTGAGCATTGCCGATTACGCCTATATCGTGGCGGATAAAAAAATTGTGGCGCACGGTAGCGCACAAGCATTACAGAGTAACTGCGATGCCCGCGTCCGTCAGTTCCTCGACGGTATTGCAGATGGCCCCGTGCCGTTCCGTTATCCGGCGGGCGATTATCATAAAGATTTATTGGGAATAGGGAGTTAAGCCACTCATGCTGTTAAATGCGTTGGCCGCTCTTGGACACCGTGGCATAAAAACCATCAGGACGTTCGGGCGTGCCGGGTTGATGTTATTCAATGCGCTGGTCGGGAAACCGGAATTCCGCAAACATGCCCCTCTGCTGGTTCGCCAGCTGTACAATGTCGGCGTGCTGTCGATGCTCATTATCATCGTTTCCGGTGTCTTCATCGGGATGGTGCTGGGGCTGCAGGGGTATCTGGTCCTCACCACCTACAGTGCGGAAACCAGCCTCGGTATGCTGGTGGCGCTCTCCCTGCTGCGTGAGCTGGGGCCGGTGGTTGCTGCGCTGCTGTTCGCCGGGCGTGCCGGGTCGGCGCTGACGGCAGAAATTGGCCTGATGCGTGCCACCGAGCAGCTCTCCAGTATGGAGATGATGGCGGTGGATCCGCTGCGTCGGGTGATCGCGCCGCGCTTCTGGGCGGGCATGATCTCCTTGCCGCTGCTGACTATCCTGTTTGTTGCGGTGGGGATCTGGGGCGGATCGATGGTTGGCGTGCAGTGGAAAGGAATCGATGCCGGTTTCTTCTGGTCGGCGATGCAGAGCGCCGTTGACTGGCGTCTGGATCTGGTTAACTGCCTGATTAAAAGCGCGGTATTTGCCATAACGATCACCTGGATTGCGTTGTTCAATGGCTACGATGCCATCCCGACGTCTGCCGGTATCAGCCGGGCAACCACCCGCACTGTTGTGCATTCGTCGCTGGCCATACTGGCTCTGGATTTTGTGCTCACCGCACTGATGTTTGGGAAATGAGTTCATGCAAACGAAAAAAGTAGAAATTTGGGTAGGCGTATTTGTTTTGCTGGCACTGCTGGCCGCACTGTTTTTAAGCTTCAAAGTGGCAGATGTCACGACGATCCGTACCGAGCCGACATACCGCATTTATGCCACCTTCGATAATATCGGTGGCCTGAAAAGCCGTTCTCCGGTGCGTATTGGCGGGGTCGTGGTCGGGCGTGTGGCCGACATCACTCTCGACGAGAAAACCTATCTGCCGCGCGTTGCGCTGGATATTGAAGAGCGCTACAACCACATCCCGGATACCAGCTCCCTGTCTATCCGTACCTCCGGCCTGTTAGGTGAACAATACCTGGCGCTGAACATCGGTTTTGAAGATCCCGAACTGGGAACGGCTATCCTTAAAGACGGTGGCGTGATTCAGGATACGAAGTCAGCCATGGTGCTGGAAGATATGATTGGTCAGTTCCTTTACAACAGCAACAGTAAAGGGGGTGACGAGAATCAAGCTGCTCAGACACCTGCGCAGAGTGACATTACGCCGCCTGTTGGCACGACGAATTCATCTCAGGAGAAGTAATTCATGATTAAACGACTATTAATGGTTGCCATGCTGATGATTGCCCCTTTGACTGCCGCTAACGCAGCCGATCAGAGCAATCCCTATCAACAGATGAATGAGGCGGCTAAGAAAACCTTCGATCGCCTTAAAAATGAGCAACCGAAAATTCGGTCCAATCCCGATTATCTGCGCGAGGTGGTTGATCAGGAGCTACTGCCGTATGTGCAGGTAAAATATGCCGGGGCCCTGGTGCTGGGTCGTTACTACAAAGACGCAACGCCAGCCCAGCGTGATGCCTATTTTGCGGCGTTCCGTGAGTACCTGAAGCAGGCTTACGGTCAGGCGCTGGCGATGTACCACGGCCAGACGTATCAGATTGCGCCGGAACAGCCGCTGGGTTCTGCCACCATCCTGCCTATTCGCGTGACCATCGTCGATCCGAACGGTCGTCCGCCAGTGCGTCTGGACTTCCAGTGGCGTAAGAACAGCCAGAACGGTAACTGGCAGGCATACGACATGATTGCTGAAGGCGTCAGCATGATTACCACCAAGCAGAACGAATGGAGTGACCTGCTGCGCACCAAGGGCATTGATGGCCTGACTGCCCAGCTGAACAGCATCTCGCGTCAGAAAATCACCCTGGATGAGAAGAAATAATGACGTCGCAGCTCAGCTGGACCCGTGAGGGCGAGACGCTGTTACTCACTGGCGAGCTGGATCAGGATTATCTGAATCCTCTGTGGGATGCGCGTCATGAAGCCATGCAGGGAATCTCCTGTATCGACCTTGGCGGCATTTCTCGCGTGGATACGGCAGGCGTCGCGCTGCTGGTTCATCTGGTGGCAGCAGGCAAAGGGCAGGGCAGGCAGGTGACGCTGGCGGGCGCCAGCGACAACGTCATCACCCTGGCTCAGCTCTATAATTTGCCGGAAGACGTATTGCCTCGCTAATTTTTTCAGTACGTTACTATCAAAAGCCCCGACTGTTTCATCGTCGGGGCTTTTTGCTTGTTTAAGACCGCGCCACTTTGCTCTAAGATGTTGGGCTTGTTTTCACACCAGATGATAGAGATCCCATGGAAAATCATGAAATCCAGACCGTGCTGATGAACGCACTTGCCCTCCAGGAAGCCCACGTCTCCGGCGACGGCAGCCACTTTCAGGTTATTGCTGTGGGAGAGATCTTTGACGGCATGAGCCGCGTGAAAAAACAGCAGGCTGTTTATGCGCCGCTGATGGAATATATCGCGGATAATCGCATCCATGCCCTGTCGATCAAGGCGTTCACCCCGACTGAGTGGGCACGCGATCGCAAACTGAACGGTTTTTGAGCTGAGGGTGAGTTGCCCGCAGCACGGTTGAATTCATACAGAGAGTAATCACATGGACAAATTTCGTGTTCAGGGACCTACGCGTCTCCAGGGCGAAGTCACAATTTCCGGTGCCAAAAACGCCGCGCTGCCGATCCTTTTCGCCGCACTGCTTGCGGAAGAGCCGGTAGAGATCCAGAACGTCCCGAAACTGAAAGACATTGATACCACCATGAAGCTGCTCGGCCAGCTGGGTACCAAGGTAGAACGTAACGGCTCCGTGTGGATCGACGCCAGTAACGTGAACAACTTCTCCGCGCCGTACGACCTGGTGAAAACCATGCGCGCTTCCATCTGGGCGCTGGGTCCGCTGGTGGCCCGTTTTGGTCAGGGCCAGGTCTCACTGCCGGGCGGCTGTGCCATTGGCGCGCGTCCGGTCGATCTGCATATTTTCGGCCTCGAGAAGCTGGGCGCCGAAATTAAGCTGGAAGAGGGTTACGTCAAAGCTTCCGTCAATGGCCGCCTGCAGGGCGCGCATATCGTGATGGATAAGGTGAGCGTTGGCGCAACCGTCACCATTATGTCTGCAGCAACCCTGGCTGAAGGTACCACCATTATCGAGAACGCCGCGCGTGAGCCAGAGATTGTGGACACCGCGAACTTCCTGAATACGCTGGGGGCGAAGATCACCGGCCAGGGTACCGACCGTATCACCATTGAAGGCGTTGAGCGCCTGGGCGGCGGCGTGTATCGCGTTCTACCTGACCGTATTGAAACCGGGACCTTCCTGGTCGCAGCGGCCATCTCCGGCGGTAAGATCGTTTGTCGCAATGCACAGCCTGATACGCTGGATGCGGTACTGGCTAAGCTGCGTGATGCCGGTGCGGACATCGAAATCGGTGAAGACTGGATCAGCCTGGATATGCACGGTAAGCGTCCTAAGGCCGTGAACGTGCGTACTGCTCCGCATCCTGCGTTCCCGACCGATATGCAGGCGCAGTTCACTCTGTTGAACCTGGTGGCAGAAGGGACTGGCTTCATTACCGAAACCATCTTCGAAAACCGCTTTATGCACGTACCGGAACTGATCCGTATGGGTGGCCATGCTGAGATCGAAAGCAACACCGTGATCTGTCATGGTGTGGAAAAATTGTCCGGGGCGCAGGTGATGGCGACGGATCTGCGTGCGTCTGCGAGCCTGGTGCTGGCGGGCTGTATTGCGGAAGGTACAACGCTGGTGGACCGTATTTATCACATCGATCGCGGCTATGAGCGCATCGAAGATAAACTACGTGCCCTGGGCGCAAATATTGAGCGTGTGAAAGGCGAGTAATCGTTAAGGCAGCCCCCTGCCATTTCGACCGGGGGGTTGCTGGTCCCGTTTAAAGGAGCGTCATTGTTGGCGCTCTTTTTGTTTTCTGCTCTGGCGCATCATGCGCGTTCTGTCGACAAATTCGTGGGTTAGCGGGTCATGGTAGCGTGATGGCCAAATGACCCAGGGATCGGTATCTAACGCCGTTGCAATGATCAGTTCTCCCTTCGGCCAGGGGCGCGTCAGCGCGTTTGCCAGGGTGGATGAACTGAGGCCATTACGACGGGATTCTGCCGCCAGTGATGTTCCCTTTTTACGCAGCGCGGCAATAATATCGGCCGAGTGCCAGTCGATAAATTTCTTATCCATTCAGCGGTCCCTCTGTTCTGGTACGTTTACGTCATTTCAATTAAATGACGTTTTTACTATACCTTCTTCGAACAGCGGTTCTAAAAAGTTCGCGTTACTGGAAGCAACATTCAGATTTTGCCAGGGCTTTAATCATGCGGCCTGTAAGCGGATTCTTTAACAACGTTATGGATATTATTTGGAACTTATCGGAACTCTCTTTTCATGAAAAAGAGAGTTCCTGGAACTGCTTATCGATCGCGTTGTACAGCAATATGGGCGAGACCGATCAGGGCATCACGCCATGGACTGTCAGGGATCACCTGAAGTGCGATGATGGCTTTATCCGCTTCTTCCTCGGCACGTTGACGCGTCCATTCCAGTGAACCACAGGTTGCCATTGCTTCCAGTACAGGTTCCAGAAGGTGTCGGCCGTTTCCTTGTTCAATGGCTTCGCGGATCAGGTTTGCCTGTTCAGGGGTGCCGTTACGCATGGCATGCAGCAGCGGGAGCGTCGGTTTGCCCTCATTGAGGTCGTCCCCGACGTTTTTGCCCAGCGTCTCGCCATCGGCGCTGTAATCGAGCAGATCGTCGATCAGCTGGAAGGCGGTGCCAAGATAGCGCCCGTAATCCTGCAGGCCACGTTCCTGCTCCTCGCTACAGCCAGCAAGAATACCGGAGCACTGGGCCGCTGCCTCAAACAGACGTGCGGTTTTGCTGTAGATCACCCGCATGTAGTTCTCTTCGGTGATGTCCGGGTCGTTGACGTTCATCAGCTGCAGAACTTCGCCTTCCGCGATCACGTTCACCGCTTTGGACATCACTTCCAGCACCTTCAGCGAGCCGAGGCTGGTCATCATCTGGAAGGCGCGCGTATAGATAAAATCACCGACCAGCACGCTGGCAGCATTGCCAAATGCCGCGTTGGCGGTGGCTTTGCCACGACGCATGTCGGACTCATCGACAACGTCATCATGCAGCAACGTAGCGGTATGAATAAATTCGATCAGCGCCGCAATAGTGACGTGCGCATTCCCCTGATAGCCTACCGCGCGAGCGGCCAGCACAGCGATCATTGGACGGATGCGTTTGCCCCCACCGCTGACGATGTAGTAACCCAACTGATTGATTAGGGAAACGTCAGAGTCGAGCTGTTCCAGGATCGCTGCATTTACACCCGCCATATCTTGCGCGGTTAACTCATTGATTTTTTCTAAATTCATCGCAAAAGCCGGGCTTGTAGTCCTGTTTTCCACATTTCAAATGGGTTAACGTAGGGTTCGGTTTATCAATAGTAGCGCTGATTGTACTGAAAAAACGCCTCAGATAAACGTTACCGTACGTGTTGTGTTTTTTTTCTTCATGTATTGACGGTAGCACTTGTCAAAGGCTCGCGTTTTGCGTAATATTCGCGCCCTATTGTGAATATTTATAGCGCACTCTGAATCACACGAGGATGTGCGCGGAAGCGGAGTTTATATGTACGCGGTTTTCCAAAGTGGTGGTAAACAACACCGAGTAAGCGAAGGTCAGACCGTTCGCCTGGAAAAGCTGGACATCGCAACTGGCGAAGCTGTTGAGTTCGCTGAAGTTCTGATGATCGCAAACGGTGAAGAAGTCAAAATCGGCGTTCCTTTCGTTGATGGCGGCGTTATCAAAGCTGAAGTTGTTGCTCATGGTCGTGGCGAGAAAATTAAGATCGTTAAGTTTCGTCGTCGTAAACACTACCGTAAGCAGCAGGGCCACCGTCAGTGGTTCACTGATGTGAAAATTACTGGCATCAGCGCCTAAGACCTGAGGAGAGATTTAAATGGCACATAAAAAGGCTGGCGGCTCCACACGTAACGGTCGCGATTCAGAAGCTAAACGCCTTGGCGTTAAGCGTTTCGGTGGCGAAACTGTTCTGGCGGGTAGCATCATCGTTCGTCAGCGTGGCACCAAATTCCACGCTGGTAACAACGTAGGTTGCGGTCGTGACCACACTCTGTTTGCTAAAGCAGACGGTAAAGTGAAATTTGAAGTTAAAGGCCCGAACAACCGTAAATACATCAGCATTGTTGCTGAGTAAGGTTTTCTCGGTCCGGTAACGGATTAAAGCCCCGCAACGTGTTGCGGGGCTTTTTACATTGGAAACCCGGTAATTTTTTCTGTAGGGAAAACGGGCATGAAGCAGCAAGCCGGCATTGGTATTCTCCTGGCACTCATCACCGCGATGTGCTGGGGCGCATTGCCCATTGCAATGAAGCAGGTTCTTGAAGTGATGGAACCACCAACGGTGGTGTTTTATCGCTTCCTGATGGCCGGTGTTGGTCTGGGAACTATCCTGGCAATCAAGGGTAAGCTTCCGCCGATGCGCATTTTTCGCAAGCCGCGCTGGATTATTGTACTGGCGATTGCGACAGGTGGTCTGTTCGGCAACTTCATCTTGTTCAGTTCTTCCCTGCAGTATCTTAGCCCTACCGCCTCGCAAGTTATCGGTCAGCTGTCACCGGTTGGCATGATGATCGCCAGTGTCGTTATCCTCAAAGAGAAGATGCGCGGCACGCAGGTGATTGGGGCAATGATGCTGCTTTGCGGTCTGGTGTTGTTCTTCAATACCAGTCTGATAGAGATCTTTACCCGCCTGACGGATTACACCTGGGGTGTGATTTTCGGCGTGAGTGCGGCGGCGGTGTGGGTAAGTTATGGCGTCGCGCAAAAGGTGTTATTGCGTCGTCTGGCGTCACAGCAGATCCTGTTTTTGCTGTACACTTTATGTACTATTGCACTGTTGCCGCTGGCGAAGCCGGGAGTCATTACCCAGTTAAGCGACTGGCAGCTGGCGTGTCTGATCTTTTGTGGTCTGAACACGTTAGTCGGTTATGGCGCCCTGGCGGAAGCGATGGCGCGCTGGCAGGCAGCACAGGTGAGCGCACTGATTACGCTTACCCCGCTGTTTACGCTGTTATTTTCAGATTTATTATCAATGGCCTGGCCCGATTTCTTCGTCAAACCGATGTTAAACCTGTTGGCTTATATCGGTGCGTTTGTCGTGGTTGCGGGCGCGATGTATTCCGCCATTGGTCATCGTCTTTGGGGACGTTGGCGCAAAAGTGAAGCGGTTGTAGTTGTCCCCCGCTCAGGCGAATGATTTACGGAGAGTAAAATGAAGTTTGTTGATGAAGCAACGATCCTGGTCGTGGCAGGTGATGGCGGTAATGGTTGCGTAAGCTTCCGCCGTGAAAAATACATTCCGCGTGGCGGCCCTGACGGCGGCGATGGCGGTGACGGCGGGGACGTATGGCTTGAAGCCGACGAGAACCTTAACACCCTGATCGACTACCGTTTCGAGAAAGCTTTCCGCGCAGAGCGTGGCCAGAACGGGCAGAGCCGTGACTGTACCGGCAAGCGCGGGAAAGATGTCAGCGTGAAAGTGCCGGTCGGGACGCGCGTTATCGATCAGGGCACGGGCGAAACCATGGGTGATATGACCAAACACGGTCAGCGCCTGATGGTAGCGAAAGGCGGCTGGCACGGTCTGGGTAACACCCGTTTCAAATCCTCCGTGAACCGTTCCCCACGTCAAAAAACGATGGGTACGCCGGGCGATAAGCGCGATCTGCAGCTCGAGCTGATGCTGCTGGCAGACGTCGGGATGCTGGGGATGCCGAATGCCGGTAAATCTACCTTCATCCGTGCAGTTTCTGCGGCCAAGCCGAAAGTGGCGGACTATCCGTTTACCACCCTGGTGCCAAGCCTCGGCGTGGTGCGTATGGACACCGAGAAGAGCTTCGTGGTTGCGGATATTCCGGGCCTGATCGAAGGCGCCGCGGAAGGTGCTGGTTTAGGGATCCGCTTCCTGAAACACCTTGAGCGCTGCCGCGTTCTGCTGCACCTCATCGATATCGATCCGATCGACGGTTCCGATCCGGTAGAGAACGCCCGCATCATTATTGGCGAGCTGGAAAAGTACAGCGATAAGCTGGCTGCTAAGCCGCGCTGGCTGGTCTTCAACAAGATCGACCTGATGGACAAAGCAGAAGCCGAAGCGAAGGCGAAAGCCATTGCTGAAGCGATGGGCTGGGAAGATAAGTACTACCTTATCTCCGCGGCAAGCCAGATGGGCGTGAAAGATCTGTGCTGGGACGTGATGACCTTCATCATCGAGAACCCGGTAACGCAGGCAGAAGAAGCGAAGCAGCCTGAGAAAGTCGAATTCATGTGGGATGACTACCACCGTCAGCAGCTTGAAGAGCAGACGGAAGAAGAAGACGACGAAGACTGGGATGACGACTGGGACGAAGACGACGAAGAAGGCGTCGAATTCATCTACAAGCGTTAAGACCGTCAATGGCCCCCTTATCAAGGGGGCTTTTTTTTAGTTTAGTTTTGCCGGTAGCCAGCAGCCGACCGTCAGCCCACCTTCGGGACGGTTTTCCAGCGTCAGCTTGCCACGATGCAGCTGCACGATACGCTGGACGATACTTAACCCCAGCCCGCTGCCGCCGTAGCGTTGATCGATACGGCGAAACGGCTCGGTAATGGACTGGCGATGTGCCTCATCAATGCCAGGCCCCTGATCGCAGACACTCACCAGCGTACCATCGTCGACATCCTGCATGCTGACTTCAATGGTGGTTCCCGCCGGACTGTAACGTACCGCGTTCTCCAGCAAATTGCGCAGCATCAGCCGCAACAGGATGGCGTCTCCCTGTACGCTCAGGGAGCCCGTCTGCGGCCAGATCAGAGTATGGTCTCTGGTCTCATTCTCCAGCGCCAGCGGCGCAAAGATGGATTCGCTCCAGTTAACCGTATCGTAATGACCGCTGGCCAGAGCCTGGCCCGCCCGGGCCAGCATCAGAAGTTGCTCCACGGTATGCATCAGTTGATCGATACGGGCAATCAGCGTAGAGGCCTGCGGTGAGCCTGACTGTGCCATAAGCTCCAGATGCAGGCGGATGCCCGCCAGGGGCGTACGCAGCTCGTGTGCGGCGTCAGCAGTGAACAGACGCTCCTGCTGAATGGTTTGATCCAGCCGGGCAAGGAGTTGATTCAGAGAGGTGGTCACGGCGCCAACTTCTTCCATATCGGAATACATCGGTAGCGGGGTGAGATTGTCGGCAGAGCGGTTTGCCAGGCTGGAGCGGAGCTGATTGAGGGGGCGGGTGATCCAGCTGACGGCCCAGAAGGAGAACAGCAGCGTAAAACCGACCATCACAAGGGAAGGCACCAGCAACGAGGCGATCGCCTCCCGGATCTCTTTCTCAACATGCTGGTTGCGCGATTTGGCAGAAAGCGTCTCGCTGACAAGGAAGCCGATTTGCTCCCGGCTTTCATGCCAGAGCCAGATAACGCTGATCAGTTGAAAGAACAGCAGAATGACTGCTAACAGCACCATCAGACGACGGCGCATGCTGTTCATTTTTGGCTCTCCAGACGATAGCCCACGCCGCGCACGGTTTTGATGCGGTCTTTACCCAGCTTGCGCCGCAGGTTATGGATATGAACCTCAAGGGTGTTCGAGCCGGGATCGTCCTGCCAGGAGTAGATATCCTGCTGTAAGGTCTCACGATGGACGGTCTGCCCGGTGCGCATGATCAGCCGCGTTAGCAGGGCGAACTCTTTCGGGGTGACCTCAACCGGCTGGGACTGCTGTAATACCTGCTGCGTTTGCAGGTTTAGCGTTAGATCGCCGTCGCTGAGCAGGTTATCACTGTGCCCCTGATAACGCCGGATTAAGGCCCTTGCCCGCGCCTGTAGTTCCGCCAGGGCAAAAGGTTTCACCAGATAGTCGTCGGCGCCGGAGTCGAGGCCGTTGATCCTGTCTTCCAGCGCATCGCGCGCCGTCAGGATCAGCACCGGATTATCCACCCCACGACGACGCCACTGGCTGAGCAGGGTAGCTCCGTCTTTATCCGGCAGGCCAAGATCGAGGATCACCAGGCTGTACTCGCCGCTCTGGATAAGGCCATCAGCCTCGGCGGCAGTGCCAGCGCAATCGAGCGTATAGCCCTCGGCAGAGAGCGCGAGAGCCAGTCCTTCCTGCAGCAGCAGATCGTCTTCGACAATGAGTAATTTCATCGCTAGTTATTCTGATAAATATCCTTGTAAAGCCGGCTCTCAAAGCGCACCAGCGGGATACGGCGATTGCGTTGGTCTGCAGGTTCAACTGCGTAGCCAGAAAGATACTGCACAAAAGCCATCCGTTGCCCGCTGGCGGTAGTGATAAACCCGGCCAGGTTATAGACGCCCTGGAGTGAGCCCGTCTTCGCGGAGACTTTGCCATCCACGCCCGCGGCGTGCAGGCCAGCCCGATACTGCAGGGAGCCGTCATAACCGGCGAGCGGCAGCATCGAGATAAAGTTTAGTTCAGTGTCGTGCTGAGCAATGTACTGAAGGACCTGCATCATGGTGGCAGGGGAGATCAGGTTATGGCGCGACAGACCTGAGCCATCAACCGCGATGGTATTCCCGAGCTCAATACCGGCCTGCTGACGCAGGATCTGCCGGACCGCGTCCGACCCGGCACGCCAGGTGCCAGGAACGCCAAAGCGGGCGTGGCCGATCATGCGAAACACGGTGTCGGCAATCATGTTGTCCGATTTTTTCAGCATGATCTTCAGCAGGTCGTGCAGCGGCGCCGATTGCTTACTGGCAATCACGGTGCCCGGCTCGTTGCTCTGGGTCTGACGTAACAGCGTGCCGCTATAGGTGATGTTGGCCTGCTTCAGTTCGTCTTTGAGGATCGCCCCGGCATAGCCTGCGCCATCCTGAATGGCGAAGGCCAGTGGCAGCGGATCGGCGCGCTGCGTCAGGCATCCGGTCAACGTAAAGCGGTTAAGATCTCCCGGTACCACGTCCAGTTCGCAGTACTGCGCTTCCGGCGACCCTTTCGCCAGGGTACGTACCTGACTGAACATAGTGACCGGATAGTAGGACGCCACCCGGATAAAAGCTAAATCATTGGGTTTTGGTGCACTGTACAGCGAGACGGAGAAGCAGTTTCGATCGACAATCGCGGCCGCAGGCGGCGCGCTAAAGCACTGGGTCATGTCGTTCCACGGCCAGCCCGGGGCTTTATCATGGCTGGCGAAGATAGAGGTGTCGATAAGCACATTGCCTTCAATGCGCTGCACGCCCGACTTCTTTAGCACGGCGACCATATTGCGAATATCCTGACGCTTAAAGGTCGGATCCCCGCCAAAACGGGCGATAAGATCGCCTTTCAGCACACCGCCCTCAACGTTGCCTTTGCTCTCCAGCGTAGTGGTGAAGCGAAAGTCGGGCCCCAGCTGCAGCAGGGCGGCCAGCCCCGTGATCACCTTTTGCGTACTGGCGGGCAGGGCCATCTGCTGGCTGTGGTAATCAATCTCAGGGGCCTGGGCACCTATCTTTTGCACCATCAGGGCAAGATTGGCACCATCGGGCAGCTGATTAATATACTCGTCAACGTTCGCTGCCTGGACAGTGAACGCAAATGTGGTGGTCAATCCGATGATAAATCTGGAAAATCGCATAATCTCGCGCTAACAACCCGGAAACAAACCGCCATACTACGGCCCAACGCCCTGTAAAGTAAACGATGACCCATACTGAACTTCGCGTTAAAATGCGTATCAAATTGAAAAATTGCTGCTGTCCTGGAACTTTGCTTCCGGGTCAGTTTTCTTTTGCTTCTGACCTGAGCCAGGCTGTGATGCCTGCGGGGCCAGTCGTCGGGTCAGTTACCCGTACCTAACAGGAATGTCAAAGAGGTATAACAAATGCAAGCTATTCCGATGACCTTACGTGGGGCTGAAAAACTACGCGAAGAGCTGGATTTTCTGAAATCTGTTCGCCGCCCTGAGATCATTGCAGCCATCGCCGATGCGCGTGAGCATGGCGATTTGAAAGAGAACGCCGAGTACCACGCTGCGCGTGAGCAGCAGGGTTTCTGCGAAGGGCGTATTAAAGATATCGAAGCCAAGCTCTCGAATGCGCAGGTGATTGATATCACCAAGATGCCAAACAACGGGCGAGTCATTTTTGGTTGCACCGTTACCGTGATCAATCTGGATAACGATGAAGAAGTCTCTTACCGCATCGTGGGTGATGACGAGGCCGATTTTAAGCAGAATCTGATCTCGGTAAACTCACCGATTGCCCGCGGCCTGATTGGCAAAGAGCAGGACGATGTGGTCACCATCCGTACCCCGGGTGGGGAAGTGGAGTTCGAAATTATCAAGGTTGATTACCTGTAATTCGCATCTCCTGTCAGATGTTGATACATTGTAAAGATAGGAAAAAGGCCGCATAGCGGCCTTTTATCAACTCAAGGAGCATGGCATTTTGCTCACCTGCTTAAGAAAAACCCCTCGTTTTACACAGTAAATGTGTTCAATTCAGGATAATCTTAGCGTGGCAGCGAGATTTTACGCTCTTTAGATGGACGGTAGAGCACCAGCGTTTTACCGATGACCTGTACATTACAGGCGCCGGTTTCGCGCACGATTGCTTCCACGATCAAAGTCTTGGTCTCTCTGTCTTCAGAGGCGATTTTCACTTTGATTAATTCGTGGTGCTCCAGCGCTTGTTCAATCTCGGCCAGTACCCCTTCGGTCAAACCATTGTTGCCAAGCATAACTACAGGCTTGAGCGGATGTGCCAGACCTTTAAGGTGCTGTTTTTGTTTAGTACTCAGATTCATCGTATATTTTTGCTTACGTTGGGATTGAAAACGGTTCATTCTACCGCCATCTCCCTAATATCGCCAAATTGCTGAGTGGAAATTTACACCACAGGCTACGATGAACCAGGACGGAAAGTTAAATGACAGGTAAAAAGCGTTCTGCAAGCTCGAGCCGCTGGCTCCAGGAACACTTTAGCGATAAATATGTTCTACAGGCACAGAAAAAGGGGTTACGTTCCCGTGCCTGGTTTAAACTTGATGAAATACAGCAAAGTGACAAACTCTTTAAGCCGGGGATGACGGTAGTCGACCTCGGTGCAGCGCCCGGCGGATGGTCGCAATATGCGGTGACACAAATCGGCGGAACTGGCCGAATCATCGCCTGCGATCTTTTGCCTATGGATCCCATCGTTGGTGTGGACTTCCTTCAGGGCGATTTTCGTGATGAATTAGTACTGAAAGCGTTACTTGAACGTGTAGGTGACAGTAAAGTTCAGGTTGTCATGTCCGATATGGCGCCAAATATGTGCGGAACACCGGCGGTGGATATCCCTCGCTCCATGTATCTGGTAGAACTGGCGTTAGAGATGTCCCGTGATGTCTTAGCGCCGGGTGGTAGTTTTTTAGTGAAGGTGTTCCAGGGCGAAGGTTTCGAGGAGTATCTGAAGGAAATTCGCTCCCTGTTTGCGAAGGTCAAAGTTCGTAAGCCGGACTCTTCTCGTGCTCGTTCACGTGAAGTGTATATTGTAGCGACCGGGCGAAAATGATAGCCGGTAAGTTTCAGGCGAAAGTTTGAAATGAATCGGATACTGAGTATCCTGACGCTGTTTTTAACACAGTTGTAATAAGAGGTTAATCCCTTGAGTGACATGGCGAAAAACCTAATACTCTGGCTGGTCATTGCCGTTGTGCTGATGTCAGTATTCCAGAGCTTTGGGCCCAGCGAGTCTAATGGCCGTAAGGTGGACTACTCTACCTTCCTGCAAGAGGTCAACCAGGATCAGGTTCGCGAAGCGCGTATCAACGGACGTGAGATCAACGTTACCAAGAAAGATAGTAACCGTTACACGACTTACATTCCGGTGAACGATCCTAAGCTGCTTGATAACCTTCTGACTAAAAACGTTAAGGTGGTAGGTGAGCCGCCGGAAGAGCCAAGCCTGCTGGCTTCTATCTTCATCTCCTGGTTCCCGATGCTGCTGCTTATCGGCGTCTGGATCTTCTTTATGCGTCAAATGCAGGGCGGCGGTGGCAAAGGTGCCATGTCGTTCGGCAAGAGTAAGGCGCGTATGTTGACGGAAGACCAGATCAAAACCACTTTTGCTGACGTAGCTGGTTGCGACGAAGCAAAAGAAGAGGTGGGTGAGCTGGTTGAATACCTGCGTGAACCGAGCCGCTTCCAGAAACTGGGCGGTAAGATCCCGAAAGGCGTCCTGATGGTCGGCCCTCCGGGTACCGGTAAAACCCTGCTGGCGAAAGCCATCGCCGGTGAAGCGAAGGTCCCGTTCTTTACCATTTCCGGTTCTGACTTCGTGGAAATGTTCGTTGGTGTCGGTGCATCCCGTGTGCGTGACATGTTCGAACAGGCCAAGAAAGCGGCACCGTGCATCATCTTCATCGATGAAATCGACGCCGTAGGCCGCCAGCGTGGCGCAGGTCTGGGCGGTGGTCACGATGAACGTGAGCAGACGCTGAACCAGATGCTAGTTGAGATGGACGGTTTCGAAGGTAACGAAGGTATCATCGTTATCGCGGCAACTAACCGTCCGGACGTTCTTGACCCTGCGCTGCTGCGTCCAGGCCGTTTTGACCGTCAGGTTGTGGTCGGTCTGCCAGACGTTCGTGGTCGTGAGCAGATCCTGAAAGTGCATATGCGTCGCGTACCGCTGTCTCCGGACATCGATGCGGCAATCATTGCGCGCGGTACCCCAGGCTTCTCCGGTGCGGATCTGGCTAACCTCGTGAACGAAGCTGCACTGTTTGCTGCTCGCGGCAACAAGCGTGTGGTCTCGATGGTGGAGTTCGAGAAAGCGAAAGACAAAATCATGATGGGTGCGGAACGCCGCTCCATGGTGATGACGGAAGCGCAGAAAGAGTCCACGGCTTACCACGAAGCTGGTCATGCGATTATCGGTCGCCTGGTACCGGAACACGATCCGGTGCATAAAGTGACGATTATTCCGCGCGGTCGTGCGCTTGGCGTAACATTCTTCCTGCCGGAAGGCGATGCCATCAGCGCCAGCCGCCAGAAACTGGAAAGCCAGATTTCAACCCTGTACGGCGGTCGTCTGGCGGAAGAGATTATCTACGGTGTGGAACATGTTTCGACCGGTGCGTCTAACGACATTAAAGTCGCGACCAACCTGGCACGTAACATGGTGACCCAATGGGGCTTCTCCGACAAACTCGGTCCGCTGCTGTATGCGGAAGAAGAGGGCGAAGTGTTCCTGGGCCGTTCTGTGGCGAAAGCGAAGCATATGTCCGATGAGACAGCACGTATCATCGATCAGGAAGTAAAATCTCTGGTTGAGCGTAACTATGCACGTGCTCGCCAGATCCTGAACGACAATATGGACATCCTGCATTCGATGAAAGATGCGCTCATGAAATATGAGACCATCGATGCACCGCAGATCGACGACCTGATGGCGCGCCGCGAAGTGCGTCCGCCAGCAGGCTGGGAAGACCCAGGCGCTTCCAATAATTCTGACAACAATGGCACCCCGCGTGCGCCGCGTCCGGTCGATGAACCGCGTACGCCAAACCCGGGCAACACCATGTCAGAACAGTTGGGCGATAAATAAGTCACCGCTGTAGATGTTCGCTTTACCTGAAACCCTGGGGCTTGCCCCGGGGTTTTTCTTGTCTGCTTAACTAAAAAATCAGGGAATTGCCATGAAACTCTTCGCCCAGGATTCTTATCTCGATCTGACTCATCCGCATGTGATGGGGATCCTGAACGTTACGCCAGACTCGTTCTCCGATGGCGGGACGCATAACACGCTGATCGAGGCGGTCAGGCATGCGAATCTGATGATCAATGCCGGGGCGACCATCATTGACGTTGGTGGAGAATCGACGCGACCGGGCGCGGCAGATGTCAGCGTTGACGAAGAGTTGTCCCGGGTGATCCCGGTGGTCGAAGCCCTTGCGCAGCGTTTCGAAGTGTGGATTTCGGTAGATACCTCTAAGCCAGAGGTGATTCGCGAGTCAGCGAGAGTGGGCGCTCACATTATTAATGACATTCGCTCCCTCACCGAACCGGGAGCGCTTGAGGCCGCGGCAGAGACCGGGTTGCCGGTTTGTCTGATGCACATGCAGGGCCAGCCGAAAACCATGCAGGATGCCCCGAAGTATGATGACGTGTTTGCTGATGTGAACCGCTACTTTGTTGAGCATATTGCGCGTTGTGAGCGTGCCGGTATCGCAAAAGAGAAATTGCTGCTCGACCCGGGATTCGGTTTCGGTAAAAATCTTTCTCATAACTTCGAGCTTCTTGCGCGCTTATCTGAATTTCACCATTTTGGCCTGCCGCTGCTGGTCGGGATGTCACGAAAATCTATGATAGGCCAGTTGCTTAACGTCGGGCCATCAGACCGCCTGAACGGAAGCCTGGCCTGCGCGGTTATTGCAGCGATGCAGGGAGCGCATATTATTCGCGTCCATGACGTAAAAGAGACAGCAGAAGCCATGCGAGTGGTGGAAGCCACACTGGCAGCTAAGGAAAACAACCGCTATGAGTAATCGTAAATATTTTGGTACCGACGGCATTCGTGGACGCGTGGGCGATGCGCCAATCACTCCTGAGTTTGTACTGAAGTTAGGCTGGGCTGCAGGCAAGGTGCTGGCCAGTCACGGCTCGCGCAAAATCATCATTGGTAAAGATACGCGCATCTCCGGCTATATGCTTGAATCGGCGCTGGAAGCTGGTCTTTCTGCCGCCGGGCTTTCTGCCTCCTTTACCGGCCCAATGCCGACGCCTGCTGTCGCCTATCTCACCCGGACCTTCCGTGCGGAAGCGGGGATTGTGATCTCCGCCTCGCATAACCCGTTCTACGATAACGGCATCAAATTCTTCTCTATCGATGGCACCAAGCTGCCGGATGAAGTTGAAGAAGCCATCGAAGCGGAAATGGAAAAAGAGCTCACCTGCGTGGACTCCGCTGAGCTGGGTAAAGCCAGCCGTATCGTCGATGCGGCTGGGCGCTACATTGAATTCTGTAAAGGTACCTTCCCGAACGAGTTGAGCCTCAGCCATCTTAAAATCGTGGTGGACTGCGCGAACGGGGCAACCTACCACATCGCCCCAAACGTGTTCCGCGAACTGGGTGCGCAGGTGGTGGCCATTGGCTGTGAACCTAACGGGCTGAACATTAACGCTGAAGTGGGGGCGACGGACGTTCGCGCTCTGCAGGCGCGCGTGCTGGCAGAGAAGGCCGATCTGGGTATCGCCTATGACGGCGACGGCGACCGCGTCATCATGGTTGATCATGAAGGCAATAAGGTCGATGGGGATCAGATCCTCTATATCATTGCCCGTGAAGGCCTGCGTCAGGGCCAGCTGCGCGGCGGTGCCGTCGGTACGCTGATGAGCAACATGGGTCTGGAGCTGGCACTTAAGCAGCTGGGGATCCCGTTTGTGCGCGCAAAAGTGGGCGATCGCTACGTTCTGGAAAAACTGCAGGAGAAAGGCTGGCGCATTGGCGCGGAAAACTCCGGCCACGTGATCCTGCTCGACAAAACCACCACCGGTGACGGCATTGTGGCGAGTCTGCAGGTGGTTGCGGCGATGGTGCGTAACCATATGTCCCTGCACGATCTGTGCAGCGGCATGAAAATGTTCCCGCAGATCCTGGTTAACGTCCGCTTTACCGCCGGGAAAGGCGATCCGCTGGAAAACGACAATGTGAAAGCGGTGATGGCTGAGGTTGAAGCGGCGCTGGGCTCCCGTGGCCGCGTTCTGCTGCGTAAGTCAGGCACCGAACCACTGATCCGGGTGATGGTGGAAGGTGAAGACGAAGCGCAGGTGACTGAGTTTGCCCATCGCATCGCGGATGCCGTGAAAGCGGCGTAACATTTTTGGTAAGTGTTTAAAAAGGCGGCGTCTGCCGCCTTTGTTTTGTACAGTTGCGGGTCTTTTGCTGTTTTTTTCCGCACTTGATACAATGCGCTGAAATTGCCCTTGCGAAGGTCATTCGCTTTGGTTAGTATTCACACCCGCTTCAGTGGGAAAGCAAATTCCTGCTTATTGGTCGAAGCATTGGTATGCGGCAAATCCGCAAGGAACAGGTTGATTATGTACGAAGCTCTTTTAGTAGTTTTCCTTATTGTAGCCATCGCTCTGGTAGCGTTGATCATGCTGCAACAAGGTAAAGGCGCTGATATGGGGGCCTCTTTTGGAGCAGGCGCTTCTGGTACGCTGTTCGGTTCAAGTGGTTCTGGTAACTTCATGACCCGCGCAACGGCGATTCTGGCAACGCTGTTTTTCATCATCAGTCTGGCGCTTGGCAATATCAACAGCAACAAGACCAGTAAAGGAAGCGAGTGGGAAAATCTGAGCGCGCCGGCGAAATCCGAGCAGACTCAGCCAGCTGCACCGGCTAAGCCGACCAGCGATATCCCGCAGTAAGAGTAGTATCTGTGCTGAGGTGGTGGAATTGGTAGACACGCTACCTTGAGGTGGTAGTGCCCTAACGGGCTTGTGGGTTCGAGTCCCATCCTCAGTACCAATATTCCGAAGAAAAGACGTCGCAAGACGTCTTTTTTTTCGTCTGTAGTCTTATCTTTTCGTAGGCCCGGCAAGCTCAGCGCCGCCGGGCGAAAAGACGGCGGGGGCGCTGCGCTTGCCCGCCCTACAAAAGAGCATAAAAAAGGCGCCTTCAGGCGCCTTTTGCATTCGGTACAGTGATGATTACTTCTTATCGCTGTTTTCCAGATTCTCTACCTGCGGCAGGCCATTCCCCGTTGATACGGAGAGCAGACCGTTCTCGGTATAGGTGAACAGCTTGGCACGGGTATCGGTGATATCCAGATTGCGCATGGTCAACTGGCCAATACGATCGTCCGGCGAGAAGACCGAGTCACCTTTCTCCATGGTCAGACGCTCTGCCTGATAGGTCAGGTTGTCAGACACGGTGTTCAGAATGGAATAATCATTGCCACGACGCAGTTCCAGGGTCACTTCACCGGTAATTGCGCTTGCCACCCAACGCTGCAGAGCATCACGCAGCATCAGCGCCTGCGGATCGAACCAGCGACCCTGATACAGCAGTTTGCCCAGCTGGCGACCATGAGAGTGATACTGCTCAATGGTATCTTCGTTGTGAATACCGGTCAGCAGACGCTCATAAGCGATGTGCAGCAGCGCCATCCCCGGGGCTTCATAAATGCCACGGCTTTTCGCTTCGATGATACGGTTTTCGATCTGATCGCTCATCCCCAGACCGTGACGGCCGCCGATGCGGTTAGCTTCCAGCATCAGTTCTACATCATCAGAGAAGGTCTGGCCGTTCAGGGCAACCGGGTGGCCGCGTTCGAAACGTACGGTCACTTCTTCTACCTGGATTTTGACGTTTTCGTCCCAGAACTTCACGCCCATGATCGGGTTAACGATCTTCACGCTGGAGTTCAGGAATTCCAGGTCTTTTGCTTCGTGTGTCGCACCCAGCATGTTGGAGTCGGTGGAGTAAGCTTTCTCCACTGACATTTTGTAGTCAAAGCCACAGGCGATCATAAATTCGGACATTTCGTGACGGCCACCGAGTTCGTCGATGAAGTCAGTATCCAGCCACGGCTTGTAGATCTGCAGTTCGGCGTTGGTCAGCAGGCCATAACGGTAGAAACGCTCAATGTCGTTGCCTTTATAGGTGCTGCCATCACCCCAGATGTTGACGCCATCGTCTTTCATCGCGGCAACCAGCATGGTGCCGGTAACGGCACGGCCCAGCGGGGTGGTGTTAAAATAGGTCAGGCCACCGGTGGTATTATGGAAAGCGCCACACTGGATGGCAGCGATACCTTCGGCAACCAGCTGCTTACGGCAGTCAATCAGGCGTGCGTTCTCTGCACCGTACTCCATGGCACGACGAGGGATCGCATCATAATCGTCCTCATCTGGCTGACCCAGGTTCGCAGTATATGCATAAGGAACCGCTCCCTTCTGGCGCATCCACAGCAGTGCAGCGCTGGTATCCAGGCCGCCTGAAAAAGCGATGCCAATACGTTGTCCTTGCGGAAGATGCTTGAGAATCGTCGTCATAAAATAAAACCCTGCTTGATTGACTGATGAGTGATCGCTTTCACCCTGAATGCATTTTTATGCAGAATAAGTGAGTTTTCATTTAATCATCTTTTGGCAAGCACCGAAAGCAATTCGTGTATTTTTTGTAAAAATTTCCCGCCGGAATCGCTGCAGTTGGCAGGGTTGACAGAGGGCGTCCACTATCAATATACTGAACGCCGATTTTACGTCCCGTCCTCGGTACCAAATCCCAGCATTATTTGCATTTTTTACCCACAAAGAGTAGAATTTGCCACGTTTCAGGCGCGGGGTGGAGCAGCCTGGTAGCTCGTCGGGCTCATAACCCGAAGGTCGTCGGTTCAAATCCGGCCCCCGCAACCACTTTCCTATAAAGTCCTTTTTCAAATATACTGTGAAGACTTAGCGCCTTCGTAGCTGGATTTGAAAAAATTCTTTTTGAAAGTGCTCCAGGCCACTGTTGTGGCTATAGGGTTCAGTTATCTAAAGCCCCGATTTATCGGGGTTTTTTGTTATCTGACTACAGAATAACTGGGCTTTATGCCCTTTTTTTACGTCTTGGGGGTGGGCTTGTCCACATTAGACCAAAAATTAACAGAGATGATTAAGGCACCAGTCGAAGCACTGGGCTACGAACTGGTCGGCATCGAATTTATTCGCAGCCGTACATCCACGCTGCGCATCTATATTGATAGTGAAGATGGCATCAATGTTGATGATTGTGCTGATGTTAGCCACCAGGTGAGTGCGGTTCTTGATGTTGAAGATCCTATTACCGTCGCCTATAACCTGGAAGTTTCCTCGCCTGGTCTGCATCGCCCGCTGTTTACTGCTGAACACTACACGCACTACATTGGTGAAGAAGCGGCTCTCGTCCTGCGAATGGCTGTACAAAACCGCCGTAAATGGCAGGGCGTTATTAAGGCCGTTGACGGTGAGATGATCACAGTAACAGTCGAAGGCAAAGATGAAGTGTTCGCGCTGAGTAATATCCAGAAGGCGAACCTGGTTCCCCACTTTTAACAGTCTGGATGAGGTGAAAAGCCCGCGATGAACAAAGAAATTTTGGCTGTTGTTGAAGCCGTCTCCAACGAAAAATCACTGCCGCGCGAGAAGATTTTTGAAGCGCTGGAAAGTGCACTGGCTACGGCAACCAAGAAAAAATAC
Source organism: Leclercia sp. CFBP8987 (assembly GCF_034044995.2). Lineage (NCBI taxonomy): Bacteria > Pseudomonadati > Pseudomonadota > Gammaproteobacteria > Enterobacterales > Enterobacteriaceae > Leclercia > Leclercia sp. CFBP8987. Next base: position 4,282,199 of record NZ_CM188255.1, on the reverse strand, counting down.
GAACAAGAGATCGATGTTCGCGTAGAAATCGATCGTAAGAGCGGCGACTTCGATACCTTCCGTCGTTGGGTTATCGTTGAAGAAGTGACCCAGCCAACGAAAGAGATCACTCTGGAAGCGGCGCGTTATGAAGATGAAAGTCTGAACGTTGACGATTACGTTGAAGATCAGATCGAATCCGTCACCTTCGACCGTATCACCACCCAGACTGCTAAACAGGTTATCGTACAGAAAGTTCGTGAAGCTGAGCGCGCCATGGTCGTTGACCAGTTCCGCGAACACGAAGGTGAGATCATCACCGGCGTAGTGAAGAAAGTTAACCGCGACAATATCTCCCTGGATCTGGGTAGCAACGCTGAAGCTGTCATTCTGCGTGAAGATATGCTGCCACGTGAAAACTTCCGTCCGGGTGACCGTATTCGCGGCGTACTCTATTCCGTGCGTCCAGAAGCGCGTGGCGCACAGCTGTTCGTGACCCGTTCTAAACCTGAAATGCTGATCGAACTGTTCCGCATTGAAGTGCCAGAAATTGGCGAAGAAGTGATCGAGATTAAAGCCGCTGCCCGCGATCCGGGTTCCCGTGCGAAAATCGCGGTGAAAACCAACGACAAGCGTATTGACCCGGTAGGGGCTTGCGTCGGTATGCGTGGCGCACGTGTTCAGGCTGTTTCGACTGAACTGGGTGGCGAGCGTATAGATATCGTCCTGTGGGACGACAACCCGGCGCAGTTCGTGATTAACGCGATGGCACCGGCTGATGTTGCGTCTATCGTGGTAGACGAAGATAAGCACACCATGGATATCGCCGTTGAAGCTGGCAATCTGGCGCAGGCGATCGGCCGTAACGGTCAGAACGTGCGTCTGGCTTCACAGCTGAGCGGCTGGGAACTCAACGTGATGACCGTTGATGACCTGCAGGCTAAGCATCAGGCTGAAGCCCATGCAGCTATTGATACCTTTACCAAGTACCTGGACATTGACGAAGATTTCGCCACCGTTCTGGTTGAAGAAGGTTTCTCCACGCTGGAAGAACTGGCCTATGTGCCAATGAAAGAACTGCTGGAAATTGACGGCCTGGATGAAGCCACCGTTGAAGCCCTGCGTGACCGCGCTAAAAACGCACTGACCACCCTGGCACTGGCTCAGGAAGAAAGCCTTGGTGATAACAAGCCGGCTGATGACCTGCTGAATCTGGAAGGTCTTGATCGTGCGATTGCGTTCAAGCTGGCTGCCCGTGGTGTTTGTACGCTGGAAGATCTCGCTGAACAAGGCGTTGATGACCTGGCTGATATCGAAGGTTTAACCGACGAGAAAGCCGGCGAGCTCATCATGGCCGCACGTAATATTTGCTGGTTCGGCGACGAAGCGTAATAAACTGTAGCAGGAAGGAACAGCATGACTGATGTAACTGTAAAAACGCTGGCTGCTGAGATTCAGACTTCCGTGGACCGCCTGGTACAGCAATTTGCTGATGCAGGGATCCCGAAGTCTGCTGATGACTCAGTGACCGCGCAAGAGAAACAAACCTTATTATCGCACCTGAACCGTGAACACGGCTCGGCGCCTGATAAACTGACGTTACAGCGTAAAACACGCAGTACGTTAAATGTTCCAGGTACCGGTGGAAAAAGCAAATCGGTACAAATCGAAGTCCGCAAGACACGCACCTTTGTAAAACGTGATCCGCAAGAGGCTGAACGCCTTGCCGCGGAAGAGCAGGCGCAGCGTGAAGCGGAAGAACAAGCTCAGCGTGAGGCGGAAGCAACCGCCAAACGTGAGGCAGAATTAAAAGCTGAACGTGAGGCCGCAGAAAAAGCGAAGCGCGATGCCAGTGATAAAGCGAAGCGTGACGCGGCGGAAAAAGACAAAGTGAGCAATCAACAGACTGACGAAATGACCAAAACTGCCCAGACGGAAAAAGCCCGTCGTGAAAATGAAGCTGCCGAGCTGAAGCGTAAAGCGGAAGAAGAAGCTCGCCGTAAGCTGGAAGAAGACGCACGTCGTGTTGCTGAAGAAGCGCGCCGTATGGCAGAAGAGAACGAGAAGAACGGTGTGAATCCTGTTGAGCAGACAGAAGACACCAGTGATTATCACGTGACTACTTCTCAGCATGCGCGCCAGGCAGAAGACGAAAACGACCGTGAAGTTGAAGGTGGTCGTAGCCGTACCCGTACCGCATCAAAAACTGCCCGTCCTCAGAAGAAGGGCAACAAGCACGCTGAATCCAAAGCCGATCGCGAAGAAGCGCGTGCAGCGGGTCGCGGTGGTAAAGGTGGTAAGCGTAAAGGTTCCGCTCTGCAGCAAGGCTTCCAGAAGCCAGCTCAGGCTGTTAACCGTGACGTTATCATCGGCGAAACCATCACCGTTGGCGAGCTGGCGAACAAGATGGCCGTTAAAGGCTCTCAGGTCATCAAAGCGATGATGAAGCTGGGTGCAATGGCGACCATCAACCAGGTTATCGACCAGGAAACCGCACAGCTGGTTGCCGAAGAGATGGGCCACAAAGTTATCCTGCGTCGTGAAAACGAGCTGGAAGAAGCGGTAATGAGCGACCGTGACACTGGCGCAGCGGCTGAACCGCGTGCACCGGTTGTAACCATCATGGGTCACGTTGACCACGGTAAAACCTCTCTGCTGGACTACATTCGTTCTACGAAAGTGGCCTCCGGCGAAGCAGGCGGCATTACCCAGCACATCGGTGCCTACCACGTAGAAACCGACAACGGGATGATCACCTTCCTGGATACCCCGGGCCACGCCGCGTTTACCTCCATGCGTGCTCGTGGTGCTCAGGCGACGGATATTGTTGTTCTGGTGGTTGCAGCAGACGATGGCGTGATGCCGCAGACTATCGAAGCAATCCAGCACGCGAAAGCGGCGCAGGTGCCTCTGGTCGTTGCAGTGAACAAAATCGATAAGCCAGAAGCGGACATGGATCGCGTTAAAAACGAACTGTCCCAGTACGGTGTTATGCCGGAAGAGTGGGGCGGTGAGTCTCAGTTCATCCCGGTTTCTGCAAAAGTGGGTACCGGTATCGATGACCTGCTGAACGCTATCCTGCTGCAGGCTGAAGTTCTGGAGCTGAAAGCGGTTCGCAATGGTATGGCGAGCGGTGCGGTGATCGAATCCTTCCTGGATAAAGGTCGTGGCCCGGTTGCTACCGTTCTGGTACGTGAAGGTACCCTGAACAAAGGCGACATCGTGCTGTGTGGCTTCGAATATGGCCGTGTTCGTGCAATGCGTGACGAACTGGGTCGTGAAGTGCTGGAAGCAGGTCCGTCCATTCCGGTGGAAATCCTCGGTCTGTCCGGTGTTCCGGCTGCCGGTGATGAAGTGACCGTTGTACGTGACGAGAAGAAAGCGCGTGAAGTTGCGCTGTATCGTCAGGGCAAATTCCGTGAAGTTAAACTGGCTCGCCAGCAGAAATCTAAACTCGAGAACATGTTTGCCAACATGACCGAAGGCGAAGTTCACGAAGTGAACGTCGTTCTGAAGGCCGACGTTCAGGGTTCTGTGGAAGCGATCTCCGACTCTTTACTGAAACTGTCTACCGACGAAGTGAAAGTGAAGATCATCGGTTCTGGCGTAGGTGGTATCACCGAAACCGACGCAACCCTGGCTGCAGCGTCCAACGCAATTCTGGTTGGCTTCAACGTCCGTGCCGATGCTTCTGCGCGTCGCGTGATCGAAGCGGAAAGCCTGGATCTGCGTTACTACTCCGTCATCTATCACCTGATCGACGAAGTGAAAGCGGCAATGAGCGGTATGCTGTCTCCGGAACTGAAACAGCAGATCATCGGTCTGGCTGAAGTACGTGACGTGTTCAAATCACCGAAATTTGGTGCGATCGCGGGCTGTATGGTTACCGAAGGTAACATCAAGCGTCACAACCCAATCCGCGTTCTGCGTGACAACGTGGTTATCTATGAAGGCGAGCTGGAATCCCTGCGCCGCTTCAAAGATGACGTTAACGAAGTCCGTAACGGCATGGAATGTGGTATCGGCGTGAAGAACTACAACGACGTTCGCGTTGGCGACATGATCGAAGTGTTCGAGATCATCGAGATCCAGCGTACCATCGCTTAATCTGCGTAGAATGTAGGCCGGGATCGCCTCGCGCCACCCGGCAAGAATTAACAAAAGGGGCTTAGAGCCCCTTTTTTGTCTGGAGAATTTATTATGGCGAAAGAATTTGGTCGCCCGCAGCGCGTTGCTCAAGAGATGCAAAAAGAGATCGCAATCATCCTGCAGCGCGAAATTAAAGACCCACGCCTGGGCATGATGACAACGGTATCCGGGGTTGAAGTATCCCGCGATCTGGCCTATGCCAAAGTGTTTGTGACTTTCCTGAATGACCAGGATGAAGCGGCAGTTAAGCTGGGTATCAAAGCCCTGCAGGATGCCTCTGGTTTTATCCGCTCTCTGCTGGGCAAAGCTATGCGCCTGCGTATCGTGCCGGAACTGACCTTCTTCTATGATAACTCATTGGTTGAAGGGATGCGCATGTCCAACCTGGTCACCAGCGTGGTGAAGCAGGATGATGAGCGTCGTGTGAACCCGGACGATAACAAGGAGGACTAATGAGTCGTCCTCGTCGTCGCGGTCGCGACGTGCACGGCGTGCTGCTGCTGGATAAGCACCAGGGTGCCTCCAGCAATGACGTGCTGCAAAAAGTAAAGCGTCTCTATAATGCCAACCGCGCCGGTCATACCGGTGCGCTGGATCCGCTGGCGACCGGCATGCTGCCGGTTTGCCTGGGCGAAGCGACGAAGTTTTCCCAGTATCTGCTGGATTCCGATAAACGTTACCGCGTGATTGCGAAGCTGGGTCAGCGCACGGATACCTCCGATGCGGACGGCCAGGTGGTCGAAGAGCGTCCGGTGACGTTCAGCGGCGATCAGCTTGAGGCGGCGCTGGAAAGTTTCCGCGGCGACACCGAGCAGGTGCCGTCGATGTATTCCGCACTGAAATACCAGGGCAAAAAACTCTATGAGTATGCACGCCAGGGTATCGAGGTGCCGCGCGAAGCCCGTCCGATTACGGTGTATGAACTGCTGTTCATTCGTCATGAAGGCGATGAGCTGGAGCTGGAAGTCCACTGCTCAAAAGGCACGTACATCCGAACCATCATTGACGATCTGGGTGAAAAGCTGGGCTGTGGCGCGCACGTGATCTATCTGCGCCGTCTGGCCGTCAGTAAGTATCCTGCAGAACGGATGGTGACGCTGGAGCAGCTGCAGGCGCTGGTTGAGCAGGCTCATGAGCAGGGTATTGATGCTGCCGAGTTGCTGGACCCACTGTTAATGCCGATGGACAGTCCAGCTTCGGACTACCCGGTCGTCAATCTGCCGCTGACCTCGTCCGTTTACTTCAAAAACGGTAACCCGGTGCGCACCACCGACGTCCCTTATCAAGGGCTGGTTCGCGTTACGGAAGGCGACGACAACACCTTTATCGGTATGGGTGAAATTGACGACGAAGGTCGTGTTGCACCGCGCCGTCTGGTGGTCGAATATCCGGCATAAGCTGACGCCTTACCTTGCGATAACCAGGGGAGGCGGGTAGAATATTGCCGCTTAACGTCTGTTGAATTGTTTAACAATTGGCAAGCGTTATACATGGGATAGCTGAATTAGAGATCGGCATCCTTTCATTCTTTATACTTTGGAGTTTTAAAATGTCTCTAAGCGTTGAAGCTAAAGCTAAAATCGTTTCTGAGTTTGGTCGTGATGCTAACGACAGCGGTTCTACTGAAGTTCAGGTTGCACTGCTGACTGCACAGATTAACCACCTGCAGGGTCACTTTGCAGAGCACAAAAAAGATCACCACAGCCGTCGTGGTCTGCTGCGTATGGTTTCTCAGCGTCGTAAACTGCTCGACTACCTGAAACGTAAAGATGTTGCACGCTACACCTCGCTGATCGAGCGTCTGGGTCTGCGTCGCTAAGTCTTGCGAGTTTCAGAAAAGGGGGCCTTATGGCCCCTTTTTTCAACCAGACCGCAGCAATTCACTGGAAACTAATGTATTGTTGCTATAAATGATCTTCATTGCAGAGGTTCGCGCGGCTAATGAGAGGCTTCACCCATGGGGGTGTCGGTTGTCATTAGTCGCGAGGATGCGAAGAAGGTCCGGTTAAACGTCAGCACGCCTCTGGTGTGCTGTCATTCATTTAAGAAAGGACAGAATCTTGCTGAATCCGATCGTTCGTAAATTCCAGTATGGTCAACACACCGTCACGCTGGAAACCGGCATGATGGCGCGTCAGGCCACTGCTGCTGTTATGGTAAGCATGGATGACACCGCGGTATTCGTAACCGTGGTTGGCCAGAAAAAAGCAAAACCAGGTCAGGACTTCTTCCCGCTGACCGTTAACTACCAGGAGCGTACCTACGCTGCCGGTAAAATCCCGGGTGGTTTCTTCCGTCGTGAAGGCCGTCCAAGCGAAGGCGAAACCCTGATCGCGCGTCTGATTGACCGCCCGGTTCGCCCGCTGTTCCCGGAAGGCTTCGTAAACGAAGTTCAGGTTATCGCGACCGTTGTTTCCGTTAACCCACAGGTTAACCCGGACATCGTGGCGATGATCGGCGCATCTGCAGCCCTGTCCCTGTCTGGTATTCCATTCAACGGTCCAATCGGTTCTGCTCGCGTGGGTTACATCAACGACCAGTACGTTCTGAACCCAACTCAGGACGAGCTGAAAGAGAGCAAGCTGGACCTGGTTGTTGCCGGTACCGAAGCGGCAGTACTGATGGTTGAATCCGAAGCAGAACTGCTGAGCGAAGACCAGATGCTGGGCGCGGTGGTCTTTGGCCACGAGCAGCAGCAGATCGTTATCCAGAACATCAACGACCTGGTGAAAGAAGCCGGTAAACCACGTTGGGACTGGCAGCCAGAAGCAGTGAACGAAGCGCTGAACGCGCGCGTTGCTGCGCAGGCTGAAGCCCGTCTGAGCGATGCTTACCGCATCACCGACAAGCAGGAGCGTTATGCTCAGGTTGACGTCATCAAATCTGAAACCATCGCTACGCTGGTTGCAGAAGATGAGTCCCTGGATGCGAACGAGCTGAGCGAAATTCTGCACGCGATCGAGAAAAACGTTGTTCGTAGCCGCGTTCTGGCTGGCGAGCCGCGTATCGATGGCCGTGAAAAAGACATGATCCGTGGTCTGGATGTGCGTACTGGCGTGCTGCCACGTACTCACGGTTCCGCACTCTTCACCCGTGGTGAAACTCAGGCGCTGGTAACTGCGACCCTGGGTACTGCCCGTGACGCACAGAACATCGACGAACTGATGGGCGAGCGCACTGACAGCTTCCTGTTCCACTACAACTTCCCTCCGTACTCCGTCGGTGAGACCGGTATGGTGGGTTCACCTAAGCGTCGTGAAATTGGTCACGGTCGTCTGGCGAAGCGCGGCGTGCTGGCAGTGATGCCAGATGCTGACAAATTCCCGTACACCGTTCGCGTGGTTTCTGAAATCACCGAATCTAACGGTTCTTCTTCTATGGCTTCCGTGTGTGGTGCTTCTCTGGCACTGATGGACGCAGGTGTTCCGGTGAAAGCGGCCGTTGCGGGTATCGCAATGGGTCTGGTGAAAGAAGGCGACAACTACGTTGTTCTGTCTGACATCCTGGGCGACGAAGATCACCTGGGTGATATGGACTTCAAAGTTGCGGGTTCCCGCGAAGGTATCTCTGCTCTGCAGATGGATATCAAAATTGAAGGCATCACCAAAGAGATCATGCATGCTGCGCTGAACCAGGCGAAAGGTGCACGTCTGCACATCCTGAGCGTGATGGAACAGGCGATTAACGCGCCACGTGGCGACATTTCTCAGTTCGCACCGCGTATCCATACCATCAAGATCAGCCCGGACAAGATCAAAGACGTTATCGGTAAAGGCGGTTCTGTTATCCGTGCTCTGACCGAAGAGACCGGCACCACCATCGAAATCGAAGATGACGGTACTGTGAAGATCGCAGCGACCGACGGCGAGAAAGCGAAATTCGCTATTCGTCGTATCGAAGAGATCACTGCAGAGATCGAAGTGGGCCGTATCTACAGCGGTAAAGTGACCCGTATCGTTGACTTTGGCGCATTCGTTGCCATCGGTGGCGGTAAAGAAGGTCTGGTTCACATCTCTCAGATCGCTGACAAGCGCGTTGAGAAAGTGACCGATTACCTGCAGATGGGTCAGGAAGTTCCGGTTAAAGTTCTGGAAGTTGACCGTCAGGGCCGTATCCGTCTGAGCATTAAAGAAGCGACTGAGCAGTCATCTGCCGCTGCACCGGAAGCTCCGGCAGCAGAACAGGGCGAGTAAGGTTGCTGTTTGCCCTCCGCGCAAGCGGGGGGCTTGTTATCAGGCAGGACGCCTTGTTGAGCCGCCGGGGGACAGGACGTTCATCCAATAGTTGTCTTCGGGAGTGGGAAATGAAGCCTTTTCTGCGCTGGTGTTTCGTTGCGACAGCTTTGACGCTGGCAGGATGCAGCAACTCTGCCTGGCGTAAAAGTGAAGTCCTCGCAGTGCCACTGCAACCGACTTTGCAGCAGGAAGTGATTCTGGCACGCATGGAACAAATTCTTGCCAGTCGGGCTTTAACCGATGACGAACGCGCACAGCTTTTATATGAGCGCGGAGTGTTGTATGATAGTCTCGGTCTGAGGGCACTAGCGCGAAATGATTTTTCACAAGCGTTGGCGATCCGACCGGATATGCCTGAAGTATTCAATTACTTAGGCATTTATTTAACGCAGGCAGGCAATTTTGATGCTGCCTATGAAGCGTTTGATTCTGTACTTGAGCTTGATCCAACTTACAACTACGCGCACTTGAATCGCGGGATCGCCCTGTATTACGGCGGTCGTGACAAGTTAGCGCAAGATGATCTGCTAGCGTTTTATCAAGACGATCCTAACGACCCTTTCCGTAGCCTGTGGCTTTACATTGTTGAGCAGAAGCTCGATGCAAAGCAGGCCAAAGACGCGTTAAACCAACGCTTCGAAAAATCGGACAAGGAACAGTGGGGATGGAATATTGTCGAGTTCTACCTGGGCAACATCAGCGAAGCAACGCTGATGGAAAAGCTCAAGGCAGACGCAACGGATAACACCTCGCTCGCTGAGCATCTCAGTGAAACCAACTTCTATTTAGGTAAGTACTACCTAAGTCTGGGGGATATGGACAGCGCCACGGCACTGTTCAAATTAGCGGTTGCTAACAACGTACACAACTATGTTGAGCACCGTTATGCATTGTTGGAATTATCGCTCTTGGGCCAGGAGCACGACGACCTGGCAGAATCGGACCAGCAATAGCTGACGTCAACACATCAGCCCATAATCATTTTTTGATTGTCATCATCTTAACGGGTGAGGGCGTTGTTGTTCGTCAATACACCTACTTTGAGCCGGTTCACACTTTCAATGAAAATTACCGAAAATTTTCACGATGAGTTATGTAGACTGGCCGCCATTAATATCGAGGCACTTGTACTACATGGCTGAATTCGAAACCACTTTTGCAGATCTGGGCCTGAAGGCTCCTATCCTTGAATCCCTTAACGATCTGGGTTACGAAAAACCATCTCCGATCCAGGCAGAATGCATCCCGCATTTACTCGCCGGTCGTGACGTGCTGGGCATGGCCCAGACTGGTAGCGGTAAAACCGCAGCGTTCTCGCTGCCGCTGCTGAACAACATCGATCCGGACCTGCGTGCACCGCAGATCCTCGTGCTCGCTCCGACCCGTGAACTGGCTGTTCAGGTAGCGGAAGCGATGACTGAATTCTCTAAACATATGCGCGGCGTAAACGTGGTTGCCCTGTACGGCGGCCAGCGTTATGACGTGCAGTTACGCGCCCTGCGTCAGGGTCCACAGATCGTCGTCGGTACCCCGGGTCGTCTGCTGGATCACCTGAAACGCGGTACGCTGGATCTCTCTAAACTGAGCGGTCTGGTACTGGATGAAGCTGACGAAATGCTCCGCATGGGCTTCATCGAAGACGTAGAAACTATCATGGCGCAGATCCCGGAAGGTCATCAGACCGCTCTGTTCTCTGCAACTATGCCGGAAGCGATCCGTCGCATTACCCGTCGCTTCATGAAGGATCCGCAGGAAGTGCGTATCCAGTCCAGCGTCACCACTCGCCCGGACATCAGCCAGAGCTACTGGTCTGTATACGGTATGCGTAAAAACGAAGCGCTGGTGCGTTTCCTGGAAGCAGAAGATTTTGATGCGGCGATCATCTTCGTTCGTACCAAAAATGCGACCCTGGAAGTGGCTGAAGCCCTGGAGCGTAGCGGCTACAACAGCGCCGCGCTGAACGGCGACATGAACCAGGCCCTGCGTGAGCAGACTCTGGAGCGTCTGAAAGACGGTCGTCTGGATATCCTGATTGCAACCGACGTGGCAGCACGTGGTCTGGACGTTGAGCGTATCAGTCTGGTTGTTAACTATGACATCCCGATGGACTCCGAGTCTTACGTTCACCGTATCGGCCGTACCGGTCGTGCAGGTCGTGCGGGCCGTGCGCTGCTGTTCGTTGAGAACCGCGAGCGTCGTCTGCTGCGTAACATCGAACGCACCATGAAGCTGACCATTCCAGAAGCTGACCTGCCTAACGCAGATCTGCTGGGCAAACGCCGCCTGGAAAAATTCGCCGCGAAAGTACAGCAGCAGCTGGAAAGCAGCGATCTGGATCAGTACCGTGCGCTGCTGGCGCAGATCCAGCCAACCGCTGAAGGCGAAGAGCTGGATATGGAAACGCTGGCTGCCGCTCTGCTGAAGATGGCGCAGGGTGAACGTTCCCTGATCGTGCCACCAGATGCGCCGATGCGTCCTAAGCGTGAATTCCGTGACCGTGACGAGCGTTTCGAACGTCGTGGCGACCGTAATGACCGCAACGATCGTGGCCCACGTGGCGACCGTCCAGAGCGTGGTGGTGAAGACCGTCCACGTCGCGAACGTCGTGACGCTGGTGAGATGGAACTGTACCGCATTGAAGTAGGCCGTGATGATGGCGTTGAAGTTCGTCATATCGTTGGCGCGATCGCTAACGAAGGCGACATCAGCAGCCGTTACATCGGTAACATCAAGCTGTTCGGTACCCACTCCACCATCGAGCTGCCAAAAGGTATGCCGGGCGACGTGCTGCAGCACTTCACTCGTACCCGCATTCTGAACAAGCCGATGAACATGCAGCTGATGGGTGATGCCCAGCCGCGTCCGGACCGTGGTCCGCGTCGTGAAGGCGATCGTCCTGCTGGCCGTGGCTTCGGTGGCGGTGAGCGTCGTGAAGGCGGTCGTGGTCCTCGTCGTGAAGGCGCTGCACCAGCTGGTGCAGGTCGTTTCAGCGGTGAGCGTCGTGAAAACCGCGGCCCACGTCGTGAAGATGGCGGTGCACCTACCCGTCGTCGTGACGCGTAAGCCTTACGCTTCAGTCGTAAAGTAATATATACAGCCCCGATAGCGATATCGGGGCTTTTTTTATTCCCTTTGTACTATTGTACTGGTACAGTGCAGCACATTAAGATGCAGGTCCCAAATTTTTGACTGGAGAATAGGCTGTATGGCGACACTAACCACCACCCAAACGTCACCCTCACTGCTCGGCGGTGTGGTGATCATCGGCGGTACCATCATTGGCGCAGGGATGTTCTCTCTGCCGGTGGTGATGTCCGGGGCGTGGTTCTTCTGGTCGCTGGCAGCACTGGTCTTCACCTGGTTCTGTATGTTGCACTCCGGCCTGATGATCCTCGAAGCTAACCTGAACTACCGCATTGGATCGAGCTTCGACACCATCACCCGCGACCTGCTCGGCAAACGCTGGAATATCGTCAACGGCATCTCCATTGCCTTTGTGCTCTATATCCTGACTTACGCCTATATCTCGGCGAGTGGTTCGATTCTGCACCACACCTTCTCGGAGATGTCGCTGGATGTTCCGGCGCGGCTGGCGGGTCTCTGCTTTGCTCTGGCTGTGGCATTTATCGTCTGGATGAGCACCAAAGCGGTAAGTCGGATGACGGCCATTGTGCTGGGCGCAAAGGTCATCACCTTTTTCCTGACCTTCGGCAGCCTGCTGGGGCACGTCACCCCGGCCACGTTGTTTAATGTGGCCGAGAGCAATACCTCGTACTCGCCGTATCTGCTGATGACCCTGCCGTTCTGTCTGGCATCGTTTGGCTATCACGGCAACGTCCCGAGCCTGATGAAGTATTACGGTAAAGATCCGCGTACCATCACCCGCTGTCTGGTCTACGGCACGCTGCTGGCGCTGGGGTTATATGCCATCTGGTTGCTGGGGACGATGGGTAATATCCCGCGTCCGGAATTTATCGGCATCGCGCAGAAGGGCGGTAACATTGATGTGCTGGTGCAGGCGTTGAGCGGGGTGTTGAACAGCCGCAGCCTGGATCTGCTGCTGGTGATTTTCTCTAACTTTGCCGTGGCAAGTTCGTTCCTCGGCGTGACCCTGGGCCTGTTTGACTATCTGGCCGATCTTTGTGGCTTTGATGATTCGGCGATGGGCCGTCTGAAAACCGCGCTGCTGACCTTCCTGCCGCCGGTGATCGGTGGCCTGCTGTGGCCGAACGGTTTCCTGTATGCCATTGGCTATGCCGGGCTGGCGGCAACCATCTGGGCAGCGATTGTGCCGGCGCTGCTGGCGCGCAAATCACGTAAACGCTTCGGTAGCCCAAAATTCCGCGTCTGGGGCGGCAAGCCGATGATTGCGCTGATTCTGGTGTTCGGGGTTGGCAACGCGCTGGTGCACCTGCTGTCGAGTTTTAATCTGCTGCCGGTGTATCAGTAAATCGTGCGGCCTTAGCCCCTCACCCCGGCCCTCTCCCATGTACGGTCCGGGGACATGGTAGACAGGTGTTCGGGGACATGGTGAACACTTTTTAACATCCTTTACCCATGGTGATCGACTTTTTCTTCAGGTCGATCACCCCCACTTTCGTGCTGTACCACCACACCTCGTAACAACCGTCCTCCTGTGTCTCCCTCAGCCCCACCTGCTCGCCCCTGAACGCCTTGCCCGCGCTCAGACTGACACCCTTCACGCTCAGCTTCCCGCTGATATCCACCTTCCTGACCATCACGCCCCCGTCGTATTCCGGCGGTGTGGTGTGGCTGCGGTACTGCCGCACGGACGGCTGGTAGCGTGAGGCCGGAACCGCCATATCCAGCCCCTCATGGGGCCGTTCGAGGTTATACACCGTCCGCCAGTGGTCGAAGGCGCGCTGCAGCTCGCTGCTGTCCGCGAACCACTTACCCTGCAGGACTTCCGCCTTCAGGCTGCGGTGAAAACGCTCCAGCTTGCCCTGGGTCTGCGGATGGTAGGGCCGGGAGTGGCCCACCCGTATCCCCTGGCGCATCAGCCACAGCTCAAGCGCCGTCCAGGTGCCGGTGGTGTCGCCCCAGGGTGCGCCGTTGTCCATCGTCATCCGGTCCGGCAGGCCGTAGCGTTCAAACACCCCGACCAGTTGCTGCTGCACGGTCTCACGCCGTTCATCGGGGCAGTGCATCAGGCACAGGGAAAAACGGGAGTGGTCGTCCAGCAGGGTGAGCGGATGGCAGCGCCCGCCGCCGAAGGGAAAGTGGCCCTTGAAATCCATCTGCCAGAGCCGGTTCGGGGCCTCATGTTCGAACCGGCCTGTGGCCGGAACGCCCGGTGCCACACCCGGCAGCAGGCCGTGGCGGGCCATCAGGTTATGGACGGTGCTGAAGGCGGGCATGCGGTGGCCCTGGTCTTCCAGCCAGCGCTTGATCTTGCGGGCGCCCCAGCGTTCATGACGGGCATGGGCCATCCGCAGCAGGTCAGCGATGTCGTCTGATGAACGGTTGGGGGAATGACGGGGCGTACGGGGACGATCCTGAAGGCCGGATAAACCGTCCTCAGTCCAGCGATGAAGCCACTTGTAGCCGGTGGCAGGTGAGATGCCGTAGTGACGGCACAGTGCGCGGATGTTCGCCCCGTCCTGCGAGGCGAACAATACAAACTCGGTACGTAATGACATGGTATCTCTCGCATCCCAGGGCATAAGCGACTCCATAAACGGGTTCTTATGCCTCAGTTGTAAGTGTCTACCATGTCCCCGAACAAGTGTTCATGATGTCCCCGGACCGTACACCCAAAGGGAGAGGGAGAAAACCGTAGGCCCGGTAAGCGAAGCGCCACCGGGCAAAGGCAACAAACTACCCCACCAACTCTTCTTTCACCTGCATCGCCAGATCGAACGAATGCAGCCGCGCCTGGTGATCGAAAATCTGCCCGTTCACCATGATCTCGTCGGCCTGGGTTTCGCGCAGCACCGCTTCCAGCCCGTGGCGCACTTTCGCTTTATCACCCACCAGCGACATGCTCAACGCCTGCTGCACACCATACTGTTCTGACGCCGACCACAGCTGATGCATATTTTCTACCGGCGGCGGGAGTTGGCCTGTTTCGCCGCGGCGCAGCTTCATAAACGCCTGCTGCATAGAGGTAAACAGGAATTCTGCATCGCGGTTACTGTCGGCGGCAATGATGTTGATACAGACCATCGCGTACGGTTTTTCCAGTCGCGCCGAGGGTTTAAAGTTCGTGCGATAGAGATGCAGCGCCTGGTGCAGCATATCCGGCGCAAAGTGTGAGGCGAAGGCAAACGGCAGGCCCAGCTGGGCAGCCAGTTGGGCGCTGTACAGGCTCGAACCCAGCAGCCAGACCGGGATCTGCTCGCCGTAGCCCGGCACCGGGCGGACATGCGGGTTCGGGTCCTGCGCGTCGAACCAGTCCACCAGCTCCGCCACGTCGCGCGGGAAGTTGTCGATATCGCCACTCATATGACGGCGCAGCGCGCGCATGGTTGGCTGATCGCTGCCCGGCGCACGGCCCAGCCCCAGATCGATGCGGCCAGGGTAGAGGGTATTCAACGTGCCAAACTGTTCGGCAATCACCAGCGGGGCGTGGTTCGGCAGCATCACGCCGCCCGAGCCTAAATGCAGGGTAGTGGTATTGGCCGCCAGATAGCCGAGCAGCACCGAGGTGGCCGCACTGGCGATCCCGACCATATTGTGGTGCTCCGCCAGCCAGTAGCGACGATAACCGCGCTGTTCAGCCAGGCGGGCGAGATCCAGAGAGTGGGTAAAGGCTTCTCTTGCTGAGGAGCCTTCAGGGATCGGCGCCAGGTCCAGCACCGAAAACGGAATGGATTTATCAATCATAACAGCTCACTTTGTCGACGGTGAATCTTCAATATTGCATTAAAGTTTACTCATCATTGTTAACAAAGTGAGCCTTTTTTAGGCCTGCAGCTCCAGCCCGGCCAGACGTCGCCAGTAGCCGTTGCACTCGCTGTTGGCGGTCAACGACAGCGGGGCCGCGCCATTCTCGTTGGCGCGGAAGGCGTCAATCATGGCGAAGGTGTCCGGGCCTAATGGCGACAGACGCACCATATCCACCAGGCCGTGCATCGAGGCCAGCTCGTTGCCGAGGTTGTACACGTAGCCGCTCATGGTCTGAATACCGTTCAGGACAAACACCTGCTGATTCTCCTGCGACAGCACGCTGCGCCCGTTCGGGTACTTGATGCAGCAGGTTTCGCATTCGTCTTTCGGCAGGTTCTCTGAGCGCGCGGTAAAGCAGCGGGCGGAATAGGCCAGCGGCAGATGGCCGTAACTCAACACTTCCACTTCAAACTGATCGCGGATCCCCAGATCGTCGCACTGGGTCAGCAGGTTCACCAGCCAGTCGCGGGAAAGCTCCACCGGCATACACCAGCGGGTCATGCCCTGTTTAAGCAGCAGACGCAGGGTGACGGCGTTATAGCAGTTCAGCGCATGCCCGGCGACAAACGGCAGCTTGCGCTCGGCACACAGGTTCACCACGCCAAGATCGCTTGCTTCCAGCAGAAAGTCGCCGTTATCCACGTAGCGTTTCAGTTCGTTCAGTTCCGACGAGGCCTGCACCAGCGCCAGGGTGGAGAGCACCACCTGCTTGCCGCTGTCGGCCAGACTTTTCGCCATCTCCAGCCAGTCGCCGACTTTGGTGGCGCGACGCTTGCTGCACACCGCCTCACCGAGATAAATCACATCGGCCTGGCTGGTTGCCGCCTGCTGATAAAAATCTTCCAGCGTCTCTTTTGACCAGTAGTAGAGCACCGGTCCTAATGAATATTTCATGCGTTATCTCACTGCCATTTACGGTGATACGCGCCCAGCGTGGTCTGGGTACCTTCGGACATGGCGCCGAGGGTCTCCATCCATGCGGGCTGCGGGGCATATTGCTTTGGATCCGCCATGCAGCGATCGATCGCCTGACGCCACACTTTTGCCACCTGGCTGACGTACGCCGGGCTGCGCTGACGGCCTTCGATTTTCACCGATGCGATATTGGCCGCCAGCAGCTCCGGCAGCAGCTCCAGGGTATTGAGGCTGGTGGGCTCTTCCAGGGCATGATAGCGTTCGCCATCCACCAGATAGCGGCCTTTGCACAGCGTTGGATAACCGGCGTTTTCATCGTCCTGATAGCGGTCGATCAGCACCTCGTTCAGACGCGACTCCAGCCCCTGCGGAGTCTGCTGCCAGCGCACAAAGCGGGCCGGCGAGCAGGCGCCCACGGTGTTAGGGGATTCACCGGTCAGGTAGGAGGAGAGATAGCAGCGCCCTTCAGCCATAATGCACAGACTGCCAAAGGCAAAAACTTCCAGCGGCACTGGCGTGACGCGTGCCAGTTGCTTAACCTGATGAATAGACAGCACTCGCGGCAGCACCACGCGCGCCACGTCGAAGTGACGATGGTAAAAGCGAATGGCCTCTTCGTTGGTGGCCGATGCCTGAACCGAGACATGGCGCTCAATATGAGGGTAGCGTTCGGCGGCATACTCCAGCATGGCGAGGTCGGCAAGGATCAGCGCGTCGGCCCCCAGTTGCGCCGCCATATCCACCGCGCGCTGCCAGCGGTTATAACCGTCGGGGTGGGCAAAGGTATTAATGGCGATATGCAGCTTGCGGCGATGCTGGTGCACGAAGCTCACCGCTTCCTGCAGCTTTTTCTCGGTAAAATTGAGACCAGCGAAGTGACGGGCATTGGTATCGTCCTTCAGCCCGATATAAACCGCATCGGCGCCGTTTTCGATGGCCGCCTTAAGCGCCGGTAGATTTCCAGCAGGGCAGAGCAGCTCCATAATTTATCCTGACGTTCGCAGCCCCAGAGGGATGCAAAATTGTTATCGAACAGCGATTTTAATTAACCATCAGGCGACAAATTTTGATTTAAGGCAGCTAATGGCGTATTGATGGCACCAATAATGGATTACGCCGGACGTCAGTTTGTTGATTTACGCCGCTATACCAACGACTGGATATGGCAAAATATCAGGACTATAGATATCAGGGAGTATTGCTCGTGCTGGATAAACTGCGTTCACGTCTCGTACAATTTGGTCCATCGCTGCTGAGCGTGCCGGTGAAGCTGGCACCCTTTGCGCTGAAGCGCCAGGTGCTGCAACAGGTAATCAGCTGGCAGTTCCGTCAGGCGCTGGCGGAGGGCGAGTTGGAGTTTCTGCAAGGGCGCTGGTTAAGTATCGAAGTGCGGGATATCGGCCTGCGCTGGTACACCTCCGTTGAGAATGAACAGCTGGTGGTCCGCGAATCCGCAGAAGCGGATGTCAGCTTCAGCGCTGATGCCAGCGATCTGCTGATGATCGCGGCGCGTAAACAGGATCCTGATACGCTCTTTTTCCAGCGCCGTCTGGTGATTGAAGGCGATACCGAGTTAGGTCTGTATGTCAAAAACCTGATGGATGCCATTGAACTGGAACAGATGCCAAAGCCGCTGCGCGTGGCGCTGCTGCAACTGGCCGATTTTGTCGAGGCGGGTTTGAAAACGCCGCCGGAAAGTAAACACACTTCTGTAGGTGAGCCATGTTGATTCGAGTAGAGATTGGTATCGATGCCCCGGGTATCGATGCCTTATTACGCCGGACCTTTGAAGGGGACGGTGAAGCGCAACTGGTTCAGGACCTTCGTGAGGATGGCCTGATTACGCTGGGCCTGGTGGCTACCGACGATGAGGGGCAGGTTGTCGGCTACGTCGCCTTTAGCCCGATCACCGTGCAGGGCGAAGAGCTGCAGTGGGTCGGCATGGCGCCGCTGGCGGTAGATGAAAACTACCGTGGACAAGGTCTGGCGCGTCAGCTGGTCTACGAGGGGCTGGATTCGCTCAATGAGTTTGGCTATGCCGCGGTGGTTACGCTGGGCGATCCGGCGTTCTACAGCCGTTTAGGCTTCGAGAAAGCGGCCCATTACGATCTGCGTTGCCGCTGGCCGGGCACCGAGTCGGCTTTCCAGCTGCACCCGCTGGCGGATGATGCGCTTAACGGCGTCAGCGGCCTGGTGGAATACCACGACCACTTCAATCGCTTTTAATCAGCGGCGTTTGCAGGCTCTCGCGTAGCGCCTCAAACGACCCATCGCCACTGACGAGGCGCTCTTTCTGGCGCTTCGTCAGCTGTTTGATCCGGTACTCCAGTCGCAGCGCCAGCGAACGATCCCCTACGACGGCGGAAAACGCCAGCGTCAGCTCCCCTTTGCCGCGTAATGCCTTCGCCCCTTTTCCCGTCTGATGTTGCAGGAAGCGGCGCGGCACATCGGTAGTAATGCCCGTATAGAGCGCATTATCAGCGGTTCGAACAAGATAGAGAAACCAGCACACGGCGACAGATTCAGTATGTTAAGGTGAACGCACCTTAGCACGAGAGAGAAGCGAAATGGAAACTCTGGCCGCCATCAACCGCTGGCTGGCAAAGCAGCATGTCGTCACCTGGTGCGTTCATCATGATGATGAGCTGTGGTGCGCAAATGCCTTTTATTATTACGACCCGCAGCGCGTGGCGTTCTACGTGTTAAGCGAAGATAAAACCCGTCATGCGCAAATGAGTGGCAGGCAGGCCAACGTGGCGGGCACCGTCAACGGGCAGCCGAAAACGGTGGCGTTGATCCGCGGGGTGCAGTTTAAAGGGGAAATTCGACGTCTGGAGGGGGAGGAAAGCGACGCGATGCGTAAGCACTATCTTCGTCGCTTTCCGGTTGCCGCCGCCATGCCAGCTCCCGTGTGGGAGATCCGCGTGGATGAACTCAAGTTCACTGACAACACGTTAGGCTTTGGCAAAAAACATCACTGGCTACGCGCCGAGTAAGCGTAGCGCCTCACGGTTAAAGGCGATCAGATCCTCTGGTGTCCGGCTGGTGACCAGCTGATCTTTATCGACGACCACCTCTTGATCGTAAAAATCCGCTCCGGCGTTTTTCAGATCGATGGCGATCGATTTCACGCCTGTCAGTTTGCGGCCACGCACCACTTCAGCGCTGATCAGCAGCTGCGGGCCGTGGCAGATGGCAAACACCGGTTTACCGGCGGCGACAAAATCACGGGTAAAGGTCACGAAGCGCGAGTCGCTGCGCAGTGAGTCCGGGGAGTGGCCGCCGGGCAGCAGCAGGGCATCAAAGTCCGCAGGCCGCACCTCGTCGATAGCCTTATCAATGGAAACGCTGGCTTCACCCTTATGGCCTTTCACCGTTTTTCCCGCCTGTTTTTCGATTGTAATCACCTCATGTCCCGCTTTGCGAAACGCCTCAGCAGGCGAGGTAAATTCTGAATCTTCAAACTCGTCGGTGATCAAGACTGCAATTTTCTTGCTCATGCTTCCTCCGTTGTTTTGGCTTCAGACAGCTTTTTCTTCGCTTGTGGTAAATACTTAGCAATGAGACTACTAAGTGTGGTTGAGGAGCATGAAATCGCATACGGACTAATCTGCAAAGGAGGAATAATGAGTCAGGTTTTAATTACCGGCGCGACCGGCCTTGTGGGTGGGCATCTGCTGCGTATGCTGATTCAGGAGCGGAAGGTCAACTATATTGCCGCCCCAACACGTCGCCCGCTGGGCGATATCGAGGGCGTGTTTAACCCGCACGATCCGCAGCTGACCGACGCGCTGGCGCAGGTTCAGGATCCGGTGGACACCGTCTTTTGCTGTCTGGGTACCACGCGGCGTGAGGCGGGTAGCAAAGAGGCCTTTATCCATGCCGACTACACCCTGGTGGTGGATACGGCCCTGACCGGCAAACGGCTCGGGGCGAAGCATCTGCTGGTGGTCAGTTCGATGGGGGCCAACGCGCACTCGCCGTTCTTCTACAACAAGGTGAAAGGCAAAATGGAAGAGGCACTGATTGCCCAGAAGTGGGAGCGGCTGACCATCGTGCGACCGTCAATGCTGCTGGGCGATCGGGAAAAACACCGCTTCAGCGAATCACTGTTTGCACCGCTATTTAGCCTGTTGCCTGGCAATCTCAAGTCGATAGACGCGCGCGATGTAGCGCAGGTGATGCTGCAGGAGGCGCTGAGCGCGTCCACGACGGGCGTCAATATCATTCCGTCAGCGAAGATCAGGGAGATGGCGCAGGGGGAGGGCTAATGGCCCTCTGCCGATGGCAGAGGGCAGGGAAGGTTACTTGATGTAGGTAAAGGCGGTGGTGACGTGCTTCACGCCGCTCACCCGGCTGGCGATATCCGCCGCCGCTTTGCCTTCACGGTCAGTCACCAGGCCGAGCAGGAACACTTCGCCGTTCTCGGTGGTCACCTTCACGTTAGAAGATTTCACCTGATCGCTGCCCAACAGCTGGGAGCGCACTTTGGTGGTGATCCAGGTGTCGTTGGAGGCGTCGCCCAGGCCAATCGGCTGACCCTGGCGCACTTCGTTAAACACTTCGGTGGTGCCTTCTACACCCATAGCGATCTGCTTGGCGCGGGCGGCGAGTTCGGTATTGGGTGCCTGGCCTGCCAGCAGAACTTTGCCCTGGTATGCCGTCACGTTGATGCGCGCTTCTTTCTTAATCTGTTGGTCTTTGGACAGGGCGCTGTTCACGCGCAGCTCCAGAGTGCTGTCATCCACCTGTGTGCCCACGGAACGCGGGTCAGTTGCGGCTTTGGTGCTCACTGCCGCGGTACCCACTACCGCTGCAGCGACACATCCCTGAAGCAGCAGCGCAGAAATAAGGACTGCAAGGGGCGAAAGTGCCTTCATGTAAACTCCTTAATCATCCTGGTGAGGGAAAAGCGTGTTATCAATCAGATCGCATAAACAGTTCACCGTCAGCATGTGCATCTCCTGAATGCGCGCGCTGCGGTGGGAAGGAATACGGATCTCAACATCATGAGGACCTAACAGCCCCGCCAGCTCGCCGCCATCGTAGCCGGTCAGCGCGACGATGGTCATGTCGCGTGTGACGGCAGCTTCAACGGCTTTGACGATGTCGCGGCTGTTGCCGCGCGTAGAGATAGCCAGCAGCACATCACCGGCATGCCCTAACGCACGCACCTGTTTGGCGTAGATCTCATCATGAAGACGATCGTTAGCAATCGCCGTTAAGACCACGTTATCGGTATTAAGTGCAATGGCAGGTAAGCTGGGGCGCTCTGTCTCAAAACGATTAATCATACTGGCAGCAAAATGCTGTGCGTTGGCGGCCGATGTGCCGTTGCCACAACAGAGGATTTTGTTGCCGTTGAGCAGGGACTGTACCAGCGTCATCGCCGCGCGGGAGATGGCGTCCGGCAGCGCTTCTGCCGCTGCGATCTGAGTCTGAATGCTTTCGGTGAAGCACACCTTAATTCTTTCGAGCACGGTATCCCTTAACGATCTGATTTACGCGTCTGCGCCGAAGGCGTTTTTGAACCATTCGATGGCGTTTCCGGTGAAGGCTACCACATCGAACCGGCAATCCACAGTATCAAAGCTGCCATTATGCCGGACAAGCCACAACTGGGCGGTGAGTAATAATTTTTGTTGCTTGGCCCGGGTCACGCTGGCGGCGGCCCCGCCATAGCGGGATGACTGGCGGTAGCGCACCTCGACGAACACAATGGTCGGGCCGTCCTGCATGATAAGGTCAATTTCACCGCCGCGTGCGCGAACGTTGGCGGCGATAAAGCGCAGTCCGTTGCGCTCAAGCCAGCGACGCGCCTGAAGCTCGCGCGCGTCGCCGGTCTGTTTGCGGGTTAGCTGGCCGGAACGATCTGTCCTTGCTGGTATTTGAGCCATGATAACTTCCTGTTAATCACGCAGTCCTGAGTGGCGGTGAGATCGCCGGTATTGCCGCTAATTTCAAAGCCTGGCACCTGGCGCATCTGGGTGAAATGGTTTGCCAGCGTCCAGGCGTCCACACCCATGGCATACAGACGCGCCAGGGAGTAGTCGTTGCGTACGCTGCTCAGCGCCTGCTGCATCAGCGCCGGGTTGCTGCCTGCCAGCATCGGGATCTCGCTGTACTGCAGGCCATCCATCTCGAGACGGAAGTCCGGGCCAGCGGTGCCCTGCGCGCTGCGCGAGCTGGCATACAGCGACACGCCAGCCTGGCTGCCGTTACGCATGGCGATCATCGGCTTGATAAAGGCGATCTCTTCCGGGGTGGCGACGATGTAAGCCGCATCGACGCTGCCGCCGCCGCTAATCTGCGCGTCCGTAGGCGGGGCCGGGATAGTCAGGCCGCCAATGGTCACGCCCTGCTGCTGCGGCAGGCTGGAGGTGACCGGGCTGCCGGTCAGAGCAATGCCTGAGCCGCCGTTAACGCCCGCGCGCAGTTCGGAGCTTGAGCCAAACTTCTGCTGCAGAACAATGCCGCCGCCGAGCTGTTGCCACTCCTGGGCAAAGGCGGTGGCGACGCGGTCACCCAGCTGGCTGCGCGGGATCAGCAGCAGGGGAGCCTGCTTACCTTGTTCGTGGATATGACGCGCGGCATCACGGGCTTCGTCTTCTGGCGACAGAGCGAAATAGCAGACGTTCGGGCGATTCTGCACCTGCTCCGGCTGGTTAAGGGCCAGCACGTTCAGCGGGGTGTTGCTCTTCATCAGCTCTTCGACGTTGTTTTTCAGCAGCGGGCCGACCACGATGCTGGCACCATCCTGCTGGACCTGATTCAGTATCTGGTCGAGCGGCTGGGTGCTGGTGTCATACACCTTCACCTCGGCGGCCGGGTTGGCGATAGCCGTGGCCTGAGGGGCTTGTGCGGTGGCAGGCGCCTGCATCGGGTCCTGCACGCTGTTATCCGGCGCGGTGGCGGGTTGGGTAGTCTCAGGGGCCTGGACCGGGTCCTGCATCGACCCTTCCTGCACGACGACAGGTTGGGCCGTGGTCAGGTCATTGGTTTCGGCACTGGACGGGCTCACCACATCACCGGCATTGGCCGCCTGGGCGACCTGGGCAGGAACGGCGTTACCCGCGACGGCAGCGGTGCCATTTCTCGCCGCGTCAAAACCCTGCTGGATCGTGCGACCAAACACCGCGGCCTGGCCACCCAGCGGCAGCAGCAGGGCGATTTTGCTGGTGGAGGCAGGCTTGAAGTTCTGCACATTAACCAGCTGCGTTGGCAGCATGGTTGCCCCCGGGTTGTTCGGGTAGCGGGTTTGCCAGTCTTTAATCCCGGCTTTCAGCATATCCGGATCGTTGCGGTTATCGAACCAGACACGCTGCAGATCTAGCCAGCCCTGCAGGACATTTTCGTCGGCGTTAATCACCAGTGCATTGGCTTGATCCGGGTTCATGGCGGAGAGCGTTTGCCAGGTGGCATCGATATTTTTCTGTTTTCCAGCGGCAGGGAGCAACGGCTCCTGGGCAATCAGCGCCCGCAGCAGCGTCAGCGAAGGGCGACCCTGCTCAGCGGCAATAGCGGCCTGCCAGAAACGGGCCTGCTGGTTTTTATCCAGCACGCTGATGTCGATATTCCCGAGGATCTTCTTCGCCCCGGCAACGTCGTTCTGTGCAATTTTCAGTTCAGCGGCCAGCAGGAACTGCTCATAGCGCTGGCTGTCACTTAAGGTTTGCGGAAGTTGCTTAAACAGTTCGGCGGCACGCTGGGTTTTACCCTCTTTCAGCAGTGCACGAATGGCGAGTAATTGCCAGTTGATCCGGGTATCATCGGAGCTCTGCTCCATCTGGTGCAGATAGAAGCCGGAGTCAGCCTGGGCTGTACCCTCCATATGGGCCGCACTTTGATCGGGCGCCTGTGTGCCACAGCCAGCAAAGATCAGGGCTGCCAGCACCAGCGGAAGGCTGCGCGTGACTTTATTATGAAGAAACGTTAAGGGTACCATACTGTATCCAGTGATATTTTTTACGCAATGCTCAATATTAAATCGGCAATACGGATGAAACAATGAAACAACACGAAACGGCAGATAATTCTCAGGGTCAGCTTTATATTGTACCTACTCCTATCGGGAATTTATCTGATATTACCCAACGTGCGCTCACCGTGTTGCAAAGCGTTGATCTTATTGCGGCTGAAGATACCCGCCACACCGGCCTGCTGCTGCAGCATTTTGCGATTAATGCCCGCCTGTTTGCCCTGCACGATCATAACGAGCAGCAAAAAGCGGCCATGCTGGTGGCCAAACTGAAAGAGGGGCAGAACATTGCCCTGGTGTCCGATGCCGGTACGCCGCTGATCAACGACCCGGGCTATCACCTGGTCCGTACCTGCCGCGAGGCGGGTATTCGCGTGGTACCGCTGCCGGGGCCGTGCGCTGCTATTGCCGCGCTGAGCGCGGCGGGCCTGCCGTCAGATCGTTTCTGCTATGAGGGTTTCCTGCCCGCCAAATCCAAAGGCCGTCGCGACGTGCTGAAGGCGCTGGAAGCCGAACCCCGCACCCTGATCTTCTACGAATCCACCCACCGTCTGCTGGAGAGTCTGGAGGATATGGTGACCGTCTGGGGCGAAGCCCGTTACGTGGTGCTGGCGCGCGAGCTGACCAAAACCTGGGAGACCATTCACGGCCTGCCGGTTGGCGAGCTGCTGGCATGGGTGAAAGAGGACGAAAACCGCCGCAAGGGTGAGATGGTGCTGATTGTCGAAGGGCACAAAGCGGAAGAGGACGCGCTGCCTGCGGAAGCGCTGCGTACCCTCGCCCTGCTGCAGGCCGAACTGCCGCTGAAGAAAGCGGCCGCACTGGCGGCGGAGATCCACGGCGTGAAAAAGAACGCGCTGTATAAGTATGCCCTGGAGCAGCAGGGGGAGTAAGACCTGGGCTTCTGCCGGGTGGCGCTGCGCTTACCCGGCCTACATAACTGACTGAAAAAATGCTGATTACATGCAATGTGTCGGAAGAAATGTCGGAAAAATGTCGGAAAAAAATACCGGGCAAGTCTTGAGATAACCTGCCCAGGTTGTATCAGACGGTAATCACTTCTACGTCGCATTTGCTGAGCGAATCTTTATCCTGTCGGCTGATCCCCTGGTCAGTAATCACACAGTCAATCTCCGCCATCGGCAGCACCTGGTTGAACCCACGACGGTTGAACTTGCTCGCGTCCAGCACGGCAATCACCTTATGCGCTGCCGCCGCCATCACGCTGCTGATGGAGTAGCCTTCGTTGAAGGTGGTGATGCCATTGGTGGTGTCGATCCCGTCGGCCCCGACAAACATTAAATCCGCGCTGATACCCGCCAGCGAGCGCTCGGCGATGGTGCCATGCATGGAGTGGGTCTTATGGCGCACCGTACCGCCGCAGACCACCAGGGTGATGTCTTTGTTGTCCGACAAGGCGAACGCCGCAGGCAGGCTGTTGGTAATCACCGTGATATTGGCTTTCTTTGCCAGCGCTTCAGCGATCAGCATGGTGGTGCTGCCGCTGTCCAGAATCACCGTCATCCCTTCCTCGATCATCGCCACCGCCGCCAGGGCGATGCGTTTTTTCGGATCGCTGGCGAGGCTGTAGCGATCTTCCAGCAGCACTTCCTGGCTTTCGTTTTCGCTCAGATTGCTGCCCGGCCTGGCGGCCCCGCCGTGAAAACGGGTTACCAGCCCTTTCTCTTCCAGTAGCCGCAGATCGGCGCGAATGGTCACTTCGGAGATGCCAAAAGAATTCGAAAGGTCGAGCACTAACACGCTGCCGTTGGCATTCACCAGATCGACGATTTTGTTCCTTCGCTCAAATGAGTTCATTTTGTTTTGCCTGATAATTAACTTACTCCAGTTTAATCGAAGGGATGCGAAAGGTGAACGCTAACGTTCGAAAGTAACTGTGAGCCAGCTCCGGTTGCTGGCTCCTTTGCTTAGTCCAGACGCAGCAGGATTTTGCCCTGCATCGGTGAGCCATTGAGTGCCTGAATGGCACGGGCGAAACTCTCGCAGTCGCAGGTATGAGCGATCAGCGGCGCCAGCTGCAATTTTTTCTCTTTGAGAAGCCGGGCGGCGGTCTCCCACTCTTCGCCTGGCCAGGGCGCAGAGTAGTTCATCCAGCTGCCCAGCAGGGTCAGCTCTTTACGCAGGATCTTGCCAAAGGTCGCGGCGGACAAATTCAGGTCGTGATGCAGGGTCCCCACCAGCGCCAGCTGGGCGCGGGGCCCGGCGATGTCGATGGCGAGGGCGACAGTTTGCGGCGTGCCAGCCGTCTCCAGTACCAGCTGATCGAAACGTGTTTCGTGCAGGGCGGCCAGCATCGCCTCTGCGCTCAGCGTTTTGCTGTTGAATACCCGGGTTGCTCCCAGCGAGGTCGCCAGCGCCAGCTTATCGTCATTGATATCAATGGCGGTGACGCTGGCCGCACCCAGCGCCAGCGCGCACTGCATGGCCAGCAGACCGATGGTGCCCGCCCCCACGATGATCACATTTTTGCCCTCACAGCCCCGGGCAAGATGGAACGCGTGCAGCCCCACGGTAATCGGCTCGATAAAGGCCCCGTCTTCAATGGACATCGCTGCAGGCAGGCGGAACAGGTTGGCGCGCTTCACTACGATATACTCCGCGTTACCCCCTTCGCTGCGGGAACCAACGAACTGGTACTGCTTACACAGTGAGAAGTAACCTTTTTCACACTCGGGGCAGGAGAAGCAGGGCAGCAGCGGCACGCAGGCCACCGCATCGCCCGCCTTCAGGTCGTCGATGCCAGAGCCGCAGGCATCAACGTAGCCGCTGAATTCGTGCCCCAGGGTGATGGGGTAGTAGTGGGCTCCGTTGGCGAAAATACGCGGGATATCCGAACCGCATAATCCCGAGCAGACCACGCGCACACGCACCTCATCCGCAGCCTGAATGTCCGGAACAGGGCGCTCTTCAACACGCACCTGGCCCTCAGCATGAATTACCACTGATTTCATGATTCACTCCAGAAAAAAGAGGGGAGCAGCGCTCCCCGGATATTAAGAAACCGTCTGGCTCTGTGGAGCCTCAGCGCGTTTTTCTGCTGCGCTAAAGGCCCGGGCACGACGCCAGGTGAGCAGCACGCCGGTGATATAGATGGCACCAATCACCACGAATCCCACCACGTTTTGCCAGGTAAAGAGCTGGATCAGCAGCCAGGTGACGGGCGATCCGCCCTGGTCCATCGACGCCACCATCCCGCCCGCTTTCAGCGCGCCGGCATTCTCAGCCAGCCGGGTGTGCAGGCCGATGGTCTGGGTGGCGATCCACAGGGTGATGCCCATGATAATGACGCCAGAGATCAGGGTGCGGAACAGGTTGCCCTGATGCACCGCCACCGCCATGGCGACGAAGAAGCCGATGGTGGCGAGGTCGCCAAACGGCAGGACCTGGTTACCAGGCACCAGCACCGCAATCAGGATGGTCAGCGGGATAAAGATCAGGCTGGCGGAGACCACCGAGGTGTGGCCCAGCAGCAGCGCTGGATCGAGGCCGATTAAGAACTCCTGCCCGCCAAACTTCGCCTGCAGACGCTTACGCGCATGTTTGGCAATCGGGGTCAGGCCATCCATGATCGGCTTGATGACGCGCGGCATCAGCAGCATCACCGCGGCGGTTTTCACCGCCAGTTGCAGGACATTTTTGGCGTCATAACCGGCCAGCAGACCGATGACCAGCCCCATCACGAAACCGACGGTGACGGGTTCGCCAAACGGACCAAAGCGTTTCTGCACGTCGTCGGCGCTGAAGTGGATGCGCTTTAGTCCCGGGACCTTCTCAATGAGCGTGTCGACCAGCACCGCAATCGGGCCAAGGTAGGCGGAGGAGCCGTGCGGGATAGCAATCCCTTCGAGGCCGAAGAACTCACGCGTGTCTCTGGCAAACCAGTCCCCCAGCTTGTAGACAAAGGCCGCGTGGAGCACCACGCCGAGGATCCCGAGCCAGTACGAGCCGGTCGCCAGGTGCAGCATCGCGCCGGTAAAGGTCATGTGCCAGATGTTCCAGATATCGACATTAACCACGCGGGTCATGCGAGTGACCAGCATCAGCACGTTGACGCCAATCGCCACCGGGATCGCCACTAGCGCAATCTGTGAGGCCCAGGTCATGGGCGATGAGCCCGGCCAGCCGACGTCCACCACGTGGAGGTTAATCTGGAACTGTTCCGCCATCGCTTTGGCCGCCGGGCCGATGGAGTCGAGCATCAGGCCGATCACCAGCCCAATTCCGACAAAGCCAATCCCGATATGCAGACCGGATTTAAAGCAGTCGCCCAGCTTCATCCCCAGCAGCTTCGAGAAGATGATGATGACGATGGGCAGCATGACCGTCGGCCCCAGATCGAGGATATACCGCATGATTTCGGTAAACATGATCTTACCCCTTGAGGATGGTCAGGATTTTTTGCTGCAGGGCTTCAATGCCGACGCCCGACACAAATGGCATGCCGTGAACCACCGGGATGTCGCCAAAGGTGCGGTCGACCTTCGCGGTGGTGCAGATCAGGTCTGCGCCATCCATATAGGTTTCAATTTCAGTCACCCGACACTGGACCAGATCCAGGGTGATGTTGTGGGCATCACACAGCTCTTTGATCTCTTCGGCGGCCATGGTGGAGGTAGCAACGGCGCCGCCACAGGCAACGATAACTTTGCGTTTCATAGGGTACTCCTTCTTATTATCAGTCTGTTATGAGGCGCGTTTGCAGGGTTCGGCCATCAGGATGGCCTCCTCAAACAGGGCCTTTAGCTGGTGGTCCGGCGCGGTCAGCAGCGCCTCCAGCAGGGTCGGGTTTTGCAGCTCACTAAATAACCGGCGCAGCAGGTTGAGCTGCGCCGCAGGGTTTTCCACGATCAGGGCGATAATCAGCGACACGGCAATCTCCGTATCGTCATCCGCCTGTTGAAAATGCACCGGTCTGTCCGGGCGAATCAGGTAAAGTGCCGGTTCTTTGGCGTGGACCGCCTCACAGTGCGGGATCGCCACGGCATGTTTTTCCAGGGCGATACCGGTGGGGAACACCGCCTCCCTTTCCAGTAGTGCGGCAGGGTAAGTGGCATGGACCACCCCCTTCGCCAGCATCTCCTCGCCGATATGAGCCAGCGCCTGCTGGCAGGTGGCAAAATCAATGCCGGTACGGACAAACAGTTTGCTCATGGTTCCTCCGGGGTTCAGGCGGCGTCAGGGGCGCAGCCGTAGCGGTACGCGCGTAACACGTCCTCTATTTTGTCGATGACCAGCGCCTGCGGTATTGGGGCGAGGGCCTGGGCGGTAACGCGTTCAAATTGCACCGGCAGGTACTGGCTGATCAGCCCCAGCGGCAGGGTCAGGGTGTCCAGGTTGGCGAGCAGCTTGTCCACGCTCTGACGGATCCGCGGGTGCGGCCAGTAGTAGCGGATGCGGTCTGACAGGCTAAAGTGAATATCCACCATCGCCTGGCTCCAGGTCGGGCGATAGTACTTTTTCCAGTAATCCGGCTCGTTGAGCATCACCTCGTCGATCACCTCCAGCACGCGGCTGCGGTTTTCGGGGGCGATCAGCGCCGCTTCCATCTGCGCCAGGGCGAAAATCGCCTCGCGCAGGGCGAAGGTGAGGGCCGGGCCAACCTTCAGGATTGCAAAGTGATCCCGCACCAGCGCCCGGTACGCCTGTCTGGACTGGTAATCGGTGGAGTGGGCTTCATAGACCATCGGCGTCTGACGGATCCAGCCCGACAGCGCTTCGGCGGCCTGCGGCTGATAGTGGATGATCTGGGTGTGGTCGAACTCCACGCCGGGCTGCACCACGATGGCAATCACCCGGCTCATCGCCGCATCCAGTCCCAGTGCGTGGAATGCCGCCTGATGTGTGTCAAGGGTGCGGGCGGCATCCTCCACCCGGGTGACATGCACGCTGTCGATGCTGCTGGCCTCGCCGCCCGGTACCGGCACTTCGGTGCCAATCACATAGGTCAGCGCCGCCTTCTGCGCGTCGGTGGCGGTCTCTTCTGCCGCCTGGCACAGCCGCGCCGCCCGCTGAGCGACTACCACTGGATCCAGGGGCACGGGATCGTCGGCGCAGGACATCGATGCATCAAGATGGATCTTGCTGAAGCCTGCGGCCACGTAAGCCTGAATCAGGGCGACGGCTTTCTCCATTGCCGTCTCTGCGGGCTCGTTCTGCCAGCAGTTGGGCCCCAGATGATCGCCGCCGAGGATCAGTCGTTCCTGCGGGAAGCCGACCCTTTCGGCGATGTTCAGTACAAAATTGCGGAAGTCCTCCGGCTTCATGCCGGTGTAACCACCATATTGATTCACCTGATTGGACGTGGCTTCGATCAGTACGCTGTTGCCGCTCGTCAGGTCAAAGCGCAGGGCGGCTTCAATCACCAGCGGGTGCGCTGAACAGACGGAACAGATACCGAGATGCTCTCCCGCTTTATGGCGGGCAATAATATTTTTCACCGTTTCCTCCGGGTCTTGTGGGTCAGAGTTTGCCTTCGCAGCCGCAGTCATGAATGACTTTGCGGACCACCTCTTTCATGGCGGCTTTGGCGGGGATCATGTAGTGACGGGGATCGCTGGCGTCAGGATGCTCCGCCAGATAGCTCTTCAGGGCGTCGGAGAACGCCATTTTCAGCTCGGTAGCGACATTCACCTTGCAGATGCCCAGCTCGATCGCCCGGCGAATGTCGGCGGCAGAAAGACCCGACGCACCGTGCAGCACCAGCGGCACCTCGACCTGCTGGCGGATCTCCGCCAGACGCTCAAAATCGAGCTCTGGCGTGGCGGTATAGAGGCCGTGGGCGGTGCCGATGGCGACGGCAAGGGAGTCGATCCCGGTCAGCGCCACGAACTCACGGGCCTGCTGCGGATGGGTATAAAGGGCGTCGTTGCTGTCGACCACCAGGTCATCTTCCTGACCGCCGAGTCGCCCCAGTTCTGCCTCGACGCTGACGTCATAGCGGTGGCAGTAGTCGGTAACCTTTTTCACCAGCGCCACGTTGTCGGCAAACGGCAGGTGCGAGCCATCTATCATCGCCGAGCGCACCCCCGCCTGCACTTTCTGCGCGATATCCTCGAACGTTTCGTGATGATCGAGATGGATCGCCAGCGGCTGGTTGTACGTTTTTGCCAGATCGCCCGCGATAGCTACGATGTTGCCGAGCCCGGCATAGCTGAAGGTGCCTGGCGTCCCGGCGACGATCAGCGGCGAGCGCAGCTCGGCGGATGTCTCGACGACCACCTGCAGCGTTTCGAGATTATGAATATTGAATGCCGGAACCGCGTAACTTTCCCGCTGGGCCTTGCTGAGCATCGCTTTGGTCGAAATGATGTACATCCTTCCTCCGAAACCTTTCGTTTGTTTTCTTCGAAAGAAGATATAGTGTTTCGGAATGCTTTTTTGTGATTGAACTCGTAAAAACGAAAGAAGCGAAAGTGAAAGGAAGGTTGCGAAAGAACGAAAGGCAAAAAAAAAGCATGGCCGGAGCCATGCTAAAAGAGGTTTACTGCAAACTCAGGTCACTGGTGCCGGGTTAAACACCGCCAGCTGGTTATGTAATCCCCATTGATCGGAGAAAGTTTTCTTCCGGCCGCTTGCCACGTCGAGAATGAAGTGGAACAGCTTCCAGCCCACGTCCTCAATGCTCTCTTCGCCGGTGGCGATAGTGCCCGCGTTGATATCCATCAGGTCAAACCAACGGTTCGCCAGCTCGGTGCGGGTCGCCATTTTAATGACGGGTACCGCCATCAGACCGTACGGGGTGCCGCGCCCGGTAGTGAACACCTGGACGGTGATCCCGGAGGCCACCTGCTGGGTGCCGCAGACGAAATCGCTGGCTGGCGTGGCGGCATAGATCAGGCCGCGTTTGGTTGGACGCTGGCCCGGAGAGAGTACCTCGACGATGGCGCTCTGGCCCGATTTGGCGATAGAGCCGAGGGCTTTTTCCACCACGTTCGCCAGGCCGCCTTTCTTGTTGCCCGGAGACGGGTTGGCGCTGCGGTCGGTTTTGCCCATGTCGAGATAGTTATCGTACCAGGCCATCTCTTCCAGCAGGCGTTTGCCCACCTCTTCGTTGATGGCGCGCGGCGTGAGCAGGTGGATCGCATCACGGACTTCGG
Organism: Leclercia sp. CFBP8987; assembly: GCF_034044995.2. Classification (NCBI taxonomy): domain Bacteria; kingdom Pseudomonadati; phylum Pseudomonadota; class Gammaproteobacteria; order Enterobacterales; family Enterobacteriaceae; genus Leclercia; species Leclercia sp. CFBP8987. The sequence continues at coordinate 4,249,917 of NZ_CM188255.1, read as the reverse complement.
TGACTTCGGAGAACATCACCGTGGCGCCGCAGCGCACCAGCAGATCCGAGGCATAGCCTACCGCCGGGTTGGCGGTCACACCGGAGAAGGCGTCGCTGCCGCCGCACTGCATCCCTACTACCAGCTCAGAGGCCGGGCAGGTTTCACGCTTGCGCTGGTTCAGCTTCACCAGATGGCGTTCGGCGACCTGCAGAATATCATCCACCATGGAACGGAAACCGACGTGCTGTTCATCCTGCAGACGCACGATGCTGGCGCTGTCCACCGGAATGGCCTGGGTATCTTCGGTGCCCTGCAGCAGTTTTTCTGGCACCAGTTTTTCGCAACCGAGGCCAACGACCATCACTTCACCGCCGAAGTTCGGGTTCAGCGCAATATTGTGGATGGTACGGATCGGCACAATCGCCGCCGGGGCGTTGATCGCCACGCCGCAGCCGTACAGGTGGTTCAGACCCACCACGCCGTCGACGTTCGGGTATTTTGGCAGCAGGTCGCGCTCAATGATTTTCACCACGTAATCGACCACCCCCGCCACGCAGTGGACGCTGGTGCTGATGCCAAGCAGGTTTTTGGTGCCGACGCTGCCGTCCGGATTGCGGAAGCCTTCGAAGGTATAGCCTTCAAGAGCTGGCATTGGCTCCGGTACGCGGGTCGCCAGCGGCAGGGTGTTCAGCGGCGGCGCTTCTGGCAGAGCCACCAGCGATTCATCAATCCAGCTACCCTGCGGGATCGCCCGTACGGCATAGCCGATGACTTCGCCGTAACGCACAATTTCGCCCTGCGCCGGGATATCGACCAGCGCCACTTTATGACCCTGAGGAATATGCTCGATCAGTTCGAGCCCGTCCGGGAAACGCGTTCCGGCTTTTAATCCCTGATCGTTAACAATAATCGCCACGTTATCGGTGTCGTGCACCTTAATATAAAACGCGCCCGGCGACGTTTGTCGAATTTCGATGTCGGCCATTGTCCAGTATTCTCCAGCGAGTGGGGGATAATTAATTGGTCAAAGAGTACGTGTATTTTCTTGTTATCGGAAATAAAGACTCTGCTCAGTGGAATAAAGAATGTCAGGCGCGGACAATTAAAAACGTGATGGCGATCACTCATTTTTGACGTTAGCCTGCGCATAAGGGAGGCAATCGCCAAATCTGTGCATCAGCGCCCAGGGGGTTGTGCATATGCTCAAAATAATATTCAAAAAACCTTCAACTATTAAGCAATGCAACAATGCGCGATACCGGGATGGTTGATTATACTCATTAACGATTTCATGGTATCGGATTAATTATCCGTATTGACCTGCCATTACTGAAATAATCAGGAATGCCTCTTTCTTAAATAATAAAAATAATTTCGCTGATGTACCAGAGGAAATAAAAATGTTGCTGGATACTACTGTTGAAACAAAAAAGGGTGCTCCTACCCGCTATTTAATATTGCTCATTATATTTATTGTTACCGCGGTCAATTACGCTGACCGCGCCACGCTCTCTATTGCCGGAACGGAAGTTGCTAAAGAGCTGCAGTTAAGCGCCGTGTCGATGGGCTACATCTTCTCCGCCTTCGGCTGGGCCTACCTGTTGATGCAGATCCCCGGCGGCTGGCTGCTGGACAAGTTCGGCTCGAAAAAAGTTTATACGTACAGCCTGTTCTTCTGGTCGCTGTTCACCTTCCTGCAGGGCTTTGTCGATCTCTTCCCGCTGGCGTGGGCTGGCATCTCGATGTTCTTTATGCGCTTTATGCTCGGCTTCTCCGAAGCGCCGTCCTTCCCGGCCAACGCCCGAATCGTGGCGGCCTGGTTCCCGACCAAAGAGCGCGGTACGGCCTCGGCCATTTTTAACTCGGCACAATATTTCTCGCTGGCGCTGTTCTCCCCGCTGCTCGGCTGGCTGACCTTCGCCTGGGGCTGGGAACATGTCTTTACCGTGATGGGTGTCATCGGCTTTGTATTGACCGGCCTGTGGGTAAAGCTGATTCATAACCCAACCGACCATCCACGCATGTCTGCCGACGAGCTGCAGTTCATTAAGGACGGCGGGGCGGTAGTCGACATGGACCATAAAAAGCCGGGCGACAAAGCGGCCAGCGGTCCGAAGCTGCATTACATCAAACAGTTATTGTCCAACCGCATGATGCTGGGCGTGTTTTTCGGGCAATACTTTATCAACACCATCACCTGGTTCTTCCTCACCTGGTTCCCGATTTATCTGGTGCAGGAGAAGGGGATGTCGATTCTGAAGGTGGGACTGGTGGCGTCGATTCCGGCACTGTGCGGTTTTGCCGGTGGCGTGCTGGGCGGGGTGTTCTCGGATCATCTGATTAAGAAAGGGAAGTCGATTACCCTGGCGCGTAAGCTGCCGATTGTGTTGGGTATGCTGCTGGCCTCCACCATTATTCTGTGCAACTACACCAACAACACCGCGCTGGTGGTGGCCCTGATGGCGCTGGCCTTCTTCGGTAAAGGATTTGGTGCCCTGGGCTGGCCAGTGATTTCCGATACCGCACCGAAAGAGATTGTCGGTCTGTGCGGGGGTGTGTTTAACGTCTTTGGCAACGTAGCGTCAATCGTCACTCCGCTGGTGATTGGCTATCTGGTCAGTGAACTGCATTCGTTCAACGCGGCACTGGTATTTGTAGGCTGTTCCGCGCTGATGGCGATGTTCTGCTACCTGTTCGTAGTGGGTGACATCAAACGTATGGAATTGCAGAAATAAGCAAAGGTATAAGCGATGAGTAACGATATTTTCCCGAACAAATTTAAAGCGGCCCTCGCGGCACATCAGATTCAGATCGGCTGCTGGTCCGCGCTGGCAAGCCCAATCAGTACCGAGGTGCTGGGGTTAGCAGGTTTTGACTGGCTGGTACTGGACGGTGAACATGCTCCGAACGACGTCACCACGTTTATCCCGCAGCTGATGGCGCTGAAAGGTAGTTCCAGCGCGGCAGTGGTGCGAGCCCCGACCAATGAGCCGGTGATCATTAAGCGTCTGCTGGATATTGGCTTCTACAACTTCCTGATCCCGTTTGTGGAAAACGTCGAAGAGGCGGTGCAGGCGGTGGCCTCCACCCGCTATCCGCCTGAAGGCATCCGCGGCGTGTCGGTCTCCCATCGCGCCAACATGTTTGGCACCGTACCGGACTACCTCGTCCAGTCGAACAAGAACATCACCATCCTGGTGCAGATCGAGAGCCAGCAGGGCGTGGATAACGTCGATGCCATCGCCGCCACTGACGGCGTGGACGGCATCTTCGTCGGCCCGAGCGACCTGGCGGCGGCCTTCGGCCACCTCGGCAACGCGAATCACCCGGAAGTGCAGCGCGCTATTCAGCATATCTTTGCTCGCGCCAAAGTCCATGGTAAGCCGTGCGGCATCCTGGCTCCTGTTGAGGCTGATGCCCGCCGTTACCTGGAGTGGGGCGCGACCTTTGTTGCCGTCGGCAGCGACCTCGGCGTGTTCCGTTCCGCAACGCAGAAATTAGCCGATTCCTTTAAGAAATAACCACCCCTGAGAGAGAGAAACGTTATGACACTGAAAGTTGGTTTTATTGGCCTGGGTATCATGGGTAAACCAATGAGTAAAAACCTCATCAAAGCAGGTTACTCACTGGTGGTTGCAGACCGTAACCTGGAAGCCATTGCCGAAGTGATTGCCGCAGGCGCAGAAACCGCCGCCACGGCAAAGGCGATTGCCGAGCAGTGCGATGTGATCATCACCATGCTGCCAAACTCCCCGCACGTGAAAGAGGTGGCGCTGGGTGAAGGCGGCATTATTGAAGGCGCCAAACCAGGCACCGTGCTGATCGACATGAGCTCCATCGCCCCACTGGCGAGCCGCGAAATTAGCGAAGCGTTAAAAGCGAAAGGCGTGGAGATGCTGGATGCGCCGGTCAGCGGCGGCGAGCCGAAAGCCATCGACGGCACCCTCTCTGTGATGGTGGGCGGCGACAAGGCGATTTTCGACAAATATTACGACCTGCTGAAAGCGATGGCCGGCTCCGTGGTGCACACCGGTGAAATCGGTGCGGGTAACGTCACCAAGCTGGCAAACCAGGTGATTGTGGCCCTCAACATCGCCGCGATGTCCGAAGCCCTGACCCTGGCGACCAAAGCAGGCGTTAACCCGGATCTGGTCTATCAGGCAATTCGTGGCGGCCTGGCGGGCAGCACCGTGCTGGATGCTAAAGCGCCGATGGTAATGGATCGTAACTTCAAGCCGGGCTTCCGCATCGATCTGCACATCAAAGATCTGGCCAACGCCCTCGATACCTCCCATGGCGTGGGTGCCCAGCTGCCGCTGACCGCGGCGGTAATGGAGATGATGCAGGCGCTGCGTGCCGATGGTCATGGTAACGACGACCACAGCGCCATTGCCTGCTATTACGAAAAACTGGCGAAAGTGGAAGTCTCTCGCTAACAAAGACGGGCGCGGGAACGCGCCCGCTATTTTTGCCTTAAGCGGTAACAGGCTATAACTATGAAAATCGTAATCGCCCCTGACTCTTACAAAGAAAGCCTGTCTGCCACCGAGGTAGCGCGGGCGATAGAAAAAGGCTTTCGGGAGATCTTTCCCGATGCAGAGTATGTTTCGGTTCCCGTAGCGGATGGCGGGGAAGGAACGGTTGAAGCGATGATTGCCGCCACCAACGGCACGATGCAGCACGCGGTGGTGACAGGGCCACTGGGCGAAAGCGTTAACGCCTGCTGGGGGATCTCCGGCGATGGCGTGACGGCATTTATTGAGATGGCCGCAGCAAGCGGACTGGTGCTGGTGCCTCCGGCCCAGCGCAACCCGTTGATTACTACCTCCCGCGGCACGGGCGAGCTGATCCTCGCCGCACTCGATAAAGGCGCGCGCAATATCATTATCGGGATTGGCGGCAGCGCCACCAACGACGGCGGCGCGGGCATGGTGCAGGCGCTGGGCGCAAAACTGACCGACGCCAACGGCACCGAGATTGGCCACGGCGGTGGCAGCCTGATGGCACTGAACAATATTGATATTTCGACCCTCGATCCGCGCCTTAAAAGCTGCGCGATCCGGGTGGCCTGTGACGTGAGCAATCCACTGATCGGCGACCAGGGTGCATCCCGCATCTTCGGGCCGCAGAAAGGGGCCACCGAAGCCAACATCGTCGAACTCGACAATAATCTTTCCCACTATGCAGATGTGATTAATACCGCGCTGCGTATTGATGTCAAAAGCGTGCCCGGTGCAGGCGCGGCAGGCGGCATGGGTGCTGCGCTGATGGCGTTCCTCGGTGCGGAGCTGAAAAGCGGCATCGAAATTGTCACCCAGGCGCTGAATCTCGAAGAGCATATTCACGACTGCACCTGGGTGGTGACGGGTGAAGGGCGTCTGGACAGTCAAAGTATTCACGGCAAGGTGCCAGTGGGCGTGGCGCGCGTGGCCAGCAAGTATCATAAACCGGTGATCGGTATTGCCGGCAGCCTGACTAATGATGTCGGCATTGTGCACCAGTACGGTATCGACGCGGTGTTCAGCGTCCTGACCAGCATCAGCACTCTTGAAGAGGCGTTCCGCGGCGCGTTTGACAATATTTATCGCGCCTCGCGCAATATTGCTGCCACCCTGCGGGTCGGGATGCTCACCGAAGGGTGACAGCGGGGCGCAAACCCTCTATACTGCGCGCCGAAGCTGACCAGACAGTCGCCGCTTCGTCGTCGTCCCTTTCGGGGGAGACGGGCGGAGGGGAGGAAAGTCCGGGCTCCATAGGGCAGGGTGCCAGGTAACGCCTGGGGGGGAAACCCACGACCAGTGCAACAGAGAGCAAACCGCCGATGGCCCACGCAAGTGGGATCAGGTAAGGGTGAAAGGGTGCGGTAAGAGCGCACCGCGCGGCTGGTAACAGTCCGTGGCACGGTAAACTCCACCCGGAGCAAGGCCAAATAGGGGTTCGCATGGTACGGCCCGTACTGAACCCGGGTAGGCTGCTTGAGCCAGTGAGCGATTGCTGGCCTAGATGAATGACTGTTCAACGACAGAACCCGGCTTATCGGTCAGCTTCACCTTCTTTAAACAACAACCCCGCTTCGGCGGGGTTTTTGCTTTTTGCATCCCCCGTCAGCTCTTACCTGCACACGTGTTTATATACTTCATCACAGATCGACATCCGTAATTGAAAAATACTTCAGGGGTGCTTCCCTGACAGATAATTAAGGATCGTGAGATGAAAAAGATTTTCCGTATCGCGCTGATGACGGCCGCCCTGACGGGCTTTATGGGCGTGGCGCAGGCAGCAGAGGTGACCACCGCACCCGCACCAGGCGAGGATCCGATCGTTCAACAGCTGAAACTCAGCAGCGAGCAGACCGCGAAGATCAAGGCTCTGCACCAGCAGCTGGAAGATAACGTCTATAAAATCCCGACGGACAACGTGAAAAATGGCACATTGATTAACGTGATCCAGTCAGGCAAGTGGGATGAAAAAGCGGTCAAAGAGCAGCTGGCGGCGTTCAGCCGTATTGAAGAGCAGGCGCGTTACTATCGCGTGAAATATTACTTCGATGTGAGCCAGGTTCTGACGCCGGAGCAGCGTGCCGAGGTCCGCTCGCAAATCGCTCAGGCCATGAGCGAGTAAGTCATTAATGGTTTGCCGGGGAGGCGTAGGCCAACCCGGCAATACCGACTCAGACCGGCAAATCGATCAGCAGCGCCCGCAGCGGCGTATCAGCCACCAGGGTGATATTCACCTCATCGCGGATAAACGCCCCGTCCCCGCAGGTCAGTGCTTCCCGCTCTTCAGCCGGGGTTAACGCATGCACCGTACCATGAATGGACTGCAGATAGGCGCGCGGACCGTGGAGCTGAAAACTCAGGCGCTCCCCTTTATCCAGCTCGATATGGTGCAGCCACACCTGCTGACGTAACTGCAGACTGCCTGTGCTGCCGTCCGGCGAGGCCAGCAGCTGCTGTTTACCCTCCTGCAGATCGATCTTCTGCAGCGGCGGGTTTTCCCGCTCAGGGCAGGCATCCAGCCACAGCTGGATCCGCGTCAGCGTCTTATCTTTGCTGAGATTATGCTCGCTATAGCTAATGCCTGGCTGGGTGGCTATCAGCAATGCTTCCCCGGCTTTCGCCTGGACATGGTTGCCCTCGCTGTCGCGATACTCTGCTTCGCCTTCAAGAATCAGATTCAGGATATCCACTTTCGGATAGGTACGCGGCTGGAACGAGGCCCCGGGGGCGAGTACTTCCTGATTCAGTACACGCAAAGAGGCATAGCCCAGCAGTTTCGGGTCAAAGTAGTGTCCAAAGGAAAAGGTGTAGCGAGCCTGCAGCCAACCGAAATCGGCTTGTCCGCACTGTTTGGCTGTTCTTGTCGTAATCATAAACTTGACCTCTCTTTACACTAAAACAATGGTAAAGGTATGGACGCTGCATTGTTAGCCAGATATTCTGCCCGGTATGTTCAAATTTCCTGAATGAGAACGCCATGGCTAAAGAGAGAGCATTGACCCTTGAAGCACTGCGGGTGATGGACGCGATCGATCGACGCGGTAGCTTCGCCGCCGCAGCAGATGAACTGGGGCGCGTGCCATCAGCCCTGAGCTACACCATGCAGAAGCTGGAAGAAGAGCTGGATGTGGTGCTGTTTGACCGCTCCGGTCATCGAACAAAATTCACTAACGTTGGGCGGATGCTGCTGGAGCGCGGCCGCGTGCTGCTGGAAGCGGCAGATAAACTGACCACCGACGCCGAAGCGCTGGCCCGCGGGTGGGAAACACACCTGACGCTGGTCACCGAGGCCCTGGTGCCTACTACTGCGCTCTATCCGCTGGTGGATCGCCTTGCGGAGAAAGCCAACACCCAGCTGTCGATCATCACCGAGGTGCTCGCCGGCGCGTGGGAGCGTCTGGAGCAGGGCCGGGCTGATATTGTGATCGCCCCGGACATGCACTTCCGCTCCTCGTCCGAAATCAACTCCCGCAAGCTGTATAAAGTGTTGAATGTCTACGTTGCCGCTCCGGATCATCCGATCCATCAGGAGCCGGAACCGCTGTCGGAAGTGACCCGCGTAAAATATCGCGGCGTGGCGGTGGCGGATACCGCCCGCGAGCGCCCGGTGTTAACCGTCCAGCTGCTGGATAAGCAGCCGCGTCTCACCGTCAGTACGCTGGAAGATAAACGTCAGGCGCTGCTGGCCGGGCTGGGCGTGGCGACCATGCCGTATCCGTTTGTGGAAAAAGATATTGCCGAAGGGCGGCTGCGGGTAGTGAGCCCGGAGTACACCAGTGAAGTGGATATCATTATGGCATGGCGTCGTGACAGCATGGGCGAAGCCAAATCCTGGTGTCTGCGCGAGATCCAGAAGCTGTTTGCCCAGAAGTAATCTGTTGGCCCGGCAAGCGTAACGCCGCCGGGCAACGTTTTAACCGTTCAGCAGTGGATCCGGCCCAAACCGGTTTTCACCGACCGTGCCGCGCTGGCAGTTGAAGATCAGAATAATTATCCAGCCGATCACCGGGATCAGCACCAGCAGCAGCCACCATGCCGACCTGTCGGTATCGTGCAGTCGGCGAAACAGTACCGCCCACCCCGGCAGAAACACCAGCAGGCCATATACCGTAGTGAGAATGCCTTCCCCGCCAGCCCGCTCCCAGCCCAGCATTTTGTCTATGAGTCCCAGGACGCAGATCAAAATGAAGTTCACCAGAATAAACATCCAGTATTCTTTGCGCCGGGCGCGCCCTTTAAAGCCAATATAATTTCGCAGTACTTTGAGATACCAGTCCATTTTTTACGCCTCAGTAGCAATTAATCGCTTGTTTTCTAAGGGATCAAATAAAGCATAGACGGGAATAAAAGAGGGGTAAAGGGCGCCAGCGAGGCGCCCCCTGAGTCTTAGTCGAAGCGAGCGTCGCGGCCGTGCGGTTCAGTCAGATCCTGCCACGGGCCAACGGAGATAATGCCCGTCGGATTGATGGTTTTATGGCTGCGGTAATAGTGGTTACGGATGTGGTCAAAGTCCACCGTCTCCGCAATCCCTGGCATCTGATAGATGTCGCGCAGGAAACCGTACAGATTGAGGTAATCGCTGATCCGGCGTTTGTCGCACTTAAAGTGGGTCACATAAACCGGGTCAAAGCGAACCAGGGTGGTCCACAGTCGGATATCGGCTTCGGTCAGCTGGTTGCCGGTCAAATAGCGGTGCTGACCGAGAATTTGCTCCAGACGTTCCAGCGACGCAAAGACGTTGTTCACGGCTTCGTCATAGGCTTCCTGGCTGGTGGCAAACCCGGCCTTATAGACACCGTTATTGACGTTGTCGTAGATCCAGCTATTCAGGTCATCAATTTTATCCCGCAGCGCCGGCGGATAGTAGTCGCCCGCCCGGGCGCCGTGAGCATCAAACGCGGTATTAAACATGCGGATAATTTCCGCCGATTCATTGCTGACAATGGTCTGATTTTTTTTGTCCCACAGGACCGGAACGGTGACCCGGCCGGTGTAGTGCGGATCGGCGCGCAGGTAGAGCTGGTAGAGAAAATCATGGTGATAGAGTGAATCGCCGGTGGCCGCCGGGAAATCGCTGCCGAAAGTCCAGCCGTTCTCCAGCATCAACGGATGCACCACCGAGACGGGGATCAGCGAATCCAGCCCCTTCAGCGCGCGGACGATCAGCGTGCGGTGCGCCCATGGGCAGGCAAGCGAGACATAAAGGTGGTAACGATCTTTCTCTGCCGCGAAGCCACCTTCGCCGCTCGGGCCAGGCGCGCCGTCGGCGGTGAGCCAGTTACGGAAGGCTGACACGGAGCGCTTAAAGCGTCCGCCAGTGGATTTGGTGTCATACCAGGTATCCTGCCAGACGCCGTCTACGAGTTGTCCCATCTTTTCCTCCTTAGATAGCAAAAGCGAGGAGATATCTCCTCGCTTTTTGATTCAGTATAGTCTGCTTACCACTTCTTATTCAGAACGCGGTCGATGCTGTATGCACCCGGGCCGGTGATGGCCAGCAGCAGGAAGCCGCCTGCGATGGTCAGGTTTTTCATGAACATCAGCGAGTTCACGCCTTCCGCAAAGTTGCTGTGGAACAGGAACGCGGTCAGCAGGGTGAAGCCTGCGGTGAACAGCGCCGTGGTGCGGGTCAGGAAACCGAACAGGATCGCCAGGCCACCGCCAAACTCAAGCAGAATGGTCAGCGGCAGCAGGAACCCCGGGACGCCCATCGCTTCCATGTACTGCTGCGTACCGGCGTAACCACCGATTTTGCCCCAACCTGCGGTAATAAACAGGATTGGCATCAGGATACGCGCAACCAGTACACCAACATCTTCTAATTTTTTCATCTTACTCTCCAGGGAGCCATTCAGGCTGTAAACACTATTTTGTTTGCGAAATCGGGCGGATGCCGCGGTCTCGCTGTCGATGGAGAGAATCATAAACGGGGTGAATGGCGATTGTTAGCAAGGAAAACTGTCAATCTTCTTCAAAGATATTGAGTAAGGCGAGGCGGCACAAAAAAGTAAAGCGCCAGAAGGCGCTTTACCGGGTGAGGCAGAGAGTAACGTCAGCGTGCGTCGTATTTGCGCAGCTGCTGCTGATTAATTGTCGATTTCACCAGCCTCCAGGCGCTCCAGATACCGAAACCGCGGCGTGCCCAGCGGACCAGCCTGTTCGGATGGCGGACTGCCCGCACCGCCAGAATGCTGCTCCCCACCAGCGCCCAGGCGCGGAGGTTGAGAAGGGCATTCCAGCCACGATCGTAAGCGTGAGTCACCTCCAGCCAGTCACGGCTGCTCGCTGACAGATCCAGCCGTTGTTGCTGGATCTGGCTCAGCAAAAAAGCCTTTTCTCGCTCACGTTCTGCAGCGCTTCTGCTCACTTTTTCTCATCCTCCAGCAATGACCGATCGTTGGCCAGTTCCTTACGGGTATGATGTAGCAGGGTCGAATGACGCACTTTGCGCATCGTCCAGATCCCTCCTATCAGGGCGGCAAGCAGCAGTACCACGGTTGTGCCAATCATGACATTCAGGCGGTACTGCGGATCGACTGCCCAGATAATCAATACCATAAGGCTCATCAGGCCAAAGGCGGCGAAGAGCATGGTCAACCCCAACATCAGTAGCAGCTGGAAGAGGTTCGCTTTCTCTTCTTCCAGTTCAACCACTGCCAGTCGGATGCGCGTCTCTGCGATGCCGACGAGAGTGGTTAAAATCCGCTGTCCGATACCGAGGACGTTTTTTGCGGGCCCTTGTGGTTGACGTGAATCTTCCATAATTAACGTCGCGTCAGGAGCATGCCGATGACGACGCCAACCGCAGCACCGATACCTACCCCGGCCCACGGATTTTCGCGTACGTACTCATCGGCGCGCGCAGCGGCTTCACGGGTCTGTTTCGCCAGCACATCGCTGGTTTCGCCCAGACGGTAGCGGCTCTCATGCAGGGCCTGCTCCGCTTTATTGCGCAGTTTACTCAGCTCTTCTTTCGACTTACTGCTCGAGGAGCTCAGCACCTCTTCCAGGGTATCCGCCAGGGACTTCAGTTCAGCGCGTAAATGGTCTGACGTAGTATCTTTTGACATGATTCTCTCCTGTTAAGATGTCCATTAAATCAGTAATCGCGAGACTCCAGCGCTTTCAGCTCGTTCTCCGCTTCCAGCAGTTTATGCTCACGTTTAGCAATCTTATCCGCATCGCCTTTCTCTTTAGCCTCCACCAGATCCTGGCGGCGCTCAGCAATCTCCTCTTTCTGATCGGCAATCTTGCGCTGATGATCGGCACGCAGCTTGCTGTCTGAACAGTTAGCTTTAACTTCGCTAAGGGCCTTCTGCAGCCCGTTGATTCGATTCTGATTGTTATGCTTTTCAGCGTAGCTGATCTCGCGTTGAATGTCCTTTTCCTTCTCCTGACACAGGGAAGACGCGAACGATGCTGCACTTAAAGAAAAAAGGGCGAGGCCCAGGGCGATGCGGTAATTCATTATGAAAACCTTCCATTGTTTGTCGACATAACCTACCGGAATGTCGGTTTCCAGAGTTGAGCGGAGTACGAGTGGGAGGTGCTCCGCGTACTTAAGCATAGTAAGTAAACGGTGATATCACCAAAGTGAGTGAAAAGATTCAGAATAGTGGAAATTTAGCCCAGCAGACGCGAGGTATCACGCAGACGCGTCAGCCAGACCACCGCCTGATTATTATCATCCTGTTGCGCAATGATATATCCGTGCGGCAGGCTGCGGTCGAGCACCTTCTTCGCTGCGGCGCTCTGCACGCTGGAGTCGAAGGTAATCAGCAGCACGTCGTTCTGCGGCGTAATGCTTTTAAACTGAATGCCGTTCGCATCCAGATGATGCCAGACGGAGAAGCCATCGGGCATACTGACGCCCTGATTGACAGAGCGGATAGCCAGCGTCGATTCCTGCTTTTGCAGCGCCGCCCAGGCCAGCAGCAAGGCGCTGAACATCATCAGCGCAACGATGGCGTAAGAGAGACGGCGCAGTGACGGGGTTGAATTGCTCATCACCTTAGCCCTGACTTCCATGTTTTTTCTTCCACAGCACTACCAGCGAGCCCACCAGGCCGAACACCAGTAATACCACAGGCAACAGCATCAGGCAGGACATCAGCTGGTCTTCGTACTTCAGGAATACCGGGGTCTTGCCAAGCAGGTAGCCGAGGGTGGTCAGGATAAGTACCCACAGCAGGCCGCTCATCCAGTTAAAGAACTGAAAACGCGCGCTGCTGAGGCCGGAGAGCCCGGCAATCGTTGGCAACAGGGTACGAACAAAAGCGATGAAGCGCCCGACCAGCAGCGCGGAAAGCCCGTGCTTATGGAACAGGTGATGCGCTCGCTGATGATAGTGTGCCGGAAGATGGGAAAGCCAGTTCTGCACAATGCGCGTGTTGCCGAGCCATCGTCCCTGGATATAGCTCAGCCAGCAGCCGAGACTGGCGGCAATGGTCAACAGCAGTACGGTTTGTGGGAATTGCATTGCCCCTTTTGCGCAGAGCACGCCCACCAGCACCAGCAGGCTATCGCCGGGCAGGAAAGCGGCAGGCAGCAGACCGTTTTCAAGAAACAGGATCATAAACAGGACAAAATAGAGCATGCCAATCATGGAAGGATTGGCCAGCGTTTCGAAATCCTGAGCCCATAAGGCATTCAGTAGTTGGGTCAAAAGTTCCATTCAGTGTTCCTGAAAATCGGTTAACGGCACACCTGTCAACCGGGTCAAACAGCACGGCGACATTTTTTATAATTTCATTATGGTCGCTCGCGGACACAATGTGTGGCCAGAACTGTTCCCTGTTAAGTGGCAAAGTAAGCAAGCACTAACTAACAAGCTAAACGGCTAAATGCATCTAATTGTAACAAAGCCTGAAGGGATCCGTCACAGTATTTGCATCATTCCAGGATTGATTTTGGCTTAACCCAGGCAGGGGACGCGAGGTCTTTTACAAACGCTGACACTCTAAAGGTTTGCTTACCCACCTCAGCGGGAAGGCGCAGCGAAGCGCCTGCTCATGGAAAAAGGAAACTATTTTGCCTGACTGACGGCGGTATCGAGGTGAACCACCGGGTTTTCTGCAAAAAGATAGCGGTCGGCGTTGAATTCGAAGTCGTCACTGGTTTCATTGAACAGCATCTGTTTGGTGTTCTCAAGGTGCTGCCACATCGCCAGTTTCGCCGCGTTTGGATCTTTACGAATCAGGGCTTTGAGGATCTGGTCATGGTCGTCGCACCAGTTATCCACGGAACGGGAGTCGATGTGATCGTGCAGTTTTTTCCAGTACGGGTTATGAACGCGCTGAGTCCACATTTTTTCCACGATTGCTGCCAGAGCGGTATTTTGCGTGGCGAGGGCAACCTGGACGTGAAACTGCAGGTCCCACTCGGAGTCGCGGAAACATTTTTCTTTACGCGCGTTATCCTGGATCTCCATCAGCTTCATGATGTCCTGCTTGGTCACCTGGGTCGCGGCGAACTCTGCAATATTGCTTTCGATAAGCTGACGAGCCTGGAGCAGCTCAAAGGGACCGTAGTTGGCAAATTCGAGATTCTCGTCCGGTACCGGGGAGTGTTTTGCCTGGCTGGAGATGACATGAATGCCCGACCCTTTACGCACTTCAACATAGCCTTCCACTTCCAGCATGATGATGGCTTCACGAACCACGGTGCGGCTTACGCTCTTTTCATCAGCGATAAAACGCTCGGCAGGTAATTTGTCTCCCACCAGATAAACGCCTTGCTCGATGCGAGCTTTCAGCTCAGCAGCAAGTTGCTGATAAAGGCGACGGGGTTCGTTGATTTCCATATGCGCTCCAGGCAGGGTATGGCTAATGATTTGTTATACCACTTTTACCCGTTTGTCTCCAGATTCCACCCGTAAAAAAGCCGCTCGTGAGCGGCCTTTCTATGCCCGGCGGCGCGGGCCTCCGGGTTCTCCAGGCCGGGTAAGCGCAGCGCCACCCGGCATTACGCTAACTCTGCGTTGCCGGCTTGCCCACCGACTCTTGCAGCAGCTCCTCTGCGGACTTGCTTTTCAGCACCGTCCAGATAAGCACCGCACCCATCAGGTCGAAGATAGCCAGGACTGCGAACAGCGGGCTGAAGCCGATGGTGTCAGCCAGCGCACCGACCACCAGAGCAAACATGGTGCTGGCAGTCCAGGCAGCCATCCCGGTCAGGCCGTTAGCGGTCGCCACTTCGTTACGCCCAAAGACGTCAGAAGAGAGGGTAATCAGCGCACCGGACAGTGACTGGTGAGCAAAACCACCGATACACAGCAGGCCGATAGCCACGTACGGGCTGGTGAACAGGCCGATCATCCCTGGGCCAATCATCAGCAGTGCGCCCATGGTCACCACCATTTTACGGGAGACAATCAGGTTCACACCAAACCAGCGCTGGAACAGCGGTGGCAGATAGCCGCCGACGATACAGCCCAGGTCAGCAAACAGCATTGGCATCCAGGCGAACATGGCGATCTCTTTCAGGTTAAAGCCGTAGACTTTAAACATGAACAGCGGGATCCAGGCGTTGAATGTACCCCATGCCGGTTCTGCCAGGAAACGTGGCAGGGCGATACCCCAGAACTGACGGGTGCCGAGGATCTGCAGGACAGACATCTTCTTGCCGTTGTTGGTCTGATGCTGAGACTCCTGGCCACCGATGATGTAGTCACGCTCTTCATCAGACAGTTTCTTCTGATCGCGCGGATGTTTGTAGAAGATCAGCCAGGCCATTGCCCAGGCAAAGCTCAGCACGCCAGAGATGATGAACGCCAGCTGCCAGCTGTGCATTACGATAGCCCACACCACCAGCGGCGGTGCGATCATCGCGCCAATAGACGAACCGACGTTGAAGTAGCCCACTGCGATAGAACGTTCTTTCGCCGGGAACCACTCGGAGGCCGCTTTCAGACCCGCAGGGATCATCGCCGCTTCTGCCGCACCGACTGCGCCACGGGCCAGCGCCAGGCCGCCCCAGCTGCCTGCCAGCGCGGTTGCGCCGCAGAAGATAGCCCATGTGACGGCAAAGACCGCGTAGCCGACTTTCGTTCCCAGGATATCCAGCACATAGCCGGCTACCGGCTGCATGATGGTATAAGCCGCGGAGTAGGCCGCGATAATATAAGAATATTGTTGCGTGGAGATGTGCAGCTCTTCCATCAGCGTCGGCGCCGCCGCCGCTATGGTGTTACGTGTCAGGTAGCCCAGCACGGTGCCGAGCGTCACCAGTGCGATCATGTACCAACGTAACCCTTTAATTTTACGCATGTAAAACCTCATCGTTATGTTATTGCCGCACCGGAGTACGGGCATCTCTACGCCAGGCGTGAGATGTTTATCAACGGGAGGGCGTTACCGGGATTGCTCCCGGAACGGCCCGAACCTTGCCATAAGTAAACGTGCATAAGTCGGTATCCTTACCGCTGAGTCCGATGCCTGTGGCACCGGTAACGCATTCCGTCGGCTTATAATTTGCGACGGCGAGAAGATAACTTGTCATACAACTTTAAAAGGTGAGTGACATCACAAAAGTGTCAATCTTTGTAAGGACAATGTCTGTGCGCCGTCAGGCCAGAGCTGGCGCGGTGTTAAGCGATATTTACCACTTTGGGCGTAGATTATTTGTCGACGTTTATTGATCTAACTCACGAAAAAATCATCGGCCTCTGGAAATTGGTGTGATAACTTTGCAGCATCTGAACATCACTTTTCTGACGCACTCGTAAGCTCGTAAGAGGAAGACGATAATGACCCCGTTTATGACTGAAGATTTTCTGTTAGATACCGAATTCGCCCGCCGCCTGTACCACGATTACGCTAAAGACCAGCCGATTTTTGACTACCACTGCCACCTTCCGCCGCAGCAGGTTGCCGAGGATTACCGTTTCAAAAACCTGTATGACATCTGGCTGAAAGGCGACCACTACAAGTGGCGTGCCATGCGCACCAACGGGGTGGCGGAACGCCTCTGTACCGGCGATGCTTCCGATCGTGAAAAATTCGACGCCTGGGCGGCGACCGTGCCGCACACCATCGGTAACCCGCTGTACCACTGGACCCACCTGGAGCTGCGCCGTCCGTTTGGCATCACCGGCAAGTTGCTCTCTCCGGCCACCGCCGATGAGATCTGGAACGAATGTAACGAGCTGCTGGCCCAGGACAAATTCTCTGCCCGCGGCATCATGAAGCAGATGAACGTCAAAATGGTCGGCACCACCGACGATCCGATCGACTCCCTGGAGCATCACGCCGTTGTCGCCAAAGACAGTTCATTTGACGTCAAAGTGCTGCCAAGCTGGCGCCCGGACAAAGCCTTCAACATTGAGCAGGCGACCTTTGCCGACTACATGGCGAAGCTGAGTGAAGTCTCTGATACCGAGATCCGCCGTTTCGGCGATCTGCAGACTGCGCTGGCGAAACGTCTGGATCACTTTGCCGCTCACGGCTGTAAAGTCTCTGACCATGCCCTGGACGTGGTGCTGTTTGCTGACGCCAACGAAGCCGAGCTGGACAGCATTCTGGCGCGTCGTCTGGCGGGTGAAAGCCTCAACGAACACGAAGTGGCGCAGTTCAAAACCGCGGTACTGGTCTGGCTGGCGGCTGAATATGCCCGTCGTGGCTGGGTGCAGCAGTACCACATCGGCGCGCTGCGCAATAACAACCTGCGCCAGTTCAAACTGCTGGGTGCCGACGTCGGTTTCGACTCCATCAACGACCGTCCGCTGGCGGAAGAGCTGTCGAAGCTGCTGAGCAAACAGAACGAAGAGAACCTGCTGCCAAAAACCATCCTCTACTGCCTGAACCCACGCGATAACGAAGTGCTGGGCACCATGATCGGCAACTTCCAGGGTGAAGGGATGCCGGGCAAGATGCAGTTCGGTTCCGGCTGGTGGTTCAACGATCAGAAAGATGGCATGGAGCGTCAGATGACGCAGCTGGCGCAGCTCGGTCTGCTGAGCCGCTTCGTGGGTATGCTGACCGACAGCCGCAGCTTCCTTTCTTATACTCGCCATGAATATTTCCGCCGCATTCTGTGCCAGATGATTGGCCGCTGGGTGGCAGCGGGCGAAGCCCCGGCCGACATCCAGCTGCTGGGCGAAATGGTGAGAAACATCTGCTTTAACAACGCACGCGACTACTTCGCTATTGAACTGAACTAAGGCCTTCTGAGGGTTGATATGCAATACATCAAGATCCATTCGCTGGATAACGTAGCGGTCGCACTGGCCGACCTGAGCGAAGGTCTGGACGTGACGTTTGATAACCAGACCGTCACGCTGCGCCAGGACGTTGCGCGCGGGCATAAATTTGCCCTGCAGGCCATTGCCAAAGGGGAGAACGTCGTCAAATACGGTCTGCCTATCGGCCATGCGCTGGCGGATATCGCGGCGGGGGAGTTCATTCACTCCCACAATACGCGTACCAATCTGAGCGATCTGGATGAGTACAGCTATCAACCTGAGTTACAGGCTGAGGGCAGCCAGGCGGCAGATCGTGAGGTTCAGATCTACCGCCGTGCCAGTGGGGAGGTGGGGATCCGCAATGAACTGTGGATCCTGCCGACCGTCGGCTGCGTCAACGGCATCGCCCGTCAGATCCAGACCCGGTTCCTGAAAGAGACGAACGACGCAGAAGGCACTGACGGCGTCCACCTGTTCAGCCACACCTATGGCTGCTCCCAGCTGGGCGACGATCACATCAATACCCGCACCATGCTGCAAAACATGGTCCGCCACCCGAACGCCGGGGCGGTGCTGGTGATCGGCCTTGGCTGTGAGAACAACCAGGTCGATGCCTTCCGCGAAACGCTGGGTGATTTTGATCCGACCCGCGTGCACTTCATGGTCTGTCAGCATCAGGACGACGAAGTGGAAGCCGGGCTGGAGCATCTGCATCAATTGTACGAAGCGATGCGCCACGACCAGCGTGAAGCGGGCAAGCTGAGCGAGCTGAAGTTTGGTCTGGAGTGCGGCGGCTCTGATGGGCTGTCCGGCATTACCGCCAACCCGATGCTGGGTCAGTTCTCTGATTACGTCATCAGCAATGGCGGCACCACCGTGCTGACCGAAGTGCCGGAGATGTTTGGCGCTGAACGCATTCTGATGAGTCACTGCCGCGATGAAGAGACCTTTGAAAAGACCGTCACCATGGTCAACGACTTCAAACAGTACTTTATCGCCCATAACCAGCCGATTTACGAGAATCCATCCCCGGGCAACAAGGCGGGCGGGATCACTACGCTTGAGGAGAAATCCCTCGGCTGTACCCAGAAAGCGGGTGCCAGCCAGGTGGTGGATGTCCTGCGTTACGGCGAGCGGCTGCAAACCCACGGTCTGAACCTGTTAAGCGCCCCGGGTAACGATGCTGTGGCTACCAGCGCCCTGGCGGGTGCGGGCTGCCATATGGTGCTGTTCAGCACCGGGCGCGGCACGCCGTACGGCGGTTTTGTCCCGACGGTAAAAATCGCCACCAACAGCGAGCTGGCAGCGAAGAAAAAGCACTGGATTGATTTCGACGCCGGTCAACTGATCCACGGCAAAGCGATGCCGCAGCTGCTGACGGAGTTTGTGGACACTATCGTGGAATTTGCCAACGGCAAGCAGACCTGCAATGAGAAGAACGACTTCCGCGAGCTGGCGATCTTTAAGAGTGGTGTAACGCTGTAGTACCGTGCGGCCTGATGCCCTCACCCTGACCCTCTCCCACCGGGAGAGGGTACAAACACTAAAAACGGCAACCTCTGGTTGCCGTTTTGCTGTTAACCTCGAAGCGCGTTTTTCGCCAGACGCGCATCTTCCGCCTGGCAGGCCGCTGCGGTAAACAGCACGTCAGTGGAAGAGTTCAGTGCGGTTTCGCAGGAGTCCTGCAGCACGCCGATGATAAAGCCGACCGCTACAACCTGCATGGCCACTTCATTCGGGATACCGAACATATTACATGCCAGCGGGATCAGCAGCAGCGAACCACCCGCCACACCCGATGCGCCACAGGCGCACAGCGACGCCACAACGCTCAGCAGCAACGCGGTTGGCAGATCCACCGGAATACCCAGAGTATGCACAGCCGCTAAGGTCAGCACGGTGATGGTGATCGCCGCACCCGCCATATTGACGGTCGCACCCAGCGGGATGGAGACGGAGTAGGTATCACGATCCAGATTCAGCTTCTCGGCCAGCGCCATGTTCACCGGAATGTTCGCCGCAGAGCTGCGGGTGAAGAAGGCGTACACGCCGCTCTCACGCAGACACATCAGCACCAGTGGATAAGGGTTGCGGCGGATCTGCCAGAACACCAGCAGCGGGTTAATCACCAGCGCCACCAGCAGCATGCAGCCGATCAGTACCAGCAGCAGCTGAGCGTAGCCCCACAAGGTTTCGAACCCGGTGGTGGCCAGGGTGGAGGAGACCAGGCCGAAGATCCCGATTGGCGCAAAGCGGATCACCACCTTCACCATAAAGGTCACCGCGTTGGACATGTCGTTAACCAGATTTTTGGTGGTGTCGTTACCGTGACGCAGGGCAAAGCCCAGGCCGATGGCCCACACCAGAATGCCGATGTAGTTAGCATTCAACAGGGCATCAATCGGGTTAGAGACCATGCTCATCAGCAGGCCGCGAAGCACCTCGACAATGCCGGATGGCGGGGTAATATCACCCGCGGCAGAGGTAAGTTGCAGCGTGGACGGGAACAGGAAGCTAAACACCACCGCCGTCAGGGCAGCAGAGAAAGTACCCAGCAGATAGAGGAACAAAATCGGACGGATGTTGGTTTTCTGGCCATGCTGGTGGTTGGCAATGGAGGCCATCACCAGCATCAGGACCAGCACCGGTGCGACAGCTTTTAACGCGCCAACGAACAGGGTGCCGAGTAAGCCAGTGGCAATAGCGGCCGGTTTAGAAACCAGTGCCAGTAAAATACCCAGCACCAGGCCTATCAGTATTTGTTTGACGAGGCTGCCCTGCGTCAGACGCGCGAGCAGACCAGTAGATTGTGTGGTCATGGAAAATTCCTTCAGTGAAATTGCGTTCCGTCCCGGAGGTGCTCTGAGGCACTTATCATCCCGGTTAGAGGTGTGTGTTATGCAAGGTTGAGTATATTGAAAGTGCGGATGCTGGGAAGCGTAAAATGCTGGGTTTTACGTGCTGCGTCATATTTTTTAACTGTATATTTACATTTTTTGTCGGGTGACAAAGGTAAAAGCAAAACGGCAACCTGAGTTGCCGTTTTTAATGTCTGTACCCTCTCCCGGTGGGAGAGGGCCAGGGTGAGCGCATCAGAGTGCGCCAGATCGCTTCTGTTTCTTATCGTTCTGGTGATTCACCCAGGCGTTGATCGCCAGGGTCAGAACCAGAATACCAAACACCACGCCCAGCGAGATGGCGATCGGGATGTGATAGAAATCGACAATCATCATCTTGATACCGATAAACACCAGGATCACCGACAGGCCGTACTTCAGCATTGAGAAGCGCTCCGCCACGCCCGCCAGCAGGAAGTACATGGCACGCAGGCCGAGGATCGCAAACAGGTTTGACGTCAGGACGATGAACGGGTCAGTGGTTACCGCAAAGATCGCCGGAATACTGTCCACCGCGAAAATCACGTCGCTCAGCTCAACCATGATCAGCACCAGCAGCAGCGGGGTAGCGAACAGCAGCCCGTTCTTGCGCACGAAGAAGTGCTCGTTCTCGATGGTGTCGGTCATACGCAGGTGGCCGCGGATCCAGCGCACCAGCGGCTTCTCGCCAATACCGGTTTCGTCCTCTTTTGCCAGCGCCATTTTCACACCGGTAAACAGCAGGAAGGCACCGAAGACGTACAGCAGCCATTCGAACTGCGTAATCAGCCAGCTACCGGCGAAGATCA
This sequence comes from Leclercia sp. CFBP8987, assembly GCF_034044995.2. NCBI lineage: Bacteria > Pseudomonadati > Pseudomonadota > Gammaproteobacteria > Enterobacterales > Enterobacteriaceae > Leclercia > Leclercia sp. CFBP8987. Next base: position 4,228,571 of record NZ_CM188255.1, on the reverse strand, counting down.
TAATGGTACGCAGGACGATCGCGCCCAGCACGCCATACACCAGCACCCGACGCTGCAATGCAGCCGGTACGGCAAAGTAGCTAAACAGCATCAGCCAGACGAAGACGTTATCCACTGCCAGAGCTTTTTCAATCAGATAGCCCGTCAGGAACGCCAGCGCCTGAGGATCGGCCACCGCGCGGCCCTGAGTGATAGAGAGATACCACCAGAAGGCAGCACAGAAGAGCAGGGAGAGGGTGACCCACACCAGCGACCAGGCGGCCGCCTGTTTCATGGTCATACCATGTGCGCCGCGACGCCCCTGTAAAAAGAGATCGATCGCCAGCATGATCAGGACCACGACTGCGAATCCGCCCCACATCAGCGGAGTACCGACAGTATTCATACAATTTTCCTTACGCGTAAAAAACAAAAACGGCTATGGTCAGAAGACGATAGCCGTTGCGTTTTTTATGCATAGACCTCGCCTTCCGGCAAGGTCTCACTTACAACAAGAAAGGAATACGCTAATCGCATTCCTTTTTCGTTGCCCGGCGACCGGATGCGGTTTTATACGCATCGTAATGACGATCCACCGGCAAGGAAGTTACTCCCCTTTGCAGGTAACAAAATATGTCAGGTCATTGATTTCGTCAATGACCTGCACTAATTCATTACACAGCTTTACGCGGTAACTTCTGCGTTCAGGCCATCCGCCGGGAACACCACCCCCGTCTGACGACGGATCTCGGTCTGCAGCTTCGCCGTGGTACGGCTTACCGCCAGGCCCGGATGGTTCACTTCCTGGGTTTCGACCAGACGCGCAAACACCTCTGCCTCATACAGCATAGTGTTGATATGCTGAGGCTGCGTCAGCTCCTGGGCCTTGCCGCCGCGCGGCACCAGGCTCAGCTTCTGGCACTCGGAGATCTTCTCGACAACCAGCGAGCCGTTCTCGCCCTGGATTTCACTCGGCAGCACCGAATCACTCACCTTGGAGTGCTGCAGGGTCACGCTGAAATCACCGTAGTCCAGTACCACCAGACCGTGAGCATCGACTCCGCTCTCCAGCAAGCTGGCGGTGGCCTGCACCCGGTGCGGCTCGCCCCACAGCGCTACCGCCGAGGCCAGGCAGTAGAAGCCGATATCCATAATCGAGCCGTTAGAAAACGCCGGATTAAAGGTGTTCGGGTTCTCGCCGTCGAGATAGCGCTGATAGCGCGACGAATACTGGCAGTAGTTAATAAAGGCTTTGCGCACTTTGCCGATTTTCGGCAAGGACTGCTGCAGCAACAGGAAATTCGGCAGGCTGGCGGTTTTGAACGCTTCGAACAGCACCACCTGGTTTTCCCTCGCAAGCGCAATAGCCGCCTCGACTTCATCAATATTGGAGGCCAGCGGCTTCTCGCAAATCACATGCTTTTTGTGGCTGAGGAACAGCGTCGTCTGCGGGAAATGCAGTGAATTCGGGCTGGCAATATAGACCGCATCAATGGCATCACTTTGTGCCATCGCCTCCAGAGAGGTAAACAGATGCTCGACAAGATAGTCGTTAGCAAAGGCCTGAGCCTGTTCAAGGCTGCGGGAATAGACTGCGGTGAGCTTATATTTGCCGGTCTCATGGGCGGCATCGACGAACTGGCGCGTGATCCAGTTCGTCCCAATGACTGCGAAACGTATCATAAACGTTCACGAACTCCGTAGCTGGGAACCTGTTGCCACTGTAGCACGTGATGATGACAAATCTTGTGCGCTATAACGATAAATGCGTCAGCCACAGGCGAGTATCAAACTCCAGCTGGTGGTACTGCGGCTCCATATGACAGCACAGAGAGTAGAAGGCCTTGTCGTGCTCTTTCTCTTTCAGGTGCGCCAGCTCGTGCACCACGATCATCCGCAGGAAGGCCTCCGGCGCGTTGCGGAACACGGTCGCCACGCGAATCTCGGCTTTGGCTTTCAGCTTGCCGCCCTGCACGCGGGAGATGGCGGTATGCAGACCCAGGGCATTCTTCAGCACGTGGATCTTGTTGTCGTACATCACCTTATTGATTGGCGGGGCGCTCTTCAGATATCGGTTTTTCAGATCCTGCGTATACTGCCAGAGGGCTTTATCGGTGGCGAAATCGTGGGTCCCCGGGTAGCGTTTTTCCAGCACCGCCCCCAGCTTTTGCTCGGCAATTAACGTGCGGACCTGAGAAAGCAAATGCTCCGGGTAGCCCTGGAGATAAGTCAGCTGGTTCATCAAAACCCCAAAATAATTTGAAAACGGGTATACTCACGCACCCTTTTCAGGGATAACGCCGAAATTTTACCATTCAGGAGGGCCGATGAGCCACTTAGACAACGGTTTCCGTTCACTCGACTTAAAACGTTTCCCGGAAACGGACGACGTTAACCCGCTTCAGGCGTGGGAAGCGGCGGATGAATATCTGCTGCAACAGTTGGATGAGACAGAAATTAGCGGCCCGGTTCTGATCCTGAATGATGCTTTCGGCGCATTGGGTTGTGCGCTGGTCGAACATACACCTTACAGCATCGGTGACTCCTATTTAAGCGAGCTGGCGACGCGCGAGAACCTGCGCCACAACGAGCTCGATGAAGGCAGCGTGAAGTTCCTCGACAGCACCGCGGAGTATCCGCAGGCGCCGGGCGTGGTGCTGATTAAGATCCCGAAAACCATGGCGCTGCTGGAACAGCAGCTGCGTGCGCTGCGTAAGGTCGTCACACCCGAGACGCGCATTATCGCGGGCGCAAAAGCGCGTGATATCCACACCTCGACCATTGAACTGTTCGAGAAAGTGTTGGGGCCAACCACCACCACCCTGGCGTGGAAAAAAGCGCGCTTGATCAACTGTACCTTCAGCGAGCCAGCCCTGGCTGACGCGCCAGAGACCCTGAGCTGGAAGCTGGAAGGCACCGACTGGACCATCCACAACCACGCGAACGTGTTTTCCCGCACCGGGCTGGATATCGGCGCGCGCTTCTTCCTTGAACATCTGCCGGATAATCTGGAAGGGGAGATCGTCGATCTCGGCTGCGGTAACGGGGTAATCGGTCTGACGCTGCTGGCGAAGAACCCGGAGGCCAGCGTGATCTTCAGCGATGAGTCGCCGATGGCCGTGGCGTCCAGCCGTCTGAACGTGGAAACCAACATGCCGGAAGCGCTGGATCGCTGCGAGTTTATGATCAACAACGCGCTGTCGGGCGTGGAGCCGTTCCGCTTTAACGCGGTGCTGTGCAACCCGCCGTTCCACCAGAAACATGCCCTGACCGATAACGTCGCCTGGGAGATGTTCCACCACGCGCGTCGCTGCCTGAAAATCAACGGTGAGCTGTACATCGTGGCCAACCGCCACCTGGACTACTTCCACAAGCTGAAGAAGATTTTCGGCAACTGTGCCACGGTGGCCACCAACAACAAGTTCGTGGTGTTGAAAGCGGTTAAGACGGGTCGCCGTCGTTAAGATTTAAACAGGTGCGGCCTGATGCCCTCACCCCGGCCCTCTCCCACGGGGAGAGGGTGCAAACACCAAAAACGGCAACCCGGTTGCCGTTTTGCTTTTACCTCGCCGCCCGGCAATGCCGTTAAATTTCCAACGCTAATTTCGTCCCCTGGGCAATCGCCCGCCGGGCATCCAGCTCCATCGCCACGTCGCACCCGCCAATCAGATGCACCGTTTTGCCCGCGTCGCGCAGTGGCTCCGCCAGATCGCGCTTCGGCTCCTGCCCGGCACATAAAATCACATGATCGACGCGCAGCAGCTGCGGCTCGCCATTGATCAATACGTGTAACCCCTCGTCATCGATCTTCTGATAACTCACCCCCGGGATCATCTTCACGCCGCGCGAGAGCAGGGTGGCGCGGTGGATCCAGCCGGTGGTTTTCCCCAGTCCTTCCCCCGGTTTGCTGGCCTTACGCTGGAGCATCACGATCTGGCGCGGGCTTTTTGGCAGTTGCGGCCCCTCCGGACGCAAACCGCCGACCTGATTCAGGCTGGTGTCGATGCCCCACTCCTCGCAGAATTCCGTAATGTTCTGGCTGGTGGGTTCCCCCGACTGGCTCAGGTACATGGCGGTATCAAACCCGATCCCGCCGCAGCCGATAATCGCCACCCGATCGCCCACCGGTTTTTTGTCGCGCAGCACCTCGAGATAACTCATTACCTTCGGATGATCGATGCCGTCGATCGCAGGCGTGCGCGGGGCGATCCCGCTGGCAAGGATCGTCTCGTCAAAGTCGATCAGATCCTGCGCGGAGACCCACTGGTTAAGGCGCAGATCGACCCCGGTGAGGTCGATCATCCGCGCGTAATAGCGCAGCGTCTCGTAAAACTCCTCCTTGCCCGGGATCTGTTTGGCGATATTAAACTGCCCGCCGATCTCAGGCAGCGCATCAAACAGCGTCACGCTGTGCCCGCGCGACGCGGCATTCACCGCAAACGCCAGCCCCGCCGGGCCTGCGCCCACCACCGCCAGCCGTTTTTTCGTTACCGCTGGCACCACCGGCATTCTGGTTTCATGGCAGGCGCGCGGATTGACCAGGCAGGAGGTCACTTTGCCGACGAAGATCTGATCCAGACAGGCCTGGTTACAGCCGATGCAGGTGTTGATCTCATCCGCACGTCCGCTTTGCGCTTTGGAGAGGATCTCCGCATCGGCGAGGAATGGCCGCGCCATCGACACCATATCCGCGTCGCCGTTGGCCAGCAGATCGTCCGCCACCTGGGGATCGTTAATGCGGTTGGTGGTCACCAGCGGGATCGACACCTTGCCTTTCAGCCGGCGCGTCACCCAGCTGAACGCCGCGCGCGGCACCGGGGTGGCGATAGTTGGGATCCGCGCCTCGTGCCAGCCGATCCCGGTGTTGATGATGGTTGCCCCCGCCGCTTCAATGGCCTGCGCCAGCTGGACGGTCTCCTCGAAGGTGCCGCCGCCCTCCACCAGGTCGAGCATCGACAGGCGATAGACGATGATAAAATCGCTCCCGACGCGCTCGCGCACCGCGCGCACCACTTCAACCGCAAAACGCATCCGGCGGGCATAATCCCCGCCCCATTCGTCCTCGCGCTGGTTGGTGCGCGCGGCGAGGAATTCGTTGATCAGATAGCCTTCGGAGCCCATCACCTCCACGCCGTCGTAGCCCGCTTCCCGCGCCAGGGCGGCGCAGCGGGCGAAGTCGTCAATCAGCGTGAGGATTTCATCGTGGGTGAGGGCGTGGGGCGTAAAGCGGTTGATCGGCGCCTGGATCGCCGACGGTGCCACGAGGTTCGGCTGATAGCTGTAGCGCCCGGTATGCAGAATCTGCAGGGCAATTTTGCCGCCCTCGTTGTGTACCGCATCAGTCACGATCCGGTGATGGGGCAGTTGTGCCACATCGTTCAGCACCGCGCCGCCCTCCATCCCGACGCCAGAAAGGGCAGGGGCCACGCCGCCGGTGACAATCAGCGCCACCCCGTGACGGGCGCGTTCGGCGTAGAACGCGGCCAGCCGCTCGGCACCGTCCGGACGCTCTTCAAGACCGGTATGCATCGAGCCCATTAACACACGGTTTTTGAGCGTGGTGAACCCCAGATCAAGGGGGGCGAACAGCGACGGGTAGTGGCTCATAAACGCTTCCAGTGTAAAATTATTGTTATGTGGTCGGATGAGTTACTAATTTAGCCAGCGGCGGGAGAAAGGTAAAAGCGGGATTGAATGATTGTGATAGATCTCAAGAAAAGGCACCCCTCACCCTAACCCTCTCCCCATAGGGGAGAGGGAACAGTCAGGTGCGGTCTTACAGGATTGGCTCCATCGGGGTTTCTCCCTCGCCCCTTTGGGGAGAGGGCCGGGGTGAGGGGGATGACCGCACCAGCCCCGGAGCCTGCCACATCGAGGTGGTCAGCCCGCTGTCCACCAGCCCCAGCTGATCGGCATACACCGCCTGCCACTTCTGCATCATGCCGTCGTACAGCTCCCGGTGCGCCGGGTTCGGCGTAAACTCCCGACTCCACTTCACCAGTTTCTCGCCCGTCGCGGCCATGTCGCTATACAGTCCGGCACCGGTTCCCGCGGCAATGGCGCAGCCCAGGGCGGTGGCCTCTTTCACCTCCGGCACCCGTACCGGCAGGCCGGTGACGTCGCTTAATATCTGGCTCCACAGCGCCCCTTTCGCGCCGCCGCCGGCAAACACCAGACCGTCAAAATTCACCCCGGAAAATTGCGATATCTGCGCCAGGTTACAGGCGGAGACGATCGCTGCGTTCTCCTCAAGTGCCCGGAACAGGGTAGCTTTATTGCATTTTTCCGGGTCGATGGAGAGGTTAATAAACGACGGCGCGGCGTGATACCACTGCTTAAAGTGCATCGCGTCGGAGAAGATCGGCATCACCCCGTGGGAGCCCGCCGGCACCCGGCTGGCCATCTCCTCCATCAGGGCGTAGGTGTCCATCCCCATCCGCCCGGCAATCAGTTTTTCTTCCGCGCAGAAGGCGTCGCGGAACCAGCGCATGGTCAGTCCGGTGAAGAAGCTGATCGACTCCGCCTGGGCCATGCCGGGGATCACGTGCGGGTTTACACGGATGTTCATCTGCGGATCGGTGCGCACCTGCGGCAGGTTGACCACCTGCTGCCAGAAGGTCCCCCCCAGCACCGCGGTCTGCCCGGCGCGCACCACCCCCAGCCCCAGGCAGCCCAACTGCACGTCGCCACCGCCCATCACCACCGGGGTGCCTTCCCGCAGGCCGCTCTGCTGCGCCGCCTCCCGGGTCACTGCCCCGAGCAGGGTGCCGGTCTCTTTTACCGGGGAGAGAATATCGGCGCGCAGTCCGGCCATGTCCAGCAGCGCCGGACGCCAGTCGCGGGAGAAGAGATCTAACATGCCGGTGGTGCCCGCGTTGGACGGATCCACCGCCAGCTCGCCGGAGAGCTTCGCCGCCAGCCAGTCGCTGATCATGGTGATGGTGGCCGCGTTGCGGTAGATATCCGGGCGATGGTGCGCCAGCCACAGCAGGCGCGGCATGGCGCTCAGGGCCAGGGTCTGGCCGGAGACGTCATACACTTCGGATTCAAAGCGGAAGTCGTGGATCTCTTTCAGCTCGGCCACTTCGCGGCTGGCACGGGCATCAACGTTGGCGCAGGCCCAGATGGCGTCGCCGTTGCGGTCGTAGAGGACGATCCCTTCCCGCATCGAGCAGCAGGCGACGGACTGGATAGCCGCCGGGCTCAGCTGCGCCCGCTCCAGCGCCTGGTGAATACACTGGCAGGCCAGCCGCCAGTTGGTGTCGAGGTCAAACTCCATCGAGCCGGGGACGTTCTCCACGCTCAGGTGTTTCCACTCCGCCTGGCCGACGGCGACCTGGTTGCCCAGCAAATCGAAAATAACGGCGCGAACGCTTCCCGTCCCTGCATCTAACGCTAAAAGGTAACTCATGAGCTTGCCTCATCGTAAGCGCAGGGCAGACAGGCTCTTATTTTGCCAGAGCCAGCACCGCGCGGGCTGTCGTCTCTTCCGTCACCAGGCCATTGATACGGCGACCGTTCAGTGCGGCATAAATCGCATCGGCTTTCTCTTCCCCTCCGGCGACGCCGACGATGACCGGCAACTGCGCCAGTTCATCGAGGGTGACGCCAAGTAATTCCCGGTGGATCTCCAGCTCCTCTACCCGTTCGCCGTTGGCGTTAAGGAAATAACCGAGGATATCCCCCACCGCCCCTTTACGGGCAAACATCAGCTGCTCGCCTTCGCTGATATAGCCGGAGCGCAGGATAGTGGCGTCCCGGCGCTGATTCACCGAGCCAATCCCGACCACTGCCACATCGGCGGCGGTGGCGGCGAGGATCACATCCCGCACGCTGGTTTCCCGCTTTAAGATCCCGGCCACTTCCGCAGATGAAACCCGCAGCGGGGCAGGGATCATGCTGATGCTGCAGGCGGCATCCAGCTGGCCGATGCCGGTCATATAGGGCCCGACACCGCCGGAAAGCGTCACCAGCCGCACCTGCTGGGAGCTGATAAAGCCGCTTAAGTGCTGAATGCAGCTCATGGTGGTTTCACCAAATCCCACCGCCAGCAGTTGGCCGGGTTCCAGCACCCCCATCAACGACTGCGCGGCACCAATGCCTAAACGCACGCTCATCGGCGGGGTGTTCAGGGCTGGCAGCACGCGGGCCAGCCGCAGGCCGAAGCGCTGCTGGAGTGCGGTCTCCAGCGCCAGACAGCCCTCGTAGCGGGAGTTGATCTGCACCCGGATCACCCCGGACTGCCGACCCTTCTCCAGCAGCCGCGAAATCTTGAGCCGCGGCAATCCCAGCCGCTCGCCGATATCGTTCTGCGTCAGGCCGTCGTGGTAGTAGCACCACGCCACGCGCGCCACCAGTTCCTCTTCCGTTAGTGCCAGTCCGGCAAATCGTCCCTCTTCGGCAACGCGTTTCTCAGCCATATTTGAACTCTTATAAAAATTTAGATCATATGTTCGCTCTGCCGCAGGTTGAATGTGTGAGCCACACGGCAAAACGGATATTCCGGAATGTTTCTGCATTATCGGGATCATATCCATCAAACTGTGATCCCTGCACGGTTGTAAATATAGTTCACCGTCTACGCTTTTGAACATTATTAATTTCAAAAATCATTTGTTCAATAGCGGAGCGATAATGACAGCACTTATCGAGGCGCGCGGGATCCAGAAGCAGTTTTCCGGCGTTCCTGTACTGAAAAACATTGATTTCACTCTGCTTGCGGGACAGGTACACGCCCTGATGGGCGGCAACGGCGCGGGAAAATCGACCCTGATGAAGATCGTCGCCGGAGTTGAAACGCCTGATCGCGGTGAACTTTCTATCGCCGGGCAGCCTTTTGCTCGCCTGAAACCGGGCCAGGCGCACCAGCTTGGTATCTATCTGGTGCCCCAGGAGCCGATGCTGTTCCCGAACCTCAGCGTGCGGGAAAACATTCTCTTCCGTCTGCCGCGCGGGCAGGATATCGCCCGACGGCTGGCCGATAAGCTGGAGCAGCTCCAGTGCCAACTCAATTTAGAGGCTGCCGCCAGCACGCTTGAAGTGGCGGATCAGCAGATGGTGGAGATCCTGCGCGGGCTGATGCGCGAGGCGAAGATCCTGATCCTCGATGAGCCCACCGCCTCGCTGACGCCGGGTGAAACCGAACGCCTGTTCCGCCAGATCCGCGCCTTACAGGCCGCGGGGGTTGGCATCGTCTTTATCTCCCACAAGCTGCCCGAAATCCGCCAGCTCGCCAGCCACGTCTCGGTGATGCGCGACGGAGCGATCGTCCTGAGCGGTGAAACCGCGCAGTTTGATGATAACGCGCTGATCGCCGCCATGACCCCGGTCAGCCGCGAACAGGGGCTGAGCGACACGCAAAAGCTGTGGCTGGCGCTGCCGGGTAATCGCCGCACCCAGGCCCAGGATTTCCCGGTCCTGCGGGTGGAGAGCCTCACCGGGGAGGGCTTTATCGATCTGGATCTTGAGATCTACGCCGGGGAGATCGTCGGCCTGGCCGGGCTGGTGGGTTCCGGGCGCACCGAGTTTGCCGAAACCCTGTACGGCCTGCGCCCGCCACGTGGGGGCAAGATCTGGCTCGAAAACCAGCAGATCGACAGCGATCCGGTCAGTGCCCGGCTGGAGAAGGGGCTGGTCTATCTCCCGGAGGACAGGCAGGTATCCGGCCTGTTTCTTGATGCGCCGGTCCGCTGGAACACGGTGGCCCTGAATGAACCCTCGCTCTGGCAGCAGCGCAAACGCGAGGCGGCGGTGGTGGAGCGTTATCACCGGGCGCTGGGGATCAAACTCAACGGTCCGGATCAGACCGTGCGCACCCTGTCGGGGGGCAATCAGCAGAAGGTGCTACTGGCTCGCTGCCTGGAGGCCAATCCGCTGCTGCTGATCGTCGATGAGCCGACCCGCGGGGTGGACGTCTCGGCCCGGGCCGATATCTATCAGCTGATCAAAAGCGTGGCGGCGCAAAACGTGGCGGTGCTGATGATCTCCAGCGACATGGATGAGTTCCCGGGTCTGGCGGATCGGGTGCTGGTGATGCATCAGGGGGTGCTCAGCGGGGAACTGCCGCGCCACGCCGTCAGCCTTGACCGCATGATGGCCCTGGCCTTTGGAGGACAGGCATGAAAACACTCCTGAAAAACCGCGAGCTCAGCGCGCTGCTGGCGATCCTGGCCCTGTTTGTGGTGCTGGTGGCGCTTAACCCGGCCTACCTTAGCCTGCAGACCCTGGGGATGATCTTTGCCAGTTCGCAGATCCTGATCCTGCTGGCGCTCGGCGCCGGGCTGGTGATGCTGACCCGCAATATCGACGTCTCGGTCGGCTCGATTGTCGGGCTGTGCGCCATCGCCGTGGGGGTAGCGCTGAACAACGGCTACGGCCTGCCGGTGGCGATCCTGTTTGCGCTGGCGATCGGTGCACTGGCGGGGGCCTTCAACGGCCTGCTGGTGGTGGGGCTGCGCATTCCGGCGATTGTCGCCACCCTCGGCACGCTGGGGCTGTGGCGCGGGGTGATGCTGCTCTGGACCGGCGGGAAGTGGATCGAGGGCCTGCCGGTGAGCCTGAAAGCGCTGTCGGAGCCGGTGGCGCTCGGCATCTCGCCGCTGGGGATGGTGGTGCTGGCGATCGCCGCTCTCGGGGCGTGGATCCTGTCGCGCACCGCCTTTGGCCGGGATTTTTACGCCGTCGGGGATAACCTCGCCGCCGCCCGTCAGCTGGGCGTGGCGGTCAACCGCACCCGGATGGCGGCCTTCACCCTTAACGGCGTGCTGGCGGCCTGCGCCGGGATCGTCTTCGCCGCGCAGATCGGCTTCGTGCCGAACCAGACCGGCAGCGGGCTGGAGATGAAAGCCATCGCCGCCTGCGTGCTGGGGGGCATCTCCCTGCTCGGCGGCACCGGGACCTTAATCGGCGCGCTGCTGGGGGCCTTCTTCCTGACTCAGATCGACACCGTGCTGGTGCTGTTCCGTCTCCCGGCCTGGTGGAACGACTTTATCGCTGGCCTCGTGCTGCTGGGGGTGCTGGTGCTCGATGGACGGCTGCGCCAGGCGCTGGCGCGTCATCAGCGGGCGCTGAAGTACAGCCGTTTCCAGCCGGGCAACAAAGGGGGGAAGCACGTCACCCCGTTTCGCAAACGCAACAAAGAGGTGGCGTAGATGAAGCTTAACTGGGAGTGGGCGCTGCTGCTGTTACTGGTGCTGGAGATCCTGCTGTTTGGCACCCTCAATCCGCGGATGCTCGACATCAACATGCTGCTGTTCAGCACCAGCGATTTTATCTGCATCGGCATCGTGGCCCTGCCGCTGACTCTGGTGATTATCAGCGGCGGGATCGACATCTCGCTGGGCTCGACCATCGGCCTGTGCGCCATCGCCCTGGGGGTGATGATGCAGTCCGGTGTGCCGATGGTGGCGGCGGTCCCGCTAACCCTGCTGCTCGGGCTGCTGTGCGGCCTGTTTAACGCGGCACTGATCCACTACACCGGCATCAGTCCGCTGGTGATCACCCTCGGCACGCTCTACCTGTACGGCGGCGGAGCGCTGCTGCTGTCGGGGATGGCCGGGGCGACCGGCTACGAAGGCATTGGCGGCTTCCCGGAGAGCTTCACCGCCTTTGCCAACCTCACGGTTCTCGGCCTGCCGATCCCGCTGGTGCTGTTCGCATGTATTACTTTCTTCTTCTGGCTGATCGTCCACCGCGGGCGCTTTGGCCGCCACCTGTTTCTGATTGGGCAGAACCCGCGCGCGGCACGCTATGCGGCCCTGTCGGTGAACGGCATGCCCTATGCGCTGTATGGCCTGGTGGGCGTCGCCTCGGCGATTGCCGCTCTGGTGATGGTCTCCTATTTCGGTTCGGCGCGTTCCGATTTAGGGCGTGACCTGCTGATGCCTGCGCTCACCGCGGCGGTGCTCGGCGGGGCGAATATCTACGGCGGTTCAGGTTCGGTATTGGGTACGGCGCTGGCGGCATTGCTGGTGGGGTATCTGCAGCAGGGGTTACAGATGGTTGGCATCCCCAATCAGGTGTCGAGCGCGCTGTCAGGGGCGCTGCTGGTTGTGGTGGTGATGGGGCGTTCGCTGAGTCTGCATCGTGAATGGGTGCGGTCTCTTCTCACAAAAAATACCCGGAGCGTATGATGAAAATAAAACTGATGGTGCTGGCCGTGGCGTTAAGCGTGGCGACGGCGCAGGCGGCGGATCGCATCGCGTTTATCCCGAAACTGGTAGGGGTCGGCTTCTTTACCAGCGGCGGCAACGGCGCGAAAGAGGCGGGTAAAGCGCTGGGGGCGGAGGTCACCTACGACGGCCCGACCGAGCCGAGCGTCTCCGGGCAGGTGCAGCTGATCAATAACTTCGTCAACCAGGGCTATAACGCCATTATCGTCTCGGCGGTGTCGCCGGATGGGCTCTGTCCGGCGTTGAAGCGCGCCATGCAGCGCGGGGTGAAAGTCCTGACCTGGGATTCCGACACCAAACCGGAGTGCCGCAGCATCTACATCAACCAGGGCACCCCGGAACAGCTCGGCGGCCTGCTGGTGGATATGGCCTCGAAGCAGGTCACCAAACCGGCTGCCAAAGTGGCCTTCTTCTACTCCAGCCCCACCGTAACCGATCAGAACCAGTGGGTGAACGCGGCGAAAGCCAAAATCGCCAAAGAGCACCCCGAGTGGCAGATCGTCACCACCCAGTTTGGCTATAACGATGCCACCAAATCCCTGCAGACCGCCGAAGGGATCTTAAAAGCGTACCCGGATCTGGATGCGATCATCGCCCCGGACGCCAACGCCCTGCCTGCGGCGGCCCAGGCGGCAGAAAACCTGAAGCGTGAAGGGGTGGCGATCGTCGGCTTCAGCACCCCGAACGTGATGCGTCCGTACGTGGAGCGCGGCACGGTGAAAGCCTTTGGTCTGTGGGATGTAGTGCAACAGGGCAAAATTGCGGTCAATGTCGCCGATCGTTTGCTGAAAAAAGGCGATCTTAACGTCGGCGACAGCGTGGAAGTGAAGGATATCGGCACGCTGAAGGTCGAGCCGAACAGCGTCCAGGGCTATCAGTATGAAGCGAAAGGCAATGGCATCGTGCTGCTGCCGGAGCGGGTGGTGTTCACCAAAGAGAACATCAACAACTACGACTTCTGACAGGGGGGAACATGGCTGATTTAGACGACATCAAAGAAGGTAAGAACTTTGGCATCGACCGACCGCAGCAGAACGTGCCTTTTACTCTGAAGGGGTGCGGGGCGCTGGACTGGGGAATGCAGTCGCGGCTGGCGCGGATCTTCAACCCCGCCAGCAACCGCACGGTGATGCTGGCCTTCGATCATGGTTATTTCCAGGGGCCGACCACCGGGCTGGAGCGCATCGATCTCTCCATTGCGCCGCTGTTCGCTGAAACCGACGTGCTGATGTGTACCCGCGGTATTCTGCGCAGCACCGTACCGCCCGCCACCAACAAGCCGGTGGTGCTACGCGCCTCCGGGGGGAATTCGATGCTCGGGGAGCTCTCCAACGAGTGCGTGGCGGTGGCGATGGAAGATGCCCTGCGCCTGAACGTCTGCGCGGTGGCGGCGCAGGTCTATATCGGCAGCGAGTATGAACACCAGTCGATCAATAACATCATCAAGCTGGTGGATGCGGGCAATCGTTACGGCATCCCGACCCTGGCGGTGACCGGGGTCGGCAAGGAGATGGCCCGGGATGCGCGCTACTTCTCGCTTGCCAGCCGCATCGCCGCCGAGATGGGGGCCCAGTTCGTCAAAACCTATTTTGTCGAAGAGGGATTCGAGAAAGTGACCGCCAGCTGCCCGGTGCCGATTGTTATCGCCGGGGGCAAAAAGCTGCCGGAACACGAGGCTCTGGAGATGTGTTTCCGCGCCATCGACCAGGGCGCGTCGGGTGTCGATATGGGACGGAACATCTTCCAGTCCAGCGCGCCGCTGGCGATGCTGAAGGCTGTGAAGAAGGTGGTGCACGAGAAGATGAGCGCCCGCGAGGCGTACCAGTTCTGGCAGGAGGAAAAACAAGGAGAAGTGCAATGAACGTGACCTTAGTGGAGATCAACATTAAGCCGGACCGGGTGGACGAGTTTCTGGAGGTGTTTCGCGCCAATCACGAAGGGGCGATCCAGGAGCCAGGCAACCTGCGGTTCGACGTGCTGCAGGACCCGCGGGTAAAAACCCGGTTCTTTATCTATGAGGCGTACAAGGATGAGGAGGCGGTGCAGGCCCACAAGCAGACCCCGCACTATCTGGCGTGCGTCGAGAAGCTTGAGGACCTGATGTCGGAGCCGCGTAAAAAACGCTGTTTTGTTGGGTTGATGCCGGCGTAGGGATGGTGCGGTCTGGTGGCGCCACCGGGCACCAGGCCGCAAAATTCGGGGTCAGTTTGGATATCGAAGATTATTGTACGTCTTAACCACTCAGGTGCGAGAAAACCGCTCTCTGAGCGGATTCTCGTACCTTGATGAGCGATGCTAAGATCTTCTCTAAAACGATCTTAAGAAGATCCTTCTTAATCTTTGATCGTGATAGTATAGGTTTTGTCGAAATCTCCTGATTTTGAAAGCATTCCGCCACCTAAGCCGCCATGTATTCGTACTTTAGCTATACCTGCTTTTGTTGGTGTCCCCCTAATCTGAATGCAATTATTGAATTCATTATCATCACAATACTGTAGGTGGAGACCTAAATTATCTGGATAAATATCTCCTGCAATGACTTGCTTACCATAAATATCATAAGAAAGAACTATTCCACCAAATATATTTATTTGGTTATAATAGGGTGCCCCAACAGTTGCGTCATGAAGAGTTTCTCCTTCTGGAGTAAATTCTGCCTGTAACGAACAGGCGGATAATAAAAGCAAAGATAAAATAAAAAATGTTCTTCTCATTTTTATTTCAATGGTTTAAATACCATTCCTCCAAAAAATCTGTTAATGAAAAATTGCAGATCTCTTTTAGGCTTTATCCAGTTTCTTGTTTTCCCCCAAGAAAATAATTTCAAACTAACATATCCATTATCACCTTGCGTTACAGAACCATCCCATACAACCCAGTGCGTAGGTAATGTTGTGGGATTTGTACTACCTTCAAGAAGTCCATCATTTATTAATGTCACGACTTTATAACCTTGCTCTACATACTTATTTAAATCTCTGATTCCCTGAACACCTGCCTGAGTGATCCCTACATTACTAAAAACTATTTCATAACCGGCCTTTTCAAACCATTCCGTCAGTGTTTGCCACATTGTGATCCCCGCCACTGGAGAATCAAGAGCATCAAAGCTCAGCACAGTATTTTTTGAATCCCTTAGCCCGGCCAGCGTCATCCAGTCAGTACCGGCTATCTTTGGCCTGCCGTCATCAAAGTAAAATGTACCTGTTGGGTGTCGGCAACCTTCACCAGGTGAGATGATTAAGTCACCTATTTTAGTTTTCCCGTACCTCCAAAGTTCACGGGCAGCTTGCGCATACACATCAGGGCGATCCTTTTGCAGACAGTAATAAAATGCAGCAGGTCCACATACACTTGCTGCTATTTGATTAGGGAAATCAAATCCGTTAAATCTTTCATCTATTTGACGTTCTATTAAATTTTTATCAAAAGGGTCTCTGGGGTTACCAATGGGGTATTCTTTCGCAATAAATGGTCGTTCCGGGATGGTGATTTTAATTTGTTTTGTTTCGCCACCCTGACTCTCAGGCTTCATTGTCCCTCTTGATTCAAAATAGCAGGGGTTCTCCCGCTTCACCGGAGACCAGGCTTTACCTGATGCAAGTTCTTCCAGCGTGTACATTTTAGTGAACGGAACAGGCGTTACACAGTGCGTATGCAACATGGTTTTTCGGTAAAGCTTCATTTCCATAATATAAATTATCGAGAGTGACTCATTTATATTTCCGGTCATGTGACTCTGTGTTTCATAATTCCCCAGAAACGGCTGTTGCTTCACATTCACCAAGGGGGATTTATTCCTGCTGGAATCCATGCGATAAATACACAGGTCATACAGCAAAGAATCAGCCGGTACATTAGAGTTAATACGGGTACTGAGATGGTAAACAGCCATAATTAATCCATTAATATATGCAGGTTAATATTTTCAGCGGATTCAGCATAATGCCACGCTGTCATCCCCTGGTTATCCGTATTCCCCGTTTCCGTATGCCCGTCCGGGAACATCAGAACATACCGGCAATCCACCATCAGCTGGCCATCATCATCAGCACACTGAAAACGAAGGGTGTTGCGTGAAGAAGGTTGTTGCCCGGACTGGCTCTGTGCACTGACAATTTTGGCCGTTGACGGATTTCCCGCCGCAATAACGAAGTTCGTTCCGGTCGCACACCCGCAGCGTACTGGTGAACCATCGACGGCAACGGCCCGCCCCTGTGGGTTGGTCTGCCGGAGATCGCCTGAAGCAATCACGCCAGGCTGCCCGCATTTCGGGCAGGGTGACGTTTTATCACCCACGTAAAGCTTTCGCCTTCCGTTCACTGACCAGCCCTGACTTCCTGCATAGCAGACTGCTCCTGTTGACGTTTTATCGCCATCAAGTCCGGAGTATTTACCGTGTACACCGCTCCATCTGTTGTCAGACATACATGCTTTCCTCAGTCCGTAAGAATATGCAGGCTGATATCGTTTGCCGATTCAGCATAATGCCATCCGGTAACCCCTTGTTCATCGGTAACACCAGCTTCAGAACGTCCGTCCGGGAACATCAGAGTGTAGCGGCAACCAGCCATTAGCTGGCCATCGTCACCGGCGCACTGAAAGCGAATACAGTTCCGGGCACCGGAATCCTGTGCCTGCTGCGCCAGTACAGGCGACTGACTGGTATTGCGGGAGGTCAGAGAGCCAGTACCTGTGCTGGTAGACTGCGTGGCTGAACCGTAAACATAGTGATCGGGGCAACGGCACAGCACCCTGTCACCTGTGGCAACATACGCTTTGCCTTCTTCTGCCCAGTCATGTGCGGAGGCAAGGATTTCAAAATACCCGTTGCATTTGCAGCATGATGCCTTGTCGCCGGTCCGGGCTATTGCTTTACTTCCTTCAAACCAGGACGCAGTCGCTGAAATGATTTCTCCGTAACTCGTTTTATCACCAAGACAGGCCAGTGCTCTTGCCATCATTAATCCCTCAATATATAAGCGGTTATCCTCACTGGCATCATACAACAATCACAACTTAACCAAAATTACCCGTTTCTGATTGCCGGTGTAGTGCCTGAATGCGGCATATCTGGGAGGGGCTGTACCCTGTCGCATCTGCCGTTTCACGGATACTCAGTTTCTTGACCTGCTGGTAGTACACTACACCACGAAGGGGCGATCCAGGAGCCAGGCAACCTGCGGTTCGACGTGCTGCAGGACCCGCGGGTGAAAACCCGGTTCTTTATCTATGAGGCGTACAAGGATGAGGAGGCGGTGCAGGCCCACAAGCAGACCCCGCACTATCTGGCGTGCGTCGAGAAGCTTGAGGACCTGATGTCGGAGCCGCGTAAAAAACGCTGTTTTGTCGGGTTGATGCCGGCGTAGCATATATAGCGGAATTGGGTTTTGTAGGCCGGGCAAGCGCAGCGCCGCCCGGCGTTTTTCAGGCCAGCGCCAGCAGCTGAACCCGCGCCGTGGCCCCCGGCATCAACCGCTGCAGGTTGTTGACCAGCTCCTCCCCGGCCGCTTCCAGCGCCGATAACGGCATGGCGGGCAGGCTTTCGAGAATAAACCACATGGTCTGCGCCTGACTGTCCAGCCGGGTGCGCACTCCCTGTCGCCAGTTCCAGCGTCGGCAGGTCACTCCCACGTCATCCCGCCAGATAACCTCGCCCGCATCGGGATACTCCACGCTGGGTTGACCCTCTTTAAAGGTATCAAAAGGCTCGCTGCCGTCGGCCAGCGTCAGCCGCGGTGCCCCGGTGTAGGCGGCGAGGTTTTCTCCGCCCACCGGAATGGCGTAGCGGATGCTGATCGCATTGTAGATATCCACCACCGGATCGAGCGGCGGCAGCGTGCCGTCTTTCAGCACCCGCTTGCGCAGGGCGCTGGCGGAGCAGGGGGTACGTTTCGGTTTAGCGCCGAAGGCTTTAAACGCCTCATCCCAGGCGGCGAGGTGGGCCTCGGCCCAAGCAAAATCATCGTTTAACATCTGCTGGCAGGCTTGGGCTAACGCAGCAGGGGCCACTTCGGGAGCGGTAATGGGCGCAGCGTCGACCACTATGCTCAGTGCGCGGAAACCCGGGGCGATCCCGGCCAGGCGCGGATCTATTGACGGCGTGAGGAGGGACATAAATAATCCTGTATCGACTGTTTTAGACCATGGTAATGACCAGTGACCGATAAAGTCAATATAATGACTGCGCAGGGCGCAGACGTGGCCCAGGTAAGCCTGGCGGTCGCGAACCGTATCCGCAACTGGCGGAAAGAGAAAAAGTTGTCCCTGGATGAGCTGTCGCGCCGGGCCAGCGTCAGCAAAGGGATGCTGGTGGAGATCGAAAAAGGGGCCGCGAATCCCAGCATTGCGATCCTCTGCAAGCTGGCGGCAGCACTGGGTGTGTCGGTGGCGGACATCGTCAACGTCGCCAGCGAGCCGCTGGTGCATGTTATCGAGGAAGCGGCGATCCCGGTGCTGTGGCACGGCGAGAAGGGCGGCAGCGCCCGGCTACTGGCGGGCACCGCGGGCCCGGATATGATCGAGCTCTGGCGCTGGGAGATGCAGCCGGGAGAAAGCTTCAGCTCGCCCGGCCATCCGGCAGGTACCTTTGAGCTGCTCCACGTGGAAGCGGGGGTGTTGACCCTGAAGGTAGATGAGAGCATCACGCAGGTGGTGGCCGGGGCATCGGCGGTGGCGAAAACCGAAGCCGCGCACAGCTATGCAAACCATGGGGAGAGTATGCTGCGGTTCACCATGACGGTGGCGGAGTTTCACCGGTAACATGTGAGATGCCGGGCAAGCATCGCGCCGCCCGGCGTGTTTTACGCTTCGGTCACACTCACCCGCAGTGCCGCCAGCGCCATCCGGGCTGCTTTCAGCACCAGCTCACACTGCTCGATGGTCAGCGTCAGCGGCGGTTCAATGCGGATGGTCTTCGAGTTGTTGAGCGTTCCCGCTACCAGCACCCGCTGGCGGAACATCTCGCTCGCGAAGCTGTAGCCGGTTTCGTTATCGACAAACTCAATCGCCATCAGCATCCCTTTGCCGCGCGCATCCTGTACCAGGTCCGGGTATTCACGCCCGAGCTGGCGGAAGCCATCCAGCAGCATGTCGCCTTTCTGCTCCGCCTGGGCGGGCAGGTTCTGCTCCAGCAGCACGTTGATGGTGGCCAGCGCGGCGGCACAGGCCAGGGGGTTACCCCCAAAGGTAGTGGTATGCAGGAAAGGATTGTCGAACAGCACCGAGAACACCTCCTCGGTGGCGACGGTGGCACCAATCGGCATCACGCCGCCGCCCAGCGCTTTGGCCAGGCACAGGATGTCCGGCTGCACGTTCTCGTGCTCGCAGGCAAACATCTTGCCGGTACGCCCCATCCCGGTCTGCACTTCATCCAGGATCAGCAGTGCGCCAAACTCATCGCACAGCTTACGTACCGCAGGCAGATAGCCCACTGGCGGCAGGATCACCCCGCCTTCGCCCTGGATAGGCTCAAGGATCACCGCCGCCACGTCGTCGCCGGTTTTACGGCATTCGGACAGCGCGGAGCGCATGGCGTTGATGTCGCCGAACGGCACGTGGCGGAAGCCCGGCAGCAGCGGCATAAACGGCTTACGGAAGGCTGATTTCGCCGTGGCAGAGAGGGCACCTAACGACTTGCCGTGGAAGGCGCCGCTGGTGGCAATAAAGGTGAATTTCCCGCGCGGCGACTGGTACGCTTTGGCGAGTTTGATCGCCGCTTCGACCGATTCCGTGCCGCTGTTACAGAAGAAGCTGTATTTGAGTTTACCCGGCGTCAGTGCCGCCAGCGTTTTTGCCAGCATCGCCCGCAGGGGATCCAGCAGTTCCTGGCTATGAAGGGGTTGTTTTGCAAGCTGATTTTGTACGGCGGAAACCACAACTGGATTACGGTGCCCCACGTTGAAAATACCAAATCCACCCAGGCAATCTACAAACTCCTGTCCCTGGGTGTCGACAAGCGTATTAAGACTTCCCGCCTGCCACTCTACGGCTCCGTAATCCCCGCCTGCTGTTACCGATTTTCTGTATTCCAAAAACCCGGGATTCACATGCTCTTTGAAGTAATCAATCACCTCGCGGTTAAGTTGTTTCATCTCCTCATGATCAAGCGTTCGCTTCTCAATGAGATTCAGTGCGTGCGCGGTACAGGCAAGAGCCGATGCGCTGGAGGGTAACCTGTTCAAGATGTGCTCCCGGGAATGGCGTATCACATGATACTGGATTAAGTATTGCAGGCTTTGCGCCACTTCCGGTGAGGGGGCAAAAATCGGGATAAACGCCAGGTTAAAATAATGTTACACAATATTTAATCATGCGAAACGCAATTCCGGCGGCAACGCATCGGGATTTTCCCACAGCAGAATGCGCGTTTGCAGTGCATTCGCCCTGTTTTAGTGCGATCGGTTGCCGGGCGGGCGGAGGGAGCGATCCTCCTTTGGGGGTAGTTTCGGTGCGAAACCATTTAATATCAATAGATTATAAAAACACACAAAAAATGCGGTTTAGTCCCGTTTTGCGATCTCGAGCATGTTTAACAACTAAAGATAAATTCGTTAACGCCGAAAAAACGTTACGCCCAAAAAATAACATTCAAGTAACCTGCAAGGGATGCCTATGTCGCCTCAACAATGTGTCACACAGTGTGAATACCCACTGAAAGATGACACCACCCTGATGTCCACCACCGATCTGCACAGCTACATTACCCAGGCCAATGACACCTTTGTCCAGGTGAGTGGTTACTCCCTGGGCGAGCTGGTGGGTCAGCCGCACAATCTCGTTCGCCACCCTGATATGCCAAAAGCCGCCTTTGCCGACATGTGGTACACCCTGCAGCAGGGTGAGCCCTGGAGCGGCATCGTGAAAAACCTGCGTAAAAATGGCGATCACTACTGGGTACGCGCTAACGCCGTGCCGATGGTGCGCAACGGCCAGACCACCGGGTACATGTCCATCCGCGTGAAAGCCACGCCGGAGGAGATTGCCGCCGTCGAGCCTTTATATAAAGCACTCAACGAAGGCCGCAGTAAAAAGCGGGTGCACAAAGGGCTGGTGGTGGCGAAAGGCTGGACCGGCAAACTGCCCGCGATGCCGCTGCGCTGGCGGGTACGCAGCGTGATGGCCGCGCTGTTCCTGGTGCTGGCGGGTGCGCTGTTCGCCACCGGGGCGAGCTGGGCAGCAATGGGAGTCAGCGCGCTGGTGATGCTGCTGGGAACCCTGCTGTTTGAGCAGCAGATTGTGCGCCCGGTCGAGAACGTGGCCCGTCAGGCGCTGAAGGTAGCGACAGGCGAACGCAACAGCGTTGAGCATCTTAACCGCAGCGACGAACTGGGGCTGACCCTGCGCGCGGTCGGGCAGCTCGGCCTGATGTGCCGCTGGCTGATCAATGATGTCTCCAGCCAGGTCATCAACGTGCGCGACGGCAGCGACCAGCTGGCGAAGGGGAATGACGACCTCAACGATCGCACCCATCAGACGGTGTCGAACGTGAAGCAGACCGTGGAGACCATGAACCAGCTGGCGATGACGGTGCAGAACAACACCCGCACCGCCGTGGACGCCGATAAGCTCTCCATCGCCGCCAGCGACGCCGCCACGCAGGGCGGACACGCGATGCAGACCGTGGTCAACACCATGGACGAAATTGCCGACAGCACCCAGCGTATCGGCTCGATCACCAAGCTGATTAACGATATCGCCTTCCAGACCAACATCCTGGCGCTGAACGCGGCAGTGGAAGCGGCAAGGGCGGGCGAGCAGGGGAAAGGCTTTGCGGTGGTGGCCGGGGAAGTGCGCCATCTGGCCAGCCGCAGCGCCAGTGCCGCCAACGATATCCGCAAGCTGATCGACGCCAGCGCCAGCAAGGTGATGTCCGGTTCCGAGCAGGTGCATGCCGCCGGACGCACGATGGATGACATTGTGGAGAAGGTGCAGAACGTTACCCGGCTGATCGCCGAGATCAGCCAGTCTACGTCCGAGCAGGCCTCCGGCCTGTCGGAGCTGACCCGCGCGGTAGCCGAACTGGATTCCATTACCCAGAAAAACGCGGCGCTGGTCGAAACCAGCGCCCAGGTCTCGGCGATGGTGAAGCACCGGGCTAAACGTCTGGAAGATGCCGTTACCGTGCTCCATTGAGTCAGTAAGGTTCCGAAAAGGCCGTTTGCTCCTGACAGGGTGAACGGCTTTATTTGTGATTATTTTTATCGGTTACTGTTAATGTAATATTAAATAACTAAATAAACCGCCTCAGTTAATTATCCCTGCCTAAGTCAGTTTTCCCCGATGCTCTGTCACAAACACCTCTCCGGTGGTTACGTAACGATCGATGAGACGTAATTAATAGTCTGCGCCTATCCATTGCCTGATTTCTTTAATAAAAAAGCGATCAAACTCATAAAGTTAGCGTGAAAGTTACCGATAACGCTGATCGTCTGATAAATGATCACAATGATGGAGTAAATATGTTCTTACATGATGTAAAGATCGGCACAAAATTATTTCTGGCGTTTGGGTTCTTTATTGTCCTGATGGGGATAAGTGCGAGTTTATCTCTGTTGAGCCTTAACCGGGCGAATAACGGGATGCAATCCATTATCAGCAACGATTATCCGACAACGGTAAAAGCGAATCAGTTAATCGAAAACTTCCAGGAATTTATTAGCACCCAGCAGCTGATGTTGCTGGATGACCAGGGCCAATACCGGGAGCAGTCAGAGCAGAAGCTGAAGACCATCAGCGAGCGCATTACCCTGATCCTCGGCGATCTGAACAACGCCCTGCAGGACAAGGCGTCCCAGCAGGTGCTGACCGATATTCGCGGCGTGCGCCAGCAATATCTCGACTCCCGCTATCGGATCCTGCAGGCGGTGCAGAGCAACGATCGGGCGGGTGCGATTCAGGAGATGATGACCAACACCCTCAGCCTGCAGCAGGCCTATAAGGCAAAAGTGCAGGAGCTGATTACCATTCAGAATAAGCAGATGCAACGCGCAGGCGTGGAGGTGGACGGCGACTTCAGAAGCAACCGTCTGCTGCTGATCCTGATCACCCTGTTCAGCGTGGTGGTGGGCAGCCTGATGGGATGGTTTATCGTGCGCTCAATTACCCGTCCGCTGGGCCAGGCGGTCGATTTTGCTCAGTCGATTGCCGATGGCGATCTCACCGGGAGCATCGCCTCCCACGGTAAAGACGAAACCGGTCAGCTGCTTACTGCGCTGATGGAGATGAAAAACCGTCTGCTGGAGATTGTGCAGCAGGTGCAGTTCGGTTCGGAAAATATCTCCACCGCGGCGGCGCAGATTGTGGCGGGCAACCAGGACCTGGCGGCGCGAACCGAAGAGCAGGCCAGCTCGGTGGAACAAACGGCGGCATCGATGGAGCAGATCACCGCGACGGTAAAAAACACCGCGTCACATACCGGTGAAGCCACCAGTCTCTCCGCGGATGCGGCCAAAGTGGTGAAAAACAACGGCGAGATGATGAAGCAGGTCACCAGCAAAATGCGCCTGATTAACGAGACCTCCAACCGGATGTCCGACATCATCAACCTGATCGACTCCATCGCCTTCCAGACCAATATTCTGGCGCTGAACGCGGCGGTAGAGGCGGCACGCGCGGGTGAACACGGCCGCGGCTTTGCGGTAGTGGCCGGTGAAGTTCGCCAGCTGGCGCAGAAAAGCGCCACCTCGGCCAGTGAAATTCGCCAGCTGATTGAAAGCTCAACCAGCCAGACCCAGGACGGGATGGCGCTGGTGGAAAAAGCCAGCGGGCTGATTAACGGCATGGTGGGTAACGTCGAGGAGATGGATGTGATCCTGCGCGAGATCCGCCAGGCCAGCCATGAGCAGACGGAGGGGATCTCGCAGATCAACAGCGCGATTGGCCTGATTGACTCCACCACTCAACAGAACTCCGCTCTGGTGGAGGAGTCTGTTGCGGCGGCCTCATCCCTGAACGAGCAGGCGCTGAACCTGAAAGATCTGGT
Organism: Leclercia sp. CFBP8987; assembly: GCF_034044995.2. Taxonomy (NCBI): domain Bacteria; kingdom Pseudomonadati; phylum Pseudomonadota; class Gammaproteobacteria; order Enterobacterales; family Enterobacteriaceae; genus Leclercia; species Leclercia sp. CFBP8987. The sequence continues at coordinate 4,204,439 of NZ_CM188255.1, read as the reverse complement.
GAAAGTGTTCCGCGTGCGCGGGGAAGTTACTGCTTAATCCAGCTGATTGATCTCCAGCGACGCGCGGTCAATAACCGCAATAATCTGTTTCAGCTGCGCGTCGCTCAATCCTTCCTGATTGACCTTCAAATCCAGCACCGCTTTAAAATTGTCGATAGCCCGCTTCATCTGCGGGTTTTTACGCAGCTGGAAACCTACGCAGCGTGCTTTGATGCGCGCCTGAATGTTCTCAAGCTGCTCCAGGTTCTCATCCAGCCAGCGCTGCCCGGCTACGGTGATGGCAATCTGTTTGCGCCCGCTCTCTTCTTCGGTGATGGTGATAAATGCCTGATCCTGCAAAAAATCCAGCGTCGGATAGATCACTCCGGGGCTCGGCGTGTAGTTTCCCTGGGTCATGCTTTCGATCTCTTTAATCAGCTCATAACCGTGGCTGGCATTGCGGGTCAGGAGGTCCAGAATCACCAGCCTTAACTCACCGTGACCAAAAAAGCGCTGACGGCGTCCGCCGCCTTCGTGTGCCTGTCGCATAGGATTTTCCTTTAATTTGATATATCTAATTTATATCTAAAGCAGTTTTAGATGCAATCTAAAACATCTTGCATTTTTTCTTATTAGCAATCATTATCATTTAACTTTCAATTTCGATATATCGATTTCACTTTCACGAAGGCAAATTATGACCACAACCCGCTACCCCCAACGTGTCCGTAACGACCTGCGCTTTCGCGAGCTGAACGTGCTCCGCGTGGAGCGCGTCAGCGCCGGTTTTCAGCGCATCGTGTTAGGCGGCGAGGCGCTGGAGGGCTTCAGCTCCCGCGGCTTCGACGACCATGCCAAAGTCTTTTTCCCGGAAAAGGGCACCACCTTTGTGCCGCCGGTGGTGACGGACGAGGGCGTGGACTGGGGTGACGGCGTACGTCCGCAGGCGCGGGATTACACCCCGCTGTATGACGCGGCCCGTCATGAGCTAGCGCTCGATTTCTTTATCCACGACGGTGGGGTGGCAAGCAGCTGGGCGGTGGACGCTAAGCCGGGGGACACCCTCTCCATCGGCGGCCCGCGCGGTTCGCTGGTGGTGCCGGAAGATTACGCCTGGCAGCTGTACGTCTGCGATGAGTCGGGCATGCCCGCCCTGCGTCGCCGTCTGGAAGCTCTGCGTGCGCTGCCGGTGCGCCCGGAGGTTCACGCCGTGGTCACCGTGGCTGATGCCGCCTGTCAGGACTATCTGGCCCACTTAAGCGAGTTCAACATCCACTGGGTGGTGGGGCATAACGAGCAGGCGGTGGCGGATCGTCTGGCGACGCTCAGCGTGCCGGCAGAGGATTACTTCATCTGGCTGACCGGGGAAGGGAAGGTGGTGAAAAACCTGAGTCGCCTGTTTGAAACCGACGCTATCGATCAGAAGCTGGTGCGTGCCAGCGCGTACTGGCACGCCAAATAATCAGGCCACGTCGTCGAGCTGCGCTTCGCTGACCTGATGTTCGAGGGAGGCGCGCACCTCGTGCAGGGCTCTCTCCTGCTGGGCAAAGTACGCTTCCATATTGCTCAGCGAGGAGACCAGCAGCCAGGACTCCTCTTTCTCCAGCTCCGCCAGCTCGCTCACCAGGGTGTCGATCTGCTCCCGGACCTGGGCCATCTTTTTGCGGATACGGGTCAGGTCATTGAGCCTGTCGCTGGCCATCAGCGGCTCCAGCCCCTGATGCAGACGGGCCACCAGGGAGCGGATCGCCTTCACGTCGCCGCGCTGCTTCGCCTGGTTCAGCTGCACCATCATGGCGTTGGCCTCTTCCTTCAGATCGTCCGCCACCAGATCCGGGTGACAGAGCTTGCTTGCCTGACGCCAGAGCCGTTTTAACTCGTTCTGATCCTCTTCGGAGAGGTCCTGGCCCTTGCGCAGGCGGATTTCCGCTTCATGCTGCTGCTCGCGGTATTTTTTATATTCTTCATTGGCCTCGTCCCGCGCCTGGCGAGCGGGCTCCTCTTCGCGGGTCAGGCCCGTTTCCAGCTCCTGGGCTTCGGCCAGCAGATTGGCGATGAGGTTGCTTTGCTGCTGCAGATGCTTACGCGCCGCGGCGGCCTGCACCGAGTCGGCGGGCAGATCGCGCCAGTGCTGGGTCAGGGTGGTCAGCACCTCCACCGCCTGGGCAACATACTGCTGGCAGCGGCGATAGTCCGCCTCCCGACGGCGCGTCTCTGCCTGCTGGCGGCGCAGGTTGAGCTCCGCCAGGGTTTTGCGCAGGGCGAGGATCTGGCTCATCAGCGGGCCGAGGCGGGTGAGGTAGATATCGTTAAATTCATCCAGCTGCTGCACGCGGGCGTTACGCCTGTCGATGAGATCGCGCAGGCGCTCTTCCAGCGCTTTCAGCTCCAGCTTGCTGGCGGCCAGCTGCGGATCGCGCCACGTGGTGACGGCACGCTGGCTTTGCAGCCAGTGGGTAATGGCCGCCATCGCCCCGGTGTAGTTTTTCTGCTCAAGCGCCACGACGATCGCCAGCAGCTCCTCGTCAAAGGCTTCGTTTTTTAACCGTGCCAGCTGGTTCTCGATGATGTCGTCATCTTCCAGTTCGATGGCATTTTTAATGATTTCCAGCCGTTTGATCGGTGTGCTCATGATGCTTTTCGCTTTGGCGCTTAAGTATTTGAGTTAAGGATAGTTGTCAGGAAAACAACAGGGAATAATACACATGTCTGATGAATGGCGCGACGGGGGAATGCGTTAATTTTGCGCCAGGTAATCCGACTGCGGGATTTCAATAAATTCCTGGAACAGTGGAAAAGTCCGAAAAGTGCATGGATGGGCGTTTACTCATATTTACAGAGTTTACTTTTTGACATAATTTGCCCCTTTTTTGTACGCCGGTCCGAAAACGGACAAAAGGCAGGGGGATGCTGTGAAGGTAAGGATGACCAGGTTAATCGGGCTTTTCGTCGGTATTATTTTATGGCCGATCGGCAGTGCCCACGCAGCGCTCCTGTCGCCCGCCGACCGTAGTGCCGTCCAGCAACAGCAACAGCTGCTGCTGGATCAAAACCAGCGCCAGCGCGACGAGCTGGAGCGCAGCACGGTTCTTCCCCGGATGCCTTCCTCTCCTGCACTTTCTGCCTCTGACGGCCCCTGTTTTGTGATCTCCCGGATTGTGCTTGAGGGTGCCACCGCCATGCCGGATGTTGCCCAAAGCCGTCTGACCGCCCCCTGGCGCAACCAGTGCCTCGATATGGCCGCCCTCAACGACCTGACCCACGCGGTCTCCGACTGGTATATCAGCCGGGGGTATATTACCAGCCGCGCCTTTCTGACCGAGCAGGATCTGACCCACGGCACGCTGCATATCGCGGTGCTGGAAGGTAAGCTCCAGCAAATTCAGCTGGAGGGGGTGCCGGAACGCACGCTGAAGATGGCTTTTCCAGGACGGGTGGGCAAGATCCTCAACCTGCGCGACATCGAACAAGGGATGGAGCAGCTGAACCGGGTTCGTCAGACCCCGGTTCAGATTGAGATCCTGCCCGGCGACCGCCAGGGATACTCCATCGTTAACCTCACCGCCGCCCCGGAATTCCCGCTGACCGGCTCCGTCAGCTTTGATAACAGCGGGCAAAAGAGCACCGGCACGGGCCAGCTCAGCGGGGTTCTGATCGGCAATAACCTGCTGGGGATCGCCGATAAATGGTTTATCAGCGGCGGGCGCAGCAGTGATTTTTCCAGCAGCAAGGATGCGCAGAACTTCGCCGCGGGCGTCAGCGTGCCTTATGGCTATGGCCTGTTCGATTACAGCTACAGCTGGAGCAACTATCTCAGCACCATCGATAACAACGGCTATCACTGGCGCTCGACCGGCGACAACGAAACCCACCGGCTGAACGGCTCCTGGGTGCTGTTCCGCAACGGCGATATCAAGACCAGCGCCGCGGTGGGCCTGACCCACCGCATCAACCATAACTATCTCGACGATGTCCTGCTCGCCACCAGCAGCCGGAAGCTCTCCAGTTTTTCGCTGGGCATTAACCACACGCAAAAAATCGCGAGCGGTGTGGCGACCTTCAACCCGGCCTTCACCCAGGGCGTGCCGTGGCTGGGGGCCGAGGATGATAACGACAAGCACGGCGATGTGCCGAAAGCGGAGTTTCGCAAGTGGAGCGTCAACGGCAGCTATCAGCAACCGCTTACCGACAGGCTGTGGTGGCTCTCCAGCGTCTATTTCCAGTGGTCACCCGATCGTCTGTACGGCAGCGAACGCTTAACCCTTGGGGGCGAAACTTCGGTGCGCGGCTTCAAAGAGCAGTACCTCTCCGGCGATAACGGCGGCTACTGGCGTAACGAAATCAACGCATCGCTCATCACCTTGCCGTGGATCGGGCAGATCGGTGCCCTGGCGGCACTGGACGGCGGCTGGCTGAAAAAAGACGGTTTCGACCGTTACGCCTCTGGCACCCTGTGGGGGGCGGCCGTCGGGCTGACCAGCGTTAACCGGCTGTTCTCCAGCCAGTTCACCGTCGGAACGCCGCTGGACTACCCGGACTGGCTGGGGCCGGATCATCTGAATATTTATTACCGCGTGTCGGTGGCATTTTAAGGGACAGGGACGATGAAAAAGGAACAGGTAAGTTTATCCCGGCGCGTACTGAGCACCTTACTGAGCGTGCTGCTCGCGACGCAGCCGCTGCTTCCTGCCGTGGCGGAAACCCTTACGCCGACCGGCACTACCCAACTGGATAAAGCCGCCAACGGCGTGCCGGTGGTTAATATCGCCCCGCCGAATGCCGCGGGCATTTCGCACAATAAATATCAGGATTACAACGTCGGCAAAGAGGGGCTGATCCTCAACAATGCCACCGGCCAGGCTAATCAGACCCAGCTCGGCGGGCTTATTCATAACAACCCCAACCTGACGGCGGGCAGGGAGGCGGCGGGGATTATCAACGAAGTCACCGGCACTAACCGCTCTCAGCTGCAGGGCTATACCGAAGTGGCGGGGAAAGCCGCCAACGTCATCGTCGCCAACCCTTACGGCATCACCTGTAACGGCTGCGGGTTTATCAATACCCCCAACGCGACGCTGACCACCGGCAAGCCGGTGCTCGACGCCAGTGGCCGGTTACAGTCGCTGGACGTCAGCAAAGGCAGCATCCTGATTGAAGGCCAGGGCCTGGACGGAAGCCAGAGCGATGCGGTGTCGATCATCGCCCGCGCCACCGACGTGAATGCCCAACTGCATGCCAAATCACTGACGGTGGTGGCGGGGGCCAACCGGGTGGCGGCCGACGGCAGTGTCAGCCCGATCCCCGGTGAAGGCGACGCCCCAAAAGTGGCGGTGGATACCGGAGCGCTGGGCGGGATGTACGCCAACCGTATTCACCTGGTCTCCAGCGAGAAAGGGGTGGGCGTCAATCTGGGCAATCTCAATGCCCGCGACGGGGATATTTCGCTGGATGCCAACGGAAAACTGACGCTGAAAAACAGCCTGGCCAGCGGTGCCATTACCGCGAAGGGTGAAAGCCTGGCCCTGAGCGGGGATCACAAAGCCGGGGGCAACATCACCCTGAACAGCCAGAGCGATCTGGCGCTGCAGGAGGGTTCGCTGAACAGCGACCGTGACCTGGTGTTGAATGCCAGCGGCACGCTCTCGCACAGCAAGGCCAAACTGACCGCCGGGCGGGATGTCTCCCTTACGGCGCAACAGATCTCCCAGGATGCTGGCAGCCAAACGGATGCCGCACAGCATATCAGTGTGAATGCCCGGGACGGCGCCACGCTCGATGGACGCATGACGGCCGGGCAAAACCTGGCGGTGGCCGCCGATGCCCTGACGCATAACGGCCAGCTGGTGGCAGGAAATGGGCTGTCGCTTAATGCTGCCCGTCAGACGCTTAACGGCGCGATAAATGCGACCGGCGATCTCAGCGTGGCAGGACAGCAGGTTACCACCACCGGGGCCGCGCAGATTCAGGGCCGTAACCTGAGCATAAGCGCCAGACAGGCAGATCTGAAAGGAACCCAGGCGGCGAAAGAGGCTCTGATGGTCAACGCCAGTGAGACCCTGGCGCACAGCGGCAAAAGCAGCGCGAACACGATGACCCTCAGCGCACCGCAGCTGGACAACAGCGGCGTGGCGATCGCGTCGGCACTTAATACGCAGTCACAGACGCTCACTAACAGCGGGCTGTTGCAGGGGGATTCGTCCCTGCGGCTGGATACCCGGGAGCTGGACAACCAGCAAAACGGGACGCTCTACAGCGCAGCAAGGCTGACTCTCTCCATTCCGACGATTGGCAACAGCGGTCGGATTATCAGCGACGGATCGCTGGTGGTTGCGGCCAACACCCTCAACGGTGCGGGGCTGTTGCAGGGCACCGACGGGCTGACCCTTAGCGGCGATACGCTGGCCCAGGGGGCGGCGGGGCGCTGGCTGACCGCCGGTAAGCTGGATATCACCGCCGGGCAGCTCACCACCGCAGGCACCATCCAGGGGCAACATCTCAGCGTTGATGCAGGCGACTGGCGGCATTCTGGCTCTGCGCTTGCTACGGGCGATTTTGACGCCCGCGCAACCGGCTCCCTGTGGAACGACGGCGACCTGATGAGTCAGGGCAAGCTGACCTTCAGCGTACCGCAGCTCACCAACAACGGTAATCTGCTCGCGGCGGGTGACATGCTCCTGACCGGCACCCTGAACAACCGGGGCGACCTGCTGAGTCAGCAGACCCTGACGGTTAACGCCCGGGAGATCACCAACAGCGGTCGGCTGCAGGGGCAGAACATCGCCCTGACAGGCAAAAATTTGACCAACAGCGGCGCCATCCAGAGTGCGCTGGATCTGGCCCTGACGTTAAGCGGTGACCTGGCGACCGTCACCGGCAGTAAAATTACCGCCCTGGGCCATGCCCGACTTAGCGGGAAAAACCTCGACAACCAGGGGCTGCTGAGCGCGAAAAACCTCACTATCGACGGCGACTCGCTCAGCAACGGCGGGGAGATCAGCGGCGTCAACGGACTTAACCTGCACCTGACGGGCAACCTGAAGCAACAGGGGAAAATGCTGAGTGGGGCAGGGCTGACCGTCCGGGCGGGAGACATCAGCAACAGCGGCCAGATGCAGGGGGATAACACCCAGCTTGATGCCCGGACGCTGACCAACGATGGACGTCTGCAGGGCGACAGCGGCCTGACGCTCACGCTGCTGGAGGCCCTGACCAACCAGACCAACGGCATCATTCTCAGCCAGAATGCACTCGCTGTGACCGCCCCGGTGCTGAACAATAACGGCACGATTCAGGGGAATGGTCCCTCCACGCTCAGTGGCGCCACGCAGGTGCAAAATAACGGCAACATCCTCTCCGGTGATGAGCTGAAGCTGACCACCGCGGACTACAGCGGGGCAGGCTGGCTGCAGGCGACGAACCTGCTAATGAATGCGGCAAAACTCGCTAACAGCGGCACCATGATAGCGGCCCGCGAGGCCACCTTTACCGGCAACAGCCTGACCAACGCCGGGACCCTGCAGGCGACACAGTTGACCGTGAACGCGCAGACGCTGACCAACAGCGGCACCCTGCTGGGGAACAGCAGCCTGACGCTGACCAGTGACAGTATCAACAACGATAATGGCAACCTGTTCAGCGGGGGCGACCTGCTGACCGAAGCGACGTCCCTCAGCGGTATCGGCCAGATTGTGGCCCTCGGCAACCTGACGCTGAAGCTGGCGAACAGCTGGACGGCGCAGGGCGTGGTGGCGGCCAACGACCAGTTGACCATTACCAGCCAGGGCGACATCAGCAACCAGAGTACCCTGCAGGGCAACGGCATCACGCTGAACGCCGCGGGCAAGGTGACCAATAATGGCCTGATTACTGCAGGAGGCGGCACGACCTCGCTCTCCGGCAGTGAGATTGCCATGAACAGCAGCGGCTCGCTGCAAGCCGGGGGCGATGTCAGCCTCTCCAGCCAGGGGGATATCACCCTCGATGGCTTTACCGGCACCGCGGGCAATATGGCGCTCACCGCCGCCGGGTCGGTGATCAATACCGCGCTGCTGTATGCCGGAAATAATCTGTCGCTGTTTGCGGATCGTATTGCGAACCTGCGGGGCGATATGCTGGCGGGCGAAGACCTGATCATGCAGAAAGATGCCATGGGTGCTGTTAATAGTGAAGTGGTGAATACGTCAGGAAATATTGAGACGCAGAGAGGGAATATCACGATTAAGACTGCTCATTTATTGAATGAGCGAGATGGACTTACTGTTATTGATAAGCTGGTTGATAACTCGGCCGAACTGGAGAGTACGCTCAAAATTAATATCCTTGATGTACCTCGTGAGTACCTTGGTTATTACACAACAATAGAGTGTCAGGGAAGCCAGGGCGGAAATTGCCGCACAGTCTATCATTTAGTCTTACCGGGTTCGGATAAAAAAGATGTTCTGGTTTCAGAATCATCAACCATCGCAACTGCTAACGGAGGCGCTTCCCGCATAGCTTCTGGGCGAGATTTACAGATTGATGCTGGGATCCTTGATAACAGGGCCAGCAATATAATGGCATCCGGAAACATCAGCCTTTATGGTGATTTGCTAAATAACTATTCTGCTGAAACATCGAGAACCTCCAAATATGCGCTTTATCAGTACGACTGTACTTCACAATGCAATCGTGAAATCACGACAGGGTTGAGCGATCGCGATATAAAAAATATGGCGAAGTACAATAACAGCGAGGCGCAATATTATAACTTTGTTTATAAACTCCAGGCAGAACTAAAAGAAGTTAAGGAAACGGAACCTTCTTCACTTTATCGTTCTGTTATCCAGGCTGGCGGTATTGTCACCGCCTGGTTCGACAAAGACATCAGCAACACCAACACCACGTCAAATGCCGGGCGCATCAGCAATACCCTTGTTGCGCCGGACCTGAATACCCCATCAGCACAAAGCATCGCGGGTGGCGCGAATCAGCAGACGCTGGGTGATGCTGACACGATGGCAATCACCGCGCCAGACTGGCAGAACGCCGCTCAAGGTCAGACCATCGCCGACGGCACAACTCTCGTACCTGGCGGCATCGACGGCACCTATCCTCTGCCTTCCGGCAAAAACGGCTACTTTGTCACTTCTACCGATCCTGACAGCCCGTACCTCATCACCGTAAACCCGAAACTCGACGGGCTGGGGCAGCTCGATCCCTCTCTGTTTGGCGATCTATGGAAACTGCTCGGTATCAATCCAGGCGCTGCCCCGCGTGAAACGGCCACTCAATACACGGACACCAGTCAGTTCCTGGGCTCATCGTACATGCTCGATCGCCTTGGGCTGAAGCCGGATCGCGATTACCGCTTCCTCGGCGATGCCGCATTTGATACGCGGTACGTCAGCAACTACGTGCTGAACCAGACCGGAACACGCTATATCAACGGTCTGGGCTCCGACCTCGACCAGATGCGCTACCTGATGGACAGTGCCGCTGGCGCAGAGACCTCGCTGGGGCTGAAGCTCGGGGTGGCGCTGACGGCAGACCAGATAGCCGCCCTCGACCACAGTATCCTGTGGTGGGAGACCGCCACCGTTAACGGCCAGACCGTGATGGTGCCGAAGGTGTACCTCTCTCCGAAAGACGCCACCGTGCAGAGCGGCAGCGTGATTAGCGGGAGTAACGTACAGCTGGTGGGCGGTAACGTCACCAACAGCGGAAGCACGCTGCTGGCGCAGAAGGGCCTGTCTGTCGACAGCAGCAACAGCATCAGCAACCTGAACGCCGGACTGCTCAGCGCAGGCGGCGGACTCAATCTGAGCTCGCTGGGTGATATCAACAATATCGGCTCCACCATCAGCGGTAAAACCGTGGGGCTGGAGAGCGTTACGGGCAGCATTAACAACGTCACCCAAACGCAGACGTGGGATGTGGACGCGGGCCGCGTGCGCTTAAGCGGTACGGATGTGGGCGTCACCTCGTCCATCACCGCAACGGACGGGCTGGCGATGCGCGCCGGGCAGGATATCAACATTACCGGGGCGAACGTGGCGGCGGGCGGTAGCCTCGGCATGGCGGCAGGTAACGATATCAATATCACCGCCAACGAGATTACACAGAGTGAGCACCGTTCGCCGCGCAACAGCGCAACAACAGAGACGGCTTCCGTTACGCAGCAGCGCAGCACCCTGTCGGCGGGGGACGATCTCACCCTGCTGGCGGGGAACGATCTCAATGCCCGCGCCGCAGCCATTGCCGCCGAAGGGGATGTCGGCATCCAGGCCGGTCGCGATCTGAACCTGCTGGCAGAGGCCACCTCTGAAAGCGCCAGCAGCAAAGCGAAGAAGAAAACCGCCATCGATGAGTCCGTGCGTCAGCAGGGGACGGAGATCGCCAGCGGCGGCAACGCGACCCTCATCGCCGGGCGCGATATGAACGCGCAGGCCGCAGAGGTGACGGCGCAGGGCGATATCGGCGTGGCGGCGGGTCGGGATGTCAATCTCACCACCGCCACCGAGAGCGACTATCGCTACCGGGAGAAAACCAAAACCAGCAGCGGGTTCCTGAGTAAAAAGACCACCCACACCATCAATGAGGACAGCGCCACGCGGGAGAAAGGCTCCCTGCTGAGCGGCGATAACGTGACGGTGCAGGCCGGAAACAACCTGCTGGTGAAAGGCTCGGCAGTGGCCGGTGACGGCGACGTGGCGTTATCCGCAGGTAACAACGTCGACATCGTGGCGGCCACCAACACCGACACCTCCTGGCGCTTTAAGGAGACCAAAAAGTCCGGCCTGATGGGCACCGGCGGGATTGGCTTCACCCTCGGCAGCAGCAGGTCCACCCAGAGCCTTCGCGAGCAGGGCACCACCCAGAGCGGGAGCTTCAGCACCGTCGGGTCGACGGGCGGCGACGTCAGCATCACGGCAGGTAAGCAGGCCCACATCGGTGGGGCGGATATCATCGCGCAGAAGGATATTGCGGTTCGCGGTGACAGCGTGGTGATCGAGCCGGGCCACGATAAACGCACCCGCGATGAGAAGTATGAGCAGAAGAGCAGCGGCCTGACGGTGGCGCTGTCGGGCACGGCGGGGAGCGCGCTGAATAGCGCGGTCACGACGGCGCAAAGCGCGAAGCAGAGCAGCGATTCGCGTCTGGCCGCCCTGAAGGGGACACAGGCGGCGCTCTCCGGCGTGCAGGCCGGGCAGGCGGTGGCGCTGGACCAGGGGAGGGGGACCTCTGACAGCGGTAACACCAACACCGTAGGTATCAGCGCGTCGCTGGGTTCGCAGTCGTCTAAATCCTCATCGCATATGCAGAGTGAGACCACCACGGGCAGCACCCTCAACGCGGGCAGCAACGTCACCCTCAGGGCCACCGGGAGCGACATCACCGTGGCGGGCAGCCAGATCAAGGCCGGTCAGAACGTGACGCTTGATGCGGCCCGGGACGTGAACCTGCTGGCCTCGCAGGACACGCAGCAGACGTCGGGTAAAAACAGCAGCAGCGGGGGCAGCATCGGCGTCGGGCTGGGGGTGGGTTCCGGTGGGGCGGGGCTCAGTATCTCCGCGAACGCCAACAGCAGCAAAGGGCACGAGAAGGGCAACGGGGTCTGGCAGAACGAGACCACGGTGGATGCGGGTAATCAGCTCACGATTAACAGCGGGCGTGATACCACGCTGGCCGGCGCCCAGGTGAGTGGCGAAACCGTGGTGGCGGATATCGGTCGCAACCTGACGATAACCAGCCTGCAGGACAGCGACCACTACGACAGCAGGCAGCACAGCGTCAGCGGCGGCCTGGGTTACACCTTCGGGGCGGGCGGCTTCTCCGGCAGCATCAGCGCCAGCCGGGACAAAATGTCCAGCGACTACGACTCGGTCCAGGAGCAGAGCGGGATTTTTGCCGGGAAGGGCGGCTTTGACGTGACCGTGGGCAACCACACTCAGCTCGACGGCGGGGTGATCGCCTCGACGGCGGATGCGGACAGGAACAGCCTCGACACCGGCACGCTGGGCTTCAGCGATATCCACAACCGGGCAGAGTTTGAGACCGAACATCAGGGGGCGGGGATCAGCTCCGGGGGCAGCATTGGCAGCCAGTTTGCCGGGAACATGGCGAACGGCCTGCTGGCCGGGGGCGGTAACAGCGGTGATGCAGAGGGCACCACCCGGGCGGCGGTGAGCGAAGGGACGCTGACTGTCCGTGATACGGCGAACCAGCAGCAGGATGTGGCGGACCTGAGCCGGGATACGGAGCATGCGAACGGCAGCATCAGCCCGATATTTGACAAGGAGAAGGAGCAGCGACGTCTGCAGGAAGTGCAGCTGATTGGTGAGATTGGCTCGCAGGCGGCAGACATTGCCCGCACCCAGGGCGAGATAGAAGGCCTGAATGCGGCGCGGGCTAAGCTGGCGAAAGACGGGAAGCATGAGCCGGGGCCGGATGCCAGTAAAGATACCAAAGCTGAGTATCAGAAGGCGCTGCGCGAGACGTCCGAATACAAGACGGCCATGGAGAAGTACGGCACGGGCAGCACCATCCAGCGGGGTATCCAGGCGGCGACGGCGGCGCTGTCGGGGCTGGCAGGCGGGGATATCGCCGGTGCGCTGGCGGGGGCGTCGGCACCGGAGCTGGCGCATATGCTGAAAGCCACCGAGGGTAATACGGCGGTTAACACTATTGCCCATGCCATTCTGGGCGGCGCGGTGGCGGCCATCCAGGGTAACAGCGCGGCAGCAGGTGCCGCAGGCGCGGCCACGGGCGAGCTGGCGGCGAAGGCGATAGCGGGTGTGCTGTATCCTGGCGTGACCGACCTGTCGAAGCTGACGGAAGAGCAGAAGCAGACGGTCAGCGCCCTGGCAACGATTTCGGCGGGGATGGTCGGAGGGCTTGCGGGGGACAGCACGGAGTCTGCGGTTGCGGGGGGACAGGCCGGGAAGAATGCGGCTGAGAATAACTTTTTGGGTGATAAGGACATCACGACCTTCACCGAACAGTACGCAAATGCGAAGACGGATGTCGAGAGAGAGCAGCTTCTGTCTGACCTGAAAAAACAAGATGTAGCGCAACAGGCGAAGGCGCTGGCGACAGGTATTCCAGTTAATGAGCAAAAGGCAGAGCTGGAGAAACTGAAGGTTCTACAAGCCTCGCCGGAGTGTAATGCCCAATGTCAGGGACTGGTTGCTTATTCGATTTCAGAACTGGAGCCAGTGGCGAATAATACTGAGCTGCACAAAAATAATCTGAGTAAGGCGGTACTGGCGGGTGTGATATTTGGATTAACGGTTGAGAAGCCGGCTGCAAATAATCCTATATCGCATCTGACAAGGGAGCAGCAGCAATTAATCTGGAGTGCTGAGACTATCACGACGGCTAAAGGGATACAGAATCCCTTCCCACGAGATCTGAATGAGAAAGTATTATGGAATCAGGTTAAGAAAAGCCCTTCACAGGGGCAGATATTAGACAATATGAATAAAGACTCGCGCTTTCCAAAAACTGCTGGGTTCCAAAAAATGCAGGTGAATCATGAGTTACCTGATGGTTCTAACATTACAATCCATTACCAATATAACTCTTTTACTGGTAAGGCTTATGATATGAAGATAACTACACCACAGCGGAATCCATTGCAGCCAGGCCCATCATTAAAGGATAAATAATGAAAATAAGACCTAACAAATCGGCCTATGTTATTGATGTTTATGCAATATATTGGGTGGGGAAAGAAACTTTATTTTTGGGCATGCCAAGAAAACATGGTGGTCTGATAGCATATAAAGCCCAAGATGTAGAACTCATAGACCCTGACTTATCGGGGAATTTTACGTACTTCGAAAATAACTGTAGAGGTATTTATCATTCGTCACTTATTAAAGAAAGATTACTTGATGATTTACTTGAAAATGATGAAGCAGCCTATAAACGCTTCCTTGAAATCCTGAAAGCAGAAGGCCGGATAGATCCAGATTTTTACTAACTGCAGAAGATCCCGGCCCCTGCGCCGGGATCTTCTTTTTAGCCGTCAGAACTTAAACTCAAGCTCAATAGTCAGCCGTCCCTTCTCAGCCGTCACAATCACCGGCTGCCCGGTCCGGAATCACAGTTCTTCCAGCCAGCGGCCCTTGATGGTGAGCTGGGGTAGCGGGTTGGGTCTGCCCTGGTTGGGGTGATAATCGACCTCTACTAAAGAGTTGAGCAATGGTCGTTCAGCTTATTGGGATCAATCTACTGGTAATGTTGTAATCCGCAATCCTAAAGCAGCAGATGGTGGAACAGCTTTAGGCCTGTAAACGGTAGGGCATACTTCGATAATTTGAGGTGATGAATGGATGTAATATCTGTTGCTGGAAAACAAGCTCAATTAACCATTGATGAAAATGAGTTATTGATCCTGAACTCAGCTTTGAATGAAATTTGTAATGGCATCTCTGTTCCTGAATTTGAAACCAGGATAGGGGCTTCTAAAGAAGATGTCTGTGCCTTACTTAATGATGTAAGCCATATTTTAGACAAAATGATGGCTTGAGAAGATTCCGGCCCCTGCGCCGGGATCTTTTACCCGTCAGCCCTTAACCGGCTCGATCACCGGTTTTCCCTGCTCAACGCTGACCATGACCGGCGTGTCGGTGCTGAATCCCGCTTCTGCCAGCCAGTTACCGTTCAGTCGCAGGCAGGGGCTGAATGAATACCAGATGGTCATGCAGATACAGGCTCTTTAACAGCTTTGGGAAAAATGGAACGCCGGGCATAAAACCGCGTATCGGGCGTGGGGTCACCTTCGGCAGTATGACCGGCTCGGGCTACGTCAGCGCCAGCCAGGACAAAATGAACAGCACCTTTGATTCGGTGCAGGAGCAGAGCGGGCTGTATGCCGGTGACGGTGGCTTCGATATCACGGTGGGCCGCCACACGCAGCTGGACGGGGCGGTGATAGCCTCCACGGTACAGGCGGATAAAAACCGTCTGGATACGGGCACCCTGGGCTTCAGCGATATCCATAACGAAGCCGATTATAAGGTCAGCCACAGCGGTGTCAGCATGAGCGGGGGCGGCAGCTTCGGCAAAGATACGTTCACCGGCAATATGCCGGGCGGAATGGTCTCCGCGGGTGGCAGCAGCGGCCATGCAGAGGGCACCACTCAGGCGGCGGTCGCAAACGGCACTATTACCGTGCGTGACACAGCGAACCAGCAGCAGGACGTGGCGGACCTGAGCCGGGATACGGCGCATGCGAACGACAGCCTCAGCCCGATATTCGACAAGGAGAAGGAGCAGAAGCGGCTCCAGGCCGTGAGCCTTATCAGCGAGATTGGCAGCCAGGCCATGGATATCGCCCGATCCAGCGGGGTATCCAGGCGGCCACGGCCGCGCTGTCGGGGCTGGCAGGCGGGGATATCGCCGGTGCGCTGGCGGGGGCGTCGGCCCCGGAGCTGGCGCATATGCTGAAATCAACCGAGGGTAATACGGCGGTTAACACTATTGCCCATGCCATTCTGGGCGGCGCGGTGGCGGCCATCCAGGGTAACAGCGCGGCAGCAGGTGCCGCAGGCGCGGCCACGGGCGAGCTGGCGACAGGTATTCCAGTTAATGAGCAAAAGGCAGAGCTGGAGAAAATGAAGGTTCTACAAGCCTCGCCGGAGTGTAATGCCCAATGTCAGGGACTGGTTGCTTATTCGATTTCAGAACTGGAGCCAGTGGCGAATAACACGGAGCTGCATAAAAATAATCTGAATAAAGCGGTACTGGCGGGGGTGATATTTGGATTAACGGTTGAGAAGCCGGCTGCAAATAATCCTATATCGAATCTGACAAGGGAACAGCAACAGTTAATCAGAAGTGCTGAAACTATCACGACGGCTAAAGGGATACAGAATCCCTTCCCACGCGATCTGAATGAGAAAATCGTTTGGAATCAAGTACGGAGTAATCCGGCTTCTGCTGGAGAGCCGCTTAAGGGAATGAATAAGGATCTTCGTTTCCCAACATCTGCGGGATTCCAGAAAATGGAAGCCAAGCAAAAACTATCTGATGGCTCAACAATAACAGTGCATTATCAATATAATTCATATACTGGTAAGGCTTATGATATGAAAATTACTACACCCCAGCGACATGTTAGTGATCCGGCTAAGGTGATTGATTTTATTAAGGATGTTGTTAAATGAAAATAAAAGAAAATGACGGAACACTAATAGAAATCTACGCTATTTACTGGATGAAGGGGAAAACTTATTTTTATGGTCTAATCAAAGGATATGGCTTGTCTGTATTCAACGCGGATAAAGTAGAAATAATTGACCCTACAATATCAGGTGACTTTATTTTTTTTGAAGATGGTGTTTTTTTTAAACCCCTCATAGCAGAAAGAATATTGGATGATCTGGTTGAAGGGGATCCTGAAACTTATAAGCGTTTTATTGAAATCCTGAAAGCAGAAGGCCGGATAGGTCCAGATTTTTATTAACCGCAAAAGATCCCGGCCACTGCTCTGGGATTTTCTTTTTACCCATCAGCCCTTAACCGGCTCGATCACCAGTCGTCCCTGCTCCACGATGACCGTGACCGGCGTTTCGGTGCTTAATCCCGCGTCTGCCAGCCAGTTACTGTTCAGTCGCAGGCAGGGGCTGAATGAATATCAGATGGTCATGCAGATACAGGCTCTTGAACAGCTTTGGGAAAAATGGAACGCGGGTCATAAAACCGCGTATCGGGCGCGGGGTCAGCATCGGCGGCGGTACCAGCGGCTACGGTATCGGCGTCTTTGCCAACGTCAATGCGGCTAAGGGCCACGAGAAGGGGAGCGGTACTGCCTGGACGGAGACCACCCTCGACAGCGGCGGCACGGTCTCAATGACCAGCGGACGCGATGCCATCCTCGACGGCGCGCAGGTGAGCGGTAACGCCATCGTGGCGGATATCGGACGCGACCTCCTGATGCGCAGTCAGTAGGACAGCAACGATTATAAGTCGAAGCAGAACAGCGTGGCGGCGGGAGGCAGCTTCTAAGCGTTCGGGTAATGTTGCTGTTGCCGATGTGGATATCCCAGGTATGCCAGTGCAGATGGCGGCGCATAGTAGTTTTAATGAAGCAGGCAAAGGGTTAGTAGGTAAAGGAAGTCAGAATTTCCAATCCCAAACGTTGCCAAATAAAGAAGGCGCTTTGATTCCAAGAAATACGGATTCTGAATATAAAATTCTTGATAACTTGGCCGATCAGCTAGGCAATAACACATCAGCAAGAGGCACAGTTACAATTTTCACGGAACGTTCGGCATGTGGCAGTTGCTTAGGTGTAGTTGATCAGTTCCAGCAAAAGTATCCTGGCATTCGGGTCAATGTCCTCGATAACAATGGTGTGCTACTAACCCCGAGGAAGAAATAATGAATGATGAACGTATTGATTATTATGAAATTAAAAGAGATTTTTTAGAGTGTTGTTATGAAGGTTGTCGCGTGAAATTGGATGATATTGCCAGCGGAAACTCTCAGTGGCCAGAGGGTGCAGATGGAAGAGGTTATGCATCTTATCAATATGAAGGTGCCTATCAGCTCCCTATTGAACAATTAATGTTAGCTGTTATTAATTTAATACTAATGGCGGCGCGTGGCCCTGAACATGTTGAAGCGTATCACCAAAAAGAAATTAATCAGATCTTATCAGCTCATCCTCTTGAGGAACTGTTGAAAGAGTTGGGTGAAGAAGAGCGTAAAGATCTTCTTTACGATATGAAGTTATTAAAAATAATATGATGCCTGAATAAAAAACCCAACCTTGGTGGTTGGGTTTTTTTATCTATAACTTGACATATCCATTTTTCTAGAAGTGGCTTTTTTTTTGATAATTATAATAAAATCATTGCATTGACTCTGATTTTGAGCGGAGATCTTAAGAGATTTTCAGCTTCTTCTTAACGTCCGGTTCCGGCTGAATTACCCATTCCTACCTCGCCAGCATCGTAAAGAGAACCGCTAATGACAGTGGAGAAAGCGTTGCTAAAATGCACTGTGCAGACAGGGACGTCACGGCAGGGCGGTAGCGTATCTACGGGGTAACGTGGTGGCAGATATCGGGCGCGACCTGACGATATCATCGATAACAAAATTCTGATCAGTGCCGCAGAGAAAATATCGACGGCGAAACCGGGTAAGCAATTTACAGCGCCCAGGGATTTGAATGAACAAATTGTATGGAAACAAGTGCAGGTAGTCCAGAAAAATGCCAAAGGAGAATCAATAACTATTCATTATCAGTACAACTCTACTACTGGTAAAGCTTACGATATTAAAATTTATACTCCACAAAGGGTTAGCTCTAATCCGGCAGATGTCATCGAAAATATTAAAGGGCTAGTTAATGAAAGTCAGAGAGAAAGATGGAACAGTTATAAATGTGTTTTCAATTTATTGGTTTGGTGAAGAAACATATTTTTATGGGCTTCCCAAAAACTATGGAGGCTTGACTGCATATAGAGCGAGTCAAGTGACTGTAATTGAATCAGAAATACATTTTAAGGCAATGTATTTTGAAAATAATGCTAAGAGCATTCATCATTGGGCACTGATTAAAGAAAAGTTGCTGGATGATATATTAGAACGAGATGAAGATGCCTATAAACGCTTCCTTGAAATCGTGAAAGCTGAGGGTCTGGTAGAGCCAGATTTTTATTAACTGCAATAGATCCCGGCCTTAGCGCCGGCATCTTCTTTTTACCCGTCAGTTCTTAACCGGCTGGATCACCAGTGGTCCCTGTTCCATGCTGACCGCAACCAGCGCGTCGGTGTTGAATTCCGCTTCTTCCAGCCATTTACCGTAAAAATGTGCAGGTTGGGCTGATGGAATACCAGACGGTCATGCAAGTACAGGCTCTTTAAAAGCTCTGGAGAAAATGGACGGTGCTTCAACACTGAATTGCCGTGTTCTTTTACTTCTTGTGAAAGGATCCCTGTGGCTTCAAATAATATCTGTAGTTCATCTTTTTAACGCTTTTCGCTTTTATCAAACTCTTTTGGATACGTCTAAGCCGTTGCCTAAATTCATATCGTTACCTGTATAAGTCATTTTCTTCTGAAAAGGGATTAATTAGTCTGTTGTTTAGACTTGTCTCATCACATCATTTTCATGGAGCGCATAATTGTTTTGCGTAGCCGATCCCGTTAAAAATGCGTTATTAACCTGACCAGGATTGAATGTACCTGGCATCCGCATGTGCCCACGTTCAGGTCGTTAAAGTAAAAACACCGCACCGCTGCATAAAATCCCCACAAATCTAAAGAAAATCCAAAAAACACGATAAATATGAAGTAATTGAATGACTTCCTGTCATAATGGATGCCGCTCTCTCCATAATAATACTTGAGAGAAAAGGTAATCAAATTACCCATCGTCTCGTCTATTTTTATAAGGAAATTCAGATACCATGGTCAATAAACAAATCGTCAGTTCGCTCTGCTTTAGCGCGTTATTGCTGACAGGTTGTGCAACGGAATCCTCCCGTTCCGTCGAAGTCGCGAAAGTCGCTACCTATAACACCGCCTGGCAGGGCCAGCGCAGCCTGATATCGGTCGGCAAATTTGATAACCGCTCCAGCTATATGAATGGAATATTCTCCGATGGCGTCGACCATCTGGGGAACCAGTCCAAGACCATTTTGATCACCCACCTGCAGCAAACCGGCCGCTTCAACGTGCTGGATCGCGCGAACATGGAAGAGATCAAAACCGAGTCCGGCATCAGTGGTCAGCGCCAGCAGCTGAAAGGCGCAACCTACGTCATCACCGGCGACGTGACGGAGTTTGGTCGTAAAGAGACCGGCGACAGGGCGCTGTTTGGCATTCTGGGACGCGGAAAATCGCAAGTGGCTTATGCGAAAGTTGCCCTGAATGTGGTCAATGTCCGCACCTCTGAAGTGGTCTACTCCTCGCAGGGCGCGGGTGAATATACGCTCTCTAATCGTGAAGTGCTCGGCTTTGGCGGCACGGCCAGCTACGACGCCACGCTGAATGGCAAAGTGCTGGATCTCGCCATTCGCGAAGCGGTCAATAACCTGGTGGCCGGGACTGAGAACGGTGGCTGGAACCCGTCAAATACACATTAAAAGGAATTGATGATGGCAACTGTAAATAAGCTCGTAACTGGCGCAGCACTATTACTGCTGGCAGGGTGTGCAACCAACACGCCGCAAAAGATCTACACGTGGGGGGATTATCAGGAGTCGGTCTATGACTACTACACCAATAAAACCAGCCCGCAGGAGCAAATTGCCTCTCTACAGAAATTGATTGAAACGTCACGGGCAAGCAGCAAGCCTGTTCCTCCTGGCGTGCATGCCCAACTTGGGATGCTCTACAGCAATACGGGTAACAGAGAGCTGGCGATGGCTGAATTTAATGCCGAAAAAACGCAGTACCCGGAGTCGGCTTCATATATTAATTTCCTGACCACGAAAAAATAAAGGGACGTAACATGAAAGGAATTTCAGCCCTCCTGACTCTGGCATTGACGCTTATCGTTACGGGTTGCACCACTAATAAAACACCGCCCGCTGATTATTCTGCCTTCCGGGAAAGCAAACCGCGCAGCATCCTGGTGCTGCCGCCGAAAAATACGTCGCCGGACGTGAACGCCAGTCACGGCTTTCTGAGCAGCGTCACTCTGCCTCTTGCTGAATCCGGTTACTACGTGTTCCCGGTTGCGGTCGTGGAAGAGACGTTTAAACAAAACGGCGTAACTAACCCGGACGATATCAGCGCGGTGCCGCTGAAAAAACTGCACGATATCTTTGGCGCTGATGCGGTGATGTACATCACCCTCACCGATTATGGCACCTCATACCAGGTGATCAGCAGCGACACGCGCGTGAGCGCAGCGGCGCGTTTAGTGGATCTACGCACCGGGAAAGAGCTGTGGAAAGGCGTTGCCACGGCCTCAAGCAATGAGGGCCAGAGTAATAATGGCGGTGGCATAGTGGGGATGTTGATAAACGCGGCGGTGACCCAGATTGCGCATTCGGCCACGGATAAAGCGTATGATGTTGCTCAGGTGACCAGCGCTCGTCTGTTCAGCGCGGGCCCTGGTGGTTTGTTATACGGGCCTCGTTCGCCAAAATACGGACAGACTGCCCTGTAATGACCTCCGATCCCGGCCAGCGTGCCGGGATCATTTTCACTCCTTGCGGTTACCAACCCATCACCCGATCTTCTTAGTGTCCCTTAAAACGTCCGCTCCCACCCGAGGCGGATAATGTTTTTTCATAAACCCTGCTTATAGTTACTCTCCGGTATTTAACCGCAATTACATCATTTTTTCGGTCAAATGTTTCACTTAAGTAACACAAAACAAAATTTTATGTTTAAGTTGTAGGTTGTTAATGGCGAAAAGTGGAGAAATTGCGTTATCTGTCGATAAGCTTGTAGAGAGTATTACCTCTACGTAATATGCATTAGAATATTCGGTAAACAAATATTAGCGCCAGCAATGGCGGGGGCAATGGTGGTTGTTAACCCTTCACTCCCTTTACATGCTCGTAACCCCACAAACTGTTGTCCCTGGCAAAGTCATGCAGGAAACAAAAATACTGACTTGTGAATCAAGAGTAATACCATGAAAAATTATGATGATTTACAGCGTTTCAAGGATAAAACGCGCACCGGTGACATCCATTTCAAGGATCTGTCGGCGCAAAACAAACAGGCGTCGAACAGCGGCTGGGCGATTATCAACCAGCTGGCAGGTGTAGACAGTGACGCGGCGCTGGCGAAGGCCGGCAGCGTTGCGGTGCCCGTGCCGCAGGCCGTTAAACCCGGCGAACTGGATGCGGCGTTTGCCAGCCTGACGAAGACGCCCGTGGCGGAGCCTGCCGGTTCAGCCCCGTCTATTATGCAGAGCTTACAGGTTGAAAGCGCAGATAAAACCGCACAGACGCAGCTTAATCCGGCGGTACCTTCTCTGTTCGATCAGCTGCGCCCTGAGGCAACCCCCCAGGCGAACGTAAAAGAGACACCTGTCGCGGCGGCGCCATCGGCATTCCATCCAGCACCCGTGCTCGCGCCTGTACAAGCGCCTGCTGAGACAGTGACTCCGCCAAAACCGGCGGAGCCGGTGCGCTTTGAGCAGCTGTTCGCGACCAAAACCTCCGCGACGGCCAGCCATCCGGTCAAGGACCTTCCGTTACAACCGCTCCTGGAGAAAATCGCTTCATGCCGTTAGTGTGTATTTGCTCGCCAAAAGGCGGAGTAGGGAAAACCACGGTCACGGCCAACCTCGCTTATGCTCTGGCACGTGCCGGCAATAAAGTTCTGGCCATTGACTTCGATGTTCAGAACGCGCTGCGTCTGCATTTTGGCGTGCCGTTATCTGACGGGCGTGGCTATGTTGCGCGTGCCAATGAGTCGGCGGACTGGAGCCAGTCGGTGCTAACGGCGGGCAGCAATATGTTCGTCCTGCCCTATGGCGAAGTGACGGAAGAACAGCGCCTGATCTTTGAGCATAACCTCACCAGCGACAGCAATTTCCTGGCGCGAGGCTTAAGCTCTCTGCTGAACTATCCCGGGCTGATTATCCTGGCCGACTTCCCTCCAGGGCCGAACCCGGCACTGAAGGCGATCTCGCCGCTGGCGGATCTGCATCTGGTGACTTTACTGGCCGACACCGCCTCCCTGTCCCTGCTGCCCCACATCGAAAATCACCGGCTGACCGGCGGCGCACCGCCAGATAACAAGGCCGGATACTATTTCCTGGTGAACCAGAGTGACAACCGGCGCCATATCAGCCGTGATGTCACCGCCTTCTTACAGCAACGCCTCGGGGACCGTCTGCTTGGTGTGATCAACCGGGATGAAAGCGTGCCTGAGGCCAATGCCTCACAGCAATCGATACTGGATTTCAGCGCCACCTCGGCGGCGGCGTTTGATATCGAGCTGGTGAGTAAGCGTATCGCGGGTATTTTGGGTATCCAGGTCGGTGACGGCGCCGTGCACGCCAACCTGAGAACCTCCAGTTTCTGACGACAATTTCAGGACGTCCTATGAAAAAGGCGCTGTTTTATCTACTGCTATTGGTCTTAGCACCCATCGCCGTATTAATTATTATCACCCCAATGGATAGCCAGAAGCAGTATATCTTCGGCTTAATCAGCATTGGGGCGCTGATGCTGCTTGGCTTTAGCAAACATCATCGTGTGTCGGTCATTATGATGATTGTGGCGGTCTTAATGTCCACACGATATATCTGGTTCCGGGCCACACAGACGCTGCACTTTAATTCAGAAATAGAGGCCATACTGGGGATCGGGTTATTTCTTGCCGAACTCTATATCTGGATAACCATTATTTTGAGTTATCTGCAAAACCTGTTTCCTCTCCAGCGCAAGATCGTACCGCTGCCGGATGATATGGCGCAGTGGCCGACGGTGGATATCTATATCCCGTCGTATAACGAAAGCCTGGACGTGGTGCGCGATACGGTGCTGGCGGCGCAATGCCTGGATTACCCGGCAGACAAGCTCAAGATCTACCTGCTGGATGACGGTAAGCGCAACGAGTTTGCGGTATTTGCCGCCAACGTCGGGGTAGGGTACATCACGCGTAACGACAACTCCCACGCCAAAGCGGGTAACCTCAACCACGCCATGAAGCTCACCAAGGGCGAGCTGATCTGCGTTTTTGACTGCGACCACGTGGCGACGCGTATTTTCCTGCAGGCGACCGTCGGGGCCTTCCTGCAGGATCCGCGTCTGGCGCTGATGCAGACCCCGCATTACTTCTACTCGCCGGATCCGTTCGAGCGTAACCTCTCCGCGGGCCGCGATATTCCCAACGAAGGTCAGCTGTTCTACGGGCAGATCCAGCGCGGCAACGATAACTGGAATGCCACCTTCTTCTGCGGCTCCTGTGCGGTGATCCGTCGCAGCGCGTTGGAGGAGATTGGCGGCTTTGCGGTTGAGACCGTGACCGAAGATGCCCACACCGCGCTGAAGATGCAGCGTCTGGGCTGGAAGTCGGCCTATCTCGATATTCCTCTGGCGGCAGGGCTGGCGACCGAGCGTCTGGTGGTGCACGTCATTCAGCGTACCCGCTGGGCGCGCGGCATGACCCAGATTTTGCGCGTCGATAACCCGTTGCTGGGCCGGGGTCTGAAGTGGCAGCAGCGTCTTTGCTACCTCAACGCCATGCTCTCGTTCCAGTTTGCGCTGCCGCGCGTGGCGTTCCTCACCGCGCCGCTGGCGTACCTGCTGTTTAACCTGAACATTATCCACTCCTCGGCCAGCCTGATTTTCGCCTACATGCTGCCGCACCTGTTCCTCTGTATCTATGTGAACTCACGGGTCAACGGGCGGTTCCGCTACAGCTTCTGGGGGGAGATCTACGACCTGGTGCTGGCTTTCCACCTGGTGTTGCCGACGGTGATTACCCTGATCTTCCCGAAACGCGGCAAGTTCAACGTGACCGATAAAGGCGCGCTGCTGGACGTGGGCTATTTCGATTTCAGCATTGTCCGCCCGCACCTGATTATTGCGGTGCTGCTGGCGGCAGGGGTTGTCGCCGGGATTGTGCGCGCCGTCGGCCATGACTACTTCGGGGTGGACCCGATGGTTATCGCCCTCAACGTCGGCTGGGGCGTTTACAGCCTGATCTTCCTGCTGGCCGCCATTGCCGTGGCGCGGGAGACCCGTCAGACGCGTAAAACCATCCGTATTGATGCCACCGTGCCGGTGGTAATTCACTACGCCAGCGGCATCTCCTCGCGCAGCCATACCCTGGATCTCTCCATGGGCGGCTGCCGTATTGCGGTGGTGGATGACCGTCACCTCAACGACGAGATCGAAGAGATAGAGCTGCAATTGCAGTCCGGGGCCATCAGCATTCCGGTGAGCGTGATTGCCCACGACCAGCAGTACATTCGCCTGATGTTTGACGAGATCCCGCTGGACCGCCGTCGCGAACTGGTGCGCGTAGTACTGGCCCGCGCCGATGCGTGGATCAACCCGCCAAAAGCGCAGGACAACCCGTTCCGCTCGTTGTTTATCATTATTCGCAGCGTATTCGATCTGTTCTGGCTGACCTGGAAGGACCGTCGTGAAAAGCGCCGTCATCGGCATGATGACGCCCGCCGCGGGAATAACGTCAACGAGGATACCGCTGTATGAAAGGGATGACCCGTAAAGCGCTGCAGATGGCGCTGATGTTCGGCGTGCTGGTGCAGCCGGTGACGGCGGAAGAGCCGACCACCGTGGAATCGCTGCTGCCGGTGGATCTCCCGCCGCCGGTAACGGATGCGGCCCAGCCTCTGGCTGATGCAACGCCTGCAGCGGCCGACACGGCTCCGGCCACGCTGCCCGCCCCCGACACGCTGCCTGCCTTCCAGACCCCGCCAGTCGAGGAGACGACCCCGGTGCCTGAGGCTGCGCCTGCGATACCGACACCCGATGCCGCGTCTGCGGCACCAATGGGCATCACTCCCGGCACCACCACCAGCATCTCCGTCGCCCAGATGGGGCAGCCAAACGGCGTGGTGCTGAGCGGCGGCCAGCTGCAGGGCGGGATCGACTTTACCCTCTCGGCGGACCAGGTGATCACTAATGCGCAGCTGGAGCTGAACCTCAAGGTCTCTCCGGCGATGGCGGCACGTAATACTACCCTGCAGCTGATGCTCAACGGCCAGCCGCTGGGGACGGTGCCGCTGGGCTCCGCCGACAGCAATGTCTCCAGCTATCAGCTGGATATTCCGGCGGCGATGGTGGTATCCCGCAACAACATCAGCTTCAAAATTAACGACGGCGATGCGCTGCTGTGCCAGCGCGATCTGTCCGACAGCTACCAGGTCACCATCATGCCGAACACGCGGCTGGACCTGGAGGCGCAGCAGCTGAACATTGCTGCGGATCTCAGCCACTTCCCGCGTCCGTTCCTCGACGAAATGCAGATGACGCCGACCACGCTGACCTTCGCGTTCCCGGCCAAAACCCTGCCGGAGCAGGTGGGTGCCGCGGCGCTGATCGCCTCCTGGCTGGGTATCGAAGCGGATTATCGCGGCATCGCCTTTGATGCATTACACGATCAGCTGCCGGAGAAAAACGGCATCCTGTTTGGTAAACCGGGTGAGTCTATCGGCGGCTTAACGCTGCCAGCCTCGAACGGAGCCACGCTGCAGGTGGTAGATAACCCCGGCAACCCGATCTACAAGCTGCTGCTGGTGGTAGGGAATAACGAGCAGCAGCTGAAAAGCGCCGCGTACCGTCTGACCCGCGGGCAGTTCAACGGCCAGACCACCAGCCTGCCGGTTGAGGCGCAGAACATCCCGGTCAGCAAACCTTACGATGCCCCGCGCTGGATCTCGACCGATCGCCCGGTGCTGCTGAGCGAGCTGATGCGTAAGGATCAGAGCCTGACCGTGACCGGCATCTGGCACGAACCGCTGACTCTGGCCTTCCGTGCTGCGCCGGATCTGTTTATGTGGGATGGGGACACCATTCCGCTGAAAGTGGCCTACCGCTTCCCGTCCGAAAGCTGGATTGACGAGCAGCGTTCGTACCTGTCGATGACCTTCAACGGCGCGTTCCTGCGCAACCTGCCGGTCAACAAGCAGGGGCTGCTCGAAGGGCTGTGGCATAAGCTCGGCGGCGATGCGCGTCAGGAAAACGTTGAGGTGCCGCTGGAGCCGTACCTGATTTACGGCGACAACCAGCTGCAGCTCTATTTCAACATCCAGACTAAAGAGACTGCGCCGTGTAGCGTCCTGCTCAATAACAACATCAAGAGCCGTATCGACGAAGACTCGAGTATCGATCTGAGCAACACGCGCCACTTCACGCTGCTGCCGAACCTGTCGTACTTCGTCGGCGCCTCGTTCCCGTTCACCCGTCTGGCGGACTTCTCCCAGACCGTACTGCTCCTGCCGGAGAACCCGAGCGAAAGCGAGATCGGCACCCTGCTGGATCTCTCTGCCCGTTCCGGTAACGCCACCGGCACCGCGCTGAACAATAACCGCGTGATGTTTGGTCTGCCGTCCGGCGGCGCGAACCTGCTGCGCCTGAGCAACAGCGACGTGCTGGCGGTCTCCTCGCTGGATCAAACCGCCTTTAACCGCGCCCTGCTGGCGCAGTCGCCGTTTGTCAGCAACGAGCACAGCTTTGGCGTGCGGGAACCGAAACTGTGGGAAAAAGCGCAGCGTCTGCTGGAGGGGGACTGGAACGCGTCCGGCGTCGATGCCGACCGCTACTTCTCGTCCAACGAATCCTGGCGCGGCTTTGTCAGCTTCCGCTCCCAGTGGAACCCGGAACGTCTGGTGGTGATGGCGATTGGCAGCGATGACGCCCAGCTGGCGCGTCTGCATACCGACCTCAACTCCGCCCGCATCAATGCCGGGATCCGCGGCGATACCGCGATCATCACCGATGAGAACGGCGTACGCAGTTTCCGCGTCGGCCCGCAGTTCCCGAGCGGCCAGATGCCCTGTTACATGATGGTGGTGTGGTATGCCACGCAGCACTCCGCCATGCTGGCGATTTTTGGACTGCTGTTCGCGACGATTATTGGCCTGAGCCTCTACTCGTTACTGAAAAAACGCGCGCACAAACGTCTTAACCCACAGGATTCAGATCGTGAGTAAGGGTGGTAACACTATGGAAAATAAAAACAAAACCGCCGGACATCTGCCTGTACTTTGCCTGGTCAGCGGGCTGGCGATCGGGGGCATCCAGGGTGCCCAGGCGGCGGATGCCGCCCAGTCGGCCAATAACCCGGCGCTGAAAGCGCTGTTCGATCAGGCCAACTACTGGCACGAAAAGTCTCACGATAATCTGGCGATGGAATCGCTGAAAAAAGTGCTGATGGTCGACGCCAACAACACCCAGGCGTTGTACCTGATGGCCCTCTGGTCGCAGCAGGCTGGCGACATCAAAGGGGCGGCCCAGTGGCGCGAGCGCTTAACGGCGGTCTCGCCGCAGGATGCGAATTTGCAGGCGCTGGATAACGCCAAACAGATGCAGCAGGTGCCGCGAGGGCAGCTGGAGCTGGCCCGTCAGCAGGCGCGCAGCGGCAACATTCCCGCCGCGCTGGCCACCTGGCAGAGCCTGTTTACCGGCAATCAGCCGCCGCCGAGCCTGGCCCCGGAGTACTATCTGACCATGGCGGGGGACAAGTCCCTCTATCCGCAGGCGGTGAGCGAGCTGCGTCAGCTGCGCGTCCAGTATCCGCAGGATAACAACGTCAAAATTGCGCTGGGTAAAGTCCTGACCTATCAGGAAAGCACCCGTCGCGAGGGGATGAACATCCTGCAGGATCTGGCGAGCGGCAGTCAGGATGCGGATAAATCCCTGCGTCAGGCCCTGCTGTGGCTGGGCCCGCAGGCGGGGGACGAAGCGTACTACCAGACCTTCCTCCAGCGTCATCCCAACGATACCGCGGTGCAGGATCACTACCGCAAGAGCATCGGTGGGGCGGCAAAAGGCGAAGGCTTTGTGGCGCTGAACAGCGGCAATACCGATACCGCCCGCAACCAGTTTGAGCAGGTGCTGAAGGCCAACCCGGAAGATGCCGATGCGCTGGCCGGGATGGGCTATGTGGCCCTGCGCAAGGGCGACTATGCCGCAGGTGCGCAGTACCTGAACCGCGCGGCCAGCCTTGGCGGTGCCGCTTCTGACGAGCGTAAACAGCAGGCGCAGGACGCCGAATTCTACGGCCAGCTGGCCCAGGCGCAGGCGGCTTACAAGCAGGGTAACGTCAGCCAGGCCCTGGCGCTGAGCGCGCCCCTGACCCAACGCAGCGGCGAACAGGGGGCGGCGGCGAAGCTGTTCCGGGCCGACGTCCAGCGGCATAACAAAGATTACACCGCGGCAGAGCAGACCCTGCGCGGCCTGCTGACCGAGCAGCCAAATAACGGCGCGGCGCGGGAAAACCTCTACTACGTCCTGCGGGAGCAGAACAAAACCGCCGAAGCCCAGGCGATGTTGCAAACCCTGCCTGCCAGCCTGCAGGCGAGGCTGCAGCCGCGCGTCTCCGGCGGTAACCCCACCGATCCGCTGCGTCGTCAGGCCCAGCAGGCGGTGGCCAACGGCGATCCGCAGCGCGCTATCGCCCTGTTACAGCAGGGTACGGCCCGCTATCCATCCGATCCCTGGCTGCGTCTGGATTTAGCCCGTCTGCTGCAGAAGCAGGGGCGCAGCGCGGAGGCGGCTAACGTCATGACGCCAGCCTTCCGCCCGAACGCCAGCAACAGCGAACTCTACGCGGCGGCCCTGTTCGCCAGCGAAAACAACGCCTGGCAGCAGTCGCAAACCCTGCTGTCACGCATTCCGGCCTCCAGCCAGAACGGCGATATGCGCGAGCTGTCCCAGCGGGTGAATTACAACCTGCAGATGGATGTTGCCGAACGCTATCTGGCTCAGGGCGACCGGACCGCGGCGGCCAACACCCTGAAAGCCCTGGCATCACGTCCGCCGCAAAGCCCGGCTGACGCCGGCAAGCTGGCGCGGATGCTGGCCCAGAGCGGCGATGTCACCACTGCGGTGAGCGTGGTGCACGACAATATGCGTCGTGGCGTGCAGGGTAATGCCGGGGACTATGCCGATCAGGTTGCGGTCCTGAACCAGGCCGGACTGGGCAGCGAAGCTCAGGCGTGGCTTGCTAACCCGGAACTGCAGTCGCGCAGTACCCCGACCCAGTTGGCGAGCATTCGCAACGGCTATGTGATCAACGAGGCCGATCGTCTGCGCGTGCAGGGCAACTATGCGGCGGCTTACGACAAGCTGATCCGCGCCATGCAAAACGATCCGCAGAACACCGATCTGATGTTCGCCATGGCCCGCGTCTATCAGTCCGGGAAGATGAACAAAGAGGCCGGGGTGGTTTACGACTACCTGATGACCCGCGACACGCCGCAGCAGGACGCGCGCGCCGGGGCCATCGACGTGGCGCTGGCCAGCAACAACGTGGATAAAGCGAAGCAGCTTTCCGCCGGGCTGACCAACGACAGCACCCCGGAACGCTTACTGCTGCTGGCCCGGGTCTCCGAGGCTCAGGGCAATCATCAGCAGGCGATGAGCTATCTGCGCACCGCCCGCGGCAAGCTGCTCGGCCTGCAGAACAACAACGGCGAAACCGCCCCGATGCTGGGTGGTCTGGCCCTGGCCGACAACCCGTTTGTGGGTACCTCCAGCCAGGGCGTGGAGGCGGCCTCACCGTCGCTCTACGGCCAGGCGATGCCGTGGCAGGTGGCCCAGCTGGCGCGTAATCCACAGACCGCGCCGCCGGGTACCGTGCGCACCGATCTGCCGGTAGAAACTGCCCAGGCGGGCACGCTGCGTCAGGTGGATAACATGATGGAGATGCTGGTCGACAAAACCGCCACCTGGGCGCGGGGTTCAACTGCCCTGCGCGCGCGTGACGGCGAAGAGGGGCTGAGCAAGCTGACGGAGATCAAGGCCCCGCTGCAGTGGTCCACCGTGCCGTTCGGCGATTCGCGTCTGGATGTTAACGTCACGCCGATCAGCCTCGATGCAGGCACCTCGTCCGATGAATCCAGCCGCCGGTTTGGTACCGGGGCGCTGATCCAGGGTGGGGTGGCCGAGGAGCTGTATAACGCCTCCACCACCACGCCGCCTGAGCTGCCGAACATCGACAAAATCAAGGTGCCGTCCCAGGGCTCGCAAAGTGCCCAGGGCGTCGAAGTGGCAATGGCGCTCACCGGGGAGCAGTACAAAATTGATGTCGGGTCCACGCCGCTGGGCCAGGATCTGAATACGCTGGTAGGGGGCGTGCAGTGGTCGCCGCAGCTGACCGATTACCTCAAGCTGATCCTGACCGGCGAACGTCGTGCGGTGGTGGATAGCCTGCTGTCGTACGTCGGGGTGGAAGATAAGTACAGCGGCAAGAAGTGGGGCCAGGTCACCAAAAACGGCGGCAGCGCCCAGCTGAGCTATGACAATACCGATGCGGGCTTCTACGCCGGGTTTGGCGTGTATGACTACATCGGGGAGAACGTCCCGAGCAACACCAGCGTCAATGGTTCGGCGGGGGTCTATTTCCGTCCGTACTATGCTGCCGATCGCGAGTTAAAAGCCGGCATCAACATGAACTACATGAACTTTGACAAGAACCTGAGCTACTTCAGCTACGGTCAGGGTGGCTATTTCAGTCCGCAGGATTACATCAGCGTCTCCTTCCCGGTGGATTACACCCAGAAATATGACAACTGGAAGCTGGGCTTAGGGGCATCGGTGGGGTATCAGTCCTACTCCCAGGATGAGAGCCCGTACTTCCCGACGGATTCCGCCATGCAGCGACAGCTGGAAGATTATGTCTCCCGTGGATTTGCCAAAGAGGCGTTCTACAAGGGCAGCAGTGAGAACGGCCTGGGGTACACCCTGCGCGCATCGACTGACTACAAACTCAATAAAGACATGACCATCGGCGGACAGGTGGGTTATGACACCTTTGGTGATTACAACGAAAGTACCGCGAGCCTCTACTTCCGCTACCTTCTGGGGAATAAGTAATGAACGATCAACAGCTTTTGCAGTATTACCAGCATCAACAGACGCAGTCGGGTTGGTTTTCGCTGATCCACGTGATGATTGAGAGTATGGTAGCCAACGTCGGTGAGGCGCAGAGCCGCTCGTTCCTCGTGCAGATGGGCGACGCGCTGGGCGAGCGTTTCCCGCTGGCGCTGGCCCACACCGTGGGCGAGCTCGAAGCGCAGATCAATGCCCGGCTCGCGGCCTTCAACTGGGGCTATATTGATATTGATGCCAGCGAGACGGCGATCCGCATTGCCCATACGGCGCTGCCGGTTCCGCCGGAAGAGCCAAAGCAGTTGGCGTGGAACCACGCCTTCAGCGCGGTGCTGGAAGGGCTCTACGCCCGCTGGCTGCGCGAGCAGGGCGGAAAATCACACGTATCACTGTGGCGGGAGGCATCCCCCTCGGCTACGGTTATCCATTTCAGATATCAAAACAATCAATAAGGATCGGCCATGTGGCAGCGAAGTAAAACCCTGGTTCTGGTGCTGGGACTGTTGTTAAGTCATCAGGCCTTTGCCGGCCCCGCCTGGGACAGCTACAAAGCACGATTTTTGATGGCGGATGGTCGCATCATTGATACCGGCAACAACAGTGTGAGCCACACTGAGGGGCAGGGCTTCGCCATGATGATGGCGGTGCGTAACAACGATCGCGCCGGTTTTGACAAAATCTGGGGCTGGACGAAAAAGAACCTGCAAAATCCCGAGACCGGACTGTTCTACTGGCGTTATAACCCGGTGGCACCGGACCCGATCGCCGACAGAAACAACGCCACCGACGGCGATACCTTTATCGCCTGGGCGCTGTTAAAAGCGGGTACCCAGTGGAATGACAATAACTATCTGAACGCCTCGGACGCCATCACCAAATCGCTGCTGGCCCGCAACGTGATCAGCTTTGCCGGTTACCGCGTGATGCTGCCTGGCGCGAAGGGCTTTAACCTCAACAGCTACGTGAATCTTAATCCGTCCTATTTTATCTTCCCGGCGTGGGAGGATTTCGCGAAGCGCAGTCATCTGACGGTGTGGCGTGACCTGATCAATGACGGACAGAAGCTGCTGGTGAAGATGCGCTTCGGCAATACCCAGCTTCCCGCAGACTGGGTTTCATTGTACGCCGACGGTCGCGTGACCCCGGCCAAAGAGTGGCCGGCGCGCTTTAGCTACGATGCGATCCGCGTCCCGCTGTATATCAAGTGGGCGAATGCTTCCAGCCCGCTGATGGCCCCTTACACCGCGTACTGGGGACGGTTTGCCCGTACCCAGACGCCAGCCTGGGTGAATGTCACCACCGGCGATCCGGCGCCGTATATGATGGCGGGCGGGTTGCTGGCGGTGCGTGATTTGGCGCTGGGGCAACTTCCGGCGGGCGATCCGCAGATCACGACGCAGGAAGATTATTATTCTGCGAGCCTGAAGATGCTGGTGTCGTTAGCGAAATAGGTTTTACCCACCCGTTGTCGGGATTCTGGAAAGCGCCTCGCAAGAATGAATTGCGGTGGCGCTTTTTGCTTTTTGGGGGGAAGAGCAGGGTGTAGAGTCGCCGTGTTGCAGGAGAAACTGCAACCGGGCGTAGGAACCCGAACAACTCAACTGCGATACAGGTTTCTGTATCGGGCCAGCGCACACCACGGTAAAATCTTCGGTGGCGCTGGCAGGGCAGCCGAAAGGCTGGCCGGTTGCCGTTGAGTTCCGGTTCCTAACCCTGTCAGCGCTGCCACTCCCATGAGCTTAGGAACTCAGGTTGTGGCTCATTAAACTCAACGGAGGATGCCATATGGCTACGATCCCAACCCCGTCTTATCCCGAATTTGACGAAAGCATTATTCATCATCTGCTCACCGCGCCGCTGCCCGTGTCTGCCGACCTGTTTGAAGTAACGGACCTGTGCGTCTCATTTGTGAATGTTCTGCTGGAAACTCACGATGTATCCGCCCGTCTGGCGCTGTGTGGGCGCTTATCGCAGGTACTGGCGCGCCTGGCGCAACTGTGCGATGAAGATTTACCCCCGGACCTGGTGGCGCAACTCACTGTTGATGAACCGCCCCAGTCTGCAATGCCGGACTGCTGGCAGGACACGTATCTGATGGTGGGATATCTGCGCTCGCTGAATCAGGCACTGCTGGGGAATGCGCTGCCGGAAGCGGTGGCGGAAGACCTGGCCGGGTTGTTGCATGACATGGTGTATATCCTGCGGGATTATGTAAGGGAGCCGTACCGGACGCACTGAGGGTAGAGAAGGAGGCTGGCGGTGAACGCCAGCTTTTGTCCATTAACGAGCTAGGTCAACGATTTTGCCTGTGACAAGTTGCGTTTAAGCCGTTGCACGATTAATTAATATCCCTATCCCTGAATAATCACAGCGACACTATTGAAATATCTAAAATAACGTAGGGATGGTAATTTTTAAGTATCAAACATAATTAAAGTGAATTTTTATAAAGAGGTTGATGTAAATTAAATGTTGTGATGAGCATTCAATCTGAAATCAAGGTATAATTCCGGATTCAAATTTCATTTTAATGGCTTTGTATCTTATGTTCATCTTTGCTGCCCATTCAGGTTCAATATATGATGCGAAACTCAATTTTCCTTCTAAATAATTTAATAATCCTTGCTCTGATCTGAATCCCTTGTGGAGGCAATGTTTTTTTAAACCGACCTTACCATTAAAGAGGAAATATAAATGAGTAGATATTTCTTTTTTATACTCTTTCGTAAGTTTTGGCTTAGGTCCATCAACTAACATTCCTAAAACAATCTTTCTTGCACCTGGGGTAATAATCTTTGTTTTATTTTTGTTAGGCCAAAATCCATTTAAAGCAAGAATGCTATTAATTTCTTTAATGAATGACACGCAATTGCTTCTGTTGAAATCACTCGTTGCAGAAAAGATTATGTCATCTGCATAGCGTGTATAGGTAAGATTGTTTTTTATAGAAAACGCTAAAAGTCTCTTATCCAGTTTAACTGTGCACAAATTAGATAGCAGAGGGCTGGTCGGAGCTCCTTGTGGGAGATGTCCGATCTCGATCGTCTTATAAGGTAAACTACCTTCTTTACTAAACTCCGCATAATTTTTTTTGACAGGATTTGAATAATCTCTGACTCGCGTACATAATCTCGCTAACTCGAAAGAAACTAGTGGCTGATAACCTATACTCCTAAATATTTTGTAAACTTTGCCTTCAGAAATCGATTCAAAATAATTTCTAATATCAATCTTTATCATCCATGAGCAACCACAATGCGGCATGGCAGCCATCAATATTCCACCATTTGGTACAAATGCCGTATTACAAGGGTGAAATGCCATTTTTTTTAAAATTCTTTCGTGTATCCAGCGCTGAGCTGTCAATAAAGCAGGTTCTGGTACTGTAATTATCCGAAATTGATAAGGATCACAGTTCATTCTTTTCTTTTTTAATTTAAATACCTTGTAAATTTTTCTTTGAGGGTTTCGTTCAACAATTGAACGTAAAGCAGCGTAATGTATATTAGTAAGCTGGGACAAATGCTTAAGAGTAAATATGACCGGAAAATCAGAAGAGATCATTTGATTGCTCACGGCAATGGCATTACTCAAAACATCTGGTGAAACACCAAATTTTTGACTTTCAGAAATATATTGCTGAGGGCTCCAGATTTTCATCTACCTTAGACTCCATCGCGCAGCGAATCCTCGGCTCTAAGCAGCAAGGCCTCATCGGCGCTCAGCGTGAGTCGAGCATTCCCTGTAAGCGTTAGTTCAAACTACGGGTTAGCAAATAGCTTCCCAGATAGCCCTCCAAAATATGGAGGATTCTAGACTCAAGATTTTGGAGCCCTCAATTGCGTAGGGTAATAAAAACCTGACTGAGATTCAACTGCTTTCTTCATTTTATCATTTTGTTCAAGGAGTTTATTGAACAGTGACCTACCTTTAGATGTCATTGACCGCCCCATTATATTTACTAATTTTTCTCTTGATGCCTGGTTTTCCATATTTAGTATATGATAGGGTAAACAATGGGGTATGTGTAATATCTCATTGTCATGATTTAGCCCTTTACCAATAAGACATAAAAATAACATAGCAGCTTTCTGGTTAAACTTATAGTCATCCGTAAAATCCTTCATATAATTCATGCCTAAGATCTTATAAGCATGGTCCTCAAATTTACTGAAGGATAAAAGTATGCTGTCATAGCTACCCTCCATATTATAAGGGTCTGGGAAAAACTTCCCCCATGTTTTCCCTTTTCCTGAATGAGACTTTGATAAAATAGCTGGAGAATTATTTGGTATTGAATGTGAAAAACTAATTAATACGCCACTATTATTGTAACCCAAGGGTTCTTTGGCAAAACTACCGTAAGAATTACAAAGAGTAATAATGGAAGAAATCTCGCTACTTGAGAATGAGTTATAAATTGTTGGGCAATCCATTAGTTTTATTATTGATGGGTGTGTTTTATGGTGCTTTATTCTTTGTTCTCCTGCTTCAGTAGCGCTATAGCATAAAATATGAAAGCTTATTTTTTTATAGGATCGCCAGCTCTTTATTGTTTCTACCTTCCATAATGACTCTAACATATCAATAATTCTTTGCCCTGAACCAATAAGATCTGTAACTATCACAATTCTTCTTATCTTTTTCCTCCTGAATTCATCTGCACTTGGGTGGAGGAAATATTTATCTTGATTTTCTTTCAAAGAACATTGCTTGGAAAGAAGGTGAGCGATTAAAGCTTCACTACCGATTACATGACTATCCAATCTTGGAGATTGAATTGGATGTAATGCTGCACCGTATGCCCTTCTGATATGACGTCGCCGCCCTGGTTTTGGAATTAAATTGACCTTATACATTTTTTGAGGTATTGATTTGTTTTTTCTTAGTTCCTTCTCAACAAAGAATGCGGTTTTTATTTCATTCGAAAAATTAATGTCAATTAATTGATTCATGCTCAAAATGAAATCATCTTGACGTATCAAATGACAGAATGAAATAAGTTTTTTGGCTGTCATATAGTCATCAAAATTGTGTGAGAACTGTGACAACCATATTTCCGCTTCTCTTTTCAGTGAAATTAACAAGGCAGCACCTCTGGAAATTTGGGGGATTAAGATAACTATTTTACATGACTGCCGCGTCCCTGTTGCGGCTTGTCTGTTGCTGACAGCTCACAAAGTCGAGCTTTGCATGCCGTCATCCAGCTTACAAATACTTTTTGAACTGCCAGTCAGCTCTGACTATGCCGATCCCAACCCTGGCGTTACAAGAAGCAATAACATACTCGGCTCACAGCAGATGGTACGATTCATACACCAAGCTGGGCATATGGCACATAGATTAAACGAAGCTATGAATATCGTTGGATCATATTGAGCATCTGGCGTTTTCAGGCGACATCCACTTCGTGCTGGAATTTGAGCTCTTTTGGTGCGCTATACACAGAGTTCGACAATGGCAGTGTTCAGCGCTATTTGAGGCTTCAATGCCTACTAATTGCTAAAGTCACCTACTAGATCATCTGAATTCCGTCCAATAAAAAAGGAGTCAGACGATTTCTCATCTAACTCCTTGTTTTATTTGGTGGCCCCTGCTGGACTTGAACCAGCGACCAAGCGATTATGAGTCGCCTGCTCTAACCACTGAGCTAAGGGGCCGTGGCGGAGGATTATAAAGTAACTCCTCGCTGCAATCCAGACATACCCGCCTGCCTGCTGTTTTTATAAACAACCCATTTTCAATCTCTTATACTTAGAGCCTGAACCATTAAGCGGGAGTAATCATGATCAACGACATCCTTGCGCCAGGCCTGAGGGTGGTGTTCTGCGGCATCAATCCGGGCAAGTCCTCTGCCCATACCGGTTTTCACTTTGCCCATCCGGGGAATCGCTTCTGGAAGGTGATCTACCAGGCCGGGTTTACCGACAAACTTCTGAAGCCGGAAGAGGAGCAACAGCTGCTGGATACCCGCTGCGGCATCACCATGCTGGTGGAACGGCCGACGGTGCAGGCGAGCGAGGTGAACCTGCATGAGCTGCGCAGCGGCGGGCGGGAACTGATTAAGAAGATGGAGGACTATCAGCCGGCGGCGCTGGCGATCCTCGGCAAGCAGGCGTATGAGCAGGCGTTCAGCCAGCGTGGGGTGCAGTGGGGAAAGCAGAGCATCACCATCGGCGTGACCCAGGTGTGGGTGTTGCCTAATCCGAGCGGGCTCAACAGGGCGACGGTAGAGAAGCTGGTGGAGGCGTATCGGGAGCTGGATGAGGCGCTGGTGACGCGAGGGCTTTAAATACGGTGCGGCCTGATGCCCTCACCCTGACCCTCTCCCACAGGGAGAGGGAATAAACAAAAAAAGCTCCCATTGGGAGCTTTTTGCTGTTTACCTGGGTTAGTCGTCCAGGAAGCTACGCAGCACTTCAGAGCGGCTCGGGTGGCGCAGTTTACGCAGCGCCTTCGCTTCGATCTGACGGATACGTTCGCGGGTAACGTCGAACTGTTTACCCACTTCTTCCAGCGTGTGGTCGGTGTTCATATCGATACCGAAACGCATACGCAGGACTTTCGCTTCACGGGCGGTCAGGCCAGCCAGCACGTCGTGCGTGGCGGCACGCAGGCTCTCGGTGGTCGCAGAGTCCAGCGGCAGCTCGAGGGTGGTATCCTCGATGAAATCACCCAGATGCGAATCTTCATCGTCGCCGATTGGCGTTTCCATGGAGATTGGCTCTTTGGCAATCTTCAGCACTTTACGGATCTTGTCTTCCGGCATCAGCATGCGCTCGGCCAGCTCTTCTGGTGTCGGCTCGCGGCCCATCTCCTGCAGCATCTGACGGGAAATACGGTTGAGCTTGTTGATGGTCTCAATCATATGCACCGGAATACGGATGGTGCGCGCCTGATCCGCGATAGAGCGGGTGATAGCCTGACGGATCCACCAGGTTGCGTAGGTGGAGAACTTGTAACCACGACGGTATTCGAACTTATCAACCGCTTTCATCAGACCGATGTTACCTTCCTGGATCAGATCCAGGAACTGCAGGCCGCGGTTGGTGTATTTCTTGGCGATAGAGATAACCAGACGCAAGTTCGCTTCAACCATCTCTTTCTTCGCACGGCGGGCTTTCGCTTCACCGATGGACATGCGACGGTTAATGTCTTTTACCTGCTCGATGGTCAGGCCGGTCTCTTCTTCAATCTGCTGCAGCTTCTGCAGACCACGGTGGACGTCGTCAGCCACATCACGCAGCTTTTCAGACCACGGCTTGTTCATCGCGATAGCCGCGTTGAACCAGGTTTCGCTGGTTTCGTTGCCGGTGAACAGGGTGATGAAGTTCTTCTTCGGCATTTTGCACTGTTCAACGCACATTTTCATGATGATGCGTTCCTGGGTACGGACGCGGTCCATCATGACGCGCATGCTGTTAACCAGGTAATCGAACTGTTTTGGCACCAGACGGAACTGTTTGAACACTTCAGAAAGCTTCAGGATCTCTTCCTGAGCGGCAGCATGGCTACGGCCTTTGGCTTTAATGGTGTCGCGGGTGACTTCATACTGTGTACGCAGCTCACCGAACTTCTCGCGCGCCAGTTCAGGGTCGATGCTGTTGTCATCGTCGCTGCTGTCGTCGTCGCTCTCTTCTTCTTCTTCGTCTTCGTCGTCGTCCATCTCTTCCTGAGACAGTTCAGAGCCGACATGCGTCGCCGTAGGCGCCATGTCTTCTTCCGCGTTCGGATCGACAAAGCCGGTGATCAGATCGGACAGACGTGCTTCTTCCGCTTCCACACGATCGTACTGCTCGAGCAGATAGGTGATGGCTTCAGGGTATTCGGCAACAGAGCACTGAACCTGGTTGATCCCGTCTTCGATACGTTTGGCGATGTCAATTTCGCCTTCACGGGTCAACAGCTCAACGGTCCCCATTTCACGCATGTACATGCGCACCGGGTCCGTCGTGCGGCCGATTTCTGATTCAACACTCGACAGAACCTGTGCAGCAGCTTCTTCTGCATCTTCGTCAGTGTTGTTTGAGTTTTCAGCAAGCAACAGATCATCGGCATCAGGGGCTTCTTCCATCACCTGAATACCCATGTCATTGATCATTTGGATGATGTCTTCGATCTGATCGGAGTCGACGATATCTTCCGGCAGATGGTCATTGACCTCGGCATAGGTCAGATAGCCTTGCTCCTTACCACGTTGGACAAGAAGTTTCAGCTGTGACTGCGGGTTTTGCTCCATAAGACGGTATCCACACTTATTCGTTTGATTGGTGTCGGCGATACGGCTGCCAACCTTTAAAGCGAGGGCGTACTTGTATTTGTGCCGCTGCCTCTCAGTGCGGCTGTCGGGATCTACCCGAACGGTATTCGGCACTTAAGCCGTTAAATTCTTTTATTTCTTCGCCAGTTCCTGGTTAATCATCCAGAGCTCCCGGCGTTCTTCGCTGCTTAAACCGTGTGTGCGCTCGCGAGCAATCAACTCTTCCTGGCGCAGTTCAAGCATCGAATCAAACATATGGTTGAGCGAGTCGGTGAAGGTCTCTTCAGCGATATCTTTATCTGCTATATCGTCCCACATCGACAGTTTTTCAAGGGTGGCGGACGCTTTTGTTCCGCGATAGTGCTCTAAAAGTTGCCCTGTGGTCAGACCTGGCTGTGAGAGACAAGTGTTGACCAGTTCTGCAAATAAGCCAAGTCCCGGCAGCTTTTCGTGGTTCAAACCTTCCAGAGAGGGCACTTTCGGCGCCAGTTCCGGATTTTGCACCAGCAGTCCTATCAGTATACGCATGGTTGTGCGTTTTAGCTGTGGCGCCGGGCGAGCCGCTCCGCTATCCGCCAGCTTTGGCATTAAACGTTCAAGCTGACTGTCATCCAGAATGCCGAGTTTCTTACCCAACTCCTGACGCAGATAGATGCGCAACGTTTCGCCGGGCACCTGAGTAATCAGCGGTAACGCCAGCGTGCTCAGCTGGGCGCGGCCATCCGGGGTACTCAAATCGACCTGCGGCATCAGGCTGTTAAACAGAAATGTGGAGAGCGGCTGAGCCTGCTCCATCCGCGCTTCAAATGCCGCTTTGCCCTCTTTACGCACCAGCGTATCCGGGTCTTCGCCGTCGGGCAGAAACATAAAGCGTAACTGACGTCCGTCGGTCATATACGGCAGCGCCGTTTCCAGCGCGCGCCAGGCGGCTTCGCGTCCGGCACGGTCGCCGTCGTAACAGCAAACCACGGTGTTGGTCACCCGAAACAGCAGCTGAATATGGTCGGCGGTCGTGGAGGTGCCCAGAGACGCAACGGCATAATTAATGTCGAACTGCGCCAGCGCCACCACATCCATATAGCCTTCGACCACCAACAGGCGCTGCGGTTCAGCGTTATCCTGCTGGGCTTCATACAGGCCATACAGCTGGCGGCCCTTATGGAAAATGTCGGTTTCCGGGGAGTTCAGGTATTTCGGCAGGGCATCGCCCAGCACGCGTCCACCAAAACCAATTACCCGGCCACGCTTGTCGCGAATGGGGAACATCACCCGCTCGCGGAAGCGGTCATAGCTGCGTCCCTTGTCATTCGTGACCAGCATGCCCGCGTCGATGAGGGATTTACGATCTTCGCTATTGCCGCCAAAACGCTTTAACACGTTATCCCAACCGGGAGGGGCGTAACCAATAGCGAAACGCGCAATAACATCGTCGCTCAGTCCGCGCTGGTTCAAATAGTGACGCGCAGGCTCAGCGGCAGGTTGCTTAAGAGACTGTTGGTAAAATGCGTTCAGGCCGTCCATCAGCTGATACAGCGTTTGTCGTTGATGACGCTCTATCTGGCTGGGGCCACTGCCTGCTTCATAAGGCACTTCAAGGTTGTGCATGGCTGCCAGCTCTTCGACGGTTTCAACGAACTCGAGCTTGTCGTAGTTCATCAAAAAGTCGACGGCGTTGCCGTGCGCGCCA
Source organism: Leclercia sp. CFBP8987 (assembly GCF_034044995.2). Taxonomy (NCBI): domain Bacteria; kingdom Pseudomonadati; phylum Pseudomonadota; class Gammaproteobacteria; order Enterobacterales; family Enterobacteriaceae; genus Leclercia; species Leclercia sp. CFBP8987. The sequence goes on along the minus strand of NZ_CM188255.1, from coordinate 4,163,020 downwards.
CAGCCGAAGCAGTGGTAGAACTGTTTTTCACCGTTAACGGTGAAAGAGGGGGTTTTCTCGTTATGGAATGGACAGCACGCGTGGTAGTTTTTGCCCTGCTTCTTCAGCTTTACCCGCGCGTCGATGAGATCGACGATGTCGGTTCTTGCCAGCAGATCATTAATAAATACACGTGGAATTCGTCCAGCCATAGGCCCCGCGATTACACTTCATCCTTCAAACTGTCTCTGCGTTGGCTGCGCTCGTTCACCCCTGTCACTTACTTAAGTAAGCTCCGGGGATTCACTCACTTGCCGCCTTGATACAGTGTGAATGATTTTGTGTAAGTCCTGATTCATAAACGAAAACAAGCCGCGCATTCCTTCCGGAAGCACGGCCTTACGACTATTACTCTGTCTGACAATTGAGGACGTGCGTCCTCAAAAGATTAGTACAGACGAGTACGGCGTGCGTTTTCGCGAGCCAGTTTCTTCGCGTGACGTTTCACAGCAGAAGCTTTAGCGCGCTTACGTTCGGTCGTTGGTTTTTCATAGAACTCACGACGACGAACTTCAGCCAGAACACCTGCTTTCTCGCATGAACGCTTGAAGCGACGCAGTGCTACGTCGAACGGCTCGTTTTCACGTACTTTAATTACCGGCATGTAACTCTCACCTTTATAAATTCGGTTTGCCGCTGGCATCAACGCCAGCTTATTTCAAAATGGTGCGGAATTTTACTGCAATTGCTGCTGCTTTGTAAAGCACCGCGGCCGTTTTTGAAAGGGACTTTTATAAGGGTGAGGAGTATACACGAAGAGAACTCCAGGGGTGAGGAAAGTTTTACATCAACCCGCCCAGGCTCTACACTGCGCGGTATCTGAGTGAGGTAAAACAAGTCATGCGTGTACTGGGTATTGAAACATCCTGCGATGAAACCGGCATCGCGATCTACGACGATGAAAAAGGGCTGATCGCCAACCAACTGTATAGTCAGGTGAAATTACATGCTGACTACGGCGGCGTGGTGCCGGAGCTGGCCTCCCGCGACCATGTGCGTAAAACGGTGCCATTGATTCAGGCGGCGCTGAAAGAGGCGGGCTTAACGGCAAAAGATATCGACGCCGTGGCCTACACGGCCGGTCCAGGGCTGGTGGGCGCGCTGCTGGTGGGCGCGACGATCGGACGTTCGCTGGCATTCGCGTGGGATGTTCCGGCAATCCCGGTTCACCATATGGAAGGGCACCTGCTGGCGCCGATGCTGGAAGACAATCCACCGGAATTTCCGTTCGTGGCGCTGCTGGTTTCCGGCGGCCACACCCAGTTGATCAGCGTCACCGGCATTGGTGAATACGAACTGCTGGGCGAGTCCATTGACGATGCGGCGGGTGAAGCTTTCGATAAAACCGCCAAGCTGCTGGGTCTCGATTACCCGGGCGGCCCGATGCTGTCGAAGATGGCATCCCAGGGCACGGAAGGGCGCTTTGTCTTCCCGCGTCCGATGACGGATCGTCCGGGTCTGGATTTTAGCTTCTCGGGGCTGAAAACCTTCGCGGCGAATACCATCCGTAATAATGAAGATGACGATCAGACTCGCGCTGACATCGCGCGTGCTTTTGAAGATGCGGTGGTGGATACGCTGATGATCAAGTGCAAGCGCGCTCTGGATCAGACCGGCTTTAAGCGTCTGGTGATGGCGGGTGGCGTCAGCGCCAACCGTACCTTGCGCGCGAAGCTGGCGGAAATGATGCAAAAGCGTCGCGGTGAGGTGTTCTACGCCCGTCCGGAATTCTGTACCGATAACGGGGCGATGATCGCCTATGCCGGGATGGTGCGTATGAAGCCGGGAGCTACGGCGGATCTCAGCGTCTCCGTCCGTCCGCGCTGGCCGCTGGCAGAACTGCCTGCCGCCTGATGAAAGTGACCCGGATGTCAGAGTGCGATATCAAACATCCGGGTTTTTGCTAGCAGGCAGTAGAGCTGACAGCTGTTCTTCACTCCCAGCTTGTCCATCGCCCGCATTTTATGGGCGCTCACGGTTTTAATGCTCAGATGCATCCGCCGCGAGATATCCGTCAGGCTCAGTCCCCTACAGATCAAACGCAGCACGTCAGTCTCCCGGACGGAGAGCGCCTCATTCATCATTTTCCCGCCTTTAAACAGGGCGTTCATCAGGGTGCGCTCGACGTACACCTCGCCATCGATCACCGACTGTAACGCCTGGCTGAGGATCTTTTCATCGCTGTGACGGCTGAGCCAGGCTTTCGCGCCTGCTTCCAGTGCGAGGCGGATCAGCAGCGGGTTGGTATCGGGCGAGAGCATCATCACCTGCAGCGACGGGTAGTGGCGGGTTAACCACTTCACCAGCGCCAGCCCCTCCATGCCGTTCTGCGGATCCCGCAGCGTATAGCCCAGCAACAAAATGTCGGGGGTTTCGCGCGCCAGCAACGCCAGAAGCTCTACGGTTGAGGCGGCTTCGCCACAGAATGAGAGCGCCAGAGAGGCGTTATCGCCGATCATGGCGCCGATCCCCCGGCGGATCACGGTATGCTCATCCGCAATCACCATTTTAATTGTCATTGGATTTTCCTTTAGCGGCGTTAATTAGAGTTTGCCCAGGATGTAATTTTATATTGTGCGTACCCGGATGGATTGCAAAGGAATAAATATTTTTACCCGCAGCGAGGGCTTGACAGATTTAAATGGCGCCGCTGCTAAGCCAACGTTTAATGACAAGAGATTTCTTATTTTTTGAAAGAGCGCTCTTATAGGTCCGCTTACTTTTTTAATTCATGCTGAAAAAGAAGGATTTTAATTAATGTCATAAAGGATCGTTGGCTAAAATGAAAAAAAGTATTTTATCGCTGTTAATTTGCGCAGCCGTTACCTGTTCTGCGCACGCTGCAACGCTGCCTCAGGCGGAGCTGGCTCAGGAAGGTATCTCTTACGCAGCGATCATCGTGACGCTGAAGCCGGGCACCGAGGGCACAACCACTGCGGCCCGCAAGCTGACCCTGAGCGACCCGACCCTGGTCCTCACCCCCATGTTCCAGGCGGATAAGTCTGCCGAACTGAATGAGCTAAATACGCGTTACGGTTTTGACCGTTATTTGCGTGTCACCCTGCCGGAGAGTAAAGCGCAGGATAAAAATTTCATCAACACAATTATTACCGAGCTGGAACACAACCAGAATGTTGAATCTGTTTATCCTGAAAGTATTCCCGTTTCGTTAGATGATACCCAGCAGGAAACAACCCAAACCAAACCGAAATTAAAGTCGTCGGTAAACGGCAATCTCACCGCCTCATCCATTCCGGATTATCGCCACCTGCAGGATTATTTAAAATCACCTGGTGAAAAACGTGCTGGCTATTATATGGGTGGCGTTAACCGTGACAGTGTGAATTCCTATAAGGGCAATGAGGGTGAAGACATTACTATCGTCTCGTCCGAAAACTGTGGCTGGAATGATAAACATCTGAATTTACCGCCGATTGCTTTCCTGCAGGGGCCCAATAAAGAGACCTGCACCGAACGGCAACATAATACCGCTTCCGTCGGCATTCTGGCGGCGCGGGATATTGGCTCCGGCGTGCGTGGCCTGAGCTATAAGAGTAAAGTCGCCTATGCTGCCTGGCCATCGACCAACCTCTATAACATGATCCCTCAATTAAACGCGGGGGATGTGGTCTCATTAAATATGCAGACCTGGGGCGGAGAAGTGGCCGGAACCTGTACCTCGGCCTGCTATATCCCTATCGAAAACGATGTCAGCTATTTCAACGTCATTAAGGCGCTCACCGACAAAGGCGTATTTGTGGTGACCTCCGCGGGCAATGGCAATATCAACCTCGACTCGCCAGCGTTCAATGGCAAATGGGATACCCAGGTGCGGGATTCCGGGGCGATTATCGCCGGGGCCTTCTGTGCGAAGACCGGTCAGCGGGCCCACTTCAGCACCTACGGCAAGCGGGTGACCAGCTCATCCTGGGGCTGCAGCGATGTCGTCACCACCGGCTACGGCACCCTCAATAATACCGTCAATGCCAACTACACCAATAACTTCGGGGGAACCTCATCGTCCACGCCAATTGTCGCCGGGGTGGTTGCCAGCCTGTCGGGGATTGCCAAAGCTCACGGTATTACGGTGACCCCGCTGCAGATGCGCCAGATCCTGCAGGAGACCGGTACCCCAGCCGCCAATGGCACCGGGGCGATCATCGGGACGCAGCCGGATATGGAGCGGGCTGTTGCCCGCATCATGGCCCTGAAGAACGGCGGTGAAACCCTACCGGCACCGACGGCGGTAGCCGGGGCGGATTACACCATGGTTTCGTCTGCCACGGGGGTGAGCACCTGGCCACTGGATGGCAGCAAGAGCCTGAATGCGAAATCGTATAACTGGAGCGTGACCAAAGGGGCTGGCACCTTCTGGCTGCAGGAGAAGCTGAACGGCACCCTGGTTAACAGCCTGAACAGCGCCCATGCCTATGCGGCGATCCCGGCCAATAGCGAAGGTGAAGTGACCTATACCCTGACCACCACCGGGGCGGACGGTCGTACTGCTCAGGACAGCATGACCATTAAAGTGAGCAAACCGGCGGCACCAGCGAAGGATGAAACACCGGCGACCCCGGCGCAGGACGAGACGCCAGCTACCCCGGCGCAGGATGAGACCCCGGCGAAGGAGACCACCCCGGCTTACAATGCGAAGATTGCTTACCCAATCAAATGCACCAAAGTCTCCCACAACGGCAAAATCTGGATGAACCAGTGGTACGTCAACCCGGGTCAGGAAGAGCCGGGTAAAGGGTTCAGCAGTTGGGGCGTCTGGCGTGAGCAGGGCGCATCGAGCAACAGCTGTAAATAATCAGCAAGCCTGGCGTGATGCCAGGCTTTTTTTACACCTTCAGCATCCCTTTCTCTTCCAGGAAGCCGATGATCGTCCCCAGCCCGTCACCCGCTTTCAGGTTGGTAAAGGTCCAGGGACGCTCGCCGCGCATGCGGTTGGTGTCGCGCTCCATCACCTCCAGCGAGGCCCCCACGTACGGTGCCAGATCGGTTTTGTTGATCACCAGAAAATCGGATTTGGTGATCCCCGGCCCGCCTTTGCGCGGGATCTTCTCCCCTTCGGCGACGTCGATCACGTAGATGGTCAGATCCGCCAGCTCGGGGCTGAAGGTGGCGCTCAGGTTATCCCCACCGCTCTCGACAAAGATCAGATCCAGATTGCCGAACTTTTCGCTCAGCGCTTCCACCGCCGCCAGGTTCATCGAGGCATCTTCGCGGATCGCGGTGTGCGGACAGCCGCCGGTTTCTACCCCGACAATGCGCTCCGGCTCGAGTGCCCCCGCTTCGGTGAGGATGCGCTGGTCCTCTTTGGTGTAGATATCGTTGGTCACCACCGCCAGCTGATACTGGTCGCGCATCGCTTTACACAGCGCTTCCAGCAGGGCGGTTTTGCCCGACCCCACCGGGCCGCCGACGCCCACGCGCAGGGGATGTTTGTACTCAGACATAGAGACTCCTCAGGAACGGAATAACCGTGAATATTGGGTTTCGTGACGCGCCGAGGCGATGGCCGAGAGCGGCGTGGCCGCCCCCAACTGGTCATCGCGGCGCAGAAGGGCCTGCTCCAGCCCGTCGGCAAAGCGATCGCAGAGATCGATGATCAACAGCTGGGCCGCCTGCTGACCAAAGGGCACCAGCTTAACGCCCGCCATCACTGCGCTCTCAATCCAGCTGTAGCCGAGGCTTAACGCCATCTCGCGCAGGCCGATACCCCAGCGCACGCCGAGCCACGCCATGCCGCACAGCTGGCTTTGCGAGAACAGCGGCAGCCAGTCGGGTGGACAGTCCGTCTCCCAGCTTTTGATCAGCCGGGTGAAGGCTGCCCCGCGGTTGCGCTCCTCTTCCCGCAGCTCGCGGGTCTCGCGGCAGGCGAGGAGGTACGCTGTCCAGCGCGAGGCGGCGGCAATATCCTGCTGCTCGCAGGCGCGATACAGGCGGGCAAACAGCGGCAGATCGACGCAGAAAAAGCTCTGCTCCATCTGCTGACATTGCCAGGCTTTGAACCCGGCGGGCGTCGTGACCCAGCCCGCTTCCGCCGCCCACTCCAGCCCCTGGGACCAGGTATAGGATCCCACCGGCAGGCTGCTGCTGGCGAGCTGCATCAGGCGCAGCTGGCGGGACAGATCCATCAGCTCATCAGCGCCAGCAGCGCAGAGGCGATCAGCCCGCCGCCAAAGGTTTTACGCAGCCCGTCGTGGCGGCGCAGCAGCAACCCGGCGGCAAAGCTGACGCACAGCACCGCAGCGCTGGCGAGCATAAAGCCGCTGGTGAACAGCCAGAAGCTGTGGCCTGCCATCTCGACGCCGTGCGCCCAGCCGTGGAACATCGCCAGCGCCGGGACGGCCAGCAACAGGCGGTTTTCGGTTTTGAACATCATCACGCCGCATACCGCCAGCGAGGCGATAATCAGCATCTCCATCCCGCTAAAACCGCCAAGCAGGCTGCCCGCGATCGCGCCGGTCAGCATCATGCCGAGGGTGGCAAAAGGCATCAGCAGTTTGCGGCCGCTCAGGGCGGCGAGCACGCCTGCGCCGGTTAACATCAGGAGGTGATCCAGCCCGGTCAGGGGATGGAAAAAGCCGGCCTGAAAACTGTCGCTGCCGTGTCCCGGATGGGCCAGCGCGGGCAGGGAGAAGGCCAGTAGCAGCAGGGGTAATAACTTGCGCATGATTAATCCTTAATGTGAATGAGCGTGAGAGTGCGAATGGGAATGGCCTTCGCTGGCGTAGGCCCCTGCTTCCGGTTCAAACGGCAGCCTGGCGAACGTCACTTCGAGGTCGAACAGGTGCAGCATCTCGTCGAGGACGTGATCATGGTGATAACGCAGCTCGCCGGGCAGAATTTGCAGCGGCACGTGGCGGTTGCCCAGGTGATAGCAGGCGCGCGCCAGCAGGAAAGGATCGGCGCAGCGCACCACCGACAGTGGCTCAGCGGCGGCAATAACTTCCACCACCTCACGCCCGTCGTCGCTGATGAGCAGGTCGCCGCCCCGCAGCAGCAGGCCGCGCGGCAATATCAGGCCTGCATCGCGCCCGTCGTCCAGCACCACGCGAGCGCGGCTCTTGACCCGGACATCAATCGGCAGCGTCACCCGGGCGGTCACGGGATGGGGATGGTCGAGGCGTTGGGTTAAGGTGATCATGATTTCTCCTCAGAACAGAAAATAGCGTTGTGCCATCGGCAGGACCTCTGCCGGCTCACTGGTGATCAGTTCCCCGTCAATGCGCACCTCATAGGTTTGCGCATCGACGGTAATGTTCGGTTGCAGGCCGTTGTGGATCATGTCGGCCTTTTTCACCGTCCGGCAGCCTTTGACCACCGCCGTGGCACTCTGCAGGTTCAACTGTTGTGCAATACCGTTATCGGCGGCGGCCTGCGAGAGAAACGTCAGCCGGGTAGCGTGGCGGGCGGCACCCAGCGACCCAAACATCGGCCGGTAGTGCACCGGCTGCGGGGTGGGGATCGAGGCGTTAATGTCGCCCATCGGCGCACAGGCGATCATCCCGCCTTTGACGATGGTGGCTGGCTTGACGCCAAAGAAGGCGGGGGACCAGACCACCAGATCCGCCAGCTTGCCAGCCTCAATCGACCCCACCTCGTGGGCGATGCCGTGGGTCAGGGCCGGGTTGATGGTGTACTTGGCGATATAGCGTTTCACCCGCAGGTTATCGTTCTCACCCGATTCGTCCGCCAGCGGGCCGCGCTGCACCTTCATCCGGTGCGCCACCTGCCAGGTGCGGATAATCACTTCGCCTACCCGGCCCATCGCCTGCGAATCCGACGAGGTGAGGGAGAAGGCCCCGATGTCATGCAGCACGTCTTCGGCGGCGATGGTCTCCCGGCGAATGCGCGATTCTGCAAAGGCGACGTCCTCGGCGATATCCGGGTCGAGATGGTGGCAGACCATCAGCATGTCGAGATGTTCGTCGATGGTATTGACCGTATACGGCAGAGTCGGGTTGGTGGAGGAGGGCAGAATATTGGGGTGCGCGCAGGCGGTGATGATATCCGGCGCATGGCCGCCGCCCGCCCCTTCGGTGTGGAAGGTGTGGATGGTGCGTCCGGCGATGGCGGCCAGCGTGTCTTCGACAAACCCGGCCTCGTTGAGGGTGTCGCTGTGCAGCGCCACCTGGATATCCATCTCATCCGCCACCGTCAGGGAGCAGTCGATGGCTGCGGGCGTTGACCCCCAGTCCTCATGAATTTTCAGGCCAATCGCCCCGGCGGCAACCTGCTCGCGCAGGGCATCCGGGTTGGAGGCGTTGCCCTTGCCCAGCAGGCCAATGTTGACCGGCAGGGTGTCGGCGGCCTGCAGCATCCGCGCGATATACCACGGCCCCGGCGTGCAGGTGGTGGCATTGGTGCCAGCGGCAGGCCCGGTGCCGCCGCCGATCATGGTGGTCACCCCAGAGACCAGCGCCTCTTCGGCCTGCTGGGGGCAGATCCAGTGGATGTGGGTATCGACCCCGCCCGCGGTAACGATCTTGCCTTCGGCGGCGATCACCTCGGTGGCCGCGCCAATTGGGATGGTCACGCCGGGCTGAATGTCCGGGTTACCGGCTTTGCCGACGGCGACGATCCGGCCATCCTTCACGCCGATATCGGCCTTAACGATCCCCCAGTGATCGACGATCAGGGCGTTGGTCAGCACCAGATCGACGCAATCCTGCGCCGTCATCTGCCCCTGACCCATGCCGTCGCGGATCACCTTCCCGCCGCCGAATTTGACCTCTTCGCCGTAGATCGTCAGATCCTGTTCCACCTCGATCCACAGCTCGGTATCGGCCAGCCGGACTTTATCCCCGGTGGTGGGGCCAAACATGTCGGCATAGGCCTGGCGCGAGATCTCAGCCATGGTTCACCTCGCCCATCACCTCGCCGCGAAAGCCGACAATACGCTGAGCGCCTGCCACCTGAACCAGCGTCACGGCCCTTTTTTGCCCCGGCTCGAAGCGCACGGCGGTGCCAGCGGCAATGTTTAGCCGGTAGCCTCTGGTGGGCTCACGATCGAACTTCAGGGCCGGATTCACCTCGTAAAAATGGTAGTGGGATCCGACCTGGATCGGCCTGTCGCCGTGGTTCTCGACGATCACGCTCAGGGTGTTACGGCCTGCGTTGATCACGATCTGGCCGGGTTTAATCTGGTATTCGCCTGGGATCATGCTGCCCCCTTACAGGATCGGATTGTGAACGGTGACCAGCTTGGAGCCGTCCGGGAAGGTGGCCTCCACCTGAATATCCGGGATCATCTCCGGTACGCCCTCCATCACCTGGCTGCGGGTCAGGACGTGGCGACCGGCTTCCATCAGCTCTGCCACCGTCTGCCCGTCGCGCGCCCCTTCCATAATGAAGGCGCTGATCAGGGCTACCGATTCCGGGTAATTGAGCTTCACGCCGCGGGTGAGGCGGCGCTCGGCCACCAGCGCGGCGGTAAACAGCAACAGCTTGTCTTTTTCTCTGGGGGTCAGTTCCATCGTGCGTCTCTCAGGTGTGCCAGATACGGGGCGAGCAGGGGGCTTTGGCGGTGAGCTGCGGGCGCAGGCGCTGCCAGATCTCGCGCATCGCCTGCTGGCAAATCAGGTTGTCATGGGCCAGAAAACGGACCGACAGCAGGCCGTCGGTGAGGGTCGCCCCCGCGAAATGCTCCAGCGGTGCCAGGGCTTCGCGGGCCTCCTCCAGCTGCGTTTCGCTGGCCGGGTAAAACAGCAGGGTGCCGATCCACGGGTGTCCCGCCACGGGGGTCAGATCGCCGTCGGCCAGGTGCTGACGCTCGATCAGCAGCGGTTCGCCGTCGATCCAGACCTCAAGGCGGCTTTCGATCTGCCCGTGGCTGAAGATCTCGCCGATCACCGGCCGGCCTAAGCAGAACAGCTCCCAGGCCAATAGCGTGCTGCTGCGCTGCAGATGAAACACCGAGCGCAGGGCGGCATTCGCGCCGGGGAAGAAAATGGTGTCCTGGGGTAGCCACTCCAGCGTGGCGTGCTCATCCAGGGTGAAGTGCTGATCCAGCCGCGCCAGCGCGCCGTTGCTGCGGTAGAACTTGCTGGCACCGGGCATGGTGATCAGCGCGTGGCTGCGGGCCTCAAGGTGGACGTCGATCGTCAGTTCATCCCCGCCAACAATCCCGCCCGGCGGGTGCAGCAGATAGAGGTGGCAGGTGTCGTCTTCGGGATAGAACGGGCGTTGTACGGTAAGGGGGCCGACATGACGAGCAGAGTGAAGGAGGGTTTTTTCAGGGGTGTGACAAAACTGCAAAGCAAGCGATGCCTGCCAGCCTTTTACTGTTTTATCAACCATCTGAGGTGCTGACATGCTTCATCCATCTGCTCGCCGTCGGGATTTTTTTAGTATGCCCTGGCGGAAATGAAGGCTGTCATATGAGTCACTTATGGATGGGGCGGCATTGCCCGGCGGCGCTGCGCTTGCCGGGCCTACAGGTCGTGCATGTTGTGGGGTTTGTAGGCCGGGTAAGGCGCAGCCGCCACCCGGCTTCTCCGTCGCCTGAACTTACCGGTAATCCTCCGCATCAATATCATACCCGGACGGTTCCCAGCGGATCGCCAGCAGCGAAACCAACCCAATCAACGGCGCCAGGGCAATCACCCAGAAAACAGCCGTATCCATCGAGGCCACCAGCAGCGGGAACATAAACAGCGACAGCGTCGAGCTGCTGCGCATCAGCGTCTGGTTCAGCCCCACACCCACACCGCGCAGCGAGGTCGGGTAACTGAGCGAAGCAAAGGTCATCGTATGCGCCCCCGGCCCAAAGCCCTGGCCGAACAGGAACAGAGCCAGCATCGCCACCGCCGTAACCCCCTCTGCGGCACCTTCCGGACGACCGATAATCGCCAGCACCAGCAGGGCAATCAGCTGGCAGGTATAACCTCCCAGTGACATCCGCCATGCGCCAAAACGCGGCACCAGCCGCACCGCCAGCAGACCGCCGACAAAGGCGAACAGCAGGTTCAGGGCCAGTGAGATCAGAATCGTGGTCAGCATCGACTGCACAAAGAAGCTGGAGATAATCACCGGCAGGCCAAAGGCCACGGCGTTATAGGCGAAGGACGAGACAATCGACAGCAGCGTGGCCAGGGTAGTGCGGCGCAGATAGACCCCGCGGAACAGATTCAGGTAGTTACCCCAGCTGGCTTTGTTCACCACCGGGGCGGGCTGGTCGAGCGCCTCCTGCGGCACGTGGGCATTAATGTTGTACGCCTTGCGCAGGATCGCCGCCGCCTCTTTCAGGTTGCCCTGATTCGCTGCCCACACCGGGGATTCGCTCATATACCGGCTGCGGATGGCAATGATCACCAGCGCGGGGATCGCCCCGAAGCCGAGGATAATACGCCACAGCCAGTCGCTGTGCGTCTCTGGCAATACGCTATAGAAGAAGAGCACCAGCAGATACGAAATGCTGATCGCGGCATACCAGGTAGGGCACCACATGGCGACGCTGGCGGCTTTGTTGCCGGGGCCCTTCAGCTTCGCGAACTCGCTTAAGAAGGCCATCGCCACGGGGAGATCGATCCCCACGCCCAGACCCATCACAAAGCGCGCCCCGGCCAGCACGTACTCGTTAGGGGCAAAGGCACAGGCGATGGCCGCGACCACGAAGAACACCATGTCGGCCATAAAGACCCGGTAGCGCCCGATTTTATCCGTCAGGTAGCCGCCAATCAGCGCCCCGACAATCGCACCGAAGGTGATGGCTGAAGCCACCATGCCGGTGCCTGCGGGGGTGAGGTTGAACTCGCGGGTAATATCTTTGATGCCGAACGCCAGCGCGCCCAGGTCGTAGGCATCCAGAAAGATGCCGCCAAGGGCGATCCCGATGACGATACGCGCATTGGCCCGGCCCTGTGAGCCTTCGTTTACCAGTTGGGTGACGTCCGCCGCGTTGCGGACCCATTTGATCTCCCCGTCGGGAGTGTTTCCTGTCGTTGCAAGTGAGGTTGGATCTGCGATCTCTGTCATTTTCTTATGTTGTGTTAGCTGTACGAACAAAAAGAGTACTCACAGCAAGAAAACGATCTAAATCACATTTGGTTATAAGGCATAACTAAGGGGCGAAGGCGAAAGGGCGCTACTGCGGCTCTTTCTTCTTTCTCTTCAGCTTCGACCAGATTTTAGTCTCCTGATGACGCCACAGGCGCTGGATGTTGTCATGATGACGCAGCAGGATCAGGCAGGAGAGCATCGACACCGGGAAGGTGAACTGGGGTTTGAACCACCAGACGTAAAACGGGGCAATCAGGGCGCTGACGATAGCGCCAAGGGAGGAGTAACCGCTGAGCAATACGCTGAGCAGCCAGGTGCCGGCCATCACGCCGGTGAGATCCCAGCCAATGGGGGCGATGGCACCAAATGCGGTGGCCACGCCTTTACCGCCTTTGAAACGGAAGAATACCGGCCAGATGTGGCCCAGACAGGCGGCGATAGCAATCAGCCCCAGCCAGAATGGCGTAACGCCCAGCGCATACGCGCCCCAGACGGGAAGCATGCCTTTCAGGACGTCAAAAATCAGAACCGCTACGGCTGCTCCTTTGCCGCCAATTCGTAGTACATTGGTCGCCCCCGGATTCCCGGAACCACTCTCGCGTGGGTCAGGTAACCCGGCGATACGGCAGACCAGAATGGCGCTGGAAATTGAGCCGCAAAGGTAAGCAAGGAGGATCATTCCAGGCGCGATTGCACTCATAACGCTGTTCCGTTTTGAAAATATCGTTTTGTACTTAGCATCTGTGGATAATACGCATAATTCGCCGGGAGTGGTATCCGGTTTAGCCAAAAACCAGGCAGGTCGTGATGGATATAGTATTTATAGAGCAACTTTCGGTAATCACCACTATCGGGGTGTATGACTGGGAACAGACCATCGAACAGAAGTTAGTGTTCGATATCGAAATGGGCTGGGATAACGTCGCCGCCGCGAAAAGCGATGATGTGAACGACTGTCTGAGCTATGCCGACGTTAGCGAAACGGTCATCAGCCACGTGGAAGGGCAGCGTTTTGCGCTGGTGGAACGCGTGGCGGAAGAGGTGGCGGAACTGCTGCTCAGCCGCTTTAATTCCCCGTGGGTGCGCATCAAAGTCAGCAAGCCGGGCGCGGTAGCGCGGGCGGCCAATGTGGGCGTTATCATTGAGCGTAGCCAAAATCTGAAAGGAAATATTTAACGGTATCATCGTTAAACCAATTCCTGTTAAATCAGTCTTACAGCTGTTCATTCTGCGGTTACCCCCTGGGTAACCCGTTTTTTTCTGTCTTTTTAGGGGTTTATTGATGAGCGATATGCACTCCCTGCTGGTGGCAGCAATACTGGGTGTGGTCGAAGGATTGACAGAGTTTCTGCCGGTTTCCAGTACGGGCCATATGATTATTGTTGGCCATCTGCTGGGTTTCGAAGGCGAAACGGCGAAAACCTTTGAGGTGGTGATCCAGTTAGGATCCATTCTGGCAGTGGTGGTGATGTTCTGGCGCCGTCTGTTCGGGCTGATTGGCATTCACTTTGGCCACCCGCCCCATGAAGGCACCGGCAAAGGGCGCTTAACGCTGCTGCACATTCTGCTCGGGATGATCCCGGCGGTGGTGCTGGGGCTGGTGTTGCACGACACCATCAAATCGCTGTTCAACCCGATTAACGTGATGTACGCGCTGGTGGTGGGTGGTTTCCTGCTGATTGCCGCCGAGCTGTTCAAGCCAAAAGAGCCACGCGCGCCGGGTCTGGATGATATGACCTACCGCCAGGCGTTTATGATTGGCTGCTTCCAGTGTCTGGCACTGTGGCCGGGCTTCTCCCGTTCCGGAGCGACCATTTCCGGCGGGATGCTGGTGGGCGTGAGCCGCTATGCGGCCTCGGAGTTCTCGTTCCTGCTGGCGGTGCCGATGATGATGGGGGCGACCGCGCTCGATCTCTATAAGAGCTACCACTTCCTGACGGCGGCCGACATCCCGATGTTTGCCGTAGGCTTTATCACTGCGTTTATCGTGGCGCTGATCGCCATTAAAACCTTCCTGCAGCTGATCAAGCGCATCTCGTTTATCCCGTTCGCCATCTATCGCTTTATCGTGGCGGCCGCGGTTTACGTGGTCTTCTTCTGATGACTCACTGCCCTCAGTCTTTCGGCTGAGGGCAACGCTGTTCCTTCCAGTCCGCTACTGCCTGAATCCGCCGTTTTGTTAACTCTTCCCGAATCTCTGGCCCTTTAAATCCGGCCTCGATCACCGCTTGCGTCGGCACGGCTTTCGCCACCTCCCAGGCTTCACGCAACAGTCGCCCCTGCGGATAGTCGTTGGCTTCAAACCCGGTGCGCCCGCGCACGTCTGCTTCGCTGGTCAGGGCGATCTGCTCCACGCGCTGCGGCTTGCGCCAGGCGTCAATGCTGTCGAACAGCTTCACGATGGTGGCCGGTTTGAGGATTGGGAAGGTGTGAATCAGGTCATGGAACTCGGCGACCAGCTTCGCCAGATCGCGGATCTCGTTCGGCACCCGCATGCGCTGGCAAACCCGTTCAACCAGTCTGACCCCTGCCGGGCCGTGGCCGTGATGACGTGGCCAGAGTTCGGGTGGCGTTAAGCCTTTGCCGAGATCGTGGCAGAGGGTGGCAAAGCGCACGTCCACCTCCGGGCTGAGCATCGCCGCCATGCTCAGGGTCATCAGGGTGTGGATGCCGGTATCAATTTCCGGGTGCCACTTCGCCGGGGCTGGCACGCCAAACAGCGCGTCCAGTTCCGGGAACAGCACTTTGAGCGCTCCGCAGTCGCGCAGCACCTGGAAGTAAACCTGCGGATTACGGGTGGTGAGCGCATTCTCCGTCTCTTTCCACACGCGCTCCGGGGTGAGGTGTTCCAGCTCGCCCGCGTCGGTCATCGCCGCCATCAGCGCCATGGTTTCGTCGGCGATGCGGAAGCTCAGATGGGCATAGCGGGCCGCAAAGCGCGCCACGCGCAGTACGCGAAGCGGATCTTCAGAGAAAGCCGGGGAAACATGGCGCAGGATGCGGTTTTGCAGATCCTGCTGACCGCCATAGGCATCGATGATATGGCCGTTTTCATCCTGCGCGAGGGCATTGATGGTCAGATCCCGACGCTGTAAATCCTCTTCGAGGGTAACGTCAGGGTCGGCATGGCAGGTAAAACCGGTATAACCGACGCCGGATTTGCGTTCGGTACGCGCCAGAGCGTACTCCTGGCGGCTTTGCGGGTGCAGAAACACAGGGAAATCGCGGCCTACCTGCTGGTAACCCGCGTCGAGCATTGCCTGAGGGGTGGCTCCCACCACCACCCAGTCTTTATCTTTGACCGGCAGACTTAACAACGCATCACGAACCGCACCACCGACCAGATAAATCTTCACGCCACACTCTCCCGTATCAAATATTGGCAAAATAATACGTAAGTGTGGCAGAGATGGCGACTTAGTTCATCCAACGGTCTTTACGTTTACGGCTCGGCACCAGATGCGGCAGCACCAGACCCAGCAGCAGACCCATCCCCAGCACGCCGCCGCCATACATAAACCACTGCATGATGATGGTGCGCTGTTTGTCATCCAGCTGCAGGTTGGCCGCGCTCACCTTTTTCTGGGCGACGATCAGCTCGTTCTTCAGCTTCTGGTTCTCATCTTTGAGACCGTTGATCACCCCGTCGCTCTGGGCCACTTTCTGCTGCATTTCAGCGGTGCGCTGGTTCCAGGTGGCGTCGATGTTGGTCAGCTTGTCAGTCAGGGTTTTGACCTGGTTTTCCAGATCCGGCACGCGGGTGCGCAGGCTCGGGTCAGTGCTAAGCTCTTTCAGGGGGATCCAGGCGGTACGGCCGCTGCTGTCGCGCACCTGGCCGTAGTTGGATTCCGCGTTGCTCTGCAACAGCACCACTTCCTCGCCGGCATTAATCGTACCCACGAGGCGATAATTGTCACCCGGACCACTGCGTACCCAGGTGTTCAGTTCGTCAGAAACGTAGCGCTTCTCTTCTGCGTGGACCACGGTCGCGGCGCTTAAAGCAAGTAATGTCAGTCCGATCAGGCGTAATTTAGGCATCAGGCAGTCGTTATTTTCATGAAAAGTGGAACGATATTAGTGGAAACAGACTTCAGGCTCAAAGGATTCGTCAGCATTCGGAATCCTCTGTGCTCTGTTGGCCACTGTAGCAAACTTTACGCCCGTCAAATTGCCCATTGCGTGGCAATCTGGCGCAAAATACTATCTACTGACAAAAAAGTGGCGAGTAAGTTCGCCGTAATTTACCCCACGATATTGCAATCAAAAGAACAAGGCCATGGCTCAGGAAATCGAATTAAAGTTTATCGTTGAAAACGGCAGCGTCGATGCGCTGCGAACTCATTTGCATCAGCTGACCGGCGAGCATCACGCTCCGGTGCAACTGCTCAACATCTATTACGAAACCCAGGACCTGTGGCTGCGCCGTCATGACCGGGGTCTGCGTATCCGCGGCGTGGACGGACGCTACGAGATGACCATGAAGGTCGGCGGCCGCGTGGTCGGCGGCCTGCATCAGCGCCCGGAATACAACATCGATATCAGCCAGCCTGAGCTGGAGCTGGCGCGTTTCCCGGCGGAAGTGTGGCCGGAAGGCCAACTCCCTGACGATTTGGCGGAGCGCGTTAACCCGCTGTTCAGCACCGATTTCTGGCGCGAGAAGTGGCTGGTGAACGAAGGTAAAAGCCGGATCGAAATCGCCCTCGACCTGGGGGAAGTGAAAGCCGGTGAGTTCCAGGAGCCGATCTGCGAACTCGAGCTTGAGCTGCTGGAAGGTCACGCCGATGACGTCCTGAAGCTGGCCCGCAAGCTGGTGACGCTGAACGGTCTGCGCCAGGGCAGCCTGAGCAAAGCCGCCCGCGGCTATCATCTGGCCCAGGGCAATGCTCCGCGTGTTCTGAAGCCGACCGAGATTCTGCGCGTTGCGCCAAAATCCTCTGTCGAGCAGGGCTTTGAAGCCTCGCTGGAGCTGGCGTTGAGCCAGTGGCAATACCACGAGGAGCTGTGGGTCCGCGGCGTGAAGGGGGCGAAAGCCGAGGTACTGGCGGCGATGGCGCTGGTGCGTCACAGCCTGACGCTGTTCGGCGGCATTGTGCCGCGTAAAGCTAGCGCTCACTTACGTGATCTGCTGACCCAGGTTGAAGCCCTGATGGCTTCTGAGGTGTCTGCTGAGACGGCGATCTACAGCCCGCAAACCGCGACGGCGAAACTGACCCTCACCGAGTTCCTGATCAATCGCGGCTGGCGCACCTTCCTCGATGCGAAGGCGCAGGCCAAAATCGACGACTCCTTTAAGCGTTTTGCCGATACCCACCTGTCCCGCCACGCCGCTGAACTGAAAACCATTTTCGGACATCCGCTGGGCGATCAGTATGGCGATCAGCTGATCCGTCTGGCGCGCAATATCGACAGCATCCTGCTGCTCGCAGGGGCCTATGACGGACCGGTCGCCCGCGCATGGCTGGAGAACTGGCAAGGGCTGCTGTATGCCATCAAGACCCGCCAGCACATTGAAATTGAGCATTTCCGCAACGAAGCCATTTCGCAGGAGCCATTCTGGCTGCACAGCGGAAAACGTTAACGCAGGCAAGGAACCCCCATGATGCCGCTTTCTTCACCCTTACAGCAGCAGTGGCAGACGGTATGTGAACGTCTGCCGGAAGCATTACCCGCCTCGTCATTAAGCGAGCAGGCCCGGCAGGTACTGACCTTCAGCGATTTTGTGCAGGAGAGCGTCACCGCCCATCCTGACTGGCTGGCAGAGCTTGAAGCTTCGCCACCCCAGGCGGACGAGTGGCAGCACTACGCGCAGTGGTTACAGGACGCGCTGGTGGATATCAGCGATGAACCCGCGCTGATGCGCGTGCTGCGCCAGTTCCGCCGTCGGGTGATGGTGCGCATCGCCTGGGCGCAGGCGCTGATGCTGGTGAGTGAAGAGAGCACGTTGCAGCAGTTAAGTCACCTTGCGGAGACGCTGATCGTCGCCGCACGGGACTGGCTGTACGACGCCTGCTGCCGGGAATGGGGCACGCCGTGCAGCGAGGAGGGTACCCCGCAGCCGCTGATGATTCTGGGCATGGGCAAACTGGGCGGGGGCGAACTTAACTTTTCCTCGGACATCGACCTGATCTTCGCCTGGCCGGAGAAGGGCGCCACCCGCGGCGGACGCCGCGAGCTGGATAACGCCCAGTTCTTTACCCGCCTGGGGCAGCGGCTGATTAAGGCCCTCGATCAACCTACTCAGGATGGCTTTGTCTATCGCGTGGACATGCGCCTGCGCCCGTTTGGCGACAGCGGCCCGCTGGTGCTGAGCTATGCTGCACTGGAAGATTACTACCAGGAGCAGGGCCGCGACTGGGAACGCTACGCGATGGTGAAGGCGCGGATCATGGGCGATACCGGCGATGCGTATGCCAACGAGCTGCGCGCCATGCTGCGCCCGTTCGTGTTCCGTCGCTACATTGATTTCAGCGTTATTCAGTCGCTGCGTAACATGAAAGGGATGATTGCCCGGGAAGTGCGTCGTCGCGGCCTGAAAGACAACATCAAGCTGGGGGCGGGCGGCATTCGCGAGATTGAGTTTATCGTCCAGGTGTTCCAGCTGATCCGCGGCGGACGCGAGCCCTCGCTGCAGTCCCGCTCTTTGCTGCCCACCCTGGCCGCCATCGCTCAGTTGAACCTGTTGCCGGAAGGCGATGACCGGATCCTGCGCGAGGCCTACCTCTTTTTACGGCGACTGGAAAACCTGCTCCAGAGCATCAATGACGAACAAACCCAGACCCTGCCGGGGGATGAGCTCAATCGCGCCCGTCTCGCCTGGGGGATGCGCGTTGACGACTGGCAGGCACTGACCGACGCACTGGATGCGCACATGGCGGCGGTGCGGCGCATATTTAACGACCTGATCGGCGACGATGAGAGCGAATCCCAGGACGATGAGCTGTCCGAGCACTGGCGCGAGCTGTGGCAGGATGCGCTGCAGGAGGACGACACCACACCGGTGCTGACCCACCTCAGCGATGACGATCGCCATCGGGTTGTGGCGCTGATTGCCGATTTCCGCCTGGAGCTGAACAAGCGTGCCATCGGCCCGCGCGGCCGCCAGGTGCTGGATCACCTGATGCCGCACCTGCTCAGCGACGTCTGCTCCCGCGCCGATGCGCCGGTACCCCTGTCGCGCCTGACCCCGCTGCTGAGCGGGATCATCACCCGTACCACCTATCTGGAGTTGCTCAGCGAGTTCCCCGGGGCGCTGAAGCACCTGATCTCCCTCTGCGCCGCCTCGCCGATGATTGCCAGCAAGCTGGCGCGCTATCCGCTGCTGCTGGATGAATTGCTCGATCCCAACACCCTTTACCAGCCGACGGCGACCGACGCCTATCGCGACGAGCTGCGCCAGTACCTGCTGCGCGTGCCGGAAGAGGACGAAGAGCAACAGCTGGAGGCGCTGCGTCAGTTTAAGCAGGCGCAGCTGCTGCGCGTGGCGGCGGCGGATATCTCCGGAACCCTGCCGGTGATGAAAGTGAGCGATCACTTAACCTGGCTGGCGGAAGCGATTATTGATGCGGTGGTCCATCAGGCGTGGGTGCAGATGGTGGCCCGTTACGGCCAGCCGAAGCACCTGGCCGATCGTGAAGGGCGTGGCTTTGCGGTGGTGGGCTACGGCAAGCTGGGCGGCTGGGAGCTGGGCTACAGCTCCGATCTGGATCTGATTTTCCTGCATGACTGCCCGGTGGATGTGATGACCGACGGCGAACGTGAGATCGACGGTCGTCAGTTCTATCTGCGCCTCGCCCAGCGCATCATGCACCTGTTCAGCACCCGGACCTCGTCCGGCATTCTGTATGAAGTGGATGCCCGCCTGCGCCCGTCCGGGGCGGCGGGGATGCTGGTCACCTCTACCGACGCCTTCGCCGACTACCAGAAGAACGAAGCCTGGACCTGGGAGCATCAGGCCCTGGTGCGTGCCCGGGTGGTGTATGGCGATCCGCAGCTGAACGCGCAGTTCGATACCATTCGTCGCGACGTGCTCACCGCCACGCGCGAGGGCCCGACGCTGCAAACCGAAGTGCGCGAGATGCGCGAGAAGATGCGCGCTCATCTGGGTAATAAGCACAAGGATCGCTTTGATATCAAAGCCGATGAAGGCGGTATCACCGACATTGAATTTATTACCCAGTATCTGGTGCTGCGGGACGCGCACAGCAAGCCGAAGCTCACCCGCTGGTCGGATAACGTGCGCATTCTGGAGCTGCTGGCGCAAAACGACATTATGGACGAGCACGAGGCGCTGGCACTGACTCGCGCCTACACCACGCTGCGCGATGAGTTGCACCATCTCGCCCTGCAGGAGCAGCCAGGCCATCTGCCGCTCGAGTGTTTTAACCCCGAGCGAGAGCTGGTGCGGGCCTGCTGGCAGAAGTGGCTGGTGGAACCGTGCGTAACAAAACAAGTGTGATATTATCGCGCGCAAATTGTGAATCTTTCTGGAGTCAGGAATGAAAGTAACACTGCCAGAGTTTGAACGTGCTGGAGTTATGGTGGTTGGCGATGTGATGCTGGATCGCTACTGGTATGGGCCAACCAGCCGCATTTCCCCGGAAGCCCCGGTCCCGGTGGTGAAGGTGGATACCATTGAAGAGCGTCCTGGCGGCGCGGCAAACGTGGCGATGAACATTGCTTCCCTCGGCGCGCATTCGCGTCTGGTGGGGCTGACCGGTATCGACGACGCGGCGCGTGCGCTGAGCAAGACCCTAGCGGACGTGAACGTCAAATGTGACTTCGTTTCTGTTCCGACGCACCCGACCATCACCAAACTGCGCGTGCTGTCGCGCAACCAGCAGCTGATCCGCCTCGACTTCGAAGAGGGCTTTGAAGGCGTGGATCCGGAGCCGCTGCATGAGCGCATCAACCAGGCGCTGGGCAATATCGGCGCGCTGGTGCTCTCTGACTACGCCAAAGGGGCGCTGGCCAGCGTGCAGCAGATGATTACCCTGGCGCGCGATGCCGGTGTGCCGGTGCTGATCGATCCGAAAGGCACCGATTTCGAACGCTATCGCGGGGCGACGCTGCTTACGCCAAACCTGTCTGAGTTCGAAGCGGTAGCGGGTAAATGCAAAACCGAAGAGGAGATCGTTGAGCGCGGCATGAAGATCATCGCCGACTTCGACTTCTCCGCGCTGCTGGTGACCCGCTCCGAGCAGGGGATGACCCTGCTGCAGCCGGGCAAAGCGCCGCTGCATATGCCAACCCAGGCGCAGGAAGTGTATGACGTCACCGGTGCCGGTGATACGGTTATCGGCGTGCTGGCGGCAACGCTTGCCGCAGGTAATACGCTGGAAGAGGCCTGCTACTTTGCCAATGCCGCCGCGGGCGTGGTGGTGGGTAAACTGGGTACCTCTACCGTTTCGCCAATCGAACTGGAAAACGCGGTGCGCGGTCGTGCCGATACCGGTTTTGGCGTGATGAGCGAAGATGAGCTGAAAGTGGCGGTTGCCGCCGCCCGTAAGCGTGGCGAGAAAGTAGTGATGACCAACGGCGTGTTCGACATTCTGCACGCGGGTCATGTCTCCTATCTGGCGAATGCGCGCAAGCTGGGCGACCGTCTGATTGTGGCGGTTAACAGCGATGCCTCCACCAAACGCCTGAAAGGCGAGACCCGGCCGGTGAACCCGCTTGAGCAGCGCATGATCGTACTCGGCGCGCTGGAAGCGGTAGACTGGGTGGTCTCGTTCGAGGAAGACACGCCGCAGCGCCTGATTGCCGGGATCCTGCCGGATCTGCTGGTCAAAGGCGGTGACTACAAGCCTGAACAGATCGCGGGTAGCGAAGAGGTGTGGGCCAACGGCGGGGAAGTGATGGTGCTCAACTTTGAGGACGGGTGTTCAACCACCAACATCATCAAGAAGATCCAGAAAGACAGTCAGTAATTCGTGCGGGCTGATGCCCTCACCCCAACCCTCTCCCACAGGGAGAGGGCGCAAACATTAAAAACGGCAACCTGGGTTGCCGTTTTGCTTTTGCCTCGTAGGCCCGGTAAGCGAAGCGCCACCGGGCGTTACAGCGTTATTCTACGTCGTTAACCGGTGGGATCGCCGGTGCCGGACGCACTTCTTCAACGACGTTGCGGTTTTCCAGCTCGGTCAGACGCTGCTCCAGCAGGGCGATTTTCTCGCGGGTACGCAGCAGCACCTGCGTCTGTACGTCAAATTCTTCACGGCTGACCAGATCCAGACGCATCAGCTGCGACTGCAGCACCTGGCGGATCTTCTTCTCAACGTCATCACCGAATTCACGTACGCCTTTCGGCATAGATTCATGGACCTGGCGGGCAAGTTGTTCAATTTTTTTTGGGTCGATCATGGTAGTTCCCTTGAAGAAAAGGTGTTAACGACCATTGTAGCGCGTAACTGCGATCCTTAAACCAGATTTGTGTGAAGCTTATGCGTTGCCGAACATAATCATTAGCGTTATAGTTATCCCGCTTATTCTCAGGGCGGGGCGAAATTCCCCACCGGCGGTAAATCAGCTCTATGCTGAAAGCCCGCGAGCGCTTTGGGTGCAAACTCAAAGGTCAGCAGATCCGGTGTAATTCCGGGGCCGACGGTTAAAGTCCGGATGGGAGAGAGTAACGAACCAGTCGGGCGAGGCCCGCTCACGTTATTTTTTTGCCGCACAACGGCGCTCCTAAGACTGCCCTGATTCTGGTAACCATAATTTTAATGAGGTTTTTTTACCATGAATCAGACGCTCCTTTCCTCTTTTGGCACCTCTGCTGACCGTGTAGAACAGGCGCTTGCTGCGCTTCGCGAAGGTCGCGGCGTGATGGTGCTTGACGATGAAGATCGTGAAAACGAAGGCGATATGATTTTCGCCGCCGAAACCATGACCGTTGAGCAGATGGCACTGACCATCCGTCACGGCAGCGGCATCGTTTGCCTGTGTATCACCGAAGATCACCGTAAGCAGCTGGATCTGCCGATGATGGTAGAGAACAACACCAGCGCCTACGGAACCGGTTTTACCGTGACCATCGAAGCGGCCAGCGGTGTGACCACCGGCGTGTCTGCTGCTGACCGCGTAACCACCGTGCGTGCAGCCATTGCCGATGGCGCAAAACCTTCTGACCTGAACCGTCCGGGCCACGTATTCCCGCTGCGCGCGCAGCCGGGCGGCGTCCTGACCCGCGGCGGCCACACCGAAGCGACCATCGACCTGGTGACGCTGGCTGGCTTCAAGCCTGCCGGTGTGCTCTGTGAACTGACCAATGATGATGGCTCTATGGCGCGCGCGCCGGAGTGCATCGAGTTTGCCGGTAAGCACAACATGGCGGTAGTCACTATCGAAGATCTGGTGGCGTATCGCCAGGCGCACGAGCGCAAAGCCAGCTGATAACGCATCAATAAAAAACGCCGGGATAACCCGGCGTTTTTTTTAGCCTATTCCGGCCGTCTGGAGTAACACCAGACTGAGCCCCATCACCGACATCCCGCACAATACGCCATAGCTGGGATTGTTATTCGGGTCGATCTCTTTGGCGAGCGGCATCAGCTCATCCACCGACAGCGCCACCATAATGCCTGCTACCGCTGCCATAATGGCTGCCATCACCACCGGCGAAATCAGGCTGCCGAGGATCAACCACGCCAGCACCCCGCCGAGGATCTCCGCCATGCCGGAAATGCCTGCCCAGAACACCGCTTTACGCTTTGATCCCGTAGCTGCATAGACCGGGCCCGCCACTGCCAGCCCCTCAGGGATATTGTGCAGCGCCACTGCCAGCGCAATACCAAAACCTAACTCCAGATTGTTGCTGGCGGTCACGTAGGTGGCAACGCCTTCCGGAAAGTTGTGCAGGCTGATGCCCAGGGTCAGGAGCAGGGCGGTGCGCCGAAGGTTAGCGGGCAGCGGCTGACTCCCTTTTTGCATCAGGTCCTGCGGGTGCGCGTGGGGCAGCATTCTGTCCAGCGCAAAGTAGCCCAGCAGGCCAACGACAAACATCCCGTAGCCGAGCACCGGCGACATGCCTTCCGTGCCGAGGGCGGCGGGTAGCATCTCCATCAGGGAGATGAGCAGCATAATCCCGGCCGCAAAGCCGAGGGAAAAGGCCAGCACGCGGTTAGAGGGCTTCTGGCCCAGGACGCCGAGCATGGCGCCGATAAACGTGGCAGCACCAGCAAGAATAGTCAGAATCAGCGGAACTGACATTCACCTCTCCTTATGATAATGATTCTCATTAATATTAAAGGCTAAACTCGCACAATGCGAGAGGGTACAGTCGCCTTTACAGATCCCTTACATTCAAATTTCCTGATGATCTTCATCATGGTTATCTGAGTTCATCTTATCGGGTTAACGGTTAAGGTAAAGCTATCAAATCGACACCTTGTGTAAGGATATCATCATGACTTCTTCTCGTATGCCAGCACTGTTTGTGGGTCACGGCAGCCCAATGAATGTGCTGGAAGATAACGTCTACACCCGCGCCTGGCGGCATCTGGGCGAGACGTTGCCGCGTCCGAAGGCGATTGTGGTGGTCTCCGCGCACTGGTTTACCCGGGGCACCGGCGTCACCGCGATGGAAACCCCGAAAACCATCCATGATTTCGGTGGATTCCCGCAGGCGCTGTACGACACACACTATCCGGCACCGGGCTCCCCGGCGCTGGCGCAGCAGCTGGTGGATCTGCTGGCTCCGATCCCGGTCACCCTCGATAAAGAGGCGTGGGGCTTTGACCATGGCTCCTGGGGCGTGCTGATCAAGATGTATCCGGATGCCGACATCCCGATGGTGCAGCTCAGCATCGACAGCACCAAACCGGCGGCCTGGCACCTGGAGATGGGGCGTAAGCTCGCGTCTCTGCGTGACGAAGGCATTATGCTGGTGGCCAGTGGTAATGTAGTGCATAACCTGCGCACCGCTCGCTGGCACGGGGAAAGTACGCCTTATCCGTGGGCAACGTCATTTAATGATTACGTGAAAATGAACCTGAACTGGCAGGGGCCGGCAGAGGAGCATCCGTTGGTCAATTACCTGGCACACGACGGCGGCTCGCTCTCGAACCCGACGGCGGAACATTTCCTGCCGCTGCTCTATATCCTGGGCGCGTGGGATGGTCAGGAGCCGATTACCACACCGGTAGAGGGCATCGAGATGGGCAGTTTGAGTATGTTGTCGGTGCAGGTGGGGAAATAAAGGCAAAAAGGTAACAAGAGTTACCGTTTTTAGTGTTTGCACCCTCTCCCTGTGGGAGAGGGCCGGGGTGAGGGCATCACGCCGCACAATCCCGGCAATACGATTATTCCACGAAGATATGCGGATAGAACCGTGACAGATCCTGGGTGATCAGCGCCCGATCTTCACGAATACCAATCCCGGCGGGTTGATTGTTGATCAACCAGCTGCCGATCAGCATATAGCTGTCGCCATACTTCGGCAGTTGATAGAACTGCTGGACGATCATTCCCTCTTCGCCATACGGGCCTTCTACCGCTTCCACGGTGTTACCGTTTTCGATAATCGACACGTTGGCCCCCTCGCGGGAGAAAATCGGCTTTTTGACATACTTATCCATCTGCGGATAGTCATCTTCCGCGAAGTACGCTGGCAGCAGATTCGGATGGTCCGGGAACATCTCCCACAGCAGTGGCAGCAGGGCTTTGTTGGAGATAATGCTCTTCCACGCCGGTTCCAGCCAGCGCACGCCAGCATCTTCCAGCTTGGTAGAGAACACTTCGCGCAGCATGTATTCCCACGGATAGAGCTTGAACAGGTTGCTGATAACCTGATCCTGCGTATCGGTGAACTGGCCTCTTTCGCCCAGCCCGATATCTTCTATATAGAGAAACTCGCTGGCAACCTCGGCCTCGGCTGCGCAATCCTGCAGATACTGCACCGTGCCGCGATCTTCAACCGTGTCACGACAGCAGGCGAAGTGCAGCAGGTTGAAGCCGTGCTGCTCGCGCAGCTCAGCGAAACGCTCAATCAGCTTTTCCTGCAGGCTGTTGAACTGATCGCTGCCTTCAGGCAGGTTGCCCGCTGCGACCTGATCTTCGAGCCAGATATACTGGAAGAAAGCCGCTTCGTACAACGAGGTTGGCGTATCGGCGTTATTCTCGAGCATCTTCGGCTCACCGACGCCATCCCACGCCAGATCGAGGCGCGAATAGAGCGACGGCTGATGCGTCTGCCATGACTGACGCACAAAGCCCCAGGTGTGCTTCGGAATGCGGAATTTAGTCAGCAGCTCATCGCTGGCAATGACCTTCTCCACGACCTTCAGGCACATCTGATGCAGTTCAGCCGTCACCGCTTCCAGCTTTTCAACCTGGTCGAGTGTCAGCTTGTAATAGGCATCTTCACACCAGTACGGCTCGCCGTACATGGTGTGAAAGTTGAAACCGTATTCGGTGGCTTTTTCGCGCCAGTCCGGGCGCTCAACAATACTGACTCGTTCCATTATCAGCCGCCCATAGAGCGTGTTGAGGTGCCGGTCGCGCTACGCTGCATGGTGTTCTGTTTAGCAACAGAGTCACCGAAGCCGCCGCGGGTAACGGTATTCGTGGTCGCTGGTTTTGGCGCCATGGCGGTCTTAGGCACGTTCATGGTGCGGCCTGGTTGGGCAGCGCCGTAACCTTTGCCGCTGGCATCGGTGTACTGGCCGTAAGCTGGGCTGGCCGGGTTTTTCGAGCTGAACAGCGGCTGCTGTTTATAACCCGCGCCACCACCCATCAGACGGCCCATCATATAGCCCGCCATCAGCGGCATCCAGAAGCTGCCGCTGGACTGTGCCTGAGCCTGGTTTTCCGGGGCGGTACCCGCCTGAGCCGGTGCCTGCTGGCACTGACCTTCGCCAAATTCTGCCACGCAGTCTTCACGGCTGGCGTATTTCGGCGCGGTGCGTTCCGCTTCCTTCAGGGCGTTGTTGTAAGAGGCGGTACACTCCGCGCTTTTACCGGTGGCTGCAGCACAGTCATCGGCATTCTGATAGAGCGAAACCGTTTCGTCAGTTTGTTCACAGCCTGCCAGCATAAAAACAGCGGTAAACGCCAGGGCGACAGGGGTGAGATGACGCGCGTTCCAGCTTTTGCGGAACGAAGCGTGATTAATGGATTTTGTCCGTTTCATAATTGTCTTCCAGGACCCAGTGGTAAAACACAGAAAATAACGCTCAGAATAGAGGATGAGTGGTGGAAATTGAAGCGATCGGCGTCAAACAGGGGGATCTTTACGTTGGCTTACGTTTTTTTGTCGGGCAGGCAGGATTTAACCGGCCTGGTGAACCCAGGCCGGTATCATTATCAGTTGCTGGTAGTGCGTGCAGCGGCGGCAGTGTAACCGTCAGCAGAGGCATCCTGCTGTGGGTTTTCCGGGGCCACGGCTTCCGGGGTAGTGGAGATCGGTTTACCCAGGGCACCGTTCAGCGCCAGCAGATCCTGCTCGTTCAATGTACCCAACGCTTGCTTGATGTTCAGCTGGTTAATCAGGTAGTTGTAACGGGCATTGGAGAGCTGTTGTTTGGCGTTGTACAGCGTGGTGGTCGCGTCCAGCACGTCAACGATGGTACGGGTACCGACAGAGTAACCGGCTTCCGACGCATCCAGTGAGCTCTGGGCAGAGACCACGGCCTGTTTGTAGGCATTGATGCTGCTGACAGAGGCGTTCACGTTGTTGAAGGAGGAACGCACGGTCTGCACTACGCTGCGGTGCGCGCTTTCGAGCTGCTCGCTGGCACCAACAAAGTTGTACTGCGCCTGTTTGACCTGCGAATTCACCTGGCCGCCCTGATAGATTGGCAGGGAGAAGTTCAGGCCGATTTTATTCTGGCCAACATCGCTATCGTTGTACTGGCCGGCGTTGGCACCGCTGGTTCTGGAACCGCTGTAGCTGGTGTTAGAAATGCTGCTGGAGGCGCTCAGGCTCAGGGTTGGCAGATGGCCATCCTGTGCCAGGCGGATCTGCTCGCGGGCCAGATCCTGGCTCAGACGCGCCTGCAACAGGCTGAGGTTACGGTTTTCAGCTTCTTTCAGCAGGGCATTCACCGCCTGCGGCTTTTCGGCTTTGAAGTGATCAACGTTCAGCGAGGCCAGTTGCGGGTAGTAATTACCGGTTACCTGACGCAGCTCTTCGACGGCATTATCCAGGTCGTTACGCGCGGTAACTTCGTTCGCCAGCACGTTGTCGTATTGTGAACGGGCGTTCTGCACGTCAGTGATCGCCACCAGGCCCACGTTGAAACGCTGGGTGGTCTGATCGAGCTGACGATAGATAGCTTGTTTCTGTGCTTCAACGTAGGAGAGCGTATCGATGGCGCTCAGCACTTTGAAGTAGGCGGTTGCCGTATTAAGGATCAGCGTCTGCTGGTCGGTCTGATAGGTGACATCCTGAATACCGGCAGATTTCTCCTGCAGGCTCAGGTTACGCCATTTAGACATATCAAACAGCGTCTGGGTTAACTGGAGTGAACCGCTGGTGACGTTAGAGTCGACACCGTTAGCATCACGGTAACCGTTGTTATAGGTATAATCTGCACCTAAACCCAGCTGCGGTAATAATGGGCTGCGTGCTTCATTAATCTTTTCAAAGGCAGCATCACGATCGGCGGCGGACCTACGCAGTTCCGGGTTGCTCAGACGTGCCTGCTTATAAACCTGCATCAGGTCCTCTGCCTGACTCAACGCGCTGAAACCCGTCAGGCTCAGGCCGATGAGGATGGGGAGCAATTTCTTCATTTGCTTTCCTTGTTGTGAAGCTTAGTTAGCGCTGATCTAATTAAAAAATATCTACCGATTCTAGCAGACTTCGCCACTGCAAAAGGTTGGCGTTCCGTGCCATGCGGCAGTAACTTGCATCAATTTACCATACTGTAGTAGAAACCGCAGTTTAGCTGAATTGAATTTCACCTTGACGCCACCATTTATATCAGGATGCAAACATGGATAAACCAGAAAAGTTGCCAGTGACTTTCACAACAAACGATGTAGAAATTATTGCACGAGAAACGCTCTACAGCGGATTTTTTTCACTGGAATTATACCGTTTTCGCCATCGTCTGTTTAACGGTGAAATGAGTGGCGAAGTCAGACGCGAAATTTTTGAGCGCGGGCATGCTGCAGTCTTGCTACCCTTTGACCCAGTGCGTGACGAAGTGGTACTGATAGAGCAGATTCGCATTGCCGCGCTGGATACCAGCGAAAGCCCGTGGTTGCTGGAGATGGTGGCCGGGATGGTGGAAGAGGGCGAGACGCCGGACGATGTCGCCCGCCGCGAGGCGATGGAAGAGGCCGGGCTTGATGTCGGTCGTACAAAACCGATCACCAGCTATCTGGCAAGCCCTGGCGGCACCAGCGAGCGCCTGTCAGTTCTGGTTGGCGAAGTGGACGCCACGACCGCGCAAGGGATTCACGGTCTGGTTGATGAAAACGAAGATATTCGTGTTCATGTGGTAAGTCGGGAGCAGGCTTATCAATGGGTAGAAGAGGGGAAAATCGACAACGCGGCTTCTGTCATCGCTTTGCAATGGCTCCAGCTGCATTATCAGGACTTACGAAACGAGTGGAAAAAATGAAGCGTTATACACCTGACTTCCCTGAAATGATGCGCCTGTGCGAGACCAATTTCGCCCAATTGCGCCGATTACTGCCGCGTAACGATGCGGTGGGTGAAACAGTGAGCTATCAGGTGAGCAACGCGCAGTATCGATTAACTATTGTTGAATCAACCCGTTACACTACACTGGTGGAAATTGAGCAAACCGCTCCCTCCATCAGCTACTGGAGCCTGCCGTCGATGACGGTGCGGCTCTACCATGACGCGATGGTCGCTGAAGTGTGTTCAAGTCAGCAGATCTTCCGCTTCAAAGCGCGTTATGATTACCCAAATAAAAAGTTGCATCAACGTGACGAAAAGCATCAAATTAATCAGTTTTTGGCCGATTGGCTAAGATACTGTTTAGCACATGGAGCGATGGCGATTCCGGTTTGTTAGCGTCGTAAACCTACCTAAGGACACCATTTGGAAAGCCTGTTGAACCTGACTGTTGCTGGTGGGGCGCCAGTCAGGGTATTGCAAATTACTGATACTCACCTGTTTGCCAATAAGCATGAAACCCTGTTAGGTGTGAATACCTGGGAGAGTTATCAGGCTGTTCTGGAAGCCATTCATGCCCAGAAGCGCGAGTGCGATCTGATTGTCGCCACGGGCGATTTGGCGCAGGATCAAACCTCCGCGGCTTATCAGCATTTTGCTGAGGGTATCGCGAGCTTTAACGCGCCCTGTGTCTGGTTACCCGGTAATCACGATTTTCAACCTTCAATGTATAGCGCGCTTCAGGATGCGGGGATTTCGCCTGCGAAACGGGTCCACACGGGCGACAACTGGCAAATTATGCTGCTCGACAGCCAGGTCTTCGGCGTGCCGCACGGCGAGCTGAGCGAGTTTCAGCTGGAGTGGCTCGAAGCAAAACTTGAGGCCGATCCTGAGCGCCATACCCTGCTTTTACTGCACCATCATCCGCTGCCGGCAGGATGCAGCTGGCTCGATCAGCACAGCCTGCGCAACTCCGCTGCCCTCGATCGGGTGCTGATGAAGTTCCCGCGGGTGAATAACTTACTCTGCGGCCATATTCACCAGGAGCTGGATCTCGACTGGAACGGTCGTCGCCTGCTGGCTACGCCCTCTACCTGCGTGCAGTTCAAACCGCACTGTGCGAACTTCACCTTAGATACCATTGCGCCTGGCTGGCGCTGGCTGGAACTGCATGCTGACGGCTCGTTAACGACCGAAGTCTGCCGCCTGCAAAGCACGCAGTTCCGCCCGGATACTGCGTCAGAAGGCTACTGATGTCTGCGCTCCTTTATCTGCACGGGTTCAACAGCTCCCCGCGCTCCGCAAAAGCAACGCTGTTTCGACAGTGGCTGGAGGTGCATCATCCCCACGTCGAGATGATCGTCCCGCAGCTGCCGCCATACCCGGCCGAGGCCGCCGACATGCTGGAGGCGATTGTCCTGGAGCACGGCGGCGAGCCCTTTGGTGTAGTGGGGTCATCCCTCGGCGGTTATTACGCCACCTGGCTGTCTCAGTGCTTCATGGTACCTGCGGTGGTGGTCAATCCGGCGGTGCGGCCTTTTGAGCTGCTGGTGGGCTATCTGGGGCACAACGAGAACCCCTACACCGGACAGCAATATGTGCTAGAGTCACGCCATATTTACGACCTCAAAGTTATGCAGATTGATCCGCTGGAAGCACCAGATCTTATCTGGCTGCTGCAACAGACGGGTGATGAAGTGCTGGATTACCGCCAGGCGGTGGCGTACTACGCCTCCTGCCGCCAGACTATAGAAGAGGGCGGTAATCATGCCTTCACGGGCTTTGAGGATCATTTCACCCAGATTGTCGATTTTCTTGGTCTGCACAGCCTGTGACAATCGCTGCGAATTGCTAGTTTAAATCATGACGCAAACCTATAACGCTGATGCCATTGAGGTACTCACCGGGCTTGAGCCGGTTCGCCGCCGTCCGGGGATGTACACCGATACCACGCGCCCAAACCATCTGGGCCAGGAAGTAATTGATAACAGCGTCGACGAAGCGCTGGCGGGTCATGCCAAACGCGTCGACGTTATTCTGCACGCCGATCAGTCGCTGGAGGTCATCGACGACGGTCGCGGCATGCCAGTGGATATTCATCCGGAAGAGGGTGTCCCGGCGGTGGAGCTGATCCTCTGTCGTCTGCATGCGGGCGGCAAGTTCTCCAACAAAAACTACCAGTTCTCGGGTGGCCTGCACGGGGTAGGTATCTCCGTGGTCAACGCCCTGTCAAAACGGGTTGAAGTCACCGTGCGCCGCGACGGCCAGGTGTACAACATCGCCTTTGAGAACGGCGACAAAGTGCAGGATTTGAAGGTGATCGGCACCTGCGGTAAACGCAATACCGGCACCAGCGTCCACTTCTGGCCGGACGAGAGCTTCTTCGACAGCCCGCGTTTCTCGGTCTCGCGCTTAACGCACATTCTGAAAGCGAAAGCGGTCCTCTGTCCTGGGGTGGAGATCACCTTCAAGGACGAGGTCAACAACAGCGAGCAGCGCTGGTGCTACCAGGACGGTCTGAACGACTACCTGGGCGAAGCGGTCAACGGTCTGCCAACCCTGCCGGAAAAACCCTTTATCGGTAATTTTGCCGGTGATACGGAAGCGGTGGACTGGGCGCTGCTGTGGCTGCCGGAAGGCGGCGAGCTGCTGACCGAAAGCTACGTCAACCTGATCCCGACCATGCAGGGCGGGACCCACGTTAACGGCCTGCGCCAGGGGCTGCTGGACGCGATGCGCGAGTTCTGCGAATACCGCAATATCCTGCCGCGCGGCGTGAAGCTGTCGGCGGAAGATATCTGGGATCGCTGCGCCTACGTGCTGTCGGTCAAAATGCAGGACCCGCAGTTTGCCGGGCAGACCAAAGAGCGCCTCTCCTCGCGCCAGTGTGCGGCATTTGTGTCGGGCGTGGTGAAAGATGCCTTCAGCCTGTGGCTGAACCAGAACGTGCAGGCCGCAGAGATGCTGGCCGAAATGGCGATCTCCAGCGCCCAGCGCCGCCTGCGTGCGGCGAAGAAAGTGGTGCGTAAAAAACTGACCAGCGGCCCTGCGCTGCCGGGCAAGCTGGCGGACTGTACCGCACAGGATCTGAACCGCACCGAGCTATTCCTGGTGGAAGGGGATTCCGCAGGCGGATCGGCCAAGCAGGCGCGCGATCGTGAATACCAGGCGATCATGCCGCTAAAGGGTAAGATCCTGAATACTTGGGAAGTTTCTTCCGATGAAGTGCTGGCCTCGCAGGAGGTGCACGACATCTCCGTGGCGATCGGTATCGATCCGGACAGCGAGGATCTGAGCCAGCTGCGTTACGGCAAGATCTGTATCCTCGCGGATGCGGACTCCGATGGTCTGCACATCGCCACCCTGCTGTGCGCGCTGTTTGTGAAGCACTTCCGTGCGCTGGTGAAAAACGGTCACGTTCACGTGGCATTGCCGCCGCTGTACCGTATCGATCTCGGCAAAGAGGTCTATTACGCTCTGACGGAAGAAGAGAAAGCGGGCGTGCTGGAACAACTCAAGCGCAAGAAGGGCAAACCGAACGTGCAGCGCTTTAAAGGGCTGGGTGAGATGAACCCGCTCCAGCTGCGTGAAACCACCCTTGATCCCAATACCCGCCGTCTGGTGCAGCTGACCATCAGCGATGAAGACGAGCAGCAGACCAACGCGATGATGGATATGCTGCTGGCCAAGAAGCGCTCGGAAGACCGCCGCAACTGGCTGCAGGAGAAGGGCGACCTGGCGGATATCGAAGGTTGATATAACGACAGGTTTTGTAGGCCGGGTAAGGCGTAGCCGCCACCCGGCATCTCCTCAGGCCGCATGATTCTTCCGGTACTGCAAGGGCGTCTCTCCGATGCCCTTTTTAAATGCGCTAATAAAATACGTTACATCCGAAAACCCCACCCGCGCGGCAATCTCCCGCACGCTCGCCTCACTGTGCAACAAACTCTCGCAGGCCTTACGCAGGCGCAACGTATTCAGGTAATCGTGAATTTTCTCCCCCGTTTCGGCATGAAACTTCCGTGACACGTAGCTGCGGGATTTCCCCAGCTCGCCTACCAGCGCATCGAGGCTGAACTTTTGCTGGTAATGCTCATCCAGCCAGAACATCACCTGGCTGGCGATCCCCTGGCTGTTACCGGGCTGGCCTTCGTTATCGGGCGGCAGCATGGCAAACAGGCCGATCAGCAGGCTGGCGACGCGCTCGCTGTTCATCGGCGGCGGATAGCAGCTGAACAGATGATCGAGATGGCTGTGACAGTGCGCCATATCCGCCACCCAGGCTTCGCCTCCGCGCCGGGACAGCTTCTGCAGCCGCTGCTGCGTCTGGGGAAAATCGCGCAGCGCCTTCAGAACCGCATGCTGATCGAGATGAATAATGGTCCGCCGGTAGTTCGCTTCGGCCTGCGGGTCGACCATCACCTTGTGCAGGGTAAAAGGCGGAAAGAAAAACAGCCGTCCCGGGCGCATGGTGTAGTGGCGATTATCGACAATCGCCACGCCAAAGCCTTCTTCCACATAGAGAATTTCCAGACACTGGTGCCAGTGGTGATAGCGCACGGTGTTGGCAAACAGGCGGCTGAACGACACGATAGTATCGTTCAGGGCAATCAACTCAAGATGTTCCGCCGTAGGTGTCTCGCGCATAGTGCAATAAAACTCAACTTTTCCCTTTTCCTGCCTCTTTATAAACCACCTTTTTAAATTTCCTCAACTGCCTGTTTATTCATCTCTCACTCCTGTGACCCGGCTAACATTTCTACCCCTCGCTGATTAACTATTCTTTGCCGCAGTTGATTACGAGGACCAGCCTATGTGCGTGGCAAATAAAGAAAAATCAAATCCGTTGTCATCCCGCCAGGATCTGGTGGCGGCCCTGAATACCCTGCTGGCGGCGGTAGACACCCAGTTCCCGGCGGGCAGTTCCCGCTTTTCGCTGGGGGATACCAGCGCCCATTACGCCACGGATGTCGCGCAGATGGAGGGGCTCTCCCGGGTGTTGTGGGGACTGTTTCCGCTGCTGGCCGCGGGCGACAGTACGCCGTACAGCGAAAAATACATCGCCGCCATTAAGCAGGGCACCGACCCGCAAAGCGCAGGCTACTGGGGCGAAGCCGGGCCTTACGATCAGCGACTGGTGGAGATGGCGGCCTATGGCCTCGGGCTGGCGCTGCTGCAGGACAAACTCACTGCACTGTTTAACGAACGCGAGCTGATGAACCTGCACGCCTGGCTGAACCAAATCACCGATGCGACGATGCCGGACAGCAACTGGAACTACTTCGCCATCATGGTCCAGCTCGGCTTTAAGCGTGCCGGACTGCCGTATGATCAACAGGCCATCGATCGCCGCTTCGCGATGATGGATGCCTACTATCTGGGGGAGGGGTGGTACTCCGACGGCCCGGGTCGGCCAAAGGATTACTACATCTCGATGGCGTTTCACTTCTACGGCCTGATCTACGCCACCCTGAGTGGGGATGAGACTCGGGCGAAAGTGCTGCGCCAGCGTTCGCGTCTGTTTGCCGAAGACTTTATCTATATGTCCGCTGCGGATGGCGCTTCGGTGCCTTTTGGCCGCAGCCTGACCTACCGCTTCGCGATGGTTGCCTTCTGGAGCGCGGTCGCCTTCTCCGGGCTGGAGGTGTTCACGCCGGGTATCGTGAAGGGGATTATCCTGCGTCATCTGCGCTGGTGGCAGCAGCAGCCGATAACCGATCGCGACGGGATCCTGACCCTCGGGTTTGCCTACCCGAATCTGGCGATGTGCGAGGACTATAACTCCCCCGGCTCGCCGTACTGGGCGCTGAAAACGTACCTGATCCTGGCCCTGCCGGAGAGCCATCCGTTCTGGCAGGCCGACGAGCAGCCGCTGCCTGCGCTTGCTGAGAAGCGCGTCATTCCCCATGCCCAGCAGATCCTTATCCACACCGACCATGTGACCCTGCTTAC
The DNA here is from genome assembly GCF_034044995.2 of Leclercia sp. CFBP8987. Classification (NCBI taxonomy): domain Bacteria; kingdom Pseudomonadati; phylum Pseudomonadota; class Gammaproteobacteria; order Enterobacterales; family Enterobacteriaceae; genus Leclercia; species Leclercia sp. CFBP8987. The sequence goes on along the minus strand of NZ_CM188255.1, from coordinate 4,127,436 downwards.
CGCCGGACAGCTGGAGCTGAACAACTACGTCAACACCGAGGCGAAATACACCAAATTTGCCTACTCCAGCCGGTTTGGTTTCACCATTGAGCGCGGACGCTTCGGCCTTAAGCACGCCGCCTGTGATTCGATGCTGCTGCTGGCCGATGGCGATAACTACTTCCGCGGACGCCGCGAGTGCGAGACGGTGCGTGTGGACGAGAATTACATCTTCTCGCGCTGGTCGCCATGGCATGACGTTCACATTGATAGCTGGCTGGTGCCGTTCGGCGAGTGGCATCTGCGTCTGCATCGCATCACCAGCACGCGCACCTTGCAAACGGTTGAGGGTGGCTTCGCGGTGATGAAGACCGACCCGCAGCTTCATGGGCGGGGCAGTTACCTGAGCGCCGATAACGGCAGCAGCACCATTGTCGATCTCTCACCAAACATCAGCCGCCAGCCGGACAGCGTGGTGACGCCGCCGAACAGCAGCATCATGTTTGCCGGGTGCGCCACCATCCCCGTGCTCACCAGCACCCTCCCGCAGGGTGAAAGCTGGCTGTGCTGCGCGGTGACGGCCTCGGCTCAGAATAAAAACCGGGCGGAAAGCCCCCAACTGCAAATCAACAATAACCAGGTGGTGATTCGCGCACCTGGAAGCGAACGTCAGCTGTCGTTCATTTTATAAAGCCCTTACCCTGGATATCGGCGAGGATGGTATGAATAACAAAACTGAATATTACAAAATCAGCAGTTTTATCTTTCTCTATTTCTTTACCTGGTCGGCAAGTATTGGTCTGCTGGCGATCTGGCTTGGACAAAAAGCCAATCTCAGCGGGTCGGTGATCGGCACCGTCTTTGCGGTGAACGGCATCTTCTCCGTTATTCTCAAACCGATCTACGGCTATATTCTGGATAAGATCGGCATGAGCAAATACTTGCTCTATTTTGTAGTGGCGATGTCCGCCCTGATGGCGCCGTTCTTTATTTACGTTTATCAGCCGCTATTAATGTCCAACACCATGCTGGGGATTATTATCGGCGCGCTCTATTTAAGCTTCGCCTGGTACGCGGGTGTGGCGGCGTGCGAATCCTATTCCGACCGTTTCAGCCGCCTGAACGGCATGGAGTTTGGTCAGATCCGCATGTGGGGTTCATTGGGCTGGGCGGTGGCGTCGTCGTTCTCTGGCCTGCTGTTTAACCTCTCTCCCTCTTACAACTTTATTATGGGCAGCGTGGCATCGGTGATTATGCTGATTGTCCTGCTGAACCTGAAGGTGAACACCAACTCCGAGCATGCCGGTGAGGTGCTGGCCAAAGAGAAAATCGCCCCGGCGGATGTCTATGCCTTACTGCGCAGCCGCAAGTTCTGGGCCTTCTGCCTGTACGTGGCGGGCGTGGCGTGGATGATGTTTATCGCCGAGCAGCAGTTCTCCCGCTATTTCGTCACCTTCTTCGATGATATTCACCAGGGCAACTCGGTGTTTGGCTATCTCGGTACCGTGCAGTCGGGGATGGAATTCGTGATGTATATGGTGATCCCGCTGTTCGTGAACTTTATCGGGGCTAAGCGTGGATTGTTAATCGTCGGGCTGATTGTCGGCGCGCGACTGATTATTTCCGGGATGTGCGACTCGCACCTGTTAATTTCGGTGCTCAAGCCGCTGTACGGTCTGGAAATCTGTCTTCTGCTGGTGTCGGTATTTAAATATATCGCCGAGCATTTCGATAAACGCGTGAATGCCACCATGTACCTGCTGGGCTACCAGGCGATGCTTTACGTCGGTAACGTCGTGGTGTCCTCCCCGGCCGGGTATATGTATGACCGCATCGGCTTCGAGCAGACCTATATCATCATGGGCGCCACGGCGCTGACCTTCACTCTTATTTCTGCGTTTACCTTATCCGCCTGCCAGAGCAAATGGCGCGGGGCTAAAACGCTGAACGTTGCAGAACACCACTAATTTACGCCGTCAAAGAAGGAATCGAATTATGTTAAGTCATATCACCGAGGAACGTCTGGCCGATATTCCCGCGCCCGTAGATGAACGCGCCTTCCGGGATGAATTAAGCTCGGCGCGCAGCCATGTCCTCGACCTGATTAGCCGTCATTTAACGGAGTTCGGTGAACAGTTCCCGGCGGAAACCTGCAAGGACGGATTTTACCCGCTGACGGAAAACGTCGAGTGGACTACCAGCTTCTGGACCGGGCAGCTGTGGCTGGCGTGGGAGATGAGCGGCGAGGAGAAATTCCGCGCCATGGCCGAGAAACACACCCGCTCCTTTGGCCTGCGCATCGCCGGGCGCAGCGACACGAATACCCACGATCTCGGCTTCCTCTACACGCTCTCCTGCGTGGCGGACTGGCGTCTGACCGGCAGCCGCGAGGCGCGCGGCTTCTCGCTGCTGGCCGCCGAAGCGCTGCTGGAGCGCTTCCACGAGAAAGCAAAGATCATCCAGGCGTGGGGGGATCTGGCGGATCCGGAGCAGGCCGGGCGGATGATCATCGACTGCAACATGAACCTGCCGCTGCTCTACTGGGCGACCGAGCAGACTGGAGATCCACGCTTTGCCGAAGCCGCCAGAGCCCACGTGATGCAGGCCGCGACGTACCTCATCCGTGAAGATGCCTCGACCTTCCACACCTACTATATGGATGTGGTCACCGGCGCGCCGCGCTACGGAAACACCCAGCAGGGCTATGCGGATGACTCCTGCTGGTCGCGTGGCCAGGCGTGGGGGATTTACGGCTTCCTGCTGAGCTACATCTATACCGGCGACGCGACGATGATCGCCCTGTCGAAACGGCTGGCGAACTACTTCCTCAACCGCCTGCCGGAGGATCACGTCTGTCACTGGGATCTGGCTCTGGTGGGCACCGATGCCCTGCGCGATTCGTCGTCGGCGGCGATTGCGGTATGTGGCCTGCTGGAGCTGGTGAAGCACCTGCCGGTAACCGATCCGGATCGCGAGCGCTATCTGGCGTGGGCGAAAGGGATCATGTCCTCGCTGACGAAGCACTATCTGATGGGTAAAGAGGAGAAGGGCAACGGCCTGCTCAAGCACTCGGTTTATCATCTCGCCAGCAACAAGGGGGTGGATGAGTGTGCCAGCTGGGGGGATTACTTCTACGTTGAGGCGCTGGTGCGCTTTACGCAAAGCTGGAAATTATACTGGTAAGAAAAGCGCTGGGGTGCGCTTATCACCACCCCAGCACTTCAGTAATGACCCGCCGATAGGGGGTGTCGATTTGTTGCGGCACCTGATCAATATAGTCCCGCGCGTGCTGGCGGGCCTCACCGCTCAGACTGTCCAGATAAACAATGGCTTCGTCCACGGTGGGTACCCGTCCCTCCAGCGAGGCGCTTCGCGGTGGCAATCCGGTCCAGATCACCGCCTCGATGCCTCTCTCAACCGCCCATCCCGAGAGCAGGCCGGTGTGGCGACCGGCGATCGGCAGCGAGCCGATGCCGTCGCAGCGCTCCTCAGGGATCCCTTCGCGCTCGCGCAGGGCCTGACAGGCCACACTCAGCGTTTCCGCGTTGAGCCACGCCCAGAGCACCGGCACGGCAGGGGCATTCATACAGATGGCGGTAGCCAGCTCACCGCCGTCGCTGACCCGACAAAATTCGATGGGCAGCGACGGTCCGTCGGTGTGCCACTCCCCGGCGACGGGGAGTGAGCCGCTTTTCCATATCAATGAGCCCCAGCCCAGGCAGGCTATCTTCATCCTGTTCTCTCTGTGCGTTGCTATCAGGCTTCAGGGATACGCAGCGTCTGCCCTGGATAAATTTTATCCGGGCTGGAGAGCATAGGGCGGTTGGCTTCAAAGATTTTGTTGTATTTCGACGCGTCGCCGTAGACGGTTTTGGAGATGGCGCTCAGGGTGTCGCCCGATTTAACCGTGTAGTAGGTGGCCTCATGCTGGGTGTCAGTGGCGTTGATGGTGTTCTCCACCTCGCTGACGCCCGCGATATTCCCCACCGCGACCTGGATTTTTTCTTTCTGTTCCTGGGTGAGCCCGTCACCGGTCACCACGGCCTTACCGTCGTTGACGTTGACCTGCACCTTTTCAGCGCCCGGTATGTTGAGCTTTTTGAGGTGCTCAGAGACTTTATCGCTTTGACCTTTGTGATCGGTCAGGTTGTCCCACAGCTTTTCACCGGCTTCTTTAACGAAGTTAAAAATTCCCATCCTGAATCTCCTGTAAGATATGAATTCAGAATAAGCATAGCAGGCAGATGGCAGGTATTCAGTCTTCCCCGGTCCGAAGAAGACTGAATCGGATTTTATTAAGACGCGGGCTCAAGAATACGGATATGCGTTTCCAGAACATCACCTTTCACCGCCTCGCTCCACGCTTTCATGTGCGGGGTCTGCAGGTGGGCTTCGAGGTGGGCCACGGTTTCCCACTGCTCAACCATGACGATGGAGTCCGGGGCAGTGGTCTGGAAGCTGACGCCAGCGGCGGTATCCACCATTGGCGCGTAGCCGTGGCAGCCTGCTTCTTCTAAAACGGTCGGGATAATCTTCGCAAACTCATCCAGCACCGCCTGACGGTGATGTTGACCTGGGCGGGTGCGGATTTCAGCAATAACGGTAAGCATGGTCATTTCTCCTGATAACATGCCACCAGTTAAGCAAAAATTTCCGCGAGATGCTTGCGATATTCTGCGATATAGCGTGGCACATCCGGCATTTTAATCACGTCATTGGTGATAAAGGTCGGCAGCGCCTCCATCCCCAGGAACTGGTTGGCCTTGTGGAACGGGAGATAAACACCGTCAACGCCCACGCCGTGGAAGAACTGATCTTCGTCGGTGAAGGCCTCCATCGGGGCGTTCCAGGTCAGGGAGAGCATATATTTTTTCCCCTGAATCAGGCCGCCGGAGCCGTACTTCTTCGAGGCATCAGAGCGGGTGCGGCCGTCGCTGGCATACAGCGCGCCGTGACCTTCGGTAAAGACGTCGTCCATGTACTTTTTCACGGTCCATGGCGCGCCCATCCACCAGCCAGGCATCTGCCAGATAACCACGTCAGCCCAGAGGAAGTTCTGCACTTCGGCCTGGATATCGTACTCACCGTCGGTGCGCACGACCTTAACATCATGCCCGGCGTCGCGCAGGAAGCCGTCCGCGACCTCGGTCAGGGTGTCATTCAGTTGGCCATTAGAGTGGGCGAATTTTTTCGCGCCGTTGATAATCAGAATATTGCTCATTACGTTGTCCTCAGAGTAGCGAGTCTGAGGGCCATTCTACGCGCGACAGCGGTGCGGTGAAATTAGCAAAATGTGCAAAGTCTTTTGCTGAAACAGCAATAATCCCTTACCAGCCGATCCTGACCTCAAACCCGCCATCCTGCCCGTTGCGGAGAGAAACCTGCATCCGGTGCAGCGTGGCAATGCGCTTGACGATCGACAGACCCAGGCCGCTGCCGGTCTGATCCTGGCCTGGCGGGCGATAAAAACGCTCCCCGATCCGCGCCAGGGCCTCGGGCGCAATACCCGGGCCGGTGTCGCGCACGGTAAAGCTGTGGGTATCCAGCGTCACCTCCACCACACTGCCGCGCGGGCTGTAGCGCACGGCGTTATCCAGCAGGTTACGCACCAGCAGGCTCAGGAGCAGCTGCTGCCCGGTGCGGGTGACCTGCGGGTCGTGAATATGGAGGCGGATCTCGATCCCGGCCTGCTGCGCCGGGTGATAGATATCCATCACCGCCGACTGGAGTAAATCGGCCAGCTTAAGGGGTTCGACATCGTCCAGATTTTCCAGCGAATCCAGCCGCGACAGCGTCAGGAGCTGCTCAACCAGCCTTGATGCCCGGTCGATCCCGGCGTGCAGCTGGTCCAGGGCTTTCGCCTGCGCCTGCGGGTCGTCCAGCGAGAGCTGCGCGACGTCGGTCTGCACTTTCAGGGCGGTTAGCGGGCTGCGCAGCTCGTGGGCAGCATCCGAGGTAAAGCGGCGCTCGCGGGCCATCATCTCCCCGGTGCGGGCGAAAAGCTGATTCAGCGCCTCCACCAGCGGGCTGACCTCCGCGGGCACCCCGTGCGTCGGCAGCTGGTCGGTGGCATCGGGGGAGCGAGCGCGCAGGGTTTGCGCCAGCTTTTTCAGCGGCCAGAGTTCACGGCTCAACAGAACGATCAGCACCAGCAGCATCACCGGCAGGGCCACCAGCCACGGGGTGAGCTGGGATCTCACCACGTCCAGCGCCATCTCCTGGCGGTACTCCCGCTCCTGGCCCACCACCACCCGGTACTTGCCGTCCGGTGCGGTAAGCCATAAGAAGCGCCAGTCGTCGTTATCGTCGTTGAGCTGGCCGTTATCAAACCCTTCCCGACGATAGTGATACGGGATCTCGCGCCCGTTCTCGCCGTCGTTGAGCACCATTTTGCCGTCGGGGGTGTAGATGGCAAAGGCCAGCGCATCGTCATCCAGATGCCCGTGTTTCGCTTTTTTCGGCACCTCGCGCATCCGCTCCGGGGCGCGGATCTCATCCAGATCCATGGTCAGGAGCCGTTTAGCAAACAGCATCTGCTGGGTGTCGAATAGCTTATCGAGCTTCTCGCTGGTCTGCTGCCAGGCGACCAGGCTGGCGGCAAACCACGCCGTCAGCGACAGGACGAGGAATAGCAGCGTCAGGCGCAGCTTGAGGCTCAGGCGTTGGGTCAGTTTCATGCATCACCCAGGGTATAACCGATGCCGTGCACGGTGCGGATAAAATCGCTGCCGAGCTTGCGGCGCAGATGGTGGACGTGGACCTCTATGGCGTTGCTGGAGACATCGTCGTCCCAGGTATAGAGCTTCTCTTCAATCAGCTTGCGCGGCAGCACCCGGCCCGCGTTGCGCATTAACAGCTCCAGCAGGGCGAACTCTTTCGGCTTGAGCAGCAGGGTTTCGCCATTAAGGCTGGCCACCAGCCGGGTGGGATCGAGCGTGACGCCGCCGTGGCGCAATTCGCTGTGCGCCTGACCGTGACTACGGCGCACCAGCGCCTCAAGGCGGGCGGCCACTTCGATCAGCGCGAAGGGTTTACAGAGATAGTCGTCGGCCCCGAGACGCAGCCCCTCGACGCGCTGGTTAAGCGCATCCCGCGCGGTGAGGATCAGTACCGGCTCGCTGCGGCCCTGCTCCCGCCATTCGCGCAGGAGCTGCAGCCCGTCGATGCCGGGCAGCGTCAGGTCGAGCACCACCGCGTCATAGGGGGCGCTGTAGAGCGCTGCTCTGCCGGTTTCACCCTCGGTGAACCAGTCCACGCTGAAGCCCAGTTTTGTCAGCCCGGCCTTGATGCCGTCGCCGATCAGCTTGTCGTCTTCTACCAGTAAAATGCGCATGTTCCCTCCCTGTCGCGGCCAGTAAACCCTCTGTCACGCCCGGCTGTACAGTAAAAAAATTTAAATTTTCCGCTTAAGAAGTTGTTAAGGTTTACCCTGTTTAATGGATTGCGAAACGACATTAAAGGGAGAGTTAAGATGAAAAAATATGCTGCGATTGCTGCCATCATGATGATCACCACCGCGCCGGTGTTTGCTGCTCAGGGCGGGTTCAATGGCCCGTCAGCGACGGCAACCCAGACGCAAACCCAGCAGGGCGGTTTTGTCGATAACGACGCCAACCTCACCACCGCCGCCAAGGTCAAGGATCTGAAGGACGACAGCTGGGTAAAACTGCGCGGGAACATCACCGAGCGCCTGTCCGACGACCGCTACACCTTCCGCGATGAGAGCGGCACGGTGAACGTTGAGATCGACAACAAACACTGGAACGGCCAGACCATTTCCCCGCAGGATAAGGTTGAGCTGCAGGGCAAGGTCGATAAAGAGTGGAACGATTTCGAAATCGACGTGAAACAGGTTATCAAGCTGAGCAAATAACCCGGAAAGGGGCCGCTATTCGGCCCCTTTTTCTTTGTGACTCGACTCGCCAGATAAGGTAGTATCTGCGGCAATATTGCCTGAAACCAACTGGTTTCTGAGTTGAGGAATCCCATTTAATGAGCGATATGGCAGAGCGCCTCGCGCTACATGAATTCACGGAAAACGCCTACCTGAACTACTCCATGTACGTCATCATGGACAGGGCGTTGCCGTTTATCGGTGATGGGCTGAAACCCGTTCAGCGCCGCATCGTGTATGCGATGTCTGAACTGGGTCTGAATGCCAGCGCCAAGTTTAAAAAATCCGCCCGTACCGTCGGTGACGTGCTGGGTAAATACCATCCGCACGGCGACAGCGCCTGTTATGAAGCGATGGTGTTGATGGCCCAGCCGTTCTCGTACCGCTATCCGCTGGTCGACGGTCAGGGGAACTGGGGTGCGCCGGACGATCCGAAGTCGTTCGCGGCGATGCGTTACACCGAATCCCGCCTCTCTAAATATGCCGAACTGCTGCTCAGCGAGCTGGGCCAGGGCACCGTGGAGTGGGTACCAAACTTCGACGGTACGATGCAGGAGCCGAAAATGCTGCCTGCGCGTCTACCGAACATCCTGCTGAACGGCACCACCGGCATTGCCGTGGGGATGGCGACGGATATCCCGCCGCACAACCTGCGTGAAGTGGCGAAAGCGGCGATCACCCTGATTGAACAGCCGAAAACCTCGCTGGATGAGCTGCTGGATATCGTCCAGGGGCCGGACTACCCGACCGAAGCGGAGATCATCACCTCCCGCGCGGAAATCCGCAAAATCTACGAGAACGGTCGCGGCTCGGTGCGCATGCGCGCGGTGTGGACCAAAGAGGACGGCGCGGTGGTGATCACGGCGCTGCCACACCAGGTCTCCGGCGCGAAAGTGCTGGAGCAGATCGCCGCCCAGATGCGCAATAAAAAGCTGCCGATGGTGGATGACCTGCGCGACGAATCCGACCACGAAAACCCGACCCGTCTGGTGATCGTGCCGCGCTCTAACCGCGTGGACATGGAACAGGTGATGAACCACCTGTTCGCCACCACCGATCTGGAAAAAAGCTACCGTATCAACCTGAACATGATCGGCCTCGACGGTCGTCCGGCGGTGAAAAACCTGCTGGAGATCCTCACCGAATGGCTGACCTTCCGTCGGGATACGGTGCGCCGTCGTCTGAATCACCGTCTGGAAAAAGTGCTTAAGCGCCTGCATATCCTTGAAGGTTTGCTGGTGGCGTTCCTCAATATCGATGAAGTGATCGAGATCATTCGTACCGAGGATGAGCCGAAGCCGGCATTGATGTCGCGCTTTGGCATCAGCGAAACCCAGGCTGAAGCGATCCTCGAGCTGAAACTGCGCCATCTCGCCAAACTGGAAGAGATGAAGATCCGCGGTGAGCAGAATGAGCTGGAAAAAGAGCGCGATCAGCTGCAGGCGATCCTCGCCTCCGACCGTAAGATGAACAACCTGCTGAAGAAAGAGCTGCAGGCGGATGCCGAAGCCTTCGGTGACGAGCGTCGTTCTCCGCTGCACGAGCGCGAAGAAGCGAAAGCGATGAACGAGCATGACATGCTGCCGTCCGAGCCGGTGACCATCGTGCTGTCACAAAGCGGCTGGGTACGCAGCGCCAAGGGTCACGACATCGACGCCCCGGGCCTGAGTTACAAAGCGGGGGACAGCTTCAAAGCCGCGGTGAAGGGTAAGAGCAACCAGCCGGTGGCCTTTATCGACACCACCGGACGCAGCTACGCCATCGATCCGATTACCCTGCCATCGGCGCGCGGGCAGGGCGAGCCGCTGACCGGCAAGCTGACGCTGCCGCCGGGTGCCACGGTTGAGCACATGCTGATGGAAAGCGATGAGCAGAAGCTGCTGCTGGCCTCCGATGCGGGCTACGGCTTCATCTGTACCTTTAACGATCTGGTATCGCGTAACCGTGCGGGCAAGGCATTGATTAGCCTGCCGGAAAACGCCCGCGTCATGACACCGCTGGTGATTGCAAACGAGAGCGATATGCTGCTGGCGATCTCTGCCGCAGGCCGCATGCTGATGTTCCCGCTCAGCGATCTGCCGCAGCTGTCGAAAGGGAAGGGCAACAAGATCATCAACATCCCGACGGCGGACGCGGCCTCAGGCGAAGACAGCCTGGCGCACCTCTTTATTCTGCCGCCGCAAAGCACCCTGACCATCCACATGGGCAAACGCAAAATCAAAATGCGTCCGGAGGAGCTGCAGAAAGTGGTCGGCGAACGTGGACGCAAAGGGTCGCTGATGCGTGGCCTGCAACGCATTGAACGCGTGGAGATCGACTCGCCGCACCGCGCTAAAGCGGGCGATAACGAAGCGTAACAGAGCACCTCCCCCTCCGTTCAGGAGGGGGTCTCGCGTAAAACATCCGTTATAAAAACAAAAGAGTTACCCGCTTACAGTTGCAGTATAATCGTCAGCTGTCAGGGGTTTTTGAGGTCGCTATGCTATTAATTGTTCGTTCCATTCTTGCCGTGATTTACTGCATTCTGGTCTGTATTTTCGGCTGTATTTACTGCCTGTTCAGCCCGCGCAATCCAAAGCACGTTGCCACCTTTGGCCACATGTTTGCCCGTCTGGGGCCGCTGTTTGGTGTGAAAGTCGAGACGCGTCTGCCGGAAGGGGTAGAGAAGCACGGCAACGCTATCTATATCGGTAACCATCAGAACAACTACGATATGATCACCGCCGCCAAAATCGTCCAGCCGCCAACCGTGACCGTGGGCAAAAAAAGCCTGCTGTGGGTGCCGTTCTTTGGCCTGCTCTACTGGCTGACCGGCAACCTGCTGATCGATCGTAACAACCGCGCCAAAGCGCACGGCACCATTGCCGAGGTGGTGAACCACTTCAAAAAGCGCAGGATCTCCATCTGGATGTTCCCGGAAGGGACCCGCAGCCGCGGCCGCGGCCTGCTGCCGTTCAAAACTGGCGCGTTTCACGCCGCAATTGCGGCAGGTGTACCGATTATTCCGGTGTGTGTTTCCAACACATCGAATAAGATTAACCTCAACCGCCTGCGTAACGGCCTGGTGATCGTCGAGATGCTGCCGCCGGTCGATGTCAGTAAATATGGCAAAGATCAGGTGCGTGAGCTGGCGGCCCATTGCCGCGAATTAATGCTGAATAAAATCGCTGAGCTCGATAAAGAAGTCGCAGAGCGCGAAGCCGCTGGCAGGGTTTAAGCCGGCCTGAAGGGAAAACGAATTCCCGCGTTGTTAGTACGTTTATCCATGGAGCTAATATGTCACTCAGTCGCCGTCAGTTTATTCAGGCATCGGGTATCGCCCTTTGTGCAGGTGCGGTTCCGCTGAGGGCAAACGCCGCCGGGCAGCAACAGCCGCTGCCCATCCCGCCGTTACTCGAGTCCCGTCGTGGTCAGCCGCTGTTCCTGACGTTACAGCGCTCCCACTGGTCGTTCACCCAGGGGACGCGGGCTAATGTCTGGGGCGTTAACGGGCGCTACCTTGGCCCGACCGTGCGCGTCTGGAGCGGCGATGACGTCAAACTGATCTACAGCAACCGTCTGGCGGAGAACGTTGCCATGACCGTCAGCGGTTTGCAGGTGCCGGGCCCGCTGCTGGGCGGCGCGCCTCGCATGATGTCCCCGAGCGCCGACTGGGCGCCGGTTCTGCCGATTCGCCAGAACGCTGCCACCCTCTGGTATCACGCCAACACCCCAAACCGCACCGCGCAGCAGGTCTATACCGGCCTGGCGGGGATGTGGCTGGTGGAAGATGAGGTCAGCAAATCTCTGCCGATCCCGAATCATTACGGGGTCGACGACTTCCCGATCATCATTCAGGACAAGCGGCTGGATAACTTCGGTACGCCGGAGTACAGCGAGCCAGGCAGCGGCGGCTTTGTCGGTGACACGCTGCTGGTGAACGGCGCGCAAAGCCCGTATGTCGAAGTCTCCCGCGGCTGGGTGCGCCTGCGTCTGCTGAATGCGTCCAACTCGCGCCGCTATCAGCTGCAGATGAGCGATGGCCGGGCGCTACACGTGATTGCCGGGGATCAGGGCTTCTTACCGGCCCCGGTACCGGTTAAGCAGCTGGCGCTGGCGCCGGGCGAGCGACGCGAAATCCTGGTGGATATGACCAACGGCGATGAAGTGTCGATCACCTGCGGCGAGGCGGCGAGCATCGTTGACCGCCTGCGCGGCTTCTTTGAACCCTCGAGCATTCTGGTGTCGACCCTGGTGTTGACCCTGCGACCAACCGGGCTGTTGCCGCTGGTGACCGATACCCTGCCGATGCGCCTGCTCCCGGACGAGGTGCTGAGCGGGACGCCGGTGCGCAGCCGGGATATCAGCCTCGGTGACGATCCGGGCATTAACGGCCAGCTATGGGATGTGAACCGCATTGATATCACCGCCCAGCAGGGCACCTGGGAGCGCTGGACGGTACGCGCCGACATGCCGCAGTCATTCCATATCGAAGGGGTGAAGTTCCTGGTGCGTAACGTCAACGGCGCCATGCCGTTCCCGGAAGACCGGGGCTGGAAAGATACCGTCTGGGTCGACGGGCAGGTTGAACTGCTGGTCTATTACAGTCAGCCCTCCTGGCCGCACTTCCCGTTCCTGTTCCACAGCCAGACGCTGGAGATGATGGACAGGGGCTCGGTAGGGCAAATGTTAATTAATCCGGCACCGTAATTGTGCCGGGTGGCGGCTTCGCCTTACCCGGCCTACATGCCCCGTAGGCCCGGTAAGCGCAGCGCCACCGGGCAATAATATCTGCGCACAATACTCCTTCATTTCCCACATTGTTCCAGCGTATAATCCCGCTCCTTTTGTCTATTTTTTCTTCGGAAGCATTATGAGCGCAATTTCCCTGATCCAGCCGGATCGTGACCTCTTCTCCTGGCCCCAGTACTGGGCGGCCTGCTTTGGACCGGCGCCGTTCCTGCCGATGTCTCGTGAAGAGATGGACCAACTTGGCTGGGACAGCTGCGACATTATTCTGGTGACCGGCGATGCCTATGTCGATCACCCGAGCTTTGGCATGGCGATCTGCGGTCGTATGCTTGAAGCCCAGGGCTTCCGCGTCGGGATCATTGCCCAGCCGGACTGGAACAGCAAAGAGGACTTTATGCGCCTCGGTAAACCGAACCTGTTCTTCGGCGTCACCGCGGGCAACATGGACTCGATGATCAACCGTTACACCGCCGACCGCAAACTGCGTCACGACGATGCCTACACCGCGGATAACGTGGCGGGCAAGCGTCCGGACCGCGCGACGCTCGTCTACACCCAACGATGCAAAGAAGCATGGAAAGACGTGCCGGTCATCCTGGGTGGCATCGAAGCGAGCCTGCGCCGTACCGCCCATTACGACTACTGGTCTGATACCGTGCGCCGTTCGGTGCTGGTGGACTCCAAAGCCGACATGCTGATCTTCGGCAACGGCGAGCGTCCGCTGGTGGAAGTGGCGCACCGTCTCTCTCAGGGCGAGCCGGTAGGCAACATCCGCGACGTGCGTAATACCGCGATCATGGTGAAAGAGGCCCTGCCGGGCTGGAGCGGGGTGGATTCCCGTATCATCGATATGCCAGGCAAAATCGACCCGATCCCGCACCCGTATGGCGAAGATCTGCCGTGCGCCGATAATAAGCCCGTCGAGCCGAAGAAAGCCGAAGCTAAAGCGATCACCGTTCAGCCGCCGCGTCCAAAGCCGTGGGAAAAGACCTACGTGCTGCTGCCGTCCTTTGAGAAAGTTAAAGCGGACAAAGTGCTTTACGCTCACGCTTCCCGAATTCTGCACCACGAAACCAACCCGGGCTGTGCCCGTGCGCTGATGCAAAAGCACGGCGAGCGCTATATCTGGGTCAACCCGCCGGCCATCCCGCTCTCTACCGAAGAGATGGACAGCGTCTTTGCCTTGCCGTACAAGCGTGTGCCGCACCCTTCATACGGTGACAGCCGCATTCCGGCCTATGAGATGATCCGCTTCTCGATCAACATCATGCGCGGCTGCTTCGGCGGGTGCTCCTTCTGCTCCATCACCGAGCACGAAGGCCGTATTATCCAGAGCCGTTCCGAAGAGTCGATTGTTAACGAGATCGAAGCTATTCGCGACACGGTTCCGGGTTTTACTGGCGTGATCTCCGATCTGGGTGGCCCGACGGCCAACATGTATATGCTGCGCTGTAAGTCGCCGCGTGCGGAGCAGACCTGCCGTCGTCTCTCCTGTGTCTATCCGAGCATTTGCGAGCACATGGACACCAACCACGAACCGACGATCAACCTCTATCGCCGCGCCCGCGACCTGAAAGGCATCAAGAAGATCCTCATCGCTTCCGGCGTGCGTTACGACATCGCCGTGGAAGATCCGCGCTACATCAAAGAGCTGGCGACCCACCACGTGGGCGGCTACCTGAAGATTGCCCCTGAGCATACTGAAGAAGGCCCGCTGTCGAAGATGATGAAGCCGGGGATGGGCAGCTACGACCGCTTCAAAGAGCTGTTCGATACCTACTCCAAACAGGCCGGGAAAGAGCAGTATCTGATCCCGTACTTCATCTCCGCGCACCCGGGTACGCGTGACGAAGACATGGTGAACCTGGCCCTGTGGCTGAAGCAGCGCCGCTTCCGTCTGGATCAGGTGCAGAACTTCTACCCGTCACCGCTGGCGAACTCGACCACCATGTATTACACCGGCAAGAACCCGCTGAGTAAGATTGGTTACAAGAGTGAAGATGTGGTGGTGCCGAAGGGGGACAAACAGCGTCGCCTGCATAAAGCCCTGCTGCGCTACCACGATCCGGCTAACTGGCCGCTGATCCGCCAGGCGCTGGAAGAGATGGGTAAAAAGCACCTGATCGGCTCACGTCGTGACTGCCTGGTGCCTGCCCCGACGCTGGATGAGATGCGCGAAGCGCGTCGCCAGAATCGCAATACGCGCCCGGCACTGACCAAGCACACGCCGATTGTGCACCAGCGTTCGAACGCGGGCGCGACGGCGAAGAAAAATGTAAAACGTAAGATTGGTTAAACCTGTAAAAATGCCCGGTGGCGCTAGCGCTTACCGGGCCTACAATATCTTACCCTCTCCCCTATGGGGAGAGGGCAGGGTGAGGGGACTAACCGCCAAACTGGTCCGGATCCGGGCCTAAACGCTTGCCTTTATCCAGCTTCGCAATTTCACCTAACTCATCTTTATCCAGACGGAAATCCCACACCGCGAAGTTCTCCGCGATACGCGCTGGGGTAACGGATTTCGGGATCACCACCAGGCCGCAGTCCAGATGCCAGCGAATGACAATCTGTGCCGGGGTTTTGCCGTACTTATCGGCCAGGTCGCGAATGATTTTCTGATCGAAGACCCCTTCGCCGCCCTGGGCCAGCGGGCTCCAGGATTCGGTCTGGATCTTGTGGGTCGCATTCCATGAGTGCAGTTGACGCTGCTGCATCAGCGGGTGCAGTTCAATCTGGTTAATCACCGGGGCAACGCCCGTCTCATCAATCAGACGCTGCAGATGGTGGACCTGGAAATTACAGACCCCGATGCTCTTCACCAGCCCGGCTTTCTGCAGGTCAATCATCCCTTTCC
Organism: Leclercia sp. CFBP8987; assembly: GCF_034044995.2. NCBI lineage: Bacteria > Pseudomonadati > Pseudomonadota > Gammaproteobacteria > Enterobacterales > Enterobacteriaceae > Leclercia > Leclercia sp. CFBP8987. The sequence continues at coordinate 4,111,978 of NZ_CM188255.1, read as the reverse complement.
AGGCGTCAACATAGTGATCGATCGCCGGAACCGGCCAGTGCATCAGATAGAGATCGACGAAATCGAGTTGCAGCTTGTCCAGGCTCTCCTGGAGTGCTTCCGCTGGACGTTTCTGGTCGTCGTTCCACAGCTTGGTGGTGATGAATAACTCATCGCGTGACACACCGGCGCTGGCCAGCGCGTTGCCCACGCCGTCCTCATTTTTGTAGGCGGCTGCGGTATCAATAGAGCGATAGCCGACTTCCAGTGCTTTGTGAATGGCGGACACGACCTCGTCGTTACCGGCTTTCCATACGCCGAGCCCCAACTGGGGCATTACGTTGCCGTCCTGAAGCTTGATTACGGTTTGGTTTGCCATCTTTCCTCCTTCATGGGACATCCACCAGAGGTAATCCTCTGGTGGCGTATGTGCATTAAGCCTGGCCTAAATGCCGAAAAACGAAAGGTAAGCGCGCAAAATCGCTTAGCGAGCAGCCTCGTAAATACGGCGGCTCACGTCGAGGGTAATGTCGTGATGCTCACCGATCTGGGTCATGCCGTGCTCTTCGAGTTTCGCCAGCAGGGCAGGGATGGAGCTCCCGTCCAGGCCGTAGCCGGAAAGACGCGTTGGCACGCCCAACTGTTCGAAGAAGTTACGGGTCGCGGCGATAGCGGCATCGATACGCTCGTCGTCCGAACCGTCGGTGATACCCCAGACGCGCTCAGCATACTGCAGCAGTTTGCCGCGCTTGGTGTCGCGTTTTTCATTCCACAGCGCAGGCAGCACCACCGCCAGGGTCTGGGCATGATCGAGACCGTGCATCGCCGTCAGCTCGTGGCCCAGCATGTGGGTGGCCCAGTCCTGCGGCACGCCGGCACCGATCAGGCCGTTCAGCGCCTGAGTCGCGGCCCACATCACGTTGGCACGTACTTCGTAGTTCTCTGGCTCTTGCAGGGCCAGCGGGCCGTCTTCGATCAGGGTCAGCAGAATGCCCTCGGCGAAACGATCCTGAATTTTGGCGTTTACCGGGTAAGTAACGTACTGCTCAACGGTATGAACAAAGGCATCCACTACGCCGTTCGCCACCTGACGCGGCGGCAGGGTGTAGGTATAAACCGGATCCAGCACCGCAAACACCGGCTGCACGTGCTCGTTCATAAAGGCCTGTTTGTCGCCGGTGGTTTTACGGGAGATCACCGCGCCTTTGTTGGATTCGGAGCCGGTAGCAGGCAGGGTCAGCACGGAGCCCATCGGGATGGCGCTTTTGATGTCGCTGCCGCCGGTCTGCAGGATGTGCCACGGGTCGATGCCGTCAGCGTAGTGGGCCGCCGCAGCGATAAACTTGGTGCCGTCCAGCACCGAGCCGCCGCCCACTGCCAGCAGGAAGGTGATCTTCTCGTCGCGGGCGATTTTCACCGCGTTCATCAGGGTTTCGTAAGACGGGTTCGGCTCAATGCCGCCAAACTCACGCACGTCCAGACCTTGCAGGGCGCTGTAGACCTGATCCAGCACGCCGTTTTTCTTCACGCTGCCGCCACCGTAGGTGATCAGCACGCGGGCGTCGGCCGGGATCTGCTCGCGCAGATCGGCGATAGCGTCTTTACCAAACAGAATGCGGGTCGGGGTATGCAGATTGAAATTGTTCATTGTTCTTTCCCTTGGGTGGGTGAAAATACCGGGCTAACTGATGGTGCCCATTGTGGCGAGCGCCAGCGCTCCTCTCAATGCACATTTCTGCCGTTGTCTTGCCCATTTCTACAGGGTGCTGGAGAAACTGCGAAAAACCGCGCACACTGCAAACGTCGGAAACCTTACCCGGATTGAGCAAAGATGAACCGCGATGAAACCTGCCTGCAGCTAACGGCGCAAATTAACAGACTGAAAGATAATGCAAATAAGCTCAGCGAACTGCTGCCGGATGTACGTCTGCTGTACGGTACCCAGCCCGGCACCCGCACGCCGGTGATGTATCAGCCAGGTATCATTTTTCTCTTTTCCGGGCATAAAATTGGCTATATCAATGAGCGTGTATTCCGCTATGACCCGCGCGAATATCTGCTCCTGACAGTACCTTTACCCTTCGAATGTGAAACCTTCGCGACAGAAGCCGTGCCGCTGGCAGGTATTCGTTTAAATGTGGATATCCTGCAGCTGCAGGAGCTGCTGATGGATATTGGCGAGGACGAGCTGTTTTGCCCGTCGATGGCGGCAAGCGGGATCAACTCCGCCACGCTGACGGATGAGATACTCTGTGCCATTGAGCGCCTGCTGGATGTGATGGAGCGCCCGCTGGATGCGCGCATTTTGGGTAAGCAGATTATTCGTGAGATCCTCTACCACGTGCTGCTGGGGCCGGGCGGCGGGGCGCTGCTGGCGCTGGTCAGCCGGCAGACTCACTTCAGCCTCATCAGCCGGGTGCTGAAGCGCATCGAGAGCCAGTACACCGAAAACCTGAGTGTCGATCAGCTGGCGGCCGAGGCCAATATGAGCGTCTCGGCGTTCCACCATAACTTCAAATCGGTGACCAGCACCTCGCCGCTGCAATATCTCAAGAGCTACCGCCTGCACAAGGCGCGGATGATGATGATCCACGACGGGATGAAAGCCAGCGCGGCGGCGCTGCGGGTAGGCTATGAAAGCGCGTCGCAGTTCAGTCGGGAGTTCAAACGTTACTTCGGGGTGACGCCAGGGGAAGACGCGGCGCGGATCAGGATGATGCAGGGATAGTGATGGTGCGGGCTTGTCCCCTCACCCCGGCCCTCTCCCCATAGGGGAGAGGGTGTCCAGGTTCCCTCTCCCCTATGGGGAGAGGGTTAGGGTGAGGGGTATTACTGTCAGGCGCGACAGTATTTCTTACGGATCACCACGACGATAGTGCCCACCAGCCCGGCCACCAGCAGGAACACCGGCAGGATCATCAGGAAGGTCATGACCTGATCTTCATGGCGTTTCACGAATGGGATCATGCTCAGGGCATAGCCGAAGGTGGTCACCACGCCGACCCACAGCAGCGCGCTCAGCCAGTTAAAGAACTGGAAGCGGCGGTTAGAGAGCCCGGAGATGCCCGCCATGGTCGGCAGCAGGGTGCGCACAAAGGCCAGGAAACGTCCGGCGAGCAGCGCCAGCAGGCCGTGGCGATCAAACATGCAGGCCGCGCGCTGGTGATACTTATGCGGCAACTGCGCCAGCCAGCCTTTCACTACCCGCGTATTGCCCAGCCAGCGGCCCTGCAAATAGCTGAGCCAGCAGCCCAGGCTGGCGGCGGAGGTCAGGATCACCATCGTCGGCGCAAAATCCATCACCCCTTTCCCGATTAACGCCCCCGCCAGCAGCAGAAGGCTGTCACCCGGTAAAAATGAGGCAGGCAGTAACCCATTTTCCAGAAACAGCGTGGCGAACATCACGAGATAAACAACCCCAACCACGTGAGGGTCCGCCAGTGCTGCAAAATCGTGTTGCCAGAGTGCAGCGATAATATCTTGAATAACAGCCATGGGCTTTCCTGTGGAACAGCGTATATGGGCCTATTGTACTCCCTATTTCGCCTGCGGGCTTTGATCGCAGGCGCAACAAATCAGACTTTTCTGCATCGATTGAGGAGAAAAGTGTCCGCGGAGTGCTTTTATGACCCGGTGTTATTCGATACGCGCAAATCCGGCCTCTAAATCGGCAATCAAATCCTCGACGTTTTCCAGGCCGATATGCAGACGGATCAGGGTCCCGGTAAAGTCTACTTCTCCGCCCGGACGCAGGGCGGCAATCTGCTCTGGCTGGTTGGGCAGGATCAGCGACTCAAAGCCGCCCCACGAGTAGGCCATGCTGAACAGGGAGAAATTATCGAGGTAGTTTGCCAGCTCGTCATTGCTCAGGCGCTTGTTGAGCACAAACGAGAACAGGCCGCTGCTGCCCGTAAAATCACGTTGCCAGAATTCATGCCCGACGCTGCCCGCCAGGGCAGGATGGTTAACCCGCGCCACCTGCGGATGCTGCGCCAGCCACTGGGCGACTTTCAGGCTGCTTTCATGATGCTGGCGCAGGCGGACGCTCAGGGTACGCAGGCCGCGACTGGTCATGTAGGCGGTATCGGCATCCACCATCTGTCCCATCAGATAGGCGTTTTCACACAGCTGCTCCCAGCAGCGGGCGTTGGAGACCGCCGTACCGATCATGCCGTCCGAGTGGCCGATCAGGTACTTGGTCGCCGCCTGAATAGAGATGTCGATACCAAAATCAAGCGCCTTAAACAGCACCCCTGCCGCCCAGGTGTTATCGATCATGATGATGGCGTCCGGCGCTTTGCTGCGTACCGCCTGTACGATGGCCGGCACATCATGCACTTCCATGGTGATGGAGCCAGGCGATTCGAGGAACACGATCCGGGTATTGGGCTGGATCAGATCGGCAATCTTCGCGCCGATCTGCGGATCGAACCAGCCGGTGGTCACGCCCAGCTTGCTGAGGATTTTGGTGCAGAAGTCCTGGCTCGGCTCGTAGGCGGTGTTGGTCATCAGGATATGGTCGCCCTGTTCAACAAACGCCAGAATAGTATTGGCCACCGCCGCCGCACCGCACGGGAACAGGGCGCAGCCTGCGCCGCCTTCCAGCTCGCACATCGCTTCCTGTAATGAGAAGTGGGTCAGCGTCCCGCGACGCCCGTAAAACAGCTCGCCCTTCGCCCGGTTGCGGGTGGCGTGCTTTTTCGCCTCGACGGTCTCAAACACCAGCGACGAGGCGCGCTGAATCACGCTGTTCACCGAACCGAGGGTATATTTCTTGCTGCGTCCCGCCTGGACAAGGGTGGTATCAAGATGCTTCTCTTTCATGTCTGCGCAACCTGTTTTTATACGTCTGGACGTCCACACTATCACGAAAGTAAAAATGGTCGCGATAAGGGTGGTGGGATCAGCGGAATATTTTTTAAAATATGTTTCCGGGAAATTTTTCCTGCGTAAGCGCAAGGAAAATGAAACGAATTTACGGCACTATGTAAATACTAATGAGAACTACTATCAATTCGACGTTGTTTTGATATTATTATGCTCAGATTTTGTGATTTGCGTCCTGGAGATACCGAGTGGGTAATAATTTGATGCAGACGGATCTCTCCGTCTGGGGTATGTATAATCATGCCGACATCGTGGTGAAGATTGTGATGATCGGCCTGATTCTGGCGTCCGTCGTCACCTGGGCTATTTTCTTTAGCAAGAGCGTGGAGCTTATCTCTCACAAGCGCCGTCTTAAGCGCGAGCAGCAGCAGCTGGCCGAGGCCCGCAACCTGAATCAGGCGAGCGACATGACCTCTTCCTTCCAGGCCAAAAGCCTGACCACCCAGTTAATCAACGAAGCCCAGAACGAGCTTGAGCTTTCTGCAGGCAGCGAAGACAACGAAGGGATTAAAGAGCGTACCGGCTTCCGTCTGGAGCGTCGCGTGGCGGCCATTGGTCGTCATATGGGGCGCGGTAACGGCTACCTGGCGACCATCGGTGCGATTTCACCGTTCGTCGGTCTGTTCGGTACGGTCTGGGGCATCATGAACAGCTTCATCGGCATCGCCCAGACCCAAACCACCAACCTCGCGGTTGTGGCCCCCGGCATCGCAGAAGCCCTGCTGGCGACGGCGATTGGTCTGGTTGCCGCTATCCCGGCGGTGGTCATCTATAACATCTTTGCCCGTATGATCGGCAGCTACAAAGCGACCCTCGGTGACGTTGCCGCTCAGGTCCTGCTGCTGCAAAGCCGCGATCTGGACCTCAGTGCCAGCGCCGTGAAGCCGGTCCGTTCTGCTCAGAAATTACACTTAGGTTGATTCGTCATGGCAATGCGTCTTAATGAAAATCTGGACGATAACGGCGAAATGCACGAAATCAACGTGACGCCGTTTATCGACGTCATGCTGGTTCTGCTGATTATCTTCATGGTTGCTGCGCCGCTGGCGACGGTAGACGTGAAGGTCAATCTGCCTGCATCATCCAGTCAGCCGCAGCCGCGCCCGGAAAAACCGATTTATCTGTCCGTGAAAGCCGATAAATCCATGTTCCTGGGTAACGATCTGGTAACGGATGAGTCGGTGATCCCGGCGCTGAATACCCTGACTAACGGCAAGAAAGAGACCACCATCTTCTTCCGTGCTGACAAGACCGTCGACTACGAAACCATGATGAGGGTAATGGACACGCTGCATCAGGCGGGTTACCTGAAGATTGGCCTGGTAGGCGAAGAGAAGACTGTGGCGAAATAAAACGCAAAAAGGCAACGTAAGTTGCCTTTTTTAATGTTTGTTCCCTCTCCCCGTGGGAGAGGGTCAGGGTGAGGGCATCAGCCCGCAAAGAATCGGTAGGCCGGGTAAGGCGAAGCCGCCACCCGGCACTGCACAACTACCCCAGATGTTCCCCGCCGCACACGCCGTGCACTTCCGCCGTCACATAGCTTGATTCCTGGCTCGCCAGATAGACGTACACCGGTGCCAGCTCCGCAGGCTGCCCTGCGCGCTTCATTGGGGTCTGCTGACCAAACTGCGGGATCTTCTCCTGCGGCTGACCGCCGGAAATTTGCAGCGCCGTCCAGACAGGGCCTGGGGCCACCACGTTAACGCGCACGCCGCTCTCCGCCACCTGCTTCGCCAGCCCGCGGCTGAAGTTAAGGATCGCCGCTTTGGTAGACGCATAGTCCAGCAGGTGCGGACTTGGCTGATAGGCCTGAATCGACGAGGTGGTGATGATACTCGCCCCGGCCGGCAGCAGCGGCAGCGCCTCCTGGGTTATCCAGAACAGGGCGAACACGTTCACGGTAAATGTCTGTGTAAACTGCTCCGTTGTAATATCAGCAATATTCTCGACTGCCACCTGCTTACCGGCCACCAGCGCCAGCACATCGAGTCCGCCGAGTTCCTGATGGGCTTTATGCACCAGCGAACGGGCAAATTTTTCATCGCTCAGGTCACCGGGGATCAGTACCGCTTTGCGTCCGGCTTCTTCAATCAGCTGCTTAACCTGCTGCGCGTCTTCTTCTTCGGCAGGCAGATAGTTAATCGCAACGTCTGCGCCTTCACGCGCGTAAGCGATGGCGGCAGCGCGTCCAATACCGGAGTCGCCCCCTGTCACCAGTGCCTTACGATCCTGTAGTCTGCCGCTGCCTTTGTAGCTCTTCTCGCCGCAATCCGGGACCGGATCCATCTTGCTCTGCACCCCGGGGATGGGCTGTTTTTGCTTCGGGAATTCGCCAGTGTAGTACTGGGTGGTTGGGTCCTGAATTTTGCTCTGGGAATTTGCCATTGAGGTTCTCCTTGAGTGGGTGATCAGGCTTTAAGCTTAGAAGAATCAACCGGGAAGTGAGGATCATTCAGGATAATCCTTAAACCAATAGCAACAGGCGGAGCGGGACGCGCTGGGGGTTACGGCTTTTGCGCAGGGGGTGTCGTTTTCGCGGCGAGTACGTCTTCATTCAGCGCGACGGTGCTCACGCTGGTGGTACGATAGCCTTCATCGGCCAGTTTACGGGTAACGCGCAGGGTGGCGGTTTCACGGGCCCGCAAATACTGATAATTGGTTTCCAGCCGGGCCAGTATTTTCTCTTTTAAGTCTGGGCGCTGCTGCATAATGGCATTAATTGCCGCACCGTAGATCTCTTCTTTAACCTGTAACGGATAAATTTCACGGCGGTTCTGCCATTTCAGCCGCACCAGACCTGCTGGAATCGAGAGCAATTCTTTGGCAATACGTTGTATTTCAGCGTTTTTAATCTCTTTCAGCGCAGCCAGATTTTGCTCTAAGATAAATTCATCGCTCTTTTTATCATCTAAAGCTAAATAAACGTTGTTGTTATCAACATCCTTCACGTTATTCATCCTCTAGCTTATAAAAAATGGGCGTGTTTTTTTCACAGGTAATTAGATTCAGCCAGATATCATTACCAGCTTCGTTTATCTCAGCGGTTTTTTCCGACAATATTTGACTTAGTGCCTGGGCATCTATTTCCCCTTCCGCTTGCAGGTCATTGAGCAGGCGGGCGAACACCTCGATTTTAACCACCCGGAATAACCGGTCCTTTATATGGCGGTCGTGCTCTTCGAGCAACATATTGCGGGAGTTACCGGTACGGGTAACACCAATTAATATATCAGGCTCGTAATCAGCGAGTGTTCTTTTCCCCTTAGTGAAATTTGCATTGCTTTCTGCTTCTGGTGGTTTCGGTTCCACGGTAGAAATGTGAAACTTAGCCGGGACCAGATTGTCGGGCAACATTTTATATTTCCTTTAATTTCAACGGGGTGGGCTTGTCTGGAGTGTGAGATTCGTTGACAATAACATGAGGCAAATTTAAAATCAAAAAAAATGGAGCCTGCCTATATGAACAGCATTTTTTATACTGTCATTACTTTGTTATTGCTTACTGCCGTGGTTCTTTTATTGATGCGCGAGTTCAATAAAAGTAGCGAAGCGGATAACGCGCACCCCCATGCGCAGCCAGAACGGATGTCAAAAGAAGAGGGCGAAGACCATTTTTCTGTGTTAATGAATGCGATTACGCCGGTCTGGTACTGGCGTGTTAATCATGAATATATTGATTTCCTTCATGCCACAATTAAACGAATGAATATGGTGGAAATAAATAGTACGCCTGACCTTTTTGATGCGCAGCGTCGTTGCAGCGATCTCAACTCGGCGGTGTACAAATATTACGACAATATCAAGAAGCGCTGCCTGAATGGTGAGAAAGTGTCGCATTCCGATCTGGAGGTGATGAACCTGCGCCAGTGTTTTCGTGAGTTCAGCCTGGAGGCCTATCCGGCGCTGGTGGTGCTGGTGTGGCCGGAGTATCAGCGGCCTGAGGTTAAGCCGGAGCAGGTATAGGGTCTTTGTTGTTTAGTTGTTGCAAACACTTTGTCGCGTTGCGATATACTGCACGCTGGTTTCGTTTGCAGACAGGACTCTATGGAACGCTTTTTTGAAAACGCAATGTATGCCTCCCGCTGGCTGTTAGCCCCGGTCTATTTTGGCCTCTCGCTGGCGCTGGTGGCCCTCTGTATTAAATTCTTTCAGGAAATTTTTCACGTCCTGCCGCACATATTCAGCGTTGCGGAATCCGACCTGATTCTGCTCCTGCTGTCGCTGGTGGATATGACCCTGGTGGGCGGCCTGCTGGTGATGGTGATGTTCTCAGGCTACGAAAACTTCGTGTCGCAGCTGGACATTGCCGCGGATAAAGAGAAGCTGAGCTGGCTGGGCAAAATGGACGCCTCGTCGCTGAAAAATAAAGTGGCTGCCTCGATTGTGGCTATCTCGTCGATTCACCTGCTGCGGGTGTTTATGGATGCCAAAAATATCCCGGATAACAAGCTGATGTGGTATGTGATTATCCACCTGACGTTTGTGCTGTCAGCGTTTGTGATGGGGTATCTGGATAAGCTGAGTCGCAAGTAATAAAAAAGCCGGGTAAGCGCAGCGCCACCCGGCATTTAACTACTTATCTGACGACGCCTGCCACAGATTGAGCTGCCCGTCAGCCACATGCTGATCGATCCGCTGCAGCTCATCCTCGCTAAAGTGCAGATTATTCAACGCCTGCACGTTCTCCTCCAGCTGCTCTGTCCGGCTGGCACCAATCAATACTGACGTCACGCGATCGTCTTTCAGCAGCCAGCTCAGGGCCATCTGCGCCATCGTCTGACCACGCGCCTGCGCCATTTCGTTCAGCAAGCGCAGGCTGTTGAGGTTGGCCTCGGTCAGCATGTTTTCGGTCAGGCCGCGCGCCTTTTTGCCTTCGCGCTGCATGCGGGAGCCGTCAGGAATGCCGTTCAGATATTTGCCGGTCAACAGGCCCTGCGCCAGCGGCGTAAAGGCGATACAGCCGGTGCCGTTAGCGGCCAGGATATCCAGCAGGCCGCTCTTGTCCACCCAGCGGTTAAGCAGGTTGTAGGAAGGCTGATGGATCAGCAGGGGGATCTTCCACTCGCGCAGCAGCTCCGCCATTTTCTGGGTGCGTTCCGGCGAATAGGACGAGATGCCAACGTACAGCGCCTTCCCGCTCTGCACCGCCTGCGCCAGCGCCGAGGCGGTCTCTTCCATCGGCGTATTTTCATCTACCCGGTGCGAGTAGAAGATATCCACATACTCCAGCCCCATCCGCTTCAGGCTCTGGTCGAGACTGGCGAGCAGATACTTGCGCGAACCACCCGCACCGTACGGGCCCGGCCACATGTCATAGCCCGCTTTAGTGGAGATAATCAGCTCGTCGCGATACGCTGCGAAATCATCCCGCAGCAGGCGGCCAAAATTTTCCTCCGCACTGCCCGCCGGTGGGCCATAGTTATTGGCGAGATCAAAGTGGGTGATGCCGCAGTCAAAGGCTTTTCGCAGCAGGGCGCGCTGCGAGTCGAGGGCGTGAACGTGGCCAAAGCTGTGCCACAAACCGAGCGACAGGGCGGGTAAACGCAGGCCGCTTTTTCCACAGTACCGGTACTGCATATTCTCGTAGCGTTCAGGGGAAGCGTTCCAGGGCATGATGTCTCCTTTCAAGGTTTTTGATTTTCGAAACAGCGTTTCTATTCTAACCTTACTCAGTGCACAATTCATGGAGATATGCGATGACGCGTATGACCGCCAAAGACTTTCCTCAGGAATTGCTCGACTACTACGATTATTACGCTCACGGCAAAATCAACAAACGTGAGTTCCTCAATCTGGCTGCCCGCTATGCCGTCGGCGGGGTTACGGCGCTGGCACTGTTCAATATGCTCAAGCCGAATTACGCCCTTGCCGAGCAGGTAAAGTTCACCGATCCCGATATTCTGCCTGAATACATCACCTATCCTTCGCCAGACGGTCATGGCCAGGTGCGTGGCTATCTGGTGAAACCCGCTCACGCTACCGGCAAAGTCCCGGCGGTGGTGGTGGTGCACGAAAACCGCGGCCTCAACCCTTACATCGAGGATGTGGCGCGTCGGGTGGCGAAAGCAGGATACATCGCCCTGGCGCCGGATGGCTTAAGCTCGGTGGGGGGGTATCCCGGCAACGATGAGGAGGGGAAAGTCCTGCAGCAGAAGGTCGATCCCACGAAGCTGATGAACGACTTCTTTGCCGCGGTCGGGTTTATGCAGAAACACCCGGACGCCACGGGCAAGGTGGGGATCACCGGCTTCTGCTATGGCGGTGGGGTCTCTAACGCCGCGGCGGTGGCCTGGCCAGAGCTGGCGTGCGCCGTGCCGTTTTATGGCCGACAGGCTCCGACCGCCGACGTCGCCAAAATTAAGGCACCGTTGCTGCTGCACTATGCGGAAAACGACAAGAATGTTAACGAGGGATGGCCTGCCTATGAAGCCGCGTTAAAAGCGAACGGTAAGGTGTATGAGGCCTGGATCTACCCTGGCGTAAACCACGGGTTCCACAACGATTCGACCCCGCGTTACGACGAACCCGCTGCCGAATTAGCCTGGAAACGAACCCTGGGATGGTTTGAGAAGTATTTGAGCTAACAAAAATGCCCGGCAGCCTCAGGCTGCCGGGCAGGCGTGGTCATCAGAAGCTGTAGCTCATACCTGCCTGAACACTGGCGTCGTTATCGACATCGCCTGTGCCATAGTAAATGCCGGTATTCACCGAGAAGTTGTGCGCGATAGTGGCATTCACGCCCGCACCAAACATTCCCATGCTGTTGTTATGACCTTCGGTGTTGTGATAATCCGCTGCCTGGATATCGGTATCATCGCTGAACTCTTTCTGCACGCGGACATCCAGCCATGGCATGATCGCCACGTTTTTGTTCAGATCGGTCAGGGTGGTGGTCAGACGCAGACCCGCGCCGCCGTTCCAGGAAGAGACCTGGCTGTCAGCAAAGGTCACTTCTCTGTCGGAGAAGCCGTTAGCTTTGGTCTGATCCCAGCCGAGAATGGCGTACGGTTGCAGCACGGTTTCGCCCGGCAGCAGTACGTTCACCCCGGTACGTGCCTGGGCCATATACAGGCTACCGTCTGTGGAGCCGTGCAGCGCTTCGGTCATGCCGCTGGTGTCGCCGGTGACGTTGTGGGCGGAGAGGGAGTAGCGCATATCGCCATAGCTGAAGCTGGCGTCGGCGAACATTCCCCACTGACGACCGTTCAGCGCCTGCTGCCAGCCGCCGTACAGGCTGTAGTAGTTACCATAGACGGTGTCCTTGAAGCTGTCCGGGCCATTGTCGGTATCTTCAACGCGGCTGCGGGTCCAGGCCAGCGCCACACCTCCGGTCAGACTGTCCCCGTTAGCGAGGTAAGCCGTCCAGTCAACGCCACCCTGCGCGCCCTGAGTGATGCTCTTGTAATCCACATCGTTGCTGAAGTTACCGTTCTGATAGAGGAAATCGCCCCACAGCTGCGCCCCTTCCTGCCGATCGCCCATCAGGCCAGCAAAGTGCAGGCGATCCAGATGGCTGGTGATGTCATCGGTGACCTGATGGCCCGCCTGTTCGGCCGCATCCAGCCCGGCAATCATCCCCTGGACATCGCTGGCCAGTGCGCCGCGTGAGCTGCTAAAGACAATATTCCAGTTCTGGCTACTATCAGCGGTGAGCAGGCTCTGCGGCGCCGTATCAGCGGCCACGATGCTCAGGTCATTGTTGTAGTTGTAGGCTGCGCTGCGGTTTTCAACCTGCTGCTGACCGTTGCTGAAGGTCGCATTGGCGGCCGTTTGCGGCGTGGTGGTTGCCGTCGTGGTGGTAAAGGTTCCCAGCACGATGTTTTGCTGATTGATCGCCGAAGCGGTGATGTTATTGACCACTACAGCGTTACGGGAGCCGGTGATTTGGCCGAAGTTAACCCTGCTGTCGGTGCTCATGTTCACTTCGGCATTGCTGCCGGTCGTGGCGGCGGTCAGGGTAGAGCCGTTCTGCAGACTCCAGGTGGTGGAATCATTAATGGTGTCGAGAGTGATGCTGTTGTCGCTGGTGGTATTTACGGTTTCAAACTGATTAATTTGCCCGGAAATAGAGCTGCCTGCATCCATCGACAGGGTATCGGTGCCGTCCCCGCCGGTAACATTGCCGGTGACGTGGGAATCATTCACCAGGACCACGGTGTCATTGCCTGCGCCGGTCGTAATATTGCCGTCAACGTTGGCGCCGTTTTGCAGGGTGACGGTGGTATCGCCGCTGTTCTGGCTGGCGTTCAGATCGCCATTGATGGTGCTGTTATCCACCAGAAGGGTATTGGTGGAGTTACCGCTCAGCGTAACGTTGCCGTTCACGACGCTGTTATTGGTGAAGGAGAGGTTGGTCTGGCCTTTTTCGTTAATGACGCCGATGTCGCCGGTCACGGTGCTGTTATTCAGTGCCAGCGTATCCTGAGTGGTGCCATACAGGGCCACGGCCAGATCGCTAAAGGCATCGACGTTGATATCCTGGAAAGGTTTGTACTGACTCAGGCTTTCAACGATGGTATCGAGATTTTGCGCCACCTGGCTGTTGGTCGCATCCACGCTGGCGTTAGTCAGGGTAAGGGAGGTATCTGATTTGTCGCTACCGACGTAGATGCCACCGTTATCCATGATGCTGTCGCTTATGGCGATAGTTTGGGTACCCTGACCAGCGCTGATAATACTGCCATGCAGGGCGCTGCCGTTGCTGATGTTCACATCGTGGTAGCCCGCATCGAGCGGATCGAGATAGATGGCGGCCCCCATCATATAATCTTTGTCTCGCTGATAGGTTCCGTCGCTGTTCTGGCCGTTGAGGGTGGAGTCATTGACGTTGATGGTGGTGTTGGTGGTCTTAAGTGCAGAACCTGCTTCGATCATATCCACTTTGGCATTGTTGGTGACGTTAATATTCACCGTACCGCCATTGCTTCCCTGAATATAATGACCTGACATGTCAGAGCCTGTAACGGTCAGGGTCTGCGTATCTCCCGCTTCACGGTGGCCATCCATATAAATATTGGACGCCGTTTCATTCGCCATCACCGCATCAGTGACGCCCGGGTCCTGATAGAAACTGCCGTCTTTATATTCTGACAGGCCGCAGGTCTGGGTGGTGTCACCACTCTGGCAAGCGGGGGCATCGGTAGCACCTGCCTGAGCAGCAAACGACGCAAGTGACAGTAATACACATTGTGACAACAAGGTCCTTTTCATTGAAATACGCATTTTTTCATCTCATATAACCGGATCAAAGTGAGCTCTTTTTAAATGAAATTTGCGTAATTAAGAACTTTCCCAAGGGAAAAGGGTGTAATGAAATTTGAAGTGATATCAATCGATTAAATGGTCATTTTAATAAAGGGCGTTAATTGGTTTTTTTAAATGCATTCATTTTATGAATGTTGCAGTTTTATTAACGCACTAAAAGTAAGACTTTTCTTGTAGAAAAAGGAATATTCCTTGTTGATAAAAAACAGAGGCCTAATCCTTTGGAATTATGAGGGTAATGAATGGAGAATGTGATTTACATTTGTAAATTGTATGAAATCTAATAACACGTTATTTGAAGGGGTATTTGCTCCAGCGTGATTATCATTTCCCGGTCCGGTAAACAGAAATGAAAAGGTTTATAAAATTAACCGATAAAAGGTATTGCTTTGCATTTTATTGCCGATAACGAGGGTAATACTCGCCCTCCAGGCGATATCTCCCCCATGGCAAGGAAATAACTATGCACGTGTTTCGTAATTTCACTATCCGGTTCGTCATGCTGACGATTCTGGGGATTTTCTGTTTAATGTGGGCGGCAGCCGGGCTCTACAGCTCCTGGGCACTTTCACGCGTGGCTGATGGCAATGAGGTTGATCGCCAGCTGGTCAAACAGATGACGGTGCTTAGCCAGGGTAACGATCAGTACTTCCGCTTCGTCACCCGCCTGACCCGGGCGATGGACGTGCAGGCGGCAGGTGGTACGGCAGATCTCACCGCCGTACAGCAGGCGCTGGAGACGATGAGCAGCAAGCTCGATGAGATGAAAGCCATCTCTCCGGGGCCGATGGATGCGCAGATCTCCTCCCAGGTGATTGCCAACTGGCAGGCGCTGCTGGAGAACGGCGTAAAGCCCCAGTTCCAGCTGGCGCAGCAGGGCAATCTCGACGCTTATCGTCAGCAGGCGAATAACGTCACCCCGCCGCTGAGCCGCGCCTTTGGCGAAAGTGCCGGGCAGTTCAATAAAGCCGCCGACAGCATTCTCGACAGCACCCGCGTGACGGTGGACGGCATGACCAGCACCACCCGTACGGTGATCATCACCGCAACGATTATAGGCCTGCTGATCCTGCTGTTCGCCGATCGCTACCTGGTCGCGATGCTGGTGAAACCCCTGGATCAGATCCGCCATCACTTTCGTCAGATTGCGCAGGGCGATCTCAGCCAGCCGATCGTTCCTTTTGGTCGTAACTGCGTGGGCCAGCTGGTACCGCTGCTGACGACGATGCAGGACAGCCTGCGCGAAGCGGTAAGCACCATCCGCGCCGGCAGCGAGAACATCTGGCGCGGTGCCACGGAGATCTCCACCGGTAATAACGATCTCTCGTCACGTACCGAAGAGCAGGCTGCCGCCCTGGAAGAGACGGCGGCCAGCATGGAGCAGCTCACCGCCACGGTGAAGTTGAATGCCGACAACGCTCGTCAGGCCAGCGAGCTGGCGGATGTAGCCTCAGTCACCGCCAGCCGCGGCGGGGTGCTGGTAGAGAACGTGGTCAACACCATGACCGGGATCTCCGTCAGCTCGAAGAAAATCGCGGAGATCACCAGCGTCATTAACAGCATCGCCTTCCAGACCAATATCCTGGCCCTCAACGCGGCAGTGGAAGCGGCGCGAGCGGGCGAGCAGGGGCGTGGCTTTGCGGTGGTGGCGGGGGAGGTGCGTAATCTCGCCAGCCGCAGTGCCAGTGCGGCAAAAGAGATCGAAGGGCTGATCGCTGACTCCGTCTCCCGCGTGGCGGAAGGGGCCCGGCTGGTGAACGATACCGGCACCACCATGGAGGCGGTGCTGCGGGATATTACCGGCGTGACCACCATCATGAAGCAGATTGCCGCCGCCTCGGAAGAGCAGAGCAAAGGCATTTCGCAGGTGGGAGTGGCCATCACCCAGATGGACGGTGTGACCCAGCAGAACGCCTCCCTGGTGGAGCAGGTGTCAGCTGCGGCCTCCGCCCTGGAGCGTCAGACCGAGGAGCTGCAACGCTCGGTGCAGAAGTTCCGTCTGGCGAGCTAGCGGCGGGCGAGCTGTACGTCGCTGATCAATTGGGTCACCTGTGACAGGTGGCCTATTTTCACTTCGCTGGAACGCTGGAACTTGCTCCTGTCGATCAGCAGCAGCGACTGGCTGGCGCGGCTGAGCAGCTGCGATTTAAATCCGGCGCTGTGCGGGGTGGGATCCCACATCACACCCTGCTCATCCACCCCTTCGCACGAGAAAATAAACAGGTCGATCTCCAGCGCCTTCAGCTGCGTCACCAGGGCCGGATTCACATAGCAACGATATTTGCGCTCCAGCGTCCCGCCCGAACAGATCAGGGTGATGCGTTCGCGCTTCGCCATTTCATGGCAGATCGGCAGGCTGTTGGTAAACACCGTCAGGGCGATATCCGGCAGCTGTCGAGCCAGATGAAAGCAGGTTGAGCTGGCATCCAGGGCGAGGGTCATTCCCTCGCTGATCCAGTCGAGGGCGTGGCGGGCAATGTCGGCTTTATCGGCGTAATGGCTTTTCAGCCGCGCGCCAAAGGGTTCCCCGCCGTCGCGGTGATCCGGGTGGATCGCCCGCGCCCGCCCATGATGGCGCACGATCTTGCCCTGCTGCTGAAGTTGTTTCAGATCGCGACGAATCGTCTCTTTGCTGACGTTAAGCTCCGCGGCAAGCGCATCCGTCGTCAGCCAGTCAGACGCCGACAGCAGGCGGATAAGATCCTGATGACGGGTGCTTTTCATGGATGCGTTCCGCTGCGGGAGTGGGAGATCAGCGTCTGGCCAATCGCCACCCCATTCTTACCGGTGTGCTTAATCTGATACATCGACCGATCGGCGCGGCGCAATGCATTGACGAAATCGTCCTGCTCCTGCACTTCATCGATCCCCACCGAGGCGCCCACCCGCGCCTGGCCGTTATCCAGTTCGAACGGCGTCAGGGCCGCATTCAGACACTGTTGCGCGGTGCTGTTCACCATCAGGCTGGTGAGCGGGAAGGGCAGCAGCAGGACAAACTCGTCCCCACCCAGACGCCCGACAACGGCCCCCGGCGGGCAGGTGTCGCGCAGACGCTGGCTGAGCTGGATCAGCAGTTCATCGCCGCTGCGGTGACCGAAGGTGTCGTTCACCGTTTTAAAATCATCCAGATCGATAAAGGCAATGCACAGCGGGCCCTGGGTTTTGAGCTGCGCGAAGTGGGTGATCAGCGCATGGCGATTCGCCAGGCCGGTGAGCGGATCGTGATTCGCCAGCAGGGCGAGCTGCTCCTCGTACTGCTTCTCTTTGGTCATGTCGATGTGCGTGCCGGTGACCTTCAGCGGGTTTCCTTGCTCATCCCATTCGGTGACGCGGCCGCGATCCAGCACCCAGGTGACGGTGCCGTTTTTGTGCTGCATGCGATGCAGCGCTTCGTAGAAGGGGGTTTTGCCGTGCAGATGATCGTAGAAGGCGTCGAGCACGCTCTGTTTGTCATCGGGATGCAGATGTTCGCGCCAGATCTCAAACTGCGCGTTGAGCTCTTTGGGCTGATAGCCCAGCATTGAGCCCCAGCGGCGGTTATAGATAATCAGCTTCCCGGTGGGAACGTCGAGCTGCCATAAACAGAGACCCGTCCCGTCGAGCGCCGCGCTGAGCTTGCTGCGGGCGTCGCGCGCCAGCCTGGCAAGCCGGGCATTATGCTTTTTGAGAATCTGAATCTGATGTTCCAGCGCCTTTTCTGACATGCGAATAATCTGAAGAAAGAAATTATTGATGCCAGTTTACCGGATGGTTGTAAATATGCTGTTGAAAAAAGAGAGGGATTTACTATGTGCGGTGATAATGGCACCAGCAGAGTAATTCTGCCGGGTGGCGCTGCGCTTACCCGGCCTACAAAACCCAATCCGTAGGCCCGGCAAGCGTAGCGCCGCCGGGCAAGGGGTCAGCACATTAACCCTGACGTTTGTCTTCGGTATTGGTATCAAAATCGCTCGCCGCATGACGCTCATGCAGCTGTTCGTTCAGCTCGCCGTTGGTGCGATTGACGATACGCCCGCGCTTCACCGCCGGACGGCTGGCGACATCCTTCGCCCAGCGCTGGACGTTTTTGTAGCTCTCCGCGTCGAGGAACTCCGCTGCGCCGTAGACCTGGCCGAGCGCCACGCTGCCGAACCACGGCCAGATAGCGATATCCGCGATGCTGTACTCTTCTCCCGCCACATAGCGACCGCGCGCCAGCTGCTTATCCAGCACGTCGAACAGGCGTTTGGCTTCCATGGTGAAGCGGTCAATCGCGTACTCAATTTTCACCGGGGCATAGTGATAGAAGTGACCGAAACCGCCGCCGAGGAACGGGGCGGAGCCCTGCAGCCAGAACAGCCAGTTCAGGGTTTCCACCCGGCCAGCCGGATCTTTTGGCAGGAAGTGGCCGAATTTTTCTGCCAGATAGAGCAGGATATTGCCCGATTCAAACACCCGGGTTGGCGGCGTGGTGGAGTGGTCACGCAGGGCCGGGATTTTGGAGTTCGGGTTCACCTCAACAAAGCCGCTGGAGAACTGATCGCCCTCGCCGATGCGGATCAGCCAGGCGTCATATTCCGCCCCGGTCACGCCCAACGCCAGAAGCTCTTCCAGCATGATTGTTACTTTCTGGCCATTTGGCGTGCCCAGAGAGTAGAGCTGCAGCGGATGCGAACCCACCGGCAGTTCTTTGTCATGGGTGGCGCCCGAGATCGGACGGTTGATGCTGGCGAACGCGCCGCCGTTGGGGTTCTGCTTCCATTCCCAGACTTTCGCTGGCTGGTAGTTGTTGTCGGACATGTTGATCTGCCTTTTTGGGATGTGTTGAGGCAGTTTAGCAGGCATTCCGTGAACGGTTTAACGAACTGAGCGCATAAGCATATGCACTATTCCTTCTGGCGCTTATATATATAAATTCCGCATAAGCTTAATCAAAAATGGCATTTTCATTGTTAATGCGAAAGGGCTTAAAGCTGAATATGATGCGCAAACAGATATCTGTAAAAAATAAAAATGAGCAGTTAAAAAAACTTTCAAGGCAAGGAGTTAGTGAGATATGCGTAAGCCATTAGTATCTGCTGTTCTGGTCGCGCTGGCGCTGGTTGCCGCGGGCTGTGATGATGCCAAAAATAAAGAGACCGCGTCGGCCCCGGCGGCCAAAAGCGATACGCCGAAAGAGGGCGGTTCACTGATTATTGGCATTACCTCCGGCGACCCGCTGGCGGTCAACCCATTATATGCCAGTGACCGCACCACCCTGACGATCATGCAGGCGCTTTACGCCCCGCTCTACAGCTTTAACGATGGCAAAATCGAATGGGGTCTGGCCGAAAGCCTGACGCCATCCGCCGATAACCTCAGCTACACCCTGACCTTAAAACCGAATCTGAAATGGCAGGACGGCCAGCCGCTGACCGCCGACGACGTGGTGTTCACCTTCAATAAGCTGCTGGAGGAGAAACAGCACAGCTTCTTCCGCAGCATGTTCACCTTCGGCGGCAAGCCGGTGGCGGTGAGCAAGGTGGACGATCGCACCGTGAAGTTCACCCTGCCGCAGGTGAGCGCCGCCTTTACCGGCACCCTGGTGCAGATCTACCCGATCCCGCAGCACGTCTTCGCCAATGAAGCCGATCTGGAAAAGAGCACCAAAAACGATGCGCCGGTCGGTTCCGGGCCGTTCAAATTTAAAGAGTACCGCGCCGGGCAGTATTACGCCCTGACCCGCTTTGACGACTACTGGAATGGCAAAGCGAAGCTCGACTCCGTGACCTACCGTTTCGCCAAAGACAGCAACTCCGCCAACCTCGCGCTGCAAAACGGCGAGATCAACCTCAAGATGGTCGATCCGCAGGATGTGTCGCGCCTGAAGAATACCGGCAAGTTTGATTTCGTGGTCTACCCGGAAGGGCGTCTGGCCTACATGACCTTCAACCAGAACGTGCCGGTGATGAAGAGCAAGGAGCTGCGCCAGGCCATCGCGTACGCCATTAATAAGGACGAGCTGACCCAGACCGCGTTCACCTCGCTGGATTACGCCAAACCGGCGACCTCGTTCCTGACGCCGGATACGCTCTACCAGAGCAACGACGTTGAGCAGTACAAGTTCGACCAGCAGAAAGCCAAAGATCTGCTGAAGGCTTCCGGCGCACCGGCGAACCTCAAGCTGCGTCTGGCCTACGTGAACACCAACAAAACCCAGGAGAGCCAGGCGCTCTACATCCAGCAGGCGCTGAAGGGCATTGGCGTGAACGTGGAGCTGATGCCGCTCGACTCCAATGCTATGTCCCAGCGCAGCCTCGACATGAACAACACCGCCTGGGAGCTGAACCTTGGCGGCTACATCATGGGCGCTGAGCCGGATGGCTACAAATCGCTGTTCATGAGCAACGAAGCCTATAACTACGCCCACTATAAAAACCCGCAGTTCGATGCCCTGTGGGATAAAGGTGCCGTAGAAACCGACACTGGCAAACGCGCGGAGATCTACAAGCAGATCCAGCAGACCGTGGCCAACGACATGACCTACTACCCGATCGCCTACACCAACGCCACCGTGGCGGTGGATAAACGCTTTGGCGGCACTCAGGAAGCGGAACCGAAGCCGGTGTATCTGTTCCAGGACCTGTCAAAAATCTACCAAAAATAAGCTGTCGCCCCGGTCAACCGATCGGGGCTTTTTGTTGGGTAAGTCGTAAGGGCATGTCGTGAACACATTACTGATGCGTCGGCTGCTGCAACTGGTGCCGATGCTGTTCTTTATCTCGCTGGTGGCGTTTTTGCTGGTCAAACTCGCTCCGGGCGATCCGGTGGCGGCGTACATCACCCCGCGCATGGCACCAGAGGACATCGAGCGTATTCGCCAGAGTCTGGGCCTGGATAAGCCGCTGGTGACGCAATATTTTCTGTGGCTGAAAAACATTCTGCAGGGCGATCTGGGCTATTCGCTGATCTACCACCGACCGGTGCTGGTGATGATTGGTGAGCGCATTCCGGCCACCCTTGGGCTGATGGGGGCCTCGCTGCTGATGGCGATTATCCTTGCCATTCCGCTGGGGCTGCTGGCCGGAGCCTTTAAGCACCGCTGGCTGGATCATGTCCTGAACCTGTTCGCCTATATTGGCATCTCGGTGCCGATCTTCTGGTTTGGTATCCTGCTGATCACCGTCTTTGCCGTGCAGCTCAACTGGTTCCCCAGCATGGGGATGCGCACCATCGGCATGGAAGACAATTGGCTTGACGTGGTGCGCCACGGCGTGCTGCCGTGCATTGCACTCACCTTCTATAACCTCTCCAGCTACGTGCGCTACATCCGCTCCAATACCATTTCGCAGCTCTCGGCTGACTACGTGCAGACCCAGCTGGCCTATGGGGCCACCCGTTCCAGCATCCTGTTCCGCCATGTGCTGAAAAACGTCCTCCTGCCGGTGATCACCCTGTTTGGCCTGTCGTTTGGCGAGCTGGTTGTCGGAGCCTATGTCACCGAGAGCGTCTTCTCCTGGCCGGGAATGGGGCTGCTGGGGATCCAGTCGATCACCTCCCTCGACTACCCGCTGATTATGGCGATCATCATGCTCTCGTCGCTGATGCTGATCGTCGGTAACCTGATCGCCGACCTGTTATATCGCTTCGCCGATCCCCGCATACGTACCCTGAGGTAACCCCGGATGAGCAGACGCTGGCAACAGGTTCGTCACCAGCTGCGCCGCAATCGTCCGGCGCAGTTCTCGCTTTTTGTCCTCTTTATTTTTGTCGTCGCCGCGCTCTGTGCGGGGCTGAGCCCTTACGATCCCGATCAGATGTCGCTGGGGGCGCGCACCCTGCCGCCTGATGGCGCCCACTGGTTCGGCACCGACGAGTACGGACGCGACTACTTTACCCGCGCCCTGTACGGCGGGCAGATCTCGCTGATGGTCGGCTGTCTGGCGATGGTCTTTTCAACCCTGATCGGCACCATCGTCGGCACGGTGAGCGGCTACTTCGGCGGCTGGCTCGATAACCTGATGATGCGCGCGGTGGATATCCTGATGGCGATCCCGGCCTTCTTCCTGCTGCTGGTGCTCAACGCCTACCTGAAGCCCGGTGTGGATAACATCATCATGATCATCAGCCTGCTGACGTGGATGAACATGTCCCGGCTGGTGCGAGCCGAAACGCTCTCAGTAAAAGAACGCGAGTATGTGCTCTATGCCCGCGCCTCCGGGGAGCATCCGCTACGGATTATTCTGCGTCATATCATTCCCGGCGTGCTGCCGACCATTATCGTCGCCGCCACCCTGAATATCGCCTCGGCGATTCTGATGGAGTCGACCCTCAGCTTCCTCGGGCTCGGGGTGCAGGCGCCTGCTGCCTCCTGGGGCAGTATGCTCAACAACGCCCAGTCGTATATCGGGGAGGCCTCCTGGCTGGCGATGTTCCCCGGCATTCTGATTTTGCTGACGGTATTCAGTTTTAACGTGTTAGGCGACGTGTTCCGCACCGCCTTTGAGCCGGGAGCGAACCGCGATGAATAACTTACTTGAACTCGACAACCTGCAAACCACCTTCCGCACCCGGGATGGCGATGTCCACGCGGTGCGCGGGGTGAGCTTTCACGTTCAGCCGGGCGAGCTGGTGGGCATTGTCGGGGAGTCCGGCTGCGGCAAGAGCGTCACCTGCAAATCCATTATCCAGCTGCTGGGCAGCAACGGGCGCATCACCGGGGGGCAGATCCGGTTCGACAATGACGATCTGGCGCAGAAAACCCCGGAGCAGATGCGCGCCATTCGCGGGAATCAGATCGCGATGATTTTTCAGGATCCGATGACCGCGCTTAATCCGGTGGTGACCATCGGCAGGCAGATGTCCGAGATCCTGATCCGGAATAAAGGCTTAAACAAAAAAGCGGCCCGCGCGGCGAGCATCGCCATGCTGGAGCAGGTGGGCATTGCCGAAGCGGAGCGCCGTTACGACCAGTACCCGCACGAATTCAGCGGCGGGATGCGCCAGCGGGTGATGATCGCCATCGCGCTCTCCTGCGATCCCAAACTGTTGATCGCCGATGAACCGACCACCGCGCTGGACGTCACCATTCAGGCGCAGATCCTGCGGCTGTTAAAAAGTTTGCAGCAGAAAACCCACACCGCCATCCTGCTGATCACCCACGATCTGGGCGTCGTCGCCCAGGTGTGCAGCCGGGTAGTGGTAATGTACGGCGGGCTGGTAATGGAAGAGGGCAGCGTAGAGGACATCTTTTATCGTCCGGCACATCCTTACACCCAGGGGCTACTGGCGTCTCTGCCGCACCCGGAGCAGACCAGCCATCGCCTGTCGCCTATCGAAGGATCGCCTCCGGGCCTGCTTAATCCGCCCCCGGGCTGCCCGTTTGCCGAACGCTGCCCGCAGCGGATGCCGCAGTGCGAGCGTCAGCCCGCGTTTTACCGCCCCGAACCGGGGCATCGCGCGGCCTGCTGGCTGCTGGCCGATAAGGAGATTCAGGCATGAGTGAACACCATTCCCCGCTGGTCAGCGTGCGGGACCTGCATAAGCACTTCACTCTCAACGGCGGCCTGCTGCGCAAAGGGGTGGCGGTGAAAGCGGTGGACGGCGTCAGCTTTGATATCCGCCAGGGGGAGACCTTTGGCCTGGTGGGCGAGTCCGGCTGCGGTAAATCGACCCTCGGGCGCGCCATTCTGCGGCTGTTTGATATCACCTCCGGCGAGATTGATTTTGCCGGACAGGCGATCGCCCAGGCCAGCGAAAAGCAGCTCAAGCCGCTGCGCAAGCGGATGCAGGCCATTTTCCAGGACCCATATTCATCGCTGAACCCCGGAATGACCGTCCAGCAGCTGGTGGCAGAGCCGATGCAGATCCACGGCTACAGCCGCGAGGAGCAGCGGGAGCGTACTGAAACCCTGCTCTATAAAGTGGGACTCAAGCAGGAACACCTCCAGCGCTTCCCGCACGAGTTCAGCGGCGGCCAGCGCCAGCGCATCAGCATTGCCCGGGCGCTGTCGGTGCGTCCGGAGTTTGTCCTGTGCGATGAGCCGCTGTCGGCGCTGGATGTCTCGGTGCAGGCGCAGGTGGTGAACATTCTCCAGGATCTGCAGCAGGAGCTGGGGCTGACCTATCTGTTTATCGCCCACGATCTGTCGATGGTGCGCCACATCTCGACCCGAATCGGGGTGATGTACCTCGGCAAGCTGGTGGAGGTGGCACCTTCTGACACCCTGTATCAGCATCCGGCGCACCCCTATACCCGGGCCCTGTTAGCCTCGGTACCGCAGCCCGATCCGCGGATCCGCAATCTGGAGCAGGCGACCCTGCGCGGGGAGATCCCCGGCCCGACCTCCGTGCTGCCGGGCTGTAAGTTCTGCAGCCGTTGCCCGCACGTGATGCCGGTATGCCGACGCGAAGCCCCCGCGATGCAGGAGATTGCCCCCGGTCATTTGGCGGCATGCTGGTTGTTTAAGGTTTGAGGGTTATGTGCCAACATCCGCCGGGTGGCGGCTTTGCCTTACCCGGCCTACAAAACCTGGTCTCAAATATTATGTACGACTGAATGCGTAATCTGGCGCTGATGCCAGCGCCCGAGGAGCAGCACCGTTGTGAGCGCCCCGAGCAGGGCGCAGAACATATCGGACTGGGTATCCCACTGATCGCCCTGAGTGCCGAGGAAATCATCCGCGCCCTGGCCCATCGCCAGCGCCGCCCACCACTCGATCAGCTCGTAGGTGGCGCTGATCGCCAGCGCAATACAGCACACCACAAAGGCCGTCATTTTGCGGCCATTGATGTAGCCACCGCGAACCAGGATCTCCCGGGCCGCCAGCGCAGGCACCAGCCCCTGGAAAAAGTGTCCCAGCTTGTCGTACGGGTTACGGCTCAGGTTAAACATCTCCTGTACGTCAAAGCCGATGGGCACTTTGGCGTAGGTGTACATTCCGCCCACCATCAGGATGATGGCGTGCCAGAAGATCAGCGTGTAGAGCAGGGGTGTCAGCGGGTAGCGCCGTTGGGTGGCAAGCAGCAGCGGCACGATGATGATGACCGGCGTCACCTCCATCAGCCAGGTGATGCGGTCCGAGGTATAGAGACCGGTATAAATCAGGATCAGCAGCAGAAGCAGCGCGCCGACCTTCAATCCAGAGGAGAGTGCAGTTTGCGTCATGTGAGTTAACTGTTGAGTAAAAACAGACACTATCGACCGACGCGGCGAAAAATACAATGTTTGCCAGCGGAGCATAAAAAAACGGGGCCATTCGCGGCCCCGTTGATCGTTCATAACAATCAGAACGACTTGCGTAAACGCAGACTGAAGGTGTGCGCCTGGTAGCGGTCGCCGGCCTGCAGATCGTAACGCGCGTCGAGACTCAGATCGTTGGCGTCATACAGGGTGGTGCCCACAGCCACGCCCGCCATATCCTCCACCGGAGAGGCCCCTTTGGTGATAAAGCTGGTTTCACCGATAGCATCGGCGGCGTAGGTCGCATGGCTGCTGACCTGACGGTTATCGTACTGGTGGATCCACGAGACCTGGGCGAACGGCGTCAGGTTACCCAGACCGGTGGCGAAGCTCTTCTCGATGCGGACACCGATATCGCTCATGACAGACTGCGCATGGGTGCTGCTGACATCCAGCGCCATACCGTTGCCGCCGGTTTCACTGTAGCCATCCACATGCTGATAGCCATAGGTCAGGCCCGCCAGCGGGGTCAGCACCACGTCAGCCGGCAGGGCGATTGGATAGCCCAGTTCGCTTTGCAGGGTGATGGACTGACCGTTGAACTTGCCGTGAGCAGCGCCGGAGAAGCCGGTGAAATCAGCGCGACGCACGGAGCTGTAGTTCTGACGGTTGAGACCCGCAGAGAGGTTCAGGTACCACGGATTGCCGGTGTAACCCGCGTAACCAATCACCCCGTAGTTATTGGCGGTGGAGTTGTTGCCGCTCAGGTTGTCTTTGCCGTGGACGGAGGTGTTGCTGTAGTTCAGGGCTGCCCCCAGACGCCAGTTGTCACCCAGTGCACGGTCGGCACCGATGATCAGGCCGCCAAATTTCGCGGTGTAGCCACTGACGTTGTCGGTGCTGTCCTGGCGAGCGTAACCGCCGAACGGCTGACCCCAGACGATCCAGTTGTTGGCGTAGTCATCACCGGTGGCCACACCGCTGGTGCCGGAGGCCTGAGGGTTACGTACGGCATCGATGTGAGCACCCACTACTGCCTGAGCGGTAGAGGTAGCAACGGTGGCCGCGGAGCTGGTATTGAGGTTCTGGCTGGTAGAGAGACGCTCGCCAGCACGGTTCGCTTCCTGTTTACCTTCGATCGCCAGCGAGGCGTTATACAGATCCAGCAGCTGCGGAGACGAGATACCGGAGTAGTGCGCGAGCCCACCCAGCGCCGCCGTGGCGCTCGGGATGGTGGCATAACCCCGTTTGGTCGGCTGAGCAGGTGCAGGTTCTGCTGGCGCAGGCTGCGTCGGCGTTGGCACCGTGACAACCGGGGGGGTGACCTCGGGTTCGGTCACTACCGGCGGCGTGACGTCTGGCGTTGGCTCAGGCTGAGGCTCTACCGGATCGGGGATCACCGGCTCTGCACCCAGGGTTAACACCAGGGCCTTGCTTTCAGCCTCTTCATAGACGCTGCCGTTAACCACACCGCGATAGCCGAAAGCTTTGTACTTCAGCTGGTCGGCGTGGTAGTCGGTCTCTGTGCCTGCGGCATTGATCACCACATAGCGCTGGCCTTCGGCGAACTGGTAAGTGCTGCCGGTACGCAACAGATTAACGCTGGAACCCGCATCGATAGTGGCATTGCCGCTGACGTTGAGGCGGCCATAACCGGTATCGGCAAGCAGGTCGCCGTTAGCAGTTGCCAGATCGGAGACACCGGAAATCAGCGTTGCGGCCGCTTTCTGATGATAATCCCCGGCGATATTGATGCTGTTGTTCACCTGCAGGGAGGCCGCTTCGTTCACCACGGTGCCGTTTGACACAGGCCTTTCATCGCTCATCTGGAGTGACATCAGGCCGTATTCAGGCAGGCTGGTAACGATATTATCGTTCAGCAGCAGCGAGCCGGTGTTGAATACCACGTCGGAGCCCATGATAGTGCCAGTCGCGCCGTCGATGCCGCTCAGCGTGCCCGTGGTAGTGGTGCCGCCATTGATGATTAATCTTGTCGCATTTAAGGCGTAAATATCACCGGCAATATCGCCCGTGTTGGTCAGGATCACGCCATCGCTGTTATTGCTCCCGACCATCAGAGCATAATTACCGCCGGTTAACAGGCCATTGTTAACGATGGAGTCAAGAGGACCATAACTATAGATTGCGACGTAATTTCCGGTAATTTGGCCGTTGTTTTCAATGGAACCAATGGTGCCATAGTTAATGATACCGGCGAAGCTGCCATTAATCTTATTATCATTGACGAGGGTAGTAATGTTGCCCTGGTTAGAGATCCCGGAACGGCCGTAATTATCAGACGTCCCCCCGTCAATCGAACCGGTATTGTGCAACGTGCCAATCGTACCACTGTTAAAAATGGCACCGTTCTGGCCAATGTAGTTGTTATTCTCAGCATCCGTGGCGCCGATAAGGCCCGCATTGATTAAGTTATCAATGGTTCCCTGATTACTGATGCCGAGGGAACCGAGGATCTTGCCATCAGCGGTATTGTTTAGGGTATGAATTGTCCCGGCATTGTTGAGCGTGCCGGTGTTGTAATTACCGCTATAGTAATTATTCGAATTTCCCTTAATGGTGCCGGTGTTGGTTAAGGTATTAACCACTCCCGAAGCGCCCACCGCGAACACGCTGTTAATCTGATTTTCATTAACGCTGGCAATGGTGCCGTTATTATTAAGCTGATCGACTGTTCCATCTATCTGAACAAGATTGTTACTTAAAAATAAAGGCATACCATTCTGGTCGTTAATAACGCCATCATTGGTAAGCGTTGTTACAGTCACCCCCGCATTTACCGCCAGGGCAGAAACTGGCATGCCAGTCACAAATCCATTCTGGGTGATATGCACTAATTCTTTAGCGTCGGCAATCTGCACGTTGCTTGTCGGGGTATCAATAATTAACTCTGGAGATGTGGCGTAGGCCTGGGCGGTCGTTGATGCCACCAGCAGAGAGATCAGCTGGCTAAGACGTTTCTTTTCCATGGTGTACCATCATAACGTTGCGATGTTTATGCAAAATGCAGTTGTGATTTCTTCGGATTAATCCGATATCTTCGGGCGCAGAATATACAATTCGTTGCCGAAAACAATAAGCGATGCTTAATTATTTCCGGTTGAATTCATTTCACATATTTGGTCATGTTGATAATTTGAGTTAAGGCTGGTGCGGTATGAGGATATATCCTCACTTTTTGCAGGGAACCGTATTGATTAGTTTATCTTTATTATTGGTAGGGTGTATTACCGACGATTCGCACCGCGCTGCGCAAAAAATAGCCAGTGAAAGTGGTCTGATCAGTGAGAAATTTGACACAGATCCGTTCCCGATTGTGACATGGCAGCGAATCGCCCCTCCGGTTCATTCCCTGCGGGTCTACATCGAAGGGGATGGCTTTGCCTGGAAGAGCCGCACAGCGCCCTCCGATAATCCGACTCCGCGTAATCCGACCGGTCTGAAGCTGGCTGCGGCGGATAAGCAGGCAAATGTGTTTTACCTTGCCCGACCCTGCCAGTTCATCGGGCCGCCGCTACCGGCCGCCTGCCGCGTAAATGTCTGGACGCAGGATCGTTTCTCACCGGCGGTTATTGATGCAATGAACGAGGCGCTCAGCCAGATGGTGCTGCGCTATCCGGGGGTGAAGATCGATCTGGTTGGCTACTCCGGGGGTGGCAATATCGCCGCGCTGCTGGCGGAACGCCGAGATGATGTGCGCTCCCTGCGCACGGTGGCAGGCAATCTCGATGTTGCGTATGTCAATGCCCTGCATCATGTTACCCCGATGCCCGCAGCCCGCAGCGCTATCGATCGCGCTGCTGCACTGCGTGACCTGCCGCAGATCCATTACAGTGGCGACGCCGACACCACCGTGCCACCCGCTGTCGCCCGACGTTTTCAACAGGCGGTAGGGGAGAGGTGTGTGCGAACGGAGGTGGTTAGCGGGATGGGGCATGGCTCGGACTGGGCGGCAGTCTGGCCGCGATTGCTGGCGCAGGGTATGCCGGACTGCTGAGGGGTGATCAACATTGAATGACTTCAGGACCGAACAATGAAAAAGAAAGAGTTTGTGACTCAGGATCTGCTAAGCAAAATCTATCAGGACACCACGGCGGGGCCACGCAAACTTCCCCCTGAACGGCAACTGGCCGAAGAGTATGGCGTGTCGCGTTTCACTATCCGCCAGGCGCTGGAGAAACTGGTCAGCATTGGCGTGGTGCGGATCGTGCAGGGCTCGGGGATCTGGATCAACGAGCATGCGCGCAATAATCCGCTGATCTACAACTCGATCACCGAGAAGCGATTCGATCAGATGCGCTACCGGATGATTAGCCTGCATAAGAGAAGGCCCGATCGCGCGGCGCAGCAAATTTTTGGTATCGATGAAGAGAGTTTTATCTGGCACTTTTGCCGCCTGCGCTACGTCGATGACCAGCCCGTACAGCTGGAAGTGTCCAGCATGCCGGTTGCCGATTTTCCCGACCTCAATCAGCAGGCGATTGAGCGCTCCATTCAGCAGTACGTATTAAGCAAAGGATTGATCATTTCCCATATGCTGACCACCTATCGGGCAGTCAGCGTCAGCCGTGAGCAGGCGGTAATACTGGGCTGCAAAAAAGGCAGCCCGGCAATGCATATTAATAATCGCGGAATACTGGAGGGGGGCCGGGTTTTTGAGGTGAGCGATATTATCGATATCAACTACACCTGCACCTGGGTCAGCCCCTATAACCGCGATAATTTAGCCTGGCGACAAAATCAGGGCGTATGAATCGTCCCGTCCGGCAGGCGGCTCTGCGTCCACTCGTGTGGGCGATAGGCCACAGGATGCGCCAGAGCCAGCTCTTCATTAAAGCCTGTACCGATGCCGGGCGCGGTCGGGGGATAGATAAACCCGTCCTTCACCTCAGGCGCGCCGGGGAAGACGCCGTCGGTGGTCGTGGAACGCGGAATAAACTCCTGAATGGCCGCATTGTGCAGGTGAATGTTCAGGTGCGTATTCACCGCCACGCCGATGGGCGTCATATCGCCGGGGCCATGCCAGGCGAGACGCACGCCGAAGGCCTGACACAGGTGCGCCAGTTTTAATGCTGGCGTAATGCCGCCGATCTGCGAGATGTGGCAGCGAATAAAGTCGATGCGACGATTGACGATCAGGTCGTGCCATTCAGCTGGATTATTGAAAAGCTCGCCCATCGCCAGCGGCACGCAGCTCTGCTGGCGAACCTGTTCCAGCCAGGCACTTTGCTGTGGCGGCAGAATATCTTCGATAAAGTAGGGCTGGTAGGGCTCAAGTTGTTTTGCCAGCTGCACGGCCTGCTGCGGGAAGAGACGCTCGTGGACATCATGTAAGAAATGGAGTTTCCAGCCATATTTTTCGCGCAGGGCGCGGAACATCTCCACGGTATTCGCCATGTATTCATGCTGATCGAACCAGGCACCCGCGGTCGGGTTTTCCGGGGCATGCAGCGCCGACGGCGTGCCGCCATAAAAACCGAGCTGACAACGGATATGACGATAGCCTTGCGCCACCAGTTTATCGACGGAGGCAAAGAGTTCCTCCAGCGTCTCGCCGCTGGCGTGGCTGTAAGCCGGGATCGCGTCGCGGGATTTTCCACCCAACAATTGGTACAGCGGCATACCGGCCAGCTGCCCTTTAATATCCCACAGGGCCATGTCCACACCGGAAATGGCGTTATTCATCGCCGGACCGTTACGCCAGTAGGCGTTAACGTTCATCATCTGCCATAGATCTTCGATGTTACTGGCATCCCGGCCGATCAGCAGCGGCTTGAGATACTCATCCACCAGAGTTTTAACCGCCAGCGGGCGCTGCTGGAAGGTGGCACAGCCGTGTCCGACGGGGCCATGCTCCGTGGTAACGCGAACGGTCACCAGGTTATGTCGATCCGGGCGGGTAATAAAGCACTCGATATTAGTGATGATCTCAGGCGTCACGAAAAACTCCTTTGCTGCTCTGTGGAAATACGGAATGGGAATATCATCGCCCTAAAAATGTTTACCGGTAAACCGTTTTTTTATTATTTATTTTGGTCAGTTATTTGATTCTATTTTAATTAAAAACCGTACCAATTTTGGTTTGTTAGCTGTTTTGTGGCTCCCTGGGTAGCTAAGTGTGAGCAATATCAACTTTTATTGGTTTGTTTTGTAGTGTGGGTTTATCTATTCTCGTGGCATCAATAAAACAACAACCCTACCGGCAGGAGTCTTTATGGGGACGCAAGAAGCCATCAATAATATTATTCGTCTGGTCGGCGGCCAGGGGAATATTAATAAAGTCTGGCACTGTATGACGCGGCTACGGTTTGATTTAATCGACGATAATAAAGTTGACCAGGCTGCGATCAAAAATCTGCCTGGGGTGCTGGGCGCGCAACTGCAGAGCGATCAGTTTCAGGTGATCATTGGGCCGAAGGTGAACAGCTGGTACGAGCAAATGCTGGATGTGCTCGGCCAGGGCGCTGATAAATCACCGACGGCGACAAAAGGGCGTAAAAGTCTGGTCTCCCTCTTTATGGATACCGTCTCGGGCGTTTTTGGTCCGATTGTCCCGGCCATTGCCGGTGCCGGGATGATAAAAGGATTGCTCGCCGGGCTGATCGCCTTAAAGGTGGTCTCGGCGAAAAGCGATACCGTCATGGTTATCGACCTGATTGCCAGCGGCGTCTTCTACTTCTTGCCGTTCTTCCTCGCTGTGTCGGCGGCGAAGATCTTCAAGACCAATGAGTATCTTGCCGCGGCGGTTGCCGCCTGTCTGATGTATCCCTCCTTAATAGAAGCAGCGAAAGCCCTGGCGACGCATCAGGAAGGGGCGGTCAGTGCCATCTGGTTAATGAATGCGATCCCGGTATCCGTCTTTAACTATTCTTCGAGCGTCATTCCGGTGATCTTCTCGGTACTGGCATTAAGCTATATCCATCGCTGGGTAGACAGCATCATGCCCGATGTCCTGAAAACCGTCTTCACGCCGACGCTCACCCTCTTTATAGGTGCCCTGGCGGCGCTGGTGGTGATCGGCCCGATTGGTATCTGGCTGGGTAAAGGACTCGCCTTCTTTATAGAAGGACTGTTTAGTGTGTCGTCCAGCTTTGCCGGGCTGGTGGTCGGTGCCATCCGACCGGTGGCGATCCTGACCGGGATGCACCATGCGATGACGCCAATCGCCCTGCAGAACTTCAGTGACCGTGGCTACGATATGCTGATGCCGATGATGTTTATGGCCAATATGGCGATTGCGGGGGCGACATTTGCTATCTGGCGTCTGAGTCGGGACCGTCAGGAGAAGACCGTTACGCTGTCGGCAGGCATCTCTGCGCTGCTGGGCATTACCGAACCGGCACTCTTTGGTGTCCTGACGCGCTACAAGAAAGCTTTTATCGCCGCCACGGTGGCCAGCTCGCTGGCTTCAGCCTTTATTGCTTTCTTCGGCGTGCGTCTTTATGGCTACATTCTGTCGAGCATCTTCAGTTTGCCTGCTTATATAGGCCCGTATTTTGTCTTTGCTCTGGCGGGAGTAGCGATATCGCTGGTACTTTCCTTTACGTTAACCACCATCCTGGTAGGAAAAGAGCAAGCTGCAGAGTGATTTTGACCCCGTCTTAGAGGGCGTGCTGCAGAGAATATCAGTCAGTTTGTGGATAACTCTGTGGGCAAATGCGTATAAGACGGGGTTTTGCTGGGGAATGCAGCAGTCAGTCATTTTTCTGTCATTTAAGGGTTGCGGCCCCGGGAGAACTCCCTATAATGCGCCTCCATCGACACGGAACAACGGCAAACAAGCCGCCGGGTCAGCAGAGAAAAGCGTGAAATTATTGCTTGACTCTGAAAGAGGAAGGCGTAATATACGCCACCTCGCAACGGTGAGCGAAAGCCGCGTTGCACTGCTCTTTAACAATTTATCAGACAATCTGTGTGGGCACTCAAAGTGACATGGATTCTTAATGTCTTCGGACACTAAATGAATACCAAAGTCTCTGAGTGAACATACGTAATTCATTACGAAGTTTAATTCACGAGCATCAAACTTAAATTGAAGAGTTTGATCATGGCTCAGATTGAACGCTGGCGGCAGGCCTAACACATGCAAGTCGAACGGTAGCACAGAGAGCTTGCTCTCGGGTGACGAGTGGCGGACGGGTGAGTAATGTCTGGGAAACTGCCTGATGGAGGGGGATAACTACTGGAAACGGTAGCTAATACCGCATAACGTCGCAAGACCAAAGAGGGGGACCTTCGGGCCTCTTGCCATCAGATGTGCCCAGATGGGATTAGCTAGTAGGTGGGGTAATGGCTCACCTAGGCGACGATCCCTAGCTGGTCTGAGAGGATGACCAGCCACACTGGAACTGAGACACGGTCCAGACTCCTACGGGAGGCAGCAGTGGGGAATATTGCACAATGGGCGCAAGCCTGATGCAGCCATGCCGCGTGTATGAAGAAGGCCTTCGGGTTGTAAAGTACTTTCAGCGAGGAGGAAGGTGTTGAGGTTAATAACCTCAGCAATTGACGTTACTCGCAGAAGAAGCACCGGCTAACTCCGTGCCAGCAGCCGCGGTAATACGGAGGGTGCAAGCGTTAATCGGAATTACTGGGCGTAAAGCGCACGCAGGCGGTCTGTCAAGTCGGATGTGAAATCCCCGGGCTCAACCTGGGAACTGCATTCGAAACTGGCAGGCTAGAGTCTTGTAGAGGGGGGTAGAATTCCAGGTGTAGCGGTGAAATGCGTAGAGATCTGGAGGAATACCGGTGGCGAAGGCGGCCCCCTGGACAAAGACTGACGCTCAGGTGCGAAAGCGTGGGGAGCAAACAGGATTAGATACCCTGGTAGTCCACGCCGTAAACGATGTCGACTTGGAGGTTGTTCCCTTGAGGAGTGGCTTCCGGAGCTAACGCGTTAAGTCGACCGCCTGGGGAGTACGGCCGCAAGGTTAAAACTCAAATGAATTGACGGGGGCCCGCACAAGCGGTGGAGCATGTGGTTTAATTCGATGCAACGCGAAGAACCTTACCTACTCTTGACATCCAGAGAACTTAGCAGAGATGCTTTGGTGCCTTCGGGAACTCTGAGACAGGTGCTGCATGGCTGTCGTCAGCTCGTGTTGTGAAATGTTGGGTTAAGTCCCGCAACGAGCGCAACCCTTATCCTTTGTTGCCAGCGGTTAGGCCGGGAACTCAAAGGAGACTGCCAGTGATAAACTGGAGGAAGGTGGGGATGACGTCAAGTCATCATGGCCCTTACGAGTAGGGCTACACACGTGCTACAATGGCGCATACAAAGAGAAGCGACCTCGCGAGAGCAAGCGGACCTCATAAAGTGCGTCGTAGTCCGGATTGGAGTCTGCAACTCGACTCCATGAAGTCGGAATCGCTAGTAATCGTAGATCAGAATGCTACGGTGAATACGTTCCCGGGCCTTGTACACACCGCCCGTCACACCATGGGAGTGGGTTGCAAAAGAAGTAGGTAGCTTAACCTTCGGGAGGGCGCTTACCACTTTGTGATTCATGACTGGGGTGAAGTCGTAACAAGGTAACCGTAGGGGAACCTGCGGTTGGATCACCTCCTTACCTTAAAGAACCTGCCTTTGTAGTGCTCACACAGATTGTCTGATGAATGATGAACTTCTAAATGTACTTTCGAGTGCATTGAGAAGTTTTGCTCTTTAAAAATCTGGATCAAGCTGAAAATTGAAACGACACACTGTGTCTGCTCTCCGTAATAAGAGCAGATGAAGGTGTGTTCGAGTCTCTCAAATTTTCGCAAAACGATGATGAATCGAAAGAGACATCTTCGGGTTGTGAGGTTAAGCGACTAAGCGTACACGGTGGATGCCTAGGCAGTCAGAGGCGATGAAGGACGTGCTAATCTGCGATAAGCGTCGGTAAGGTGATATGAACCGTTATAACCGACGATTTCCGAATGGGGAAACCCAGTGCAATCCGTTGCACTATCGTTAAGTGAATACATAGCTTAACGAAGCGAACCAGGGGAACTGAAACATCTAAGTACCCTGAGGAAAAGAAATCAACCGAGATTCCCCCAGTAGCGGCGAGCGAACGGGGAGCAGCCCAGAGTCTGAATCAGCATGTGTGTCAGTGGAAGCGTCTGGAAAGTCGCAGGGTACAGGGTGATACTCCCGTACACGAAGATACACCTGCTGTGAACTCGAAGAGTAGGGCGGGACACGTGGTATCCTGTCTGAATATGGGGGGACCATCCTCCAAGGCTAAATACTCCTGACTGACCGATAGTGAACCAGTACCGTGAGGGAAAGGCGAAAAGAACCCCGGCGAGGGGAGTGAAAAAGAACCTGAAACCGTGTACGTACAAGCAGTGGGAGCCTGATTCGTCAGGTGACTGCGTACCTTTTGTATAATGGGTCAGCGACTTATATTCTGTAGCAAGGTTAACCGTATAGGGGAGCCGAAGGGAAACCGAGTCTTAACTGGGCGTTAAGTTGCAGGGTATAGACCCGAAACCCGGTGATCTAGCCATGGGCAGGTTGAAGGTTGGGTAACACTAACTGGAGGACCGAACCGACTAATGTTGAAAAATTAGCGGATGACTTGTGGCTGGGGGTGAAAGGCCAATCAAACCGGGAGATAGCTGGTTCTCCCCGAAAGCTATTTAGGTAGCGCCTCGTGAATTCATCTCCGGGGGTAGAGCACTGTTTCGGCTAGGGGGCCATCCCGGCTTACCAACCCGATGCAAACTGCGAATACCGGAGAATGTTATCACGGGAGACACACGGCGGGTGCTAACGTCCGTCGTGAAGAGGGAAACAACCCAGACCGCCAGCTAAGGTCCCAAAGTCATGGTTAAGTGGGAAACGATGTGGGAAGGCACAGACAGCCAGGATGTTGGCTTAGAAGCAGCCATCATTTAAAGAAAGCGTAATAGCTCACTGGTCGAGTCGGCCTGCGCGGAAGATGTAACGGGGCTAAACCATGCACCGAAGCTGCGGCAGCGACACTATGTGTTGTTGGGTAGGGGAGCGTTCTGTAAGCCGTTGAAGGTGGACTGTGAGGTCTGCTGGAGGTATCAGAAGTGCGAATGCTGACATAAGTAACGATAAAGCGGGTGAAAAACCCGCTCGCCGGAAGACCAAGGGTTCCTGTCCAACGTTAATCGGGGCAGGGTGAGTCGACCCCTAAGGCGAGGCCGAAAGGCGTAGTCGATGGGAAACAGGTTAATATTCCTGTACTCGGTGTTACTGCGAAGGGGGGACGGAGAAGGCTATGTTGGCCGGGCGACGGTTGTCCCGGTTTAAGCATGTAGGCGGAGGTTCCAGGTAAATCCGGAACCTTACTAACGCTGAGGTGTGATGACGAGGCACTACGGTGCTGAAGCAACAAATGCCCTGCTTCCAGGAAAAGCCTCTAAGCATCAGGTAACATCAAATCGTACCCCAAACCGACACAGGTGGTCAGGTAGAGAATACCAAGGCGCTTGAGAGAACTCGGGTGAAGGAACTAGGCAAAATGGTGCCGTAACTTCGGGAGAAGGCACGCTGATGGTAGGTGAAGCGACTTGCTCGTGGAGCTGAAATCAGTCGAAGATACCAGCTGGCTGCAACTGTTTATTAAAAACACAGCACTGTGCAAACACGAAAGTGGACGTATACGGTGTGACGCCTGCCCGGTGCCGGAAGGTTAATTGATGGGGTTAGCGGCAACGCGAAGCTCTTGATCGAAGCCCCGGTAAACGGCGGCCGTAACTATAACGGTCCTAAGGTAGCGAAATTCCTTGTCGGGTAAGTTCCGACCTGCACGAATGGCGTAATGATGGCCAGGCTGTCTCCACCCGAGACTCAGTGAAATTGAAATCGCTGTGAAGATGCAGTGTACCCGCGGCAAGACGGAAAGACCCCGTGAACCTTTACTATAGCTTGACACTGAACACTGGTCCTTGATGTGTAGGATAGGTGGGAGGCTTTGAAGCGTGGACGCCAGTCTGCGTGGAGCCAACCTTGAAATACCACCCTTTAATGGCTGGTGTTCTAACGTGGACCCGTAATCCGGGTTGCGGACAGTGTCTGGTGGGTAGTTTGACTGGGGCGGTCTCCTCCTAAAGAGTAACGGAGGAGCACGAAGGTTAGCTAATCCTGGTCGGACATCAGGAGGTTAGTGCAATGGCATAAGCTAGCTTGACTGCGAGAGTGACGGCTCGAGCAGGTGCGAAAGCAGGTCATAGTGATCCGGTGGTTCTGTATGGAAGGGCCATCGCTCAACGGATAAAAGGTACTCCGGGGATAACAGGCTGATACCGCCCAAGAGTTCATATCGACGGCGGTGTTTGGCACCTCGATGTCGGCTCATCACATCCTGGGGCTGAAGTAGGTCCCAAGGGTACGGCTGTTCGCCGTTTAAAGTGGTACGCGAGCTGGGTTTAGAACGTCGTGAGACAGTTCGGTCCCTATCTGCCGTGGGCGCTGGAGAATTGAGGGGGGCTGCTCCTAGTACGAGAGGACCGGAGTGGACGCATCACTGGTGTTCGGGTTGTCATGCCAATGGCACTGCCCGGTAGCTAAATGCGGAAAAGATAAGTGCTGAAAGCATCTAAGCACGAAACTTGCCCCGAGATGAGTTCTCCCTGACCCTTTAAGGGTCCTGAAGGAACGTTGAAGACGACGACGTTGATAGGTCGGGTGTGTAAGCGCAGCGATGCGTTGAGCTAACCGATACTAATGAACCGTGAGGCTTAACCTTACAACGCCGAAGCTGTTTCGGCGGATTTGAAGACGATTTTCAGCTGATTACAGATTACTCATCACGCCTGAGGGCGGGGTGAACAACAGAATTTGCCTGGCGGCTGTAGCGCGGTGGTCCCACCTGACCCCATGCCGAACTCAGAAGTGAAACGCCGTAGCGCCGATGGTAGTGTGGGGTCTCCCCATGCGAGAGTAGGGAACTGCCAGGCATCAAATAAGCAAAAAGCCCATCCTCCCGGATGGGCTTTTTGCGTTGCGGCGGGAAAAACCGCCGGGTGGCGGCTGCGCCTTACCCGACCTACAATCTAATTACCCATCCTCCCACGTAAATGAGATTTATTATCAATAATGCTTTACAGGCGGACTATAAAGATGTATTTTAAATACATGTTTAAAGCCGGAGGTAATTATGAGCCATCACAGAATTCCCAAAAACTGGACCATCAAACGTTCCACTCCCTTTTTTACTAAAGACAACGTCCCCGCAGCGCTTCTGAGCCATCACAACACCGCAGCCGGTATCTTTGGCCAGCTCTGTGTAATGGAAGGGACGGTGACGTACTACGGTTTCGCCAATGAAGAGGCGACAGAGCCAGA
Source organism: Leclercia sp. CFBP8987 (assembly GCF_034044995.2). Taxonomy (NCBI): domain Bacteria; kingdom Pseudomonadati; phylum Pseudomonadota; class Gammaproteobacteria; order Enterobacterales; family Enterobacteriaceae; genus Leclercia; species Leclercia sp. CFBP8987. The sequence continues at coordinate 4,073,381 of NZ_CM188255.1, read as the reverse complement.
AGTGAAAGTTGTGATTAACGCAGGAACCTTTGCGACCAGCCCACCCCAGTACTGGCACCGTATTGAGATGACCGACGATGCGCAGTTCAACATCAATTTCTGGGCCGAACCAGCATTCTCCGGTGATGAAGTCTACAGCACGAAAAAGGCATAATCCCGATGCTCCCTTATCCCTGAGGGAGCCCCTTCATACGGTGTGAAAGCGTTATGATTACTTTCTTCAAGAACTCTTCAATGCAGGCGGACTACGGTGAGCAGGAGTGTTGCGCAGAGCCGTCTCTGCTGCTCGTGGCAGAATATCAGGAGTATCTTTTTAACGACTGTATCGCGCGTGGACAGCGAGGAGAGAGTAAATATACGCTGGACTATACTGAAGACGTCAAAGCCTGCCACGAAGCCTGTATGGCGCAAATTACCCATCAGTAGATCTATTGGTCGAACAGGGAAGGGGTTTATAGCTTTCCAAAAGCAAAAAACCAGCCCGTAGGCTGGTTTCTTTAAATAGTGGTGCCCGGACTCGGAATCGAACCAAGGACACGGGGATTTTCAATCCCCTGCTCTACCGACTGAGCTATCCGGGCAACGGGGCGAATTAAACCCGATCTGCCTTGTGCCGTCAACGGAATTTGATGATTTCGTTACTGACCGCACACTCTGTCGCCAGTTTGCTGCTATCTCAGGCAAAAAACGCGGTCCACAGAGCAGAAAGCGGCATGGCGATCACCAGCGCAGGCAGCATATTTACCACCGCAAACATCTTAATTCCACAGATCCGCAGCCCGGTTGCCAGCAGCAGCAGGCCGCCTACCGCGGTGAAGTCCGCCATCATCGCCGGTGTGGTCAGGGGTAAAATCAGCGTGGCACAGGTTGCGAGGGCGAGCTGGATAAGCAGCATCGGCACGCAGATCGCGGCAACCGCGATACCCAGAGTGGTCGCGAAAATCGTGGCGGTGAAGAAATCGAGGAAGGCTTTGGCGATCAGGATGCTAGGGTCGCCGGTCATCCCTTCCTGCATCGAACCAAAGATCCCGGTGCCGCTGGCGCAAAACAGTATGATGATGGCGACATAGTTCTGAATATAGGCATCGTGGCCACTGACTTTCTGCTTACCGCGCGAGAGCAGATCTTTCGCTTTGCTGACGGCGCCGTTAATCCCTTTCTCCAGATAGCAGAACTCCCCGATCAACGCCCCGAGCAGCGTTGCCAGCACCATCACCGGCAAATTGGCGCACTTGATGACCAGCAGAATACCAATTCCCAGTGAGGCGAGGCCGAAGATGGAGGGCATCGAGGAGCGAATACGCTCCGGTAAGCGCTGGCTAAGTACGGCACCCAGTACGCCGCCCAGCAGCACGGCTCCCGCATTAATGAACGGTCCAATAACCACTGTGAACTCCTGTTATTTACTCATTGATATTGCATTATTATTACTCTTTTCAGTGAGTAATCGCCAAATGTAATCCCATTTTTTGCATAATGATTCTTTGTTGCGCCTCCTGGCGAAAGGTGACATTATTGCGCGAATTTTCTCCTCTCAGATACGGGGCCGCCAATGAACCGACTCTCTTTTACTGCGCGAATGGCTGGCCGTATCGACACATCTTATTCTACGCTCACCATGCGGTGAGGGTACTGCAGGCTCACTGCAGGACAACAGTAAAATCAGACGCGTTCTGCTTTTACTGATGTCTGGCGGTCGGAGCTGAACTCCGGTCAGACACATTCGTTGGGCAGGGGGGACTCCCTGTCCGGGGCTTTTTCTCGCCTTGCACGGGTATTTGCGCTTATGAAATCAATGAAAATTGCCGTCAGCCGCGAGCTGGCGTCCGCCTTGTCCACGCACCGGGAAGTGGTGACGCTGGATAACACAGATTTTACGGATGTGGCGGCAGTCGTCATTACCGTCGCTGACAGTCACAGCGGCATCCTCGCGTTGCTGAAACGCACCGGCTTTAAGCTGCCTGTATTAATGTTCTCGCCCCAGCCTGTTGAGATCCCGGCGGGAGTTGATGCGGTGATCGATGGCAAAGCGCAGGAGTGGTTAGAGCTCGAAGCGGCGGCCTGTCGCTATGAAGAGAACCTGCTGCCGCCGTTTTTCGACACCCTCAGTCAGTATGTGGCGATGGACAACAGCACTTTTGCTTGTCCGGGGCACCAGCACGGCGCGTTCTTTAAGAAACACCCCGCCGGACGACAGTTCTTCGATTTCTTTGGCGAAAATGTCTTTCGTGCCGATATGTGCAACGCCGACGTGAAGCTGGGCGATCTGCTGATCCATGAAGGTTCCGCCAAACACGCGCAAAAGTTCGCGGCGAAGGTGTTTAATGCCGACAAGACCTATTTCGTCCTTAACGGCACCTCGGCCGCCAACAAGGTAGTGACCAATGCGCTGCTGACCCGCGGCGATCTGGTGCTGTTTGACCGTAATAACCATAAATCTAACCACCATGGCGCGCTAATCCAGGCCGGGGCCACGCCAGTCTATCTTGAAGCGGCGCGTAACCCGTTTGGCTTTATCGGCGGCATCGATGACCGCTGCTTTGACGAGACCTATCTGCGGGAGCTGATCCGTGAAGTCGCCCCGGAAAAAGCCCGTGAAGCGCGTCCGTTCCGTCTGGCGGTGATCCAGCTCGGCACCTATGACGGCACCATTTATAACGCCCGCCAGGTGATCGACAAGATCGGTCAGCTGTGCGACTACATCCTGTTTGACTCCGCGTGGGTGGGTTACGAGCAGTTTATCCCGATGATGGCCGACAGCTCGCCGCTGTTGCTGGAACTCAACGAGAACGATCCGGGGATCTTTGTCACCCAGTCGGTGCATAAACAGCAGGCAGGGTTCTCCCAGACTTCGCAGATCCACAAGAAGGATAACCATATCCGCGGCCAGGCGCGTTTCTGTCCGCACAAGCGTCTCAACAACGCCTTTATGCTGCACGCCTCTACCAGCCCGTTCTACCCGCTGTTTGCGGCTCTCGACGTTAACGCCAAGATCCATGAAGGAGAGAGCGGGCGTCGGCTGTGGGCCGAATGCGTGGAGCTCGGGATCGAAGCGCGTAAGGCGATTATCGCCAACTGCAAAATGATTAAGCCGTTTATCCCGCCAGAAGTGGCTGGTCGTCCGTGGCAGGATCATCCTACCCATGCGATTGCCAGCGAGCTGCGCTTCTTCAGCTTTGAGCCGGGGGCGAAATGGCACGGCTTTGAAGGCTATGCCCGGGAGCAATACTTTGTCGATCCGTGCAAGCTGCTGCTGACCACGCCGGGCATTGATGCCGAAAGCGGGAAGTACACCGACTTTGGCATCCCGGCGACCATTCTGGCGCACTACCTGCGCGAGAAAGGCATTGTCCCGGAGAAGTGCGATCTCAACTCCATTCTCTTCCTGCTCACCCCGGCAGAGAGCGCGGAGAAGATGGCGCAACTGGTGGCAATGTTGGGCCAGTTTGAACAGCACATTGAGGACGACACCCCGCTGGCCGATGTCCTGCCGACCATCTGGAAGAAGTATCCGGTGCGCTATCGCGACTACACCATTCGTCAGCTCTGCCAGGAGATGCACGATCTGTACGTTAGCTTTGACGTGAAGGATCTGCAGAAAGCGATGTTCCGCAAAGAGAGCCTGCCCACCGTGGCGATGAATCCGCAGGATGCTAACCAGGCCTTTATTCGCGGTAACGTCGAGCTGGTGCGCATCAGTGAAGCCGAAGGGCGCATTGCGGCAGAAGGCGCGCTGCCATACCCGCCAGGCGTGCTGTGCGTTGTGCCGGGCGAACTGTGGGGCGGGGCGGTACAGCGTTACTTCCTGGCGCTGGAAGAGGGCGTCAATCTGCTGCCCGGTTTTTCACCGGAGTTACAGGGCGTTTACAGCGAGAAGGATGCGGACGGGATTAAGCGGTTGTACGGCTATGTACTGAAGTAAAAAAATCCCCCCTCCGCCAGGAGGGGGGACTTACAGATTAATGCGCGACAGTAGTCTGCGCACCTGTTGGCGTACGAACATGTTTGTACTTGAACAGCACCATGAACGCGAAGGCCAGAACCAGTGAGTAGCCAGCAAAGATCAGCCACACCGGCTGCCAGTCAGTAATACCGTTGGTGGTATACATCTCCACAACCTTACCGCTCACCACACCGCCGAGAATACAGCCGAAGCCGTTGGTCATCATCAGGAACATACCCTGGGCGCTGGCACGGATTTCCGGGCGTACTTCTTTTTCCACAAACACCGAACCGGAGATGTTGAAGAAGTCGAAGGCACAGCCGTAGACGATCATCGACAGCACCAGCAGCACGGTACCGAAGGCTGACGGGTCGCCGTAGGCAAACAGACCGAAGCGCAGCATCCACGCGAAGATACTGATCATCATCACGTTTTTAATGCCGTAGCGGCTCAGGAAGAACGGGATGGTCAGGATGAACAGCGTTTCGGAGATCTGTGAAATCGACATCATCACCGACGCGTGCTCAACGATAAAGCTCCCTGAGAACAGCGGGTCGTTATCGAAGCTGTGCAGGAAGGTGTTGCCGAACATGTTGGTGATCTGCAGTTCCGCACCCAGCAGCATGGAGAAGATAAAGAAGATCGCCATGCGTTTGTTTTTAAACAGCGCGAACGCATCCAGACCGAGCATTGCGCTCCAGCTCTGGTTTTTCTGCTGATTAGAGACTGGGATATGCGGCAGGGTCAGGGTAAACAGCGCCAGCACCACAGACAGCGCAGCACCGATATAGAGCTGCATGTGACTCAGTTCGAAGCCGGCGAAGCTGACAGCCCACATCGCCATAATAAAGCCGATGGTGCCCCAGATACGAATCGGTGGGAAGTCCGTCACGATATCCATACCGGCTTCTTTCAGACGGTAGTAGGAGATGGTGTTAATCAGGCCCAGCGTTGGCATATAGGCCAGCGAGTTGAACAGGATCACCAGGAACATCGCCCCTGGCGTCGTGACCTCGGCCGCCATAAACAGCGTACCCGCCCCCACCAGATGGCAAAGCGCATACACCCACTTGGCGCTTATCCATTTATCCGCCACGATCCCAAGCAGCGTCGGCATCAGAACGGCGGCAATGCCCAAAGAACTGTAGACCGCGCCGATTGAGGCGCCATCGAACTTGAGCGTGACAAACATGTAGGAACCGAGCGTGGTTAGCCAGCTCCCCCACAGACAGAACTGCAGAAACGACAAGATTTTAAGCTGCAGCTTAAGGTTCATGTTACTTTCCTCACAAGAGAGCGGGCTGTATGTTGGTGTAGAAACATTTGGGTTTTGTATTTGATGCAATTCTATCAGCGAGTGGCGTGATGTTTTGTTACCTCCCGCAAAAAAATGCAATCAACATTAATTTGCAGTTTGGATTGTGATGCAAATAACACTTTCCTATGGATGAGGTCTGGACAGCTGGAGAGCATCTTTACCCTCTCCGGGGAGGAGAGGGTAAAAGAGAGAGGGCTACTTTCTACGATAGTTCTTTTGCGCCGTATTGACCTTGTACAGATAGCGCCGTGACTCAGCGGCGGGGTGACGGGTGGTCAGGGTCTGGTAAACATCCCCTGGCGACATGCTGTTGATAATGCTTGCCGCCTTCACTTTATCGTTGGAGAAGACCCGCAGCACGCTGCCCGCGCCACCGTTATAGGCGGTGATCACCGCATAGCGGCGCGAGGTCGGGTTATCGATACCGCTCAGGTAGACGTTGTTCAGCATCGCCAGATAGGCGGTGCCGGTATCAATGTTACTCGCAGGATCGAACAGATAGCTGCGGCCCGGCATGCCGGATTTCCCCTGCGCGCGGAAGACATCTTTCCCGGCGCTGTGCTGGACAACCTGCATCAGGCCCAGGGCGTCGGAGCGACTCACCGCATACGGGTTAAAAGAGGATTCGGTCTGCATAATCGCCAGGATCAGCGACTCATCGACACCGTATTTACGCGATGCCTGGCGTACCATCCCGAAGTACTTGTGCGCACGTTTATCGAGGTGGTTTGGCACCAGGTTAATGGTCACGCTGTAGATAACACGCAGGCCATTGCTGCGGCTTTTCAGCCGGGTTTGCAACAGGTAGGTGGCAAAGCTGTTGGCGCGACCTTCCCAGCGAATCGACTGCCCGGTCTGATCCACCACCTGACCATACAGGAACGGCTCTTTCGAGATGGTGGTGTCGTCGGCGTCAGAGTACAGGTCGATTGAGCCCGGATCGTCGCCCATCAGCAGGGTTTTCACGATCGCCTCGCGTAAACGCGCCGCAGGATCGGTTCCGGCGATGGTCTCGACGGTGATGGTACCCTCGTCAAAGTTGATGTGGCTGCGGGTCTGGTAGGCGTCGGTGTACTTAACGTAGTCCTTCGGTCCGGCGATCAGAACCTCGTTAAATCCCCATATGTTTTCGATGTTGTGGGCAAACTGCCCCATCAGAATGTCAAAACCGTTGGTGTCCTTCAACCAGGCTTCGTTATAGCTATCGCCTTTATTACTGGAGGAACACGAAACAAGTAACGGTGCAACAAGAGCAAGCGCTAAAAATTTTTTCATCATTCCGGGAGTGCGTGTTGTGTTGGTTCTGGGGCTGTTTTCGCCGGGTGGCGCTACGCTTGCCCGGCCTACAAACCGTAGACCAGGCAAGGCGGCACGATATTATTTTTCTGGTGGTGTATAGCCTTCAATGTGAACGTCTTTGCCTTCAAACAGGAAATTCACCATCTCCTGCTCCAGCTGCTTGCGGTGTTCAACGTTCATCATGTTGAGCTTGCGCTCGTTAATCAGCATGGTTTGCTTTTGCTGCCACTGCGCCCATGCCTCTTTGGAGATCTCGTTGTAGATGCGCTTACCCAGATCGCCCGGATAGAGCTGGAAGTCCTGACCTTCTGCGTCGCGTTGCAGGAAGGTACAAAAAATTGTTCTGGCCATACTGATTCCTCTTTGTCGCCCGGAGCTAAACCATTGCCCCGACACGTAATTGCTGTAACAGGCGCTCTACGGGAGCTGCCAGCCCCACTGACGGCGGTTGCGCTAAGTTATACCAGAGAGCGGTGCCTTCATCCATGCACGCGGTGAATGAGGACACGGGAAGCCACATTGGAACAATATCCAGATGGAAGTGGCTGAAGGTATGGCGAAACGCAGTGAGCTGCACAAGAGTATCGGCAGGTATGCCGCGTTGCGCCAGCCAGTCGCGAAGACTCTCTTCATCTTCAAACTGCGGGAAGCAGAATAAGCCGCCCCATAAACCGCTTGGCGGACGCTGGGCAAGATAGACCGTCTCTTCGTGCTGCATCAGCAGAAAATAGCCGGTGCGCTCGGGCAGCGTCTGCTTCGGTTTTTTACCGGGATACTGCGCCCAGCTGTGGTTGGCATAAGCCACACACAGATTATTCAGCGGACAGAGTTCGCATTTGGGCTTCGAGCGGGTGCAGACCATCGCCCCTAAATCCATCATCGCCTGGTTAAAGCGTTCAACGCCGTTAGCAGGGGTGACCGCTTCGCTAATTTCCCACAGGCGCTTCTCCACCTCTTTCTTGCCCGGCCAGCCGCCAACGGCATAGCAGCGGGCCAGCACGCGCTTCACGTTGCCGTCGAGAATAGGGAAGTGTTTACCCAGCGAGAGGGAGAGGATCGCGCCGGCGGTGGAGCGCCCGACACCCGGCAGGGCGGCGACTTCATCAAAGGTTTCCGGGAATTTTCCGCCGTGCAGCGATACCACCTGCTGGGCGGCTTTATGCAGATTGCGTGCGCGGGCATAGTAGCCGAGCCCGGTCCACAGATGCAGCACCTCATCAAGGGGGGCGTTCGCCAGATCGGTCACGGTGGGAAAACGCGCCATAAAGCGCTCAAAGTAGGGGATAACGGTAGTGACTTGCGTTTGTTGCAACATCACCTCAGAGAGCCATACTTTATAAGGCGTTTTTTCAGTTTGCCAGGGCAGGGTTTTACGCCCGTATTTGTCGTACCAGTCCAGCACCTGGGCTGAAAAATGAGAGGCTTGCATGGTCTTCGCTTCGCGATATCAGGGACGCAGATTGCAGCACAGAGGCATGCGGCTGTAAACCGGATCTTTCCCATGCTTGCATCCCATCATTAACTTTGGATAATGCCCGTTTCCCGAACATTTTCACAAGCAGACTACTCTTTTATGAAAAACGACGTCATATCACCGGAATTTGATGAAAACGGTCGCCCGCTGCGCCGTATTCGCAGCTTTGTCCGCCGTCAGGGTCGCCTGACAAAGGGGCAGCAACACGCGCTGGATAACTACTGGCCGGTGATGGGCGTGGAGTTCACCGAACAGCCGCTCGATTTCGTTGAGCTGTTTGGCCGCGACGCGCCGATTACGCTGGAGATCGGTTTCGGCATGGGCGCTTCACTGGTGACCATGGCAAAAGCGCGTCCGGAGCAGAATTTCCTCGGCATTGAGGTTCACTCCCCGGGCGTGGGCGCGTGCCTGGCAACGGCCCATGAAGAGGGCGTTGAGAACCTGCGGGTGATGTGTCATGACGCGGTAGAAGTGCTGCACAAGATGATCCCTGACAATTCTCTGAACATGGTTCAGCTCTTTTTCCCTGACCCATGGCACAAAGCACGTCATAATAAACGCCGTATCGTTCAGGCTCCCTTTGCTGAGCTGGTAAAAAGCAAACTGAAGCTGGGTGGCGTTTTCCACATGGCGACCGACTGGGAACAGTATGCGGAACATATGCTGGAGGTGATGTCAGCGCTCGACGGGTATAAAAACCAGTCGGTGAGCAACGATTATGTGCCGCGTCCTGACTCACGTCCGGTAACGAAATTTGAACAGCGTGGCCATCGTCTTGGTCACGGCGTATGGGACTTAATGTTCGAGAGGGTGAAATAATGGCAAAGAACCGTAGCCGTCGTCTGCGTAAGAAAATGCACATCGAAGAATTCCAGGAAATTGGTTTTTCGGTTGCATGGCGTTTCCCGGAAGGCACCAGTGTAGAAAAAATTGATGAAGACGTGGATGCGTTCATCAATGAAGTTATCGAGCCGAACAAGCTGGCATTTGACGGCAGCGGCTACCTGGCGTGGGAAGGTCTGATCTGCAAACAAGAGATTGGCCAGTGCACCGAAGAGCATCAGGCTATCGTGCGTAAGTGGCTGGAAGACCACAAATTCGAAGAGGTACGCGTCAGCGAACTTTTCGATATTTGGTGGGACTAATAGAGCATCAGGGGCCAGCAATTGCTGGCCCGTTTTGTCTGAGGGAGAATATATGATGCGCAAAACGCTGCTCGCTGCGGCTTTAATGACCACGGCTCTGACCGCTCACGCAGATTACAAATGCGAAGTCACGCCGCGTGACGACGTGATCCTGAGCCCGCAAACCGTGCAGGTAAAAGGTGAGAACGGCAATCTGGTGATCACCCCGGATGGCAACGTCATGTTTAACGGCAAGCAGTATCAACTGAGCGCAGCCCAACGTGAACAGGCAAAAGATTACCAGGCCGATCTGCGCAGCGCGCTGCCGTGGATCGACGAAGGCGCTCTGACCCGCGTGGAAAAAGGCCGTGTCGCGCTGGATAAGATCATCGCCAAAGAGGTGGGGGAGAGTAGCAATATGCGCTCGCGCCTGACCAAACTAGACGCCCAGCTAAAAGAGCAGATGAACCGGATTATTGAGCATCGTACCGATGGCCTGACGTTCCACTATCAGGCGATCGATCAGGTGCGTGCCGATGGCCAGCAGCTGGTGAATCAGGCGATGGGTGGCATTCTGCAGGACAGCATCAACGAGATGGGTGCCAAAGCGGTGCTCAAAGGCGGCGGCAACCCGCTGCAGGGCGTGCTGGGTAGCCTGGGTGGTCTGCAAACCTCGATTCAGAACGAGTGGAAGAACCAGGAAGCGGATTTCAAAGCGTTCGGCAAAGACGTGTGTAAACGCGTGGTGTCGCTGGAAGAGAGCCGCAAGGGGCTGGTGGGAGCGCTGAAGTAGGTTAGTGCGGTCTGGGCCCCTCACCCTAACCCTCTCCCCAAAGGGGCGAGGGAATGGTTTGCTCCCTCTCCCTTTCAGGGAGAGGGCCGGGGTGAGGGTAGCAGCGTTTGCAGATTCTCTAAAATACTGTTCAGCACCCCTTCCTCGTTATTCCACACCTCGTTGTTCCAGAATCGAATCACCAGCCAGCCTTTTTGATTCAACCAGGCTGTTCTTTGCCGGTCATATTCTTCTCTTTCAACATGTTGCCCCCCATCCAGCTCAATGACCAGACGCGCCTCGCAACAGACGAAATCCAGAATGTAATTCCCGACAGGATGCTGGCGACGAAATTTATAGTGAGCGAACCGGCGACTGCGTAACAGATACCAGAGTCGTCTCTCTTCTGTCGTCAGCTCGCGTCGAAGCTGCTTTGCATAAGAACGAATAATTTCCATCCCCGCACTCTGCCAGCTTTTCCTTCAGCCAGCAGAACGGGATGCAAAATCCTGAATCAGGCTTCAGGACTCTTCGGCGAGGAACAGCTCAAGAAGGGAGTTTAAGAACAGTTTGCCATGCTCGGTGATCTGCCAGTACTCCGCGCATTCGGTCAGGTATCCCTGCGCCAGCGCCTCGTCAATCTGCGGGCGAATCACCGATTCCGGTAATCCGGTATACAGCGCAAACTCCACGCGCGGCGCGGCTTCCAGCAGACGGAAGCGGTTCATAAAGAACTCAAATGGCTTATCTTCTGCTTCGACGTCGTGCTGGCGCTCCAGATAGCGTCCTTCCATATAGCCACGCGGGTGACGCGTTTTGGCGGTACGCAGAATACGACCGTCCGGGAAGGTCACTTTGCCATGGGCGCCGCAGCCAATGCCCAGATAGTCGCCAAAACGCCAGTAGTTCAGGTTGTGCTGGCACTGGTAGCCCGGCTTCGCATAGGCCGATGTTTCGTACTGCTGATACCCGGCGGCGGTCAAAAGCCTATGGCCCTGCTCGAAAATATCCCACAGCGCGTCGTCATCAGGCAGCACTGGCGGGCGTGAACCAAACAGCGTGTTCGGCTCAATGGTCAGCTGATACCAGGAGAGGTGTGACGGGTTCAGCTCAATGGCCTGACGCAGATCGTCCAGCGCTTCCTCCAGGGACTGATCCGGCAGGCCGTGCATCAGGTCGAGGTTAAAGCTACGCAGGCCCAGACCGGTTGCCAGATGTGCGGCGCGCTTAGCTTCACCCGGGCCATGAATACGCCCCAGACGCTTTAACTTCGGCTCGCTGAAGCTCTGTACCCCAATGGAGATCCGATTTACACCGGCACGCTGATACTCGACAAAACGATCGGCCTCAACCGTACCCGGATTGGCCTCCATGGTAATTTCTGCATCCGCTGCCAGATTGAGGCGCGCACGCACGCCATCCAGCAGCGTCTGCATCGCCGGGCCTGAGAGCAGGCTCGGCGTACCGCCACCAATGAAGATAGTCTTAACTTCACGTCCCTGCGCGTAAGCTACGTCGGCGTCCAGATCGGCAAGCAGATGCTGAACGTAATCGTCATGAGGCACTTCGCCTTTCAGCGCATGCGAGTTGAAATCGCAGTACGGGCATTTCTGCACGCACCAAGGGATGTGAATATAAAGACTCAGAGGTGGCAAATTAGCCATTACGTAACGCTTCCAGTAACAGTTTCAGTGCGCGCCCACGATGGGAAATCGCGCTTTTTTCGTCGCGGGTCAGCTCCGCAGCGGTCTTGCCCTCAGACGGGACAAAGAAAATAGGGTCGTAGCCAAAGCCGCCGTTGCCTGCCGCTTCGCGGGCAATCACACCCGGCCAGCTGCCGTGACAGACAATCGGCGTAGGATCGTCGGCATGGCGCATGTAGACCAGCACGCAGTGGAACTGCGCCTTGCGCCGATCATCCGGTACGTCCTTAAGCGCTTCCAGCAGCTTTTCGAGGTTCTGCTGGTCGCTGGCATCGACGCCGGAATAGCGGGCAGAGTAGATCCCTGGCGCGCCGCCCAGCACGTCCACCGCCAGACCAGAGTCATCAGCGATAGCCGGCAGACCGGTAACCTGCGCCGCGTGGCGTGCCTTCAGAATGGCGTTTTCAATAAAGGTCAGGCCGGTCTCTTCGGCAGAGTCCACGCCCAGCTCGGTTTGCGCAACCACATCCAGCCCGAAATCATTTAACAGCGAGGCCAGCTCGCGCACCTTACCGGCATTACCGGTAGCGAGAACAACTTTTTGCATGTGTTAATCCTGTTGTATCAGAGCCGCGACTTCCGTCGGGATTTGTTGCGGGTTCAGAATTTTGACCTGCTTATGGCGCCCCAGTTCACCCTTCTCGAGAAGCACCTGGCTTTTCGCGACGCGAAACTGTTTTGCCAGATACTTCACCAGATGGGCGTTCGCCTGGCCATCCACAGGAGGGGCGGTGATGGCGACTTTTACTTCGTCGCCATGCAGCCCGACAATGGAGTCACGGCTGGCTTTCGGCTGAATATACAGCCGTAAAACCAGCCCGTCGGCGCAGGTGCTGACAGCACTCATAACGCCATCCACAGCCCCGGCAGCAGAATGTTGCCCGTGGACTGCAGCAGTTCAGCGATACCCATGTTGAGCACATACAGCAGCAGCACGAGGATCATTGGGGAGAAGTCGATCCCGCCCATGGCAGGCAGCAGGTTACGGATCGGACGCAGCAGCGGTTCGGTAAGCTGAATCAAAGAATATTCTACCGGACTGCGGCCCCGGCTGACCCAGCTCATGATCGCCATCACCATCAGGACCCAGAACACCAGCAGGCCGATCGTTTTCAACAGGATCAACACCGCCGCGATCCAGATGATCGGCTGGAAGGTGATGACCATAAACAGCACGATCGCTTTCACCACGCACAGGATCAGCGCAACCAGCAGAGAGGCACTGTCAATGGGCCCCATCGGCGGGATCACCCGGCGCAGCGGCCCGATAATCGGCTGGGTCACTTTGACGACAAACTGTGAGAAGGGGTTGTAAAAATCACAACGAGCCCACTGCATCCAGACGCGAAGCAAAAGCACCATCGTATACAGTTCAATGACGGTTGAGAGCAGGAAGGTCAACGTCTTCATGGCGTTCCTCAGGTTTCCTTATTATTGGGTGTAATCGCGCGCACCGAAAATTGCTGTGCCGATGCGCACCATGGTGCTGCCAGCCGCAATCGCGGCAGCCATATCGTCCGTCATGCCCAGTGAAAGCGTGTCGACCGTTGGGAAGCGTGTTTTAAGCGCCTCAAATGCTACAGCCATTTGCCGGGCGACGGCAAACTGCCTGTCGTAATCTGACTCCGGGGCCGGGATCGCCATCAGTCCGCGAAGCGTCAGGCCAGGCAGCGCCGCTACCTGATCCGCCAGCTGATCCAGCTCTTCCAGAGCAATACCTGACTTGCTGTTTTCGTCGCTGATATTGATTTGAATCAGTACGTTAAGCGGTGGCATCTCTGCCGGACGCTGCTCGCTCAGACGGCTGGCGATACGCAGCCGATCGACGGTATGACACCAGTCGAAATGCTCCGCCACCAGTCGGCTTTTGTTCGACTGTAAGGGGCCGATAAAGTGCCACTGCAGATCCGCGGTGCCTTTTTCCCGGAAGTGGCAGATTTTTTCCACCCCTTCCTGCACGTAGTTTTCACCGAACATGCGCTGGCCTGCATCAATCGCTTCTGCGATGGCGCTCGCAGGTTTGGTTTTACTGACTGCAAGCAACGTAACTTCTTCTGAAGCACGGCCGCAACCTGTTGCCGCGGCTGAGATTTTGTTCCTGACCTGTGCCAGGTTATGCGCAATGTCGTTCATTTTCCGAGGATCATTAAATGGATATGGAAGAAATTGTGGCCCTTAGTGTAAAGCATAACGTGTCGGATCTACACCTGTGCAGTAACGCACCACCGCGCTGGCGACGACGAGGGAAGATGGAGTTCGCCCCTTTTCCGGGGCCGGACGTCGTGATGCTGCTGAAAAGCTGGCTTAGCGACGAACAGCAGGGGGCATGGTGCGCTCAGGGGCAGGTGGATTTTGCCGTCGCCCTGGAGAGCCACCGGCTGCGGGCCAGCGCCTTCGCCCATACGCAAGGGTGCTCGCTGGCGCTCCGGCTGCTGCCGGAACAGTGCCCGCAGCTGCCTACCCTGGGCACACCGCGGGCGATCCCCGAGCTGCTGACCAGCGATAACGGCCTGATTCTGGTGACCGGGGCCACCGGCAGCGGCAAGTCCACCACGCTGGCGGCGATGGTCGACTTTCTCAATCACCACAGCGACGGGCATATCCTGACGCTCGAAGATCCGGTGGAGTTCATCCATCAGAGCAAGCGCTGTCTGGTGCAGCAGCGGGAGATTGGCCTGCATTGCCCCTCCTTTGCCGATGCGCTGCGGGCGGCGTTGCGTGAAGATCCCGATGTGATCCTGCTGGGCGAGCTGCGCGACAGCGAGACGATCCGCCTTGCGCTCACTGCCGCCGAGACCGGGCATCTGGTACTGGCGACTCTGCATACCCGCGGCGCGGCGCAGGCGATAGAGCGGCTGGCGGATGCCTTCCCGGCCGACGAGAAAGAGCCGGTACGTAAGCAGCTGGCGGGTAGCCTGCGGGCGGTGCTGGCGCAAAAGCTCGAAAGGGATAACCAGCAGGGGCGCGTCGCGCTGTTTGAGCTACTGGTTAATACCCCCGCGGCGGCAAACTTAATCCGTGAAGGTAAAACCTGGCAACTGCCGGGCGTGATCCAGACCGGGTTGCAGGCCGGCATGCAGAACTTCGAGCAGAGCCGTGCTGAGCGCAGGGCACAGGGGCGGCTTTAATGCGCGGGCTTACGGCAGAGAATGATTTTCACAGCCTTGTATACTTACGTATGGGCGGTAAAATCGAGCCTCTGATTGCACACATTGAAAGCGACTATGTCATCACAACCGAACCAAAGTCTTATCGACGGCATTCGCTGTCTGCAATATCTGGTTTCCAGCGGTCGCGCCATCGGTTGCCGTGAACTCGCGCGGCTGATGGGGATCAACACCACCCGTGTGAACCGTTTGCTGATGACCATGGCCTCTATTGGCCTGACCATGCAGGACGAGCATCGACGCTACCTGCCAGGCCCCGGTATCCATGCCCTGGCGGCCCAGTCAATCCGCGGCTCCGAGCTCTTCTCCCGCGCCTTGCCCCGGCTGGAGCGCGATGCGCCACGCGATATCGTGGTGGCGCTGGGCGTGCTGTGGGAGGACCAGGTGATCTATATCTGGCACTCGGTGCCCGGTAGCCAGACCACCCAGGCGCTGGCCGGTTTCCATATGCTGCCTGCCTGGCAATCGGTAATTGGCATGTCGCTGCTGGCGAGTGAGACGGACGAGGCGCTGATGCCGCGCTTTACGCCAGAACAGTGGCAGAATCTCGCCCCGCATGTAGCCCAGCAGCGCCAGCAGGGGCGTGTGATCTGGCACCATGATGATGGCGAAGTGTCGATGGCGCTACCGGTGGGCGCGCATCATGCCGCGCTGGCCTTTGCCGGGATGTGGAATATTGACGATGAGAGCGTGCGGACGCGTCTGGCTGAACTAACGGCGCTCAACGCCACGTTGCTGGAAGCATAAGAAGTATTTGCCCGGGGAGCCGGGCAAAGGGAAGGGGATCAGTAACCCTGCTCGAAGAAGCTTTCGAGGATAATCACCGCTGAGGCGGAATCGACGCTGCCTTTGCTGAGCGCACGAAAACCGCCATGTTCAAACAGACCGGCGCGGGCTTCTACCGTGCTCAGTCGTTCATCATGCAGCTTAATCGCCACGCCAAAGCGGCCATGAATTTTATTGGCAAAGTTGCGTGCCCGTGCCGTCAAGGGCTGTTCGGTGCCATCCATATTCAGCGGCAGCCCGACAATCACTACCTCCGGCTGCCACTCTTTCAGCAGCCGCTCAATCAGGTTCCAGTCCGGGGTGCCGTTTTGCGCTTTCAGCGCCGTCAGTGGACGAGCGGTGCCGGTGATGCGCTGGCCGATCGCCACGCCGATACTTTTAGTGCCGAAATCAAAAGCGAGAAGCGTGCCGCTCATCAGGCATGCCCCGCTACGCCAGGCATGGTCTGGATATCAATGCCAATCAGTTTTGCGGCATCACGCCAGCGATCGGCGATAGGGGTTTTAAACAGAATGTTTAAATCTGCCGGAGCCGTCAGCCAGGCGTTATCGAGGATCTCCTGCTCAAGCTGGCCTTTTTCCCACGAGGAATAGCCGAGCGCCACCAGCACATCAGCAGGCTGCTTTTCTGTGCCCAGGGTCTCGAGCACGTCACGGGAGGTGGTGATCACGGTATTGTCAGAGATACGGATACTGGAGGAGAACCCTGGCGGCGTATGCAGGATAAAGCCGCGATCTTCTGCCAGTGGGCCGCCCAGCATCACCGCTTTGTCGAGACGAATTTCAGGAACACGTTCGTCCTGGGAAATTTTTAATTTTTCCAGAATGCCTTCAACAGTAAGATTTTCCAGCGGTTTATTGATGATGATACCCATCGCGCCATCTTCGCTGTACTCGCAGATGTAAACGACCGCACGACGGAAAATGGGATCCTGGAGAGCAGGCATGGCAATCAGAAAGTGATGCTGTAAATTCATTGTCAGAGGTTCTGTTTCCTGGTTTAAAAAGCGACAGCACCCAGTATGCGGAGAAAGCTGAGTACTGTCACTAATAGTATTGGCTAGGTTACTGCTTCAGACGTTTTTCGATCGCATCCATCAGCATGCCGGTAATCGACACCGGGAATTCTGCTTCGATTTCGCGAATACAGGTCGGACTGGTGACGTTCACTTCTGTCAGACGATCGCCGATGATGTCGAGGCCAACAAAGATCAGCCCTTTGGCTTTTAACATCGGGCCGACGCGGCGGGCAATTTCCCAGTCACTTTCGGTCAGCGGACGCGGTTCGCCACGGCCACCGGCCGCCAGGTTACCGCGGGTTTCGCCGCCCTGCGGAATACGCGCCAGGCAGTACGGCACCGGCTCACCGTCCACCACCAGCACGCGCTTATCGCCGTCGACGATCGCCGGGATATAGTTCTGCGCCATGCAGTAGCGGGAGCCGTGCTCGGTCAGGGTTTCGGCGATCACCCCGAGGTTCGGGTCGCCCTCTTTAACGCGGAAGATAGACGCGCCACCCATGCCGTCCAGCGGCTTCAGGATGATATCGCCGTGTTTCTGCCAGAAGGCTTTCAGCTGCGTTTTGCTGCGCGTCACCAGTGTCTCTGGCGTCAGGTCGGAGAACCAGGCGGTGTAGAGCTTCTCGTTGCAGTCGCGCAGGCTCTGCGGTTTGTTGACGATCAGCGTCCCTTTCTCTTCTGCGCGCTCAAGAATATAGGTGCAGTAGATGTATTCAGTGTCGAACGGTGGGTCTTTACGCATCAGGATGACGTCGAGTTCGGCCAGGGGCAGATCCTGCTCGGAACCGAACTCGTACCATTTATCGTAATTCTGCTCGACGTTGACGATGCGGGTGCGCGCACGCGCTTCGCCGTTAATCAGGTACAGGTCGCTCATCTCCATATAGTGGAGCTGGTAGCCGCGACGTTGTGCTTCCAGCAGCATAGCGAAGCTGGAATCTTTCTTGATATTGATGCTTGTGATGGGATCCATCACGATGCCGAGCTTAATCATTGTCTTCTCCGTTAATGCTTCAACCTAAATCGCCAAAACGCACCTGCAGGGCAGTGATGGCGGTTAGCGCGGTGGTCTCAGTACGCAGAACGCGGGGTCCCAACAGAATATCAGTAAACTGGTAGCGCGCGGTCATGGCGATCTCATCCGCCGACAGACCGCCTTCCGGGCCAATCAGCAGCCGCACGCGCTCAACCGGCAGCGGCAGGGTGTTGATGCTGGCGCTGGCGCGGGGATGCAGGTTGAGCTTCAGACCCTGCTCCTCTTCCGCACACCAGGCTTCCAGATCCATTGCCGGGCGGATCTCCGGGACCCGATTGCGGCCACACTGTTCACAGGCAGCAACGGCGATTTTTTGCCACTGCTGGAGCTTCTTATTCAGACGTTCGGCATCCAGTTTAACGCCGCAGCGCTCAGAAAAAAGTGGCGTAATGAGGCTTACACCCAGTTCGATCGATTTCTGGATAGTAAATTCCATTTTTTCGCCGCGCGACATCACCTGGCCTAAATGGATATGCAGCGGCGATTCACGATCGTCGATTTCGCCACGCAAGATATTCACCTGCACGCTTTTTTTATCGGCGCGGGTAATTTCCGCCTCAAACACCTGGTTTGAACCATCAAACAGCTGAATCGCCTGACCTGCGCCCATGCGCAGCACACGGCCAACGTGGTTGGCGGCCTCTTCAGACAGGGCAATTTCACTGTCCGGGGTTATCAGTTCCGGGTGATAAATACGGGGAATACGCATAGTCAAAGAATTCCATAAATAGCCAGGTCCCGGCTCGGTCTGTCCCCTCTCCCCTGCGGGGAGAGGGTTAGGGTGAGGGGTGTATGTAAATAAACAATTGCCGCTAGTGTAGGTTAGCTCTTTTGCGCCTGGCAAGCGCGCTGGACGTACGGGTTATGATTCCCCTGCACTTTAGCAATGCGTTCGTCGCGCAGGCATTCCCAGGCGGTCACCGGATAGAGCTTATCCCAGGCGTTAAACAGCTGGGTTTGCTGACGGGAGAGGGTCAGTTGGTAGTGATCGCGCATATAGAAGTAGGTGCGGGCGATGCTGCCCCGGGCGCGGGCTGGTGGTTCGGCGAGCTTCTCTTTGAAGTCTACCTTCATGGCGCACTGACCATACTGGCCTTCGCCGCCGTTCCACTGGCTGTACATAAAGTTGCCGCGATCGCCATTCACCTCGCCCACGGCGGGTTGCAGGTTATGCATATCACTCTCTATCTGGCGATAGATCGGGTCTTTGGCGCAGTTTTTACGTCCGCCGTCCTGCCAGCACTGACGCTGGTGGCCGAACTGCCAGGCCGGGACGACATGTTCCCATTCAATGCGGCTGGCGCGGTTCTCGTTTTTACGCACTTTGTAACCGCAGGAGGCCAGATCGACGACCCCTTTTTTGCCCTGCCAGTTAATTTTGCACCCGCAGTAAAAATCACCTGCGACGTCGGCGTTGACCTTCACACCTGCGGCTTTTGCCTGAGAGAAACTGTGGATACCTTCGGCCAGCACATGGCCTGAAAACGCCGTCGTCAGAAACGCGACCGCGAGAGAGAAATTACGGGACATCGTGAACTCCGTATCAAAACGAGCCCGCAACGTAACGAAAGTTGTTCCTGTATGCAATCAGGCAGATCATGAATGTTCCTGATGATTCTGCCGCTTACTCCGCAATAAGAGGGTTGCCGCACTTGACGCAGCGGTAGGTAGCTTCGCCGCGCACTACCCGATTATGGCGACGCACGGTGAGCAGGTGCTGCTGACACGGGCAGCGGTAGGGGAAGGTATTGCGCCGTACTGAATCAAGCTCGAACTGATGCGTGCGACGCGCCGGCACGCCAAGCACCGCTTCCATCATCCATTTCCACTCTTTGCCATGGGGTGCCACGCGGCCAAAGTGCTTCCACACCAGCAGGTGCGCCAGCTCATGCGGGACCACTTCGTCGATAAAAGCCTGCTGATTTTCCAGCATCAGGACCGGGTTGAGGCGGATCTCATATGCATCCAGCCAGGCGGTGCCGGCTGCGGTGCCGCGCTGCTGCCAGACCAGTTTCGGTTCAGGGTAGTTCCGGGCAAGCTTCAGATTGGCCTTGGCCAGGTTATCACGCAGGCTGCGCATGGCGGCTTGCTGAAGCGCAATGGGGAGACGGGGTGTTTTCATAACGGCAGAGCATAGAGTTTGTCGCGGGGCGGTGCAAGCGGCTTCCTCCCGGGCGGGAGGAAGCCAAAAGGATCAGTCGTGAGCGCCGATTTCGCGCAGTGGACGACCTTTCATCAGGTTACGTTCAATATGTTCCAGCGACACGTGTTTGGTTTCAGGAACCAGCCACAGGGTCAGGACGATAAACAGCAGGTTCAGACCACCGTACACCCAGAAGGTGTTGGCGTTGCCAAACGTATCGAGCATGGTCAGGAAGGTTGCGCCGACGATCATGTTGGCGATCCAGTTAGTAGCGGTGGAGCAGGTGATACCGAAATCGCGGCCTTTCAGCGGCTGGATCTCAGAACACAGAACCCAGATCAGCGGACCGGCGCTCATCGCAAAACCAACGATAAACATCAGCAGCATCGCCACGGCAGCATACTGTGCGGTGGTGGAGTGGATGCCCATATGCATCATCGTGCCCAGCACGCCCATGCCGATCGCCATCACCAGGAAGCCCAGGGTCAGCGTCGGTTTACGGCCCCAGCGATCCACCAGACCGATGGCGATAAAGGTTGCCAGCACGTTGGTCAGACCGACAATCACCGTGCCCCACATCTGCTCGGTGGTGTTGCTGTAACCCGCCAGTTCAAAGATTTTTGGCGCGTAATACATGATGACGTTCATCCCGGTGAACTGCTGCATCACCTGCAGCAGCACGCCCAGGAACACCGCCCGGCGGAAGTTACTGTTCTCTTTAAACAGCGCCCAGCCGCTCTGTTTGATCTTCAGGCTTTCGCGGATCTCTTCCAGCTCGCGTTTCGCTTCTTCACTGGTATCACGCAGGCGCAGCAGCACGCGCTCCGCATCATTAAAGCGCCGTTTAGCCGCAAACCAGCGCGGGCTGTCAGGCAGGAAGAAGACGCCAATCAGCAGCAGGATTGCCGGGATAATAATCACACCCAGCATCCAGCGCCATGCGCCGCTGTAGCTGAACGCGGTATCGGAAAGGTAGGCACCGAGAATACCGATGGTGATCATCAGCTGGTACATGGAGATCATGCTGCCGCGAATTTTCTCCGGCGCGATCTCCGACAGGTAAAGCGGTGCGGTATAAGAGGCAACACCCACCGCCAGGCCCAGCAGTACGCGGGAGATAATCAGCACTTCCACGTTAGGTGCTGCGGCGGAAAACAGTGAACCGGCGACAAACAGAATGGCGCCAATCATCAGGCTCTTTTTACGCCCGAGCTTGAAGGAGAGCCAGCCGCTGCCCACTGCGCCGACTGCCGCACCGAACATCATCGAGCTCACCACCCACTCCTGGGTGTGGGAGTTGATCTGGAATTCATCCGTAATAAACGGCAAGGCCCCGGCAATAACGCCGATATCAAGACCGAAAAGTAATCCTGCCAGAGCGGCAAGGAAGCAGACGAAGAACGTCATCGTCTTGTTAGACGTCCGCCCCTGTTTTTTATTGTCAGGCATTTTGCCCTCCATTTGGCTTAGCTGTTTCATCAATGTAAAGATTTGATTAGGAAACAGTAAAAGTATGTCAGAGGGGGAGGCGTGACAAAGAGAGTATTCCGAAAGGGACTGATTTTATTTGGGTGTAAGCGATTTCATGGCGGGCGATATAAAGCCGAAAACAAAAAGGCCAGCACGGGGCTGGCCTTTCAGGAGCGCTGTCAGTCGATTATTTCAGACCGGCAGCTTCACGCAGCAGAGCGGCTTTGTCGGTTTTTTCCCATGGGAAATGTTCGCGACCAAAGTGACCGTAAGCGGCGGTTTCTTTGTAGATTGGGTGCAGCAGATCCAGCATCTGGATCAGGCCGTATGGACGCAGGTCGAAGAACTCACGCACCAGCAGGGTCAGCTGCTCCGTTGGCACTTTTTCGGTACCGAAGGTTTCAACCATGATGGAGGTTGGTTCTGCCACGCCAATCGCGTAGGAAACCTGAATCTCACAACGGTCAGCCAGGCCAGCCGCAACGATGTTTTTAGCAACATAACGTGCAGCGTACGCAGCAGAACGGTCAACCTTAGACGGATCCTTACCGGAGAACGCGCCGCCACCGTGACGCGCCATGCCGCCGTAGGTATCAACGATGATCTTACGACCGGTCAGACCGCAGTCGCCCATTGGTCCACCGATAACAAAACGGCCCGTTGGGTTGATGAAGAATTTGGTTGAGGCATTCAGCCACTCGGTCGGCAGAACCGGCTTGATGATCTCTTCCATCACCGCTTCCTGCAGAGATTTCTGGTCGATATCTTCTGAGTGCTGAGTGGAGAGAACTACCGCGTCGATGCCGACAATTTTGCCGTCGTCGTACTGGAAGGTAACCTGGCTTTTCGCATCCGGACGCAGCCACGGCAGGGTGCCGTTTTTGCGCACTTCAGCCTGACGCTGCACCAGACGGTGAGCATAGGTGATTGGCGCTGGCATCAGCACGTCGGTTTCGTTGGTGGCGTAGCCAAACATCAGGCCCTGGTCGCCCGCGCCCTGCTCCAGCGGATCGGCACGGTCAACGCCCTGGTTGATGTCAGGGGACTGTTTGCCGATGGCGCTCAGTACGGCGCACGAGTTGGCATCAAAGCCCATATCAGAATGCACATAGCCGATTTCACGCACGGTGTTACGGGTGATCTCTTCGATATCAACCCATGCACTGGTGGTGATTTCACCGCCAACCATTACCATGCCGGTTTTGACATAGGTCTCACAGGCAACGCGCGCTTTCGGATCCTGCTCAAGGATCGCATCCAGCACCGCATCGGAGATTTGGTCAGCAATTTTATCAGGATGTCCTTCTGATACAGACTCGGACGTAAACAGGTGTTTTGCCATGTTTTAATTTACCTAAGGAGAATTTGTTTAGCTCAAACCGTCGTGTGGGATAGCCGTGGCAGGTTTTTCCACCAGGACTTGCAGATGATGACACTGGCAGTCTGAGTGTTAATCAGTATGGATGGATTAACATCTGGACGGCTATTTTAGGTCACATCTTCGCCCGATTTCCAGCTTTTTTTATCTATGCGCCTACGGCCTTGAAAACCCAACTGGAAATTTTTGCTGACGGTCCCGGCAATGCGCACATTTATATTTTGCATTTTCCCTGTCTTGTCGGTATAAAACGCGGCGCGCGGCTCATACAAAAAAGCACACGACGTTTCTTCGTGTCGCCACTTCCAGCCGGGTAAAGCAGTGAACTTTTAGCTTTAACTTGTCGCGAGTTTTATCAGGCTTGCGTGGAGGTGATACGAGATAATGAACCGTCGTTTTCCGCTTAGTCAGTTCTGCCTTTCAGGCCGGAACATGCTCCCCGCCATTCGCATTTCTAATCTGCAAACCTGCCGATGTTATACCCATCTCGGCGCTTCTCAGGATTCCAGGGCAGGCACTACGCTTTGTGAAGTCTGAACAAGGGCGCTCTTGTAAATACAAGAGTTTTCTCGTGGTTTCGCCGGACCTTGTCATACAGAGTTCGGATACGTGTTTTACAATGATATGAATAAGAAACCGGTGGCACGCCCCGGCTTTCAGCATTCTGTGCTGGAAATCCGGTCGGATAATGGGTTGTTATCGCAGATTGACGCTGCGATAGTAGTCAACTGTTTTACACTGAATAGTAAGAATTGAGGTTCGCTATGTCTGACGACATGTCTTCGTTTTCGCCTTCGTCAGCAGGCGAACAGGGTGTACTACGTTCTATGCAGGAGGTTGCGATGAGCTCCCAGGAAGCCAGCAAGATGCTGCGCACTTACAATATTGCCTGGTGGGGCAATAACTACTACGACGTCAATGAACTGGGCCACATCAGCGTCTGCCCGGATCCTGACGTACCGGAAGCGCGCGTCGATCTCGCAAAACTGGTGAAAGCGCGTGAAGCGCAGGGGCAGCGTCTGCCTGCACTGTTCTGCTTCCCGCAGATCCTGCAGCACCGTCTGCGTTCCATCAACGCCGCCTTCAAACGCGCGCGTGAATCTTACGGTTACAACGGCGACTATTTCCTGGTTTATCCGATCAAGGTGAACCAGCATCGTCGCGTTATCGAATCCTTAATTCACTCCGGCGAACCGCTGGGTCTGGAAGCTGGTTCCAAAGCGGAGCTGATGGCGGTACTGGCCCATGCCGGCATGACCCGCTCGGTGATCGTCTGTAACGGCTATAAAGACCGGGAATACATTCGTCTGGCGCTGATTGGTGAGAAGATGGGCCACAAGGTCTATCTGGTCATCGAGAAGATGTCTGAGATTAATATCGTGCTGGAAGAGGCCGAGCGTCTGAACGTGGTGCCGCGCCTTGGCGTGCGTGCGCGTCTGGCCTCGCAGGGCTCCGGGAAGTGGCAGTCCTCCGGCGGCGAAAAATCCAAATTTGGCCTTGCGGCGAACCAGGTACTGCAGCTGGTCGAAATCATGCGCGATCGGGGTCGTCTGGACAGCATTCAGCTCCTGCACTTCCACCTCGGTTCGCAGATGGCCAACATCCGCGATATCGCCACCGGCGTGCGTGAATCGGCCCGTTTCTACGTCGAGCTGCATAAGCTCGGCGTGAACATCCAGTGCTTTGACGTGGGCGGTGGCCTGGGTGTGGACTATGAAGGGACCCGCTCGAAGTCTGACTGCTCGGTGAACTACGGCCTGAACGAATACGCCAATAACATCATCTGGGCGATTGGCGATGCCTGTGAAGAGAACGGTCTGCCGCACCCGACGGTGATCACCGAGTCCGGACGTGCGGTTACCGCGCACCACACGGTGCTGGTATCGAACATCATCGGCGTGGAGCGCAACGAATACACCGAAGCGACACCACCGGAAGACGATGCGCCGCGTGCCCTGCAAAGCATGTGGGAAACCTGGATTGAGATGCACGAGCCGGGCACCCGTCGTTCACTGCGTGAATGGCTGCACGACAGCCAGATGGATCTGCACGATATTCATACCGGCTATTCATCCGGGGCGTTCAGCCTGCAGGAGCGTGCCTGGGCCGAGCAGCTGTATCTGAACATGTGTCACGAAGTGCAGAAACAGCTCGACCCGAGCAACCGTGCGCACCGTCCGATTATCGACGAGCTGCAGGAGCGTATGGCGGACAAGATGTACGTCAACTTCTCCCTGTTCCAGTCGATGCCGGATGCCTGGGGTATCGACCAGCTGTTCCCGGTTATGCCGCTGGAAGGGCTGAATCAGATCCCTGAGCGCCGCGCGGTGCTGCTGGATATCACCTGTGACTCAGACGGGGCGATCGACCACTACATTGACGGGGACGGCATCGCCACCACCATGCCAATGCCGGAGTACGATCCGGAGAACCCGCCAATGCTGGGCTTCTTTATGGTCGGGGCGTATCAGGAGATCCTGGGCAACATGCACAACCTGTTCGGGGATACCGAAGCGGTTGACGTGTTTGTCTTCCCTGACGGCAATGTCGAAGTGGAGCTCTCTGACGAGGGTGACACCGTGGCGGATATGCTGCAGTACGTGCAGCTCGATCCGAACAAGCTGCTGACCCAGTTCCGCGATCAGGTGAAAAAGACCGATCTCGACGACACTCTGCAGAAACAGTTCCTGGAAGAGTTTGAAGCGGGTCTGTACGGCTATACCTATCTGGAAGACGAGTAAGCATTCTTCCCTCTCCCCTCTGGGGAGAGGGTTAGGGTGAGGGGTAAAGCCCGCACAATGCCCTATACTCACTTGAACCCGTATGAAATAGCGGCGATAATCCGCCGCAACAGGCACTATTCGAATCAATCCCTTCCTCGTCGGGTTTAACGACGCGGAGGGGATTTTTTTTCATCTATTTTTAATGCACCGACGTTATAAAGAGGTCAGGACATGAGCACTTTAGGGCATCAGTACGATAACTCCCTGGTATCTAACGCTTTTGGTTTTTTACGCCTTCCGATGAATTTCCAGCCGTACGACAGCGATGCGGACTGGGTGATCACCGGTGTGCCGTTTGATATGGCGACATCCGGTCGTGCCGGTGGCCGTCATGGCCCGGCAGCGATCCGTCAGGTCTCCACCAATCTGGCCTGGGAGCACAACCGTTTCCCGTGGAACTTCGACATGCGCGAGCGCCTGAACGTGGTTGACTGCGGTGACCTGGTCTATGCCTTCGGTGATGCGCGTGAAATGAGCGAAAAGCTGCAGGCCCACGCTGAGAAGCTGCTGGCTGCCGGCAAGCGTATGCTCTCCTTCGGGGGTGACCATTTCGTGACCCTGCCGCTGCTGCGCGCTCACGCGAAGCATTTCGGTAAGATGGCGCTGGTGCATTTCGATGCCCATACCGACACCTATGCGAACGGTTGCGAATTCGACCACGGCACCATGTTCTTCACCGCGCCGAAAGAAGGCCTGATCGATCCGAACCACTCCGTGCAGATCGGGATTCGTACCGAGTTCGATAAAGACAACGGCTTCACCGTGCTGGACGCAGGTCAGGTGAACGATCGCGGCGTGGATGACATCATCGCGCAGGTGAAGCAGATCGTTGGCGATATGCCGGTATACCTGACCTTCGACATCGACTGCCTGGATCCGGCCTTTGCGCCAGGTACCGGCACCCCGGTGATCGGCGGCCTGACCTCCGATCGCGCTATTAAGCTGGTACGTGGCCTGAAGGATCTGAACATCGTGGGTATGGACGTGGTGGAAGTCGCGCCTGCTTACGACCAGTCCGAGATCACCGCGCTGGCCGCGGCGACCCTGGCTCTGGAAATGCTCTACATCCAGGCGGCGAAAAAAGGCGAGTAATTAAGAGACAGGCCGGGACGCGTTGCCCGGCCTGTTTTTCTAGATTATTTAATGCCGTCTGTAGCCATGCGATCGCGAATATGCTGCGCACGTGCAGCAGAAGCAGGGTGGTCGTCAAACATTGAGCTTTGACGGCCCGCTTCCTGTTGCGCCAGTTTTTCGAAGCTGGTGGCTAAACCTGACGGATTGATGCCGCGTTTGCGCAACAGATCGTAAGAGTAGTCATCCGCTTCAGATTCCTGACGCTGGGAGAACTGGGAGTTGACCAGTTTTTCACCGAGATCGCCAAGCTGCGACTGGGACAGGCTCCCGACAATGCCGCCGGCAGACGCTGCCGCCACGCGCACGGCGTTGGTGCCAAGTGCAACCTGCATGCCTTTCTTCACGTGGCCGAGGGCAACGTGACCCATTTCATGCCCGATAACCGCTTCAACTTCGTTGTCGGTCATCATATCCATCAGCCCGCTGTAGACGCGGATACAGCCGTTGGCCATCGCAAAGGCGTTGACGTCTTTGGCCATGTAAACCTTATAGTTCACCGGCTGGCCATTAATGTTGTCACCAAGCGCAGAAGCAATCTTGTCCAGACGCTGAGCGTAAGTGCTGCCTGCCGGGGCGATGGTAGCCTTACCGTCCATCTCCTTACAGGCTTCATCGCTTAATGTTTTGACCTGAGCATCGCTCAGGGAGTAGGCCTGAAACGCCTCTGCTCCAGAGCTCATCAGACCGCCGGAGTCCATATTCTGACACCCGCTCAGCAGGAGCGTTGTTCCCAGAGCCAGCACTATTGCACGCATTTTCATTAGGTTGCTTCCGCACTCGTTAAACACGATAAATTCTGAAATTACATCACGGCAGCGAGGCCGGAGTACCCTGAGTATAAAGAATATAAACGAAGGCGGGCGAGAAGATTGCGCAACGTGCGAGCCTGTTCCAGAGATTTCTTAACCGGCAAAAGAATGGTCCATGTACATGCTTTGTCGCTTGGGTTACATTGTTGGCACTTTTTTCTGGCGTAGCCCAAAACGCGCTGTCGTCAAGCCGAAACGGGTATGGCCTTCAACATCCGATCTGGAGTCAAAATGTCCTCACGTAAAGAGCTTGCCAATGCTATTCGTGCGCTGAGCATGGATGCTGTACAAAAAGCTAAATCCGGTCACCCGGGTGCCCCGATGGGTATGGCTGACATTGCCGAAGTCCTGTGGCGTGATTTCCTGAACCACAACCCGCAGAACCCGGCCTGGGCTGACCGCGACCGTTTCGTACTGTCCAACGGCCATGGCTCCATGCTGATCTACAGCCTGCTGCACCTCACCGGCTATGCGCTGCCAATCGAAGAGCTGAAAAACTTCCGTCAGCTGCACTCCAAAACCCCGGGTCACCCGGAAGTGGGCTACACCGCAGGTGTTGAAACCACTACTGGTCCGCTGGGGCAGGGGATTGCTAACGCCGTGGGCATGGCAATTGCTGAGAAGACGCTGGCGGCGCAGTTCAACCGTCCGGGTCACGACATTGTTGACCACTTCACCTATGCGTTCCTCGGCGACGGCTGCATGATGGAAGGTATCTCTCACGAGGTATGCTCCCTGGCCGGTACCCTGAAGCTGGGCAAACTGGTTGCGTTCTATGACGACAACGGCATCTCCATTGATGGTCACGTTGAAGGCTGGTTCACCGACGATACCGCAGCACGTTTCGAAGCCTACGGCTGGCACGTGGTACGTGGTGTTGACGGTCACGATGCTGACGCGATCAAACGTGCAGTAGAAGAAGCACGCGCTGTAACCGACAAGCCGTCCCTGCTGATGTGCAAAACCATCATCGGTTTCGGTTCCCCGAACAAAGCCGGCACCCACGACTCTCACGGTGCACCGCTGGGTGACGCAGAGATCGCCCTGACCCGCGAACAGCTGGGCTGGAAACACGCCGCGTTTGAGATCCCATCTGAGATCTACGCGCAGTGGGATGCCAAAGAAGCCGGTCAGGCAAAAGAAGCAGCATGGAACGAGAAATTTGCTGCCTACGCTAAAGCCTTCCCACAGGAAGCGGCTGAATACACCCGTCGTATGAAAGGTGACATGCCGGCTGACTTCGACGCCAAAGCGAACGAGTTCATCGCTAAACTGCAGGCGAACCCGTCCAAAATCGCCAGCCGTAAAGCGTCCCAGAATGCCATCGAAGCCTTCGGCCCGTGGCTGCCAGAGTTCCTCGGCGGCTCCGCTGACCTGGCGCCAAGCAACCTGACCATCTGGTCCGGTTCTAAAGCGATCAACGAAGATGCTGCCGGTAACTACATCCATTACGGTGTACGTGAATTCGGTATGACTGCGATTGCCAACGGTATCTCCCTGCACGGTGGTTTCCTGCCGTACACCTCCACCTTCCTGATGTTCGTGGAATATGCCCGTAACGCGGTGCGTATGGCTGCGCTGATGAAACAGCGTCAGGTGATGGTTTATACCCACGACTCCATCGGTCTGGGCGAAGATGGCCCGACTCACCAGCCGGTTGAGCAGGTTGCTTCTCTGCGTGTGACCCCGAACATGTCCACATGGCGTCCATGTGACCAGGTTGAATCCGCGGTAGCGTGGAAATATGGCGTTGAGCGTCAGGACGGCCCGACCGCACTGATCCTCTCCCGTCAGAACCTGGCTCAGCAGGATCGTACCGAAGCGCAGCTGGCGAACATCGCCCGCGGCGGTTACGTGCTGAAAGATTGCGACGGTCAGCCACAGGTGATCTTCATCGCTACCGGTTCTGAAGTTGAACTGGCGGTTGCGGCCTGGGATCAACTGGCAGGCGAAGGCGTGAAAGCGCGCGTGGTTTCCATGCCGTCTACCGATGCCTTTGACAAGCAGGACGCGGCGTACCGTGAATCCGTGCTGCCGAAAGCGGTCTCCGCTCGTGTGGCTGTGGAAGCGGGTATCGCTGACTACTGGTTCAAATACGTGGGCCTGAACGGCGCTATCGTCGGCATGACCACCTTCGGTGAGTCTGCTCCGGCTGAGCAGCTGTTCGAAGAGTTTGGCTTCACCGTTGAGAACGTGGTCGCAAAAGCGAAAGAACTGCTGTAATTGCTGGTACGGTGCGGGCTGATGCCCTCACCCCAATCCTCTCCCACGGGAGAGGGTGCAAACACCAAAAACGGTAACCCCTGGGTTACCGTTTTGCTTTTACCTCGCCACCCGGCTTTTTTGTATCTACTATTCCTCCTGCATGTAACTGCGCTGTGAATTATTCCATTAAAAATGTGACGCAAGTCATATAGCTGGCTTATTGGTCCGAGGGCTCATTCCCTTTATTCCACGTTTCGCTTATTCTGGCTGAAGCGTTTCAGTCGATTAAACGTTCGACAAATGACCAATCAGTTGGAGTTTGTGACAGGCGAGGATTCCCCTCAGAGCGTTGCTGGATTACTCTGTCAGCCACCTCGAATCAGGGAAAGCTTTGCAGGAGACTTATGACCGTACGCGTAGCGATTAATGGTTTCGGTCGCATCGGACGTAACGTGGTTCGTGCTTTATATGAATCCGGGCGCCGGGCGGAAATGACCGTGGTGGCCATCAATGAACTGGCCGATGCCGCAGGCATGGCGCATTTATTGAAATATGACACCAGCCATGGGCGCTTCGCCTGGGACGTTCGTCAGGAGAGAGAGCAGCTGTTCGTCGGTGATGACGTGATTCGTGTACTGCACGAGCAGACGATCGACGCCTTACCCTGGCGTGAGCTGGGCGTGGATGTGGTGCTCGACTGTACCGGCGTCTACGGCAATCGCGAACATGGCGAAGCCCATCTGGCGGCTGGCGCGAAGAAAGTGCTCTTCTCACATCCCGGCAGTAACGATCTCGATGCCACGGTGGTTTATGGCGTTAACCATCATGAGCTGCAAGCGGAACACCGCATCGTCTCCAATGCCTCCTGCACCACCAACTGTATTATTCCGGTCATCAAACTGCTGGACGATGCCTATGGCATTGAATCGGGCACCGTGACCACGATTCACTCCGCCATGCACGATCAGCAGGTCATTGACGCATACCATCCGGACCTGAGACGCACTCGCGCGGCGAGTCAGTCGATTATCCCGGTGGATACCAAACTGGCGGCCGGGATTACCCGAATTTTCCCGCAATTTGAAGACCGTTTTGAAGCTATCGCCGTGCGTGTTCCTACCATCAACGTGACGGCGATCGACCTCAGCGTGACCGTGAAGAAACCGGTAAAAGCCTGTGAGGTCAACCTGTTGCTGCAAAAAGCGGCACAGCAAGCATTTCATGGTATAGTTGACTATACGGAATTACCGTTGGTCTCAGTAGATTTTAACCACGATCCGCACAGCGCCATTGTTGATGGCACTCAAACGCGCGTGAGTGGAGCGCATCTGATCAAAACGCTGGTCTGGTGTGATAATGAATGGGGCTTTGCTAACAGGATGCTCGACACCACGTTAGCCATGGCCGCACAAGGTTTCAGGTAAGGCGCGTATTGCGTCTGCAAAACTTTAAGAATCAACGAGAGGATTCACCATGTCTGTAATTAAGATGACCGATCTGGATCTGGCAGGTAAACGCGTTTTCATCCGTGCGGATCTGAACGTACCGGTTAAAGATGGGAAAGTCACCAGCGACGCACGTATCCGTGCCTCTCTGCCAACCATCGAACTGGCACTGAAGCAGGGTGCAAAAGTGATGGTCACCTCCCACCTGGGTCGTCCGACCGAAGGCGAGTACAACGAAGAATTCTCTCTGCTGCCGGTTGTTAATTACCTGAAAGACAAACTGTCCAGCCCGGTACGTCTGGTTAAAGACTACCTGGACGGCGTTGAAGTTGCTGAAGGTGAACTGGTTGTTCTGGAAAACGTTCGCTTTAACAAAGGCGAGAAGAAAGACGACGAAACCCTGTCCAAAAAATACGCAGCCCTGTGCGACGTGTTCGTAATGGATGCTTTCGGTACTGCTCACCGTGCGCAGGCTTCTACTCACGGTATCGGTAAATTCGCTGACGTCGCCTGTGCAGGTCCACTGCTGGCAGACGAACTGGAAGCACTGGGCAAAGCTCTGAAAGAACCAGCTCGTCCAATGGTTGCTATCGTTGGCGGTTCTAAAGTCTCTACCAAACTGACCGTACTGGACTCTCTGTCCAAAATCGCTGACCAGCTGATCGTCGGTGGCGGCATCGCCAACACCTTCGTTGCCGCTCAGGGCCACAACGTGGGTAAATCCCTGTACGAAGCAGATCTGGTTGACGAAGCAAAACGCCTGCTGACCACCTGTGATATCCCGGTTCCAACTGACGTTCGCGTAGCGACTGAGTTCTCTGAAACCGCTACCGCTGAGCTGAAATCTGTCTCTGACATCAAAAATGAAGAGCAGATTCTGGACCTGGGCGATGCCTCTGCAGAAAAACTGGCTGAGATCCTGAAGAATGCGAAAACCATTCTGTGGAACGGCCCGGTTGGCGTGTTCGAATTCCCGAACTTCCGTAAAGGTACTGAAATCGTGGCTAACGCGATTGCAGACAGCGACGCATTCTCCATTGCTGGCGGCGGTGATACCCTGGCAGCAATCGATCTGTTCGGTATTTCCGACAAGATCTCCTACATCTCCACTGGCGGCGGCGCATTCCTCGAATTCGTGGAAGGCAAAGTTCTGCCAGCAGTAGCCATGCTCGAAGAGCGCGCTAAGAAGTAAGCCATTTTAGGGCAGGGAAACCTGCCCAAATTTCAGCGTGCTTTTAAGAGCTCGCCCCTTTCCAAGGCCGAAGATACAGGACTCGCAACATGTCTAAAATTTTTGATTTCGTAAAACCTGGCGTGATCACTGGTGATGACGTTCAGAAGGTGTTCCAGGTAGCAAAAGAAAACAACTTTGCTCTGCCAGCGGTTAACTGCGTCGGTACCGACTCTATTAACGCCGTACTGGAAGCCGCAGCAAAAGTTAAAGCTCCGGTAATCGTTCAGTTCTCTAACGGCGGTGCTGCGTTTATCGCAGGTAAAGGCGTGAAAACTGACGTTCCTCAGGGCGCGGCAATCCTGGGCGCAATCTCTGGCGCACATCACGTACACCAGATGGCTGAGCACTACGGTGTTCCGGTTATCTTGCACACTGACCACTGCGCGAAGAAACTGCTGCCGTGGATCGACGGTCTGCTGGACGCGGGCGAAAAACACTTCGCAGCAACCGGTAAGCCACTGTTCTCTTCTCACATGATCGACCTGTCTGAAGAGTCTCTGGAAGAGAACATCGAGATCTGCTCCAAATACCTGGCGCGCATGGCCAAAATGGACATGACTCTGGAAATCGAACTGGGTTGCACCGGTGGTGAAGAAGATGGTGTGGACAACAGCCACATGGACGCTTCTGCCCTGTACACTCAGCCAGAAGACGTTGATTATGCGTATACCGAGCTGAGCAAAATCAGCCCGCGCTTCACCATCGCTGCCTCCTTCGGTAACGTACACGGCGTGTACAAGCCAGGCAACGTGGTTCTGACCCCAACCATTCTGCGTGATTCTCAGGAATACGTTTCTAAGAAACACAACCTGCCGCACAACAGCCTGAACTTCGTCTTCCACGGCGGTTCCGGTTCTTCTGCTCAGGAAATCAAAGACTCCGTAAGCTACGGTGTTATCAAAATGAACATCGATACCGACACCCAATGGGCAACCTGGGACGGTATCCTGCAGTACTACAAAACCAACGAAGCTTACCTGCAGGGCCAGCTGGGCAACCCGAAAGGCGAAGACCAGCCGAACAAGAAATACTACGATCCACGCGTATGGCTGCGTTCAGCCCAGGCCTCTATGGTGACGCGTCTGGAGCAGGCATTCAAAGAGCTGAACGCGGTTGACGTTCTGTAATTTGCACTGCTGATAGCCTCAGAAAGCCCGCATTAATTGCGGGCTTTTTTTATGCTTTTTCAACTGGCTACGGGCACTATTTCTGTGATCTGTTTGGCAAAAGCCCCCGCTTTTGTTTACCCTTTACTAACTTGCCTGCCTCGATGGGGGATGCATTTCTATGGTTTGCTTAGATAAGGAATAGTGAATGGAAGATCTCGGTGTTGTGGATAGCATCAATAACGCGGGCTCCTGGCTGGTGCGTAACCAGGCATTGCTGTTGAGTTACGCCGTAAACATTGTGGCGGCCATCGCCATTATCATCATCGGTATGATCGTGGCGCGCATCATCTCTAACGCCGTCAACCGCGTGATGCGGGCGCGTCATATTGATGCCACGGTGGCAGATTTCCTCTCCGCACTGGTGCGCTACGGCGTTATCGCGTTTACGCTGATTGCGGCTCTGGGCCGTGTCGGGGTGCAAACGGCATCGGTTATCGCCGTGCTGGGTGCCGCCGGTCTGGCAATTGGTCTGGCCTTGCAGGGCTCGCTGTCTAACCTGGCGGCCGGGGTACTGCTGGTGACCTTCCGTCCGTTCCGCTCTGGCGAATATGTTGATCTCGGCGGCGTGGCCGGTACCGTGCTGCAGGTGCAGATCTTCTCTACCACCCTGCGCAGCGCGGATGGCCGGATGGTCGTGATCCCGAACGGGAAAATCATCGCCAACAACATCATTAACTTCTCTCGTGAACCGGTCCGTCGCAATGAGTTCATCATTGGCGTGGCGTACGACTCGGATATCGACAAGGTTAAGCAGCTCCTGACTAACATTATCGAGTCGGATGACCGCATTCTGAAAGATCGTGAGATGACCGTTCGCCTGAACGAGCTGGGTGCTTCATCTATCAACTTTGTGGTGCGCATCTGGAGCCACAGCGGCGATCTGCAGAGCGTTTACTGGGATGTGCTGGAACGCGTGAAACGCGACTTTGACGCCAACGGTATCAGCTTCCCGTACCCGCAGATGGACGTGAACTTCAAGCGTGTGAAAGAGCCAGCGGAATAACGTTTTCCCGGTAACCCGGCATGCGCAATGCGTGTCGGGTTTAATTAGTTCTGCTTATTGCCAATTAATATTATCCATTTCCTCTTATTATCCTCCCGCAGTATAGTCTGCCCTCAAGACAGCTTCCTGAGATTAATTTTCATGTTATCTTTTTACATTCAAGGGCTTATGATTGGCGCAGCGATGATCCTGCCTCTCGGCCCGCAAAATGCGTTCGTCATGAATCAGGGTATTCGTCGTCAGTATCATCTGATGATTGCGTTGCTCTGTGCGGTGAGCGATATGCTCCTGATCTGCGCCGGTATTTTTGGCGGTAGCGCGCTGCTGATGCAGTCCCCCTGGCTGCTGGCGCTGGTCACCTGGGGCGGCGTCGCGTTTCTGCTGTGGTATGGCTTTGGCGCCCTGAAAACGGCGATGGGCAGCAATATTGAGCTGGCCAGCGCCGAAGTGATGAAGCAGGGGCGCTGGAAAATTATCGTCACCATGCTGGCGGTCACCTGGCTCAACCCGCATGTTTATCTGGATACCTTCGTGGTGCTGGGCAGCCTGGGCGGGCAGCTTGATGCCGAGCCGAGACGCTGGTTTGCACTGGGTACCGTCAGCGCCTCTTTCCTGTGGTTCTTTGGGCTGGCGCTGCTTGCCGCCTGGCTGGCTCCCCGTCTGCGCACCGCCAAAGCCCAGCGCATTATCAACGGCCTGGTCGGTGTGGTGATGTGGGTTATCGCTTTCCAGCTGGCGAAAGAGGGGATTCATCATATTCGGGAACTATTCTACTAAGCGTTGTCTTATGGACATTCGACCAGCAGCCGCTAAGCTTGCTGGCATGCGCCCTGTTACATGGGCACTCTTCGCAACATGGAGGAATAAAAGTGAAGTTGAATGTAATCGCCCTGGCGGCATTAATGGGTTTTGGCGCAGCATCCGTTCAGGCCAGTGAACTGCCTGACAGCCCGCACATTGTGACCTCCGGTACCGCCAGCGTTGATGCGGCCCCGGATATTGCAACCTTAGCCATCGAAGTGAACGTGGCGGCAAAAGATGCCGCTACCGCCAAGAAACAGGCAGACGATCGCGTTGCGCAATATCTCTCTTTCCTGGAGCAGAACGGCGTCGCTAAAAAAGATATCAACTCTGCCAACCTGCGTACTCAGCCGGATTATGACTATAAGGATGGCAAAAGCATCCTGAAAGGTTACCGCGCGGTGCGTACCGTGGAAGTCACGGTACGTCAGCTTGATAAGCTCAACTCCCTGCTGGATGGCGCGCTGAAAGCGGGTCTGAACGAAATCCGTTCTGTCTCCCTGGGTGTTGCGCAACCTGAGAAGTATAAAGACGAAGCGCGTAAAGCGGCGATTGATGATGCCGTGCGTCAGGCGCAGCAGCTGGCTTCTGGCTTTAACAGCAAGCTGGGCCCGGTTTACAGCGTCCGTTACCACGTCTCTAACTATCAGCCGAGCCCGATGGTACGCATGATGAAAGCGGAAGCGGCGCCAGTCTCTGCGCAGGATACCTACGAACAGCCAACCATTCAGTTTGACGATCAGGTTGACGTGGTGTTCCAGCTGGAGCCAGCGCAGGGTCAGCAGACTCAGCCGGTACAGCAGAATCAGCAGCAGGATACGGCGACTAAAGCACCGTAAGTCTGGTATTCAGCACAGAAAAAAGGCCGGGTCAGCGTTAATGCGACCCGGCCTTTTTATTAGTCCTGACGCAGGACTTTATGTCCATGGGCCAGCAGCGCGTCGGTGACGTTGCGCATCATCCGGCTTTCGGGTGCAAAGCGGTGCCAGTAGAGCATACGGCGCTGGTGTAAGCCTGGCGTCAGGTCGATCAGCTCGCCGCTGTTCAACTCTTTCTCGATCTGCAGATGCGGGATCATGCAGCAGGTGGTGCCCTGACGTGCCAGCTGCACGAAGGCTTCGGAGGAGTTCACGATATGGCAAGGTACGCTGCCCGGCGGCAGGTCGAAATTCTGCTGTAAAAATGCCTGATGCATGTCATCAAGATGGTCAAAGGCCACGGCAGGGGCTTTCAGCAGCGCCGCGCGGGTAACGCCATTCGGGAAGTATCGCTCGGCAAAGGCTTTTGAGCCAACGAACAGATAATCCAGCGCCCCCAGCTGATCCACCAGGCAGCTTGGCAGCGCCTGAGGCTGGATACTGACTGCACCCACTACTTCACCGCGGCGCAGACGCTCCTGGGTACGGGTTTCGTCTTCAACCTGCAGATTCAGGCGAATAGGCGAATCGGCCAGCACCGGGGCGAGGGCAGGGAGGAGCCAGGTTGCCAGACTGTCGGCGTTGACCGCCAGCGAGAGCAGCAGCGGCGTGGAGCCGGTCTGTTCATCGCCCAGCCACTCATCTTCCAGCAGCTCAACCTGACGCAGCAGCGCCAGCAGCTTTTGCCCCTGTTCGGTTGGACGCGGCGGCACGGTACGAACCAGCAGCGGCTGCCCGAACATGTTCTCAAGCTGTTTGATTCGTTGTGAAACAGCGGATTGGGTAATGCACAGCTTTTGTGCTGCGCGTTCGAATCCGCGTTCACGAATAACGGCATCAAGCGCCTGTAATGTTCTGTAGTCCGGACGTTTCATTGCTCTGGCTGACTCCCAAAAAATTCAATACTTCGCACTATGACATAAATTTATGTTTGATACAGACGAAATTGGTGACCTCGCAGATCACATGGCGCAGGCGAATGCTCTATAATGCGCGTCACGCAAAATCACCACGGGCACGAGATCATGACGCAGGATGAACTGAAAAAAGCAGTAGGATGGGCCGCTCTCCAGTATGTACAGCCGGGTACTATTGTCGGCGTGGGCACAGGGTCAACGGCAGCACACTTTATTGATGCGCTGGGCACCATGAAAGGCCAGATCGAGGGCGCGGTTTCCAGCTCCGATGCTTCCACGGAAAAGCTGAAAAGCCTGGGGATCACCGTTTTCGATCTCAATGAAGTTGACCGTCTGGGGATCTACGTCGACGGCGCGGATGAGATCAACGGCCATATGCAGATGATCAAGGGTGGTGGCGCGGCGCTGACGCGCGAGAAAATCATCGCCTCCGTGGCGGACAAGTTTATCTGTATCGCCGATGCCTCCAAGCAGGTCGATATCCTCGGCAACTTTCCGCTGCCGGTTGAAGTGATCCCAATGGCGCGCAGCGCGGTTGCCCGTGAGCTGGTGAAACTGGGTGGCCGCCCGGAATACCGTCAGGGCGTGGTGACGGATAACGGGAACGTGATTGTGGATGTTCACGGTCTGGAGATCCTCGACGCCGTGGCGCTGGAGAATGCCATCAATGGTCTGCCAGGCGTGGTAACCGTAGGGTTATTCGCCAATCGTGGCGCGGATGTCGCGCTGATCGGCACTGCCGATGGCGTCAAAACCATCGTGAAATGATCTGACGGGGGGAGTCTCCCCCCGCTAACTTTTTTTGCAACAGCGATATTCGGTGACTTGTGTCACATTTCTAATTCTCTCCTGACGATCCTGCCGCTTTCGTATTCCTCCACAGCATATTTCACTGCCAATTGGCGCTGTATGACATTTCTTCAGAGTCCCGACGCAAACGTTCATATTGCTGCAATAGTTTTTTTTGATATGTTGGCTGGAGCGGATTTCAATCCAGCACAACAACAGTTCAGACAATCAGACAGGGTCGGGGAAATGGCAAAGGTATCACTGGAGAAAGACAAGATTAAATTTCTGCTGGTCGAAGGGGTGCATCAGAAAGCACTGGATAACCTTCGTGCGGCAGGTTACACCAACATCGAATTTCACAAAGGCGCGCTGGATACCGAACAGCTGAAAGAGTCGATCCGTGATGCCCACTTCATTGGCCTGCGATCCCGTACCCACCTGACTGAAGACGTCATTGCCGCAGCAGAAAAGCTGGTCGCGATTGGCTGCTTCTGTATCGGCACCAACCAGGTCGATCTCAATGCTGCTGCGAAGCGCGGTATCCCGGTATTCAACGCGCCATTCTCCAATACCCGTTCCGTGGCGGAGCTGGTGATCGGTGAACTTCTGCTGCTGCTGCGTGGCATCCCTGAAGCCAATGCCAAGGCCCACCGCGGGATCTGGAATAAACTGGCATCCGGCTCTTTTGAAGCGCGTGGTAAAAAGCTGGGTATTATCGGCTATGGCCACATCGGCACACAGCTGGGCATTCTGGCGGAATCGCTGGGGATGCACGTCTTCTTCTACGATATCGAAAACAAGCTGCCGCTGGGGAATGCCACTCAGGTTCAGCATCTCTCCGACCTGCTCAACATGAGCGATGTCGTGAGCCTGCACGTGCCGGAAAACGCCTCCACCAAAAACATGATGGGTGCAGAAGAGCTGGCGCTGATGAAGCCTGGCTCGCTGCTGATCAACGCCGCGCGCGGTACGGTAGTGGATATCCCGGCGCTGTGCGAAGCCCTGAAAAGCAAACATCTGGCGGGTGCTGCCATCGATGTCTTCCCGACCGAACCGGCGACCAACAGCGATCCGTTCACCTCGCCGCTGTGTGAGTTCGATAACGTGATCCTGACTCCGCACATCGGGGGCTCTACTCAGGAAGCGCAGGAAAACATTGGCCTCGAAGTGGCTGGTAAGCTGAGCAAATACTCTGACAACGGCTCAACCCTGTCGGCGGTCAACTTCCCTGAAGTCTCTCTGCCGCTGCACGGCGGACGTCGTCTGCTGCATATCCACGAAAACCGTCCGGGCGTGCTGACGGCCATTAACCAGATCTTCGCTGAGCAGGGCGTGAACATCGCCGCACAGTATCTGCAAACTAACGCCCAGATGGGTTATGTGGTTATCGATATCGAAGCGGATGAAGACGTTGCAGAGAAAGCGCTGCAGGGGATGAAGGCTATTCCAGGCACGATTCGCGCGCGTCTGCTGTATTGATTGTGCGGTTTGTGGTGTCGGGTGGCGCTTGCGCTTACCCGACCTACAAAGTCCGAGGGTTTATGTAGGCCGGGTAAGGCGTAGCCGCCACCCGGCTTTATTCTACCAGAGCCAGATTTTGCTGGGCGTCACCACCGCGGGCAGCGGAATATCCCATTTCTCTACCGGCAGTTTTTCTACGCCCTGACAATCATGCGCATAGCCCACGGGCTGTAAGCCGTGCTGCTGCCAGTGCTGCAACGTGCGA
Source organism: Leclercia sp. CFBP8987 (assembly GCF_034044995.2). NCBI lineage: Bacteria > Pseudomonadati > Pseudomonadota > Gammaproteobacteria > Enterobacterales > Enterobacteriaceae > Leclercia > Leclercia sp. CFBP8987. The sequence continues at coordinate 4,033,818 of NZ_CM188255.1, read as the reverse complement.
TCGTAAAAACCTCCGCCCATACCTAAACGCTGTCCGCTCTCATCAAATGCCACTAGCGGCGTCACCAGTACGTCCAGCTGACCCAGCGGCAGCACGTCGCGCACGTCCAGCTTAGGTTCGGTGATTTTCAGACGATTCACCACCAGCTCGCTGTGAGGATGGTAGTGGAGAAACAGCAAGTTCCCCGGGCTGAACGGGTGAAGTACCGGCAGGTAGACCTTTTTCCCGGTGCGCCAGAGCTCATCGATCAGCGGTTGGGTATCGAGTTCGCCATCAAAAGAGAGAAACAGGGCAACGGTATGCGCCATCACGACGGGTGGATAAGCCATCATGCGTGCCGCGGCTTGCTGCGCGAAATGGGCTTGCTGTTCGGATGTTAAGGCTCGGCGTTGCTGACGGATAAACTGACGAATGTGTTGACGAGAGGCAGGGACTTCAGGAAGTTGCGTCATGGTAGTCGCTGGGTAGAAAGGTGAGGGAATCTCCGAGATGCCGCCGCAGGCTGTAACCCTTGAACCCTTGGTTCAAGGTGAATGTGTCGTCATAGTTTTAAGGCTTCTCGGACGAACCGAGCATGCTCACCAACCATGGAGCGCCACATTCTTGTGGTATGAAATATCGGCTCAGGGGACTGGCCCGCATGCGAACATCTCAGAGAAATTTTTCCTTCAGGGTCACTCTACCATAGTAGACCACGAAGTGTTATTCAAAGTTTTGCCCCGGTCTGTCTGTAATTCGACCCTGATCAAGCAATGCCTGTTCAATGGTCTGCTGGAGCATTTTAATGCGTTGTTCCATGCTCGCCGCGTAATCGCGGGTCTTCGCTTTTTCCTGAGCCAGTTCATAACTGATGTTCAACGCGGCGATGAAGACCAGCTGCTCAGTATTTGTGACTCTAGTGCGTTCTTTTAAATCTTGCAACCGCTGATTCAAATCATCCGCAGCCTGATTCAAAGCATCCCTTTGTTCAGGCGGACAATTCACTCGCAGCGAACGGCCAAAAATTTGGATATCGACGGGTTGTGCAGACATGCCACCTTCCTGCTGTTTGACTGCGCTGCCTTCACTTCCGCTACCGGGGGCTGCGAAGGGGCGACACTATAGCTACCCTGGCGTGTAGAAACAAGCCCTATTCTGGTTCACCAGGGTCCAAAGTGGTAGCATATCATGAATATTCCTCCCTTTGATGACGAATGAGCATGTCTATGCAGAACGAAATGCCTGGTTACAACGATGTCAGCCAGTTACTGAACCAGCAGGGAGTGGGTTTAACCCCGGCTGAAATGCACGGTCTGATCAGCGGGATGCTGTGTGGTGGAAACAACGACAGCTCATGGCTGCCGCTGGTTCACGACCTGACGAACGAGGGTCTGGCGTTTGGGCACGACCTCGCCCAGGCGTTGCGCAGCATGCATGGCGCAACCAGCGATGCGCTGGAAGACGACGGCTTCCTTTTTCAGCTTTATCTGCCTGATGGCGACGACGTCAGCGTGTTCGATCGCGCCGATGCGCTGGCCGGTTGGGTCAATCACTACCTGCTTGGGTTGGGTGTGACGCAGCCTAAGCTGGAAAAAGTGACGGGCGAGGCCGGAGAAGCGATCGACGATCTGCGTAACATCGCTCAGCTGGGCTACGATGAAGACGAAGATCAGGAAGAGCTGGAGATGTCGCTGGAAGAGATCATTGAGTATGTGCGCGTGGCGTCGCTGCTGTGCCACGATACCTTTACGCGCGTAAAACCGACCGCGCCGGAAGTGCGCAAACCAACCTTACACTAATAACGATTCCAGGAGGGTATCATGACTCAGCAAGAGTACCTTCGCCGCCGTCAGGCGCTGCTGGCCACTATGCAGCCGGGCAGCGCCGCGTTGATTTTTGCCGCACCGGAAGCCACGCGCAGCAACGATAGCGAATATCCGTACCGCCAGAGCAGCGATTTCTGGTACTTCACCGGCTTCAATGAGCCGGAGTCGGTGCTGGTGCTGATCAAAAGTCACGACACCCATAACCACAGCGTGCTGTTTAACCGCGTTCGGGATCTCACCGCCGAGATCTGGTTTGGCCGCCGTCTGGGCCAGCAGGCCGCGCCGGAAAAGCTGGGCGTGGATCGCGCCCTGGCGTTCAGCGAAATCAACGAGCAGCTCTACCAGCTGCTCAATGGCCTGGATGTGGTCTACCACGCGCAGGGCGAATACGCCTATGCCGATGAGATTGTCTTTGCCGCGCTGGATAAGCTGCGCAAAGGTTCCCGGCAAAATCTGAAAGCGCCGGTAACGCTCACCGACTGGCGTCCCGCCGTCCACGAGCTGCGTCTGTTTAAATCAGAAGAAGAGCTCGATGTCATGCGTCGCGCGGGCGAGATCAGCGCTCTGGCTCATACCCGGGCGATGCAAACATGTTGTCCGGGAATGTTCGAGTATCAGCTGGAAGGCGAAATTCACCATGAATTTACCCGCCACGGTGCTCGCTACCCGGCCTATAACACCATCGTTGGCGGCGGTGAAAACGGCTGCATTCTGCATTACACCGAAAACGAGTCTGAACTGCGGGATGGCGATCTGGTGCTGATCGACGCCGGATGCGAATTTAAAGGCTATGCCGGGGATATCACCCGTACCTTCCCGGTCAACGGCAAATTTACCCCGGCCCAGCGCGCCATCTACGACATCGTCCTGCAGTCGCTGGACACCGCGCTGATGCTGTTCCGCCCGGGCACTTCCATTCAGGAGGTCACCGGCGAAGTGGTGCGCATTATGATCAGCGGCCTGGTGGATCTAGGGATCCTCAACGGCGACGTCGATCAGCTGATCGCAGAGAACGCTCACCGTCCCTTCTTTATGCATGGCCTGAGCCACTGGCTGGGGCTGGATGTGCATGATGTGGGCGTGTATGGCCCGGAACGTTCCCGCGTGCTGGAGCCAGGAATGGTGCTGACCGTTGAACCGGGGCTCTATATCGCCCCGGATGCCGATGTGCCTGCCGAGTATCGCGGGATCGGTATTCGTATCGAAGATGACATCGTCATCACTGAATCCGGTAACAAAAACCTGACGGCGTCGGTGGTGAAAAACGCCGACGAGATTGAAGCCCTGATGGCGGCGGCCCGCCAATGAGCATCATCATCGTTGGCGGGGGCATGACGGGCGCCACCCTGGCGCTGGCGATTTCTACGCTGACCCAGGGCAAGCTTCCGGTGCATCTGGTGGAGGCCGTGGCGCCGCAGTCGGCCGGTCATCCGGGGTTTGATGGCCGCGCCATCGCCCTGGCGCAGGGCACCTGCCAGCAGCTGGCCCGCAGCGGCATCTGGCAGGCGATTGCCGATTGCGCTACCGCGATCGAAACCGTCCATGTCAGCGATCGGGGCCACGCCGGGTTTGTCACCCTTGAGGCGCAGGATTATCGTATTGATGCCCTGGGGCAGGTGGTGGAGCTGCACGACGTAGGTCTGCGCCTGTTCCGCCTGTTGCAGGATGCCCCTGGCGTGACGCTGCATTGCCCGGCGCGCGTGGAACACTTCACCCGCAGCGAAAACTCGGTCAGCGTCACGCTGGATGACGGCAGTACCCTTGAGGGACAACTGCTGGTGGCGGCCGACGGTTCCCGTTCGGCGCTCGGCCAGCAGTGTGGCATCCAGTGGCAGCAGCAGCCGTACCACCAACTGGCGGTGATCGCCAACGTTGCCACCGCCGAGCCACACCGTGGCCGCGCCTTTGAACGTTTTACCCAGCATGGTCCTTTGGCCATGCTGCCGATGTCGCAGGGGCGTAGCTCGCTGGTCTGGTGCCATCCGCTGGAAAAAGCGGATGAGGTGCAGGCCTGGTCGGATGAACGCTTCTGCACCGAACTGCAAAAAGCCTTTGGCTGGCGGCTGGGACGTATCACCCATGCCGGGAAGCGTTCGGTCTATCCTTTAGCATTAACCACGGCGTCGCAGGCTGTCTCCCATCGCGTCGCGCTGGTGGGCAATGCGGCCCAGACGTTACACCCCATCGCCGGGCAGGGCTTTAACCTCGGGCTGCGCGATGTGATGACCCTCGCCGAAACGCTGGCGCAGGCCTTTGCCCGACAGCAGGATTGCGGCGCGTATCCGGTGCTATGCCAGTATCAGAAACGACGTCAGGCAGATAAAGAGGCCACCATCGGCGTAACCGACGGGCTGGTGCATCTGTTTGCTAATCGCTGGGCACCGCTGGTGGCAGGGCGTAACCTGGGGTTAATGGCGATGGAATTATTCATTCCGGCACGCGATGTGCTGGCGCAGAGGACTCTCGGTTGGGTCGCTCGCTAAGGAGTTAACAAAGTGCAGAATGTTGATGTTGCCATTGTCGGTGGCGGAATGGTAGGACTGGCGCTGGCCTGCGGTCTGCAGGGCAGCGGTCTGCGCGTGGCGGTACTGGAGCAGAAACAGCCTCAGCCTGTCGCTTCCGATGCGCCGCCTGAGCTCCGTGTCTCAGCGATCAACGCTGCCAGTGAAAAGCTGCTGACCCGTATCGGCGTCTGGTCAGAGATCGTCGCCCAACGCGCCAGCTGCTATCACGGCATGGAAGTGTGGGATAAAGACAGCTTCGGGCATATCGCTTTTGATGATGAGAGTATGGGCTACAGCCATCTTGGCCATATCATTGAAAACGCGGTGATTCACCATGCGTTATGGCAGAAAGCGCAGCAGTGCAGCGACGTGACGCTGATTGCGCCCGCGCAGCTGCAGCAGGTGGCCTGGGGCGAAAACGATGCTTTTATTACCCTGCAAAGCGGCGACATGCTGACCGCGCGTCTGGTGGTAGGGGCCGACGGGGCAAACTCCTGGCTGCGAAGCAAAGCCGACATTCCGCTCACATACTGGGACTACCGCCATCACGCGCTGGTCGCCACCATCCGCACTGCGGAGCCGCACCAGGCCGTAGCCCGGCAGATTTTCCATAACGATGGCATCCTCGCCTTCCTGCCGCTGAGCGATCCGCATCTCTGCTCGATCGTCTGGTCGCTTTCTCCTGAGAAGGCGCAGCAGATGCAGGAGGCGTCCGCCGACGAGTTCAATCAGGCCCTGTGCGTGGCCTTTGATAACCGACTGGGGCTCTGCACCGTCGAAAGCGAGCGCCAGGTGTTCCCGTTAACCGGTCGCTATGCGCGCCAGTTCGCCGCCCATCGTCTGGCGCTGGTGGGTGACGCCGCGCACACCATTCATCCGCTGGCCGGGCAGGGCGTGAATCTGGGCTTTATGGATGCCGCCGAGCTGGTGAATGAACTGCGTCGTCTGCATCGTGAGGGTAAAGATATCGGGCAGCATCTTTACCTGCGCCGGTACGAACGCAGCCGTAAGCACAGTGCTGCGATGATGCTGGCGGGCATGCAAGGGTTCCGCGAACTCTTTGCCGGTGCCAACCCGGCTAAAAAACTGCTGCGCGATCTCGGTCTGAAGCTGGCTGACACCCTCCCGGGCGTCAAACCACAACTCCTGCGCCAGGCGATGGGTCTTAACGATCTGCCGGACTGGCTACGCTAATTTAGATCCCCATCACACTTTATTTTCCCGGCCTGTGGGCCGGGAAAATTCCCTCGTTTGAAATATTCTAATTTCACCCGCTTTTTCGCATTAGATTATCTAATCTAATGATTTTTATGTTACGGAAATTTCGCGCATTTTTCCGCAGTAAATATCCTCTTGTACTAAATCTTCTTCAGGTTACTTTGCTTTTGTGCGGAATGATTCGCATTTTTATAGTGAATAACTCTGTACGCTTTGCTGGCATTTTTGACCATAAGCTAATGTGATGACCCATTTTCCCTTATGGTTAACCACCGTTTTCAGTGGTAACTTCAGGGAAAAGAGAACGTTTGCGTCGGCGTCCGGGAGCGATGCCGATGCCGGGTTTTATGGTGAATTTTTCAGCATAAAACGCAAGACAGCCCAGCTCATTCAACGAGGATAAGATGGCTCAACAGACGCCTTTGTACGAACAACACACCTTATGCGGTGCACGCATGGTCGATTTCCATGGCTGGATGATGCCGCTGCATTATGGTTCGCAGATTGATGAGCATCATGCGGTGCGCACCGATGCCGGTATGTTCGACGTCTCGCATATGACCATTGTCGATCTGCACGGCAGCCGCACCCGGGAGTTTTTGCGTTATCTGCTGGCGAACGACGTGGCGAAACTGACGAAGCCGGGCAAAGCGCTCTATTCCGGTATGCTGAATGCTTCCGGCGGCGTAATTGACGACCTGATTGTCTATTACCTTACCGAAGATTTCTTCCGCCTCGTTGTTAACTCCGCCACCCGTGAAAAAGACCTCGCCTGGATCACCCAACACGCTGAACCTTACGCCATCGACATCACCGTACGTGATGACCTGTCGCTGATCGCGGTGCAGGGTCCGAACGCCCAGGCGAAAGCTGCATCCCTGTTCACTGATGAACAGCGCCAGGCCACTGAGGGCATGAAGCCGTTCTTTGGCGTGCAGGCGGGCGATCTTTTTATTGCCACCACCGGGTATACCGGTGAAGCGGGCTATGAAATTGCGATGCCGAATGAAAAAGCGGCCGATTTCTGGCGTGCGCTGGTCGAGGCGGGCGTTAAGCCGGCCGGTCTGGGGGCGCGCGATACGCTGCGTCTGGAAGCCGGCATGAATTTGTATGGCCAGGAGATGGACGAAGGCGTCTCTCCGCTGGCGGCCAACATGGGCTGGACCATTGCATGGGAACCGGCGGATCGCGACTTTATCGGACGTGAAGCGCTGGAAATGCAGCGTGAGAAGGGCACCGAACAGCTGGTTGGCCTGGTGATGACCGAGAAAGGCGTACTGCGCGGCGAGCTGCCGGTGCGTTTCACCGATGCCAATGGCAACCACTGCGAAGGCATTATCACCAGCGGTACCTTCTCTCCGACGCTGGGCTACAGTATTGCGCTGGCGCGTGTGCCGGCGGGCATTGGCGAGACTGCCGTGGTGCAGATCCGCAACCGCGAAATGCCGGTCCGCGTGACCAAACCGATTTTTGTTCGCGCCGGTAAGCCGGTCGCCTAATTATTTTTATCAGGAGAAATTCAATGAGCAATGTGCCAGCAGAACTGAAATACAGCAAAGAACACGAGTGGCTGCGCAAAGAAGCCGATGGTACTTACACCGTTGGGATCACCGAGCATGCTCAGGAGCTGTTAGGTGACATGGTCTTTGTGGATCTGCCGGAAGTGGGCGCGACCGTGACCGCGGGCGACGACTGCGCCGTGGCGGAATCTGTTAAAGCCGCTTCTGATATCTATGCGCCAGTGGGCGGCGAAATCGTGGCGGTAAACGACGCGCTGAGCGACTCCCCGGAGCTGGTGAACAGCGAGCCCTACGGCGAAGGCTGGATCTTCAAAATCAAGGCCAGCGACGAAGCGGAAGTTGCCGCTCTGCTGGATGCGACTGCATACGAAGCCCTGTTAGAAGACGAATAATGTTGTGCCGGATGGCGCTGCGCTTATCCGGCCTACAGGTCAGCGTAGGCCCGGTAAGCGTTCGCGCCACCGGGCAACAGAGTTAGAGACAACTACGATTCACTGCACGTTTCAGGAACCATCGCTCATGACACAGACTTTAAGCCAGCTTGAAAACCGTGGCGCCTTCATTGAACGTCACATCGGGCCGGATGCTCAGCAACAGCAGGAGATGCTGAAGACGGTTGGCGCGGATTCGTTAAACGCCTTGATCGGCCAGATCGTGCCGAAAGATATTCAGCTCGACACGCCGCCACAGGTGGGTGAAGCCACCACTGAATACGCTGCGCTGGCAGAACTGAAAGGCATTGCCAGCCTGAACAAGCGCTTTAAGTCTTACATTGGCATGGGCTACACCAACGTGCAGTTGCCGCCGGTGATCCTGCGTAACATGCTGGAAAACCCGGGCTGGTACACCGCTTACACCCCATATCAGCCGGAAGTGTCTCAGGGCCGTCTGGAAGCGCTGCTTAACTTCCAGCAGGTCACCCTGGATCTGACCGGTCTGGACATCGCCTCGGCCTCGCTGCTGGATGAAGCCACCGCTGCCGCAGAAGCGATGGCGATGGCAAAACGCGTCAGCAAACTGAAGAACGCAAACCGCTTCTTCGTTGCCGCCGACGTTCACCCGCAAACCCTCGACGTGGTGCGTACCCGTGCGGAGACCTTTGGTTTTGAGGTGATCGTTGATGACGCTGATAAAGTGCTGGATCACCAGGATGTGTTCGGCGTGCTGCTGCAGCAGGTTGGCACCACCGGTGAAGTGCACGACTACGGCACCCTGATTGCCGAGCTGAAAGCGCGCAAAGTTGTTGTCAGCGTGGCGGCCGATTTTATGGCGCTGGTGCTGTTAACGGCCCCGGGCAAACAGGGCGCAGACATCGTCTTCGGCTCCGCGCAGCGCTTCGGCGTGCCGATGGGCTACGGCGGTCCGCACGCGGCCTTCTTTGCCGGCAAAGATGAATTCAAACGCTCCATGCCAGGCCGTATTATCGGCGTATCAAAAGATGCCGCCGGTAACACCGCGCTGCGCATGGCGATGCAGACTCGCGAGCAGCACATCCGTCGTGAGAAAGCGAACTCCAACATCTGTACTTCTCAGGTGCTGCTGGCCAATATCGCCAGCCTGTATGCGGTCTTCCACGGTCCGGCTGGCCTGAAGCGTATCGCCAGCCGTATTCATCGTCTGGCGGATATCCTCGCCTGCGGCCTGCAGCAGAAAGGTCAAAAACTGCGCCACGCCCACTTCTTTGACACCCTGTGTGTTGAAGTGGCTGACAAAGCCGCGGTGCTGGCGCGCGCCGAAGCCGCAGAGATTAACCTGCGCAGCGATATCCTCAATGCGGTGAGCATTACCCTGGATGAGACCACCACGCGTGAAGATATTCAGGTCCTGTTCAACGTCCTGCTGGGTGACGACCACGGCCTGAATGTGGATACCCTCGACAAAGAGGTAGCGCATGACAGCCGCTCTATCCAGGCGACCATGCTGCGCGACGACGCGATCCTGGCCCATCCGGTGTTTAACCGCTACCACAGCGAAACCGAGATGATGCGCTACATGCACTCCCTGGAGCGCAAGGATCTGGCCCTGAACCAGGCGATGATCCCGCTGGGCTCCTGCACCATGAAGCTGAACGCCGCCGCCGAGATGATCCCGATCACCTGGCCGGAATTCGCCGAGCTGCACCCGTTCTGCCCGGCCGACCAGGCGGAAGGCTACCATATGATGATTAACCAGCTCTCCGACTGGCTGGTGAAACTGACCGGCTACGACGCCCTCTGCATGCAGCCAAACTCCGGCGCACAGGGCGAGTACGCGGGCCTGCTGGCAATCCGTCACTATCACGAGAGCCGCAACGAAGGCCATCGCGATATCTGCCTGATCCCAAGCTCTGCCCACGGCACCAACCCGGCCTCTGCCCAGATGGCGGGGATGGAAGTGGTGGTTGTGGCCTGTGATAAAAACGGCAACATCGATCTGGCTGACCTGCGTGCCAAAGCAGAACAGACCAGCGATAAGCTCTCCTGCATCATGGTGACCTATCCGTCTACCCACGGGGTATACGAAGAGACCATCCGTGAAGTGTGCGAGATCGTGCACCAGCACGGCGGCCAGGTTTACCTCGATGGCGCCAACATGAACGCCCAGGTGGGGATCACCACGCCAGGCTTTATCGGCGCGGACGTGTCGCACCTGAACCTGCATAAAACCTTCTGCATTCCGCACGGCGGTGGCGGCCCGGGTATGGGTCCAATCGGTGTGAAAGCGCACCTGGCCCCGTTCGTACCGGGTCACAGCGTAGTGCAGATCGAAGGTATGCTGACCCGTCAGGGCGCGGTCTCTGCGGCACCGTTCGGCAGCGCCTCCATTCTGCCAATCAGCTGGATGTATATCCGCATGATGGGCGCGGAAGGGCTGAAGCAGGCCAGCCAGGTGGCGATCCTGAATGCCAACTACATCGCGACGCGTCTGAAGTCTGCCTTCCCGGTGCTCTACACCGGCCGCGATGGCCGCGTGGCGCACGAATGTATTCTGGATATTCGTCCGCTGAAAGAGCAGACCGGTATCAGCGAGCTGGACATTGCCAAACGTCTGATCGACTACGGCTTCCATGCCCCAACCATGTCGTTCCCGGTCGCGGGCACGCTGATGGTTGAGCCAACCGAATCCGAAAGCAAAGCCGAGCTGGACCGCTTTATCGACGCGATGCTGGCGATCCGCATGGAGATCGACCGCGTTCAGGATGGCGAATGGACGCTGGAAGATAACCCGCTGGTCAACGCCCCGCACACCCAGCACGAGATGGTGGCGGAGTGGAATCACGCTTACTCCCGCGAGCTGGCGGTCTTCCCGGCAGGCGTGGCTAACAAGTACTGGCCGACCGTGAAGCGTCTTGATGACGTCTACGGCGACCGCAACCTGTTCTGCTCCTGCGTGCCGATGAGCGAATACCAGTAACGGTTCTGCTATAACATAATCATGTAGGCCGGGTAAGCGTCAGCGCCACCCGGCTTTTTTGTTTCTGGAGGTTCTTATGGCAATCGCACTTGTTACCGGCGCCAGCCGCGGAATTGGCAAAGCAACCGCGCTTCAGCTGGCACGTGAAGGCTACACCGTGGCGGTGAATTATCACCACAACATCAAAGCCGCGACCGATGTGATCGCGCAGATTGTGAAAGAGGGCGGCAAAGCCTTTGCCCTGCGGGCAGATATCAGTGATGAAGCCCAGGTCATGGCGATGTTCGACAGCCTCGATCGTGAAGGTGAACCGCTGACGGCGCTGGTTAACAACGCTGGCATTCTGTTCGAGCAGAGCACCATCGAAAATCTCTCTGCCGAGCGCATTAACCGCGTGCTGGCCACCAACGTGACCGGGTATTTCCTCTGCTGCCGTGAAGCGGTGAAACGCATGGCGCTAAAACATGGCGGTAAAGGCGGGGCGATTGTGAACGTCTCATCCGCGGCATCGCGACTCGGCGCGCCGGGGGAGTATGTGGATTACGCGGCGTCGAAAGGGGCCGTAGACTCCCTTACCACCGGGTTAGCGCTGGAGGTGGCGGCGCAGGGCATTCGGGTTAACTGCGTCCGTCCGGGGCTGATCTACACCGAAATTCATGCTTCCGGCGGCGAGCCAGGACGTGTGGATCGGGTGAAGTCGATGCTGCCGATGCAGCGCGGCGGCCAGCCTGAAGAGGTGGCGCAGGCGATTGTCTGGCTGCTGAGCGAGAAGGCGTCGTACGTGACGGGCAGTTTTATTGAGTTAGCGGGCGGGAAGTAAACCCCTCACCCTAACCCTCTCCCCATAGGGGAGAGGGGAGCGATCGTAGGCCGGTGCAAGCGTAGCGCCGCCCGGCGTTACGGAGTTAAAGCGTCTCGCCGTTGCTGGCAATCACCGCTTTGTACCACTCAAAACTCTTCTTGCGCGAACGGGACATGTCGCCGGTGCCGTCGTCGTGCTTGTTCACGTAGATAAAGCCGTAGCGTTTACTGTACTGGCCGGTGGTGAACGACACGCAGTCGATGCAGCCCCACGGGGTGTAGCCCATCAGGTCCACGCCATCATACGTGACCGCTTTTATCATCTCTTCGACGTGAGCGCGCAGGTAGTCGATGCGGTAGTCATCGTTAATGCTGCCGTCTTCTTCTACTTTATCGTACGCACCAAAACCGTTTTCGACGATAAACAGCGGCTTCTGATAGCGCTCATACAGCTCGCACAGGGCGTAACGCAGGCCGACCGGGTCGATCTGCCAACCCCAGTCCGACGCCTTCACGTGCGGGTTCGGGACGCTGCCTTCGAAGCCGGAGATCGCATCGCCAGTACCGCCTTCCGCTTTCACGGCGTTAGTCATGTAGTAGCTGAAGCCCAGGTAGTCACAGGTGCCTTCACGCAGGATCTGCTCGTCGCCGGCTTCCATGTTGATGGTGAAGCCGCGGCGCTCCCACTCGTTCAGCACGTAGGACGGGTAGTAACCGCGCAGCTGCACGTCGGTAAAGACATAGCGCTCGCGCATCGATTCCTGGGCAAACATCACGTCTTCTGGTTTGCAGGAGAACGGATAGAGCGCCACCATCGCCAGCATGCAGCCGACTTTCATTTCCGGGTTGATGCGACGGGCGGCTTTAACCGCCAGGGCGCTGGCCACGAACTGGTGGTGCAGCACCTGGTACATGGTCTCTTCCGGGTTTTGATGCTCGGTATAGACCACGCCGGAGCAGCAGTAGCCGAACAGCGGGGCACGCCAGTTGCGCTGGTTGTTAATCTCGTTGAAGGTCATCCAGTATTTGACCTTGCTCTTGTAGCGCTCAAACACGACTTCAGCGAAGTTCACGAAGAAATCGACCACCTTGCGGTTGGTCCAGCCGCCGTACTCCTGCACCAGGTGCAGCGGCATTTCGAAGTGGGAGAGGGTGATCACCGGCTCGATGTTGTACTTCAGCAGCTCATCGAACATGTCGTCGTAGAACTTCAGCCCCTCTTCGTTCGGCTGGGTTTCGTCACCTTTCGGGAAGATACGGGTCCAGGCGATGGAGGTGCGGAAGCATTTGAAGCCCATCTCGGCAAACAGCTTGATGTCTTCTTTATAGTGGCCGTGGAAGTCGATGGCTTCATGGTTCGGGTAGTATTTTCCTTCGATCACTTCCTGAGTGATTTCGCGCGGAACGCCGTGGGCGCCGCCGGTCAGCACGTCACAAATGCTCGGGCCTTTGCCGCCTTTGTTCCAGCCGCCTTCAACCTGGTGCGCCGCCACTGCGCCGCCCCATAAAAAGTCTTTTGGTAAGGTGAGTTTTTTCATCTTTGCTGATCTCATTAATTGACTTATTTTTGAGTCTAACAAAGGGGAATAAAAAGTCACGATATAACAATTTGCAGGAATTGTGATTTGTTACGGCAAAAAAACAGGGTGTTTTATTCCGTTAATTTCTTCGCCAGTTTGCGCCCCAGAGATTCGAGAATATAAATCACCGGGATTTGCGTCGTAATATCGTAGACACCTCCGATACGGGTTTGCGGGACATGCCAGGAGAGATTAAAGTCCGCCAGTTTTGCCAGACGCGAATGTTCGTGGCTGGTGATGGAGAGCACCTTGCAGTGATGCAGGCTGAACTGGCTGGCGAAGCGCAGGATCTCTTCAGTTTCGCCCGAGACCGAGAGCACAATTGCCAGCGCATTTTTCGCCATATCGTTGGTGACCGGGAAATAAGGATCGTCGATATGGTTGCTGAATTTGCCAATATTAGAAAAGAAGCGTGCGCCATATTTTGCCAGCGACCCCGAGGTACCAGCGCCGACAAATATAATGCGCTCTGAGGATAAGATAATATCCACAGCGTTATTGAGTAGCGTATCAAATTCATCGTTGTTTACGCTTTTGAAAAAACTGATAATCTCGCTGGCACCAAAATTGGCCTGCTGTGGTTCGTTTTGTTCGAGATATAATTTAAACCGCACGCGGAATTCAGAATACCCATCGCATTTCAGCTTGCGGCAAAAGCGCAGCACGGTGGTGGTGGAGACCCCTGCCGCATCCGCCAGTTCGCGGATGGTCATGTACATCACCTGGTCACGGTTTTTGATGACGGTGTTGTAGACCATCATCTCCAGATTATTAAGACTGGCAATGGCGGAATGGGAGAACATGCTCACAGGGGTTAAACTCACTCATCAGACTTCATCTTCAGGGAATAATACCATGCAGCCAAACGACATTACTTTTTTTCAGCGCTTTCAGGATGACATTCTGGCCGGGCGTAAGACCATTACCATTCGCGATGAGAGCGAAGCGCACTTTAAAGCGGGTGATATTCTGCGGGTGGGGCGTTATGAAGATGACGGTTACTTTTGCACCATTGAGGTGACGGGCACGTCGACCGTGACGCTGGAAACGCTGACCGAAAAGCATGCTCAGCAGGAGAACATGACCCTCGGTGAACTTAAGCGGGTCATCGCGGAGATCTATCCGAGTCAGACTCAGTTTTATGTTATTGATTTTAAATGCCTTTGATTTTATCCCGAACATCTGTTAGCTGAAAATATCATTCAACTGCATGATTATCTTCAATAAATATTAACGTTATATTTATTTTAGCTAACAGGTGTTCACTGAAATCATTCTCAGTTAGCATAGTCAGTGATGCATTATTCACTTAAGTTTTCCCGGAGTTCTCTATGGTTAGCAAACCATTAACCGCACAGGGATATTCGCTGGCTGAGGAAATAGCCAACAGTATTAGTCACGGCGTGGGTCTGGTGTTTGGCATAGTCGGGCTGGTATTGCTACTGGTTCAGGCCGTCGACACCAACGCCAGCGCGCTGGCGATCACCAGTTACAGCCTGTATGGCGGAAGCATGATTCTGCTGTTCCTGGCGTCCACTCTTTACCATGCCATTCCGCATCAGCGGGCCAAAATATGGCTGAAAAAATTCGACCACTGCGCCATCTATCTGCTGATTGCCGGGACCTATACGCCGTTTTTGCTGGTGGGACTGGGTTCACCGCTGGCGCGCGGGCTGATGATTGTAATCTGGAGCCTGGCGCTGCTGGGGATCCTGTTCAAGCTGACCATCGCGCACCGTTTCAAGGTGCTGTCGCTGGTGACCTATCTGACCATGGGCTGGCTGTCACTGATTGTGGTCTACCAGCTGGCGGTAAAACTGGCAGCGGGTGGAGTGACCTTGCTGGCGGTCGGCGGAATTATCTATTCGCTGGGGGTGATTTTTTACGTTTGCAAGCGCATCCCCTATAACCACGCGATCTGGCACGGGTTTGTGCTGGGCGGCAGCGTCTGCCATTTCCTGGCGATTTATTTGTATGTAGGGCAGGTTTAATTAACATTGCCGGGTGGCGGCTTCGCCTTACCCGGCCTACGGGGTTTGTAGGCCCGGTAAGCGCAGCGCCACCGGGCAAAAAACATCACTCTTCCAGCGAATACGGCAGCGGCTCAATGCTCAGGGTATTCACATCTTCACGCACGCGGAATACGCTGTCGGGCTCCATGTCATTATTCATAACGGCCTGCACCAGCAGGCGGCCATCATCGAGCTGAACGGCGGCGAGCACGGTGCCGGTCCGGCGCCAGTTCTCACCCATTTTCAGCTCCAGATCTTCGCCAGCTTCCGGTACACGGCTGGCCTGGCCCGCCAGATACCACAGCGCGCGTTTGTTGGCGCCGCGGAACTTCGCGCGAGCCACCATCTCCTGGCCGGTGTAGCAGCCTTTTTTAAAGCTGATCCCGCCGAGCGCCTGCAGGTTGGTTGCCTGAGGAATAAACTGCCCGCTGTTAGCGGCGTCGATTACCGGGATGCCCGCTTCGATGTTCAGCGCCAGCCACTGCTGGCTGTTATTCAGCTGAGCTTCGCCACGCAGGGCCTGGGTCACGCGCTCTGCAGTGGCGACATCGGTCACCAGCAGGAAACGTTCCGCCGGGTGTTCAAACCACAGCAGCGAGGTGGCGCCGTCGTTGGTCACCTGTTTTTCGGCATCAGGCAGTTCGCTGAACAGGTTTTTCAACGCCGCGCGCGCCTGGAACCCGGCCACGCCCAGCAGCACCAGCTCATCATCGGCAGCAATGGTCACTTTTGAGAACACCGCATACTTTTTCAGCTCGGTGAGCTGGGCGTCGCGCAGGCTGCGGCGTTCAATCAGGGCAAAACCGTCCTGACGGCGGAAGAGGCGCAGGTTGCTCCACATTTTGCCTTTTGGATCGCAATGCGCAGCCAGCAGATGCTGGTGCTCGGTCATCTGGCTGACGTCAGCGGTCACCTGGCCCTGCAGGTACTTTTCGCTATCCGCCCCCACGAGGGTGGCCAGCGCCCAGTCATCAAGAGTCATAAGCGTCAGCGGCAGACGCGCAGAGGCGACAGGCTGGCGCGGAGAAAAAGGTGTAAATGCCATAGTGAGATCCTGAATTGCATAACGCTTTGTTAATGCCTAATGGTAAAAGAGACTGTCGCCATTGCAAGCGGTTTCAACAGGCTATTCGTGCCCTCGCGCCATTCTGCGTAACGCAACGCAAAACGGATGAACACCGGTATTTGTTGTGGTTTTTTCTGGAAGCATGCGTCAGGAACGCAATATTCCAGTAATGAAACAGCAAAAAACACGTTACACTAAGAGCCGTTTCTTCCCGGTAGATCCTCTTTCTCAGCCGATACGAACGGAACACTGCCTGAACTCAACGTTATGCAGGAAAAAGCACATGGACATTACTAACAAAGCCCGCATTCATTGGGCATGCCGTCGCGGCATGCGCGAACTCGATATCTCCATCATGCCGTTCTTCGAATACGAGTACGACACCCTGAGCGATGAGGACAAAAAGCTCTTCATCCGCCTGCTGGAGAACGACGATCCTGATTTATTTAACTGGTTAATGAATCATGGCGAACCCGCCGACGCCGAACTGCAACGGATGGTGCTTTTAATTCAAACACGGAATCGGGAACGTGGTCCTGTGGCAATCTGATTTACGCGTCTCGTGGCGCGCCCAGTGGATGTCTCTTTTGCTCCACGGCCTGGTGGCGGCTTGCATTCTGTTGATGCCATGGCCGCTGAGCTACACCCCATTATGGTTAATCTTACTGTCGCTGGTGGTGTTTGATAGCGTACGCAGTCAACGACGCATCAATTCCCGTCAGGGCGAAATCAAACTGTTCATGGATTCCCGCCTGCACTGGCAGGGCAGCGAGTGGGAGATTGTCGGCACGCCGTGGATGCTCAATTCCGGCATGATGCTCCGCTTACGCAA
This sequence comes from Leclercia sp. CFBP8987, assembly GCF_034044995.2. Classification (NCBI taxonomy): domain Bacteria; kingdom Pseudomonadati; phylum Pseudomonadota; class Gammaproteobacteria; order Enterobacterales; family Enterobacteriaceae; genus Leclercia; species Leclercia sp. CFBP8987. The sequence continues at coordinate 4,017,087 of NZ_CM188255.1, read as the reverse complement.
AGGCAACGGGAAACGCTACCAGCATTTATGGCTGGCGGCAGACAGTATGGATGAAGGGGAGTGGCGGGATCTGCGCCGGATGCTTTCGCAGCAACCGACGCACGGGCGGTAGGGGTTTAGCTGAACTGCTCCGCCATTTCGCCGAGGATCTGCTCGCACCAGTTTTGCAGGCGCTCTTCACTCAGATCGTATTGATTCGTTTCATCGATGGCCAGCCCGACAAACAGCTGGCCGTCGGCAATGATCGGTTTCTTGCTGGTAAACTCATAGCCCTCTGTCGGCCAGTAGCCGATGAAGGTCACCCCTTTCGGCGCCAGCTTGTCATGCAGCATCCCCAGCGCGTCGAGGAACCACTCGCCGTAGCCTAGCTGATCGCCCATGCCGTACAGCGCGATAATTTTGCCTTCCAGCTGCAGGGAATCAAGCTGATCCCAGATGGCTTCCCAGTCTTCCTGCAGTTCACCAAAATCCCAGGTTGGGATACCCAGAATCAGCACGTCGTACTGCTCCATCATCGTCGGTGCGTCGTCTTTGAGATTATGCAGGGTGACCAGTTCCGGACCAATAATGTCGCGAATTTTCTCTGCGGCCATCTCGGTGTAGCAGGTGCTGGAACCATAAAACAGACCAATATTCATCGCTAAAATGTCTCAATACTTGCTATGACTTTGCGAACTAGTGTACCAGAAACAAGACCCGTTCAGGCATAATGCCCCCATTGCAGAACGAAAGAGGCTGACGTGGAAAAGGATCTCGCACTCATCGAGCAATTTCTCGATGCACTGTGGCTGGAGAAGAATCTTGCCGAAAATACCCTCAGTGCTTACCGACGCGATCTGGGGATGCTGGTAGCCTGGTTACACCATCATGATCTCGCCCTGGCCACGGCCCAAAGTGGCGATCTGCAGGCGCTGCTTGCCGAGCGCATGGAGGGGGGCTATAAAGCCACCAGCTCCGCCCGGCTGCTGAGCGCCATGCGGCGTCTGTTTCAGCATCTGTATCGTGAGAAATTACGTCCCGACGATCCCAGCGCCGCGCTGGCCTCACCAAAATTGCCCCAGCGTCTGCCGAAGGATCTCAGCGAAGCACAAGTTGAGAGATTATTACAGTCGCCGGTGGTTGACCAACCGCTGGAGTTACGCGATAAAGCGATGCTTGAAGTGCTGTACGCGACGGGGCTGCGCGTCTCTGAGCTGGTCGGGCTGACGATGAGCGATATCAGCCTGCGTCAGGGCGTAGTGCGGGTGATCGGGAAAGGCAACAAAGAGCGTCTGGTGCCGCTGGGGGAAGAGGCGGTGTACTGGCTGGAGAACTATCTTCAGCATGGGCGTCCGTGGTTGCTCAACGGTGCCTCCATTGATGTGCTGTTTCCGAGCCAGCGTGCGCAGCAAATGACGCGTCAAACCTTCTGGCATCGCATCAAACATTACGCCACACTGGCGGGTATCGACAGTGAAAAACTTTCGCCGCACGTTCTGCGTCACGCTTTTGCGACCCATCTTCTGAACCATGGCGCCGATCTGCGCGTGGTCCAGATGCTGCTTGGGCACAGTGACCTTTCAACGACGCAAATCTACACGCATGTCGCGACGGAACGCCTGCGGCAGCTACACCAACAGCATCACCCACGTGCGTGATGACTTGTAACAGGAACCAATATGAAAAAGTCTTTAGTGCTCTTCTCTCTGCTGGCAGCCTCATTATCCGGCCTGGCGCATGCTGACGATGCGGCCATTAAACAGTCCCTGGCGAAGCTTGGCGTCACCGGGAGCGAGATTCAACCTTCGCCAATCCCCGGCATGAAAACCGTGATGACCAGCGGCGGCGTAATGTACGTCACCGAAGACGGTAAGCACTTCCTGCAGGGACCGCTGTACGACGTAAGCGGTGCCCAGCCGGTCAACGTGACTAACCAGATGCTGATGAAGAACCTGCACGCGCTGGAAAAAGAGATGATCGTCTACAAAGCGGCGCAGGAAAAACATGTCATTACCGTGTTCACCGACATCACCTGCGGCTATTGCCACAAATTGCATGAAGAGATGAAAGACTACAACGCGCTGGGGATCACCGTGCGTTATCTCGCCTTCCCGCGGGCGGGCGTGCAGAGCCAGCCTGAGCAGGACATGAAGGCCATCTGGTGTGCGAAAGATCGCAACAAAGCCTTTGATGATGCCATGAGCGGTAAAGGCATTCAGCCAGCCTCCTGCGATATCGACATTGCCAATCACTACGCGCTGGGCGTGCAGTTTGGCGTGACCGGAACGCCCGCCATCGTGCTGAGCAACGGTTATGTCGTGCCGGGTTACCAGGGTCCGAAAGAGATGAAAGCGTTCCTCGATGAGCACCAGAAACAGTTTGGCGGTAAATAATTCGCGTGAAATCTTCGATACAACTCCGTCGTCGTGAAGTGAACGACAGCGCCGCGTTACCCGCGGATCTGTCGCCTCTGTTGCGTCGACTGTATGCCAGCCGTGGCGTGCAAACCGCAGACGACCTTGAACGAAGCGTAAAAGGCATGTTGCCCTGGCAGCAGCTGAGTGGCGTCGAGAAGGCCACGGAGCTGCTGTACAACGCCTTTCGGGAAGGGACGCGCATCATCGTGGTGGGGGATTTCGATGCCGATGGCGCCACCAGTACCGCGCTAAGCGTGCTCAGCCTGCGGGCGATGGGATGCGATAACGTCTCCTACCTGGTGCCGAACCGCTTCGAGGATGGCTACGGCCTGAGCCCGGAGGTGGTCGATCAGGCCCACGCCCGCGGCGCGCAAATGATCCTCACCGTCGACAATGGGATCTCCTCCCATTCCGGTGTCGATCGTGCACACGAGTTGGGGATCCCGGTGCTGGTCACCGATCACCACCTGCCTGGCGACATGCTGCCGGCAGCGGAAGCGATCATCAACCCCAACCTGCGCGACTGCGACTTCCCGTCAAAATCCCTGGCGGGGGTTGGAGTGGCATTTTACCTGATGCTGGCGCTGCGTACGCGGCTGCGGGATAACGGCTGGTTTGAGTCGCAGGGTATCGCGGCGCCGAATCTGGCGGAATTCCTCGATCTGGTGGCGCTGGGTACCGTGGCAGACGTGGTGCCGCTGGATGCCAATAACCGTATCCTCACCTGGCAGGGCTTAAACCGTATTCGGGCGGGCAAATGCCGTCCGGGCATTAAGGCGCTGCTGGAGATCTCCAACCGCGATCAGCAGCGGCTGGCGGCCAGCGATCTGGGCTTTGCTCTCGGTCCGCGTCTCAACGCCGCCGGGCGACTGGATGACATGTCGGTGGGCGTAGCGCTGCTGCTGTGCGACAACATCGGCGAAGCGCGCGTGCTGGCCAACGAGCTGGATGCCCTGAACCAGACCCGCAAAGAGATCGAGCAGGGGATGCAGGCTGAAGCCCTGATCCTGTGCGAGAAGCTGGAGCGCAGCGGCGAAACGCTGCCCGGCGGGCTGGCGATGTATCACCCCGAGTGGCACCAGGGCGTGGTTGGGATCCTGGCCTCGCGCATCAAAGAGCGCTTCCACCGTCCGGTGATCGCTTTTGCGCCAGCCGGAGACGGCACGCTGAAAGGATCGGGCCGATCTATTCAGGGGCTGCATATGCGCGATGCGCTGGAGCGTCTGCATACTTTACATCCCGATCTGATGATCAAATTTGGCGGCCACGCGATGGCGGCAGGCTTGTCGCTGGAAGAGGCGAAGTTCGATCGGTTCCAGCGCCTGTTCAGCGAGCTGGTCACCGACTGGCTGGATCCGGCTCTGCTGCAGGGCGAAGTGGTCTCCGACGGTCCGTTAACCCCCGCTGAGATGACCATGGAAGTGGCGCAGATGCTGCGTGATGCCGGTCCGTGGGGGCAGATGTTCCCGGAGCCGCTGTTCGATGGCCGTTTCCGACTGCTGCAACAGCGGCTGGTGGGGGAACGTCATTTGAAAGTGATGGTGGAACCGGTCGGCGGCGGTCCGCTGCTGGACGGTATCGCCTTCAACGTCGATACCACCATCTGGCCGGACAACGGCGTACGCGAAGTCGAACTGGCCTACAAACTGGATATCAACGAGTTTCGCGGCAACCGTACGCTACAAATCATCATCGACCATATCTGGCCACTTTAGCATCACTATTCCGCTATAAAACAGGGCGTGAATCCGGTACAATTCCGCCCTTATCTCCGCATTTTGACTAGTCCATAAAAGAAAACAGACCATGTTTGAAATTAATCCGGTAAAAAACCGCATTCAGGACCTCACGGAGCGCTCCGACGTTCTTAGGGGGTATCTTTGACTACGATGCCAAGAAAGAGCGTCTCGAAGAAGTAAACGCCGAGCTGGAACAGCCGGACGTCTGGAACGAACCTGATCGCGCACAGGCGCTGGGTAAAGAGCGTTCCTCTCTGGAAGCTATCGTCGATACGCTGGATCAGATGGCGCAGGGTCTGGAGGATGTTTCCGGGCTGCTGGAGCTGGCCGTTGAGGCCGACGACGAAGATACCTTTAACGAAGCTGTGGCAGAACTCGACGTGCTGGAAGAGAAGCTGGCGCAGCTGGAATTCCGTCGCATGTTCTCCGGCGAATACGACAGCGCCGACTGCTACCTGGATATCCAGGCCGGTTCCGGCGGCACAGAAGCACAGGACTGGGCCAGCATGCTGACCCGTATGTACCTGCGTTGGGCTGAAGCCCGCGGCTTCAAGACCGAGATCATCGAAGAGTCTGAAGGCGAAGTGGCTGGCCTGAAATCTGTCACCGTTAAAATCATTGGCGATTACGCTTACGGCTGGCTGCGTACTGAAACCGGCGTTCACCGCCTGGTGCGTAAGAGCCCGTTCGACTCCGGCGGCCGTCGTCATACCTCTTTCAGTTCCGCGTTTGTCTATCCGGAAGTGAAGGACGATATCGATATCGAAATTAACCCGGCCGATCTGCGTATCGACGTTTACCGCGCCTCCGGTGCGGGTGGTCAGCACGTAAACCGTACGGAATCCGCGGTGCGTATTACCCACCTGCCGACCGGGCTGGTAACACAGTGCCAGAACGACCGTTCCCAGCATAAAAACAAAGACCAGGCCATGAAGCAGATGAAAGCGAAGCTTTATGAACTGGAGATGCAAAAGAAAAATGCTGAGAAGCAGGCGATGGAAGACAACAAGTCCGACATCGGCTGGGGCAGCCAGATCCGTTCTTACGTCCTTGATGACTCCCGCATCAAAGACCTGCGTACCGGTGTCGAAACCCGTAACACGCAGGCGGTGCTGGACGGCAGCCTGGACCAATTTATCGAAGCAAGTCTGAAAGCAGGGTTATGAGGAACCAACATGTCTGAACAACAAGCACAGGGCGCTGACGCGGTCGTCGATCTTAACAATGAACTGAAAACCCGCCGCGAGAAGCTGGCTGCACTGCGCGAGCAGGGCGTGCCGTTCCCGAACGATTTCCGTCGCGATCGCACCTCAGACCAACTGCACGCTGACTTCGACGCTAAAGAGAACGAAGAGCTGGAAGCGCTGAACATCGAAGTGGCCGTTGCGGGCCGCATGATGACCCGTCGCATTATGGGTAAAGCCTCCTTTATCACCCTGCAGGACGTTGGTGGCCGCATTCAGCTGTACGTCTCCCGTGACGATCTGCCGGAAGGCATCTACAACGAACAGTTCAAGAAATGGGACCTGGGCGATATCCTCGGCGCCAAAGGTAAGCTGTTCAAAACCAAGACCGGCGAGCTGTCCATTCACTGCACCGAGCTGCGTCTGCTGACCAAAGCCCTGCGCCCGCTGCCGGACAAGTTCCACGGCCTGCAGGATCAGGAAGCGCGCTACCGTCAGCGTTATCTGGACCTCATCTCTAACGACGAATCCCGCAACACCTTCAAAATTCGCTCCCAGATCATGGCCGGTATCCGCCAGTTCATGGTTAAGCGCGACTTTATGGAAGTGGAAACTCCAATGATGCAGGTGATCCCGGGCGGTGCGTCTGCGCGTCCATTCATCACCCATCACAACGCCCTCGACCTCGACATGTACCTGCGTATCGCGCCGGAACTGTACCTGAAGCGTCTGGTGGTAGGCGGTTTCGATCGCGTGTTCGAGATCAACCGTAACTTCCGTAACGAAGGCATCTCCGTACGTCATAACCCAGAGTTCACCATGATGGAACTCTATATGGCATATGCGGATTACAAAGATCTGATCGAGCTGACCGAATCCCTGTTCCGTACCCTGGCGCAGGACATTCTGGGCACCACCGAAGTGCCTTACGGCGAAGAGGTCTTCGACTTCGGTAAGCCGTTCGTTAAGCTGACCATGCGCGAAGCGATCAAGAAATACCGTCCGGAAACCGAGATGGCCGATCTGGATAACTTCGACTCTGCGAAAGCGATCGCTGAAAGCATCGGTATCAAGGTTGAGAAGAGCTGGGGTCTGGGCCGTATCGTGACTGAGATCTTCGAAGAAGTGGCCGAAGCACACCTGATTCAGCCGACCTTCATCACCGAATACCCGGCAGAGGTTTCTCCGCTGGCGCGTCGTAACGACGAGAACCCGGAGATCACTGACCGCTTTGAATTCTTCATCGGTGGCCGCGAGATCGGCAACGGCTTTAGCGAGCTGAACGATGCAGAAGATCAGGCCCAGCGCTTCCAGGATCAGGTTGATGCGAAAGCCGCAGGCGACGACGAAGCGATGTTCTTCGACGAAGACTACGTGACCGCGCTGGAGCACGGTCTGCCGCCAACGGCAGGCCTGGGTATTGGTATCGACCGTATGGTGATGCTGTTCACTAACAGCCACACCATCCGCGACGTGATCCTCTTCCCGGCGATGCGTCCGGTGAAATAAGCCGTACAGATGTAAAAAAAGCCCCGAAAGGGGCTTTTTTATTGCGCCGCGAAAGCTCTGAGTGCCTCGCGAGCCGTACTCGCTTCCATCACCATCCACGGGCTAAAGGCCCAGGGCGTGGCCTCCAGCGCGCAGAATAGCGTCTCCAGCTCCACCCACTGATAGTCCATCACTTCGTCATCGTTAATGATTATTTCACTGGTGATGCGAGCGGCAAAGACCGGGCAAATTTCGTTTTCAACAATCCCGGAGGGATCGGTACTACGATAGCGAAACTCAGGCGCGACGGGAGTGATATTGGCAATTTCAGCACCCACTTCAAAGCGACAGCGGCGGATGATCGCCTGGTCTGTCTCTTCGCCAGACTGCGGATGGCCGCAGACCGAGTTTGTCCAGACGCCGGGCCAGGCTTTTTTGCTCAGTGCGCGTCGGGTTATCAGGCATTCACCGTTGGCGTTAAAGAGCCAGCAGGAGAAGGCCATGTGCAGTGGGGTATGAGAGGTGTGTGCGGCGTATTTTTCCTGAGTGCCCATCACCTTTCCCTGGTCACTTACCAAAATAACGTGTTCTTGAATACTCATTCATGCTCCAGTACCAGCCATGCCAGATGGCTCAGCACCATCTGCAGCACTATTATACTGCATCCTTATACGAACGGTTTGACGCGCAGAGCGGAAAAGGGCTGACCCATATCAGTTCTGGCTGCTATCATAGCGCGGCCATTCACGTTGACCGAGGAACTGTTTTGTTTGCAGGAAGCCTGACGAAAAAACCCGTTTCTGCTCTGTTTTGCCTGATCCTGGCCCTGTTACTGGCGGGATGCGCGGGCGACCAGTCATCGGACTCTGGTCCTGTGTATACCGTTAAACGCGGCGATACGCTGTACCGCATCTCGCGTGCGACCGGCACCAGCGTGAAGGATCTGGCGCGCCTGAATAATATTTCGCCACCTTACACCATTGAAGTAGGGCAAAAGCTGAGAACTAACGGCAGCAGCGCCACGGCGAAAAAATCCTCCTCAAAGAGCAAAGGGAAAACCGCCGCGGTTACCCCTTCTTACACCGTACCTAAGTCCTCCTGGCCGCCCGTTGGGCAGCGCTGCTGGATCTGGCCTGCCAGCGGAAAAGTCGTCGTGCCCTATTCATTGTCCGAAGGCGGTAATAAAGGCATTGATATCGCAGCTGCGCGAGGCACCCCGGTCTATGCATCCGGAGCAGGGAAGGTGGTCTACGTCGGTAATCAGCTGCGTGGGTACGGTAACCTGATCATGATTAAACATGGCGAAGACTACATCACAGCCTATGCCCATAACGATACAATGCAGGTCAACAACGGGCAGAATGTGAAGGCCGGGCAGAAGATTGCGACTATGGGCAGCACTGGCACAGATTCGGTTAAGCTGCACTTCCAGATTCGTTATAAGGCGACCGCTATCGATCCGCAACGCTATTTACCGCCTCAGGGCGGCAAACCGAAGTGCTAAGTGGTTATTTAATCGCCAGTTAGCGCACGGGAGTCTTGTCAGGAGAGGCGTAAGGTCTATAATGCTTTACGCACCTCAAAGCGGGCGTAGTTCAATGGTAGAACGAGAGCTTCCCAAGCTCTATACGAGGGTTCGATTCCCTTCGCCCGCTCCAGTCTCCCCAGCCAGCACCTTTTCAAAAATCCCATTTCTTTCAGCATACTACGCAGTAGCGCTTATCGACTCTTTTTGAATAGAAATCTTCATTTAACGCATAACCATTCAGTGCTAGCATGACAGGTCTGTTCTTCTATTTCTGGAGATGACTATGCTGGACATAACAAACTTTGGGCTTTTTGCCCTGTCAGTTTTTCTCCTTTCCGTAACACCAGGGCCTGACATGGCCTACGTGATAGGGCAAAGCGTAGCTAACGGAAGAAGATCGGGGATCATCTCTGCTGCTGGTGTCGCCTTAGGTAGCTGTACTCATGCTGTAGCAAGCGCAGTGGGATTAACTGCATTAATCACCGCTTCTCCGCTGATGTTCACCATCATCAAGTATCTCGGGGCGGCTTATCTTATGTATCTCGGTAGTAAGATGGTTTTGGGAACCTTCGCAAAACAAACCACAAACTACAGCGAAGCTGAACCTGTTAAGACCAAAGCGACCCTTACAAATCTGCTTTCTAAAGGCTTCATTACAACCTTAACCAATCCGAAGGTTCTGTTGTTCTTTATCTCCTTCTTTCCTCAGTTCGTTTCACCTGGGGGCGAGCACCACACCGCCTCTTTTCTGATCCTGGGGATGACTTACGCGCTGATCGCTTTTTTGACTGATTTAACCTTCGCCATACTTGCAGGTAGCGCCGCGGGTGCAGTCTCACAAAATCGGGGCTTACAGAAAATCCTGGATCGGATTGTGGGGCTGGCATTTATTGGATTGGGATTAAGGTTGGCTCTGACACGTCGTTAAAAAAGGGGCTTGCGCCCCCTTTTATTAGATTAATGTTTTCACATCAAAATCTATGTTTGTTTCGGTATCGGCTTCGTAGTTAACTTCTTCGAATCCGAAACCAAACAACTTCAGGAACTCTTCTTTATAAGCGATGTAATCTGTCAGCTGCTCCAGATTTTCATCGGTAATCGTCGGCCAGATTTCGCGGCACGCTTGCTGAACGTCTTCACGCAGTTCCAGATCGTCCATGCGAATTCGCTGCTCGTCATCAAGTTTGGCATTACCGCCATACAGGCTGGTAGTCATAAGACGATTAATTTGCTCGATACAACCTTCATGAATTCCACGGTCTTTCATGAGCTTGAACACGATGGAAATATAAAGCGGCATGACAGGAATGGCGGAGGACGCCTGCGTGACGACGGATTTTAACACCGCGACGTTTGCAGAACCGTTGAGAGGAGCCAGCTTGCTGCGTAACGCTTTTGCCGCCCGATCCAGGTCTTCCTTCGCCTTACCGAGCGCACCGTGCCAGTAAATAGGCCAGGTCAAATCCGTGCCGATATAGGAGTAAGCAACGGTCTTCGCGCCATCAGCCAGCACGCCTGCGTTATTCAGCGCATCAATCCACAGTTCCCAGTCTTCGCCACCCATCACGGTAACCGTATTACGCACTTCTTCTTCGGTTGCCGGTTCAATGCTGGCGGTGATGATCTGATCTTTGTTGGTATCAATGGCTTTAGAGGTATAAACCTCACCGATTGGCTTCAGCGCAGAGCGAACAATTTCGCCCGTTTTTGGCATCTTTCTTACCGGGGATGCCAGCGAATAAACCACTAAATCAATCTGACCCAGATCTTCTTTGATCAGGTTGATGACTTCGTCGCGGCACTCATCGGAGAACGCGTCGCCGTTGATGCTTTTCGAGTAAAGACCTTCACGTTTCGCTGCTTCATCAAAAGCCGCAGAGTTATACCAGCCCGCTGAGCCTGGCTTGGCATCCGTTCCCGGCTTTTCGAAGAAAACACCGATAGTGGAAGCACCGCCGCCAAATGCTGCAGAAATTCTGGAAGCAAGCCCATAACCAGTGGAAGCACCGATCACCAGCACGCGCGCAGGGCCATCAGTGAGTTTTCCGTTTTGGCGGACGTACTCGATTTGTTTGTTTACATTAACCTTGCAACCAACCGGATGTGTCGTTGTGCAGATGAATCCACGAATCTTGGGTTTAATTATCATGTTGATTTTAATCCATATTCAAATTTCTTAAACATAGAGTAATGATAACTCTTTTGGGAAAACTTGTAATGAAGAATACGCCTTCATTAACTAACTCTAAGATTGATAATGGTTTTGTTAAAACGCTACGGTTATCAAAAATGAACAGCCCTGGTATGACTATGGTTATTTAGAGGTGTCGGGCACCAAAGGGAGTGGATAACTGGATTAAATAAATGTTAACTTTTGGATCTCAACACCAGCACACTCCTTATTCCCGAAAACATAATAATTACAGAGGCAATGTCATGGATAACGATCTCCTGCAAGCGGGATACCGGGCCTATACCGGTGAGAAAATTGATGTCTACTTCAACACCGGCATCTGTCAGCATGCGGGAAACTGCGTGCGTGGCAGCGCCAGACTCTTCAACCTGAAACGTAAACCGTGGATCATCCCTGATGAAGTGGATGTCGATACGGTTGTGCGTGTGATTGATACCTGCCCCAGCGGCGCACTTAAATACCGCCACAAATAAGCGAGAAACCATGGAAATTCAGGAAGGCCATAACAAGTTTTATGTCAATGATGCCGAAGGCAACCAGGTTGCGGAGATCGTCTTTGTTCCCACTGGCGAACACCTCAGCATTATTGAGCATACCGATGTCGATCCCAGCCTGAAAGGACAGGGCGTGGGCAAACAGCTGGTGGCGAAGGTAGTGGAAAAGATGCGCGCAGAAAACCGCAAAATCATCCCCCTGTGCCCGTTCGCCAAGCATGAATTTGATAACACCCGCGAGTATGACAATATCCGCGCCTGATGCTGAACAGCACGCTGTCGCAAACCAGCGTGCTGTCTTTTGATCAGGCGATAAACATCACCGACACGCATAACACCCCAACGATCAGCGTCAGCACATTGCCAACGGAGCGGTAAGGCTTCAGGGCCGGGATCAGGAAGGTCGAGAGGGTTGGCATGATAAACAGGATCATCGCAATAAGCGGTCCGCTGATGGCATAGATCATTGAGATGGCGTTAGGATTAATGCAGCACACCGCAAAGGTGATCAGAGAGACCCCCATCACCGATACGGCCCGATTAAAGGCCCGGCTTTTCTTCACCCCAACCTGATTTAACCCGGATTTCACTATCTCTGTGGCCCCCTCAATCACGCCAAAATAGGTGCCGAGAAACGACTTCGACATCGCGATAATGGCCACCACAATCCCGGAGATCCCAAGCCAGGAAGGGGAAGAGGGCATCATCGAGAGCGCAGAGAGAATGGTCACCCCTTCCTCTTTAGCGGCGACGATGTAGGACGGTGGGATAGACAGCAGGCAACTGAAGACAAAGAACAGCACGCTCAGGCAGATAATCAGGTACGCCACCTTCATGATGCGGGTGCATTTGCCCATCGCGGCATCGCCATATTTCTCCTGCCGATCGACGGCAAAGGTCGAAATAATCGGCGTATGGCTGAAGGCGAACACCATTACCGGAATGGAGATCCACACCTGGTGCAGGGTGTGCTTATCCACACTCATCTGGCTGGTGAGCAGCGAGGGCTGCCAGCTGTGGGTGAGATACAGCGACACCAGCAGGAAGTAGGCGATCAGCGGGAAGACCAGAAAGCCCATCACCCGAATGGTGACATGACGCCCCATCAGAAAGATCAGATTCAACGCCAGCACGACTCCCAGGCTGACCAGCACCCGCACCGTGGTGTCCACCGTCAAATGCTTCGCCAGCTGTTCGGTCAGCGAGTTGGTGATCGCCACGGCATAGATCTGCACCACCACAAAAAAGGCGACAAAGTAGAGCGTGGTGATCAGATTGCCGATCTTTTTCCCGTAGTAGTGCGTTACCGCGCCGGTGATGCCTTCGCTACCTTTTGTTTTTGCAGAGAGGATGAACTGACATAACGCTTTGTGGGGCCAGTAGGTGAATGGATACGCCACGAGGGCGGTGATAAACAGGACGACAGCGCCCGCAGATCCCAGCTGGATGGGCAGAAACAAGGTTCCTGCGCCCACGGCAGTGCCGTACAGGGCAAAGCTCCAGAGGGTCTCTTCTTTAGACCAGATTTTCGACATGTGAGAAACGTATCAACTATAAAACCAACAAAAAGGAGACTATTTTACCATAATCATCAGTTGGGGTCGCAGTTGGCGCTATGGGAAGCGGGCCGGAAAGCATTTCCGGCCAGAGGGATTAAGAGGTGGCGGCCTGTCGCTGCTGGCGTCGCTTCATGACGCGATCGCGCAGGGTGTCGTACGCCCAGTTATAAAGCATGGTGTACGGCAGGAAGAAAATAAAGAAGCCAATCTCTAAGGTGAACGCCTGCAGCAGGCTTACGCCCAGCACCAGCGACACAATGCCGACACCGATAAAAATAAAGCCGACTTCAAAGCCGAGAGCGTGCAGGGCGCGGACTTTAGCGGTGCGGGTGATAATATGCCGCGGCCAGAGTCTGTCGAACCCGGCGTTATAGATGATGTTCCAGATCATCGCCGTGGTGGCGAGGAGAATGGTCAATCCGCCCATCTCCAGCACCGGGCGCTGCATCAGCCAGGCGGTGGTTGGGGCAAGGATCGCCGTGGCAATCCCTTCAAATAAGACGGCGTGGAAGATACGTTCCGGCAGTTTTCGGCGTTGAATATCGTTGTGCTGCATAACCTGATACCTCATTAACCTGCCAGGATGGGCAGAGTCAGGCCGCTATTTTTATCGTTAAAACTGATATATAAAAGTTAGATTCCATCGATAAAGTAGATACATCATGCGCTACTCCCCCGAAGCCTTAACGGCGTTTGTCGAGACGGTCGCCACCGGCTCGTTCTCTGCCGCCGCCCGCCGTCTGCGTAAAAGCCAGTCCACAATCAGCACCGCCATTGCTCATCTGGAAGATGACCTCGGTTTTGCGCTGTTCGATCGCAGCGCCCGCCAGCCGGTGCTTACCGCCCAGGGCAAACAGGTGCTGGGCTATGTTCAGTCGATCCTCGCCGCCAGCGCACGGCTCGACGAGCTGGCGGTCTCCCTGAGCGAAGAGACCGAAGCGCGGCTGACCTTTGTGCTTTCGGACACCCTGCACCCGGACGTGCTGGAGGAGATGCTGTTTCGCTTTGATGAGCGTTTTCCCCATACCGAATTCGAATGCCTGATTGGTGAAGAGGAGGATGTCATCGACCTGCTGCAAAAAGGGCGAGCGCACATCGGCCTTACCGGGGCGCGGGAAAGTTATCCCACCGACATTGCCGCCGTCCGCCTGCCGATGCAGACCCACATGGCGATCTATACCTCTGCCAGCCATCCCCTCGCGGCGCAAAATTGCATCGAGGCTGATGAACTGCACGGCTGGCGGGAGCTGCGCCTGAACACCTATCTGGAACGTGAGCCGGTGCTGGCGCAGGGGCCGGTGTGGTCGGCGCCTAACTACCTGATGCTGCTCAGCATGGCGGTGCAGGGCTTCGGCTGGTGCGCGCTGCCCTGTGCACTGGTGGCGGAGTTTGCCCCTGCTAAATCCCTGGTGCAGATCAACGTCCCGGGGTGGCCGCGCTCGGTGGCGATCGATCTGGTGTGGAATAAACGCTCCCCGCCGGGGACAGCGGGAAACTGGCTGCGGCACTGGCTACAGCACCAGGCAGATCCGGTGTGATGAATACGACATTCACCTGATCGGTACCGAAATCTAAAAGGTCTACACTTAATGGGGTAAATTAACCGGCGAGAAGTGACATGAACGCTAAAAATACCATTACGCCCCGGGTGCTGATGCTCTCATCCAAAGACTGGGTGCCTAACAATCCCCATCTGCCGGTGCTGATCTATAAAGGGGTGATAACGGATGGGGATGTCGCCAGCCAGTTTGAACAACGGTTTGCCGACAACGGCTGGCCGCCCCAGTGGCGCGATGGGATTTTCGACTATCACCATTACCACTCCACTGCCCATGAGGTATTAGGTGTTGCCCGGGGGGCGGCGCGCCTGATGATTGGCGGTCCTGGCGGGGAGGAGATCGAAGTAGAGGCAGGGGATGCCCTGTTATTGCCTGCGGGAACCGGGCACTGCCGCTTATCGGCAAGTCTCGATTTTCAGGTGGTGGGGGCTTATCCGCCGGGGATGGAGTTCGATCTCTGTAAGCAGGCAGCGACGCCAGCAATACTGGCGCGGATCGTTGCGCTGCCGTTTCCTGAATCGGACCCGTTAAATGGAAACGCGCCCGCCTTAACCCAGTACTGGAAATCGCCGCCCTTCAGCCAGTGAAGGGCGGAATACCGTTACTGGCCAGTATAAATATCAAAGCTGAAGTATTTAGAGGCGAGCTTTTTGTAGGTCCCGTCAGCCAGGATCGCCGCGATGGCGCCGTTCAGCTCCTGGCGTAACTGGTCATCCTCTTTGCGCAGTCCAATCGCCGCCCCGGCGCCAAACAGGGCATCGTCCTGCAGCGCGCCGCCGACAAAGGCAAAATCTTTACCCTGAGGCTTGTTGAGGAAGCTGTACTCCGCCATCACCCCGGAGAGCACCGCGCCGTCAATACGCCCGGACTCGAGGTCGCGTATCACCTGGTCGGCACCCTGGTAGGCCACCACGTTAACGCCCTTGCCGCGCCACTGCTCATTGGCATAGGTTTCCTGGGCGGAACCCTGTTCCACGCCGATGGTTTTCCCCTTCAACTGATCCACGCTGTTGCTGGCGAGGCTGTTTTTACGCGCCACCAGGAAGGCCGGGCCGCTGTAAATCTTGTCGCTGAAGGCAATCTGCTCTTTACGTTTGTCGGTGATGTACATCCCGGAGAGGATGGCATCAAATTTACGCGCCTTCAGGGATGGAATGATGCCGTCGAAATTACTTTCAACCCAGACGCATTTCGCCTGCAGCTGCTGACAGATGGCATTGCCCAGATCGATATCAAAACCGACCACCTCGCCCTGTGGGTTTTTTGACTCGAAGGGGGCAAAGGTCGGGTCCACGCCAAAACGCAGCGCTTTGGTCTCGCCGGCAAACGCGGATGAGGCGACCAGCAGGGCCACCAGCGGTAAAAGGATTTTTTTCATTATCTGTCCCTGTCTTAACGGCAATAGTTTTCAACCAAACGGGCAAAGAAGGAGGCCCCGGTGGTAATGATCTCGTCATTGAAGTCGTAGCCGGGGTTATGCACCATGCAGCCGCCTTTTTCCCCTTTCTCGCCGTTGCCGAGCAGGAAATAGCTGCCCGGACGTTGCTGGAGCATAAAGGCAAAATCTTCACTGCCGTTGGAGGGAGAGACGCTGTCGAGTACCGCATCTTCACCAAAGAATTCGATGGCCAACTGGCGGGCGAAGGCGGTCTGTTCCGCATCGTTGACCAGCACCGGGTAGGAGTCATAGATCTCCACTTCGCTGGTGGCGCCGTAGCTGCGGGCGGTAAAGTCGGTAAGCTCCTGAATGCGGCGGATCAGCAACTCGCGGATCTCCGGCTTCATCGAACGCACTGTCAGCTCCATCACCGCACTGTCCGGGATCACGTTGGAGGCAATGCCCGCCTGGAAGGTTCCGACCGTCACCACGGCGGTTTCGCCCGGCGGCACGTTACGCGCGACAATACTCTGCAGGGACATGATCAGCGCTGCCCCGGTCACAATCGGATCCACGGTGCGTTCCGGGTGCGCGCCATGCCCGCCATACCCTTGCAGGGTAATTTTCACGGTATCGGCGGAGGCCATAAAGTTGCCTTCATAGAAGCCAAACTTGCCGGTCGGCAGGTAGGGCATATTGTGCAGGGCAAAAATACGGTCGCAGGGGAAGCGGTCAAACAGCCCATCTTTGATCATGAGATCGGCGCCGCCAATCGCCTCTTCGGCAGGCTGGAAAATCAGGTGCACGGTACCGTTAAACTGGCAGGCGTCAGAGGCAATATATTTCGCAGCGGCCAGTAAAATCGCCGTGTGGCCGTCGTGACCGCAGGCGTGCATTTTGCCCGGCACGGTACTGGCCCAGGGCAAATCGGTGGCTTCAAAGATCGGTAGGGCGTCCATATCGGCGCGCAGGCCGATGGATTTGCTGCCCTGGCCCTTGCTGAGCGAGCCGACCACGCCGGTTTTGCCGATCTCCCGCGTCACCTGATAGCCCCAGCCTTCCAGCTGGCGCGCCACCAGATTGCTGGTATTGAACTCTTCGAGGCTTAATTCAGGATTGGCATGTAAATGACGACGGATGGCGATGATTTCTTCTTCTGATTCTTTTATTTCTGGAATGATACAGTCGGACATTTGTTACTCCAGTGTTAATGCGTGTTTGCATCTCCTAACTTATCGCCGCGCCGTCATAATGCAAATTCGTTCTCTAATAATTACCGTGAAAATTATAAGTTATGTGAATGCATGCGGGCTTTCTCCGGGACATACAAAATAAGTGCGTGACCTTTGTGATAAAACTCACTTTTTTTAAACAATTACATCATTAGTTGATAACAATCCTCTAGTATGAGCGGTGTCATTTTGCGCAGAGGTTGAGATGAAAGACGTCGTGATAGTGGGTGCGTTGCGCACAGCAATAGGCTGTTTCCAGGGAGCGCTCTCACGCCACTCGGCGGTAGATCTGGGCAGCGTGGTAGTCCGCGCGCTGGTGGAGCGCAGTGGCATTGAGGCCCACGAGGTTGACGAGGTGATCCTCGGCCAGGTGCTGACCGCTGGGGCCGGGCAAAACCCCGCCCGCCAGGCCGCGCTGAAGGGGGGATTACCCAACACCGTTTCGGCCATTACCATCAACGACGTCTGTGGCTCCGGCCTCAAGGCGCTGCACCTGGCGACCCAGGCGATCCAGTGCGGTGAAGCCGACGTGGTGATCGCCGGCGGCCAGGAGAACATGAGCCGCGCGCCGCACGTTCTTACCGACAGCCGTACCGGGGCCCAGCTGGGCAACAGCCAGCTTATCGACAGCCTGGTGCATGACGGGCTGTGGGATGCCTTCAACGATTACCATATGGGCGTCACGGCGGAAAACCTGGCCCGGGAATATGGTATCACCCGTGAACGTCAGGACGCTTACGCTCTTAGCTCGCAGCACAAGGCCCGGGCCGCCATCGACGCAGGCCGCTTCCGGGATGAGATTGTCCCGGTCAGCGCCCGGATGCAGAACGGTGACCCTCTGCTGGTGGATACCGATGAACAGCCGCGCACCGACGCCAGCGCCGAAGGGCTGGCGTTACTCAATCCTGCCTTTGAAATTACCGGTTCGGTCACCGCCGGGAATGCTTCCTCTATTAACGATGGCGCTGCCGCGGTGATGATGATGAGCGAGAGCAAAGCCGAAGCGCTGAATCTACCGGTGCTGGCACGCATCAAAGCCTTTGCCAGCGTCGGCGTGGATCCTGCTTTAATGGGGATCGCCCCGGTGCATGCCACGCGCCGCTGTCTGGAGCGGGCAGGGTGGCAGCTGGCGGATGTCGATCTGATCGAAGTCAACGAGGCATTTGCCGCCCAGGCCCTGTCGGTGGGCAAAATGCTGGAGTGGGATGAGCGCCGGGTCAATGTCAACGGTGGGGCGATTGCGCTGGGCCACCCCATTGGTGCCTCAGGGTGCCGTATTCTGGTCTCGCTGGTGCATGAGATGGTGAAACGCGATGCCCGCAAAGGGCTGGCCACGCTGTGCATCGGCGGCGGACAGGGCGTGGCGTTAGCTATAGAACGATAACACGCTTTGATAAATATCAACCTGAATAAGCCTCCCAACCCGGAGGCTTATTTGTTTGTGAGCCCCATCATATTTTTACCCTTGTAAGTACATTCTCAAACTTCCTCGAAATATTTATCGCATTCCCTGAAGTGCTAATAACAATTTAGTGTGATCCCGATCCGTTAAATTCCCTTTAAAAACCCTCTTTTGTTGATATTGCTCACGGCTGGCTTTGCCAAAAAAAATGAAACAAATATTTACGATCATGATCACTAAAATTACGTATTTAAAAAAATAAAATGCAATTCCATAAAAACGAAACATCATTTTAAACGAGGGTTTTTCCATGTTTAAGAAATCTCTGGTCCTTGCTTCACTTATTGGCGCTTCTTTCGCAGCTCAGGCTGTTACTGTCGATCTGCGTCACGAATACATTGATACTGGTACCAACGCAGACCGCGTGGCAGTTTCACACCGTTTTGATAATGGCTTTGGTTTTTCTGTCGAAGCTAAATGGAAATCTGGCGGCGATAAAACTGACCAGCCGTTTTCCGATATGGTAGGTAATGGTCACGAAGACCAGATTAGCTGGCGCTGGAAAGCCAACGATAATATCTCCCTGACGCCAGGCTTTACGGTCGAAAGTAAAGAAAGCAACACCATTTATAAGCCGTTCCTGCAAGCGCAATACAGCTTCGACAATGGCTTCTATATTTCCGGCCGTTACCGCTATGAGTACACCCGTTATCCTTCTACCCCGGACAGAGAAGATGATAAGGTTAACCGCGGTGATGCGTGGGTGGGTTGGGTAATGGGCGATTTCCGTACCGAGCTGAACTACGTTTATGCAAAAAGCTCCGAAGGCAATATTCGTAACAACAACAAAGATTACTCCCAGGAATATAACGTTAAGCTGGCGTACAAAATTGATAAAAACTGGTCCCCGTATGGCGAAGTGGGTAACGTTGGCGTGAAATCAACCGATGAACGTCAGACCCGTCTCCGTGTCGGCGTAGCATATTCCTTCTAATAACAAGCAGTACCTCCGGGATTAACCGGCTCGAAAGAGCCGGTTTTTTTATGCCTGCAATTTATGACTGCACCGATATAGGATAAAAAAAAGCCCTCCATAAAGGAGGGCAAGGCCAGTTACAGGAACACAGACACAAACATTTATTCACGCAATAATTCAGGTTGCTCAGGAAGCTTCGCAATATAGAGAGCAGGTTTGCCGTCTTTATCGGAACTAAACAGGACCGCTTTATCATCCGGGGTAAAGGATGGGTGCGGATGGGTCACCTGGCGGCTGTTGGCCACGGTTGCCCAGGAGGTATCGTGACGCGCGATGCGGAAGTAAGCCTTTTTCGCCACGTCGAACGCATACAGATAAGGATCGTTATCGATGGTGTAACCGCTGGTGTCCTTCACATCCACCGGGGTACCAGAGCCATCACCTACCAGCAGGGTGCCATCAAAGTTACTCATCAGGTGCGAACAGGCCGGCATCTGCATCACTGCGCTGTTCTCGCCGGTATCCGGGTTGAAGCTGTACACGGTACGGCCTTGCTCACCTTTCAGGTAAGAGACATACACCAGTGCCGAGCCGTTCGGGACCCAGAACTCGTGGGTGCAGCTTTCGCCTTCCGCGTGCTCTTTAACCTTACGCACGTTGCTGCCGTCTTCGTTCACCATCCACATGCGGGCATCCACCAGATCGTGTGGGCCTTCATGGCAGAACGCGACGGTATTATCGTCAAACGGACGGTAGATAGGGTGGCCGAGCCAGTTTTTCTCTTCGTGGATCACGCTGCTTTCGCCGGTCTGCAGATCAACGCGCAGCAGGCGGCAGTGCGGGCCTTTGTGGAAGAAGTCATGGAAGATTTGCCAGTCGTTCAGCGGCGTCCAGTCGCTTTTCGCGATTTCGATGCCGACCAGTTTGGTGCAGTCGCTGTTCGCCACCCAGGTGCCGTAGCCGACCCAGTCATCGCTGACGCGATACACTTCGCGTTCATCAAGGGTCGTCAGATTGACTTCCCGCAGAGTGCGATCATTCTTAACGTAATAGAGCGATTTATCATCCGGTGACAGGAAACCACCAAAGGTGTTGTCGCCCGCGCCTTCGGTTAACTGCACCGCTTCGGCCTTTTTCAGATCCAGCAGATAGTAGTTCCAGTGGCCATCGAATTCGCCGGCAAACAGCAGATGACTACCGTCGTTGAAAAAGCATTTTTGATAGAAGTAGTTACGATGACAGGTAACTTCAGGGGGGGTCAGGCGGGTGACTTCCACGCCTGTATCCGGATCGCGACTGACCTCATAGTTCAGTTTGACCCGCATGCCTTTTGCCATGATGCACTCCTTGAATTCGACGACAGGATTTCCCTGCGGTCCGCTCGGTAAAATATGAGTTTAAAAACTGGGTGTTAAAATATCAAAACATCGTTTCAGTGTGTGTGACTGGTGGCGCACTTCTGAAGGAAAAGCCCGCCAGATCATCATTCTCTTTACATCTGTTCAGATTTTTAGCATCCCGACATCAATTTTTTATTGTTTTATAACCTGTTGTTTAATTTGCAAATTAATCGGGATGCTTTAAACAAACGTTTTAAGAAAGCGATGTCAACTCCCTGACAATCGTGATCGCAACTGCAATTTTGAGAATAACTTACAGAAAAAGTGAAACATCGTTTTAAATGTAATTGAAAACCCATTTCACAGCAGATAATATGTGCTCATCATGAAAACGGAACACCGTTTTGTTAATTATCCTGGCCTTCGGGGCCGATAAATTCTGGAGGTTAATGTGGAAGTCAGACAAAGCATCCACAGCGCGCATGCAAAAACGCTGGATACCCAGGGGCTGCGCGATGAGTTTTTAGTCGAGAAAGTGTTTGTCGCGGATGAGTACACCATGGTGTACAGCCACATTGACCGCATCATTGTTGGCGGCATCATGCCGGTGGCAAAAACGGTCTCCGTCGGTGGTGAAGTGGGCAAACAGCTCGGCGTCAGCTTCTTCCTTGAGCGTCGTGAGCTGGGCGTGATTAACATCGGCGGTCCGGGCACCATCACCGTTGACGGTCAGTGCTATGAGATCGGCCATCGCGATGCCCTGTACGTCGGAAAAGGCGCCCAGGAAGTGGTTTTCGCCAGCGTTGATAGCGGCAAACCAGCGAAGTTCTACTACAACTGCGCCCCGGCACACACCACGTATCCGACCAAAAAAGTGACCCCGGCGGAAGTCTCTCCGGTCACCCTGGGTGACAACCTCACCAGCAACCGCCGCACCATCAACAAATACTTCGTTCCTGATGTGCTGGAAACCTGCCAGCTCAGTATGGGTCTGACCGAGCTCGAGCCGGGCAACCTGTGGAACACCATGCCGTGCCATACCCATGAGCGCCGCATGGAAGTGTACTTCTACTTCAATATGGAAGAAGACGCCTGTGTATTCCACATGATGGGACAGCCTCAGGAGACGCGCCATATCGTGATGCATAACGAGCAGGCGGTGATCTCACCAAGCTGGTCTATTCACTCTGGCGTGGGTACGCGTGCCTATACCTTCATCTGGGGCATGGTTGGCGAAAACCAGGTCTTCGATGATATGGACCACGTTGCCGTTAAGGATCTGCGCTAGTCGCGGACAGTTAAGCACACACTTGCCTGTTCGTTCAGGCGCTGAAAGATTAAAGGAAAAAAAATGATTCTGGATGCATTTTCTCTGCAAGGTAAAGTTGCGGTCGTCACCGGTTGTGATACCGGTCTGGGCCAGGGTATGGCGGTGGGTCTGGCGGAAGCCGGCTGTGACATCGTGGGTATCAACATCGTTGAGCCGCAGGAGACCATCGAGCGCGTCACCGCGCTGGGCCGTCGTTTCCTGAGCCTGACCGCTGACCTGCGTAAAATCGATGCCATCCCTGAGCTGCTGGAGCGTGCGGTTGCTGAATTCGGTCATATCGACATTCTGGTCAACAACGCCGGTCTGATTCGTCGTGAAGATGCCATCAACTTCAGCGAGAAAGACTGGGACGACGTCATGAACCTGAACATCAAGAGCGTGTTCTTCATGGCTCAGGCTGCAGCGAAGCACTTTATCGCGCAGGGCAACGGCGGCAAAATCATTAACATCGCCTCCATGCTCTCCTACCAGGGCGGCATCCGTGTGCCTTCTTACACTGCTTCCAAAAGCGGCGTAATGGGCGTAACCCGTCTGATGGCGAACGAATGGGCGCAGCACAACATCAACGTGAACGCCATCGCACCGGGCTACATGGCCACCAACAACACTCAACAGCTGCGTGCTGATGAAGAGCGTAGCGCGGCGATCCTCGAGCGTATCCCGGCGGGTCGTTGGGGTCTGCCAAGCGATCTGATGGGGCCGGTGGTGTTCCTGGCGTCCAGCGCTTCTGACTACATCAACGGCTACACCGTAGCGGTTGACGGCGGCTGGCTGGCGCGTTAATTCTCGCCCCTGTTGAAAAGACCTCTGCTCACGGGCGGAGGTTTTTTTTGTCCTCAATTAACCATTGTCCATATCGATAAACGAGGAAAATCCATAGGCATTTTACCAAAATGACGCGCATCACATATTTAATCTCTATAAATCATGTCATTAACAAAAAGCGGTGAATATTCACCCTTGTTTTAAATTGTAATGTCCATCACAGATCGCACCCTGCCAGCCAATAAATCCATATTTTCACGTTATACGACCTGACACTTTTTCAGGGTTTCTCGTAATTTCATTTAACGTCTTACGCTGTTCAGGCAGGAAAATATGACATCTATAAATGACTCAACCTTTATGCCCCGCGCGCTTCGCGATACCCGCAGGATGAACCTGTTTGTTTCTGTTTCCGCGGCGGTGGCCGGTTTACTGTTTGGGCTGGATATCGGCGTTATTGCCGGTGCGCTCCCCTTTATCACCGATCACTTTACGCTCAGTAATCGCCTGCAGGAGTGGGTGGTGAGCAGCATGATGCTGGGCGCCGCAGTAGGGGCCTTGTTCAACGGCTGGCTCTCATTCCGCCTGGGCCGAAAATATAGCCTGATGGTGGGTGCCATTCTGTTTGTGGCCGGCTCGCTGGGCTCCGCGTTTGCCACGGGCGTTGAAGCGTTACTGCTTTCACGTGTGCTGCTGGGGGTGGCGGTAGGGATTGCCTCCTACACCGCACCGCTCTATCTCTCGGAGATGGCGAGCGAAAACGTACGCGGCAAGATGATCAGCATGTACCAGCTAATGGTGACGCTCGGGATCGTGCTGGCCTTTCTGTCTGATACCTATTTCAGCTACAGCGGCAACTGGCGCGCCATGCTGGGTGTTCTGGCGCTCCCGGCAGTATTGCTGATTGTGCTGGTGATCTTTTTGCCCAACAGTCCGCGCTGGCTGGCGCAAAAAGGACGACACGTCGAGGCGGAGGAAGTGCTGCGGATGCTGCGCGACACTTCTGAGAAAGCGCGGGAAGAGCTGAACGAGATCCGCGAAAGCCTCAAGCTGAAACAGGGTGGCTGGTCGTTATTCAAAATAAACCGCAACGTCCGTCGCGCGGTATTCCTCGGCATGCTTCTGCAGGCGATGCAGCAGTTTACCGGCATGAATATCATCATGTATTACGCGCCGCGCATCTTTAAAATGGCCGGATTCACCACCACCGAACAGCAGATGATCGCCACCCTGGTGGTGGGGCTGACCTTTATGTTTGCCACCTTTATTGCGGTGTTTACCGTCGATAAAGCGGGCCGTAAACCGGCTCTCAAAATTGGTTTTAGCGTGATGGCGCTGGGGACGCTGATCCTCGGCTACTGCCTGATGCAGTTTGATAACGGTACGGCGTCCAGCAGCTTGTCCTGGCTTTCTGTGGGTATGACGATGATGTGCATCGCGGGTTACGCGATGAGCGCCGCGCCCGTGGTGTGGATCCTGTGCTCTGAAATTCAGCCGCTGAAATGCCGCGACTTCGGGATCACCTGTTCCACCACCACCAACTGGGTATCGAACATGATCATTGGCGCCACCTTCCTGACCTTGCTGGACTCTATCGGCGCAGCGGGAACCTTCTGGCTCTATACGGTGCTGAACGTGGTGTTTATTGGTATCACCTTCTGGCTGATCCCCGAAACCAAAGGCGTCACCCTGGAGCACATCGAGCGCAAGCTGATGGCAGGGGAAAAGTTAAGAAACATCGGCGTGTGAGGTTAACGCCCGGCGGCGCTTTGCTTGCCGGGCCTACGGTTTTCTCCCTCTCCCTGTGGGAGAGGGTTGGGGTGAGGGCATCAGACCGCACACAAGTACAGCGCCGGCATCCCTTCTTCGTCCGAGGTATACAGCACCCACTTATTGTCCGGTGAAAACGACGGATGCGGGTGCGTCACCTGGCGGTCGCCATCCAGCACTTTCCAGCTGGTGTTGTGCTGGCAGATGGCGGTTTGCGTGCCTTTTTCAATGTCGAACACCCAGATGAAGGGATCGTTAAGGCTGATATCCCCGGTATTGTGCGGCGCACCGTCACCGACAATCAGCGAGCCGTCGTGGTTGCTCATCAGGTGGGAGCAGGGCGGGATCGCCATCAGCTGGCGGTTTTCCAGCGTCGCGGGATCGGCGCTGAACAGGTAGCGCTGCGGATCGTTCTCCTTATGCGCCACGTAATAGAGCGCTGAGCCGTCCGGCACCCAGAACTCGTGGGTAAAGCTCTGGCCTGCTTCATGCTGGCGCACCTTGCGCAGATTGCTGCCATCCGGGTTGACCAGCCACATGCGCGCATCGATCGCGTCGCGCGGGCCTTCGTGGCAAAACGCCACGGTGCTGTCGTCGAACGGCCGGTAAATCGGGTGCCCGAGCCAGCGTTTTTCCTGCAAAATCACCTCACGTTCGCCGGTTTGCAGGTCGATGTTGATCAGACGGCATTCCGGGTTGGTGAAGTAAAACGCGCGGAACTTGCTCCAGTCGGTGAGCGGCTGCCAGTCGCTTCTCTTGATTTCAATGCCCACCAGCTTCGTGCAGTCAGAGTTCGCCACCCAGGTGCCGTAGGCCACCCACTCATCATCGACCTCATACACCACGTACTCTTCCAGGCTAGTAAGATCCACCCGGCGCAGCTCGCGGCTATTTTTCACGTACCACAGGGACTGGTCGTCCGCGGAGAGGAAGCCGCCAAAGGTGTTGTCTCCGGCACCGTCGGTCAACTGGGTCGCCTGTTGCTGCTCAATATCCAGCAGATAGTAGTTCCAGTGGCCCTCAAAGGCACCGCCAAAAATCAGCTTGCTGCCGTCACGGGTAAAACATTTCTGATAGAAGTAGTTACGGTGACAAATAATGTGCGGGGGCGTCATCCGTATCACCTCGTGGCCGGTCTGGCTGTCCTGGCGGGTACGGAAACGCAGAGGGATGATTTTTCCTTTCATGGTGTGTTCCTTCAGATAAAAAAATACCCCACCGCATAACGGTAGGGTATTGATAACCTAAGATAATCAGCGCATTGCGCGTTTCAGGATACGTTCAGCCTGACGCTGGAAGTCAGCGGCGGTCTCTTCCACGGTTTTCTGACCGTAGTCGATGTACTGCAGGGAGGTGCCGAACTGAGCCACGATCTGCGGATCGTCAAAGTATGGCGATACGGAGAGTTTCGCTGGCAGAGACTGCGCCAGACGCAGGCCAGACACCGCCGGATCGTCCTCTTTGATGGTGCCGTTTTCGGTCAGGTATTTCACCGCCACTTTGCTCAGCGGCACGCCACGCTCCAGACCCAGAGTCTCAACGCCTTCTTTGCTGTTCAGCAGGAAGTTGATAACTTTCGCTGCGGCTTCCGGGTTTTTCGTGGATTTACCGATAGAGAGCATCTGCGCTGGTTTAAAGAACAGACCGGCATCGGTGGCACCCGGCAGCATTGGATAGCTGCCCAGCGCCAGTTTCGCTGGTGGCTTCAGGTTGTCGGAGTATTTTTTGATGGTGGAGTTCCACATGTAGGTCCCGCCCCATTCCCCCTCGATCCACGGCTTCATCTCGTACATGTTGCTCTTACCGAACGACGCATAGTACTTGGTGTCCGGCATTACGTGGCTGTCGATCAGACTTTTATAGGTCTGGAAGAACTCTACCCACTGCTCTTTGCTGTAGGCGAATTTCTTCGTCTTCTCGTCTACCGCCGGGATGTTATACTTCTGGATCATGTAGGAGTTGAGCAGCGCCAGGGTATCCTGGTGCTCCAGCACGACCGGATAGTACTGTTTGCCCAGTTTGCTTTCGAAGGCTTTACCGGCTGCTTTCAGCTCATCCCAGGTTTTCGGGTATTCCACACCCGCTTTTTTCCAGGCTTCATCGTTGAAGTAAAAGACGCGCGCGGTCACGGAGATTGGGATCCCGTTCAGCTTGCCGTCCACGGTGGTGGACTGCAGCTCTTTCGGATCGAACTGGGAGAGATCGATCACGTCCTTCATTTTGTTCAGGTCGTAGAAGCCGTCGCCGGTTTTCGAGAAGATCGGCAGCCAGTTCCAGTTGGTCTGCATGACGTCCGGCTCGGTACCGCCCGCAATCTGGGTGGTCAGACGGGATAAATGACCATCCCAGCCGGTGTATTCCGCCTTCACGTTAATATCCGGATTCTGTTTGTGGAACTCTTCCAGCGCTTTGAGTGTGACCTGGTGACGGCCATTACCGCCCCACCAGGACATACGTAAATCAACATCCTGCGCCATCGATGGCAAAGCAGTAAGGCCCAGAGTGGCGGAGATTGCTGCGCTTAAAAGCACTTTTTTCATTTTTATAACTCCAGTCAGAGAGAGATGTTCTGTTCAGTTTTCGCGTCAAAAATATGACACTTATTCATATCAAACTTAAAGTACACCTGACGGTGAAGGCCTTTGTTAATCATCGGCTTAGCTTCATCGGAAGGAATTCGGGCAGTCAGTTCATACTCGCCAACTTTCAGGTACACGAAGAATTCATGTCCCATGTTTTCGGCGCGAACCATCTCGCCGCTGCAGCAGCCCTGGGCGAAGGGCTCATCGGAGATGGAGACAAAATCAGGGCGAATCCCGTAGAAAATGTCCTGATCGACGTAGCTGGCGACTTTCTCTTTCAGCTCCGGGCTTAACGGCATGGTCTGGTTGCCGATGGTCAGAGAGAGCTGGCCATCCTGCTGCACCAGCTTGCTGGCGCGGATGTTCATCTCTGGCGAGCCGATAAAGCCGGCCACGAACATGTTTTTCGGTCTGTGGTACAGGTTGTCCGGGGTATCCACCTGCATGATGTGGCCGAGCTTCATCACGCAGATGCGGTCGCCCATGGTCATCGCTTCGGTCTGATCGTGCGTCACGTAGACGGTGGTCGCCGGTTTGCCGGAGGCCTTCAGCTGCTTGTGCAGGTCCGAGATACGGATACGCATCGAGGCACGCAGCTTGGCATCAAGGTTGGACAGCGGTTCGTCGAACAGGAACACGTCCGGCTTTTTCACAATCGCACGGCCTACGGCCACACGTTGGGCCTGACCACCGGAGAGCTGGCGCGGCAGGCGGTCCAGCAGCTCATCCAGCTCAAGGATTTTGGCCGCTTCGTTAACCTGGGCCTCAATCTGCGCTTTTGGCAGCTTGCTCAGCTTCAGGCCAAAGGCCAGGTTTTCACGCACGGTCATGTGCGGATAGAGCGCATAGTTCTGGAATACCATCGCAATCCCACGCTCTTTTGGCGCGAGGTTGTTGACGATTTTGTCCCCGATGCGCACTTCGCCGCCGCTGATGGTCTCCAGACCGGCCAGCATACGCAGGGTGGTGGACTTCGCGCAGCCGGAAGGGCCGACGATCACCATGAATTCACCTTCAGCGATTTTCAGGTCGATAGCATGTACCGCTTTGAAGCCGTTGGAGTAAACCTTTTCCAGTTTGTTGAAAATAACTTCAGCCATGATATTTCCCTCTTAACCTTTAATTCCGCTGCTGGTTACGCCCTGTACGAAGTAGCGCTGTGCCAGGAAGAAGACAATGATGGATGGCAGAATGGAGATGCTCGCCATTGCCAGAATTTCGTTCCACGGCGCACCTTCGGTGACGTCGATGGACATTTTCAGAGCCAGTGCAATCGGGTATTTATCCACGCTATAGACGTAAATCAGCGGCCCGATAAAGTCGTTCATTGACCACATGAACTGGAACAGCGCCACGGAGATGATGGCCGGTTTCAGGATTGGCACCACCACGTACCACAGCACCTGAATGGAGTTACAGCCGTCAATCTGCGCTGCTTCTTCCATGTCACGCGGTACGCCGCGCAGGAACTGGATCAGCATGAAGACGAAGAACCCCTGGGTGGCGAAGGCCAGCGGCAGGTACAGCGGCATATAGCTGTTCAGCATGCCCATTTCACGGAACATCAGGTACTGAGGGATCAGCAGCACGGTGCTTGGCAGCAACATGGTGGTGATCAGGGTTGCGAACCAGAACTTCTTCCATGGGATCTCGAAGCGGGCAAAGCCGTACGCCACGATGGTGGAGGAGATAATGGTCAGGATCACTTTCGGGATCACATACTTGAAGGTGTTCAGCATGTAATGACCGAAGTTGTACTCGGTACCGGTTTTCCAGCCGTTGATAAACCCATCCCAGGTGGCGTGGGCTGGCCACAGGCTCAGGGTGGTGAAGATCTCGTGGTTCGGTTTGAACGACGCCGAGAACATCCACACCAGCGGATAGAGCATCAGCAGGCCAACAAACAACAGGATCACATAGCGAATACTGGCGCTAATCTTTTCACGACGCAGCGTCCGCGCCACTTCACGTTCTGCGAGGCTTCTCGCCGTGGAGAGTTGTTGAATATCAGCCATTTTTGCCTCCCTTATCGGCGGAGTAGAACACCCAGTATTTCGAAGACTTAAAGGCGATAGCGGCGAAGACAGCGACTACCAGGAACAGGACCCAGGCCAGTGCAGCGCCATAACCCATGTCAAAGTACTTGAATGCGGTGTCGTAGATGTACAGCGAGAACAGGTAGGTGGAGTAGGTTGGCCCACCGCCGGTAATGACATAGGGTCCGGTAAATTCCTGGAACGCCTGAGTGGTCTGCATGATGAAGTTGAAGAAGATCACCGGCGTAATCAGCGGCACGGTCACTTTCATGAACATCTGCCATTTGGACGCGCCGTCGATCATCGCCGCTTCATACTGCGACTGCGGAACGTTCTGCAGGGCGGCGAGGAAGATCACCATCGCCGAGCCGAACTGCCAGACGCGCAGCAGGGTCACGGACATCAGTGCCAGAGAGGGTTCGCCAAGCCAGTTCACTGCGTCAAAACCAAACACGCCAATGAAGCTGTTGAGCAGGCCATCAATCGCAAACAGGGCGCGCCACAGAACGGCAATGGCGACGGAGCTGCCGAGGATCGACGGAATATAGTAAGCGGTACGGAAGAAGCCGATGCCGCGCAGTTTAAAGTTCAGAACAAAGGCAATACCCAGCGCAAAGGCCAGCTTTAAGGGGATGGTTAAAAAGACATAGGCAAAGGTCACGCCCATGGATTTCCAGAAGAGGCTATCTTCCGTAAGCATGTAGCGATAGTTTTCAATGCCGTTAAATACCGGCGGGCTCATCAGATCGTACTCAGTAAAACTGAGGAAGAAAGATGAAACAAAGGGGAAAGCGGTGAAGAGTATCAGCCCAATTATGTAGGGTGATATCCACGCCAGCCCCAGCATCTTGTTTTCATTCATACATACCTACCTGGTAATTAATGGTTTAAAACGGAATCTGTGCGGGGAGTCATTTTTAAAACATATGAACCGTTGTTTTCAAATTGTAAAACATCGTTTTAATTTATTTTATTGTGATTTAAACCCACGTCATTCGATAAATAGTGGAAATGTGATCGCGGTCGAAACAGCGTTTCAATAAGGTGAGATGGGTGGCATTTTTATCGACTTGCGCGGAAAGGCGATGAGAAAAAACCAGCTAAACAGAGGACTTTGCGCACATATTCTGGAAATTATCGCTGGCAGATACAAACTACTAATGTTTGTAGCCACGCGCAGCGTGGGAAATAAGATAGTGAGGATATAATTAACTTGTTGAATGATTATGGCGTGACAATCAGACGGGAAAAGGCGATGCGGTGACATCGCCCTGTTTTGTTATTTCAGGAAGTCTTCACGAACCGGGGTAAAGGTATCCAGCAGGGTGCCTGGCTTCAGGCAAACGCAGCCGTGCATCACATGCGGCTCTTTATAAAGCGTGTCTCCGGCGGTAACGATATGCTTCTCTTCACCGATGGTGAATTCGAATTCGCCGGATAATACATAGGTCAGCTGCTCGTGCGGGTGGTTATGCATCGGGCCGACGGCGCCCTCTTCGAAATTCACTTCTACTGCCATCATTTTGCCGTCGTGCGCCAGAATGCGACGCGAAACGCCATTGCCCAGATCCTGCAGCGTGGTTTCTTTATGGAAAATAAACATGCTCATGTCCTGTTATATAGTGAAACGTTGTTTCATTTAATTTATCCCAGCACGGGCTAAAGGGAAGCGTGGAACCAGAGAACTGGAAACTCGATCACAAGTTTGCTTCACTGGAAGAAACTCAAAGGAGAGCGCGATGAAAACGATAGGCCTGTTGGGAGGAATGAGCTGGGAATCCACCATTCCGTATTACCGTCTGATCAACGAAGGGGTGAAGCAGCGCCTGGGCGGGTTGCACTCGGCAAGCCTGCTGCTGCACAGCGTCGATTTTCATGAGATCGAAGCCTGCCAGTCCAGCGGCGACTGGGACAAAGCCGGAGAGATCCTCGCCGATGCGGCGCTGGGGTTGCAGGGGGCGGGAGCGGAGGCCATTCTGCTCTGCACCAACACCATGCACAAAGTCGCCGCGCAGATCGAAGCGCGCTGTTCTCTGCCGTTCCTGCATATCGCCGATGCCACCGGGCGGGCGATTACCGCGGCGGGCATGAACCGCGTGGCCCTGCTCGGCACCCGCTACACCATGGAACAGGATTTCTATCGTGGACGGCTGACGGCGCAGTACGGCATCGAGAGCCTGATCCCGGATGAGGCGGAGCGGGGCCGCATCAATCAGATTATCTTCGAGGAGCTGTGCCTCGGCACCTTCAGCGACGCCGCGCGCCACTACTACCTGAGCGTGATCCAGACGCTCGCCGATCGAGGGGCTCAGGGGGTGATCTTCGGCTGCACCGAGATTGGCCTGTTGATCCCGGCGGAGGAGAGCCCGATCCCGGTGTTTGATACCGCGGCGATCCACGCCGCCGATGCGGTGGAGTTTATGCTTTCGTAACCGGCGAGGATAAAAGCCGCTCCATTGGATCAACGATGGTACTCAGCCCCTGTTGCAGATGGGCGCTAAAGATATCCACCAGCGCCGAGGCCGGGCGGTGCAGCGGCTTAATCAGGCTCACCGTAAAGGGCACCGAAACAGTGAAGCGGCGGATCGCAATGCCGCTGTCGGCATAATCCAGCGCCGTCAGCGGATTCACCACCGAAATCCCCACGCCCGCCCGTACCATAGCGCAAATAGAAGCGGCGCTGTGGGTCTCCACTACCATCCGTCGTTTCACCTGATGCTCGGCAAACAGGGTATCCAGCAGCTGCCGGTAACTGTCGGTGCGCGACAGGCTGATGTAGTTCTCACCCTGAAAATCTGCCGGGGTCAGCACCGCTTTTTCAGCAAGCCTATGTCCGGCGGGCAGGACGCACACCTCATCTAATGAGAGCAGTTCGTGTCGGGCGGTGCCCGCCGGGGTGGCGAGGGTTTCGGTCAGGCCGAGATCGTGGCGCTGGGCTGAGAGCCACTCCTCCAGCAGGGGCGACTCCTGCGGGACGATGGTCAGGTTCACGTCCGGGTAGCGGGCAAGAAACGGCTGCAGCAGGGCGGGCAAAAACGACTGGGAGAAGACCGGCAGGCAGACCACAGACAGCTCGCCCTGGCGAAACTCGCGCAGGCTGTCGGCGGCGCTGACGATGCGGTCCAGCCCGTACCAGGATCGCTGCACCTCCTCGAACAGCCGCAGCCCTTGTACCGTGGGGTGCAGCCGCCCGCGGGTGCGCTCAAACAGCGTCAGGCCGATGACCTTTTCAAAGCGTGCCAGCTCGCGGCTCACCGTCGGCTGGGAGGTGTGCAGCAGGCGGGCCGCTTCGGTCAGGTTTCCGGCGGTCATCACAGCGTGGAAGATTTCAATATGGCGCAGATTTACAGCGGGCATGGGAGGCGACCTGGTTGAACGTAATCCATATCATTTTTGCATAGATTGGCGATAAAACGATATTTTTTATTCTCTTCGCGCTGTGGCGTAATCATTAAAAATTGCCTTCCCGGAGAACACCATGCCACGCCCGCTGAACAACACTGATACCGACCTGAACGCTGACAATTTACTGCGCCTGCCTGCGGAGTTTGGCTGCCCGGTCTGGGTTTATGACGCGCAGATTATCCGCGACAAAATTGCGGCGCTGCATCAGTTCGACGTGGTGCGCTTTGCTCAGAAAGCCTGCTCCAACATCCATATTCTGCGCCTGATGCGCGAGCAGGGCGTCAAGGTTGACTCCGTGTCGCTGGGCGAAATCGAACGCGCGCTGGCGGCGGGGTACGATCCAAAGGCTGACCGCGACTCCATCGTCTTTACCGCCGACCTGATCGACAGCGCCACCCTGGCCCGGGTGCATGAGCTGCAGATCCCGGTTAACGCCGGTTCGGTGGATATGCTGGAGCAATTAGGGCAGGTGTCGCCGGGCCATCGCGTCTGGCTGCGGGTCAACCCGGGCTTTGGTCACGGCCACAGCCAGAAGACCAACACCGGCGGCGAAAACAGTAAACACGGCATCTGGTACAGCGATCTGCCTGCGGCGCTGGAAGTATTGCAGCGCTATAACCTGAAGCTGGTGGGCATTCACATGCACATTGGCTCCGGCGTGGACTACGGTCACCTGGAGCAGGTGTGTGGCGCGATGGTGCGTCAGGTCATTGAGTTTGGTCAGGATCTGGAGGCGATCTCCGCGGGTGGTGGCTTATCCATTCCGTATCGCGAAGGGGAAGAGGCGATCGACACCGATCACTACTATGGCCTGTGGAACGGCGCGCGGGAGAAAATTGCCGCCCACCTGGGTCATCCGGTGAAGCTGGAGATCGAGCCGGGGCGTTTCCTGGTGGCGGAATCCGGCGTGCTGGTGGCGCAGGTGCGCAGCGTGAAGGCGATGGGCAGCCGTCACTTCGTGCTGATCGACGCGGGCTTTAACGATCTGATGCGTCCGTCGATGTACGGCAGCTATCACCACATTACCGCCCTCGCGGCTGACGGCCGGGATTTAACCCAGGCGTCAGTGGTGGAGACGGTGGTGGCCGGGCCGCTGTGTGAATCCGGGGATGTCTTCACCCAGCAGGAGGGTGGGAAAGTTGAAACCCGCGCGCTGCCGCAGGTTGTGCCGGGAGATTATCTGGTGCTGCACGATACCGGTGCCTACGGCGCGTCGATGTCCTCGAACTACAACAGCCGTCCGCTGCTGCCGGAAGTGCTGTTTGATAAGGGGGCGGCGCGTTTAATTCGCCGTCGCCAGACCATTCAGGAACTGCTCGCCCTCGAACTGTTCTGATCGAACCAGGGTCCCGTCGCTACCGAATCGCGTAATACCAGCGTGCCGGTAAAGGGCGGGATCGCTTCGATCGGCTCGCTTTTCGCCAGCCGGATCGCCTGATCGATGGCGGTGGTGATCATGTTGTCGATCGGCAGATAGACGGTAGAAAGTGCAGGCTCCAGCCATTTCGCGCAGGGCGCGTCATCAAAGCCGAACAGCGACACATCCTGCGGAATATGCAGCCCGGCCTGGTGCAGCGCCTTCGACGCCCCCAAAGCCATATCGTCATTACAGGCAAACAGGGCGCTGAACACCACCTTGTCGTTGAGTAACTCCTGACACAGCTCATACCCGCGGGACATCCCCGAATCACCGTACTTTACCCGGCTCTCATCCCAGGGAATGCCGTGCTTTTCCAGCGCCATGCGGTAGCCGGTCAGTCGCGCCTTGCCGGTGGGGGTGTGGATCGGCACCGTCATACAGGCGATCTCCCGGTGCCCCTGGCTTATCAGGTACTCCACGGCGCTGAAGGCCGCGGCCTGCTGCTCGAAGAACACGCAGCGTTCCCGGGCCTGGCTGACGTCGCGGTTGATCACCACCAGCGGCATCTGCACGCTGTTGATCAGCTTCATGATCGCTTTTTCGCTCATGTAGCGGGTGTAAAGCACGATGGCATCACACTGGCGATCGGCCAGCATCTGCACCGCTTCTTCCTCCCGCTCCGGGGTATCGTGACCGTCGGTGACAATCAGCTGTTTCCCGTGCGTTTCGGTCTGGCGGGAGGCCTGCTGCAGCAGGCGACCAAAGTAAAAACCGTCGAAGGTCGAGACCACCAGACCAATGCTGTTGCTGGTCCGGTTCGCCAGCGATCGCGCCAGAAAATTGGGGCGATAGCCCAGCTCTTCCATCGCGTTAAACACCTGCTGACGGGTACTCTCTTTCACCTGACCTGTGCCGTTCAGTACGCGCGACACCGTGGCTTTCGACACGCCCGCGCGCAGTGAGACATCCAGCATTGTTGCCATTTGCTCTTCCTGCTTCCACGTTATGCACGCAAGTTTATCACAGACGTTCAGGGGCATAAGCCGGGCGGGAGAGGCAAAACCCCCATCAGGATCACGCTTTCTGGTAACGGGTGACGGGTCAGGTAAAAGTGGTATACCAAAGTGGTTATAAATCACACTCCGGGATACCTCTTGCCGCGTTGGGAGCTTAATCACAGAACAAATCTTCACCAGAAGCTATTTTTGGTATGCCAATAGAAGCCGGCTGTACACCTTATCCCAATAAAGGCCCTTTTACTGAGGTATTACCCCATGGCATTACAGGAAAAACTGATCAACTCTCTGGGCAGTTTCGCCACTAAGTTCAACAGTTATCGCTATATCATGGCGATAAAGTCCGCCTTCATCACCTTAATGCCGGTCATCATCGTAGGCGCATTTTCGGTGCTGATCTCCAACATGGTGCTGGATCCAAAAAACGGCTTAGCCAGCTTTGAGTCGCTCTCGTTCCTCGCCACGCTGAAACCGATCACCAGCGCCCTGAACTACGCCACCCTGAACTTCCTCAATATCGGGGCCGTCTTCTTAATTGGCATCGAGCTGGGGCGCATCAACGGCATTAAGTCCCTGTTCCCGGGGCTGCTGGCGGTGATCTGCTTTATCTGCGTCACCCCGACCACCGTGGAGATGATGATCGACGGCGAAATGCACATCGTGAAAGACGTGCTCCTGCGCCAGTTCTCTGACACCCGCAGCCTGTTCCTCGGCATGTTTATCGCCATCCTGTCAGTAGAGATCTACTGCTGGCTGGAGGGCCGTCCGGGGCTGAAAATCAGGATGCCTGACACCGTGCCGCCGAACGTGTCGGCCTCGTTCTCGGCGCTGATCCCGGCGATCATTACCACCACCGTTATCGCCACCTTCGGCTTTGTGTTCCATCAGGTCACCGGCATGTACCTCTACGATGCGGTCTACCAGGTGGTGCAGCAGCCGCTGGAGCGGGTGGTGCAAAGCCTGCCGGGGATCCTGCTGCTGATGTTCGTTGCCCAGCTGTTCTGGGTGATCGGGATCCACGGTAACCAGATGATCAAACCGATCCGTGAGCCACTGTTGCTGGGGGCGATCACCGTCAACATGAGCGCCTTTGAGCAGGGGAAAGAGATCCCCAACATCATCACCATGCCGTTCTGGGATGTGTACATGAGCATCGGCGGCTCGGGCCTGACCATCGGCCTGCTGATCGCGGTGATGATTGGCACCAAGCGCAAAGAGATGAAGGAGATCGCCAAGCTCTCCATCGGCCCGGGGATCTTTAACATCAACGAGCCGGTGATCTTCGGTATGCCAATCATGCTCAACCCGATCCTGGCCATCCCGTTCATCATCACCCCGCTGGTGACCGGCTCCATCGGCTACTTCGCCACCGTCACCGGTTTTGCTGGCAAAGCCGTGGTGATGGTCCCCTGGACCACGCCGCCGCTGATCAACGCCTGGCTCTCCACTGCCGGTTCGATGGGGGCGGTGGTTACGCAGGGTGTTTGCATTATCACGGCGGTGCTGATCTACCTGCCGTTTGTGAAGATCGCTTCACGCCGTGCCGAGCAGGCCGCGATTCAGGCTGCTAACAAGGAGGCGACGAATCACGCATGAGCATTAAACAGATGACTATCCCCGGGGACTTTATCCTCGGGGCCGCGGCCTCCGCCTGGCAGACCGAGGGCTGGAGCGGGAAGAAAGCGGGCCAGGATTCGTGGATCGATCTCTGGTACAAAAACGATCGTCAGGTGTGGCATAACGGCTACGGCCCGGCGGTGGCGACCGATTTTATCAACCGTTTCCGCGAAGACGTGGCGCTGATGAAGCAGGCCGGGCTGACCCACTACCGCACCTCCATCAACTGGTCGCGTTTTCTCACCGACTATGAAAACGCCACCGTCGATGAGGAGTACGCCGCGTATTACGACGCCCTGTTTGCCGAGATGCACCGCCAGGGCATTGAGCCGATGATCTGCCTGGAGCACTACGAGCTGCCGGGCACCTTGCTGGAAACCTACGGCGGCTGGGCCTCGAAGCACGTGGTGGAGCTGTTTGTCCGCTATGCCGAACAGGTCTTCGCCCGCTATCACCACCTGGTGAAGCGTTGGTTTAGCTTCAACGAGCCGATTGTGGTCCAGACCCGGGTCTATCTTGACGCGCTGCGCTGGCCTTACGAACAGAACACCAGCACCTGGATGCAGTGGAATCACCATAAGGTACTGGCGACGGCGAAGGTGGTGAAGCTGTTCCGCGAGAAGGGTTATAGCGGCAGCGTGGGCTGCATTCTCAACCCGGAAGTGACGTATCCGCGCTCACGTGCGGCCCATGACGTGAAGGCTGCCGAAATCTACGATCTGTTCTACAACCGGGTATTCCTCGATCCGCTGGTGCACGGGCACTATCCGCAAGAGCTGTTCACCCTGCTGGAAAAACATCAGGTGCCGTGGGAGTACAGCCCCGAGGAGCTGGCGCTGATTGCCGACAACACCGTCGACGAGTTGGGGATTAACCTCTATTACCCGCACCGGGTGAAGGCCCCGTCCCGGGCCTGGCATCCGGAGACGCCGTTCCATCCGGCGTACTACTATGAGCCGTTTGAGCTGCCGGGGCGGCGGATGAATCCCTCCCGCGGCTGGGAGATCGCCCCGCGCATCATTTACGACATGGCGATGCGGATCAAAAACGACTACCGCAACATCGACTGGTTCGTGGCCGAAAGCGGGATGGGGGTTGAGAACGAAGGCCAGTATCGTAACCGTGACGGCATTATCGAGGACAACTACCGCATCAACTTTATCAGCGAGCATCTCTATTACACCCTGCTGGCGCGGGAGGAGGGGGCGAACTGCCACGGGTACATGCTGTGGGCCTTCACCGATAACGTCTCGCCGATGAACGCCTTCAAGAACCGCTACGGCCTGATTGAGATCGACCTGGCGGATAACCGCGCCCGACGCGCTAAAAAGTCGGCCAGCTGGTTCCGGCAACTGCGCGATTCGCGCGTCCTGACCCTGACCCTCGATGACGAATGGAAGTAGGCGCAGATCGCGGCGCTTCTGGTAACATAGGGCGCAAACTGGCCCGCATTAACTCAGAGTACAGGTGATAACGTGGATAAGGCTGTCGTCCCGGCGGAAAAGAAGCAGTACCAGGAGATAGGCGAGGATTTACGCGCCCAGATCATCCAGGGGCACTATCCCGTGGGCTCGCGTCTGCCGCCGGAGCGCAATATCGCGGAGACCTACGGCGTCAGCCGCACCATCGTGCGGGAAGCACTGTTGATGCTGGAGCTGCAGGGCACCGTGGATATCCGTCAGGGTTCCGGCGTCTACGTGATGCGCATTCCCGAAGAGCATGAGAATGAGGAAGAGCGTCTGTTAACAAGCGACGTTGGCCCGTTTGAAATTTTACAGGCGCGCCAGCTGCTCGAAAGCAACATCGCTGCCTTTGCGGCCAAAATGGCCACCCGGGCGGACATCGACAACCTGCGTCGCATCATCGAGCAGGAGCAGCGGGCGATTGCCGCCAACGACAACAGCCAGGACAACAGCAAGATGTTCCATCTGGTGCTGGCGGGTGCCACGCAGAACCAGATGCTGCTGGCGACCGTTGAAAGCGTCTGGCACCACATGGACAGCAGCCCGCTGTGGCAGCAGTTCAACGTCCATATCGCCAGCCGGGCGTACCGCCTGAAGTGGCTGGGCGACCGGCAAACCATCCTCGCCGCGCTGCGTCGCCGCGATGTGATGGGGGCCTGGCAGGCCATGTTCCAGCATCTGGAAAATGTCAAAAAGAGCCTGCTGGAGCTCTCCGATGAAGACGCCCCGGACTTTGACGGCTACCTGTTTGAGTCGGTGCCTGTTTTTCAGGGGAAGCTGGTGTGAAGATCCAACCGCTTTACGCCGCCCCGCAACATGCGGAGCAGGTGATCGACTGGCTGTGGCAGGCCTTTGGCGACGGGCTGGCGCGAGACTTTTTCGCCAGCGTCGTGACCTACAGTCAAACCCCGGACGCGCTGCCGCTGACCTTTATTGCCACCGAGGGCGATAGGTTACTCGGCACGGTGGGGTTATGGCGCTGCGACCTGATCACCCGCCAGGATCTTTACCCCTGGCTGGCGGCGCTGTACGTGGACGAAGCGGCGCGCGGGCAGGGGCT
Organism: Leclercia sp. CFBP8987; assembly: GCF_034044995.2. NCBI lineage: Bacteria > Pseudomonadati > Pseudomonadota > Gammaproteobacteria > Enterobacterales > Enterobacteriaceae > Leclercia > Leclercia sp. CFBP8987. The sequence continues at coordinate 3,978,214 of NZ_CM188255.1, read as the reverse complement.
GGCAGGAAAATTACAGCAGTACGTGCAGAGGTATGCCGCAGAGAGCGGGCATCGCGAACTGCATCTCTGGTCCGCCTGCCGCGATTTCTATGAACGCTACGGCTGGCACTACATCGGTGACGGTCTGGAGTACCCGGACAAAACCGTGCACCTCTACCGCTATTCGCTGGCCGACTCTGCCGGCGGCGTGACCGAGTGACGGCGCACCAGCGTCGGGCTGAACACGTGGGTGATCTCCGGCGGCTGGCGTTTATCCGCCAGTGACAGCGCCAGCTCCGCCGCCTGAGTCGCCATGGTGACGATCGGGTAGCGCACCGTGGTCAGCCGCGGGCGGACATAGCGTGAGATCAGTATGTCATCGAAGCCGATCAGCGAGATATCTCCCGGCACGTCAATCCCGTTATCGTTCAGCACTCCCATTGCCCCGGCGGCCATTGAGTCGTTGTAACAGGCGATCGCCGTAAAGTTACGCCCTCGTCCCAGCAGTTCCGTCATCGCCTGCTCCCCGCCGCTCTCATCAGGTTCACCGTAGGTGACCAGACGATCGTTGCAGGGCAGGTCGTTCTCGCGCAGCGCATCGTAGTAGCCCTGCAGCCGGTCTTCGGCATCGGAGATGGGGTGGTTCGAGCAGAGGTAGCCGATGCGGGTATGCCCCTGTTGGATCAAGTGGCGGGTGGCAAGCCAGGCGCCGTAGCGATCGTCCAGCGCCACGCAGCGTTGTTCATAGCCGGGGATAATGCGATTCACAATTACCATGCCGGGGATCTGCTTCATCAGATGCACTAACTCCTCATCCGACAGCTTTTTGGCATGCACCACCAGCGCCGCGCAGCGATGGCGGATCAACTGCTCAATCGCCTGACGCTCTTTCTGTTCGTTGTGGTAGCCATTGCCAATCAGCAGAAAGTTGCCGGTGTGGTAGGCGACCTGCTCAACGGCTTTCACCATCGCGCCGAAAAAGGGATCCGACACATCACCCACCACCAGCCCGACGGTGTCGGTGGACTGCTGAGCCAGTGCCCGGGCGTTGGCGTTCGGGTGATAATTCAGGGATTCCATGGCAGTCATCACCGCCTGACGGGACGTTTCGCTGGCCTTGGGTGAATTGTTGATGACGCGTGAAACCGTGGCAACAGAAACACCCGCCAGTCGGGCCACATCCTTAATTGTCGCCATTCTCTACCTTCTCTTTGGGGTAAGCGTTTACACACTAAATAGTGTTGCGGAAAAGTGAGGCGTATTCAAGCGCAGGGCGGTGAGGCAATTCACAAAGGTGACAGACGGCAGAGGAAATTGTGTAATCGTTACACAGCGAAGCGTGACAGAAGCGGGAGAATTTGAATCTTTGCTTACACTTTGCCTCAGGCTGTTGCGATTGTCTGCTGGCGGGGGTTTGGTCGCCATTGCTACATTTGAGATCCCAGAGGTATTGATTGGTGAGAATTCTTAGTACGTACTGCGTACTCATCTCTTGCACCAGCCTGCGCAGATGCGCAGGTTTTTTTTTGTCTTTATCCGGCTGTCGCTCCTGCTGCACTTCTCGTGTAATCTGCCACAATTTACCGTAACCCGGCTCATTGAAAGGCAAAGGGAGTTGAAATGCTATTTGGGTTCTTCCGCACGCTGTTCCGTCTTCTTTTTCGCGTCCGTCTGACGGGCGATACGCAGGCATTGCACGCCGATCGCGTTCTTATTACCCCCAACCACGTCTCCTTTATTGATGGCATCCTGCTGGCGCTGTTTTTACCCGTGCGTCCGGTGTTTGCGGTCTATACCTCCGTCAGCAAGCAGTGGTACATGCGCTGGCTGACGAAGTTGATTGATTTTGTTCCCCTCGACCCGACCAAGCCGATGATGATTAAACATCTGGTGCGTCTGATTGAGCAGGGGCGTCCGGTGGTGATCTTCCCGGAGGGTCGGATCTCCATCACCGGCTCGCTGATGAAAATCTATGACGGTGCGGGCTTTGTGGCGGCGAAATCCGGTGCCACGGTGGTGCCGGTGCGCATTGAAGGCGCGGAGCTGACATTTTTCAGCCGCCTGAAAGGGCTGGTGAAACAGCGCCTGTTCCCGCGCATCACCCTGCATCTGCTGCCGCCCACCTCCTTGCCGATGCCCGACGTACCGCGTGCCCGCGATCGACGTAAAATCGCCGGGGAGATGCTGCATCAGGTGATGATGGAAGCGCGGATGGCAGTCCGCCCGCGCGAAACCCTGTACGAGTCGCTGCTGACGGCGATGTACCGCTATGGCGCGAAGAAAAACTGCATCGACGACATCAACTTTGCCCCTGACAGCTATCACAAGCTGCTGACCAAGACCTTGTTTGTTGGCCGTATCCTCGAAAAATACAGCAAGCAGGGGGAGAAGATCGGCCTGATGCTGCCGAATGCCGGGATCAGCGCTGCGGTGATCTTTGGCGCCGTCTCTCGCGGGCGTATTCCGGCGATGCTGAACTACACCGCAGGGGTGAAAGGGCTCAGCAGCGCCTTCACCGCCGCGCAGATCAACACCGTGTTCACCTCGCGCACCTTTCTTGATAAAGGCAAACTCTGGCATCTGCCGGAACAGCTTACCCAGGTGCGCTGGGTCTTCCTCGAAGATCTGAAAGCTGAAGTCACTGCTGGCGATAAGCTGTGGATTTTTGCCCACCTGCTGATGCCACACCTGGCCCAGGTGAAACAGCAGCCGGAAGATGCTGCGGTGATCCTCTTTACCTCCGGCTCGGAAGGGAACCCGAAAGGGGTGGTTCACAGCCATAAGAGCCTGCTGGCCAACGTCGAGCAGATAAAAACCATCGCTGACTTCACCGCGAAAGACCGCTTTATGTCGGCCCTGCCGCTGTTCCACTCCTTTGGCCTGACGGTAGGGCTGTTTACGCCGCTGTTGACCGGGGCCGAGGTGTTCCTCTACCCGAGCCCGCTGCACTATCGCATCGTGCCGGAGCTGACCTATGACCGTAACTGCACGGTGATCTTCGGCACCTCGACCTTCCTCGGCAACTACGCCCGCTTTGCCAATCCGTACGATTTCCACCGTGTGCGTTACGTGGTGGCCGGGGCGGAGAAACTGCAGGAGAGCACCCGCCAGCTGTGGCAGGACAAGTTTGGTCTGCGCATTCTGGAAGGCTACGGCGTAACCGAGTGCGCGCCGGTAGTCTCCATTAACGTGCCGATGGCGGCCAAACCCGGCACCGTCGGACGCATTTTACCGGGGATGGACGCGCGGCTGCTTGCCGTACCGGGTATCGAAGAGGGCGGACGTCTGCAGCTGAAGGGCCCGAACGTCATGAACGGCTATCTGCGGGTGGAAAACCCGGGCGTGCTGGAAGCGCCGACGGCGGAAAACGTTAACGGTGAGGTGGAGACCGGCTGGTACGACACCGGCGACATCGTGCGCTTTGACGAGCAGGGATATGTGCAGATCCAGGGGCGCGCAAAACGCTTTGCCAAAATCGCCGGGGAAATGGTGTCGCTGGAGATGGTTGAACAGCTGGCGCTGGCCGTATCGGCGGACAAAATGCACGCTACCGCAGTGAAAACCGATGCCAGTAAAGGCGAGGCGCTGGTGCTCTTTACTACCGACAGCGAACTGAAGCGCGAGCAGCTGCTGCAGAAGGCGCGCGAGCATGGCATTCCGGAGCTGGCGGTGCCGCGCGATATTCGCTATCTGAAACAACTCCCGGTGCTGGGCAGCGGCAAACCGGATTTCGTTACTCTCAAAGGTATGGTTGACCAGGCGGAGCCGCATAATGAGTGAGTCAGTACCCACTAACACCTCCATCTGGTCCAGGGGAATGATGGCGGTCACTGCCGCCCAGTTCCTCTCTGCCTTTGGTGATAACGCGCTGCTGTTTGCCACCCTGGCGCTGCTCAAATCCCAGTTTTACCCGGACTGGAGCCAGCCGATCCTGCAGATGGTGTTTGTGGGCGCTTACATCATTTTCGCCCCCTTTGTTGGTCAGGTGGCGGACAGCTTCGCCAAAGGGCGGGTAATGATGTTCGCCAACAGCCTGAAACTGCTGGGGGCCGCCAGCATCTGCTTTGGTGTGAATCCGTTTATCGGCTATACGCTGGTGGGGATCGGGGCGGCAGCCTACTCACCGGCCAAATACGGCATCCTCGGTGAACTCACCACCGGCGATAAGCTGGTTAAAGCTAACGGCCTGATGGAGGCCTCGACGATTGCGGCGATCCTGCTGGGCTCGATGGCAGGTGGGGTGCTGGCGGACTGGCATGTACTGGCGGCACTGGGTGTCTGCGCGGTGATGTATGGCGGGGCGGTAATCGCTAACCTGTTTATCCCGAAACTGCCGGCGGCGCGTCCGGGACAGTCCTGGCGTTTTACGCCGATGACCGCCAGCTTCTTCAACGCCTGCCGGGTACTGTGGCGTAACGGCGAAACCCGCTTCTCGCTGCTGGGCACCAGCATGTTCTGGGGCGCGGGGGTGACGCTGCGCTTCCTGCTGGTACTGTGGGTGCCAACGGCGCTGGGCATTACCGATAACGCCACGCCGACCTATCTCAATGCGATGGTGGCAGTGGGCATTGTGCTGGGTGCGGGGGCCGCAGCGAAGCTGGTGACGCTGCAAACCGTCGCACGCTGCATGCCCGCCGGGATCCTGATCGGCGTTGTGGTGCTGATCTTCGCGCTGCAGCATGCGCTGTTACCGGCCTATGCGCTGCTGTTCCTGATGGGGATCTGCGGTGGCTTCTTCGTGGTGCCGCTGAATGCGCTGCTGCAGGAGCGCGGGAAACATACCGTGGGCGCAGGTAACGCCATCGCGGTGCAAAACCTCGGCGAAAACGCCGCCATGCTGCTGATGCTGGGTCTTTACTCGCTGGCGGTGAAGGTGGGTGTGCCGGTGGTAGGCATTGGCGTTGGGTTTGGGGGCCTGTTTGCGCTGGCGATTACGGGACTGTGGATCTGGCAGCGTCGGCGGTGACAGGGCCGATGGGTTGTGCGGCCTGATGCCCTCACCCTGAACCTCTCCTTTGGTCCGAGGGCGCAAACATTAAAAAAGGCAACTTACGTTGCCTTTTTGCTTTTATTACGGTGCCGGGTAGGTATACACCTGATGCACCGCTTCAATCTCCGCTAACACCTCTTCGCTCAGCTCCAGATGGAAGCTTTCGACGTTCGTTTTCAGCTGCTCCATAGTGGTCGCGCCCAGCAGGGTGCTGGCAACAAACGGCTGACGGCGTACAAACGCCAGCGCCATCTGCGCCGGATCGAGCCCGTGACGTCTGGCGATATCCACATAGGCTGCTACCGCTTTCTGCGTCTGCTCGCCGCTGTAACGGGTAAAGCGGCTGAACAGTGTATTACGTGCCCCCGCCGGTTTTGCACCGTTAAGATATTTACCGGTCAGCGTGCCAAAGGCCAGGCAGGAGTAGGCCAGTAGCTCGACGCCCTCATACTGGCTCACTTCCGCCAGACCCACTTCGTAGCTGCGGTTTACCAGGCTGTACGGGTTTTGAATGGTAACGATGCGCGGCAGATCGTGCTTATCCGCCAGGTGCAGATAGCGCATCACGCCGAAGGCCGTTTCGTTAGAGACACCGATATAGCGGATTTTCCCCGCACGCTGGCACTCGGTTAAGGCTTCCAGGGTTTCCAGCAGCGTAACGACCGGCGCACTGTCGCTCCAGCTATAGCCGAGCTTGCCAAAACAGTTGGTCGGACGCTGAGGCCAGTGAACCTGATAGAGGTCGAGGTAATCGGTCTGCAGACGCGTCAGGCTGGCGTCCAGCGCGGCGCGGATGTTCTTACGATCGAGGTATTGATTCGGGCGAATGCCGCTGTCGTTATTGCGCGACGGGCCGCTGACCTTGGAGGCAACAACCAGCTTTTCGCGATTACCGCGTTTCGCCAGCCAGTTGCCGACGTAGGTTTCGGTTAAGCCCTGTGTTTCCGGACGCGGCGGAACCGGGTACATTTCTGCGACATCAATCAGGTTAATGCCCTGGCTGACGGCGTAATCGAGTTGCGCATGGGCATCGGCTTCGCTATTTTGTTCACCAAATGTCATCGTGCCCAACCCCAGTTGGCTTATCTCAAGTGCGCTATGGGGGATACGGTGATAATGCATAGCCGGCTTCCTTAGTTGACATGTTTTATGCGTCAGGAAACTCCCGACAAAGGAATATAAACATGACAGAGGGGAAGCGAAAAATCAAAAGGTCAGCAAGCTGCTGACCTTTAATACTATCTTTCAATAATCTGTGAAACGTCGTCGCGGTTAATCTGCATATTATTACCCTGCTGATCCCGGTAGCTAACCAGACCGGTATCATCGTCGACTTCGGGTTTGCCGTCGGTCAGGATCATGCGGCCATCTTTCGTCGCCATGACGTAATCGCTGCTACAACCTGAAACGGCAAACGCTAAACCAACAGCCGAGATTATTACTGCCCATTTTTTCATTCTTTATTACCTCCACCTGGCTCGTATTACATCTTATTGTAGTAATAACTCGGGCAAGGTTTTTTACAAAGCGGTGAAATCTGAAAAAACAGGCAAATCTGTGATAAAAGACATAATTCTGGGTAAAAAGTCAGGTATTCAGCAGAAAATGACGTGCTAACAGGGCTCCCGTGAAGTTCTTTTTCAAATAAAAGCCGCGGGGCAGCGTCAGGATAGGTTCGCCGCCCGCGCCTATGGCTTCGGTCAGCGCTTTACTGTTTGCCGCTTTGGGCCGCAGCTGGAGTACTTCCCCGTGGCGGGCGGTGATACGCTCCACCCGACCCAGCACGATCATGTCCATCAGCTCCTCCCAGTCCAGCCGCAGCTGACGATCTTCTTCCTCATTCGGGCTCCAGATCAAAGGCGCACCGACGCGCCTCTGCGCCAGCGGGATCGCGCGATCGCCTTCTACCGGGATCCACAGCACGCGCTTTAACTTATGCCGCACGTGGCTGCTCTCCCAGGTGATCCCGGTATTGCCGGTTAACGGTGCCACGCAGACAAAAGTGGTCTCCAGCGGGCGACCCAGGCTGTCGATGGGGATCGTCTTCAGCTCCACCCCCAGGGCGGCAAAATCCTGTTCAGGTTTGCTGCCCGCGCTGGCTCCCAGCCACAGCTCCAGCAGAACGCCCGTCCACCCTTTATCACGCTTAAGATCGGGTGGAATTGGCAGACCAGCCAGGGCAGCGAGTTCTCCCAGCGAGTATCCCGCCAGGCGTTGCGCTTGTTGCAGTAATGCCGCTTCCGTTGCGGGGGGAGACGTCAGAGGGGCGAGGGAAAGCATGAGTATTGCCTTTTGGTTAAAAAATGAACAGCAGTTTTCCACTGCACTGAATGAGTTTATCTTTTTCTTTTTGCTGATGCCAGGTGGATGATTTATCAGTGTTTTTATCGGCTGTAATCCGGTCAGGTTGAGGGGAGCATCCGGGTTGTTCAAATCTGGTCACTGACAATAAACAGGATCTTACCCCCTGTTATCCACAGAAAAATGGGATAACTGGGTATAACACCCACTACTGTTTCCATTTACAGCCTTGACGTGGGATGAAAATCGAAAAATCAGACAAAATGTGCCTAACTTATTGGCACAATCTGTGGATAAAACCGACGTTGTTCGATCTTTCATCAGTACCAGGATCTTTAAGGTGACCTGCATCACACTAAGCGCTGTAATTCACGCAATTCACAATTTAACTGTATGAATTATAGTGGTTTGTAAAAAACGCTATTCTCTGCAATATTCAGAGTGATCTGGGTTGTCCATCGGTAATTCCACACTTCTTCACAACTCTATCCACAGAAAAAGTGAATAAAATTGCCTTTCTGACCGCTCATCTGTTTATAACTCAGCTGATAATTGTGAGTTATTCAAATGTTATTAGGCTCCAGGCCAGAAAGAGAGTGGTTTACCGCCTCACTGGAGTGTGAAACAATCATTTATATATAAGGTTTAGTTTGGGGTAGTCCGGTGATTGATGACGATGGCTACCGCCCGAATGTAGGTATCGTAATTTGTAATCGCCAGGGTCAGGTTATGTGGGCCCGGCGATATGGTCAGCACTCCTGGCAATTTCCCCAAGGCGGGATCAATCCAGGAGAGTCCGCAGAGCAAGCGATGTATCGGGAGCTGTTCGAAGAAGTTGGCTTAAGCCGCAAGGATGTTCGCATTCTGGCTTCGACCCGCAACTGGTTGCGTTACAAGTTACCGAAGCGTTTGGTGCGTTGGGACACAAAGCCGGTATGTATCGGCCAGAAACAGAAATGGTTTCTTCTGCAATTGGTGAGCAGCGATGCGGATATCAATATGCAAACCAGCAGCACGCCCGAATTTGATGGCTGGCGCTGGGTCAGCTACTGGTATCCCGTTCGTCAGGTCGTGTCGTTTAAGCGCGACGTTTACCGTAGGGTGATGAAAGAGTTCGCAAGTGCTGTGATGATGCTTCAGGAGGCCCCTCCTAAGCCGCAGAGCGCACCTGCCTGGCGACGTAAAAGAGGTTAAGCTACGCACATTATGCTCACCCGCCTGCGTGAAATAGTCGAGAAGGTGGCCAGTGCCCCGCGGCTCAACGAGGCGCTGGATATTCTGGTCACGGATATCTGCCTTGCGATGGAAACCGAGGTCTGTTCGGTCTATCTGGCCGATCACGACCGCAGGTGTTACTACCTTATGGCCACGCGCGGATTGAAAAAACCGCGTGGTCGTACCGTCGCGCTGGCATTTGATGAAGGCGTTGTCGGTCTGGTCGGGCGTCTGGCGGAACCCATCAACCTTGCCGATGCGCAGAAACACCCCAGCTTTAAATATATTCCTTCCGTAAAAGAAGAGCGCTTCCGCGCCTTCCTCGGCGTGCCAATTATCCAGCGCCGTCAGCTGCTTGGCGTGCTGGTGGTCCAGCAGCGTGAGCTGCGCCAGTACGACGAAAGCGAAGAGTCATTCCTCGTTACGCTGGCCACGCAAATGGCGGCTATCCTCTCCCAGTCGCAGCTGGCGGCGCTGTTTGGTCAGTACCGGCAGACGCGCATTCGCGCCTTACCGGCTTCACCGGGCGTCGCGATTGCAGAAGGCTGGATGGACGCCACGCTGCCGTTAATGGAGCAGGTTTACGAAGCTTCGACGCTGGACACCGCCCTTGAGCGCGAACGACTCACCGGTGCGCTGGAAGAGGCCGCCAATGAGTTTCGCCGCTACAGCAAGCGTTTTGCCGCCGGGGCGCAGAAAGAGACGGCAGCGATCTTCGATCTTTACTCCCACCTGTTGTCCGATGCCCGGCTGCGCCGGGAGCTGTTTGACGAGGTCGACAGCGGCTCGGTAGCGGAGTGGGCGGTTAAAAAGGTCGTCGAAAAATTTGCCGAGCAGTTCGCTGCCTTAACCGACGGCTATCTGAAAGAGCGTGCCGGGGATCTGCGTACCTTAGGCCAGCGTCTGCTGTTCCATCTCGATGACACCATTCAGGGGGCCAATACCTGGCCGCCGCGCTTTGTGCTGGTGGCGGATGAACTCTCCGCCACCACGCTTGCAGAGCTGCCGCAGGACCGGCTGGCCGGGATTGTGGTGCGCGATGGCGCCGCCAACTCCCATGCCGCCATTATGGTGCGCGCGCTGGGGATCCCGACGGTGATGGGCGCGGATATTCAGCCTTCGGCGCTGCACCGGCGTACGCTGGTAGTCGATGGCTATCGCGGCGAGCTGCTGGTCGATCCTGAACCGGTGCTGTTGCAGGAATATCAAAAGCTTATCAGCGAAGAGAACGAGCTGAGCCGTCTTGCCGAGGATGACGTTAATCAGCCTGCGGCGCTAAAAAGCGGTGAGCGGATCAAAGTGATGCTCAATGCCGGGTTGAGTCCGGAACACGAAGAGAAGCTCGGCAGCCGTATTGATGGCATCGGTCTCTACCGCACCGAAATCCCGTTCATGCTGCAAAGCGGCTTCCCCTCTGAAGAGGAGCAGGTCGCGCAGTATCAGGGCATGTTGCAGATGTTCAACGACAAACCGGTGACCTTACGTACCCTTGACGTTGGCGCCGATAAGCAACTGCCGTACATGCCGATCAGCGAAGAGAACCCCTGCCTGGGCTGGCGCGGGATCCGCATTACCCTCGATCAGCCAGAGATATTCCTGATCCAGGTGCGCGCCATGCTGCGCGCCAATGCCGCCACCGGTAACCTCAGCATTTTGCTGCCGATGGTCACCAGCATTGACGAGATCGATGAAGCCCGCCGTTTGATCGAACGCGCCGGACGCGAAGTCGAAGAGATGATCGGCTACGAGATTCCGAAACCGCGGATTGGGGTGATGCTCGAAGTTCCCTCGATGGTCTTTATGCTGCCGCAGCTGGCGACGCGGGTTGATTTCATCTCGGTGGGCACCAACGACCTGACCCAGTACATGCTGGCGGTGGATCGCAACAACACCCGGGTGGCGAGCATTTACGATAGCCTGCACCCGGCGATGCTGCGTGCGCTGGCGATGATTGCCCGCGAGGCGCAAGAGCAGGGCCTCGACCTGCGTTTATGCGGTGAGATGGCGGGTGACTCGATGTGTGTGGCGATCCTGATTGGCCTCGGCTTCCGTCACTTATCCATGAACGGACGCTCCGTCGCCCGCGTGAAGTATCTCCTGCGCCATATTGACTTTGAGGATGCGCAGCTGCTGGCGAAACGCAGTCTTGAAGCCCAGCTGGCAACGGAAGTGCGTCATCAGGTGGCGGCCTTTATGGAGCGCCGCGGCATGGGTGGCCTGATCCGCGGCGGGCGTTAAGCACCGGGTATCCCTTCACCTCGGGAGGAGGGATACAAACTGCGCGAAGTCTCTATACACATCTTTTACATCTCGGGCGCAACCTCCACGCTCGCTTGTGCTATGATTCGCAACTTTGGAGCGCAGGGTACACCTCTGCGCGCATCTCTGCCGCTGTCCACTTTCAGCGGAATAACAACATCTTGTGGTGACAGATGAACAGTGGCTATCTGCATTTTCCGGAGTTTGATCCGGTCATTTTCTCAGTAGGACCCGTTGCGCTTCACTGGTACGGTCTGATGTATCTGGTCGGTTTCGTCTTTGCCATGTGGCTGGCTGGCCGTCGTGCCAAACGCCCTGGCAGCGGCTGGACCAAAGACGAAGTGGAAAACCTGCTGTATGCCGGTTTCCTCGGCGTTTTCCTCGGTGGACGTATCGGCTATGTGCTGTTCTATAACTTCCCGGTCTTCCTGGCCGATCCGCTCTACCTGTTCCGCGTCTGGGATGGCGGTATGTCCTTCCACGGTGGCCTGATCGGCGTCATCCTGGTAATGGTCATCTTCGCTAAACGCACCAAACGCAGCTTCTTCCAGGTGGCAGATTTTATTGCACCACTGATCCCGTTTGGTCTGGGCGCAGGTCGTCTCGGTAACTTTATCAACGGCGAACTGTGGGGCCGCGTCGATCCGAGCGTGTCATTCACCATGCTGTTCCCGCAGTCCCGTGCCGAAGATATGGCGCTGCTGCCGTCGCATCCGGAGTGGCAGTCGATTTTCGACACCTACGGCGTTCTGCCGCGCCATATGTCGCAGCTTTATGAAATGGCGCTGGAAGGTGTGGTGCTGTTTATCATTCTGAACCTGTTCATCCGCAAGCCGCGCCCGACGGGCTCCGTATCGGGCCTGTTCCTGATCGGTTATGGTGCGTTCCGCATCATCGTTGAGTTCTTCCGCCAGCCGGATGCGCAGTTTACCGGTGCGTGGGTGCAGTACATCAGCATGGGGCAGATCCTCTCTGTGCCAATGATTGTGGCAGGCATCTTGATGATGGTCTGGGCGTATCGTCGTCCACAGCAACAGGTCTCCTGAGGAATCATGAAACAGTATCTTGAACTGATGCAAAAAGTGCTCGATGAGGGCACGCCAAAAAACGATCGCACCGGCACCGGTACGATCTCCATTTTTGGCCACCAGATGCGCTTCAACCTGCAGGAAGGCTTTCCGCTGGTCACGACCAAGCGCTGCCATTTACGCTCGATCATTCATGAACTGCTCTGGTTCCTTCAGGGCGACACCAACATCGCTTATCTGCGCGAAAATAACGTCTCCATCTGGGACGAATGGGCGGATGAAAACGGCGATCTGGGCCCAGTTTATGGTAAGCAGTGGCGCGCCTGGCCTACGCCGGACGGCCGCCATATTGACCAGATCACCACCGTGGTGAACCAGCTGAAAAACGATCCAGACTCGCGGCGTATCATCGTCTCAGCCTGGAACGTGGGCGAACTGGATAAAATGGCGCTGGCCCCGTGCCATGCGTTCTTCCAGTTCTATGTGGCGGATGGCAAGCTCTCCTGCCAGCTCTATCAGCGCTCCTGCGATGTCTTCCTCGGCCTGCCATTTAACATCGCCAGCTATGCGCTGCTGGTGCATATGATGGCCCAGCAGTGTAACCTGGAAGTGGGTGATTTTGTCTGGACCGGCGGGGATACCCACCTGTACAGCAACCATATGGAACAGACCCACCTGCAGCTGACCCGCGAGCCGCGTGCGCTGCCGAAGCTGGTGATCAAACGTAAACCGGACTCCATTTTCGACTATCGCTTCGAAGATTTCGAAATTGAAGGTTACGACCCGCATCCGGGAATCAAAGCCCCTGTGGCCATCTGATGCTGCAATCCTGACATAACCGGCGCCCTCTGCGCCGGTTTTTTTATGTCTGCGTGATGGTTTTGCGAGCCTTCGTCAGTGGATATTGCAACGCGCTGCAACTCCTCCAGAAGTGCTGAAACAGCCTCGTAATTTACACATCTCTCCCTCGAACTGTTTTTTTCCTCACGGCACACTGCCGCCATGAAAAAGGAAAAGGGTTTTACCCTCATGGAAATGCTGATCGCCCTCTCGCTGATCATGACGCTCAGTGCCGCAGGGCTATATGGCTGGCGGCGCTGGCAGCAGCAACAGCAGCTGTGGCAGACGGCGCGCCAGGTGCGGGATTATCTGGTGGTGCTGCGAAATGACGCCTGGCGCAATAACCAGGACCATACCGTGACCCTGAAACGGGACGGCAAACGGTGGTGTCTGTTAAAGAGCGGTATTCCGGAGTGCCAGGCGGACAACGCCTTTGTGCTCACGCCGCAGTGGCCTGACATACAGGTCACCGAGCTGACACCTGCGCTGGGATTCTACGGTTTACGCGATACCGCCTGGGCCGGAAGAGTACGTCTGCAAAGCCAGGCCGGAGAGTGGCTGATCCTGATTTCCGCATGGGGACGTATCCGCATGTGCAACGGCAAGGGGGAGTTCGCATGCCGGTAAAACAGCAGGGATTTTCGCTAACCGAAGTGCTGATCGCGATGGCGATAAGCAGCGTGCTGCTGATGAGTGCGGCGCGCTTTTTGCCCGCGCTACAGCGGTCGATAATGGGGCTGACGAAGCAGCAGGAGCTGGAAGAGGAACTCTGGCTGCGCATCAACGGTATCGGTAAGCACCTGCAGCGGGCGGGGTACTGCGCGGGAAAATGCGAAGGCGAGGGGTTGAAGATTGGCCTGCGCGGCGAATGCGTTATTGTCCAGTGGGACGAAAACAGCAACGGCCGCTGGGAAACCTCGCCATCCGCTGCCGCAGAGCAGACCGGTATTCGCCTCAACGGCGGCGCATTGGAAACGTTGCGAGGTGCGACGCAGTGCGATGGCAAGGGTTGGGAGAGAATGACCGACCCTGACAGGATTAGGGTCCAGCGTTTTCAGGTGCAGCGCATTTCACGGGTGGGCTTTGCGCCGGAGCTGAGCCTGACGCTGGCGGCCTCCGCCAATGGACAGCCTGATGGCGAAGTCGAGGCACACCACATCGTGACCGGGTTTAATCTGTGAATCGTCAGCAGGGGATGTCATCGCTGGCGCTAGTGCTCCTGCTGTTGATTCTCGGCAGCCTGATGCTGGCCGGGCTCAACCAGCAGTTGGCCGCCCTGATGCGCATCGTCAGTACGGAACGCCAGGCGATACAGCATCAGGCGATAGCCCAGTCCGCGCTGGAGTGGGGGAGAACGCTTCCCTGGCAAACCCAGTCTGAGGTTGCGTGCCGACAGCATCCGCAGCAGCCGTGGCGCGTCTGCTTACGCATCCTCGAGGAACGCGTATTGCTTATCGCCAACAGCGGCAGGGTGATGCTGTGGCGGCTGGGCGAGGTGAAGGGTGGGAAGGTGGTCTTTTCCCCGCACGGCTGGAGCGATTTTTGTCCTCTGAAGGAGAAAGCGTTATGTCAGCAGCCGTAGCGAAACAGAAGGGGTTCAGCATCGTCGAGGTCTTACTGGCCATGATGCTGATGGTGATGGTCGTCACCGGGCTGGCGGGTTACCATCGTGTTTTAGCCAGCCGTTTTGTCACCCTTGAGCAGTATCGCCAGCTCTGGCGTCATGTCTGGTCTCAGTCACAGCTGGCCGCCGGGGATATCCCTCCGGGCTGGCAGGTCAACAGGGTGCAGACAACACCGGCCGGATGTGTCAGCATCTCGGTCTCACTTATTTCTCCATTGGGTCGGCAGGGTCAAATGACGCGCCTGCACTGCCCGGTTAGCCAGTAGTTGGGAGCAGCAATGTTAAGGGTCTACCACTCAAACCGTCTTGATGTGCTGGAAGCGCTGATGGAATTTATCGTCGAGCAGCAGCGGCTCGACGATCCCTTTGAACCGGAGATGATCCTGGTTCAGAGCACCGGTATGGCCCAGTGGCTGCAGATGTCCCTGTCGCAAAAGTTTGGTATTGCCGCCAATATTGATTTTCCGCTACCCGCCAGCTTTATCTGGGATATGTTTGTCCGCGTACTGCCGGAAATCCCCAAGCAGAGCGCGTTTAACAAACAGAGCATGAGCTGGAAGCTGATGACGCTGCTGCCGGAGATGCTGACGCATGACGAATTCGCCATGCTGCGCCACTACCTGAACGACGATACCGACAAACGAAAACTGTTTCAGCTGGCGTCGCGTACCGCGGATCTCTATGACCAGTATCTGGTCTATCGCCCCGAATGGTTAACGCGCTGGGAAGCCGGTGAACTGATCGACGGTCTTGACCAGGCGCAGGTCTGGCAGGCACCGCTGTGGAAAGCGCTGGTGGAACATACTGCACAGCTGGGTCAGCCGCAGTGGCACCGTGCCAATCTCTATGAACGTTTTATCGCAACGCTGGAATCCGCCTCAGTGCCGCCTGCCGGATTGCCGTCCCGGGTCTTTATCTGCGGGATCTCCGCCTTGCCGCCGGTTTACCTCAAGGCGCTGAATGCGCTGGGCAAACACATCGACATTCATATCCTGTTCACCAACCCGTGCCGGCATTACTGGGGGGATATTCAGGATGCCCGCTGGCTGGCCCGCATCGTCACGCGCCAGCGTCGTCGCCTGTTTGACGAGCGCGCGGTACCGCTGTTTAAAGACAGCGAGACGGCGGCTGATCTTTTTGATGAACAGGGGATCCAGGACTTACCGAATCCGTTATTGGCCTCCTGGGGAAAACTGGGGCGCGACTATATCTACATGCTCTCCGAGCTCACCGCCTCCGGTGAAGGAGATGTCGATGCCTTTGCGGATATTACCCCGGACAGCCTGCTGCATAACGTGCAGCGGGATATTCTGGATCTGGAAAACCGTGCGGTGGCAGGCGTCACGGCGGCAGAGTTTGCCAGCAGCGCCAACAAACGCCTGCTCGATCCCGACGATCGCAGCGTGACCCTCCATCTGTGTCATAGCCCGCAGCGTGAAGTCGAGGTACTGCATGATAACCTGCTGGCGATGCTGGAGGACGATCCACAGCTCACCCCCCGCGATATCGTGGTGATGGTGGCGGATATCGACAGCTACAGCCCCTATATCCAGGCGGTGTTTGGCAGCGCGACGGGCGATCGCTATCTGCCATTTGCAATATCGGACCGCCGTGCGCGCCAGTCCCACCCGGCCCTGCAGGCCTTTGTCAGCCTGCTCTCCCTGCCGGACAGCCGCTTCGTTCCGGAAGATGTGCTGGCCCTGCTGGATGTTCCGGTACTGGCGGCCCGTTTTGATATCGATGAGGACGCGCTGCGCTACCTGCGTCAGTGGGTCAACGAATCCGGCGTACGCTGGGGAATGGATGATGACAACGTGCAGGAGTTTGAGCTGCCGGTCACTGGCCAGCATACCTGGCAGTTTGGTCTGACGCGTATGCTGCTCGGCTACGCCATGGAGAGCAGCCAGGGGGAGTGGAACGCCGTCCTGCCGTATGACGAATCCAGCGGCTTAATCGCCGAGCTGGTGGGTCATCTGGCTTCGCTGCTGATGCAGCTTAACCGCTGGCGGCGGGAGCTGATGAAATCGCGCTCGCTCGAGGAGTGGATGCCGGTATGCCGGGAGATGCTCAACGATTTCTTCCTGCCGGATCAGGAAACTGAAGCGGCGATGGCGCTCATTGAGCAGCAGTGGCAGGCCATTATTGATGAGGGGATCTCCTCGCACTATGGCGAAGCGATCCCCCTGTCGCTGTTACGTGATGAACTCACGCTGCGTCTCGACCAGGAGCGTATCAGCCAGCGCTTCCTCGCCGGGCCGGTGAACATCTGCACCCTGATGCCGATGCGCTCCATTCCGTTTAAGGTGGTCTGCCTGCTGGGCATGAACGACGGCATTTACCCGCGGGCGCTGGCACCGCTGGGGTTTGATTTAATGAGCCAACAGTCCCAGCGCGGCGACCGTAGCCGTCGCGATGACGACCGCTACCTGTTCCTCGAGGCGCTGATCTCGGCGCAACAGCAGCTCTATATCAGCTACATCGGCCGCTCCATCCAGGACAACAGCGAACGGTTCCCGTCGGTGCTGGTTCAGGAGCTGGTGGACTACATCGGTCAAAGCCATTACCTGCCGGGCGATGAACACCTTAATTGCGATGAAAGTGAACAGCGCGTGAAGGCGCATATCACCTGCTGTCACAGCCGTATGCCGTTCGATGCCGTCAACTACGAGGACAACGAGCAGCAGAGCTATGCCCGGGAATGGCTTCCCGCCGCGAAGCGGGAAGGGGTGGCCCATGGCGACTTTATCCAGACGCTGGATCCCTTGCCGCTAGAGACGGTCGCGTTTGAACAGCTCCAGCGTTTCTGGGCCCACCCGGTGCGGGCCTTTTTCCAGATGCGGCTGCAGGTCCATTTCCGCTCCGAAGAGAGCGAGATCCCGGATGCGGAGCCCTTTACCCTGGATGGGTTAAGCCGCTACCAGTTAAACCAGCAACTGCTCAACGCGCTGGTGGAGCAGGAGGATGCGCAGAAGCTGTTCCGCCGTTATCGCGCGGCGGGTCAGCTGCCGTATGGCGCCTTCGGTGAAATCACCTGGGATGCCCAGTGTGAGGAGATGCAGGCCCTTGCAGGTCGGGTGATTGAGTGCCGTCAGCCCGGCAAGAGCATGGAGATCGATCTCAACTGCAACGGCGTAAATCTGACGGGATGGCTGCAGCACGTGCAGCCTGACGGGCTGCTGCGCTGGCGTCCGTCGATGCTCAGCGTTTCGCAAGGTTTGCAACTTTGGCTGGAACACCTTGTCTATTGTGCTAGCGGTGGCGAAGGTGAGAGCCGGCTGTTTGTGCGCAAAGACGGTGAATGGCGCTTCCCGGCGCTCCCTGCCGCGCAGGCGATGGAGTATCTGTCGCAACTGGTTGAAGGTTACCGGCAGGGGATGAATACGCCGCTGCTGCTGCTGCCAGAAAGTGGGGGGGCATGGATTAAAACCTGTTACGACGCCACAAATGATGCGATGTTAACGGATGACGCGACCCTGCAAAAAGCGCGCAGCAAATTTTTGCAGGCCTACGAAGGCAACATGATCGTGCGTGGGGAAGGGGACGATGTCTGGTACCAACGCCTGTGGCGAACCCTGGAGCCGGAGTACTTCGAGGCCATCACAGACGAGGCCCGACGCTATCTGTTGCCGCTGTATAAATTTAATTAGTCCTGGCTCTGTGTAAAAATTGCACAGATTTGGGCATTCATTTATGATGCCCATCTTGTCATGGACTGATGTACACCACAAAGAGATGCTGGCCTGTCCGGCACAAAGCGTGTTAATGATGATGTCCGTGATGAAGAGGTAGTGAATGCCAGGCAGCACCTTGTTGAAAACCTTAGTTTTGTTCGTCGCTCTTTGGACCCCCCTCAGTCAGGCAAATATCGGTTGGCAACCCGTTCAGGAAACGATTCGCAAAAGCGATAAAGATACCCGCGACTATCAGGCGATCCGCCTTGATAACGGGATGGTCGTGCTGTTGGTTTCCGATCCGCAGGCGGTAAAGTCGCTGTCGGCGCTGGTGGTGCCGGTGGGCTCGCTGGAAGATCCTGAGTCCCATCCAGGGCTGGCGCACTATCTTGAACATATGACCCTGATGGGCTCAAAGAAGTACCCCCAGCCAGACAGCCTGGCCGAATTTTTAAAAATGCACGGTGGCAGCCATAACGCCAGCACCGCGCCATACCGCACGGCCTTTTATCTGGAAGTCGAAAACGATGCGCTGGAAGGCGCGGTCGATCGTCTTGCGGATGCCATTGCCGCCCCGCTGCTGGATAAAAAATATGCCGATCGCGAGCGCAACGCCGTCAATGCGGAGCTGACGATGGCCCGTACCCGGGACGGGATGCGTATGGCCCAGGTCAGCGCCGAAACCATCAACCCCGCGCACCCTGGCTCCCGCTTTTCTGGTGGTAATCTCGAAACGCTGAGCGACAAGCCGGACAGCCCGGTGCTCGATGCGCTGCACGCCTTCCGCGACAAATACTACTCCGCCAATCTGATGAAAGCGGTGGTGTACAGCAACAAACCTCTGCCGGAGCTGGCGAAACTCGCCGCCGAAACCTACGGTCGGGTGCCGAATAAAGACATTACCCGCCCGGAAATCACCGTGCCGGTCGTCACCGATGCGCAGAAAGGCTTAATCATTCACTATGTTCCCGCGATGCCGCGCAAGGTACTGCGCGTGGAGTTTCGCATTGATAACAACACCGCGCAGTTTCGCAGCAAAACCGACGAGCTGGTTAACTACCTGATTGGCAACCGTAGCCCGGATACCCTGTCCGACTGGCTGCAAAACCAGGGACTGGTGGAAGGTATCCGCGCGGACTCCGATCCGATCGTCAACGGCAACAGCGGTGTGCTGGCTATCTCCGCGACCTTAACCGATAAAGGGCTGGCCCATCGTGATGAAGTAGTTGCCGCGATTTTCAGCTATCTCGCGCTGCTGCGTGACAAAGGCGTCGATAAACGCTACTTCGACGAGCTGGCGCACGTGCTGGATCTCGACTTCCGTTATCCCTCCATCACCCGCGATATGGACTACGTTGAGTGGCTGGCCGACACCATGATCCGTGTGCCGGTTGAGCATACGCTGGATGCGGTCAATATCGCCGATAAGTACGATGCTGACGCCGTCAAAGCCCGTCTGGCGATGATGACGCCGCAGAACGCCCGTGTCTGGTACATCAGCCCGGACGAGCCGCACAACAAAACGGCCTACTTTGTGAATGCTGAGTATCAGGTGGATAAAATCAGCGAGCAAACTTTTGCCGACTGGCAGAAGAAATCTGCCGCGATTGCGCTCAAGCTGCCGGAGGTGAACCCCTATATTCCGGACGACTTCACGCTGATAAAACCAGCTAAAGCGTATGCAAAACCGCAGCTGATTGTGGACGAGGATGACCTGCGCGTGGTTTATACCCCGAGCCGCTATTTCGCCAGCGAGCCGAAAGCCAACGTCAGTATGGTGCTGCGTAATCCTGCGGCGATGGACAGCGCCAAAAACCAGGTGATGTTTGCCCTGAATGACTATCTGGCCGGCATCGCACTGGATCAGCTCAGCAACCAGGCCGCCGTGGGCGGGATCGGTTTCTCGACCAACGCCAATAATGGCCTGATGCTCAACGCCAACGGCTACACCCAGCGTCTGCCGCAGCTGTTTAAGGCGTTGCTGGAGGGTTACTTCAGCTACACAGCCACCGAGGAGCAGCTGGCGCAGGCCAAATCCTGGTATGCCCAGATGATGGACTCTGCCGAAAAGGGCAAGGCCTTCGATCAGGCCATTATGCCGGTGCAGATGCTGTCCCAGGTGCCTTACTTCCAGCGTGAAGAGCGTCGGGCGCTGCTGCCGTCCATCACCCTCGACGAAGTGATGGCCTATCGTGCGGCGCTGAAAACTAATGCCAGACCGGAGTTTCTGGTGGTCGGCAATATGAGCGAAGATCAGGCGAAAACCCTGGCGCAGGATGTCCGCACCCAGTTGGGGGCTAAAGGTACCGAATGGTGTCGCAACCAGGATGTGCTGGTCGATAAACAGCAGAACGTGATTTTCGAGAAACCCGGCAGCAGCACAGACTCCGCGCTGGCGGCGGTCTTTGTCCCGACCGGCTATGACGAATACGCCAGCTCAGCTTACAGCGCTGTGCTCGGACAGATCGTGCAGCCCTGGTTCTACAGCCAGTTACGTACCGAAGAGCAGTTGGGTTATGCCGTGTTTGCCTTCTCGATGAACGTTGGTCGCCAGTGGGGGATGGGCTTCCTGCTGCAAAGCAGTGATAAGCAGCCGGATTATCTCTGGCAGCGTTTCCAGGCCTTCTTCCCGGAGGCGGAAGCGAAGCTGCGCGCCATGAAGCCAGAAGAGTTTGCCCAGATCCAGCAGGCAGTGATCGCCCAGATCACACAGCCGCCGCAAACCCTGGCCGAAGAGGCCTCAAAGCTCAGCAAAGATTTTGATCGGGGTAATATGCGCTTCGATTCGCATGATAAAGTAGTGGCCGAGATAAAACAGCTCACGCCGCAGAACGTCGCCGACTTCTTCCACCAGGCGGTGGTTGCCCCGCAGGGGATGGCGATCCTCTCTCAGGTTTCAGGGAGTCAGAGCAAAAAAGCTGACGTCACCCCACCTGCAGGCTGGACGGTCTGGAAGAGCGTGAGTGCATTGCAGCAATCTTTGCCCAGGAGTAAGAACGAATGACCGATACCGCCGAGTCCCTTGATCCCCTACGTTTACCGTTACAGGGGGAGCGACTGATAGAGGCCTCAGCGGGAACCGGAAAAACCTTCACCATCGCGGCACTCTATCTGCGACTGCTGCTCGGACTGGGCGGCAGCGCAGCCTTCAGCCGCCCGCTCAGCGTGGAAGAGCTGCTGGTGGTAACCTTCACCGAGGCCGCAACGGAAGAGCTGCGTGGCCGTATCCGCGCTAACATTCACGAGCTGCGCATTGCCTGCCTGAGACAGAGCACGGACAACCCGCTGTATGCCAGCCTGCTGGAGGAGATCGACGACCCACAGCAGGCGGCGCAGTGGCTGCTGCTGGCGGAACGCCAGATGGACGAGGCCGCCGTGTTCACCATCCACGGCTTCTGTCAGCGGATGCTCAGCCTGAATGCCTTTGAATCCGGCATGCTCTTTGAGCAGCAGCTCATCGAAGATGAATCCCTGTTGCGCTACCAGGCGTGCGCCGACTTCTGGCGCCGTCACTGCTACCCCTTGCCTCGCGATATTGCCGAAGCGGTTCACGGTTTATGGAAAGGTCCGGAAGAGTTACTCCGCGCCATCGACCGTTATCTGCAGGGCGAAGCCCCGGTTATCAAATCCCCCCCGCCTGCGGACGAAACCCTGGCCTCTCGCCATGAGAAGATCGTTGGCTTGATCGCCACCATGAAACAGCAGTGGTCCAACAGCGTGGCGGAAATCGATGCGGTTATCGAAGGTTCCGGTATCGACCGGCGCAAGTTCAACCGCGGCAACCAGGCAAAATACATCGAACGCATTACGGCCTGGGCCCAGGAGGAGAAGCACAGCTATCAGCTACCTGACGCGCTGGAGAAGTTCTCGCAGAGGTTCCTGGCGGAGCGGACCAAAGCGGGTGGCGAAGTGCCGGAACACCCGCTGTTTGTCGCCATCGATACCCTGCTGGCTGAACCGCTGACCCTGAACGATCTGATGATCACCCGGGCGCTGGCCGAGATCCGCGACGCGGTGGCGCGAGAAAAGCGTCGTCGTGGCGAGCTCGGTTTTGACGATATGCTCAGCCGTCTCGATGAGGCCCTGAACAGCGACAATGGCGACGCCCTGGCTGCGGCCATCCGGGGCCGTTTTCCGGTGGCGATGATCGATGAGTTTCAGGACACCGACCCCCAGCAGTACCGGATTTTCCGCCGCATCTGGCGTCAACAGCCCGACACCGCGCTGCTGTTGATTGGCGACCCGAAACAGGCGATCTACGCCTTTCGTGGCGCGGATATTTTCACCTATATGAAAGCGCGTGGCGAAGTCGCCGCGCACTATACGCTGGATACCAACTGGCGCTCGGCGCCTGGCATGGTGGAAAGCGTCAATACTCTCTTTTCACAGATGAACGACGCCTTCATGTTCCGGGAAATCCCCTTCCAGCCGGTCAAATCCGCCCCGAAGAATGACGGGCTGCGCTTTGAGCTGCGGGGTGATTTTCAGCCAGCGATGAGCGTCTGGCTGATGGAGGGCGAGGGGTGCGGCGTCGGGGATTATCAGGCCTTTATGGCCCAGCACTGTGCGGCGCAAATCCGCGACTGGCTGAGCGCCGGTGTTCGCGGTGAGGCCATCCTGCACCGGGGCGACGAGGCCCGGCCGGTGCGGGCCTCGGATATTACGGTGCTGGTGCGCAGCCGTCAGGAGGCGGCGCTGGTGCGCGACGCGCTGACGCTGCTGACTATTCCTTCGGTCTATCTCTCCAACCGCGACAGCGTGTTTGAAACTCTCGAAGCTCAGGAGATGCTCTGGCTGCTGCAGGCGGTGCTGGCACCCGAGCGGGAAAGCACCTTGCGCAGCGCGCTGGCAAGCTCGATGCTCGGTCTTAATGCCCGGGACATCGACAGGCTGAATAACAGTGAAACCCTCTGGGATGAGGCGGTGGAAGAGTTTACCCGCTACCGCGAGCGCTGGCAGAAGCGGGGCGTGATGGCGATGCTGCGCGACATCATGACGCAGCGCAATATTGCCGAAAATATGCTGGCCACCGCGGGGGGCGAACGCCGCCTGACTGACATTCTGCACATCAGCGAGCTGCTTCAGGAGGCAGGAACCCAGCTTGAGAGCGAGCACGCCCTGGTACGCTGGCTGGCGCAGCATATCGCCGAACCCAACAGCAATGCCTCAAGCCAGCAGATGCGCCTCGAAAGCGACAAACATCTGGTCAAAATCGTCACCATTCACAAATCGAAGGGGCTGGAATACCCCCTGGTCTGGCTGCCCTTTATTGCCAATTACCGGGTGCAGGATCAGGCCTTTTATCACGATCGCCAAACCTTTGAAGCCGTGCTCGACCTCAGCAAAGCGGAGGACAGCGTCGAGCTGGCCGAAGCCGAGCGGCTGGCGGAAGATTTACGTCTGCTCTATGTGGCTCTGACCCGCTCGGTCTGGCACTGCAGTCTGGGCGTCGCGCCGCTGTTCAGGCGTCGGGGCGACAAGTCCGGTGACAGCGATTTCCACCTCAGCGCCCTTGGCCGCCTGATCCAGCGCGGCGAGCCGAAAGATGCGGCCGGGCTGCGCCAGTGCCTGGAAACCCTGTGCAATGACCACATCGCACTCCAGGTTGCCGGGGTGGCAGACACCGCCCGCTGGCAGATGCCGGAGTCGGTGATGCCGGATCTGCAGGCCCGGCAGGTGGCTCGCGCGCTGTTCGATGACTGGCGGGTCACCAGCTACTCCGGCCTGCAGCAGCGCGGGCACAGTATTGCTCAGGATCTGATGCCGCGCCTCGACGTTGATGCCGCAGGCACCGGCGAGGTGGCACAGGAGCCGGAGCTGACGCCGCACCAGTTTCCACGCGGCGCTTCGCCGGGCACCTTTTTACACAGTCTGTTTGAAGCGCTCGATTTCACGCAACCCGTCTCCCAGGAGTGGGTGCTGGAGATGCTGCAGAAAGGCGGGTATGACGCCCGTTGGGAGCCGGTCCTGACCCACTGGATCAACCAGGTTCTGCAGACGCCGCTCAACGAGGAGGGGATCTCGCTGAGCCAGCTTTCAGCCACCGATAAACAGGTTGAGATGGAGTTTTACCTGCCGGTCGCCGGGCCGCTTACCGCCGATGCGCTGGATGCGCTGATCCGCGAGTACGATCTGCTGTCCCGTGGCTGCCCGCCGCTCGATTTCCGCCAGGTGCGCGGCATGTTGAAAGGCTTTATCGACCTCGTATTTCGCCATAATGGTCGTTACTACCTGCTGGACTATAAGTCCAACTGGCTGGGGGAAAACGGCGAGGCCTATACCCCGGAGGCGATGGCTCGCGCGATGCAGTCCCACCGCTACGATCTGCAGTATCAGCTCTACACCCTGGCGCTGCACCGTTATCTGCGCCACCGTATTGCCGACTACGACTATCAGCACCATTTCGGCGGGGTGATCTACCTGTTTTTACGCGGCGTGGACGGCAGCTCACCGGGGTCCGGCTGCTTTGCCACCCGCCCGGATGAAAATTTAATAAATCAAATGGATAGCTTGTTTTCTGCAAGCCGAGAGGAGCTTGTGTCATGACGATGCAGGAATTATTGCTGGAGGTCGTAGAACAGCGCGTGTTGCGTCGTCTGGATGTACAGTTTGCGATGATGGTGGCCGGGAACGATGAGCCCTCGGTGATGCTGGCGACGGCAATCCTGAGCCGGGACACCGGAGAAGGGCATGTCTGCCTGCCGCTGTCACGTCTGCAGGCAGAGGCGAAAACCGCCGCCCTGCAGGCCTGTTTTGCCCTCCATGATGAAACCCAGGACTGGCCCACGACGCTGATGCGTTCCCGGGCAGTGAGCGCAGGGGACGAGCCGACGCCGCTGGTGCTGACGGGCGACCGGCTCTATCTCAACCGGATGTGGCGCTATGAGCGGGCCGTGGCCAGTTTCTTTAGCGAAGCCAACCATCCCTTACCTCACGACAGTGCCGACGTTCAGCGTACCCTGAACGCGCTCTTTACCTCTGACGAAGCCGTTAACTGGCAAAAGGTGGCGGCGGCCGTGGCGTTAACCCGGCGTATCTCGGTGATTTCCGGCGGCCCGGGCACCGGTAAAACCACCACCGTTGCCCGCCTGCTGGCGGCGTTGATCCAGATGGCGGGGGAGGAGAAGTGCCGTATCCGGTTGGCGGCCCCGACCGGTAAAGCCGCCGCGCGTCTCACCGAGTCGCTGGGCGGGGCGCTGCAGCAGCTCCCGCTGTCCGATCTCCAGCGTAAGCGCTTCCCGACCGAAGCCAGTACTCTGCACCGTTTGCTTGGCGCTCAGCCGGGCAGTCAACGTCTGCGTTACCATGGCGGTAACCCGCTGCATCTGGACGTGCTGGTGGTGGATGAGGCCTCGATGATCGACCTGACCATGATGTCTCGTCTGATTGATGCCCTCCCGCCCCATGCCCGGGTGATTTTCCTTGGCGACCGCGACCAGCTGGCCTCCGTCGAAGCGGGGGCGGTGCTGGGTGATATTTGCACCTGGGCCAGCGCCGGTTTTACCGTGCAGCGTGCCCAGGAGCTGGCCGGGATGACGGGATGTCAGATGGAAGGCAACATCAGCCCGGTGGCGGGCGCGCTGCGCGACAGCCTGTGCCTGCTGCAAAAAAGCTACCGTTTCGGCAGCGACTCCGGCATCGGCCAGCTGGCAGCGGCGGTTAACCGCGGCGATCGCCACGCGCTGCGCTCGGTGTTTGACGGCACCTTCAGCGATATCGAGAAAAAGCAGCTCCAGAGCGGAGAAGAGTATCTGGTGATGCTGGAGGATGCCCTGCAGGGTTATCAGCATTTCCTCGACCATGTGCAGCACCAGGCCGCAGAAGGGGAGATCCTGGCGGCATTTAGTCGTTATCAGCTGCTGTGCGCCTTACGGGACGGACCCTTTGGCGTGGCCGGGCTCAACGAAAGGCTGGAGCAGGTGCTGATGCAAAAACGCCGCATCAGCCGTCAGCCGCATTCCCGCTGGTATGAAGGTCGCCCGGTGATGATATCGCGCAACGACAGTGCGCTGGGTCTGTTTAACGGTGATATCGGGATTGCGCTGGATCGGGGCCAGGGGCTGCGCGTCTGGTTCCAGATGCCGGACGGCAGCCTGAAGTCCGTGCAGCCGAGCCGCCTGCCGGAGCATGAAACCGCCTGGGCGATGACGGTGCATAAATCGCAGGGGTCGGAGTTCGATCATGCGGCGCTGATCCTGCCTACCCAGATCTCCCCTGTGGTCACCCGGGAGCTGGTCTATACCGCCATCACCCGTGCCCGTCGGCGGTTGTCGCTGTATGCGGATGACGGTGTGCTGGTGCAGGCCGTCACCACCCGTACGGAACGTCGCAGCGGGCTGAGTGCGATTTTTGAGGCGTTATAATTTTCCCCTTTGAACCCCACAAAAAATATTGGCACGGACGGCCCCCTCTCCATTTAGGGAGAGGGCTGGGGTGAGCGGGAACATGCGGCTCAGTTGGTGGTTCCGTTCACTTTATGTTTTGTGCTTCTCTGTCAGCCGCGTCACCCGTGAACGTGTTAAGGGGCTTGCCGCCGCCCCTTAACAATCCCGGCTCCCGGCAAAGAAAATCGCCGCTTCGCGGTCCCTTCGGCTTATTCCTTACGGCTTATCGGGGGCGGGCAGAGGTAACATCCCTGTAAATCCGCCCTCTCGGCGCATCCATGCGCCTCGCCCCGGCCTGCAGGAAACGCCTCAGCGATTTTCAGCCGGCCCAGGGAGTGGCTGTCAGTTTTTCATTATTCTGCAATTATTTCATTGCTTTAAAAGCAAGGAAATTACTGTGGAGCCCATAAGACTGTGCGGAGAGGGTCAGGGTGAGGGGTCTTAACCTAAATCCGCCATCAGCACCTTCGAGCGACGCTGATAGTTGTACATCTCTTTTTTGGTTTCCGGCAGGGAATCAATGTCCACTGGCGTGAAGCCGCGCTCCTGGAACCAGTGAATGCTGCGGGTGGTCAGGACAAACAGCTTGCTCAGCCCCAGCTGCCGCGCCTGGACCGCGATCCGCTCCAGCAATACCTCGCCGCGCGACGAGCTGCGGTAGTCAGGGTGCACCGCCACGCAGGCCATCTCCCCGATCTTCTCTTCAGGGAAGGGATAGAGCGCCGCACAGGCGATGGTGAGGTTGTCGCGCTGAATAATAGTGAACTTATCGATCTCCATCTCCAGCTGTTCGCGGGAGCGACGCACCAGGATCCCCTGCTGCTCAAGAGGGCGAATCAGCTCCAGAATGCCGCCGATGTCGTTGATGGTGGCGCGGCGGATCTGCTCGGCGCTCTCCATCACGATCTGCGTCCCGATACCGTCCCGGGAGAACAGCTCCTGCAGCAGGGCACCATCTTCCTGATAGCTGATCAGGTGGCTGCGGCGCACGCCGCTGCGGCAGGCTTTGATGGCGCCGCGCAGGAAGCGCACGGTGCCGGAGTAGTAATCGCCCTGTTCCTCAAGCGCTTCGACCCGGGCCTGGGCTTCGTTCGGGAACAGCTCAGAGACGATATTCCCCAGCTCGTTCGTCACCCCTTGCGAGGAGCAGAAGCCGATCATCTTCTCGGCTTTCAGCTTGATCGCCAGCTGGGTGGCAATCTCTTCTGAGGTGAGGTTGAAGCTTTCGCCAGTCACCGAGACGGCAACCGGGCCGGTGAGCACAATCGCGCCGCCGTCGAGCTGGCGGTGGATCGCCTCTTCATCGATACGACGAATACGTCCGCTGTGGCAATAATCCACCCCGTCATCCACGCCAAGCGGCTGGGCGATAATAAAGTTGCCGCTCACCACGTTAATATGCGCCCCCTGCAGCGGGGTATTGTTGAGACTCATCGACAGCCGCGCGGTAATGTCCAGCTGCAGTAGGCCGGCAGCCTGCTTAACCAGTTCCAGCGTTTTGGCGTCGGTGACGCGGGTATGTTTGTGATAAATCGGTTCGTGATGATGCATGGCCAGATTGGCTTCAATCTGTGGGCGGGCGCCATACACGACGACAAGGCGAATTCCCAGGCTGTGCAGCAGGCCGATGTCATTGACAATACTGGAGAAGTTCTCATGCTCAATGGCTTCGCCGCCGAGCATAATGACGAACGTCTTCCCCCGGTGAGTGTTGATATAGGGAACAGAATGACGGAATCCCTGGACCAGTTCGATTCTACGTTCCTTCACCACGGCACAACCCCTCAATGAATTTTTATTCGTAATTTTTGTATTTTTATTCGAATATGCGCCTGCGCGCAAGCCAAATTTTTCTGCGAAGCAAAGAAAACATTCAGAGAAGATATCGTTAACGCATGATTGTTTACCCTTTTAAGGATGACAGTTTATGCATCATTCGCTAAAGTTTTCGGTCAATTTGGACGTTATGAGAAGTTATTCGATATCTTTGCTCGGGAGAAGCATGTCGGGATCCAGTAAAGCATTAAGTCGTCGCCGCCTGCTACAAGGGGCCGGGGCAATGTGGTTGCTTAGCGTAAGTCAGGTAGGGCTTGCTGCCGTCAGTCAGGTCGTCGCGGTGCGTGTCTGGCCGGCATCGACCTATACACGCGTGACGGTCGAGTCCAACCGGGTACTTAACTATAAGCAATTCGCCCTGAATAACCCGGAGCGGGTGGTGGTGGATATCGAAGGGGTGAACCTCAATTCTGTTCTCAAAGGGATGAGTGCCCAGATCCGTGGCGACGATCCCTACATTAAGTCCGCGCGGGTCGGGCAGTTTGATCCGAAAACCGTGCGCATGGTGTTTGAACTCAAGCAGAACGTGAAGCCGCAGCTGTTTGCCCTGGCGCCGGTGGCCGGTTTCAAAGAGCGTCTGGTGATGGATCTCTATCCGGCCAACGCAACGGATATCCAGGATCCTCTGCTGGCGTTGCTGGAAGATTACAACAAAGGCGATCTCGATCGTCAGGTTCCGCCTGCGCAGAGTGGCCCGAAGCCGGGGAAAGCCGGGCGCGATCGCCCGATTGTGATCATGCTCGATCCGGGACACGGCGGGGAGGACTCCGGCGCGGTGGGCAAATACCGTACCCGGGAAAAAGATGTGGTGCTGCAGATCGCCCGTCGCCTGAAGGCGCTGATTGACAGGGAAGGCAACATGCGCGCCTATATGACGCGTAATGAAGACATCTTTATTCCGCTGAAGGTGCGCGTAGCGAAGGCGCAAAAGCAGCGCGCGGATCTGTTCATCTCTATCCATGCGGATGCCTTTACCAGCCGCCAGCCCAGCGGATCGTCGGTGTTTGCCCTTTCAACCAAAGGGGCAACCAGTACGGCGGCAAAACTGCTGGCAGATTCGCAAAACGCCTCTGACCTTATCGGCGGTGTCAGTAAGAGCGGCGATCGCTACGTCGACCACACCCTGTTTGATATGGTGCAGTCGCTGACCATTACCGACAGCCTGAAGTTTGGTAAAGCCGTGCTGGGTAGACTGGGCAGGGTTAATAAGCTGCATAAAAACAGCGTCGAGCAGGCCGGGTTTGCGGTGCTGAAAGCGCCGGATATCCCGTCGATACTGGTGGAAACGGCGTTTATCAGTAACGTGGAAGAGGAGCGCAAGCTCAAGACGGCCGCATTCCAGCAGGAAGTGGCGGAGTCGATACTGGCAGGGATTAAGGCCTATTTCTCGGATGGGGCGACGCTGGCGAGACGCGGATAATCAGGATGGCCGGGTTTACGCCCGGCAAAATGACAAACTGCAGATACAAAAAAACACCCGGAAGGGTGTTTATTGTTTTCAGAAGTGTTGGTTGCGGGGGCCGGATTTGAACCGACGACCTTCGGGTTATGAGCCCGACGAGCTACCAGGCTGCTCCACCCCGCGTCCGTCATTCTACTTTGTAGAATCTTACTTCTTTAAACTTGATTGGTTGCGGGGGCCGGATTTGAACCGACGACCTTCGGGTTATGAGCCCGACGAGCTACCAGGCTGCTCCACCCCGCGTCCGTCTTTCTACAGTCGTAGAAGATACTTCATCAAATTTTAATTGGTTGCGGGGGCCGGATTTGAACCGACGACCTTCGGGTTATGAGCCCGACGAGCTACCAGGCTGCTCCACCCCGCGTCCGTGGATGCGCACTATACTCGGATGACTTTTTGTTGCAACCCTTTTTCGTAAAAATCACCAAATTAGGTGTTGATTGTATGCTATGCCGACAGTTCGACTGTTTTTTGCGCAAAATTTGCGTGAGGGGAGGTAATCGCATTTCAATACCCTTGCCGGTTTGTTATCTTCGATGCGCAGAAACGGGCAACTAAAAGACGAGACATAATGAAAGGACGTTGGGCGAAGTATCTGATGACGGGCGCGATGGTAGCCATTCTGGCTGCCTGCTCCTCCAAACCGACCGATCGCGGTCAGCAATATAAAGACGGGAAACTGACCCAGCCTTTCTCTTTAGTGAATCAGCCGGATGCCGTGGGCGCGCCGATTAACGGCGGCGACTTCGCGGAACAGGTGAGCCAAATCCGCACCGCCTCGCCGCGGCTGTATGGCTCGCAGAACGCCGTCTATAACGCGGTGCAGGACTGGTTACGCGCCGGGGGCGATACCCGCACCATGCGCCAGTACGGCCTTGACGCCTGGCAAATGGAAGGCACCGACAACTACGGTAACGTCCAGTTTACCGGCTACTACACCCCGGTGGTGCAGGCGCGCCATACCGCGCAGGGTGAGTTCAAGTATCCTATCTACCGCATGCCGCCAAAACGTGGCCGCCTGCCGTCCCGCGCCGAGATCTATTCCGGTGCGCTGAGCGAAAATTACATCCTCGCCTACAGCAACTCGCTGATGGATAACTTCATTATGGATGTGCAGGGCAGTGGCTATATCGATTTTGGCGACGGCAGCCCGCTTAACTTCTTCAGCTACTCCGGCAAGAACGGCCATGCTTACCGCAGTATCGGTAAAGTGCTGATCGATCGCGGGGAAGTGAAACGCGAAGATATGTCGATGCAGGCGATCCGCGAGTGGGGCGAGAAGCACAGCGAATCTGAAGTGCGTGAACTGCTTGAGCAGAACCCATCCTTTGTCTTCTTTAAACCGCAGAACTTCGCTCCGGTGAAAGGGGCGAGTGCGGTACCGCTGATTGGTCGCGCATCGGTCGCCTCTGACAAGACGGTGATCCCGCCGGGTACCACGCTGTTAGCCGAAGTGCCAACGCTGGATCACAACGGGAAATTCTCCGGACAGTACGAGCTGCGTCTGATGGTCGCTCTGGACGTTGGCGGCGCAATCAAAGGCCAGCACTTCGACATCTATCAGGGGATCGGGCCTGATGCCGGTCACCGTGCGGGCTGGTATAACCACTACGGACGCGTGTGGGTGCTGAAACCTGCAGCAGGCGCGGGGAACGTGTTTAGCGGCTGAGTGTGGTAATATTGACGCCATGTTTTCCGGGGTGAGGGGCAACTCTCACCCTTTTTACATCTGAGGTCTTATGTCTGTGGTAATGAGCGAAGCCTGGCGCCAGCGTTTTGGTGGTACCGCGCGTTTATATGGTGAAAAAGCCCTGCAACTGTTTGCCGATGCGCACGTCTGCGTGGTCGGGATTGGCGGCGTTGGCTCATGGGCGGCGGAAGCGCTGGCACGAACCGGGATCGGCGCCATTACGCTTATCGACATGGATGATGTCTGCGTGACCAACACTAACCGGCAGATCCACGCCCTGCGCGACAGCGTCGGGCTGGCAAAATCCGAGGTGATGGCGGATCGTATTCGCCAGATCAACCCGGAATGCCGTGTCACCGTGATTGATGATTTCGTAACGGCCGATAACGTTGCCCAGTATATGGGCGCGGGTTACAGCTACGTGATTGACGCCATCGACAGCGTGCGCCCGAAAGCAGCGCTGATCGCCTGGTGTCGTCGCAATAAAGTGCCGCTGGTGACCACCGGTGGGGCGGGCGGACAGATCGACCCGACGCAAATTCAGGTCACCGACCTGGCGAAAACCATTCAGGATCCGCTGGCCGCCAAGCTGCGCGAGCGACTGAAAAGCGATTTTGGGGTGGTGAAAAACAGCAAAGGCAAGCTGGGCATAGACTGCGTTTTCTCCACGGAAGCGCTGGTTTACCCTCAGGCGGACGGCTCAGTCTGCGCCATGAAGAGCACCGCGGAAGGGCCAAAACGGATGGACTGCGCCTCCGGGTTTGGTGCGGCCACCATGGTGACCGCGACCTTTGGTTTTATCGCTGTGTCTCACGCCCTGAAAAAGATGATGGCGAAGGCAGAACGTCAGGCCTGACGCGCCGCCTCCAGCACCGCCTCACTTAGCGCAGTCAGCCCCTGGCTGCGCGAGGCGCTCAGCTGGCCACGTAACCCCAGCTCATCAAACAGCGCCAGCGGGCTTTCACTGAGGATCTGCGCGGCGCTTTTTCCCTCTATTGCTGTCAACAATACCGCCAGCAATCCGCGCACAATGCGGCCTTCGCTGTCGCCATAAAAATGCAGTTTATCCCCCACAGGCGTGACCCCAAGCCAGACGCGGTTCTCACAGCCGGGGATCTCTTTTGCCTGCGCTTTCAGCTCATCGGACAGCGCGGGGAGCTGTTTGCCCAGCAGGATCAGCTGGCGATATTTGTCTTCCCATTGGCTCAGCGGGGCGAAGGTCTGTTTTAACGTTTCGTCAGTGATGACGGTGCCGAACGGGTGTCCGGCCAGAGTTGGGCTTGTCATTCATCCACCAGTAAGGCAAGGGCGCGATCGACGGCGGCAACCAGGGCCTCGACATCGCTTTGGGTGTTATAGGGTGCAAACGAGACGCGCAGGGTACCCGGAACGCCAAGCGCTGCCAGCAGCGGCTGGGCGCAGTGCTGACCGGCGCGCAGGGCAATGCCGTATCCCGCCAGCAGCGTCACCATGTCGCTGTGATGCACCCCGGCAAAATCAAACGCCAGCAGGCTTGAATCCTGAACCCGGAAAGAGCGAAAACCGGGGCGTTTTTTCAGCGCTTCTTCCGCCAGCGTTGCCAGCCCGCGACTCCAGCTCTCTGCCTGCTGCAGATCGATATCCGCCAGCCACTCCAGCGCCGCGCTCAGGCCAATTACCCCGGCGACGTTGGGCGTCCCGGCCTCCAGGCGATACGGCACCGCCTGGGTTTGGAAGCCATCAAAGCTCACTTCGGTGATCATCTTGCCGCCGCCGAGCCACGGGGTCATCTGCTCCAGCAGCTCCGCTTTGCCGTACAGCGCGCCGATCCCGGTTGGCCCGTACAGCTTATGCCCGGAGAAAGCATAGAAATCGATATCCAGCTGCTGTACGTCTGCCGGGAAGTGCACTACACCCTGCGCGCCATCAACCATCACCACCATGTCGTTGGCATGGGCAATCTCAATAGCGCGGGCCAGATCCGGACAGCCGCCGGTGACGTTGGACATCTGCCCCAGCGCGAGAATACGGCTGCGAGGAGTGATCACATCGGGCAAGCGGGCGATATCCGCCACCCAATCCGCGCCCAGGGGTAACTTCACTACCCGGGCGCCGGTCTGCTCAGCCACCATCAGCCAGGGCACCAGATTGGCATGATGCTCCGCCTCGCTGACGATAATCTCGTCCCCCGGCTGCAGACGTGGACGGGCGTAGCACTGCGCCACCATGTTGATGGCTTCGGTGGTGCCGCGGGTCCAGACAATGTTTTTACCGCTTTCGGCATTAAGCAGCTGCGCAACCTGATCGCGGGCCGCTTCATAGCGCGCGGTTAAGCGTTGTGCCTCGGCGTACTGGCTGCGATGCACATTGCCTGCGCTCAGGCTGTAAAACTGGTGGGTGGCATCGATCACCGCCTGAGGCTTGAGGGCCGTCGCGGCGCTATCGAGATAGACACCGGCATCGGCCAGCGCCGGAAACTGCGCGCGAAAATGGGCAGGGCTGAATGCGTTCATGGAATTCCTCTTTATCATGAAGAGATCGTCGCGCAAATTCAGCGGCAGGGCAAGAAGGTTGATCTCTATCGGATTTGTCTGTTTATCCTGGCGTAACAGACGAAGCAGGTTATGCTGAAATAGTGTCAGGAAGATGTTTTAGCCTGTTCTGAAACATGGTTTAGATAGCATTAATTGCTAAAGGAGAAGAAGATGAAAAAGACTGTCGCAATTGTTTCTGCCTGTATGCTGACTTTCGCCCTGAGCGCCTGTTCCGGTAATAACTACGTTATGCATACCAATGATGGCCGTTCAATCGTGTCCGACGGTAAGCCACAAACCGATAATGACACCGGTATGATCTCGTATAAGGATGCCAACGGGAACAAACAGCAAATCAACCGTGGTGATGTGAAAGAGATGGTTGAGCTGGATAACTAACGGAATTGCAGACAAAAAAAAGCACCGCAATTGGGCGGTGCTACATTAATCACTATGGACAGACAGGGTAAATGTACAGGAAGTGAAAAATTGGTAGCGTTGCTACCGGGGTCTGAATCGCAGACCAATTGCAAACACAACAACACAACATCACAACCGTAAGCCAAAAGCCCTTCAGAACACGCATTCCAAAAAAACTTTTCGTTCCGGCTCAGGAAGTGCCGCCACTATAGGTATTTGCTGGTAGTTCCTCAACGGACAATTTATAATGGCTCAGATAAAAAAAACTAATAGGTTAAACGTTGTTTCCTGTTTGTTAAAAGCCGTTAACATCTAAGCCAGATAACCATGTCCAAGCGATTACCACCTCTTAATGCATTACGTGTATTTGACGCTGCCGCCCGCCATTTAAGTTTCACGCGCGCGGCCGATGAGCTTTTTGTGACGCAGGCCGCAGTAAGTCATCAAATCAAGTCCCTTGAGGATTTTCTGGGCCTCAAGCTGTTCCGCCGCCGCAACCGTTCCCTGCTTCTGACGGAAGAGGGGCAGAGCTATTTTCAGGATATTAAAGAGATCTTCTCCCAGTTGACGGAGGCGACCCGTAAGCTGCAGGCGCGCAGTGCCAAAGGGGCACTGACGGTCAGTTTATTGCCCAGTTTTGCCATTCAGTGGCTGGTGCCGAGACTCTCAAGCTTTAACTCAGCTTATCCGGGGATTGATGTCCGAATCCAGGCTGTCGACCGTCAGGAAGACAAGCTGGCGGACGATGTCGACGTGGCAATTTTCTATGGTCGCGGCAACTGGCCAGGCCTGCGTGTCGAAAAATTGTACGCGGAGTATTTGCTGCCGGTCTGCTCACCACTACTCTTAACAGGCGAAAAAGCGTTAAAAGCACCGGAGAATCTGGCGCAGCATACGCTTTTGCATGATGCTTCTCGCCGCGACTGGCAAACTTATACCCGCCAGCTTGGTCTTAACCATATTAATGTGCAGCAGGGCCCCATCTTCAGCCACAGTGCGATGGTGTTACAGGCTGCCATCCACGGACAGGGCGTGGCGTTGGCAAACAACGTCATGGCGCAGTCCGAAATTGAGGCCGGCCGCCTGGTCTGCCCCTTTAATGATGTTCTGGTCAGTAAGAATGCTTTTTATCTGGTTTGTCATGACAGTCAGGCAGAACTGGGTAAAATAGCCGCGTTTCGCCAGTGGATCCTGGCAAAGGCGGCCAACGAGCAAGAAAAATTCCGCTTTCGGTACGAGTAACACTTTCTTTTGCGCGCAGGACGCGCATAACTTCAGGACAGAAACATGACCAGCCGTTTTATGCTGATTTTTGCCGCGGTGAGTGGCTTTATTTTTGTTGCCCTGGGCGCTTTTGGCGCACATGTCTTACGCAAATCACTGGGTGTGGTGGAGATGGGTTGGATCCACACCGGTCTGGAATATCAGGCGTTTCACACCCTGGCGATTTTCGGATTAGCCGTGGCGATGCAACGCCGTATCAGTATCTGGTTTTACTGGAGCAGCGTATTTATGGCGCTGGGTACCGTGCTGTTCAGCGGTAGCCTGTACTGCCTTGCGCTGTCGCATTTACGCCTGTGGGCGTTTGTTACCCCGGTCGGCGGCGTCAGCTTCCTGGTCGGGTGGGTATTAATGTTAATCGGTTCGTTCCGTCTGAAACGCAAGGGCGTTGTTCATGAATAAAGTTGTCTTATATTGTCGCCCGGGCTTTGAAAAAGAGTGTGCCGCGGAGATCACTGATAAAGCCGCGAAGCGCGAGGTGTTTGGTTTTGCCCGCGTGAAAGAGAATTCGGGCTATGTTGTTTTCGAGTGCTATCAGGCTGATGACGCGGAAAAACTGGTTCGCGACTTGCCGTTCAGCTCGCTGATTTTTGCCCGTCAGATGTTTGTTGCGGGTGAACTGCTGAAAGATCTGCCGCCTGAAGATCGCATTTCGCCGATTGTTGGCATGCTGCAGGGCGTGGTGGAGAAGGGTGGCGATCTGCGCGTTGAAGTTGCGGACACCAACGAAAGCAAAGAGCTGATGAAGTTCTGCCGTAAGTTCACCGTGCCGCTGCGCGCGGCACTGCGTGAGGCGGGCGTGTTGACTAACTACGAGACGCCAAAACGTCCCGTGGTCCACATCTTCTTTATCGCCCCTGGCTGCTGCTATACCGGTTATTCGTACACTACCAATAACTCGCCGTTCTTTATGGGCATCCCCCGTCTGCGGTTCCCGGCTGATGCCCCAAGCCGCTCAACGCTGAAGCTTGAAGAGGCGTTTCACGTCTTTATTCCCGCTGATGAGTGGGACGAACGCCTGGCAAACGGTATGTATGCGGTCGATCTCGGTGCCTGTCCGGGCGGCTGGACCTATCAGCTGGTGAAGCGCAACATGTGGGTTTCCTCTGTCGACAACGGCCCGATGGCGCAAAGCCTGATGGATACCGGGCAGGTGACCTGGCTGCGTGAAGATGGTTTCCGCTATCGCCCAACCCGCAACAACATCTCGTGGATGGTGTGCGACATGGTAGAGAAGCCGGCGAAAGTGGCGGCCCTGATGGCCTCCTGGCTGGTGAACGGCTGGTGTCGTGAGACCATTTTTAACCTCAAGCTGCCGATGAAAAAGCGCTATGAGGAGGTCTCTCAGAACCTGGCCTACATTCAGGAGCAGATGGATGAACACGGTATTAACGTGGTGATTCAGGCGCGCCAGCTGTACCACGATCGTGAAGAAGTCACCGTGCATATCCGCCGCTGGTGGGCTGCCGTCGGTGGGCGTCGCGACGAGAGATAATTCTGACCCTCTCCCCATAGGGGAGAGGGAAAGTTAACGATCCAACCGTAGCTGCTGCAAATTCCCGTCTAACTGTAAATCGGTCTGCAACCGCGCCACGTCGCGGCAAATAAACGCCATCTCTTTATGCGCTTCCAGCTTTTTGCGCCACTTTTCCGGCACCTCATCCAGACGGGCGTAAATACCCTCCAGATCCTGAAAATCAGTTAGCAGCTGGGCCGCGCTTTTCGGGCCAATGCCTGCCACACCCGGCACTTTTGAGCTGCTGATCCCCGCCAGACCCCAGTAATCCGGTAGCTGCTGCGGCGAGACGCCAAACTCACTGGCGATAAAGGGGGCATCCAGCCAGCGTTTCTGGAAATAGTCGCGGATGCGAATAGTGGGGGAGAGCAGCTGACAGTAGCCCTTGTCCGTCGAGACAATGGTGGCCTGATGCCCGGCGCTGGCGACTTTTACCGCCAGGGTGGCGGCCAGATCGTCAGCTTCGTTGCCCTCGGCGCCCCAGCAGGGAACCCCGCTCTGTTCAAAGGCGGCGCGGATGGTGGGCATTTCTGCGTGCAGGTCATCCGGCATCGGCGCACGCCCGGCCTTGTAATCCGGCAGGCGCTGATGCCGCCAGCCGCTGTTACGGGCTTCATCGTCAAACACGGCGACCACGTGGCTGGGCTGGCTGTGGCGGATAAGCTGCTCCAGCGCATGCAGGCAGGTATCCTTGCAGGGCGTACCCTGAACCGCGTGGATGCGCCGGATAAGGTTGAGCGCATCGACAATAAGCAAATGAACGGCCACAGATTTTCTCCCTTCTGTTCAGTCAAATAAGGGTAACACTGTCGGCGGGGGGAAACTACGCGTGGCGGGGCGTTCGGGAAGGAGCCTCGCAAAACGAGGCTCCTTTTTGGACTTAATCGCAGGTGACAATCTTCATCGCCAGACCGCCGCGAGAGGTTTCGCGGTATTTGGCGTTCATGTCTTTCCCGGTCTCATACATGGTTTCGATCACTTTATCGAGGCAGACGCGCGGCTCGCTGGTACGACGCAGCGCCATACGCGCGGCGTTGACCGCCTTCACGGAAGCAATCGCGTTACGCTCGATGCACGGCACCTGCACCTGACCGGCAACCGGATCGCAGGTCAGACCGAGGTTGTGCTCCATCCCGATCTCTGCGGCAATACAGACCTGCGTCGGGCTTCCGCCCAGCAGCTCCGCGAGTCCCGCCGCCGCCATTGAGCAGGCCACGCCCACTTCACCCTGGCAGCCCACTTCCGCGCCGGAGATGGAGGCGTTCATCTTGTACAGCGAGCCAATGGCGCTGGTGACCAGCAGATAGCGAGCCAGCGAGTTAGCATTCACTTCGCGGATGAACTTGTCGTAATAAGCCAGCACCGCCGGAACGATACCGCAGGCACCGTTGGTTGGCGCGGTGACAACGCGGCCACCCGCGGCATTCTCTTCGTTCACCGCCAGTGCGAACATGTTGATCCAATCCACCACCGCCATCGGGTCGCTGGTGGTTTTGTCACTGCTCACCAGCATGCGGCGCAGGGCGGCAGCCCGACGCGGAACGCGCAGTTTGCCCGGCAGAACGCCCTCGGTAGTAATACCGCGTTCAATACCGCCACGCATCACTTCCCAGACGTTGGCAAAGTGCTGTTCCAGCTCCGCTTTGCTGTGCAATGCCAGCTCGTTTTGCATCATCAGGCCAGAGAGTGACAGACCGCTCTCCTGGCAATGGCGCTGCAGATCGGCCGCCGATTTGTACGGATAAGGAACCGCCACAGGCGCGCTATCGCTCTGGCCAAAATGTTCTTCGTCGACGATAAAACCGCCGCCGATGGAGTAATAGGTTTGGCTGTAAATCGCCTTGTCGCCTGCCAGAGCAGTGATCCGCATACCGTTTTCGTGCAGCGACAGGTTGTCGGCATGGAAATTCATGCAGCGATCAACCGGGAACTCAACTTCGTGTTCACCCTTCGCCAGCAGCAACCGGCTGTGGGTGTTAACGTCCTGGATAAAGGCCGGGATGGCGTCAATATCAACGCTATCCGGCAGGTTGCCCGCCAGGCCCATAATAATGGCGATATCGGTATGGTGCCCTTTGCCGGTCAGCGACAGGGAGCCGTAAACATCCACCACCACGCGGGTCGTGTCGTGCAGCATTCCGCGCGCAATAAGATCGTCCGTGAACTGTTTACCGGCTTTCATCGGCCCGACGGTGTGCGAGCTGGATGGACCAATACCAATTTTGAAAATATCGAAAACGCTAATCATGATGCGTCCGTTGCTACGTCTTGGGAGAAGAGTGCGCCGTCCGAAGACGGCGCGGGAGGAATTAAGCGAACAGCGAGAAGAAGATAGCGGAGATAGCAATCAGACCCATAATCACAACGAAGACGTTGCTGATCTGGCCGCTGTATTTACGCATCGCTGGCACTTTCTGAATCGCGTACATCGGCATCAGGAACAGGATCATCGCGATAATCGGGCCGCCCAGGGTTTCGATCATCCCAAGGATGCTCGGGTTCATGGTGGCAACCGCCCAGGTGGTCAGCAGCATGAACAGCGCAGTGATCTTGTTCAGCTTGTTGATTTCAATGCTCTTGCCTTTACCGCGCAGCGATTTAATCACCATGCCGTTAAAGCCTTCACGTGCGCCCAGGTAGTGGCCGAGGAAGGATTTGGTAATCGCGATAATGGCGATGATTGGCGCCATCCAGGCAATGACTGGTGCGTTAAAGTGGTTCGCCAGGTAAGAGAGAATCGAGATGTTCTGTGCTTTTGCTGCTGCCAGATCCGCCGGCGCGAGGCTCAGTACGCAGCTGAAGACGAAGAACATCACGGTGATAACCATCATCACGTGAGCGCGAGCCAGGATGCTGGAACACTTCTTCTCGGCACCCTGACCGTACTCTTCACGCTTCGCCACGGCGAAGGAGGAGATGATCGGGGAGTGGTTGAAGGAGAAGACCATGACCGGAATGGCCAGCCACAGGGTCATCCACAGGCCGTTGCCGGTAGCAGATGCGCTGCTCAGGGAGAGGGTTTCCAGCGCTGCCCCGTTCCACTGTGGGATCAGGTAGCAGGCCAGCACCATCAGAGCGATAACGAACGGGAACACCAGCACGCTCATCGCCTTCACAATCATCTGCTCACCGAAGCGCACGATGGTCATCATGCCGACGATCAGGATCAGCGACAGAATAGCGCGCGGCGGCGGGGTCATGCCCAGCTGATGAGTCATGAAGCTGTCCACGGTGTTGGTGATCGCCACGCTATAAACCAACAGGATTGGGTAGATCGCAAAGAAGTAGAGCAGGGTAATCAGTTTACCAGCGCCAATACCGAAATGTTCTTCAACAACTTCGGTGATGTCTTCGCCCGGGTTTTTACCAGAAAGCACAAAACGGGTCAGGCCGCGGTGTGCAAAGTAGGTCATCGGGAAGGCAATGATCGCCATGATGATCAGCGGAATTAAGCCGCCCACACCTGCGTTAATAGGAAGGAAAAGAACACCAGCGCCGATTGCTGTGCCGTACAGGCCAAGCATCCACATGGTATCTGTTTTACGCCATCCACTTCGGGTTTCAATCGAAGCAACGGTGCTGGTTTGAGTGGTTTCCATCTGTGTCTCCAGGAGTAGCTAATGTCAGGTTTCTGGTCAAATTCAGTGCAAAAAGGGCTAATCGTAATATGAAATTCGCTCAGTGACGGTTTTTATATAATTTTTCTCCGTAACTATCGGCGGGCGGAAAGATACATTTTAGTAATGGATCTATCAGTGATCCCGATCTCAAATGCGATAATCCACTTATGATGTGGGTATCTTTAGACCATTTATCTGCTAATAAAACAGCATGACGAATTTCTGGGCGCGAAGGCTACCATTAACGATATGTGGCGAGATAGATCCCCCAGTAAGATAGGAGCCTTACGCTGTAAAAGTGTCGGTTTAGAGGATTTTTTCGTGCTTTATGGCATTTGCGGCTGATAAATCACGCTCTGGCCAGGAACGTAATCGTTTGCGTTGCGTTATGAAATAGCAAAAAGATAAGTAATAGTGATATTGCAGGCCAGGCCATGTCGCTGAAGGCAATAAAAAAGCCGGGAGGCGAAGGGCCATTCCCGGCGGGATAGGGTGCCCGGCATGCGCGCCGGGCAAGGCGTTACGCTGAGATCTCGTAACAGGGGATATAGGCAGAGCCTGGAAGCTTCATACGGTGCTGGGCGACGAAGCCCTGCAGCAGATCGTCCATGCGGCGCATCATGTCGCGGTCGCCATGAATTTTATACGGCCCAAACTCTTCGATGGCCTGGATACCCACCTCCTTCACGTTACCCGCCACGATGCCCGAGAAGGCGCGACGCAGATCGGCGGCCAGCACTTCAACCGGCTGATCGGGATAGAGTTTCAGGTTGGCCATGTTTTCATGCGACGGCTCAAACGGGATCTGCAGATCCGGCGAAATGCGGATCGACCAGTTAAAGCTATAGGCATCCCCGGTATCGCGACGGTTCTCTTTCACCAGCGGCATCGCCTTTTTCATCAGGCGCGCCACTTCGGCGGCGTCATCGATGATGATGCGATAGTGACGGCGAGCCGCCTCGCCCAGGGTATGGACGATGAACTCATCCAGCACGCGGAAGTAGTCTGCACTCTCTTTCGGCCCGGTCAGGATCAGCGGCAGGACCTGGTCCTGGTTAGCCGGATGCATCAGAATGCCCAGCAGATAGAGCAGCTCTTCTGCCGTCCCTACGCCGCCCGGGAAGATGATGATCCCGTGCGCGATACGGACAAACGCCTCAAGACGTTTCTCGATGTCCGGCATGATGATCAGTTCGTTGACCAGCGGATTCGGCGGCTCAGCGGCAATAATCGACGGCTCGGTCATGCCGATAAAACGGCCCTCTTTGTAGCGCTGCTGAGCATGCCCCACCGCGGCGCCCTTCATCGGCGCTTCCATCGCCCCCGGACCGCAGCCGGTGCAGATGTTCAGCTCGCGCAGCCCCAGCTGGGTGCCGACACGACGGGCGTAGAGGTATTCGGTTTCGTTAATGGAGTGACCCCCCCAGCACACCACCATGCTCGGGGCTTCGCCCACGTGCAGGGCACGGGCGTTACGCAGAATGGAGAACACCAGGTTGGTGATATGGGCCGAGCTTTCGAGGTTCAGATGCTGGAAACGACCGGCGTTACTGATCTGGCCATTCACAAACAGGATATCGCGCAGGACAGCAAACAGGTTGGCCTGCAGTGCGCGAATGATGCGCCCGTCAACAAAGGCATCTTCCGGTGGGTTAATCAGCTCCAGCTTCACGCCACGTTCACGGCGCAGAACGTTAATATCAAAGCTTTCAAAGCGGGACAGCAACTCTTTGCTGTTGTCGGTCAGGCTACCGGAGTTCAGAACGGCAAGTGAACAGTTGCGAAACAGTTGATAAAGATCGCTGCTGGCCGTGCTCTTGAGCATGTCCACTTCCAGCTGCGACAACATATCCATTGAGCCAAGCGGGCTTATATGTGTAATCAAGTGAGCTCCTTACGGGACGTTTATCGTCTTTCCCTGCTGATTACAATAGCCCTGGCTTATGACCTTTCACAACCCAAAGCGCGGAACGGACCGCGCATATTGTGAATTTATTTATCTTACTGACGGACTAAACGACCGATCGCCGGAACAAAATCGGTGTTGCTGCGCCACGGATTGATATCCAGCCCACCGCGGCGGGTATAGCGGGCGTAGACGCTCAGCGCTTCTGGCTGGCAGAAATGCAGAATGTCGTTGAAGATGCGCTCCACGCACTGCTCATGAAACTCATTGTGGTTTCGGAAGGAGACCAGGTAGCGCAGGAGCTTCTCACGATCGATTTTAGCGCCGCGATACTGGATCTGAACCGAACCCCAGTCAGGCTGGTGAGTGATAAGGCAGTTGGATTTCAGCAGGTGGCTGACCAGCGTTTCTTTAACCACGTTG
Organism: Leclercia sp. CFBP8987; assembly: GCF_034044995.2. Classification (NCBI taxonomy): domain Bacteria; kingdom Pseudomonadati; phylum Pseudomonadota; class Gammaproteobacteria; order Enterobacterales; family Enterobacteriaceae; genus Leclercia; species Leclercia sp. CFBP8987. Next base: position 3,935,256 of record NZ_CM188255.1, on the reverse strand, counting down.
CCGCTGGCACTATTTTCCAGCCAGGCGGTATCAAACTGGTAGGTGTCGATCTCAATATCCTGCTCGTCAATGCAGGTCCCGTGGAAGTGGGCGATTGGCTGACCTTCCAGCTCGTCGATGCGGTAGAGGGCGACGGTCACTTTCCCCTGCGCGCAGGCGCTTAAGTCACGTTCCAGCGTGCGCTGCACCGCGTCCCAGCTGTCAAAGCGGGTCTGATTGAAGCTGTTGAGGTAGAGCTTAAAGCTTTTGGACTCCACCAGGTTGACGCTGGTGTAATCCAGCTCAACGTGACCCACCGCCACCTGGGGTAAACCCCGGGCGTTGAGCCAGGAGAGCTCATACAGCGTCCAGATATCGCCGCCGTGGAAGGGCAGGTTATCGGCTTTCAGCCCGAGTGGATCGCGGTTAAGACTGCGCGGCACGCCCTGTAACAGGCTGGCGTCGTAGATATCGCGGTAGGCGGTGGTTTTGCCCAGGGTTAAGCCCGATAAGGCATCATGATTTTCGTAAGACATGTTTCATTGTCACTTTGCAGGTAAACTATGCGACTGAGTGTATCCTGGCTTATATGAAGAGAGAAACCGGTGGATAAAGAGACTGCAGCGGCCTTAACCGCGTTTACGGCACGTTACTGTGACGCCTGGCATGAACAGAACGCGTCATGGCCTCAAAGCGAGGCGCTGTATGGCGTCCCCTCTCCCTGTATTATCACCTCTTCCGGGGATACCGTGACCTGGCAGCCCCAGCCGTTTACCGCTGAGCAGAATGTAAATGCCGTTGAACGCGCCATGGACATTGTGGTACAACCTGCGGTCCACGCGTTCTATACCACACAGTTTGCCGGGGATATGTGCGCTCGCTTTGATAACGAGATGCTGACTCTGCTGCAAACCTGGAGTGAAGACGATCTGCAGCGCGTGCAGGAGAACCTGATTGGGCACCTTGTGACCCAGAAGCGCCTGAAGCTATCGCCAACGCTATTCATCGCCACGCTGGAGAGTGAAATGGATATTCTCTCTGTCTGCAACCTTACGGGGAACGTGGTAAAAGAGACGCTGGGCACGCAAAAACGCCAGATCCTGGCCGCTTCCCTTACGGATTTCCTCAATAATCTTCATCCCGTCGTGTAATCCTTCGTACTACAGCGTGTGTGAGAGATCTCTTACAAAGCTTGTAAGAGATCACCGTAACATCGCACGCACTCAACCTGATATTCTTTCAATAAATCCATTTATTATCAGCATTTTGAATGCGTTCTTGATAGTAATAAGTTGCAACAACTCTTTAATTTGACTTACGCAGTGCCTTGTAAGACGAAGCGGAATAGGGGATTCTATGCCCGTCGACAGGATGCCGACACGAGAAGCGAACATCAGGATGATGGCGTTTCTTAACTCAGGACACGTCAGGAAGGCGTTACAAGGAAGGCTTCAGGAAGAAGCAAAAGGATAACGCAGGATGCGTGAAGGACACCTCCAGGAAGGAGAATGAGAGCCGGTACGGATGTCCGGTGGGTCAGGAAGACCAGGACGTTTCAGGATGAAACAGTCACATCAGGATGATGTGCGCAAGATGCAGCGGTCGAGGGAAGACCAGACCTCCGGGTCAGAGGAAAAGTTGTCACGGATGAGCAGGGAGCACTAAAAGTAGCTGGATTGCTGCGAAACGAACCGGGAGCACTGTTTTTACAGTGCTCCCTTTTTTTATTTCTGCGTGGTCTTTGCTATGCTGCCCGCCGTTCAGATTTTCAGTTGAGGTTTTCATGACGCATCACGACCACGTGCGCGCGCAGCTGCACGCCATCGAAGCTTTATTGCGCGATCATCAACTGTGGCAGGAGACGGCGCCGCAGCCTGACGCGTTTGAGAGCACGCAACCTTTCTGCATGGATACCCTGGAGCCGTTTGAGTGGCTGCAATGGGTGCTCATTCCCCGCATGCATGCCCTGATTGAGGGCGGACATTCGCTGCCACAAAACTTTGCCGTCGCCCCCTACTATGAAATGGCGCTCGACGCTGCTCATCCGTCACGCGAGGAAGTACTGGCGGCACTGCTGGCGCTGGACACCCTCTTTGGCAACGAAGCATGATTGAGATCCTCTATCAGGATGAGTGGCTGGTGGCGGTCAATAAGCCCTCCGGCTGGCTGGTGCACCGGAGCTGGCTGGATCGCGATGAAAAAGTGGTGGTGATGCAGACCGTGCGTGACCAGATTGGTCAGCATGTTTTTACCGTCCACCGCCTCGACAGACCCACTTCCGGCGTATTGTTGATGGGCCTCTCCAGCGAGGCCGGACGACGTCTGTCGCAGCAGTTCGAGCAGCATCAGATCCAGAAACGTTACCATGCGATTGTCCGGGGCTGGCTGACCGACGCCGCGACGCTCGATTATCCGCTGATCGAAGAGCTGGATAAAATCGCCGACAAATATGCCCGGGATGATAAAGAGCCGCAGCCTGCAGTAACCGACTATCGCGGTCTGGCGACTGTCGAAATGCCTGTCGCCACCAGCAAATTTCCGACCACACGCTACAGCCTGGTCGAGCTGGAGCCGAAAACCGGGCGTAAACACCAGCTGCGACGCCACCTTACCCATCTGCGTCATCCGATCATCGGTGACAGCAAGCATGGCGATCTGAAACAGAACCGCAGCGCCGCCGAACACTTTGGCTGTAACCGACTGATGCTGCACGCCAGCCAGCTGAACCTGGTGCATCCGTTTACCGGTGAGCCGCTGACGATCCGGGCCGGGCTTGATCCGGTGTGGATGCAGGCGCTGTCACACTTTGGCTGGCGCGGGCAACTCCCCGAAAATGAAAGGGTTGAGTTTGAACCCGCCAACGTTCAGGATGAACGTTAATTGCATTCATTGAGGGAGTAAACCATGGCTGTAGTCGGAATTTTTGTCGGTACGATGTACGGCAATTCGCTGCTGGTGGCCGAAGAAGCCGAAGCAATTCTCGCGGGAATGGGCCACAAAGCCACGGTGTATGAAGATCCCGAACTGGCCGACTGGGAAAAATACCAGGGCCAGTATGCGCTGGTGGTCACCTCGACAACCGGGCAGGGCGATCTGCCGGACAGTATCGTCCCGCTGTACCAGGGCATTAAAGATAAGCTGGGTTATCAGCCGGAGATGCGCTACGGCATCATCGCGCTGGGTGACAGCACCTACACCAGTTTCTGCGGTGGCGGCAAAAAGTTCGACGCCCTGTTACAGGAGCAGAGCGCTCAGCGCGTGGGTGAGATGCTGATGATCGATGCCTCTGAGCACCCTGAACCGGAAAGCGAATCCAATCCCTGGGTTGAACACTGGGGCACGCTTCTCGGCTAGATGCTTTCCCTCCCGGCCGCGGGAGGGCATTCCACCGCGTCAAGCGACCTGATTCACACTCTTCTCTTTCTCTTCTGTTGTTTTCTCACTCAGCCACGTTTCCGTGAACTACCTTCCATTGAGTTAGGCTTATGCCATAAACAACCTCAAACCCTCCCGCCAATGTTGTGTTGTTGCACGGTGAGAGGGGCCTGGATCCTTTCTTATACTTTTTCCGCCAGTTAATAAAAATGCAGTCAGTAAGGCAAAAGACCTCAACGTTTGAACTGCAAAAAACACATACACGTCATTCTGATACCCTACCGGTTGAGCTGTTCAGAATGAACGTAGCGATAAAAGCTATGATTCAGGAGTGCAAGAATGAGTTCATTAAGCCAGGCGGCGAGCAGCGCTGAAAAGCGCACCAACGCTCGCTATTGGATAGTGGTGATGCTGTTTATCGTCACATCCTTTAACTATGGCGACCGCGCCACGCTGTCGATTGCCGGTTCTGAAATGGCAAAAGATATCGGTCTGGATCCGGTCGGAATGGGTTACGTTTTCTCGGCATTTTCATGGGCCTATGTTATCGGCCAAATCCCGGGCGGCTGGTTGCTTGACCGCTTCGGTTCAAAACGCGTCTACTTCTGGTCCATCTTTATCTGGTCCCTGTTCACTCTGTTACAGGGCTTTGTCGATGTCTTTAACGGCTTTGGCATTATTGTCGCGCTCTTTACCCTGCGCTTCCTCGTCGGCCTTGCCGAAGCGCCCTCCTTCCCGGGCAATAGCCGCATAGTGGCAGCCTGGTTCCCGGCGCAGGAGAGGGGAACGGCGGTATCCATTTTTAACTCCGCGCAATACTTCGCTACCGTGATCTTCGCCCCGATCATGGGCTGGCTGACCCACGAAGTGGGCTGGTCACACGTGTTCTTCTTCATGGGCGGTCTGGGGATCATCATCAGTTTTGTGTGGCTGAAAGTGATCCACGAGCCAAACCAGCATCCGGGCGTAAACCAGAAAGAGCTGGATTACATCGCCGCGGGCGGGGCGCTGATCAACATGGATCAGGCGAAAAGCAAAGAGAAAGTGCCGTTCAGCCACAAGTGGGGTCAGATCAAACAGCTGGTGGGCACCCGCATGATGGTGGGGATCTACCTCGGCCAGTACTGTATCAACGCCTTAACTTACTTCTTTATCACCTGGTTCCCGGTCTATCTGGTGCAGGCACGCGGCATGTCGATTCTGAAAGCCGGGTTTGTGGCCTCTGTTCCGGCAATCTGCGGCTTTATCGGCGGCGTGCTGGGCGGGGTGATTTCCGACTGGCTGATGCGTCGTACCGGTTCCCTGAATATTGCCCGTAAAACGCCGATCGTGCTGGGTATGCTGCTCTCCATGTCGATGGTGTTCTGTAACTACGTTGACGCCGAGTGGATGATTATCGGCTTTATGGCGATGGCCTTCTTCGGGAAAGGGATTGGGGCGCTGGGCTGGGCGGTGATGGCCGATACCGCACCGAAAGAGATCAGCGGCCTGAGCGGCGGTCTGTTCAATATGTTCGGCAACATCTCCGGGATCGTCACCCCGATTGCCATCGGTTACATCGTCGGCACCACCGGTTCCTTCAACGGGGCACTGATCTACGTCGGGGTTCACGCTCTGGTGGCGGTACTGAGCTACCTGGTGCTGGTGGGTGATATCAAACGTATCGAACTGAAACCTGTCGGGGAGCGTTTATCATGAGTATGCAATCCAGCCCTGTCGTGACTGAAATGAAGGTTATCCCGGTTGCCGGTCAGGACAGCATGCTGCTGAACATCGGCGGCGCGCATAACGCCTGGTTTACCCGCAATATTGTGGTGCTGACCGATAACGCCGGGAATACCGGCGTTGGGGAAGCCCCCGGCGGCGAAGTGATCTATCAGACCCTGGTGGATGCCATTCCGCAGGTGGTGGGTCAGGAGGTGGCGCGGCTGAACAAAGTGGTCCAGCGCGTGCATAAAGGCAACCAGTCCGCCGATTTCGATACCTTCGGCAAAGGTGCCTGGACATTTGAACTGCGGGTCAATGCGGTAGCGGCGCTGGAAGCAGCGCTGCTGGATCTGCTCGGCAAAGCGCTGAACGTGCCGGTGTGCGAGCTGCTCGGTCCGGGCAAGCAGCGCGATGCGGTCACCGTGCTGGGCTATCTCTTCTACCTGGGCGATCGCACGAAAACCGACCTGCCCTATCTGGATCAATCCCCTGGCAGCCACGACTGGTATCACCTGCGTCATCAGGAGGCGCTCTCCAGCGAGGCGGTGGTGCGTCTGGCGGAAGCGGCCCAGGATCGCTACGGCTTTAAGGATTTCAAACTGAAAGGCGGCGTACTGCCGGGTGAACAGGAGATCGACAGCGCCCGCGCCCTGAAGAAACGCTTCCCGGACGCGCGCATTACCGTCGATCCCAACGGCGCCTGGCTGCTGGATGAAGCTATCGCCCTGTGCAAAGGCCTGGGGGATGTCCTGACCTATGCCGAAGATCCCTGCGGTGCCGAACAGGGCTTCTCCGGCCGTGAGGTGATGGCGGAGTTCCGCCGCGCCACCGGTCTGCCGGTCGCCACCAATATGATCGCCACCAACTGGCGCGAGATGGGGCACGCGGTGATGCTGAACGCGGTGGATATCCCGCTGGCGGACCCGCACTTCTGGACTCTCTCCGGCGCGGTGCGTGTGGCGCAGTTGTGCGACGACTGGGGCTTAACCTGGGGTTGCCACTCAAATAACCACTTCGATATCTCGCTGGCGATGTTCACCCATGTTGGTGCCGCGGCGCCGGGTACGCCAACGGCTATCGACACCCACTGGATCTGGCAGGAGGGCGAAGCACGGCTGACCAAAAATCCACTGGAAATTAAACACGGCAAGATTGCCGTACCGGATGCACCGGGGCTTGGCGTGGAGCTTGACTGGGATCAGATCCACAAAGCCCATGAAGCCTATAAGAAACTGCCCGGCGGCGCGCGTAATGACGCAGGCCCGATGCAGTATCTTATTCCCGGCTGGACATTTGACCGCAAACGCCCGGCGTTCGGTCGTCACTGATTAAAGGATTGAATTATGAGCACATTTACTACGCCTGTTGTCACTTCTATGCAGATCATTCCGGTTGCCGGCCATGACAGCATGCTGATGAACCTGAGTGGGGCTCACGCCCCGTTCTTCACCCGTAATATTGTGATTATCAAAGACAACTCCGGCCATACCGGCGTGGGTGAAATCCCGGGCGGGGAGAAGATCCGCAAAACCCTGGAAGATGCAATCCCGCTGGTCGTGGGCCAGACGCTGGGCGCGTACAAAAACATCCTGAATGCCGTACGTAACGAATTTGCCGACCGCGATGCGAGCGGCCGCGGGCTGCAAACCTTTGACCTGCGCACCACCATTCACGTGGTGACCGGTATCGAAGCCGCAATGCTCGACCTGCTGGGTCAGCATCTGGGGGTCAACGTCGCCTCCCTGCTGGGTGACGGGCAGCAGCGTACGGAAGTGGAGATGCTGGGCTACCTGTTCTTCGTCGGCAACCGCAAGCTGACCCCGCTGCCGTACCAGAGCCAGCCGGATGAGCAGTGCGACTGGTATCGTCTGCGCCACGAAGAGGCGATGACCCCGGATGCGGTTGTGCGTCTGGCGGAAGCGGCCTATGAGAAGTACGGCTTTAATGATTTCAAACTGAAGGGCGGCGTGCTGGCCGGGGAAGAGGAAGCGGAGTCTATTATCGCCCTGGCGAAACGCTTCCCGCAGGCGCGCGTCACCCTCGATCCCAACGGGGCCTGGTCGCTGGAAGAGGCGATCCGCATCGGTAAGCGCCTGAAGGGCGTGCTGGCTTATGCGGAAGATCCGTGCGGCGCCGAGCAGGGCTTCTCTGGCCGTGAAGTGATGGCCGAGTTCCGCCGCGCCACCGGTCTGCCAACCGCCACCAACATGATCGCCACCGACTGGCGTCAGATGGGCCATACCCTCTCCCTGCAGTCAGTCGACATTCCGCTGGCGGACCCACACTTCTGGACCATGCAGGGCTCAGTGCGCGTGGCGCAGATGTGTCACGAGTTCGGCCTGACCTGGGGCTCACACTCCAACAACCACTTCGATATCTCGCTGGCGATGTTCACCCATGTGGCCGCGGCCGCGCCGGGCACTATCACCGCGATTGATACCCACTGGATCTGGCAGGAGGGCAACCAGCGCCTGACCAAACAGCCGTTCGAAATTAAGGGCGGTATGGTGCAGGTGCCAACCACGCCGGGTCTGGGCGTTGAGCTGGATATGGATCAGGTGATGAAGGCGCACGAGCTGTACCTCCAGCACGGTCTGGGCGCGCGCGACGACGCGATGGCGATGCAGTACCTGATCCCGGAGTGGACCTTTAACAACAAACGCCCTTGCATGGTGCGTTAAGTCCGGTGCCGGTTCCTGCGGGAGTCGGCATTTTCTCTTGCGTGACGGGTGTATGCTTATGGTAGTCAACATGCGTAAGGACGGCTTATGAAGATTGTTATCGCACCGGACTCTTATAAAGAGAGCCTGAGTGCCCTGGCTGTGGCGACGGCGATAGAGCAGGGATTTTGCGAGATTTTCCCGACGGCAGAGTACGTCAAACTGCCGGTCGCCGATGGCGGTGAAGGCACTGTGGAAGCGATGGTGGCTGCCACTCAGGGAGACATTATTCAGGTGCGGGTAACGGGGCCGCTCGGCGGGCATGTTGACGGTTTTTATGGCCGCTCCGGTGATGGCAAAAGCGCGTTTATCGAGATGGCGGCGGCCAGCGGTCTGGAGCTGGTGCCCCCGGCCCAGCGTAATCCACTGAAAACCACCTCCTGGGGAACCGGGGAGCTGATCCGTCATGCGCTGGATGCGGGCGTGAAACATATCATCATTGGCATTGGCGGCAGCGCCACCAACGATGGCGGGGCAGGGATGGTGCAGGCGCTGGGCGCGAAGCTGCTGGACGAGCAGGACAACGCCCTGGGTGCCGGTGGCGGTGAGCTGGAAAAACTGGCGCGCATCGACATCAGCGGTCTGGATAAACGGCTGGCAGCCTGCCGGATTGAAGTCGCCTGCGACGTCACCAATCCCCTGACCGGGGAAAACGGTGCCAGCGCCGTGTTTGGTCCGCAGAAGGGGGCGACCCCGGAGATGATTACGCGGCTCGATGGCGCGCTGACGCACTATGCGCGGATCATTGCCCGCGATCTGGATGTCGACGTCCTCGGGCTGGCCGGCGGCGGTGCTGCGGGCGGTATGGGGGCGGCGTTATACGCTTTTTGCGGCGCGCAATTGCGCCAGGGCATTGAGATTGTGACCGATGCGCTCAACCTCGACAGCCTGGTGGCCGATGCCGATCTGGTGATCACCGGGGAAGGGCGAATCGACAGCCAGACCATTCATGGCAAAGTCCCGGTGGGAGTGGCGAAGATCGCCAAACGCCACAATAAGCCGGTGATCGGCCTCGCGGGCAGCCTGACGGCGGATGTCGGCGTGGTGCACGATCATGGCATCGATGCGGTATTTAGTGTGATCTACACCATCTGCACGCTGGAGGAGGCGCTGGAAGACGCCGCAGAAAACGTGCGGATGGCGGCAAGGAATATCGCGGCGGTGCTGAAGGTGGGGATGGAGGTGTAGCCTTTGATGTTTATTCCCTCTCCCCTATGGGGAGAGGGTTAGGGTGAGGGGCTTACGATCCCAGCACCTTCATCGCTTCCCGCGTGACGTTATCCATCTCATCCAGTAGCTCCAGGAACTCCGGTTCCAGCTCGCTTTCTGGTGTTCCGGAACGCAGCTGCTGCTCCAGCAGATGACACAGATTTTTCAGGCGCGGCACCCCACTGTACCCGCAGCTGCCGTGCAGCTTATGGATCGCATCAACGAGGTCTTCCGGGTTTTCACCTACCAGTTGCTCCTCCACCTTATTGCGGATCTCAGGCAGGAAGGCCACCAGCATCTGCAGCATCTCCCGCGCGAGGTCGTTTTTGCCCGCCGCCTGACGCAGCGCCAGCTGCCAGTCAAGGGTGGCATTGTCGTTAACCGTGATGTCGGCGGCTTCCACAGGGGCGATCCAGCTGCCTGCCGTCGGGCCGGGCTTGTAGCGCAGCAGCAGACTGTGCAGCTTCTCTTCTTCAATCGGTTTTGCCAGATAGTCGTTCATCCCGGCGCTTAACAGCTTCTCTTTCTGGCCCGCCATCGCGTGCGCAGTCACGGCGATCACCGGCGTTTGCTGCTGATGGGGGAGCTGGCGGATCAGCTCGCAGGCGCGGATCCCGTCCATGCCGGGCATCTGAATATCCATCATGATCAGGTCAAACTGCATCTGCTTCGCGCGCTCAACGGCCTGCAGGCCGCTCTCGCACAGTTCGACATGCTGAACCTGATCCTCCAGCAGGGCGCCGATCAGCTTCAGGTTGGCCGGGTTATCATCCACCGCCATCACGGTCATCGGCAGCTTGCTCTCATCGACCACGATCGGCGCAGCGGAATGGTTCAGACGGCAGTATTCGGTCAGGGTCGGCAGCAGGCGCGTGGCGGTGAGCGGCTTCAGCAGACAGGCGGCCGCCCCGTCGTGTTTCAGCTCTTCGGCGTTAATCTGCGCATGGCACGGCAGGGCCAGCAGCAGGTAGTCGGTCATCGAGGCCGCTTTCGCCATCCGCTCCTGCTGCATGGTCAGCTCGCCGGTAAAGGTCACCGGGATGCCCATCAGCAGTATGTCGTAGTGCTCAACCGGCAGCGCGGAGAAGGCCGGGCTATAAACCACCTCCAGCGGGGTGGTGCTTAACACGTCCAGCGTGCTTTGCGCCGCGGCGGCATTAGGCTCCACGTACGCCAGTCGTTTACCCTGCAGACACTCCATCCCCGGCCGGTCGATCAGAACATTCGGGTTCAGGTCGAGGTTGATATGGAACCAGAAGGTCGAGCCGCGGTTAGGCTGGCTGTGGAAGGAGATATCGCCCCCCATCTCGTTCACCAGTTTCTGGGTGATCACCAGCCCCAGGCCGGTGCCGCCATGACGCCGTGAAATACTGGCGTCGGCCTGGCGGAAGGCCTGGAACAGCCGCGACTGATCGCGCTCGGGAATACCAATCCCGGTATCGCGGATCTGCACCTCAATCTGCACCTTGGTATTGCTGATGGCGCGCTTTTCTACCAGCACGTCAATGTTACCGCTCTCGGTGAACTTGATGGCGTTACCCACCAGGTTGGTGATCACCTGCTGCAGGCGCAGCGGATCGCCAATCACGTTATCCGGCACATCATTTTTAATGTTCAGCGTCAGCTCCAGCCCTTTGTCGTGAGAGGAGTGCGCCAGCAGGGTCACCACTTCGTCCAGGGTGCTGCGCAGCGGGAAAGGAATGCTCTCCAGAATCAGTTTGCCCGCCTCAAGCTTAGAGAAGTCCAGCACGTCATTGATGATCGCCAGCAGATTGTTGGCCGACCGTTCAATGGTATGCAGGTGGTCGCGCTGGGTCGGGTTGAGCTCGGTCTTCAGGGTCAGGCGGGTAAAGCCAATCACGCCGTTGAGCGGGGTGCGCAGCTCATGGGACATGTTCGCCAGGAACTCCGACTTAATACGCGCCGCTTCCTGGGCACGCTTTTTAGCCAGATCCAGCTCGACGTTCTGGATCTCCATCTGCTCCAGGGTTTCCCGCAGATCGGAGGTGGCCTGATCGACGTTATGCTGCATCTCCTCGTGGTAGGCCGCCAGCGACATCGCCATTGAGTTGATACCGTTTTTGAGCATATCCAGCTCACCAAGCATAAAGCCTTCGACGCGGCTGTCGAGCTGACCCCGGCGGATACGGTCGACGGTATTCACCATGTTGCGGATCGGGCTGGTCACGTCGCGCATCAGACGCCAGCCGAAGATCAGCGCAATGCCGATACAGAACAGCATCATCACCGTGGAGATGAAGATTTCCCGGTACTGCTGCAGCCGCACGGACTTGAGATCCAGCTCCAGCGCCACATATCCCAGCATGTTGTTATTGGGCTTGGCATCCGCTTCGACAGATTCATCCGGTGAATAGCTTTCCGAGATGATCGGCGTGCGCAGGATCATCTTTTCGCCCTGGCGAATCACGCTCAGCCGTGTCGGGAAGGGCATGCCGGCCGGGAGCTTCAGCGTGCCCGGGTCAAGCTGGATATTGGAGGTGACAAACAGGCGATTGTGTTGGTCATACACCGAAATCGCCCGCACAATATCCGAGTGACGGCGGTGCAGGATGCTAATGAGCTGGCCGATAGACTCGCGATTTTGCAGGGTCATGCCGTACTCGCTGGAGACCGCCAGCGGCTCAATAATGCTGGCCCCCGCGTCCTCGAGCTGGCGCTGCAGGTCGTTATAACGGTGCACCACAAAGAAGGTACTCAGCAGTAAACCAATGAGTACGGTAGGGGCGAGGATCAAAATCATCATGCGCGCACGCAGGCTGTAGTTGGTCATGGAGTTCCGTTATGGGACAATTAGAGTCAATATGTTCATTTGAGATAATACCCGGCAATGGCGCAATTCTACTCTGCAAAGCGGCGCGTGACGACGCGTCAGATCATAACTGTTGATGTGACAGACCTCGATCCCTTCGGTCAGGGGGTGGCGCGCCATGATGGTAAAGCCCTGTTTATTCCCGGCCTGCTGCCCGATGAGCGTGCAGAGATCACCCTGACGGAAGAGAAACGCCAGTACGCGCGCGGGCAGGTAAAACGTCGCCTTAACGACAGCCCGCAACGTGAGAAACCGCGTTGCCCGCACTTTGGCGTCTGCGGTGGTTGCCAACAGCAGCATGCCAGCATCGCGTTACAGGAGCGCAGCAAAAGCAATGCCCTGGCGCGCCTGCTGAAGCACGACGTCAACGAGGTGATCGCCGATAAACCCTGGGGCTATCGCCGCCGGGCGCGCCTGAGCCTGAACTATCAGCCGAAAACCGCGCGTCTGGAGATGGGCTTTCGCAAGGCTAACTCCAGCGACATCGTCGACGTCAAACAGTGCCCCATTCTGGTGCCCCGTCTTGAGGCATTGCTGCCAGAAGTGCGCAAATGTCTCTCAGACCTGCAGGGCGTTCGTCACCTGGGCCACGTCGAACTGGTGCTGGCCAACAGCGGCCCGCTGATGGTGCTACGCCATACTGCACCGCTTTCGGCCAAAGATCGCGAAAAACTGGAACGCTTTTCGCATTCCCATGAGCTTGACCTTTATCTCGCCCCGCAAAGCGAGATACTTGAGCAACTGAGCGGTGAAACGCCCTGGTATGATTCAGACGGGCTACGCTTAACGTTCAGTCCGCGCGATTTCATTCAGGTCAATGATGGCGTTAACCAACAGATGGTCGCGACCGCACTCGACTGGCTGGATATACAGCCGGATGATCGGGTGCTCGATCTGTTCTGCGGGATGGGCAACTTTACCCTGCCGCTGGCAAAACGGGCGCACAGCGTGGTCGGTGTGGAGGGCGTGGCGGCGTTGGTGGAGAAAGGACGCGACAACGCCATTCACAATGGGCTGCAAAACGTGACATTTTTTCATGAGAATCTGGAAGAGGATGTCACTCAGCAGCCCTGGGCGGCGCACGGCTTCGACAAAATCCTGCTGGATCCGGCCCGTGCAGGCGCGCCAGGCGTGATGCAGCATATTATTAAACTCGCCCCTAAACGCGTGGTCTATGTTTCCTGTAATCCGGCGACGCTTGCCCGGGACAGCGAAGCATTATTAGCGGCGGGTTACCAGATTCAGCGTCTGGCAATGCTCGATATGTTCCCGCACACTGGACATCTGGAATCAATGGCGTTGTTTGAACACAACTGATGAGTTTCGGCTTGTCGAATTCGACAGGCAAGGGTCCCTAAAGGAGAGGACAATGGTTGCGGTAAGAAGTGCACATCTCAATAAAGCTGGTGAGTTTGACCCACAAAAATGGATCGCAAGTCTGGGGATTGCCAGCCAGCAGTCGTGTGAACGCTTAACCGAAACCTGGGCTTACTGTCTGCGCACCACCAAGGGGCATCCCGATGCCGAGCTGCTGCTGTGGCGCGGCGTGGAGATGGTGGAAATCCTCTCCATGCTCAGCATGGATATCGACACCCTGCTCGCCGCTATGCTGTTCCCGCTGGCCGACGCCGAGGTGGTCTCCGAAGAGGTACTGCGCGAAAGCGTCGGTACATCGATCGTCTCGCTGATCCACGGCGTGCGCGACATGGCGGCTATCCGCCAGCTGAAAGCCACCCACACCGACTCCGTCTCGTCCGAACAGGTCGATAACGTTCGCCGTATGCTGCTGGCCATGGTGGATGACTTCCGCTGCGTGGTGATTAAGCTTGCCGAACGCGTCGCCCACCTGCGGGAAGTGAAGGATGCGCCTGAAGATGAGCGCGTGCTGGCGGCGAAAGAGTGCACCAATATCTATGCCCCGCTGGCGAACCGTCTGGGCATCGGGCAACTGAAATGGGAGCTGGAAGATTACTGCTTCCGCTATCTGCACCCGGCGGAATACAAACGTATTGCGAAACTGCTGCACGAACGCCGTATCGACCGGGAACACTACATCGAGGAGTTTGTCGGCGGCTTACGTCAGTCGATGAAAGAAGAGGGCGTGAAGGCTGAGGTCTATGGCCGGCCGAAGCATATCTACAGCATCTGGCGCAAAATGCAGAAGAAGCATCTCGCCTTTGATGAGCTGTTTGATGTGCGCGCCGTGCGTATCGTCGCCGAGCGTCTGCAGGACTGCTACGCCGCGCTGGGGATTGTTCACACCCACTTCCGCCACATGCCGGATGAGTTTGACGACTACGTCGCCAACCCGAAACCGAACGGCTATCAGTCGATCCATACCGTGGTACTGGGGCCGGGCGGTAAACCGGTGGAGATCCAGATCCGCACTAAACAGATGCACGAAGAGTCCGAACTCGGCGTCGCCGCGCACTGGAAGTACAAAGAGGGCACCTCAGGCGGGGCGCGCTCCGGTCACGAAGATCGCATCGCCTGGCTGCGTAAGCTGATTGCGTGGCAGGAAGAGATGGCCGACTCCGGCGAGATGCTCGACGAAGTGCGCAGCCAGGTCTTTGACGACCGGGTCTACGTCTTTACCCCGAAAGGTGACGTGGTTGACCTCCCGGCAGGCTCAACGCCGCTCGACTTCGCCTACCACATCCACAGCGACGTGGGGCATCGCTGCATCGGGGCTAAAATCGGCGGGCGCATCGTGCCGTTTACCTATCAGCTGCAGATGGGCGATCAGGTGGACATCATCACCCAGAAGCAGCCGAACCCGAGCCGCGACTGGCTCAACCCGAACCTGGGCTACATCACCACCAGCCGCGGACGCTCCAAGATCCACGCCTGGTTCCGCAAGCAGGATCGTGACAAGAACATCCTGGCCGGTCGTCAGATCCTCGACGACGAGCTGGAGCATCTGGGCATCCACCTGAAAGAGGCGGAGAAGCAGCTGCTGCCGCGCTACAACTTCAACGAGCTGGATGAGCTGCTGGCCGCTATCGGCGGCGGGGATATTCGTCTTAACCAGATGGTGAATTTCCTGCAGGCGCAGTTCAACAAACCGAGTGCGGCTGAGCAGGATGCAGCGGCGCTGAAGCAGCTGCAGCAGAAGAGCTATACCCCGCAGCACCGCAGCAAAGAAAAAGACAATGGCCGGGTGGTCGTGGAGGGCGTCGGGAATCTGATGCACCACATTGCCCGCTGCTGTCAGCCGATCCCGGGAGACGAGATCGTCGGCTTCATCACCCAGGGGCGCGGGATCTCTATTCACCGCGCGGACTGCGATCAGCTGGAAGATTTGCAGTCCCATGCGCCGGAACGAATCGTCGATGCGGTGTGGGGCGAAAGTTACTCCGCGGGCTATTCGCTGGTGGTGCGGGTGTCGGCCAACGATCGCAGCGGCCTGCTGCGCGATATCACCACCATTCTGGCCAACGAAAAGGTGAACGTGCTGGGCGTTGCCAGCCGCAGCGACACCCGTCAGCAGCTCGCCACCATCGATATGACCATCGAAATCTATAACCTGCAGGTGCTGGGCCGGGTGCTCGGCAAGCTGAACCAGGTGCCGGATGTGATAGACGCCCGTCGTCTTCACGGCGGGTAAGATTACCATCTTTTGTAGGCCGGGTAAGGCGCAGCCGCCACCCGGCGTTACCGATTTAACAGGATAAGACATGACCCAAATCGACCGCCTGCTCGGCATTATGCAACGTCTGCGCGACCCGGAAACCGGCTGTCCGTGGGACAAAGAGCAGACTTTCGCCACCATCGCCCCCTACACCCTGGAAGAGACCTACGAGGTGCTGGACGCCATCTCCCGGGAAGATTTTGACGATCTGCGCGGCGAGCTGGGCGACCTGCTGTTCCAGGTGGTGTTCTATGCGCAGATGGCGCAGGAAGAGGGACGCTTTGATTTCAACGACATCTGCGCCGCCATCAGCGATAAGCTGGAGCGCCGTCACCCGCATATCTTTGGCGATGCCACCGCGGAAAACAGTACCGACGTGCTGGCCCGCTGGGAGCAGATCAAAAGCGCAGAACGGGCTGAAAAATCTCAGCATTCAGCGCTGGACGATATCCCGTTAAGCCTGCCAGCGCTGATGCGTGCGCACAAGATCCAGAAACGCTGCTCGACGGTGGGGTTTGACTGGACCTCTTTAGGCCCGGTGCTCGACAAAGTGCATGAAGAGATCGACGAAGTGATGCACGAAGCGCAGCAGGCGGTAGTGGACCAGGAGAAGGTGGAAGAGGAGATGGGGGATCTGCTGTTTGCCACCGTCAATCTCTCCCGTCATTTAGGGGTTAAAGCCGAAGTGGCGCTGCAAAAAGCCAACCTCAAATTCGAACGCCGCTTCCGGGAAGTGGAGCGTATTATCGCGGCCCGCGGCCTGGAAATGACTGGGGTGGACCTCGATGCGATGGAAGAAGTCTGGCAGGAAGTAAAACGCCAGGAATCTGATCTCTAACGGGTTTTTGCGATCAAGCGCAATTTGTGTGATTTTTTAAATGACAAGCGCTTGATTTGCGTCAAAAACATTTACCCAAAAGGGGCTATTTTCTCACTCCCAATATGAGTCAAAGCCTGAGACAGGAGACGGAGAATGAAAGTTTGTGGCGCTCGCCGTGTTCGGGTATACTACTTTCCCGTCCTGGTTATTCCATCGTTTCACCCTAACTTCTCAGGTTCAGCATGACAACGAACTATATTTTTGTGACCGGCGGGGTTGTATCCTCTCTGGGTAAAGGCATTGCCGCAGCCTCCCTCGCAGCCATTCTTGAAGCCCGTGGCCTCAATGTGACCATGATGAAGCTGGATCCGTACATCAACGTCGATCCAGGTACCATGAGCCCGATCCAACACGGGGAAGTGTTCGTTACTGAAGACGGCGCTGAAACCGATCTGGACCTGGGTCACTACGAGCGCTTCATTCGCACCAAAATGACCCGTCGTAACAACTTCACGACCGGCCGTATCTACTCCGACGTTCTGCGCAAAGAGCGCCGTGGCGACTATCTGGGCGCTACCGTTCAGGTTATCCCGCACATCACCAACGCCATTAAAGAGCGTGTTCTGGCGGGTGGCGAAGGTCACGACGTGGTGCTGGTAGAGATCGGCGGTACCGTTGGTGATATCGAATCCCTGCCGTTCCTGGAAGCGATTCGTCAGCTGGCGGTGGATATCGGTCGTGAACACGCGCTGTTCATGCACCTGACCCTGGTGCCATACATGGCTGCCGCAGGTGAAGTGAAAACCAAGCCGACCCAGCACTCTGTGAAAGAGCTGCTCTCCATCGGTATTCAGCCTGACATTCTGGTTTGCCGCTCCGATCGTGCGGTTCCGGCCAACGAACGTGCGAAAATTGCATTGTTCTGTAACGTGCCAGAAAAAGCTGTTATTTCAATGAAAGATGTCGATTCCATTTATAAAATCCCGGGCCTGTTGAAATCACAGGGCCTCGACGATTATATTTGTAAACGATTCAGCTTGAACTGTCCGGACGCAAACCTGTCAGAATGGGAACAGGTGATTTACGAAGAAGCGAACCCGGCAGGCGAAGTGACTATCGGTATGGTCGGCAAGTACATTGAGCTGCCGGACGCCTATAAGTCAGTTATCGAAGCGCTGAAACACGGTGGTCTGAAGAACCGCGTGACCGTCAACATCAAGCTGATTGATTCACAGGATGTTGAAACCCGCGGTGTCGAAATTCTGAAAGATCTGGATGCTATTTTGATCCCTGGCGGCTTCGGCTACCGTGGTGTTGAAGGCAAGATCGCTACCGCACGCTATGCGCGTGAAAACAATATTCCTTACCTCGGCATTTGCCTGGGTATGCAGGTTGCGCTGATTGAATTCGCCCGCAACGTGGTGGGGATGGAAAACGCGAACTCTACGGAATTTGTGCCAGACTGTAAGTACCCTGTTGTGGCGCTTATCACCGAATGGCGCGACGAAGAAGGTAACGTCGAAGTCCGTACCGAGAAGAGCGATCTGGGTGGCACGATGCGTCTGGGTGCACAGGCTTGTCAGCTCTCTGACGACAGCCTGGTTCGCCAGATGTACGGTGCGCCGACAATCACTGAACGCCATCGTCACCGTTATGAAGTCAACAACCTGCTGTTGAAACAGATTGAAGCTGCGGGTCTGCGTATTGCGGGCCGCTCCGGGGATGATCAGTTGGTCGAGATCATCGAAGTGCCGAACCACCCATGGTTCGTCGCCTGTCAGTTCCACCCGGAATTTACTTCTACGCCGCGTGATGGACATCCGCTGTTTGCTGGCTTTGTGAAAGCCGCCAGTGAGTTCCAGAAGCGTCAGGCGAAGTAAGAAAAGTTAGAACGGCAGCGCGTACAAAGGTACGCGCTGTTTGTCTGGAGTTTTAGTTTAACTTGTACTGAGGAAAATCTAATGTCCAAAATCGTTAAAGTCATCGGTCGTGAAATCATCGACTCCCGTGGTAACCCGACTGTTGAAGCCGAAGTACACCTGGAAGGTGGTTTCGTCGGTATGGCAGCTGCGCCGTCAGGTGCTTCTACTGGTTCCCGCGAAGCGCTGGAACTGCGCGATGGCGACAAATCCCGTTTCCTGGGCAAAGGCGTAACCAAAGCTGTTGGCGCGGTTAACGGCCCAATTGCACAGGCAATCCTTGGCAAAGACGCCAAAGACCAGGCTGGCATCGATAAAATCATGATCGATCTGGACGGTACTGAAAACAAATCTAACTTCGGTGCGAACGCAATCCTGGCTGTTTCCCTGGCGAACGCCAAAGCAGCAGCGGCTTCTAAAGGTCAGCCACTGTTCGAACACATCGCTGAACTGAACGGCACTCCAGGCAAATACTCTATGCCAGTTCCGATGATGAACATCATCAACGGCGGCGAGCACGCAGACAACAACGTAGATATTCAGGAATTTATGATTCAGCCAGTTGGCGCGAAATCCCTGAAAGAAGCAGTACGTATGGGTTCTGAAGTGTTCCACAACCTGGCTAAAGTTCTGAAAGCTAAAGGTATGAACACTGCAGTAGGTGACGAAGGTGGTTATGCACCTAACCTGGGCTCCAACGCCGAAGCACTGGCTGTAATCGCTGAAGCGGTTAAAGCAGCAGGCTACGAGCTGGGCACCGACATCACCCTGGCGATGGACTGTGCAGCATCTGAATTCTACAAAGACGGTAAATACGTTCTGGCTGGCGAAGGCAACAAAGCCTTCACCTCTGAAGAGTTCACTCACTTCCTGGAAGACCTGACCAAACAGTACCCAATCGTTTCTATCGAAGACGGTCTGGACGAGTCTGACTGGGATGGTTTCGCATACCAGACCAAAGTTCTGGGCGACAAAATCCAGCTGGTTGGTGACGATCTGTTCGTAACCAACACCAAGATCCTGAAAGAAGGTATCGAGAAAGGCATCGTTAACTCCATCCTGATCAAATTCAACCAGATCGGTTCTCTGACCGAAACTCTGGCTGCGATCAAAATGGCGAAAGACGCTGGCTACACTGCCGTTATCTCTCACCGTTCAGGCGAAACTGAAGACGCTACCATCGCTGACCTGGCTGTTGGTACCGCTGCTGGCCAGATCAAAACAGGTTCTATGAGCCGTTCTGACCGTGTTGCTAAATACAACCAGCTGATTCGTATCGAAGAAGCGCTGGGCGAAAAAGCACCATACAACGGCCGTAAAGAGATCAAAGGTCAGTAATTCTGAGCCTTAATCTTTAGAAAAAACCCGCTTCGGCGGGTTTTTTTATGTCTGCGTTAAAGCAGCAGGGGCAGGGTAGCGCTGGCGGTTTGCTGGCTGGCGTCGCCGTAGCGGTTGTCCAGGGAGATGAGCGTGGTGGCAAGCAGCTCCACCAAAAGCATCACCCCCACTTTGGCATTCATCGCGCCGGCGCTGAGTGGGCCTTCGGGTTTTGCCGCAACCAGCTGCATATCGCTGATTGAAGCCAACGGGCTGCGCGGCGTATTGCTGAGAGCCAGCACGCGTGCTCCACGTTTACGCGCAAGTTTCACCACGTGCAGCAGATCGCGGGTTGATCCTGAACTCGAAATCGCCACCACCAGATCCTCTTTACCCAGTGTGGTTGCGCTCATCGAGGCGCGGTGCATGTCGCTTAACAGCTGCGCAGGTTTACCCAGACGCAGCAGTTTGTAGTGCAGATAGTCACCCAGAATGGCACTTGCCGCCACGCCGTAGATATAAACCGAACGCGCCTGATGCAGTGCCTGAGCGGCCTGCAGCAGCATATCCCTGTCAAGCAGCCGGGCGGTATCCCGCAGCGCCAGAACGGACTCTTCCACGACCTCATCCACCCGATCGCCCTGCGCAACCGGGGCCTGGTCACGCTGAACGTCCAGCGCCAGCGCCATCTTGAACTCCGTATAGCCTTTACAACCCAGCGTGCGACAAAGTCTGGTCACGCTTGCCTCGCTGGTTTCGCTCTCACGCGCCAGTTCGGTAATGGTGAAATAGAGCACTTTTGCCGGATCGCTTAAGACGAACTCGCCCAGTTTTTGCTGGGTCGGACTATAGCCAGAGACACCCTGTCGCAGCCTCAGCAGCAGATTTTCATTTTCTGACATGCAAAATCCTTAATGCGTTTCTCTGTGGGCTAGTGTGGCGGAAAGCGGGGGCGAGACGCCAGACATTTTAAAAAAGTATGATCGCTCTCCAGGTTATTGGTGATAATTTTCACTTTATTATTTTTATATGGTAAAAATTTTCATCAAATAATCGGGGAGTGAAAAAATGATGCAACTGTTCAGCGGCGCCTCATCGGGCGCATGGTTTGAAAAAGCCCAGCGCTTTGGCAAATCCTTTATGTTACCCATTGCCGTGCTGCCCGCTGCGGGTCTGCTGTTAGGCATTGGCGGCGCACTGTCGAATCCCAATACGCTCGCGGCCTACCCCTTCCTGGATGTGAGCTGGCTACAGGCGATATTTACCATCATGAGCAGCGCCGGCTCGATTGTCTTTGCCAATCTCTCGGTGCTTTTTGCCGTGGGGGTGGCCGTGGGGCTGGCGAAAACCGATAAGGGCACTGCGGGCCTGGCGGCACTACTGGCGTTCCTGGTAATGAATGCCACCATTAACGCACTGCTGATCCTTAATGGCACTCTGGCGCAGGAGAACCCCGGCGCGGTGGGGCAGGGGATGACGCTGGGTATTCAGACCCTGGAAACTGGCGTCTTTGGCGGGGTGGTCATCGGGCTGGTAACCTGTACCTTGCACCATCGGTTTAACAAAATTGCCCTGCCGCAATTTCTCGGTTTCTTTGGCGGGTCACGCTTTGTCCCTATTATCAGCTCGCTGGCGGCGATACTGGTGGGCGCGATCATGACCGTCGTCTGGCCGCACTTTCAGAAGCTAATTTTTGGCCTCGGCGGTCTGGTCGATGCGACCGGGTATCTGGGCACCTTCCTGTACGGCTTTATCCTGCGCATGCTCGGTCCCTTCGGCCTGCATCACATTTTCTATCTGCCCTTCTGGACCACCGCCCTCGGCGGCAGCGAGATTGTCAACGGTCAGCTGATTGAAGGTACACAGCGCATCTTCTTTGCCCAGCTCGCCGACCCGAATACCCAGCAGTTCTACGCGGGCACCTCGCGCTTCATGTCCGGACGCTTTATCACCATGATGTTTGGCCTGATCGGTGCTTGTCTGGCGATGTATCACACGGCAAAGCCTGAAAATAAAAAGCGGGTCGCGGGGCTGCTGCTTTCGGCGGCGCTGACCTCTTTCCTGACCGGTATCACCGAGCCTATCGAGTTCTCCTTCCTGTTCATCGCCCCGGTGCTGTACGTCATCCACGCACTGTTCGACGGGCTGGCCTTTATGCTCGCCCATATTCTGCACATCACCATAGGGCAGACCTTCTCAGGCGGTTTTATCGATTTCGTTCTGTTCGGCATTCTGCAGGGCGAAGCCAAAACCCACTGGCTGTACGTGCCGCTGGTCGGGGTTCCCTGGTTCTTCCTGTACTACTTCACCTTCCGCTTCCTGATTAACCGTTTCGATTTTGCGACCCCGGGTCGGGAGAAAGAGGCTGTGGCGGAAACCGCGCTTCCGCAAAGCGAACGGGCGCAGGCGATCATTGAGGGCCTGGGTGGCAGGGAGAATCTGGACGAGGTGGACTGCTGCGCCACACGTTTACGCGTGACGGTGAAAGACGGCGGCAAAGTGAACGAAGCCATGCTCAAGGCAACCGGCGCTCGCGGCGTGATCCTGCGGGGCAATGGCGTACAGGTTATCTACGGTCCGCATGTCACCATCATCAAAAACGAAGTTGAAGAGATCTTATCGTAATGAAAAATGTACTGGATATTTTGAAAGGTAAGCTGATCGTCTCCTGTCAGGCGCTGGATAACGAACCCTTACACAGCCCGTTTATTATGGCGCGCATGGCGCTGGCGGCGGCGCAGGGCGGGGCGGTGGCCATCCGCGCCAACAGCGTCGTGGACATCGAGGCCATCAAAAAACAGGTTTCGCTGCCGGTGATTGGCATTATCAAGCGCGACTATCCGGCCAGCGAGGTATTTATTACCGCCACGCTGCGGGAGGTGGATGAACTGATGGCCGTAAAACCGGAGATTATCGCTCTTGATGCTACCGCGCGTCCGCGTCCCGGCGGCCAGACGCTCGCCGGGCTGATGGCAGCGATCCGGGCGCGATACCCGTCCCAACTGCTGATGGCGGATATCGCCACGGTGGAGGAGGCGAAAACCGCCCAGGCGCTGGGTTTTGACTGCGTGGGCACCACGCTTTACGGCTACACGGCCGATACCGCAGGCCATAAGCTGAAAGAGCGGGAGTGCGAGTTTCTGCGGGAGGTCGTCGCGGCGGTCACCATCCCGGTGGTGGCCGAAGGCAACGTCGAAACGCCGGAACTGGCTGCCCGCTGTCTTGACCTGGGGGCGCATACGGTGGTGGTAGGCGGGGCGATCACGCGCCCGCAGCAGATTACGGCGCGATTTGTTGGTGCAATCGAGGCACAGAGCACCGATCGGGCATGATCCTGGGCCGGGGATCTGCGATACTTAACGTTTATCCCCTTCTTTGAGATGACTATGCAGTACCCGATTAACGAGATGTTCCAGACCCTGCAAGGCGAGGGTTACTTCACTGGCGTTCCCGCTATCTTCATTCGTCTGCAGGGATGCCCGGTGGGTTGTGCCTGGTGTGATACCAAACATACCTGGGAAACGCTTAGCGATCGGGAAGTGTCACTGTTCAGCATTCTGGCCAAAACCAAAGAGAGCGACAAATGGGGCGCGGCGAACCCGGAAGATCTGCTGGCGATTATTGGCCGTCAGGGCTGGACCGCGCGTCATGTGGTGATCACCGGCGGCGAGCCCTGCATCCATGACCTGATCCCGCTGACCTCGCTGCTCGAAAAAAACGGCTTTAGCTGCCAGATTGAGACCAGCGGCACGCACGAAGTGCGCTGCTCTCACACCACCTGGGTGACGGTATCGCCAAAAGTGAATATGCGTGGCGGTTACAATGTGCTGTCCCAGGCGCTGGAGCGTGCCGATGAGATTAAGCACCCGGTAGGCCGCGTTCGTGATATCGAAGCGCTGGATGAACTGCTGGAGACGCTGACCGATGACAAACAGCGCGTTATTGCGCTGCAACCGATCAGCCAGAAAGAGGACGCCACGCGTCTGTGCATTGAGACCTGTATTGCGCGCAACTGGCGTCTGTCGATGCAGACGCACAAGTACCTGAATATCGCCTGAAAAAAAGCCCGGTGGCGCGCACGCTTACCGGGCTTATAACGCTTGCCTGATTGATTACCCGCGATAGACACAACCTGCCGTGCAGGTCTCTTTGATCATCACCGCGCTCAGCAGTGGCACCAGCGGTTTCATCTCATTCCAGATCCATTTGGCCAGCACTTCGCTGGTCGGGTTTTCCAGTCCGGGAATATCATTCAGATAGTAGTGATCGAGGCGGTTATAGGTTGGCTTAAACGCCGCTTTCAGTTCGGAGAAGTCCATAATCCAGCCCGTATGCGGATCAACCTCACCCGTAATTTCAAGGCGCACCATAAAGGAGTGCCCGTGCAGACGACCACATTTATGGCCTTCCGGGACATGAGGGAGATGGTGGGCGGCTTCGAAGATGAAATCTTTAAACAGTGTGGTGGACATCATGAACTCTCAAGAATGCGGAAAAACCGCCGCATAATACCGGAAAGCACCTTTTTTATCATTACCTAAAACGGCCCTTACCACCCGATACGCTTTGGGTGGGCAGCAACCTTATTTTTATCTTTTATTTTCATGCAGTTAATTAATCGTTTTTATTGTTAAGAACGATAGCAAAAACAGGTTAGTCCATTTGGTTATTTATTATTTCCATCCCGTCTTTAATTGTTATGATCCGCGCCGTTAACCTTACACTCTGTTCTGTCTTTCAGATAAAAATTCAGCTTTGCTACTGGAACATAACGACGCATGACAACACAGGCCCCACCTTCAAATTTGCTTCCCCTGAACCCGGAGCAACTGGCACGCCTGCAGGCAGCCACCACTGATTTTTCACCTACCCAGCTTGCCTGGGTTTCTGGTTATTTCTGGGGAATGCTCAATCAACAGCCGGGTGCTGTGGTGAGTGCACCGGCTGCGGCCGTTGAGATCCCGGCAATTACGCTTATCTCCGCTTCGCAAACCGGCAATGCCCGTCGCGTGGCGGAAGCCCTGCGGGACGATCTGCTGGCGGCCAAACTGAACGTGAACCTGGTGAACGCCGGGGATTATAAATTTAAGCAAATCGCGTCAGAGAAGCTGGTTGTCGTTGTGACCTCTACCCAGGGAGAAGGTGAGCCGCCTGAAGAAGCGGTTGCGCTGCATAAGTTCCTGTTCTCGAAAAAAGCGCCAAAACTGGCGGGCACCGCCTTTGCGGTCTTCGGTCTCGGCGACTCCTCCTACGAATTCTTCTGCCAGTCCGGTAAAGATTTTGACAGCAAGCTGGCTGAACTGGGCGGCGAGCGCCTGCTCGATCGCGTGGATACCGACGTCGAATACCAGGCCGCGGCTGCCGAATGGCGCGCACGCATTGTTGACGTGCTGAAAGCCCGCGTGCCGAAAGAGACGCTGGCGCAGGCGGCAGTTACCGCCGCTGGCGTGGTAAACGACATTCATACCAGCCCGTACACCAAAGAAGCGCCGCTGACGGCGAGTCTCGCGGTTAATCAGAAAATCACCGGTCGTGATTCTGAGAAAGACGTGCGCCATATCGAAATCGATTTAGGCGACTCCGGCCTGCGCTACCAGCCGGGCGATGCCCTTGGCGTCTGGTATCAGAACGATCCGGCGCTGGTGAAAGAGCTGGTTGAGCTGCTGTGGCTGAAGGGCGATGAAGTGGTGTCGGTAGACGGCAAAACCCTGCCGCTCTCGGAAGCGCTGCAGTGGCATTTCGAGCTGACCGTCAATACCGCCAACATCGTGGAAAACTACGCCACCCTGACCCGCAGCGAATCCCTGCTGCCGCTGGTGGGCGACAAAGCCAAACTGCAACAGTACGCCACCACCACGCCAATTGTGGACATGGTGCGTTTCTCCCCGGCACAGTTGGATGCTGAAGCGTTAATCGGCCTGCTGCGTCCGCTGACGCCGCGCCTGTACTCTATCGCGTCGGCCCAGGCCGAGGTAGAAAGCGAAGTCCACGTCACCGTAGGCGTGGTGCGTTACGACATCGAAGGTCGCGCCCGTGCCGGTGGTGCCTCCAGCTTCCTGGCAGATCGCGTGGAAGAAGAGGGCGAGGTGCGGGTCTTTATCGAGCACAACGACAACTTCCGCCTGCCGGCCAACCCGGAAACCCCGGTGATCATGATTGGCCCAGGCACTGGTATCGCGCCGTTCCGCGCCTTTATGCAGCAGCGCGCCGCCGATGAAGCGCCGGGCAAAAACTGGCTGTTCTTTGGTAACCCGCACTTCACCGAAGATTTCCTCTACCAGGTAGAGTGGCAGCGCTATGTGAAAGAGGGCGTGCTCTCGCGCATCGATCTGGCCTGGTCCCGCGATCAAAAACAAAAAATATACGTACAAGACAAACTGCGCGAACAGGGCGCAGAGCTGTGGCGCTGGATTAATGATGGTGCCCACATTTATGTCTGCGGCGACGCCAATCGCATGGCGAAAGACGTTGAGCAGGCGTTGCTGGAAGTGATTGCTGAATTCGGTGGCATGGATACTGAATCGGCGGATGAATTTTTAAGTGAGCTGCGCGTCGAGCGCCGTTATCAGCGAGATGTCTACTAATGAGCGAAAAACATCCTGGCCCTCTGGTGGTCGAAGGCAAACTGACTGATGCCGAGCGCATGAAGGTTGATAGTAACTACCTGCGCGGCACCATTGCCGAAGATTTAAATGACGGTCTGACCGGCGGTTTCAACGGCGACAACTTCCTGCTGATCCGTTTCCACGGTATGTACCAGCAGGACGATCGCGATATCCGCGCCGAGCGTGCTGAACAGAAGCTGGAGCCGCGTCACGCGATGCTGCTGCGCTGCCGCCTGCCGGGCGGCATCATCACCACCAAACAGTGGCAGGCGATCGACAAATTCGCCCATGACAACACCATTTATGGCAGCATCCGTCTGACCAACCGTCAGACTTTCCAGTTCCACGGCATTCTGAAGAAGAACGTGAAGCCGGTACACCAGATGCTGCACTCCGTCGGGCTGGACGCGCTGGCGACCGCCAACGACATGAACCGTAACGTGTTGTGTACCTCCAACCCGTACGAGTCCGAGCTGCACGCTGAAGCCTACGAGTGGGCGAAGAAGATCTCCGAACATCTGCTGCCGCGTACCCGCGCCTATGCTGAGATCTGGCTGGATCAGGAGAAGGTTGCAACCACCGACGAAGAGCCGATCCTCGGTCAGACCTATCTGCCGCGTAAGTTTAAAACCACGGTGGTGATCCCGCCGCAGAACGATATCGATCTGCACGCCAACGACATGAACTTCGTGGCGATTGCCGAGAACGGCAAGCTGGTGGGCTTTAACCTGCTGGTGGGCGGTGGTCTGTCGATTGAGCACGGTAACAAGAAAACCTACGCCCGCACCGCGAGCGAGTTCGGTTATCTGCCGCTGGAGCACACCCTGGCGGTGGCCGAAGCGGTGGTGACCACCCAGCGCGACTGGGGTAACCGTACCGATCGTAAAAACGCCAAGACCAAATACACCCTGGAACGCGTCGGCGTAGAGACCTTTAAAGAAGAAGTAGAGCGTCGCGCCGGTATCAAGTTTGAGCCGATCCGTCCGTACGAATTCACCGGTCGCGGCGATCGTATCGGCTGGGTAAAAGGCATCGACAATAAATGGCACCTGACGCTGTTTATTGAGAACGGGCGTATTCTCGATTATCCGGGCCGTCCGCTGAAAACCGGTCTGCTGGAGATCGCGAAGATCCACAAAGGCGAGTTCCGCATTACCGCCAACCAGAACCTGATCATTGCTGGCGTGCCGGAAAGCGAGAAAGCGAAGATCGAGAAGCTGGCGCGGGATCACACGCTGATGGACGCGGTAAAACCGCAGCGTGAAAACTCGATGGCCTGCGTCTCCTTCCCGACCTGTCCGCTGGCGATGGCCGAAGCCGAGCGCTTCCTGCCGTCGTTCACCGACAAAGTGGAAGCGGTGCTGGAAAAACACGGCATTCCTGACGAGCATATCGTGATGCGCGTCACCGGCTGCCCGAACGGCTGTGGCCGTGCGCTGCTGGCGGAGCTGGGGCTGGTGGGTAAAGCCCCTGGCCGTTACAACCTGCACCTTGGGGGTAACCGCAGCGGAACGCGCATTCCGCGTATGTATCGCGAGAACATTACGGAACCAGAAATTCTTGACTCCATAGACCTGCTTGTCGGGCGCTGGGCGAAAGAGCGCGAAGCGGGTGAAGGCTTCGGCGACTTTACGGTGCGTGCGGGCATCATTCGTCCAGTGCTCGATCCCGCCCGGGATTTCTGGGAGTAACTACGAGAGGTAATTATGTCCGTACTCGATCTAAACGCCCTTAACGATCTGCCAAAAGTCGAACGTATTCTGGCCCTGGCGGAAACCAACGCCAATCTGGAAAAGCTCGACGCCGAAGGTCGTGTCGCCTGGGCGCTGGAAAACCTGCCGGGTGAATACGTGCTCTCCTCGAGCTTTGGTATTCAGGCCGCGGTCAGCCTGCATCTGGTGAATAAGATCCGTCCGGACATTCCGGTGATCCTCACCGACACCGGCTACCTGTTCCCGGAAACCTACCAGTTTATTGACGAACTGACGGACAAGCTGCAGCTGAACCTGAAGGTCTACCGTGCCGAACAGAGCGCGGCATGGCAGGAAGCGCGCTACGGCAAGCTGTGGGAGCAGGGCGTGGAGGGTATTGAGAAATACAATGCCATCAACAAAGTCGAGCCGATGAACCGGGCGCTCTCCGAACTCAAGGCTAAAACCTGGTTTGCCGGTTTGCGCCGGGATCAGTCCGGCAGCCGGGCGTCCTTACCGGTGCTGGCGATCCAACGTGGGGTGTTCAAGGTGCTGCCGATTATCGACTGGGACAACCGAACCGTATACCAGTACCTGCAGCAGCATGGCCTGAAATACCATCCGCTGTGGGATCAGGGTTATCTGTCGGTGGGAGATACTCACACCACCCGCAAATGGGAGCCGGGTATGGCGGAAGAAGAGACCCGTTTCTTCGGCCTCAAGCGCGAGTGTGGACTGCACGAAGGGTGATTGTTGTGCCCCTCACCCTAACCCTCTCCCCATAGGGGAGAGGGTTAGGGTGAGGGGAGCTAATCCCGCTACACTTTCCCCGCTTTCGCCAGCTCTTTCACCAGCGGCAGCATCACCCGCACCACGTCCCGACTGCGATGTTCGATCCGCTTTGGCAGCGCCTCGTCAATGTACTGCAGATTATCCAGCCTGACGTTATGCCAGCTCGTCCCCTGCGGGAAAGCTTTTGATTTCGCCCGCTGCTGATACCCGTCTTTCTTACCCAGAGACCAGTTGGTCGCCTCGACATACAGCACCGGGATCCCGGCCTTATCGAACTTCTCACCGTCGTTACAACATCCTGTCCCTTTCGGGTAACTGGCGTTGCCGCCCGGATTGGTGCCAGCAACGATACCCTGGGCGCGGGCAATCGCCAGCGCGCGGTCGCGGGTTAATTTGCGCACCGGGGGAGGGGTGGTTTTGCCGCTGTTAAAATAGAGCTTATCCCCGACGATCAGGTTATCGAGGTTGATCACCAGCAGGGTGTTTTTCTTCTCGGCCGCGCTCATGCGGTTGAGCACGTTCTCAGCCCCCAGACGTCCCTCTTCTTCGCCGCTGGTGGCGATAAAGCGGATGCTGTACTGGGTTGGAATATTCTTCAACTGCTCCGCCAGCTCCAGCATCACCCCGACACCGGCGGCATTGTCATCAATGCCCTGCAATGTCAGGCCGCCGAGGTTGTTATCGGCATCGCTGTCGCTCATCGGCGCGTAGGTATCCAGATGCGCCATGATAATAATTTGTTGTGCGGCTTTACCTTCATGAGCTGCAATCACGGTGCTGCCGGTCACGTTGTGCCAGTTTTTGCTCTGATTGCGTGAGGTATAGATATAGCGGCTCTGGAAGGTGCGGATATCGCTCTGGTAGCCCATCTCAGCGAACTGCTGGCGCACATAGTCAGCGGAGAGCATTTCGGCGGGGGTACCGGTCATGCGGCCCGGGAAAAAGGTCGCGATATGACGCGCCTGCGTCGCAGCAATCTCACCCAGAGGGGGCGTTTTAGCCTGAACCGTTCCAGTTAAGCAAACGCCGAGCGCCAGGAGAGCGAAACGGTGGCGCATTGCGGAAAACATAGTGAGTCCTTAAAAAATAGAGCAAAATTTTAACGCGCTTAGTATGAAACTGTGACCGCGCTTACACAATTTGAATTGCTCTTAAATGCCCGTAATTACGCGTGTTAAGCACTTTTTGATATTTGCTTTTGCAGGGCGTTATTCCATTGAGTAACTACTCATTCCAATTCGTAATTTCATTCGCTATGAGCAGCCCCCTATAGTCCCACTATTCCTGGTTGTTAGCGAGTTGTAGCATTGTGGATTACCTTCCTTTATTTGCTGACATAAAAGACCGTCCGGTCCTGGTGATCGGCTGCGGTGAAATCGCCGAGCGCAAAATTGCCTTTTTACACCGGGCAGGCGCGCGCGTGCAGGTGGTTGCCGAAGCGGACTTTGATGAAGCGCAAATCGACAATGTGGTGCTGGTCATTGCCGCAACCGAAAACCGCACACTCAACCAGCGCATCTCTGATGCCGCTCACGCCCGTCACCGTCTGGTGAACGTGGTGGACGATCAGCCCCTGTGCTCGTTTATCTTCCCGTCGATTGTCGACCGTTCGCCGCTGGTGGTAGCGATCTCCTCCGGCGGCACCGCACCGGTGCTGGCCCGCGTTCTGCGGGAAAAAATCGAAGCGCTACTGCCAACCAGCCTGGGCCGGATGGCAGAGAAAGCCAGCTTCTGGCGCAACCATCTGAAAACCCGCCTGACCAGCGTGGCGGAACGCCGTCGCTTCTGGGAGCGGGTGTTCCGCGGCCGCTTTGCCAGCCTGATGCAGGCCGGTAATGAGACGGCGGCACAACAAATCCTCGAAGACGAACTGGATAACCCGGGCAGCACCAGCGGGGAGATTATCCTCGTCGGCGCGGGGCCGGGCGATGCCGGACTGCTGACGCTGCGCGGCCTGCAGGTACTCCAGGATGCGGACGTGGTGTTCTATGACCATCTGGTGACCGATGGCATACGCGAATTAATCCGTCGTGACGCCGAGCAGATCTGCGTTGGCAAACGCGCGGGCGGACACGCCGTGCCGCAGCATGAAACCAATCAGATGCTGATTGACGCGGCGAAAGCGGGCAAAACCGTAGTACGTCTCAAAGGGGGCGATCCGTTCATCTTTGGCCGTGGCGGCGAAGAGCTGCAGGCAGCGGCTGAAGCGGGCGTGCCCTTCCAGGTGGTGCCGGGGATCACTGCGGCCTCGGCGGTGACGGCCTATGCGGGTATTCCCCTGACGCACCGGGACTACGCCCAGAGCGTCACCTTTGTCACCGGCCACTACAAGGCCGACAGCACCCCGTTTGACTGGACCCATCTGGCGCAAAGCCGTCAGACGCTGGCGATCTACATGGGCACCATGAAGGCGGCGGAAATCAGTGAACAACTTATTCAACACGGGCGCGATGCAGATACGCCTGTGGCGGTGATATCCCGCGGCACGCGCGTCGATCAGCACGTGGTGACCGGCACATTACAACACCTTGCACACCTTGCGAAAGACGCCCCGATGCCCGCCCTGATTGTGGTGGGTGAAGTGGTGCAGCTGCACAGCACGCTCGCCTGGTTTCAACACACTACCGACACAGAAGGGTTCGGCTCTTCTGTTGTAAATCTGGCTTAAGGAACGGTTATGGATCAAAAACGACTGACTCACCTGCGGCAACTCGAAGCGGAGAGTATTCATATCATCCGCGAAGTGGCCGCCGAGTTCGCTAATCCGGTAATGATGTACTCCATTGGGAAAGACTCCAGCGTGATGCTGCACCTGGCGCGTAAAGCGTTTTATCCAGGCACGCTGCCGTTCCCGCTGCTGCACGTGGATACCGGCTGGAAATTCCGCGAGATGTATGAGTTCCGTGACCGTACCGCCAAAGCCTACGGCTGCGAACTGCTGGTGCATAAAAACCCGGAAGGGGTGGCGATGGGTATCAACCCGTTCGTGCACGGCAGCGGCAAACACACCGACATCATGAAGACCGAAGGGCTGAAGCAGGCGCTGAACAAGTACGGCTTTGACGCCGCCTTCGGTGGTGCCCGCCGCGACGAAGAGAAATCCCGCGCCAAGGAGCGTATCTACTCCTTCCGCGATCGCTTCCATCGCTGGGATCCGAAGAACCAGCGCCCGGAGCTGTGGCACAACTACAACGGCCAGATCAACAAAGGCGAAAGCATCCGCGTCTTCCCACTCTCCAACTGGACCGAGCTGGATATCTGGCAGTACATCTATCTGGAAAATATCGAAATCGTGCCGCTGTACCTGGCGGCTGAACGTCCGGTGCTGGAGCGCGACGGCATGCTGATGATGATTGATGACGATCGTATCGATCTCCAGCCTGGTGAAGTGATTAAAAAGCAGATGGTGCGCTTCCGTACCCTCGGCTGCTGGCCGCTGACCGGCGCGGTGGAATCTAACGCGCAGACGCTGCCGGAGATCATCGAAGAGATGCTGGTGTCGACCACCAGCGAGCGACAAGGGCGCGTGATTGACCGCGACCAGGCAGGCTCCATGGAGCTGAAGAAACGTCAGGGTTATTTCTAAGGAGCCGCCATGAATACCACTATTGCTCAACAAATTGCGGATGAAGGCGGCGTCGAAGCCTACCTGCACGCACAACAGCACAAAAGCCTGCTGCGTTTTCTGACCTGCGGCAGCGTTGATGACGGCAAAAGTACGCTGATTGGCCGTCTGCTGCACGATACCCGTCAGATCTACGAAGATCAGCTCTCTTCCCTGCATAACGACAGCAAACGTCACGGCACCCAGGGCGAGAAGCTCGATCTGGCCCTGCTGGTGGATGGCCTGCAGGCAGAGCGCGAGCAGGGCATCACCATTGACGTGGCCTATCGCTACTTCTCCACCGAGAAGCGCAAATTTATTATCGCCGACACCCCGGGGCACGAGCAGTACACCCGTAATATGGCGACCGGGGCGTCAACCTGCGACCTGGCGATCCTGCTGATCGACGCCCGCAAAGGGGTGCTGGATCAGACCCGTCGTCACAGCTTTATCTCCACGCTGCTGGGGATCAAGCATCTGGTGGTGGCGGTCAACAAGATGGACCTGGTCAACTTCAGCGAAGAGAAGTTTAACGAGATCCGCGAGAGCTACCTGACCTTTGCCGAACAGCTGCCGGGCAACCTCGACATCCGCTTCGTGCCGCTCTCGGCACTGGAAGGGGACAACGTAGCTTCCCAGAGTGTGAGCATGCCGTGGTACAGCGGCCCGACGCTGCTGGAAGTGCTCGAGACCGTCGAGATCCAGCGCAGCGTTGAGACGCAGCCGATGCGCTTCCCGGTGCAGTACGTTAACCGTCCGAACCTCGATTTCCGCGGCTTCTCCGGCACCCTTGCCTCCGGCAGCGTGCAGGTGGGCCAGCGCGTGAAGGTGCTGCCGTCAGGCGTGGAGTCTGCCATTACCCGCATCGTCACCTTTGATGGCGATCTGCAGGAGGCCGGGGCAGGCGAAGCCGTCACCCTGGTGCTGAAAGACGAAATTGATATCAGCCGGGGCGACCTGCTGGTGGATGCAGAGGAAACGCTGCCTGCGGTGCAAAGCGCCGCTATTGATGTGGTGTGGATGGCGGAGCAGCCGCTGAGCCCGGGTCAGAGCTACGACATCAAAATCGCTGGCAAGAAAACCCGCGCCCGCGTGGACGCGGTTCAGTACCAGGTGGATATCAACAATCTGGCGCAGCACAACGTCACGGAATTGCCCCTGAACGGTATCGGCCTGGTGGATTTCACCTTCGACGAACCGCTGGTGCTGGATCAGTACCAGCAGAACCCGGTGACCGGGGGCTTAATCATTATCGATCGCCTGACCAACGTCACCGTTGGCGCCGGGATGGTGCGCGAGCCTAAAGCGCAGGCGAGCGCGGTGCAGTCAGAGTTCAGCGCCTTTGAGCTGGAGCTGAATGCGCTGGTGCGTAAGCACTTCCCACACTGGGGCGCACGCGATCTGCTGGGAGGCAAGTGATGGCGCAGCATGATGAGAACGTCGTCTGGCATCCTCATCCGGTCACGGTGGCCGATCGCGAACAACTCCACGGTCACCGTGGGGTTGTGCTGTGGTTTACCGGGCTCTCGGGCTCCGGTAAATCCACCGTCGCGGGCGCGCTGGAAGAGGCGCTGCATAAAGCGGGTGTCAGCACCTATCTGCTGGATGGCGACAACGTGCGTCACGGGCTGTGCAGCGATCTCGGCTTTAGCGATGCGGATCGCAAAGAGAACATCCGCCGGGTGGGCGAAGTGGCCAGCCTGATGGCCGATGCCGGGCTGGTGGTGTTAACGGCGTTTATTTCGCCGCACCGTGCCGAGCGGCAGTTTGTGCGCGAGCGCGTCGGTCAGAACCGCTTTATCGAAGTCTTTATTGATACCCCGCTGGCCATCTGCGAGCAGCGCGATCCGAAGGGGCTGTATAAAAAAGCCCGCGCGGGTGAACTGAAGAATTTCACCGGTATTGACGCAGTTTATGAAACTCCTGATGCGCCCGAAATCCATCTGGAAGGTCAACAATTGGTAACAAATTTAGTAAGCCAATTATTAGACCTGCTCAGACAGGGCGATATTATCAGATCCTGAGATGGTATTGATGGGGGTGATTATCCCCATCGATATGTCATGGTCACAGGATCAGCTATGCGAAACAGTGAGAACTACATTATCACCGGGACGGACACAGTATCGGCAAATGACGAGACGACCTGGTCTTTCCCTGGGGCGATCGTCGGCTTCGCCTCATGGCTGATGGCACTGGGCATCCCTTTCCTGTTTTACGGCAGTAACACCCTGTTCTTTTTCCTCTATACCTGGCCTTTCTTCCTGGCGCTGATGCCCGTTGCCGTAGTGGTAGGGATTACGCTGCACTCTCTGCTCAACGGCAAGCTGCTCTACAGTTCATTCACCACCGTGATGACGGTGGTGGCGATGGTCGGACTGTTATTTTTGTGGCTCATGGGATAAGTTCAGCCATAATTCAAACCGTCACTCACTGTGTCACGTTGAAGGCTGCGCGAATCTGCAAAAAAAATGTGGTACATTTGCCCGCAATGGTGCGGCGTCTCTGTAGCCCCGATGTAGAGTCGGGGGCAAAGTTATGGGATGATGATGCCGTTTTTCAGGGGGCAGGATGGGTAAACTTACGCTGCTGTTGCTGGCACTGCTGGTCTGGCTTCAGTATTCACTGTGGTTCGGTAAGAACGGCCTTCACGATTACAGTCGCGTCAGCGATGACGTGACGGCGCAGCAGGCAACAAACAGCAAACTTAAAGCGCGAAACGATCAGCTGTTTGCGGAAATTGACGATCTCAATGGCGGACAAGAGGCCATTGAAGAGCGCGCACGCAACGAACTCAGCATGACTAAGCCGGGCGAAACCTTTTATCGTCTGGTGCCGGATGCGTCTAAACGCAACCAGGGCTCAGTACAAAACACCCGATAATCAGGCCCAGGATTATTAGCCATGGCAGTCACTTTTTCGAACGTATGCGCCGTTGTGCCAGCCGCCGGGTTTGGCCGGCGCATGCAGACAGAATGTCCCAAGCAGTACCTTTCAATTGGTGATAAAACGATCCTTGAGCACACCGTGGCGGCGCTGCTGGCGAACCCACGCGTGTCGCGGGTCATTATCGCTATCAGCCCGGGCGATGCCCGCTTTGCCGCGCTGCCGCTTGCCGGTCATCCGCAAATCACCGTCGTGGACGGTGGCGCAGAGCGCGCCGATTCGGTACTGGCGGGTCTTCAGGCCGCCGGTGACGCGCAGTGGGTGCTGGTGCATGACGCGGCGCGGCCGTGCCTGCATCAGGACGACCTGGCGCGGCTGCTGACTATTAGCGAAACCAGTCGCGTCGGCGGCATTCTCGCTACGCCGGTCCGCGATACTATGAAGCGCGGCGAGCCGGGACTTCCGGCCATCGCCCACACGGTGGAGCGCGTTGACCTCTGGCATGCCCTGACGCCGCAATTTTTTCCCCGCGAGCTGCTCCAGGCCTGCTTAACCCGTGCGCTGAATGAAGGCGCAACTATCACCGACGAAGCGTCGGCGCTGGAGTACTGCGGTTTTCATCCCGAACTGATTGAAGGGCGCGCAGATAATATAAAAGTGACGCGCCCCGAAGATTTACAGCTGGCAGAATTTTATCTTACCCGTTCGACCCATCAGGAGAAGGCATAATGCGAATTGGACATGGTTTTGACGTACACGCCTTTGGCGGCGAGGGCCCAATTATCATTGGCGGCGTACGCATCCCTTATGAAAAAGGACTGCTCGCGCATTCTGATGGCGATGTTGCCCTGCACGCGTTAACCGACGCGCTGCTGGGTGCGGCGGCGCTGGGCGATATCGGCAAGCTGTTCCCGGACACCGATCCGGCCTTTAAAGGGGCGGACAGCCGCGAACTGCTGCGCGAAGCCTGGCGTCGTATTCAGGCCAAAGGCTACACCCTCGGTAACGTGGATGTGACCATCATTGCCCAGGCACCGAAAATGCTGCCGCATATCCCGCAGATGCGGGTGTTCATTGCCGAAGATCTCGGCTGTCATATGGATGACGTCAACGTCAAAGCCACCACCACCGAAAAGCTCGGCTTTACCGGTCGTGGCGAAGGTATCGCCTGTGAAGCGGTAGCGCTGCTGGTGAAGGCGGCCAAATGACGGATTTCGATAACCTGACGTACCTGCACGGTAAACCGCAGGGCACGGGCCTGCTGAAGGCCAATCCGGAAGATTTCGTGGTGATCGAAGATCTGGGCTTTGAGCCGGATGGCGAGGGCGAGCACATCCTGGTGCGGATCCTGAAAAACGGCTGCAACACCCGTTTTGTCGCCGAGGCGCTGGCTAAGTTCCTGAAAATTCATGCCCGTGAAGTGAGCTTCGCCGGGCAGAAGGATAAACACGCTGTGACCGAGCAGTGGCTCTGTGCCCGGGTGCCGGGTAACGGAATGCCTGATTTAAGCCAGTTCCAGCTTGAAGGCTGCAAGGTGCTGGAATACGCCCGTCACAAGCGCAAACTGCGCCTCGGCGCCTTAAAGGGTAACGCCTTTACCCTGGTGCTGCGCGAGGTGAGCCACCGCGAGGATGTCGAGAAACGTCTTACTGCTATCAACGAGCAGGGCGTGCCGAACTACTTCGGCGCCCAGCGTTTTGGTATTGGCGGCAGTAACTTGCAGGGCGCGCTGCGCTGGGCGCAAAGCAATGCCCCGGTGCGCGATCGCAATAAACGCAGTTTTTGGTTGTCGGCAGCCCGCAGTGCGTTGTTTAATCAAATCGTGAGCGAACGTCTGAAAAAAACAGACGCGAATCAAGTTGTTGTTGGCGATGCGCTACAATTAGCCGGGCGCGGCAGCTGGTTCGTCGCCACTGACGAAGAAATGGGTGATGTGCAGGCGCGCGTCAATGCGAAAACACTGCTGATCACTGCGGCCCTGCCGGGTACCGGTGAATGGGGCCCGCAGGGCGAGGCGCTACAGGCTGAGCAGGCCGCCGTCGCCGGTGAAACAGAATTATGCTCTCTGCTGGTGCGGGAAAAAGTCGAAGCGGCACGCCGGGCGATGCTGCTCTATCCGCAACAGCTGAGCTGGAACTGGTGGGATGACGTGACCGTCGAGTTACGTTTCTGGCTGCCGGCAGGTAGGTTTGCCACCAGTGTTGTCAGGGAACTTATCAACACTTCGGGTGACTATGCGAATATTGCTGAGTAACGATGACGGGATCCATGCGCCAGGCATTCAGACGCTGGCTAAGGCGCTACGCGAGTTCGCTGAGGTGCAGGTCGTGGCTCCCGATCGTAACCGCAGCGGTGCTTCTAACTCGTTAACCCTCGAGTCATCCCTTCGCACCTTTACGTTCGATAACGGCGATATCGCCGTGCAGATGGGCACCCCGACGGACTGCGTCTTCCTCGGCGTCAATGCGCTGATGCGTCCGCGTCCGGACGTGGTGGTCTCCGGCATCAATGCCGGGCCCAATCTGGGGGATGACGTGATCTACTCCGGCACCGTGGCGGCCGCCATGGAGGGACGCCATCTCGGTTTCCCTGCGCTGGCGGTATCCCTCAACGGCCATCAGCATTACGACACCGCTGCCGCGGTGACCTGCTCCATACTGCGCGCCCTGAGCCGTGAGCCGCTGCGCACCGGGCGGATCCTCAATATCAACGTTCCGGATCTGCCGCTGGATCAGATCAAAGGCATTCGCGTGACGCGGTGCGGCAGCCGACATCCGGCAGATAAGGTGATCCCGCAGGAGGATCCGCGCGGGAATACCCTGTACTGGATTGGCCCGCCGGGTGAAAAGCACGATGCCGGGCCGGATACCGACTTCGCCGCGGTGGACGAGGGGTACGTTTCCGTGACCCCGCTGCATGTAGATTTGACCGCGCATAACGCGCAAGATGTGGTGTCAGGCTGGCTGGAACGTGCCGGAGTGAGCTCCCAATGGTAAGTAAACGTGTACAAGCACTTCTGAATCAATTACGCACTCAGGGTATTGCCGATGAGCATGTGCTCACTGCCATCTCACTGGTACCGCGTGAAAAATTCGTCGATGAGGCGTTTGAGCACAAAGCGTGGGAAAACGTCGCCCTGCCAATAGGGCAGGGGCAGACCATTTCGCAGCCCTATATGGTGGCGCGCATGACCGAGCTGCTGGAGCTGACCCCGGACTCACGGGTGCTGGAGATCGGCACCGGATCGGGTTACCAGACCGCCATTCTGGCGCATCTGGTGCATCACGTCTGCTCGGTTGAACGTATTAAAGGCTTGCAGTGGCAGGCGCGTCGCCGTCTGAAGCAGCTTGATTTGCACAATGTTTCTACCCGTCACGGGGATGGCTGGCAGGGCTGGAAGGCTCGCGGCCCGTTTGATGCCATTATCGTGACGGCCGCACCGCCGGAAATCCCGGCTGCGCTTATGGCGCAACTGGACGATGGCGGGATCCTCGTTTTACCGGTGGGCGATGAACATCAGCTGTTAAAGCGTGTTCGTCGACGGGGCGACGAGTTCATCATCGATACCGTAGAAGCCGTACGTTTTGTGCCTCTGGTAAAAGGAGAGCTGGCCTGAGACTCGGATTTTTCCAGGGTTATTCAGGCTAATTCAGCGTATGGTGTGGCGCAAAAGCGCGTGACATTACGGTTAATTTTAAGTCACTGGTAACTAAAAACATTCCTGGGGGATAAATGAGCGCGGGAAGCCCAAAATTCACCATCAGCCGTGTTGCGGCTCTGTCACTGGTTTCACTGTGGCTGGCAGGTTGTACATCCTCGAATAACGCCCCTGCGCCGGTGAGTTCAGTTGGCGGCAACAGCAGCGGAGCTGGCAATTCATCCGGCGGCATGCTGATCACCCCTCCGTCCAGGATGGGCACGACTACACAACAAACACCTCAGATTCAACCTGTTCAACCCGTGGTTACGCAGCCAACACAGATTCAGCCAGTGGATCAGCCTGTTCAGACGGAAAATGGCCGCATTGTGTATAACCGTAAGTATGGGAACATTCCGAAAGGAAGCTATACCGGCGGCAGCACTTACACCGTAAAACGCGGCGACACTCTCTTCTATATTGCCTGGATCACCGGGAACGATTTCCGTGATTTGGCAGAGCGAAATAACGTTGCGGCCCCGTATGGCCTGAATGTCGGCCAGACGCTGCAGGTTGGTAACGCCACCGGCGCACCATTAACGCCAGGCAATACCGTTTCAGCGGCTGACGTGACGGCGCAAAATAACAGTGTGACGCCTGCGCAAAAATCAAGCACAGTGGTTGCGTCACAACCGACAATTACGTATTCTGAGGACTCAGGTGAACAGAGTGCTAACAAGATGTTGCCGAATAATAAAGGGTCTGCGACTGTCGTCACAGCGCCCGTTACGGCACCTGTGGTTAGCTCTACCGTGCCCGTTGCCAGTAGTCAGACCTCCAGTTCGCCGATCTCTTCGTGGCGCTGGCCGACTGAAGGCAAGGTTATCGAGAACTTCGCTTCCTCCGAGGGGGGAAATAAAGGGGTCGATATCGCAGGAAGTAAGGGACAGGCTATTATCGCGACCGCAGATGGACGCGTTGTATATGCCGGTAACGCTCTGCGCGGTTACGGTAATCTTATTATCATAAAACACAACGATGATTACCTGAGTGCCTACGCCCATAACGATACGATGCTGGTCCGGGAACAACAAGAAGTTAAGGCGGGGCAAAAAATAGCTACCATGGGTAGCACCGGAACCAGTTCTACACGCTTGCATTTTGAAATTCGTTACAAGGGGAAATCCGTAAACCCGCTGCAGTATTTACCGCAGCGATAATTTGGCGGGACATACCACTTCGGTTGTCTCGTTCAGGGATCACGGGTAGGAGCCACCTTTATGAGTCAGAATACGCTGAAAGTTCATGATTTAAATGAAGACGCGGAATTTGATGAGAACGGAGCTGAGGTTTTTGACGAAAAAGCCTTAGTAGAAGAGGAACCCAGTGATAACGATTTAGCTGAAGAAGAGCTGTTATCGCAGGGCGCCACTCAACGTGTGCTGGACGCGACTCAGCTTTACCTTGGAGAGATTGGATACTCTCCACTGTTAACAGCAGAAGAGGAAGTGTACTTTGCGCGTCGGGCATTACGTGGTGATGTAGCCTCACGCCGTCGTATGATTGAAAGTAACCTGCGTCTGGTGGTCAAGATTGCCCGTCGTTACAGCAATCGTGGTCTGGCTCTGCTGGATCTGATTGAAGAGGGCAACCTGGGACTCATCCGCGCGGTAGAGAAATTTGACCCTGAACGTGGGTTCCGTTTCTCAACATACGCGACATGGTGGATTCGACAGACCATCGAACGGGCAATCATGAACCAAACCCGTACGATCCGCCTGCCGATTCACATCGTGAAAGAGCTGAACGTCTATCTGCGTACCGCACGCGAGTTGTCCCATAAACTGGACCACGAGCCAAGCGCGGAAGAGATTGCCGAGCAGCTTGATAAACCGGTTGATGATGTTAGCCGTATGCTGCGTCTCAACGAGCGTATTACCTCTGTCGACACCCCACTGGGTGGCGATTCCGAGAAAGCGCTGCTGGACATCCTGGCCGATGAAAAAGACAACGGCCCGGAAGACACCACGCAGGACGATGATATGAAACAGAGCATCGTCAAATGGCTGTTCGAACTGAACGCCAAACAGCGTGAAGTGCTGGCACGTCGTTTCGGTCTGCTGGGGTATGAAGCTGCAACACTGGAAGATGTCGGTCGTGAAATCGGCCTGACCCGTGAACGTGTTCGTCAGATTCAGGTAGAAGGTCTGCGTCGCCTGCGTGAAATCCTGCAGGGTCAAGGGCTCAATATCGAAGCGCTGTTCCGCGAGTAAGCAACTTTTCGTCAAAAAAAGGCCCGTCGAAAGACGGGCCTTTTTCTTTTGTCTTAAGGCTGCGTGGTTTCGTGCAGCAGACGCCAGGTAATCGTATTGCCTTCCTGATTGAGTACCGCGCTGGACCAGCGCACGTTCACCGGCTGATCGGGGCGGGTTTGTGTCTCGCGATAGTGAAGCACCGCCCCGTTATCCCAGGTCTGCAACGTGGTTAATTCATCAATCACGATCTTCAGGCCCGGACGGCTGCCGCGTTGAGCCTCGAGGAAATTTGCCAGCGCCGGGTGATCCAGATGTGCGCCGCTGGGGGCAATCATCAGGAAGTCCTGACGAAAACGGGCGAGCAGGGCAGCAAAATCGCCTTCCCCCTGGCCTAACCAGTTTTCTAACGCGACGTGAGCATCAATAATTTCTGTTTCATAGCAGGTCATTCTTTCTCCTTTACCATCATTTTGCGGACCAGATCCGTAAACTGGTGACGTTCCTCAGGGCTTAAACGCCCCAGAAAAGCCTCATCGACGTCATTCCCCACCGGCTTACAGCTTCCGAGCAGCGCTTCACCTTCCGTGGTTAGGAAAACAAACCGTCGGCGCTTGTCGGCCGGATCGGATTCGCGCTTCACCAGCCCGCGAGATTCCATGCGGCTCAGCATTTCCGCGAGGGTGGCTTTGGTACTGACAGCAGCTTCGGTCAGCGCCACCTGCTCAATGCCGGGATGTTCAGCGATAGAACGCAGGACCGCATATTGCGGCTTGGTCAGCTCGGGCAAGGCCTGTTGCCAGTGCGCAGTATGCTGCTGAAAAAGCTGACGTAACAGATGGAACGCTTCTTGTCTCAGTTCCATGAACTCTCCGGCGTAAAAATCACTTCTCTATCATAGCCGTTATCAACCGGGATTTTAACGCGACCGGTTTTAGCATTATGTGTGATCGTATACGAACGATCTTGTCAGCGTACCTCGCCGGGCGTAGGGTAAACAACACGTTCGTACACGAACAAATGAAATGAGGTACTGAATGAGAGTGATTGTTGGGATGACAGGGGCGACCGGCGCGCCGCTCGGGGTGGCACTGCTGCAGGCGCTGCGCGATATGCCGGAGGTAGAGACCCATCTGGTGATGTCGAAGTGGGCCAAAACGACGATAGAGCTGGAAACGCCGTACACCGCTCAGGACGTTGCCGCCCTGGCCGACGTGGTCCACAGCCCGGCGGATCAGGCCGCCACCATCTCCTCCGGCTCCTTTCGTACCGACGGCATGATCGTTATTCCCTGCAGCATGAAGACGCTGGCGGGGATCCGCGCAGGCTACGCCGACGGGCTGGTAGGGCGCGCTGCCGACGTGGTGCTGAAAGAGGGGCGCAAGCTGGTGCTGGTCCCGCGGGAAACGCCGCTCAGCACTATCCATCTGGAGAACATGCTGGCCCTTTCCCGCATGGGGGTGGCGATGGTGCCGCCCATGCCCGCGTACTACAACCACCCGCAAACCGCCGATGACATTACCCAACACATTGTGACCCGGGTGCTCGACCAGTTTGGTCTGGAGCATACCAAAGCCCGTCGCTGGAAGGGGTTGCAGGCGGCCAGAATTTTTTCACAGGAGAATGAACATGGCATTTGATGATTTGAGAAGCTTCCTGCAGGCGCTCGATGAGCAAGGGCAACTGCTGAAAATCACGGAGCAGGTCGACGCGGAGCCGGATCTGGCGGCGGCAGCCAACGCCACCGGGCGCATTGGTGACGGTGCGCCTGCGCTGTGGTTTGACAATATTCGCGGCTTTACCGACGCCCGCGTGACCATGAACACTATCGGCTCCTGGCAGAACCACGCCATCTCGATGGGACTGCCGCCGAATACGCCGGTCAAAAAGCAGATCGACGAGTTTATTCGCCGCTGGGATAAATTCCCGGTAGCGCCGGAGCGCCGCGCCAGTCCGGCATGGGCGGAGAACACCGTCGACGGCGAGGCGATTAACCTGTTCGACATTCTGCCGCTGTTTCGCCTGAACGACGGTGATGGCGGGTTCTATCTCGATAAAGCTTGCGTGGTCTCCCGGGATCCGCTCGATCCGGATCACTTCGGCAAGCAGAACGTTGGCATCTACCGCATGGAGGTGAAGGGGAAACGCAAACTCGGCCTGCAGCCGGTGCCGATGCACGATATCGCCCTGCATCTGCATAAAGCTGAAGAGCGCGGCCAGGATCTGCCGATTGCGATCACCCTCGGTAACGATCCGATTATCACCCTGATGGGGGCGACGCCGCTGAAATACGATCAGTCGGAATATGAGATGGCAGGTGCGCTGCGGGAAAGCCCGTATCCAATCGCCACCGCACCGCTGACCGGTTTTGACGTGCCCTGGGGGTCGGAGGTGATCCTCGAAGGGGTGATTGAGGGGCGTAAACGCGAAATCGAAGGGCCGTTCGGAGAGTTTACCGGGCACTACTCCGGAGGGCGCAACATGACCGTGGTGCGCATCGACAAAGTCTCGTACCGCACCAAACCGATTTTTGAATCGCTCTATCTCGGCATGCCGTGGACCGAAATCGACTATCTGATGGGGCCGGCAACCTGCGTGCCGCTCTACCAGCAGCTGAAAGCCGAGTTCCCGGAAGTGCAGGCGGTGAATGCGATGTATACCCACGGCCTGCTGGCGATTATCTCTACCAAAAAACGTTACGGCGGCTTTGCCCGTGCCGTTGGCCTTCGGGCAATGACGACGCCGCACGGTCTGGGTTACGTGAAGATGGTGATCATGGTGGATGAGGATGTCGACCCGTTCAACCTGCCGCAGGTGATGTGGGCGTTGTCGTCGAAAGTGAACGCGGCGGGGGATCTGGTGCAGCTGCCGAATATGTCGGTGCTGGAGCTGGATCCGGGTTCAAGCCCGGCGGGGATCACCGACAAACTGATTATCGATGCCACCACGCCAGTGGCCCCGGATCTCCGCGGTCATTACAGCCAGCCGGTACAGGATCTGCCTGAAACCAAAG
This sequence comes from Leclercia sp. CFBP8987, assembly GCF_034044995.2. Taxonomy (NCBI): domain Bacteria; kingdom Pseudomonadati; phylum Pseudomonadota; class Gammaproteobacteria; order Enterobacterales; family Enterobacteriaceae; genus Leclercia; species Leclercia sp. CFBP8987. Next base: position 3,891,269 of record NZ_CM188255.1, on the reverse strand, counting down.
CCTGGGCTGAAAAACTGACCGCGATGCTGGCCGCACGTAAATAAGGAGGGGAACATGATTTGTCCACGTTGTGCCGATGAACATATTGAGGTGATGGCGACGTCGCCGGTGAAAGATGTCTGGACGGTGTACCAGTGCCAGCACTGCCTGTATACCTGGCGAGATACCGAGCCGCTGCGCCGAACCAGCCGGGAGCACTATCCTGAAGCGTTTCGCATGACGCAGAAAGATATCGACGATGCCCCGCAGGTACCGACCATTCCGCCGCTGCTGTAAAAAAAGCCGGGTGGCGGCTACGCCTTACCCGGCCTACATCGATTCCTTAGGCCCGGCAAGCATAGCGCCGCCGGGCGATACAGGCCGCACATTCCGTAGGCCCGGCAAGCGTAGCGCCGCCGGGCAATACAGACCACACCGATCTACACCAGATTCTTCAACCGATAGATCCACTCCAGCGCCTGACGTGGCGACAGAGAATCCGGGTCGAGGTTCTCCAGCGCTTCCAGTGCCGGGGAGGTCTCTTCGGCTGGCGCCAGCAACGACATCTGCGTCCCGTCAACCTGGGTCGCCGCCGCGTTTGGCGCCAGGCTTTCCAGCTCACGCAGCTTCTGACGCGCGCGCTTGATTACCTCTTTCGGCACCCCCGCCAGCGCCGCCACGGCCAGCCCGTAGCTTTTGCTCGCCGCGCCATCCTGCACGCTGTGCATAAAGGCGATAGTGTCCCCGTGCTCCAGCGCATCCAGATGCACGTTCGCTACGCCCTCCATCTTCTCCGGCAGCTGGGTCAGCTCGAAGTAGTGGGTGGCAAACAGGGTCATGGCTTTGATTTTATTGGCCAGGCTTTCGGCACAGGCCCACGCCAGCGAGAGCCCGTCATAGGTCGAGGTCCCGCGGCCAATCTCATCCATCAGCACCAGACTGTACTCGGTGGCGTTGTGCAGAATGTTGGCAGTTTCGGTCATCTCTACCATAAAGGTCGAACGACCGCTCGCCAGATCGTCCGCCGCACCCACGCGGGTAAAGATACGATCGACAGGGCCGATCTCCACCTTTTGCGCCGGAACGTAGCTGCCGATATAGGCCAGCAGGGCAATCAGCGCCGTCTGGCGCATATAGGTACTTTTACCGCCCATGTTCGGTCCGGTAATGATCAGCATTCGCCGCTGCGGCGACAGGTTGAGCGGGTTAGCGATGAACGGCTCGTTCAGCACCTGCTCCACCACCGGGTGACGGCCTTCGGTAATACGTACCCCGGGCTTATCGCTAAAGGTCGGGCAGCAGTAGTTCAGGGTCTCGGCACGTTCCGCCAGGTTAACCAGCACATCCAGCTCGGCCAGGGCGGAGGCGCTCTGCTGCAGATCGCCCAGGTGCGGCATCAGCATATCGAACAGGGCGTCATACAGCTGTTTTTCCAGCGCCAGGGCTTTGCCCTTCGAGGTGAGTACCTTGTCTTCGTACTCTTTCAGCTCAGGAATAATGTAACGCTCGGCGTTTTTCAGCGTCTGGCGGCGCACGTAGTGGATAGGGGCCAGGTGGCTCTGCCCGCGGCTGATCTGAATAAAGTAGCCGTGTACGGCGTTGTAACCGACCTTCAGGGTGTCCAGCCCGAGCCGCTCGCGTTCGCGGATCTCCAGCTTATCGAGATAGTCCGTTGCGCCGTCGGCCAGCGCGCGCCACTCGTCCAGCTCTTCGTTATAGCCCGGGGCGATAACGCCGCCGTCACGCACCAGCACCGGCGGCGTTTCAATGATGGCCTTTTCCAGCAGTTCGCGCAGTTCGCTGAATTCGCCCATCGCCTCGCGCAGCTTCTGCACCGGCGCGCTGTCGATCTCTGCCAGCTGGCTGCGCAGTTCTGGCAGTTGCTGGAACGCGTGACGCATCCGGGCTAAGTCGCGTGGTCGCGCGGTACGCAGCGCCAGACGCGCCAGAATACGCTCCAGATCGCCTACCTGGCGTAACACCGGCTGCAGGTCGCTGTATCTCTCCTGCAGGGCGCCAATGGTCTGCTGGCGGCCGGTGAGGGTGGCGATGTCGCGAACCGGCATATGCAGCCAGCGTTTCAGCATCCGGCTACCCATCGGGGTGACGGTGCTGTCGAGCACCGAGGCGAGGGTGTTTTCCACGCCCCCGGCCAGGTTCTGGGTGATCTCCAGATTGCGACGGGTAGCGGCATCCATAATGATGCTGTCCTGCTGGCGCTCAATGGTAATGGAGCGGATATGCGGCAGGGCGGTGCGTTGGGTATCTTTCACGTACTGCAGCAAACAGCCCGCGGCGCACAGACCGCGCGGGGCATTTTCAACGCCGAAGCCGGTCAGATCCCGGGTGCCAAACTGCAGGTTAAGCTGCTGGCGCGCGGTGTCGATCTCAAACTCCCACAGCGGACGGCGACGCAGGCCGCGACGGCCTTCAAGCAGCCCCATCCCGGCAAAATCTTCGGCGTACAGCAGCTCCGCCGGATTGGTGCGCTGCAGCTCGGCGGCCATGGTTTCCTGGTCGGCCGGTTCGCTCAGGCGAAAACGCCCGGAGCTGATATCCAGGGTGGCATAGCCAAAACCTTTGCTGTCCTGCCAGATGGCGGCGAGCAGGTTATCCTGGCGCTCCTGCAGCAGCGCTTCATCGCTGATGGTGCCGGGGGTGACGATGCGTACTACTTTGCGCTCAACCGGGCCTTTCGAGGTGGCCGGATCGCCAATCTGTTCGCAGATGGCGACCGATTCCCCCTGATTGACCAGCTTCGCCAGGTAGTTCTCTACCGCGTGGTGCGGGATCCCGGCCATCGGGATCGGTTCCCCGGCGGAGGCGCCGCGTTTGGTCAGCGAGATGTCGAGCAGCTGTGAGGCGCGTTTCGCATCGTCATAAAATAGCTCGTAAAAGTCGCCCATCCGATAAAACAGCAGGATTTCCGGATGCTGAGCTTTCAGCTTCAGGTACTGCTGCATCATGGGGGTGTGCGCGTCGAAATTGTCAGTAGTGGTCATGGAGTGATGATGTCCATTTCTTTGAAAATAGTGCTGTTCAGGCGACATTAGGGTCGTGTAATGGCGCTATTGTCGCATGAAAAAAAGAGCCGGCGCAGCAAAATGTCGCGACTTTACGAGGCCTCTTCCGCAATCAGCTCAATCACTAATTTCCCCTGTTCCACCAGCACCCGCACCCGGGAATGGGTTTTAAAACCGGCCTCTTCCAGCCAGTCGCCTTTTAAGCTCAGCGCAGCATGTACGCTGTAGCGCGTCGGGATTTTGGTCTTGCGATCCTCGTGGCGTTTTCTGAAATAGCCCACGGTGAGATGGCGGCTGGGTCTGGAGATGCACATATCCGACATAGAAACTCCTTGTTCGCAGGGAAGGATCCGGTGAAACAAACACCTGTATAAAATGTCAGTAAAATGAGGCGAAGACAAACGTATAACTGCGAAGCGCCTTCAGGAAACGAAATGTAAAATATGAAATCGGGCTGAACATCCGGCTTGAAAAGGGTATTATTGATGCAACTTATCAGTGGGTATCAGGCCATGTCAGGAAAACGGATCGCGCGCGAAAAAGAGACCATCCGCAAGATGATCGCGCTGTATGAAAAGCAGTGTCCCGAGGCATCAAAAGCCGCGGGGCACTATCCGGCGCTGAATGCGTACGCCGACAAGCGGCTGGATAAATGCGTGTTTGGCGAGGAGAAACCGGCCTGCAAGCAGTGTCCGGTTCACTGCTATCAGCCGGCTAAACGGGAAGAGATGAAGCAGGTGATGCGTTGGGCAGGACCGCGCATGCTGTGGCGTCATCCGATTCTGACGATCCGCCATCTGATCGACGACCGCCGCCCGGTCCCGGAGCTGCCGGAAAAGTACCGCCCGAAAAAGTAACCCGTCAGGCGCGCGGCCTGCGCATCGGGCGGCAGATAACCACCATGGCGAAGGCGCTGCATAGCGGAAACACAGCCAGCACCAGCCAGGGATACATTGCCGCGACGGAGGGCCTCAGCGCCTGGTCGAGCAGATCGCCCAGCAACAAATTCCCCGCCAGCACCGCGCAACCGCCTGCGGTGGCCAGAGCACCGTAGTGCGCGCCCAGCGTCGATTCGCTCGCAAACCAGGGCACCACATCTTTGCCCGCCGGCACCAGCAGCATCTGCCCGGTGGTCAGTAGCGTCACAAAGCAGGCCGCCGGTAGCAGACGCAGCCAGCCGGTTGCTGGCTCTGAGGGCGCAAAGAGTGCGACGCTCAGGAAGGACGCGGCAATCAGCAGAAAGCCCACCGGCAGGATCCGCACCGCGCCCACCCGACGGGCAAAGCGCGCCAGCGGCAGCTGAAAGAGGATCACCAGTCCCGAGGCCAGCATAAACAGCGGGCCGAGATCTTTTTCGCTGCCCCCGGCACGCTGGATCTCCACCGGCAGCGCCAGATAAAGCTGGTTATAGCTTAACAGCCAGCTGCTCCAGGCGATGATGAACGCCACGAACCGCGGCTGGCGAAAGGTGGTCCACCAGGGGGTGATCTGCAGCGGCTGGTTTTTTGCCGACCCGGCCGGCAGACAGAAGAACAGCACAATCAACGCCACCACAAACACCGCAGCTCCCGCCAGCGCCACCTGGCGAAAACCCATCCCGGTGAGCAGGGCACCCGCCACCGGACCAAGCACCGCCCCCAGCTCGCCGCATACCGCAAACAGCGCGAACCACTCGGCGCGGCTGCGTTTGCCCTGCGCCTCGCTGCGGGTTCCGGCTTTTGCCAGTAAGGCTTCGATGGAAGGCGAGAAGAGTGCCCCGCCGATCCCGGTGAGGCACGCCCCGGCGATGATGACGGGCAGGCTGTAGCCAAAGGCCAGCAGCAGATAGCCCACCACCCGCACCACGCAGCCGCAGAGAATAACGACGCGCGCGCCGTAGCGGTCGGAGAGGGCGCCGCCGACGATAAACATCCCCTGCTGGGAGAAGGTTCGCAGCCCAAGCACCAGCCCGATAAGTCCACCGGAGAGCAGCATATCGTCGCGTAAAAAAATCGCCAGGAAGGGAACAACGGCATAAAAACCGATGTTGAAAACAAACTGGCTGCCCAGTAAGACGGGCGGCCAGAGCTGTGTTGCAGGGCGGAGCAGCGTCACGATAACCTCGCCTCAGACGAGGTAGTGGATGTGTTTTTTGCCATGGTAAGGCGACAGCTCAATGCGGGTTTTCACCCGGAACACCTCCCACAGCAATTCCTCGGTGAGGATCTCCTGCGGCGTGCCGGTGGCCACAATGCGCCCTTTCTGCATCACAATCAGCGCATCGCAGAACATCGAAGCGTGGTTAAGATCGTGAATGGCGACGATGCTGGTGACCGGTAGCTGGCTGATCAACTGCATCAGCTGCATCTGATGGTGGATATCCAGGTGGTTGGTGGGTTCATCCAGCAGGATCTCGGTGGGCATCTGCGCCAGCGCGCGGGCGATATGTACCCGCTGGCGTTCCCCGCCGGAGAGGCTCTGCCAGCCCTGATCGCTGTTATGCAACATATCCACCGTCTTTAGCGCCGAATTGACGGTCTCGTCATCCTGCGCCGTCCAGCCGGAAAACGGGGAGTGGTGCGGAATACGCCCCAGCTTCACCACGTCCCGCACGCGCATGTTGGCGTCGGTCATGCCGTGCTGTTCCACGAAGGCCACCCGACGGGCAAGCTGCTTTTTAGGGATCCCATGGATGCTGGCGCCATCCAGCGCGACGGTGCCGCTATGCGGGCGACGCAAACCGGCGAGGATCCGCAGCAGGGACGATTTACCGGAGCCGTTTGGCCCCAGCAGGCCGACGGTCTGCCCCCGGGATACCGCCAGAGAGACATTGTCGACGATGACCTTTTTACCCACCTTCCAGGTGATATTTTCAGCAGTGATGCTCATCACTTATTCCTTGAACGATAGATAATCATGGCAAAGAACGGGACGCCCACCAGCGCGGTCACCACGCCAACCGGCAGGCTTTGCGGGGCGATCAGCAGCCGCGAGGCGATATCCGCCAGCACCATCAGGATCGCCCCGGCCAGCGCGCTGGCGATGAGCAGCGTGCGGTGCAGGGGGCCGAAGAAGAAGCGCATCATGTGTGGCACCACCAGGCCGACAAAGCCGATGGAGCCCGCCATGCTGACGATGGTCGCGGTCATTAAGGCGGTGACGATAAACAGGATCAGGCGCACCCAGGGCACGGCGATCCCAAGCGAAGCGGCGGCATCGTCGCCAAAGGTGAAGGCGTCCAGCGCGCGGGCGTAATAGAGGCAGATCGCCAGCCCCACCAGCATTACCACCAGCACCAGCTGGAACTCCGGCCATCGCACGCCGCTAAAGCTGCCCAGCAGCCAGAACATCACATCACGCGCCTGCTGGGCGCTGGCCGAGGTGCTGACGGTCCAGGCGGTGATGGCGTTAAACAACTGCGAGGCGGCAACCCCGGCGAGAATGGTGCGTTCACTGCCACCGCGTGCGCCGTTGGTCAGCAGGGCCACAAAGGCAAAGGCGGCAAAGGCTCCGGCAAAGGCCCCGGCGGAGAGGGTGACGGTGCCGCTGCCAATGCCCAGCACCACCACGGCGACCGCGCCGGTTGACGCCCCGGCAGAGACGCCCAGCACGTAGGGTTCGGCGAGGGCGTTTTTCAGCAGGCTTTGCAGCACCGCGCCGCAAATCGCCAGCCCCGCACCGCAGCAGGCCGCCACCAGCGCCCGGCTCAGGCGGAAGTCCCAGATCACGCTCTCGTAGATGCGGTTGAGCGGAACCTCGGTTAAGCCGATTTTATTGGTGATAGCGTAGAACACGCTCTGCAGGGGGATCGACAGCTCCCCCACGCTGACGCCGATGGCGATCACCAGCAGCAACGCCACTATCGCCATAAAACCCGACGCCGGCAGCAGCCAGTTGTGTCGGGTCTGTTGAACCACTGCTGACATTAATTCAGTCCCATCTTTCTGAGCTGTTCACCAATCTGCTCCGCGCCATAGATGGTGCGGATAGTCGGGTTCATCGCCTGGCCGTCCATGATCACAATGTGACCTTTTTTAACGGCGTCGAGCTGGCTGACGGCCGGATCGCTTTTCAGGAATTTGATTTTTTCCTGAGCATCGTCCAGCGCCCAGCGATTACGGTCGAGGCTGGAGACCACAATCACGTCCGGGTTGGCGGCAATAATGCTTTCCCAGCCCACGGTCGGCCATTCGGTTTCGGAGGTGATGGCGTTGTGGCCGCCCAGCACGTTGGCGATAAAGCCGGAGGCGCTGTTTTTCCCGCCAACGTAGGCGTCAGAGGAAGGGGAAGAGCTGGAGAACCAGAAGACGAACGACAGGTCTTTTTTGTTTTTGCTGAATTCGCTGCGCAGGTCGGCTTCGCGCTTTTTGAAATCGGCAATCAGCGCCTGACCGCGATCTTCGACGTTAAAGATTTTGGCGAAATCTTCGATCTCTTTATACAGGAAGGTCATGTCCCACAGCTTCTGGCGGCTGCCGTACATATCGCCAATATCTTTTTTGGTGGCGCACATGCCCGGCGACATATAGCTGTTCACGCCTACGGTGGCCAGATCTTCGCGTTTGGCGACTTTACTCTCTGGCCCTAATAGCAACGGCAGCTGCGCCGGAACGAAGTCCGGGTTTTGCGCCAGAATGGATTCCAGGGTTGGGATCTCGACGGTCAGCGTTTTGACTTTTTTGTTCTGTTCAGCCAGCTGCGGCAGCACTTTGGTCGGCCAGAAGGCGCTGGCGGCCACCTTATCTTCAAGGCCCAACAGCAGCAGAATTTCAACAGTGTTTTGTCCCAGCGCCACGACGCGCTCCGGCGCTTTGGTGAAGGTTTCTTTATATCCGCAATTCTCAATCGTCAGAGGATAGGTGGTCGCAAAAGCGGAACCGGCTGTCGCGATCAGCAATCCTAATGCGCTGATGACCTTTTTCATGGAACGCTATCCTTCATTAATGTAGTGATGCCAGATCGTGCGTCTGGCTGAGAATGAATATCATTTATTTCGGCGGAGTTTTATACAATGATATATTCATGGTGTCAATGAACGATAATAACGCCATGAAACTATTGGGTTTGTGAGGACGTTTGTAGGCCGGGCAAGCGCAGCGCCGCCCGGCGAAGGGGTGGTTAATCTAAATCGGCACCGTTGCTGGCGATCACTTTCTTGTACCACCAGAACGATTTCTTGCGTTTGCGATCGAGGGTGCCGTTTCCGGCGTCATCGCGATCGACATAGATAAAGCCGTAGCGCTTGCTCATCTCGCCGGTAGAGGCGGCCACCAGATCGATACAGCCCCAGCTGGTGTAGCCGATCAGCGGGATGCCGTCTTCAATGGCATCGCCCATGGCGCGGATATGCTCCCGCAGATAGCTGATGCGGTAGTCATCATTGATTTCGCCGTTAGCGTCAATCTCATCTTTCGCTCCGAGACCGTTCTCCACCAGGAACAGCGGCTTCTGGTAGCGGTCGTACATCATGTTCATGGTGATGCGCAGGCCCAGCGGGTCGATGCCCCAGCCCCATTCGCTCACCTCAATGTGCGGGTTGCGCAAGGACTTGACGATGTTGGCCGCGCTGGTGTTTCCCGCATTCATATCCGCCGAGGCGCAGCGCGAAGCGTAATAGCTGAACGACACAAAATCGACGGTGTTCTTCAGCAGCGCGTCATCGCCCGGATCTTTGACAATCACCACCCCTTTCTCGCGGAACACGCGGGCCGAGTAGACCGGGTAGCTGCCCCGGGCCTGCACGTCGATAAAGAACAGGTTCTCCCGGTCTTTCTCCAGCGCCATCCACACGTCTTCCGGTTTGCAGGAATACGGGTAAAAATTGCCGCCCGCCAGCATGCAGCCGACCTGGTTTTGCGGATTCACCTCGTGGGCAATTTTGGTCGCCAGCGCGCTCGCCACCAGCTCGTGGTGCGCCGCCTGGTACTTGACCTGATCTTCGTTTTCGCCTTCCTCAAACACCAGCCCGGCCCCGGAGAACGGGCTGTGCAGCATGATGTTGATCTCGTTGAAGGTCAGCCAGTACTTCACCAGCCCGTTGAACTCCTCGAAGCAGGTGCGTGCATAGCGGGCAAAGAAGTCGACCATCTTGCGGTTGCGCCAGGAGCCGTATTCGGTCACCAGATGCATCGGCACGTCGAAGTGGCACAGGGTCACCAGCGGCTCGATGTTGTACTTTTTGCACTCCTCGAACACCGCCCGGTAAAACGCTATCCCTTCCTGATTCGGCAGCGGCTCGTCGCCATTCGGGTAGAGACGGCTCCAGGCAATCGAGGTACGGAATACCGTGAAGCCCATCTCGGCCATTAAGGCGATATCTTCTTTATAGCGATGGTAAAAATCGATCGCGTCGTGGCTGGGATAGAACTCGTCATCACGCAACGAAAAGCGTTTTTCCTTGCCGACTTTTACCGCCAGGCGATTAGCGCCGTGGGGGATCATATCGACGGTGGTCAGGCCCTTGCCGCCTTCGCGGTATGCGCCTTCGCTCTGGTTAGCGGCCAGTGCGCCGCCCCATAAAAATCCTTGTGGAAAAACTGACATTGTTACCTCGCTATACATTTATGCTTGTGCTGCTTTGGCCTGAACCGGTGCGGTTTGCAGGGCGCGCGCTTTCTCCGCGTCGTCTTCTACCGGGATATCTTCAAAGCCCAGAATCAGGGTCAGCACGAAAGAGAGCACCACGGCCAGGGCCATCACCCCGAAGACCCAGACGATAGACATCGGGTTAGCCGGGTCGAAGAACTGGACGCTGGTAAACAGGCCCGGCGCCGCCATTGAGTGGCTGGCCAGTCCGGCAATCCCGGCAACCGCGCCGCAGATAAAGCCGCTGATCAGGCTCGCAATCAGCGGGCGTTTCAGGCGAACCGCCACGCCATACAGCGCCGGTTCAGAGATCCCCGCCATGATGGCAGAGGCTGCGGCGGCCAGCGCCGTCTGGCGCAGTTCCGGGTTTTTGGTTTTCCACGCTACCGCCAGGGACGAACCGCCCAGCGACAGGTTGGCACCGATTTCGGACGGCATCACCATCCCCTCTTTGCCGGTTTCGGCGATGGTCTGAATGATAGTTGGAGTAAAGACGCGGTGCATTCCGGTCATCACCAGCAGCGGCCACAGCGCGCCCATAATGGCCACGGACAGCCAGCCCAGATAGCCGTGAATGGTGTACACCAGTGAAGAGATGCCGCTACCGATCCAGATCCCCAGCGGCCCAATCAGGACGATGGCGAGCGGGGCGGCAATCAGCACGATCAGCATTGGCTTCAGGAAGTTTTTGGTCACGGCCGGGGTGATTCTGTCCACCCAGCGTTCGATATATGACAGGCACCAGGTCATCACCAGTGCCGGGATCACCGTGTAGGTGTATTTCACCGCCGTCACCGGAACGAAGGCGAACTCAACGTGCTCGCCCTGCGCCGCTTTGGCCATCAGCTCGATAAAGCTCGGGTGTACCAGCACGCCGGCAATAGCAATCGCCAGCGACATGTTGGTCTTGAACTTCACCGCGGCAGAGGCGGCCACCATCAGTGGCAGGAAGAAGAACGCTCCGTCGCCGATCACCGTCAGAATGGTCAGCGTCGGCTCGCCTTTGGTCAGTACGCCGGTCATCTCAAGGATCATCGCCAGCAGTTTGACCATCGATCCGCCGATGATCGCCGGGATCAGCGGAGACATGGTGCCGATCAGCGCGTCGAGGATCCCCGCGCCGATGCGTTTCAGGGTCAGCTTTTGCGGCCCCTGGGGTGCAGCAGGCTGCATATCGGCAGGCAGCAGATTAACCACCTCGCGGTACGCCTGGGAAACGGTATTACCGATGATCACCTGGCACTGGTTGTCGTTGCGCACTACCCCCAGCACGCCGCTGATGCTTTTCAGCGTGGCGCTGTCGATCAGGCTCTCGTCTTTCGCCACAAAGCGCAGTCGGGTCATACAGTGGGTGACGGCGACGATGTTGTCTTTGCCGCCGAGCGCGCTGACAACGGCGTTCGCCAGCGCAGCATAATTTTTGGCCATCGGGTTATATCCTGTTTTATCAGTAAGGTACGTCTTCACCGTGGGTAACGATGAAACTTATATAGGAAACCGGTTCCACAAAATCATGAAGAGTTTCTCTGAATCAAACAAGATCGCATTTTGACCATTTTTTAGATCCGTGATGAGGATCACCTAAGGGGGCGAAAAGCGTGATCGTCCTGCTGCGACATTTTTCACGCGGTACAGTACACTGCCGCTCATCAGATGCAGATGGAACAGATTGATGACCACGATGCTGGAAGTGGCGAAGCGGGCAGGGGTCTCGAAGGCGACGGTTTCCCGGGTGCTTTCGGGCAATGGCTACGTGAGCCAGGAGACAAAAGACAGGGTCTTTCAGGCGATTGAAGAGAGCGGCTACCGGCCCAATTTACTGGCGCGCAACCTGGCGACCAAACGCACGCAAACCCTCGGGCTGGTGGTGACCAACACCCTCTACCACGGGGTCTATTTCAGCGAGCTGCTGTTCCATGCCGCCAGAATGACCGAGGAGAGAGGCCGACAGCTGATCCTCGCCGATGGCAAGCACAGCGCCGATGAAGAGCGGGAGGCGATTCAGTATCTGCTCGATATGCGCTGCGACGCGATCATCATCTACCCGCGTTTTCTTAGCGTCGATGAGATGGACGAGATCATCCAGAAGCACGAGCAGCCGGTGATGGTGCTTAACCGTCGGCTGCGCAAAAACAGCAGCCACTGCGTCTGGTCGGATCATAAAGCCTCCAGCCAGGCGGCGGTATCAACCCTCATCGAACAGGGCCATCGCGATATCGCCTTTATCACCGGATCGCTGGATTCCCCCACCGGGATTGAACGTCTTTCCGGCTATAAAGATGCCCTGGCCCAGCACCAGATCCCGCTGCGCGACTCGCTGATTGTCGAGGGTAAATGGAACCCGGCCAGCGGGGCGGCAGGGGTGGCGACGCTGCTGGCGCGCGGCGAGCATTTTACCGCGCTGGTGGCGAGCAACGACGACATGGCGATCGGCGCCATTAAGCAGCTTCACGACAGCGGCATCGCCGCGCCGGGGGCGGTTTCGGTAGTCGGTTTCGATGACATTGCGATGGCGCCCTACGTGGTGCCCGCGCTCTCCAGCGTGCGCGTGCCGGTGACCGAGATGGTGAAAGAGACCATCAGCCGCCTGATCTTTATGCTCGACGGCGGGGAGTTCACCTTCCAGCAGACCTTCGCCGGAGAGCTGATCCTGCGTGATTCGGTGATCCCCGGCCCGCACCGCTAATCACAATTCGGCGGCCGGGGGCAGCCAGGCGCGGGTAAAATCGAGCCAGCCCCCCGCGGTCAGGACCATATCCTGCACGTTTTCCAGGGCGTTGATCCGGTAGCGATAGTGGAACAGCGGCGTGCAGCGCCCCTCCGCCAGCAGACGCTGGAAAAAGGGCGTCAGATGGGCGTGAAAATGCGCTTCGCTGTCGCTGTTTTGCATTAGCTGCTGTTTTGCCGCCTCCCAGCCCGCCTCGCCCAATGCCGTGGCCCAGGCGGGTTCATAGATAAACCACTCCGCCAGCGCAAACTCCGCCATGCCGGTCGCCAGATGATCCCCCAGCAGCAGATCGGCATCCGCCAGCGTATCAGGGGCATACCAGCCATCGCGATCTTTCCACTCGGTGTGCAGCTCACAGCCGTGCGGCTGCAGCTGGAGCCGCAGAATTTCAGCCAGCTCGCGCAGCTCAGGGGTGTTGTAGCACACCAGTTTCAGCCGGGGCGGCAGGTCGCTGTCAGCGGCGGCGGGCAGGGCGGGCACCCGCAGGCCGGGAAGGATTTCGGTGTGGATCTGCAGATCCTCCCGCCGACCAAAGCACTGCTGGTTGAGCGTCAGAACGGTCTGGCGCAGGTACGCTGCAAGCGCTTTGGGCAATTTTGCATTCACCATCAGCCACGCAAACCCGCCGCTGGTGGAGGTCACCGCGTCCTGGGGGGCGCTGCCTTTCCCGACCGTAATCCATGCCGGTTTATCGGCGACCGTGCCGGTGCGCCAGAACTCAATGGCATGCAGCAGGGGATGGGTAGCAAAGTACCAGGGCTGGCGCTCGAGGCGCAAAAAATGCGAGTGATGGCGGGCAATGGCGAACGGCCCGGCGCCGACCTCCGGTTGCCGGGGATGGGGCAGGCGGCAGACCGGATGGGCAAGACGATGGGCCAGCAGGGCATCCGGGGCATGCAGATACACCGCCAGGCACCAGGGGGCGACGAGGGTCACCGCGTCGATATGCAACAGCCCGCTGTTGCGGGCCGGATCGCTCAGCAGCTGCTGCACCGCACTCAGGATGTCGTCATCGCTCAGTGGCTGACCGTTATGCCAGTGTGCCCCGCTGCGCAGGTAAAAATGCCAGCGCAGTCCGTCGTCAGAGCAGGCCCAGTGGTGCGCCAGATCCGCCACCGGCTGTGCCTGGCCGGGTTCATAGCGGGTTAACCCGGCATGGACCGCGCAGATAATGTGCTGTTCGGCGCGTCGACGATGCAGTGCCGGGTGCAGGGAGGTGAGCGGGCGATACCAGGGAATGCGCAACGTCGGCTGGTGCTTGAGCCATTTCCCGCCGAGAAACGGGGTGATGATGTGATGCAGGCTGGCGGGGTCGCCGTCCGCCAGCTGCAGGGCGCTCTGATAATCCCCCTTCTCCAGACAGGCATGCATCAGCGGGGCGCTGAGTTCGCTGGTGGTCACCAGGCAGTGTAGGGTGGCACGATGCCCGCGCCCCGGCTGTGCCTTCCAGCTTAACCAGCCGCTTTCCGCCAGCTGGCGTAACAGCGTCCGGGCATGGCGTTCGCTGCACAGCGCCACTTCGGCCACTTCAGCGAGGGTAGTCAGTTTTGGCGTAAAGCCGTAATGCACGGAGAGCCGCTGATACTGGCGGATTTTCTGAAGCTGACGCATAGAGTTACCGGGGAAGAGTCGCAATGGTCAGAGTGTAGGCGGTTTTGCGGAAGAAATAAGGGAGAGATGTAGCAACTGTTCCGGTTTTGCCGGACGATGATGCCCTCTTCCGATGAAGAGGGCGTCATAGGATCAGGCGTTAAGCCGCGCTCTGATTTTTAACGCGATGCTCTCCGCCTGTGGCCCCAGAATCACCTGCGCATTCTGCGTGCCCATCTTGAGAATGCCTTTGGCACCGAGCGCTTTCAGTGCCGGTTCGTCGAGGACGCTGTTATCAACCAGGGTTAAGCGCAGACGAGTGATGCAGGCGTCCACCAGCTTCAGGTTCTGTTCCCCGCCCAGCGCAGCGATATAGTGCGTGATAGCTTCATTCTGATCGTCGGACTCGCCCGTTACGCTCTCGTCATCTTCCCGGCCCGGTGTTTTCAGCTTGAAGAAGCGGATCGCGAAACTGAAGACCACAAAATAGATCACAAAGAACAGGGCAATCAGCGGGATCAGGAGCCAGGGTTTAGTGGCTAATCCCCAGTTCAGCACGAAGTCGATCAGTCCCGCGGAGAAACCAAACCCGTGCAATACCCCAAGGCTGTTGGCGATGACCATGCTCACGCCAGCCAGTACCGCATGCAGGGCATACAGGGCAGGGGCCAGGAACAGGAAGGAGAACTCAATCGGTTCGGTGATCCCGGTAAGGAACGCGGTCAGGGCAACGGAGAGCAGCATCCCGCCCACCGCTGCGCGACGCGCTTTTGGCGCGGCGAAGTACATGGCCAGCGCCGCACCCGGCAGGCCGCCCATAAAGATCGGGTATGCCCACGCCATATAGACCCCCGCATGCGGATCGCCGGCGAAGAAGCGGTTGAGATCGCCGCGGGTCAGATCGGTGGCAATCTGGGTAATGCTGGAACCGTCAATGCCCGGTACCGCGCCGCCCACCACTAAACCTTTCACCACATCCGGCGCGAGGCAGATATTGTGAATGCTGCTGGCCGCATCGTAGGTCACTTTCAGGCAGTCGCCGAGGCTGAACCAGAATACTGAGTGCAGAATGTAGTGCAGGCCGAAGGGGATCAGCGCACGGTTAAGGATGCCGTAAATAAACCAGCCGGGCTCGCCGCTGCGGGAAACCAGCAGGCTGAAGGTATCAATCCCGTGCTGCACCGATGGCCAGACGTAGCCGCAAATCCACGCCAGCAGCAGGCAGATCAGCCCGGTCATGATCGGCACCAGCCGCTTACTGGCAAAGAACGCCAGGAAGTCGGGCAGTTTCGTCTCCGAGAAGCGGTTGTAACAGTGACCCGCCACCACGCCCGCGATGATCCCGGCGAAGAAGGACATGTTAATGGAGGAGTTAATGACCGCCGTGGCTTTGGTCAGCACCAGGAAACCGACCGCGCCCGCCAGCGCGGCGGCACCAGCGTTGTCTTTCGCCAGTCCAATAGCAATGCCGAGCGCAAACAGCAGGGGCAGGCTGTCAAAAATGCCGCCACCTGCACTGGCGATAAAGGGAATATTCAGCACGTCGGGCTGGCCCAGACGTAATAAAATCGCGGCAACAGGTAAGGTCGCGATAGGCAACATCAGCGCCTTGCCCAGGCGTTGCAAATAGCTAAATGCGTTCATAATATCCATGTCCAAAAAAGGGGCTTAATTCACGGCGAAAAATAACAGCTTTTCGCAAGGGTTAAAATGGCGGGAAGTAAAAATGTGATGTACTTTAAATTAATATTCCGCTGACACCTTTGGTTTATTTATATTTAAATAAACAAGGATATCTTCGATGAATGCTTCCGCTTTTGGGCAATAAAAAAACGGCAATTGCGCCGTCTTTTTTATTAATGCTTTTTGTCGCTGACAGGCAGCATCAGCTCTTTAAGGCGCTGGGTTCGCGCCTCCGGGCTGAGGTAAAGCCAGCGGAATAATATGCGTTCGACAGGCTGTACTTTTTTAAAATAGTCAGCAAGGTCGTTAATTTCTTTCCTGAAGGTCGCCATGTTTATCTCCGGCTAATCAATACCCTCTCAGATTAAAAAGAAATCAGGGAATAAAACAGGGTGATGTTTTTCGGCTGTTCCGCATTTTATTATTTATCTTTTTAGTTGCGTAATTAAAAAAGCCCCGGGGCACCGGGGCTGCGAAAGGCAAAATCTGACAAACATACAACGAGTAGAGCAAGAGTTTGAGGGTTAAACAGGTAGTGATTTCAGCAGGGCAAAGGCCTCCTTCATCCGATCTTCACTGACTACGAAGGCGCGTAAATTGCCCTCGCTGTCGGCACCTTTCGCCACCATCCCCTGAGGTTCGATGGCGATCTGCCAGTTCAAATCCTGGCGCTGGGTTTCACCTGCCAGATGCAGCGGCAGTTCCGGCGTTTTGACCTTCACCAGCATTGCAGGCAGTTTCAGCGGGGTGTTGGCCCCGAGCAGGTTCTTCGCCAGATACATGGCGCTTAACTGGATTGGCTGCAGGAACGGCAGCACCTGACCGTTGATTTCGGCGCAGTCGCCGAGGGCATAGATATCCGGCTGCGTGGTTTGCAGATAGCTATCGACTTTTACCCCGCGGTTGGTTTCTGCCCCGGCACGCTGGGCCAGCGCGATTTCCGGACGCAGGCCGGTGGCGGCAATGACTACATCCACGTCAATGCAGCGGTCCCGATCCAGCAGGGCGCAGATCCCGGTATCGGTTTTAGTCAGGCTTTGCAGCTGCGATTTCAGCTGCAAATGCACGCCCATATCGGTCAGCCGGTGTTGTAAGCGACTGCTCACTTCGGCTGGCATCAGCGCTGACAGAATACTGGCGGAATGATCAACCAGGGTGACCGCTTTCCCGGCCCGGCAAAAATCCATCGCCAGTTCGCTGCCGATAAGCCCCGCGCCGACAATCATCACCCGCTGCGCGTCACGCAGCGAGGATTCACAGGCCCGGTACTCCGTCTGGCTGTTGAGGGTCAGCATCAGTTCGCGGCCCGGAACCGGCGGCACAAAAGCCGCGGCTCCGGTGGCCAGAACCAGTTTGTCATATGACCACTGGGTCTCTTTCCCTTTTACCACGTGCGCCGCCGCATCAATGTCGGCGACCCAGGTGTAAGGGAACAGGCGCAGGTTAAACTGTTCGGCAAACTCCCCCGCCGTCTGGCGGGTGAGGTCATCGGCATGCTGACTCTGGCTGATAACGTGGCTTAAGTCAGGCTTGTTGTACTCGTCCATGCTGTCCGCGGCGATCAGCGTCAGCGGGACGTTCGCATCCTGTTTACGGATATTTTTCACCAGCTGGCGGGCGGCGAAGCCCGAGCCGATAATCACGATACCGTGGCTCATTTTGCCTCCGATGCCAGTTCGTCAAAGACGTCTTTACCGAGGGAACATTCCGGGCAGAGGAAGTTATCCGGCACGTCGCTCCACGGTGTGCCTGGGGCGACATCCTGCAGCGGTTCGCCGAGGGCTGGATCGTAGATCCACTGGCAGACGCTGCACTGCATGCAAGGGCCGAGGTCGGCGGCCGCCGCGGCGGCACAGGCGCAGGCTTCCTGTTCTGGTGTGGCTTTAGCGGTCGCTTCAGGCAGCGGAGCGAGCGCCCACTGACGTGCAATGTCGCGGCCGTGCTGACGGCAGATTTCCAGCGCATCCAGATCCGGACGCCATTTCGCCTTCAGGCTCATCGACATTTCAAAGCCCGCATCCTGCAGTCGGGTAGAGAGACGGTCAACCGCGCCGCCGCTCCAGCCGTGGGAGCCGAAGGCGCTGGCGCGTTTGTTGCGGAAGCGCAGGCCGGTCATCTCTTCCACCAGGCCAGCAATTTTCGGCATCATCACGTTGTTCATGGTGGAGGTCCCCACCAGCACCCCTTTGGAGCGGAAGACGTTGGTCAGAATGTCGTTTTTGTCGCTGCGCGCCACGTTAAAGATCTTCACCGCCACGTTCGGATCCACTTCGTTGATGCCCTGGGCAATCGCGTCGGCCATCATGCGAGTGTTGTTGGACATGGTGTCGTAGAAAATGGTGATGCGGTCTTCCTGATAGTCTGCCGCCCATTTCAGGTACTGCTCGACGATCTGGGTTGGGTTCTCACGCCATACCACGCCGTGGGAGGTGGCAATCATATCCACCGGCAGATTGAAGCCGAGGATTTCAGTAATTTTTGGCGTCACCAGACGGCTGAACGGGGTCAGGATGTTGGCGTAGTAGCGCTGGCACTGCTCGTACAGTTCAGCCTGATCCACTTCGTCATTGAACAGACGTTCGTCGCAGTAGTGCTGGCCGAAGGCGTCGTTACTGAACAGTACGGCGTCGCCGGTCATGTAGGTCATCATGCTGTCCGGCCAGTGCAGCATCGGGGTTTCAACGAAGATCAGCTGTTTGCCGTTACCGATGTCCAGTGAATCACCGGTTTTCACCACGTTGAAATTCCACTCCGGATGGTGATGGTGACCATTGATGGAGTCGATGGCGTTGTTGGTGCAGTAGATCGGGGTGTCCGGGATGCAGGACATCAGTTCGGTCAGGGCACCGGCGTGATCTTCTTCAGCATGGTTAATGATGATGTAGTCGATATCGGCCAGATCGATTTCACTGCGCAGGTTTTGCACGAACTCACGGCTGAATTTATGATCGACGGTGTCGATCAGGACGTTTTTTTCTTCCCGGATGAGATAGCTGTTGTAGCTGCTGCCGCGCAGTGTTTTGTACTCCGTCCCGTGAAAATCACGTACTTCCCAGTCACGTTGACCAACCCAATGAATATTGTTTTTAACCAGAATAGACATAGCAACCTCAACTTAATACAGCGAAATTAAACGAAAGATGTAATGGTAATTGCAGGTTGCGTGCCAACTTTTTAAATCATTGATTTTAAAATAAATTAAAAATAATAACCCCTCATGGGTAGTCAATTTGACTGTCATTGATATAGTCTATATGACAAGATGCATTGTCAAAATGACAGTGAGGCGAAAATGAGTTTTTCTGTAGAGGTGCTGGCGAAAATCGCCATTGAGTTACAGCGCGGTATCGGCCATCAGGATCGCTTTCAGCGGCTGATCTCCACCCTGCGTCACGTGCTGGATTGCGACGCCTCGGCGCTGCTGCGCTATGAAGGGCGGCAGTTTATCCCGCTGGCGATCGACGGCCTGGCGCAGGACGTGCTGGGACGGCGCTTTACCCTGGAAGGCCACCCGCGGCTGGAGACCATCGCCCGCGCCGGGGATGTGGTGCGCTTCCCGGCCGACAGCGACCTGCCCGATCCCTACGACGGGTTAATCCCTGGCCAGGAAAGCCTGAAGGTGCACGCCTGTATCGGCCTGCCGCTGTTTGCCGGGCAGAACCTGATTGGCGCCCTGACCCTGGACGGCATGTCGCCGGACCAGTTCGACACCTTCAGCGACGAGGAGCTGAGGCTGATTGCTGCCCTCGCCGCCGGGGCCCTGAATAATGCCCTGCTGATTGAACAGCTTGAGAGCCAGAACAGCCTGCCCGTGGGCCCGGCGGTGTTTGAGCAGGTGAAAAACACCGAGATGATCGGCCTGTCGCCGGGCATGATGAGCCTGAAAAAAGAGATTGAGATTGTCGCCGCCTCCGACCTGAATGTGCTGATTGAGGGCGAAACCGGCACTGGCAAAGAGCTGGTGGCGAAAGCCATCCACGAGGCCTCGCCGCGGGCGGTCAATCCGCTGGTCTATCTCAACTGCGCCGCATTGCCGGAGAGCGTGGCGGAGAGCGAGCTGTTCGGCCACGTCAAAGGGGCCTTTACCGGGGCCATCAGCAACCGCAGCGGCAAGTTTGAGATGGCGGATAACGGCACCCTGTTCCTTGATGAGATTGGCGAGCTGTCGCTGGCGCTGCAGGCCAAGCTGCTGCGGGTGCTGCAGTATGGCGATATCCAGCGGGTGGGCGACGACCGCAGCCTGCGGGTTGACGTGCGGGTGCTGGCAGCCACCAACCGCGATCTGCGCGAAGAGGTGCTGGCAGGCAACTTCCGCGCCGACCTGTTCCATCGCCTGAGCGTGTTCCCGCTTTCGGTGCCGCCGCTGCGCGAGCGGGGCGAGGACGTGGTGCTGCTGGCGGGCTATTTCTGCGAGCAGTGCCGGTTGCGGATGGGGTTATCCCGGGTGGTACTCAGCCCCGGGGCGCGTGCGCATCTGCTGAGCTACGGCTGGCCGGGTAACGTGCGCGAGCTGGAACATGCCATCCACCGGGCGGTGGTGCTGGCCCGGGCGGCGCGGCTGGGGGATGACGTGGTGATCCACGCGCAGCATTTTGCCCTGCATGATGAGAGCACCCCTGCGGTGACGCCGGAAACCCCGTTAGTGGTGAATCAGAACCTGCGTGAGGCAACGGAAGCGTTTCAACGCCAGATGATTACCCGCGCGCTGGAGCAGAACAGCCGCAGCTGGGCGGCAAGCGCAAGGGCGCTGGAGACCGACGTCGCCAACCTGCACCGGCTGGCGAAACGTCTGGGTCTGAAAGGTTAGATGATGCCTGCCTGGTAGAAATCCTGCAGGTTGATGGCACCACACAGGCGGCCATTTTCGTCCACCACCGGGGCGGCGGTGATTTTGCGCTTCATCAGCAGCTCTTTGGCTTCGATGGCGCGGCTTTCTGCCTTCAGCGTCAGGCCACCAGTGGTCATGGCGCTGCTGACGTTAACTTCCAGTTGGCCGCCGCCCACCAGCCAGCGACGCAGGTCGCCGTCGGTGAAGACGCCTTTCACCTGGTTGTCGTCATCGCAGACCGCCACCAGCCCCAGTCCGGTGCGGCTCAGCTCAAGCATCGCGTCCATCACGCTGGTGTTCAGCTTCACCTGCGGGGTTGCGTCGTCGGTACGCATCAGGTGATGCACTTTGTTCAGCAGACGGGCGCCCAGCGCGCCTGCCGGGTGGGAGCGGGCAAAATCTTCTTCATTAAAGCCGCGGGCCTGCATTACCGCCATTGCCAGCGCATCGCCCATCATCAGGGTGTTGACGGTGCTGGAGGTCGGGGCCAGGTGCATCGGGCAGGCTTCGCGTTCCACCGAAATATCCAGCGTGGCTTTGGCGGCCAGCGCCAGCGGCGATCGGGGTTTACCGGTCATCGCCAGCAGCGCGACCGATTTTTCCTGCAGGCGCGGCAGGATCAGATCCAGCTCTTTCGCCGAACCGGAGTAGGAGATAAACAGCAGCACGTCGCGACTCTCGATCATTCCCAGGTCGCCGTGCAGGGCTTCAGCCGGATGGACGAAAAAGGCCGGGGTGCCGGTGCTGGCAAGGGTGGCGGCAATCTTTTTGCCGATGTGCCCGGATTTGCCGATGCCCGCGACAATCACTTTGCCTTCACACTGGATAATGGTGTTGGCGGCCAGAACAAAATCCTCTCCCAGACGATCCGGCAGGCGGCTGGCTTCCTGCAGTTCCAGCATCAGGGTTTGACGACCTGCGTTGATCAGAAAATCACTCATCTCTCTCTCCGGTTACAATCACTTCGATTCCTTTCTCTTCCAGCGCTTGTTTGAACGCCGGATCGATACCCGCGTCGGTGATCAGCTTATCAACGCTCTCCAGGCTACAGACAATATTCGGGCTTTTACGGCCAAACTTCGACGAGTCGGCCATCAGGATCACTTCCCGGGCGGCATTGCACATCGCTTTACTGACGCTGAACACCTCGTTGAAGGTGGTGACGCCCGCATTAAGGTCGATGCCGTCGGTGCCCATAAACAGCCGGTCAAAGCTGAAATGGTCGAAGGCGTTCTCCGCCAGCTGGCCGTGAAACGAGGCTGATTTTTTACGGAAGGTACCGCCGGGCATCAGGATGGTTTGTTCGTTGTCGAATTCGGACAGGGCGTTGACGATATGCAGGCTGTTGGTCATTACGGTGATGTTATTGAAGCGACTCAGCATCGGCACCATCTGCAGCACCGTACTGCCCGCGTCGAGGATAATGGAGTCGCCGTCATGGATATATTTTACCGCCGCCTCAGCGATTAACGCCTTCTGGTGGGTGTTGATCAGCGTCTTGTGATCGATGGGCGGATCGGCCTCGTCCTTATTCAGCACCACGCCGCCATAGGTGCGGATCACCGCCCCGGAATTCTCCAGGATCACCAGATCCTTGCGGATGGTGGTGCCGGTGGTGTCAAAGTAGTGGGCCAGATCCTCAACCGAACATTTTCCCTGCTTTTGCAGATGGTCGAGAATGGCCGCCTGCCGCTGACGGGGTTTCATAGGCGTTGAGTTCCTCAGGTTGCGAAATGATAATTTCGCAAGCTTATAACGTTCACAACGAAATTATCCATGTTTCAATTTAAGCGCTAATGATAGTGCATCCTGACACAGCGAATCATTGGGAAAGATCACATCAGGCTCTAATTCCTGTAATGCGAGACCGTTAATCGCTGCAATTTTCACCGGTCGGGCAAAGACCGTCAGCCCGCGCATCATCAACGAGTCGCAGACCCGGTGATTATCGTCCAGCGCAACGGCGACAATTACCCGTGGTTTGAAACGTCCGCCGGAGCGACCCACGCCGACACGACCTTTCTGGCAGAGAGCGTCGAATGCGCGGTTAAAGCGGTGGATTTGCCAGCCCCCGAGGGCCAGCTGGCACAGCCAGGCGATAACGGCGACGGTGATTAATGCGGTAACCATGTGTAGCTCCTGTGGAATTGCCGGGTGGCGGCTGCGCCTTACCCGGCCTACGAATAATCTCCCTCTCCCTGTGGGAGAGGGTTGGGGTGAGGGCATCAGCCCGCACAATCAGAACATCACCTGCCCGCCGGTGATATTGATCGACTGCCCGGTGCAGTAGGAGGCTTTCGGGCTGGCATAAAACAGCAGCATGTTCAGCACGTCCTGATAGTCGCACCCGCGCTTGAGCGGCACTTTATCGATGTAATACTGCTCCACCTGATCCGCTTCGATGCCAAGCTTAGTGGCATACTGCGGCAGCAGGGACTGGAACATCGGCGATTTCAGCAGGTTGCCGAGCATCAGCGAATGCACGGTAATGCCGTACTCCGCCAGATCCAGCGCCAGGGACTGGGTCAGCCCCACGCCGCCGAACTTGGCCGCGCTGTAGCCGGAGTTATGCTTGCTGCCCACCTTGCCGGATTTGGAGTTGATCTGAATAATGCGCCCGGCAATGCCGTCGCGGATCATCAGGCGCGAGAACTCCCTGGCGCAGAGGAAATAGCCCACCAGGTTCACCTGCAACGAACGGTCGAAATCTCCCAGTTCCACGTCGCCGATAAACGCTGCTTTGGCGATCCCGGCGCTGTAGACCAGCAGATCGACCCGGCCAAAAATCTCATTCACCCCGTGCGACAGCGCCATCACGCTCTGCTCGCTGGTGGCGTCGGCGCCAAAACCATACGCCTTGCCTTCACCAAATTCCTTATTGATCCCGTTGGCGACCCGGGCGGCTTTTTCGCTCTGAATATCCACCACCGCCACGCGATACCCTTCTGCGGCCAGCCCGCGGCAGAGAAATTCCCCTAAGGTTTGTCCCCCGCCAATGACAACTGCAACCTGTTCCATGTTTCTCTCCTTTAATTACGCCACAAATTTCAATACACAACCGGCTGCAACCGCCTGCGGAACCGGCCCGGCAACGTGCACGGTGCCCGGGTATTCCGCCGCAGTCTGGCCATCAAAACGCAGGGTGATATGCCCCAGCTCGCGCAGGTTTTGCTCCGCGACATCGCCCACCGCCGTCACCGGATAACGCGCATCGCCCAGGGTGAGCTGGCTGCCAGGCCGCAGCTCACCCTGCAGCTCGCCGTGACAGTGGATAAAACAGAACTCCTCGATATCCGCCGGAGCCCCTTCACGGAAGGTGATCAGCATCTGGTCGCTCAGCGCGTCCGGGGCGCTCTGGCCGATGCGGGTAATGGTGGTCTGGTAAATTATGGTCATGACGAATTCCTCTTATTGATAGATAAAGCCAGAGACGAACCAGGCAATCAGGACGGTGGGCGCGCCGGTCAGGAAGCGGCTCACCAGCACGGAAGGAACCCCGACGCGGACGGTGTCCTGGCGCGCTTCGGCCAGCGACAGTCCCACCGGGATAAAGTCGCAGGCGGCCTGGGCATTAATGGCAAACAGGGCGGGCAGGGCGAGGTGCGGGGGAATATTGCCGAGCCCGATCTGCACCCCAATCAGCACGCCGATCACCTGGGCAATCACCGCCCCGGGGCCGAGGAATGGCGACAGCAGCGGGAAAGAGCAGATCAGCGCCAGGGTTACCAGCCCGAGCGGATGGCTGGCCAGCGGGGCGAGGCCGTGGGCGATCCAGTCCCCCAGACCGGAGGCCATGATGATGCCGATCAGCGCCGAGACGAAGGCCATAAACGGCAGGATGGTTTTCAGCACTGTGTCGATGGTGTCGCGTCCGGACTGGAACAGCACCGCCACCGCGGAGCCCATCCCCATCCCGACTTTTGCCAGCAGGCCGTCGCTCTGCTCGGTGATCTTCTTGCTGGTGTCGTACTCGCGCGGGGCGCTCTGTTTTGCCGGGGCGGTACCTTCTGCCAGGGTGATGTTCTCTTCTTTCACGCCGGAGACGTAGATGTCCTCCAGGATGTACTGCGCCAGCGGGCCGGATTTACCCGTCGCATGGATATTGACGGTGGGAATACGGCGTTTCGGGTAGATGCCGCAGCGCAGGGTGCCGCCGCAGTCGATCACCGCCACGCCGATCTCTGCTTCCGGCGGCTCGCCCTCTTTAAAGCCGTCTACCGCTTCCCAGCCGGTGAGTTCGCGCAGCTTGTCGACAATCGCCGGGCGGGTGCCCGCGGTGATATAGACGATCTTTTTGTTTGCTGTGGCGTCGAGTTCCAGCGGGCCGCCCCAGCCGCCCACGCCTTTTTCAATCCGGATACGGGTCATGCTGTGGCTCCTGCAAGCTGGACTTTCTGTTCAAGCTGGATGCCCATTTTCTTTTCGAAAATGGCGGTGGTGAGATCGGTCACCCAGCCGCGGAAGAAGTTGGTCAACAGGCCGACCAGCAGGTAACTCACCGCCAGCGGGCCGAGCGGCAGGCCGAGGGTGGTCAGGCCGCTGGCGATCCCCAGATAGACGAACAGCTCGCCGGGGTTAATGTGCGGAAACAGACCGTTCATGGAATGACAGCTGTAGGACGCCGCGGCGTAGTAGCTCGGCTTGTAGCGCTCGGGCATAAAGCGCCCGAGGCTCAGGGTCATGGGGTTACAGAACACGAAGGTGCCGATGCAGGGCAGCAGCAGGTAGCGGGAGACGGGGTTCCCGGCGCAGCGCTGGGCCAGTTTTTCGATCCGGTGCTGACCAATAAAGTTGATCAATGCATTCATGATCACCAGCAGGCTGATCAGCAGCGGCAGGATCCCGGTGACCATGCTGGTAAAGACCTCGCCACCTTTCTGAAACAGCCCGATAAACCACTCGGCGCCATGGGTGATGGTTTCTATCATTGTTTTCTCCTGTAGGGTGAGTTCATCTCTGACGGGCTAATAATAATCACTTTGAAAGGTTTTAAAGTGTTAAACAGATCTCACAATGAAAGAAAAATGTATTATTTTGAAAGATAATGAGCGAGGCGGGGGCGACGTGATTGAGAAGAGGACGAATTTGTCTTCAGGCGCGTAAAGATTTTGCCGTGCGGCTTTGCATCTCTTCCTTGAGGTGTCCCGGATGCTTTACCATACTTGGCACTTATCGAATTCGTTGAATGGATGTCTCATGCTCAAGCGTCGTTACGCAGCCTTACTGCCTGCGCTTATTCTGCTCTCTGCCTGCAGCAGCAAACCGAAGACCGAAGAGGTCCAGCAACAAACGGCGGGCGCCCCGTCCGGTGGCTTCCTGCTGGAACCCCAGCATAATGTGATGCAGATGGGGGGCGACTTTGCCAACAACCCCGCGGCGGAACAGTTCATCGACAAAATGGTGAGCAAGCACGGGTTTAATAAAACCCAGCTGCAGGAGATCCTCTCCCAGGCCAAGCGTCTGGACTATGTTCTGCGACTGATGGATCGCCAGGCGCCGACCACCCAGCCACCGGCCGGGCCGAACGGGGCGTGGTTACGCTATCGCAAGCAGTTCATTACCCCGGACAACGTGCAAAACGGCGTGGCCTTCTGGAACCAGTATGAGGATGCGCTCACCCGCGCCCAGCAGGTGTACGGCGTGCCGCCGGAAATTATCATCGGGATTATCGGGGTGGAAACCCGTTGGGGCCGCGTGATGGGTAAGACCCGCATTCTGGATGCCCTGGCGACCCTCTCCTTTAACTACCCGCGTCGGGCGGAGTACTTCTCCTCTGAGCTGGAAACCTTCCTGCTGATGGCCCGCGACGAGCAGGACGACCCGCTGGATCTGAAGGGCTCCTTTGCCGGGGCGATGGGTTACGGCCAGTTTATGCCGTCCTCCTATAAACAGTATGCGGTCGACTTCAACGGGGACGGGCACATCAACCTGTGGGATCCGGAAGATGCGATTGGCAGCGTCGCCAACTACTTCAAAGAGCATGGCTGGACCCCAGGTCAGCCGGTGGCGGTGATGGCTAACGGCCAGGCGCCAGGGCTGGAGAACGGCTTTAAAACCCGCTACAGCGCGGCACAGCTCACCGCTGCAGGGTTAACGCCGCAGCAGCCGATGAGCGGTAATCAGCAGGTCAGCCTGCTGCGTCTGGATATCGGTACCGGCTATCAGTACTGGTACGGGTTACCGAACTTCTACACCATTACCCGCTACAACCACAGCACCCACTATGCGATGGCGGTCTGGCAGCTGGGTCTGGCCGTCGCGCAGGCGCGTGTGGCCTCGCCGTTCAGTTAAATCTGCTTCTGTCCGTCGAAAAAGGGAGTGGCGTTGCGCCACTCCCTTTTCATTATTAACCGCTCGGCCAGGTTAATTTTTCTGAAGCCCCCTCGTAAAACCTCCACCTCGTCCTCATATCTGGCGACTAAAGTGCTATCTTGTGCTGCACGTTTATAAGGAGTCAAAACGCGATGACTGACCATGAATTGATGCAGCTCGGTGAGAGAGTAGGGCAGGCGCTGAAACAGCGCGGTGCGACGATCACCACGGCAGAATCCTGTACCGGCGGCTGGGTGGCGAAAGTCATTACCGATATCGCCGGTAGTTCCGCCTGGTTTGAGCGCGGATTTGTCACCTACAGTAATGAAGCGAAAGCGCAAATGATTGGTGTCCGTGAACCCACGCTTATTGAGCATGGCGCGGTCAGCGAGCCGGTGGTTATTGAGATGGCGATTGGCGCCCTGCGTGCCGCCCGGGCGGACTATGCTGTCTCTATAAGTGGCATCGCCGGGCCGGACGGCGGTAGCGATGAAAAGCCTGTCGGAACGGTGTGGTTTGGCTTTGCCACGGCGCAGGGCGAGGGGATTACCCGTCGGGAATGCTTCAGCGGCGACCGTGAAAGCGTGCGTCGTCAGGCCACCGTTTATGCGTTAAAAACGCTCTGGCAACAATTTCTACAAAACACTTGATACTGTATGAGCATACAGTATAATTGCTGCAACAGAACAGAATCCAGGGTGAAGCGCAGTTGTTTCACCCGGCATGAGAGGAAAAAATGGCTATCGACGAAAACAAACAGAAAGCGTTGGCGGCAGCACTGGGCCAGATCGAAAAGCAATTCGGTAAAGGTTCCATCATGCGCCTGGGTGAAGATCGTTCCATGGATGTAGAAACTATCTCCACCGGTTCGCTTTCTCTGGATATTGCACTGGGTGCTGGCGGCCTGCCTATGGGTCGTATCGTAGAGATTTACGGGCCAGAATCCTCCGGTAAAACCACCCTGACCTTACAGGTTGTGGCGGCTGCGCAGCGCGAAGGCAAAACCTGTGCCTTTATCGATGCTGAGCACGCGCTGGATCCAGTCTACGCACGTAAACTGGGTGTTGATATCGACAACCTGCTCTGCTCCCAGCCGGATACCGGTGAGCAGGCACTGGAAATCTGTGACGCACTGGCGCGCTCTGGCGCAGTAGACGTAATCATCGTCGACTCCGTTGCAGCACTGACGCCAAAAGCAGAAATCGAAGGCGAAATCGGTGACTCTCACATGGGCCTCGCGGCACGTATGATGAGCCAGGCGATGCGTAAGCTGGCCGGTAACCTGAAGCAGTCCAACACGCTGCTGATCTTCATCAACCAGATCCGTATGAAGATTGGTGTGATGTTCGGTAACCCGGAAACCACCACCGGTGGTAACGCGCTGAAATTCTACGCCTCCGTGCGTCTGGATATCCGCCGTATCGGTGCCGTGAAAGACGGTGAGAACGTGGTGGGTAGCGAAACCCGCGTGAAGGTGGTGAAGAACAAGATTGCGGCACCGTTTAAACAGGCTGAGTTCCAGATCATGTACGGCGAAGGTATCAACTTCTTCGGCGAACTGGTTGACCTGGGCGTGAAAGAGAAGCTGATTGAAAAAGCGGGCGCATGGTACAGCTACAACGGCGACAAGATTGGTCAGGGTAAAGCGAATGCAATCTCCTGGCTGAAAGAGAACCCGGCTGCAGCAAAAGAGATCGAGAAGAAGGTGCGCGAGCTTCTGCTCAGCAACCAGGATTCCAAACCGCAGTTCGCTGTTGATGGCGAAAGCGCTGAAGAAACCAACGAAGATTTCTGATAATCGGATGTCATAAATAAGGGTCGCTTAATGCGGCCCTTTTTGTTTTTTGGTTTTTGCTTTTTGGTTTTAGACTGCAGCAGGAGGTTTATCTATGAATGAATCCACAACGCGTAGTCCTGCTTATAACCGTCTGTTAGATCGCGCGGTGCGCATCCTTGCCGTTCGCGACCACAGCGAGCAGGAGCTTCGCCGCAAACTCGCGGCGCCGGTGATGAGCAAAAATGGGCCTGAGGCCATTGATGCCACGGCAGAAGATTACGATCGGGTGGTCGCCTGGTGCTATGAGCACAGCTATCTGGACGATACCCGTTTTGTCGCACGCTTCATCGCCAGCCGCAGCCGAAAAGGCTACGGCCCGGCGCGCATCCGCCAGGAGCTTAATCAAAAAGGCATTGCCCGCGAAACCAGCGAAAAGGCGATGCGTGAATGCGAGATTGACTGGTGCGAACTGGCGCGGGAGCAGGCCGTGCGGAAGTATGGTGAACCTTTGCCACGTGAGTTTTCAGAAAAGGTCAAAATCCAGCGCTTTTTGCTCTATCGTGGATTTCTGATGGAAGATATTCAGGAGATCTGGCGTAATTTTACCGATTGAACGCATGCGGGATTTTACTTCCCTCTAAAGAAAACTTATCTTATTCCCACTTTTTTCAGTAGCTGGTCCGTCCAACAACGGTTGTGTAGTGACCGGCTGTGACATTTCGTTAGCTTGATTTCAGGATAATTATGAGCAAGAGCACCGCTGAGATCCGTCAGGCGTTTCTCGATTTTTTCCATAGTAAGGGACACCAGGTTGTTGCCAGCAGCTCCCTGGTACCGAACAACGATCCAACTTTACTGTTTACCAACGCCGGGATGAACCAGTTCAAGGATGTTTTCCTTGGTCTCGACAAGCGTAATTATTCTCGCGCAACCACCTCGCAGCGCTGCGTGCGTGCGGGCGGTAAACATAACGATCTGGAAAACGTCGGTTACACCGCACGTCACCACACCTTCTTCGAAATGCTGGGTAACTTCAGCTTCGGCGACTATTTCAAACATGACGCTATCCAGTACGCATGGGAACTGCTGACCGGTGAAAACTGGTTCAACCTGCCGAAAGAGCGTCTGTGGGTTACCGTCTACGAAACCGATGACGAAGCCTATGAAATCTGGGAAAAAGAAGTGGGTATCCCGCGCGAACGCATTATTCGCATCGGCGATAACAAAGGCGCACCGTACGCGTCTGACAACTTCTGGCAGATGGGCGATACCGGCCCATGCGGTCCGTGTACCGAAATCTTCTACGATCATGGCGATCACATCTGGGGCGGCCCTCCGGGTAGCGCAGAAGAAGATGGCGACCGTTATATCGAGATCTGGAACATCGTCTTCATGCAGTTCAACCGTCAGATCGACGGCACCATGGAGCCGCTGCCGAAGCCATCCGTGGATACCGGTATGGGTCTGGAGCGTATTGCCGCAGTACTGCAACACGTTAACTCCAACTACGACATCGACCTGTTCAGCACCCTGATTAAGTCTGTTGCCGAAGTAACTGGCGCAACCGATCTGAGCAACAAATCCCTGCGCGTTATCGCCGACCACATTCGCTCCTGTGCCTTCCTGATTGCTGACGGCGTGATCCCGTCGAATGAAAACCGTGGCTACGTGCTGCGCCGTATCATTCGTCGTGCTATCCGTCACGGCAACATGCTGGGCGCGAAGGACACCTTCTTCTACAAACTCGTTGGGCCACTGGTTGGCGTGATGGGCGCAGCGGGCGACGAACTGAAACGTCAGCAGGCGCAGGTTGAACAGGTTCTGAAAACCGAAGAAGAGCAGTTTGCCCGTACTCTGGAACGTGGTCTGGCCCTGCTGGACGACGAACTGTCGAAGCTGAAAGGCGATACCCTGGATGGCGAAACCGCCTTCCGTCTGTACGACACCTATGGCTTCCCGGTTGACCTGACCGCTGACGTCTGCCGCGAGCGCAACATTAAAGTTGACGAAGCAGGCTTCGAAGCGGCCATGGAAGAACAGCGCCGTCGTGCGCGTGAGTCCAGTGGTTTTGGTGCCGATTACAACGCGATGATCCGTGTTGATGGCAGCAGCGAATTCGAAGGTTACGAGCATCTCGAAACCAATGGCAAAGTGACTGCGCTGTTTGTTGACGGTAAAGCCGTGGACAGCATCAGCGCGGGCCAGACTGCGGTAGTAGTGCTGGACAAAACCCCATTCTATGCAGAATCGGGCGGTCAGGTTGGCGATAAAGGTGAGCTGAAGGGCAGTGATTTCAGCTTTACCGTGAACGATACGCAGAAATACGGTCAGGCGATTGGTCATCAGGGCACGCTGGCATCCGGTACCCTGAAAGTGGGCGAGGGCGTTCAGGCTATCGTTGACGAAGCGCGCCGCGCACGTATCCGTCTGAACCACTCCGCGACGCACCTGATGCACGCCGCGCTGCGCCAGGTTCTGGGCACGCACGTTGCGCAGAAAGGCTCGCTGGTAAACGACAAAGTGCTGCG
This sequence comes from Leclercia sp. CFBP8987, assembly GCF_034044995.2. NCBI lineage: Bacteria > Pseudomonadati > Pseudomonadota > Gammaproteobacteria > Enterobacterales > Enterobacteriaceae > Leclercia > Leclercia sp. CFBP8987. The sequence goes on along the minus strand of NZ_CM188255.1, from coordinate 3,860,257 downwards.
CTTTGACTTCTCCCATTTCGAAGCGATGAAACCGGCGGAAATCCGTGCGGTAGAAGATCTGGTGAATGCCCAGATCCGTCGTAACCTGCCGATCGAGACCAACATCATGGATCTCGAGGCGGCGAAGAACAAAGGCGCAATGGCCCTGTTCGGTGAGAAGTATGACGAACGCGTACGCGTGCTGAGTATGGGCGATTTCTCTACCGAACTGTGTGGCGGTACCCACGCCAGCCGTACGGGCGACATCGGTCTGTTCCGCATCGTGTCTGAGTCCGGTACCGCGGCAGGTGTGCGTCGTATCGAAGCGGTCACCGGTGAAGGCGCGATTGCGATTCTGCATGCGCAGAGCGATCAGCTGCACGACATCGCTCAACTGCTGAAAGGCGACAGCCAGAACCTGGGCGAGAAAGTGCGTAGCGTGATGGAACGTACCCGCCAGCTGGAAAAAGAGCTGCAGCAGCTGAAAGAGCAGGCCGCCGTTGCCGAGAGCGCCAACCTCTCCAGCAAAGCGGTTGAAATTAATGGTGTCAAACTGCTGGTCAGCGAGCTGACGGGCGTTGAGCCGAAAATGCTTCGTACCATGGTCGACGATCTGAAGAACCAGCTCGGTTCTACCATCATCGTTCTGGCGACGGTAGCGGAAGGTAAGGTTTCTCTGATTGCGGGCGTATCTAAGGACGTGATCGACCGTGTGAAAGCAGGGGAACTGATTGGTATGGTCGCTCAGCAAGTGGGCGGTAAAGGCGGTGGTCGTCCGGACATGGCGCAAGCCGGTGGTACAGACGCAGCAGCCCTTCCAGCGGCACTGGCCAGTGTTGAAAGCTGGGTAAGTTCGAAACTGTAATAATTACAAAGCGTACACAGACGCCATAACGACACCGTTATGGCGTACTGCGCTCTACGCTATCGATAATGATAAAGTCAGGTTGAGTTTGTGTATATCGGCTAAACTTACGTTTAACAGATTGTGATGCCATGACTACCGACACATTACGTGTTTGTCATCGCTTACTTTTTGGCGTTATATGATGGATAATGCCGGGATACAAGAGACCCGACTCTTTTAATCTTTCAAGGAGCAAAGAATGCTGATTCTGACTCGTCGAGTTGGTGAGACCCTCATGATTGGGGATGAGGTCACCGTGACAGTTTTAGGGGTAAAGGGCAACCAGGTACGTATTGGTGTGAACGCCCCTAAAGAAGTCTCTGTTCATCGTGAAGAGATCTACCAGCGTATCCAGGCTGAAAAATCCCAGCAGTCCAGTTACTGATATTATCGCGTCTCGCTGTCTGGCGAGACGCAACCCTCCCGATATATTCCTTGTCAAAAGTTACCGTTCGATTTCAACTGCTCCCTTTTTAACCTCCTGTCACACCCTTTCTCTGTCCGACATCCTCTTTATACCTACACATAACTGCCAGCAGGCCTGCAAAATCCGTTTATAAAACACCCTCTTTGCGGGTTTTACATGCGAATTGACTGTGATTTGTGCAAACGAAAAAAGAGCGTGGAAAAAGGTTTGACTTATAAGTCCCAGAAAGTAATATATGCGCCACGCAGCGACGAGAAGCTCTTAACGAGTTACTCGAAGCACTCGAAAGAGGCGTTGTGTGGTGAGGTGGCCGAGAGGCTGAAGGCGCTCCCCTGCTAAGGGAGTATGCGGTCAAAAGCTGCATCCGGGGTTCGAATCCCCGCCTCACCGCCATTTTGCATCCGTAGCTCAGCTGGATAGAGTACTCGGCTACGAACCGAGCGGTCGGAGGTTCGAATCCTCCCGGATGCACCATCCTTTACTTCATGTCGCTTTCGAAACGATATGGGGTATCAAGTAGTACAGCAGTAAATCCTGATGCATCCGTAGCTCAGCTGGATAGAGTACTCGGCTACGAACCGAGCGGTCGGAGGTTCGAATCCTCCCGGATGCACCATCTTTTGCTTTGTGTTGCTTATGAAGCAATACAAAGTATCAGCAGTAACAGTAGTAAATCCCGATGCATCCGTAGCTCAGCTGGATAGAGTACTCGGCTACGAACCGAGCGGTCGGAGGTTCGAATCCTCCCGGATGCACCATATTCTCCGAGATAGCAGCTAAACTGTTGTTTCATGTTCTGCGAGATAATCGCGAGCACCAGGGAGGATAGCGTTGCTTTAGCAACGCCCCGTAGGGCGAGGCGCAGCCGAGTAATCCTCCCGGATGCACCATTTACTATTTTCTACAGAAGTACCCTGATGCATCCGTAGCTCAGCTGGATAGAGTACTCGGCTACGAACCGAGCGGTCGGAGGTTCGAATCCTCCCGGATGCACCATCTTCTCCCTCATTGTTTATTCCTTCGACGTTCCGTCAGCAATCATCTTCTCTGTCAGCGACAAAACCCCTTGTTTACGTTAAAGTAACGTTTTGTAATCCTTCTGCGAGAGCACGATGTACGCACAGTATGACGGTTTGATCTTCGATATGGATGGCACCATCCTGGACACCGAGCCAACGCATCGTAAAGCCTGGACTGATGTCCTCGGCCGTTACGGAATGCGTTTCGACTTACAGGCCATGATTGCCCTCAACGGATCCCCCACCTGGCGAATTGCGCAGGCCGTGATTGAACTGAATCAGGCCGATCTCGACCCCCATCTGCTCGCGCGTGAAAAAACCGATGCGGTAAAAGCGATGCTGTTAGATACCGTGCGTCCTTTGCCATTAATTGAGGTGGTAAAAGAGTGGCACGGACGTCGTCCGATGTCGGTCGGGACGGGCAGTGAGAGCGCGGTCGCAGAAGCATTGCTCAACCACCTTGGTCTGCGCCACTATTTTTCTGCAGTGGTCGCCGCCGATCATGTTAAAAACCACAAACCCGCCCCGGACACCTTCCTGCTGTGTGCAGAGCTGATGGGTGTGCCCGCTGCGAAGTGCGTCGTGTTTGAAGATGCCGACTTCGGTATTCAGGCGGCACATGCTGCCGGCATGGACGCGGTGGACGTTCGCTTACTGTGAGTGACCTGCTGTCACTGACCTCACTATTCGCCAGCAGTTTTTTAAGCGCTACGCTCTTGCCGGGAAATTCGGAAGTGGTGCTGGTGGCGATGCTCTTGTCCGGCGTAAGTCAGCCCTGGTTGCTGGTGTTAATAGCAACAATGGGTAATAGCTTTGGAGGGCTGACTAACGTTATTCTTGGGCGATTCTTTCCGCTACGCAAAACGTCGCGTTGGCAGGAAAAGGCAGTCGGCTGGCTAAAACGCTATGGCGCTGCCACGCTTTTATTAAGCTGGATGCCGGTAATCGGTGATTTACTGTGCCTGCTGGCGGGATGGATGCGCATCTCCTGGGGGCCCGTGCTCTTTTTTTTATGCCTTGGCAAGGCGTTGCGCTACGTTCTGGTAGCGGTTGTGACTTTGCAGGGCATGACGTGGTGGCACTAATTGGACTGTTTGTGACCATGAACCATTACAATTATGCTAAATAAAATGATTTTGACAGGCGGGAGGTCGAATTGATCCCGGACGTATCACAGGCACTGGCCTGGCTGGAAAACCACCCTCAGGCTCTGAAGGGTATTCAGCGTGGTCTTGAGCGCGAAACGCTGCGCGTAAACGCGGATGGCAGTCTTGCAACGACGGGCCATCCACAGGCGTTGGGTTCGGCGCTGACCCATAAGTGGATCACTACTGATTTCGCTGAAGCGCTGCTTGAGTTCATTACGCCGGTCGATGGCGATATTGACCATATGCTGAAGGTCATGCGTGATATCCACCGCTACAGCGCCCGCAATCTGGGTGACGAGCGTATGTGGCCACTCAGCATGCCTTGCTACATCGAGCAGGGCCAGGACATCGAACTGGCGCAGTACGGCACGTCTAACATTGGTCGTCTGAAAACGCTTTATCGCGAAGGGCTGAAAAACCGCTACGGCGCGCTGATGCAGACGATCTCTGGCGTGCACTATAACTTCTCGTTGCCGATGGCATTCTGGCAGGCGAAGTGCGGCGAGACGGATAAAGAGGCGATCTCGGCGGGCTATTTCCGCCTGATCCGTAACTACTATCGCTTTGGCTGGGTCATTCCATATCTGTTCGGTGCGTCACCAGCGATTTGCTCCTCTTTCCTGCAGGGCAAACCGACCACGCTGCCGTTTGAGAAGACCGACTGCGGGATGTATTACCTGCCGTACGCCACCTCCCTGCGTCTCAGCGATCTCGGTTATACCAATAAGTCGCAAAGCAATCTCGGAATTACGTTTAACGAATTGCACGAGTATGTGGCAGGATTGAAGCGGGCGATCAAAACGCCATCGGAAGCGTACGACGAAATCGGGCTTGAGAAAGACGGCAAACGCCTGCAAATCAATACCAACGTTTTACAGATCGAAAACGAACTGTATGCGCCGATCCGTCCAAAACGTGTTACTCGCAGCGGCGAGACGCCGTCAGATGCCCTGCAGCGCGGCGGCATTGAGTACATCGAAGTGCGTTCTCTGGATATCAACCCGTTCTCACCGATTGGTGTTGATGAGCAGCAGGTACGCTTCCTCGATCTGTTTATGGTCTGGTGCGTGCTGGCTGATGCGCCGGAGATGAGCGCTGACGAACTGCTTTGCACCCGCACCAACTGGAACCGGGTGATCCTCGAAGGGCGTAAGCCTGGCCTGACGCTGGGTATGGGTTGTCAGACGGCGCAGTTCCCGTTGCAGCAGGTGGGTAAAGATCTGTTCCGCGATCTGAAGCGCGTTGCCCACACCCTGGACAGCGTGTACGGTGGCGAAGCGTATCAGCAGGTTTGCGACCAGCTGGTCGAAAGCTTTGATAATCCAGAGCTGACATTCTCGGCGCGTATTCTGCGTTCTATGATTGATCAGGGGATTGGTGGCACCGGTCGTGCGCTGGCGGCGGAGTATCGCGATATGCTGCAGCAGGAGCCGCTGGAAGTGTTAAGCGAAGCCGAGTTTGCTGCGGAGCGCGATGCGTCTGTGGTGCGTCAGAGTGAGATTGAAGCGGCGGACACTGAGTCGTTTGCAGCGTTTCTGGCGAAACAGGCCTGACAGAAAAGAAAAAGGCCACATCTCTGTGGCCAAAATAACATCTCTGAAGAACAGGGATGATGATAACAAATGCGCGTCTTTCATATATTCAGACTCGCGTTGAAAAGAAGAGTTCATTTTTTTTAAAAAAAAATCACTATCGGAGGTGACGTATGCCGTTATTAGATAGCTTTACCGTCGACCATACCCGTATGGAAGCACCTGCTGTACGCGTTGCGAAGACCATGCATACCCCGCACGGCGACACGATCACTGTCTTCGATCTGCGTTTCTGCGTACCCAACCAGGAAGTGATGCCCGAAAAAGGCATCCACACTCTGGAGCACCTGTTTGCCGGTTTCATGCGCGATCACCTGAACGGTAATGGCGTTGAGATCATCGATATCTCCCCAATGGGCTGCCGTACCGGTTTCTACATGAGCCTGATCGGCGTGCCGGAAGAGAAACGCGTCGCAGATGCGTGGAAAGCGGCAATGGAAGACGTACTGAAAGTAAAAGAGCAGAACCAGATCCCGGAGCTGAACGTTTACCAGTGCGGTACTTACCAGATGCACTCTCTGGAAGAAGCCCAGGAGATTGCACGTCATATTCTTGAGCGTGACGTTCGCGTTAACAGCAATGAAGAACTGGCGCTGCCAAAAGATAAGCTGCAGGAACTGCACATCTAGCAAATTACCCGGCCCTCCGCAAGAAGTGTGCCGGGTAATATTAGTTTCTTTATAAATTCCTAAAAGCCCATCTCTCGTTGTGAATCCCTCTCTTTCTCTTTATTATGCAAACAACGCATGGTAGTTATTTATATATATTATATCTATGGATGATAGATTGACGCTCATTCACTGTAATTATTGATGCGCGAATATTTCATGGAATAGATAATAATTCAGAGGGATTTATGAAAGTTTATTTTGCTGGCACCGCGATTCTTTTTTCCGCTTTTCTCCTGTCCGCCTGCAGCTCTAAGCCAGTAACACCGCCTATCGCCAAAGCCCCGGCTGAACGCAAGCAGGAGGTGCAGTGCTATCAGGAGTTCTCTGCACTGCAAAAGCTCGACCCGGCGGCCTATGAGTCCTATCGTAAGCAGTTCGATAATATTAATAAAAACTATAAAATTTACGAATCGAATAAAGCTCTGGTTGATGGTAACGCTTCTGAAGTTATGCTCACCGAAATAAATAAAAAACTGTCGCTGGTATGCGTCAGGATTCGTAATACGGTTTATACCAATATGATGAACCGTGCCAATGAAATGAATCAGTTATGAATAAATACTTCAGCGCAGCATTGTACTGCGGATTATTATTATCGGGCGGAAAAGCGTTTTCAGCCGGAACGGATTTGTTAGAACGTTTAAGTAACGAAAAGATTATCGGCAACGATTCAACCAATCCTTTTACCGCCCCAAGTACCACTCCTAATCCTCCGGACGCGGCACCGCAGACTAAAAAGCCTGTTCGTCCGGCAGCCCGTGCCGTGCCCGGCAAAAACGACAAGGCCGTCGTCGTGGACCAGGCTAAACTTTCCCGCCTCACCGAGGCACTTCGCCAGGCCAATGCCACCATCACCGGATTAGACAAACAGCTAAGTACGGTAGAACGTGAAAAGGCGCAGCTGGAGCAAGCCGTCGCCCACGAGAAAGAGCGCGTCGCGGAAAAAGAGCAGGTACTCGCCCGGCTTAAATCACAGCCGGATGGCAGTGCGCAAAAACTTGCCGTTGAAAGTCTTATCGCGACGCTGCCGAAACCCACTGGCGTCGATCAACAAAAAAACGCCGAGCTGGCGGAGCAACTGAATAACGCCAACGCACAGCGCGCAGCCCTGACTAAAGCGTTAAACGATCTGCAGGCACAGAAGAACGCGCTGGATACCCAGCTCGCTACGCTGAAAACGAGCAGCGATAAGAGCATCGTCGCAGCGAAAGAATTCGACGCCCTTAAAAACCAGCTGTCGGCGCTGAACCTGCAAAAAGCTAACCTTGAGAGCCGGCTGGCCGAACAGGAAAAATTGTTCAGCAGCGAAAAGACGAAGGCTGAGGTTGCACAGAGCCAGCTTGAGGTCGCCAAAAAAGTGATTGCCTCGCAGGATTCGCTGCTGGCCGAGCAGAAGAACAACGCCGGAAGCGACAAAGAGAAGCTGGTCAAAGAACTTACCGATCTACAGGTGCAGAAAAAGGCGCTGGATGCCCAGCTCGCTACCCTGAAAACGAGCAGCGAGAAGAGCACCGTCGTAGCGAAAGAACTCGACGCCTTAAAAGCCCAGCTGTCGACGCTGAATCTGCAAAAAGCCACTCTGGAAACCCGGCTGGCCGAACAGGAAAAATTGTTCAGCAACGAAAAGACAAAGTCTGAGATTGCGCAGAACCAGCTTGAGGACGCCAAAAAAGTTATCGCCTCGAAGGAGTCGCTGCTGGCCGTACAGAAGAGCAGTGCCGACAGCGATAAAGAGAAGCTGGTTAAAGAGCTGACCGAGCTTCAGGCGCAGAAAAAGGCTCTGGATACTCAGCTAACCGCGCTGAAAGCGGCCAATGAGAAAAGCGCCGCGCTGACCAAAGAACTTACCGACCTGCAGACGCAGAAGAAAGCGCTGGAGGCACAGCTCGCCACCCTCAAAATCAGCAGTGACAAGAGCACCGGCGCCGTGAAGGAAGTCGATGCCTTAAAAGCGCAGCTATCGGCGTTAAACCTGCAAAAAGCCACTCTGGAAACCCGGCTGGCCGAGCAGGAAAAACAGGCCAGCAGCGAAAAGGTGAAGTCTGAGATTGCACAGAACCAGCTCGAAGACGCCAAAAAAGTCATCGCTTCACAGGAATCCCTGTTGGCTGTGCAGAAAAATAACGCTGGCAGCGAGAAAGACAAAAACGGTGCGCTGGCCACTCAGCTGGCTACCGCCGGGAAAGCGTCTGAGGAGCTGAAAAAGCAGCTGGCCCAGCTTCAAACGCAAAAAGCAGCGCTTGAGGAGCAGCAAAAAACGCAAAGCGCCTCTCTGGCAACGCTGACGGCCGAAAACCAGAAGCTGAAGGCGAGTCAGGCAGCACCTGCAAAAGAGGGTGTAGATAAGCAGCGGATGAAGATCGATAAGGCTGCGGCAAAAGATACGCTGACCAGCTACGCCATTGGCAGTTGGTATGGCGATGCGGCAGGGCGTGAAAAAGCTAAGCTGGACGGGCTGAACAAAAAGCTCGATCTCAACGCCTTTATGCAGGGCTTTAACGATAAGGTGAATAATAATCTGCAGCTGGCGCCAGCTGTGCTGTCGAAAGAGCTGACCGCGCTGGACCAGGTTCAGAAAAAGCAGTTTGTCGCCACGCAAAGTGAAAACGAAAAGCAGAGCAAAGCGATCATGGCTAAGGCGGCGAATGAGAAGGGTGCCAAGCGACTGCCGGAGGGGGCAATCTACCGGATTATCCAGCAGGGCCAGACCCCGCTTATTACTGGCCAGAATGAGATCATGACCGAGCTTAGCGAGGTGCTGGGCACCGGTAAGGTGATGTCCAGTAAAGAGGTTCGTGCCAGCCGGGTGAAAGATCTCCCGCCAATGTTCCAGACGGTGGTGAAAAAGATGGGTCTGGGCGGGGAGGCAAAACTGCATATTCCGGCGAAGCAGGCTTACGGTGAAGCGGGCGTGCCCGGCTTTGTGCCGCCAGGCACGGTCTCGATCATCACGATTAAAATTATCGGCATTAAATAATCGTAATCGCGACCATAAAAAAACGGATCTGCATGCAGATCCGTTTTTCTTTTCAGGCGTTTAGTGCGCGCCACCGCCTCCACCGCCCGCTCCGAACGGCGGTCTGGCTAACCAGATCAGCCCCAGTAGCACGATGAACACGCCAGCCGACAGCCAGAAGATCTCGTTAGCCGAGATGATCAGCCCCTGCGCGGTGATCTGCTGTGCTATCCAGCCTGATGCCTGCTGCTCGGACATGCCCATTCCCTGCAGCTGGCTGTACACCTCCTGCGCCTGCGGATTGAACACGTTCACCGACTCCGTCAGCTGCGCATGGTGCAACGACTCGCGGTTGCTCCACATGGTGGTGGTCATCGAGGTTCCGATGGAGCCCGCCAGGGTACGCATGAAGTTCGACAGACTGGAGGCCGCCGCCATCCGTTCCGGCGGCAGGCCGGAAAGGGTGATGGTGGTCAGTGGCATAAAGAAGCACGCCACCGCAAAGCCCTGAATAAACTGCGGCCACGCGGAGGCGCCAAAGTCCATGCCCGGTTCAAAGGTATAGGCACGCCAGTAGAAGCACACCGCATACATAATGAAGCTGAAGGTGACCAGCCGACGCATATCGAGCTTATGGGCGAAGCGACCAATGATCGGCGACAGCAGGACCGGGATCACCCCGACCGGTGCCGACGCCAGCCCCGCCCAGGTGGCCGTGTAGCCATATACCTCCTGCAATAGCTGCGGCAGCAGAACAATGGCGCCGAAGTAGAGCATGTAGGCAAGGCTGATACACAAGCAGCCTATGGTGAAGTTGCGCGACTTGAATAGCGACAGATCGACTATCGGGTTGTCATCCGTCAGCTCCCAGACAATCAGGAAGCTTAGCGCCACCACCGCCACCACCGTCAGGACGATGATCTCCTGCGAGGCAAACCAGTCCAGCTCTTTCCCGCGGTCGAGCATGATCTGCAGGCTGCCGATGCCCAGCACCAGCAGCGCCAGCCCCACGCCATCAATGCGTCGTTGCTCGGTGCGGGTTTCGCGACCGCGCAGCGACTGCAGGGTCAGCAACACCACCACCGCGCCAATCGGCACGTTGATAAAGAAGATCCAGCCCCAGTGGTAGTTATCGCTGATATAGCCGCCCAGAATCGGGCCGCAGATCGGGGCGACAATCACCGTCATTGACCACAGCGCCAGCGCGATAGAGCGTTTGGCCGGTGGATAGTTGTTAAGGAGCAGACTCTGCGACAGCGGGATCAGCGGCCCGGCAACAATCCCCTGGATGACGCGGAAGAAGATCAGCATGGTGAGGCTGCTGGACATCCCGCACGCCCAGGAGGCAATCACAAAGGCGATGGTAGACCAGAGGAACAGTTTCACTTCCCCGACGCGCTTTGCCAGCCAGCCGGTGATCGGAATGGAGATAGCGTTCGCCACTCCGAACGAGGTGATGACCCATGTCCCCTGGCTCAGGGATGAGCCAAGGTTCCCGGCGATGGTCGGGATCGCCACGTTGGCGATGGTGGAGTCCAGCACCTGCATAAAGGTCGCCAGCGACAGCGCAATGGTCATGATGACCAGTTGCGCCCCTTCCAACGGTTTTTGCGGTTTTTGCTGCTGCATAACGCTCACCTTTGGATTAACCGGCGTTCGCCTTCACGATCTCATCGATCAGCTTATTCACGGGCTCAAGGCTGATCTCGCGGGCATTACTTTCGTAAGCCGGGTTAGAACGCGCCTGGTTCGCCAGCATCTGACCGTCGCGGTTGGCGGTATCGACCGTCACCAGCGTGGAGAGGCCAATGCGCAGCGGATGGTCCACCAGCTGTTTCTCGTCCAGCTCGATACGCACCGGCAGACGCTGAACCACTTTGATCCAGTTCCCGGTGGCGTTCTGCGCAGGCAGCAGGGAGAAGGCGCTGCCGGTACCCATATCCAGGCCGACCACTTTACCGGTGTATTTCACCTCGTCGCCATAGATATCGCTGACCACCGTGGCGCTCTGGCCAATACGCATATGCGCCAGCTGCGTCTCTTTGAAGTTAGCATCCACCCACAGGTTCGTTGCCGGCACGACCGCCATCAGCGGGGTTGAGGTGCTGATCTGGGCGCCAGGCTGCACCGAGCGACGGGAAACGTAGCCGGTCATCGGGCTGACGATTTTGGTTCGCTCCAGCGCCAGCCAGGCGTTGCGCACTTCAGTCGCCGCCTGTTTCACTGCCGGCTGTTGATCGAGAGTCGTGTCCAGCACCACCGCCTGGTTGGCGTTGTATTGCTGGATGGCGACATCAAGCTGCGCCTGAGCGCTGGCGACGGCATCGCGGGCGTGTTGCAGCTCTTCACGACCAATCAGGTTGGCGGTGCCGAGCGGAACGCGGCGATTAAAGTCGCTCTGCGCCTGGGCGAGAGCCGTTTTCTGCACGGTGATGTTGGCCTGCAGCTGCTTGCTGTTGATCATCTGCTGACGGGTCTGACGCACGCTCGAGGCCAGCCCGGTCTGCGCTTTTTCAAACGCCTGCTGCGCGTCGGTTGGATCCAGCGTCACCAGCACGTCGCCTTTTTGCACAAAGTCGGTATTGTCAGCCCAGACTTTCGTCACGCTGCCCGACACCTGCGCCATAATCTGAACCTGGTTCCCTGCCACGTACGCGTCATCCGTCTCTTCACTATGACGCAGTACTAAAAACCAATAGATCCCATATGCCACGGCAATGATAATAAAGAGCAAGGTCAGCAGCAGAAGGGCGCGCTTGCGTTTGCCTTTCTTCTTGTTGACCGGTTGCTGCGGGGTTGTGTTCTCCGCATTTGCGCTCATGATTTTCTCCACGATCTTATTATTTCACATCGGCTGAGCCGACCTGTTATCAGAAAGGCCAGCACTATTATGTGCTGGCCTGTCGGTTTTCTTATGAATCTGGATTTTTGTAGCGTGTCGTCGCGTTAGCGCAGCGCCTCAAGAACAGCGCCGTCTTCATCCATCTGGTCCAGACGGGTGAGAAGCTTACGGGTGATATGCTCAAGCTGCTCTTTCTCGGTACCACTTAAAGACGACCAGAGTTGATGCAGGCAGTTGTGCTGAGGTGGAAGCACCTCACGCAGGAATTCGTGACCTTTGTCGGTCAGTTGCAGATGCAGACAACGGCGGTCGTTGTCGCTTTCACGGCGTTCAATCCAGCCGCGTTTTTCCAGCTCATCGGCAATACGGGTTGCATTGGTACGAGACGAACCCAGGGCGCAACTCAGCTCGGAAGGCTGGATGCTGTGATTCTCCTGAGACTCCAGCGTAATCAACGCCATAAATAACGTCTCGTTAATCCCTTGAGCTTTCAGCATTTTATTGCGATTTTCCAGCAGCTTGCCCTGCATGTGCATGCAGAGACGGGTCAGCAGGATCTCCTGATACGGGAAATCTGCATAGCGACTGGCGCGAAATTTAAGCATTTGTTCAATGGGCGTAAACGAACTATCCATTTGGGCATAACCTCATTAATTACAGCCGATATAGTAACGACGGTGACAAATAATGTAAATGAATTATTTGTGCGGCTAAAATCGATTAGACAAATTTCACCGTCATCAAGAGCCGGGTAGATCCGTGACCCGGTAAGCACAGAAAAGAGGGGATTGCACTGGCAAAACGGGGATGGGACTTCGGGCGTAAGCTATTCATGCGGTATTCAAATATATTACCCACATAAAAATTTCCGGAATAAATGATTCCGCCACCATATCAGACTGAGGGGCTCCTTAACACCCTGAGGAGCCCCAAACTTATGTAAACCTTATTGAATAGCTTCCTGACGATGGTAGCCGCGCCACCACACCAGCAGGTTCAGGATCGCCATCACCGTCCCGACCACACAGACGCCCGTCCAGCCGCCATGCTGCCACGCGTAGGCGGAGATCAGTGACCCGGCGGCACCGCCGATAAAGTAGCTGGTCATATACCCGGCCGTGAGGCGGTTACGGGCGTCCGGTTTGACGCGGTAGATCACGGTCTGGTTGGTGATATGCACCCCCTGCACGGTGAGGTCCAGCACCAGGATGCCGACAATCAGCGCCAGCACCGAGATGTGCCCGTACCAGATCGCCGCCCAGGAGAGGAGCAGCATCACCAGCCCGACGGTAGTAGTGATATGCGATTTGCCCTTGTCCGCCAGACCGCCCGCAGGACGCGCCCCCAGTGCCCCGGCAGCACCCGCCAGGCCGAACAGGCCGATCATCCCTTCAGAATAGTTGAATGGCGGAGAGGCCAGCAGGAAGGCCATCGACGTCCAGAAGATGCTGAAGTTGGCGAAGGTGAAACAACCCAGCAGCGCCCGGGTACGCAGCAGTTTATCGCGGGTGAACAGGCTAAAAACGGACCCCAGCAGCTGGGGATAGTTAAGATGCGTCTCAGACTTCACCTTCGGCAGGCCGCGCCACAGGGCGAGGGCCATCACCACCATCAGCACTGAGGCCACCCAGTACACGGTGCGCCAGCCGCCGATACCCGCCAGCAGACCCGCCACGGTACGCGCCAGCAAAATCCCCAGCAGCAGGCCGCTCATGATGGTTCCGACCACCTTGCCGCGTTTTTCCGGCGAGGCGAGGGTGGCGGCGAGCGGGACTAAAATTTGCGCCACCACCGAGAACAGCCCGGTCAGGGCGGTACCAACGATCATCATCGCCAGCGACTGGCTGGAGGCGGTGATCAGCATTCCGCAAGCGGCCAGCAGGGTCATGGAGACAATCATCGCCCGGCGCTCGAACATATCTCCCAGCGGGACGAGGAACAGCAGGCCCACGGCATACCCCAGCTGAGCGGCGGTCACGATAAAACCGGCCGAGCTGGCAGACAGGGAAAAGTTGCGAGCGATGGTTTCCAGCAGCGGCTGAGCGTAATAGTTACTGGCGACTGCCAGACCGGTTGCCACTGACATCAGCAGAATGAGAGCAGGGCTAAGCCCTTGATTATTTTTTGTCATCAGGTTTTTGAAATCATTAGTTGAGTGATTATTTTTTCAGAAACCATAATAACGGATGAAGGAGAAAGGAGGGGAGTTGTTGAGTGATGGATTGTGCGGTCGTCTCCCCTCTCGCTTCACGAGAGGGGAATCAGCAAGTACTTACTTCTGCGCAGCCAGCGCCTCATTCACCCACGCATCAAACTGCTGCTGGTGGGCTTTGATCCAGCCGTCAACGTGACCCTGGACATCGGCTTCAGAGGATTTGCCCGCGTGCATCATCGCGTTCTGGGCGTTGATATCCGCCAGCGGCAGCTTCATTACCGAGAACAGCTTCGCCGCAGCCGGGTTTTTCTCAGCCCAGGCTTTGTTGGCCACGATGTGCATGGTGTTGACCGGGAAACCGTAGTTCATGCCGTTAGGCAGTTTGGTGTCGATATCCTTCTGCTCGCCCGGCAGGGAGGAGAATGGCACCTGCAGCCAGACCACATCTTTACCCGGCTTCAGCACGTCGCTCACCCAGTACGGGGTCCAGGTGTAATAGATGACCGGCTTGCCTTCTTTAAAGCGGGCAATGGTGTCGGCCATCATCGCCGAGTAGTTGCCGTGGCTGACGTCGACGGTTTTCGCCAGGTCAAAGGTTTTGTTCTGGTGGTTAATCACCGCTTCGCAGCCCCAGCCCGGGGAGCAGCCCATCATGTCGGCTTTGCCGTCACCGTTGGTATCAAACAGTTTGGCGATCTTAGGATCTTTCAGCTGTTCGATGTTGGTGATGTGGTACTGATCGGCAGTCTTCTTGTCGATCAGGTAACCCTGCGCCGCGCCGGAGACAAAGGTCCCTTCACGGTAGAACTTCTTATCGCCGCCCGCCGCGCTGTACATGTCGTCATGCAGCGGCTGCCAGTTCACGGCCGTAAAGGTGGCATCGCCGGAGGCAATCGAGGTATAGCCTACGTTGTAATCCACTTCGCTGGGCTTGCTGACGGTATAACCCAGCTTCTCCAGCGCCCGGCTCACCAACCCGGTCTGGAACGACTCTTCGGAGATGGTGCTCTGTACCGGTTGCACGGTAATGCCTTTGCCCGGCAGATCGGCAGCAAATGCGCTGGTGGAGGCAAGGGTGGCAAACGCTGTGGCAAAAATTACGCTATGTCGCATCGTTGTTCCTTATTTTACGAATGGGCGGGTGATTAACCCGACAGGGCCGGTGTTGTACCAGCGACGGTTGCCGCGACTGCGTGAATCACGACCGACAGCCTGGGTCAGGCGGTCAAGAATAATGGCGAGGATCACGATCCCGACGCCGCCTACGGTGGCCAGTCCCATATCGAGACGGCCGATCCCGCGCAGCACCATCTGGCCCAGACCGCCCACGGCGATCATCGAGGCGATCACCACCATCGACAGGGCCAGCATCAGGGTCTGGTTCACACCGGCCATAATGGTCGGCATCGCCAGCGGGAGTTGCACCTTAAACAGCATCTGGCGCGGGCTGGCACCAAACGAGCGCGAGGCTTCGATCAGATCCGCCGGTACCTGGTTGATCCCCAGAATGGTCAGACGCACAATCGGCGGCAGGGCGAAGATAATGGTCACGACCACGCCCGGCACGTTACCGATACCGAACAGCATCACGATCGGCACCAGGTAGACAAACGCCGGGGTGGTCTGCATCGCATCCAATAGCGGGCGGATAATTTTGGCTGCCCGCGGACTGCGCGCCAGCCAGATCCCCATCGGCAGGCCTATCACCACGCAGAAGAGCAGGGCGGTCAGCACTAGCGCCAGGGTGATCATCGCCTGCGACCATGCCCCGATCGCGCCGATCAGGATCAGCGAGATCAGCGTCGCCACGCCCATTCCCGCGCTGCCAAACTGCCAGGCAATCAGCGCGAACAGCGCAATCGCCACCGGAGCAGGCATCCCCAGCAGCATCTGCTGGAAGCCATTCAGGATGTAATCCACCGGCACGCGAATGCCCTGGAACACCGGACGGAAGTGGGTCACCACCCAGTCGATCCCTTCGGTAACCCAGCTGTCAAGCGGGATCAGCGTCTTATGGAACGGGTCCATAATATTGAAATGCTCGGGTGCCGGCGCCGGTGCGCTGGTCAGCCAGTCTGCCGCGCCGCCATCGGTTGGCGCAGGAGCTGCGGTGGAAGAGCCCCACGCGTCAGCGGATTGTGCCGCGCTGTCCGCGGCCTCGGTGGTGCCCCACGGGTTTGATTGATCAGCCATTGTTTGCCCCCTCGCGATCTAAAGCCTGCAGCAACATGCGTTTTGAGATGATGCCGACGTACTGTTGTTCCTCTCCGACTACCGGTACCGCGCAAGGCGCCTGACCGACATGGGAGAGCAACTCGCTGAGCGGCGTTTCCGCGTCCACGGCAAGCGGAGCGTCAATTAACGCCGCATCGATACCCTGATTTTCGCCAAGGGCGGTTTTCAGAGAATCGATGGAGACAACACCCACAAATTTATTACCGCGTTCAACCAGATAGCCGTATTCGCGGTCTTCATCCTGCAGCAGTTTGAGCGCCGAGCGCGGACCGAAACCTGGCGTTTTACGGATAATGCCGTTCGGGGTTCGGCGGGCAATATCTTTGGCGCTGAACACCTGGCTAATATCCACTCCGCGGAAGAAGGTACGCACATAATCATTCGCCGGATTATTGAGAATTTCATCCGGGGTTCCCACCTGCACCACTTCGCCGTTTTGCATAATGGCAATCCGGTCGCCAATACGCATGGCTTCATCGAGGTCATGGGAAATAAAGACAATGGTACGTTGATGACGCGACTGCAGTTTTACCAGCTCATCCTGCATCTCGGTACGAATTAAGGGATCGAGTGCCGAGAAGGCCTCATCCATTAATAATATATCGGGATTGATCGCTAATGCGCGGGCTAATCCGACGCGCTGACGCATCCCGCCGGAAAGTTCATCCGGGTACGCGTGGGCGTAATTTTCCAGCCCTACCTGACGCAGCGCATCCAGCGCTTTTTCCTGGCGCTCATTGGCCGGTACGCCGGCTAATTCCATACCAAAGGCGGTGTTGTCTAATACCGTCATATGCGGCATCAGGGCGAACGACTGAAACACCATCGCAATCTTTTTTCTGCGCACCTCGCGGAGCTCGGCGTCCGATATTTTGGCAATATCAACGCCATCAATCAGCACCTGTCCGCGGGTGGGTTCAATCAGGCGATTGAGAAGGCGAACCATAGTGGATTTACCCGAACCGGATAACCCCATGATGACAAAAATCTCGCCTTCTTCAATGGCCAGACTGGCGTCTTTAACGCCAAGCGACAGCCCGGTTTTTTCCAGAATTACTTCTTTTGAAAGGCCTTTTTCAATATATTTGAATGCGCGCTGCGGGTGCTCGCCAAATACTTTATAAAGATTCTTAACTTCTAATTTAATTGCCATGCAATAAAGAATGTCCCGTTATTTATTTATGTCGATATCATTACCAGTGAATATAATTAACCGGCCATACCCTAACATACTCAGAATCTGAGACAACCCTGGATCGGCTTGTGGCATGATTTTTGCCGCGCGCGAACCGGCGCAATTTCCCATGAGATAAGGGCTGAACGCGGTATGAATTTTTCTTGAGAAATGTCTTATTGTGGTGAAATTCGCGGAGGGAAAACAAAAATGCGGGCGAATATGACAGGGAAATAGCAACACGAAATCATGGAAATTATATTCCACTCATGCGGGTGATATTTCCCTGCAGGGCCTTACAAAATAGCGTTCTTATCGATCCCCAGCCGCTTCATGCGCGACAGGAGCGTGGTGCGCTTCAGTCCCAGCCGTTTTGCCGCCCCTTTGGGTCCGGCGATCACACCGTTGGTCTCTTTCAGCACCCGCATAATGTGTTGATATTCCTCCTCGCCTTCGCGGATCGGACTGACAGGCGCCTCCGGCGTCGCGGTACTGGCGAAGCGAGGATAATCGATATCCGGGAGCGACAGTTGCAGGACATTGCCACGGGTCAGGAGCACCGCCCGCTCGATGACGTTTTCCAGCTCGCGCACGTTGCCCGGCCACTCCATTTTGCTGAGCTGACGCAGGGTATCCGCCGGGATGCTGTCGATATTGCGTCCCAGCCGGTGGGCGATCTTGAAGGTGAACGACTTCACCAGCAGGGGGATATCTTCCGGGCGTTCCCGCAGCGGCGGGAGGAAGATCGGGAACACGTTGAGCCGGTAGTAAAGGTCGCTGCGGAACTCACGATCGGCGACCATTTGCGTTAAGTCGCGGTTAGTTGCGGCAATCAGGCGCACGTCGGTGTGGATAGTGCGATTGCTGCCGAGCCGCTCAAACTCCTGCTCCTGGAGCACGCGCAGCAGCTTGGGCTGCAGCTCAATGGGCATATCGCCCACTTCATCGAGGAACAGCGTGCTCTTGTCCGCCAGCTCAAAGCGGCCAATATGCTGGGCGCTGGCGCCGGTAAACGCCCCGCGCTCGTGGCCGAACAGGTCGCTCTCCAGCAGCCCGGCAGGCATCGCCGCGCAGTTCATCTTCACCATCCGCCGCTCGCTGCGTCCGCTGAGATTATGAATGGCGCGGGCAATCAGCTCCTTACCGGTCCCGGTCTCCCCCAGGATCAGCACCGTACTGTTGCTGTGGGCCACCATCTCCACCTGCTTCATCACCGTCATCATCGGCGAGCTGCGGCCAATGATTTCGCCAAAGTCGGTGGCGACGTTGTTGATCTGCTCGGTCAGAGCGAGGTTCTCGTCGATCAGCCGCTCCTTGAGATGGCTGATTTCGCGGTAGGAGAGGGCGTTATCCACCGCAATGGCAATACGTTCGGCAATCTGGTTCAGCAGCTCCAGATTCGAGGCGGTAAACACCTGGGCTTTACACTGGGCCAGCTTCAGGGTGCCGAGGATCCGCTCGCGGAAAATCAACGGGAACAGGCACAGGGTCTGATCCTGTTCGCCCCACATATCAAACAGCATCCGTTCGTAAGGGGCGTGCTGGTCACGACTGTGCAGGTTAAGCATCAGCATCTTTTTGTTACGCATCACTTTTTCGGACAGCGTGCCTTTCTCGTCCACCTCGCTCTGATCGTACAGCGGGGCGTTTTTATCCAGGTAATGGGTGGAGTAGACGAGGAGCTTGCCCTTGCGCTCGCTGCGCAACACCATGCTGATGGAATCAATGCCGAAGTTGCGCTGGATCTCCCGGGAGACCTCCGTCACCAGCTCATCAAGGTCGAGTTTCGACAGCACCGCGTTGGTGATGGCGACCAGCAGGCGAAAGTCGTTACGTTCCCGGCACAGCACATCGTAGCTGTCGCTGTTATTCTGCCGGGCGAGGATCTGCTCGACCGCCAGACCAGCTGCCTGGGTCAGGGTTTGCAGCCGGGAGAGATCGCTGTCGCACCAGGGCAGATCGTCGTCGCGCAGAAACTCGCAGCCGCCGAAGATCCGTCCGTCGGCCGCCAGCGGGGTCAGGCAGTAGTGGGCAAAAGGGGCATAAAGATCCAGCCCGGCCAGCGCTGGCCAGGTCTCTTTAAAGATGTCCGCCTGACAGTGCAATACGTCCGGGCGCGACAGCATGCGGCGGAAAGGTCCGTTCGCCAGCAGCGGCTCATCTTCATAGCGGATATCCCGATCCTGCTCGTCAGTACCGTACAGACAGACGCGACGCTGCTCTGACTGCCAGAGCAGAATATGGGCGCGATCGGCCAGGTTCATCTGCCGGGCATGCCAGGTCAACGACCGCGCCAGGGCGCAGAGATCGGGCTGTTGCAGCAGGGTACGGGTAATATCGAATAATCCTTGATCGACGGGATCGTTCGTGGGTGTATACGACATGCGTTATATCCAGAAAATGAGAAGCTAATAGGTGCTGCCGGGGTCAGCAAATACGCGGTAGCGGTTCGGCATGCGGTAAGTTCAGGGTTCGCTTCACGCCGTACAGTCCGGTGAGCCGGACACCTGTGCGTTCCACCACCTCGCCGATGATGGCCGCGTCCTGGCCCAGAGGATGCTGGCGTAATAAGCCTAGCACGCGCTCCGCTTCATGGCGTCCGACCGCAATCACCAGCTTGCCTTCGTTGGCGAAGTTGAGCGGATCCAGGCCCAGCAGTTCGCACGCGCCGCGCACGGCGGGCTTCACCGGCAGGGCGTTCTCCTGTAATTCGATCCCACAGCCGCTGCTGGCGGCAAACTCATGGGCGACAGCATTCACGCCGCCGCGGGTAGCGTCGCGCAGGGCTTTGATGCCCGGCTCCGCCCGCAGCGCCTGAATCAGCGGCGTCAGAACGGCGCAGTCGCTTTGCAGATCGCCGTCCAGGCCTAAACCTTCACGCAGATTCAGGATGGTCGCACCGTGATCGCCCAGCGTACCGCTGACCAGCAGCACATCGCCGACCGCAATCTGGCGCATGCCCCAGTTTACGCCCACGGGAATCGAACCGATACCGGCGGTGTTAATAAACACCTTATCCGCCGCGCCGCGCGGGACAACTTTGGTATCGCCGGTCACAATGGTGATGCCTGCTTCAGAGGCGGCGGTGGCCATGCTGGTGACGATGCGTTCCAGCGTCGCCATCTCCAGCCCCTCCTCAAGGATAAAGCCGCAGGAGAGCCAGCGTGGGATCGCCCCGCTGACCGCCACGTCGTTGGCGGTGCCGCAGATCGCCAGCTTGCCGATATCGCCCCCAGGGAAGAACAGCGGGTCAATCACGTAGCTGTCGGTGGAAAAGGCCAGCCTGTCGCCCTGAGCGGTAAGCTCATGCAGGGGAATACGGGCCTGGTCTTCCTGCTCGTTCAGCAATGGGTTGGCGAAGGCGCGCATAAAAAGCTCTCCGATCAGCTGCTGCATGGCCTGGCCGCCGCTCCCGTGGGCGAGGGTTATCTGTTTCAACTTTCACACTCCTGAGAACGGTACTGATACCAGGCGCTACACGCCCCTTCCGATGACACCATCAGCGCGCCAAAGGCGCTTTGCGGCGTGCACTTGTTACCAAACAGCGGGCACTGGGCCGGTTTGCAGCGCCCGGTCAGGACAGCCCCGCAGCGTGCCTCAGGATCGTCGCAGATGTCTTGCGCCCGGGTGCTGAAGTGGCGCTCGGCGTCAAACTGGCGATACGCTTCGGTGAGATGTACGCCAGAGTGTTCGATCACCCCCAGCCCGCGCCATTCGCTGTCGCCTTCAATGCCAAACACCTCGGCAATCGCGGCCTGCGCCACGGTATTACCCGCTTCCGGCACGATGCGGCGATACTGATTTTCGACCTGGCTGACGCCAGCGATTTTCTGCTCCACCAGCATCAATACGCCCTGCAGCAGATCCACCGGTTCAAAACCGGCCACCGCCAGCGGGCGCTGATGTTCAGCGGCGATGAAATCGTAGGCGTGGGTGCCAATCACCATGCTGACGTGCCCCGGGGCCAGAAAAGCGTCGATGCCGTTCTCCGGCTGTTCCAGCAGGCTTTTCAGCACCGGGATCAGGGTGATGTGCTGACAGAAAAAGAAGAAGTTCTCCACCTTAGCGGCCTTCGCCTGACGCAGGGTCAGGGCGGTGGCGGGCATGGTGGTTTCAAACCCCAGGCCGAAGAAGACCACTTTGCGGTCCGGGTTCTGCTGGGCCAGCTTCAGGGCGTCGGCGGGGGAGTAGATAATCCGCACGTCCGCGCCGCGCATCCGGGCATCCAGCAGGGAGCTGTTTTTACCCGGGACCCGCATCGCGTCGCCGAAGGTGCAGAAGATCACCTCCGGGTGGCTGGCGATCTCAATGCAGGTGTCGATCCGCCCCATCGGCAGGACGCATACCGGGCAGCCGGGGCCGTGGATAAACTCAATATTCTCCGGCAGGAGCTGATCGAGCCCGAACTTAAAGATGGCGTGGGTATGTCCGCCGCACACCTCCATAATCCGCAGCGGACGCTGGGGGGTATAAGGCAGGGCTTCGGCGCGGGTTTTCAGCGTCTCAATCAGGCGCATCACCTTCTGCGGGTCGCGGTATTCATCAACAAAGCGCATCAGCGGGACTCCTCGCCAAACAGCAGCGGGCCGACGTCCGGCTCGACGTCGAACATATTCTGCAGGGCGGCGAGGGTATCCAGCGCCTCCTCTTCATTAATCACGCTCATGGCGAAGCCGACGTGGACCAACACCCACTGGCCGAGACGGCTGGTGCCGTTTTCGTCGTGAGCACCCACCAGGGTCAGATCCACATCGCGCAGCACGCCGCAGACCTCAACTTTGGCCTGCATACCCTCCACGATGGCGCTGATTTTTCCGGGAACGCCTATGCACATCGCTGCGCCTCCAGCCAGTCAAGCCAGGCGTCCATTCCGTCCCCGCGCGTGGCAGAAACCAGCAGGATCGCAATATCCGGATTCACTTCCCGGGCAGCGGCGAGGCATTTCTCCACGTCAAAATTCAGGTACGGCAGCAGATCGACCTTATTGAGCAGCATGATGGAGGCCGCGGCGAACATGTGCGGGTACTTCAGCGGCTTGTCCTCGCCCTCGGTGACGGAGAGCACTGCCACCTTGTGACGCTCCCCGAGATCGAAGCTCGCCGGGCAGACCAGGTTGCCGACGTTTTCGATAAACATGATCCCGCCCTCATCCAGCGGCAGGCGCTGCATGGCGTCGTGAATCATCTGGGCGTCGAGGTGGCAGCCTTTGCCGGTATTGACCTGGATCGCCGGGGTGCCGGTAGCGCGGATCCGCTCGGCGTCATTTACGGTCTGCTGATCGCCTTCGATCACCGCGCAGGGCACGCGCTGCTGTAAGCGCTTTAAGGTCTCGGTGAGCAGGGTGGTTTTACCGGAGCCGGGGCTGGAGACCAGGTTCAGCGCCAGCTGCTGCCGGGCGCGGAACCGCTGGCGGTTCAGCTTAGCGAGCTGATTATTTTTGCTCAGCACGTCGATCTCAATCTCAACCATCTTGCGCTGGCTCAGGCCCGGCGCGTGAGTGCCTGCGGCGCCCTGGCCGTAATCAAGCTGGCCCGGCTGGTGTTCTGAAGGGGCAAACTCCCCGCCGTCAATCCGCGTGACGTTAAATGCCTGGCGTGGTGCCGGAGAGAAGGGGGCGCTGCGAAAAGCGGAATGGGCATTCCGCTCATCACCTTCTATATAGAGGTTGCCTTGGGCGCAACCGCAGGTGGTACACATGATTTACTCCTGTTCAATTTCCAGACGCGTGATATGCAGTCCGTCGTCGGCGACGATATTCAGACTCGCGCCGCCACAGTCGGGGCAGCGTCGTACGCGATGGGTAAGCAGCTGGACATAAGCCTGACAGTCCTGACACCAGCATTCCGCCTGCTGCTCTTCGAGATGCAGCCCGCAGCCTTCGGCCAGGGTGCCGCGGCACACCAGCTCAAAGCAAAATTCCAGCGCGCTGCTTTCGACGCAGGAAAAGGCGCCGACGCGCAGCCAGACATCCGTCACCCGCTTCGCGTGGTGCTGATGGGCCTGTTGTTCGATCAATTCCAGCGCCTGCTGGCAGAGGGTGATTTCGTGCATTGTGCTATTCCCGTTGAAGTCGTGGGGGTTAAGCAATATTGATGCCAGCTTTTAGAAAGGAGAAAGGCGGGAAAGCGTGAGCCCTGACAAAGATGACGAAATGACATGTCATTTTTTGTGATCGGGCGGGCTTTAAAAAATATTTATCATTAAATTCAGTTAGTTAAAAAATGGCATGAATCGTGCTTAGTGAAGCGAACTCTTTACATATGACGCATCAGGTACTTCACCATGACACTTTCCGAATTGAGCGAAAAAGCCAATTTTATTGCCGGGCACCAGCGCGTTCTCCGCGCCCACTGGAATCACTACGGCAATTCACTGGTTCAGGCCATTACCCTCTCCAGAGCCAGTCTGCACCTGAGCGTGGGTTGCAATAACGACAATGGGCTGGGTTTCTGGCTGTTTGACCACTTCCTGATCCGCGTGACGCCTGAGCAGGCGTTCAACGGGCATATCTTCAATTACACCATCGAAGCGCGGGACGACCAGCAGAGCGTGCTGATTGGTCGTGCCCGACTGAGCGATGACGGGATGCTGGACGGCACTATTCACATCGACCAGCGCGAGGCGGTGTTCAACCATTTCCTCGACAAAATCAACGGCGTGTATACCGCGCTGTATGAAGCCACCGAACGCGGCGAATCGCTGACCCTGGCGACACTCGCGCAGCACCACGCTGCGGTCTGAATTCGATGTCGGCAGGTGTCGAAAATGACACTTCCGCCATTTTTCGTCAAAAATGACTATCACCAGAGGACTCCAGGTGAATCGTTTTGTAATTGCTGATCCCACGCTGTGTATCGGGTGCCACACCTGCGAAGCGGCCTGCTCAGAAAACCATCGCCAGCATGGCCTGCAAAGCCAGCCGCGACTGAAAGTGATGCGCAACAACACCGACTCTGCGCCGCAGCTGTGCCATCACTGCGAAGATGCCCCCTGCGCCCAGGTGTGCCCGGTCAATGCCATCACCCGCATCGACGGCGCTATCCAGCTCAATGAAAGCCTGTGCGTCAGCTGCAAGCTGTGCGGTATTGCCTGCCCGTTTGGCGCCGTTGAGTTTGCCGGCAGCCGCCCGCGGGCCATTCCTGCCAACTGTAATACCAGCAAGGCACCGATGGCCCCCCCGGCACCCGCCCGCGTCAGCCCGTTCCTCGACTGGGTGCCCGGCGTGCGCGCCATCGCCGTGAAGTGCGACCTCTGCTACTTCGACCCGGACGGTCCGGCGTGCGTGCGTACCTGTCCGACCAAATCCCTGCGTCTGATTGATAACCAGGACATTGCGCTCGCCAGCAAACGCAAACGCGAACTCACCCTGCATACGGATCTGGGCGATCTGTCGCTGTTCCAGTCGCAACAAGGAGAGCTTTGATGAACGCCTTATCGTTAATTAACCAGGCGCTAGCGTGGTATGTCATCAGCGCGGTGCTGGCCCTCATTTTTTGCGCTAACCGATCAGTCAGCGGCGCCATCGCCGGGATCGGCGGGGCGATTGCCAGCGCCATGGCGGTGGGGGCAGGGGCGATCGCGTTGCTCTCTTCGCAACCTCAGCACGCAGAGCTGACCTGGCTGCACCTCGGCATGCAGATGTCCGGCATCCGGGCGATTTGGCTGATCGCTATCGGCCTGCCGATGTGCCTGATCAGCCTGTATACCATTGCCTGGCAGCGCCACCCGCAGGCGAAAGCCAACGGCCTGCTGACCAACCTGCTGATGGCCGCCGCCGTGGCCGCCATCATGGTCGATAACCTCGGCTGGCTGGTGGTGATGGCCGAAGTGATGGCCCTTTGCGCCGCGTTTCTCACCGGCTGCGTCCAGTCCGGCAAGCTGTGGTTTGTGCTGGGGCGTCTGGGGACCCTCCTGCTGGCCATCGCCTGCTGGCAGGCGTGGAGCTACTACGGCACCCTGAACTTCGGGGCGATGAGTGCCCTGGCTACCGCCCAGGCACCGGGGGCCAGCATCTGGCTACCGGGGCTGGCGGGCTTTGGCCTGCTGGCCGGGGTGATCCCGCTGCACGGCTGGGCACCGCAGGCCCATGCCAATGCCAGCGCGCCCGCTGCCGCGCTGTTCTCCACGGTGGTGATGAAGGTCGGTCTCTACGGCATGCTCACCGTGGCCCTGAGTGGGGCGTTACCGCCGCTGTGGCTCGGGGTACTGCTGCTGGTGATGGGGATGCTCACCGCCTTTATCGGCGGGCTGTACGCCCTGATGGAGCACAACATTCAGCGCCTGCTGGCGTACCACACTCTGGAAAACATCGGCATTATTCTGCTCGGCCTCGGGGCGGGCGTCACTGGTATTGCGCTGCACAGCAATCTGCTGATTGCGCTCGGCTTTACTGGCGGGCTCTACCACCTGATCAGCCACGGCCTGTTTAAAACCACGCTGTTCCTCGGCGCGGGCGCGGTGTGGTATCGCACCGGCCATCGCGACATCGAGAAGCTCGGCGGCATCGGCAAAAAAATGCCGCTGATCTCGCTGGCGATGCTGGTGGGGTTGATGGCGATGGCGGCCCTGCCACCACTGAACGGCTTTGCCGGCGAGTGGGTGATCTATCAGTCCTTCTTTAATCTCGGCACCCACGACGCCTTTGTTGCCCGCCTGCTGGGGCCGCTGCTGGCGACCGGCCTGGCGATCACTGGCGCGCTGGCGGTGATGTGTATGGCGAAAGTTTATGGCGTCACCTTCCTCGGCGCACCGCGCACCGAAGAGGCGGAAAACGCCTGCTGCGCGCCGTGGCTGATGACCTTCAGCACCGCGCTGGCGGCGCTGTGCTGCGTGGCGGGTGGCGTGGCTGCGCCCTGGTTCCTGCCGATTATCAGCGGTCTGTTCCCGGTCAGCGGCGGGGAGATATCCACCGTCTCGCAACCGATGATGACCCTGCTGCTGCTTGCCGGTCTGCTGCTGCCGTTCATCCTGCTGGTGCTGTTCAAGGGCGACCGCCTGCCGAACCGCTCCCGCGGCTTCGCCTGGGTCTGCGGCTACGATCACGAGGCCGCAATGGTCATCACCGCCCACGGCTTTGCGATGCCGGTAAAAGAGTCCTTTGCCCCGGTGCTGAAGCTGCGCAAATGGCTTAACCCGGTGCGCCTGATCCCCGGCTGGCAGCGCGACTGCACCGCCGTGTTGTTCCACCGTATCGCCCTGATTGAGCTGGCGGTGCTGGTGGTTGTCGTTATCTCCCGAGGAGCCTGAGCATGACCCTCATCTTCGCACTGATTCAGGCGCTGGTGCTGTTTGCCGCTGCGCCGCTGCTGGCGGGCATTACCCGTGTGGCGCGTGCCCGTCTGCACACCCGTCGCGGGCCGGATATCTTCCAGGAGTACCGGGATCTGATCAAACTCCTGGGTCGCCAGAGCGTGGCCCCGGCGGCATCCGGCTGGGTCTTCCGTCTGATGCCCTTTGTGATGGTGGCGGTGATGTTTGCCATTGCCACCGCGCTGCCGGTGATCACTATCGCTTCACCGATGCCTGCGCTGGGGGATCTGATCACCCTGATCTACCTCTTCGCCATCGCCCGCTTCTTCTTCGCCATTGCCGGGCTTGATACCGGCAGCCCGTTCACCGGGATTGGCGCGAGTCGTGAAGCGATGCTCGGCGTGCTGGTGGAGCCGATCCTGCTGCTCGGTCTGTGGGTTGCCGCGCAGGTAGCGGGCACCACCCACATCAGCGCCGTCACCGCGACGATCTACCACTGGCCGGTGGCGCACTCCGTGACGCTGGTACTTGCCCTGTGCGCCTGCGCCTTCGCCACCTTTATTGAGATGGGCAAGCTGCCGTTTGACCTCGCCGAAGCCGAGCAGGAGCTGCAGGAAGGCCCGCTGTCGGAATACAGCGGCGCGGGCTTTGCGCTCCTCAAGTGGGGTATCAGCCTGAAACAGCTGGTGGTGCTGCAGATGTTCGTCGGGGTGTTTATCCCCTGGGGACAGATGACGCAGTTCTCCGCAGGCGGTCTGCTGCTGGCGCTGGTCATTGCGGTGGTCAAGCTGGTGGTGGGCGTGCTGGTCATCGCCCTATTTGAGAACAGCATGGCGCGTCTGCGCTTTAACGCCACCTCACGGATTACCTGGACCGGTTTCGGTCTGGCATTTTTAGCTTTCGTCTCCTTGCTGGCGGCGTGACTGTAGAGAATAACCATGTCTGAAGAAAAAGTTGGTCAACACTATCTCGCCGCACTGCACCAGGCCTTCCCGGGCGTGGTGCTGGATGAAGCCTGGCAGACCAAAGATCAAATCACCGTGACGGTGAAAATTAACTACCTGCCGGAAGTGGTCGAGTTCCTGTACTACAAACAGGGCGGCTGGCTGTCGGTGCTCTTTGGCAACGATGAACGCCAGCTCTGCGGCAGCTACGCCGTCTACTACGTGCTGTCGATGGAGCAGGGCACCCGCTGCTGGCTCACCGTGCGCGTGGAAGTGGACGCCGACAAGCCGGAGTTCCCGTCCGTCACCCCGCGCGTGCCCGCGGCGGTGTGGGGCGAGCGCGAAGTGCGCGACATGTATGGCCTGGTGCCGGTTGGCCTGCCGGACGAGCGTCGTCTGGTGCTGCCGGATGACTGGCCGGACGAACTCTATCCGCTGCGTAAAGACAGCATGGATTATCGTCAGCGCCCGGCCCCGACCACCGACAAAGAGACCTACGCGTTCATCAACGAACTCGGCGACAAGAAAAACAACGTGGTGCCGATTGGCCCCCTGCACGTCACCTCCGATGAGCCGGGCCACTTCCGCCTGTTCGTCGACGGCGAGAACATCATCGACGCCGACTACCGCCTGTTCTACGTCCATCGCGGGATGGAGAAGCTGGCCGAAACCCGCATGGGCTACAACGAAGTGACCTTCCTGTCGGATCGCGTCTGCGGCATCTGCGGCTTTGCCCACAGCACGGCCTACACCACCTCGGTGGAGAACGCGATGGGGATCGTGGTCCCGGAACGCGCCCAGATGATCCGCGCCATCCTGCTGGAGGTGGAACGCCTGCACTCGCACCTGCTGAACCTCGGCCTGGCCTGCCACTTTGTCGGCTTTGACTCCGGTTTTATGCAGTTCTTCCGCGTGCGTGAGACCTCCATGAAAATGGCGGAGATCCTCACCGGGGCGCGTAAAACCTACGGTCTGAACCTGATCGGCGGCATCCGTCGCGATCTGCTGAAAGAGGACATGATCGCCACCCGCCTGCTGGCCCAGCAGATGCGCCGCGAGGTGCAGGACCTGGTGGATATCCTCCTGAGCACGCCGAACATCGACCAGCGCACCGTCGGCGTGGGCCGCCTCGACCCGCAGATCGCCCGCGATTTCAGCAACGTCGGCCCGATGGTTCGCGCCAGCGGCCACGCCCGCGACACCCGCGCCGATCACCCGTTTGTCGGCTACGGCCTGCTGCCGATGGAAGTCCACACCGAGCAGGGCTGCGACGTGATTTCCCGCCTGAAAGTGCGCATCAACGAGGTCTACACCGCCCTGAACATGATCGACTACGGCCTCGACAACCTGCCGGGCGGCGAGCTGATGGTGGAAGGCTTTACCTACATCCCGAACCGCTTTGCGCTGGGCTTCAGCGAAGCACCGCGCGGGGATGATATCCACTGGAGCATGACCGGCGACAACCAGAAGTTATGGCGCTGGCGCTGCCGTGCGGCCACCTACGCCAACTGGCCGACGCTGCGCTACATGTTGCGCGGGAACACCGTCTCCGACGCGCCGCTGATTATCGGCAGCCTCGACCCTTGCTACTCCTGCACCGACCGCATGACGGTGGTGGATGTGCGTAAGAAGAAAAGCAAGGTGGTGCCGTACAAAGAGCTGGAACGCTACAGCATTGAACGCAAGAACTCGCCGCTGAAATAACCCGGAGCACCCATGTTTACCTTTATCAAAAAAGTCATCAAAACCGGCACGGTGACGGCGTCCTATCCGCTCGAACCGATTGCGGTCGACAAAAATATGCGCGGCAAGCCGGAGCACGACCCTAAGCAGTGTATCGGCTGCGCGGCGTGCGTGAACGCCTGCCCGTCGAATGCCCTGACGGTGGAGACCGATTTAAAGAACGGGGAGCTGTTCTGGCAGTTCAATCTGGGGCGCTGCATCTTCTGCGGACGCTGCGAAGAGGTCTGCCCGACCACCGCCATCAAACTCTCCCAGGAGTATGAGCTGGCGGTGTGGAGCAAGGCCGATTTCCTCCAGCAGTCGCGCTTCGACATCTGCCACTGCCGGGTGTGCGAGCGGCCGTACGCGGTGCAGAAAGAGATCGACTACGTCATCGACCTGCTGCGCCACAACGGCGACAAACGCGCGGAACGTCACCGGGAGAGTTTTGAGACCTGCCCGGACTGTAAGCGCCTGCAGGGGCTGACCCCTTCGGACAAAATCCATCTGACCCGCGAGATGAAGGACGCGACACAATGAGCGAACTGTTAGGGCCACGTAACGAACAGGGGATCCCGGTGCCGGTGACGGTGGATGAGTCCATCGCCAGCATGAAGGCCTCGCTGCTGAAAAAAATTAAGCGCTCTGCCTACGTCTACCGCGTGGACTGCGGCGGCTGCAACGGCTGCGAGATTGAGATCTTCGCCACCCTGTCGCCGATCTTCGACACCGAGCGCTTCGGCATCAAGGTGGTGCCATCCCCACGCCACGCCGACATTCTGCTGTTTACCGGGGCAGTGACCCGCGCGATGCGCTCCCCGGCGCTACGCGCGTGGGAATCGGCTCCGGATCCAAAAATCTGTATCTCCTACGGGGCCTGCGGCAACTCCGGCGGCATCTTCCACGACCTGTACTGCGTCTGGGGCGGCACCGATAAAATCGTCCCGGTGGATGTCTACATCCCCGGCTGCCCGCCGTCGCCTGCTGCCACCCTGTACGGCTTTGCCATGGCGCTGGGGCTGCTGGAGCAGAAGATCCACGCCCGCGAGCCGGGGGCGCTGGACAACCAGCCCGCGGAACTGCTGCATCCGGAGATGGTTCAGCCCCTGCGGGTACGTATCGACCGCGCCGCGCGCCGCCTGGCGGGCTACCGCTACGGTCGCCAGATCGCCGACGACTTTATGCACCATCTGCTGGAAGGGGATAAAAGCGTGGCGGACTGGCTGGCCCGGGAGAACGATCCGCGTCTGAACGAGATCGTTGGCAACCTCATCCAGGTGGTCGGGCAGGAGCGTATCTGATGAGCGAAACCGTGGTCTTCAGCCAGCTCAGCCGCAAGTTCATTGATGAAAATGACAACACCCCCGACGACGCCCAGCAGGTGATCTACTACGGGCTGGCCATCGGCCACCATCTGGGAGTCATCGACTGCCTGGAGGCGGCGCTGACCTGTCCGTGGGAGGAGTACCTGGCGTGGATCGCCACCCTGGAAACGGGGAGCGAGGCGCGGCGCAAAATGGAGGGCGTGCCGCGCTACGGGGAGATTGTGATCGACGCGAATCATATTGTGATGCTGGCCAGCGCCTTTGACGCCGCGATGGCGCGGCAGACGGCGCAGCAGCAGACGTGGAGCCGGGCGATGCTCGGCATGCTCCACGCCATTCACCAGGAAAACGCCATCTATCTGATGGTTCGGAGGCAACGTGACTGATGTTTTACTCTGCGTCGGCAACAGCATGATGGGCGACGACGGTGCCGGTCCGCTGCTGGCCGAGATGTGCCGCGAGACACCGCGCGGCGACTGGATGGTGTTCGACGGCGGCAGCGCCCCAGAAAACGACGTGGTCGCGATCCGCGAGCTGCGCCCGGCTCGCCTGCTGATTGTCGATGCGACGGATATGGGGCTCAACCCCGGCGAGATCCGCCGCATCGACCCGGACGACATCGCCGAGATGTTTATGATGACGACGCACAATATGCCTCTTAATTATCTTGTGGATCAGCTGCGGGGGGATGTGGGGGAGGTGATTTTCCTTGGGGTGCAGCCGGATATTGTGGGGTTTTATTATCCGATGACGGAGGCGATTAAAGCTGCCGTTGAGAGGGTTTATGAAAGTTTGGTAGACCGGGATGGGGTGCTGGAGTTTGGGGAGTTGTAGCGCGTAATCACGAAGGTAACTCTCTGGAAATACCCGGTGGCGGCTAGCGCCTTACCGGGCCTACGAAAAATGCGTCATCTGTTGATATCCTGGGTTTTGTAGGCCGTGCAAGGCGTCAGCCGCCGCCCGGCAGAAGCGAGCACAATGTTTGAACCAGGTTGCTGATTGCGTGTACCTCTCTGGAATTGCCCGGTGGCGGCTTACGTTGTACCGGACCTATACCTGTGTTTTTTATTAGTTCTAATTTTCGTGAAGTGATAAACCGAAAGTAATTTTAACGGGTATATGAGCACAGGAGTTTAAGGCGTGAGATCGCATGAAAGAGTAGGGAAGATGTTTATGCTTGCCGTTGTGGTCAGCGTGGCGGTGAGTTGTGCGCCGTTACAGCCTTCGGGATGCCATAAAACCTCAGCAATAGGGAGTTGCAGTTCTGGCCGCTGGGACGATCAGGATGAATGGGGGGCTCAGGCGCGGGGGATTAGGGCGGCGATAGAGGATAAAATTGCTGAGCCACAACGCTGGAAGGGCAAAAAATGCAGGCTGCATATGGAATTTGCGCGGGATGGTAGGGCGTTGAAGATATCAACCAGCAAGGGCAACAAAGCGTATTGTGAGGCGGTGAAGTTGGCGGCTCAAAAAGCGAAGTTTCCGGCGTTTAGGAATCCGGAGGTGTATCGGGATTTTCAAAAGGTTGGGTTTGATATGCGGGGGTAGATGCTAATGACTTGGGGGCGCTTTGTGCCAGATGAGTTCGTTACTGACATCAAACTTATTTAAATTACGGTGAGGAGTTCGCAATGTATAATGCTTTTACTCTTCCCAAATGGAATCCTAACATGAATCGTTTGACTGAGATTGGCTTTATCAAGGTAGGATTCTGGCAACTTATAGACGGCAGTCTGAAGTATCATCTCGATGACAGATTCACAGATGTAAGGAACAACCTATATGCGTTTGTTTGTGATGGTGAAGTAAAGTATATAGGTAAAACCACTCGTCTATTACGTAACAGGATGTACCATTATTCACGTCCTGGCCCTTCCCAATCTACGAATATAAAAAATAATGCTAATATTATTGAGATGCTATCTGGCAATGTTGCTGTTGATATCTTAGTACTTCCAGATTCAGGACTGATGCACTACGGACAATTCCACTTGAATCTTGCTGCTGGTCTTGAGGATTCAATCATAAGTGTCATTAGTCCTCAATGGAATGGAATTCAGAGAGCAGTACTGGAGAGTAAGGAAGTGGTATCGACTGAGGCTGAAATCATTACTCATAGCAGTATTAAACTATTCACTTTCAATATGACAGATACGTACTGGCATAGAGGGTTCTTCAATGTGCCGGTAGCAAGTTCTCAAAACTTTGGTAAAGACGGTGAAAATATCAAGATTGTTCTTCGTGATGGCATGTCTTCCATCACTGCAATGATTAACCGAACTGCCAATCAGTCTGGTTCGCCCCGCATTATGGGTGGCATTGAGCTGAGACAGTATTTTCAACTCAACTACACAATTGGTGATGTTGCACCTTTCGAATTGATCACACAAAATATTTTGAAGCTGAAATGAAAAAGTGTTTACTCCTGCTTACGACCGGACCAGTCAGAAAAAATGTGCGATGTGATCTGTTAATAGTCAATCATATTATAAGAAAAGGTTAACAAAGCATATCTTGTAGTAATAAACCGTGAACTTCCTATACTCGCTCAAAGCAGACTATGTGGCACGTCAAGCTGTCCATTGAATGCCAGAAGCGGACATTATGTACATAAAATGGCGTAGCCGCAAAAAAAAGCTTCTTTGATCATTATTCAATATTCAAAGATGTAAATACGTGCTTCTCTGTCGCACATGCCATTTTGTAAATAATTTCCATGTTTTCAAAATTTAGGCTGTAACTTAATTTATCGATGGATACACCTTTGTGAGCGATTTGATGCCTGGCCAATAATACTTTATTTAACAATTGCATGGCCGCTTTATTATTTAAATCTACAAAAACCCAACTCTGTGATATGTTTAATATTCCAAATGAATTTTTATAAAGATTATTTATGTTTTCAGTATTTGGAGTATTGAATTTTTTTAGCAAATCATTGATTCTCCATCTAGCTATCTCAGTCATAGTATTGCTACCATTTTTCTTTTCTAACGCAGAAAAAGCATATTCTACCAAGCTTTTATGGAATTCTTGCCAACCAGCCATCAAGTGAACAACATAAGACTGATATAAATAATTTTTTTTAGAGTTGTTATTCTTAATATCACCGCCCTCAATTGAGCATAACTTATCCAGATCTTTTTCAATTAGTTGGATAATGGCAATGTTTTTTAGTTTTTTTGAAAAAAGCATCGCTGGGGTTTTAGTTAGACGAAGCATAATCTATACCTTAATATAACTGGCTATGTGTTATTGAACTTTATCTGAAAATTCCTTCTTGCTCAACATTCCATAATCTATAGTCTGCTTTTCGCTATTAATAGTCATTCATCGTTTCTCATATGCAACAACCGATGTTGCCAGTTTAGAAATAATCGAACCCCAGAAACACCCAACACCAACCCCCTCCTCAAACGTATTCAGGGGCCCACCACAGCCCCTTATCAAACCTGAAATCAGTAATCTTCACCAATTTCCAGCCGCACTCAATGCACCGTAATATACGGCTCCTTCACAAACTCATTAACCAGCCAGACCAAGTCATGCAGCAGCCCCGCCAGTTCTTTCTCCACACTTGCGGGCAACGTTCCACCCAAAATTGCCTGTACCAAAGCCAGCGCATACTCCACCTGGGGAGCGGTCTCCTGCCAGCAGTCCGGCATACAGGAGGTGAGTGTTTCCCCCTGGATCAACTGGGCGATAAGGTGCGGCGGGAGTTCGGCATCACAGCGTTCACGCAGCTGGCGCAGCGCGTGCAGCAGACCTTCGCAGAGCGCAGTGCGGGATGCTCTGTCGTCAGTTTCGATCAATACACTCACCAGCGCGGCGCAGCGATCGGCGACCTCAAAGAGATCCGCAGCAGCAGAAAGCGGCGTTGTCAGGGAAGCGGGAATAACCTGTTCGTCAGATTGCGGGTAAGGCAGGGTTGGGATAGTAGTCATCATGACATCCTCTCTGTATTAATTGATTTAACCATCCTAAGAGTTCCTACGCTCAAAGGAGGCAGCACTGACGGAGGTAGGAATGCCGCCTACAGAGGAAAACGGCCAGCCTTTCGGCTGCTCCGCCAGTGCCACCGTGATTTTACGGGATATGCACTGTCGCGACATACAAATATCGCTCTGTAGAATACGGGTTCCTACACCCGATTGCGGATGTGCCGCAACGCAGTCACTTTACGAGGCTGATAACGGGAATAAAAGCCTTAACCCTGAATTACATAAGGTTACTTTGAAGTTTGCGAGGAGCTTTCCAGAAAGGCCCTGCCGGGGGCGCTTCGCTTGCCGGGCCTGGAATGCTAACGCTGCTGCTTCTCATGTAAATGATGTTTCCCGCACCTTTAGCACCCACGGCGAAAATACCAGAGCTATCATCGTTACTTATGTCGATGACAGCACCTATAAATGCTATAGCTATTAGGCTGATCGTTTAAAGGTTCTCTTATAAGCGTATTGCTTGCAAACTGTCATTTGCTTATTTACTCATCAATTTTTAGTTCTTATACTCTCAAGGATAACTTAAGCTAAATTGCCAGGGGCGGCTATGAACTATAACAATGACGTTATTAGCTATTTACAAGCAAACAATATTCTCGCGTTAAAACTCGAACGTGCACTAACAGGCGTTAGAGAAATGGTTACCAGGCAGGTTGAAACTATCGGTGCAGGTGCTAAACGTGCACTTTATTACACCTCCTGTTTTACTGATGATTATCAGGATGTTTGTAGAAGCCAAAAGAATGAAGATATTCGTTTTGCAAATGGCGTTGTTCACGTCTTTCAGAACAATGATATTGCTTATGAAATGCTGCGTATTTATTTCGAGCAGATATTTCAGTACAAAACGTCAGAACAGTTGGAGAATATCAAACGTAAGTTAATGGCGGTTAACATTCATATTGCCGCAAATGCTCTTACCAGCGCAGGATTCGCGCTAGGGGTCGCTTACTGTGTCGCTATTGGAATGAACTTACGTCTCGAAATGAGGGCTCGTGTGGGGGATAGGGCCGGAGGGGTTGTTGCCGTTGCGGGTATATATGGCATCGTTCAGAAAGCGGCTGACAGTGCGCAACGTCTGAAATATGTCTATCCAGCCTATTACGCAGCGTTGTACTCACGGGAGCTTGAAATGATGTATTTTCTGGTAGAGCCATTATTTGAACGCGCCGGAGCATTCTCTCATTCAACATCGGATAGCGTTATAGCCGATATCATCACTAAGATGATTAGATAACATGAATAATATTATATACAGGATATTCAGGCGGATATTCAAGTCTTTACTCTCTTACTACGGTCCGTCCATATTAACAATATTATTCGTATTCGTGCTATTACATTTTTTGCCAAACGGTCCTTTATGGCCTATTCCTGTGTTTTTTTTAGTGGTTTTGATTTTTATTAAATGGTAACCCAATCTTTGATTTTTTAGTGAAATAATAAGGACGTTATATGTCTACACCCGCACATTTATGGCTTGAAGATGAAAATGGTTCTCCAGTTGTAGGAGGCTGCATAATGCCGCTACGGTTAGGCTCAATTGAGCTTAAGTCATTCTCTCATGGTGTCACTATCCCGGTGGATCCTAACCTTGGAAAGCTTACCGGGACACGTGTCCATCGTCCCATCACTATAGTAAAAGAGTTCGACCGGACCACGCCTCTTCTTTATCGTGCAGTATGTGAAGGAAGAACGATGAAGAAAGCCACCATTAAGATGTACCGGATCCTCGATACAGGTATAGAGGCTGAGTACTTCAATATTATTCTGGAGAATGTGAAATTTACTACGGTTGCACCCTATCTGGCTCCGAATGGAATAAGTAGCACTCATCTTGAAACGCTGGAGTTACGTTATGAGGCGATCACCTGGAAATACACGGATGGGAATATTATCTACCGTGACTCATGGAATGATCGGTGTTGTGCATAAAGGGAAGAGTAACAGGCTGCACCAGCAGCCTGTTTCCAGTGCTCTCTCGTAATAAAATCTGTTTCTATCTTTCTGCTGATGTTATCGCTTCGCAAAAAAATTCCACTCACGCGTGTTCATCATTCAAATCGAAAATGTCAAACCTGTCATCGTCACTTATGTCGATGACAGCCACACATCCTAGTAAAACCCTTTAATTTCAATACCTTAATATCTGGCCCAATTTATGCATACCTCCGGCAAGCTAACCATCATTCCCGGAGATTAAGGATGAACCGTTTCATCATTGCCGATGCCAGCAAATGCATCGGCTGTCGTACCTGTGAAGTGGCCTGCGTGGTGTCGCACCATGACACCCAGGACTGCGCCTCGCTGACCCCGCAGAACTTCCTGCCGCGCATTCACGTCATCAAAGGCGTCAACGTCTCCACGGCCACCATGTGCCGCCAGTGCGAAGACGCCCCGTGCGCCAGCGTCTGCCCGAACGGGGCGATCACCCGCGATAACGACTTTGTTCACGTCCACCAGGAGCGCTGCATCGGGTGCAAAACCTGCGTGGTCGCCTGCCCGTATGGCGCGATGGAAGTGGTGCTGCGTCCGGTTGTGCGCAGCATCGGTGCCGGGCTGAACGTGATGTCGGAGAAGGCCGAGGCCAACAAGTGCGACCTCTGCTACCACCAGCCGGACGGTCCGGCGTGCATTCAGGCCTGCCCGACCAATGCCATTGTCTGCATCGACAGGCAGAAGCTGGAACAGCTGAGTCTGGAAAAACGTCGCCGCGCGGCGCTCGACAACATGTCTTCGCTGGCGCTGTAAGCGTCAGCATTACTTTTCACTTTTAGCAGGTCTGTTACTGATGAAAAAAATCACCAGCGTCTGCCCGTACTGTGGTGCGGGCTGTAAGTTAAAACTCGTCGTCGATAACAATAAAATCGTTCGTGCTGAGGGCGCGCAGGGCGTCACCAACCAGAATCAGCTGTGCCTGAAGGGCTATTACGGCTGGGATTTTCTCAACGATACCCGGCTGCTGACGCCGCGCCTCACCCAGCCGATGATCCGCTACCAGAAAGGCGGCAAGTTTGTGCCGGTCTCCTGGGACGAGGCCATTCGCTACACCGCCCAACGCCTGAGTGAAATCAAGGCTAACTATGGCCCGCGCGCCATCATGACCACCGGATCGTCCCGCGGCACCGGGAATGAAACCAACTACGTGATGCAGAAGTTTGCCCGCGGGGTGCTCAATACCAACAACGTCGACTGCTGCGCCCGGGTCTGCCACGGCCCGAGCGTGGCCGGACTGCAGGAGACGCTGGGCAACGGGGCGATGAGCAACTCCATCAGCGATATCGAAAACTCAAAATGCCTGCTGATCTTCGGCTACAACTGCGCCGACTCGCACCCGATCGTCGCCCGCCGGGTGATCAAAGCCAAACAGAACGGTGCCCGGGTGATCGTCTGCGATCCGCGCAAAATTGAAACCGCGCGCATTGCCGACCGGCATCTGCAGATCAACAACGGCTGCAACATGGCGCTGGTGAACGCCTTTATTTATACCCTGCTGGACGAGAGCCTCTACAACGCCGACTACGTGGCCCGCTACACCGAAGGGCTGGACGCGCTGCGTGCAACGGTCAGCAATTACGCCCCGGAAAACGTCGAAGGCATTACCGGGGTCAGCGCCCGGCAGATCCGCGAGGCGATGCGCATCTACGCCGCCGCGCCGTCTGCCACCGTGATGTGGGGGATGGGCGTGACCCAGTTCGGGCAGGCGGTGGACGTGGTGAAAGGCCTCTCCACCCTGGCGCTGCTCACCGGCAACCTCGGGCGCGAACATTGCGGCGTCGGCCCGGTGCGCGGGCAGAATAACGTCCAGGGGGCGTGCGACATGGGAGTGATACCCAACCAGTTCCCCGGCTATCAGGACGTCACCGACCCGCAGGTGCGGGAGAAATTCGCCCGGGCGTGGGGCGTCGATCCCGCGCTGATGGATGACCAGGTCGGGGTGCGGATCACCGAAGTGCCGCATCTCGCGCTGGAGGGCAAGGTCAAAGCCTATTACATCATGGGAGAAGATCCGCTTCAGACCGAAGCCGACTTAGGGTTGGTGCGCAAAGGGTTTGACGCGCTGGACTTCGTGGTGGTGCAGGACATCTTTATGACCAAAACCGCCGAGGCGGCGGACGTGCTGCTGCCCGCCACCTCCTGGGGCGAACACGGCGGGGTCTTTACCTGCGCCGACCGCGGCTTCCAGCGCTTTGAAAAAGCCATTGAACCCAAGGGCAACGTCAAGCGCGACTGGGAGATCATCAGCCTGATCGCCACCGCGATGGGCTACCCGATGGCGTACCGCGATAACCAGCAGATCTGGGACGAAATGCGCGAGCTGTGCCCGCTGTTCTACGGCGTGACGTACGACAAAATGGGCGACATGGGGCACATCCAGTGGCCGTGCCCGACCCTCGACCATCCGGGCACGCCGTGGCTCTACGCGGGCAACCGCTTCGACACCCCGAGCGGCAAAGGCCAGCTGTTTGCCGCCCCGTGGCGCAAACCGGCGGAGATGCCGGACGCCGACTATCCGCTGGTGCTCTGCACCGTGCGCGAGGTGGGGCACTACTCCTGCCGTTCGATGACCGGTAACTGTGCCGCATTGCAGACTCTGGCGGATGAGCCGGGCTTTGTGCAGATGCATCCGCAGGATGCGCAGAGGCTCGGGATCCGCGATCGCCAGCTGGTGTGGGTCAGCTCCCGTCGCGGGAAGGTGATCAGCCGCGCTGACGTCAACGAACGCATCAACCAGGGGGCGGTATACATGACCTATCAGTGGTGGATTGGGGCCTGCAACGAGCTGACCCAGGACAACCTCGACCCGGTCTCGAAAACCCCGGAAACCAAATACTGCGCGGTGAAGATCGACCCTATTGCCGATCAACACTGGGCGGAAAATTACGCCCAGACCACCTACAGCGCGATGAAACAACGCCTGCGAGAGGCGGTAGAGAGTTAACGCATGTGTACAAACGGCACGCTGCTGCGCATTCGCGGCAAAGTCCAGGGGGTGGGGTTTCGTCCCTGGGTCTGGCAACTGGCCCGACAGCTGGGGCTGAAGGGCGACGTCTGCAACGACGGGGCAGGGGTGGTGGTGCGCCTCACCGGCGAGTCGCAGGACTTCATCACCCGGCTGGCCGCCGGAGGCCCGCCGCTGGCGCGAATTGACGACATCAGCGAACAGCCGTGGCACTGGGCGCCGCTCCCGCTGGATTTCACCATTCTGCCCAGCCGGCAGGGGCAGATGACCACCCAGGTGGTGCCGGATGCCGCCACCTGCCCGCACTGTCTGGCGGAGATGAACGATCCGCGCGAGCGTCGCTACCGTTATCCCTTTATCAACTGCACCCACTGCGGGCCGCGCTTCACCATTATCCGGGCGATGCCTTACGACCGCCCGGCCACCACCATGGCGGAGTTTGCGCTCTGTCCGGCCTGCGCGGCGGAGTATCGCGATCCGGCTGACCGGCGCTTCCACGCCCAGCCGGTGGCCTGCCCGGACTGCGGGCCGCAGCTGAGCTGGGTGTGCGGCGAGGAGCATAAAGAGAAGGAGAGCGCCTTGCAGGCCGCAGTGGCCGTCCTGAAGCAGGGCGGGATCGTGGCGGTGAAAGGTCTCGGCGGCTTCCATCTGGCCTGCGATGCCCGCAATGAGCAGGCGGTGAACCGGCTGCGCGAGCGCAAGCGGCGTCCGGCGAAACCGCTGGCGGTGATGATCCCGCAGCGATTAGCTGTTGCGCTTCCGGCAGAAGCTCAGGCCCTGCTGCGTTCAACCGCGGCACCCATTGTGCTGGTGGAAAAACACAACCTGGCCTGCTGCGAAGCCATCGCCCCCGGGCTGAACGAGGTGGGGGTGATGCTGGCGGCCAATCCGCTCCAGCACCTGCTGATGCAGGATCTGGACTGCCCGCTGGTGATGACCTCCGGCAACCTTAACGGCTGCCCGCCCGCGCTGACCAACGACCGGGCCAGGCAGGATCTGGACGGCATCGCCGACGGCTGGCTGCTGCACAACCGCGATATCGTTCAGCGCATGGACGACTCGGTGCTGCGTGCCAGCGGCGACATGCTGCGCCGCTCCCGGGGCTTTGTCCCGGACGCGCTGCCGTTGCCGCCCGGCTTTAATAATGTGCCGTCGCTGTTGTGTCTCGGCGCGGATCTGAAAAACACCTTCTGCCTGGTGCGCGGCGGGGAGGCGATCCTGAGCCAGCATCTGGGCGATCTGGACGATGACGACGCCCTGGGCCAGTGGCAGCAGGCCCTTACTGCCCTGCAGGATCTCTGGCAGTTTACCCCCGAGGGCGTGGTGACCGACGCCCATCCCGGCTATCGCTCCACCCGGCTGGGGGAGCAGATGCCGTATCCGCACCATCGGGTGCTGCATCACCACGCCCACGCCGCGGCCTGCCTGGCGGAACACGGCTGGCCGCGCAACGGCGGGGATGTCATCGCCCTGGTGCTTGACGGGCTGGGCCAGGGGGAAAATGGTGCCCTGTGGGGCGGGGAGTGTTTGCGGGTCAACTACCGCAGCTGCGACCGGCTCGGTGGGCTGCCCGCAGTGGCGCTGCCGGGCGGCGACCTCGCAGCGCGTCAGCCGTGGCGCAACCTGCTGGCCCAGTTCCAGGCCTTTGTCCCCGGGTGGCAGACCTTGCCGGAGGCAAGTCACCTGGCCGATAAACCCTGGTCGCCGCTGGCCCAGGCGATCGCCCGCGGGATCAATTCGCCGCTGGCCTCGTCTGCCGGACGGCTGTTTGACGCGGTAGCCGCGGCAACCGGCTGCGCCCCGGCGCAACTCAGCTACGAAGGGGAGGCCGCCTGTCGGCTGGAAGCGCTGGCGCAGCGCAGCGGGCCGATCAGCCACCCGGTCACGCTGCCGATCATCGACGGCGAGCTGGATATGGCCACCTTCTGGCAGCAGTGGCTGGGCTGGCAGGCCGCTGCCGGGGAACGCGCCTGGGCATTTCACGACGCGCTGGCTAACGGGCTGGCGACACTGGCGGCAGAGCATGCCCGCCGCTGTAACCTCGACACCATCGTCTGCAGCGGTGGGGTGATGCATAACCGGCTCCTGCGGGAACGCCTGCAGTTCTGGCTGAGGGATTTTACCGTGCTGGTTCCCGGGCGCTTGCCCGCCGGAGACGGCGCGATTGCATTTGGACAGGCAGTGATTGCTGCTGCGTCTCTTTCTTAAATTGGGATATCACGATGTTTATCAAATACTTCAATAATCAACCCAAAGCCATGGCGCTGATGCTGGCCTTGATCGTCACCAATGTTGTCGCCTGGGGAACCGCGTTTTATCTGTTTCACACCACCCCGTCGCTGATGGCGGCCAGCCTGCTGGCCTGGTGCTACGGCCTGCGTCACGCGGTGGATGCCGACCACATTGCCGCCATTGATAACGTCACCCGCAAGATGATGCAGCAGGGCAAGCGCCCGTGCGGGATAGGGGCCTGGTTCTCGCTGGGCCACTCCACCATCGTGGTGCTGGCCTCGATCGCCATCGCCGCCACCGCCACCGCCTTCAGCCGCAACATGGAGTGGTTCCATGAGACCGGGGGCATGATCGGCACGGCGGTGTCGGCCTTTTTCCTGCTGGCGATGGCGCTGGTCAATCTGGTGATCCTGCGCGACGTCTGGGGCAGCTTTAACAAAATGAAGCGCGGCGAGAAGGTGCCGGAAGAAGTGTCATTTGCCCGCGGCGGGGTGATGAACTGGCTGTTCCGCTCGGCGTTCCGCCTGGTGACCCGCAGCTGGCATATGTATCTGGTGGGCTTTCTGTTTGGTCTCGGGTTTGATACCGCCACCGAGATCGGGGTGCTGGGGATCTCTGCGGCCGGGGCCTCCAGCGGCATGTCGGTGTGGGCGATCATGGTCTTCCCGCTGCTGTTTACCAGCGGCATGGCGCTGATCGACACCCTCGACAACCTGATTATGGTGGGTGCTTACGGCTGGGCCTTCAACAAGCCGCAGCGCAAGCTCTACTACAACATGACCATCACCGGCACCTCAGTGGTGGTAGCCCTGTTTATCGGCGGGCTGGAAGCGCTGGGTCTGCTGGCGGATAAGTTTGGCCTGACGGGCGGGCTGTGGAACGGCGTGGCCGCGCTGAATGACAACCTTGGTAACGCCGGGTTTGTTGTGGTCGGGCTGTTTATCCTCTGCTGGATCGCCTCGCTGATTAACTACCGCTTCAAAGGCTACGACGCGCTGGTCGTCCGCTAACGTCATCGCTGCCCGTTCGTCATGACATTTATGACGAACGGCTTTCTCTTCGCAAAACCTCTCCCGCATTTTTCCAGTATTTCAGCCACTTAACCTCAAAATGCAGGCTGGCACACTTCATGCATACCGCTGAGGACATATTACTAACGGAGTAACTACCGATGAAGAAAGTCGTCACGGTTTGCCCCTATTGCGCATCGGGTTGCAAAATCAACCTGGTGGTCGATAACGGCAAAGTCGTCAAGGCTGAAGCGGCACAGGGTAAGACCAATCAGGGCGATCTCTGCCTGAAAGGTTATTACGGCTGGGATTTTATCAACGATACGCAGATCCTGACCCCGCGCCTGAAATCACCGATGATCCGTCGCGAGCGCGGCGGCAAGCTGGAGGCCGTCTCCTGGGACGAGGCGCTGGATTACGTTGCCACTAAACTCAGCGCCATCAAAGCGGCACACGGCCCGGATGCGATCATGACCACCGGGTCATCCCGCGGCACCGGAAACGAAACCAACTACATCATGCAAAAATTTGCCCGCGCGGCAGTCGGCACTAATAACGTCGACTGCTGCGCGCGCGTCTGACACGGCCCATCGGTTGCAGGTCTGCACCAGTCGGTCGGTAACGGCGCAATGAGTAACTCTATTGTTGGCATCGAGAATGCCGATATGGTCTTTATTTTCGGCTATAACCCGGCGGATTCGCACCCTATCGTGGCGAACCGGGTGATCAAAGCCAAACGCAAAGGGGCGAAGATTATCGTCTGCGATCCGCGCAAAATCGAAACCGCGCGCATTGCCGATATGCATATCGCTTTGAAAAACGGCTCCAACATCGCGCTGCTTAATGCGATGGGGCACGTGATTATCGAAGAACAGCTGTACGACCGCGCCTTTGTGGCGGCCCGTACCGAAGGCTTCGAAGAGTATCGCAAAATTGTCGAAGGCTATACGCCGGAGTCCGTGGAAGCGATCACCGGGGTGAGCGCCCAGGAGATCCGTCAGGCGGCACGGATGTATGCCGCAGCGGAAAACGCCGCCATTCTGTGGGGCATGGGCGTGACCCAGTTCTACCAGGGCGTGGAAACCGTGCGTTCCCTGACCAGCCTGGCGCTGCTGACCGGCAATCTCGGCAAGCCGTACGCGGGGGTTAACCCGGTGCGCGGTCAGAATAACGTTCAGGGCGCGTGCGACATGGGTGCGCTGCCGGATACCTATCCGGGCTATCAGTACATCAACAACCCGGAGAACCGGGCGAAATTCGCCAAAGCCTGGGGCGTGGACGCTCTGCCTGCCCATACCGGGTATCGCATCAGCGAACTGCCGCACCGGGTTGCGCATGGCGAAGTTCGTGCTGCCTACATCATGGGGGAAGATCCGCTCCAGACGGATGCTGAGCTGTCCGCCGTGCGTAAGGCCTTTGAAGAGCTGGAACTGGTTATTGTCCAGGATATCTTTATGACCAAGACCGCGGCTGCCGCTGATGTGATCCTGCCGTCCACCTCATGGGGTGAGCACGAAGGGGTCTACACCGCCGCCGACCGCGGTTTCCAGCGCTTCTTCAAAGCGGTCGAGCCGAAGTGGGACCTGAAAACCGACTGGCAGATCATCAGCGAGATCGCCACCCGGATGGGCTATCCAATGCACTATGACAACACCCAGCAGATCTGGGATGAACTGCGTCATCTGTGCCCGGATTTCTTCGGTGCCACCTACGAGAAGATGGGCGAGCTGGGCTATATCCAGTGGCCGTGCCGGGACGAGTCAGAGGCCGATCAGGGGACGGATTACCTGTTCGAGAAAGCGTTCTCCACCCCGAACGGGCTGGGGCAGCTCTATACCTGCGACTGGGTTGCGCCGATCGACAAGCTCACCGACGAGTACCCGCTGGTACTGTCGACGGTGCGTGAAGTCGGCCACTACTCGTGCCGCTCGATGACCGGTAACTGTGCGGCGCTGGCCGCGCTGGCGGATGAACCGGGTTATGCGCAGGTCAATACCGCCGACGCGAAGCGCCTCGGTATTGAAGACGAAGCCCTGGTCTGGGTCACGTCGCGCAAAGGTAAAGTCATCACCCGCGCCCAGGTGAGCGATCGCCCGAACATGGGTGCGGTGTACATGACCTACCAGTGGTGGATTGGTGCCTGTAACGAGCTGGTGACCGAGAACCTCAGCCCGATTACCAAAACGCCGGAGTATAAGTATTGCGCCGTGCGTGTGGAGCCGATTGCCGACCAGCAGAGGGCGGAACAGTATGTGATT
Organism: Leclercia sp. CFBP8987; assembly: GCF_034044995.2. Classification (NCBI taxonomy): domain Bacteria; kingdom Pseudomonadati; phylum Pseudomonadota; class Gammaproteobacteria; order Enterobacterales; family Enterobacteriaceae; genus Leclercia; species Leclercia sp. CFBP8987. The sequence goes on along the minus strand of NZ_CM188255.1, from coordinate 3,815,451 downwards.
GATGAATATCACAAGCTGAAAAAGCACCTGCGGGAACTGGCAAAAGGGTAAGCGCAGCGCCACCCGGCATAAAGGCGAGCGTTATCATACACAGCAGCCCTCAGGGGCTGCTTTTTTTTGCGCTCATACTTTATTTGGGAATATATTCCTTCGATCGGAAAAGCTTAAAATTAAAAGGGCAGGCGACACATCAGCCATTCAGCCATCCGGGTGTTTACATGGGTAAAATAAATAATATAAACATTGCGCAGTTAATTTATCTATGTCTTAATAGCGCCATCGGTTTGGAAAACAGACCTTACGAAAGCAGTTTTAGTAAAGCAGTCCTCAGTTCAAGTGTTATCCAAAGATACCCTTCTTCATGAGTCTCCTCCTAAGTGCCAGGTAAGTAACTCTCGCAATACAGGCCATCATCGCCGCGGTTAAGTGGCTCATCATTAAGGAATTATCTATGTCTAATAAAATGACTGGTTTAGTAAAATGGTTTAACGCAGATAAAGGTTTCGGCTTTATCACCCCTGATGACGGCAGCAAAGATGTCTTCGTACACTTCTCTGCTATCCAGAGCGACAGCTTCAAAACGCTGGAAGAAGGCCAGAAAGTCTCTTTCACCATTGAAAATGGCGCGAAAGGTCCTGCTGCCGGAAACGTCACAGTCCTGTAATCTGCGTTAATTATCAGTAGTTATTACGATAGCGATGAAGGTAATAGCCTGAGCAGTTAATCTCCGCTGATAATAAAATAAACCCGCCTTGTGCGGGTTTTTTATTTTCTTCATGTGCTGACTATTGTGCCTGCCGCTTTTTCATTTTGTACATCTCTTTATCAGCCAATAAGATGCTGGTTTTGAGGTCCCGGTTAAACCTGCTCACCCCATATGAAATGGTGCTGGTTATCACGTCGTCATTCACCCCAATCGACCGCCGGGCAATCTCTTCAGCGATTCGCTCCATCACCAGCAGCGCATCGCTTTTCTGTTCGGTTTTGATAATGATCAGAAACTCATCCCCGCCATAACGAATGGCGATATCTTCTTTACGGATCGTCTGTTTAATCACGTCGGCGACCATCTGTAGCACTTTGTCGCCAACGGCATGACCGTACCTGTCATTAACGATTTTGAATTTATTACAGTCAACCAGCGCAAAAAAGCGTCTTTCAAGGGTGGCGGGCTTCAGTTCAGATTCGATTTTCCGGCTGTACAGACCGGTTAAGTGGTCGATTAACGTGTGTCGTGCAACACGCGTCAGATAGCGTGATGTCAGTTTCACCATCAGCATAAACAGCAGCAGGGTGACCGGGATAAGCAGCTTAAACATCACGCTGTGATAAACAGACCCGAACATGTCGATATGGGTTATCACCTTAAACTGCGATGACAGCCCTGATTCCACGTTAGTCTGGAAATGATGATCGATATCGCAGCCAAAAATGCACAATTCATTCAGGCTACCCGTCTCACGCAGCGTGATCCTCACCCATTTATTATGGCGGAACAGGGTATTCGCCAGGCCGTGAAGCTCTTCAAGATTGTGATCGTAGAGCAGGTAGGCGACCGGCACATTGCTACTGTTCAGGTCATAGATAAAACTCACCACGCTGTAGGCGTTGGATTTAGTGATCATGTCGTGATAAATGGGGGTCGCGACTGTGCCCTTTTGCGTCAGTTTATGAGTCAGTTTGCGCTTATAGTAATCCGGCATGGTGGGAATATAGAATTGAAGATTATTGAACATGATTGAATCTTCAATGGCAAAATTGTCTGTATCGATGCGACTAAAAAAATAGAACATTTTTTGCCGTGTGGAAATGATATAGCGAAACCCCTCTTTAGTGGAAAGATCGCTTTTCGCAATATTATCCCGCACAAAAATCGCCGACGAGAGCAGGCATCGCTCATTTAAAGTGGGCTGGGTATTCATGAACAGGCTGCCATGATCCCCGGCGGCGCTGGTTTTCTGCCAGTGCCACTGGTCATTATCCTGTACCAGCGCCGGGATTTTACACCCGCCATTTTGCAGGGAGGTGGTATATTTGGTCGTAATCGCATCGGCTATATTTTCATTTTCATCAAAAATGTTCAGCAGTTTAGCCCGCACCTCATTGGTCAGCTTGATGGCTTCATTCTTTTGATGGAGGGAAATAAACGCCATCATGATCGCTAAAAATATTACGCAGACTGCTGCGGAGATCGAATAGACTTTGCTGGCGATTTTCTTTCTGGAAAAGAGATACATAACCATTTACTCCGGATAATCTTCACTGGATGCTGCTTTTTCTTTCATAATGCACGCCAGCGGCAGCGGTTTCGCGATGTGATATCCCTGGAGATAATCAACGCCAAGCTGCGATAACAACACCTTGTGTTCCTGCGTCTCCACATACTCAGCCACGACAGACATCCCCCTGGCCCGGGCAATATCAATGATTGACTTCACAATCAGCTGATCCACTCTGTTACTGATAATCTCTCTGATAAACATCCCGTCAATTTTAACGATATCGGCATCAAGATTTTTCAGCCTTTCATAGTTAGCATACCCGGTACCAAAATCATCAATAGCAATTTCAAAGCCATAATGACGTAAGCTGTTAATATTATTGATGACATTTCTTTCATTTAAGAACAACTGTTCTTCCGTCACTTCAAATACAATGTTGTCCGGTTTTTTATTCTTTTTCTCGAACATGAAGATAATTCTTTCCGCCGTATTTTCATCCGCCAGTGTTTCCGGCGTGATATTCAGTGAAAAACGGATGTGCTGGCACGTAAGCACATTTTGATGATAAAAATCGATAAAGGCCTCCAGCACCTTGAAGTCGAGCAGTCCGCACAGACCAAACTCCGTAATCGTCGGAATAAATTTATCCGGCGTCACGATCTTCCCGTCGAGTTTCATCCTGCAGAGGATCTCATAATATTGGGTGTCGCAATGAGTATGTTCTATTTTTTGTGCATACAGCACGAGGTCGTTATGAAGCAAGGCGTGCTTCAGTTTTTGCAACAACACGATATCCAGCGTCATATGTTGCTCAATGAAATGGAGGTTTTTATCCAGCGCACTAATGTGATCCTGGCCTTTGGTTGTCGCCAGATAATCAAGCTCAGAGATAGACTTACTTAAATCTACCTGCGCGTTAAAGGTCATCCAGGAGAGGCCGAACGCCACGTCCACGTCGCTCACTCTGGTAGAGGATTTTGCCTGATTCAGTTTCTTCAGCAGCCCCTGCATGACGCTGCGGCCCTCTTTCTCGGGCAGAACAACCAACAAATCGCCATACGGAACGGAATAGACGCTGCATTTTTTGGGCAGGAATTTTTTCAGTAGATAATAAACGGCGACCTTGGCGTTAACCCGGAAGGTAAAGCCAAGATGCTTATCAAGATTATCGGCAGAAAATATTTTTACGTAACAGAGCATAGCTGGATGGGTAAGCTGCTGCAGATCTTTATTCAACAGCATCATGTTCGGCAGCATGGTCAGCGGCTCCCTGAGGGCGGCGCTGGTTATTTTTACGTTCGCCTCCTTCAGGTTTCGCTTCATCGTCGCGAGATAGGCATTAGCGATAGTGAACACGATAAAAAAGGCGGAGAAAGAGGTTAAGAGCTGACCCTTTTCGACAGTTTTAATAAACTGAGGATTCCCGGTGATAAGTATAAAGATGGCAAGCGGCCATGTCAGCGAGATGATCGCCGCGCTAAAATTAATGACGCCGTACACAAAAGCCAGAAATACCAGCGGAATAGCATAGCTGGAGATAACCGGGTACTGGCTGACGCTCGTATAGGTACAAATCAGCACGCTAATAACGAGCATCCAGACGATTAATGCATTTCGATTGCTGGCATCCAGAATATTCTTTGTGCAGAACTTACGGGTGTAATTCCATGAGGTCAATAATCGTAATAAATAGTACAAACCGGAGCTAAAGACCACGGCGGGCATCATCAGGCTTTGCAGATTAAGGATCAATAGACGAATTTCGCTGGCGGAAAAGTAGTATTGAAAATCGTCCGGGATGAGGGTTAGCGCGCCAACAATATACATTGCCGCCTGGGCGAGAATAGGATAAATAAAACCATAACACCACAGCCGGGAAAAAATGCCCGTACTGCTGGTGATATCTATTCTGGCATAGCGCCCCAGTCTTTTATGTAATATAAACTGGGCAACCGCAAGGGGGATCATCAGGCTGAGCGTCACCGCCCAGGTTTGGGTGGCATTGAGGAGCAATTCCCGGTGCAAGGACCAATATGTTGCCAGCGTTAGCGCGGGCAACACGCTGGCACCATAAATACCTACCAGTGCGATAAAAAGACTGATGGGCAGATACGCCACGTAAATAACAGTATGATCTATCGCCACGCGCGGTGAAAATTCTCGCAACACAGGCAGAAAAAGCAATACCGTAATAAATGTGATCACTGTGTGAAGAACTTTACTGCTTTTGTATAAATTATAGTGAGACTTTATAGATTCAATAATTTTCATAAAATGTTCGTTACAGATTAGAGTTACCCTGAAGCAATGTGCGGCATCCCTTCTGGTTCGATAACATGCATATCATATGCAGATTAATCTTAACGCAAATTTGTTTTTTATGAAAATGATTGCCCTGGTTTTCCGCTATTCGCTTTCGAATAAAGATATAGTCCTTATAAATTGAAAGCGTGCAAAGCGATATTTCCAAAAATATAACCCCGCCAGCCTTCATTTTCCGACGACAAACCACCGACCGATGGGATTAATGAAATTGTCTCATTTTTCTATTCTGATAATGGCTATTAACACGTCGTTTTATTCTGTTAACAATAGTTCAAATAAATTCCCCGGTACCGGATCCACCGTTTCATTCACAACAGGAGAGTACGATGATCCGTTTCACCTCTGTAGCTGCATCACTGTTGTTATTCGCGGGCATGTCTGCACATGGCGAAACCGCCACTTCAGCTCAAATGACACTGTCAGAAACAGGCAGCCGTACAACTATTGCCGAACCCGCTGAGCACTTTACCGGGCGTGCTTACATTGACCCTCTTTTCTCCGCTGTCGCACCGCAAAGGACGGGAGGAGCGTATGTCACCTTCGTACCCGGGGCGCGTTCCGACTGGCATACCCATCCCCTCGGGCAAACGCTGGTCGTTACCTCGGGCACGGGCTGGGTTCAGCAGTGGGGCGGGGAGCGAAAAACTATCCACGCAGGGGATGTTATTCAATGCCCGCCCGGGGTTAAACACTGGCACGGCGCCACAGATAAAACCACGATGGTGCATCTCGCCATTCAAGAATCGAATGAGAAAGGTGAAAACGTAAACTGGCTTGAAAAAGTCACGGATGAACAGTATCTGCAGGCAGGAGCACATGAATGATTAAGAAGTCAGTGCTGGTCACGGTTTCTCTATTATTGATGAGCGGATGCGTTTCCCAGACCACGCAAAACAGGAGTTCGAAAATGATATCAGAAGATGCGCAGGGCGCAGTGGCGGAAGTCGCGCCCGCAATGGCGGCCTATTCCGAACGCTTTATTAAAAAGGATCTCTGGAACCGCCCGGAACTGTCGCATCGCGACCGCAGTCTGGTGACGGTTGCGGCGCTTATCAGTCGTAACGATACCGCCGAGCTTCCTCATTACCTTAACGTGGCGCTGGACAGTGGGGTCACGCCAACTGAGATCTCTGAGACCATTACCCATCTGGCATTTTACGCCGGTTGGCCAAATGCCACCTCTGCGGCACTGGTCGCGCGTCACGTATTTGCTCAGCGCCATATTGCTGCGGCGTCATTGCCAGATGAAAAGGTGGTTTTGCTGCCTCTGGATCAAGAGAAAGAGACCCAACGCGCCACGCTGGTGGAATCAAACTTTGGCAAGGTTGCGCCAGGTGTCGTGAAGTACACCACAGAGGCGCTCTTTCTCGACCTGTGGCTGAGGCCAGGCCTGGCGCCCCGGGACAGAAGTCTGGTGACCGTCAGCGCCCTGGTGACCGCCGGGCAGGTGGCGCAGGTGCCTTATCATCTCAATCGCGCGATGGATAATGGTTTGACCCAGACTCAGGCCTCAGAGGTGCTGACCCAGCTCGCGTTTGTTGCCGGCTGGCCAAATATCTTCTCAGCATTGCCGGTGTTTAAAGAGGTGTTTGCCGGCAGAAACCCTGCCTGAGAAGGGAACAGCACCAATAAACCAGGCCCCAGTGCGGGGCCTGTTTTTTCAGGGATGCTTGTAATGGCGTAGCGCGTCCACCACCAGCTGGAACGCTTTCGACAGATTGCGATTTTCCGGGTAGTAGATGTAATACCCCTCCCAGTAGGGACACCAGTCTTCGAGCACGCTAATCAGTTCCCCGCGGGCGATGTGCTTTTCGGCGATATCCCGCGGAACATGCGCCAGTCCATACCCTTCCACAGCCGCCTGGAGATTCTGGTAAATACGGCTGAATACCAGCTGACCGCTGACTTTGACATTCAGGCATTTTTCCTCTTTCTCGAACTCCCAGACGTACAGGTTACCGTGGGTGGGAAAGCGCAGATTGATGCAATTGTGATCGATGAGGTCGTGAGGATGCTGCGGGTAAGGGTTGCGGGAAAAATAGTCCGGCGAGCCGACGACGGCAAAGCGCACATCCGGGCCAATGCGCACCGAAATCATGCCGTTGGAAATTTGCTCTCCCAGGCGGGTTCCGGCATCGAACCGGCCAGAAACGATATCCGTCAGGGCATAGTCATCAATCAGCTCGAGATTAATATCCGGGTAGTCCCTGAGCAGCGGTTCAAGTTTCGGCCAGATGACCGAGCTGATGGCATAATCCGAGGTGGAGATGCGCACGGTGCCGGCGGCTTTGCTGTTGAGATCCTTCAGCGACTGTAACCGTCCCTGGATGCCATCGATGTAAGGACCCAGATCGTCCAGCATGGATTGGCCGATATCGGTTAACGCTATGCTGCGGGTGGTACGCGTCAGGAGCTTCATCCCCAGACGGGATTCCAGGGTTCGCATGCTGTGACTGAGGGCGGACTGTGAAATGCCTAACTGGGCCGCCGCTTTGGTAAAACTCTTTTCCCGTGCGACAACGATAAACGTCATCAAATCATTCAGGTTTTCCCGCGCCACGCTCTGCCCCTTACTGCCGAAAAAATGAAACGCCAGTGTAGCGCAACGTCAAACGGAAGTGATTCATGAATTATTTGCATAAGTCATATCAGGTTCCACCGCCTAATCACGGTCGTCTTTTCATTTTAGAATGGACGTTTGACAGTCCAGAGGAGCGCAAGCGTGGAATATGCAGAATTAAGCAACAGCCTGAAAATGCCGATGGCCGGTTTTGGTGTTTTTCAAGTCACGGACAAAGAAGAGTGTAAACAGTCCGTGTTGAGCGCGATCCGTGCAGGCTACCGTCTGATCGATACCGCTGCGGTCTATGGCAATGAAGATGCCGTGGGCGACGCCGTGCGTGAAGCCATTGCCGAAGGTCTGTGCACCCGCGAGGAATTGTTCATCACCTCAAAACTGTGGGTACAGGACATGGCCAGCTACGAGACCGCCAGAGCCGGTATCGAGGCGTCGTTAGAAAAATCGGGACTAGAGTATTTTGACCTCTACTTACTGCATCAGGCCATGCGGGACTACTTCAGCGCATGGCGGGCGATGGAAGCGGCCTATGAAGCCGGTAAACTGAAAGCGATTGGGGTGTCCAATTTTTATGCCCATGTATTAGCCAACTTCTGTGAAACCGTCCGAATCAGGCCGATGGTCAATCAGGTCGAACTGCATCCGTACTTTGCCCAGCCTGCCGCCCTCGACACCATGCGCTATTACAACGTGCAGCCTGAAGCCTGGGCCCCGTTGGGCGGCGGGCGACACAAGCCGTATGACAATGAGATGCTGCAGGGCATTGCCGACGCCCATAACAAAACCATTGCTCAGGTGGTCCTGCGCTGGAACGTCCAGCGCGGCGTGACGGTGATTCCAAAATCGACCCATCAGGAGCGCATTGAAGAGAATTTTGCCATCTGGGATTTCTCCCTGACGGAGAGCGAAATGGCCCAGATCGACGCCCTCGACCTGGGTTACGTCGGGGAGTCCGTGAAGCATTTTAATCCCGACTTTGTTCGCGGTTGCCTGGGCGTCAAAATTCACGACTGAGCCGTTGCGCCCCTGTTTCACCCCTTGTCGGGGTGAAACCCTCAGAAATTCCAGTCCTCATCCTCGGTCTCGACCGCTTTACCCATCACGTATGACGAGCCCGATCCGGAGAAGAAATCGTGATTTTCGTCGGCGTTCGGTGACAGCGCGGCGAGGATCGCCGGGTTCACCTCGGCCATCTCCGGCGGGAACAGCGCCTCGTAGCCGAGGTTCATCAGCGCCTTGTTGGCGTTGTAGCAGAGGAAGGCCTTCACATCCTCCTCCCAGCCGGTTCCGGCGTACAACTCCTCGGTATAGGCCAGCTCGTTGTCATACAGATCCATCAGCAGATCCAGCGCAAAGCCTTTTAACGCCTCCCGCTCCGCCTCGCTGACCTTCTCCAGCCCTTTCTGGTACTTATAGCCGATGTAATACCCGTGTACCGCCTCGTCGCGGATGATGAGGCGGATCAGATCCGCGGTGTTGGTCAGCTTGCCCCGGCTCGACCAGTACATCGGCAGCCAGAAGCCGGAGTAAAACAGGAACGACTCCAGAAACACGCTGGCGATCTTCTTCTTTAACGGCTCGTCGGCGCGATACTGTTCCAGTACTCGCTGGGCTTTACGTTGCAACGCGTCGCTCTCTTCGCTCCAGCGGTAGGCGGCATCTACGTCTTTGGTCTGACAGAGCGTCGAGAAAATCGAGCTGTAGGAGCGGGCATGAACCGCCTCCATAAAGCTGATGTTCGACATCACCGCCTCTTCATGCGGGGTCAGCGCATCGGCAATCAGCCCCGGCGCGCCCACCGTGTTCTGCACCGTGTCGAGCAGGGTCAGGCCGGTAAAGACGCGAATGGTGAGCTGCTGCTCGGCGTGGCTCAGGGTGGCCCAGGCCTGGACGTCATTCGACAGGGGCACCTTTTCCGGCAGCCAGAAGTTGCTGGTCAGGCGGTTCCACACCTCCAGATCCTTATCGTCTTCAATCTTGTTCCAGTTAACGGCCTGTACCCGTGACAGTTTCATCCTCTCTCCTTACAGCGCGCAGGACACGCAGCCTTCTGTTTCTGTGCCTTCCAGCGCAAGCTGGCGCAGGCGAATGTAGTACAGGGTTTTGATCCCTTTCTTCCACGCGTAAATCTGCGCTTTATTGATGTCGCGGGTGGTAGCGGTATCCGGGAAGAACAGCGTCAGCGACAGCCCCTGGTCGACGTGCTTCGTCGCCTCGGCATAGGTATCAATAATCTTTTCCGGGCCGATCTCGTAGGCGTCCTGATACAGGGCCAGATTCTCGTTGGTCATAAACGGGGCAGGGTAGTAAACGCGTCCGGTTTTGCCCTCCTTGCGGATCTCGATTTTCGACACGATAGGGTGAATGCTGGATGTCGCATGGTTGATGTACGAGATCGACCCGGTGGGTGGCACCGCCTGCAGGTTCTGGTTGTAAATGCCGTACTGCATCACGTCGTCCCGCAGCTGCTGCCACATCTCCCGCGTCGGCAGGGTCACACCCGCCCGGGCGAACAGGGCGCGCACCTTCTCTGTTTTCGGCTGCCAGTCGTTTTCCAGATACTGATTAAAGTACTCCCCGCTGGCGTAGCGCGATTGTTCAAAGCCCGCGAAACGCTGCCCCTTTTCCCGGGCCAGCATCATCGAGGTATGCAGGGCGTGCCAGGTGATGGTGTAGAAGTAGAGGTTGGTGAAGTCCAGCCCCTCCGGGCTGCCGTAGGCGATCCCCTCCCTTGCCAGATAACCGTGGAGGTTCATCTGCCCGAGGCCGATGGCGTGGGAGGCGGCATTCCCGGCCTCCACCGACGGCACGCTGCGGATGTGGCTCATGTCCGACACCGCCGACAGGCCGCGCACCGCGGTCTCGACGGTGCGGCCAAAGTCCGGCGAATCCATGGTGTGGGCAATATTCAGCGAGCCCAGGTTGCAGGAGATATCGTGCCCGACTCGGGTGTAGTCCAGATCCTCATCGTAGGTCGAGGGGCTGTTGACCTGCAAAATCTCAGAGCACAGGTTGCTCATGTTGATGCGCCCGGCAATGGGGTTGGCGCGGTTCACCGTGTCTTCATACATGATGTATGGATAGCCGGACTCAAACTGGATCTCCGCCAGCCGCTGGAAGAAGTCGCGGGCGTTGAGCCAGGTCTTCCGGACCCGCGCGTCCGCCACCATTTCGTCATACAGTTCGCTCACCGCCACATCGCCAAACGGCTTGCCGTAGAGGCGCTCCACGTCGTAGGGGGAGAACAGCGCCATGTCGGCGTTCTCCTTCGCCAGCCGGAAGGTGATATCCGGTATCACCACCCCTAGCGACAGGGTTTTGATGCGGATCTTTTCGTCGGCGTTTTCGCGTTTGGTATCGAGGAAACGCAGGATATCCGGGTGATGAGCGTGAAGATAGACCGCCCCGGCCCCCTGGCGTGCGCCGAGCTGGTTGGCGTAGGAGAAGGCATCTTCCAGCATTTTCATCACCGGAATCACCCCCGAGGACTGGTTCTCAATGCGCTTGATTGGCGCCCCCGCTTCCCGCAGGTTGGAGAGGAGAAACGCCACGCCGCCGCCGCGTTTGGAGAGCTGTAACGCTGAGTTCACCGCCCGGCCAATTGACTCCATATTGTCCTCAATGCGCAGCAGGAAGCAGGAGACCAGCTCCCCACGCTGGGCTTTGCCGCAGTTGAGGAAGGTGGGCGTCGCGGGCTGAAAGCGTCCGGCGAGCATCTCGTCAGTGAGCTGGCGGGCGAGGGCCTCATCCCCCTGGGCGAGGGTCAGAGCCACCATCACCACCCGATCCTCGAAGTGCTCGAGGTACTGCTTGCCGTCAAAGGTTTTCAGCGTGTAGCTGGTGTAAAACTTCCAGGCGCCGAGGAAGGTCTGGAAACGAAAACCGCTGGCGTGCGCGTGGGCGAACAGGCTCAGCACAACGTCGCTGTCGTAGCGCGACAATACCCGGGGGTCGTAATAGCGCTCGCTGACCAGGTAGTCGAGACGCGCCTGCGGGCTGGCAAAGGCCATGCTGTTGGGGTAGACGTGGGCGTTAAAAAAGGCGTCTACCGCCTCATGATCTTTGCTGAACTGGATCTTCCCGTCCCGATCGTACAGGTTCAGCATGGCGTTCAGCGCATGGAAATCGGTCGATCTCTGCATTACGCGCTCTGCGGTTGTCGTTGCCAAAATTCGTTCACTCCTTTACGCACATTGTCGACGTCCTGCTGGGTCCCCATCAGCTCGAAGCGATAGAGGTACGGCACGCCGCATTTTTGTGAGATGACGTCCCCGGCGCGGCCAAACGCCTCACCGAAATTACGGTTGCCGGCGGCAATCACCCCACGGATCAGCGCCCGGTTATGCGGGTCGTTGAGAAAGCGGATCGCCTGCCGCGGCACCGCCCCGGCCGTTCCACCCCCGCCGTAGCTGGGCACCACCAGAATAAAAGGCTCGTCTACCTGGATCCGCTCCCGCTCGTTGAGCGGAATACGTACGGCGGGCAGCCCGACACGCTCGATAAAACGGTGCGTGTTCTCCGAGCTGCTGGAGAAGTAGACGAGCAGGCTCATGCCCGGGCGGCCTGGGCTGGCTGCGGGAGACGGTTAATCAGATCCGGGCGGAAGCCGGACCAGCTGGTCTCCCCGGCGATCACCACCGGCAGCTGACGGAACCCCTGGGCTTTGAGCGTCTCTGCCGCGTCAGGCACCAGGTCAACATTCACCATTTCAAAGGTCACGCCCCGGCTCTCCATGGCGCGTTTGGTGGCATGGCACTGCACACAGTCGTTTCGAGTGTAAATAATAATGCGCATGATTCGTGTTTCCATCTAGAATAGGAGTCCGACGCCAGTGAGTGCGTCACCCAGAGTCTGTCTTTCTTAAAGGAATACTAGATGTAGTTGTCTTAAGTTTCAACCATACAAGATATGGGAAAATTTGCCAGATTGACTGTCGTTGTCAGGTTCAGCGGGAGAGGGAACGCACGGGCTAAAAAAAAGAAAAACCCCCATACCACAGGGCATGGGGGCTGAGAAGGATTGAGCCGGATCGGGGATTATTTGCGCAGGGCGAGCAGCGCGCCGATAAAGATCCCTACCGCGGCGACGGTACCTACCGCACACATCGGACGTTCACGGATAAAGGTGTTCGCGCAGCCGATAGCATCGCAGGCAGCCTGCTTGCCGGTGGAACGACCCTGCAGACGCGCACGGGTTTCGCGCAGCAGCGACTTAGCTTTACGTCTGGCGTCATCCGCTTCGCCCTTCGCATCCGATCCCCAGGATTTCAAAACGCTCTCCAGCGAATCCGCTAATTTACTGACATCGCTATGGATATCCTGAACATCGTCATTAACATCGTTTCGGTTTGAACGGTTAAACATATGCATCTCCCTTGAATTTGCGGTAATTAACAGTTTAGACCACCTTTTTAATATCTGAAGCCGGTCACGGCTTATCAGGCCGTTTATGGATTTTTCTGAAAGCGCTGCTATTGCTGAATACGGTAAGGTTGCCCCGCAGGAAATGATAACGAGGAAAGAATATGTATTTACGACCCGATGAGGTTGCGCGCGAACTTGAAAAAGCGGGATTTACCGTGGATGTGGTAACCCAAAAAGCATACGGGTACCGTCGTGGCGATAATTATGTTTATGTGAACCGGGAAGCCCGTATGGGGCGCACGGCGCTGATCATTCACCCGACGCTGAAAGAGAAAAGTCTTACCTTTGCGGATCCTGCGTCAGAGATGAAAACCAGCGACCATTATCAGCAGTTCCCGCTCTATTTAGGGGGCAACAACCAGGAGCATTATGGTATTCCCCACGGCTTCAGCTCCCGCATGGCGCTGGAACGTTTTCTGAAAGGCCTGTTTGGCGACTCGCAATAACGACGCGACTGGCTTTCGCCAGTCGCTGTGCCTTACGCTTTGACCTGATGATACTGGCTGACTTTGAACAGTCGTCGGCAGTAATCGAGGAAATAGCCGTACACCGCCCCCATCAGCATCGACACCACGATATTCGAACTTACCGCCGCGGCGATCTGGTGCCAGTCGGCGCCTACCGTGAGCAGAATCGCGACATAGACCGGCGACTGGAAGGTGACATAGGCCACCACGTCCGCCAGGTTTTTCATCCAGCCGGAAGGCGAGTAGCGACGGGCAATGCGCATCACCGCATCACGGTAGAAACCGTAGGGCCATGCAATAAGGATATTCACCGGGACCGCCACCAGTCGGGAAGAAAGCGACTGCTCGAAGCTCATTCCGGAGAGGAATATTTCAATCAGCATGTTCACCACCGAACAGTAGACCACCATGGCAAAGGTATCCGCTACCGCGTGGCGCAGGCGAGACTGCCGAGAGAACATGTCCTGACTCCTTGAAGGTCGTATAACAGAGAGGCTAAAGCGGGTTAGGTTAGTGCTTTAGTTTGCTTTATTTTTCGTGTATAGCGTATCTCTCTACATTGAAACCTACAATTAGTGATAAATTTTTATTTAATGGCGTTTTGTCCCTAAAATTCTCTAAACGAATCGGTTTTACCAGCGCGGCGGCATTTTCTCTTCGCTCTTTGACTTTCCTGATGACAAACAACGGGTTATGTTTTTATTTCTCAGCGTCTGACAGGCGATGTGTTCAGGGGGGGATTTACGGGAAATTTCCCTGGAAATGTTCAGGAATTAAATAATCATCAAACGGTTTATCAGGATAAATCATACAAAAAGAGAAGCACCGCGCTTTATATTTTCTATATTTGATTTAATTTGACATAAATTATATTTTCGTGCGCTGTTGTCTGGATGTTCATAAACAAATGAATTACCATGGCCGCTATTGCTTATTTTATCGACTTGAAAAGGTTTTCATTTAATATGACTTCGCTGTTACAGAATCTTAATAATATTCGTACCCTGCGCGCAACGGCGCGCGAATTCTCGCTGGACGTGCTGGAAGATATGCTCGAAAAGCTGCGCATCGTCACGGAAGAGAAACGTAATGAACAGGCTGAAGTTGAACAGCAGCGTGCCGCGCAGAGTGAGAAAATTAACGCCCTGCTGGAAAAAATGAAAGCCGACGGTATTTCAGCAGAAGATCTGCTGGGTTCCGATCTGCTGAACACCCCGGCGCAGCCGAAAAAACGCCAGGCGCGTGCGGCAAAATATCGCTTTACCGATGTTGATGGTCAGGAAAAAACCTGGACCGGTCAGGGCCGTACGCCGAAGCCTATTGCCACGGCACTGGCAGAAGGCAAATCCCTGGATGATTTCCTGATTTAATCTCTGCCTGCGGGCGGAATAACACCGCCCGCCAGCGTCTGCTTAGCAGACGCCAAAATCACCTTCTTCTTTATACAGCGTCACGTCCGCTGCCTTCAGGGTGAATTTCTCACCTTGTTCGTTACTCGCCTGCACCGCCACAATCTGATCGTCGTGCACTTCGATCACTTTCAGTTTCGGGCCGCCCATACGCGGTTGTACATAATCGCCAACAGAAAACATGGTTATCTCCTCATGATTGTTTCGACCCTAACAGTAGCCCACACGCAGGCCGGGGTACAGCGTCCCGCGCGGATTACTCCTAAATCGCCAGCCTAAACCTGTGTAAAGAGGGTAAAAGAGGGTAAAACTGCACGCGAACGCTGGCAGGTCTGCGTAGACTCACTACGCTTAGAGTTAAAATCTCTTTTTATACAATGGCCTGACTGCTTGCATGGAGAATTTATGGGTTTCTGGCGTATCGTAATTACCATTATTTTACCGCCCCTTGGCGTGCTGCTGGGCAAAGGCTTTGGCTGGGCGTTTATCCTGAACATCATCCTGACGCTGCTGGGCTACATCCCGGGCCTGATCCACGCGTTCTGGGTCCAGAGCCGCAGCTAATAATCTCGCCACAGTAAATCGCTGTAGATCCCGGTCAACACCCCCTGGGGCGCAAACTGCTGTTTGATCCAGCGGGTGACCTGGCCGGTAGCCGCATGCTGCGTGGCGAGCAGCATGCGCGAGTCCTGGCGCGGGTTATTAATCCGTCGCGTGACCAGCAGTCCCGCCTTCATCGCCTCTCTCGCCATATGCTCCGGTAAAAACCCAATCCCTTCCCCCAGAATCTGACACTGACACTTGGTATTAAAATCCGGGACCAGAATCGCCTCCTGACCGTGCAGCAGCCAGCCCACTTTTTTGTTGATGGTGTGGGCGGTGTCTTCCACCATGATGTTGGGGTACAGCCGCAGCTGGCTCTCGGCCAGCGGCTCCGGGGCCAGTGCCAGCGGATGGTCCGGGGCGATGGCAAACACCCAGCGGATGGCGCCAATCTCGGTGTAATCGATCCCGCCGCCGTCCAGCAGAGTATCCGGGGCACCGATGGCGATATTCGCCTGGTTATTGATGATCGAATCCCAGACGCCGTTGTACACCTCGGTGGTGACGGTGATCTGGCAGGTAGGGAACTGCTTTTTCAGCACCTGCAACAGGCGGGCGGTGTGATGTGGGGTGTAGAGCAGCTGATTGATGCAGATCCGCACCCGGGTCTCAATGCCCTGCGAGATGGTGTCGATCCCGCGCTTGATGGCGTGGAAGTCATTCAGCAGGTCTATGGCTTTGCGGTAGAAGTAGAACCCCGATTCGGTCAGCTCGATGCTGCGGGTGTTACGCACAAACAGCACCACGTCGAGGCCGGTCTCCATCCGTTTGATGGTGTAGCTGATGGCCGAGGTGGTCACCCCCAGCTCGGTGGCGGCTTTGCTGAAGCTGCCAAAACGCGCCGCGGTGGTGAAGGCCAGCAGGTTCTCTTCGGTAAAGATGGAATTCATATCATGGCTCCGGACACCCATCAGTTTTGAACATATTTTAACAACGCAGTTACAACTCACTTGATGTCGGTCACAGTTCTGTTAATTTGCTGCAGGCCGCGCGGCGCAAGGGCTGCTTAAACATAAGCAGAATGCAGTTTAAGGGCTAAAAAAGCGGTAAAACATAAGGAAAAGGTTGCACAGACGCACATTTTGACTCCACTGTTAAATTTAACTCAACAATGAATTGGCTGTCGATGAATCATTTTTAAGCGGATTCTTTTCTGACCAGGCCATTGCTATGCTCAGTCCATCAGAAAGGAAAACCAGGAGTGTGGATATGTCCAACAATGAGCTCGTCACTGAATTTCTGCTGGCCGCCGAACAGGGAAATGGTGACGCATTAAAAGCCTGTCTGGAAAAAGGGGTGGATATTAACGCCACCAACCGTCAGAAAAGAACCGCCATTATTATTGCCAGCCTGAATAAACATTATCCCTGCGTGGAATTACTGATTGCCGCCGGGGCCAATATCGACCAGCAGGATCAGACCTGTTTCAACCCGTTCCTGATTAGCTGCCTGACCAACGATCTCACCCTGCTGCGCCTGGTGCTGCCGGCCAACCCGGATCTCGACAGGCTGACCCGCTTCGGCGGCGTGGGCATCACCCCGGCCAGCGAGAAAGGCCATCTGGAGGTGGTGCAGGCGCTGCTGACCCACACCGACATCAACGTCAATCACACCAACTTCGTGGGCTGGACGCCGCTACTCGAAGCCATCGTCCTCAATGACGGCGGTGCCCGCCAGCAGGCGATTGTGAAATTACTGCTCGACCACGGCGCCAACCCGCACATGACCGACAAATACGGTAAATCCCCTCTCGAACTGGCGCGGGAAAAAGGCTTCAACGAGATCGCCGATCTGCTGCTCGCCGCCGGCGCGTAATACCCCGGCCAGCCATGTCCGGCTGGCCTGCACTAAAAACAGCCTTTTCCATCATGCCTTCGGGCGTGATGTGGCCCCCTTTTGCCCGCATTCAGGAGGACGTAATGCCCACCAAAATCGTTATAAAAAAGAATACTTATTTTGATTCCGTATCGCTGATGTCGGTTTCCACCAAAGCCAATAAATTACCCGGCGTGGAACAGGCCTTTGTCGCCATGGCCACCGAAATGAATAAAGGCGTATTAAAAAATCTCGGCCTGCTGACGCCGGAATTAGCCGACGCCAAAAACGGCGACCTGATGATCGTCATTAAAGGCGAGGCCGCCAACGACGAAACCCTGGCCGCCATCGAAGCCCTGTTCACCCGCAAAGAGAGCGGCGGCTCACACGAATCGCGTTACGCCACCCTCGCCAGCGCCAAAACTCACCGCCCGGACGCCAATCTGGCGGTGATCTCGGTCAACGGCACCTTTGCCGCCCGCGAGGCGCGTCAGGCGCTGGAGAACGACCTTAACGTGATGCTGTTCTCTGACAATGTCTCCCTCGACGACGAGCTGGCGCTCAAGCAGCTGGCCCACGAGAAGGGGCTGCTGCTGATGGGGCCGGACTGCGGGACCGCCATCATTAACGGGGCAGGGCTCTGCTTTGCCAACGCGGTACGCCGCGGGCCGATTGGTATCGTCGGCGCGTCCGGCACCGGTAGCCAGGAGCTGAGCGCGCGCATCCACGAGTTTGGCGGCGGTATCTCCCAGCTGATCGGCACCGGCGGTCGCGATCTGAGCGAAAAGATCGGCGGGCTGATGATGCTCGACGCCATCGCCATGCTGGAGGCGGACGACGCCACCCAGGTCATCGCCCTGATCTCCAAACCCCCTGCGCCTGCGGTGGCGGAGAAAGTGCTGGCCCGCGCCCGCGCCTGCCGTAAACCGGTGGTGGTCTGTTTCCTCGGTCGCAACCAACCGCCTGCCGATGAAGCGGGATTAGAGTTTGCCCGCGGCACCAAAGAGGCAGCGCTGAAGGCGGTCCTGCTCACCGGGATTAAAAAAGAGTCGCTGGATCTGCACCCGCTCAACTGGCCGCTGATCGAAGAGGTGCGCGCCCGTCTGACCCCGCAGCAGAAGTACATCCGCGGCCTGTTCTGCGGCGGCACCCTGTGCGACGAAGCGATGTTCGCCGCGCTGGAAAAATATGACGACGTCTACAGCAATATTCAGCCGGACCCAACCAGACGTCTGGCGGATATCAACGTCAGCCAGGCCCATACCTTCCTCGACTTTGGCGATGACGATTTCACCAACGGCAAGCCGCACCCGATGATCGACCCGACCAACCGCATCAGCCGGCTGCTGCAGGAGGCCCGCGATCCCGAAGTGGGGGTGATCGTCATGGACTTCGTCCTCGGGTTCGGATCGCACGAGGATCCGGTCGGGGTGATGATCGACGCGATCAAGGAGGCGCAGGCGATCGCCAGAGCCGACAACCGTCCGCTGGAGATCCTCGGCTACGTGCTCGGCACCGACCAGGATTCTCCGTCCCTGACCCAGCAGTGCCAGCTCCTGACCGATGCGGGCGTGATCTGGGCCAGCAGCAGTACCAACACCGGATTACTGGCACGTGAATTTGTCTGCAAAGGGGAGAAAGCCTGATGACCACCTTATTTAACCAGCCGCTGAACGTCATTAACGTCGGCATCGCCATGTTCAGCGACGACCTGAAAAAGCAGCACGTCCCGGTCACCCATCTCGACTGGACTCCGCCGGGGCAGGGCAATATGCAGGTGGTCGAGGCCCTCGATCAGCTGGCAGATAAACCGCTGGCGGAGAAAATCGCCGCCGCCAACAAGATTGCCCTGGAGCGCATTATCCAGTCCCACCCGGTGCTGGTGGGCTTCGATCAGGCCATCAACGTGGTGCCGGGCATGACCCGCACCACCATCCTGCACGCCGGTCCGCCAGTTACCTGGGAAAACATGTGCGGGGCGATGAAAGGGGCGGTCACCGGGGCGCTGGTGTTTGAAGGGTTAGCCAAAGACCTCGAAGACGCGGCACGGCTGGCGGCTTCTGGCGACATTACCTTCTCGCCGTGCCATGAGCACGACTGCGTGGGCTCGATGGCGGGCGTCACCTCGGCATCGATGTTTATGCATATCGTCGAGAACAAAACTTACGGCAACCGCGCCTTCACTAACCTCAGCGAGCAGATGGCGAAGATCCTGCGCATGGGCGCCAACGACCAGAGCGTCATCGACCGTCTGAACTGGATGCGCGACGTGCTCGGCCCGATGCTGCGCGACGCCATGAAGATCATCGGCGAAATCGACCTGCGTCTGATGCTGGCTCAGGCCCTGCACATGGGCGACGAGTGCCACAACCGCAACAACGCCGGCACCACGCTGCTGATCCAGGCCTTAACCCCGGGGCTGATCCAGGCGGGTTATCCGGTGGAGCAGCAGCGCCAGGTGTTTGAGTTTGTCGCCAGCAGCGACTACTTCTCCGGCCCAACGTGGATGGCGATGTGTAAAGCCGCGCTGGATGCCGCCCACGGCATCGAGTACAGCACCGTGGTCACCACCATGGCGCGCAACGGCTACGAGTTCGGCCTGCGCATCTCCGGCCTGCCGGGGCAGTGGTTCACCGGTCCGGCCCAGCAGGTGATTGGCCCGATGTTCGCGGGCTACAAACCGGAAGACTCCGGGCTGGATATCGGCGACAGCGCCATCACCGAAACCTACGGCATCGGCGGCTTTGCGATGGCGACGGCCCCGGCGATTGTCGCTCTGGTGGGCGGTACGGTGGAAGAAGCCATCGACTTCTCCCGCCAGATGCGCGAGATCACCCTCGGGGAAAACCCGAACGTCACCATTCCGCTGCTGTCGTTTATGGGCATCCCCACCGCTATCGACATCACGAAAGTGGCGGGCAGCGGCATTCTGCCGGTGATCAACACCGCTATCGCCCACAAGGACGCCGGGATCGGCATGATTGGGGCGGGCATCGTTCACCCGCCGTTTAGCTGTTTTGAAAAGGCGCTGTTGACCTTCCGCGATCGCTACTTCTTATAAGGTAAGCATCCATGAAAAGCATGAAACTGGAATGGAAAAGAGGTGACTGGGCGGCGTACTTCGGGTTGATGACCAACAACCTGACCAACCTGCTGACCATGATGGGGCTGCTCATTTTTGTCGTCGGCATCCCGAAAGAGATTGTTTATGGACGTATTGCGCCGGCCTTCGGGCTGGCGGTGCTGGTGGCGAGCGTCTGCTACGCGTGGTTTGGTTTACAGATGGCGCGCCAGACCGGGCGCACGGATGTGACCGCACTGCCGTCGGGGCCGAGCGCCCCGTCGATCTTTACCGTGACGTTTCTGGTGCTGATGCCGGTCTATCAGCAGACCGGCGATGCGGATTTCGCCATCCAGATTGGTCTGGTGTGGTGCTTCGTGGAGGCGATGATCCTCGCGGGTGGCTCCTTCCTCGGGGAGACCATCCGCAAGATGATCCCGCGTACCGTGCTGCTGTCGTGCCTCTCCGGTCTGGGTCTGCTGCTGCTGGCGATGAACCCGATGCTGCAGGCCTTCGAAGCGCCGACGGTCTCCTTCATCGTGCTGCTGCTGATCTTTATCAACTGGTTTGGCAAAAAGCCGATCTTCGCCCGTATTCCTACCGGTCTGCTGCTGCTGGTGGCCGGGACCGCGCTGGCGTGGATCTCCGGTATGCAGAGCCCGGAAGCGATCAAGGCTTCGATGTCCTCCTTCGGTTTTAACCCGCCGGAGGTGCATATCGACAGCTTTATGCAGGGTCTGCCGCACGCGCTGCCGTACCTGGCGTCTGCGGTTCCGCTGGGGCTGGCGAACTACATCTTTGACCTTGAGAACATCGAAAGCGCCCACGCGGCGGGGGATGAGTACCCGACCCGTAAGGTGATGCTGGCCAACGGTCTGGCCTCGATGCTCGGCTGCCTGATGGGCAACCCGTTCCCGGTGACGGTCTACGTCGGCCACGCGGGCTGGAAAGCGATGGGGGCGAGCATCGGCTACACGCTGGCCTCCGGCGTGACCATGTTCATCGTGCCGCTGTTCGGGCTGGGGGCCTTTATGCTCGCCATCATCCCGATGACCGCCATCGTGCCGATTCTGGTGTTTATCGGCGTGGTCACCGCCAACCAGGTGGTGAGGGAAACGCCCAAAATAGAGGTGCCCGTCATCTTCATCTGTCTGTTCCCGTGGATCGCCAACTGGGCGTTAACCATGATGAACAGCGTGATGGGGGCGGCAGGGACTAACGCGGCGAAAATCGGCACCGACGTGCTGCACAGCAAAGGGATTTACTACGAAGGGCTGATGCATCTGGGTAATGGCGCACCACTCGCCAGTATGCTCTGGGGCTGCATTGCGATCTTCTCCATCATCAACAAGCCGCTGCGCGGTGCCATCGCCGCCGCCGTCGGTGCGCTGCTGGCCCTGTTCGGGGTGATCCACGCTCCGGTGGTCGGCTTCGCCGAGGGCAGTTCGCTGACCTTCGTGCTGGCCTACCTGATGATGAGCGGCATGTTTGTGCTGAAGCATTTCCTCGACAGCCGTGAAGCAGTGAGCGTTGAACCTGTCCCTGTTGCGAAGGAAAACGTATGAAAGAGCTTATGGTCGTCGCCATCGGCGGCAACAGCATTATCAAAGATAACGCCAGCCAGTCGATTGAGCACCAGGCGCAGGCGGTGAAAGCGGTCGCGGAATCGGTACTGGAGATGCTGGCCTCGGACTATGACATCGTCCTCACCCACGGCAACGGCCCGCAGGTGGGGCTGGATCTGCGCCGGGCGGAAATCGCCCACGAGCGCGAAGGGCTGCCGCTGACCCCGCTGGCGAACTGCGTGGCCGATACCCAGGGCGGGATCGGCTATCTGATCCAGCAGGCGCTGAACAACCGCCTTGCCGCCCGCGGCGAGCAAAAGGCGGTGACGGTGGTCACCCAGGTCGAGGTCGACAAAAACGACCCCGGTTTTACGCATCCGACTAAACCGATTGGTGCCTTCTTCAGCGAAGCCCAGCGTGACGAGCTGCAGCGCGCCCATCCCGACTGGCATTTCGTCGAGGATTCCGGCCGGGGATACCGCCGCGTGGTGGCTTCGCCGCAGCCGGTGCGCATCGTCGAAGCCGACGCTATCAAGGCCCTGACGCAAAAAGGCTTTGTGGTGATTGGCGCGGGCGGCGGCGGCATTCCGGTGATCCGCAGTGCAGAGGGTGACTACCAGAGCGTGGATGCGGTGATCGACAAAGATCTCTCCACCGCGCTGCTGGCCCGGGAGATCCACGCCAACGTGCTGGTGATCACCACCGGCGTCGAGCAAGTGTGCATCAACTTCGGCAAGCCCAACCAGCAGGCGCTGGAGACGGTGAACGTGGCGCAGATGACGCGCTACATGGGAGAGGGCCACTTCCCGGCGGGCAGCATGCTGCCGAAAATCGTTGCCAGCCTGGAATTCCTGCACCATGGCGGCACGCGGGTGATCATCACCTCGCCGGACTGTCTGCCTGCGGCGCTGCGTGGCGAGACGGGTACCCATATTGTGGCTTAACCCCGGCGGGCTTCCAGCCCGCCGCGAGACAATACAAGGATAAGACAATGAGTGAGAATAAAAGCCGCCGGGAGTTTCTTAGCCAGAGCGGCAAAATCGCCACCGCTGCAACTGCCTGTGCGCTGTTTGGCGCTACCGGCTCCGTCGCGTATGCTGCCGACACAGCAAAACCGACCTGCGAGACGGGCAAACCGATGAACATCACCGCGACCCACTACTATCTGGACAACGTGCTGCTGGAGGCCGGGTTTAACTTTGACGGCGACGTGGCCGTCAGCACCCGCACCGAGCTGAAAACCCTGGAGATCAAGGACGGCAAAATCGCCGCCCTGCTGGATAACAACAGCCACGCCGACGCCACGCTGCCGCACTACGATGGCGGCGGCAAGCTGCTGCTCCCGGCGATGCGCGACATGCACATCCATCTGGATAAGACCTTCTACGGCGGTCCGTGGCGCTCGCTGAATCGCCCGGCAGGCACCACCATTCAGGACATGATCCGCCTCGAGCAAAAGCTGCTTCCGGAGCTGCAACCTTACACTCAGGAGCGGGCGGAAAAGCTGATCGACCTGATCCAGTCGAAGGGCTCCACCATCGCCCGCAGCCACTGCAACATCGAGCCCACCTCCGGGCTGAAAAACCTGGAGAATTTACAGGCGGTGCTGGCGCGGCGCAAATCTGGATTCGACTGCGAGATTGTCGCTTTCCCGCAGCACGGCCTGCTACTGTCGAACGCGGAAAAGCTGATGCGCGAGGCGATGCAGGCCGGGGCGCACTACGTTGGCGGCCTGGACCCCACCAGCGTCGATGGCGCGATGGAGAAGTCCCTCGACCTGATGTTCCAGATTGCGCTGGATTACGATAAAGGGGTGGATATCCACCTGCATGAAACCAGCCCGGCGGGGGTGGCGGCGGTGAACTACATGGTGCAAACCGTGGAGAAAACCCCCGAGCTGAAGGGCAAGCTGACCATCAGCCACGCCTTTGCTCTGGCGATGCTTAACGAGCAGGAGGTGGACGCCCTGGCCCCGCGCATGGCGGCGCAGCAGATCACCATCGCCTCGACGGTGCCGATTGGCACGCTGCATATGCCGCTCAAGCAGCTGCGCGATAAGGGGGTGTTTGTCATCAGCGGCACCGACAGTGTGATCGACCACTGGTCGCCGTATGGTCTGGGGGACATGCTGGAAAAAGCCAATCTGTATGCCCAGCTCTATATCCGCCCGAACGAGCAGACGCTTTCCCGCGCATTGGGTATTGCCACCGGCGACGTGCTGCCGCTGAACGACAAAGGCGAGCGGGTATGGCCCAAAGCCCAGGATGCCGCCAGCTTTGTGCTGGTGGACGCCTCCTGTTCCGCCGAAGCGGTGGCGCGCATTTCCCCGCGCACCGCCACCTTCCATAACGGGAACCTCGTGTGGGGGACGGTGGGCTAAGGTAAAAGCAAAACGGTAACGCCAGTTACCGTTTTTAGTGTTTGCGCCCTCTCCCTGTGGGAGAGGGAGGGGTGAGGGCAACAGACCGCATTGTAGTCCGTTAAAGGTGATACCCCGACAACCGCAGCTCCCGGTCTATCCACTCGACAAACCGCTGGATCTTCCAGCTGCGCTCGTTCATGTGCGGCATCACCAGATGATGGGCGTTAATGGCGATACCCGGCTCGTCGGGAAAAACCTCCACCAGCGAGCCGTCGTTCAGGTGGTCGGTGGCCATCATTTTACTTTCCAGAATAAAACCCAGCCCCATGCGGGCAGCTTCAAAGCTCATATAGGAACGGTCGAAGCTCAGACTGAAGTTGAGCCACGGCCTGTCAATGTTGTGCCACGCGAACCACTTCTCCCAGTTCACCAGCGTGCTGGTGGACGAAATCAGCGCCTGCGACAGCAGATCCTGCGGTGCCTGTAGGGGGTGCTCCCGCAGATAGTCCGGCGAGGCCAGCACCACCAGGGCATCGTTTTTAATGGTCATCACCCGATAGGCGTCCCAGTCCGGAATGCCGTGACGAATATCGATGTCAATATTATCCCGGGCGAACTGCAAATTTTCATACGAGCAGGTCAGGTTCACGGTGATATCAGGATATTCGGTGCGGAACTTACCCAGGCGGCGCAATAGCCAGGATAAACCGAAGGTCGGAGAGGAGTGGACCCGCAGCACGGCGTTATCTTTCTCTTTAATAATCTGATCGGTGGCACGCCCGATGGCGCTCAGTGCTGCTGACACTTCCCGCAGATATTTTTCGCCCGTAGGGGTGAGCTGAACGCCCTTGCCGCTGCGAATGAACAACTTCTTACCCATCCACGATTCCAGCGACGCGATTTGATGGCTCACCGCAGAGGGGGTGACATTGAGCTGCTCGGCCGCCTGATGGATGCTCAGCGCGTTGGCCACCGCGACAAAAGCCTGAAGATTTCTGAGCGAAGGCAGTGCTAACGTCTGGCGATCCTGGGCGGTCATCATCTGCTCCTTTCGTGTTTAATGATAAAAAACATAACATTGAGCCGCGGAGCGGGCAATTTCATGATGATCTTATTTTTTTGAGCTGTATCGCGAATCAAATTTATCTCAGCAATAAATGAGTTTTATTGAATGGTGTTTCAAACCTAAGCCGATATATTGACGTTGAACGCGAAATTAAAACGACTCACGTTGTTCGAATAATGAGGTAAAACATGTCTCGTATAGAACAAGTTACCCCCTACATAGCGACTAAAAAAACCAATTATCGCTTCGTGGTACTGGCGTTGATATTTATTGTGTATGCCATTAATTATGCTGACAGAACAAATATCGGGGCCGTGCTTCCCTTTATCATCGACGAGTTCCATATTAATAATTTCGAGGCCGGTGCCATCGCCAGTATGTTTTTTCTGGGCTATGCGCTGAGCCAGATCCCGGCGGGCTTTTTTATCGCCAAAAAAGGCATCCGCGGTATGGTGGCCCTCTCCATTTTTGGCTTCTCCGCCTTCACCTGGCTGATGGGTACCGCAACATCGGTGCTGGGGCTCAAGTTTATTCGCCTCGGCCTCGGGCTGACGGAAGGGCCGTGCCCGGTTGGGCTCGCTTCGACCATCAACAACTGGTTCCCGCCGAAGGAGAAAGCCACCGCGACCGGGGTCTATATCGCCGCCACCATGTTTGCGCCGATCTTTGTTCCCCCCCTGGCGGTGTGGATCGCCATGACCTGGGGCTGGCGCTGGGTCTTTTTCTCCTTCGCCATCCCGGGGCTGGTCATCGCTGTGGTCTGGTATCTGCTGGTGCGCACCAAACCCGGAGAAAGCGCATTCGTCTCCAAAGCCGAGCTGGACATTATCTCTGAAGGGCAAGATACGACCGTGTCCCGACGGGAAAACATTGTTATCGAACCGCGGTTTAACGTGCTCGACCGCCTGATCCGCGTTCGCGACCTCACCCCGGTCAGCACGGTAAAAGGGCTGTTTACCTCGAAGAACATTCTCGGCGACTGCCTGGCATACTTCATGATGGTGAGCGTCCTGTACGGCCTGCTCACCTGGATCCCGCTCTATCTGGTGAAAGAGAAAGGCTTTACCTTCATGAGCATGGGCCTGGTTGCCAGCATGCCGTGCATCGGTGGGTTCATTGGGGCTATCTTCGGCGGCTACGTCTCGGACAAGCTACTGGGACGCCGACGTAAGCCGACCATGATGTTTACCGCTATCAGCACCGTGGTGATGATGATCATTATGCTCAATATTCCGCAAAGCACCGTTGCGGTCTGCATCGGTCTCTTTTTTGTTGGCCTCTGTCTGAATATTGGCTGGCCCGCCTTTACGGCTTATGGCATGGCTGTTGCGGATAATAAAACCTATCCCATTGCCGCATCGATTATTAATAGCGGCGGCAATCTCGGCGGATTTGTCTCACCGATGCTGGCGGGTTATCTGCTGGATAAAACAGGAAGTTTTAATTCTGTCTTTATTTATTTCGGTATTTGCGCGGCAATTGGATTATTGGTGATTTTCTTGCTGGAAGAGCCGAAATAATAAAATAAACACCCCTCACGATCATGGAGTAAATATATGCTACTGAAAGATAAAGTCGCCGTTATTACCGGCGCGGCCTCTGTACGCGGCTTGGGTTTCGCCACCGCCAGGTTATATGCCGAACAGGGTGCGAAGGTTGTCATTATTGATTTAGATGCTGACGCCAGCAAGGCCGCGGCGGCGAGCCTCGGCGAAGCCCATCTGGGCCTGGCGGCAAACGTCAGCAATGAACAGCAGGTTAACGCCGCCATCGAGCAGGTGCTGGGGCAATACGGGCGTATTGATATTCTGGTGAATAATGCCGGGATCACCCAGCCCATCAGGCTGATGGATATTAAGCGCGAAAACTATGACGCGGTGCTGGACGTGAGCCTGCGCGGCACGTTGTTGATGTCCCAGGCGGTGATCCCTACCATGCGCGCCCAGCAGTCCGGCAGCATCGTCTGCATCTCCTCGGTGTCGGCCCAGCGCGGCGGCGGCATCTTCGGCGGGCCGCACTACAGCGCGGCAAAAGCGGGCGTGCTGGGGCTGGCCAAAGCCATGGCCCGCGAGCTGGGGCCGGATAACGTGCGCGTGAACTGCATCACCCCGGGTCTGATTCAGACCGATATCACCGCGGGCAAACTCTCCGATGAGATGAAAACGTCCATTCTGGCGGGTATTCCCCTTAACCGTCTTGGGGATGCGCAGGATATTGCCCGTGCCGCGCTGTTCCTGGGCAGCGATCTCGCTTCTTACTCCACCGGCATCACGCTCGACGTGAACGGCGGCATGTTGATCCACTGAGGAGACATCATCATGACTGATACGACAGTACAACAGGTCGCCGCTGCCGCCTGGCGCATTCGCCGCTATGCGTTGCGGATGGGAGAAGTGCAGGGCCAGGGCTATATCGGCCAGGCGCTGGGCTATGCGGATGTGCTGGCCACCGCCTTCGCCCACGGCATGGCTATCAAACCTGACGAGCCGGAGTGGGAAGGGCGCGACCGCTTTCTGCTCTCTCATGGGCATTACGCTATCGCCTGTTACGCGGCGCTGATCGAGGCGGGCATTATTCCTGAAGAGGAGCTGGAAACCTACGGCTCGGACGACAGCCGCCTGCCAATGTCCGGCATGGCCACCTACACCCCGGGCATGGAAATCTCCGGCGGCTCGCTGGGGCAGGGCTTAAGCATCGGCGTGGGCATGGCCCTGGGGCTGAAGCACAAGAAGAGCGCAGCCTGGGTGATTAACTCCATGTCCGACGGCGAGCTGGACGAGGGCTCCACCTGGGAGGCGGCGATGTCTGCCGCCCATTACGGCCTGTCGAACCTTATCGTGCTGGTGGATATCAACCGCCAGCAGGCCGACGGCAACTCGCACAAAATCCTCGGCTTTGAGCCGCTGGAAGATAAGTGGACCTCGTTCGGCTGGTACGTGCAGCGGGTCAACGGTAATGACGTCCCGGCCCTGGTGGCGGCGTTTGATAACGCGAAGCGCTACCCGGAGAACCAGCCGCGGGTCATCCTCTGCGACACCCTGATGGGCAAGGGCGTGCCCTTCCTTGAGCAGCGCGACAAGAACCATTTTATCCGCGTGGACGCTGACGAGTGGCAAAAAGCGCTCGCGGTACTGGACGCGAACAAACCGGAAGGAGTGCAGTGATGAGCCAGACCAGCGAGAAAAAACCGCGTTTAACCACTTCGGCCATGATCGCCTCTATTGCCGACGAAGGGCAGGAGACCCGCGCCGCGCCGTTCGGCCACGCGCTGGTGAAGCTGGCGGAGCAGCGCCCGGAGATCGTCGGCATGTCGGCGGATCTGTCGAAATACACCGATCTGCATATCTTTGCCCAGGCTTACCCGGAGCGCTTCTACCAGATGGGAATGGCGGAACAGCTGTTAATGGGGGCCGCAGGGGGGATGGCAAAAGAGGGCTTTATTCCCTTCGCCACCACTTATGCGGTGTTTGCCACCCGCCGTGCCTATGACTTTATGCATCAGGTGATTGCTGAAGAGCATCTCAACGTGAAGATCTGCGCGGCGCTGCCGGGGCTGACCACCGGTTACGGCCCGAGCCATCAGGCGACGGAGGATATCGCCATTATGCGCGGCATTCCGGGCATGACCATCATCGACCCCTGTGATGCCATTGATACCGAGCAGGCGGTGCCCGCTATTGCGGCGCACAACGGCCCGGTCTATATGCGCCTGCTGCGCGGCAAGGTGCCGGTGGTGCTGGACCAGTACAACTACCAGTTTACGATCGGCAAAGCCGCACTGCTGGAAGAGGGGAGCGACGTGCTGATTATCGCCTCGGGGATCATGACCATGCGGGCGCTGGAGGCGGCAAAACAGCTGCGTAAGGACAACGTCAGCGTGGCGGTGCTGCACTCGCCGACCATCAAGCCGCTGGATGAGGAGACCATTCTGGCGCAGGCGGCGAAGCCGGGCAGGCTGGTGGTGGTGGCGGAAAACCACAGCAGCGTCGGCGGCCTGTGTGAGGCGGTGGCCTCGCTGCTGATGCGCAATCGGGTGCATGTCGATTTTGACACCGTCGCGCTGCCGGACGCCTTCCTTGACGCGGGAGCGCTGCCGACCCTGCATGACCGTTACGGGATTTCGACCGCGGCGATGGTGGAAAAAATCCGCCGCCGACTCTGACCTTAACCGGGGCGAGGCTGTCTCGCCCCGAACATCATCAGTAACCCACCTTATACACCCGCCCGCTTTGCACTCCTTCCACGCTGCGGCGATAGGCCAGGGCAACGGTCGCGGCGGGCACGCTTTCAAAGCCCGGGAAGAAACCGTCATAGGCTTCGGCGGATTCGGTGAGCACCGTTGGGCTAATCAGGTTGATGCGGATCCCACGCGGCAGCTCGCACGCCGCCGCGCGGACAAAGCCCTCCAGCGCGACGTTCACCGTGGTGGCATTCACCCCCTGGGCAATGGGCTCGTGGGCGACAATCCCGCTGATCAAGGTAATCGACCCGCCTTCGTTCAAATAGTGCTGCCCGGTCAGCGCCAGCCGCACCTGGCCCAGCAGTTTGTCCTGCAGCCCCTGATTGAACTCGCTGTCGGTCATGGTGGCGAGCGGGCCAAAGTGCAGCCCGCCGCTGGCGGAGACAATCGCATCCACCGGGCCGATCTTCTCGAACAGCGTCTGGACGCTGGCCTGCGAGGTGATATCCACCTGATGATCGCCCTGAGTGCGACCCACGCGGATCACCTCATGACGACGACTCAGTTCTTCTGTGACGGCCTGACCGACCGTACCGCTGGCACCAATAATGACGATTTTCATAGCCGACTCCTTCTGTTGTGAGCCCTGATTGTTTAATAAACCGGAGGCGGGATAAACTGGGCTAGAGTTAGAAGATTACTAACCAGAGGTTTGCAATATGGATAAGTTTCGCGGCATGGAGACCTTTATCGCGGTGGTGGAGTGCGGCAGCTTCACCGGAGCCGCCGCGCGACTGGAGATGTCGGCAGTGATGGTCGGGAAGTACATCGCGCAGCTGGAAACGCAGCTGGGGACCCGGCTGCTGGAGCGCAATACCCGCCGCCAGAGCCTGACCGACGCCGGGCGGGTCTGGTTTGAAGAGGCAAAGCGGGTCATCGAGCAGGTGGCTATCGCCGAACGTTCGGTGGAGCGATTACGTACCGCCCCCGCGGGCACGCTACGGGTAACCGCGCCCACCTCGTTCGGCGGCTGCGTGATCGCCCCGCTGACCGCCACCTTTCTGCAGCGTTTCCCGGAGGTACGCGTTGAGCTGGATCTCACCAACCGGATGGTCGATCTGGTGGAGGAGGGGGTGGACCTGGCAATCCGCATTGGCGACATCCACGCCGAGGATCTGGTGGCG
This sequence comes from Leclercia sp. CFBP8987, assembly GCF_034044995.2. Taxonomy (NCBI): domain Bacteria; kingdom Pseudomonadati; phylum Pseudomonadota; class Gammaproteobacteria; order Enterobacterales; family Enterobacteriaceae; genus Leclercia; species Leclercia sp. CFBP8987. The sequence continues at coordinate 3,785,191 of NZ_CM188255.1, read as the reverse complement.
AAATATCTCTGCCCGTACCGGATGGTGATCTGCGCCGCCCCGGACTATTTAGCCCGCCACGGCATACCGCAAACGCCGGACGACCTGGTGGATCACCTCTGTCTGTCCCACACCGTCTGGACCGCGCGCAACGAGTGGCGGCTGCCGGGCGTGGAAGGGGAGGTGCGCTGGAAGCGCGATGCGATTTTGCGCTGTAACGACGGGTACGGGCTGCGGATGGCGGCGATTGCCGGCGCGGGACTGCTGTTACAACCGGAGGTGCTGGTGGCGGACGAGCTTGCGAGTGGTCGGCTGATACGTGTTTTGGAAGGTTACACACCACAACCCCGACCGGTGCATCTTTTATGGCGGCAGGACTTACGTCCATTACCGAAGTTAACCCAGTTTATCGCCCATATTATGCAGGCCGGGGAATAGTGCTGCCTGTAACGCCCGGCGGCGCTGCGCTTGCCGGGCCTACAAAACTGTCCCCTCTCCCTTTCAGGGAGAGGGTTAGGGTGAGGGTCAGAAGCGATAACCTACGCCCACATTCCAGCCGTCGATCCCGTAATCGTCACCCAGGTCAGCAGTGGTACCTTCGTAACCGACGTGGATCGCCAGCTCAGGGGTTGGGTTAAACTGCACGCCCGCGCCGTAAGCGAAAGAGGTGGATTTATCAGAGATACCGTCGCGCTGAGTATAATTGTCGCCGCCGTTTACCCAGGTGGTGTGGCCGTCAGCTTTCACGCGAGCAACACCGCCCAGCGCATACAGGGAAACGAAATCATTCAGGCGATATGCCGGGCCTGCCATCAGGGAGTAATATTTCACTTCGATGTGGTTTTTAACGGAGTCAGAGAAGAGATAATAATGCTCGTCTTCATCACCGCTCATATAGGTGAAGGAGCCCATCAGGCTGACCGGGGAATCCCACTCATAGCGATACTGAACGTTCACGCCGCGGATATTTTTAAAGTCTTCAACATTACTCTGCGCATAACCCACAGAAACGGTGTGATTATACGCCAGAGCAGCGCCACTTGCCAGACTCGCCGCAACGCATACCGCCAGAGCTATTTTGTTCATTTTCCGTAATCCTTGTTGTCATTTTTTATAGATGAAGCCGGATATATCCCCACATCATGCCGGAGATATGCCACCGCAAATAAAGCGATAAAATTGTTGGTTTTTTTGGCAGGGGATGAAATAGGGAATAATCTTAAAGGCCGGAATAGTCCTGGAATTTGCCTCCCCTATATTGGTAGGGGGTTGCGCTTAAGCGGCATATTTAAAGTTAATAACGATCCTGAGCGTTTCAACATCGACCGTTATTTCACAGGCGTGCCAGAAAGAGGGCTGTTGTGATGAGATGTTATCAACAAAAAATCTCCTTAGCTCAACCAGAAGGTCCAGCAAATCAGCACTGGCCTGTGCGCCTGCAGTAAACCAGTTTGTCTCACCTGAGGTGCTGTCCACATAATCAAACTCACATTTGCAGTGATCATCTTCGGGCGACAGCTCAGCACGCACGATGATGGTTGCGGCGTTATCGGGCGTTGCGCCCACCAGGACCGAGCCAATATCATTATAAATAGCTTGGGAATCGCGCATATTTTTCTATCCTTTATTCCGTGATTGTTGGGCACTTAATTACATTTTCCCGTGGGCGCTTTGAGTGGCCCGCACTGGTCGAAGCCCAGCACCACGTATCCTTTATCTTGCATGTAGGCTACTACTTTTTCTACCCGGGCAAAAAATTGCTTTGTGATCTCCCCCGGATAGCTATTACCTCTGCCCCAAGCTGGACTTCCCACATCGATATTTTTATCGACGCCGCAGGCGTAGAGATCGGCTTTACGTTGTATGCGATCGGTATGTCCTATTGTTGCGGGCTTCAGGAGCGTCCAGAAGTACGGAAAAGCGGTGTGGTTGCTGTGCGGAAAGCTTCTTCCACTTACTGAAGATGGAATGTATCCACGGAGAGGACTTTACCAGCCGTGAAATAATGCGGACGACGGTACTCAATTATATTGAGTGCGATTACAATCGGTGGCACCGTCACAGTGTCTGTGACGGCCTCAGTCCGGAACGGTTTGAAAATCAGAACCTCGCTTAGGGCTGTGTCCACATTACGTGGGTACGATCATACAGCCATACTAATTTGAACAGACGGATATTTTAAATAATAGGGACATAATGCCCCTTTGCTTTTTTGTACTTACAATGTCGTATTTTTTTTCGTTCCGAACTGACACCACGGAAATGTGCTTAGTTGTTTTGATTATGCCTACAGGCCAATTACTGTACAAAACCTTATAAAGTGTGTGAGAATGACAGAATGGAAACTATATTAATATCAGAGGACTAGATGAGCGGATTTAGACTGATTCAGGCATGGGATGCTTGCAGAGAACTTGTACCAGAAGACTTTCAGTACATACTCCGACCAGCCGTAGCCTTCGAGAAGGCCAGAGTCTACTATGATCTTGAATATGAGAACTATAATCATTTTTCTATACACCAAATGCCAAATAGAAAGAGTGGCTTTATAAATCCCTTTTCATCAATGTATCAGCGTAAACAGAATGGTATGTATGATGGGGCTTACGATCACACAGAGCATAATATAGATACAGGCTGGTATTTTGGTTTCGATAAGTCTGAAAAATGGAGCTATTATAATAATCCTTTCTATTTTGATGAGAATGGAGATCTTATCTATGATTGCTTTATGGAACATTGGCATGAGTGGTTCGAAATGGAAGTTCGAACGGCTTATGAAAAATGCTTGAATAATCATCAGGGGCGTAAACCAGCCCCAACACAAAAGATACATTATTCGGATGCTCCAATACAACACGCACAAGCGGCTAAAACAATTAATAGCAAAGCCGCCGGGCGTTTGCTAGCTGCTGGCGGTATATATAATGGTAACGTGGAGGGTTTTAGAAAAGCAGCAGAACAGTTGGGCGGGGATGCTATTAAGGGGTATGATCAGGTATTAAATGAACAAACAGCAGGTACCGCTATTGCAGCAGCATCAATTCTGTTAGCAAAGCGAGCTACAAATGTAGAGGGTATGAATACTTACTTAGGGAAATTAAGAGGTGAATCAAAACTGCTTGATGGAATTACAGTAAAAGAAATTAATTACGTCAAACGTGATCCTATAGAAACAGCAGTATTACGAAAAGAATTTAATAGTACCGTAAGAAAAAATTTTCTTAACAAATTAGCAAATACTAAAGATGCTGCTAATACTTTTAACCCTTCTGATCTTATGAGAATGTCTGAAGGTGGAATACCTAATGGATGGAGTGTTCACCATAAATTGCCTCTCGATGATGGAGGTACTAACGCTTTTAGTAACCTAACGTTGATCGAGAATGAACCATTCCATAAAGTCTTCACAAACATGCAATCATCTGTAACAAGAGGTATGATAGTAGGTGAAAGTAAGGTGACTCCGTGGGCTATACCTACTGGCTCAATTTATCCACTTAAATAATTTGGAGGGAATAAAAATGGAAAATGAGACAAAAGAAATTCTTATCGAATTAAAGATGATGTTGGACAAATTGAATTATCCAGTAGAAAAACCTCTTGAATTTTCATTCATAGAGAGCATAACTAAAGAAAATCATAGTGAGAAATTACAGCCGGTAATAAGTAGTGTGTGTAATGAACTCTATCAGTTATGTAATAACCAACCTGATTATTTAAATTTTTTAAAAACAATGGATGGTTTTGAATGCAACGGGTTAATTTTATTCAGTCTTTCAATACCTGAACCATTAGTTAAAAATCTCTTTGTAATGAATGATTTCTATAGGAACAATGATGACTTCATTAATCCTGATCTGATGAAGAATTTAGTAATCGGCAATGATAGCATTTCATTATTCACTTATAACTCTATAAGCAATTTGTTTGAAATTAGGGATAATGTTGCTACAGAAAACATATTTGGTTCATTTGATAACTTCAATGATTTTTTAAGAGAAATACTTGGCACTGTAAAGTAAAACTCTTACAGCGATTCTAAATCCACCTATAGAATAAACATGACAGGCGGATTTAGAGTCTTGTTGGTTTTATTTCCTTGTAATCCATCTATTTTTAAATGAAATCTGTTAGTATTAACAGTACACTATGATTTCCCTGTTCAGTGCCGTCCGTCAATTCGGGTTTTATTACCTGGTACTGTTCAGGGCTTCATTATTAAATGAGTCATAGTAAATTTTTAATACCAGCTCAACGGTTCATTAATTAGCTTGTAGTGATCTTACCCAGCAATAGTGGACACGCGACTAAGTGAGTAAACTCTCAACCAGAGGTAGCTCACATGACGAAACCAGCATCAACCACCAAAAAACCACGCAAGCAGCACACACCTGAATTTCGCCAGGAAGCCCTTAAACTGGCTGAGCGCATTGGTGTTGTCGCAGCAGCCCGCGAGCTCAGTTTGTATGAATCGCAGCTCTATACCTGGCGCAGTAAACAGCAGCAACAGCTTTCATACTCTGACCGTGAAAATGAACTCGCCGCTGAGAATGCCCGTCTCAAAAGCCAACTGGCGGAACAGGCTGAGGAGCTAGCTATCCTCCTAAAGGCCGCGACATACTTCGCGAAGCGCCTGAAATGCTTCATCAAAAGCTTTAAAAAACCGCTTAAAGATTGAAAACATATTCTCTCCTTCAAAATTTAATCGGGAGTTGTTTTTATCTACCCCAAATGATGACCACTCAATATTACCAAGTGATATTGATAAAAATTCATTTTTAATAGAGTCCAGCTCGTTTTTGACTTTGTAAAGCTCATCATAAGCTAAAGACTCGCGATAAAATTTTTCCACTACCCAGGGATACTTGCTACCTTTGGTGCCGTTTTCTAATAAAGAGAGCACCAGATTAAAAAAACCTTTTACATCAGACGCTGGACCAACTTCTGCAATGGTAATCGCTGCAAGTATTCCTACATTTTTCGCGCTTATAGCATTCATTTTCGACCTTCATCTGCTTTTAGCCACTTGCTTTGTGGTTTACTTTGCATCAGTGCCGCTGCGATGTTCCCCTCAACTATGTATAGAGACTATCGTCGTAGGGCGCTTCAGCCAGAATTTTTTGAATGTCAACTCGCGCTTCCGACTCCCAGGCTGGATTCATATTCGCCATTATTTCAATAAATTTTGGAAAAGCGATGCGCCGTCCATCCCTGCCTTCAACCCTGTGAACTAACTCATATTGGTAGGCAATTTGATAGGCGAATTCGGACATTATCCAATAAAGCAGCGTATTCAAAGAGTGAGTGACTTTTCGGGAAAACTCATATCCTCTTTCTGAATAAATATAATTATATGAATCATTTTCGAATGAAATATAGGGAGTGCCATCGCCATAGGGAGCAGAAGAAAGATTCACTGAATGCTTTGGAAAGCCTGCTCGTAAAATCATCTCATCAGCTTGTCTTTGTATTTCATCAATATTGACTAACATATCAGCGAACCTCGCGAATATACTCCTAACGGATACCAAAAATCCAGAACACCATCCCCGCGGGTATACCTAAGAAACTGATTTTTAAGATAGTGATCATTTCTTTTTTCCCGAAAGGAAAAGGCTTATCAAAGTCCCAGATTAACCAGCCTTTCACCAGATAAGAAAAAAGACCAATTATCATCAATGCGATGCACATCAAAAAACATATGCCCATAAGCGCCCAAAGGGATTTTTTTGGAATTATCGAGTCTCATTTTACTTTGCCATAAAGCCAACCTCCCGCCGGAAGGGCGGGAGGTGATTCACATTGCAACCTGTCCTGGGCTTTTACCGGTGATAAAAAAACCAGATGACCAAACCCGCAGGCAGCCCCAGCCAGGTTAACTCAAGACATATCAACACGTCTTTGAAAGAGAAGGGAAAACCCTCTTTCACATTCCATGCTAATCCTGCGCCGACTAAACGGCCAAGGAGCGTCAGGATGAACACGGCCAGACCTATTGCGCAGCACAGGTAAACAAGGTTAATGAACGATTTAGTGCTGTTTTTCATTCTTACTGCCGCTCTCTTTCAGCTTATCTGAAACCATACCCGACATCGCAGAGTCCCCTGCGTTACCCAGTATTGAAGGTAATGGGTGTTGTGGTACAGGTTTGGTTATTGTCCAGACGCCTGTTGGAACCCACTCGTACTGTTTTGATACCGGGTTGAATATTTTATCAAACGGCACTTTGATCATGTTCCCTGTAGCGAAACCAGCAGAAGCACCCGCCTTACTCAGTAACGCTGCGAGCATAGGATCGTCACCATTGATTTGAGCTTGATAGTAACCACCTGCTGCGTTCCATGTCACGGTTGGGTTATAACCTTTACCCGCGGTGATCGCCCCGATAACCCCGGATCCAATAAGATCGGCAAGTTTGACTTCACCTGTCGTCTTGTACTGAATACCCGCCCCTAAACCGACACCCACGCCCACAGCGATAAGCTGCTCTTTGCTGTTGTTTACGGCATTGGTCAGAATCGCTCGGCCGCCCATGATGATCACCGGCCAGGAGGTAGGATCCATCACCACAGACAGTACACGATCGCCTGTTGTGATATTGTCCTGAAGGAATTTCAGGTCCGCGCCGTTCAGGTAATTCACCAGTGCCGCTGCCGTCGGATCTTTGAGTTTTTCATCCAGGCGGAACTGCCCCGGCTGCGGATCGTTGGCCACGTTGGTCGAGGCCTGGATCAGCTCCTGCCAGGTAACACAGGTCACCCCTCCGCCGGTACAGGCATCCGCAAGCTCTTTGCTTTTCTTATTACTGATTGCCAGATACTTCTCAACCACTTTCATGCAGTCACCGCCGGAGGCTTTACACTCCAGTAGCTCTTTATCCAGCTGACGCGCTTCTGCCGTACTCAAATAGTTATTCTCAACCGTCGTTTTACCCGCCTGCGCCCCCGCCACAGCTGAAGCTGAGCTGTCGCCCACCAGCCCGCCAGAAAGACCCGCCGCCAGCGTTGCCAGGGCAGAAACCGTCTGCTTCTGCGTTTCGTCCAGCTCATCGGCAGATTTGCCATACATCTCGGTGGCGATCATCCCCACCAGTTCGCCTGTGGCGGCACCGGCGGCACCCGCCAGTGCGTCCTGCCCCTGGGCGGCGGCCAGCGCGGCGTTGACCACCGCGTGGGCGGCAACTTTGCCCGCGTCGTTCAGGCCGCTGTAGTGACCAATCACCTCTGCCACGTACGGTGCGGCACCGCCCGCGAGGGCCGCGCCGAGATCGCTCCCCGCCAGTCCCTGAACCGCCGCCGTCGCCGCCTGAATTGCCTGCTGATACTGCCCACCGGTACCAAAGCCGGAGGCGCTGAGCGCGTCGTTGTAGGCCGTCTGGTAGATCTGGCCGTTGATGTCGCTAAGGGTCGCGGTTTTGCCCGGGTTGGCTTTTTCCCACGCGGCTTTCGCCTCCTGCAGATCCTGCGCGTTGACGTTTTTCAACTTCTCTTTCGCCGCGTTGGTGGCGCGGATGCTGCCCTCGGTGCGGGCAATATCCGCCACCTGATTACCAATCTCGCCGATCAGCTGCGCCTGCTGGAGTCGCTCCTGCTCTTTCTCCTTATCGAAGATAGGGGAGAGCGTCTGGTTGGCGTGCTCCACGTCGCGGCTGAGCAGGTTTACATTCTGGACCTGCCGATCCTGGTCGCGGACGATCAGCGTACCGTCCGATACCGCGGCGTGCGTGGTGCTGCTGTCATGCCCGTCGCGGTTTGCGCCCACCAGCAGGCCGTTGGCCATATTACCGGCAAACTGGCTGCCGATGCTGCCCCCGGTGCTCATCCCCACGCTCTGGTGTTCCACTTCGAAATCGGCGCGGTTTTCAATATCGCTGAAGCCGATGGTGCCGGTATCGAGACGGTTTTTATCGGCGGTCGCCGTCGAGCCAATCACCGCCCCGTTGAGCTGGGTATGCTCGCCCACGGTCACGTCGTAGCCGCCTTTGCCGGCGAAGATCCCGGTCTGCTCCACCACCGAGTCGTAGTTGCTGTGCATCTTGTCGCGGCTGAGGTTGACGCTGGCCGAGCCGGTCATGGAGCCGATGCTGAAGCTCCCGCCCGCGCTGGCGTTCTGCTGCTTCGAATCGTAGCGATCGCTGTCCTGCTCGGAGGTGAGGGTGAGGTTGCGGCCAATGTCCGCTTTCACGGTTTCGCCGCTCACCTGCGCCCCGGTCAGGGTGGCGTCACGTCCGGTCAGGATATTCACCTGGCGGCCCGCATCCACGGTGGTCTCGCTGTGGGTGGTGCCGTTGCCGCTCTCGTTGCCCTTGCCCCGGTTGACGCTGGCGGAGATGTTAAGGCCAAAGCCGCCGGAACCGACGCCGATCCCAACCCCGACGCTGCCGCCCTTGCTCTCGTTTTTGCCGTCCAGCAGCTGGGTGTTTTGCGCCGAGCGCAGGTAGAGATCGCGATTGGCGGCGAGAGTCAGGTCGTTACCCGCTCTGAGCTGGCTGCCTTCCACGGTCAGATCCCCGTCCGCGCCGCGCGCGCCGCTGCCGGTGGCGATCACGCTGAGATCGCGCCCGGCGTTGAGGGTACTGCCCTGGGCGGTGTTCTGCTCGCTGTACTGGGTCGATTTCGACGACTGACTGCCGTAAGAGAGGCTAATGCCCACGGTATTGGTGTTAGAGGCATCCCCGCCCAGGGCCTGATCCATCCGTCCGGCCTGAGCGGCCTGCACCCCGGAGAGCGCGGCCTTCACGCCCTGCAGCGCCTGCAGGCGGCTGCTGCCGGAGGATTTCGCCTGCTGGGAGGCCTCGACGGCGCTGTTGAGCGCACTGCCGACGGTGCCGGAGAGCGCCAGGGTCAGCCCGGAGGTTTTCTGCTCCACCTCGTGGGTCTGCTGGCTGCGGTTATTCACCGCCGTGATGTCGACGTTTTTACCCGTCAGGGTCATATCCTGACCGGCCACCAGATCCGAGCCACTCACCGTCAGGCGATCTGCCGCCCGAAGGGTCAGGTCGCCGTTGACGCTGCCCACCGTGCTGCCCGCCTGGGTGGCGTCCGCGCCGGTGTCGGTGGTTTTGATGCTCTGGGTGCCGACGCTAAAGCCGATCCCGCCCGAGCTTAACAGCCCTGATTTTTTCTCCTGCTTCTGGTGCAGCTCGTTATTGCGCTCGGCCTGGGTCTCGACGGTCAGGTTGTTGCCTGCCAGCAGGGATACGTCCCCGGTACCCGCCACGTTGCTGCCGCGCACGGTGAGATCGTTTCCGGCGGTGAGGTTAACGGTGTTGCCGTTCAGCTCACTGCTCTGCACCGTCTGACGGTCAATCTGATCGCGGGTGGTGGTGGTGGTTTTCGACAGGAAGCCGTTACCGCCCACCACTTTATGCCGTTCGTCCAGATCCTGGGTATTCTCACCCGCCGTCAGGGTCAGGTTATTCCCGGCGCTGACGTTCAGCGCCTCCCCGGCGGAGAGGGCGGCGGCGCGGGCGTTGAGATCGTTCCCGGCGGCAAGGGTGACGTCGCCTTTGCCGGTCACTTCGCTGCCAACGGTTTGGGTCTGGCCCTGCTTCAGGCTGTTGTCACCATCCCACACCAGGTTATCGCGGCTGGCGGTTTCCACCGTATTGAGGGTCATATCCCGCCCGGCCACCAGCTGCGCCTTGCCGTTCTCGCCGCTGGCGATCACCTGCGCCCCGGTCAGGGTGATATCCCGCCCGGACTGCAGGGCCAGCTTACCGTCGTCGCCCTGCACGTAAATGCCGGAGACGCTGTTGATGGTGGTGCGGGCAAAGCTGTTCTCGCCGTTAACGCTGTCGGCGCTGAGGGTGGTGCTGGTGAGATTGATGTCGCGTCCGGCGCTGGCCAGCACGCTGCTGTCGCCCACGATGGCACCGCCGATGTTGTTGATATCGGTGCGGGCGTTGAGGTTAACGTCCGCCCCCTGAATGGTGCCGGTCTGGTTGGTGATGTTGTCGGCGTCCAGTTGCAGCACTTTGCGCCCGGCAATCGTCCCGCGGTTAAACAAGTCGCCGTTAAGCTTGATCGACACGTTGTTCCCGGCAATCAGCGCCCCTGAGCCGTCGATATCGCCCTGTTTCACTTTGGCGTAGACCTGCGGGACCAGCACGTTCTCGGTTGAGCCGTCCGGCATCTTCACCCGGGTGTTGACCAGCCAGACGATATCCCCGGTCAGGAGCGCCATCTGCTCTGGCGTCAGCGCCACACCGATCTTCAGATCGTACTGCTTGCCGAAGGTAATACCGCGATCCATCAGCGCCTTGTACTGCTCTTCGTCGTTGTTGTAGCCGTCGAGATAGCGCTGGCCGGTAATGCCAATCACCTGCTCGCGGATCAGGCGCTGCTCGTAGTAGCCATCCCCCAGCCGTTTCTGGGTGTTGTCGCCATTGGCGGTAAAGGCGTCCTGCATATAGTCGCTGCCGAGCCACTGGCGCTCGTTGGTAAAGCGCGGATCGGTCTCCACCAGATACGGCACGTCTGACGATGGATTCACCTTGAACAGGCTGTTGTCCGGCAGGGTGGTATTCGGCCCGATAATGCGGATCGCGCCGTCGGCCGGGGTCACTTCAAACTGCTGCCCGGCAGGCGGGGTCACCGGCTCGCCCGGGGAGACGGTCTGCTGCGGCGCGGGTTTCACCCCTGCAGCCTGCCCAATCGCCACATCCGTTCCCTGCAACACCAGCGGAGTGATACTGAGATTGCTACCCTCGACGCTGCCGTTGCTGACCAGTTGGCCCGGTTTCAGGGCGATATCCTGAATGGTGGTTGGCGGGGTGTACGCCGTGCGATCGCGCCCCTGCTCGTCGTCGCCTTTGTGGCGAATACGGTAGTAGTGGGTGACGGTGCCCTCATCGGTGGTGTAACGCTTGCCGGGCACGTCCTCGTTCTGCACGCTGCCCATCTGGTCAATCGCCAGCGTGCCGCCTGCGATCACCTGGCTCTTGTCGTTAAACAGTTTGTCGCCGGTCATCAGCAGGTTGCCACCCGCGAGGATCTTCGCCGGGTCGCTCTCTTTGATGCGGGTTTCGTCAATGGTACGGGTGTAGTCGTACTGGTTGAAATTATCGTTGCCGTGGCCGGAACGCTCCGGGGTGTTGAGGTTTTTCAGGCCGTCGGAGGAGTTGTCATCCACCCAGACACCTTGCTCTGTCGAACTCCAGCGGTTGGTTGATCCGGTGTGCTGATAGTCGGTGAGATCGTCCTCGGAGACGCGTACCACTTCGGTGGAGAAGTGGTCGTTGATGTTGTTGATCTGCCCGGCAGCAATCGCCATATCCCCGGCGGATTCGATGGTGGAGCTGTGGTTATTGATGGTTCCGGCGCGACCGGTGACGGCGCCGCTGTCGTCCAGCGCCCCGCCAATGGTCATGCTGCCTGCGCTGTAGATCAGGCCATGGTCGGCGTTGTTCAGGGTCTGCACGCCGAGGTTCACGCGCTCGCGTCCGGCCAGCGTCGCCGCGGTGCCGTTTTCTGCGAGGTTGTTGAAGGTATCCACATTGACCCCCACCGCATCGCCGTAGATCCGCCCGGTGCCGATGTTGGTCAGGGTATTGGCGTTAATGCGGGTGACAATCCCGTCGATCAGGCCGGTATTGCGTACTGTCCCGGTGGCGGTCAGGGTGGTGCTGCCGGCGTTGATTTCGCCGCTGGCGAGGTTAGTCAGGTTGGCGCTCTGCACGTCGAGGGCGCTACCCGCCATCAGCTGGCCGCTGTTGGTGAGATCGCCGTCGGTGGTCAAGGTCAGGTTGCCGTTGGCGATGGTGGTGCCGGTGTTGTTCACGCCGCTGGTGCTGTGGAGATCCATATCCCCCAGCGACAGCAGTTGGCCGCTGGCATCGAGGGAAGCCGCATCCACACTCAGCGCTTTACCCGCTTTCAGGATGCCGCCCGCATTCAGCAGGTCCAGGCCGTTACCGCTGAGATCCAGCGTTTCGCCCGAGGCCAGCACCCCCGCGCTGTTGTTCAGCACACCGCTGTTGTCCATGCTCAGGGTGTTATTCGCCAGGATGCTGCCGCGCTGGTTATCCAGGCTGTCGGTATTAAGCACAAGGCTCTGGCCTTCGAGGCCCTGGTTTTCCCCGAGGGTATTCTGGTTAGCAAAGTGCAGGGCAGTCAGGGTCACGCTTTTACCGCTGCGGATCAGCCCCGAGACGTTATCCACGGTGCCCCGGGCGCTGTCGAGGAGCAGATCGCCCACCGACTGGATCTGCCCGCCGCTATTTTGCAGGTTCTGGCTGTGCAGGGCGGTATCGGTCTCGCCAATGATGCGCCCGCCGCTGCGGTTATCAAGATCCGTGGCCGCCACATCCGCCGCGCCGCTGGCGGCCAGGGTGCCTCCCTGGTTATTAATGCGTTCTGCCGAGAAGTTCAGGGCACCCAGGCTGTTGAGGGTACCTGAGCTGTTATCGACCGCGCCGGAGGTGAGGTTAACCCCGTCGCCCTGCAGCACGCCGCGCTGGTTATTCAGGCCGGTGGTAGCCAGCGACAGGCTCTCTGTCGCCGCCAGCTGCCCGGCGGTATTGTTCAGGGTGTCGCCACTGAAGGCGAGGCTATCCCCGGAGAAGGTGGTGCCATGGCTGTTATCCAGCAGGCCGCCGCTCAGGGTCATGGTACCGACCGATTTCAGCGCGCCGCCGTTATTGGTGAGCGTGTCGAATCCGGCGGTCAACGTCCGGTTCGCGCCGATCTGGCCGTCGCTGTTGTCGATGGCACCCGCGCTCAGATTAAAATCGCCGTCGCTCGCGAGGAAGCCGCTCTGGTTGTTCAGCGCGCCACTCTCGAGGTTCAGGGAACCCTGAGAGAGCAGGGAGCCGGAACGGTTATCAAATTCATTCAGGGCCAGGGTTGCGCCGTCGGCGACAATCACCCCCTGCTGGTTGTCGAGGCGCCCGGCGTTGATGCGCTGGGTTTTCGCCGCCTCGATACGCCCTTTGGCGTTATTCACCGCCTGCTGGCTTTGGATCTCGCCGTCGCCCGCAGCCGCAGAGATCAGCCCCTGCTGGTTGTTGAGGGTTCCGGCGTCCAGTCGGGTGTTGCCCGCCACCGCCACGATCTGCCCTGCGGTGTTGTCGATGGCTGCCGCTTTAAGCTGCACGCCGTTGGCTGCACCAATCTGCCCCTGACGGTTATCGAGCTTGCCCGGCAGATCCACTGCCAGCGCGCTGCCGCCGCTGTGAACGATTTTACCTTGCTGGTTGCTGAGGTCGTGAGCGCTAAGGTTAATTGTCTCCGCGCTCAGCGCGCCCCCGGTGTTGTTGAGCATCTTACCGCTGCGGACGTTCAGTTCGCTGGCGTTGACCTTCGCGCTGGCGGTGCTCACATCCCCCGCGCCGCCGTCCAGCAGAACGCGTTTAGCCTGGGTCTGGCTGCCGCTGACGTCCACACCCTGGCCGCGGGCGCTGAGGTTACCGCCCGCGAGGTTTTGGCCGTGGGCGGTCAACTGGCCGCTGGAGCTGAGTTCCAGATCGCCCGCGTCGGCGAGCTTGCCGTCACTTTTCACCCCGGCGGCCAGCACGCTGTTGGTGCTGCTGGTCAGGCTGGCGGCGTTCGCACGGACGTTATTGGCAGCGGTGATCACCCCGCTGTTGTTAAGTTCGCTGGCGGTTTGCAGGCTGGCAGCGTCGCCCGCGCGCACGGTGCCGCTGTTCTCGATGCGCCCGTCGGCAGAGATGGTTACGCTGCCTGCCTGGGCACCGATGGCCCCGGCGTTACGCACCCCGACGCCGGTCTCGGTGCCGACCATGCGGATCTTGCCTGCGTACATGCCGCCGAGGCTGGCCACGTCTACCGCCAGCTGCGGGCGGGTGGCAGGATCGTCGCTGCCTTTTTCGATCACCTCGTGGGCGGCATCCACCTTGTTGCGTCCGGTGGTGACTTTCAGATCGTTAGCCCACAGCCCGGCGTTAACCTTCACCGAGCGGGCAATGATGTCGGTGTAATCCGCGCCGGAGGTGTCCATCCCCGCGCCTTCAACCACCACCTCGCCGCGCTCGACGTTAAACCCGGTCAGCGCGCCATCTTTCATCTGCGGTTGGCCGGTGGTGAGGGTGGCGCGGTTGGCGTTGATAAAGCCGCAGCCGCTACAGGTGATGCCCGACGGGTTGGCGATCACCACCTGGGCTTTTTTACCCGCCACTTCGATCATGCCGTTCAGCTTGCTCGGGTCGCGGGAGCTCACCTCGTTGAGGATCACTTTGGCTTCGCCTTTCGCCAGCCACGGGTTGCCCGCCACCATGCCGCCCAAATTGGTCTGCACATTTTTGTGCGAGTTGTTGAGGATCGCCCCTTTGTTGTCGACGTCGAACTGGGTGTAGTTGTTGCGTGACACCCCGGCCGCGGACGGGGTCTGGATATTGACCTGCGGCGTGCCATTGGCGCTGTTGACCACCGTCGGCTGCTGGTTTTTTGGCGCACCGGCGTCTGCCACGATGGTGGCCTGCGCCGTCTGCACGGCCCCCATCGCCAGCCACAGGCTAAAGCTGATGGCGCTCACCTTGCCGATAAGCTGGCTGTGGGTATGGCCGATGCCGGAAGAACGGGACGAACCGGCGCAGCCGGAGCGGGCGATATCCGCCACCACCATCAGCATGCCGCGCGCTTTGTTAAAGACAATTCGGTACAGGTTCTTATTCATGGTTCGTTCCTTTAAACGCTTCCGGCAGGCTTACTGCGAGCGGGTGATTCTGTTGCCACTCTCTGGCGTGTTGACGGCTGACGTGGCTGCCGTGGAACAGCATCACGCGCTTGCCACGCTCTGCGCCGCGGTGATACAGCGCGCGGCAGACGTGGTCGGGGAAGATATCGCGGCGCATCAGGTCGTACATCGCGGGGGTGTGGCCGAAGGGGGCTATCCAGTCGCAGAACCAGATCCGATCCCCGCTGTCCCAGTCCGCCTCTGGCATCTCAATGGACGGGCGGGTGAGGTAGCGGGCTTCCGCCTCCTCATTCAGCCAGGCCCAGCTGAGGAAAAAGACCGGGCGGTCGTTCTCGATAACCAGCACGTACTGACGGCGCTTAATGATCGGCAGCAGCAGGGTGGGCAGGGCGTGCAGGGGAGCATCCCGGTGCATCGGGGAGTGCATCCACAGCCAGACGGTGGCCCCCAGCACTTCGGCCTCGCTCTCTTCCCCGCCGAGGATCAGCGGGGCTTTAATCTCCAGATTTCCGACGCGCATCACCAGCTCCAGTTGAGGTTAAAGCCGAGCGTGAGATCGCTGGTTTCAAAGCCGTCCGGCTTCGAGAACGGCGTCCCGGCGAACAGGTCGTAGCCGGTGTTAAAGGCGTTGCCGCGCAGGCCCGCCACGCCGCCTGCCAGGTGTTTACCCACCTGCAGATCCGAACTGTAACCGCCCACTTCGCCGTAATCGGCACCCAGATAGAACTCCTGGTTCGGCAGCGGCGTGCGCCAGGCCAGATCGTTGCGCACGTACCAGCCGTGGCTGGCGCTCAGGGTGCGCTCGCCGTCAAAGCCGCGCACCGTCCAGCGGTTGCCGATGGCAAACTGATCCTGCGGCGTCAGCGGCGTATTGCTGATCTGGCGCAGGTACTGCACGTTGTAGCGGAAGTTCTGCGTGCCGATGGCAAACGGTAGATCGAGTCCGGCGCTGAGCTGGGTAATTTTGCTCAGGGCGGTGGCATCGCCCCAGTACTCCTCCGGCGCAGGCTGCGCCCCGAACCAGCGGGTGCCGCGCTGATAGCTGATGCCCGCATCCAGCGTCGCCTGGCCGATGTAGTGGCGATGATCCAGCCCGATGCGCCAGCCCGCGGTCTGACGACGCTGAACGCCCACTTCCGTATCGTCGATATAGTTGCGGGTCTCCCGCGCCAGCACGTCGTAAGAGAAGGTGGTCTTCTGCGAGCCGCTGCGGTGCAGCACGCGGCTGAGCTGAATGTCGAGGTTTTTGCTCTTACCGCTGTAGCGATAATCTTCGTTCAGCCCGGCAACGGTCTGGTGGTAGTCGTAGTCGCTGCCGGTGATGCCCAGCATCCAGTAGCCGAAGGGCACCGAGTAGTGGGCGGTATAGTTTTTGCTGCCTTTACCGCCCTTGTCATTCAGATCGTGGCTGGCTGAGACATACAGCAGGTCGCTCAGGGAGAAGGGGTTATCCAGCGACAGGGTGACGCCGCCCTGGTAGCGCCCGGTGGTTTCAGTCCCGGCATCGTCCAGCGACAGGCCGATACGCCACATTTTGCTCTGCTTACGGGTGATCACCACGTCGCTCTCGCCCGGATTCTCTCCCGGCAGCAGCTCCATGTTGGCCTCGACCGTCGGCAGGCGCTGTAGGTTCTCCAGCCCCTGTTCAATATCGCGCAGATCCAGCAGGTTCCCCTCGTGAGCCGGGAAGGCGCTGTAGAGCTGGATATAGTCGTCGCTATCTTCAGTGAGCTTCACATGGCGGATGGTGCCCGGCACGATGGCCAGCTTCAGAGTGCCACTCTTCAGATCCTGCGACGGAGCCAGCACGCGGGTGGTGATCCAGCCGTGGTCGACGATGCGGTTCTGCATCGTGCTCATCAGCAGGTTAATCCCTTTTCCGCCCAGACAGCGCCCCTGGGCCTGGTCTGCAATACGCTGGAGCGGCAGCCAGTGGGGCAGGGCCTCCTGACCGCTCAGCTCGACGCGGTTAATCGGGAAGCAGGGCTTTTCTGTGGGAAAAGCAATCTTGCCAAAGCCGGATGAGGGCTCGGACAGACGCACGTCCGGTACGGGCGGGGTTAATTGTTGCTCTAATGCTCGCTGGCGCTGCTGCTGAATAATAAATTGATTATCCGGCTCCGCCGCCTGGGCAGGAAACAGTAAAGACAGCCCGGTGGCTGTCGTTATTATTATGGCGATATTGTGTCGGGCGTTCATCGGCGAATCCGTGCTGTGTAAGCAAAAAAGAATACAATGTGAATTTGTGTAAAATTGTTTAAGTATTGCGAGGGGAAGGAAAGGGGGATTAATCCTAAAGCACAGAATTATCCGAGTTTTGGGCTCCTCAATTCTGGTAGGTTTGCGTCTTGAGAGAATATATTGGGGGTTTCACGTGGATGTCAGGAAATATCCACGCGAAACTTAAGTGAAATTGACGATTATTTCTGGATGCGGTCGACACGTACCACAGGCGGGTTGGATTTCTTATCCAGACTGCCGTTAATGCTGATCATATTATCGGGCTGAACGGTGCGGCCATCAAATACGGCCTGGGGAATAATGGTATCAATAGTGCCGGTTTTATCGCGGAATTTAAATTTATCCCCACCTGAGCCATCAATTAAATTACCCCGCAAGGAGATCGTAGCCCCGTCGTGCATCTCTTTGGCCTGCTCTACGGTCATGATTCTGGCATCTTCCGCGCCACGATAACCATCATCCAGCGCATGTGGCGCCGGAGGGGCAGTATCTTCCTTCAGTCCACCATTATCTTCGGCATACGCCGCCGGGATTAAAAGACAACACAATAAGGGTGCGACAGTTAATTTCATACAGCCTCCTTGGTTTAACTGGCTTGACAGATTAAGCCTGGTTGCTATTTTTTATTTTGCAAACAGGAACAGTCTTAATCAAAATTATCTATAAAAATCATCTGGCTGCATAATATTAATAAGCGAGACGGTGAGGTGATATATGGCGAATGCAAAAGAAAAATCCCCTTCTTTGCCCGGCGTGAAACAGAGCCATGCCGCCCTGCAGTTTGAATACAACGCTCACCGCTTCGGTTTTGTACTGTTATTGCTGATTATTGCCGCTGCGCTGTCAGGGCTTTTTTCGGGCGGTTATTTTAGCGACGCGACAAAAACCAACGCCGCCAACAGCGTGCAGGTGGAATATCAGCGTTTTGGCCGACTGCTCTCTCCCGTGGAGTTGAAAATTACCTCGCCGGGTCAGGGTGAGACTCCGCTGACGCTGCGCATTGGCGGAGAATATATGGCACGAACGCAAACCGATAATATCTGGCCGCAGCCCGATGAAATGCGCAGCGAGGGCGGGGAGCTGGTGCTGGTTTATCAGGCGGCAAAAGCGCGTCAGGATTTTACCGTCTGGCTCTACAGCACCCCGCAACAGCCGGGTAAAACCGTCACTACCGTCACAGTAAATAATCAGCCGGGGCTCTCTTTCTGGCAATTTATCTATCCTTAGGGGTCCCGCATGGAAATGATACTCAGGGCAGTGGCGATTTATCTGATTTTGCTGGTGGTGTTTAAAATTGCCGGAAGGCGGGCGCTGCTGCAGATGACCAGCTTTGATTTGATCCTGTTATTAATTATCAGTGAGGCCACCCAGCAGGCGCTGCTGGGTGAGGATTTTTCGGTTACCGGTGCCATGTTAACCATTATTACGCTGGTGGTGATTGATATGCTTTTCGGCGTGGCAAAAAAATATATCTCCGGCGCGGAATCGATGCTCGATGGTTCCCCGGTTATTCTGGTGGTACACGGTGAATTACAGAACGAAAAATTAAAAAAAGTGGATGTCTCCTGCGACGATATATTGGTATCGGCCCGACAAAATCACGGTATATACCAGCTGGAGAAAATTAAATACGCCATCCTTGAACGTAACGGGCATATTTCGATTATTCCCGAAGAGAGTGAATCATGAAAGAAAATATCTGGAACCAGGCCAAAACCACCAAGGAACTCACCAGCCAGGTGTCGACGGTGTTAACTGATTTAGGCTGGCTGCTCACCACGGCGGAGTCCTGCACCGGTGGCAATGTGGCCTCTGCGCTCTGCGCCGAAAAGGATACCGCCTCGTTCTTTGGCACCGGCGTGGTGACCTTCAACAATGAAGCCAAGCACAAGGTGCTGGGGGTGAGTAATGCCACCCTTGAAAAATACACTGCCGTGAGTAGCCAGACGGTAGGGGAGATGGCCGAGGGGGCGCTGAAGCTGGCCGATGCGGATGTCAGCATCGCCATCAGCGGCTACGCCGGCCCGGACGGCGGCGAGGATGGCACCCCGGCGGGTACCGTCTGGTTTGGCTGGTGCTTCCGCGGCGAGGTAACTACCGCCGTGCAGCACTTCACCGGCGAGTGTGAAGATGTGATTGAGAAAGCGGTTCGCTACGCGCTTTCTGAACTGTTGCGGCAGATCCCGCACTGGAAAAAGCAGTTGCACTAAGGAGAGGCTATGAGTGTGGTGGTGATTACCGGCGCTACGGCTGGGGTAGGCAAAGCCACGGCGCTGCGTTTTGCAGCGGCGGGCTACGATGTGGGGCTGATTGCCCGGGATAACCACAGTCTGGAAGCCACGCGGGCGGAGGTGGCGAACTACGGCGTCAACTGCCATGCGGTGAGCGTGGACGTGGTGGATGCCGGGGCGCTGAGCCAGGCGGCCCGGACGCTGGTCGATCGGCTGGGCGCTATCGACGTGTGGATAAACAACGCCATGTGCACCACCCTGGCGCCATTTTACAGCATGACCGATGATGAATTTCGTCGGGTGATGGAGGTGACCTATCTGGGCTGCGTCAACGGCACGCGGGCCGCTATGGAGCATATGATACCGCGCGACAGCGGGGTGATTATTCAGGTTGGTTCCGCGCTGGCCTACCGCTCCATTCCACTGCAATCGGCCTACTGCGGCGCCAAGGCGGCGATCCGTGGTTTTACCGACGCGCTGCGAACCGAGCTGATGCATGAGCGCAGCGGCGTGCATCTGGCGATGGTACAGATGCCGGGTCTCAACACGCCGCAGTTTGACTGGGCGCGGAATAAGTTCGCCTACAGTATGCGTCCGGTGGCACCGGTGTTTCAGCCGGAGGTCGCCGCCGAGGCGATCTACGGCGTGGCGCAGAAGCCGGTGCGCGAGCTGTGGGTAGGGCGCAGCACCATCGGGGCGATTGTCGGCCAGTTCCTGTTCCCCGGCTTTCTCGACCGGATGATGGTGAAAAAGGCCTGGGAAGGGCAGATGGAGGAGGTGCTCAATCCACCCGATCGGCGGGATAACCTGACCAACCCGGTCGGCGGCGAGCACCGGGTGCACGGCCATTTTACCCCGGAGGCCAAATCCCGCGCCGCGGCGATCACCTCCGGCGTACCGGGCAAAGCCCTGCTGGGCACCGCCGCGCTGGCCGGACTGCTGTTAATTGGAAAGTGTCTCACCCGGCGGAAATAGCAAACAGGCCGGGTGCGGCAACGCCCGGCGGCGCTGCGCTGGCCGGGCCTACGGATCTTGCATGCTGCGGGATTTTGTAGGCCGGGTAAGCTTCAGCGCCACCCGGCTTAGTGGTAACCCTCGGTATCCCTGACCTTGCCGCGAAACACGTAGTAGCTCCAGGCGGTATAAACCAGAATCAACGGGATGATCAGCAGCGTGCCTACCAGCATAAACAGCTGGCTGGACGGCGGGGCTGCCGCGTCCCAGATGGTAATACGGGGCGGGATAATGTTGGGCCACAGGCTGATGCCCAGCCCGCTAAAGCCGAGGAAAATCAGCCCGAGCGTCAGCAGGAATGGCCGGGCGTGGCTGTGCGGGTTGCGGGTGAGCCGCCAGATCCATACCCCGAATACCGCCACCAGTACCGGCACCGGCATGAAGTAAAAGAAGTTCGGCAGCGAGAACCAGCGATCCGCCACATACTGCCAGCCAAAGGGCGTCCAGACGCTCACCACTGCCACCACCACCAGCAGCGCCAGCAGCACATGACGGGTCAGCTCCCGCATATGACGCTGCAACGCCCCTTCGCTTTTCATGATTAGCCAAGTCGTGCCCAGCAGGGTATAGGCCACCATCAGCCCCAGCCCGCAGAAGAGATTGAACGGGGTCAGCCAGTCAAGGGCAGAACCGGCAAAGCGGCGGCCCTCGACGTCGAAACCGTTAATCATCGCCCCGACCACAATCCCCTGGCTGAAGGTCGCCAGCAGCGAACCGCCCGCGAAGGAGTAGTCCCAGAATTTGCGGTGCGACGGCGTGGCCTTAAAGCGAAACTCAAAGGCCACGCCGCGGAAGATCAGCCCGATCAGCATGGCGGTGAGCGGGATCGTCAGGGCGTCGATGATCACCGCATAGGCCAGCGGGAAGGCACCAAACAGCCCCGCGCCCCCCAGCACCAGCCAGGTTTCGTTTCCGTCCCAGACCGGGGCGACGCTGTTGACCATCACGTCACGCGCCTGCGGGTCACGCTCAAAACAGAAGAGCATGCCGATACCCAAATCGAAACCATCCATGATGATGTACATCAGGGTGGCGAAGACGATGATAGCAAACCAGATCACTGAGATATCGACGCCCATTATGGTTTCTCCTCTTCCGGTACCGGTTCCGCCGCCGAGAGCGGACGCGCAGGTCTGCCGTCAGTATTCACCGAGAGATTGTCGGTAGGCTGCGGTCCCTTCTTAATCAATCGCACCAGATAGACAAACCCCACGCCAAACACCGAGCAGTAGACAACGATAAACGCCAGCAGGCTAATGCTCATCTGCAGGGTGCTGTGCAGCGATACCGCGTCAATGGTGCGCAGATAGCCATACACCACCCACGGCTGGCGGCCAACCTCGGTAGTGATCCAGCCCGCGAGGATCGCCACCACGCCGGCCGGCCCCATGCTCAGGGCAAACCAGTGGAACGGACGGGAGTGATACAGCCGGTGGCGGTGACGCAGCCACAGACTCACCACGCCCATCAGGATCATCAGCATCCCGAGGCCGACCATCACGCGGAATGACCAGAAGACGATCAGCGAGTTGGGTCGCTCATCTTTCGGGAAGTCTTTCAGGGCCGGAACCTGCTTATCCAGGCTGTGGGTGAGGATCAGGCTGCCGAGCGCCGGGATCTCCAGCCCGTATTTGGTGCGTTCCTCTTCCATATCCGGGATGCCGAACAGCAGCAGTGGCGTGGCTTCACCCGGTGGATTTTCCCAGTGGCCTTCAATGGCGGCAATTTTTGCCGGTTGATGTTCGAGGGTGTTCAGGCCATGCATATCCCCGACAAAGGCCTGAATCGGCGCAACCAGCAGCGCCATCCACAGCGCCATTGAGAACATCTTGCGCACCGCCGGCCTGTCGTTCCCGCGCAGCAGATGCCAGGCTCCCGAAGCACCCACAAACAGGGCGCTACTGAGGAACGCGGCGATGGACATATGGATCAGGCGGTAGGGGAAGGAGGGGTTAAAGATGATGGCGAACCAGTCCTCGGGGATCACCTGGCCGTTCTCGATGCTGAAGCCCTGCGGGGTGTGCATCCAGCTGTTGGAGGCGAGGATCCAGAAGGTGGACATCAGGGTGCCCAGCGCCACCATGCAGGTGGCAAAGAAGTGCAGGCCGGGCCCGACTTTGTTCCAGCCAAATAGCATTACGCCGAGGAATCCCGCTTCGAGGAAGAAGGCGGTCAACACCTCATAGGTGAGCAGCGGGCCGGTGATGCTCCCGGCAAACTGGGAAAAGCCGCTCCAGTTGGTACCGAACTGGTAGGCCATGACCAGGCCGGAGACCACGCCCATCCCGAAGTTAACCGCGAAGATTTTTAACCAGAAGTGATACAGCGAGCGCCAGACGTCATTTTTGGTCTTCAGCCACATGCCCTCAAGCACCACCAGATAGCTGGCGAGGCCGATGGTTAAGGCCGGGAAGATAATGTGAAACGACACTGTGAAGGCGAACTGAAGCCTGGCGAGATGGAACGCATCGAGTTCGAACATCGTACTCTACCCCTGTCAGCGAAATGCCCCGCAAGGAACGGGGCATTGTGGTACAGCATTTTTCTTCGGCGCGGGGTTACGGTTTTTTCTTACCGGCCCCCAGCTCAGCGCCAGTTAGCGGATTGGCTTTCGGATCCGACTCGGAGCGTTTCGCCATCGCTTTCAACAGAGCGGCCTGCTCTTTCGACAGCGTGACCTGAGCACTACCGTCCCCACCGTCAACGGCAGGTTGCGGATCGGCAACGTACTCGAAGTTTTCGTCGCTGTTCCAGCTGCCGCGAAGATCATCACCTGCAGACATATTGTAGTAGGTGGTGGCGTATTGTTCGATTGGCGGCAATTTCCCCGGTGGGAAATTATTGCGAATCGACTGCAGCGCCTTCTCAAACGAGAGCTGGTGCGCGGCTTCACGGGTCATCAGGAACGCGAGGGCATCTTTCACCCCAGGATCGTCGGTAACGTTGATCAGGCGTTCATAGATGATCTTGGCACGTGCTTCTGCCGCGATGTTCGAGCGCAGGTCGGCTGTGGCCTCACCAATGGTGTCAATATAGGCCGCAGTCCAGGGTACGCCCGCGGAGTTGGTCAGCGGTGGCCCACCCCCGTACAGCAGGGAGGTGATGTGGCTGTCGTTACCGTTTTGCGTCAGGGAGCGGTAGAGTTCCGCTTCGCTTTCGGTGCCTTCTGCCAGTTCGCCTTTGGCACCTTTATTCAGCATACCCACCATTGTGCCGATGATTTCAAGGTGGCTCAGCTCTTCGGTGGCGATATCCATCAGCATCTCTCTGCGACCTGGATCGTCATCGCCCAGCCCCTGCGTAAAGTAGCGGCAGGCAGCGGCCAGTTCACCCTGAGGGCCGCCAAATTGTTCAAGCAGCAGGTTCGCGAGGCCAGGATTCGGCTCGGCAACGCGAACGGTGTACTGCAGCTGTTTTACGTGTCTAAACATAGGCTCACTCCTGGGTTATTTTTTCGCTTCCACGCCGTCAGCATCTGAACGCAGGAGGAATTGTTCCGTGGTATCCGGAATGTGCTGGATGAGCCAGTCGGCCATGCGTTGTTCTTCCGCAAGGATAGATTCGATAGCAGGTATTGACGCCACGTCTCCGGCTTTTTTCGCCGCGGCCAGCAGAGAGGTGTAGCAGGCAATTTCAAACTGTTCGAAAACGTAGCCGCTAATAGAACCTTTCACGATCTCATCCGACGCGGCCATACCGCCCATAGACTGGCCGAACGCCATCATTTTGCTCATGGAGTCTTTCAGCATCGAACGGGAAATATCGTTACGATCAAGGATCTCTTCCAGCAGAGTAATCTGGTGTTTTGTTTCAGTTATATGTTGCTCGATGCGAGCGCGTACATCAGGATAATTATCGATGCGGCTGGCCATAGATTCGAGCATAGATTCAGCTTGCTTTTCCATGGCGTGAGCATCGCGTAGCCAGTCATGGTAATGTTCTACGTGATTCATATTTTCTTCCTCGGGTTCGGTTAATTCCGGCTTACTTTTCTGCTTTCTGATTAATATTACCGACGGCCAGATCGGTGAGTTTAAGATCGGTGGATTTCTCTTCTTCCAGCGTCTCGGCTAATAGTTTTACCGCCTGGGTATAGCCTAATTGCTCTGCCAGCGTGGCGAGCGTGCCATAGCTGGCAATTTCATAGTGTTCGACTTTCTGCGCTGCGGCGATCAAGGCAGCATCGCGCACTTCGTTTTTCTCTGTGCTTTCAAGGACTTCATTGGCTTCTTCAATTAAGCCTTCCATTGCAACGCATTTCATTCTTTTCAGTTTAATATTCGGCGTTTTCTCCACGATCTGATCGATACGTTCAATCTGGCCGTGGGTCTCTTCCAGGTGCGCTTTAAACGCAGCGCTCAGATCCGGGCTGGAGGCTTCGCGGGACAATTTAGCCAGGGCACGGGTCAGCTGTTTTTCAGCACTGTAGGTGTCGGATAGCAAGTGAATAAATACATCTTCTATACTTTTCATATTCATACGCTTTTCTCCAGTGACATAAAAATTCTGCGAGCCCGCGGACCCGCAGATTACCGATTAAAGTGAATAACAGGCTTTAATAATGAGATGAATTAAGAGTTGTCAGACTTACGTCCGCCACCATGGCTATGCTGACCGCCCTTTTTACCTGCTTCAGAAGCGCGCTGCGGATCGTTTTTGAAATTACCGCCGCTTTGCTGTCCACCTTTTTTCCCTGCTTCAGAGGCTTTTTCACGATCTTGCGAGAAATTACCTGAACCACCACGTTGCTCTGCCATATTATGTTTCCTCATATACATCGTTTATGTCAGTAAGATACGTTTTCATTCGTATCCGTTGTCGTTCAGAATTAAATTTAGCCAGTAATTTTGAAGAGTCAAACCAGATTTTTCGTATAATTTCCTGCCCTGGTGCTGAGTTGTATGAATATATCGGTTCGCTTGTTTTCAAAATATTCTTCTACAAGGTTATGTTATCAAACGACCTTCCGGGTTGAGGGCTTTGTACGCTTTTCTGTGTCTCGCTGAAGCGTGCGGATCCAGACGCGGCGGGGTTCTTTACTGAAGTTTACAAATCGGGTAAGCGATGCATAGCGCATAAAAAATTAAAATACGTGGGATTAGTCTTAATTGATTTCTTATATTATTCGCAGCGCTAAGGAGTGACTAAAAAATAATCTAGCGAAGCGGTTAAGTATATTATGCATGGATTACAATGATTCATCGAAAATTCTACTTCGAAAAGGGTAAGCGAAGGGCCGGATTAAAACCCTGATAAAGTATGATGGTGGATCTGCTGCCATCGACAATACTGAGCCGGAGCGGTGACGCGGTGTCATCCTGCTAGCTGCAACGGTGAGCCATATGATTGATTTCATTTCGGGTATCCTGATCCACACTCCCTTCTGGGTCTATCTCATCCTTCTGTTTCTGATAAGCCGGGGCCTCAAGGCGCGCAAGCCCGCGACCGTGGCGCTGGAAAAGCTGGCCATCATCCCGGCCATTTTTCTGCTCTGGGACATCTACGATCTGTTGGTTTTCCGCACGCTGACGCTGGCGACCGGCTCCCTGTGGCTGGTGGGATTGCTCAGCGGTGCGGCGATGGGCTACATCCTGAGCAAACGCACGGTCGTCACGCGCGCCGCCGCCCCGCGCAGCATCTATCGTGAGGCGGACTATTCGGCTCTGCCTTTTATGATGCTGGCCTTTGCGGTGAAGTACGTATTGGGCGTGATGAGCGCCATCGCACCCGACGTGTTGCAGCGGCCAGGGGTAAGTGCGTTCGCCATCATCACCGGCGGGCTGTTCGCCGGGGTGTTTGTCGGCAAGTTTGTGCGCTATGTGCGGGTGTATCTGGCGGCGGAGATGCGGGAAGTGGGGTGAGGGAAATCCCCTCTCCCTGGAGGAAGAGGGCTGGGATGAACGTGCCGCGTAGTGGGATACTCCGTTAGCCGACGTTAACGAGTTCAGCTTTCTTTGTTGGCCCAACGAGGTCCATCTCTTTTTCCCGCTGGCCCACTTGTGCAAGTTTGTTGCCGTCAATAGTTGCCCAGAAGTCTGCGGCGCGTTTGGCAGCAGCAGTCGCTTTAACAGAATCGATTTTTTTGTTTTGCTTGATCATAACGTCTCCCGGTTGGTTTTTAACCATTTCATCAGAGTTTACAGCGGTCGCGTTTGCCTGACAAACAGTCGATTTTTATCTCAGTGGATACCCATCACTTTGCGTCGAATCGTTGTCTGAATATCAGCTACTGCAGAGGACATTTTGTTGGGGGCGTAAAACACTTGTGAGAATCCATACGATCGATAGCGTGGTTTCATGTCCTCCAGGGGGTCATGTATCACCACATCATCAAGTTCCATCATGCTGCAAAATGTTGTCGAATAGATCAGGGCAATAATAAAGACGTTACCTGTAAGCGCACTCTTTTTGTGAGCTATCAGATTTTCCAGCATGCAAATGGCGAACTCCTCCCTGCGAGCATCATATTTGCAAATTATTGCTGCATGCAGGACAGCAGAATCATATCCCTTCGTACTTTTTAGGCTTATATCTAAGATACCGTTATCGTTGGCATTTCCACGATAATGCTCTATTGCCCAGCGCCAGTTAAGAACCGCGTTATCGTTCTCATTCCAAAGGTAAGTTTTGTCTTCCTCGCTTAACGAACCTACGATGATGCTATCCCAACCGAAGCTCTGAATGATTTTTTGAGTAGTATGAAGGCAGTGTTCATGTATTTCCTGGAGCGATAAATTGCTCATGTCATCAGCCATCCTTAGCTGTCATCTTCCCCTCACGCTATTGTGAGGGGAAACATTCACATTAGTTAATCCACTCCACTCCCGCATCGGTTGCCAGCCAGCGCGGCGCCTTCAGGCGCTCGGCAAAATAGCTGGTTAACTCTGCCAGCAGATCGCTCATGGTGCAGGCGGTATCCGGTGCCAGCGTATTGCTGATTAACAGCCGGGCGATCGCTTCACAATAACCGCACAGCGCATCGGATTCCGGTGCGAACTCCGGCTGATGCAGGGGCAGGGAATCAACGGTGAGATATGCCTCAAGATCCCGGGGAATGGGCTCATGCAGCGTCGGTTTCAGCAGTGCCAGGCAGGCAGCGAGGCGGCCGCACAGGGCGATTTTCATTGTCGGATCCTCTTCGCACAGCATCGCTTCGCAGAAGCGTTCGCAGTTATCGGCCAGTTCGGTGAAATCGGTGTTGTGGTCGAAGGGGGCGGTAATGAGCGGGTTGATAGTAGCCATATTTATGTTCCATTAAGTGGTTTATTTACCGCCACCCGGAAATGCCAATTTCGCGGGTGGCAGAACTGAACGGAGTTGGCATTACCGGCCTTAATGGATACCGGCGCGTCTAACGACGCCCCCGTCCAGCCCACCATAGAAGTGTTGCCAGACGCGCGGTGCGTTACAGCCCCGCGTCACCATTAAGTTTAACCGGGATGCCAATCCCGACGCCAGATGTTGCTGACGTACCGACACCCTACGCCGCAAATAGCCACTGTTAAAGCAGGGAGATAAGGCAGTTTTCATTCCTGCGAGGCGTCTTCAGAAACGAATGTGAATCTGGAGCGCTGTTACATAATTTGGGCGTAAAAAAGCCCACCAGAAGGGTGGGCGAGAGGCGTATTGTCGTAGCATTACGCCACAGACGATTGCGCTTTCCTCTTAGCCAGCATCTCTGCCGCAGTAATGATCTGCTGATGTTCCGCCTGCATGCGCTCGTCGTGCTGAATTTCCCAGATATCCACGTTCAGCTGCAAGTTCAGCCAAAATTCAATGGTGGTATCAAAAGCCCGGGCTAGCCGCACGGCCATGTCCGTGGTCAGTTTTCGGTTGTTATTGACCAGCGCGCTGACGCTGTTTCTGTGCACGTTAAGCATCTCTGCCAGATCGGCAATTTTTAAATGTAGCGGCTCAAGAAACTCGTTAAGCAGAATATCGCCGGGTGTGGTCGGTTTACGGGTGCTGTTTGTGAATGCCATTTTATGACCTGCCTTGTTTAGCGGGTGTCCCCATCTACATCACTCATCGGTGAGCATTGTAGGTATGAGGATCAAGATAAATCCCTTTCGCCTTACCGCCTGACCAGATGAAAATCAGTCGGTATTGCCTGTTCACGCGTATCGAATAACAACCCAGAAGCGGCGAGCTCAACGCTTCAAGCTTGTTGCCGGGTGGGCTACGCAGATCCCGATATGAGGTCGCTGCGTTGATGATGTCGAGTTTTCGCATCAGAGCTGACGCTATCTCTGCCGGGATTTTTCCATGCGGACGTCCATATAGAAAAAACTCCTCAAGCCAGGTATCGCGAAAGTCAGAGATGCTCCTTAACGTAAGTGGTGTGGTCATTCTCCATCCTGGTGAACGTAGGTCAGTCTAATGCACTCATGCACTGTGCGCAAGTGCGTTTGTTTACATGGTCCGTAATGGCAAATTAACCTGGAGTTTTAGCGTGTGGAAGCGTAGCGCTGGGGAGAATGTAAGGTCTGCGAGGCGTCTTCAGAAAAGGGGATGTGCGTAGGCCGGGTAAGGCGTAGCCGCCACCCGGCAATGTTCCACCGATGCAACCTTACAGCGTAAACGCCCCTTCCATGGTGATGACACAGCTGCCACCCACCCGGACAACGGACTTTCCTGACGAGGCGTCATACCCCGAATACAGCGTACTGGCCCGCCCCATATCAACGCCCTGGCTAACCTGCAGGGACAGCGTAGTTTTATCCCGATGCAACGCCAGCAGAGCGGTCACCGCGGCGGTGGCGCTGCCGGTGGCCGGATCTTCCGTCATGCGCGGCGTCAACATCCGCGCCTGCAGGTCGCCTGGCTCACCGGCATCTTTATCGAGGGTATAGGCATAAACAGAGACCGCACCATCAAGCGGCAGCACCGCGCGGAAGCCCTGCAAGTTCGGCACGCAGCGGCGCAGCGCATCCCGGGAGGCGAGTTCCACCACCAGGAACGGCAGGCCAACCGAGGCGACAAGCGGGTAATGCACCTCGGTGCGAATATCCTCTGCAGTCAGCGACAGGCAGGCGGCAACCTTTTCCGGGCTCACTTCAGAGCGGCAGGATAAGGCTTCCGGCGTCACGAGCTCCGCGCCAGTCACCGTGCCGTTGTCTTTTAACAGCCTGACGGGAACCAGACCTGCAATTTCCTCGAACAGCAGCGTCTCAGGCAGAGGCGTGTCATTCATCGCCGCATAGGTTGCCAGCACGTAAGCGGTACCGACGTTGGGATGGCCCGCGAACGGGATCTCACGTGACGGGGTAAAAATTCGCACCCGCGCGGTATGGGCAGCATCGTCCGGCGGAAGCACAAAGGTCGTTTCACTGTAGCCAAACTCAACGGCAATCCGCTGCATTTGCCCGGTGCTCAGATCCTCTGCATCTAAAACCACGGCGACAGGATTGCCCAGAAAGGGGGTGTCAGTAAAAACATCAGCCACAACATACCGTCTTTTCATTTACTGTCCTGAATGAAGTGATTAAAAGCAATGCATGGAAGGTACTTCCTTAGCGTGCAAATTAACACAGGCACTCATGGGAAAATGAAAAACGTCACCGAACGATCGACGCAGGTTTTACTGGCGTGGCGATCTCCATGCTAAACGAGGTTTAAAAATTCCTTTGAGTTCAGGTGATTCCTGTTCAGAACGGACTGGCATGGCGGGCGACGATCGGCTCCCCGCTGATGGGATGGGCAAAATGGAGCTCGCTGGCGTGCAGCATCAGCCGTGGCGTCCGCTCGGTGCCGGGCGGCAGGAGCCCGCCATACAGATCGCAGCCCAGAATCGGATGGCCCAACTGCTGGCAGTGGATACGCAGCTGGTGGGTGCGCCCGGTCTCCGGGATGAGTTCAACCCGCGTCACCGGCACTTCTCCCTGGTGATAAAAACGCTCCACCACCCGATAGCGGGAGCGGGCCGGTTTGCCGTTTATGGCGCAAATCGACATCAGCGGGAACAGCGCCGGATCTTTGGCAATCGGCGCATCAATCACCCCTTCGTCATCGGCCAGATGACCGCAGAGCAGGGCGGTATAGATCTTGGTCACGCTGCGCTGGCTGAACTGCTGGCAGAGGGCAGCATTGATCGCCTTGTTGCGGGCAATCACCATCAGCCCGGAGGTGCCGAAATCAAGGCGATGCACCAGCGTGCAGCCGGGGAAAGTTTGCACCAGCCGGTGATGCACAGAATCGAGATTTTGCGGATTTTTCCCCGACAGGCTGAGCAGCCCGCTGGGTTTATTGATCAGCACCAGATGATCGTCCTGCCACAGCGTCTCTATCGGAGTGTGGCACGGCGGGGCAATAAAAGTATCGATAATGGCAGACATCAGGCTGACCGGAGGATAAAAGAGGCGGGGATGATAACCAATTTGCCGCGGGCTGGCGAATCGGCTGTATTTGCCGGGTGGCGCTACGCTTACCCGGCCTACAACACCCTCGTAGGCCCTGCAAGCGCAGCGCCGCCGGGCATTATGTTGCCTGCGCAGGTTCTTCTTTCGTTTCCGGCGTTCTGCTGCTGGAGTAGATAAAGAACAACGCGATCCCCAGGCAGACGACAGCCCCCAGACGGCTCATCGAAAACGGAATGGCCGCATTGCCCAGCCAGCCGAAATTGTCGATCAGCATGCTCATGGTGAGCTGACCAAAAATCACCGCCACCGTGGCGACCGCGGTACCGATACGTTGCACGGCCAGCACCATAATCACGATGTAGGGCACGCCAAACATCGCCCCCAGCAGCTGCCATTTAGGCACATCCATCAGGGTGACGGCATGCTTCGGCTCAAAGAAGAAGATCAGCAGGGCGGTGACCAGCGCGCCGACGGAAAAGGTCAGGAACGCGCTTTTGAAGACGCCGACTTTGCTGCCCAGTTGGCCGTTGATGGCGGCCTGGATGCTCAGCGTCGCACCGCCGATGACCGCCAGAATAATCATGATAAATGTCATTGTGTTACCCCTGTGCAACCAGAACCAGCGCGGCGATGATGAACCCCAGCGCGATGATGCGTTTACTGTCAATTTTGCGGTGCGGCGTGCCTAGCAGGCCGTAATGGTCGATGATCAGACTCTTAAAGACCTGGCCCGCCAGGATGCCAATCATGGTCATGGCGATGCCGATGGCCGGTGTGGCGATGGTCAGAATAATGACGTAGACCGGGCCGAGCACCCCGCCCAGCAGTTGCCATGAGGGTTGGGCGAAAAACGACGGGCTGTTGCGCGGGCTGAAAAACAGCATCAGCAAAAAGGTCAGGGCGGCACCCACGCCGAACACGCTGAACGTGGCCCACAGATCGCCCACCTCGCCGCCGAGCGGCCCCAGCAGCCCAGCCTCGACGGACAGCCCCATGCCGCCCGCGATCACGAATAAAATCAATATCAGTTGCATACTACGCCGTCTCTCCATCGTTAAGGTCGGGAAGCGTACGCCTGAACATCCGTGAGAAAAATGCCATAATGCAATAAACACCTGTGCAGGAAATGCATTAATGTACGACGCCGCAAACATCAATATTCGCTGGCTGCTGATCTTTATTGCGGTCTATGAAACCCAGAACTTTTCGGTGGTGGCGCGGCGGGAAGGGGTTTCGGCCTCGCAGGTCTCCCGCGTGATTCATCAGCTTGAAGACGCCCTCGGCCAGCAGCTGTTCTACCGCAACACGCGGGCGATCATCCCTACCGAGAGCGGTCATCTGTTTATCCGCTTTGCCCGGGCGATGGTCAGTAATCTTGACGATGCGCGCCGGGAACTGGACGAGCGCAAGCGGGAGCCTTCCGGCGTGGTGCGCATCAATGCCCCGGTCTTTTTCGGCCAGCGGCATATCGCACCCGGCCTCCCTGGCCTGACGGAACGTTATCCCCGGCTTAGTATCGAGCTGACGCTGACCGATGATTATATCGATCCCCATCGGGATGCCGCCGACGTGATCTTTCGTATCGGCGCGCTGACCGACTCCACTTTTCACGCCCGTGTGCTGGGGCAGCAGTTTTATCACCTGGCCGCCTCGCCGGCGTACCTGCGCAAATACGGCACGCCGGGATCGGCGGACGATATTATGGGCCACAAATGCCTGGTTTATCGCGGCTCGTCCGGCCCCAACCGCTGGCTGCTGCGTCGGCCCGGCGAGGCGTGGACCCACTATCCCGTCACGCCGCTGATGTCATCCAACAACGCCGAAACCCTGCTTATCGCGGCATTGGGCGGAATGGGGATGGTGCTGTTCCCCGACTGGCTGATTGGCGACCGGGTCCACAATGGTGAGTTGATAAAACTCCTGCCGGACCACGAGGCCTCCATCAATACCGAGCCGCTCACTATTGCGGCGATCTACCCCCATACGCGCCATCCGCCGCTGAATGTGCGGGCAGTGATTGATTACTACGTGGAGGCCTTTGGTTCGCCGCTTTACTGGCAATCATAGGTTAATGCTCAAAGGAGAAGGTAAATGCGTCAACTGTCAGTCCTGTTCTGTCTGCTGTTACTCACCGGGTGCGTCGTCAGCTCGCCGCAAAAAGCGCAATTTAATGCGGAGTATCCCAACCGCCAGGATATTCGCAGTCACACGCTGTACCGCTTTATGACGAAACCGCTCAAGCCGGGTGGGGGGAAATACTACGGCGCAAACGATCTGGCCGAGACGCTGTATGTCAGAGCCGACAACGCGGCGATGGTGGAGTTACGCTTCAACTATCCCGGCAGATCGCTGCAGGTGAAATCGCTGGATGCGCAGAACAGAACGCTGCGGGAGGAGACTTACGCGCTGCTGGATGCGTCGGCGGCAAAACCGTCCGATGTCGAAAGCCGGTACTTCTTCCTGACCAAAGAGGGTGTACTGTTGACGAAGTATAAAAATTGCACCCCGGATATGAGCGTCGGTTGTCGCTGGCAGGGCCGCACGCTGTTTATTACCCGCAATGGCGATATGGCGGTGCAGTTAGCCAAAGGCGGCGCGGGCATGGCGTTTCTGGTGATCCCGTTTTATGGCTCGCAGAAATATCTGGAGATTTTCCCGAAGGCACCGGGCGCGTAATTGCCTTGCTCCCTCTCCCTTGAGGGAGAGGGCTGGGGTGAGGGGGGACAGGCCGCACTGCATCACCCGGTGGCGGCTACGCCTTACCCGGCCTGGAACACCGCTCCGATGCGCGCAAATACAAATTAATGAATTGTTATTATTGTTTTTAATTAGCTAACTATAAGACTGTAACTACGTTGATTATCTTTCAGGGTTACGCACATGTTTCTGTCATGGTGGATAATTGTTCCAGTCGTAATAGGGGTCGCCATACTCTTCGTCATGGTTTCCCGTCTCTCTAATGAAGTCGATAAGCTTGAAACGGCGTTAGAAGAGAGCCGGGGCCAGCTGAAGTCTCTCGGTTATCATGCTGATGCGTTCAAACAGGCGACGCGACGCGTACCTGAAAATTTACAGCGGGTGAAAAGTTAAACATCACCTGGCCAGGAATCGCCTTAAATAAATCCTCTTCTATACTCATTTACGTTTAGTGAATTATGCCGCTGTTCTTCACGCTGCGTTGATTTTTTAGCTACCGCCCGCGCCAATAACAGCTGCACATACCCACAAAAACGCCGTTTGAGTTATTTGTTCATTTTATAAGGGGACTTCCTGGTATGTTGCACTCTCAACCCTCCCGCGTCGGCAGCCTGTTGCTGTTGCTGGCTGCGGTCATTGGCTTCGCGGTGGCGTTATACGCGTGGCTGACACCGCTTACTGGCGTCACCGGTACTATCGGTGCGCTGGGCGTGGCCATCGCCTGCCTGTTTCTGGCAATCCTGAGCTTTATTTTGCGTGCCGCATCCCGTCGCGGCGGGCGCATTTTCCTGATTATTGTCACCCTCGTGTTCTTGTTTGGGATTGGTTTTGCAGCCGCGCTGCTGCACCAGTACATCATTACGGCAGCTATGGTGGTCGGCCTGGTCGGTCTGATTATGCTGAGCAGCAATTCCGTTCGTCACAATCCCCGCGTCAGAGCCTGAGGAGCCACCCGTGCATAACGATAAACACTATTCCGTCCTTAAGGTCAGCATGACTGCGCTGGCGCTGCTGGTTACTCCACTCTCGCTGCAGGCGCAGGATAAAGCCGCTGAAGCCTCTCAGGGGACCCAGGAAGAACTCAATGTGGATGCGGCCGATCAGCAGGCGCCGGGCACCACAAAAACCACTGACGAGGCGTCAACCGGTCAGGAAGGCGGACAGAAAGTCGCGTCGGTCAATCAACCTGCGACGCCGCTGGTGCCCTCTGCCGCCACCTGGGACAGCTTCCATGGGCAGCTTAACGCCCAGAAATACAGTCCGCTGACCCAGATTACAGCGGAGAACGTCGGTAAATTAACCAAAGTCTGGGAGTTCCATACCGGCGACGTCTCGGATGGTAAAGGCGATACCCCAGCTACCGTCTGGTCCGCGACGCCCATCTTCGCCAATGAGACCATCTACATAGGCACCCCTTTCGATCGCCTGATTGCGCTGGACCCGGGCACGGGTAAAGAGAAGTGGCACTATGACACCAAATCTTCACGCAAGGCGCTGACCCAGCCGGTGCTGAAAAACCGCGGCGTCTCTTACTGGCAGGCAAAAAATCCGGTCGCCGGAGAGGCGTGTCAGAAGATGGTTTACATGGGCACCGTTGACGGCATGCTCTTTGCGCTGGATGCCGATACCGGCAAGCCGTGCAGCGGCTTTGCGGACAAGGGCGTGCTGAACATCAATCAGTGGAACACGGTTAATGCCAAGTACCCGCTCTCCATCCTGCAGCCGCCAACCGTCGTGGGCGACCATCTGATTGTCGGCTGGGCCGGCAAAGACTGGGCCTATGCCGAAGCGCCTCCGGGCAGCGTATTTTCTATCAATGCCCGCACCGGCGAGCGCGAATGGACCTTTGATGCGATCCCGGCTGAGATCCGCCAGCGTACCGGGACGGCCAACGTCTGGACGCACATGTCCGCCGATGAGGCCAACGGTCTGGTCTATCTCCCGGTGTCATCCCCGTCCCCTAACTACTGGGGGGGTAACCGCGTCGATCCTATTCCACTCGGCACCTCTACCACCGCGCTGGATATCAATACCGGCAAAGTGGTCTGGTCTCGTCAGTGGGTGCACCACGACGTGTGGGATTACGATATCAACTCTGCCCCAACGCTGATGGATATCACCGTCAACGGCAAGCAGATCCCGGCGCTGATTCAGGCCACCAAGCAGGGCTTTTTGTTTGTGGTTAACCGTCTGACGGGCGAAGATGTGTGGCCTATCGAAGAGCGTCCGGTACCGCAGGGCGATGGTTCGGTGCAGGGCGAAGTTCTCTCGCCAACGCAACCTTTCCCGACGAAACCTGCGCCGCTGCTCGATCAGTCGAAAAAACCCGAGATCTGGAAGCTGGCGGATGTCGTCGGTGCCGGGCAGTGTACTCGGCTGTGGGACAATCTCACCTATGA
This sequence comes from Leclercia sp. CFBP8987, assembly GCF_034044995.2. NCBI lineage: Bacteria > Pseudomonadati > Pseudomonadota > Gammaproteobacteria > Enterobacterales > Enterobacteriaceae > Leclercia > Leclercia sp. CFBP8987. The sequence goes on along the minus strand of NZ_CM188255.1, from coordinate 3,749,614 downwards.
GGGCATGTACACCCCGCCTGTGACCAAAGGTGAAGGCACGCTGACCTATCCGGACAGCGCCGGTGGCGTGCAGTGGGGCGGTGTGGCGTTCGATCCGCACAAGCAGATTGCCATCGTTAACACCTCCCATATCGTGCAGTACGTGAAGCTCTACAGCCGTGAAGATTACGATAAAGCGGATAAAAGCGCCGGGAATGAGAGCGGCTTTGCGCCTCAGGAAGGGGCACCTTACGGCCTGCGCCTGATGGTGGCGAATAACTGGCTGGGTATGCCGTGCTGGAAGCCGCCGTTTGGTGAAATCGTGGCGCTGGATATGCATACCGGTGATGTGAAGTGGCGTCGTCCTGTTGGCGCATCCCAGCAGTATGGCTTCTTTATGCCGGAAAGCTGGGGTTCACCGACTATTGGCGGCCCGGCGGTGACAGCAGGGGGCGTGGTCTTTATCGGTGCCTCGATGGATGCCAAAGTGCGCGCTTACTCGGTAGAGAGCGGTGAAGAGTTGTGGGCCGATCAGGTTGAAGCCCCTGCGGTAGCGAACCCGTCGGTCTATGAGTACAAAGGCCGTCAGTATGTGGCGTTCGTTGCAGGCGGGAATACTATCCTGAAGGATCAGGTGGGCGATCAGGTGGTGGTGTACGCACTGCCTGAATAGTACCGTTCACATACCCCAGGGGGGAGGAGGTGCACTGAACCCCCCACCTGAGTCGCATGTTCCCCCTCACCCTAACCCTCTCCCTCAAGGGAGAGGGGATCGTCCGTGCGGGAGATGAGAAAAACTACCTTTCCCTCAGCGCCTCTTTCGCGCGGTTAAACGGCTTGATCATATAATCCATCACCGATTTCTCGCCGGTTTTAATATCCACCGTGGCAATCATCCCTGGCACAATCGAGAAGTGCCTCCCCGCTTTGTTGACCAGATAATCCTGGCTGGTGCGGATAAACACCCGGTAATAGAACACTTCCGGTTTCGCCTCATCCTGAATGGTGTCCGGCGAGATGGTCTCCACCACGCCGTCCAGCCCGCCGTAGATGGCGTAATCGTAGGCGGTGATCTTCACCAGCGCCTTCTGTCCCGGGTGGATAAAGGCGATATCGCGCGGTGACAGGCGGGTTTCAATCAGCAGGTGATCGTCCACCGGCACAATCTCCATCATCTCGCCGTTCGGTGGGATAACGCCGCCGATGGTGGTGACCTTGATGTTCTTCACAATGCCGCGCACCGGGGAGGTTACCGTCAGACGGGTCACTGAATCCTCACGCCCCTTCAGCACCGCAGAGACCATGTCCACTTCGGCATTGGATTTGGACAACGCTTCCCGGGCCTGCACGTAATACTGCGAGCGCAGGTCGGTGAGCTTCAGCTCCAGGTCGCTCTTCTGGCGCTGCAGGCGCAGGGCTTCGACGTGGCTGGCGGCTCCGGTTTTCACCAGCCGCTGGGTGATGGCGAGTTCCGCGTTAACCAGCTCCAGCGCCTGGCGCAGCTCGCGCCGGGAGTCTTCCAGCTGCTGGCGGCGGGAGTTGTAGAGCCGGGTTTCCGCGGCGATCAGATCGGTCCATTTCGCCAGCTCGGGCGGGAAGGTGAGCGGCAGATCGTTCACCTCCGCATGCAGACGGGCGCTGGAGGCCAGCGACGCGCGGTAGCGGGCGGCACTTTCCCCGACGTTAGATTCAGAGCGGGTCGGGTCGAGACGGGCCAGCACCTGACCGGCCTGCACCTGATCCCCCTCGTGGACCTTCAGCTCGGCGAGGATCCCGCCGTCGAGCGACTGTAAAACCTGCTCGCGGGAGCTGGGGATCACCTTCCCGGTGCCGGTCGATACCTCATCCAGAATGCTGTACCACGCCCAGACTCCGCCGATGATAAACAGCAGCAGGCTGATTAACACAATGCTTCTGGCCCCGGTATAGCCGCTCTCGGAACCGAGGGTGTTATCCAGGTCGTCTATCGCGGCGGCATCATGCTGACTGATTTTCATTTTTCCACTCCCGGCCATTTGCCTGCTGCGATTGTTGCTGCATCCGGCTGTTGCTCAGCGCCTGGGCTTTCGGCGCATCCATCACCAGCATTCCCTCTTTCAGTACCACCACACGCTCCACCAGCTCCAGCATCGGCACCCGGTGGGTGGCGACGATCAGGGTCCGGTTGCCGAGCCACTGGCTCAGGCGCTGAATGAATTCGCGTTCGGTGTGCTCATCCAGCGAGGCGGTAGGTTCGTCCAGCAGGACGACATTGGGATCGCGCAGGAACATACGCGCCAGCAAAATCGACTGGCGCTGGCCGCCGGAGAGCCCGACGCCGTTCTCCATGATCGGATGGTCCAGCCCCTTCGCCAGCTTCTGCACGAAGGTGGCCGCGCCGCACATCTCCAGCACGGCAAAAATCTCCTCGTCGGTGGCGCGGGGCATCCCGAGGGTGATGTTCTCCCGCAGGGTGCCGTAAAACAGCCGCGCGTTCTGGCTCATCAGGCCGACGTTACGACGCACGTCCGCCATGTCGAGATGGGGCAGGCTGAGGTTGTCGAGCCGCAGTTCGCCGCCCACCAGATCCATCCCGCCGACCATCGCCTGCAGCAGGGTCGATTTGCCCGCGCCGTTACGGCCCAGGATCGCCACATGCTCGCCGGGTTTGATCTCCAGCCGGTTGATGCGCAGGACCGGGTTCTGCACGTCACCGCCGTAGGCAAACTGCGCCTGTTCGAACAGGTAGTGGCCGCGCAGCACATCCTGGCGGATCGGCGTCTCTTCACGCTGGTTCTCGGTGGGGAGCTGCATAATGTTGTCCAGCCCCTCTTTGGCCGCCTTCACCTGCTGCCAGCGGGCCAGCACGCCGCACAGGGTCGCCATCGGGGCAATCATCCGCGAGGCCAGCATCGAGGCGGCCACCACCGCACCGGTGGTCATTTCGCCTTCGATCACCATCGGGGCACCCACCACAATCACCGCGGTGTAGACCAGGCTCTGAATGGTCATTCCCCAGCTGATCAGGCCCTGGGTCAGCTCGCGGGTCTTCAGGCCCGACTCGGCGGTGATCTGAATGTAGCTGTTCCACTGTTGCAGGAAGCGGTTCTCCGCCTGCATCAGCTTGATGTCCTCCAGCCCCTGCACGCTCTCCACCAGCACCGCGTTGCGCAGGGTTGATTCATGGGCCGACTGCTTCGCCAGCGCCGCCAGCTTTTTCTGCAGCAGCAGGCCCGGCAATACCATCAGCACCGCCGCCACCGGGGCGATCCACGCCAGCGACGGGGCGATGATCGCCAGCACGCCGACAAACAGGAAGAAGAAGGGCAGGTCAACAATAGTGGAGATGGTCGAGGAGGTGACCATCTCGCGGATCTGCTCCAGCTCGCGCAGCTGGGAGATAAAGCTGCCGGTGGAGCGCGGCACCGCGCTGTTACGCAGGCGCAGGGCATGGCCGAACACCCGATCCGAGACGCGCAGGTCGGCCCGTTTGCCCAGCAGATCCATAATGTGGCAGCGGGCGAGACGCAGGATAAAGCCGAACAGGGTGGCAATCAGCACCCCGATGGTCAGCACGTAGAGGGTAGGGTAGGACTGGGCGGGGATCACCCGGTCATAGACCTGCATCGAAAACAGAATCCCGGCCAGCGACAGCAGGTTGATGAACAGCGCCGCCAGCATCACGTAGGTGTAGGGGCGCAGGTCGCGCATCACCAGCCGGTAGAGCCAGTCCGGGCGATATTTTGAGATATAGGCATCCACGCGGCTGTCTTTTAACGCCGCCAGCGGACGCAGGGCCACCACCTGATGAATGGCCGGCAGCAGCGCCGCCAGCGAGATGCGGTTGGTCTGGGCCTTGCCGTCAAAGAAACAGACGTCGAGCATGTCTTCCCCGTCGAAGTGCTCAATGACGCCGATCTTGCCGTCATTAAGCTCCACCACCACCGGCAGACGCCAGCTGTTGATCGACTCCTGGCCGTTATTGAGCAGCTTAAAGGAGAGCCCCGCCTCACGGGCCAGCCCGCTCAGGGCCGGGGTTTTGCTCTTCCCCTGTAGCCAGGGGGCGCCAGCCACCAGCGCGCCGGGGGAGCAGGCCACCCGGTAGCGGGTGGCGACATAGCCAAACGCCTGCGCCCAGTGCTCCAGCGCCTCCTGCGTCAGTGGCTCCTCGTGAAGGATATCGTCTCGCGTCATGGCTGGATCTCCACTGACTGAATAGTGTGGTTTTCAAGGCTGAAGGAGTTGCGCATTCGCCCGGTGTTATACAGGCAGTTGATCTGCAGCTGGTGCAGCTGTCCGGCGGTTTGCCACTGGGTAAAGCGGGTCTGGTAGACCTCCTGCTCGGCGTTCAGCACGTCCAGCAGTGGGCGGGAGCCCAAATCCAGATACTGCTGCTGATAGAGTTCGCGGGTGCGCTGGCTGAGGGTCTCCTGGCGGGACTGGATCTGCAGGGTGCTCATCAGGCTCATCACCTGGCTGCGCGACTCCTGCAATTTTTGCCGCACGTCCAGCCGGGTGCGCTGCACGTTGGACTGCGCCGCCTCTACCGCGTGGCTGGCGGCGTTACGCCGGGCGTCCAGGCCGCCGCCCTGGTAGATCGGCATCTCGACGTTGACCGACACGTTGTACTGGGTTTTATCCAGCGTGTCGTGGCCGGGATAGCGATTGTTAATGTAGTGGCGAACCTCGGGCTCCAGCGAGATGGTCGGGGTCATCTGGGCGTTGGCGTAGTCCAGATTGGCCTGCGCCACGTTGGCCTGCGCCCAGGAGGAGAGCACCGCGGGCACCAGCCGGTCATCCGGATCTTTGATGTCGCAACTTTGGGCCAGTTTGGCCGGGAAGGCGTTGCTCACCTCGTTCAGGTTGTTCCAGCCGAGGTTGCTCATCAGCGTGGCGCGGGCACTGTCGAGATTGGCCTGATACTGCATCAGCTGCGAGCGTGCCCCTTCGATACGGGCGTCGGTCTGCACCACGTCCGAGAGCGAGGTAGCCCCTTCGTCGTTACGCTGGCGCGTCAGTTTGCCGATGCTGCCGAGGGCCTCAAGCTGCTCTTCGGCGGTCTCCACCATCTGCTGCCACATCTGCACCTGCACCAGCGCGGTGGCGGTATCCCGGGCGACGGTATCAATGCTCAGCAGGACGTTGGCCTGCTGCTGCACCACGCCCGCGTCTTCGGCCCGCACCTGGCTGGAAACTTTACCGAAGTCATAGAGCATCTGGGAGAGGGAGAGCACCACGGAAGGGGTAAAGCCGGTGTCGCTGGAGTTGTTACTGTAGCCGTTGTTGATCCCGGCGCTGATCTGCGGGTAGTACTTCGATTTGGCGACATCAACCTGCTGGATCTGTTCGTAGAGTTTGCCCACCGCTTCGCGGATGGTGGGATGCCAGTTAACGGCACGGTTCACCGCATCGCCCAGGGTTAAGGTGCCGGGGGCAGCCGGGCTTGTCGGCAACGCTACCCGGCCATTCAGCGAGGGCAGCTCCTGATTTTCATTTACTTGTCCAAAACTAATGACCGCAGGGGAGTCGGCAGCCAGGGCGTGCCCGGACAACAGGCAGCACCCAAGCCACCAGCAAGGTGCTTTGTTCATGGCATTATCCCTAAAAAACTGAACAACTTTATAATGTTAAGCCCGGGCGACGTGCGCCCGGGTCTTGTTATTAGCGCTATCCGGTGATGATGTGTTGTTGGTTAACCAGCTCCTCGTAGGTTGTCTGAACGTTATCCAATGTTACCAGTGTAGTATTGGTGTAAATATTTGCTGCACCGTCCCGGTCGACAGAGATCACGGTATTGCCATTGCTGTTGGTAACGCTCAGATAGTTGCCCAGCGTGGCGTTGTCCCCGTTCCAGCCCACCAGCAGATCGCTGATATCGATCTTGTCTCCCTGCGCCAGAGAGAAGTTGGTCCAGTGGTCGTTGCCGCCGTTGCCCGCCGTGCCGTTACCCGCCGTACTGTTGAGCACCTCGTAAATCAGCGTGTCGCCATAGGCGCTACCGGTGAAGGTATCGTTATGCTCGGAGCTGGCGAACTGTGGTGCCATGTTAATGGTCAGGGTCGCGGTATCGGTGGTGCCATTATCGCCGGTCAGTTTGTAGGTGAAGGTCTCCTTGGTGGTCATTGATGCCAGCGAGACGCCGCTGTTCAGGGTGTAGGTATACGCCCCGTCCACGCCGATGGTCAGCACCCCGTAATGCCCCTGAACCGTGGCGGTGGCCGTGGCAGTGGTATACGGGTCCAGGGTGGTGACGGTGCCGGTATAGCTGGTGATGCTCAGACGGCTGTCCACCGAATGGAGCTGATCCAGCACGCCGCCCGAATCCGAGCCGTCAAAGATATTGCCGGTGACGGTGTGGCCCGCGGTGGTGAGCTCACTGTTGAGGAACACCGTGGTACCGGTGACGTACGGCGTGATGGAGATCTGGCCTAACCCCAGCGGACCCATTGCCCCGGTAAAGTTAAGGGTGTAGGTCCCGGCGTTCAGATCCAGATCCGGCAGGTTGATGGTGGCCACGCCGCCCAACAGCAGACCGCCATTGAAGGAACCGCTTCGGGTCACTCCTGCCCCGGTGATGGTCCAGTTCACGTTCAGGCCGCCCAGCGACAACAGTGAGGCGACGTTGAAGTGCAGCACCACGTCATGCAGGGCGGTGTTGGCCGCCACCACAAATGTTCCGCTACCCCGGCCCGAGGTAGAGGCCAGCAGGGCGGCGTTCCAGGTCGCGTTACCCACCGTATCATCGCGATAGGCTGCGACCTGCGAGGTGGTGTCGAAGACCAGCGCATCGCTGACGTCGTTGACCGCATCCAGCGCCACCGGCGTTGGGGTGATGTTCAGCGAGGCGGTGTCCTTATCGCCATTCGGTGCCGTCACGGTATAGACGAAGGTATCCGGCGTGCTGATCAGGTCCGCCCCGACCCCGTTCCGCAGGGTATAGGTGTATTTCCCCTGGGCGTCGATATCCAGAGTGCCGTACTGCCCCTCAATGCGGGTGGTGCCCGTAGCGTTCACGTCAACACCGTTCACCTGAGTAACGACAGTGCCGGCAGGCACGATGTCACTCTGCAGTACGTCGCCGGTGGTGGCGGCAGTGGTGCTGGTGACGGCGTAGACATGGTCCTCCAGAATGTTGATCTGGTAGCCGGTCAGCACCGTGATCCCCGCCGCGGTGTTCATCAGGAAGAGATACTCCCCGGCCGGCAGGGTCAGCGTCAGCGGTGCCGAGGTGCCCCCCAGCAGCGGCGCGCGCAGCCAGCCCGCCTCGGTGCGCATCCGCTCATAGCTCTGGGTCGCCGGGTTGAACTTGTAGATATAGAGGTCAAACACCGACGCCAGGGCTACCCCGCCGACAGAACCCTGAATGGTCATGGTGCGGGTGGTGCCTTCCTGGACGCTGTACTTCATGGTCTCGCTGCGATCGTCCAGCAGGTTGAGGTTCAGTACAGTACCCAGATTGACACCTACCACGGTAAAGCCGCTCTGGCTCGATGGACCATAGTCGATGGACTGTACCTGGGTGTTGAAGGTCAGCGAGGCGGTATCGTCCACCGCCGTCACGCTGTTGCGCACCGTGTTTTCACCCAGGGTGATCACCAGGCGGGCATCGTCCGTCGCCCCTTTCCCGGTGATGTTATAGGTGAAGGTGTCGGTCCGGCCCAGCACCGAGGTGCTGGTGTTGGTCAGGGTGTAGGTGTAGCTCCCGTCAGCGTGCAGGGTCAGGGTGCCGTACAGCCCGTTGATGGTGGTGCCCGCCGCGCCCGCCGCCACGTTGACGGTGACGCCGTTGGCGTTGGTGACGCTGGTGACCACCGTGCCGTTCGGGGCGCTGTCGCTGCCGCTCACCGGATCGGTGTCGGTGATGACGTTGCCGTTTTGCACCAGCGTGCCGGTCAGGGTGCCCGCGGTGGTTTGCGTGACGTCCACATCCAGGCTGGTATAGGACCCGGTCGCCAGCAGGTTGGTGTTATAGCTCAGGACGCGATACTGCCCGCCCGGCAGGCCGTCCAGGTTGAGGGTCACGCCGCTGGCACCCAGCGTCAGCAGGTTAGCGAACTGCGGCAGACCGGTATCCACTTCCGTGGTCCAGGTGGTGCCGTTCCAGCGTTGAACAATCACCTCCAGGGTGTTGAGCAGGGAGAGCACGATGCCGGTGGCGCTGGCGTTGATCTCCATGTTCGCGCTGCCGCCGGTGGGTACGGTGAAGGTCACCTGGGCGGAGTTATCCCCCAGCAGGGACAGCACGTTGCCGACGCCGCCCACCAGCTGCACGCCGTAGTCGCTGTACTGGGCGGTACTGACGGTGGCGGTGGTCGTCAGGTCCAGCCCCACCACGTTGTCACTGGCCGACAGCGGCAGGTTCGGCGCAATTACCGTCCCGGTGACGGAGGTGTTACCCGCCGCATCGGTAGCCGAGAGGGTGATCCGCTCCCCTTCGGACTGCTTGTCGAGAAAGGTGTAGCTCCAGGCTCCCTGGGCGTTGGCGGTGGTGGTCACCACGCTGTTATCGCTCAGCAGCAGGGTGATGGTGCTGCCCGCTTCGGCAGTACCGCTCAGGACGCTGCCGTCGGCGTTGAAGGTTCCCTGCGGCGTGCCCGGGGCGACGGTATCCACGATAACCGTGCTCAGTGGCGTGGACGGGCTGGTGCCGACCGCATTGCCCGCGGTGGCGGTAAAGGCGTGGGAGCCGTTACCCAGCGGCACGGTTGGGGTATAAGTCCAGACCCCCGCGCTGTTGGTGGTCACCGTGGCTAACAGCACGTTGTTGTCATACAGGGTGATAGTGGAGAGCGGTTGCGCGGTGCCGGTCAGCGTCGGGGTGGTGTCGTCCGTGCTCTGGCCGCTCAGCAGGTTGCCGATGATGCTGCCCACGTTGTCGTTGACGCTGGTGATGACCGGTGGGTTCGGCACCAGCGAGTACGGCATCCGCAGATCTACCGTCAGCCCGGCGTTACCGGCCCGGTCGGTGGCAAAGACGTGCAGCAGCTCGGCGTTAACCTGCGGCGTGGAGAGCGTGACGCTGAACCTGCCGCTGGCATCAGCCACGCCGGTCCCCAGTACCGTCACGTTGTCGGTACCGAGAATGGTCACGGTGCTGCCCGCCTCGGCGGTGCCGGTGACCTGGCCCCCGCTGTTAAGCACGGTGAAGCCGCCCGGTGCGCCTGGCGCAACGGTGTCAACGGTGATGGAGGTGACCGGTGACGCCGCGCTGAGGTTGCCTGCCGCATCGGTCGCGGTGGCGGTGAAGTTATGCACTCCGTCGGTGAGGGTGGTGGTGGTCTGCGGCAGGGTCCACTGACCCTGGGCGTTGGCCGTCACCTGGCCCACCAGGGTGGTGCCGTCGTAGATCCGCACCACGGCGTTGGCTTCGGCGGTGCCGTTGAGCGTCAGGCGGGTGTCGTTAGTTGGATTGCCGTTGAGTACCGGACCCTGGATCGTGCCGACGTCATCCACTACCGAGGTAATGACTGGCGCGCCCGGGGCGGTGGCATCGAGGTTAAGGTTAAAGCCCGCGGTCGGCAGACTGACGTTGCCCACCGCATCGGTGGCGGTGACCGTCAGGACGCGCTGGCCGTCGGGCAGCGGCGTGGCTGGGGTAAAGCTCCAGGCGCTGTTGGCGTCGGCCACCACGGTGCCCAGCAGCAGGTCGCCGTCATAGATACTCACCGTTGAGCCCGCTTCTGCCGTGCCGCTGAGGGTCGGTCTGGCGTCGTTGGTCAGCTGGCCGCTGGTGAGCGACACCACCGTGCCGACATCATCCACCACCGAGACCAGCACCGGCACCGCTGGCGGCAGGGTATCCACCGTCAGGCTGAAGGTAGCGGAGGCATCGCTGACGTTGCCTGCCGCATCCGTCGCCACCGCCGTGAAGTTGTGCTGAGCGTTGGTGAGCGGCGTGGTCAGGGCGATGGTCCAGTTGCCACTGCCATCGGCGATGGCGGTGCCCAGCAGGGTCTGACCTTCAAACAGCTGTACCCGGGCGTTCGGTTCGCTGGTGCCGGTGAGCACCGGCAGGGTGTCGTCGGTGCGCTGGCCGCTGGTCAGGGCGCCGGTGATGGTGCCAGCGTCGTCCTGGGCAAGAGTGATGACCGGCGCGATCGGTTTGATCGCATCGACAATCACCGTGAAGCCCGCCGAGAGTTCACTGAGGTTGCCTGCCGCATCGACGGCGCTGGCGGTGAAGGTGTGGCTCCCGTTGCCCAGTTCGGTCCCCGGCGTGAAGGTCCAGTCGCCTGCGGCGGTGGCCTGCACGGTGCCGAGGGCGACGCCATTGTCATAGACGGTGACCGTGGCGTTCGCCGCGGCTCTGCCCGACAGGGTCGGCGTGGTGTCGTCGGTAACCTGGCCGGAGACGGTGAGCGGCGTCTGGATGGTGCCCACGTTATCGGCGGCCGCGACGATGGTCGGTGCCGCTGGTGCCAGAGTATCCACCGTCAGGGTAAAGGCTCCGCTGACCGGACCGGTATTTCCGGCAAGGTCGGTGGCGGTCAGGGTCACGCTGTGCAGCCCGTCCTCAAGGAGGGTGTCAGGCGTAAAGGTCCAGCTGCCCGAGGCGTTAACCACCGCGGAGCCGATCTCCTGCCCGTCGACCAGAATGCGCACCGTGGAGCCCGCTTCGCCGGTGCCGTTAAAGGTTGGACGGGCGTCGTTGGTGAGGCCGCCGTTGGTGATCGGCCCGGTAATGGTCCCGACATCATCCACTACGCTGCCGAGAACCGGCGCCACGGGGGCGACGGTATCAACGCTCAGCGAGAAGGCTGGCGAGGTGCCGGAGACGTTACCTGCCGCATCGGTGGCGCTGACGCGCAACTCATGCGGCCCCTGGGCCAGATCGCTGGTCGGGGTAAAGGTCCAGTCACCGTCGGCGTTCACCACCGTGGTGCCGATCTCGACCCCGTTATCCAGGATGCGGATGGTGGTGCCCGCCACGCCGGTGCCGGTCAGTTCCGGACGGGCATCGTTGGTGAGCTGGCCGCTGACCAGCAGGCCGGTATTGCCCGCCACGTCGTCGTTAACGCTGACCAGCACCGGGGTGGCCGGTGGGGTCATGTCGACGGTCAGGGTGTAAGCCCCGGACGCCGGGCTGACGTTGCCTGCGGTGTCGGTGGCGATGGCGGTAAAGCTGTGCAGGCCTTCGGCCAGCACCAGCGTTGGGGTGAAGCTCCAGATCCCGCTGGCGTTAGCCAGCACGGTGCCGAGCAGTCTGCCGCCTTCATAGATGGCGACGCTGCTGCCCGCTTCCGCGCTGCCGGACAGGGTCGGGGTGTTGTCGTTGGTGAAGCCGCCGCTCGCCACGTTGCCGGTGACCGGCCCCACGTCGTCGTTAGCCCCGGTGATGACTGGTGCCGCCGTTACGGTATCCACTACCAGTGAGAACGGTGCAGAAGGCTGGCTCTGGTTACCCGCCGGATCGGTCGCGGTGATGAGCAGGGTATAGGTGCCATCGTCCAGCGCTGCTGGCAGGGTAAAGCTCCATGCCCCAGTGGCGCTCACGGGTACGGTGCCAAGGACAGCGTCACCGGAGTAGATGGTGATCACGTCGCCCGGCGTCGCGGTGCCGTTCAGGGTTGGCTGGTTGTCGTCGGTCGGCGTGCCGCTGACCACTGACCCGGTCACGGTGCCGACGTTATCCACGAGGGTGCCGAGGGTCGGCGCCGCAGGTGGGGTGAGGTCGATATTCACCGTCGCCCCTGGCGACTGGCCGCTGGTCTGGCCGTCAACGGTGGCGGTCACACTGAAGCTGTGGCTACCTTCCCCGAGGGCGGCGACCGGGAACGACCAGGCTCCGGTGGTGGCGTCGGCGGTCACGGTGCCCAACGGCGTGGTGCTGTCGTCCAGATAGACTGTGACCAGGCTGCCCGGGATCGCTGTCCCGGTCAGGGTTGGGGTAGCGTCGTTGGAGCTGCCGCCTTTAACGTTAACGCCGCCGCCGGTGCCGTTGTCATCCACAATGGCGTCGATAACCGGCACGTCCGGCAGGGCTGGCGTAGCCGGAACGTCATAGGATCCCGGCAGGCTGGTGTTGCCCGCCACGTCGCTGGCGGTCAGGCTCAGGGTGACCGCATCGCTTTGCGGCGGGGTCAGGGCCACCGAGAACTGGCCCTGGGCGTTGGTCACGCCGGTGCCCAGCACCACGTTGCCCGGGCCAGTTACCGTAATGATGGAACCCGCTTCGGCGGTGCCGGTCAGCGGCGTACCGCCGGAGACGATGCCGGTCACCACAGGCGCACCCGGCGCCTGGGTGTCGACGATCAGGCTAACCGGCGTGCTTTGGCTGGTGTTGCCCGCCGCATCGCTCGCCACCACGGTGAAGGTGTGCGAGGCATCGGACAGCGGCGTACCGGCCGGGATTGGCAGCGCCCACTGCCCATCAGCGTTGACCTGCACCTCGCCCACCGGATTACCGTCGACCAGCACGGTGATGGTGCTCAGCGGCTCGCCGGTACCGGTCAGGGTCGGCGTGCTGCTGTTGGCGTAAAGCGCACCGTTGGCGAGGGTGCTGTCGGTGATCTCCAGCAGTTGTGGGATCGCCGGTGGCACGGTGTCAATGGTGTAGACAAAGTCACTGCCCGCCTCGCTGACGTTCCCGGCGGCATCCAGCGCCGCCACGGTCAGGGTGGTAGAGCCATCGTTCAGCGCTGGGGTGGTGATGGTCCAGCTACCGTTGGTGACCAGGCCGCGACCCACTTCGATGCCGTTGCTGTAGAGAATGACGGTGGTGCCGTCCTCCCCGCTGCCGGTGACGGTTGGGGTGTTATCGTTGCTGCTGCCGCCCGCCGTAACGTTGCCGGTGACCGGCCCGGCGTTATCCGCCACGCTGGCGATCACCGGAGTATCAGGCACGCTGCTGTCGACGGTCACCGTCATGCTGCCTGAGATCGGCGAGACGTTGCCCGCCTCGTCGGTGGCGGTGAGGGTGAAGCTGTGTGATCCCTCGGCCAGCGGCTGGTCCGGACGCCATGTCCAGTTGCCGTTAATGTCGACCACCACTTCGCCCACCGGCACGTTACCTGTCGTGGTCTGGTCATAGATGGTGATGGTGTCGTCCGGCGTGCCGGTGCCGCTCAACACCGGACGGGTATCGTTGGTGGCGCCGTTGTTGCTCACCGGTCCGGTGATGTCGCTGACGTTATCCGTGACGACTGGCAGCCCCGGCGCGTCCGGCGCGTCGGTATCGATGGTGATAGTCACCGGATTCGACGGCGCACTTTCGTTACCCGCGCCGTCGCTGTTGGTCACGGTCAGGCTCAGATCGTAGGTGCCATTCGGCAGGCCCGCTGGCGGGGTCCAGGTCCAGGTCCCGTCTGGCTGCACGGTGGCTTCCCCGATCGGGGTGGTGCCGTTGTAGATGGTGACGATATCGCCCTCATTCCCGGTGCCGCTCAGGGTTGGGGTGGTATCGCGGGTGCTGCCGCCGCCGGAAATAGCCGTCTCGCCACTGCCGTCAGGGTTGACGGTGATGTCCGGGATGTCCGGCGTGGCAGGCGGCACGTTATCCACCACCAGGTTAAAGGTGCCGGAGGTGGCGGTGTTGCCCGCCGCATCGCTGACCGTGGCGGTCAGGGCGTGGATGCCGTTACCCAGCGGCACGGTCAGCTGAATGCTCCATGCCCCCGTTGCGTTGGTGGTGGCGGTGCCGAGCAGGGTGGTGCCGTCATAGAGGCTAATCTGCGCGTTTGCCGGGCCGGTCCCGCGGATCAGCGGCAGGGTTTCGTCGGTCGGCTGGTCGCTGACCACGTCGCCGGTGACGCTTCCGCTGGTGTCCACCGCTACGGTGATGACCGGGGCGACTGGCGGGACGGTATCGATGGTGAGGTTAAAGGCCGGGGAAGGCTCGCCGATGTTACCGGCGGCATCCGTCGCCACCACGGTGATCGCGTGCGGCCCCTCGGCGAGGGCATCCTCAGGGGTGAAGGTCCATACCCCTCCTGCACCCACCAGGGTGGTACCGACCTCAACGCCATCCACCCGAATGCTGATGGTGGTCCCGGCTTCCCCGGTGCCGTTCAGGGTCGGAAGGGTGTCGTTGGTGGCACCGTTGTCAGCAATGGCCACCGGGCTGCCGGAGAGATCGTTCACCACGGAGGTGATCGCTGGTGCGTCCGGGGCGGTGGCATCCACCACGATGCTCCAGCTGTTGGAGGCGGCGCTGTTGTTCCCCACGGCGTCGACGGATTGCGCCGTCAGGACGTGGCCGCCGTCAGGCAGGGCAGCGTTGACCTGGATCTCCCAGGTACCCTCCGCGCTGGCCTGGGTGGTGCCAATCAGCACCGTACCGCTGTAGAGCTGGATGATGGCGTTGGCCGGGCCGGTACCGCGCACCAGCGGCGTTGAGTCGTTGGTGGTCTGCCCGTCGGTGACGGTGCCGGTGACAGCGGTCACGTTGTCCACCACGTCAGTAATCACCGGGATGGCCGGTGGGGTGGTATCCGGGGCGGCGATCTGGCCTTCCGCGCCGGTGTTTCCGGCGATGTCAGTGGCGGTGACCGTCAGCAGTTCACCGTTCAGTTTCGGCGTGGTGAGAGTGACGGAGAAGCTGCCGCTGTCGTCAACCACGCCGGTACCGATCACTGCGTTTCCATCGCGTACGGTGATGGTGCTGCCCGCTTCACCACGGCCGGTAAGGGTAGTGCCGTTATTAAGGACGGTGAAGCTGTCCGGTGCCCCCGGGGCAAGGGTGTCGATGATAATCGAGGCCACCGGCGAGGCCGCGCTGAGGTTGCCTGCCTCATCAATGGCGACGGCGGTGAAGTTATGCTCGCCGTCCTCAAGGGCGACGAGGGTCTGATCCAGCGTCCACTGGCCATCGGCGTTAGCGGTGGTCTCGCCCACCAGAGTCTCGCCGTCGTAAATGCGCACGATGGCATTGGCTTCGGCGGTGCCGTTGAGGGTCGGACGGGTGTCGTTGGTCGGGCTGCCGTTGAGAACCGGGCCCTGCACCGAACCGGTGTTATCCACCACCGAGGTAATGGCCGGTGCGACCGGGGCGGTAGCATCGACGTTAACGATAAACCCGGTGGTCGGCGGGCTGACGTTGCCTGCCGCATCGGTGGTGGTCACCGTCAGGGTGTGTTCCCCGTCAGCCAGCGGGCTGAGCGGGGTGAAGCTCCAGGCGTTGTTTTCCCCGACGAGGGCGCTGCCCAGCAGGGTCGTGCCGTCGTAAACGTTCACCGTAGTGCCCGCTTCCGCCGTGCCGCTGAGGGTTGGTCTGGCGTCGTTGGTCAGCTGGCCGTTAGTGAGGGTCACCTCGGTGCCGACATCATCGACCACCGAAACCAGCACCGGCGCGACCGGAACCTGCGTATCCACCGTCAGGGTGAAGACGGCGGACGGATCGCTGGCATTGCCTGCTGCATCGGTCGCCACCGCGGTGAAGCTGTGCTGAGCATCGCTGAGCGGGGTGTTAACCTCGATCGACCAGTTGCCGTCGGCATTCGCGATACCTTCGCCCACCAGCACATCATCGGCAAAAATCTGTATCCGGGCGTTCGGTTCGCTGGTGCCGGTGAGCACCGGCTGGTCGTCGTTGGTGGTGCGGCCGCTGGTGAGCGAGCCGGTCACCGGGTCGATGTTGTCAATCGCCAGGGTAATCGTCGGCGGGGCAGG
Source organism: Leclercia sp. CFBP8987 (assembly GCF_034044995.2). Taxonomy (NCBI): domain Bacteria; kingdom Pseudomonadati; phylum Pseudomonadota; class Gammaproteobacteria; order Enterobacterales; family Enterobacteriaceae; genus Leclercia; species Leclercia sp. CFBP8987. The sequence continues at coordinate 3,734,050 of NZ_CM188255.1, read as the reverse complement.
AGGCAGGGTATCGACAATCAGCGTGAAGCCCGGGGAGGTCTCGCTGAGGTTGCCCGCTTCATCACGGGCATTGGTGGTGAAGGTATGGCTGCCGCTGGTCAGGGCCGTGGCTGGGGTCCAGCTCCAGTCGCCGGTTTCGTTGGCCTGCACGGTGGCGACGAGGGCACCGTTGTCGTAAATCGCCACGCTGGAATTGGCTTCAGCCTGGCCGGTCAGGGTCGGGGTCGTGTCGTCGGTGGTCTGGCCGGAGGTGGTGATTGGCGTCTGAATGGTGCCCACGTTATCGCTGATGGCGGTAAGCGTCGGCGCCGTTGGGGCCAGGGTATCCACCGTCAGGGTAAAGGGATCGCTGGCAGGACTGGTGTTGCCGGCGGCGTCGGTGGCGGTAAAGCGGATGCTGCGGGTGCCTTCTGCCAGCGCCGTTTCCGGGGTGAAGGTCCAGCTGCCCGAGGCGTTAACCACCGCGGTGCCGATCTCCAGCTCGTCAACAATGATGCGGATGGTGGCCCCCACTTCGCCGCTGCCGGTGAAGGTTGGGCGCGCGTCGTTGGTGACATCGCCACTGTCCAGCGTGCCGGTCACGGTGCCGACATCATCTACCACGGTGTTGAGGACCGGTGCCAGTGGGGCGGCGATATCGATATTGATATTGAAGACTGGCGAGGTACCGGAGACGTTGCCCGCGGCATCGGTGGCGTTGACGCGCAGGTCGTGTGGTCCGGCGGCCAGATCGCTGGTTGGGGTAAAGCTCCAGCTGCCGCTGGCGCTGACCAGCGCGGTGCCGATCTCGATTCCGTTATCCAGGATGTGGACAGTGCTGCCTGCCACGCCGGTGCCGGTCAGTTCCGGACGCACATCGTTGGTGATCTGCCCGTTGGTCAGCAGACCGGTATTGCCCGGCACGTCATCGTTGATGCTGACAATCACCGGGGTAGCCGGTGGGGTCATGTCCACCACCAGGGTGTATGCCTCCGAGAATGGGCTGACGTTGCCCGCACTGTCGGTGGCGACCACGGTAAAGACGTGCTGACCTTCCGCCAGCACGGTAGTCGGGGTGAAGCTCCAGGCGCCGGTATCGCTGGCAATCACGGTGCCAATCAGGTTGATGCCGTCGTAGATGGCGACGCTGCTGCCAGCTTCCGCGGTGCCCGTCAGGGTAGGGGTGTTGTCGTTGGTGCTGCCGTTGTTGGCGACGTTGCCGGTGACCGGCCCGACGTCATCGTTGGCCCCGGTGATGATCGCTTCGCCCGCGGTGGTATCCACCACCAGCGAGAACGGCTCCGAGCGTGGGCTTTCGTTCCCGGCCGGATCGGTGGCGCTGAGGGTCAGGGCGTAGGTGCCATCATCCAGCGGTTCGGTCAGGGTGATGCTCCAGGCCCCGGTGTTGCCCACCGTGGCGGTGCCGATCAGGGTATCGTCCGCGTAGAGGCGGATCACATCCCCCGGGGTTGCCGTACCGGTGAAGGTCGGCAGGTCATCGTTAGTTGGTCTGCCGCTGACCACCGTTCCGGTCAGCGGACCGAGGTCGTCCACCACGGAACCAAACGCCGGGGCGTCCGGGGCGGTGAGATCGATATTGACCGTTGCCGCTGGCGACAGGCCGCTGGTCTGGCCGTCGACGGTGGCGGTCACGCTGAAGCTGTGGTTGCCTTCGGTCAGGGTGACCGGGTACGACCAGGCGCCGGTCGTGGCGTCGGCGGTAACGGTGCCCAGCGCGGTGGTGCTGCCGTCCAGGTAAATTGTCACCAGGCTACCAGCAATCGCCGTGCCGGTGAGGGTCGGGGTGGTGTCGTTGGAGCTGCCGCCTTTGACGTTAACGTTGCCGTCTGTACCGTTGTCATCAAGGATGGCGTCAATGGTCGGCACGGCTGGCAGAGGTGTTGACGCCGGAACTTCATAGGTTGCCGGGTCGCTGGCGTTGCCCGCCGGGTCGCTGGCGGTCAGGCTGAGAAGCACCGCGTCGCTTTGCGGTGGGGTCAGGGCGATGGAGAACTGCCCCTCGGCGTTGGTCACGCCGGTACCCAGCACCACGTTGCCCGGGCCGGTGACCGTAATGGTGGAGCCCGGTTCAGCGGTGCCGTTCAGCGGGGTGCCGCCGGAGACGATCCCGGTGACCACTGGACTATCCGGTGCGTCAGTATCCACCACCAGGGTGACCGGGCTGCTTTGGCTGGTGTTGCCTGCCGCATCGGTCGCCACCACGGTGAAGGTATGGGTGTCATCCGACAGTTCGCTGCCGACCGGCAGCGGGAAGGTCCACTCTCCCTGCTCGTTGACCTGCACCTCGCCCACCGGATTACCGTCGATCAGGACGGTGAGGGTGCTCAGCGGTTCGCCGGTGCCGCTCAGGGTCGGGATGTCGCTCTTCACGTACAGCGTGCCGTTGGCCAGGGTGCTGTCAGAGATCTCCAGCAGCTGCGGGTTGCCCGGCGGCACGGTGTCGATGGTGAAGGCAAAGTCGCTGCCGGTGCCGCTGACGTTCCCGGCGGCATCCACCGCCGCCACGGTGAGGGTGGTCGGGCCGTCATTCAGCGCTGGCGTGGTGATAGACCAGCTGCCGTTGGTGACCAGCCCGCGGCCCACTTCAACCCCGTTGCTGTAGAGGATCACCGTGGTACCGTTTTCGCCGGTCCCGGTGACGGTCGGGGTGTTGTCGTTGGTGCTGCCGCCCGCGGCAGGATTGTCATTCACGCTGGCGATGGTTGGGATCGCAGGCACGAGGGTGTCGACGGTCACGGTGATGGCATCTGATACCACCGAGGCATTGCCCGCCGCGTCGGTGGCGACAACGGTAAAGCTGTGTGACCCCTCGGCCAGCGGCTCCTCGGCGCGCCAGGTCCAGTTGCCGTTGATGTCGACCACCACTTCACCCACCAGCACGTTACCAGCCGTGGTCTGGTCGTAAATGCCGATCACGTCATCCGGTGTGCCGGTACCGCTCAGCACCGGACGGGTGTCGTTGGTCGCGCCGTTGTTGCCCACCGGCCCGGTAATTTCGCTCACGTTATCGGTGACGACCGGCGCATCAGGTTGATCCGGCGCGTCGGTATCAATGGTGATGGACACCGGCTGCGACGGGGCGCTCTCGTTGCCCGCGCCGTCTTTGTTGGTCACGGTCAGGCTGAGATCGTAGGTGCCGTTCGGCAGTGCTGCTGGCGGGGTCCAGGTCCAGTTGCCACCCGGTGGGATGGTGGTTTCCCCGATTTTAGTGGTGCCATCATAGATGGAGACGATATCGCCTTCCGTCCCGGTGCCGCTCAGGGTCGGGGTGGTGTCGCGGGTGCTGCCGCCGGAGGTGAGGGGCGCTTCACCGCTTCCGTCAGGGTTGACGGTGATCGCCGGTACTTCCGGGGTGCCCGGGGCGAGGGTATCCACCACCAGGTTAAAGTTGCCGGAGGTGGAGATGTTGCCCACCGCATCGCTGACCGAGGCGGTCAGAACGTGGGTGCCATTAACCAGCGGCGTGGCGAGCCGCAGGCTCCAGGTGCCATCCGCATTGCTGGTGGTGGTGCCGAGCAGGGTGGTGCCTTCGTAGATGCTGATCTGCGAATTCGCCGGACCAGTCCCCTCGATCACCGGACGGGTTTCGTCGGTCGGGACGTTGTTGCTGACATCGCCCTGCACGCTGCCGGTGTTATCCACCACCCGGGTGATCGCCGGGATCTCAGGGGCGACGGTATCGATGGTCAGGGTAAAGGTCCCGGAGGCAGGGCTGCTGTTACCGGCGGCATCTGTCGCCACCGTGGTGATCTCATGCAGACCATCCAGCAGCGCCGTGGCTGGGGTGAAGCTCCACTCCCCGCCGTCGCCCACCTGCGCCGTGCCAACCTCCACGCCATCCACCCGAATGCTGATGGTCGAACCCGCTTCGCCGGTGCCGTACAGGGTCGGACGGTTGTCGTTGGTGGTGCCGTTGTTGCTGATGGCCACCGCGTTCTCAGGCAGATCGTTGATCACCTGGGAAATGGCCGGGGTGGCCGGTGGGGTGGCATCGATGATGAGGGTCCAGCTGTTGGAGGATTCGCTGCGGTTGCCTTCCCCGTCAACGGCTTGCGCCGTCAGCACATAGCCGCCGTCGTCGTTCAGCTCCAGCTCGCTGGACCAGTTGCCGTCGGCATCCACTTCGGCAGAACCCACCAGGAGCGCGCCGTTGTAGATATTAATGGTGGCTCCCGGTTCGCCGGTACCGGTGACTACCGGACGGGTGTCATTGGTGATCTGCCCATTAAGGACCACGCCTGTAATGCCCTCCACGTCATCCACCACGCTGGTGATGACCGGGGCCTGCGGTGGGGTGATGTCCGGGGCGGTAATGGCCCCTTCCGGCCCGGTGTTACCCGCCGGATCGGTGGCGGTGACCGCCAGGTCTTCCCCGTTCAGGCGTGGGGTGGTGAGGATAATCTCGAAGCTGCCGTCCGGACCGGCGGTCCCTCTGCCGATGATGTCGTCGCCATCACGAATGGTGACGGTGCTGCCCGCTTCGGCGTTACCGGTGACGATGCTGCCTTCAGGGTTGATCGCAAGGTTGGTCGGGGCGTCAGGCGGGGTGACATCGCCAACCACGGTGCTCACTGGCGGGCTCTGGTTTCCGGCAGCATCGGAGGCCACCACGTTGATGGTATCCCCTTCGGTTTGTGCCTCGGTGAGGGGAACACTGTAGTCGCCGTTAGCATCGGTCTGGCCCTTGCCAATCTCCTTCCCATTCCCGTCGGTGATAATGATGGTGCTGCCTGGTTCGGCGGTGCCGGTGACCTCAGTGCCCCCAGGGATCAGGCCGATGGTCGGTTGGTCCGGCGGGGTGCGGTCAATGGTAAAGGCAAACGGGGCGGAGGGGGCGCTGGTGTTGCCCGCCAAATCGGTCTCCGTCAGGGTAATGCTGTGCGCGCCATCGGCAAGCGGCGTGTCTGGCGTAAAGCTCCATTTGCCGTCCGCGCCAACGGTAGCCTGGCCCACGACCTGGCCGTTGTCATAGAGGGTGATGATGCTGCCCACGTCGCCGGTGCCGTTCAGGGCAGGGCGGTTGGCGTCGGTGGACTGTCCCGCGACCAGTACGCCCTGCACCGTTCCGGTGGTGTCAGTGATCGTCACGCCGGACGGGGCATTTGGGGCGACGGTGTCAACCGTAAGGCTGAAGGCCGGTGAGGCCGGGCCGGTATTACCCGCGCCATCGGTGGCCCGGGTGGTGATCTGGTGTGCGCCTTCGCCCAGCGCGGTGTCCGGGGTGAAGCTCCAGCTGCCGTCGCTGTTGACCTGTGCGGTGCCGATGGCGTTACCGTTGTCGTAAACCGTGATGGTACTGCCGGGTTCGCCGCTGCCGCTAAAGGTCGGGCGGGCGTCGTCGGTGATCTGGCCGCTGGTGAGCGATCCGGTCGCGCTGCCAGCATCATCGACAACGGAGTTGATGGTTGGGGCCTGCGGCGGGGTGGTATCCGCGGCGGTCACCGGGGTGCCCGGTCCTGTGTTGCCTGCCCCGTCGGTAGGGGTGACGGTCAGGGTTTCGCCGTTGGTGTACGGGGTGCCCAGATCGACGGTGAATTCACCGTTGCTGTCGGTCTGACCTCTGCCGACCACATTCCCGTTGGCGTCGGTGACGGTGATGATGCTGTTGGCTTCGGCGCTCCCGCTAAGCTGAGTGCCGTCTGGTGAGAATCTGAGGTTGCCGGCCGCGCCGGGAGGCGTGGTGTCGTTCGGGTTGGTGACCGGCGGAGTGGGGTTACTGCCATTGCCGCCGTCGCTGCCACCGCCATTACCATTATCACTGTCACTTCCACCACCGCCGCCACCGCCGCCACCACCGGCGGCAAGGGCAATGCCCCCTGCCACCGCCACGCCACCCAGGGCCCACGGCCAGATCGCCGCTTCACCTGCCGACGCGGTGGTAGTGCCTGCCAGCAGGGCATCAATGGAGGCAATCGACTGGTAGCTCTCAGCGGCCATTGGATCGGCAATCCACCACAGCGCGCCATTCTCCTCTTCCAGCACCAGCTGGCTGATACCCTGATCGCCGGCGACAAAGAAATTTTTGAGGGTCAGGGTTTCGCCGTCGGCCAGCTTAACAATCAGGTCATTGCCGCTGCGTTCGTAGCCGAGAATGTCGGCCCGTTCGGCGTTGATCTTAACGATGGAGGAGTCATTCAGCGTGACCTGAGTCCCGTCTGTTACCGATTCCACGTGCGTCAGTTTGGAGATGACAGTGATTTTACTCATGTATATTACTCCCGGCAGAGTGCAATGAAATGGCGAGCGGTTTAAGCCATTTCTATTGAGCAGATTGAGCGCCACCCGTAGGGAAACTGTTTATTTGCAACAATGACCCAGGGTAATTATTTAAAAGTTATTAATGGCTGCCGATAAAGCGATGGTGGCAGCGGTATTTTGCCCTTGGTATTCAGGGGGGGTAAAACGAATGGGGGTATATTTCTCAGCAGTAAAATCCTTGTCTTTAATATTGGTAACAATTTCGGATTGACTTAATTTGATATAGCCAGAAAGTACTAAAAGCGCAAATTAAGCACCGATTAATAAAGCGTTAGCGATATTGAAGGCGTTATTTGTGCGGGTATTGAGTCATGGAGTCCAGGCGGGCTGCGGGTTGGCGTGGCTGGCGTAGCGCGGGGGAGGGACGCTTATTTTAATGTTAATTTAATTACTTAGGAATAATCTGGATGTGTAAAACAGGCGAAATTATATTTAAGTGAGGCTGTGTAAATAATTAAGTCAGGGTTAATAAGATAGTGAATATGATATATCTTTAGCTGTTTTTTTATATTGATATATACAAGTTGCATTAATAAAAGGCTCTGCTATTTAGTCCATCGTTTAAGTTAAGGCAACAGCGGTATTTGGTAGAAAAAATAGTATGAGAGTGTGATCACAATAGTAATTGCATTAAGCTTAGGGTTATTAATTCCGGGCAATATAAATATTTTCGCTTTTGTTCGGTTATTTTCGTTTTTGTGGTTTCCAGGACGGGTAAGATGTTGCATAGTGCGGCCTGAATGCCCTCACCCCAACCCTCTCCCACAGGGAGAGGGAGCAAACATAAAAAACGGCAACCTGGGTTGCCGTTTTGCGTTTACCTCCGCCACCCGGCGTTTACCTTCTAACCGGTAATGATGTGGTTCTGGTTTACCAGCTCCTCGTATGTGGTCTGAACCTCCTCCAGCGTCACCAGGGTTGCGGGTGCATAGCGGGTGTCGGCTCCGTCCCGGTCAATGCTGATAACGGTGTTGCCATCACTGTTGCTGACCTGGATAAACTCCCCCAGCGTGGCGCGATCGCCGTTCCAGCCGACCAGCAGTTCGCTGATGTCGATTTTGTCCCCCGCCGCCAGCGAGAAGTTGCTGACGTGGTCGCCACCGGTCTCATTGAGCACGTTATAGATCAGCGTTTCGCCGGTGGTGCTGGCGCTCAGGGTGCTGACCACCGGCTCCTCGCTCTGGGTGAATGCCGCGGTTGCAACCGTTGCGGTTGGCGGATTTGGCGCTGCCGGGTCGACGTTAATCGCCCAGATGTCGGACATCACGCTGTGATTGCCGCGGCGGTCAACGGCATCGGCGGTAAGGGAGTGAGCCCCGTCGGTCAGACTGGCCGGAACCTGGAACGACCAGTTGCCCGCAGAATTGACCTCAGTAAAGCCGATCTGAATATTCTCGCTGTAGACAAATATTTTGGTGCCCAGCTCGCCCGTCCCGGAGATCAGCGGAGTGCGGTCATCGGTTGTCGTCCCGCTAATGATGGTTCCGGTGGTGGTGGAGACATCATCCACCACGTTAGTAATGATTGGCGTGGCCGGAGGGGTGGTGTCATCGGCTTCTACCGTACTGGCAGCACTGGTGTTTTTCGCCAGATCGGTGGCAGTAAGACTCAGGATCTCATCGTTCAGCCTGGCGGGGCTCAGAGCGAAGGAGAAGCTGCCAGATTCGCCAACCTCCACTTCACCGAGCCTGGTGGTGCCTTCCATAATCACTACCGTACTGCCCGCTTCCGCGGTGCCGGTGAGCGTCAGGCCATCCGTAGAGACATCCAGCTCCGCAGGCGGTGGTGGTGGGGTGGAGTCAGCGGCGGTGACCTGACCCGGAGGGCTCTCATTCTGAGCGGTATCGAACGCGAGCACCGTCAGCACTTCACCGTTGAGCTGGTCAGGGGCGATGTTGACGGTGAACTTGCCGTCGAGGCCGACTTCACCGGAGCCGAGCTCTGTTCCCCCGGCGTCACGCACCGAGATACGCGCTCCGGCTTCGGCTTCACCGCTGACGCTGTCGCCCGTTGCGGCCACCACGAGGGCGGTCGGTGCTGCCGGTGGGGTGGTGTCCCGGGCAGTCAGGTCCGTAGCTGGCCCTTCGTTACCCGCCCTGTCGGTGGCTGCTGTGCTTAGCGTCTCGCCGTTGAGCTGAGCGGCGCTCAGGGTCACTGAAAACGCCCCGTTGGCATCCGCTATTGCCGTGCCTAAGATAACGCCCAGATCGTTGCTGACCGTGACGGTCGAGTTGGCTTCCGCCGTGCCGGTGAGGATTGTCCCTTCGGTATTGAGCACCAGGCCGGTCGGGGCAGGCGGTGGCGTACGGTCGATGGTAAATTCAAACGGCGCGGAGACGGCGCTCAGGTTACCCGCCAGATCGGTCTCCGTCAGGGTGATGCTGTGCAGCCCATCCGTCAGGGCCACTGGCGGGGTGTAGCTCCAGGTGCCGTTGTCGTCGACGACCACTTCCGTCACCAGCAGGCCGTTGTCATAGATGGCGATGGTGCTGCCCGGATCGCCCAAGCCGCCAAGCTCAGGCTGGTTATCATCGGTAAAGCCACCGTTAGTGAGCAGATCCTGAATAGTGCCCACGTCGTCCGTCACTTCCAGCACCGGTGCATTTGGGGCGAGGGTGTCAATGGTGAGGTTAAACTCTTCCGAGTCCGGGCTGACGTTGCCCGCGGCATCGGTGGAGGTGGCGGTGAACTGGTGTAAGCCGTCAGCGAGATTTGCGCTGGGGGTGAAGGTCCAGCTGCCGTCGCTGTTCACCACCGTGGTGCCGATGGCCTTACCGTTGTCGTAAAGGGTGACGGTGGTCCCGGCCTCGCCGCTGCCGCTGAAGACCGGGCGGGGATCGTCGGTGGTCTGGTCGCTGTTGAGCGCGCCGGTCAGGCTGCCGACAGCATCGTCCGCGAGAATAATCATCGGCGTTTCCGGCGCGGTGGTATCCGCGGCGGTAATGCTGTTCGACGGGCTGACGTTGCCGGAGCTGTCGTTAGCGACAGCCGTCAGGGTCTCGCCGTTGGTATAGGGGATGCCCAGCTCAACGGTAAAGTCGCCATTGCCGTTGGTTTTCGCCTTGCCCACCACGTTGCCGTCGGCATCGGTGATGGTGACGGTGCTGTTGGCCTCGGCATTGCCGAGCAGCTGAGTACTGTCTGAAGAGAAGCGCAGATTGGTTGGGGCGGCTGGTGGCGTGGTATCGAGCGGTACCGGGCCGGGATCGATACGGTCGCTACCCCCGCCGCCACCGCCGCCGCCACCGCCCGCCGCCAGGGCAATGCCGCCTGCCGCCGCCACGCCACCCAGCACCCACGGCCAGATTGGGGTATCCCCGGATGAATGACTGACGTTGCCCGCAATCAGGGCATCGGTGGAGGGGATCGACTGATAACGTTCCACCGCGAGCGGTTCGTCGATCCACCACAGGGCGCCGTTTTCATCCAGCACCAGCTGGTGGTCGTTGACGAAGTAGTGTTTCAGCGTCACGGTTTCGCCGTTGGTCATCCTGACCAGCAGATCGTCGCTGCTGCGGGAATAGCTGGCGATATCACCCCGGCCGGCCTGAAGCTTCACGACGGAATCTTCACCCAATATGATCTGGTTTCCTTCGGCTACCGTTTCCTTATGCGTCAGTCTGGAGATGACAGTGAATTTACTCATGTGTATTACTCCCAACAGAGTGAAAGAAATGCTGTGTGTTTAAATTCATTTGTTATCAGCAGATTTTAAGCGCCCCGAAAGAGGCACTATTTGTCAGAAATAGTGACCTGCTGAAATGTTTTTAAAGCGGCTCATGCCAGGCGTGATGTTTGCCATCCCTGTTATTAATATTACGATCGTCTCATTAATGCTTAAAAATGATATAGCCAGAAAGCACTATAAGCGCAAATGACGAAGCGGTGAAATGAATTATAAGCGAGAAATAACGCGCTTGTAGTCTGATTAAAAGTGCCTGGCAGGAGGGGGTTTGAGTCAGGGCCTTATGCTATGCGGGATGGCGACCTGCTGGGCCTGTTTGTTATGGCTGGGTAAAGGTTATGGAAATTGAGGTCTGTCACAATTTATCGCGATAAATGTGCTGCCGGGTGATGTTTATTAACTGGATGTTATGAAATCCGGATATTTATTATTTTCGGGATTGTATTTTTTGTTGTGGGGTTTATTAGCCTGAATTTTTTTAATGAGAATAATACAAAGGTATGATTTTTTAGCTGTGTAAATTGATGATCCGTAAATAGCGCTACGACATAAGTACTATTTTTTGCAGGGCGTATTATCCGGCGGAGGAGGGTTTCGTCTGGATATCGATGGCAATGGCGATCCGATCGTCCACCACCAGCGCAAAGCGATCCATTTTATAGGCTGACCGGGAGATGGCGGTGGTGGCATGGAGCGCGATCGTCTCTCCCGACTGGCGATCGAGCCGGGCATCGAGGATCACCGGACGGCTGAGATCCCGGACGGTAAGGGTGCCAAAAGCGCGGTAGCGATCCGGGCCGAGCGCCACCACCCGGGTGCTGGAAAAGGTGATGGTCGGGTAGCGGGCGGCATCAAAAAACATGTCGCTTTTCAGCTGCCAGGTAAGCAGGTTGTTGGAGGCCTGCAGCGTGGCGACCGGGATGGTGACATTGATGCGGTCGTCAAATTCATTGTCCGGGTTCAGCGTGACCTGACCCGTCACCCCCTTCAGATGTGCCCACGACGGAATGCCGCCAAAGGCGCGCCACGACAGCTTGATGGTGGTCCGCTCCGTGTCGATGGTATGGGCGATCGCCGCCGCCTGTAACGACGGGCAAATGAGCGTGATCAGCAGCAGGAGAACAAGGCGCAGCATATGATCTTCCTTTCATAGAGTGAGATAAGCGTAGAAAGGCGAAAACGCATCGGCAAGGAGGCGTGCTACAGTGAGGCATTAAAATGTGAGCTGACAAGGGTATACGATGGATTTGATCGATGGCTTAAACAAGAAATATCCGGGCGCTCAGGCATGGGCCTTCGGGGATAGTCCTGAGATGGCAAACGCACTGGCAGCCCTGGTCGTCAAAGGAGTAAAGACCGCCTCCTGCTGCTCGCTGGCCTCCTTTAATGCCGATGACGCCACCCCGGGGCCCGGGAGTTACCATATTATTCTTAATGGGCAGGGCGCGCCGGTATGCGTCATCAGAATCGTGTCTCTGCGTCTGGTGCGTTTCTCAGAGGTGACAGAGGCCTTTGCCCGCAAAGAGGGGGAAGGGGACTTGAGCCTGGACTACTGGCGCGAGGAGCATAAGGCCTTTTTCACCCGGGAAGGTGTGTATGCGGATGATATGGAGCTGGTGGCCGAGGAGTTTGTGGTGGTTGAGGTGATGTGATTTGTGCCGCAGTGCAACGCCGGGTGGCGGCTACGCCTTACCCGGCCTACGAACAGTAGGCCCGGCAAGCGAAGCGCCGCCGGGCAGAAAGGCCGCACCGAAGTGACAACACCGCATATGACCCCATCAAATCTCCTTAAACGCCAGCTCCAGGCGGGCCATCAGCGGTTTAAACAGGTAGCTCAGGAAGGTGCGCTCCCCGGTTTTAATCGTCACACTGGCGGGCATCCCGGCTTTTATCTTGTGATCGCGCAGCAGGCGCACCCCCTCCGGGGAGACCTGCACTTCGGCCAGGTAGTAGGGCTGCTGGGTCACTTTGTCGGTCAGGCGGTCGGCCGAGACGGTCAGCACCCGGGCCGGCACCGTCGGCAGCAGGGCGTGGTTGAGGGCCGGGAACATCACGTCGACGGTCAGCCCCGGGGCCATTTTATCGATCGCCTGCACCGGGATTTTGGCGTCGATTTGCAGCGGCTGTCCGGCGGCGACAATATCCATCAGGTGTTCGCCGGGCTGGATCACCCCACCCACGGTGCTGACTTTGACATCCAGCACGATGCCGTCGATAGGCGAGCGGATCACGGTGTTATCCAGCTCGTGGCGGGTCGACTGCAGTTCGTCCTCCAGCATCGCCACCTCTTTTTGCTTATCCGTTAATTCAGACTCCACCTCCCGCTGGTACTGGTGCTGCACCTGGTAGGCTTTGATCCGCAGTTCGTTTTGCTGCGACTTCAGTTTGGCGATATTGAGAATATCCTCCGAGACGGTACTGGAGATCTCCGCCGCCTCGCGCTCCAGCACCATCAGCTGGGCTTTGGGGTAGTAGTTCTTCTCGCTCAGCGCCCGGATAGCCCCCAGCTCCCGGTTGATCAGCGTGAACTGATGCTCCCGGTAGCCTTTAATCTTATTCAGGTTCTCGATCTGCCCCACCAGTCCGTCAAGAGACTCGCCGATCATCGACAGCTCATCCTGAATATTTTTGCGGCGGGTCTCGAACAGTTTGGCCTGCAGCTGCTGGCTCTCCGCCAGGCGTTTATTGTTGGCGAAGTTTTTGAGCAGGGTTTCGCTGAAGGTGATGCTCGCCGCGCCGTTGCGTTCCGCCAGCAGCCGGTCTTCGCTGGTTTTGGCGGAGATATACTGGGCGCTTAACGCGCTGTAGCGCATATCCAGCTGCAGGGTATCCAGGCGCATTAACACCTGGTTCTTCTTCACCGCTTCCCCTTCCTTCATAAAGATGTCGGTCACCCGGCCACCGCTTAAGTGCTGGATGGTTTTGCGGTTGCTGGAGACCGTCACCGTCCCGTCGGCCACCACGCCGGCATCCAGCGGCGCTTTCACCGCCCAGAGTAAAAACCCGCCGACCGCGATCAGGATCACCGCCAGGCCACGAATCAACGGCGGCCAGATATTGGTATCGACAAGGTCGGCGTCTGGCATCTCGGGACCTTTATTGTTGTTGTTCATGATAATGCCTCACGTGGGGTTTGATGGGTTTCAACAGGCGGCTCGCTAACGGCGGCGGGTGCGACGGGAACCGATTTCAGCATGTTGGCCTGGCGCAGGTTGGCAAACACCTGCTCGCGCGGGCCGAAGGCCTGAACCGCACCTTCGTTAATCAGCAGCACTTTATTCACTACCCCCAGCAGGGTCGGACGATGGGAGATCAGCACCACCGTTTGCCCCTGGGCGCGCAGGGCGTTGATGGCCTTGAGCAACGCCATCTCCCCGGCGTCGTCGAGGTTGGCGTTGGGTTCATCGAGGACGATAAAGGCCGGGTTGTTGTAAACCGCCCGGGCCAGGCCGATGCGCTGGCGCTGGCCGCCGGAGAGCTGATGGCCACTGGCGCCAAGCCGGGTGTCGTAGCCCTGCGGCAGGCGTAAAATCATCTCGTGAACCCCGGCCAGCTGCGCTGCGGCCACAATCAGCTCGCTGTTGGCCTCGCCAAAGCGGGCGATGTTCTGGGCGATGCTGCCGTCAAACAGCTCCACGTCCTGGGGCAGATAGCCCATCGACGGGCCGAGCAGGGTTTTATCCCACTGGCAGATGTCAGCCCCATCCAGCCGCACTTTTCCGGCCAACGGCTGCCATACGCCCACCAGCAGCTTCGCCAGCGAGCTTTTTCCAGAGGCGGAAGGGCCGATGATCCCCAGCACTTCGCCCTGTTCGAGCTGGAACGAAATGTTGCGCAGGGTGGCAGCTTTCTGCCCCGGAGGAGCGGCAAACACCCCTTCGACGCTGATGACGCCTTTCGGGGTCGGCAGGGTGAGGATCGCTTTAGAGGCCGGGTACTCCTCCAGCAGGTGGGTGAGCTGTTTCCAGCCGCTGCGGAACTGCACGAACTGCTTCCAGCTGCTGATGATCTGCTCCACCGGGCTCAGCACGCGGCCGAGGATAATCGAGGCGGCAATCATCAGCCCGGGGGTGATTTCACCGGCGATCACCAGCAGGGCACCGGCCCCCAGCGACACGGACTGCAGCAGGACGCGGACAAACCGGCTCAGACTGCTGTAGACCGCCGATTTATCGGCAATGTGGGTCTGGAGCACCATCACTTTGGTATGGCCTTCCAGCCAGTGCTTTTTCAGGGTGGTAAGCATCCCCATGGCTTCGATGGTGTCGGAGTTCTGCAGCTGCTTGTTGAGAATGATCGAGTTGCTGACGCTCAGCATCTGCGCCTGCTGAATCGGCGTTTTGGTGGAGAGCTCCGTGAGCAGCGTCAGGCAGAGTAAAATCATGATCCCGCCGAGCGACAGATAACCCAGCAGGGGATGGACGAGGAACGCCACTAATAAATAGAAGGGCGTCCAGGGAATATCGAGCAGCGCAAACAGACTGTTGCCGGAGAGGATCTGGCGGATCTGCGCCAGCTCGTTCAGCGCCTGCGCCGGGTTATTATCCCCCGTCGCAATTTTGCGCTTAAAGGCGGCATTAAAGACCAGCTGATTTAACTTCACGTCCAGGCGGTTGCCCAGCCGGATCATCACGCTGGAGCGTGCGAACTCAATCATCCCGATAACGATATATAACCCAACGATCAGCAGCGTTAGCATCAGCAGGGTGGTGGTGTTCTGGCTGGCCAGAACCCGGTCGTACACCTGTAGCATATAAATTGCCGGCGCCAGCATAAGCATATTTATCACGCTGCCAAAAAACAGCAGGGTAATAAAGGCAGGCCTGGTCCCCTTGAGGGCTTTTTTCAGTTCTGTTGACTTATACTGGCGCGGCATAGGGTGCTCCTTATTACATCAATGAGGTCTGGGTACTATTTATTGACGTCGTGAGTTAACTGAACTGGAAATCAGTTGCCGTTATTGCGCTCACCGCCGTATTGGTTAAGGTGATTCGTTCACCACTGGCGAAGTTCAGGACGGTCGACGAACCATTGGCCGTGACCGAGATGGTGCTGAGGTAGTTGCCCGCCGTCAGACCTCTTCCCGCCAGGTTAATAACGTCCTGACCCCCGGCCGCATTGCTGTCGAAATCGGTAATGACGTCCTGCCCGAAAGAGGCACCGAAGATGAAGACATCGTTGCCGCCCGCGCCGGTGAGGGTGTCATTCCCGCCGCAGCCGTTCAGCCGGTCAATACCGGAGCCGCCGGTGAGGGTGTTCCCCAGGGCGTTACCGGTCCCGGTGAAGCCGCCGTTGCCGGTAAAGGTCAGGACCTCGACATCCTGGGTCAACGTATACGTGTTGAGGCTCACCCGGACGGTATCGGTCCCGCCGTTGACGCCTTCCACCACCGTATCCCCCGCGTTATCCACGGTATAGATGTCATTCCCGAGACCGCCGCTCATGGCGTCGGCACCCTGACCGCCGTCGAGACCGTCGTTACCGTTTCCGCCAAGCAGGGTGTCGTTCCCGGCCAGACCGAACAGGGTATCGTCGCCGTCCATCCCGTTGAGGGTGTCGTTACCTCTGCCGCCGGTCATGGTGTTGGCCAGCGCGTTACCGGTGCCGTTGAAGTTGCCGGTTCCGCTATAGGTCAGGTTTTCAAGGTTGTCGGCCATCACGTAGCTGGCGGCGGTGACCTCAACGAGATCGGTCCCGGCGTTGGCGCCTTCCGTGATCACATCGCCCAGGTTATCCACGTGATAGGTGTCATTGCCGACGCCGCCCGCCATCTGGTCAGCACCTACACCGCCGTCCAGGTCGTCATTGCCCGTCCCGCCGATCAGCACGTCGTCACCTGCCAGACCGAGCAGGGTATCGTTCCCCGCGCCGCCGTCGATGTAGTCGCTGCCGGATGTGCCGAACAGGGTGTTCGCCCCGTTGTTACCGGTCAGCAGATTACCGACCAGCTGGGTCGGGGCTGAGGTCAGGGTGACCGATGGGTTGCCCTCATCGTCGGTCACCGTCACCACCACCCGCAGCTGCCGCTCTACCGTCGTCTGGGTTGGGGTAAAGGTGGCCGCCGTGGCCCCGGCAATGTTGATGAAGCCCAGACCCGAACTCATCTGCCACTGGTAGCGGAAGTTGTTACCGTTGGTCAGGCCATCGCCATCGGTAATACCCGAGACGTCAGCCGTCAGGGCCAGGGTGCGGGTTGGCGTCAGGTCACTGACCACCGGCGCGCCGCGAGTCGGTTGATCCCGTGGTCCTACCGTGCCGGTGATCGCCGACACCAGGGATTCCGCATCGCCCATTCGGTCGTTGAAGCTGGCGGTGACCCGCAGCTGCGCGCCAAAGAGGTTGTTGCCTACCCTGAACTCGGTGCCGGTGGCCTGGTCGCGCCACTGGCCGCCAATCAGCGCCTGCCAGGTGTAGGTGATCGGCAGGTTGTCCGCCAGGCCGTTGCCATCCGCCAGGTTAGCAGTGCTGACCCGGAGCAGATCGCCCACGCCAGGGGCTTTGTTGCTGATGTCGACGCTGCCGGTGGCTTTTTGCGATGTCACCCACAGCTGGGTGTTGTCGCCAAACTCCAGTTTTTCGATATTCAGCAGGCGGTCGGTGCCGTCACCGTCGGGCAGGTTGGCGGAGACGGTGGCGTGGTTGACCGTCAGGCTGCCGTCGGCGTTGCGGGTAAAGTTGTAGTTACCGTTGACGTCGCGGTAGAGCGCAATGTCGGTTTCGCCATTGTTACCGTCATTAAGGATCTCACGCACGATGTGCAGCTGGCCCGGGTTGATCACGCGGTTCAGCATGTCGGCATTGAGTTCTTTCATGCTGTCGACACTTTTGATGACGCCACCCTGTGCGTCGCGCACTTCGATACGCACGTTCAGCCAGGCATCGCCATCGATGATGTCATTCCCCGCTTTACCCATGATGCGGTCGCTGCCGCCGCCGCCGAGAATAATGTCCGCGCCGTTGTCCGGGTTCAGCACCACACCATCCACGGCGCCATTGATGAGATTGCTGCCGACCACCTTATCGAGGCCGTTGATGCGCGCTACTCCTTCAAGGGTGAGGTTGTTGGAGAGTGGCGTTCCCTGAACCGGGGCGGTGCCAAGCGGCTGATCGGTCCCGGTGAGTACATCATTAAATTTCCAGCCCGACAGCCCCTCCACCAGGTCGAAGCGATCCCGCAGGATGAACTCCTGCTGGTTAACGAAGATCGGGATCCCGAGGTCAGAGTTGGCACCGACAACGTCGCCCTTGTGGATCGCCCAGTCGAAGCCCGCCATCCCGTTGTTACGCTGGATGCCCGCGCCCTGCACCATGATGTCGTCGCCCGCTTCGCCGTCGTAGTCAGTGTCGTTCCCCTGACCGTTCAGCACGTCGTGACCGACAATGGTACTGTTGAAGAACAGTTCGGAGTTCTCGCCCGTCAGGGAGTCAAAGCCGTCGCCGCCCTCAAGCCAGTCGTCGCCTTCGTTGCCCAGTAGCGCGTCGGCCCCGGAACCGCCCATGATGAAGTCATTGCCCAGGCCGCCAAACACCTCCTGGGCATCTTCGCCGACGACAATAAAGTCCTGGCCGCTGCCGCCGAAGCTGAGGTCGTTACCGTTGCCGGAGAAGATGACGTCGTTCCCGGCATCGCCGTGCAGGAAGTCGGCGTCGCCTACCGGGGTCCCGGTGTCGGTGATGATGTCGTCCCCGTCGCCACCGTGCACGGTATCCGCTTCATCACCACCGTCGAGACGGTCGTCGCCGCCGTCGCCCCACAAGCTGTCGATACCTTTGCCGCCAATTAAGGTATCGTTACCGGCAGAGCCGCCCAGCACCACGTGCCCGTCGCCGATGTATTTCAGGTAAGCGCCATCCGCCTTGCCATCGCCGTCGACGTCCGCCCCGGCTGCTTTGCGGACCACCAGCGGGGTGAGCAGGTCTTTGAGCGCATTACCCCATTTAGGGTCAGCGCCAATCTGTACCCCGGTGTTCACTTCCAGAATATGATCCGGGGTCATGAACAGTTTCGCATGCACGTGAGAGGAGCCTTCATTGCCGAGGTCGCTGTTACGCATGACCAGGGCGGCAAACGAGTTGGCCTCCAGTTGGGTAAGCATGTTCAGGCCCTGGGTACGGCTCAGGTAGTAGAAGCGGTCCCCGTCCTGCAGCATCTCCATCTGGGTCTCAAAGACGAAGTTGAAGGTGGAGCCGAGCATGCCGCCGAACTCATTTTTCCGCTCTGCCAGGCCGCCAATCCAGAAGTCGACCATGTTCAGGCCGGTTTCTTTGTTAGCCCATGCGCCCGTGCTGTTGAAGAAGTCAAACGCGTCGGCACGCCGCGCGTCGTTGGCATCACCAAACAGCAGGAAATCTACCGCGGCGCGTTTACCTTCGATGGTGGTGGCGTCAAGGATCAACTGATGCTGCCCGTAGGCGGCCATAAAGTTGAGGATCGAGGCGGTATTTTTCAGGTAAACCGCAAAGTCAGCCCAGCTCTCATAGGGCTTCAACTCGCTGTTGCCCGTCAGTTCGAAGAACTGCGCCCGGGCCTGATTGAGGGTGGGCATAAAGGTGTCGCGACCGCGGGCGATGTTGAGCGCACCTAAATCCAGCGGCAGACCGACCAGGTTATTACGCAGTGCCCCGGTCAGGAACTCATCGATTTCGTTCCCCACCTGACGGGTCATCCCGCGCACAATCGCGCCGATGGCGGCATGGCTTTCCATGGAGCCGTCGTTATCGAAGGCCAGTGGGTTAAGGAAGGCCTGAATGAGTCCGAGGTCGTCACTGGCCATATCCATGCCGATACGATCGACGCTCTCAGTGAGCATCGAGTGGCCGAAGCGGTAGACCACGTGGGCGAACTCCGCGAAGATCGCCGGGTTGATGTCGGCGGTATTCGAGAAGACAAACGGGTCGACCGCCGGTTGCACGGCGCGGGCGAACTCTTCAAATACCAGGTGCTGGTATTCCATCTCGGTGGTAAAACGCCCGGCCTGGAACAGGTATTCGCCGTTCCACACCAGGGTGCTGGTGTCTGCCGGGATCTCGGTGATCTGGTGGTTCGGCATCAGCCACTGGTTGATCAGGCTGACATCACCCGACCCCAGAATGGTGGCTTTGTACTGCTCTACCAGACGGTTATGTTCGTCGTGGAACACCGAGTGCACCGCGGTTAAGCCGACGTTCTCGTTGCCGCGGCCATCACCGGTGATGAAGTGGCGATCGAGCAGTTCGTTATCGTAGGTGCCGGCTTCCGGTGCCCCGCCAATCACATCGTTGGCATCGGCAAGCAGGACGCCGTTGGCGTCAACTTTCGGTACCGCCGTGTGGGCGATGTCATCAAGGAAAGCATGGCCGGTGCGCAGGGTGTCGGACGGCAGCAAGCCGCCGTTGGCCTCCACCAGCCCGTGAAGGGTGACAATCTGCACTTTTCCGTTCGCGCTTAACATCAGGTTGCCGTAGCGGTCGGTCGCCAGTAGCGGCACGTTGAAAACATCCGCATCGGTCAGCTGAATGCCGAGGAATTGCAGGGCATGGGCTTTGACCTCACCCCAGGTGGCGATCCCGTGCGCGCCATCCAGCAGATTGCCGGTTGGCTCGGGTTTGCCATCGATGAAGGTGTATTCGCGCAGGAAGATCTGATGCGACGGATGAGAGGTGTAGGTCTGGTTCTGATCGATCCACGGGGTGGTGGTGTTCACCGTATTGTGGGTGGCATCCACTTTGGCCCGGGTGAGGATCATGAAGTTGGTCGGGGAGCCCTCTTTGTACAGCGGATCGTCAGGCATCAGCGGGATAAAGACGATCCCGTTACCCTCTTTGGGGATCAGATCCAGACCATGGTCGAAGAACTGGCCGAAGAAGGTCATCCAGCCGTTGAAGGCGGGCGACAGGCCGACATCCGGGGAGAGGTTAGGGATGGAGAGGCTGCCATTCTCGCTGGTGCCGCCGCCGGGGGCGTCTTTTAGTCCCTCCGCCGCATCCACTGCCGCCGGGTTATTGCTGCTCTGGTCGGAAATAATATTACTGATGGTACGCGGGTCGGAATCGGTCACCACGCCGTTAGGGCCGGAGGTACTCAGATATTTTGCCAGTTCTGGATTGTTTTGAATGGCTTGCAGATCCAGCGGCACCAGACGGGGCATGGTCTGATCGGCAGCACCGTACATCTCCTGACCCGGTAACAGGTTGTTCCAGGAGCCGTCTACGGTACGAATGCCGTACGGCAGCAGCGGGTCACCTACCGCGTCGCGCAGCGCGTCGCCGTTGACGGTGCCATCGGCATTCGTGGCGGATTCCGAGATCTTGATCTGCTTGAGAATAAATTCGAGGTCATGCAGCGTGACAGTAAAATCATATTGTTCGGCCATAATTAATTACCTCAATCTTGAATCGCTATCATCATTCTTTTTCGCTGTTTAAAAATTGTGCGAAAAGGAGGTGCCGGGTCGTACGGGATTAATCCAGGGTCGGTGATTGCATTAATGCGCTCCGTGTTAAGTCGTTAATGACAGTGCCCTTTCCCCGTTATTACCGGGGTTGCGGGGGTGAATTTTGGGTAAGTTTATTTATCCCTCCTGTGGAGCGATAAATAAAATCACTGACGGACTCGACGCTTTAAATGCGCACAGGCATTCAAAGGGCCAGGGCCACAGGCATGACAAGGTTTTAGCGGGGCTTAACGAATGTTTAAAATTGTTATCACATGTTACTGTCTCGCTATTGTGATAACTATGGAGTGTCTTTATCTTCCCACAATAATACTTTCTTATGAGCACTCAGAGGCGCGGTTATTATTTTTTCTACGCCATTTTTGCAGAGTTGTACAATTTGAAGGGCGCTGTCTATATTTTCGAAATTATTTTTCTGGCTGTTTTTGTTGAATGTGAGAATTATTTAGCAGGCGAATTTATTTTTTAAATTCCTGCGGGGGTAACAATTATATTACCCTGCGAAGGAATAGTTGAACGGTTGGTCAAAATTAATAATGGCCAGTGAATATCAGAGAATATGTAATCGTTTTTGTAATTGATAATTATTCAGCGTGTAGTGGGTCCGTTCGCCTCTCACCTGGCGGTAATGCCTGTGGTATGATAAAGAACTCTTTAACTCAACTTCTTACGATGTAACGTCTATGACTTTGTCCCGCGAAAAACAGGCAGAAACTTCCCCGGAAACCATTGGGCGTGCATTACGCCGTCGTCCGCTGGCGCGCAAAAAATTGTCAGAGATGGTGGAAGAAGAGCTGGAGCAGATGATCCGTCGTCGTGAGTTTGCCGAAGGGGAGCAACTGCCCTCTGAACGAGAGCTGATGGCCTTTTTTAACGTCGGGCGGCCTTCGGTGCGTGAAGCGCTGGCGGCGTTAAAACGCAAAGGGCTGGTACAGATCCAGAACGGCGAGCGCGCCCGCATTTCGCGTCCGTCTGCGGATACCATCATCAGCGAGCTCTCCGGCATGGCGAAGGATTTCCTGGCCCATCCGGGTGGGATTGCCCACTTCGAACAGCTGCGCCTGTTTTTCGAATCCAGCCTGGTACGCCATGCCGCCCAGCATGCCAGCGAGGCGCAAATTGCCCTGCTGGAAAAAGCGCTGGAGCTGAACAGCCAGTCGCTGGATGACAATGCGCTCTTTATCCGCTCTGACGTCGAGTTTCATCGCGTGCTGGCGGAGATCCCGGATAACCCTATCTTTATGGCCATCCACGTGGCCCTGATCGACTGGCTGATCGCCGCCCGTCCTGCGGTACCTGAGCAGGCGCTGCGTGAGCATAATAACACCAGTTATCAACAGCATATCGCCATCTTTAAGGCGATCCGCAGTCAGGATCCCGATGCGGCTGAACAGGCTTTACAGGCGCACCTCACCAGCGTTTTCGCCACCTGGCACGCCTTCGATCAGAGCAAAAAGCGCCGCAAGTAGCCCCACGATCGTTTAGTGAACTGGATCGCGTTCTGCGCATTTCGTTGATGTTTGTTTCGGCCATGCTGGTATAACAGGTATAAAGGTCTACAGTCATAACATCATCATCACCTATCGAGGTTACTATGTCAGTTACGCTGAAAGGGGTTATGCCCGCTCTGCTTACACCGTTTGATCACCAGCAGCAGCTGGATACCCAAAGCCTGCGCCAGCTGGTGCGGTTCAACATTGCTCAGGGCATGGACGGCCTGTACGTCGGGGGTTCTACCGGCGAAGCCTTTGTGCAAAGCAGCGCTGAGCGCCAGGAAGTGCTTGAGATCGTTGCCGAAGAGGCGAAAGGAAAAATTACCCTGATTGCTCATGTCGGCACCGTCAGCACCCACGAGAGCCAGCAGCTCGCCCGGGCCGCCAGCCGTTTTGGCTATGACGCCGTCTCAGCCGTGACGCCGTTCTACTACCCGTTCAGCTTTGAGGAACACTGCGATCACTACCGGGGGATCATTGATTCTGCACAAGGGTTGCCGATGGTGGTGTACAACATTCCGGCCCTCAGCGGAGTGAAACTCTCTCTGGATCAGATCAACACCCTGGTGACCCTGCCGGGCGTGGGCGCCCTGAAACAGACCTCCGGCGATCTCTTCCAGATGGAGCAGATCCGCCGGGCGCACCCGGATCTGGTGCTCTACAACGGCTACGACGAGATCTTCGCCTCCGGCCTGCTGGCTGGGGCGGATGGCGGGATCGGTAGCACGTACAACATCATGGGCTGGCGTTATCAGGGGATCGTTAAAGCCCTGAAAGAAGGGGATATCGCCACCGCCCAGGCGCTGCAGACAAAATGTAATGAGGTTATCGACCTGCTGATCAAGGTCGGCGTGTTCCGCGGCCTGAAAACGGTGCTGCACTACATGGACGTGATTGAGGTGCCGCTGTGCCGCAAGCCGTTTGCGCCGGTCGATGAAAAATACTTGCCTGAGCTGCGGGCCTTAGCGCAACAGCTCCAGCACGAAAAAGAACAAGGTTAAGACAACGTCTGATGCCGGGCCTGTCCGGCATCACTCAAGCTGTACCCTACAAAAACAGCGTATGGGTTTACCCATTGCGGAGACTGACATGAATACAATGACACAAAATGTCCCGTGGTATCGTTGCCTCAGCCGTCAACAGTGGCGTGCGTTTTCTGCCGCCTGGGTCGGTTACGTTCTTGATGGTTTTGATTTTGTTCTGATCGCCCTCGTGCTCACCGATATAAAAACCGAATTCGGCCTGACCACCCTGCACGCCGCGAGCCTGATCTCCGCCGCCTTTATCTCCCGCTGGTTTGGCGGCCTGATGCTGGGCGCGATGGGCGATCGCTACGGTCGCCGCCTGGCGATGGTCAGCAGTATTGTGCTCTTCTCCGTCGGCACCCTGGCGTGCGGCCTGGCCCAGGGGTACACCACCATGTTTATCGCCCGTCTGGTGATCGGCATGGGGATGGCGGGGGAGTACGGCTCCAGCGCGACCTATGTGATCGAAAGCTGGCCGAAACACCTGCGTAATAAAGCCAGCGGTTTCCTGATCTCCGGCTTCTCTGTCGGCGCGGTGGTGGCGGCTCAGGTCTACAGCCTGGTGGTGCCGGAGTGGGGCTGGCGGGCGCTGTTCTTCATCGGCATTCTGCCGATTATCTTTGCCCTGTGGCTGCGTAAAAATATTCCTGAAGCTGAAGACTGGAAGGAGAAGCAGCAGAGCAAAACCCCGGTTAAAACCATGGTGGACATTCTCTATCGCGGTGAACATCGGGTCATCAATATCGCCATGACGCTGGTGGCGGCGGTCTCCCTGTGGTTCTGCTTCGCAGGCCAGCTGGAGAGCGCTGCGATTGTCGCCGTGCTCGGCCTGCTGTGCGCGGGGATCTTTGTCAGCTTTATGGTGCAGAGCAACGGTAAACGCTGGCCGACCGGCGTCACCCTGATGGTGGTAGTGCTGTTTGCCTTCCTCTACTCCTGGCCCATTCAGGCCCTGTTGCCTACCTATCTGAAAACCGATCTGGCGTACGATCCCGCCACCGTTGCGCAGGTGCTGTTCTTTAGCGGCTTTGGCTCCGCCGCGGGCTGCTGCGCCGGGGGCTTCCTCGGGGACTGGTTAGGCACGCGGAAAGCCTATGTCTGGAGCCTGCTGGCCTCGCAGTTGCTGATCATTCCGGTGTTCGCCATCGGCGGGAGCAGCGTCTGGGTGCTGGGCCTGCTGCTCTTCTTCCAGCAGCTGTTCGGACAGGGGATCTCCGGCATCCTGCCCAAACTGATTGGCGGCTATTTTGATACCGAGCAGCGCGCGGCCGGGCTTGGCTTTACCTATAACGTCGGTGCGCTGGGTGGCGCGTTAGCCCCGGTGCTGGGGGCCTTTATCGCCCAGCGGCTGGATCTTGGCACCGCGCTCTGTTCGCTCTCGTTCGGCCTGACCTTTGTCGTCATCCTGCTGATTGGTTTTGATATGCCGTCCCGCGTGCAGCGCTGGCTGCATCCTGAAGCCCTGCGTACCCACGACGCCATCGACGGCAAACCCTTTAGCGGGGCCCTGATCGCGTCAGATGCATTACAGAGAGCGTCAAGATGATCGCGCTCGCCATTGATATCGGCGGGACCAAGCTCGCCGCGGCGCTGGTGGACAGCGCCCTGCAAATTATCGCCCGCCGGGAGATCCCAACACCCGCCAGCCAGACCCCGGATGCGCTGGAGGCCGCGCTGCGCGAGCTGGTGATGCCGCTCTCTTTGCGGGCGCAGCACTTTGCTATCGCCTCGACCGGGATTATTCAGAACGGGGTATTAACCTCGATCAATCCGTCCAACCTCGGGGGGCTTTCACACTTCCCGCTGGTGGACTGTTTATCCGCCCTGACCGGGCTCCCGGGCGTGGCCCTGAACGATGCCCAGGCCGCGGCGCTGGCCGAGTATCAGCAGATGCCGCCCGCCATCCGCGACATGGTATTCATCACCGTCTCGACCGGGGTCGGGGGAGGGGTGATCCAGAACGGCAGGCTGGTGACTGGCTCCGGCGGGCTGGCTGGCCACTGCGGGCACACCCTTGCCGACCCGAACGGGCCGCGCTGCGGCTGCGGACGAACCGGCTGCGTAGAGGCCATCGCCTCGGGGCGGGGGATCGCCGCGGCCGCACAAGGGGAGCTGGCCGGGCTGGATGCGAAAGCTATATTCGCTCACGCCGCCCGGGGTAATGCCCAGGCGGTGGCGCTGATTGCGCGTTCCGCCAGAACCCTGGCGCGGTTGATTGCGGATCTGAAATCCCTGACCGACTGCCAGCGGGTGGTGATGGGCGGCAGCATCGGGCTGGCCGACGGTTATCTCCCGCAGGTACAACACTACCTGGCGCAGGAACCCTCTGCGTACCAGACTGAACTCTGTTCCGCCCGCCATCAGAGCAACGCAGGACTGCTGGGCGCGGCATTATGGGCACAAGGACATTTGCAATGATTGTGGGTGATATCAAGCAGCTTCAGGCGGCCGGGCTGCCGGCGACGTTCTGTCAGGCTATCGACCAGGCGCTTAGCGCCGGGATCGCGGACCTTGCACCGGGAAGCTATCCGCTGCAGGGGGAGACGGTATTTGTCAATGTGATGGCGTTTGCGACGCAAGGTGCGGAAGAGAAACGCGCCGAACTGCACCGCCGCTACATCGATATTCAGATCCTGCTGGAAGGTGAAGAGCGGATTTATTACGGCCTGGCGGGGAGTGCGGGGGAGTGCGATGCGTGGCATGAGGAGGAGGATTATCAGCTCTGCCAGCGCATTGAGAATGAACAGTCTCTGACGTTAACTCCGGGGATGTTTGCCGTCTTTATGCCCGGGGAGCCACATAAACCCGGCTGCACTCTTACCCGGTCGGGCACGATCAAAAAAGCGGTGATTAAGGTGCATCACAGCCTGCTGTCTTAAGACCTAAAAACAAAGCCCGCATATGCGGGCTTTCATGGCGTTAGTCCTCTTCGCGTTCTTTAACGGCACGCTGACGTTCGTAATACTCATCTTCCGCCGAAATGATCTCATCCAGCAGGGAATCCATATCCACATCATGGACCTCTTCGACGAACAGCCCGGTCAGCGGCGATTCCGGGGTCAGTTTTCCGTCTTCATAGAGCATCCAGATCTCTTTCGCATAGCGCGTTTTCAGCAGCTGCGGGGCGAACTGTCCGTAATACTCGGTGATGTTATTCACATCGCGCTCAAACATGGACTGCGCATGGTTGTTCGCGGCGGCATCCACCGCCTGGGGCAGATCGATAATCACCGGGCCCTTGTCATCAAGCAGCACGTTAAACTCTGACAGGTCGCCGTGAACAATACCGGCACACAGCATGCGCACGATATTGCGGATCATGGTGTCGAAGTCTTTTACAGCCTCTTCTTCCGTTAAAGAGACATCGCTCAGGCGTGGCGCAACGGCACCATCACCGTCGGTGACCAGTTCCATCAGCAGCACGCCGTCCAGACACATATAGGGCTGAGGCACGCGTACACCGGCGTTCGCCAGGCGGAATAACGCATCGACCTCTGCCGTGTGCCAGACCTCTTCCTGTTGCTTACGGCCAAATTTAGAGCCTTTCTGCATGGCGCGGGCGTCACGCGAGTTGCGCACCTTGCGGCCTTCCTGATACTGCACGGCCTGCTTAAAGCTGCGCTGTGACGCTTCCTTGTACACTTTGGCACACTGAATCTGGTCCCCGCATAGCACGGTGTAAACGTCTGCCTCTTTGCCGCTTTTCAGGCGTTGAAGCACGTTATCTATCAGGCCGTCATCGACCAGGGGCTGGAGTCTGTTTGGGATTTTCATGCGGCTTTTATAGCGCATTTTTGCCGCTTTTCGTACCAAAAAAGCAGGCAAATATCGTCTTCCAGAGGATTAACGTGTTGCCTGGCCTTCACAACAGGCTTTGACCGCCTCAAACAGTAACCTGACACCCGCGGAGAGCTGCTTGCGGTGCGGGCAGATCATGTTCAGCGGCACGCTCTCGCCCTGATAGCTTTTCATTAATACCTGGAGTCGACCGGCACGGACATCTTCCGCCACGTCGAGCCAGGATTTGTATGCCACGCCCGCTCCGGAGACTGCCAGACGGCGGATTACCTCGGCATCATCACTCATCATGGAGCCGCTGACGTTCACGCTGTGCATCTCCCCGTCGCGGAAGAAGGTCCAGCGATCGTGAAGACGCCCGCGCAGGACAAAGGTCAGGGCGTTGACCTGGCTTAATTCATCGGGATGGTGCAGGTCACCGTGGCGGGCGACCCACTCGGGCGAGGCCACCAGCACGCGGCGATTGTCGGGGGCGACGGGAAGGGAGATATAGGACGCATCTTCCGGCAGGCCGTAGCGAAAGGCGATATCCACCGGATCCTTAAAGACATCGGCTACCTGGTCGGAGAAAAAGATGCGCAGCCGCAATGCCGGGTAGCGCTCATCGAAGGCCTGAAACACCGGCAGGAGCAAATTGCGGCCTAAATCCGACGGGACGGCAATCTGCAGGGTACCGGAGATCTCCTCTTCCGGGGTCTGGATTTTTTGCATTCCGGCATACATCGCATCCAGCATCTGGCGCGCGTAGGGGAGCCAGGCTTCGCCTTCCGGCGTTAAGCGCAGGCTGCGGGTGGAGCGTGCAAACAGCCGGATGGCCAGCGACGACTCCAGCCGTTTGATGGCGGCGCTGACCTGCGCCGGCTGGACGCCCGCCTCTCGTGCCGCATCGCTGAAGCTGCTCAGGGCAGCGACGCGAACGAACAGTACCAGATCCTCAAGCCGCACCATTTTCATCTCCCGAGTATAAGTCTTGTCTCCGCGAGGCTATTTTTCCCGTCACAGCTTCGCTTTACCATCAAATTATTGCGACACCGCTAATAAAACGCCGGAGAGATTATGAAAGCCATTGCTATTACCCGTTCTGCACCCCACAACATCGACGCCCTGCACGAGATTAAGCTGCCGAAGCCAACGGCGACAGGGCACGATCTGCTGATTGAAGTGAAAGCCATCTCCGTTAACCCGGTAGACACCAAGGTGCGCGCCGGGTTTAGCGGAGATACGCCGCGGGTCCTCGGCTGGGATGCCGTGGGCGTTGTTACCGCAGTGGGCGAGGCGGTGACCCTTTTCGCGCCGGGAGATGAAGTCTGGTATGCCGGAGCCCTGGGCCGGGCGGGCAGCAACAGCGAGTATCAGCTGGTGGACGAGCGCATTGTGGCCCTGAAGCCAAAATCCCTGGATAACGCCGCCGCTGCCGCGATGCCGTTAACGGCCATCACCGCTTGGGAAATGCTGTTCGATCGGCTGGGCGTTCAGGAGCAGGGCAACGAAGGCGATACGCTGCTGATCGTCGGTGCCGCGGGCGGGGTGGGGTCAATCCTGGTTCAGCTGGCGCGCAAGCTGACGAAAATGACCGTTATCGGCACGGCCTCGCGCCCGGAAAGCCAACAGTGGGTGCGGGAGGCGGGGGCGCATTATGTTATCGACCACAGCAAGCCGCTGTCGGAAGCGCTGGCCGCACAGGGCATCAACGAGGTGACCCACGTCGCCAGCCTGAACCACACCGAGGCGCATTACGCTGAAATCATTAAGGCTCTGGCGCCGCAGGGCAAACTGGCGCTGATTGACGATCCCGAGACGCTGGATGCCCGCCCGCTGAAGGCAAAGAGCATCTCCCTGCACTGGGAGTTTATGTTCACCCGCTCAATGTTTGAAACCCGGGATATGATCGCCCAGCATCAGCTTCTGACCCGCGTGGCAGGGCTGATTGACGACCAGGTGATTACTACCACGCTGGGCGAGCACTACGGGACGATCACGGCAGAGAATGTGCAGAAAGCCCACGCTCAACTGGAAACAGGGCGTGCGGTCGGGAAGATTGTGCTGGAAGGGTTTTGACAGGTGGTAATGAATTTGGCTGGATGAGTTAAGGGTACAAAAAAGCCCGCAGGCTTGCGCCGTGCGGGCTTTCAGGACTTCGTATCAGGCTCTGGTGACCGTTAACAAAGAATTTTGGTGGAGCTGGCGGAGTCTGAATACTTCACGTAACCATCTGTTGTAAAGCAATTTTAGCCAATTCAACTTTCATTGGTATACCTAAGAGTATACCAATGGCGATTTGTTGCAGCGCTTCCTGTGGTTAAATGAACCTGTTTTTGAATAGATCACATCAAGAAAAAAACTTTTTTTTGGAAAAACTGTTCACACTGTTCACTGTGTATTTATTTTTATAAAAATCAATATATTACGCGGTGAATGGTTGGTGAGCAGTGAACACTTCACTGTTCACTTTTGCCGTTTTGCAGGTAAAAAAAAGACCGGCCATTGCCGGTCTGGAGAAGTTTAGCCTGAATCGTTTTCGTTGTTAGTATTAAAGCCATTTTTCTTATATAGTTGACTAAACGTAAAGAGGAATATTAGCTCTATAAAACAGATACAGATGCTACTGCTTAAGTTTAACCAATGCCTTTTCTATTTTGGATAAACTTTCAGCTATTTTACGAGAGTTACTATTATCTGAAGCGTCAACATAAGCCATTGATTGTATCTCTATATAACTCTCATTAGACATTTCTCGTGAGAATGGATTTCTACTGTTTGCTTTACGAAAAGTACTTGTAACCTTTATTTTTTCATTGCCAATAAAATCTTTTATTCCAGCATAATTGCCAAACATGAATACGCGACTGGTTCCTGGTGCGAAAAATGGTATTGCCTGAATAAACGCGCCATCTGTCATATTACTAGATGCATCACCGTCAAATGCCTGGCGTGGCAACGCCCTGTCAAAACTAAACTTTACATCCGCCGCAGCACTCTTTCCAATGTTTTTTATGACTATGTTTAAAATTGTTTTTGAGTTTTCGTTCTGTTCGAGATATACAATAACATCTGGCGAAGTACTATCTTTATACACAAGGTAACTGATTGCAGATGAGCCAATAGCTACTAGCATGGTAAGTGTATTTACAACAAATCCACCAGTTTGCAGAACATCCATTATATAATCCTATTAGCCTGTAAACATTATAAAATATTAGTCATCAATAATGTGCTTTTCCGGCAATTTAGTAAAGCTTCTCTGTGTTAGTGATGAGCTAAGACCGGCGGATGCCGGTCTTAGATAGGTTATTTCGCTACAGGGTCATCACATTTCGGCAGCCAGTCGGCGTTGCTTTCCTCTCTTAACGCGAGATTGGTTTGTATGCCCTGATTTTTTCGGCGCTTCTCATAACTTAGCCCGTACTCTTTCAGCATGGCTGGCAGCCCCTTACCGAACATGGTGAGGCTGAGAGTATTCCTGTAGCCGTGGGCTTCCATATACGCCAGATAGGCATGATACAAATACAGGCGCGGCTGACGCGGAATGATGTTGGCATTGCCAATATACATGCCCTCAGGCTCCGGCAGTGCTTCCAGATAACCGCAAAAATCAAAGGTCGGGTCTGCATCGCGTTTAATACTGAGCGCCTCGTCGGAGTTCTGCTGTGACTGGAGCAGTGCGCGCGCGGTCATCGGATCGCTGAACCTCTGCATTAGCTGGCGCACAATCACGGCCAGCTCATGGGCGATTTTTTTCTTGAGCTGCGGGTCGCGTTCCTCCGGGGCAATCTGTTCCGGGAAATGCAGTATCACCCGGCGACGGGAAACACCGCCGCTGCGGTCGGTAAATCGCATCGGGTTATTGTTCACGGCCAGAATCACCGCCGGAATATGAGTGGAGTACGCATCCTTGTATTTCGGGTCTACCGAGACCGCATCCCCGCCGGTGATGGCCTTGAGTCCTGCCCCGTCACCGCTCCATTTTTCCTGGTCTGGCAGACGAATCAGCGAGAAGCCTATCAGCGCAGCACGTTCACGTGGTGATTCCAGCGTTTCGATGGTGGCCGATGTGGCGTTATCTTCTCCGGCGAGCATGGTTGCAATTTCGGCCAGAATACTTTTCCCGCTGCCACCGGGGCCGGTCACTTCGAGAAAGAGCTGCCAGTCGTACCGGTTCGCCAGCACCATAAACAGCGCGGCCAGAATCACGTCACGCTTTTCCGGTCGGCTACCGGCGGCACGGTCGAGCCAGCGCCAGAAATCCGGTGCATGGGTTTCCAGCGTTTCACCCTCCACCGGCGGGGTAAAATCGACATCACAGAGTGTGCGCAGCCAGTGTGATTTATGGTGCGGGCTGAATGTGCCGGTGGCGGTATCGAGTACGCCGTTGCGAAAGCCAATCAGACGTCGTGCGGGGGTGTCCTGCTGCGGAATAATCAGTTTCAGGGTTTCCACCACTGAGGCAATTTTCCCCGACGAGAACGGTGCGCGCAGACGCTGGAACAACCCAGCCACGTCGCGGGCAAAGTCCGAAGGCGGAATGATTTTCCATATCCCGGCCTCATAGCGAGACAGGAGCTGGCCGTTCGCGTCCACGGCCAGCGCTTCGCCATAGTGCTCATGCACCCGCATTGCCTTTTCACTGGTGCTCATGGCGGTAAATTCCGCCTCACTCATGGTAGAGAAAGGACTGTAAGCCGGTGGCCGGATGGCGTCAAAAATCGCTTTCCGCGTCGCCTCCTCACCTTTGTGCATAAATGCATCATTCCAGTCACCAAACACCGGCGGCAGGGCAACAATACCCTCGCAGGCTTCTGCGGCCGCTGCGGCTTTGGTCTGGCCGTTGCCGTTAAGGTCGCGGTCGGCGGCGAGGGCAATCTGACAGGCCGGGTATTTCTGACGGGCAAGGCTTGCCAGAGAAAGGAGGTTCACGGACGACAGCGCCACCATGACGGTTTCCCCGGTCAGGTGATGCACGGTGAGTGCGGTCGCATAACCCTCCGCAATCCACAGGCGTTTTCCGGCCTGTTTCTGCCCTTCGATGATATGACATGCCCCTTTGACCTGACCGCCTTTCAGGGTGCGTTTGAGACCGTCAGAATTGATAAGCTGAAGGTTAACCAGTGCGCCGGTATCGTCATACAGCGGGACAACCACATCACCGGCGCGGAACGTCACGCCGCCGGTTTTATGCATGGCAGTGAGCGTCAGACATTCCAGAGCGGGGAATCCCTTGCGGGTGAGGTATGCGTTGCCGGTGGCCGGTCGGTTTTTTTCCATGAGCCTGACGGCCAGCGCGGCCGCCGCTTTCCGGTCAGCCTCCGTTCCGGCTTCTGCGGCCGCAATCACTTCCGGGGCCACCGGCGGCAGGTTTCCGGTCACGGCGTTCACCTTTCCGGCGGCCTCAGATGCAGACACACCAAACACTTTCTCTACCAGTTTCAGGCCGTCACCCGCGCCACACTGGTTACAGAACCACGTCCCGCGCCCTTCTTTATCGTCAAAGCGAAAGCGGTCAGACCCGCCGCATACCGGACAGGCCTGATGCCGGTTTTTAATCACCGCCACCCCCAGCGCCGGGAAAATGCGCGGCCAGTGGCCGCACGCCAGTTTTACGGTTTCTGTTACGTTCATTTTCATCGTTGTTTCTTTCCTCAGTGCTGTACCGGCGCGGTGATGTGGCGGGCGCACAGTTCATCCATCACGACCAGCCCGAGAAAGGACAGCGACGGGGCGGCTTTAAGCGGTCCGGCTTCCATTAAATCTTCCAGCAGCGCACAGGCAATCTGGCGGCCCTTTTCCTCGCCGTGCTGGCGTAAATAAAACCCCTCCAGCTCGTCGGTCATGGCACTTTCCAGCGTGTCGAGGGTAAGCAGCGGATAGCGGTTCTGATGTTCACATACGGTCAGCCAGGCGCAGGCGATCGCACGGCGATATAGCGCAACACGTAAAGCAGGGGTTAACTGAACAGGCATAATCTGTCTCCTGAAAGCGTGCGTATCCCTGCGCGAATACGCACATTTGATTTTTGTTGTCGATTTTTAATTACAGATACTGGTGGTAATCGTTATCCGGTTTTATTTCCGGCTCCGTCCGGGAAATATTCCGCCACGCCCGCGGTACCGCTGCGGGCCACTTAACGCGGGGCCTGTCAGCCGGGTAATTATCGAGATTTTTATCCCGCCATTGCTGCAATACCGGGTCGGCAGCGATTTCGCGTAGAACGGCGTGACGGTTTTCAGGATTACGCTTAAATACATCGGGAAGCTTGCAGGTAAAGTCCCGCAAAAAACGACCGAGCGGAATTTCTGCCATATCCCCAGTACCGATTATACGAATGAGGATGGTGTAGGTGCGTCGGTAGGGATTCCAGACTTGCCCTGGACAGCGGTACGGCATATCCCACGGAATGCCGCCGGCCAGAATGCCCGACACCACCACGTCAGGAAAGCCTGAACAGCGGTATGATTCACCCGGCTGAGGGAAATCAAACATGGTGCTCACCTCCGCTTACAGTGGCCGGTGCAATGAAATCCCGACACAGACCTTTGGCCTTGAGTTCTTCCAGCACATAATTGATGTCTTCGTGCACGTAACTCAGGATTTGAGGGGTATAAAGCTGGCTGAGTCCGTTTATTTCATGACGCCGTAAATCACTGCCAAAGTAATGCAGGGTTTCACAGGCGCGATTGAGTTTATGAAACGATTCAAGGCTCAGGTGCTCACGGACGCTATTGAGGTCATCATGACACGCTGAGACGGTCTGATCGTTGTTATGCATGGCGCACCTCCGCAACCGGCAGACGGGCAGCAAAGAAAAGCACGTAGTCACTAACGAGAGAGAGACGGGCAGTCTGTTCGTCACCAGCTACGGCGCGGAGCATACAGATACGGGGCTTGCGGTCTGCACGGCGAACAGCGGCAAACACAAAGATAAATTGGGGATGTGACGGGGTGAGGGTCGTAGCCATTAGAGCAACCTCCTGTGAATAGCGGTTAACGCCACCACCGGAGCTGCAAATCTCATTGGTGGTGACCCGAACAGGGTTTGCAGTACCGGCTTCACAGAATACCGGCCAGTCCGAGGACTGCCCCACTCGAGCCACCATTATTTGACTGGAACCACGGTGTAAACACCACAGCCCGAAATATAGGTGTGCCTGAGCTACGACGTAAAAAAACACGCAAGGCGCGTGTTGTGTCGCCTGTGAATTACACGGGCTGCAAATCCCGGCTGCCGATTTTGCGACAGCAGGAAAACTGTACCAGGAAACACACAACAGATGCAAGCCAGAAAAAGGGGCTTTTTGAAAGTGACTCTGATTCATGCGTCATACTTCCTGTTGCGGTGAGCAATGCGTTCCGCCATCCACGCGGTCACTTCTGACTGGAGCCATGCGACGTTTTTACCCCCGAGGGAGACCTGAGCCGGAAAGGCGTTACGGGCGATTAAATCGTAGAGCGTCGATCGGGATAGGCCGCACTGATGCATAACTTCAGGAAGTCGTAAAAAACGCTCCTGAGTCGGGTCTGAAACTGACGTTAAATGTACGCCAGAGCGGGAAACTGGTACTGATAAAGCCGTGTGCATAACGCTACCTCATTAATATCCACAGTGCTCCGAACGTATCCGTCCGGAGTCGGGTAGCTCTCTATTTTGTGAATATTTTCACCTGTTGCAACAAGTGGAGTTTGCATAAGGCATTACACGGGCTGCCTAAATATCAAGCAGTAAAGTTTCAAATGGCTTTAAATGGCTTTAAATGGGTTTGAGTGAGAAATTAAATATTTGCTTGATTACTGATATCTATAAAAATGAGGGGATTAATAGGAAATAACATAAACAATGAAAATTCAAAAACTCTTGAAAGTGAACAGTAGTGAACACCCGGTGAACACTTCCCTCTCAACTGTTCACCTATTAACTTACTGTATTAACTATATTTTTATTTACAGTGAACAGTAGTGAATAGTTATATATAAAAAAACAAACAATGAGAGGGTTATCCTGCGACCTTTCTCTGGCCAGTCGCATTTTTAGCCCTCGTTTGTGCCATTACTGCCACAACTGCAATAGGTCGAGTTGTTGTGCGGGGCGATGCAGAATCTTCTCAGCTTGACATCACTGAGGAGTAATAACATGACCACCATAACCATTCCTGACTATCTGGCCCCGGCATTCCGGCAACTGGACGCAGCCAGAGCCACTCATCTTGAAAACGCCCGCCTGATGGATGACATCACCACCGCGATTGCCCGTACCGCACAGCAAAAAACCGAGATTGAGCAGGAGAACGGGAGTGAAGCGAGTGAATGGCGCGCGGCATTTTGTGCCGGTGGAGCGGTGCTGACGGATGAGCTGAAACAACAGCATCTGGCGCGTGTGGCTTCCCGTGAACTGGCACAGGAGTGTGACCGGCTCGCTGAGGTGCTGGCTTTTGAATGTGACCGGCTGAAAGGTAACTGCGACAGTACGGCCAGAGCATACCGTCAGGCGCATCATAACGTGCTCAGTCTGTACGCCGGTAAGGAGCTGGATAACGCGCTGCGTGACACCTGCGGCGCACTTGTGCGGGCGATGAAACTGAAAATACTGGCGCAGGGTAATCCGCTCGCGAATAACATCGGGACTCAGGGATACACCGAACCGGATAAAGCGGTTATACAGGAGGTCAGGGCATGGCTTGAGCGTGCAGTGAAAGACTGCCACATCCGTCTGGCTGATGAGCCTGTGCTTTATAAAGCCGGGCTGTCAGCGGAGACGCTACCGCATATGAATTACGGCGTGGCCGCTACAGGCGCCCAAAAGAAGGTATGGTTTGAAAATTTACGTGAGCGTGAAGCTGACCTTAAGGCACGGGGGGTACTGGCATGATGCACTGTCCGTTCTGTAAAAAATCTGCGCATACGCGCACCAGCCGTTATCTGTCTGAAAACGTTAAGCAGCGCTATCATCAGTGCACCAATATCGAATGTTCAGCGACCTTCCGCACCATCGAATCGATTGATGAGGTTATCCGGCCGCCGGCGGAAAAAGAGCAGCCCGACCCGACGCCGGTAACGCCGCCACCGCGTAAAGTCCAGGGCTGCTACAGCTCGCCGTTCCGTCATTAAGCAGGAGGGACATCATGACCACTGTGACGCTGCAGCAGGCCTTTGAAACCTGCAAGAATAATAAAACCACCTGGATGACCCGCAGGCAGGAACTGGCAGAGGTCGAACAGGAATACCGTGAACTGCTTATCACCGGCGACAACGGCCGCACCCGTACACTGAATATGCTGCGCGATATTATCGACGTAAAAAAATGGGAGATTAATCAGGCCGCCGGGCGCTATATCCGGTCGCATGAGGATGTCCAGCGTATCAGCATACGTAACCGCCTGAATGATTTTATGCAGGAACATGGCGCGGAGCTGGCCTCTGCGCTTGCGCCAGAGCTTATGGGCTATAACAGTCAGCATCCCGCCGTCAGACACCTTGTCATGCAGCATTCGGTCGAGTATCTGCGTGAGGCATTGTCGGTCTGGCTGGCTATCGGTGAAAAAATAAATTATTCAGTACAGGATAATGACATTTTAACGGCCATCGGATTCAGGCCCGACGCGGCTTCGCGGGATGATAATCGTGAGACATTCACCCCAGCACAAAACCAGAATTACGTAAGAAAACGCACAGAGCTGGACGTGCACTAGTCCGTCAAAAAATCCCCGCAGATTCCGCTATTTTCACGAATTAAGCCATGCATCAGTAAGGTGCATGGTTTTGCATGCGTTTTCATGTCCATGCTTTCCCCTCAGGTGCCGGTACTGGCGCGCCCCGGGGCCGGTCATGCACCTGCATTAAAAGCGACCCGTTAAGCGGGCAGGCGGGGCGGGGAGAGTACTGCGCGCAGAAAGTTAATTACATCAACTTTCGGACATGTTCTGATTATCGCTCAGTTATTGGCTTTGTAGTAAAGAAGTTTGATTAAAAGGATAAGAGTGGGCTGAAATTTTATAATTTAAATACGACTGAGGTATTAGCAAGTTTGATGAAAGAATCACCTCGCAAAATAATACGAGGTGATATAAGCTTTTATTTTTGAAGGATTAACGATTTGAGTTTTATCCAATGGTATTTAGTTGAGTTTCTGAAATACCATTCCGTATAGTTTTCTTCTATAAGTTCCAGTGTGTTGAACTTCAACTCATTTAGTTTTTTTCTATAATCACCGCTAGATGATGTTAAGTAATCATATGGTTCGCTTCTGATTTTGTTTATATGCTCATCAGAAATCAGCTTGATGTTTATCTTTCTGTCTAAATGATTCAGATGTAGTTCAATTAAAGTAAGTTTACCTGCAATCAAATCATCAAGTTCAGTTTCTTTGACTCCCCTTGATTTTATTTTTTCCTCAAGGGAGTCAAAGAAGTTTTCAACCATGGAGGAAATTTTATCTTTGAGCTTAGATGTTTCGTTTCGCTTAAAGGTTCGAGTGTTGATATAAGATGAAATAAGCCATCCAAATACCGCGATTATAGAAGAAATAATCACGGCGATATATTTTGGATCTAAAGCGTGGCTAGTATTTTCTGGTATCATTTGCGGCTTTCTCGATACGTTCCGTAATTAATAACTCAAAACTCTTGAGATCATTGTGGTGATACTCAAGTTTTTTGTCTAAATCAGATTTAGTAAAGTTTTCTTCACGAATAAGTCCGCCAAAGGCTTCATCGATAAATGAGCGACCGTATCTATTATAACCCGTCAAGTCTACTATGACCTTATCATAGCTATTCAGTGCTGGTACCAAGATTTCTTGACGAAAAACCTGACCGTTCCACTTGCCATCAGAAGGATATCGGCCGTAGGGGCTCTTGCTGAAGTCATTGACGATACTAATTTTTTTCAAGTTCATCTAGATCAACCTTAATGTTCCACTGTAGCAAGGTGCCTGGCATTGGCTTTTGCAAATCATATGTTTCAACTATACCAGAGTTTAGCTTATATAATCCATTGTTACTGTAAATCCACAGAGTTCCTTGGTCATTTTCTGTAACTAAAGCTTTGATGCTTTTACTTCCTTGTCCATGCTTGCTCTCTTCAGTACCTGTAACATCGCCAACCATAGAAATGGCTATTTTCATCGCATCGCTGATAATGCCAAATTTGTAACTAAGTAAATCTTTTTTTGCAATCCCTTCTTTTTCTAATTCGCGCTTAATTTGGGATACTAAAGCTGGGTAGGTGCTTTGAAGAATTTCTTCAAACCATGTTCTGTTCATTACGGTTTTAGGTATGCCTACACCTTTATCATATATTGCTAAAAACAATTGATCGCCTGCAAGATCGCATTTCACCCACCATTTTTTCAGGTCCGATTCAGGAATTTCTGGGTATGCATGATATGCAACATTGTTAATAGCCTCCTGCACTGCACCGCCATATTTACTTTCAGTATCAGGTGTCATCTTGTTTTTGTAAATTTTATGTTGAATAAAGTCTACGATTTCATCGCGAAAATCACCACCGCTTCCACTTATAACCGGTATGAAATCCCCATCAAAATTAGGTTGGTGTGTGTTTTCTTTGCATAATACTTCTAAGCCTGAACGCTTTATTATTCTAGTGGCTTTAAAATCTTTCGGGAACGCAATAATTTTAAAATTCACTCCCGATTTTATAGCTTGTTCAATAGTAGCGTAAAGAATTAACATAGAGGCAGCTTTAATATATTCCGTTTGGGAAAAATCAAGATGAACCTTTTTAGTTTTCATATCTGCTATACGAGAAATAGCATATATGATATTCATGGTGTCTTTATAATGTTTGTTTTTATCAGCAGAATAAATACTGAAATTAGCAGGGAATCTAATATATTCTACTGCTTTTTTTGACTTGTTCTTTTTCTTAGGGCGATAAGGACAATATTCTATGTCCTTACGCAACACCTCATTTTGCCAACGCTTTTTAGCGATAGCGGCTCTTATTAACTCATTGTTTCTTTTCATTTTTCTTCCTTGTTATAAAATTCGTTAAAACAACTGGTCTCTACTTTTTTGCCCCACCAATTTAGTAGTTCACTTCGCTGAGTGAGATACTGTGCTCGGTTGTACGCTTTTCGAATTTCGTTTCTATCACTATGTGCAAGAGCTGCTTCAATCACGTCTGGGTTAAATTCGGCTTCGTTTAAAATAGTACTTGCCAGTGAACGAAGCCCATGAGCAACAAGTTTCCCTCCATAACCAATACGCTTAAGAGCTGCATTTGCAGTTTGGCTGTTCATAGGCACCATTGGATTGTTTCTACTTGGAAAGACATGTTCACGGTGATTACTTATGGCTTTCATTCTATCCAAAATATCTAACGCTTGTGGAGATAATGGAACAAAATGCTCTCTTTTTGCTTTCATGCGTTTGGCTGGGATTGTCCAAAGTTTAGTGCCGAGATCAATTTCAGCCCATCGAGCGCCAGAAGCCTCAGAAGGGCGCACAAGTGTCAGGAGCTGCCACTCAATAAGACAGCGAGTCGGAACAGACAGATTTGACATGACTAAAGAACGCATCAGCTTCGGCAATTCTTCTGGCCGCAACGTCGGCATGTTTTGCTTTTTGGGCTTCTCAAAGGCCATCCCTACACCGGATGCTGGATTGGCATCAATCAAACCAGTGTTTACGGCATAAATCATGATTTCGTTAATGCGCTGCACCAGTCGGCGTACAGTCTCAAGCGCCCCACGTGCTTTTATTGGCTCAAGGGCTTCAACCAAAGTTCGGGCTTTGATTTGCTGAACGGGGACCTCACCGATGGCAGGGAATACATCTTTCTCCAGTGAACGCCAAATGTCTTTTGCGTAATCAGGGGTAACGCTTTTGCTTTTGAGCTGGAACCAGTTAGCGGCGACCGTTGAAAAAATACTGTCCAGAGCGATTTGCTGCTGTTCCTCTGCAACTTCGGCCTGAATTTGTGGGTCAATTCCGTTGGCTAACAAGGCAAGGTAATCCGCTCTTAACCCTCGGGCGTCGGCAAGTGAAAGGGCGGGGAAAGCACCCAGCCCCATCATTGTCCGCTGTTTTGTCGCTGGACGTTGATAACGGAAACGCCAGAGCTTTTTCCCGTTGGTCTTCACTATCAGGAAAAGCCCATTGCCATCATGCAACGTCAGGTCTTTCTCTGACGCTTTAGCGCGCAGAACTTCGGTGTTAGTTAAGGGCCGTGTTGTCCGTGCCACTGTGGCCGTTCCTTCATGAATTGGTATATGCTTTTAGGTATACATCTTACCGTATACCTAAACGTATACCAATAATCACCGGATTTAGCCGGATGCTCTCGGACGACGACAGACACAAAAAAGCCCGCAGGGCTTGTGCCGTGCGGGCTTTCAGGATTTCACCGGACGTATCCGGATCATAATGTGGTGGAGCTGGCGGGAGTTGAACCCGCGTCCGAAATTTCTACATACCATTTTTACTGTAACAAAAACAGTTATTTACGTTTAAAAACAGAGTGTTAGTATTATTTGGTGTTTGTCCGTTTTATGCCTTTTTAACGCTCTGCCGCCAAAGTGCCGCCATAAATTAGCGGTTCCAGTTGAGATTGTGAAGAGGGTTTTTGGTAACGGCATCTTCCAGGTGATCGGGCGCAAAGTGTGCGTAAACCATCGTCATTTTAATATCGGCATGGCCCAGAATATCGCGCAGTACCAGTATGTTTCCGCCGTTCATCATAAAGTGGCTGGCGAATGTATGGCGCAGCACATGCGTGCACTGGCCTTCAGGTAAGTCGATACCCGCTCTTTTTACTGCGCGCTCAAAAGCTTTTCTGCAGGGTGTGAATAGCTTACCTCTGTTTTTGGGCAGCTCGTCATACAGATCCTGAGATATCGGTACGGTTCGGTTTTTCTTACCTTTGGTTTTGGTATAGGTGATCCGGTATTTAGATAACTGATGGCCCTGCAGGTTTTCGGCTTCACTCCACCGCGCGCCGGTGGCGAGGCATACCTTTGCGATCATTAACAGGCTGGGGCTTTGAGAATCAGCGCAGGCATCAAGCAGGCGTTTAATTTCGTCTTGGGCAAGGAACGCCAGTTCCCCCTCTGCGATTTTGAATGTTGGTAGCCCGGCGAGCGGGTTAGGCGCTGACCAGTGGCCCAGCTTTTTCAGGGTGCCAAAAACGGATGATAAGTTACGCTGTTCCAGGTTTACCGTGCGGGGTTTTACTGGCGACATCAGCGCGCCGTCTTCGTTGCGTACTTCACCTTTTAACCGTGCTTCGCGATATTTTGTAAAGTCACCGGCGGTTAACTCAGAGGCGACGGGATCGCCCAGGCCATTGCAGATAATATTCAGTTTCGCCATTAGGCGCTTCGGGTCTGCGAGCGTCTGGCCGTAAAGGGAGTGCCACTGCTCAATCAATTCTGACAAACGCCGCCGATCTTCCTTTTCACCCAGCCACGGCTTTTTGTTCACTTCATCCATGGTGAAGTTTTCGAATGCTACAGCCTCGCCCTTTGTCGCAAATTGCTTGCGCACACGCTTGCCGTCACGCCCGTTCGGGTAACACTCGCACAACCATTTTCCGTTCGGCTGTTTTCTGATGGTCATATCAAAGGCTCTTGATGATTTTCAATGCGCGGCCAACAACCTCGATATCATCCAGGCTGCACTCAAACGAAGAATCATCTTGATGCACAACTAATCTGTTTCCCGGAAGGCGAGTCAGCTTAACAATGCTTTTTATCCCGTCGATATCGACCAACCACATCCCATTCACTGGTGGTGTCTGGTTACGGTCAACTAAATATGAATCGCCATTGGTATTTACGAGAAGCAGCTCGCTTGAGTCAGGGGGAAGCAGGCTGCTATCAATGATGGCCTTCCCAGCCTCAACCAACGAACCTCCTATAAGGCTAGCTTTGTCGATCTCTGGCGATACAAGCTCAGAAAGAGGTTTTACCTTGCTGGAGTTCACGAAATTGATACTTTTTTTATTATCAATTTTTGTTCCTGGTTCGCCTTGTCCTGTGGTTAGCCAGAGTAAAGAAACTCCTGTTTCAAGAGCGCATTGGATCACCCATTCTGCAGGGAAGCTGTCCCTTAAGTATCTGTTTGCCATAGTGCTTTTTGATGCACCTAAGTGATCGCATAGCTGCTGTCTGGACTTGAAATCATAGGCTGCCATCAACCTATGGATAGCCTCTCTACCCCCTGTATTCTCGCCAGCCTTCACCTGTATCATTATTTAATCCTATTGACGTATCAAATATTGGATCGTAGTATCTCGGTTGTTCAAATGTTGAATCACATAAAACAAGATAAAACGACATAAACCAAACCTTAACTGAGAGATACTGCACTATGAGCACTGATATTTCAATTCGTGTACCAAAAGAGATGGCTACGCCTGCAGAGTTCGCGGAATGGGAAGGCATTTCTCGCGGCTCTGTTTATCAAAAAATCCATCATGGTCAGCTTGCTAAGTACATGGTTAAGAAAGAAAAAAATAAGGGTCGTGTAAGCCTACGTTACTTGATGTACAAAACCGATCAGGTTCGTGAGTCCCTTGGTCATTCCAACTTCCGCGTTGTTGTTGGTCAGTAAGTTCAATTATGGGAACTTTCTAAGGGGCTCGCATGTTTGATTATAAGATTTCCAAACATCCACACTTTGAAGAGGCCTGCCGGGCTTTCGCACTGCGTCACAACATGGCGAAGCTGGCACAACGCGCGGGAATGAATGTCCAGACGCTGCGCAACAAGCTGAACCCGGACCAGCCACATCAGCTCACACCGCCTGAAATCTGGCTGCTTACCGATCTCACTGAGGACTCCACCCTGGTTGACGGCTTCTTGGCACAAATTCACTGCCTGCCATGTGTGCCGATGAACGAAGTGGCAAAAGAGAAATTGCCGCACTACGTCATGAGCGCCACCGCTGAAATCGGGCGAGTTGCCGCTGGTGCCGTTACTGGCGATGTGAAAACCACTGCCGGGCGCCGTGACGTGATCAGCAGTATCAATTCAGCAACTCGTCTGATGGCACTGGCTGCCGTTTCCATGCAGGCCCGCCTGCAGGCCAACCCCGCAATGGCAAGTGCGGTGGACACCGTAACGGGCCTTGGCGCTTCGTTCGGCATTATCTGAGGTGAACATGGAAGAGAAAAATAAAGGCAGCAAACACGCTAATAACTCCTGCTGCCTATGTGCATGTGAAAAGTGTGATCAGGTCCTTAATTCAGCTTCTGAGGCGTTAAAAAACCGCTTAAAAGCTGAGCGAGAGACATTTTTACTTCTGCTTCAACGCCTGCGGTCGCAGCATGTTGATTAACGGTAGCGGTCTGAAGGATTTTAATAATTTGATTTTTTTGTTCTTCGGAAAGAACAGAAAAAATAGCTTGCAGCAGGATTGAGTGGGCGAGGACATCGACTCTGGTTTGATTACCTGCCTCAGTAAGGACGTTAGTTAACTGTTTAAGAGCTTCGTTCTGTTGTTCGTTATTTTTCATGTCTTTTCCTTTCTGGCTGTGTGGAAACACCAGAATACCACGGGCCGGGCGTGGTTAAACATCCCGGCACATATTGGAGGGGTTATGGAAGAACCAAGTTTTGCATCATTATTGAAAAAACAAAGTCCAGCTATGCACTGCGGCCATGGCTGGATTATCGGGAAAGATGGCAAGCGCTGGCACCCGTCCCGCTCTCAGGATGAACTGCTGGCAGGGCTGACCACTACCAAACGGGGGAAACCATGGCTATTGAAGGCGCTGCGGCGACTGTTCCATTAAGCCCGGGTCAACGTATGGAAGGGCTGAACCGAATAGCGGAATTAAGGGCGAATGTGTTTGGTCTGAATATTGAGCCAGAGCTTGAAAGGTTTATTAAAGATATGCGCGACCGCCGCGATATAAACCATAAACAAAATGAGCGGGCACTGGCAGCCATATTCTTTATGGCAAAAATTCCGGCAGAACGTCACGGCGTCAATATTAGTGATCTGACTACTGACGAAAAGCGGGAACTGGTTAAAGCAATGAATCATTTTCGTGCAGTGGTGAGCTTATTTCCCAAACGGCTAACCATGCCGAATTAACCCACAACAGAAATTAATGGCGTAAACCCGCCGGGCATTCTTTTGCCCAAATTCAGGAGAAAGAACAATGCAGAACGAATTACCAAAAATGTTTGCACCAGAAACCGACCAGCTTATGGCGGTGATCGATATTGCCAAACGTGAGGAGCGCAAAGGACGCGCGCTTGCAGTTTCAATCCGTCTTGAGGCGCTGGCAACCCATATCGCCAACAAAGGGTTAAACGGTATTGAAGCGGCTGAACTGCTGCGCCGTGAAGCTACCCGCTACGAAAACGAATCCCAGGAGCTGCACTAATGGCTGACTCTATGGATCTCGTACAGCAGCGGGTGGAAGAACAGCTGCAGCGCCACATCCACAATGCCCGTATCCGAAAGGTTGGGGCTTCTTCACTGGAGTGTGAAAGCTGCGGAATAGTCATTCCCGAAGAACGCCGGGCCGCCATGCCGGGCTGTGATCTCTGCGTTACCTGTCAGGAAATCGCAGAGCTTAAAGGTAAACACTACAACGGAGGCGCTGTATGAGCACCATCCTGAAATGGGCGGGAAATAAAACCGCTATTATGCCGGAACTGATTAAGCACCTTCCTAGTGGCCCACGACTGGTTGAACCTTTCGCGGGTTCCTGTGCTGTGATGATGGCGACAGACTATCCCCATTATCTTGTCGCGGATATTAATGCTGACCTGATTAATATGTATCAGGTAATTAAAGATGAAGTAGAACACTTCATTGCTATCTCAAAGGCTCTCTTTGCCTGCAACAACTTTTCTGAACAGTATTATGTTATTCGTGAAGAGTTTAATCATTTGCATTCCTTAGACTTAATCTGGAAGGCTGCTTATTTCCTTTTTCTAAATCGCCATTGTTACCGTGGGTTGTGCCGTTATAACCGGGCAGGGCATTTCAACGTACCTTACGGCAACTATAAAGCTCCCTATTTTCCCGAAGCAGAAATTCGCACTTTTGCGGAAAAGGCCCAGCGTGCAACGTTCATTTGTGCCAGCTATGACGAAACATTG
This sequence comes from Leclercia sp. CFBP8987, assembly GCF_034044995.2. Taxonomy (NCBI): domain Bacteria; kingdom Pseudomonadati; phylum Pseudomonadota; class Gammaproteobacteria; order Enterobacterales; family Enterobacteriaceae; genus Leclercia; species Leclercia sp. CFBP8987. Next base: position 3,689,288 of record NZ_CM188255.1, on the reverse strand, counting down.
GCGTTATTGGTGCCTGGGGATGTTATTTATTGCGATCCGCCTTATGACGGTACTTTCAGTGCCTATCACACTGCCGGTTTTACTGAGGACGATCAGTATCAGCTGGCCTCTATTCTTGAGCGCCGTGCATCAGAAGGCCATCCGGTCATCGTTTCGAACAGCGACACTTTCCTGACTCGTTCCCTGTATCGCAATTTCACTCATAACCGCATTAACGTAAAACGCAGCATTGGTATTGCTGCAGGCGAAGGGAAAACCGCAGACGAACTGATTGCTGTACTCAAACCGAAAGTTTGGGCTGGCTTTGATCCAGCCGGCGGCCCTGATTACTCGGTCATGCATGAGGTGCGCGCGTGAGTCATCACGAAGTTGAAAAGCACGGCGGCGCAGAAGATTCCGCCGCTGCTTTTGCCTGGAATGTACCTAAAAAGGCGATTAACCCCTACATGGACCCGGCGGAAGTAGCGCCGGTTTCTGCGCTTTCAAACCTGATTACTCTCTATGCTGCGGATAACGAGCAGGAGCAGCTGCGCCGCGAGGCCCTGAGTAATGAGGTCTGGGAACGCTATTTCTACAATGAATCCCGTGATCCTGTTCAGCGAGAAATGGAGCAGGATCAGCTGATAAGCCGCGCCAAAATGGCCCGCGAGCAGCAGCGATTCAACCCCGATCTGGTCATCGTTGCTGACGTGGGCGCCCAACCGGCGCATATCAGTAAGCCGCTGCTTGAACGGATTAAATATTTCGAGGGCCTGGGCAAGCCGAAGGCATATTCCCGCTATCTGCGTGAAACCATCAGGCCGTGCCTTGAACGCCTGGAGCGCGTGCGTACCAGCCAGGTTTCTGCGTCATTCCGTTTTATGGCGAGCCACGATGGGCTGGAGGGCTTGCTGGTCCTCCCTGAAATGAACCAGGAGCAGGTCAAGCGGTTATCTACCCTGGTGGCGGCACACATGAGCATGTGTCTGGATGCTGCCTGCGGTGAGCTGTTTACGGATGAAGACGTTACGCCGGAAGAGATCCGCCGGTCATGGGAAAGGGTGGCCGCTGAGGCCATGCGCCTTGATGTTATCCCGCCTGCTTTCGAGCAGCTGCGCCGTAAAAAGCATCGCCGTAAGCCAGTCCCATACGAGCTTATTCCGGGCTCGCTTGCCCGTATGCTTTGTGCGGACTGGTGGTATCGCAAGCTGTGGCAGATGCGGTGTGAATGGCGGGAAGAACAGCTGCGCGCTGTCTGCCTGGTTAACAAAAAAGCGTCCCCGTATGTCAGCTATGAAGCCGTGATCCACAAACGCGAACAGCGCCGCAAATCACTGGAGTTTTTCCGCTCGCATGAGCTGGTTAACGCCGAAGGTGACACGCTGGATATGGAAGAAGTGGTAAACGCCAGCAGCAGCAACCCGGCGCACCGGCGCAACGAAATGATGGCCTGCGTTAAGGGGCTGGAGCTGATCGCAGAAATGCGTGGTGAATGCGCCGTGTTCTATACCATCACCTGCCCGTCACGCTTTCACGCGACGCTTAATAACGGCAGGCCAAACCCGAAATGGACCAGTGCCACGGTCCGCCAGAGCAGCGATTACCTGGTAAATATGTTCGCCGCCTTCCGTAAGGCGATGCACAAAGCCGGGCTGCGCTGGTATGGCGTCCGCGTTGCTGAACCACACCATGACGGCACCGTGCACTGGCACCTGCTGTGCTTCATGCGCAAAAAAGACCGCAAATCCATCACGGCGCTGCTGCGTAAATTCGCCATTCGTGAGGACCGGGAGGAGCTGGGCACCAATACCGGGCCGCGCTTCAAGTCCGAGCTTATCAACCCCCGCAAGGGTACGCCGACCAGTTATATCGCCAAATACATCAGCAAAAACATCGACGGGCGCGGGCTGGCGCAGGAAATCAGTAAAGAAACGGGCAGATCACTGCGCGATAACGCTGAGAACGTAAACGCCTGGGCTTCGCTGCACCGTGTCCAGCAATTCCGCTTCTTTGGTATTCCTGGCCGCCAGGCGTACCGTGAGCTGCGTCTGCTGGCCGGTCAGGCTAAGCGCGACCTTCTCCCATTGAAGCCCATTCCGGGTAAGCCTGAACTGACGCCTGAGATTCTGGCGGCCCTTGCAAATGCGCGGCCTGTTATCGGCAATCCGGGTCTTGATGCTGTGCTGGCCGCAGCTGATGCCGGTTGCTTTGCCACTTACATCATGGCGCAGGGCGGCGTCCTGGTTCCCCGTAAACATCACCTGGTCAGAACAGCTTATGAGCTGAACGACGAGCCGAGCACCTACGGCGATCATGGTATCCGTATTTATGGCGTCTGGTCCCCGATCATTGAGGGCCGGATCTGCACTCATGCAGTGAAGTGGAAAATGGTTCGTAAAGCCGTTGACCTTCAGGAGGCGACAGCCGACCAGGGCGCTTGCGCCCCTTGGACTCGTGGCAATAACTGTCCCCCTGTTGAAAATTTGAACCAGACAGGGGGTGAAGTACCGGATATTACGTCCATGGATGAAAAGGCGCTGCAGGACTATCTGCACGGCATGGGCAAAAAGGAACGGCGGGAGCTGGTTGCCCGGCTCAGGCTGGTAAAACCGAAACGGAAAAAGGCATACAAGCAGAATATTTCTGAGCAGCAGCGCCTGCAGCTGGAGTATGAGTTGCGGTCCAGAGGGTTCGATGGCAGTGAGTATGAAGTGAATTTACTTTTACGCGGCGGCAGCCTTCCGTCAGGGGGAGGGCTGCGCATCTTTTACCAGAACGGGCGGCTGCGTGAGGATGACAAGTGGCGGCAGTATTACTGACACACCGAAAATATTTCCTGTCTTTGACTCATATCAGGGCTTTCTTATTGAAGTCCAAAAAAGCGTTTTACATTTAGAAATCGGTACTATACTGTATATATAAACAGTGTATATACATACAGTTATCTTGTGTAAGTGGCCGTAATAGGAGGGAAAATGCAGGATTATCTTTTGGAATCATTGAAACTTCAGCGCATCGATTTTTTCATAAAACTGGTAGCGGCGAGCGAGTGCAGCGACGAAGAAAAGCGGCTGGCCATCCAGTGGGTTTCCGAGCTGACTGACGAGCTGATGGCGAAAATCCGCAACCATGAATACAGCCGAACAATGGACGTTACCTGTTAGGGGAAAATCTATGCGCATTGAAATAATGATCGATAAAGAGCAGAAAATTAGCCAGGTGCTTTTAGAAGCACTTGAATCCGAGCTTTACCGAAATTTGCGCCCCCTCTACCCAAAAACAGCTATCCGAATCCGCAAGGGCAGCGCCAATGGTATTGAACTTAGCGGGGTAAGACAGGCTGAAGATAAGGAACGTGTAATGGAAATTCTGCAGCAGGTCTGGGAAGACGACAGCTGGTTACACTGAAACGTTGCCCCCGAAAGAATTCCTTCTGATGGGGGTAAGGTTGAACAATGAGTGAAACGAGGTGTTAGATGCGACGGCCATTTGAAAATGGTCGTCCGCTTTGTGCCAGAGTGGACATTGTGACAGTCAGAAAGCCCTTATCTGAACGAAAAGAAATAATGTCGTTGGGATGGTTTACTTTACAATGTCGGTTTTGAACAGCCTACAAAACAGGTGAGCACGTGCATGCCAACATGATTGAATACCTAAATATTTTCATACAGGTTGTTGAGCAGGGTAGCTTCACGAAAGCTGCTGATGTACTTCAGATTCATCGCCCCACTGTGAGCAAAGCGATACAGCAGATAGAGCATGATCTGGGTGTAAAACTCATTTATCGCACAACCCGAAAGCTGAGCGTTACTGCTGAAGGGGATGAGTTCTATCATCATGCTAGGCATGTTCTGGCCGAAGTTAATGACATGATGGCCAGTTTTTCACCGACACTTCCACCGCGAGGACGCCTGAGACTTGATGTGCCCCTGGCGCTGGCGCATTCCATATTGATCCCTAATCTCAGGCATTTTCAGGCACTGTATCCAGGTATTGAAGTTGTGCTGGTTTCTTCCGATAAAAAAACTGATTTGATTACGGAAGGCGTAGATTGCCTTGTCCGCCTGGGGGCGCTTCAAGATTCTAGTTTTATATCCAGACGTCTTGGTGACATCCGGATGGTTACCTGTGCAGCCCCGTCTTACCTGCAGCAGCATGAGCGGCCAGAAACACTTGCGGATCTGGATAAACATCGGGCAATTAACTTTTTTAGCGACCACAGTCGTGACGTCATGGAATGGAAGTTTATCGAAGACGGGAGCATTGTTTCGCTACGTCCTGCGGGCAGCCTGCTGGTTGATAATTCCGATATTCTGCTTTCTTGTGCTCTGGCTGGTCTGGGCATTATCCAGGCTACCTATGATGCCGTTGCTCCCCATATTGCTTCCGGCGCTCTTGAAGAGATTCTGCCGCAATACCCATCGGTGTCAAAGCCCGTGTCAGTGATGTATCCCGACAGGCGCTACCTTTCTCCAAAAGTGCGCGTCTTTATCGACTGGTTCAGTGATATTCTGGCCACGCAGATCCGCTGAAGCAGGCGGATTGTTAATGGATAATTAATACTGAAGTTCCCTCTCAGCTATTTCTGGTGTGTTCGTAACAACGTAGATTGTTCACAAATGATTCGGGCATCCCTTCGGCATTATTCTGAAGGTGTGCCTTTAACTGAAGAGAGTTGAATATGTCTAAAGTTATTACCTTTAACCGCACCGGTGGCCCGGAAGTGCTGGAAGTTGTTGATGTGCAGGTGCCTGCACCGACAGCGGGTGAAGTGCAGATCCGCGTACATGCGATAGGTATCAACCGTGCAGAAATCATGTACCGCAACGGCCAATATGTTATTGAGCCGGAATTTCCGGCACGTCTTGGTTATGAAGCGGCCGGCGTTGTACAGGCAGTAGGTGAGAATGTAGATGAGTTTACCACTGGAGATCGGGTAAGCGTGATCCCTTCATTTATGTTTAATGAATACGGCATGTATGGTGAAGTGGTCAACGCACCGGTTCATGCTGTCGTAAAGCATCCTGAAAACCTTTCATTCGAGGAAGCCGCCGCAAGCTGGATGATGTATGTCACCGCTTATGGTGCGCTGGTTGAGTATGGCAACCTTCAGGCTGGTCAGAATGTCGTGATCCGCGCAGCATCAAGCAGCGTGGGTCTGGCTGCCATACAGATTGCTAACATGCTGGGTGCAAACCCAATTGCACTCACACGGACCTCTGAAAAAAGCGAAATGCTCCTTAAAGCTGGCGCAGCCGCCGTCATTGCTACTGCGGAGCAGGATATGGTTGCTGAAATCAGTCGTGCAACAGATGGCGCAGGTGCCCATATTGTTTTTGATCCCGTCGGTGGGCCGGACGTGGCAAAACTGACGCAGGTGATGGCACCACAGGGTATGTTTTTCCAGTACGGCGCGCTCGATAGCCGTGACATGCTTGTGCCTGTATTTGATATTCTCGGTAAGCATCTCACCCTGCGTGGATATGAGCTGTTTGAAATCACGACGGACTCTGAAAAAATGGCGCGCGCTAAATCCTTTATCACAGAAGGCTTGCGAGTCGGCAAACTGAAGCCGGTCATCGATAAGACGTTCCCGTTCGAAGAGATTGCAGACGCCCAGCGCTATATGGAGTCCAATGGACAGGTCGGCAAAATAGTTGTGACCGTTGAGTAATCCTTACCGCAGCATTCTATAAATGAGTCTTGCGCAGCCTGGATATTTCCAGGCTTTTTATTGTTCGTGGTTTCGATACTATGGCTCCGGCAGGTACTGGCTTCGATTTCCACTACTCGAAAATTAAATGTCCGTTTCTCGCTCATAGTAGACCTTAAGCTTTTTTAGTTCATCTGCGTTTTTCTAACGGGCATTTGGATACGCGCATTCATTTCTCTCATCCGTGCATGACTATGCTGCATGAGAACGCATGATCGTTTGAGGATCGTTTTGATGCAGGCCCGCCAGTTCTGGCGGGCTTTTGCTTATGTCATGCACCTGCATGAAAACCACTACACAAAGCGGGCAGGCGTGGCGGGGATACGAGCGCGCGCTATCAGTACTGAAAGCGGTAGTTCAAAAACCCTGGTAACTATGGTAACTTGAGATTAATCCTAAAATTAAAGCAATCATTGTTCTCAAGGAAAGAAAATGCGTGTCAATTACGATGTAATCATCAAAAGCGGCGATGATGAAGTAGATATGGAATATGGCCTCGACACTCTTGCCGGAACCGCAGAGGTTACTTGTTTATTGGCGGAAGCTATACTTAGAAAAGTAATTATCAAAAGACGTAGTCATGTTAATCCTGCAAGGGCGGTACTCAAGAAAAGTTTTACTGGTTCTTATGGACAAAACTTTGACTTAGTAATTAACGAGCCTGAATTGATATCAGAGCTTCGTAATATATCAAAACCAGTTTTCAATGAAGTGATGAGCTTTTTTATCTCACAATCATTGTACTTGGAGAGCCGTGAGCTTTCGGATGAAGCTGAAGAAGTGGTCAAAGGTTTATCGGAGATTGAAGATGAGTTAATCGACCGTATTCGTGCTCCATTAAAAAGAATGCACGAAATTAATCTCAAAAAAAATTACAATATAGAGCTGAATTTCAAGCAGCGAGGACATGACAAGAAAAAGGTAGTTGAACTAGATACGTCTACAGCAACTCATTTATTTAAATCGCGAGTTTCAAGAAAAACAGAGGTAATAAAAGCTTACATTACTCGCTTCAATGCGCGGACTGGTAATGGCAGGCTTGTTCTTGAAGGTGAGAATGACACTGTTGCTTTCGGTTTTTATAGTCCTTTACGTGTGATTATTCCAGCACAAAAAAGAATGATTTCAGCTAATCTACATGTAAATAATCCACCACCCGCAGCTGGCTATACTTACCTTGACTTGACTGTAAGTAGGGTACGAATCAATAGTGGTGAGACTATTAAATATTTAGTGCATACGGTACAGTAAGATGTTAAAGCTAATTTGTCTAACATTAATAGTTATTGTTTGGGGGGCTTATTCTCTTCAGTTCGGTATTGAATTTTTGAGCACTCAAGGTGCTGATGTATGGGGACAGTTTGGCGACTTTATGGGTGGGGTGCTTAACCCCATTCTTAGTTTTATCTCAATTTGTCTACTGATTCGATCTGTGACTTTACAAGTTCAGTCTAATGTTACATTGACTCAAGAGATTAAACGGCAAGAGTTACTCGAAGATTATAAAAAGTTTGAGATGAGATTTTTTTGTCTTATAGAGTCTCAAGAGTCTAACTATAGTAAATTACGTATTGTGATCGATAATGGTGCGGATAATGATGATGAAAACACAGACGTTAAACCAAAGGGCACAACCTTAGTTGAGTATAAAGCTAATAACGCAGTAACTTACGTTGATGACAATTTATGTGTTTTGGTTAGAGGAGGAATCGACAATGAAAGGATTGCTTCGTGGTTAGAGAGTTTGGATGTTGATGATCATTTTTTCTCGTTGGTTAGAAGATTTTATCTTTTAGTGAAACTCGTTGATGATAAAATAGGAGACGATAAAAAAGAGGAACAGTATGAGTTATTAATTAATCTAACTGATGAGAAGCTTCTGACAATCATTGTTATTATTTGTAATTATTTTGATTGGGATGTTGTGGAATATATAAAAAATAGTGGAATATTCAAGCAGGCTAAGATGGATAATTACATTTCTAATTATCTGGGATAGGGTGCCTTAAATACTGAAATTAACAGTATTTAAGGCTTGCATGTTAAAGGCTTTTCAGCGAGTAATCTATAAACGAAATAACTTCCTCGTTAAGCCATGTATTGATTTCCTTTAGCCGCTCTTGTAAATAGAGTAGTTCGTTACGGACAAAAACCAGGCTTGCCTTCTCCACATCTCCAAATCCTCCAACATTACTCGGCATAATCCCCATCATCTGCGGTGGAACACGGTGCGCGGCCATCATGTCATCCCGGCTCACGTTCTTGATATTCAGAAACTCATCTTTTGCCGCTACCTCTGACAGCGGGATGATCTGAATCCCGTCCTTTTTACCGTTGGGCGAGTACATGAATAGGTTGCGGAAGTTGCCCGGCCCTTTGGCGTTTTTCATGGCCTGGCGGATGTTGTTCACGTCCTCCTGGTTTTGCGCGGCGTCGGTCATGTACATGATGAACCCCGCATGGCTGCCGTTGATGTAATACTTGCGGCGGAACAGCGTAGCGGACTCATTCAGCAGTGCGGAGGGGATGGCGGACAGGTATTCCGGTATGCCGTAAATCTCCTGGTTTAAGTCCGGTTCCATCAGGTGAAAGATACTGCCTCTGGTGAACTCATACGGCTGCGTAGTCATGCCGTACTGCACAAACCAGTAGGTATCCAGATCCACGCCGCGGCGGGTATATTTTGCCAGTGATGGCTCCAGCGACAGAATACCGCCAAGGCGGTTGGTGCGCTTCTCTAGGTAGGCGTTACCAAATACCAGATAGTCCTGCACAAAGCGGCTGAATGCCTGCTGGCTCAACAGCGGGTGCGGGATAAAGGTGCTGGTCAGAATGTTGCGTTTCACTGCAATCGGTGAGCTGTGATGCACGGCGGCGCGGTAGGTGCGCGCCAGCCCGTCAAAACTCACCGGCGGTTCATACCAGCGGTCCATCTGCACGCACTCCACATAATCCAGCAATTCCCGGCGGTCCAGTACCGGGATCGGGTCGCCAAAGCTGAATGCTTCTGCAGATACACCGCTGCTCTGTTGAACTCTCTGTTCAGCTGCAGCGCGGTTTTTATTCCTCTTGCCCATCAAAAAATCTCCACAATGTTACTGGTGTTAGCGGCTTCGCCCTGCAGCGGTTCGTTAAACAGTGCGTGCATCGTTGCCCAGGCCAGGTCTGCATGGCTGGCTTCTTCGCTGCGGCTGGCTTCGTAGGTGGGGCGGTTCCCGCTGGCGGTGGTGGCCCGGCGGATAGCCATGAATGACTGCGCAATGTCGGTGTGCCCGGCGTCAAACTCCAGGCGGCGGTGGCTGATAATGTCGTATGCCTTGAGCACCAGGGCGTTTTTGACGTTGGGGTTGTAGACAAACTCCCGGACCGCCGGGAAGAACGCCTTCACGTTCTCATAGACGCCGTGGCCGACGCCGGTCGAGTCAATGCCGATATAGGTCACGTTGTACTGCTGCGTCAGCTTTTTAATGGCATCAGCCTGGGCGCGGAAGTCCATCCCACGCCACTGGTGCCGCTCAAGAATGCGGAACTTGCCGCCCGGCACCGTGGGCGGTGCCATGACCACGCACCCGGCGCTGTCGCCGTTCTGCGTACCTTTCGCCGGATCATAGCCGATCCAGACTTCGCGCCAGCCAAACGGGCGCAGCGCCAGCGCCTGAAAATCGGACCACACTTCCCAGCTGTCCACCATGCACGCCTGCAGCTCGCTCAGTGGGAATACTGACGCCAGATCGTCAATGAATTCGCACATCAGAAGGTTCTGGTATTCGTCCGGGCTGTACTCCATGCGCAGCTGGTCGAGGTCGAACAGGTTGCAGCCGCCGCGCACCGCATCCTCCACGGTGACGATTTGACGGTACTGGCCGTCCGGGCAGAGCAGGCCCGGGGCCAGATTGCTGTGGGTCAGGTCAATATCCACCTTGTCCGCTTTGTTGCGGCCCCGGTTGAACAGTGCGCCGGACCAGAACGGATATGCGCTGTGGGTCAGACTGGACGGTGTGGAAAAGTAGGTCTGCCGCCATTTTTTGTGGATGGCCATACCGGACGCCACTTTGCGCAGCTCCTGGAATTTCGGTATCCAGAAATATTCATCCAGGTACAGGTTGCCGTGGTAGCTCTGCGCCGTGCGGGCGTTGGTGCCGAGGAAGTACAGGCACGCGCCGTTGCTGAGCGTCATCGGGTCGCCTTTCAGCTCCACATCAACCTCTTTTGCAAAGTCGATGATGTACTGCTTGAAAACGTGGGCCTGCGCCTTGCTGGCTGAGAGGAAAATCTGGTTACGGCCGGTAGTAATGGCGTCAATCAGTGCCTCCCGGGCAAAAAAGAAGGTTGCCCCAATCTGGCGCGATTTAAGCAGGTTGCGGATACGGTGGCGGTTGCCTGCCTCGTACCAGTGGCGCTGGTAGGCGAACATCGAGCCGTGGAAAACCTCCTGCAGCTTCTCGATCTGTTCGTCGGTGAAAACGTTCTTTTCAGGCTGACGGCGCGGACCTTTGTTGCGATTGGCTACCTTCGGGTTTAAGTCAGCCTCGTTCCCGCCATCGTTGAATTTACCGATACGTGCGTGGCGCTCTGACTGACGTGCCAGCAGGTCAATTTCCTTGAAGTCCTTCCCTTCTTTCTGCTCCTTCATGATGAGCTGGCAGTAACGCGCGGCGGTAGTGAGCTGCATCTGATCCAGCGGCCCATAGTCGCCCCACTTGTCGCGCTTCTTCCAGCTGTGAACGGTTGCAACTTTCTCGCCCAACATTTCAGCAATGCGGGCTACGCGGTATCCCTGAAAGTACAGCAGCATAGCCTGCCGACGGGGATCGAGGTCTGCGGGGGTCAGTGTCGTGTTCATGGCACAAGCCTACGGCCTTGACTGTTGGCTTTCCCCGGCTGCGGTTTGTATGGCCGACCGCACAAGCGCCGCGCGTTGTTTCACTCCCCCCATCACCGCAACCATAAGGCTCCAGTAAGTTTTTTCTAACGGAGCACGGCTCATGACAGTGAAGACAAAGCGTTTCCGTATCGGGGTGGAAGGTGCCACCACCGACGGGCGCGAAATCCAGCGCGAATGGCTGGAGCAGATGGCGGGCAGCTACAACCCGGCGGTCTACACCGCGCTGATTAACCTTGAGCATATCAAGTCATATCTGCCGGACAGCACCTTTAACCGCTACGGCAGGGTGACGGGGCTGGTTGCTGAAGAAATCCAGGACGGCCCGCTGAAGGGCAAAATAGCTCTATATGCTGACGTGGAGCCGACCAGCTCTCTGGTTGAACTGGTCAAAAAAGGCCAGAAGCTTTTCACCTCCATGGAAGTCAGCCCGAAGTTTGCCGACACCGGCAAAGCCTACCTTGTCGGCCTGGCCGCCACTGACGATCCGGCGAGTCTGGGCACCGAAATGCTGACCTTCAGCGCCAGCGCCGCGCAAAACCCGCTGGCTAACCGCAAACAGAATCCGGAAAACCTCTTTACCGCCGCTGAAGAAACGCTGATCGAACTGGAAGAAACCCAGGACGAAAAACCGTCCCTTTTTGCCCGTGTCACCGCGCTGTTCACCAAAAAAGAGCAGACCGATGATGCGCGTTTTTCCGACGTGCACAAAGCCGTTGAGCTGGTCGCCACCGAGCAGCAGAACCTGAGCGAGCGCACCGATAAATCCCTGGCCGATCAGGACGCGCGCATTTCTGAACTTGAATCCTCGCTGCAGGAGCAGCAGTCCGCCTTTGCCGAGCTTCAGCAGCAGCTGAGCCGTGAAGACAGCCGTAAAGATTACCGCCAGCGCGCGCCGGGCGGTGACGCACCGGCAGGCACCCTGACCAATTGCTGATGGAGCATAAAACCCGATGAAAAAGAATACCCGCTTTGCCTTTAACGCCTATCTGCAGCAGCTGGCGCGCCTGAACAACGTGGAAGTGGAAGAGCTTTCCAGCAAGTTCACCGTGGACCCGTCCGTGCAGCAGACGCTGGAAGACCAGATCCAGCAGTCCGCCGCTTTTCTGACGCTGATTAACATCACGCCGGTTGCGGAGCAGTCCGGTCAGCTGCTTGGACTGGGTGTTGGCTCCACCATTGCCGGAACCACCGACACCACGACCAAAGATCGCGAACCTACCGATCCTATGCTGATGGAAGACGTGGAATATAAATGCGAACAGACCAACTTTGACACGGTGCTGACCTACGCAAAGCTGGACCTGTGGGCGAAATTCCAGGACTTCCAGGTGCGTATCCGTAACGCAATCATCAAGCGCCAGGCGCTGGACCGCATCATGATCGGCTTTAACGGTGTGAAGCGCGCCAAAACCTCTAACCGCGCTGAAAACCCACTGCTGCAGGACGTGAATAAGGGCTGGCTGCAGAAAATCCGCGAAGACGCACCGGACCACGTACTGGGCAGCACCACCCAGGACGGCTCCACCACTGCAGGCGCGGTGAAGGTGGGCAAGGGCGGCGACTATGCCAACCTGGACGCCGTGGTGATGGATGCGGTCAATGAACTGATCGACGTAGTTTACCAGGACGATGACGAACTGGTTGTTATCTGCGGTCGTGAACTGCTGTCTGACAAGTATTTCCCGCTGGTCAACAAAGAGCAGGAAAACAGCGAGAAAATCGCCGCCGATCTGATTATCAGTCAGAAACGCATGGGCGGTCTGCAGGCGGTACGCGCGCCGTTCTTCCCGGCGAATGCCCTGCTGATCACCCGTCTGGATAACCTGTCCATTTACTGGCAGGAGGACACCCGCCGCCGTTCTGTTATCGACAACCCGAAACGTGACCGGATTGAAAACTTCGAATCCGTCAACGAAGCGTATGTGATTGAAGATTATCGCTGCGCGGCCCTGGTCGAAAACATCGAAATCGGTGATTTCACCGCGCCAGCTGCGCCGGAAGGTGGGGAGTAACGCATGAGCCTGAGTCCCGCACGGCAGCACCGCCTGCGCATTCAGGCCGAACAGGCCGCCCGGGAGGGCGGCAGTGTTCGCCATGCGTCCGGCTATGACCTGATGCTGCTCCAGCTGGCAGAAGACCGCCGCCGCCTCAAGGGTATTCAGTCCACCGTGAAAAAGGCGGCAATCAAGGTCGAACTATTGCCGAAATATGCCGCCTGGGCGGAGGGCGTACTGGCTGCCGGAGGTGCGCAGCAGGATGACGTGCTGATGTACGTGATGCTGTGGCGTATCGACGCCGGTGATTATGCCGGTGCGCTGGAGATCGGGCGTCATGCACTGCGCCATGGCTGGGTGATGCCGCTGGGCAACCGCAACGTGCAGACCGTTCTGGCGGAAGAAATGGCGGACGCCGCACAAAGCGCCCTGCTGGCCGCCACCGGTTTTGATGCCGATCTGCTCCTGCAGACGCTGGACCTGACAACCGATCAGGATATGCCGGACCAGTCCCGGGCGCGCCTGCACAAAGCCATCGGCGCGGTACTCACCGAAAGCAACCCGGCTTCAGCCCTGAATCACCTTACCCATGCGCTGCAGCTCGATCCCCGCTGCGGCGTGAAAAAAGAAAAGCAGCAGCTGGAGCGCAGATTGCGCAGTGACAGCCGCTAACGAACGTGCCCCGCGCACGGGCGGCACGGGGTTGCGAAAGGCACTGCCACATCAAAACCCCGTCCACCGCCCACTATTTCAGGAGAAAGCCGCATGCAGTTTATTGCGCCAGAACAGGCACCGGAACAGGCGGACGTTATTAAAAATACGCCGTTCTGGCCTGATGTGGACCTGTCGGAATTTCGCAGTGTGATGCGCACTGACGGCACGGTGACGCAGCCCCGTCTGAGGCAGGTTGCGCTGACAGCCATTTCCGAAGTTAACGCTGAGCTGTACGACTTCCGCAACCGCCAGCAGATGCTGGGCTACCGGGATCTGGCTGGCGTACCGGCGGAAATGCTGGACGGCAAAAGCGAGCGCATTCAGCACTACCTTAACGCCGTGTATTGCTGGGCGCGCGCCGTGCTCAATGAGCGTTACCAGGATTATGACGCCACGGCGTCCGGGGTAAAGCGAGGGGAGGAACTGGCGGAGGCCAGCGGCGATCTGTGGCGTGATGCCCGCTGGGCTATCAGCCGGGTGCAGGATGCACCGCACTGCACGGTGGAGCTTATCTGATGAAAGTGCGTGCGCACCAGTATGACACGGTGGACGCGCTTTGCTGGCGTCATTACGGGCGCACGCAGGGTGTCACCGAGCAGGTTCTGCAGGCAAATCCGGGGCTGGCTGAGTATGGCCCTTTTTTACCGCACGGGCTGCAGGTGGAGTTGCCGGACATTCCGGCGACAACCACGGCGCAGACCGTCCAGCTATGGGACTGAATTATGACGCTTGAACGAATCAGCGCCTTTATCACGTACTGCATCGCTGTTTTGCTGGCATGGCTGGGCGATCTGTCGCTTAAGGATGCTTCAACGGTTGGCGGCGTGCTGATTGGTGTGCTGATGCTGGCTATCAACTGGTATTACAAGCACAAAACCTACCAGCTGCTGCGCGACGGGCAAATCACGCGGGGGGAATATGAATCCTTCAACCGTTAAACGCTGCCTTGTCGGGGTGGTGCTGGCTATCGCCGCCACGCTGCCCGGTTTCCAGTCGCTGAATACCTCAGTCGAGGGACTGAAGCTGTTAGCCGATTTCGAGGGGTGCCGCCTGCAGCCTTATCAGTGCAGCGCGGGTGTCTGGACTGACGGGATCGGCAATACGTCCGGCGTGGTGCCGGGCAAAACTATTACGGAACGGCAGGCGGCGCAGGGGTTAATCAGCAACGTGTTGCTGACGGAAAAAAGGCTGGATGCCTGCCTGAAGGTCAGGCCCCCGCAGCATGTTTACGATGCGCTGGTAAGCATCGGTTTCAACGTGGGTACCGGCGCAATATGCCGATCCACCATGGTGTCCTACATCAACCGCCAGCAGTGGTGGCAGGCGTGCAATCAGCTGCCGCGCTGGATTTACGTTAATGGTCAGAAAAACAAAGGGCTGGAGAACCGCCGCGCGCGGGAGCTGGCCTGGTGCCTTAAAGGCGCTGGCGTATGACACGTGCATTAGTTGTAGTGCTGGCGCTGACTGTTGCGGCGCTGGACTGGCAGTCCTGGCGACTTAACAATGCCAACCACACCATCGAGACGCAGGGCGTGGCGCTGAAAAGTAAAGCGCAGGAACTGGCGAAGAAAAACAGCCAGCTGATCGGCCTGTCCATTCTGACTGAAACCAACAGCCGGGAGCAGACGCGGCTTTATGCGGCGGCGGAGCAGACCACCGCGCTTCTGCGCAACCGCCAGCACCGGATAGAGGAACTGAAACGTGAAAACGAGTATTTGCGCCGCTGGGCTGACACTCCTTTGCCTGCTGACATTATCCGGCTGCGGGAGCGTCCGGCCCTCGCCGGAGGTGCAGCTTACCGTGAGTGGCTGTCCCAGAGTGACGCAGTGCCGCCTGGAAAGGTCAGCGCCGCGCAGTAACGGCGATCTGAATGCGGTGCTGGATGAAACGGAGGCCGCCTGGGCGGCGTGTGCTGACAAAGTGGACACGATAATTGCGTGTCAGGAGCGAGACAGTGAACAAGCCGCAGTCTTTACGCAGCGCCCTGAATAAGGCGGTGCCGTATGTCCGCAGTAACCCGGACAAACTGCACCTGTTTGTGGATAACGGCTCACTGGTGGCAACCGGGGCCAGCTCCATGTCATGGGAGTACCGATACACCCTGAACGTGGTGATCGAGGATTTCAGCGGGGACCAGAATCTGCTGATGGCGCCCGTTTTGCTTTGGCTCACGGACAATCAGCCGGATGCAATCAACAACCCTGAATTGCGCGAAAAGCTGTTCACTTTTGAGGTGGATATTCTGCGCAATGATGTGTGCGATATCAGCCTGAACCTGCAGCTGACCGAGCGCGTGCTGGTCAGCGCCGATGGGGGCGTGTCGAGCGTTGAGGCGGTGCCAGAACCGGACGTACCGGAAGAAATGTGGACGGTGAAGCATGGGTGATCTGCAGAGGGTAGATGACTGGCTGGCGGCGTTGCTGGCGAATCTGGAGCCTGCCGCGCGCAGCCGCATGATGCGTCAGCTGGCGCAGGAGTTGCGCCGGAATCAACAGCAGAACATCAGGCTACAGCGTAACCCTGACGGCAGTGGGTACGAGCCGCGAAAGGTCACGGCCCGGACTAAAAAGGGGCGTATCAAGCGTCAGATGTTTGCAAAGCTGCGAACAGCAAAGTACCTGAAAACTGCAGCCAGCACGGATTCAGCCAGCGTGCAGTTTACGGAGGAGGTGCAGCGCATTGCGCGGGTGCATCATTATGGCTTACGTGATCGCGTTAACCGTCATGGCATACAAATAAGATATGCTGAAAGGCGACTTCTAGGGTATAACCGCGAAATCGGAACTTTGATCTATAAGTTTTTTTTTACACGGTAGTAACTTAATGAATAAATTTACTGTAAGTGTATTTTTTAACTATTTATTCGTTCTAAATTTTAATATGACTCCTTAATCAAGAGTGAGGGAGTATGCGAAATATCTTCCTTTTTGTAATTGATCCTGAAGCAATACATGAGTTCTTTACGCCATAAGAAAATGGTTTCAGCAATTTTTTCGGGTGCTCTTTCCATTTCATTGATTTTTTTAAATAGGTTGGCGTGCTCGCTTAATCTGCTTTGGGTTTTTTTGCTTTTAGCTGTTTTGTTTAAGGTGATTAGTTTGTTCTTAGCGAGGCTGAATTTTTCATATTCACCTTCTTTAATATAAATGCCGGGAATGAAATGTTTGAGGCTTATTGGTAAGTAGTCGAGACTGTTTAATAAATCTGTTATTTCATTTTCTGTAATTTTTTCAGCTTGTTTTATTTTTTGCTGAATTTTATATGCTACTTCATTTGATATGTTTGAGAAAGTATTTCCATCAGTCAAACAGTTGGTAATAATTTCTAAGTTATTAGCAAAGTCGCATTGTAATGAATGGAAGAAATGGTGCTCAAGCTCTTGTTTACGTTTTAAGAGTGAAATTTCTGCTCGTGTCTTTTTAATAGTGTTATTACAGTCAATGATGCTTGCTTTGATGTTTTTGGTGCGTTCAATGAAAAAGCACAATTGGTCATAAAATTGTTTTTCCTTTGAAGACTGTAAAAATGGTGCAAGATGCGATGACTCCTGAAAGTTGGATGCTGCCAATCTAGCCTCACTAAGCTTTAAATGTAAGGCTTTTTTTAAAGCATTGATAGGCAGTGCTTCGACCATATTTTTAATTTCGATGCATGATTCTTCCACTTAAACACCTTTGTTTGATTACCCGTCATTGTACGGTTGCTAAAACAATTTATAGCGGTTTCTTCGGTTAGCAATCAAGTTCATTCTCATTTTATGAACGCACAACTGACCGAAATCATGCGCCTTATCACCAACCTGATCCGCACCGGCACCGTGACCGAAGTGGACCGGGAAAACTGGCTGTGCCGGGTAAAGATTGGTGAGCTTGAAACCAACTGGATTAACTGGCTTACGCTGCGGGCCGGAGGAGGCCGCACCTGGTGGTGCCCATCGCCGGAAGAGCAGGTAGTGGTGCTGAGCATGGGCGGGAATCTTGAAACCGCCTTTGCACTGCCCGCCATTTACTCCAATAAGTTTGCGCCGCCGTCGGATTCCGTGGACGGTTGCGTGACGGAATACCCGGACGGGGGATGGTTTGAGTACGAGCCCGCCACCGGGCGCTGGCACGTCAAAGGTATCAAATCCATGGTGATCGAGGCGGCTGACAATATCACCCTGAAAACCGGTGAGTTTGTTGTGGAGGCTGACAGCACCCGTATTAACAGCGAGGTCGTGATGAACGGCAGCGTCACCCAGGGCGGTGGCGCGATGAGTTCTAACGGGATCGTGGTGGATAAACACGGTCACACCGGCGTTAAGTCCGGCGGCGATAAATCAGGGGGGCCGGTATGACGCTTTATATCGGCATGAACCAGAGTAGCGGCAGGGCAATAACGGACACGGACCATCTGCGCCAGTCGGTGCGGGATATTCTGCTGACGCCGCAGGGGAGCCGTATTGCCCGCCGCGAATACGGCTCCCTGCTGTCTGCCCTGATAGACCAGCCGCAGAACCCGGCGCTGCGCCTGCAGATCATGTCTGCGGTCTATGTAGCCCTGAGTCGATGGGAACCACGGATTACGCTGGATTCCATCACTATCAGCAGCAGCTTTGACGGCTCAATGGTGGTTGAGCTAACCGGGAAGCGCACTAACGGCGCGCCGGTGTCCCTTTCGGTATCAACAGGAGCAGACAATGGCAGCAATTGACCTTTCCCGGCTCCCTGCGCCGCAGATCGTTGAGGTGCCGGACTTTGAATCGCTTCTGGCTGAACGTAAGGCCGCGTTTGTGGCCCTGTATCCGGCAGATGAACAGGACGCGGTGCGGCGCACGCTTGAGCTGGAATCTGAACCCGTCACCAAACTGCTGCAGGAAAACACCTACCGCGAGATTTTGTTACTGCAGCGTGTCAATGAAGCCGCGCAGGCGGTCATGGTGGCGTATGCCATGAGCGGCGATCTCGATCAGCTGGCGGCCAACTATAACGTGACGCGCCTGATAGTAACGCCTGCCGACAACGATGCGGTGCCGCCGGTCGCTGCCGTTATGGAAAGTGACGAGGCGCTGCGTCTGCGTGTTCCTGCTGCATTCGAAGGTTTGTCCGTTGCGGGGCCGACGGCGGCATATGAGTTTCATGCTAAAAGTGCGGACGGGCGCGTGGCGGACGCCAGCGCAACCAGTCCGGCACCGGCGGAGGTGTTGCTTACCGTGCTGAGCCGTGAGGGAGACGGTACGGCAGGGGCGGAGCTGCTGGCGGTTGTTGAGCAGGCGCTTAACAGTGAGAGCGTACGCCCGGTTGCGGATCGCCTGATGGTGCGCAGCGCCGAAATTATCCCGTACCGCGTTGATGCAACGATTTTCCTGTATCCCGGCCCGGAAGCTGAGCCGGTGATGGCTGAGGCTAAAGCCAGCCTGCAGAAGTACATCGCCAGTCAGACGCGGCTGGGACGTGATATCCGGCGTAGTGCGATTTATGCCGCTTTGCATGTTGAGGGTGTCCAGCGTGTGGAACTGGCGTCCCCGCTGGATGATGTGGTGCTGGATAAGACGCAGGCAGCATCCTGTACGGAATGGAGCGTAACCAACGGGGGCACGGATGAATAACCTGCTGCCGCCCGGTTCGTCACCGCTTGAGCGCCGCCTGGCGCAGACCTGCAGTGGGATATCCGATCTGCAGGTGCCGCTGCGTGATTTATGGAATCCGGCAACGTGTCCCGTTGCTTTTCTCCCGTATCTGGCCTGGGCCTTTTCCGTTGACCGCTGGGACGAAAGCTGGACCGAAAGCGTGAAGCGCCGGGTGGTGCAGGACGCTTTCTATATCCATCAGCACAAAGGAACAACCAGCGCCGTGCGACGTGTCGTGGAGCCGTTCGGCTTTCTGATCCGCATCGTTGAGTGGTGGCAGACCGGTGAAGCGCCGGGCACGTTTCGCCTGGATATCGGCGTGCAGGACCAGGGCATTACGGAAGAAACCTATCTGGAGCTGGAGCGGCTGATTAGTGATGCCAAACCGTGCAGCCGTCACCTGGTGGGTATGTCCATTAACCTGCAGACCAGCGGCGATCTGTGGGTAGGTGCTGCTACCTATACCGGCGAAGAAATCACGATTTATCCGTACATCAACGAAACCATTATTTCCGGCGGCACCGCTTACGAGGGCGGCGCGGTCCATGTTATTGACACAATGAGAGTGAATCCATGAGCGCAAAATTTTATACCCTGCTGACGGAGATAGGCGCGGCGAAACTGGCAAGCGCCGCCGCACTCGGTGTTCCGCTGAAAATTACCCAGATGGCGGTGGGTGATGGTGGCGGTGTACTGCCCACGCCCAGCGCACAACAGACAAAACTGGTAGCCGAAAAGCGCCGCGCCGACCTCAATATGCTGTATATCGATCCGCAGAACAGCAGCCAGATGATTGCTGAGCAGGTGATCCCCGAAACGGAGGGCGGTTGGTGGATTCGTGAGGTTGGGCTGTTCGACGATACCGGCGCGCTGATTGCCGTCGGTAATTGCCCGGAAAGTTACAAGCCGCAGCTGGCAGAGGGAAGCGGGCGTACCCAGACGGTGCGCATGGTGCTGATTACCAGCAGTACCGATAATATCACGCTTAAAATTGACCCTTCCGTGGTGCTGGCAACCCGTAAGTACGTGGATGATAAGGTGCTGGAGCTTAAGGTGTATGTGGATGACCTGATGGCAAAGCACCTTGCTGCTGCAGATCCTCACAGTCAGTATGCGCCAAAAGATAGTCCGACGCTGACCGGCACGCCGAAAACGCCAACCGCACCGGCGGGAAATAACTCAACACAGATTGCCAGTACGGCCTTTGTACAGGCGGCGCTGGTTGCCCTGATTAACGGTGCACCGGCCACGCTGGACACGCTGAAAGAACTTGCCGCCGCAATCAACAACGATCCCGCTTTCAGCACCACCATCAACAATGCGCTGGCGCTGAAGGCCCCGCTGGCAAGCCCGGCACTGACCGGAACACCGACCGCGCCCACTGCCGCGCAGACGGCGAACAATACGCAGATTGCCACCACGGCCTTTGTGCAGGCGGTGGCAACAACGATAAACAATGCGCTGGCGCTTAAGGCCCCGCTGGCAAACCCTGCTCTGACCGGAACACCGACCGCGCCCACTGCCGCGCAGACGGCGAACAATACGCAGATTGCCACCACGGCCTTTGTGCAGGCGGTGGCAACAACGATAAACAATGCGCTGGCGCTTAAGGCCCCGCTGGCAAACCCTGCTCTGACCGGAACGCCAACCGCGCCCACTGCCGCGCAGACGGTGAACAATACGCAGATTGCCACCACTGCCTTTGTTAAATCAGCTATTGCGGCGCTGGTTGCTTCGTCCCCGGCGGCACTGGATACGCTGAACGAACTGGCAGAGGCGCTGGGTAACGATCCAAACTTCGCCACTACCATGACAAATGCCCTTGCTGGCAAGCAGCCGCTAAACAGCACCTTAACCGATCTGTCCGGCAAGTCGGTGGCGGGCATTCTTGATTACCTGGGTTTAGGGGAAGGCTCGGCTTTACCAGTAGGCGTTCCCATTCCGTGGCCGCAGGCAACGCCGCCAGATGGATGGATAAAATGCAATGGCGCGGCTTTTGACAAAGCAAAATATCCAAAACTAGCGTCTGCTTACCCAGCGGGTACGCTTCCTGATCTCCGGGGATATTTTATTCGTGGCTGGGATGATAGCCGGGGTGTTGATTCTGGTCGGGCTATCAACACTGGGCAGGGACCCCGTGTAGGTTACCTGGGTTTTTCTCTTTCAACATTTGCCGGAGCATTTAACCCTGGTTCTATCATCTTGTCCGATGCCGTCAACATTACATGTCAAAATACCAATGGCGCGGCAGGTTCTATTAATAACGATAATGGTGCGGCTTCTGGTGATGCATATGTTATCCCAGCGGATACACGTCCCTGGAACGTCGCGTTTAACTATATTGTGAGGGCGGCATAATGGTTCTGGCAAAATTAAACAGTGAACTACTTGCTACCGAGGCGGGCGATATCACTGTATTCAACTACGATGGTGAGACGCGAGAATATCTTTCCTCATCGATCGAGTATCTGGCTATGGGAGTGGGTATTCCTGCCAACTCGTGTATTGATGCGCCGAACATAATCAAAGAAGGCTTTGCTGTTTGCAGAACATCGGATGGCAAAGCCTGGGAGTATATTGTTGATCATCGCGGTGAGGTGGTATACAGCACAATGACAGGTGAAAAAATTACCATTACTGTGCCAGGTGATTATCCGCAAAATACCACCACGCAATCCCCTGCAACGCCATATGATAAATGGAATGGTAGTCAGTGGGTAACGGACTCGAAAGCGCAGTACGCTGCCGATGTCGCAGAGGCCGAACGGCAGAAAACCGCGTTACTGGCAGAGGCTGCGGAGGTTATCGCCCCACTGGCAGATGCTCAGACTGGAGGCTATATTGACGACGCAGACGTGCCACGCCTGGCTGAATGGCAGCGGTACCGTTACAAACTGACCAAAGTTGATACCAGCACCGCCCCTGAAATTAACCTTCCGCCGAAGCCGGAGATATAGGCCAAATTATATCCGGTGCGCTGGTTGCATTTACTGCATCCAGCGCATCAAGATAATCCAGCCATGCGTTGTACTGTGCCAGCTCGTCCCCCTTAATCCGACCAAGCGCTGCTTTGCCAGGCCACTGTTTTTTGTTCATGAAGCTGTTGGCATCAGCAATTCTGCTCTGCTTATCATTTTCTGCAATCTGCAATCTGCAATCTGCAATCTGCAATCTGCAATCTGCAATCTGCTGCTCATGGGTAGGGGGTGGGATGACGCCCGTCTGACAGTGCGGATTCTTATTGTGCCATCAGTGGTACATAGCGGGTAACGTGCGTTACAGGCTCATCACCCAGAACATAAGCAGACCCCCTGTAACCGGAGAGACTGCCTTATGGCTCAGGATTACCACCACGGCGTGCGCGTTATTGAAGTCAACGACGGCACCCGATCCATTACCACGGTGAGCACCGCTATCGTGGGCATGGTCTGCACCGGCGATGATGCCGATGCTGCCATGTTTCCCCTCAACAAGCCGGTCCTGCTGACTGATGTACTGACCGCCAGCGGCAAAGCGGGCGAGTCCGGCACGCTGGCCCGCTCGCTGGATGCGATTGCAGACCAGGCAAAACCTGTGACGGTTGTCGTGCGCGTGGCGCAGGGCGAAACCGAAGCGGAAACCACCTCCAACATCATCGGCGGCGTGACCGCTGACGGAAAGAAAACCGGCATCAAGGCCCTGCTTTCGGCGCAGTCACAGCTCGGCGTCAAGCCGCGCATTCTCGGCGTGCCCGGGCATGACACGCAGGCGGTTGCCACAGAATTGCTCAGCGTGGCGCAGAGTCTGCGCGGGTTTGCCTACCTGTCCGCCTACGGCTGCAAAACGCTGGAGGAAGCTATTGCCTACCGCGATAACTTCAGCCAGCGCGAAGGGATGCTGATCTGGCCTGATTTCATCAACTTTGACACCGTGCTGAATGCAGATGCGACGGCTTACGCCTCCGCCCGTGCGCTCGGCCTGCGCGCCAAAATCGACGAACAGACCGGCTGGCACAAAACACTGTCCAACGTGGGCGTGAACGGCGTCACCGGCCTTTCTGCAGATGTGTTCTGGGATCTGCAGGACCCGGCCACTGATGCGGGAGTGCTCAACCAGAACGATGTGACCACGCTGATCCGTAAAGACGGCTTCCGCTTCTGGGGTTCCCGCTGCCTCAGTGACGATCCGCTGTTTGCCTTTGAAAACTACACCCGCACAGCGCAGGTGCTGGCTGACACCATCGCAGAAGCGCACATGTGGGCAGTGGATGGCGTGCTTAACCCGTCGCTGGCCCGTGACATTATCGAAGGTATCCGCGCCAAACTGCGCAATCTCAAAACGCAGGGCTACATCATCGGTGCAGACTGCTGGCTGGATGAATCCGTGAACGATAAGGACTCCCTGAAGGCCGGGAAGCTCACTATCGACTACGACTACACGCCGGTGCCACCGCTTGAAAACCTGATGCTGCGCCAGCGCATCACCGATCAATACCTGCTGGATTTCTCCAGCCGGGTTAGCGCGTAAGGGGACCCCATGGCTTTACCACGCAAGTTAAAACACCTGAACCTGTTCAACGCGGGTAACAACTGGCAGGGGATCGTTGAGTCAGTCACCCTGCCGAAATTCACGCGCAAGTTTGAAAAGTATCGCGGCGGCGGTATGCCCGGCTCGGTGGATATCGATCTGGGGCTGGATGACGGCGCGCTGGACACGGAATTTTCAGTTGGGGGCACCGAACTGCTGTTATTCAGGCAGATGGGATCGACCACTGTTGACGGCATACAGCTGCGCTTTACCGGCTCCATTCAGCGTGACGACACCGGGGAAGTGCAGGCCGTGGAGCTGGTCGTGCGCGGACGACACAAGGAGCTGGATTCCGGGGAATGGAAGACCGGCGAAAGCAACACCACCAAAGTGAGCAGCACCAACAGCTACGCGAAGCTGACGATCAACGGTGAAGTGCTCTATGAGGTCGATCTGGTCAACATGATTGAAATCGTTGACGGCGTGGACCTGATGGAAGCGCACCGTAATGCCCTGGGCCTCTGATTAACTTAACGGCGCGGGCAGCCGCGCCAGTAATCCATTAACAGGAAAAGAACATGACCGACAAGCTGACTGAAAAGACCGTACAGCTGGATACCCCCATCAAACGTGGTAACAGTGAAATTACGGAAATTGTACTGCGCAAACCGCAGTCCGGCGCGCTGCGTGGCACCCGCCTGCAGGCCATCATGGATATGGACGTGGGCGCAATGATGACCGTTATCCCGCGTATCTCCACGCCGACCCTGACGGCGCAGGAAATGGCAGAGCTGGACCCCGCCGATCTCACCGCGCTGTCCGTTGAGGTGGTGACTTTTTTGTTGAAGAAGTCGGTGCTTGCCGGTTTACCGACAGCCTGACGGTTGACGATCTGGTGGCTGATATCGCCACCATTTTTCACTGGCCGCCGTCCGTCACTGACGTTATGCCGCTGACCGAGGTGCTGGAGTGGCGGCATAAAGCGATTCAGAGAAGCGGGGCCAGCGATGAGTGACACTAACCTGCGCCTGCAGGTGATTCTAAATGCGGTTGATAAGCTCACCCGCCCATTCCGTTCTGCGCAGGCCAGTTCAAAAGAGCTGGCTACCGCCATTCAACAGAGCCGCGCCAGGCTGAAAGAGTTAGACGCTCAGGCGGGCAAAATTGATGGCTTTCGTAAATCCAGCGCGCAGCTGGCAATCACCGGTAATAACCTCAAAGCCGCGCGCGAAGAAGCGGCCAGGCTCGCCACGCAGTTTACCAACACAAACCGCCCGACGGCGGCGCAGGCACGCCTGCTTGAGCAGGCCAGAAACCGCGTGTCGGAGCTGCAGATTAAATACAACGGCCTGCGCCAGTCGGTGCAGAAGCAGCGCCTTGCGCTGAACGAGGCCGGAATGGATACCCGCAAACTCAGCAGCGCCCAGCGCGAGCTGCGCCAGAATGCCGACGAAACCCGGCAGGCGCTGGACCGTCAGCAGAAATCCCTTAAACGGCTCGGTGAGCAGCAGGCCAGGGTTAACGCCGTCAGGGAGCGGTACTCCCGCAGTCTGGAGGTACGGGATCGCATCGCCGGAGCCGGGGCCACAACCTCAGCTGCAGGGCTGGCAATGGGCGCACCGGTTGTGGCGGCGGTGAAGGGCTATGCCAGCATGGAAGATGCCATGAAAGGCGTGGCAAAGCAGGTCAATGGACTGCGTGACGATGACGGCAACCGCACCGCCCGGTTCTATGAAATGCAGGATGCGATCAAGGCTGCCAGCGAACAGTTGCCCATGGAAAATGGCGCGGTGGACTATGCCGCCCTGGTCGAAGGTGGCGCACGTATGAACGTGGCGAACCCGAATGATTCATGGGAAGACCAGAAGCGTGACCTTCTGGCCTTTGCCAGTACGGCAGCCAAAGCGGCAACCGCGTTTGAACTGCCCGCCGATGAACTGTCCGAAGGGCTGGGTAAAATCGCCAGTCTCTACAAGGTGCCGACCCGCAATATTGAGCAACTGGGCGATGCGCTGAACTACCTGGACGATAACGCGATGTCTAAGGGCGCGGACATTATCGACGTGCTGCAGCGCATGGGGGGCGTGGCTGACCGTCTGGACTTTCGCAAGGCTGCGGCGCTTGGCTCCACGTTCCTGTCACTGGGCGCCGCGCCGGAAGTGGCAGCCAGCGCCGCAAACGCCATGGTGCGTGAGCTGTCCATTGCCACCATGCAAAGTGACCGCTTTATGGATGGCATGGATATGCTGAAGCTCAGGCCTGAAGAGCTTGAAAAGCAGATGACGAAGGATGCCATGGGCACCATTCTGCGGGTGATTGAAAAGGTGGAAAAGCTGCCGCAGGACAAGCGCCTGTCCGCCATGACAATGCTGTTTGGCAAGGAATATGGCGATGATGCCGCAAAGCTGGCTAACAACCTGCCTGAGCTACGCCGTCAGCTGCAGCTCACTACCGGTAATAGCGCAAATGGCTCAATGCAGAAAGAGTCGGACATCAACCGGGACTCCCTTTCTGCGCAGTGGATGCTGGTAAAAACAGGGGCGCAGAATGCCTTCAGTAGCCTGGGCGAAACGCTGCGCCAGCCGCTGATGGAT
Source organism: Leclercia sp. CFBP8987 (assembly GCF_034044995.2). Taxonomy (NCBI): domain Bacteria; kingdom Pseudomonadati; phylum Pseudomonadota; class Gammaproteobacteria; order Enterobacterales; family Enterobacteriaceae; genus Leclercia; species Leclercia sp. CFBP8987. Next base: position 3,663,295 of record NZ_CM188255.1, on the reverse strand, counting down.
ATCATGGATTATGTGAAAAGCGTAACCGGGGCGCTACGGCGCTGGATTGAAGTTAATCCGCAGCTGGCAGGCACGCTGATGAAAGTGGCAGCCACTACCGCTGCGATCACGCTTGGGCTTGGTACGTTAGCCGTTGTGGTGGCGGCTGTGCTGGGGCCGCTGGCGGTTCTACGGTTTGGCTTATCCATGCTCGGCGTAAAAACGCTGCCGTCTGTATTCGCGGCGGTTACGCGCACCGGCAGCGCGCTGACATGGCTGGCGAATGCGCCGCTTTCCCTGTTACGGCGCGGAATGGCTTCCACGGGGGCTGGCACTGGCCTGCTTACTGCCCCGCTGAATGCCCTACAGCGTTCGGCCGGACTCGTGGGCAATGCACTAAAGGCGGTGGCGGGTGCGCCGCTGGCAGTATTCCGCGCCGGAATGGCCGGAACGCGCAGCGTGATAGCCGCGGTGATGAATCCCCTGGCGGCGCTTCGTGGAGGGCTGACCGCTGCCGGAGGCGTCCTGCGTTTTCTGGTATCCGGCCCGCTCGCATTACTTCGCGGCGCGCTGTTCGGTATTTCGGGATTACTGGGTGCGCTACTTAGTCCCGTAGGCCTAGCAGTTGCTGCGCTTGCGGGGGCGGCACTGGTCATCTGGAAGTACTGGCAGCCAATCGGCGCTTTTCTGGGCGGCGTGGTGGAAGGGTTCAGGGCTGCGGCCGCCCCCATCAGCGCAGCCTTTGAGCCTGTCCGGCCTTTATTCCAGTGGATAGGGGATAAGGTGCTGGCGCTCTGGGGATGGTTCCGGGATCTGCTGATGCCGGTTAAATCCACGGCTGAGGAGCTGAACAACGCAGCCGCCATGGGGAAAAGGTTTGGTGAGGCCCTGGCTGAAGGCCTGAACATGGTGATGCAGCCGCTGGAGTCGCTTAAATCTGGCGTGTCGTGGCTGCTTGAAAAACTGGGCATTGTCAGCCAGGAGGCTGCGAAAGCGAAGCTGCCGGGCCAGGTGGTGAAGCAACAGCCCGCCACGGTGAACAGTGAGGGGAAAGTGGTGCTGCCGCCTGGCGGATTTCCCATGATGGGCTTTGCGGGCATGTATGACAGCGGGGGCGCAATCCCGCGCGGCCAGTTTGGCATAGTCGGAGAGAATGGCCCCGAAATTGTGAACGGCCCGGCAAACGTGACCAGCAGGCGGCGCACGGCGGCGCTGGCTTCGGTTGTGGCCGGAACCCTGGGCATGGCGGCGGCACCTGCAGAAGCCGCCCCCCTGCATCCGTTCAGCCTTCCCGCAATGGCATACAAACAGAGCCAGCCCGCGAAGGCGGAGCGCGCACCGACAGTAATGCACTTTGAAACGCACGCGCCGATCACAATTCATGCGCAGCCAGGGCAGAATCCGCAGGATATTGCGCGCGAAGTTGCCCGCCAGCTCGACGAGCGCGAGCGCCGCACCCGCGCGAAAGCGCGCAGCAATTACAGTGACCAGGGGGGATATGAATCATGATGATGGTGCTGGGGCTATACGTTTTCATGCTGCGCACGGTGCCGTATCAGGAGCTGCAGTATCAGCGCAACTGGCGGCACGCGGTTAACGGCCGCATCAACCGCCGCCCGTCAACGCAGTTTCTTGGCCCGGATAACGATTCACTGACGATGTCCGGCGTCCTGCTGCCGGAAATCACTGGGGGCAGGCTGTCACTGCTGGCGCTGGAGCAGATGGCGGAACAGGGTAAGGCATGGCCCCTGATCGAGGGCAGCGGGACCATATACGGCATGTTCGTGATTGAGGGCCTGAGCCAGACAAAGACAGAATTTTTCGAAAGCGGGATGCCACGGCGGATTGAGTTTACGCTGACGCTCAAACGGGTGGATGAATCGCTGTCCGGTATGTTCGGCAGCCTGAGTGACCAGCTCAGTAACCTGAAAGACTCTGCATCGTCTGCGATAGGGAATATTACTAATACGGTTGGAGGGTTGCTGCAGTGAATTTCAGTTCTGAACTCCTAAGCCTGTACGGAAAAAGCCCGGCCTTCAGTATTGTTATCGAAGGTAAGGACGTTACAACCGCACTGAATAACCGCCTGATGGGCGTGATGCTCACCGATAACCGGGGCTTTGAAGCGGACCAGCTTGATCTGGAACTGGATGATGCGGACGGGCAGATTGTCCTGCCGCGTCGTGGTGCGGTGATTCAGTTTGCGCTGGGGTGGGAAGGCCAGCCACTCTTCCCTAAAGGCGCTTTTACCGTCGATGAAATTGAGCACAGCGGCGCGCCTGATCGCCTCACGATTCGCGCCCGCAGTGCTGATTTCCGGGCAACCCTGAATATCCGCCGTGAAAAGTCCTGGCATCAGACAACCGTGGGGGAGGTTATCAGGGAAATCGCCACCCGCCATAATCTGCAAATGGCTATCGGTCAGGACCTGTCAGACCGGCCACTGGATCACCTGGACCAGACGAACGAAAGCGACGCAAGTTTTCTGATGAAGCTGGCGCGTCAGTACGGGGCTATAGCATCAGTCAAAAGTGGCAACCTGCTGTTTATCCGGCAGGGGCAGGGGAGAACGGCAAGCGGAAAGCCGCTGCCGGTTGTGACCATCACACGAAAAGATGGTGACGGCCACCGTTTCACCCTGGCAGATCGTGGCGCTTATACCGGCGTTATTGCCAGCTGGCTGCATACCCGGGAGCCAAAGAAAAAGGAAACGACGAAAGTTAAGCGCCGCCGCAGGAAGACCACGAAACCAAATGAGCCGGAGGCTAAACAGGGGGATTACCTGGTCGGTACGGATGAAAACGTGCTGGTACTTAACCGGACCTATGCAAACAGGGCTAACGCTGAACGGGCTGCGAAAATGCAGTGGGAACGGCTGCAGCGCGGGGTGGCTTCGTTCTCCCTGCAGCTCGCAGAAGGCAGGGCCGATCTCTATACGGAAATGCCGGTGAAGGTCAGCGGATTTAAGCAGCCAATAGATGACGCGGAATGGACCATAACAACTTTGACGCACGCCATCAGCCCGGATTACGGCTTTGTTACCAGTCTGGAGCTTGAAGTGAAAATTGATGATCTCGAAATGGAATAATTAGTTCTCATTAATGGGTAATGATGTATCATTATTGCGATATCAGCAAAGGTGAGAGGGAAACTATAATGATGAACTGCCCATTGTGCGGACTGGCAGCACATACACGCAGCAGTTTTCAGGTGTCCAGCGAAACTAAGGAACGTTACAACCAGTGTACCAACATTGAATGCGGTCATACCTTCGTTACGCATGAAACATTTGTTCGTTCAGTATGCCGTCCGCAAAAAATCAGCTCTGCACCTTCCCATCCAAAAGGAATTCAACAGCAACTTATCTAGTGAATAAGCCCGCCACTGGCGGGTTTGAATTTTTTTTACTTTAAATAGCAATAAAAAATATAATCAAGGGTTATATATATCCAAGTTTAATAATCATGAGTATCAAATTGATCCTGCCGATTATTCTTCTGGGATTTCTTTGCCTTGTTTTACCAAATGCTTGATGGTTGCATAATCGTAATATCCTGCAGAAACTTGTTTAGCATATTCGATACGTTGTAAAGCCACTGCTTTTTCGTACATTGCACTTTTTAGCGTAATTGCCAAGAAATGATCTAGCTCTGCCAATTCCTCCGCAGTCCTGTCTGCAGTATTCAAAAATCGACGCTCGTGACGCTCAATCGCACCAACTAGAAACGCTGCGCGATCTGCAATGTTATGTAAGGGCTTATCTCCCAGCAGATTATTGCACTGTGGGCAAGAAGGCACGGTATGGCGGCGGTCATAGTGTCTCTTGCCACCTCGCCATGCAACAGAAACTACATGATCGCGCACAATACCGGAATTATAATCACCACAATAAATACAACGCGGTCGTTCTGAATCGTTTTGATTGATATTTAGTGTTGAGAACGAACTAAAATCTTCACGAACATATGGTACCGGCTTTATGCGTTTCGCTTTACTTGCAATCACTGCCCTAATAGCTTCGTCTGACAACTGCTCATCGTCTACTTCTATACTACTCTTTACTGATTTATTTTTAGACTTTGACGATGCATTATTAATAAATGAGCCAGCCTCCGATGCAGGTTTACTTGAGGTAGATAGTGCACCTAATATTGATTTATTACGCTTCGAAGAGGGTTGTTTTAAGGACGAGGGATTGTTAACCTGGCTATCCTGCTGTGCAAAGTTTGTAGAATTAGGCTCTACAGCATAAGAATACTTACCAAAGATTTCATGAAATTTGATTACGCAAGTGAACTCATTATTACTAAAACGGCTATGGAAATGTTCTAAGGCCTGCTCTTTGCTGTGGAAAAACATCTTGCCTCCTCATGACAGTTAGATCCCGAAGTTACGGATTTATTTTCTTACCTACTAAGCATCAGGGCTTCCAATGATTAAGACTTTTCCTAAGATGAGTGAACACCTAAAGAACTGATGGCTGGCTTATGACCTATCGCCATTTTGCCGCCATTGCTAAAGAAAAAGGGGTTACGCTTTCACGTAACCCCTTGTTTTATTTGGTGGAGCTGGCGGGAGTTGAACCCGCGTCCGAAATTTCTACATCCTCGGTACTACATGCTTAGTCAGTCTTTACATTCGCACGCCAGCTGCGGACAGACACGCCACTAACGAACTAGCCTGATTAGTTTTAGCACTTCAGCCCCAGGCAGGACTTCCATGCGATCTCTTTTGGGTTTGACCTCTCTTGATCCCCGTCTTAAGAGCGGAAGCTAGGGAGAGAGGGCTCTTAGCAGGTTATTAAGCTGCTAAAGCGTAGTTTTCGTCGTTTGCGACTATTTTTTTGCGGCTTTTTACGAGGCAAACCGCCCCTCGGCATGCACCTTGGGTTTCGCAAATCCCGTCGAATCCAGAATCAGCCCCAATAGTGTTACAGCAAGTATACCAGAATTCGCAGCCCGGATACCAGTCCGGAACGCTAACTTATTGAATCGCTCAATAAGTGCCCGGATATTAACGGCCTGCGTGCTTCATGATGCGCGCTTTATCAACCTGCCATTCGCGATCTTTGGCGTCGTTACGTTTGTCGTGCTGCTTCTTACCTTTCGCCACGCCAATTTTCACTTTGCACCAGGCGTTCTTCCAGTACAGCGACAGGGCGAGGACGGTATAACCTTCGCGGTTGATGCGTCCGAAAAGGGAATCCAGCTCGCGCTTGTTCAGCAGCAGCTTACGGGTGCGGGTGGGATCGCAGACGTAGTGGGACGAGGCGACCGTCAGCGGCTGAAAGTTCGCGCCAAACAGAAAGGCTTCGCCGTCTTTGAAGATCACGTAGCTGTCGCCGATGTTGGCTTTACCCGCACGCAGCGATTTAACTTCCCAGCCCTGTAACGCAAGGCCAGCTTCGAATTCTTCTTCAATGAAATACTCGTGGCGGGCACGCTTGTTGAGCGCAATGGTTGCCGAGCCAGGTTTATGTGCTTTTTTCTTCGTCATAAGTGTCGTGAAGCCGTAGGTAATCTGATGTCAAAAAGTCACCTCATTGCGTCCTGTGAGGTCTAACGCGCTATATTAGCACGAGATGAGGCTCAGCGTTTTTTTAACAGGTGATAAATGCTATTATTTGTCGGTTGTTTGATCAGGAAAAATGCTATGCCTCAGATTAGTCGTACTGCGCTTGTCCCCTACAGTGTGGAACAAATGTACCAGTTAGTGAACGACGTTCAGTCATATCCGGAGTTTATCCCGGGGTGTACCGGGAGCCGCGTGCTGGACTCAGGCCCGACGCAAATGACGGCAGCGGTGGATGTTTCCAAAGCCGGGATCAGCAAGACGTTCACCACCCGTAACACCCTGACCGATAACCAGAGCATTCTGATGCATCTGGTGGATGGCCCGTTCAAGAAATTGATGGGCGGATGGAAGTTCGTCCCGCTCAGTGCCGATGCCTGCCGGATCGAGTTCCATCTCGACTTTGAATTTACCAACGCCCTGATTGAGCTGGCGTTTGGTCGCGTGTTTAAAGAGCTGGCGGCGAATATGGTCCAGGCCTTTACGGTGCGCGCCAAAGAGGTCTACAGTGCCGGCTAACATCGTGGTGGAAGTGGCCTACGCGCTGCCGGAAAAGCAGTATCTGCAGCGCGTAACCCTGGAAGAGGGTGCCACCGTTGAAGAGGCGATCCGCGCCTCCGGCCTGCTGACGCTGCGCAGCGATATCGATCTGGCGAAAAACAAAGTCGGGATTTACAGCCGTCCGGTCAAACTGGCCGATAGCGTGAGGGACGGTGATCGGGTGGAGATCTATCGCCCGCTGATTGCCGATCCGAAAGAGCTGCGTCGCCAGCGCGCGGAGAAGTCCGCTAAATAAGTTAGCTTCCCCGGTGGCGCTGCGCTTACCGGGGCTACAGGCTGCGAGAAAACAAAAAAGGTGCTCAATGAGCACCTTTTTGCATTTCTGAAACCTTACTCTTTGGTGAGCGCCGGTTTGTTGTCGATGTTGGTCAGTACGCCGCTGCTGCTGAAGGTCAGCGTCAGTGTCTGCTGGGACACATCTTCATGGCCTGGCTTCTGGCGGAACACGTAGAACCAGGTATTGGTGCCGAATGGATCGGACATCATTGGGGTACCCAGGGCATAGGCAACCTGCTGCTGCGTCATACCGACACGAATTTTAGACACATCGTTAGGAGCGAGATAGTTCCCCTGGTTGATGTCAGGGCGGTAAACCACTTTTTCCAGAGTGGAGCAGCCTGCGGTCATCATCAGAAGAACCGCTGCGGCAGCGGTCAGCGTTTTACAGCGCATAGTGATTTGATTCCTTTTCCGGCCCGGGCAATACGCGACGGCTCATATGTAATATGCCGATGATAATAGACCTTTCACCACATTAAAACCTCTGGCGTCAGGTCTGTCGGCGTTTTTATTATTCTGTATGACCCTGAGATACCGAAAAAGTTTACGCGGCCAGCAGTTCTTTCGCGTTCGCCAGCGTGTTGCGGGTGACTTCGCTGCCGCCCAGCAGACGGGCCAGTTCCTGCAGACGGGCGCGTTTGTCCAGCGGCTGCATGTGCGTTTCGGTCATCTCGCCGTCAGTTTCTTTGCTGACGAAGAAGTGATGGTGGCCGCAACCTGCAACCTGCGGCAGGTGGGTCACACACATAACCTGGGTGGACTCGCCAAGCTGACGCAGCAGTTTACCGACTACCGCCGCGGTCGGACCGCTGATACCGACATCCACTTCATCGAAGATAAGCGCCGGGGTTTCCATTTTCTTCGCCGTGATCACCTGAATCGCCAGGGCGATACGCGACAGCTCACCGCCGGACGCGACCCGGGAGATAGCCTGCAGCGGCTGGCCCGGGTTAGTGGTCACGCGGAATTCAATGCGGTCTGCCCCTTCGGCCGTCAGGTGATTGTCTTCGAGCTTCACGTCGATAGTGAAAACGCCGTGCGGCATCGATAGCAGATGCATGCTCTCTGTGATGTGCTGGCTCAGCTCCTGAGCGTAACGCTGGCGGACATTGTGCAGCTGCGTGGCGGTTTGCATCGCCTGCTGGTGATGCACGCTGACGGCCAGAGAGAGGGTCTCCAGCGAGTCGGCCTGATCGTCGAGCTGATGTTGCTCATCAAGCAGGGACTGGTGGAATGCAGGCAGCTCCTCAGGCGAAACGTGGTGCTTACGCGCCAGAGAAATTTGGCGCGAAATGCGCTGTTCCAGCTCAAACAGACGGTTGGGATCGAGATCAAGACGCTCGCAGTAGTGACGCAGCTCGTCACTGGCTTCAGAGATCTGAATCGCCGCCTCTTCCAGCATATCCAGCATACCGGACACTTTGCTGTCCATGCCCGCCAGCTCGGTCACTAACTGGCGCACGGTATAGAGCTGGCTTTGCAGATTCACATCCTCGCCATCGGCCATCAGGTTCAGCGCCTGCTGGCTGGTGGAGAGCAGCTGACCGCTGTTGGCGAGACGTTTGTACTCTTCGTCAATCTGCTCAAACTCGCCCGGCTGCGGGCTGAATTCGTTTAGCTCTTTCAGCTGATAGGCCAGCAGTTCGGCGCGGGCTGCCCGCTCCTGGCTCTGCTGTTGATGCAGCGCCAGTTCACGGCAGCTTTGGTGCCACTGACGATAGTGCGCCGCCATCAGCTGCATAAGGTCAGACTCACCGGCATAGCCGTCGAGTAAGGACTTCTGCTGCTCAGGTTTGATCAGCTGCTGATGGGCGTGCTGGCCGTGGATCTGGATTAACAGTTGGCCCAGTTCGCGCAGTTGGGACAGCGGCACCGCGGTACCGTTAATAAAGCCACGGGAGCGGCCGTCGCTGTTGAGAACACGGCGAAGTAAGCACTCACGCCCATCTTCAAGCTGGTTCTGTTCAAGCCAGCGCAGGGCGGCAGGGGTATCTTTCAGGGAGAAACGAGCGCAGAGATCGGCGCGGCTGGCGCCAGCGCGAACCATGTCGCCGTCGGCACGACCGCCAAGGCACAGCCCGAGCGCATCAATCGCAATAGATTTACCGGCACCGGTTTCCCCGGTGATAGCTGTCATTCCGCTGTTGAAATCAATTTCGAGCTCACGAACGATGGCGAAGTTGCTGATGGTCAGTTGTGCCAGCATAAACGTTTTCCTGTATGAAAAACCATAACTGTGTTTGTGTACAGTATAAACTGGTTTTTTATACAGTAAAGTCCTGGATGCTATTTCAGAACAATTTTTTCGACCAGCCGAGCTTGGAGCTTAATGTGTTGAAATAGCTGTAGTCTTTCGGGTGGATCAGATTCAGGTGATAATCGCAGCGGCGAATGAGCACATCTTCCCCTTCCTGAATGGGCAGCGCGATTTGGCTGTCGCAGCTGATCTCCAGGTCGTTACGGCGGTGCGAGAAACGCAGCCGGATGGTGCTGCTGCTGTTGATCACCAGCGGGCGTGCCGAGAGGGTATGCGGGAACATTGGCACCAGAGTGATGGCATCCAGCGACGGGGTGAGGATCGGGCCGCCCGCTGAGAGCGAATAGGCCGTAGAGCCGGTGGGAGTAGAAATAATCAGCCCATCGGAGCGCTGCGAGAAGGCAAAGATTTCATCGATATAGACTTCGAATTCAATCATGTGCGCTACTTTTCCCGGATGCAGTACCACTTCGTTAATGGCGGTGCTGATCCGCTTCTGGCAATCCTGCTGACACACCTGGGCTTCCAGTAAAAAGCGTTTTTCACTGATGTAGTGGCCTTCCAGCACGTCGGCGAGCTGCTGCTGGGCGTTATCCGGGTCGAGGTCGGTTAAAAAGCCCAGGTTGCCACGGTTAATGCCAATGACTTTAATATCGTAACGGGCGAGGGTTCGCGCGGCGCCGAGCATATTGCCGTCGCCCCCGACCACCACCGCCAGGTCGGCCTGCTGACCGATTTCCGCCAGCGTGCCGGTTTTGACATTGGTAAGCTGCAGTTCCTGGGCAATCTGTTGTTCAACAATCACATCGTAGTTCTTCGCGCACAGCCAGCGATACAGCATTTCATGTGTCGTCAACGCAGTAGGGTGACGTGGATGACCGACAATCCCAATACACTTGAAATGGTTGCTCATTTTCTGAAGGTCCTTGTGCGAATGAATGATGACAATGTGGCTTGTTCCCTTGAATCCCGGAAACTGATCCCCATAATAAGCGAAGTTAGCGAGTTGAATGCAGAAAAACGCGGAGAAATTCATGAGTAGTAAAGAACAGAAAACGCCTGAGGGGCAAGCCCCGGAAGAAATTATCACGGAACAGCACGAAGAGGTTGAGGCTGCAGAGCCTGAGGCTGGTGCTGAGCAGGTGGATCCGCGCGATGAAAAAATTGCGAATCTGGAAGCTCAGGTAGTTGAAGCCCAGAATCGCGAGCGCGATGGCATCCTGCGTATCAAAGCGGAAATGGAAAACCTGCGTCGCCGTACCGAGCTGGACGTTGAAAAGGCGCATAAATTTGCGCTGGAGAAGTTCGTCAACGAACTGCTGCCGGTTATCGACAGCCTGGATCGCGCCCTGGAAGTAGCGGATAAAGCGAACCCGGACCTGGCCCCGATGGTTGAAGGGATCGAACTGACGCTGAAATCCATGCTCGACGTGGTGAAGAAGTTTGGCGTGGAAGTGGTTGCCGACACCAACGTGCCGATGGATCCGAACGTGCATCAGGCGATTGCGATGGTGGAGTCTGAAGACGTGGCTGCCGGTAACGTGCTGATGGTGATGCAGAAAGGCTATACCCTGAACGGTCGTACCATTCGCGCGGCGATGGTCTCCGTGGCGAAAGCTAAGGCGTAAATGGCCTCCCGTAGTGCCGGGTGGCGGCTTCGCCTGACCCGGCCTACAACAGCTTACTCCGCGACGCTCTCCCTGAGCGGTTTAACCGGCAACACTCTCACCTGCTTAATCATATTGTCCTGCACGTCCAGGATATCAATATCGTACTGGCCAATACGCACCCGCGTACCTGCCGCCGGGATCTCCTCCAGCGCTTCCAGAATCATGCCGTTAATGGTGCGGGCTTCCTCTTCCGGCATCTGCCAGTTAAAGGCTTTGTTCAGTTCACGGACGTTCGCGCTACCGTCAATCAGAACCGAGCCGTCGTTCTGCGGCGTGACCTCTTCGGCGAGGGAAGGGGACATGGAGGTGGTAAAGTCGCCCACGATCTCCTCCAGAATATCCTCTACCGTCACCAGACCCTGGATATCGCCATACTCATCGACCACCAGACCCACTTTCTTTTTGTTGCGCTGAAATTTAATCAGCTGGGTGCTGAGCGGTGTGCCTTCCGGGATGTAATAGATCTCATCCGCTGCACGCAGCAGCACCTCTTTGGTGAACTCTTTTTTCTCGGTCATCAGACGATAGGCTTCGCGCACGCGCAGCATGCTGATGGTGTCATCCAGCGAATCCCGGTACAGCACGATGCGGCCATGCGGGGAGTGGGTCAGCTGGCGGACAATCGCCTTCCAGTCATCGTTAATGTCGATACCGACGATCTCGTTGCGCGGCACCATGATGTCGTCGACACTGACCTTTTCCAGATCCAGTACTGACAGCAGCATATCCTGGTTGCGGCGGGAAATTTGCGAGCGTGATTCATGCACGATGGTGCGCAGTTCATCCTTGCTCAGCGCGCTGCTGATCACCACATCCGCTTTAATGCCCACCATGCGCATCAGCACGCGCGTCACGCCGTTTAACAGCCAGACCAGGGGCATCATCAGGATGAGTAATGGCGCCAGCAGGAAACTGCTGGGATAGGCGACCTTCTCGGGGTAGAGCGCGGCGACGGTTTTCGGTAGCACTTCGGCAAAAACCAGTACCACAAAGGTCAGCACCCCGGTGGCGATGGCGACCCCGGCGTTGCCGTACAGACGCATGCCGACAATGGTGCCCAGCGCAGAGGCGAGAATGTTGACCAGGTTATTGCCGATAAGCACCAGGCTTATCAGGCGATCCGGTTTGCGCAGCAGTTTTTCCACGCGACGGGCGGCCCGGTTACCCTGTTTGGCGCGATGACGTAACCGGTAGCGGTTCAGCGTCATCATGCCGGTTTCTGAGCCGGAGAAATAGGCGGAGATAACCACCATAACGATCAGGGTGATGATCAGCGTGGTGGTGGAGATGTGTTCCAGGGGGAACTCCTTGGTTGCTTAGCCGGCGATCTGCTGGATGATGCGGCTACCAAAATAAGCCATTGTCAGGAGGCCTGCTCCCGCAACGTTGAACCAGACTACGCGGCGACCGCGCCAGCCTTCATGATAATGGCCCCATAACAGGACAATATAGACAAACCACGCGATGATGGAGAGCACGGCCTTGTCGATATTCTCCATGCTGAAGAGATTGTGCATATAAAACAGGCCGGTACTCAGCGTGAGCGTCAGCAAGACTACCCCGACCTGGGTGATGTGAAACATCTTGCGCTCGATGGTCATCAGCGGCGGCATTTCATTGCTGAAGGCCAGTTTTTTGTTCTTGAGCTGGTAGTCAATCCAGGCCAGCTGGAGCGCGTACAGTGCGGCAATGATCAGCGTCGCATATGAGAACAGCGACAGGCCAATATGCACCATCATCCCCGGAGTGGTTTCAAGGTGAGTGATGAACTCGTTTGGCACAAAGGTGGCAAAGGCGAGGTTGATCAGCGCAAAGGCGTAGACTATCGGCAACAGCAGCCAGCCGCGGTTTTTCGAGGCCACAATGGTCATCACCGTACAGATCATCAGGCTGACCAGCGACCCGACGTTAAGCAGGCTCAGGTTTTGCCCGCTGCCGTCTCCCGGCAGAATGCGCGCTTCGAGCGCAAAAGCATGACTTATCAACGCGATGACAGCCGACAAAATAGCCATTCGCCGCCAGCCGCTGTTTTTTTGTAGCAGGCCAGGGATGATCAGCGCGAGGCTGACAGAGTACGCCACAAGGGCGATCAGTGCGAAAACAGGCATAGAGGTGTCGACAGTTATCCTGATGAGAAAGAGAGGCAGTATAACGTTACGTGACGCGTGCTCCAACCGTTGCATAACAACAAAGGCGGCATCATGTTATACTGCGGCAAAATTCTGTGTACGTGTCGCGTCAGCGACCTAACGTTTCTACCCCAGGCGAGAGACAATGTTTGATAATTTAACCGATCGTTTGTCGCGCACGCTGCGCAACATCAGCGGCCGTGGACGCCTTACCGAAGACAACATCAAAGAGACGCTGCGCGAAGTGCGCATGGCACTGCTTGAAGCAGACGTCGCGTTGCCGGTCGTGCGTGATTTCATCAACCGCGTTAAAGAGAAAGCGGTTGGACATGAAGTGAACAAGAGCCTGACCCCGGGTCAGGAGTTCGTCAAAATCGTCCGTAACGAACTGGTTTCGGCGATGGGCGAAGAGAACCAGAGCCTGAACCTCGCGGCGCAACCGCCAGCGGTAGTGCTGATGGCCGGTCTGCAGGGTGCGGGTAAAACCACCAGCGTCGCTAAGCTGGGTAAATTCCTGCGCGAGAAGCACAAGAAGAAAGTGCTGGTCGTCTCTGCTGACGTCTATCGCCCGGCGGCGATCAGGCAGCTCGAGACCCTGGCTGAACAGGTTAGCGTCGACTTCTTCCCGTCTGACGTGTCGCAGAAGCCGATCGACATCGTTAATGCGGCGCTGAAAGAAGCGAAGCTGAAGTTCTTCGACGTGCTGCTGGTGGATACCGCCGGTCGTCTGCACGTTGATGAAGCGATGATGGACGAAATCAAACAGGTACATGCCGCGATCAATCCGGTTGAAACCCTGTTTGTGGTCGATGCCATGACCGGTCAGGATGCGGCGAATACGGCGAAAGCGTTTAACGAAGCACTGCCGTTAACCGGTGTGGTTCTGACCAAAGTGGACGGCGACGCCCGCGGCGGTGCGGCGCTCTCTATTCGTCATATTACCGGTAAGCCGATTAAATTCCTCGGCGTCGGCGAGAAGACCGAAGCACTGGAGCCGTTCCACCCGGACCGTATCGCTTCCCGTATCCTCGGCATGGGCGACGTGCTGTCGCTGATCGAAGATATCGAGAGCAAAGTTGACCGCGCGCAGGCCGAGAAGCTGGCGACCAAGCTGAAAAAAGGCGACGGCTTCGATCTGACCGACTTCCTGGAACAGCTGCGCCAGATGAAAAACATGGGCGGTATGGCGAACCTGATGGGCAAGCTGCCGGGCATGGGCCAGATCCCGGACAACGTAAAATCGCAGATGGACGATAAAGTTCTGGTGCGGATGGAGGCGATTATTAACTCCATGACGCTGAAAGAGCGTGCCAAGCCGGAAATCATTAAAGGCTCCCGTAAACGCCGTATCGCGGCGGGCTGCGGGATGCAGGTCCAGGACGTTAACCGCCTTCTGAAGCAGTTCGACGACATGCAGCGCATGATGAAGAAGATGAAGAAGGGCGGTATGGCCAAAATGATGCGTGGGATGAAAGGGATGATGCCGCCAGGATTCCCTGGGCGTTAATCGGCCTTTTACGGCGGATCCGCAACTGTTGATTGCATTTTCCCCAGAAATCAGTAAAATTTTCGGGCTTTTAATATGACACCGGGCTCCTTCCCTCCGATGGAGCCCGGTGTTTTATTCACACAAGAGGATGTTATGGTAACTATTCGTTTAGCACGTCACGGCGCGAAAAAGCGTCCGTTCTACCAGGTTGTTGTTACTGACAGCCGTAATGCACGCAACGGTCGCTTCATCGAGCGCGTTGGTTTCTTCAACCCACTGGCCTCTGGCGCAGAAGAAGAAACCCGTCTGGATCTGGATCGTATCGCTCACTGGGTTGGCCTGGGCGCTACTGTATCCGATCGCGTTGCTACGCTGATCAAAGCAGCAAACAAAGCAGCTTAATCTGTCACGGTGGTCATGATGAGCAAAAAAGCACCTGTTGAACCGATTGTATTGGGCAAAATGGGTTCTTGCTACGGTATCCGTGGCTGGCTCAGAGTGTTTTCCTCCACCGAAGACGCTGAAAGCATTTTTGACTATCAGCCCTGGTTTATCCAGAAGGCGGGTCAGTGGCAAGAGGTCGAGCTGGAAAGCTGGCGTCACCACAATCAGGACATCGTCATCAAGCTGAAAGGCGTTGACGATCGCGATGCCGCGAATGCACTGACTAATTGTGAAATTGTCGTGGATTCGTCGCAGCTGCCTCAGCTGGAAGATGGCTACTACTGGAAAGACCTTATCGGTTGCCAGGTAGTGACCACTGAAGGTTACGGTCTGGGGAAAGTCATCGATATGATGGAAACCGGATCCAATGACGTTCTCGTCATTAAGGCAAACCTGAAAGATGCGTTCGGTATCAAGGAGCGGCTGGTTCCGTTCCTCGATGGGCAGGTTATCAAGAAAGTCGATCTCGCTACTCAAACCATTGAAGTAGATTGGGATCCTGGTTTTTAAATTCTCCTGAAAACGGTAAAAGACGGCGCTATGTGGATTGGCATAATTAGCCTGTTTCCTGAAATGTTCCGCGCGATTACTGATTACGGGGTAACTGGCCGGGCAGTAAAAAATGGCCTGCTGAGCATCGAAAGCTGGAGTCCACGTGACTTCACCCATGACCGGCACCGTACCGTGGACGAACGTCCTTACGGCGGCGGACCGGGGATGCTCATGATGGTTCAACCCTTACGGGATGCCATCGCAGCAGCAAAAGCCGCGGCAGGTGAAGGCGCAAAGGTGATTTATCTGTCACCTCAGGGACGCAAGCTTGATCAAGCGGGCGTCAGCGAACTGGCAACGAATCAGAAACTGATTCTGGTGTGCGGTCGCTACGAAGGGATAGATGAGCGCGTAATTCAGACCGAGATTGACGAAGAATGGTCTATCGGCGATTACGTTCTCAGCGGTGGTGAGTTACCGGCAATGACGCTGATTGACTCCGTTTCCCGGTTCATTCCGGGAGTACTGGGCCATGAAGCATCAGCAACAGAAGACTCTTTTGCTGATGGATTGCTGGACTGTCCACACTATACCCGTCCTGAAGTGTTAGAAGGGATGGAGGTACCGCCGGTATTACTGTCGGGAAACCATGCCGAGATTCGTCGCTGGCGCCTGAAGCAGTCGCTGGGCCGTACCTGGCTTAGAAGACCTGAACTTCTGGAAAACCTGGCTCTGACTGAAGAGCAAGCAAAGTTGCTGGCCGAGTTCAAAAAAGAACACGCGCACCAGCAGCAGAAACATGATGGGATGGCCTGAGGCCCCCGAATATCAGTTTACCCAGGATAAGAGATTAAATTATGAGCAACATTATTAAGCAAATTGAACAAGAGCAGATGAAGCAGGACGTACCTTCCTTCCGTCCGGGTGATACCGTGGAAGTGAAAGTATGGGTTGTTGAAGGTTCCAAAAAACGTCTGCAGGCATTCGAGGGCGTGGTTATCGCTATTCGTAACCGCGGTCTGCACTCTGCATTCACTGTTCGTAAAATTTCCAACGGCGAAGGCGTTGAGCGTGTCTTCCAGACTCACTCTCCGGTAGTTGACAGCATTGCTGTTAAACGTCGTGGTGCTGTACGTAAAGCTAAACTGTACTACCTGCGTGAGCGTACTGGTAAGTCTGCTCGTATTAAAGAGCGTCTGAACTAAGATTCGCTTAAGCGACATCCTGTAAAAAGGGCTGGCCGAAAGGCTGGCCCTTTTTTTATCTCTGTGTGCTCTGCACGTTAACCTTGCCGTCATAAATCGTTTACAATGCCCGGGCTTTGACGGAGGGGAAGTGACGACAAAACAGCATCAGGCACAGTGGCAACGTATCGCGGCAGGTCTCGCGTTATTTGCGATCCTGATGATCGTCTTTGCGCCGCTGGTCTCTGTCTCGTTGCAAAAAGATCCCATGAGCGCGATGCCCGGCATGCACCACGACATGAGCATGATGACGGAGCACCATGCGCCGTCTGACAGTATCCCTGTCGACCATGCCGAAGCCTGCGGGTACTGCGTGCTGCTGGCCCATGTGCCGGGCGTTATCCTGGCCCTGGTGCTGCTGTTAAGCGCGGTCTTACTCCGACAACGTCTCACACCACCGCGACCTACCGTATACCACTGGCATTTCTTCCCCTGGCTCTGTCCCGATACCCGCGCGCCACCGCACCTGTCTGCTTAATCCGCGTAAAAAAACGTACACCCCGGTGTATCGATAACTTTTTGCCTTAAAAAGGGAAAGCATGACTACCTGCACTCCGCGCGCAGCATGGGGCAACCTGCTGCGTCGTCTTCACTTCTATATTGGTCTGTTTGTCGGACCGTTTATCTTTATCGCCGCGCTCTCCGGAACGCTGTATGTCGCAACGCCGCAGCTGGAAAATGCGCTTTATCATCACGCGCTGTTCAGCGAGACCGGGGGCACCGCACGTCCCCTTGCCGAGCAAATCGCCGTCGCGGAAAAGGTGACCGGGGGCGAGCTGCGGCTACAGGCGATACGTCCGGGCCTGACAACAGGGGAAACCACCCGGGTGATGTATATTGACCCGGCGCTGAATGCCTCGGAAAACCGGGCCATCTTTATCGATCCGGTGAGCCTGGAGGTGCGCGGAGATATGACCGTCTACGGCACCAGCGGCATTCTGCCGTTACGCCAGAAAATTGATTATCTGCATCGATCTTTGCTGCTGGGAGAGGTGGGACGTCTTTACAGCGAGCTGGCAGCATCGTGGATGTGGATCGCCGCGCTGGGGGGGATTGCCCTGTGGTTCTATACCCGGCCAAAAAGGCGCATCAATAACCGATTTCAGAATCGCCGTCGTCTGCATGTCTCCCTCGGCTGGAGCCTGTTGCTGGGCATGCTGCTCTTCTCGGCCACCGGCCTGACCTGGTCCCAGTGGGCGGGGGGGAATGTGGATAAACTGCGGGCAGAGATGAACTGGCTCACACCGCAGGTGAACACGCAGCTACATGGCCCGGCTGAAAAAGCCGATCCGCATGCTGAGCACCAGGGTCATCACATGACCATGCCCATGCCGGAGATGAAGCCGGACCTGGCCCTCTATGACGGCGTGCTGCAGGCGGCAAATGCCGCGGGCATTGATGCCACGAAGCTGGAGATCCGCCCGGCGAAGCGTGCTTCTCAGGCGTGGACGGTGACGGAGATCGATCGCGGCTGGCCGACGCAGGTTGATGCCGTGGCAGTGGACCCCGCGACCCTGACCGTTGTGGATCGCACCCGCTTTGCGGATTACCCGCTGATGGCCAAACTGACCCGCTGGGGTGTGGATTTCCACATGGGTGTGCTGTTTGGCCTGCCTAATCAGCTGGTGCTGATCGCCTTTGGACTCGCACTATGCGTCATGATTGTTTGGGGCTACCGGATGTGGTGGATGCGTCGCCCCCGGCAGGCGGCGACGGAACCGGCCCAGACGCTGTGTCAGAGCTGGCTGGCGCTACCAGTAGGGGGCCGCGCTGTGTGCGTTGTCGTAAGCGTTCTGCTGGGCCTGGCAATGCCGGTGATGGGTTGTAGCCTGCTGCTGTTGGTTATTGCTGACGTGCTTGTATTAAAGCGCGTGTGAACGAGTACAGTGCTTTCACAGCATCAGAAAACCTGTAGATAAAAAAGGGGGGTAGCATCATGCTAACCCCCTTTTTTAACGCTTATTTGCAAGGTCGTCCATCGGGTGACGAACCCCAGTTAACACGCCTGCAAGGTATTACTCTTTTGGTGGGTACTTCGTTTTATTGAGATCGCTGTCAAGGTCGTTTTTATCGACTTCAACTTCCTGTCGACGAACCGTGTCTTTCACCGTTTCAGCACGCTCTGTGGTTTCTGTACGCAGGCCGACTTCTTCGCGGACATAAGTCGTTTTATCTACCACTGGCTCCTCATGAGACTCTTCAACTTCAAGCGTCTTCTCGGACCAGTCCACATCGTTAAGATAACCCGGTTCGTTAATGGCAGAACGGAAAACGCTGGCATGCTGGGCGGTAAGAGAGATATCTCTCGAGACCTCATCTTCAACCGTATAGCGGCGCAGACGAACTTTACCATCGCTCACCCGGCGTTTACTAACGTCGATCTGCTCTTCGGCCAGCTTCAGCGTTTCACGGCTATCGTCTTCTCTGTAAGACGGATTCGCCTGAATATCATCTGAAACACGCTCCGGAAAATCTGTTGGCGCGTCGTAATCTCTTGAGGTTGTATCTGAGACACGTCCTGCGACACCCGATGAAACAGTGCCTCCGCTGACATAGTCAGCATCAGCAGGTAGCGGTTTATTGGTCACGATATCTTCATCTAAAAGAGGAGCGGCCGTGTTCACCCCAGGCTGTCCTTGAGTGCGGTTACCCACATCATTCGTTTCACCGAGGTAATTTTTACCATAGAGATCGTTACCTGGGCCGCTGTTTACAGCATAATCATTTGAATAGGTATCCAGCAGGTTTTCAATTCTGCCTGCGTCATCCTCATCAACCCGAGCCGTCAGCAGTACGCCGCCTGCCCGGATGGCTTTGCTGTATTCTGCTGCATAGTTATCATCGACATCATCGCCGAACAGACGCTGCCAGAAGCTTGGGTGGCGAATCTCTTTGTCTTCAACATGTAATCTTTCGCCCGCAATAATATCGATGTCATCCTCTGGTACACCTTCGGCAATAAGTTTCTGTTTAGCAACTTCCGCCTGCTGCGGTTGGGTGAACGCCGTAACGATTTTTTCATGTGCCATATTTCATATTCCTCATGTTAAGTCGTAAAGGATGTCATTTATCTTCCGTTGAAATAATAATTTCCTGAGAACGCAATGTGATAATTTCCTGATGTCTCTCGGTACTGCGTTTCTTAATAATGTGGATTTCTTCAGTAAGAACGTAATGTTTAATTATTTCAACACGCTCTTCAATAATGGGGATGATCGTTACATCACCTTCCTGCCGGATCTGAGGAATATTTTGCGCTTCCAACACTTCGTTTTTGGCGAAGCGCTTGATGTCCGCATTTTCCTGCGTCAATTCGGCGGTAATATTTTTCTCGTCGACCCGCGTGGCGCGGGTGATACGTACGCGGCGATCTACAACTTTCTTCGTACCCAGCTCAAGGCGCTCTTCTGCGAGGGTAACGGTGTGCCGCTTTTTTCCGTCATCGTATTTATCCGTCATGTTTTACCCGGGATATTACTATTTAAATAAAAGCCTTAAATCAGGATTAACCAAGGTAGGCTTATGAAATTGTTTACCAATCTTAATTAAGCATAGATCAAAAAAAACGTGGGCCAGAAAAAAGCCCAAGTAAATTGTTAGCATAAGTAAATTTATGCGACGGGATCTAATTTACGTAAATGGCATAAGAATATTCCGTAAGTTCTCCGTGCCTCCAGATTAATATATATCGAAAGTTATCTTATTGGTATTAGGCACTATTAACGACAAAAATGTAATGTCGCCAGTATTTCTTTCATTAAAAACAATCAATATTGCGAACCGGTTTCTCTTGTGAAATGTAGTAATTTTTTTATAAGCAAAAGGGCGAGCTTAAGTTAAACAGAAAATCCACTAAATGTAATGATAAGTTTACGGATTTACCGTTTTTATGACTCTTTTAATAGCTATGTAACGTAATGTTTACGAATTGTGGATTGCAATCTTTACTCGGTGTGGTATCGTTGGGCTTCCTCATCGAGGAAACAACTATCGCAAACGAGCTTCCAGGATCGCAATCATGCAAAAAGACGCGCTGAACAACGTACATATTAGTGATGAACATATTCTGATCACTCCGGATCAACTGAAAGCGGAATTCCCGCTGAGCGTTGAGCAAGAGGCGCAAATTGCGCACTCCCGCCAGACCATCTCCGACATTATTGCCGGGCGCGATCCGCGTCTGCTGGTGGTATGTGGTCCGTGCTCCATTCATGATCCAGAAACCGCCATCGAATATGCGCATCGTTTTAAAGCTCTGGCCGAGGAGGTCAGCGATAGCCTCTACCTGGTCATGCGCGTCTATTTTGAAAAACCCCGCACCACCGTCGGCTGGAAAGGGTTAATTAACGATCCGCACATGGATGGCTCGTTTGATGTGGAAGCTGGCCTGAAGATTGCGCGTAATCTTCTGGTGGAGCTGGTTAACATGGGCCTGCCGCTGGCAACGGAAGCGCTGGATCCGAACAGCCCGCAATACCTGGGCGATCTGTTCAGCTGGTCCGCCATCGGCGCACGTACCACAGAATCACAAACTCACCGTGAAATGGCCTCCGGTCTCTCAATGCCGGTTGGCTTTAAAAACGGTACCGACGGTAGCCTGGCGACAGCCATCAACGCCATGCGTGCTGCGGCCATGCCGCACCGATTTGTCGGCATCAACCAGGCCGGCCAGGTTTGTCTGCTGCAGACTCAGGGCAACCCGGATGGCCACGTCATCCTGCGCGGTGGCAAAGCGCCAAACTACAGTCCGGCAGATGTTGCCCAGTGTGAAAAAGAGATGGAACAGGCGGGACTGCGCCCGGCACTGATGGTAGATTGCAGTCATGGTAATTCGAATAAAGATTACCGTCGTCAGCCTGCGGTGGCGGAATCCGTCGTCGCGCAGATCAAAGATGGCAACCGTTCGATTATTGGCCTGATGATTGAGAGCAACATCCATGAAGGCAATCAGTCATCCGAACAGCCGCGCAGCGCCATGAAGCACGGGGTTTCCGTAACCGATGCCTGTATCAGCTGGGAAACCACCGATGCGCTGCTGCGTGAGATCCACAAAGATTTGAACGGCCAGCTGGCGACGCGTCTGGCTTAAGAGGTTTGTTATGGTTGCTGAATTGACCGCCTTGCGCGATCAAATTGACGAGGTGGATAAGGCGCTGCTGGATTTGCTGGCGCGCCGTATGGCTCTGGTTGCTGAAGTCGGCGAAGTGAAAAGTAAATACGGTTTGCCGATTTACGTGCCGGAGCGCGAAGCCTCTATGCTGGCATCCCGGCGCAAAGAGGCCCAGGCGCTGGGCGTCTCGCCGGATCTGATTGAAGATGTGCTGCGCCGCGTGATGCGTGAGTCTTACTCCAGCGAAAACGACAAAGGTTTTAAAACGCTCTGTCCGACCCTGCGTCCGGTGGTGATTGTTGGTGGCGGCGGGCAGATGGGACGTCTGTTTGAGAAGATGCTGACGCTCTCTGGTTACCAGGTGCGCATTCTCGAAAAAGAGGACTGGGCCCAGGCGCAGACGATGGTTGCCGACGCGGGCATGGTCATTGTCAGCGTCCCGATTCATGTCACCGAAGAGATTATTGCTAAACTGCCACCGCTGCCGGAAGACTGTATTCTGGTCGATCTGGCCTCGGTAAAAAATGGTCCGCTGCAGGCGATGCTGGCCGCGCATAACGGTCCGGTGCTCGGGCTCCACCCGATGTTCGGCCCGGACAGCGGCAGCCTGGCGAAGCAGGTAGTCGTCTACTGCGATGGCCGTCAGCCTGAAGCCTACCAGTGGTTCCTGGAGCAGATTCAGGTGTGGGGCGCGCGGTTGCACCGGATCAGCGCCGTCGAGCACGATCAGAATATGGCCTTTATCCAGGCGCTGCGCCACTTCGCAACCTTCGCGTATGGCCTGCACCTGGCGGAAGAGAATGTTCAGCTTGAGCAACTGCTGTCGCTGTCGTCACCGATCTATCGTCTCGAACTGGCGATGGTCGGACGGCTGTTTGCCCAGGATCCGCAGCTTTATGCAGATATCATTATGTCTTCGGGCAATAACCTGGCGCTGATCAAGCGTTACTACCAGCGTTTTGGGGAGGCGATCACCCTCCTGGAACACGGCGATAAGCAGGCGTTTATCGACAGCTTCCGTAAGGTTGAACACTGGTTTGGCGATTATGCCCAACGCTTCCAGAGCGAGAGTCGCATTCTGCTACGGCAGGCGAATGACAGTCGCCAGTAATCTGATGATGTATATACTGAAAGCCAGCACTGCTGGCTTTTTTCATTTTGGGGATTTGTCATGGCTGAACCACGCGTTCTGTTTGAATATACGGGGCACTTACCGGAGTGTCCGACCTGGAGCGAAGCGGAAAGCGCCCTCTACTGGGCAGATATTCTGGAGGGCGAGATCCATCGCTACCACCTCGCCACAGGTGAACACAAGGTTTTATCCTTCCATGAAGAGGTGGGCTGCTTCGCGCTACGCGAGGGTGGGGGCTTTATTGTCGCCATGCGGACGGGCATCTGGCTGGCGGATAAACACGGCCTGCTGCAACGCAAGGTCTGTGATAATCCGTCCAACCCACAGCTGGCGCGTTTTAATGACGGGGGAACCGATCATTTTGGCCGCTTCTATGCGGGCACCTTCTGGGCGCCGGGGGACTACAACGGCGCCCTGCTAATGCGGATCGATAACGACCTGACGCCGGAGGTCATTCAGTGTGATATCCACGGTCATAACGGTCTGGCATTCAGCGACGACAGGCAATGGATGTATACCTCCGACACCCCTAACGCAGTGATCTATCGCACCCCGCTGGATGAGCAGGGCGAGCCGGGTAAACGGGAGGTCTTTCGTCGGTTCCAGCCAGGGGAGGGGATCCCGGATGGTGCGGCCGTGGATGTCGAAGGATGTTACTGGAGCGCGCTGTTCGACGGCTGGCGGATCGCACGTTTTTCACCCCAGGGTGAACAGCTGGAAGAGTACCGGTTGCCGGTGCGCTGTCCGACGATGGTCTGTTTCGGTGGCGATGATATGCAAACGCTGTTTATCACCACCACCCGGGAGAATATGGAGCCTGAAGAGATTGCGGCCTATCCCCTTTCGGGCGCCATTTTCACCCTGCCCGTCAGCGTGGCAGGGGTGAAAAAAGGGCCGTTTATAGCGCGTTAAGCAGGATCAACCGGGACCACGTTTTCGCTCGGATAGCAGCCCAGCACCTTCATTGAACGGGTGATCTCACCCAGTTCGCGCAGGGCTTTCTGCAGGGATGCAGATTCCAGGTTGGCCTGGATGTCGAGATAAAACATCTCTTCCCACGGGTTGCCATTAATCGGGCGTGATTCCAGTTTGGTCATAATCAGATTGTGATTTCGCAGTACCAGCAGGGCTTCTACCAGCGCACCGGCCTGCTGACCGGTCGCCATCAGCAGGGTAGTCTTAGCCGGAACCTGATCGGAAACATTAATCGCCTTACGCGCCAGCACGATGAAGCGGGTGATGTTTTGCGTCTGGTTAGCGAGGTTACGCTCCAGCACCTGCAACCCATACAGCGCGCCGCCCGCTTCGCTGCCCAGCGCGGCCACTGTAGGGGAATTGGCCTGCGCCACTTTTTCCATCGCCGCCGAGGTGCTCTCGGTATATTCAATTTTCCAGCCCGGATAACGGTTCAGGAACTGACTGCACTGCTGGAAGGGTTGCGGGTGGCTGTATACCGTCTCGATTTTGTCGAGGTCGGTGGTGCCGGATACCAGCACGCAATGGTCGATAGGGATAGTCATCTCGCCAACCAGCGACAGGGTGGT
Source organism: Leclercia sp. CFBP8987 (assembly GCF_034044995.2). Taxonomy (NCBI): domain Bacteria; kingdom Pseudomonadati; phylum Pseudomonadota; class Gammaproteobacteria; order Enterobacterales; family Enterobacteriaceae; genus Leclercia; species Leclercia sp. CFBP8987. The sequence goes on along the minus strand of NZ_CM188255.1, from coordinate 3,639,394 downwards.
GTGCTGGAGCAAATCGTATACGTCGTTGATTGCGCCGGAACTGGTATTCTCGATCGGCACGACAGCGTAATCTGCCTGCCCGGTTTCTACCTGGTTGAAGATATCCGCGAACTTCGCACAGCCGCTCTCAATAAACTCTTCGAAGTGACGGGCCGCATACTGACGCGCGGCGAGGTGGGAATAGGACCCTTTCGGCCCCAGGAAGGCAATACGCGCCGAATGCGGGTTGGTCTTGTTGAGATGCTGTTGCAGCAACGCCTGCTGCGTCAGGACGGAGTCTTCAATAATCAGCTGGAACAGGCGGGTAATGTAGTGTGCATCCAGATGGTGGGTCTTGCCGAGATTGATCAGGCGTTCCAGCAGGTCGCGCTCACGATCGATGTCGCGTACCGGACGATGCGACGCCAGCTTTGCTTTTCCTACCTCGACGGCCAGCGCACGGCGTTCGGCCAGCAGCGACAGCAATTTTTCATCCAGAGCGCTGATCTTGTCTCGCAGATCCAGTAACGGGTTTTCCGGTGTCATAGCGTTGCCTTAATCATATTATCGTTATCAATAAAAAAGGCCCCCCGGTGTGGGAGGCCTTGTTGTTCGTCTTCGCATTCTTTATCACACGACGAAACGCCTCCCAATCAGGGGAAGGTAAAAAAGAATGCGAAGAAAAACGGTTTAATGGTCATGGATGATTCCTTCAAAAGACAGTCTTAAAGTACCCGTACTGTTTTCACCCTGTCAATAAAAAACAAAAAACGCGCCCGAAGGCGCGTTGGCGATAGACTCAATGTAAAGGATTATTCATCTTCAACTTCTTCTGCGAAGCTGGCGTCTTTCACCGATGTTGCGGCGCGACGGGCTTCACCTTTGTGTTGCACTTTATTGAGCTGCCGTTCCAGCTTGTTAATCAAATCGTTGATTGCGGTGTACATATCCTCATGTTTCGCGCTGGCGACCAGATGGCCGTTTGGAGTATTGATAGTTGCGTCAGCGATGAAACCCTGTGGCTCCTTAGAGAGAATGATATGCGGGTTAATCAAGTGTGTTTGCCATTTATCCAGTTTGGCGAGACGGTCTGCGACGTGCTGGCGGATAGCCGGAGTAATTTCCATTTGTTTACTGGTAATGTTCATTGTCATAAATTTTACCTCTTGTCTTTCCCGTCTTGGTGATTCCAGCATACCGTTCTTAATGTCAATTTGTGTGATCTAAATCACATTTTAATGTCACTTTTTGTCAACGGATTCTTTTTGTGAGGCAGGACAGGAAGAAGCAACTTTTGCCTTGTCGTAATAAGAAATTGCGGCCATAGTTGATAGGATTGGTGCGAGCTAAACCGGTTCAGCTTAATCCGAAAACGGATAACAAAACGGCAGCCCTGAGGCTGCCGTTTTGCATTTATCTACCAAAAGAATCAGGAGCTACTGCTGTTGGCAGCGATAATCTTCGCCACTTTGTCAGCCTGAGATGTCATCTGCAGCTCGCGATAGGCATTTTCCATCAGCTTCAGGCCATCGCGTGTTGCCTGAGTATCCGGATAATCACGCAGCATGCCTTCAACACGGTTCACGACGGCAACATATGCTCCGCGGCGGGTATAGTATTCCGCAACAGAGTATTCATATTTCGCCAGACGATCTTTCAGGAACACCAGACGTTTGCTGGCATCCGTCACGTACTGGCTGTTCGGATAGCCACGTACCAGTTTGGAGAAGTCATTGAACGCATCGCGGGCGTGCTGAGGGTCACGGTCTGAACGATCAACCCCAAAGAAGCCTTGCAGCGCACTGTCATCCAGCGCCATGTTAGTCAGGCCGCGCATATACATGACGTAATCAATATTTGGATGGGTCGGATTCAGACGCATAAAGCGATCAATCGTCGCCTGGGCCAGTGGCAGATCGGCATTTTTATAGTAAGCGTAGATCAGATCCAACTGTACCTGCTGGGAATACGGGCCAAATGGATAACGATTATCCAGCGCTTCCAGTTGCGTTATCGCCTGTTTCCAGTTACCGTCCTGCAGCTTTTGCTGAGCAGTCGCATAGATTTCATTCGGCGGATTGTCAGGGACCTGTTCACCCGAACCGGAGCAGCCCACCAAAGCCAGGCTCAACGTGGCCGCTGCCACCAGATATTTCATGCGCGTCATGACGTTTTGACTTTCCTCAAATGTTTGTCCGGGAGAATCTTTCCTGCTCCCGATTAAGACCAGCTACAATAGCACACTATATTAAACGGCAAAGCCGTAAAACCCAACGTTAAACGAAGAAGCAGTCTATGGCACAACGAGTAGAACTCACCGCAACAGTCTCCGAAAAACAACTCGGACAACGCTTAGATCAGGCTTTGGCCGAAATGTTCCCTGATTATTCGCGTTCACGCATAAAAGAATGGATTCTTGACCAGCGCGTGCTGGTAAACGGCAAGATCTGGGACAAGCCAAAAGAGAAAGTGTTGGGTGGGGAAGTGGTCGCCATCAATGCTGATATCGAAGAAGAAGTCCGTTTTGAGCCTCAGGATATCCCGCTGAACATCGTCTACGAAGATGACGACATTTTAGTGATCAACAAGCCGCGTGACTTTGTTGTCCACCCTGGCGCAGGCAACCCTGATGGCACAGTGCTGAATGCACTGCTGCACTATTATCCGCCGATCGCTGACGTACCCCGTGCGGGGATCGTTCACCGTCTGGATAAAGACACCACCGGCCTGATGGTCGTGGCCAAAACTATTCCAGCGCAAACGCGTCTGGTTGAGTCACTGCAGCTGCGTGAAATCACTCGTGAATACGAAGCGGTGGCAATCGGTCATATGACCTCCGGCGGTACTGTAGAGCAGCCTATCAGTCGCCATCCGACCAAGCGTACCCATATGTCGGTTCATCCGATGGGTAAACCGGCGGTCACGCACTATCGCATCATGGAGCATTTCCGTATCCATACACGTCTGCGTCTGCGTCTGGAAACCGGTCGTACTCACCAGATCCGCGTGCATATGTCGCACATCACCCATCCGCTGGTGGGCGATCAGCTGTACGGTGGCCGTCCGCGTCCGCCAAAAGGCGCGTCAGAGGAGTTTATCGCCATGTTGCGTAAATTTGACCGCCAGGCTCTGCATGCGACGATGCTGCGTCTCTATCATCCGATCACCGGTATCGAGATGGAGTGGCATGCGCCAATTCCACAGGATATGGTGGATCTTATCGACGCCATGCGCGCCGATTTTGAAGAGCATAAGGACGCAGTGGACTGGTTATGACCAAACTGATTGTCCCTGAGTGGCCGGCGCCAGCAGGCGTGGCGGCCTGCAGTTCCACCCGCATCGGGGGTGTCAGCGAGGGAGCCTGGGAGTCCTTAAACCTGGGCGCACACTGTGGTGACGATCTCAACCATGTAGAAGAGAATCGTAAGCGGTTGTTTGCTGCTGGCCAGTTACCCTCGAAACCGGTCTGGCTTGAGCAGGTTCATGGTACGGCTGTTCTCAGTCTTACCGGCGAACCCTATGCCTCGAAACGCGCCGATGCCTCTTACAGCAATACTCCGGGCACCGTCTGCGCCGTCATGACCGCCGACTGCCTGCCGGTGCTTTTCTGCAACCGTGCGGGTACCGAAGTGGCCGCGGCCCATGCCGGCTGGCGTGGACTCTGCGCCGGCGTGCTGGAAGAAACCGTAGCCTGCTTTGCGGATAGCGCGGATAACATCCTCGCCTGGCTCGGCCCGGCGATTGGTCCGCAGGCTTTTGAAGTAGGCCCGGAAGTTCGTGAGGCCTTTATGGCGCACGATGCGCAGGCAGAGAACGCTTTTCGCCCGCTAGGGGAGAAGTACATGGCGGATATTTATCAGCTTGCCCGTCAACGCCTGACCCATCTTGGCATCAACCAGATCTATGGCGGCGATCGCTGCACTTTCAGCGAAAAGGGTGATTTCTTCTCCTATCGTCGCGACAAGACGACAGGTCGTATGGCAAGTTTCATTTGGCTGATATAACCTATAGAATCAAGACGATCCGGTACGCGCCGTTTTCTTTTCGCATAATTCAGGTCATTCACCTTGAATAATTGAGGGATGACCTCATTTAATCTCCAGTAGCAATTTTGACCTGTTATGGGAGGAGTTATGCGTCTGGATCGTCTTACTAATAAATTCCAGCTTGCTCTCGCTGATGCCCAGTCACTCGCACTGGGGCACGACAACCAATTTATCGAACCTCTTCATCTCATGAGCGCCTTATTGAATCAGGAAGGGGGATCGGTTCGTCCTTTACTCACGTCTGCCGGCATTAATGCGGGCCAGTTACGTACAGCCATCGATCAGGCATTGAGCCGTCTACCTCAGGTAGAAGGCACGGGCGGGGATGTACAACCGTCCCAGGATCTGGTTCGCGTACTGAATCTTTGCGACAAACTGGCGCAGAAACGCGGCGACAACTTTATTTCGTCAGAGCTCTTTGTTCTGGCGGCGCTTGAATCACGTGGCACATTGACCGACCTGCTGAAAACGGCCGGCGCAACCACCGCTAACGTGACACAGGCGATAGCACAGATGCGTGGAGGTGAAAGCGTGAACGATCAGGGTGCCGAGGATCAGCGTCAGGCATTAAAGAAATATACGGTCGATCTGACTGAGCGCGCTGAGCAGGGCAAGCTTGACCCGGTCATTGGTCGTGACGAAGAGATCCGCCGTACCATTCAGGTTCTGCAGCGCCGGACCAAAAATAACCCGGTGCTGATCGGTGAGCCGGGTGTCGGTAAAACTGCCATCGTCGAAGGGTTAGCGCAGCGTATCGTGAATGGTGAAGTTCCTGAAGGCTTAAAAGGCCGTCGTGTACTGGCGCTGGATATGGGCGCGCTGGTGGCCGGGGCCAAATACCGCGGTGAGTTTGAAGAGCGCTTAAAAGGCGTGCTCAACGATCTGGCGAAACAGGAGGGCAACGTCATCCTGTTTATCGATGAACTGCACACCATGGTGGGTGCCGGTAAAGCGGACGGCGCCATGGATGCCGGGAACATGCTGAAACCGGCGCTGGCTCGTGGTGAGCTGCACTGCGTGGGTGCCACCACGCTGGATGAGTATCGTCAGTACATTGAAAAAGATGCCGCCCTGGAACGCCGCTTCCAGAAAGTGTTTGTGGCTGAACCGACAGTGGAAGATACCATCGCCATTCTGCGTGGCCTGAAAGAACGTTATGAGCTGCACCACCACGTGCAGATCACTGACCCGGCTATTGTGGCGGCAGCGACTTTGTCGCACCGCTATATCGCTGACCGGCAGCTGCCGGACAAAGCGATCGACCTTATCGATGAGGCCGCCTCCAGCATCCGGATGCAGATAGACTCAAAACCGGAAGAGCTGGACAGGCTCGATCGGCGAATCATTCAGCTCAAGCTTGAGCAGCAGGCGCTGAAGAAAGAGTCGGATGAGGCGAGTAAGAAGCGCCTGGATATGCTTAATGAAGAGCTGAGCGACAAAGAGCGCCAATATTCCGGCTTAGAGGAAGAGTGGAAAGCGGAAAAAGCGTCCCTTTCCGGTACTCAGACTATTAAAGCTGAGCTGGAGCAGGCGAAGATAGCCATCGAACAGGCGCGCCGCGTGGGCGATCTGGCCCAGATGTCTGAGCTGCAGTACGGTAAAATTCCGGAGCTGGAAAAACAGCTGGCAGCGGCAACCCAGCAGGAAGGCAAGACCATGCGTCTGTTACGTAATAAAGTGACGGAAGTAGAAATTGCCGACGTGCTGGCGCGCTGGACCGGGATCCCGGTTGCCAGAATGATGGAGAGCGAACGCGACAAGCTGCTGCGAATGGAAGAGGATCTCCATCATCGCGTTATTGGTCAGGATGAAGCGGTTGAAGCAGTATCGAATGCCATTCGTCGTAGCCGGGCAGGTTTGTCCGATCCTAATCGTCCAATTGGCTCCTTCCTGTTCCTCGGGCCAACCGGTGTCGGTAAGACGGAACTGTGTAAGGCGCTGGCGAACTTTATGTTCGATAGCGATGACGCGATGGTGCGTATCGACATGTCCGAGTTTATGGAAAAACATTCCGTGTCGCGTCTCGTGGGTGCGCCTCCGGGCTATGTCGGTTATGAAGAGGGCGGATATCTGACAGAAGCGGTTCGCCGTCGTCCATATTCCGTCATCCTGCTGGATGAAGTGGAAAAGGCACATCCGGATGTGTTTAACATCCTGCTGCAGGTGCTGGATGATGGGCGTCTGACGGACGGGCAGGGGAGAACGGTCGACTTCCGTAACACGGTTGTCATTATGACCTCGAACCTGGGTTCCGATCTGATTCAGGAACGTTTCGGCGAACTCGATTACGGTCACATGAAGGATCTGGTACTGGGAGTGGTTAGCCACAGCTTCCGTCCTGAGTTTATTAACCGTATCGACGAGGTGGTGGTCTTCCATCCGCTGGGTGAAAAACACATTGCGTCGATTGCCCATATTCAGCTGCAGCGTCTGTACAAACGTCTGGAAGAGCGTGGATATGAAATGCAGATTGCGGATGACGCGCTGCAGCTGCTGAGTGCGAATGGGTACGATCCGGTATACGGGGCTCGTCCTTTAAAACGCGCTATTCAGCAACAGATCGAAAACCCGCTGGCTCAGCAAATCCTCTCCGGGAAGCTGATCCCGGGCAAAACGATACAGCTGGTGAAAAAAGACGACCAGATTGTGGCAGTGCAGTAAGTCACAAAACGGCAAAAACGGGCTCTCAGGGGCTCGTTTTTGTTTGAAAACCAGGCAAGAATAGGTGTCTTGATGCAAAATTGCCTGGAAAGTGAGCGGTCAGACAATGATTTTCACTTTATACTTGCCACCCCAGAAGAATTGCCTATAATGCGCCTCCACTGACACGGAACAACGGCAAACAAGCCGCCGGGTCAGCAGAGAAAAGCGTGAAATTATCGCTTGACTCTGAAAGAGGAAAGCGTAATATACGCCACCTCGCAACGGTGAGCGAAAGCCGCGTTGCACTGCTCTTTAACAATTTATCAGACAATCTGTGTGGGCACTCAAAGTGACATGGATTCTTAACGTCGCAAGACGAAAAATGAATACCAAAGTCTCTGAGTGAACATACGTAATTCATTACGAAGTTTAATTCACGAGCATCAAACTTAAATTGAAGAGTTTGATCATGGCTCAGATTGAACGCTGGCGGCAGGCCTAACACATGCAAGTCGAACGGTAGCACAGAGAGCTTGCTCTCGGGTGACGAGTGGCGGACGGGTGAGTAATGTCTGGGAAACTGCCTGATGGAGGGGGATAACTACTGGAAACGGTAGCTAATACCGCATAACGTCGCAAGACCAAAGAGGGGGACCTTCGGGCCTCTTGCCATCAGATGTGCCCAGATGGGATTAGCTAGTAGGTGGGGTAATGGCTCACCTAGGCGACGATCCCTAGCTGGTCTGAGAGGATGACCAGCCACACTGGAACTGAGACACGGTCCAGACTCCTACGGGAGGCAGCAGTGGGGAATATTGCACAATGGGCGCAAGCCTGATGCAGCCATGCCGCGTGTATGAAGAAGGCCTTCGGGTTGTAAAGTACTTTCAGCGAGGAGGAAGGTGTTGAGGTTAATAACCTCAGCAATTGACGTTACTCGCAGAAGAAGCACCGGCTAACTCCGTGCCAGCAGCCGCGGTAATACGGAGGGTGCAAGCGTTAATCGGAATTACTGGGCGTAAAGCGCACGCAGGCGGTCTGTCAAGTCGGATGTGAAATCCCCGGGCTCAACCTGGGAACTGCATTCGAAACTGGCAGGCTAGAGTCTTGTAGAGGGGGGTAGAATTCCAGGTGTAGCGGTGAAATGCGTAGAGATCTGGAGGAATACCGGTGGCGAAGGCGGCCCCCTGGACAAAGACTGACGCTCAGGTGCGAAAGCGTGGGGAGCAAACAGGATTAGATACCCTGGTAGTCCACGCCGTAAACGATGTCGACTTGGAGGTTGTTCCCTTGAGGAGTGGCTTCCGGAGCTAACGCGTTAAGTCGACCGCCTGGGGAGTACGGCCGCAAGGTTAAAACTCAAATGAATTGACGGGGGCCCGCACAAGCGGTGGAGCATGTGGTTTAATTCGATGCAACGCGAAGAACCTTACCTACTCTTGACATCCAGAGAACTTAGCAGAGATGCTTTGGTGCCTTCGGGAACTCTGAGACAGGTGCTGCATGGCTGTCGTCAGCTCGTGTTGTGAAATGTTGGGTTAAGTCCCGCAACGAGCGCAACCCTTATCCTTTGTTGCCAGCGGTTAGGCCGGGAACTCAAAGGAGACTGCCAGTGATAAACTGGAGGAAGGTGGGGATGACGTCAAGTCATCATGGCCCTTACGAGTAGGGCTACACACGTGCTACAATGGCGCATACAAAGAGAAGCGACCTCGCGAGAGCAAGCGGACCTCATAAAGTGCGTCGTAGTCCGGATTGGAGTCTGCAACTCGACTCCATGAAGTCGGAATCGCTAGTAATCGTAGATCAGAATGCTACGGTGAATACGTTCCCGGGCCTTGTACACACCGCCCGTCACACCATGGGAGTGGGTTGCAAAAGAAGTAGGTAGCTTAACCTTCGGGAGGGCGCTTACCACTTTGTGATTCATGACTGGGGTGAAGTCGTAACAAGGTAACCGTAGGGGAACCTGCGGTTGGATCACCTCCTTACCTTAAAGAACCTGCCTTTGCAGTGTCCACACAGATTGTCTGATGAAAAGTAACGAGCAAGACGGCTGCGAAGTCGCGACACATCGTGTCCCCTTCGTCTAGCGGTTAGGACTCCGCCCTTTCACGGCGGCAACAGGGGTTCGAATCCCCTAGGGGACGCCACTTGCTGGGTGTGAGTGAAAGGCACAACCAATCAGTATCTCAAAACTGACTGTTAAGTCATGTTTGAGATATTTGCTCTTTAAAAATCTGGATCAAGCTGAAAATTGAAACGACACACTGTGTCTGCTCTCCGTAATAAGAGCAGATGGTAAGTGTGTTCGAGTCTCTCAAATTTTCGCAAAACGATGATGAATCGAAAGAAACATCTTCGGGTTGTGAGGTTAAGCGACTAAGCGTACACGGTGGATGCCTAGGCAGTCAGAGGCGATGAAGGACGTGCTAATCTGCGATAAGCGTCGGTAAGGTGATATGAACCGTTATAACCGACGATTTCCGAATGGGGAAACCCAGTGCAATCCGTTGCACTATCGTTAAGTGAATACATAGCTTAACGAAGCGAACCAGGGGAACTGAAACATCTAAGTACCCTGAGGAAAAGAAATCAACCGAGATTCCCCCAGTAGCGGCGAGCGAACGGGGAGCAGCCCAGAGTCTGAATCAGCATGTGTGTCAGTGGAAGCGTCTGGAAAGTCGCAGGGTACAGGGTGATACTCCCGTACACGAAGATACATGTGCTGTGAACTCGAAGAGTAGGGCGGGACACGTGGTATCCTGTCTGAATATGGGGGGACCATCCTCCAAGGCTAAATACTCCTGACTGACCGATAGTGAACCAGTACCGTGAGGGAAAGGCGAAAAGAACCCCGGCGAGGGGAGTGAAAAAGAACCTGAAACCGTGTACGTACAAGCAGTGGGAGCACCCTTGTGGTGTGACTGCGTACCTTTTGTATAATGGGTCAGCGACTTATATTCTGTAGCAAGGTTAACCGTATAGGGGAGCCGAAGGGAAACCGAGTCTTAACTGGGCGTTAAGTTGCAGGGTATAGACCCGAAACCCGGTGATCTAGCCATGGGCAGGTTGAAGGTTGGGTAACACTAACTGGAGGACCGAACCGACTAATGTTGAAAAATTAGCGGATGACTTGTGGCTGGGGGTGAAAGGCCAATCAAACCGGGAGATAGCTGGTTCTCCCCGAAAGCTATTTAGGTAGCGCCTCGTGAATTCATCTCCGGGGGTAGAGCACTGTTTCGGCTAGGGGGCCATCCCGGCTTACCAACCCGATGCAAACTGCGAATACCGGAGAATGTTATCACGGGAGACACACGGCGGGTGCTAACGTCCGTCGTGAAGAGGGAAACAACCCAGACCGCCAGCTAAGGTCCCAAAGTCATGGTTAAGTGGGAAACGATGTGGGAAGGCACAGACAGCCAGGATGTTGGCTTAGAAGCAGCCATCATTTAAAGAAAGCGTAATAGCTCACTGGTCGAGTCGGCCTGCGCGGAAGATGTAACGGGGCTAAACCATGCACCGAAGCTGCGGCAGCGACACTATGTGTTGTTGGGTAGGGGAGCGTTCTGTAAGCCGTCGAAGGTGGACTGTGAGGTCTGCTGGAGGTATCAGAAGTGCGAATGCTGACATAAGTAACGATAAAGCGGGTGAAAAACCCGCTCGCCGGAAGACCAAGGGTTCCTGTCCAACGTTAATCGGGGCAGGGTGAGTCGACCCCTAAGGCGAGGCCGAAAGGCGTAGTCGATGGGAAACAGGTTAATATTCCTGTACTCGGTGTTACTGCGAAGGGGGGACGGAGAAGGCTATGTTGGCCGGGCGACGGTTGTCCCGGTTTAAGCATGTAGGCGGAGGTTCCAGGTAAATCCGGAACCTTACTAACGCTGAGGTGTGATGACGAGGCACTACGGTGCTGAAGCAACAAATGCCCTGCTTCCAGGAAAAGCCTCTAAGCATCAGGTAACATCAAATCGTACCCCAAACCGACACAGGTGGTCAGGTAGAGAATACCAAGGCGCTTGAGAGAACTCGGGTGAAGGAACTAGGCAAAATGGTGCCGTAACTTCGGGAGAAGGCACGCTGATGGTAAGTGAAGCGACTTGCTCGTGGAGCTGAAATCAGTCGAAGATACCAGCTGGCTGCAACTGTTTATTAAAAACACAGCACTGTGCAAACACGAAAGTGGACGTATACGGTGTGACGCCTGCCCGGTGCCGGAAGGTTAATTGATGGGGTTAGCGGCAACGCGAAGCTCTTGATCGAAGCCCCGGTAAACGGCGGCCGTAACTATAACGGTCCTAAGGTAGCGAAATTCCTTGTCGGGTAAGTTCCGACCTGCACGAATGGCGTAATGATGGCCAGGCTGTCTCCACCCGAGACTCAGTGAAATTGAAATCGCTGTGAAGATGCAGTGTACCCGCGGCAAGACGGAAAGACCCCGTGAACCTTTACTATAGCTTGACACTGAACACTGGTCCTTGATGTGTAGGATAGGTGGGAGGCTTTGAAGCGTGGACGCCAGTCTGCGTGGAGCCAACCTTGAAATACCACCCTTTAATGGCTGGTGTTCTAACGTGGACCCGTAATCCGGGTTGCGGACAGTGTCTGGTGGGTAGTTTGACTGGGGCGGTCTCCTCCTAAAGAGTAACGGAGGAGCACGAAGGTTAGCTAATCCTGGTCGGACATCAGGAGGTTAGTGCAATGGCATAAGCTAGCTTGACTGCGAGAGTGACGGCTCGAGCAGGTGCGAAAGCAGGTCATAGTGATCCGGTGGTTCTGTATGGAAGGGCCATCGCTCAACGGATAAAAGGTACTCCGGGGATAACAGGCTGATACCGCCCAAGAGTTCATATCGACGGCGGTGTTTGGCACCTCGATGTCGGCTCATCACATCCTGGGGCTGAAGTAGGTCCCAAGGGTACGGCTGTTCGCCGTTTAAAGTGGTACGCGAGCTGGGTTTAGAACGTCGTGAGACAGTTCGGTCCCTATCTGCCGTGGGCGCTGGAGAATTGAGGGGGGCTGCTCCTAGTACGAGAGGACCGGAGTGGACGCATCACTGGTGTTCGGGTTGTCATGCCAATGGCACTGCCCGGTAGCTAAATGCGGAAAAGATAAGTGCTGAAAGCATCTAAGCACGAAACTTGCCCCGAGATGAGTTCTCCCTGACCCTTTAAGGGTCCTGAAGGAACGTTGAAGACGACGACGTTGATAGGTCGGGTGTGTAAGCGCAGCGATGCGTTGAGCTAACCGATACTAATGAACCGTGAGGCTTAACCTTACAACGCCGAAGCTGTTTCGGCGGACTTGAGAAGACGATTTTCAGCTGATTACAGATTACTCATCACGCCTGAGGCGGGGTGAACAACAGAATTTGCCTGGCGGCTGTAGCGCGGTGGTCCCACCTGACCCCATGCCGAACTCAGAAGTGAAACGCCGTAGCGCCGATGGTAGTGTGGGGTCTCCCCATGCGAGAGTAGGGAACTGCCAGGCATCAATTAAAGAAACCCCGTACCGGAAGGTGCGGGGTTTTTTGCATTTCCCGAACCGGGCAAATTTCACAATCTCTGGCTAAAATAACAAGATACGCATCATCAGCGAGGTTATTTTGCCGAACCCACCCTTTAACTATGAACAGGATTTCGCCAACACCAACTTTCGTGATCACCCTGAGCTTTACCAGGTGGGGCGGGGAGAGCAAGGTGTTCTGCTGGTTGAACCTTACAAAAGTGAAATCCTGCCTTACTGGCGATACAAGAATGCTGAGGTTGCGACAAAATCTGCGCAGGAGATTTACGCGTTATTTGAGCAATACCGCCAGCAAGACGATTTTGTTGGCATGGATATGGCCAGAAAATTTATTCAGATGGGTTATACCCGCGCCAGACGCTACGCCAACCATAAAGGCGGGAAAAAGTACGACGCTGAACGCAATGTTCGTCCGTTAGATCATGATCCTGTTAAAGCCGAAGCGGCAAAAGTTTTCAAAGGATGGTGGGATAAAATTCGCGCTGACGAAGATTATTTGCAAAGAAAACAAGCGCATCAAAAAAAATGGGGATGAAAATGGCTTCCCTGGCAGCCCCCATTTTATGATATGTCTCACAAAATTAAATGAAACATAATAGAAACAATTTTTTTACCTAACGTTAAATTTTAAATCTGGTTTTACTGGAATGGGTGCAATGGCCCGCAATGTAAGACAGGGGATTTAAAATGACAGAAACCGTAGCAAGTACAGATACGGATAGTAAAAAAGCAGCAGACGGCGACACTCGCCGCAGGATCTGGGCAATCGTCGGCGCATCTTCAGGCAATCTGGTTGAATGGTTCGACTTTTACGTTTACTCGTTTTGCTCACTCTACTTTGCCCATATCTTCTTCCCATCTGGCAATACCACGACCCAGCTGCTGCAAACGGCAGGCGTTTTCGCTGCTGGCTTTTTAATGCGTCCGATTGGCGGCTGGCTGTTTGGTCGTATCGCCGATCGTAAAGGGCGTAAAACGTCCATGCTGATCTCCGTCTGCATGATGTGTTTCGGCTCTTTAGTTATCGCCTGTTTGCCCGGCTATGACGCTATTGGCACATGGGCACCGGCCTTACTGTTACTGGCGCGATTGTTCCAAGGGCTTTCCGTCGGGGGAGAATATGGCACAAGCGCGACTTATATGAGTGAAGTCGCAGTGGAAGGGCGTAAAGGTTTTTATGCTTCTTTTCAGTATGTAACGCTGATTGGCGGTCAACTGTTGGCGCTCCTGGCCGTGGTGATCCTGCAGCAGGTGTTAAGTGATGAAGATCTCCGGGCATGGGGATGGCGTATTCCTTTTGCGCTCGGCGCAGTACTTGCCGTTGTGGCGTTATGGTTACGCCGTCAGCTGGAAGAAACGTCACGAAAAGAGGTAAGAGCGTTAAAAGAGGCGGGTTCGTTTAAAGGTTTATGGCGTAACCGGAAAGCATTTTTGATGGTGCTTGGCTTTACCGCAGGCGGCTCGCTCACCTTCTATACCTTCACGACCTATATGCAGAAGTATCTGGTTAATACCACGGGCATGCACGCTAACGTGGCGAGTATGGTCATGACGGGGGCGCTATTTGTCTTTATGCTCATTCAGCCTGTTATCGGCGCGCTATCGGATAAAATCGGCCGCCGGAATTCAATGCTGATCTTTGGCGGCTTGTCGGCGTTATGCACAGTACCTATTCTCACGGCGCTTCAGCATGTTTCTTCCCCTTATGCCGCGTTCGCCCTGGTAATGGTCGCGCTGATCATAGCCAGTTTTTACACCTCGATCAGCGGTATCCTTAAAGCAGAGATGTTCCCCGCTCAGGTGCGTGCCCTGGGAGTTGGGTTGTCTTATGCGGTGGCGAATGCGCTGTTTGGCGGTTCGGCGGAATATGTCGCGCTGTCACTGAAGTCGGTAGGCAGTGAAACGACCTTCTTCTGGTACGTCACGCTGATGGGCGCGCTGGCGTTTGTCGTCTCTTTAATGCTGCACCGAAAAGGGAAGGGGATCCGTCTTTAGTGCTCCGCCAGTTGCCACAGGCTATAGCCAGCAGTGGCCCCGGCGATATCCCAGGCAAAATCTTTCCAGCTCCAGCCGCTCCCCGCCGGGCGGCTGTCCCACAGCTCTTTCGATGCTCCCAGACTTACCGAAAACATCAGGCCGTACGCAGCGCTACGATCGTGGCTAACACCCTGGCGTTGGGCATATTCATTACCCGCGGCTGATAGCATCGCCGATGCTAAAAAGTGTTGCGCCTTATCCTGACCAGACCAGCTATCCTGAGCCATATGGCTGCAGCCGCACAGTACCAGGCAGCTCATTAACAGGAAATAACGCACAACGACCTCCATAAAAAAGCCCCGTCAATGACAGGGCTGAAGATTACAAGATGCGGCTGATTAAGCGATCGATTCGGATCCTGCGCAGACGGCGGATCAGCTTTCTGACCTTAACCGGATAATCAGCGATGCTTTGCAGATCGCGATAATGATTCACCACCGTGGTGTGGGTGCGGATCAGCTCCAGCTCACGCTCGCGTTGAGCGGCCAGTTCATGACGCGGGTCGTGGATCAGAATGGCATTCTCAAGATCCAGTCGCCATGCGCGCGGGTTGAGGTTATTCCCCGTCAGCAGCATCCACTCATCATCAACCCACATCCCTTTCAGGTGATAGCTGTTGTCTTCATCTTTCCAGAGACGTACCACCAGCTGATCGGTATTCACATAATACTGCAGGCGGCTCAGGAAGCGGCGCAGATTGATCTCATACAGATAAGGCAGGGCACCGATGATCTTAAACGGCTGATCTTCCGGAATGAAGAAATCGTTCGCGGTTTTATCGCCCACGATAATCTCTACCTTTTTGCCGTCGCGTAAGAGCTGAATGATATTACGCACCAGCACAGCCGGCAGGTTGAAGTATGGCGTACAGATGGTCAGCTTATGCTCGGTACACGGCATAAGATGGAAAATGGTCTTATTGAGCAGGCTGGATTTTCCCAGGCCTACCAGCGGAGTCACCGCAAGCTGTTCGTTGTCTGCATCACCCTGGAAATGGAACATGGCATCGCGCAGTTCCTGACGGAAAAGGCGAATGTCATTTTTGATCTCCGGACTTTTTGGACGATGGGGATCGTCAAGACGATTCACGCCGCGACCGTGCACCAGGTTCTGATCCACCCACCCGAACATGACGTCCGCCATACGGGCGTTACGCACCAGGTGATAGCGATCGTAACGGTATTTATCCAGCTGATGCAGATAGACGTCATTCAGGCTCGCGCCGCTGTACAGCACGCTGTCATCAATGATAAAGCCTTTGAAATGGAGTACACCGAGCGCTTCACGGGTGTTGACCGGGACACCATAAACCGCCACGTCTACGCCAGGGTTTTCCTGCGCCATGCGGCAATACCAGTCGGCATTGGTGTTAGATGCAGCCGCACCGATACGGCCGCGCTGGGCGCGATGCCAGTCAACCAGGATGCGTACATCCAGTTCAGGGCGCTGACGTTTGGCCTCGTATACCGCGCGTAAAATGGCGCTGCCGCCTTCATCCTGTTCAAGATAAAGCGCGATAATGCAAATACGATGCGTTGCGCTGGCAATTTTTTCCAGTAGCGTCTCCCGAAAATCGGCGGGAGCATAAAAGAACTCTACATCATCAACTGACTGAGAAAGCTTCGGTAGTTGAGCAAGGTGTTGTTGATGTTTATTACGCTTAAATTTGGACAACATCACAGTGCGTTTCTTCTCTGTTCATTGAAGGATTATGTGGACTATGCAGACAACAGAAGCGGGCAATCATACCATCAGTGCCGTTTAAAGTGGTCAACATTTCCAGTACCTTACTCTTGTTTACCTGCCGACATCAGCGCCAGCGTCAACCCGACAATGCCGTCTTCCAGCTGAATATCAACGGTAAAGCCTAATTTTCGCGCCAGGGCGATCATGCCACGGTTGTTGGGCATAGTAATGCCGTTGAGGCGGATAAGTCCGTGATCTCGCGTATAACCGATCAGCTTTTCCAGTAACCGTCTTCCTAACCCCAACCCTTTTAGATCGGAGCGAACCAGCACCGCAAATTCTGCATCGACGTTATCGGGATCGGAGATAGCGCGCGTCACGCCAAGGATCTCATCGCCTTCATCAGTGCGGCGGACGGCAACAAACGCCATTTCCCGATCGTAGTCGATCTGCGTCATATTGGCTAAATCTTCGTGGGTAAATTCGTTGATTTCACTAAAGTAGCGATAGTACAGATCTTCTTTTGTTACCTGGGCAATAAAGCGCTGCAGCTGCGGTTCATCTTCCGGCAGAATGGGACGAAATAGCGACTGCTCGCCATTTTTCATCTCCACCCACTCCTCAAGCTGATGGGGGTAAGGGCGGATCGCCAGTCGGCTTTCGCGATCGCCGGTAAAGGCTGCCACATCCATCGTCACATCCAGCGCCGTCAGCTCGCTGCCGGAGGCCAGTAAAGGATGAATATCCAGGCGCTGGATTTCCGGACTGTCGACAATCAGGTTCGATACCTGCACCAGGAACTGGCTCAGGGCGGCGATATCCAGCGGCCGGAAGGCGCTGCGCCCGCGGATCTTCTTGCTCTTGATTGCCTGAATGACCAGATAACGGGCGAGGTTCATGTTCAGTGGAGGTAAGGCAACCACCGCCTGCTCTTCAGGGCGCCACTCCACGCCTCCTTCACCCAGCATGATCAGCGGGCCGAAGACCGGATCCTGTTCTACCACCACCCGTAGCTCCTGCGCACCCGCACGGTTGGCCATGCTTTGCACCAGCAGGCCGTGGATCCGTGCCTGAGGCCAGGTCATTTTAACGCGATCGATAATCGCATCTGCCGCCTGCTGAACTTCCGCCGCGGTGCGCAGGTACAGCATCACGCCCTGTACTTCTGACTTATGCGGGATATCGGGGGAGCGCAGTTTCAGCGCCACCGGATAACCAATCTGCTCGGCGATATGCACCGCTTCCGCGCTGTCGCTGGCGATCCAGGTCGGTAGGGTATGCATGCCAAAGGCGTTGAGGATCGGCTGCACCTCATGGGTATCCAGCGAACGCGCACCGTCATCAATGGCGCGTTGCAGCAGGGCCCGGGCATGTCCGGTATTGGCCGTCAGATTCCCCGGCAGCGCAGGTGTTTCCCGCAGCTGTTTCTGGTTACGCCGGTACTCCACCATATGCATAAAGGCGGTGATGGTGCCTTCCGGGGTGCGGTATGTTGGCAATCCCGCTTCGCTGAACAGGCGCCGCGCCTCCTGCGAAGAAAACTCACCGCACCAGTTGGTTAGCAGCGACACGTATTTCCCACGTGGATGCTTCTTCACGGCCTCAATCAATGAACGGGCGCTTTCGCTACCCGGCGCTGCAGCGCTTGGGGAGTGAATGACCATCAGGGCATCAAAATCCTGGCTTTCCAGCAGGATGTTGAGGGCGCTGATATAGCGATCGCTGTTGGCATCATCGCGCAAATCAAGGGGATTACCGGGCTCTACGCCGGGTGGAAGCGTCTCACGCAGGCGCTGGAGTGTCTCTTCGCTGAGCGCGGCCAGCTTCCCGTTGCGCAGCCAGAGCTCGTCCAGCGCCAGCGCGGCCGGGGCGGCACCGTTGCTGATGATCATCAGCCGCTCTCCCCGGAGCGGACGCATATGGCTCAGCGTTTCGACAGCGGAAAAGAGTTCGTGGGTATCCTGAACGCGCAACAGGCCGGCACGCTGGATGGCCGCATCCCAGGCCGGATCCATCCCCGAATGCGAATGCAGCAGACGCTGGGCGGCCGGGCTGCGTCCGCTTTTGATCACCAGAATCGGTTTATTGCGCGAGGCGCTACGGGCCGCCGACACAAAGCGTCGCGCATCGCTAAGATGCTCAAGGTAAAGCAGGATGGCGCTGGTTTTAGTATCGCGCGCCAGGAAATCCAGCAGCTCGTCGACATCAATGTCCAGCCCATCGCCCAGGGCGATGAAGTAGGAGAATCCCATCTCGCGCTGCTGGGCCCAGTCGAGGATGGTATTGGAGACGGCCGCCGACTGGGAGATAAAGGCCAGCTTGCCTTTACGTATCGGAACGGGAGAGAAACTGGCGTTCAACCCCTGCCAGGGGGCCAGCAGGCCAAGGCTGTTTGGCCCCAGGAGTCGCATCTGGTATCGCGCCGCGCAGGCCATCAGCTCTTTCTGCTGTTCAGGCGGCGAGGAGAGAATGATGCAGGTTTTACAGCCCTTTTTCCCCAGCGCCTCAAGGAGCGTTATATTGCGTCGGGCATGGGTACAGAGCACCGCGAGATCGGGGATAAAGGGCAGGCTGTCCACATCGGGCCAGGCCAGGACGCCCAGCACGGCTTTATACGCGGGCGTCACCGGCAGGATCGGGCCGTTAAAACCGCCTGCGAGCAGGTTTCGCATCATCAGGTAACCGGCGCGTTCGGGTTTCATCGACGCGCCGATCACGGCGATGGATTTGGGGCGGAGTAAGGCTTCTAACCCGCGCTGGCTCATACAAGTCTCCTGAAAGGGCGAGTGACCTGATGATTTTAAACGCTTTCCGGCTCCGCTGCTGTGATGCTTCCCGTACGAATGGGTTTTCCGGCCAGATAGCGTTCACGGAAAAGAGAGAAGTGATCGCCCAGCGCGTTCGCCGCCTGCACATCTCCCGCCAGATCCAGCAGGGCAATTGCCACTTCGGCGGTGCAGTACTGGCCGTCCGCATGGGCTTCCCGGAGTCGGTAATTTGAAACGCGCGACAGATCGACGGAGATA
The DNA here is from genome assembly GCF_034044995.2 of Leclercia sp. CFBP8987. Lineage (NCBI taxonomy): Bacteria > Pseudomonadati > Pseudomonadota > Gammaproteobacteria > Enterobacterales > Enterobacteriaceae > Leclercia > Leclercia sp. CFBP8987. The sequence continues at coordinate 3,620,451 of NZ_CM188255.1, read as the reverse complement.
ACCGGCAAAGCATCCAGATAAGGGCTCTTGCGGAACATCTTGCGCGCCTCGGTCCAGGTACCATCCAGCATGATAAACAGCGGCGGCTTTCCGGAAGGCGGAGCCGTCAGCACCTGACGCGTATCACCGGCATAGGAGGCCGGGAACACTACCATCGGTTGATAATCGGGGCTGGTGACGAGATCGAGCAGCGCCTGTGGCGGTTCAGTGCGTGACCACTGGAAGGCGATAGTATCCGGTAAAATATCCGCGATCAGCCGTCCGGTATTGCTGGGCTTCATCGGTTCAGTATCAAACATCACCAGACAAAAACGGCTTTCGGCATGGCTGGGGGTCAGGGTCGCGCACAGGCATTGCTTAAGCGGCAGCAGGCAACGCTGACAGCGACGAATGCGGTTACCACGGGCAAGAAAGGGGCGAGTCGCACGCGCCAGGCGTTCAGCGCGCAATTGCAGTACGGCGTTATCAGTCATGGGGGAGTGCGCAGAAAAAACGCCATTCTCGCAGAGGCGAGGGCGGGGCACAAGTTACGTGCCCCGGAATATCAGAGGGATTCGTTCAGCCAGCTATCAAACGGCGCTTTCGGGACTGCACCGTTCAGCATATCGACAACTTCACCATTCTTGAAAATCATGATGGTCGGGATGCTGCGAATGCGGAAGCGGGCGCTTAACTCACGTTCAGCCTCGGTGTTCACTTTTACGAAACGCATTTTCCCGCTACGCTCCTCAGCGACATCTTCAAAGATTGGCGCGAAGTTACGGCACGGGCCGCACCACGGGGCCCAGAAATCGACCACTACCGGCAGATCGTCCTTCAGCAGTTTATCCAGAGTTGCACCGGTAGCATTAATGACATCACCATCGAACAATTCATGACCGCAGCGTCCGCATTTTGCTCCATCATCAACTCGATCATCCGGAATGCGGTTAAGAGCCTGGCAGTTGGCACATACGGTATTCATAACTAACCTCAGGTAGAGCGGGGGGACAAATCGGCAACATGCCGGTTATGTTTCCAATATGTTACATATTATCAACGACCCTGTTTGAAACGACAATGCGTTTTATTCAATGAGAACAATAGTCACAGGCTTTTATACGAAGTAATGGCTATGCGCGGGTACATCGGGTAATCTGCGCGCTTCGCGCAGCGCTGGTGGAGAAAAGCATGAACGACGAACTGAAAAACAAAAGCGGCAAGGTCAAAGTGATGTATGTCCGCAGTGATGATGACTCTGATAAACGCACCGAAAATCCGCGTACCGGAAAAGGTGGCGGGCGTCCAGGGCCATCTCGTGCAGACGGTGGCCGTCGCCCCGCCCGCGATGAGAGAAACAGCCGCGGTGATGACCGCAAACGCGACGATCGTAAACGTGACGACCGTAAGCGTGATGATTTCAAACGCGACGACTTTAACCGCGATGCGTCCCCATGGCGTACCGTATCCCGCGCGCCAGGCGATGAGTCCAAAGCGCCTGTCGATCACGGCAGCATGGCCGGTAAAGCGGTTATTGATCCGGAAGTGATCCGCCGTCAGCGCGCGGAAGAGACCCGCGTTTATGGCGAAAATGCCTGTCAGGCCCTGTTCCAGAGCCGTCCGGACTGCATCGTGCGTGCCTGGTTTATCCAGAGCGTCACGCCGCGTTTCAAAGAAGCGCTGCGCTGGATGGCGGCTAATCGCAAAGCCTACCACGTTGTAGACGATGCAGAGATCACTAAAGCGTCTGGCACCGAACACCACGGTGGCGTCTGCTTCCTGATTAAGAAACGTAACGGGACAACCGTTAAGCAGTGGGTCAGCCAGGCTGATGAAGATGACTGCGTACTTGCCCTGGAAGACGTAGGCAACCCGCACAACCTCGGCGCGATGATGCGCAGCTGCGCCCATTTCGGCGTGAAAGGGGTACTGTTGCAGGATGCGGCTCTGCTGGAATCCGGTGCGGCAATCCGTACGGCAGAAGGCGGTGCGGAGCACGTTCAGCCGATCACTGGCGACAGCGTACTGGAAGCGATTGAGCAGTTCCGTAAAGCAGGCTATGCCATTGTGACCACCTCCAGCCACAAAGGTACGACGCCGCTGTTTAAAGCGGCGCTGCCGCGTAAAATGGTGTTGGTTCTGGGTCAGGAGCGTGATGGTCTGACCGATGCGGCACTTTCCAGCGCCGATCTGAGCGTCTCTATTGATGGCACCGGCAATGTAGAAAGCCTCAACGTATCCGTTGCGACCGGCGTTCTGCTGGCGGAGTGGTGGCGTCAGAACAAAGCGTAATCCCGCTTTGTCTGTAGACCGGGTAAGGCGAAGCCGCCACCCGGCAATATGCCCGGTGGCGCTACGCTTACCGGGCCTACATATCTTATCTACTCACTTTCAGCCGGTAACTCTGGCATCCAGTCAATTGGCGTTTCGCCCTGTTTCTCCAGCCATTCATTCGCTAGCACAAAATGATTGCAGCCAAAAAAGCCGCGATGCGCTGACAGCGGTGATGGGTGCGGTGCTTTCAGGACATGATGACGCTGGGTATCAATGATCGCCCCTTTCTTCTGCGCGTGCGATCCCCACAGTAAAAATACTACCCCCTCCCGATGCTGATTAATCAGGCTGATGACTTTATCCGTAAATGTCTCCCAGCCGAGACTGGCATGTGAATGCGCCTGTCCGGCGCGAACCGTCAACACGGTGTTGAGCAACAGTACGCCCTGACGCGCCCAGCTTTCCAGATAGCCATGCGCAGGCCGGGTAAAGCCGGGGACCGAGGCTTCCAGTTCTTTATACATATTCAGCAGGGAAGGAGGGGTAGCCACGCCCGGACGCACGGAAAAGGCCAGACCGTGCGCCTGACCCGGTCCGTGATAAGGATCCTGGCCCAGGATCACCACTTTGACATCGGCCAGCTCGGTAAAACGAAAGGCATTAAAGACGTCTTTCTGAGGCGGATAGATGGTGGTACCGGACTCACGTTCAGCGGCTACCGTATTCAGGGTGTTGACGAAATAAGGCTGCTTTTTCTCATCGGCCAGTACATCGTGCCAGGTTAAAGGTGTTGTCATCTCGCTCTCCTGCGAATTTTCTCTGTCCCTAGCTTAACTGCTTATGACGAGGGCGCAAAATTGCCGGGGGAAAAAGGTCATCTTACTGAAAAATATTTAAAAAATTACGACGTTTTTTGAATTCTGGCTTTGGGGAAAATTGATATAAAACAATAATCTCCCGCTATCACCCTTTTTATTGTGTGGTTTTTATTGATTTAAGTCAAAGAATGCCGAGGGGTTGACTGATATATATACACTCAAGCAACAATGGTTTTACCAATTGCCCTAAACAACGGGCGACACCCAATAGTGTAGTTTAAGGGAGGCATCACATGATTACTGGTATCCAGATTACTAAAGCTGCAAACGACGACCTGCTGAACTCTTTCTGGCTGCTGGACAGCGAAAAAGGCGAAGCGCGCTGCGTATGTGCAAAAGCAGGCTTTGCGGAAGATGAAGTTGTTCAGGTTAATGCCCTGGGCGAGATCGAATATCGCGAAATCCCAATGGAAATCAAACCGGAAGTGCGTGTGGAAGGCGGTCAGCATCTGAACGTTAACGTACTGCGTCGCGAAACACTGGAAGACGCCGTTAAGCATCCGGAAAAATATCCGCAGCTGACCATCCGCGTTTCTGGCTATGCTGTTCGTTTCAACTCACTGACTGCAGAGCAGCAGCGTGACGTAATTGCCCGTACCTTTACTGCCAGCCTCTAATCGCTGTCAGTATGCAGATAACAAAACGCCGGGTTAACCCCGGCGTTTTTTTTACTCTTCTTTCTGCGAAGCTGGCTCGCTGCCGCTTGGCTTACGACGCTTGCCTACGTTCTTAGCATCACGGTGGCGTTGCTTCACGCGTGGTTTTTCTTTTTCTTTCTCTTTTTTCTCTGCACGCTTAGCGAGTACTTTCTTCGACGGCTTACCCGTCATTTTTTCGCTTGGCGGACGCGTCGTCGGGCGCAGTTCATCAATCACGCGCGCTTTCACCGGCTCGTCGATGTAGCGGCCCACTTTCTGCAGCAGCAGATAGTCATGCGCCTCTACCAGAGAAATCGCCGTGCCTTTCAGGCCTGCACGTCCGGTACGACCGATACGGTGGAGGTAGACATCTCCGCTGCGCGGCATGTCGAAGTTAATCACATGGCTTACTTCAGGAATATCAATACCACGCGCCGCCACGTCGGTGGCAACCAGCACATTTACGCGACCTTCAGTCAGGCGTTTAATCCCTTCGGTACGTTTAATCTGTGCCATCTCGCCTTCGAGATAACAGTTGTTAATCCCTGCGGCACGGAGTTGTTCAGCCAGTTCATGCACACGCTCGCGTTTACGTACAAAGACGATGGTACGCGTCGTATCATCCTGTTTTAACAGGTGCTTAAGTAACTCGAGCTTATGCTCGTAGTTATCGGCACGATAATACCACTGGTGAATTTTTTTGCGCTCACGCGTGGACGGCGTGGCAGAGACCTCAGCCGGATCGTCAAGCAGACGCTCAGCGAAGTCCTTAATGGCATCACCTTCAAGCGTCGCAGAAAACAGCATGGTCTGTTTGCGCCAGCGGGTTTCGCCTGCGATGTGTTCAATATCCTGCGCGAAGCCTAGCTCCAGCATGCGGTCCGCTTCATCCAGAATCAGCGTTTCAACAGCACGGCAGTCAAAGTTTTCTTCTTTGATGTACTGCATCAAACGTCCGGTGGTAGCGACCACGATATCCTGGTTCTCACTGAACACTTCGGCGTGGTTCATGTAGGCCACGCCACCGGTGATGGTCGCGATATCCAGATGGGTATTGGCGGCCAGTTCACGCGCATGCTCCGCAACCTGAACGGCTAACTCACGTGTCGGGGTCAGAATAAGGATACGCGGTGGGCCGGATTTCTTGCGTGGAAAATCAATCAGATGCTGCAAGACGGGCAGCAGGTACGCCGCTGTTTTACCGGTGCCTGTCGGCGCTGAACCGAGTACGTCGCGGCCTTCTAACGCAGGCGGAATGGCTGCCGCCTGGATGGCAGTCGGGCGTGTGAAGCCTTTATTCTGGAGGGCTTCCAGAAGGCTTTCGTCGAGTTCAAGTTCGGAAAAAGTCGTTACAGTCATGTTCTACCTCTGTGTGGGGCGCTGATTATAGACGTTATGGCTGCGATCTTCATCTGTTTGTGTGGATATCCCTTTTCCGTCGTTACGCTTTCCCCTATGCTACACCCGTTTCATTTTGAAGGTTGCTCTGACATGTCTCAACTCAAAGCGCAGTTGCGCCGCGATGGTTTTACCTTTAAGCAGTTCTTTGTCGCGCACGATCGCTGTGCGATGAAAGTCGGCACTGATGGCATTTTACTGGGGGCATGGGCACCGGTAGCGGGCGTTAAACGTATCCTCGATATTGGCAGCGGCAGCGGATTATTAGCGCTGATGCTGGCTCAGCGTACCGGGGAGTCTGTTACCCTGGATGCGGTTGAGCTGGATCCACAGGCGGCCGAACAGGCGGCGGAAAACGTGGCTGAATCACCCTGGGCTGCTCGTATCACTCTCCATTGTGCGGATGTACTTACCTGGGCGCCAGAGCAAACGGCTCGCTATGACTTAATTGTCAGCAATCCTCCTTATTATGAACCCGGCGTCGGGTGCGCAACGCCCGAGCGCGATCAAGCTCGTTCAACCGGCTCCCTCGATCACAGCGCACTGTTAGCCTGTGCGGCGGCGTTGATCACTGAAGAGGGCTTTTTCTGCGTGGTATTACCGGAAAGCGCGGGCAGTACGCTTATTAATAATGCTCTGGAGATGGGGTGGTATTTGCGCCTGCGCACCGATATTGCTGACACGGACGGCAGACTGCCGCACCGGGTGCTGGTGGCGCTGTCGCCGAAAGAAGGGGAGTGCTTCAGCGACAGGATGGTGATCCGTGGGCCAGACCAGCGTTATTCCGAAGATTACACGGCGCTGACCCACCCGTTCTATCTGTTTATGTGAGCCAGCGGCGAGAGCACCGACGGCCCGGAATGCTCAAGCTGTTCCGGGTAGTCGAGCGTGTAATGCAGGCCGCGGCTCTCTTTACGCATCATTGCGCAGCGCACTATTAACTCAGCCACCTGAACCAGATTACGTAACTCCAGCAGGTTGTTCGATACGCGGAAGTGGGCGTAATACTCGTCAATCTCCTGCTGTAGCATTGTAATGCGGCGCAGGGCACGCTCCAGTCGCTTGGTAGTGCGCACAATCCCGACGTAATCCCACATAAAGAGGCGCAGCTCGTGCCAGTTATGCTGGATCACCACCAGTTCATCCGGGTTTTCCACGCGACTCTCATCCCAGGCAGGCAGGTTTTCCGCCTGGCGGGCATAAGGCATACGCTTTGAGATATCTTCTGCCGCCGACCAGCCGTAGACCAGGCACTCCAGCAGGGAGTTAGATGCCATACGGTTGGCGCCATGCAGACCGGTATAACTCACTTCGCCGATGGCATACAGACCGTCGACATCGGTCCGGCCATGATCGTCCACCATCACCCCGCCACAGGTATAGTGCGCTGCGGGCACCACAGGCATCGGCTCTTTGGTGATGTCGATGCCCAACCCCAACAGTTTTTCATAGATGGTCGGGAAGTGCTGACGCACAAACTCTTCGGGCTTGTGGCTGATATCCAGATACATGCAGTCCACGCCCAGGCGCTTCATTTCATGATCGATGGCGCGGGCCACGACATCACGCGGGGCCAGCTCGCCTCGCTCGTCGAAGTCCGGCATAAAGCGCGTGCCGTCGGGGCGTTTCAGGTGCGCACCTTCACCGCGCAGGGCTTCGGTAAGCAGGAAATTGCGGGCCTGAGGGTGGAATAACGCGGTGGGGTGGAACTGATTAAATTCCAGGTTGGCTACGCGACAACCTGCACGCCAGGCCATCGCAATCCCGTCGCCTGAGGAGATATCCGGGTTGGTGGTGTACTGATACACCTTAGAGGCACCGCCCGTTGCCAGCACCACCGATTTGGCGCGGCAGGTTTCTACCGTCTCTTTATTACGGTTCCAGACCCAGGCACCCACGACGCGGCGCGTGCCCGGCAGGCCAATCTTGTCGGAAATGATCAAATCCACCGCATTGCTGCGTTCCAGTACCTGGATATTCGGATGACTCAACGCCTGGCTCACCAGCGTTGTTTCCACCTCTTTACCGGTAGCATCCGCAGCATGCAGGATACGGCGATGGCTATGGCCGCCTTCCCGGGTCAGGTGGTAACTCTCTTCCCCGTTGGGCTGCACATGCGTATCAAACAACACACCCTGATCGATAAGCCACTGCACACAGTGACGGGCGTTACTGGCGACAAACTCCGCGGCGTGTTTATCCACGATACCGCCGCCGGCAATCAGAGTATCTTCCACATGCGAGTCGATACTGTCCGTTTCATCAAACACAGCGGCAATCCCGCCCTGTGCATAGAAGGTGGAGCCTTCGCTGATGGGACCTTTGCTGAGGACAATCACTTTCTGGTGTGAGGCAAGTCGCAGCGCCAGTGAAAGGCCAGCGGCACCGCTGCCGATAATCAGTACGTCACAGGAGAGTTCAGAAATTGCGTTCATGATGTGTGTTTAATTTACTAAACAATGTTTGGCCAGCATAGCACCCGATTGCGATGAATCGCACGTTTTTTTTAAGCTGGGTTGCAATGGCTAAACAGGGCGTCTGGCGCGGACAGACACAAAAAGAGCGAAAATATTTTGCGAAGCAGATCGTTAGCTTCAGATTATGTGGTGAAATAAAGCCCGTCTTGCGGTACCCTGCAAGCGGTAAAATGCCAATTCTTATCAGAAACTGGGTGCGTTTCAGTATCAGACTTATAATGATAGAAAATGAACAGTCTGCGACGCGATTAACAAAAACAAAGGCGTGACGGAACTTTTCGAAAAAAAGACCCTCAAAGCAACTGCTTGCTCACAGTGCAGTGTTTGGAGTGGCGTTTCGATAACGCGTGGATTTTAGGTTTGGGGAGACATTACCTCGGATGAGCGAGCAGTTAACGGACCAGATTCTGGTTGAACGGGTCCAGAAGGGAGATCAGAAAGCCTTTAACTTACTGGTGGTGCGCTACCAGCATAAGGTGGCGAGTCTGGTATCCCGCTATGTACCCTCAGGGGATGTTCCTGATGTGGTGCAAGAATCTTTTATCAAGGCCTATCGCGCGCTGGAATCTTTCCGGGGAGATAGTGCTTTTTACACTTGGCTGTATCGTATTGCGGTCAATACTGCCAAGAACTACCTCGTCGCTCAGGGCCGTCGTCCGCCTTCAAGCGATGTTGACGCCATCGACGCAGAAAATTTTGAAAGCGGCGGCGCGTTAAAAGAAATTTCGAACCCTGAGAACTTAATGTTGTCAGAAGAACTGAGACAAATAGTTTTTCGCACCATCGAGTCGCTCCCGGAAGATTTACGCATGGCAATTACGTTGCGGGAGTTAGATGGCCTGAGCTATGAAGAGATAGCCGCTATCATGGATTGCCCGGTCGGTACGGTTCGCTCACGAATTTTTCGTGCGCGAGAAGCTATTGATAATAAAGTTCAACCGCTAATCAGGCGTTGACGATAGCGGGATACTGGAAAAGGTATTAGGCATGCAGAAAGAACAACTTTCCGCTTTAATGGATGGTGAGACGCTGGACAGCGAGATGCTCAACGAGCTCTCTCGCTCTCCTGAGATGCAAAAAACCTGGGAGAGTTATCATCTCATCCGCGATACCTTGCGCGGTGATACCAGCGACGTCCTCCATTTCGATATCTCAGCTCGCGTAATGGCTGCCATCGAGAATGAACCTGTTTCTCAGGCCACTCCGCTGATTCCTGAAGCCCAACCGGCACCGCACCTGTGGCAGAAGATGCCTTTCTGGAACAAAGTGCGTCCCTGGGCGAGTCAACTGACGCAAATGGGCGTCGCTGCGTGCGTATCGCTTGCAGTTATTGTTGGCGTCCAGCAGTATAACAATCAATCTGAAGTGAGCCAGCAACCTGAAGCGCCAGTGTTTAACACACTGCCGATGATGGGCAAAGCCAGCCCGGTAAGCCTGGGTATTCCTTCTGATGCATCGGCAGGCGCCGGTCAGCAGCAGCAGGTACAAGAGCAACGCCGTCGCATTAATGCGATGTTGCAGGACTACGAATTGCAGCGCCGTCTGCATTCCGAGCAACTTCAGTTTGAGCAGGCGCAAACCCAGCAGGCTGCTGTGCAAGTGCCTGGAAACCAAACTTTAGGAACGCAATCGCAGTAATGAAGCAACTTTGGTGCGCCATGTCTCTGATGGCGGGTAGCCTGTTGTTCACTGTCAACGCCTCGGCTGATGTATCGTCCGGGGCGTTGTTACAGCAGATGAACCAGGCCAGCCAGTCACTCAACTATGAGCTGGCTTTTATCAGTATCAATAAGCAGGGTGTAGAGTCGTTACGCTATCGCCATGCCCGTCTTGATAAACAGCCGCTTGCCCAGCTTTTGCAGATGGATGGTCCGCGCCGCGAAGTCGTGCAGCGTGGCAATGAAATCAGCTATTTTGAGCCGGGTCTTGAACCCTTTACGCTGAACGGCGATTACATCGTTGATTCGCTGCCTTCGCTCATCTATACCGACTTCAAACGGCTTGCCCCTTACTACGATTTTATCGCCGTAGGTCGTACCCGCATCGCCGATCGGCTATGTGAAGTACTGCGTGTGGTTGCAAGGGACGGAACGCGTTACAGCTATATCGTCTGGATGGATGCGGAAACAAAATTACCCATGCGGGTTGATCTGCTGGATCGTGATGGCGAGACGCTGGAACAGTTCCGGGTGATCTCCTTCACCATTGACGATCAGGTCGGCAACAGCATGCAGAATCTGGCAAAAGCCAACCTGCCGCCGCTGCTCTCTGTGCCGGCAGGCGATCCCATCAAGTTTAACTGGGCACCAGACTGGATCCCTCAGGGCTTCAGTGAAGTGTCCAGCAGTCGACGTCAGCTGCCGACGATTGATACCGCGGTTGAATCCCGTCTTTACTCCGACGGTCTGTTCAGCTTCTCGGTTAACGTCAATCGGGCAACACCGGTCAGCGCCGATCAGATGTTGCGTACCGGACGCCGCACCGTGAGTACCAGCGTGCGTGATAACGCCGAGATCACCGTGGTGGGCGAACTGCCGCCGCAGACGGCGAAACGCATCGCCGACAGCATTAAATTCAGGGCCGGACAATGATCAAAGAGTGGGCAACTGTCGTTTCATGGCATGAGGGCGTTGCGCTGGTTCACTGTGACGTTAAAGCGTCCTGTAACAGCTGCGCCTCCCGCGCCGGTTGCGGAAGTCGGGTGCTGAACAAACTCGGGCCGCAAACATCACATACCATTAGCGTGCCCAGCACAGAGCCGCTGGTGACAGGTCAAAAAGTCGAGTTAGGGATCGCCGAAGGCAGCCTGCTCGGCTCGGCGATGCTGGTCTATCTCTCTCCGCTGGTGGGGCTGTTCGCCCTGGGCGGTCTATTCCAGGTGCTGTTTGGTACCGATCCTGCCGCGATGTGCGGTGCAGCCCTGGGGGGCGTGGGTGGCTTTTTACTCGCCCGCGGCTTTTCGTCCAGGCTTGCCGTGCGCGAGGAGTGGCAGCCCGTTATTCTCAGCGTCGGCTTGCCCCCCGATCAACTTCGTGTCGAAATGCTCTCTTCTGAAGCCCGGTGATGTCACCGGGCTTTGTTTATTTACATCTCATAAAAGAAAACGCCGGATCTAAGCGCTAAGCTTGCTGGAAGAGCATTTCCCGGTGAAGGAGATGTAGTGTAGAATGCTGCGTTTTCGCACTGAAAAACGTCAGGCTATGAACAGCGGCCTCCAGGAATTCGTAAGGCATAATTATTTAACTATATGAAGAACATACGTAACTTTTCGATCATTGCTCACATTGACCACGGTAAGTCGACGCTGTCTGACCGTATTATCCAGATTTGCGGTGGCCTGTCTGATCGTGAAATGGCAGCCCAGGTACTGGACTCCATGGACCTGGAACGCGAACGCGGTATTACCATTAAAGCGCAGAGCGTTACGCTCGACTATAAAGCGTCTGACGGTGAAACCTACCAACTCAACTTTATCGACACCCCAGGCCACGTTGACTTCTCCTATGAAGTATCCCGTTCGCTGGCGGCCTGTGAAGGCGCGCTGCTGGTGGTTGATGCCGGGCAGGGCGTAGAAGCCCAGACCCTGGCCAACTGCTATACCGCGATGGAAATGGACCTTGAAGTGGTGCCGGTTCTGAACAAAATCGACCTGCCAGCCGCCGATCCTGAGCGCGTAGCGGAAGAGATTGAAGATATCGTCGGTATCGATGCCACGGACGCTGTGCGCTGTTCGGCAAAAACCGGCGTCGGCGTTCCCGATGTGTTGGAACGTCTGGTGCGTGACATCCCGGCCCCGGAAGGTGACGCTGATGCGCCACTGCAGGCGCTGATCATCGACTCCTGGTTCGATAACTATCTCGGCGTTGTCTCATTGGTGCGTATCAAAAACGGCACCATGCGCAAAGGCGACAAAATTAAAGTGATGAGCACCGGACAGGTCTATAACGCTGACCGTCTGGGGATCTTCACGCCAAAACAGGTTGACCGTACCGAGCTGAAATGCGGCGAGGTAGGCTGGCTGGTTTGCGCCATTAAAGACATTCTCGGCGCACCAGTAGGCGATACCCTGACACAGGCGCGTAACCCGGCAGATAAAGCGCTGCCAGGCTTCAAAAAGGTAAAACCGCAGGTTTACGCGGGTCTGTTCCCGGTCAGCTCTGACGATTACGAGAACTTCCGTGACGCGCTCGGCAAGCTGAGCCTGAACGATGCCTCCCTCTTCTATGAGCCAGAAAGCTCAACGGCGCTGGGCTTCGGCTTCCGCTGTGGCTTCCTCGGCCTGCTGCACATGGAGATCATCCAGGAGCGTCTGGAGCGTGAATACGATCTGGACCTGATCACCACCGCCCCGACGGTAGTCTACGAAGTAGAGACCACTTCGAAAGAAGTTATCTACGTCGACAGCCCATCCAAGCTGCCGCCGCTGAATAATATTCATGAGCTGCGCGAGCCGATCGCGGAGTGTCACATGCTGCTGCCGCAGGAGTTCCTGGGTAACGTCATCACGCTGTGTATCGAAAAACGCGGCGTGCAGACCAACATGGTTTACCACGGTAACCAGGTTGCGCTGACCTATGAAATCCCGATGGCGGAAGTGGTGCTCGACTTCTTCGACCGTCTGAAGTCCACTTCCCGCGGTTATGCGTCCCTGGATTACAACTTCAAACGCTTCCAGGCCTCTAACATGGTGCGTGTGGATGTGCTGATCAACAGCGAGCGCGTTGATGCGCTGGCGCTGATCACCCACAACGACAATGCCCCGTACCGTGGTCGCGAGCTGGTCGAGAAGATGAAAGAGCTCATCCCACGCCAGCAGTTCGACATTGCGATTCAGGCGGCCATTGGCAACCACATCATCGCCCGTGCGACGGTGAAACAGTTGCGTAAAAACGTTCTGGCAAAATGCTATGGCGGTGACGTCAGCCGTAAGAAAAAGCTGCTCCAGAAGCAGAAAGAAGGTAAGAAGCGTATGAAGCAGGTCGGTAACGTCGAGCTGCCGCAGGAAGCGTTCCTCGCCATTCTGCACGTGGGTAAAGACGGAAAATAATCCTATAAGGAGTTGGCATGGCGAACATGTTTGCCCTGATCCTGGTGATTGCCACCCTGGTGACGGGGCTGTTGTGGTGTCTGGATAAGTTTATCTTTGCCCCGAAACGCCACGAACGTCAGGCTGCCGCACAGGCGGCCACGGGCGACCAGTTGGATGCGAAAACCCTGAAAAAGGTCAGCCCGAAGCCGGGCTGGCTGGAAACCGGCGCTTCCGTCTTTCCGGTGCTGGCGATTGTGCTGGTGGTGCGTTCGTTTATCTATGAACCTTTTCAGATCCCATCCGGTTCGATGATGCCAACGCTGCTGATCGGTGATTTTATTCTGGTGGAGAAGTTTGCCTACGGCATTAAAGATCCGATCTATCAGAAGACGCTGATCGAAACCGGTCATCCGAAACGTGGCGATATCGTGGTGTTTAAATATCCGGACGATCCGCGTCTGGATTACATCAAGCGCACCGTCGGCGTGCCGGGCGATAAGGTGACGTATAATCCGGTCTCGAAAGAGGTGACGGTTCAGCCAGGCTGCAGCTCCGGTACGGCGTGCGGAAGCGCGCTGGCGGTAACCTACTCCGGCGTTGAGCCAAGTGATTTCGTGCAGACGTTTGCCCGTCGCAACGGCGGCGAAGCCACCAGCGGATTCTTCCAGCTGCCAAAAGGCGAGACCAAAGAGAACGGTATTCGTCTGAACGAGCGTAAAGAGACGCTGGGTGATGTAACGCACCGTATCCTGACCGTCTCCATCGCTCAGGATCAGCTGGGGATGTACTATCAGCAGCAGGGACAGCAGCTGGCGACCTGGATTGTGCCACCGGGACATTACTTCATGATGGGTGATAACCGCGACAACAGCGCGGACAGCCGTTACTGGGGCTTTGTGCCGGAAGCGAATCTGGTTGGCAAAGCGACCACCATCTGGATGAGCTTTGAGAAACAGGAAGGCGAGTGGCCAACCGGCGTACGGTTAAATCGTATTGGCGGCATCCATTAATTCCTGATAAATGAGCACGTAGTCTCTTTAATTAGAGGCTACGTGAATTATTTCAGTGATAAATCTCTTCTGACTAACGACAACCCCTGTCGTTGCGTATAGAATATTCCCCCGAAGTTTAAGGTTGGCGCTGATTCAGTGCCACGGCACACGAAACCGCGTTGGCTCCCTCAGGACGGTTTCGTGTGCTGCATTTTTGACGCATTTATTCTATTGGTATCGCATGAACCCCATCGTAATTAATCGGCTTCAACGGAAGCTGGGCTACACTTTTCAGCATCAGGAGTTGTTGCAACAGGCATTAACCCATCGCAGTGCCAGCAGCAAACACAACGAGCGACTCGAATTTCTGGGCGACTCCATTTTAAGTTTTGTTATTGCGAATGCGCTTTATCATCGTTTCCCGCGTGTGGACGAAGGTGATATGAGCCGCATGCGCGCAACGCTGGTACGTGGCAATACGCTCGCCGAAATTGCCCGTGAATTTGAACTGGGTGAGTGCCTGCGACTCGGGCCTGGCGAACTGAAAAGCGGCGGCTTCCGTCGTGAATCTATTCTCGCGGATACCGTCGAAGCGTTAATCGGTGGTGTTTTTCTCGACAGCGACATCCAGAAGGTTGAGCAGCTGATCCTGAACTGGTATCAGTCGCGCCTGGATGAAATCAGCCCGGGTGATAAACAGAAAGATCCAAAAACCCGTTTGCAGGAGTATCTGCAGGGTCGCCATCTGCCGCTGCCATCCTATCTGGTGGTGCAGGTTCGTGGCGAAGCACACGATCAGGAATTTACCATCCATTGCCAGGTCAGTGGCCTGAGTGAACCGGTGGTTGGCACAGGTTCAAGCCGTCGCAAGGCGGAACAGGCTGCCGCCGAACAGGCGTTAAAAATGCTGGAGCTGGAATGAGCGAAGAAAAGAGTTACTGCGGTTTTGTTGCCATCGTCGGACGTCCGAACGTAGGCAAATCAACCCTGCTGAATAATCTGCTGGGACAGAAGATTTCCATCACCTCCCGCAAGGCGCAGACCACCCGTCACCGTATTGTCGGGATCCATACCGAAGGAGCGTATCAGGCCATTTATGTCGATACCCCGGGTCTGCATATGGAAGAGAAACGCGCCATTAACCGTCTGATGAACAAGGCGGCGAGCAGCTCTATCGGAGACGTTGAGCTGGTGATTTTCGTGGTTGAAGGCACCCGCTGGACGCCGGACGACGAGATGGTGCTGAACAAGCTGCGCGACGGCAAAGTGCCGGTGATCCTCGCGGTCAACAAAGTTGATAACGTGCAGGAAAAAGCCGATCTGCTGCCGCATCTGCAGTGGCTGGGTAGCCAGATGAACTTCCTCGATATCGTCCCGCTCTCTGCCGAGACCGGTCTGAACGTGGATACCATCGCAGGCATCGTACGTAAGCATCTGCCGGAAGCGATTCATCACTTCCCGGAAGATTACATCACTGACCGTTCTCAGCGCTTTATGGCGTCTGAAATCATCCGTGAAAAGCTGATGCGTTTCCTCGGCGCTGAACTGCCATACTCTGTGACCGTGGAAATCGAACGTTTCCAGACCAACGAGCGCGGCGGGTATGACATCAACGGGCTGATCCTCGTTGAGCGCGAAGGGCAGAAGAAGATGGTGATTGGCAACAAAGGCGCCAAGATCAAAACCATTGGTATCGAAGCCCGTAAGGACATGCAGGAGATGTTTGAAGCTCCGGTTCACCTTGAACTGTGGGTGAAAGTGAAATCTGGCTGGGCCGATGACGAGCGCGCGCTGCGTAGTCTTGGTTACGGCGACGACGTTTAAGTCACTAAAACGTGGATGGATGGCAAAGAGCCTTTGTCCTTCACAGCCGTCCGTGGAGCGAAACCAGCCTGATGCTGGACCTCTTCACGGAAGAGTCAGGCCGCGTGCGCCTTGTTGCCAAAGGCGCACGTTCAAAACGTTCTAATCTGAAGGGCGCGCTACAACCCTTCACACCGCTGCTGGTACGCTTTGGCGGACGTGGGGAAGTCAAAACCCTGCGCAGTGCCGAAGCCGTCTCTCTGGCGCTCCCCCTCTCTGGTATTACGCTGTACAGCGGTCTGTATGTGAACGAGCTGATCACGCGCGTTCTTGAACATGAAACCCGCTTCTCTGAACTCTTTTTCGACTATTTGCACTGTCTGCAGGCGCTGGCAGGCGTTACCGGCTCGCCTGAACCGGTGCTGCGTCGCTTTGAGCTGGCGTTGCTCGGGCATCTGGGATACGGCGTCGATTTTTTGCACTGTGCGGGTAGCGGCGATCCGGTCGAAGACGCCATGACCTACCGCTATCGCGAAGAGAAGGGCTTTATCGCCAGCGTCGTTATCGACAACAGCACCTTCACCGGACGGGATCTGCGGGCGCTGGCGGAGCGCGAGTTTCCCGACGTCAGCACCCTGCGGGCGGCAAAACGCTTTACCCGCATTGCGCTCAAGCCGTATCTTGGTGGCAAGCCCCTTAAGAGCCGCGAATTATTCCGGCAGTTTGTGCCGAAGCGTTAACGAATCAAAAGAAAACCGAGGATTGTCATGGCTGAATTACTGTTAGGCATCAACATTGACCACATCGCCACCCTGCGTAACGCGCGCGGGACGGCATATCCCGATCCGGTTCAGGCGGCATTCATTGCCGAGCAGGCGGGCGCCGATGGCATTACCGTGCATCTGCGCGAAGATCGTCGTCATATCACCGATCGTGACGTACGTGTCCTGCGCCAGACGCTGGATACGCGCATGAACCTGGAGATGGCGGTCACCGAAGAGATGCTGGCGATTGCCGTTGAGACCAAACCGCACTTCTGCTGCCTGGTGCCGGAAAAGCGTCAGGAAGTGACCACCGAGGGTGGGCTGGACGTGGCTGGTCAGCTGGATAAGATGCGTGATGCCTGCAAACGCCTGGCGGATGCCGGGATCCTGGTGTCGCTGTTTATCGATGCCGATGAAGCGCAGATTAAAGCCGCCGCCGACGTGGGCGCGCCGTTCATCGAGATCCATACCGGCTGCTACGCTGATGCCGAAGACGACGCCACCCGGGCGAAAGAGTTGGATCGCATCGCCAGAGCGGCCACCTATGCAGCGGGCCTCGGCCTTAAGGTCAATGCCGGCCACGGCCTGACCTACCATAACGTCAAAGCCATTGCCGCCATTCCGGAGATGCACGAGCTGAACATCGGCCATGCGATTATCGGTCGTGCAGTGA
Source organism: Leclercia sp. CFBP8987 (assembly GCF_034044995.2). Taxonomy (NCBI): domain Bacteria; kingdom Pseudomonadati; phylum Pseudomonadota; class Gammaproteobacteria; order Enterobacterales; family Enterobacteriaceae; genus Leclercia; species Leclercia sp. CFBP8987. Next base: position 3,603,546 of record NZ_CM188255.1, on the reverse strand, counting down.
TGAGCGGCCTGAAAGAGGCGGTGGCTGAGATGAAACGCCTGATGCTGGAAGCGCGCAAGTAATGGCTATCCTCGGCTTAGGCACGGATATCGTTGAGATTGACCGTATCGAAGCGGTGATTGCCCGTAGCGGCGATCGCCTTGCCCGCCGGGTGCTCAGCGATAACGAATGGGCCATCTGGAATACGCACCAGCAGCCGGTGCGTTTTCTGGCCAAACGTTTTGCGGTGAAGGAGGCGGCGGCAAAAGCCTTCGGCACCGGGATCCGCAACGGCCTGGCGTTTAATCAGTTCGAAGTGTTTAACGATGAATTGGGTAAACCGCGCCTCAGGCTGTGGGGCGAGGCGTTAACGCTGGCGGAAAAGCTGGGCGTGGCGCATATGCACGTCACGCTGGCGGATGAACGCCATTACGCCTGTGCCACGGTGATTATCGAAAGTTAAATCTTGTCCGCGTGGTGCATCAGGACAAACTTGTCCCACAGTTGCTCTTCGGATTCAGAATGTGCCGGATCCTTCAGGATGGTATTGGGGATAGGGCACACCTTCTGGCAGGTTGGCGTCTCGTAATGGCCAATGCATTCGGTGCAACGGTCGCTGTTAATCTCATAAATGCTGTCCCCCATCGAAATCGCCTGGTTCGGGCATTCAGGTTCGCACATATCGCAATTGATGCATTTTTTGGTGATTAACAGCGCCATCAGGAAATTCTCAGAAACAACACAAACAGGGCGGGCATTATACGCTCATTCCCTGTTCAAACCAGTTTTTTTACCAGCGCCTCACTGTGGCGAATGCGTTCCGGAGCCCGCTCCAGATCCTGTTGAACCAGCGCCATGAACAGCAGGTCGGTCAGCAGCATCTGCGCGCTGGTGGAGGAGATAGCCGCGCTGCGGGTGGCCTGCTCTTCGGCAATGGTGTAAAGACAGCGGGTGGCCCGCTGCTGCAACGCGTTGGGGGTAAAGCCGGTGATCGCCAGAATTTTCCCGCCCACGCGCAGGGTTTCATCGGCGGCAAGGTTAATCTCCCGACGTTCGCCGGAATAGGAGATAGCCAGCAGCAAATCGTCAGGCGCCATCGCCTGCACGGTGGCCAGCAGGGCATGCATATCCTGTTCGACAATGGCGATCAGGCCGATCTTATTCAGCTTCCAGCCAAAATTGCGCGCCACCAGCCCGGACGCGCCGATCCCGGTGAGGATCACCCGCCGGGCCGCGTGCAGCATGGCGACGCTCTCCAGCAGTTTCTCCTCGCTGTTCACGTCCAGCGTGGCGTGCATCGCCGCAACTTTCTCCTTGATCAGCTTTTCGCCCACCAGGCGCATCGGATCGTCGCCGCGGATCTGGTTGTGCACCGGCATGGACTGCGGATTCGGATTGCTGGCCAGGGCTTCACTCAGCGCCAGCTTCAGCGCCGGAAAACCTTTAAAGCCAATTTTTTGCGCGAATTTCACCACGCTGGACTGGCTCACGCCCGCCTCGCTTGCCAGCTGCTGGGAGCTTAAATGGCGGGCACGATCGGGCTGGGTAAGTAAAAAGTCCGCCAGTTTTTTATCGCTCTGGGCAAAGCCCGCGTATCGCTGGCGGATACGAATTAAACAGTTCATAAAGACTCCTGGCGAAATGTGATGACTGCAGCAAATGCGAATTCTGCTCGCCTGAATGAATTTTATATTCCATTATAATGCGACTATTATGAATTAAAAATTCTTGAGGCACAAAAAAATGAATCTCGGCTCACTGGTATCAGAATCCCGCAATCCACAGACCCTGGATCTCGACGCGCTCTCCACGCTTGACCTGGTTAATCGCTTTAACCAACAGGATACGCTGGTCGCGCAGGCAGTGAAAGAGACATTACCCGAGGTAGCGAAAGCCGTGGATGCCGCCGCCGCCGCGCTGAAAGCGGGCGGGCGTATCATCTACATGGGAGCGGGCACCAGCGGGCGTCTTGGCGTGCTGGACGCCTCTGAATGCCCGCCAACCTTTGGCGTGCCGCATGGCCTGGTCATCGGCCTGATTGCCGGTGGACCGGGAGCGCTGCTGAAAGCGGTGGAAGGGGCCGAGGACAGCAAACAGCTCGGCGAAGACGATCTTAAAGCTCTCAACCTGACCGCGCAGGACCTGGTGGTCGGGCTGGCAGCCTCCGGGCGCACGCCGTACGTGATTGGCGGCCTCGAGTACGCGAACCAGACTGGCTGCACCACCGTGGCAATCTCCTGTAACCCGGGCTCACCCATTGCCCAGGTCGCTGCAATCGCCATCTCGCCGGTTGTCGGCCCGGAGGCGTTGACCGGCTCCACCCGCCTGAAATCCGGCACCGCGCAAAAGCTGGTGCTGAACATGATCTCCACCGGGGCGATGGTGAAGTTTGGCAAGGTTTACCAGAACCTGATGGTGGACATGAAAGCCACCAACGTGAAGCTCATCGACCGGGCCTGCCGCATGGTGGTGGAAGCCACCGGCACCACCCGTGACGAGGCGGAAGAGGTGTTGAAACAGACCGGGTATGACGTCAAACCGGCCATTCTGATGATCTTAAGCGGGCTGGATGCCGCAGCCGCGCGCGCCAGACTCGACGCGCATCAGGGATTCTTACGTGCGGCATTAGAAAACTAAAGAGGCGTACATGGAAAAAACAGCAGCCCTCGCCAGCGATATCCTTGCGGGTATTGGCGGGGAGAACAACATTCTGCGTCTGGAAAACTGCATGACGCGGGTGCGGGTGGAAGTTCAGGATGATGACAAGCTCGATCTGGCGCGGCTGAAAAAACTGCCCGGGGTCAGCGGCTACGTGAAGCAGGGGGAGCAGCATCAGCTGATCGTCGGCCCTGGCAAGGCTGCGCAGGTCGTGGACGCCATGCGTTCCCTGATGGGCGGGGCGGTGATGGATGATGCCGAGCGTACCAAAGCCCAGGTGAAGGCCAAATACAAAGCCCCGATGAGCGACGCGCTGCGCCAGCTGGCCAACGTCTTTATTCCGCTGATCCCGGCCTTTATCGCCTCGGGGCTGATCACCGGGATCATCAATATCCTGAAACGCCCGGACATTGTTGGCGACTTCGCGACCCACTATCCAAACCTGCTGGGGATCCTCGGCATTTTCGGCAGCGCGGTCTTTGCCATCATGAACATTCTGGTGGGGGTCAACACCGCCAAAGTGTTTGGCGGCTCGCTGGCGATGGGCGGGGTCATGGCGGGGATCCTCTCCAGCCCACAGCTGGCGCAAATCACTCTGTTTGGTGAAGCGCTGCAGCCTGGGCGGGGTGGGGTGATCGCCGTGCTGCTGGTGGTGGTGTTGATGTGCTGGATCGAGAAACGGCTGCGCAACCTCCTGCCGGGCTCGCTGGAGCTGATCTTTAATCCGCTGCTGACAACCTTAATCACCGGCAGCGTGGCGATTATCGCCCTGCAACCGCTGGGTGGCGTGATCTCGGAATCCATCGCCCATGGCGCCTCCTGGGCTATCGATCGCGGTGGCTTCCTCGTGGGCGGGGTACTGTCGGGCACCTTCCTGCCGCTGGTGTTGACCGGCTTACATCAGGGCCTGGTGCCGATCCACGTTGAGCTGGTGCAGGCGCATGGTTACAACGCGCTGCTGCCTATTCTGGCGATGGCCGGTGTCGGGCAGATCGGCGCGGCAATTGCGGTGCTGATGAAAACCCGGAATGAACGCCTGAAAAAGGTCATCAAAGGGGCGCTGCCGGTCGGGCTGCTGGGGATCGGTGAACCGCTGATCTTCGGCGTGACCCTGCCGCTGGGCAAGCCGTTTATCGGTGCCTGTCTTGGTGGTGCGGTCGGTGGGGCGCTCATCAGTTACTGGAAAGTGGCGACCGTTATTACCTTCGGTATTTCCGGATTACCGCTGGCATTAACCATCGTGACCGGAAAAGTCATGCTCTATCTGTTAGGCTATCTGGTAGCGGTTATCGCCGGGTTCCTGTTTACCTGGCTGTTAGGGTTTACTGATCCAGAGGAGTAAGGTTTGGCCAATCACGAGCGTCGCGTAGTCTTTTTTGATCTGGACGGAACGCTGCATCAGCAGGATATGTTCGGCACATTTATGCGCTATTTACTGCGCCGACAACCCCTGAATGCCCTGCTCGTGTTGCCTCTGTTACCCATCATCGGCGGCGTGTTGCTGGTTAAAGGCCGCGCCGCCCGCTGGCCGATGAGCCTGCTGCTGTGGGGCTGCACCTTCGGCCACAGCGAAGCGCGCCTTAAACAGCTGGAGAAAGAGTTTGTCAGCTGGTTTCGCGGGCATGTCACCGCCTTCCCGGTGGTGCAGGAGCGGCTCACCAACTACCTCAACGCCAACGATGCTGACATCTGGCTGATTACCGGCTCGCCGCAGTCGCTGGTGGAGCAGGTCTATTTCGATACCCCCTGGCTGCCACGCGTCAACCTGATCGCCACCCAGATGGGGCGCGCATACGGTGGCTGGGTGCTGACCATGCGCTGCCTCGGCCACGAGAAGGTGGTGCAGCTGGAGAAGAAAATTGGTACCCCGCTGCGCCTCTACAGCGGCTACAGCGACAGCAAGCAGGATAACCCCCTCCTGTACTTCTGCCAGCACCGCTGGCGCGTCACCCCCCTTGGCGAACTTCAGCAACTGGAATGATTTTGTGATTATGCATAGCGGGTGTGTATAATGCGCCCGCTTTTCAGACTGGAGTATGCTGCGTTGTCCGACCTTGAACTTAATCATGAATACTGGATGCGCCATGCGCTCCAGCTTGCCAAACGCGCCTGGGAAGAGGGTGAAGTCCCGGTGGGCGCCGTGCTGGTCCACAATAACCAGGTGATTGGCGAAGGCTGGAACCGCCCGATTGGGCGTCACGATCCCACTGCCCATGCCGAAATTATGGCTCTGCGCCAGGGCGGTCTGGTGCTGCAAAACTACCGCCTGCTGGATACCACCCTCTATGTCACGCTCGAACCCTGCGTGATGTGCTCCGGCGCCATGATCCACAGCCGAATCGGCACGGTGGTGTATGGCGCGCGGGATGAAAAAACCGGGGCGGCAGGTTCGCTGCTGGATGTGCTCAGACATCCCGGCATGAATCATCAGGTCAACGTGATGGGCGGGGTGCTGGCACCAGCGTGTTCGGAGATGCTAAGTGAGTTCTTTCGAATGCGGCGTCAGCAGAAAAAGCAACAAAAGGCAGAATCGAAGTTATCGGGCGAGTAAGTTCATCCGGCGATACCACCGGATAACTTTGCGCCAGCTGCTGGGCCGCCTGCGCCTCTCTCTCTTTCTCCATCAGATACCCCACCAGGCTTATCTGGTATTTGCGGATATTCTCCACGTAGGCGTACGCCTCGTGCCCACGCGCATAGCCATAGGTTAACTTGCTGTAATACGGCTTCAGGCTCAGCATCGGCAGGCGCTGTTTGACGTCTGCCCAACTGTTGGGGTTGCCTTTGGTTTTGGCCGTCAGGGCGCGGGCGTCGATCATATGGGCATAGCCCATGTTGTAGGCCGCCAGCGCAAACCAGATCCGCTCCTCTTCCGGTACTGTCTCCGGCACCTTATCCATCATCGCCTGCAGATAGCGCGCCCCGCCGCTGATGCTCTGCTCGGCATCGGTACGGTCGGTCAGGCCCAGGCTCTGGGCGGTGTTTTTGGTCAGCATCATCAGGCCGCGCACCCCGGTGGGTGAGGTGGCGAGGGCATCCCAGTGCGACTCCTGATAGGAGATAGCGGCCAGCAGGCGCCAGTCGATCTCCTGGGCGTACTTCTCAAACAGCGGCTGCAGATCCGGCAGCACATTATCCACCGCCCGCAGGAAGCTGCGGGTATCGACATAGTCAAAGTCATCCCCATGGCCGAGGTATTTCTCCTCCAGACGCGCCAGGGTGCCGTCCTCATTCATCCCGTTGAAGAAATCGAGCATCGCGGCAGAGAGCGTCTGGTCACCATCGAGCGGGCTGAACCAGGTGACGGGCTGCTCGTCAGTGACGTCCAGCGCCACTGCCAGTTCAGGATGAACACGCTGGAACAGGCTGATGGCTACCGAGTCTGCGATGGTGTAGGGCAGTTTGCCGTCGATGACCTGCTGCAGCAGCGCCGTAGTGCCGAGCTTCTCATCCACCGTCCAGTTGAGGTCAGGGTACTTCTTCTCTTTCAGCGCCCGCAGGTCGTCAATCACCACATGCCCCGGGGCGACGGTGAGCTGTTCAGCGCTGAGGCTGGCAAGGGTGCGCGGGCGCAGGCTGCCGACGCGATAGACCAGCTGCTGCGAGACGGAGTAATAGGTGGGGCCAGGCTGATAGTTTTTGCTGCGCTCGCTGTTATAGACCAGTCCGGCGGCCAGCATATCGGCCTTGCCATTATCCAGGTCGTCAAACAGCTGGCTGATGTTCTGGCGCACGGTGATCCTGAGCTTAACGCCCAGATAGTCAGCAAAGTGCTGTGCCAGCTCGTAGTCCAGGCCAATCGCTTTGTTGTTGATGGCGCTGTAGGTCAACGGCGAGGAGAGGGTACTGACGCGCAGCTCCCCCCGCGCCTGAATGGCGGCGATGCGATTTTCGGCCTTGCCGAACCAGGGGATTGAAGGCCAAAGGGCCGCTGCCAGCAGCAAGGTTACGATGCCGATGAACAGATAATTAATCTTTAATTTTTTCAATAAGTTGATTCTATGCGCTGTCTATTATTCTGCTTTGTCGTCGCCACAGTAAAAACAAGTATTACCAAAGATTTCGCGGCATTTTGCGTAAAGTTACGCCACTTGGCAACTTATTAGCGGGATAGGCAACACCAATGGTTAAATGACGGCGTCGATTTTATTACGACGCAAACGGTTTCGTCGGCGCTCAGGATCCACTATAATGGCGCCCGTTTTCCCCCTTGCGCACACTGTAAGCGCCTCCGGCGCTTCGAAGACGAGAGACTTATGATGGAAATTCTGCGTGGTTCGCCTGCACTGTCTGCCTTCCGTATCAACAAACTGCTGGCACGTTTTCAGGCGGCCGACCTTCCGGTAAGCAATATTTACGCTGAGTATGTCCATTTTGCTGACCTGAATGCTCCCTTAACGGCAGAGGATTTGGTCCGGCTTGAACGCCTGCTGAAGTATGGCCCAAGCCTGAGCAGCCATACCCCAAACGGTAAACTTCTGCTGGTTACGCCTCGTCCGGGCACCATCTCCCCCTGGTCTTCTAAAGCAACCGATATCGCCCGCAACTGTGGTCTGAGCCAGATTGACCGTCTGGAGCGCGGCGTGGCGTATTATGTTGAAGCCTCTACCCTGACTGACGCGCAGTGGGCCGTTGTGGCAACCGAACTGCACGACCGCATGATGGAGAGCGTGTTTGCCTCTCTGGACGACGCGCAGCAGCTCTTCTCCCACCACCAGCCAGCCCCCGTCCAGAGCGTGGACCTGCTGGGTGAAGGCCGTCAGGCGCTGATTGATGCCAACCTGCGTCTGGGCCTGGCGCTGGCGGAAGATGAAATCGACTACCTGCAGGACGCGTTCGTTAAGCTCAACCGCAACCCGAACGACATCGAACTCTATATGTTCGCCCAAGCTAACTCCGAGCACTGCCGCCACAAGATCTTCAACGCCGACTGGGTTATTGACGGCGAGCAGCAGCCGAAGTCGTTGTTCAAAATGATCAAAAACACCATGGAGAAAACCCCTGACCACGTGCTGTCTGCTTATAAAGACAACGCCGCGGTGATGGAAGGTTCCGAGGTGGGCCGCTTCTTCGCCGATCGCGAAGCAGGGCGCTATGACTTCCATCACGAGCCTGCGCATATCCTGATGAAGGTCGAAACCCATAACCACCCGACGGCGATCTCGCCGTGGCCGGGTGCAGCGACCGGTTCCGGCGGCGAAATTCGTGACGAAGGCGCTACCGGTCGTGGGGCAAAACCAAAAGCGGGTCTGGTGGGCTTCTCCGTTTCCAACCTGCGTATTCCGGGCTTTGAACAGCCATGGGAAGAGGATTTCGGTAAGCCGGAGCGCATTGTGACTGCGCTTGATATCATGACCGACGGCCCGCTGGGCGGCGCGGCGTTTAACAACGAATTTGGTCGTCCGGCCCTGAACGGCTATTTCCGTACCTACGAAGAGAAAGTGGAGAGCCACAACGGCGAAGAGCTGCGCGGCTACCACAAACCGATCATGCTGGCGGGCGGGATCGGCAACATCCGCGCCGATCACGTGCAGAAAGGCGAGATCGTGGTGGGTGCGAAGCTGATCGTACTCGGCGGTCCGGCGATGAACATCGGTCTGGGCGGCGGGGCGGCTTCCTCTATGGCCTCCGGCCAGTCTGATGCGGATCTCGATTTTGCCTCCGTACAGCGCGACAACCCGGAGATGGAGCGCCGTTGCCAGGAAGTGATCGACCGCTGCTGGCAGCTGGGCGACGCCAACCCAATTCTGTTTATTCACGACGTCGGCGCGGGCGGTCTCTCCAACGCCATGCCGGAGCTGGTGAGCGACGGCAACCGCGGCGGTCGCTTCAATCTGCGCGACATCCTGAGCGATGAGCCAGGCATGAGCCCGCTGGAGATCTGGTGTAACGAATCCCAGGAGCGCTACGTGCTGGCGGTGGCCCCGGATCAGCTGCCGCTGTTCGATGAGCTGTGCCGCCGCGAGCGCGCCCCGTATGCGGTGATCGGTGAAGCCACCGAAGAGATGCACCTCTCCCTGAGCGATACCCATTTCGACAACCAGCCGATTGACCTGCCGCTGGATGTGCTGTTGGGTAAAACGCCGAAGATGACCCGCGACGTACAGACCCGCAAGGCCAGCGGCAAAGCCCTCAACCTGCAGGGTGTGACCGTTGCCGAGGCGGTTAACCGCGTTCTGCATCTCCCGGCCGTGGCGGAGAAAACCTTCCTTGTCACCATCGGCGACCGCACCGTGACCGGCATGGTTGCCCGCGATCAGATGGTTGGCCCGTGGCAGGTGCCGGTGGCGAACTGCGCGGTGACCACCGCTAGCCTCGACAGCTACTACGGTGAAGCGATGGCGCTGGGCGAACGCTCCCCGGTTGCCCTGCTGGACTTCGCCGCCTCTGCCCGTCTGGCGGTAGGTGAAGCGCTGACCAATATCGCTGCCACGCAGATTGGCGACATCAAACGCATCAAACTCTCCGCAAACTGGATGGCCGCAGCCGGTCACCCGGGTGAAGACGCCGGGCTGTACGAAGCGGTGAAAGCGGTGGGTGAGGAGCTCTGTCCGGCGCTGGGTCTGACCATTCCGGTGGGTAAAGACTCCATGTCGATGAAGACCCGCTGGCAGGAAGGCAGCGAGCAGCGCGAGATGACCTCTCCGCTGTCGCTGGTTATTACTGCGTTTGCCCGCGTGGAAGATGTGCGTCATACCATCACGCCGCAGCTTTCTACCGAAGACAACGCCCTGCTGCTGATTGACCTGGGTAAAGGTCACAACACGCTGGGTGCCACCGCGCTGGCGCAGGTTTACCGTCAGCTGGGTGACAAGGCGGCAGATGTACGCGACGTAGCGCAGCTGAAAGGCTTCTACGACGCCATTCAGGCGCTGGTGGCGCAACGCAAACTGCTGGCCTACCACGACCGTTCTGACGGCGGCCTGCTGGTTACCCTGGCGGAGATGGCCTTCACCGGCCATTGCGGCGTGGAAGCCAACATTGCCAGCCTGGGCGACGACCGTCTGGCGGCGCTGTTCAACGAAGAGCTGGGTGCGGTAATTCAGGTGCGTGCTGCCGATCGCGAGGCGGTAGAAGCCCTGCTGGCACAGCACGGTCTTGGTGACTGTGTGCACTATCTGGGTAAAGCGGTGACCGGGGATCGCTTTGTTATTGAATCCAACGGTCAGGCGGTATTTGCCGAAAGCCGCTCTACGCTGCGCATGTGGTGGGCAGAAACCACCTGGCAGATGCAGCGTCTGCGTGACAACCCGGTGTGCGCCGATCAGGAGCACGAGGCGAAAGCCAACGACACCGATCCGGGCCTGAACGTGAAGCTCTCTTTCGACATCAATGAAGACATCGCCGCGCCGTATATCGCGAAGAGCGCCCGTCCGAAAGTGGCCGTTCTGCGCGAGCAGGGCGTCAACTCCCACGTTGAGATGGCGGCTGCCTTCCACCGTGCGGGCTTCGATGCCATCGACGTGCACATGAGCGACCTGCTGGCAGGCCGGACCGGTCTGGCTGATTTCCAGGCGCTGGTGGCGTGCGGCGGCTTCTCTTACGGCGACGTGCTGGGAGCCGGTGAGGGCTGGGCGAAATCCATTCTCTTCAACGACCGCGTCCGCGACGAGTTCGAAACCTTCTTCCACCGTCCACAGACTCTGGCCCTGGGCGTCTGTAACGGCTGTCAGATGATGTCGAACCTGCGCGAGCTGATCCCGGGCAGCGAAGCCTGGCCGCGCTTTGTGCGTAACCAGTCCGACCGCTTCGAAGCGCGTTTCAGCCTGGTGGAAGTGACCCAGAGCCCATCTCTGCTGTTGCAGGGAATGGTGGGATCGCAGATGCCAATTGCCGTGTCTCACGGTGAAGGGCAGGTGGAAGTGCGTAACGCCGCGCATCTGGCAGAGCTGGAGAGCAAAGGCCTGGTGGCGCTGCGCTTTGTCGATAACTTCGGTAAAGTCACGCAGACCTACCCGGCGAACCCGAACGGCTCTGCCAACGGGATCACCGCAGTGACCAGCGAAAGCGGCCGCGTTACGGTGATGATGCCGCACCCTGAGCGCGTGTTCCGCACCGTCAGCAACTCCTGGCACCCGGAGAACTGGGGCGAGGACAGCCCGTGGATGCGTATCTTCCGCAACGCGCGTAAGCAGTTGGGTTAAATCCAAAACGGCAACCACGGTTGCCGTTTTGTTTTGTAGGCCGGGCAAACGCCGTGCCGCCCGGCAATTCCCCGGTGTCGCAAATGTGCGACAACCCTCACATTATGATGTCGCCAATTGGCGACATTTAACCTGTTGATATTTATAGCACCCAGAATAACCCTGCAAGGGTGTTGCTAATAAGCGACAGATAGCCTGAAAATCATCCCATCCGAAATTACCGCTGGTATCTATAAAAAATCATATAAATTAACACTTTAATATTTTTATTTGCATTCTGGCACATCTGTTGCATAATAATAACCAGTGGCTCATTCACCCTCTTATGTCAGCCCCTTCGGGACGCGCTACATAAACTTCGAATGACGCACAAAAAGGTGCCTGCCGTCCAACTACTGATCATAGCGTTGCTTTATCAGACCCAGGGCGAAACGTCGAGTTAGGCACCGCCTCATTCCATAACAAAGCCGGGTTTTTAACCCGGCTTTGTTGTATCTGAAGGGTTGTCCAGCTAGCATCCTCTTACCTCCTCGCGACAGAGAGTAATGCGTTGAAACGCTGGCCTGTTTTCCCTCGCTCCTTGCGACAGTTAGTCATGATGGCATTCCTGCTGATCCTGCTGCCTTTGCTGGTCCTGGCTTGGCAGGCATGGCAGAGCCTGAACGCCCTCAGCGCCCAGGCGGCGCTCACCAACCGTACTACCCTGATTGATGCCCGCCGCAGCGAGGCGATGACCAATGCCGCGCTGGAGATGGAGCGCAGCTACCGGCAGTATTGCGTCCTCGACGACCGAACCCTGGCAACCGTCTATCAAAATCAGCGTAAGCGCTACAGCGAAATGCTCGACGCCCATGCCGGGGTATTGCCGGATGACAAGCTCTATCAGGCCTTACGCCAGGATATTAATGCCCTGGCGCAGCTCCAGTGCCTTAACAGCGGCCCCGATGCGATGTCTGCCATGCGGCTGGAAGCCTTCGCCAATGCCAACGCCGAGATGGTGCAGGCGACCCGGGCGGTGATCTTCTCCCGCGGGCAGCAGCTCCAGCAGGAGATTGCCGAGCGCGGCCAGTTCTTTGGCTGGCAGGCGCTGGTGCTGTTTCTGGTCAGCCTGGTGCTGGTCCTGCTCTTCACCCGCATGATCATCGGCCCGGTCAAGGGCATCGAGCGGATGATCAACCGGCTGGGGGAGGGTCGCTCGCTGGGCAATACCGTAGTCTTTACCGGCCCGCGCGAGTTGCGCTCGGTCGGACAACGGATCATCTGGCTCTCAGAGCGGCTGGCGTGGCTCGAATCCCAGCGCCACCAGTTTTTACGCCACATCTCCCACGAACTGAAAACCCCGCTCGCCAGCATGCGTGAGGGGACCGAACTGCTGGCCGACGAGGTCGCCGGACCGCTAACGCCAGAGCAGGGGGAGATTGTGGAGATCCTCGATGCCAGCAGCCGCAATCTGCAAAAGCTGATTGAGCAGCTGCTCGATTACAACCGCAAGCTGGCCGACGGCATCCCCGAGCTGGAGCGCGTCGAGCTGGCGCCGCTGGTGGATATGGTGCTCTCCGCCCACAGCCTGCCTGCCCGGGCTAAAATGATGCATACTGAACTGGCACTCTCGACGCCCGCCTGTTTAGCCGAACCCATGCTGCTGATGAGCGTCCTGGATAATCTTTATTCCAACGCGGTGCACTATGGCATTGAATCCGGTACCATTTATGTTCGCAGTTTTACGCGCGACTCACGCGTCTGTATCGATGTCGCCAACACCGGAAACCCGATCCCCGACGATGAAAAAACGATGATCTTCGAACCCTTTTTCCAGGGGAGCCATCAACGCAAAGGGGCGGTTAAGGGAAGCGGTCTGGGGCTGAGTATCGCCCGCGACTGTATTCGTCGTATGCAGGGAGAGCTTAATCTTGTCACTGACGACCGTACCGATGTCTGTTTTCGCATCGAACTGCCGCTTGAGTCGGAAAAATCACTGAAATGAATCTAAGTCTGGTGAGTATGTCACACGTCTTTTCCCGCGCCATTAACGCGGTCTTTTCCGGCCACTTTATTCGCCTGAGCCTTCCCTGCCTGCTGCTGACCGGTTGCGTCACCCACGCACCCGCTCCAGCGATTAGCGACAAGCAGGATGAAAAATTGCCTGAACATCAGCTGGCGGACTTCCTCTCTACCGACTGCAATAATATCTGGCAGCTGCACGGTCAGGAGACCGACAGCAACCCGCTCTTCTGGCTGCGCGGCATGGACTGCGCGGACCGCCTCTCACCCGCCGCCGCGCGCGCAGAGGCCCGGGGCTGGACCGATGACACCTGGCAGGAGAGCTTTAAACGCGGGATCCTGCTGGCGAATGCCAAAATTAACCCGGTGGAGCGGCGGGTATTGACCACCCGGCTGGATGCGCTGAGCCCGCAGATCCCCGCCCAGGTGCGCCCGCTTTACCAGCTCTGGCGACACGGGCAGGTACTACAGCTGCAGCTGGCGGAAGAGCGTTCCCGCTACGGCAAGTTACAGCAGACCACCGATGGCGAACTGGATAACCTGCGCCAGCAGCAGCAATATTTACGCACGCAGCTGGACACCACCACGCGGAAGCTGGAAAACCTGACCGATATTGAACGGCAGCTCTCCACCCGTAAGCCGGTCAGTAACTATCTGCCGGATGCGCCGAAGAGTGCGACACCATCCGCTGACGGCGACGCGGCGGATACCCCGAACCAGGAGGATGGAAAGCCATGACAAGCCGAAAACCTGCGCATCTTTTGCTGGTGGATGATGACCCCGGCTTGCTGAAGCTGCTGGGCATGCGTCTGGTGAGCGAGGGCTACAGCGTGGTGACCGCCGAAAGCGGTCAGGAAGGGCTGAAAGTGCTGGGGCGCGAGAAGGTCGATCTGGTCATCAGCGATCTGCGGATGGATGAAATGGACGGCATGCAGCTGTTTACCGAGATCCAGAAGCTCCAGCCCGGCATGCCGGTGATTATCCTTACCGCCCACGGCTCGATCCCCGATGCCGTGGCGGCCACCCAGCAGGGCGTCTTCAGCTTCCTCACCAAACCGGTAGATAAAGACGCGCTTTACAAAGCCATTGATGACGCGCTGGAACATGCCGCGCCGTCCGGGGACGAGACGTGGCGGGAGTCATTTGTCACCCGCAGCCCGATCATGCTGCGGCTGCTGGAGCAGGCGCGGATGGTGGCGCAGTCCGATGTCAGCGTGCTGATTAACGGCCAGAGCGGCACCGGGAAGGAGATCCTCGCCCAGGCGATCCACAATGCCAGCCCGCGGGGCAAAAATGCCTTTATCGCCATCAACTGCGGGGCGCTGCCCGAGCAGCTGCTGGAGTCAGAACTGTTTGGTCATGCGCGCGGGGCCTTCACCGGCGCGGTCAGCAGCCGGGAAGGGCTGTTCCAGGCCGCAGAAGGCGGCACGCTGTTCCTCGATGAAATTGGCGATATGCCCGCTCCCCTGCAGGTCAAGCTGCTGCGCGTGCTGCAGGAGCGTAAGGTCAGGCCGCTGGGCAGTAACCGTGATATCGACATCAACGTGCGCATTATCTCGGCCACCCACCGGGATCTGCCCAAGGCGATGGCGCGCAACGAGTTCCGCGAGGACCTCTTCTATCGCCTTAACGTCGTCAACCTGAAGATCCCGGCGCTGGCGGAGCGGGCGGAAGATATTCCCCTGCTGGCCACCCAGCTGTTGCGCCAGTCCGCCGAGCGGCATAAGCCCTTCGTGCGGGCCTTCTCCACTGATGCCATGAAGCGGCTGATGACCGCCAGCTGGCCCGGTAACGTGCGCCAGCTGGTGAACGTGATTGAGCAGTGCGTGGCGCTCACCTCCTCGCCGGTGATCAGCGATGCGCTGGTGGAGCAGGCCCTGGAGGGGGAGAACACCGCCTTGCCGACCTTCGTCGAGGCCCGTAACCAGTTCGAGCTCAACTATCTGCGTAAGCTACTGCAGATCACCAAAGGCAACGTCACCCATGCCGCACGGATGGCCGGACGTAACCGCACCGAGTTTTATAAGCTGCTGTCGCGCCATGAGCTGGAAGCAAACGATTTTAAAGAGTGATACGCTAAATTCCGCCTGAATATGATACTGTGAGCAACCGATTACGAGGCAGCTGACAGGCATAAGTTTAAGGAACACCATGAAAAAGATTGATGCGATTATTAAACCTTTCAAACTGGATGATGTGCGCGAAGCGCTGGCGGAAGTCGGCATCACCGGCATGACGGTAACGGAAGTGAAAGGCTTTGGTCGTCAGAAGGGCCACACGGAACTCTACCGTGGCGCGGAATACATGGTCGATTTCCTGCCGAAGGTAAAAATTGAAATCGTGGTGTCGGACGACATCGTCGAGACCTGCGTGGATACCATTATCCGCACTGCGCAGACCGGCAAAATCGGCGACGGCAAAATTTTCGTCTTTGACGTGTCGCGCGTGATCCGTATCCGTACCGGCGAAGAAGACGACGAGGCGATTTAATCCCGCGTCGTTTGTTGCCCGTTGGCCCGCGCAAGCTGAGTCCAACCGGACGGACACGTAAAATGCCGCTTGCAGCAGCCATTGGTATAGGGTGTACAAGACTATGCTGAATTCTTGAGGTTTAAGCCTTACTATGGCTATAAACATTAGCCTAACTGGTTAACCTTCGATTAAACCACCTCTCCAGGTGGTTTTTCGTTTACAGGGCAAGAAATACACGCTCTCAAAAAAGGATCTCAAGAAGATCCTTTTCTATTTTGGCTTCTCACCAGGCTATCTGACGGCTTTTCAGGTACGGAAAATGTCTGACCAGAATCGTATTTCCGTCGTGAACAGTCACAATCTCTACCGGTGTAAAATACTGCCAGAGCAGATAGCCACAGCCTGCGACAGCGATAACGTCCGCTATCAACCGCTTATTCACCCCGCCTCCAGTTTAATATGACTCATATTTCAGCCCGTAATTCCTACTCCATCTCACATCGAAAAGTGGTTTTCTATCAATACACCGAGCCTCTGTCGACATGTCATTGAAACAAAAAACCTCATCTGTAAACCACAGCAAGCTTTCGTTCGGTTCAGTACGATATCCATTCCCAAAATCCATAATCAAAACGTGATAGAAGCCGTCTTCATCTTTGTGTGGAATCCCGTATTTTTCCTGAATCATGTCCTTATTAGCTTCCCACCAGTCTATCCGACGGCTTTTCAGGTACGGAAAATGTCTGACCAATATTTTATAACTGTCATGAACTGCTACAATCTCCACTGGGGTCTGATACTGCCATAGCAGATAACCCCCGGAAGCTGCAGCAATGATGCCCGCGATCAGCCGTTTATTCACCTCTCCTCCCGCTAATTTCCACGGTCGCATTCATCTCGGTGATAAATGGCCTGTAGCCATATTTCATATAGCGCTGCAGCACAAACCAGATACGAAAAAGTCGCCCCTCACGGTAAATAGGGTTCAGGATATCTGCATCATCAAGTCCGAAGTGATCCTGAATTCGGTAATGCACCTTTGCTCGGTAGTGGTCACCCATCACCTCCAGTGATTCCAGCGTAATATGCGTGGCCCAGGTATCATGGACGGTAATCACCAGCCCGTTAGTCCGGTCGACCAGATGGTCAAATTTAGGTAATACAGCATCATTGACGTCATTAAAGTTGCCCTTGTCGTCGAATAATACGCTTTCTTTACGCTGCGGGATAAAGCCATATTCGTAGCTCACAGCATCATCCAAAGCCTTTTTAATCTTCAACAACGAGCTTTTTTCAGAACGGTCATTCAAAATCTGCTCTTTAAGCGCCTTATCCAACAGAGGGCTACTGTACGGCCTACCGCTGTTACCCTGCATATGGCTGATCATCTCTGTGATGATGTCCTGATATTCCCCCTGAAACGAGAATACCTTCGCCAGCCCCCGGAACTCATCAAACATCAGCCGGGCGCTTTCATCCCGGCTGATAATGACCGGCTTACTCTCCGTCAGGTTGCCCGGATAAAATCCGCCATACGGACTGGTGGGAGCTGACGGTGCAAGGGTTAGCGTATACGGGTTCACTTTTGCCGAGACATCCGTCAGGCCAAAGCGCCCTTTCAGCACCTCCTCGCTCAGATCGCCGCAATGCATGTCCTTCGCGTCATAATCATCCATAAGGCGCTTCGTGGTATAAATCCGCACCGGAAGCGGCAGAGGTTCAGGCGGTGCTTCTGCCGGTACAGCAGCCGTTGGCCGGGCTTTCGCCGTCTGGGCGTATTGCACCGGCTCTGCCCCGGATGCAACCGTCATCATCATCGGGTCTGACACCTCAACCACACCCGGCGCGATGAGCCAGTTTGTCCCTGTCGTGCACCCGCAGCGAATGGCGGAACCGTCTACCGCAACCGCCACCATATTTGTCTGCCGGTGATCTCCGCTGACGATCACCCCGACCTCGCCGCATTTCGGGCAGTGCGAGGTTTTATCCCCGATATAGAGTTTCAGCTTCCCCATCACCGACATGCCGGGACGGGAGGCATAGCAGACAGAGCCCGTGGACGTTTTATCCCCGTCAAGCCCGACGTTTTTACCGTGAACGATACAGCCTCTGTTGACCCACATCGTCTTCAGACTCCTTTCGCCAGAAACGACTCGTCCATCGGCATACCGTCACGCTCAACCAGCATACCGGTTGCCTGCGGTGTACTGATAATCTGGTCGCCGTTGCTCAGAAGGCTGTCCACAAGCGCAATCCCGCGCTCGTTTTTAGTGATGTTCTTTCCGCAGCCGTTGATAATCCGTGCGTTAGTGCCGTCAGGGTAAACCACCTCATCGCCTTCCAGCGCGATATTGACCCTGCGCCCGCCCTCAAGCTCAATCTCACCACCATTCCATGCTGCCCGCACCACACCACCTCGTGCTGTCAGACTGCCATCAACGGCAATCCGGAAAATCGCCGTCGCCGGATGATCACACATAAAAGCTTCCTGTGCTTCGACAAGCTCCCGTGCGCTATCCGGCATCGCCGCTTTCTGCTCTGCTGAGAACGGCGGCATTGATAATGAAGCCGCCATTTCTGGGGGCAGTTCATTGGTGTATTGCTGTGACATATAAAATCCTTTTTGTTTGTGTGGTTAATAAGTATCCCATCATACACTGGGTAGCTTCAGGGTAAATAGCTTTACCTGTCGCCAATATTGGACCTCCTCAGCGGGAAAATTTCTCTTACAGCCTGTCGGAAAAGCCAGTGATGAAGGTGGTATACGTTCTCAAAGCTCGATGCAGAAGGTGCGCCTTTATTGCGCTCGGAGCGGGGCTGACAGTATCTGATGGCAGGCTATCAGGCTTAATTGAAGGCCAGAGCATGAAGCGAAGCATATTGTGCAAAGGGAAATGCTTGAATAATGCTCTGATAGAGAAATCTATCTGGAGCGGACAAACCTGAAATTAAAAGGCCTGAGTCCGGTAGACTACCGAACCCAGGCCCTGAAAACCGCTTAACATGAACAGTCCAACTTTATGGGCTTATTCCAGAAGAGGGGCTTTTTGCATTACAGCACCTTATGCGGGCCGAAGCATTCGTAATGAATGTTCTCTTTATTCACCCCCAGCTCAACCAACTGCGCCGCGGCATACTGCATAAACGCCACCGGGCCACAAACGTAGAACTGCATCTCCGGCGCGTGGAAGTGATCTTTATGCTGGCTTAACGCCATCAGACCTTCGCTGTCGAAGCGCGCTGCGGCGCGGTCATCGTCTGTCGGCAGGCGATACCAGGTATGCGCGGTAAAGTGCGGCAGACCGGCAGCCAGAGTTTTCACTTCATCAGAAAACGCATGCACTTCGCCATTTTCTGCGGCGTGGAACCAGTTCACCTGCGCCTGATGTTGCGATTTCGCCAGGGTATCCAGCATCGCCAGCATTGGAGTCTGACCGACACCCGCGGAGATCAGCGTCACTGGCGTATTAGCATCCACCGCCATAAAGAAATCACCCGCCGGTGCGGCCAGATGTACCACATCACCGACGTTGGCTTCGTTGTGCAGCCAGGTCGAGACCTGACCACCTTCCTCGCGTTTCACCGCAATACGATAGCCTTTGCCGTTTGGCTTGCGGGTCAGGGAGTACTGGCGGATCTCCTGATGCGGGAAGCCTTCAGGCTTCAGCCACACGCCCAGATACTGGCCCGGCTGGTAATCGGCAACCGGCTGACCGTCGACCGGCTCAAATTCAAAGCTGGTAATAAGCTGGCTGCGCGGCGTTTTTTCCACGATACGGAAGGCGCGGGTGCCCTCCCAGCCGCCGTTCTTGCTGGCGTTTTCGCTGTAGATCTGCGCTTCACGTTTGATAAACACGTTGGCCAGCACGCCGTAAGCTTTGCCCCACGCGTCCAGCACTTCCTGGCCCGGGCTGAACATCTCATCCAGCGTCGCCAGCAGGTGGCTGCCCACGATGTTGTACTGCTCGGGTTTGATCTGGAAGCTGGTGTGTTTCTGGGCAATTTTTTCCACCGCTGGCAGCAGCGCCGGCAGGTTCTCAATGTTGCTGGCGTAGGCGGCAATGGCGTTGAATAACGCTTCACGCTGATCGCCGTTACGCTGGTTGCTCATGTTGAAAATCTCTTTGAGCTCCGGGTTGTGCGCGAACATGCGATCGTAAAAATGGGCGGTAAGTTTCGGGCCGGTTTCAACCAGCAGGGGAATGGTGGCTTTAACGGTAGCGATGGTTTGAGCGTCTAACATAGCAGCTTCCTTCAAATGTTACTTTAATGATGTATTTTATATGCATCTTATAAAAAATAACCCTGCGTTGTAAATGGTTCTTTGCAACGTGAATTAACTGCATCACAAACCTGAAAAGAAATCCAGTTTACAGGGTGAGAGCGTTATTGCTCAAACCCTTGCGTGGCGGGTAGGTAAACGTTTGCGTAAAATCGTTTGTCAAGACCTGTTATCACTCTGCTAATCAGTTATACTGTTGCCCGTCGTCCAACTGGACCGCCTTTTTCAGGCAAAAATTTACTTGTTAGCTGAGTCAGGAGATGCGGATGTTAAAGCGTGAAATGAACATTGCCGATTATGATGCCGAACTGTGGCAGGCTATGGAGCAGGAAAAAGTACGTCAGGAAGAGCACATCGAACTGATCGCCTCCGAAAACTACACCAGCCCGCGCGTGATGCAGGCGCAGGGCTCTCAGCTGACCAACAAATACGCTGAAGGTTACCCGGGCAAGCGCTACTACGGCGGTTGCGAGTATGTGGATATCGTTGAGCAGCTGGCGATCGACCGTGCCAAAGAGCTGTTTGGCGCAGACTACGCTAACGTGCAGCCGCACTCCGGCTCTCAGGCTAACTTCGCTGTTTACACCGCGCTGCTGCAGCCGGGCGACACCGTGCTGGGTATGAACCTGGCGCAGGGCGGTCACCTGACTCACGGCTCCCCGGTTAACTTCTCCGGCAAACTCTACAACATCATCCCTTACGGTATTGATGAGACCGGTAAAATTGACTACGAAGACATGGCGAAGCAGGCTAAAGAGCACAAACCGAAGATGATCATCGGTGGCTTCTCTGCTTACTCCGGCGTGGTTGACTGGGCAAAAATGCGTGAAATCGCCGACAGCATCGGCGCATACCTGTTCGTCGACATGGCGCACGTGGCGGGTCTGATCGCCGCAGGCGTTTACCCGAACCCGGTTCCACACGCTCACGTGGTCACCACCACCACCCACAAAACCCTGGCGGGTCCACGCGGTGGACTGATCCTGGCGAAGGGCGGCGACGACGATCTGTATAAGAAACTGAACTCTGCGGTATTCCCAAGCGCGCAGGGCGGCCCGCTGATGCACGTGATCGCAGCCAAAGCTGTGGCGCTGAAAGAAGCGATGGAGCCTGAGTTCAAAGTTTACCAGCAGCAGGTTGCCAAAAACGCCAAAGCGATGGTGGAAGTGTTCCTGAACCGTGGCTACAAAGTGGTCTCCGGCGGCACTGAAAACCACCTGTTCCTGCTGGATCTGGTGGATAAAAACCTGACCGGTAAAGAAGCTGACGCTGCCCTGGGCCGCGCCAACATCACCGTCAACAAAAACAGCGTACCAAACGATCCGAAGAGCCCATTCGTGACTTCCGGTATCCGTATCGGTTCTCCGGCTGTGACTCGCCGCGGCTTTAAAGAAGCGGAAGTGAAAGAGCTGGCTGGCTGGATGTGTGACGTGCTGGACAACATCAATGACGAAGCCGTTATCGAACGCGTGAAAGCCAAAGTGCTCGATATCTGCTCGCGCTTCCCGGTTTACGCCTAATTCTGCCCCGCAGAACAAAAAGGCCGCTTATGCGGCCTTTTTTTATGGCTAACGTCGGTCGATGGAGATAGCCCCCGGCCCGGCGACCGCCAGCAGCAGAAACCCGCCGGCGATACTGATGTTCTTGAAGAAATTAATCATGTTCGGCATCACCGCATCGCCGCTCATATCCCAGTAGTGGTGACCAATCACCGCCGTACCCAGGGTATAAAAGACAAACAGCACCGCCAGTGGACGGGTAAAAAAGCCGAGCACGATCAGAATGGCGGCGGGCACCTCCATGATCACCGCCACGATGGCCGCCAGCATCGGCATCGGGGCGCCGAGCTTCGCCATGTACTGCACCGTGCCGTCAAAACCAAACATCTTCGGCACGCCAAAAATAATAAACAGCAGGATCAGAGCGAGGCGGGCGATCAACAGGATCAGCGCCCGGGAGTGACCGAAATCGAAATAGCGTAATCTGTTCATGGCAGGCTCGATATGAGTGGGATTTATCTTAAAGCTAATACACAAAATGCCGGTCCGCCATTCAGGTTTTCTTCATAAATCAGGCATCAGGGTGATGTAAATTTTCCTGTCTGCGGCAGGTTCCCGTCAGCCTGCCTCCAGCGCATCCTCCACAAACAGATAACCAATACCGATAATCTGCTGCTGCCGGGTTAAGCCGCCAAAAGCGATCTCCGTTTGCCGGTTACGCACCGCATCCCCCTGATCGAAGGGTGTAAAGCCGATCTGGCGATTAATGGTTTGCAGCCAGCGTTCGCCGAAGGTGCAGCTGCGACCATAGAACCAGATTTGGTTGATGTTGAGCACATTGAGCAGATTGTAGAGCGTCAGCCCGATGGCGTTAGCGGCCTCGTCGGCCCAGCGCTGAATATTCACGTCACCCTGACGCCAGGCATCCAGCAGCTGCAGGCTGGTCAGGGTATCCGGGTCGAGACTCAGGGAGCCGGGTTGTGATTTCAGCCACAGCCGCGCCTGTTTTTTTAAGGCCGACAGGGAGGCGACCGTCTCCAGGCAGCCGTATCGCCCGCAGGCGCAGGCCACGCCGTCGCGATCAAAAATGGTGTGGCCAATCTGCCCGCTGCCGTTGAGCGTGCCGCGATAGACCTGGCCATTAATGACGAACGAGGAGCCGATGCCGTAATCGACGTTAATCACGCAAAAATCGTCGCGGTTGGCCGGGTTTTGCCATTTTTCCGCCAGGGCCAGCATCACGCAGTCGTTATCCACCATCACCGTGATGCCGAGTTTTTCTTCCAGCAGATACTTAATCTCAATCGGTTTTTTCCACGGTGCCTGGGGCATGATCTGGGACACTCCGGTGGCGGTATCCACCTGGCCGTGGATCCCGAGTGCCAGGTTAATCCGCTGCCCGGGCCAGCGTTTACGCTGCTGCTGCCACAGGCTTTCGATGGCCTGCAACAGCGCCTCTGGGGTGCGGGCGTTGACGTCGGTCCAGGTAAAATCCCCCAGGGGTGACATGCGCCCGTCGATCAGCTGGCTTTCAATGCTGGTGGGGCTGACATTCATGCAGAGTATCAGTGGACCCTCATCCGGGATCTGGTAGTGACCGCTGTTCATCCCTCGGGTGCTGAGGTTTTCGCTGGAATGCGCCAGCTTATTGTCAGCCACCAGCTCATCCAGAATCTTACTGACGGCGGGGATTGACAGCCCGGTGTGCTGGGCCAGCTGCGATTTGCTCAGACGCTTATAGCGCCAGATCAGCGCCATGATTGTGCGTCGGTTATGCTGCCGCACCCGCTGGTTGTTCAGACCGGCTATCTGCATTTCACTAAACTCCGTTAATAGTATTGCGTGAGCATTACGCAATCAGCGCGCTGAATTCCTCTCTACACTGCCATCTTATCGTCTTTCACTGTTATTTGTTTACTGGAGTGTGATTATGTCTGGAGCAGTTAACGTCTGGCGGGAAACCATCGCCTTACCGACATGGACCACCGGCGCAGAAGATACTAACCCGATGTTCCTGGAAAAACGCGTGTACCAGGGTTCCTCCGGCGCGGTCTATCCCTACGGCGTGACCGATACCCTGACCGGGACCCGCGAGATGCGTGATTACCAGGCGGTGTGGATGGAAAACGACTTCATTCGCATCATGCTGCTGCCGGAGCTGGGCGGACGTATTCATCGCGCATATGACAAAGTTCAGGAGCGTGATTTCGTCTACTACAACGAGGTGGTGAAACCGGCGCTGGTGGGCCTGCTGGGGCCATGGATCTCCGGCGGGATCGAGTTTAACTGGCCGCAGCACCATCGCCCGACCACCTTTATGCCGGTTGACGTGACCATCCAGCAGCAGGATGGCGGGGCGCAGACCGTCTGGCTGGGTGAGGCCGAGCCAATGCGCGGCCTGCAGGTGATGACTGGCTTTACGCTCTACCCGGATCGGGCGTTGATTGAGATCACCGGCAAAGTCTTCAACGGCAACGCCACGCCGCGCCACTTCCTGTGGTGGGCCAACCCGGCGGTGAAGGGCGGGGACGATCATCAGAGCGTCTTCCCGCCGGACGTCACGGCGGTGTTTGACCACGGCAAGCGTGCAGTCTCGGCTTTCCCGATCGCCACCGGCACCTACTATAAAGTCGACTACTCGGCGGGCGTGGACATCTCGCGCTACAAAAACGTGCCGGTCCCGACCTCCTACATGGCAGAAAAATCGGCCTACGATTTTGTCGGCGCCTACCATCATGGTGAGCGCGGCGGCCTGCTGCACGTGGCCGATCACCACGTTTCTCCGGGTAAAAAGCAGTGGTCCTGGGGCCATGACGATTTTGGTCGCGCCTGGGATCGCAATCTGACCGATGAAAACGGCCCCTATATTGAGCTGATGACCGGCGTCTTCACCGATAACCAGCCTGATTTCACCTGGCTTGCGCCGTATGAAGAGAAGATCTTCGTGCAGAATTTCCTGCCCTACAGCGAGCTGGGGCAGGTGCAGAACGCCAACACCCAGCTGGCGCTTAAGCTGGAGCGGTGCGAGCAGCAGCTTCACCTCGGCCTGTACGCCATCGCCCCGCTTCAGGGCGTGCGCCTCGAACTGACCGCAGAGGGCAAGCCGGTGTGGGAAACGCAGCTGACCCTGATGCCGGGTGAAAGCTGGCAGCAGGCGCTGGCGGACGAATGGCCGCAGCGCTTAACCCTGACCATAAAAGAGGCCTCGGGCCGCACGCTGCTGCATTACCAGGAACATATCGCCGAGGAAACCCCGCTGCCGGACCCGGCCACCGCACCCGCCATGCCGGAAAACATCAGCAACAGCGATGAACTCTATTTTATTGGTCAGCATCTGGAGCAGTACAACCACGCCAGCCGCTATGCGGAAGATTACTACCGCCGTGCGCTGGAGCTGGATGCCCACGACTATCGCAACAACGTCGCGCTGGGCACCCTGGCGCTGAACCGCGCCGACTGGGGGCTGGCGCAACGCTGTGCCGAAGCCGCCCTGGTGCGTGCGCATAAGTTAAATAAAAATCCGCGGGATGGTGAAGCCAGCCAGCTGCTGGCGACGGCGCTGGAGCGGCAGGGGGACGACGATGCCGCCTGGGATCACTACTACAAAGCCTCCTGGAGCGGAAACTGCCGTGATGCCGCGTTCTGGTCGCTGGCGCGGCTGGCGATGAAGTGCGGGAATTACGCTGACGCGCTGGAAAAAGTCGACATCAGCCTCGGGATCAATGCCAGCAACAATCTGGCGATGGGGCTCAAAGCGCTGGCCCTGGCTCAGGTTGAGGGCGAATGTGCAGCGCAGGACTACATTGACGGCTGTCTGCAAACCCATCCTCTGAGCTACACCCTGCACTATGCCCGTTGGGCGATCGCCCGGGACGAGGTTTCACGTGACAAGCTGTTGCAGGTGACGGGTCGTCGTGGGGCCAACGCCTGCGTGCTGGCGGGCTGGTTAACCTCGATGGGCATGCGCGACGCCGCCCGCGAGATGCTGGATCTGCTCGACAGCCAGGAGACCTTGCCTCAGCTGTGGCGGGCCGCGTTAAGCGATGAGCCTGCCACGCGTGCCCATTACATTGCCGCCGCGCGCCGCTGTGAGCCCAACCGGGTGCGTTTCCCGAACGCACTGGATGAAGTGCAGATGCTGCAGCGCCTGCAGGATGATCCGTTCGCCCGCTATCTGCTGGGCTGCTTCTGGTACAGCAAACGTCGATATGACGATGCGGTCGCCTGCTGGCAAACCACCCTGGCGCAGGAGCCGCAGTTTGCTCCGGCGCACCGCCTGCTGGGGATCTACGCCTGGAATAAAGAGCACAACCTGGCGCTGGCGGAGCAGCATCTGCAACGCGCCGTGGAGCTGGAATCTGACAACCCGCGTTTCCTGTTTGAGCTGGATTATCTCAATAAGCTCACCGGCCAGCCGGTGGCGAACCGCCTCGCCATGCTTACCGGGCGGGAAAATGTGGTCCTCAAACGCGATGACCTGACCGCAGAACTGTTAAGTCTGTGGAACAGTTCCGGGCGCTACGACGCTGCGGCGCAGGTGCTTCAGGCACGTCAGTTCCATCCGTGGGAGGGCGGGGAAGGTAAGGTGACCGGGCAGTATCTGCTCAACCAGCAGCACCGCGCCTTGCAGCACATTGCTCGCGGCGAGTTCCGCGAGGCGATTGACCTGCTGCAAGCGGCCCTGCGTTATCCGCACAACCTCGGGGAGGGGCGTCTGCCGGGGCAAACCGATAACGATATCTGGTATCTGTTGGGCTACTGCCACGCCCGCGGCGATGAGCAGGCCGAGGCGCAGCGCTGCTTTACCCGGGCGGCACAGGGGGGCTCAACCCTTGAGGCGGGGCGCTACTACAACGATCAGCCGGCAGATTACCTGTTCTGGCAGGGGATGGCCCTGCGGCAACTGGGGGACAGCGCGGCGGCGGAGCGTCACTTCCAGGGGTTCCTGGCCTGGGTGCAGGCGCATCGCGACGACGTGCCGGAGGCCGATTTCTTCGCAGTCTCGCTGCCGGATCTGGTGGTGCTGGATACGCCAGCCGGGCAGCAACATCAGCAGCACTGCCTGTTCATTGAGGCGCTGGGTCATGCCGGACTGGGTGACAGCGCAGCCTGCAAACGCCAGCTGGCGGCCTTGCTGGCACTTAACCCGGCCCATGACAAAGCGCATCTGATTCAGCATGCGCAGGCAGCCGGTATTTTCCATTAACTGACTCTGCAGGTGGGGAAACCCACCTGTTAACCCTCTGTACCCTGCGTTTCCCTTAAAGAGGAATCAACATGAATAACAGTGCGCAGACACAACTGAAAATGGGCTACGTCTGGACTATCTGTCTGGTCGCCGCCTGCGGTGGATTGCTGTTTGGCTACGACTGGGTGGTAATTGGCGGGGCCAAACCCTTCTATGAAGCCTGGTTCTCGATTACCGACCCGGCGCAATCCGGCTGGGCGATGAGTTCCGCCCTGGTGGGCTGTATTTTCGGGGCTTTAATCTCTGGATGGTGCGCCGATAAATTTGGCCGTAAGTGGCCGCTGATCCTCTCGGCGGTGCTGTTCAGCGCCTCGGCGTGGGGCACGGCGGTGGCGAGCAGCTTTGATATGTTCGTGGTCTATCGCATCGTCGGCGGGGTGGGGATTGGCCTCGCCTCCGCCCTCAGCCCGCTCTACATCGCCGAGGTCAGCCCGGCGGATAAGCGCGGTCGCTTCGTGGCCATTAACCAGCTCACCATCGTGGTGGGGGTACTGGCGGCGCAGCTGATTAACCTGATGATTGCCGAGCCGGTGGCACCTGGCGCCACCCAGGAGGCTATCGTCCAGAGCTGGAACGGACAAACCGGCTGGCGCTGGATGTTCGGTGCCGAGCTGGTGCCGGCCCTGGCGTTCCTGGTTCTGATGTTCTTTGTTCCGGAATCCCCGCGCTGGCTGATGAAGGCCGGCAAGCCGGAACGTGCCCGCGCCATGCTGGAGCGTATTGGCACCCCGGAGTACGCCAGCCAGACCTTAAAAGAGATTGCTCACACCCTGGAAAAAGACACCCAGAAAGTGGCGTACTCCACGCTGCTGCAACCCCAGGTCAAACCGATCGTCATTATCGGCATGGTGCTGGCGATGTTCCAGCAGTGGTGCGGGATCAACGTCATCTTCAACTATGCTCAGGAGATCTTCGCCTCGGCCGGGTTTGATATCAACGACACCCTCAAGTCGATTGTGGCGACCGGCATCATCAACCTGGTCTTTACCCTCGCCGCGCTGCCGCTGGTGGACAAAATTGGCCGTCGCAAGCTGATGCTGTTGGGCGCCTCGGGCTTAACCATTATCTACGTGCTGATTGCCAGCGCCTACGCGATGAACATCATGGGCTGGCCGGTTCTGCTGCTGGTGCTGGCGGCGATTGCCATCTACGCCCTGACGCTGGCTCCGGTGACCTGGGTGCTGCTGTCGGAGATCTTCCCCAACCGCGTCCGCGGCCTGGCGATGTCGATGGGGACCCTGGCGCTGTGGATCGCCTGCTTCCTGCTGACCTACACCTTCCCGCTGCTCAATGCCGGGCTGGGGGCGGCGGGCAGTTTCCTGCTCTACGGAGCGATCTGCGCCGCCGGGTATCTCTACATTCTGCGTAAAGTCCCGGAAACCAAAGGCGTGACCCTGGAGGCGCTGGAGGAGCAGCTGGAAAAACAGCACAGCAAAGTGGCCGCAACGGCGGATGCCGGGCGCGTACACTGATGGATCTGCTGTTGATAGAAAACGCGCATCTGCGGATGCGCGTCAATCCGCAGGGCGGCGGATTGCAGGAACTCTTCTCCCTCACCCACGGGCAGCCCGTGCTGTGGGATGAGGGGGAGAGCGCGCTGTTTCCGATGGTGCCGCTGGCCAACCGGGTGGCGGGTAATCGCTTTGCCTTTCAGGGGCGGGATATTACCCTGCCGCAAAGCCCGGTGGACGAGCGCTTCTTTTTGCACGGCGATGGCTGGCAGTCTCCCTGGCAGGTGGCCTCGCTCACCGATACAGAGTGTGTTCTGAGGCTGCGCCGCCAGCATGACTGCGGCTTCGATTATCAGGCGGTGCTGCGCTATCAGTTGCGCGAGCATGTTCTGCGGGCGGAGCTGATGCTCACCCATCTCGGCCCGCAGCCGATGCTGTACGGTCTGGGCTTTCATCCATGGTTTTACGTTGACGAACACAGCCGCCTGCAGTTTTCCGCCAGCGGCTACTGGCCGGAAGGGGAGCACCATTTACCGCTGGCGTGGCAGGGAGATATCCCGCCGGAGATCGATTTCAGTACCGCCCGGCAGGGGAGGGAGGGATGGCTGAATGTCGGCTACTCCGGCTGGAACGGCGTGGCAACGATCCTGCGTGATGTGATGAATATCACAATTACCGCGCAAACTCCGTGGCTGATGCTGTTCAGAATGTCGGGTAAATCATTCCTGTGCCTCGAACCGCAGAGCCATCCGGTCAACGCTCACCATATGGCCGGGCAGCCTGGGCTGGTGGTCTTAGGCCCGGGCGACAGCACCCGTTTTGCGATGGAGATTGCCGTCGAAAGCGCCGCCTGAGCCTGTTAATCAGCTGTTAATACCCGCTTGCGCCAGCCTGTTTTTACCGCCAGACTATCGCCTCCAAAACGGGAGGGATTCATGGTTTTGCATTCCACGCGCTGGCTGGCGCTCAGCTACTTCACCTACTTTTTTAGCTACGGTATTTTTCTGCCTTTCTGGAGCGTCTGGCTCAAAGGGATTGGTCTCACGCCGGAGATGATTGGCGTTCTGCTTGGCTCAGGCCTGGTGGCGCGTTTTCTCGGCAGCCTGCTTATTGCCCCGCGCGTCAGCGATCCCTCCCTGTTAATCAAAGCCGTGCGCGTACTGGCGCTGCTTACCCTGGTATTTATGGCCGGCTTCTGGGTTAGCCAGCAGTTTGCCTGGCTGGTGGTAGTGATGGTGGGCTTTAACCTCTTCTTCTCGCCGCTGGTACCGCTGACCGATGCGCTGGCCAATACCTGGCAGAAGCAGATCACCATGGACTATGGCCGGGTGCGGCTGTGGGGCTCTATCGCCTTTGTGATTGGCTCGGCGCTGGTGGGCAAGCTGGTCAGCCTGTATGACTATCAGGCCATTCTGGCCCTGCTGAGCGTCGGGATTGCCTCGATGCTGCTT
The DNA here is from genome assembly GCF_034044995.2 of Leclercia sp. CFBP8987. Taxonomy (NCBI): domain Bacteria; kingdom Pseudomonadati; phylum Pseudomonadota; class Gammaproteobacteria; order Enterobacterales; family Enterobacteriaceae; genus Leclercia; species Leclercia sp. CFBP8987. Next base: position 3,574,361 of record NZ_CM188255.1, on the reverse strand, counting down.
GGGATGCTGCTGCGCCCGTCGGTAATGCCGCAGGGCGAAAGCCGTCAGCAGGAGAGCGCCGGCTGGCCGGCATGGCGCTCGCTGGTGGCCCAGAGCTGGCGCTTCCTCGCCTGCGTCTGCCTGCTGCAGGGGGCGCATGCCGCTTACTATGGCTTCAGCGCGATTTACTGGCAGGGAGCCGGGTATTCGGCCTCGGCCGTCGGCTACCTCTGGTCGCTGGGCGTGGTGGCGGAAGTGATCATTTTTGCCCTCAGCAACCGGCTGTTCCGCCGCTTTGGCGCCCGGGAGCTGCTCCTGCTCTCTGCCGTCTGCGGCGTTGTTCGCTGGGGGATCATGGGCTGGACTACCGAGCTGCCGTGGCTGATTGTCGCGCAGATCCTGCACTGCGGCACCTTTACGGTGTGCCATCTGGCGGCGATGCGTTATATCTCGGCCCGCGAAGGCAGCGATGTGATCCGCCTGCAGGCGGTCTACTCGGCGGTGGCGATGGGGGGCAGTATTGCGATCATGACCGTCTTCGCCGGCTTCCTGTACCAGCATCTCGGTCACGGGGTGTTCTGGGTGATGGCGCTGGTGGCGCTCCCCGCGATCCTGCTGCGTCCGCGGGTGGCAGCGCGTTAAGATTCCAGCATGGCGCGAATATGTTCCTGCTGCTGCGCATTCAACGCCTCGACGGCGTGGATGAGCGGCGGTGAGAACAGCGGCAGGGCGGTGGTGTAGGGCGTGACCACCAGGGCGGCCTCGCGCGGGGCGCCCTCCTTCTGAAAGGCCTGTAGCGTCACATAGCGAATGTTCAGCGGCAGCAGGGTTAACTCCCGCAGCTGCTGCTCAATCAGCTCCTCGCAGGCTTTATCCTCCCCGGTCAATAACACCACCTGTTTTTCATGCAGATCGCTCTCCTGCATCAGCCAGGCGCCAAAGATCACCGCCACCAGGCTCGACTCCTCCTCGGAGAAGCGCAGGCCAAACTCCGACTCGAGCTCGAACAGCACCTCCCGGGTGGTACGCATCAGGCGCGGGTAGAGGCGGTGGATCTCCTCGGGGAGGCTGTTGTCGATACCGATGCCAAACAGCGAGCGGTCCAGCGCCTGGGAAATATGCACATAAAGCTGATCGGTCAGCCCCTTCTCGTCGCTGAACTGCATGCCGGTTTGCCCATGAAAGCGGGCGATCATGCGGGTGATGGTGCGGCGCAGCCGGTCATCCTCCTGGTGCGCATCGCGAAGGGGATCCGGCGTGCGGAGCATCATAAACAGCAGCGCCAGGAAAGGTTGCTCATCGGCGTGGGGCACCAGCGCCACGCGGCGCTGCCAGTGGCGCACAATCTCCTGCGCCATCAGATATTCGTTACGTGACTGGGTCCAGTTGCGCTGAATCACTGAAAATTCCGGGCTCTGGCCCAGATGGTGCTGAAGCAGGCAGTACTGCAGATAGAGCTGCAAAAACTGCGTGTCCCGGGATTCAAACTGACGCTGCAGGCGGCGGGAGCAAAAATTAATCAGCGCCCGCAGATTGGTATCGTCATATAAAGTGCGGGCGATGCCGAGCTGCTTTAGCGCGATTTTCAGAGATGGGGTAAACTGCTGCGCGACGAAGTGGGGGCAGAGGCGTAACGCCCTGCGCAACCAGTGCAGCAGGCATAAACGTTGGTTCAGGTGGCTACCTTCAAGCAGGTAGCAGCCATCATGCTGTGTCGCAATGTCGAGCTGGTGATAGCGCTGGATCTCCATGCGCATCTCGTCGATATCCTGCCGGCAGAGGGCATCATCGACACCATTGATTTCACCGATGCGTTGCAGGTTGGCACGGAATCCTGGCACATAGAGCATCAACAGAACCTGGCAGCGGCGCTGCGAACTGGAAAGTGCAGATGGCATTTCGAGAGTCGTCATCATCTGTCGGGTTCCAGTGAGTGTGTTTGATAAGAATAGCTAAAGGATCTACGCCATAGCACAGGATGCCGGGCTTTCCTTCAGGAATGCGGGTGAACATCACAGAATTTTTGACGTGAGGAAGAGATGCAAACAGTGAAACGCAGCGCAACGACGCTTTTTTTGGCGGTTTTGTCTTTTGCCGCCGCCGCGCACCCTCACAGCTTTATCACCCTGAAAACAGAGATCATGGTGAAAGACGACCAGCTTACCGGGCTGAAGATGCGCTGGGTGATGGATGAGCTGACCTCCGCCGATCTGCTTTATGATGCCGGAAACGCAAAGCCGGGGGATGAGATCTGGAAGAAGCTGGCGGCAGAGGTGATGGCCAACGTACTCGGTCAGCACTATTTTACCGAGTTCTGGCACAACGGGGAAAAGGTGAAATTCCTCAACCGGCCCACCCAGTACGGTATGACCCGCGTTGATCATCAGGCGGTGCTGACCTTTATCCTGCCGCTGGCGGAGCCGCAGCCGCTGGCCGGGCAGAAATATACCTTTTCCACCTTCGATCCCTCCTACTACGTGGACATGAGCTACGCCGAGGATGACGATGTGTCGCTGCCCGCTGGGCTGCAAAAAAGCTGCGCCCTCACCATCGATACCCCGGAGCCCAGCGATGAGACGCTGAGTTTTGCCAGCTCGCTGGATAAAGACGATGCGCCTCCGGAAGATATGGATCTCGGCAAACAGTTTGCCCAGACGGTGACCTTACAATGTCAGTAATTCGCGCGCGCCGCGTAGCGGATCTCTGGCCGCTGGCGCTGTTTTTGCTGGCGGCGGTGTCAGGGGCCATCTGGCTGTGGCAGGCATGGCCGCTGGTAATGCGTCAGAGCATTCTCTGGCAGCGGGACGTCAATCAGCAGATGAGCGGCTTGCTGAAGGCGGTAGCCGACAATCCGACGGCGGCGGGCGGGTCGCTGCTGGTATTCAGCTTTTTATATGGCGTGCTGCATGCCCTGGGGCCGGGCCACGGCAAAATCGTGATCGCCACCTGGCTTGCCACCCATCCCTCAAAACTGAAATCGAGCATCGGCTTAACCCTGGCCTCCTCTTTATTACAGGGAGTGGTGGCGATCGCCCTGGTGGTGGGGGTGTTAACCCTGCTGCAGCTCCCGGCGCGGGATCTGCACATGAGCAGCTTCTGGCTGGAGAAGGGAAGCTATGCCCTGGTGGGCGTGCTGGGGTTAATGCTCTGCTGGCGGGCGCTAAAAAAACTGCGGGCGTTGCTGCGTAAACCGACCTTTAAAGCCTTTACCCCGCATCACGTTCACGACGCCAACTGCGGCTGCGGCCATCAGCATCTGCCGAGCCCGACGCAGATCCAACGCGCTGACGACTGGCGGGCGCGGATGATGATTATTCTGTCGATGGGGATGCGACCCTGTTCCGGGGCGATCATGGTGCTGCTGTTCAGTAAGGTGATCGGGGTGTTCAGCTGGGGCGTAGCCTCGGCGCTGGCCATGGCGGCGGGAACGGGGCTCACTATCTCTTCACTGGCGCTGCTGGTGCACGGTTTTCGTCAGCTGGCGGTCAGGCTTAGCGGTAATAAAGCGCCGGTGCTGTGGCGACAGATCGGGTGGACAACGCTGGCATTAGCCGGTGGGGTGGTGTTGCTGGTGGCGGCGGTGATGATGTGGATCAGTGCGGTGCCGGTGGGGCGGGGGATGCGGCCGTTTTAGCAATATTGCCCGGTAAGCGAAGCGCCACCGGGCAATATTCACAGAATTAACGCTTCAGCGCTTCACTCAGTTCGTCACGCATGTTCGCCAGCATGGATTTCACCACACGTGGGTTACCTGCAACGATGTTGCCAGACAGCATGTAGTTGTGGCCGCCGGTGAAATCACACACCAGAGCACCTGCTTCGCGAGCAATCAGTTCGCCAGCAGCAAAGTCCCATGGCTTCAGGCCAATCTCAAAGTAACCGTCCACGCGGCCAGCGGCAACGTAGGCCAGATCCAGCGCAGCAGAACCGGAGCGACGGAAGTCAGCGCACTCGGTGAACAGTTTGCCCAGGATTTTCATGTACGCAGGTGCGTGCTGTTTGGCTTTGAACGGGAAACCGGTCGCCAGGATGGTGCCGTCGAGATCGCGAGCGTTGGTGCCGCGCAGACGGTAGCCGTTCAGCTGTGCGCCCTGACCACGGGTAGCGGTGAACAGTTCGTTACGCATTGGATCGTAAACCACCGCCACTTCAGTACGGCCTTTGATGCGTACGGCGATAGAAACAGAGAAGTGGGGCAGACGTTTAACGAAGTTGGTGGTGCCATCCAGTGGATCAATAACCCATTGAACATCCTGATCTTCGCCCACGTGCTCACCGCTTTCTTCGGTGATGATGGTGTGTTGCGGGTAAGATTTGCGAATGGTTTCGATAATCATCGCTTCTGCGGCTTTATCGACGTTAGTCACAAAGTCATTGCTGCCTTTCTGGCTGGTTTCTACGGAATCTGGAGTTTCGTAGTGTTTGGCAATTACATTACCCGCCTTGCGCGCTGCGCGCACGGCGATGGTCAACATAGGATGTTGCATCGGTTACTCTCACTGGATGTTAAAGAACGGGGGATACGAAAACGGCGCAGAGTATAGCAGCGGGATCGGATTATGTCTTCCGTTTATGGTAGCATGGGCGAATATTCTTCAGACACTGAATTCAAACGTAAAAAAATTATGCTGCAAAATATCCGAATCGTACTGGTCGAAACCTCACATACCGGCAATATGGGCTCGGTGGCCCGGGCGATGAAAACCATGGGCTTAACCAATCTCTGGCTGGTTAACCCGCTGGTCAAACCCGACTCACAGGCTATCGCGCTCGCGGCGGGTGCCAGCGACGTCATTGGCAATGCGCAGATCGTTGATACCCTGGATGAAGCCTTAGCGGGTTGCAGCCTGGTGGTTGGCACCAGCGCGCGTTCGCGCACTCTGCCGTGGCCGATGCTCGATCCGCGTGAATGTGGGTTGAAAAGCGTTTCCGAAGGTCAGCATGCGCCGGTGGCGCTGGTGTTTGGCCGTGAGCGCGTGGGGCTGACCAACGATGAGCTGCAGAAGTGCCATTATCACGTCGCCATTGCCGCTAACCCTGAGTACAGCTCGCTGAACCTGGCGATGGCCGTGCAGGTTATTGCCTATGAAGTGCGTATGGCATGGCTGGCAACCCAGGAGAAAGAGACCTACGCTGCGCCGGAAGAGACCCCGTATCCGCTGGTGGATGACCTGGAGCGTTTCTATGGTCATCTGGAGCAGACCCTTCTCAGCACCGGCTTTATCCGCGCCGGGCATCCGGGGCAGGTGATGAACCGCCTCCGCCGTCTCTTTACCCGTGCGCGTCCGGAAAGCCAGGAGCTGAACATCCTGCGCGGTATTCTGGCGTCGATTGAGCAGAAGAATAAAGAGTAGTGCTATGTTGCCCGGCGGCGCTGCGCTTGCACGGGCCTACGGACCTGTAGGCCGGGTAAGCGAAGCGCCACCCGGCAAAAAACATTAGCGCACAGAAGGTTAAATACCTGACTAAAACAGTCAAGTAAATAGTTGACCAATTTAGTCGGGAATGTCAGACTTGGCCCTGCTATGCAATACCCCCACTTTACAATAAAAACCCCGGGCAGGGGCGAGTTTGAGGTTAAGTAAGACATGAGACTGACATCTAAAGGGCGTTATGCCGTGACCGCGATGCTGGACGTTGCGCTCAACTCCGAATCGGGCCCGGTTCCGTTGGCTGATATTTCTGAACGTCAGGGAATCTCCCTCTCTTATCTGGAACAGCTTTTCTCCCGACTGCGTAAAAATGGCCTGGTTTCCAGCGTCCGCGGTCCTGGCGGCGGATATCTGTTAGGTAAAGACGCGGGCAGTATTGCCGTTGGCGAAGTGATTAGCGCAGTTGACGAATCCGTCGACGCGACCCGTTGCCAGGGTAAAGGCGGCTGTCAGGGCGGCGATAAATGCCTGACTCACGCGCTGTGGCGCGATCTGAGCGACCGTCTGACCGGCTTCCTGAATAACATCACCATTGGTGAACTGGTTAACAACCAGGAAGTGCTGGACGTCTCTGGTCGTCAGCACTCGCACGAGTCCCATCGTAATACCCGCGCGCAGGACGCTATCGACGTCAAATTACGCGCGTAATAAAAAATAAGTATTTCAGAATCAGGCCGGGGCATAACTCGCCCCGCGTACTCGGTCGTACATCCAGCCGGTTGCCTGATTCCTTGCATTGAAGCGATGTACGGAGTTTAAAGAGCAATGAAATTACCGATCTATCTCGATTACTCCGCAACCACGCCGGTGGACCCGCGTGTTGCCGAGAAAATGATGCAGTGTCTGACCCTGGACGGAAACTTTGGTAACCCGGCTTCCCGTTCACACCGTTTTGGCTGGCATGCTGAAGAGGCGGTAGATATCGCCCGTAATCAGATTGCCGAGCTGGTTGGCGCTGACCCGCGTGAAATTGTTTTCACCTCCGGCGCGACCGAATCCGATAACCTGGCGATCAAGGGTGCGGCCAATTTCTATCAGAAAAAAGGCAAGCACATCATCACCAGCAAAACCGAACACAAAGCCGTACTGGATACCTGTCGTCAGCTGGAGCGTGAAGGGTTTGAAGTGACCTACCTCGCACCGCAGCGCAACGGTATCATCGACCTGAAAGAGCTCGAAGCGGCCATGCGTGATGACACCATCCTGGTCTCCATCATGCACGTGAACAACGAAATCGGCGTGGTGCTGGATATCGCTACCATCGGCGAACTGTGCCGTGCCCGCGGTATCATCTACCACGTGGATGCGACCCAGAGCGTGGGCAAACTGCCTATCGACCTGAGCCAGCTGAAAGTGGACCTGATGTCCTTCTCCGGCCACAAAATCTATGGCCCGAAAGGCATTGGCGCGCTGTACGTGCGTCGTAAGCCACGTATCCGTATCGAATCCCAGATGCACGGCGGCGGTCACGAGCGCGGTATGCGTTCCGGTACTCTGCCTGTTCACCAGATCGTTGGGATGGGTGAAGCCTACCGTATCGCCAAAGAAGAGATGGAAACCGAGATGGCACGCCTGCGTACGCTGCGTAACCGTCTGTGGGAAGGCGTGAAGGATATGGAAGAGGTCTACCTGAACGGCGATCTCGAGCAGGGCGCACCAAACATTCTTAACGTCAGCTTCAACTATGTTGAAGGCGAGTCGCTGATCATGGCCCTGAAAGACCTGGCCGTCTCCTCCGGTTCTGCGTGTACTTCCGCAAGCCTCGAGCCGTCCTACGTGCTGCGCGCACTGGGCATGACCGACGAACTGGCACACAGCTCTATCCGTTTCTCTTTAGGTCGTTTCACTACCGATGAAGAGATTGACTACACCATCAAGCTGGTTCGCAACTCCATTGGCCGTCTGCGTGACCTTTCTCCACTGTGGGAAATGTTCAAAGAAGGCGTGGATCTGAACAGCATTGAATGGTCACATCACTAATCGGTTTGTAAGGAGAATTCAACATGGCATACAGCGAAAAAGTTATCGATCATTACGAGAATCCACGTAACGTGGGCTCCTTCGACAACAGTGATGACAGCGTGGGCAGCGGCATGGTGGGTGCACCAGCCTGTGGCGACGTGATGAAGTTGCAGATTAAAGTCAACAATGAAGGTATCATTGAAGACGCGCGCTTCAAGACCTACGGTTGCGGTTCCGCAATCGCTTCCAGCTCCCTGGTCACCGAGTGGGTGAAGGGCAAATCCCTGGACGAAGCGCAGGCAATTAAAAATACCGATATTGCTGACGAACTCGAACTGCCGCCGGTGAAAATTCACTGCTCTATCCTGGCGGAAGATGCGATTAAAGCCGCAATCGCGGATTACAAAAGCAAACGTGAAGCAAAATAATTAGTTGAGGTTGTTATGTCGATTACCCTTAGCGACAGCGCTGCCGCGCGAGTAAGCTCCTTCCTGGCAAACCGTGGCAAAGGCTTTGGCCTGCGACTGGGTGTACGCACTTCCGGCTGTTCCGGTATGGCGTATGTACTGGAATTTGTTGACGAACCTGCGGCGGAAGATACCGTGTTCGAAGACAAAGGCGTGAAGGTAGTGGTCGATGGTAAAAGCCTGCAGTTCCTGAACGGCACTCAGCTGGACTTTGTCAAAGAAGGCCTTAACGAAGGGTTTAAATTCACCAACCCGAACGTGAAAGATGAGTGCGGCTGCGGCGAAAGCTTCCACGTCTAATTGCGTATCACCTGCTAACCCCACCGCAGCCAGACTGTGTGTGGGGTTTGTTTTAATCAGCTAACCCTGAGATTGTTATGGATTACTTCACCCTCTTTGGGTTACCAGCCGGGTATGAAATTGATACTCAGGCGCTGGCGGCCCGTTTCCAGGATCTGCAACGTCAGTACCATCCGGATAAGTTCGCCAGCGGCACCCAGGCGGAACAGCTGGCGGCGGTGCAGCACTCTGCGACCATCAATCAGGCGTGGCAAACCCTGCGCAATCCGCTGAGCCGGGCAGAATATCTGCTCTCGCTACATGGGTTTGATCTCGCCAGTGAGCAACACACCGTCCGCGACACCGCTTTCCTGATGGAACAGCTGGAGCTGCGTGAAGAGCTGGATGAGATCGACCAGGCCAAAGACGAAGCGCGTCTGGAACGTTTTATTAAGCGCGTAAAAGGGATGTTCGATGCCCGCCATCAGCAGATGGTTGACCAATTGAATAACGAGACGTGGGACGTGGCGGCGGACACTGTGCGCAAGCTGCGTTTTCTCGATAAACTGCGAAGCAGTGCTGAACAACTCGAAGAAAAGCTGCTCGATTTTTAATTTCGGAAGCAATTATGGCCTTATTACAAATTAGTGAGCCGGGCTTAAGTGCCGCACCGCACCAGCGTCGTCTGGCGGTAGGCATCGACTTAGGCACCACCAATTCGCTGGTGGCGACCGTGCGCAGCGGCCAGGCTGAGACGCTGGCGGATGCGCAGGGTCAACACCTGCTGCCGTCTGTGGTCCACTATCAGCCCCAGGGCCACAGCGTGGGTTACGACGCCCGCGCCAATGCGGCACAGGATCCTGCCAACACCATCAGTTCGGTAAAACGCATGATGGGCCGTTCCCTGGCAGATATCCAGAGTCGTTACCCGCATCTGCCGTATCAGCTGCAGGCCAGTGAAAACGGCCTGCCGATGATCGCCACCACTGCCGGTTTACTCAACCCGATCCGTGTCTCTGCCGATATCCTTAAGGCGCTGGCCGCCCGCGCGACCGCGACCCTGGAAGGCGAACTGGATGGCGTAGTGATCACCGTTCCGGCCTATTTCGATGACGCCCAGCGTCAGGGCACCAAAGACGCGGCGCGTCTGGCGGGCCTGCACGTGCTGCGTCTGCTCAACGAGCCGACCGCGGCTGCCATTGCTTACGGCCTAGACTCCGGTCAGGAAGGGGTGATTGCCGTCTTCGACCTCGGCGGCGGGACCTTTGATATTTCTATCCTGCGCCTGAGCCGCGGGGTGTTTGAAGTGCTGGCCACCGGCGGTGACTCTGCTCTCGGCGGCGACGACTTTGACCACCTGCTGGCGGATCATATCTGTGAGCTGGCGGGAATCGCCGATCGGAGTGATGCGCGCCTGCAGCGTCAGCTGCTGGACGCCGCCATTGCCGCCAAAATCGCCCTCAGCGATGCCCCGTCCGTGACCGTTGAGATCGCAGGCTGGAAAGGCGACATCAGCCGCGAGCAGTTCAACGAACTGATCGCCCCGCTGGTGAAGCGCACTCTGCTGGCCTGCCGTCGCGCGCTGAAAGATGCGGGCGTCGAGGCACAAGAGGTGCTGGACGTAGTGATGGTCGGCGGATCGACCCGCGTGCCGCTGGTGCGTGAGCGCGTGGGCGAGTTCTTTGGCCGCACGCCATTAACCTCTATCGATCCGGATAAAGTGGTCGCCATTGGCGCCGCCATCCAGGCCGATATCCTGGTCGGCAACAAGCCGGACAGCGAAATGCTGCTGCTGGACGTCATCCCGCTGTCCCTCGGTTTAGAAACCATGGGCGGCCTGGTCGAGAAGGTGATCCCGCGTAACACCACCATTCCGGTGGCGCGTGCGCAGGAGTTCACCACCTTCAAAGACGGCCAGACCGCGATGTCGATCCACGTCCTGCAGGGCGAGCGCGAGCTGGTCCAGGACTGCCGCTCGCTGGCGCGTTTCGCGCTGCGCGGCATTCCGGCACTGCCAGCGGGCGGGGCGCATATCCGCGTCACCTTCCAGGTGGATGCGGACGGCCTGCTGAGCGTCACGGCGATGGAAAAATCGACCGGTGTCGAATCCTCCATCCAGGTGAAACCGTCCTACGGTCTGACCGATGGCGAAATCGCCACCATGATTCAGGACTCAATGAGTTTTGCTGCGCAGGATGTGAAGGCGCGCATGCTGGCTGAACAGAAAGTTGAAGCCGCACGCGTGCTGGAAAGCCTGAACAGCGCACTCACTGCTGATGCCGCGCTGTTAAGCGCCGCTGAACGTCAGGCCATTGACGACGCCGTCGCGCAACTGAGCGCGGTAGCGGAAGGCGATGACGCTGACGCCATAGAACAAGCGATTAAAAACGTTGATAAACAAACCCAGGAGTTCGCCGCACGTCGTATGGACCAGTCTGTCCGTACCGCGCTGAAAGGCCACTCCGTGGACGAGGTTTAATATGCCAAAGATTGTTATTTTGCCTCATGCGGACCTCTGTCCGGATGGTGCAGTTCTGGAAGCTGAGACTGGCGAAACCATCCTTAACGTTGCCCTGCGCAACGGTATCGAAGTGGAACACGCCTGTGAAAAATCCTGTGCCTGCACGACCTGCCACTGCATCGTCCGCGAGGGCTTTGACTCTCTTGCGGAGAGCACAGAAGATGAAGATGACATGCTGGATAAAGCATGGGGTCTGGAGCCGGAAAGTCGTCTGAGCTGTCAGGCGCGCGTCACCGATGAAGATCTGGTGGTCGAACTTCCGCGTTATACGCTTAACCACGCACGCGAGCATTAATATGGGACTGAAGTGGACAGACAGCCGTGAAATCGGCGAGGCGCTGTACGACGCTAATCCGGATCTCGATCCGAAAACCGTACGCTTCACCGATATGCATCAGTGGATTTGCGACCTGGAAGAGTTTGACGACGATCCTAACGCATCCAATGAAAAAGTTCTGGAGGCGATTCTGCTAGTCTGGTTAGACGAAGCAGAATAAAAACGTTACGGGCTGCCTTCAGGCGGCCCGTTTGCTTGTTGCTAATAAGGATAAATAAAAATGACCGAAGCGATGAAGATTACGCTCTCTACTCAGCCTGCCGATGCGCGCTGGGGTGAAAAAGCGACTTACAGCATTAATAACGACGGTATTACCCTGCATCTGAACGGCAGCGACGATTTAGGCCTGATCCAGCGCGCGGCGCGTAAAATTGACGGTCTGGGCATTAAACATGTCACCCTCGACGGCGAAGGCTGGGATGTGGATCGCAGCTGGGCCTTTTCGTCAGGTTACAAAGGCCCGAAAGGCACCCGTAAAATTGAGTGGGCCAGCCTCGACGCGGCGGCACAGAAAGAGCTGGAAAGCCGTCTGACCATCATCGACTGGGTGCGTGACACCATTAACGCCCCGGCTGAAGAGTTAGGCCCGGAGCAGCTGGCGCAGCGCGCGGTGGATCTGCTGAGCAACGTCGCTGGCGACAAGATGTCTTATCGCATCACTAAAGGCGAAGATCTGCGCGAGCAGAACTACATGGGTCTGCACACCGTAGGCCGTGGTTCTGAACGCCCGCCGGTTCTGCTGGCGCTGGATTACAACCCGACCGGCGACAAGCAAGCCCCGGTGTATGCCTGCCTGGTGGGTAAAGGTATCACCTTCGATACCGGCGGTTACAGCCTGAAGCAGAGCGCGTTCATGGACTCGATGAAGTCCGACATGGGCGGCGCGGCTACCATTACCGGCGCGCTGGCTTTTGCCATCACCCGCGGCCTGAACAAGCGCGTGAAGCTGTACCTGTGCTGCGCCGATAACATGGTCAGCGGTAATGCCTTCAAGCTGGGCGATATCATTCGCTACCGCAACGGCAAGAACGTCGAAGTGATGAACACCGACGCCGAAGGCCGTCTGGTGCTGGCCGATGGCCTGATTGATGCTTCTGCGCAGAAACCTGAGCTGATCATCGATATGGCGACCCTGACCGGGGCGGCGAAAACGGCGCTGGGCAACGACTATCATGCCCTGTTCAGCTTCGACGACAAGCTGGCGGCCCGTCTGCTGGCCAGCGCCGCTGCCGAGAACGAGCCGTTCTGGCGTCTGCCACTGGCCGAGTTCCACCGCAGCCAGCTGCCGTCGAACTTTGCCGAACTGAACAACACCGCCAGCGCGGCCTATCCGGCCGGTGCCAGCACCGCCGCTGGTTTCCTGTCGCACTTCGTTGAGAACTATCACGAAGGCTGGCTGCACATCGACTGCTCCGCCACCTACCGTAAAGCAGCGGTTGAGCAGTGGTCTGCCGGTGCCACCGGTCTGGGTGTGCGTACTATTGCGAACCTGTTGACCGCAGAGTAATTGGCTTGCCGGGTGGCGCTGCGCTTACCCGGCCTACAAAACCCGTAGGCCCGTGCAAGCGTAGCGCCGCCGGGCGATTTTGAAGTAACGAAACTATGTCAGAAACCAAAAACGAATTAGAAACCCTGCTGGAGAAAGCGGCCACCGAGCCCGCTCATCGTCCGGCATTTTTCCGCACGCTGCTGGAGTCCACCGTCTGGGTGCCCGGCACCGCCGCGGAAGGTGAGCAGGTTGTTGAGGACAGCGCCCTGGATCTGCTGCACTGGGAAAAGGATGACGGCACCTCGGTGATCCCGTTCTTCTCCTCACTGGAAGCGTTGCAGGAAGCGGTTGAAGATGAGCAGGCGTTCGTGGTGATGCCGGTGCGTACGCTGTTTGAGATGACGCTGGGCGAAACCCTGTTCCTGAATGCCAAATTGCCGACCGGGAAAGAGTTTACCCCGCGCGAAATCAGCCATCTGATTGGTGAGGAGGGCAACCCGCTCAGCACTCAGGAGGTGCTGGAGGGCGGTGCATCTCTGCTGCTGTCGGAAGTGGCCGAGCCACCGGCGCAGATGATTGACTCCCTGACCACCCTGTTTAAAACCCTCAAACCGGTGAAACGGGCGTTTCTCTGCTCGATCAAAGAGCAGGCTGACGAACAGCCGGTACTGCTGATCGGGATTGAGGCAGATGGCGACATCGAAGAGATCATCCAGGCGACAGGCAGCGTGGCGACCGATACCCTGCCGGGCGACGAACCGATCGATATCTGTCAGGTGGTGAAAGGGGAGAAGGGCATCAGCCACTTTATCACCGAGCACATCACGCCGTTCTATGAACGTCGCTGGGGTGGCTTCCTGCGCGATTTCAAAAACAACCGCATTATCTGAACCATCACGGGGTGATCTTCACCCCGTTGCCTCCAGCAGCAGTAAATCCATCAGCAGCACCAGGTTCGACTCAAACGACGTCACCCCTGCGGCCTCGGCAGCGAAATGCACCGCTTCGTCGTACAGCGCAAAATGCAGATTCGCCATCCCCGCCAGCGTGTTTGCCGACGCCCGGGTAAAGGCCACCACCGTCATCCCCACGTTCTGCGCGATCCGCGCCTTATCCAGTACCTGCTCCGTTTCGCCACTGCGCGACACCGCGATGAAGACCTGATAGCGCGAGGCGTTGCTGAGAAAAATATTGCGGCTGTCGCCAGGACCGGAGATAAACGCCGTCTTGCCCAGCACCTGCAGTTTCTTGGTCAGGTACTCGGCAAACAGGTAGGAAAAGCCCGCCCCGTAGAGAAAGAAGCTCTCTTTCTCCCGCAGCAGTTCGCCAAAGCGGCGACGCTTGTCCGGCGTCGCCCACTGCAGGGTCTGCTGGTAATTAGCAATAAACTGATTAAACAGTGCGGGGAGTTCCGCCGTCTGGCTGGCTTCAGCTGCAATGTGCGGCGTATCGCTCAGCAGCTGCTTGCAGTGCCAGGTGAACTCGCTAAAGCCGCTGAAGCCCAGCTTGCGGCACAGACGCATAATGGTGGCGGTAGAGACGAAGGTCGCCTGCGCCAGCTCCCGCACGGTGATCTGGCCCACCAGCAGGGGATGTTCGGTGAGATGGGCCAGCACGCGATACTCTGCGCGGGTCAGAGACTCCCCGCGCGTTAACAGTGTCGCCAGACGGTTATCCATTACTGAGCCGGTTCAACCGGCAGATCGTCCCGGGCACCCCATTCACTCCACGCCCCGTCGTACAGCGTGACGTCGGTTTTGCCGAGGGTCGCCAGCGCCAGAATGACGACGCAGGCGGTGACCCCGGAGCCACAGCTGGCGACGATCGGCTGATGGAGATCCACGCCCTGACGAGAGAAAATCTCACGCAGTTCGTCGGTGGTTTTCAGTTCGCCTTCAAACACCAGATCGCCCCACGGCACGTTAAGTGCGCCGGGGATATGGCCGCGTTTGAGGCCCGGGCGCGGCTCGTCGGCCTCGGCGTTAAAGCGCGGGGCAGGGCGGGCATCGACAATCTGCGCGGTCTGCTCGTGGCTTGCCAGCAGCACGTCGGTGACGCGCTTGATCGCCCCGGCATCGAAGGTGGCTTCGAAATCGCCATCCGGCAGAGAGATATCGCCCTGCTGGAGAGGCAGCTCAGCCCGCTGCCAGCCGGCAAGACCGCCCGCCAGAATCGACACTTTCTCCACGCCGAAGGTTTTCAGCATCCACCATGCTCGCGGAGCGGAGAAGAGGTTACCCTCATCGTAAACGACCAGATGCTTATCGCGGCTGATGCCCAGCTCGCGCATCGCCACGGCAAAGGCTTCCGGGCGCGGCATCATGTGCGGCAGGGGAGAGGTATGATCGGAGAGCGCTTCGATATCAAAAAATACCGCGTCCGGCAGATGTCCGGCGCGGTATTCCGCGGGCATATCGCGAAGGTGTTCCTGACCGGCAGGAGCCATACGAGCATCAATGATTTGAACTTCAGGGTCATCACTGTGCTCAATCAGCCAGTCGGCTGAGACAAAATACGAGGTGGACATGGGTGCCTCCATTAATGAATCCATTGATGGATTGTCGGTGTTTTTTCTGACACCGACAAGCGGACCACGTTCAACTCGCGAGCAAGCCCTTATTTTTTCACTGCTTCCCCATCCTGCCAGGCTTTTTGCAGTGCTGGCCAGTATTCGCGGTTGGCCTCGATCATCTCATCCAGGATCGCTTTGGCATGCTCCATCGTCGGCACGGTGCGGTTCAGGGTGAACGCCTGCAACGCTTTTTCGTAGCTGCCTTCGATGGTGGCTTCTACCAGCAGTTGCTCCGAGGCCAGCTGCTGTTGCAGCAGGGTCTGGTGGAACAGCGGCACCTGACCGATGCGGATCGGCTCAGGCCCTTCGCTTGTAATATACGCCGGAACCTCAACCATCGCGTCGTACGGCAGATTGGTAATCGCCCCCCGATTTTCCACCATCACCAGATGACGCTGACGCAGGTTAAACGCCAGCGAGCGGGCCACATCCACGATAAACTCGCCGTGCACTCCCACGTGGAAGGCATCCGACAGGATCCCGGTCTGTTTATACTCTTCCGCAGCGGCAAACAGCTTTTTCTCCCGTCCGTTCATCACTTCGTTGGCGCGAGTGTAGTCCGGGTTCTGGTGCTCCACGATCTGGTTCGGCATCAGGTAGTACTGCAGATACGGGTTCGGCAGATATTCCGGGAAGTTGTCCATGATCGGCTTGATGTTGCGCCAGGTTTTCACCCACGACGGATCTGAGTGCTGCGGGTCGGTTTTGGCCGCATCTTCGGTCAGCAGACCAAATCTGGCGATATGGCGACGCAGCTCAGGCAGTTTATCCTCGCCGTCCACCAGCACGCGGGTAAACCAGCCGAAGTGGTTGAGGCCGAAGTAGTCCACCTCCAGCTTGTGGCGATCCACGCCGAGAATGGCTCCCATGTTACGCATTGCCGCCACCGGCATATCGCAAATGTTCAGTACCCGGGCCTCCGGGCGCAGGCGGCGCACGCCTTCGGCAACAATGGCTGCCGGGTTGGAGTAGTTAACGATCCACGCCTTCTCATGGGCATAGCGGTCAACCATGTCGATCAGCTCAACCATCGGCAGGATGGTGCGCAGGCCGTACGCCAGTCCGCCCGGGCCACAGGTCTCCTGGCCGACCACGCCGTGACGCAGGGGGATCTTCTCATCCTGCTCGCGCATTTTGTACTGGCCGACGCGCATCTGGGCGAAGACGAAATGGGCCCCGCTGAACGCCACTTCCGGATCGCTGGTGACGCTGAACTTAATGTCCTGGCTGTGATCGCGAATCACCTTCTCTACCACCGGCGCGATGGTGCTCTGCCGCGCTTCATCGATGTCGTAGAGACGAATTTCGGCCAGCGGGAATTTGTCCAGCTGCACCATCAGGCTTTTCACAATCCCGGGCGTATAGGTGCTGCCGCCACCGGCGATAGAGAGAATAAATGGGGGGGTAATCATGTTTATCTCCTTCAGAGAACCGTCTCGACCGCTTCTCGCATTTTTTTGACATGCAGCCCGTAGACCACCTGAACGTTGTTACCTTGCTTGATAATGCCTTTCGCGCCCGTCGCCTTGAGCCGCGGCTCGTCGATGATGGCTACGTCTTTGACCGTGACGCGCAGGCGGGTGTAGCAGTTGTCCACCACCTCAATGTTTTCGCGTCCGCCGAGGCCGACGACAATCGCCTCGCCCAGACCATCATTGCTGCCTTTCGCCTGGTACTCCTGTTTGCTGTACAGGCGGGTCTCCTGATCTTCCTCTTCACGCCCTGGTGTCTTCATGCGGAAATGCAGGATCAGGAAGCGGAAGACCACGAAGTAGAGGCTGAACATGATTAACCCGACCAGGATGTACATCGGCCAGTTGGATTTTTCGGTGCCCAGCGGCAGGTTATAGAGAATGAAATCGATGATGCCGTTGGCGCCGATGGCGTGAACCCCCAGCAGATAAAAGAGCATCATGCCGATCCCGGTCAGGACCGCGTGAACCACAAACAGCAGCGGGGCGACGAACAGGAAGGAGAACTCAATCGGCTCGGTCACCCCCACCAGCAGCGAGGTGAGTGCCGCCGGGATCAGAATCGCTTTCGCCGCGGCTTTACGCTCCGGTTTCGCGGTCATGTACATCGCCAGCGCGGCGGCAGGCAGGCCAAACATTTTGCTGATGCCGCGGGCATCCCATACCACTGTGCTGCTGAGCTGCTTCACCTCCGGACAGGCCATCTCGGCAAAGTAGATATTGCGCGCGCCCTGATAGGTGGCGCCGCAGACCTCCTGGGTGCCGCCCAGTTCGGTGTAGAGGAAAGGGGTATATACCAGATGGTGCAGGCCGGTCGGCACCAGGATGCGCTCAAGGAAGCCGTAAATCGCCACCCCAAACGCCCCGGAGCCTTTAATGGCTAAGGCCATGGCGCTGATGCCGTGCTGGGCAAAGGGCCACAGCTCGCTCATTACCACCCCCAGAAGCATCGAGACCGGGAGCATAATGATGGCGACGAAGCAGTGCCCCGAGTAGATCGCCATCGCGCCGTTAAACTGCACGCCGGAGTATTTGTTATACAGATAGCCCGACAGCGCCCCGGTAAGGATCCCGGCAAAGACGCCCATTTCCAGCACCTGTACCCCCAGCACCATGCTCTGCCCGGCCGCTTTCATCTGATCAGCGGGAGCCAGCGCCCCCTGTAGCTGCATGGTCACGTTCATGGCGTTGATAAACACCACGAAGGTCACCAGGCCGATCAGCGCCGCGTAACCTTTGTCACGCGTTGCCAGACCGATGGGGATCCCCACGGCAAACACCAGCGCCAGGTTAACCAGCACCGAGACGGCGGATTTTGAAATCAGCTGGCCGATGCTCTGGATCAGTGGATGGCCGAGGAATGGCAGATACCCGGCAAGGGCGCCATTACCTAATACATTACCAAAAGCAATGAACAGACCGACTATCGGCAGGATAAGTACAGGTCCGTACAATGATTTTCCGAAATTTTGTAGGGCGTTCACGGCTCGTTTCATGTCGTTCTCTCTTATTGAACCGCGCACTCAGGGTGCGTCATAGCATTAAAATTAGCAGGGCAAGCGCGACCTTATCCAGCTATCTTATTGTTTTAAAAACAAATGACGTTAAAGGTTACATGTAACCTTTAACGCTGTGATCGCGCCAGCAACGAAATCTTTATCGGCACAGAAAAGTTTGCGAGGCGTTGTCCAGAATTGGAATCAACGCTTTTGTATTAATGAAACTTGCGGATAATACTTATCCCGACGACGACCAACAGGCCCGCAAGGCCAGGGATAAAGGATGAAACCGTTTCGCCTTGCCGCGCTGTCATTAGCGCTGCTTACCTCCATCACGCTTGTCGGCTGTGATGAGAGTGACGATAAGACCTCTTCAGCGGCACCCGCCACCGCCACTGCTTCCACCTCTACGCCAGCGCCTGCTTCTGCGCCGGTCAAGCCGGACAACGCCACGCTGGAGAAGCTGGCAGCACAAAGCCAGGGCAAAACGCTGTCCCTGTTGGATGCGTCTGAGATCCAGCTGGAGGGTGCCGCTGCGCTGGTGCTGACCTTCTCCGTGCCGCTCGATCCTTCGCAGGATTTCGCCCGCACGGTGCATGTGGTCGATAAAAAAAGCGGCAAGGTTGACGGTGCCTGGGAGCTGGCGCCGAACCTGAAAGAGCTGCGCCTGCGTCATCTGGAGCCGAACCGTAACCTGGTGGTTACCGTCGAGCGCGATCTGCTGGCGCTGAATAAAAGCACCTTTGGCAGCGACGTCGAAAAAGCCATTACAACCCGCGATATTGCGCCGAGCGTGGGCTTTGCCAGCCGCGGCTCGCTGCTGCCGGGTAAGGTGGTGGAAGGGCTGCCGGTGATGGCGCTGAATGTTAATAATGTCGATGTGAATTTCTACCGCGTCAAACCCGAGTCACTGGCCGCCTTTGTCAGCCAGTGGGAGTACCGCAGCTCGCTCACCAACTGGGAATCCGACAATCTGCTGAAGATGGCGGAGCTGGTCTACACCGGCCGTTTTGACCTTAATCCGGCCCGCAATACCCGCGAAAAACTGCTCCTGCCGCTGGCGGATATCAAGCCACTGCAGCAGGCGGGTGTCTATATCGCGGTGATGAATCAGGCCGGGCATTACAACTACAGCAATGCCGCCACCCTCTTTACCCTCAGCGATATCGGTCTCTCCGCACACCGCTACCATAACCGGCTGGATATCTTCACCCAGAGCCTGGAGAACGGCGCGGCGCAGTCGGCGATCGAGGTGCAGCTGCTCAACGATAAAGGGCAGACTCTGGCGCAGGCCACCAGCGACGCCGACGGTCACGCGACCCTGCAGACTGACAAAGAAGCCGCGCTGCTCCTCGCCCGTAAAGACGGGCAGACCACGCTGCTGGATCTCACCCTCCCGGCGCTGGATCTGGCGGAGTTTGCTATCTCCGGCGCGCCGGGCTTTAGTAAACAGTTCTTTATGTTTGGCCCCCGCGATCTCTACCGCCCGGGCGAAACGGTGATCCTCAACGGCCTGCTGCGCGACAGCGACGGCAAACCGCTCCCCGACCAGCCGGTGAAGCTCGAAGTGCTGCGCCCGGACGGGCAGGTCGCGCGCACCGTGGTCAGCCAGCCTGCTAACGGGCTTTACCGCTTTGACTATCAGCTTGATAGCGGGGCACAAACCGGGATGTGGCATGTTCGTGCCAGCACCGGCGATAACCAGCAGCGGATGTGGGATTTCCACGTCGAAGACTTTATGCCAGAACGCATGGCGCTCAATATTGCCGGGCAAAAAACGCCACTATCCCCGCAGGATCCTGTCGCGTTCGATGTCACCGGGTATTACCTCTACGGCGCCCCTGCCAACGGCAACAGCCTGCAGGGCCAGCTCTTCTTGCGCCCGCTGCGGGAAGCCGTGGCCGCTCTGCCGGGCTTCCAGTTCGGGGATATTGCCGAAGAGAACCTGAGCCGCAGCCTCGATGAGGTGCAACTGACCCTCAACGAGCAGGGACGCGGGCAGGTGAGCAGCGACAGCCAGTGGAAAGAGACCCACTCTCCGCTGCAGGTTGTTTTGCAGGCCAGCCTGCTGGAGTCCGGTGGCCGTCCAGTTACCCGCCGGGCAGAGCAGGCCGTCTGGCCAGCCGCAACCCTGCCGGGCATCCGTCCGCAGTTCGCCAGCAAAGCGGTCTATGACTACCGCACCGATACCACCGTCAATCAGCCGATTGTCGAGGAGAACAGCCAGGCCGGGTTTGATATCGTTTACGCCGATGCCAGCGGGGTGAAAAAAGCCGTCTCGGGCCTGCAGGTGCGTCTGATCCGCGAGCGCCGCGACTACTCCTGGAACTGGTCGGAGAGCGACGGCTGGCAGTCACAGTTTGATCAAAAAGATCTGATCGAGGGCGAGCAGACGCTGGATCTGGCCGCCGACGAAACCGGAAAAGTCAGCTTCCCGGTGGAGTGGGGCTCCTATCGTCTGGAAGTGAAAGCCCCGGACGAGGCGGTCAGCAGCGTGCGCTTCTGGGCAGGCTACAGCTGGCAGGATAACAGCGACGGAACGGGGGCAGCACGCCCGGATCGCGTCACCCTGAAACTGGATAAACCGGCCTATCAGCCCGGGGATAGCATCAAGCTGCACATTGCCGCCCCGGCAGCAGGGAAAGGCTATGCGATGATCGAATCCAGCGAAGGGCCGCTGTGGTGGAAAGAGATCGAGGTCCCGGCCGAGGGGCTGGATATGACTATCCCGGTGGATAAAGCCTGGAAACGTCACGATCTTTATCTCTCCACGCTGGTGGTTCGCCCCGGCGATAAATCCAAATCCGCCACGCCAAAACGGGCGGTGGGCTTGCTGCATCTGCCGATGGGTGATGAAAACCGTCGCCTTAGCATTGCGCTGGATAACCCACAGAAAATGCGTCCGAACCAGACCCTGGCTGTCAAAGTGAAGGCCAGCGTGAAAGAGGGGGCGACCCCGCAGAAAATCAACGTGCTGGTCTCGTCGGTGGACAGTGGCGTACTCAATATTACCGATTACGTTACTCCCGATCCGTGGCAGGCATTCTTTGGTCAGAAGCGCTATGGCGCGGACATCTACGACATCTACGGCCAGGTGATTGAAGGCCAGGGGCGTCTGGCGTCGCTGCGCTTTGGTGGTGATGGGGATGAACTCAAGCGTGGCGGTAAACCGCCGGTCAACCATGTCACTATCATTGCCCAGCAGGCGCAGCCGGTAGAACTGGATGCCAACGGTGAAGGGACCGTTTCGTTACCGATTGGTGACTTCAACGGCGAGCTGCGTCTGATGGCTCAGGCCTGGACCGATGACGATTTCGGCAGCAGTGAGAGCAAGGTTATCGTTGCCGCGCCCGTTATTACCGAACTGAACACTCCGCGCTTCCTGGCCAGCGGCGATAACGCCAGGCTGGCGCTGGATCTGACCAACCTGACGGATAAACCGCAAACCCTGAACGTAGCGTTGACCGCGGGTGGAAATCTGGCGCTGGAAGGTAGCCAGCCGCAGCCGGTGCAGCTGGCGGCCGGTGAACGCTCAACGCTGTTTATTCCGGTGCGGGCGCTGGACGGTTACGGCGAGGGGGAAATCGCCGCCCAGGTGAGCGGCCTGACGCTTCCCGGCGAAACCTTCGCGCCACAGCAGAAGAGCTGGAAGATCGGCGTACGTCCGGCGTTCCCGGCGCAGACGGTGAACAGCGGCACGATGCTCAAGCCGGGTGAGAGCTGGCACGCGCCGGAACAGCATCTTGCTAATTTCTCTCCGGTGACGTTACAGGGGCAGCTCCTGCTCAGCGGCAAGCCGCCGCTCAACCTGGCCCGCTATATTCGTGAGCTGCAGGCCTATCCATATGGCTGTCTGGAGCAGACCACCAGCGGCCTGTTCCCGTCGCTCTATACCAGTGCCGCCCAGCTGAACGCCCTGGGCATAAAGGGCGACACCGACGAGAAGCGCCGGGCGGCTATTGAGATTGGCATCTCCCGCCTGCTGCAGATGCAGCGTAACGACGGCGGTTTTGCCCTGTGGGATAAGGAGGGGCCGGAAGAGTACTGGCTCACCGCCTATGTCACCGATTTCCTGGTGCGCGCGGGCGAGCAGGGTTACAGCGTTCCGACGGATGCAGTTAACAATGCCAACAACCGTCTGCTGCGCTACCTGCAGGATCCGGGCATGATGGCGGTCCGCTACAGTGATGACACCCCGGGTAGCAAGTTCGCTATTCAGGCCTATGCCGCGCTGGTGCTGGCGCGTCAGCAGAAAGCCCCTCTCGGCGCATTGCGTGAAATCTGGGAGCGTCGTGCCCAGGCAAAATCGGGTCTGCCGCTGATGCAGCTGGGACTGGCGCTGAAGCTGATGGGGGACGCACCCCGTAGTCAGCAGGCGCTGGATCTGGCCATCAAAACCCCGCGTAGCGAAACCCAGAGCTGGATGGCCGATTACGGCAGCCCGCTGCGGGATAACGCGATGATGCTCAGCCTGCTGGAAGAGTACAACCTGCTGCCGGATGCGCAGAACACGCTGTTGAATGCGCTCTCTCAGCAGGCGTTCAGCCAGCGCTGGCTCTCCACCCAGGAGAGCAATGCCCTGTTCCTGGCGGGGCGTTCCCTGCAGAACCTCTCCGGGGCATGGCAGGTGACCAGCACGCTGGCAGAAGGTAGTACCAGCGGAGATAAACCACAGGTGCAGAACCTCAACGCCGATCAGCTGGCTGCTCTGCAGGTGACCAACACCGGTACTACGCCGCTGTGGGTACGCCTGGACAGCAGCGGTTACCCGCAATACGCGCCGCAGCCTGCTTCTAACGTCTTGAAAATTGAACGTCAGATTCTGGCGACCGATGGCAGCAGCAAATCCCTCTCGTCCCTGAAGAGCGGTGAGCTGGTGCTGGTCTGGCTGAACGTTACCGCCAGCCAGAGCGTGCCGGATGCGCTGGTGGTTGACCTGCTGCCTGCCGGGCTGGAACTGGAAAACCAGAACCTTGCCAGCAGCAGCGCCAGCCTGCAGGAGAGCGGGAGTGAAGTACAGAACCTGCTCAACCAGATGCAGCAGGCCGATATTCAGCATATGGAGTTCCGCGACGATCGCTTTGTCGCTGCCGTGCCGGTCAATGAATACCAGCCGGTGACGCTGGTCTATCTGGCGCGCGCGGTCACCCCGGGAACCTATACGGTGCCTGTGCCGCTGGTGGAATCGATGTACGTGCCGCAGTGGCGGGCAACGGGTGCGGCCAGCGGCCCGCTGACTGTCGTTCCGTAACGTGCAGTATCGGAAATGGATACGCTCCCGCTGGCTATGGCTGGTGGGGGCGATACTTCTGCTGTGGGGCGGCGTCATTGCTGCCGATCGCCTGTGGCCACTCCCGCTACACGAGGTCAATCCTGCCCGGGTGGTAGTGGACGAGAAGGGCATCCCGCTGTGGCGATTTGCCGATCGCGACGGGATCTGGCGCTATCCGGTCACTATCGAAGAGGTTTCCCCCCGCTATCTCGAAGCCCTGATCCAGTATGAAGATCGCTGGTTCTGGGATCATCCCGGCGTAAATCCGTTCTCGGTGCTACGTGCCGCCTGGCAGGATCTTACTGCCGGGAAGGTGGTCTCGGGCGGGAGTACGCTGACCATGCAGGTTGCCCGTCTGCTGGATCCTCATCCCCGGACCTTCGGTGGCAAAGCGCGTCAGCTCTGGCGCGCGCTCCAGCTCGAGTGGCATCTCTCTAAACGTGAGATCCTGACCCTCTATCTGAACCGTGCCCCCTTTGGCGGTACGCTGCAGGGGGTGGGGGCCGCCAGCTGGGCTTACCTGGGGAAAGCCCCTGCGCAGTTGAGCTACTCCGAAGCTGCGCTGCTTGCCGTCCTGCCGCAGGCCCCGAGCCGTTTGCGCCCGGACCGCTGGCCGGAGCGTGCCGAGGCGGCACGCAATAAAGTGCTCAGGCGCATGGCCTCTCAGGGCGTCTGGCCCGCGCGTCAGGTGAGCGAATCGCAGGAGGAGCCAGTATGGCTGGCCCCCCGGCAGATGCCGCAACTGGCACCCTTGTTCTCGCGCATGATGCTCAGCAAAAGCCGTGATACCAAAGTGGTGACAACCCTCGATGCCACACTCCAGCGCCAGCTGGAGGAGCTGGCGCTGAACTGGAAATCCCGGCTGCCGCCCCGCAGTTCACTGGCGATGATCGTGGTCGATCATACCGATATGAAGGTGCGCGGCTGGGTCGGATCGGTGGACATCAACGACGACAGTCGTTTCAGCCATGTGGATATGATCCAGGCGATCCGATCTCCGGGATCGGTGCTCAAGCCCTTTGTCTATGGCCTGGCGATGGATGACGGGCTGATCCACCCGGCCTCGCTGCTGCAGGATGTCCCGCGCCGCACCGGCGATTACCGTCCGGGGAATTTTGACAGCGGTTTTCATGGCCCAATCAGCATGAGCGAGGCGCTGGTGCGATCCCTGAACCTGCCCGCCGTGCAGGTGCTCGAAGCCTACGGGCCGAAAAAGTTTGCCGGGATGCTGCGTAACGCCGGACTGCCGCTGTTGCTGCCCGCAGGCGCTCAGCCGAACCTCTCCCTGATCCTCGGCGGTGCCGGGGCGCGTCTGGAAGATATCGCTGCGGCTTACAGCGCTTTTGCCCGTCAGGGTCGGGCAGGGAAGCTGCGCCTGCAGCCGGATGACCCCCTGCTCGAGCGGCCTCTGCTGTCGCCCGGGGCGGCGTGGATCGTCCGCCGCATTCTGGCCAACGAGGCGCAGCCGCTACCGGACAGCGCCCTTGCTCAGGTGGTACCCCTGGCGATAAAAACCGGTACCAGCTATGGCTACCGTGACGCCTGGGCGATAGGGCTGAATGCACGCTACGTGATCGGAATCTGGACCGGCAGACCGGACGGTACGCCGGTGGCAGGGCAATTTGGTTTTGCCAGCGCGGTGCCGGTGTTAAATCAGGTCAACAACCTGCTGCAGTCGCGTTCGGCGCTGGATGAGGCGCGCCTGCCGCGCGACCCGCGTCCGGCCTCGGTGAGCCGGGGAGTGATCTGCTGGCCGGGCGGGCAGTCTCTGCCGGAAGGGGACAGCAACTGTCGTCGTCGCCTCGCGACCTGGCTGCTTGAGGGAAGCCAGCCGCCGACGCTGCTACTGCCGGAGCAGGAGGGCATCCGCGGGATTCGTTTCCCTGTCTGGCTGGATAACAGCGGCAAACGGGTGGCGGCGGACTGCCCGCAGGCCCAGGAACACAGCGTTGACGTCTGGCCTCTGCCGCTGGAGCCCTGGCTACCGCAGGCGGAACGGCGGGCTGCGCGCATCCCGGCTGCATCTGCAACCTGCCCGCCGCTCGGCCAGGCTTTCCCGGCACCGCTGATTCTGTCCGGTATTCGTCAGGGAGCGGTGATTAAGCGCCTGCCGGGTGAGGCGCGCGTGTCATTGCCTCTGCTGGCCAGCGGCAGTAACGGTGCCCGCTGGTGGTTTCTCAATGGCGAACCGCTAAATGCGCAGGGGCGGGCGTATACGTTGCATCTTGAAAATGCCGGAGAGTATCAACTGTTGGTGATGGATGAGGCGGGGCAGGTGGCGACCGCTGATTTTACGTTGCAATAGATAAAACAGGTTTTAGCCCCGATCTGTTGTTAAAACTCGTCTTATTTTAAAAAAATGTTACATCCATCCATAGGCAATGGCGTGAATGCTCATTATAATCCGCGCCATATATTTCGCATGAATGCAAAACAACAGAACAAATCACAGAGGTAATCATGGCTATTGAACGTACTTTTTCCATCATCAAACCAAACGCGGTGGCAAAAAACGTTATTGGCAGCATCTTTGCTCGCTTTGAAGCGGCAGGGTTCAAAATCGTTGGCACCAAAATGCTGCATCTGACCGTTGAGCAGGCTCGCGGTTTCTATGCTGAGCACGAAGGTCGCCCATTCTTCGACGGTCTGGTTGAGTTCATGACCTCTGGCCCAATCGTGGTTTCCGTGCTGGAAGGCGAAAATGCTGTTCAGCGTCACCGCGATCTGCTGGGCGCAACCAACCCGGACAACGCGTTGGCCGGTACCCTGCGCGCAGATTACGCTGACAGCTTCACCGAGAACGGCACCCACGGTTCCGACTCCGTAGAATCTGCTAAACGCGAAATCGCTTTCTTCTTCGCAGAAGGCGAAGTGTGCTCACGTACCCGTTAATTTAACGGTTTCGTTTACACATTATTTTCGTAAATGCCGCGTGCAAACGTGGCATCCCTGCGTGAGACTTTGTACAATGCAACGCCCCGGATGAGCAGACTGCTTTCCGGGGCGTTTCTTTTCAACCCTCCACGGGCCATAACGTGTAACAACGAGGCCGGAATATATTATGTCTGAATTAGTTAATACCTCCGAAGTCGCCATTCCTGCGGTTCCAAATAAAAATGGAAAAATCAACCTGCTGGACCTGAACCGTCAGCAGATGCGCGAGTTCTTCAAAGAGATGGGCGAGAAGCCGTTTCGTGCCGACCAGGTCATGAAGTGGATGTATCACTATTGCAGCGACGACTTTGATGACATGACTGACATCAACAAAGTGCTGCGCAACAAGCTGAAAGAGGTCGCGGAAATCCGCGCCCCGGAAGTGGTGGAAGAGCAGCGTTCAGCTGACGGCACCATCAAATGGGCGATAGCCGTAGGCGATCAGCGCGTTGAAACGGTCTATATCCCGGAAGAAGATCGCGCCACGCTGTGTGTCTCTTCCCAGGTCGGTTGTGCGCTGGAGTGTAAGTTCTGCTCCACGGCGCAGCAGGGCTTCAACCGTAACCTGCGCGTGTCGGAAATTATCGGCCAGGTCTGGCGTGCGGCGAAGATCGTCGGCGCGGCAAAAGTGACCGGCACCCGTCCGATCACCAACGTGGTAATGATGGGGATGGGCGAGCCGCTGCTGAACCTGACTAACGTGGTTCCGGCCATGGAAATCATGCTCGATGACTTCGGTTTTGGCCTGTCCAAACGTCGCGTGACGCTCTCTACATCAGGTGTTGTGCCTGCGCTGGATAAGCTCGGCGATATGATTGACGTTGCGCTGGCGATTTCGCTGCATGCGCCGAACGATACCATCCGTGATGAGATCGTCCCCATCAACAAAAAGTACAATATCGAGACCTTCCTGAACTCGGTGCGGGGCTACATTTCGAAGTCCAACGCTAACCAGGGACGCGTCACCATTGAGTACGTCATGCTGGATCACATCAACGACGGCACCGAGCATGCGCATGAGCTGGCCGCGCTGCTGAAAGATACGCCGTGCAAGATTAACCTGATCCCATGGAACCCGTTCCCGGGCGCGCCGTATGGCCGTAGCTCGAACAGCCGTATCGACCGTTTCTCCAAAGTGCTGATGGAGTATGGTTTTACCACTATCGTGCGTAAAACCCGCGGCGATGATATTGATGCGGCCTGTGGTCAACTGGCCGGTGAAGTTATCGACCGCACCAAGCGTACGCTGCGTAAACGTATGCAAGGCGAAGCGATCGACATCAAGGCCGTGTAATTATTATGCAGTCACGGCGCATTATCTGCGCCGTGGCAGCGTAAGATGCGAATAAACAGTCATTGCACCGGTGTATTGATAATAATTACGGTGCGTTTTATATGACTTTAAGGCAGTATGTAACGACGCAACAACAGTTTAGCCTCACTGACAAGCCGCTTCTGTCAACGAAAACCTGACAGTGTTGTGCTGTCTTACTAAGGTTAACTGACCAGAAGTTTCGCGGTGCGGGTGGCATTGTGACTCACCGGCGCCAGAATCCTCAATTTTCACGTACCAGTAGTTGTAGCGAATGAATACTGAAGCCACTCACGACCAAAATGCAGCACTTTCCACTGGCGTTCGTCTTCGCAACGCCCGTGAACAACTCGGACTAAGCCAGCAAGCCGTTGCGGAACGCTTATGCCTGAAGGTTTCCACGGTCCGCGATATTGAAGAAGATAAGGCACCTGCCGAACTTGCTTCAACGTTTCTGCGTGGTTATATCCGCTCTTATGCGAAACTGGTGCATATTCCAGAAGAAGAACTGCTGCCGATGATGGAAAAACAGGCACCGGTCAGAGCGGCGAAAGTCGCGCCGATGCAGAGTTTTTCGCTGGGCAAACGTCGTAAAAAGCGTGATGGCTGGCTGATGAGCTTTACCTGGCTGGTACTGTTTGTGGTTATCGGCCTGACGGGCGCCTGGTGGTGGCAGAACCACAAAGCGCAGCAGGAAGAGATCACCACCATGGCCGACCAATCCTCCGCCGAGCTTAACGGCTCGGCAGGTGAGGGCGCGCAGAGCATCCCCCTGAATACCGACGCCTCAGCAACCGCCAGCGAACCGCAGGCGGTTACTGCCGGTACGGCGAATACGGCAACGGCGCAGACTGCTGCGCCAGTCGTTGATCAAACTGCCCAGGCGCCGGCTGACAACGCCGTGGTTTCGCCTTCACAGGCAAACGTCGAGACGGCACCGGCAGCTACCGCGGATAACGCGGTTCAGCCTCTGCCATCCGATCCGGCGGGCGTGACCGCTGCAGCGGCCGACCCGAACGCACTGGTCATGAACTTCAGCGCCGATTGCTGGCTGGAAGTGACCGACGCGACCGGCAAAAAGCTGTTTAGCGGTCTGCAGCGTAAGGACGGAACGTTAAATCTGGCAGGCCAGGCGCCCTATAAGCTCAAGATTGGTGCTCCGGCAGCGGTCCAGATCCAGTTCCAGGGTAAACCTGTCGATCTGAGCCGTTTTATCAGAACTAACCAGGTTGCGCGTCTGACCCTCAATGCCGAACAATCAGCAGCACAGTAAGTAACAGACAGGCAACGCGGGAGATTTTCCATGCATAACCAGGCTCCTATTCCACGTAGAAAATCGAAACGTATTTACGTCGGGAATGTGCCAATTGGCGATGGTGCTCCCATCGCCGTTCAGTCGATGACCAACACTCGCACCACTGACGTGGCAGCGACGGTCAATCAGATCAAAGCGTTAGAACGTGTAGGCGCAGACATTGTCCGCGTTTCCGTGCCGACAATGGATGCGGCAGAAGCGTTCAAACTCATCAAACAGCAGGTCTCCGTTCCGCTGGTTGCCGATATTCACTTCGATTACCGTATCGCGCTCAAAGTCGCGGAATACGGCGTTGATTGCCTGCGGATCAACCCTGGCAACATCGGCAGCGAAGAGCGTATCCGCGCGGTGGTCGATTGCGCCCGCGACAAAAACATCCCCATCCGTATCGGCGTGAACGCCGGTTCGCTGGAAAAAGATCTGCAGGAAAAGTATGGCGAACCGACTCCGCAGGCGCTGCTCGAATCGGCTATGCGTCATGTGGATCATCTCGATCGTCTGAACTTCGACCAGTTCAAAGTCAGCGTTAAAGCGTCGGACGTTTTCCTTGCCGTTGAATCCTATCGTCTGCTGGCGAAGCAGATCGATCAGCCCCTGCACCTCGGGATCACCGAAGCAGGTGGTGCGCGCAGCGGTGCAGTGAAATCAGCGATTGGCCTCGGTCTGCTGCTGAATGAAGGCATTGGCGACACCCTGCGTGTCTCGCTGGCCGCCGATCCGGTGGAAGAGATCAAAGTTGGTTTCGATATCCTGAAATCGCTGCGTATTCGCTCCCGTGGCATCAACTTTATCGCCTGCCCGACCTGTTCACGTCAGGAGTTCGACGTCATTGGTACGGTGAATGCGCTGGAGCAGCGTCTGGAAGATATCATCACCCCGATGGACGTTTCGATTATCGGCTGTGTGGTGAACGGTCCGGGTGAGGCCCTGGTGTCGACCCTGGGCGTTACGGGTGGCAATAAGAAAAGTGGTCTCTATGAAGATGGCGTCCGCAAAGATCGTCTGGATAATAACGACATGATTGATCAGCTTGAAGCCCGCATTCGCGCCAAAGCCACCATGCTGGATGAAGCGCAGCGCATCAGCGTGCTACAGGTAGAAAAATAACGTGATGGGAAGCGGTTCGCTTCCTGTGTATGATTGAACCCTTCGGTTATGAACCCCAGGGTTCATTTTTGTCTATAGAAAGAGAACAAACGTGGCAAAGAACATTCAAGCCATTCGCGGCATGAACGATTATCTGCCTGCCGAGACCGCCATCTGGCAGCGCATTGAAGGCACCCTCAAGCAGGTGCTCGGCAGCTACGGTTACAGCGAAATCCGTTTGCCGATTGTAGAGCAGACCCCGTTATTCAAACGCGCTATCGGTGAAGTCACCGACGTGGTTGAAAAAGAGATGTATACCTTTGAGGATCGTAATGGCGACAGCCTGACCTTACGTCCGGAAGGTACGGCGGGATGTGTACGCGCCGGCATCGAGCATGGTCTCCTGTACAATCAGGAGCAGCGCCTGTGGTATATCGGCCCAATGTTCCGTCACGAACGCCCTCAGAAAGGCCGCTATCGTCAGTTTAACCAGCTGGGTGTCGAAGCCTTCGGTCTGCAAGGCCCGGATATTGACGCAGAGCTGATTATGCTGACCGCCCGCTGGTGGCGCGCGCTGGGTATCGCTGACCACGTCTCCCTGGAGCTTAACTCCATTGGTTCTCTTGAAGCGCGTGCAAATTATCGTGATGCGCTGGTGGCCTTCCTCGAGCAGCATAAAGAGAAGCTGGACGAAGACTGCAAGCGTCGTATGTACAGCAACCCGCTGCGCGTGCTGGATTCCAAGAACCCGGACGTGCAGGCCCTGTTGAACGACGCGCCTTCCCTGGGCGATTATCTGGATGAAGATTCCCGCGAACACTTTGCTGGTCTGTGCAAACTGCTGGAAGCTGCGGGTATTGCTTATACCGTCAATCAGCGCCTGGTACGTGGTCTGGACTACTACAACCGCACCGTGTTTGAGTGGGTGACCACCAGCCTCGGCTCACAGGGAACAGTCTGCGCGGGTGGTCGTTATGACGGCCTGGTAGAGCAGTTAGGCGGCCGCGCGGCACCTGCAGTCGGTTTCGCTATGGGCCTCGAGCGACTTGTTTTGTTAGTTCAGGCAGTTAATCCGGAATTTAAAGCCGATCCTGTTGTCGATATATACCTGGTGGCCTCAGGCGCGGAAACGCAGTCTGCGGCAATGCAGCTTGCCGAACGTATGCGCGATGCGCTGCCAGCGGCTAAGCTGATGACCAACCACGGCGGCGGCAACTTTAAGAAACAGTTCGCCCGTGCCGATAAGTGGGGCGCGCGTATCGCACTGGTGCTTGGCGAGTCAGAAGTGGCTAACGGCGAAGTGGTAGTGAAGGATCTGCGCTCTGGTGAGCAAACAACGGTAACGCAGGACGGCGTTGCGGCGCACTTGCGCACTCTACTGGGCTAAGGAGAAGGACTGCGTGGAAATGTACGAGAACGAAAACGACCAGGTTGATGCGATTAAACGCTTCTTTGCTGAAAACGGCAAAGCACTGGCTGTTGGGGTCATTTTAGGTGTTGGCGCCCTGGTGGGCTGGCGTTACTGGAACAGTCATCAGGTCGATTCCGCGCGTGGCTCCTCCTTACAGTATGAAAATACCGTGAGCGCCATTAAGGCCGATCAGCCCCAAACCCTGGCGGCGGCAGAGAAATTTGCCGCAGACAACAAAAACACCTATGGTGCCCTGACATCGCTGGAAGTGGCTCAGCAGTTCGTTGATAAAGGCGAGCTGGATAAAGCGGCAGCCCAGCTGCAGCAGGGTCTGGCAGCCGCAGGCAACGACAACCTGAAAGCGCTCATCAATCTGCGTCTTGCCCGTATTCAGGTGCAGCAGAAGAAACCAGACGAAGCGTTGAAAACCCTGGACTCTGTCAAAGGTGAAGGCTTTGCCTCAATCGTTGCCGACCTGCGTGGCGAAGCACTGCTGAGCAAGGGTGACAAACAAGGCGCGCGCAGCGCATGGGAAGCGGGTGTTAAAAGCAACGCCTCACCCGCGCTGAGCGAAATGATGCAGATGAAAATAAATAATTTGTCCGTCTGAGAGGGACCCGATGCAATTGCGTAAATTACTTCTGCCAGGACTGCTTTCCGTTACGTTATTGAGCGGCTGTTCACTGTTCAGCGGCGAAGAAGATGTTGTCACCATGTCTCCACTGCCGACGGTTGAAAACCAGTTTGCACCGTCTACTGCCTGGAGCACCTCCGTTGGTGACGGCATTGGCGATTTCTACTCCAACCTGCATCCGGCTTCTGCGGACGGCGTGGTCTATGCGGCTGACCGCAAAGGCACGGTAAAAGCCGTAAACGCGGATGACGGCAAAGAGGTGTGGTCGATTAATCTGGCTGAAAAAAGCGGCTGGCTGTCACGCACCCCGGCTCTGCTTTCAGGTGGGGTAACGGTAGCTGGTGGCCATGTCTATATCGGCAGCGAGAAGGCACAGGTCTATGCCCTTAACGCCAGCGACGGTTCCATTGCCTGGCAAACCCGCGTTGCCGGCGAAGCACTCTCCCGTCCGGTCGTCAGCGATGGCATGGTGCTGGTGCATACCGCTAACGGTCAGCTGCAGGCGCTGAATGAAACTGACGGTGCGGTGAAGTGGACCGTTAACCTGGATATGCCTGCGCTCTCCTTGCGCGGTGAATCTGCTCCAGCCACTGCCTTTGGTGCAGCCATTGTTGGCGGCGATAACGGTCGCGTTAACGCCGTATTGATGCAGCAGGGTCAGCTGATCTGGCAGCAGCGTATCTCTCAGGCAACCGGTCCGACCGAAATCGACCGTCTGAGCGATGTGGATACCACCCCGGTTATCGTCAATGGCGTTGTCTACGCGCTGGCCTATAACGGCAATCTGACCGCGATGGATCTGCGTAGCGGCCAGGTGATGTGGAAACGCGAGCTGGGCTCGGTGAACGATTTTGTGGTGGACGGCAACCGCATCTATCTGGTGGATCAGAACGATCGCCTGCTGGCGCTGAGCACCGATGGCGGCGTGACGCTGTGGACGCAAAGCGATCTGTTGCACCGTCTGCTTACCGCACCGGCGCTGTATAACGGCAGCCTGGTGGTAGGTGATAGCGAAGGTTACATGCACTGGATTGACCCGAGCAACGGTCGTTTTGTCGCTCAGGAGAAAGTCGACGGTTCCGGTTTCCTGACCGAGCCGGTAGTGGCTGACGGCAAACTGCTGATCCAGGCAAAAGACGGTACGCTGTACGCGATCACGCGTTAATCACCGCGGTTGTAGTATACTCAACGGCTCCTGTTGCTTCAGGGGCCGTTTTGATTTTTTAAAAAACGCCGCAAACGCGACGTGATATCGAATTTTATGAGGCTTTAAACATGGTACCTGTGGTCGCGCTTGTCGGGCGCCCGAACGTTGGAAAATCCACTCTTTTTAACCGTTTAACACGCACCCGTGATGCGCTGGTTGCGGATTTCCCGGGGCTCACGCGTGACCGTAAGTACGGTCGTGCAGAAGTGGAAGGTCGTGAGTTTATCTGTATCGATACCGGCGGTATCGACGGGACAGAAGACGGCGTTGAAACCCGCATGGCGGAACAATCCCTGCTGGCGATCGAAGAAGCGGATATCGTGCTGTTTATGGTAGATGCGCGCGCGGGCCTGATGCCTGCCGACGTTGCCATCGCCAAGCACCTGCGCTCACGTGAAAAGTCCACCTTCCTGGTGGCAAACAAAACGGACGGTATCGATCCCGATCAGGCGATGGCCGATTTCTGGTCGTTAGGCCTGGGCGATATCTACCCAATCGCCGCCTCTCACGGTCGTGGCGTTACCAGCCTGCTGGAAACCGCGCTGCTGCCGTACGTTGACGAGATCAACCCGCCGGAAGAGGTCGACGAAGACGCCGAATACTGGGCGCAGTTCGAAGAAGGCGAAGAGGGTGAAGAGGAGCCGGAAGACGATTTCAACCCGCAGGATCTGCCGATCAAGCTGGCCATCGTCGGTCGTCCAAACGTCGGTAAGTCAACGCTTACTAACCGTATTCTCGGTGAAGACCGCGTGGTGGTATACGACATGCCGGGCACCACCCGCGACAGCATCTACATCCCGATGCAGCGTGACGAGCGTGAATACGTACTGATCGACACCGCGGGCGTGCGTAAGCGCGGTAAAATTACCGATGTGGTTGAGAAATTCTCGGTAATCAAAACCCTGCAGGCGATTGAAGACGCCAACGTGGTGATGCTGGTTATCGATGCCCGTGAAGGCATCTCCGATCAGGATCTCTCCCTGCTCGGCTTTATCCTCAATAGTGGGCGCTCACTGGTTATCGTCGTCAACAAGTGGGATGGCCTGAGCAACGAAGTGCGTGAGCAGGTCAAAGAGATGCTGGACTTCCGTCTGGGCTTTATCGACTTTGCCCGCGTTCACTTCATCTCAGCCCTGCACGGCAGCGGCGTGGGTAACCTGTTTGAGTCCGTACGCGAAGCCTACGACTGTTCAACGCGTCGTGTCGGTACCGCGATGCTGACCCGTATCATGACCATGGCGGCAGAAGACCATCAGCCACCGCTGGTGCGCGGTCGTCGCGTGAAGCTGAAATATGCCCACGCCGGCGGTTATAACCCGCCTATCGTGGTGATCCACGGTAACCAGGTGAAGGATCTGCCAGATTCTTACAAACGCTATCTGATGAACTACTTCCGTAAATCGCTGGAAGTGATGGGTACACCGATCCGTATTCAGTTCAAAGAAGGGGATAACCCGTTTGCTAACAAACGTAACACCCTGACGCCGAACCAGATGCGTAAGCGTAAGCGTTTGATTAAACACATTAAGAAAAGCAAATAATCGTTGCTGTTCTGCTGAAAAACCCGCGCCCGTCGCGGGTTTTTTTATGCCTGAAAGGAATGAATAATTATTGATGTGATGTCAATCACTATTCATGTTTATCCAACATAAAATCTAAGAAATAAGACGATTGTCGAACTTTCGTCTTTTTAGGGTGCTCCGGGGGCTGGACAAAAGTTGCCTTAGGTTATCAAATGGTTAAATAACATTTCGCCGGATGTAAAAAAGCTACCTAATCGCTAACCGGGTGGCTGGCTTCCGGTGTTAACAAGCAACACGACACATCGTCTCAGGAGAATTATGCAATCCTCTGTTAATAAAAACGAAAGCCGAACTTTCTTCGGCCATCCTTATCCGCTCGGCGCGCTGTTCTTCACGGAGATGTGGGAGCGCTTCTCGTTTTACGGTATTCGTCCGCTACTGATCCTGTTTATGGCGGCAACCGTCTATGATGGCGGCATGGGGCTGGCGCGTGAAAATGCCTCTGCTATTGTCGGCATCTTCGCCGGGACCATGTATCTGGCCGCGCTGCCGGGCGGCTGGCTGGCGGATAACTGGCTCGGCCAGCAGAAAGCGGTCTGGTACGGCTCAATTCTGATTGCCCTCGGCCACCTGTCGATTGCGCTCTCTGCGGTGATGGGAAACAACCTGTTCTTTATCGGCCTGATGTTTATCGTTCTCGGCTCGGGCCTGTTCAAAACCTGTATCTCGGTGATGGTGGGCACGCTGTATAAGAAAGGCGATGCGCGTCGTGACGGCGGCTTCTCACTGTTCTACATGGGCATCAACATGGGGTCATTTATCGCGCCGCTGATCTCCGGCTGGCTGATTAAATCCCACGGCTGGCACTGGGGCTTTGGTATCGGTGGCATCGGGATGCTGGTGGCGCTGGTTATCTTCCGCCTGTTTGCCGTGCCGTCGATGAAGCGCTACGACAGCGAAGTAGGGCTGGATTCTACCTGGAACAGCCCGGTGGCGAAGAAAAAAGGCGTTGGCGGCTGGTTACTGGCCCTGGCGGCGGGTATTGCGTTTATCGTGACCCTGATTGCCCAGGGTGTGATTGTCATTAACCCGGTTGCCGTGGCCAGCGTGCTGGTGTACGTCATTGCCGCCTCGGTGGCGCTCTACTTTATCTGGCTGTTCATGTTTGCCGGTCTGAACCGTAAAGAGCGCGCCAGGCTGCTGGTCTGCTTTATCCTGCTGGTGTCGGCGGCCTTCTTCTGGTCTGCGTTTGAACAAAAGCCGACCTCGTTTAACCTTTTCGCCAACGACTACACCAACCGCATGATCGGTGATTTTGAAATTCCCGCGGTGTGGTTCCAGTCGATTAATGCCCTGTTTATTATCCTGCTGGCGCCAGTCTTTAGCTGGGCCTGGCCGAAGCTGGCGAGCAACAACATTCGCCCGAGCAGCATCACCAAATTTGTGATCGGCATTCTGTGTGCGGCAGGGGGCTTTGGCCTGATGATGCTGGCGGCGCAGAACGTTCTCAGTAATGGTGGGGCGGGCGTATCGCCGTTCTGGCTGGTGGGCAGTATCCTGATGCTGACCCTCGGTGAACTGTGCCTGAGCCCGATTGGTCTGGCGACCATGACCCTGCTGGCCCCGGAGAGAATGCGCGGCCAGATGATGGGCCTGTGGTTCTGTGCCAGTGCCCTGGGTAACCTGGCGGCGGGCCTGATTGGCGGTCATGTGAAGGCCGATCAGCTGGATATGCTGCCGGATCTCTTCGCGCGCTGCTCCATCGCACTGCTGATTTGTGCCGCTGTCCTGATGGTGCTCATTGTTCCGGTGCGTCGTATGCTGGAAAATACGCAGACAAAAAACGAGCCGAAACCCGTAACTAACGCCTGATATCTGCCCGACCTGGCCGGGGCGTGCGTTACGCTCCGGCCTTGCCAAAACAGAGGTGATACATGCAGATAGGGTTTGTTGGACTTGGCGCGGTGGTTGAAACCGCCTACTTACCCGCACTACAAAACACCTTTGGCGCGTCCCTGCGCTGTCTGGGGTTTGATATCCAGCCCGCCAGAACCCTTGATGGCGTCACCCGCTGTCCAACGCTCGCCGACCTGCTTGCCCGGCCCCTCGATACGCTGTTTATCACCACCGCATCGCTGCAGCACCTTGAGGTGCTCGAGCAGGCCCTGGCGTCCTCCATCCCGCGCATTGTGGTCGAAAAGCCGATTGTCGCCACCCTTGCTCAAATCGACAGAGTGAAAACGCTGTTGGCGAGACCGGAAGCGGCCTCCAGGGTGCTGGCCCTCGATCACTGGATGGCGCGCATTAACCTGGTGCAGCTGGGATTGGTCAGGGACTTGTCGGACATCGCCAAGATCGACGGTTTTTTACAGGAGCCGAGCGGGTTTAACGCGGCGGGGGAACCCATCGCGCTCAACTTTGCCACCGGGGAACCGGACACCCGCACGCTGCGCCATCCTGACGGGGTGATTCTGGATATTGGTACGCACGTGCTGGCGATGATGCGGGAGACGGTGCGTTACCTGGGCGGCGACGGCGATATTGCCCTGCAGGTTGTCACCGCCAGAGATCGTCTGGGATGCGATATCGCCAGAGGCGATCTGACCACCGCGGAAGGCGAGGCGCATCTTCAGGGGCAGGTCAGCGGCGTGCCGGTGGAGATCTGGCTCAATAAATATGCCGGGCCGTCCGGAGGACAAAAAGGGCTGCGGCTGCATCTGCGGGATGGACGCGTGATGAGCCACGACCGGCGCGGGGCAGAAGATGTGCTTGAGCTGATCGAGGGCGACAAGGTTCAGTCCTGGCGTTTTGGTGGCACGATCTATGAGCGCTGTCTGGCGGAGCATATTCTGGGGGAGCACAGTCTGTTTGCACGCGCCCCGGCCGAAGTAAGCCGCACGACGCAGCGCAGACTGGAAGAGGTGGAGCTGCTGCTGACATTACAGCAGCAGCTGCGTGGCCCTCAGTGAACGCATCGTGTTAACATCAGTGCAGAACTGAATGTCCTTCAAAGGAGTCATCATGTCGATTACCTGCCCGGATTGTCATGCAGAGCTGGAGCCGCAAAACGGCGTGGCGCACTGCGAGCGTTGCAACAAAGATATCGCCCTGGAAGCGCGCTGCCCGGAGTGCCATCAGCCACTCCAGGTATTAAAAGCCTGTGGTGCGGTGGATTATTTCTGCCAGAACGGCCACGGTCTGATCTCGAAAAAGCGCGTGGAGTTCGTCAGGGCTGACGCTTAATCGCAGACGCAGCCTTCGCCTTTCTGCCAGAGTTCGACCAGCGACTCTGGCGCTTCCTGCTCGGGAACCAGCACAATGATGTCGGTGTATTGCGCCTGATTGTGCCGGGTCCAGATGATCTGAATGCGAAAATAGCGCTGGTCGCCGCCGCCGGGTGACGACCGCTGGCCAGGCGGCTCTCCCCGTGGAATAGCCTGCTCCAGTATGTTTACCACGCGCTGGCGCTGCGCGCTGTTAAGCGTCGAGAGCGCGATCCGCCGCAACCCGCTGAGATGGGGAATATAGGCCACACCACCTTCACGCGCCAGCTCGACCACCGCGTCATCCGTCAGTTCCGGAACCTGCATTTACAACACTCCCACCTGTTTCCAGGCTTGCTCAATGGCTGCGGCGACGTCACCACCCGATCGCTTTTCACCGTGTGCTACCGTCAGTTTCGCAAAGGCGTCAAAATCTGCATCTTGCGCCAGCTGTCGATCGCAAACT
The DNA here is from genome assembly GCF_034044995.2 of Leclercia sp. CFBP8987. Taxonomy (NCBI): domain Bacteria; kingdom Pseudomonadati; phylum Pseudomonadota; class Gammaproteobacteria; order Enterobacterales; family Enterobacteriaceae; genus Leclercia; species Leclercia sp. CFBP8987. The sequence continues at coordinate 3,535,929 of NZ_CM188255.1, read as the reverse complement.
GTGTCATACCAGGCATAACCGGCTTTCTCCCAGGCATGGCCGCCAATGGCCGTCGCGGCAAGATAAAACGCGCGATTAGGAATACCCGAATTAAGATGCACGCCGCCGTTATCTTCGCGCGTTTTGATAAAGTCTTTCATATGCGCGGGCTGCGGATCTTTGCCGAGCAGAGGGTCGTCATAGGCGGTTCCAGGTTCTGACATCGATCGCAGCCCTTTGCCATTAATTCCCTCAGCCAGCAGGCCTTCGCCAATCAGCCAGTCTGCCTCATTGGCGGTTTGCTTAAGGTGATACTGCTTTACCAGCGCGCCGAACACGTCTGATAACGACTCGTTCAGCGCACCAGATTGTTCAAAGTAGATAAGCCCGGCTTCCGTCTCTGTAACGCCGTGGCTTAGCTCGTGGGCGACTATGTCTATGGCGATGGTAAAGCGGTTAAAAATCTCGCCGTCCCCGTCGCCAAATACCATCTGCTGCCCGTTCCAGAAGGCGTTCTGGTACTCCCGGCCATAATGCACGGTCCCGGTGAGGATCAGCCCTTTATTATCGAGGGAGTCGCGCTGATAGTTTTTCCAGAAAAAATCATGGGTGATGCCCAGATAATCGTAGGCTTCGTCCACCGCCACGTCGCCGTTAGAGCGCTGCCCTTCATAGCGTACCTGGGTGCCCGGCAGCTCCTGGGTCTGCCTGGCGTTGTAAATGTCCCGCTCCCGCTGTCCGGCCTTATTAACGTGCGGCGCAGCGGGTTTTCCCGGCATGTGGGCCATCAACGTCTGGACATGGGTCAGGGTCTGGCGGGCGCAGCGCTGCTGCGGCTCAGAGCCACTCTCAATAATACGGCGAAGGATATAGGGCGGGATCACGCTAAAAGTTCGTGTCATGCGGTCTCTCCTGTTATGGCAATGCCGAAAAAAGCAACAGCTTAAGTGTATGCCATAGTGGCGAAACGGCAGGCAAGTCGGATAAATCGCGGGATGAAAGTGCGCAGGATGTAAGTTTTAACGACCTGACGCGTGTCAGGCCTTTTTGCGCGCGCGGGTTTTCTTCACCGGCGTCACGCCTTTCACTTCACTTTCCACCCAGCCGTCTGACAGCCGTGTGGTGAGCAGATCCCCGGCTTTGACCTGTTTGGTTTGCTTCAGCACGTTGCCGTCGGTCACGGTCGTCACGCTGTAACCGCGCGCCAGCGTTGAGAGCGGGCTGACGGCTTCCAGATGGGTGACCGCGTTACCAAAACGCTCGCGGGTGCTGCTCAGGCGCGCGCGCAGGTTATCTGCGAGGCGGTACTCCAGCTGTTGAATACGCGTTTGCGCGCGATAAATGCGCGGCTGCGGGTTGTGCTGATTCAGGCGTTGAGTGGTGCGCTGCTGGCGCTGGACCGCCCGTTTAAGCTGATTATCCACCGCGAGGTTCATCCGCTGGCGCAGACGTTCCAGCACGGTTTGCTGACGCGCCAGACGCAGCTGCGGATGCTGCTGCTGCAGGCGGTGATGAAGCTGAGTAAAGCGACGGGTGCGGTTGGCGAGGAAATAGTCCATCGCCATCTCCAGCCGCTGCTGGCCGTTCTGCATCTGGCGCAGCAGTTCGAGCTGATTACGGCTCACCATTTCAGCCGCGGCAGAGGGCGTGGGTGCCCGCAGGTCGGCAACAAAATCGGCAATAGTGACGTCGGTTTCATGCCCGACGGCGCTGACCACCGGGATCTGGCTGGCAAAAATCGCCCGGGCCACGCGCTCGTCGTTAAAGCTCCAGAGATCTTCCAGCGAGCCACCCCCGCGCCCGACGATCAGCACATCACACTCCTGACGGGCGTTGGCAAGCTGAATGGCGCGGACAATCTGTCCGGGCGCATCGTCACCCTGTACGGCGGTCGGGTAGATGATCACCGGCAGGGAAGGGTCGCGGCGTTTCAGGACGTGCAGAATATCATGCAGCGCGGCACCGGTTTTCGAGGTGATCACCCCTACGCAGTGGGCAGGGGAGGGGAGCGGCTTTTTGTACTGCTGATCGAACAGCCCTTCTGCCGACAGGGCGGCTTTCAGCTGCTCATATTTTTGCTGCAGAAGACCTTCACCCGCTGGCTGCATGCTCTCAACGATAATCTGATAATCACCGCGCGGTTCGTACAGGGTGATACTGGCGCGAACCAGAACCTGTTGCCCGTGCTGCGGCCTGAACGTCACCCGACGGTTGCTGTTGCGGAACATCGCGCAGCGCACCTGAGCGGTGTTGTCTTTCAGGGTGAAGTACCAGTGACCGGATGCCGGCTGGGTGAAATTAGAAATTTCTCCGCTGATCCACACCTGGCCGATTTCCTGCTCAAGCAGCAAACGGACCGTCTGGTTAAGGCGGCTGACGGTATAAATTGAGGGGGATTGAGAGGATAACATGTGAGCGGGATCAAATTCTAAATCAGCAAGTTATTCAGTCGATAGTAACCTGATAAGAGGCAATCGCAAGCATTTTTTATAAAAAAGTGTAGATGCAATCGGTTACGCTCTGTATAATGCCACGGCAATATTTAACCACCCAGGTCAGAGATATTGCCCATGCTACGTATTGCTAAAGAAGCACTGACGTTTGACGACGTCCTCCTCGTTCCCGCTCACTCCACCGTTCTGCCGAATACTGCCGACCTCAGCACGCAGTTGACTAAAACCATTCGCCTGAACATTCCTATGCTCTCCGCGGCAATGGACACCGTGACTGAAGCGCGCCTGGCTATTGCCCTGGCTCAGGAAGGCGGCATTGGCTTTATTCATAAAAACATGTCTATCGAGCGCCAGGCAGAAGAAGTTCGCCGCGTGAAGAAACATGAATCTGGCATCGTTACCGACCCACAGACCGTTCTGCCAACCACTACTCTGCACGAAGTGAAAGCCCTGACCGAGCGTAACGGCTTTGCAGGCTATCCGATTGTGACTGCTGATAACGAGCTGGTGGGCATTATCACTGGCCGTGACGTGCGTTTCGTCACCGACCTGAACCAGCCGGTCAGCGTCTACATGACCCCGAAAGAGCGTCTGGTCACCGTGCGTGAAGGCGAATCCCGCGACGTGGTGCTGGCAAAAATGCACGAAAAACGCGTTGAGAAAGCGCTGGTTGTGGATGACAGCTTCCACCTGCGCGGCATGATCACCGTTAAAGACTTCCAGAAAGCAGAACGTAAACCGAACGCCTGTAAAGACGAGCATGGCCGTCTGCGCGTGGGCGCTGCGGTTGGCGCTGGCGCAGGCAACGAAGAGCGCGTTGATGCGCTGGTTGCTGCGGGCGTTGACGTCCTGCTGATTGACTCCTCTCACGGCCACTCCGAAGGCGTGCTGCAGCGTATTCGTGAGACCCGTGCAAAATACCCTGATCTGCAGATCATCGGCGGTAACGTTGCGACCGGCGCAGGCGCTCGCGCCCTGGCTGAAGCGGGTTGCAGCGCGGTGAAAGTGGGTATCGGTCCAGGCTCCATCTGTACCACCCGTATCGTGACCGGCGTGGGCGTTCCGCAGATCACTGCGGTATCCGATGCGGTAGAAGCGCTGGAAGGCACCGGTATTCCGGTTATCGCTGACGGCGGGATCCGTTTCTCTGGCGACATCGCCAAAGCCATCGCGGCCGGTGCCGCAGCGGTAATGGTGGGTTCCATGCTGGCCGGTACCGAAGAGTCCCCGGGCGAGATCGAACTGTTCCAGGGCCGTTCTTATAAGTCGTACCGTGGGATGGGTTCTCTGGGCGCGATGTCCAAAGGCTCTTCTGACCGTTACTTCCAGACCGACAACGCCGCCGACAAACTGGTGCCGGAAGGTATCGAAGGCCGCGTGGCTTATAAAGGCTACCTGAAAGAGATCATTCACCAGCAGATGGGCGGCCTGCGCTCCTGTATGGGTCTGACCGGCTGTGGTACCATCGACCTGCTGCGGACTAAAGCGGAATTCGTGCGTATCAGCGGCGCGGGTATTCAGGAAAGTCACGTTCACGACGTGACCATCACCAAAGAGTCCCCGAACTACCGTATGGGCTCCTGATAAGTTTTCACGCCCGGCTATATGCCGGGCGATTTTGTTTCACTTGCCTCGGAATTAGCGTCAATGACGGAAAATATTCATAAACATCGCATTCTCATTCTGGATTTCGGTTCGCAATACACTCAGCTGGTCGCTCGTCGCGTCCGTGAGCTGGGCGTTTACTGTGAGCTGTGGGCGTGGGATGTCACGGAAGCACAGATTCGCGAATTCAATCCAAGCGGTATCATCCTCTCCGGCGGCCCGGAAAGCACCACCGAAGACAACAGCCCGCGCGCGCCGCAGTATGTATTCGAAGCCGGCGTGCCGGTGTTCGGCGTCTGCTACGGCATGCAGACTATGGCGATGCAGTTGGGTGGCCACGTTGAAGGGTCTAACGAACGTGAGTTCGGCTACGCGCAGGTTGAAGTTCAGACTGAGAGCGCCCTGATCCGCGGTATCGAAGACTCCCTGACCGCCGACGGCAAAGCGCTGCTGGACGTGTGGATGAGCCACGGCGACAAAGTCACCGCCATCCCGTCTGACTTCGTGACCGTCGCCAGCACCGAAAGCTGCCCGTTCGCCATCATGGCTAACGAAGAGAAACGCTTCTACGGCGTGCAGTTCCACCCGGAAGTGACTCACACCCGTCAGGGTCTGCGCATGCTGGAGCGTTTTGTCATCGACATTTGCCAGTGTGAAGCCCTGTGGACGCCAGCAAAAATCATCGACGATGCGGTTGAGCGTATTCGCCAGCAGGTCGGTGACGACAAAGTGATCCTCGGCCTCTCCGGCGGCGTTGACTCTTCCGTAACCGCGATGCTGCTGCACCGCGCCATCGGTAAAAACCTGACCTGCGTGTTCGTGGACAACGGTCTGCTGCGCCTGAACGAAGCCCAGCAGGTGATGGACATGTTTGGCGACCACTTTGGCCTGAACATCGTTCACGTTGAAGGCGAAGAGCGTTTCCTGACCGCGCTGGCGGGTGAAAACGATCCGGAAGCGAAACGTAAAATCATCGGTCGCGTGTTCGTGGAAGTGTTCGACGAACAGGCGCTGCGTCTGGAAGACGTGAAGTGGCTGGCCCAGGGCACCATCTACCCTGACGTGATCGAATCTGCGGCATCCGCAACCGGTAAAGCACACGTCATCAAATCTCACCACAACGTGGGCGGCCTGCCGAAAGAGATGAAGATGGGTCTGGTTGAACCGCTGCGTGAGCTGTTCAAAGACGAAGTGCGTAAGATCGGCCTGGAGCTGGGTCTGCCGTACGACATGCTCTACCGTCACCCGTTCCCGGGGCCGGGCCTGGGCGTACGCGTGCTGGGCGAAGTGAAGAAAGAGTACTGCGACCTGCTGCGTCGTGCGGACGCGATCTTCATTGAAGAGCTGCACAAAGCTGACCTGTACAACAAAGTCAGCCAGGCGTTCACCGTGTTCCTGCCGGTTCGTTCTGTGGGTGTAATGGGCGATGGCCGCAAGTACGACTGGGTTGTCTCCCTGCGTGCGGTTGAGACCATCGACTTTATGACTGCCCACTGGGCGCACCTGCCGTATGACTTCTTAGGCCGCGTCTCTAACCGCATCATCAACGAAGTAAACGGCATTTCGCGGGTAGTGTATGACATCAGCGGGAAGCCACCTGCGACGATTGAATGGGAATAATCTGCTAATCGTACCGGGTTGTTTATAACCTGAAGAACGCATAAAAGCCCTCTAATACAGAGGGCTTTTTTTATTTTTTGTGAACATTTTATGCACAATGCGTTCTGTTAATGGCAAAAATATTATGAAGTAAATAAATAAAGAGAACTTAATTACTCTAAAAAACGCTTTAATTTAATATCATTATGTGGGTTTTTGATTTTAAATTATTTAATTTGTGAATAAGCCAATCATTTATATATCTATTATCCATTGATGGTTTTTTTCTTTATAAATAGTTTAAATAACTGATGGGTGTAAGTAGATTGGTTGTTTATCCTGTCCGCCAGATGGTTTTGTAGGGCTTATGCTTTGGCTTTAATAAGCAACGACTAAAATGACTTTTATTATTCTGGCGATATTTTTAACGTTGTGTTTTTTAACTTGATGAAATGGAACGTATTATATGTTCGTGATTGTTTTTTGAACGGATTAAGTGGGTTGTTTTAAATTTTGGAATTTATTAAGCTTATTACTCCAGCAGCTAATAACACTGCATCTGCATTCGTATTGCTTTCACTACGTGTGCATATAGTTAGTGGTAATGATGGTGGAAAAGATGGCGTTAGATTTATTTAAAATTGCTTTCTGAATAATTACATCTCCATTGGAATGAAGATGTGTTTGCTTAATTAAATAAGGATATATTATGACTGGTTTAAAAAAAATTGCCTTAGCATTTACCGTAGTTGCTCTTCCATATTCTGCACTGGCTGCGCCGACGGTGACATTTGAAGGTGAAGTAACCGATCAAACCTGTTCCGTTAATATTAACGGACAAACCAGTTCTGTGGTCATGCTGCCAACAGTAGCTGCAACGGAGTTTGGTACTACTCTGGCTAACGGTCAAACTGCAGGCCTGACGCCATTTACCATCTCCCTGAGTGGCTGTAAGTCTTCGACCTCAAGCACCAATATCACCACCAAATTCCTCGGTTACGATGTTGATAGCACCACCGGAACGCTGGGTAACCGCGCCACTACGGATGCGGCTACAGGCTATGGTATTCAGTTGACCACTTCCGGTACAGGCGGCACCGCAGTACAACTGTCTGGTGTAACCAGCGTACCAGGTCTGGTGCTGGCGGCTAATGCCACCACAGCAAGCTACGAGTTTGGTGCTCAATACTATGTTGTTGATGCGGCTACTGCTGCTCCAGGTAAAATCAGCGCTGTTGCGGAATACACAGTAAGCTACCTGTAATTAGGTACATTCTGGCCTGGCGGAGATCGCCGGGCCAGAATGTATATTCAGCTGTAAAAGGCGTGGAGTTCGAGGGATGTACAAGTTTTTCATTTTTCTGATTATTTTTATTGTATCAGGCATAAACACCGCGTCTGCCAGTGTCGTAATGACAGGGACTCGCGTCATTTTCCCTGAGCAAGCAAAAGAAAAAACAGTTCAATTAAGAAATCCTGATAACAAAGCTTATCTTCTTCAGATGCAGATTGACGATCATGAGGAAATTAAAGAAAAAGCTGACAGCTCATCATCGTTTATAGTTACGCCACAAATATTTCGTATGGAGCCCAATTCGGGGCAATCAATTAGAATAAAGTATATTGGCGATAACTTACCACAGGACCGCGAAACTATTTTTTATTTCAGCTTTAGCCAGCTGCCTTTACTGAAAAAAAACGAACAGGCCGCGAATCAACTGGTTCTTGCTGTGACCTCACGAGTGAAAATTTTCTATCGTCCTGAAGGTATTGCTGGTGCTCCTGCCGATGCTGTGAAGGCTTTACGCTTTAGCCTGGATGGCAAGCGTATTAAGGTAAGTAATCCAACGGGGTATCATGTCGTTGTCAGAAAAGCGAGTTTACTGGTTAATGGTAGAGAAATTACCCTGGCCGATTCGACCCTGGTAGCACCGAAAAAAGAGACCGAATGGACGCCTTCTGCGTCCGTATCCCGCCTGGCAGGAAGCCAGTTACGTTTAGTGGTCGTCAATGATTACGGCGTTGATAACGTGAATACCATTAACCTCTAAAGAGAATTTTATTCAATTCTTTGCTGTATGTTAAATCATTTGGGATGGATACCAAATCAATGAAATATCCTGCAATGCTATGCTTGATATTGGCATCGGTTTCTGCCGCGCAAGCTGCCTCTGAAAACGAGCACGTAAGTACAAATAATTCGACATCGGACAACGATTACGTGTTTGATAAGGATTTATTCCGCGGGGGGCGATTTAGCGAGGAATTATTAGGGCGTTTAACCAGGCCGAACAGTATCCTGGCTGGCCAGTATAAAATGGATATTTATATTAATAGCCAGTTTTCTGAGCAATATAATATCGATTTTATTGAGCAACCCGATGGTTCAGTGAAACCCTGCCTAACGCCTGAGATGCTAACAGCAATAGGCCTGAAGAATGTGGAGAATGCCGAGGGTACCTGCAAACTGATCGAGCAGGTTGCCAAAGGGAGCAGCACCTATGTTGATGCTTCCCGTTTTCGGCTGGATTTTACTATCCCTCAGATGCTGTTGAATAAAGTGCCGCGTGGCTATGTCAATCCGCGGGAACTGGATACCGGCAGTTCGCTGGGGTTTGCCAACTATATTGCTAACTATTATCACGTCTCCTATTCAGATAATGAAATGAGGGACAGAGATTCCGTGTGGGCATCGCTGAACGGTGGGCTTAATCTCGGAAGCTGGCAGTATCGTCAATTATCCAACATCAACTGGGATAAAGAGGGCGGGAGTAAATGGAATAATATCCGCAGCTATGTGCAGCGGCCCTTACCCCTTATCCAGAGCCAGCTGATGATGGGAGAATTGATCACCAACGGGCGCTTTTTTTCCGGCCTGGATTATAACGGCGTGAGCCTGTCGAGCGATGAAAGGATGCTCCCGGATTCAATGCGGGGTTATGCCCCGACGATCCGCGGCGTGGCGACGTCGAATGCGAAAGTTTCCGTGACGCAAAACGGTACGGAAATTTATCAGACCACCGTCGTTCCCGGTGCCTTTGAAATTAACGATCTGTATCCCACCAGCTATAGCGGGGATCTTATCGTGACCATTACCGAAGCCGACGGTTCTGTCAGCCATTTTAGCGTACCGTTTTCGGCTGTCCCTGAATCCATGCGTCCAGGCATCTCGCGCTACAGCGTTGAAATAGGTAAGACGCGGGATAGCGGGGAAGAGGCACCGTTCAGCGATCTGATTTGGCAGCGCGGGATAACCAATAGCATCACGTCGAACATGGGGCTGCGTATTTCCGATGGCTATCAGTCAGCGTTAATAGGTGGGGTGTACGGCAGTTATCTGGGGTCGTTTGGCGTGGATGCCACCTACTCCCGGGCTGATTTACCCGACGAGGGCTACACCGAGGGCTGGATGGCACACCTTGCATGGAGCAAAACGTTCCAGCCAACAAGCACGACGGTTTCCCTTGCAGGTTATCGCTATTCCACTGATGGCTATCGTGATTTCAGCGATGTACTCGGCTTACGTGAGGCATGGAAGCGCGGCGAGGCGGATGACTGGCAGTCCAGCACCTATCGTCAGCTTGCGCGCTTTGATGTGTCAGTCAGTCAGAGTCTGCAGAGCTACGGCAATATTTTCCTGACCGGTTCGGCGCAAAGCTACCGCGGCGACCGGAATAAGGATATGCAGCTGCAGTTTGGCTACAGCAATACTTTCGCGTATGGCATCGCCATGAACCTGTCCGTGGGTCGGCAGCGGACGGGAAGTTATAACGATGATGAAGGAAGTATGCAGACCATGACGTCCTTATCGTTTTCGATTCCGTTTGGTTCAGGTCCGCGTGCGGCAGACCTGACAAACTCCTGGACCCACTCTTCTGACGGCGGCGATCAGTATCAGACCGCTGTTTCGGGGATGGTGGATGAAGCCATGACCACAAACTACAACCTGAACGTGACCCGCGATCAGGAAAACAAACAGACCACCGTCGGTGGCAACCTGCAGAAACGAACGACGTTTGCCACGCTGGGCGTGAATGCCTCGCAGGGGCAAGGGTACTGGCAGGCATCGGGTAATGCGCAGGGGGCATTTGTTGCCCATTCCGGCGGCCTGACGATGGGGCCGTATCTGGGCGATACCTTTGCGCTGGTCGAGGCGAAGGGCGCCACAGGGGCAAAAATCTATAGCTCGCAGCAGGTGGTGATCGACAGCAATGGGTATGCGTTGGTTCCGGCAGTGACGCCTTATCGCTACAACCGAATTTCCCTGGATCCTCAGGGGATGGAAGGCGATGCGGAGCTGGTGGACAGTGAGAAGCAGATCGCCCCGGTGGCAGGTGCTGGCGTCAAAGTGGTGTTCCGTACCCGTACCGGTACCGCGCTGCTGATCCGTACCCGTTTTAAGGATGGTCAACCGGTGCCGTTGGGGGCGGATGTGCTGGACGAAAAGGGCGATATCGTCGGTATGGCGGGTCAGGGCGGACAAATCTATGTGCGGGCTGAAAAGACCGAGGGCGAGTTAGTGGTTCGCTGGGGTGATGACGCTGAAGATAAGTGTCGTATGCCCTATAAATTTCCTGCGGCTAAACAGGGAAATGCCTTACTTAAGCTCGACGCTGTATGTGTCAATTGATTGCATGGAGGACAAATGAACAAAAGGAATACGCTGCTGGTGAAGTTATGTGCAGCACTGTTACTGCTCGGGGTGGCACTGCCATCATGGGCGACATGTAATAAAAAGAGTACTTCCTTGCAGGCAGATAGCGGGTACAGCGCGATTATCCCCTTTGGAAAAATCAATCTGCCGGACCCCTATTTTGTTCCGGTAGGAAGCCTGCTTGCGAGCACCGTTGTACCCTCGACAAACTATACAACCCTTGGCGCGACAGGGAGTACCGTCTTTTGGGAATGTGACCAGGCCGATCTACCGAACATTTATTATCTCATCGCCACCAACGGTGACGATCGGGTTGGCGGCAATGTCGATATCGGCGCGCAAGACGGTCTTGATGGTGTCTATGCAACCTGGTTTGCCTATGTGGGCTTACGCCAGACCATGTCTGGTGTCGTGGTCTCTCGCTACTGGAAAAAAGTGCCTATTACCACGTACGGTACCGAGGGCGGAAAGATCCAAATTCGCTTGCAGGATATTCCCCCGTTGCAGGCAGAGCTGTACCGGGTGAGTACGCTTCCCCCTGCCGGGGTCGCCTCTTTTTGTGCGGGGATCACCTATGCCAGCTCAGCAGGAAAAATGTATACCTGTACCGAGCCTAACGCCTACATTCAGCTGTCAGGCGATGACAACGTCTCTTTCAGTTTTGGCCATGACAAACCCGGCGATGACTGTGCAACGAAATATGCCTTTTGGGGATCCGATAATGGCTTTGGCTATGGTATGCGTACCGCCAATAAACTCTATTCCAACCCCACTTGTGTGGCACGTAACGTGACGCCGTTTGTCCTGTTTCCAACGATTACGGCCAATGCACTGGAAGAAGGGCAGGAGGTAACCGGGAATTTCTCTGTCCGGGTGGAGTGCAGTGACGCAGTGACGTCGGGGATTAATGATACCCAGACCGCGCTGGGCTTACAGGTCTCGGATGGTGCCTACAGTGCAGCCTCAACGCTGGGGCTTGTCAACGGCAGCGGCGGGGTCAGCGCGCTGGTTTCGGATAACTATTTTGATAGCAGCATGGCCAAGGGCGTGGGTATAACCGTGGCAAACAGCAAAGAACCTGCAAAGGCGCTGACGTTTGTAGGGCAACCCGGCATCGCGACGCTAACACCGGGTGGCAACGCCGCAGGCTGGTATCCCGTCCTGCAAGGTGCAACCAAAGACGGTAGTTCTATGGCAGGGTACTCCTGGTACACTTACGATTTTATTGCCACATTGAAAAAGTTAAATGGACAGACGGTCACGCCGGGTAAAGTTCATGCCACTGCCTATGTACTGGTGAAGATGCAATGATCCGTTATATGGCTGCGCTCCTGGCCTGGCTTCTCATAACACCTGCCCAGGCAGGTGTTATGGCGTCCTCAACGCGGGTTATTTATCAGGCTACCGATCGGGAAAAATCGCTGATGTTGGTTAATACCAATGATTATCCCGTTATTGTGCAAAGCTGGGTGGACGACGGCACCGGCGATCCAGATTCTGCTCGTGCCCCGTTTGTGATCCTCCCCCCGGTACAGCGCGTGGCACCGAAAGGGATCCAGTCGCTGCGTATTCTTTATAATCAGGAGCCGCTTCCGACAGACCGCGAATCGGTTTTCTGGTTGAATTTATATGAAATTCCATCTGCGATTGGCAAGGTTAAAGACGAGCGGAAACTCGCGTTGGCGATGAATACCCAGCAAAAGATCTTTTACCGTCCGAAAGGGATCTCTCTGTCGTTAAAGGATGCTGTTTCCCGGTTGAGTTTTCACCTTAAGCATGACGGCGCGCAGTGGTTTATCGAATGCGTAAACCCAACACCGCTGCACATCTCATTTACCTCTATCACCTTACTGAACGGCTCAGCGGAAAACGCGGTTCAGCAGCAGCCAGACATGATGACAGCCCCTTTTAGCACCAAAAACTATGCGCTTAAGGACGTAAGCAATTTAACAAATAAGGGGGCAGTACGGTTTCGTTACCTGGATGATGCCGGGGAACAGCATTCTGTAGAGGGCAAATTAACATCTGGTTAGGGTGTCGGCCAGGACTAAGGATGCGCGGGACACTCCTCACGTCAACATGCACTGGAACACTTAGCGGTCAGGCGCTTCGACTGAGAGGCTGGATTGCTGTGCCTGCTTTTTTTCCTGATGATGATGCCAGGCGCCAATAGAGGAATAAATAAAACGGCCAAGGAAAAAGGATAAACTGATTAGCAGTATGATTCGCGTCATCCGAGTGTTAAACCGATGTCGTTTTCGCATACGTGTAGCCTGACTCACTGTCGTGTTCCTGAAAATACCCTGAGGGCGATGTGCCATTAAGGCATACGGAAGCCACAGGGGTCAATTATTCGGTTTGTAAAATTCCGTCAACGATTAATTCACCTGTTGTTATGTATATTATTAATTTATTTACACCATTGATAATTCGCACAAAATTATCGTTAAAAAACGTGAATATTCTTATTCGGCAATAATATTTTTGATTTAAGTCAAATCTCGCTCGCCATGGCTTACTAAAATCTTTCCTCCTTTCGTGTTTGCGTTATTTCGTCTGCACGACAACGTCGTCAGGTTGGATGCCTGTCTGAACTGCCCCTGGATGAGTGGGTTAACTATGGCATCTATGACTATCTTTTCGTTATACAAAAAATACAAAGACCGCTGGTGGGCATTGCCGCTGATCCTACCGATCGTTCTGCTGCCCGTTGCACGACTTGCCACGACCTACACCCAGGTTCAGGGAAATATCGTGGTGCTCTATTACATGCCATTGGCGTTTTTATTGTCGATGATGCTGTTTTACGGCATGGCGGCGGTGCCAGGCATTGTGATTGCGCTTTTTGTACACTATTACCCTTTGGTGGGCGGTTACGAGACCACCGTAGCGATTGGTCATTATTTGATTCCGATAACCCTCAGCTGGGGTGGATACCGGGTTTTTGTTCCCCGCCGCAATAATGTCTCCTATGGTGACGCCCGGCTGATGGCGCAACGGATGTTCTGGCAGATGCTCTGCCCGGCCACGATTTTTCTGCTGCTGTTTCAGTTCGCCGTCTTCCTTGGGGTCTACAAAACCCGGTTTGATCTGGCGGGGATCAGCACCCCGGGGATCCGCTCGCTGATTAACTACCAGGGCTTACTGGTCGGGTGCCTGACGGGCGTGCCGTTCTGCTATCTCATCATCCGCATTCTCCGCCATCCCCGCTATCTGCGAAGCCTGCTGTCGCAGATCGTGGGCCAGGTCGATCGTAAAGTGACGGTGACGGAAGTGATTATCTGGACCGCGGCAACCGGCGCACTGCTGGCGTTGCTTTTGTGGCCGATCAACGAAAACAGCACCATTTTCAGTACCAATTACACGCTGTCGCTGCTGATGCCGGTGATGCTATGGGGATCGATGCGCTTCGGTTATAAGCTGATGTCCCTTATCTGGACGCCGGTGCTGATTATCTCTATTCACTTTTTTGACAGCTACATTCCCCGGGCACAGGGTTACGACATTCAGCTCACCATCACCACCTCCAGCTATCTGGTCTTTACCTTCGTGGTGGTTTATATGGCGATGCTGGCGACGCGTCAGCGCACGATTAACATCCGCGCCAGACGGCTGGCATTTCTCGACCCGGTGGTGCACATACCAAACCTGCGGGCGCTCAATCGCGCGCTGGGAAAAAACCCCTGGTCGGTGCTCTGCTTCCTGCGCATCCCGGAGCTGGAGGTGCTGGGGCGTAACTACGGTGTTTTGCTGCGTATCCAGTACAAGCAGAAACTGGCTGCGTGGATCCATGACTATCTGCAGCCGGATGAGTGCGTGTATCAGCTGTCCGGGCACGATCTGGTGTTGCGGCTGAATACCGAGCTGCACCAGTCCCGTATTGACGAGCTGGATCTACATATCAAACGTTTTCGCTTCGTCTGGGATGGGATGCCGCTCCAGCCGCAGGTTGGGGTCAGCTACTGCTACGTGCGTTCCCCGGTGGTGCATCTTTATCTGCTGCTGGGGGAGCTGAGCACCATAGCGGATCTCTCCCTGGCGACCAATCACCCGGAAAACCTGCAGCAGCGGGGCGCCATCAATCTGCAACGCGGCCTGAAAGACAAAGTCGCGATGATGAATCGCCTGCAGCGCGCGCTGGAAAAAGATGAGTTTACCCTGCTGGCGCAGCCGGTGAAGGGGATCCGCGGCGATGACTATCATGAGGTGCTGCTCCGGCTACAAAATGATGGTGCCGGGCTGATTGCCCCCGATGAGTTTCTGCCCGTCGCGCAGGAGTTTGGCCTCTCTTCGCGGATTGATCTGCTGGTGCTGGAGAAGACGCTGCAGTTTATGGCCGATAACCGGGAGAGTCTGCCGGGACAGCGTTTTGCCATCAATCTGTCGCCATCATCCGTTTGCCGGACACAGCTGCCGCTTGAGGTGAGCCGCATGCTGGAAACCTATGGCATTGAGAGCTGGCAGCTCATTTTTGAGATCACCGAGAGCAGCAGTTTTGGCAATGCCGGGCTGGCCATGCAGACGATGAACCAGTTGCAGCAGATGGGATGCCGGGTCGCCATTGATGATTTTGGCACCGGCTACGCCAGTTACGCCCGCTTAAAAAATGTCGATGCCGATATCCTGAAGATCGACGGCAGCTTTATTCGCAATATCGTCAGCAACAGCCTGGATTATCAGATTGTGGCCTCGATTTGCCATCTGGCGCGGATGAAGAAGATGCTGGTGGTGGCAGAATATGTCGAGAGCGAAGAGATCCGTTGCGCCGCGGAGGCGCTGGGAATTGATTACTTCCAGGGTTATTTAATAGGTAAACCCGTCAGGCTGGAGTCTTTGCTGCCGCAACAGGCGCTCGCAACGAGCGCCTGAAGGGCAATCAGGCGGCGACGTTCGGAGAGTGCTCTTCTTCAATCTTCAGGCACCAGCCGGTAACGGCGCTCCAGTACTGCTGCTCTCTTTCCAGATCCAGCAGCACCAGCGCGTTCTGGCTAAACCAGTCGTGCGGGAAGCTCAGCGTCCAGTGGTTGTCGTCCGTAGTAAGCGTCAGGGTTGGCGGCGTGGTGGTCGCCTGACGCTGGTTGTTGAGCAGCACGCCCAGACGTAACAGCTGGATCAGCGGCAGGAACTGTTTTTTCTTGAACAGCGTAAAGCGCGGCAACTCGTCCAGCTTAACGGCTTTGCGATGATAGCGTACCAGCGAGGCCATCATAGTCTGCTGCTCCTGGTTGAAGCCAGGCAGGTCGCTGTTTTGCAGAATGTAGGCCGAATGGCGGTGCATTCCGCTGTGATTGATGTTCAATCCGACTTCGTGCAGCATCGCCGCCCACTTCAGCAGGGCCGCCAGCTGCGGATGCGCCAGTTTTGGGTTCTGGGTTTCCCACTGCTCATACATATGGGTGGTAGTTTCCAGGACCCGCTTCGCCTGCTCACGATCGATGTTGTACTGATTCGCCAGGCTCTGCGCGGTACGGCTGCGAATATCCTGGTGACGGAATCGGCCTTCCATCTCGTAAAGTACACCTTCGCGCAGCGCGCCGTCAGACAGGCGCAGCTCACGGATGGCCAGCGCATCGAACACGCCGCACAGGATCGCCAGACCCGGCACAAACACCGCCTTCCGCTCTTCGGACAGGCCAGGCAGGCTCAGGGCCTCGAAGCTCTTATGTTTGATCACCTCTTCCATCAGCATCGACAGACGCTCCGGGGTGATAAAACCGTCTTTTTCGCCCATCTCCACCAGCACTTCATGTGCGGCTTTGATCGTACCCGAGGCGCCGAGCGCCACGTTCCAGCCCTGCAGTCGGTACTGCCAGGCGAGCGACTCCAGCTTCTGCACCGCGGCCATGCGGGCACGCTGGAAGTTTTCCCGGCTGATGGTCCCACCCGGGAAGTAGAGTTGTGCAAAACTGACGCAGCCCATCCGGCGGCTTTCGACCAGATGTGGCTCAAAGTTTTCGCCAATCACCAGCTCGGTGGAGCCACCGCCGATATCGATCACCAGCTTGCGGCCTTTTTCTGGCTGAGTATGTTCCACACCCATGAAAATCAGTCGGGCTTCTTCATTCCCCGAAATGATCTCGATAGGGTAGGGGATCACCTGCTCCGCACGCTTTAAAAATTCGGTGGCGTTCGACGCCTGGCGGAGGGTGTGGGTCCCGACAATGCAGACGCTCGATGGGGTGAAACCCTGCAGGCGTTCGGCAAACAGCGACAGGCAGTTCAGCCCGCGCTCCATCGCCTCTTCGCTGAGCATGTTGTCCGGTCCCAGGCCGTCAGCCAGGTGGACGCGCTGTTTCAGCCGACCGATGATCTGCATTGCACCATCGACTTCACGGGCAATGACCATGTGGAAGCTGTTAGAGCCAAGGTCGACCGCAGCAAACTCCTGCGGTCGTGGGGTCTTATCGTTTATCGGCATAGGTTAATCGGATTGCTCGAGTGATTTGATATAGTCGTAAATCGCCAGCTGTGCCCGCACTTTACGGCGATTGCCGCGCGGCACATAGCGGTTACTCAGTTCTTTATCGATATAACGTGCTTTTACAGTATCGCTTAACAATAAGTCAATGATATCAAGAATTTGTTGCTTCAGCCGCGGGTCAAGCAGCGGCGCCGCCACTTCAATGCGGTAATCGATGTTGCGCGTCATCCAGTCGGCAGAAGAGAGGTAGACGCGTTTATCGCCACCGTTCTCAAAAATATAGATGCGATCGTGTTCAAGGTAGCGGTCGACGATGCTCGTAACGCGAATATTTTCACTGATCCCCTCAAGTTCAGGGATAAGCGAGCACATGCCGCGGATTAGCAGATTGACCTGAACTCCGGAACCAGAAGCCGCATACAGGCGATCCACCAGCCCTTTATCGACCAGGTTGTTGAGCTTCAGCGTAATGCCAGCCGGCAGGCCATTCTGGGCATTGGCGATCTCTTTGTCGATCATGTCATACAGCAGGCGACGGGAGTTCTGCGGCGATACCAGCAGATAGTCGAAGCTGACCGGGCGATACGGGTTCTCAATGAAGTTAAAGACCCGGCGCACCTCGTTGGTGATGCGCGCATCGGCGGTGAGCAGCGAGTAGTCGGTATAAATTCGTGCGGTCTTCTCGTTAAAGTTGCCGGTACCGATGTGGGCATAACGCACCACGTCCTCCCCCTCTTTACGGGAGATGAGGAACAGCTTGGCGTGGATCTTCAGCCCCGGGGCCGAGAAGATGACGTGTACGCCCGCTTCGGTCAGGCGGCGGGCCCAGTGGATGTTGGCCTCTTCATCGAAGCGTGCCTGCAGCTCCACCACCACGGTCACTTTCTTGCCGTTGTGGGCGGCGTGGATCATCGCATCGATAATGCGGGAGTCTTTCGCCACGCGGTAGATGTTGATTTTGATCGCCAGCACGTTGGGATCGAACGACGCCTGACGCATCAGCTCCAGCACGTGCTCAAAGGTGTGGTACGGATAGTAGAGCAGGACGTCGCGCTCGCGAATGGCGTCGAAGCCGTTGCGGAACTTATCGAACCAGATATGGCGCAGGCGCGGCAGCGGCTTGTTCACCAGATTGGCTTTGCCGACATTCGGGAAGCCAATAAAGTCTTTAAAGTTGTGATAGCGGCCGCCCGGGACGATGGAGTCGTAGCGGGAGATGGTCAGCTTTTCACGCAGCATCTCGACCATCGCGTCCGGCATATCGCGCTGATAGACGAAGCGCACCGGCTCCGCGGTCAGACGCTGCTTGAGGCTGGAGGACATCAGCTCCATCAGGCTGGCTTCCATCTCGTGCACCAGATCGTACTCGGCGTCACGGGTCATCTTCATCGAATAGGCGTTCAGGGCGTCGTAATCGAAGAAGCCCTTAAAGATATCGTCCAGACAGTAGCGCAGGATGTTATCCAGCAGGATCATCGGCTTGCGGCGACGCGGGGTTTCCGGCGGCAGATTGACGAAGCGCGGCACTTTATCTGACGGGATCTCCAGCAGCGCATAGCGGATGCTGTCGCCGCGAATAATCTCCACCGCCAGATAGGTGTAATCATCCTTCAGGAACTGCACCAGATCGGTTTCGCGGTTAATTAGAATGGGGGTGATGTGCTGGCGCAGATAATGTTTGAAATAGTGACGCAGCCAGCTCTGCTGGTTGACCGAGAGCTGTCGCTCGTTAATCAGGAAGATTTGATTGCGTGCCATCTCCAGCAGCAACTCGTTATACAGACTGTCAAATTCCTGATCGGCTTTCAGAACCCGGGACTGGATCTTGCCCAGCAGATGACGCGAATTGGAATTTAAACCCTGCTCTTCGCTAATGATGATTCGGCGTTTCAGCTCAGCAAAGCGAACTTTGTAGAACTCATCCAGGTTATTGGAGTAAATCCCCAGAAAACGCATGCGCTCAATCAGCGGGTTACTTTTATCCGCTGCTTCCTGAAGCACGCGCTCATTGAAGGCTAACCAGCTTAGCTCTTTCTCGATGTATAACTTTTCCTGACCCATTACTACTCACACTCCAGTTCAATCACAGGACGTGGTAAATCCGTCTCGCCTTTATTATGGCGAGCATTTCCACTATATGTCCAACTGTGTCAGAAAAGTATGACAGTTAAATTTTTTATTGAGGGATAATAACGAGTTGCCGGGCAGACGGGGCAGAGGGTGTTGTAGGCCGGGTAAGCGATAGCGCCACCCGGCAAAAGACTACTCTTCGGCCGCGTGGCCTTGCGGGGGTAACGGCGCGCCATCCAGCCAGGCGGCACCGTCGCGCATTTCAAGGCGGCCATCAACAAACCAGCTGACCACCAGCGGATAGATGGCATGCTCCTGGGCCTGAACCCGGGCGGTGACATCCTCTTCGCTGTCGCCTGCAAACACCGGCACTTTCGCCTGCAGGATCACCGGGCCACCGTCCAGTTCGTCAGTGACAAAATGGACCGAGGTGCCGTGCTCCTCGTCGCCATTATCCAGCACCTGACGGTGGGTGTGCAGGCCGGGATATTTTGGCAGCAGGGAAGGGTGGATATTCAGCAGTCGCCCGGCATAGTGCGCCACAAAGGCCGGACTGAGGATCCGCATGTAGCCCGCCAGCACCACCACGTCTGGGGCGTAGGCGTCGATCTCCTGCACCAGCTCGCGATCAAAGGCCTCGCGGCTGGCAAACTGCGAGGCACCGAGCGCATGGGCGGCAATGCCTGCGTCGCGGGCGCGCTCAAGGCCGAACGCGTCGGCCTTGTTACTGAATACTGCGCGAATGGTGCCGTTGATCTTCTTCTGTTCGCAGGCATCGATGATAGCCTGCAAATTACTTCCGTTACCGGAAATGAGCACCACTATGTTTTTCATTCAATGACCACACGCTGTTCGGAATCAGATGCTTTGATGATACCGATTTTCCACGCGTTTTCACCTTTGGCCTGCAGCAGCGCCAGGGCATTGTCCACTTCGCTGGCTGGCAGAGCGATCAGCATCCCCACGCCGCAGTTGAAGGTGCGATACATTTCATGATCGCTGACGTTACCGGCATCCTGCAGCCAGTTGAACACTGCCGGCCACTGCCATGAGGATTCGTCGATTACCGCCTGGGTGTTGTCCGGCAGTACGCGCGGAATATTTTCCCAGAAGCCGCCGCCGGTCAGGTGGGCGATGGCGTGAACATCCACGTTCTCGATCAGTTCGAGGATGGATTTCACGTAGATGCGGGTGGGTTCGAGCAGGTGATCGGCCAGCGGTTTGCCTTCCAGCTCGGTGGTCAGCGGATCGCAGCCACTCACTTCAACAATTTTACGCACCAGAGAGTAACCGTTGGAGTGCGGACCGCTGGAGCCCAGCGCAATCAGCACGTCGCCGTCGGTCACTTTGCTGCCGTCAATGATTTCTGATTTTTCGACAACGCCCACGCAGAAGCCGGCTACGTCGTAATCTTCGCCGTGGTACATCCCCGGCATTTCAGCGGTTTCACCGCCGACCAGCGCACAGCCAGACTGCAGACAGCCTTCAGCGATACCGCTGATCACGCTGGCTGCGGTGTCGACGTCCAGCTTGCCGGTGGCGTAGTAGTCGAGGAAGAACAGCGGCTCAGCGCCCTGAACCACCAGGTCGTTCACGCACATGGCAACCAGGTCAACACCGATGGTGTCGTGGCGTTTCAGATCCATCGCCAGGCGCAGCTTGGTGCCCACGCCGTCAGTGCCCGAGACCAGAACCGGTTCGCGATATTTTTGCGGCAGCGCGCACAGTGCGCCGAATCCTCCCAGCCCACCCATGACTTCCGGGCGGCGGGTCTTTTTAACTACCCCTTTGATACGGTCAACCAGCGCATTACCTGCGTCAATATCTACACCGGCATCTTTGTAGCTGAGAGAAGTTTTGTTGGTCACGGCTCAAGTCCCCACGCGATTGCATTGCGATTGTAAGAAAAATCGGCGCAATTCTAACAGTCCAGGCAAACGTTTGCGAGCCCATTCTGCAACAGAAAAATGGGGCCCTGAAAATCCAGCAAAAATCGCGCGCTGGCACGCAAACTTGAACCCGTTCACGAAAATGAAACCGGGTACATTCTTATACTTGCAACCCCTTCGCTGAATGCACATCATTTCACTGAAACCGGTTTCTGTACTCTTTTTTGCCGATAATTAACGCTGAATGAGGGATATCGCATGTCAGGATTCAAAGAGGGTTTTCTGTGGGGCGGCGCGGTGGCGGCGCATCAACTTGAAGGCGGCTGGCAGGAGGGCGGGAAGGGCCCGAGCGTCGCAGACGTGATGACCGCAGGCGCGCACGGCGTCCCGCGCGAGATCACCGACGGCGTGCTGCCGGGCAAAAACTACCCCAACCATGAAGCCATCGATTTCTATCACCGTTACAAAGAGGACATCCAACTCTTTGCAGAAATGGGCTTTAAATGCTTCCGCACCTCGATTGCCTGGACGCGTATTTTCCCCAAAGGCGATGAACAGCAGCCCAACGAGGCGGGCCTGCAGTTTTACGACGATCTCTTTGATGAGTGCCTGAAGCACGGCATCGAACCGGTGATAACCCTCTCGCATTTCGAAATGCCGTATCACCTGGTGAGCGAATACGGCGGCTGGCGTAATCGCAAGCTGATCGACTTCTTTGTGCGCTTTGCCAGCGTGGTGTTTAAGCGTTATCAGCACAAAGTGAAGTACTGGATGACCTTCAACGAGATCAACAACCAGGCCAACTTCCACGAAGATTTTGCCCCGTTCACCAACTCCGGCCTGCACTATCAGCCGGGTGAAGATCGCGAGCCGGTGATGTTCCAGGCGGCGCACTACGAGCTGGTGGCCAGCGCCCTGGCGGTAAAGGCCGGACGTGAAATCAACCCGTCGCTGCGTATCGGCTGCATGATCGCCATGTGTCCTATCTATCCGCTGACCTGCGCTCCGGACGACATGATGATGGCGATGAACGCCATGCATCGCCGCTACTGGTTCACCGACGTGCACGTGCGTGGTGCCTATCCGCAGCATCTGCTCAACTATTTTGCCCGTCGCGGTTTCGAGCTTGATATCACCGAAGAGGACAAAGCAGCGCTGAAGCAGGGCTGTGTGGATTACATCGGCTTCAGCTACTACATGTCGTTTGCCACCAAGGCGACAGCGGATAACCCGCAGCTGGATTACGACGAGAGCAAAAGTCTGGTCTCCAACCCCTACGTGCAGAAATCGGACTGGGGCTGGCAGATTGACCCGGTGGGGCTGCGCTACTCCCTGAACTGGTTCTGGGATCACTACCAGCTGCCGCTGTTTATCGTCGAAAACGGTTTTGGTGCCATCGACGTGCTGGAGAGCGACGGCACGGTGAACGATCAGTACCGCATTGACTATCTCAGCGCCCATATCCGCGAGATGAAAAAAGCGGTGGTGGAAGATGGCGTGGATCTGATGGGCTACACCCCGTGGGGCTGTATCGATCTGGTCTCAGCCGGCACCGGCGAGATGAAAAAACGCTATGGCTTTATCTACGTCGATAAAGATAACGAAGGCAACGGCACGCTGAATCGCAGCAAGAAGAAGTCGTTCGCCTGGTATCAGCAGGTGATTGCCAGCAACGGCGAGTCGCTTTAATTCTGCATTGCCGGGTGGCGGCTTCGCCTTACCCGGCCTACAACCCCTGTAGGCCCGTGCAAGCGCAGCGCCGCCGGGCATAAAAACTGCCGCTTACCCCTCCGGTTTTATTTGTCTCTTTTATACTCTCTGCAGCCCGTTATTCACTTTGGTTGATCCCGGTCAAGCAAGATGGGTATGGCGTAGTCCGCAAAAAGCGGTATAATCCGGCGATTTTTTTTGTGGCTGCCACCCGAAGGAGAAATAGAATGAAGATTGTGGAAGTGAAACACCCACTCGTTAAACACAAGCTGGGCCTGATGCGTGAGCATGACATCAGCACTAAGCGCTTTCGTGAACTGGCCTCTGAAGTTGGCAGCTTACTGACCTATGAAGCAACCTCCGATCTGGAAACTGAAACTGTCACCATTGAAGGCTGGAACGGCCCGGTACAGGTTGAGCAGATCAAAGGTAAAAAAATTACCGTTGTGCCAATCCTGCGTGCGGGTCTGGGCATGATGGAAGGCGTGCTGGAGCACGTCCCGAGCGCGCGTATCAGCGTGGTTGGTATTTATCGCGACGAAGAGACGCTGGAGCCGGTTCCGTATTTCCAGAAGCTGGTTTCCAACATCGACGAGCGTATGGCGCTGGTTGTTGACCCGATGCTGGCGACCGGTGGTTCGATGATCGCCACTATCGACCTGCTGAAAAACGCGGGCTGCAGCAGCATCAAGGTACTGGTACTGGTTGCCGCGCCGGAAGGCATCGCCGCGCTGGAAAAAGCGCACCCGGACGTGGAGCTGTACACCGCCTCTGTCGATCAGGGTCTGAACGAGCACGGGTACATTATCCCGGGTCTCGGTGATGCCGGTGATAAGATTTTTGGTACTAAGTAATCGCATAATGATAAAAAAGCCGACTTTGATAGTCGGCTTTTTTTTGAATAAAACACACACAACCAATAATACTCAGAGGAAAACACTATGACGCGCCGTGCTATCGGGGTGAGTGAAAGACCGCCGCTTTTACAGACAATCCCGCTTAGTTTGCAGCACCTGTTTGCGATGTTTGGCGCAACCGTGCTGGTGCCAATCCTGTTCCACATTAACCCGGCCACCGTGCTGCTGTTTAACGGTATCGGGACGCTGCTGTACCTCTTCATCTGTAAAGGGAAAATCCCGGCCTATCTGGGTTCAAGCTTTGCCTTTATCTCCCCGGTACTGTTGCTGCTGCCGTTGGGCTACGAAGTGGCGCTGGGTGGCTTTATCATGTGCGGCGTGCTGTTCTGTCTGGTGGCTTTCATTGTGAAAAAAGCCGGTACCGGCTGGCTGGACGTGATGTTCCCGCCTGCGGCAATGGGCGCCATTGTTGCCGTCATCGGGCTGGAGTTAGCCGGTGTCGCGGCGAACATGGCGGGCCTGCTGCCTGCCGACGGTCAGGCGCCGGATACCAAAACCATTATCATCTCGCTGGTGACCCTGGGCGTGACAATCTTTGGCTCCGTGCTGTTCCGTGGCTTTATGGCGATTATCCCGATCCTGATTGGCGTGCTGGCGGGCTATGCGCTCTCCTTCGCCATGGGCGTGGTGGATACTACGCCGATCGCCCAGGCCCACTGGTTCGCGCTGCCAACCTTCTACACTCCGCGCTTTGAGTGGTTTGCTATCTTCACCATTCTGCCTGCCGCGCTGGTGGTGATTGCCGAGCACGTCGGCCACCTGGTGGTCACGGCAAACATCGTCAAGCGCGACCTGATCCGCGACCCGGGCCTGCACCGCTCGATGTTTGCCAACGGCTTCTCGACCATTATCTCCGGTTTCTTCGGCTCAACGCCAAACACCACCTACGGTGAGAACATTGGTGTGATGGCCATTACCCGCGTGTACAGCACCTGGGTAATCGGCGGCGCGGCGATTATCGCTATCCTGCTCTCCTGCGTGGGTAAACTGGCGGCAGCCATCCAGATCATCCCGGTCCCGGTGATGGGCGGCGTTTCGCTGCTGCTGTACGGGGTAATCGGTGCCTCCGGTATCCGCGTCCTGATTGAATCGAAAGTGGATTACAGCAAAGCACAGAACCTGATCCTGACCTCGGTGATCCTGATTATTGGCGTCAGCGGTGCCAAGGTGCACATTGGTGCGGCCGAGCTGAAAGGCATGGCGCTGGCAACCATCGTTGGTATTGCCCTGGCTCTGATCTTCAAACTGATCTCCGTTCTGCGCCCGGAAGAAGTGGTCCTGGACGCGGAAGAGACAGAAAAAGTCTCCCATTAATCCTCTAACCGGGCGGCCGCTCCGCCCGGTTCTCTCCCCGCTTGTTCCGTGTTAAACTCTGGGCCGATTCCGAGTAAGACCTGGTTGAGGTATTTCTGAACGCACCGGCACAGCTCTCTTTGCCACTTTATCTTCCCGACGACGAAACTTTCGCGAGTTTCTGGCCGGGTGATAACCCCTCTTTACTGGCTGCACTGCAAAACGTGTTGCGCCAGGAGCACAGCGGTTACATCTATATCTGGTCACGCGAAGGCGCGGGGCGCAGCCATCTGCTGCATGCCGCCTGTGCCGAACTCTCGCAGCGCGGGGATGCGGTCGGCTATGTGCCGCTGGATAAGCGTACCTGGTTTGTGCCGGAAGTGCTCGATGGGATGGAACAGCTGTCGCTGGTCTGCATCGACAATATCGAATGCGTGGCGGGGGATGAGCTGTGGGAGATGGCGATTTTTGATCTCTACAATCGCATTCTGGAGTCCGGGAAAACCCGGCTGCTGATCACCGGCGATCGTCCACCGCGTCAGTTAAACCTGGGGCTGGCCGATCTGGCCTCTCGCCTCGACTGGGGGCAGATCTACAAATTACAGCCGCTCTCCGATGAAGATAAATTGCAGGCGTTGCAGCTGCGGGCGCGGTTGCGGGGGTTTGAACTGCCGGAAGACGTGGGACGTTTTCTGTTAAAACGGCTGGATCGTGAGATGCGTACGCTGTTTGTGACCCTCGATCAGCTGGATCGGGCATCTATCACCGCCCAGCGAAAGCTCACCATTCCCTTTGTGAAAGATATCCTCAATCTGTAGGCCCGGCGCACGCAGGCTACCGGGCCATTTTACTTACTTCACAATCTCCAGCACCTGTTCAGGTGGACGGCCAATACGTGCTTTACCGTTTGCCACCACAATCGGGCGCTCGATCAGCTTCGGATTATCCACCATCGCCTGAATTAACGCCTCTTCAGTGAGCGCGCTGTCAGCGAGGCCTAACGCTTTGTAAAGCTCCTCTTTCTGGCGCATTAACGCTCTGGCACTGCTCATACCCAGCTGGCTTAACAGCGTGCGCAGGGTGTCGGCATCCGGCGGCGTCTCCAGATAGAGCACCACCTGCGGCTCAACGCCGTTGGATTTCAGCAGGGCTAGTGTTTCGCGGCTCTTTGAGCAGCGAGGGTTGTGGTAGATCGTAACCGCGTCAGACATCTCTTCTCCTTTACATCTTTTCATACGGACGGTAGCGCTGCTGCAGCTGGCGCAACTGATCGATGCGGGCATCGTAACGGGCCTGTTGCAGGCTACCGAGTTTCACCTGCGAGCTGGCGCTGCTCAGCAGGGAGATAGCCTGATCCAGGCGTCCGACCAGGGCGTAAGCTTCGGCGCGGGCCGCCAGCTCCTGATCGCGATGGCCAAGGGCGCCTTCCGCCTGGGCCAACAGATCCCAACCGTTAGGATCGTCTTTATTACTGAAGGTGTAGCGGTTGAGGAGGGGCGCGGCTTGCTGCGGTTGTCCGCCCTGTAAATAAGCATTCGCCAGGTTGAGTTGCAGGACCGGATTAGTGCGTATTTCCCGGGCGCCTTTTAGTCGGTTAATCGCATCCTGGGCTTTTTTCTGCCCTAAATCGATGTCGGTGGCCAGATCGAGATACCAGGCATTGTTGGCCTCTGCGGTCAGCAGCGGCTGCAGGTTCTTGCGGGCCTCATCATAGTTGCTGGCCTCCATCGCCTGTAACGCCCGACCGTACTGGGCCGCGCGCTGTTCACGCACGTTGCCTTTCGCCAGCGCGTCCAGCAGATCGTTGGTCAGCTGGTTACGCCCGGAGTTGTACATGCCGAGGCTTCTGACCTTCGCCATGTAGAAATCTTCCGAGGACTGCACCACTACCGGACGCATCTGGTTGGCACGGTTACGCGCATCCGACAGACGGCTTTCTGGCAGAGGGTGGGTCAGCAAAATTTCCGGTGGACGCGAGGAGTAGCGCGCCCGATCGAGTAACTTTTCAAGGAAATTCGGCATCGCCTGCGGGTCAAACCCGGAGCGCTGCAGCACCTGTATACCGATGCGGTCAGCTTCCTGTTCATTCTGCTGGGTAAAGCTGATCATTCCCTGACGCGTACCCGCCAGCGTACCGGTCAGCGCCGCCATCCCCGCCTGCGGGCTGGCCATCGCCAGCAGAATGGAGCCCAGCGCGCCCACCCAGGTGAGCGGGGCGCTGCGCTTCTGATCTTCCATTGCGCGTGCAAGGTGGCGCTGGGTGACGTGGGAAATTTCGTGCGCCATCACCGAGGCCAGCTGGCTTTCGTTATCGGCGTAGCGGAATAACGCCGAGTGCAACACCACATTGCCGCCGAAGAAGGCGAAGGCGTTGATCTCATCGTTATTGATTAAATAGAAGTGGAAAGGGGTTTTCACCGAATCCGCATGGGAGACAAGGCGCATTCCCAGGGAATTGATGTACTGCACCAGCAGCGGATCGTTAATCAGCGGCGCACTGCCGCGCAGCTGGCGCACGTAATAGTCGCCCATTTGCAGCTCCTGACCAATGGAGAGCGTGCTGCCTGCCGAGGTGCCCATGTCCGGCAATGATTCTGCAGAGTCAGCGAACGCAGGCACCATCTGGCCGGCGGCCAGCGCAGCGATGAGCGTCGCAACCAACATTTTTTTCAACTGCCTGAACATAACCTCTGTCCTGTCTGGTGGGTGTGCTAATTTGACCGAATAACCCGCATATCGTTCACCTGCGGCTGCTCTGCGAGTGTAGCCGCGTCAGGGCGATAAGAAAATCCCTCTTTTCAGGCTTTTGCGTTTTGTGACAGAGCAAGAAAAAGCGAAAGTCTTTTCATTGACTCTCCGATACAATTCACCTTTTACGTCCAGCCATCATCTTCAGGGAAGGTTGCATGCTCGAGTTATTAATGCAGTGGTACCGCCGACGCTTTAGCGATCCGGAGGCCATTGCGCTGCTGGTTATTCTGGTTGCCGGATTTGGCATCCTCTTCTTCTTTAGCGGGCTGCTGGCCCCGCTGCTGGTGGCGATTGTGCTCGCCTATTTGCTGGAGTGGCCGACGGTCCGGCTGGAAAATATCGGCTGCTCCCGCCGCTGGGCCAGCATCATCGTACTGGTCTTTTTTGTCGGTATCCTGCTGGTGATGTCCTTTGTGGTGCTGCCGATTGCCTGGCAGCAGGGGATCAACCTGATTCGCGATATGCCTGGCATGCTCAGCAAGCTCTCGGATTTTGCCGCCACCCTGCCGCGTCGTTATCCGGCTCTGATGGATGCGGGCATTATTGATGCGATGGCTGAAAACATGCGTACTCGCATCATGACGATGGGGGACACGGTGGTGAAATTCTCCCTCGCGTCGCTGGTGGGCCTGCTGACGCTGGCGGTCTATCTGGTGCTGGTGCCGCTGATGGTCTTCTTCCTGGTCAAAGATAAAGAGCAGATGCTTAACGCGGTGCGCCGCGTGCTGCCGCGTAACCGTGGCCTGGCAGGGCAGGTATGGAAGGAGATGAACCAGCAGATTACCAACTATATCCGCGGCAAAGTGCTGGAGATGATCGTTGTCGGTATAGCCACCTGGATTGGCTTTTTCATCTTTGGTCTTAACTATTCGCTGCTGCTGGCGGTGCTGGTGGGCTTCTCGGTGCTGATCCCGTATATCGGGGCTTTCGTGGTCACCATTCCGGTAGTGGGCGTGGCGCTGTTCCAGTTTGGTCTGGGCACCGAGTTCTGGAGCTGTTTCGCAGTCTATCTGATTATTCAGGGCCTGGACGGTAACCTGCTGGTGCCGGTGCTGTTCTCGGAAGCGGTCAACCTGCACCCGTTAGTCATTATTCTCTCGGTGGTGATTTTTGGCGGGTTATGGGGATTCTGGGGGGTGTTCTTTGCCATCCCATTGGCAACGCTGATTAAAGCGGTGGTGCATGCCTGGCCGGATGTGCCGGCGGTTGAGGAGTAGTCTGTTGCCCGGCGGCGCTAACGCTTGCACGGGCCTACGGGTTTTGTGCGGACTGATGCCCTCACCCCAATCCTCTCCCACGGGGAGAGGGCGCAAACACTAAAAACGGCAACTCAGGTTGCCGTTTTGCGTTTACCTTCAGGCGTTCTCTTTCACCCAGTTCAATACCACGTCGTGGTGATTGCTGGTTTTGAAGTCATCAAACACATGTTCAACTTTACCTTCGGCATCGATCAGGAAACTGATGCGGTGGATACCGTCGTAGGTTTTGCCCATAAAGGTTTTCTCACCCCAGATGCCAAACTCACCGCAGACCTGATGGTCTTCATCGGAGAGCAGCGTGAAGTTCAGCAACTCTTTTTCGGCAAAACGAGACAGCTTTTCAGGCTTATCGGTACTGATACCCAGCACTTCCACGCCCGCGCTCTTCAACTCATCCATGTTGTCACGTAGACCGCACGCTTGTACGGTACAGCCTGGCGTCATGGCTTTCGGGTAGAAGTAGACCAGAACACGCTGTCCCTGGAAGTCGGTTAAATTTACTTGCTCGCCGTCTTGATCGGGCAGGCTAAATTTCGGTGCGATGTCACCGGCTTTCAGTGGATTCATTACTCAACTCCGTCTTGTTCATGCTGGGAATAATTGACGACGTTTATACTGCCTTGCGCATTTAATTCTGTACAGAGGGCTTTGAACGCTTGCTCTATATTTGATGCATCCTGAGAGGCCGGGCTGTGCGCGGTGATCTGGATAAACAGTTTAGGGATAGTGTGGCCTTCGCCCGGCTGGGTACGGGAGACCAGCTCGGCAATGTTCATCTGATGGCTATCAAACAGGGCGGTAAAGCGTTCGATTAAGTGCGGGGAGTCAGTCACTTCCACCTGGACCCAGACGGTTGCCGGCAACGCTGGCTGCGGACGTGCGGTGGTGCGCTTCATCACGATTAACAGATCCAGCTCTGCGCCTTTTAACGGCAGGGTCGATTCAATTAAGGTGATGGCATTCCACGATCCGGAAAGCAGCATGATGAAGGTGAACTCTTCCCCCAGCATCGCCAGACGACTGTCTTCAATGTTGCAGCCGCAGCTACTGACGTGGCGAGTAATGGTGTTTACGATCCCCGGCCTGTCAGCACCCAGCGCAGTGATAACCAGGTAATGTTGTGATGATGTTGTCAAACCGGTTCTTCCTTTGCATGGTTTAGTCTTTCTAAGGAAAGCATAAAAAAAACCGGCATACAATAACCTGGAGGCCTCATGTCCCTTGCTTTTATTACAGCACCAAACGTACCATTGAGGCTCTTGCACGCACAGAGGATGGCCCATGTTCACGGGAAGTATTGTTGCGCTTGTTACACCGATGGATGAGAAAGGTAATGTCTGCCGGTCAAGCCTGAAGAAACTGATTGATTATCATGTCGCCAGCGGAACCTCGGCGATTGTTTCGGTAGGGACTACCGGTGAATCTGCAACGCTGAGCCATGAAGAGCATGGCGAAGTGGTCATGATGACCCTCGAACTGGCTGACGGGCGTATCCCGGTTATCGCCGGTACGGGTGCCAACGCGACCGCTGAAGCCATCAGCCTGACCCAGCGCTTCAACGACTCGGGTGTGGTCGGTTGCCTGACGGTAACGCCATACTACAACCGTCCGACCCAGGAAGGTCTGTTCCAGCATTTCAAAGCCATCGCTGAACATACTGACTTGCCACAAATCCTGTATAATGTGCCGTCGCGCACTGGCTGCGATATGCTGCCAGAAACGGTTGGCCGTCTCGCGAAAGTAAAAAATATTATCGGTATTAAAGAGGCGACCGGGAACTTAAGCCGTGTTCATCAGATCAAAGAGCTGGTTTCAGACGACTTTATTCTGCTGAGCGGTGATGATGCGACCTCGCTGGACTTTATGCAGCTCGGCGGCCACGGGGTAATTTCCGTGACCTCCAACATTGCAGCCCGCGATATGGCTGAAATGTGTAAACTGGCGGCTGCCGGTCATTTCCAGGAAGCCCGCGTGATTAACCAGCGTCTGATGCCGCTGCACAACAAATTATTTGTCGAACCCAATCCGATCCCAGTGAAATGGGCATGTAAGGAGTTGGGACTTGTAGCGACCGATACGCTGCGCCTGCCGATGACCCCGATTACCGACCACGGTCGCGAAACGGTCACTGGCGCGCTGAAGCATGCCGGTCTGCTGTAAAGTTTAGGGAGATTTGATGGCTTACTCAGTACAGAAGTCGCGCCTGGTGAAGGTTGCGGGTGTTTCGCTTGTTATGCTGCTCGCGGCCTGTAGCTCAGATTCACGCTACAAGCGCCAGGTGAGCGGTGACGAATCCTATCTGGATGCTGCGCCGCTTGCTGAACTTCATGCGCCCGCTGGCATGATCCTGCCCGTTCAAAATGGCGACTATAACATTCCGGTCACCAACGGGAGCGGCGCGGTAGGCAAAGCGCTTGATATCCGTCCGCCAGCACAGCCTCTGGCGCTGGTAAGCGGGGCGCGTACTCAGTTCACCGGCGATACCGCGACGCTGCAGGTTGAGAGCGCGCGTAATGCCGCTCTGTGGCCGCAGGTTGTCAGCGTGATTCAGTCGAAGAACTACACAATCACGCAACGCGATGACGCCAGCCAGACGCTGTCGACAGACTGGATCGAATGGTCCCGTCTGGATGAAGATCAACAGTACCGTGGACGTTATCAAGTCTCTGTTAAACCTCAGGGTTATCAGCAGGCGGTCGTGGTTAAGCTGCTGAACCTCGAGCAGGCAGGCAAGCCCGTCTCGGATGCCGCTTCCCTGCAGCGCTACAGTACCGAGATGCTTAACACCATCGCTGCGGGCCTCGACAAAAACGCAACCGACGCTGCCAATGCTGCCCAGAGCCGCAATGGCGCAACCTTCGACGTGCAGAGCGCTGCCGACGAAACCGGTCTGCCAATGCTTGTCGTACGTGGTCCGTTCAACCAGGTCTGGCAGCGTCTGCCTGCCACGCTTGAGCGCGTCGGCATGAAAGTGACCGACAGCACCCGCTCGACCGGCAGCATGGCGGTGACCTACAAGCCGCTGTCTGACAGCAGCTGGGAAGCGCTGGGCGCACGCGATCCGGGTCTGGCTTCCGGCGACTACAAGCTTCAGGTCGGCGATCTGGACAACCGTAGCAGCCTGCAGTTTATCGATCCGAAAGGTCACACTCTGACCCAGTCGCAGAACGATGCGCTGGTCGCTGTCTTCCAGGCGGCATTCAGCAAATAAAAAAGAGGGCTGGTGAATCCAGCCCTTTTTATTTTCGTGCTACGCAAACGTGTGCGTGGCATAATATCTCCAGTTTTGAACACAAATCATCACACCAGGAGTAATGAAGATGCAGAAGCAAGCTGAGTTGTATCGTGGCAAAGCGAAAACCGTATACAGCACGGAGAACCCGGATCTGTTGGTGCTCGAGTTCCGCAATGATACGTCAGCAGGAGATGGCGCGCGCATTGAACAGTTTGACCGTAAAGGGATGGTGAACAACAAGTTCAACCACTTCATTATGAGCAAGCTGGAAGAAGCGGGCATCCCTACGCAAATGGAAGCGTTGCTGTCCGATACCGAATGTCTGGTGAAAAAGCTGGATATGGTACCGGTGGAATGTGTCGTCCGTAACCGCGCCGCAGGCTCCCTGGTGAAGCGTCTGGGTATTGAAGAGGGCATCGAGCTCAATCCGCCGCTGTTCGACCTGTTCCTGAAAAACGACGCCATGCACGATCCGATGGTCAACGAATCTTACTGCGAAACCTTTGGCTGGGTGAGCAAAGAGAACCTGGCGCGCATGCAGGAGCTGACTTTCAAAGCCAACGACGTGCTGAAGAAGCTGTTTGATGACGCCGGCCTGATCCTGGTCGACTTCAAACTGGAATTCGGATTGTATAAAGGCGAGGTGGTTCTGGGTGATGAATTTTCACCGGACGGCAGCCGCCTGTGGGACAAAGAGACGCTGGATAAAATGGACAAAGACCGCTTCCGCCAAAGCCTGGGCGGTGTGATTGAAGCGTACGAAGCCGTTGCCCACCGTCTGGGTGTTAAACTCGACTAATCCTGCCCTGTCGCCAGGGGAACCTCTGTTCCTCTGGCATCTCACCTTTGTTTCCAGTGGTAATCTTGCCCCGAACCGCCTACGATCATATTTATTATTAAGATGATAATTTCGAGGTGGTTATGCGCTGGCAAGGGCGTCGTGGAAGCGACAATGTAGATGACAGACGTAGTAGCGGTGGTCCGTCAATGGGCGGGCCGGGCTTCCGGCTGCCGGGGGGAAAGGGCGGTATCATTATTCTGCTGGTGGTCGTGGTAGCAGGTTACTACGGGGTCGACCTGAGCGGGTTACTCACCGGGCAACCGATGCCGCAGCAGCAGCAGGCGACGCGCTCCATCAGTCCAAATGAAGATGAAGCGGCAAAATTTACCTCGGTGATCCTGGCCACCACGGAAGATACCTGGGGTCAGCTGTTCGACAAAATGGGTCGCACCTACCAGCAGCCGAAGCTGGTGATGTACCGCGGTGCCACGCGTACCGGCTGTGGGACCGGGCAATCGGTGATGGGGCCGTTCTACTGTCCTGCCGATGCCACCGTCTATATCGATCTCTCCTTCTACGATGACATGAAACGCAAGCTGGGCGCCGACGGCGATTTTGCCCAGGGCTACGTTATCGCCCATGAAGTGGGCCATCACGTGCAGAAACTGCTCGGCATTGAGCCAAAGGTTCGCCAGCTTCAGCAGAATGCCAGCGAGAGCGAAGTGAATGCGCTGTCGGTGCGTATGGAGCTGCAGGCTGACTGCTTTGCCGGGGTCTGGGGCCACAATATGCAGCAGGAGGGCGTGCTGGAGGCGGGAGACCTGGAAGAGGCGCTTAACGCCGCGCAGGCGATTGGCGACGATCGTTTGCAGCAGCAGAGTCAGGGGCATGTGGTGCCGGACAGCTTTACTCACGGGACGTCAGAACAGCGTTATAGCTGGTTCAAAAAAGGCTTTGACGGCGGCGATCCTGCCCAGTGCAATACCTTCGGTAAGGCCATGTAATTCTCAATGTCAGGGATGAATCTATCCAGGTTACCGGAACAACTGGCGCGGGAGGGGCACCGGCGATTGCTGGTGCTGAGCGGGGATGAGACATGGACGCAGCAGCAGGCGCTGCTGCTGAAAGAAAAACATCCCGGAGACTGGCTGTGGGTTGGCGACGACGCCCCCCAGCTCCCGTCCTGTTCACCCCAGGCGCTGAATCAACTGTTGGGCCGTGAATTTCTCCACGCCATCTTCGATGCCCGCCAGGGCTTCGACGTCTCGGCCTTTGCGGCCGTCGGCGGCACGCTGCGAGCCGGAAGTGTACTGGTTTTACTCACCCCAGCCCTGGCGTGTTGGCCGGAGCTGGCCGACCAGGATTCGCTGCGCTGGAGCGACAGGCCCGAGCCGATCCCCACTCCTCGCTTTATTGAACATTTCTGCCGTCATATTACGCGCGACCCGCAGGTTTTACTCTGGCAGCAGGGCGCGTCTTTTCCCCGATTGCAGAACCTGCCTGCTCCCGACTGGCACCCGGCCAGCGGTGAGCCGCAGCGGGAGCAGGCCGCGATCCTCGCTCAGTTGACGACGATGCCCGCAGGGGTCGCCGCCGTGACCGCCGCGCGCGGGC
The DNA here is from genome assembly GCF_034044995.2 of Leclercia sp. CFBP8987. Lineage (NCBI taxonomy): Bacteria > Pseudomonadati > Pseudomonadota > Gammaproteobacteria > Enterobacterales > Enterobacteriaceae > Leclercia > Leclercia sp. CFBP8987. The sequence continues at coordinate 3,501,699 of NZ_CM188255.1, read as the reverse complement.
GCGGAAAGTCGGCGCTGGCAGGCATGCTGCTGCAACGCATTGCAGGCCATGCCATTGTAACTGCACCCGCCAGAGCGGCGACGGAGGTTATCGCCCGCTTCGGTGGCGACCGTTATCACTTTATGGCCCCGGACGCGCTGCTGGCTTCGGACGAGCGCGCCGACTGGCTGATCGTTGATGAGGCGGCGGCGATCCCCGGCCCGCTGCTGGCGCGGCTGGTGACGCGTTTCCCCCGGGTGCTGCTGACCACCACGGTGCAGGGTTATGAGGGCACCGGCAGGGGATTTCTGCTGAAATTCTGCGCCCGCTTTGCCGGGCTGCGTTACTTCACCCTGAACGACCCGGTGCGCTGGGCCGCGGGCTGCCCGCTGGAGCGCATTATCGCCGAGGTGTTGCTGTTTGATGATACGCCCGACGAGCGCCCCCCGCAGGGGGAGATCGTCTGTACGCCGCTGGAGCAGGAGGCCTGGAGCCGTGATCCTGACCTTCCGGCGGCGGTCTATAAATTGCTCTGTGCCGCGCACTACCGGACCTCACCGCTTGATCTGCGGCGGATGATGGATGCCCCAGGGCAGCATTTTGCCGTCGCCCGAACGGCTGATGACGTCTGCGGTGCGCTGTGGCTGCTGGAGGAGGGAGGGCTGAGTCCGGCGCTCAGCCAGGCGGTGTGGGCGGGCTACCGCCGTCCACGCGGCAACCTGGTGGCGCAGTCGCTGGCCGCTCACGGCGGCTCCCCGCAGGCCGCCACCCTTATCGCCCGGCGGGTAACGCGCGTTGCGGTCCATCCCGCTCGCCAGCGCGAAGGCATTGGCCGGGCGCTGATTGCCACCGCCCGCCAGCAGGAGAATATCGACTACCTGTCCGTCAGCTTCGGCTATACCGAGGAACTCTGGCGCTTCTGGCAGCACTGTGGCTTTGTGCTGGTGCGTATGGGCAGCCACCGCGAGGCCAGCAGCGGCTGCTATACGGCGATGGCGATGCTGCCGCTCAGCCCGGCGGGGCAGGCGCTGTGCCAGCATGAGCAGCAGCGGCTCAGTCGCGATGCGCCGGTGATTGAACGCTGGAACGGTGAAAAGATCCCGGTAGCGTCCGCAGGTGAGGCTACCCTTAATGATGATGACTGGCTGGATCTCGCCGGGTTTGCCTTTGCGCACCGCCCCTTTACGGCGGCGGTGGCCAGCCTGACGCGACTGCTGCAGGCGACGGATCTGCCGCTGGCAGGCGTGCGGGGCAAAATCGAACAGGGGCTTGATGACAGCGACCTGAGCCGCGCGTTAGGCCTCAGCGGACGCAAAGCCCTGCTGAGCCAGCTGCGTATCGAGACGGGCCAAGCGCTGACGCAGCTGGATAGCGAACGCTGCCAGAGGCTGAAGCACACCGTTTTGCAATGGCAATTTTTTCAATGACTTCATCAGTAAACTGGCATGTTCATTCTGCCTGTCAAGCGTAGAATCCCGCTTATCAAATAAGGAGACTGCCATGAAACATGACCATTTTGTTGTCCAGAGCCCCGAGCGTCCGGCTAAACAGCTGCTGCTGTTGTTTCATGGCGTCGGCGATAACCCGGCCAATATGGCGCAGATTGGCAGCTTGTTTGCGCCTCTGTTTCCTGATGCCCTGGTGGTCAGCGTGGGCGGCGCGGAGCCATGCGGTCCCAATGGTCGGCAGTGGTTTTCGGTGCAGGGCGTGACTGAAGAGAGCCGTCAGGAGCGGGTGGATGCGATCATGCCGACCTTTGTCGGGACGGTGCGTTACTGGCAGCAGCAAAGCGGTGTTGGCGCGAATGCCACCGCGCTGATCGGCTTTTCTCAAGGGGCGATCATGGCGCTGGAGAGTGTAAAAGCCGAGCCGGGGTTAGCCTCGCGGGTGATTGCGTTCAATGGCCGCTACGCGACCCTGCCGGAACGGGCGAATACGGCGACCACTATCCACCTGATCCACGGCGGGGAGGATCACGTCATTGAGCTGTCCCATGCGGTTGCCGGTCAGGAAGCGCTGATCCGCGCGGGCGGCGATGTGACGCTGGATATTGTTGACGATCTGGGACACGCCATTGACGATCGCAGTATGCAGTTTGCGCTGGATCACCTGCGTTTTACCGTGCCGAAACACTACTTCGATGAAGCACTCAGCGGCGGTAAGCCGAACGACGACGGCATTGTTGAGTTTCTCTGAAGGGTTCTTTGCAACCTGAGGATGTGCACATACTATTCCCTCTCCCTGAGGGAGAGGGTTAGGGTGAGGGGGTACATGCCGCAGCGGTGGTGGTTCCGTTCACCTTCAGAATCGTGCTTCTCTGTTACTGCGAAACCGGTGAACGTGCCAGGGTGGCTCAATCGCCACCACCCTGGCAACCCGGGCTCCCGGCAAGAAAATCGCCGCTTCGCGGTCCCTTCGGCTTATTCCTTCCGGCTTTCGGGTCGGGCACCAGCCTGCATCCTTGCAGGCTATGCCCTCTCGGCGCGTCCCTGCGCCTCGCCCCGGCCTGCAGGAAACGCCTCAGCGATTTTCAGCCGGACCGTGGAGCCGCTTTAGGCCCTGTCGTTTAATAAAATTATTTTATCGCTGCGAGAGCAAGACATTGAACTGAGAAGACCTCTCCCCAGCGGGGAGAGGGTTAAGACATTACTTCTTCTGGTCCTTCTTCGGCCAGTCGTCTTCATCATCCCACTTGTCGTTAAAGTCACGATGTGGGGGGAGGTCAGGTTTGTTGGCGAGGAATTTCTTATGGTCAACGCGCTTGAGATCCTTGATCACGTTCAGCAGCACGCCTACCAGAAAAACCAGTACCAAAATCCACCAGTATTTAGCCAGCCAGTCCATTCGCTTATCCTTCTTCAGGGCAACCGTCAGGCGACGAGTTGCTCCATGATACGTTGATACATACGGGCCAGCAGCTGCAAATCAGCGGCATTCACGCATTCATTAATTTTATGAATGGTGGCATTCACCGGCCCAAGTTCGACCACCTGTGCACCCATACGGGCAATAAAGCGTCCGTCGGATGTGCCGCCCGTGGTCAGCAGTTGCGGTTTAATTTCATTATAGTGCGCGATAGCGTTAACCACCGCATCCACCAGCTTCCCGCGGCCGGTCAGGAACGGCTGGCCGGAAATCCACCACTCCACGCTGTAGCGCAGCTGGTGTTTCTCCAGCAGGGCCGCGACGCGGGCTTTGATCATCTCGTCGGTCAGTTCGGTACTGAAGCGGAAGTTAAACTGTACAAACAGATCGCCGGGGATGACGTTGTTGCTGCCGGTGCCTGCCTGAATGTTAGCAATCTGCATGCTGGTCGGCGGGAAATAGTCGTTGCCCTTGTCCCACTCGATTCCCACCAGCTCGTTGAGCATCGGCGCGGCGCGGTGTACCGGGTTATCGGCCAGATGCGGATAGGCCACGTGCCCCTGCACGCCGTGAATGGTGAGGTTACAGGTCATCGAGCCGCGACGGCCATTTTTGACCACATCACCCACCACCTCGGTGCTGGACGGCTCGCCCACCAGGCAGTAATCCAGACGTTCGTTGCGCGCCATCAGCGCTTCCACTACCTTCACGGTGCCGTTTTTGGCGCTGGCTTCTTCATCGGAAGTGATTAAAAACGCCAGACGGCCTTTATGGTTCGGGTATTGCGCCACGAAGCGTTCGGCGGCAACCACCATCGCTGCCAGGGAACCCTTCATGTCCGCCGCGCCGCGACCAAACAGCATGCCGTCGCGGATCGTCGGTTCGAAAGGGGGATTGATCCAGCGGTCAGCGTCACCGGCTGGCACCACATCAGTATGTCCGGCAAACGCCAGCGTTTCGCCCTGACCGCGCCAGGCCCAGAAATTTTGCGTATCGCCAAAATCCATAGGTTCGACGGTAAAACCAATCGCCCGCAGGCGTTCGATCATCAGCGCCTGACAACCCGCATCATCCGGGCTCAGGGAGGGGCGGCGAATAAGCTGCTGAGTCAGCTCAATGACCGGGCATGACATAGACTACACCTCAATAAAATAGGTTTGGTATTGCTTTTCGTTGAAACCCAGCAGCATAGGCTTACCGGGCGCCCAGAGCAATGGGCGTTTGATGATTGCTGGCATTTCAAGCATTAAGGCAGCGGCGCTGTCGGCATTATTGATACTGGCGCGGTGATTTTCTTCCAGCTTGCGCCAGGTGGTGCCGCGGGTGTTCAGCAGCGCTTCCCAGCCCAGCTCAGCGATAAACTTCTGCATTAAATCAGCATCCAGACCGTCGACGCGATAGTCATGAAAACGGTAATCGACGTGATTATCGTCCAGCCAGCGGCGGGCTTTTTTGATAGTGTCGCAATTTTTGATGCCGTACAGGGTGATCATGGTGAATCCTTTTGTCTTAATCGTGGCCAGTTGCTCAGTATTTTCGAAGCTTCAATGATTGCGGAAATATAACACATTTGTTTTATGACATTATTTTATATCCATGACTGGCATAAATAACGTACAGCTTATGAATATTATTTCATCTTTATCGCATAGAAGTCCAGGCGCTAAAAAGACGTGTAAGAACAGTCGCTAATTAATTTTTTCATCGTTAATCAAGGTTATTTCAAAATATTGCAGTTGGTCACATAAAATTTATCGGACTGGACCCATATTATCTACAAGCCAGTGGTACCAACGGGGGTAGAGCAGAAGAACTGATTAAAAAGTCTTCACAATGATGATATATTCTCGTAGAATGGCCATAATAATAAGAGAGGTAGTTATGATTGAACGTGAACTGGGGAACTGGAAAGATTTTATCGAAGGCATGCTTCGTAAATGACATTCAGGAAGAAATGCAAGAGCACTTAATTAGCTAAATAACTATAGTGTGGAAATAAACACACAAAAAAGGCGGCCGGTAAGGACGCCTTTTTCATTTTCAACATCTTATTTCTGTCGTTCCTTTAACGGGAAACGCCGACGGACCAGCACAAAGAACAGCGGCACAAAGTAAATGGCGAGGATGGTCGCGGAGATCATCCCGCCCATCACCCCGGTTCCCACCGCGTGCTGGCTGCTCGATCCCGCGCCAGAGCTGGTAGCCATCGGCAGCACGCCAAAAACAAACGCCAGCGAGGTCATCAGGATCGGACGCAGGCGCTGGCGACAGGCATCAAGAGTCGCTGCCATCAGCTCCTGACCTTTCTCATTCATCTCGTTAGCAAACTCAACAATCAGAATGGCGTTCTTCGCGGACAGGCCAATAACCGTTAGCAGCCCGACCTGGAAGTAGACGTCATTCTCCAGCCCGCGCATCCAGGTGGCGAGTAGGGCGCCAATCACCCCCAGCGGCACCACCAGCATCACCGAGAACGGCACCGACCAGCTCTCGTACAGGGCGGCCAGACAGAGGAACACCACCAGCAGCGACAGAGCATACAGCGCCGGTGCCTGGGCACCGGAGAGGCGCTCCTGATAGGACATCGCAGTCCACTCAAGACCAAAACCGGCAGGCAGCTGCTGGACCAGATTTTCCATCACATCCATCGCCGTACCGGTACTCACGCCTGGCGCGGCCTCACCGACAATCTCTACCGCCGAATAGCCGTTGTAGCGCTCCATACGTGGGGAGCCAGTCTCCCAGCGCGAGGTGGCAAAGGCCGAGAAGGGCACCATACCGCCATCTTTGTTACGCACATACCACATGTTGATATCGTCCGGCAGCATGCGATATTTGGCCGCCGCCTGCACGTAGACCTTTTTCACGCGGCCCCGATCCATAAAGTCGTTCACATAGCTCGATCCCCACGCGGTTTGCAGGGTGTCGTTGATATCGTCAATGTCCACGCCGAGCGCCTGCGCCTTACGCTGGTCGATATCAATCTGCAGCTGCGGGCTGTCATCCAGACCGTTGTGACGCACGCGGGTGAGGGAAGGATCTTCCCCGGCCAGCTCCAGCAGGCGGTCGCGCGCGGCCATCAGCGCCACATGCCCGGCCCCGGCGTGATCCTGCAGCTCCATATCAAAACCTGCCGAACTGCCGAGCCCGCTGATCGCCGGTGGGCTGCTGGCGAAGACCCGCGCCTCTTTGATGTGACTGAAGGCTTTAGTGGCGCGCTCGATAATGGCGAACGAGCTGCCGGTTTTGGCATCGCGCTCATCCCAGTCTTTCAGGCGCACGAACATACGCGCCACGTTCTGCCCGTTCCCGCCGGGGCCAGAGCCCACGGTGGCAAAGACCGACAGCACGCTATCCTTCTCTTTGGTGAAGAAGTACTGCTCGACCTGCTGGACCACCTTCAGGGTCTGCTGTTGGGTAGAGCCGCTGGGCAACTGCACTGAGGTAATGAACATGCCTCGATCTTCCAGGGGCAGGAACGAGGTGGGCAGACGCAGGAACAGGAACACCATACCGCCCAGCAGCAGGACGTAGATCAGCACCCAGCGCAGGCTGCGATGCAATATCCGCCCGACGCCCGCCTCATAGCGCGCGGCGTTGCGGTTAAACATGCGGTTGAACCAGCCAAAAAATCCTTTCTGGCCGTGCTGCTCGCCCTTATGCAGTGGTTTAAGCAGGGTGGCGCACAGCGCCGGGGTGAGGATCATCGCCACCAGTACCGACAGCACCATCGCTGAGACGATGGTGATAGAGAACTGGCGGTAGATCGCGCCGGTGGTGCCGCCAAAGAAGGCCATCGGCACAAACACCGCCGACAGCACCATGGCAATCCCCACCAGCGCCCCCTGGATCTGCTTCATCGATTTTCGCGTCGCCTCGCGCGGGGAGAGCCCTTCTTCGCTCATGATACGTTCGACGTTCTCCACCACCACGATGGCGTCATCCACCAGCAGGCCTATCGCCAGCACCATCGCAAACATGGTGAGGGTGTTGATGCTATAGCCAAAGGCGTACAGCACCGTGAAGGTGCCCATCAGCACCACCGGTACGGCAATGGTCGGGATCAACGTGGCGCGGAAGTTTTGCAGGAACAGGTACATCACCAGGAACACCAGGGCGATGGCTTCCAGCAGGGTTTTCACCACATCCTCAATCGAAGCCTTCACAAAAGAGGTGGTTTCGTAGGCAATTTTGTATTCGAGCCCGTGGGGGAAATAGTGCGACAGCTCATCGAGGCGGCTGATGACCTGTTCAGCCGTGGCCATCTCGTTGGCCCCGGAGGCCAGCTTGACCCCCAGACCGGAGGCCTGCTTGCCGTTGAAGCGGCTCAGGTAATCGTACTTCTCCGCGCCCATCTCCACGGTGGCGACATCACCCAGCCGCACTTCCGAGCCGTCCTGGTTGACGCGCAGGGTGATATCGCGGAACTGTTGGGGGGTCTGCAACAGCGACTGGGAGTTGATGGTGGCGTTCAGCGCCTGCTTATCAATAGACGGCGTACCGCCCAACTGGCCGACCGCAATCTGCGCGTTTTGCGATTCGATGGCGTCGGTGACGTCTTTCGCCGTCATCTGGAAACTGTTTAGCTTCGCCGGGTCGAGCCAGATGCGCATCGAGTATTGCGAGCCGTAGGCGTCGATATCCCCCACGCCGTTGATGCGGCTGAGCGGATCCTGAATATTACTGGCGACATAGTCGGCGATATCCTGCTTGTCCATCGACCCGTCGGTGGAGACAAAGGCGATGGTCAGGATGTTGGTATCGCCGGTTTTACGCACCGTCACGCCCTGATTCTGCACCGCCTGCGGCAGCTTACGCAGCGCGGACTGGAGCTGGTTCTGCACCTGCTGCACCGCTTCATCCGGGTCAGCGCCCGCGGTAAAGCTCAGCGTGACCGTCGCCTGCCCGGTGGCGCTGCTCTGGGAGGACATGTACATCAGGTTGTCGAGGCCGGTCATGTTCTGCTCGATCACCTGGGTGACGGTATTCTCGAGGGTCTGTGCGGAGGCCCCGGGATAATTAGCCGTGATCCGCACGTTAGGCGGAGCCAGATCCGGATACTGCTCAACAGGAAGGGAAAAAATGGCCAGCGTGCCGGTCAGGCACAACAGAATTGCCAGCACCCAGGCAAAAATGGGGCGATCGATGAAAAAATTCGCCATTAAAATAAGACCTCGTTTTGCTGCGCGTCGTCATTGTACATTGCCCGCATCACTCTAGCGGCAAGGCGGATGCCAAACGTGGAGAAATAAAGGAGATAATGTAAATTATCATGCGCTTTATCCGCGCGATTATCCTGAAGCGGTGAGTATTGCCCATCCCCATGGCTGAGCGGTGACATTCCCCCTGATTTTACCGTTATTTACCCTCGGTACTGGCTGACGAGCGGAAACAGACGCTGACCTGCGTCCCTCCGCCGGGTGGCTGGGAGAAGTGCAGGGTGCCTCCGAGCCTGTCGGCGCGCTCGCGCATGATGTTCAGACCGTAGTGCCCCGGCGGCTCGCTGGCGTCGCCAATTCCAATCCCGTCGTCGCGAATGCTCACCGTATGGCTGCCGTCCGGGGCGGTAACGCAGCTGACCTGGATATCGCTGGCCTGGGCGTGCTTGATGGCGTTCAGCACTGCCTCGCGCACAATCTGCAGCAGGTGAACCTGCATCTGGGCGTCCAGCGCCAGGGAGGAGAGCCGACAATCGAGGCGCAGTGTTGCGCTGGTCTGCTTCTGCAGATCGTCCAGCGTCTCCTGCAGCGCGGCGGGGAGGTTGGCCTGATTCAGGGTCAGGCGGAAGGTGGTCAGCAGCTCGCGTAGCTGGCGGTAAGCGGCATTTAGCGCCCGGGAGAAATCGGTAATGATCGCCTGCGCCGGTTCGTTCTCCTCCGGCACCGCATGTTTGAGCAGCGTCAGCTGGATACGCAGATACGACAGCACCTGCGCCAGCGAGTCGTGCAGCTCGCGGGCGATAGTGGCGCGCTCCTCCATCAGCAGCAGCTGGTGGTAGTGCTTCTGAGCCTGGTTGGAGAAGAGGCCACGCCCGAGCATGGTGGCGACGTTTTTCATCAGTGGGATCGGAACGGCGCGCTGCTCGCTTTGCCAGCGCAGCTCACCGAAGCGAGTCTCCAGCATAATAACCGGCAATACCTGCGTCTCAAGATGTTCAGCGGCCTCGCCCTCCTGCATTTTCCAGCCGTCGCTGGTATGCAGCGCCAGCCAGGTAATTCCGGTGTATTCGCGCACGGTTTGCAGGATATGACGGAAACAGTGGCTGTCGATCTTGCTGGTGTTCATCTCCTGCGAACAGGTAAACAACATCTCCAGCTGCTGGTGGGCCTCGTGCAGATGGTGGGTCTTCTCTTCAACCGAAATTTCCAGCGAGCGATACAGGCTGTGCAGCTCGGTGGCCATATGGTTAAAGGTGCGGGAAAGCAGACCAAGCTCGTTCGGCAGATCGGTATCCGGCACCGGGGTATCAAACCGGCCCTGTTCGATGTGCAGGCTGGAGGCGACCAGATGATTGAGCGGGGCGACCACCTGCCGGCGGATCCGCCGCAGCGTGTTGAATGCCAGCAGGATGATGCCGATCCCGCCGGCAAAGGAGATGGCGAACACCAGCTGGATTTTATGTTCGGCGTAATGCTGCAGGGAGAGGACAAAGGCGTCAATACGCGCCACATACTCATCCATATGGTTCTGATACCAGGCGTAATCGCCCTGATCGAGCTTCTCGCTTACCCCGTGCCACGCCAGCTGCAGCTGGTGGTAATGCTGTTGAACCTCATCCGGCACGTACCAGCTTTTCAGCGTCAGCAGGGCGGGGGCGTTCAGCGTTTGCTGCCAGGTCTGGCGATGGGGCAGCAGATCGGCGCTGCCCCGCTGCATATCGTAACCCAGGCGATAGCTCTGCATGCGCAATGACCCCGCCAGGTTGATCGCTTCGGCGTCGCGCTGACTGCTGGCGAGAGTAAACAGGGCGATGGCGCTGGTCAGTAGCGACAGCGCAATGATGGCGAAAAAGGCCCGGGCAAGGCTGCGTGAAACCGGTTGTTTTACAATCACAAATCGCGTCCTGAGCTAATACGATACAGACCTGATAAGCATTTCCGCTGGGGAATGAAACGTAATTTCATCAGGAATGAAATTAATTGATCTGACACAGGTTCAGGCGAAATAGTTCGCGTTCCTGGGCAATTGAACATTGCCTGAATCCGTTGCGGTGGGTAAATACATTATTCATATAAAGAATAAGGTTATTCAGCCCAGCAGGGGAACCGTGATGAATCATTTTATTATGGCCAACAGCCAGCTATGCATTGGATGTCGTGCCTGCGAAGTGGCGTGCGTCATGGCGCATCATAATGAACAGCATGCCCTCAGCGCGCGCCATTTTACCCCTCGTATCACCGTGGTGAAAGAGGGCAACACACACAGCGCCGTCACCTGCCACCACTGTGAAAACGCCCCCTGCATCCAGAGCTGCCCGAACGGGGCCATCAGCCGGATGCGCGACAGCGTGCAGGTTGACGCGAAGCAATGTATCGGCTGCAAAGCCTGTATGGTGGCCTGCCCGTTTGGCACCATGGAGATCGTCACCACCACCGCGCAGAAATGCGATCTGTGCCTGGATCGCCCGGAGGGCCCGGCCTGCGTAGCGAACTGCCCGGCGGATGCCCTGACGCGCGTTACGCCCGCTACCCTGAACCAGTTGGCCCGCACGCGGCAGGTACGCACGGCGCGTCATGAGGCGCAGCCGTGGCAGACCGGGGCGGCGCTCGCTCCCCGTGAGGTCAGCAAACGCGAGCGGATGTTTGCCCTGACCGCCCGCGGCGAGCCGGATAAACTGACTCCCGAAGCACGAGCGGGTAATTTCAACGAAATTTATCTGCCGTTCCGCCCGGCGCAGGCCCAGCGTGAGGCCGACCGCTGCCTGACCTGCGGGGAGCATTCAGTGTGTGAATGGACCTGCCCGCTGCACAACCACATTCCCCAGTGGATTGAGTGCGTAAAGGCCGGGGATATCGAAGCCGCGGTGGCGTTATCCCATCAGACCAACTGCCTGCCGGAGGTAACCGGCCGGGTCTGCCCCCAGGATAAACTGTGCGAAGGCGCCTGCACGGTGCGCGACGTTGCCGGGTCGGTGACCATCGGCAATATCGAACGCTATATCTCCGACCAGGCGCTGGCCAAAGGCTGGCGGCCCGATCTGAGCCATGTTATCCCCGTCAATAAGCAGGTCGCGATTATCGGGGCCGGGCCCGCCGGGCTGGCGTGCGCCGATGCGTTAATCCGCCGCGGGGTCAGCGTCACGGTCTTCGATCGCCACCCGGAAATCGGCGGCCTGCTCACCTTCGGCATTCCGGCCTTTAAGCTGGATAAATCCCTGCTGGCCCGCCGTCGTGAGATTTTCACGGCAATGGGCATTCGCTTCGAGCTCAACTGCGAGGTGGGCAAAGATATCCTGCTGGCGCAGCTGCTCAGCGAGTACGATGCCCTGTTTGTCGGGGTGGGCACCTACCGTTCGATGAAAGCGGGCATTCCCCATGAGGATGCGCCCGGCGTTTACGATGCCCTGCCGTTCCTGGTGGGCAACACCCGGCAGCTGATGGGGCTGCCGTCGTCGGAGGAAGAGCCCTTTGTCGATACCGCCGGGCTGAACGTGGTGGTGCTCGGCGGGGGCGATACGGCGATGGACTGCGTACGCACCGCGCTGCGCCACGGGGCTGCCAGCGTGACCTGCGCCTACCGCCGGGACGAAGCCAACATGCCGGGCTCGAAAAAAGAGGTCAAAAATGCCCGGGAAGAGGGAGCCGCCTTTGAATTCAACGTTCAACCGGTTGAGCTAACCCTCGACGAGACCGGGCGGGTTAACGGTATTCGGCTACTGCGCACCCGGCTGGGCGAGCCGGATGCCCAGGGCCGCCGTCGCCCGGTGCCCATCGAGGGCAGCGAGTTTGTGATGCCTGCCGATGCGGTGATCATGGCCTTTGGCTTCAACCCGCATGCCATGCCCTGGCTACAGGCGCAGGGCGTCGAGGTGGATGACTGGGGGCGGATCGCCGCCAGCGTCGAGTCGCGCTACCGCTATCAGACCAGCAACCCGCAGATCTTTGCCGGGGGCGACGCGGTGCGCGGTGCCGATCTGGTGGTCACCGCGATGGCGGAAGGGCGACACGCCGCCCAGGGCATCGTCGACTGGCTTGGGGTTCACGCGCCCGCGGCGCATTAAGCCGACGAACGACAACGCAGGCTTCACAGCGTAAAATGACTCCCATGACGCGCAACGGAGCCCGTATAACCTTGAAAATTGAACTGATTAAAGACAAGTGCCTCTCGGATAACTATTTCATTCTGCGCAACCTGACCTACGATCTGACGCGGCGTAACGGCGAAGTGGTGCGCCACAAACGTGAAGTGTACGATCGCGGTAACGGCGCCACGGTCCTGCTCTATAACCCTGCGAAGCAGAGCGTGGTGCTGATCCGCCAGTTCCGTATCGCCACCTGGGTGAATGGCAATCCCGACGGACGCTTAATTGAAACCTGCGCCGGGCTGCTCGATAACGATGAGCCGGAAGTCTGCATTCGCAAAGAGGCGATTGAAGAGACCGGGTTTATTGTCGGTGAGGCGCGTAAGGTGTTTGAGCTGTACATGTCCCCCGGTGGGGTGACGGAAATCGTCCATTTCTTCGTGGCGGAATACAGCGATGCCCAGCGTGCGGGCAAGGGCGGCGGCATCGAAGACGAAGAGATCGAGGTCCTGGAGCTGCCCTTTAGCGAGGCGCTATTGATGGTACAATCGGGTGAAATACGGGACGGCAAAACGGTGATACTCTTACAGTATTTGCGCAGTTCTGGGTTAATGGATTGATCTTATTATCCTTAATAAGATGTATTTTATATAAATCTATCCGATAAATCCGATTGAGTAAGCCCGGCCTGAGCAGGAAGATACGGTCTGTTTGTCAGTTTTTGCTTCCGGGATCCTGCTATTCATGCGTCACAGCCTTTTTCTTATCTTTATGCTCAGCGTGCTGCCCGCATCTCTGGTTCAGGCGGCACCTGCTCAGCAGTCGTTTACTGACTGGCAGGTGACCTGCAACAACCAGAACTTTTGCATTGCGCGCAATACCGGTGAGCATAACGGGCTGGTGATGACCCTGAGCCGCAGCGCCGGGGCGAAAACCGATGCGGTGCTGCGTATCGATCTCGGTGGGCTGGCGACAATCGATCCCAAAGCGCCCGCCATCGCGCCTCGCTTGCAGCTCGACGGCGAGCCGCTGCAGCTTGCTCCCCCGCACTGGCAGGTTACCTCCTGGCGTCTGACTACCGATCATACCGCCACCATTACCGCCTTGCTGGCCACCCTTCAGCAAAAAAAGGCCATCACCCTCGCGGATGGCAAGCAGGTTATCTCCCTTGATGGACTGAAAGAGGCGCTGCAGTTTATTGACGCCCAGCAGAAGCGTGGCGGGAGTGAAACCGCGTGGATCAACAAAGGCGCGCAGCCGCCGCTGAGCGTCCCGCCCGCACCGGCCCTGAAAGAGGTGGCGGTGGTCAACCCGACCCCCACACCTTTGACCCGTGAGGAGCGCAGCGATCTTACCGACTATGGCACCTGGCGCATCAACAGCAGCCAGTGTTCTCTCGATCCGACGCGTCGTGAAGTGCGGGTCACCGCCTTAACCGATGACAAAGCGCTGTTGATCGTCAGCTGCGAGGCCGGAGCGTATAACACCGTCGATCTGGCCTGGCTGGTGTCGCGCAAAAAGCCGTTTGCTTCCCATCTGGTGCGCCTGCGCCTGCCGTTTGTGCCGTCGAGCGATAGCAGCGAGATGGAGTTAATGAATGCCAGTTTCGATGAGAAGAGCCGCGAGCTGACCACCCTGGCTTTAGGGCGCGGGATTGCTGACTGCGGGATCCAGACGCGCTGGCGCTTTACCGGCCAGCGTTTCCGTCTGGTGCGTTACGCCGAAGAGCCGAGCTGCGATAACTGGCATGGACCCGACTCCTGGCCGACGTTGTGGATTACAAGGTAAAAGCAAAACGGCAACCATTCGGTTGCCGTTTGTAGGCCCGGCAAGCGTAGCGCCGCCGGGCAAAGCACTTACAGCAAGGCCTGCGCCTTCTCCACCACGTTCTCCACGGTGAAGCCGAAGAACGGGAACAGCTTGTCGGCAGGCGCCGATTCACCATACCCGGTCATCCCGACAATCTTCCCTTTCAGCCCGACATACTTGTACCAGTAGTCCGCGATACCCGCCTCGACCGCGACACGCGCCGTCACGTCAGAAGGCAGCACCGACTCACGATACGCTTCATCCTGGGCATCAAAGATATCCGTTGAAGGCAGGGACACTACCCGTACCGCATGACCTTCAGCGGTCAGCTTCTCCGCCGCCTTAACGGTGATCTCCATTTCCGACCCGGTAGCAATCAGAATCACATCTGGCTTGCCGCCGCTGTCTTTCAGGATATAGCCCCCGCGGGCGATATTTTTCACCTGCTCCGGCGTGCGCTCAATCTGCGCCAGGTTCTGGCGAGAGAGGATCAGCGCCGTCGGGCCATTATGGCGCTCCACCGCCAGCTTCCAGCCCACAGCGGCTTCGACCTGATCGCATGGCCGCCAGGTGCTGAAGTTTGGCGTCAGACGCAGGCTGGCGAGCTGCTCCACTGCCTGGTGGGTCGGACCATCTTCTCCCAGCCCGATGGAGTCGTGGGTGTAGACCATGATCTGCCGGGCCTTCATCAGCGCCGCCATACGCGCGGCGTTACGCGCATACTCGACAAACATCAGGAAGGTGGCGGTGTAAGGCACAAATCCGCCGTGATGGGCGATACCGTTGGCAATGGCGGTCATACCGAACTCGCGCACCCCGTAGTGAATGTAGTTCCCGGCCAGATCTTCTTTGAGTGAGGTTGAGCCCGACCAGATGGTCAGGTTACTCGGGGCCAGATCCGCTGAGCCGCCCAGCAGCTCCGGCAGGATCGGGCCAATGGCGTTGAGGGTGTTCTGCGAGGCCTTACGGGTGGCGATCTTCGCCGGGTTGGCCTGCAGATCCTCGATCAGTGCCTGGGTGGTCTCTTCCCAGTTCTCCGGCAGGCCGCCGCTCATGCGACGACTGAACTCGGCCGCCAGTTCCGGATGGGCTTTCTGGTAGGCGGCAAATTTGTCGTTCCAGGCCGCCTGCGCTTTTTCGCCCTCCTCACGGGCATCCCAGGCTTTGTAGATCTCTTTAGGGATCTCAAAGGCCGGGTATTTCCAGCCCAGCTTCTGACGGGTCAGGGCCACTTCTTCTTCCCCCAGCGCCGCGCCGTGTGACTCCTCTTTGCCGGCTTTGTTCGGGGAGCCAAATCCGATGACCGTACGACAGATAATCAGCGACGGTTTATCGGTCACGCTTTGCGCTTCCTGAATGGCCGCTTTTAGCGCCTCGGGATCGTGGCCGTCAATCTCGTGCACCACGTGCCAGTGATAGGCTTCAAAGCGTTTTGCCGTGTCGTCAGTGAACCAGCCCTCGGTCTCGCCGTCGATGGAGATGCCGTTGTGATCGTAGAAGCCAATCAGCTTGCCCAGCCCCAGGGTGCCCGCCAGGGAGCAGACCTCGTGGGAGATCCCCTCCATCAGACAGCCATCACCCATAAACACATAAGTGTTGTGGTCGACAATCTCATGTCCCGGCTGGTTAAACTGCGCCGCCAGCGTGCGCTCAGCAATCGCCAGCCCGACCGCATTCGCCAGCCCCTGACCCAGCGGGCCGGTGGTTGTCTCCACCCCAGGGGTATAACCCAGCTCCGGGTGACCCGGGGTTTTCGAGTGCAGCTGGCGGAAGTTTTTCAGCTCCTCCAGCGGCAGGTTATAGCCGGAGAGGTGCAGCAGGCTGTAAAGCAGCATCGAGGCGTGACCGTTAGAGAGAATAAAGCGGTCGCGGTCGTACCACGTTGGATCGTTGGGGTTATGCTTCAGGAAATCATTCCACAATACTTCAGCGATATCGGCCATGCCCATTGGTGCGCCTGGATGACCGGAATTGGCTTTTTGCACGGCATCCATGCTGAGGGCGCGAATGGCATTGGCTAACTCTTTACGGGACATAGTTCACTCCATGGCAAGGTTACAGTTTGGCGGCGAGCAGATCTTCGAGTTTGCGTTGGTCGACCGCGAAAAGACGGATCCCTTCTGACAGCTTATCGACCGCCATGGCGTCCTGATTATGCTCCCAGCGGAATTCGGCTTCAGTCATCGGTTTTGGTTTTGGCAGTACCGTTGAGGACGGTACCAGGCGGCGGATCACCGACTCCTCTTTATCCTGCAATTCCTGCAGCAGGTTAGGGGAGATGGTCAGGCGGTCACAGCCGGTGAGGGCGAGGATCTGCTCGGTGCGGCGGAAGCTGGCGCCCATCACGATGGTTTCGTAGCGGTGTTGCTTATAGTAATCGTAGATATTGCGAACGGACTTCACGCCCGGATCTTCTTCTACCACGTAGGGGTCCATCGGCTGGCGTGCCTGATACCAGTCATAAATACGCCCGACGAACGGTGACACCAGGAACACCCCGGCTTCGGCGCAGGCGCGAGCCTGAGCAAAGGAGAACAGCAGCGTCAGGTTGCAGTTAATCCCCTCTTTCTCCAGCACCTCGGCGGCGCGGATCCCCTCCCAGGTGGAGGCCAGTTTGATCAGAATGCGCGATTTCTCGACGTCCTGCTCTTCGTAGAGCTGCACCAGACGCCGCGCTTTGGCGATGCTTTTCTCCTGGTCAAAGGAGAGGCGTGCGTCCACTTCAGTAGAGACCCGTCCCGGGATGCTTTTCAGAATTTCGCTACCAATATTGACCGCCAGCTTATCGCTGGCCTCAGCGACCTGTTGCTCTTTGGTTTTGCCGCGTCCTTTACCGTACGCAATCGCATCGTCAATCAGGTGCGAGAAGTGCGACAGCCCGGCGGCTTTCAGCAGCAGCGACGGGTTGGTGGTCGCATCCTGTGGCTGGTAATGGCGGATGGATTCGATATCCCCACTGTCAGCCACGACCGTGGTGAATTGTTTGATGCCGTCTAGTTGGTTCATAAATAATTACTCCTTGGAAATAAAAGAGTTGGTGGAGTGTGTTAGATCACACTTCTGCGAAATTCGCGATGTACTTAACAAAAAAGCATAGCAGACGGACATGGTCTTGCTTTGATGGGCAGGTAACATGATTGTTATAAATTGATAACAATTTTTGTTTTTTGATGATGAGAGTTTGGCAGCCTTCAAAGTTTGAACGGCGGGCAGCAGCGATACTATCCGCCACCCAGGGTGAACTCCGACCATAACAACATCACCCATTTTGAACGATACGTGAAAGGAACCTTACAATGGACGAGCAGTTAAGACAGAGTGCCCTCGATTTTCATGAATTCCCCGTTCCCGGTAAAATTCAGGTCTCCCCAACCAAACCCCTCGCGACCCAGCGCGACCTGGCATTAGCCTACTCCCCGGGCGTGGCCGCGCCCTGTCTCGAAATCGAAAAAGATCCGCTGGCGGCCTACAAATACACCGCCCGTGGCAACCTGGTGGCGGTGATCTCCAACGGCACCGCGGTGCTGGGGCTGGGCAATATCGGGGCGCTGGCCGGTAAACCGGTAATGGAAGGCAAGGGCGTACTGTTCAAGAAATTCGCCGGTATCGACGTGTTTGATATTGAAGTGGATGAACTCGATCCGGACAAATTCATCAACGTGGTGGCAGCGCTGGAGCCGACCTTTGGCGGCATCAACCTCGAAGATATCAAAGCCCCGGAATGTTTCTACATCGAGCAGAAGCTGCGCGAGCGGATGAACATTCCGGTGTTCCACGACGATCAGCACGGGACAGCGATCATCAGCACCGCCGCTATCCTCAACGGCCTGCGGGTGGTGGAGAAAAACCTCTCTGACGTGCGCATGGTGGTCTCCGGCGCGGGCGCGGCAGCCATTGCCTGTATGAACCTGCTGGTGGCGCTGGGGATGCAGAAGCACAACATCGTGGTCTGCGACTCAAAAGGCGTTATTTACAAAGGCCGCGAGGCCAATATGGCCGAAACCAAAGCCGCCTACGCCGTGGACGACGACGGCAAGCGTAGCCTGGCGGAGGTGATGGACGGGGCGGATATCTTCCTCGGCTGCTCGGGCCCGAAAGTGCTGAACGAAGAGATGGTGATGAAGATGGCGCGCGCGCCGCTGATCCTCGCCCTGGCAAACCCGGAGCCGGAGATCCTGCCGCCGCTGGCGAAAGCGGTCCGCCCGGATGCCATCATCTGTACCGGCCGTTCCGATTACCCGAACCAGGTCAACAACGTCCTCTGCTTCCCGTTCATCTTCCGCGGGGCGCTGGACGTCGGCGCCACTGCCATTAACGAAGAGATGAAGCTGGCGGCGGTGCACGCCATTGCCGAGCTGGCCCACGCCGAGCAGAGCGAAGTGGTGGCCTCGGCCTATGGCGATCAGGATCTGAGCTTTGGCCCGGACTACATCATTCCGAAACCGTTCGATCCGCGTCTGATTGTTAAAATCGCCCCGGCTGTCGCTAAAGCGGCGATGGACTCCGGCGTGGCGACACGCCCGATTCAGGATTTCGATGCTTACGTCGATAAGCTGACCGAGTTCGTCTACAAAACCAATCTGTTTATGAAGCCCATCTTCTCCCAGGCGCGCACCGACGCAAAACGCGTGGTGATGGCGGAAGGGGAGGAGGCGCGCGTCCTGCACGCTACCCAGGAGCTGATCACTTTAGGTCTGGCGAAGCCGATCCTGATTGGCCGTCCGAGCGTGATCGAGATGCGTATCCAGAAGCTGGGGCTGCAGATCAAGCCGGGCGTGGACTTTGAGATCGTCAACAACGAATCCGATCCGCGCTTCAAGGAGTACTGGAGCGAGTATTACGCCATCATGAAGCGCCGGGGGATCACCCAGGAGCAGGCCCAGCGGGCGGTGATCAGCAACACCACGGTGATCGGGGCGATCATGGTTCATCGCGGCGAAGCCGACGCGCTGATCTGCGGCACCATTGGCGACTATCACGAGCACTTCAGCGTGGTGCAGGAGATCTTCGGCTATCGCGAAGGGGTTCATACTGCCGGGGCGATGAACGCCCTGCTGCTGCCAAGCGGTAACACCTTTATTGCCGATACCTACGTCAACGACGATCCGACCCCGGAGCAGCTGGCGGAGATCACGGTAATGGCGGCGGAAACGGTGCGTCGCTTCGGTATCGAGCCGAAAGTAGCCCTGCTGTCGCACTCCAACTTTGGCTCCTCCAAATCGGCGGCGGCCTGTAAGATGCGTCAGACCCTGGATCTGGTGCGCGAGCGCGCGCCGGAGCTGATGATTGACGGGGAGATGCACGGCGATGCCGCGCTGGTGGAGAGCATCCGTAACGAGCGGATGCCGGACAGCCCGCTGAAAGGCTCAGCCAACGTGCTGATTATGCCGAACGTCGAAGCGGCGCGTATCAGCTATAACCTGCTGCGCGTCTCCAGTTCGGAAGGGGTGACCGTCGGGCCGGTACTGATGGGCGTGGCGAAACCGGTGCACGTGTTAACCCCGATTGCCTCGGTGCGTCGGATTGTGAATATGGTGGCGCTGGCGGTGGTAGAGGCGCAGACCCAGCCGCTGTAAGGGGGCTTCCCCTCACCCCGGCCCTCTCCCCAGAGGGGCGAGGGTGAAAAGACGGCTCCGTGCGGTTCCCTCTCCCCTTTGGGGAGAGGGTTAGGGTGAGGGGTTAAATCCAGTCCCGAACCTGAATAAACTCACTTAGGGCAGCCTCGTGGCTGCCTTCTTTTGGATCAAAGTTGTACTCCCAGCGCACCAGCGGCGGCATCGACATCAGAATCGACTCCGTGCGTCCGCCGGTCTGCAGGCCGAACAGCGTGCCGCGGTCCCACACCAGATTGAACTCCACGTAACGCCCTCGACGATAGAGCTGGAACTCGCGCTCGCGCACGCCGTAATCGTGGTTTTTCCGCCGCTCGACAATTGGCAGGTAGGCGTCGGTATAGCCGTTACCCACCGCCTGCATAAAGCTGAAGGCGGTATCAAAATCCGGGGTATTCAGATCGTCAAAGAACAGGCCGCCAATTCCGCGCTGCTCGTCACGGTGCTTCAGGTAAAAATAGTCGTCGCACCACTTTTTGTATTTCGGGTAGATATCTTCACCAAAGGGCTGGCACAGGTCGTGCGCGGTCTGATGCCAGTGGACAGCGTCTTCCTCAAAGCCGTAGAAGGGGGTTAAGTCGAAGCCGCCGCCAAACCACCACACCGGATCGGCACCCGGTTTTTCGGCGATAAAAAAGCGCACGTTGGCATGGCTGGTGGGCACGAAGGGGTTATGCGGATGCACCACCAGTGAGACGCCCATCGCTTCAAAGCTGCGGCCCGCCAGCTCCGGGCGGTGCGCGGTGGCCGAGGCGGGCATGGCATCGCCGTGCACGTGGGAGAAGTTGACCCCGGCCTGCTCGAACACGCCGCCGTTACGCAGCACGCGGCTGCGCCCGCCGCCGCCAGCTTCGCGCTGCCACTCATCCTGCTGAAATTCACCGCCATCGACGGCGCTCAGTTTCTGGCAAATTTCATCCTGCAACTGGAGCAGGAAGGTTTTGACCAGCTGTGCATTGGGTTTCATTAACGTTTCCTGGAGTGCGCTTTCTGGTTATCGAACCAGTTGAAGTAACTGATGATCCCGGAGGCGATGGCGTTGGCGATCTTCTGGCGAAACGCCGTGGTGCCCAGCAGTCGCTCTTCTTCCGGGTTGGTGATGAAGGAGGTCTCCACCAGCACGGAGGGAATCGACGGGGATTTCAGCACCACAAACGCCGCCTGCTCGGTGCCTTTGCTGTGCAGACGGTGCACCGGCTTAATCTTCTTCAGAATATGCGAGCCGAGGGTGAGGCTGTTCTTGATGGTGTCGGTTTGCACCAGGTCAAACAGCACCTGCTGGAGCAGATGATCTTTGTCGGTGGTTTTCTTTCCGGCCACTTCATCCGCACGGTTTTCACGGTCGGAGAGGTATTTTGCCATGGCACTACTGGCGCCACGATTGGAAAGGGCAAATACCGAAGCACCCGCCGCCGATGGGTTAGTAAAGCCGTCCGCGTGAATCGACATAAACAGATCCGCGCCGTGCTTGTGGGCGATCTCCACGCGGTCGTACAACGGAATAAAGGTGTCGCCGGAGCGGGTCAGGCGGGCGTCAATGCCGTTGCTGCGTAAAATTGACCGGACGTTTTTTGCAATCGCCAGTACAACATGTTTTTCTTTAGAGCCGTTACGGCCAATGGCGCCGGTATCGATGCCGCCGTGACCCGGATCCAGTACCACCACGCGTTTTCCGCCGCTTTTTTTGGCTTTGGGTTTACTGTGGCCGTTGCTGGTTTTAAGCGTGCTCTCGTCTTTTGCCTGAGCCTGCCTGGCGATGCCCGTTAACGTCAATGCCGCCAGCCCCGCTTTAAGAACCTGACGACGCGATGTGAGTGTTTTTAAGGGTTTGAATGTGCTCATGCGGCCTGAAGTGTAAAAAATGAGTGTCCTGGTGTTATATCGTATCGTCTTTTCCGTTACGACAGTCCGTGTGGTGAATTGTTTTACTTTTCATTTCAATACGTGACAAAGTGCCATTATGCCAAATTTCCTGACCTTTTTCGCTGGATATTGGCGAAAGAGGGCGTTCGCGTCATAATCACTGTTTTTGAACCCAAAAAGGCGGTTAATACCATGGAGATACGCGTTTTTCGCCAGGCAGACTTCGAAGAGGTGATCACCCTTTGGGAGCGCTGCGATCTACTGCGGCCCTGGAACGATCCGGAGATGGACATTGAGCGTAAGCTCAATCATGACGTCAGTCTGTTTCTGGTCGCGGAAGTGAATGGTGAAGTGGTGGGCACGGTGATGGGCGGCTACGACGGGCATCGCGGCTCGGCCTACTACCTGGGCGTTCACCCGGAGTTTCGCGGGCGTGGCATTGCCAACGCGCTGCTCAATCGTCTGGAGAAGAAACTGATTGCCCGCGGCTGCCCCAAAATTCAGATTATGGTGCGTGAAGATAATGACATGGTGCTGGGCATGTACGAGCGCCTCAACTATGAACATGCCGACGTGCTGACCCTGGGAAAACGCCTGATAGAAGATGAAGAGTATTGATTTTCACCCTGGCGACTATGACAGCCACGGCCGGGTTCGCCTGCCGTTTCTGTTCTGGTGCGTGCTGCTCCTCCAGGCGCGCACCTGGGTGTTGTTCGTGCTGGCCGGTGCCTCCCGCGATCAGGGCAACACGCTGCTGAACCTGTTTTATCCCGATCATGATAACTTCTGGCTCGGACTGCTGCCGGGGATCCCGGCGGTGCTGGCCTTTTTACTCAGCGGGCGGCGTCATCTGATGCCGCGTATCTGGCGCGCGCTGCGCTGGCTGTTAATCCTCGCCCAGGTGGTGCTGCTGGGCTGGCAACCCCTGCTGTGGCTGAAGGGGGAAGCGCTAAGCGGCATCGGCATTGCCCTGCTGGTGGCCGATATCGTGGCGCTGCTGTGGCTGGTGACCCATCCCCGTTTACGCGCCTGTTTTACGCCCGAGAAAGATTAAACGGCACTTTTTAGCGATGCTGCACTCCAACAAGCGTTAGATTAACCAGAAAGGAACTCCCGATGAAATCGTTGCGTTTACTGTTATGCGCGCTCCCCGTTGTCCTGACGGGCTGTTCAACGCTCTCCGCCGTGAACTGGTCTGCGGCTTATCCCTGGAACTGGTTCGGCTCATCTACCGAAGTGACCGAACAGGGCGTGGGCAATATCACTGCCGCCACGGCGCTGGAACAGAGCGCTATCGAATCGGCGTTAGGCGGTGATTACCGTCTGCGCAGCGGCATGAGAACGCAAAACGGCACCATCGTGCACTACTTCGAAGCGCTGAAAGATGACCAGCTGGCGCTGGTGATTAACGGTGATAAATCCACTGTCGGGCGCATTGAGGTGCTGGACAGCGAAATCGAAACCGACACTGGGGTGAAAATCGGTACCCCGTTCAGCGACCTGTATCAGAAAGCCTACGGCAACTGCGTAAGCGTGCCTGGCGATGACAGCGTGGCGGTGGAGTGTAAGGCCGACGGCAGCCAGCATATCAGCTATCAGTTCAGCGGAACCTGGAACGGCCCGGACGGATTAATGCCTGCTGATGACACGCTGAAGAACTGGAAAATCAGCAAAATTATCTGGCAGCAGTAAATTGCGCCTGGACAAGCCGCCTCGCTGAAAAAGCGGGTATAATCGCCGCCATCTATGCCACGACGTCGTGGCATCTTTTTTTCAGGAGGAGCGATGTCTCAGGTTCAGAGTGGCATTTTGCCAGAACATTGCCGCGCGGCGATTTGGATCGAAGCCAGTGTTAAAGGGGATATCGATGCCCTGCGTGCGGCCAGCAAAATTTTCGTTGATAAACTGGCCACCTTCCAGGCCAAATTTCCGGATGCCCACTGCGGCGCGGTAGTGGCGTTCGGCCACAACGTCTGGCGTCAGCTGAGCGGTGGGGAAGGGGCTGAAGAGCTGAAAGACTTTGTCCCTTACGGCAAAGGTCTGGCTCCGGCCACCCAGTACGACGTGTTGATCCATATTCTCTCCCTGCGTCACGACCTGAACTTCTCCATTGCCCAGGCCGCGATCGCCGCGTTTGGCGACTGCGTTGAGGTTAAAGAAGAGACCCACGGTTTCCGTTGGGTGGAAGATCGCGATCTGAGCGGCTTCGTAGACGGCACTGAGAACCCGGCAGGGGATGAGACGCGTCGTGAAGTGGCGGTAATCAAAGAGGGCGTGGACGCGGGCGGCAGCTACGTGTTCGTCCAGCGCTGGGAGCACAACCTCAAGCAGCTTAACCGCATGAGCGTGCCGGACCAGGAGATGATGATTGGCCGTACCAAAGAGGCCAATGAAGAGATCGACGGCGACGATCGCCCGGCGACCTCCCACCTGAGCCGTGTGGATCTGAAAGAGAATGGCAAAGGACTGAAAATTGTCCGCCAGAGCCTGCCGTACGGCACCGCCAGCGGGACGCACGGCCTCTACTTCTGCGCCTACTGCGCGCGTCTGTACAACATCGAACAGCAGCTGCTGAGCATGTTTGGCGATACCGACGGCAAGCGTGACGCCATGCTGCGCTTCACCAGGCCGGTGACCGGCGGTTACTACTTCGCCCCCTCTGTTGAGCGTCTGCTGGCGCTGTAAAAGTACTGTTCTTCTGTAGGCCGGGTGAGCGCTAGCGCCACCCGGCATTTCCCCCGCACCCTTATTCCCTTTTCTGCTTGCAAATCACCAAACGGTATATAAAACCGTTACTCCTTTAGTACTCGTTATAAATATGATGACCCTAAGAAAATCATCACAACGTTTAGGGTGCGCAATGGCCGTTACTGTACTGAAAAAAGGATCTCTGGTGCTGGCAGCTTCAGTGTTGCTGGTCGCTCAGGCGCAGGCAACCGAACTGCTGAACAGCTCTTATGATGTCTCCCGCGAGCTGTTTGCCGCCCTCAACCCGCCGTTTGAACAGCAGTGGGCGAAAGACAATAACGGCGACAAGCTGACCATCAAACAGTCTCACGCCGGTTCGTCCAAACAGGCGCTGGCGATCCTGCAGGGGCTGAAAGCGGATGTGGTGACCTACAACCAGGTGACCGACGTGCAGATCCTGCACGACAAGGGCAAGCTGATCCCGGCCGACTGGCAGAGCCGTCTGCCGAACAACAGCTCACCGTTCTACTCCACCATGGGCTTCCTGGTGCGTAAGGGCAACCCGAAGAATATCCACGACTGGAACGACCTCGTACGTTCTGACGTGAAGCTGATTTTCCCGAACCCGAAAACCTCCGGCAACGCCCGCTATACCTATCTGGCTGCCTGGGGTGCTGCGGACAAAGCTGACGGCGGCGATAAAGCCAAAACCGAACAGTTCATGACGCAGTTCCTGAAAAACGTCGAAGTGTTTGATACCGGCGGTCGCGGCGCGACGACCACCTTCGCAGAACGCGGTCTGGGCGATGTGCTGATCAGCTTTGAGTCGGAAGTGAACAACATCCGCAAACAGTACGAAGCCCAGGGCTTCGAAGTGGTGATCCCGAAGACCAACATTCTGGCGGAGTTCCCGGTGGCGTGGGTGGATAAAAACGTCGAAGCCAACGGGACAGAGAAGGCGGCGAAAGCCTATCTCAACTATCTCTACAGCCCGCAGGCGCAGACCGTGATCACCGATTACTACTATCGCGTGAACAACCCGGACGTGATGAACAAACTGAAGGACAAATTCCCGCAGACCGACCTGTTCCGCGTGGAAGACCATTTTGGCGCCTGGCCTGAGGTGATGAAAACGCATTTCGTCAGCGGCGGTGAGTTAGACAAACTGTTGGCGGCGGGGCGTAAGTAATGTTTGCAGTCTCTACCAGACGTGTGCTGCCGGGCTTTACCTTAAGCCTCGGGACCAGCCTGCTGTTCGTCTGTCTGATTTTGTTATTACCGCTCAGTGCGCTGGTGGTCCAGCTCTCTGAGATGAGCTGGTCCCAGTACTGGGAAGTGATCAGTAACCCGCAGGTGGTGGCGGCCTATAAGGTGACGCTGCTGTCGGCGTTTGTGGCCTCAATTTTCAACGGTGTGTTCGGCCTGCTGATGGCGTGGATTTTAACCCGCTACCGCTTCCCGGGCCGCACGCTGCTGGATGCGCTAATGGATCTGCCGTTTGCGCTGCCTACCGCGGTGGCCGGTTTAACCCTCGCCTCGCTGTTCTCGGTGAACGGCTTTTACGGTGAGTGGCTGGCGAAGTTTGATATCAAGGTGACCTATACCTGGCTCGGCATTGCGGTGGCGATGGCCTTTACCAGTATCCCGTTTGTGGTGCGAACCGTGCAGCCGGTGCTGGAGGAGTTAGGTCCGGAATATGAAGAAGCGGCCGAAACCCTGGGCGCGACGCGCTGGCAGAGTTTCCGCAAAGTGGTTATGCCGGAGCTCTCTCCGGCGCTGGTGGCCGGTGTCGCACTGTCGTTTACCCGCAGCCTCGGCGAGTTCGGCGCGGTGATCTTTATCGCCGGTAACATCGCGTGGAAAACCGAAGTCACCTCGCTGATGATTTTTGTTCGTTTGCAGGAGTTTGATTACCCGGCGGCGAGTGCCATCGCCTCGGTGATCCTCGCGGCCTCGCTGCTGCTGCTGTTCTCGATTAACACTCTGCAAAGTCGCTTTGGTCGACGCGTGGTAGGTCACTGATGGCGGAAATCACTCAATTGAAACGCTACGACGCCCCCCGCATTAACTGGGGAAAATGGCTGCTGATTGGTACCGGCGTGCTGGTATCGGCCTTCATTCTGGTTGTGCCGACGGTGTACATCTTTGTCCAGGCGTTCAGCAAAGGCATCATGCCCGCGCTGCAAAACCTGGCCGACCCGGACATGCTGCACGCCATCTGGCTGACGGTAATGATTGCCTTGATTACCGTGCCGGTGAACCTGGTGTTTGGCATCCTGCTGGCCTGGCTGGTAACGCGCTTTGACTTCCCGGGCCGCCAGCTCCTGTTGACCCTGCTGGATATCCCGTTTGCGGTCTCGCCGGTGGTGGCCGGTCTGGTATATCTGCTGTTCTACGGCTCCAACGGCCCGCTGGGCGGCTGGCTGGATGAACATAACTTACAGATTATGTTCGCCTGGCCGGGCATGGTGCTGGTGACGGTCTTTGTGACCTGTCCGTTTGTGGTGCGCGAGCTGGTGCCGGTGATGCTGAGTCAGGGCAGTCATGAAGACGAAGCGGCGATTTTACTTGGCGCGTCCGGCTGGCAGATGTTCCGCCGCGTGACGCTGCCGAACATCCGCTGGGCGTTGCTGTATGGTGTGGTGCTGACCAACGCCCGCGCCATTGGCGAGTTTGGCGCGGTGTCGGTGGTGTCCGGCTCGATCCGCGGCGAAACCCTGTCGCTGCCGTTACAAATTGAATTGCTACAGCAGGACTACAACACCGTCGGTTCCTTTACCGCCGCAGCCCTGCTGACGCTGATGGCTATTTTGACCCTGTTTTTAAAGAGTATGGTGCAGTGGCGTTTAGAGAATCAGGCCAAACGCCAGCATCAGGAGGGAAATCATGAGCATTGAGATTGCCAATATTAAGAAGTCCTTTGGTCGCACCCAGGTGCTGAACGATATCTCGCTGGATATCCCTTCCGGACAAATGGTGGCGTTGTTGGGGCCGTCTGGCTCCGGTAAAACCACGCTGCTGCGTATTATCGCCGGTCTGGAGCACCAGACCAGCGGGCACATCCGTTTCCACGGTACCGACGTCAGCCGCCAGCATGCGCGCGATCGTAAGGTGGGCTTTGTGTTCCAGCATTACGCCCTGTTCCGCCATATGACGGTGTTCGACAACATCGCCTTCGGCCTGACGGTACTGCCGCGTCGCGAGCGTCCCAATGCCGCCACTATCAAGGCGAAAGTGACCAAACTGCTGGAGATGGTGCAACTGGCCCATCTGGCAGACCGTTATCCGGCCCAGCTTTCCGGCGGGCAGAAACAGCGCGTGGCGCTGGCTCGCGCCCTGGCGGTTGAGCCGCAGATCCTGCTGCTGGATGAACCTTTCGGCGCGCTGGATGCCCAGGTGCGTAAAGAGCTGCGCCGCTGGCTGCGTCAGCTGCATGAAGAGCTGAAATTTACCAGCGTCTTCGTGACCCACGATCAGGAAGAGGCGATGGAAGTGGCCGACCGGGTGGTGGTGATGAGCCAGGGGAATATCGAGCAGGTCGATGAGCCAGAACAGCTCTGGCGTGAACCGGCCACCCGCTTTGTACTCGAATTTATGGGCGAAGTGAACCGCCTGCACGGCACGGTTCGCGGCGGTCAGTTCCACGTCGGTGCCCATCGCTGGCCGCTGGGTTACACCCCTGGCTATCAGGGCCCGGTAGATCTGTTCCTGCGCCCGTGGGAAGTTGACGTCAGCCGTCGCACCAGCCTCGATTCGCCGCTGCCGGTGCAGGTGCTGGAGGCCAGTCCGAAAGGTCACTACACCCAGTTAGTGGTACAGCCGTTGGGCTGGTATGACGAACCGCTGACGGTGGTGATGCGCGACGAGGAGCCGCCATACCGCGGCGAACGGCTGTTTGTCGGCCTGCAACATGCGCGCATTTATCACGATAAGGATCGCATCGAGACGCGGGGAGATCTTGCTCTGGCGGAATCTGCCTGATAGGTTATTGACCATGTTTATCGCCCGGTGGCGCTACGCTTACCGGGCCTACAAAAGCACGGATGTAGGCCGGGTAAGCGATGCGCCACCCGGCTTTTTTATTGAGTAAAAATCGTGAATACACTCGAACAAACCATCGGCAACACCCCTCTGATCAAACTGCAGCGCATGGGGCCGGACAACGGCAGCGAAATCTGGATCAAACTGGAAGGCAATAACCCGGCGGGGTCGGTCAAAGACCGTGCGGCGCTGTCGATGATTGTCGAGGCGGAAAAGCGCGGTGAAATTAAACCCGGCGATGTGCTGATTGAGGCCACCAGCGGGAATACCGGCATCGCACTGGCGATGATTGCCGCCCTCAAAGGCTATCGCATGAAGCTGCTGATGCCAGACAACATGAGCCAGGAGCGGCGTGCTGCGATGCTGGCCTATGGCGCCGAGCTTATTCTGGTCAGCAAAGAGCAGGGGATGGAAGGGGCCCGCGACCTGGCGCTGGAGATGGCGAACCGCGGCGAAGGCAAACTGCTCGATCAGTTCAACAACCCCGATAACCCTTACGCACACTACACGACGACCGGCCCGGAGATCTGGCAGCAGACCGCAGGCCGCATCACCCATTTCGTCTCCAGTATGGGCACCACCGGCACCATCACCGGGGTATCCCGTTTTCTGCGCGAGCAGGAAAAGGCAGTCACCATTGTCGGCCTGCAGCCCGAAGAGGGCAGCAGCATTCCGGGCATTCGCCGCTGGCCTGCGGAGTACATGCCGGGTATTTTTAATGCCTCGCTTGTGGACCAGGTGCTGGATATTCATCAGCGCGAGGCGGAAAATACCATGCGTGAACTGGCCGTGCGCGAAGGGGTCTTCTGCGGCGTCAGTTCTGGCGGCGCGGTAGCCGGCGCCCTGCGGGTAGCAGCGGCAACGCCGGGGGCAGTGGTGGTGGCGATCATCTGCGATCGCGGCGATCGCTACCTCTCTACCGGCGTGTTTGGTGAGGAGAGCTATGCGCAGGGCGCAGGGATCTAAAGGCTATGGAAATGATTTTATTCCGGGACAACTCCCGGGCGCAGCAGACCGATATTGTGGCGGTGCAGTCCCAGGTGGTGTACGGCAGCGTCGGTAACAGCATTGCGGTGCCCAACATTCGCCAGCATCACCTCAACGTGACGGCGATCCCGACGGTGCTGTTCAGCAATACCCCGCATTACGACACCTTCTACGGCGGGGTGATCCCCGACGAGTGGTTCAGCGGCTATCTGAAAGCGCTGGGCGAGCGCGACGTGCTGCGCGAGTTGAAGGCGGTTACTACCGGCTATATGGGCAGCGCCAGCCAGATTGCCCTGCTGGCGGAGTGGCTGCGTGTGGTAAAGGCGCAGCATCCCGATGTTCTGATCCTGGTAGACCCGGTGATTGGTGACACCGACAGCGGCACCTACGTCAAACCGGAGATCCCGAAAGCCTACCGTCAGCACCTGCTGCCGCTGGCGCAGGGAATTACCCCAAACGTCTACGAGCTGGAAGTGCTCAGCGGCACATCGTGTCGGGACAACGCCAGCGCCATTGCCGCTGCCAGAGGGCTGCTATCCGATACTCTGCAGTGGGTGGCAATCACCAGTGCGCCGGTTGCCGGTGATGCTGACAGCATCCACGTAGTTTTAGTCTCCCACGATAACGTGACGGTCAGCGCTCACCCGCGCATCAAAGCCGATCTGAAAGGCACCGGGGATCTGTTCTGTTCTGAACTGGTCAGCGCGCTGGTGCAGAACGAGAGCGTGGCTGCGGCGATAAGCCGGGCAGGGGACAGGGTAACGCAGGTGATGCAGCACACCCAGGAGAAGGGGTACGACGAGCTGGTTCTCCCGGCCTGACAAACAAAAATGGCGCCCGAAGGCGCCATTTTTCTGTGCGGCAAGAAGTTACTTCTTGATGCGGATAACCGGGGTTTCACCCACGGTAACGCTGCCGGACAGTTTGATCAGTTCTTTGATTTCGTCCATGTTGGAGATAACAACCGGAGTCAGGGTAGACTTGGCTTTCTCTTCCAGCAGTGGCAGATCGAATTCAATAACCGGGTCGCCAACTTTAACGCGCTGGCCTTCTTCAGCGATACGCTTGAAGCCTTCGCCTTTCAGCTCGACGGTGTCGATACCGAAGTGAACGAACAGCTCAATACCGCTATCAGATTCGATAGAAAATGCGTGGTTGGTTTCAAAAATCTTACCGATGGTACCATCAACCGGCGCAACCATTTTGTTACCGGTCGGTTTGATAGCAATGCCATCACCAACAATTTTCTCTGCAAACACGACATCCGGCACGTCTTCGATGTTGACGATTTCACCAGACAGCGGAGCAACAATCTCAATAGTTCCGGTGTCGCTGTTGCCTTTGTCACCGAACAGTTTACTAAATAACCCCATTAGCCATCTCTCCTAAGCAGTAAATTGGGCCGCATCTCGTGGATTAGCAGATTGTTTTTTCTTCAATGAACTTGTTAACCAGCGTCATTAACTCGTCCGTTGTCGGTTGAGCAAGAGCCTGCTCTGCTAATACCTTCGCATCTTCGAAGTTCGTGTTACGGATGATCTTCTTAATGCGCGGGATGGAAATGGCGCTCATAGAGAACTCGTCCAGACCCATACCCAGCAACAGAAGTGTAGCACGTTCATCGCCTGCAAGCTCACCACACATACCAGTCCATTTGCCTTCGGCATGAGAAGCATCAATAACTTGCTTGATAAGCGTCAGCACGGACGGTGACATTGGCTGGTAAAGATGTGAAATCATATCATTACCACGGTCAACTGCCAGGGTGTACTGGGTTAAATCGTTGGTACCAATACTAAAGAAATCGACTTCTTTCGCTAAATGACGGGCAATCGTTGCCGCGGCTGGGGTTTCCACCATCACGCCGACTTCGATAGCTTCGTCGAATGCTTTACCTTCGTCGCGCAGTTCCTGTTTGTAGATTTCGATCTCTTTCTTCAGTGCACGCACTTCTTCAACAGAGATGATCATCGGGAACATGATGCGCAGTTTACCGAAAGCGGAAGCACGCAGGATGGCACGAACCTGGTCGCGCAGGATCTCTTTACGATCCATGGCGATACGCACCGCACGCCAGCCCAGGAACGGGTTCTCTTCTTTCGGGAAGTTCATGTACGGCAGCTCTTTGTCGCCACCGATGTCCATGGTACGGACGATAACCGCCTGTGAGCCACACGCTTCAGCTACCGCTTTGTAAGCAGCAAACTGCTCTTCTTCGGTTGGCAGGGCGTCACGGTCCATGAACAGGAATTCAGTACGGTACAGGCCTACACCTTCCGCGCCGTTGCGCTCAGCGCCATCAACGTCACGCACGGTACCGATGTTGGCACAAACTTCAACCTGATGACCGTCCAGCGTGATCGCCGGCAGATCTTTCAGTTTTGCCAGTTCGGCTTTCTCGGTGGCAACCTGTTCCTGAACGGCACGCAGCTCTTCGATTTGCTCGTTGGTTGGGTTGACGTAAACCAGATTGTTTACGGCATCCAGAATCAGATAGTCGTCGTTTTTAACCTGCGCGGTCACGCTACCGGTACCCACGATGGCTGGCAGTTCCAGAGAACGCGCCATGATAGAGGTGTGGGAGGTACGGCCGCCAGCGTCAGTGATGAAACCCAGCACCTTGTTCAGGTTCAGCTGTGCGGTTTCTGACGGGGTCAGGTCAGCAGCAACCAGGATCACTTCGTCCTGAATCGCGCTCAGATCGATGATGGCCAGGCCGAGGATGTTGCGCAGCAGGCGCTTACCGATATCACGCACGTCAGCCGCACGCTCTTTCAGGTATTCATCGTCCAGCTCTTCGAGAGCAGTCGCCTGACCTTCGATAATCTCATGCGCAGCGGCATCCGCTGTCATGTTCTTATCTTTAATCAGGGCTATGATTTCCTGCTCCAGCTCCTCATCTTCGAGCAACATGATGTGGCCTTCGAAGATGGCTTCTTTTTCTTCACCGAAAGTTTCGCCAGCTTTAGTCTTGATCGCTTCCAGTTGCGCAGATGCCTTTGCACGACCACTCAGAAAACGTTCAACTTCCTGACTAACCTTGTCGGCAGAAATTTTTTTCCGGTCGATGACGATCTCGTCTTCCTTCAGCAGCAGTGCTTTGCCGAAAGCGATACCCGGGGATGCTAAAATGCCTGAAATCATAACCCTACCTTACTTGTGACTGATTTTTACAAAGAACCCGGATACTTACTCGAGCTCAGCCATCAGTTTTACCAGATGCTCAACTGCTTTCTGCTCGTCTTCGCCTTCTGCGGAGATGGTCACAACGGTACCCTGAGTCAGGCCCAGAGTCTGCAGTTTGAACAGGCTTTTTGCGCTGGCGCTTTTGCCGTTGGAAGTCACAGTGATCTCAGAAGTGAAGCCTTTTGCTTCTTTAACAAACTGAGCAGCAGGGCGGGTGTGCAGACCGTTCGGAGCGGTAATGGTAACTTCTTGCTGGAACATTGTATTTCCCCAACTTATTGGTTTAGTGTTGTGGAACTAAAGTCTAGCCTGGCGGCAGGACTTTAGCCTGTATTGTTAGCACCGGCTTAACGGCACGAGGCACAGATGTGTCAAACGTATTCCGGTACTGGCATGTCAGGCTGCTGACGTCTCGTTCGACATTAAACATTATGCCGCGAAAGCAAGACTTGAACCAAATCATAAAATCGATTCAGCAGCGGGAATTCGTGTATCGATTAATTTCGAGCTTCAAAATAATTGTCAGCTTAAATACCAGAGCTAACAGGGTGAAGCAATGCCAGACGAGATAAAACTTTGAAGCAGGCCACAAAAAAGCACCCGGATGGGTGCTTTTTTACGCGATATTTACATTCTGGCACTACTGTTGCAATTCTTTCTCTGTGAAGAGATCGGCAAACAGTGCAGTACTTAAATAACGCTCACCCGAGGAAGGAAGAATAACCACGATATTCTTATTGGTAAAGGTTTCATCTTCGAGTAATTGCAGCGCAGCAGCGACGGCAGCACCGGAGGAGATCCCGGCCAGAATACCTTCTTCTTCCATCAGACGACGGGCGGTAGAGATGGCTTCATCGTTGGTGATAGCCACAACTTTATCAATCAGTTTCAGATCCAGGTTGCCCGGAATAAAGCCTGCGCCAATACCCTGAATTTTATGCGGGCCTGGTTTCAGCTCTTCACCGGCCAGCGCCTGAGCAATTACCGGGGAGTCGGTTGGCTCAACGGCAACGGTAATCAAATCTTTTTTACCTTTCGTGCCTTTAATATAGCGAGACACGCCAGTCAGCGTACCGCCGGTACCCACGCCGGAAATAAAGACATCCACCTGACCGTCGGTATCTTCCCAGATTTCCGGGCCGGTGGTCTTCTCGTGAATCTCCGGGTTAGCCGGGTTGCTGAACTGCTGAAGCAGGAGATATTTTGCCGGATCGCTGGCAACAATCTCTTCTGCTTTCTGAATCGCACCCTTCATCCCTTTTGCGCCTTCGGTCAGGACCAGATTCGCGCCCAGCGCTTTCAGCAGCTTGCGACGTTCAATACTCATGGTTTCCGGCATGGTCAGGGTCAGTTTGTAACCGCGCGCGGCGGCAACGTAGGCCAGAGCAATACCGGTGTTACCGCTGGTTGGTTCAACCAGCTCAACGCCAGGTTTCAACACGCCACGCTTTTCCGCATCCCAAATCATATTGGCACCGATACGGCATTTTACGCTGAAGCTTGGGTTACGAGATTCTACCTTCGCCAGGATGCGTCCATTACCGATACGGTTCAGTCGAACCAGGGGCGTGTGACCGATAGTCAGCGAGTTGTCTTCAAAAATCTTACTCATGGCCTGTCCTTAACTGTTTGAAATTGGGATACCGACCCAGCATACCTGTTGATTAAGTATGGGGAAGTAAGGAATTCGCATATCTATATGCTGATGAGAAATAATGCTATCCAGTATGGAATAAGGGATGGCATAAGCCATCCCTTTATTTAACTTATTTCCACAACGCGTGTTTATCACGGTAACAGTCGACCCACATCGCCGTCGCGCCGCACACCGCAACCGGCATGATGAACAGATTCAGGAACGGAACCATGGTGAAGAGGCTGGTCAGCGCGCCAAACTGCATGTTGATCATCTTGCGGGCACGCAGGGCCGTGCGCATCTCTTTAAACGGGACTTTGTGGTTATCGAACGGGTAGTCACAGTACTGGATCGCCAGCATCCACGCGCTGAACAGGAACCATAGCACCGGGGCCACCGTCTGCCCGATACCCGGAATAAAGTAGAGGATCAGCAGCACGATGGCGCGCGGCAGGTACCACGCGAACTTTTGCCATTCGCGTTTCATAATACGCGGCAGATCCTTCATGATGCCCAGCACCCCGGTATCTGGCGGTGTCGCACCCGTTAACCGGGCTTCAAGTTGTTCGGCGAGCAGGCCATTAAAGGGGGCGGCAATCCAGTTGGCTATCGTGGAAAAGAGATACCCAAAGACCAGCAGGATGGAAATCACCACCAGCGGCCACAGCAGATAGCTGAGCCACTGCAGCCAGTCGGGCACATGACTCATAATGGCCGGGATCCAGCTGTCCAGGCGAGTAAACAGCCACCAGAAGGCGCCTCCCATCAGCAGAATGTTAATCAGCAGAGGGAGGATCACAAAGCGCCGGATACCCGGGAGCGAAACCAGTTTCCAGCCCTGAGAAAAGTACCAGACGCCGCTGCGGGGAGGGGAAGATGTTGATGAAACCATAACCAGGTTGAGCTCCTTTTATCACAACCAGTGAAATTGCCTGCCTATATTAGCCAGTTGCGGCGCATTCACCAGTTCGGAAATGTTCGAAAAAACAGCAAAAAGCACGATTTAGTTCATCTTTATGCTGTGAATGCTCCCCATAGACTTGCACTTGACGTAATCGGCAAATACTCTTAGTGAGTAAATGTTTGCCGTGGTGGCAAGGTGTTAGAACAACAGAGAATATAATGATGCAGGATTTGCGTCTGATATTAATCATTGTTGGCGCGATCGCCATAATCGCTTTACTGGTCCATGGGTTCTGGACCAGCCGTAAAGAGCGCTCTTCTATGTTTCGCGATCGCCCACTGAAGCGCATGAAGTCTACTCGTGACGACGATAACGATGACGATATCGAAGACACGGAAGACGAGGGTGTGGGTGAAGTACGTGTTCATCGGGCCAATACTGCGCCCGGCGCAGGCCATGGGGAGCAAGAAGCGCCTCGTCAGCCTCCGCAGCATCAGTACCAGCCGCCTTACGCATCTGCTCAGCCGCGTCCCGCTGCGCCGCCGCAGCCTGTGGTTGAGCCGGTACACCAGCCGCAACCGCAGCAGCATGAGCCTGTGCGCCAGCAACCGGCGCCACAACCCCAGTATGTTGCTCAGCCTGAACCGCAGCCGGTCGTGCAGCAGCAGGCACCTCAGCCTGTCGCGCCAGCGCCGCAACCGGCCCCTGCGCCTGCGCCTGTTGTTGAGCCAGAGCCGTTAGTTGAAGCCGCCCCAGTGGTTGAAAAACCGCAGCGCAAAGAGACGGTGATCGTCATGAGCGTAGCGGCCCATCATGGCACAACGATTAATGGCGAAGTGCTGCTCAACAGCATCCATCAGGCGGGCTTTAAATTTGGCGATATGAATATCTTCCATCGCCACCTGAGCCCGGACGGGAGCGGTCCTTCCCTGTTCAGCCTGGCGAACATGGTTAACCCGGGCACCTTTGATCCGGAAATGACCGGTGATTTTACCACCCCGGGCATTACCATCTTTATGCAGGTGCCGTCTTACGGCGATGAACTGCAAAACTTTAAGCTGATGCTGCAGTCTGCCCAGCATATCGCGGACGAAGTCGGCGGTATGGTGCTCGACGATCAGCGTCGAATGATGACGCCGCAGAAACTGCGCGAGTATCAGGACCGCATCCGCGAAGTAAAAGAAGCTAACGCGTAAGTTTCCGCGTTTGTTTCACACCACCTCAACCCCCGCATGTCGGGGGTTTTTCTCATTAATGGTGCGACATGGACTCAATCGAACAACAACTCACCGAACTGCGAACCACGCTTCGCCACCATGAATATCTCTATCATGTGATGGATGCGCCCGAAGTGCCGGACGCGGAATATGACCGACTGATGCGTGAATTGCGCGAGCTTGAAGCGCAGCGTCCCGATTTAATTACCCCGGACTCACCGACCCAGCGTGTCGGCGCCGCGCCGCTGGCCTTTTTTAGCCAGGTGCGTCATGAAGTACCGATGCTGTCGCTGGATAACGTCTTTGACGAAGAGAGTTTCCTCGCCTTCAACAAACGCGTTCAGGATCGCCTGAAGCAGGCCGATGCCCTGAGCTGGTGCTGCGAGCTGAAGCTGGATGGCCTGGCCGTCAGCATTCTGTATGAAAACGGCGTGATGACCCGCGCTGCCACCCGCGGCGACGGCACAACCGGCGAGGACATTACCACCAACGTCCGCACCATCCGCGCTATCCCGCTTAAGCTGCATGGCGAGAATATTCCGGCACGTCTGGAAGTGCGTGGCGAAGTCTTCCTGCCTCAAGCGGGATTTGAAAAAATTAACGAAGAAGCGCGCCGCACTGGCGGAAAAATCTTCGCTAACCCACGTAATGCCGCCGCAGGCTCGTTACGCCAGCTGGACCCGCGCATTACCGCGAAGCGACCGCTGACCTTCTTCTGCTACGGCGTAGGCATCCTGGAGGGAGGCGAGCTGCCTGATACCCATCTGGGCCGCCTGCTGCAGTTTAAGGCCTGGGGGCTGCCGGTGAGTAACCGCGTGCAGCTGTGCGATTCGCCTGAAGCGGTGCTGGCGTTTTATCGCCAGGTTGAAGCAGACCGTCCGACGCTGGGCTTTGATATCGACGGGGTGGTTATCAAAGTCAACTCCCTCGCGCTTCAGGAGCAGCTGGGCTTTGTCGCCCGTGCGCCGCGCTGGGCGGTAGCCTTTAAGTTCCCGGCCCAGGAGCAGATGACCTTCGTGCGCGACGTGGAGTTCCAGGTCGGCCGTACCGGGGCGATAACGCCGGTTGCCCGTCTGGAGCCTGTCCAGGTGGCCGGAGTGCTGGTCAGCAACGCCACCCTGCATAACGCCGATGAGATCGACCGTCTGGGGCTGCGCATTGGCGATAAAGTGGTCATCCGCCGGGCCGGGGATGTGATCCCACAGGTGGTCAACGTGGTAGAGTCAGAGCGCCCTGAGGATACGCGTGCGGTCGAATTCCCGACCCACTGTCCGGTGTGCGGCTCAGACGTTGAACGTGTCGAAGGTGAAGCCGTGGCTCGCTGTACCGGCGGTTTAGTCTGCGGTGCCCAGCGCAAAGAGTCCCTGAAGCACTTCGTCTCCCGCCGGGCGATGGATGTCGACGGCATGGGGGACAAAATCATCGACCAACTGGTTGAGAAAGAGTATGTCCATACGCCGGCCGATCTGTTCCGCCTGACGCCGGGCAAGCTGACCGGGCTGGATCGGATGGGACCGAAATCCGCGCAGAACGTGGCTGACGCGCTGGAAAAATCCAAAGAGACCACCTTCGCCCGTTTCCTCTACGCGCTGGGTATCCGCGAAGTAGGGGAGGCGACCGCAGCAGGGCTGGCGGCATACTTTGGCACGCTGGAGGCGCTTGAGAAGGCGACGATTGACGAGCTGCAAAAGGTGCCGGACGTCGGCATTGTGGTCGCCACCCACGTCTTTAACTTCTTCTCGGAAGAGAGCAACCGTGAGGTGATCGGTCAGTTGCTTAAGGAAGGCATTCGCTGGCCTGCGCCGCAGGTGATCAACGCCGAAGAGATCGACAGCCCGTTTGCCGGGAAAACCGTGGTGCTGACCGGCAGCCTGAGCCAGCTCTCACGCGATGACGCCAAAGCGCGTCTGGTGGCGCTGGGGGCGAAAGTGGCTGGCAGCGTGTCGAAGAAAACCGACCTGGTGATTGCCGGAGAAGCGGCGGGCTCCAAGCTGGCGAAGGCGCAGGAGCTGGGGATTGACGTCATTGATGAAGCAGAGATGCTGCGTCTGTTAGGAGAGTAACGTGGATAAAGCGCAGCTTATCGAGATAGCCAATACCGAGATGCCGTTCGGGAAGTATAAAGGCCGTCGGCTGATTGATGTGCCGGAAGAGTATTTGCTGTGGTTTGCCCGTAAGGATGAGTTTCCTGCCGGGCATCTGGGTGAGCTGATGGCGCTCACGTTACTGATTAAAACCGAAGGGCTGACCCAGCTGGTTCAGCCCCTGCGTCGCCCTTAAACTTTCGCCGTGCGGGCCTGCTCCTGGGCCTGCAGCTCGTCGGTCTGGCGTTTATAACGACGCGCCATGACCGCGCAAATCATTAGCTGCAGCTGGTGGAAGATCATCAGCGGCAGCACCATCATCCCAATCACCGAGGTCGGAAACAGAATGTTGGCCATCGGGATCCCGTTCGCCAGACTCTTTTTCGAGCCGCAGAAGACAATGGTAATTTCATCGGCTTTGTTGAACCCGAAGCGACGCGCGGCAAAAACGTTGATGCCAATGATAATCGCCAGCAACACCAGGCTGACCACCACGATAAACAGCAGCGACCCGACCCCGACCTTATGCCAGATGCCGTTCACCACGGCTTCGCTGAACGCGGAATAAACCACCAGCAGAATCGACGACTGATCGGTTTTGGCAATCCACTTCTTATGCTTCGCCACAAAGGCCCCGATCCACGGCCGGGAAAGATGCCCCAGCACAAACGGCAGCAGCAGCTGCAGCATGATTTTGCCCACCTGCTCCAGACTGCCTTCCGCACCGTGCATGTCCATCACCAGCCCAACCAGCAGCGGCGAGAGGAAAATCCCCAGCAGGCTGGAGGCGGACGCCGAGCAGACGGCAGCCGCCACGTTACCACCCGCCATTGAGGTAAAGGCGATTGCTGACTGCACCGTGGCCGGCAAAATACAGAGGTACAGGAAGCCGCTATACAGGGTCGGATCGACATTGATCGGTGCCCACCAGGCAAACAGCACGCCCAGCACCGGGAAGACGACAAAGGTGCTGCACATCACCCACAGATGCAGTCGCCAGTGGCTACCGCCAGAGATAATCGCTTCCCGGGAGAGTTTGGCCCCGTGCATAAAGAACAGCAGCGCGATGGCGGCGGTAGTAAGTCCCTCAAAAAAAGGAACAAAGCCACCGCGAGCGGGGAAGAAGGAGGCGAGCAGTACCACGACGATAAGGGTAATAGTGAACGGATCGAGAATGCGAAAAAGTTTCATAAACACTCCTGAAAACAGATAGCGCTATTGTGCTTTCTTCCTTTTGAGAAATAAAATTGATTTATTGCATCTATTCATGAGTAAAACAGATGAATTACTCGTTACGACAGCTGCGTGTTTTTGTCACCGTCGCGCAGGCGAAAAGTTTTAGCCGTGCAGGCGAGATTATCGGCCTGAGCCAGTCGGCGGTCAGTCACAGTGTGAAAGAGCTTGAGCAGCAGACCGGCGTCCGGCTGATCGACAGAACTACCCGGGAAGTGATGCTGACCGAGGCGGGCCATCAGCTGGCGGCCCGGCTGGAGCGGATCCTCGACGAGCTTTCCAGCACGCTGCGGGACGTCGGTCGGGTAGGGCAGCAGCTCTCCGGGACGGTACGGGTCGCTGCCAGTCAGACCATTTCGGCGCATCTCATTCCGCACTGTATCGCGTTCAGTAATCATCAGTACCCGGATATCAATTTTGTGCTGCACGATCGCCCCCAGCAGTGGGTGCTGGAGAGTATTCGTCAGGGAGAGGTGGATTTCGGCATCGTCATCGATCCGGGGCCGGTCAGCGATCTCGAGTGCGAAGAGGTGCTCTCGGAACCCTTTTTACTCCTCTGCCGCGACGACGATCCTCTTGCCGCCCTTGAGGAGGTCACCTGGCAGGCGCTGCAGGGGGCGAAGCTGGTGTTACAGGATTATGCCTCTGGCAGTCGACCGCTGATCGATGCAGCCCTTGCCGGGCAGCAGGTGAGGGCGACGATTGTGCAGGAGATTGGCCATCCCGCCACGCTCTTTCCGATGGTGGAAGCCGGGATTGGCATCAGCGTGCTGCCAGCCCTGGCGCTGCCGTTGCCCCAGGGGAGCCGCTTAACGGTCAAACGCTTCACGCCTGTCGTCGAGCGTAAGCTGATGCTGGTTCGTCGCAAGAACCGCTCACTGTCAGGGGCGGCGCAGGCGCTGTGGGAAGTGGTACGTATGCAGGCGCAGCAGTTGACCGAGGCCCGCATACGGGATCCACTCTTTACTACAGAGAAGTGTTAAACGTAGACATCAATCTGGCGATCGCTGGAAGGGGCCTTAACACCTTCAGCTTTGGCTTGTTGTGCCTCCTGCTTCTGCTGCGCTTCTTCCGCCTGACGACGCTGCAGCTGCGCAAGTTGTGCTTGCAGCATTTTGATCTGCGTTTGCAGCAGCTCTTGCTGTTTCTTTTTTTCTTCTGCCGAGCCACTGCCGTTGGCGACATCCTTCAGCTGCTGGGTCAGTTTGGTGATTTGCGAGGTCAGGCGGCTGATCTGTGAGGAGAGATCGTTCCCGCTCGAGCTGCTGCCGCTACTGCGTTGGGGTTGTACGGACGCTGCGGATGTTTGAATAGTGGTCATGCTAATTTCCTCTGCCTAAAGAAGTGATATCGGCAGGGAATAGAAGGACTTGAGTCAGACTACCAGTATTGGCGGAAATTGCAGGAATTGCAGATAGCAAAAAAGCGCCTTTAGGGCGCTTTTTTACATTGGTGGGTCGTGCAGGATTCGAACCTGCGACCAATTGATTAAAAGTCAACTGCTCTACCAACTGAGCTAACGACCCGAAATGGTGGGCGATGACGGGCTCGAACCGCCGACCCCCTCCGTGTAAAGGAGATGCTCTACCAACTGAGCTAATCGCCCATTTCGGAACTGCTATCGATAAGGTGAGAATGGTGGGCGATGACGGGCTCGAACCGCCGACCCCCTCCGTGTAAAGGAGATGCTCTACCAACTGAGCTAATCGCCCATTCTCAATTCTTATCTACACTGCGGCATCTATCGAAGTAGATGGTGGGTGATGACGGGCTCGAACCGCCGACCCCCTCCGTGTAAAGGAGATGCTCTACCAACTGAGCTAATCACCCCCGCTGTGTGGAGTCGCATTATAGGGAGAGTTGAAAATGAGTCAACGGCTTTTCTAAAGATTTTGTTCGTTCGTCGTAAAATTAAACAAAACGATCGCGAAACCGCCAGTGATGCATGATTTCTAAACAAAAACGGCTATGAATGAGGATCTGACAGCAACAAGATTGAGGAATCAGGCGGGAGTGATAGAATATTGCCCACTTTCGTTTCCAGGATATGCCGGTTGTCGGCATCTTTATCACTGTAAGGCCACTTCATGAAAATCAAAACTCGCTTCGCGCCAAGCCCGACCGGCTATCTGCACGTCGGCGGCGCGCGTACTGCTCTCTATTCCTGGCTGTTTGCTCGCAACCAGGGCGGTGAGTTTGTGCTGCGTATCGAAGACACCGATCTCGAACGCTCCACGCCGGAAGCAATCGAAGCCATCATGGATGGTATGAACTGGCTTAATCTGGAGTGGGATGAAGGCCCGTATTTCCAGACTAAACGTTTTGATCGCTACAACGCGGTTATTGATGAGATGCTTGAAGCGGGTACAGCCTATAAGTGCTACTGCTCAAAAGAGCGTCTGGAAGCCCTGCGCGAAGAGCAGATGGCGAATAATGAAAAGCCACGTTATGACGGTCGCTGCCGCCACGATCATCAGCATCACGCCGCGGATGAGCCGTGCGTAGTGCGTTTCGCAAACCCGCAGGAAGGGTCGGTCATCTTTGACGATCAGATCCGCGGCCCGATCGAATTCAGCAACCAGGAGCTGGACGATCTGATCATCCGCCGTACTGACGGTTCTCCAACCTATAACTTCTGCGTTGTGGTTGATGACTGGGATATGGCGATCACCCACGTGGTGCGTGGCGAAGACCACATTAACAACACCCCGCGTCAGATCAACATCCTGAAAGCGCTGAATGCACCGGTTCCGGTTTATGCTCACGTGTCGATGATCAACGGCGACGACGGTAAAAAGCTGTCCAAACGCCATGGCGCGGTCAGCGTAATGCAGTACCGTGACGATGGCTATCTGCCGGAAGCGCTGCTCAACTATCTGGTGCGTCTGGGCTGGTCCCATGGCGATCAGGAGATCTTCAGCCGTGAAGAGATGATCCAGCTCTTCACCCTGAGCGCGGTAGGGAAGTCTGCCAGTGCGTTCAATACCGATAAACTGCTGTGGCTGAACCATCACTACATCAATACCCTGCCGCCAGAGTATGTTGCAACCCAGCTGCAGTGGCACATTGAGCAGGCAAACATCGACACCCGCAACGGCCCGCAGCTGGCCGACCTGATCAAACTGCTGGGTGAACGTTGCAAGACCCTAAAAGAGATCGCAGAAAACTGCCGCTACTTCTATGAAGAGTATGACGAGTTTGACGCCGACGCCGCGAAGAAGCATCTGCGTCCGGTTGCACGTCAGCCACTGGAAGTGGTTCGCGACAAGCTGGCCGCCATTACCGACTGGAGCGCTGAGAATGTGCATCATGCTATTCAGGCGACAGCAGATGAGCTGGAAGTTGGGATGGGTAAAGTCGGTATGCCGCTGCGCGTAGCCGTTACCGGTGCAGGTCAGTCTCCGGCGCTG
This sequence comes from Leclercia sp. CFBP8987, assembly GCF_034044995.2. Classification (NCBI taxonomy): domain Bacteria; kingdom Pseudomonadati; phylum Pseudomonadota; class Gammaproteobacteria; order Enterobacterales; family Enterobacteriaceae; genus Leclercia; species Leclercia sp. CFBP8987. Next base: position 3,458,944 of record NZ_CM188255.1, on the reverse strand, counting down.
GACGTTACGGTGCACGCGATTGGCAAAACCCGCAGCGTGGCGCGTATCAACAGAGCGCTGGACTTTATTGCTGAGCGCGAAAGCCAGCAGTAATCAGGACGTAAAAAACAAAACGGCAGGTTTCCCTGCCGTTTTTTATTCCGCTGGCTGATGAATGCTCAGCCGCACGAGAAAACCCTGTATCCCTTCCCGGGTAAGCAGCGTTTCAAGCCGCTCCTGTTCCGCTAAGGTCATATTCTCCAGCGCATTGATGATCCCAGGAAGCACCGCCACGGGCTTAGCGTCACCGTAACTGGCTGCGGTTTCTGCCAGCTGGTAGAGCGCCTGGCGTTTACGAATGGCCGGAATATTCATGATGTGCGCCTTCACCTGCGCATCAATAAGAATGAGGCGCGCGCGCCCACCTTTTACCCCATTAATGCCTTCCGTCTTCCAGCCATTTTTGCGCACCCAGCGGTTTACGGTCTGCCTGGCGACGCCCAGCGTCTCCGCCAGCTCTTCGGTGGTCATTTTGCTACGTAATTTTTTCATATCAGTTCTGATCGCGAATCCCTAAGCGTTGTAACAATCCGGTGATCCCTTCCCGGAGTAATAAAGAGGTAAGCTGTTTCTGTTCTGCCGGCGTCATTTCATTGGCCAGTGTGATCAGCAAGGCCTGCAACGAGTTATCCGTAGAGGCTTCCGGTAATGTGGCCGCCTCCGGAGCCCGACGCGCATTGCGAATAAATTCCCGTACTTTCTCATTAACATGGACCAGACGCGCCTTACCGCCCTGAACGCCGGGTTTTGGCGAGGTGGACCATCCCTCTTTACGCACCCATTTATTGATGGTCTGGCGGCTATAGCCAGTGAGCCGGGCCAACTCTTCTGGCGTCATTCGTTCCTTGATCATGCAATTTCCTGAGTAAGAGTGTGGGTAATTAGAGGTTCATTTTATAACACCGTTTTACTGGAAAACGTGACAAGATTAACTCATGGCTGCGAGCGTTCTCGCAATGTGATTCATTTGCTTGAATTTTCAGCGGTTGAACGCCAGAGTGAGAATTTGCCGTTGACACCCGGCAAGGGAATTCATATTATGCCGCCCGTCAACACGACACGCTTTACGCGATGGGGCTATAGCTCAGCTGGGAGAGCGCTTGCATGGCATGCAAGAGGTCAGCGGTTCGATCCCGCTTAGCTCCACCAAACTCTGAACCCAACAGAGTCTGGTGCGTAAACAACATTGTGGGGCTATAGCTCAGCTGGGAGAGCGCTTGCATGGCATGCAAGAGGTCAGCGGTTCGATCCCGCTTAGCTCCACCAAAATTTGAACCCTCGCCGAATGGCGGGGTTTTTTTTATGCCTGCAATAAACTCCTTTAGTTTCACCGCATTGACAAATAAATAGCTTTTTCCGGTAAAAACTTTACTAAATGTAATGACTTTTCCTGGCCTGGAATGTTGTATCAGGGTTTTAAAGAATCTATGATTAATATGAATTTAATAACGCCAGGTTAATAGTTAAATAAAATTAATGAAAAGCAAAAGTCATTTTAACGGAAAAAGCTTTGTGCTTGCTCTGGCGTTATGCATGATTGTCGTGCCATTTTCCCGCCTTATTTCCCCGAAATCTGTTATCGATGGCTTTGAGGTTTATCTTGCCTGGATGCCGCTGAGCGTCATGCTGGCGATCCTATTATTATTCGGACGTCAGGCTGTCCTGCCAATTATTATCAGCTTCGCCATACTGAATGAATGGAACCTGGAACTGTCGGCAAAGCAGGATCTTATCTTGCTCTTTTGTCAGGTGTTCAGCACGCTGGGAGTCTGCGCCATGCTCCGCTGGCAGGTGGGGCCGCGCTGGCGCTACCACGTACCCAGTCGGTTCATGGCGGCGCGTATTACGTGGTTGGGATTTGTCCTGCCGCTGGTAATAAAACTGACAATGTTCCTGGCCGGCTATTTATGTGATTTTCCCGTTACTCTCGCCAATTTCACGGACCGCGGCTCGGTAATTTATCATGTGGTCGATGTTCAAAGCCTGGTTTGCGCCGTTATCATCTTCACCATGTTGTTCTATTATCCGATAAGAATGGTTATTAATCCTAATTATGCCCGCGCATTCTGGGGAAGAAATATACATAATTCATTCTCATCCCGAAACCAGTTATTTACATCTGTATTACTTCTTTGCCTTATTGCTGGCCTTCTTGTGCTCTGTTTACCCTTTACTTCAGATATTATTGCCGGCTATCTGGTACCTGTTATTTTCATTTTATTTACAATTGGCATTAGCCGCTTTCGCTATCCGCTGATTGTCCTTGGCTGGGCACTGAGTGCCCTGATGTTACTCACCTACAACAGTAACTTTTTGCAGGGCGTGCAGAACGGCTACTCGCTGGCCTTCGTACTATCGGTCCTGATCTCCTTTGCTATCTGCCTGGCTTACATGTCACGCATTTATCAGCGCAGCGAATGGCTCAAACGCGGCTGGCAGGAGAGGGCGCTGATCGATCCGCTGACCGGTTTACGTAACCTGCGCGCCCTGGAATCCTTTTTGACGGACAACAAGGGCACCACCCTGTGCTGTTTGCGGATGGATAATCTGGAATTCCTGAGCCGTCATTATGGCCTGATGATGCGCGTCCAGTGTAAACGCGCCATTATTCGCCAGCTGCAGCCGCTGCTGATGCCTAATGAACAGGTATTCCAGATCCCCGGTAACGAACTGGTGGTGGTGCTGAGCGGCCCGGAAACCGGGGCGCGGTTACAGCACATCGTGGATCACCTCAACAGCCGTAAAATCTACTGGAACAACACCGGGCTGGACATTGAGTTTGGCGCCGCCTGGGGAGGCGTGGAATACCAGTGCGGCGAAAGTCTCTACCATACGCTCGGGCAGCTCAGCTGGCTGGCGGAAAAGTCCTGCTCGGCGCATCAGGTCCTGTCGCTGAATAACAGCCTTGAGACGGTCTCGGGGCAGACGACCGAGCGCGTCCTGATGCTTAGCCGGGTGAAACGGGCCCTGGATGAGGGCGGTTTACGTCTCTATGCCCAACCGATCCAGCGGGGCGATGGGGTGGGCTACCACGAAATCCTGTCGCGGCTGGAGAGTGAAGGCGAGTTGCTGACGCCCGATAAGTTTCTGCCGCTGGTGGCGCAATTTAACCTGAGCCGGCGCTTCGATATCAGCGTGGTGGAAGCGGTACTGGTATGGCTGCGGGATCATCCCTCGGAAGACCGCTGCGCGCGTTTCTCGGTGAACCTGATGCCTTTGACGCTGATGCAGAAAGAGGTCGCGGCGGAGATCATTGCTCTGTTTGAACGCTACCGGGTGAAACCGCAGACGGTGATCATCGAAGTGACCGAAGAGCAGGCCTTCTCGAATTCCGAAGTCAGCATCGCCAACATTCAGCAGCTGCGTCATTATGGCTTTAAACTTGCCATCGACGACTTCGGGACCGGCTATGCCAATTACGAACGTCTCAAGCGCCTGCAGGCGGACGTCATTAAGATTGATGGCTGCTTCGTGAAGGATATCTGTAGCGACAGTATGGATGCGATGATTGTGAAATCGATCTGCAATCTGGCGAAGACCCGATCGCTGTGTGTGGTGGCGGAGTTTGTCGAAACGGAGGAGCAGCGTGAGATGTTGCTCGCCTCGGGGGTGGATTATCTGCAGGGGTATCTGATAGGTAAACCGCAACCGCTCAGTGAATAACAGACGTAAAAAAACCGGGGAGGATAAGTCCCCGGTTTTTTTTGAGCTGATTACAGGACCAGTGCAGCGATAGACGCAGACAGGACGCTGACCAGCGTAGAGCCGTAAACCAGCTTCAGACCGAAGCGGGAGACCACGTTACCCTGCTCTTCGTTCAGGCCTTTAATCGCACCCGCGATGATGCCGATAGAAGAGAAGTTGGCGAAGGAGACCAGGAAGACAGAGAGGATACCTTCAGCGCGCGGGGAGAGGGAACCGGCGATTTTCTGCAGATCCATCATGGCGACGAATTCGTTAGAAACCAGTTTGGTTGCCATAATACTGCCCACCTGCAGCGCTTCGCTTGCCGGGACACCCATCACCCAGGCGACCGGGTAGAAGATATAACCCAGAATGCCCTGGAAGGAGATACCCAGCACAGCAGCAAACAGGGCGTTCAGCGCGGAGATCAGGGCGATAAAGCCGATCAGCATCGCGGCAACGATAACCGCCACTTTGAAACCTGCCAGAATGTACTCGCCCAGCATTTCGAAGAAGCTCTGACCTTCGTGCAGATTCGCCATCTGCAGGTTCTCTTCACTCTCATCCACGCGGTACGGGTTGATCAGGGACAGAACGATAAAGGTGCTGAACATGTTCAGAACCAGTGCAGCCACCACATATTTTGGCTCCAGCATGGTCATATACGCGCCCACGATAGACATGGAAACGGTAGACATTGCGGTAGCCGCCATGGTGTACATGCGGTTGCGGGACATTTTGCCGAGGATATCTTTATAGGCGATAAAGTTCTCAGACTGACCGAGGATCAGGGAGCTTACGGCGTTGAAAGATTCCAGTTTGCCCATGCCGTTCACTTTAGACAGCACGGTACCGATAGCGCGGATCACAATTGGCAGAATGCGAATGTGCTGCAGAATACCGATCAGGGCAGAGATGAAGACGATAGGGCACAGAACCTTCAGGAAGAAGAACGCCAGACCTTCATCGTTCATTTTACCGAATACGAAGTTAGTCCCTTCGTTGGCAAAGCCGAGGAGGCTTTCGAACATCTCGGAGAAGCCCTTTACGAAACCCAGACCCACGTTGGAGTTCAGGAAGAACCACGCGAGCAGAACTTCAATAACGAGTAATTGAATAACATAACGAATGCGGATTTTTTTACGATCGCTGCTGACCAGCAACGCAAGCACGGCAACGACAACAAGTGCCAGGACAAAATGTAGGACGCGGTCCATATTTGCTCCAAATATGAGGCAGGTTTAATTTCGCTGCACATTCTATGAAACAAGCGTAAAGAAAACGAGATCAAAGCCACACTATAGTCACGTCCTGTGACGAGACTCAAAAATAGTGACATACGATACGTTTTTGTTATGTTGTGTAAATGAGTTAAAAGTTAAGTTTGTGTGCTACGCTTCACAAAGGTTGCGTGTATTTATCGTTTGGCAGCCTTTCCACGTTTTCAGCCTGCTTATTGTTCTTCGCTATCACTGTAATCAATATAACCATTTTAAATGAACTTGATAATCATTCGCATTTTGATAGCATTAAACATAGCAAAGGCTATATTTCTGAGGCAAAAATGACCAACAGTCGCATTGATGAGAGTAGCAGTGGCAAAGCAGCACGCAAAATGCGGTTTGCATTAATGGGACCTGCGTTTATTGCCGCTATTGGCTACATCGATCCCGGTAACTTTGCGACCAACATTCAGGCCGGGGCCAGCTTCGGCTATAAACTGCTGTGGGTGGTGGTGTGGGCTAACCTGATGGCGATGATGATCCAGGTGCTGTCGGCAAAACTGGGCATCGCCACCGGCAAAAACCTCGCAGAGCAGATCCGCGACCACTATCCGCGTCCGCTGGTCTGGTTTTACTGGGTGCAGGCCGAAATTATCGCCATGGCGACCGACCTTGCGGAGTTTATCGGTGCCGCAATCGGCTTTAAGCTGATCCTGGGCGTATCGCTCCTTCAGGGGGCGGTGTTAACCGGTATTGCCACCTTCCTGATCCTGATGCTGCAACGCCGCGGGCAAAAACCGCTCGAAAAAGTGATTGGCGGCCTGCTGCTGTTCGTGGCGGCGGCCTATATCGTTGAGCTGATCTTCTCCCAGCCTGACGTCGTCCAGCTCGGCAAAGGGATGGCGATCCCGAGCCTGCCCACCACGGAAGCGGTGTTCCTGGCGGCCGGGGTGCTGGGCGCCACCATTATGCCGCACGTAATCTATCTGCACTCCTCGCTGACCCAGAACCTGCACGATGGGTCGCGGCATGAGCGTTATTCTGCAACCAAATGGGATGTGGCGATCGCCATGACCATCGCCGGGTTTGTTAACCTGGCGATGATGGCCACCGCCGCGGCAGCATTCCACTTTAACGGTCATACCGGTGTGGCCGATCTGGATCAGGCCTATCTGACCCTCGAACCGTTACTCAGCCACGCCGCGGCCACCATTTTTGGCCTGAGCCTGGTGGCAGCGGGTCTTTCGTCAACGGTGGTCGGTACCCTGGCGGGACAGGTGGTGATGCAGGGATTTGTGCGCTTCCATATTCCGCTATGGGTGCGTCGTGCCGTCACCATGCTGCCGTCCTTTATTGTGATCCTGATGGGGCTCGATCCGACCCGCATTCTGGTGATGAGCCAGGTGCTGCTGAGCTTTGGTATTGCGCTGGCGCTGGTGCCGCTGCTGGTGTTCACCAGTAATAAGACGTTGATGGGCGATCTGGTGAACAGCGTGCTGGTGAAACGGGCAGGGTGGGCGATAGTGGTGCTGGTGGTGGCGTTGAATCTGTGGCTGCTTATCGGCACTGCGTTGGGATTATAAAAAAGGCGCCGTGAGGCGCCTTTTTCGTATTAGTGACGATGACCGTGTCCGCCATGACCGTGACCTTTGCGGCCGCGATGGTCATCACGATCGCGCCAGCCTTCACGGTAGCCGCGTTCATAGGCGTTACGTTTATCCCAGCCACGGTGGTAGCCGTTGTCATGTTTGTGCCAGCGTTTGCCACGCCATTCATAATTACGATGCCAGTAGCCGCGGTCACGCCAGCCGCCACCGTCCCAGTAGTTACCGTAATTATCGCGATCGCCAATTTGTAATTTTACGGATGGCAACAGGGTGATTTCGCCAGCATTAGCGACCAGCGGGGCTGAAGCCATTAATACTGCTGCCAGAATCAGGGACCTGAACATTATTATTCTCCTTCACGATCGGAGCCGTAAGCGGCTTGTTAACGCAATATTAAGGGGCGGTAAAGCCCCGGATAATCGCTTTAACTCCTAATTCAGAAGGCGTAGCACTTTTTGCTAAAAGTGCTTTTAAATAACGCTGCTCAGGATTGATTCTATTTCGCTCAGCTCCTCAGGGGTGAAGTGACGATTCGCCAGCATCCCCACCGCATCGTCGATTTGCGCCGTTTTGCTGGCACCGATCAGCACCGAGGTGATGGCCTCGTGATGTAATACCCAGGCCAGCGCCATCTGCGACAATTTTTGGTTACGGCGTTCGGCCAGGGCATTGAGCTGGCGCACTTTTTCCAGCTTCTCGTCGGTGACCTGATCCGGGTTGAGGAAGCGGCTGCCGCTGGCGGCGCGGGAATCTGCCGGAATACCGTTCAGATAACGGTCGGTAAGCTGGCCGCCTGCGAGCGGCGAAAACGCAATGCATCCCACTCCTTTCTGCGTAAGCACATCCAGTAATCCTTCTTCCGGAGCGCGTTCCAGCATAGAAAACTTTGGCTGGTGAATAAGGCACGGGGTGCCCAGATCGTCGAGGATGTCGATGGCCTGTTGGGCCAGCTCCGCCGGGTAGTTGGACAGTCCGACGTACAGTGCCTTGCCCTGACGCACCAGATGGTCGAGCGCTTTCATGGTCTCCCGTAGCGGCGTTTCCGGATCCGGGCGGTGATGATAGAAGATATCGACATACTCCAGCCCCATGCGTTTCAGGCTTTGATCGAGGCTGGCAATCAGGTATTTACGCGACCCCCAGTCGCCGTACGGCCCCTCCCACATGGTATAGCCCGCTTTGCTTGAGATGATCAGCTCATCACGCAAATTGCCGAAATCTTCCTGCAGGATCCGGCCGAAGTTACGCTCCGCCGATCCCGGCGGTGGACCGTAGTTATTGGCAAGGTCGAAATGGGTAATCCCCAGATCGAAAGCACGATGTAAAAGTTGACGGCTGTTTTCGATCAGCGTGGCATCGCCGAAGTTGTGCCACAGCCCGAGGGAGATGGCAGGCAGCTTAAGACCGCTTTGCCCGCATCGTTGATACAACATTGATTGATAACGATTTTGCTCCGCCTGATAAACCATGAGTTTTTCCCTCTGCGTCAGATAGTCTTTCAGTGTATACGTTTACACCACGACTGAGGCACACAGAGTAGCGCGCAAAAATATGTAAAGCATGGTTTCCATGATCTGAATATCGCCATTCCTGGACAGCTATCATGCTTCTTCAATACTCAAAGTGACGTCAACATTATAAGGATAACAGTCATGCTTACCCCCTACACCGTCGCCGATTACCTGCTGGACCGCCTTACAGATTGTGGTGCCGATCACCTGTTTGGCGTGCCAGGCGACTACAACTTACAGTTCCTTGATAACGTTATCGCCAGCCCGGATATTGGCTGGGTGGGTTGTGCTAACGAGTTGAATGCGGCCTACGCCGCCGATGGCTATGCGCGCTGCAAAGGTTTTGCCGCGCTGTTGACCACCTTTGGGGTGGGCGAGCTCAGCGCCATGAACGGTATTGCGGGCAGTTTCGCCGAACATGTTCCGGTTCTGCATATCGTGGGCGCGCCGGGCAGCGCCTCGCAGAAAAGAGGGGAACTGCTGCACCATACGCTGGGTGATGGCGAGTTTCGTCACTTCTATAAAATGAGTGAGCCCGTGACCGTCGCCCAGGCGCACCTTACCGAACAGAATGCTTGCTATGAAATCGACCGGGTGCTGACCGAAATGCTCCGGGAGCGCCGTCCGGGCTACATCATGCTGCCGGCCGATGTGGCAAAAAAACCTGCCACCCCGCCTGTAAGCGCTCTCATTGATCGTATATATGAAAGCGACAGTTTCCGCCTCGATGCCTTCCGCCAGGCGGCAGAGAAAAGACTGGCGGCCAGTGAGCGCACCGCGCTGCTGGCCGATTTCCTCGTCCTGCGCTACGGCCTGAAAAGCCAGCTCCAGCGCTGGGTGGAGCAGACGCCGATGGCCCACGCCACCCTGCTGATGGGGAAAGGGATCTTTGACGAGCGCAAACCGGGCTTCGCGGGCACCTACAGCGGCTCTGCCAGTGCCGCCGGGGTCAACGAGGCCATTGAAGGCGCCGATACGGTGATCTGCGTGGGGACGCGCTTTACCGATACGCTCACCGCCGGGTTCACCCACAAGCTCACGCATCAGCAGACGATCGACGTACAGCCGCACGCCTCGCGGATCGGGGATGTCTGGTACACCGGGATCCCGATGACTCAGGCGATTGAGGTCCTCTCCAGCCTGTGCCATCAGTACGCCAGCGCCACTACAGAGACCCGTCAGCCCCGGCAACTGCATGCTGTTCACCCCGGGACGCTGAGCCAGGACAGCTTCTGGAAAACGCTGCAAAACTTTATTCGCCCGGGGGATATTATTCTCGCCGACCAGGGAACATCCGCCTTTGGTGCGGGCGCGCTGCGTTTACCTGAGGAGGTGAATTTTATCGTTCAGCCGATCTGGGGCTCGATTGGCTATACCCTTGCCGCCGCCTATGGCGCGCAGACGGCCTGTCCGGATCGCCGCGTGATTGCGATTACCGGCGACGGCGCGGCGCAGCTCACTATCCAGGAGCTGGGCTCGATGCTGCGGGACAAACAGTGCCCGGTGATCATGGTCCTGAACAACGAAGGCTACACGGTTGAGCGCGCCATTCATGGCCCGAATCAGCGCTATAACGACATTGCGCTGTGGAACTGGACGCAGATCCCGCAGGCCCTCAGCCTGAACTGTCAGGCCGAGTGCTGGCGGGTGAGTGAGGCGGTGCAGCTGGAAGAGGTGCTGGAGAGAGTGGCGCACCCGGAACGGCTTTCGCTGATTGAGGTCATGCTGCCGAAAGCCGATGTTCCACCGCTGTTGAGTGGCATCATCCAGGCGCTGGAAGCGCGTAAAAGCGCCTGATTATTTATCCTCGTTAGAGGCAGCCAGCATGGGTCTGCCCGCCAGCAACAGCCAGGCGGGCAGCATCACGATACAGAGGAGCGGCAGCAGGGTGGTGTCTGGCACCACCACTGCCGCCATAAACAGGCTCAGCCATGCATCCCGTGTGACAACCAGCACCAGCCCCAGAATCGAACAGGAAACGGTAATCGCCGCCGGGACCGCCTCGACGTGCTCATGCAGCATCAACCCCAGCGCGGCACCGACAAACACCGCCGGGAAAATCCGGCCACCACGAAAACCGCAGGCTGCTGCCACCACCAGCGCCGCCAGTTTGATCAGCGTGAAGAGCAGATAATCTGAAACGCTGAACAGCTGGCTGAATGCCATCTGCTGCATCTCATCCAGCCCTTTAAACAGCGTGATATTGCCGCCGATAGCGCCGAGGATCCCCAGAATCAACCCACCTGTCCCGAGGATAAGTACCGGGTGCTTCAGGCGATGCATCAGCCGGTGCAGGCGCGGCAGGCACCAGACCGCCACCATCCCCAGCGCGATGGCGATGGCGACGACAATCGCCCCGCTAAAGATATCGGCCAGCTGCATCTGGCTGTAATGGGCGATGGGCAAGGAGAAGTGGGGATGGAAAAAGAGGCTGGTGGTCAGGGCACCCGCAGCAGCGGAAAGCAGTGGGGCGAACAGGCGATCCCAGAGGGGGATCTCGGTGTTGCCGCTCAGGGTTTGGGAAAATATCAGCGCCGCCGCGACGGGCGTGCCGAACAGCGCGCCAATGGTGCCCGCCGAGGCGAGAATGGTCCAGTCCAGGGCGTTGACCCGGGGAAACACGCGCGATCCCACGGCAACGGCGAGTGCGATATTCACCGCCATCACCGGATGCTCTGGCCCGAGGCTGACGCCCCCCGCCAGGCCAATAATCAGGGCGATAATCAGCCCGGGCAGGGCGGCTGTATCCACCGGGGCACCAATCAGCGGCTCTGTCGCCGGGTCCGGCCCGGCATGACCGGGGCTGTAGCGGATCACCAGCCCCACGGCGATGCCGGTCAGGGTCAGGGTCAACACCACCCAGGTCGGAGAACTCGCGTTAAGGCCGACTGCGGAAGGTAATGACGTCCAAAGTACTGCCTGTAATACGGAGGCAACTTTCATGATCACAATCAGAATCAGGCTGGAGGCGACGCCAATAATCAGCGCGGGAGGGGCCAACAGCAGCATCGTTCTGGCTCGCGGATGGAGCATGATGATTTCCTTGTAAAAAATGGCGGTCATTACTTTGCACGCTCAGACTGATGCTAATAGTGCAAATGGTGCTGAAACGGTAAAGTTATTCTGTGACGAAGATCGATTATCCTGGGGTGCTTTTATTCAGGCCGTTGTTGTTATCGGGCCTTGAATTTAGAGTGTGCCAAAGAGTTATTTTGACTTTAGCGGAGCAGTAGAAGAATGACAAAGTATGCTTTGGTAGGAGATGTAGGAGGCACTAACGCGCGTCTGGCGTTATGTGACGTCAATACGGGGGAGATCTCCCGCGCCAAAACCTATTCCGGGCTGGATTATCCCAGCCTTGAAGCGGTGGTTCGTGTCTATCTGACCGAGCATGATGTCAGCGTGGAGGATGGCAGTATCGCTATTGCCTGCCCGATTACCGGTGACTGGGTGGCGATGACCAACCACACCTGGGCCTTTTCCACGGCGGAGATGAAAGCGAACCTCGGGTTTGCGCATCTGGAAATTATTAACGACTTTACTGCGGTGTCGATGGCGATCCCGATGTTAAAGCCGGAGCATCTGATCCAGTTCGGCGGCACCCAGCCGGTGGAAGGTAAACCGATCGCCGTCTATGGCGCCGGCACCGGGCTGGGCGTCTCGCATCTGGTGCACGTCGACAAGCGCTGGATCAGCCTGCCAGGGGAAGGTGGCCACGTCGATTTCGCGCCGAACAGCGAAGAAGAGGGCATTATCCTCGAAGAGCTGCGCGCAGAACTGGGCCACGTGTCGGCGGAGCGCGTGCTCTCTGGCCCTGGGCTGGTGAATCTCTACCGGGCGATCGTGAAGTCCGACGGGCGACTGCCGGAAAACCTGCAGCCGAAAGACGTGACCGAACGTGCGCTGGAAGACAGCTGCACCGACTGTCGTCGCGCGCTGTCGTTGTTCTGCGTGATCATGGGGCGGTTTGGCGGCAACCTGGCGCTGAATCTGAGCACCTTTGGCGGGGTTTATATCGCGGGCGGCATTGTGCCGCGCTTCCTCGACTTCTTTAAATCCTCCGGTTTCCGCGGCGGCTTTGAAGACAAGGGCCGCTTCCGCGACTACGTCCGCGATATCCCGGTATACCTGATTGTCCATGACAACCCGGGCCTGCTGGGCGCGGGCGCGCATCTGCGTCAGACCCTGGGACAGGTGCTGTAATCCTTCCTCCCCGGTGAACGTCCGTTCGCCGGGGACCATCCTCACAGGTGCATCAGCTGGCGAAACTCTTTCACCTTGCTGCGACTCACCGGCACCTGAAAATCCAGATCCTTCAGCCGCAAAATGTAGGTGTTGTTAAACCAGGGCTCGATCTCGCGGATCTTATGCAGGTTGACGCAAAATGAGCGGTGGCAGCGGAAAAAATGGCTGGTCGGCAGCTTGCCGCAGAATTCGGTGATGTTCATCGGCATCACAAACGACTCGCGACGGGTATAGACAAAGGTCATCTTCTCATGCGCTTCGGCGTAGTAGATATCGTCCACCGGCGTCACGATGATGCGCTCATCCTTGATCAAATTGATGGTGTCATTTTCGCGCGTGATCGGCGAGGCGGCGACCTGTCCCGCGCCGGATTGCTGCTGCCAGGCTTGCTCAAGCTTTTGCAGCATACTGACGATCCGCGACTCCTGATACGGCTTGAGAATATAGTCGAAGGCTTCCAGCTCGAAGGCCTCCACCGCATGCTCTTTCCACGCGGTGACAAAGACGATAAAGGGCTTGCTGGCAAACTGACTGATGTTTTGCGCCAGCAGCACGCCGTCCAGCGACGGAATATTGATATCCAGAAAAATGGCGTCGACCCTGTTGTGCTGAAGATATTTCAGCACGTCCAGCCCGTCCTCAAAGGTGCCGACGATCTCCATCTGGCTATGTTCTTTGATAAGCCAGCTCAGCTCCTGTTGCGCGAGTATTTCATCTTCCACAATGATGACTTTCATGGGTCACTCTCTCCAGGGCGATAACAACGTCTGCGCATGAACGGGAGACCGTTCATTGGGCACATAAAAAGCGATCTCGGTGCCCGGCTCCAGGCGGCGAATGTGCAGCCCTTCACCATAAAGCAGCTTAACGCGGTGATGAACATTCAGCAGACCAATTTTATTACCGGGCATCTCGTTTGACTCCACCCGCTCAATCACCTGGGGATCGATACCGTGGCCGGTATCGCGTACCGCCACCCGCACGCGGTTGCCGCACTCCGCCACGCTTATCGTCACCACGCCTTTGCCCTTGCGCGGCTGAATGCCGTGAACAATGGCATTCTCCACCAGCGGCTGGATCAGCAGGCTCGGGATGACGCAGTTCACCTCTTCATCAATGTCATAGATGACGGTGAGCTTATCGCCAAAGCGCGCCTGCTCGATGGCGATGTAATCCTTAATCTGGTAGAGCTCTTTTTTGATGTCGATCTGCTCATCATCCTTCAGCTCAATGTTGTAGCGCAAATAGCGCGACAGATTGAAGATCAGCTGCCGGGCGGTGTCCGGATTGAGGCGGATCGACGAGGAGATGGCATTCAGGGCATTGAACAGGAAATGGGGATTGATTTTACTCTGCAGCGCGCGCAGCTCGGCTTTGTTAGCCATCTCCCGCAGCTGCTCGGCACGGGACACCTCCAGCTGGGTGGAGATAATCTGCGACAGCCCGACCGCCATCTCCTGCAGGGAGGAGGTAATCTGGTGGGCGTGGCAGTAGTAAATTTTTAGCGTGCCGGTAACGACCCCTTTTTCCCACAGCGGGATCACCAGCATGGAGTGGATCTCCGGGGTGCGGTGGGCTTCATCGTTATTCTTGATGATGATTTTGCCATCGCTGATGGCCTGGCGGGTGGTGGGGCTGACGGTATCGTCATTATCCCGGTAGTTATGCTCCCCCACGCCCACGTAGGCCAGCACCCGATTAATATTGGTAATGGCCACCGCATCGGCGTGAATGTCGGTGCGGATGATGTCGCACACCTGACGCAGGGATTCGACATTAATATCGCGAAACAGCGGCAGGGTTTTATTGGCAATATCCAGCGCCAGCTTGGCCTGACGGGCGGCGCTGGCCTCTTTTTCGCCCTCCACGCTCTGTACCAGCAGCACGATAAAGCCCACGCAGACGCTGCCGAGGATCATCGGGATGCCGATTTTCGACACTATATCCAGCCCAAGCTCAATGGTCGGTGCCCAGGCCACCACCAGGATCATGGTGAGAGTTTCGCAGATCATCCCGGCGATAATGCCCGCCCGCCAGTGCTGCTTTTTGGGAACCTTACGGTTGATCCAGCCCGACAGCACGCCCGCGATGATGCTGGTGATCAGGCAGGGGATCGCCGTCACGCCGCCGATATCGATCAGGTAACGGTGGGTCCCGGCGATGACGCCGGTGATGATCCCGACCCAGGGGCCAAACAGGATCCCGCCGGACATCACGGCAATTACGCGCACGTTGACCAGGGAGCCCTCCACCGGCACCCCGGACCAGGTGCTGAACAGGGCAAACATTGAGAAAATGGCGGTCACGGCCAGCAGCTCGCGCGGCGAGTGGGCCGATTTATGCAGCAGCTCGCGGAACAGGCGGATACGGATCAGGAAGAACAGGCAAATCAGCATTAATGCCGCGCGATCGAAGACCGCCAGCAGCATATCGAATATTTCGTGCACGGGATGACCTGGGCAAACGGGAAACAACCATGATAAAAAACCTGACGCCCAATGACCAGTTATCCGTCAGTTTTATCAAATGGGGAGAAGGCGCACTTTTCAAAGGGGATAGTGTCAGGTTGACCTGCCAGGTGCGCTTACGAGAAAACCCACCCGAAAGTCGTAAATCTATTGATATTAAAGTGTTAATAAAATGGCATCAGAAATGCCGCTATTCATTTTTACTTCCCATTTTAGTCGCAGCAGAGTTCCCGTTTTAGCGCTACGTCTTTTTTTATTTTTCCCCTCTCGACAAGCCGAATTTTTTCGGGTTATTTTCTAAGCACGCCACACATCGTGGCGACGTCGCTCGGACGGTCCGGGCGCTAACGTTATCTGAGGTATCTATGGCTGATTCCAGTCCTGAACGCCGTTTTTCGCGTATCGATCGTCTCCCCCCGTATGTTTTTAATATTACCGCTGAACTGAAAATGGCTGCGCGTCGGCGCGGCGAAGACATTATTGATTTCAGTATGGGCAACCCGGACGGTGCTACGCCGCCCCATATCGTGGAAAAGCTCTGCACGGTCGCCCAGCGCCCGGATACGCATGGCTACTCCACCTCCAAAGGGATCCCCCGTTTACGCCGCGCCATCTCGCGCTGGTATCAGGACCGCTATCAGGTTGAGATCGATCCCGAGAGTGAAGCCATCGTCACCATCGGTTCGAAAGAGGGGCTAGCGCATCTGATGCTGGCCACGCTGGATCATGGCGACACGGTGCTGGTGCCGAACCCCAGCTACCCAATTCATATTTACGGCGCGGTCATCGCCGGGGCGCAGGTACGCTCTGTGCCGCTGGTGGAAGGCGTCGACTTTTTCAACGAGCTGGAGCGCGCTATCCGCGAAAGCTATCCGAAGCCGAAGATGATGATCCTCGGCTTCCCCTCCAACCCGACCGCCCAGTGTGTCGAACTCGATTTCTTTGAGAAGGTGGTGGCCCTGGCGAAGCGCTACGACGTGCTGGTGGTACATGATCTGGCCTACGCCGATATCGTCTATGACGGCTGGAAAGCCCCGTCGATTATGCAGGTTCCCGGCGCGCGCGACGTGGCGGTGGAGTTCTTCACCCTGTCGAAAAGCTACAACATGGCGGGCTGGCGCATCGGCTTTATGGTCGGCAACAAGACGCTGGTGAATGCCCTGGCGCGCATCAAGAGCTACCATGACTACGGCACCTTTACGCCACTGCAGGTGGCGGCCATTGCTGCTCTGGAAGGGGATCAGCAGTGCGTGAAGGATATCGCCGCACAGTACAAACGCCGTCGCGATGTGCTGGTCAAAGGGCTGCATGAGGCGGGCTGGATGGTTGAGATGCCGAAAGCCTCCATGTACGTCTGGGCAAAAATCCCGGACGCCTATGCAGGGATGGGCTCGCTGGAGTTCGCCAAGAAACTGCTGCAGGACGCGAAAGTCTGCGTCTCACCGGGGGTGGGCTTTGGCGAATATGGTGATACGCACGTGCGTTTCGCGCTGATTGAGAACAGCGACCGTATTCGCCAGGCGGTGAGGGGGATCAAGAGTATGTTCCGGGCCGACGGGCTGTTGCCGCAGGGGACAAAATCCGCGTCTGAGTAAGCCAGTCAATAAGCATAAAAAAACAGGCGCCAGTGGCGCCTGTTTTTTTGCATTTTCTTTGCTCAGTTCATCATCAGGGCAAAGGTGCCGACCCAGGCGAACACAATAACTGAAAAACCCATAAAGAAATATTTCACGTTCATCGCTCCGCGTATATCGTGATACGCATTAAATTCAGAGTCCAACTGAGTATAGAGAGGTGAAGTCAGGCCAGAGCGGAAATGAGAATTATCCCCGTTTTGACATCGACTCCAGCTCAGAATTCTGTGCTTTCAGGTAGCCAGACGGCGCTAATGTACGCTTAAATTTCAGGGGTGACAAGAGGGGTTTTTTTAAATACTTTCCGCGACTTACGAGTGTCGTGGAACGGCGACAGTTTAATTTCCCAGGGTAATAAATGGCCCTTGAGCAACATAGCGTGCTAACGATAAATCAGGGTGATTACAGGTTATTGAAAAGGCTAGTTTCAAGGCGAAACTAACCTTTAGCAGAGGGTTAACGGTAGAGGGAGGGTTCGCCTTCAGGACGGGTTTTGAAGCGGCGATGCACCCATAAATACTGTTCAGGTGCACGCATGATCTCTTTCTCGATCACCTGGTTGATATACGCCGCGGCGGCCACCTCTTCCTCAGGGTAATTTTCCAGTTCCGGCATAATAAACAGGCGATAGCCGCTGCTATCGTTTTTTCTTACCATCGTCACGGTCAGCATTACCGATTTAGACAGGCGTGAAATCACGAATGTGCCGTTGGTGGTGGCGACCTCTTTTACCGCGAAGAACGGGGCGAAGCTGCTGCCATTGCGGCCATAATCCTGATCGGGGGCAAACCATACCGCTTCCCCTTTTTTCAGGGCGCCAACCAGTCCGCGTAAATTATTCCGGCTGATCATCGCTTTATTGGAGCGCATACGACCGCGGGTCTGCACCCACTCCATCAGCAGGCTGTTGTGCGGTCGATAGGTGGCCATCATCGGCTGGCATAACCCCATCACGCGACCGCCCAGCTCCAGCGACATAAAGTGCACGCCGATCACCATTACGCCGCGGTGTTTAGCCTGCGCGCGCTGTAAATTTTCCAGACCTTCCACATCGAACCACTTGCGTACCCGATGGTCCGGCCAGAACCAGGCCATTCCGGTTTCCAGTAACGCCATGCCGATGGATTTAAAATTCTCAGTAATCAGATGCTCGCGCTCTTCGGGCGACAGGGCCGGAAAACAGAGTTCGAGGTTTCTGCGGCCGATAGATTCCCGGCGTTTAAGAAAACGACGCGAGAGGCTACCGAGGGTGGAGCCCAACCAGAGCAGCGCCGGGTAGGGGAGTTGTACGAGCAGCCACAAGACGCCCAGACCAAACCACGTAAACCAGTAACGGGGATGCAAGAGGGCGAGTGTGAATTTGCATTGAGACAAGATAAAACGACCTTTTTGAAGAGTGTGGAGGTAGCGCCAGACGGGCGATACGCCGTACTGTTTTTATGACCCGTCTTAATATTAATGGTTCCAGGTGGTTACCGTACAGGTCAACTGGTCTGATAATGCGTGTCGCCGCGTGGCGGCGTAATGTAGCACTGAATATATCTTAACGGCTATCACAACTTCACGCTTGAAAAACCAGCAAAAAACAGGCCTGTTTATTGTCCTGGAAAAGACCTTACTTATCACGCGTTTCGTAGCCAAAATCAAAGTCCATCAACAGATTCTGGCGTAGGGCGTGGTTTAACGGATAGCTGTAACTTTGCCCGATGCTGACCGCATGAATGACCCGCAGCAGCGCGCCGCCGCTCAGTGACGAGGACGCCCCGGTAATCGCCACGTCCGCACCCTGTAACCCATGACGCAAGGCATGATAGGCCGGAGAGGCCGTGATGCTGTTATTCATCACGCTGAACATCCCCAGCAGCAGGCAAATCAACAGCACCGGAAAGAGTAGCGCATGGCGGTTGAGCAGGCGAACCGGACGCCACGAGGTGATATACAGCAGGGCCGCACTCAGGGGGAGCAGCAGCAGATAGAGCAGTTTTGCCAGATGGGTAAGCGCGCCGAGCAGTGAGAACATCAGCGCAATCGGCGGAACAATCACCGCCCGCGCCGCATCCTCTCCCGCTTTTTCATTCGCACCGCCTGGGCCATAGCTGGCCAGCGCGGCCTGCAGATGGGGGAGCTGCTGTTGCACGGCGTAATCAAGATGGGGTGCCTGCAGCTCAAGGGCAAACTGCTTAAGGGCGTCATCTTTGGGGTATTCAGAGCGAACCCGGCTTTGAGGGGGAAGCGCCAGCGTTTCACGCAGCCTGCTCTGCACCACGTCCAGCATGAAAAACGCCTCCCAGTCGAGTCGGGCAGGGATCATCGCCTCGTGATAACGCACGTTTTTCTGCGTCACGCTGGAATAGTCGAGATAGTCCTTATAAATGTCCGCACGCGCCGCCAGCCAGGCTTTGTAATAGCCGAGGATCCCTCCCTCCTGGACGCTGATGCTGTCGCGCAGGTTCTGCGCCGTCTCGCTTTCCAGCAGCGGGTGATAGCGGCTGACCGAGCTCATCAGCAGCGGCAGCATCGCCAGAAATGCTTTCCCCGAGGGGCTGGTCCAGGTCTGCCGCTGCCCGCCGTCTTCATCCAGCGGGATCCCCTCCAGCGTCTGGTGCCCGTCAATCAAGGATTGCTGGTAGAGCTGTGCCAGCAGCGATTTCTGACGAAATTCGCCGGTACTTTGCGCGACCTGCTGTTCAATCACGCGTTCCACCGTCTGCCAGGTCACCACGCCGGTGAGCAGGCAGAGCGAAAACACCATGCTTGCCACGTACAGCGGGGGAAAATCGATGCCGCGTTTTTTCAGTCGGACGTTGCCTGCCAGCACCAGTTGAAGCACCAGCAGGGCCGCAGCAATAGCGGTTAACGCCCGGCCATAGCGTTCCATACTGTGGATGTCCTCGGGGGTGGAGAGACTTCCCACCAGATCGAGCAGGCGCGAGTTAAATGCCAGCTCGCAGATGAGGTAGGTGAGGGTGATGATAATCACCAGACCGTTTTGCCAGAGAGGCAGGGTCGGGCGCCTGATATCAGGCTGGCTGCTCAGTTCACCGATGGCGCGTTCGGTCATGATTTCAGCTCCAGACTCGTCTGACGGCTTATCGCCGGTTGCCAGATCTGCTCGGGCAACGAATTATCCAGCACCGGCATCGCTCTGGGCTGACGTTGTTCTGCGGCTTTGTTCGGCGGGCGTTTTTTCGCTTTCACCGGCGGCGCCTCCTCTGGCGCTACGCTCCAGGGTTCCGGCGCGCGCTGCACGGGCATCGCCGGGGGCGGAATGTACGCGGGGCGGTAGTATTTTTGCACCGGTCGTCCCCGGCTGGCGGTATTGTCCCCGGAAGAGCATCCGCTGACCCCCAGGAGTAGCATGAACAGCATAAGCCCGCAGCGGGGTATGTTTTGCAGTGGCACGCTCATCAATGTGTCCTGACCCTGTATCACAGCGGCGTTATGGTCAGTATGTATTCGCCCTCAACATTCACGCCTCATAATTTTTTAGTATTCATGGCGGGCCCCTCATCTGAAGTCATGAGACCGAAGCGGCTGTCCAGGGTCATGGTCAGCATATATTCGCCGTCCACGTTGACGGCACGCCAGGCCGCGCAGTGCTCGCCAATTGCCATTCCCTGCAATTTCAGCTGGGCGATCAGATCGGCAAACTCAGCCTCGTTAACCGGGCGCGGCTGCCAGAAGGTCCGTTTGTTGTCGGTAAAAATTGGCAGGAGTTGGATCTGCGGTATCGAATGACCGAGCAGCAGGCGGACGATAAACCCGTATGCGGGCATGCCACGCTCCCGGTATTCGCCGTTGCTGTTAAACACGGCGTTGCCAATGCTGTAGACCACCAGGCTCTCGTCCAGCCGGGCGGCATCGCCCGCCATATGCGGCCCGGAACCAATGATGAGATCGGCCCCGGCCTCGCTCAGGCGCTTCGCCTGTGCCCGCTGTCCGGCGGTGGTCCAGCGGTAGTCCAGCCCCCAGTGGGCGAGCACGATGGTGGTGGCCGGACGGGCGCTGGCTTTCTCCTGTCGCAGCTGTTCGATGAGCCCGCCGCTCAGGCAGGCGACGCCCGCGCGGCGCGGCCGGGCGTAGAAGGCGCACTCCTGCTCCATATAGCGGCGATACCAGTAGGCGCTGAAAATCTTGTACTGCCTGCCACCCACCGTCAGCACCAGCGGGGCATGCGCCTGCTGAGCATTGAGTCCGGCCCCGATGCAGGCGATCCCGCCCTCGCGAAACGCCGCCAGGGTGCTGTGCAGACCCGGCAACCCGGCATCCATGGCGTGATTGTTACCCAGCGCTACCGCGTCGATGCCCTGTTTGCGCAGGGCGGCAACCGAGGCGGTCGGATCTCCGATCAGACAGAAGGGTTTGCGGCCCTCCAGACTGGCGCTCAGGTCGGTTGTCAGGGCCGCTTCGAAGTTGGCGAGGGTAAAGTCGCTGCCGCGCAGCAGCGGGGCGATCGCCGCAAAACTGTGGTCATACCCGTGGCGCTGGAGGGCGTCATCCATCCCGCGCGCCTGGCGCCGGCGGGTGTACCACTCGCCAAAATAGGTGTCCCCCAGCAGGGTGAGGGTGGCGGCTGGCTTTTCGATCTGCCGGACGACTGACGCCGGTGCGGGCGGTCGGCCTTCGGCCCGGGCCAGCAGTTCATCCAGCAGATAGTCGAGATGGAAGGCGTCATTTGCTCCGGCGGCGCAGGCCAGCCACAGCTCACCCGCTACCCACTGCAGCGCGACGCCCCAGCGCCCGGCACCGAACTGCCCCCAGGCGCTGCCGTCACTGTGCAGGTTGCCGGTTTTACGGTACACCCGCTCGCCGATCGCCGCCTCATACTCCCCCAGCCACGGCAACAGGTGCGGGTAGCGCAGATGGAAATGGCGCATCAGCCGGGCAATATCGCCCAGCGTGGTGCGCTGTCCCGGGTGCGGGCGGCCGGAGACGTTATTGAGATGGGTGTGGTGCATGCCCAGTGTGGCGCTCAGCGCCCGGAGCTGTTTCAGCGCCTCTGCGCTGCTGCCCGCCAGCAACTCCGCGAGGTGAATAGCGGCATCGCAGGCGGTATGGATCAGCATCCCCTGCACCAGCGATTTTACCGTTGCCGTGCTACCCCGGGGCAGGCCGAGCGTCGGGTTGCCCTCCAGGATGGCGGCGGCAATGTTGCGCACCTTTACCGGGGTATCGAGAGTGATTTTTTTTGCCAGCAGACGATCCGCCATGCAGCAGGTCAGTAGCAGCTGGCTGAGATACGTCGGCGCAAAGACGCTGCCGCTCAGCTGAGATACCCGCTGTTCGCCGGTGGAGAGATTGATCAGCAGGCGCGCGGTTTGCCCTTTCCCGAGCGCAGGCGGGGCGGCGAATCGGGCTTTCAGCAGGCCGGCGACCCGCTTAAAGTCGGAATTGCGCGCGCTGCCTTTGACCAGCACGATATCGCCGTCGCGCAACGTCGGGGCTACGGCCTCCACCAGCGCCTCTGCGGTAAGGAAATGACCGCCGCGAACGCCGTCCGGCAGGGCATCGTGCAGGGTCGCCATCTCCTCGCCGTGCAAAAATGCCTGCTGGCAGTCCGCCGCCAGCAGGGGCTCTGCCAGCGCGCGGTGGATCGCCCCGGACTGCTCGCCGAGGTTGACGATCCGCCCCAGCAGGGCAATGACCCGGCCACCGCCGTCGCGGGCACGCTGCGCCGCCACCTCAAAGGCGTTGAGCATCGACAGGTATTCGGCGTTGTAGCTGTCGTCAATCAGGGTAACGGCACCACCGTCCGGCAGCGGCAGCGCGGTAATGCCCATATGTTGGCCGTCGCCGCGCCAGGCCTCCAGGCTGGTGATACTCTGCGCCACGCCGACGCCCAGCAGCTCGGCGGCAATCAGCGCCGCCACCGAGTTAAGCGCGCCACCCTTATCGGGCACCGCCAGCCGGTAACGCAGGGTCTGGTTGCGGAAGAGAAGGGTAATCTGGCTCCCGTGCACGTCCGGAGTAAACGCCGTGATGCGCACGTCGGCGGCGGCGTCGAAACCGTAGCTGATGATGCGGGCGCCGTCCCGGAGGACGCTCTCTGCCACGCGGTCATACATGGCCATGTCGCGGTTGAGAATGGCGTAGCCGCCCGGAATCAGACCCTGGCTGATGCGGGCTTTAAAGCGCGCCACATCCTCGAGAGAGGTGACGTTTTTCCCCACCTGGGTGATGCCGACTTCGGTCACGATGACGATATGCGGCTTGATACGTAGGCCGATCCCGCCGTTGCGCATCCACAGGGCCGAGATTGCCACCTCCATTACCACTGACTGCGGGTTGCAGGCGGTACGGGCCAGCGTGACCAATGCCCCTGTACGGGTGTTGTGGTTGCCGCGGCTCGCCACCACCGACATGCGGGGTGCAAGAATGCTGTCCAGCATCGCTTTGGTCGTGGTTTTCCCAACCGTACCGGTGATCGCCACCACTTTGCCGTCCAGCCGTCGCCGGGCCTCTTCCGCCAGCCTCTGCAGCGCCTGATAGCTGTTGCCCACCACCAGTTGGGGAAAGTCGGGAGGCAGATCCTCAAGGCGTCGCTGGACGATCGCCCCACAGTAGCGGGAGGCGTGGCGCGAAAGCGACAGATGGGTATCGTTCCAGCCCGCGTAAATCCCGGTATTGCCGGAGCCCTTGAGCCAAGTGTCGGTATCCATGGCAATAAACAGGCAGGGGCGGGTGGCGTGCGCCTTGTCGTGAAAAAGGGCAATGTCGTCGGCACGCCAGTCCGCATCCGGACGATTATGCCAGATGCCGCCGGACAGTTTTTCGAGGTCGGCGGCCGTCCATCCCGGTGCGTCAGCGTGGCGTGGGCGGAGTGATGTCTGGCTCATGGTTCTGTCCTTACAGTTTTGGGGTATGCCCGCGCTGCGGACAAAGCTTAATGGCGTTGATCGCGGCATTACCCAGCAGATCGTGGGACTCCGGCGGAGCGGCGGGACGTTCGAGCAGCATTACCCGGTGGCCATGCTCGCGCAGCGCAGCGGCAAAGCGCGCCTGCAGATCGAACGGGGTGTTGCGATCCTGCGGGTTGCCGATCACCAGGATCAGCCGCAGGGGATCGGCGGCGATCCCGCTAATATGATCGAGCGGGTCCCAGGGATGAGGCAATCCCGTGCCGTCCAGCGCGGGGGCGGGGGGCGCATTGCGCTGCTGGCGCATACGCTGCGCCCGCTCCAGCAGCCCCCAGGCACCGGAGGTCAGCACCGCGCAGTCGATATCCCGCCGACCGGTAGCCAGCAGCGCCGAGGCGGCAGTGGCTCCGCCGCTGTGTCCGCTGAGGATAAAACGCTGAATACCGTATCGGGCTTTGATGGCGTCGAGGGTTGCCGCGATCGCCTGAAACTCTTCCGCCTGGCGGCGGCGGTAGTGGTTGCCGCTGGAGCCGTAGGTGCCGGGACGAGCGATAATAATCGTCGGCAATCCGGTCTGGCGCAGCATGGCCCGGGCCTGACGGCGCTGAGCGTTGGCGGTATTGCCGGGAATAGCGTCCGGGGATCGTTTAATCTGCGCGACCCGGTCGCCTTTCAGTACCACCAGTGCCAGGGGGGCGTCACGCAGCGTGCCCGCGCTGAAATAGCGCATGCAGGCTTCGCCGCTCGGGTACTGCACCCAGGCGGCGTCGTTGCTGGTTGGACAGTATTGTCGGCTGGGCGGTTGGTTCCACAGCAGGGGCGTCTCAGCGTAAGCGAAAACGCTTATCAGCAGCAGAAATCCTGACACACACCATCGACTCACAACACCGCCCCGGGGAAACAACAGACATACAGAATACACAACTTGTCATACATAATGGTATCATCGGTTAAGATTTTTCTGACAGGGTGCCTCTGGCGTTTTCAGGAGTTAACATGCCGCTCAGCGACTTACTTGCGCAAACCCGCCCGGCGATGGAATTGCTGGACGTTGCGCCTAAACCGTCGATTTGCCCCACCTGGGCGATCTTTTTTAGTGCCTCCGACAGTCAACGCCGTGCCCACATTGTGCAGGGTTGCGGCGACACCTTTGAACAGGCCTGGCAGCAGGGGGCGCAGGCGCTACAGGCGTGGCAACAGCAGAGCGGCACTGACGTCTGTTGGCTGCGGGTTGACCTTGTCGATAAGGTGGAGGCATTGCGCTGGGACTCGCTGGAAGCCCGACTCGGCAAAACCAAGCGTAACTATTTTCGCTATGGCCTGAGCCTCGATCCGGCGTTTCGCTACGCCATGCTGGAGCAGGAGATTGCCGCTAACGCGCTGCTCTACCACGGTGACCACGGCGTCGCCACGCCGAATGCCAACAACCTGGCCCATTTCTCCCGCCGCCGCTTCGGGGCGGTGCTGAACTGGCCCGAACAGCCTGACCAGACGCTCTGGCGCTTCACCACCCGGGCGCTGTTTTGCGACGGCGAGCAGTTGCTGCCCATCGAATCGACCGGGCGTAACAGCGGCTATCGCCAGCTCTCCGACTGGCAGGCGACGGCCCTGGAGCCGATGATCGCCTCGGCCACCGACTATCTGGCGCGCCAGATCACTGCTACCGGGCGCTACCACTACGGCTGGTTTCCCTGCTTCGATCGTGCCATTCCGACCTATAACGCCCTGCGTCACGCCAGCTCAACCTATGCCCTGCTTGAAGGCTGGGAAGTCACGCGCGAGCCAGAGCAGTTCGCGGCCATCGAGCGGGCGCTAAACGACCTCTGCACCAGCTTCATTCGCACCTATACCCTGCCGGATGGCAGCGAGGCCGATTTCCTGGTGGATACCGGGGATGAGATCAAGCTTGGCGGCAACGCGGTGTGCATCCTGGCGATGGCGAAATACAGCAAGCTGACCGGGGATAACCGCTACCTGGCGCAGATGGCGCGGCTGGCGAACGGGATCGGCTTTATGCAGGATCCGCAGACCGGCGGGTTTGTGCATGTGCTGAATGCCGGGGGTCTCTCTCTCAAGGCGGCGCACCGCATTATCTATTACGACGGCGAAGCAGCCTTCGCGCTGATGCGCCTTTACGGCCTGACGAAGGCCCCGCGCTGGCTGGAGATGGTCGAGCGAGCGATGGATCACTTTATCGAACAGAAGCACTGGCAGGCCCACGATCACTGGCTCAGCTACTGCGTCAACGAGCTGACGCTCTACCGGCCGCTGGAGCGTTACTATCAGTTTGGGCTGGATAACGTGCGCGACCACCTCGACTTTGTCCAGAACCGGGTTACCACCTATCCCACGCTGCTGGAGCTGATGATGGCGGCATCAAAGATGATCGCCCGGCTTGAGACCTCGCCGCATAAGCACCTGCTGGCCGGCTTCGATATGAACGTGTTCAATCAGGCGCTGGAGACCCGCGCCCGCTATCTGGCGAATGGCTTTTTCTGGCCGGAACTGGCGATGTTCTTTAAAAATCCGCCGCGGATCGTCGGCAGCTTTTTTATTCGTCACCACAGCTATCGGGTGCGGATCGACGACGTCGAGCACTACCTCTCTGGCTATGTCGCGTATCGCCAACGCTGGCGCGCCCGGTCAGACGAGCAGTAAGCCGCCTCTATGCGACCTCTTCGCTCCCTCATATCAGTGCGTTGTCGACGTTGGTTGTCGCTCTGGCTGGTGGCATTGCTGGTTATCTCGCCAGGGCTCGGTGCCGGGTGGGATTTCAGCGCCATCAGCACCCGCACCGAGCGGCTGTATGGCCCGGCCACCCCCGCCGCCCGACAGCGGATCGCTGAGTGGGCGGCCTTGCTTAACACCCCGTCGCAGGGCACGATCCAGGACAAGTTAAAGCAGGTTAATCAGTTTTTTAACGCCAGAATGGCTTTTCGGGATGATATCGTCGTCTGGAAGCAGCAGGATTACTGGGCAACGCCGATTGAATTTCTGCGTAAAGGGGCAGGGGACTGCGAGGACTTTGCGCTGGCGAAATATTTCACCCTGCGTGAAATGGGCGTGCCCGCGAACCAGTTACGTATTACCTATGTAAAAGCACTCGAACTGAATCAGGCGCACATGGTGGTGACATGGTATTCCACCCCCACAGCGATCCCGCTGGTTCTGGATAATCTGAAAACCGCCATCCTGCCGGCCACCCAGCGTACGGACCTGCTTCCGGTCTACGCGTTTAACGGCGAAGGGCTCTGGCTGCCGCAGTCCGGCGGCAACAAACGCGTGGGCGACAGCAAACGGCTCTCCCGCTGGCAGGATCTTCTCACCCGCATGCGTGCAGAAGGATTTGAAATTAATGAATAGGATAGGGCCATGTCTCTTTATAAACAGCTACTGATCGGCATCTGTTTATTTACGTTTGTCATTTTCTGCGGCAACTTCGTGGTAACCCTTGAGAGTTCCCGCGAGCAGTACCGCAATCAGCTCAGCGCCCACGCGCAGGATGCGGCGACGGCGCTGGGGCTGTCGCTGACCACCCATATCGATGACCCGACCATGACCGAGCTAATGGTCAACTCCATCTTCGACAGCGGTTATTTCTATCGCATTCGCGTGATCGACATTAAGACCAATAAACCGATCATCGAGCGCAGCGATGTACCCCAGAATACCCGCGTTCCGCAGTGGTTCGTGCGGCTGGTGCACCTCAGCCCCGGTGAAGGCGACGCCATTGTGATGCGCGGCTGGACACAGGCCGCCCGGGTCGAGGTGGTCAGCCATCCGATGTTCGCCCTGGCCCGCCTGTGGAACAGCATTGTCGCCAGCTTTTTGTGGTTGACCGGCTGTAGCCTGCTGTTCCTGCTCGCCGCCACCCTGCTGTTACGGCGTATGCTGCGCCCGCTTAACTATATCGTCGACCAGGCGATGGCGATCACCCGCCGTGAGTTTCTCAATGTATCGGCCTTACCGAAGACCCCGGAGCTGCGGCGGGTGGTTGAGGCCACCAACATGATGGTGACCCAGCTTAAGGTGTTATTCAGCGATCAGGCCCGGCGCACCGAATCCCTGCGTCAGGAGGCCTATCACGACAGTCTGACCGGGCTGAGCAACCGTCGGGCGTTTGATATGCAGCTGCAGTCGCGCCTGAGCGATGAAGAGAACCCTGCCGGACACATCATGCTGCTGCGGGTCCAGGATCTGATGGGTCTCAACCAGCGTCTGGGCGGGGCGAAATCCGATCAATTGCTGGTGGCGGTGGCGGATATTCTTACCGGTCTGCAGCGCAACTATTTTCACAACGAAGGCTTTGTCGCCCGCGTGCGTGGCGGGGAGTTCGCTATTATCGCCCCGCTGATGCTGGGACAGGATCTGGATAACCTGAGCAACACCCTCACCACCCAGCTGAAGGCGCTGTCTGAAACCGGCATGAGTGACCTTTCGCCGGTGGCCCACTTCGCGCTGGTGCCTTTTAACGTCGGCGATACCCCGCAGGCGGTGCTGGCGCAGGCGGATCAGGCCCTGGCGAGAGCGGAAACCGAGATGCGCTTCTTTGCCAGCCCCGATACTGCCCCGGCCGGTGAGCGCGAAGAGGATCATCACAGCTGGTACACCCGGCTGGACGCGGTGCTGAGCAATGGTGCCTTCGAGCTCTTTTCGCAGCCGGTGTATGCGTGTAATAACCCGCATGTGGTGCTGCACCATAAGATCCTCGCCCGCATTAAAACCCGGGAGGGTGAGCTGGTGCCGGCGGGACGCTTTATGCCGTGGATCCACCGTCTCGATCTCAGTCGCCGCATGGATATCGTGATGCTCCAGCAGACCCTGCAGGAGCTGGCTAAATCGCCGCGCCCGCTGGCGCTGAGTATCAGCGGTGCCAGCGTGGCTGACGACCAGAGTCTGAATGCTCTCCTGCAACCGCTGAAAGGCGCGCCGCAGCTGGCAGCCTTGCTGACCCTGGAGCTGGATGAGAACGAACTTCCCGACGTCGAACGCGTCAACGTGCTGGTCAGTCGCCTGAAGGCGTTGGGTTGCCGTCTGGGGATCCAGCATTTTGGTGGTCGCTTCCATCTTATTGGCAATTTACCGCAGTGGGGTCTGGCCTGGATTAAAGTCGATGGCAGTTATATTCGTAATATAGACAGCGAAGATGATAAGAAACTGTTTATTGAGGCCATTTACTGGGCAACCCGCCAGATTAATCTTCCCCTTATTGCCGAACGAGTGGAAACAGCTGGGGAACTGGCGATTCTGGAAAACATTGGCCTGCAGGGTGCGATGGGGCGCTATTTCGCTGACGCCAGTACACTGGGTAGAAATTAACCTCACAGAGTGAATGGAGGCTGAAAATGTATTACGTAGAACGCGATACGGAAAGACGAATTATACGGGTGGAGCTGACGCCTTTTACCACCATGACGGAACAGCATGATCTCTGCACCCCCGAGATTGACGAGTGGATGCGCCAGCGAGAAATCCGTGAAGCCACGCTGTATCAACTGCGGCAGAGCGACCTGGAGATGGTGCGTGTGCTGGAGGATTTGATCGAGGTGCTGATGAGCAAAGGCGTCATCACCATTACCGACCTGCCACCGGCCGCGCAGGCGAAGCTCACCAGCCGCGCGCAGGCGCGCCGCTCGCTGAGTGGTCTGGAAGGATTAATCGCGGATGATGACGAGGGGCTTATTTAAGCTGCCTTCATTACCTGACGGATTAATAGGGAGCCATTAGCCTGGCTCCCTGTTTTGATAGTGCATACCTTTTTAGATTCCTATTTATTCATGTCATCAATTAATATAGGGGGCTGACACGGACCTGCATCAATAAATTTCTTATTGAGAGGCGTATCCTTGTCAGCGTTGCACAGCAAATTACTAATACAGATTTAATTCTTTTTTAGCATTCTAAGCCTGAGTAATGGATGAATTGGGCATGTAAAGGATTGAGGGAAACAATATATGAGCGGCGTATCCGGGATCGTCAAAGCAGTAATAGGGCAGGTATTCGCAGTCAGTCCTGACGGCAGCACAAGGTTGCTGACGGAAGGCGACAGGATCCTCGACGGGGAACAAATTCAGACGGGCGCGACTGGCGCGATTACCTTATCGCTGGCGGACGGCAAACAGGTAGATCTGGGCCGTGACAGCCACTGGGACAGCACAGGGCACGTGACCACTGACGCCACGGCGTCCGAGCAGCAGGACGTGGCTGCTATTCAGCAGGCCATTGCCGACGGGCAGGACCCGACGCAGACCCTGGAGGCGCCAGCCGCAGGTCCTCAGCCCGTTAATTCTGGCGGTGAACCAGGCGGCAGCGGCGGCGGGTCGCATACCCACGTCGTGCTCGATTTAACCGCTGAGATTGTTGACCCTGATGCAGGCTACCCGACGACCGGCCTTGATTTCCCCGATGATGAGCCCCCGGAAGAATTAACGCTGCTCGATAGTGATGATTCGGATGCAGATGCGGATGCGGATGCGGATGCGGACGCCGATTCTGATGCTGATGCGGACGCTGATTCCGATTCAGATTCTGACGCCGATGCCGATGCCGATGCCGATGCCGACGCTGACGCGGATGCAGATGCGGATTCCGACGCGGATGCGGACTCCGATTCTGACTCAGATGCGGATGCAGATTCCGACGCCGACGCCGACGCCGATGCGGATGCCGATGCCGATGCCGATGCGGATGCCGATGCAGATGCGGATTCCGATGCAGACGCCGACGCCGATGCCGACGCGGATGCGGATTCCGATTCTGATGCAGACGCTGACGCCGATGCCGATGCCGATGCCGATGCGGATTCTGACGCAGATGCAGATTCTGATGCGGACGCCGATGCTGATGCAGATTCCGACGCAGACGCAGATGCCGATGCCGATGCCGACGCGGATGCCGATTCTGACTCAGATGCGGATGCAGACTCAGATTCTGATGCCGATGCCGATGCCGATGCAGACGCTGATGCAGATGCTGATGCGGATGCCGATGCGGATTCCGATGCAGACGCCGATGCCGACGCGGACTCCGATTCTGACTCAGATGCAGATGCTGATGCGGATTCCGATGCAGACGCCGATGCCGACGCGGATGCTGATGCCGATGCCGATTCTGACTCAGATGCAGATGCCGACGCGGATGCGGACGCCGATTCTGATGCCGATGCCGATGCCGACGCGGATGCGGACTCCGATTCTGACTCAGATGCAGACGCCGACGCGGATGCTGATGCTGATGCGGATGCCGATTCTGATGCGGATGCCGATTCTGATGCCGACGCCGATGCCGACGCAGATGCTGATGCCGATGCAGACTCCGATTCTGATGCCGATGCCGATGCCGATGCCGATGCCGATGCCGACGCGGATGCGGACTCCGATTCTGACTCAGATGCAGACGCCGACGCGGATGCTGATGCGGATGCCGATTCTGATGCGGATGCCGATGCCGATGCCGATGCCGATTCTGACGCCGATGCGGATGCCGATGCGGATGCCGATGCGGATTCCGATGCAGATGCCGATGCAGATGCCGATGCGGATTCCGATGCAGACGCCGATGCCGACGCGGATGCGGATTCCGATTCTGATGCAGACGCTGACGCCGATGCCGATGCCGATGCCGATGCGGATTCTGACGCAGATGCAGATTCTGATGCGGACGCCGATGCTGATGCTGATGCCGATGCAGATTCCGACGCAGACGCAGACGCAGACGCAGATGCCGATGCCGATGCCGATGCCGATGCCGATGCCGACGCTGACGCGGATGCCGATTCTGACTCAGATGCGGATGCAGACTCAGATTCTGATGCCGATGCAGACGCTGATGCAGATGCTGATGCGGATTCCGATGCAGACGCCGATGCCGACGCGGATGCGGACTCCGATTCTGACTCAGATGCAGATGCGGATGCGGATGCAGATGCCGACGCCGACGCGGATGCCGATGCAGATTCTGACGCAGATGCAGATTCTGATGCCGACGCGGATGCCGATGCAGATGCAGATGCGGATGCCGATGCAGATGCCGATGCCGACGCGGATGCGGACTCCGATTCTGACTCAGATGCAGACGCCGACGCGGATGCTGATGCCGATTCTGATGCGGATGCCGATGCCGACGCCGATGCTGATGCAGACGCCGATTCTGATGCTGATGCCGATTCCGACGCGGATGCGGATGCGGATGCGGATGCGGACTCCGACGCTGATGCTGATGCTGATGCTGATGCTGATGCTGATGCTGATGCTGATGCCGATGCCGATGCCGATGCCGATTCTGATGCCGATGCCGATGCCGATGCCGATTCTGACGCCGATGCGGATTCCGATGCAGACGCCGACGCCGATGCCGACGCGGATGCGGATGCTGACTCCGATTCTGACTCAGATACGGATGCCGACGCTGATGCCGATGCAGACGCTGACGCCGATGCCGATTCTGACGCGGATGCGGATGCAGACTCAGATTCTGATGCTGATGCTGATGCGGATGCTGATGCCGATGCCGATGCCGATGCTGATGCAGACGCTGACGCCGATGCCGATTCTGATGCGGATGCCGATTCAGACGCTGATGCCGATGCCGATGCCGACGCGGATGCCGATTCTGATGCTGATGCGGATGCGGACGCCGATGCGGATTCCGATTCTGATGCGGACGCTGATGCGGATGCCGATTCCGACGCGGATGCCGATTCAGACGCTGATGCCGACGCCGACGCCGACGCCGATGCCGACGCGGATGCGGACGCCGACGCGGATGCGGACTCCGATTCTGACTCAGATGCAGATGCGGACGCTGATGCGGATGCTGATGCCGATTCCGACGCGGATGCTGATGCCGATTCCGACGCGGATGCTGATGCCGATTCCGACGCGGATGCGGATGCCGACGCGGATGCTGATTCAGACGCTGATGCCGATGCGGATGCCGACGCGGATGCAGATGCAGATGCCGATGCGGACGCTGACGCGGATGCCGATGCCGATGCCGATGCGGATTCCGATGCAGACGCGGATGCCGATGCTGATGCGGATGCAGATGCAGATTCTGACGCTGATGCAGATGCAGATGCAGATGCAGACTCAGATTCTGATGCTGATGCTGATGCTGATGCGGACGCCGACGCCGATGCAGATTCTGACGCCGATGCGGATTCAGATGCGGACGCTGACGCAGATACCGATGCGGATGCAGATTCCGATGCTGATGCCGATGCGGACGCTGACGCGGATGCCGATTCTGATGCAGACGCAGACGCAGACGCAGACGCAGACGCAGATGCTGACGCGGATGCCGATGCGGATTCTGATGCAGATGCGGATGCTGATGCCGACGCGGACGCCGATGCGGATGCGGATGCCGATGCTGACGCGGATGCCGACGCAGATGCAGATGCCGATGCAGATGCCGATGCAGACGCCGACGTCAAACTGACCGTTACCGTTACCCCTGGCGATAAGACGACCGAGACGTCAGATGACAAAATCATCCACATCAACGGCGGCAGCGGCGATCCGAACGGGTACGATATCCAGAACGGTGTCATCGTGGCGATCGGCAGTAACGTGCATGTCTGGCTGACCCCGGATAGCCCGGACGGCAAGATTCAGGGCGACTTTGTGCCGAAGGCCGACAGCCCGGATCAGATCCACTACTACACCAGCCAGGGTAACGCCAACGCCAACAATGGCGATAAGACCCATACCGATATCTTTGTGGTGGGTGATCATACTGGTGGCTACTACCAGCAGGGCGACTGGTCGCAGGATCACTATGAATTCCGACCGCTCAACGGCATTACTGGCAACCAGGGCTTACCGCAGAGCAGCGTAGGTAAGGACTATATCTTTGTTCAGGGTAATGAAGCTGACTACACCGTCACCGGTGTCGATCATCCGCAGAACGGCAAAAACAACGACATAGACAACCTGCATGTGGTCGATAACGATACCGGGAAGTCGCCGTTCCAGAGTGCCAACGGCATCGAGGGCGTTGTTTTCGGCGACGGGCCTTCCGGAACGCACGGCGGTAGTACCACCGTCACCACCACGGCCACCCTGAACCTCGACGTGAATCTGGAAAGCTCAGACAGCAGCGACCATCTGACCAGCCTCACGCTGGGGGGCATTCCTGAGAATGCGACCTTTACGGGTAACTACACCAGCGTCAGTTACGACGCGGACAACAAGGTCTACCACCTGACCTTCGATAACGACACCTCGCACTTTACCGGCCAGGTCACTGTTGAACTCCCGAACGGTGAGAGCGATTTCGGTGACATCACGCTGGAAGTAGGCTCTACCGCCGACAATCAGCACCAAAGTGACTTTACCATTGACGGTAAAGAGGGCGGCACCGTCGTCAGCGAAAGCCACGGTGGGGAAGAGCATGCTGATGACGCTGTTGACGACGATCACCCTCTGATGGCCAGCCACAGCGTTGAGGAGAGCCATACCGATCATGACGGCGAGGCGAGCGATAAGCTGTCGCATACCGGCAGCCTGGATGCTGACGATCACGCTGCCTCGTTAATTGATGACGATAATCTGATGCTCAACACCACCGCAGCGCCAACGGCCGATCATGCCGGTGATGCGCTGCTGAACGATGCGCAGAGTGAAACCCTCACTACGCTGCAGAGCGCCGGTCCGGATCAGGACGAGCAGCTGAACTTTAGCGATCTCATTCATGACGAAGAGCATAACGATCTCAGCACCCTGATTCAGGCCGGGCCGCAGAGCGATGCGGCGGATGGCCCAGCGGAGATCGAACATGTTCCCGCTGAAGGTGGCGAGATAGCCGGAACGGAAGGTTACGATGCCGGAAACGAAGCGATGCTGGATAACTTGATCGCCAAACCGGAAGATCACGCCTGATCGGCTGCCGCGCAGAGTGCGGTTGGGCTCTGCGCGGCAACAACGATGATTTGAATTCAGGTCAGACGAAGGATCCCGTCCGATCATAAACCCGCAGGATGCATTTTATCCCTCGGTCTGATGGGATTTTCTCAGGTGGATAATGATCCACACTCAAGGGATGTGAAGGAAAAACAACAAGATGAAACACTATAGTCAGATTATGATGGGTGCGGCGCTGGTGTTGAGCGCCACGCAGAGCCAGGCCACTACCCTGGAGCAGGCCGTAAAAGACAGCCTGCTGTGGCACCCGGAAGTTAACGCGTCGGTAAACAGCCGATATTCCGCCGATCAGGATCTTCGCGCCGCCAAAGGTGGCTATCTGCCGACCCTGGATCTCACTGCTGGTACCGGTTGGGAGCAAACCGATAACGCCAGCACCCGTGCAGGAGGCGATCATCTGCGTGATTTGCACCGCAGCGAGTCCGCTATCAACCTGCGCCAGAACGTCTTCAATGGTTTTGCGACCACCAGCGAAGTGGGCCGCCAGAAAGCGACGGTCAACTCCCGGGCCTGGACGGTGCTGAATACCAGCGAATCCACCGCCCTGCAGGCGATCCAGAGCTATCTCGATGTGCTGATGCGCCAGAAGATGGTGGCGCTGGCAGAAGATAACCTCAAGAATCACGAGCGGGTATTCGATCAGATCCGCCTGCGTACCGAGCAGGGCGTGGGTCGTCAGGCAGACTTTGAGCAGGCTCAGGCCCGTCTGGCACAGGCGCGCAACAATCTGCTGACCGAGCAAACTAACCTCGAAGACTCCCGCGCTAACTACCAGAGCGTCACTGGCAAAGAGCCTGATACTCTGGTGATGCCCGCTAAAATCGCGGTTCCCGCCTCGCTGGATGCTGCGCGTTCGGTGATGCTGGAAAACAACCCGCTGCTGAAACAGGCCGATGCCGATGTGGAAGCGACCCGCCAGCAGTATGAGGCGGCAAAATCGCGCTTCTACCCGGATGTGAACGTTGAAGTTGGACGTACCATGGATAACAACATCGATGGCACCCGCGGGCACAGCCAGGAGTGGCAGGCGATGCTGCGCATGCGCTACAACCTCTATAACGGCGGCAGCGATCAGGCCACGCTCACCTCTTACGCCTACAAAATGAAAGAGGCGGAGGATGTGAAAAAGAATGCCCAGCGTCAGCTGAACGAAGATCTGCGTCTGGCCTGGAACGCCCTGAGAAACGCCCACCAGCAGGTGCCGATCGCCAAAGAGTATGCCGATCGCAGCGTACAGGTGCGTAGCGCCTATCAGGAGCAGTTCAGCCTGGGCGACCGCACCCTGCTCGATATGCTCGACAGCGAAAACGAAGTGTTCAGCGCCCAGCGCCGCTACGTTGAGCTGCAGTTTGTCGACATGTTTACCACCTATCGCATCAACGCCCGTACCGGTGAGCTGCTCAGGAACCTGAACATTCAGGCGCCGTCGGCAGCGCAGCCGCTCGATCAGGCGCAACGTACCCAGGCAGAGCTGCCTGAGTTAAAATAGGGCCTTTGAAGGCTGACGGGGGTTATGCCGGCTGACACCGGGACAACCCTCTCTTTTTTATCTGCGGCATCGGTCTGCAGAACACTGAGGCAGAGAATGACGCCTGATATTGACTCCTCCGAGCGCATTGAGACCACCCCGCAGGCACAGGGCAGGCAGGATCCGCGGCAAAGCCATGACGATCCGCTCCTGGATGCGCTGATGATCGTCTGTAAATTGCATAACATTGCCACCAGCCGCAACGTCCTGACTACCGGCTTGCCGCTGGAAGCCCATACCCTGACGATTGAAACCTTTCCGCGCGCTGCCGGACGGGCAGGGCTCAAGGCGCGGGTGGTGCAGCGTCCGCTGGAAAACATTACTGCGATGTCACTGCCCGCCATTCTGCTGCTGAAAAACAATCAGACCGCGGTGCTGATTGGCTGGGATGAGCAGCAGCGCGCGCGTCTGCTGCCCAGCGAAACGGAAGGGGGTGAGATTATCGTATCGCCCGAGACGCTGGCGGAAAACTACAGCGGCCGGGTGATTTTTATCTCCCCGGAACATGAATTCGATGCCCAGCCGACGGCCACGCTGCCGCGCACTACCGCCTGGTTCCAGGACACGCTCAGGCTGTCGAAATTCCTCTACGTGGATGCGGTGGTCGCCAGCTTCCTCGTGAACCTGGTGGCGCTCGCCGCCCCGCTGTTTGTAATGAACGTCTATGACCGGGTGGTGCCCAACCAGGCCACGGCCACCCTGTGGGTACTGGCGATCGGTATCAGCATTGCGTATGTGTTCGACTTTGTACTGAAGATCCTGCGCGGTATTTGCCTCGACCTGGCGGGTAAAAAGACCGACCTGGTGGTCTCTTCGGCGCTGTTCGAGCGGCTGCTGGGGATGAAGATGAAGCTCCGCCCGCCGCGGGTGGGGAGCTTCGCGCAGAACTTCCAGGAGTTCCAGTCGATCCGCGACTTCCTCTCATCGCTGACGCTGACCGCCTTTATCGACCTGCCGTTTACCCTGCTGATCCTGCTGGTGATTGGCATCATCGGGGGGCCGCTGGTGTTTATCCCGCTGCTCTGCTATCCGCTGGCGCTGCTGGTGAACTGGCTGATCCAGCGCCCGCTGATGTCGCGGGTCAAGAAAACCTATCAGCTCTCCAACGAACGCCAGGCGATGCTGGTGGAGACGCTCACCGGCCTGGATGCCATCAAGATCAATAACGCCCAGAGCGAGCGCCAGTATCAGTGGGAACACCTGACCGGCCAGCTGAGCAAGCTGGAGCTGCGGGTGAAGTCGCTCTCCTATGTGGCGGTGAACTTTACCGCCTGGCTACAGCAGTTCAGCGGCGTGGCCATTATCGTGGCCGGGGTCTACATCATTATTGGCGGCAACCTGAGCATGGGCGGGCTGATTGCCTGCTACCTGCTGCACCGTCGCGCCATGATGCCCATCGGCCAGCTGTGCAGCCTGATCACCCGCTACCAGCGGGCGCGGATGACTAAAGCCACTATCGATCGGATGATGAACCTCGAGCAGGAGGTGCAGGATGACGAGGTGCCCCTGAAGCGGGAAACGCTCTCCGGCGCCATTGAGTTGCGCGACGTCACCTTCGTCTACCCGGGCAACCAGTACGCCTCGCTCAGCAATGTGTCGCTGACCATCCAGCCCGGCGAGAAGGTAGGGATCATCGGCCGCAGCGGGTCGGGCAAAAGCTCGCTGGCGAAACTGCTGGTCGGTTTTTATCAGCCGGACAGCGGCAATGTGCTGATTGACGGTATTGATGCCCGCCAGATCGATGTCCACGATCTGCGCCACAACATCGGCTATGCCCCGCAGGATATCCATCTGTTCAGCGGCACCCTGCGGGAGAATCTGGTCTACGGCGCCAGCTACGTTGACGACGAGACCATGCTGCGGGTCGCCACCCTCACCGGGGTACACGAGTTCGCCCGTCGCCATCCGTCCGGGTACAACATGCAGGTGGGCGAGCGGGGGATGAGCCTCTCCGGCGGCCAGCGGCAGGCGGTGGCTTTAGCGCGCGCGCTGCTGCTCGATCCGCCGGTACTGCTGATGGATGAGCCCACCAGCTCGATGGATAACACCAGCGAAGATCTGATTAAAAAGGCGCTGATACCGGTCATCAGCAACAAAACGCTGCTGATGGTGACGCATCGTGCGTCGCTGCTGACCCTGGTGGACCGTCTTATTATTGTCGACAACGGCAAAATTATTGCCGACGGCCCGAAAGAGAGCGTCATGAGCGCGCTGAAGAAGGGACAAATTCATGCGAATCGTTGAGTCGCTTAGCCGCCTGATGAGCTGGCTGTCAGGAGATAAACAGCCCGCACCGTTCACCACTAACGAGGTCAACAAAGCCCTGCTGGATGATGCCCCGCGGGTGGTGCGCGTCACGCTGTGGGCCATCTTCGCTTTCTTTATCGCCATGATCCTCTGGGCGTCGCTGGCGAATATTGATGAGGTGACGCGTGGGGAAGGGCGGGCCATTCCCTCCTCGCGCCTGCAGAAGGTGCAGAACCTCGAAGGCGGGATCGTGGCCGAGGTCTTTGTGCATGAAGGGGAGGTGGTGAAAGCCGGGGCGCCGCTGCTGCGTCTGGATGATACTCAGTTTCGCTCCAACGCCGGGGAGTCCGACGCCGATCGGCTGGCCCTGCAGGCACGGATCCAGCGTCTGACCGCTCAGCTTGACGATGCGAAAACGCTGACCCTGGCACCGGAGATTGTGCAGAAGGCGCCGGATATCGCCAATGGTGAAATGGAGCTGTTCGCCAGCGTTAACAAACGTATCCAGAGCGAGCTGGACGGACTCAACGAACAGCTGGTGCAGAAGAAGCAGGAGCTGCTCGACTTCCAGGGCAAGGTCAGCCAGTACCGCCGTAGCCTCGGGCTGCAGCAGCAGGAGGTCAGTATGTCTGAACCCCTGGTGGCCAAAGGGGCAATCTCAAAAGTAGAGGTATTGCGCCTGCGTCGTGGCGTGGTGGAAACCCAGGGACAGCTGGACTCGGTGCTGCTCGCCATTCCCCGGGCGGAAGCGGCCATCAAGGAGATTGAGAGTAAGGTCAGCGAAACGCGGGGGCGTTACCGCAGCGAGGCGCTGGGGCAGCTCAACGAGGCGCGAACCGATCTCAGCAAAATTGAGGCCTCGGGCAAGGCGATTTCCGACCGGGTGAACCGCACCCTGGTGACTTCCCCGGTGCGCGGCGTGGTCCAGCAGCTGCTGGTCAACACCATCGGCGGCGTGATCCAGCCGGGTAACGACCTGGTGGAGATTGTTCCGCTGGACGATACGCTGCTGGTGGAAGCGAAGATTCGCCCGCAGGACATCGCGTTTTTACGTCCGGGCCAGGAAGCGACGGTGAAGTTCACCGCTTACGATTACACCATCTATGGCGGACTAAAGGGCACGCTGGAGCAGATCAGCCCCGACACGGTGACCGACAAAGACGGGAAGAGTTTTTACATTATTCGTCTGCGCACCGACAAAAACCACCTCGGTACGGATGAGAAACCACTGTTGATTATTCCGGGGATGGTGGCCTCGGTGGATATTATTACCGGTAAGAAAACGGTGATGGCCTATCTGCTGAAACCGATCCTGCGCGCCAGAGCGGAGGCGTTCCACGAGCGTTAAGAAGGGAGACAGACCACCTCCTGGAGAGGTGGTCTGTCAGTATTACCACATCAGATCGTCAGGCACGACAAAATCGGCGTATGGATCGTCTTCGTCCTTCGCTTCCTGAGTCAATTCGCTGCTTAACACGATATAGCTCGCATCACGCTGGGAAATTTTCTCGGCAACGATGGCGGGGATAATCGCATATTCGCTCTCACGGCCCGCGTCGGCAACCAGACGCGCAATGGCGAGACGGCCATTGATCAGCTGTGCTTGCGTGGTTTTATCGACATAGATTTTTTTGATCAGGTTATCGTCGGTGAAGTTAAAACCGATATCGCCTTTTGCCACCACGATCCGGTTCATCTCGATTAACTGCTTGATCTGCGCCTTATACTCTTTCGCCAGGGCGGCCTGCTTTTGCTGCTCGCTTAACGCTTTATCACGTTCAACCTGCGCCTGCTTATTCACTTCAACCGCTTCGCGTGCCTCACGCGCCTGCACGCGGGATTTTTTGGCGGTGCGCTGCACTTTCGCCATTTTTTTGCTGGTGACTAAGCCAGCTTTAAGCATCTGCTCTTGTAGTGTGAGTTTGGTCATGTTCGTTTCTGAAATCCGTCAAATGATTGGCAGATTATACCCTGGAGCGTTGGTGGCGTGCCAGGTGATGGACGCCCGGGGCACAGTATTCAGGAAAGCTGGAACGCCGCGGCGTCGGTAACCTGAGCAAAACCGGCGTCGAGCAGACCCAGGGTCACATCATGAATGGCCTTTGCGCTGAGCTGATGGCTTTCCAGCTCAAAGCTGAGTACCGCATCGTTTAGCACCGTCATCTTTACCCCAAGATCCGCGCCCATTCTGACGGTTGAGTTAACACAAAACCCGGCCACAGCACCGATAACCACCACCTCAGCAATATGCGCCTCCTGGAGATAAGCCAGTAATCCCGTTGAGCTGAATGCGGAGGAGGTGTGTTTAATAAATACCGGTTCGTCAGCGTGCTCTTTGAACGCGTCAAGAGGCTGGCTTGATGGCGAGCTGTGATGGAGAGGAGAACCCTGCTCAGGCGTCTGGTGG
Organism: Leclercia sp. CFBP8987; assembly: GCF_034044995.2. Lineage (NCBI taxonomy): Bacteria > Pseudomonadati > Pseudomonadota > Gammaproteobacteria > Enterobacterales > Enterobacteriaceae > Leclercia > Leclercia sp. CFBP8987. The sequence goes on along the minus strand of NZ_CM188255.1, from coordinate 3,418,569 downwards.
CGTACGTGGATGACGGGGGTGCCAGAGGTTCTGAATTTTTCAATTACCGAGGTCATGTTTTCAATGCTGTTCTGAGGGAAGTAATCCACGCCCTGCTGGATTCTCTCTTTTACAAAATTCTGCATATCGATGATGAGTAGCGCTTTTGACATATTACCCTCTGTAAACCGGACTGGTGGCATGGTGAGTCAGCGTTCTAGAGTAACTGTTTTTGCTCAGGGGCGTCAGCGCCCTGGTTTGGTGGGGGGAGCTCCGATAGTCCGGAGCTCAGGCGTCTTAGCGAACCACGTTACCGTGCTGTACGCAGCGACCATCGTTGCAGTTAACGGCGTCCACTCTGGCGGCGCGGTGGTTTCTTGCCTGCGCGGTGACCGTCGCGGCAGCGACCGGATGCGCGGAGTTTGCCACTATCGCAGCGCGCTCAACCGGGTGAAAGATAACCCCGGCAAACGCAGAGCAAGGGGCGATTAAGGCCAGAACGATCAGGATTCTCTTCATGTGCTTTCTCCGTTATTTTTTGAGATGCGAATTCGTTTTAACGGCGCGAGAGTACAGCACAGCGATGTGGGACGTTGTGTGTATGGGTGCTATTGGCTGGGAAGGATCAGTCGGAACGGAAGACGGGAGAATGTCCCCTGCAGGAATCGAACCTGCAACTAGCCCTTAGGAGGGGCTCGTTATATCCATTTAACTAAGGGGACAAAGCGGCACGAGTATAACGCCATTTATACAAGGCGTTAAGCTCGCCACCGCCTGACTGCTTAAAGTGTCGCCATTCAGGCCGATTTTTTATTCTCTTCCGCTTCCTCCTGCCGGGCCTGCTCTTTGGCTTTGATCTCGGCTTTGCGCTTATTCGACATATCGTTACGAATTTGCGCATGGCTCAGCAGGGCAAAAATAAAGGTGCCGCCGCAGATATTGCCTGCCAGGGTAGGGATCGCGAAGGGCCAGAAGAACTCGCTCCAGTGGATGGTGCCGTTAAAGACCAGATATAAAATCTCCACCGTGCCCACCACGATATGGGTGGTATCGGCCAGGGCGATAAGCCAGGTCATCAGAATAATAACCACGATTTTGGCCGATCCGGCAGAAGGGAACATCCACACCATGGTGGCGACGATCCAGCCGGAGATGATGGCGTTAGAGAACATTTCGAGAGGGCTGTTTTCCATCACTCCGGTGCCTATTTTCACAAACGCGTCGCGGGTGGGCTCGTCAAATATAGGCATATATTCAAACGCCCATGCCGCGACGCCGGTACCGATAATATTACCGAATAACACCACGCTCCACAGGCGCATCAGCAGGCCGAAATTGCCCCATGTCGGGCTCTGCATCACCGGCAGTACCGCGGTGACGGTATTCTCGGTAAACAGCTGCTGGCGCGCCATAATCACGATAATAAAGCCAAAGGTATAGCCGAGGTTTTCCAGTACCATCCCGCCGGGAATACCTTCAAACTGAACGTGAAAAATCCCTTTGGCCAGAAAAGAGGCGCTCATTGATAACCCGGCAGCGATGGCCGACCACAGCAGAGCCATGGCATCGCGTTCCAGCTCTTTTTCACCGTCCTGGCGAATATGTTCGTGGATGGCCATGGCGCGCGAGGGGAGGTGGTCCTCATCGACCTCAATCTTCTTTCCCCGGCGGTTCTCCTCGCTTTCAACTTCCAGCTCTTCAGTATGATTGTCTAATTTCTCTTCTTTGAGTTCGTCCATTGTGGTGCTCCTGATGTGACTGATACCCATAAGCGTAGCGGTTTTTATCTCATCGCCCGTGGGTATGCTCTTAAATTCCTGTTATGGCAATAAACGCGATACATCCCCGGCTAAGGCCGTATAAAATTGCCAGCCTAACGAAAACGTAAAGCCAGGCTATTCTGAGATCATAAAGAAGGTGCTTTATTGCCCCGATTTGTGGTCGTAGACATCAGTAAGCGTGCTGATACAATCACTTGCACATTTACAGACGGAGCGCGAAAGCGCCAGTACGGATGGCTTTTGGTGATAGCCATACTTAACAGGGAGAAAGATATGAAACTTCGGCTGTCGGTGGTTGCGCTGGGCACCACGTTGCTGATGGGCTGCGCCAGTTCTGGCGAGCAACAGGGGCGCTCCGATCCTTTGGAAGGATTCAACCGCTCCATGTATAACTTCAACTACAACGTGCTGGATCCCTATGTGGTGCGTCCGGTTGCGGTGGCATGGCGTGACTATGTTCCACAACCTGCCCGTAACGGGCTGAGCAACTTCACCAGCAACCTTGAAGAGCCTGCGGTGATGGCGAACTACTTCCTGCAGGGCAATCCCTATCAGGGGATGGTCCATTTCACCCGCTTCTTCCTGAATACCCTGTTAGGGATGGGTGGCTTTATTGATGTTGCCGGAATGGCGAATCCGAAGCTGCAACGCGAGCAGCCCCACCGTTTCGGTAGTACCCTGGGTCATTACAATGTAGGTTACGGCCCGTATGTCCATTTACCGTTCTACGGCAGCTTCACCCTGCGTGAAGACGGTGGTGATGCGGTGGATACCCTCTATCCGGTGCTGTCATGGCTGACCTGGCCGCTATCGGTAGGTAAATGGACGCTGGAAGGGGTGGAGACGCGCGCCCAGCTGCTGGATTCCGACGGCCTGCTGCGTCAGTCCTCCGATCCGTACCTCATGGTGCGTGAAGCTTACTTCCAGAACCATGACTTTATTGCTAACGGCGGCAAGCTGAAACCGGAAGATAACCCGAACGCAAAAGCGATCGAGAATGAACTCTCCGAGATTGATGCGGAATAAAAAAGAAAAGGTGAGCACGAGGCTCACCTTTTTTTATCGCTACGTAATTAGAACGCGTAGTTGAAGTTGGTCCCGAACAGCCACGCCTTACCTTCGGAAGTGAAGTTATACGCCGCCGCGCCTTCGCCCTCGGTGAAGCTCACTTTCTGACCATGCATGTAAGATGCGCCAACGTCGATAGAGGCATCATCGTTAAAGGCGTAGGACATACCGGCGCTCAGCCACAGACGGTCCTGATCCGGAATAGAGATAGAACGCTTGTTGGCCGGAACCGGGCTGTCATCAAAGGCGATACCGGTGCGGAAGGTCCAGTTCTTGTCGTAGTAGTAGGTGGTACCCAGCGCAATACGGTACGCGTCCTTAAAGCTTTCTTCTTTATAGAACAGGGTTTGATCGTTGCTGCCGGTGGCCTTCAGCTCCTGGAACTGGCTCCAGCTGGTGTAGGTCAGGCTGTAGTGGACAGCCCACTGTGGCGCCACGAGGTTATACCCGGAGACTTCCCACATTTCTGGCAGATGCAGCGACAGAGAACCACTCTCGGTGCGACCACCGGTGCCTGACGGCAGACCCATACTGCCCAGGATGCTGTTCAGAGCCGGGTTGATGGAGCTCTTATAATCGCCCTCGAAGTCGATTTTCACTTCTGAACGGTAGGTCAGACCCCAGCGGTTATTTTTATCCAGCTCGTACAGGATACCGGCGTTCCAGCCGAAGCCCCATTCGTCGCCTTTCAGGTAGGCAATCTGATCGTCAGGTTCGTTAATACCATTCAGGTAGGATGGCGGTACACGGCCGGTCAGCTGACGTGACAGCAATGGACCCAGCGAACCGGCATAACGCTCAATTTTGGCTCTCGCGTAAACGGCATCAAAGCCCACGCCAAAGCTCCAGTTGCTGTCGAGACGATAAGCCCCGCTCAGGTTCAGGTTGAGGGTTTCCAGATCGGTTTTACCGCCGTAGATACCTGCCCCGTAGCTATCGTTAAATTCGGTTGCCAGACCGTAGTTGGAGGTAACAGACGCACCCCAACCAAACTGATCATTGATTGGCATAACAAAGTGCACGTTAGGCACCCATGCAGTAGGGGCGATGTTGTCCTGGTTTGCACTTTGTCCTGTTAAGGCGGAGTTACCCGTGACATTCACATCAGGATCGATATAGACGGCACCGATAGAGAAAGTCGGGCGATCGAACATGGTGATCAGCGCCGGGTTACGGCTCGCGTTCCCTGCGTCATCAGCGATGGCACCTTCCCCGGAATAGGCGCGGCCCAGCCCTGAGGAGGAGAACTCGTTAAGCTGAAAGCCCGCTGACCAGGCGGAGGTGGAGACGATTGCCACTGCGATTGCGAGCGCAGTTTTTTTGAACAGGGTTTTCTGGCTCATGACCATAACCTCATTGAGTTATTTTTATTCAATATTTGTTACACACCGTAACAGGAGCGCGAAGTGTAGGGTCTGTGGTAACACTTAGAAATCAGACCAGTGGCGAGAGTATAGGTCTGACCAGATGGAATGTTGCAAGTGTGTTTATTAATATTTACTGATATGTTTTTCGAAACGGGATCTGGTTGGCAAAATTGTGACCAGTTCGCTTACTCCGAACGGGTGATTTTTGTTTTAGATCATTTTTACGTGTGATATTGCTCACTTACCGGCGTTTACGCCATTAACGACTGGAGCCCCTCCCGGGCGGGGCGTAAAATATCAGCATTGTGTCTATTTCGCGCCGTGCGCGACTACAGAGGAAATCTACTATGAGTAAATGCAGTGCTGATGAAACCCCGGTTTGCTGCTGTATGGATGTGGGTACCATCGTGGATAACACGGATTGCACCGCCTCTTACAGCCGTGTCTTCGCCAGCCGTGCTGAAGCCGAAGAGACGCTGGCAGCCCTGACCGCGAAAGCACGCGGCGTGGAGTCTGAACCGTGCGACATCTCTTCCACCTTCACCGAAGTGGACGGCGGGGTGCGCCTGGACATCGACTTCGTGTTCAGCTGCGAAGCTGAGTCCCTGATTTTCCAGCTCGGTCTGCGTTAATTTCCCTTCAACGCCTCCATTCATGGGGGCGTTTCATTTGAGCTCTGTGGCTTCGCTCGCAATTTTTCTTCTCCCCGATTGGCTAATGTAAAAATTTGGTTAAGACTGTTATCAGGTCAGACCACTTTGCGTATTTGTTATTCACAGGGGAGCGTTATGAGTCAGGCATTACCGCTAATCACCCGTCAGGGGGATCGCATTGCCATTGTCAGTGGATTACGCACGCCATTTGCCCGTCAGGCGACGGCTTTTCATGGCATACCTGCAGTCGATCTGGGAAAAATGGTCGTAGGGGAGTTACTGGCTCGCAGCGAAATACCGCCCGAGGTGATTGAACAGCTGGTCTTTGGCCAGGTGGTGCAGATGCCGGAAGCGCCCAATATCGCCCGTGAAATCGTGCTGGGCACCGGGATGAATGTCCATACCGATGCCTACAGCGTCAGCCGTGCCTGCGCCACCAGCTTTCAGGCGGTGGCGAACGTCGCGGAAAGCCTGATAACAGGCACCATTCGCGCCGGGATCGCCGGCGGGGCCGACTCCTCATCCGTATTACCCATAGGCGTCAGCAAAAAACTGGCCCGCGTGCTGGTGGACGTCAACAAAGCCCGCACCATCGGGCAGCGCTTATCGCTTTTCTCGCGCCTGCGCTTGCGCGATCTGCTCCCTGTGCCGCCTGCCGTCGCCGAGTACTCCACCGGCCTGCGGATGGGCGACACCGCCGAACAGATGGCGAAGACCTACGGCATCACTCGCGAACAGCAGGATGCGCTGGCGCACCGCTCACATCAGCGCGCCGCTCAGGCCTGGGCCGAAGGCAAGCTGGCGGGAGAGGTGATGACGGCCTACACCCCGCCATACCGCGAGCCGCTCAGTGAAGACAACAATATCCGCGGCACCTCAACGCTGGCGGATTACGCAAAACTGCGCCCGGCATTTGACCGCAAGCACGGCACCGTGACCGCCGCCAACAGTACGCCGTTAACCGACGGTGCGGCGGCGGTGATCCTGATGACCGAATCCCGCGCTAAAGAGCTGGGCCTGACTCCGCTCGGTTACCTGCGCAGCTATGCCTTTACCGCCATTGATGTCTGGCAGGACATGCTCCTGGGGCCAGCCTGGTCCACGCCGTTGGCGCTGGAGCGTGCCGGGCTGACGATGGCCGACCTGACGCTTATCGACATGCATGAAGCCTTTGCCGCCCAGACCCTGGCCAACCTGCAGCTGCTGGCCAGCGAACGCTTTGCCCGGGATGTGTTAGGCCGGGCCCACGCGACGGGCGAGGTCGATGAAAGCAAATTTAACGTGCTGGGCGGCTCCATTGCCTACGGTCACCCCTTTGCGGCGACCGGCGCGAGGATGATCACCCAGACGCTGCATGAGTTACGCCGTCGCGGCGGTGGGTTTGGCCTGGTAACCGCCTGCGCGGCGGGTGGTCTGGGTGCCGCAATGGTTCTGGAGGCGGAATAATGGAGATGACAACGGCGTTTACCCTGCATGTACGACTGGACAACGTGGCGGTAGTCACCATCGATGCGCCAGGCGAAAAGATGAATACCCTGAAAGCCGAATTTGGCGGTCAGGTGCGCGCCATCCTCAAGCAGGTGCGTGAAAACAAAACGCTTCGCGGGCTGGTATTTATCTCGGCCAAGCCGGACAACTTTATTGCCGGGGCCGATATCAACATGATTGCCCGCGCGAGCAGCGCCCAGGAAGCGGAAGATCTGGCCCGTCAGGGGCAGCAGATCATGGCTGAAATTCATGCCCTGCCGATCCCGGTGATTGCGGCGATCCACGGCGCCTGCCTCGGCGGCGGTCTGGAGCTGGCGCTGGCCTGTCACGGGCGGATCTGTACCGACGACGGCAAAACGGTGCTGGGCCTGCCGGAAGTGCAGCTCGGCTTGCTGCCCGGCTCGGGCGGCACCCAACGTCTGCCGCGGCTGGTGGGCGTCAGCACGGCGCTGGAGATGATCCTCACCGGCAAACAGCTGCGTCCGCGTCAGGCCCTGAAGGTCGGGCTGGTGGATGAGGTGGTTCCGCCGTCGATTTTGCTTGAATCCGCGGTTGCGCTGGCTCTGAAAGACAAACCGGCCGGGCGTCGCTTACCGGTGCGCGAGCGCGTGCTGGCAGGTCCGCTGGGCCGCACGCTGCTGTTCAGAATGGTGGCGAACAAAACCGAACAAAAAACCCAGGGGAATTACCCGGCGGCAAAACGCATTCTCGAGGTTATCCATACCGGTCTGACCCAGGGCAGCAGCAGCGGCTATGCCGCAGAAGCTAAAGCCTTTGGTGAGCTGGCGATGACCCCGCAGTCGCAGGCGCTGCGCAGCATTTTCTTTGCCAGCACCGAGGTGAAAAAAGATCCCGGCAGCGAGGCGGAACCTGCACCGCTTGAGGCCATCGGCGTGCTGGGTGGCGGACTGATGGGAGGCGGTATCGCCTTCGTGACCGCCAGCAAGGGCAAATTACCGGTGCGGATCAAAGACATCAATGCGAAAGGGATCAACCACGCCCTGCAGTACAGCTGGCAGCTGCTTGATAAGAAGGTCAAACGCCGCCATATCAAAGCCAGCGAGCGCGATCGCCAGCTGGCGCTGATCTCCGGTACCACGGACTACAGCGGATTCCGCCATCGCGATGTGGTGATTGAGGCGGTATTTGAAGATCTGGCCCTGAAACAGCAGATGGTGGCCGAGGTCGAAGCGCACTGCGCGCCGCACACTATCTTTGCTTCTAACACCTCATCGCTGCCAATTGGCGATATTGCGGCCCAGGCCGCGCGTCCTGAACAGGTGATCGGGCTGCATTTCTTTAGCCCGGTTGAAAAAATGCCGCTGGTAGAAGTGATTCCCCACGCCGGCACCAGCCCGCAGACCGTTGCTACTATTGTAAAGCTGGCGAAAATGCAGGGTAAAACGCCGATTGTAGTGGCGGATAAAGCCGGGTTCTACGTTAACCGTATTCTGGCCCCTTATATCAACGAAGCCATGCGCCTGCTGATCGAAGGGGAAAAGGTTGATCACATTGATAATGCGCTGGTGAAGTTTGGTTTCCCCGTTGGGCCAATCCAACTTTTGGATGAGGTGGGAATCGATACCGGCACTAAAATTATACCTGTGCTGGAAAGTGCTTACGGGGAACGATTTAGCGCCCCTGCAAACATTGTTTCTGCAATTTTGAATGACGATCGCAAAGGCAGAAAAAATGGACGTGGTTTCTATCTTTACGATCCAAAAGGGCGTAAAAGCAAGAAGCAGGTAGACCCGGCGATTTATGGGCTTATTAAGCCCACCGGCGAGGGCAAATTGTCTGCGACACAGTGCGCAGAACGCTGCGTGATGATGATGCTCAACGAGGCGGCGCGCTGCTTTGATGAGCGGGTGATTAAAAACGCTCGCGACGGCGATATTGGCGCGGTGTTTGGCATTGGTTTTCCACCTTTCCTGGGTGGCCCGTTCCGCTATATGGATAGCATTGGCGCGGGTGAAGTTGTTGCGATTTTACAACGACTGGCTGTGCAATATGGGCCGCGGTTTACACCGTGTGACACATTATTGCAGATGGCGGATCAGGGGCTGCGATTTTGGCCAGCAAAGGAAACTGACCCGGTAAATTAAGGTCAAATAAGAGTAAATCCGCCGTTGAAGGGTCTGGTCCTGTCTAATTTATAAACTGACATTGACTATACTTACGCCGTTGAGGTAAAAAACAGCGTTTCATTCAACGGATGGATCAGGCACAATGCCCGGCCATCGGGTTTTCTACCTCGTGATGTGTTCACGCGGGGTGTTAACACCGGTGATCCTGGTCAACAAAAGCGGTGCAATATGCAAGTTTTTATCATGCGTCACGGTGACGCGGCACTCGATGCTGCCAGTGACTCTGTTCGTCCTCTGACGCCTTGCGGCTGTGACGAGTCCCGTCAAATGGCAACCTGGCTGAAAGGGCAAAAAGTGGATATTGAGCGTGTCCTCGTCAGCCCGTTCCTGCGTGCTGAACAGACACTGGACGTGGTAGGGGAGTGTATGAACCTGCCTGCTGGCGTCGATATCCTGCAAGAGCTTACCCCTTGTGGCGATGTAGGTCTGGTCAGTGCCTATCTTCAGGCCCTGAGCAGTGAAGGTGTTACCTCTGCGCTGGTGATTTCCCATCTGCCGTTAGTCGGCTACCTGGTCTCTGAACTCTGCCCGGGCGAAACGCCGCCGATGTTCAGTACCTCTGCCATTGCCAATGTCACCCTCGATGAAACGGGTGTCGGCGTGTTCAACTGGCAGATGAGCCCCTGCAATCTGAAGATGGCGAAAGCTATCTGACGTAAACCACATCCAGGCGGGTAGCCTCAGCCACCCGCCTGCCTGTCAGGGCAGCTCAGGCGGTTGCCACTCTTCAACTTCAATCAGCACCAGCAAGGCGGCATCTCCGCCGTACTCTTTGGGTGCCTGATGAAAAGCCATCACGTGTGGATGCTGGGCAAGCCACAGCGGCGTTTGCTGCTTCAGGATATGCTTCCCGTGACCGTGCATCACGCAGGCGCAAAAAAGATGTTCCCGGCGACAGGCGGCAATCAACGCTCCCAGCTCCTGCTTGGCCTGCATCTGGGTCAACCCGTGCAGATCGAGAAACAGCTCCGGCGAATAATCCCCGCGACGTAATTTTTTCAGCTCGAAATGGCTGACATCCGCGCGCACATATTTTACCGCGCCCTCGGTGTTCAGCAGCGGCTGGAACTCATCGGAAAAATAGTGGCTGGCGTCGGCCTGCTCCTGGATTAACCGTTTTACCGGCACTTCACTCACTTTTTTGCGTATCGGAGGGTGGACGATGGTGTCCTGCTTGATTTTACGCGTGCCGGTCATCAGCTGACGAAACAGCGTTTGATCCTCCTCGCTCAGCGATGTTTTCTTTTTCATGGGTCCGTCTCATCTCTTATTTCCGACAGTGTACCTGACTCGCCGCACGGCAAAACGCATTTTTTACCCGCAAGGCGTTAGCGACAATGCTGATTTATCGCCGTCTTCGTGGCACACTAGCCGCCGAAAATTTAGCGAGCATGCCCTGGAGAACATAGTGGATAAAATTTTTGTCGATGAAGCGGTGAATGAGCTGCAAACCATTCAGGACATGTTGCGTTGGGCGGTCAGCCGTTTCAGCGCGGCCAATATCTGGTACGGTCACGGCACCGATAACCCGTGGGACGAGGCGGTGCAGCTGGTGCTGCCATCCCTCTATCTGCCGCTGGATATTCCGGAAGATATGCGCTCTGCGCGCCTGACCTCCAGCGAGAAACACCGCATCGTTGAGCGCGTGATCCGCCGCGTCAACGAACGTATCCCGGTCGCCTACCTGACCAATAAAGCCTGGTTCTGCGGACATGAGTTCTTTGTCGATGAACGCGTGCTGGTGCCGCGCTCGCCGATCGGTGAGCTGATCAACAACCAGTTTGCTGGTCTGATTGACCATCAGCCGGAGCACATTCTGGATATGTGTACCGGCAGCGCCTGCATCGCCATTGCCTGCGCCTACGCCTTCCCGGATGCGGAAGTGGACGCGGTGGACATCTCCTCTGATGCGCTGGCGGTAGCGGAACACAATATTGAAGAGCACGGCCTGATCCATCACGTAACGCCGATCCGTTCCGATCTGTTCCGCGATCTGCCGAAAGTGCAATACGACCTGATCGTCACCAACCCGCCATACGTTGACGCAGAAGATATGTCCGACCTGCCGAACGAATATCGCCACGAACCTGAGCTGGGCCTGGCGTCCGGCTCTGACGGCCTGAAGCTGACCCGCCGCATTCTTGCCTGCGCGCCGGAATATCTGACCGATGACGGCATTCTGATTTGTGAAGTGGGTAACAGCATGGTACATCTGATGGAGCAATATCCGGATGTGCCGTTCACCTGGCTCGAGTTCGACAACGGTGGCGACGGCGTCTTCATGCTGACCAAAGCGCAGCTTCTCGCCGCGCGCGAACACTTCAGCATCTACAAAGATTAATCCAACGGGCTTCGGCCCGTTTCACATTGCGCAAACACAGAAAGCTCAAACACAGAACAACGAAAACGGAGCCGTGATGGCAGGAAACAGTATTGGACAATTATTCCGCGTGACCACCTTTGGTGAGTCGCATGGTCTGGCGCTGGGTTGCATCGTTGATGGCGTACCGCCAGGCATCGAACTGACTGAGGCCGATTTACAACACGATCTCGACCGCCGCCGCCCCGGGACATCGCGCTACACCACCCAGCGCCGCGAGCCGGATCAAGTCAAAATCCTGTCAGGCGTCTTCGAAGGACGCACCACCGGCACCAGCATTGGCCTGCTGATTGAGAATACCGATCAGCGTTCGCAGGACTACGGCGCCATCAAGGACGTGTTCCGTCCGGGCCATGCCGATTACACCTACGAGCAAAAATACGGTTTCCGCGACTATCGCGGCGGCGGTCGTTCTTCCGCCCGTGAAACCGCCATGCGCGTTGCCGCAGGCGCTATCGCTAAAAAATATCTGGCGCAGAAATTTGGCATCGTGATCCGCGGCTGTCTGACCCAGATGGGCGATATCCCGCTGGCGATCGAAGACTGGGATCAGGTCGAACAGAACCCATTCTTCTGCGCGGATGCCTCAAAGCTGGAGGCGCTGGATGAACTGATGCGCGGCCTGAAGAAAGAGGGCGACTCCATCGGTGCTAAAGTCACGGTGGTGGCTGACGGCGTGCCGCCGGGCTGGGGTGAGCCGGTCTTTGACCGCCTCGATGCCGATATCGCCCATGCGATGATGAGCATCAACGCGGTGAAAGGGGTAGAGATTGGCGACGGTTTTGACGTTGTGGCCCTGCGCGGCAGCGAGAACCGGGATGAGATTACGAAAGAGGGCTTCCAGAGCAACCACGCGGGCGGCGTGCTCGGCGGGATCAGCAGCGGGCAGCAGATTGTTACCCATATCGCGCTGAAACCGACCTCCAGCATTACCGTACCGGGGCGCACCCTGAACCGCGCGGGCGAAGAAGTCGAGATGATCACCAAAGGGCGTCACGATCCGTGCGTCGGGATCCGCGCTGTGCCGATCGCAGAAGCGATGCTGGCGATCGTGCTGATGGATCACTTCCTGCGCCAGCGCGCGCAGAATGCGGATGTGACGACTCCTCTTCCACGCTGGTAACCATGAAAAAAACCGCAATTGCTCTGCTGGCGCTGCTCGCCAGCGGGGCCTCGCTGGCGGCAACGCCGTGGCAGAAAATCACTCATCCGGTCGCCGGGAGCGCCCAGTCGATTGGCGCCTTTTCCAATGGCTGTATCGTCGGTGCCCAGGCGCTGCCGCTGCAGTCCGATACCTGGCAGGTGATGCGCACCGATCAGCGCCGCTACTTTGGCCACCCGGATCTGGTGCTATTTATTCAGCGGCTGGGTAATCAGGTGCATAACCTGGGGCTGGGCACGATGCTGATTGGCGATATGGGCATGCCTGCGGGCGGACGCTTCAACAGCGGCCACGCCAGCCATCAGACCGGGCTGGATGTCGACATCTTCCTCCAGCTGCCAAAAACGCGCTGGTCCTCCTCCCAGTTGCTGAGGCCGCAGGCGCTCGATCTGGTCGCCAGCGACGGTAAGCGTGTGGTGCCGTCGCGCTGGTCGCAGGACGTTTCCAGCATGATCAAGCTGGCGGCGGAAGATAACGAGGTGACGCGCATCTTCGTCAACCCGGCCATCAAGCAGCAGCTCTGTGAAGATGCCGGAATCGACCGCGACTGGCTGCGCAAAGTGCGGCCGTGGTTCCAGCACCGGGCACATATGCACGTCCGCCTGCGTTGCCCGGCAAACAGCCTTGAGTGTGAAGATCAGCCGTTACCGCCGCCAGGTGATGGCTGCGGCGCGGAATTACAAAGCTGGTTTGAGCCAGCGAAACCTGGACCCACTAAGCCTGTGAAGAAGACACCGCCGCCGTTGCCGCCTTCCTGCCAGGCGCTACTGGATGAGCATGCCCTGTGATGGACCAATTTACCGAGTTGTTTATGGTGTCGCCGCTGTTGCTGGTGGCGCTGTTTTTTATCGCCATGCTGGCCGGATTTATTGATGCCCTGGCCGGCGGCGGCGGATTACTGACCGTTCCGGCGCTGCTGGCGGCGGGGATGAGCCCGGCCCAGGCGCTGGCGACCAACAAGCTGCAGGCCTGCGGTGGGTCGCTCTCCGCGTCGATCTATTTTATCCGCCGCAAGGTGGTGAGCCTTGCGGATCAGAAGCTCAATATTCTGATGACCTTTATCGGGTCGACCTCCGGGGCGCTGCTGGTTCAGCATGTGCAGTCCGACATCTTGCGCCAGATTTTGCCGATCCTCATCATCTGTATTGGTCTCTACTTTTTGCTGATGCCAAAGCTCGGGGAAGAGGATCGTCAGCGCCGCCTGCACGGTCTGCCGTTTGCCCTGATCGCGGGTGGCTGCGTCGGCTTCTATGATGGCTTTTTTGGCCCGGGTGCCGGGTCGTTTTACGCCCTGGCCTTTGTGACCCTGGCCGGGTTTAACCTCGCCAAATCCACCGCTCACGCCAAGGTGCTGAACGCCACTTCTAACCTCGGCGGCCTGCTGCTGTTTATTATCGGCGGGAAGGTGATCTGGGCGACCGGCTTTGTGATGATGGCCGGACAGTTTATGGGCGCACGGGTAGGATCGCGCCTGGTATTAAGCAAAGGGCAACAGCTCATCCGTCCGATGATTGTCATTGTCTCGGCCGTCATGAGTGCCAAACTTCTTTATGACAGCCACGGACAGGAGATCCTCCACTGGTTGGGGATGAACTAATGAACAGTACGCATAAATATGAACAGCTGATCGAGATATTCGACGGCTGTTTTGCTGATGATTTTAATACCCGTCTGATTAAAGGCGACGACGAACCGATCTATCTTCCTGCAGATGCTGAGCTTCCGTATAACCGGATCGTCTTTGCACACGGCTTTTATGCCAGCGGTTTGCATGAAATATCGCACTGGTGTATTGCCGGAAAAGCGCGTCGCGAGCTGGTGGACTTTGGCTACTGGTACTGCCCGGACGGACGTGACGCGGCGACCCAGGGACAGTTTGAAGATGTGGAAGTGAAACCCCAGGCGCTGGAATGGTTGTTCTGCGTGGCGGCAGGATTCCCGTTCAACGTCAGCTGTGACAACCTCGAAGGCGACTTCGAGCCAGATCGTATTGTCTTCCAGCGCCGCGTTCACGCGCAGGTGATGGACTATCTTGAGAACGGCATCCCGGAACGTCCGGCGCGCTTGATCAAGGCTTTACAGAATTATTACCACACGCCGGAGATCACGGCGGAATGCTTCCCGTGGCCGGAAGATCTTTAATAGAGGAAAGAAGATGATCGCAGAATTTGAATCACGCATTCTGGCGTTAATTGATGACATGGTTGAGCACGCCAGTGATGATGAGCTGTTTGCCAGCGGTTATCTGCGTGGACACCTGACGCTGGCCGTTGCCGAGCTGGAAGCCGGAGACGACCATTCACCACAGGCGGTGCACGCCGAAGTATCCCGTAGCCTGGAAAAAGCCATTCTGGCCGGCGAACTCTCTCCGCGCGACCAGTCGTTAGTGCTGGGGATGTGGGAAACCTTGTTTCAGAAAGCCAGCCTGAACTAATCGGGAATCGCCCGGTGGCGCTACGCTTACCGGGCCTACGCTTTAACCATCTTCCCCTTCAACAACTTCCTCACCCATAACCGGTTCGGATTCAGCGCCGCCAGCGTATGCGCATCCAGCGGGATCGGCTCGTGACTCATTTGCGCGGCAAGAACTTCTGCCGTCAGCGGCGCCGTACAGAGCCCGCGTGAACCCAGCCCGCCCAGCATAAACAGATTGCGGAATTCAGGGGCACTCACCGCCTGGTCTTTGTTGTTCACTAAATCCTGATACGCCGCCAGGGTGGCGTCATAGTCCGGCACCGCCCCGGTCATCGGGAGATGATCCCGGGTGGCACAGCGAATACCGTTCCGCGCTTCTCCTGCGCTGACATCCACCTCACGCGCCCATGCCGCCTGGGGGAAACAGTCGATCAGCCGCTGACGGTTATGCTGCTGATCGTCGTCGCTGTACTGCGGCTCGGTCTGCCCGCGGTGATAGCTGGCGCCGATACAGTGCTGGCCATTAGTCGGGTTTTGCGGGGTCAGATACCCGTCGTAGCAGAGCACCTGACGCAGCTGGCTCAGCTGCGGGGCTGCCGGGATATGGCTGACCTGTCCGCCCACCGGATACACCGGCAGCGGTGCGGTCTGGCTGAACTGGTTGATGCCATGCCCGTTTGCGAGCACCACGCTGCCGTGCTGTGCCTGCTCACCGTTGGCAAAGTGTAATTTCCACTGCGTATCGGTCTGCTCCAGAGACGTAACCTGGCGGCCATAGTGCACCTGCAGGCCGAGGGTCTGCGCCAGAGTGATGACTGCGGCAGTAAGTTGCGCCGGGCACAGCCAGCCGCCGAGCGGATACTGGATCCCGCCGCAGTCGGTCGGCACGCCGGTGCTCTCTGCCACCTGTTGGGCATCGACCGCCACGGCGATCTGCTCGGGCAGGTCCATAAGGAGCATCTGGTTAATTTTCTGCTGGCTCTTCTCGTCCCAGCCAAGCTGGGTGACGCCGCACCAGGCATGATCAAATGCCACCGGCAGGGCATCGTACAGACGACGGGCGAAGGTAAATGCCGTCGGGAAAAACTGGCTCAGCGCCGTATCCTGGGCACTCAGCAGAGGATAGAGCGCCCCCTGACGATTACCGGAGGCGCCCGTTGCCGGGGCATCGTCGGCGCAGTAGAGCGTCACCTGCCAGCCACGGCGTAACAGCGCCAGCGACAGCAGGGCGCTGGCAATCCCGCCGCCCACCACGGCGGTTTCCCGCCCGTCGCTGGCGGTGCGGGTAAACCATGGCGTGCGGGCAGGGGAGGGGCGATCCTGCTTCATCACCCCGACGAGCATTTCGCGCTTACGGCCAAAGCCTTTGGTTTTTTGCATGGTGAAGCCGGCTTCCTGCAGGCCACGACGCACAAATCCGGCGCAGGTAAAGGTGGCGAGCGTTGCCCCGGGGCGGGCCAGGCGGGCCATCGCGGCAAACAGCTGCGGGCTCCACATATCCGGGTTTTTGGCCGGCGCAAAGCCGTCGAGGAACCAGGCGTCAACCTGCTGGTTAAGGGAGTCATCGAGCCGATCAGTGAGGTCGTTGATATCGCCGAGCCAGATATCGAGCGTGACGCGCCCGCCGTCCAGCAGCAGACGATGGCAGCCCGCGATGGGCAGCGGCCACTGGGCCTGGAGCTGCTCAGCCCAGGGCGCTAATTCCGGCCAGTGTTGATGGGCCAGACGCAGATCGGCGGCGGCCAGCGGGAATTTCTCAAAACTGATGAAATGTAATCTTTGCAGCGTAGCCTCAGGGTGGGCCGCACGGAAGCGATCGAAGGCCTGCCAGAGGGTAAGAAAGTTCAGGCCAGTGCCAAAACCGCTCTCCGCCACCACGAACAGATCGCGGGGATGTGCCGGAAAACGGGCGTTCAGCTGATTTCCATCGAGGAAAACATAACGTGTCTCTTCCAGTCCGTTATCATTAGAGAAGTAGACATCATCAAAATCTCGGGAAACAGGTGTACCCTCAGCGTTGAATTCGAGGTTGGCAGGTTGTATGGCGTTTTGTTTCACGTAAGTTACTCGTCTGACAGGCTGTGCCGCGATCTTAACGATGTGCGTCTGTTGGTGCAAATTTCCGCAGAAAATGGCTGATCGGACTTGTTCGGCGTACAAGTGTACGCTATTGTGCGACTCGAAACTTAAAATAGTGCGACTTACAGAGGTATTGAATGAAACGTGCAGTGATTACTGGCTTGGGCATCGTTTCCAGCATCGGTAATAACCAGCAGGAAGTCCTGGCATCTCTGCGAGAAGGACGCTCCGGGATCACCTTCTCTGAAGAGTTTAAAGATTCTGGCATGCGCAGCCATGTCTGGGGTAATGTCAAACTGGACACCACGGGCATGATCGATCGCAAAGTGGTCCGTTTCATGAACGATGCCTCTATCTACGCCTACCTCTCCATGCAGGAAGCGATTGCTGATGCAGGCCTGAGCGAAGAGGTTTACCAGAACAACCCACGTGTGGGTCTGATCGCTGGCTCCGGCGGCTCATCAAAAGCGCAGGTGTTCGGTGCTGACGCCATGCGTAGCCCGCGCGGCCTGAAAGCGGTGGGTCCTTACGTGGTGACCAAAGCGATGGGCTCAGCGGTATCCGCGTGCCTCGCAACACCGTTCAAAATTCACGGCGTAAACTACTCCATCAGCTCCGCCTGTGCGACTTCCGCTCACTGTATCGGTAACGCGGTAGAGCAGATTCAGCTGGGCAAACAGGACATCGTGTTTGCTGGCGGCGGCGAAGAGCTGGGCTGGGAAATGGCCTGTGAATTCGACGCAATGGGCGCCCTGTCCACCAAATACAACGAAACGCCAGAAAAAGCGTCCCGTACCTATGATGCGAGCCGTGACGGCTTCGTTATCGCAGGCGGCGGCGGTATGGTGGTGGTTGAAGAACTGGAACACGCTCTGGCCCGTGGCGCGCATATCTATGCTGAGATCGTTGGCTACGGCGCAACCTCTGACGGCGCAGACATGGTTGCACCATCCGGTGAAGGCGCAGTGCGCTGCATGAAGATGGCGATGCACGGCCTGGATACCCCAATCGACTACCTGAACTCCCACGGTACTTCTACTCCGGTAGGCGACGTGAAAGAGCTGGGTGCAATCCGCGAAGTGTTTGGCGACAACAGCCCGGCCATCTCCGCGACCAAAGCCATGACCGGTCACTCACTGGGTGCGGCTGGCGTGCAGGAAGCGATCTACTCCCTGCTGATGCTGGAACACGGCTTCATCGCCCCAAGCATCAACGTGGAAGAGCTGGACGAGCAGGCTGCTGGCCTGAACATTGTCACCGCGCCAACCGAGCGTGAGCTGAACACTGTGATGTCTAACAGCTTCGGTTTCGGCGGCACCAACGCCACGCTGGTCATGCGTAAGCTGAAAGCATAAGCGTTTGAATGTATAGTAGAAGGGAGCCTGAGGGCTCCCTTTTTTATGCCTGAAATCGGAGTTATGCATGACGGCCGTTACCTCAGAAAAAAACGCCTCCTCCGGGAATACCTCCCTGTTCCGCATCGCCTTTGCGGTATTCCTGACCTATATGACCGTTGGCCTGCCGTTGCCGGTGATCCCGCTGTTTGTTCATCAGGAGCTGGGCTATGGCAATACCATGGTCGGCATCGCCGTGGGTATTCAGTTTTTAGCCACGGTGTTAACCCGCGGCTACGCCGGACGTCTGGCGGATCAACATGGCGCAAAACGCTCGGCGCTGCAGGGCATGTTTGCCTGCGCACTGGCGGGCGGTGCATGGCTACTGGCCGCGCTGCTGCCGGTGGATGCTGCGTATAAATTCGCGCTGCTGGTGGTGGGGCGCTTAATTCTCGGCTTTGGTGAAAGTCAGCTCCTGACCGGCACTTTGACCTGGGGAATGGGGCTGGTCGGGCCCGCACGTTCCGGCAAAGTGATGTCGTGGAACGGGATGGCCATCTACGGTGCGCTGGCGGCAGGTGCTCCGCTGGGTCTGTTCATTAACAGTCAGTTTGGCTTTGCGGCGTTGGCTGCTACCACGATGGTATTACCGCTGCTGGCATGGGCATTTAACGGCACGGTGCGTAACGTTCCGGCTCATAAAGGCGAACGCCCCTCCCTGTGGAGCGTGGTGGGGCAAATCTGGCAGCCGGGGCTGGGGCTTGCGCTGCAGGGCGTAGGTTTTGCGGTGATTGGGACCTTCGTCTCGCTGTATTTTATGAGCCGCGGCTGGGCGATGGCCGGGTTTACGCTCACCGCCTTTGGCGGCGCGTTTGTCCTGATGCGGGTGCTGTTCGGCTGGATGCCGGATCGTTATGGCGGCGTGAGGGTAGCGGTGGCGTCGCTGGTGATTGAAACCCTTGGCCTTGTGCTGCTCTGGCAGGCGCCAACCGAGCCGGTCGCCCTGCTGGGCGCAGCCCTCACCGGCTGCGGCTGTTCGCTGATCTTCCCGGCACTCGGTGTCGAGGTGGTTAAACGTGTCGCTCCACAGGTACGCGGTACGGCGCTGGGCGGTTATGCCGCATTTCAGGATATCTCATACGGGGTCACCGGGCCGCTGGCGGGGCTGTTAGCCACCTCGTTTGGCTATCCGTCGGTGTTCCTTGCGGGGGCGGTTTCTGCGGTGGTGGGGATTGTCGTCACCTTAGTGGCGTTTCGTAAATCGTAGCGGTTAGTGCCGGGTGGCGGCTGCGCCTTACCCGGCCTACGGTTCGTGCTTTTGTAGGCCCGGTAAGCGGAGCGCCACCGGGCAAAACATCACGCCACCAGCCAGAAAATCGCCAGCGCAATAATTAACGCAATTAACATCAGCCCGGGGCGGGCAGACAGGGTTTTGAATGTTTCCACGACCGGCGCAAACAGTGGGCTGTAGATTGGCTGAATGTTTCGCGCCTCCGGCACACCCGCTTCTCGCTCGCTACGGCGAATAAAGATCTGATTCAACAGATCCTGCACCTGGGCGGTGGTCAGCACCGTCTGCGGCGTAGCCTGCCAGTTCTGGCGGGCGTAATCCTGAATGCTGTCCCACTCCCGGGTTTCCAGCGGCTGTTTCAACGCCGCCTGCAGGCTGTGCAGCGTTGGCGCGGTCTGGGTGCTCAGGGTCTGGCGGGCCTGCAGCCAGGTGGCAAGATGGGTAAACTGTCTGGCCGGAATTAACTCACCCGCCTTCACGCCCGACAGCTCCAGCATCGACTGCCAGATCAGTTTGGTCGGCTCGCCCGTGGCGGCGGCCAGTTTGGTCACCATCTGCTTGAGCGTATTGTGTTCGGCGGGCAGCAGTGGGCGTTCAGTTGCCTGACGCTGTTGTGGCTGCGGAATAGCGAGCTGGTTATTTTGCAGCAGCGTCAGCACCGTCTTCAGCTGGTCGGGCGTTAGCTGGCTCAGCGCCGTCTGGCCATACTGCTGGCGAATAAAATCGCTGACCGCCTGGCGGTTATTTCCCTGGCTTAACAGCTCTGTCAGCTGCGAGACCATCTGCCGGGTGGTGTGGTTCTGCTGCGCGGTGTTCAGGCGCTGGTTCAGGTTTTGCTCAGCTGCAGGGAAGTGGCGCGACAGCATGGGCGCATCACTCTTCAGGCCCAGATCGTGTTTGACCCCGGCCCATACCTCCGCATTTTGCTGCGACGTCAGGGCAATCAGCCGGGTGATCAGGCGTTCCAGTACGGTGCGCTGCTGTGTTGAGAGGGGCTGTTCGCCTGCGACATGAGACGGACGCGGGCCGTCACCCGGAGGTTGCGGCGGCGTACCTGAAATGGGCTGCATCGTCAAAAAATCCTTAAAGTCGTTACTCAGCGTAAACCAGGTTACGTATATGCCTGGCGGCCAGATTATGGCACACTTGACCGGTTAACTTCCTCTCAAACAGGTACTCAGACGTGAAAATCCTCGTTGATGAAAATATGCCTTACGCCCGCGAGCTATTCAGCCGCCTGGGTGAGG
The DNA here is from genome assembly GCF_034044995.2 of Leclercia sp. CFBP8987. Classification (NCBI taxonomy): domain Bacteria; kingdom Pseudomonadati; phylum Pseudomonadota; class Gammaproteobacteria; order Enterobacterales; family Enterobacteriaceae; genus Leclercia; species Leclercia sp. CFBP8987. The sequence goes on along the minus strand of NZ_CM188255.1, from coordinate 3,398,178 downwards.
TTAAGGCCGTTCCCGGACGCCCGATCCCGCTCGCTGAGCTGGATGATGCCGACGCGCTGATGGTGCGCTCAGTGACCAAAGTGAATGAGGCGCTGCTGTCTGGCAAAGGGGTGAAGTTTGTCGGTACGGCGACCGCGGGAACCGATCATGTGGATGACGCGTGGCTGAAGCAGGCGGGGATCGGTTTTTCCGCCGCGCCGGGCTGTAACGCCATCGCGGTCGTGGAGTATGTTTTCTCTTCCCTGCTGATGCTGGCCGAGCGTGACGGGTTTACCCTCGCCGATCGCACCGTCGGTATTGTCGGGGTGGGTAACGTCGGCAGTCGCCTGCAAAAGCGTCTCGAGGCGTTAGGTATCCGCACGCTGCTGTGCGATCCCCCGCGTGCCGACCGTGGCGATGAGGGCGATTTCCGCAGCCTGGACGAGCTGGTTGCCGAATGTGACGTGCTCACCTTCCATACGCCGCTGTTTAAAGACGGGCCCTATAAATCCCTGCATCTGGCCGATGAGGCCCTGATTAGCCGCCTGAAGCCGGGCGCTATTTTGATCAACGCCTGTCGTGGCCCGGTCGTGGATAATGCCGCGCTGCTGAAGCGTCTGGATGCCGGTCAGGATCTCAGCGTGGTGCTGGACGTCTGGGAGCCGGAGCCGGATCTCAACGTGGCCCTGCTGAATAAAGTGGATATTGGCACCGCGCACATCGCGGGCTATACCCTGGAAGGTAAAGCACGCGGCACCACTCAGGTGTTCGAGGCCTACAGCGCCTTTATTGGCAAATCGCAGCAGGTGGCGCTGGATACTCTGCTGCCGACCCCGGATTTTGGCCGCATTACTCTGCATGGCCCGCTGGATCAGGCAACGCTGAAAAGGTTGGTGCATTTAGTGTATGATGTGCGCCGCGATGACGCGCTGCTGCGAAAAGTAGCGGGTATGCCGGGTGAGTTCGACAAGCTGCGCAAGCACTATGTGGAGCGCCGCGAATGGTCTTCCCTGTATGTGATGTGTGATGACGCTGCGGCGGCATCACTGCTGCATAAGCTGGGCTTCAACGCCACTCATCACCCGGTACGTTAATGTCTTCTTAATGCTCCCTGGCGGATAACCCGCCGGGGACGCTTTTTTATTTCTGGAGTAAACCACCATGTCTGAAGGCTGGAACATTGCCATACTGGGCGCAACGGGCGCCGTGGGCGAAGCCCTGCTCGAAACCCTTGCTGAGCGTCAGTTCCCGGTGGGGGAGATCTTTGCCCTGGCGCGTAATGAGAGCGCAGGTGAACATCTGCGTTATGAGGGCAAATCGGTACGCGTGCAGGATGCGGCTGAATTTGACTGGACTCAGGCGCAGCTGGCCTTTTTTGTCGCCGGGGCTGAAGCCTCCGCAACCTATATTGAAGAAGCCACCAACGCGGGCTGTCTGGTGATTGATTCCAGCGGCCTGTTCGCCCTTGAGCCGGACGTACCGCTGGTGGTGCCGGACGTCAACCCGTTCGTACTGGCCGACTACCGTAACCGTAATATCATCGCCGTCCCGGACAGCCTCACCAGCCAGCTGCTGACCGCCCTGAAACCGCTGATCGATGACGGCGGTCTATCCCGCATCACCGTGACCAGCCTGCTGTCGGCCTCTGCCCACGGTAAAAAAGCGGTGGATGCGCTGGCCGGGCAGAGCGCCAAGCTGCTGAACGGTATTCCGGTGGATGAAGAGGACTTCTTTGGTCGTCAGCTGGCCTTCAACATGCTGCCACTGCTGCCGGATCGCGAAGGCAGCGTGCGCGAAGAGCGCCAGATCGTCGATCAGGTGCGCAAGATCCTGCAGGATGACGGCCTGATGATCTCCGCCAACTGCGTGCAGTCGCCGGTGTTTTACGGTCATGCCCAGATGGTGAGTTTTGAAGCGATGCGTCCACTGGCGGCGGAAGAGGCGCGCGACGCCTTTGCCCGCGTTGAGGAGATCGAGCTGTCCGAAGAGAGCGAGTTCCCGACCCAGGTGGGTGACGCAACGGGCAACGCCCGTCTCTCCATCGGCTGTGTGCGTAACGATTATGGCATGCCGGAGCAGATCCAGTTCTGGTCGGTGGCCGATAATGTCCGCTTCGGCGGCGCGCTGATGGCGGTAAAAGTCGCTGAGAAACTGGTGCAGGAGTATCTGTACTGATGTCAGAAGTGGAACAAAAGCCGGTCCATAAAATTGCTCTCGGGATTGAGTACGATGGCAGTAAATATTATGGCTGGCAGCGACAGAATGAGGTGCGCAGCGTCCAGGAGAAGCTGGAGAAAGCGCTCTCTCAGGTGGCGAATGAGCCCATCAATGTCCTGTGCGCGGGGCGTACCGACGCCGGTGTCCATGGTACCGGGCAGGTGGTTCACTTTGAAACCACTGCGGTGCGTAAAGACGCGGCCTGGACGCTGGGGGTAAATGCGAATTTACCTGGAGACATCGCGGTGCGTTGGGTCAAAACTGTGCCCGATGATTTTCACGCGCGTTTCAGCGCCACCGCGCGCCGCTACCGCTATATCATCTATAACCAGCGCCTGCGTCCGGCTGTATTGGGCCAGGGCGTAACGCATTTTTACGCGCCGCTGGATGCCGAACGTATGCAACGCGCCGCGCAGGCGCTGATTGGCGAAAACGACTTTACCTCGTTTCGCGCGGTTCAGTGCCAGTCGCGCACGCCGTGGCGCAACGTGATGCACATTAACGTCAGCCGGTATGGCGCGTATGTGGTGGTTGATATCAAAGCCAATGCCTTTGTACATCATATGGTACGGAATATTGTTGGCAGCCTGATGGAAGTGGGCGCCGGACACCAGCCGGAGAGCTGGATTGCAGAGTTGCTGGCAGCGAAGGACAGAACCCTGGCAGCAGCAACGGCGAGAGCGGAAGGGCTCTATCTGGTCTCGGTCGATTACCCGGATCGTTTTGACCTTCCAAAACCGCCAATGGGCCCGCTGTTTTTAGCGGACTGATAGCCGTGCAATAAAGGTTTAGACAATATGGATTTTATTCGCTTTGTGATTGATTTCATTCTGCATATTGATGTTCACCTGGCCGAGCTGGTCGCTGATTATGGCGTCTGGGTTTATGCCATTCTGTTCCTGATCCTGTTTTGTGAAACCGGGCTGGTGGTGACGCCGTTCTTACCGGGCGATTCGCTGCTGTTCGTGGCGGGGGCGCTGGCCTCCCTCGAAACCAACGACATCAACGTTCACCTGATGGTGGTCCTGATGCTTATCGCCGCGATCCTTGGCGATGCGGTGAACTACACTATTGGTCGGCTATTTGGCGACCGGTTGTTCAGTAACCCGGACTCGAAGATTTTCCGTCGCAGCTATCTGGATAAAACCCATACGTTTTATGAGAAGCACGGCGGTAAAACCATTATCCTCGCGCGCTTTGTGCCCATCGTCAGAACCTTTGCCCCCTTTGTTGCGGGAATGGGTCATATGTCGTACCGTCAGTTCGCGCTTTATAACGTGACGGGTGCGCTGTTATGGGTACTCAGCTTTACCTACGCGGGCTATTTCTTCGGTACTATTCCCATGATTCAGGAAAACCTCAAGTTACTGATCGTAGGGATTATTGTGGTCTCCATTCTGCCGGGCGTGATCGAAATTATTCGTCACCGGCGCGCGGCGGCAAAACAGGCAAAATAAAAGCACGACGGCGGTTCGACCACTTTTTTATCCAAAGTTTCGGGCTGTTATGTTTTAATGTGCAACATTCATGGTCTGTCGGGGGCAAAAATGGCATTATGCGCCCCTTACAGCAAACCTGGTTCAGGCAGAAAGGTTATCAATGAGCTGGATTGAACGAATTAAAAGCAACATCACCCCAACCCGCAAAGCGAGTATTCCTGAAGGGGTGTGGACCAAATGTGACAGCTGTGGCCAGGTCCTGTACCGTGCCGAGCTGGAGCGTAATCTGGAAGTTTGTCCGAAGTGCGATCACCACATGCGTATGTCGGCGCGTAACCGCCTGCATAGCCTGCTGGATGAAGGTTCTCTGGTTGAACTGGGCAGCGAGCTTGAGCCGAAAGATGTGCTTAAGTTCCGCGACTCCAAAAAATACAAAGACCGTCTGGCCTCTGCGCAGAAAGAGACCGGCGAGAAAGACGCCCTGGTGGTGATGAAAGGCACTCTGCACGAGATGCCGGTTGTCGCAGCAGCGTTTGAGTTCTCCTTTATGGGCGGCTCAATGGGTTCCGTGGTCGGCGCGCGCTTCGTGCGTGCGGTAGAGCAGGCGCTGGAGGACAACTGTCCGCTGATCTGCTTCTCCGCCTCCGGTGGTGCCCGTATGCAGGAAGCGCTGATGTCGCTGATGCAGATGGCGAAAACCTCCGCAGCGCTGGCGAAAATGCAGGAACGCGGTCTGCCGTATATCTCCGTACTGACCGACCCGACCATGGGCGGCGTATCGGCAAGCTTTGCGATGCTGGGCGATCTGAACATCGCTGAACCGAAAGCGCTGATCGGCTTTGCCGGCCCGCGTGTTATCGAACAAACGGTTCGTGAGAAACTGCCGCCGGGCTTCCAGCGCAGTGAGTTCCTTATCGAGAAAGGCGCTATCGACATGATCGTTCGCCGTCCGGAAATGCGCCTGAAACTGGCAAGCGTTCTGGCGAAGCTGATGAATCTGCCGTCGCCGAGCCCGGATGAGCCGCGCGAAGGCGTGGTAGTACCGGATCAGGAACCCGAGGCCTGATAACTGAAAAGGGCAGGGCCAATGGCGCTGCCCTTTTGCTTTCTAACCGTAACTGAAAAGCGCGCAACATGGAAAATATCACTCTTCCCCAAGCCACGTCGCCCCTGGCCGCGTGGCTTTCTTATCTGGAAAACCTGCACAGTAAAGCCATCGACATGGGACTTGAGCGCGTCAGCCAGGTAGCGGCGCGCCTTGACGTTCTGAAACCGGCTCCTTTTGTCTTCACGGTGGCAGGCACCAACGGCAAGGGCACCACCTGCCGCACGCTGGAATCCATGCTGATGGCGGCGGGCTACAAAGTGGGTGTCTACAGTTCGCCCCATCTGGTGCGCTACACCGAGCGTGTGCGGGTACAGAACACCGAACTCGCTGAATCAGCCCATACCGCCTCGTTCGCAGAGATCGAAGCCGCGCGTGGCGACACGTCGCTGACCTATTTCGAATACGGCACGCTGTCGGCGCTGTGGCTGTTTAAGCAGGCCCAGCTGGACGTGGTGATCCTCGAGGTCGGGTTAGGCGGGCGGCTGGACGCCACTAACATCGTGGATCCGGACGTGGCGGTGGTTACCAGCATCGCGCTGGATCATACCGACTGGCTGGGGCCCGATCGCGAAAGCATTGGCCGTGAGAAAGCCGGTATTTTCCGCGCCGGTAAACCGGCGATTGTCGGCGAGCCCGATATGCCGCACACCATCGCTGATGTGGCCCGGGAGAAGGGTGCGCTGTTGCAGCGTCGTGACGTCGACTGGCGCTACAGCGTGACGGAGAGTGGCTGGCGCTTTGAAGATGCCAGAGGCGCGCTGGACAACCTGCCGCTGCCGCAGGTGCCGCAGCCGAACGCCGCCACGGCACTGGCCGCCCTGCGCGCCAGCGGTCTGACGGTGAACGAGCAGGCCATTCGCGACGGCATTCAGCAGGCTATCCTTGCCGGACGTTTCCAGATTGTCAGCGACTCACCGCGTCTGATTCTGGATGTGGCGCATAACCCCCATGCCGCGGCTTACCTCGCCGGACGTCTCAAATCATTGCCAAAAACCGGGCGCGTACTGGCGGTTATCGGTATGCTTCATGATAAAGATATTGGCGGCACGCTGGCCTGCATGGAGACTGTGGTCGATAGCTGGTATTGTGCACCTCTGGAAGGCCCACGCGGGGCGACGGCTGAACAGCTGATGGAACATCTCGGCGAGGGCCAGAGTTTTGCCAGCGTCGAGCTGGCATGGCGTGCGGCGATGGCGGATGCCAGACCAGAAGATACCGTGCTGGTGTGTGGATCTTTCCACACGGTGGCACATGTCATGGACGTAATGGATGCGGGGAGAACCGGTGGCAAGTAAGTTTCAGAACCGTTTAGCAGGCACCATTGTGCTGGTGGCGCTGGGAGTGATTATTCTCCCCGGGCTGCTTGATGGACAGAAAAAACATTATCAGGATGAGTTTGCAGCGATCCCGCTGGTGCCGAAACCTGGCGACCGGGATGAGCCGGATATGCTGCCGGCGGCGACGCAGGCGTTACCTGCTCAACCGCCTGAAGGCGCGGCTGAAGAGGTGCAGGCGGGCGATGCCGCGGCACCGTCCTTAGACCCTACGCGTCTCGCGACCGGGAATAACAACGAACTGGATCCGGCGCCGGTGGAGCAGTATGCGCCAAAACCGGTGCAAAAACCAAAACCGGTTGAGAAGCCGAAACCGCAGCGCGATAACACCAGCCAGCAGCTGGCAGCGGCGACGGAAACACCTCCGGCCAAACCGGCGGCAGAAGAGAAACCTGCGCCAACCGGTAAAGCCTATGTCGTGCAGCTCGGCGCGTTGAAAAATGCCGACAAGGTCAACGAGGTGGTGGCTAAACTCCGTGGCGCGGGGTATCGCGTTTACACTTCACCTACGACGCCGGTACAGGGTAAAATCACCCGTATTCTCGTCGGCCCGGATGCATCGAGAGATAAGCTGAAGGGGTCGCTTGGCGAGTTGAATCAACTCTCCGGTCTGAGCGGCGTAGTGATGAACTACAGCGTGAACTGAGTTTTTCGCTGACTAAAAAACAGGCGCAGCAGATTGCCTGAGAAGGTAACCCGCCTGGGGCGCTGAATATTTTTTCAGCGCTTTTTTTATTTACGCGCGGGAAGGAAATCCCTACGCAAACGTTTTCTTTTTCTGTTAGAATTCGCCCCGAACTGGATGACAGGGCGTTTAATCGTGGGACGTATATGGTCTGGATTGATTACGCCATCATTGCGGTGATAGGTTTTTCCTGTCTGGTTAGCCTGATCCGTGGCTTTGTTCGTGAAGCGTTATCGCTGGTAACCTGGGGCTGTGCCTTCTTTGTTGCCAGTCATTACTACACTTACCTGTCTGTCTGGTTCACGGGCTTTGAAGATGAACTGGTCCGAAACGGAATCGCCATCGCGGTGCTGTTTATCGCGACGCTGATTGTAGGCGCCATTGTTAACTTCGTGATTGGCCAGCTGGTTGAGAAAACCGGTTTGTCAGGAACGGACAGGGTGCTCGGGATCTGTTTCGGTGCATTGCGAGGAGCGTTGATTGTAGCCGCGATACTGTTCTTCCTTGATACCTTTACCGGGTTTTCAAAAAGTGAAGACTGGCAGAAGTCGCAGCTGATCCCGCAGTTCAGCTTCATCATCAGATTGTTCTTCGACTATCTGCAAAGCTCGTCGAGTTTTTTGCCCAGGGCATAAACCCTGAGATGTGGCTTAACGAGGAAATGACGAATGTGCGGTATTGTCGGTATCGCCGGTTTCATGCCGGTAAACCAGTCTATTTATGACGCATTATCGGTGCTTCAGCACCGTGGGCAGGATGCTGCGGGTATCATCACCATTGATGCACACAACTGCTTCCGTTTACGTAAGGCCAACGGCCTGGTAAACGATGTGTTTGAAGCCCGCCATATGCAGCGTCTGCAGGGTAACATGGGTATTGGTCACGTTCGTTACCCTACCGCAGGCAGTTCCAGCGCCTCTGAAGCGCAGCCTTTCTACGTTAACTCTCCGTATGGCATCACGCTTGCCCACAATGGCAACCTGACCAATGCCCACGAGCTGCGTAAAAAGCTGTTTGAAGAGAAGCGTCGCCACATTAACACCACTTCTGACTCTGAAATTCTGCTTAACGTCTTTGCCAGCGAACTGGATAATTTCCGTCACTATCCGCTGGAAGCCGACAACATTTTTGCTGCCGTGGCGGCGACGAATCGTCTGATTCGCGGGGCCTATGCCTGCGTGGCGATGATTATCGGCCACGGTATGGTCGCGTTCCGCGATCCGAACGGTATTCGTCCGCTGGTGCTGGGTAAACGTGATATTGGCGATGGCCGCACCGAGTATATGGTGGCCTCCGAAAGCGTGGCCCTGGACACCCTGGGCTTCGAGTTCCTGCGCGACGTTGCCCCGGGCGAAGCGGTCTACATCACTGAGAAAGGCCAGCTGTTTACCCGCCAGTGTGCGGAAAACCCGGTCACTAATCCGTGCCTGTTCGAGTACGTCTACTTTGCTCGTCCGGACTCCTTCATCGACAAGATCTCCGTCTACAGCGCCCGTGTGAATATGGGTACCAAGCTCGGGGAGAAGATTGCCCGCGAGTGGGAAGATCTGGACATCGACGTAGTTATCCCGATCCCGGAAACCTCCTGCGATATCGCGCTGGAGATGGCGCGTATCCTGGGTAAACCGTACCGTCAGGGCTTTGTGAAAAACCGCTACGTTGGCCGCACCTTCATCATGCCAGGCCAGCATCTGCGCCGTAAATCGGTACGCCGCAAGCTGAACGCTAACCGCGCTGAGTTCCGCGACAAGAACGTTCTGCTGGTGGATGATTCCATCGTGCGTGGCACCACCTCAGAGCAGATTATCGAGATGGCCCGTGAAGCAGGGGCGAAGAAGGTCTACCTGGCCTCTGCGGCACCGGAAATTCGCTTCCCGAACGTGTACGGCATCGACATGCCGACCGCCAACGAGCTGATTGCTCACGGTCGTGAAGTGGACGAGATCCGCCAGATCATCGGCGCCGATGGCCTGATTTTCCAGGATCTGAACGATCTGATCGACGCGGTGCGCGCCGAGAACCCGGATATTCAGCAGTTTGAGTGCTCGGTGTTTAACGGTATCTACGTCACCAAAGATGTTGATCAGCAGTATCTCGACTATCTCGACTCTCTGCGTAACGACGACGCGAAAGCCGTGCAGATGGCGAACGATCTCGAAAGCTTAGAGATGCACAACGAAGGTTAATCCTTATCGCAGGCGAGGGCGTCCGCCCTCGCTTGCAACTCCCGCCAAAATCCTGCACAGTCTGCCCTGTTACAGTAAGGGCGATAATATGAAACGATTGATAGTAGGGCTCTCAGGGGCCAGCGGCGCGATTTACGGTGTCCGTTTGCTGCAGGTATTACGCGACGTCGCTGACGTTGAAACCCATCTGGTGATGAGCCAGGCCGCGCGTCAGACCCTCTCTCTCGAAACCGATTACTCCCTGCGTGACGTTCAGGCGTTGGCCGATGTGGTGCACGATGCCCGCGATATCGCCGCCAGCATCTCCTCCGGGTCGTTTAAGACCGCGGGGATGGTGATCCTGCCCTGTTCCATCAAAACCCTCTCCGGCATCGTCAACAGCTATACCGATACTCTGGTGACCCGCGCCGCCGACGTGGTGCTGAAAGAGCGCCGCCCGCTGGTGCTCTGCGTGCGTGAAACCCCGCTCCATCTGGGCCACCTGCGGCTGATGACTCAGGCTGCCGAGCTGGGGGCGGTGATCATGCCGCCGGTCCCGGCGTTTTACCACCGCCCACAAAGCCTGGATGACGTCATTAATCAAACCGTGAACCGGGTGATTGACCAGTTCGACATTGAACTGCCGGACGATCTCTTCGCCCGCTGGCAGGGCGTCTGACGGCAAAGGTGTCCTGCTCTGGGGCAGGTCAGCGCAACGTGCCCTGTTTCAGGGCAATTCTGCAACCGCGATCATATCCTCAACATTTAATTCCTTTTTTCCTTTCTTCCCACTGCGGTTCGTTTGGCAGACCTGCTATCTTTCACCATTAAGGCAATCTTGCAACCTTTCGTTAACATATTTAACGCCGTAATTTTGCACTAATTGCAATCTGGCATAAGACCTGCAAGGGATCGCCTGCAACAACACACAACATCATCTATTACAAAATAAAATCACGACACTTGAGGGTAATGTATGAAGAAGACGGTTCTGGCTCTGTCTTTGCTGGTGGGATTAAGTGCAGCGGCAAGCAGCTATGCGGCGCTCCCACAGACCGTACGTATCGGTACTGACGCGACCTATGCGCCGTTCTCATCGAAAGATGCGAAAGGCGACTTTGTCGGGTTTGATATCGACCTGGGGAATGAGATGTGCAAACGCATGTCCGTGAAATGCACCTGGGTGGGCAGCGACTTTGATGCGCTGATCCCCTCCCTGAAAGCCAAGAAAATCGACGCGATTATCTCCTCGCTCTCCATTACCGAGAAGCGTCAGCAGGAGATCGCCTTCTCTGAAAAACTGTACGCAGCGGATTCACGCCTGATTGCGGCGAAGGGCTCGCCGATCCAGCCGACCATTGATTCGCTGAAAGGTAAGCACGTTGGTGTCCTGCAGGGCTCCACCCAGGAAGGCTTTGCCAATGCCAACTGGCGTGAAAAAGGCGTCGATGTGGTGGCCTACCAGAACCAGGATTTAATCTATTCCGATCTGGCGGCAGGGCGTCTGGATGCCGCTTTCCAGGATGAAGTCGCGGCGAGCGAAGGCTTCCTGAAACAACCGGCAGGGAAAGAGTTTGTCTTTGCGGGTCCGTCGGTCAAAGACAAAAAATACTTTGGTGACGGTACCGGGATCGGCCTGCGTAAGGACGATGCCGAACTGAAAGCGGCATTTGATAAAGCCTTTACCGAACTGCGTAAAGACGGCACCTACGACAAACTGGCGAAGAAATACTTCGACTTCAATGTCTACGGCGACTAACCGTTACTGACGGGTGCGCACCATAATGGTTCCCTGTTATGGTGCGCCAGTAACAATTGCGAACCACAACGGTGCATATCCTGTGCCGCATTGGTTATAAAGTGAATAGTTAAGCACTCGCAATGCACTTTTTCGCGCGCGCGGGGCATAATCTTTTGCCTTGCCGCGGCGATTAATGGCACATTAAGAGCACCCCCGTCGGCGTTAAAATCCCGTAAGAAGACAGTCTGTTGAGGATAGATATGAAAAAACTGGTGTTGTCACTTTCTCTGGCTCTGGCATTTTCCAGCGCTACTGCGGCATTCGCAGCAATTCCGCAAAAAGTACGTATTGGTACTGATCCGACTTATGCCCCCTTCGAATCGAAGAATGCGCAGGGTGAACTGGTAGGATTTGATATCGATTTGGCGAAAGAGCTGTGCAAACGTATCAAAACAGAGTGTACCTTCGTTGAAAACCCACTGGATGCGCTGATCCCTTCGCTGAAAGCGAAAAAAATCGACGCCATTATGTCTTCACTCTCCATCACCGAAAAACGCCAGCAGGAGATTGCCTTCACAGACAAACTTTATGCAGCGGATTCCCGTCTGGTGGTAGCAAAATCTTCCGATATCCAGCCAACCCTGGAGTCACTGAAAGGTAAACGTGTGGGCGTGCTGCAGGGCACCACCCAGGAGACCTTTGGTAACGAGCACTGGGCACCGAAAGGGATCGAAATCGTCTCTTATCAGGGCCAGGAGAATATCTACGCTGACCTGACTGCGGGCCGTATCGACGCCGCTTTCCAGGACGAAGTTGCCGCCAGCGAAGGCTTCCTGAAGCAGCCTGTCGGGAAAGATTATAAGTTCGGCGGTCCGTCCATTAAGGACGAAAAACTCTTCGGCGTGGGCACCGGTATGGGGCTGCGTAAAGAGGACAACGAACTGCGAGAAGCGCTGAATAAAGCCTTTGCCGAGATGCGTGCGGACGGGACTTACGAAAAACTGGCGAAGAAATACTTCGACTTTGATGTCTACGGTGGCTAAACGCCCCACTCAATAACGTGCGACCCCTCCCGTTAGGGGAGGGGAAAAGACACGGCGTCACCACTCACGACACGACAGGGCAGGCGGTATGCTGTACGGATTTTCTGGCGTAATTTTACAAGGCGCACTCGTCACCCTTGAACTGGCTCTCAGTTCGGTAGTGCTGGCGGTGTTAATAGGCCTGGCGGGCGCGGGCGCGAAGCTTTCGACCAATCGGGCGCTGGCTCTGCTGTTTGAAGGCTATACCACCCTGATCCGCGGTGTGCCTGACCTGGTGCTGATGCTGCTGATCTTCTACGGTCTGCAAATCGCCCTTAACGGCCTGACGGATGCCATCGGTATGGCACAGATTGATATCGATCCGATGGTGGCCGGTATCATCACCCTGGGCTTTATCTACGGGGCCTACTTTACGGAAACCTTCCGTGGCGCCTATATCGCCGTGCCGAAAGGGCATATCGAAGCAGCCACGGCCTTCGGTTTTACCTCCTCTCAAACCTTCCGCCGTATTATGTTTCCGGCCATGATGCGCTTTGCGCTGCCGGGCATCGGTAACAACTGGCAGGTTATCCTCAAAGCGACGGCGCTGGTCTCGTTACTGGGGCTGGAAGATGTGGTGAAAGCCACGCAGCTGGCGGGTAAAAGTACCTGGGAACCGTTCTATTTCGCCATCGTGTGCGGGGTGATTTATCTGGTGTTTACCACCGTTTCCAATGGTGTACTGCTGTTGCTTGAGCGTCGCTACTCCGTGGGTGTGAAGAGGGCTGACCTGTGATCGAGATTATTCAGGAATACTGGAAATCGCTGCTGTGGACCGACGGATACCGCTTTACCGGTGTGGCGATCACCCTCTGGCTGCTGATTTCTTCCGTGGTGATGGGTGGCATTCTGGCGGTGTTTCTCGCCATTGGTCGCGTCTCCAGCAATAACTACATCCGCTTCCCCATCTGGCTGTTTACCTATATTTTCCGTGGGACGCCGCTGTATGTGCAGCTGCTGGTCTTCTACTCCGGGATGTACACGCTGGAGATCGTCAAAGGCACCGAGATGCTGAACGCGTTCTTCCGCAGCGGGCTGAACTGCACCGTGCTGGCGTTAACGCTGAACACCTGCGCCTATACCACCGAGATCTTTGCCGGGGCGATCCGCTCCGTGCCACACGGTGAAATTGAGGCGGCGCGAGCCTACGGCTTCTCTTCCGTGAAGCTCTACCGCTGCATTATCCTGCCGTCGGCGCTGCGCATTGCGCTGCCTGCCTACAGCAACGAAGTGATATTAATGCTGCACTCCACCGCGCTGGCCTTTACCGCCACCGTGCCGGATCTGCTGAAAATCGCCCGCGACATTAACTCGGCGACCTATCAGCCGTTTACCGCCTTCGGCATCGCGGCGGTGCTCTATTTAATCATTTCTTACGTCCTGATTAGCCTGTTCCGCAAAGCGGAAAAACGCTGGTTGCAGCATGTCAAACCTTCGACGCACTGAGAATTAAGATGGCTGAGAACAAATTAAACGTTATCGATTTGCACAAACGCTACGGCGAACATGAAGTGCTGAAAGGGGTGTCGCTGCAGGCAAATGCGGGCGATGTGATCAGTATTATCGGCTCGTCGGGGTCGGGTAAAAGTACCTTCCTGCGCTGCATCAACTTCCTCGAAAAGCCGAGCGCCGGCAAGATTGTGGTCAGCGGCGAGAACATTAATCTGGTGCAGGACAAAGACGGTCAGCTGAAGGTAGCGGACAAGCACCAGCTGCGGATGTTGCGTACCCGACTGACGATGGTGTTCCAGCACTTCAACCTCTGGAGCCACATGACGGTGCTGGAGAACGTGATGGAAGCGCCGGTGCAAGTGCTGGGCTTAAGCAAGCAGGAAGCCCGTGCCCGTGCGGAGAAATACCTGGCGAAAGTGGGTATCGACGCGCGCCAGCAGATTAAGTATCCGGTGCATCTCTCCGGCGGTCAGCAGCAGCGTGTCTCCATCGCCCGTGCGCTGGCGATGGAGCCGGAAGTGCTGCTGTTCGACGAACCCACCTCCGCGCTCGATCCTGAGCTGGTAGGCGAAGTGCTGCGCATCATGCAGCAGCTGGCCGAAGAGGGGAAAACGATGGTGGTGGTGACTCACGAGATGGGCTTCGCCCGTAACGTCTCCAACCACGTGATTTTCCTGCATCAGGGCGTAATCGAAGAGCAGGGGCACCCGGATGAGGTGCTGGCGAACCCGAAGAGTCCACGCCTGCAGCAATTCCTGAAGGGATCGTTGAAGTAGTTTTTGATGTTTATTCCCTCTCCCTTCGGGAGAGGGTCAGGGTGAGGGCATCAGGCCGCACCGTACTCAAGCCGGTAAACCCAGTCGTCATACCGCACGCCGTTAATCTCATACGCCTGTTCCAGCACCTGGGTACGTACAAAGCCCGCTTTCTCTAACACCCGCACCGAACCACCATTATCCGCCAGCACATAGGCGTTAACCGCCTTTACGCCCACCCGAATAAAAGCATATTCACAGACGGCCTGCAGCGCCTCGCTGGCAATGCCCCGGCCCTGCGCGGCGGCGATCACCGTATAACCAATATCGGCTTCTTCAGGATATTTAGCGCTGATTTGCAGCCCAATATCCCCCAGCGGGGTGTCGTCATCCTGGGCTCGAATGACAAAGGTGTGCGGAGCCGTCAGGCGGGCAGCAAACAGGCGGCGGGTCTCTTTTTCTGCGGCAATAGCGGCCATATAGCGCATGATTTCAGGCGATTCGCGAAGCCGCAGGAAGAAGGGCCAGTCAGCGGGCTCAAAAGGGGAAAGTGTCAGCCTGGGAGTGGTAATTGTGGCCATCGTAACGCCTTACTATGAGAACGGGCGGACCAATTTAACACAGCCGATCGGATAGATTTAACCTACCACATCTCCCAGGGCTTCTTCTAAGTCGTACCACCTGAAGGCAAACCCGGCCGCCTCCAGACGCTTCGGCAGCGCGCGCTGACCGCCCAGCACCAGCACCGAGGATTCTCCCATCAGCAGGCGGATAGCGGAGGCCGGAGCGCGAACCACGGCCGGGCGATGTACCGCATGCCCCAGGGCATGGGCGAACTGCTCGTTGCGAACCGGGTAGGGGGAGACCATATTGAACGGGCCGCGCAGATCGTTATCCAGCAGCCAGAGAATACCATTCACCATATCGTCGATATGGATCCACGCCAGATACTGACGACCATTGCCCATCGGGCCGCCGAGACCCAGCTTAAACACCGGCAGCATCTTCGCCAGAATCCCGCCTTTTGGCGCCAGCACTACGCCGGTGCGCAGCAGGCAAACACGGGTCTGCTCGCTCTGCGCCCCGCAGGCGATCTGCTCCCAGCGGGCGCACAGCTTATGGGTAAATTCGTTGTGCGGCGGCTCCTCTTCGGTGACCACCACTTCGCCTAAATCGCCGTAATAACCCGATGCTGAACCGGAGATAAACACCGACGGCGGCGTGTCGCTGGCCTTGAACATATCCACCAGTCGCTGGGTGATGTTCCAGCGGCTGTTGCACAGCCGCTGCTTATGTTCTTTCGTCCAGCGTTTGTCGGCGATGGGTTCACCCGCCAGATTGATGACGGCATCAAAGCCGTTCAGATCCTGATGCTCGGTGAGCCCTTTCCAGATATCGATGCCGGAGCCGAGGGCCTGACGCGCTTTCTCGGGACTGCGCGTCACCACCGTAAGCTCATGGCCGAGCGTCTGCAAACGAGGGATCAGATGCCGGCCAATCAGGCCAGTACCGCCGGTTATCAGGAGCTTCATACAACCTCCAGGGTTACGCCTGGCGTTGCCAGCTTAACGCCATTGAGACGGAGTCGGCATAGCGCAGGGCGTGAAGTTTATCGATCTCTACTTCAGCATAGGTGACCCAGTGATGTTCACGTGCGATATCCAGCACATCCTGAGTTAATTTTTCCAGTAAAGAGAAGCGGTTACTCTCGACATGTTGAATGATGCTTTTGGTGACGGTGCGATAGTTCAGGGCGTCATTGATATCTTCACTGTCACGGGCCTTGTCGGCCGGGTAGTGGATCACCACATTAACGACGATATCCTGACGGTTGGCGCGCTCCTCCTCTTTGATGCCGATATAGGTGCGCAGGCGTAAATTTTTAATACGAATAATCGCGTCGTGCTGGGACATTACAGGCTTCCTCGGTGTCATTATTGCCACCATGATACATGAGGAAACCGTTTATATCTGCTGCACTTTTTGCATCGCGCGCTCGGTTGCCGGACGGGTGCGGATGCGTTCAAACCAGTTGTTCACCGCAGGCCACGATGCCAGGTCGACGCGATGGTTTTCATGTGTATTGACCCACGGCCAGCAGGCGATATCCGCGATGCTGTAGTGCTCCCCTCCCAGCCACGGCGATTTTTCCAGACGCTTATTCAGCACGTTATAGAGTCGCTGCGTCTCAACCTGAAAACGTTCGATGGCGTAGGGGATGGGCTGCGGTGCAAAGTGGTTAAAATGATAGTTCTGACCAATCATCGGCCCCAGCCCGCCCACCTGCCAGAAGAGCCACTGCAGGGTGACGTGGCGCTCCCGTAACTCGCCGCTCAGCAGCTTGCCGCTTTTTTCCGCCAGATAGAGCAGGATCTCACCGGACTCAAACAGGCTCAGCGGGGCACCGCCATCGTCCGGGTCATGATCGACGATGGCGGGGATTTTATTGTTAGGCGAGATGGCGAGAAACTCAGGGCGGAACTGTTCGCCTTTGCTGATATCAACCGGCAGGATGCGGTAATCCAGCTGGGCCTCCTCCAGAAAAAGCGTGATCTTATGCCCGTTGGGGGTAGGGGCGTAGTAAAGGTCAATCATCGCAACTCCTGTCATAACGATTATTGCGGCATAAGATCGAGTATAGGTGGTGATGATAAATCGTGAGTTTTCATCAAGTGACAGCCGGGGCAGGAGGTTATATTTTGGATATATACCCACCTTCCGAAGCGTTACGAGGATTTTATGAGCCAACCTGCGATTACCCTGTGGTCAGATGCCGATTATTACTCCCCTTACGTCATGAGCGTGTATGTCGCGCTGGCCGAGAAGGGATTGCCTTTTACCCTGAAGACCGTGGATCTCAGCCGGGGTGAAAATCGACAGCCGCAGTGGCGAGGCTATGCCCTGACCCGCCGCGTGCCGGTGCTGGAGATCGACGGCTTTGAACTCAGTGAATCCTCGGCCATTGCCGAATATCTGGAGGAGCATTTTGCCCCGCCGGAGTGGGAGCGGATCTTCCCTCACGATCGGCAAAAACGCGCTCGCGCACGCCAGATCCAGGCGTGGCTGCGCAGCGATCTGATGCCGATCCGTGAGGAGCGCTCTACCGACGTAGTGTTTGGCGGGGTGAAAAAACCGGCCCTCAGCGAAAATGCGCAGCGGGCGGCAAACCAGCTCTACGATGTCGCCTCGTCGCTGCTTGCCCACGGCCAGCAAAACCTCTTCGGAGAGTGGTGTATTGCCGATGCGGATCTGGCCCTGATGCTCAACCGTCTGGTGCTCAATGGCGACGACGTGCCCCAGCAGCTGGTGGATTACGCTAATTTCCAGTGGCAGCGGGCGTCCGTGCAGCGGTACGTGGCGTTGTCAGCGAAGCGGGCGGGCTAATATTCCGGTATAATGGGGCAGCTTTTCGACACAAGGAATTACTGATGAAGCTGATGTTTGCATCGGACATCCACGGCTCGCTGCCGGCGACCGAACGGGTGCTTTCGCTGTTTAACCAGAGCGGGGCGCAATGGCTGGTGATCCTCGGGGATGTACTGAACCACGGCCCGCGCAACCCGCTGCCCGAAGGCTACGCGCCTGCTGAGGTCGCCGATCGGCTCAACGCTTACGCGTCGCAAATTATCGCCGTGCGCGGTAACTGCGACAGCGAAGTTGACCAGATGCTGCTGCACTTTCCTATCACCGCCCCCTGGCAGCAGATCCTGCTGGAGAACTGCCGCCTGTTTGTGTCCCACGGTCATCTGTTTGGTCCGGATAACCTGCCCGCGCTGAATGCTGGCGATGTGCTGGTTTACGGCCATACTCATATTCCGGTAGCCGGGAAGCAGGGCGACCTCATACACTTTAATCCTGGCTCGGTCAGCCTGCCCAAAGGCGGTTTTTCCCCCAGCTACGGCATGCTGGATGGAAACCATTTGTGCGTTATGACGCTGAATGATGGCCAGGTTATTGCGCAGTCAGAGATTAATCCGTAATTTACTCCTCAACAGTAAACGCGCCGCGAGAGCGCTTTAAAGAGAAGGTTTCCCGATGGTGGAGCAGAGTCATTTGGCAAGTACGGAATGGGTGGATATTGTCAACGAAGACAATGAGGTAATCGCACAGGCGAGCCGCGAGCAGATGCGGGCGCAGCGCCTGCGTCATCGCGCGACCTATATCGTCGTGCATGATGGGATGGGCAATATTCTGGTTCAGCGCCGTACCGAAACGAAAGACTTTATGCCCGGCATGCTCGATGCTACCGCCGGTGGCGTGGTGCAGGCCGATGAGCAGTTACTCGATTCCGCTCGCCGCGAAGCGGAAGAGGAATTGGGAATTGCCGGCGTACCCTTTGCCGAGCATGGGCAGTTCTACTTTGAAGATAGCCACTGCCGCGTCTGGGGAGGCCTTTTCAGCTGTGTCTCCCACGGTCCGTTTGCGCTGCAGGAGGAAGAGGTGAGTGAAGTCTGCTGGATGACCCCGGCGGAAATCACCGCGCGTTGCGATGACTTCACGCCAGATTCGCTGAAAGCGCTGGCCCTTTGGATGAGCCGCAATGCCAGCAACGAGCCGGTTAAGCACGAAGAAGCTTAATCGCGACCATAAAAAAAGGCGACCCGCGGGTCGCCTTTTTACGTTGGGGTGCTGCTTACTGCTGGGAAGACTGGATCGCGGTCAGGGCGATGGTGTAGACGATATCGTCTACCAGCGCGCCACGAGACAGGTCGTTCACCGGCTTGCGCATACCCTGCAGCATCGGCCCGATAGAGATCAGGTCGGCTGAACGCTGTACCGCTTTGTAGGTGGTGTTACCGGTGTTCAGATCCGGGAAGATGAACACGGTAGCGCGACCCGCAACCGGCGAGTTCGGCGCTTTGGATTTCGCTACGTCAGCCATAACTGCGGCGTCGTACTGCAGCGGGCCATCGATAACCAGATCCGGGCGTTTTTCCTGAGCAATACGGGTCGCTTCACGTACTTTCTCTACGTCGCTACCTGCACCAGAGGTACCGGTGGAGTAGGAGAGCATCGCTACGCGCGGTTCAATACCGAAGGCAATCGCGGAGTCAGCAGACTGGATTGCGATCTCGGCCAGCTGTTCAGCAGTTGGATCCGGGTTGATCGCACAGTCACCGTACACGTATACCTGTTCCGGCAGCAGCATGAAGAACACGGACGAAACCAGCGAACTGCCTGGTGCAGTTTTGATCAGCTGCAGCGGCGGACGGATGGTGTTCGCGGTGGTGTGAACGGCACCGGAAACCAGACCGTCAACTTCGTCCTGCTCCAGCATCAGGGTACCGAGAACCACGTTGTCTTCCAGCTGTTCGCGGGCAACGGCTTCAGTCATGCCCTTGCTCTTACGCAGCTCGACCAGACGGGCAACGTAGCTTTCGCGCACCACTTCCGGGTCCACGATTTCGATACCTGCACCCAGCTCAACGCCCTGAGAAGCAGCAACGCGGGTGATCTCATCCGGGTTACCCAGCAGCACACAGGTAGCGATACCGCGCTCGGCACAGATAGCTGCGGCTTTAACGGTACGTGGTTCGTCGCCTTCTGGCAGCACAACGCGTTTGCCCGCTTTACGCGCCAGCTCGGTGAGCTGATAACGGAAGGCTGGTGGAGAGAGACGACGGCTGCGCTCGGAGGTCGCGGTCAGGGATTCAATCCAGTCGGCATTGATGCAACCGGCAACGTATTCCTGCACTTTCTCGATACGCTGATGGTCATCAACCGGCACTTCCAGGTTGAAGCTCTGCAGGCTCAGTGAGGTCTGCCAGGTGTTGGTGTCTACCATGAAGACCGGCAGGCCGGTGGCAAATGCGCGTTCGCACAGTTTGCTGACGCGTGGGTCCATTTCATAGGCACCGGTCAGCAGGATCGCACCGATTTCCACGCCGTTCATCGCCGCCAGGCAGGCTGCAACCAGCACGTCAGGACGGTCAGCGGAGGTCACCAGCAGGGAACCTGCACGGAAGTGTTCCAGCATGTGCGGAATGCTACGCGCACAGAAGGTCACGGACTTCACGCGACGGGTGTTGATATCGCCTTCGTTAACGATGGTGGCGTTCAGGTGACGCGCCATATCGATTGCACGGGTGGCGATCAGATCGAAGCTCCACTGCACCGCGCCCAGCACTGGCAGGGAGCTATACTCCTGCAGTTTAGCCGGATCGATTTTCACGACTTTCGCTTTGGACGAGTCGTCGAAAATTTCAGACAGGTCAGGGCGAGTACGGCCTTGCTCATCAACCGGGGCGTTCAGTTTGTTAACGATAACGCCGGTGATGTTGGCATTTTTCGCGCCGCCGAAGCTGCTGCGGGTCAGCTCAATACGCTCTTTCAGCTGTTCCGGGGTATCGGTACCCTGGGACATCACGAACACGATTTCCGCGTTCAGCGTTTTGGCGATTTCGAAGTTCAGGGACTGAGCAAACTGATGCTTGCGCGTCGGAACAAGGCCTTCTACCAGCACCACTTCCGCATCCTGAGCGTTAGCGTGATAGTTAGCAATGATCTCTTCCATCAGCACGTCTTTCTGGTTGCTGGAGAGCAGAGACTCAACGTGGCTCATCTTCAGCGGTTCAGCGGCTGGCAGGTTAGAGTTCGCACGAACGATAGTGGTGGTCTGGTCTGGGGCATCGCCACCAGCACGTGGTTGAGCGATTGGCTTAAACACGCTCAGACGAACGCCTTTGCGTTCCATCGCACGGATCACACCGAGGCTGACGCTGGTCAGGCCTACGCTGGTTCCGGTCGGGATCAGCATAATAGTACGGGACACGATTTATCCTCTTTCGTTACCGCCGAAATCAGGCGGGCTACAAAACAGCACCGCCAGCATTGCTGGCGGTGTGGAATCAGGCAGTCAGACGGTTCGCGTCTTGCGCGATAACCAGCTCTTCGTTGGTTGGGATAACCATTGCCAGAGTGGTGCCTTCTTTGTTGATGAAGCCAGACTTACCGAAGCGCGCAGCCAGGTTACGTTCATGGTCAACGTCAAAGCCCAGCACGCCCAGTTTGCCCAGGGACAGCTCGCGCACCATTGCTGCGTTCTCACCGATACCACCGGTGAAGACCACGCCATCCAGACGACCGTCCATCAGTGCAGTGTAAGAACCGATGTACTTGGCCAGACGGTGGCAGTAAACGTCCATTGCACGTTTAGCGTCTTCTTTCTCGGCGTAGTTGTCTTCAACGTAGCGGCAGTCGCTGGTGACTTCGGTCAGACCCAGCAGGCCAGACTCTTTAGTCAGCATTTTGTTGATATCTTCAACACTCATGCCCAGGGTATCGTGCAGATGGAAGATGATTGCCGGATCGATATCACCGGAGCGAGTACCCATCACCAGGCCTTCCAGCGGGGTCAGACCCATAGAGGTATCAACGCATTTGCCGTTACGGATAGCAGAAACGGAACCGCCGTTGCCCAGGTGGCAAGTGATGATGTTCACTTCTTCAACCGGCTTGTTCAGCATTTTCGCAGCTTCTTGCGTCACGTAGAAATGGCTGGTGCCGTGTGCGCCGTAGCGACGAACGCCGTGCTCTTTGTACAGTTTGTACGGCAGGGCATAGAGGTAAGACTCTTCCGGCATAGTCTGATGGAACGCGGTGTCGAATACGGCCACGTTTTTGTCTTTCAGATGCGGGAAGGATTTCAGTGCTTCAGCGATACCGATCAGGTGAGCCGGGTTATGCAGCGGTGCAAAAGAGGCGGAGTCTTTGATGCCCTGAATAACGGAGTCGTCGATGATTACAGATTTGGTGTACTTCTCGCCACCATGAACGATACGGTGACCGATAGCAGTCAGCTGAGCGGACAGTTCTGGTTTTTGTGCCAGAATAGTGTTAACGATAAAGTTCAGCGCTTCGCTGTGAGCGGCGCCTGCACCTAAAGCCGCTTCCTGTTTGCTGCCGTCCATTTTCCACTTAAGACGTGCTTCAGGAAGATGGAAACATTCGGCCAAACCAGAAAGGTACTCTTCACCGTTGATCGCATCGATGATAGCGAATTTAAGTGAGGAGCTACCGCAGTTCAGAACCAGTACTAACTTACTCGACATGGAAGTACCTATTATTGATACGTGGCTAAAAAAACGTCAGTGAGTCAAGGATCGTAGCGCAAGATATCGCTGACATTTATGATTAACATCATGCCCGAAGTACATTTCGGCATGACGAAAGGAATACATATGATTTTATGCCATTTTGCGCATTTTTCCGGCAATGGCATAATGTGCGATAATTTGACGAGTGAACATTCCTCGTCTAAGGCCTTTGCAGGCCGGCACAGGATACCCGATACTGGGTAGCGCTGACAAAAGTTTTTGAACGATGTCATGACCAGTTGTGGTTTTGCACGAATTTTTTAATCTTTATATGTGAAGTTGAGGTAAGCCATGTCGACACCCGTGAACCCTTCCGTGAGCTTTTTTAGCCTGTTTCGCCGGGGACAGCATTATTCGAAGACGTGGCCACTGGAAAAGCGGCTGGCACCCGTCTTCATTGAAAACCGCGTGATCCGCGCGACCCGCCACGCTATTCGGTTGATGCCGCCCCTCGCCGTTTTTACCCTGTGCTGGCAGATTGCACTGGGTGGGCAACTCGGGCCTGCGGTGGCTACCGCGCTGTTCGCCCTGAGCCTGCCGATGCAGGGATTGTGGTGGCTGGGTAAACGTTCGGTAACGCCACTGCCGCCGTCAGTGTTGTCCTGGTTCTATGAAGTTCGCGGCAAGTTGCAGGATGCCGGTCAGGCGCTGGCTCCGGTCGAGGGTAAACCCGACTATCAGGCGCTGGCCGATACCCTGAAGCGGGCATTCAAGCAACTTGATAAAACATTCCTCGATGACTTGTGATTGATCATCGAAACGATCGCTAAAAGAAGGCACAGTAACCCCCCGTTACCGTGTCTTTTTTTTACGCTGCCATGTGCAACAGGAGTCGAAAGATGGAAATGACCCACGCTCAACGTCTGATTTTATCTAACCAGTACAAAATGATGACGATGCTTGATCCCGACAACGCCGAGCGCTATCGCCGCTTGCAGACTATCGTCGAACGTGGTTTCGGTTTACAGATGCGCGAGCTGGATCGCGAGTTTGGCGAACTTAAGGAAGAGACCTGTCGTACCGTTATCGACATCAT
The DNA here is from genome assembly GCF_034044995.2 of Leclercia sp. CFBP8987. NCBI lineage: Bacteria > Pseudomonadati > Pseudomonadota > Gammaproteobacteria > Enterobacterales > Enterobacteriaceae > Leclercia > Leclercia sp. CFBP8987. Next base: position 3,375,089 of record NZ_CM188255.1, on the reverse strand, counting down.
GGAGATGTACCACGCCCTGCATGTTTCATGGACTAACCTGAAAGATGCCCAGACCATCGACGAACGTCGTGTCACCTTCCTGGGCTTTGATGCGGCCACCGAATCCCGTTACCTGAGCTATGTCCGCTTTATGGTTAATGTGGAAGGGCGCTACACCCATTTCGATGCCGGTACCCATGGCTTTAACGCCCAGACCCCGATGTGGGAAAAGTATCAGCGGATGCTCAGCGTATGGCACGCCTGCCCGCGTCAGTACCATCTGAGCAGCAATGAGATCCAACAAATTATTAACGCCTGACGGAGGTTGATGTGCAGTGTAAAGGTTTTCTGTTTGATCTGGACGGTACGCTGGTCGATTCGTTACCGGTGGTGGAGCGCTCCTGGTGTCGCTGGGCTGACCGGCATGGCATCGACCATCAGGAGGTGCTGAATTTTATCCATGGCAAACAGGCCATAACCTCTTTACGGCACTTTCTCCAGGGGAGAAGCGAAGCAGAGATCCAGGCGGAGTTTACCTGGCTTGAGCAGGTTGAAGCCACCGATACCGAGGGTATCACCGCGCTGCCGGGGGCGCTTGCGCTGCTCAAACACCTGAATGAAGCGGGGATCCCGTGGGCTATCGTCACCTCCGGCTCGGTTCCTGTGGCCCATGCCCGGCACAGAGCGGCAGGGTTGCCGGTACCGGAGGTGTTTATCACCGCAGAGCGGGTGACGCGCGGCAAGCCGGAGCCCGATGCCTTTTTACTCGGCGCGAAGCTGCTGGGGCTGGCGCCAGAAGCGTGCGTGGTGGTGGAAGATGCCGCCGCTGGTGTGCTGGCAGGTCTTAATGCCGGCTGCCATGTCATCGCCGTCAATGTTCCCGCCAACTCGCCGCGTCTGCAGGAGGCCGACCTCGTGCTCAGCACGCTGGAGGCCGTCGCCGTCAGCCGTACAGCCGACGGGAATGTAACCGTCTCCCAAAAAATGTAATCCCATGATATAGCCCCACATTGTTGGGGCTTTTTTATGGCACTATCGGCGTCACTCTCTTCTGACAAGGATCTGTTTTGAACGGTGAACTTATTTGGGTCTTAAGCCTGCTTCTTATCGCGATTATTCTGTTTGCGACCGGCAAAGTCCGCATGGATGCCGTGGCCCTGCTGGTGATCGTGGCCTTTGTGCTCAGCGGCACCTTAACCCTCCCGGAAGCCTTCTCTGGCTTTAGCGATCCCAACGTTATTTTAATTGCCGCCCTGTTTATCATCGGCGACGGCCTGGTGCGCACCGGCGTGGCGACCAGTATGGGCTCATGGCTGGTCAGCGTGGCGGGCAACAGCGAAACCAAAATGCTGATCTTTTTGATGCTGACCGTCGCCGGGCTGGGGGCGTTTATGAGCTCCACCGGGGTGGTGGCAATCTTTATTCCGGTGGTGCTGAGCGTTTCGATGCGCATGCAGATCTCGCCCTCGCGCCTGATGATGCCGCTCAGTTTCGCCGGGCTTATCAGCGGCATGATGACGCTGGTGGCCACGCCGCCGAACCTGGTGGTCAACAGTGAACTGCTGCGTGAGGGGCTGGAAGGTTTTAGCTTCTTTAGCGTGACGCCGCTGGGGCTGGTGATCCTCGTGCTGGGTATTATCTATATGCTGCTGACCCGCTTTGCCCTGAAGAGCGATAAGCAGGATAAACCTCGCGACGGCTGGAAGCGCCGTACCTTCCGCGATCTGATCAAAGAGTATCGCCTCACCGGACGGGCCCGCCGCCTGGCGCTCCGCCCTGGCTCACCGCTGATCGGTCAGCGTCTGGATGACCTGAAACTTCGCGAACGCTACGGGGCAAACGTTATTGGTGTGGAACGCTGGCGTCGTTTTCGCCGGGTGATTGTGAACGTTAACGGCGTATCGGAGTTTCGCGCCCGGGACGTGCTGCTGATTGATATGTCTTCCGCGGATGTCGATCTGCGCGACTTTTGCAGCGAACAGCTGCTGGAGCCGATGGTTCTGCGCGGGGAGTATTTCTCCGATCAGGCGCTGGACGTGGGGATGGCGGAGGTGTCGCTGATCCCCGAGTCGGAGCTGCTCGGTAAAACCATCCGCGAAATAGGCTTTCGTACCCGTTACGGTCTGAACGTGGTGGGGTTAAAACGCGACGGTGTAGCGATGGACGGCTCGGTGGTAGATGAGCCCCTGGAACTGGGGGATATCTTCCTGGTGGTGGGCAACTGGAAGCTGATCACCCAGTTGGGTCAGAGAGGTCGCGATTTTGTGGTGCTCAATTTACCCATCGAAGTGAGCGATGCTTCTCCCGCCCACAGCCAGGCGCCGCACGCCATTTTTTGTCTGGTGCTGATGGTCGCCCTGATGCTGACCGACGAAATCCCTAATCCGGTGGCAGCGATCGTGGCCTGCCTGCTGATGGGCAAATTCCGCTGTATCGACGCTGAAAGCGCTTACAAAGCGATTCACTGGCCGAGCATCATTTTGATTGTCGGCATGATGCCCTTTGCGCTGGCGCTGCAAAAAACCGGTGGGGTCGATTTGGTGGTGAAAGGGTTGATGGAGCTGGGGGGAGGCTACGGCCCTTACATGATGCTGATGTGTCTGTTTGTCATGTGCGCCACCATCGGGCTGTTTATCTCCAACACCGCAACTGCGGTCCTGATGGCACCCATTGCGCTGGCGATGGCGAAATCGATGGGGGTATCGCCTTATCCCTTTGCGATGATGGTGGCGATGGCCGCGTCAGCCGCCTTTATGACGCCGGTCTCGTCACCGGTTAACACCCTGGTGCTGGGACCCGGCAAATACAGCTTCAGCGACTTCGTGAAGCTCGGCGTGCCCTTCACCATTCTGGTGATGGTGGTATGCATAGTGATGATCCCGGTGTTGTTCCCGTTTTAAAGCAGCGGGATACGGTTTTGTAGGCCGGGTAAGGCGAAGCCGCCACCCGGCAACACATTACAACGGCGAATCCTGGCTGATCTCATCCAACGACAGCTGGAAGCTCGGAACAAACACCTGCATAAAGTAGTCCATCTCCTGACTGCGGCGCGCCTCAAGGGTCTTTTCCAGGCGGGTTTTCGCCAGTAGAAACTCATGATTGCCGGCTGAGAGCTCTTCCAGACATTTCAGGTAGGCGCAGAGCGCGTCCGCCTGCTTGACGATCGACCGATCCTCTTCGCTGTAGCTCTGCTCGTCAATCAGCGGCTCGAAGATATCCCGCAGCTCTTCCGGCACCATATCGACCAGTTTTTGCTGAGCGATTTTCTCGATCGCTTTGTACTCCTGGGCAATTTGCGAATTGAAGTACTTCACCGGGGTCGGCAGATCGCCCGTCAGCACCTCAGAGGCATCATGGTACATCGCCAGCAGGGCGATACGTTCGGCATTGACCTGGCCGTTAAACTTGCGGTTTTTGATGGCTGCCAGCGCGTGGGCCACCATGGCAACCTGCAGACTATGCTCGGAGACGTTCTCGGTACGCACGTTACGCATCAGCGGCCAGCGGTTAATCAGTTTCAGGCGGGAAAGATGGGCGAAGAAATGACTCTGACTCATAAGTTACCTTTGGTCTTGCACAGCGACAGGTTTCATTGTGAGGGGAGGGGCGGTGAGATGCAAATCGGGCTACCAGTGGCAGCCCGAGGGTCGAATTACTGATGGTATCCGCCGAGGAATCGCCCGAAGCGGCTGATGGCCATCTCCAGTTCATCCTCACGCGGCAGGGTAACGATGCGCACATGGTCCGGCCATGGCCAGTTAAATGCGGTGCCCTGCACCAGTAACACCTTTTCCTGCAGCAGGAAATCGAGGACCATCTTCTGATCGTCAAAGATGTTGAAGCGTTTGATATCAATTTTCGGGAACATATAGAGCGCGCCGTTTGGCTTCACGCAGGAGACGCCCGGAATATCGTTAATCAGCTCCCAGGCGCGTTGACGCTGCTCATACAGGCGCCCGCCAGGCACGATAAATTCACTGATGCTCTGATAGCCGCCCAGTGCCGTCTGGATCGCATGCTGGGCCGGTACGTTGGCGCACAGACGCATGGAGGCCAGCATCTCCAGACCTTCGATATAGCCTTTGGCGTGTTTCTTCGGCCCGTTCAGCACCATCCAGCCCTGACGGAAACCGGCGACGCGGTAGGTTTTGGACAGCCCGTTAAAGGTGACGGTCAGCAGATCCGGCGCCAGCGCCGCAATGGAGTGGTGCTGCGCCGCGTCGTACAGGATTTTGTCGTAAATCTCGTCCGCGAAGATGATCAGGTTATGCTGGCGGGCCAGCTCGACAATCTCCAGCAGTAGCTCTTTAGAATAAACGGCGCCGGTTGGGTTGTTCGGGTTGATGATGACGATCCCGCGGGTGCGCGGGGTGATTTTGGCTCGAATGTCATCCAGGTCCGGGAACCAGTCAGCGGATTCATCACACAGGTAGTGCACCGCTTTACCGCTGGAGAGCGACACCGCCGCGGTCCACAGCGGATAATCCGGTGCCGGGACCAGCATTTCGTCACCGCTGTTCAGCAGGGCCTGCATCGCCTGGACGATCAGCTCGGAAACACCGTTACCAATATAGATATCTTCTACGGTGACATCGCGCATGCCCTGCGCCTGATAGTGCTGCATGATGGCTTTACGCGCAGAGTAGAGACCTTTGGAGTCGCTGTAGCCTTGCGCCGTCGGCAGGTTGCGGATCACATCAACCAGAATTTCATCCGGTGCATCAAAACCAAATGGCGCCGGGTTGCCGATATTGAGCTTAAGTACTTTATTACCTTCTTCTTCGAGACGTTTTGCCTCTTTAAGAACCGGGCCACGAATGTCGTAACAAACGTTATCTAACTTGCTGGATTTTTCGATGGGTGACATGAATCTTTAACCTTTTCGCTGTTATTGCTACTTCCTGCCGTGGAAGTTAGCACGGAACAATGTACTCCTCGCTTGGCCGATTTTGAAGCGTTGGCAGAAGAAGATTTTGTCCATTCCCCGAAAGTGATATTGAAATTTTTAACTGTTTTTTAACTTTGCTTACATTTTATGGGCCATATTTTTATTGTTATTTGGTGATTTATTTTGGTTGTAGCGTATTAAAATGGATTTTACGCTGTAAAAAAGCCGCGTATTGAGCGACTTAGGCTGGCAGTGCTACAGTTTCCTACAGGAACATTTCGTAAAAGCTGAATGAAATGCAGTAGCGTTTACTTCCCTGCCTTTTTATATAAAGGTTGCCCGTGTGAATTTAATGTTAAGTATTATTAATCATTAAGTCTTGATCGAATTATTAGTTATTTCCAAATAAAGGCGAAATCGCAACTTTCGTTAATATAAATAAAATTAGTTTAGCGAGTTATCAATCAGGTTAAATCACTGGAAACGCAATAAGGCTTATAAATAAAAAGGTTTTAGGGTAAGATGTCACTGAGTTTAGCGAAGAAAGATAACAGGTCACTCCAGGCCTTGATACGTTAACCTTTAATAGTTTATTGTTATTGTTAGAATTATCTCTGCCTTGAGAAGTTAAGTGACACCATTGCTGCTTAACCTGTACTGCGATAAAGTTGACGTTGGAAATGCATCTTCTTTTATGGAATTTACATCATCCGGCAAACATCTATATATCTCGAACGTTGTTGAGAATAAAAATATCGTCAGATAAGTTGTTTCTGACCACTGATATACCCAGCACAATTACATTACGCAGGCACAATGCCAGACCGGGACGTCAGAGGATTTTTTTCAGAAGGAACTGTATTACTTTTACGCACACAGCTTAAACCCGGGGCAGCTCCGTACGAGCAACCTGTAAGTGAAAAGATATGATTAATGCAAATCGTCCGATACTGAATCTCGACCTCGATCTGCTGAGAACCTTTGTGGCGGTCGCCGATCTGAACACCTTTGCTGCTGCCGCGGCCGCAGTTTGCCGTACCCAATCTGCGGTCAGTCAACAAATGCAACGACTGGAGCAACTGGTGGGTAAAGAGCTTTTTGCCCGTCATGGCCGCAATAAGCTGTTAACGGAACACGGGATTCAGCTGCTGGGTTATGCCAGAAAAATCCTACGTTTCAATGATGAAGCATGTACATCCTTAATGTTTAGTAATCTGCAGGGTGTCTTAACTTTAGGTGCGTCTGATGAGTCGGCGGATACTATTCTGCCGTTCCTGCTCAACCGCATCAGTTCGGTTTATCCGAAACTTGCGCTGGATGTCAGGGTTAAACGCAATGCCTATATGGTCGATATGCTGCAGGAGCAGGAGGTCGATCTGGTGGTCACTACTCACCGTACCGGCCAGTTTAACAGTCTGACGCTGCGTACTTCGCCGACGCACTGGTACTGTGCCGCAGAATTTTCTCTGCAGCGCGGGGAGCCGGTTCCGCTGGTGCTGCTGGACGATCCCAGCCCGTTCCGCGACATCGTGCTGGCCACGCTCAATGCCGCCAACGTGCCATGGCGACTCGCTTATGTAGCCTCAACGCTGCCTGCGGTTCGCGCAGCGGTAAAAGCGGGGCTTGGCGTCACGGCACGCCCGGTTGAGATGATGAGTCCGGATTTACGGGTATTAGGGAAAGCGGATGGATTGCCTGCGCTGCCGGATACGGAGTATATGCTGTGCCACAACCCGCTCAGCAAAAATGAACTGGCGCAAACCATTTTTAACGCCATGGAAAACTACGACAACCCCTGGCAGTACAACAATGTTACTCCGGAAGGGGGGGACGACACCCTGGTGACCGAGCGCGATTTCGAGTAAACGAATCACTCATAATTTGATAACAATTGTTCCAACGAAAAAGAACCACTACGGCTGAAGACCAGCAAAGTGGTTCTTTTTTTGCATCTGCCCCCTGAGGTTTACCTTACGTTTACGACAATCTTGTTCAATATCAATCCGATAGTTGTCCATCCTGCCTTGCAAAACTCGCTTCCCCGCTTCTCTCTAATGTCAATGGGCATGTTAAAAAAGCAGCAAAGATGTTGCCGTTTTTTTGATTGAATTAACAAAAGCGTGTCACAGATCAAGAAAATACTCCTCTTTGGGGGGAGGAATCAGCGGCAAATCCTGTCAAAATAGACGGGTAATCTTTGTATTAGATTGATACGGACTCGATTCAACACCCCCACGCCGGAACGCGCCTCACACTTTTTGAGGGTAAAGGGCATTAAATGTTAATGAAGATCGAACGATGTAATCTAATGTGAAGAAACTTTTGTTAAAGTTGACAAAAGGTTATAGAAAGGAGTAAAAAACCACATCATTTTGCTGTCTATGTCTCATTTTTCGACAGTTAGTGTACGGTTATTTGTTCCTCCCCATGAATCGATGTGATGCCCATCTGCCAGAAAGAGCAGGGTTTTCAGGTATCACTTTTGATGAGTAAGCAATGAGTATGTCAACATCCACAGAAGTCATCGCTCATCACTGGGCATTCGCAATCTTTCTTATCGTTGCCATTGGCCTGTGCTGCCTGATGCTTATCGGCGGCTGGTTCCTCGGCGGTCGCGCCCGGGCAAGGCACAAAAACACGCCATTTGAATCGGGTATCGATTCGGTAGGTACCGCGCGTTTACGCCTGTCCGCCAAGTTCTATCTGGTGGCCATGTTCTTCGTCATCTTTGACGTGGAAGCGCTTTACCTGTTCGCATGGTCGACCTCCATTCGTGAGAGTGGCTGGGTAGGCTTTGTCGAGGCCGCAATTTTCATTTTAGTGTTACTGGCCGGTCTGGTTTATCTGGTGCGTATCGGCGCGCTGGACTGGACACCTGCACGTTCACGCCGTGAACGTACCAACCCGGAAAACAGTATCTCTAATCGTCAGCAGTAACAGCGAGGCAATAAGATGGATTATACGCTCACCCGCATAGATCCTAACGGTGAGAATGACCGTTACCCCCTGCAAAAGCAGGAGATCGTAACCGACCCCCTGGAGCAAGAAGTCAATAAAAGCGTGTACATGGGCAAGCTCGAAAATGCCATGCACGATATGGTCAACTGGGGTCGTAAGAACTCCATCTGGCCATACAACTTTGGCCTTTCTTGCTGCTACGTTGAAATGGTGACGTCATTCACTGCGGTGCATGACGTTGCGCGTTTTGGTGCAGAAGTACTGCGTGCCTCTCCGCGTCAGGCTGACCTGATGGTGGTAGCGGGAACCTGCTTTACCAAGATGGCGCCGGTCATTCAGCGTCTGTACGACCAGATGCTCGAGCCAAAATGGGTTATCTCCATGGGTGCTTGTGCAAACTCTGGCGGTATGTACGACATTTATTCTGTTGTGCAAGGTGTAGATAAGTTCATCCCGGTGGACGTTTACATCCCGGGCTGCCCACCGCGTCCAGAAGCCTATATGCAGGCTCTGATGCTGTTGCAGGAGTCGATTGGCAAAGAACGCCGTCCGCTCTCCTGGGTCGTGGGCGACCAGGGCGTGTACCGCGCTAACATGCAGTCCGAACGCGAGCGTAAACGCGGCGAACGTATTGCAGTGACCAATCTGCGTACACCGGACGAAATTTAATTTGCGCCTGTGGGCATGGAGATAACCTTCGCATATCACTATTCAAATAGCGCGAAGCCACGCCCGACAGTCACCACGGACCTTTTGCAATGGTGAACACTATGACCGACTTAACCGCGCAAGACGCCGCCTGGCAAACACGGGATCATCTGGATGACCCGGTCATTGGCGAACTGCGCAACCGTTTTGGGCCGGATGCCTTTACTGTTCAGGCCACCCGCACCGGGGTACCCGTTGTTTGGGTGAAGCGTGAGCAGTTACTGGAAGTGGTTGATTTCTTAAAGAAACTGCCTAAACCTTACGTTATGCTGTTTGACTTACACGGCATGGACGAACGTCTGCGTACTCACCGCCACGGTTTACCCGCGGCGGATTTTTCCGTTTTCTACCACCTGCTCTCAATAGACCGCAACACGGATATCATGCTCAAGGTGGCGTTGTCTGAAAACGACATGCATCTGCCGACGATCACCAAACTTTTCCCGAACGCCAACTGGTATGAGCGTGAGACCTGGGAAATGTTCGGCATGACCTTTGACGGTCACCCGCACCTGACGCGCATCATGATGCCGCCAACCTGGACCGGTCACCCGCTGCGTAAAGACTACCCGGCGCGCGCCACCGAATTCGACCCGTTTGAGCTGACCAAAGCCAAACAGGATCTGGAGATGGAAGCGCTGACCTTCAAGCCGGAAGACTGGGGCATGAAGCGCGGTACCGACAACGAGGACTTCATGTTCCTCAACCTCGGTCCAAACCACCCGTCTGCGCACGGTGCATTCCGTATTATTCTTCAGCTTGATGGCGAAGAGATTGTCGACTGCGTTCCGGATATCGGTTACCACCACCGTGGTGCTGAGAAGATGGGCGAGCGTCAATCCTGGCACAGCTACATTCCGTATACCGACCGTATCGAGTACCTCGGCGGCTGCGTAAACGAAATGCCATACGTGCTGGCCGTTGAGAAACTGGCGGGTATCACCACCCCGGATCGCGTTAATGTGATCCGCGTGATGCTGTCAGAACTGTTCCGTATTAACAGCCACCTGCTGTACATCTCCACCTTCATTCAGGACGTCGGCGCGATGACTCCGGTCTTCTTCGCCTTTACCGATCGTCAGAAAATCTACGATCTGGTGGAAGCGATTACCGGTTTCCGTATGCACCCGGCCTGGTTCCGTATCGGCGGGGTGGCACACGATCTGCCGCGCGGCTGGGACCGTCTGCTGCGTGAATTCCTCGACTGGATGCCGAAGCGTCTGGCCTCCTACGAGAAAGCCGCGCTGCGTAACACCATCCTGATTGGCCGTTCTAAAGGCGTTGCTGCCTATGGCGCGAAAGAGGCGCTGGAGTGGGGTACAACAGGTGCAGGTCTGCGTGCCACCGGTATTGATTTCGACGTGCGTAAAGCCCGTCCTTACTCTGGCTACGAGAACTTCGACTTTGAAGTCCCGGTTGGCGGCGGTGTATCCGACTGCTACACCCGCGTGATGCTGAAAGTGGAAGAGCTGCGCCAGAGCCTGCGCATCCTTGAGCAGTGCCTCAATAACATGCCGGAAGGCCCGTTCAAAGCGGATCACCCGCTGACCACGCCGCCACCGAAAGAGCGCACGCTGCAGCATATCGAAACCCTGATCACGCACTTCCTGCAGGTTTCCTGGGGCCCGGTCATGCCGGCGCAAGAATCCTTCCAGATGATCGAAGCGACTAAGGGTATCAACAGTTACTACCTGACCAGCGACGGCAGCACCATGAGCTACCGTACCCGTGTGCGTACGCCAAGCTTCGCGCACCTGCAGCAGATCCCGGCCGCCATTCGCGGCAGTCTGGTCTCCGACCTGATTGTGTATCTGGGTAGTATCGATTTTGTTATGTCAGATGTGGACCGCTAATTATGCACGAGAATCAACAACTACAAACCGAGGCTTTTGAGCTGAGTGAAGCAGAACGTGCCGCCATTGAGCACGAGATGCACCACTACGAAGACCCACGTGCGGCGTCCATTGAAGCGCTGAAAATCGTACAGAAACAGCGTGGTTGGGTGCCGGATGGGGCGATCTATGAGATCGCAAAAGTGCTGGGTATTCCGGCAAGTGACGTAGAAGGCGTAGCCACGTTCTACAGCCAGATCTTCCGTCAGCCGGTTGGCCGCCATGTGATCCGCTACTGTGACAGCGTCGTTTGTCACATCACCGGTTATCAGGGCATCCAGGCCGCTATCGAGAAAAAGCTCGATATCAAGCCAGGGCAGACCACCTTTGATGGTCGCTTTACCCTGCTGCCAACCTGCTGCCTGGGCAACTGCGACAAGGGGCCGACCATGATGATTGATGAGGACACTCACAGCCATCTGACGCCGGAAGCCATTCCTGACCTGCTGGAGCAGTACAAATGAAAACTGTAATTCGTACTGCTGAGACTCATCCGCTGACCTGGCGTCTGCGCGATGACAAACAGCCGGTATGGCTTGAAGAATACGAGAGCAAAAACGGCTACGCCGGGGCGCGCAAAGCTCTGAGCGGTATGGCGCCGGACGAAATCGTTAATGCGGTAAAAGACGCTGGCCTGAAAGGGCGTGGCGGCGCAGGCTTTTCCACCGGTCTGAAGTGGAGCCTGATGCCGAAAGACGAATCCATGAACATCCGTTACCTGCTGTGTAACGCCGATGAAATGGAGCCAGGCACCTATAAAGACCGCCTGCTGATGGAGCAGCTGCCGCACCTGCTGGTGGAAGGCATGCTGATCTCCGCGTTCGCGCTGAAAGCCTACCGCGGCTACATCTTCCTGCGCGGCGAGTACATCGAAGCAGCAGAAAACCTGCGTCGCGCGATTGCCGAAGCCACTGAAGCGGGCCTGCTGGGCAAAAACATTCTCGGCACCGGTTTTGACTTCGAGCTGTTCGTGCACACCGGGGCAGGGCGTTATATCTGTGGTGAAGAGACCGCGCTGATTAACTCCCTCGAAGGCCGCCGTGCTAACCCGCGTTCCAAGCCACCGTTCCCGGCGAGCTCCGGCGTATGGGGTAAACCGACCTGCGTTAACAACGTCGAAACCCTGTGTAACGTTCCGGCCATCCTCGCTAACGGCGTGGAGTGGTATCAGGGCATCTCTACCAGTAAAGACGCCGGTACCAAACTGATGGGCTTCTCCGGTCGCGTGAAGAATCCTGGCGTCTGGGAACTGCCGTTTGGCACCACCGCCCGTGAGATTCTGGAAGACTACGCCGGTGGCATGCGTGATGGCCTGAAATTCAAAGCCTGGCAGCCGGGTGGGGCAGGGACGGACTTCCTGACTGAATCCCATCTCGATCTGCCAATGGAATTCGAAAGCATTGGTAAAGCAGGCAGCCGTCTGGGTACGGCGCTGGCGATGGCCGTCGACCACGAGATCGGCATGGTACCGCTGGTGCGTAACCTGGAAGAGTTCTTCGCCCGTGAGTCCTGCGGCTGGTGTACACCGTGCCGTGATGGTCTGCCGTGGAGCGTGAAGATCCTGCGTGCTATCGAGCGTGGCGAAGGCCAGCCTGGTGATATCGAGACACTTGAGCAACTGTGTCGATTCCTGGGCCCGGGTAAAACCTTCTGTGCGCATGCGCCAGGTGCGGTTGAGCCGCTGCAGAGCGCGATTAAATATTTCCGCGACGAATTCGAAGCAGGCATCAAGCAACCGTTCAGCAATACCCATTCAATCAATGGTATTCAGCCGAACCTGTTGAAAGCGCGCTGGTAAAAACAGAATTTTGATTAACGCTCGGAGTTAATTCGAGCCAACTGGAAGCATGCTAATGGCTACGATTCATGTAGACGGCAAAGAATACGAGGTCAATGGCGCGGACAACCTGCTGGAAGCTTGTCTGTCCCTCGGCCTTGATATTCCGTATTTTTGCTGGCATCCGGCGCTGGGGAGCGTCGGTGCTTGCCGCCAGTGTGCGGTGAAGCAATATCAAAACGCGGAAGACACGCGTGGTCGCCTGGTGATGTCCTGTATGACGCCAGCCACCGAAGGTACCTTTATTTCTATCGACGATACGGAAGCGAAACAGTTCCGTGAAAGCGTGGTGGAGTGGTTGATGACCAACCACCCGCACGATTGTCCGGTCTGTGAAGAGGGCGGTAACTGCCACCTTCAGGATATGACCGTGATGACCGGGCACAGCTTCCGTCGTTACCGTTTCACCAAGCGTACCCACCGTAACCAGGATCTGGGGCCGTTCATCTCTCACGAAATGAACCGCTGCATCGCCTGCTATCGCTGCGTGCGTTACTACAAAGACTACGCCGACGGCGAAGATCTGGGCGTCTATGGCGCACATGACAACGTCTACTTCGGTCGTCCGGAAGACGGTGTGCTGGAGAGCGAATTCTCCGGTAACCTGGTCGAAATCTGTCCGACCGGCGTCTTCACCGATAAAACGCACTCCGAGCGTTACAACCGTAAATGGGACATGCAGTTTGCGCCAAGCATCTGCCAGCAGTGCTCCCTCGGCTGTAACACCAGCCCGGGTGAACGCTATGGCGAACTGCGTCGTATCGAAAACCGTTACAACGGTACCGTTAACCACTACTTCCTCTGCGACCGCGGTCGTTTCGGCTATGGCTATGTGAACCTGAAAGACCGTCCGCGTCAGCCGGTTCAGCGCCGTGGCGACGACGTCATCACCCTGAACGCCGAGCAGGCGATGCAGGGCGCGGCAGATATTCTGCGCCAGTCGAAGAAAGTGATCGGTATCGGCTCCCCGCGTGCCAGCGTTGAAAGCAACTTCGCGCTGCGTGAGCTGGTGGGTGCGGATAACTTCTACACCGGTATCGCTCAGGGCGAGCAGGAACGTCTGCAGCTGGTGCTGAAAGTGCTGCGCGAAGGCGGGGTTCATACTCCGGCCCTGCGCGAAATCGAATCCTATGATGCGGTTCTGGTATTGGGTGAAGATTTAACCCAGACCGGCGCTCGCGCTGCCCTGGCGGTTCGTCAGGCGGTGAAAGGGAAGGCGCGTGAAATGGCAGCGGCCCAGAAAGTGGCTGACTGGCAGATCGCAGCGATCCTCAACATCGGTCAGCGCGCCAAACATCCGCTGTTTGTCACTAACGTCGACAATACCCGTCTGGACGACATCGCGGCCTGGACCTACCGTGCCCCGGTTGAAGATCAGGCGCGCCTCGGCTTTGCTATCGCCCACGCGCTGGATAGCAGCTCCCCGGCCGTTGAACTGGATCGCGATCTGCAGAACAAGGTTGACGTGATCGTGCAGGCGCTGGCCGGTGCGAAGAAACCGCTGATCATTTCCGGTACTAACGCCGGTAGCGCAGAGATCATTGAAGCGGCTGCCAACGTGGCTAAAGCCCTGAAAGGTCGCGGTGCGGACGTTGGCGTGACCATGATTGCCCGTGCGGTAAACAGCATCGGTCTGGGCATGATTGGCGGCGGCTCTCTGGAAGAAGCGTTAAGCGAACTGGAATCCGGTTCTGCTGACGCGGTGGTGGTGCTGGAAAACGACCTGCATCGTCATGCTTCTGCTGCCCGCGTGGATGCCGCTCTGTCTAAAGCGCCGCTGGTGATGGTTATCGACCATCAGCGCACGGCAATCATGGACAAAGCGCATCTGGTGCTCTCTGCGGCAAGCTTCGCTGAAAGCGACGGCACCGTGGTGAACAACGAAGGCCGCGCCCAGCGCTTCTTCCAGGTTTATGATCCGGCTTACTACGACAGCAACATCGTGATGCTGGAAAGCTGGCGCTGGCTGCACTCCCTGCACAGCACCGTGCTGAGCCGTGAAGTGGACTGGACCCAGCTCGACCACGTGATCGACGCTGCCGTGGCACAACTGCCGCAGCTGGCAGGCATTAAAGATGCGGCACCGGAAGCCAGCTTCCGTATTCGCGGCCAGAAACTGGCCCGTGAACCGCACCGCTACAGCGGTCGTACCGCGATGCGTGCCAACATCAGCGTGCATGAACCGCGTCAACCGCAGGACAAAGACACCATGTTCGCCTTCTCGATGGAAGGGAACAACCAGCCGTCTGCACCGCGTTCGCAGATCCCATTCGCATGGGCGCCAGGCTGGAACTCCCCGCAGGCATGGAACAAGTTCCAGGCCGAAGTGGGCGGTTCTCTGCGTCACGGCGATCCGGGCGTACGTCTGTTTGAAGCAAGCGAAACCGGTCTCGAGTTCTTCTCCACCGTGCCGGCACGCTTCCAGGCGGAAGAGGGTAACTGGCGTATTGCACCGTACTACCATCTGTTTGGTAGCGACGAAATGTCCCAGCGTTCCCCGGTCTTCCAGACCCGTATGCCGCAGCCATACATCAAGCTCAACCCGGCAGATGCCGCGAAGCTTGGCGTCAACGCAGGCGCGAACATCAGCTTTAGCTATGAAGGCCAGACAATCAGCCTGCCGCTGATTATCTCTGAAGGTCTGACAGCAGGGCAGGTGGGTCTGCCGATGGGTCTGCCTGGCATCGCGCCAGTGCTGGCGGGTGCGCGCCTTGATAACCTGCAGGAGGCAAAAGCATGAGTTGGTTTACGCCCGATCTTATCGACATCCTGCTGAGCATCCTGAAAGCGGTTGTTATTCTGCTGGTGGTCGTTACCTGCGGCGCGTTCATGAGCTTTGGTGAACGTCGTCTGCTCGGTCTGTTCCAGAACCGTTACGGACCGAACCGCGTGGGCTGGGGTGGTTCACTCCAGCTGGTCGCGGACATGATCAAGATGTTCTTTAAAGAGGACTGGGTTCCGCGCTTCTCGGATCGCGTGATCTTTACTCTGGCACCGATGATCGCCTTTACCTCGCTGCTGCTGGCGTTTGCTATCGTTCCGGTCAGCCCGACCTGGGTTGTGGCGGATCTGAACATCGGGATCCTGTTCTTCCTGATGATGGCAGGCCTCGCGGTCTACGCGGTGCTGTTCGCCGGCTGGTCCAGTAACAACAAATACTCCCTGCTGGGTGCGATGCGTGCGTCTGCGCAGACCCTGAGCTACGAAGTGTTCCTGGGTCTCTCCCTGATGGGCGTGGTGGCGCAGGCCGGTTCATTCAACATGACCGACATCGTCAACAACCAGGCCGACATCTGGAACGTGATCCCGCAGTTCTTCGGTTTTGTTACCTTTGCTATCGCGGGCGTGGCGGTGTGTCACCGTCACCCGTTTGACCAGCCAGAAGCCGAACAGGAACTGGCCGACGGTTACCACATTGAATATTCCGGTATGAAATTCGGTCTGTTCTTTGTGGGCGAGTACATCGGTATCGTCACCATTTCCGCGTTGATGGTAACGCTGTTCTTTGGTGGCTGGCATGGCCCGTTCTTACCGCCGTTCATCTGGTTCGCGCTGAAAACCGCGTTCTTCATGATGATGTTCATTTTGATTCGCGCAGCATTACCGCGTCCGCGTTATGACCAGGTAATGTCCTTCGGCTGGAAAGTGTGCCTGCCGCTGACGCTCGTCAACTTGTTGGTAACGGCGGCTGTCATTCTCTGGCAGCAGCCATAAGGGGCTTTAGACCATGACCTTGAAAGAAATTTTGGTAGGCACCGGCACCCAGTTGCGCAGTATCTGGATGATCGGCCTGCACGCGTTTGCCAAACGCGAAACCCGGATGTACCCGGAAGAGCCGGTATATCTGCCGCCGCGCTACCGTGGCCGTATCGTGCTGACGCGCGATCCGGACGGTTCGGAGCGCTGCGTTGCCTGTAACCTGTGTGCGGTAGCCTGTCCGGTCGGCTGTATCTCTCTGCAAAAAGCCGAGACGGTAGACGGTCGCTGGTACCCGGAGTTCTTCCGCATCAACTTCTCACGCTGCATCTTCTGCGGTCTGTGTGAAGAAGCGTGCCCGACCACGGCGATTCAGTTGACCCCGGACTTCGAGCTGGGCGAATACAAGCGTCAGGATCTGGTGTACGAAAAAGAGGATCTGCTGATTTCCGGTCCGGGCAAATACCCGGAATATAACTTCTACCGGATGGCGGGTATGGCAATCGACGGCAAAGATAAGGGCGAAGCAGAGAACGAAGCCAAGCCTATCGACGTCAAGAGCCTGTTACCGTAAGGAGAGGGGCAATGGAATTCGCTTTTTATATCTGTGGCCTGATCGCCATCCTGGCTACGCTGCGAGTGATTACGCACACCAACCCGGTGCATGCGCTGCTCTATTTAATCATTTCGCTGCTGGCCATCTCCGGGGTGTTCTTTGCGCTGGGCGCACACTTTGCGGGTGCGCTTGAAATCATCGTTTACGCCGGGGCCATTATGGTTCTGTTCGTCTTCGTGGTGATGATGCTGAACCTCGGCGGCTCGGAAATCGAACAGGAACGTCAGTGGCTGAAACCGCAGGTGTGGATTGGTCCGGCAATTTTGTCGGCCATCATGCTGGCGGTGATCGTTTACGCCATTCTGGGCGTTAATGACCAGGGTATCGACGGTACGCCAATCAGCGCCAAAGCGGTGGGTATCACCCTGTTCGGGCCATACGTACTGGCGGTTGAACTGGCCTCGATGCTGCTGCTGGCAGGCCTGGTCGTGGCATTCCACGTCGGTCGCGAAGAGCGTGCTGGCGAGGTGCTGAGCAACCGCAAGGACGACAGCGCGAAAAGAAAAACGGAGGAACGCGCATGATCCCTTTACAACACGGACTGATCCTCGCAGCGATTTTATTCGTGCTGGGCTTAACCGGTCTGGTTATCCGCCGCAATCTGCTGTTTATGCTGATTGGCCTGGAGATCATGATCAACGCTGCCGCGCTGGCCTTTGTGGTCGCCGGTAGCTACTGGGGCCAGACCGATGGTCAGGTGATGTACATTCTCGCCATCAGCCTTGCGGCTGCCGAAGCGAGTATTGGCCTGGCGCTGTTACTGCAGCTCCACCGTCGCCGCCAGAACCTGAACATCGATTCAGTAAGTGAGTTGCGTGGATGAACATGCTTGCCTTAACCATTATTTTTCCGCTGATCGGCTTCCTGTTGCTGGCGTTTTCTCGCGGCCGCTGGTCTGAGAATCTGTCTGCAACCATCGGGATGGGCTCAATCGGTCTGGCTGCGCTGGTCACAGCGTATGCGGGTATCGACTTCTTCAGTAACGGACGTCAGGCCTACAGCGTGCCGCTGTGGACCTGGATGTCAGTCGGTGATTTCAACATCGGTTTCAACCTGGTGCTGGATGGTCTCTCTCTGACCATGCTCTCCGTGGTGACCGGCGTGGGCTTCCTGATCCACATGTTCGCCTCCTGGTATATGCGCGGTGAAGAGGGTTACTCCCGCTTCTTCGCCTACACCAACCTGTTTATCGCCAGCATGGTGGTTCTGGTGCTGGCCGATAACCTGCTGCTGATGTATCTCGGCTGGGAAGGCGTAGGTCTCTGTTCTTACCTGCTGATCGGTTTCTACTATACCGATCCGAAGAATGGCGCAGCGGCCATGAAAGCGTTCGTCGTGACCCGTGTGGGTGACGTCTTCCTCGCCTTCGCGCTGTTCATTCTCTACAACGAACTGGGCACGCTGAACTTCCGCGAAATGGTGGAACTGGCGCCAGCGCACTTCGAAGCAGGCAACAACATGCTGTGGTGGGCAACCCTGATGCTGCTGGGTGGTGCTGTGGGTAAATCCGCACAGCTGCCGTTGCAGACCTGGCTTGCTGACGCGATGGCGGGTCCAACCCCTGTCTCCGCGCTGATCCACGCCGCGACCATGGTGACCGCCGGTGTCTACCTGATTGCGCGTACCCACGGTCTGTTCCTGATGACCCCGGAAATCCTGCATCTGGTGGGTATCGTAGGTGCGGTAACGCTGGTGCTGGCAGGCTTTGCTGCGCTGGTGCAAACTGACATTAAACGCGTTCTCGCTTACTCCACCATGAGCCAGATTGGCTACATGTTCCTGGCGCTGGGCGTCCAGGCGTGGGATGCGGCGATTTTCCATCTGATGACGCATGCGTTCTTTAAAGCGCTGCTGTTCCTCTCGTCCGGTTCGGTGATCCTCGCCTGCCACCACGAGCAGAACATCTTCAAGATGGGCGGTCTGCGCAAATCCATTCCGCTGGTTTACGTCTGCTTCCTGGTGGGCGGCGCGGCGCTGGCGGCACTGCCGCTGATCACCGCGGGCTTCTTCAGTAAGGACGAAATCCTGGCGGGCGCCATGGCAAATGGTCATATCAATCTGATGGTTGCGGGTCTGGTCGGTGCATTCATGACCTCTCTGTATACCTTCCGTATGATTTTCATCGTCTTCCACGGTAAAGAACAAATTCACGCTCACGCAGGGAAGGGGATCACCCACCACCTGCCGCTGATTGTGCTGCTGGTACTCTCCACTTTCGTTGGCGCGATGATTGTGCCACCGCTGCAGGGTGTACTGCCGGACACCACCGAGCTTGAGCACGGTCGCGTTCTGACGCTTGAAATCACCTCGGGTGTGGTCGCCATTGCGGGCATCCTGATTGCTGCATGGCTGTGGCTCGGTAAACGTACGCTGGTAACTGCCGTTGCCAACAGTGCGCCGGGCCGTCTGCTGGGCACCTGGTGGTACAACGCGTGGGGCTTCGACTGGTTGTACGACATGATCTTCGTGAAACCTTTCCTCGGCATTGCGTGGCTGATTAAACGCGATCCGCTGAACTCACTGATGAACACCCCGGCAATCCTCTCCCGCTTTGCAGGTAAAGGCCTGCTGTTCAGCGAGAACGGGTATCTGCGCTGGTATGTGGCGTCCATGAGCATCGGTGCGGTTGTGGTGCTGGCGCTGCTGATGGTATTGCGTTGATCGTTAAGTGAATTTAATTCGAATTCGTTGAAAATCAGGCCCCTTCCGGGGGCCTTAAAAAGGAATGCAAATCGCCATGTTACTACCCTGGCTAATATTAATTCCCTTTATCGGTGGGTTCCTGTGCTGGCAGACCGAACGCTTTGGCGTGAAGATGCCGCGCTGGATTGCGCTGATCACCATGGGATTGACGCTTGCGCTTGGCCTGCAACTCTGGTTGCAGGGCGGCTACTCTCTGACCCAGTCCGCGGGTATTCCGCAGTGGCAGTCTGAATTCATTCTGCCGTGGATCCCGCGTTTCGGTATCACCATTCACCTGGCGATTGATGGTCTGTCGCTGCTGATGGTGGTGCTGACCGGTCTGCTCGGCGTTCTGGCGGTACTGTGCTCCTGGCGAGAAATCGAAAAATACCAGGGCTTCTTCCACCTGAACCTGATGTGGATCCTGGGCGGCGTTATCGGCGTGTTCCTTGCCATCGACATGTTCCTGTTCTTCTTCTTCTGGGAGATGATGCTGGTGCCGATGTACTTCCTGATCGCGCTGTGGGGCCATAAGGCGTCCGACGGTAAAACGCGTATCACGGCGGCAACCAAGTTCTTCATCTACACCCAGGCGAGTGGTCTGGTGATGTTGATTGCCATCCTGGCGCTGGTGTTCGTGCACTACAACGCGACCGGCGTCTGGACCTTCAACTATCAGGACCTGCTGAAGACCCCGATGTCCCACGGCGTTGAATATCTGCTGATGCTGGGCTTCTTCATCGCGTTTGCGGTGAAAATGCCGGTGGTGCCACTGCACGGCTGGCTGCCGGATGCGCACTCCCAGGCACCAACGGCCGGTTCCGTTGACCTGGCGGGCATCCTGCTGAAAACGGCGGCCTACGGTCTGCTGCGTTTCGCCCTGCCGCTGTTCCCGAATGCCTCCGCAGAGTTCGCCCCGATTGCCATGTGGCTCGGCGTGATCGGTATCTTCTACGGTGCCTGGATGGCCTTCACCCAGTACGACATCAAACGTCTGATTGCCTACACCTCCGTCTCCCACATGGGCTTCGTGCTGATTGCTATCTACACCGGTAGCCAGCTGGCGTACCAGGGCGCGGTGATCCAGATGATTGCTCACGGTCTGTCTGCAGCCGGTCTCTTCATCCTGTGCGGCCAGCTGTATGAACGCCTGCACACCCGTGACATGCGTCAGATGGGTGGCCTGTGGGGTAAAATGAAATGGCTGCCAGCGATGTCGATGTTCTTCGCAGTGGCTACCCTGGGGATGCCGGGCACCGGTAACTTCGTCGGCGAATTCATGATCCTGTTCGGCAGCTTCAAAGTGGTGCCGCTGATCACCGTGGTCTCTACCTTCGGTCTGGTGTTCGCTTCGGTTTACTCCCTGGCGATGCTGCACCGCGCTTACTTCGGTAAAGCGAAGAGTGAAATCGCTGCCAAAGAGCTGCCGGGGATGTCGCTGCGCGAGCTGTTCATCATCCTGCTGCTGGTCGTACTGCTGGTGCTGCTGGGCTTCTATCCGCAGCCGATTCTGGATACCTCGCACTCCGCGATGGGTAACATCCAGCAGTGGTTTGTTAATTCTGCTTCTACTACAAGGCCGTAAATCGCCATGACAATAACTCCACAACAACTGATTGCGCTGCTACCGCTGCTGATCGTCGGATTGACGGTGGTGGTTGTGATGCTCTCCATTGCGTGGCGACGCAATCACTTCCTGAATGCCACGCTGGCGGTTCTGGGTCTGAACGCTGCGTTAGTCTCCCTCTGGTTTGTTGGCCAGGCGGGCGCGATGGATGTCACCCCGCTGATGCGCGTTGACGGTTTCGCCATGCTGTATACCGGTCTGGTGCTGTTAGCCAGCCTGGCGACCTGTACCTTTGCCTACCCGTGGCTGGAAGGTTACAACGACAACAAAGAAGAGTTTTATCTGCTGGTTCTGATTGCTGCCCTCGGCGGTATTCTGCTGGCGAATGCGAACCATCTGGCGGCGCTGTTCCTCGGTATTGAGCTGATCTCTCTCCCGCTGTTCGGCCTGATCGGTTATGCCTTCCGTCAGAAGCGCTCTCTGGAAGCGAGTATCAAGTACACGATCCTGTCTGCTGCTGCGTCGTCCTTCCTGCTGTTCGGTATTGCGCTGATCTATGCTCAGTCCGGGAACCTCTCCTTCATGGCGCTCGGCAAGAGCCTCGGCGACGGCATGCTGCACGAGCCGCTGCTGCTGGCGGGTCTGGGCATGATGATTGTTGGCCTCGGCTTTAAACTCTCTCTGGTGCCGTTCCACCTGTGGACGCCAGACGTTTACCAGGGCGCGCCGGCACCAGTATCCACCTTCCTGGCGACGGCGAGCAAAATCGCTATCTTCGGTGTGGTGATGCGTCTGTTCCTGTACGCACCGGTAGGCGAGAGCGAAGCGGTGCGTGTGGTGCTGGGTATTATTGCCTTTGTCTCCATCATCTTCGGTAACCTGATGGCGCTGAGCCAGACCAATATCAAGCGTCTGCTCGGTTACTCCTCCATCTCGCACCTGGGCTATCTGCTGGTGGCGCTGATTGCGCTGCAAAGCGGCTCCATGTCGATGGAAACCGTGGGCGTTTACCTGGCCGGTTATCTGTTCAGCAGCCTTGGCGCGTTCGGCGTGGTAAGCCTGATGTCCAGCCCGTACCGTGGCCCGGATGCGGATTCACTGTTCTCCTACCGTGGTCTGTTCTGGCACCGTCCGATCCTCTCTGCGGTGATGACGGTGATGATGCTCTCCCTGGCGGGTATCCCGATGACGCTCGGCTTTATCGGTAAGTTCTACGTGCTGGCCGTGGGTGTGCAGGCGGGTCTGTGGTGGCTGACGGCGGGTGTCGTTATTGGCTCCGCGATTGGTCTCTACTACTACCTGCGCGTTGCCGTGAGCCTGTACCTGAGCGCACCTCAGCAGCTCAACCGCGATGCGCCAGGCAACTGGCAGTACAGCGCCGGGGGTATTGTGGTGCTGATCTCTGCGCTGCTGGTACTGATCTTCGGTATCTATCCGCAGCCGCTGATTACCATCGTGCAACACGCGATGCCGCTGATGTAGAAAACAAAAAACCCGCCTCGGCGGGTTTTTTTATGGTTTGCGCCCTCTCCCTGTGGGAGAGGGACGGGGTGAGGGCACCAGCCCGCAGCAGACTTAAGCCAGCTGCTTACGACTAATCAACGGCCCATCAATCTTCTTCGTTGAACGCTCCAGCACCTCTTCAATCACCGATGACAGCTCGTTCAGCTCGAACTTCGCCACATAGCCATCGGCTTTCACCTTACGGATATGGTCTTCGTTGGCGTTGCCGGACAGGGAAGAGTGGATCACCACCGGAATGTCTTTCAGGATCGCATCGGATTTGATTTTACGGGTCAGGGTAAAGCCGTCCATCTCCGGCATCTCGAGGTCGGTCAGCACCAGGGCGATCTTATCGGTGATCGGCACCCCTTCCGCCTGAGCCTGTGCCGCGAGAACGCCAATCTTCTCCCATGCCTCTTTGCCAGTGATATGCATCAACGCCGGGATCGCCATCGCCTGCAAGCCTTTCTCCAGCATCGAGCGCGCCACTTTGGAGTCTTCCGCCACAATCGCCACGGCACCCGGCTTGATGTTGAACTGGGTGGTCTTCAGGTCGGTGGCATGCAGGTCGTGATTGGCCGGGGTGATGTCATACAGGATCTGCTCCACGTCCAGCACCATCGCCAGATCGTTGGTGTCGGTCTTTTCGTCCAGACAGGCAATGCTGGTGATATAGCGTCCGCTGACCGCGGTTTCCGCCGCATGCACTTGCTTCCAGTCCAGTCGCATAATGTTCTCCACCGACTCGACGGCAAAAGCCTGCACGCTGCGGGCATACTCGGTGATCAGCAGAATGTTCAGACCCGTTGTCGGCTTGCAGCCTGCCACAGCGGCGAGGTCGATAACCGGGATCACCTGGTCACGAATATTAACCATCCCCATCAGGGGTGACTTCATGCCCGCCGGCTTGGTGAACGCTGGCATGGGCACAATCTCGCGAAGCTTAAAGACGTTGATGCCGAACAGCTCAGATTTGTTTTCGTTCATTGAGGTGCCGA
This sequence comes from Leclercia sp. CFBP8987, assembly GCF_034044995.2. Lineage (NCBI taxonomy): Bacteria > Pseudomonadati > Pseudomonadota > Gammaproteobacteria > Enterobacterales > Enterobacteriaceae > Leclercia > Leclercia sp. CFBP8987. The sequence continues at coordinate 3,351,765 of NZ_CM188255.1, read as the reverse complement.
GACGGAACAGCAACAGCTCAAAACGGTTCGACAGGGTCAGATTTGCCCTGTCATCAATGTCTTTCTGGAAATTATCCATTCTACCCTCGAGTGAAAAATACCTGCCTGTTAGGGGTTATCGGCAGACTCGGGGAAAACCAGAGCATTAAACACGCATCGCGGCAAAATCTTCTGCCAGCTGACAGTCGGCAAACAGGGCGCGGCACTCTGCCAGCAGCATGGTGCAGCCCTCTGCGTCATAGCGGGAGCTGACATGGGTAATGACCAGTTTCTTCACCTGCGCGTCGCAGGCAAGCCTGGCCGCCTGACGCGTTGAACTGTGACCGCGGCTGTTGGCTTTCTCCTCCATCGCGGCCTCAAGCGTGGCCTCATGCACCAGCAGATCGACACCCTGAGCCAGCGCGAGAGCGCTCTCGCAGGGGGCGGTATCGCCGAAAATAGCCAGCTTCTTGCCCGGGCGCGGTGGGGAGAGATAGTCGGCGCCATCGATCGTCCGTCCATCCTCGAGGGTAATGCGTTCCCCACGCTTCAGCTGCTGGAACAGCGGGCCAAAAGGCACTCCGGCGGCAACCAGCGCCGCGCCATCGAGGGCGCCGGGTTTATCCTGCTCCTCAATGCGATAGCCGTAACACTCCACGGGGTGATTCATCGCCGCGGCGGTCACGGTATATGCCTCATCGCTGAACACCACCCCGGCACTTATCTCGACAATCTCGAGAGGATAATCGGTCCAGGATCCGCTGATGCGCAGGCTGGTTTCGACAAACTCACGGATGCCGGATGGGCCGTAAATGGTCAGCGGATGGATATTGCCCGCCATCGAGCGGCTGCACAGCAGCCCCGGCAGGCCAAAGAGGTGATCGCCATGCAGGTGGGTAATAAAGATTTTATCCAGCTTGCCGGGATGGCTGGCGGTGCGCAGCAGCTGGTGCTGCGTCCCTTCGCCGCAGTCAAACATCCACAATCCGCCGCGGGTCGGGTGCTGTAAGTCCAGCAGAATTGAGGTGACGTTGCGCGACCGGGTTGGCACGCCAGCGGATGTTCCTAAAAAAAGCAGCTCCATAATGCATTCAGCCTCTGTGCCGGGGACGAAAAGTCATTAGTATAACGGTTACCGAGACGATAAGGAGACCCCGATGATCCAGTGGCAAGATCTGCACCATAGCGAGCTGACCGTTCCCACTCTCTACGCTTTACTTCAGCTGCGCTGCGACGTCTTTGTGGTGGAACAAACCTGCCCTTACCAGGACATAGACGGCGACGACCTGGTGGGGGAGAACCGGCATATCCTCGGCTGGAAAGATAACCAGCTGGTGGCTTATGCGAGGATTCTGAAAAGCGACGACGATTTTTCCCCCGTTGTGATTGGCCGGGTGATTGTCAGCGGTCAGGCCCGGGGCGAAAAACTGGGTTATACCCTGATGGAGCAAACGCTGCGCTCCTGCGAAAAGTACTGGCCGAACAAGGCGTTATATCTGGGGGCTCAGGCGCATTTGCAGGCGTTTTATGCCCATTTTGGCTTTGCGCCAGTGACCGAAATCTACGATGAAGATGGCATCCCGCATATCGGAATGGCCAAAGAGACGGAACAAGCGTAGCAGGCAGAATCGGCAGGGATTGTCTATAGTTAGCGGACTGATGCAACCACAAGGAGAAAACTATGTCCTTCCAATCTTCGGAAACGCATGTTGATGATGATCTGACGCTGTTAAGTGAAACGCTGGAAGAAGTCCTTCGTTCTTCAGGCGATCCGGCCGATCAAAAGTACATTGAGCTGAAGGCGCGTGCCGAACAGGCGCTTCACGACGTGAAGACGCGCGTGAGCCATGCGTCGGATACTTACTATTATCGCGCTAAAAAAGCGGTCTATCGTGCAGACGATTATGTCCGTGAAAAACCATGGCAGGGTATTGGGGTAGGTGCCGCCGCCGGTCTGGTGCTCGGTCTGCTGCTCGCCCGCCGTTAATTCAACACGCACGCTTCTCCCTGCCAAATCGTGGGTACTGCTTTTTCAGGCAACTACCCCGTATAATGTGAGGTTTTTGAGCCGGGAGAAGTTCGCGTGCACTCGATTTCCACCGCACTGGCAGGCCTTTGCCATCAGTTAACAGACGATTTTCCTGATGCGCCTGGTCTGCATCACCTTGATGTCTCCTTTGCGCTCAACGACGCGTTTGACCCTCTCGCTTGGCTGAATGCCCAGCAGATTTTCCCTCAGTTTTACTGGCAGCAGCGTAACGGCGATGAAGAGTACGCCGCGCTGGGCGCGACGAAACACTTCTCCTCTCTCACTACTGCCCGTCAATTTTTACACTGTTATCCGCAATGTCCTGACCTTCGGGCGGTGGGCGTGAATGCGTTCGATCCGCACAAGGGCAACCTGTTCCTGCCGCGTCTGCTGTGGCAACGTCACGGCGGAACCGCGACGCTGCGGTTGATCCTCTGCAGCGCTACCTCGCTGAAAAACGATGCGCAATGCGCGCGCGAATTCGTAGGCTCTCTCCAGGAGAGCCAGCCCGTTGACGCGGTTGTCCAGCCGGTAGTGAGCGAAACCCATCGGCCTGAGAAATCCGGCTGGCTGGCGTTGGTCACCCGGGCAACCGACGCCATTGCCCGGGGCGAGTTCGACAAAGTGGTGCTGGCCCGGGCAACGGATCTGCAGTTCAACCTGCCGGTTAATCCTGCCGCCCTGATGGCCGCCAGCCGTCGGGTGAATTTCCAGTGCTACCACTTTTTTATCCGTTTTGATGCGACTCATGCCTTTCTCGGTTCGTCGCCGGAGCGGCTGTGGCGGCGACGCGGAACCCTGCTGCGCACCGAGGCGCTGGCCGGTACGGTCGCCAGCCATCCGGATGATGCCCAGGCCGCCCGCCTGGGCGACTGGCTGATGAATGACGATAAAAACCAGCGGGAAAATATGCTGGTGGTCGAGGATATCTGTCAGCGCCTGCAGCGCGATGGCGGGATGCTTGACGTCCTGCCGCCGCAAATCGTGCGCTTGCGTAAGGTTCAGCATCTGCGCCGCTGCATCTGGACGGTGCTGCAACAGCCGGACGATGAACAGTGCCTGATGCGGTTGCAACCTACCGCGGCCGTCGCCGGTCTGCCGCGACATATTGCGTGGGAGTTTATCGCCCGCAATGAGCCTTTCGACCGGGAGTGGTATGCCGGTTCCGCCGGATATCTGTCATTAGCGCAAAGCGAGTTCTGCGTGGCGTTACGCTCGGCAAGCGTGCAGGGGAGCGGCGTGCGCCTCTACGCCGGCGCGGGAATTGTGAGTGGTTCTGACCCTGAACAGGAGTGGCAGGAGATTGAAAATAAAGCCGCCGGACTGCGCTCACTGCTCCTAAAGGATTAATACTGAGTCGTACTTACCCGACTCATATCAAAATTACATCTTTTTCTATTATTTATACTACGTCGTAATATTGATACCGGACAATTCCATGTCAGTGAGTTCCTTTAACCGGCGCTGGGCGGCGGTGATCCTTGAAGCCCTGACCCGCCATGGCGTCAGGCACGTTTGCATCGCACCCGGTTCGCGTTCAACGCCGCTGACCCTGGCTGCTGCGGAGAACCGCGCCTTTATTCATCACACCCACTTTGATGAGCGCGGTCTTGGGCATCTGGCGCTGGGGCTGGCGAAAGCCAGTAACGCCCCGGTGGCGGTGATTGTCACCTCCGGTACGGCGGTGGCGAACCTCTATCCGGCGCTGATTGAGGCCGGGCTGACCGGCGAAAAACTGGTCCTGCTGACGGCGGATCGTCCCCCGGAGCTGATCGACTGTGGCGCAAACCAGGCCATTCGCCAGCCGGGCCTTTTTGCCTCTCACCCCACGGAAACGCTCTCCCTGCCGCGTCCCACCCGGGATATCCCCGCCCGCTGGCTGGCCTCCACGGTGGATAACGCCCTGGGTGCCCTGCGTGCGGGCGCGCTGCACATTAACTGTCCCTTTGCCGAGCCGCTGTATGGCGAAATGGACGAAACCGATCTTGCCTGGCAGCAGGCGCTGGGCGACTGGTGGCAGAGCGATAAACCCTGGCTGAGCGCCCCGGCAGAACTCTCAAGCCCTAAACAGCGCGACTGGTTCTTCTGGCGGCAAAAACGCGGCGTGGTGCTCGCGGGCAGGATGAGCGCGGCGGAAGGTAAAAAGGTGGCGGAGTGGGCAAAAACCCTCGGCTGGCCGCTGATTGGCGACGTGCTCTCCCAGACCGGGCAGCCGCTGCCGTGCGCCGATCTGTGGCTTGGCAATGCGAAAGCCGTCACCGAGCTGGAGCAGGCGCAGATTGTGGTCCAGCTGGGCGGCAGCCTGACGGGGAAACGGCTGCTGCAGTGGCAGGCCACCTGCACGCCGGAAGAGTACTGGCTGGTGGACCCGCGGGAAGGTCGGCTGGATCCAGCCCACCATCGCGGCCGTCGGCTGGTGTCGAATGTGGCCGACTGGCTGGAGCTGCATCCGGCGGAAAAACGCGCCCCCTGGGCCGCGGCGATCCCGGAACTCTCCCGTCAGGCCTGGCAGTTGACGGCGCAACACAGCGAAGAATTTGGCGAGGCGCAGCTGGCGCACCAGATTCATCGCTATCTGCCCGAGCAGGGGCAGCTGTTTGTCGGCAACAGTCTGGTGGTGCGTCTGATTGATGCGCTTTCCCGCCTGCCGGCAGGCTATCCGGTGTTCAGTAACCGTGGCGCCAGCGGCATTGACGGGCTGATCTCCACCGCAGCCGGCGTCCAGCGCGCCAACGTCCGGCCGACGCTGGCGATCGTTGGCGATCTGTCGGCGCTGTACGATCTCAACGCCCTGGCGCTGTTACGTCAGGCCTCGGCGCCCTTTGTGCTGCTGGTGATTAACAATAACGGCGGGCAGATTTTCTCCCTGCTGCCGACACCCCAGAGTGAGCGGGAGCGCTTCTATCTGATGCCGCAGAACGTGCAGTTTGAACATGCCGCGGCGATGTTCAGCCTCCGCTATCAGCGCCCGATGAACTGGATCGAGCTGGAGAGCGCCCTGAATACGGCGTGGAGCAAACCTCGCGCCACGCTTATCGAAGTGATGGTCAACGACAGCGACGGCGCGCAGATGCTGCAGAGCCTGCTGGCGCAGGTAAGCCATCTATGATCCTGCAAGGGACGCCCTGCGCTGGTGCGCCAGGAAAACCCTGGCTGGTGTTCCTGCACGGCTTTTCCGGCGATCGCCGTGAATGGCAGCTGGCAGGAGAGAGGCTGGGTGACTATCCCCGGCTGTATCTCGATCTGCCGGGACATGGCGAATCGGCGTCCATTGCGGTGAGCGGTTTCAGCGACCTGAGCGTTCTGCTGAATCGCACTCTTGTTAGTTACAACATACTCACTTACTGGCTGGTGGGGTACTCCCTCGGCGGCCGCATTGCGATGTATCACGCCTGCCAGCGCCCAAAAGGGCTGCAGGGGCTGATTGTTGAAGGGGCGCATCCGGGGTTACGAGATGTTCAGCAAAGGGCACGCCGCCGCGCCTCAGATGCCCATTGGGCCGCGCGTTTTCGCCATGAACCCTTAGAAGCGGTGTTTGCCGACTGGTATCAACAGCCGGTCTTCGCGTCATTAACCGACGTGCAGCGTCAGGCGCTGGTGGCCCTGCGCAGCCGCAACAACGGCACGACCCTCGCCGCAATGCTGCAGGCGACCTCTCTGGCCGAACAACCCGATTTACGGCCTGCGCTCGCTGAGTGCGTAATCCCTTTTTTTTACCTGTATGGCGAGCGGGATGAGAAGTTCAGGGCGATTGCCCGGGAACTGCCCGCGACAGGCCATCAAATTTCCCATGCCGGACATAACGCCCATCGGGAAAATCCCGATGCGGTGGCCGAGCGTCTGGCTCAGATACTCCGTCTACCCATAAAGGACACTCTATGATCTACCCTGATGAAAACATGCTCTACGCACCGGTGGAATGGCAGGACTGCTCCGAAGGTTACACCGACATTCGTTACCACAAATCGGCGGACGGGATCGCCAAAATCACCATCAACCGTCCCGAAGTGCGTAACGCGTTTCGTCCGGTCACCGTCAAGGAGATGATCAATGCTCTGGCAGATGCCCGTTACGACGACAACATCGGCGTGATTATTCTCACCGGGGAAGGCGAAAAAGCCTTCTGCGCCGGGGGCGATCAGAAAGTGCGCGGCGATTACGGCGGATACCAGGATGACTCCGGCGTGCATCACCTGAACGTCCTCGACTTCCAGCGCCAGATCCGCACCTGCCCGAAACCGGTAGTGGCGATGGTTGCTGGCTTTTCCATCGGCGGGGGTCACGTGCTGCACATGATGTGCGACCTGACGATTGCCGCAGAGAACGCCATCTTCGGCCAGACCGGCCCGAAAGTCGGCTCCTTCGACGGCGGCTGGGGAGCGTCCTACATGGCCCGCATCGTCGGTCAGAAAAAAGCGCGTGAGATCTGGTTCCTGTGCCGTCAGTACAACGCCCAAGAAGCGCTGGATATGGGCCTGGTTAACACCGTGGTGCCGATTGCCGACCTCGAAAAAGAGACCGTCCGCTGGTGCCGTGAGATGCTGCAAAACAGTCCGATGGCGCTGCGCTGCCTGAAAGCGGCGCTGAACGCCGACTGCGACGGCCAGGCCGGGCTGCAGGAGCTGGCGGGCAATGCCACCATGCTGTTCTACATGACCGAAGAGGGTCAGGAAGGACGCAACGCCTTCAACGAGAAGCGCCAGCCGGACTTCAGTAAATACAAACGGAATCCGTAATGCGCAGCGTACAGATCTACCGCTGGCAGCTACCGATGGACGCGGGTGTGGTGCTGCGCGAACGGCGGTTAAAAACCCGCGACGGTCTGTTCGTTCATCTGCAGCAGGGCGATCGGCACGGGTGGGGAGAAGTCTCCCCTCTGCCGGGCTTCAGCCGCGAATCGCTGGAGGAGGCCGAAGCCGCCCTGCGGGCGTGGACCCTCGCCTGGCGCGACGGCGAAGCGCCTCTGCTGCCTGGTCTGCCTGCGGTGGACTTTGGCATCAGCTGCGCGCTGGCGGAGCTGGACGGTTCCCTGCCGGAAGAGGCGGATTATCGCGCGGCCCCGCTTTGCACCGGGGATCCTGACGAACTTTTTGCCGTGCTCGCCGCTATGCCGGGCGAGAAGGTGGCGAAGATCAAGGTGGGTCTGTACGAAGCGGTGCGCGACGGGATGGTGGCGAATCTGCTGCTGGAGGCTATCCCGGATCTGCGTCTACGCCTGGATGCCAACCGCGCCTGGACGCCGCTGAAAGCGCAGCAGTTCGCGAAGTACGTTAACCCGGCCTACCGGGACCGCATTGCCTTTCTCGAGGAGCCCTGCAAAACGCGGGCGGACTCGCTGGCATTTGCCTGCGAGACAGGAATTTCCATCGCCTGGGATGAAAGCCTGCGCGAAGACGATTTTGAATGGGTTGCCCAACCGGGCGTTCGCGCGGTGGTGATCAAACCCACCCTCACCGGCAGTATCGCGAAGGTGCGCGAGCAGGTAGAAGCAGCTCATGCCCTCGGGCTGACGGCGGTGATCAGCTCCTCGATTGAGTCGAGCCTCGGCCTGACCCAGCTGGCGCGGATTGCCGCGCAGTTCACGCCGGGCACCGTTCCCGGCCTGGATACCCTGAACCTGATGCAGGCGCAGTTACTGCGGCCCTGGCCAGGCAATACCTTGCCGTGTCGGGATCGCGAGGCGCTGGAGCCGCTGCTATGACCTTTTCCGACTGGCCGTGGCGGCACTGGTGCGCTGTCCATCCTGAAAAAACAGCCCTGCGGCTCAATGGCGAATGCCTGACCTGGCGCGACCTCTGCCAGCGTATCGATGCGCTGGCGAGTGGCTTTGTCCTGCAGGGGGTAAGGGAAGGGGATGGGGTAATGCTGCAGGCGCATAATCATCCCGACACGCTGCTGGCGTGGCTGGCGCTATTGCAGTGCGGGGCGCGGATCCTGCCGGTGAACCCGCAGCTGCCCCGTTCCGTGGTGGAGATCCTGCTCCCGCCCCTGACGCTGCGCTTTGCGCTGGTGCTTAACGGCGAGGGCGGTTATGCCAGCCTGTCTGCCCTGAAGATGGATCGGCATAAGGGGAGTACCGGCGCGGCCTGGCAGCCTGAACGACTGGCGACCATGACGTTAACTTCGGGTTCGACGGGGCTGCCGAAAGCGGCGGTGCACACCTGTGCTGCGCACCTTGCCAGCGCTGAAGGCGTGCTGGCCCTTCTGCCCTACGCCGGGGAGGACGACTGGCTGCTCTCCCTGCCGCTGTTCCATGTCTCCGGGCAGGGGATCCTGTGGCGCTGGTTGCTGGCGGGTGCCCGCCTGACCGTCTGTGAAAAACAACCTCTGGAGCAGATGCTGCAGGGCTGTACCCATGCCTCGCTGGTGCCGACGCAGCTCTGGCGCCTGCTCAACGGTGAGGAAAAGGTGGCGCTAAAAGCGGTACTGCTGGGTGGCGCGGCGATCCCGGGTGAGTTAACCCTGCGGGCTGCCAGCCGGGGTATTCGCAGCTGGTGCGGGTATGGCCTGACGGAGTTTGCCTCCACGGTCTGCGCCAAAGAGGCGGATGGCCTGGCGGATGTCGGCTATCCGCTGCCGGGTCGGGAAGTGAAGCTGGTAGAGGGGGAGGTGTGGTTAAAGGCCGCCAGCATGGCCAGCGGCTACTGGCGTGATGGCCAGCTTGTCCCCGTCGCCAATGCGCAAGGCTGGTTCGCCACTCGCGATCGCGGCGAGATGAATGCCGGACGCCTGACGATCCTCGGTCGGATGGATAACCTCTTTTTCAGCGGCGGAGAGGGGATCCAGCCGGAAGAGGTGGAGCGGGTGATCGGTACTCATCCTCAGGTCAGCCAGGTGTATGTCGTTCCCCTCGATGACGTCGAGTTTGGACAGCGGCCTGTAGCGGTCGTCGAGTGCGAAGCGGGAGTGGATATCGCGCAACTGCCACACTGGGTCGGCGATAAGCTGGCACGCTTTCAGCAGCCGGTGCACTGGCTGGTCCTCCCGACCGAACTGAAAAATGGCGGGATTAAGATCTCCCGACGCGCTCTGCAACAGTGGGTTTATCAGTCGTTGAAAGGTTGATTTGCGAGCCCCGACAGCGGGACATGCTGGAACTCCATGAGCAACTGGTCAGGCTGTTGGCGCTGGGATACACTGGCAACGCCCAGCTCAAAACGTTGCTCAACTATCTTCTCAAGGCCGGTCATACCGCCGATCCCGCAGCGTTTTTGCAGGCATTAGCAGACAGGACAAAGGATCATCAGCATAAGGAGACGTTAATGAATATCGCGCAATATCTCCGGGAAGAGGGGATGGCTCAGGGATTAAATCAGGGCAGAGCGGAAGGCATCGAACAGGAGGCGCTTCGCATCGCGAAGGTGATGCTGGAAAAGGGCCTGCTGCCGGAGACTGTCACTCAACTGACCGGGCTGGCACCCGAGATTGTCGAGCAGGCCAGACATTAATCCTGCAACAGAACGGGAGCCTGGGCTCCCGTTCTGTTTTTACTTCTCTTCGGCTAAGCGCATCAGCGCTGCCTGAACACCCGCCCCGTAGTCAGGATGAACCTCGCTGAACAGGGCAATCTGGCGCGCCTGAATAAATGCCGGCACATCCCGCATATCCCCGGCGATACGTGCAAACATCCGCTGGTGCTCTTCCGGGCTCAGCAGTTCAAACAGCTTGCGCGGCTGGCTGAAGTAGTCAGTATCCTCACGATGATTCCAGTGATCGGCTGCACCTTCCAGCGACAGCGGTGGCTCGCTGAAGTCCGGCTGTTCCTGGAAAACGCCAAAGCTGTTTGGCTCATAGGTAGCACCGTTGCCGCTGTTGCCATCCACACGCATCGCACCGTCGCGATGGTAGTTATGGAACGGACAGCGCGGGGCGTTCACCGGGATCTGATGATGGTTAACACCTAAACGGTAGCGGTGGGCATCGCCGTAGGAGAAGAGACGACCCTGCAACATGCGATCCGGTGAGAAGCCAATCCCCGGCACCACGTTAGCAGGCGACATCGCCACCTGCTCAACTTCTGCAAAGTAGTTATCCGGGTTACGGTTCAGCTCCAGCACGCCCACTTCCATCAGCGGATAGTCGCCGTGCGGCCAGACCTTGGTCAGATCAAAGGGGTTGTACGGCACCTTCGCGGCATCGCTTTCTGGCATGATCTGCACGTAAAACGTCCAGCGTGGGAAATCGCCTTTTTCGATAGAGGTAAAGAGATCGCGCTGGGAACTCTCACGATCTTCTGCGACCAGGCGTTTGGCTTCATCATCCTTCAGGTTAGCAATACCCTGTTGGGACTTGAGGTGGAATTTCACCCAGAAGCGTTCGTTGTTGTGGTTAATAAAGCTAAAGGCGTGGCTGCCAAAGCCGTGCATGGTGCGATAGGAGCACGGCAGGCCGCGATCGCTGAAGTCAATGGTGAGCTGGTGCAGCGTTTCTGGCAGTTGAGAGAAGAAATCCCATTTGTAAGTCGGATTACGCAGGTTGGTACGCGGATCGCGTTTTACCACGTGATTCAGATCCGGGAACTTCAGCGGATCGCGCAGGTAGAAGATGGGCGTGTTATTTCCGACCAGATCCCAGTTACCTTCTTCGGTATAAAACTTGATGGAGAAGCCGCGGATATCGCGTTCGGCATCGGCGGCGCCGCGTTCACCCGCAACGGTGGAGAAGCGCACAAAGAGATCGGTTTTTTTACCGACGGCGGAAAACAGCTTCGCCCGGCTAAAGGCGGTGATATCCTGGGTCACGGTAAAGGTACCGTAGGCGCCTGAACCTTTGGCGTGCATCCGACGTTCCGGGATCACCTCCCGGTCGAAATGCGCCAGTTTTTCCAGAAACCAGACATCCTGCAGCAGCATTGGTCCACGTGGGCCCGCCGTAGCAACATTATTGTTATGAACCACGGGGCAGCCGGAGGCGGTGGTTAAACCTTTCTTGCTCATGTTTTCTCCCTGATGTGTGAGTATTGGTCTTTAAATTTCCGTTTTGAGCGAAAGATAATCTAAAGAAGTTAGTCAGGGCGGGTATTGATCGGACGCAACCAAAGCGGGCGTAAAGTGTTTCTCAGAATTTAACATTGTTAAAACCTGTAAGTATCAACTCGTTACAATCTAATTTTTTTATTACATCACCTCAGCGTTGATCCCTGGCCGACTCACGTTAAAATCACGCGTTTTTGGAATTTATCTCAATAATTGTGCGGGATCACGACAATGAAAAAAGTGGCATTACTGGGCCTTGGCGGCCTGATGTTCGTTTCTGCGGCAGCAAACGCAATTTCCATCAGCGGCCAGGCCGGTGAGGACTACACCAACGTTGGCGTCGGTTTTGGCACGGAAACGTCGGGCCTGTTTGCGACCGGCAACTGGACCAATAACGACGATGAGGGTGACGTGGCCAGCGTCGGACTGGGCCTGAACGTGCCTCTCGGTCCGTTCCTCGCTACCGTGGGCGGGAAAGGTATCTACACCCACCCGAAAGACAGCGATGAAGGCTATGCGGCAGCAGTAGGCGGCGGCCTGCAGTGGAAAATTGGCAACAGCTTTGGTCTGTTTGGCGAGTATTACTACTCCCCGGACTCCCTCTCCAGCGGTATCGATAGCTACGAAGAGGCCAATGCTGGTGCGCGCTGGACCATCATGCGCCCGATCACCATCGAGGCGGGCTACCGTTACCTGAACCTGGCGGGCAAAGACGGCAACCGTGACAACGCGATTGCCGATGGCCCGTACGTGGGTGTGAGCGCAGGCTTCTGATCCCCCCGGCGCGGCGTCTGCCGCGCCTGTTTCCCTCTTCCCCCCACAGCCGATTGCGTTATAGTGTTTTCACCACAAATGCGGGAGAACACAATGATAAACGTGGAGATGCTGTCCACTGGCGATGAAGTACTGCATGGACAAATCACTGATACCAATGCGGCCTGGCTGGCGGATATTTTCTTTGAGCAGGGATTACCGTTAACGCGGCGTAACACGGTGGGCGACTCGCTGGAGGCGCTGGTCAACGTTCTGCGTGAGCGTAGCGAACAGGCAGATGTGCTGATTGTGAATGGGGGCCTCGGCCCCACCAGCGACGATTTGAGCGCGCTGGCCGCCGCCACGGCGAAAGGCGAAGCGCTGGTGCTGCACACCGAGTGGCTCAGCCATATGGAGCGGTTCTTCAGCGATCGCGGCAAGGTGATGGCCCCCAGCAACCGCAAGCAGGCAGAAATTCCGGCCAGCGCGGAGTTGGTTGATAACCCGGTCGGCACCGCCTGCGGCTTTGCCGTTCAGCTTAATCGCTGCCTGATGTTCTTCACCCCCGGCGTCCCGTCTGAATTCAAGGTGATGGTGGAAAAAGAGATCCTGCCGCGTCTGCGTCAGCGTTTTACCTTTCCCGAACCGCCAATCTGTTTGCGTCTCACCACCTTCGGCCGCTCGGAGAGTGACCTGGCCCAGAGCCTCGATCACCTGACGTTGCCGCCAGGTGTGACCATGGGCTATCGCTCCTCGATGCCGATTATCGAACTGAAATTAACCGGTCCGGCAACCGAGAAGGCCGCAATACTGGCCCTGTGGCCTGAGGTGCAGCGCGTGGCGGGTGAGAACCTGATCTTTGAAGGCACCGAAGGGCTCCCGGCGCAAATCGCCCGCGATCTGCAGGCCCGCCAACTGAGCCTGACCCTCAGCGAGCAATTTACCGGTGGCCTGCTGGCGTTACAACTCTCCCGGGTAAGCGCTCCATTGCTGGCCAGCGAGGTAGTACCTTCCCAGGAGGAGACCCTGGCGCAAACTGCCCACTGGGTGGCCGAGCGGCGTGTGAAACATTTTGCCGGTCTGGCACTGGCAGTGTCGGGTGCGGAAGAGGATCATCTCAACTTTGCCCTGGCTACCCCGGAAGGCACCCACGCCCTGCGGGTGAAAATGAGCACAACGCGCTACAGCCTGGCAGTCCGTCAGGAGGTCTGCGCGATGATGGCGCTGAACATGCTGCGCCGCTGGCTGAATGATAAGCCGGTAGCCAGCGAGCATGGCTGGATCAACGTCGTCGAATCGCTGTTCGTTGAGTAAAACCTGTGCCGGGGCCTTTCCCCGGCGCTGTTCAGCCCAGCGCCTTCGCCAGCAGGGTAATCGGATGTTCACAGCGCTTGCTGGTGGACATCTCAATCTGCCACTTGCAGGTTTCGCAGTCGGTCACCACGATATCGGCGCCGCTCTCTTCAATCTGGCGGAACAGCGGGGCGCCAATCGCCTGTGACGTTGCGTAGTTCTCACGTTTAAAGCCGTAGGTTCCCGCAATACCGCAGCAGCGCGAATCCAGCACCGTCAGCTCAAGGCCCGGAATTAACCGCAGCAGTTCAAGCGTATAGAGCGACCAGCCCATTTTCTCCATATGGCAGGGTGTGTGATACACCACTTTCAGGGGCAATTTCCCCAGCGGCAACGTCTGCCCGCTATCCAGTTTGCGCCACAGGAAACGCGTCGCCAGCTCGATATGCTCGCGCAGCCCGCTATTATCCACGTCCAGCAGATGCGGGTACTCGTCGCGCAGAGTGAAGGTGCAGGTGGACGAGGTTGCCAGCACCGGAATACCCTTGTCGACAATGGCTTCGCGCAGGGAGGTGACATTGCTTTTGGCCTGCCTGCGCGCTTTATCGGTAAACCCGTTGGCAATCAGCGGTACGCCGCAGCACTTCTCTTTATTCAGTAGTTGAACGCCTGTTCCCATGGCGTTAAGCACCTTCAGCAGATCTTTACCCAACTGCGGGTGGTTGTAATTCACATAGCAGCCGTGGAAAAAGGCCACCTGGTCGGTAAACTTCGCCTGCTCCGCCGCGACGGACTTGTACCAGCGGCGGAAAGTGCCGTGAGAATATTTGGGCAGACTGCGGTGATGGTCTATCTTCAGCGTGGCATCCAGCAGCTGGCGCACCGGTTTGAGAGAGGTCGCAGTATTCACCAGCGGGGCAAACGGCGTCGACAGGCTGCCCATCAGGTCGGTGTGGCTCAGAATGGCGTCCCGTAAGGACGGTTTTTGCCTGCTATAGCGCGCCCGGGCGCGCTGGATGATATCGCCGATCTTGACATCGGACGGACAGGCCACCTCGCAGCGTTTGCAGTTGATGCAGTATTTCAGCGCCTCGTCGTACAGCCTGCCGTCCTTCAGGCGCAAACGCTCGCCGTCCGGTCCGGCCTGTTTCGGACCAGGATAGCGCGGATTTACGCCGCTGACCGGACAGATGGTGGTACACACCGTGCATTTGATGCAGCTTTCAAAACGGGTATCGTTCATCGTTCAGCCTCCGTGCGCTGGCTAATCTGCTCTGCGACATACAGTGCCGTCACGGCGCAGACGCCGCCACCGCATCCCTGGGCGACAGGATCGTATCCGCCCAGCAGCGAGCCGATGGCAAAGAGATTACTGACTGGCTTACCAGCAAGTTGCGGATGTAGCTGATTATCGGCAATCACGCCGAACTGTTGCCAGGGCTGCGGCGAGAAGAAATCACTCTGATACCAGTCCGCGCGGGAGGCGCTTTGCCGCACATCCAGCCCCATAATGGCTTCCCGGATGCCATCCCGGCTGCTCAGCAGTCCGTTACTGAAGAAACTGCCGCTTGCCAGCACCGTATAGCGGGCACGAAGCGGAATATCATCGTGATTGCGCGTCCAGATTTCACTTACCGCGCCGTCCGACAGCGTCATTTTCTTCACCTCATCCCCTGCCATCCAGACGCCACCCTGCGCAACAAATTTGCGCTGCAGCTGGGTATGCAGGCGAATGCCGGGTACGGAAGGGGGCAGCGTTGGCAGCAGACCGAGCGTGCAGGGCAGACGATCCGAGAGCCAGCGCCAGAGGCGGTTGTCGCGTAAGCCAAAGCAGGCGGGCATCAACAGCGCGTCACAGCTTTCGCCGAGCGGCCTGAGCGCGTCATACAGCAGCGGCCATTTATCTTCGTTATCAAGAAAGCGGGCGATATTCACCGCGCGAAACTCACTCGGGTTGTCTCGCAGGACATCCAGCTCGGGCAGCTCTATCTCTGCCGTTTCGGCATTAACCCCCTGACGGCAAAGTGACGCCGCCGCGAGATGGGGCTGAAAATCCAGAAAACCGCTGATACCCACGACCCGCACACGCGCGGCATTAAACGGGGCAACGGGTACCTCCTCCGGACTGAGCCAGGCGGAGCGCAGGGTGCCGAGCGGCGTGACGCGCTGATGATTTTGCCTGGCGCTCCCCTTCAGGCGTGCCCCGCAGTCCGCCAGTAGCGCTTCGGCTTCCAGCGCAAAGCGGTCAATATGCTGCGCGCCAGTCAGGTGATAGGGGTGCTCTGGCGGCAGTTGATCGCGGTACGCTTCGTCTATCAGATCCAGAGAGCCCGACGAGAAGTGCAGGGCGCTCTGGCCCCGGGTGATAATGGCGCAACGCAGCCCCTGCCTCGTCAGTTTGATGCCACAGAGCAGGCCCGCCAACCCGCCGCCGACAATCACGGTATCAAATTTCATCCTGTTGCTCCTTTTCAAGACCGCAAAGCCCCTGGTAGACCCAGCGGGTAAACTCGCTTTCACGCAGGGCATCACCCCAGGCGACAGGCTGAATGCCCTTCCAGCGCTCGTTTAAAAATGCGCTAAGCTGATCGAGCGACTGGGTGGCGGTAGTGGTATGAAAACGTTGCAATAGCCCGGCGGCACGACAGGCGCAGAGCTCTCCCTGGCAGGTCCCCATTCCGACGCGGGTGCGGCGGCGGAGGTCGAGCAGGCTATTGACCGTCAGGTTCTCCACCGCGTATTGCACTTCCCCGGCGGTAACGGCTTCACACTCGCATACCAGGCTGCGGCTCAGCCGCCCTTCGCCCAGCCAGACCGGCGTCCTGTCGCCATGGCGATAGATGGCCGAACCACGCAGAGGGGCAGGGAGGGAGATGATTTTTTGTAGCGTCTTCTCAGTGGACTGCCGCGATCCGGGCAGAGGCTGTTCTGCCGTCACGCACGATTGGGTATTGCCCAGTTTGCGGCAGACGGCATCGGTTGCCCACTCGGCCATCAGACGGTAGGTCATCAGCTTGCCACCGGTGATAGTGATAAACCCATCCAGACCGTCACGCGCGGCATGGTCGAGCAGCACAATGCCACGGCTGACGTTACGTCCGCTCGGGTCGTTGTCGCTGGCGACCAGCGGACGTACGCCCGCGTAGGCGCGCAGAATACGCGTCTGCGCCATCACCGGGGCCAGTTTTTCCCCTTCGCGTAGCAGGATGTCGACCTCTTCGGCGGTCACGCGGTTGTAATCAATCTCGCTGTAGTCCACGTGGGTTGAGGTTGTACCTATTAACGAAATGGTATCGCCCGGGACGAGGATATCGGCGTCAGAGGGTATGCGGCAGCGGTTGATCACGTGGTTATTGATGCGATGGTCGAGGATCAGCAGCGAGCCTTTCGCCGGGAACATGCGCACCGACAGGTCGGCGTATTCCGCAATGCGCTGCCCCCAGATCCCCGCCGCGTTGACCACGACGGCGGCATACAGCTCGCCGTGTTCGTTGTATTGCGTGTTAAACACCCGCACGCCGCAGATGCGATTACCTTCCCGGATAAGCCCGGTCACGTCGTGCCCGGTGAGGATACGCGCGCCATGCTCGCGGGCGTCCAGCATATTGGCGGCGGTCAGGCGGAACGGATCGACGGTGCCGTCAGGGACTTTCACCGCGCCGATAAGCGCCGGGTTAACCGAAGGTTCCAGCCGCCGCGCCAGCGCCGGGTCCATAGCCTCAGCCTGAATGCCAGCTGCATGACAGGCGGTGATAAAGGTGTCCTGAAAGGCGAGATCATCCTCGGGAAGGGTGATAAAAAGGCCGTCGGTCGGTTCAATACAGTGGCGGGCTATACGCCTGAGGATCTGGTTTTCAGCAATACATTCGCGCGCGGATTCAGCGTCGGTGACCGCATACCGCGCGCCGCTGTGCAGCAGGCCGTGGTTACGCCCGGTTGCGCCTGTCGCAATATCATGGCGCTCCAGAAGCGTGACGCTTAAGCCGCGAAGGGCGCAATCGCGTGCGATCCCAGCGCCGGTAGCGCCACCACCAATGATTATCACATCGCTGAACCGAGGATCGTGAATGGTCATTGTCATCCCTCTGTGTTCGTTTTTTTATCATTTAGCCACACTAAAACTGTGGTTTGTTTGATTTCGAGCACAAACGAGCGATATTCGAAAGTGAAACGTGATTTCATGAGCTTTTTTGCGCATTCTGTCATATTTCTGTAACAATCTGTGCGTTGATTCACAGTAACAATCACTGAGATTTCTTAACATCGCGGCCTCGCTGGAGTCGGGGGCAGTTAAGCCCCTGTAAATTCAATACCTGGCCACGGAGGCTGTTATGCTCAGTATCTTCAAACCTGCGCCGCATCGGGCGCGTCTGCCAGAGGCAGAAATTGATCCGCTATACCGCCGTCTGCGTTGGCAAATCTTCCTGGGGATCTTCTTCGGGTACGCGGCGTATTATCTTGTGCGTAAAAACTTTGCGCTCGCCATGCCGTATCTGGTGGAGCAGGGCTTTTCGCGTGGCGATCTGGGGTTCGCGCTGTCGGGGATCTCTATCGCCTACGGTTTTTCCAAATTCATTATGGGTTCAGTGTCCGATCGCTCGAATCCGCGCGTTTTCCTGCCTGCCGGTCTGATCCTGGCGGCAGCGGTCATGCTGTTTATGGGCTTTGTGCCGTGGGCAACCTCCAGTATTGCCGTCATGTTCGTCCTGCTGTTCCTTTGCGGCTGGTTCCAGGGGATGGGATGGCCGCCATGCGGACGTACCATGGTGCACTGGTGGTCGCAGAAAGAGCGTGGCGGTATCGTGTCGGTGTGGAACTGCGCGCATAACGTAGGGGGCGGTCTTCCGCCTCTGCTGTTCCTGCTGGGGATGGCCTGGTTCAACGACTGGCACGCTGCCCTTTATATGCCAGCCTTTGGCGCCATTGTGGTGGCGATTATTGCCTTTGCGCTGATGCGCGATACGCCGCAATCCTGCGGCCTGCCGCCGATTGAAGAGTACAAAAATGACTATCCGGATGATTACAGTGAGAAGCATGAAGAAGAGCTGACGGCAAAACAGATCTTCATGAAGTACGTGCTGCCCAACAAACTGCTGTGGTATATCGCGGTGGCGAACGTGTTCGTTTATCTGCTGCGCTACGGCATTCTGGACTGGTCCCCGACATACCTGAAAGAGGTGAAGCACTTCGCGCTGGATAAATCCTCCTGGGCCTACTTCCTGTATGAATACGCCGGGATCCCGGGCACGCTGATTTGCGGCTGGATGTCGGACAAGGTGTTTAAAGGTAACCGCGGTGCGACGGGCGTCTTCTTTATGACCCTGGTGACCATCGCCACCGTCGTGTACTGGCTCAACCCGCCGGGCAACCCGGGTGTGGATATGGCCTGCATGATCGTCATCGGCTTCCTGATTTATGGTCCGGTTATGCTGATCGGTCTGCATGCCCTGGAGCTGGCCCCGAAAAAAGCGGCAGGCACGGCGGCAGGCTTTACCGGTCTGTTCGGCTATCTGGGTGGGTCGGTCGCGGCGAGCGCCATCGTGGGCTATACCGTTGACTTCTTCGGCTGGGACGGCGGCTTTATGGTGATGATCGGCGGTAGCGTACTGGCGGTACTGCTGCTGATTGTCGTGATGATCGGTGAGAAACGTCATCACGCGGAAGTGCTGGCACGTCGTCAATAAGGAACATTGCCATGAAATTATCTCACTTAACAACCGGATTGCTGCTGGCGGGCCTGATGACAGGGTCCGCCCTGGCGGCGGAAAAAATCGTTATCGCCCATCGCGGCGCCAGCGGCTATCTGCCGGAGCATACGCTGCCAGCGAAAGCGATGGCCTATGCACAGGGCGCGGATTATCTGGAGCAGGATCTGGTGATGACGAAGGACGACCAGCTGGTCGTCCTGCATGACCACTATCTTGATCGCGTGACGGACGTGGCGGAGCGTTTCCCGGACCGTGCGCGCCAGGATGGCCGGTTCTACGCCATTGATTTTACCCTGGCGGAGATCCGTTCCCTGAAGTTTACCGAAGGTTTCGAGATTGAAAATGGCAAGAAGGTGCAGGTTTATCCGGGACGTTTCCCGATGGGCAAATCTGACTTCCGCATCCATACCTTCCAGGAAGAGATTGAGTTTGTTCAGGGGCTGAACCACTCAACCGGTAAAAATATCGGTATCTATCCGGAAATCAAAGCGCCGTGGTTCCACCACCAGGAAGGGAAAGACATTGCCGCGAAAACGCTGGAGGTGCTGAAACACTATGGCTACACCAGCAAGAAGGACAAAGTGTATCTGCAGTGTTTTGACGCCGCTGAGCTGAAGCGCATCAAAACCGAGCTGGAGCCGAAGTTGGGGATGGATCTCAATCTGGTGCAGCTGATTGCTTACACCGACTGGAATGAAACCCAGGAGAAGCAGTCGGACGGGACGTGGGTGAACTACAGTTACGACTGGATGTTTACACCGGGTGCGATGAAGCAGATTGCGCAGTACGCCGACGGCATCGGCCCGGATTACCACATGCTGGTGGCAGAGGGTTCCACGCCGGGCCACGTGAAGTTGACGACGATGGTGAAAGAGGCGCATGCCAGCAAGATGCAGGTCCATCCTTATACGGTGCGCGCGGACCAGCTGCCGGAATATGCGACGGATGTGAATCAGCTTTATGAGGTGTTGTACAACCAGGCGGGTGTGGACGGATTGTTTACAGATTTCCCGGATAAAGCGGTGACGTTCTTAAAATAAAAAAAGGGCCGGAAGGCCCTTTTTTACATCTCGATCTCAATATCGCCTTTTGCCCTACAGCAGCAGGGCAAAATTTCCCCTTCGTTGATGAAGGCCAGCGGCTCGGTGATCCAGTCAACCTGACCGGTCACCAGGCGGCAGCGGCAGGAGCCGCAGTAGCCTTCACGGCACTGGTATTCAACTGCAATCCGGTGGGATTCCAGCGCAATAAGCAGGGAAGGGTGTTCATCCTGGCACAGGAGTTCTGTGCCAGTCAGGCGAAGCGTCACGCGGCTCATCAGAGCTGGAAGTCGCTCAAATCATCGGTGTTGACTTCGGAGTCAATCTGACCGACCAGGTAGGAGCTCACTTCCACTTCCTGCGGCGCCACCTGGACGTTATCGGACACCAGCCAGGTGTTGATCCACGGGATTGGGTTGGAGCGGGTCTGGAACGGCAGGTCAAGACCCACCGCCTGCATGCGGATGTTGGTGATGTACTCGACGTACTGGCAGAGAATATCTTTGTTCAGGCCGATCATCGAGCCGCCCTGGAACAGGTATTCAGCCCACTCTTTCTCCTGCTGCGCCGCCTGAACAAACAGGTCATAGCTCTCCTGCTTACACTCTTCTGCAATCTCAGCCATTTCCGGATCGTCCACGCCGCTGCGCAGCAGGTTCAGCATATGCTGGGTGCCTGTCAGGTGCAGGGCTTCATCCCGGGCGATCAGACGGATGATTTTGGCATTGCCTTCCATCAGCTCGCGTTCTGCGAAGGCGAAGGAGCAGGCGAAGCTGACGTAGAAACGGATCGCTTCGAGAGCGTTTACGCTCATCAGGCACAGGTAGAGTTTTTTCTTCAGCTCACGCAGGTTCACGGTGACGGTTTTGCCGTTCACGCTGTGGGTACCTTCACCCAGCAGATGCCAGTAGCTGGTCATCTCGATCAGGTCATCATAGAAGTGCGCAATGCCCTGCGCGCGCTTCAGGATTTGATCGTTGGTGACGATATCATCGAACACAATCGCCGGATCGTTGACGATGTTACGGATGATGTGGGTGTAGGAGCGGGAGTGGATCGTCTCGGAGAAGGCCCAGGTCTCAACCCAGGTTTCCAGCTCCGGGATGGAGATCAGCGGCAGCAGCGCCACGTTCGGGCTACGACCCTGGATGGAGTCCAGCAGCGTCTGATACTTCAGATTGCTGAGGAAGATGTGCTTTTCATGCTCCGGCAGCGCCTGGAAGTCGATGCGATCGCGGGAAACGTCAACTTCTTCCGGACGCCAGAAGAAGGAGAGTTGCTTTTCAATCAGCTTTTCGAAGATGTCATATTTTTGCTGATCGTAGCGTGCCACGTTGACCGGCTGGCCGAAGAACATCGGCTCTTTGAGCTGGTCGTTTTTCGTCTGTGAAAAGGTGGTGTATGCCATGAGTGTGTCCTGTGAGAGATTTTGTAGATCGGGCAAACAAAATCGTAGGCCGGGTAAGCGTAGCGCCACCCGGCATTTACATTAAATCTTACATGCGCCGCTTTCGCAGCCATCATCCTGAATGGACGGGGCCATATCGTCCTGCGCATCTTCCGCACCGTCACGGGTGTTTTGATAGTACAGGGTCTTCACGCCAAATTTATAGGCGGTAAGCAGGTCTTTCAGCAGCTGCTGCATCGGCACTTTTCCGGACGGGAAGCGTGACGGATCGTAGTTGGTGTTGGCAGAGATCGACTGGTCGATAAACTTCTGCATGATGCCCACCAGCTGCAGGTAGCCGTCGTTATTTGGCATCTCCCACAGCAGCTCGTAGTTGTTTTTCAGCAGCTCGTAGTCCGGCACCACCTGGCGCAGGATCCCGTCTTTCGACGCTTTGATGCTGACGTGGCCGCGCGGCGGCTCGATGCCATTGGTGGCGTTGGAGATCTGCGAGGAGGTCTCGGACGGCATCAGGGCAGAGAGCGTGGAGTTACGCAGGCCGTGAGTCTTAATGGATTCGCGCAGAGCTTCCCAGTCAAGATGCAGCGGCTCGTTGGCGATCGCGTCCAGGTCTTTCTTGTAGGTGTCGATCGGCAGAATGCCTTTGGCGTAGGTGGTTTCGTTGAACCACGGGCAGGCGCCTTGCTCAATGGCCAGATCGTTGGAGGCTTTCAGCAGGTAATACTGAATGGCTTCGAAGGTCTGGTGCGTCAGATTGTTGGCGCTGCCGTCGGAATAACGCTTGCCGTTTTTCGCCAGCCAGTAGGCATAGTTGATCACACCGATGCCGAGGGTACGACGACCCATCGCACCACGTTTGGCCGCCGGGATTGGGTAATCCTGATAATCCAGCAGCGCATCCAGGGCACGGACCGCCAGCACTGCCAGCTCTTCCAGCTCGTCGAGGCTGTTAATCGCACCCAGGTTGAACGCGGAGAGCGTACACAGGGCGATCTCGCCGTTTTCGTCGTTCACATCTTCCAGCGGTTTGGTCGGCAGGGCGATCTCCAGGCACAGGTTGGACTGGCGCACTGGGGCAACGACCGGATCGAACGGGCTGTGGGTGTTGCAGTGGTCGACGTTCTGGATGTAGATACGGCCGGTCGAGGCGCGCTCCTGCATCATCAGGGAGAACAGTTCAACCGCCTTCACGCGCTGCTTACGAATACTGTCGTCCTGCTCGTACTGAACGTACAGGCGCTCGAACTCATCCTGATCGGCAAAGAAAGCGTCGTACAGGCCCGGGACGTCGGACGGGCTGAACAGGGTGATGTCGCCACCTTTCAGCAGACGGGTGTACATCAGCTTGTTGATCTGTACGCCGTAGTCCATGTGACGCACGCGGTTACCTTCCACGCCACGGTTGTTTTTCAGGACCAGCAGGCTTTCAACTTCCAGATGCCACATCGGGTAGAACAGGGTCGCTGCACCACCGCGCACGCCGCCCTGGGAGCAGGATTTGACTGCGGTCTGGAAGTGTTTGTAGAACGGGATACAGCCGGTGTGGAACGCTTCACCGCCGCGGATCGGGCTACCCAGGGCACGAATGCGACCGGCGTTGATGCCGATACCGGCGCGCTGGGAAACGTATTTCACAATGGCGCTGGAGGTGGCGTTAATAGAGTCCAGGCTGTCGCCGCACTCGATCAGCACGCAGGAGCTGAACTGGCGGGTTGGGGTGCGCACGCCGGACATGATCGGCGTTGGCAGAGAAATTTTGAACGTGGACACCGCATCGTAGAAACGCTTCACGTATTCCAGACGGGTATCGCGCGGATAGCCAGAGAACAGGCAGGCGGCAACCAGAATGTAGAGGAACTGGGCGCTCTCGTAGATTTCGCCGGTCACACGGTTCTGGACCAGGTATTTACCTTCCAGCTGCTTCACCGCGGCGTAGGAGAAGTTCATATCACGCCAGTGATCGATAAACCCGTCCATCTGCTTGAACTCTTCTTCCGTGTAGTCTTCCAGCAGATGCGTGTCGTATTTGCCCAGCTCTACCATCTTCACCACATGATCGAACAACGCTGGCGGCTCAAACTGGCCGTAAGCTTTTTTACGCAGGTGGAAAATGGCCAGACGGGCAGCGAGGTACTGATAATCCGGTGCTTCGCGGGAGATCAGATCCGCCGCAGCTTTGATAATGGTTTCGTGGATATCAGACGTTTTGATGCCGTCATAGAACTGGATGTGAGATCGCAGTTCCACCTGAGAAATAGATACGTTGTTCAGTCCTTCTGCTGCCCAGTCGAGAACACGATGGATTTTGTCCAGATTGATACGCTCGGTAGCACCGTCGCGCTTTGTCACCAGCAGACTCTGATTCATGTGGGTTTTTACCTGTCCGTGAAAAATGAAAATATCCCCCGCTTATCCACAGACCTCTGTGGATAAATACTATATATAGGGGTTGTGCGTTAAGCATAACGCAAGATGGTGAGTATTCTAGTAAGGATTCTTTTCAGCACAAGAGTTGATTTTGAGGTTAAATTCAGGTTGTGAAAGGGTAAAAAAGCGTAAGTCCTCGTGCCGTAAGGCCTGGACGTGATGTCAATAATGTAGAAAAAAAAATGAAAATTTGATCGACTGCTGATTTCTTCAACGGGTCGTCAAAAATGCGCAACTGAGGGTTGCGCATTCATTAGAAAAAGAGTGGCTAACCTTAGTCTTTTTTTGCAGTGGTATGGAGCATGTAGTTAACGTCCACGCCTGGCGCCAGTTTGAACGTGTCGGTCAGAGGATTGTAATGCAGCCCGGTGATATGCTGCTCTTTCAGCCAGGTGCCATCGACCCAGCCCAGCAATTCGGCGGGTTTGATGAATTTTTTCACGTCGTGAGTGCCTTTTGGCACCATCCGCAACACGTATTCCGCGCCGACTACTGCCATCAGCCACGCCTTGCCGTTGCGGTTGATGGTGGAGAAAAACACCTGGCCGCCCGGTTTCACCAGCGCCGCACAGGCTTTTACCACCGATTGCGGGTCGGGAACGTGCTCCAGCATCTCCATGCAGGTGACGACGTCATACTGATGGGCATGTTTCGCCGCGTGCTCTTCGACGGTTTCCTGCACGTACTCCACCTGAACGCCGCTTTCCAGCGCATGCAGTCGCGCCACCTGTAGCGGCTCGAAGCCCATATCCAGGCCGGTCACGGTAGCGCCTTCGCGCGCCATGCTCTCTGCCAGGATGCCGCCGCCACAGCCTACATCGAGCACTTTTTTACCGAACAGGCCGCCGGAACGCTCGGCGATATAGCCCAGACGCAGGGGGTTAATGCGGTGCAGGGGTTTAAACTCACCTTCAAGATCCCACCAGCGCGAGGCGACGGCTTCGAATTTGGCGATCTCTTCCTGGTCAACGTTGGGAGCCACCGGGGATTTTTCCGCATTCATGGACGCTTTTACTCCGTAATTTAAAGACGAGGAAGTATATCAGGATAACAAAGCAAATTAGTTTAAACCTAAGCGGGTGTGTTATAATTTCCGACCTTTGAATCCGGGATACAGTAGAGGGATAGCGGTTAGATGAGCGACCTTGCGAGAGAAATTACACCGGTTAACATCGAGGAAGAGCTGAAGAGCTCCTATCTGGATTATGCGATGTCGGTCATTGTTGGCCGTGCGCTGCCGGATGTCCGCGATGGACTTAAGCCGGTACACCGTCGCGTACTATACGCCATGAACGTATTGGGCAATGACTGGAATAAAGCCTACAAAAAATCTGCCCGTGTCGTTGGTGACGTAATCGGTAAATATCACCCGCATGGTGATACAGCAGTTTATGACACCATCGTCCGTATGGCGCAGCCATTCTCATTGCGTTACATGCTGGTTGATGGTCAGGGTAACTTCGGTTCGGTTGACGGCGACTCCGCCGCGGCGATGCGTTATACGGAAATCCGTATGTCGAAAATCGCCCATGAGCTGATGGCCGATCTGGAAAAAGAGACCGTTGATTTCGTCGATAACTACGACGGCACCGAGCGCATTCCGGATGTGATGCCAACCAAGATCCCTAACCTGCTGGTAAACGGTGCATCCGGTATCGCCGTAGGTATGGCGACCAACATTCCGCCGCACAACATCACGGAAGTGATCAACGGCTGCCTGGCCTATATCGACGATGAAGAGATCAGCATTGAAGGGCTGATGGAACACATCCCGGGTCCGGACTTCCCGACCGCCGCCATCATTAATGGCCGTCGCGGCATTGAAGAAGCGTACCGTACCGGTCGCGGCAAGATCTATATTCGCGCCCGCGCTGAAGTGGAAGCGGACGCCAAAACCGGCCGTGAGACCATCATCGTCCACGAAATCCCGTATCAGGTGAACAAAGCGCGCCTGATCGAGAAGATTGCCGAGCTGGTTAAAGAGAAGCGTATTGAAGGGATCAGCGCGCTGCGTGATGAGTCTGATAAAGACGGCATGCGCGTCGTGATTGAGATCAAACGTGACGCGGTAGGGGAAGTGGTTCTTAACAACCTCTACTCCCTGACCCAGCTTCAGGTCTCCTTCGGCATCAACATGGTTGCGCTGCACCATGGCCAGCCGAAGATCATGAACCTGAAAGACATTCTGAGCGCGTTCGTCCGTCACCGCCGTGAAGTGGTGACCCGTCGTACCATTTTCGAACTGCGTAAAGCTCGCGATCGTGCGCACATCCTTGAAGCCCTGGCGGTTGCGCTGGCGAACATCGATCCAATCATCGAGCTGATTCGTCGTGCCCCAACCCCTGCCGAAGCGAAAGCAGGTTTAGTGGCTCAGCCATGGGCGCTGGGGAATGTCTCTGCGATGCTGGAACGTGCGGGCGATGATGCTGCGCGTCCGGAGTGGCTGGAGCCAGAGTTTGGCGTACGTGATGGTCAGTATTACCTGACCGAACAGCAGGCTCAGGCCATCCTGGATCTGCGTCTGCAGAAACTGACCGGCCTTGAGCACGAAAAACTGCTCGACGAGTACAAAGAACTGCTGGAACAGATTGCCGAGCTGCTGCATATCCTTGGCAGCGCCGATCGTCTGATGGAAGTGATCCGTGAAGAGCTGGAGCTGGCCCGCGATCAGTTCGGCGATGAGCGTCGCACTGAAATCACCGCCAACAGTTCTGATATCAACATTGAAGATCTGATCAACCGCGAAGACGTGGTGGTCACCCTGTCTCATCAGGGCTATGTGAAATATCAGCCGCTGACCGACTACGAAGCACAACGTCGTGGTGGTAAAGGCAAATCTGCAGCACGTATTAAAGAAGAAGACTTTATCGACCGCCTGCTGGTGGCCAACACCCATGACACCATCCTCTGCTTCTCCAGCCGGGGTCGTCTGTACTGGATGAAGGTTTATCAGCTGCCGGAAGCGAGCCGTGGCGCGCGTGGTCGTCCGATCGTTAACCTGCTGCCGCTGGAAGCGAACGAACGTATTACCGCAATCCTGCCGGTACGTGAGTACGAAGAGGGCGTGAACGTCTTTATGGCGACCGCCAGCGGTACGGTGAAGAAGACCGCTCTGACCGAGTTCAGCCGCCCACGTTCTGCCGGTATCATCGCCGTCAACCTGAACGAAGGCGATGAACTGATTGGTGTGGATCTGACCTCCGGTTCCGACGAAGTGATGCTGTTCTCTGCCGCCGGTAAAGTGGTGCGCTTTAAAGAGAGCGCCGTGCGCGCCATGGGTCGTACCGCGACCGGCGTTCGCGGCATCAAACTGGCGGGCGAAGACAGCGTGGTCTCCCTGATTGTTCCACGTGGCGAAGGCGCAATCCTGACCGTCACGCAGAACGGCTACGGTAAACGTACCGCCCAGGACGAGTATCCAACCAAGTCCCGCGGCACTCAGGGCGTTATCTCGATCAAAGTGACCGAGCGTAACGGCTCCGTTGTTGGCGCGGTCCAGGTTGATGATGCCGACCAGATCATGATGATCACCGATGCCGGTACGCTGGTGCGTACCCGTGTGTCTGAGATCAGCGTGGTGGGCCGTAACACCCAGGGCGTTATCCTCATCCGTACTGCGGAAGATGAAAACGTAGTGGGTCTGCAGCGCGTCGCTGAGCCGGTGGATGACGAAGAGCTCGACTCCATCGACGGCAGCGTCGCAGAAGGTGACGATGAGATCGCACCGGAAGCGGACACCGACGACGATGCAGCGGATGATGCTGAAGAGTAACGTCTCCTGACGATAAAGGGCCGGTTTCCGGCCCTTTTCTTTTGTAGCACACGTAATTGCAGACAACCTAACATTGCGACCGCGCGCGTTTACCGCTACCTTAAGCCCATTCCTTTTGACCCTGATGGCGGAGCCTCGCCCCCTTGAAATACCTCGTCTCCTTTCGAACCACGCTGAAAGTTTCTCGCTATCTGTTTCGGGCGCTGGCGCTCCTGATCTGGGTGTTGATCGCCCTGTTTTCGGTGTTTTACATCGTCAACGCGCTGCACCAGAAGGAGTCGGAGATCCGTCAGGAATTTAACCTCAGCTACGAACAGTCCCAGCGCTACATTCAGCGCACCGCAGACGTCATGAAGGAGCTCAAGTACATCGCCGAGAACCGTCTGACGGCGGAAAACGGCGTGCTGGCCACCCGCGGGCGCGACAGCAAAACCGAAGTGCCCAGCTTTGAGCCGCTGTTCCCCGATTCTGATTGCTCTGCGATGGGCCCGGCATGGCGCGGGTCGCTGGAGTCGCTGGCCTGGTTTATGCGCTACTGGCGCGATAACTTCTCGGCAGCTTACGATCTGAACCGGGTCTTTTTGATTGGTAGTGAAAACCTCTGCATGGCCAACTTTGGCCTGCGTGACGTGCCGATGGATCGTGATAACGCCCTGAAAAGCCTGCATGAGCGGATCATGAAATACCGCAATGCGCCGCAGGATGAGCGCGGCAACAATCTGTTCTGGATAAGCCAGGGCCCGCGTCCCGGGGTAGGGTACTTTTACGCCATGACGCCGGTCTATCTGGCCAACCGCCTGCAGGCGATGCTCGGCACTGAACAGACTATCCGCATGGAGAACTTTTTCACCCCCGGCAACCTGCCGATGGGCGTGACTATTCTCGATGAAAATGGCCATCCCCTTATCTCCCTGGCGGGGCCGGAATCCCGTCTCAAGGTCGACCCTCGCTGGATGCAGGAGCGGTCGTGGTTTGGTTATACCTCCGGTTTCCGCGATCTGGTGCTGAAAAACAGCCTGCCGCCATCGTCCCTGAGCATCGTCTATTCCGTTCCGGTGGATCTGGTGCTGGAGCGTATCCGCATGCTGATCCTCAATTCGGTACTGCTGAACGTGCTGGTGGGGATTGCGCTGTTTACGCTGGCGCGGATGTACGAGCGCAAAATCTTTATTCCGGCGGAGATCGACGCCCAGCGCCTCGAAGAGCATGAGCAGTTCAACCGCAAGATTGTCGCCTCTGCGCCGGTGGGGATCTGTATTCTGCGTACCCTGGACGGTACCAACATCCTCAGTAACGAGCTGGCGCACAACTATCTGAATATGCTGACACACGAGGACCGGCAGCGGCTGACGCAGATCATTTGCGGGCAGCAGGTCAACTTCGTCGACGTACTGACCAGCAACAACACCAACCTGCAGATCAGCTTTGTGCACTCGCGCTATCGCAATGAGAACGTCGCCATCTGCGTGCTGGTGGATGTCTCCGCGCGCGTCAAAATGGAAGAGTCGTTGCAGGATATGGCCCAGTCGGCTGAACAGGCCAGCCAGTCGAAATCGATGTTCCTCGCCACCGTCAGCCACGAACTGCGCACCCCGCTGTACGGAATTATCGGTAACCTCGATCTGCTGCAGACTAAAGAGCTGCCCCGGGGCGTTGACCGTCTGGTGACGGCGATGAACAACTCCTCCAGCCTGCTGTTGAAAATCATCAGCGATATTCTCGACTTCTCCAAAATTGAGTCCGAACAGCTGAAAATTGAACCGCGCGAATTCTCGCCGCGCGAGGTGATGAACCATATCAGCGCCAACTATCTGCCGCTGGTGGTGCGGAAACAGCTGGGGCTGTACTGCTTTATTGAGCCGGACGTGCCGGTATCGCTGGAGGGCGATCCGATGCGCCTGCAGCAGGTGATCTCCAACCTGCTCAGCAACGCCATTAAGTTCACCGATATGGGCTGCATCGTGATGCATGTCGCGAGGGCAGGGGACTATCTGAGCATCCGCGTGCGCGACACCGGGGTGGGTATTCCGGCCAAAGAGGTGGTCAAACTCTTCGATCCGTTCTTCCAGGTGGGAACGGGGGTGCAGCGTAACTTCCAGGGTACCGGTCTGGGGCTGGCGATTTGTGAAAAACTGATCAGCATGATGGACGGCGATATCTCGGTGGATACCGAGCCGGGTATGGGGAGTCAGTTTACCATCCGCATTCCGCTCTATGCCGCGCAGTCCCCGAGCATCGTGGTGGATGGATTAAGTGATAAACGCTGCTGGCTGGCGGTCAATAATGCCTCGCTGTATGCCTATCTGGAGTCCCTGCTGACGCCGCACGGTATTCGTGTGGCGCGCTACACCGGGCAAACACCGGATGCGGAAGACATACTCCTCACCGACGATGAGCTGACGCAGCCGTGGCAGGGCAAAGCGGCGGTGATCTTCTGCCGTCGCCACATCGGTATTGCTCAGGAGCGTGCCCACGGCGAGTGGGTGAACAGCGTGGCCTCGCCGCACGAGCTGATTGCGCTGCTGGCGCGCATCTATCGTATCGAGATGGACGCAGGCGATGGCTCGGCCGCGCTGCCGTCCCCTGAATCAGCGCAGTCGCTGAACGAGGACATGATGATCCTGGTGGTGGATGACCATCCGATTAACCGCCGTCTGCTGGCCGATCAGCTGGGCTCGCTGGGCTATCAGTGTAAAACCGCGAACGATGGCGTGGATGCGCTGAACGTGTTGAGTAAAAACCATATCGACATCGTCCTGAGCGACGTGAACATGCCGAACATGGACGGCTATCGCCTCACCCAGCGTATTCGCCAGCTGGGCCTGACGCTGCCGGTGGTGGGCGTCACCGCCAACGCGCTGGCAGAAGAGAAGCAGCGTTGTCTGGAGTCGGGGATGGACAGCTGTCTTTCCAAGCCGGTGACGCTGGACGTGTTGAAACAGACGCTGTCGGTGTATGCGGAGCGGGTGAGGAAAACGCGAGTATAGGAGTGCGGCCTGATGCCCTCACCCCAACCCTCTCCCACCGGGAGAGGGCGCAAACATAAAAAAAGGCAACTTACGTTGCCTTTTTACATTTACCATGCCGCCGGGCATGTAGTTATCAGTCTTTATCTGCCGGACTCAGGGTCACGGAAGAGAGATAGTTCAGCAGGGCGATATCGTTTTCCACACCCAGTTTCATCATCGCAGATTTCTTCTGGCTACTGATGGTCTTGATGCTGCGGTTCAGCTTCTTGGCAATTTCCGTTACCAGGAAACCTTCTGCAAACAGACGCAACACTTCGCTCTCTTTCGGTGACAGACGTTTGTCACCGTAACCGCCAGCGCTGATTTTTTCCAGCAGACGGGAGACGCTTTCCGGGGTAAATTTCTTCCCTTTCTGCAGCGCGGCCAGCGCTTTTGGCAGATCGGTTGGTGCGCCCTGTTTCAGGACAATCCCTTCGATATCGAGATCCAGAACGGCACTTAAAATAGCCGGGTTGTTGTTCATGGTCAGCACGATGATCGAAATACTCGGGAAATGACGCTTGATGTATTTGATCAGCGTGATCCCGTCACCGTATTTATCTCCAGGCATGGAAAGGTCGGTGATGAGCACGTGCGCATCAAGTTTTGGCAGGTTATTAATCAGTGCTGTGGAGTCTTCAAATTCGCCGACTACATTCACCCACTCGATCTGTTCAAGTGATTTGCGAATACCGAACAGTACAATCGGATGGTCATCGGCAATAATTACGTTCATATTGTTCATGTATAAGGCTACCTTGCTACAGCAAGCTTTTGACATAATCGTCAATGTCGCTGATGTATTTTTCTATGCTGGCGGCATCTTTCTCACGAATAAGATGTTCCAGCGTTTCACATAATTGCTTGCCTGGAACCAGATTAAGCATGGCAAACACCCCTTTGAGCCGGTGTGCTGTCTGAGCCAGCGCTGCGAAGTCGTTCGCGGCGGATTCAGTATACAACCTCTTAACATCATCTGGTACTGTGTCTACGAAGAGAGAATAATAGCCGCTGGCCTGCAGTTCGGCATTTTCATTGCCGCCCAGTGGGGATTCCGGGATCGTTTCCTGCGCCAGTTGCTCCTCTATTAGTTGTAGTACAGCTTCCTGCATCGCATTGCTCATATTAAAGTTGACGCGCACCTGGCCGGGGCCAATTTTTCGCACGCCTGGCTCATCATCGCTTAAAAGCAAGCCCGAGGCAGTAAGATTAGACGGATTATCCGTTAAAAAGAGATCATATTCTTGACTTGCCAGCCTTTCGTCCGGGGAGATACAGGTCGCACCCCAGTTTTCCAGCTGACGCACCACGATACTGCGGATCTCATTCGACGTCACATCCACCATAATCACCACGTCGTCCAGCAGGCCCTCATCGTCCTCGGTTTCCTGCGGGGTGGCCGGCATTTTCACATGCAATGAATAACGGGTGCCCAGCGACTCACGGGCTTTGATATTCAGGTGACCGCCAAGCTTACGCGCCAGCTGATCGCACAGCCAGAAGGTGAGGGCGTTGGCTTTACCGTAGTTGTCACCCTGGGTATCGTTCAGGAACGGGAAATGCAGATTGTCGATTTCACTGGCCGTGACCCCTTCGCCAGTATCGAGGATACGGAAGGTGAGACGGTCATCGGCCGACTCATCGCTGCTCACTTCAAGCGTGATTTTGCCAATCTGGGTGGTGGTCACCGCGTACTGGATCAGCATCAGCAGGATGCGACGCAGCGCGTCACGGTCGCCGTGGCGCTCATCGTTGGCGCGCAGCGGGTTGTTAATCAGCAGCTGCAGCCCTTTACGCTTGATCACCGGCAGCACTTCCGGCACCACCTCATCGATAAGATCCTGAATCGAGAACAGCGTGGCGGTGCTCTTCCAGCTGTCATTTTCCAGCATATTGGCGAGCTGGATCTCATCCACCAGCCGCACCAGCGTATCGGCATGACTGGACAGCTGTAGGCTTTCCGGGCTGCTTAACTGCGCTGCTTCGCTGGCCAGCGCCTTCAGCGGCAGTTTGAAGGCGTCGCCAATATTTTGCATAAAGGCCGCCCGGCCCTGCTGGTTCTTCTCGTACAGCCTTTGAGCCTGCTTGAGCTTTTTATTCACCAGCACCTCGCGATCCTGATCGCGAATGATAAAGATCTGCGTGCGTGACGCCACCTGGCTGCGGAACTGGCGGATCTCGTACAGCTCATTATTGATGGTGGCCTGAATCACGCCCTGATGCTGATCGGCCATGCTGGTAATGTTCTGCAGATTCAGGTGCGGCAGCAGGTGATCGGCGATCTTATTGCTGATCACCGTGCGGTTGGCCTCCTGGTCGTGCACCAGCAGACCGAGCGGCAGCACCGAGACAATCTCTTCATTCAATGCGCGCAGGACGCGCAGCTCGTTGCTGGTGCCGCTGGCGACGGGAACATCGCTCTGGCGACCCGGCTGCGAGCGGAAGGTGCTGTAACCAAACAGCGCCAGCGCCAGCAAACCGATATTGAGCAGCAGCGGCAGCAGGATATTTTGCAGCGTATCCAGCAGCAGCGTACCAAAAGGCACCTGCCAGACCAGACGCATACCGGTGGTGTTCAGGGAGGAAGCAATCTCGATTTTCGATCCGTTAAAGGAGATCGAGACGCTATCGGGGCTCTCTTTGTCCGTCTGCGCGCGCTGGTTTTGCACCGAGGTGTCCTGCTCGAGGCGGAAGCTGTCGAGCGGCATATCCGGGGGGATCAGATCGTTGATCGGCAGATCGAAGGCCACCACCGTCGCCAGATGGCCTGGCTGGTTGAAGGTGGTGCGCAGGGTAAAGTAGTGGCCATTCTGCCAGGCCAGTCGGCGCAGGGAAGAGAAGCTTTCGCGCTCATCCAGGGCATTGGCCTGCTGCAGCATCTCCGCACGACGGGAATCGACAATCGAACCCACCGACGACTCTTTAAAACCGGAGGAGAGGTCTTTCAGCGGCAGGGTGGAGATCAGGATCATGCTGTTGTCCTGACCGTTGAGATAGTACATCGACCAGGGCAC
Organism: Leclercia sp. CFBP8987; assembly: GCF_034044995.2. Lineage (NCBI taxonomy): Bacteria > Pseudomonadati > Pseudomonadota > Gammaproteobacteria > Enterobacterales > Enterobacteriaceae > Leclercia > Leclercia sp. CFBP8987. The sequence goes on along the minus strand of NZ_CM188255.1, from coordinate 3,318,359 downwards.
GGTCTCCGCGCCCCACAGCGTATCGAGATAGGTCGACATGCGCTGGGTCATCTCCAGCGTAGCGCTGTCGTGTGAGCCAAAAATCAGGGCTTCGGTTTTGCGCCGCGTTTTCTCCAGATAGTAGACGTCCTGCTTCAGGCGCGTCTCCTGCAATCCTTCAGCGGAGGAGGTCGTTGGGGTGGCCGCGATGTTGTCGTAAATCTGCCAGGTTGCGTAGCGCCAGGTGTCGATACGTTTATGCATGGCGTGGCTGATATCAACAATCTGATAGCTTCTGTCTTTTAACCAGGTGTTCACCGCGCTCTGTACCATTACGCCCATGGTGACTAACAGCACAACGATCAATAGAAGAAAGAAACGGGTAATACTGCCCGGAAGCAGAGAAAATTTGTTCGCGGCTGTGGTTTCTGACTGACTCATTGATGTGTTTAACCCGTTATGGCTGCGCTTCAGGCGAATAGGGCAGTATAAAGCGTAATAATCGAATTTCCAGCTTCACGCCACTTAGAGGCTGACTTTTTCGCTCCGTTGCGTGAGGCAGAGGGGGTGTCTTAAATCTGTACGGTAGAACTTTTATTGTACAAATAAGGGACAATATATGGAAAAAATAGCACGAATTAACAAGAAATTAAATTAGGCATTCTATTTTTAAAGCTAAAAATAGCACGCTAAGATTTAATTAATAGTCGTTATAGTTTCAGGTAGGTAGCACAAATATGCGAGATTTGCGTAAAGAAAGGTAAAAAAAAACCGAACGCATTGCATTCGGTTCAATTCGGGATAAACAGACATTCAAATATGAATGACGGTAATAAATAAAGTTAATGATGATAGCGAGAGATATTTTAGTAGCCGGATGAATTTTTGTTTTGACAATCAGTGCTATAATGAATTTTTATATAACTCATTGAATTTTATAATTAATTTTAAAATTTTGTTTTTTAGTGCTTTATTTTTTAACTTTGCGTGCGGCAAAAAAGTTCCCTCATTTTTACAAACTGAAACATCTATGCGGCAATATGAAACATCTTAAAAGTTTTCGTATCATATTCTTATTGGATTATTCTGTATTTTTGAGGAGAATGAACTTGCCGACTGGTTAAGAGGGTTAATCAGTAAGCAGTGGTAATAAAAGACATATAACAGAGGGTTAAAATAATGAAAGTTAAAGTACTGTCCCTCCTGGTACCAGCACTGCTGGTAGCAGGCGCAGCAAATGCGGCTGAAATTTACAACAAAGACGGCAACAAATTAGATCTCTACGGCAAAGTAGACGGTCTGCACTATTTCTCTGATGACGACGGCGCTGATGGCGATCAGACCTACATGCGTCTCGGCTTCAAAGGCGAAACTCAGGTTAACGATCAGATCACTGGCTACGGTCAGTGGGAATACCAGATTCAGGGCAACACCAGCGAGAGCGACAACCAGTCCTGGACGCGTGTGGCCTTCGCCGGTCTGAAATTCGCTGAAGCAGGTTCTTTCGACTACGGTCGTAACTACGGCGTGATCTACGACGTAACCTCATGGACCGACGTTCTGCCAGAGTTTGGCGGCGACACCTATGGTGCCGACAACTTCCTGCAATCCCGTGGTAACGGCGTTGCGACCTACCGTAACCAGGACTTCTTCGGTCTGGTTGATGGCCTGAACTTTGCTCTGCAGTACCAAGGTAAAAATGGCAGCGTCAGCGGTGAAAACGAGGGTGGTCGTAGCCTGCTGAAACAGAACGGTGACGGCTTCGGCGGTTCCCTGACCTATGATCTGGGCGAAGGCTTCAGCGTAGGTGCAGCAGCAGCCTCTTCCAAACGTACCGCAGACCAGAACGGCCCAGGCGTTTACGGCCGAGGCGACCGTGCTGAAGTGTACAGCGGCGGCCTGAAATATGACGCGAACAACCTGTATCTGGCAGCGCAGTACTCCCAGACTTACAACGCGACCCGTTTTGGTGACTCTCAGAGCGATACCCCTAACGCTGTTTACGGCTTTGCGAACAAAGCACAGAACTTCGAAGTGGTTGCACAGTACCAGTTCGACTTCGGCCTGCGTCCATCCGTGGCTTACCTGCAGTCTAAAGGTAAGGACATCGAAGGTAACGGCGACCAGGATCTGCTGAAATATGTTGATGTTGGCGCGACTTACTACTTCAACAAAAACATGTCCACCTATGTTGATTACAAAATCAACCTGCTGGATGCAAATGCCTTCACCGACCGTGCCGGCATCAGCACTGATGACATCGTAGCCCTGGGCCTGGTTTACCAGTTCTAAGTCTTACGCAGTAGTGCAAAAAGGGGCCAACTGGCCCCTTTTTTTGGCCTTACTATCAGCGCCTTACAAAGCCTGCTTTTTAGTGTACTCTTGCCGGTCTCAGGCTTGAGGATAATAACCAATGGAAATTACTTTTCTGCGCGTCGGTTTTCTGGCGACACTTTTTATGCTGTCTGCGTGCGATGCACCCACTCCTCCGGTCAAGAGCGAAACCGCTGCCGCCACGGTGCTGGAAGGCAAAACCATGGGCACCTTCTGGCGCGTTAGCGTGATTGATCTCCCGGCGGCCCGGGCGGAAGAGCTGCGTGGGAAGATCCAGTCCCAGCTGGACGGCGATGACCAGCTGATGTCTACCTATAAAAATGACTCCGCCCTGATGCGCTTTAATCACTCCCAGAGCACCTCCCCCTGGCCGGTGAGTGAGGCGATGGCCGATATCGTCACCGAGTCGCTGCGGGTGGGTTATAAAACCAACGGCGCGATGGATATCACCGTCGGTCCGCTGGTTAACCTCTGGGGCTTTGGCCCGAACAAACAGCCGGTGAAAACTCCCGATCAGGCACAGATTGACGATGCCCGGGCGCAGACGGGCCTGCAGCATCTGACGGTCATTAATCAATCCGGCAAGCAATACCTCGAAAAAGATATCCCCGATCTGTTCGTTGATCTATCGACGGTCGGAGAGGGCTATGCCGCCGATCACCTGGCCCAACTGATGGCCGAAGAGGGGATCCCGCGCTACCTGGTGTCGGTGGGCGGGGCGCTGGTCAGCCGCGGCATGAATGCCAGCGATAAGCCCTGGCGCGTGGCGATCCAGAAACCCACCGATCGGCAAAATGCCGTGCAGGCCATTGTGGATATTAACGGCCACGGCATCAGCACCTCCGGCAGTTACCGTAACTATTATGAGCTGGACGGAAAACGCATCTCCCATGTGATCGATCCCCAGACCGGCCGCCCGATTACCCACAATCTGGTGTCGGTGACGGTGATCGCCCCGACGGCGCTGGAAGCGGATGCCTGGGATACCGGCCTGATGGTGCTGGGAACAGAGAAAGCCAAAGAGATCGTGCGCGAGCAGGGTCTGGCGGTCTATATGATCGTCCGCGAAGGGGAGGGCTTCAAAACCTGGATGTCCCCGCAGTTCGCCAGCTTCCTCGTCAATGGGGCGAATTAAAAAGCAAGGTTGCAGGTTTTTGTCGGGTGGCGTTCAGGCAGGCTAGGCGTATGCTTATATAAGGAGCCGATCATGAAAAAGCCGAACCTGATAAATGATGATCAACGCTGGCTGGCGGTGCTGGCCCGTGATGAGAGTGCCGACGGTCAGTTTGTGTTTGCCGTACAGACCACCGGCATCTTCTGCCGTCCCTCCTGCCGGGCGCGCCACGCTCTGCGCGAAAACGTTCGCTTTTACGCCGATGCCCGTCAGGCTGAGCTGGCGGGTTTTCGTCCCTGCAAGCGCTGCCGCCCGGATCAACTGGATCCCCAGGCGCAGCGGATCGCCACCATCGAAAAAGCCTGTCGCTTACTGGAGCAGGAGCAACCGCTGACGCTGGACATGCTGGCGCAAGCGGTGGCGGTGAGCCCGTATCACCTGCATCGTCTGTTCAAATCCTTCACCGGCATGACGCCGAAAGCCTGGCAGCAGGCGGCCCGGGCGAAACGACTCCGCGACGCCCTGGCCCAGGGCGAGAAGATCACCGATTCGGTGCTGGCGGCGGGTTTTCCCGACAGCAGCAGCTACTATCGCAAGGCTGACGCCACGCTGGGCATGACGGCGAAGCAGTACCGCAACGGCGGGGAGGAAACCACCGTGCGTTATGCCCTGAGCAGCTGCACGCTGGGGCGCTGCCTGGTGGCGGAGAGCGCGCGCGGCGTCTGCGCCATTTTACCCGGGGATGAGGATCGCGCCCTGATTGCCGAGCTGGAGACACTCTTTCCCCACGCCCAACGAGAACAGGCCGATGCCGCCTTCGCCGCGCGCGTCGCCCAGGTGATCGCCAGCGTGGATAATCACGCCGTGGCACTGGCCCTGCCACTGGATATTCGCGGTACCGCCTTCCAGCGTCAGGTCTGGCAGGCTCTGTGTGCCATTCCGGGTGGGGAGACCGCGAGCTATCAGCAGGTGGCCAACGCCATAGGTCATCCCGGTGCGGTGCGGGCGGTGGCCCGGGCCTGTGCCGCCAACAGGCTGGCGATTATTATCCCCTGCCACCGGGTGGTGCGTAGCGACGGCGGACTCTCGGGCTACCGCTGGGGCACGGCCCGTAAAGCGGCGTTGCTGCGCCGTGAAGCCAATAAAGAGGAGGTATAATGCTGGATCTTTTTGCGGATGCTGAACCCTGGCAGGAGCCGCTGGCGCCCGGGGCGGTGATCCTGCGCCGCTTTGCGCTGGCACGGGCCCCGGCCTTAATGCAAGGGATCGAACAGGTCGCCAGCGCCTCGCCGTTTCGCCAGATGGTCACCCCGGGGGGATACACCATGTCGGTGGCGATGACCAACTGCGGCGGGCTGGGCTGGACCACCAATCAACGCGGCTACCTCTATTCTCCGGACGATCCCCTGACTGACACCCGCTGGCCGCCAATGCCGGACGCTTTTGCCGCCCTGTGCCATGATGCGGCCTGCGCGGCCGGTTATCCCGACTTTAAGCCGGATGCTTGTCTGATCAACCGCTACGCCATCGGGGCCAAACTCTCCCTGCATCAGGATAAAGACGAAGCCGACCTGCGGGCGCCGATTGTCTCGGTCTCACTCGGCCTGCCCGCCGTCTTCCAGTTCGGCGGATTACGCCGCAACGATCCGCTGCAACGCCTGCTGCTGGAGCACGGTGATGTGGTGGTGTGGGGCGGGCCATCCCGCCTGTTTTATCACGGTATCCAGCCTCTTAAGCCGGGAGAACACCCTGTCACAGGGGAGTATCGCTACAACCTGACCTTCCGTCAGGCGGCGAATAACGAATAAAAATAAGAATTATTCTTGATGTAAGTGGCGAGCAGTTTACACTGCTGGCTGTTTTTTCTTGTCTGGATTGCTCTGCATGGAACTCCTGTTACTGGTCTGGCGCCAATACCGCTGGCCGTTTATCGCGGTGATGGCCTTAAGCCTGCTCAGCGCCGCCCTGGGTATTGGGCTTATCGCCTTTATTAACCTGCGTTTAATTGAAACGGTGGACACCACCCTGATGGTGTTGCCGGAATTTCTCGGCCTGCTGGTGCTGCTGATGGCGGTCACCCTGGGTTCGCAGCTGGCGCTTACCACCCTCGGTCACCACTTCGTCTTCCGCCTGCGCAGCGAGTTTATCAAGCGTATTCTGGATACCCAGGTTGAACGCGTCGAGCAGCTGGGCAGCGCCTCTCTGCTGGCCGGGTTGACCAGTGATGTGCGCTCAATCACCATCGCCTTTGTGCGTCTGCCGGAGCTGGTGCAGGGGATTATTCTGACCTTCGGCTCAGCCGCCTATCTGGCCTGGCTCTCCACCAAAATGCTGGCGATCACCGCCCTGTGGATTGTGATCACCATCTGGGGCGGCTACATGCTGGTGTCGCGCGTCTACAAACACATGGCGGTGCTGCGTGAAACCGAAGATAAGCTCTATAACGACTATCAGACGGTGCTGGAAGGGCGCAAAGAGCTGACCCTGAACCGCGAGCGTGCCGAGCACATCTTCAACAATCTCTATATCCCGGATGCCCGCGAATATCGCCACCACATTGTGCGGGCCGATACTTTCCACCTGAGCGCGGTCAACTGGTCAAATATCATGATGCTGGGGGCGATTGGCCTGGTCTTCTGGATGGCGAACAGCCTCGGCTGGGCGGATACCAACGTCGCCGCTACCTACTCGCTGACCCTGCTGTTCCTGCGTACGCCGCTGCTCTCCGCCGTCGGTGCGCTGCCGACCCTGCTCAGCGCCCAGGTGGCCTTTAACAAGCTGCGCAAGTTTTCGCTGGCCCCTTACAAAGCGGAATTCCCGCGCCCGCAGGCCTTCCCGGACTGGCAGACGCTGGAGCTGCGCAACGTCACCTTTACCTATCAGGACAACGACTTCTCCGTCGGGCCGGTGAACTTAACCCTTAACCGCGGCGAGCTGCTGTTCCTGATTGGCGGTAACGGCAGCGGAAAATCGACGCTGGCGATGCTCCTCACCGGCCTGTATCAGCCCCAGTCGGGGGAGATCCTGCTGGACGGTAAACCGCTGAGCGCCGAAAAACCGGAAGATTACCGCAAGCTGTTCTCTGCGGTGTTCACCGACGTGTGGCTGTTCGATCAGCTGCTGGGCCCGGAAGGCAAGCAGGCCGATCCGGCGCTGGTGGAGAAGTGGCTGGCGCATCTGCAAATGTCGCACAAGCTGGAGCTGCAGGATGGCAAGATCCTCAACCTCAAGCTGTCGAAAGGGCAGAAGAAGCGCGTGGCGCTGCTGCTGGCGCTGGCAGAAGAGCGCGACATCATTCTGCTGGATGAGTGGGCCGCAGATCAGGACCCGCATTTCCGCCGCGAGTTCTACCAGGTGCTGCTGCCGCTGATGCAGCAGATGGGTAAAACCATCTTCGCCATCAGCCATGACGATCACTACTTTATTCATGCCGACCGCCTGCTGGAGATGCGCAGCGGTCAGTTGAGTGAGCTGACCGGCGCTGAACGCGATGCCGCGTCGCGTGATGCGGTAGCCCGTACCGCCTGAGTATCAAATATGCCGGGGGCGGTTTCGCCGTCCCCGGTCTGTAACTGCCGCTTTTTTGTTCTTCCCGCCGATTCGTTTATTAAAATTTACACAACCCCGCGCTATGCTTAATGCCAACTCATTTAATGGATTTATGAATTATGTCTGTATTGAATAAGAACAGCGCACGGCTGCGCGATGAAGAGCGTGCGCGCCTGATCTGGCTGATGACCACCGACAAAGCGCTCACCTCTACCCTGCTGGGTAAACTGACCCTGGCTGAGCAATATGACGTCGGCACCTTAGCCGACGATATTGCTGAGGTAGGGGCGCTGGTAGCCCATTTACCGCCGCCGGATCTGGCCGACACCCTCGAAGCCTTACCTTCGGAAGAGCGCCATGCCCTGTGGCGGCTGGTGCAGGATCACGAGCGTGGTCAGGTGCTGGTGGAGGCGTCCGAGAACGTCTGGGAAGATCTGATCGATGAGATGAGCGACGACGCGATCCTCGATGCGCTGCGTACCCTGGATATCGACGATCAGATCTATCTCGTTCAGCACCTGCCGCGCAACCTGACCGGACGCCTGCTGGCGTCGTTGCCGCCTCAGGAACGCGCCCGCGTCCACCAGGTCATGCACTATGAGCAGGACCGCGTCGGGGCGATCATGGAGTTCAGCGTGATCACCGTACGCCCGGACGTCACCCTGGGCACGGTCCAGCGTTACCTGCGTCGGCTCGGTAAAATGCCGCAAAACACCGATAAGCTGTTTGTGACTTCCCGGGATAAAACCCTGCTCGGCGAGCTGGAGCTGCAGACCATTCTGCTCAACAGCGCCCAGAGCAAGGTCAGCGAGGTGATGGACCCCCAGCCGATGCTCTTCTCCCCGGAAGATGATGCTGAAAAAGCCGCGCGTACCTTCGAGCGTGACAACCTGCTCAGCGCCGCGGTAGTGGATGCCGTGGGCAAGCTGTTAGGGCGACTGACCATCGATGAGATCGTCGATGTGGTCTATAAAGAGACCGACAACGATATGCGCGCCCTCGGGGGCCTCAGCGCGGAAGAGGATGTTTATGCCCCGGTGAGCAAGGCGGTGAAAACCCGTTGGGCATGGCTGGCGATCAACCTCTGCACCGCGTTTATTGCCTCCCGTGTCATCGATGGATTTGAACACACCATCTCCCAGCTGGTGGCCCTGGCCTCGCTGATGCCCATCGTGGCAGGCATTGGCGGCAATACCGGTAACCAGACCATCACCATGATTGTGCGCGCCCTGGCGTTGCAGCACATTCAGCCGGGCAACTTTACCTTCCTGATTTTGCGTGAGCTGGGGGTGGCGTTGATCAACGGCCTGGTGTGGGGCGGAATTATGGGCGGTATCACCTGGTGGCTATACGACGATATGGCCCTGGGCGGGGTGATGACCCTGGCGATGGTGCTGAACCTGCTGGTGGCGGCGATGATGGGGGTGATCATTCCGTTAACCATGACCCGCCTCGGGCGCGACCCCGCAGTGGGGTCGAGCGTGATGATCACCGCTATCACCGATACCGGCGGGTTCTTTATTTTTCTTGGTCTGGCGACGCTGTTTCTGCTGTAGCGGCGCTATGGCGTCGCAGGCGGGCAGGGAGGATCGCCATCAGGATAATCCCGCCCAGCACGCCAATTGCCAGATTGCCGGTTGAGACGGTGGCCGCGACGGTCACCAGCATCACCAGCGTTTCAGCCACGGGGGCATCTTTGACGGTGCCCGGCTGAATACTGTGCCAGTTGAAGGTTTTCACCGCGACAATCGCCATGATACCCGCCAGCACCGCCATCGGGATTTTGGCCATCACCTCGCTCAGGGCAGTGACCAACAACAGCAGCACCAGCCCGGCGGCCAGGGTAGAGACGCGGCTGCGGCCTTTACCCATTTCGACGTTAACGATGGTCTGACCGATCATCGCGCACCCGGCGATCCCGCCAAAGAAGCCCGCCATGATATTGGCCACGCCCAGCCCCATGCTCTCGCGGCGCTTGCTGGATGGGGTGGCCGTCAGCTCATCCACCAGTTTCGCCGTCAGCAGCGACTCCATCAGGCCAACAAAGGCAATGCTCAGCGCGCAGGGCCAGATAATGCTCAGGGTATGCAGGTTAAGCGGCACCAGCATCTGGGTGATCCCCGGCAGACCGCCGCCGATCGAGCCTTCGTCGCCGACGGTCGGCAGCAGCTGGCCGCTGGTAACGGTAAACAGGGTCAGGACCACAATCGCAATCAGCGGAGAAGGAATACTTTTAATGTAGCGGGGCGCCCAGAGCACAATCAGCAGAGTCAGAACAAACAGGCCGACAATCAGCGGGCTTTTGCTCCAGAAATGCGGCACCTGGGCAAAGAAAATTAAAATCCCCAGCGCGTTCACAAACCCGGTCATTACCGACTGGGGAATAAAGCGCATCAGGCGCGCCATCCCCAGCGCACCAAACAGGATCTGGATCAGGCCCGCCAGCAGCACCGCCGGCAGAATATACTGCGCGCCATGCTGATGAACCATCGGCCCAATCACCAGCGCCACGGAACCCGCAGCGGCGGTCACCATCGCCGGGCGTCCCCCCATTACCGACAGCGCCAGGCACAGCACCACCGAGGCGAACAGGCTCACTTTCGGATCGACGCCCGCCACTACCGAGAAGGAGATGACCTCCGGAATGAGCGCCAGGGCGGTGATGACACCGGCCAGGGTTTCACGCATCAACAGCGACGGAGAACGCAGAACCGATAAGGTCCGGGGAGAGGTATGGGTTTGAGACATAGTTTTTCGCAGGTTAGTGGCGCTGGGCAGGATCTGTGCGGCCGATCACAAAGGGCAGCATAGTAGCGGGAAAACGCCCAGGTTGCCAGCCCGGCAGCGTTATGCCCCTACAAACATCACGACATTAATTATCATAATTACAATAATTATTTAACCTTTAAACAATATTTAATTATTGCTACCGTGGCGCCGCAATCGACTTCATCTGCATACATAGCGAACAAAACGCTTATTACGAAGGCACTAATTATGAAAAAAATGACTGCCCTGTTGCTGGCTGCGGCGGCAAGCTTTAGCGTTGCCCCGATGGCGGCGAAGGCTCAGGCATCGCAGGATCAGGAAACGGACGTTCTGTTAATTGGCGGCGGGATCATGAGCGCCACGCTGGGAACCTATCTGCACGAACTTGAGCCGAACTGGTCCATGACCATGGTTGAACGTCTGGACGGCGTGGCGCAGGAGAGCTCCAACGGCTGGAATAACGCCGGTACCGGCCACTCGGCCTTAATGGAGCTGAACTACACTCCGCAGAAGAAAGACGGCTCTATCAGCATTGAGAAAGCCGTGGAGATCAACGAAGCATTCCAGATCTCCCGTCAGTTCTGGTCTCACCAGGTGAACAGCGGCGTGTTGCACGATCCGCACAGCTTCATTAACACCGTCCCGCACATGAGCTTTGTCTGGGGCGACGACAACGTTAACTTCCTGCGCGGTCGTTATGCTGCCCTGCAGCAAAGCTCGCTGTTCCGCGGGATGAAGTACTCCGAAGATCACGCTCAGATCAAAGCGTGGGCACCGCTGGTCATGGAAGGGCGAGACCCGAACCAGAAAGTTGCGGCGACCCGGACCGAAATCGGTACCGACGTGAACTACGGCGAAATTACCCGTCAGCTGGTGGGCTCTCTGCAGAAAAAAGAGAACTTCAACCTGTCGCTGAACAGCGAAGTGCGCGGCTTTAAGCGTAACGCGGACAACACCTGGAGCGTGACCGTTGCCGATCTCAAGCACAATGAAGAAGAGCACGTCATCAAGGCGAAGTTCGTCTTTATCGGTGCGGGCGGCGCGGCGCTGAAGCTGCTGCAGGAAACCGGCATTCCGGAAGCGGAAAACTACGCGGGCTTCCCGGTTGGCGGCCAGTTCCTCGTGTCGGAAAACCCGGAAGTGGTGAACCGTCATCTGGCGAAGGTGTATGGTCAGGCGTCCGTGGGCGCACCACCGATGTCGGTACCGCACATCGACACCCGTATTCTTGACGGCAAGCGTGTGGTGCTGTTCGGGCCGTTCGCGACCTTCTCAACCAAGTTCCTGAAGAACGGTTCGCTGTGGGATCTGCTCAGCTCTACCACCACTTCGAACGTGGGACCCATGGTCGATGTTGGTCTGGATAACTTCGATTTGGTGAAATACCTGATTAGCCAGGTGATGCTCTCCGATGACGATCGCTTTGAGGCGCTGAAAGAGTACTACCCGGACGCGAAGCAGGCAGACTGGCGTCTGTGGCAGGCGGGTCAGCGCGTGCAGATCATCAAGCGTGACGAAGAGAAAGGCGGCGTGCTGCGTCTGGGCACCGAAGTGGTCAGCGATAAAGAGGGCACCGTGGCCGCGCTGCTGGGTGCATCCCCGGGGGCATCCACTGCTGCACCGATCATGCTGCATCTGATGGAAAAAGTGTTCAAAGACAAAGTCGCCAGCCCGGAATGGCAGGCGAAGCTGAAGACCATTATTCCGTCTTACGGTACGGCGCTGAACGGCAACGTTGACGCTACCGAGCAGGAGCTGGAGTACACCAGCCGCGTACTGCAGCTGAAGTATGAAAAGCCGCAGGCACCGGATGCGGCGCCTCAGGCTGAGCCGCAGGCGACATCCCAGCCGGAAAGCAAACCGGTCGCGGATATCGCGCTCTGATACAAAAAAGCCGGGTTATCTGACCCGGCTTTTTTATTAACGCGCGACGGCGTTCCCGACCTTCTCGTCGGCCTGCCAGATGCGGTATTTCACCTCAATGTTTTCCGGCGTATAGACCACAATCGGCAGTTTGCTGTTGTAACGCAGCAGACTGTGCTCACCCAGGTTAGCGGTCACAAATTTGGCGGTCTTTTTCCCTTCCGGACAGGCCATCATGGTAGAGACCGGCGAGGTGACCTTATCAAAGACGTAATAGTCATAGCCCCAGCCTTCCAGCGTCTTGCTGGTTAACTGCCCGCCGAGGCGGTGCACGTTGCAGTCCACCTCCAGCGTCTGGCCGATCAACAGCTCAACTTTATAATTTGCTTCATCTTTCTGCGCGGGCAGGTCGATAACCTGGCGCTTCATCCCGTGCTCCGCCTGCGGATACGGGGCCGTTTTCTCAAGCGGTTGAGCGGCAGGGGCGGCATATGCGCTGGCACAGGCCAGGGCCAGCAGGGCGACGACGCTTTTAGGTGCGTTTTTCACAGTCATTCCTTTTTATGTCAAACGATTCTCGTCTACACTATCATAAGTGGTGTTTATTGCCTTTATTTTATTTATATCTGGTTTATATCACTGGTTATTTGCCTTTATTGTGGTTTTAAATACTGGATTGGTGCCGGGGCGACGATCGTGGTAGGGTGAGCGGCAATCATTGTTATTCATCTGTGAAGGAATAAATGCATGGTACGCCAAAAACTTAACACGCCGGCCGGGAAAAAATTTCTGCTGGCACTGCTGACGGTGTTTATGATCGCGGTGATTGGAGTGGGCCGTGTGACGATCGTCGGTGTGATTGAGCAGTACAACATCCCGCTGACGTCGTGGACCACCAGCATGTACGTTCTGCAATCTGCGATGGTGCTGGTCTACAGCACGGTCTTTACCGTTCTGCTGGCAATTCCGCTGGGGATTTTTTTCCTCGGGGACAGCGATAAGCACTGAGTTTTCCCGCTAGCAGGAGTGGCGCATGGTCTCCCGTTTTTCCACGCTGAGCCGGATCCCCAAAGGGGTCTGGGTGGTTGGCGGCGTCAGCATGTTGATGGATATCTCTTCGGAGATCATTCATAGCTTATTACCGCTGTTTATGGTGACTACGCTGGGTGCCAGCGTCATCTTTATTGGCCTAATCGAAGGTCTGGCGGAAGCCACGGCGCTGATCGTCAAGGTCTTCTCCGGCGCCATCAGCGACTATCTGGGGAAACGCAAAGGGCTGGCGCTGCTGGGCTACGGGCTGGGTGCGGCCAGCAAGCCACTGTTTGCGCTCGCCTCCTCGTCGGGGATGATCCTCGGGGCACGCTTAATTGACCGGGTAGGGAAGGGGATCCGCGGCGCGCCCCGTGACGCGCTGGTGGCCGATGTGACGCCGCCGGAACTGCGCGGGGCGGCATACGGGCTGCGTCAGTCGATGGACACCATCGGCGCGTTTCTTGGTCCGTTGCTGGCGGTCGGCATGATGCTGCTGTGGAACGACGACTTTCGCACCATCTTCTGGATCGCCGTTATCCCCGGCGTGCTTGCCGTCGCGCTGCTCTTTTTTGGCCTGCATGAACCTACCTCTCCCGTCGCCCATAAACGCACCAATCCGATCAAAAAAGAGAACCTGAAACGCCTCGGCGCCAGCTGCTGGTGGGTGATTGGTCTCGGCGCGGTCTTTACCCTGGCCCGCTTCAGTGAGGCCTTTCTGGTGTTGCGAGCCCAGCAGGCGGATATTCCGCTGGCGCTGATCCCGCTGGTGATGGTCGCCATGAACCTGCTTTATGCCTTTTCTGCTTATCCGTTCGGCAAACTCTCTGACGTCATGAGCCACACCCGCCTGCTGCAGTGGGGGCTGGTAGTGTTGATCGCGGCGGATATCGTGCTGGCGCTCACCACCCACTGGGCGGGGATTATTCTCGGCGTGGCGCTGTGGGGCATCCATATGGGGATGACTCAGGGACTGCTCACCGCGATGATCGCGAAAACGGCACCCGCCGATCTGCGCGGTACCGCCTTTGGTCTGTTCAGCATGGTGAGCGGCGTGGCGCTGCTGATTGCCAGCCTGGGCGCGGGCATCATCTGGGAAGTGTGGGGGGCGGAATATACCTTCTACGCCGGAGCGGCGATCTGCCTCGTGACCCTGGCCTATCTCCTCAGGCGACCGGCAGCGTTGTAAAGTGCGCAGCTGCGGAAAATTATTGCGTTAAAAATTCGGAGAGTTAGCGCCGTTTTGTTACCAATGTGGTCCTTTCTATCAGGAGATTTTTATGAAAAGGACCACACTGTATTCCGCGCTGGCATCAGCTCTGCTGCTGCCTTCTCTTTACGCTCATGCCGGCCCGCAGGCGCACGTTGTCTGCGCTTACAACCACACTCTGGGGGACGACGCCGTAATGATGTTCGGCAAAGTCAATCAGGCGATGTGGCACGACTTTTTTGGCAACACCCGCACCGATGCGTTCTCATCCTATGCCTCGCTGCGCAAGCAGTCAGAAACCACCTGCGATAACAAAGCCGACAGCTCGGCCTACTGGGCACCCTCCCTGCGTCTTCCGGACGGCACGGTGGTCAAGCCTGCCTATCAGAAAACTTACTACCAGGCGAACAACGTCGATCAATATCCACTTAGCCCGTTCCCTGCCGGGCTGGCGATGGTGGCGGGGGATCATCACGGCACCAGGCCTAACTCGCGGATCACCTTTTTATGCGCCAATGGCAAAGGTTACAGCAATAAAATCGGGGAGGTGTGCGGCCTGAGAAAAGCCAAAGATGCGGTGCAGTTTAACATCGGCATCCAGTTCCCCAACTGCTGGGATGGCATCAACCTGAAGCCGCACCACGGGATGGCTAACGCGGCCTATGATGTGAAAGGGCAGTGTCCTTCCGGCTTCCCGGTGAAGATCCCGACGGTGAACATGAACGTGGCTTACGTGCTGCACGGTATCACCTCCCTGGATACCGCCAAAGCGCAGCTGTCCCTCGATCCCACCATGAACGGCGACGCGCGCGAGGAGCACTGGGGCAGTCTGTACACCGCCCATGCCGACTTTATGAACGGCTGGACCGAAGAGGGAGCGCGCTTTATGACCGAGATGTGCATGAACCAGGGCATGGATTGCGGCACCAACGTCCCGTATGGCTATTCGAAAGCGAAGGCCAACGTCTGGGTGAGCAGCGAGGCGCCAACCACGCCGGTTCCGACGGCACAGACCCTGTTAATTCAGGATAACTGGAAGAACGGCGGTCGTACCCGTAACGTCGAGACCATGAGCCTGGTGAAATTTAAGATCCCTGCACTGCCGACCGGCCAGGATCCGTCTCTGTTTAAGTACAAAGTGCGTATCTTCGGTGGGAAAGTCGAAGCTAACGGCGCGGATCAGATCTTCTTCTATCCCGCCAGCAACGACTGGGATCCGGCCACCGTTACCTGGAAAAAACGGCCTTCCTGCAACTACAGTTCGGATGCGATCCTGTATCTCAACAACAAGCGTGAGTACCGGATGGTGGATGTCGACAAGGCGGTGCGTAAAGCGCTGGCCGCAGGGAAAACGGAGATCTCCTGGTACATCGGTGGCGATCGTCAGGGCAACCACTACCAGTTCAGCCCGGCGGATTCCAGAGAGAGCCTGATGCTGATGCTGACCGGGTACAAACATACTCCGGAAATCTGACAGGCATAAAAAAACCAACCGCAAGCGGTTGGTTTTTTTTGAGGAATTTTTGGTCGGCACGGAGAGATTTGAACTCTCGACCCTCGCCACCCCATGACGATGCGCTACCAGGCTGCGCTACGTGCCGACACGAAAATTTATACTACCTATTTCCGCGTTTAATGCAAGGTCAGTTCAGGCTAACTGATTAATTTTAAATCAGTTAGCGATGAACCGTTTTTCATCCGTCAACACCTGTAACAGCAGGCTGAGCTGCGGCGTCTGGTCGTTGAGTTTTTCACCCTGCAGGTTATAGGTTTTGTAATTCCCGTTGCTGCTCAGGACCAGCGTCAGGGCTGGCGTCGTGACGGCCAGCGTATTGTTGCTGGCGGCGGTCACCCAGTTGTGGCGACGGGTGGCGCTGAACAGATCCTGACCCTGGGAATACTCATTGGCTGGCGTGCTGACGTGGAGCAGACGCTGCATCAGAGTGGTCATCACATCTTTATGATCGGTCAGCATGTTAATGCGCTGCGATGGTGTGCCAGGCCAGTGGATCACCAGCGGAACATGCAGACGAGGGCGGGACCAGTCGACATCGTTGCGCTCGTTGCCCAGCGGCACGCCGTGACCCGCGGTGATCACCACCACCGTATTCTCCAGCTTGCCGGATTCACGCAGGGCGTTCAGCACCCGGGCAATCTGGGCATCCACATCGCCGGCAGCCTGAGCGTAGCGACGGGCAAAGGTTTTCTGGTTGCTGTCATCCAGGGTGGTGCCGTTGAAGGCAACCCAGGAGAACCAGCGGTTATCGTCCTGGGCATAGCGGTTCAGCCAGCTGATCCACTGTCCGGCGGTCTGAGCGTCGGACTGGCTGCGGGTGGCCGGCAGCGAGAAGTCGGACAGTAGCGCCTGACGGAAGAGCGGGCTGCTGAAGCCATCAGACGAGAACAGCCCCAGCTGGTAACCCTGCTGGTTCAGGCCGGTGATCAGCGCCGCAGGAATACGCGACGACAGCACGCCGTCCATATAGCCCGGCGAAATGCCGTAGAACAGGCCGAAGATCCCGGTATCGGTGGCGTTACCGGAACTCATATGCTGGGTAAAGTTGATGTTCTTATCGGCAAACTCCGCCAGCGTCGGCATCTGCTTCTCAAAGCGCGAGTAGTTCAGGCCGTCAACGGTGATCAGCAGGACGTTCTGGCCCTGGCCCATATCACGGTAGCGCAGATCGCTGAGCGGATACTGCACCGATACCGCTTCGGGATCGCCTTGCTCAATCAGGCGGCGCTGATACTCCTGCGCATCCAGCAGGCCGTGTTTCTCGAGGAAGCGGCGGGCGGTCATCGGATAAGAGAGCGGCAGGTTCGCGCGCTGCATGGTGATCGGCCGATAGAAGTTGGCATCAGCCCAGATGTACATGAAGTGCGAGCCGATAAAGGCCACGAAGAAAAGAGCGGCAACCGGTTTGGCGTAGCGACGACGACGCGTCAGGCTGCGCAGCTTTTGCCAGCTCCAGGTGGCAAACAGCATCTCAATCAGCAGGATAATGGGCACGCTGATAAACATCAGCTGCCAGTCGCGCGCAGTTTCGTTTTGGTCGGGGTTAATCACCAGTTCCCAGACGACAGGATTAAGATGCAGGTGGAAACGGGTAAAGACTTCGCTGTCGATAAGCAGCAGCGTCATGCCCACAGTGGCCAGGATCGCGGAGACAAACCGCATCAGCCGCTGCGACATGACAACAAAGGTCAGCGGGAAGAGGATCAGTAAATAGGTGGCGAAGACCAGAAAGCTGAAATGGCCTATGACGCTCATCCACGAATAGACGCGTCCGGCCAGTGTCGTCGGCCAGTCGGCGACAAACAGATAACGACTGCCCAGCACCATCGCCAGCAGAATGTTAAACAGGGCAAACCAGTGCCCCCAGCTAACCATCTGGGAGACTTTTTCACGGTAGCGCTGACGATTCGTCACCATAAACTGTCGTTCGTTTCCCTTAGTGCGCCTGGTCGTCGTTAACCGAGGACTGTAAGGCCTGAGCGAAAGATTTCGCGATCGCCTGGCGCTGGGCCGGCGCAACGCTGGTATTGATAAGGTTAGTCACCATATTGCCCAGAACCATCAGGGAAAGGTCGGTTGGCGCCTTATGTTTTTCCAGTACGTTGAGCAGCTCACTGAGCATTTGTTCAACGTGTTCATCACTGTAGCGGGAGAGTTGTGGCATAAATCGAAATCTGTTTGTAGAGGAAAGGGCAACATATTACCGTAGCAACAGCTTTTTTTCCCCTTTTTTATCTTCGGTTGCATACATGTCTGGCGGGTGGTTGAATACGGCCCGGTCTAAAAGGAGAGTTTATCATGAGTCTGGATATCAACCAGATTGCCCTGCACCAGCTTATCAAGCGTGATGAGCAAACCCTTGAGCTGGTGCTGCGCGATTCGTTACTGGAACCTACCCCTACCGCGGTCGACATGATCGCGGAGCTGCACCGGGTGTACAGCGCCAAAAACAAAGCCTATGGCCTGTTCAGCGAAGAGAGTGAACTGGCGCAGACCCTGCGCCTGCAGCGTCAGGGCGAAGAGGATTTCCTCGCCTTCAGCCGGGCCGCTACCGGCCGTCTGCGCGATGAGCTGGCAAAGTACCCGTTTGCCGACGGTGGTATCGTCCTGTTCTGCCACTATCGTTACCTGGCGGTGGAGTACCTGCTGGTGGCGGTACTGAACAACTTAAGCAGCATGCGCGTCAATGAGCAGCTGGATATCAGCTCTACCCACTATCTGGATATCAACCACGCGGATATCGTGGCGCGTATCGATTTGACCGAATGGGAAACCAATCCGGAATCGACCCGCTATCTGACCTTCCTGAAAGGGCGGGTAGGGCGCAAGGTTGCCGACTTCTTTATGGATTTCCTCGGCGCCAGCGAAGGTTTGAACGCCAAAGCACAGAACAAAGGCCTGCTACAGGCGGTGGATGACTTCACCGCGGAAGCCGAGCTGGACAAATCCGAGCGCCAGAACGTGCGTCAGCAGGTGTACGCCTACTGCAACGAGCAGCTGCAGGCGGGAGAGGAGATCGAACTGGAATCCCTCTCTAAAGAGCTGGCCGGCGTCAGCGAAGTGAGTTTCCAGGACTTTACGGCAGAGAAAGGCTATGAGCTGGAAGAGAGCTTCCCGGCGGATCGCAGCACCCTGCGTCAGCTCACCAAATTTGCCGGTAGCGGCGGTGGGCTAACCATTAACTTCGATGCCATGCTGCTGGGCGAGCGCATTTTCTGGGATCCGGCGACCGACACGCTGACCATTAAAGGCACCCCGCCAAACCTGCGCGATCAGCTGCAGCGCCGCACCTCTGGCGGTAAATAACAGCCATAAAAAAACCCCGCAATGCGGGGTTTTTTCTCGATACGTTAGCGATTACGCGCGAACGAAGTCGATGTGAGACAGTTTTGGCTTGAACGGGTGACGCTGAACAGCCTGAACCTTCACTTTTTCTTCTTTACCGTCAACAACCAGGGTCAGAACTTCGCCGTAAAAACCAGGCTTGTCCTGCAGGTTCCACACTTTGTCGTGGTCCAGTTCGATTGCGATCGGAGCAGCTTCGCCGCCATAGATGATGGCAGGGAATTTGTTTGCTACGCGCAGGCGGCGGCTCGCACCCTTGCCCTGCTCTTTACGTGCTTCTACATTGATAGTTAACATTGATTTCTCTCTGTACATATTATTCCTGCTACAGGCGACCCAGCAGCAGGTAAGTGTTCAGCCTCACGGATGTGAAGCGGGCGGCATTTTATACTCAAATGACCCGCACATCAATGAAAAGTCCCTTTATCCCCGTAATTCATTGGCCCGGCGGTAGCGACCTTCATAATCAAAAACTTTCTCACGCACCTGCCAGAACTGCCCTTTTTTCCGCGCCACCACGAAGTCAGGGTGGCGCAGCAGCGGCTGTTGATGGACGATGTCCGCCGCGGTTACCCAGCGCAGCGGCACACCCGGCGTGCGGGTATGCGGGCGGATAAACAGCTGCTCAAAGGCGGTACGCTGGGCGGGCGTCTGCAGACGGAAGCGCTCACTCACATCAGCGCCATCCTCATCGTAATAGGTAATTTTCAGCCATTCGCCTTTCTCATCCGCGCCGTGGGCCAGCACCATCCCACTGCAGCGCAGCACCAGCGCGTCCTTCAGCTTCAGGGCCGCTTTCAGCATATCGTCGGGATCGACCAGCACCGTATCGCAGGCGCGACAGCGGCGGGCAGCAATGTCGTTTTCGGCGTTACACTGCGGACAGTTTTTAAAGCGGAAGCGGTAGTCGCACTGCTCGCGATGGCCCTCGTCATCTTCAAACCAGCCCTGACAGCGGCGACCAAAGTGTTCAATCAGGGTGCCATCGGCGGTGGTTTTGCCCCAGAAGGTGTTGGCAAACCCGCAGCCGGGACAAAATACCTGCACGGGGACGTTGTCACTTTTCCCCTTTGGCGCCCCAACTTCCGGGGCGTACAGGTCGTGTGGGTTCCCGGCGTAATCCAGAATCAGGCAGTCGGTTTTGCCGGGGGCTAAGCGCAGGCCGCGGCCGACAATCTGCTGATAGAGGCTGACCGATTCAGTCGGACGCAGAATGGCGATCAGATCCACGTGCGGGGCGTCAAAGCCGGTAGTGAGCACTGACACATTGACCAGGTAGCGGAACTGCTGCGCCTTAAAATCGTCAATCAGTCGGTCGCGCTCGTTGCCCGGCGTTTCGCCGGTGATAAGCCGCGCTTCGCTGGGGGGCAGCAGGCCGGTGATTTCCCGGGCGTGCTCCACGGTGGCGGCAAAAATCATCACCCCTTTGCGTTCGGCGGCAAACTCCATTATCTGGCTGATGATGTGCGGGGTAATACGATCCTGCTTTTTCAGCTCGTGGTTGAGATCCGCCTCGCTGAACAGGCCATTGCTCTGCACCTGCAACCGGCTGAAATCGTACTGCACTACCGGCATGTCCAGCCGCTCCGGCGGCGTCAGGTAGCCGTGTTTAATCATGTAGCGCAGGGGCAGCTCGTAAATGCAGTCGCGGAACAGCGCCTTTTCATTGCCGCGCACCATGCCGTGATAATGAAAGCGATAGATCCAGCCTTTACCGAGGCGGAACGGGGTGGCGGTAAGCCCCAGCAGACGGATGTGCGGGTTCACGCTCTTCAGGTGGGCCAGGATCTGCTGATACTGGCTGTCATCGTCATCGCTGATGCGATGGCACTCATCCACGATCAGCAGCGAGAACTCGCTCTGAAACTTGTCCAGATTGCGCGCCACCGACTGCACGCTGCCAAATACCACTTTGCCGTGGCTCTCTTTGCGCTGTAACCCGGCGGCAAAAATATCGGCCTCGAGGCCCAGCGCCAGATACTTGGCATGGTTCTGCGCCACCAGCTCTTTGACGTGCGCCAGCACCAGCACGCGCCCGCGTGCCAGGCGCGCCAGCTCGGCGATCACCAGGCTTTTGCCCGCCCCGGTGGGCAGGACGATGGCGGCCGGTTCTTTATGCTGACGAAAGTGGGCGAGGGTGGCGTCCACGGCTTCCTGTTGATAGGGGCGAAGTGTAAAGGTCATGGTTACTCAGCTTTGTTATCCCGCATATAGTATGCCACGAAACTTTTTCCCTTGAGTGGCGCACAGAGCCCGTTATACTGAGCTGTTGTTAACTGCTTCTTTTCCGGGCGCCTCGTCCGGCTCCTGGCACCTTTAAGGCTAAAATTATTTCATGCGACTTGATAAGTTTATCGCTCAGCAACTCGGCGTAAGCCGCGCTATTGCTGCGCGTCTGATTCGCGGCAGCCACGTTACTGTGGATGACGATATTGTGCGAGACAGCGCGTTCAAACTCCAGCCTGAGCATCAGGTGGAATATGAAGGCAATTCGCTGACCCAGCAGAACGGCCCGCGTTACTTCATGCTCAATAAGCCGCAAGGCTATGTCTGCTCGACTGACGATCCCGATCATCCGACCGTGCTCTACTTCCTGGATGAGCCTGTGGCACACAAGCTGCACGCCGCCGGACGTCTGGATATCGACACCACCGGCCTGGTGCTGATGACCGATGATGGTCAGTGGTCGCACCGTATTACCTCCCCGCGCCACCAGTGCGAGAAGACCTATCTGGTGAACCTGGAATCGCCGGTGAGCGACAGCACGGCAGAACAATTCGCCCATGGCGTCCAGCTGCATAATGAAAAAGATCTGACTAAGCCCGCCGTGCTGGAAGTGATCACCCCTACCGAAGTGCGTCTGACCATCAGCGAAGGGCGCTACCATCAGGTAAAACGCATGTTTGCGGCCGTGGGTAATCACGTTGTCGGTCTGCATCGCGAACGGATCGGCGAGATCGCTCTCGACCCGGACCTTGCGCCAGGCGAATACCGCCCGTTGACGGAAGAAGAAATTGCCAGCGTTGGCCTCTCTTCCCGCTAATTTCAGGAGTTAACTGTGACCACCAGGCCACAATCGTCGTTCAGCATTGTCTTTATCCTTGGCCTGCTGGCCATGCTGATGCCGCTGTCCATCGACATGTATCTGCCCGCGCTGCCGGTGATCGCTGAGCAATTTGGCGTCCCGGCGGGTAGCGCACAAATGACCCTCAGCACCTACATCCTCGGCTTTGCCCTCGGCCAGCTGCTGTACGGGCCGATGGCCGACAGCCTGGGCCGCAAACCGGTGGTGCTGGGCGGGACGCTGGTGTTTGCCGCTGCCGCAGCGGCCTGTGCGATGGCGCAGTCCATCGATCACCTGATTGTAATGCGTTTCTTCCACGGCCTGGCGGCCGCGGCGGCCAGCGTGGTGATCAACGCCCTGATGCGTGATATTTACCCGAAAGAAGAGTTCTCCCGCATGATGTCATTCGTCATGCTGGTCACCACCGTTGCGCCGCTGGTGGCCCCGATGGTCGGGGGCGCGGTGCTGGTGTGGTTCAGCTGGCACGCGATTTTCTGGATCCTGGCGCTGGCGGCTCTGTTGGCCTCGGCGATGATCTTCTTCTTTATTAAGGAAACCCTGCCCGCTGAGCATCGGCAGAAGTTTCATATCCGCACCACCCTCGGTAACTTTGCCTCACTGTTTCGCCATAAGCGCGTGCTGAGCTATATGCTGTCCAGCGGCTTCAGCTTTGCCGGGATGTTCTCCTTCCTCAGCGCCGGGCCGTTTGTCTACATCGAGCTTAACCACGTCTCCCCGCAGCATTTTGGCTACTACTTTGCGCTGAACGTGGTGTTCATCTTTGTGCTGACCATGATTAACAGCCGCTTCGTCCGCAAGGTGGGGGCGCTGAACATGTTCCGCATCGGACTGTGGATCCAGTTCGTGATGGCGGTGTGGATGGTGGTGACTGCCTTCTTCGACGTCGGCTTCTGGACGCTGGTGGTGGGTATCGCGGCGTTTGTCGGCTGTATCTCGATGGTGTCGTCTAACGCGATGGCGGTGATCCTCGACGAGTTCCCGCATATGGCCGGGACCGCCTCGTCTCTGGCGGGCACTTTCCGCTTCGGCATTGGTGCCATTGTTGGGGCGCTGCTGTCGCTCGCGACCTTTACCAGCGCCTGGCCGATGCTCTGGTCAATTGCGTTGTGCGCCACCGGCTCAATTCTGTTCTGCCTCTACGCCAGTCGGCCCCGAAAAGCGGTGAAATAACGCACAAAAAAGGGTCCCGATGGGGCCCTTTTTTGATTCGGGTCAATCAAAACTGGTTTCTCTGAGGCCATGTTTGTTTCTTTTATGTAAAATATATTTGTGTAAATAGTCACAGCTTTGTACCTAAAAAGGTTGTGTTAGATCACAGAAACGGGTACATATAGCGCCGCTATCGATCTGAAACACTGACTAAAAGCCCTGATAAATAAGACGCCAGAGCCCGCAGGAACTGGGTGTAAGCGTTTTCTTACTCAAAACAGAGCAAGTGTTTAATGATGTGTTACTATAAATGTAAATAGATTGTGAAGTATATTGTGCTTCCGGGGAACAGACGTGAATACATTACAGCTCTCCATTATTCATCGCTTGCCGCAAAGCTATCGCTGGTCGGCGGGTTTTGCAGGCTCGAAGGTTGAACCGATTCCGCAAAATGCCGCGAACGGTGACAACTGTCTGGTGGCGCTCAAGCTGCTGGGCCCGGAAGAGGGCAACGCATGGCCGGTGATGGAAAAACTGAGTCAGGCCCTGACCGATATTGAGCTTTACAGCTCGGTCCTGGAGTGCGAAGGCGAACCGTGCCTGTTCGTGAAAAGCCAGGATGAGTTCGCGGCGACCTGCCGCCTGAAAAACTTCGGGGTGGCGATCGCCGAATCCGTAGCAGGTCAGGCTCCTGTCTGAGCGTCAGCGTAACGCTAACAGCTGACGCGTATACTCCTGCGTCGGCGCGGCAAACACGCGCTGACACTCCCCTTGCTCGACCACCTCTCCCTGCCGTAGCACAATCACCTGATGACACAGCGCCCTGACCACCTGTAAATCGTGGCTGATAAAGATATAGGCCAGCCGGTGTTTCTCCTGCAGATTTTTCAGCAAGGCCAGGATTTGCGCCTGCACGGTTTTATCCAGCGATGAGGTCGGTTCATCCAGAATAATCAGCTCCGGGCGCAGGATCAGCGCGCGGGCAATGGCGATGCGCTGGCGCTGGCCGCCGGAAAAGGCGGCGGGATAGCGATGCCGGGTCTGCGGATCCAGCCCCACTTCGCCCATCACCCGAATGACCTCCTCTTCACGCGCCTGCGCGCTGAGGTCAGGCTGATGCACCCGTAGCCCCTCCTCAATAATTTGCTGTACGTTGAGACGCGGATTCAGGGAGGAGTTCGGATCCTGAAACACCACCTGTATCCGGTGGCGGACGGGCAACATCTGTCGGCGATCCCAGCGGTGCAGCGGCTGGCCGTCAAACTCAATTTCCCCTTTCGAGGCGATCAGGCGCAGCAGCGCCAGCCCGGTCGTACTCTTCCCCGAGCCGGACTCGCCCACCAGCCCCAAAGTTTCTCCGGGGCGCAGCGTGAAGCTGACGTTGTTCAGCACCTGCTTATTATCCACCACCCGACGCAGAAGGCCTTTGCGCACCGGAAACGCCACGGACAGATCTTTTACGCTCAGCAGCGGTTGCGCCGTATCTGGCAGCGGAACGGGGTCCCCGGCAGGCTCGCTGTTGAGCAGACGTTGGGTGTAGGGATGCTGCGGGGCAGCTAACAGCGTCGCGGCCCGGTTCTGCTCCACGCAGCGGCCGCTCTGCATCACCGCCACCCGGTCGGCCAGCTTTTTTACGATGCTGAGGTTGTGGGTGATAAACAGCAGGCTCATGTTCAGCTCGTCGCGCAGCTCGCGTAACAGCTGGAGGATCTGCGCCTGCACCGTAACATCGAGGGCGGTGGTGGGTTCATCGGCGATCAACAATTCCGGGCGGGTCAGCAGCGCCATGGCAATCATTACCCGCTGGCGTTCACCGCCGGAGAGCTGATGGGGAAAATCCGCCAGCCGTTTGGCGGCGTTGCGGATCCCGGTGCGCTCGAGGCAGTCGAGCATCTCCCCGCGGGCAGCCTCCTTACGCATCCCACGGTGCAGGGAGAGCACCTCGTAGAGCTGTTTTTCGAGGGTATGCAGCGGGTTCAGCGACACCATCGGTTCCTGGAAAATCATGGCGATCTTGTTGCCCCGCACCCCGCGCAGGGTGCGCTCGTCGGCATGCAGCAGTGACTGGCCGTGAAACAGGATATCGCCCTGCGGATAGACCACCGGCGGGGCGGGGAGCAGGCGCAGCACGGAGAGGGCGGTGACGCTCTTCCCGGAACCCGATTCCCCCACCAGCGCCAGCGTCTCCCCGGCATCGATTTGCAGGGAAATATCATTCACCACAGTGCGCAACTCACCCTGCTGGCGAAAGGCAATGGAGAGGGCGTCAATGTGAAGCAGAGGCTGGGTCATCTTACACCGCCTTATTCGGATCAAAGGCATCGCGGACCGCTTCGCCAATAAAAATCAGCAACGAAAGCAGCACGGCGACGGAGAGAAAACCGGCAATCCCGAGCCATGGCGCCTGCAGGTTGTTTTTGCCCTGTAACAGCAGCTCGCCCAGCGACGGCGACCCCAGCGGCAGGCCAAAGCCGAGGAAATCGAGCGAGGTGAGGGTGGTGATGGAGCTGCACAGAATAAACGGCAGGAAGGTCAGGGTGGCCACCATGGCGTTCGGCAGCATGTGGCGGAAAATGATCCCGCGATCGCTTACCCCCAGCGCCTGGGCGGCGCGGATATAGTCGAAGTTACGGGTGCGCAGGAACTCGGCCCGCACCACGCCCACCAGCGCCATCCAGCCAAAGAGTACCGTGATCGCCAGCAGCCACCAGAAGTTGGGCTGTACCACGCTGGAGAGCAGAATGATCAGGAACAGCGTCGGCATGCCGGACCAGACTTCGATAAACCGCTGCCCCCAGAGGTCAATTTTGCCGCCGTAGTAGCCCTGAATCGCCCCGGCCAGCACCCCCATCACGCTGGAAAACAGGGTCAGCAGCAGGCCAAACAGAATCGAGATCCGCGTCCCGTAGAGAATGCGCGCCAGCACGTCCCCGCCGTTGGCATCGGTACCCAGCCAGTTTTGCGCCGAAGGCGGAGACGGGAACGGGGTGGTGGTGGCAAAGTTAATGCTGGTGGCACCAAAGCGGACCGGGGTCCAGAGCACCCAGCCATGGTCGTTGAGCTGCGCCTGTAACCACGGGTCCTGATAATCCGCCGCAGTGGCGAAAGGGCCACCGAAGTCGCTTTCACTGTACGTTTTCACCACCGGGACGTACCAGCGATCGTTAAAGTGCACCAGCAGCGGTTTATCGTTGGCAATCAGCTCTGAGCACAGGCTGAGGACGAAAAACAGGGCGAAAATCCACAGCGACCAGTAGCCGCGGCGATTGGCCCGAAAGCGAGCCCAGCGGGCCTGGTTGATGGGGCTTAAGCGCGGCATCAGCGACCCTCAAAATCAATGCGTGGATCGACCAGCGTATAGCAGATATCGCTGAGGATATTCAGCAGCAGGCCAATCAGGGTGAAAATATAGAGCGTGCCAAACATCACCGGATAATCCCGCGAGACGGTGGCCTCGTAGCCGAGCAGCCCCAGACCGTTGAGGGAGAACATCACCTCAATGAGCAGGGAGCCGGTAAAGAACATGCTGATAAAGGTGGCCGGGAAGCCGGCGATCACCAGCAGCATGGCGTTACGAAAAATATGTTTCCACAGGATGCCTCGCTCGCTCACCCCTTTGGCGCGGGCGGTGACCACGTACTGCTTGCGGATCTCGTCGAGGAAGGTGTTTTTGGTCAACATGGTCAGGGCCGCAAAGCCGCCGATTACCGTCGCCAGCACTGGCAGAGTGATGTGCCACAGATAGTCGGTGATCTTCTTGTACCACGGCAGGGTGCTGAAATCGGTCGACACCAGCCCGCGCAGCGGGAAGAGGTCGAAATAACTCCCCCCGGCAAAAAAGACGATCAGCAGCACGGCAAAGAGGAACGCCGGGATCGCATAGCCAATAATAATGAAGGTGCTGCTCCAGATATCGAACCGACTGCCGTTATACATCGCTTTGCGGATGCCGAGCGGGATCGAGACCAGGTAGATAATCAGGGTCCCCCACAGCCCCAGGGTGATGGACACCGGCAGGCTCTCTTTGATCAGATGCAGCACCGAGGCGCTACGGAACAGGCTGTCGCCAAAATCAAAGCGCAGATAGTCCCCCAGCATTTTGAAGTAGCGTTCGTGGATAGGTTTATCAAAGCCGTAGCGCTGGGTGATCTCGGCGATCACCTCCGGATCGAGGCCGCGCCCGCCGCGATAGTGGCTCTCATTGATATTGCCCACCCCGGTGCGGGCGTGGCTGGCGCGCATCCCTTCATCGCCCCCGCCGGGCATCGACCCGCTGTTGCCGAACTCGATGGCGGCAATCGCCTGATCCACCGGGCCGCCCGGGGCGATCTGCACGATAAAAAAGTTGATGGTAATAATCGCCCACAGGGTGGGGATTATCAGCAGTAAACGACGAAGTAAATAAGCGCCCATTGCGTATCCTTAACGCCGCTCGGCGGGTAATTTCGCCGCTTTGTTAACGTCATACCACCAGTTTTCAAACCCGAGCGCATAGACCGGGCGCTGGGCCGGCAGGGCGAATTTATCCCAGCGGGCTACCCGGTCCTGGGCCATAAACCACATTGGCAGCATGTAATAGTTCCAGGTCAGGACCCGATCCAGCGCCCGCCCGAGGGGCAGCAGCTTCTCTTTATCGCCCTGTGCGGCAACGATTTGCGCAATCAGGGCGTCGATGGCCGGGTTTTTCACCCCCGGCGCATTATAGGTTGAATCAATGTATTCCGAGGACCAGGAGATCTGCAGGTCAGTCCCGGGCCAGGGCATCGCCCGCCACAGGCGCGGCATCATATCGTAATCACGGTTGCGCATGCGGTTGGTGGCTTGCGAATTATCCACCTGGCGGATGTTCATGGTAATGCCCAGCCGTTCAAGATTGTGCTGGAACGGTAGCACCCACTGGTTATTACCGCCCGAGGGCAGCAGCAGCTCAAAGCTCAGCGGTTTGCCGGTTTGCTTGTTGACCCGCCGCTTATTTTTGATCTCCCAGCCAGCCTCGTCCAGCAGCTGACTGGCTTTCAGCAGGTTATTACGATCGTAGCCATCGCCCTTTGAGACCGGCGGTTGGAAGACGGTGGTAAACACCTCGGCGGGGATCGCGCTTTTCAGCGGGGCGAGGAGGGTCAGTTCCGCGGCATCCGGGTATCCCTTTGCCGCGTACTCTGTATTCTGAAAATAGCTGTTAACCCGGCTGTAGGCGCCATAGAACAGCGCCTTGTTCATCCACTCAAAATCAAAGGCGAGGGTAATGGCCTGGCGAACACGGCGATCGCTGAATACCGGGCGCTGAATATTAAACGCCAGCCAGCGCGTATCCTGAGCGGAGTCGTTTTTCAGCGCCTCTTTCACGATAAAGCCGCGGTCAAAGTTTTTCCCGATGTAGCGCGTGGCCCAGTTTTTGGCGCTGCTCTCCACCCGCATATCAAAGGCACCCGCTTTGAAGGCTTCGAAGGCCACGTTATCGTCCAGATAGTAGTCGTAGCGCAGGGTGTCAAAATTCCAGCGGCCCCGGTTCACCGGCAGGTTGGCCGCCCAGTAATCCTTCACCCTGGAGTAGATCAGATACTGGCCCATCCGCCAGCGGGTGATGCGGTACGGCCCGCCAGCCAGCGGTGGGGTGGCGAGCGGATCGCTGAGCTTGTGATCTTTCCAGAACTTTTCAGGCATCACCGGCAGGGTCAGCAGGCTCAGCATATCCTCTTTATTGGGTTTGGTCAGCGTAATGCGCACCGTCAGCGGGGCGATGGCCGTCACCGTGGCCCCTTTATAGACCAGCCGGAACTGCGGCACCCCTTCGGTCATAAATTTATGGAAGGTGAAGGCCACGTCGCTGGCCTTCACCGGCGTGCCGTCATGAAAGCGCGCCAGCGGGTTGATGGTCAGCTCCATCCACGAAAAATCATCGGCGTAGCGTGCCTGCTCTGCTACCAGCGGATAGTAGCTGCCGGGCTCATCGTCAGAGGTGGTGAAGAGGGTATCGTAGAGGGCGTCGGTGCGCTCGGCCGCCACGCCGCGCAGGGCGTAGCGGTTGAAGTTGTCGAAGGTACCAATGGCCGCCAGGGTGACGCTGCCCCCTTTCGGCGCAGCGGGGTTGACGTAATCGTAATGATCGAAGTTGATGGCGTATTTCGGCTCGCCAATCACCGCGAACGCGTAGCTCTCTTTGAAGGTTTGCGCCTGGCTGAGCCCACTCATCATCGCCATCAGCAGCACTATTATGCGCACAATCATTCCGCTACGTTTTCCTCTTACACTCTGGCCGGGCCGGATACCTGAATAATAAGTGACGTAGCGGTGGTTGGGAAATTATTCGCTGTCGGGATGTATATCCGGTTTCCAGGTCATAAGCTGCTCCAGGCGCATCGGGCGGCTGATCCAGTAGCCCTGAAGCATATTGACGCCGTGATCGCGCAGCCATTTCGCCTGCTCGGGGGTCTCGACACCTTCGGCGATGGTCACCATATTCAGCCGCCGGGCGAGGGTCAGCACCGTGTCCAGCACCGGGGAGGTGACGGTCTCCATGCCGATGGCGTTGACGAAGCCCCGGTCGATTTTGAGATAGTCCATGGTGAAACGCTCAAGGTAGATCAGGGCGCTGTGCCCGGTCCCAAAGTCATCTACCGCGATTTCAAACCCTTCCAGATGCAGCCACTCAAACAGCTTCGTCGCTTCCCGCTGATTCAGCATATCGCGCTCGGTAATTTCGAGCACAATCTGGAAATGATCTGGCGGCAGCGAGGCGGCGAATTTGCGCATATCGTCCTTGAAGCTGTCGGCATGCAGATGGCCCGGCGAGATATTAATCCCCAGCTTGGAACCCGGCGGGAGGCATTTTTTCAGCGCCGGGGCGTCGCGCAGGATCAGGTCAAAGAGATGCAGCGTCAGTGGCACAATTAATTTCTGCGCTTCCGCAAAGCTAATAAAGGCATCAGGCGGGATCTCCCCGGCGCCGGGATGGTGCCAGCGCATCAGCACCTCCACGCCGCCCGGCTGTAGAGTAACCGCATCCACGACCGGCTGATAGACCACGTGAAACTGGTTCTGCTTAATGGCGGTGAGGATCTCTTTCCGCGGATTGGCGCGGTTCATCAGCCCGTAGAAACAGAGCACCCCAATGCTGGAGCCACACATCAGCCCAAACAGCAGCGCAAATTGCAAATCGGCCAGCGTCCAGGTTTCGGCGTACAGATGAATGGTGAGCGGCAGCCCCTCAATCTGGCTGGCGCGCGCAGGGTGTTCCTTCAGGTCCGAAACAGGGATTAACTGGTTTGAATAGGTCGAAAAAGCGGTCTTGCCGATAATAAGGGCAATACCGGCAAATTCATCCTGGCGGGCGGTATATAACAGATAGGGGGTCAGGTTGAGATTAATAGAGGTAAATACCCCGCCGTTATCCAGCAGCGGATTTCGGTGCCATAACACAATGGCCGGTTTTTTCGGCATCATCGGCGTACCGGGCAGCAGGACCATATCGACCTCTTTACTAATGTCGATATCCGGCACCAGCTCGCTGAGGGGCACATGCAATGGCCCGGTAGCTGACGAGCAGAAGGCGATTTTATCTTTTACCAGCAGGAAGGCCCGGACGTTAAGGCTGAATGCGGCGCGGGAAGTTAGTTCGGCGCTGACTTCGTGGCACTGGCTTAAGGTCAGCGGCTGCAATTCATCAACTGAGATGCGCAGCTCTTTAAAATAATCGGCCATGTAGTCATGGAGGTCGGTAATCAGATTATCGTATTTCACTTCCCGTTTGTGATAACTGAAAAAAAACTGCATACCGCCGCAGAGCAGGGCGACAATAAGACCGACAAGGACGCTGAGCATCAGCACTCTTCGACGGGTTGATAAATGGCGGGTAAACATAAATGTTATCGGATCCTGATGTGCCGCCCGCGTTATCATGACGGCTAAACTCACGCAACTATCAGACTATAGCCTGGAACGGCCAGACCTGATTTCCATGTTGAGGTACAAAAAAAAAGCACTGCATAAGCAGTGCTTTTTTACCATGCTGTCAGTCAAGGGAAACGGACAGCACAGGCGGTTAACTGCGAGTCAGTACACGGCGCGCTTCATTGTAGCGCTTTTTCCAGTACGGTTCGTTCATACTGGAGATAGTCACACCACTGCTGGTGGACGCGTGGACAAACTGGTCGTTACCAATATAGATGCCGACATGACGGCCGGTAGAACCCGCACGGAACAGCACTAAATCGCCGGTGCGTAAGCTGCTACGCGAGATCGATTTGCCCATTTCCTGTTGTTGATAGGTCGAACGCGGAAGTTCTAAACCAAACTGCTCGCGGAAAGTACGTTGTACGAAACCGGAACAATCAATCCCTTTACGTGTATCGCCGCCCAGGCGATAGCGCACGCCCTTCCAGCTAGCATACTGGTCCATTAATCGGGATTTAATATCCAGATTGCTGACCATTTTTTCAAATTCATCCTGAGAAGCTTGCAGTGAAGAGGCGTCTTCCGACCCCACAACACGCGTCTCAGGATGCATATTCTTTGCGGTATTCGATGCGCTACAAGCTGAAAGCAGAACCGCTACTGCAATCGCCGGGATCACCCGTGAGAAGTATCTCAAGATCGGTTGAGATTTGACCATGTTGTTTATTATCCCTTGAAGTCCTTAACGACAAATATCGTTATAAAAAATGCCAAGCGAGACGAGACTAAATACCTGCGCACTATCAGACAATTCTTTATGGTCAAATCTGTGGCGAATCGCACAAATTTATTTACAACGATAATAATTGCAGCGCTGAGGTAAAACGAGTCTGAGAGTACCCGATCGACGCGGTCATTGCGAGCAAAAATATCCTTTTTTTTATAAGAAAATGTGATACCGAAAGTGAGCAACCGGCAAAGCAATATGGCGGCTTAATTTAGGTTAAGTATTGAACAACCTGTTAATTTCTAACGTTATTACTATTACAGGAAGATGACAGTGGGGAGGGATGCAGGAAGATAATCAATCAGGGATTGGTGATAATCCCTGACTGAAACTATTAATTTTGGTTAGAAATTTGTTTTAAGATTGTTGAATTACCCGGGGCAGATAGCGATCAAATAAGCCTATTAAGCGATCGCTTAAGGGGGTCATCAGACACCAGGGAAGCCCAATCAACGCCACTGAAAGGGATCCGACGGCAATATCGCTGAACCAGTGCGCGCCAATCATTACCCGCGGGAAAGAGAAAACCATAAAAATAATCAGGGCTAATGCGAAAGTCTTATGACCAAAATAGCGCCACATAAAGGCGGTGAAAATAAGCAGCATCATGCCATGATCGCCCGGGAAACTGTCCTTCGAGGCGTCTTTTGTCGAAATATGCAGCAATTCACTGACGCGGTAGATATCCGGGAAAAATAGCGTCGGACTCGAGCGTTTCACCGGAATAAGAGCCTGTGCCAGCTGGTTCAAGACCACTGCCGTCAGCAGCATCACCAGGCCGATCATCAGAATACGCCGCCGCCCGGCAGCACTCTCGTTGCGCCAGAAGGTCAGCATCAGGTAGCCCATCGCCAGCAGGGAGCAGACGTCAAAGGCCCGGTTATTGGTGATCGCCACCAGCCACAGGAAGGCGCGACTCTCTACCAGTTGCTGGTTAAAGAAGTGAAATATCCCGCTGTCCAGCGGGAACCAGAAACCGTGGTTGACCGGCAGATACCAGGATAAAAAGAGCGCCAGGCCAGCGAGGTTGAGCAATAAAATGGGAATTAGTCGGGTTTTCATCATCATGCCCTGAGCTGTCAAAACAGGCAACGTTAGTCGCCCGAACCTAAACGAAGCTTCAACAAGCTCGACTGTAGGGCGTTCCAGTCGGTGTTAACCGCACTAATTAACTCTATTCGGCTATCCGGCGGCGTGACACCCTGGGTTTCGATGTGAAAATCGGCCCCCTGGCGATTGACCTGTAACAGCCCCTCGGGAATACGCATCACCCCCTTCACGCGGTCGACCGGTGCCAGCCGGACCCACTCCAGCAAACCGATGGTGTCGAAGCAGGTGTCGGCATCGAATACCCAGCCGCAGGCCTGATGCCCCTGGCCGCTGTTCAGGCTGCGACGCCAGCGCTGGTGAGCAGGCAGGCTCAGCGCGGCCAGACCCTGTTTTTCGCCGTGGCTGTGGGCATGGGCAGCGCTGGCGGACAACGCCTGCAGATTACGCCGCGGCAGGTCAAGCAGGGCATTATCGATATTCCCCTGGGTGGTGTGCGAGAGCTGACGTTCACCGCCGAAGTGCTGCCACCAGATATCCAGCGCGGCACGGCTTTCCGCGGTGGCGCGATCCTCTTTATTGGCAATGATGATGTCGGCAGCGGCAAGCTGATCGCGGAAATTCTCGTTCTGGACATATTTTTCGTCCAGCAGCTGACGCGGGTCGAGCAGGCACAGGGTGGCGCGCAAATCGATCCACGGCTCATAGACCGGGGCGGTCAGCAGGTCGAGGATCTGCTTCGGATGGCCCAGCCCGGTGGGTTCAATCAGCAGCCGGTCGGGCTTGCCCTGACGCAGCAGGGTGTTCAGCCCCACCTGCATCGGCAGGCCGTTCACGCAGCACATACATCCCCCCGGGATCTCCTTCACCAGCGCCCCGTTATCGGCCAGCAGGGCGCCATCAATGCCGATCTCGCCAAATTCATTGACCAGCACGGCCCATTTTTCACCGGGATCTTTATTCGCCAGCAGGTGCAGTATCGACGTGGTTTTCCCGCTGCCGAGAAAGCCAGTAATGAGATTGGTTTTAGTCACAGGTGCTCCAGGGGTGATAAATGTAATGCTATAACAATTATCAGTAATCCTGCCGCAAAAAAACAGCCCTGGGAAGGGGGAGGGCGAACGGGAGACGTCCCGCTCGCCTGAAACGCACCGGTTAACCCTGGAGCGTATCGATAATGGCCTGGCGGGCGCCCGACTGGCGGATGCGCTGGTAAGCCGCGGTAACGGCATCCACGAACTGCGGATCCTGCGGCAGGTCGGTGCCAAAGATTTCACTCAGCGCCAGCAGGGCGGTGACGCGCTCCTCTTCGCTGCTGGTCTCAACAATGGCGCGAATTTTATCGCTCAGCGGATCGCGGACATCAATGGCATTACCCGCATCATCCACGCCACTGACGTAACGCATCCAGCCCGCAACCCCGAGGGCCAGCAGCGGCCAGGCGGTATCGCGCTGGCGGTGGAGACGAATACTCTCCAGCATCCGCTGCGGCAGCTTCTGGCTACCGTCCATCGCAATCTGCCAGGTGCGGTGCTGCAGCGCCGGATTGGCGAAGCGGTCAATCAGGCTGTCGGCGTAGGCGGTCAAATCCACCCCGGTAATGCGCAGCGTCGGAGCCTGTTCTTCAAGCATCAGACGACGGGCGGCGTCACGCAGGGCGCTGTCCGCCATGCAGTCGTTGATATGGGCAAAACCGGCCAGATAGCCGAGATAAGCCAGGAACGAATGGCTGCCGTTGAGCATGCGCAGCTTCATCTGCTCCCACGGCAGGACGTCCTGCACCATCTGCACGCCAGCCACTTCCCACTCCGGACGACCGGCGACGAAATTGTCCTCGATCACCCACTGGATAAAGGGCTCACAGCTGATAGCGCACGGATCTTCAACCCCCACTTCACGGGCGATTTCGGCCAGCGAGTCGTCGGTGGCGGCGGGTACGATCCTGTCCACCATGGTGCCCGGGAAGCTGACGTTGGCGGCGATCCACTCTGCCAGTTCCGGGGAACGCTTATGGGCCATCCCCAGCACCGCGTTTTTCACCACGTGGCCGTTATCGGGGATGTTATCGCAGGAGAGCACGCTGAACGGGGTCAGACCGCGCTCGCGACGGCGATGGAGGGCTTCGACGAGGATCCCCGGCGCGGAGTGCGGCGCATCGGGATGGTCCAGATCGTGAATAATGCGTTCATTGCGGGTATCGAGCTTGCCGGTGGCCGGATCGATGCAGTAACCCTTTTCGGTGATGGTCAGCGAGACAATCGCCACCTGCGGCTCGCAAAATTTCTCGATAATGGCCGCCAGCGAATCAAGCTTAGCGTTCAGGCATTCATGGACCGCCCCGATGATGATCGGCTGATTACCCTCAGCGCCTTTTTCCAGCACCGTAAACAGGTGATCCTGCGCGCGCAGCTGGCTCATCAGCGTATCGCCGCTAAACAGGCTAATCTCACATATCCCCCAGTCGCCGCCGTTGGCGTTGAGCACCCGATCGGTCAGGAGCGCCTGATGCGCCCGATGAAAGGCACCAAAGCCGAAATGGACGATACGGGAGCGTAATGCCTGGCGATCGTACTGCGGCTGTAACACGTGAGCGGGTAGCGCGGTGGAGGCAATTGTCTTCATGAAATAAACACCTGATTAACCATTAATTAACAATGCCAGTGTAAAGTTATATGACAGCAAATTGAATTGGTGAGCCGTAATTATCCGGGAACTGTGAGATGGATCAATCAATATAGCGAGACACATTGACCTGTCTGGTCAGGCATGTATGGTAGTCGTCATCTCGGTAGATAATATTGGTATAACAACTTTAGAGGGTGAATCAATGGAACAAACCTGGCGTTGGTACGGGCCGAAAGACCCGGTTTCTCTTGATGATGTGCGTCAGGCTGGCGCAACGGGCGTCGTCACCGCACTGCACCATATTCCCAACGGTCAGGTATGGCCGGTGGAGGAGATCAAAGCGCGTCAGGCGCTGCTGGCAGAGAAAGGACTGACCTGGTCGGTGGTGGAAAGTATCCCGGTTCATGAAGAGATCAAAACTCACTCCGGCGACTACCAGACCTGGATTGCCAACTACCAGCAGAGCATCCGCAACCTGGCGGCCTGCGGGATTGATACCGTGTGCTACAACTTTATGCCAATCCTCGACTGGACGCGTACCGACCTGGAATATGAACTGCCGGACGGCTCAAAAGCGCTGCGTTTTGACCAGATCGCCTTTGCCGCCTTCGAGCTGCACATCCTGAAGCGCGACGGCGCGGCGGCAGATTACACTGCCGAAGAGCAGCAGCAGGCCCAGGTATGGTTCGACAATGCCAGCGATGCCGATATTGAAAAACTGACCCGTAACATCATCGCCGGCCTGCCGGGTGCGGAAGAGGGCTACACCCTCGACCAGTTCCGCGCGCGTCTGGCGGAGTATGGCAACATCGACAAAGCCCAACTGCGGGAAAACATGGCCGTCTTCCTGCGCGCCATCGTGCCGGTAGCGGAAGAGGCGGGCGTACGTCTGGCGATCCACCCGGACGATCCTCCGCGTCCGATCCTCGGCCTGCCGCGTATTGTCTCCACTATTGAGGATATGCAGTGGCTGAAAGAGACCGTCGACAGCATCAACAACGGCTTCACCATGTGTACCGGCTCCTACGGCGTGCGTGCCGATAATGACCTGGTGCAGATGATTGAAACCTTTGGCGACCGGATCCACTTCACCCACCTGCGGGCCACCTGCCGGGAAGATAACCCGAAAACCTTCCACGAAGCGGCGCACCTTGGCGGCGACGTGAACATGGTGGCGGTAGTCGATGCGATTCTGCGTGAGGAGCAGCGCCGTAAGCAGGCAGGCGATCTGCGTCCTATTCCATTCCGTCCGGATCACGGGCATCAGATGCTGGACGATCTGCGTAAGAAAACCAACCCGGGTTACTCGGCGATTGGGCGTCTGAAGGGGATGGCCGAGGTGCGCGGCGTGGAGCTGGCGCTGAAGATGACGAAGTATCCAGAACTTCTGTAGGTTCAGTTGCCGGTTTTTTTGTAGGCCCGGTAAGCGCAGCGCCACCGGGCAATGACCACATTAGTCAGCACGACCCATATAGCGTTTTTCTTCGATATGGATGCGGATCTTCTCGCCTGCGGAGAGGTATTCCGGAACCTGCACCACCAGACCGGTGGTCAGGGTTGCTGGTTTGTTACGTGCGGAAGCGGAGGCACCTTTGATGCCTGGTGCGGTTTCCACGATCTCCAGATCGACGGTCTGCGGCAGTTCCAGTGCCAGCAGCACGCCATCCCAGGTCAGAACCTGCATATCCGGCATTCCGCCTTCCGGGATGAACAGCAGCTCTTCTTCAATCTGATCTTTGGTGAAGATGTACGGGGTGTAATCTTCTTTATCCATAAATACGTATTCGTTGCCGTCAACGTAGGAGAAATCGACATAGCGACGGGTCAGGGTAACGGTATCCACGATATCGTCGCCTTTGAAACGCTCTTCAACTTTCAGACCGGTACGCACATCAGCAAAACGCATTTTGTACAGCGTTGCTGCGCCACGGGCGCTTGGTGCCTGAATATCGATGTCTTTCACAATCAGCAGCTTGCCGTTGTAATTCAGCACCATACCTTTCTTAATTTCGTTCGCTCTTGGCATTGCAGTAATCCTGTTCACGGGAAGGTCAAAAATATCGCGTCAAAGTACTCGCGCGCGGCATTTCAGGCAAGTGGATTTCGTGGCTTTTGCTATCAATACGCAAAAGGTGTTACTGTGCGCGTCACGCCCGCGGGAGCGGCTTTCTTTCAGGTAATGTACGTTTATGGATTGCCGTCCGGACTGCGGAGCATGTTGCACCGCCCCCTCCATCTCAAGTCCTATTCCCGGGATGCCCAACGGCAAGCCTGCTAACACCCCCTGCGTCCAGCTGGACGCGCAGCAGCGCTGCAAAATCTTCGGCTCGAGCTTGCGGCCGAAAGTCTGTGCCGGGCTCCAGCCGTCGCTTGAGATGTGCAGCACCTCGCGCGGGCAGGCCATGACCTGGCTGCTCGAACTCGAGGCGCTCACCGCGCCTTAAATATCTTTAATGCGCGTCAGGCAGAGCGTGGTGAGGATGCACATCCCCAGCGCAATCCAGAATACCGCATGATAGCTCCAGATCTCGGCCACTACCCCGGCCACTGAACCGGCAATAATCCAGCCCACGCGGGTGGTATTGGTATACAGCGTCGTGGCGGCACCCGCCTGGCCCGGCATCAGATCCTGGAAGTAGAGCATGCCGATCCCGGCGAGAATGCCAATATAGATGGCGTTCAGCAGCTGTAATCCCAGCAGCACCACCGGCGAGTGGGCGCTCAGCATCCCGACGTAAAACAGCAGACCCGCAACGGCGGCAACGCGCATCAGGAAGCGCTTACCGAAGCGTTTAGCATAGTAGCCTGCAATCAACATCGTCGGGATCTCCAGTCCGGCGGCCGTGCCCATCATCACCCCGGCCAGCTTCTCGGACAGATGCAGCTCATTAATAATAAACAGCGGCATATTGATGATGTACAGGCTGTTGGTGCCCCACATTAAAGTGCAAACCGTAAACAGCAGCAGGGCGTCGCGACGGTTGCGGCGGGGGGATTCCAGCACCCCGGTGGCCAGCTTCGGCTCTTTGCGCATCGTCGGCAGGAAAAACCACACCATCGCCCCACAGACCACAAACGCCACCGCGGCGCTGAGATACATCGCCGTGAAACCAAATCCCATTGCCAGGGCGTAAGCCAGCGGCGGCCCGACCACCCATGCCAGTGACACCTGGGCACGCAGGATCGAGCTGAACATCACCGCCTCGCGGCCGGTATAGTCGGCATGCTCCCGGGCTAAGGCGAACAGCTGCGGGTTAGCGGTAGAGCCAAAGCTGCTGAGAAAGACGCCGACAAACAGCAGCACGAAATAGTTACGGTTCCAGGCAAACAGCAGGCAGGCGAAAACGCCCATCAGGCAGCAAAAGACGATCAGCGATTTGCGGTCGCCTTTCTTGTCCGAACGCCCGGCCAGAAACTGGCTGACCAGGATGCCGATGATGGCACTCCCGGTAAAGAAGAAGCCGACCATGGCCGGACGGACATGCACCTCGTTGGTGAGGAACAGGCTCAGGGTAGGGGTTTGTAACGCCCCGGCAATCCCGGTGAGAAAGGCAACAATGAGAAATGCCGATGAGGTCAAATCAAATGACTTCGGAGAGGCAGCGGCGGGGGTCGTGTGCATGTTTCTGTATCAGTGATATGAAGAGAGGCGGAGTGTACGCCGCTTGTCAGAAAATAGACAGATATCCACACCCCTTACCTCACAAAAAATCAAAAAGGTATTTCATCCTGTCGCTGCGCTTGCTGAAGTTGCTGAAACCGAGCGGTGGCTCGGTGTCGGAAGCGTGAATCTGAAGCAAAAATGTGCTGTAACTCTAAATTTTGCATGCTGAAATCAGCCATTACTTGCAAGGTAACGCGTAAAGCGCAAGACTTCTTGAAACGTTTCAGCGCTAATTGGTTTACCTAACCTAAACGGATTGGCGCCTTTTTTCACATTTAAGCTGAAACGATTCAATTTCAGCAGGAGTGGAGAACCATGTTCCAGTTATCCGTACAGGACATTCATCCCGGCGAACAGGCCGGTACTAAAGAAGAGGCTATCCGGCAGATCGCCGCCGCGCTGGTGCAGGCGGGCAACGTCGCCAACGGCTACGTTGACGGCATGCTCGCTCGTGAACAACAGACCTCAACCTTCCTTGGCAATGGCATCGCCATTCCACACGGCACCACCGATACCCGCGATCAGGTGCTGAAAACCGGCGTTCAGGTTTATCAGTTCCCGCAGGGCGTGCTCTGGGGCGAAGGCCAGGTGGCCTATGTCGCCATTGGGATTGCCGCCAGCAGTGATGAACACCTCGGCCTGCTGCGTCAGCTGACGCACGTCCTGAGCGATGACTCGGTGGCTGAACAGCTGAAATCCGCCACTACCGCTGAAGAGCTGCGCGCCTTGCTGATGGGTGAAAAGCAGAGCGAAGCCCTGAAGCTGGATAACGACATGCTGACCCTCGACGTAGTGGCATCTGATCTGGTGACCCTGCAGGCGCTCAACGCCGGTCGCCTGAAAGAGGCCGGTGCCGTGGATACCGCCTTTGTGGCTCACGCTATTAACGATAAGCCGCTGAACCTCGGTCAGGGCGTCTGGCTGAACGACTGTGCTGAAGGCAACCTGCGCAGCGCTATTGCCGTCAGCCGTGCGGCCACGCCGTTCGATACCGCCGGTGAAAGTGCCGCCATGCTGGTTACCGTGGCGATGGCTGATGACCAGCCGGTTGAGGTGTTGAAGCGCCTGAGCGACCTGCTGCTGAACAAAAAAGCTGAACAACTGCTGAAAGCCGATGCCGCGACCCTGCTGGCGCTGCTGACCAGCGACGATGTAAATACCGATGAACTGCTGAGCGCCGAGTTTGTGGTGCGTAACGAACATGGTCTGCACGCACGTCCGGGCACCATGCTGGTCAATACCATTAAGCAGTTCAACAGCGACGTTACCGTTACCAACCTCGACGGCAGCGGGAAACCGGCCAACGGTCGCAGCCTGATGAAGGTTGTCGCGCTGGGCGTGAAGAAAGGCCATCGCCTGCGTTTCACCGCGCAGGGTGCCGATGCTGAACAGGCGCTGAAAGCGATTGGCGAGGCCATCGCGGCCGGTCTGGGGGAGGGCGCATAATGAGCAGACGTGTTGCCACCATTACGCTGAACCCGGCTTACGACCTCGTGGGCTTTTGCCCGGAAATTGAACGCGGCGAAGTTAACCTCGTGCGTACCACTGGCCTGCACGCAGCAGGTAAAGGGATTAACGTTGCGAAAGTGCTGAAGGATCTCGGGATCGACGTCACCGTCGGCGGTTTCCTTGGCAAAGATAACCAGGATGGTTTCCAGCAGCTGTTCAGCGAGTTGGGGATCGCCAACCGTTTTCAGGTGGTGCAGGGCCGTACCCGCATCAACGTGAAAATGACCGAAAAAGATGGTGAAGTGACCGACCTGAACTTCTCCGGTTTTGAAGTCACTCAGGCCGACTGGGAGCGTTTCGTTAATGACTCCCTCACCTGGCTGGGCCAGTTCGACATGGTCTGCGTCAGCGGCAGCCTGCCGTCCGGCGTCAGCCCGGAAGCGTTCACCGACTGGATGACGCGCCTGCGCAGCCAGTGTCCGTGCATCATCTTTGACAGCAGCCGCGATGCGCTGGTGGCCGGTCTGAAAGCCGCGCCGTGGCTGGTGAAACCGAATCGTCGCGAACTTGAGATCTGGGCCGGCCGTAAGCTGCCAGAATTAAAAGACGTGATTGAAGCCGCCCATGCCTTACGTGAGCAGGGTATCGCTCATGTGGTGATCTCCCTGGGTGCCGAGGGCGCGCTGTGGGTTAACGCGTCCGGCGAGTGGATCGCCAAACCGCCGTCGATGGAAGTGGTCAGCACCGTGGGTGCCGGCGATTCGATGGTGGGCGGGTTGATTTACGGCCTGTTGATGCGTGAATCCAGTGAACATACGTTACGTCTTGCCACCGCCGTTGCTGCCCTGGCCGTCAGCCAGAGCAATGTTGGGATCACCGATCGTACCCAGTTAGCCGCGATGATGGCGCGCGTTGACTTGAAACCTTTTAACTGACAGCAGGAGAGGCATAATGAAAACGCTGCTGATTATTGACTCTGCACTCGGACAGGCGCGCGCCTATATGGCGAAAACCTTGCTGGGTTCGGCGGGACATAAAGCACACCTTGATTTCATCGACAACCCGGGCGATGCCGAACTGGTTATCGTCCTGGGCGACAAGATCCCGGCCGACAGCTCGCTGAACGGCAAAAAAGTGTGGCTGGGCGATATCAATCGCGCCGTCGCCCACCCGGAACTGTTCCTGAGCGAAGCGAAAGGCCATGCGGCGCTGTATACCGCCCCTGTAGCTGCGGAAACGGCAACGGCTGTTTCCAGCGGTCCGAAACGCGTAGTGGCGGTTACCGCCTGCCCGACCGGCGTCGCGCACACCTTTATGGCCGCAGAAGCCATTGAAACCGAAGCCAAAAAACGTGGCTGGTGGGTAAAAGTTGAAACCCGTGGTTCAGTGGGCGCAGGCAATGCCATCACTCCGGAAGAGGTGGCGGCAGCGGACCTGGTGATCGTGGCCGCGGATATCGAAGTGGATCTGGCGAAGTTTGCCGGTAAGCCGATGTACCGCACCTCCACCGGTCTGGCGCTGAAGAAAACGGCTCAGGAGCTGGATAAAGCGCAGGCGGAAGCCAAACTGTTCCAGCCTTCAGGTAACACCGCCTCTTCGGCCTCTGAAGGCAAGAAAGAGTCCGCCGGGGCCTATCGTCACCTGCTGACGGGCGTCTCCTACATGCTGCCGATGGTGGTAGCGGGCGGTCTCTGTATCGCGCTCTCCTTCGCCTTTGGTATCGAAGCCTTCAAAGAGCCAGGTACCCTGGCGGCGGCGCTGATGCAGATTGGTGGCGGCTCGGCGTTCGCGCTGATGGTGCCGGTGCTGGCAGGTTACATTGCATTCTCCATTGCTGACCGTCCGGGTCTGACCCCGGGTCTGATCGGCGGTATGCTGGCCGTGAGCACTGGCTCTGGCTTTATCGGCGGGATCATCGCGGGCTTCCTCGCAGGCTACGTGGCGAAGCTGATCAGCTCGAAGCTGAAACTGCCGCAGAGCATGGAGGCGCTGAAACCGATTCTGATCATTCCGCTGTTCTCCAGCCTGGTTGTTGGTCTGGCTATGATCTACCTGATCGGTAAGCCGGTCGCGGGTATCCTTGAAGGCCTGACCCACTGGCTGCAGACCATGGGCACCGCCAATGCGGTCCTGCTGGGTGCGATCCTCGGCGCCATGATGTGTACCGATATGGGTGGTCCGGTGAACAAAGCAGCATACGCGTTCGGCGTTGGCCTGCTGAGTACCCAGACGTATGCTCCGATGGCGGCGATTATGGCGGCAGGTATGGTGCCACCGCTGGCGCTGGGCCTGGCGACTATCATTGCCCGTCGTAAGTTCGACAAGGCGCAGCAGGAAGGCGGTAAAGCAGCGCTGGTTCTGGGCCTGTGCTTTATCACCGAAGGGGCTATCCCGTTTGCTGCCCGTGACCCGATGCGCGTTCTGCCGTGCTGTATCGTCGGCGGTGCCGTGACCGGTGCCATCTCCATGGCGGTTGGCGCAAAACTGATGGCGCCGCATGGCGGTCTGTTTGTTCTGCTGATCCCGGGTGCGATTACCCCGGTGCTGGGTTACCTGTTCGCGATTATCGCCGGTACGCTGGTGGCAGGTCTCTCTTACGCGGTGTTGAAACGCCCGGAAGCTGAAGTGGTTGCCGCGAAAGCAGCATAATTACGCAGAAAGATAAAAGGCAGAGGAAACTCTGCCTTTTTTTATTGTAATAAGGTCGTGAAGTTGTTTCCCGGATCCATTTCCCGCGCCAGAGCGGTAAGCCGCGGCTTATTTTTAATAATGTATCCTGCCTTCTGTTTCACCAGCACATCGTCGTGCGTTAATTGCGCAATAACAAATAAAAGGTGCCGGTACGATACGCCCATGTATTCGGCGGCCTGGGTATGTTTTTCGCGATATATATCACAATTCTGTGTGAGTAATATAAATGCTGCCAGGCGATTAATCAGCGGGAAAGACTGGTTTTGAGTTAAGGAGACGATATTACGGTAATTTTTATGGCTCAACGTAACGCAAAGATGTCGTAAAAAAGTCGCATCGTTTAATAATACAGGGCGGTACTGTTTAATCGGTAATGCCAGGCACCAGCACTCCTCAATGGCCTGAACCGCCCGCGGTTCGTGATCGGCATCGACTAATTCAATTTCGCCAATAAAACAGGACGCACTAAAGAAATCGATCAGCGAGACCTTGCCGTTGGGCAGGGTGGCGTACAGTTTTGCCCGCCCGCGCACCAGGTAGAAGAGATAAGTCGGCTGGCTGCCCTCTTTGACAATAAACCCCCCGGCCGCCATCTGTACTAAGCGGGTATCGCGTAAAATATCCGCAGAAAACCGTTGCTTATAGCCAGATTCCTGAATCAATTGCTCTTTTAACGCCTCATTGTGGATCTCTTTCACGGCGGCTTCCTGATGTGAGATTTCTCATATTTAGCATACGTAGTCCGTTGTTAGGATTCAATCGTCGACATAACCCCCGTGCCTTTGATGAATCTCAATTAACGTAACAGCGAACTGAGGAAGTAAAAATGGAAAAGAGAAAGATTATTCTTGATTGCGATCCTGGCCATGATGACGCGATTGCCATAATGCTAGCGGCAAAACATCCGGCGATTGATTTATTAGGAATAACGATCGTTGCCGGTAATCAAACGCTGGATAAAACCTTAGTCAATGGATTAAATGTGTGCCAGTCGCTGGATATTAACGTTCCGGTTTACGCGGGGATGCCACAGCCGATTATGCGCCAGCAGATCGTAGCCGATAATATTCATGGCGAAACGGGCCTGGACGGTCCGGTATTCGCGCCATTAACCCGCAAAGCAGAAAGTACCCACGCGGTGAAATACATTATTGATACGCTGATGGCAAGCGAGGGTGATATCACCCTGGTTCCCGTTGGCCCGCTGACTAACATTGCGGTGGCGATGCGTATGCAGCCCGCTATTCTGCCGAAGATTCGCGAAATCGTGCTGATGGGCGGGGCATACGGAACAGGTAATTTCACCCCGTCTGCGGAATTTAACATCTTTGCCGACCCGGAAGCGGCTCGGGTGGTCTTCACCTCCGGCGTGCCGCTGGTGATGATGGGCCTGGATCTCACCAACCAGACGGTCTGCACCGCCGACGTTATCGCCAGGATGGAAAACGTCGGCGGCCCGGCCGGCAAGCTGTTCAGCGACATCATGAACTTCACCCTCAAAACCCAGTTTGAAAACTACGGTTTAGCCGGCGGCCCGGTACACGACGCCACCTGCATCGGCTATCTGATTAATCCTGCCGGGATTAAAACCCAGGAGATGTATGTCGAAATCGACGTCAATAGCGGTCCCTGCTATGGCCGTACCGTCTGCGATGAACTGGGTGTGCTCGGTAAACCGGCGAATACCAAAGTCGGTATCACTATCGATACCGGCTGGTTCTGGGATTTAGTGGAAGAGTGCGTGCGCAAGTACGCCTGACTCCCATAAGCGCAGGGTATTTCTGCTGCGCGGCCCTGACGGGTGACCCCGGGTTGCCCGTCACGCGATCCAATCGGCCATT
Organism: Leclercia sp. CFBP8987; assembly: GCF_034044995.2. Lineage (NCBI taxonomy): Bacteria > Pseudomonadati > Pseudomonadota > Gammaproteobacteria > Enterobacterales > Enterobacteriaceae > Leclercia > Leclercia sp. CFBP8987. The sequence goes on along the minus strand of NZ_CM188255.1, from coordinate 3,273,420 downwards.
AAGAGATAATCATTATGGACGTCATGAGAAGTGTTCTGGGTATGGGGGTATTACTGGCAATTGCGTTTCTGCTGTCAGTAAATAAAACGCGCATCAGTCTGCGCACCGTAGGGGCGGCGCTGCTGCTGCAAATCGCCATTGGCGGCATCATGCTCTATTTTCCACCGGGTAAATGGCTGGCCGAGCAGGCGGCGCTTGGCGTACACAAGGTGATGACCTACAGCGACGCAGGCAGTGCCTTTATTTTTGGGTCTCTTGTCGGGCCCAAAATGGATAGGTTGTTTGACGGCGCCGGGTTTGTCTTCGCCTTTCGCGTGCTGCCTGCCATCATTTTTATAACCGCGCTGGTCAGTCTGCTTTATTACATTGGCGTGATGGGCGTGCTGATCCGTATTCTTGGCGGTATTTTTCAGAAAGCACTTAACATCAGCAAAATCGAATCTTTTGTCGCCGTCACAACGATTTTCCTTGGGCAGAACGAGATCCCGGCGATCGTGAAGCCGTTTATCGATCGGCTTAACCGCAACGAGCTCTTTACCGCGATTTGCAGCGGGATGGCCTCCATCGCTGGTTCGACAATGATTGGCTATGCAGCCCTGGGCGTGCCGATTGACTACCTGCTGGCCGCGTCGCTGATGGCGATCCCGGGCGGCATCCTGTTTGCCCGATTACTGAGCCCGGCAACGGAAAGGTCGCAGGTGACGTTCGATAATCTCTCTTTTACCGAAACACCGCCAAAAAGCGTGATTGAAGCGGCGGCGAGTGGCGCAATGACCGGGCTAAAAATTGCCGCCGGGGTGGCAACGGTGGTGATGGCGTTCGTGGCCATCATCGCGATGATCAACGGTATTATCGGCGGCGTCGGGGGCTGGTTCGGGTATGGTCACGCCACGCTGGAGGGGATCTTTGGTTATCTGCTGGCCCCGCTGGCATGGTTGATGGGCGTAGACTGGAGCGATGCCCATCTTACCGGTAGCCTGATTGGTCAAAAGCTGGCGATCAATGAATTTGTTGCCTATCTCAACTTTTCGCCCTGGCTGCAAACCGCGGGGCAACTGGATACGAAGACCGTCGCCATCATCTCTTTTGCCCTGTGTGGTTTTGCTAACTTCGGCTCTATTGGCGTAGTGGTGGGGGCGTTCTCTGCCGTCTCGCCCCGACGCGCACCTGAGATTGCGCAGTTGGGATTACGGGCGCTGGCAGCCGCCACGCTCTCTAATCTGATGAGCGCCACCATCGCCGGGTTCTTTATTGGGCTGGCTGGATAAGGCAATCACCGCGAAAGCGGCGATTTTTTATGATGCTTAAACGTGTCGCCGATCGCACTATTTTGTCGAAGTAAAAACTGTCTCTACAAATAATTGTGATTCTGTTCATGATCGTTTAACGATCCTTATTCCATTCCCTTTACTTCCCCCTCCTTGTGCATAATATGAACACGTGTTCGAATGTAAACATATGCTCTAATAACTTTTAATGTTACCGAATCGCTTAATTGTCATTGCGATGGCCAGCGTGCCAGAGGATGTTCTATGCGTGAAAAGGATTATATTGTTGTTATTGGTTCTGCAAATATGGACGTGGCGGGATATTCACATGATTCCCTCAATTACGCCGACTCTAATCCAGGAAAAATAAAATTCACACCCGGGGGCGTAGGCCGCAATATTGCGCAAAATCTGGCGCTACTGGGTAAAAATGTCTGGCTCCTTTCCGCGGTAGGCGACGATTTTTACGGTCAGTCGCTGCTGTCACAAACCCAGGCCGCCGGGGTGCAGATCGATAAGTGCCAGGTTATTCCGGGAGAAGGCACCTCCAGCTATTTATCGTTACTCGACAATACCGGGGAGATGCTGGTTGCCATCAACGATATGGCGATTTCTGACCACATCAATCCGCACTATCTGGCCCATCATCTGGCGTTTATCCGCGCGGCAAAAGCGGTAGTGGTGGACTGCAATCTCAGCGAGTCAGCCCTCGCATGGATCTTTGAGAATGCAGGCCAGACGCCGTTGTTCGTCGATCCGGTCTCGGCCTGGAAGTGCAGCAAAATTAGCGACTGGCTGAGCCATATCCACACCCTGAAACCCAACCGGCTGGAGGCAGAAACCCTGAGCGGCATCCCGCTCTCCTGCGCGGCGGACGCGCCGAAAGTGGCGGCCTGGTTTCACCAGCATGGCCTGTTCCGGCTGGTGCTGAGTATGGGCGGTGACGGCGTTTATTACAGTGAGAACGCGGGTGAAAGCGGCTGGTCAGCGCCGTTTAAAACTCAGGTAGTCAACGTCACCGGCGCGGGGGATGCAATGATGGCCGGGCTCGCTTTTTGCTGGCTGGCAGGCGCCACATTTAAAGATTCCGTTCGTTTTGCCCAGGGCTGCTCTTCGCTGGCGCTGGCTTCCGTATATACCAATAACCCTGATTTATCGTCTGAAAACGTTAACGCATTAATGGAGAGAGAACATGTCTGAATTAAAATTTCCTGCTGAGTTCCTGCAAATTTCTCCTGAGGTTCAGGACGCTTTAAATAATAACAAACCAATTGTGGCGCTTGAATCCACCATTATTTCTCACGGCATGCCTTTCCCGCAAAATGCCCAGACGGCGCTGGAAGTCGAAGATGCGATCCGCCAGCAGGGGGTTATTCCGGCCACCATTGCGATTATTGGTGGCGTAATGAAAGTTGGGCTGAGTAAAGAGGAGATTGAATTATTAGGCCGCGAAGGCCATGCGGTGACCAAAGTCAGCCGCCGGGATCTTCCTTTTGTGGTGGCTGCAGGCATCAACGGCGCCACTACGGTGGCCTCTACCATGATCATTGCCGCGATGGCCGGGATTAAGATCTTTGCCACCGGCGGGATCGGCGGCGTTCACCGTGGCGCAGAGCACACCTTTGATATTTCCGCTGATTTACAGGAGCTGGCGAAAACCAACGTCGCCGTAGTTTGCGCCGGGGCGAAATCGATTCTCGATCTCGGCTTAACCACCGAATACTTAGAGACCAATGGCGTGCCGCTGATTGGCTACCAGACCCAGTCCCTGCCGGCCTTTTTCTGCCGCTCCAGCCCGTTTGAGGTCAGCATCCGTCTCGACAGCGCCGAGGCCATCGCCCGGGCAATGGCGGTGAAATGGCAGACCGGTCTCAACGGCGGCCTGGTGATTGCCAATCCCATTCCCGAGCAGTTTGCGATGGCGGAAGAGACTATCAATGCGGCTATCGACCAGGCGGTAAGGGAAGCGGAAGAGCAGGGCGTGACCGGCAAAGCCAGCACCCCGTTCCTGCTGGCCCGTGTGGCGGAACTGACCGGCGGCGACAGCCTGAAATCAAATATCCAGCTGGTCTTTAACAATGCCCGCCTGGCCTGCGATATCGCGAAGGCGTATCAGCGTATGGCGTAACCCTTTCACAGGCAGTTTGCCGTCGCCTGTCTTCGCAGTGGAATCACGGATACCCGGCCTGTCGCCGGGTTTTCAGGTAAGGAAATCATTATGGACGTAATGAGAAGTCTGCTGGGTATGGCGGTACTGTTGGCGATAGCCTTCCTCCTGTCGGTCAATAAACGCCGTATCAGCCTGCGCACCGTCGGCGCCGCATTCGTATTGCAGGTGGCGATCGGCGGCATCATGCTCTATTTCCCACCCGGCAAATGGCTGGTCGAACAGGCTGCTATCGGGGTGAGTAAGGTCATGTCCTACAGCGATGCCGGCAGCGCCTTTATCTTTGGGGCGCTGGTCGGGCCAAAGATGGACACTCTCTTTGACGGGGCCGGGTTCGTGTTTGCCTTCCGGGTGCTGCCCGCCATTATTTTTGTCACCGCGCTGATCAGCCTGCTGTACTACATCGGGGTGATGGGGCTGCTGATCCGCGTGCTGGGCGGTATTTTCCAGAAAGCGCTGCGCATCAGCAAAATTGAATCCTTTGTCGCGGTGACCACCATCTTCCTCGGGCAGAACGAGATCCCGGCGATCGTCAAACCCTTTGTCGATAAGCTGAACCGCAACGAGCTGTTTACCGCCATTTGTAGCGGGATGGCGTCGATTGCCGGGTCGATGCTGATTGGCTACGCGGGGATGGGGGTGCCGATTGACTATCTGCTGGCCGCCTCGCTGATGGCGATCCCCGGCGGGATCCTGTTTGCCCGCCTGCTCAGTCCGGCCACCGAGGAATCGCAGGTCACTTTTGATAATCTCTCCTTCAGCGAGACGCCGCCAAAAAGCATTATCGAAGCCGCAGCCACCGGGGCGATGACCGGGCTGAAAATCGCCGCCGGGGTCGCGACGGTGGTAATGGCGTTTGTAGCGATCATTGCCCTGCTGAACGGTATCCTGGGCGGCATCGGCGGTTGGTTTGGCATCGAAAGTCTGAGCCTCGAAGGACTGTTTGGCTACGCCCTCGCGCCGCTGGCGTGGATCATGGGCGTCGAATGGCAGGATGCGACCCTGGCGGGCAGCCTGATTGGCCAGAAGCTGGCGATTAACGAGTTCGTCGCCTACCTCAACTTCTCGCCGTATCTGCAAACTGTCGGTCAACTGGACGTGAAAACCATCGCCATTATCTCGTTCGCGTTGTGCGGTTTCGCGAACTTCGGCTCGATTGGGGTAGTAGTGGGGGCCTTTTCTGCAGTATCGCCCCAGCGCGCCCCTGAGATCGCCCAGCTTGGCGTGCGGGCGCTGGTGGCGGCAACGCTCTCTAATCTGATGAGCGCCACCATCGCCGGGTTCTTTATCGGTTTAGCGGGCTCGTGACATTCAGGCCGGGTAGCGACACTACCCGGCTTTTTTACTGCGGATTGTTCAGCAGGGACCAGGCGTTATCCACTGACAGGCTCGGATTGTTAATGCTTTCACTGGCGCGGGAAAGCGCCGCGCAGGCGAGGGCAAACCGCGCCGCATCAGCAAAATCGCTCCCGTCGAGGAAACCGTAAATCAGACCTGCCATAAAGGCATCATCGGCACCAAAACGGTCGACCACAGGGTGCTCAGGAGGGGCCAGCAGGAACGGCTCCGCGCCTTGCTCACTGCACAGCACCGAATCATCTTCCAGACACACCACAATCCGCTGCACCCCTTTCTCATGCAGGGCGGTCAGCGCGGCCTGACGATCGTCGCACTCCGCCAGAATCTGTAGCTCTTTCAGCGTCGGCTTGAGGGTATGGATGCGCGACAGCCAGGGCTTGATTCTGTCGGCTTTAAATTCTGAAACCGTGTCGACAAACACCGGAACATCTCCGGCGAGGGTAAAGACCCACTCCAGGGACTCCGCCGTGAGATTACAGTCGGCCAGCACCACCCCGGCATGGGCCAGCAGCTCGCGCGACTGGTTCAGCAAGTGCGGCGTTAGCTCCTGCAGGATGTGCGTATCATTGATGGCCAGCACGGTGTCGTCCTGCGGATTAGCAATCGACAGGTAGGTCGCCGTGCTTTGCCCGTGCAGGCGGATCGTGCTCTGAACGTTTACGCCCGCCAGCCGGGTTTGCTCCAGCAGGGTTTCGCCATAAAAATCACTGCCGACCGCGGAGATCAGGTGTACCTCGCGGCCCAGCAGCGCCAGGTTATGGGCAATATTTCGCGCCACGCCACCTGCCGCGCAATGAATCGCCCCCGGATGGGAGGAGGGTTCAGGGAAGCGAATGTCGGCCACGCCGCGAATATCCATATTGATCGCGCCAAGCGCCACACAATAATCCTGTTCGGTGAGGATATAGCCCTTACCCTTGATCGCCCCTTTCCGCATTAAATCCATAATGTGCGCGGCCACGCGCGAGCGGCTGATATCGAGGATCTGGGCGATTTCATGCTGCTGAATAAGAGGGTTGCGCCGCAGGATCTTCAGGATCTGCTTTTCCCTTTCGTTCATCATTATGCGGTGGCCTCAGCGTGCTGCTGTGCTTTCAGCCAGGCGATCTCTTCCGCCCAGATATCCGGGTTAATGGTTTCCAGCACCAGCGGAATACCGTCGAAACGCGGGTCCTGCATGATAAAGCGGAACGCGTCGTGGCCGATATTGCCTTCACCCAGGCTATGGTGGCGGTCAACGCGGCTGCCAAAGGTGCTTTTCGCATCGTTGAGGTGCATGCCGCGCAGGTATTTAAAGCCCACAATGCGTTCAAATTCCGCGAAGGTTTTTGCACAATCTTCACTGCTGCGCAGGTCGTAACCGGCGGCAAAGGCGTGGCAGGTATCAATGCAGACACCGACGCGGGTTTTATCCTCCACGCCGTCGATGATGGCCGCCAGATGCTCAAAGCGGAACCCGAGGTTGCTGCCCTGTCCGGCGGTATTTTCAATTACTGCCGTCACCCCTTGAGTCTGTTCCAGCACGATATTGATCGACTCGGCGATCCGCGCCAGACAGGCATCTTCGTCGATCTGCGACAGATGGCTTCCCGGGTGGAAATTCAGCAGCGTCAGGCCGAGCTGCTCGCAGCGCTGTACCTCATCGAGGAAAGCCGCGCGGGATTTATCCAGCGCTTCCTGTTCCGGGTGACCGAGGTTAATCAGGAAGCTGTCGTGGGGCAGGATCTGACCGGAGGTAAAATGGTATTTTTCGCAGGCCGCTTTGAACTCATCAATTACCTGAGTGGTTAACGGCGCGGCGCGCCACTGGCGCTGATTTTTGGTGAACAGGGCGAAAGCGGTCGCCTCAATTTCGGCGGCACGAATGGCGGCATTTGCCAGACCGCCAGCAGCGCTGACGTGCGCTCCAACATATTTCATACTAGGACTCCTGTTAACCCGCAAACGCTTATGATAGCGGGTTAACAGGAGAAGGATGAAGTGGTTTATGCCAGCAGGCTGTGTACCGCCAGGTTAATGGCACCCCCGCCGACAATCAGCCAGACGAAGAGCACCAGCGCCATCAGCAGCGGTTTGGCTCCGGCCTTTTTCAGGGCGCTGACGTGAGTGGTCAAACCCAGCGCCGCCATCGCCATCGCCAGCAGTACCGTATCCAGCGTCACCAGCATTTCGACCACCGCTTTAGGCAGCAGATGGAATGAGTTAAACACCGCCACCACAATAAACAGGATCGCAAACCACGGAATGGTGATGTTGCTCTTCTCGCCGTTGCCCGCCGGAGCAAGCTGTTTCACGCGCGCCGCCAGAATCAGCAGGAAGGGGGCCAGCATCATCACCCGCAGCATTTTGGCGATCACCGCCGCATTCTCTGCTTCCGGGCTGATGGCGTGACCCGCTGCTACCACCTGGGCCACCTCATGCATCGTCGAGCCGATATAAATCCCGTAGGTTTCCGGGCTAAACCAGTGCGCCATCAGCGGATACATCGCCGGATAGAGGAAGATCGCCAGGGTACCGAAGATCACCACCGTCGCCACGGCAACCGTCACCTTGCTGGCCTCGGCCTTCACCACCGGCTCGGTCGCCAGCACCGCCGCGGCGCCACAAATGCTGCTCCCGGCGCCAATCAACCAGCTGGTCTGTTTGTCGAGCCCGAACACCTTCTGGCCGATAAAGCAGGCCAGCAGGAAGGTGCTGGTCAGGGTTAACACGTCGATGGCGATCCCGCTGACGCCAACGTCAGCAATCTGCGCGAAGGTCAGGCGAAAACCGTACAGGATGATCCCGAGGCGCAGCAGGTGCTGTTTGGCGAAGATCACGCCGCTATCACAGGGTTTGTAAATGTGCGGATAGACCGTATTCCCGACGACCATACCCAGCAGGATGGCCAGCGTCAGGGCACTGAATCCCGCCCCGGCCACCGCCGGAATACTGCCGCCCCATAAGGCCACTCCGGTGACCAGCGCGCTCAGCGCCAGGCCAGGAATGTAGCGCCGGACTGAATGATGATGCTGTAGGGTGAGTGTTGTCATAGCCTTCTCCTTTTCTCTGGCTAAAGGTTACGGCGCGCTGGTTTAAAAATAAAATTGATTATATATTTATAATTAATCTCTATAAGTGGTAAGCAGGGTGCTTACCGTTCCGGATGGCAACTATGCACATTACATTACGCCAGCTTGAGGTCTTTGCCGAAGTGCTGAAAAGCGGGTCGACTACCCAGGCTTCCCAGATGCTGGCTCTGTCCCAGTCTGCGGTCAGCGCCGCGCTGACCGATCTGGAAGGTCAGCTGGGGGTTCAGCTCTTTGACAGGGTAGGGAAGCGGCTGGTGGTGAACGAGCACGGGCGCCTGCTCTATCCCCGCGCGCTGGCGTTGCTGGAGCAGACCGTCGAGATCGAACAGCTGTTTCGTGAAGACAACGGCGCCATCCGCGTCTATGCCAGCAGCACCATCGGCAACTACATCCTGCCGGAGGTGATTGCCCGCTATCGCCGCGATTTCCCGGGTTTGCCGCTGGAAATGAGCGTTGGCAACAGCCAGGACGTGATCAACGCGGTGATCGATTTTCGGGTGGATATCGGCCTTATCGAAGGGCCGTGCCACAACGCCGACATCATTGCTGATCCCTGGCTGGAGGATGAGCTGGTGGTCTTCGCCTCGCCGGCCTCTTCTTTATTACAGCAGGAGGTAACCCTGGAGCGGCTGGCGCAGGCACCGTGGATTTTGCGCGAGCAGGGGTCAGGCACGCGGGAGATCGTCGATTATCTGCTGCTATCGCACCTGCCACAGTTCCATATGGGCATGGAGCTGGGCAATTCGGAAGCCATCAAACATGCGGTACGCCACGGTCTCGGCATCAGCTGCCTGTCCCGCCGGGTGATTGCCGAACAGCTGGAGAGCGGCACGCTGGTGGAGATCCCCGTTCCGCTGCCGAACAAGCTGGTGCGCACCCTGTGGCGCATCCATCACCGCCAGAAGCACCTCTCTAACTCCCTGCAGCGTTTTCTGCGTTACTGCGAAATGTAATCCCGCCCGGCGGCGTTTTGTCCGCCGGGATCTATTCCGCGCACCAATACTATTCTCTGCTTTACTTATAATCCTGGTCCGGTCATGAAGCTCTCTTATAACCGGGCATTTGTGCCGGAAGAGCTGGCGATCGTCTGCTACAATCGCGCCTCATTTTTTGAATGGACAGCATTTTCATATGGTTTCCGAAACTAAAACCACAGAAGCGCCCGCGCTACGTCGCGAACTCAAGGCGCGTCACCTGACGATGATTGCCATTGGCGGTTCTATTGGTACAGGTCTTTTTGTCGCCTCTGGTGCGACCATTTCTGCAGCGGGCCCGGGCGGCGCGCTCTTTTCCTATATCCTGATCGGTTTGATGGTCTACTTCCTGATGACCAGCCTGGGTGAACTGGCGGCGTACATGCCGGTATCCGGTTCTTTCTCTACCTACGGTCAGAAATACGTGGAAGAAGGCTTCGGCTTCGCGCTGGGCTGGAACTACTGGTACAACTGGGCGGTCACCATCGCCGTGGATCTGGTGGCATCGCAGCTGGTGATGACATGGTGGTTCCCGGATACGCCGGGCTGGATCTGGAGTGCGCTCTTCCTCGGGGTGATCTTCCTGCTGAACTACATCTCCGTGCGCGGTTTTGGCGAAGCGGAATACTGGTTCTCGCTGATCAAAGTCGCCACGGTAATCATCTTTATCATCGTAGGTGTGGCGATGATTGTTGGCATCTTCAAAGGCACCGAACCTGCGGGCTGGAGCAACTGGGGGATTGGCGATGCGCCGTTTGCCGGGGGCTTCTCGGCAATGATTGGCGTGGCGATGATCGTCGGCTTCTCCTTCCAGGGTACGGAGCTTATCGGTATTGCCGCCGGTGAATCCGAAAACCCGGAGAAGAACATTCCGCGCGCGGTGCGGCAGGTCTTCTGGCGTATCCTGCTGTTCTATGTGTTCGCTATCCTGATTATCAGCCTGATCATTCCGTATACCGATCCGAGCCTGCTGCGTAACGATGTAAAAGACATCAGCGTCAGCCCGTTCACCCTGGTGTTCCAGCATGCCGGTCTGCTCTCAGCGGCGGCGGTGATGAATGCGGTGATCCTGACGGCGGTACTGTCGGCGGGTAACTCCGGGATGTACGCCTCTACCCGTATGCTTTACTCCCTGGCCTGCGACGGCAAAGCGCCGCGTATCTTCGCGAAGTTGTCCCGGGGCGGCGTGCCGCGTAACGCGCTGTATGCCACTACCGTGATTGCCTGCCTGTGCTTCCTGACCTCGATGTTCGGCAACCAGACGGTCTACCTGTGGCTGCTGAACACCTCCGGGATGACGGGCTTTATCGCCTGGCTGGGTATCGCCATCAGCCACTACCGTTTCCGTCGCGGCTACGTGAAGCAGGGTTATGACATTAATAATCTGCCGTACCGTTCCGGGTTCTTCCCGCTGGGTCCGATCTTCGCCTTTGTGCTCTGTCTGATCATTACCCTCGGTCAGAACTACGAAGCCTTCCTGGCTGACACCATCGACTGGGGCGGCGTGGCAGCGACCTATATTGGTATCCCGCTGTTCCTGATCATCTGGTTTGGCTACAAGCTGACGAAGGGATCGAAGTTTGTCAGCTATAGCGAAATGGAATTCCCGAATAGCTTCAAAAAATAAACGCAACGCCTCTCTTTAACCCGCTCATCCGAGCGGGTTTTTTTATCTCCACAGTATGCCATCTTGACATAACTTTTAACAATTGAATTGATAATAGTTATCGTTTGCCTTATCATTATCGAATTAATAAAAAGCAGTTGTGAGCAGTACATATTTGATTTTGCTGTGTTTACCTCATGGAGATAGTAAATGTTTAGGTTGAATCCCTTCGTTCGGGGAGGGCTGTGTGCGTCTGCTCTGTCCCTGACCCTGCCGGTTGTTGCGGCGGAATCTGGCGACACGATGGTGGTGACCGCTTCGGCCAACGAGCAAAACCTGAAGGATGCCCCGGCCAGTATCAGCGTCATTACCCAGCAGGATCTGCAGCGTAAGCCAGTGCAGAACCTGAAAGATGTGTTACGGGACGTTCCGGGCGTGCAATTAACTGACGAAGGGGACAACCGTAAGGGTGTCAGTATTCGCGGTCTGGACAGCAGCTATACGCTGATCCTGGTTGACGGGAAACGCGTCAACTCGCGCAACGCCGTTTTCCGCCATAACGACTTCGACCTTAACTGGGTTCCGGTTGATGCTATCGAGCGTATCGAAGTGGTGCGCGGGCCGATGTCCTCCCTCTATGGCTCCGATGCCCTGGGCGGTGTGGTCAACATCATCACCAAAAAGATCGGCCAGAAATGGACCGGCACCCTCACCGCCGACACCACCATTCAGGAGCATCGCGATCGCGGTGACACCTACGGTGGCCAGTTCTATACCAGCGGTCCGCTGGTGGATGGCGTCCTCGGGCTGAAAGCCTTTGGTAGCCTGTCAAAACGCGATAAAGACGATCCTCAGGATTCAACAACCAGCGCCACCGGGGAAACCCCGCGTATCGAGGGCTTCACCAGCCGTGATGCCAACGTGGAATTTGCCTGGACCCCGAACGAGAACCACGATTTCACCGCCGGCTACGGCTTTGACCGTCAGGACCGCGATTCCGACTCGCTGGATCAGAACCGCCTTGAGCGCCAGAACTACTCCCTGAGCCACAACGGCCGCTGGGGCCTGGGCAACAGCGAGCTGAAATTCTACGGCGAGAAGGTGGATAACAAGAACCCGAGCAACAGCAACCCAATCACTTCCGAAAGCAACTCTATTGACGGCAAATACGTTCTGCCGCTGGGAGAGATTAACCAGCTCCTGACCTTTGGTGGGGAATGGCGTCATGACAAGCTGAAAGATCCGGTTAACATCACCGGCGGTAGCAGCAGTAACACCTCTGCCAGCCAGTATGCGCTGTTCCTGGAAGATGAATGGCGGATCTTCGAGCCGCTGGCGCTGACCACCGGCGTGCGTATGGACGATCACGAAACCTACGGCGACCACTGGAGCCCGCGTGCTTATCTGGTCTACAACGCCACCGACACCCTGACGGTAAAAGGCGGCTGGGCGACGGCATTCAAAGCGCCATCCCTGCTGCAACTGAGCCCGGACTGGACCACCGGCTCCTGCCGCGGTGCCTGTGAAATTGTCGGTAGCCCGGATCTGAAGCCGGAAACCAGCGAAAGCATCGAGTTGGGTCTCTACTATAACGGGGAAGAGGGCTGGTTAGAGGGCGTGCAGGGTAGCATTACCGCTTTCCAGAACGACGTTGATGATCGCATCAGCATTCTGCGTACCGCGAACGTTAATCAGGCGCAGGGCTATCCGAACTACGTCGGCCTGAACGCCGACGGCGAACCGGTGTTCCGTTACTACAACGTCAACAAGGCGCGTATCCGCGGCCTGGAGACGGAGGTGAAATTCCCGATTGCCGAAGACTGGCGCATGACGCTGAATTACACCTACAACGACGGGCGTGATATCAGCAACGGCGACAACAAGCCGCTCTCCGACATGCCTTTCCATACCGCGAACGGCACCCTTGACTGGCAGGCAACGCAGGCGTGGTCCTTCTACGTGCAGGGCAATTACACCGGTGAGAAACGCACCGTTACCGATGGGGATGCAACGCCGGGCGGCTACGTGGTGTGGAATACCGGTGGCGCATTGCAGGCAACCAAAAACGTCAAGCTGCGTGCGGGGGTCATGAACCTGCTGGATAAAGATCTGAGCCGCGACGACTACAGCTACACCGAAGAAGGACGCCGTTACTTTATGGCGGTGGATTACCAGTTCTGATGGTGGGATCGCCGGGCGGCGCTGCGCTTGCCCGGCCTACATAGGGCACTTGTAGGCCCGGTAAGCGAAGCGCCACCGGGCATCAGGCCGCACTTACTTCAACAACTGCTGCGCATGGAAGCGCAGATGATCTTCAATAAACGACGCAATAAAGTAGTAGCTGTGATCATAGCCGGTCTGGATGCGTAACGTCAGCGGCCAGGCCTTCTGGCGCGCGGCTTCCGCCAGTACCGCCGGTTGTAACTGGCTCGCCAGGAACTGATCGGCATCACCCTGATCGATAAGCGTCGGGATCGCCTGTTCCGGCAGGCTGGCCAGCATCAGCGCGCAGCTGTCCCATTCCTGCCAGGTCGCTGCATCCTCACCCAGATAATGGCTGAACGCTTTTTGCCCCCACGGCACCTGAGCCGGATTCACGATCGGTGCAAAGGCCGACACGCTGACATATTTACCCGGGTTTTTCAGCGCCATCACCAGCGCACCGTGGCCGCCCATTGAGTGGCCGCTGATGGCACAGCGATCGGATACCGCAAACTCCGCCTGGATCAGCGCCGGCAGCTCATCGCGCAGGTAATCGTACATCCGGTAATGATTCGCCCAGGGTGCCTGAGTGGCGTTGAGGTAGAACCCGGCACCTTTGCCAAGGTCGTAACCGGCATCGTCTGCCACGTAGTCACCGCGCGGGCTGGTATCCGGCATCACCAGAGCGATCCCCAGTTCCGCTGCCACGCGCTGGGCGCCCGCTTTGGTAGTGAAGTTCTCATCGTTGCAGGTCAGGCCGGAGAGCCAGTACAGCACCGGCGGTTTTGCGGCACCGTTAGTTGGTGGCAGAAAAATGCTGAACGTCATGGCGCAGTTCAGCACTGCCGAGTCATGACGCCAGCGCTGCTGTCGACCTTCAAAACAGTGGTGCTCTTCGAGCAGTTCCATGCAGGGCTCCTTCAGGAAGGTTGTATAAAGAGATGAAGGTCATAATACAGATAATTCAATAACGAGTGAGTAACTTTCACTTCCGCATTAACGACATATCCTGCATCATGAATTTACGAAACTTTAACATCTGGAGTGGTCATGGCGCTGCGTATCGCGCTCAGCGGTTTTGTGGTTCTGGTGGTGGCGATGGGAATAGGGCGTTTCGCCTTTACACCCCAGGTGCCGCTGATGATTGCGGCAGGGCAACTGACCCTGACCAGCGCCGGGCTGGTGGCGGCCATGAACTACCTCGGCTATCTGGTGGGGGCATGGGATGCCATGCGCGCGCACCGGTTTGTCGAAGGCCGTCTGTGGCTGGGGATTGTTGGCGCGGTGGCGCTGACCCTGCTCTCGGCCGTCGCCGATAACGCTGTGGTCCACGGGCTGCTGCGGTTTGTCATTGGCTGCATGAGTGGCTGGTCGATGGTACTGATCGCCGCCTGGACCAACGATCGGCTGGCCCATTTCGGTAAGCCAGGCCTCAGTGCCGCGGTCTTCGCCGGGCCGGGGGCAGGCATCACGATAAGCGGTCTGCTGGCGGTGTGGATCCAGGCCCAGGGGTTGTCGGCCAGCGCGGCATGGCAAATCTACGGCGTGCTGGCACTGGTGCTGATCGCCGTGGTGGCTCGCTATCTGCCGCGTGCCGGACAGCTGCACCGCCCGGGTACCACGCCGGAGCCGCTGGCGCTGACCCGGGATCTGCGTCGTCTGGTCTGGAGCTACAGTCTGGCCGGGTTTGGCTATATTCTCCCGGCGACCTTTCTGTCGCAGATGGCGGCGCTGCGCTTTCCTGGCAGCGCGTTTGCCCAGTTTGTCTGGCCGGTTTTCGGCGTGGCTTCGGTGCTGGGCATTGCCCTGAGTATCGCTCTGCGCCATCTCTCCACCACGAATCGCAGACTGGCGCTGGTGCTCTGGCTGCAGGCGGTGGGGGTGATTGCTGCCTGGCTGTTGCCGGGGATGGCCGGTCTGGTGACCGGTGCATTGCTGGTGGGCGGCGGATTTTTATGTGCGGTACAGCTCTCGCTGCTTTACGGGCGTGAACTGGCACCGAATCATACGCGTTACATGGCCGGATTACTCACCACTGGCTATGCCATCGGGCAGCTGATTGGCCCGATGACCTCGGCGTTGTCGAGCTGGCTCACCCACCAGCTGGAGCCCGCTCTGGGCCTTGCGGGTATCGCCCTTTTCGTGGCGGGCGGGCTGGTCTGGCAGCGTCAGGTTGAAAGGTAACGGCAATTGCAATAATTATCGCGGTGAATACTGGATTATGCTCGCCGCCTCGCGCACAATGACTGCACATTTTGCCCCATGTAGGGCAGAAGCGCGCCACACCTGCAGGAGAAAAGAATGTCATCAATGAGTAAAGAAGCAGCTCTCGTCCACGAAGCACTGGTTGCGCACGGCCTTGAAACCCCGTTGCGTCCACCGGTTCAGGATCTGGACAACGAAACACGTAAACGTCTTATTTCAGGCCATATGACCGAAATCATGCAGCTGCTGAATCTCGATTTGAGCGATGACAGTCTGATGGAGACCCCGCGTCGCATCGCCAAAATGTATGTCGATGAGATTTTCTCCGGCCTGGATTACGCCAATTTCCCAAAAATCACCGTCATTGAAAACAAAATGAAGGTGGATGAGATGGTAACGGTGCGTGATATCACCCTGACCAGCACCTGTGAACACCACTTTGTGACCATCGACGGCAAAGCGACCGTGGCCTATATTCCGAAAGATGCAGTCATTGGTCTGTCGAAAATTAACCGCATCGTGCAGTTCTTTGCCCAGCGTCCGCAGGTGCAGGAGCGTTTAACCCAGCAGATCCTGATCGCGCTGCAGACGCTGCTTGGCACTAACAACGTGGCGGTTTCCATTGACGCGGTGCATTACTGCGTGAAAGCGCGCGGTATTCGCGATGCGACCAGCGCTACCACGACCACCTCGCTGGGCGGCCTGTTTAAATCCAGCCAGAACACCCGTCAGGAGTTCCTGCGCGCCGTGCGTCACCACGACTGATCATCAGGGCAGAATAGATGGAAAGAAATGTCACGCTGGATTTCGTTCGTGGCGTCGCTATTCTGGGTATTCTGCTGCTCAATATCAGCGGCTTCGGTCTGCCGAAAGCCGCTTATCTCAATCCCGCCTGGTATGGCGATATTACCCTCAGCGACGCCTGGACATGGGCAGTGCTGGATCTCTTCGCCCAGGTCAAATTCCTCACTCTGTTTGCCTTGCTGTTCGGGGCCGGCCTTCAGCTGCTGCTGAAGCGCGGTAAACGCTGGATCCAGGCCCGGCTTTCGCTGCTGGTACTGCTCGGATTTATTCATGGCCTGCTGTTCTGGGACGGCGACATTCTGCTGGCCTACGGGCTGGTGGGGCTGATCTGCTGGCGCATCATCCGCGATGCGCACGATATCAAAAATCTCTTCAATACCGGCGTGGTGCTGTTCCTTATCGGCGTGGCTATCCTGCTGCTGCTGGGGGTGATCTCTGGCGGCTCCACCAACCGTTCCTGGGTGCCGGATGCGGCCAACCTGCAGTACGAGCAGTACTGGAAGCTGGGCGGCGGAATGGAGGCCATCAGCAACCGGGCCGATATGATTGGCAACAGCCTGCTGGCGCTCGGGGCGCAGTACGGCTGGCAGCTGGCAGGGATGATGCTGATCGGCGCCGCGCTGATGCGTACCGGCTGGCTGAAAGGCGAGTTTAGCCTGCGTCATTACCGGCGAACCGGGATCTGGCTGGTGCTGGCCGGGCTGGCGATTAATCTTCCGGCGGTGATCGCCCAGTGGTATCTGCACTGGGATTACCGCTGGTGCGCATTTTTATTACAGGCACCGCGTGAACTGAGCGCGCCGTTGCAGACGATAGGCTATGCCGCACTCATCTATGGCTTCTGGCCGCAGCTCTGCCGTTACCGTCTGGTGATCGCGGTGGCCTGCGTCGGACGCATGGCGCTCAGCAACTACCTTTTACAGACGCTGATCTGCACCACCTTGTTCTATCACCTCGGCCTGTTTATGCAGTTTGATCGCCTGCAGCTAATGGGTTTCGTCCTGCCAATATGGCTGGTAAATATCCTTTTCTCTGTTTTCTGGCTGCGTTATTTCCGTCAGGGGCCGCTGGAATGGCTATGGCGGCAATTAACCGCACGTGCTGCAGGTGTTTCATTAAGTAATACATCCGGATAACGATCTGGATCACAATCATTAACAAAACGGATGTAACCGTTTTCATCCTTGTGAGCTTCTTCACGTAGTCCTCCCTTTCTCGCTGCCAGAATAGTCACCTTGCTAAACACAGGGGGTGTCTGTGAGTTGCTGCAATCTAAATAAGGGTGGTGAATATGATCACCATTCGTGACGTCGCGCGTCAGGCGGGCGTTTCTGTCGCCACCGTTTCCCGGGTTCTTAATAACAGCGCGCTGGTCAGTCCGGAGACGCGTGAGTGCGTGATGAAAGCCGTCACGGCGCTGGGCTACCGGCCTAATGCGAATGCTCAGGCACTGGCAACCCAGGTCAGCGATACCATCGGCGTGGTGGTGATGGATGTGTCTGACGCCTTCTTTGGTGCCCTGGTGAAAGCCGTAGACATGGTTGCTCAGGAGCACCAGAAAAATGTGCTGATCGGCAACAGCTACCACGAGGCGGAAAAAGAGCGTAACGCCATTGAGGTGTTGATCCGTCAGCGCTGTAACGCCCTGATCGTTCACTCAAAAGCCTTAAGCGATGAGGAGCTGTCTGCCCTGATGGAGCAGATCCCCGGCATGGTGCTGGTCAACCGCATCGTGCCGGGCTATGCCCACCGCTGCGTCTGCCTTGATAACGTCAGCGGAGCGATGATGGCGACGCGGATGCTGGTGAATAATGGCCATCAGCGCATCGGCTATCTTGCGTCAAACCACCGCATTGAAGATGACGAAATGCGTCGTGAAGGCTGGCAAAAAGCGTTGCTGGAGCAGGGTATTACCGCCCCGGACAGCTGGATCGGCACCGGCTCGCCGGACATGCAGGGCGGGGAGGCAGCCATGGTGGAGCTGCTCGGGCGCAATCTGCAGCTGACCGCGGTCTTTGCCTACAATGACAGCATGGCCGCAGGGGCGCTAACCGCGCTGAAAGATAACGGCATTGCGGTGCCACAGCATTTGTCACTGATTGGTTTCGATGATATTCCCATTGCCCGTTACACGGACCCGCAGTTGACAACGGTGCGCTACCCCATCGCCTCTATGGCGCGGCTGGCCACGGAGCTGGCGTTACAGGGGGCCGCTGGCAAGCTCGATATCAACGCAACCCACTGTTTCATGCCGACTTTAGTGCGTCGCCATTCGGTTGCCATTCGGCAAATTGTGGTGCCGATCACTAACTAATAATTCGTCGTGATGTAACCGTTTTCAATTTGTGAGTAAATTCACAGTAAGTTAACAATGCGCTGTCTATGATGTCAGCGTTTTAGTGACTGAAACGCTATGTAACGGTGAGTAATCGTTTTTACTATAGCCACGGCACGTTAAACATCCAAAAAAACGCATTCTGGAGCGTTACCGACCAAGGAAGATAGAAATTTTATAAGTGGACTTCGGCGGGCAGTAACGTTTCTTTAACATGCCGCCGCCGATCGTTATTCACACGAACTACCCTGCATAAAAAAAACCGGAGATATCATGAATAAGAAGGTGTTGACTCTGTCTGCTGTTATGGCAAGCATGCTTTTTGGTGCGACCGCGCACGCCGCAGATAGCCGTATTGGTGTGACTATCTATAAATACGACGACAACTTTATGTCTGTTGTGCGTAAAGCCATCGAGAAAGAGGGCAAAGGGGCGCCAGACGTTCAGCTGCTGATGAATGACTCTCAGAATGACCAGTCCAAACAGAACGACCAGATTGACGTCCTGCTGGCTAAAGGCGTAAAAGCCCTGGCAATCAACCTGGTTGACCCGGCTGCTGCGGGCACCGTTATTGAGAAAGCACGTGGCCAGAATGTGCCAATCGTGTTCTTCAACAAAGAACCTTCCCGTAAAGCGCTGGATAGCTATGACAAAGCCTTCTACGTGGGCACCGACTCCAAAGAATCCGGCATCATTCAGGGCGACCTGATTGCTAAACACTGGGCTGCTAACCCGAACTGGGATCTGAACAAAGACGGTCAGGTTCAGTTCGTTCTGCTGAAAGGCGAGCCGGGCCACCCGGATGCTGAAGCCCGTACCACTTACGTGATCAAAGAGCTGAACGACAAGGGTCTGAAAACCCAGCAGCTGGCGTTAGATACCGCCATGTGGGATACCGCGATGGCGAAAGACAAGATGGACGCCTGGCTGTCCGGCCCGAACGCTGACAAAATCGAAGTGGTTATCGCCAACAACGATGCGATGGCAATGGGTGCTGTAGAAGCGCTGAAAGCTCACAACAAATCTTCTGTGCCGGTATTTGGCGTGGATGCCCTGCCTGAAGCAATGGCGCTGGTTAAATCTGGCGCAATGGCCGGTACCGTGCTGAACGATGCTAACAACCAGGCGAAAGCTACCTTCGATCTGGCGAAAAACCTGGCAGACG
This sequence comes from Leclercia sp. CFBP8987, assembly GCF_034044995.2. NCBI lineage: Bacteria > Pseudomonadati > Pseudomonadota > Gammaproteobacteria > Enterobacterales > Enterobacteriaceae > Leclercia > Leclercia sp. CFBP8987. The sequence goes on along the minus strand of NZ_CM188255.1, from coordinate 3,254,264 downwards.
GCAAAGGCGCTGCTGACGGTACCAACTGGAAAATCGAAAACAAAGTTGTTCGCGTACCGTACGTTGGCGTAGATAAAGAAAACCTGGCGCAGTTCACCAGTAAATAAGTTTTAGTATTCCACTGGGCGCAGTTTCTGCGCCCTTTTATCACGCGACGCGAGGCCGAGAAGGTATAATTATGGTCAGCACAACGACTCAGTCGTCCGGTGAATTCTTGTTGGAAATGAGCAATATCAACAAGTCTTTTCCCGGGGTTAAAGCACTGGATAATGTTAATTTAAAAGTACGGCCTCACTCCATTCACGCTTTAATGGGTGAAAACGGTGCGGGTAAATCAACATTATTGAAATGCTTATTTGGGATCTATCAAAAAGATTCTGGCAGCATTGTTTTTCAGGGGAAAGAGATCGATTTCCATTCTGCCAAAGAGGCACTGGAAAACGGTATTTCGATGGTTCACCAGGAACTTAACCTGGTACTTCAGCGTTCGGTGATGGACAATATGTGGTTGGGTCGTTATCCGACCAAAGGCGTATTTGTCGATCAGGACAAAATGTATCGCGATACGAAAGCCATTTTTGATGAACTGGATATTGATATCGATCCGCGTGCGCGCGTGGGTACGTTATCGGTTTCACAGATGCAGATGATCGAAATCGCCAAGGCGTTCTCCTATAACGCCAAAATCGTGATTATGGATGAGCCGACCTCTTCATTAACGGAGAAAGAGGTGAACCACCTGTTCACCATTATCCGTAAGCTGAAGGATCGTGGCTGCGGCATCGTTTATATCTCGCACAAAATGGAAGAGATCTTCCAGCTGTGTGATGAGATCACGGTGCTGCGCGACGGTCAGTGGATTGCCACTCAGCCGCTGGAAGGGCTGGACATGGACAAGATCATCGCCATGATGGTGGGTCGCTCCCTGAACCAGCGTTTCCCGACGAAAGAGAACAAGCCGGGTGAAGTGATTCTGGAAGTACGCAACCTCACGTCGCTGCGTCAGCCTTCCATTCGCGATATCTCCTTCGACCTGCATAAAGGGGAGATCCTCGGGATTGCTGGTCTGGTGGGGGCCAAGCGTACCGATATCGTGGAGACCCTGTTTGGTATTCGCGAGAAATCCGGCGGGACCATCACTCTGCACGGGAAAAAGATCAATAATCATAACGCCAACGAAGCCATTAACCACGGTTTTGCGCTGGTGACGGAAGAGCGCCGCTCAACCGGTATTTACGCCTATCTGGATATTAACTTTAACTCGTTAATTTCTAATATTCAGAATTACAAAAATAAAATCGGTCTGTTGGATAATTCCCGCATGAAGAGCGATACCCAATGGGTAATTGACTCGATGCGCGTGAAAACCCCAGGTCACCGCACGCAAATTGGCTCGCTCTCCGGTGGTAATCAGCAGAAGGTAATTATCGGACGCTGGTTATTAACCCAGCCTGAAATTTTGATGCTGGATGAACCCACCCGTGGTATCGACGTGGGTGCAAAGTTTGAAATTTATCAGCTGATTGCTGAATTAGCCAAGAAAGATAAAGGGATCATTATTATTTCGTCCGAAATGCCGGAATTGTTAGGGATCACAGATCGTATTCTGGTCATGAGCAATGGTCTCGTTGCCGGAATTGTTGAAACCAAAACGACAACGCAAAACGAAATTTTGCGTCTTGCGTCTTTGCACCTTTAAGATTAGGGGCTCCTCATGAGTGCGTTAAATAAGAAAAGTTTTCTTACTTATCTGAAAGAAGGCGGTATTTACGTTGTTCTTTTAGTCTTGCTGGCCATTATTATTTTCCAGGATCCGACATTCTTAAGTCTCCTGAACTTAAGTAACATTCTGACCCAGTCTTCGGTGCGTATTATTATCGCCCTGGGCGTAGCGGGTCTGATCGTCACCCAGGGTACTGACCTGTCAGCCGGTCGTCAGGTTGGTCTGGCGGCGGTTGTCGCGGCAACGCTTCTGCAGTCGATGGAAAACGCCAACAAGGTGTTCCCGGAGATGGCGACCATGCCGATTATCGTGGTAGTCCTGATTGTCTGCGCTATCGGTGCGATCATCGGTCTGATTAACGGCATCATTATCGCTTACCTGAACGTAACGCCGTTCATCACCACCCTGGGTACGATGATCATCGTTTACGGTATCAACTCCCTGTACTACGACTTCGTGGGTGCCTCGCCGATTTCCGGTTTCGACAGCGGCTTCTCTACCTTTGCGCAGGGCTTTATCGCGCTGGGCAGCTTCCGCCTCTCTTACATCACCTTCTACGCCCTGATTGCAGTGGCCTTTGTCTGGGTGCTGTGGAACAAAACCCGCTTCGGTAAAAACATCTTCGCTATCGGCGGCAACCCGGAAGCGGCGAAAGTCTCCGGTGTTAACGTGGCGCTGAACCTGCTGGTTATCTATGCCCTCTCCGGCGTGTTCTACGCGTTCGGTGGTTTGCTGGAAGCGGGCCGTATCGGCTCTGCCACAAACAACCTCGGCTTTATGTATGAGCTGGATGCGATTGCGGCCTGCGTGGTGGGTGGCGTCTCCTTCAGCGGCGGTGTGGGTACTGTGCTGGGCGTGGTAACCGGTGTGATCATCTTCACCGTTATCAACTACGGCCTGACCTATATCGGCGTGAACCCGTACTGGCAGTACATTATTAAAGGCGCGATCATTATCTTCGCCGTTGCGCTGGACTCCCTGAAGTACGCACGTAAGAAGTAAGATTGGTGATAATAAAAAACCCGCGTAATGCGGGTTTTTTTATGGTTGCTGGGGTTCATTTGCTAACAGCGACACGATAAGTGATTTTGAGGTGGGGACCAGTCCGGTTTCCAGCCCGAACGGTTTAAAGACTTTATTAATCATCTCCGCAGAAAAATTGCCTTTATCATTTTCCACTTCTGATAACGTCTTACGTGCCACCTTCACCAGACGAGCATAATCATCCTGACGCAGCCCTAAAACTTCGATCCTGAGTCGCTTCAATGCCTGGCCTTGCGTGATATTCCCCAGTAACAGGTCCCGGATAATGGCATGCATCACCGGTTTACGGTCCAGCGTATTGACTCTGGGTTTATTGGGTGAGAATCGCTGACGGCCTGATCCTGTAATAAGCGCTTCGTCCGCTATGGGGAGCGGAGAGGAGGGGAGACGCTGATTACGGCTGCGTAGATTTGCCAGCGTGGCACTCAGGTCTGACTGTTTCTTATCAGAAGATTTCATAACAATTTCCAGCGCGTCAGTTTATCGGCAATAAAGTTGAAACCAGTAGCGGGCATCTCAAGAATCTGCCCGGGCACACCACGGTCTTGTAAGCGTGCTTTAAGCCCAGCAAGCTGCGCTGATGTTTCCCGTAATGCAGCTAACAGTTGGGGAGCGGGAACTAAATCAGACAGCGCCTGAGCGATACCGTTGAAATCGTACTCACCGCCTGATTCATAGGGTGATGACCACTTTGTTGAGCGTGGTATCCCTTCCGGATCTGCTTTCATTGGGGCAAAATCGTATATGGGGGCCAGATAAATTTTATTTTCCGTTCTGATAAAAGCGGTATTACGACCGTGATTGTCACTGTTGCCAAACAAAATATTCAACAGGTCTCGGCGAACCCATTCGACAACAAAGTCAGGAATATTGAAATTATATCCCTGCTCGCAACACATATTACTGCGTGTGATTTTGTCGATTAATGTGCGAAGCGTTGTTTCATGATCGAGAGTAACCCCCGGGCCCTTTTGTAACAGGGAATAGACAGATTCCATCCCTAACTTGATTAACTCCCCTTGCGCATTTCTTGCGATATCAAAACGGGGCAGCCATAAGGAAGGGTAGCTACGACCTTCCAGTAGCCTCATCCCTTCGGTGGGGATAGTACTGAACCCCATGGCTGTCAGCTCATGATAATAATGAAATTCAGCTCTCAATATATTGCAGTCGATTTCGTTTCGCGCACCCCGAGGGTACTTAACCAGATAATAACTGTCCTGGTTACCAGGGTTATTTTGCCAGGTATCGATCCAGATCTTTTGTTCCTTGCTGCAACGCAACAATAATTTTGGCGCCTCCCCGCCGGCACCTGTTGCCCCACCGGCTGCAGCGCCTCTCTCCTGAGCATAATCGAGAAAATCGGCGGCGCGGTTAATAACATCTTCTACCGTAAAATAGTGCGCTTCCGCGCGCGGATGATAATCGGGAACGGATTCTTTAATACGTAGGTTACCAACAGGAGACATCGTGCCATATTTCAGCAGGATAAAATTTTGCTGGCCGATGGGCAGATCGTTAATGTCGAGATAGTTTATCCAGTAACGACGACTCGCGCCGCCTGGAATGATGTCATCCAGGAATCTCAGCCAGCCTGGTTTACCCCGATCATCAAAGTAGAGGGAGACAGGATAATTCAGTGAGACGGCATGATGATCGTCGTAGTCAAGAAAATCGATAGCGTAATCAGAGAGATAATTGACCTCCGTGGTTCGCCAGTCGTCATTATCGCTATAAGGGAAAGTGACGATCGCAATGTCTTGCCATTCGCTGTACAACCACGCCTGTATTGTTAATGACTCCATTATCGTCTCCTCCTTGCCACATGAGTAAAATATTACGCATTAACCAGCAATTTGCCAGTTAATGTAACTTATATTACTCACGGATGGGCATGGAAGGTTTTAATGTGTGCTACAGGACGCATTAAACTCAGGGGGTGGCTTTCTTCTTCTGCATCTCCAGCAGTTGCTCTGGCGTGACCGCCGGATAGCCCTGGGCATCTTCCGGCACTTCGAGCATCGCCGGGATTGGCACCAGCGGGCCTAAGAAGCGTGGCTCACGTTTGAAGACATAGAGATCGGCCAGTGCCCCGAGGCGAGCGCCAAACTCGCGCACCCGCACGGTGAGCATGTCTTTCGGTGACGGGACGGCATAACACTGCGCCTGAATGCCCATATGCAGGGCGATAAACAGCGCGCGCTCGCAGTGGAAGCGCTGAGTGATGATGATGAAATCGTTGGTATCAAACACCTTGCGGGTGCGCACAATCGAATCGAGGGTTCTGAAACCCGCGTAATCGAGCACGATATCCGCCGGGTCAACGCCTGCGGCAATCAGATCCTTACGCATGGTGACCGGCTCATTGTAGCTCTGCAGCGCGTTATCGCCGCTCAGCAACAGGTAGTTGACCTTCCCGCTGTTGTAGGCGTTGAGTGCTCCCTGAATGCGGTAACGGTAATACTGGTTGATCACCCCGGTGCGGTAATACTTGGCGGTGCCGAGCACTACGCCGACCTGACGGTAGGGCAGGTCCTGAAGGTCATCAAAGATATAGGGGGCCGTTTTCCAGCTCATCCAGCGGTCGAGGCCCAGCGCAGTCAGCAGCACAATGGCGATCAGGGCAACCAGGCTGTAAAACACGCGCTTTAACATACAGATGACTCTTACCAAAGGTGAAATTTCACTCAGGCTACTTTACCCGTCTGGTAAGCGCAAGAAACGGCGGTTTAATTGGAGGGATTTTCATCAATTGTGCGGGCATTGCTGCCCGCATCAAGGACTTACGCCAGCAGAACGCGGTCGATGCTGGTGCAACCCAGGGCGCGCAGCGTGGCGGCAGTGGCATCCCACTGGATCAGCGGTGCGTCGGCTTTTTCCGCCAGAATGGCGCGCTGGATGTCCGGGTAGTCGTAACCGTTGAGGCTGAGCAGGTTCAGGGCGCCCTGCAGCGGGGGCAGCGTCGGGTTAAAGGCGGCGTTCTCGGCATAGCTGCCGGTGAAGAGTCGGCCATCGCGACACTCTAGCGCCACGCCGCTCGGGGAGTTACTGTACGGTGCGTGTGACTTGTTAGCAGCGAGAATTGCCGCCTGGGCCAGCGCGTCACCGCTGACGGCATAACCATGATCCTGCTCATCCATCAGCAGGGATTTAATCTCCAGATCCTTAGGTCCGAAGGCGTCCGGCAGATAATCTTCCAGGGTATGCGGGGCGCGGCCCGGGAGGTTGATGCGCAGCTGCAAACCGCTGTTGAGCTCGTTCATAAACTGACGACAGTGGCCGCACGGCGTGTAGTTCACGGTAATGGCCTGCAGGGAGTGTTCCCCGCGCAGCCAGGCGTGGCTGATGGCGCTCTGTTCTGCATGCACGGTCTGCTGCATGGTGGCCCCGATAAACTCCATATTGCCGCCGAAGTACCAGGTGCCGCTCACGCCGCGCGCAATGGCGCCGACGTTGAAATGAGAGAGGTCCGCACGGGCGCAGGCCGCCGCCAGGGGCAGAAGTGCAAAGGCCAGCGCGTCATCATCCAGATCGGTAGCACCTTTCAGGGCGGTGACCTGTTCAGCCGTCAGCAGGGCGGGGAAGTGTGCATCCGCCAGAACCGGGGCCAGGGCTGACTGCAAATTCTCTGCAAGCTGAGCGAAAGCTGATTGAAAACGTGGATGCATGACGTTGCCTCTTAAAGGTTAATGGATCGGTAGTGTACGGAGCCGATGCGGCTTTATATGTGACTCAGATCTCATTATTTGTGCAACTTATGAAACTCAAATGAAAAATGCGCGACGCGTCGCAAATTTTAGCCCATGACCGCCAGAATAATCGGGAACAGGAACGGCGCGATAAGGGAGGTCATGATCCCGCAGATCACCAGCGCCAGGGAGCTGAATGCCCCTTCCTGATAATCCAGCTCCGCACAGCGGGCGGTGCCGAGGGCGTGCGAGGCGGTGCCCATCGCCAGACCACGGGCTGACTTAGTGCGAATGCGCATCGCATTCAGCAGCGTATGCCCTAATACCGCCCCGAGAATACCGACATAAATAACGCACACGGCGCTGATCGCCGGGATACCGCCGAGACTGCCACCCACCGCCATTGCGATCGGCGTGGTCACGGATTTAGGTAGAATAGAGGCCGCGATTTCCGGCGTCGCCCCCATCAGCAATGCCACCGACGTACCGGTGATCATCGCCACCACGCTACCCACCAGGCAGATGGTAATGATCGACTTCCAGCGGGCGCGGATCTGGTGCAGCTGTTCATACAGCGGAAACGCCAGCGCCACCACCGCAGGCTGGAGCAGATCGTTGAGGACCTTGCTGCCCTGGAAATATTTCGCATAAGGAATGCCGGTCAGCAGCAGGAACGGAATAATCACCACCATCGCCACCAGCAGGGGGTTAAGCAGGGGGAACTTCAGGCGCACCGCCAGCTTGCGGGCGGCGAAGAATACCGCCACGGTAAGCGGCAGCGACCACCAGATATTGGCCATCATTTGTTCTGTCCTTTCTGTCCAACCACGTTACGTTCCCCGTGCACCAGATGCGTGCTCCAGCTCACCACTAAAAATGCCACCAGCGTACTTATGGTGCAGGAGACAAATATCGGGCCAAACTGCGCACTCAGCAGGTCGTAATACTGCATCACCCCCACGCCAATCGGCACGAACAGCAGCGCCATATAGCGGATTAATACCGAGCAGCCGGGCTTGACCCATTTTGCCGGGAGGATTTGCAGCGCGAGCAGCACAAACAGGATCAGCATGCCAATAATGCTGCCGGGAATGGTAATGGGCAGCAGGGAGGCGAGAAAGATACCCGCATAGAGGCAGGCATAAATCAGGATGAAGGCGCGCAGGTATTGCCAGACAACTATCAATGATTTCTTCATGGTGAAAGTCCTTAATGGAACGCATTCATCATACAATTAAAACCGGAAACGTGCTACGGATCACATCATGACTTTTGAGCATACCAGACATTACTTTCTGGAACGTTGGGCATTTCCCCAAACCGCAGGAGACAACGCGGCGCTGACAAGATACGATCAACAGATAAAGATAATGATGCTCAAATCCGGCCCTTACCCTTTACTGGAGGTAAACAATGCCATCAATTCTCATTAAAACCGCCGACGAGCTGGCTCGCCAGCGCCACGCGGGTGAACTGCTGGCCTCGGTGTTCACCATGCTGGACGACTTTATTAAGCCTGGCGTATCCACTATGGAGATCAACAATCGCGCCGAGGCCTTTATCGTCGATCAGCTTAAGTCCCGTCCGGCCAGCAAAGGGCAATATGATTACCCCTACGTGCTGAACACCTCGGTCAACGACGTGGTCTGCCACGGGATCCCTAAAGAGTCGGAACACCTTAAATCCGGGGCTATCGTCAACGTCGACATCACCCTCGAAAACGCGGGCATGATCGCCGACTCCAGTAAAATGTATCTCATTGGTGACGTTTCGCCTCTGGCCCGCCGGCTGGTGAAAGCGACCTACGAAGGGATGTGGAAGGGGATCAAGGCCGTCAAACCGGGTGCCACACTGGGCGATATCGGCCACGCCATTCAGTCATACGTTGAAAGCCAGGGCTACAGCGTGGTGCGGGAATATTGCGGCCACGGCATTGGCAAGGAGATGCATGAAGAGCCGCAGATCCTGCACTACGGCAAACCTGGCGAAGGCCCTGTATTACAGGAGGGGATGGTCTTTACCATCGAACCGATGATCAACCAGGGCGGCAGCCGGATCAAAACGAAGAAAGATGGCTGGACGGTGGTGACCCGTGACAAAAAGCTATCTGCCCAGTGGGAACATACCATCGCCGTGACAGCAGATGGGTTTGAGGTGCTGACCCTGCGTCCCGAAGAGTCCATTCCCGATTAAAGCCGCAACCCACACGCATCTCTGTCCTGACGCTTCCCACCTTTGGCGGGAGCGGCTACTATAGCGCCTCTTTTTTGACGGGTACTGATATGCGTGTATTACTGGCACCGATGGAAGGCGTGCTCGATTCGCTGGTGCGTGAGCTGCTGACCGACGTTAACGATTATGATCATTGCATCACCGAGTTCCTGCGGGTGGTGGATATGTTGTTGCCGGTAAAATCGTTTTACAGACTCTGCCCGGAGCTGCATCACCAGAGCCGCACCCCTTCCGGTACTCTGGTGCGAATACAGCTGCTGGGGCAATATCCCGAGTGGCTGGCGGAAAATGCCGCCCGCGCCGTTGAGCTGGGCTCCTGGGGCGTGGATCTGAACTGCGGCTGTCCATCGAAAATGGTCAACGGCAGCGGCGGCGGGGCCACGCTGCTTAAAGATCCCGAGCTAATCTACCGCGGCGCGAAAGCGATGCGCGAGGCAGTGCCCTCCCATCTGCCGGTCACGGTGAAGGTCCGTCTGGGCTGGGACAGCGGCGAAAGGCAGTTTGAAATTGCCGATGCGGTGCAGCAGGCGGGTGCCAGCGAGCTGGTGGTTCACGGCCGCACCAAAGAGGATGGCTACAAAGCCGAACGCATTAACTGGCAGGCCATCGGCGAGATCCGCAGGCGTCTGACCATTCCGGTGGTGGCTAACGGCGAAATCTGGGATCGCGAAAGCGCCCTGGCCTGTATGGCGGAAACCGGCTGCGATTCAGTGATGATCGGGCGCGGGGCGCTCAACGTGCCTAACCTCAGCCGGGTGATCAAATACAACGAGCCGCGAATGCCGTGGCCGGAGGTGGTGACTCTGCTGAAGAAATATACCCGCCTCGAAAAGCAGGGCGACACTGGCCTGTACCACGTGGCGCGCATCAAGCAGTGGCTGAGCTATCTGCGTAAAGAGTACGACGACGCGCTGGACCTGTTTCAGGAGATCCGCGCCCTGCAATCTTCGGCAGAGATCGCCCGGGTGATTCAGTCAAAATAAGCCAACGTCGATCTGCGTCACGTTTTTCAGCGGGGCGCATTGAGGCGAAGCGCGAAACTGGTAAAGTGCGTTAACTGGATTGTTACTGCTGCGGCAGGCAAAACCTGATTTTCTGGCATCTGCCGGAGGTCAGGTTTTTTTGTTTCTGGGGCATGGAATGAAAATCGCCAAAATACTGAATAACAATGTGGTGGTTGTTCTGGATGAGCAGGGGCGCGAACAGGTGGTGATGGGCCGTGGGCTGGCCTTTCAAAAGCACCCTGGCGACGCGGTCCCGAAAGAGAACATCGAGAAAGTGTTTGCCCTGCAAAGCGATGAGCTGGTGCAGCGGCTGGGGGAGTTACTCAGCCAGATCCCGCTGGAAGTGATGACCACCTGCGACCGCATTATCGGGCTGGCGGCGCAGCGGCTGGGCAAGCTGCAGGAGAGTTTGTACATCACCTTAACCGACCACTGCTACTTTGCGATTGAGCGGCAGAAGAAGGGGCTGGCGATCAAAAACGTGCTGCTGTGGGACATCAAGCGGCTCTACCCGCGCGAGTTTGAGCTGGGCCAGCAGGCCCGGGCCATCATCGCGAAACGGCTGGGCGTGGAGTTGGGTGAAGATGAAGCCGGGTTTATCGCCCTGCATCTGGTCACCGCCCAGCTCCACAGCGAGATGCCGGAGGTGATGCACGTCACCCGGGTGATGCAGGAGATCCTGCAGCTGGTGAAATACAGCTTACAGCTGGAGTATGACGAGGAGTCGCTAAGTTATCAGCGCTTCGTCACCCATCTGAAGTTTTTCGCCCAGCGGATGCTGACCCGCACCGTGGTCGCGGATGACGATGCCTCGCTGCACTCGGCGGTAAAAGATAACTACGCGAAAGCGTGGGTGTGCGCCGAGAAGATCGCCCGGCATCTGCAAAAGAGTTATCAGCGCGAGCTGACCACCGAAGAAATTATGTTTCTCACCATTCATATTGAGCGCGTGAGAAAAGAGGGGCGCTAAGTCCCCAACCTGGATTGTTACTGCACTACGCAGGCAAAACCTGAGCGCGGCTCCCGAAAGGGCGTCGTTCTCGGGTTTTTTTGTTTTTAGACTCAGTCAAACCCTGCCAGCGGGCAGTGAAGAAGGAAACAGAGATGGAATATCAAGCACTGGCGAAGGATATTCTCGGCCACATTGGCGGCAAAGAGAACATCGTCAGCCTGGTTCATTGCGCGACCCGGCTGCGTTTCAAACTGAAAGACAAACACAAAGCGGATAGTGAAGGGCTCAAGAAACATCCTGGCGTGATCATGGTGGTCGAAAGCGGCGGCCAGTTTCAGGTGGTGATTGGCAACCACGTTCACGACGTCTGGCAGGCGGTGTGCCAGGAGGCGGGGCTGGCTGACGACGCGGCACCTGTCATCGAGGAACAGGGCGAAAAAACCAGCCCTGGCGGCCAGCTTATCGATATTGTCTCCGGCATTTTTACCCCTTTTATCGGCGTCCTTGCCGCCTCGGGGATCCTGAAGGGGTTGCTGGCGCTGGCGGTGGTGTGCGGCTGGCTGACTACCGACAGCGGCACCTACAAAATCTGGTTTGCCACCAGTGACGCGCTGTTCTTCTTCTTCCCGCTGGTGCTCGGCTATACCGCCGGGAAAAAGTTTGGCGGCAGCCCGTTTATCACCATGGTGATTGGCGGGGCGCTGGTGCACCCGACCATGATTCAGGCCTTCGAGGCCAGCCAGCAGGCGGGCGCGGCGGCCAATGCCTTTCTCGGCATTCCGGTGATCTGGTTTAACTACAGCACGTCGGTCATTCCGATCATCCTTGCCGCCTGGGTCAGCTGCTGGCTCGAGAAGCAGGGCAATAAACGCCTGCCGTCGGCGATGAAAAATTTCTTCACCCCGCTGATCTGCCTCGGCGTTACGGTACCGCTGACCTTTCTGGTGATTGGCCCGGTGGCGACCTGGCTCAGCCAGATGCTGGCCAACAGCTATCAGTGGATCTACGTGCTTGCCCCGTGGCTGGCGGGTGCCGCGATGGGCGCGGTGTGGCAGGTGTGCGTCATCTTCGGCCTGCACTGGGGGCTGGTACCACTGATGATCAATAACCTCGCGGTGCTGGGCCATGACTCGATGCTGCCGATGCTGTTACCGGCGGTGATGGGCCAGGTGGGGGCCGCGCTCGGCGTGTTCCTGCGTACCCGGGATACCAGGCTGAAAATGCTGGCGGGCTCCTCGGTCACGGCCGGGATTTTCGGTATCACTGAACCGGCGGTGTATGGCGTGAACCTGCCCCTGCGTCGTCCCTTTATCTTCGGCTGCGTGGCCGGAGCGGTGGGCGGCGCGATTGTCGGTTTCTTCGATACTCACGTTTACTCCTTTGGCTTCGGCAATATCTTCACCATCGCGCAGATGATCCCCCCAACCGGGGTGGACGCCACGCTGTGGGGCGGGATTGCGGGAATGGTGGTGGCGCTGGTGCTGAGCTGCGCCCTGACCCTGATCGCCGGCATGCCTGCCAGCCCGGCCCCGGACTCTTCCCCGGCGGTGGTTAACGCCGATGAAGAGACGGTCCTCTCCCCGATGCGCGGCACGGTGCTGGCGCTGGACCAGGTGCCGGACGCCACCTTTGCCAGCGGCCTGCTGGGGCAGGGGGCGGCGATTATTCCTGCCGATAACAAAGTGATTGCCCCCTTTGCCGGGGAAGTGGCCTCAATATTTGCCACTAAACATGCCATCGGCCTGCTGAGCGACAGCGGCATCGAAGTGCTGATCCATGTCGGGATCGACACCGTGAAGCTCGACGGCAAGCCGTTCACCACCCACGTCAAGGTGGGTGACAAAGTACAGCCGGGCGATCTGCTGCTGGAGTTCGACCGTCAGGCCATTCTCGATGCCGGATACGATCTGGCGACCCCGATTATTATCAGCAATAGTGACGACTACCGTGATGTCGCGACCGTGGCGGCGACCGCCGTTCAGGCCGGCGCACCGTTGCTTTGCGTCAGCCATCAATAACAGGAGAACGTAATGAAAACTTTCCCGGATGATTTCTTATGGGGCGGCGCGGTTGCCGCGAATCAGGTAGAAGGCGCTTACCTGGACGATGGTAAAGGATTATCCACCTCTGACGTCCAGCCGCAGGGGGTGTTTGGCCCGGTAGTAGAGCGGGTGGCGGGCGACAGCGGCATCAAGGATGTGGCGATCGATTTCTATCATCGCTACCCGGAGGATATCAAACTGTTCGCCGAGATGGGTTTCAGCTGTCTGCGCGTCTCCATAGCCTGGACGCGGATCTTCCCGAATGGCGATGAGCAGCAGCCGAACGAGGCCGGGCTGGCCTTCTATGACAGGCTGTTTGACGAGCTGGCGGCGCATAACATTACGCCGCTGGTGACCCTCTCGCACTACGAGATGCCGTGGGGCCTGGTGAAGCAGTACGGCGGCTGGGGCAGCCGTCAGGTGATCGGTTTCTTCGAGCGCTACGCCCGCACCGTCTTCACCCGCTACCAGCACAAGGTCAAGCTGTGGCTCACCTTTAACGAGATCAACATGTCTCTGCATGCGCCGATGACCGGCGTCGGCCTGCCGGAAACCAGCAGCAAGGCGGAGGTCTATCAGGCGATCCACCATCAGCTGGTGGCCAGCGCTCTGGCGGTAAAAGCCTGCCACGAGATCATCCCGGACGCGAAAATCGGCAACATGCTGCTGGGCGGCCTGGTCTATCCCCTGACCTGCAAGCCGGACGATGTGCTGGAAGCCCTGCAGGAGAACCGCGCCTGGCAGTTCTTCGGCGATGTGCAGTGCCGCGGGGCCTACCCGGGCTACATGCTGCGCTACTTCCTTGATAATGGCATTCAGCTGGATATCACCGAGGCGGATCGCGAGGCGCTGAAATCGACCATCGACTTCATCTCCTTCAGCTACTACATGACCGGCTGCGTCACCACCGACGAAGAGCTGAACCAGCAGGCGCGGGCCAACATCCTGAATATGGTGCCGAACCCGCATCTGGCCAGTTCAGAGTGGGGCTGGCAGATCGACCCGGTGGGCCTGCGCACCCTCCTGAACGTGCTCTGGGATCGCTATCAGAAGCCGCTGTTTATCGTCGAGAACGGTCTGGGGGCGAAGGACAAGCCGGACGCCGACGGCGTGGTGCAGGATGATTACCGCATCAGCTACCTCAACGACCATCTGGTGCAGGTGCGCGAGGCGATTGACGACGGCGTGGAGGTGATGGGCTACACCAGCTGGGGGCCAATCGATCTGGTGAGCGCCTCCAAAGCAGAGCTCTCGAAACGCTACGGTTTTATCTACGTCGATCGCGACGACAGCGGGGCAGGCACCCTGGCGCGCAGCCGTAAGAAGAGTTTTTACTGGTATCAGGAGGTGATTGCCACCAAAGGCGCGTCGCTGAAAGACTAATGCCACAAGGGCGCCCGCCGGGCGCCTTTTCTATCTGTGTAAAGGTATGACAAAGTGTGGATTGCCACCGATTCCTAAAAAAATGAAGCGCAGCGGGCGTATTTTGCAGCCTTCTTTTTTATGTGAATAACCTGATGAAACCTTCACGTTTTTACTGTTTCTGCCTGCCTCTCTCCCTTTTCCTGGTTGCCTGTGCCCCTCACCATGATACGGCGGCCTCGCTTCATCAACAGATCCCCGTCATGAAAATAGAGACCGGGCTGGCGGCCGGGCAATGGCCCAAAAATGCGTGGTGGGAGGATTTGCACGATCCGCAGCTGACGGCCCTGATCGTAAAGGCCCAGGCCGACGCGCCGGATATGCAGATTGCCCGTCAGCGCATTGCTCTTGCCGAAGCGCAGGCCAAAATGGCGATGGCTGCTGAAGGCCCGGAGGTGGATTTCTCTGCCGATGCCGAGCGGCAAAAAATGTCCGCCGAAGGGCTGATGGGGCCCTTTGCGATCACCGATCCGGCGGCCGGCACCACCGGCCCGTGGTACACCAACGGCAACTTTGGCGTTACCGCTGGCTGGGATCTGGATTTATGGGGCAAAGACCGGGCTCAGGTGGAGGCCCGCATCGGGAAAGTTAACGCGCAACAGGCGGAGCTGGAGCAGACCCGGCAGCTGCTTGCCAGCAGCGTGGCGCGCCTCTACTGGGAGTGGCAGACCCAGGCTGCGGTCGGGCATGTCTTAACCGCCATCAGGCAGGAGCAGGGGAATATTATCAGTACCGACCGGGAGCTGTATCAGCATGGCATCACCTCGTCCGTGGAAGGGGTTGAAATCGACATCAATGCCGGTAAAACCGATGAGCGGCTGGCTGAGGTGAACGGCAACCTGAAAGCCATCGAGGCACGCCTTGAAGCCCTGACCAACACCCCGTCGGTAACCCTCGCCCCGCACGCCTTACCCACCGTCGCGACCACGCTGCCGGTCTCGCTGGGCTACCAGCTGCTGGCCCGCCGCCCCGATCTGCAGGAAGCCCACTGGTATATTGAAGCCTCCCTGCATGAGGTGGATGCCGCGAAAGCCGCGTTTTATCCCGATGTGAACCTGATGGCGTTTCTGCAGCAGGATGCGCTGCACTTAAGCGACCTGTTCCGCTCCTCGGCGCAGCAGATGGGCGTCACCGCCGGTCTGACCCTGCCGATTTTTGACAGCGGACGCCTGAATGCCAACCTCGATATCGCCCAGGCCCAAAGCAATCTGTCGATCGCCAACTACAACAAAGCGGTGGTGGAGGCGGTGAATCAGGTGACCCGTACCGCCAGCGAGGTCGAAACGTTAATGGAAAAAAATCAGCACCAGCAGCGCGTTGAGGCGGATGCCGCGCGCGTGGTGGCCCTGGCACAGGCGCGTTATAAGGCGGGAATTATCGCCGGAACGCGCGTCAGCGAAGCGCGAATACCGGCTCTGCAGGAACACCTGGCCGCGCTCACGCTGCAGGGGCAGTACATCGATGCCACCCTGCAGCTGACCTCCGCGCTGGGCGGCGGCTATCAGCACGGGTAGAAAATGAGAAGTAACTATACTTATCTCTTTGTCTTCTTTCTGGAGGTGAGTATGGGTTCAAACAATCGTGTGGCTATTGTGACGGCATCGGATTCAGGGATTGGTAAAACCACGGCGCTGATGCTGGCGGAGCGTGGGTTTGATATTGGCGTCACCTGGCACTCGGATGAAGAGGGGGCGATGAAAACCTGTCGTGAGATCGAGGCGCGCGGACAGCGGGCCGAGGCCATTCATCTGGATCTCAGCCAGCTACCGGACGGGGCGAAGGCGATCGAGACCCTGATTGAGCGCTTCGGACGTATCGACGTGCTGGTCAACAACGCCGGGACGATGGTCAAAGCGTCGTTTCTGGAGATGGAGTATGAGCAGTGGCGATCCATTTTTAGCGTCGACGTGGATGGGGCGTTTCTCTGCTCGCAGATCGCCGCCCGGCAGATGGTAAAGCAGGGTGAGGGCGGGCGGATCGTCAATATCACCTCGGTGCATGAACATACCCCGCTGCCGGATGCCAGCGCCTACACCTCGGCAAAACATGCCCTCGGCGGCCTCACCAAGTCGATGGCGATGGAGCTGGTGCATCACAATATTCTGGTTAACGCCGTCGCGCCGGGGGCCATCGCCACGCCGATGAACGACATGGACGACAGTGAAGTGGAGCCGGGCTCGATGCCGAACATTCCGCTCGCAAGACCGGGGCATACCAAAGAGATCGCCAGCCTGGTGGCCTGGCTGTGTGACACCGACGCCAGCTACGCCACCGGACAATCCTTTATCGTCGATGGCGGCTTTATGCTGGGCAATCCGCAGTTTAAACCGGCGGAGTAAATCAGTGGCGATCCCGGCGTTTTAGCCACCAGCGTACCGCGAGAACCAGCACCACCACCAGGATCAGCCAGATCCAGTGGCGCAGGTGCTGGTTTAGCGAGTGCAGCCATGGCTCCAGCACTTCACCCCCGACGTACCCTAAGGTAGTGAAGATCAGCGCCCAGATGATGGCCCCGACAATGTTGAGCGGCAGGAAAATTTTTGGCGGCAGACGGCTGGCGCCGATCAGTAGCGGGCCGATGATGCGAAAGCCGTACATAAAGCGGGTGCCGATGACGAACAGGTAGGGGTGACGCTGAATCAGCTGTTGGGCGCGGTCGATTTTCTTCTGATGGCGGGAAAAACGTCGCAGGATTGCCGGACCAAACCGCACCCCAACCAGGTAGAGCAACTGATCGCCGATCATCCCGCCGAGCGCCACGGCGGCCACTACCAGGGGGAAACGTAGCAGTCCCTGATGCGCCGCCACGCCCCCCAATAGGGTGATGGTTTCGCCTTCCGCTATGCTGCCAACAACCAACGCGGCATAGCCATACTGTGCAATGAGAGTATTGATATCCATGGGTTAAGCGTAGCGCAGGATACGTTAGTTGCCGAACAGGTATCCCACGACCATCATAATGGCGAAGATAACCCCAAAAAAGGCAGCACCTGTCGCCCAGGCAAAAGGGGCGATCTCTTCTTCTTTTTTAATATCGGCCAATCGGGCCAGCGCGTGCTGGCCGTCCGGGGCAATAATCTCCTCGAACTGCTTTTCATACCCCTGATTGATGAACAGCGCGGCTCCCTGCACATCGGACTTCTCAAGTGCAGTAGTTTTGTTTCCCTTTTTGAAAAAAACGAATTCCGGCATCAGAGACTCCTTCCTGTAAAACCCTGTTTAACAGGGGTTAACATATCAGAACCCCACGCCATTAGCGGCATTTTTATACTGTACAAAAAATAATCTCAGGCCTGCATTATACTTGAGTAATAGCTAGCGGGCCGACAACAAGGGGGCGTTATGAACCATGTCTGGGGACTCTTTTCCCATCCCGATCGTGAAATGCACGTGATCAGAGGCGAAAACGAAACGGTCAGCCATCACTATACCCACCATGTGTTGCTGATGGCCGCCGTGCCGGTGATATGCGCGTTTATTGGTACCACGCAAATAGGCTGGGATTTTGATGACGGCAATATCGTCAAACTGTCGTGGACCACCGGCCTGGCGCTGGCCGTGGTGTTTTATGCGCTGATGCTGGCCGGGGTGGCGGCGATGGGGCGGGTGATTTACTGGATGGCGCGCAAATATCCGCAGCGGCCTTCGCTGACGCACTGCATGGTGTTTGCCGGGTATGTGGCAACACCGCTGTTTCTGAGCGGGATTGTGGCGCTCTATCCGATCGTCTGGCTATGCGCGCTGGTAGGAACCCTGGCGCTGTTTTATACCGGGTATCTGCTCTATATCGGTATTCCTACCTTCCTGAAGATCAACAAAGAAGAGGGCCGTAGCTTCTCCGGCTCTACTCTCGCCATCGGCGTGCTGTTACTTGAGGTGCTGCTGGCGCTGACGGTTATTCTTTGGGGTTATGGATATCGTCTCTTCTGAGGTCACTGCATTGCTGGCGTAATTGCCAGCAATGCAGCATCTGTTCACGATTAACTACTGGCAGCAAGGCATCCGGACGGCTATGATGCCTTAGCCAGCCCGCGTTCGCGCCATCACCCGGGCGGTGTACGTTATTACGTGCATGAATAATTATCAGAAATCTCACCATGCTGAAATTCCGCGTTTCTTTACTGAGTCTTGCACTGTTGCTGGCTGTGCCAGTGGCGACCCCGGCGATCGCCAAACCTGCCGCTGTGGCTACTGCGGCCCAGCCGGAGATTGCCTCCGGTAGCGCCATGATCGTCGATCTGAATACCAACAAAGTGATCTACTCCAGCCACCCGAATCTGGTGCGCCCGATCGCCTCGATTACCAAATTAATGACCGCGATGGTGGTGCTTGATGCCCGACTGCCGCTGGATGAAAAACTGCGGGTCGATATCAGCCAGACGCCGGAGATGAAAGGGATCTACTCCCGGGTGCGCCTGAAGAGTGAAATCAGCCGCAAAAACATGCTGCTGCTGGCGCTGATGTCCTCGGAAAACCGCGCTGCGGCAAGCCTGGCGCATCACTATCCGGGCGGCTATAACGCCTTTATCCGCGCGATGAACGCGAAAGCGAAGGCATTGGGGATGGTTCAGACGCGCTTTGTGGAGCCAACCGGCCTGTCGATTCATAACGTCTCGACGGCGCAGGATCTGACGAGATTGCTGATTGCCACTAAGCAGTATCCGCTGCTCGGCCAGCTCAGCACCACCCGTGAAGAGATGGCGACCTTCTCGAATCCGGCCTATACCCTGCCATTTCGTAACACCAACCATCTGGTTTACCGCGATAACTGGAATATTCAGCTGACCAAAACCGGCTTTACCAACGCCGCGGGCCACTGTCTGGTGATGCGTACGGTCTTTAATGGCAAGCCGGTGGCGCTGGTGGTGATGGATGCCTTCGGCAAATATACCCACTTTGCCGATGCAAGCCGTCTGCGGACCTGGATTGAAACCGGGAAGGTGCAGCCGGTACCGGCCGCGGCGCTGAGCTATAAAAAGCAAAAAGCCGCCCAGATGGCGACAGCGCAAAACGATTGAGTTGTTTGTAAATGCCCGGCGGCGCTTCGCTTGCACGGGCCTACGGGGTGTGTAGGCCGGGTAAGCGCAGCGCCACCCGGCGATAAAACACTATTCCGGCAGCGTCCAGTCACCGTCATTGAGGGGGCGCTGCATAATCAGCGTATCGCGCCAGTCCCCTTTCTTGTAGCCCACGCTTCTGAGCTGTCCCGCCACTTCGAATCCATGTTTTTTATGCAGGCGTAACGAACCGGCATTGTTTGGCCCATCCCCGACGATGGCGATCATCTGCCGCCACGGCCCCTCTTCGCTACGGGCAATCAGGGCACTCAGCAGTGCGCTGCCAAAGCCGCGTCCGGGCGTGCTGGCCTCGACGTAAACCGAATCTTCAATGGTGTAACGGTACCCGGGGCGCGGGCGATAGAGGGTGGCGTAACTGAAGCCCACCACAATCCCCCGATAGAGCGCCACCAGCCACGGCAAACCCTGACTGGTCACCGCGCTAATACGCTGGCGCATCTCGTCTACGCCAGGGGGAACCTCTTCAAAGGAGGCGCGCCCGTTAAGGACGTGCCAGGCGTAAATGGCGGCAATGGCATGCGCGTCCTCCGCCTCTGCATCGCGAATCTGAACGTCAGTTTCGGAAAAAATTTCAATAGCCGACATAGGTGTCCGCTCCTCGCAAAAAAGCCAGAGAAACGTTTCCCTGGCGACCCGTGGCTACTCTAGTACGATTTGTATGGGCTTAATAGCGGGCCCACCCTGGCTAACTGGTTTGATCAGTGGCTTGCGCACCATGCCCCGCTGTTTCAGGCTGCTCTTTCCAGTTTTTATGCTTGGTGGTTTTACCAATGCCCGGGTTCATGCTGTTTGTCGGGTCATTTTCGCGATAAAACTGCTTTAATGCGGCCGGAGCTTCGTAAATGTGACCCACATTGTGTTCCGCCGGGTACTGCGCGCCGCGCGCCTTCAACAACGCCAGCATCTGCGCCTTCAGGGCGTGGGCATCCACCCCTTTTTTGACGATGTAATCCTGATGGAAGACATAACACATAAAGTGGCCGTAATAGAGCTTATGCACCAGCTGGCTATCGATCTCCGGCGGCAGTTGCTCGAACCACTCGGTATCGTTGCGGCGCAGGGCGATATCCAGCGCCAGAATGTCTTCCACCTCGTCGGCGTGTACCGCCTGATAGCGGATCGCGGCCCCGGCGGCGGCAAAGCGGTGTAAAAAGGCCTTGCTGCCCTCCTCAGGGGTGCAGGCGAAGAAGTCGCCCTCGGCGCTTTTAAAGAATTCCGCCAGCCAGGTCTGCGCTTCGGCAATGCCGTCGCCCGACATTTTCAGCAACAGATGATGTTCGTACTTATCCCGCCAGCTTTTCATCCGCGGCGGCAGGTGCGCCGGGAAGGCATTGCCCAGCTTTTGCATAAAGCGGTCGGTAAAGTGCGGCTTAAACAGCGATACCTTCTCCAGCATCGCATCGGTGCGCCCCTTCATGGTGAAGAAGAAGGGCATCTTGTCGGTGCCGAGCTTGTCGATCATCAGGAAGGTATCTTTGCCGTAGCGTTCGGCAATGTCGTAGATATCCCGGTGCATATACTCACCGGCCACCGGCAGGTGGGTGAACTCCCCGAGGATGTGGCGACGAATGGTGGTCAGCACCTCAGGCTGGTTGGTGCCGATGTAAAACACCTGCTGCCGTTTCTCGGCCGGGAAGGTGTCGAGGCGCACGGCAAAGACGGCCAGCTTGCCGGCACAGCCGGAAGATTCAAACAGACGATCCGGGTCGGCGTTATAGCGCGCCGGGGTGTCGGCGTCGATCTCGCGTACCCGGGAGATGTAGTCATGATCGTGAGCATGGCGGCCGTCGTGCAGTACATCGCTGTCCTTGACGCGATCGTCATCCAGCTTGCTGAGGATCTGCTCCGGCGTGACGCCCAGATCGATACCCAGGTGGTTCACCAGGGTCAGTTTGCCCTGTTCATCAATACGCGCAAACAGGGACATTTCGGTATAAGCCGGGCCGCGCTGCACCAGCGAGCCGCCGGAGTTGTTGCAGATCCCGCCGATCACCGAGGCGCCGATACAGGACGAGCCGATCACCGAGTGCGGCTCGCGGCCCAGTGGTTTCAGCGCCTTCTCCAGGGAGTAGAGCGTGGTGCCCGGATAGGCCAGCACCTGCTCGCCCTTATCCAGCAGATGCAGCTTGTCGAGGCGCAGGGTGCTGATAATTACAATGTCGCGGTCGTAATCGTTGCCGTTCGGCGTGGAGCCTTCGGTCAGGCCAGTATTGGCCGCCTGCATCAGAATGATTTTGTCTGCCGCCACGCAGGCGCTGAGCACCCGCCACAGCTCCAGCAGGGTGCCAGGGAAGACCACCGCCAGCGCGTCGCCTTGTCCGGAGCGAAAGCCCTTGCGGTAGCGGGCCGTTTTCGCGGCATCGGTCAGCAGGTGCGCCTGGCCTACCAGACGTGACAGTTCGTTAATGAAGCTGGTGTTATCAGAAGACATCGTCCACCCCTTGTGGTTATTCAAATGCGTGTCCAAAATCATAGCGCGATTAATGTTTAAGCGAACCAGTATTCACCAGAAAAATCAGAGAATAAACCCTGCAAGGTTCACAGGGTTTATGGCACACTGCGCTTTTCGTACGGTCTGGCCGCGACTATCCGGCGGTTATTGATGAGAGAGTAAACGAGATGAAATGGCTTTGTTCTGTAGGGGTAGCTGTGAGTCTGGCGCTGCAACCCGCGCTGGCTGATGACCTGTTTGGCAATCATCCGCTGACGCCGGAAGCCCGCGACGCTTTTGTCACCGATCTGCTCACAAAGATGTCGGTCGATGAGAAAATCGGCCAGCTGCGTCTGATTAGCGTCGGCCCGGATAACCCGAAAGAAGCCATCCGCGAGATGATTAAAAACGGGCAGGTGGGGGCAATTTTCAACACCGTCACCCGTCAGGATATCCGCAAAATGCAGGATCAGGTGATGGAACTCAGCCACCTGAAAATCCCATTATTTTTCGCCTATGACGTGGTTCACGGCCAGCGTACCGTCTTCCCAATCAGCCTCGGGCTGGCCTCCTCCTTTAACCTCGAGGCGGTGAAAACCGTCGGCCGCGTGTCGGCTTACGAAGCGGCGGATGATGGCCTCAACATGACCTGGGCGCCGATGGTCGACGTCTCACGCGATCCGCGCTGGGGCCGTGGCTCAGAAGGCTTCGGGGAAGATACCTATTTAACCGCAACGATGGGCAAAACCATGGTTGAAGCGATGCAGGGCAAAAGCCCAGCCGATCGCTACTCGGTGATGACCAGCGTTAAGCACTTCGCCGCCTATGGCGCAGTGGAGGGCGGGAAGGAGTACAACACCGTCGACATGAGCCCGCAGCGCCTGTTTAACGACTATATGCCGCCGTACAAAGCCGGTCTCGATGCCGGGAGCGGCGCGGTTATGGTGGCCCTGAACTCGCTGAACGGCACCCCTGCGACCTCCGATGCCTGGCTACTGAAAGATGTGCTGCGCGACCAGTGGGGCTTTAAGGGCATCACCGTCTCCGACCACGGCGCGATCAAAGAGCTGATCAAGCACGGCACGGCCTCTGACCCGGAAGACGCGGTGCGGGTGGCGCTGAAGTCCGGCATCAACATGAGCATGAGCGACGAGTACTACAGCAAGTATCTGCCGGGTCTGGTGAAGAGCGGTAAAGTCACTATGGCGGAGCTGGACGATGCCACGCGCCACGTTCTGAACGTGAAGTATGACATGGGGCTGTTTAACGATCCTTACAGCCACCTGGGGCCGAAAGAGTCCGATCCGACGGACACCAACGCCGAGAGCCGTTTACATCGCAAAGAAGCCCGCGACGTGGCGCGCGAAAGCCTGGTGCTGCTGAAAAACCGTCTGGAAACGCTGCCGCTGGCCAAATCCGGCACCGTTGCGGTGGTTGGCCCGCTGGCGGACAGCAAGCGCGACGTGATGGGCAGCTGGTCTGCGGCAGGCGTGGCCGATCAGTCCGTGACCGTGCTGACCGGCATCAAAGACGCTCTGGGCGACAAGGGCAAGGTGATTTACGCCAAAGGCGCCAACGTTACCAGCGACAACGACATCGTCACCTTCCTCAACCAGTATGAAGAGGCGGTGAAGGTCGATCCGCGCCCGGCGCAGGAGATGATCGACGAGGCGGTTAACGCCGCGAAGCAGTCCGACGTGGTGGTTGCCGTCGTGGGTGAAGCGCAGGGCATGGCCCATGAAGCGTCGAGCCGTACTGATATCACTCTGCCACAGAGCCAGAAGGCGCTGATTGCCGCGCTGAAAGCCACCGGTAAACCGCTGGTACTGGTGCTGATGAACGGCCGTCCGCTGGCGCTGGTTGACGAGAACCAGCAGGCGGATGCGATTCTGGAAACCTGGTTCGCCGGCACCGAGGGCGGGAACGCTATCGCCGACGTGCTGTTTGGCGATTACAATCCGTCGGGCAAACTGCCGATGTCCTTCCCGCGCTCCGTCGGGCAGATCCCGGTGTACTACAGCCACCTGAATACCGGTCGTCCTTACAACGCGGATAAACCGAACAAGTACACCTCGCGCTATTTCGACGAAGCCAATGGCCCGCTCTATCCGTTTGGCTATGGCCTGAGCTACACCACCTTCACCGTTTCCGACGTGAAAATGTCGGCGCCAACGATGAAAGCGGATGGCACGGTAACGGCCAGCGTCGAGGTGACCAACAGCGGCAAACGTGAAGGGGATACGGTGATCCAGATGTACGTCCAGGATGTGACCGCCTCCATGAGTCGTCCGGTGAAACAGCTGCGTGGCTTCGAGAAGGTGCACCTGAAACCCGGCGAAACCAAAACTGTCAGCTTCCCGATTGACGTGGATGCGCTTAAGTTCTGGAACCAGCAGATGAAATACGCCGCCGAGCCGGGCAAGTTCAACGTCTTTATTGGCGTCGATTCTGCCCGTGTGAATAAGGGCGAGTTCGAGCTGCTGTAAATAGCGCCACCCGGCAATACCCAAACGGGGCCGCGTCACTGAATACGTGACCGGCCCCGCACTTTTTCTTTCCTTTGTCCAGAAATGCGTTTAACCCTCGCTTTATTCCCCTTTCCAGACAATGAATTGTGATGATTTCCACATTTCATTTTTGCCTCCTGCGCCAAAACGTGACCCCCATCAAAAGCGCTTTATACCATCGCATTCAGGCGTGATGATCTTCACTCTTCGCTCAAAATCCGCAGAAACGGCCCGCGAGCCGGGGGATAAAACCGCGTGTAATGCCTGTCACTTAACAGCTGACAGGTACCAACATGAAGCTCTCGTTAGAACAACTCGACCTCGACCGCAGCGGTCTGACTTCCGTTACCACTGCGCTGCAGAGCCTGATCGATACCATCGACCAGGCCGGGGGTGGCACGCTGGTGGTGACGCCGGGGATCTGGCTGACGGGCACGCTGGTGTTACCGTCCAACTTCACCCTGCATCTGGAGGCGGGCGCGCATCTGCTGGCCAGCCCCCACGCGGTTGACTACCTGGCCGCCGAAACCCAAAGCATGGCCGAGCAATCAAGGATGGCGCTGCTCTACGCCCGCGACGCGCATCACCTGACCCTGAGCGGCGCAGGCCGCATCGACGGCAATGCCAGCGCCTGGTTTGCTCCGCACCCGGACGCCCAGGGCTACCGCCAGCCGAAAACCCGTCGCCCGCGGATGCTGGTGCTGGAAGGGTGCCAGCAGGTGCGGATCCGCGATATCACCTTGTGTGACGCGCCGATGTGGACCGCGCACCTGGTCAGCTGCAACCATGTGTTCATCCACAACATCACTATCGATAACGATCTCACCCTCTCCAATACCGATGCCCTGGATATCGACAGCTGCCAGCACGTCCACCTCAGCGACAGCTATTTCAGCGCCGCCGATGACGGCATCTGCCTGAAAACCACCGCCAAAGCCGCAGAACTACAGCAGCCGGTCGAGAACGTGACGGTCAACAACTGCATCATCCGCTCGAAAAGCTGCGCCATCAAAGTCGGGACCGAGACCTTCGCTGATATCCGCAACCTGGTGGTCAGCAACTGCATCATCTTCGAATCCAACCGCGCTATCGGCCTGGTCTCCCGGGATGGCGGCCAGTTCAGCCAGATGCTGTTCAGCAACATTATTTTCGACTGCCAGCACGGGGACCCCTGCCACTGGGGCAAAGCCGATCCGGTCTTTATCTCCGTCCGCCATCGCGCCCCGGATATTCAGCCGGGGGCGATAAGCCAGATCACCTTCTCGAATCTCAGCGGCAGCGGGGAAGGGGCCATCAACCTGCACAGCGATATCCCCGGCGCTCTCCACGACGTGACCTTCAACGGCCTGAACTTCGCCCAGCGCCTGAGCGCCAGCGACGAGCAGGGCTGCTATGACCTGCGCCCGCCCTGCAACCCGCAACGCCCGACCGGGATGGGGCGGGATAATGCCTGGCGACTCAACCCGCAAACCGGCCGCGCCCACGGGGTGGAGCCTTATCCGCACGGCCTGCCCGGGCTGTATGCCGCAGGGATTGAGGGATTACAGCTGCACGCTATCCAGATCACCCGTCCGCAGCCGTTACCCGCGGGCTGGGATGAAGAGAGCATCCGTATCGACCCGGCAAATTCAGGGGAACAAAAATGATAAAAAAAGTGCGAGAAATAAAACTGCGTAACTATGTCTGTTACGGGCTGGCGGACGTGATTGGCTCCGGTGCCTTTACGCTGGTCAGCGCCTGGCTGCTGTTTTTCTTAACCACCTTCTGCGGGCTGACGCCGATCCAGGCCGGCTCGCTGTTTGCGGTGGCGCGTATTGTCGATGTGATCATGTGTCCGGTCATCGGTTACATTTCCGATAACTTCCATAAGACCGCGCTTGGCCGTCGCTTTGGCCGACGCCGCTTCTTCCTGCTGGCCAGCATCCCGCTGGTGTCGGTCTACAGCCTGCTGTGGGTGGAGGGCTTCAACTACTGGATGTACCTGCTGTTCTATATCCTGTTTGAGATCGTCTACACCATGATCATCATCCCTTACGACACCCTGTCGGCAGAGATGACCTCCGACTTTAAAAAGCGTTCTAAACTGACCAGCGCCCGCATGTACATTGCCCAGCTGGCCGGTTTTGCCGCCGCCTTCCTGCCGGGCCGCCTGGTGGCCTACTTCGGTCCCGAATCCTCAGACTCATTCTTCTACACCGGGGCTATCTTTACCGTCTCGTTCATGATCGTGCTGTTCTTTGTCTACTTCGGCACCTGGGAGCGCTCGCTGGAGGAGATCCAGCAGAGCGAAGTTCATGACGCAGAGGAGGCGAAAGAGCCCCTGGCGACCCGTGTGTACCACATCTACTACGACTTCGTCTCGACCCTGAAAATTAAAACCTTCCGCTCGCACCTGGGGATGTACCTCGGCGGTTCGGTAGCACAGGATATTTTCAACTCGGTCTTTACCTACTTCGTGGTCTTTGCCCTGATGACCTCCTCAGTGATGGCCTCTAATCTGCTCGGCGTCATCAACGCATTGCAGTTCTTCGGCGTCGGGATCGCCACCTGGCTGACCCTGCGTTATTCCCCGTCCCGCGCCTTTGCCACTCAGGCGTCGATGGCGCTGGTGGCTTTCGCGTTGCTGGTGTCGGCGTACTTCCACCAGACCGGCGGGATGGTGCTGCTGTATGCCGGGGCGGCGATTGCCGGTCTGGCGCGCGGTGGGATCTACGCCATTCCGTGGAACAACTACACCTTCGTGGCGGACGTGGACGAGCTCCTCACCTGCCAGCGTCGGGAGGGGATCTTCGCCGGGTTTATGAGCCTGCTGCGTAAAGCCTCGCAGGCGATGTCGATTTTCCTCGTTGGCGTGGCGTTGCAGATGTCGGGTTTTGTCTCCGGGCAGGCCGCCCAGCCACAGTCGGCCATCAACATGATCATGGTGATCATGATTGTGCTCCCGGTGATCCTTACTATCTGGGGGATCTGGTCTGCCTTCCAGTTCCGCGTCAACAGCCGGACCCACGCCATTCTTAACGAAGAGGTGGCGCGTCTGAAGCAGGGCGGCAGCAAAGCCAGCGTCAGCGCCGAAAACCGTCAGGTCATCGAGAGCCTGACCGGCATGCCGTACGAGCACTGCTGGGGCGAGAACAGCGTCGGCTACCTCAACCGTAAACGGATGCTGGCGCGTCACGCCTCCCCGCAATTGAAAAATGCATAATCCTCAACCAGCACCGGGCCCCGTGCCCGGTCCGTTAAGACCACACAGATGACAGAACACAGCGTATTCATACAGCAAGGGATCTGGGCCCGGCTGGGGCTGCCCCGGGAGTTGAGCTGGGGCTTTATCGGCATTTTCCTGTTTATTACCGGCGCCACCATCGAGCAAAGCTGGCTGGCCTCGATGCTGCAAAACCGCGGCTATGACGCCTTCCACATCAGCCTGCTCTCGTCGGTATTTGGCCTGAGCGTGGCGGCCGTCTCCTGGTTCTCGGGAATTGGTGCCGGGGTATTGGGCCTGCGTCGCCTGATGTGGGCCGCGACGGCGGTCTACTTTCTCGGCTCGATTCCGTTTATCGGCTATGCCCTGCCGCAGGGCAACTACCCGCTGATGGTGGCCAGTCACGCCCTGCGCGGCGTGGCTTACCCGCTGTTTGCCTACTCCTTCCTGGTGTGGATCAACCAGCGCTGCGAGCCGCGGATCCTCGGCCGGGCGGTCTCCTGGTTCTGGATCGCCTTTGGCGTGGGGATGACCATCGTCGGGCCCTGGTACTCCAGCCTGATGCTGCCTGAAGTCGGCGAAACTGCCACCCTGCTGAGCGGCTTTGTCTTTGTGATGCTCGGGGCTTTTTGCGCCCTGGTGCTCAATCGCGATCGCCCGCAGGTGGAGCAGGGGAGCGGCATGGGCGCGGCGCTCACTGAAGGCATCATGGTGCTGGTGCGCGAACCGAAAATGCGTCTGGGGGTAATCGTCAAAACCATCAACGACATCGGCAAGTTCTCGCTGGTGATCCTGATGCCGGTCTACCTGCCGCGCTTCGGCTTCAGCATTGCACAGTGGCTTACCGTCTGGGGGCTGGTGAACCTGGTTAACATCTTCGCCAGCTACTTTTTTGGCTGGCTGGGGGACACCATCGGCTGGCGCAACACCGTGGTCTGGTTCTCCGGCACCCTGTGCGGGCTGGCGATGCTGGCGGTGTGTTACGCCCCGGTGCTGTTTGGCGACAGCGAAACGGCGCTGTTCTGCGCGCTGGCGCTTTATGCCATCGGGCTGGGGGCGTTCGGACCGCTCAGCGCCCTGATCCCATCGTTATTACCGGATAACAAAGGCGCGGCCATCTCCTGCCTTAATCTGGGCTCCGGCCTGAGCAACTTTGTCGGCCCGCTGATTGTCACCCTGTGCGTGGCCCCGCTCGGCGTGGAAGGGACGCTGTGGGTGATTGCCATTCTGTACTTTGCCGCCAGCGTGCTTACCCTTCCGTTAAAACTGCCGGACCAGGGCTAAAACCTCGCTTTTCGACTACGCTTTTCTCTCAAGCCTCTGAAAAAGGCGGCAAAATCATGAGGAAAGTGGAATGACTATCTTAAAGGGGATTGTTGGCTCAACGGCGCTGCTGGCGGCGTTGAGCCTGCCTTTGCAGGCCGCAGAGCCGGTAAAGGTCGGGTCAAAAATTGATACGGAAGGCGCGCTGCTCGGCAATATCATTTTGCAGGTGCTGGAGAGTCACGGCGTAAAAACCGTCAATAAAGTGCAGCTCGGCACCACCCCGGTGGTACGCGGAGCTATCACCTCCGGCGAGCTGGATATTTACCCGGAATAC
This sequence comes from Leclercia sp. CFBP8987, assembly GCF_034044995.2. NCBI lineage: Bacteria > Pseudomonadati > Pseudomonadota > Gammaproteobacteria > Enterobacterales > Enterobacteriaceae > Leclercia > Leclercia sp. CFBP8987. Next base: position 3,225,338 of record NZ_CM188255.1, on the reverse strand, counting down.
ACCGGCAACGGGGCCTTCTTCTTCAAAGATGAAAACGACCCGGCATGGAAAAATGCCAGCGCCGGGTATGAGAAAGTCAAAAAGCTCGATGCCGAACAGAACAAGCTGATATGGCTCACTCCGGCACCGGCCAACAATACCTGGACCATCGCGGTGCGTAAGGACGTGGCGGAGAAAGGCAAGCTCACCTCCCTCGACGATCTGAGCCGCTATCTGAAAGAGAAGGGCGACTTTAAGCTTGCCGCCTCGGCGGAGTTTATCGAGCGCCCGGACGCCCTGCCAGCCTTTGAAAAAGCCTACGACTTCAAGCTGGACCAAAGCCAGCTCCTCTCCCTGGCGGGCGGTGATACCGCGGTGACCATCAAAGCGGCGGCCCAGCAAACCTCGGGCGTGAATGCGGCGATGGCCTACGGTACCGACGGTCCGGTAGCGGCGCTGGGTCTGCAAACCCTGACCGATCCGAAAGGCGTTCAGCCGATCTATGCTCCTACGCCAGTGGTGCGCGAAGCGGTGCTGAAAGCCTACCCGGAGCTGGATGCCTGGCTGAAGCCAGTATTTGAAACTCTGGATGAAAAAACCCTGCAACAGCTGAATGCCAGCATTGCAGTGGAAGGGCTGGATGCCAAAAAAGTGGCGGCAGATTACCTGAAGCAGAAAGGGCTGGTGAAGTAGCCCCAGGATAGTTCAGTGCCGATAAGATGTCATAACCGCGTCCTGCTGCTGCTGGCTGTCATAGCCCTGGCCGCAGGCGCGTTACCTTTCGTTAATTTCGCTCCTAACCGGCTGGTGTCCGGAGAGGGGCGTGCCCTCTGGCAGGTGTGGTCGTTTTCCCCTGCGCTGCTGCTGTTACCGCTGGGCCTGCTGCTGGGGTTAACCCTGGTCCGCGGGCGATGGGCGTTAGTGGCGACGCTGGTGGTGTGCGAACTGCTATTCGCCGGGCTGGTCTGGAGTGCCGGGCTGGCGGCGTCGCATCTCGCCACCGCGGAGAGCCCGCTGGCGCGTACCGCGGTGGGCAGCGGCCTGTGGCTATGGCTGGCGCTCTGCCTGCTGGCCTGCAGTGATGCCATTCGCCGGCTCAGCCCGCAGCCGATCTGGCGCTGGCTGCTGCAGGTGCAAATCTGGATCCTGCCGCTGGGGCTGTTATTCAGCGGCGAACTCCATTCTCTCTCCCTGCTGAAAGAGTATGCCAACCGCGAGGATATTTTTAACGCTGCCCTCGCCCAGCATCTGACCCTGCTGGCAGGAACCCTGGTGCCGGCGCTGCTGGTCGGGGTGCCGCTGGGGATCCTCTGTTATCGCCGCCCGACGACGCAGGGGCCGGTGTTTGCGGTGCTGAACGTGATTCAGACCGTGCCGTCCGTGGCGCTGTTCGGCCTGCTGATTGCCCCTCTGGCCGGGCTGACCCGCGCCTGGCCGTGGCTGTCGTCGCTGGGGATTGCCGGGACCGGCATGACCCCGGCGCTAATCGCGCTGGTGCTCTATGCCCTGCTGCCGCTGGCGCGCGGGGTGCTGGCGGGGCTCAGCCAGGTGCCGGCCGAGGTGCTGGAGAGCGCCGACGCGATGGGGATGAACACCCGTCAGCGTTTCTGGCAGATCCAGCTTCCGCTGGCGCTGCCGGTGCTGCTGCGTGGCCTGCGGGTGGTAGCGGTACAGACGGTGGGGATGGCGGTGATTGCGGCGTTAATCGGCGCGGGAGGATTCGGGGCACTGGTGTTCCAGGGCCTGCTGAGCAGCGCGCTGGATCTGGTCCTGCTGGGGGTGATCCCGACTATCGTCCTGGCGGTGGTGGTGGATGCGCTGTTTGCCCTGTGGATCGCCCTGTTGGGAAGGAAGACCAATGATTGAATTTCATGATGTAAATAAAACCTTTGCCGGGGAGCCGGCGGTCAGCGATCTGAACCTGACCTTTGCCGAAGGGGCTTTTTCGGTGCTGATTGGTACCTCGGGGTCGGGCAAATCGACCACCCTGAAGATGATCAACCGACTGGTGGAGCACGACAGCGGCCTGATCCGCTTTGCCGGAGAGGAGATCCGCAGCCTGCCGGTACTGGAGCTGCGTCGCCGGATGGGCTACGCCATTCAATCCATCGGGCTGTTTCCGCACTGGACGGTGGCGCGCAACATCGCCACCGTGCCGCAGCTGCAAAAATGGTCCCGGCAAAAAATCGACGATCGGGTGGATGAGCTGATGGCCCTGCTGGGGTTGGATCCGGTGCTGCGCGAGCGGTTTCCGCATCAGCTCTCCGGTGGTCAGCAGCAGCGGGTAGGGGTGGCGCGTGCGCTGGCCGCTAACCCGGAGGTGCTGCTGATGGATGAACCCTTTGGCGCCCTCGATCCGGTGACCCGTAGCGCCCTGCAGCTGGAGATGACCCGCATCCACCGCATCCTGGGCCGCACCATTATTCTGGTCACTCACGATATCGACGAAGCCCTGCGGCTGGCGGACCATCTGGTATTGATGGATAACGGCAGAGTGGTGCAGCAGGGGACGCCGCTGACGCTGCTGACCCAGCCCGGGAATGAGTTCGTGCGCGAGTTTTTTGGCCGCAGCGAGCTGGGCGTGCGCCTGCTGTCGCTGCGCACGGTGGGCGAGTCGATGCGACGGGAGATCGCCGTCAGTCAGGTCAGCCCGCTGCGGGCCTCCATGAGCCTGCGCGATGCGCTCTCGGCCTTTGTCAGCAGCGGCAGCGAAAGCCTGCCGGTGGTGGACGACGAGGATCGCCCGTGCGGCACCCTCTGGTTCCGCGATCTGCTCAATCAGGAGGCGGCGCATGACGTGGTTACGTGATCCGCTCCCGTGGCTGGTGGCCCTGTTCGTGGCGCTCCTCCTGTGGATGCCCCACAGCGGACCGCTGTTCAGCGCCCTGTTCCCGGAGCTGCCGCGCCCGGTCTATCAGCAGGAGAGCTTTGTTAGCCTGACGCTGTCCCACTTCTGGCTGGTGGGTGCCTCAAGCCTGATCGCGATTGTGCTGGGCGCCGGAGCCGGGATCGCCGTCACCCGCCCGGCCGGGCGTGAGTTTCGCCCGCTGGTGGAGACCATCGCCGCGGTCGGACAGACTTTTCCGCCGGTGGCGGTACTGGCGATTGCGGTGCCGGTGATGGGATTTGGACAGCAGCCCGCGATTATCGCGCTGATCCTTTACGGAGTATTGCCGATTCTGCAGGCGACGCTGGCGGGGCTGGCGTCAGTGCCCGCAGCGGCCATCAGCGTGGCGGAAGGGATGGGGATGAGCGGCTGGCAGCGCCTGCGCAACGTGGAGTTGCCGCTCGCCGCGCCGGTTATGCTGGCCGGGATCCGCACCTCGGTGATTATCAATATCGGTACGGCGGCCATTGCCTCCACGGTGGGGGCTAACACGCTGGGGACGCCGATTATTATCGGCTTAAGCGGGTTTAATACGGCCTATATTATCCAGGGGGCGCTGCTGGTGGCGCTGGCGGCGATTGTGGTGGATCGTGCCTTTGAGCGGCTGGCTAAGCGCCTCAGCCGACACCGCCACGGACAATAAACGAATACCCTGCCAGCATCACGCCGCCAATACCGCTAACGGCCATGAGAATGAACAGGGTGATAACCGCGACTTTGGTTGCCTTCATAATGTGCTCCTGATGTTAACAGAGCGATTATACGGTGAAGCACGGCTGTTAATGAACCATTAATTGCCTTTAAGCGGGAACACGGGATAGCCATGCGCCTGCCACTGGGTAAGCTGTTGCTTCTGCGCTGCGGTAGGGGATTCGCCGCACCAGACCAACAGCGTCTGCCCGTCGAACAGCTCCGGGCGCAGCTGCACCAGCGAGTGCGCCAGCACGTCGACGCGCCAGCCCTCCTGCGCGGCTATCCACGCCTCCAGCCAAAGGCGGGTGGTATCCTGCACATTCCAGCCGACAACCAGCGCATCCTTGCTGTTCTTCTTTCGCGCGGTGGCCAGACAGATGCAGATGTAGTTGATCAATACCCCGTCCAGCGCACTCAGCAGCGCCTGCAGCGTGGGCTGCTGGGACTGGAGTCGGCGGCGTAACGGGACGAACAGGTGCGAAATTAAGGTTTGCGCCGGGTATTCGCTGCCGCGCTCCTTGAGCCACACGCGCAGGCGATGCAGATGGCCGGACTGCAGATAACGCAGCAGCACCTCCTGCTGTTCGCGCCAGATGTCCTGCTCCTCCTGACCTTCCGGGCTCAGTAGCGTCTTGACCTTGCCAACCTGAACGCCGTTATCAATCCAGCCCTTGATCTCCCGGATGCGATCGATATCTGCATCGGTAAACAGCCGGTGCCCGCCGTCGGTTCGCTGTGGTTTGAGTAGTCCGTAACGTCGTTGCCATGCGCGTAACGTTACAGGGTTGATATCACACAGGAGTGCCACTTCCCCAATCGTGTAGAGCGCCATGTTTTCCCCCGGCTTGCACATGCCCAGATTAACTGTAGACGCAGTTTGCTGAACCAGGAAGGATTGCTCTTTTTTTGCACTATTAATGTGAATTTCGGAATACGTTGAGTAAAAGGTGTGATGCCTGACACGAAAACACATTTTTATCCGCGTGCTGCCAGGCAAGTTAAGACGCTTCAGTGTATGTTACGCGGTTTTAGCGTTGTGGTTTGTGGGCATGTACGAATTTAATCTGGTGTTGCTGCTGCTTCAGCAGATGTGTGTGTTTCTGGTCATCGCGTGGCTGATGAGTAAAACACGCCTGTTCATCCCCCTGATGCAGGTCACCGTCCGCCTGCCGCACAAGCTGCTCTGCTACGTTACCTTCTCCATCTTCTGCATCCTTGGCACTTATCTCGGCCTGCACATTGAAGACTCCATTGCCAACACCCGGGCGATTGGCGCGGTGATGGGCGGCCTGCTCGGCGGCCCGGTGGTCGGCGGGCTGGTGGGCCTGACCGGAGGGCTGCACCGCTATTCGATGGGCGGAATGACGGCGCTGAGCTGTATGATCTCGACCATCGTCGAAGGGCTGCTCGGCGGCCTGGTCCACAGCGTGATGGTCCGGCGCGGCCGCCCGGATAAAGTCTTTAGTCCGCTCACGGCGGGGATGGTCACCCTGGTTGCCGAGCTGGTACAGATGCTGATCATTTTACTCATCGCCCGCCCGTTCGAGGATGCCCTGCATCTGGTCGGCAGCATTGCCGCGCCGATGATGGTTACTAACACGGTGGGCGCCGCGCTGTTTATGCGCATTCTGCTCGACAAGCGGGCGATGTTTGAAAAGTACACCTCCGCCTTCTCGGCCACTGCGCTGAAGGTCGCAGCCTCGACGGAGGGGATCCTGCGCCAGGGCTTTAACGAAGAGAACAGCATGAAGGTGGCCCAGGTCCTGCATCAGGAGCTGGATATCAGCGCCGTCGCCATCACCGATCGCGAAAAACTGCTGGCCTTTACCGGCACCGGGGACGATCACCACCTGCCCGGGAGACCGATTTCGTCCACCTATACGCTTCGCGCGATCGAGACTGGTGAGGTAGTCTACGCCGACGGTAACGAAGTGCCGTACCGCTGCTCGCTGCACCCGCAGTGCAAGCTGGGCTCAACGCTGGTGATCCCGTTGCGCGGCGAAAATCAGCGGGTGATGGGCACCATTAAGCTGTACGAAGCGAAAAACCGCCTGTTCAGCTCCATCAACCGAACTCTGGGGGAGGGGATTGCCCAGCTGCTGTCGGCGCAAATCCTGGCCGGACAGTACGAGCGGCAGAAGGCGCTGCTGACCCAGTCGGAAATCAAGCTCCTGCACGCTCAGGTCAACCCGCATTTTCTGTTTAATGCCCTGAACACCCTCAAGGCGGTGATCCGCCGGGACAGCGAGCAGGCGACGCAGCTGGTGCAGTTTCTCTCGACCTTTTTCCGCAAGAACCTGAAGCGGCCGTCGGAGATCGTCACCCTGGCCGATGAGATCGAACATGTGAACGCCTATCTGCAAATTGAGCAGGCACGGTTTCAGTCGCGCCTGCATGTCACGCTCTCGGTGCCGGATGAACTGGCCTGGCAGCAGCTGCCGGCCTTTACCCTGCAGCCGATCGTCGAGAATGCGATTAAGCACGGCACCTCGCAGCTGCTGGGCACCGGAGAAATTGCCATCACCGCCAGCCGCTTTAACCGCTATCTGGTGCTGGATATTGAAGATAACGCCGGGCTCTATACCTCAACTACCGAGGGCGGCGGCCTGGGGATGGGGCTGGTGGATAAACGCCTGCGCGCCCATTTTGGTGAGGATTGCGGCATCACCGTCGTCTGCGAGCCGGACTGCTTTACCCGCATAACCTTAAGACTGCCTCTGGAGGAGCACGCATGATGAATGTGCTGATTGTCGATGATGAGCCTTTGGCGCGGGAAAACCTGCGGTTTTTGCTGCAGGAGCAGAGTGATATCGAGATTGTTGGCGAATGTGCTAACGCCATCGAAGCCATCGGCGCGGTGCATAAGCTGCGCCCGGACGTGCTGTTCCTGGACATCCAGATGCCGCGCATCAGCGGCCTGGAGATGGTGGGGATGCTCGACCCGGAGCATCGACCCTACATCGTGTTTCTTACTGCCTTTGACGAGTACGCGGTCAAAGCCTTTGAAGAGCACGCCTTTGACTACCTGCTGAAACCCATTGAAGAACAGCGGCTGGAAAAGACCCTCAACCGTCTGCGCCAGGAGCGCAACGTGCAGGACGTGTCCCTGCTGGCGGAGCATCAGCAGCCGCTGAAGTTTATCCCCTGTACTGGCCACAGCCGCATTTATCTCCTGCAGATGGACGACGTGGCCTTCGTCAGCAGCCGGATGAGCGGGGTATTTGTCACCAGCGGTGAAGGCAAAGAGGGCTTTACCGAGCTGACGCTGCGCACCCTGGAGAGCCGCACGCCGCTGCTGCGCTGTCATCGCCAGTATCTGGTGAACATGGCGCACCTGAAAGAGATCCGCCTCGAGGAGAACGGGCAGGCGGAGCTGGTGCTGCGGGCCGGGCAGACGGTGCCGGTCAGCCGTCGCTATCTGAAAAGTTTGAAAGAGGCGATAGGGCTGTAAAACTGGTACACTGCGCGGCAGAGCATCATCGACAGTTAAAGGCACACATGATTAGCAATGACATTCTTCGTAGCCTGCGCTACACCCTGAAAGCAAACAATAACGACATGGTGCGCATTCTTGCGCTTTCCGATATGGAGTCCACGTCGGCAGGTTTCGACACCTGGATGACCAAAGAAGATGAAGACGGGTTTGTTCGCTGCCCGGACATCATCCTGTCAGGTTTCCTGAACGGTCTGATCTACGACAAGCGCGGCAAAGATGAGTCCGCGCCTGAGCTGGCGCTGGAGCGTCGGGTGAACAACAACACGGTGCTGAAAAAGCTGCGCATCGCCTTTTCCCTGAAGACTGACGATATTCTGGCGATCATGACCGAGCAGAAATACCGCGTCTCAATGCCGGAAATCACCGCCATGATGCGCGCCCCGGATCATAAAAACTACCGCGAGTGCGGGGACCAGTTCCTGCGTAATTTCCTGCGCGGACTGACGCACCGGGTGCATCACCCGAAGGCGTGATGCGGCAGGGTGCGGCCTGATGCCCTCACCCCGACCCTCTCCCACGGGGAGAGGGAGAAAACAAAATGCCATAAAAAAAGCCGGATGATGAATCCGGCTTTTTTGTTATTTCACCTGCTGACCAGGCTTCGCGCCTTCATCAGGGCTTAACAGGAAGATGTCCTTCCCGCCAGGGCCTGCGGCCATCACCATCCCTTCCGAGATGCCGAAGCGCATCTTGCGTGGGGCGAGGTTCGCCACCATCACTGTCTGACGACCAATCAGCACCTGCGGGTCCGGGTAAGCAGAACGGATGCCGGAGAAGACGTTGCGCTTCTCGCCGCCCAGGTCCAGGGTCAGACGCAGCAGCTTGTCAGAGCCTTCGACGAATTCCGCGTTCTCGATCAGCGCTACGCGCAGGTCAACTTTGGCGAAATCATCAAAAGTAATGGTCTCCTGAATCGGATCGTCCGCCAGCGGGCCGGTAACCGGTGCGGCTGCGGCTTTCACCTCTTCTTTCGACGCCTCAACCAGCGCTTCGACCTGCTTCATCTCAATGCGGTTGTACAGCGCCTTGAAGGCGTTCAGCTTGTGGCCGAGCAGCGGCTGGTTAATGCTGTCCCAGCTCAGTTCGGTGTTCAGGAACGCTTCGGTACGCGCGGCCAGCTGTGGCAGTACCGGCTTCAGATAGGACATCAGCACGCGGAACAGGTTGATACCCATGGAGCAGATCGCCTGCAGGTCGGCATCGCGGCCTTCCTGTTTGGCGACTACCCACGGCGCCTGCTCGTCAACGTAGCGGTTAGCCAGATCGGCCAGGGCCATGATCTCACGCACCGCTTTACCGAATTCACGGCTTTCCCAGGCTTCGCCAATCACGGTAGCCGCGTCGGTGAAGGTTTTGTACAGCGCCGGATCCGCCAGTTCAGCCGCCATCACGCCGTCAAAACGTTTGGCGATAAAGCCGGCGTTACGGGAAGCCAGGTTGACTACTTTATTGACGATGTCGGCGTTGACGCGCTGGACGAAATCTTCCAGGTTCAGGTCGATATCGTCGATACGGGAAGAGAGCTTCGCCGTATAGTAGTAGCGCAGGCTGTCGGCATCAAAGTGGTTCAGCCAGGTGCTGGCCTTGATGAAGGTGCCGCGGGATTTGGACATCTTCGCGCCGTTCACCGTCACATAGCCGTGCACGAACAGGTTGGTAGGCTTGCGGAAACCGCTGCCTTCCAGCATTGCCGGCCAGAACAGGCTGTGGAAGTAGACGATGTCTTTGCCGATGAAGTGGTACAGCTCGGCGTCGGAATCTTTCTTCCAGTATTCCTCGAAGCTGGTGGTGTCGCCGCGTTTGTCGCACAGATTCTTGAAGGAACCCATGTAGCCGATTGGCGCATCCAGCCAGACGTAGAAGTATTTGCCCGGCGCGTTCGGGATTTCGAAGCCGAAGTAAGGCGCATCGCGGGAGATATCCCACTGCTGCAGGCCGGATTCAAACCACTCCTGCATCTTGTTCGCCACCTGCTCCTGCAGCGCGCCGCTGCGGGTCCACGCCTGCAGCATTTCGCTGAAGGACGGCAGGTCGAAGAAGAAGTGTTCGGAGTCACGCATCTCTGGCGTCGCACCGGATACCACAGATTTCGGCTCAATCAGCTCGGTCGGGCTGTAGGTCGCGCCGCACACTTCGCAGTTATCGCCATACTGATCCGGGGATTTACATTTCGGGCAGGTGCCTTTCACAAAACGGTCCGGCAGGAACATGCCTTTTTCCGGATCGTAGAGCTGAGAGATGGTGCGGTTTTTAATAAAACCGTTCTCTTTCAGACGGGTGTAGATCAGCTCCGACAGCTCACGGTTCTCGTCGCTGTGCGTGGAGTGATAGTTGTCGTAGCTGATGTCGAAGCCAGCAAAATCCGTCTGATGCTCCTGACTCATTTCAGTAATCATCTGTTCCGGGCTGATACCAAGCTGCTGAGCTTTAAGCATGATCGGCGTGCCGTGTGCGTCGTCTGCACAGATGAAGTTAACCTGATGGCCGCGCATTCGCTGGTAACGGACCCAGACATCAGCCTGGATATGCTCCAGCATGTGGCCGAGGTGGATTGAGCCGTTTGCGTACGGCAGAGCGCACGTTACCAGAATTTTTTTCGCGACTTGAGTCATAGTGGACATTACTTCTTTGGTAGTGAAAAGGGCTTTGATAGTACCAAATGGGGCATTATTAAGTAAGCACAAACCATGGCCTTTCAGGTAAACTTGTTCAACAAAGCTCTTATCCACAATAACAAAAGGAGTCGGGATGAGTTCTCAATCCCAGGCCAAATCACCGGAAGCCTTGCGCGCAATGGTCGCCGGAACGCTGGCTAATTTTCAGCACCCCACCCTGAAGCACAATCTCACTGCTCTCAAGGCGTTGCATCACGTGGCGTGGCTGGATGATACCCTGCATGTTGAGCTGCAGATGCCTTTCGTCTGGAACAATGCGTTTGAGACGCTGAAAGAGCAAACCAGTGCTGAGTTGCTGCGCATCACCGGGGCGAAGGCCATTGACTGGAAATTGTCCCACGCTATCGCCACCCTGAAGCGGGTGAAAAACCAACCGGGCATCAACGGCGTGAAGAACATTATCGCCATCAGCTCCGGCAAGGGTGGGGTGGGCAAATCCTCCACCGCCGTGAACCTGGCGCTGGCGCTGGCTGCCGAAGGGGCGAAGGTCGGTATCCTCGATGCCGATATCTACGGGCCTTCCATTCCGAACATGCTGGGCGCCGAAAATCAGCGTCCAACCTCGCCGGATGGCACCCATATGGCACCGATCATGGCTTACGGCCTGGCAACCAACTCGATTGGTTATCTGGTGACCGACGACAATGCCATGGTGTGGCGCGGGCCGATGGCCAGCAAAGCGCTGTTGCAGATGTTGCAGGAGACGATGTGGCCGGATCTCGATTATCTGGTGCTGGATATGCCGCCGGGTACTGGTGATATTCAGCTGACGCTGGCGCAAAACATCCCCGTTACCGGGGCGGTAGTGGTCACCACGCCGCAGGACATCGCGCTGATCGACGCCAAAAAAGGCATCGTGATGTTCGAGAAGGTTGAAGTGCCGGTGCTGGGCGTGGTCGAAAACATGAGCATGCATATCTGCAGCAACTGTGGTCATCATGAAGCGATCTTTGGCGCAGGCGGGGCAGAGAAGCTGGCGGCGCAGTATCACACCCAGCTGCTGGGGCAGATGCCGCTGCACATTACGCTGCGTGAAGATCTCGACAGCGGGAAGCCGACCGTGGTCAACCGTCCTGAAAGTGAGTTTGCTGAGATGTATCGCCAGCTGGCGGATCGCGTCGCGGCCCAGCTCTACTGGCAGGGAGAAGTGATCCCCGGGGATATCGCGTTCCGCGCGGTGTAACATTTGGGTGCGGCCTGATGCCCTCACCCCGACCCTCTCCCACGGGAGAGGGTGCAAACACAAAAAACGGTCACCTCAGGGCGACCGTTTTACGTTTACCTTGCGATTAACGGTGGTAGAAGATATCGCCGTTATACGCTTTATAGATCTTGCCGTCGGTATCACCCACCAGCACGTAGTTCTCACCCATATAGGTCCAGTGCGTGCCAGCTTGTGGTTCAGGCAGGTTGCGCAGCTTATATTGCTTGATGGTGTACTCAGGTGTCAGATACTGTGCCGGGGCGAAATCACCAATCTTAAATTTCGTAAAATCGGCTACAAACTCCTGTTCCTCATAGGCCTGGATGCCAGAGGGTGCCGCGGCGGCTTGTGGGGCAGCAAACGCCGCGCTCGCCAGTGACATCAGTACGCCCAGAAGTAGAATTTTACCTTTCGTCATTTTTTCTCCAGATTAACCGTGGCCATTACTCTTGGTCTGCTGATTCGTGACCGAGCAACAGATACTCCATTTTATGTTTTGCCGGCTGGCTGGGCTGGTAAAAAATGTAACAAATCAACACATCCTTGTACATGCCGGGCTGGTTCTAATTATTTTTATCGTGAATGCATTGTTATTTTATCTTTATATTTTCTATGTTTCCTTTTATAAAATCCGAAAGCAATCCCCAATGCCAATATAGTCGTGTCTGGGATGTATTTTTTTGTTTGTAGAATGCTTATGATAAAGCCTAATTTATTGGTGTTGTTTTTGCTTTCTCCTATCTAAAGAAGTTACCAGACAATCGTCAGCCCGGCTGGTGCATTTCTTTTGTCAGGTTATTTTATTGTAACTCTCTGATATTAATTAATATTTTAAATATTAATTACGTATATCTATTGCCGGGAGTTATCCAGAAATTAATGGGCTATTAACGTAATTCGTAGAGTATTATTAATTAATGACAATCCCACTCCGCACCGGCGCGGGTTTTTTGGCCGCCCTGTTATTAGCAGGCTGCACAATTACGCCCGGCCAACATATCAATACTTCTGGGAAAAATAACGTTGCTGTCGCCGACAGTTCGCTTGATTTGGATAAGAAAGTGGATGTCTGGCCGTTAACACCCTCCGTCATTGAACAGCTCCGCGGCGATCGTGAGAAATCTCAGTCAAATCCGAATCTGGACGAGGAATTAAAAAACTGGGAATACCGGATTGGCCCCGGGGATGTGCTGATGATCACCGTCTGGGATCACCCGGAACTCACCACACCGGCGGGGCAGTATCGTAGCGCCAGCGATACCGGTAACTGGGTCGGTGCCGACGGCACGCTCTTTTATCCCTATGTCGGTAAGCTCCAGGTTGCGGGTAAGACCCTCGCTCAGGTGCGCCAGGAGATCACCGCCCGGCTGGACAGGGTGATTGAAAGCCCGCAGGTCGATGTCAGTATCGCGGCGTTCCGTTCGCAGAAAGCCTATGTCACTGGCGAAGTGGTCAAATCCGGCCAGCAGCCGATTACCAATATCCCCCTGACCATTATGGATGCGATCAATGCGGCGGGAGGCCTGTCTGCTGATGCCGACTGGCGCAACGTGGTGCTCACCCACGGCGGCAAAGATACGCGAATTTCCCTCTACGCCCTGATGCAGCATGGCGATCTCACGCAAAACCGCCTGCTGTGGCCGGGGGATATTCTGTTTATCCCGCGCAATGATGCCCTGAAAGTCTTTGTCATGGGCGAGGTGGTGAAACAGAGCACCCTGAAGATGGATCGCAGCGGTATGACGCTGGCAGAAGCGTTGGCCAGCGCCGGTGGTCTGAATCAGGACATGGCCGATGCGACCGGCATCTTTGTCATCCGCTCCACCACCGGGAAAAGCCCGGACGGCAAAATTGCGCGCATCTGGCAGCTGAATGCCCGCGACGCGTCAGCCATGGTGCTCGGCACAGAGTTTCAGCTCCAGCCCTACGATATCGTCTACGTGACGACGGCGCCGGTCTCTCGCTGGAACCGGGTGCTGACCCAACTGGTGCCTACCATCAGCGGTGTACATGATCTGACGGAAACCGTGCGCTTTATTAAGTCGTGGCCTGAATAATGATCCAGTCCATTCTGGTGGTGTGTACTGGAAATATATGCCGCTCCCCGCTCGGGGAACGGCTCTTACAGCAGCAGTTACCGGCATTATCCATCGCTTCGGCGGGCATTTGCGGTCTGGCCGGTCATCCGGCAGATCGCCATGCCCAGCAGATCGCGGCCATGTATGGCCTGTCGCTGGCAGATCACGTTGCCCGCCCGCTCACGGCGGCAATGATGCGGGAATACGATCTGATCCTCGCCATGGAGTCAGGACAAATTAACCGGATTTCGCTCATCGCACCGGAGGCGCGTGGTAAGGCCTTGCTGTATGGGCAATGGCTAAGGGAACAGGAGATCCCCGATCCGTACGGTAAAGGCATGGAAGCCTTTGAATATGTTTTTCGCCTGCTTGGCGAAGCAAGTCAGGAATGGACTAACCGACTTACAGTAAAGGGATTACGGTCATGTCGTCGAAAAACGTGAATGCACAGGGTTATGCTGTTGATAATCAAGAGTTGGATCTGGCACGTCTTCTGGGGGAGTTAATTGATCATCGCGTGTGTATTCTTAGCGTCACGCTATTGTTTGCGCTCTGCGGGACGTTGTATGCGTTATTTGCATCGCCGGTCTATGTCGCAGATGCCATGGTGCAAGTAGAAAATAAGCAGCAGAACAGCATTCTCAAAACCTTAAACCAGCTGGCACCGGAGCGGGCATCGGATTCCGGCGCCGAGATGCAACTGCTGAAATCGCGGATGATCCTCGGTGAAACCGTAGAGGCATTGCGCTTACGCGATGAGATAACCCAGGTTCGTCTGCCGGTTATCGGCAAGGCCTGGGCGAAGCTTACCGGACAACCTGCCGCCACAGTGATCCTCGATAATCTGACGCTTCCGGCCACCCAAAGCATGACCCTTACCGCCGAAGAGAACGGGCACTACCTGCTGGAAGGGGAGGGCTTTAGCGCGCGCGGCACCGTAGGGACCCCGCTGCAGCACGCCGGAGTAACGATCGCCGTTCGCGAATTGACGGCACCGGCAGGGACGCGTTTCAGACTGCGGCAGCACGCGCAGCTGGAAGCGATAAACGCCCTGAGCCGCCAGTTTAGCGTCACGGAGCAGGGCAAAGAGAGCGGGATCCTCTCGCTGAGCCTGACCGGGCAGGATCCCGCGCGCATCGCCACCGTGCTGAATCACATTGCGCAGAGCTATCTGCAACAGAACATTGCTCGTCAGGCTGCGCAGGACTCACAGAGCCTCAGCTTCCTTCAGCGCCAGCTGCCACAGGTCCGCAGTGAACTGGAGTTGGCTGAAGAGCGTCTGAACACCTACCGTAAGCAGCGCGATTCGGTGGATTTGACCCTCGAAGCCAAGTCGGTGCTGGAGCAGATCGTTAACGTCGATAATCAGCTGAATGAGCTGACCTTCCGCGAAGCCGAGATCTCCCAGCACTTTAAAAAGGACCATCCCACCTATCGGGCGCTGCGTGAAAAACGTCAGACGTTAGAGAGCGAGCGGGAGCGGCTGAACAAACGGGTAGGGACGATGCCGTCGACGCAGCAGGAGATCCTGCGCCTCAGCCGCGATGTCGATTCTGGCCGGGCGGTTTACCTGCAGCTGCTAACCCGACAGCAGGAGCTGAATATCTCCCGCTCCAGTACCATCGGTAACGTACGTATTATCGATTCGGCGGTAACGCAGCCTGCACCCATTAAGCCGCGTAAGGCGTTAATCGTGGTCATTGCGACCCTGTTTGGCTTCTTCGTCTCGACAGGCGGGGTGCTGGCGAGATCGGCACTGCGACGCGGGATCAACGCCCCTGAACAGCTGGAAAGTGAAGGGATTAGCGTCTATGCCACCTTGCCTCATTCGGAGTGGCTGCACGGTAAAACCCGGGTGGGAAACCGCTATTTCTTCCACTACTGCAGACGGCATAAAACCACCGACGTGCCTTTTTTACCGATCGACAGGCCGCTGGATAATTTTGTCGAAGCGGTGCGCGGGTTACGTACCAGCCTGCACTTCGCCATGATGGATGCCGAAAATAACATTCTGATGTTCAGTGGCCCGTCTCAGGACTGCGGCAAAACGCTGGTTAGCACCTCGCTGGCAGCGCTGGTGACCCAGGTCGATCAGCGGGTGCTGTTTATCGATGCCGATATGCGTAAAGGCTACGTGCACAATATTTTTGGCCTGCGCAATGATGCCGGCCTGTCGGACGTGCTATCAGGTAAAGTGGCCTTTCCGCAGGCAATTCAGACTTACGCCAGCGGCCAGTTTGATGTGGTAACCTGCGGGCATTATCCGCCCAATCCGTCTGAGCTGCTGATGCACGACCGTTTCCGCGAGTTTATGGTCTGGGCCAGCGCGCAGTACGACATGGTGATTGTCGATACTCCGCCGATTCTGGCCGTTACGGATGCCGCGCTGGTGGGCCGGGTGGCAGCCTCCACGCTGCTGGTGGCACGCTTCAACGTTACCAGCGTCCGGGAGATGGAGGTCAGCCAGCGTCGCCTGCAGCAGATGGGGGTCAACATTAAAGGGGCTATCCTGAACGACGTCGTGAAGTCTGCGGCCAGCTATTATGCTTCGGGTTACGATGCTTACGGCTATTCCGCAGCGCAGAGCGCAAAGAATAAAGCGAGATAACGAGGGGAATAAAGACCCGGCAGCGAGCGCTGCCGGGTTGAACAACTTACTTCGCCAGCAGCTCGTGCGCCGTGCGTTCTACCAGTGACAGCAGGACTTTGACATCCTCCAGCGTCACGATTGGGTTCAGCAGGGTCAGCTTCAGGCAGGTGATACCGTTATGCTCGGTCACACCGACGTTGGCACGGCCCGATTCCAGCAGCGCATCACCGATCTTCTGGTTGAGCAGCGCAATGGCCGCATCGTCCAGATTCAGCTCAGGGCGGAAGCGGAACAGCACGCTTGCCAGCTGGGGTGGCATCACCAGTTCCAGCTGTGGCTGTTCGGTCACATACGCGGCAACCTGCTGCGCCATGGTGACACCGTGATCGATGATCTCAGCGTATTTCTTCTGGCCCAGCGCCTCCAGGCTCATCCACAGCTTCAGTGCGTCGAAGCGACGGGTGGTCTGCAGGGATTTGGACACCAGGTTTGGTACGCCAGCCTCTTCGTCAAACTCAGAGTTAAGGTACGCCGCCTGATAACGCATCAGCTCATAGTGACGCGCCTCTTTCAGCAGGAATGCGCCGCAGCTGATGGTCTGGAAGAACTGCTTGTGGAAGTCCAGCGTCACGGAATCCACCAGCTCGATACCGTCGAGGTAATCGCGATACTTCTCGGACATCAGCAGCGCGCCGCCCCAGGCCGCATCCACGTGAACCCAGATGTTCTGCTTCGCCGCCAGCTCTGCAATCGCACGCAGCGGATCGATAGCGCCCGCATCCGTGGTGCCGGCAGTGGCAACAATCGCCAGAATCTGTTCGCCGTTGGCATTGCACTGCTCGATTTTCGCTGCCAGATCGGTCAGATCCATACGCGAACATTCGTCAGTTTTTAGCTGAATAACGGACTGGTAGCCGAGGCCCATTAGCGCCATGTTCTTCTGCACGGAGAAGTGCGCGCTGTCGGAGCACAGAACGCGGATCTTACGCAGATCGCCCACCAGACCATCCTGCTGGACGGAGTGGCCCTGACGCGCGAAGAACGCATCGCGCGCCAGCATCAGACCCATCATGTTGCTCTGGGTGCCGCCGCTGGTGAAGACACCGGCGTCGCCAGGCTGGTAACCCAGACGGGTACGCAGCCACTCGATCAGTTTTATCTCGATAATGGTCGCAGACGGGCTCTGATCCCAGGAGTCCATGCTCTGGTTAGTGGCGTTGATCATCACTTCCGCCGCCTGGCTTACCACCAGGCTCGGGCAGTGAAGATGCGCCACGCACTGCGGATGATGCACCGCCAGGCTGTCTTTCAGGAAATATTCAACGGCACGCTCGATGGCGGTCTCGTTGCCCAGCCCTTCCGGGCTGAAATCCAGGTTGATACGTTCGCGCAGCTCGGCGACCGTTTTACCCTGGTACATTTCCGGCTGTTTCAGCCACTGCATAACCGCCTGGGTGCTCTGCTCGATGGCCTGCTGATAGGCTTCGATGCTTTGCGCCGACGACGACAAAATCGGGTTTAAATCTGACATTGTATCCATTGTCTCCGGTTAGACTGGGCGAACGCCCGCAGCAAGCAGCGCCTGCTCAAATTTGTCCAGGAACACGTTCAGCTCCTGATCGCTGATCAGCAGGGAAGGCAGCAGACGCACAACGTTACCGTTACGACCGCCACGCTCCAGGATCAGACCGGCTTCGAAGCATTTCTTCTGGATCAGCGCAGACAGCTCGCCATCACCCGGGAAGCAGCCCATATGGTCAGCAGCTTCGTGCGGTTTCACGATCTCGATGCCGATCATCATGCCCAGACCGCGCACGTGACCGATAACCGGATAGCGTTTCTGCAGCTCAACCAGCTTCGCTTTCAGCCACTCGCCCTGGGCGGCAACTTTATCGGCAATGTTCTGCTCTTTGAGGATCTGCAGGGTGGTGAGGCCAGTGGCCA
Organism: Leclercia sp. CFBP8987; assembly: GCF_034044995.2. NCBI lineage: Bacteria > Pseudomonadati > Pseudomonadota > Gammaproteobacteria > Enterobacterales > Enterobacteriaceae > Leclercia > Leclercia sp. CFBP8987. Next base: position 3,207,792 of record NZ_CM188255.1, on the reverse strand, counting down.
TCGCCAGCTGGTTGCCACGGAAGGTACCGGTGTGGTGACCCGGAGACCAGGCATCGAACTGCTTTTTGATACCCAGTACGGCCAGCGGCAGGCCGCCACCGACAGCTTTGGACATCACGACGATGTCTGGCTGGATACCTGCGTGTTCAAAGGCAAAGAATTTACCAGTACGGGCAAAGCCTGCCTGAACTTCGTCGAGGATCAGCAGAATGCCGTGCTCTTCGGTCACTTTACGGATGCGCTGCAGCCACTCAACCGGCGCCGGGTTCACGCCGCCTTCGCCCTGAACGGCTTCCAGGATCACAGCTGCAGGTTTACGCACGCCGCTCTCGACGTCGTTGATCAGGTTTTCGAAGTAGTAGGTCAGGGCTTTCACACCCGCTTCGCCGCCGATACCCAGCGGGCAGCGGTACTCGTGCGGGTAAGGCATGAACTGCACTTCTGGCATCATGCCGTCAACCGCTTCTTTCGGAGACAGGTTGCCGGTCACGGACAGCGCGCCGTGGGTCATGCCGTGATAAGCACCGGAGAAGCTGATAATGCCGCTGCGGCCGGTCACTTTTTTCGCCAGCTTCAGCGCGGCTTCAACAGCGTCTGCACCGGATGGGCCGGTAAACTGCAGGCAGTACTCTTTGCCCTGACCTGGCAGCATAGAGAGCAGGTATTCTGAGAACGCGTCTTTCAACGGCGTGGTCAGATCCAGGGTATGTAACGGCAAGCCGCTGGTAATGACACTTTGGATGCTTTTCAGCACATCAGGATGGTTATGACCCAGCGCCAGCGTTCCCGCTCCGGCCAGGCAATCCAGATACTCTTTATTATCCGCGTCGGTGATCCACACCCCGTCCGCCTTAGTAATAGCTAAAGGCAGTTTGCGCGGATAACTCCTGACGTTGGATTCCATTTCAGCCTGACGGGCCAGATAGGTTTCGTTAGTTTTGAAAGAAGAGGCATTCAAAGTATCAATACGGACTTTATCCGTCATCATATCACTCCTACAACCGCAGCTCAGCACGTGGCCACGATTGAATAATTAATTAAGAAAATGAGAAGGGCATCAAAAATCGCGGCCAATATAGAGCCTTTTTGCGTAGGGCTCAATGGTTAATTGTTTATCGTTTTGTTACGCGCGTTGAAACAACGCGCGTAAGCCGTAACCCCGCATGGCAACTGAGGTTTCCTGGGGGGCACTCCGGGGAAAAAAGTGGGGTATTTTAGAATGCTTTAGGACTACTTTGAACAACGTTCAGAATCCCGTGATCGCGACCATGGGTTTTATTCCATGACGCATCAGTGACGCCATCCGCATCAAGTGAAATCGACAGGATATAACCGGCTCCTTTGATCTCGTAAAAATTAGCATTCAACCGCTTCACCGTGGCTTTCTTGCCGTTGATGATGGCCTGGGTGAAGCCATTGTTGATGGTGGCTTTGATACCGTTAGCGCTAAAAGAGGCTTCGCGCAGCGGATCGGCAACATGGGCCGCCTGGCCATGTTGTACGGCGTCATGGGCATTCTCTAAGGCCTGTTTTTCGGCAGCAGCATTGATCGTGGCCTGACGGTTCTGGTCTGCGATATAGCACGCATCACGGCTGACGCCCTTTGCTTCACACTGCGCTAACCGCTGCTCTTCGGAGACGCAGCCCGCCAGCAATGCAGCAACCACACCCACCAACAGAATCTTTTTCATACATTAACCTTATCGAGTTTAAGAATTTCTCATTCCCTGATAATTGCTCATTCATTCCATTAAGCCAGCCGTTAACTGCGTATATCTATAGTAGTAACGCAGTAGTGACGTGGGGTGACTATCGCGGAATGCAGGGTTTTGCTATTTGATGAAGATCACACTTAGCACGAATAGCTAAAAAGATGGGAATAATCAGGGCGTCGCAGGCACCAAAGTAAATCAATAAAAAGCCCCGCTTTGAACCTTAACGGTGGGGCTTTTTTTACTGGTGTTCACTGCGCTTTAGGTGTCATCTTAAGGAAACGCATGACCCCAGGGCGGCGCTCGGAAGTGAGCAGCAAGCGGTTGTCATCAGTGAAATCACGCAGCTCAGGCAAATTGCTGGTCTCACGTTCTACTCGTTCAATCACAGTCACATCAAAATAGCTGTCCGCGTGACGCAGGAAATTGCTGTATTTGCAAAGGAAGTTGTCCATCCAGTGGTGGATTTCAATGACCACCGTTGAGGATCTCAGCAAGCTCAACACTTCGTTGGTAAGGAGTTCGAATTCAAACCCTTCAACATCCACCAGCACAAAGGCATTTTCAAGGGCTACTGGGTTCAGGGCGGCAAAACTTGCGGCATTGGCTTCGCCCATTATGGTAAGTTCTCCCACGGAGTTGTTCTTTTTCCAGTTCTCAGCAATCACGCTGCGGCCTTTTTCCGTCTGCTCAAAACATATGGTTCTGCCGACTTTACCGGACACCAGCATGCCGATGGCGTAATAGCCATCGGCCGCACCGATATCAATAAACGTGCTGTAGTGACCGGCCTCAATGGCATCGATCAGATTGAGGATCTCTTTCTCATAAAGTCCAAGGCACTGAGAACCGAGATCGAGTTTGCCCCACCAAGTCTCGCGATCCAGATGCAACCCGGTAAATGGGCCATATTTCACCACGCCGTTGAGAATATCGAACAGTTCCAGAGAGATACGCTCCTGACGTTCGCGAATAGTCTCGCGACGCCAGGCTTCACGCTGCTCGACCGTTGATTGCTGAGCGCGCGCCAGCATCGGATGAAAATAGTCTGCTTCCGCTAAAATTAACTGTTCCACACTGTTCATTCTGTTATTACCTAAGTCCGGTTCGTAAGTGTGTTGATTACAAGGATTGCAAAATAAGTTTGCGTTCAACGTCTTCTTCCAGAGTGGTGAAGTCAGCCACCGTACAGGTGGCGCAAATCCCTTTCTTCAGCCCGAAATCAAACAGCCCACGGCGGAATCCGCTCAGGGTTTTTGAGGCGTAGACGTCAAATATTGACGCGTCATTCAGATTTCCCGCCGGGGCGAGGTTGGTTTTGTCGTCCAGGAAACTTTCGCAACAGGGTTGCACCGTGCCATCGTAAAAAATGGTGAATTCACGAAAGGGCTTCACACAGGGGCTGGTACGGATCGTTGACGAGGCCGCATGCTCGATTAAAACCCCGGCGCGGTTGGTGCCGTATTTCCGCCAGTCCGGCCACTGAATTTTAATCTGCACGCCACGATGGCTGAAAAGGACCGAGGTGGAATTAAGCACCGTATCTACATCGAAATCGGGGAGCTTATGCCTGCACTCTAGCTTATCAAGCAGTTTGGTCACCCGACGGTAAATTGCCGACGGTTTCTGAACCACGTTGGAGGGCGGATGTAGAGTCACACAAATATTGTTCAGACCGCTGTCAGAAAGCGTACTTAGGCGGGCTATATCAAGGAAATCACCGTTGCTGTTAAAGGCAATATGGGTATAAGGCAGCGCCTGCTTGATCAAGCCGATTTTACGCTCCAGATCCAAATCCAGCAGCGGCTCGTTATATAAGTTCAGTGAAATACGGTTTTCGTAGCGGATTGCTGCTAGTTCGCCGCAGATTTTCTCCAGCGTTACCGTATCCATAAAGCGCTGAAGCGACTGCCGGTTGGAGAAGCTGACCGGGCAGTAATCACACTTGCGGTTGCAGTTGTAAGAAAGCTCAAGGTTGACGATTTCAACGTGGCGCTTAAACATGATCTGCTTTTGCGATTCGGTCATTGCCGCGCTGCGCCGACTGTCCAGCAGATTTTTGATGCTTTCATCTGAAGCAAAACTGATTTGCTCAAAATAATCCATTGTTACTCTCCTGCCGCTTAAACGCTCAGTCACTACGTATTTATATCGGCCACCCGGCTGAAAACCTGAATACGGCGCATGATAAAAATTTTCCTTAAGGCGCTGAGCGACATTATGCGCACCCCAAGCAGTATGACCACAGCTTAACCCAGGTGGCGGGGGAGTTAATGGCGCAACAGACAGTGGTTCACCAGCTTTTTCTGCGCATAGAAGGGGGCTGGACAAATGGTTTTACAAGCGTGAGAGGACTGCTATCATCGCTGGCGGTGATAACGTTACCGTTACATCAATGACTCGGGGTGCCCTTCTTTGTGAAGGCTGAGAAATACCCGTACCACCTGATCTGGATAATGCCAGCGTAGGGAAGTCAGATGCCCTCCGGGCAATCGCTTCTTCGCGCAAGGCAGGAGCGATACCATGCAGCCTGACCTGCTCAATTTACACGCCTTACACCATTTCCGAACCCGTTCCCCGCTGACCCACTGTATGACCAACGACGTGGTGCAGACCTTTACCGCCAACGTATTGCTGGCCCTCGGCGCATCACCGGCGATGGTGATCGAAGCCGAAGAGGCTGAACAGTTCTCCGCTATTGCCGATGCGCTGCTGATTAACGTCGGGACCCTGACCGCCTCGCGTGCTCAGGCGATGCGCCGGGCGATTGAAAGCGCGGTGGCGGTGGGTAAACCCTGGACGCTCGATCCGGTGGCCGTTGGCGCCCTGGCGTACCGGACCCGTTTTTGTCAGCAAATTCTCGCCCTCAAACCGGCAGCCATTCGCGGCAATGCCTCTGAAATTCTGGCCCTTGCCGGGATGAGTGCAGGCGGGCGCGGCGTTGACACCACCGATACCGCCGCCAGCGCGCTGCCGGCAGCCCAGGCGCTGGCCCGGCAGACTAATGCGATTGTGGCGGTGACCGGGGAGGTGGATTACGTTACTGACGGGCTGCGGACCCTGACCATTACCGGCGGCGATCCGCTGATGACCCGCGTGGTGGGCACCGGTTGCGCCCTGTCGGCGGTCGTGGCGGCCAGCTGCTCACTGCCAGGCGACCGACTGGATAATATCGCCGCGGCCTGCGGCTGGATGAAACGGGCCGGGACGCTGGCGGCAGCGCAGAGTCGTGGTCCGGGCAGTTTTGCCCCGGCGTTTCTGGATGCCCTTTGGGATCTGGGGGCGCAACCATGAAACGAATAAATGCCCTCACCATCGCCGGCACCGACCCGAGCGGCGGAGCCGGGATCCAGGCCGACCTGAAAACCTTCTCGGCGCTTGGGGCGTACGGCTGCTCGGTGATCACCGCCCTGGTGGCGCAGAACACCCGCGGGGTGCAGTCGGTCTATCGCATCGAGCCGGACTTCGTGGCGGCGCAGCTGGAGTCGGTGTTCAGCGATGTGCGCATCGACACCACCAAGATCGGCATGTTGGCCGAAACCGATATCGTCGAGGCCGTGGCGGAGCAGCTCCTGCGGCATCGGGTCAAAAACGTGGTGCTGGACACGGTGATGCTGGCGAAAAGCGGCGATCCGCTGCTGTCACCCTCCGCCGTCGACACACTGCGTAAAAAGCTGTTGCCGCAGGTGGCGCTGATCACCCCCAACTTGCCCGAAGCGGCGGCACTGCTGGATGCCCCGCATGCACAAAACGAGCGAGAAATGAAAGAGCAGGGCACTGCGTTACTCGCCCTGGGTTGCGGTGCGGTGCTGATGAAGGGCGGTCATCTGGATGACGCTGAAAGCCCCGACTGGCTGTTCACCCGCGACGGAGCCACGCGCTTTACCGCCCCGCGCATCAACACTAAAAACACCCACGGCACCGGCTGCACCCTCTCCGCCGCGCTGGCTGCGCTGCGTCCACGCCATGACAACTGGCCTGATACGGTGCAGGAAGCCAAGCGCTGGCTCTCTGCCGCGCTGGCCAAAGCCGATAGTCTGGAGGTGGGTCACGGTATTGGTCCGGTACACCATTTTCATGCATGGTGGTAAGCCTTATACTGGCAGGACACATCAGGCCTGAGAAAAACAGAGATGGAACAAGCGCATACCCGACTAATTGCTCAACTGACTGAACGGATCGCTGCCCCTGACAATACGCCGCTGTATCTGAAGTTTGCCGAAACCGTAAAAAATGCGGTGCGCAGCGGGGTGCTGGAGCATGGAAATATTCTGCCAGGCGAGCGCGATCTGAGCCAGTTGACCGGGGTGTCGCGCATTACCGTGCGTAAAGCGATGCAGGCGCTGGAAGCAGAGGGTGTGGTGACGCGCGCCCGTGGCTACGGGACGCAAATCAATAACATTTTTGAATATTCACTCAAAGAAGCGCGCGGGTTTTCTCAGCAGGTGGTGCTGGGCGGTAAAAAGCCCAATACGCTATGGGTCAATAAGCGCGTGGTGAAGTGTCCGGAAGAGGTCGCTGCTCAGTTGTCGATTGCCCCGGAAAGTGATGTCTTTCTGCTGAAACGTATTCGCTACGTAGATGATGACGCCGTCTCGATTGAAGAATCCTGGGTTCCGGTGGCACTGATCCAGGACCCGGACGCCATTGGTATTTCGCTGTACGACTACTTCCGCAGCCAGAATATCTTTCCGCAGCGTACCCGTTCTCGCGTCAGTGCCCGCATGCCGGACATTGAATTTCAGACCCACATTAAAATGGATGACAAAATACCGGTGCTGGTGATCAAGCAGGTTGCGCTTGACCAGCAACACCGGCCCATCGAGTACAGCATCAGCTACTGTCGCAGCGATCTATACGTTTTTGTGTGCGAGGAGTAACTCCTCGCGCGTGGGGGCGCAATCTCCCCCGCGATGGCTGACCACCCAAGCGGCCACGGCATTGCCCAGCATCACGGCGTCAGCAATATCCCATCCCGCCGCCAGGCCGGCAAGCGTGCCGCCCGCGTGGCTGTCGCCTGCACCAATGGTGTCGACCACGGTGGCCGGAAAGGCAGGAACATGACCCGAGGCGTCAGCGTCATACCAAATCGCACCATCTTTGTCGTGACGGACAATCAGCACTGAGCCGAACCGTTGCTGCCAGTGGGCACCTAGCATCTCATCCTCTACACCCCATCTTTCAGCGGCAAGTTGTGCCTCCTGGCGATTGAGCGACACGATCGGCTTGCAGGCCATAATCCGTGTCATCAGCGCATCAGGAATATCCGCAATCCGTGGCCCAAAGTCGATGAACGTGGTCACGTCCTGAAGGCCTTCCAGCCAGCCCGTCAGTAACTCACCGCATGGCGATGCCAGCTGATAACCGGACAGATAGACCAGACTATTTTGCGGCACGTTAAGCGCATCAAGCCAGGGCTGCTGCCACTGATTCTCCACCCCGCTAAACGACATAAACGTTCGCTCGCCGTCAGGCTCCACCAGCGCCAGGCACCAGCCGTTATCGCCGGTTTCGGCTTCCACCACGCTGTGAAGATCCTGTCTGGCCATCGCTTGACGAATAATGTCCGCCCACACGCCATGGCCGACGGGCAGCGCATTTTGTGCGGTGATCCCCAGGCGTTTCAGGGCGATGGCAATGTTTAACGCGCAGCCGCCGATGTTGACGCCCTGCTGTTTGAGTTCGATATCACACCCGCGCCAGGGCAGGGCGTAGGCATCGGCGATAACGTCAATCACCGCTGCCCCCAGTACCGTGACCGGGCGGGTGGCATGTAATGCGTCAAGACGCCGGGAAAAAGAACTCATACCGCCTCCCTTTGCTCCCGGTAGTGCAGGAGTTTATCGCCATAATGACCAAAATCGAGCTGGTTAACGGCGTCGAGTTCGTCCTTCAGACCCGGGTCAATCGCCTGCACGCCGTGCAGGGCCCCACAGATAGCCGTTGCCATCGCGCCAATGGTGTCCGTATCACCGCCAAGATTAGCGCATAACATGGCGCAGCGGTTCGGGTCAGTACCGGCCAGCTCGACCATCGCAATCGCCGCCGGAACCGACTCAATGGTACTGGTTCCCGCCCCGACGAGTTGATACACCTGCTCGCTGGCGGACTCTGTGCCATTGGCCTCCCGCACGGTTTTAAGCGCCAGCTCAATGCGCGCGGCAAGCGACGCACTGAAGGTGGTGGTGTTGGCTTCCTGTGCAGAGCGGGCAACAGCCGGCAGGGCATCGGCAATGTTCTGCCAGCGCTCACCGTCGATGGCGCACGATATCGCCCAGGCAATCACCACCGCGCCGGCGATGGCAAGGTCCGATTTATGGGTCGGGCTGGAGGCCAGCGCGACCTGTTCAACAAAGTGCTCCAGACGTGTAGCCGGGAGCAGGCAGCCCAGCGGGGAGGCACGCATCGCCGCCCCATTGGTGACGCCGTTGTTTTCCAGTTCGCTGACCGGCTTACCGTCGCGAATGGCGTTGAGGGCGATTTTCGATGTCGGGCCGAGTACGTTCTTATTAAAGGCGTCGAAGTCGAGCGCCCAGTGCAGGATGTGTTTGCCGATAACATCCGCATCAATCTGCCCGTCGCACTCGATAATCGCATCGGCCAGACACAACGCCATTGAGGTATCATCGGTGAACTCAGCGCGGTCGAAATAACAAGCCGCGTTATTTTCCGCCGGGCCGGGCAAGAAACGGTCAATCCAGCCGAAATGCGCTTTTACACGCTTTCTCGGCCACAGCTCTGATGGCATGCCCATCGCATCCCCTAAAGCCTGCCCGTAAAGCGCACCGAGAATACGTTGTTGTTTCATTTAACTTCCCCTTGTGTCAGCGCGGTATCGCCATCAACCACCTCAATTGCGGTGATCTCTTTATCCGATTCGCGGAAAAACAGCATAAACAGCACGGCAATCACCGCAATCATGATTGCACCAAACGTCCACATTCCGGCCCAGTTGAAGGTCAACCCATTCACCGGCTCTTTGTAAGCGAACATTTTTTCCATCATTACGCCGCCCAGACGGTAACCCAGCAGGCTACCAAAGCCCTGACAGCACAGCGTAATCAAGCCCTGCGCCGCGGTACGCATATGCGCCGGCGCTTTTTTGTCCACGTAGATGTACGCGGTCACGTAATAGAAGTCGTAGCTCACGCCGTGCAGCAGGATGCCGAGGAACAGCAGGGCGTAGGTGAAGTATTGTTCCGCCCCGCCGTAAACAAAGAAACCATAGCGAATGGCGGCGGTGATAAGACCCAGCAACAAGACCTTCTTAATACCAAAGCGTTTGGTAAAGAATGGCAGAGCCAGCATAAAGAAAATTTCTGAGAACTGACCGAGCGTCATCCAGCCCGTCGCGTTTTTCATACCTACTTCCGTCAGATATCCGGTGGCGAAGATGTAGTAGAACGCCAGCGGCATCGCGAACAGGAACGAGCAGAAGAAGAACACCAGGAAGTTCTTATCGCGCAGCAGGATCAGCGCATCCAGCCCCAGCATCACTTTGAAGTCCAGCTTGCCGGTACTCTTCGGCGGCGTATTCGGCAGGAACAGTGCGAACACGCCGAGCAGGGCAGAGCTGGCAGCGGTCATCAGCAGCGGAATATTGGTGTCGGAGATATCGCTATAGCCCATCATCTGCGGCAGGAACCCACAGGCCAGGCCGGAGGCGATCCAGCCGATAGTGCCCATCACGCGAATGCGTGGGAAATCCGCCTCGACATCGTCAACATTAGCAAAAGCGATACTGTTGGTCAGGGCGATGGTCGGCATATAGGTCAGGGAGTAGGCCAGCAGCAGCGGGAAGAAGGTGCTGAACTGGGTTTGTTGCGCGGCGAAGTACATCAGAATGGCACCGGCAAACATCAGCACCGCCAGCACTTTCTGGGCGGCAAAGAAGCGATCGGTCAGCGAGCCGACCAGGATCGGCGAGAGGATCGCCGCAATCGCGGTACAGGCATAAGACCAGCCGATTTCTCCGGCACTAAAGCCGCTTTTACTCAGCCATAGCCACAGCGGCACAAACCATGCGCCCCAGATAAACCATTCAACAAACATCATGAATGACAGTTGGACTTTCGTTTTCATTGTTTAATCCTGCATGTCAGAGAGGGTACGCCTTTAACATACCACTCAATAATACCTTTTAAATACCTTTGTGGTGATTGTTTGATCGGTGTAACAAAATTGTTGTACACGAAACGCGCCAGCGACCGGTACGGAAAAAACGCTGCGGGCGGTGGAAATAGAGGAGAGGCAGTACCAGGCTTAGTCTGCTCACAACAATGTGAGCCTGGATAATTTGCGCCGACATCACGTCGGCACTGACGGGAGGAAAACCATGACTGATATTACGCAATTGCTGGGCAAAGATGCCGACAGCCTGTTACAGCATCGTTGTATGACCATTCCAGCCGACCATCTTTACCTGCCTGGCCATGACTACGTCGACCGCGTGATGGTGGACAACAACCGTCCGCCGGCGGTGCTGCGAAACATGCAGACGCTGTACAACACCGGACGTCTGGGCGGGACAGGGTATCTGTCGATCCTGCCGGTGGACCAGGGCGTGGAGCACTCCGCGGGCGCGTCCTTTGCCGCTAACCCGCTCTATTTCGATCCAAAGAACATCGTCGAACTGGCTATTGAGGCGGGCTGTAACTGCGTGGCCTCCACTTACGGCGTGCTGGCGTCGGTCTCGCGACGTTACGCGCACCGCATTCCGTTCCTGGTCAAGCTCAACCACAACGAAACCCTGAGTTACCCCACCGAATATGACCAGACGCTTTACGCCAGCGTTGAGCAGGCTTTCAACCTCGGTGCGGTCGCGGTGGGCGCCACCATCTATTTCGGCTCAGAGCAGTCGCGCCGTCAGATAGAAGAGATCTCAGCCGCCTTCGAGCGTGCCCATGAGCTGGGTCTGGTGACCGTGCTGTGGGCCTATCTGCGTAACGCGGCTTTCAGCAAAGACGGGACGGACTATCACGTTTCTGCCGATTTAACCGGCCAGGCCAACCATCTGGCGGCCACTATCGGGGCGGACATCGTCAAGCAGAAAATGGCCGAAAACAACGGCGGCTATACCGCGGTGAAGTTTGGCTATACCGACGATCGGGTGTACAGCAAACTGACCAGCGATAACCCCATCGACCTGGTGCGCTACCAGCTGGCGAACTGCTATATGGGCCGTGCCGGGTTGATCAACTCCGGCGGTGCGGCAGGGGGGGAAACCGATCTCACCGATGCGGTGCGCACAGCCGTTATCAATAAACGCGCGGGCGGGATGGGTCTGATTCTCGGTCGCAAGGCGTTTAAGAAATCGATGGCCGATGGCGTGAAGTTGATTAACGCCGTGCAGGATGTCTATCTGGATAAGAAAGTGACCATCGCGTAACCATGCTGCCGGGTGGCGACTATGTCTAACCCGGCCTACAAACTTCATTCAAAAATCCCTCCCGATCCACTTCACACTTCCCCTGGCTTTTGTGAAAAGTGTCACTCCCCCCCGTGCAGATGCACAATAAATGGTCAGCGCTTAGCGGAATTTGTCTAAGGCAGTGGATGAATTTTGCGCTTACAGTTAGTTTCGAAACAGCTTTTCAAAATGCTAAAGGCACTGAACCTACGTTGTTTTAAGGACTAATAATGAAAATCGAATCTGTAAACGTCACCGTCTTTCAGTATCCCACGCGCCGTGTCTCCGATACCGCCGGGCACTCCCACCCGGGCCCGGAGAGTCTGGCCAAAATGGCGATGCTGACCATTACCGCAGACGATGGCACCAAAGGGTATTCATTTGCACCGCCGGAAGTGGTGCGCCCTTTTGTGGTCAATACCTTCTTTCGTAAAGTGATGGTCGGCCAGGACGCGTTCAATCGCGAGAAGATCTGGCAAGAGCTGGCACACTGGCAGCGCGGCAGCGCCCATCAGCTGACCGAACGCGCGCTGGGGTTTGTTGAGCAGGCGCTGTGGGATCTGATTGGCCGCAAACTCAATATGCCGGTGTGGAAACTGCTCGGCGGCTACCGCGACAAAGTCCCGGCCTACGGCAGCACCATGTGCGGCGATGACCTGCCGGGTGGCCTGTCGACGCCGGAAGAGTACGCCAGCTTTGCCGAGACGCTGGTCGCCCGCGGATACAAAGCCATCAAGCTGCACACCTGGATGCCGCCGGTCTCCTTCGCTCCTAATCCAAAGATGGACGTCAAGGCCTGCGCCGCAGTACGTGAAGCGGTCGGTCCGGATATCGACCTGATGATCGATGGCTATCACTGGTACAGCCGCACCGAGGCGCTGTACATCGGCAAGGAGCTGGAGAAGCTCAACTTCGCGTGGTTCGAAGAGCCGATGGAAGAGGAGAGCATGTCCTCCTACGCCTGGCTGGCGGAAAACCTCTCCATTCCGATCATCGGGCCGGAAAGCCTGGGCGGCAAGCACCACAGCCGCGCCGACTGGATCAAAGCCGGGGCCTGCGACATCCTGCGCGCCGGATCGAACGGCGTCGGCGGTATCTCGCCGACCCTGAAAGTGGCGAACCTCGCAGAGTCGTTCGGCATGGACTGCGAAGTGCACGGCAACGGCGCGGCGAGCCTGGCGGTAATTGGTGCCATCAAGAACTGCCGCTGGTATGAGCGCGGCCTGCTGCACCCGTTCCTCGATTACGACGAACCGGCGGCGTATCTGCACAGCCTGATTGACCCGATGGATGATGAAGGCATGGTCAGCCTGCCGACGCGCCCGGGACTCGGCGAAGACATTAATTTTGCATATATCGAAGCCAATACCGTCAGCCACGACTGACAAATAAAAACGTACCCTACAGGCGATATATACATGAAAAGATCTCCTCTGGCAGGAGCGTGTTTACTCGCGCTCGCGCTGATGATGGGGAGCGGTGCGGCGTACGCAAAAACGCCGCCCGATCAGCTCATCATCGGTATGAACATGAACAACCTGCTGACCCTCGATCCGGCCGCGATGACCGGTAACGAAGTGGTCGGCATTGTGGTCAATCTCTACGATTCGCTGGTGGAACTGGACCCCAACACCCTCACCAACGTCAAACCGGCGCTGGCGAAATCCTGGGACATCTCCCCGGACGGTAAAACCCTGACCTTCCATCTGCGCGATAACGTGACCTTCCACTCCGGCAACCCGCTCACCGCCGAGGACGTGGTGTGGTCGATGCGCCGCCTGCTGCACCTGAACCTGGCTCAGGCCTCGGTGTGGAAATCTTATGGGTTTTCTAAGAAGAATATCGATCAGCAGATTAAAGCCCTCGATGACCACACCGTGCAGCTCACCCTGCCGAAGGCTAACGATCCGCAGCTGGTGATCTACTCCCTCGGCGCGCTGGGCAACCTCGGCGTGCTGGATCGCAAAACGGTGCTCAGCCACGAGGTTAACAGCGACTGGGGCAACCGCTGGCTGACCACCAACGAAGCCGGTTCCGGGCCATTTAGGCTCGACACCTGGCAGGCAAAAGACGTACTGCGCATGCAGCGCAACCCGACCTACTGGCGTGAAGCGCCGAAGATGAACCGCGTGGTCCTGCGCCACTTCCAGGAGTCGCAAACCCTGCGCCTGATGGTGGAGAAGGGCGATCTGGATATCGCCAGCAACATGGCGGTGGCGGACATCAACGCCCTGCGTAAGGATCCGCAGCTGACGGTAGAAGCCGTGCAGAAGGGTACGGTCTACTACGTGGCGATGAGCATGAAGGAGGCGCACTTTGCCAACCCGAAAGTGCGCGAAGCGGTACGCTACCTGATTGACTATCAGGGTATCAACAAGGCGCTGATGCCGGGCTACGGCGTGCTGCACCAGCGGCCGATCAAGGCGGGCATGCCGTCGACGCTGCCGGATCCGGGCTACAAGCTGGATATCCCGCGTGCCAAAAAGCTGCTGGCGGAAGCGGGCTACCCGGACGGCTTCGACACCACCCTGCGGGTGCTGGCGGATCAGCCGTTCCTTAATATCGCCATCGCCGTGCAGTCCACCCTGATGCAGGCGGGCATTAACGCCAAAATTATCACCGGGACCGGGAACCAGATCTACGGCGCGATGCGCGAGCGCAAGTTCGACATGCTGGTCGGACGCGGCGGCAGCGGGGTAGAGCCCCATCCGCACTCCAGCCTGCGCGCGCTGGTCTACAACCCTGACAACAGCGACGAGGCCCGGCTGACCAACTTCCAGGGCTGGCGCACCGGTTTTTACGACAAACCGCTGAACGAGATGATCGACAAAGCCCTGCTGGAGCGCGATCCGCAGAAACAGATCGCCGATTACCAGCAGATCCAGGTGCGTTATGACCAGCTGATCCCGGCCCTGCTCCCGCTGTCGCAGATGGTTGATTCGGTGGTTGTGCGCAACGAAGTCAAAAACTTCCAGTCGCATCCGTCGGCCACCACTTTCCTGCGCGAAGTGTACAAAACCGGAGGTGAAAAATGAGCGTTGCGATCCTCGCCCCGGGCTCCCGCACCCGCCGTTTCTCAAAACGGCTAACCCAGGTGCTGGTGACCCTGTTCGGCCTGCTGGTGCTGACCTTCTTTATTGGCCGGGTGATGCCGGTGGATCCGGTGCTGGCGATTGTCGGCCCGGATGCCGACCACAGCACCTATCAGCAGGTTTATCAGCAGCTGGGCTTTGACAAGTCCCTGCTGACCCAGTTCGGTATCTACCTCAGCAACCTGCTGCACGGCGATTTCGGCAATGCCCTGCTGACCGGCAAACCGGTGCTGGACGACATTATGCGCGTCTTCCCGGCGACCCTCGAGCTGGCGACGATGGCGATTATTGTCGGGGCCGGTTTAGGTATCCCCCTGGGAGTGCTGGCCGCCGCACGGCGTAACAGCGTCTCAGATTATGTGGTGCGTATCATCAGCCTCGCCGGTTACTCCACGCCAATCTTCTGGGTGGGGATGATGGGGCTGCTGCTGTTCTACGCCTGGCTCGGCTGGGTGGGCGGTGCAGGACGGCTGGATCTGGGTCTGGACGGCCTGGTGCCACGTCGCACCGGATTGATGACCGTCGACGCCCTACTGGCGGGTAACAGCGCGGTGTTCTGGAACGCCATTAACCATCTGGTGCTGCCAGCCTCGCTGCTGGGCTTCCACTCCCTGGCCTACATCAGCCGCATGACCCGCAGCTTTATGCTGGCCCAGCTGTCGCAGGAGTTCATCATTACCGCCCGGGTGAAAGGGTTAACCGAGCGGCAGGTGATCTGGAACCACGCGTTCCGCAACATCCTCGTTCAGTTACTCACGGTGGTGGCGCTGGCCTACGGCTCGCTGCTGGAAGGGGCGGTGCTGATTGAAACCGTCTTCTCCTGGCCGGGCTTTGGCTCCTATCTTACCGGCAGCCTGCTGCTGGGGGACATGAACGCGGTGATGGGCTGCGTCCTGCTGGTGGGGATCATCTTCGTGATGCTCAACCTGCTCTCCGACATGCTGTATCAACTCTTTGACCCGAGGACGAAATCATGACCGTTTCTCTGGATACACCCCTGCAACCTGTTCGCAGCGAAGGACGTCAGCGTCTGGCGCGGATGGCACGTCGCTCGCTGGGCTTTGCCGGACAGATGGCGCGTAACCCGCTGACGGCGATTGGCGGCGGCATCATTCTGCTGCTGCTGATCGTCGCGGCCTTCGCGCCGTGGATTGCGCCGTACAACCCGCTGGTACAGGACCTGAATAACGCTCTGGTAGCGCCGAATGCCCAACACTGGTTCGGCACCGACGAGTTTGGCCGGGATATCTTCAGCCGCCTGGTGTACGGCTCGCGCATTACGCTCTATATCGTCCTGCTGGTCTCCGTGACCGTCGGGCCGCTGGGGCTGTTGCTGGGGGTTACCGCCGGATACTTTGGCGGCAAGGTCGATGCGGTGCTGATGCGCGTCACCGATATCTTTATCTCCTTCCCGAGCCTGGTGCTGGCGCTGGCGTTTGTCGCGGCGCTCGGCCCGGGGCTGGAGCACGTGGTGATCGCCATAACCATCACCGCCTGGCCGCCGATTGCCCGTCTGGCCCGGGCCGAAACCCTCTCGCTGCGCCAGGCCGACTTTATCTCTGCCGTGCGTCTGCAGGGGGCCTCCCCGGTGCGGGTGCTATGGCGTCACATTGTGCCCCTGTGCCTGCCGTCGGTGATTATCCGTATCACCATGAACATGGCCGGGATCATCCTGACCGCCGCCGGTCTCGGCTTCCTCGGTCTCGGCGCGCAGCCGCCGGAGCCGGAGTGGGGGGCGATGATCTCCAGCGGGCGCACCTACATGATGGAGTGCTGGTGGGTAGTGACTATCCCGGGGCTGGCGATCCTGATTAACAGCCTGGCGTTCAACTTCTTAGGAGATGGCTTACGTGACATCCTCGATCCTCGCAGCAACTGATGCGCCACTGCTGGACGTGCGTGACCTGCACGTCGACTTTATCAACGGACGCGCGGTTACCAACGCGGTGCGCGGCGTCTCCTTTCAACTGGGGCGCGAGAAGCTGGCGATTGTCGGCGAGTCGGGCTCCGGGAAATCCACCGTCGGACGGGCGCTGCTGCGCCTGCACCCGGCCAAAGCGCAGATCACCGCCACCCGGATGCAGTTTGGCGATGTGGATTTGCAGACGGTCAGCGAGGCGCAGATGCGCGGCATTCGCGGCAAGCGTATCTCGATGATCATGCAGGACCCGAAGTACTCCCTTAACCCGGTGGTCTGCGTCGGGGATCAGATTGCCGAGGCCTGGCTGACCCACCATCCGGGGCGCAAGGCGGAGGCGAAAGCCAAAGTGCTGGAGATGCTGGACGTGGTGCGCATTCGCCAGCCGGAGCGGGTTTATCAACTCTATCCGCACGAGATTTCCGGCGGGCAAGGGCAGCGCATCATGATCGCTATGATGCTGATCACCGACCCGGAGCTGGTGATCGCCGATGAGCCCACCTCGGCACTGGACGTCTCGGTGCGCCTGCAGGTACTGGGATTGCTGGATGATTTAGTCCAGTCCCGCGGGCTGGGGCTGATCTTTATCAGTCACGACATCAACCTGGTGCGCAGCTTCTGTGACCGGGTGCTGGTGATGTACGCCGGACGGGTGGTGGAGTCGATTGCCGCCTGCGACCTGCACAACGCCCGGCACCCGTATACGCAGGGTCTGATCAATGCCCTGCCGGAGATGAATCACCGCCGCCCGGTGCTGCCAGTGTTGCAGCGCCAGGCCAGCTGGCTGACCGAATAAGGAGCGAAGATGATCGAGGTAAAAAACCTGAATCTGGCCTTCGGCGAAGGCGAGAAACGCAGCCAGGTGCTGTATGACGTCAATATTAACGTCCAGCCGGGGGAGATTTATGGCCTGGTGGGGGAGTCGGGCTCGGGTAAAACCACGGTGCTGAAGTGCCTGGCCGGGTTGTTCACCCACTGGGACGGGGCGCTGGCGATCAACGGCCAGCCGCTGGAGCGGCGCATTAGCCCCCAGCGCTGTCGGCTGGTGCAGATGGTGTTTCAGGATCCCTACGGTTCGCTGCACCCGCGGCATACCATCGGCGATATTCTGGAGGAGCCGCTGCAAATCCACGGCATCAACGACCGGGATCGGCGCATTCACGCTCTGCTGGATAAAGTGGGCCTTAATCGCGCCTTCCGCGATCGCTATCCGCATCAGCTCTCCGGCGGCCAGCGTCAGCGCGTGGCCATTGCCCGGGCGCTGATCCTCGAACCTCAGGTGCTGTTGCTCGACGAGCCGACCTCAGCGCTGGACGTCTCGGTGCAGGCGGAGATCTTAAACCTGCTGGCGGAGCTGCAGCGTGAGTCGAAGCTCACCTACCTGATGGTGACCCATGACCTGGGGGTGATCGCCCATCTGTGCCAGAAGGTGGCGGTGATGCAATACGGCAAGATCCTCGAAACCCTGACGGTGGATGACCTGGTGGCAGGGCAGGCGCAAACGGATTACACCCGGATGCTGGTCAACGCCAGCCAGCAGTATTCCCGCGAGATGGCCCGGGAGGTGGCGGTGTATTAGGCCGGCGGCTATTGCCGGGTGGCGCTGCGCTTACCCGGCCTACGATATTGCCCCCTCTCCCTTGAGGGAGAGGGCTGGGGTGAGGGGGAACCGGCCGCACCAATCCCGTAAATTCAACGCAGAAGCGGACAATCCGGTGGCAACCGGCACTGGAGGGCGCCAGGCAACAGCGCGATGCGGAAATGATCGCCGCTCAGCGGTTCGCCATCCAGATTAAAGGTCATGCCGTGCGGGGCGACGACCTCAAACCAGGCTGACTGCCCGTCGATGACGTTCGGGCTCTCTTCCGGTCTGGTCAGTGTTGTCAGCAGCGCCGGTAGCAGTTCGTTGGCGGAAAAAATACGCAGCTGGAGCTGTCCATCGTTAATCAATGCATCCGGGCAGAGCTGTTGCCCGCCTCCCGCCTGACGGCCATTGCCGATACCGATCACCAGCGCATCGCCCTCCCAGCGAAAGTTCTCGCCGCGAATTTCACACGTATCAGGCTTGAGTAAATCCATTCTCGCCAGACCGTGGATCAGGTACGAGACACCGCCCAGCGCGGCTTTCATTTTTTCCGGGGTTTCGCTGGTAATACGGGTGCCAAACCCGCCGGTCGCCATATTGATAAAGCAGGTAGTGTCGTTGACCCGTGCGATATCCACCGCCGTGGCTTTACCGGCGATCGCCAGCTGCAGGGCCTTGTCGAGGCTCTCGGGGATCCCGGCGCTGGTGGCAAAATCGTTGGCGGTGCCGAGCGGCAGAATGCCCAGCGCCGGACGCTGCGCGTCGGGCAGGTCTATCAGCGCCGTCGCCACCTCATTGATGGTGCCATCGCCGCCGCCCGCAATGACGGTCTCCACCCCAAGGTCGCACGCTTCCTGAATATAACGGGCTGCATCACCTTTCTCCCATGTCACGCGGACATGGATCACCACTCCTTCTTCCCGAAGAAGCGTCACGGCTTCGCGCAACAGGTCGTTGCCTGTCCCTTTGCCGTTCAGAATTAATAAACTTGCCGGATAGGTCGCCATCCACATTGCTCCTGTGCTGATCTTTCAAAAGTGTATCGCAGCGCGGACAAAAGCGGGTAAGAAGAGGATGAAAGGATAAAAATTAAATGAGTGGCGAGGCGAAACGTGCGCCACTCGGACCGGGCTTTTATGAGGCGATGGCGCCATACGGGCATAACGCGAACACGCAGTCCTGGCGATGTTCACAGCGGGTGAGCAAATTGCCATGGTTGCCGGGACAGCCTGAATTCGCCAGTAATGATGACCAAAAGGAGGGGTTATAGGAAAAAGTTCGCATGATGTGGAGCTTTCTGAGTCTGCCATCAATGGCAATACCGAAGGGGCCGGTAACGAGAACTGAACCAATGCTGATAAAATAGTCGCCTTTATACCAGATGATTAGCCTGAGATTTTTAACCGTAAGAACATGTATAAATATTGTTCCGGTACGCGGGCATACCATCCTGTTTTCAACCACCCAGTACATATATTTCTCCTTATCCTTAAGTGAAATTTCATTCATAAAGAGAATAGCATCGCCCAGGCTGTTGATAATCCTGTATTTGATAAATTGATAAATCCTGGGGTTTCTGGTTGTAAATATAACTTAATTTACGTTACAGCCATTTTCGAAGGGGGTGAAATACCACCATGGGAGCAGGTGACGCCCTATAAGGGAGATTAAAAAACAGGCTAAGAAAATAAGGCGGGGGTTTTTTAGGCAAAAAAATTAGCCTGCGTAAGGGAGATTACTCAGGCTAAGGAGGTGGTTCCTGGTACAGCTAGCATTTATGGGTTATGTTTTTCAGCGTCATGGATAATACCCGTATCAAACGCAGCGGTATGTGATCGAATTCTAAGAATCATCTCATACCAGAAAATAACCCCTAAAATCACCCGACGTGCGGATTACGGGTATTTTCTCCGGTGAAATTACGCATCAGCAGGGCATAATCCAGGGAAATATCTTCCGGCACCGGCAGCCAGACGGTATGGCCGTCTCCCGGCGCGACCGATACCGCTTCACCTTTCCCGTTCTCCATATGTTCGAGGGTGAAGTTGACGTTGCCTTGCGGGGTCATCAACTCCAGGCTGTTACCCACGAGGAATTTGTTTTTCACCGCCACGGCTGCGAGAGGGCCTTTGCGCTCGCCGGTGAACTCACCGACAAACTGCTGGCGCTCGGAAAGCGAGTGACCGTAGTCGTAGTTCTGGTAGTCATCGTGGGTATGTCGACGCAGGAAGCCTTCGGTATAGCCGCGGTGCGCCAGCCCTTCCAGGGTTTCCAGCAGGGTCGGGTCGAAGGGTTTGCCCGCCGCCGCGTCGTCGATCGCCTTGCGATAGACCTGGGCGGTACGCGCGCAGTAGTAATAGGATTTGGTGCGGCCTTCAATCTTTAGCGAGTGCACGCCCATCTGGGTCAGGCGCTCAACGTGGGCGATAGCGCGCAGATCTTTCGAGTTCATGATGTAGGTACCGTGCTCATCTTCGAACGCGGTCATGTACTCGCCCGGGCGCTGGGCCTCTTCAATCATAAACACGCTGTCGGTCGGCGCCCCGATGCCCAGCGTCGGCTCAATGGTCTGCACCGGGATCGGCTCGTGCTTGTGCACGATGTTACCGACATCATCCTGCTTCCCTTCCTGGACCTTGTATTCCCAGCGGCAGGCGTTGGTACAGGTGCCCTGGTTCGGGTCACGCTTGTTGATATAACCCGAGAGCAGGCATCGGCCAGAGTAGGCCATGCACAGCGCACCGTGGACGAAAATCTCCAGCTCCATTTCGGGAACCTGGCTGCGGATCTCTTCGATCTCTTCCAGAGACAGCTCGCGGGAGAGGATCACGCGGGTCAGCCCCATCTGCTGCCAGAATTTCACCGTCGCCCAGTTAACGGCATTGGCCTGCACCGAGAGGTGAATATCCATCTCCGGGAAGTTCTCCCGCACCTGCATGATTAAACCCGGGTCCGACATGATCAGCGCATCCGGCCCCATCTCCACCACCGGCTTCAGGTCGCGGATAAAGGTTTTCAGCTTGGCGTTATGCGGCGCGATGTTCACCACCACGTAGAATTTTTTCCCCTGCGCGTGGGCTTCGTTGATGCCGAGCTGCAGATTCTCGTGGTTGAATTCATTATTACGCACGCGCAGCGAGTAACGCGGTTGGCCCGCATAGACGGCATCGGCGCCATAGGCGAAAGCGTAACGCATATTTTTCAGCGTTCCCGCCGGGGAGAGGAGTTCCGGTTTAAACATGTTTGTTCTCGTTCTGATGACAGGTCAGATGCGCACACCAGGTGGGCGCCGGGAGGAGATCCCATACTTTAAGGGCGGGCATTGTAACGCTGCGGGGCGGGGAGGTAAATCCTTCAGATAACAAAACGCCGACGGCAGGACAGTACCGTCGGCGTTTCATTCACCGGGGCGATTAGAGATCGTCCTGGGTATGATCGACAATAATTTCCAGCGTTTTACGGATGATATCCGCTCTGACAACGTCGCGTGTGGACTCAATCTTCTGGATCAAGCGTAAAATAATCGCTTTGTTGGTCAGCGGTTCCTTCGCTTCCACAATCGCGCCCACAACGGATTCCAGCAGCGCCCACTCTTCGGCTAACAAACCACCGGCGCTACGGAAATAGTTGGATAACGCAGCATTAGGCAGTTGGTCATAAAAGTCTGATTTCTGGAGCATAGCCTGACTCATAGTGTCGCACCGGTTAGGTTAATAAATGAATAATACAGTCAGTGTTTTTTGCTGTCGGCTTGCTGTCTGGTGCCAAACAGGGGATACACATTGCTGTTGTTTCGACCATCCGTGTCCCATTCCTGCTGTTCATTCATCGGCTTGCGTTGCGCGCCGCCCTTACCATCGTTGGATATTTCCAGGATGATTTGGGAAAGCACATTCCGACGCTGGCCGTCTCGCTCTGTCGATAACATCTGTTGCAACCTTTGCAGCAAAAGCTTCATGCTGATGGGGCCGTTATCCTTAAGCAGAGAAAGAGTGGCTTCGCCAATAAGTTCATCAGTAAGTCGTTCATGGTCACTTCTGTTCATAACTACGTCTCTGTTGCCACACCTACCTGTAAGAGGAATTGCGGCATTAAGTCAGTCTGTGGCGACAGTATAAAAAAACTGTCCCGAAGAAAAAACTGACTTGAAAACAATTCAATTAGCGGCTGTGGGCGTACGTCTCTTAACGATCAAACAGCAGGCCAATCAGCGTCTGGTAACGGCTCTCCTCTTCCTGATCCGTTGCCTGTTCCATCCGGTAAAGCAGTCGGGTGCAGATGGATTTTCGGTTGAGGATTTTCCCTTCCCGAAGGAGCTCCACGACGATTTGTCCCAGCGTTTCCTGCTGGGAAGGCTGGTTTGCTTTATTAAAATACTGGGTAATGGCATTGGCTGTATTCGGTGCAAACCCGTTCTCGCGCATATGTCACTCCTGAAATCCGCAGAGCTAAAAAATGGTTAATGTCTTGTTAACTGAGGAATACTGTACAGGCTAATTGTACAACTTAACAAATATATTTTGATCATTACGTGCTAAACAATAAATATCAATATGTTAACCGTAATAAAATTGGCAAAATAGAAAGAAAATATTGTACATTTTCGGTGATTTTTACCGTTATTTCCGTAACAGGAAAAGGGCGACGCCAGCCCCGGATGGGTTAACAAGACGTAACGCCAACCATCTGATACCGTGGACTTTCATTCACCTCCTCTATTGGAAACATATGCTCACTACCATCATTTACCGTAGTCACTACCGTGACCACGTACCGGTTACTGTGCTGGAAGACATGGTTGTTGCAGCAAACAAAAAGAACAGCGAAGCCGGGGTCAGCGGCATTCTTCTGTTCAACGGCAAGCTCTTTTTTCAGCTGCTGGAAGGGCCCGAGGAGAGCGTAAGAGCCATTTACCGCGCCATATGTGAAGACCCGCGCCACCACAACGTGGTGGAGCTGCTGTGCGATTATTCTCCCTCACGGCGCTTCGGCAAGTGCGGTATGGAACTCTTTGATTTACGTCGATACGATCCCGAAGAGGTCCTGCAAAACGTACTGGATAAAGGCACAACCAAGTACCAGCTGACCTATAACGACAGGTCGCTGCAGTTCTTCAGAACCTTCGTCGAGGAGAGTGAAAAAGAGAACTACTTTGAGCTGCCGTCAGGGGAGCAGTGGGACTTTATTGCCGACAATGACGCCCCCAGCGTTCGCTCCCTGACGCGGCGCTACAGCGAGGTGTGCAACTTTGCCTTCCAGCCGATTATCGATCCGCTGGCGCGGGAAATTGTCTCGCTGGAAGCCCTGATCCGCACCCCGGAAGGGGCCCTGTCCCGGAACTGGTTCGAGGGGTATGTGGGGGATGAACTCTACGAAGCCGATCTGAAAAGTAAGAGCGTTGCGTTTGCGATGGCCAGCGCCCTGGGGCTGGGAGATCAGAGCCTCTCTGTAAACCTGCTCCCGATGACGCTGGTCAACGTGCCCAATGCGGTCAGCTATCTGATTCAGGAGATAGAGGCCAACGGGCTGGTGCCTGAGCAGATCGTGGTGGAGTTTACGGAGAACGAAGTCATCTCCCGTCTCGACGAGTTCACCGGTGCGGTGCGTGAGTTAAAGGCCGCCGGAATCGGCGTGACTATTGATCATTTCGGCGGCGGTTTTGCCGGGCTGCTGCTGCTGGCGCAGTTCCAGCCAGACCGGATTAAGATTAACCGTGACCTGATCCGCGACGTGCACAAGAGCGGCCCACGCCAGGCTATCGTGCTGGCCATCATCAAATGTTGTACAGCTTTGGAAATACTGATCTCAGTGGTCGGTGTTGAGCAGCCGGAAGAGTGGATGTGGCTCGAATCCGCCGGGATTTCTCACTTCCAGGGACACCTGTTTGCCCACCCTCAACTGGCCGGCATCCCGCCTGTGTCATGGCCTGAGCCGCGCGACACCTTCTGAAACTGATACTCATCGGGCAGTGATACAATTCTGTTGTACAATATAACAAGTTGTACACCCCGGTGAGATTCGTTACCTTGGGTAACGAATATATCGGTCAGGAAGGGAGAATCGATGGCCTTTTACAGTATTGGCGATGTGGCTGAACGCTGCGGCATAAACCCCGTTACCCTGCGCGCATGGCAGCGCCGGTACGGGTTGCTCAAGCCTCAGCGCAGCGAAGGCGGGCATCGACAATTTGATGACGACGACATCCTGCGCATTGAAGAGATCAAGCGCTGGATTGAGCGTGGCGTGCCGGTTGGCAAGGTCAAAGCGCTGCTTGATCAAGGAAAAGCGCCTGAGCCCGGCGACTGGTCTGCGCTGCAGGAAGAGATGATTGGTACGTTACGTCAGGTTAACCCGACCAAACTGCGTGCGAAAATGGCGGCCTTCATTGCGCTCCATCCGGTGGATACCCTGATTGACAACGTCTTTGAGCCCCTGCGCAATACCCTGAGCCTCGATCGTGATACTGCACGCGCCATGCGCAGTCTGCTGGATGGCATTCTGATTGAGTATGCCGTATCAAGCCTCACTGCCTCGCGTGTTAAAGCGGGCAGGGATGCATTACTGATTGGGTGGGGAATTGAGGATCGTACCGGTCTGTGGCTGGAGGGCTGGCGTTTATCTCAGCAAGGCTGGCGCATTGATGTCTTTGCCGAACCCCTTGATTTACCCCATCCGGAGTTCTTCCCCGGGCAACAAATTCTGGTCTGGACGGGCCGGGTGATTTCTCCGGAACAGCTTCAGCAGCTGGACCACTGGCAAAAGCAGGGCTATGCCATCAGGGCATACGGCGCGGCGAACGCGGCCTGATCGGCTTACCCGCCGCAGCGGGTAATGTTTTTCCTCTTACTATCCCATACGGCACGCATCCGCTTCCCAGCGATACCCCACACCATATACCGCCCGAATAAACGACTGATCCGCGTCGAGGGATTCCAGCTTGCGACGCAGGTTTTTGATATGGCTGTCGATGGTACGGTCGGTCACCACCCGGTAGTCATCATACAGATGGTTCAGCAGCTGCTCGCGGGAGAAGACCTTGCCCGGCTCGTGGGAGAGGGTTTTCAGCAGACGGAACTCAGCAGGGGTGAGATCCAGCAGCTTGCTGCGCCAGCTGGCCTGGAAACGGCTTTCGTCGATGATCAACGGACTTTCGGCATCCAGCGCCTGCAATTCACGCTGCGGTTTGCAGCGGCGCAGAATGGTTTTCACCCGGGCGACCACTTCGCGCGGGCTGTAGGGTTTGCAGATGTAATCATCGGCGCCGATCTCCAGCCCCAGCAGGCGGTCGATCTCTTCGATTTTGGCGGTCACCATCACGATCGGCACTTCAGAGAAGCGGCGGATCTCGCGGCACAGGGTCAGGCCGTCGGTGCCGGGCAACATCAGATCGAGCAGGATCAGATCCGGCGGGGTGTGGCGCACATACGGCAGAACCTGATCGCCGTGGCTGATAAGCGACGGGGCATAACTTGCCGCCCGCAGATAGTCGATTAATAACTGCCCAAGCTTAGGCTCATCCTCCACGATCAGGATGCGGGGTGTGTTTTCGTCAATGGGTAACTCAGTCATACTTCTCTCGATAAATCGCGTTCCAGCGGTAGCTCTACTGTAATGCTAACCCCGCCAAAAGGCGAATGGGCGGCGCGGATGGTGCCCCCGTGGGCCTCAACGATGTTGACGCAGATCGCCAGCCCCAGGCCGGAGCCGCCGCTGGCACGGTTGCGGGAGCCTTCGGTGCGATAAAAACGTTCAAACAGCCTGTTGAGCTGCTCGTCAGAGACGCCGGGCGCGGTGTCGGCAAAGGTCAGCGCAAAGCGGTGATCTTCGCATTTGCCGGAAATACGTAGCATGCCCCCGGGGTCGGTATAGCGCAGGCAGTTTTCCAGCAGGTTGTTGAAGAGCTGCATCAGCCGGTCGCGATCGCCAAACACCACCGCGTTCTCCGGCAGCGACAGCTCGATGCGCAGGTCGCGGCTGGCAAAACGTTCGCGGAAGACGCCGCTGGCCATTTCCAGAATGTTAATCACATCCACCGGCGCTTTCTGATAGGCCAGCGCCCCCTCGTCGGACATCGACAGCTGATGCAGGTCGTCCACCAGCTTGGTCAGCGTGCCGACTTCCGCCTGCAATGAGGTGACGGATTCAGGGGTGAACTGGCGCACGCCATCCTGAATCGCCTCCAGCTCGCCGCGCAGCACCGCCAGCGGGGTGCGCAGCTCGTGGGAGATATCGGCCATAAAATCCCGCCGCATCTGCTGGTTCTTCTCCAGGGTACTGGCGAGCTGGTTAAAGTCCTGCGCCAGCTTGCCCAGTTCGTCCTGGCTGCGGGTATCCACCCGGGTGGTGAAATCCCCCGCCGCCAGTTGATGCGTGCCTTCCACCAGCCGTTTTACCGGGGCTAAGAGTCCACGCGCCAGCGGGAAGGTCGCCAGGGCCGCCAGCAGGGTGGAGAGGGCGACAATCAGCCAGCTGGTCTGGCGCTGCTGCCGGTCAAAGTTGATGTCGGTATTGCGCGTCAGCCGCTCCACCGGAGAGGCGATCACCCAGCCGACGGCAGCGCCGTTCACCGTAATGGCCCGTTTCGTGCCGTCCGGCGGCACCGGGGCGCGCGGGCCGACCAGCACCCGCATCTCCTGGTCGATCACCCAGAACTGGGTCCGCCAGCCGTGGGGAGGCATGCCGGGGCCGGGGCGATCGTCGTCGGTGTCGTGCTCCAGCGAGCGCAGGATCTGGAAAACAAACCGATCATTGTTGCGTAAAAAACGCCAGTTGCCGTGCAGGGCGTACTGCTCGGCCAGGGCATCGCTTAACCCCTGTAGCCGCTGCTCGTTACCGTGTTTGATGTAGTCGATAAAGCCGCGCTCAAAGCTGACCCGCACCGCCCAGTGCATGGTAATCAGCAATACGATGCAGGTGGCAAAGATGGCCAGAAACAGCTTGCCGGTAATGCCGGGCCGCCAGAACTTCATGGTTCACTCCTTTTGCGCCGCCTGAGGACGACATTCTTGCTGGTATCATCCGGGACCCGGGCGAAAACAATGGCCGGCAGGGCGATAATCACCGCCATGCTCAGGTAGGTGTAGAGGAATACCTGATGGACGACGGGGCTGTCGGCGGTCAGGTGGTGCTGGCCGTACATGCCCAGCAGCAGCCCGGCGATGGTCACCCCGACGCTCATCGATAGCTGCATAATCATCGACAGCAGGCTGTTGCCGCTGCTCGCCTGCTCATCGGGCAGATCTTTCAGGGTCAGGGTGTTCATGGAGGAGAAGCGGATGGAGTTGATCATCCCCTGGCAGAACAGCACCAGCGGCAGGACGTAGTACCAGCCCAGCAGCGCCACGGCCATAAACAGCAGGCTCACCAGCGCCAGCCCGAGGGTGGAGGCCACCAGCACCCGGCGATAGCCGAGCGCGTTCACCACCTGGACCACAATGCGCTTCATCCCCATGCTGCCGAGCACCATCGGGATCATCATCAGCCCGGCGTGAAACGGCGAAAAGCCGAGGCCAATCTGCAAAAAGACCGGGGTCATAAACGGCAGCATCCCGCTGCCGATGCGCCCGACAAAGCTGCCGAGCAGCCCCAGCCGGTAGGTGGTATTACGAAACAGGCTCAGGCTGAACAGGGCGCGATCGTTATCCCGGGCATGCCACAGATACCAGAGAATGGAGATCACCCCGATAGCGACCAGTCCAGCCAGTGACAGGGTGGAGATCCCCAGCCCTTTCTGCCCGTCCAGCGCCAGGGTGAGGGTCGCCATGCCCGCCGCCAGCAGGAAGAAACCCACCAGATCGAAGCGCCGGGTCTGCATTTTGTAGTTCGGCATCAGCCAGAGGGTGGCGATCGCCCCGATAATGCCCACCGGCAGGTTAATCAGGAAGATCCAGTGCCAGGAGGCATACTCCACCAGCATTCCGCCGAGGGCCGGGCCGAGCAGCGGCCCCACCTGGCCGGGCAGGGTGACGAAGGTCATCGCCGCCATATACTGCGCGCGCGGGACGATCTTCATCACCGTCAGCCTGCCGACCGGAACCATCATCGCCCCGCCAACACCCTGCAACACCCGGGCCATCACCAGCCCGTTCAGCGTCTCCGCCCGGGCGCAGAACAGCGATCCGGCGGTAAACAGCACGATGGCGGTAAAGAAGACATTGCGCACCCCGACCTTGTCCGCCAGCCAGCCGCTGGCGGGCAGCATTACCGCCACCGTCAGCACATAGGCGACGATCACCATGTGCATATGCAGCGGGCTCTCCCCCAGGCTTTGCGCCATTGAGGGGAGGGCGGTGTTAACGATGGTCGTATCCAGGGCCTGCATAAAAAAGCCGAAGGCGACAATCCATAGCTGCCAGCGAACGTTGGCGGGGAGATCAGTCATTAGCCGGTTACCGTCTCTTTCTGTTTACGTGAAAAACGCACCCGTAAGCGATCAAAGAACAGATAGACCACCGGGGTGGTGTACAGGGTCAGCAGCTGGCTCATCACCAGCCCGCCGACAATGGTGATCCCCAGCGGCTGACGCAGCTCCGCGCCGTCACCCGCGGAGATCACCAACGGCAGGGCGCCAAACAGCGCCGCCAGGGTAGTCATCATGATCGGGCGAAAACGCAGCAGGCAGGCCTGGAAGATCGCCTCCTGCGGGGTCATGTTGCCGTTGCGCTGCGCCTCCAGCGCAAAGTCGACCATCATGATGGCATTTTTCTTCACGATCCCGATTAACAGCATAATGCCAATCAGAGCAATCAGGCTGAACGGCGCGCCAAACAGCTCCAGCGCCAGCAGCGCCCCCACCCCCGCCGAGGGGAGGGTGGAGAGAATGGTCAGCGGATGGACGTAGCTCTCATACAGCACCCCGAGCACGATATAGACCGTGGCAATCGCCGCCAGAATCAGGATCACCTGCGAGTTCATGGTCTCCTGGAATACCTGAGCGGTACCGGCAAAGCTGCCGCGCACCGTTGACGGCACCCCGAGCTGGGTCATGGCGCGATTAATGGCCTCGCTGGCTTCCGACAGGGATTTGCCGGTCGGCAGGTTAAACGACACCGTTGACGCCGCCGACAGCCCCTGATGATTCACCGACAGCGGCGCGTTCGAAGGCTGCCAGCGAGCGAAGTACGACAGCGGGATCGCCTTGCCGTCGTTATTAATCACAAACATCTTATCCAGGGCACTGATGTCCTGGGTGTAGCGCGGATCGACCTCCATCACCACCTTGTACTGGTTCATCGGCTGATAGATGGTGGAGATCTGCCGCTGGCCGAAGGCGTTGTTCAGCAGGCTGTTGGCGGCACTGACATCGATGCCCAGCCGGGACATGGTTTCGCGATCGTAGGTCAGGGCCATCTCCGCGCCGTTGTCCTGCTGATCGGAGTTAACGTCCGCCAGCTCCGGCAGGGCCGCCAGCGCCTTACGAATTTTCGGCTCCCACTCCCGCAAGGCGGCGAGATCGTCCGACAGCAGGGTGTACTGGTAGCTGGCGTTCGACTGACGCCCGCCGACGCGGATATCCTGCACCGCCACCAGGAACATGTTCGCCCCCGGCTCTTTGGCGAGTTTCACCCTGAGGCGGTCGATCACCTGCTGGGCGGTTTCGTTGCGCTCGTCGCGCGCCTTGAGGGTGATAAACATCATCCCGCTGTTGACCCTTGAGCCGCCGGTAAAGCCGGTGACGTTATCCACGGCCGGATCTTCGCGGATGATCTTCATGAAATCCTGCAGCTTGCCGCGCATCGCCTGGAAGGAGATGCTCTGGTCGGCCTGAATGCCGCCCATCAGCACCCCAGTGTCCTGCTCCGGGAAGAAGGTTTTTGGGATGGTGATGTACATCCAGACGTTGAGCGCGATGGTGCCGATCAGCACCAGCCCGACGATCCGGGTATGGTTCAGCACCCACTTCAGCGATTTGCCATAGCTTTCCTGCAGCGCCATCAGCATCCGGCCAAAGCCTTTTTTGCGCGGCTGCGACTGGGGTGGGCTGCGCTTAAGCATCCAGCCGCACATCATCGGCGTCAGGGTTAAGGAGACTAACAGCGAAATGCCGATCGCCACCGACAGCGTCACCGCAAATTCCCGCAGCAGACGCCCCGGCAGACCGTCCATCAGCAGCAGGGGCAGGAACACCGCCACCAGCGACAGACTCATGGAGAGCACCGTAAAGCCCACTTCCCGGCTGCCCTGCAACGCCGCCTGGAGCGGTTTCATCCCCGCTTCGAGGTGGCGGGAGATGTTCTCCAGCACCACGATGGCGTCATCCACCACAAAGCCGGTGGCGATGGTCAGGGCCATCAGCGACAGGTTGTTGAGGCTGAATCCGCACAGGTACATGGCGGCAAAGGTGCCGATCAGCGATACCGGCACCGCCACCGCCGGGATCAGCGTTGCGCGTCCGGAGCGCAGGAACAGGAACACCACCAGGATCACCAGCGCTACCGAGATGATCAGCGACTGCTCCACCTCCTCCAGCGAGGCGCGGATGGTGGGGGAGCGGTCCTGGGCAATCTGCAGGTCGATGGCCGCCGGAATGGTCTCCTGCAGCTCCGGCAGACGGGCGCGGATGCTGTTCACCGTCTCAATAATGTTGGCTTCCGGCAGCTTGCGGATCATCAGCAAAATCGCCGGTTTGGCGTTGGTCATCCCGGCGTTGCGCACGTCCTGCACCGAGTCGGTGACGCTCGCCACGTCGCTTAAGCGCACCGCCGCGCCGTTGTTGTAGTGGATGATTAAGGGCTGATATTCCGCGGCGGTTTTCAGCTCGTCGTTGGTCTGGATCTGCCAGCGGTGGCTGGCGTCCTCCACTGAACCCTGAGGTCTGCGCACGTTGGCGTTGCTGATGGCGCTGCGCACGTCATCCAGCGACACGCCCTGGTTAAACAGCGCCTGCGGATTCAGCCCCACGCGCACCGCGGGCAGGGAGCTGCCGCCAACGTCGACATCGCCCACGCCGTCGATCTGGGCGATGGTCTGCGCCAGCTGGGTGGAGGCGAAATCGTACAGCTGCCCCTGGGAGTAAGTATCCGAGGTCAGGGTCAGGATCATGATTGGCGAGTCAGACGGGTTAGCTTTGCGGTAGGTCGGCCGGCTCGGCATCCCGCTCGGGAGCAGGCTTTGCGCGGCGTTAATCGCCGCCTGCACGTCCCGCGCCGCGCCGTTGATGTCGCGGTTAAAATTGAACTCGAGGATAATGCGCGTGCTGCCAAGGGAGCTGCTGGAGGTCATCTCGTTGACCCCGGCAATGCGCCCGAGGGAGCGCTCCAGCGGCGTCGCCACCGACGAGGCCATGGTCTCCGGCGAAGCACCGGGCAGCGAGGCGCTGACCATGATCACCGGGAAATCCACCTGCGGCAGCGGGGCCACCGGCAGCAGCCGGAAGCCGAGCACGCCGCAGAGGGTGATGGCGAGTGAGATTAAAATCGTCGCCACCGGGCGGTAAATGAAGAGGGCGAAAAACTTCACTTACGCCTCCTCTTCGTCACGTTTCGGGAAGCGGCTTTTGGTCCACAGCGCTAACCGGTCAAACAGCAGGTAGATCACCGGGGTGGTGAACAGGGTCAACACCTGGCTCACCAGCAGACCGCCCACCATGCCGATGCCTAACGGACGGCGCAACTCGGCCCCGACCCCGGTGCTGAGCATCAGCGGCAGGGCACCGAGCAGCGCCGCGAGGGTGGTCATCAGGATCGGACGGAAACGCAGCAGGCAGGCCTGATAGATCGCCTCCCGCGGCGGCATGCCCTGCTCGCGCTCGGCGGCGAGGGCAAAGTCGATCATCATGATGGCGTTCTTCTTGACGATGCCGATCAGCAGGATGATGCCGATGATCGCAATCACGTCCAGCTCGCTGCCCGCTAACATCAGCGCCAGCAGGGCCCCCACGCCTGCGGTCGGCAGGGTCGAGAGAATGGTGATCGGGTGGATAAAGCTCTCATACAGCACCCCCAGCACGATGTACATCGCCACCACCGCGGCAACGATCAGCCAGATGGTGCTCCCGAGCGCCGCCTGGAAGGCGAGGGTGCTGCCCTGGAATTTGGTCTGGATGTCGGTCGGGAAGCTGAGGTTTTTCTCCGCGTCGGTGATGGCCTGCACCGCTTCGCCCAGCGAGTAATCGTCCGGGACGTTAAACGAGATGGTGGTGGACGGGAACTGATCCAGATGGTTCACCGCCAGCGGGGTATAGCGCTCCTCCACTTTGGCGATGGCGCTGAGCGGCACAATCCCGCCGCTGCTGCTGGTCAGGCGCACCGAATCGAGCGCCGCCAGGCCTGGCGTCTGTTGGGTATCGTGCTCCAGCACCACCCGGTACTGGTTGGCCTGGGTGTAGATGGTGGAGATCAGGCGCTGGCCAAAGGCGTTGTACAGCGCGTTATCCACGTCCGCCATGGAGATCCCCAGGCGGCTGGCGCTGTCGCGGTCGACGTTGATGTATGCCGCGAGGCCTTTGTCCTGCCAGTCGCTGCTGACGTCGGAGAGCTGCGGCAGCTGCTGTAGCTCATCCACCAGCTGCGGCACCCAGGTGCTGAGGGCCTCGAGGCTGGTGGCCTGCAGGGTGAACTGATACTGGGTGCGGCTCACCGTGGTGTCGATGGTCAGATCCTGGGTCGGCTGCAGGTACAGCTCCACGCCCGGGACTTTTGCCACTGCACTTTGCAGGCGGTCGATCACCGTGTTAACCCGGTCGTCACGATCGTCCAGCGGCTTGAGGTTGATCTGCAGGCGGGCGCTGTTGAGCGACGGGTTGGTGCCGTCGACCCCGACGAAGGCGGTCAGGCTCTCCACCGCCGGATCTTTCATGATCGCTTCCGAGACCGCCTGCTGGCGCTGGGCCATGCTGGCGAACGACACCGACTGCGGCGCCTGGAGGGTGCCCTGAATAATGCCGTTATCCTGGATCGGGAAGAAGCCTTTCGGGATCATCACCCACAGCAGCACGCTCAGGGCCAGGGTGCCGAGCGCCACGCCGAGGGTCGCCCACGGGTGGTTGAGCACTTTTGCCAGCATGCGGCCATAGGCGGCAATAATGCGCTCGAACATCCGCTCTGAGGCGCGGGAGAAGCGGTTCTGCTTGCGCAGGGATTCATGGCTCAGCATGCGGGCACACATCATTGGCGTCAGGGTCAGGGAGACCACCGCCGAAATGAGGATCGCCACCGCCAGGGTTACGGCAAACTCGCGGAACAGGCGGCCGACGATATCGCCCATAAACAGCAGCGGGATCAGCACCGCAATCAGTGAGAAGGTGAGGGAGATAATGGTGAAACCGATCTCACCGGCCCCTTTCAGCGCCGCCGCCAGCGGTTTCTCGCCTTTTTCGATATAGCGGGAGATGTTCTCGATCACCACGATGGCGTCATCCACCACGAAGCCGGTGGCGATAGTCAGAGCCATCAGGGTCAGGTTGTTAATCGAGAAATCGAGGAACACCATCACCGCGAAGGTGCCCACCAGCGACAGTGGCACCGCCACGGCGGGAATAATGGTCGCCGGAACGTTGCGCAGGAACAGGTAGATGATCATCACCACCAGCGCAATCGCCAGCATCAGCTCAAACTGGGTGTCGCTGACCGAGGCGCGGATGTTGGTGGTGCGGTCCGACAGCACCTTGACGCTGACGGATTTCGGCAGGCTGTCGATAAGCGTTGGCAGCATGGCGCGGATGCTGTCGGCGGTATCGATGATATTCGCCCCCGGCTGGCGCTGGACATTCATCACGATCGCCTGCTGCTTGTTGGCCCACGCCCCGAGCCAGCTGTTTTCTGCCCCTTGCTCAACGGTGGCGACATCCCCTAAGCGGATCGCGGCCCCGTTCTGGTACGCGACAATCAGCTGACGATACTCATCCGCGGACTGCATCTGATCGTTGGCAGAGAGCGTCACCGCCCGGGTCGGGCCATCGAGGGAGCCTTTCGCCGAGTTGACGTTGGCGTTGCTGATGGCGGTGCGGATCGTTTCGCTGGTCAGGCCGAGAGAGGCGATCGCCTGGGCGTTCAGCTTCACGCGAACCGCCGGGCGCTGGCCGCCGGAGAGGGTCACCAGCCCGACGCCGGAGACCTGGGAGATCTTCTGCGCCACCCGGGTTTCCACCATGTCTTCGACCTGGGTCATCGGCATGGCGGAGGAGGTGACGGCGAGGGTCATGATCGGCGGATCCGCCGGATTGACCTTGCTGTAGACCGGCGGGTTAGGCAGGTCGGAGGGCAGCAGGTTGGTGGCGGCGTTGATCGCGGCCTGCACCTCCTGCTCGGCAACATCCAGCGACAGGCTGAGCTGGAACTGTAATGTCACCACTGACGCACCGCCGGAACTCTGGGAAGACATCTGCTTCAGGCCCGACATCTGGCCAAACTGGCGCTCCAGCGGGGCGGTAATGGCCGAGGTCACTACGTCCGGGCTGGCGCCAGGATAAAGCGTCACCACCTGAATGGTGGGGTAATCCACTTCCGGCAGGGCAGAGACCGGCAGGAAGCGGTAGCCGATGATCCCCGCCAGCAGGATCGCCACCATCAGCAGGGTGGTGGCAACAGGGCGCAGGATAAACAGACGTGACGGCCCGCCTGTAGCGCTCGGAGGCATCACCTGCATCAGGCGTTCTCTCCCTGTTTTTTATGGTCGCGTTTAGCAGGTGCGGCAGGGGTGTCGGCGTGGGCTTCCACCACTTCCACTTTTGCCCCTTCGGTCAGACGGTCGATGCCGTCGGTCACCACGCGGTCGCCTGCCGACAGTCCGGCGGCAATCACCACGCTCTGGCTGTCCTGAATGCCCGGTTTCACCAGGTGTTTGCTGACTTTGTTGTCGCTGTTCAGCACCCAGACGAAGTTGCCTTCGTTACCCATCTGCAGCGCCGCGGTGGGGATCACCACCGCATTCTCTTCGGTGGCCACCAGCATCCGGGCGTTAACAAACTGGTTCGGGAACAGGGCGTCGTCCTGATTGTTGAAGCGCGCTTTCAGCTTGATGGTGCCGGTGGTGGTGTCGATCTGGTTGTCGAGGCTCAGCAGGGTGCCGTCGCTCAGCTTCTGCTTGTTGGCGCGATCCCAGGCTTCCACGGTTAAGCTCTGCCCGGCTTTTTGCGCCTGGATCACGGTGGCGATATCGCTCTCCGGCAGGGTAAACACCAGGTCGATAGGGTGAGTCTGAGTGAGCACCACGATCCCGGTGGTATCGCCGCTGGAGATCTGGTTGCCGATATCCACCTGTTTTAAACCCACGCGCCCGTCGATAGGGGCGGTGATGCGGCTCCAGTCGAGCTGGAGCTGCGCGCTGGCCACGGCGGCTTGATCCGCTTTGATGGTGCCGAGGCTTTCGCTCACCAGCGCCTGCTGGGCATCAAGCTCCTGGCGGGAGACGAGGTTGGTTTTCACCAGCTGTTGATAGCGGGCCAGATCGCGGCGGGCATTGGCGAGGGTGGCGGTGTCTTTCGCCAGCTGTCCCTGGGCCTGAGCCAGCGCGACCTTGAACTGGCTGGGATCGACTTCTGCCAGCAGATCGCCCGCTTTCACCTGCTGCCCTTCCTGGAAGTGGAGGGCGATCAGCTGTCCGTCGACGCGGCTGCGCACGGTAACGGTGTTGGCGGCAGTGATGGTCCCGAGCCCGGAGAGATAGCGCGGCACGGATTTACTG
This sequence comes from Leclercia sp. CFBP8987, assembly GCF_034044995.2. NCBI lineage: Bacteria > Pseudomonadati > Pseudomonadota > Gammaproteobacteria > Enterobacterales > Enterobacteriaceae > Leclercia > Leclercia sp. CFBP8987. The sequence goes on along the minus strand of NZ_CM188255.1, from coordinate 3,172,454 downwards.
ACCGCGGTCGCGGCCTGCACCGGCGCCAGAGGACCGCTGCGCATCCCGTGGCGTCCACCGCCTGCCGGGCGCTGCGCCTGGCTTGACGCACCAGCAGGGGCCGAAGAGTGTTGATGCCAGTACCACGCGGCGGCAAGGGCCACCACAATGATGCCAGCGGCGATTACCCAGCGGGATTTATTGCGGCCTTTCATCGTTATACGTACTCATCCTGAAACTGTGCGGAAAATAATACTAGTTTAGTGAGGCAATGGAGCAGAAAAATGGAGGAAATATGGAAGACTGTCTGGAATTGTCTGAATGGAGGTGAAAGCAAAACGGCAACGCGAGTTGTCGTTTTTAGTGTTTTCTCCCTCTCCCTGTGGGAGAGGGCGGGGTGAGGGCAACAGGCCGCACCAGTTGTAGGCCGGGCAAGCGCAGCGCCGCCCGGCATTTCCACCTTAGCTGAAAACGACCTGCGCCCAACGGGCCAGCCCGGCGGTGACGGAGCCAAAATCATCGCCCCCGGCAATCGGGATACCCGGCAACTGCTGCGCCAGCGCTTTTTTGATCAGCGGTGAACGGGCGCTACCGCCGGTGAGATAGATCACGTCCGGCTTTTCGTTGCCGTTATCCAGCGCCAGCTGCACCTGTTCCAGAATGCGCTGTAACGGCTGCGCCAGCGCCGCTTCCAGCCCCTGCTGGCTGATGGCGGTCGCCAGCTCATCGCTGATGAACGGCAGCGTTACGGCATGCTCTGCGGCCTCCGAGAGCGCAATTTTGCTCTCTTCCGCGCTGCGCACGACGCGATAGCTCAGACGCTGACGCCACACTTTATGCAGCAGCGCCACTTTGTCGCCGTCCTGGGCGTCGCGCACCAGATCGTTAAGAAAACGTCCATTGGCGACGCTGTAAAAATCACTCTGGGCAGGCACATCGTTAATCGCCACGGCGTTCCACCACGGCAGGATCGGCAGGGCGGTGCCTTTTTCGGTCTGGCCGCCCATACCGAGCAGCGGCATCAGGCTCCGGAAGGCGAGGGCGATATCCAGGTCGTTACCGCCGATACGGCAGCCGCTGTGCCCCAGCAGGCTGGTTTCGCGATCCCGGCGCTGGTGCCATTGTGGGCCCATCAGCAGCAGCGAACAGTCGGTGGTCCCGCCGCCGATATCGACGACCAGCACCCGTTTTTCACCGCTCAGGGTCGCTTCAAAATCGAGACCAGCAGCAACCGGCTCGTACTGGAACACCACGTCGCGGAACCCGGCACGTTGGGCGGCACGCTCGAGGATCCCCTGCGCCTGCTGGTTAGCCTCATCACCGCCCAGCCCCTGGAAGTTGATCGGACGGCCAATCACCGCCTGGGTGATCTCCTCCGTCAGTTGGGACTGCGCCTGCTGGCGAATATGCAGCATCATGGCGCAGACCAGATCTTCAAACAGCGCCACCTGCTGCGGCTTCAGGCCGCTGGCACCGAGGAAGGATTTCGGTGACTTAACGAAGTACACCTCCTCCGGGTCCTCAATATAGTGACCCAGCGACGACAGACCAAACTGCACGCTACCCGGGGTGACATCGATATCTTCGTCGCGGTTAAAGTTGACCGCGCGGCGCAGCAGCGCCTGGGTTTCCGTGCCGGTGGCCGGAACCTGGTGATGGCGGTACAGCCACTCGCTCACCGCCTCGCGTGTCGGTGCGCAGAGCATCGACGGCAGCAGCGTGCTGTTATTTTCCATTTTCAGCAGCTGCGGCTGCCCGTTTTGCATTACTGCTACAGAGCAGTTGGCGGTGCCATAGTCAAATCCGATAAACACGTCAGCGTCCCCATGCCATTGAGAAGGGGCGAGACTTTAGCGAAATGTCAGGCTGGCGACAACAGGAATATGAAAGCAAGGCGCAACCCGCCATCTCCGTTTATGCTGAGACAGGACAACAAAAGGAGCGACGATGTTTATCCTCACCTGGCAGCCGCCCTATGACTGGCAATGGATGTTGAAATTTCTTGGCGATCGTGCGGTGGCCGGGATTGAAATCGTGACCGCCACTGACTACACCCGCAGCTTTGCCTGCCGGGGCCATCGGGGGCTGATACAGGTTACGCCGCAGCCGCAGGCGGGCACGCTGGAGGTGGTGCTCAGCGACGGGCTGTTGCCGATTGCCGATCTCTGTCTGGAACGCATCACCCGCCTGTTCGATCTGCACTGCGATCCGCAGCAGATCGCCGCTACCCTCGGCACCCTCGGGGCCGCACGCCCCGGCCTGCGCCTGCCGGGTTCGATGGATACCTGGGAGCAGGGGGTGCGCGCCATCCTCGGGCAGCTGGTCAGCGTGGCGATGGCGGCGAAGCTGACCGCGAAGCTGGTGGCGCTGACGGGCGACCTCCTGCCGGAAGCGCCGGGCTATCGCTGCTTCCCGGAACCTGCCGCGGTGGCAGGGGCCGATCCGCTGGCGCTGAAGGCGCTGGGTATGCCGCTGAAGCGTGCGGAAGCGCTGATCCATCTGGCGCAGTCGGTAGTGGCGGGGGATTTTCCGGCGGAGGCACCGGAGGATATCGCCAGCGCGATAAAAGCGCTGCAGACCCGGCCGGGGATTGGCCGCTGGACGGCGAACTACTTTGCCCTGCGCGGCTGGCAGGCAAAAGATGTCTTTCTGGCGGATGACTATCTGATTAAGCAGCGTTTTGCCGGGATGACCCCGGCGCAAATCCGCCGCTATGCCGAACGCTGGCAGCCGTGGCGCTCGTACGCCCTGCTGCACATCTGGTACACCGACGGCTGGACGCCGTCAGTTGATGCCGAAATAACTGGTATTTAGCAGCAGTTCCAGCGGCTGCGGCTCACCGATGGTGTTGCCGAAGATATAGTCGATACCAATGCCGGAGAGGGTGTCCATCATGATCGGCTGGTTGCTCGGCCCGGCAATGGTCTTGATGCCCAGGCGCTGGGCATGGCCCTGAATAATGGTCACCAGCATCTCATCCATCAGATTACCGTGGACGTTAACCACCAGCTCCGGATCGAGGAGCAGGTAATCGGCCATTTGCGCGCTCAGGTGGTTGAACACCTCCATATCGCGACCAACATGGCTCAGGATAATGCGGCATCCGGCCTGGCGTAGTTTATCCAGATTGTTGCGGGAGTGCTCATCCTCCAGCGTCAGCACGCTGACGTGCACCACCAGATGCAGCAGACGCGGCTGCAGCGGACTGGCGCTCAGCATCTCCAGCAGCTCATCCACCAGCGTGGCGCTGGCAAGACCGGCCATCGACAGCGGCAGGGCGACCCCGGTGCCTTTGCTGGTCAGTGGCGTGGCGAAATTGCGGAAAAACTCCTGCAGGATCCGTCTGTCGAGGGCGTGAATTAACTCAGGCTCCGCCAGTCCGGCCCGGAAGGCCTGCTCTTCCAGCATCTCGCCGTCGTTGGTCCACAGACGCAGGGCCAGCATCCAGAAGGTGCTGCTCTCGGGAACCCGCGGTGAGGCGACGCTGCGGGCGATCATCAGCAGATGATTGTCTTTGATCATATGCCACTGCTCGTCGAGGGAGATGGTGCCCGGCGCGTTGTGCATCCGTTCCTGCTGCGGTTCATACACCGTCACCACGCCGCGACCGTTATTTTTCGAGGAGTAGCAGGCGATATCGGCCTGCGACATCACCTCAGAGGCCTGATTGTTGCGCTCGTCGATCTGGGTGATCCCGGCGCTGGCACCGATCCGGTGCAGGCGGCCCTCCCACATAAAGTGATACTCGTTGATGGCGTCAATGATGCGACCCGCTATGTAGCGCGCGCTTTCGGTATTGCAGTCCGGCAGCAGCAGGCCGAACTCATCCCCGCCGAGGCGCGCCAGCATGTCGGTGGAGCGCAGCATGCTGAGCATCAGCGACGACAGCTCCCGCAGCAGGGCATCCCCCGCCGCGTGGCCAGCCGTGTCGTTGACCGCCTTAAAGCGGTCCAGATCGATAAACACCAGCGCGTGACGCTGACGGGTCTCCTGCACGGTATGTAACATCCGCTTGAGATAGGATTCGAAGCTGACGCGGTTCGCCAGGTGGGTGAGGGCATCGTGCGAGGCGTTGTAGCTCAGCTCGCGCAGCATTTTGCGCGACTCGGTGACGTCCTGAATGACCAGCACCGAGCCGATATTCTGCCCGTCGAGGGTGCTGAGCGAGGTGATACTGTAATGGATATCGTAACTGCCGCCGTTGCGGCTGTGCAGCACCACGTCCTGTTCGATGTCGGTCCGGGACATATCCCCGCTGTGAATGTTCTCCATCAGCGGGCCGTTATCCCCGAAGGTAATATGCAGCACCGAGAGGATCGGTTGCCCCAGCGCATCCTGCTGCAGCCAGCCGCTCATCTTCTCCGCCACCGGGTTCATAAAGGTGACATTCATATTCACGTCGGTACAGAGCACCGCTTCACCGATGGAGTCGAGGGTAATATGCAGACGCTCTTTTTCCTGGAACAGCGCCTCATTCAACTCCTTGACCTCGGTCATGTCCATGTTGATGCCGAGCAGACGTTCCACTTCACCCTGTTTATTCAGCACCCGGTTTGCCAGGGCGCGGATATGGCGAATACCGTCTTTCACCCGGATACGGAACTCCAGCTTGAACGGGATACGGGCCGCCAGCGCATCGCGCACCACCTGTTCTGCCTGGGCGCGATCTTCCGGCAGCATGCACTCGTGCCACAGCTGCCAGGTGGGTTTAACGTGGGCCGGGACTTCGTACAGCTCGAACATACGCTTGTCCCAGCTGATGACGTTAGGTTTGACGTCCCACTCCCAGATGCCGATCCCGCCCGCTTCGTTGGCCAGGGTAATACGCTCCATCAGGCGCTTATTGACCCATTCGGTATGCTTAAGATCGTTAATGTCTTCGATCTGGGCGATAAAGTAGAGCGGCGTGCCGTCGGCGTGACGCACCAGCGACACCGCCAGTAGCGCCCAGACCACCTCCCCATTACGGGTGTAGTAACGTTTCTCCAGCGAGTAGCTGTTGATTTCGCCCTTTAACAGCTGGTCCAGCTGCTCCAGGTCGCTTTCCAGATCTTCCGGCCAGGTTAACTGCTGGAAGTTAAGGGCGCGCAGCTCTGACTGGCTGTAGCCGAGGAACTGACACAGGGCTTTATTGGCCTGCAGCCACTGGCCGTCGGTGCTGACCAGCGCCATGCCGATGACGGAATACTCCATCGCATTGCGGAAGCGTTCTTCGCTCTCGGTAATGTGCTTGCGCTCTGCGCGGAACGCATACATCACCATGGTCATGACGTTGGCGGGCAGCAGCATCATCAGGAACGGCAGCCAGGGGGCGTTGATCATCACGCTGGCATTTTGCGTCACCAGCGAGGTGGGATTTTTGGCGATCATCAACGACACCATCATCACCGTGACGAGGAACACCAGGAAGGCTTCCAGGCGCGGGAGACGCACGGCGCTCCACATCAGCAGAACAATAATGGCCGTAAACGGCCACGGCAGAAACTGCAGGGCGATCCAACTCAGGATCAGCGTCACCACCATGGTCAGCAGCGTTTCGAACAGCAGGCGCGGATTGCGGTGACGCAGAAGATAGTGCGGTTTGAACAGCAGGCCTAACGGCACCAGCGCCAGCGAGCCGATGGACTCCGACAGCACCCAGACCAGAAAACTGCGCACGGGCTCGTCATTTGGTACCAGCAGATAAATCAGCACTCCGCCCAGCAGGGGAGGGATCACGGCGCTTCCGATGGCCAGACGGATCCAGTCTCCGAGGTTCTGCAGAGGATTGTAGCTGGGGAGCAGTTTACGCAGCAGCAGGGCCCCGACGAAGGCCTCTGCGATGTTGATGCCGGCGAACCACAGGTTGAGCGACTCCCAGGAGAAGATCAGCCCGGAGGCACAGATATTACCGAGGGTGCAGGCGAGGGCGATCCCGGGCCACATCTTCCCGGCGTGACGATAAAACGCCACCATCATAATGGCGGTCGGGAACCATAAAGGTGCCAGAAATGTTCCGAAACGCGTTAGTTCAAGCGAGAAAAGAGTGAAGATGAAGGTAACCAGACCAAGACTGACAAGCCGTAGTAAAGGATGTGGCGTAGTTACCAAAACGCGCTGGTATTTTTTATTCATTACCGCTTTATCCGAAGACGCCATGCCGCCAGGAGCCAACTCCGGACGAATTCATTTCTAATTTGAATCATGCTAGTACAAACAATTTACAATTAATATGGTAGGCGCTCATAATTTGACATCACAGAGTTATTAAATACTTATCCTGCAAAGATTTCATCCTGGGTGCTGAAAAAGTGAGCGGGAAAATTTATGGCAGGGACGATCCGCCTGGACTTTGAACCCGTCTCGCATAACATTTCTATTCGACTGGTATCAGGCCCGTGAAATCCCTATAATTGCCGCGTTTGACGCTCAGGCGTCGTCCTTCCTTACATCCAGGTTACTCAATTTATGACTGATAAGTCTCATCAGTGCGTCATTATAGGCATCGCCGGCGCATCGGCTTCAGGTAAAAGTCTCATTGCCAGTACGCTTTACCGTGAATTACGTGAACAGGTCGGTGATGAGCACATCGGTGTCATTCCAGAAGACAGCTACTACAAAGATCAAAGCCATCTGTCGATGGAAGAGCGTGTTAAAACCAACTATGACCATCCCAGCGCGATGGATCACAGCCTGTTATTCCAGCACCTTCAGGCCCTGAAGAACGGCACTGCCATTGAGCTGCCGGTGTATAGCTATGTTGAACACACCCGTCTGCAGGAAACCGTTCGCATTGCCCCGAAAAAGGTCATCATCCTCGAAGGGATCCTGCTGCTGACCGACGCCCGTCTGCGCGAGTCGATGAACTTCTCGATTTTTGTCGATACCCCGCTGGATATCTGCCTGATGCGCCGCATCAAACGTGACGTGAACGAACGCGGCCGCTCCATGGATTCGGTCATGGCGCAGTACCAGAAAACGGTCCGCCCGATGTTCCTGCAGTTCATTGAGCCTTCCAAACAGTATGCCGATATCATCGTGCCGCGCGGGGGTAAAAACCGCATTGCCATTGATATTCTGAAAGCGAAAATCAGCCAGTTTTTTGAATAACACGCGCGAATTGTGTACCGTTCAAAGATAATCGGGTTCGCCCTCCGGCTTTGTTGGCCAGAGGGCGCGATGCACCAAAGGAGAAAGTGGCATGCGTCTTTGTGACCGAGATATTGAAGCCTGGCTGGACGAAGGCCGTCTGACCATCACCCCGCGCCCGCCGGTCGAGCGGATTAACGGCGTCACCGTCGATGTGCGTCTGGGGAATAAGTTTCGTACCTTCAGCGGTCATACCGCGCCCTTTATCGACCTGAGCGGACCGAAAGATGAAGTCAGCGCGGCACTCGATCGGGTGATGAGCGATGAAATCGTGCTGGCCGATGGCGATGCGTTTTACCTGCACCCGGGTGAACTGGCGCTGGCGGTCACCTTTGAGTCGATCACCCTGCCGGCAGATCTGGTGGGCTGGCTCGACGGACGCTCCTCTCTGGCGCGTCTGGGGCTGATGGTGCACGTCACCGCGCACCGTATCGATCCCGGCTGGTCCGGGCGGATCGTGCTGGAATTCTTCAACGCGGGTAAACTGCCGCTGGCGCTGCGCCCGGGCATGATGATCGGCGCGTTGAGCTTTGAGCCGTTAACCGGTCCGGCGGCCCGTCCGTATAACGCCCGCCAGGATGCAAAATATCGCGACCAGCAGGGTGCGGTCGCCAGTCGTATTGATAAAGACTGAGCTTAAATCCGGTCCATTGAGGAAGCCATGAGAAGAGTTCTGACAACGCTGATGATTTTGCTGGTGGTGCTGGTTGCTGGCCTGTCAGCGTTGGTTCTGCTGGTCAACCCCAATGACTTTCGCGCCTACATGGTGCGTCAGGTCGAGGTCCGCAGCGGGTATGCGTTGAAGCTGGAGGGGCCGCTGCGCTGGCACGTCTGGCCGCAGCTGAGCATCCTGTCCGGGCGCATGTCCCTTACCGCGCCGGGAGCGTCGGTGCCGCTGGTGGCTGCCGACAATATGCGCCTCGACGTGGCGTTGATGCCGCTGTTTTCGCATCAGCTGCAGGTCAATGAGGTGATGCTCAAAGGGGCGGTGATCCAGCTGACCCCGCAGTCTGAGGCGGTGCGTAACGCCGATGCGCCGGTGGCCCCGCGTGAGAACACTCTCCCGGATAAAGCAGAAGATGCCGGCTGGTCATTCGATATTGGCCGCCTGAAGGTGGCGGACAGCCTGCTGGTGTTCCAGCACGAAGGTGCCGAGCAGGTCACGGTGCGCAATATCAACCTGCAGATGGAGCAGGATGAACACCACAAAGGCAAGATCGACTTCAGCGGCCGCATTAACCGCAATCAGCGCGATCTGAAGCTTTCCCTCGCCGCCAATGTGAATGCCTCTGACTATCCGCACCTGCTGAGCGCTGACATCCAGCAGCTGAGCTGGCAACTGACCGGCGTCGATCTGCCTGTGCAGGGCATCAGCGGCCAGGGTACTCTGCAGGCGCAGTGGCGTGAAGAGCAGAAGCAGCTTGAACTCAATCAACTCAATTTACAGGCCAATGACAGCGCGATGACCGGCCAGGCCAGCGTGATCCTTGGCAGCGAACCGCAGTGGAACATGAACCTGCAGTTCGACAATCTTAATCTGGAAAACCTGCTCCCGGCCCAGGCCGCCGCGGCTGCCGACGGCGAGGCGGTGCAGCAGGGGCAAACGCAGGCCAAACCTCAGCGCCCGGTGATCTCCTCCAACCTGGAGCAGCCCGATTACAACGGCCTGCGCGGCTTTAGCGCCGATATCCTGCTGAAAGCCAACAGCGTGCACTGGCGGGGTATGGACTTCAGCCAGGTCAGCAGCCAGATGACCAACAAGAACGGCCTTCTGAACATTGCTGAGCTGAGCGGTAAAATGGGAGAAGGGCATATCTCTTTACCCGGCACGCTCGACGTGCGTAAAGCGGTCGCCCGGTCCTCTTTCCAGCCGCGTCTGGATAACATTGAGATCGGCACCATTCTGAAGGCCTTTAACTACCCGATTTCGCTCACCGGTAGCCTGACCATGGCCGGTGATTTCTCGGGGAGCAAGATTGACGCCGACGCCTTCCGTCACCACTGGCAGGGCCAGGCCCATCTGGAAATGAAGAACACCCGCATGGAAGGGCTTAACTTCCAGCAGCTGGTGCAGCAGGCGGTGGAGCGTAGCAGCAACGTGAAGGTAAAAGAGAACGTCGACAACGCGACCCGTCTGGATAGCTTTGTCACCGACCTGAGCCTCGACGCAGGGAAGGTGACGCTGGATGATATGCAGGGTGAGTCGCCCATGCTGACGCTCGAAGGAAACGGGAGTCTGGATCTGATCAAAGAGACAGCCGACACCCGTTTTAAAATCCGCGTGCTGGAGGGTTGGCTGGGTGAAAGTAGGCTGATCGATTTCCTGAAAACTACGCCGATCCCGCTGAACGTCTACGGCAACTGGCAGGCGCTCAACTACAGCCTGCAGGTGGACCAGCTGCTGCGTAAACATCTTCAGGATGAGGCGAAACGTCGTCTTAGTGGTTGGGCGGAGAAGAACAAAGATTCGCAGAACGGCAAAGATGTGAAGAAGTTACTGGATAAGCTTCAGTAAGCGCTTTTTCCCCTCACCCTAACCCTCTCCCCAGAGGGGAGAGGGAACAGTCTGGTGCGGTCTTATAGACTGAACTCGATTGTGTTTTCTCCCTCGCCCCTATGGGGACAGGGCGGGGTGAGGGGAACGCATCACAACTCGTAATCCACATCATCCTGCGTCATCAGCGGGATCAGCTGCACCTTCTGCACCCGGTGGTTTTCCACCTCCAGGGTTTTCAGCGCATAATCTCCCACCTGAACCTCTTCCCCCGGCTGCGGGATCCGCTGCAGATACTCCATCAACAGACCGGCAATGGTGTGGTATTCGCGCTTATCGTCCAGCGGCAGCGGTACGTACTGCACCAGATCCTCCAGCGGCATATGGCCGTTGGCGGTCCAGCTGCCGTCGGCATTCTTCTGAATATCGTGCCGGGCGTCGATCTCTTCCACTTCGTTCGGCAGATTACCGGCAATGGTCTCCATCACGTCGCTGAGCGTCACGATCCCCTCTACAGAACCAAACTCATCCACCACGAAGGCGAAATGGGTCCGCGCGTTGCGGAACTGCTCCAGGGCCTGCAGCAGCGGCAGCACTTCCGGAAACACCAGCGGCTGGCGGATCAGCACCCGCAGGTTGAGCGGCTCGCCGCGCAGCTGCTGATTGAGCAGGTCGATAACGTGCACCACGCCCAGCAGCTCCTCCTCCTGCTCCCCGCCGGTGACCACAATGCGGGTGTGCTGGTTTTTATCCAGCAGCGCACGAATGGTGCTCTCGGGCGTGTTCAGGTCGATATGTTCAATATCGTGGCGCGAAGTCATGATGCTGCTGACCGAGCGCTGGTTGAGATGCAGCACCCGCTCAATCATCCTGCGCTCCTGCGGGGCAAAGATCGGGCTGTTGTCGTGGTCGGCCAGCAGCGAAGCCGTCTGCGCATCCAGCTCGGCATCCTCCTTTTTACCGCTCAGCAGGCGAATAACCGTGTCGGCGGTGCGCTGGCGCAGGGTCTGATTGGCAGAGAGGAAGCGGCGGCGGTTGAAGATCGCCAGCTGGTTCAGCGCCTCAATAATTACCGAGAAGCCAATCGCGGCGTACAGATAGCCTTTCGGTATGTGGAAGCCAAAACCGTCTGCCACCAGGCTAAAGCCGATCATCAGCAGGAAGCTCAGGCATAAAATTACAATCGTTGGGTGATCGTTGACGAAGCGGGTGAGCGCCTTGCTGGCCATTACCATCAGGGCAATAGCGATAATCACCGCGGCCATCATCACCCCAAGGTGATCGACCATCCCCACGGCGGTGATCACTGAATCCAGGGAGAAGACGGCGTCCAGCACCACGATTTGCGCTACCACGGCCCAGAATTTGGCTCCGCGCCGCTGGGTGGGGTTCTCGTTGTCCTTGCCTTCCAGCCTTTCGTTAAGCTCCATGGTGGCTTTGAAGATCAGGAAAAACCCGCCAAAGAGCATGATCAGATCGCGGGCGCTAAAGCCAAATCCGTGGACGGTAAACAGCGGGCGGGTGAGCGTCACCAGCCAGGAGATAGAGGCCAACAGCAGCAGGCGCATCACCATCGCCATTAACAGGCCGGTAATGCGGGCGCGGTCGCGCTGAGCAGGGGGCAGTTTTTCGGCGAGAATAGCGATAAAGACCAGGTTATCGATACCGAGCACAAGTTCCAGCACCACCAGGGTGACCAGCCCGGCCCATATTGATGGATCTGCTATCCATTCCATAGTGTGAGTAATACCTTTTGTTATATGACAATTGTCACATTTCGATCATGGATACTGCGCCTGAAAAATGCAATGCCAGCCGGGCATTTATCTGTACAGATTTTACTGAATCACGGTGGAAATAAACCCTGCGCTCTGTGGGTTAATATTGTGAATAGTCTGTATTATCGCAAAATAAGAAATATCGCAGGTCAAAGTGCTTCCTTCAATAAAGTCAATATCAAGCTATTCCTAAAAATGCAGAAGTGTGGCCGTTAATATTAATCTTAAAAGCCACGCCTTCGTTGATGTTTCCTTGCCTGCTATTCCGTTAGCTGCAACAATTCTTTCAGCATCAAATTGCGCTGTTTTTTTGCTGCTATTTCTGTATCGGTTTAATGACATGAAAAACTTATATCGGGTTCGGAATTATCCGGCCTTTTATATTTTTCGTTATGCCGTGCCAAAGAGGGTGTTTACTCATAAATTACTGTTTAAACAGTAGATTGGTAACTGAAAGCCAAGGGCGGTAGCGTGCCTGAAAGCGTGTTAATCAGCCTCGATTATTCTGTCAATAGTCTGAATGCAAATAAGCCTCTTTTAGGACTGATGCCAGTTATATTTCACTTTTATTGACTGCATGCTAAAAGTAATACGCCTCCGCGCTTATTTAAATGCACAGGATAATTACTCTTCCATAGTGATAAATAATCAATGATGAAATCCAAAATGAAATTGATGCCATTATTGGTGTCTGTGACCTTGATGAGTGGTTGTACGGTCTTTCCCGGCAGCAATATGTCAACATCGGGCAAGGATGTGATTAAACAGCAGGATGCTGATTTTGATATCAACCGCATGGTGAATGTTTATCCAATGACCCCGCAGCTGGTTGAACAATTACGCCCCCGCCCGGTTGTCGCACGGCCGAATGTCGACCTTGAGCAGGAGATCGCCAACTACCAGTACCGCGTGGGGCCTGGAGATGTCATCAACGTTACCGTCTGGGATCACCCGGAGCTAACCACCCCGGCGGGGCAGTATCGTAGCTCCAGCGATGCCGGTAACTGGGTTCAGTCGGATGGCACCATGTTCTATCCCTATGTCGGCAAAATACGTGTTGCCGGCAAAACGCTCTCCCAGATTCGTAGTGATATTACCGGCCGTTTAGCGCAGTACATCGCCGATCCGCAGGTGGACGTTAATATCGCCGCATTCCGTTCACAGAAAGTCTATGTCTCCGGCCAGGTGAATAAATCTGGCCAGCAGCCGATCACCAACGTGCCGCTGACGGTGCTCGACGCCATCAACGCCGCGGGCGGGCTCACCGATGGCGCCGACTGGCGCAATGCGGTGCTGACCCATAAAGGCAAAGAGGAGCGTATCTCCCTGCAGGCGCTGATGCAGAACGGCGACCTGAGCCAGAACCGTCTGCTCTATCCAAGTGACATCCTGTTTGTGCCGCGCAATGACGACCTGAAAGTGTTCGTGATGGGCGAAGTGAAGAAACAGAGCACCCTCAAGATGGACTTCAGCGGTATGACCCTGACCGAAGCGCTGGGCAACGCGGAAGGGCTGGATATGAGCACCTCCGACGCCAGCGGCATCTTCGTGATCCGTCCGATCACCGGAAATGGTGGGAAGGGCAAGATTGCCAACGTCTACCAGCTGGATATGTCTGATGCGACCTCGCTGGTGATGGCAACCGGGTTCCGCCTCCAGCCATATGACGTGGTCTACGTCACCACCGCGCCGATTACGCGCTGGAACCGTGTGATGAACCAGCTGATGCCGACCATCAACAATATCCATACCATGACCGACACGGTACATCAGTACCACAACTGGTGATAACGATGTTTAACAAAATTCTGGTGGTTTGTGTGGGGAACATCTGCCGTTCCCCCACCGCTGAGCGGCTTTTAAAACAGTACCAGCCACAGCTGACCGTCGCGTCAGCCGGGCTTGGCGCGCTGGTCGGCAAAGGGGCCGATGAGCGCGCAAGTCAGGTCGCGGCAGAGCATCAGCTTTCGCTCGACGGGCATTGCGCCCGTCAGGTGACAGCCAGCCTGTGCCGGGACTACGACCTGATCCTCGCCATGGAAAAACGCCACATCCACGCCCTGTGCGATATCGCACCGGAGATGCGCGGCAAGGTGATGCTGTTTGGTCACTGGGACAATGAGCGTGAGATCCCCGATCCGTATCGCAAAAGCCATGAAGCGTTTGAGGCGGTTTACACCTTACTCGACCAGTCTGCCCGCCAGTGGGCACAGGCACTGAACGTTCAGCAGGGATAATAATGACAGCAAACGTAAAACCTTCTTCCTCCCCGAGTGCGGGCGGTGATGAGATTGATATTGGTCGCCTGATCGGCACCGTGGTCGAGGCGCGCTGGTGGGTGATAGGCATCACCGCGGTATTTGCCGTTGCGGCGGTGATTTACACCCTCTTCGCCACGCCGATCTACAGCGCCGATGCGCTGGTACAAATTGAGCAGAACAGCGGCAGCTCGCTGGTGCAGGACATTGGTTCAGCGCTGGCGAATAAGCCGCCCGCCTCGCAGGCGGAAATTGAGCTGATCCAGTCCCGCCTGGTATTGGGTAAAACCGTGGACGATCTGGATCTCGACATCGGCGTCAGCAAAAACACCTTCCCGGTGTTTGGCGCGGGCTGGGACCGGTTGATGGGCCGTCAGAACGACACCGTCAAAGTCACCACCTTTACCCTGCCTGCCGGGGGAGCAAGTCAGGTCTTCACCCTCGAGGTGCTGGGCAAAGATCAGTATGAACTCACCAGCGACGCCGGGTTTAGCGCCCGCGGCAAGGTGGGGGAGATGCTGACCAAAGACGGCGTGAGCATGATGGTTAGCGCTATTCATGCCCAGAGCGGCAGCGAGTTCACCGTCAGCAAATTCTCCATGCTGGGAATGATCAATAACCTGCAGGGCAACCTGACGGTCACCGAAACCGGGAAAGATACCGGGGTGCTGAGTCTGACCTTTACCGGGGAAGACAAAGACAAAATCCGCGACATTCTCAACAGCATCACCCGCAACTACCAGGCTCAGAACGTAAAGCGCAAGTCGGAAGAGGCGTCAAAAAGTCTCGACTTCCTTGCCAAACAGCTCCCGGAAGTGCGCGGTCATCTGGATGAAGCCGAGAACAAGCTCAACGCCTTCCGTCAGGATAAAGATTCCGTCGACCTGCCGCTGGAAGCGAAGTCGGTGCTGGATTCGATGGTCAACATCGACGCCCAACTCAACGAGCTGACCTTTAAAGAGGCGGAAATTTCCAAGCTCTACACCAAACGTCACCCTGCCTACCGCACGCTGCTGGAAAAACGCCAGACCCTGGAAGAGGAAAAAGCGAAGCTCAATGGCCGCGTCACCGCGATGCCAAAAACCCAGCAGGAGATCCTGCGTCTGACCCGCGACGTGGAGTCCGGTCAGCAGGTCTATATGCAGCTGCTGAACAAACAGCAGGAGCTGAAGATCACCGAAGCGAGCACCGTAGGCGACGTGCGGATTGTCGATCCGGCCATCACCCAGCCCGGCGTGCTGAAGCCGAAGAAGGCGCTGATTATTCTCGGCAGCATTATTCTCGGCCTGATGCTCTCCATCGTTGGCGTGCTGCTGCGCTCCCTGTTTAACCGTGGGATCGAAAGCCCGCAGGTGCTGGAAGAGCACGGCATCAACGTCTACGCCAGCATCCCGCTGTCGGAGTGGCAGAAGTCCCGTGACAGTGTCAAAACCACTAACGGGGTTAAACGCTACAAACAGAGCCAGCTGCTGGCGGTGGGCAACCCGACGGATCTGGCCATCGAAGCCATTCGTAGTCTGCGCACCAGCCTGCACTTCGCCATGATGCAGGCCAGCAACAACGTGCTGATGCTCTCCGGGGTCAGCCCGTCGATCGGGAAAACCTTCGTCTGCGCCAACCTGGCGGCGGTTGTCAGCCAGACCAACAAGCGCGTGCTGCTGATCGACTGCGATATGCGTAAGGGCTACACCCACGAGCTGCTGGGCACCAACAACGTTAACGGTCTGTCGGAGATCCTGCTCGGCAAGGGCGATATCACCCAGTGCGCGAAACCGACCTCCGTGCCTAACTTCGACCTGGTCTCCCGCGGGCAGGTGCCGCCGAACCCGTCGGAACTGCTGATGAGCGAGCGCTTCACCCAACTGGTGAAGTGGGCCAGCGAGAATTATGACCTGGTAATCATCGATACCCCACCAATCCTGGCGGTCACCGATGCGGCAATCGTGGGTCGCCACGCGGGCACCACCCTGATGGTGGCACGTTATGCGGTTAACACCCTGAAAGAGGTCGAAACCAGCCTCAGCCGCTTCGAGCAGAACGGCATTCCGGTGAAAGGGGTGATCCTCAACTCCATCTTCCGCCGTGCCGCTGGTTATCAGGATTACGGGTATTACGAGTACGAATATAAGTCGGACAGCAAGTAATGAGCCATTCGGGGAATACCATGACAACACGCCCTTTGATTTCTATCTATATGCCGACATGGAACCGTCAGCAGCTGGCGATCCGTGCGATAAAGTCGGTATTGCGCCAGGATTACGACCACTGGGAGCTGATCATCGTCGATGATTGCTCCTCCTCCTGGGAACAGCTGCAGCAGTTTGTCACTGACCTGAACGATCCGCGGGTGGTCTACACCCACAACGCCATCAACTCCGGTGCCTGCGCGGTACGCAATCAGGCGATCCTGCAGGCCAACGGTCAGTACCTGACCGGTATTGATGACGACGATGAGTGGACGCCGAACCGGCTCTCGACCTTCCTGGCGCATCAGCATCATCTGGTGACCCATGCGTTCCTGTATGCCAACGACTACGTCTGCGAGGGGGAGGTCTACTCCCAGCCCGCCAGTCTGCCGCTGTACCCGAAATCACCTTACTCGCGCCGCCTGTTCTACAAGCGCAACATTATCGGCAATCAGGTCTTTACCTGGGCATGGCGCTTCAAGGAGTGCCTGTTCGATACCGAACTGAAGGCCGCCCAGGACTACGACATCTTCCTGCGGATGGTGGTGGAGTATGGCGAGCCGTGGAAGGTGGACGAGGCGACGCAGATCCTGCACATCAACCATGGCGAGATGCAGATCACCTCCTCGCCGAAAAAGTTCTCCGGTTACTTCCATTTCTACCGCAAGCACCGGGACAAGTTCGATCGCGCCAGCCGCAAGTATCAGCTGTTTACCCTGTATCAGATCCGCAATAAGCGCATGAACTGGCGCACGCTGCTGACGCTGATCTCGGTGCGCAACGGTAAGCGTCTGGCTGACGGACTGCGGGGGAAATAATGGTGCTGGAAGATTGTCGCGCAAACAGCTGGAGCTTGCGCCCTTGCTGCATGGTGCTGGCCTATCGGGTGGCCCATTTCTGCTCCGTCTGGCGCAAAAAGAACGTCCTCAACAACCTGTGGGCGGCCCCGGTGCTGGTGCTCTATCGCATCATCACCGAGTGCTTCTTCGGCTATGAAATCCAGGCCGCGGCCACCATCGGACGGCGCTTTACCATTCACCACGGCTATGCCGTGGTGATCAATAAATTCGTGGTTGCCGGGGATGATTTTACTATCCGCCACGGCGTGACCCTTGGCAACCGCGGTCCGGACAGCCTTGCCTGCCCGGTGATTGGCAATAACGTTGAGCTGGGCGCCAACGTAGTGATGATTGGTGATATCACCGTAGGCAATAACGTCACCATCGGAGCCGGGAGCGTAGTGCTCGACAGCATCCCGGACAACGCGCTGGTGGTGGGCGAGAAGGCCCGGGTGAAGGTGATCAAATGAATATTCTGCAATTTAACGTGCGTCTCGCCGAGGGCGGGGCGGCAGGGGTGGCGCTGGATCTGCACCAGCGCGCGCTGCAAAAAGGGCTTCAGTCGCGCTTTATCTACGGCTACGGCAAGGGCGGCAAGAAGAGCGTCAGCCACGACCGCTATCCGCAGGTGGTGAAACATACCCCGCGTCTGACCTCGGTGGCGAATATTGCGCTGTTCCGTCTCTTTAACCGCGATCTGTTCGGCAACCTTAACAACCTGTATCGCACCGTGACCCGCACCGCGGGCCCGGTAGTGCTGCATTTTCACGTCCTGCACAGCTACTGGCTGAAGCTGGAGGAGGTCGTGGCCTTCTGCGAGAAAGTGCAGGCGCACAAACCCGATACCACCTTCGTCTGGACCCTGCACGATCACTGGAGCGTCACCGGCCGCTGCGCCTTTACCGACGGCTGCGAAGGCTGGAAAGAGAATTGCCAGAAGTGCCCGACGCTCGGCAACTATCCTCCGGTGAAGGTGGATCGCGCTCATCAGCTGGTGGCCGGTAAACGTCAGCTGTTCCGCGACATGCTGGCGCTCGGCTGTCAGTTCATCTCCCCCAGCCAGCACGTGGCGGATGCGTTTAACAGCCTGTACGGGGCAGGGCGCTGCCGAATCATCAACAACGGCATCGACGTGGCCACCGAAGAGATTCTGGCCGAGCTGACCCCGGTCGCCGTCACGCCGGGCAAACCGAAAATCGCGGTGGTGGCCCACGACCTGCGCTACGACGGCAAAACCAACCAGCAGCTGGTGCGCCAGATCATGGCCCTCGGGGACAAAATCGAACTGCACACCTTCGGGAAGTTTTCGCCGTTTGACGGTGCCAACGTGATTAACCACGGCTTCGAAACCGACAAGCGCAAGCTGATGAGCGCCCTGAACGGCATGGATGCGCTGGTGTTCAGCTCCCGGGTGGATAACTACCCGCTGATCCTGTGCGAAGCGCTCTCCATCGGCGTGCCGGTGATCGCCACCCACAGCGACGCGGCGCGGGAAGTGCTGGAGAAATCAGGGGGCAAAACCTTTACGGAAAACGAGGTGCTGCCGCTGGTGCAGCTGTCGAAGGCGGAGATCGCTCAGGCCGTTTTTGGCACTGACCTGGAATCGTTCCGCACCCGCAGCCGTCAGGCCTACAGTGGACAACAGATGCTGGAGGAGTATGTCTCGTTCTATCAGAATCTGTAGCTATCTGCTGCTGCCGCTGATCTACCTGCTGGTCAATGTCAAAATAGCCCAGTTGGGTGAAAGCTTCCCGATCACCATCGTGACCTTCTTACCGCTGCTGCTGTTGCTGTTTGTCGACAAGATCAGCGTGAAAAAACTGATGATTGCCCTGGGGTTGGGGGTGGGGCTGACGGCCTTTAACTACATCTTTGGTCAGTCGCTGGACGCCAGCAAATATGTCACCTCCACCATGCTGTTTGTCTATATCGTGATCATTATCGGGATGGTGTGGAGTATTCGCTTTAAAACCATCTCGCCGCACAATTATCGGAAGATCCTCAGGTTCTTTTATCTGGTCATCGGCATCATTGTGACGATAGCGGCGCTGGAGATGGCGCAAATTATTTTGACAGGCGGCAGTAGCCTGATGGAAATAATTTCGAAATATCTTATTTACAGTAATAGCTATGTACTGAATTTCATTAAATTTGGCGGCAAGCGTACGACGGCACTCTATTTCGAACCGGCATTCTTTGCTCTGGCGTTAATCTCAATTTGGCTCAGCATCAAACAGTTTGGTATCAAAACGCCCAAGAGCGATGCTATGATTCTTGCAGGAATAGTCCTGTCAGGATCGTTCTCCGGGGTAATGACCTTTATCCTGTTTTACCTTCTTGAGTGGGCGTTTCAGTATCTGAATAAAGAGGCGATCAAGAAAAAGTTACCTTTAGCGATCATTTCATTGTCGGTGTTCCTGGTCGGGGTGGTATTTGCCTTCCCGTATATTTCCGAACGCCTGGGTGATTTGGGGACCGAAGGATCGTCATCTTATTATCGTATTATCGGTCCGCTGGTGATGGTGGGTTACTCTTTAACCCATATTGATGGCGTAGTCAGATTCGGCTCACTTTACGAATATGTCGCATCATTCGGAATCTTTAACGGTGCGGACGTCGGAAAAACCATAGACAATGGCCTGTATCTGCTGATTATTTATTTTTCGTGGTTCGCAGTGTTATTAACGGCGTGGTATCTGTTCAAAGTTTTCAAAATGACGATCAGCGCTTTTGGTGATAATCAGAATTTTCGCGTACAGCTTTATCTTTTTACGCCGGTGTCGCTGTTTTTTACCGGGTCAATATTTAGCCCGGAATACGCATTCTTAATTGTTTGCCCGTTTATTTTGCGCAAGGCGCTTAATATTACGCATTCATAACGAGGTGGTTTATGTTACTCAGCGTTATTACTGTTGCCTTCCGTAATCTTGACGGCGTGGTAAAAACCTGGCGTTCGCTGCGCAACCTGGCCCGCGATCCCAGCCTCAGTTTTGAATGGATTGTGGTGGATGGCGGTTCCAACGACGGCACGGCAGAATTTCTCGAAAAACTGAACGGTGAGTTCAACTTACGTTACGTCAGTGAGAAGGACCGCGGTATCTACGATGCGATGAATAAAGGCATCGACATGGCGCAGGGTCGCTACGCGATCTTCCTCAACTCTGGCGACATTTTTCATGACGATGTGGCGCAGTTTGTACGCCAGCTCGGCGACGTGCAGGGTAACGCCATGATCCTCGGCGATGCGTTACTCGATTTTGGTGACGGAAATAAAGTGCGCCGGGCGGCGAAACCGGGCTGGTATATTTACCACAGCCTGCCGGCTAGCCATCAGGCGATTTTCTTTCCCGTAAGTGGATTAAAAACGTACCCGTACGATCTGCAGTACCGCGTCTCGTCGGATTACGCCCTGACCGCCAGAATGTATAAAGCCGGTTATCCGTTTAAACGTCTCCCGGGGCTGGTATCTGAATTCTCGATGGGCGGCGTGTCAACCTCGAATAATCTTGAATTATGCCAGGATGCCAAAAAAGTGCAGCGCGAAATATTGCGCATGCCGGGTGTGCTCGCGGAATTGTCTTATTTATTGCGTCTGAAAACGACCGGTAAAACAAAAGCCTTATATAACAAAGCCTGAATATAAGGAAACACGATGCAGGAATTAAGTGGCTTCTCTGTGCCGAAAGGATTTCGTGGCGCAGGCGGTATTAAGGTGCAGTTATGGTGGGCAGTTCAGGCGACGTTATTTGCCTGGTCGCCGCAAATAATGTACCGCTGGCGCGCCTTTTTATTACGTCTGTTTGGCGCAAAAATCGGAAAAAACGTAGTGATTCGCCCGTCGGTAAAAATTACTTACCCGTGGAAATTAACCTTAGGGGATAACGCCTGGGTGGGTGACGAGGCGGTGTTATATACGCTGGGTAATATTTCGATTGGCGCCAATTCGGTGGTGTCGCAGAAGTGTTATCTCTGCACCGGCAGTCACGATTATATGAGTCAACATTTTGATATTAATGCGCAGCCCATCACCCTGGGTGAGAAATGCTGGCTGGCGACCGATGTCTTTGTCGCGCCCGGTGTTTCCATTGGCGATGGCACCGTTGTTGGTGCGCGCAGCAGTGTTTTTAAATCGCTTCCGGCAAATAAGCTTTGCCGTGGCAATCCCGCAGTGGTGATACGCGAACGCGTTGAAACTGAATAACTTCTGATAAGTCTGGAGAAAATAAACATGTCTAAAGTCGCTCTCATCACCGGCGTTACCGGACAGGATGGTTCTTATCTGGCGGAACTCCTGCTGGAAAAAGGCTACGAAGTGCACGGAATCAAACGTCGTGCCTCCTCGTTTAACACCGAGCGCGTGGATCATATCTACCAGGATCCACATGCAGCAAACCCGAAATTCCACCTGCACTACGGTGACCTGACCGACAGCTCCAACCTGACCCGTATTCTGCAGGAAGTGCAGCCGGATGAGGTTTACAACCTGGGCGCGATGAGCCACGTAGCGGTCTCCTTCGAATCCCCGGAATACACCGCCGACGTGGATGCCATGGGTACCCTGCGTCTGCTGGAAGCCATTCGCTTCCTCGGTCTGGAGAAGAAGACCCGTTTCTATCAGGCATCTACCTCCGAGCTGTATGGCCTGGTGCAGGAGATCCCGCAGAAAGAGACCACCCCGTTCTACCCGCGCTCTCCGTATGCCGTGGCTAAAATGTACGCCTACTGGATCACCGTGAACTACCGCGAGTCCTACGGCATCTACGCCTGTAACGGTATTCTGTTCAACCACGAATCCCCGCGCCGCGGCGAAACCTTCGTGACCCGTAAAATCACCCGCGCCATCGCCAACATTGCTCAGGGTCTGGAATCCTGCCTGCACCTCGGCAACATGGACTCCCTGCGTGACTGGGGCCATGCCAAAGACTACGTGAAAATGCAGTGGATGATGCTGCAGCAGGAAAAACCAGAAGACTTCGTCATCGCCACTGGCGTGCAGTACTCCGTGCGTCAGTTCGTTGAGATGGCGGCAGCCCAGCTGGGTATCAAACTGCGCTTCGAAGGTACCGGCGTGGAAGAGAAGGGTATCGTGGTCTCCGTGACCGGCCATGACGCACCGGGCGTGAAGCCGGGCGATGTGATTGTTCAGGTTGACCCGCGCTACTTCCGTCCTGCTGAGGTGGAAACCCTGCTCGGCGACCCAAGCAAAGCGCACGAAAAATTGGGCTGGAAGCCGGAAATCACCCTCCAGGAGATGGTGTCAGAGATGGTTGCCCACGATCTTGAAGCGGCGAAGAAACACTCCCTGCTCAAGTCCCATGGCTACGAGGTTGCCATCGCGCTGGAGTCCTGAGTATGAGCAAACAACGAATTTTTGTTGCCGGTCATCGCGGAATGGTGGGTTCCGCGATTGTTCGCCAGCTGGAACAGCGCGGCAACGTCGAACTGGTGGTTCGCAACCGTGATGAACTGAATCTGCTCGATGCGGGCGCGGTACAGGCATTTTTTGCCGAGCAGCGCATCGACCAGGTCTATCTGGCGGCGGCAAAAGTGGGCGGCATTGTCGCCAACAACACTTATCCGGCAGATTTCATCTACGAAAACATGATGATTGAGAGCAACATCATTCACGCTGCGCATCTGCATAACGTGAACAAGCTGCTGTTCCTCGGCTCATCTTGTATCTACCCGAAGATGGCCAAACAGCCCATCGCCGAGAGCGAGCTGCTGCAGGGCACGCTGGAAGCGACCAACGAGCCCTACGCCATCGCCAAGATTGCCGGGATCAAGCTGTGCGAATCCTATAACCGCCAGTACGGTCGCGACTATCGCTCGGTGATGCCGACCAACCTGTACGGCCCGAACGATAACTTCCACCCGAGCAACTCGCACGTGATCCCGGCGCTGCTGCGTCGTTTTCACGAGGCGACCGTCAGCAACGCACCGGAAGTGGTGGTGTGGGGCAGCGGTACGCCGATGCGCGAGTTCCTGCATGTGGATGACATGGCCGCCGCCAGCATTCACGTGATGGAGCTGGCACGCGAGGTCTGGCAGGAGAACACCGAGCCGATGTTGTCGCACATCAACGTTGGCACCGGGGTGGACTGCACTATCCGCGAGCTGGCCGAGACTATCGCTCAGGTGGTGGGATACAAAGGCCGCGTGGCCTTCGATGCCAGCAAACCCGACGGCACGCCGCGCAAGCTGCTGGATGTGACCCGTCTGCATCAGCTGGGCTGGTTCCACGAGGTGACGCTGGCGCAGGGGCTGGCCAGTACTTACCAGTGGTTCCTGGAAAACCAGCAGCGGTTCCGGGGGTAGATATGTTTTTAAGTCAGGAAGATTTTGCCACTGTGGTGCGTTCCACTCCGCTTATCTCCATCGATCTGGTGGTGGAGAACGAGCGGGGCGAGTTCCTGCTCGGGCAACGCACCAACCGTCCGGCGCAGGGCTACTGGTTCGTGCCGGGTGGGCGGGTGCAGAAAGACGAGACGCTGGAAAATGCCTTTGCCCGTCTGACACAGGCGGAGCTGGGGCTGCGCCTGCCGATGACGGCGGGGCAGTTCTACGGGGTCTGGCAGCACTTCTATGACGACAACTTTTCCGGCACCGGTTTCACCACCCACTACGTGGTGCTGGGCTATCGCCTGAAGGTGAATGAGGCAGACCTGCGTCTGCCTGATTCTCAGCACGACGACTACCGTTGGCTGACGCCTGAACAGCTTCTGGCCAGCGATAACGTGCATGACAACAGCCGGGCCTACTTCCTGGATCAGTCAGGGGTGCCGGGTTTATGAAAATTTTGGTGTACGGCATTAACTACTCCCCGGAGCTCACCGGTATCGGCAAATACACCGGCGAGATGGTGGAGTGGATGGCCAGCCAGGGGCATGAGGTGCGGGTCATTACGGCCCCGCCTTATTACCCTGAGTGGCAGGTGGGCGAAAATTATTCAAACTGGCGCTATCGTCGCGAAGAGGGAGCTGCCACCGTCTGGCGCTGCCCGCTGTATGTGCCGAAACAGCCATCGACCTTAAAGCGTTTGATTCATCTGGGCAGTTTTGCCCTGAGCAGTTTCTTCCCGCTGATGGCGCAACGTCGCTGGAAGCCGGATCGCATTATTGGCGTGGTGCCGACCCTGTTTTGCACCCCAGGCATGCGCCTGCTGGGCAAGCTCTCCGGGGCCCGCACTCTGCTGCACATTCAGGATTATGAAGTGGACGCCATGCTCGGTCTGGGCATGGCGGGCAAAGGCAAGGGCGGCAAAGTCGCGAAACTGGCCAGCGCCTTTGAGCGCAGCGCCCTGCATAACGTGGATTATGTCTCGACCATCTCCCGCTCGATGATGAACAAAGCGCAGGAGAAGGGCGTGGCGGCGGAGAAGGTGATCTTCTTCCCAAACTGGTCGGAAGTGGCGCGTTTTCGCGACGTCACATCTGACGATGCAGCAGCGCTGCGCGCACAGCTGGGTCTGGCTGAGGCGCAAAAGATTGTTCTCTATTCCGGCAATATCGGTGAGAAGCAGGGTCTGGAGAGCGTCATCGACGCTGCCGCCGCGCTCAGCGATAAGCCCTTGCAGTTTGTAATTGTCGGCCAGGGTGGCGGCAAAGCGCGGCTGGAGAAACTGGCCCGCGAGCGCGGCCTGCACAATATTCAGTTCTTCCCGCTGCAGTCTTACGACGCCTTACCGGCGCTGCTGAAGATGGCCGACTGCCATCTGGTGATACAGAAGCGCGGCGCGGCGGATGCGGTCCTGCCCTCCAAGCTGACCAACATTCTGGCAGTGGGCGGCAACGCGGTGATCACTGCCGAAGCCCACACCGAGCTGGGCCAGCTGTGTGACAACCTGCCGGGGATCGCCGTCTGTGTGGAGCCGGAGTCGGTACCCGCGCTGGTAGAGGGGATCGAACAGGCGCTGAACATGCCTAAAGAGAACAGGGTAGCCCGTGACTATGCCGAACGCACGCTCGAGAAAGAGAACGTGCTGAGCCAGTTTATTGCAGATATTCGGGGATAAATCATGAGTAAAAATACGTTGTACCCGGTGGTAATGGCAGGTGGCTCTGGCAGCCGGTTGTGGCCGCTCTCCCGCGTGCTCTATCCAAAACAGTTCCTCTGCCTGAAAGGGGAACTCACCATGCTGCAGACTACGGTCAACCGCCTGAACGGCGTGATGTGTGAAAGTCCGGTGGTGATCTGTAACGAACAGCACCGCTTTATCGTCGCCGAGCAGCTGCGTCAGCTGAACAAGCTGACCGAAAATATCATTCTGGAACCTGCCGGACGTAACACCGCCCCGGCCATCGCCCTGGCGGCGCTGGCCGCCCAGCGCAGCAGCCCGGATTGCGATCCGCTGATGCTGGTGCTGGCCGCGGATCACGTGATCCAGCAGGAAGAGGCGTTCCGCGAGGCCGTGCGTTCAGCTATTCCTTATGCCGAAAGCGGCAAGCTGGTGACCTTCGGCATCGTGCCGGATATGCCGGAAACCGGCTATGGCTACATTCGCCGTGGCAACGTGACGCCGGGTGAGGGGGACAACCTCGCGTTCGACGTGGCGCAGTTTGTTGAAAAACCGAATCTCGAAACCGCCCAGGCCTATGTCGCCAGCGGCGAGTATTACTGGAACAGCGGCATGTTCCTGTTCCGCGCTGGACGTTATCTGGAAGAGCTGCGGAAGTACCGCCCCGATATTCTGGACGCCTGCGAAAAAGCGATGGCTACCGTTGACCCGGATCTGGACTTTATCCGCGTTGACGAAGCCGCGTTCCTCGCCTGCCCGGATGAATCGGTGGATTACGCGGTGATGGAACAGACGGCCGATGCGGTGGTGGTGCCGATGGATGCCGGCTGGAGCGATGTTGGCTCCTGGTCCTCGCTGTGGGAAATCAGCAACCAGACGCCGGAAGGCAACGTTCATCACGGAGATGTGATCAGCCATAAAACGGAAAACAGCTACGTCTACGCTGAGTCCGGACTGGTGACCACCGTCGGGGTGAAGGATCTGGTAGTGGTCCAGACCAAAGACGCGGTGCTGATTGCCGATCGCAACGCGGTGCAGGACGTCAAAAAAGTGGTCGAGCAGATCAAAGCCGATGGCCGCCATGAGCACCACATTCACCGTGAAGTGTACCGTCCGTGGGGCAAATATGACTCCATCGACGAGGGCGATCGCTATCAGGTTAAACGCATCACCGTGAAACCGGGCGAGGGGCTGTCGGTGCAGATGCACCATCATCGCGCCGAGCACTGGGTGGTGGTGGCGGGAACCGCCAAAGTGACCATTAACGATGTGGTGACGCTGCTGGGTGAAAATGAATCCATTTACATCCCGCTGGGGGCGACCCACTGCCTGGAAAACCCGGGAAAAATCCCGCTCGATCTGATTGAAGTGCGCTCCGGCTCGTATCTGGAAGAGGACGACATCGTTCGCTTCGAGGATCGCTACGGGCGGGTTTAGCCCCTGAGCGTGGCTTGCCGGATGCGCGTTGCTAATCCGGCCTACGAATGACGCAAAACAAAAAATTAAATTGGCCCTGTCCGGGTCGGGCCAACTGTTGCCTGAATAAGGGGTAATGATGCAAAAGTTAACCTGTTTTAAAGCCTACGATATTCGCGGCAAGCTCGGTGAAGAGCTGAATGAAGACATTGCGTGGCGCATTGGCCGCGCGTACGGCGAATATTTAAAGCCAAAGACCATTGTGCTGGGCGGCGACGTGCGTCTGACCAGCGAAGCCCTGAAACTGGCCCTGGCGAAAGGGCTGCAGGATGCGGGCGTTGACGTGCTGGATATCGGTTTGTCCGGCACCGAAGAGATCTACTTTGCCACCTTCCACCTGGGCGTTGACGGCGGGATCGAAGTGACCGCCAGCCATAACCCGATGGACTACAACGGTATGAAGCTGGTGCGCGAAGGGGCTCGCCCGATCAGCGGCGATACCGGTCTGCGTGACGTCCAGCGTCTGGCGGAAGCCAACGATTTCCCGCCGGTGAACGAGGCGAAACGCGGCAGCTATAAAAAGATTGATCTGCGTGAGGCCTATATCGATCACCTGCTGGGCTACATCAACCTGGCGAACCTCAAGCCGCTGAAGCTGGTGATCAACTCCGGCAACGGCGCGGCAGGCCCGGTGGTGGACGCTCTGGAAGCCCGCTTTAAAGCGCTTAACGTGCCGGTGACCTTCGTTAAAGTCCACAACACCCCGGACGGCACCTTCCCGAACGGTATTCCAAACCCGCTGCTGCCGGAGTGCCGGGCCGATACCCGCAACGCGGTGATTGAGCACGGCGCGGACATGGGCATCGCCTTTGACGGCGACTTCGACCGCTGCTTCCTGTTCGATGAAAAAGGGCAGTTTATCGAGGGCTACTACATTGTCGGCCTGCTGGCTGAAGCCTTCCTCGAGAAAAACCCCGGCTCGCGCATTATTCACGACCCGCGTCTCTCCTGGAACACGGTGGATGTCGTGGCTGCGGCGGGCGGCACCCCGGTGATGTCGAAAACCGGCCATGCCTTTATCAAAGAGCGGATGCGGGAAGAGGATGCGATCTACGGCGGAGAGATGAGCGCTCATCACTACTTCCGTGATTTTGCCTACTGCGACAGCGGGATGATCCCGTGGCTGCTGGTCACTGAACTGCTGTGCCTGAAGGGCCAGACGTTGGGTGAGCTGGTGCGCGACCGCATGGCGGCCTTCCCGGCGAGCGGGGAGATCAACAGCACGCTCGCGGCCCCGGCCGAGGCGATTGCCCGCGTGGAGAACCACTTCGCTCTGCACGCGCTGGAGATCGACCGCACCGACGGGATCAGCATGACCTTCCCCCAGTGGCGCTTCAATTTACGCTCGTCGAACACCGAGCCGGTGGTGCGCCTGAACGTGGAATCCCGCGCCGATGCGGCGCTGATGGCGGCGCGAACGCAGGACATTATGGCGCTGTTGAATCAGTAATCCTTGCCCCTCTCCCGACGGGGGAGGGGCCCCTGAAACAGGAACAACGATGACAAATCTAAAAAAGCGCGAGCGAGCCAAAACGAATGCATCGTTAATCTCTATGGTGCAGCGTTTTTCTGATATCACCATCATGTTCGGTGGCTTGTGGATGGTGTGTAAACTCAGCGGGCTGCCCTTCCTCTACATGCATCTGCTGATGGCGCTGATCGCGCTGGTGGTCTTCCAGATGATCGGCGGCATGACTGATTTCTACCGCTCATGGCGTGGCGTCAAGATCGCCACCGAGCTGCTGCTGCTGTTGCAGAACTGGACCTTAAGCCTGGTGTTCAGCTTCGGGCTGGTGGCCTTCAACAACGACTTTGATAATCGCTTTGCTACCTATTTTGCCTGGTACCTGCTCACCAGCGTGGGGATGGTGGTCTGCCGATCGCTGATCCGCTACGGCGCAGGCTGGCTGCGTAACCGCGGCTACAACACCCGTCGGGTAGCGGTGGCCGGGAGTATGCCCGCCGGACTGGCGTTGCTGGACGGTTTTCGTAAAGAGCCGTGGCTGGGGTTTGATGTGGTCGGGGTCTATCATGACGCACAGCCCGGTGGCGTATCGGCTGACTGGGCGGGGAACTACTCCCAGCTGGTTGACGATGCCAAAGCCGGCAAGATCCACAACGTCTATATCGCCATGCCGATGAGCGATGAGGCCAGAATCAAAACCCTGATGCGCAAACTGGCGGACACCACCTGCTCGGTGATCCTGATCCCCGATGTGTTTACCTTTAACATCCTCCATTCCCGCATTGAAGAGGTAAACGGCGTGCCGGTGGTGCCGCTGTATGACACGCCGCTCTCCGGCCTCAACCGGGTGCTGAAGCGCGTGGAGGATATCGTCCTCTCATCCCTGATCCTGCTCCTGATCTCCCCGGTGCTCTGCGCCATTGCGCTGGCGGTGAAGCTCACATCTAAAGGGCCGGTGATCTTCCGCCAGACCCGCTACGGTATGGACGGTAAGCCGATTATGGTGTGGAAATTCCGCTCCATGAAGGTGATGGAGAACGACGAGGTAGTGACCCAGGCGACGCAAAACGATCCGCGCGTCACCCGCGTCGGTAACTTCCTGCGTCGTACCTCCCTCGACGAACTGCCGCAGTTTATTAATGTGTTAACCGGTGGCATGTCCATTGTCGGCCCGCGTCCGCACGCCGTGGCCCATAACGAGCAGTATCGCGCTCTGATTGAAGGCTACATGCTGCGCCATAAAGTGAAACCGGGCATCACCGGCTGGGCGCAGATTAATGGCTGGCGCGGCGAAACCGACACCCTGGAGAAGATGGAAAAACGCATTGAGTTTGACCTGGAGTATATCCGCGAGTGGAGTCTCTGGTTCGATATCAAAATTGTGTTTCTTACCGTCTTTAAGGGCTTTGTGAACAAAGCGGCGTATTAAGATGAGCTTACGTGAAAAAACCCTCAGCGGGGCAAAGTGGTC
Organism: Leclercia sp. CFBP8987; assembly: GCF_034044995.2. NCBI lineage: Bacteria > Pseudomonadati > Pseudomonadota > Gammaproteobacteria > Enterobacterales > Enterobacteriaceae > Leclercia > Leclercia sp. CFBP8987. Next base: position 3,143,363 of record NZ_CM188255.1, on the reverse strand, counting down.
GGCTATCGCCACGGTGATCATCATCGGCCTCGGGCTGGTGCAGATGACGGTGCTGGCGCGCATTATCGATAACCACCAGTTTGGCCTGCTGACCGTCTCGCTGGTGATTATCGCCCTCGCCGATACGCTGTCGGACTTCGGCATCGCCAACTCGATTATTCAGCGTAAGGAGATCAGCCATCTGGAGCTGACCACCCTCTACTGGCTGAACGTCGGCCTCGGGATTGTGGTGTTCGTGGCGCTGTTTCTGCTGAGCGATGCCATTGCGGGCGCACTGAACAACCCGGAGCTGGCTCCGCTGATGCGCGCCTTGTCGTTTGCGTTTGTGGTGATCCCGCACGGGCAGCAGTTCCGCGCGCTGATGCAAAAGGAGCTGGAGTTCAGCAAAATCGGCATGATTGAAACCAGCGCCGTGCTGGCCGGGTTTACCTTTACCGTGGTCAGCGCCCACTTCTGGCCGCTGGCAATGACCGCCATCCTTGGCTATCTGGTGAACTCTGCTGTACGTACACTGCTGTTCGGCTTCTTTGGTCGCAAGATTTACCGCCCTGGCCTCCACTTCTCGCTCAAATCGGTATCATCCAACCTGCGCTTCGGCGCCTGGCTGACCGCCGACAGCATCATCAACTACGTGAACACCAACCTCTCGACGCTGGTGCTGGCACGCATCCTCGGCGCAAGCGTGGCGGGGGGCTATAACCTGGCGTACAACGTGGCGGTGGTACCGCCGATGAAGCTCAACCCGATCATCACCCGCGTGCTGTTCCCGGCCTTTGCCAAAATTCAGGACGACACTGAAAAGCTGCGGATCAACTTCTACAAGCTGCTGTCGGTGGTGGGGATCATTAACTTCCCGACCCTGCTGGGGCTGATGGTTGTTTCCGGCAATATGGTGCCGCTGGTGTTCGGCGAAAAGTGGGTCAGTATTGTGCCGATCCTGCAGCTGCTGTGCGTGGTGGGCCTGCTGCGCTCGGTCGGTAACCCGATTGGTTCCCTGCTGATGGCCAAAGCCCGCGTTGATATCAGCTTCAAATTCAACGTCTTCAAGACATTCCTGTTTATTCCGGCGATCGTCATCGGCGGCCATCTGGCCGGCGCGATGGGGGTGACGCTGGGCTTCCTGCTGGTGCAAATCATTAACACCGTGCTGAGCTACTTCGTGATGATTAAGCCGGTGCTGGGCTCCAGCTATCGCCAGTACATCCTGAGCCTGTGGCTGCCGTTTTACCTGTCACTGCCGACGCTGGCGGTGAGCTATGGCTTAGGGCTAGCCCTTAATGGCCATCTGCCGCTGGCGGCGCTGCTGGCGGTGCAGGTCGCTGCCGGTGCGCTGGCCTTCGCGGTGATGATTGTGCTGTCGCGTAATGCGCTGGTGGTGGAGATCAAACGTCAGTTCTGCCGCAACGAAAAGATTAAAACGCTGCTTCGCGCAGGCTAATTTTAAGAGGTCATTATGAAATTACTGATTCTGGGCAACCATACCTGTGGTAACCGTGGTGACAGCGCCATTCTGCGCGGCCTGCTGGATGCCATTTACGCGCTGTCGCCGGAGACTGAAGTCGATGTGATGAGCCGCTACCCGGTGAGCTCCTCCTGGCTGCTGAACCGCCCGGTGATGGGCGATCCGCTCTACAGCCAGATGAAACAGCACAACAACGCTGCCGGGGTAATGGGGCGGGTGAAAAAGGTGCTGCGCCGCCGCTATCAGCACCAGGTGCTGCTCTCCCGCGTGACCGACACCGGCAAGCTGCGCAACATCGCCATCGCCCAGGGCTTTACCGATTTTGTTCGTCTGCTCTCCGGCTACGACGCCATCATTCAGGTGGGCGGCTCCTTCTTCGTTGACCTCTACGGCGTGCCGCAGTTCGAGCATGCGCTCTGCACCTTTATGGCGAAAAAGCCGCTGTTTATGGTCGGCCACAGCGTCGGGCCGTTCCAGGATCCACAGTTCAACCAGCTGGCCAACTATGTGTTTGGCCACTGCGATGCCCTGATCCTGCGTGAGTCGGTGAGTCTGAATCTGATGCAGCGCAGTGAGATTGACACCACCAAAGTGGAGCAGGGGGTGGACACCGCCTGGCTGGTGGATCATCAGGAGGCGAACTTTACCCCCAGCTATGCGGTGCAGCACTGGCTGAACGTGGTGGGTCAGCAGAAGACTGTCGCCATCACCCTGCGCGAACTGGCCCCGTTCGATAAACGACTGGGTACCACTCAGGCAGCCTACGAAAAAGCTTTTGCCGAGGTAGTAAACCGGGTGCTGGATAGCGGCTATCAGGTGCTGGCGCTCTCCACCTGTACCGGGATCGACAGCTACAACAAAGATGACCGCATGGTGGCGCTGAATCTGCGCCAGCACGTCAGCGATCCGTCGCGCTATCACGTGGTGATGGACGAACTTAACGACCTGGAGATGGGCAAATTGCTGGGCGCCTGCGATCTGACCGTGGGTACCCGTCTGCATTCGGCGATCATCTCCATGAACTTTGGCACCCCGGCCATCGCTATCAACTACGAACACAAGTCTGCCGGGATCATGCAGCAGCTGGGGATGCCGGAGATGGCGGTGGATATTCGCCATCTGTTGGATGGCTCCCTGGGGGCGATGGTGGGCGACACCCTCGGCCAGCTGCCGGCCATCAACGAACGCCTGGCGGTGGCGGTGAAAGCCGAACGTGAGAACGGCATCAGGATGGTGAAATCGGTGCTGGATCGGGTCGGGGAGGGCAAATGAAGGTTGGTTTCTTCTTACTGAAATTCCCGCTGTCGTCCGAAACCTTTGTGCTTAACCAGATCACCGCGTTTATTGATATGGGTTATGACGTGGAGATTGTCGCCCTGCAAAAGGGCGACACGCAAAATACCCACGCCGCCTGGACCCAATATGACCTGGCCAGCAAAACCCGCTGGCTGCAGGATGAGCCGCAGGGCAAGCTGGCGAAACTGGGCTACCGCGCCCGCCAGACCCTGCGCGGGCTGCATCGCCCGGGCACCTGGAAGGCGCTGAACGTCTCCCGCTATGGCGCCGAGTCGCGCAATCTGATCCTCTCCGCTATCTGCGGCCAGACGGCACAGCCCTGGCGTGCGGATGTGTTTATCGCCCACTTCGGCCCGGCCGGGGTGACGGCGGCCAAGCTGCGCGAGCTGGGGGTTATCGAGGGCAAAATCGCTACCGTCTTTCACGGGATCGATATCTCCAGCCGCGAGGTGCTGAATCATTACACCCCGGAATATCAACGCCTGTTTCAGCGCGGCGATATGATGCTGCCGATCAGCGATCTCTGGGCCGGACGGCTCAAAAGTATGGGCTGCCCGCCCGAGAAAATCACCGTCTCACGCATGGGTGTGGATATGCAGCGCTTCACCCAACGTCCGGTTAAAGCCCCGGGAAGCCCGCTGGAAATTATCTCGGTGGCGCGCCTGACCGAGAAAAAAGGGCTGCATGTGGCGATCGAGGCCTGCCGCCAGCTTAAAGAGCGTGGGGTGGCGTTTCGCTATCGCATCCTCGGTATTGGCCCCTGGGAACGCCGCCTGCGTACCCTGATCGAACAGTATGGGCTGGAAGCCCATGTCGAGATGCCCGGGTTCAAGCCCAGCCATGAAGTCAAAGCCATGCTTGATGCTGCGGATGTGTTCTTGCTTCCCTCAGTCACCGGCGCGGATGGCGACATGGAAGGCATCCCGGTGGCGCTGATGGAGGCGATGGCGGTGGGGATCCCGGTGGTCTCCACGGTGCACAGCGGCATTCCAGAACTGATCGAGCCTGGCCACTCCGGCTGGCTGGTGGAAGAGAACAACCCGGCGGCACTGGCCGGGCAGCTGGAACGCTTTGCTTCACTTGACGATCGGGCGCTCTCGCCGGTGCTGCACAACGCGCGCCGGAAAGTAGAGACCGATTTCAATCAACATCTGATTAACCGGCAGTTAGCCACTCTGCTTCAGACGCTTTAAAAAGGGAGGCGATATGCCGAAAGAGATGACGCGACGCGCGTTTGTCACCACCTGTTCCGTCCTGGCTGCCGCACCGCTGGTCGGCGTGCGGGCCGCCACCACCAGCAGCACGGTCGATATCAGCCGCTATAACCATCGTGACTGGATCGCGGCGTTCAAAAAGGCCTTTACCGACGGTGATACCGTGGTGGTGCCCGCCGGGCTGACCTGCGACAACATCAACACCGCCATTTTTATCCCCGAAGGTAAAACCCTGCGCATCCGCGGCGCGCTGACCGGCAACGGACGCGGGCGGCTGGTATTGCAGGATGGCAGTAAAGTCATTGGCGAAGGGGAGGGGCGCAGCGAAAACATCACCCTAGACGTCCGCGGCTCCGACTGCGTGATCCAGGGGCTGGCGATGAGCGGTTATGGCCCGGTAACCCAGATTTACATCGGCGGTAAAAAGCCGCGGGTGATGCGCAACCTGCTGATCGACAACCTGCGGGTGACGAAAGCCAACTATGCGATCCTGCGTCAGGGATTCCACAACCAGATAGATGGCGCCAAAATCACCAACTGCCACTTCAGCTATCTGCAGGGCGATGCCATTGAGTGGAACGTTGCAATCAACGACCAGAACATCCTGATCTCAGACCATGTTATCGACCATATCGACTGCACCAACGGCAAGATTAACTGGGGGATCGGCATCGGACTGGCCGGCAGCACCTATGACAATGCCTACCCGGAAGACCAGGCGGTGAAGAACTTTGTCGTCGCCAATATCACCGGCAGCAACTGCCGCCAGTTAGTGCATGTCGAGAATGGTAAACACTTTATTATCCGTAATGTTAAAGCCCGAAATATCACTCCGGACTTCAGTAAGAAAGCGGGGATTGATAACGCCACGGTAGCAATATATGGCTGCGATAATTTTGTCATCGATAACGTAGAAATGATCGACAGCGCAGGCATGTTAATTGGTTACGGGGTGATCAAAGGCAACTATTTGTCGATCCCGCAGAATTTTCGCCTCAACAATATTCATCTCGACAACCAGAAGCTTGCGCGTAAATTGCGCGGAATACAGATCTCTTCCGGCAATGCCACCTCGTTCGTGGCGATCACCAATCTCGAAATGAAGCGCGCTACGCTGGAGCTGCATAATAAACCGCAGCATCTTTTTATGCGTAATATCAACGTGATGCAGGATGCCACTGTCGGACCCGCACTGAAGCTGAATTTTGACCTGCGCAAGGATGTGCGTGGGAAATTTATGGCCCGGGAAGAGACGCTACTCTCCCTGGCGAACATTAACGCGGTTAATGAGAAAGGCCAAAGTTCGGTGGATATCGACCTCATCGATCAGCACACGATTAATACGGAACGGCTGAATTTTAATCTGCCGAAGCGCTAAATATTAACCAGACACCATTTTGCGAAGATTCCTGGAATTTAAGCGCGCGGATTCGGACTGCATCCACTGGTATTCGTCAGGCAGCGGCGTAACATCTACGCCTGATTTGTAGCAAATCGTGCTGGCGAAACCAGGCTAAAGAGCTATAATTCGGCAACCATTTTAAGGTGGAAGAAATATGATTAATTTGAAAGCGGTTATTCCGGTAGCCGGTCTGGGCATGCATATGCTCCCGGCCACAAAAGCCATTCCTAAAGAGATGCTGCCGATCGTTGACAAGCCGATGATTCAGTACATCGTCGACGAGATTGTTGCTGCAGGGATCAAAGAAATCGTTCTGGTAACCCATTCTTCGAAGAATGCGGTGGAAAACCATTTCGACACCTCCTACGAACTTGAAGCCCTTCTGGAGCAGCGCGTTAAGCGTCAGCTGCTGGCGGAAGTGCAGTCCATCTGCCCGCCAGGTGTGACCATTATGAACGTTCGCCAGGCGCAACCGCTTGGGCTCGGTCACTCTATCCTGTGCGCGCGTCCTGTGGTCGGCGATAACCCGTTTGTGGTTGTTCTGCCGGACATTATTCTGGATAACGCCTCTGCCGATCCGCTGCGCTACAACCTTGCAGCTATGGTTGCCCGTTTCAACGAAACCGGCCGCAGCCAGGTGCTGGCGAAACGCATGAAAGGCGATCTGTCCGAATACTCGGTTATTCAGACCAAAGAGCCGCTGGATTCAGAAGGTCAGGTCAGCCGTATCGTTCAGTTTATTGAGAAACCGGATCAACCGCAGACGCTCGACTCCGATCTGATGGCTGTCGGTCGCTATGTACTCAACGCTGAAATCTGGGCTGAGCTGGAGCGTACCGAGCCAGGCGCCTGGGATCGTATTCAGCTGACGGATGCTATCGCGGAACTGGCGAATAAGCAGTCTGTGGACGCCATGCTGATGACCGGTGACAGCTACGACTGCGGTAAGAAGATGGGATACATGCAAGCCTTTGTTCAGTATGGCCTTCGTAACCTGAAAGAAGGGCAGAAGTTCCGGGAAAGCATGAAGAAACTATTAACCAACGATTAACGATTGGTTGGTCGTTGACTAAACGGCAGTGGATCATTCCAGGCTTTCATAGGCCATGAGAATGACACTGCCGTTTTCTTTTTAAATATTTTCTTAAATTTCAGTCAGTTAATTGCTGCTTTTTTGTATTGTTAGCCTGTTTTTTTCCCTTGTTTCTGCTGGCATTTAAGACGACAATTATTAATTGACTTAAACGCTGATCTGGCGCCATTTTGCCGGGGTCAGGCGACAACATATCTCTATTATGAACCACGTTCAGTGCACTGGTAGCTGTTAAGCCAGGGGCGGTAGCGTGTCTGAACTATTCAATCTACGGAAAATAACGCGTGAAAATTCTTGTTACTGGCGGTGCTGGTTTTATCGGCTCTGCGGTTGTCCGACATATTATTCAAAACACCCAGGATGCAGTGGTTAATGTCGATAAATTGACCTACGCCGGTAACCTGGAATCTCTGGCTGACGTGAGCGCCAGCCCGCGTTACGCTTTTGAGCATGCTGATATTTGCGATAAAGCAGCGATGGACCGTATTTTTGCCGAGCATAAGCCTGATGCGGTGATGCATCTGGCGGCGGAAAGTCACGTTGACCGTTCCATTACTGGCCCGGCTGCCTTTATCGAGACCAATATCGTCGGTACCTACGTATTGCTGGAAGCGGCCCGTGCGTACTGGTCAACGCTTGGCGAAGAGGCGAAGAAAGCATTCCGTTTCCACCATATCTCCACTGATGAAGTTTATGGCGATCTGCCGCACCCGGATGAACACCCAGCGTCTACTGAGCTGCCGTTGTTTACCGAGACGACGGCCTATGCGCCAAGCAGTCCGTATTCAGCCTCGAAGGCCTCCAGCGATCACCTCGTACGCGCCTGGTTGCGTACCTACGGGTTCCCGACCATCGTGACCAACTGCTCGAACAACTACGGTCCTTACCACTTCCCGGAAAAATTGATCCCGCTGGTGATCCTGAACGCGCTGGACGGTAAAGCGCTGCCGATTTACGGTAAGGGCGATCAGATCCGCGACTGGCTATATGTTGAAGATCACGCCCGTGCGCTCTATACCGTGGTAACTCAGGGTCAGCCTGGCGAGACCTACAACATCGGCGGCCACAACGAGAAACAAAATCTGGATGTGGTTTCTACCATTTGCGATCTGCTTGATGAAATTGTGCCGAAAGAGGGCTCTTATCGCGATCAAATTACTTACGTAACTGACCGCCCGGGCCATGACCGTCGTTATGCCATTGATGCCGATAAGATTAGCCAGACCTTAGGCTGGAAGCCGCAGGAAACCTTCGAGAGCGGGATCCGTAAAACGGTGGAGTGGTATCTGGCCAACACCCAGTGGGTGGAGAACGTGAAAAGCGGTAACTATCAATCCTGGATTGAACAGAACTACGGGGAACGTCAGTAATGAATATCCTTTTGTTCGGCAAAACAGGGCAGGTGGGTTGGGAGCTGCAGCGTTCGCTCGCCCCGCTAGGTAACCTGATTGCCGTCGATGTTCACTCTACCGAGTATTGCGGTGATTTCAGTAATCCTGAAGGTATTGCTGAAACCGTGCGCCGCATTAAGCCGGATGTCATCGTCAACGCGGCGGCCCATACCGCCGTAGATAAAGCCGAGTCTGAGCCCGAATTCGCGCAGTTGCTGAACGCCACAAGCGTGGAAGCCATTGCCAAAGAGGCTGAAAAAATCGGTGCCTGGGTTGTACACTATTCTACCGATTACGTTTTTCCTGGCGATGGTGAAAATGCGTGGCGGGAAACGGATACCACTGCACCTTTGAACGTGTATGGCGAAACCAAACTCGCCGGTGAAAAAGCGCTGCAGGAAAATTGTGCCCGTCACTTAATTTTCCGCACCAGTTGGGTTTACGCGGGCAAAGGGAATAACTTTGCCAAAACCATGCTGCGTTTTGCCAAAGAACGCGCGGAGATGTCGGTCATCAACGATCAGTTTGGTGCACCAACAGGCGCTGAACTGTTGGCAGATTGCACGGCGCATGCGATTCGTGTGGCTATGAAACAATCTGAAGTCGCAGGGCTCTATCACCTGGTTGCAGGTGGCGTGACCACATGGCACGACTACGCCGCGCTGGTATTTGACGAAGCGCGTAAGGCTGGCATTGAGCTGGCGATTACTAAGCTCAACGCGGTACCTACCAGTGCTTATCCTACCCCTGCACGTCGCCCAAATAACTCCCGTCTGAACACGGAAAAATTCCAGCAAAACTTTGATCTGGTATTACCTCAATGGGATATCGGCGTAAAACGTATGCTGGCTGAGCTGTTTACGACTACTGCGGTCTGACCTTAAATTTAATGCCCGTTTACGGGCATTTTGCACATATAGAGATGATGAAATGAAAACGCGTAAAGGGATTATTTTAGCCGGTGGCTCCGGAACTCGTCTGTACCCGGTCACTATGGCTGTCAGCAAACAACTGCTGCCCATCTATGACAAGCCGATGATTTACTACCCGCTGTCCACGCTTATGCTGGCGGGTATTCGCGATATTCTGATTATCAGTACTCCTCAGGATACTCCACGTTTTGAGCAATTGCTGGGTGATGGCAGTCAGTGGGGAATTAACCTGCAATATAAAGTCCAGCCGAGTCCGGACGGTCTGGCACAGGCCTTTATCCTGGGCGAAGAGTTCATTGGTGAGGACGACTGTGCGCTGGTGTTGGGTGACAACATCTTCTATGGCCATGATCTGCCGAAGTTGATGGACTCCGCGGTAAGTAAAGAAAGCGGTGCTACCGTCTTTGCTTATCACGTGAACGATCCTGAGCGCTATGGTGTCGTAGAGTTTGATAAAGACGGTATTGCTGTCAGCCTCGAAGAAAAACCGGTTGAGCCAAAAAGTAATTACGCCGTAACCGGGCTCTATTTCTATGACAACAGCGTTGTTGAGATGGCGAAAAGCCTTAAGCCGTCTCCGCGTGGTGAACTGGAAATTACAGACATCAACCGAATTTATATGGAGCAGGGGCGTCTGTCCGTTGCCATGATGGGACGCGGTTTCGCCTGGCTGGATACCGGTACGCATCAAAGCCTGATTGAAGCCAGCAACTTCATTGCGACTATTGAAGAGCGCCAGGGGCTGAAGGTGGCGTGTCCGGAAGAGATTGCGTATCGCAAAGGGTTTATTGATGCGGAGCAGGTTAAGGAACTTGCAAAACCTTTAGCGAAGAATGCCTACGGTCAATATTTGTTGAAAATGCTCAAAGGTTATTGATCGCTCAGTATTATGGCTTATCCATTTACTGACACCGTAGATATTTATCAGTTACTTTACCTTGTGGTAAATTTTCTTGTATTAAGTGAAACTGCTAAGTTCGTATACATAACAAAGAACTACTTTACCTGGCTTAACGTTGTCAAAAGGGGCTTGTCGCCCCTTTATTTATTAATATGAGATGATGTAAACAGAATGGGATTAATTAAGAATAGTGTCTGGAATTTAGCGGGGTATGTAATCCCAACTGCAATCGCTATACCGGCAATGGGTTATCTTGCAAGAGTATTAGGCGTCGAGCTTTTCGGTGTCTATACATTAGCTATCGCGATTGTTGGCTATGCTGGCATATTCGATATCGGTTTGACCCGAGCGATAGTGAGAGAGATAGCGGTTTATAGGGGCAACGTTGATGAGCGTAAAAAAATAATATCGACGGCCACTATTTTCTTGTTTTTATTCAGCGTAGCGGGCGCTATTGTTATTTCACTCTGCACACCAAAAATTATTTCTCTTTTAAATATTACTGCCGCTAATCATAGCGATGTTCAGAGCTCAATTCAGATCCTCGTCTGGACCATTCCCGCATTTTTACTCAACCAGTTGTGGATGTCTATACTTGAGGGTGATGAACGTTTTGCTATATTAAACATCCAGAGAAGCTTTGGCAGTTCGATTATTGCAGGCTTGCCGGCACTTTTTGTACTGTTTTCACCGTCGCTATACTCTGCAATCCTTGGTTTAGCCGTAGGTAGATTGTTGTCATTAATTATTGCATTTGTAATTGTTCGAAATGAAATCATTAATGCCGGCTTTATGTTTTATCGGGAAACATTCCGTAGGATGATTTTCTTTGGAGGATGGATTACTGTCAGCAACATTATTAGCCCGGTAATGGTGTACTTTGACCGATTCGTTATCTCTGGCTCGTTAGGTGCAGACAAGGTGGGCTATTACACTGCCCCTTCAGAAATTGTGTCGCGGTTAGGACTCATTCCTGGGGCTCTATCCAGGGCCGTGTTTCCCAAGCTCAGTGCAGCGAAAACCTATGGTGAATTAAAAAAGAATATTAAATTTGCATATCTTGTTATGGGATTAGGTTGCTTGCCTTTAGTGGTGGTATTAATCCTGTTAGCAAAAATGATTATGCACTTATGGCTGGGTGAAGAGTATGCATTGCATTCTCAGACCATTTTCCAAATTTTATTAGTTGGCTTTTTCTTTAACTCTATCGCACAGATCCCCTTTACTGTCATACAATCTCTGGGGAAAGCGAAATATACCGCATTTCTACACTGCCTTGAGGTTGTACCTTATCTGGTCCTGTTATATTTCCTTGTGAATTCTTATGGCGTGCTGGGAGCCGCGTATGCGTGGACTATTCGCGTATTTGTCGATTGCCTTTTACTTATTCTGGTTTCCCGGAAGTGCATAGCGAAACATAGAGGGAAAATATGAGCTATGAAGTTATTATTGCGACTTACAACGGTGAGCGCTATATCCGAACGCAAGTCGAAAGCATCCTCGCGCAGTCAATTAAGCCATCTAGAATTATTATAAGAGACGATGGTTCGACTGATAAAACTCTCTTTGTTCTCCAGGAACTACAAAATGAATCAAATATAGATATTAAGATTATTTCTGACGGTTTTAATCTAGGGTATATTAAAAATTTCGAAAAATTAAGCGAATATGTAGAAGCAGAGTTTGTCTTTTTTTCAGATCAAGATGATATATGGGTTGAAAGTAAAGCAGAAACATTGCTAGCAGTATTTACAAGCGGCAGCAAAGCTAATGTTGTTTTTTCTGATGCATATCTGGTTAATAATGATCTGCAAAAACTTGGGACGCTTTGGGAACATGTCAAATTTACACCTGAAAGCGGTCAGATTAAATTAGAAAAGATCCTGCTCAATAATGTTGTTACCGGCGCTACGATGGCCGTGCGTAAAAGCTTCCTTTTATCAGTTATGCCGTTCCCGGCAAAAATCCCACATGATTATTGGCTCGCAAGCAATGCATGTGCCTCTGGGTCATTGATACCTCTCGATGAAAAACTCATTTTATATCGCCAGCATGCAAATAATCAAATTGGCGCAAAAAAAAGTTCGTTGACAGATAAGTTCAAAGCCGTATTTGATGCTAATAAACGAGAGAAAAGAATAGCCCATTATCGAGAAATTTATGACTTAGTGCATGGGCTAGACAAGTTGCAACACAACGCTAATTTGAACGACCTTTCTAAAGATATCTTCGACTATTTGAATTGTGTTAATGCCATCTATGGTGGCGCGATATTTGAGGGGGAAACTGGTAAGAGCCTGCCCTCAGCATTACTGAGTCCTTGCTACAGTAAGTACACAACTAAACAGTCCTTCATCAGGGATGTTCTTGATGGAATCATTATTAGAATGCATTTGTCACAAGACAATATAAAGCTTTGAGTGTTATTTGAGAACATTTAAATGATCAATACGAAACAAATTTGCGCAATAATAGTAGCCTATAATCCGGTATTAACTGATTTAATACAGACCATAGCTTCGTTAAAGCGTCAGTTATGTGATGTCGTTGTGGTGGATAACAGTCCTTTGGAAATCATGGAACTCAGGGACGCTGGCATCGAATACCGATGGTTAAAAGGTAATAAAGGGATTGCTTTAGCTCAGAATATCGGCATTGAATATTGTATTGAAAATAGCTATGAGAACGTAATTTTCTTTGATCAGGATAGTAAGATCCCTGATAATTTTATCGAAAATATGCTTCAGTTCGCAATCAACAATAACGCATTTATCTCAGCGCCTGTATTCTATGATGAAGTTCGAGGCTTTGAATATGCAATCACCCATGTCAAGAAAAATGGCTTACGCGAAAAGCTATATTCTCACGGACGAAAAGAAACCTTCACTTCATCCGTAGTTATTTCATCCGGATCGCTGGTGAAAACTTCGTTGTTTGATACCGTCGGCATGATGGATGCTTCATTATTTATTGATTATGTTGACACAGAATGGTGTCTTCGCTGTTTTGACCAAAACCATTTGGTCTATATAAACCCTAACGCAGTCATGATTCACTCTATCGGCAATTCATCCTTTTCAGTATTTGGATTTTGTGTGCCAGTGCACTCTGCGGCAAGAAGATATTATCGGGTGAGAAATGCGTTCCGTTTGCTACGATATTCCCATGTGCCTAAATTGCTGGCGCTCAGGGAAATTACTTTTTGCGTTGTGCATAGCCTCATCTTGATTTTTCACGAAAAAGATAAGAGAAACTACTTAAAATCATTTATATCAGGTGTCTGGGATGGTATCCGCAATGTAGTTGGTGAAAATCCTCGTACATCTAATATAAAACATAAGTAATTTTGAGATTGTATAATGAATAAATTGGCAGTTTTGCTTGCAGTTTATAATGGCCGAACCTGGATTGATGAACAATTAGAATCTATATTAGCTCAGATTGAGGTTAATCTTGATGTTTTTGTCAGTATCGATCTTTCAACGGATGGCTCATGGGACTATCTGACGGAAAAATACAGCAGCTATAAAAATGTTCATTTCCTCCCCTATGGTGATAAATTCGGCTCTGCCGGTAAAAACTTTTATCGTTTAGTGCTGGATGTCAATTTTGACAATTACGATTATATCTCTTTTTCCGATCAGGATGATATCTGGTATGCAAATAAGCTCCAGCGTGCCATAGAAACAATTGTTGATAAAAAGGTTGATGCCTATTCGAGCAACGTGCTTGCATTTTGGGATGATGGAAGAACGTGCCTGATTGATAAAGCTCAGCCTCAGGCTGCTTTTGACTATTATTTTGAGGCTGCAGGCCCTGGCTGTACCTATGTCTTTACCAATAAGTTGGGGACTGCGTTCCGGAAGTTTTTAATTTCAACTACTTCATCTCAGGAAGTGACTCTCCATGATTGGTTGATTTATGCCTTTGCACGGGCTAATAATTATAAATGGTATATTGATGCTGCGCCTGGAATGAGGTATCGGCAGCACTCTTCAAACCAGGTTGGTGCCAATATATCTTATAAAATGTGGGTGAAAAGAGTCAAACTTGTCAATTCTGGTTGGTACCGTAATGAAGTTTATAAGTTGAAAAGCCTGTTTAACGCAAACTTTAAACCTATTCACAAGGTCTCAAATCAGCGTAATTATATTAACAACATTATGCTTCTGCCATTTGTTAGTAAATTAAGGCGTCGAAAAAGGGATAAGGTTGTTTTAAGCATTTTGTTGCTCCTTAATCTGTTTTAAGATTTATGTTTTATACGTGAGTTTTGTTATCGTCTTTTGTCGTGAATACTTGTCCTGAGCGAACTGGTTTAATTATATTTTTATTGATTATAATTTGAGAAAAAATAATGAATAAGATAAACAGGATTTTTATCCTGCTTCTCACCATTGAAATTGTCTTTGGCGGGGGCGGAAGATTATTAGATCCGCTGGGTATCCCCCCCTTTCGGTACGTGTTTTTCGGTTTGGCGCTGGTACTGTTCGCGTTAAATGCGATCACATTTAACGCCCGGGCCAACAGTAAAACCATGTTGACTCTATTTTCGATACTTGCTCTGCCGATTTATGGATGTCTCGCTGGAGCGATTAATGGTAACGAATTAGGTGAAATGGCGTTTGATTTTCAGCCTTACATCTATATGTTAATACTTTTCTACCTGTGTACTTTAAATGAAACGCTTACAGAGTATTCATTAACCACTTTTGTTAAAGTAGTTAAAGTCTTTAGTGTCATCGCCTCCACAGTATACATACTTTATATTATTATGTTGAAGGGCGGGCTAATCAATTGGATGTCGTTCTATAATGCTTTGTCTTTAACATCAGAATTTTTCTTCAGGCCAAGTGGTGCGTTCTTTTCAAAATCATTTTTCTTTTTGGGCATAGGTGCCATATTCTTCTTTATAGAAAAAAAGTACATATTTTTTGCTCTAACCGTTGTAGCGCTGTTTTTAACTGAGACCAGAGGGGTATTCCTGTTTTCTGGTATAGCTATGATGCTTGCAAGTTTCAGGATTAATGGCGCGCTGAAGAATTTTATCTACACAGGATTAGCCGTCACCGCTGGGTTTGCATTGATGGTTATCGTTGGAGGGAGGGCAGGTGACTCTGACTCTGTGCGACTCCAGGATTACACATTCGTCATAAAGTCGATGGAAGGGCTTATGTCTATTTTTGGCCATGGGTTTGGGGCGCAGATTCTGGACAGGGGTAGAATTGAAGTTGTACCGTTGGAGTTGTTCTATAAGACCGGTGCGTTAGGCTTAATTTTATCCGCATTGCCTGTTTTTATTTTGTCCATCGGTACTATTTTGAAATCTTACACTATCCGAAAATTACAGATAGTTTGTGCACTTATTTTTTCGGCAGGCGTTTCCATTACTAATCCCTTCCTGTATACGCCAATGGGGATATTTGTTATTGCAATGGCTATAAATTCAAATAAAAAGTCTTATTAATTATTGCTCATTTAATATCCTGATTTTGCAATCGTTGCCTTTGTAGCTGAAAGCTATCATATCGATAATTTTTATTTGTTAAAAAAAAGACGATTTTGTTATTGTGATTCGCGATGTAGAATCGTCTTAAACACACCTGACAGGAGTATGTAATGTCCAAACAACAGATCGGCGTCGTCGGTATGGCAGTGATGGGGCGCAACCTGGCGCTGAACATCGAAAGCCGTGGTTATACCGTCTCCGTTTTCAACCGCTCCCGTGATAAAACCGAAGAAGTGATTGCCGAGAATCCAGGCAAAAAACTCGTTCCTTTCTATACGGTGCAGGAGTTTGTTGAATCTCTGGAAACGCCTCGTCGTATCCTGTTAATGGTGAAAGCAGGCGCTGGCACCGATGCAGCCATCGACTCGCTGAAACCGTATCTGGAAAAAGGCGACATCATCATTGATGGCGGTAACACCTTCTTCCACGACACTATTCGTCGTAACCGTGAACTGTCAGCTGAAGGGTTTAACTTCATCGGTACCGGTGTATCTGGCGGTGAAGAGGGCGCGCTGAAAGGCCCATCCATCATGCCTGGCGGTCAGAAGGAAGCCTATGAGCTGGTCGCGCCAATCCTGACCAAAATCGCTGCGGTTGCTGAAGACGGTGAACCGTGCGTAACCTATATCGGTCCGGACGGTGCAGGTCACTATGTGAAGATGGTTCACAACGGTATCGAATACGGTGATATGCAGCTGATTGCCGAAGCCTATTCTCTGCTGAAAGGTGGCCTGAACCTCTCCAACGAAGAACTGGCGCAAACCTTCACTGACTGGAACAACGGCGAGCTGAGCAGCTACCTGATCGACATCACCAAAGATATCTTCACGAAGAAAGATGAAGAGGGTAAATACCTGGTTGATGTGATTCTGGATGAAGCGGCGAACAAAGGTACCGGTAAATGGACCAGCCAGAGTTCACTCGATCTGGGTGAACCATTATCTCTAATCACTGAATCGGTCTTCGCACGTTATATCTCCTCTCTGAAAGAGCAGCGTGTTGCAGCATCTAAAGTGCTGACCGGTCCACAGGCGAAGCTGGCAGGCGATAAAGCTGAATTTATCGAGAAAGTCCGTCGCGCACTGTACCTGGGTAAAATCGTCTCCTACGCTCAGGGCTTCTCTCAGCTGCGTGCCGCGTCTGATGAGAACAACTGGGATCTGAACTACGGTGAAATCGCGAAGATTTTCCGTGCCGGTTGCATCATCCGTGCACAGTTCTTGCAGAAAATTACCGATGCGTACGCTGAAAATGCGAACATCGCTAACCTGCTGCTGGCACCATACTTCAAGCAGATCGCTGATGATTACCAGCAGGCGCTTCGTGACGTTGTGGCTTACGCAGTACAGAACGGTATTCCGGTGCCAACCTTCTCTGCTGCAGTCGCGTATTACGATAGCTATCGTGCTGCCGTTCTGCCTGCCAACCTGATTCAGGCGCAGCGCGACTACTTCGGTGCGCATACCTATAAGCGTACCGATAAAGAAGGTGTGTTCCACACCGAGTGGCTGGATTAATCTGATTTAACTCAGTCACGTAGCGAGACCCGGTGAACGTCACCGGGTTTTTTTATTCGCAATATCCCCGTGTTACCTCACCTGGTTAATCCGACAGGCTATACTGCAGCATAAATCACTATAATTGTCCCTTCCTGCAGCCAGCCATTCGCCTTGACATCAACTCAGCATACGCGGTAAAAACCCAAAAAGTTGCTTATTGCGGTGGGGCGGTTGTCGCTCCCGACACTTAACTTAAAGACGTTAATCCAATGAAAATAACAATCTCCGGAACAGGTTATGTGGGTCTCTCAAACGGGATCCTGATTGCACAGCACCATGAAGTGGTGGCTTTGGATATCGTGCAGGCCAAAGTTGATATGCTGAACCAGAAAATCTCGCCCATTGTGGATAAAGAGATCCAAGATTATCTGACCAATAAGCCGTTGAATTTCCGCGCCACTACGGACAAAATTGACGCCTACAGCGGTGCGGATTTTGTGATCATCGCGACGCCAACTGACTACGATCCAAAAACCAACTATTTCAACACTTCAAGCGTGGAAGCGGTGATCAAGGATGTGACGGCGATTAACCCGAACGCCGTGATGATCATCAAATCGACCATTCCTGTTGGCTTCACCCAATCGATTAAAGAAGAGCTGGGTATCGATAATGTCATCTTCTCACCGGAGTTTCTGCGTGAGGGCAGGGCATTGTACGATAACCTGCACCCGTCACGTATCGTCATTGGTGAGCGTTCGGAGCGTGCGGAACGTTTTGCTGCTCTGCTGCAGGAAGGTGCCATTAAAAAGGACATCAATGTCCTGTTCACCGATGCGACGGAAGCTGAAGCTATCAAGCTCTTCGCCAATACCTATCTGGCGATGCGAGTTGCCTACTTCAACGAGTTGGACAGCTACGCAGAGAGCCTTGGGCTGAATACCCGTCAGATCATCGAAGGCGTCTGCCTCGACCCACGTATCGGCAACCACTATAACAACCCTTCCTTCGGGTACGGTGGCTACTGTCTGCCGAAAGATACCAAGCAGCTGCTGGCTAACTACCAGTCCGTACCGAACAACTTAATTTCTGCAATTGTGGATGCTAACCGCACGCGTAAGGACTTCATCTCCGACTCCATTCTGGCGCGTCAGCCTAAAGTAGTGGGCGTGTACCGTCTGATCATGAAGAGCGGGTCGGATAACTTCCGCGCCTCCTCTATTCAGGGGATTATGAAGCGTATTAAGGCGAAGGGCGTTCAGGTCATCATCTATGAACCGGTGATGAAAGAAGATGAATTCTTCCATTCACGTGTGGTTCGCGACCTGGATGCCTTCAAGAAAGAAGCGGACGTAATCATCTCTAACCGGATGGCGGAAGAACTGTCTGACGTAGCGGATAAGGTCTATACCCGCGATCTGTTTGGCAGCGATTGATTTATCGATACCAAAAAAAGCCCGGCATCATCGCCGGGCTTATTTTTTAAACCTTATAAAACTCGCGATACCAGTCCACGAAGTTCTTCACGCCCTCTTTAACCGAGGTCTGCGGTTTAAAGCCAATCACCTCATACAGTGCCGTGGTATCCGCGCTAGTCTCCAGCACATCGCCTGGCTGAATCGGCATCATGTTTTTGTCCGCTTCAATGCCTAACGCCTCTTCCAGTGCCGTGATGTAGTCCATCAGTTCAACAGGTGAGCTATTACCGATGTTATAGACTCGGTAAGGGGCGGAGCTGGTGGCAGGGGAACCAGACTCAACCATCCAGTTGCTGTCTGCCTGTGGAATAACATCCTGCAGACGAACGATCGCTTCAGCAATATCATCGATATAGGTGAAGTCGCGCTTCATCTTACCGAAGTTATAGACATCGATACTTTTGCCTTCCACCATAGCTTTGGTGAACTTAAACAGCGCCATATCGGGACGACCCCACGGACCGTAGACGGTAAAGAAGCGCAGGCCAGTGGTCGGCAGACCGTACAGATGGGAGTAAGTGTGCGACATCAGCTCGTTGGCTTTTTTGGTCGCGGCGTACAGCGAAACCGGGTGATCCACGGAGTCGTCGGTCGAGAACGGCATCTTACGGTTCAGACCGTAAACGGAGCTGGAAGAGGCATACAGCAGGTGCTGCACCTTATTATGACGACAGCCTTCCAGTATGTTCAGATGACCCACCAGATTGGCTTCGGCATAAGCGTGTGGGTTGTCCAGGGAGTAACGTACACCCGCCTGGGCGGCAAGATGGATCACACGATCAAATTTTTCAGCGGCGAAGAGATCTGCCATGCCGTCACGGTCGGCCAGGTCAAGCTTATGGAAGCTGAAGTTCGCGGAGGTGAGCAGATCAAGACGCGCCTGCTTCAGGTTCACATCGTAATAGTCATTGAGGTTATCGATACCCACAACCTGATGTCCGGCATCCAGAAGCCGCTTGCTGACATGAGCGCCGATAAAACCTGCTGCGCCAGTGACCAGAAATTTCATAACTGTCCTCATCTGTTACATATCATGCCCGGTGCGTTAAATACCGGATTTAGGGTATGATAACGCGATGCGCAGGGTTACCAAACATCATATTTTCGATATCGCTCATCGGATTCCTATAGAAAATCCGAAAACAATCGATAAACTATATCTGAAACTTTATTATTTGCGCTTTTTGGCCTTGTAAGGATTATATGACGCAGAACAACAATAACGTGGTCACGCGAAGCAGTGACCCTGAGCAGATTGATTTCATTGATCTATTGTTACAGCTGTGGCGGGGGAAATGGGTCATTGCTGCGTTTGTCGCTATCGCCCTGGTTCTGGCTGGTGTATACCTGGTTTTCGCCAAAGAAAAGTGGACTTCTACAGCGATTATCACCCAGCCGGATGCAGCCCAAATAGGCAGCTATAGTAACGCCCTGAATATTCTTTATGGTGCTAACGCACCGAAATTAACCGATATTCAGGAAAGTGTGATTATTCGCTATAACGCCTCTTTCTCTGCGTTATCTCAGACTCTGGAAAACAAAGCTGAACCAGAAAAACTGGTTATTGAACAATCTGTGAAAGGCCAGCCTTTACCGTTAAGTATTAGCTACGTAAGCAGTTCAGCCGAGGCGGCACAAAAGCAGGTAGCGCAGTACATTCAGCAGATCGATGAGCAGATTCAGAAAGAGATTGAAGTTGATCTCAATGACAACATCAAGCAGCAGGTCGTGACCTTAAAGGATGTGTTGGGTAACCAGGAGACCATCGCTCAGGAACAAAAAGACCTGCGAATCAGGCAGATCACGGAAGCACTGAAGTATGCTGAGGCGGCAAACGTTACCAGCCCAAAAATTCAGCAGACACAAGATGTGACGCAAGAGTCAATGTTTCTGTTAGGTACTGAAGCGTTGCAATCCATGATTGCGCATGAATCTTCACGTCCGCTGACGCTTTCCGACAGCTACTATCAAAACAAACAGAAACTGCTTGATATTCAGAAGCTGAAAATCGATCCGACAACCATCCATGCGTATCGCTACGTGATGAAGCCGGACCTGCCGATTCGTCGCGATAGCCCGAAACGTTCAATCGTTCTGATCCTTGCGGTAATGCTGGGCGGTATCCTTGGTTCCGGCGTTGTGTTGGCGCGTAACGCTCTGCGCAACTACCAGCCCCGTGCCTGAAGCAGGCCTACAAGCTAAAAAAACCGGGTTTCCCCGGTTTTTTTATTTGTGTCGCTGACGCAGATTCTCAATCACCGTTGTTAAATCTAAATCCTGGTCCTGCAGCAGCACCAGTAGGTGATACATCAGGTCAGAAGCTTCATTAGTCAGCTCGGCCCGGTCATTCACAGTAGCGGCTAAAGCTGTCTCTACGCCTTCTTCTCCCACTTTCTGCGCGATACGCTTAGTGCCGCTGGCATACAGTTTCGCCGTATAAGAACTCTCAGGATCCGCGGTTTTGCGCTCAGCCAGCAGTTGTTCCAGCTGGTACAGGAACAGCCACTGGTGGCTGGCGTCGCCAAAGCAGCTGCTGGTGCCAAGGTGGCAGGTCGGCCCGATGGGATTAACCAGTACCAGCAGGGTATCGTTATCACAGTCAGGCGTGATGCTGACCACATTCAGAAAATGGCCGGAGGTTTCGCCCTTGGTCCACAGACGCTGTTTGGTGCGCGAGAAAAAGGTTACTTTACCGCTGTCGATGGTCTTCGCCAGGGCGTCCTGATTCATATAACCCAGCATCAGCACTTCACCGGACACCGCGTGCTGCACCACCACCGGCATCAGGCCGTCGGTTTTTTCCCAGTCCAGCTGCGCACGTTGTTGCTCTGTTAACATACCCTGATCTCCACGCCCTGATTTGCCAGGAACGTTTTTAACTCACCAATATTAATGATCTGTTTGTGGAACACCGAGGCCGCCAGCGCGCCGTCAACATCGGCATCGCGGAAGGCTTCGAGGAAGTGTTCCATGGTGCCTGCGCCGCCCGAGGCAATCAGCGGCACGTGGCATACTTCGCGCACTTTCTTCAGCTGCGTCAGGTCGTAGCCGTTACGCACGCCGTCCTGATTCATCATGTTCAGCACAATCTCACCCGCGCCGCGCTTCTGCACTTCCTGCACCCAGTCCAGCGTCTCCCACTGGGTTACGCGGGTCCGGCTCTCATCGCCGGTGTACTGGTTGACGTGGTATTTGCCAGTGGCGTCGTCAAACCAGGTATCAATCCCAACCACGATGCACTGCACGCCAAAGCGGTCGGCCAGGCGGGTGATGAGTTCAGGATCGGCCAGGGCAGGGGAGTTAATGGAAATTTTGTCCGCGCCGAAGGTAAGGATCTTCGCTGCATCGTCTGCCGATTTAATCCCACCCGCCACGCAGAATGGGATATCAATCACTTCCGCCACGCGCGCGACCCAGCTTTTATCCACTACGCGCCCATCGCTGGAGGCGGTGATATCGTAAAAGACCAGCTCGTCGGCACCTTCTTCCGCATAGCGTTTTGCCAGAGGAACGATATCGCCGATGATCTCGTGATTGCGGAACTGCACACCTTTCACGACCTGACCATCACGCACGTCGAGACAGGGAATTATCCGTTTTGCCAGCATTGAATCGCCTCCTTAACCGTGAATTTTTCTTCCAGCAGGGCGCGTCCAACGATCACCCCACGTACCCCGGTTCCGCGCAGGGCGGCGATATCATTCAAATCACCAATACCACCAGATGACTGGAACGCCACCTGCGGATAACGGGCACAAACCTCTTCGTACAGCGACACGTTAGACCCGGCCAGCGTACCGTCGCGAGAGATATCCGTGCATAAAACATGCTTCAGACCCACCGGCAGATAGCGATCCACCAGCGCTTCCAGCGTCACGCCGGAGTTCTCCTGCCAGCCGCTGACCGCGACCTGTTTGTTACCCTGGTCGTCAATACGCACGTCCAGCGCCAGCACCAGCGCGTCGGCGCCAAAGCGTTTGAACCAGCCTTGTACCATCTCGGGATCTTTTACTGCGGTAGAACCTACCACCACGCGCGCCACACCCGCTTCCAGCAGCGCCGCCACGTCCTCTTCGGTACGCACGCCGCCGCCAACCTGGACCGGGACGTTAACGCCCGCCACCAGTTTTTTCAGCAGCGGGATCTGGCGTTTGGCGGGATCTTTCGCGCCGGTCAGATCAACCAGGTGCAGCACTTCCGCTCCCTGGGCGGCATAGTCCTGCAGGCGCGGCAGCGGATCGTTACCGTATTCGCGCTGCTGGCCGTAATCGCCCTGGTGCAGACGGACAACCGTACCGTCGATTAAATCTAAAGCGGGAATAATCATCACATCTCCAGGAAGTTTTTCAGCAACTGCGCGCCAGCGGCTCCGGAACGCTCCGGGTGGAACTGCACGCCGTAGAAATTATCTTTCTGCACGGCCGCGGTGAAGGCTTCGCCGTAGTGGCACTGGGCGATGGTATTGGCGTTCACCGGCATCGCATAGCTGTGAACAAAATAGAAATACGCTCCGTCCTCGATACCGCGGAACAGTCGGTCACCCGCTTTCGGATAGACCCGGTTCCAGCCCATGTGCGGCAGCGGCAGACCGTGGTCGGTCATTTTCGGCACATCCTCGTCGATGATACCCAGCAGATCCACGCCGTTAGACTCTTCACTCCGGCGGCCGAGCAGCTGCATCCCCAGACAAATACCCAGCACCGGCTGGGTACAGGCTTTAATCAGATCCACCAGCTCACGCTGGTGGATCTGATCCATCGCCGACTGCGCCGTACCGACGCCCGGTAAAAAGAGTTTGCTCGCGTGCAGCACCACATCCGGATCGCGGCTGACCAGCGGATCGTAGCCGTGACGCATAATTGCGGATTTCACCGAGTTGAGGTTGGCGCAGCCGGTATCAAGGATCACCACGTTCATTACAACACTCCTTTCGACGACGGCAGGGTATCGCCTTCCACGCGAATGGCCTGGCGCAGGGTGCGACCAAAGGCCTTGAACAGGCTTTCCACGCGGTGGTGATCGTTCTTACCTTTGGTTTTCAGGTGCAGCGTCAGGCCCATGGTGTAGGAGAGGGAGCGGAAAAAGTGCTCAACCATCTCGGTGCTCAGGTCGCCCACGCGCTGGTAGGTAAAGTCGGCTTTATATTCCAGGTGCGGGCGGCCGGAGATATCGAGCGCACAGCGGGCCAGGCACTCGTCCATCGGCAGCACAAAGCCAAAACGGCTGATGCCGCGCTTATCGCCCAGCGCCAGCTTCAGCGCCTCGCCCAGCGCCAGACCGGTATCTTCGACGGTGTGGTGATCGTCAATGTAGAGGTCGCCTTTAACGCCGATCTCCATACGGAAACCGCCGTGGGTGGCGATCTGATCCAGCATATGATCGAAGAAGCCCACGCCGGTGTGGATCTTGCTGCCGCCTTCGCGATCCAGCCACACCTTGACGTCGATCTGCGTCTCTTTGGTATTACGCTCCACGTGGGAGTAGCGGTCACGTTTGGTCAGCTGCTCGCCAATCATCGTCCAGTTCAGGGTCTCGCGCTGATAGCGCAGGCCCGTGATGCCCATGTTGGCTGCCAGCTCGATGTCCGTGGCGCGATCGCCGATCACGTAGCTGTTCGTTTTATCCAGCGCCGTATCGGCCAGATACTGCTCAACCAGCTGCACTTTCGGTTTACGGCAGTCGCAGTTGTCGGCAGGCAGGTGCGGGCAAATCAGTACTTCATCAAACGCCACGCCCTGAGAGGTCAGGATCTGCATCATCAGGTCGTGCGGGCCGTCAAAATCAGCCTGCGGGAAGCTGTCCGTGCCCAGACCATCCTGGTTGGTGATCATCACCAGTTTATAACCGGCTTTCTGCAGCCTCAGCAGCACCGGAATAACGTCGGCTTCAAAGGCCAGTTTGTCGAAACGATCGACCTGATAATCACTGGGTGGTTCCGAAATGATGGTGCCGTCACGATCGATAAAGAGGTACTTCTGGCTCATACTTTCTCCGCATTCAGGGCGTCGATAACGCGCTGGCTCTCTTCACGGGTGCCCACGGTAATGCGCAAGCAGCCACTCAAAGAGGGTTGTTTGTTCTGGTCTCGTAAGATAATGCCCTGATCCCACAAAGATTTAAATACTGCACTCGAGGCGGTGAAACGCGCCAGAATATAGTTGGTCTCCGAGTCGAAAACCTGCTCCACGCAGGGGATGGTTTTCAGCTGGCTGACGAGATACGCCCGCTCATCGACGATCTGCGCCACGCGGCTCCGCATGGCCGTAATGCCCTCTGGCGACAGCGCCTGGGCAGCGATATCCGCTACTGGCGTCGAAAGTGGATAAGGCGCAATCACCTTCATCAGCAGGTCGATCACCTCTTTATTCGCCAGCGTAAAGCCGCAGCGCAGCCCGGCGAGAGCAAAGGCTTTTGACAGGGTGCGCAGGATCACCAGGTGCGGATATTCTGCTAACCAGCCGGTCAGCGTCGCCTGCGGGCAAAATTCAATATAGGCTTCATCGGCCACCACCAGGGCTTTGCCGCGTGTCATCTCCAGCAGCGAGCGGATATCCTGAGGATTAATCAGCTGCCCGGTCGGGTTATTCGGGCTGCAGACAAACACCACCTTCACGCCGTCGAGGTTATCGGCGATGGCCTGCAAATCGAGCTGCCAGTTTTCCAGGGCAGGCACTTTACGCAGCTCAACGTTGAAGGTTTCGGTGCTGACGCTGTACATCCCGTAGGTTGGCGGACAGTAGAGCACCGCGTCTTTGCCTGGCTCGCAGAAGGCGCGGATCAACAGTTCAATGCCTTCATCCGCGCCGCGGCTGACCAGCACCTGCTCCGGTTGGATACCGGCATAGGCGGCATAGTTTTCAATCACCGCTTTCGGCTGACACTCCGGATAGCGGTTCAGCGACTGCTGGGTCAGCTCGAAGCTAACGGCGGTAGGGAATTCATTGGCGTTCAGCCAGACGTCACCATTACCACCCAGACGACGGGCAGACTGATACGGGGTCAGGGCGCGAACGTTGTCGCGGGCTAACTCTTCAATACTCATGCTTGCTCCTTCAGGGCGGCAACGCGCAGCGTCACGGCATTTTTGTGGGCGGTCAGCCGTTCAGCGGCGGCCAGCGTTTCGATGGTGGCGGCGAGCGACGCAAAACCTTCGCGGGAGAGTTCCTGTACGGTCATGCGCTTCTGGAAATCTGCCAGCCCCAGGCTGGAACAGGTTGAGGTATAGCCGTAGGTCGGCAGCACGTGGTTGGTGCCCGAGGCGTAATCGCCCGCGGACTCCGGCGACCAGTCACCGAGGAACACCGAACCGGCGCTGGTGATGCTGTCGACCAGCTCACGGGCATTGCGGGTCTGAATGATCAGGTGCTCCGGGCCGTAGAGGTTGGAAATGGCGATGCACTGGTCCAGATCCCGGGCCACAATCAGGCGGCTGGCGGAGAGCGCCTGGCGGGCGGTATCGGCCCGCGGCAGATCGGCCAACTGACGTTCAACCGCTTCGCCGACCCATTGTGCCATAGCGGCATCCGGGGTCAGCAGGATCACCTGCGAATCCGGGCCGTGCTCGGCCTGGGACAGCAGATCGGAGGCCACGAAATCCGGCGTCGCGCCGCTGTCGGCAATCACCAGCACTTCCGACGGGCCAGCCGGCATGTCGATGGCCGCACCGTCCAGACGCTGGCTGACCTGACGTTTGGCTTCGGTCACAAACGCATTGCCCGGGCCAAAGATTTTATCTACCTTCGCGATGGACTCGGTGCCCAGTGCCAGAGCGGCAATCGCCTGCGCACCGCCTACCTTGAAGATCTCCTGTACGCCGCACAGTTGCGCCGCATAAAGAATTTCATCGGCAATCGGTGGTGGCGAGCAGAGCACTACCTTGCGGCAACCGGCGATACGTGCCGGGGTGGCCAGCATCAGCACCGTGGAGAACAGCGGGGCGGAACCACCCGGAATATACAAACCCACAGAGTCAACCGGGCGGGTCACCTGCTGGCAGCGCACGCCAGGCATGGTCTCAACGTCAATGATCGGCAGTGCTTGCGAGCGGTGGAAGGTGTCGATGTTTTTGACCGCCACCGCCATCGCCTGCTTAATGTCCTCACCCAGGCGGTTACAGGCGTCAGTCATTTCCTGCTCGCTCACCTTCAGCGCACCCACTTCGGTTTTGTCGAATTTTGCGCTGTACTCCCGCAGGGCATCGTCGCCACGGGTTTTCACATTGTCCAGAATCTCCGCCACGGTACGGGTAATGCTTTCCGAGGCCGAGATCGCCGGGCGCATCAGCAGGTCGCGCTGCTGTTCGGCGCTACAGGTGTTCCAGTCGATAACGGTGTTAAAGGTCATGGTTGTTACTCCATCATCTTCTCAATTGGCAACACCAGGATCGAACTGGCACCCAGCGCCTTCAGTTTTTCCATGGTTTCCCAGAACAGGGTTTCGCTGCTGACCATATGCATCGCCACGCGCTGCTGATCCCCTGCCAGCGGCAGAATGGTTGGACGTTCAGCGCCCGGCAGCAGGGCAATCACTTCATCCAGACGCTCGGTCGGGGCATGCATCATGATGTATTTCGATTCGCGGGCCTGGATAACGCCCTGAATACGGGTCAGCAGGCGGTCAATCAGCTGCTGTTTGGCTTCCGGCATTTCGCCGTCGCGTTGGATCAGGCAGGCTTTGGAGCGGTAGATCACCTCCACTTCGCGCAGGCCATTTGCTTCCAGGGTGGCGCCGGTGGAGACCAGGTCGCAAATCGCATCGGCCAGACCGGCTCGCGGTGCCACTTCGACAGAGCCATTCAGCAGGCAGGATTTAAACTGCACCCCTTTCTGATCGAGGTAACGCTTCAGCAGGTGAGGGTAGGAGGTGGCGATACGCTTGCCATTCAGCCCGGCCGGGCCGTCCCAGGCTTCGTCAGCCGCGGTTGCCAGCGACAGGCGGCAGCCGCCAAAGTCCAGACGGCGCAGGGTGAAATAGCGCGGGTCTTCGCCCTGCGCGCGGCGGGTCAGGAGCTCTTCTTCCAGCACGTTTTCGCCAATGATGCCCAGATCGACTACGCCGTCCATCACCAGTCCTGGAATGTCATCGTCACGCACGCGCAGAATATCAATCGGCATATTCTCTGCCAGCGCGATCAGGCGCTGCGTGTGCAGGTTGATTTTAATGCCGCAGCGCGCCAGCAGTTCGCGTGAATCGTCGCTAAGACGACCTGATTTCTGCATAGCTATGCGTAAACGTGAATTATCTAACATTGTCGGTTCCTCATGATCCTGTTGTAACTTGCCTGAACACGGTCCAAAAAAAAGCCCCCGGAAGATGATCTTCCGGGGGCTTTTTCTTGCGTTCATGCACCGCTGGAAGATCTAACTGTCTTCCAGCACACATCGCCTGAAAGACTAGTCAGGATGATGGTGATGATGGTGGTGTTTAAATTGAACGCGTGTCATAAAATTCTCGATGAATGCTTATTCATGTGATGTCGTTTAACCTAAACCACTTGCGCTATATAAAGCAAGGGCTTTTTTTTATCATTAAATGATTTCATATTAGCGCTATCAATTGTCAGTTGCGCATGGCTGGCGTAGCCTTAAAGCAGAGGCGTAAACGTCAGGAGAAAATGCATGAAAAAGGTCGCAATTGTCGGTCTGGGATGGCTTGGAATGCCGTTGGCCATGTCGCTACTGGGGCGGGGCTGGGAGGTCACCGGCAGTAAAACCACCGTGGATGGGGTCGAGGCGGCGCGGATGTGCGGCATCGAAAGCGTTGAATTGCGCCTGGAGCCAGAGCTGGTGTGCGACACCGACGATCTGGATACGCTGATGAGTGATGTGGATGCGCTGGTGATCACCCTGCCAGCGCGTCGCACCGGACCGGGCGAGAGCTATTATCTGCAGGCAGTACAGGAAATTGTCGATAGCGCTCTCGCGTACCATATTCCACGCATTATTTTCACCAGCTCTACCTCGGTATATGGCGATGTGGAAGGCGCCGTGAAAGAGAATATGCCGCGCCAGCCGGTGACCGCCAGCGGGCGGGTATTAAAAGAGCTGGAAGACTGGCTGCATAATTTACCCGGCACGCAGGTTGATATATTACGCCTTGCGGGGCTGGTGGGGCCCGGTCGTCATCCTGGCCGTTTTTTTGCCGGGAAATCAGCGCCTGACGGCCAACATGGCGTCAATCTGGTGCATCTTGAAGACGTGATCGGCGCAATTACCCTGCTATTACAGGCCCCGAAGGGCGGGCACATCTATAATATATGTGCGCCCTCTCATCCAACACGCAGTACATTCTATCCGGTGATGTCGCGTCAGCTTGGCCTGGCAGCGCCGCACTTCCACGATGCCCCCGGAGCGGGGAAGGGCAAATTGATTGATGGGAACCGCATCTGTCATGAACTGGGATTTGAGTATCTCTTTCCCGATCCGCTGGTTATGCCAATGGAGTAACGCCGCTGGCGGAGCGTAAGCGCACCACAAGGGGGTGAGCATGAAACCGCTGCTGGATGTCCTTATTATCCTTGATGCACTGGAAAAAGAGGGGAGCTTTGCTGCGGCGTCGGCAAAGCTGTTCAAGACCCCCTCTGCGCTCAGCTACACCGTTCACAAACTCGAAAGCGATCTGAATATTCAGATCCTGGACCGTTCCGGTCACCGGGCGCGCTTTACCCGCACCGGGCAGATGCTGCTGGAAAAAGGGCGGGACGTGCTGCATTCGGTGCGTGAGCTGGAAAAACAGGCCGTCAAGCTGCATCAGGGCTGGGAAAACGAGCTGATTATCGGCGTGGATGATACCTTCCCGTTTTCCCTGCTGGCACCGCTCATCGAGGCCTTTTACGCGCGACACAGCGTTACCCGTCTCAAATTTATCAATGGCGTGTTAGCCGGTTCCTGGGAGTCGCTGGTGCAGGGCCGGGCGGATATCGTCGTTGGCGCGCTGCATGAGCCGCCCCGGCTCAGCGATTTTGGCTTTGCTTGTCTCGGGCAACTGGAGCAGGTGTTCGTCATCGCCCCACACCATCCGCTGGCCCAGGAGCCGGAGCCGATCAACCGGCGGGTCATCAAAAGTTATCGCGCAATTGTAGTGGGTGATAATTCATTACCGGGCTGTACGGCCTCCTCCCAGCTACTGGACGATCAGGAAGCCATTACCGTATTTGATTTTAAAACCAAGCTGGAGCTGCAAATTAGCGGCTTAGGCTGTGGCTATCTGCCGCGATATTTAGCCCAGCGTTTTATAGAAAGCGGTGCGTTGGTCGAGAAACAGGTCATCGCTCAATCCAGTTATGATTCCGTATGGATAGGCTGGAATGAGCAGACCGCCGGGCTTGCCAGCGCATGGTGGCGGCAAGAAATTTTAGCAAATAGTGCTATCGCTGCCCTTTATGCGCAGGGCGCAGCTGAGAAATCAGCGGATTAATAAAAAATTTAACTTTAGGATGCCTTTCGATCTCTTGCATTTTTACTATCATTTAGGGAAAATGCGCCGCAGCAAACATGGAATAATCGACGATATAAAAGGCGTCGATTATTTTTTTTTGCATGTAAGAAAACCATTAAATCCAAGAGGCCGGGCTTCGTACCGGATAGATATTTACTAAAATCCGACAGTTGTTGTCGCTGAGGAAGAAAGAAATGGGGCAATCATTCGCTTACGTGGCGGTATTCACCGTAAAGGAGAATAACCATGTCGCATAACGCAACTCCAAAAACCTCTCGCGTGGAATTACGTAAAACGCTTACGTTGATTCCGGTTGTTATGATGGGCCTTGCCTATATGCAGCCGATGACGCTGTTCGATACGTTTGGTATCGTTTCAGGCCTCACTGACGGTCACGTTGCAACGGCGTATGCCTTTGCGCTGATCGCGATCCTCTTTACCGCGCTGAGCTACGGCAAGCTGGTTCGCCGCTTCCCGTCCGCAGGTTCTGCGTACACCTATGCTCAGAAGTCCATTAGCCCGGCTGTTGGCTTTATGGTGGGCTGGTCATCCCTGCTGGACTACCTGTTCATGCCGATGATCAACATTCTGCTGGCAAAAATTTACTTTGAAGCGCTGGTGCCTTCCGTACCTTCGTGGATCTTTGTTGTGGCGCTGGTGGCCTTTATGACCATCTCTAACCTGCGCAGCATCAAGACCGTGGCCAACTTCAACACCCTGATTGTTATTCTGCAGATGGGTATTGTGGCGGTCATCGTGGGTCTGATCATTTACGGCGTTTCTCACGGTGAAGGCGCAGGTACGCTGACCAGCACCCGTCCGTTCTGGTCTGAAGGCGCGCATGTAGTGCCGATGATCACCGGTGCGACGATCCTGTGCTTCTCGTTCCTCGGCTTTGACGGCATCTCTTCTCTGTCTGAAGAGACCAAAGATGCTGAGCGTGTGATCCCGCGCGCTATCTTCCTGACGGCGTTGCTGGGCGGCATCATCTTTATCGGTGCCTCTTACTTCCTGCAGCTGTACTTCCCGGATATCTCTCGCTTCAAGGATCCGGACGCGTCACAGCCAGAAATCATGCTGTATGTCGCCGGCAAAACCTTCCAGTGGGGCGTGCTAATCTTCTCCAGCGTCACCGTTCTGGCATCCGGTATGGCGGCACACGCGGGCGTTTCCCGTCTGATGTACGTGATGGGGCGTGATGGCGTGTTCCCGACTCGCTTCTTCGGTTATGTTCATCCGAAATGGCGTACCCCGGCATGGAACGTGCTGCTGGTGGGTGTGATTGCTCTGATGGCAATTAAATTTGACCTGGTTACTGCTACGGCGCTGATTAACTTCGGTGCGCTGGTTGCCTTTACCTTTGTTAACCTCTCCGTGATCTCTCAGTTCTGGATCCGTGAGAAGCGCAACAAAACGCTGAAAGACCACTTCAACTACCTGCTGATGCCGGTATGTGGCGCGCTGACTGTGGGTGCGCTGTGGATCAACCTGGAAGAGAGCTCAATGGTTCTGGGTCTGATCTGGGGTGGTATCGGTCTGATTTACCTGGCATGCGTAACCAAAAGCTTCCGCAACCCGGTTCCTCAGTACGAAGATGTCGCATAATTAATTGACTGCAAAGCCCGTAGGCCCGCGCAAGCGTAGCGCCGCCGGGCAAAAAAAAGCCGGAGACATCGCCTCCGGCTTTTTTGTTTTCTCGGGTTACACAATCTCCTGCGCATACTGATACAGCGCTTTTAACAGCGCCTGCTTTTCAGCATTCCCTTCATACTCACCGTACAGCATCTCCAGCTCCTGGGCGTAAGCCTGCAAATACTCCGGCGTAAACACGTTGCGGCGATGCTGTAACCACTGTTCCTGCTCGGCCTCATCCAGGGTGCCGGGGAAATTACGCGCCCGGTAGTTAAAGATCAGCTTGTTAATGCGCCGATCGGCAAAAGTGATATCCAGGGCGGGCAGGTTACGGGGATCGGTCTGCAGCACGATATTCATGGCAGAGCGGTCAGCGTCGCTGAAAAAGCCGTTATAGAGCTGAGCATCGACGTTCTCTGACGGAACGAACGGCTCCGCTTCGGCAAAAATCGCCACTACCTTCTCGCGCACCTGCGGGTTATCCCGCAGCAGTTTCAGGTTGTCCAGGCAGTGCTGACGGTTGATGCCCAGCCGTTCGGCATCGTCCGGGCGCAGGGTATTGGCAGGAGCCAGCACCGGGCACTTATTGATATGCACCAGCTTCACCGGCACCGCGGCATCATCGCCCAGCGCCTCTTTTGGGGTGTACAGCCGCTCGCGCAGGTTGTCGCTATCCAGTGTCAGCAGGGGGGTAATATCCCCGGCCAAATCCACCATAATCACCGCGTTGCGGTTGTCCGGGTGCCAGGCCAGCGGGGCCACCCAGCTGGTATTTCCGCGCCAGGCGCCAAACATCCCGGAGATGTGCATCAGCGGCTTCATCTGCGGCACGTCAATCAGGGTGATGAGTTTCTGCTTACTGCGATGGCTGAGCAGGTACTCAAACAGCTTCGGCTGCCGGGTCTTCACCAGCTTCGCCATGGCGATAGTGGCGTAGACATCGGCCATCGCGTCATGAGCGTTGCTGTGTTCAATGCCGTTCGCGCGGGTCAGATGTTCAAGGCGGAAGCTGGGTAACCCGTCTTCGTTTTCGGGCCAGTTGATCCCTTCAGGACGCAGGGCATAGCAGGCGCGCATCACATCCAGCAGATCCCAGCGCGAGTTCTTGTTTTGCCAGCTCCAGGCATAGGGATCGTAGAAGTTGCGGTAAAAAATATGCCGGGTCACTTCGTCATCGAAACGCACGTTGTTGTAGCCCACCACGCAGGTGTTAGGCACGGTAAACAGGTCATGAATGCGACGGGCAAACTCAGCCTCATTTACCCCTTTTTCCCGGGCTTCCTGCGGCGTGATGCCGGTGACCATCACCGCGCCGGGCTGAGGCAAATAGTCATCGGCGGGTTTGCAAAAGAACACTTCCGGCTCGCCGATGATATTGAAATCGGCATCGGTGCGGATGGCGGCGAACTGGGAAGGGCGATCCAGCGAGGGGCTGGTGCCAAAGGTTTCGTAGTCGTGAAATAAAAATGTAGGCAGCGCGGCGGAGTCAGACACCAGTAATACCATCCTGTTTATGAGTGACACCACTATGGTAAACCATCCCGCCTGGCACGCCGAAGGAAAAGCGCCGTCAGCCTGCAAATTTGCGAAGCATTGTCCGGAAAAAACCTGCGTGCTGTCACATTTTTTTGCAATTATTCCAGGTATCCAGCGGAAAACTTACGTAAAAAGGGCAACGATTTTAAATGACCTGAGGATATACCGTTGAAACGCCGTCTGTTTATTGCTGTTTCTTTACTCACTTTGAGCATTTCTTCCGCGCTGGCTGCCGACCCGATTAATTATGCGCCGCAGCCGCCAGCTATCCAGGCCGGTTCCTGGGTACTGATGGATTACACGACGGGGCAGATTTTAACGGCGGGCAACGAACATCAGCAGCGCAATCCGGCCAGCCTGACCAAGCTGATGACCGGCTATGTGGTGGATCGCGCCATCGACAGCCATCGCATCACCCCGGACGATATGGTCACGGTTGGTCAGGATGCCTGGGCCAAGGGCAATCCGGTATTTGACGGCTCCTCGCTGATGTTCCTGAAGGCGGGCGAGCAGGTTTCGGTGCGTGACCTCAGCCGGGGCCTGATTGTTGACTCCGGCAACGATGCCTGCGTGGCGCTGGCCGATTACGTGGCGGGTGGGCAGCCACAATTCGTCACCATGATGAATGATTACGTCAAAAAGCTGAATCTGCGCGATACCCATTTTGAAACGGTGCATGGTCTGGACGCGCCGGGCCAGCACAGCTCGGCATTCGATCTGGCGGTGCTTTCCCGGGCCATTATCCACGGTGAACCGGCGTTTTATCACATGTACAGCGAGAAGAGCCTGACCTGGAACGGTATCACCCAGCAGAACCGTAACGGCCTGCTGTGGGATAAGTCCCTTAACGTCGATGGCCTGAAAACCGGGCACACCTCCGGCGCCGGTTTTAACCTGATTGCCTCAGCCGTGGACGGTCAGCGCCGACTGATTGCCGTCATCATGGGGGCCGGGAGCCCGAAAGGCCGCGAGGATCAGGCGCGCAAGCTCCTGCACTGGGGACAGCAGAACTTCGATACCGTGCAGATCCTGCGTAACGGCAAGCAGGTGGGCATCGAGCGCATCTGGTATGGCGATAAAGAGCAGATTTCGCTGGGCACCGATCAGGACTTCTGGCTGGCGCTGCCGAAAGCGGAGCTGTCGAACATCAAAGCCAAATATGTGCTGGATAAAAAAGAGCTCGAAGCGCCTATCGCCGCGCATCAGCGGGTCGGGGAGATCGAGCTGTACGATCGCGATAAGGTGGTCGCCCACTGGCCGCTGGTGACCCTGGAAAGCGTCGGTAAAGGCGGGATGTTCTCACGCCTGAGCGACTATCTGCACCATAAAGCCTGACGGCAGAATGAGCAGGCTGGCGACTGTGCGAGCCTGCTCGCATAATAGACAGGTCATCATTGTTAAACCGCTTTTCTCTGCATTAGAGTGTATGTATATACAGTAACCAATCGGAGGCAGCATGGACTACAGCATCAAGCACCAGAATAAACGCAAAATCGCCGGTTTTCATATGGTTGGCCCCTGGGAGCAGACCGTTAAGCAGGGTTTTGAGCAACTGGTGATGTGGGTAGATGGCCGACATATTCAGCCGCTGGAGTGGGTGGCGGTCTATTACGATAATCCTGATGAAGTCCCGGCGGAAAAATTACGCTGCGACACGGTTGTCACCGTGCCGGACGATTTTGTCATCCCCGCTAACAGTGAAGGGGTGATCCTCACCGAAGTGGCCGAAGGCGATTACGCGGTAGCCAGCGCCCGCGTTGAGAATCACGACTTCGCCACGCCGTGGAACCTGTTCTTCGACAGCCTGCTTGAAGATGTCGATTACCAGATCGCGCCGAAACCCTGCTTCGAACGTTACCTGAATGACGGTAACGCCGACGGCTACTGGGATATTGAGATGTTTATTCCGGTCCAAAACCGGGTGGCGTAACGCTGCACGTATGCTTACGCTTCACAGGGTTTTTCTGCCGGATGCCACCGCTCCGGCAGAAAACGCAGTACAATCAGGGTTTGCCGTAATGCTGGAGAGCGTGTGCGCCCCGACAAAACTCTGACGCCCTTTGAAATCCGACTGTATCGCCACTACCGTACCGTGCACGGATGCCGTATCGCGCTGGCGTTTATCCTCACCTTTTTACTGGTGCGTCTGCTGGACGTGCCGGAAGGCACCTGGCCGCTGATTACGCTGGTGGTAATCATGGGCCCCATCTCCTTCTGGGGTAACGTGGTGCCACGCGCGTTTGAGCGCATTGGCGGCACCATTCTGGGTTCGGCGCTGGGGCTGATTGCCCTGAAGCTGGAGCTGTTCTCCCTGCCGCTGATGCTGCTGTGGTGCGCAGTAGCGATGTTCCTCTGCGGCTGGCTGGCGCTCGGCAAGCGACCCTATCAGGCGCTGCTGATTGGTATCACCCTTGCGGTGGTGATTGGCGCGCCGCAAGGGGATATGCACACCGCGCTGTGGCGAAGCGGCGACGTGATCCTCGGTTCCCTGCTGGCGATGCTGTTTACCGGGATCTGGCCGCAGCGGGCATTCCTGCACTGGCGTATCCAGATGGCGAACTACGTCACTGCCTTTAACCGGGTTTATCAGGCGGGCTTTTCTCCCAACCTGGTTGAGCGTCCGCGGCTGGAAAAACATCTGCAAACCATCCTTAACGACGTGGTAAAAATGCGCGGCCTGATCACCCCGGCCAGTAAAGAGACCCATATTCAGAAAGCGATCTTCGAAGCGATCCAGACCGTCAGCCGCAACCTGGTCTGCATGCTGGAGCTACAGATCAACGCCCACTGGGCTTCCCGGGCCAGTCACTTTGTGATGCTGAATGCCCGGACCTTAAAAGAGACGCAGCAGATGACGCAGCAGACGCTGCTCACCATAGCCCATGCGCTCTATGAAGGTAATCCGCAGCCGATTCTGGCCAATACCGAGCGGCTGAACGAAATCGTTGCCGAGCTGCGACAGCTGATAAACGATCAACGCAGTGAAAACGTGGCGGAAACGCCTATTCATGGCTATGTATGGTTGAGCATGGAACTTGCGCGCCAGCTGGAGCTGTTGTCACATCTTATCTGCCGGGCATTGCGCAAATAAAAAGCGGCTATGCACGGTTGTGATGGCTGCTGCTTCGATTCAGCAGAAATTGAGGTTATGATAGGGACAAAGGAAAAATTATTGTCATCAGCAATCGCTGTCAGTAAGGTTAACGGCATCGCGGTTGTTTAAACGAATCCGAATCTCACATTATCAGGGGTGTAAAAATGGAAACTACCAAGCCTTCGTTCCAGGATGTTCTGGAATTCGTCCGCCTGTTCCGCCGCAAGAACAAACTGCAACGTGAAATCCAGGACGTTGAGAAGAAGATCCGTGACAACCAGAAGCGTGTTCTGCTGCTGGACAACCTGAGCGATTACATCAAGCCAGGCATGAGCGTTGAAGCCATCCAGGGCATCATCGCCAGCATGAAAAGTGACTACGAAGACCGCGTCGATGACTACATCATCAAAAATGCTGAGATCTCTAAAGAACGTCGTGAAATCTCGAAAAAGCTGAAAGTCATGGGCGAGATGAAGCACGCTGAAGCCAAAGGCGAATAAGCGCCACTGAATGAATAAAAGCCCTCTGCTCCGGCAGGGGGCTTTTTTGTTGCCCGGATCAACCGATGCGGATCACCGGTTTGATGGTTAAACCCCGCTCGCTGTCTGCCGCGGCCTGGTTTATCTGGTCGAAAGCGTAAAAACGCATCAGCTTGTCGATGGGGAATCGCCCCTGCATATACAGCTCAACCAGCTGCGTGATGAAGAGATCCGGAATACTGTCTCCCTCAACAATGCCCCGCAACACTTTGCAATTTTGCATCATGTCATTCATATCCAGTGAAAAGGTTGTGCCCGGTTTTGACGCGCCGACAATCCCGCACAGGCCGCGCGGACGCAGTGCCTCCACCGCGGCACGCACTATCTCCGGGCGTCCGGTAGAATCCAGACTGAAATCCACGCCGTCGCCGGTGATCTCCCGGATGGCCTGGACCGGATCCTGCTCCCGGCTGTTAATGACATGCGTGGCGCCCAGTTCACGGGCCAGTGCCAGCCGTTCAGCAACCACGTCAATGGCGATAATGGTGGTGGCACCGGCGACATGAGCCGCCATCACGCCGCTCAGGCCAACGGTGCCGCCGCCAAATGCGGCAAAGGTGCTACCTGCTTTTACCTTTAACGCATTCAGTACCGCCCCGGCACCCGTCTGGATCCCACACCCCAGCGGGCCCAGCATTTCCAGCGGCGCGTCAGGACGTACCTTCACCACATTACGCTGATCCACCACCGCAAACTCGGCAAACGAGGACTGGCCGAAGAAACGGTCATGAAGTAGCTGGCCATCATTGCCACAAAGGGCATGACTGCCGTCGCAACGCTGGCCGGAAAAATTCAGGGCATTAAAGTTCTGGCAGCCGGCTGGCGCGCCTTCAAGGCAGGGGCGGCAGGTTCCACAGGATAAAAACGTCAGCACCACATGATCGCCTACGGTGACCCTCTGTACCTCTGCGCCAATGGCGGTTACCACCCCAGCCCCTTCGTGGCCGAGCACAACAGGCTGCGGAACCGGATATAAACCATCCCTGGCAACCATGTCGGTATGGCACATCCCCGTCGCCACGATACGAACAATGACCTCATGGGGCCGCAGCGATTGGAAGCGAACCGTTTTCAGCTCAAACGGGCCACCGGGCTGACGCACCACGGCAGCACGGAAGGGCAGGGAACGTACATTCTGACCAGACATACTCTTTTTCCTTGATTACATTCCCAGCTTCACGTCTACGAGGACCGAACGCTTCTGGGTGCGAATAATATTGACGGCTTCCTCAAGAACGACGGGCAGCATCTCGGCGCGGTCAACCGCCATCGCCCAGGCCTGGCCTGACGCGGCAAGTGCCGACATATCGGGTGATGACGTAAAGGTGGTGGCCGGGATCTGCGCCATTTTTGCGGCGTAGCCTTCGGGGTAGAGCGCTCGGGTTCCGCCTGCAACGGCCCCCCAGCCCGCGTTATTACCGATCACCACCAGCACGGGCAGCTTCATCACCTCTGCAATGTGATGGCAGACCGCCGGATTGGCGAAGAGGTATGAACCATCACCGACGGCGGCAACGATCAGCGCCTCGCGATCCGCCAGCTGAAGCCCCAGTGCGATGGGGAAGGCTTCTCCCAGCCCGCCGGAAAGCGCCTCCTGGTAATAACTTTCAGGGTGGGTGAATCTGGCGAACTGCGGGAGGGTCGTTAGCTCAGAGGCAATTTTCGCGTGATATTTATTGGCGAGTTCACCGAGGCAATGGCTCAGCCAGGGTTTACCAATCGGGCCAGTCCGGCCGGCCGTCAGGATCGTCTCCCGCTTCTCTTTTTGTTCCTTATTATGGGCGGCCACCTGAGCATAGCGGCCCCTTACTTGCCAGTTCTGATCGGCGAGACAGGGTTTTAACGCGCTGCTCAGTAACCGGAAAACCGTCTCCACGTCGCCTGCCAGGTTAATATCTGCCTGATATCCCCGGACCGGATAACGAGAGAAAAGCGGGTCAGGGCCTATCTGAATCACATTGCAGTCGGGATTGATGTTGGTGCTGTCGAGCATCCAGGGCGCTTGCGAATCGACCACCATCACCACGTCGGCATTCGCCAGCCAGTATTTCGGTTCATCACCCGCGTACATCGGATGCTCGGCCGAGAGCGTCACCTCCGTTCCCCAGTACTCCACCACCGGGATCGCCCACTCTTCAACGAAGCTGCTGATAAGATCGAACCCATGGAGGCTCCGCGCGCCGCGTTGAGCGAAGAGGACCGGATGCCTGGCGTTAGCAATTATGGTAGCCGCGGCGCAGAGGGATTCCGGCGCGGGGGCATAGCTGACCGGCTGCTGTGTGGGACGGGCGCGCAGGGCGGTGAGGGACGTGTTAAAGGTGTCGCATAGCGGCTCCCGGGGCAGGCTTAAATAGACCGGCCCTTTGGGCAGAGAAGTGGCAATGGCCCAGGCGCGATCGACGAGTTCTCCCGCCTGGTCTGCCAGACGTAACTCAAAATCCCATTTTACCGATTCGCGTACCAGCGCCGCCTGATCGCGCATCTCCTGACCATAGCCAATCGGGGTATTGCGGCAGCCAAAATGTGAATGCTCGGTGATGGGGGTACGCCCGCCAAAAATCAGCACCGGAATATTACTGTTGGCGAGGTTAATGACCCCGCATGCCGCATTGGCTAGTCCCACATTGGTATGCACCATGACGGCCTGCACCTTACCGCTGGCCAGATAATAGCCGTGCGCCATGCCGATCGCGGCATTTTCATGCGGACAGACGACCAGCTCCGGCACGGCGTGCCCCTCGCTTTTGGCCCGGGCATACGCCTCCATCATCGGGGGATAGTCGGTACCTGAATTAATAAAAATATATTCAACCCCGAGCGCCTGCAGGCGATATAAAATCATTCCGGCGGCGGAAATCTCGACTGATTGCATATTTCACCTCGCTTATTTCTGGCTGGTTAAAAGGTTAATAAAATGAATCCGCCCATGGTCAGGATTGAGGCCACGATACTCAGCGCCATGGTCGAGGCCATTTCCTGCTCACCGGTTTGATACTGCATGGCGATAATTATCGCGATTGAACCGACCGGAATGGCCATCGTTAATACAATCTGTTTTATCTGTTCCAGCGAAAAACCCATCCCGGAGAGGAAGAGAAAACATATTCCGGGCACGATAACGTTTCTGGCGATGACCGTAATAAGGGTCGGCAGGGTAATGACGACGCTACGTGAATAGAGCACGATACCGGCTGAAAACAGTGCCAGTCCCCCGGTGGCTTTGCCCAAAAGACCTAATGACATGGCGATGGTTTCCGGGATGTGAATATTGACCATTACCAGAAGCAGGGCGAGGACGGGTGACCAGACCACAGGCTGCTTAATGGCATTCACCACGCTTGCCAGAAATGAAGCGCCGTTTTTATCTCCCGAGGCATAAGACATTAAGATCATCACCAGCGGCAGCTGAAAAACGTTTTGCGTAATACTCGATACCGTAATCAAAGAGGCGCTGACGGTACCAAATAAGAAGGCCAGCACCGACGTGCCAATGAAAGGCACCGCAGGCGAGCCGATCGCCAGGGCCTGAAGCGTACTCAATGACAGATCGCGTTTACAGAGATACCGGGCAATCAGCAGGGGGAGGATAAAACTGACAATCAGTGCAATGATAATCGCCGCCGCAACCGGCCCCATGTTCATGACCACGCTACGCGGCGTCATCACCATATTGCTGAAAATGCTCAGCGGCAGCGCATATAACATCACCAGTTTATTGATAGCGCCTGCATGTTCCCAGGCGAAATCCTTTCGTCGGCCACTGACATAACCCAGAAATACAGTAATAATGACCGGCAGGATCGCCCCCAATATTAACAGCACACTGTCGTTTGATAGGATATTCATTTTTCTGAACGCCTCTCTGACCAGGATATCATTGAGGGCGATAATCACTCGCTGATGAAATATTTCAGAATGAGTAATAGGTGCGGTGAATAAATTACCGCCATGACGTCGCCCGTTGTTTTGTTTTTATGCTGTCATCGAGACTATGATGAATTTAATTCGAAATATAATGCGGAAATGTCGCGTTCAATGAGTATTTGGCATGCCTATAAAAATGAAGCAAATACAGGCGTTTATTATGGTTTCCTCTGAGGGAAATCTGACGCTCGCCGCGCATAAGCTCGGTATCACCCAGTCAGGCCTGAGCCGGCTGTTAGCCGGGCTGGAATCCGATCTGGATACCGTTTTATTTGAAAGGCATAAACATGGGGTTTCATTGAGCGAGCAGGGGGGCGCATTTTTGCCGCATGCGCTGACCTTACTGAATACCGAACGCAAGGCGCGGCAGGAGCTGGCGCTGCTTAACGGAGCCGGGAAGGGGATTGTCAGGGTCGGGTGCGTATCCAGCTTCCTGTCGAGCCATTTTATTGAGCGAGTGAACCATTTTCATCAGGCGTTCCCTGAAGTGCACATAAAGTTGTTCGACAGAATCGACTCGGAGCTGTTTAAGCTGTTGTTAGTTCATGAGATTGATATTGCGATCTGTGGCCCGTTGCCCCATGACGAGAAGGTGCTTACGCGAGGAAAAATCAACTTTCAGGACAGCATTCATATCATTACACGCAGCCAGCATCCCCTGCAAAACCAAAAAAATCTCAGTCTGCAGGCGCTAAGCGCCTATGGCTGGATTATGCCACCAACGGACAGCACCCCGATGCGGATTCTGTCTGAGGTGTATCAGGCAAATAATATGTCGCCACCGGAGCCGGTGATTGAGTGCTCCTCGTCATCGGCGATTAAATCATTCATCTGTAACAGCGACTTATTGACCTCCATGCCAGCACCGATCTATCAGCTGGAGGCGGAAGCAGAGTTGATCAAACCGCTGATGATTGAGAATACGGTGTTTGTGCGGGATTTCTTTATCTACAGCCACTTCGGCGTGCTTTCCGGCGCGTCGCAAACCTTTATCCAGTTTCTGAAAGCCTGAGCCGGACGCAGAAAAGCAAAAAGCCTGCTCGAAAGCAGGCTTCTTAAATGTGGCTCCTCTGACTGGACTCGAACCAGTGACATACGGATTAACAGTCCGCCGTTCTACCGACTGAACTACAGAGGAATCGTTGTGGAGCGTTATCTTAGCGGCGAAAAAACTTTTGTCAAACCTGATCTTACCCGCTTTCGATCAACTGCTGATTCTGTCGTCAGTTTGACGTAATTACCAACATATTTTTGTGGGAAATACTTTGCAGGATCTGCATTTCTCCCTCATCATTTGAAATGGAGTTTCAACTTTTCTCGCTAAGGTCCATTTTGAACGTCACCTCCGCTTTACGCCAGGCCGTTATGCGCACGCCCTGGTATGCCAAACGTAAGAGTTACAAGGTTCTCTTCTGGCGTGAAATCACCCCCCTTGCCGTGCCTATCTTTCTGGAAAACACCTGCGTCCTGCTGATGGGGGTGCTCAGCACCTTCCTGGTCAGCTGGCTCGGCAAAGAAGCAATGGCAGGCGTTGGGCTGGCCGACAGCTTCAACATGGTGATCATTTCGTTCTTTGCGGCCATCGATCTCGGGACCACGGTGGTGGTGGCCTTTAGCCTGGGGAAACGCGATCCCCGACGCGCGCGCGCTGCCGCCCGGCAGTCGCTGGTGATCATGACCCTGTTCTCCATTGTGCTGGCGGCGGTGATCCACTATTTCGGGGAAGAGATCATCAACGTGGTGGCCGGCGAGGCGACCGGCGAGGTGAAAGCTCTGGCGCTGTCGTATCTCGAGATGACGGTGCTCAGCTACCCGGCTGCAGCCATTGCGCTGATTGGCAGCGGGGCGCTGCGCGGGGCAGGGAACACCAAAATTCCGCTGCTGATTAACGGCGGGATGAATATCCTCAACATTATGATCAGCAGCGTGCTGATTTACGGTCTGTTCTCCTGGGACGGGCTCGGCTTTGTCGGGGCCGGTTTGGGGCTGACGATCTCGCGCTATATCGGCGCTGTCGCCATTATCGTGGTGCTGGCGGTCGGTTTTAACCCGTCGCTGCGCATCAGCATCAAGAGCTATTTCAAGCCGCTTAACTTCGCCATTATCTGGGAAGTGATGGGCATCGGCGTGCCCGCCAGTATTGAGTCGGTGCTGTTCAACGGCGGCAAACTCCTGACCCAGATGTTCGTGGCCGGGATGGGCACCGACGTGATTGCCGGGAACTTTATCGCCTTTTCCGTCGCGGCACTGATCAACCTGCCGGGCAACGCCCTCGGTTCCGCCTCCACCATTATCACCGGAAAACGGCTCGGTAAGGGGCAGATCGGCCAGGCGGAACGTCAGCTACGCCACGTATTCTGGCTCTCGACGATTGGCCTGACCGCTATTGCCTGGGGGACCGCGCCCTTCGCCGGGCTGCTGGCGTCATTCTATACCCATGAGCAGGATGTTAAAGACGTGGTAGTGATCCTGCTCTGGCTGAACGCTGCCTTTATGCCGATCTGGGCTGCCTCATGGGTGTTACCTGCCGGGCTGAAAGGGGCGCGCGATGCCCGTTTCGCGATGTGGGTCTCGATGCTCGGCATGTGGGGCTGCCGTGTGGTCGCGGGTTATACGCTGGGGATCATGCTGGGTATGGGCGTGGTCGGGGTCTGGCTGGGCATGTTCCTCGACTGGGCGGTTCGCGGGGCGCTGTTCTACTGGCGGATGATCAGCGGGCGCTGGCTGCAGAAATACCCGCGGCCACAGCGTAATAATGTGGCGGTTGCCCCCTCAGAACGGGTAGTGAATGTGCAAAGTGGGGAATAAATCGGCAAACGATGCAAAATCTGCAATCTGCCTTTGACAACGCCAGGTGGCATCGCTAATATTCGCCCCGTTCACACGATTCCTCTGTAGTTCAGTCGGTAGAACGGCGGACTGTTAATCCGTATGTCACTGGTTCGAGTCCAGTCAGAGGAGCCAAATTAAAGAAGCCCGCTTAAGGAAACTTAAGCGGGCTTTTTGCTTTTGCCCTCTCCCTGTGGGAGAGGGCATCAGGCCGCACTATCTCTGCACACGCACCGGTGCCGTCGCCGCAACCAGCCACGGGCGTGCATCGCTGTTAACGTGCGGCGAAAGCATCTCACGTACCTGCTGGTGATACGCATCCAGCCACTGGATATCCTTATCGCTGAGCAGATTCAGCTCCACCTGGCTCAGGTCGATCGGGGCCAGCGTCAGCGAGGCGAAGCGGCAGAAGCCCGGCTGGCTCTCCACAATCTCCACCTGATTTTCAATGCGGATCCCATACTCATCGGCCAGATAGTAGCCAGGCTCGATGGTGATGATATTGCCTGCCACCAGCGGCCACGGGTTGACCTTCTTCGCGATACGTTGCGGGTTCTCATGGATCAGCAGCTGGTGGCCCACTCCGTGCCCGGTGCCATGATCAAAATCGAGCCCCAGCTCCCACAGCCCGCGCCGGGCGAAAGCATCAATCTGATGCCCACAGGTGCCGGACGGGAACTGCAGGGAGATAAGCGATAAAAAGCCTTTCAGCACCGCGGTGTAGTGCAGACGACACTGGGCGTTCAGGGGGCCGAAGGCCAGGGTACGCGTGGCGTCGGTGGTGCCGTTATGGTACTGACCGCCGGAATCGTTCAGATAAAAATGGGCACGGGTAATGGCCGCATTGGTCTGCTCGCTGGAGTGGTAATGACACATCGCCGCATTGCTGGCCGAGGCGGAAATGGTGGCAAAACTCTGCTCGATAAAGCCCGGTCGCTGCTGGCGGAACACCAGTTGCTGCGCCTGCGCTTCCAGCTCGGTGAGCGGATTACCCGCAGCCTCCCGGCGGGGCACCTCGTGCGCCAGCCAGGCAAGGAAGTTAACCCACGCCACACCATCCTGCTGATGGCTGTCACGGTAGCCCGCCAGCTCGGTCGGGTTTTTATGCGCTTTCATGGCGGTGATCGGGTCGGCGTGCCAGAGGATCTCACCCTGCGGCTCAACGGCAAAGCGTAGGGCGACAGGGGCAGAATCGGCATCTACCATCACCCGCTTCCCCGCGCATAGCTGCTGGCTGCGCGGCAGAAAATCGGCTTCAGGGGCCAGCGTCAGGCTCTCCAGTAGGGATGCGGAAAGTCCCTGCGTTTTCTCAAGGGTGACAAACCACTCCACCGCGCCCTCGCGGCTCAACAGAGCAAACGAGTTCGGCACCGGGCTCATGGGAATATCGCTCCCGCGCACGTTCAGCAGCCAGGCAATGTTGTCCGGCTGGGTGATAGCCAGATAATCGGCATTGCGCTCTGCCAGGAGAGCAGCCACGCGCTGGCGCTTGTCGGCACTGCTTTCACCGCTGATCTCAACCGGCATCTCGCGGATCGCGCCCACGGGCGGGGCCGGGCGATCCTGCCACAGGCTGTCGAACGGCGAATCCTTCAGGGCGACAAGTTCGCAATGGCTGGCGTTCAGCGCCTCGTACTGAGCGTTGGTCATCAGCAGGGCTTCAAAGGCAATCCGGGAGCCCGCCCCGACATGCCGATCCAGCCAGTCCGCCAGCGGATCGTTGTGCAGATGC
Organism: Leclercia sp. CFBP8987; assembly: GCF_034044995.2. Lineage (NCBI taxonomy): Bacteria > Pseudomonadati > Pseudomonadota > Gammaproteobacteria > Enterobacterales > Enterobacteriaceae > Leclercia > Leclercia sp. CFBP8987. The sequence continues at coordinate 3,098,464 of NZ_CM188255.1, read as the reverse complement.
AGGATCTCAATCTCCGCCAGGTCCACCTGTTCACGGGCCTGCACCTGATAGCGTCCGTCGACAAACAGCAGCGCGCGATCGCGCAGGATCAGGGCGTGGCCCGCTGAGCCATCAAAGCCGGTCAGCCAGGCGAGAACGTCGTCATGCGGGTGGCAGTACTCGCTCTGAAAGGCATCGGTACGCGGGACGATGATGCCGTCCAGCGCCTGGGTTTCCAGCCACTGGCGCAGGGCAGAGAGCGGTGATGTGGTTTGCATAACTTTCCTTTTTTATGATTAGCGGAACGGCGGCTCGTTAAAGGTACGCAGTTTGCGCGAGTGCAGCTTATCCCCCTCGGCACGCAGCAGGTCGATGGCGCGAATGCCAATCTGCAGGTGCTCGGAGATCGCCCCCTCGTAAAAACGGTTCGCCTGGCCAGGGAGCTTAATTTCGCCGTGCAGCGGCTTATCGGAGACGCACAGCAGGGTGCCATAAGGGACGCGGAAGCGATAACCCTGGGCGGCGATAGTGGCGCTCTCCATATCGATAGCCACCGCGCGGCTTAAGTTGAAGCGCAGCGCCGACGCCGAGTAGCGCAGCTCCCAGTTACGATCGTCGGTGGTGACCACCGTCCCGGTACGCAGACGCTGTTTAACCTCTTCGCCCGGCATGCCGCTCACCTCTTTGGTGGCGTCGTACAGCGCCCGCTGCACTTCGGCAATGCTCGGGATCGGAATGTCCGGCGGCAGCACCGCATCCAGGACGTGATCGTCACGCAGGTAAGCGTGGGCCAGCACGTAATCGCCAATCAGCTGGCTCTCACGCAGCCCGCCGCAGTGGCCAATCATCAGCCAGACGTCCGGACGCAGGACCGCGAGGTGATCGCAGATGGTTTTGGCGTTCGACGGGCCCACCCCGATGTTGATCAGAGTGATGCCCTGGCCGTCGGCGGTGACCAGGTGCCAGGCCGGCATCTGATGCTTCTTCCACGCCAGATCGGAGATGGCCTGCTCCGGGGCTTCGGTTTCGGCGGTGATCCAGATCCCGCCCGCGCAGGAGAGGGCGATGTACGGGCTGTCCGGATCGAGGATCTGGCTACAGCCCCAGCGCACAAACTCATCCACATAGCGGGTGTAGTTGGTGAACAGTACGAACGGCTGGAAATGTTCCGCCGGAGTGCCGGTGTAGTGACGCAGGCGCGCCAGCGAAAAATCGACGCGGCGGGCGTCAAAGTGCGACAGCGGGGAAAACTCCGCCGGATGGTAGATCCCGTCGGCGGTCTCATCCCCAATCTGCGACAGTTCGGTGGTCGGGAAGTGGCGCGTCAGGCCCGCGCTCATGGAGCGGTCCAGCGTCAGTTCGGAACCGTCGATAACATACGGATAGGGGATCTCATGCCGCGACGGCTCGACGGTGATGTGGGCGCCGTAATCCTGATACAGCAGCGTCAGTTGCTCTTCCAGATACGGGCGAAACAGCGTCGGCCGGGTAATGGTAGTGGAGTAGCAGCCAGCGTGGGTAAAGCGCGCATAGGCGCGGGTCTTCGGCGTATTGGTGGCGCTACCATCCCAGGTCACGGAAAGCGAAGGATAAACAAAGAGGCCATTCATTCTGGCCTCTGCATCCGGGAGCGTTCCGTCTTTAATATACTCGCTGATGGCGCTGCGTAAGGCGTTGACCGCCTGATCGTACAGCGCATCCAGCGTTTCCAGTGCCTGAGCCGGGGTCAGGCTGGAGCCCTTATTATTCATCTCTGTCTCCTTGTTCCACAGGTGTACGGCGTTCACCGATAGTATGTCACCTGGATGTGAAACTAAAGTATCAGGATGAAGCCGGTTTCATCAGCAGAGCCGTGGCGGCAGAGAGCAAACATCCGGCCAGCAGATAGATGGCCACGCTGTGCCAGTCCCCGCCGGAAAAGGTCACCAGCGCAGCGGCAATAAACGGCGTAAACCCGCCGCCAACCACGCTCGCCACCTGGTAGCCCACACCCGCGCCGCTGTAGCGGTAGCTCGCGCCAAACATTTCGGTAAACATCGGCTGCTGAACGCACACCACCATGTCATGGGCGATATTCGCCAGCAGGATAGCGAACACCACAATCCAGAACACCGACTGGGCTTCAAGCGCCATAAAGAACGGGAAGGTGCTAACAGCCCCGGTTAGCGCACCGGTGATATAGACCCGACGGCGGCCAAAGCGGTCTGCCAGCCACGCAAAGCAGGGGATGGTCAGGCAGCTAATACCACCCACCAGCAGGCCAATATTGAGAAACAGCTCGCGGGGCAGGCCGAGGTTCTGGGTGGAGTAGCTCAGAGCAAAAGCCGTGACGATGTACATCGTCAGCAGTTCGCACAGGCGCAGGGCGATGATTTTCAGAAACGCCCCCGGATGGCGGATCAACGCATCCATCACCGGCAGACGGCGTTTTTCGGCGGGTTGCTGACGCTGCTGCTCGAATTCGGCGGACTCATCCATCCCTTTACGCACCCACAGGGCTGCCAGCACCAGCACAATGCTGAACAGGAACGGGATCCTCCAGCCCCAGCTCAGGAACTGCTCGTCGGTGGTAAGCGTGCTGATCAGCGAGACCAGCCCGGTAGAGAGCAGCAGGCCAACGCCATAACCCACCTGGACGCCGCTGCTGTAGAAGGCTTTTTTACGCGCCGGGGCGCTCTCTACCGACAGCAGCGCCGCGCCGCCCCATTCGCCGCCGACGGCGAAGCCCTGAACGGCGCGCAGGGTGACCAGCAGCACCGGTGCCCACCAGCCAATCGCGGTAAAGGAGGGCAGAATACCAATCAGCGCGGTGGCGATGCCCATCATCCACACCGTCAGCATCAGCATCCGCTTGCGGCCCAGCTTGTCGCCGAAGTGACCGAAGATCACCCCGCCGAGCGGGCGGAACAGAAAGCCGACACCAAAGGTGGCAAAGGCGGCGAGCGTGCCCATCGCCGGGCTTATTTGCGGAAAAAATTCGCGGTTAAAGACCAGCGCGGCGGTAATGCCGTACAGCAGAAAATCGTACCAGTCGACAACCGCACCGGCAAAACTGCCGAGGGCCGCGCGGCGCGCGCGATGAAGCGATGGTGCTGTCCCATCGGGGGACGGGGATGCGAGGGTGGTGTCCATAGTGGTCCTGTCTGACGTTATTTTCTTATAGGTATAGGGAGAAGATCACTCACATTGCGGCCGCCTGAAAATAGCGACGGGTATGAGACTACCCCGACAGCAGGCAGGTGAAAACGTTTTTATCCTGGCGTGAGCTAAACGGGTGATATTTATCGACATGATGCGTGGTTATCTGGCGATAAACGCAGCAACAAGGCTATGCTTATCTGATACGTGGAGCGACAGAGGAAGGGAATGATGCGCCGTAGTACTATTTTGGGCTGTTTTGCCGCATTACTGGTCAGTCAGAGTGCGCTGGCGGTGAGTTACCCGTTGCCGCCGGAAGGAAGTCGTCTGGTGGGGAGCCCCCAGGTGATCACCGTTCCGGCTGACAACAGGCTGCCGCTCGAGGCCTTTGCGGCGCAGTACGGGCAGGGGCTGAGCAATATGCTGGAGGCCAACCCGGGAGCCGATCCGTTTTTACCTAAATCTGGCTCGCAGCTGGTGGTGCCCCAGCAGATCATCTTACCGCCGACGGTGCGGGAGGGGATCGTAGTGAACGTGGCGGAAATGCGACTGTACTACTACCCAAAAGAGGGGAACACCGTGGAGATCTTCCCTATTGGCATTGGTGAAGCCGGACGGGAGACGCCGCGTAATTGGGTGACCGCTGTCGAGCGCAAGCAGGACGGGCCAACCTGGTCACCAACGCCAAACACCCGTCGCGCCTACGCCAAAGAGGGCAAAACCCTGCCTGCGTTTGTTCCCGCTGGTCCGGACAACCCGATGGGGCTGTATGCCCTCTATATTGGCAGGCTGTACGCCATTCACGGCACCAATTCGAACTTTGGCATCGGGCTGCGCGTCAGCCAGGGCTGTATTCGTCTGCGTAACGACGATATTAAGTACCTGTTCGATAATGTCCCGGTGGGGACGCGGGTGCAGCTGATCGATCAGCCGGTAAAAGTCACCACCGAGCCGGACGGCAGCCGCTGGGTGGAAGTCCACGAACCGCTGTCGCGTAATCGCGCGGAGTTTGAATCCACCAATAAAGTGCCGCTGCCAATGACGCCTGCGCTACGCGCGCAGCTTAACGGGGCGGATGTGGATGCCGTACGGGTGAGCGGGGCGCTGGAGCGTCGGTCGGGAATGCCGGTGAATATCGGCTTCGGGGCGCAAAGCACGCCGCTGGTGATGACCTCCAGCCAGTAAGCCAGACAGTTAAAGCAAAAAGCCCGCTTAAGTTTCCTTAAGCGGGCTTCTTAAATGTGGCTCCTCTGACTGGACTCGAACCAGTGACATACGGATTAACAGTCCGCCGTTCTACCGACTGAACTACAGAGGAATCGTGTGAACGGGGCGAATATTAGCGGCGTCGCCTGCACTTGTCAAAGGGTGATACCACCTGTGTGAATCGTTTGCTGACAAAATCAGCAAAGTGGCGGTTTCAGCAACGGATTGCACGTTTTTGGTGCGCATATACCCCGAATGGGGCAGATCATAAACCGCTGTTTCATGTTTAAAAGCGCGGGCAATGATTAGATTTCCTTATTTTCCGCCGCTTAGCGGACTTATCGGACCTCTTTTAAAAACTGGCAAGCATCTTGCAAAACCCTCAGTACATTCGCGCCGGAACCGGCAACGCATTTCGTACAGGGGGCAAAATGAACTTAAGACGACTGAAATACTTCGTAAAAATCGTCGATATCGGTAGCCTGACCCAGGCCGCTGAAGTGTTGCATATCGCACAGCCGGCACTGAGCCAGCAGGTGGCCACTCTGGAAGGTGAGCTGGATCAACAGCTGTTGATCCGCACGAAACGCGGCGTAACGCCAACCGAAGCGGGCAAGATCCTCTACACCCACGCCCGCACTATTCTGCGCCAGTGCGAACAGGCCCAGTTGGCGGTGGGCAATGTAGGACAGACGCTGAGCGGTCAGGTGTCGATCGGCCTGGCGCCGGGCACGGCGGCCTCGTCAGTCACCATGCCGCTGCTGCAGGCGGTGCGCGCGGAGCTGCCGGAGGTACTGGTCTATCTCCACGAGAACAGCGGTTCGGCGCTCAACGATAAATTGCTCGGCGGACAACTGGATATGGCGGTACTTTACGATCGCTCTCCCGTGGCGGGCATCACCAGCCAGCCGCTGCTGAAAGAAGATCTCTTCCTGGTGGGAACGCGCGACTGTCCGGGACAGAGCGTGGATTTAACCGCGGTAGCCGAGATGAATCTGTTCTTACCTCGCGACTACAGCGCCGTGCGTTTGCGCGTCGATGAGGCTTTCTCCCTGCGTCGTCTGACGGCCAAAATAATTGGCGAGATCGACTCTATCTCCACGCTGACCGCCGCCATTGCCAGCGGAATGGGCGTAACGGTACTGCCTGAATCGGCAGCCCGCTCGCTCTCCAGCGCCGCCAACGGCTGGATGGCGCGAATTTCCTCGCCGTCAATGAGCCTGCCACTGTCGCTGAACGTCTCGGCGCGCGGCGCACTCACACCGCAGGCGCAGGCGGTGAAGGAGATACTGATGTCGCTGGTGAGTCGTCCATCGCTGGAGAATCGCGAGCTGCAGCTGGTCAGCTGATATTCCATAAAGGTATAAGTTGCGGGTTTTTATTATTTGTTCTCACGACGGGCACGCTCTAACAATAGCGCTATGTCAGATCCGCCGGAGTGAACCGTGAATTTCCAGCAACTTAAAATCATCCGTGAGGCGGCCCGTCGGGATTACAACCTGACCGAGGTCGCCAACATGCTCTATACCTCCCAGTCGGGCGTCAGCCGTCATATTCGCGAGCTGGAGGAGGAGCTGGGCATTGAGATCTTCATTCGTCGCGGCAAGCGTCTGCTGGGAATGACCGAGCCCGGCAAGGCGCTGTTGACCATCGCTGAGCGCATTCTGAATGAAGCCAGCAACGTGCGCCGCCTGGCCGATCTTTTTACCAACGATGCCTCCGGCGTATTGACCATCGCCACTACCCATACTCAGGCCCGATATAGCCTGCCGCCGGTGATCAAGGCCTTCCGTGAGCTGTTCCCTGACGTGCGTCTGGAGCTGATCCAGGGCACGCCGCAGGAGATAGAAGTCCTGCTGCAAAACGGCGGGGCGGATATCGGTATCGCCAGTGAGCGCTTAAGCAACGACCCGCTGCTGGCCGCATTCCCGTGGTTCCGCTGGCATCACAGTCTACTGCTGCCGGTCGATCACCCGCTGACGCAGGTCTCTCCGTTGACCCTGGACGCTATCGCCAAATGGCCGCTGATTACCTACCGTCAGGGCATTACCGGGCGTTCGCGTATTGACGAGGCCTTTAACCGCAAAGGCCTGACCCCGGATGTGGTGCTCAGCGCTCAGGATTCTGATGTGATCCGCACCTACGTTGAACTGGGATTGGGCATTGGGCTGGTGGCGGAACAGTCCGGCGGCGAGCTCGAGCAGGGTAGCCTGGTGCGTCTCGATACCCGTCACCTGTTTGATGCCAACACCGTCTGGCTCGGGCTTAAGCGCGGCCAGCTGCAGCGCAACTATGTCTGGCGCTTTATCGAACTCTGCAACGCGGGGCTCTCGGTGGATGAGATCAAGCGTCAGGTCATGGAGTCCGAAGAAGTGGCCATTGACTATCAGATATAGCCCAACCGACCCCGCATCGCGGGGTTTTTTCTACCCCGGTTCCGACGGTGAACGCAGTTACATTGCATGATGAAGTTTCTTGCGAAGTCTCGTCCAGTTTCCCTCAGCCACACTTTCTTCCTCCCGTAAAAAAGATAATTTCTATATAGGCTTTAACCTATATAGATTTTAATCTATATTATCAGGGAGGACTTGTGTGGAAGATTGAAACGACGGACACGTTTGATCGTTGGTTAAGTTCGCTGGATGGCCGGGAACGTAGCGCTATGCTGGCGGCGTTAATCGTATTGCAGACGAAGGGCCCGCTACTGCCGCGACCCTGGGCGGACACCATCAAGCGTTCCCGCTATCACAATATGAAAGAGTTACGGGTGCAGTGTGGTGGTCAGCCCTTGCGGGCATTCTTCGCATTCGATCCGTTCCGGACAGGGATCATCCTTTGTGCGGGTAACAAAGCCGGAAACGAAAAACGCTTCTATGAGGAGATGATCCCGCTGGCGGATCGTGAATTAACGGCTTATCTGAACAATAAAGAAGGAAAGGAGTGAGGTATGGGCAGAACGCTGGAACAGCTGCTTGCTGAGGAAAAACCTGAAGTAGTAGAGGCCGCCAAAGCTATAGCGGAGGAGATGCTCCTTAACATCCATCTGGCCGAACTGCGTGAAAAAGTGAACAAAACGCAGAACGAAATGGCCCAGGCGCTGGGCTTAAAGCAGCCGACGGTGGCGGGGATGGAAAAGGCCGGGCGTGACATCAAGCTTTCCACCCTGAAACGCTATGTTGAAGCGGCTGGAGGCAAACTGCGCGTCGAGGTCGATCTGCCGGATGGCTCCCATTACGGCTTTGCGCTTTAAAATGGGTTTGATCAATAAGAATGCAAAAAGCCCGCTTAAGTTTCCTTAAGCGGGCTTCTTAAATATGGCTCCTCTGACTGGACTCGAACCAGTGACATACGGATTAACAGTCCGCCGTTCTACCGACTGAACTACAGAGGAATCGTGTGAACGAGGCGCATGTTAATGGCCCCGCCATTTTGTGTCAACACTAAATTCAACGCGCTGATTCAATTGATTAATTAAGCCTCAGAGTGCTGGTTTAGTGTACTTGTGCTGCGGGATCGCCGCTCTGGCCGTCATTTTCACGTAACCGTTGCAGCGGGTCCTGCTGGTAAAACTGGCAAAAACGCTGCCACAGTGCCGGGAAGCGGGGGGCAAAAAGCTCGGGCGCGCTGAAGAAATATTCCGATAACACTGCAAAGCACTCGGCCGGATCGGTGGCGGCGTAGGCATCAATACTGGCTGCGCTTTCGCCCACCAGATCGATCTCATCCTGAATATTGTTCATCGCGGCGTGCAGATCGTGTTCCCAGCCAGCCACTTCACGCAGCGGGATAAAGGGAACGCCGCTGGCGCGATCGCCATTGCGGGTGTCCAGCTTGTGCGCCACTTCATGGATGATAAGGTTAAAACCGGATGCGTCGAACGAGTCCTGAATGTCCAGCCAGTTGAGGATAATTGGCCCTTGCTGCCAGCTTTGGCCAGACTGCACCATCCGCTGACTGTGCACCAGCCCGATATCGTCCTCCCATTCGTCGTCCACCACAAACGGCGCCGGGTAGATCAGCACTTCATGGAAACCATCCAGCCACTCGATACCCAATTCCAGTACCGGCAGGCAAAAGAGCAGGGCGATGCGGGTACTCTTACGATCGTCGAGATCAAAACCCTGGAGCGGGACCAGACGTTTTTGCTGTAAGAATCGCATGGCAAGCTGCACCAGACGCGATTTATCCTCATCCGATAAAGTGGACAGGACGGGGATCGCCAGCGCCTCTTCCCACGGCAGCGCCGCGCTTCGGGCGGATTCATTCGATTTCCAGGGCCACTTAATCATCGCTTTGCTCGCAAACTCGTCACTTGAACAAAATTGAACGGTTATGGTCTGTTAAAATGCCAAATTACGCGGCATCATGGCAACCATCAAAACGGAGAGATGCCGGAGCGGCTGAACGGACCGGTCTCGAAAACCGGAGTAGGGGCAACTCTACCGGGGGTTCAAATCCCCCTCTCTCCGCCACTCTATCTCTTCAGTCAGTCTTTCCGCTAGCTTTCTCGTCAGACATCCTGTGCGCCGGGTACATTATCATTCCAGTTAAGGGAAGTAACAGCCCTTTACCGCTGCAAAACAATATATGTGAAGTAAATCAGGATGTTTACCCGAAGCGGTTGTATTGCGGGCGTTACTCCTGGTGGCAATATTGTCTGAGCAGGGCAACCTGCTCGGGACGCAGACGATAGCGATACACGGGCCGACCGGTGGCGCCATAGTGAATACTGGTGTGCAGAATATTGATCTGAGCCAGCCAAATCAGATACTTGCGGCAGGAAACCCGGGAGATATTAACGGCGTGCGCCAGATCGTCGGTCGAAAACTCGGTTCCCGGATGCGCATCAATCCACAGGCACAGCGTGCGCAGCGTCTGCGGGGTTAGCCCTTTTGGCAGACGTCGGCTGTCCGCCAGCCCTGGCGCGCCGCCGCGCAACAGCCGATCGACATCGGCCTGGTCATGATACTGCTGTGACGCCATCAGGGCTTTTTTCTCGCGCCAGCCGTTTAACGCCTCTTCGAAGCGCGGAAACTGAAACGGTTTGATCAGATAATCCACCACGCCGTAGTGCATGGCGGTCTGAATGGTGGCGGCATCGGACGCTGAGGTGATCATAATGACATCGGTGTTGCGCCCGGATGCCCGGATAACCGGCAGCAGGCTCAGCCCATTTTCGCGCTGCATGTAGACATCCAGCAGGATCAGGTCGACCTGCCGGGCAGGGGCGTTCAGCACCGCCCCGGCCTCCGCCAGCGTAGTTGCCACGCCGCAGCAGCAAAAGCCGTCCACCCGGTTAACGTACTGGCGGTTGAGATCGGCCACCATGGCATCATCATCGACAATCAAAACATGTATCACGCGCTTTTCCTTTCACTGTCCCAGGGAAGCTGAACAAAAAACTGGGTAAACACGCCCGGTTCAGATTCGACGGCGATCTCCCCGCCCAGGTTTTCAATATGCTGACGGGCGAGAAACAGCCCCACACCTCGGTTTTCCCCTTTGGTGGAAAACCCTTTGTTAAAAATGGCCTGCAGATGGTCGGGGGCAATGCCCGGCCCATCGTCACTGACCTCTGCGCTGAGCCAGCCCTGCTGATAGTGCAGCAGCAGGCCGATCTCCCCCTCGGGCTGCGCAGCCATCGCATCCAGCGCATTCTCGATCAGATTACCGAGTACGGTGATCAGCCCCGCCACCTGCTGTTCATTCGGGTTATCCGGCACCTGACTGGCATCGGAAAGCGTCAGGCTAAACCCCAGCTCTCTGGCGCGGTTGATTTTGCCCAGCAGAAACCCCGCCACCACAGGCGATTTTACGTTGCGCTGCAGCGTGCCGACATCCATCTGCCAGGCATTGGCGGTCATCAGGACGTACTCTTCCAGTTTGGCATAGTGCTTCATATGCAGCAGGCCGAGGATCACATGCAGCTTGTTCATAAACTCATGGGAGTGGCTGCGCAGCACATCCAGATAGCTCACCATACCGTCCAGTCGCTGTAGCAGCTGGCTGATCTCGGTCTTATCGCGGAAGGTGGTGATGGCGCCCATCAGCTGATTATCGCTTTTGACGGGCAGGGTGTTGCAGAGCAATAGCCGACCGTGGCAGTTGATCTCCTGATCCTGACGCGGCAGCCCGGTATGCAATACCTCACGTAGGTTCGCCAGTAGCGGCGTCTCGTGCAGGGCATGGCTGCTGGCGCTGGCATTCAGGATCTGCCGGGCGGCATGGTTGATCATCGTCACACGCCCCTGCTGATCCACCGCGATCACCCCCTCGCGCAAGGACTGCAGCATCGCCTGACGCTGTTCCAGCAGGGCGGAAATCTGATACGGCTCGAGGCCAAACAGCACGCGTTTCAGCATCCGCACCAGGCCCCATGCGCCGAGTGCACCCAGCAGGGCGCTGAACAGAACCAGCCAGATGGCATCCCAGCGGTTGCGGGCGATCTGCTGCTCGACTTTATTCAGGGAGATCCCCACCGCCACTACCCCAATCTGCTGATGCTGAGCGTCATAGACCGGCGTAAGCACCCGCAGCGCCTCGTCGAGTACCCCGTGGTTTACGGCAACGTTCTCTTTGTCTTCCAGCGCAGGCTGAAGATCCTCCCCAATGAAGGTTTTGCCGAGCAGGGCACCGTTGGGATGTGAATAGCGGATCCCCCGCATGTCGGTAACGACGGCAAACAGCAGGTTATTACGCTGCATCACTGCCAGGGCCACAGGCTGAATAATGTTGCTCTCCGGAGGCAAGGATAAGCCGCGGATCACCTCCGGGCTGTCGGCCAGGGTTCTGGCAACCGCGAGGGCGGTATCCCGCACGCCATCCCGCGTGGCACGGGTAATTTGCGCAAAATAGAGCACAAAAATCACCAGCAGGATCGCGCCCGTTACGCTGTAGACCATCAGCGTGACCAGGGTGTTCAGTTTCATTGGGCGCTTGTGCGTAGGAGGAAGGGGCGGCAAATCGCGCATTGAAACTCCAGGAGATGCAGAAAGCGGGCATTATGGCTGATGGCGCTAATTTGTTAAAGCTATGTAAATCTGGTGGCGGGCAAAAAGCAAAAAGCCCGCTGCGTAGCGGGCTTAACAGAGGCTTGCCAGAAAATCAGAACTGGTAAACGATACCCAGCGCGAACTGGTCGTCAGAGTGACCGCCGGCTCGGGCTGCGTCGTCTTCATCCAGCAGGTTAAATTTGTATGCGGTGTAGACGTTCATGTTCTTGTTGAAGTAGTACCAGGTACCCAGTTCAACATAGTTCACGAGGTCGGCGTTAAATCCGCCACGACCGTTGCGTTCACCCAGATCTTTGCCTGTGGAATAGACGTAGCCCAGAGAAGGACGCAGGCCGAAGTCAAACTGGTACTGCACCACGGCTTCGACGTTCTGGGTTTTGTTGGCAAATCCGACATCACCACCCGCCCAGGTCATGTTGCGGGTTTCACCGTACATCACCGCAGCGTAAAGGTTGTTGGCATCATACTTCGCTGCCAGAGACCAGACTTCAGCGGTATCGCCATAGCCGTCAGCAGACTGTTTGTTGGTGCGGTCAGACTTGCCGTAGACACCCACGAAGCCAAAGCCATCGAAGTTGTAGGCCAGCGAGGTGCTGTAACCGTCGCCATTAGCTGTTTTCACCTGGTTTTCGTGGTTTTTACCCTGATACTGCAGCGCAAAATCCAGGCCTTCAACCGCACCGAAGAAGTCCGTGTTGCGATAAGTCGCCACACCGGTAGTACGGCCTGTCATAAAGTTGTCGGTGTGAACCCAGGAGTCGCCACCCCATTCAACCAGCATATCGGTATATGCACCGGCATCGTAGGCCACGCCATAGTTACGGCCATAGTCAAATGAACCGTAGTCACCGAACTTCAGGCCAGCGAACGCCAGACGGGTGCTCTCATCCTGCTCGCCTTCCGGGGCGCTGGCGGTCATGTTGTACTCAAACTGGCCGTAACCGGTCAGGTCGTCGCTAATTTGTGTTTCGCCCTTGATACCGAAACGGGCGTAGGAGGTATCAGCGTTTTCACTGTTGCTATCGTCGGTTTTGTCCCAGATATGCTCGCCGACCATCTTTCCGTACAGATCGAATTTATTGCCGTCCTTGTTGTAGATTTCAGCCGCGTTTACTGCGCCAGCGCTTAACAAAACAGGGACGAGAACTGCCAGAACTTTTCTTTTCATTATATATTCCCTTCAAAGTATTTTCTTAATGAATATACGTAACCCTCTCCGGGTTACGGGTTTAATACTATTTCAGGGCGGGATTTTACTGTTTAAAAATAAATGTAACCAAATCATTTAGACTATTTCAAAATATTAATAATAATTTCATTATATGTGATATTTATAGTTTCTAAATTTGTATACTTATTATGTATTAATATATATATCAGTGGGTTATTGAAATGATGGTTTCATTGATTGTATTTATGCTTTTGCGATAAGGAGACGGTAAAAAAAGCCCGATAACAGTATCGGGCTAAGGATTAGGGGGGATTTGAGAGTTATTAATGGTGTAACGATAAAAAAAGCATATAACGTCGTTATCATTGCACAGTTCTTCGTTTGAGCAAATGTCTTGTCCAGGATAAAAACAGTGCAATAAATCCTTTCTGTCACTCCCGCCATGTCCGCTTAGAATATTTTTCAGTCAAATAAATACGACCGAATGATAAATGTGCTAAATATAATCTTGTGGAAGATGAACCTAACGCAAACTGGCGGCAGAAAATCTGCACCAGAGGGGTGCGTTCGATCGAAAAATGTGATTTATTTCACGGTTTGGATTGGCGATGTGAATGCGACGGCTATACTGTCGCGAAAAGGAAAGGACAATAACATGGAACAAAAACACAATCGCAGCCTGGGAGGCAAACTGGCCCTGTGGGTATTTTACGCCTTTTGCGGCTATTTCATCTGGGCGATGGCCCGCTATCTGTGGATCGTCAGTAAAGTCACCTCGGTATCGGGGCCGCTCATTGAGGACGATCTCGGCTCGACGTCGGGCAAATGGCTCAGCGCCCTGTGCGGTTTTCTGCTGTTAAGCGCGGTGGGATCGATCCTCGGGGCCATTGCCTGGTACACCCGCCCGCGTGATGTGTCAGAAGAGTAAATAATTGCTATTGTACGGTTTTTCACTCTATGGAAAGCACTATGGAACTCGTGCAATGGCAGCAACGTTTTGAAAGCTGGCTGAAGGCGCATCATGCCACCGATGATACTGCCCATGATATCTCTCATTTCCGTCGGGTCTGGAATACCTCACAACGGCTGATGAAAGATCAGGCGGTTGAAGAGTTGGTCATCCTGACGGCCTGCTACTTTCACGATATCGTCAGCCTGCCAAAAAATCATCCGCAGCGGGGCCGCTCGTCGCAGCTGGCCGCCGCGAGAACCACCGCCATCCTGCGCGAAGACTTTACCGATTTCCCTGCCCATCACTATGCCGCTATCCAGCATGCCATTGAGGCGCACAGCTTCAGCGCGGGCATTACGCCGCTTACCGATGAAGCGAAAATTGTGCAGGATGCCGACCGGCTGGAAGCCCTTGGCGCGATTGGCCTTGCACGCGTCTTTGCCGTGTCCGGCGCGCTGGGGGTACCGCTCTTCGATCCGGAAGATCCCTTTGCCGATGCGCGTGAGCTGAACGACCGGGCGTTTGCGCTGGACCATTTCCAGACCAAACTGCTGCGCCTGCCCGAGACGATGCAGACCGCCGCCGGACGACAGCTGGCACGCCAGAGTGCCGATGTGCTGATTCAGTTTATGGCCCGGCTCAGTGCCGAGCTACGCGGTGATTACGAGGGTATCGACGCCGCAGTGTTGCAGCGTTTCCGCGACAGTCTGTGATGCCTTTATGTGTTACTCTCTCCTCAGTCCCTTTTGGCCCGGTTAAATCTATGCAGGAAAATGTATCAGTGATGGAGTCCGCGCTTGTGCTGGCAGAGAAATCAACGGCTTCAGTTCAGGCGTTATTGAGCCAGCTCCTGGAAATTTACGATGCCAGAACGCTGGCTCATCTTCTGAAGACTCAGGGCGACAGTCACTGGAGCCCGGCGATCCTCAAGCGTCTGGTGACCAGCGAGCGGGCAGGCCATCGCCTCAGCGACGGTGAATATAGCCTGCTGCAAAACCTGCTTCCGCGCCCTCCGGCCTGTCATCCGCACTATGCTTTCCGCTTTGTCGATCTGTTTGCCGGGATCGGCGGCATCCGCCATGGTTTTGAGGCGATCGGCGGCCAGTGCGTGTTTACCAGCGAGTGGAACAAACATGCGGTGCGCACCTACAAGGCCAACTGGTATTGCGATCCGGATGCGCACCAGTTCAACGATGACATCCGCGAAGTCACCCTCAGCCACCAGAGCGGCGTCACGGACGACGAGGCAGCGCAGCACATTCGCAACGCCATTCCGGAGCATGACGTGCTGCTGGCGGGCTTCCCCTGTCAGCCGTTTTCGCTGGCCGGGGTATCAAAGAAGAATGCCCTGGGCCGCGCGCACGGTTTTGCCTGCGACACCCAGGGAACGCTGTTCTTCGACGTGGCGCGCATTATTGACGCTCGCCGCCCGGCCATCTTCGTCCTTGAGAACGTGAAGAACCTGAAGAGCCACGACGGAGGTAAAACCTTCCGCATCATCATGCAGACCCTCGACGACCTGGGATATGACGTAGCGGATGCCGCGGAGAGCGGGCCTGACGATCCGAAGATTATCGATGGTAAACATTTCCTGCCCCAGCACCGCGAGCGCATTGTGCTGGTGGGTTTTCGTCGCGATCTCAACCTGCGGGGCAACTTCACGCTGCGCGATCTTCCCGGGCTGTGGCCGGCTCGCCGACCCACCATTGCCGATCTGCTCGAACCCGTGGTGGACGCAAAATTCATTCTCACCCCGGTGCTGTGGAAATATCTGTATCGCTATGCGCAGAAGCATCAGGCGAAGGGCAACGGGTTTGGTTTCGGTATGGTCGATCCCACCAACCCGAACAGCGTTGCCCGTACTCTCTCGGCGCGCTATTACAAAGACGGGGCCGAGATCCTCATTGACCGGGGCTGGGATAAAGCCCTCGGTGAGCGGGATTTCGACGATCCGCAAAACCAGCGCCACCGTCCTCGCCGCCTGACGCCGCGCGAGTGTGCCCGTCTGATGGGCTTTGAAACCCCTCAGGGCTACCAGTTCCGCATTCCGGTGTCTGACACCCAGGCTTACCGTCAGTTTGGTAACTCGGTGGTAGTCCCGGCGTTTGCCGCCGTCGCCCGACTGCTGGAGTCGCGCATTCTGCAGGCGGTAGCGCAACGCAAGGCTGAGACTGTCGATGGCGGACGTTCATAATAAGGCCACCCGCAGTAAAAACATGCGCGCCATCGGCACGCGGGATACGGCCATCGAAAAACGGCTGGCTGGCCTGCTGACGGAGGTCGGTTTTGCGTTCCGCGTGCAGGACGCCAGCCTTGCCGGGCGGCCTGATTTTGTGATTGATAGCCACCAGTGCGTCATTTTTACCCACGGCTGTTTCTGGCATCGCCACGACTGCTATCTGTTTAAGGTCCCGGCGACCCGCACCGACTTCTGGCTGGAAAAAATTGGCAAAAACGTTGTTCGCGACAACCGCGATATTGGCTTGCTCCAGCAGCAGGGCTGGCGGGTGCTGGTGGTGTGGGAGTGCGCGCTGCGCGGCAGGTTAAAGCTGGATGACAGGGCGCTCACCGAGCGGCTGGAGGAGTGGATCTGCGGCGGTGGAGAGACCGCGCAGATCGACACTCAGGGCATTCGCCCGCTTAAGGTTTCTCAGCCTGACACGACGTAACCACCGGTTTGGCCGGTAACAGATACTTGCCCAATGTCACCAGCACCACCGCCATAATGATGATCCCCAGCGCCATCCACTCAACCGGGGAAAGCGATTCCCCACCAAGACCGGTACCCAGCAGCACGGCCACCACCGGATTCACATAGGCATAGCTGGTGGCGACTGCCGGAGAGACATTGCGGATCAGGAACATATAGGCATTAATCGCAATTACCGAGCCGAAAATGGCCAGATAACCCACCGCCAGGAAGCCGGACAGGTCGGGCAGGGTAGTCAGCTTTTCGCCGGATATCATCGACGCCACCAGCAGCACGATCCCGGCGGTGACCATCTCAATCGCCCCGGCCATCATCCCGGTGGGTAATTCGATGCGTGAGCCGTACACCGAGCCAAACGCCCAGCTCATCGACCCGATCAGGATCAGCACCGCACCCCACGGATTGCCGCTCAGATTACCGCCGCTGTTGAGCAGAATAATGCCCGCCATCCCGATAGCGATCCCCAGCCACTCCAGCTTGCGCGTTTTGATGCCAAACAGGCGGCTAAAGCAGAGGGTGAACAGGGGAACGGTCGCGACCACCACCGCCGCGATCCCCGAAGGAACATTCTGGTGTTCCGCCACGGTGACAAAGCCATTTCCGACCGCCAGCAGCAGGACGCCGATCAGGGCGGCGTTGAGCAGCGGGCGCAGCGGCGGCAACCTGTGACCGCGCAGGAATAAAAACGCCAGCAGCAGGACACCCGCAGAGAGGAAGCGCACGCCCGCCATCATCAGAGGCGGCCAGCTCTCCACGCCGATGCGGATCACGAAGTAGGTGGACCCCCAGATGATATAGAGCGCAAACAGCGCGCCCGCTAATGGTAAGACTTGCCTGAAACGCATACTCCCTCACAATGCAATAATTTGGTCGCATAGAGTTAACGTGAAAACTATCACGCTGGCGAGTTCTTTAATTGTGGTGATTCTGAATTATTTGTTGACTTAAACGGGAAAGTTTCGGGGTTGCGGGTTTTACTCCATACTGTTCAGGTTATTAACAAAAAAGAAGGAACGTAATTTTGGCGGGAAGTAGCTTATTAACACTGCTGGATGATATTGCCACCTTGCTGGACGATATTTCGCTGATGGGAAAACTGGCGGCCAAGAAGACCGCGGGCGTGCTGGGAGACGATCTCTCCCTCAATGCCCAGCAGGTCTCGGGCGTACGCGCCAATCGGGAGTTGCCGGTGGTCTGGGCCGTGGCGAAGGGGTCATTGCTCAATAAAGTGATCCTCGTGCCGCTGGCGTTGCTGATCAGCGCCTTTATCCCCTGGGCCATCACGCCGCTGTTGATGGTAGGCGGGGCGTTTCTCTGCTTTGAAGGGGCAGAGAAAATATTGCATTCGCTCGAATCACGTAAAAATAAAGGGAAGGAGAGCCCGGAGGCGCGGCAACAGCGTCTGGAAGCGCTGGCCTCGCAGGATCCCGTCACCTTTGAGAAAGATAAGATAAAGGGCGCGGTCCGCACCGACTTTATCCTGTCGGCTGAAATTGTGGCTATCACCCTGGGAATTGTGGCGGATGCGCCGCTGCTGAACCAGGTGCTGGTGCTGTCCGGGATTGCCATTGTGGTCACGATCGGGGTCTACGGCCTGGTGGGAGTCATCGTTAAACTCGACGACGTCGGCTACTGGCTGAGTGATAAAACCAGCGCCCTGGCGAAGATGATCGGTAAAGCCCTGCTGGTGATTGCCCCCTGGCTGATGAAGTCCCTGTCGGTGATTGGTACCCTGGCCATGTTCCTGGTCGGCGGCGGGATCGTGGTGCATGGCATCGCGCCGCTGCATCATGCCATTGAACACTTTGCCGAAGGACAAGCTACTGTTATTGCAACCGTTTTACCTACCTTACTGAATCTGGTGATCGGGTTAATCATTGGCCTTATCGTGGTCGCTATAGTAAAACTCGTCGGAAAAATGCGAGGTAGTTCACATTAATAGCTTGTGGCTATACCAGGCATAACTGTTATTTGTCGACTAAATTGATACAGTTTCACACTGATAAAGGAGGCGGTTATGGTCTTTCTGGTCAGCGATGAAGTTAAGCCAAAAAACGGCGGTCCACGAATGGTCGTTACCGGCTATGCAAGCGGAATGGTGGAGTGTCGCTGGTACGACGGTTACGGCATCAAGCAGGAAGCATTTCGTGAAGATGAGCTTCAGCATGGTGACGGCATCCGGCGACAGGACAAGGCTTGAGTCACGCTACGCCCGGCAATGCCGGGCGTTTTTGTGCGCTATAATCGCTAACAGACAGTAATATTACCGTCCCCGCACATGCGGATGGCGTAGGTGGCTTTCAGGGAGTGTGTGTGCAGCCCGACGATATTGTAAGAAAAGAGGTTTTTGCGGCACCTCATCGTTTTCATCCGGGCCGGGTTGTCAATATCTGCTTCATTACCGTCCTCATCTTCTCCACGCTGCTGACCTGGCGCGAGGCTGTGGTGCTTGAAGACGCCTATGCCGCTACGCAGCACACGCATCTTGAGAACGTGGTTAACTCGCTGGATCGCCAGCTGCAGTTCAGCGTGGAAAAACTGCTCTTCTTTCGCAACGGCATGCAGGATGCCCTTGAAACCCCGCTGGCCTCTACGGTGTTGCATGATACCGTCTCCCGCGTTAGCGACCTGCGGACAAAATCTTTCTGGCAACTCACCTTCGACGAGCGGCGCACCTTACCCTTGAATGGCGTTTCCGATGCCTTTGTCGAGCAGACCAACAGCCTGATACGCGACGACGAACGGCTCGAACAGGAGATGAGTGCCGCCTTCGAAATGGGCTATTTGCTGCGTATTAATGCCCCTCCTGCGCACGCAAAGCGCATCGTTTACGTCTCCCGGGCGGGGTTTTACATCTCGACCGAGCCCAACAATGGGGAGCGGGACATAACCACCCGTTACTATCAGCTGGCGATCACCCCGTGGTTCACCCGGCAATCGGAGCGCGATAATCGCGCCCGCAGCGTGCGCTGGTTTACGCAGGCGGCTGAACGCGATCGCATCGTTACGGTCAGCGTCCCGGTCGACTATCAGCGTTACTGGTACGGCGTGCTGGCGATTGATTTTACCCTGCAGGGGATCAAGAAGCTGCTGCAGGATGCGGTAGATGGTAATGGGGAAGGGGAGTTCCAGCTCTACGACAACAGCTTTACGCTGCTCGCCACGTCGGAGAGCGTCGCCCGAAACGCCAGCCAGTTTGATGAGCGCGAACGCGCGCAGATTGCCAGCGCGATGGAGAAGGATACCGAAGGGGAGATCCGGCTGGGGAGTCGGTACGTTAACTGGCAGCATCTGGACCACTTTGACGGGGTCCTGCTGCGCATCCACACCTTCAGGGAAGGGGCGCAAGGCGATTTTGGCAGCATTACCATTGCCCTGACGCTGCTCTGGCTGCTGTTCACCGGGATGCTGGTGGTCTCGTGGTTCGTCATCCGCCGGATGGTCAGCAACATGTACCGGCTGCAACACTCGCTCCAGTGGCAGGCCTGGCACGATCCCCTCACGCGGATCAACAACCGCGGCGCGCTGTTTGAGCGGGCAAAAGCGCTGGCGAAGCGATGCGAGCAACAGCAGCAGCCTTTCTCGGTAATGCAGATGGATCTCGACCATTTTAAAAACATCAACGACAGATACGGCCACCAGGCGGGCGATAAGGTACTGACCCATGCGGCCAGGTTAATCACCAGCACGATACGGGAGGCCGATGTCGCCGGGCGCGTGGGCGGGGAAGAGTTTTGCGTGGTCCTGCCAGGAGCCGGGCCTGAGGAGGCGATGCAGATTGCCGAGCGGATACGGGCGCGTATTAACGGCCGCGAAATTCTGGTGAAAAAGAGCCAGACGGCACGCATCAGCGTGTCGATCGGCGTCAGCAGCGCCCGGGAAAACGGTAATTACGACTTTGAACAGCTGCAGTCCATCGCTGACGCCCGTCTCTATCAGGCGAAGCAGCGAGGACGCAATCAGGTCGTTGGTCAGGAAGAGAAGAAGTGATCCAGCCCTTCACGCCAGCCCGCAGGACCTGGCTGTTGGGTATGGTAAACCCGCTGCGGGTCATCGTTTTTCAGCTGTATGCCCTGGCGGTTAATACCTTTGATCACCACCGCCAGGTCCACGCTGTCCAGCAGCGGCGCGTCGTTTGGCCCGTCCCCCAGCCCTAAGGTGGTGGGCAGCATGCCGTCGCGCTGCAGGTACTGCTCATTGAGCCAACTGATGGCCTGGTCTTTGCCGCCCCGGGCGTCAAGGATATGCCAGAAGCGCGCGCCCTGAACAAATTTCAGCCCCAGCGCCTCCAGGGCCGTTTCAAACGCCGCCATTTCCTCGTCGCTGTCACGCCAGATCAGCGTAACCGAGGCTTCGTGCAGCCGCGCCAGGGCCGCTCTTTCGCGACTGAGGCCTGTCCACTCGCTAATCACCCGCTCGTCCACCTCATCGAAGGTGGTGAACTTGTACCCCGCGTCGGTACGCAGCTGGTTAATCACCTGGACAATATCGGCATGGGGAACCCCGCTGATCAGCCGTGGGGCGTCAGGATGATCGTTCCAGCGCACATCCAGCTGGATCACCGCGCCGTTCTCCGCAATAAAGGGCAGACCGTCCAGGCCGAGATCGCGCTGGATCGCCTGCATCTCCGCCGCGGTTTTGCTGCTACAGAGAACGATCGGGATTTGATGGTCCTGTAAGGTCTCCAGCCAGCCAGCGGCGGGTTGCCAGTCGTAGGTGTGAATGTCCAGCAGCGTGCCATCCAGATCGCTATAGATGAGCAGCGGGTCCTCAAGTGAAGGCATAGCATCTCCCGTAACCTATAACAGTCGTTTATAGGAATTTTCTTAAAAAATTGGCATGGCAATAGTTCCACTTATGGAACCGATCCCGTTGAGGCCGCGTCCCAGGCCCATTGGCAATCATATCTAAAAATTTAATTTCGCGAGGTAACTATAAATGTGAAAAATATATCCTTGTCTTGCAAAATTTTTGCAGATAATGTCTACCCCACATCAGATTTCCTGGTGTAACGAATTTACAAGTGCTTCTTGCATAAGCAAGTTTCATCCCGGTCACCCCATGACCGGGATTTTTTTCGCCTCAGCGATTCACTTCCGTCACGCTAAAATCATGGATATCGAGCTCGAAGGCCTCAGCCAGCTCGCGCCAGGTGTGGTAATCCCGGTCATTCACTCTTACCCGTGCGGGGTCATCCTCGATGCGTTTTACCTCACTCTCGCTAATCTCATTGATTGCGGCGAGCAGGGCATCGACGTCAACATTCACTTCCCGTTTTGCCGTTTCGCTGTACTCTTTGACGGTCTTCATCACTCACTCCTCATTACAGGCTGTCCACCTGTAAGTATAGACCGTCGATAAAAACGTCATTCACGCGGCAACACGCTGCCAGTTTTCACGTTTTGTTCTACACTGGCTCAAAACCAGAGGAGGATTTTATGCAGGTTAACGATCGGGTGACAGTCAAAACGGATGGTGGGCCGCGCCGCCCGGGTGTGGTACTGGCGGTTGAGCAGTTTAATGAAGGCACGATGTACCTGGTCTCGCTGGAAGATTACCCGCTCGGGATCTGGTTCTTTAACGAGACGGGTCACCCTGACGGCATTTTCGTCGAAAGCCAGGAGTAACGCGTGTGTCGGGTAGCGCGGTGTATGACCGGATACACAGGTGGCACATCAGACCGGGAACACAGGTAACACTTTTCTAGTCTATCCGGATCACACTCTGGGTTTTCCGGTCATAGTACGCAAGCGTTATTCCATTGAAGATGATGGCCTCAAGGCCATCATCCTGCTCTTCCAGCATGACGAACTCCCCGATCAACGCTTCACTCAGGAACACCATTTTTCCCATATAAAGTGCCCCTTTCGACATCACCTTATGCAGCCGGGCTCCTGCCGGATAGGTGAACTCCGGAACCCTGCCATCCCAGCGCCGTCCGGAGGGTGTCCAGACGGTTCCGGGTGTTGCCCCGTTCAGCGCTTCATGGGGCCTTTCATGATTAAATTCCTTCCGGTAATGGCTGAACCAGACCTGCTGCTCCTCCATCGTCATGAAGGTATTGCCATGTTTCAGCGCGCTTTTCAGGGAACGGTGCATGCGTTCGTGCCGCCCGTTTTCCTCCGGATGACCCAGCCGGATACGTTCCGGCCTGACGCCCAGCTTTATCAGCCAGACCGCAAGACGGCTTAACCCGGCGATACCTGTCCCCGCGAAGGGCTGACCGTTGTCGGTTCTGAGCACCTCCGGGAGCCCGTACTCCAGGAACGCATCAGTCAGGCACTGTCTGACGAAGGGCTCGCTCTCCCGGTCCGTTCCCCGGCAGCTCAGCAGATACCGGCTGTGGTTATCGGTCAGGGTGAAGGGGTGGCAGTATTCCCTGCTCAGCAGCCTGAACCTGCCCTTAAAGTCCGCGCTCCAGACCTGATTGTTCTCACTGATGGTGGTCAGGGGCTGGCGGTTGCCCGGCGTCCGGCGTTTTCGCTTTTTATCCGGAACCAGGCCCTCCCGTTTAAGGATATCGCCGATGGTACTGGCGGCAGGCACGGTAAAACCGACATGATGATTGAGGCACCACATCCGCAGTTTTTTGGGCCCCCAGTCAGGGTGCTTTTGCCGCAGGGCCGTCAGGTAAGCCGCGATACCATCCGGAACGGACCGGGAGTGCGAGTGCGGGGCACGGGAGTGGTCAGAGAGGGATGAGAGGTCATCCGGGTCGAAGCGTTGAAGCCATTTATAGCCGGTCTTGCGGCTGATGCCGAAGAGCCGACAGAGGGCGGAAAAGGAGTCCGTGCCTGCGTGGCAGGCACGGATAAAATCAAGGCGTTGCATGGGTCGGGTCTCAGTCCAGGGCATAGCGAGTCTCCTCTTCTATGCCAGTTATAACTGTTACCCATGTATCCGGTCTAAAGTGTTACCCATGTTTCCGGTTCATACCCGGGCTGGCCCGACCCAAATAGCGCACAGGAAAAATCTCTGGCATAGCCAGAGATCGGGGAGCAATAAAAAAGGGGAGGGCGATTAACGCAGGTTAACGTAAATTCCGTTGGTCACATTATCTGTCAGACGCACAACATGATAGATCACTTGCTTATTATGCGTTTTTATCTTCCTTTTAATATTTCCTTTATGTGACGAAACCGTCTTGGCCTTGATATTCATCTGATCGGATATTTGAATCGTTCCCTGTCCGGCCATCCACATTCGCAGCATACTTGATTCAGTCCGGCTTAATGATAAAGTCGGAAAATTAAATTCTGCTACATTCTTTATCTCTTTGCTTAAATAATCCCCCACCAGGTCATCCAGTGACTCCGGCTTAATGGATTTAGAGCTAATCAGAAGATTCTGACGTACCCGCAAATATTCGTCGAAATGAAGATTGGCAATTGCCATAAATACAATAAACAGAGTGCCGGGATGCTGATTAATGATCTGCTTTATTTGCTGACTGTTGCCAGGATCGTGAATGAAACAGTCCTCATTAATAAACACCACACCAGGCGTCAAGGCCTCACATGCGGCGGCAAGTTCGTCAACGTTATGAACGTCGTTGATGTCTTTTTTCTTTACCCCTCTGCTGGCCAAATACCCGGTTAACCCTAGCCGGGTGTAACTGCATAAATCCATAATGATCGTTGACATGGTATACCCTCACTCAATGCATAACGATAATTTACCATCGGCCTGAGAGCTCTATAACCGCCATACGGGATGGAATAACATAATTACCTGTGAGCATTACAAGGACTTTCAGGCGAACTCACTATCCCGTAAAGTTACGTATAATTTGCCAGGAAACTTCTTAAAGTAAAGTAAATGTTGAATAATGTGAGGAGGATAAAAACATTCAGGCCGCACCAGATATACGCTGGTAGATGTTCCTTATCTTTGACTTTAGGATTATCCTCAAAGAAACAATATAAAACCCAGGGGTTATTATTTCGCTGAAAGTTCACTCACGATATTGCTCAGCAGATTAAATACGTCACTGAATAAGCGTTCGCAGAAAGGGGCAATAAGGGGCATTAACAGAGAAATAAGCACCATGCCGACGGTCAGGGTGATCGGGAAACCAATGACAAACACCGAGAGCTGCGGTGCCATACGGTTCAGTAAACCCAGCGACAGGTTGAGGATCAGCAGCAGGGTAATCAGTGGCAGCGCCAGCATCAGGCCGTTAAGGAAGATCAGCCCGGCGGCACGGGTCAGGGCCATAAAGGCGTTACTGTTCACCGCTTCACCGCCAATCGGCAGCGTGTGGAAGGTATCCACCAGCATTGAAATCAGCCACAGATGACCATCAAAGGCCAGAAACAGCAGCATCGCCAGCAGGTCGATAATACGGGCGATGATCGGCATGTTGAGTCGGCTGCCCGGGTCGAAGAAGGTGGCGAACGACAGACCCATCTGTAAACCAATCAGCTCCCCGGCCATACGCACCGCGGCAAAGGCAAACTGCATCGTAAAACCGATCGCCACACCAATCAGGATCTGCTGTAACCCAACCCACAGGGCCGGACCCGAAAATATCGGCACGTTCACCGGCGGCAGCGTCGGGGCAACGATAATAGTGATAAGAATACCGAGGCCGATTTTCACCCGCTTGGGGATCGACCGCTCACTGAGGATCGGCGCGGTGGAGATCAGGGCCAGAATGCGCAGCAGGGGCCAGAAGTAGAGGCCGAGCCACTCAAGCCATTGATCGCTGGTGAAGTGGATCATGCCCGGGCTTAACCGATGATGTACGGCAGGTTGGTAAACAGATTACGCATGTAATCCAGCAGCAGGTTCAGCATCCACGGCCCGGCAATAATCATCGCCACGAACACGGCGATAATTTTTGGGATAAATGACAGGGTCATTTCGTTAATCTGGGTGGCGGCCTGCAGGATACTGATAATCAGACCGGTGACCAGGGCCACCAGCAGCAGGGGAGCGGCAACGGAGATGGCGACTTTCATCGCTTCCGTGCCCATCATCATGACCGATTCTGGCGTCATTGCGCGCTCCTTAACTGTAGAAACTTTGCGCCAGCGAGCCGACCAGCAGCTGCCAGCCATCCACCAGCACAAACAGCATCAGCTTGAAGGGCAGGGCAATGGTTGCCGGCGGCACCATCATCATCCCCAACGCCATCAGCACGCTGGCGATCACCAGGTCGATAATCAAAAACGGAATGAAGATCGTAAACCCAATCTGGAAGGCGGTTTTCAGCTCGCTGGTGACGTAGGCGGGCAGCAGAATGCGCATCGGCACCGCTTCCGGCCCCTGGATCGGCCCGGCGTTGGCCAGACGGGCAAACAGCGCCAGGTCGGCTTCACGGGTCTGACGCAGCATAAATTCGCGCAGCGGCTGTGCCCCTTTCTCCATCGCCTCCTGCATCGAGATCTTGTCTTCGCTGAACGGCTGATAGGCATCGACGTAAATCTTGTCGATCACCGGCGACATAATGAAGAAGGTCAAAAACAGGGACAGACCGAGCAGAACCTGGTTCGGCGGCGCCGAAGGGGTACCCAGCGCATTTCGCAGCAGACCGAAGACGATGATGATGCGGGTGAAGCTGGTCATCATCAGCAAGATTGCCGGGATAAAGGTCAGCGAGGTGATAAACACCAGCGTCTGAACCGACAGGGTCCAGCTCTGGCCACCCCCGGCCATCGGCGTGGAGATTATGCCTGGCAACTGAGCGTACACGGCGGGAGCAAACAGGCCAAGGCCTGCAAGCGCAAGGGATAAAACACGGCGCATCACGATCTCCCGGAACGCTTAAGCAAACTCTTCATCATGGCCTGGAAATCGGGCGGAACTTCTTTGCCTGTCTCTTCAGAGACCGGCGCAGGCGGTAAGGTATGCAGGATGTTAATTTGCGAGGCGGTGACACCCAGCACCAACCGGGCATCTTCCACCTCGATAATCACCACGCGCTCGCGTGGCCCCAGCGAGGTGCTGGCCGCAAGCTTTAGCCCGCGCGCGCCGGCGGTCTTACCCGCCAGGCCAACGCGTTTTGCCAGCCAGGCGACAATCAAAATAAAGGCAATAATACCCAGCAGCGCACCGCTGACCTGCAGCAGCGGCGAACCGGTCACTGCAGAGGGTTGAGAGACGATGGCCTGGGTTTTCATCATTAACGGCTCAGACGACGCATACGTTCAGACGGGGTGATAATGTCGGTGATACGCACGCCGTACTTATCGGCGACAACCACCACTTCACCCTGGGCAATCAGGTAGCCGTTGATCAGAATATCCAGCGGCTCACCGGCCAGACCGTCCAGCGCCACCACGGAACCCTGGGTCAGGCGCAGCAGCTCTTTGATGGTCATCCGGGTACGGCCCAGCTCCACGGTCAGCTTGACCGGGATATCCATAATCAGATCGATATCCTGCAGCGTGCCGCTGACGTCACCGCCGCCCAGCTGCTGGAACACCGCATCGGCCACGCTTTTGCTGGCCGGTGCTTGTTGTTCGTTTAATGCCTCAGCCCACAGATCGTCCAGTGCTCCGTTGTTGTCATCGGACGGATTGTTCATATCACTCATTTGGGCTGTTCCTCATTCAGAGAATTCAAAATCGGGTTAATCAGGTGCTCAACGCGTAACGCGTATTGATTGTTCACGGTGCCATACTGGCTGGTCAGCACGGGTACGCCATCCACATGGGCGATGATGCGATCGGGTTTGTCGATCGGCAGCACATCACCGGGTTTTAATTTTAAGATCTGCGACAACCGCAGCGGGACGTCGGCAAAGTTCGCCACCAGCTCCAGCTGGGAGTGCTGAACCTGGCGCACCAGGTTTTCGCGCCAGTTCTGGTCTTCGTGACGGGAGTTTTCCAGCGGCGGATTCACCAGCACTTCGCGCAGCGGTTCAATCATGCTGAACGGCAGACAGATGTTGAACTCACCGGTCAGGTTGCCGATCTCCACGTGGAACGGGGTGTTCACCACGATGTCGTTTGGCGAGGTGGTGATGTTGGTGAACTTCACCTGCATCTCGGAACGGACATACTCCACTTCCAGCGGGTGGATCGCTTTCCACGCGTCGCTGTAGCCTTCAAGGGCCAGCTTCAGCATGCGGTTGATGACGCGCTGTTCGGTATGGGTGAACTCGCGGCCTTCCACTTTAGTCGGGAAACGTCCGTCGCCGCCGAACAGGTTATCCACGGCGATAAACACCAGGCTTGGCGAGAAGACGAACAGGCCCGTGCCGCGCAGCGGTTTCAGATGGATCAGGTTGAGGTTCGTCGGCACCGGCAGGTTACGGGCGAACTCATGATAGGGCTGAATGCGGATCGCGCCGACGGTGATATCCGGGCTACGACGCAGCAGGTTAAACAGCCCCATACGGAACTGACGGGCAAAACGTTCGTTGATGATCTCCAGCGCCTGCAGACGCTCGCGCACCACGCGACGCTGGGTATTAGGATCGTAGGGACGAATGTCACTTTCGCCCGGTTTGCCCGGTTTTGGATCGTCGGTTTTATCGCTGTCGCCGTTGAGCAGCGCATCGATTTCCGCCTGAGAAAGAATACTGTCGCCCATGTCGTTACCGCAGAATGAAAGCTGTATACAGAACGTCAGTGACTTCCTGCTTAGGTTGACCGCTTACCAGAGGCGCAGCCAGCGTTTGCTTAATGTCCGCCACCAGTTTTTGTTTACCTTCATCGGTAGACAACTGTGTGGGATCCTGACGCGAGAACAGCAGCAGCAGACGGCTGCGCACTTCCGGCAGGTATTCGCTCAGACGGGTGCGGGTGGCATCGTCTTTCAGACGCAGCGTAATGCCCACGTAAAACACGTGCTCGGCATCGCCCAGGTTAACGGTAAAGGTATCCAGCGCGAAAAAGACCGGGGCCGCGGGTGGCGGTGGCTCTGCTTTGGCTGCGGCTGACGGTGCTTTATTCATGCGCCAGTAGCTGTAACCTGCGGTCGCGCAGGCAGCGAGCGTAATTAACACCAGAAGCGGGATCCAGATGGAACGCTTACTTTTCTTGGTGATGGCGGAGTCAGTCATCTGATTCGTGCTTCCTGTTTCGGGACTGCTAATGAGGTGATTATCCCGTGTCCGCTCGCCGTCAAAGGGCCGAAAAGACGGAGATAATCACGCTACCTCTGACGTTTAGGTTTAGGCGAAGATATCGACAGCGTTGTTTCCACGTGCCGCGGACTGCAGGGAGGCAGGTACTGCCAGCAGCTCATCGCTCTCTTCATCGAATGTGCTTGCATTGCCGGAACGGGAAGTCTGCTGCTGATGCTGGGAAGAAGCCTGCTGCTGGCCGTTAAAGTTTTCACTGCTAATGCTGCTTTGCGTCAGTTCAATACCGTTTTCCGCCAGCTGGGTACGCAGCACCGGCAGGGCCGCTTCCAGCGCCGCACGGACGTGGCTATGGCCTGAGACCATCTGCAGCTGCGCCTGGTTATCATCCAGCTTAAGCGTAATCTGTACCTGACCCAGATCTTCCGGGTGCAGACGCAGCTCGGCGCTCTGCTGGCCCTGACGAGTGAAGAGGGTGATGTGCTGGCTGATGGTCTGCTGCCATTCGTTGCTGCCCAACTGGGCGCTGACCACCGGCGCGGCGGCAAAGGTCGGCTGCACTGAGGCCGGGGTGCTGACAATCGGCCCCATGGTGATGGTCGGCCCGGTCGGGGACGGGGTGCTCTCTGCCGCCTGCTTTGTCGTCGCGGCGGCAACGGCTGGCGTCAGTTGGGTGTTGGAGGCGAGCGCCGCCTCTTTATCCTGGGCTACGGCTTTGGCGGTGCGCAGGGCGTCAGTATCCAGCGCAGGCTGACGGCCACGATCGCTGGTTACAGAGGCCTTAACGTTCAGGCCCCCGGTGCTCACCGGCTGAGGTGGTGCGGCAGTAGCGGTCTGCTGGTGGGGCAGCATCGCCATCAGGGCGCTTAATCCCGCCAGCTCTTCATCGCTGAGTTCGGTTTTGCTGTCGGCTTCTTTCGCCGCCTGGGTCAGGCTTTTCAGCACCTCGCCTTTGGCTGCGGGCAGCAGGCCGGAGGTCAGGCCCGGCTGGGTGACACTCTCGTCGGCGACGATGAGATCCTGATGCGCCAGCAGATCGGCCAGTTTCCCGGCGTCGGTGTCGGCATCAATATCGCTGGCGTCGGCTTTCAGATCCACGACGGCCCGCTTACCGCCAGCGGTCTGCAGATCGTTCAGCGTGAGACCGACCTCGTTGCCCTGGCCTTTGGCATCGGTTAACGCGCCCGCCAGCAGGGAAAGAAAGTCCTGCGCGCCGTCGGCCGCTTTTCCGCCCCGAACGCCCGCCGCAAGGTCGGTGTCGCTCGAAAGCAGTTGTTGAAGGGTGATCATTCCGGTCTCCTCATTGTTGCTCGCTGGGCAAATTCATCCATTTTTTTCTGATCGAGACGGCTTTCCGCCAGGGTTGCTGCGGCAACCTGCCGATCCTGCAAGGTTTGCCAGGCCTGTAAACGCTGTTTCTTCTCTCGCCAGAAGTTCAGGGCCCGGTCAACCTTCTCGGTCCACTGAAGCACCTGCTGGCGATGCTGATCTATGGCTTTCTCCAGGGTCTGGATGAACTGTTGATAGTTGATCCAGCGCTGGCTGCCGATGCCCTGGGCCATATCCGTGTTGAGGTTGGTGCGATACTCATGCTGGTAGTCAATCAACATCTTCAGCTGCTCTTCCGCCTGCTGATACCCGCGGCGCATTGCGCCAAGCTGCTGCGCGGCAGTATCAACGTCTTTTTCGGCCAGATCTTTCAGCGTGGATAATGCGCCGTGTTGTGCCATGACATTCGCCCTCTACTCGGTTACACCTGCGGGAAAATCATTTCCAGAGCCTGGATCGAGCTTTCCCAGTCGGCTTTCTCAAAAATACCCTGCTGCAGATAAGCCTCCAGATGCGGCCACAGGGCGATCGCCTTGTCGAGCATCGGGTCGCTGCCTTTGGCATAGGCCCCGACGCTGACCAGATCGCGGTTGCGCTGGAAACTGGAGAGTAGCTGCTTGAAGTTACGCACCCGGGCGTAATGCTTCTCGGTAATCAGGGACGTCATCGCACGGCTGATCGAGGCTTCGATATCAATGGCCGGATAGTGGCCCGCTTCGGCCAGACGGCGCGACAGGACAATATGACCGTCGAGGATCGCACGTGCCGAGTCGGCAATCGGGTCCTGCTGGTCATCGCCTTCGGTCAGCACCGTATAAAACGCGGTGATCGACCCGCCGCCGCTGATGCCGTTACCGGCGCGTTCCACCAGCGCCGGTAATTTGGCGAAGACCGAAGGCGGATAGCCTTTGGTTGCCGGAGGCTCACCGATCGCCAGAGCGATTTCACGCTGGGCCATCGCGTAACGGGTCAGGGAGTCCATAATCAGCAGCACGTGCTGGCCGCGATCGCGGAAATCCTCAGCGATGCGCGTGGCATAGGCCGCACCCTGCATACGCAGCAGGGGAGAGACGTCCGCCGGGGCGGCAATCACTACCGACCGGGCGCGCCCTTCGGCGCCCAAAATGTTCTCGATAAAATCTTTAACTTCACGGCCACGCTCGCCAATCAGCCCCACCACGATGACGTCGGCCTGGGTGTAGCGGGCCATCATCCCGAGCAGCACCGATTTGCCGACGCCGGAGCCGGCAAACAGCCCCATACGCTGGCCGCGACCGACTGTCAGCAGGGCGTTGATCGGGCGTACGCCGGTATCCAGCACGTGCTCGATCGGGGTACGTTGTAACGGGTTAAACGGTTGAGTGATCAGCGCCCCGGTTTCGGTGGTGTCGGGGGAGGGCAGGCCATCCAGCGGTTTACCGGCACCGTCCAGCACGCGTCCGAGCAGCGCCGGGCCGAGCGGCAACTGCTTGCCGCTGTGCAGTCCGTCGCCGGATAAATTTTTGGCATACACGCGCGCGCCGGGCAGGACGCCTTCGACCTCTTCCAGCGGCATCAGGAACAGACGCTGGCCGTTAAAGCCAACCACTTCGCTCTCGACTTCGCGGATCTCGTTCCCGTCCTGGCGTTCGATAATGCAGGTGGCCCCCAGCGGCAGCTGCAGGCCGGTCGCCTCCAGCACCAGACCGGTGGCGCGGGTTAAGCGGCCATAACGGCGAACCGCGGGCAGTTGCGCCATTTTGGTTTCAAAATTGTCGAGGGTGTTGAGCCAGCGGGTCAGGCGTGCGGTCATCAGATGACTCCCGGTGCCGCCAGGCGGCACAGTTCCTGCCAGCGGGTGGCCACGCTGGCATCCAGATCGCCTTCATCGGCAGAGACTTTACAGCCGCCGTGATGTAGGGTCGGATCGCCACGCAGACGCCAGCCGTGCAGGCTCAGGGTCGCGCCGAGCATCTCTTCCACCCGCTGCAGATCGTCCGGGTGGACGCGCAGCTGCGGTTTGCCGCTGAACAGCGGCTCCTGCTGCAGCAGACCCTGGATCTGTTTGATCAGCGAGGAGTTATCCACCGGCGGGGTATGGCCGATCACCTGACGGGCGGCTTCCAGCGCCATCTGCATCAGGCGCGAGGCGATAACGCTGTCCAGCGCGTCCAGGGTGTTCTGGAACTCGCTGACCAGCTGCTGCATCCGGGCATGGATTGGCGCCTGCTGGGCACGCGCCTGCTCCAGACCTTGTGCCAGCCCCTGGGCCAGCCCTTCCTGATAACCTTGCTCCTGGCCTTTCTGCCGGCCTTCGTTCATGCCGGCCGTGTAGCCCTGATCGTGGGCCTGCATCTGGATCTGCGCCAGCTGCTGGGCACGCTGCTCCTCTTCGCTCAGCTCAGGCTCGTCGTTATCCTCACCTGCCTCGGCAGGTGCGATGGACGCAGGCACAAATTCCGCGCGAGGAGGGGAGAGATCGTCGGGGGTCCAGATCTTCCACGGCAGTTCATCAGACATAGGTATCCTCGCCGCTGCCGACTACCATCTCGCCGGTTTCGGCCAGACGACGCACAATAAGGAGGATCGCTTTCTGTTCGTTTTCCACCTGAGACAGACGCACCGGGCCACGGTTGGCAAGGTCGTCGCGCAGGATATCCGCCGCACGCTGGGACATGTTGCGCAGGAACTTCTCGCGCAGCGGCTGTTCGGCACCTTTGAGGGCGATAAGCAGCGATTCGGAGTCCACTTCCTGCAGCAGGCGCTGGATACTGCGGTCGTCCACGTCGACCAGGTTTTCGAACAGGAACATCTCGTCGATGATCTTCTGTGCCAGCTCGCCGTCGAATTCGCGTACCGCGGTAATGACCGCCTCTTCCTGCTGCGTTTTCATCAGGTTGATAATTTCGGCCGCCGTTCTCACGCCGCCCATTTTGCTGCGCTTGAGATTCTGGCCGTCGAGCAGGCCGTTCAGCACTTCGGTCAGCTCCGCCAGCGCCGCCGGCTGGACGCCGCCGAAGGTGGCGATACGCAGCATCACATCGTGACGCAGACGCTCGTCGAACAGCGCCAGAATATCTGCCGCCTGGCCACGCTTGAGGTGGACCAGGATGGTGGCGATGATCTGCGGATGCTCGTCGCGAATAAGGTCGGCGGCGGTCTGCGGCTCCATAAAGTTGAGCGTTTCGATGCCGCTGGCGGTATCGCGGGTCTCGAGAATATCCTCCAGCAGGCTGGCGGCGCGCTCTTCTCCGAGCGCCTTGACCAGCACCGAACGCAGGTATTCGTTAGCGTTGACGTTGAGCGCCGCAAACTGTTCGGCTTCCTGCTCAAACTCCGCCAGCACGTCGGTCAGCTGCTTGTTGGAGATCTGGCGCACGTTGGCCATCGCCGCACTGAGAACCTGTACTTCGCGCTGGGAGAGGTGTTTGAACACCTCTGCCGCCCGGTCCTCGCCAATGGTCATCAGCAGGATGACGCTTTTATCCGTTCCGGTAAGGTTACTCATTTTCTGTACTCATCCACTGGCGAATGACCAGCGCCACGACGCGCGGATCGTTGTCTGACATTTCGCGAATACGCTGGCTCATCACCTCAGCGCCCATGCGCTGGTTAGCACGGCGCTGCTGCATTTGTTCGTCTTTGCTGAGGCGCACTTCCACGGCTTCCTGCGTCTCTTCGCGCAGCATGGACTGCTCTTTCAACGCTTTGGCCTCGTCGGCGCGGCGGACAAGCTGCGGACGTACGGCTTTACGCCACAGCAGCCAGGCAACAATCACCACCAGCAGCCAGCGACCGGCTTCAATCAACTGATCGATAAACGACTGGGTTTTCCAGAACGGCAGTTCACCGCTGGTATCGTCCACGGCGCTGAACAGCGAGTTCACGACGTTGAGGGTATCGCCACGTTTCTCTGAATAACCCATGGCTTCACGGGTCAGATTTTCGATCTGCTTCATCTGCTCGGCGGTCAGCGGCAGGGGCTTACCGTCCGCCAGGGCTTTGTAGTTGACGACCACCGCCACGGAGAGACGCTGCACTTCACCGGTGTTCATTTTGGTATGGCGAATGGTGCGGTCGACTTCGTAGTTAGTGGTTTCGTTACGGCTGCTGGTGCGCGGACCGGCGTTGGCGGCGGCAGTGGTTTGCTGCTGCTGCGCGCCTTGCTGACCATTCTGCTGATTCTGCGCCGGGGCGTTAATCGGTGCGGTATTGGCCGGGGCAGGCTGGTTAGAGAGCGCACCCGGCACACCGCCAGGGTTTGGTCCGCCGACCTGCAGGTTTTCATTGACCTGACGCGAGCGCATCACGGCCTGGGCGGCATCGCCGTTCGGACGATACTGCTCTTCGGTCTGCTCTTTATCGGCAAAATCAATCTGCGCGGTGACCTGGGCATGGACGTTGCTGGTCCCGACGATCGGGCCAAGAATGGCTTCGATGCGGGTTTGCAGGCGGGTTTCCACGTCGGTGGCATATTTCAGCTGGGCGTCATTCAGATCGCGACCGCTGGTGTTGGATTTGGTTAACAGGCGACCCATCTGATCCACCAGGGTCACGTTGCCCGGCGGTAAACCTGCTACAGCGCTGGAGACCAGATGCACCACGGCGCTAATCTGCCCTTCATCCAGCGCACGGCCAGGCTGCAGATTGACGGTGACGGAAGCGGAAGGCGCTTTCTGTTCCCGGACAAACAGCGTCGGTTTTGGCATCGCCAGGTGCACGCGGGCGCTTTTCAGCGGACCGAGGGTTTCGATGGTGCGGGCCAGTTCGCCTTCCAGCGCGCGCTGGTAGTTAACCTGCTCGCTGAACTGGCTGATACCGAATTTTTCCTGATCCAGCAGTTCAAAGCCCACTGCGCCGCCTTTCGGCAGACCTTGCTGGGCAAGACGTAAGCGGAGCTCATGAACTTTATCGGCAGGGACTTCCAGTGCGCCGCCATTATCCGAGAAGCGGTAAGGGACGTTCATCTGGGTTAACTGGGTGACGATTGCGCCGCCATCCTGATCCGAGAGATTGCTGAACAGCGTGCGGTAGTCAGGTTGTTTGGCCCATAAAACCATCGCGACAACGATAGCGATAGCGGCGGCACCTGCCACGATCAATGGCACTTTAGGGTTCGCGCGCAGGCGGCTCATCCATTCGAGAGATTTAGTTTGAGGAGCGGATGTTGCTGACGCACTCATAGCGTACCTCGTGACTCATCGTGGATTTCATTATTCGTGTGGAGAAACAAAACAGACTCCCGGGTCGGCAAACACAACAAAAATTCCATAATCATGGCTGTGCCATTATTTGATGTTTCAGGATTTTCTATGCGTCAAATAACCTGGTTTTTTAACGCTATTTAACGCCTTTATCTCATTGACAGGCTGCTACTCTTGAGCGCGTAAAAATCCATCAGGGGAAAGTCATGGCAATACAGGGGATTGAAAGCGTCATTAGCCAGTTGCAGGCAACGGCAATGACCGCCCGTCATCAGAACGTGGCTGACGTGCAGTCAACCGTCAGCTTCGCGGGCCAGCTGCATGCGGCGCTGGATCGGATCAGCGACACGCAAACCGCCGCGCGCGTGCAGGGCGAAAAGTTCACCATGGGTGCGCCGGGTATTGGTCTGAACGATGTGATGACCGATTTGCAAAAAGCGTCAGTCTCCATGCAGATGGGCATTCAGGTGCGTAATAAACTGATGCAGGCGTATCAGGACGTTATGTCCATGCAGGTTTAGTCCTTCTGGTGCTGGCGACCCGACCGCTTTAATGCCACACTCTTTTTTTTCGACATAGACGGAACAATGATGAAAAAAATAGCAATGATGGCGGGGCTGCTGGCATTAACCGGCTGTGTGCAGGTGGACCGATACGAGGACGTGATTAAGCATCCCGTCCCGGCTGAACTGGCAGGGTACTGGCAGTCGAAAGGGCCGCAAAGCGCAATGGTCAGCCCGGAAGCGATCGCCACGCTGGTGGTGACGCAAGAAGGGGACACCCTGGACTGCCGTCAGTGGCAGCGCGTGGTGGCGGTACCGGGGAAAATGATGCTGCGTTCGGATGATTTTTATAACGTCACCCGTAAGCTTGATATCTATCCGCTGGATCGCGAAGGCAGCGCCATTGAGTATGACGGGATGATCCTGCAGCGCGTGGATCGCCCGACCACCGAGTGTGCGACTTACCTCAGCAAAAATCCGCTCGGCAGTAAGCTGCCGTAAGTGGTTAGCAGGCCGGGCAAGCGTAGCGCCGCCCGGCTTTCCACCCTCTACAACACCTCTTCCAGTACCCACACGCTGACGCTGCCGCCGTTGCAGGTAAACACGCCGGTGCCGGTTTCGTCGGTCGTTACACACTCTTCGCGGTTGCCGAGGAAATCTTTCCAGTTTTTATTGCCGTAGTTCTCCCCCAGCGTAATGGTCTTTTCACCCTCATCGCCGTTAGAGAGCACCACCACGCAGCCCGGCTCTTCCTCGGTGCCGCTGCGGCTGAAGGCGATGCAGTTCGGATGATCGAACCACAGGGTCTGAACGCCGTGGGCAAAACGCTGGCGGGCGAGGATCAGCTGGTCGAGCTGCTCGATCACCGGCATCTCGATATGGTACGTCTCGCCGTCACCGCCGGTGTCGTCATAGCTGGCCCCGTACAGATCGGGATAGAAGACGCTCGGCACTCCGTTCTCACGCAGCAAAATTAACGCGTAGGCCAGAGGTTTAAACCAGGCCTCGACCGGAGCCTCCAGGGCCTGTAACGGCTGGGTGTCGTGGTTAGCCACCAGCGTCACCGCGTGGAAGGGATCGGCCTCTACCAGGGTGCCGGTAAAGATCTGGCTCATGTCGTAATCACGTCCCTGCAGCGAAGCCTCGTGAAACTTCATGTGCAGCGGGGCGTCGAACAGCATGGTTTTCCCGTCCACCTGATCGATGTAGTGCTGCAGTTTACCGACATCTGGCGACCAGTATTCCGCCACGATAAACAGCGGTTTCGGCGCAACCTCCTGCACATGCTCGATCCACTCTTTATAGAACCATGCCGGAATATGTTTCACCGCATCCAGACGGAAGCCGTCGCACTGGGTCTGCTCCATTGCCCAGCGCGCCCAGTATTTAATCTCTTCGGTCACCGCCCGGTTACGAAAATCGATGTTTTCGCCCATCAGGTAATCAAAGTTCCCCATCTCGTTATCGACCTGGTCGTTCCAGCCATCGCCGGTGTAGTCATTGACGATCTTGAAGATGCCGTCTTCATCGGGGTTTTCGATATGATCGATGCCGCTAAAGCATTTGTAGTCCCAGACGAACTCCGAGTACTTGCCTGCCCGCACCGGGAAGGTGTAGCGGGTCCAGGCTTCACATTCGATAATCTCGTCGTCGATCTGATTGCGATCGTCCGCATTGACCCGCTGGACGCGGATCGCCTCTTTCTCATCGGCGCCCATCTTGTGGTTAACCACCACGTCCATCAGCACCGCAATGTCATTGCGTTTTAACGCCCCGATAGCGGCCAGCAGCTGGTTTTTATCCCCGTATTTAGTGGGAATGGAGCCTTTTTGATCGAACTCACCGAGGTCGAAGAGATCGTAGCAGTCGTACCCGACGGAGTAACCACCGGACGCCCCTTTATAGGCCGGGGGCAGCCAGACCATATTGATACCGATATCGTTTAAAAGGTCGGCGCGCTCGGCTACTTCCGGCCAGAGTTGGCCGCCATCAGGGTAATACCAGTGAAAAAACTGTAAAAGGGTGGGGTTTTTCATCTTCCGTGCTCCAGAAGCCGTTTCGGCTGACCTCTGGAGTATGGAACATAAGAATCATAACGGGAGGTCGCGGGTTAAATTTTCCGGATAAAGAATATTGCCTGACAGTTTGCCATACGTAGACGTGACCGATTGCTGTTTACCGGTCTGGGTGATCAGCTGGCGCAGTTCACTCATTCTGTCCGTCAGCAACGCTTTCAGTTCAGTTTCATTTTGCAGCACCTTTTCGAGGAGAAAGCGTGCCTGCTCAATTTGCGCTGGCGGACAGGCCGAGATGGCGTTCTGTCCGATACTTTCGACTAACTTAACGTACTCCGTCTCTTTTTCAACCAGCTCATCCCACTGACCGGAATGAGCTAGTTTCAGCATGGCAATACTCAGGGCATGCAGGGCATGCCAGTTGTTAAGAGCAGTGCTAGGGTTGTTCATCAAAAATTATCCTGAAATGGAGGTAGCATTGGGGCCGATTTGTTTCCACGCGTCCGCAATGTTATTCAGTAAAACCTCAACCTCGACGATCGCCTCTGCATCATTACGTAAGTTCGCGTGTAATAAACGGCGAACCATGTAGTCATACAGCGCGGCGAGATTTTCCGGCAAGTCACTTTCGACCTCCATGTTCAGGCCAGCCTTTAAGCCATTGTCAATGATGTTGATGGCTTTAGACAGGGCTTCTCCTTTAGCAGGAATATTCCCCTGCTCAAGGAAAAGGCGCGCTCTTACCAGCGCGCTGTGGGCACCGTCAAACAGCATGACAACTAACTGGTGTGGGCTGGCACTCAAGACGGCAGATTCAAGACCTACCTTCTGATAGGCCTGAACACCAGAATTGCTATACATATCGGTTCCTTTATTAATTGTTACTGAACTGCGAGGTCAGGTAGGAAGCAGTTCCGTTGAATTTGGTGACCAGCGAATCTAAATCGCTGAACTGCTTTTTATACCGGGCCATTGTGGCTTCAATGGACAGTTCCATCGCGTCGTAACGTTTGCCAATGGTTTTCAGCGTGGCGTTAATGCCATCTTTCGCATTTTGAATAACGCCTTCTTTACCCACGGAGGTGCTCAGCATGTCCGTCAGTTTGCTATTCATTTGGGTGGCGAAACCGGTGGTTTTACCGTCCCCAACAAAATAGGCTTGTACGCCAGCCGGGTTATCTGTCAGCGCCTGGGTTAACTTCTTGTCGTCAATCTTAAGATTGCCGAACGTGCCGTCAGCCCCTTTCAGCGGGTCCTGAGTGATACCCAACTGCGCCATGATCGCATACG
This sequence comes from Leclercia sp. CFBP8987, assembly GCF_034044995.2. Classification (NCBI taxonomy): domain Bacteria; kingdom Pseudomonadati; phylum Pseudomonadota; class Gammaproteobacteria; order Enterobacterales; family Enterobacteriaceae; genus Leclercia; species Leclercia sp. CFBP8987. Next base: position 3,059,941 of record NZ_CM188255.1, on the reverse strand, counting down.
AGCCGGTCTGCACATTGGTCAATAAAGCACGCAGATCTGACTGTACTCCTCTGATAGTGCTGTCACCCATCAGCACGCCATTGCTGGAGTTCTGTGCGGTGGCACCCGTGGCAGGCGGTTCATATTTGGTCAGAGACGTAATGGTCGATTGCAGGGCGTTATAGGCGGTAACCCAATCGGTAACGGCTTTCTTGTTATCGTCGGTGGAACGCGTGACTGACAGCGTCTCATCAGCGGTGCTCGGCGCTTTCAGGGTTAAGGTCACCCCAGGCAGCGCGTCGGTCACCGTATTACTCTGACGGATAATTTCAATGCCGTTAACGTTGACGACGGCATTCTGGGATTTAACCTGCTCATTGAGCGCAGCGCTGCCGATAACCGCGTTCAGCGTGTCATCGCCAGTGACCGTCACGGTCATATCCGAATCGGTGCCGGTGGTTTTTGATGACAGCATCAGACGGTAATCACCGTCATCCGCTTTGACAATACTGGCTGTAACGTTGCCGTTGGCCGCGTTGATGGCTTTGGCAATCCCGTTCAGGGAGGTATCGCCGTCGGCGAGCGTCACGGTCAGTGGTTTGCTGTCGGCGCCGGCCTGGGTGATAGTAATAGTGCGATTTGCACCGGTGGTTTCACCCAGCTGTTTGGTATTGCTGTCGATGGTGCCGGGAGCGGTAGTGAGAACCTGGCCCTTAGCAATTTTATTGACGTTAATCGTGAATTCGCCAACGTTCGCATTCGTAGACGTGGTCGCGGCGAAGGCGGTATTGGTGCTGGTAACAGACGTTGAGTTCCATGTGTCTGTCTTGGCCAGTTTAGCGGCAGCTGTTTGCAGATTGGTCAGGGCGCTTTGCAGTTTGCCGTAGCCGGTGATCTGCGCGTCATACTTGGTTTTCTGTGTAGCGATAGCCGTGAGCTTCGTCTCTTCCGCAGCCTGTAATTTATCGTACAGGTCTGATAAACCCGGCATCCCCACCCCAAGGTTGCTAATAGTCGCCATAATTAATTCCTTTCCAATGGTTGTTTCAGACCTCTATCGGCCAAAACAGCGAAAAGTTTACGCTATAAGGAAAAAAATAAATCGGGCAATAACTCCCCCTTATTAGCGTATTTTGCCGTTGATTCAGGCAATGACAAAGCACTTTAAGAAATTAAATTAAAAAAATTACATTAAAAAACAATAATTTAAATTTTTTATTAGATATTTTCTAAAGTCTGTTGCCAGGGCGTCGATAACCTTGTTGACGGTGAGAGACGCCGTGAGTGTTAGGCACCGACCTAGAAACCATTTTTGTTTAAGGAATTAAAATTATGGCCGTTATCAATACTAACCTGTTGTCCCTGACCACTCAGAACAACCTGAACAAATCTCAGTCTTCCCTGGGCACTGCTATCGAGCGTCTGTCCTCCGGTCTGCGTATCAACAGCTCTAAAGACGATGCAGCTGGTCAGGCGATTGCTAACCGTATGACCGCTCAGGTTAAAGGGATGACTCAGGCGGCGCGTAACGCCAACGACGGTATCTCCCTGGTTCAGACTGCTGAAGGTAACCTGAACGAAATCAACAGCAACTTACAGCGTATCCGTGAGCTGGCTGTTCAGGCTGCGAACGACACCAACGGTACTACTGACTACGCTTCTGTCAGCACTGAAATCACACAGCGTCTGGGTGAAATCGACCGTATCGCTGGCGCAGCTAACTTCAACGGCAAAAAACTGCTGGATGGTAGCCTGACTGCTTCCCTGAACATCCAGGTGGGTGCAGGTACCGGTGCAACTGATACCATCGCTATCACTACTGGTGCTCTGATCGACGCTAAAGCGACCAGCCTCGACTCTGGCCTGACCGGTACTATCACCAACAACTCAACTGCTAAAGCGTTCATCACTGCAGCTGACAACGCAATCAGCAAAATTGATACAGCTCGTTCAAACATGGGTGCGATTCAGAACCGTTTCGAATCTACCATCAACAACCTGAACAACTCTATCTCTAACCTGTCTGCTGCACAGTCCCGTATCCAGGATGCTGACTACGCGACCGAAGTTTCCAACATGTCTCGCGCGCAGATCCTGCAGCAGGCTGGTACTTCCGTGCTGTCTCAGGCAAACCAGGTTCCACAGGCTATGCTGTCCCTGCTGCGTTAATAGACGCTATAAATTCAAAAAAGGTTGCTGGAAACAGCAGCCTTTTTTTTATGTTATTTATCCAGAACCGCCCATGTCGTTATGTGCAAAATAAGACCGCAATTAGCGGTGTTTTCCCGGCATAGGCCCTCATAGTGCAGTGCTACTCTGCGTAAAATCTCCTTTCAGGTCGTCTGACGACATTTACCGATGAGTTATTACGATGAGTGAATTTGCACGTAGCCGGGCAGTGCGTCAGTTTTACCGCAATCTTTTTACCAGGATGATTGAGCTGCCGGAAACAGATGTTATGCCTGCGCATATCGTGGCGGAGATCTTTAGTTTTAAAAGCACTAACCTTGCACGCCTGGAACCTCAAATCCGGGATGTGAAGACCGGGCTGGAGCCAGAAAAAGAGCAGGCCTTAAAGCACCTTCTGTGTGCGATCGTTCTTGCAAACCATGCGCTTGACGAGACGGAGTCAGAAGACCGTCAACAGCTGTCGCCAGAAACGGGTGCCCAAATTATCGATTACGTTGTCGCGGCATTAAAAGGCGATAATAACGTTAACTATCTTGTTGCCGCGATCCAGATCCTTTTCCGCGTTAATGAAATCTCGTCAGCACTTTTTTTAATCAACAACAATCTTTCGTTAGTCAGCAAGTCAGGGCCGGTGCTTAAAATTCTGTTGCTCATTTGTCTGATGGAGAATGACTTCAATCAGGCGATGGTCGTCATTCAAGCTCTGACCGAGGATGCCTCTCTCATTGGCGAGGATCCGATGGCGTTATTGATGATCACCTGCGGCATTTATATGCTCGGGGGGATACCAGATTCCTATATCGATTTCAGACCACTCAATAACAGCGAGTATGTAATTACGGACGCTGTTTACGAAGAGTGGGTCGAAAAAAAAGCAACTGCCAAAACGACGGTGCTGGTTGCCTGCGATAAGTTTGATTATTTCGAACATGCTGTGCCGCTGATTTACTCTGTCTATGAAACCAACCGTGTCGGACTTGATGTGCATCTGCATCTCTTCAACTGTGATGATGAAGTTAAGCAGAGCGTAATGTCGCTTTGTGAGCAACTGCCTGAACTCCATATCTCTGCCAGCCACGAAAAAATTGCGAGTAATGATGCCATGTCCATCAGCTATGCATCCCGACGCATCATTTTCCTGCGTCATGCATTGCTGACATTCGGTACGCCGATTATGGCTATCAACGCCAACGTATTGATGCGCCAACGCTGGGAAGCGTCAGAGACGCCGCTGATGTTATTACACAGTGAAACCTCACCATTCTGGGAAGCGGTTTTTGCTGGATTCATCTATGCAAAACCCGGTGGGGTCGCTCAACGATACTTCGATCGGGTTGCAAGTTTTATCGATGCCAACCTTGTTAGCGGTAACTATGTCCCAGGTCTGGAGCAGGTGGCACTCTTTGCAAGTCTGGACAAGCTCGCGGCGACGGATCAGCTGTTGATCTCCCGACCTGAACGTACCTCATTACTCGATAGCCAGTATGGACCTGATGTTTTCTGCTGGGTCGTCGAGAGTGCAGTAGGGCCTTATAAGGATGTAAAAGCGTCACTTATTCAAAAATATCAACGCTAAACCTTTACTGTGCCATTAGAACAACGACGATCTGGAATAAACGTGACGACTCTCTATCCGAGCTATCGGGTTACACCCGAGACTATTCATGCTGCCGCAGCACTTAATGATCTTGCGACACCACTTCCTGCCACCGCCCGAATTATGGAGGTTGGCTGTGGTACGGCATCCCGGCTCATTATGCATGCCTATGCCAATCCTGAGAGCATTGCTATCGGTATCGATGTGGATGAACAGGATATTCTGCAGGGGCAGCAGCATGCCGCAGGGCTTGGATGTGCTAACGTCGAATTGTTTGCTGCGGGATTAGGCGATCTCCTCGCGGCCGATCCCGGCGAGTTTGATTACATTATCATTCATCAGAAATTTTCATTTCTTGGAAAAGTCGAGCGGGAAGCATTGCTCGAATGGAGTAAGGCGCATTTATCTTCCAACGGCGTTATCACGATAAAGTGGTCAGTACTGCCGGGAGGCATGGCCCGCGTTTCGTTAGGTGAGGCGCTACGCTTTCATCTTGCGCGTGCAGAAGAGGGAAGCGATCCCCTTGCAACAGCCCGCGCCATGTTGAGTTTTATGCTAATTACGCTGGAAGACGGGGAGTTGAAGAACGAAGTCCTCGCCGCCGAGAGCATGGATGATACAACCCTGACACTGGCCTACCTATACGCGACCGACGGTGCCTGTAACATTGATGGATTCAGTTTACAGGCTGAAGCAATGGGTTTGCAGTTTCTTGGGGATCTGATGCCCCAGTACGAGTCAGGGAGTTATTACAACTCTGATATTGAGCAAATGCTCGCTGCCGTCAGCAATGGTGCCAGTCGATCCATGGCGCAACAGTATCTTGATTATGCTGTTCAGCGTCAGGAGCGTTTTACCCTTCTTTGCCACCAACATATCACCACGCCTTCGGTTACGCCGAACCTGAGCCAGTTAAAAAATCTGCACTGGGCTGGATGTTTTATACCGGTAGAGACCCATTCGGAAAAAGCATCTCATTTATTCAAAACCAGTAACGGCAAGCTAATCCGTACCGACAATGGCGAAATCATTCGCATCATGGAGCTGTTGGGCAGTGCATGGCCAATGTCGTTAAGCTTTAAACAGTTGGCATTTAACTGCAGTGCGCCTGAAAAACAAGATGATGCCCAGGAAAGTGTGTGGGAATCATTGAAGACGCTGTTTATGACCTGCGCTGAAGGGCTTTTCTGGAGTGCTTCACCGGGTATATATAATGCGGCGCAGAATGACACATTATTACCGGTGGGGTTATTACCCGCTGTACGTCCTGCTAACGATATCACCCTGATGAATCTGTGGGGCGAGTCAGTTCTGTTAACGCCTGAAGAGTGGGATTATATTCAGGACGAAATGCAGGCTATGGACCAGCCTGGCTGGGAACTTTTTTCTTCATTGAAAATGAAAGGACTACTCACTGGTTCGCCTGGCGCGTGGAAAAAACAGATGCAATGTTTTCTTCGTGCAGGCATGACCGATGTTTTAATATCTCAGCTATCTCTCCTGTTATTATTGAGTGTCGGCCAGGAACAAGGTGGAATGATAAATGATGACATTGCGGATTCCGTTTTAGTCGATCCGGATGTTGATGCTATTTATCATCACGTTAATGAGCTCATTAATAAAGGATGCTCCAGAGAAGCCAGAGAGTATGCACATGAGTTAATGGTACAGGATCCTGAAAACATCCATATACTGCGTTGTTACTCTCGTACTTGCGTTTTAACCTATGCATGGGATGACGGCTTAATCTCTCTCTGTAAATTGATGGGATATTATTTCTCCAGCCTGGATATTTATCATGATCTGGCAACGGTCCTGCAGCGAAAGCGAGAGTATTATGGGGCCCGAAATATTGCCCGCACATTGCTTCGCCTGAATCGTAAAAATATTGATTACTGGCTGAGTCTCGCTTCTCTTCATCATGCCTATGGTGATATGACCTTAGCCGAGAGTTGCTGTCGTCAAATCATGCGATTCCAGCATCCGACTGCCAGTTCTCTTGCGTGGACCGGGATTGTGCTAAGTGATAATCATAAAATGGCTGAAGCACGCTATTTCATGGAAAAGGCCGTTGAGATTAGTGATTTTAACTTTGGTCATTTTAGTAACTTGTTATTTATAATGAGTCACGATCCTGGTATTGAATCCGAAGCCCTGCTGGAAAAACATCTGGAATATGGTCGTCTTGCTGATAAGTGGGCAGAAGAGAGCGGGATAAAATTGGTGCTCGACAATGTCAAGGACCCGCATCGCAAGCTTCGACTGGGCTTTATCTCCGGAGACTTACGCAACCATCCCGTCGCTAATTTTCTGCTACCGTACTGGAATGCATTAGATCGTGAAAAATTTGATGTTGTATCTTACAGCACATTTTTAACGAACGATGCTGTTTCTCAGCATTTCAGAGAGACATCCACCCTATGGCGGCAGGTTGATGCGATTAGCGATATTGAACTCGCCAGGATGATTGTCGAAGACAGCGTTGATATTTTATTCGACTTGTCCGGGCATACTGCATATAACCGTCTGCCGGTTTTTGCTCTTCGCCCAGCGCCGGTCCAGTTTACCTGGATAGGTTATCCCGGCACGACCGGCATTAAACATATGGATTATATTTTACTGTCCACAAACCTTGCCCGCTCTCAAGTGCTTGCCAAACAACTTTCCGAAAAGGTGATATTTTTCGAAACCCGTAAGTGTTTTGAACCGCATCCACATTGCCCGGATGTTAATGCGCTGCCTGCGTTACGCAATGGCTTTATTACATTTGCAAGTTTTAATCGCACAAAAAAAATTAACGATCATGTTCTTGATGCATGGGCAACTATTTTACGGGGCTATCCCGAGGCCAAGTTGTTGCTAGGAAACATGACAGACGGGCAGATGATTGCGGCAACGAAACAACGTATGCAAAGCCGGGGAATTACGGAAGACAGATTACTTTTCAGGGGACTTGCCAAAATGGAAGAGTACCTCGCTTACCATCATGACATTGATATTTTACTGGATGCATTCCCCTATACCGGCGGAACAACAACACATCATGGTGCATGGATGGGCGTGCCGACAATAACGATAAATGGGCCGACAATCCCCAGCCTGCAGGGTGTTGATATTATGGGTTCATATGGGCTTGAACAATTTATTGCTGAAGATATCCAGGAGTATATCAGCAAGGCGATTGCGTGGCGGGATCATATTCCAGAACTCGCGGCAATTCGTCAGGGGATCCGTGCACGGATTCCGAGCGAAAATGAGCCCGATTTTAATATTTCCGAGAATTTTGAAAAGGTACTTCGTAAAGCATGGGAAATATATTGTCGTGGTGAAAAACCCCGTACGTTTATCGTTGCTGATGAGAACCCGGGAAATGAATTGGATAACACATCCAGCCGCTTGCGCGACGGATTAACGGTATAAACACTGAGGTGCGATATGAGTAAGATTTATGTGACGAGCCCGTTATTGCCACCGCTGGAAGAGTTTATTCCTTATCTGGAGCAGATTTGGCAGAACAAGCAACTGACCAACGGCGGCCCCTTTCACCAGCAGCTGGAACAGGCTTTAGCCGACTACCTTGGCGTGAAATATATCTCACTGTTTGCCAACGGCACGCTGGCGCTACTGACGGCCTTTCAGGCACTGCGTTTAACAGGGGAGGTGATCACAACGCCTTACTCTTTCGTCGCGACCTCTCATAGCCTGCTGTGGAACAAGCTGACGCCGGTTTTTGCGGATATTGATCCGCACACTTACAACATTGATCCTCGTAAGATCGAAGCGTTGATCACCCCGCAGACCACGGCAATCATGCCGGTACACTGCTATGGCGTGCCGTGCGAAATGGACAAAATTCAGCAAATTGCCGACATCTACGGCCTGAAGGTTATTTATGATGCAGCCCACTGCTTTGGGGTGAAAAAAGAGGGTATCAGCGTGCTGAATCACGGCGATCTCTCGGTACTGAGCTTCCATGCCACTAAGGTGTTCAATACCTTCGAGGGAGGAGCCATTGTCAGCCATGATGCCAAAACCAAACAGCGTATCGACTACCTTAAAAACTTTGGTTTTGCCGGGGAAACTCGTGTGGTTGCGCCGGGTATCAACGCCAAGATGAATGAAGTGGAAGCAGCGTTTGGCATGCTGCAACTTAACTATATTGATCAAGCCCTGGTTGAACGTAAAGCCATTGCCGATAACTATCGTCAACTGCTTGATGGCGTGGAGGGAATCACTCAAATCAGCGTTCCTGCTGATGTGACCTGGAACTATGCCTATTTCCCCATTCTGGTTGAACCAGAATTTGGCATTGACCGCGATGCGCTGTACGAAAGTATGAAGGACGAGGGCATCATGACCCGCCGCTACTTCTACCCACTTATCACATCATTTGCCATGTACAGCACGCTTCCCACAGCGTCGGAGACGAACCTTCCGGTGGCTAATGAGATCGCCGCTAAAGTGCTCTGTCTGCCGATCTATCCTGGCCTGAGCAGAGAAGATCAACAGCACGTGGTGGATGTGATCCGGCGAACCGCCTTTGCCGCCCGCTACGAGGTGGTTGAAGTTAGCGGGGTGGCAGTATGAGCTACCCGAAAACGGCGCTAATGCTTGATGCCGGTTTTGCGTCGTTACCCCTGCAATGGGCGGTAAAAACCGCCGGTTTCATGACGCTTGTGTGCAGCGGTAAAGCTCAGGACGCCGGGATGCAGACGGCAGATATAACCTGTAATCAGAACTACGCCGACAGCGAGGCGGTGTTGAAGATCGCCCAACAACATCAGGTTGCGGCACTGCTTCCTGGCGTGACCGATGTCTCCTACCTGAGTGGCTGTCGGGTTGCCCATTCCCTGGGATTGCCGGGCTTTGATGCCCCTGATGTCAGCGACACGATTTTCCTGAAAGATAGGTTCCGTGCCTGGGCGCTGAGCAAAGGCTTGCCTGTGCCGCAGGCAGCGTGGACCGCCGCGCAGGCACGACAATTAACCTTACCGTTACTGGTTAAGCCTGTTGATGCTTATAGCGGCAACGGCATCACTAAAGTGACCGACTGGGCAATGCTGGATGCGGCGATTGATACCGCGCGCAGCGCCTCGCCAGGCAAACAGTACGTGGTGGAAAACTTTTGCGAAGGTGCGCTCTACAGCCACTCTGCGTTTATTCGCAACGGAGCGATCGTCTGCGAGTTTTTTGTCGACGAATACTGCACGGTCTACCCCTGGCAGGTGAATAGTAGCAGCCTCAGCCAAAATTTGTCCTCCGGGATGCGTGATAGCGTCAGCGAATGCATGCAGAGCATCGTCAGCGATCTGCGTCTGGTCGATGGCCTGCTGCATACACAGTTTATTGCCAGTGAAGGCCAGTTCTGGCTTATCGAGTTAACCCGACGCTGTCCGGGCGATCTCTATTCACGCCTGATTGAATTGTCTACTGGCGTGAACTATGCCGACTGGTTTGTCGCGCCGTTCCTGGGTAAATCGACCCCGGCCGCTCCGCGCCGTCCGGCACAGACAAGAGCCATTGCGCGCCACACCATCTCTGTTGAACGTGCGATGCGGTTCACCGGTTTTGCTTTCAAATCCTTGCCTGCCGATCTTATTGAAGTGCTCCCCTTGACCACGCCGGGCACCCTGGTGGGGCCAGCGCCGGGTGACAGAGCGGGGCTCATTTTTGCAGAGTTCAGGGACGACGCGGCGTTGCGCCAGATGACGCCGCATCTTAAAGACTATTTTTTGCTCAATGCTTATGAAGGACTTTCGGATGTATAAGCCACTTTCTCTGGGGTTTATCGGTGGCGGCATCAATTCCGCCATCGGTCAGACACATAAAATCGCCAGTCAAATGGATGGGCATTTCAGATTAGTTGCCGGGTGTTTTAGCCGGGATCAGGAGATCAATCTCCAGACCGGGCAGCAGTGGGGCCTTGAGCCGGAGAAGATCTACCGCGACGCCATGGTATTGCTTGAAGAGTGCCACACCGAGCTCGATGCGCTGGTTATCCTGACCCCGACCCCTGCACACCGGGAAATTATTCTCGCCTGCCTGGAATATCGCTTGCCGGTGATCTGCGAAAAAGCGTTAGTAGGGACAGTGGAAGAGGCGCAGGAGATTGCTAACGAAGTGGAACGCCTGGCCGGGAAGCTTTTCGTAACCTACAACTACAGCGGCTATCCAATGATCCGCGAGCTGCGGGAGCGTCTGCTGAGCGGAGAACTGGGCAAGATCCAGCAGGTGATGGTAGAAATGCCTCAGGAAGGGTTTGCCCGGCTCAGGGCCGATGGCTCGGCCGCGACGCCGCAATCGTGGCGCTGTAGCGACGGTCCAATCCCGACGGTATCCCTCGATTTAGGGGTGCATGTTCACCATATGGTGGAGTTTCTGACTAACAAACAGGCGCTGGACGTCTATGCCGTGAACAGCACCTTCGCCCGTATTCCGGGCGTGGTGGATACCGTTCATATTGTGTCGCGATACACCGACGATCTGGTTTGTAACTACTGGTACGGCAAAGCGGCGATGGGCTACCGTAACGGGCTGCGCATTCGTGTCTATGGTTCAGAAGGTAGCGCCGAGTGGGTGCAGATGGATCCGGAAGTGCTGCGTATGAGCGACAGTGCTGGCCGCATCTCGCTGGTAGATCGGACCTCTGGTGAAAACCGTGTGGCTCACCATGAACGGTATTGCCGGTTCAAAGCCGGGCATCCGGCGGGCTTTATTGAGGCCTTTGCCAACTATTATGCCGATATTGCGACCAGCCTGCGGGGAGAAGCGTCGACGTATGCGGCAGGCGCTGATACAGCACTGCGTGGTCTGGACTTCCTGCAAAAGACGCAGCACAGCGCTCACTCGGCAAGCCGTGTAACCATTTAATATCTTGCCATTTGTTAAACATGCCGGTTGATCTTGTGCCAAAAACGGGCTTACCGGTGCGACAAATCGACATCAGAATGCCCACCCCTTAAGGATCCATCAGGATCCTTAAGGGGCAAAAATCCTAAATAAACCCCCATTTCCCCCCCTTTTCACACGATTAAAAACCCTCCAGAAACGGATAATCATGCCGATAACTCAACTAACGCAGGGCTGTTTATCGTGAATTCACTCTATACCGCTGAAGGTGTAATGGATAAACACTCGCTGTGGCAGCGTTATGTTCCGCTGGTGCGACATGAAGCATTGCGGCTTCAGGTGCGGCTACCGGCGAGTGTGGAACTGGACGATCTGCTACAAGCGGGCGGTATCGGGTTATTGAATGCAGTTGACCGGTACGACGCTCTGCAAGGAACGGCATTTACGACTTACGCAGTACAGCGTATTCGTGGTGCGATGCTGGACGAACTGCGCAGCCGGGATTGGGTGCCGCGCAGCGTCCGACGCAATGCACGCGAAGTAGCGCAAGCAATGGGGCAGCTGGAGCAAGAGCTCGGACGTAACGCGACGGAAACTGAAGTTTCGGAGCGTCTGGGGATCTCCACGGCTGACTATCGCCAGATGTTGCTCGATACCAATAATAGCCAACTCTTCTCTTATGATGAGTGGCGCGAAGAGCATGGCGATAGCATCGAACTGGTGACGGACGATCATCAGCAGGAAAACCCATTGCACCAGTTAATGGAAGGCAATGTACGCCAGCGCGTGATGGAAGCTATCGAAGCTTTACCGGAACGCGAGCAGCTGGTGCTGACCCTCTATTACCAGGAGGAGCTCAATCTCAAGGAGATTGGCGCTGTACTGGAAGTAGGGGAGTCGCGGGTTAGCCAGCTGCACAGCCAGGCCATTAAACGCTTACGTACCAAGCTGGGTAAGTTATAGGTGATCCTTATCACCCGTTAAGTGCCGCACAACGTATTGACAACCAGGAGTTATCATGACGGTGCAGCAATCTAAAAGACGGCCATTAAGCCGCTACCTGAAAGACTTTAAACACAGCCAGACGCATTGCGCCCATTGCCATAAGCTGCTCGATCGCATCACGCTGGTTCGTCGCGGCGAAATCGTCAATAAAATTGCGATTTCCCGCCTCGATACTTTGCTGGATGAAGCCGGATGGCTGGAAGAGCAGAAGGAGTGGGTGGCGTTATGTCGTTTTTGTGGCGATCTGCACTGCAAGGAGCAGAGCGACTTTTTCGATATCATCGGCTTTAAGCAATTCCTGTTTGAGCAAACAGAGATGAGCCATGGCACGGTGCGCGAATATGTCGTGCGTCTGCGTCGCCTGGGCCAGCATCTGACCACACAGCGTATCTCCCGTGACTTACTGACCAACGGCTATCTGGCTGAAAATCTGGAGCCATGGCTGCCTGCAACCAGCACCAACAACTACCGGATTGCGCTGCGCAAGTACGCGCAATTTAAAACGCAAATGCCGGTGTCGCCGAAGCAGAAAGTCCACCGCGAAACAACTTCTGATATATATTAAAAATGAATAACATGTAGCGGAGTCGTGTTTGACCTTGCGGCCGAACGCCCTACACTACACTCAAAATTCCAATGATATCGGGGTAAGTATGAAATTTGCACTTCTGGGTCGTCAGGCGCTGATGGGTGTAATGGCCGTTGCGCTGGTTGCCGGTATGAGCGTGAAAACGTTCGCGGCAGAAGGTCTGTTAAATAAAGTAAAAGAGCGCGGCACGCTGCTGGTTGGGCTGGAAGGCACCTATCCTCCGTTCAGCTATCAGGGTGACGACGGCAAACTGACCGGTTTTGAAGTGGAGTTTGCCGAAGAGCTGGCGAAACACCTCGGCGTGAAAGCGTCGCTGAAGCCGACCAAATGGGACGGCATGCTGGCCTCGCTGGACTCCAAACGTATTGATGTGGTGATTAACCAGGTCACCATCTCTGACGAACGTAAGAAAAAATATGACTTCTCTACCCCGTATACCGTCTCCGGTATCCAGGCGCTGGTGAAGAAAGGCAACGAAGGCTCGATTAAATCTGCCGCCGATCTGAAAGGCAAAAAAGTCGGTGTTGGTCTGGGGACCAACTACGAAGAGTGGCTGCGTCAGAACGTGCAGGGCGTCGATATTCGTACCTATGATGATGACCCGACCAAATACCAGGATCTGCGCGTAGGCCGTATCGATGCCATTCTGGTTGACCGTCTGGCGGCGCTGGATCTGGTGAAGAAAACCAAAGACACCCTGGCTGTGGCCGGTGATGCCTTCTCCCGTCAGGAAGCTGGCGTGGCGATCCGCAAAGACAACGACGATCTGGTGAAAGCGGTCGACGGGGCCATTGCTGAGATGCAGAAAGACGGCACCCTGAAGGCACTCTCCGAGAAATGGTTCGGGGCAGACGTCACAAAGTAAGCAGTTGAATGCAAAAAAAGGCGCTTATCAAAGCGCCTTTTTTATTTCCTCGCCAGCAACGTGCATAATAAAAAAGAGAGACTTAGACAGGGTTACGGAGGTTTTCATGTCATTACAGAATCTAACGCGTTTTCCGCGCCTCGAATTTATTGGCGCCCCGACGCCACTGGAGTATTTGCCGCGCTTATCGGACTACCTCGGGCGCGACATCCTCATCAAACGTGATGACGTGACGCCCATGGCGATGGGTGGCAATAAACTGCGCAAGCTGGAGTTCCTTGCGGCAGATGCCCTGCGCGAAGGGGCCGACACGCTGATTACCGCAGGAGCGATCCAGTCCAACCACGTGCGCCAGACCGCGGCCGTGGCGGCAAAGTTGGGCCTGCACTGCATCGCCTTGCTGGAAAACCCGATTGGCACCCAGGCAGAAAACTACCTCAGCAACGGCAACCGTCTGCTGCTGGACCTGTTCAATGTGCAGATAGAAATGTGTGATGCGCTGATCGACCCTGTGGCGCAGCTGCATGAGCTGGCCACCCGCGTCGAAGCTCAGGGCTTCCGTCCTTATGTGATCCCGGTGGGCGGCTCGAACGCGCTGGGTGCCCTGGGGTACGTTGAAAGCGCGCTGGAGATCGCCCAGCAGTGTGAAGGGGCGGCGGAGATCTCCTCGGTGGTGGTGGCCTCCGGCAGCGCCGGTACCCATGCCGGACTGGCGGTCGGGCTGGAGCAGTTAATGCCGGACGTCGAGCTGATTGGCGTTACCGTCTCGCGCAGCGTTGCCGAGCAAAAACCGAAGGTGGTCACCCTGCAACAGGCGGTGGCCGAACAACTGGAAGTGAGCGCCAGTGCCGATATCATCCTGTGGGATGACTACTTCGCGCCGGGCTACGGCACCCCAAATGAGGAAGGCACCGAGGCGGTGAAACTGCTGGCGCGTCTGGAAGGTATCCTGCTGGACCCGGTCTATACCGGGAAAGCGATGGCGGGCCTTATCGACGGCATCAGCCAGAAGCGCTTCAAAGATGAAGGGCCGATCCTGTTTATTCATACTGGCGGGGCACCGGCTCTCTTTGCCTACCATCCTCACGTCTAAATCACAGGCAGAAAAATCATAATGCAAGAAAGTATTCAACTGGTGATGGATTCGCTGCCTTACCTGCTGAAAGGTGCGGTGTTTACGCTGCAACTGAGTATTGGCGGCATGTTCTTTGGTCTGGTGCTGGGCTTTATCCTGGCCCTGATGCGCATGTCAACGCTGCTGCCGGTGCGCTGGCTGGCACGTTTTTATATCTCCGTGTTTCGCGGTACGCCGCTGATTGCCCAGCTGTTTATGATCTATTACGGCCTGCCGCAGTTTGGTATCGAGCTCGATCCGATCCCGGCGGCGATGATCGGCCTGTCGCTTAACACCGCGGCTTATACTTCGGAAACCCTGCGTGCGGCGATCTCCTCCATTGAAAAAGGGCAGTGGGAAGCCGCAGCCAGTATCGGTATGACCCCGTGGCAAACCCTGCGCCGGGCCATTCTGCCCCAGGCCGCACGGGTAGCCCTGCCGCCGCTGAGCAACAGCTTTATCAGCCTGGTGAAAGACACCTCGCTGGCAGCCACCATTCAGGTACCGGAGCTGTTCCGCCAGGCGCAGCTGATTACCTCGCGTACGCTGGAGGTCTTCACCATGTATCTGGCCGCCTCGCTGATCTACTGGGTGATGGCGACGGTGCTGTCGGCGCTGCAGAACTATTTTGAAAACCAGCTTAATCGCCAGGAGCGTGATCCGAAATGAGTGCTATCGACGTTAAAAACCTGGTGAAGAAGTTTCATGGCCAGACGGTGCTGCACGGCATCGACCTGGAAGTGCAGGAGGGCGAAGTGGTGGCCATCATCGGGCCGAGCGGTTCCGGTAAAACCACGCTGCTGCGCAGTATTAACCTGCTGGAACATCCGGAAGGCGGAACTATCCGCGTGGGTGAGATCACCATTGATACCGGCAAGTCCCTGAGCCAGCAAAAGAGTTTGATTCGCCGTCTGCGTCAGCATGTCGGCTTTGTCTTCCAGAGCTTTAATCTGTTTCCCCATCGCACGGTGCTGGAAAACATCATTGAAGGGCCGGTGATCGTTAAAGGCGAACCGAAAGATGAAGCCACTGCCCGCGCTCGTGAACTGCTGGCGAAGGTGGGGCTTTCCGGCAAGGAGACCAGCTATCCGCGTCGTCTCTCCGGCGGGCAGCAGCAGCGAGTGGCCATTGCCCGTGCGCTGGCGATGCGTCCTGACGTTATTCTGTTTGATGAGCCGACGTCGGCGCTGGATCCGGAGCTGGTGGGGGAGGTGCTGAACACCATTCGTCAGCTGGCGCAGGAAAAACGCACCCTGGTGATTGTCACCCATGAGATGAGCTTTGCCCGCGATGTGGCGGACCGGGCTATTTTTATGGATCAGGGTCGCATTGTGGAGCAGGGTCCGGCAAAATCACTCTTTGCCGACCCTCAGCAGCCCCGTACCCGGCAATTCCTCGAAAAATTCCTGATGCAATAGCATATTTGTTCTTAATTGCTCCGGAAATATTCACCGGAGCAATATATTCACCCCGTATATGAATGCTCCCCTGATTTTATCCGGTTATTACCGCCCTAAGTACATAAAATGTGTAGATAATTATCCTTGAGACGATATTTTATACATATAAATAAGATTTATGTGTTAGTTTAAGAATCCATAATAATGATTATCTTTTACAGGGGCTTAATTCAGTCAGTATGAAGGATTTAGATTTTTTCACATGGCGGCGGGACTGCTTCCTACGTTTTCAGGAGATGACTTCTGCCGACGAGGTATATCCCGAACTTCAACGACAAACACAGAACCTGGGCTATGATTTCTTCTCCCTCTGCGTTCGTCATCCGGTGCCTTTCACGCGGCCTAAAGTCTCGGTACATTCCACCTATCCGCAACAGTGGATGGCCCAGTATCAGGCAGAAAATTATTTCGTCATCGATCCGGTGCTCAAACCTGAGAATTTCGTTCACGGGCATTTACCCTGGAATGATGCGTTATTCGCTGAAGCGCAACCCTTATGGGACGGTGCACGCGACCACGGGCTACGTAAAGGGATCACGCAATGCCTGATGCTACCTAATCATGCGATGGGCTTCCTTTCGGTCTCCAGCACCAGTCTGCCAGTGAATATCCTGGCGAATGAAGTGGTTGAATTACGTCTGCAAATTCTGGTGCAACTGGCGTTGACCACGCTGCTACGGCTGCAACATGAAATGGTGATGCCACCTGAGATGAAATTCAGCAAGCGCGAGAAAGAGATTCTCAAATGGACAGCGGAAGGGAAGACCTCGGCAGAAATAGCGATCATTCTTTCTATTTCTGAAAATACGGTTAACTTCCATCAGAAAAATATGCAGAAGAAATTCAATGCGCCGAACAAGACGCAGATTGCATGCTATGCGGCAGCGACGGGGATTATCTGACTACACTTCTGTTCTGCGTGGCAGGCGAGTAAACGGCTGAATGCACTGCGTTCAGCCGTTTTTGTTTTATTGACGGTAAGCTTGTTTGATCTGCTTAACGGTGCCGGAAAATACCGCGGCCTGAGCCTGATCTTCCATCTCAGCAATCTGGCGTTCCATCTTAATGATCACACGGCCAGCGTCCGCCTGGCCCATCGCCTGCAGCATCAGAGTCAGCAGGGATTTCAGGCAGGAGACTTCCTGTGCCAGTTCTTGATTATTCTCCGCAGTGGCGAAATCAGGTGTGCTCATTTATTTTCCTCATGATAAAAACAGCGCTTTTGCGCATAGATCAAAGTTAAGGCGGCGGAGTATATCACAAGCCGTCAGGAAAAACGCAGTGCTTGTTTTTTGTACTTTTTCGCGTTTAGTTTATTCAATTGAACAAACATTAACTCTGATTTTTCTAAGACTTTAGTGTGGGTTAATTGTTTGGAGAAGGTAGGCAAGAGGTTAATTATTGTTACAAATTTAAAAGGTGTATTTTAACAGCATTATATGCGCATTAAACTTTGTAAGTTTTTGAAAACATCCGCCTGAAAAAAGAGACCGAAGCCGCATTGCACAAGGCTTTAGTTTCCAGTTGATGTACAAGTTAATTTCCAAAAAAGGGAGCAATATCGGCGATATGCATTTTTTAACGTTTTCAGTTTCGGATAAAAACCGTTAATATATGCCGAATTAACTGTCTGTAGCCGTTATCCCTATTCTGGAGAATTTCCTTTGATCAACGTCCTTCTTGTTGATGACCACGAACTGGTGCGCGCAGGGATACGACGCATTCTTGAAGATATTAAAGGTATTAAAGTGGCTGGTGAGGCCTGCTGCGGTGAAGACGCCGTGAAATGGTGCCGGTCAAATACCGCGGATGTTGTCCTGATGGACATGAACATGCCTGGGATTGGCGGCCTGGAAGCGACGCGTAAAATCGCGCGTACCTGGGTTGATACCAAAGTCATCATGCTGACGGTTCATACTGAAAATCCCCTTCCTGCAAAAGTAATGCAGGCGGGCGCAGCCGGTTATTTAAGCAAAGGCGCTGCCCCTCAGGAGATGGTTAATGCGATCCGCTCCGTGTTTTCCGGGCAACGCTATATCGCATCCGATATTGCGCAGCAGATGGCCCTCAGCCAGATTGAGCCAGAAAAGACCGAATCACCCTTTGCAAGTTTGTCTGAGCGCGAATTGCAGATTATGCTGATGATTACCAAAGGCCAAAAGGTGAATGAGATCTCCGAGCAGCTTAATCTCAGCCCGAAAACGGTGAATAGCTACCGCTATCGTATGTTCAGTAAACTGAACATCCATGGCGATGTTGAACTCACTCACCTGGCCATCCGTCATGGTCTGTGCAATGCCGAGACCCTAATTAGTCAGTGAGTGATGTGTTTGAATCCAGTGCTTTCCTGAAAACCGTTACCAGCCAGCCAGGCGTCTACCGGATGTATGACGCCGGCGGGACGGTTATCTACGTCGGAAAAGCGAAAGATCTCAAAAAGCGACTTTCCAGCTATTTCCGCAGCAATCTTGCTTCCCGCAAAACAGAGGCGCTGGTCGCCCAGATCCAGCAGATCGATGTCACTGTGACCCACACAGAGACCGAAGCGCTGTTGCTGGAACATAACTACATCAAGCTCTATCAGCCGCGTTACAACGTGCTGCTGCGCGATGACAAATCCTATCCGTTTATTTTTCTCAGCAGCGATACTCATCCGCGTCTGGCGACCCATCGTGGCGCCAAACATGCGAAAGGCGAGTACTTCGGCCCATTCCCTAACGGTTATGCCGTACGGGAGACCCTGGCCCTGCTGCAAAAGATTTTCCCGATTCGCCAGTGCGAAAACAGCGTCTATCGCAACCGCTCCCGCCCCTGTCTGCAGTATCAGATTGGTCGCTGCCTCGGGCCCTGCGTGGAAGGGCTGGTCAGCGAAGAGGAGTATGCGCAGCAGGTGGACTATGTGCGCCTGTTCCTCGCCGGGAAAGACGATCAGGTCCTGACCCAATTGATTGCTCGTATGGAGAAGGCCAGCCAGGCGCTGAACTTTGAAGAAGCGGCGCGGATCCGCGATCAGATTCAGGCCGTACGTCGGGTCACGGAAAAGCAGTTTGTCTCCAATAATGGTGATGACCTGGACGTGATTGGCGTGTCGTTTGATGCGGGCATGGCCTGCGTCCATGTGCTCTTTATCCGTCAGGGCAAGGTGCTGGGCAGCCGCAGCTACTTCCCGAAAGTGCCGGGCGGCACCGAGCTGGGCGAAGTGGTGGAAACCTTTGTCGGCCAGTTCTATCTTCAGGGTAGCCAGATGCGCACTCTGCCGTCGGAAATTTTGCTCGATTTTAATCTGAGCGATAAGACGCTGCTGGCCGATTCGCTGTCGGAACTGGCGGGGCGTAAAGTGAACGTCCAGACCAAACCGCGCGGCGATCGTGCCCGCTACCTGAAGCTGGCGCGCACCAATGCGGCGACGGCCCTGAGCACCAAACTGTCGCAGCAGTCGACCATTCATCAGCGTCTTGCCGCGCTGGCGACGACGCTGCAGCTGCCGGAAGTGAAACGGATGGAGTGTTTCGATATCAGCCACACGATGGGGGAGCAGACCGTGGCCTCCTGCGTGGTGTTCGATGCCAACGGGCCGGTGCGTGCGGAATATCGCCGCTACAATATCACCGGCATTACCCCTGGCGATGACTATGCCGCCATGAACCAGGTATTACGCCGTCGCTACGGTAAAGCCATCGAAGAGAGCAAGATCCCGGACGTCATCATCATAGACGGGGGGAAAGGGCAGCTCGGCCAGGCTAAATCGGTATTCGCCGAACTGGACGTTCCCTGGGATAAGCATCATCCGCTGTTACTGGGCGTGGCAAAAGGTACCGACCGTAAAGCCGGGCTGGAAACCCTGTTCCTGGAGCCGGAAGGGGAGGGCTTTAGCCTGCCGCCGGATGCACCCGCGCTGCATGTTATCCAGCATATTCGCGATGAGTCGCACGATCACGCGATTGGCGGCCACCGTAAAAAACGCGCGAAAGTGAAAAACACCAGTACGCTGGAAACGATCGAAGGGGTCGGGCCAAAGCGTCGCCAGATGCTGCTGAAATACATGGGCGGTTTGCAAGGATTACTCAACGCCAGCGTGGAGGAAATCGCAAAAGTGCCGGGTATTTCGCAAGGGCTGGCAGAAAAGATCTACTACTCGTTGAAACATTGAGGGCTCTGTAGCAACATAGGGCTAATAATTACTGACAACAAACAGTTACCGTCACTATGCGATTAAACATCCCTACGTTGTTAACGCTTTTCCGCGTCGTCCTTATCCCATTCTTTGTGCTGGCGTTTTATCTGCCCTTCGTCTGGGCACCTTTCGCCTGTGCATTGATCTTTTTCATTGCGGCAGTCACCGACTGGTTTGATGGCTATCTGGCGCGTCGCTGGAACCAGAGCACCCGTTTCGGCGCCTTCCTCGACCCGGTCGCGGACAAGGTGATGGTCGCCATCGCCATGGTGCTGGTGGTGGAGCATTACCACACCTGGTGGGTGACGCTGCCTGCCGCGACCATGATCGCCCGTGAGATTATTATCTCGGCCCTGCGTGAGTGGATGGCCGAACTGGGTAAACGCAGCAGTGTGGCGGTTTCCTGGGTAGGGAAGGTGAAAACCACTTCCCAAATGGCCGCGCTGGTGTGGATGCTGTGGCGTCCAAACGAGTGGGTAGAGTGGGCCGGCATCGCTCTGTTTATGGTATCAGCTGTGCTGACGCTGTGGTCAATGCTGCAATATTTGAACGCTGCACGTGGCGATTTGCTTGATCAGTGATCGTTTCGACGTAATTTTCAGCAAACGATTCAGAGTAGCGAAAAATAACGTTGACTCAAAACGTCAGGTAAGTAGAATGCAACGCATCGAACGACGGCACGGTTCGTTAGTCGATAACAAAATCAAGTGATTAGTATAATGACTTGATGATTGCGGGAATAGCTCAGTTGGTAGAGCACGACCTTGCCAAGGTCGGGGTCGCGAGTTCGAGTCTCGTTTCCCGCTCCAAATTTAAGACAGTCGCATTAGCGGGTGTCAGTCGTAAGACAAAAGATTTAAGGCGCGTTAGCAAAGCGGTTATGTAGCGGATTGCAAATCCGTCTAGTCCGGTTCGACTCCGGAACGCGCCTCCACTTTCTTCCCGAGGCCGGATGGTGGAATCGGTAGACACAAGGGATTTAAAATCCCTCGGCGTTCGCGCTGTGTGGGTTCAAGTCCCACTCCGGCTACCATGGGAAAAAGAAGAATAATCAAAGCAATAAGCAGTGTCGTGAAACCACCGAAAGGTGGTTTTTTTGTGCCTGAAATCTGCATTTCTCACTTTATGTCGTGATTATTGACCGCCTTCCGACGCTCTCCGCTGATCATCAGGATCTGCTGAACAGGTGCGAGAGGTTAGCCCCTTTCAGGAAAATAAACGCCAGCAGCAGGCCGCCCCACAGGGCCATGGTGATATAGCTGCTCACCCCGAGAATGTTCAGCCCGCTCTCCAGCATCTGCAGCAGGATCAGCGCCATCACCATGCCAAAGACTTTGCCAAAGCCGCCGTCAGGATTTACCCCGCCCAGCACCGCCGCCAGAATCGACACCAGCAGATAAGACTCACCATAAGAAGCTTTGGCCGAGTTCAGCTTGGACATCATCAGCAGGGCAGCAATCACGCACAGTACCGATGAAAGTATATAAACCCAGATAAGGGTTTTACGGGTATTGATCCCGGAGTAGTGGGTCGCCTGTTCATTGGAGCCAATCAGGTAAAGGGTGCGCCCGAAGGCGGATTTTTCGAGGATCACCCACAGCACCGCCACCACCGCCAGAAACACCAGTAGGGGTAGCGGAATGCCAAGGACGTTGGTGCTGTTGATGACCAGCACGTAATCCGGGAAGTTCGAGATAGACGAGCCTTTGGAGATCAGAATATTGATCCCCTTCAGCAGGGTCATTATCCCGAGCGTGGCTAAAATCGGCGAAACCCGCACCACGGCAATTAAAAATCCAATCACCGAACCTATCACTATCGCCATGGCTAATCCGGCAGCCAGTACCAGCAGCATGCTGCTGAGGGTTGGGGGATAGTGCGTGGCGACCCAGGCCATTACCAGCCCGCAGGCATTCATGGTGGCAATGATAGAAAGGTTTATCCCCCCGGTAAGAATGGTCACCGCCATGGCTAACGCCAGCACACCGAGGATCGGCATTTGCGAGGCGATGGACTGGAAGTTAGCTGAAGACCAGAAGACAGAGGGGATGAGGAAGCTAAAGGCGATCACCACGATGGCGATTAACAGACTGAGGTAAATCTCAACGCGATCCTGGGTTTTTCTGGCGCTCATGCTAATGCTCCCTGACCTTTGCGCTGACTCCAGGCCGTCATGCTGATGCTGGTGACAATCACCACACCGGTAACGACCGTATGCCAGTAAGAGGAGATCCCTAAAAGATTGAGACCGTTTTGGATCACGGCCAGTAAAATGACCCCCAGCAGGGTGCCGAGTAAGGTGCCGCGCCCGCCGACGATGCTGGTTCCGCCTAACACGACCGCCGCGAGCACCGTCAGCTCATAGCCGAGCAGGGAGTCGGGGGCGACGGTTAATACGGTTGCGGATTGCACCACACCAGCGACGCCGGACATCAGGCCCATATAGCCGTAGACAAACAGCTGCATTTTAAAGATGCCGAATCCCATCCGCGAGGCTGCTTCACGGTTGCCACCCATGGCGTAAATCATCCGGCCGATGCTGGTTTTATTCATGATAAAACCGGTTAACGCCACCACTACCAGCAGGGTGAGGATCGGCAGGCTCAAGCCATAGTCGTAGCCATCGGCGGCGGTGAATTTAAACAGCATCACCCCCTGTTCAAACCACTCCGGATAGCTGTAGAGCCACACCCCTTTGGTCAGGTACAGCAGCAGGCCGTAAAAAATATTCAGGGTGGAAATGGTAATGATGATCGAGGGCACCTTAAGCCGGTTAACCAGCGTGGCGTTGACCAGGCCGAGGAGTAAACCCAGCCCGCCGGACAGCGCAAACGCGAGGGCAAAGTTGCCGCTGGTGCCCTGAATCAGGGTGACCATCACGTACTGGGAGATGATGGTCATCGCCGGGAAGGAGATATCGATCCCGCCGGAGATCAGGACGATGAACAGACCGCAGGCCAGGATGGTTAACATGGCGTAGTTGTTGATCAGGTCGTAGATATTGCCCAGCGTCATAAAGTCGGCGCTGGCAAACGACAGATAGCCGCCAATCACGATAATGGTCAGGCCGAGGAACAGCTCGTGGGTTTTCACCCCAATTTTATTAACCATTGACGACCTCTGCCAGCGCGGCCTCGGTGGTTTTTTCCGGGAGGATTTCCGCGACGATCGCCCCCTTGCGCATGACTAAAATCCGATGGCTGTTAAAGTACGCCTCGTCGATCTCATCGGTGATCATCAGCACTGCGATCCCCTTGCGCGACAGGGCGGAGATGATCTGGTAGATCCCCGCTTTATTGGCAATGTCGACCCCGACGGTGGGGGAGTCGAGGATCAGCACTTTGGGGTTGATGGCCAGCCATTTGGCAATTGCCACGCGCTGGGCGTTGCCGCCGGAGAGGGTATTCACCGGCAGGTTCACGCTGCCAATCTTAATGCTCAGTTGCTCGATAAGATCCGTGACGATGCGGTCCGATTTCGATCTGTCCAGCAGGCGGAAGGGGGTTTTCAGCCGCTGCAGCACGGTCGAGATAATATTGTCGTTAATCGACTGATCCATCACCAGACCGGTGCTCATCCGATCTTCAGAGACGTAGCCTATTCCGGCTTTCACCGCATCCCGGTTGCTGGCGAACTGCACCGTTTTACCCTCCAGCACTATTTCGCCGGAATCCGGCTTTGTCAGCCCGAACAGGCTCAGGCACAGCTCCGTGCGCCCGGCGCCCAGCAGCCCGGTGATGGCCAGGATCTCACCCTGATGGATCCGGAAAGAGATGTCTTGATACTGCTGATGTTTCGTCAGGTTTTTTACCGTCAGCGCCACCTCGCCAATCTTCTCAATCGGCGGCAGGACCGCATAAGAGAACTCCTTCCCGGTCATCAGGAAGGCGAGTTTTTTATTATTGATATCGCTGGCGGGATAAGTGCCGACCAGATTGCCATTTTTCAGCACGGTGATACGGTCAGAGATCTCCAGCACCTCATCCAGCCGGTGGCTGACAAACACCACGCAGATATCTCTTTTCTTGAGATCGCCGATCACCCGCAACAGCCCCTTCACCTCCTGCATGGTCAGCGAGGCGGTGGGCTCATCCATAATGATCAACCTGGCTTCCTGGGCCAGCGCCCGACAGATGGCGACGATCTGACGTTGGGCGATGGGCAGAGAGTCGACGTTGGCATCCAGATCCAGTCTGGCATCGATGCTCTTCATCGTCAGCTCGGCGATGCGGCGGATTTCCCGCTTGTTGACCAGCAGATTGTGGTGGTGCTGGTGGATACCGATGTTTTCCGCAACGGTTAAATTGGGGAATAAAGAGAGATCCTGATAGATAACCTGAATCCCGGCTCTAACGGAGTCGATGGGCGAAAGATGGGTGTAAGGTTTGCCGGCAATGGCGATCTCAAATCCGGGATCGGGTTTGTAGACGCCGGAGATAATTTTAATCAGCGTCGATTTGCCGCAGCCGTTCTGCCCGGCCAGACAGTGAACTTCTCCCGGAAACAGCGTCAGGTTGATGTTATCCAGCGCTTTCACACCGTAGAAGGTCTTGCTGATCTTACCCAGTGAAATAAAGGGCTCCATGTCTACCTCTCAGGGGCGCATGCCGCACGCCCTGTCAGGGCGTGCGGGTTCAACGGATCAATACAGGCTATCGATATTCTCTTTGGTGACGCGCAGGACTTTGTGGAATTTGATGATGCGTTTTTCGCTATCCACATCAGCTTTACCGAGGTTAGGGATCTCCAGGCCCTGGGTGATCTCTTCGCCTTTCAGCACCTTGTCGGCAATGGCGGTGATGGCATAACCCGCAGAAGCCGGATCGTAGGTGATGCCCATGGCAATATCACCGCTTTTGATCAGCGAAGCGGCCTGGGATGGGATCATCATGCCGTAGACAAACACTTTGCCTTTCGCCCGTTTCTCTTTCACCGCGCGGCCTGCACCGATCGGGCCCTGAGAGCCAAATGAGACAATCCCTTTCATGTCAGGATGGGCTTTCATCAGATCGATGGTGGTACGGCGGGCGTCGTCGATATTCTCGGCCACCGGCATCCGGTTGGTGACTTCGTGCATATCCGGGTAGTGCTCTTTCTGGTATTTCACGAACAAATCCGCCCACAGGTTATGCTGCGGCACGGTCAGGCTGCCGACATAAATGACATAACCGCCTTTGCCGCCCATGGCTTTCGCCATCTCTTCCACGTTGTCGGCGGCAAATTTCTGGTTATCAATAATTTCCACATCCCAGTTAGCGCTGGGCTGCCCCGGGGATTCGTTGGTTAATACTACGATGCCCGCCTCACGCGCCTTTTTGAATACCGGCTCGAGAACATCGGCGTCATTGGGGACAATGCCGATGGCGGAGACTTTTTTAGCGATTAAATCCTCAATGATTTTGACCTGCTGCGGGGCATCGGTGCTGGACGGTCCCACCTGAGACGCTTTTATTCCGAGATCGCTGCCCGCTTTCGTTACGCCTTCCCCCATGCGATTAAACCAGGGCATCCCATCTATCTTGGAAATATTGACCACTTCAATTTCTTTCGCCATTGCAGAGGTCGAGAAAACCATCAACCCGAGCAAGCTCGCAGACAATAATTTTGTTAAGCACATTTTACTCATCTCATACCTCTGTAGGGTGGTAAAAAAAGTAAAGTAAAAATCTGGAAGTGTTGTTTGAGATAGCGGTGTTCATTTTTAATATTAGGCGAAATCACATGCAGCATCCCCATTAATTTAATGGGGAATAGCGTGCCAAATCTTATCCTTAAAGAATAAACAGTAAGGTTTTAAATTTATAATGTTATGGAGCCACCGGCTTATAGCATGGACTATTATGCCAATACTCTGTTTTGAGATTGTTATCACAAATATCCGTTGCTGAATTAAATAAATGGCACAGACGATCCCCTCGCCCCTGCGGGGAGAGGGTGAGGGAACGCAGGCCGCAGACTATTTACCCACTTTTGCCCACCAGCCCTACAATGTGACACGGCCGTGAAATGTGTCGGGTGCCAGCAGCTGTGAGAACAGCTAAGCAGGACGTTGCAGTATGCGCTGGTGGCTGATAACACCGCGCCAAGGATGGCGCCTCCCGCCGTCTGATGATGCCGTATGACGGGTGTGAGATAAAAACCATCACGCATAAGCACTTTGGCCCGGATCTGGTGAAAGTCTTCGCGGTAAAAATCAGTCTCTGACCATCTAGCCCACACCAGCGGGCTTTTTATGCGCCGCTTCGGTTGACGGGCCGCCTTCAGCAAAATTCTGTATACGTATACAGTATTAATTTTAAGGGGGGGATTATGGGCAAAGACGGCAACTACAACATCATCTATCGCGGTGAACAACGAGACTACATTGCGCTGGGCAGGCGGATATTCGTTCAGCGCGCTAAAGAGGTGGACGGTGGTTTCTGGCTTGCCGGATGTGGCCAGATTATTTTTGAGCTTGGCCTGGAGCAACCGAAGTCGCTAACAAACGGACTGGCGTTCCTGAACGCTGCCGGTAGGGTTGCAGCCCTTCCTGATTGGGATGACGATTTTAAGCTGGAGGGATAAATGACCTTCCCGTCCCCCGCGACCGACTATGTAGGGGTCGGTTTGGGAAACGGGAATTATTGTATGTCAGGAGCGCTTTTTAACCTATACGGGTAAGTGACGACACCCTATTGCGATAGCATAAGCCTTATCAAAAAACAGGCTTGCGTTCGACTGAACATCAGCCCCCTTATGCTATTGCGCGGTGATTCCATGCATCAGTAAACACGATATTGCCGTCGCAATGCTTCCATGTGATTTTTTCATATTGAATCTCGATTGACTCCGTGTGTGTGCCTGTTTGATTGCCCGGATACAAATTAGGAGTAATTGATACGACCTTTATATTTTCAAGAATGATATTGAAATATTCCGTTTCCACTCCAGAATCAAGAACTCGATACATTTTTAACGTGGCTGATTTCAATGTCATATTCTGGCTAATAGCTCGATAGAGGTAAGGTGTAGTCTTATCAAACTCTTTTTGCATTATCATTGGGGTATGAATACGTGTTCCCGTTAAGCGTCCAGTATTTGGGCATGACGGAATATTCATATTATGCGTAAGTGCTTTTATCTCAATGGCTCCCAGTCTCCCAGGAATTAAACAGGATCCTATAATTGGCGAGCCGTTTTCGTCAGTTAACCATAAATAAGCAGGATTTGACATTTTATTTATTCCTTGTCTTTAAATTTATAAAAGCGGTCTGCTAGTTTTGCTAATAGCAGCCCAGTTACAATTGTAATAATGATGAAAAACAGCGTTACAGGCCATGAATCAAAATAAGAAAGATAGAATATGCAAAGGCAGGTTATAACCCACGAAACCATATCCGCAAGCCATCCGACCACGCCATCAACGATTCTTTTAATATCCATTTATTTTTTTATTTGCCATATCAATTAATTGTTCAAATGCTGGTTCTCCAAGCTCACGCCGCACTTGCAAAGCCTGAGCAAATGGAGTTATTGACGATTCAAAAAGGAAATATAACAAATCGTAATCTCGAGGACGTAAAACCTCGTATATTTCAGGATTATCAATAGCAAGTTGTTGCGATGTTCTTATGCTGCGTTCCGCCATTCCTCCAAGGAGTAATAAGTTTCCTAAAAAAATACTATTCCGCATTTTTACGAAGAAGGTCACTCGCTCAATAATGGCTGCTGTTATTTTCGTGGTAATATATGAATTGGCGGAGGCTCGCCCGATAAGTGAAAATACTGTTTTACTATAGGTACCATCCTTTTTCCTTTTGGTCAGGCGCTTTTCAAATTCTATAAGCGCTAACGCGATAGCTTCTTTTAATTGTTCATAATTCAGGAGCCCTCGCCGAACAGCAGCAAGTAGTCTTATTCGTTCTGTTTCACGGTGATAGCGAGAATCAGTATCAAACACCTCCCAAACCAGGTAACCAAAATCCAGAGGGACAGATAAAGCCCCCTCTGCAAAACCGATAGCTGAGTTTGGGTTTATTATTATGTCGGCTAAACGTTCAGCTATTTCCTTGATGCTATTCATTTCTGTGATATTTCCCATTCCTTCTCCCTCTGCAAAACCATCCCTTTCTCATGGTTTTATCATGCAATGCTCAACTGAGCAACGGTATGGAAAACAAACAACTTTGCTTGCTTCTTTTTAACAGAAAACTTGTTGCGCCTAACGGGCTTAGAGTGTTTCAAAAGCCGATACTTCGGGGGAAACATATAAACCCCGTAACGGGCAGCATATGAGCGTATTTGAGGGGCATCTAAGCCAGTCTTTTAACCCAGCAATCAGTTGGCATAGAAGCAGTACGCGAAAAGTGTCTTTTCGCTATTGTTCATACTGCATATACTATGCCTCCGGCGAAAAGCCGGAGGCGCTAACTTAGAGGAGCGAAGCGACGACGTTTGGAGACAGGCATTTTAACCGCAACAACGTAATGAGTAAGTATTTACTCAAAAGTGTTGACTCCATTACCTTATGTTGCGGTTATTGTGGTTTTTTGACTTCACGCCTGTACAACCCCGCCAGAATGCCGCCTAATAATGGCGCTTATTTTTTCATTCACAGTTAACAGGTCTGTTATTGATGAATCATCTCTATCACTCCGCGCCAGCTCCTGTCTGCTGTGATGACCATTCATTTTCAAGGGACAGGTAACCATGCAGCGTCGACAATTTCTTAAAAACAGCGTACTTCTCTCTGCCGCAGGCTTAGTAGGCCCTGCCGTCGCCAGCCAGACGGTGGTGCATAGCAGCGCGCCGCTCGCCGCGCCAGTGATGCGCCGCCGTTTCGTCTTATCGCAAACCTATAAGCTGGCACCGCCGCAGGGCTCCAGCGGGGTGGTCAAACTCTGGATCCCACTGCCGGAGGATACCGCCTTTCAGCAGATGACCGGCCTGTCGTTCAGCGGCAACTATCAGCAGGCCTACATCACCACCAACAATACCTACGGCGCGAAAACGCTGTTTGCGACCTGGCCGAAATCAGAAGGCGATCTACTCCTGCAGCTCGATCTGGAGATCGAAACGGCAGACTGGGAGCCGCTGAAACAGGACGCCCTGAAAAACTGGCAGGCGCCGGAGCAGATTGTCTACCCGCTGGCGGTGAAGCCGTACCTGCTGCCAACGACGCATACTCCGGTTGATGGCCTGGTGCGCGAAACGGCGCAAAAAATCACGGCCGGCGAAACCGATCCGCTGAAAAAAGCGCGCCTGATCTACGAGTGGGTCAGTAGTCATATGGAGCGCGATAACGACGTGATTGGCTGTGGCACCGGCGATGTGGCAACTATTCTGCAAAGCGGCAAGCTCAGCGGCAAATGCACCGACATCAGCTCGGTGTTTGTCGCCCTGGCGCGCGCCAGCGGTATCCCGGCGCGGGAGCTGTTCGGCATCCGTCTGGGCAAGGCCAACAAGCTGGAACGCTACTCGAAAAGCGCCTTCGGCAAGGCCGACAGCGCGGGCGTGTCCGACGTCAGCGGCGGACAGCACTGCCGGGCAGAATTCTATCTGGCGGGATATGGCTGGTTGCCGTGCGATCCGGCTGACGTCACCAAAATGCGTCTGGCGGAGAAAAAAGCCCATCAGGATCCCGATGTGCAGGCGGTAAATGCTTACCTGTTCGGTAACTGGGAGATGAACTGGGTGGGCTTCAACTACGGGCGCGATTTTGAACTCTATCCGGCGACGGAGCAGGGGGCAGTGAATAACTTTGGCTACCCCTATGCCGAAGTGGACGGCGACCCGCTCAATTTTTACGATCCAAAGGTGTTTACCTACCACTATGTCTCAACAGAACAACGCTAAAGGGGCGGGGCTGACCCTGCTGACGGCGGCTGCGGCGGCCGTCACCGCCGGGCTGTGCTGCGTCGGACCGCTGCTCTATTTGCTGTTTGGTATTTCGGCTGCCGGTTTTGCCGGGCTCAGCCAGCTCGAATTCCTGCGGGTGCCGATGATCCTGCTCTCGACAGGGCTGATGCTGCGGGTATTCTGGCGGCTCTATTTTTCAACGCGGCCGTGGTGTACCGGGCGGATGACGCTGGGGCAGATGCGTCTGCTGTTCTGGCTCTCGCTGCCGGTGCTGTTGCTGGTGCTGTTCTACCCCACGGTGGTAGCCTGGTATTATGAGGTGATGGAATGAAACGACTGCTGATAACCGTGAGTCTGTTGCTGCCCCTGTGCGCGCAGGCTGCAAACGAAAAAGTGGTGCTGGATGTGCAGGGCATGACCTGCTCGCTGTGCGTGATTTCGGTTAACCAGGCCCTGCGTGAAACGGAAGGGGTGGTGAAAGCGAAAGCGTCGTTGAAGACGCGCCAAACCGACGTCATCGTTCCGGAAGGTTTCCCGACCGGGACGTTATTAGAGGCGGTGGCGAAAACAGGCTATACGGCAACCGTGAACCGTATTGAAAAACCGTAAATATAATAATAATGCCTGATGGCTTAATTATTATTATCGTATTCACGTCTTTCTCAAATTTTGGGAAAGACGTGCTGCCACGCAATTATTAATAAATTATGATGATATTGCTTCCGTTTGCGTAATATCTGGTTACACAGCGTTGACCTTCCCGCCTGCGCGCTCTATCTTTGGATTAGTTTCTCCATAAAACGCTCCATTTTTATCCCTATATCGCCGTCCACGGCGGTTTGTTGATCCCTGGTGTCTGCATTTTATTGCGGCTTATTGTGGATTAAGGTCAATATGAATATAACAGCGAGTAAATATACCCTCTGGATGCGCGATATTACCCTTAATCCGTGGGCAGCGTTTTATTTTCTCCAGTCGGTGCTGATTAATTACTCGTTTGGATATTCATTTAGCCTGCTCTATTCGGTAGCATTTTGCTGCGTCTTGTTTGTCCTCTGGCGGTTTGCCCCTCGGGTGCAGAAAGGGGTCATTCTCCTCTGCAGCCTGCTGGCGGCCATGTACTACCCCTTTCAACAGGCCTATGGCGCACCGAATTTCAATACCCTGCTGGCGCTCCACGCCACCAACGTCAATGAATCCGTCGAGACCCTCACCATATTCCCGTGGCACAGCTATCTGGTCTCTGTAGTCATTCTGGCGTTAGGCGGGGTGGCGCTGGCGCGTAAAATTGGGCCAAAACAGCCCTGGCGCCGCCTGGATATGTTGTGTCTGGCCTTCAGCGTGGCCTGTTTCTTTATGACCCCGGCGAAAAACCTCGTCTACTGGGGAAACTTCACCCTGCTGGATGTGGGTTATCCGGTGTTCCGCTTCGTGAAGGATGTGGTGATCAACAACCAGGAAGTGGTGCAGGAAAAGGCCCATATGCTGGAGTTGGCGAAGATGAAGGACAACTGGACCGTGCTGGCGGTGAAGCCCCGCTACCACAATTACGTGATGGTGATCGGCGAAAGCGCACGGCGGGATGCCCTGGGTGCCTTTGGCGGGCAGTGGAATAACACGCCCTTTGCCAGCGCTGTTAATGGCACGTTATTCACGGATTTTATCTCCGCCAGCGCCTCCACCCAAACCTCGCTGGGCCACTCCCTGAGCCGGGTGAGCGGAGGGAGCCCGGAGTACCAGAATAACATCGTCACCCTGGCGAACCGCGCCGGGTTCCGCACCTGGTGGTTCTCTAATCAGGGGCAAATTGGCGAGTACGATACCGCCATCGCCAGCATTGCGAAGCGTGCGGATGAGGTACAGTTTCTGCGCAAAGGCTATTACGAAGATGAAAATAACCCGCGGGATGAAGCCCTGCTGCAGATGACGCAGCAGGTATTGTCTGCCCCGCGTACCGAGCCGCGGCTGATCGTCCTGCATCTGATGGGCTCACACCCGCAGGCCTGCGAGCGCACCCAGGGGAAATACCTCGAGTTTGTGCAGTCGAAAGAGACCTCCTGCTACATCTACAGCATCACCCAGACCGATACCCTGTTAAAAAAGCTTTATGAGCAGCTGCAAAATAGCGGTGACAGTTTCTCGATGGTCTATTTCTCTGACCACGGCCTGACCTATAAAGCCCGTCTGACCGGCGGACAATATATGGCCCATGGCGATGCCTTCCAGCAAAACTATCAGGTGCCCTTAATGATAATGTCCAGCGACGACAAAGAACATCGCCTGATTAAAGCCCGGCGTTCTGCCAACGATTTTCTCGATTTCTTCTCGGTCTGGACCGGGATCGAGGCGAAAGAGATAACCCCGAAATACCCCTTTGTCTCGGAGCAGGATGCCGGCACGCCCTGGGTGATGAACTTTAAGCTGCAAAAAGTGGATTACGCGCAGCTTCCTGACGATCTCCACTGATCTTGCCCCCGGTCAGGCGCCCCCCAGATAGGCTTTTCTGACCTCCTGATTGCCCAGCAGCTCCTCGCCGCTGCCGCTCAGGCGGATCTGGCCGTTGACCATCACATACCCGCGATCGGAGAGCTTCAGCGCATGGTGCGCGTTCTGCTCGACGAGGAAAATCGTCATTCCGTTACGCGCCAGCTCCCGCAGGGTCTGGAAGATTTGCTTCACCACAATCGGCGCTAACCCCAGGCTCGGCTCATCCAGCAGCAACAGTTTTGGCCGACTCATTAACGCCCGGGCGATGGCCAGCATCTGCTGCTCGCCGCCGGACATGGTCATTGCCCGCTGTTTACGCCGCTCCTTCAGGCGCGGAAAGAGATCAAACATGCTCTGCAGATCCTCTGCCGCAAACTGGTTGCCGATGGGGATGGTGCCCATCAGCAGGTTCTCTTCGACGGTCATATCGGGGAAGATGCGCCGCCCCTCCGGGGCCTGAGCAATGCCCCCTGAGGCGACGTAGTGGGTCGATTTATGGCTAATGTCCTCCCCGCAAAACAGGATTTGCCCGTTGCGCACCCGCGGCTGGCCGAAAATCGACATCAGCAGGGTCGATTTTCCCGCCCCGTTAGCGCCGATCAGCGCCACGGTTTCACCGGCGTTGACCTGCAACGACACCTGCTTCAGCGCCTGGATCACACCGTAATAGACATCCACCTGATGAAACTCCAGCATTGCCTCACTCATACACTGACCTCGCTCTCATCGGTGCCCAGATAGGCGGCAATGACTTTTTCATCGTGCTGGATCTGTGCCGGTTTGCCCTGGGCAATCACATCCCCGTGGTCGAGCACGATAATGTGATCCGATATCTCCATCACCATCCCCATATCGTGTTCGATCAGCAGCACCGTAATGTCGTGGCGATCGCGCAGGAAACGGATAATGTTACTCAGCGTGTGGGTCTCCACCGGGTTGAGCCCGGCGGCCGGTTCATCGAGACAGATCATCTCCGGCCCGGTACACATGGCCCGGGCAATCTCGAGCCGCCGCTGCTGGCCGTAGGACATCTCCCCCGCCAGCCGGTTGGCGCAATCCACCAGATCCACCACTTCCAGCCAGTAAAAGGCCCGGTCGAGGGCGTCGCTTTCTGCCCGCCGGTAAGCGGGAGTGTTCAGCACCCCGGCCAGCAGGTTGCGGTTGACCCGCATGTGCTGCGCCACCAGCAGGTTCTCCACCACCGACATCTCGCGGAACAGGCGGATATTCTGGAAGGTGCGCGCCAGCCCGGCGCGGTTCACCAGGTGGGTGCCGCCAAACATCTTGTAGAACAGACGCTGGCCGAACTGCGCCGGGTTGATCCAGTCTCCCGGCTGGAATTTCTGCCCGAGGATCTGGATCACGTTGGTGGTTTTGCTCCGGGTATTGAACAGAATATTGCCCCCGGAGGCCTTATAAAACCCGGTCAGGCAGTTGAACACTGTGGTTTTTCCCGCGCCGTTCGGCCCGATCAGGGCGGTGATGGACCCGCGCTGCACCTCGAGATTGACGTCGTTGAGCGCCTTGATGCCGCCAAAGTGCATCATCAGATGCTCGACGCTTAAGATGGTCCCGTTCATGGCGCCACTCCTTTGCGTACCGCAAAGCCGCTGCGGTTGATGCGGATTAGCCCGCGCGGCCGCCAGATCATCATCACCACCATTAATACGCCAAACAGCAGCACCCGATACTCCGCGAAGGTGCGCAGTAGCTCCGGGGTAACGGTGAGCACGAAGGCCGCCAGCACTACCCCGAGGGTGGAGCCCATCCCGCCTAACACCACGATGGCGAGGATCAGAGCCGACTCAAAGAAGGTGAACGAGGTGGGGTTAACAAACCCCTGATAGGTGGCGAAGAATACTCCCGCTATGCCCGCAGTAGAGGCTCCGAGGGTAAAGGCCGACAGCTTGACCAGGACATGATTGAGGCCCATGGAGCGGCAGGCGATTTCGTCTTCGCGCAGCGCTTCCCAGGCGCGGCCAATCGGCATCCGCGTCAGGCGGTGCTTGATGTAGAGCACCAGCAGGACCACCAGCAGCAGAATGGCGTAGATAAAGATGAACTTCAGGTTAGGGTTAAAGGTCAGGTTGAAAAACTCGTGGAACGGCACGCCGCCATCTTTTGCCCGTCGACCAAACTCCAGCCCGAAGAGGGTCGGGGGCGGGGCGGAGATGCCGTTTGGCCCGCCGGTAAAGGTCAGCCAGTTGTTCAGCACCAGGCGGATGATCTCCCCGAAGCCGAGGGTCACAATCGCCAGATAGTCGCCATGCATGCGCAGTACCGGGAAGCCGAGCAAGGCCCCGGCCGCGGCGGCCATCAGCGCCGCCAGAGGCAGCATGGACCAGAAGCCGAGCCCCAGATACTGATAGCCCAGCGCCAGGCCATAGGCACCGATGGCGTAAAAGGCGACATAGCCGAGGTCCAGCAGGCCCGCGAGCCCGACCACGATGTTCAGCCCGAGGCCGAGCAGGACGTAGATCAGGCCAAGGATCGCCACCGTCAGCACGTACTTGGTGGCGACGAACGGAAAGCAGACCGCCAGGGCGATAATCAGGGGCAGGATCCAGCGCATCCGGCTTTTGTACTCCGGCGGGCGAACGTAAACCCCGGTATTATCGTTGTCGAAGCGGGCCATCACCCGTCGGCCCGGCGCGGTGGTTAAAAAGGCACTGAGTAAAAAACGCCCGGTCATCACCGTGGCGATGATCCACGCCAGCCGCTGTCCTTCGAAGTTAAAGCTGTAGCCGTCCAGCACCACGCCCACCACCGGACCAAAAATCACCAGCGCCACCATGCCCGCAAAAATGGCGTCGAGAATGCAGCGTTTTAGGGAAAAACCGTCGTGGGCAACGGGTTGCGAAACGAGTTGTGCAGTCATCT
Organism: Leclercia sp. CFBP8987; assembly: GCF_034044995.2. Taxonomy (NCBI): domain Bacteria; kingdom Pseudomonadati; phylum Pseudomonadota; class Gammaproteobacteria; order Enterobacterales; family Enterobacteriaceae; genus Leclercia; species Leclercia sp. CFBP8987. The sequence goes on along the minus strand of NZ_CM188255.1, from coordinate 3,024,915 downwards.
TTTTTCCCTCACACCTTGGCCACGACAGGGCGACCAAGCAGTCCCTGAGGACGGAAAATCAGGATCACCACCAGCAATCCAAACGAGAACACGTCTTTATAATCGGAGTTCACCATCCCGGAGAATTGCGCCTCGGCAATGCCGAGGATCAGGCCTCCCAGCATCGCGCCGGGCAGGGAGCCGATCCCGCCAAGGACGGCGGCAGTAAAGGCTTTGATCCCGATGATAAACCCGGCGTAAAAATCAAAGGTGCCGTAGTTCATGGTGATCAGCACCCCGGCCAGGCCAGCCATTGCCGCGCCAATCACAAACACCAGGGAGATGATCCGGTCGGTATTGATGCCCAGAATCGACGCCATCTTGCGATCCTGCTGCACGGCGCGGCACATCCGCCCGAGCCGGGTGTTGCTGATTATCCAGGTGAGCAGCAGCATCCCGGTGAACGAGGCGATCAGAATGAAAACTTTGGTGTAGGTGATCTGTACAAAGCCTTCGCCAATATGAAAGCGCAGCACGCCGTCGAGCATGGTAGGCACTCCCTGCTGACGCGGCCCCTGGCTGATTTGGGCGTAGTTTTGCAGGATCAGCGACATGCCGATGGCGGAGATCAGCGGTGCCAGGCGCGTGGAGTTACGCAGCGGTTTATAGGCGATGCGTTCGATGGTCCAGCCGTACACCCCGGTCACCACGATGGTGAAGACCAGCGTGCCGAGGATCAGCAGCGGAAAAGATTCCAGCCCGAAGAAGGAGAGAAGCGCCAGGCCGATGGCGCAGAGATAGGCGGAGATCATATAGACTTCGCCGTGGGCGAAGTTAATCATGCCGATAATGCCGTAGACCATGGTGTAGCCGATAGCGATCAAGCCGTAGACCGACCCCAGCGTCAGGCCATTGATTAACTGCTGCAGAAAGAACGTTTCCATCATCGCGCGCTCGTGTTTTAGACCGCAGGTTGCGCTGCGGTCCTCGGGTTATAGTGCGTCGGTATGTCGCCATACCGACGTTGAGCGTGATTCCGTCCGCTTACTGCACTTCCTTATATTTACCCTTGTCGTCCCACTCATACACCACGTAGTCAGAGACTTTCAGGTCGCCCTTGCTGCCCCAGGATTTTTTGCCCATCACGGTATCCACCGAATTGGCCTTCAGCCATTCGCTGGCTTTGGCCGGATCGGCCCCACCGGTGGCTTTAAAGGCCGCAGCAATGGCCTGGATGGAGGCGTAGGAGTAGAGGGTATAGCCTTCCGGCTCGAATTTACTGGCGCGGAATTTGTCGATTACCGCTTTGCCTTCCGGGATCAGACGCGGGTCTTTGCCGAAGGTCATATAGATGCCGTTGGTGTACTGCGCGCCCCCGGCGGCGGTGACCATCTCTTCGTTGACGATACAGTCGCCGGAGAAGAATTTGGCCTGCACCCCTTGCTCACGCATCTGGCGTACCAGCGGGCCCGCTTCCGGGTGACAGCCGCCGAAGAAGACCACGTCCGGTTTCTGGGCACCGATTTTGGTCACCAGCGCGTTAAAGTCTTTTTCGCCGCGGGACAGGCCTTCGTACATCACGTCTTTGACATCACGTTTCGCCAGCGCCGCTTTGGTGGCATCCGCCAGCCCCTGGCCGTAAGTGTCTTTGTCGTGAATGATCACCACCCGTTTGGCTTTCAGCTTATCAATAATGAAATCAGCGGCGACCTGGCCCTGCTGGTCATCACGGCCGCACATGCGGAACATGTCGCTCATGCCGCGCTCGGTGATCAGCGGGTTGGTGGAGCCGGGGGTGATAGCCAGTACGCCCGCGTCGTTATAGACCTCGGAAGCTGGCATGGTGGAGGAGGAGCAGAAGTGGCCGACCACGGCTTTGACCTTATCCTGGTCAACCAGACGGTTAGCGACCGAGACGGCCTGTTTCGGTTCACAGGCGTCATCGCCCTGCACCAGTTTGATCTTCTCGCCATTAATGCCGCCCGCGGCGTTAATGTCTTCCGCGGCCTGGGTCGCGCCGTGCCAGTACTGGTCCCCATAGGTGGCGTTCGGTCCGGTGAACGGACCCGCCACGCCAATCACGATATCAGCCTGGGCGGAAAACGCCGTCACCAGACACCCTGCCAGCACAAGAGAGAGAGGACTTCTGATCAATTTCAGCGACATTATTATGTACCTTTTCTGAGTGTTTTTTGGCACAACCCTGTGTAGTCGAACGCCGGAGGCGTACCCAATCCAAAACGTGTTCAAAACGTAATGCACTAAACGGACGACATACCGCAGAAACAGGCGAGATTGCCTGAGGGTGATGACCCTCAGCACAACAATAAGCAAAATGGTTGCCAGAACGGCAGCGTATTGCCTGTGTTTCGACAATTTTCAGTATAGAGCGCCGTTTTAAGCGGCCCGGCGGCATGAAGTGAAATTACAGCGGGGATCACATCTCATTAACAACAAAGCACATAAGTTGTGCAACGGTCACGATTTAGACGGAATTGCACCAGTAACGCGCCCCGGAACAACAGGGGAAGGGGACCGTTGAGCCTGCTTTCTGTGTTACCCTGCACGCAATTCTATTCTGCAGGAGATTTACCATGAGCGAAGGTCCATTAAACGAAACCGAAATGGAGTGGCTGGAAGAGACCTTAATGACCTACGGTCATGACGGCGAGTCCGTAATGGACGTCTCGGAGCTCGACGGGATGCTGACCGCGGTGCTGTCCGGCCCGGTGGTGGTTGAGCCGGATCGCTGGCTGGTGGCGGTGTGGGGCGGCGAGAAAAACATTCCGCGCTGGAAGAACGATCGCGAGATGAACCGCTTTATCGATCTCTGCTTTAAGCACCTGAACGATATTGCCGAGCGCCTTAGCGACTACCCGGAGCAGTTTGAGCCGATGTTCGGCATGAACGATGTTGAGGGTGAAACCTTTACCGTGGTGGAAGAGTGGTGCTTCGGTTATATGCGCGGCGTGGCGCTGACCGACTGGTCATCCCTGCCAGAGTCGCTGCGTGAGGATCTGGATCTTATCGCCCTGCACGGCTCCGAAGAGAACTTTGAGCGTCTGGATACCTTCAGTGAAGAGGAGTTCCAGCAGAGCATCGAGGGCATTCGTCCGGCGGCGCTGCGCCTGTATAATCACTGGATTGCCAACCCGCAAGAGCCGGTTGCCCAGCAACCGGTGATCAACGGCACCAAAGTCGGTCGCAACGATCCCTGCCCGTGCGGCAGCGGCAAAAAATTCAAGAACTGCTGTCTGCATTAACAGCGCCCGGCGGCGCTTCGCTTGCACGGGCCTACAGGTTTCGTAGGCCGGGTAAGCGTAGCGCCACCCGGCGGTCATTTATCCCACTTCCGGAAGCAGCCCTGCCGCAATCCCAAACTGCACGAGGATTATCGCGATCCCGCAGGCGAAGACCAGACACAGCGTCGGTTTCCCGCCGGGCACCCGGTAATCACCGGCTGGATGATGCTTACGGCTCTGCCACACCAGCAGCGACGGCAGCAGCAGCGCCAGCACCGCCAGCGCGACGCCTGCATAACCCAGCGCCATCACAAACCCACGCGGATAGAACAGGGCGAAGGCCAGCGGCGGCAGGAAGGTGATCGCACCGGTCTGGATACGCCCGCCCACGGTGCGGCTGCGCTGGAACAGGTCGGCAAGGTAATCGAACAGGCCCAGCGCCACCCCGAGGAACGAGGTCGCCAGGGCGAGGTCGGCAAACAGGTGTACCGCCAGCTCCACGTGCGGCGACGCCACCACTTCACGCAGGGCCTGCAGCAGCCCGTTCAGGCCGGTATGGCTCGCCAGCATCCCCATAAAAGTTGACGAGTTAATGCTGCCGAGGGTTACCAGCTGCCAGAAGATATAGGCCACCAGTGGAATGGCGCTGCCGGTGATAAAGATCCAGCGCAGCTTGCGCACGTTGCCATTCATATAGCTGACGATGCTCGGCACGCTGCCGTGGAAACCAAACGAGGTAAAAATCACCGGGATAGCCGACAGCGCCAGCCCTTTCTCCAGCGGCAGGGTCAGAAGATTGACCTTATGAATGTGCGGTGCCAGCAGCGCCAGCATCACCACCAGGAAGATGATTTTGGCCGAGAAGAGGAAACGGTTGAACAGATCCACCAGCGAGGTGCCAACGCAGACCACGCCGCCGCCGATCAGGGTAAAGAAGATCACCCCGGTGGTCGGAGAGATATCGGTGTTGAACCAGTCGTTGACGCTGGAGGCGATTAGCTCACCCGCGCCGCTGATGTAGGCCGCGGTCAGGGCATACATCAGGAACATCATGCTGAAACCGGTGATCCACTGGCCGAAACGGCCCAGATAACGCCCGGCCAGCGACCCGAGTCCGGTATCGGCGGGAACGTGCTGATACACTTCCAGCAGCAGCAGGGCGGTATAACACATCAGCGCCCAGAGCGTGCCCAGTAACACCAGCGTGACGCCAAACCCGACGCCCGCTGCCGCCAGCGGCATCGCCAGCATACCTGCGCCAATCGTGGTTCCGGCGACGATAAAAATACTTCCCAGCGTTCTGTTCTTCACGTTTTCCTCTACGGCCTTGCACTATCACGACAAAATCTGCGGCGCAGCGTAAGGGAAAAACGCAGGTTCGTCAAACCGCCGTTACAGGTGCTGTAAATGTAGCTTTACGATATTCATCGGAAGCCATCAGGAGGGGGAATTGAAAGCTATTTCTGCGCCAGCGCAAGGTGGGCAGGGGAGGAAGTAAAATATGCCGTCATTAAAAATAACGCGGCGCCAGAGGCGCCGCAGTAATATTAATTTTGAGCGTCAAGCGTCGACAGCTCTTTATCAATAAAATACAACCCTTCACCAGATTTACCCGCCAGCGACAGTTTATCGAGAACGGATTTAAACAGCTTCTCTTCTTCGTGTTGCTCTGCCACATACCATTGCAGGAAATTAAAGGTGCCATAATCCTGGCTTATCATCGCCGCATGGACCAGGTCGTTAATTTTCTGGGTGATCAGCTGCTCGTGCTCATAGGTGGCACGGAACAGCTCGTCCAGCGAGGCGTACTCAGCAAACGGCGACGCCACCGGGTTGATGCGCGGCAGGCTGCCAGTATCGGTAAGATAATCAAAGAGACGCTGCATGTGAGTCATCTCTTCCTGCGCGTGACGACGCATAAATGCCGCCGCGCCTTCAAAACTGTGATAGCTACACCAGGCGCTCATCTGCTGATAGAGCAGGGAGGAGTAAAGCTCCAGATTCATTTGCTCATTGAGCTTGTCGATCATTTCGGTTTTAAGCATGGTGTCGCTCCGTATTATTATTCACTGGTCAACGTGAGCGTCACTATAATTTGTTATTTATTTATTTGCAAAAAGTAAAATAAATATTTAAACGATCATAATACGAATGGGAATAAAACGCATTGCGGGTAACGTAAATAAATTAATGAGAATTATTCTGTTTCGTGTTTAATACTATTATTGCCAGCGGGATCGCTGGCAACGGAATTAATAATAGGTGACGACGACGGGCCGCGGGGTATAGCCATGACACTGATACTGAATGGTCATGGTTTCATTCAGGCACAGCGAGCCGCTGATGAGGCTACAGGTTTTGATCGGCTGCCCGTAGGCCATGGCCGTACTGTATCCCATCGCCTGGCATTCACGGGTCGCGGTACCGCTGGTGACGTAATCGTCATAGCGGGCGTTCTGCAACATGGCCTGATCGTAATTGAGCATGACAACACCTGACGTGACGTCGACGCTGCTGACTTCTGCTTGCCGGGTAACGCCACAGCCCGCCAGTAACAGGAGCAGGCCGCCAGTGCATAATCTCTTCATAGAACACTCTGGATGCATGGAAATAACCTATACTAGCGGCTGATGTGCGCCGCAATGCCAGGATTAAACGCCTGTTCTGCCCCTTCTCTTTGCCACGAGCCCTTGCTCCTTCAATCTTAAGCCATCCGTCTATCAGGCGGTGGCAAAAACCTCTCCGGGCACAAAATTGTGAGCGCATCTTTGTTTTTTGAAACTATTTTTCACTTAATTTGAAAGTGCGTTTGCTAAGTAGTAAGGTTGGACAGGTAAGCTATCCACAGCGGGACGCCCCGCATCGCATTCAGGAGACGAAGAATGAAAATTGCACTGATGATGGAAAACAGCCAGGCGCCAAAAAACGCCATCATCCTCAAGGAATTGAACGCCGTTGCTGAAGAGAAAGGTTTCCCGGTCTACAACGTTGGGATGAGCGACGAAAACGATCACCACCTGACCTACATCCACCTGGGGATTATGGCGAGCATTCTGCTGAACTCGAAAGCGGTTGATTTCGTGGTGACCGGTTGCGGTACCGGCCAGGGTGCGCTGATGTCCCTGAACATCCACCCGGGTGTGGTGTGCGGCTACTGCATCGATCCGGCTGACGCCTTCCTGTTCGCCCAGATCAACAACGGTAACGCGCTCTCTCTGCCATTTGCTAAAGGCTTCGGCTGGGGCGCAGAGCTGAACGTTCGCTTTATCTTTGAAAAAGCCTTCACCGGCCGTAATGGCGAAGGTTATCCGCCAGAGCGTAAAGAACCTCAGGTTCGCAACGCTGGCATCCTGAACCAGGTGAAAGCCGCGGTGGTTAAAGAGAACTATCTCGATACCCTGCGTGCTATCGATCCAGAGCTGGTCAAAACTGCAGTAACCGGTCAGCGTTTCCAGCAGTGCTTCTTCGAGAACTGCCAAGATAAAGAGATCGAAGCCTTTGTCCGCGGTATTATCGGCTAAGTTGCCAACGCCAGTGATAAAGCCAGCTTACGCTGGCTTTTTTTATGCCCGTTTGCTGGATACCGCACTGCCGGCATCTTTCACCAGACGTAGGGTATCGATCATCCCCAGCAGACAGACCAGCGCAATCGCCACAAACGCCAGCCGGAAGCTGATCCCCGGCAGCGCGTCCATCCCCAGCATTTCGCTACTCAGCTCCCCGAGACGGATCCCGATCGCACCGAGGGTGATCCCCAGCCCCACTGCCAGCTGAGTGGCGGTTGAGAACAGGGTGTTGGCATAGCTCATCTGCGGGGAAGGGACATCGGCAAAGGCGAGGGTGCTGATGGCGGTAAACTGAATGGAACGGAATACGCCGCCCAGATAGAGCACCAGCATAATGATCCACACCGGGGTTTGCGGGGTCAGGAACGCACAGGCCAGCAGGGCCAGTACGTTCAGCGCCCCGTTAATCAGCAGCAGCTTTTTAAACCCCAGCCCACGGATCAGCGGCGTGGTCGCCGGTTTGATGGTCAGGTTACCGACAAATACCGCCAGCACCAGCAGACCGGAGTGGAACGCATCCATGCCGAATCCCACCTGAAACAGCAGCGGCAGCAAAAACGGCACGGCGCTGATGGAGGCGCGAAACAGCGACCCGCCGTACATCGTCACGCGAAAGGTGGGCACCTGCAGGGCGTCGAGGCGGATCATCGGCCATTCAGCGCGTCTGAAATGCCGCAGGGCATAGATCAACGTCACTACTCCGATGACCAGCAGTGCAAGGGTGATCGCCGTATTCACGTCGTGCGCCCCCATCATCTCCATGGCGCAAACCAGGCTAACCATTGCCACCGAAGTAGCGATAAAGCCCGGGGTGTCGAACGGACGGCGCGTCTCCTCACAGATATCCGGGATAATGCGCAGCGCCAGCGCGATGGCAATCAGCCCCAGCGGGACATTAATAAAGAAGATCCAGCGCCAGTTGGCATAGCTGGTGATAAACCCGCCCAGCGGCGGGCCGATAATCGGCGCCACCAGCGCGGGCCAGGTCAGGGTGGCGATGGCGGTAATCAACAGATGTTTCGGAGTGGTGCGCAGCACTGCCAGCCGCCCGACCGGGACCATCAGCGCGCCGCCCATCCCCTGCAGGACGCGCATGGCAACGAACTGATCGACGCTGGTGGCGAGGCCGCACAGCACCGAGGCGAGGGTAAAGATGGCCAGCGCGAGAGTGAAGACTTTGCGCGCGCCAAACCGGTCGGCAATCCAGCCGCTGGCCGGGATCAGCACCGCCAGGGTGATAAGATAGGCGCTGATGCCGATGTTGAGATCCACCGCCTGTACGCCAAAGCTTTTCGCCATATCGGGTAGGGCGGTGGCGATCACCGTCCCGTCGAGAAACTCCATAAAGAATGCGCCAGCCACCAACAGCGCAGCGGGAGAGACCCCGCTGGCCGCGTTGCCGGAGATTTTTTCGCTCATTTTTCCTCTGCCACTTAAACTTTTTTTTAAAAATTTACAGGAACAAGCAGGATGCTAATTGCCTGATTTGTATTTATTTTTAACAGGAACGCTGTTTTATTTTAAATAAACTGCCGTGATGAATATCACAAAATGATTGATTTTTGTGATGGCGGTCATATTATAGGCGCATCAACGATAACACCTGCATAACAATTAGCCGGAGCAAAACAATGAAATTGCGCAAAATTCTGAAAAGCATGTTCGAATCCTATTGCAAGACCTTCAAGGACGTACCGCCAGGCGCGATGTTCTGATAAAAAAACCTGCTTCGGCAGGTTTTTTTGTGCCTGCAGGCCGCAACAGGCCGGGCGTTTTGCTACTATGGCGGCCTTTCAAACAGGAGAAGCCTATGTCTCAAAACCTGAGTGCCGATCAGGAACTGATCTCTGACGTTGTTGCATGTCAGCTGGTTATCAAACAAATCCTTGATGTGATTGAAATCATCGCCCCGGCTGAGGTGCGCGAGAAGATGTCCAGCCAGCTCAGAAACATCGATTTTGCCAGCAATCCTGCCTCGGCCGACCCCGTCACGCTGCGTGCGGTTCAGAAAGCCATTGCGCTGATTGAACTGAAGTTCACCCCGCAGGGCGAATCTCACTAAAATAAACCGACGTTTTGAATTTAGAAATGGTTTTGTGAGAAGAATGTGAACGGGCGACCCCGGGTCGCCCGGAATGCAGGTTACATAAAGGTCTGCACCAGCAGATAGCTCACCGCACAGGCACAGCTCACCCCAATAAGCCCCGGCAGAATAAAGCTGTGGTTGATAATAAACTTGCCGATGCGCGTGGTGCCCGAGCGGTCAAAGCCTATACAGGCGAGGTCGCTGGGGTAGGTCGGCAGAACAAAATAGCCGTACGACGCCGGGAAGAAAGCAATCAGCATCTTCGGATCGATTCCCAGCATTAACCCCATCGGCGCCACCGCCGTCAGGGCTGCCGCCTGGCTGTTGACCAGTTTCGAGACCAGGAACAGCACGATGGCGTAGGTCCAGGGGTGACTTTTTACCACCCCCTCCAGGGCCATCTTCAGTTCATCCAGATGCGCCTGGAAAAAGGTGTCGCTCATCCATGCCACGCCAAAGACCGAGAAAATCGCCACCATCCCGGCCTTGAAGACCGCCCCGTTTGAGATGGACGCGGCATTCACTTTGCACACCATCAGCATCACCGCCCCGGCAATCAACATCATCATCTGGATCACCAGGTTCATCGACAGGGCCGTCATTTTACCTTTCACCTCAAAGGCCGGACGCAGCTCGGGCAGGGCACCCAGCAGCACCACGACGGCAATCCCGGCGAAGAAGATCCAGGTGGACCAGTAGGCCTGCTTCGGAAAACGTTGATCCATTAAGGTGTCGGTACTGCCGTAGATGAACTTGCGCTGCTCAGGATCCTGCAGCCGGGCCTGAAACTCCTCGTCATCGGCCAGATCCTTGCCGCGGCGCAGACTCCAGAGGGCGGCAATCGCCACCCCCGCCAGCGAGGCCGGGACCGAAATGGCGAGGATCTGCAGAATGCCAAATGCCTGACCCACGCCGTGCTGAGCGGCAAGAATCGATACCAGCGAGACGACGGCAACCGACACCGGAGAGGCGGTAATCGCCATCTGCGAGGCAATAGACGCCACTGCCATCGGGCGTTCCGGGCGGATGCCTTTTTTCAGCGCGATATCGGCAATGATCGGGAACATGGTATAGACCACATGGCCGGTGCCGCACAGGAAGGTCAGCATCCAGGTGGTAAAGGGGGCGAGCAGGGTAATGTGTTGCGGATGCCGCCGCAGCAGCCTTTCGGCAAACTGCATCATCACGTTCAGTCCTCCGGCGGTTTGCAGCGTGGCGGCGCAGCCGATAACGGCCAGGATCGTCAGCATCACGTCTACCGGGGGCTTACCGGGCTGAAGCCCAAAGACAAAGCTGAGAATAAAAAGGCCAATGCCGCTGATCAGCCCCAGTCCCATGCCACCGAACCGGGTGCCGACCAGCAGGCACAGAATAATGACAACAAATTCAACGGTAATCATACGTTTCCCTCGTCTGTGAAAATGAAATTTTCGCAAATCATTACACGGAGTGGGGTTATTCGGTGGGAGCCAGATCGGATTTGTTAAAGATTAATAAAAGCAAAGGGTTGGTGGTTCTGAAACAAAATTACCCGGCACAGGCCGGGTAAGTCATTTAAAGCGCAGGATCAGTGATGCTGACAGTTGACGACGTTCAGCAGGTGACGATCGGTCTGTTCCAGTCCCATGCCGGTGCTCCGGGCCTGGCGAACTTCATCGAGGACGGTCTTCAGTAATACCCCATCCTGCTGTTGCTCTTTTTCAATATCATGCAGGAAGTTGAGCGTAGAGATATCTTCCATTTTTCGCGCTTCATCCGTTAATTGATTCAGCGTCTGGCAGCGTTGCTCATACTCCTCCAGCGTACGCTGGAAAACCGCTTCCAGGCAGCTGCAGTCTTCATCACTCATATCCACCGGTTTCAGAACTGGCATCGCGCCAGAGGCTTTCAGAAAATCGAAAACGCGCATCATCTGGGTGACGTTGCTCTGCGCCTGGGTGCGCAGGAAGGTTGCGGAACCGGTAAATTGATGTTCTGAACACCACTCGCTGAGGTGCAAAGAGAGGTTTGACGCGTGAAACTCCAGGTTCATCTGCGTATTGAGCTTGTTGATCATATCCGAGGCAGCCATATCCATTCCCTTTTCTTCGTAATGTAACCTAAAAAATAATCATCATTAACGATAGTTCACTTCAGAATAAAAGCATTCTGTTTTCCCTGTATGTGATCCCTTATTCACTTCAGTCATCGGTTAAAAATAATAATAACAGCGGATGGTTTATAAGAAAATCCTTATAAATATATTCTTACTAAACCTTACCTCCCATCAGCAATTAAAAATTGCGAAGAGATCAGAGCGAGCTGTCTGGAGAGTGAAAATAGTTAACTATTTGTAATTTATATAAATTTATAAAAACGAAGCGATTTGATCGATTAGGGCTTTTAATGTTTTACCGGATAACTGTGAGACGGGCGTTTAGCACATAAATTGATAATAATTTCCGCCAGACGGAATAGAGATAATTCTTATATTTAAACATTTTTTACACCTGGTGAAAATTGCGTCAGATCATTTTTGCGGGAAAGCGTGCGATATGTGATCCAACAGGGAGTTTGCCGCCCCGCACTCTGAGAAAATGAAACATTGTTTTAATCTGAGGGAGTTTTTTTATGGCAAAGGTTGCGGTGCTGCTGGCACCCGGATTTGAAGAGGCGGAAGCGATCATTACCATCGACATTCTGCGCCGTCTCAATATTGAGGTAGAGACCCTGGCCTGCGACGGGTCGCGCGCGGTGGTGAGCTACCATAATATCCCGATGGTCGCAGACCACACCCTGAGCGACAAAATCGATACGTACTACGACGCCGTGGTTTTACCGGGCGGCCCGCAGGGCAGCGTAAACCTCGCCGCCAGCGCAGAGGTGGTGCGTTTTGTCGCCGCGCATGACGAAGCGGGCAAAATTATCGCCCCGATCTGTTCCGCCGCCGCGCGCGTGCTGGGCGGGAACGGCTTGCTCAAAGGCCGTCGCTATGTCTGCTCGGGGGATCTCTGGCAGGCGGTTCAGGACGGCGTCTATGTCGATGCCCCGGTAGTGGAAGAGGGCAACCTCATCAGCGGCAAAGGCCTGGGTCATGCCTTCGACTTCGCCCTGACCCTCGCCGCGCGCCTGCTGGGCGATGAGGCCCCGGTTCGCGAGCACGCCGAACACATCTACTATCCCTGGTAAGATCGCCGGGCGCGCGTGCGCCCGTCTAACAAGGATATCCTGGCTGAACTTATGGACTAATCTGCTTTAACCCTTTCTAATTGTCTGACAAATATCTCCGCATTTATGTCATTTCTCGCTGAATGTATGTACGCAATTACTGTAATTCTGCGGTGTGATGGCGCTCTCTTATGGATGATTAATTTCCCGCTAAAACTATCTCAAGCAAATGCGCTTTTAACACCTTTGGCGCTAATGCGTTGTTTTACGTCCGATTAAACAAAATTGAGAAGTTGTTTCCCTACAAATTAGAACGCTAAAGCTGGAGTTAACCATGCACAAATTTACTAAAGCGCTGGCGGCCATCGGTCTGGCTGCCGTTATGTCACAATCCGCTATGGCGGAGAACTTAAAGCTCGGTTTCCTGGTGAAGCAGCCGGAAGAGCCGTGGTTCCAGACGGAGTGGAAATTCGCTGATAAAGCCGGGAAAGATTTGGGCTTCGAAGTGATCAAAATTGCCGTGCCGGACGGTGAAAAAACGCTGAACGCCATCGATAGCCTGGCGGCCAGCGGCGCGAAAGGGTTTGTCATCTGTACTCCGGATCCAAAACTGGGCGCCGCCATCGTGGCGAAAGCGCGCGGCTACGACATGAAGGTTATCGCGGTGGACGATCAGTTCGTCAACGCCAAAGGCGCGCCGATGGATACCGTTCCTCTGGTGATGATGGCGGCGACCAAAATCGGCGAGCGTCAGGGCCAGGAGCTGTATAAAGAGATGCAAAAACGCGGCTGGGATGTGAAAGACACCGCGGTGATGGCCATTACGGCTGACGAGCTGGATACCGCGCGCCGTCGTACCACCGGTTCGATGGATGCCCTGAAAGCTGCCGGCTTCCCGGAAAAACAGATCTACAAAGTGCCAACCAAATCTAACGACATCCCGGGCGCCTTCGATGCGGCCAACTCCATGCTGGTTCAGCACTCTGAAGTGAAACACTGGCTGGTGGTCGGGATGAACGACAACACCGTGCTCGGCGGCGTGCGCGCCACTGAAGGCCAGGGCTTCAAAGCGGCAGACGTGATCGGTATCGGCATCAACGGTGTGGATGCGGTGAGCGAACTCTCTAAAGGGCAGGCCACCGGCTTCTACGGCTCCCTGCTGCCAAGCCCGGACGTTCACGGCTACAAATCCAGCGAAATGCTCTACAACTGGGTGACCAAAGGGGCAGAGCCAGCGAAATTTACTGAAGTGACCGACGTGGTGCTGATCACCCGTGACAACTTCAAAGCCGAGCTGGAGAAAAAAGGACTGGGCGGTAAGTAATTTACTGTGATTGCGCCCCCCGGCATTAACGGGGGGCCAGACGTTCACTACTCGTTCCCCGGAGATGTTATGCACCAGTCTGAACCCTATCTCTCATTTCGCGGCATCGGCAAAACCTTTCCCGGTGTCAACGCGCTGACCGACATCAGCTTTGACTGCTATCCGGGTCAGGTTCATGCCCTGATGGGGGAGAACGGCGCCGGAAAATCCACGCTGCTGAAGATCCTCAGCGGTAACTACGCCCCCACGACGGGTACCCTGGCGTTACAGGGCAAAGAGGTCGCCTTTGCGGACACCACCGCCGCGCTGAACGCCGGCGTCGCTATCATCTACCAGGAGCTGCATCTGGTCCCTGAGATGACCGTCGCAGAAAATATTTATCTCGGTCAACTTCCCCATAAGGGCGGCTTCGTTAACCGTTCGCTGCTCAACTATGAAGCCGGGCTGCAGCTGAAACACCTCGGGCTGGATATCGATCCCCAGACCCCGCTCAAGTATCTTTCCATCGGCCAGTGGCAGATGGTGGAGATCGCCAAAGCGCTGGCGCGCAATGCCAAAGTCATTGCTTTTGATGAACCAACCAGCTCGCTCTCAGCGCGCGAAATCGAAAACCTGTTCCGGGTGATCCGCGAGCTGCGTAAAGAGGGGCGCATCATTCTGTACGTGTCGCACCGTATGGAAGAGATTTTTGCCCTCAGCGATGCCATCACCGTGTTCAAGGATGGCCGGTATGTTCGCACCTTCACTGATATGCAGCAGGTCAATCACGACCAGCTGGTGCAGGCGATGGTGGGCCGCGAGTTGGGCGATATCTATCACTGGGAGTCGCGCCAGTACGGCGGCGAGCTGCTGCGTCTGCAGGAGGTGAAAGCTCCGGGGGTACGCACGCCGATCAGCCTCACCGTGCGCAGCGGTGAAATCGTCGGCCTGTTCGGGCTGGTGGGGGCAGGGCGCAGCGAGCTGATGAAAGGGCTGTTTGGTGGCACCCGCATTACCGGCGGTCAGGTGTTTATCGACGGGCAACTGGTCGACATTCAGAAACCGGCGCACGCCATTCGCGCAGGGATGATGCTCTGCCCGGAAGACCGTAAAGCCGAGGGAATCATCCCGGTGCACTCGGTACGGGACAACATCAATATTTCGGCGCGCCGTAAGACCATTCGCGCCGGGTGTCTGATTAACGATACGTGGGAGGTCAGCAATGCCGATCACCACATTCGCTCGCTCAATATCAAAACCCCGGGCGCTGAGCAGCTGATCATGAACCTCTCCGGCGGCAACCAGCAGAAGGCCATCCTGGGCCGCTGGCTGTCGGAAGAGATGAAGGTGATCCTGCTGGATGAGCCGACCCGCGGTATCGACGTGGGGGCGAAGCACGAAATTTATAACGTGATTTACGCTCTGGCAAAACGCGGCGTGGCGGTGCTCTTCGCCTCCAGCGATCTGCCGGAAGTGCTGGGTGTGGCCGACCGTATCGTGGTGATGCGCGAAGGGGCCATTGCCGGTGAATTGCTTCATGAACAGGCGAATGAACAGCAGGCCTTAAGCCTCGCCATGCCTAAAGTCAGCCAGGCTGTCGCCTGAGTAAGGAGAATAAGATGTCCTCTGTCACTACATCCGGAGCGCCGAAATCGGCCTTCAGCTTCGGGCGCATCTGGGATCAATACGGCATGCTGGTGGTTTTTGCCGCGCTGTTCCTCGGCTGCGCCATCTTTGTACCTAATTTCGCCACCTTCATTAATATGAAGGGGCTGGGTCTGGCGATCTCCATGTCCGGGATGGTCGCTTGCGGGATGCTGTTCTGTCTGGCATCCGGCGACTTCGACCTGTCGGTGGCCTCGGTCATCGCCTGCGCCGGGGTTACCACCGCGGTAGTCATCAATATGACCGAAAGCCTGTGGATTGGCGTAGCGGCGGGGCTACTGCTCGGCATGCTCAGCGGCCTGGTCAACGGCTTCGTTATCGCCCGGCTGAAAATCAACGCCCTGATCACCACCCTCGCTACCATGCAGATCGTGCGCGGGCTGGCCTATATCATCTCTGACGGTAAAGCGGTGGGGATTGAGGACGAGCGCTTCTTCACCCTCGGCTACGCCAACTGGCTGGGTCTGCCGGCGCCTATCTGGCTGACGGTGGGGTGTCTGATTATCTTTGGTTTCCTGCTGAACAGAACCACCTTTGGCCGTAACACCCTGGCGATTGGTGGTAATGAAGAGGCGGCGCGTCTGGCCGGTGTCCCGGTGGTGCGCACCAAGATCATTATCTTCGTGCTCTCCGGTCTGGTGTCGGCGGCGGCGGGGATTATTCTGGCCTCGCGTATGACCAGCGGCCAGCCGATGACCTCTATCGGTTATGAGCTGATCGTCATCTCAGCCTGCGTTTTGGGGGGCGTATCGCTCAAAGGCGGCATCGGAAAAATCTCATATGTGGTGGCGGGGATCCTGATACTCGGGACGGTGGAGAACGCCATGAACCTGTTGAACATCTCTCCGTTCTCGCAGTATGTGGTACGTGGCCTAATCCTGCTTGCAGCGGTGATCTTCGACCGTTACAAACAAAAAGCGAAGCGTACGGTTTAACCCGTTTTCCTCCCTTCCGCGACCTAACTTTTAAGTGTAGTCGCGACCTTAACCCCCTTTCCAGCCGCAGCGGGAAGGGGGTTGTCAAATGGCGAGCCTCGTCACACTGTCTATACTTACACTGCTACTGAGATGTTAACAGTTTTTCATCTCGCCAACTGTAAGGAGGATCAGGGTGGCCGATACGTTAACTTCACCGCCATTACTAACTGAAAACTATGCGTACTTTTTTGACCTCGACGGGACTCTGGCAACAATCAAGCCGCACCCCGATGAGGTGGCAGTTCCCGTAGAAGTGTTAGAGGCGCTGAATCAGCTCGCGCAGCTGAACCAGGGGGCACTGGCATTGATATCAGGGCGTTCAATCGCCGAGCTGGATCAGCTCGCCGGTCCCTACCGTTTTCCGCTTGCCGGTGTACACGGGGCGGAGCGCCGCGACATCCATGGTCATCTGCAAACCGTTTCCCTTCCTCCTGATCTGGTCCAGACGCTGCATGCGCAGTTGACGACGGCACTTTTATATCTGCCAGGTACCGAGCTTGAGGCTAAAGGGATGGCGTTTGCGCTCCACTATCGCCAGGCGCCCCAGTATGAGCAGGAAGTGTTTAACCTGGCGGAGCAGGTAGTGCGTGACAATCCGCAGCTGTCACTGCAGCCGGGTAAATGTGTCGTAGAAATTAAACCGAGGGGCATCCACAAAGGCGAAGCCATTTCTGCCTTTATGCATGAAGCGCCTTTCCTCGGCAGAACGCCGGTGTTCTTTGGCGATGACCTGACCGATGAGCATGGCTTTGAGGTGGTCAACCAGCTTAAAGGGGTATCAGTAAAAGTCGGCGCGGGCGATACCAAAGCCAGCTGGCGGCTGGCGACGGTGCCCGATGTCTGGCAATGGGTAATAAAAGCCGCTAACCATCAACAAGAAAAAGAAATAGCGCAAATTAACAGGAGAAAACCTTATGGGTCGCTTGATCGTAGTTTCTAATCGCATCGCTCCCCCGGACGACAAAAAAGCCAGCGCAGGTGGACTGGCTGTAGGGGTGCTGGGGGCGTTAAAAAGTACGGGGGGGCTCTGGTTTGGCTGGAGTGGAGAGATTGGTAACGAGGATAAACCGCTAAAAAAGGTGACCCGCGGGAACATCACCTGGGCCTCGTTTAATCTTAGTGAACAGAATTACGATGAATATTACAGCCAGTTCTCTAACGCTGTGCTGTGGCCAGCCTTCCACTATCGCCTCGACCTGGTGAAGTTTAAGCGCGAGGCCTGGGAAGGGTATTCGCGAGTAAATAGCCTGCTGGCCGATAAACTACAGCCGTTAGTCCAGCAGGACGACACGGTGTGGGTACACGATTACCATCTGCTGCCGTTTGCCAGCGAGCTGCGTAAGCGCGGCATTAACAACCGCATCGGCTTCTTCCTGCATATCCCGTTCCCGACTCCGGAGATTTTCAACGCGCTGCCGCCCAGCGACGAGCTGCTCGAAGCGCTCTGCGATTACGATCTGCTGGGCTTCCAGACCGAAAACGACCGACTGGCCTTCCTCGACAGCGTAGCCAGCAAAACGCGGCTGACGGCCCATGACGATGATTCGCACTCCGCCTGGGGCAAGCGCTTCCGCACCGAGGTCTATCCGATTGGTATTGAGCCGGACGAGATTGCCGGTCAGGCCTCCGGGCCGCTGCCGCCGAAGCTTGCGCAGCTGAAAGAAGAGCTTAAGAACGTAAAAAACATCTTCTCCGTTGAGCGTCTCGATTATTCCAAAGGGTTGCCGGAACGCTTCCAGGCTTACGAGACCCTGCTGGAGAAATATCCCGAGCACCACGGTAAGATCCGCTACACCCAAATCGCACCGACCTCGCGCGGTGAGGTGCAGGCTTATCAGGACATTCGTCATCAGCTTGAAAACGAAGCCGGGCGCATCAACGGTCGCTATGGTCAGCTGGGCTGGACCCCGCTGTTCTATCTCAATCAGCATTTTGAACGCAAGATCCTGATGAAGGTGTTCCGCTATGCGGATGTCGGGCTGGTGACGCCGCTGCGTGATGGCATGAACCTGGTGGCGAAAGAGTACGTCGCCGCGCAGGACCCGGCCGATCCGGGTGTGCTGGTGCTGTCGCAGTTTGCTGGTGCGGCCAATGAGCTGACTTCGGCGCTGATCGTCAATCCTTACGATCGGGATGATGTCGCCAACGCCCTGCACCGGGCGCTGGATATGCCGCTTACGGAGCGTATTTCACGCCACGCGGAGATGATGAAGGTGATTCGTGAGAACGATATCGATCGCTGGCAGGCGCGTTTCATCGAGGACCTGAACCAGATCACCCCTCGCAGCGTGGAGAGCAACCTGCAAAAAAAGGTCGCAACCTTCCCTAAACTTGCCTGAAAATAAATTCACTCAGCGCATTACACTGCGCTGAGTGGAATTAACAGCACATCAACTTTACTGTTGCTAACGATTGTCTTTGCGCAACAGGCTGTCCGCGAAAAAAAACTGTGATTATGATTGCCACAAATCACCAGGTCGACCTCCTGATTTTGACATATATCAAGTATCCTCGTGCTTAATTCCCCTGACGCACAAAGTGTCTGGGCGATGGGATATTCTGCACGCGCAATAAGTTCGTCCAGAAATTGCTGGGTTTCCTCCTGAATAACGCCACGAATATCTTCCAGCATCGGTGCGGCCAGTTGATTGTACATCTCGGGATCGGCGGAAAGCGTGACGAGGGTGATGCGGGCCTGGGTCGGCCGGGCGATGGCCACCGCTTTGGCAACCAGTTGATGGCTTTCGGGAGAAACAGAAACAGAAACAAGGATATGGGAGTAACTCATAGTACCCTCCGGACCTGGCTGTACATTAGCGATCCCTCACCTTTAGCGCGCTTTTTTTACTTACGCAAGGGGGGGATATGACATTCATGTGATGGTTATCATAATTATTCATTAAATATTCTTATGTAATGAATAGTGCTAAACCCTGCTTAGGGGGTTAAAACGGCTAACTTAACGGAAATCATACAAATAAAACCCCCTCAAAAACAAGGGGATTAACCCCTTTGCAACATTTATCCAGCCGTAAACGTAAGAAAAAACTTACGTATTGACGCTGATTTAATTACTTTATTTTCAATCGCTTAATCCACTGTTTCTATCTTAGATATATTAAGGGGTTTAGGCGATTTGTAATTTGTCAACCCCAGGCAAGTAACGTGCCGGTTTTGTTCATACTTGTGCATGAATATTCGACCAGAAAGAATATATCTGGCGGTTATTTGTTCATTAAACAGACAATTTAGAAGTGATACTGATGGATTTTTGGTTCAAATTCACCTAAATTATGTGACGTGGATCACATTTATTTTAAATTTCAGGCGAGGCTGCATTGTATGTCCTACATCGGACGGGTAGAGTTGCACCGAATTAGGAAAAATCTTAGTTAATTGTAAGAAGTGATAACTGTCAGGAAGCAATTATTGTTTTTCTTTACGAGATTCATCAATACAGAACTTAATTCAACTAGCGTTTTAGCCTTTTCTTCTTTTTTTACCGGGGTTTTCCCGGCGACATCACGGGGTGCGGTCTACCGCACAAGAATATAGTGTTATTCGGGAAGGGAAAATGAACACATCCGAATTGCTAAAACACATTTATGACATCAACCTGTCATATTTATTGCTTGCACAACGTTTGATTAGCCAGGACAAAGCCTCGGCGATGTTTCGCCTGGGTATTCATGAAGAGATGGCGACAACACTTGGCGGCTTAACGTTGCCACAGATGGTCAAACTGGCCGAAACTAACCAGTTAGTGTGCCAGTTCCGTTTCGATAGTCACCAGACCGTGACCCAGTTGACTCAGGAGTCCCGCGTGGACGATCTGCAGCAGGTTCACACCGGTATTTTGCTTTCTACTCGTTTGCTTAACGACATTAGCCAGCCTGATGACGCAGCCCGTAAGAAAAGAGCGTAATCATGAGTGAGAAGAGCATTGTTCAGGAAGCGCGTGACATTCAACTGGCGATGGAGCTGATTACGCTTGGTGCTCGTTTGCAGATGCTTGAAAGCGAGACACAGCTGAGCCGTGGTCGTCTTATCAAACTGTATAAAGAATTACGCGGTAGCCCGCCGCCAAAAGGCATGCTGCCGTTTTCTACCGACTGGTTTATGACGTGGGAGCAGAATATTCATGCTTCCATGTTCTGTAATGCCTGGCAGTATCTGCTCAAGACCGGTTTATGCACCGGTGTTGATGCAGTCATTAAAGCGTACAAACTGTATCTCGAGCAGTGCCCGCAGCCTGAAGAGGGTCCGCTGCTGGCACTGACTCGTGCATGGACGCTGGTGCGTTTTGTTGAGAGCGGATTGCTTGAATTATCTCGCTGCAACTGCTGCAGCGGTAACTTTATCACCCACGCTCACCAGCCTGCCGGCAGCTTTGCCTGCAGTTTGTGCCAACCACCGTCTCGCGCGGTAAAAAGACGTAAACTTTCCCGGGATGTTGCCGATAGTAATCCACAACTGCTGGATGAACAGATCAAACAGGCTGTTTAACCCGAACGTACGGGCAAGACTCCAGCAGCGGTAAGCAATTACCGCTGCTTTTTTTTGCCCCGCGAACAGGTAAACCCCCGAACTGTGTCCTCTGGCTAAAGTCACTAGCGGAAGGATGATGTCGTGCTTATCGTATTAGGTTACCTGGTTGTTCTCGGTACAGTTTTCGGCGGTTACATGATGACCGGCGGGCACCTTGGGGCACTCTATCAACCGGCCGAGCTGGTTATAATCGGCGGTGCAGGGGTGGGTGCATTTATCGTTGGCAACAACGGCAAGGCGATCAAGGGAACGTTAAAAGCGTTGCCGTTACTGTTCCGTCGTTCGAAATACACCAAAAGTATGTATATGGACCTGCTGGCGCTGCTCTATCGCCTGATGGCCAAGTCGCGTCAACAGGGGATGTTCTCTCTGGAACGTGATATCGAGAACCCGAAAGAGAGCGAGATCTTCGCCAGCTATCCGCGGATCCTGGCGGACTCGATGATGCTCGAATTTATCGTCGACTATCTGCGTCTGATCATCAGCGGCAACATGAACACCTTCGAAATCGAAGCGCTGATGGATGAAGAGATCGAAACCCACGAAAACGAAGCGGAAGTGCCGGCCAACAGCCTGGCGATGGTCGGCGACTCCTTGCCGGCGTTCGGTATCGTGGCGGCGGTGATGGGGGTGGTTCACGCTCTGGCCTCTGCGGATCGTCCGGCGGCAGAGCTGGGGGCGCTGATTGCCCACGCCATGGTGGGGACCTTCCTCGGGATCCTGCTGGCGTACGGTTTTATCTCTCCGCTGGCCACCGTATTACGCCAGAAGAGTGCTGAAACCACCAAAATGATGCAGTGCGTCAAAATCACGCTGCTCTCCAACCTGAACGGTTATGCTCCGCCGATTGCGGTAGAGTTTGGCCGTAAAACCCTGTACTCCAGCGAGCGTCCGTCGTTTATCGAACTCGAAGAGCACGTGCGCGCGGTGAAGAACCCAAACCAGCAGACGAGCACTGAGGACGCATGAAAAATCAGTCCCATCCCATCGTCATAGTCAAAAAGCGCAAGCACAAAGGCCACGGGGGCCATCATGGTGGCTCCTGGAAAATCGCCTATGCGGACTTTATGACCGCGATGATGGCGTTCTTCCTGGTGATGTGGCTGATCTCTATCTCCAGCCCGAAAGAGCTGATTCAGATAGCAGAGTACTTCCGCACCCCGCTGGCGACCGCGGTGTCGAGTGGTCCGCGTATCTCCAACAGCGACAGCCCGATCCCGGGCGGTGGGGATGACTACACGCAGAAGCAGGGTGAAGTGAAACGCGAGCCCAACATTGATGAGCTGAAAAGACGCATGGAACAGGCGCGCCTGAAGAAACTGCGTGGCGATCTGGATCAACTGATCGAAGCGGATCCGAAGCTGCGTGCCCTGCGTCCACACCTGAAGATCGATCTTGTTCAGGAGGGGCTGCGCATTCAGATTATCGACAGCCAGAACCGTCCGATGTTTAAAACCGGCAGCGCCGACGTGGAACCCTATATGCGCGATATTCTGCGCGGGATTGCCCCGGTATTAAACGGGATCCCAAACCGAATCAGTCTCTCCGGTCACACCGATGACTTCCCTTACGCCGGTGGCGAAAAAGGGTACAGCAACTGGGAGCTCTCTGCGGATCGTGCCAACGCATCCCGTCGTGAGCTGGTGATCGGCGGACTGGACGATGGCAAGGTGCTGCGGGTTGTCGGCATGGCCGCCACCATGCGTGTGACCGACCGCGGACCGGAAGATGCCATCAACCGTCGAATTAGTCTCTTAGTGCTCAACCAGCAGGCGGAGCAGGCCATCCTGCATGAAAACGCCGAAAGTAAAAATGAGTCACTGGATGATTTAAAACAGCCAGGCCCTGTGCCGTCGGCTGCCGTTCCAACATCGCCACCAGCCAATCCGAGGTGATAGCGTGAGCATGGATATTAGCGATTTTTACCAGACGTTTTTTGATGAAGCCGACGAACTGTTGGCGGATATGGAGCAACATTTGCTGGACCTGGTGCCCGAGGCACCGGATTCAGAGCAGCTCAACGCCATATTTCGTGCAGCCCACTCCATAAAAGGAGGCGCCGGTACGTTTGGCTTTACCATTCTGCAGGAGACGACCCATCTGATGGAGAACCTGCTGGATGAGGCCCGACGCGGTGAGATGCAGCTCAATACCGACATTATTAACCTGTTTTTGGAAACGAAAGATATTATGCAGGAACAGCTCGATGCCTATAAAAGCTCGCAAGAGCCGGATGCTGCCAGCTTCGAATATATCTGCCACGCCCTGCGTCAGTTAGCGCTGGAAGCCAAAGGTGAGACGGCAGCCGTTGCCGTCAGCCCGGCAAAACTGAGCGTCGTTGATGCCGCCCCGACGGCCGCGCCAGCCCTTGACGACCGCGTGCGCGTGGTGCTCTCCGGTCTGAAAGAGAGCGAAGTGAATCTGCTGGAAGAGGAACTGAGCAATCTGGCGACGCTGAGCAACGTGGTAAAAGGCAAGGACACGCTGGCTGCGACCCTCGATGGCGGCATCGGCAAAGATGACGTGGTCGCGGTGCTCTGCTTTGTGATTGAGCCTGAGCAGATCGACTTTGAAGCGGTAACGGATGCACCGGTTGCCGAGGCTGCCGACGTCGCTGAGGTGGTCGAGGCCGCGCCTGCGGTACCGGCAGTGGCACCGGCGGCACCCGCGCTGAAGGCCGTTCCGGGCGAAGCCGCTGCACCAAACCGTGGCGAACGTGAAAAACCGGCCGCCCGCTCCAGCGAATCTACCAGTATCCGCGTAGCGGTAGAGAAGGTGGATCAGCTGATCAACCTGGTCGGCGAACTGGTGATCACCCAGTCGATGCTGGCCCAGCGTTCTAACGAGCTGGACCCGGTAAACCACGGGGACCTGATCACCAGCATGGGCCAGCTGCAGCGCAACGCCCGTGACCTGCAGGAATCGGTGATGTCCATCCGTATGATGCCGATGGAGTACGTCTTCAGCCGCTTCCCGCGCCTGGTGCGCGACCTGGCCACCAAGCTGAATAAGCAGATCGAACTGACGCTGATGGGCAGCTCCACCGAGCTGGATAAGAGCCTGATTGAGCGCATTATCGACCCGTTAACGCACCTGGTGCGTAACAGCCTCGACCACGGGATCGAGCTGCCGGAAAACCGCGTTGCCGCAGGGAAATCCCCGGTCGGGAACCTGATCCTATCTGCGGAACACCAGGGCGGGAACATCTGTATCGAAGTGACCGATGACGGCGCAGGCCTGAACCGTGAGCGCATCCTGGCCAAAGCGATGTCGCAGGGGATGGCGGTCAACGAAAACATGACCGACGAAGAAGTGGGCATGCTGATCTTCGCTCCGGGCTTCTCTACCGCCGAGCAGGTGACGGACGTCTCCGGCCGTGGCGTGGGCATGGATGTGGTGAAACGTAACATCCAGGAGATGGGCGGCCACGTTGAGATCAAGTCGAAGCAGGGGTCCGGTACCACCATTCGAATCCTGCTCCCGCTGACGCTGGCGATCCTCGACGGCATGTCGGTCAAAGTGGCGGGCGAAGTGTTTATTCTGCCGCTGAACGCGGTGATGGAATCACTCCAGCCGCGTGAAGAAGATTTACATCCGCTGGCGGGCGGTGAGCGCGTACTTGAAGTGCGTGGCGAGTACCTGCCGTTGGTGGAGCTGTGGAAAGTGTTCGACGTGGACGGCGCCAAAACCGAAGCCACACAGGGGATCGTAGTGATCCTGCAGAGCGCGGGTCGCCGCTATGCGCTGCTGGTCGATCAGCTGATTGGTCAGCATCAGGTGGTGGTGAAGAACCTTGAGAGCAACTACCGCAAGGTACCAGGTATTTCAGCCGCCACCATCCTCGGGGATGGTAGCGTGGCGCTGATCGTCGATGTTTCGGCGCTTCAGGGATTAAATCGTGAACAACGTATGGCGCACACAGCCGCCTGATTCAGTTAAGAAGGTAAAAAAATGACCGGTATGAGTAATGTAACCAAGCTGGCCGGCGAGCCATCAGGGCAGGAATTCCTGGTTTTCACTTTAGGTGACGAAGAATACGGTATCGACATTCTGAAAGTGCAGGAAATCCGTGGCTATGATCAGGTGACCCGCATCGCCAACACGCCTGATTTCATCAAAGGCGTGACCAACCTGCGTGGCGTTATCGTGCCCATCGTCGACCTGCGCGTGAAGTTCAGCCAGGGCGACGTGGAGTATGATGACAATACCGTGGTGATCGTGCTCAATCTGGGCCAGCGCGTGGTCGGGATCGTGGTTGACGGGGTCTCTGACGTGCTCTCCCTGACCGCCGAGCAGATCCGCCCGGCACCGGAATTTGCTGTGACGCTGTCCACCGAATACCTGACCGGCCTGGGTGCGCTGGGCGATCGTATGCTGATTCTGGTGAACATCGAGAAGCTGCTGAACAGCGACGAGATGGCGTTACTGGATGTGGCGGCAAGTCACGTAGCTTAATTTCGTAAATGTAACATTCGTGGGCTTTTCCGTTCACTTTAAGAACGGGGAATATGTTACTTGCACAGCCCGTGAACGGGATAAGGGGGCCACCGCGGCCCCCTTATCAATCCCCGCGGCCCCGCGACGAAATCGGTGCTTCGCACTACACTCACCTCACGACCTGCTGTCTGCGGTCGGCTCAACTCGACATCCTGTCTCGATTCGCCTCTGGCCGCCATCCATGGCGTCCAGCCCTTGCCATCCGGTCTCCGGTTCGCCGATTTCAGCGGGGACTCAACACCCGTGCCACATTCAGGCGACGGAGAAGCTGGAGGGGGTAATAGTCCGGCTGAAAATCGCTGAGGCGTTGACCGCAGGCCGGGGCGAGGCGCATGGATGCGCCGAGAGGGCGTGACCTACAGGGATGTAGGATCACGCCCGACCCGATAGCCGAAGGGACCGCGAAGCGGCGATTTTCTTTGCCGGGAGCCGGGATTGTTAAGGGGGCGGCGATAGCCCCCTTAACACGTTCACCGCAGCGGGGAGTACATATGGCGAAAGAGTTATAGTGAACGGAACGTTTCCACAATTTTTACATAAGACTTAAGCTTCCTGGCTAGCCAGCTCCACCTCATCCTCCAGCAGCCCCTCATTCTGCGCCAGCATCGCCGTTGCCACGCCGTTCCCCAACACGTTAATCGCTGACCGCCCCATATCCAGGAAGTGATCGATCCCCATCAGCAGCAAAATCCCCGCCACCGGAATATGGAAACTCGGGATAGTCGCCGCCAGCACCACCAGCGCCGAGCGCGGTACCCCGGCAATCCCTTTTGAGGCCAGCATCAGGGTTAACATCAGCACCGTGATTTCCGAAAACGTCAGCTGAATATTGTACGCCTGGGCGATAAACATGGAGGCAAACGAGCAGTAGACCATCGACCCCACCAGGTTAAACGAATACCCAATCGGCAGCACAAACGAGACGATATTGCGCGAGCAGCCAAAGCGGGTCAGCTGCTCCAGCGTTTTAGGGTAAGCCGCTTCCGAACTGCTGGTGGTAAAGGCCACCAGGACCGGATCTTTCAGCATGCTCACCAGACGGAAGATCTCGTTTTTTAGCACCATATACCCCACCGCCACCAGCACCAGACAGGTGAGGACGATCGCCAGGTAATACCCGCCAATAAACGAGGCGTAGTTGAGCAAAATCCCCAGCCCCTGGGTGGCGATCACCGAGGAGATGGCGGCGAAGATCGCCAGCGGCGCAACGTACATCACGTAGCCGGTCACTTTCAGCATGATGTGGGAGACCACATCCAGCGCGGCCACCAGCGGGGCGTTAAACTTCTCCCCCAGCGATGCGCCGCCAATGCCGAAGAACATCGAGAACACCACAATCTGCAGGATCTCGTTATTGGCCATCGCCCCGACGATGCTGGTGGGGATGGTGTGGGAAAGGAAACCTTTCAGCGACATCCCCCCCGTTGCCAGCCCGGTCTCTACCGCGCCAGCCGGAACGGCCAGATTCAGGCCGCTGCCCGGGTGGAGCAGGGTGACGATAAACAGCCCGACCAGGATGGAGAGCACCGACGAACTGATAAACCACACCATCGCTTTACCGCCCACGCGGCCAATGGTGGCGGTCTCACCCAGACGCATGATCCCCACCGTCAGGGTGCTGAACACCAGCGGCGCAATGACCATTTTAATCAGGCGTAAAAAGATATCGGTTAATAACGTGATGTTATCTGACCAGGCTGCGATTGCGTCAGGGGACGCGTACTCATGAATGACTGCCCCGGACAGGATGCCCGCCAGCATAAAGACCACGATGAAGATCGTGAGTCGGTTTGCACTTGCCACCAAAATACCTCATTAACGAAAAGGTGAAATTAAACAGCTGATGTATCTAATTTTAATTATTCAGCACATGAATGATTCATAACCTACGTTGAAGTAAAAAAGCGCGCTTTTCAATATTTTTTTAATATTTATCAGTTTTGTTAATGGCTGCGTGACGATATATTGTGATGTAGATCACATTGCAATCAATATATCCTCCCGGTTTGTTTAAAACGTGGCGGGTTACATTGCGTATCCACATGTTTTAATAAGTAAAAATGTGTCAATACGGTAAGTGTATGAGTATTGTTGCAAAAAGTTGTTGAGATTGTATCCATAAACTAAATTTCACAATAACCACCCTGGCAGTGGCCTGATGGGTGCTAACAGACTGAGCGTTATCAAAAAATTGATAACCGCACGTGACATTTTCTGGAGGGTGGAAAATGAATAAAAAGCTCCTGATGCTGTTTTCCGGCGGCGTTCTGGCGATGGCAGCCGGCAATAGCCAGGCCGTTACCAGCAGCGGCACCATCGGCGCAACCTTGACGTTAACCAACGGTTGCCTGATTAACGGCTCGCCAACGCAGGACGGCATTAACTTCGGTACCCTCGATTTCGGTACCCATCCGGCGACCTTCTCCACGCTGACCACCCAGTTGACCGGGGCCAGCGGCGGCAATACCTTCACCATTCAATGCACCACCGCCAGCTATACAGTAGCGATCACCGGGAATACCAACTCGACAGCTCCCGGCACCGTAGTCGGCACGCCGGGTACTCCCGCGCGCTATCTGGTGAATACATCCAATACCAGTCAGGGCGTGGCCTACAGCCTGTTCAGCGACGGCGGATTTAACAACATCATCGCCAACAACGCCCCGTTGCCAGTGACCTCCACCACCGGGGGCGTTGACAGCTACACCCTGTACGGCCGCATCACCGGTGGGGGCAACAGCGTCACCGTGGTGCCAGGCACCTACACCGATACCATCAACGTCAGCGTCACCTATTAGCGCCAGCACGTTTTAATGCGCGTGAATAACCAAAAGCTCCATCACCGGGGAGAGGGAAAACTGCGCGCTCTTTTTAGCCTGAGCATGCTGCTGCTTGCGGCGGGAAGCAGCGAGGCGGTGACGACGCAATCCTTTCAGGTGAGCGCCACCATCACCCCCGGCTGCTCCGTCGCCGCAGGCAGCGGTGGCCTGCTGGGCACCCTGAACTTTGGCACCCACAGCGGGGTGGCGCGGGGATCGGTGAATACCAGCTTTGTGCCGAACGGTTCGCTGTCCATCGCCTGTACGCCTGGCGTGGCGCTGAGCATGAGTATCGACGGGGGCCAGTATTACACCTCGGTGCGCAATATGCAGCGCTCCGGGGCAACCGATCGGGTGGCGTACCGCCTGTACAGCAGCAGTTCCCTGGCGGCCAACAGTGAGATCGGGGTTAACCAGGCGGTGTCTGTGACATACACCAACAGCAACAACATTGCGCTACCGCTCTTTGGTGTGGCGCTTCTGACCGGGTTCAGCCCGGCTGGAAATTATTCCGATCAACTCACCGTGACCCTGTCGTGGTGATAAAGGGAGAAGGACGATGAAGGCACTTTCGGGAACTCGTACGCTCTGTCTGCTGATGGCGCTGGGTGCAACGCTCAACACCGCCCACGGGGCGGCCACCATTCTGCTGTGGCCTATCGACCCGTGGCTGTCGGCGGATACCAAAGCCACAGAGTTGTGGGTACAGAATCAGGGCAACAGCGCCACCACCATGCAGGTGCGAATTGTTCGCTGGCGTCAGGAGAATGGTCTTGAACGCTATACCGCGCAGCAGGAGGTGGTTGCCAGCCCGCCGATCGTCACCATTGCCAAGGGCAGCAAGCAGTTAATCCGCCTGATCAAACAGAGCGAGGTGCCGGCCGGTGTCGAGCAAGCCTACCGTATTATCGTGGACGAAATCCCTCAGCCGCAGGATAAGGCGACCCCGCAGATGGGACTCAAACTGCAGATGCGTTACTCCATACCGCTGTTTGTCTACGGGCAGGGGATCGCCACCATCAAGGACGGGGCGCACCACGCCCTGGCCGAGACGCGGGATCTCAACTGGCGGGTGATCCGTGAGAATGGCCAACCCGCTCTGCAGGTCCGCAACCAGGGCAATGTGCATGTCCGCCTGAGCCAGGTCACGCTGCAGCAGGGGGGACAAAATCGTACCCTCGCGGATGGCCTGCTGGGTTACGTGCTACCGGGCAGCGCCCGTAGCTGGCCGCTTCCGTCAGGGATCAGCCAGCCGAACCAGATGCGTGCGGAAATTAATGCCCGGGATACGCAATGGCAGTCGGCCCCCGTCAACTGAAGCCGTCGATGCTTATCCTGCTCTGCGTCAGCTCCGCAAGCTGGGCCGATCCTGGTGATGATATGCTGCCTCCACCGCCGGTGCCGCAGTCGGTCAATGACGAGGCGGTGTTCCAGCTGGTGCTGGTCGTTAACCATTATGACACCGGGCTGGTGGTGCCCGTCACCCGGCGGCAGGAGGAGTATCTGGTCGCCAGCGCCGATCTGCGCCGCGCGGGTTTGCCCGCCGAACAGGTCCCGCCGGGGGAGGTAAATGTCAGCCGCCTGCCGGAGGTGCGCACCGAGTACGACAGCACCGGGCAACGGCTGTTGCTCAGCGTGCCGCGAGAGTGGATCGGCGCCCGCGTCACCCCCTTCAGCGGGCAGATGGCGCGCAGCACGCCCCATTTTGGCAAAGGAGCGCTGCTCAACTACGACTTTTATACCAACCACACCGAGCACAGCGGCGGCCAGGCCTCCCTGTGGCATGAGTTGCGCTATTTTGACGACCGGGGATCGTTATCCTCCACCGGTTACGTGCGGAAAAACCTCTCCGGCGGCAGCGGGCAGCAGGAGGGGTACGTGCGCTACGACACCACCCTGATGATTACCGACGAAGAGAATGCCACCACCTGGACCGCCGGGGATGTGATCAGTGATGCCCTGAGCTGGAGCAGCAGCGTGCGCATGGGCGGCATCAGCTATGGCCGCGATTTCTCCCTGCGCCCGGACCTCGTCACCTGGCCATTACCGGAATTCTCCGGTGAAGCGGCGGTACCTACCTCAGTGGATCTGTTCGTCAACGGCTACCGTGCGGGCTCGACCCGTTTGCAGCCGGGACCCTTCACCCTCACCAATCTGCCTTACATCAACGGCGCCGGGGATGCGGTGCTGGTCACCACCGATGCGCTGGGTCGTCAGGTGAGCACCACCATGCCGTTCTACGTCACCAGCGATCTGCTCCGCCAGGGGCTCAGCGACGGGGCCATGACCCTCGGCAGCCTGCGCCGCAACTACGGTATCGAGAATTTTGACTACGGCCCGGCGGCGGGCAGCGGCTCGTATCGCTATGGCCTTACCGACTGGCTGACGCTGGAAGGGCACGTCGAAGGGGCGGAAGAATTGGCGCTGGGCGGGGCCGGAACCATCGTCAAACTCGGGCGGCTGGGGGTAGTGAACAGCGCCTGGACCCAGAGCAAAATGCGCGGCGACACCGGCGGGCAGGTAAACTGGGGCTACCAGTACAGCACTAACGCCTTCAGCATTGCCACCCAGCACAGCCGTCGCGATCGCGGCTTCGGCAACCTCGCCCTCTACGATCAGCCCACCGTTTATGATGAATATAACCAGCCCATCGCCAGCCTGAGCCGCAATACCGATCAGTACTCCCTGACTTTTAACCTCGGCGACTTCGGCAATATTGGTGCGGCATGGATCGGCGTGCAGAGTTTCGACGATCAGAAAACCGAGCTGCTGAACCTCTCCTGGAGCCGTAACCTGTGGGGCAGCAGCAGTATTTACCTCGCTGCCAGCCGGGATCAGCAGCAGGGCGACTGGACGGTGGCCCTGTCGCTGCAGATCCCCCTCGGCGAGCGCGACAGCGCCGCCATCACCCTGGAAAATACCCCGGACGCCGGGAGCACTCAGCGCCTCAACTACAACCACTCGATGCCCACCGACGGCGGCTTCAGCTGGAATATGGCGTGGGCGCGCCAGTCGCAGGCCAGCAACTATCAGCAGGCCACGCTGGGCTGGCGCAATAACAACATCGAGCTGCAGGGCGGCGGCTACGGCGACCGCGACATGATGACCTGGTGGGGCGAGGCGATGGGGGCGGTGGTGCTGATGGACGGCGAGCTGTTTGCCGCCAACAAAATCAACGACGCCTTCGTGGTGGTCAGCACCGACGGGCAGCCGGACGTGCCGGTCAGCTATGAGAACCAGCCGGTGGGTAAAACCAACCGCAACGGCTATCTGCTGATCAGCGGCGTATCGGCCTATTATCCGGCCAGCTACAGCATCAACACCCTCAATTTACCCGCCGACACCCGCCTGAAGGAGACCGAGCGCCGCGTCGCCCTGCGGCGCAACAGCGGCTATCTGGTCGATTTCCCGATGGAGCAGGAGCGGGTGGCCAGCGTGATCCTTCATGACGGGGCAGGGGAAGCGATCCCCCTCGGCAGCCAGGTGCGACGCCAGGGGCGGGAGCCGGTGGTGGTGGGCTATGACGGGCTTGCCTGGCTGGAGGATCTGGCGGACGTCAACCCGCTGGAGGTCATCACCCCGGACGGCAAAGGCTGTCGTATTACCCTGACCCTGACGGCGAACCCGGAGCATAAGCTGCAAACCTACGGGCCGCTGACCTGCCGGGTGGCACCATGAAACGCCTCCTGCTGCTGGTGATGCTGATCCTGTTTTCGGCGACCAGCTGGGGAGCGTGCCGGGTCAGCACCGTCAATGCCAGCTTTGGCAGCGTCACCTCGTTTGCCCTCAGCGGCAGCAATGAAGTGGCCACCACCGGGACGCTGGTGGTGAACTGCGATACGGTGCTCAACTTGCTGACCAACGATACGGTGACGCTCAACTTCACCGGCGCCTCCATCGCCGCCAGCAGTCGCGGGACGATGAAGCGCACCGATAATGCTACCATCACCGACGTGATCCCCACTCGCCTGTGCGGCCAGACTACCTGCAACGCCAGCAGCGAAGTGCAGATCGGCAAAGCCTATACCTGGAGCGGTTCATCGCTGCTGGGCCTGCTTGGGTCAAGGCAGTACAACATCCCGCTCTATTTTCGCACCGTCGCCGGGCAGAACGTCAGCGCCGGGCCCTATCAGGTGACCCTCAATTTCAACGTCAGCTACAGCGTCTGCGCGCTGGGGGCACTGGGGCTCTGTACCTCCGCACAAACCGGCACCACCCCGGTCAGCCTGACCCTCAACATGACGGTCACCAACGACTGCAGCGCGATGACCACCCCAAACGTCAACTTCAACAGCGCGCCGCTGGTGCAGAATTTCCCCACCGTCTCGCAGGCCATCTCGGTCACCTGCACCAAGGGCAGCGTCTATACCATCGGCATTAATAACGGCGCTAACGCCAGCAATAACGTGCGCCGGATGGCCAGCGGCAATAACCGCATGAGCTATGAGATCTATAAAGAAGCTACCGCCAATCGCTGGGGTAGCAGCGGCAGCGAACGCTGGTCCAGCGGTGCCTCCTCCCAGGTGAGCGCCGACGGGCTGCTGCGCAGCTACAACTACACCGCTCGCGTCCTGACCACGCAGACCACCCCTCCCGCCGGTAACTACAGCGACACCCTGGTCGTCGACGTCGCGTTCTGACCCTCGCTTTTCCCTTTCGCAAATGTAAAGTTCCTGTCAGTTGTGCCGATAACACCGAGAACAAATTCATAAGAAGGTGTTGTATGTTGAACCGTATGCGCGTTGTCACAATGCTGATGCTGGTGCTGGTTGTCTTCGCACTGCTGCAGCTTATTTCCGGCAGTCTGTTTTTCTCATCCATTAAGGCTAACCAGGACAGTTTTGCGGTTTCTAACCAATTCCGTGTTCAACAAAGCGAAATCACCTCCAGCTGGGATTACCTGCTGCAAACGCGCATCAACCTGAGCCGCGCCTCCGCGCGCATGGCGACGGATCCCTCTAAGCCGCAGCCTGAGCTGATCAACAGCGCCCGCACCACGCTGGCGGAAGCGGACAAACACTTCAAGGCCTACAGCGCCATCACGCCACAGCCGTCAATGGCGCAGGTGAGCCAGACCATCAACGACAAATATCAGGACTATGCTGCGGCCCTGACGGAGCTGATCCAGTTCCTTGAGAGCGGCAATATGGACGCCTATTTTGCCCAGGCCACCCAGTCAAAGCAGAACGCGCTCGGCACCGCCCTGCGGGATTATGTCTCCGCGTCAGATGCCCGCAACCAGGAGGCGTTCAACGCCAGCGTGGCGGATTACACCTTTGCCAAATGGCAGATGGGGATCCTCGCCCTGGCGCTGGCGATCGTGCTGGTCGGGGTCTGGTACGGTATTCGCCATACCCTGCTTAATCCGTTGAACCGCGTTATCGAGCACATTCGTCAGATTGCCAGCGGCGATCTGACTCATACCCTGGCGATTGCCGGACGCAGCGAAATCACCCAGCTGGCGGTTACCGTTGACCATATGCAGCGCTCCCTGAGCGAGACGGTGGCTAACGTGCGCCAGGGCTCGGATG
Organism: Leclercia sp. CFBP8987; assembly: GCF_034044995.2. Lineage (NCBI taxonomy): Bacteria > Pseudomonadati > Pseudomonadota > Gammaproteobacteria > Enterobacterales > Enterobacteriaceae > Leclercia > Leclercia sp. CFBP8987. Next base: position 2,991,555 of record NZ_CM188255.1, on the reverse strand, counting down.
CCATCTACACCGGCACCAGCGAAATCGCGATGGGCAACAACGATCTCTCCTCCCGCACCGAGCAGCAGGCGTCGGCCCTGGAAGAGACCGCGGCGAGCATGGAGCAGTTAACTGCCACCGTGAAGCAGAACGCCGACAACGCCCGTCAGGCATCACAGCTGGCGAACAGCGCCTCAGAAACCGCCCAGAAAGGCGGCAAGGTGGTGGATGGGGTGGTGAAAACCATGCACGACATCGCCGGGAGTTCGAAGAAGATCGCTGACATCATCAGCGTGATCGACGGCATCGCCTTCCAGACCAACATCCTGGCGCTGAACGCCGCGGTTGAAGCCGCCCGTGCCGGTGAGCAGGGGCGTGGTTTTGCCGTGGTGGCCGGTGAAGTGCGTAACCTCGCCAGCCGCAGCGCCAATGCGGCGAAAGAGATCAAAGCCCTGATTGAAGATTCTGTCGCGCGCGTGGATACCGGCTCGGTGCTGGTGGAAAGCGCGGGAGAAACCATGAATGACATCGTCAACGCGGTAACGCGCGTGACCGACATCATGGGTGAAATCGCCTCGGCCTCGGATGAGCAGAGTCGTGGTATCGATCAGGTCGCCCTGGCGGTATCGGAAATGGATCGTGTCACACAACAAAACGCCGCGCTGGTCCAGGAGTCCGCCACCGCTGCGGCGCAACTGGAAGAGCAGGCGAGCCGTCTGAAGATGGCCGTTTCGGCGTTTCGACTTACTTCTGCACCTGGAAAAACGGGGTCATCGCGTGCCAGCCATCAGCCGGCAGCACCGGTCAATGCACCGGCGCAGGTACGCGCGCTGACCACCGGAAAAGATGAGAACTGGGAAACATTTTGATCGAACGTTAAATCGCGGCTGCTGGCCGCTAAATGGGAGCGTGGATGTTTAATCGTATTCGTATCTCGACCACCCTGTTTTTGATTTTGATTGTCTGCGGGGTGTTGCAGGTTGGCAGTAATGGCTTGTCATTTTGGGCTTTTCGCGATGGTTATCAGAATTTGCAGGAGATGCAGGGTAGCAATCAGCAGCGGGCGTTGCTTACGCAGAGCCGCGCCGTTCTGCTGCAGGCCAGCACGGCGCTGAATAAAGCGGGCACCCTGACCGCGCTGAGTTATCCGCCTGATGATATCAAGGCGCTGATGACCACCGCGCGCAACAGCCTGAAACAGGCTGACGGCATGTTCAAAACCTTCAATGAACAGGCGGCGATCAGCGCCAAAGACGGCGAGCTGAAAAAAGCGATGCAGACCGCCTTTAGCCAGTGGTACAGCGATCTGGATCATCAGGCTACCTGGCTGGAAAACAACCAGCTGTCAGATTTCCTCACCGCGCCGGTGCAGGCGTCGCAGGCGGCGTTTGATGCCAGCACCGAGGCCTGGCAACAGGAGATTAACCAGTTTGTGCAGGCGGCGGGTAACGACAGTCGCACCAGCTACCACATGTCGGGCGTGATTTTCGCCACCATGATTGTGCTGACTGCGATCCTGACCAGCGCCGCGCTGTTCTGGTCACGCAGAATGATCGTCCAGCCGCTGGCGATTATCAGCAGCCATTTCGACAGCATCGCGAAGGGCGATCTGGCGCGGCCGGTGGCGGTCTACGGCAAGAATGAAATTTCGGCAATTTTCGCCAGCCTGAAAGCGATGCAGGGCTCGCTGCGCGAAACGGTGTCCGAGGTGCGTCAGGGCAGTTATGCCATGCACACCGGGATCTCCGAGATTGCCGAAGGCAATAACGATCTCTCGTCGCGCACCGAGCAGCAGGCGGCGTCCCTGGCGCAAACCGCGGCCAGCATGGAGCAGTTGACCGCCACCGTCGGGCAGAACGCCGACAACGCCCGTCAGGCCTCCGGTCTGGCGAAAAGCGCGGCGCAGACGGCGAAGAAGGGCGGCGAGCAGGCGTCCCACGTGGCGAACACCATGAATCAGATCGCCACCAGTTCGCAGAAGATTGGCGACATTATTAGCGTTATCGACGGCATCGCCTTCCAGACCAATATTCTGGCGCTGAACGCCGCGGTGGAAGCCGCCCGTGCGGGCGAGCAGGGGCGTGGCTTTGCGGTGGTGGCGGGTGAAGTCCGTAATCTTGCCAGCCGCAGCGCCAACGCGGCGAAAGAGATCAAGGTGCTGATTGAAGAGTCGGTCTCCCGGGTGCAGCAGGGCTCAGAGCTGGTGGATACCGCCGCGAAAACCATGACCGAGATCGTCAGTTCGGTCACCCAGGTGAACGACATCATGGGTGAAATCGCCTCGGCATCCGATGAGCAGCGACGCGGCATTGAGCAGGTGGCGCTGGCAGTGAGCCAGATGGATCAGGTGACGCAGCAGAACGCCGCGCTGGTAGAAGAAGCCGCGGCCGCCACCGACCAGTTAGCCGGCCAGGCGGATCATCTTACCTCGCTGGTCGCCGTATTTAATGTGAATGAACGTAGTGAAACAGTTACAGAAGTCGGGCGGTCGCAGGCCGTTCCAGTCGGAACCTGAACGTGATTAAGTAAGAAGGCGCTATGACATCACCACTGCCCTCAGGGCAATCGTCATTATTGTTACAGATGACACAGCGCCTCGCGCTGTCCGATGCGCATTTCCGTCGGATATGTCAGTTAATCTACCAGCGCGCGGGGATCGTGCTTGCCGATCACAAGCGGGACATGGTCTACAACCGTCTTGTGCGTCGCTTGCGGACGCTCGAGCTGGATGATTTTGGTCGCTACCTCGGCATGCTGGAAGCGAACCCGAACAGCGCGGAGTGGCAGGCGTTTATCAACTCGCTGACCACTAACCTGACCGCCTTTTTCCGGGAAGCACACCACTTCCCGGTGCTGGCGGACCATGCGCGCCGCCGCAGCGGCGGCGAGTATCGCGTCTGGAGTGCGGCGGCCTCGACCGGCGAGGAGCCTTATTCGCTCGCCATCACCCTGGCCGATACTCTGGGGACCGCGCCGGGCCGCTGGAAGGTCTTTGCCAGCGACATCGATACCGAAGTGCTGCAAAAAGCGCAGAGCGGTATCTATCGTCAGGACGAGTTGAAAACCCTGTCGCCGCAGCAGCTTCAGCGCTACTTCATGCGTGGCACCGGTCCGCACGACGGGCTGGTGCGGGTGCGTAGCGAACTGGCGAATGCGGTGGAGTTCTCCATGCTCAATCTGCTGGAGAAGCAGTACAACGTGGCGGGCCCGTTTGACGCCATTTTCTGCCGTAATGTGATGATCTATTTCGACAAAACGACGCAGCAGGAGATCCTGCGCCGCTTTGTACCGTTGCTCAAGCCGGACGGATTACTGTTTGCCGGGCACTCGGAGAATTTCAGCAATCTCGTGCGCGAATTCAGCCTGCGTGGGCAGACGGTATATGCGCTGAGTAAGGATAAAGCATGAGTAAAATCAGGGTCTTGTCAGTTGATGATTCGGCGTTAATGCGCCAGATCATGACCGAAATTATCAACAGCCACAGCGACATGGAGATGGTGGCGACGGCCCCCGATCCGCTGGTAGCCCGGGATTTGATCAAAAAATATAACCCCGACGTGCTGACCCTCGATGTCGAAATGCCGCGCATGGATGGCATCGACTTCCTCGAGAAGTTAATGCGTCTGCGTCCGATGCCGGTGGTGATGGTCTCTTCCCTGACCGGCAAAGGCTCCGAGATCACCCTGCGGGCGCTGGAGCTGGGGGCGGTGGATTTTGTCACCAAACCGCAGCTCGGCATTCGTGAGGGGATGCTGGCGTACAGCGAGATGATCGCGGAAAAAATTCGCACCGCCGCCAGGGCGCGGGTGGCCATGCACAAGCCGATGGCCGCACCCGTCACCCTGAAAGCGGGCCCGCTGTTGAGCTCGGAAAAACTGCTGGTGATCGGCGCGTCGACCGGGGGAACAGAGGCAATTCGCCATGTACTCCAGCCATTGCCGCTCTCAAGCCCCGGTATTCTGATTACCCAGCACATGCCGCCAGGCTTTACCCGCTCCTTCGCCGAGCGTCTGAACAAGCTGTGTCAGATCAGCGTGAAAGAGGCGGAAGATGGCGAGCGCGTTCTGCCGGGGCATGCCTATATCGCCCCGGGAGACAAGCATATGGAGCTGGCGCGCAGCGGGGCGAACTATCAAATCAAGATTCATGACGGACCGCCGGTTAACCGGCACCGTCCGTCGGTGGATGTGCTGTTTCATTCAGTGGCGAAACATGCGGGGCGCAACGCCGTTGGGGTGATCCTGACGGGGATGGGCAACGACGGCGCCGCCGGAATGCTTGCGATGCACCAGGCTGGCGCCTGGACCATCGCGCAGAATGAAGCAAGTTGTGTAGTGTTCGGCATGCCGCGCGAGGCCATCAATATGGGTGGCGTCAGCGAAGTGGTCGATCTCAGTCAGGTTAGTCAGCAGATGCTGGCAAAAATCAGTGCCGGACAGGCAATACGTATTTAACGAGGAGTGTAGTTTTATGGCGGACAAAGAGCTCAAGTTTTTGGTTGTGGATGACTTTTCCACCATGCGTCGCATCGTGCGCAACCTGCTGAAAGAGCTGGGTTTTAATAATGTTGAAGAAGCAGAAGACGGTGTCGATGCATTGAACAAACTGAATGCCGGCGGCTTTGGTTTTGTCATTTCCGACTGGAACATGCCAAACATGGATGGTCTGGAACTGCTGAAAACCATTCGTGCGAATGCTGCGATGGCCTCTATGCCTGTGCTGATGGTGACGGCCGAAGCGAAGAAAGAGAACATTATTGCTGCGGCACAGGCTGGCGCAAGCGGGTATGTGGTGAAGCCATTCACCGCTGCAACTTTGGAAGAAAAACTCGGTAAGATCTTCGAGAAACTCGGCATGTGAGGTACGGGAGATGATGCAGCCTTTGATTAAACCCACGGATGAGCATTCACCCGGCGATATAATTGCCCGGATCGGCAGTCTGACGCGCATGCTGCGCGACAGCCTGCGTGAGCTGGGACTGGATCAGGCGATTGCGGAAGCGGCGGAAGCGATTCCCGATGCCCGCGACCGTCTTGACTATGTTGTGCAAATGACTGCCCAGGCGGCAGAGCGTGCGCTGAACAGTGTTGAAGCGTCGCAGCCACATCAGGATGAGATGGAAAAGGGCGCGAAAGCGCTGACCAAACGCTGGGACGAGTGGTTCGAGAACCCTATCGAACTGTCCGATGCCCGCGAACTGGTTACCGATACCCGCCAGTACCTCGGCGACGTACCGGGCCATACCAGCTTCACCAACGCGCAGCTGCTGGATATCATGATGGCGCAGGATTTCCAGGACCTTACCGGTCAGGTGATCAAGCGCATGATGGACGTGATCCAGGAGATCGAGCGTCAGCTGTTGATGGTGCTGCTGGAGAACATGCCGGAACCTTCCGCGCGTCCGCAGCGCGAAAACGAAAGCCTGCTGAATGGCCCGCAACTCGACACCACCAAAGCCGGTGTCGTGGCAAGCCAGGATCAGGTCGACGACCTGCTGGACAGCTTAGGCTTCTGATAGCCTGGCGGCGCTTCGCTTGCACAGGCCTACGGTGTTCCAGGCCGGGTAAGCGCAGCGCCACCCGGCAGAAATGCCACCTGCAAAGGTGGCATTTTTCTTTATGCATCTGTTTCATCCCTTTTACGATAATCCTTCCAGAATCAGCAATCTGTCACGACTTCCGTTATTTCACATTCAGCCATTCTGATAGTCTCAGCAGGGTCTGCTGCTGGCCGTAGACAGCATGCGACGGGAGGGTAGCGACATGTACGCGTGATAAAAATCACCGTTGACACATGTCAACACTCGTAATAGGATCCTGGCAACGGAGGCGAATGAAGAAACATCCGAACAAGCATATTCAGGAGGCAATTGAATATGCCCTGAGGAAAGGTTGGGTTTGGGTTCCTCCCGGTCATTCAGCGCACTGTTTCTGCAGGTTACGCTGTGGTAATCCAGAAGGTGAACATCGGGATCACCAAATGAGCGTATGGTCGACGCCGAAAAACGCTGAAAACCATGCCATGCAAATTATTCGCAACGTAAAACACTGCCTTTGATTTTGCCCGGTAAAGGGTGGCTGCTGCTGCTCTTTACCGAATACGAGAAAATCTCTGACGAAAAACAAAGAGGTATTATGGCGCTTTATTACTTCACTCTGACCCTCTCAGGCGTAACTTACGAGACTGAAGGGCTGGAGGATGCGCTGTACGAAAGCGGCTGCGACGATGCGCTGATCTGCGCTTATGGCAACTCCGTCTATATCGAGTTTGACCGTGAAGCAGGCTCCCTGGATGAAGCGATCTCCTCAGCGGTAAACAATATCGAATCAGCCGACATTGGCGCTATCGTAGAGTCTGTCGACTCCGCCCTTGTCGGTTTGAGCGACATAGCCGAAATGACCCACATGTCGCGCCAGGCGATCGCCATGTTGAAAGACGGCACTCGCGGTAGCGGCGATTTTCCTTGCCCCATCCAGCGCATCAAAGGCCAGTCTCCGTTGTGGGATTGGGGCGACGTGGCTCATTGGCTATCAACGAATGGCCGCTTAAAACAGGACAGCGAGCTGGTGGTTAACGCGCGTGTCCTCAGTAAGTGGAACCTGGTTCTCAGAAATAGCGCCTCAAAAGACTTTGAAGAAATTGAGGTTCTCGCCGCATTACTGGTGGCACGCCGCCGCAAACAGGCTGCATGTGCATAAATAACCGCCTCCGATAACCCCTGACTGCGCCGAAAGGCCTAAATCAGCCCTTTTATCGCCGCTAATTAGCCCATTGTTCATCCGCCGCTTTGGCATCATAGCGTCCAGACCTCTACCTGCGAGATGCTTGCCGTGGCAGAAGACAGCGACGACAAAACAGAAGCCCCCACACCCCACCGACTTGATAAAGCGCGTGAGGAAGGGCAGATACCCCGATCCAGAGAACTCACCTCCCTGCTGATTTTATTGGTGGGCGTGTGCATTATCTGGATCGGTGGGGAGTCCCTTGCCCGCAGACTGGCGGGCATGCTCTCGGCCGGGTTGCGCTTCGATCACAGCATGGTTAACGACCCGAACCTGATCCTCAGCCAGATTATCCTGCTGATCAAAAGTGCGATGGTCGCACTGCTGCCGCTGATCGTCGGGGTGGTGCTGGTGGCGCTGATATCTCCGGTGATGCTGGGCGGGCTGGTGTTTAGCGGTAAATCGCTGCAGTTTAAATTCTCCAAACTCAACCCGCTGCCCGGGATCGCCCGGATGTTCTCGGCGCAGACCGCCGCCGAACTGTTGAAAGCGCTGATGAAAGCCACGCTGATGGGCAGCATGGCCGGATTTTTTATCTGGCACAACTGGCCGGAGATGATGCGCCTGATTAGCGAATCGCCCCTTACCGCGATGAGCAACGCGCTCAACCTGGTGGGGCTCTGCTCGCTGCTGGTGGTGCTGGCGATTATCCCGATGGTGGGGTTTGACGTCTTCTTCCAGATCTACAGCCACATTAAAAAGCTGCGCATGTCCCGCCAGGACATTCGTGATGAATACAAACAGATGGAAGGCGACCCGCACGTCAAAGGGCGTATTCGCCAGATGCAGCGTGCCGCCGCCCGTCGCCGGATGATGGAAGATGTGCCGAAAGCGGATGTCATCGTCACCAACCCGACTCACTACTCCGTTGCGCTGCAGTATGACGAAAACAAAATGAGCGCGCCGAAGGTGGTGGCGAAAGGGGCAGGGCTGATTGCCCTGCGGATCCGTGAAATTGGTAATGAAAACCGTATTCCGATGCTGGAGGCCCCGCCGCTGGCGCGTGCGCTTTACCGCCATGCGGAAATTGGACAACAGATCCCAGGCCAGCTGTATGCCGCTGTGGCGGAAGTGCTGGCATGGGTGTGGCAGTTGAAACGCTGGCGTCTGGCTGGTGGACAACGGCCTGTCAAACCTGAGAATCTCCCGGTGCCTGCAGCGCTGGATTTTATGAACGAGAAGGACACTGATGGCTAATCTGGTGGCAATGTTGCGCTTGCCGAGCAACCTGAAATCGACCCAATGGCAGATTATGGCCGGGCCGATCCTCATCCTGCTAATTTTGTCGATGATGGTATTGCCGCTTCCGGCATTCATCCTCGACCTGCTTTTTACCTTCAACATCGCGCTCTCGATCATGGTGCTGCTGGTGGCGATGTTCACCCAGCGTACCCTCGAGTTTGCCGCGTTCCCGACCATTCTGCTGTTCACCACGCTGTTGCGCCTGGCGCTGAACGTGGCCTCCACCCGTATCATCCTGATGGATGGTCATACCGGCGGTGCGGCGGCAGGTAAGGTGGTTGAGGCCTTCGGTCACTTCCTGGTGGGCGGCAACTTCGCCATCGGTATCGTGGTGTTCATCATCCTCGTGATCATCAACTTTATGGTTATCACCAAGGGTGCGGGACGTATCGCCGAAGTGGGTGCACGTTTCGTGCTGGACGGGATGCCGGGCAAACAGATGGCGATTGACGCCGATCTGAACGCCGGAATTATCGCGGAAGAGGAAGCCAAAAAACGCCGTTCAGAAGTGACCCAGGAGGCGGACTTCTACGGCTCAATGGACGGTGCGAGTAAGTTCGTTCGCGGGGATGCCATCGCCGGTATTCTGATCATGGTCATCAACGTGATCGGCGGCCTGCTGGTGGGGGTACTGCAGCACGGGATGGACATGGGTCATGCGGCAGAGACCTATACACTGCTGACCATCGGTGATGGCCTGGTCGCCCAGATCCCGGCGCTGGTGATCTCCACCGCGGCCGGTGTGATCGTGACCCGCGTCGCCACCGATCAGGACGTCGGTGAGCAGATGGTGAGCCAGCTGTTTACCAACCCGAACGTGCTGATGCTGTCGGCGGCGGTACTGGGGCTGCTGGGCCTGGTACCAGGTATGCCAAACTTCGTCTTCCTGCTGTTTACCGGTGCGCTGCTGGGGCTGGCCTGGTGGTTGCGCGGGCGCGAAACCAAACCGAAGGCCGAGCCTGCGCCGATTAAAATGCCAGAAAACACCCAGGCGGTGGAAGCCACCTGGAATGACGTTCAGCTGGAAGATTCCCTTGGGATGGAGGTGGGCTATCGCCTGATCCCGATGGTCGACTCCCAACAGGACGGCGAACTGCTGGGGCGTATCCGCAGTATCCGTAAGAAATTCGCCCAGGACATGGGCTTCCTGCCGCCGGTGGTGCATATCCGTGACAATATGGATCTGCCCCCGGCACGCTACCGCATCCTGATGAAAGGGGTGGAAATTGGCAGCGGAGATGCCTATCCAGGGCGCTGGCTGGCGATTAACCCGGGCACCGCGGCAGGCACGTTGCCGGGGGAACAAACTATCGACCCGGCCTTTGGCCTGGCGGCAATCTGGATCGAAAGCGCCCTGAAAGAGCAGGCGCAGATCCAGGGCTATACCGTGGTGGAAGCCAGTACCGTGGTGGCGACCCACCTCAACCATATTATTGGCCAGTTCTCGGCGGAGCTGTTTGGTCGTCAGGAGGCGCAGCAGCTGCTGGACCGCGTGACCCAGGAGATGCCGAAGCTTACCGAAGATCTGGTTCCGGGCGTGCTGACCCTGACCACGCTGCACAAAGTGCTGCAGAACCTGCTCGACGAGAAGGTGCCGATCCGCGATATGCGTACCATCCTGGAAACGCTGGCGGAGCATGCCCCGCTGCAAAGCGATCCGCACGAGCTGACGGCGGTGGTGCGCGTGGCGCTGGGCCGCGCCATCACCCAGCAGTGGTTCCCGGGTACCGGCGAAGTGCAGGTGATTGGTCTCGATACGCCGCTTGAACGTCTGCTGCTGCAGGCCCTGCAGGGCGGCGGCGGGCTGGAGCCGGGGCTGGCGGATCGTCTGCTGGCGCAAACCCAGGAGGCGTTACAGCGTCAGGAGATGCTCGGTGCGCCGCCGGTGCTGCTGGTGAACCACGCCCTGCGTCCGCTGCTGTCGCGCTTCCTGCGCCGCAGCCTGACGCAGCTGGTGGTCCTGTCGAATATGGAGCTGTCGGACAATCGTCACATTCGCATGACCGCCAGCATTGGAGGCCAGTGATGCGTAAATTACTCTGGTTACTGGCGCTGCCGGTGATGGCGCAGGCCGCAGGCGAGGGGGCCTGGCAGGACAGCAGTATCGGTCTGACCCTCACCAACCGCGGCGTGGCGGCCTCGTCACGCCCGCTGTCGGCAAAGCAGCCGGTTTCGGGGTTGATGACCCTGGTGGCCTGGCGCTATGAGCTGAACGGCCCGATCCCGGCCGGTCTTCGGGTGCGGTTGTGCTCTCAGACACGCTGCACCGAACTCGACGGCGCCAGCGGCACCACGCAGGCCTTTAACAGCGTTCCGGCGGCTGAGCCGCTGCGCTTTATCTGGGAAGTGCCCGGCGGCGGTCGTCTGATCCCCGCCCTGAAGGTGCAACGCAACGAAGTGATCGTTAATTACCGCTAACCGCCCGCTTTTTCGCCAGTTATCAGTCCATTCTGATGACTGGCTCGCATAATTGACCCCGTCTTTTGAAGCAAGAGAAACGCTGTTTTATAAAAGAGTGACGCGCGTAGTAAATCTCTTTGCATTTTTGCCAGTTGCCGTCCGGCGGTGGCAGAAACAGAAAGGTATCCGCGTAGGGATACTCTTACTGTAACCCTGTAGTCACTCCCGTTCCCTCCGGGCTAACCGGGAGTCATCTGAAACTTACAGGGTCGACGGTAATGAAAACACGTAAAATTGGACTCGCAAACTATCTGGCCTACGGATCGGGCGATTTTCTCGGGGCGGGAACCACAGCGCTGACGGCTGCCTGGTTGCTCTATTTCTATACCACCTTCTGTGGCCTTACGCCGATTGAAGCGACATTTATTTTTGCCGCGGCGAGGGTGCTGGATGCCGTCGTCAGTCCGCTGATGGGCTTCCTGACCGATAACTTTGGTACCACCTGGCTGGGCAAACGCTTTGGCCGTCGTAAGTTCTTTATCCTGCTCGGTATCCCCTGCGTCTTCAGCTACTCGCTGATGTGGGTCGGGGATATGGGTTTCTGGTACTACCTGCTGACCTATCTGATCTTCGATATCGTCTACACCATGATCCTGGTACCGTACGAAACGCTGGTGCCGGAAATGACCGACGATTTCAAACAGAAAACCAAATTCTCCGGCGCGCGTATCTCTATGGCGCAGATGTCAGCCATTCTGGCCTCGTTCCTGCCGGGCATTCTGTTAACCCACTTCGGGAAAGACAACGCCGTCTCCTTCTTCTATGCCAGCCTGGTGTTCTCGGTGCTGTGCGCCCTGATGCTGACCTTCGTCTGGTTCTTCACCTGGGAGCGCCCGCGTGAGGAGTGGACCGAAGCCGCGCTGCGTGCTGAAGAAGAGAAGAAAAAACTGACCCTCGGCCAAAGCCTGAATCGTCTGTTCGTTGAGTTAAGCTCCACGCTGCGGATCAAAATTTTCCGTCAGCATCTGGGGATGTACCTCGGGGGCTATATCGCCCAGGACGTCTTCAACGCCGTCTTCACCTACTACGTGGTCTTTGTGCTGATGCAGGAGGCGTCGATGGCGTCGAACCTGCTGGGCACCATGGCCATCTTCCAGTTCCTTGCCGTCATCGCCATGATCCCGCTGTGCATCCGCTTTGGACCGGCGCCGTCCTACCGCATGGTAGTCGTGCTGTTCGGTCTGGCCTCAATGTCCTACGCCGGACTGTACTACGCCGGCATGAGCGACATTTACGCGCTGCTGCTGCTGGTTTCTGCTCTGGCGGGCCTGGGCCGCGGGGGGATCAACTATGTGCCGTGGAACACCTACACCTACATCGCTGACGTCGATGAAGTCATCACCGGTCAGCGTCGCGAGGGCATCTTCGCCGGCATCATGACCCTGACCCGTAAAGCGTCGCAGGCGGGGGCCATCATGCTGGTGGGTATCGTCATGCAGATGTCCGGCTTTGTGAGCGGTCAGAAAGTGCAGCCCGAAGAAGTGAGCCACACCATTCTGATGATCCTGAGCGTCGGCACCATTCTGGTCCTGTGCTGCGGCTTCCTGGTCTCCCTGCGCTTTAAGCTGAACTTACAAACGCACAGCACGCTGCGGGAAGAGACGGCCAAAATGCGTGAGTCCGGTCGTGCGATGCCGGAGGCCGCCACACCGCAGGCCCGCGCCACGGTCGAAATGCTGGCCGGGATGCCGTACGACTGCCTGTGGGGTAATAACAACATCGGCTATCTGAATCGCAATAAACCTGCTGCACCGTCCCTGAAAGAACGTGCTCCACTGAATTCGACATACAACAGAGGTTAAGATTATGAAGGTTTGGCCTGTCAAACATAGCCCGTTACTGCGTCAGCCAGAGCGTTTTATCGCCAGAGATGAACTAAAAGCGCTGATCCAGAAAGTGACGCATAACCTGGTGAACATTCACGATAAAACCGGCGAGTTTTTACTGCGGCTGGACGACGGGCGGGTGATCGACACCAAAGGCTGGGCGGGCTGGGAGTGGACCCACGGAGTCGGTCTCTACGGTATCTGGCAGTATTACTGCCAGACCGGGGATGAAGGGATGCGCGATATTATCGACAGCTGGTTTGCCGAGCGCTTTGCCGAAGGGGCCACCACCAAAAACGTCAACACCATGTCGCCGTTTTTGACCCTCGCGTATCGTTATGAAGAGACGCGTAACCCGGCCTGGCTGCCGTGGCTGGAGAGCTGGGCCGAGTGGGCGATGGTTGAGATGCCGCGCACCGATCATGGCGGCATGCAGCACATCACCCTTGCGGAAGAGAACCATCAGCAGATGTGGGACGACACTCTGATGATGACCGTCCTGCCGCTGGCAAAGATCGGCAAACTGCTTAATAAGCCTGAGTACGTGGAAGAGGCGGTGTATCAGTTCCTGCTGCACGTGCAAAACCTGATGGATCGGGAGACCGGGTTGTGGTTCCACGGCTGGAACTACGACGGTCAGCACAACTTCGCCAACGCCCGCTGGGCACGCGGCAACAGCTGGCTGACGATCGTTATCCCCGACTTCCTCGAGCTGGTGGATCTGCCGGAAAACAACGCCGTGCGCCGTTATCTGGTGCAGGTGCTGAATGCGCAGATTGCCGCCCTGGCGAAATGCCAGGACGAAAGCGGCCTGTGGCACACGTTACTCGATGACCCGAACTCCTATCTGGAGGCCTCCGCTACCGCAGGATTCAGCTACGGGATCCTGAAAGCAGTGCGTAAGCGCTATGTGGGAGCGGAGTATGCAGAGGTGGCCGAGAAAGCCATTCGCGGGATCGTGAAGAACATCTCCCCGGAAGGCGAACTGCTGCAAACCTCGTTCGGCACCGGGATGGGCAGCGATCTGGAGTTCTATCGGCAGATCCCGTTAACCTCGATGCCGTATGGTCAGGCGATGGCGATCCTCTGTCTGACAGAATATTTACGCAAATATTTCTGATTAGCGTATTAGAAACCGCCCCTTCAAACGTGGGGGCGGTTTTTTATTTATATTATTTCTGAATAATTAATTTAAATATACACATGCAGTAAATGAGTAAATAAACTACACCATTCGTTATAATTTGTGAGTCAGCCCGCAATATATTTTTCCGGTCAGGCGTATTTTTATTTTGCGGCAGAAATTGTTCTTTCGCAAAAATACAAGGATGCATATTTATGAACATGGTACCCGGTGGCTGGGAAATAGATGTTAAAGTAAATAAAAACCTGTCAGGCATGTCGGCCGAACAAATGTCACTATTCGAGACCGCATTTCGCAACTTTACTGGCGCCACGTACACCCCGCTGCTCTACATCGGCAGTCAGGTTGTTGCAGGTATTCAGCATGCGTACATCGCGGAGTGTCGGTTGGTAGTCCCTCATGCGGTAGCGCCGACGCTGGTCAAGGTGGTCATTTACCTCACGCCGGATAATCACATTTCCATTTCCCAAATCTCTGCCATTTAAACGCCGGTGCGTTATTTTACCTCTGTGGCTTTATCAATAAGGATGGAATCATGTGGCAGAAGTCCACTGATGTTTTTATTGCTCTGGATGCACCTGTCGCAGGTTATGAAAATAACGCGCCGGGTGTCCATATCCCCATCCCTTTATTTATTGTTCGTGCTAATTATAAGGGCGGAATACATCCCGGGAAATTAGCTTACGGGTTTGGGGCCTATATTCCCTTTGGGGGTAAGGAGTATATCTGCCGCGAATTTGAGGTGTACGTCGGACCGGTGAAATGGGTCCGGGTTCACGGCAAGGCGATCCCGGCAGGGGCAATTCAGGCGGGCGAAGAAGCCGATGGCAAAAAACTTTATGTGGCACGAGCAAAGTTCCCGAACGGGTTGTTCGTGGGTAAAGCCGGTACGCACCTGTTGAAAGGATGCTGTATTAGCTACCAGAATAAAGAGTGGGATGTTGAAGATTACGAAGTGTTAGTGGGTGATTACGACACCCTGTAATAAAACGTCCGCCTCGTCAGAGGCGGACGTTCTCGTCATTACATGCGTTCGACGGTTTCGATACCCAGGGTATCCAGACCCAGCTTCAGGGTCTTCGCCGTCAGCTGCGCCAGCTTCAGGCGGCTGTTGCGTACTGCTTCGCTCTCGGCGGAGAGGATAGGGCAGTGCTCATAGAAGCCAGAGAACAGGCCAGCCAGATCGTACAGATAGGCACACATCACGTGCGGCGTACCGTCGCGGGCCACCACGGACAGCGTCTCTTCGAACTGCAGCAGACGGGCCGCCAGCTGTGCTTCGCGATCTTCGCTGATGATGACCTGCGCCTGGGCCAGCACGCTTTCGTCGATGTCAGCTTTACGGAATACAGACAGCACGCGGGTGTAGGCATACTGCATGTATGGCGCGGTATTGCCTTCGAAGGCCAGCATGTTATCCCAGTCAAATACGTAGTCGGTGGTACGGTTCTTGGAGAGATCCGCGTATTTCACCGCACCGATACCCACGGCGTTGGCCAGTTTTTCCAGCTCGTCAGCAGGCATGTCCGGGTTTTTCTCGGCCACCAGACGGCGGGCACGCTCCAGCGCCTCGTCCAGCAGATCCGCCAGCTTCACGGTACCGCCGGCACGGGTTTTGAACGGCTTGCCGTCTTTGCCCAGCATCATGCCGAACATATGGTGTTCCAGCGGCACGGAATCCGGTACATAGCCCGCTTTGCGCACGATGGTCCATGCCTGCATCAGGTGCTGATGCTGACGGGAGTCGATATAATAGAGCACGCGATCCGCATGCAGGGTTTCGTAGCGATACTTCGCGCAGGCGATATCGGTGGTGGTGTAGAGGTAGCCGCCATCCTTTTTCTGGATGATGACGCCCATCGGTTCACCTTCCTTGTTTTTATACTCATCAAGGAATACGACCGTTGCGCCTTCGCTTTCCACCGCCAGCCCTTTAGCCTTCAGATCGGCGACGATACCGGCCAGCATCGGGTTGTACAGGCTCTCACCCATCACATCTTTACGGGTCAGGGTCACGTTCAGACGATCGTAGGTGAGCTGGTTCTGGGACATGGTGATGTCCACCAGCTGGCGCCACATCTTACGGAAATAGTCGTCGCCGCCCTGCAGTTTCACTACGTAGCTACGCGCGCGCTCGGCAAAGGCTTCGTCTTCGTCGTAGTGCTTTTTCGCGTCGCGGTAGAAGCCTTCGAGGTCCGCCAGGGCCATCTCACCGGCGTTATCCTGCTGCTGTTTTTCCAGCCAGGCGATCAGCATCCCGAACTGGGTACCCCAGTCGCCGACGTGGTTCGCGCGGATCACGTTGTGACCGAGGAACTCAAGGGTGCGCACCGAAGCGTCGCCGATGATGGTGGAGCGCAGGTGACCGACGTGCATCTCTTTCGCCACGTTCGGAGCGGAGTAGTCGACAACGATGGTTTGGGCTTCTGGCTGCGCCACGCCCAGACGGTCGGATTTCAGGGCCGCATCAACGTGTTGTGCCAGGAAAGCGGGGTCGAGGAAGATATTGATAAAGCCCGGCCCGGCAATTTCGGTTTTGCTGGCGATACCCTGGAGATCCAGATGCGTCAGGACCTGCTCTGCGAGTTGTCGCGGCGCCATGCCCAGTTTTTTAGCCACTGCCATCACGCCATTGGCCTGATAGTCGCCAAACTGTACTTTCGCTGACTGACGAACCTGCGGTTCACAGTCTGCAGGTGCGCCTGCAGCAATCAGTGCCTGACTGACTTTTTCTGAGAGAAGAGCCTGAATATTCACCGGGATACCTTACATTTTTGACGCGGGCCATCATGCCGCCGCGCCCGTTAAAGAATTTAGGCCGGGAGTATACTGCAATTGCCCGTTGCCGTCAGCACTGGCTCAAATCAGCGGTTGGTCGCTGGCCGGCAACAGAGTAAATTAACGCTTTTGCATGACGATAAGAGTATCAATGATGGCGAACTGGCAATCTGTTGACGAGCTGCAGGATATTGCAGCTGATTTACCGCGTTTCATCGGGGCCTTTACGGCGCTTGCCGAACGTCTGGGTCTGGATATCGCTCCGCTGGCGGCGGATCATATCTCCCTGCGTTGCCACCAGAATGCCACCGCCGATCGCTGGCGGCGCGGGTTTGAGCAGTGCGGCGAGCTGCTCTCGGAAACCCTCATCAATGGTCGTCCGATCTGCCTGTTTAAGCTGCACGAGCCGGTTTGCGTCGACCACTGGCGTTTTGACGTTGTCGAACTGCCGTGGCCGGGTGAGAAACGCTATCCCCATGAAGGCTGGGAGCACATCGAAATCGTGCTGCCTGGTGACCCCGAGTCCCTCAATGCCCGCGCCCTGGCGCTGCTTTCTGACGATGGCTTAAGCCAGCCGGGGATCTTTGTCAAAACCAGCTCGCCAAAAGGGGAGCGCGAACGCCTGCCGAATCCGACTCTGGCGGTCACCGACGGCAGCGTGACGGTGAAGTTTCATCCCTGGACCATCGAAGAGATTGTCGCCAGCGAACAATAAGGAGGTTTTATGGCATTGCTTGAGATCTGTTGTTACAGCATGGAGTGTGCCGTGACCGCGCAGGCGCGTGGTGCCGATCGCATTGAATTCTGTGCGGCCCCGAAAGAGGGCGGGCTGACCCCCTCTTATGGCGTGCTGAAATCGGTGCGTCAGGCGGTGACCATCCCGGTGCACCCGATTATTCGTCCGCGCGGCGGGGATTTTTGCTACAGCACCGGCGAATTTAACGCCATGCTGGAGGATATCGCCCTTCTGAAGCAGCTGGGTTTCCCGGGGCTGGTAACCGGCCTGCTGAATGAGGACGGCCATATCGATATGCCGCGCATGCGCCAGATTATGGCCGCCGCGCAGGGGATGGCGGTAACTTTTCATCGCGCCTTCGATATGTGCGTAAACCCACAGCAAGCCTTTGAAAATCTGGCGGAACTGGGGGTGGCGAGGGTGCTTACTTCGGGCCAACAAGCCTCTGCCGAAAAAGGTATTTCATTAATTAAGGAACTAAAAGCGCAATCAGGTGTTCCAATAATAATGGCAGGTGCTGGCGTTCGCGCCGCTAACCTGGAAACGTTTTTACAGGCAGGGGTATTCGAGCTTCACAGCTCGGCAGGCAGATGGTTGCCGTCACCCATGCGCTATCGCAACACAGGCTTGTCGATGTCGACGGATGCCGAAGCGGATGAGTATTCCCGCTATGGCGTGGACGGAGAGTCGGTTGCAGAGATGAAGGCGATAATCGAAAGGTATTGTCGTTAAAACAGTTTTTACCGCGCATCATGTCGCCCAACATGATGCTTGTTTGTACCAGGCCCCTGCAATTTCAACAGGGGTCTTTTTTTGTCCACAGTTTTTGTAGGCCGGGTAAGGCGCAGCCGCCACCACCCGGCTAAACGCTACGGTTTGGTGGCAATCAACACCGCACGTACTGGCGCCGGATAACCTTCAATGGTTTTGCTGCTGTCATTCGGGTCGAGGAACTCGGCCAGCGACTCGGTGGTCATCCACTCGGTGCGGCGCTGCTCTTCGGTGGTGGTGACGCAGACGTCTGCGATACGGATATCAACAAAGCCACACTTCGCCAGCCAGTTTTTCAGCGCCAGCGCCGACGGGATAAAGTAAACGTTACGCATCTGCGCATAACGATCGCCCGGCACCAGCACCGCATTTTCATCGCCTTCAATGACCAGCGTCTCCAGCACCAGCTCACCGCCGCTGACCAGCTGATCTTTCAACTGCCAGAGGTGTTCCAGCGGGGAACGACGGTGATAGAGCACGCCCATCGAGAAGACGGTATCAAACGCCGCCAGCGCCGGAAGCTGCTCAATGCCCAGCGGTAACAGGTGCGCGCGCTGGTCGTTGCCCAGCAGTTTGCGCACCGCTTCGAACTGACACAGGAACAGCTGCATCGGATCAATCCCGACCGCCAGATGGGCGCCCGCGCCGATCATGCGCCACAGGTGATACCCGCTACCGCAGCCCACATCCAGAATGGTGCGCCCGGTTAAGTCGGACAGGTGCGGCAACACGCGATCCCATTTCCAGTCCGAATGCCATTCAGTATCGATATTCATGCCGTACAGGGAGAACGGCCCTTTACGCCACGGCATCAGATTGCGCATCAGCTTGTCGAGACGCACCATCTGACCTTCGCTCAGCGGCGCTTCGCTTTCGGCGGTGACGCTGTGCAGCAGATCCAGTTTGTACGGGGTCATCTCCGGCAGAAATTCAACCGCGTTGCTCCACTGCTTAAACTGACCGTGCAGGGACTCGCGCTGCCAGGAAGCGATCTGCGCCGGCAGGGTTTCCAGCCAGTGCGACAGGTGATTTTTAGCAATCAGCTGATAAAAGTTACCGAAATCGATCATGCGTTACCGCCTTTTAGCGCCACCAGAGAGCCAAAGTTAAAGCACTGGAACCACAGCTCGCTGTGCTCGAATCCGGCCTTGTGCAGGCGGGCTTTGTGGGCTTCGACCGAGTCGGTCAGCATCACGTTCTCCAGCATGCTGCGCTTCTGGCTGATCTCCAGTTCGCTGTAGCCGTTGGCCCGCTTGAAATCGTGGTGCATGTTGAACAGCAGCTCACCAACGGTGGCATCTTCGAAGCTGAATTTCTCCGACAGCACCAGCGCGCCGCCAGGGTTCAGCCCCTGATAAATTTTGTCCAGCAACAGCTGACGATCGTCGGGCTCCAGGAATTGCAGGGTAAAATTCAGCACCACCATTGAGGCGTTTTTAATCTCGATATGGCGGATATCGCCTTCGATCACGTCAACCGGGGTGGGGGCTTTCCAGGCGTCGATATGACGGCGGCAGCGTTCAACCATCGCCGGTGAATTGTCGACGGCGATGATGTTACACCCGTCGTGCTTGATGTTACGACGAACCGACAGCGTGGCCGCGCCCAGCGAACATCCCAGATCGTAGACCTGCGTGTCGGGCTGAACAAAGCGTTCCGCCAGCATGCCGATCATGGAGATGATATTGGAGTAGCCGGGAACCGAGCGCTGGATCATATCCGGGAAGACTTCAGCTACCCGTTCATCGAAGGTCCAGTCGCCCAGACTGGCGATAGGCGCAGAAAAAAGCGTGTCGCGATCTGACATAACGTAAAAATCCGGGAAAAATAAAGGGGCGTATTGTGCGCTAATGCAATGAGAAAACCAACTCCCACGGCATATACCACAGGTTAGCCAGCACCATTAGCACAAGCGAACACCAGGTGGCGCTCATGCCGGAGCGGCGCCAGCGGAACAGGCGTTGATGAAGGCCGTAGTAGTGCATCAGGCGTCCAAGGATCAGCAGCAGGCCGCAGACATGCAACATCCAGGTCTCAGCGCCGTTCATTTCCATAAACAACAGCAAAATCAGGGCAGCCGGAATGTATTCCACCGCATTGCCATGAATGCGGATCGCGGTTTGCAGCTCCGAAAACCCGCCATCTCCATAAGAGACGCGGTACAACATCCGCAGGCGCGCAACATCGAACGAAAACTTAATTAACAGCAACGCACCCAGCACCGCATACAGCGCGCAAACCATACAAACTCCCTGTTTTTTGGCAGATGGCACTTCTATGATAGGGGCTGGGATCAGAAAAGAGAAGATTGTTGCGGAATGTTAGGGGCGTCGCCCATCGACGGCGCCACGTCCCGCAAGGCTTGCCAGAGAGCATCGACCAGTTCAGGCGCCTGAGCAATATCGGGAGTATGTAAAAAAAGATAAGGCGTACCGGCCTGTTCCCACTTCGCCAGGGTTTGCAGCCAGACGGCAAACAGCGCCTGGTTTTGCACCATATTGTCGCTGCCGATAAAGCGCACCATCGGATTGCTGGCAGTCATCACCGCATGTACCGGCACCTTCGGTTTTTTGCGCTGGGCGTCGATGATCGCCTCGTTGTGCGGGCTGGCGGCATGCACCGGACGGCTGTCGAGGATGGTTCTATTGACACCGCGCTCATGCAGACCACGGTTGAGCGCTTGCTCCGCCTCGCCTTTCATAAAGAACTCAGGATGACGAACTTCCACGCCGTAGGTAAATTCCCGGGGCAGGGCGTCAAGAAACTGCCATAGCGCGGGCAGATCGCGGGGGCCAAAGGTGGCAGGAAGCTGAACCCAGTACTGGCCGATGCGGTTCGCCAGCGGCGACAGCCGGGTGAAAAACTCTTCGGTAAGATCGTCGCAGTTGCGCAGCGCGGCCTGATGGGAAATGGTGGCCGGGAATTTAAAGCAGAAGCGAAAGTCGTCGCTGGTCTGCTCCCGCCAGCGCGCCACCACGTCGGCCTTCGGCAGGGCGTACAGCGTCGTGTTGCCCTCCACACAGTTAAAGTGGCGAGCGTACTCCTCAAGACCGGTAATGCCCAGTCGCACCCATTTCGGGTGCGACCATTGGGGTAACCCCAGATAGATCATAGCGCGTTGATAATCTCTTCAGTGCTGCGCACCCGGGCAATGCGCGGGAAAATATGGGTCATACTGGCCTGGTGCTGCTCGGTAGTGGCCGTGCTGCAGGCATCTTCGGCGATCACCAGATTAAAACCCAGCTCCCAGGCGTTGCGCGCGGTGGACTCTACGCCAATGTTGGTGGCGATCCCGCACAGAATTATAGTGTCGATCCCGCGACGGCGCAGCTGTAACTCCAGATCGGTGCCGTAGAAGGCGCCCCACTGGCGTTTGGTCACTTCAATATCGCTGTCCTGCTTGCCGAGTGACAGCGGATAGTCCCACCAGTTATCCGGCAGGGCATGGGCCGCGCCCTGGGCATCGACAGGCTGCTTCAGCGCCTCGGCGAAGTCTGCGGACCAGCCTACGCGGACCATCACTACCGGGGAACCGTTGGCGCGGCATTTTTCTGCCAGACGGGCGCTGCGGCTGACCACCTCCTGTGCCGTATGCGGGCCACCGGCAAAGGGCAGGATCCCTTCCTGTAAATCAATGACTACCAGGGCGGTTTTAGCGGCGTCGAATGTCAACATGGTTTTTCCTGTTAAATAGTTAGCGTGGTGAATACCTTACGCTGCCATGGCGTGTTCCGGGCCTGATATTTTTGTTAATTTTTGTGAGAATATGCAAGATGCGAGCAGCAATCGCGCGTCTGGCGCGCTTCTCTCTTATCGTCTGGCGGAATTTCCAGTATAATAGCCGCCTTTTTTCATCCAGTTTGAAATACAAAAAGCTGCGACCTTGTAGCCTGCGGCTAAGTTAAGGGATATCTCATGCGTACAGAATATTGCGGGCAGCTGCGTCAGTCCCACGTCGGACAGCAGGTGACCCTGTGTGGTTGGGTTAACCGTCGTCGTGATCTTGGCAGCCTTATCTTTATCGATATGCGCGACCGCGAAGGCATCGTGCAGGTATTTTTCGATCCAGATCGTGCCGACGCGTTAAAGCTGGCCTCTGAGCTGCGTAATGAGTTCTGCATCCAGGTGACCGGCACCGTGCGTGCGCGTGACGAAAAGAACATCAACAGCGACATGGCGACTGGCGAAGTTGAAGTGCTGGCGACCGATCTGACCATTATCAACCGTTCAGAATCACTGCCGCTGGATTTCAACCACGTCAATACCGAAGAAGCGCGTCTGAAATTCCGCTACCTCGACCTGCGTCGCCCTGAAATGGCCGATCGCCTGAAAACCCGTGCCAAAATCACCAGCCTGGTACGCCGCTTTATGGACGATCACGGTTTCCTCGATATTGAAACCCCGATGCTGACCAAAGCGACCCCGGAAGGCGCGCGTGACTACCTCGTGCCATCCCGTGTGCATAAAGGCAAATTCTACGCGCTGCCACAGTCTCCTCAGCTGTTCAAACAGCTGCTGATGATGTCCGGCTTCGACCGTTACTATCAGATCGTTAAATGCTTCCGCGACGAAGATCTACGTGCTGACCGTCAGCCTGAATTTACCCAGATCGACGTCGAGACCTCTTTCATGACCGCCGAGCAGGTGCGTGAAGTGATGGAAGCGCTGGTACGCAGCCTGTGGCTGGACGTGAAGGGTGTGGATCTGGGCGACTTCCCGATCATGACCTTCGCCGAAGCCGAGCGTCGCTACGGTTCCGACAAACCAGACCTGCGTAACCCGATGGAGCTGGTAGACGTTGCTGACCTGGTGAAAGAGGTTGAGTTCGCGGTCTTCTCCGGTCCGGCTAACGATGCGAAAGGCCGCGTGGCTGCCCTGCGTGTACCGGGTGGCGCGAGCTTAAGCCGTAAGCAGATCGACGACTACGGCAACTTCATCAAGATTTATGGCGCGAAAGGCCTGGCTTACATCAAAGTCACCGAGCGCGCGAAAGGCATTGAAGGCATCACCAGCCCGGTGGCCAAATTCCTCAATGCTGAGATCGTTGAATCCATTCTGGCGCGTACTGAAGCCCAGGACGGGGACATGATCTTCTTCGGCGCGGACAACAAGAAAGTGGTGGCCGACTCCATGGGCGCGCTGCGTCTGAAACTGGGTAAAGATCTGAACCTGACCGACGAAGCCAAATGGGCGCCGCTGTGGGTTATCGACTTCCCAATGTTTGAAGACGACGGCGAAGGCGGCCTGACCGCAATGCACCACCCGTTCACCTCGGCAAAAGAGATGAGCGCGGCAGAGCTGAAAGCGGCACCGGAAGATGCGGTGGCGAACGCCTACGACATGGTCATCAACGGCTACGAAGTGGGCGGCGGTTCCGTGCGTATTCACAGCATGGAAATGCAGCAGACGGTGTTCGGTATTCTGGGTATCAATGAACAGGAACAGCGCGAGAAGTTCGGCTTCCTGCTGGATGCCCTGAAGTACGGTACTCCACCGCACGCAGGTCTGGCCTTTGGTCTGGATCGCCTGACCATGCTGCTGACCGGCACCGACAACATCCGTGACGTTATCGCCTTCCCGAAAACCACCGCCGCTGCCTGTCTGATGACCGAAGCGCCAAGCTTTGCTAACCCAACCTCCCTGAGCGAGCTGGGTATCGAAGTGGTGAAAAAGGAAGAGAAAAACTGATATGACATATAAGCTTCCCGTTTCTGTCTTAGTTGTCATTTATGCCCAGGACACGAAGCGGGTGCTGATGTTGCAGCGGCGCGACGATCCCGCGTTCTGGCAGTCGGTTACCGGCAGCCTGGAAGAGGGTGAAACCGCGCTGCAGGCCGCCGCGCGCGAAGTAAAGGAAGAGGTCACCATTGATGTTGCTCGCGAGCAACTGACCCTGAAGGACTGTCAGCGCACGGTGGATTTTGAAATTTTTAGCCATTTACGTCATCGCTATGCGCCGGGGACTGAACGCAATACGGAATCCTGGTTCTGCCTTGCGCTTCCTCACGAGCGGGAGATCGTGTTCACCGAACACCTGACCTACCGCTGGGTTAACGCGGCCGAGGCCGCAACGTTAACCAAGTCGTGGAGCAACCGGCAGGCGATTGAAGAATTTGTAATTAACGCCGCCTGAGAGGGCGCGCTTTTTGGAGAACTTTTTATGGCAGGTCATAGTAAGTGGGCCAACACCAAACACCGCAAAGCGGCACAGGATGCCAAACGCGGTAAGATCTTTACCAAAATCATTCGTGAGCTGGTGACGGCTGCCCGTCTGGGCGGCGGCGATGCGGCCTCCAACCCACGTCTGCGTGCGGCGATCGATAAAGCGCTGAGCAACAACATGACGCGTGACACCCTGAACCGTGCTATCGCCCGTGGCGTAGGCGGCGACGATGACGCGAACATGGAAACCATCATTTATGAAGGTTACGGCCCAGGCGGCACCGCGGTGATGATTGAGTGCCTGTCCGATAACCGTAACCGTACCGTTGCCGAAGTGCGTCACGCCTTCACCAAAACCGGTGGCAACCTGGGTACCGACGGTTCCGTAGCCTACCTGTTCAGCAAAAAAGGGGTGATCTCCTTCGAGAAAGGCGACGAAGACGCGATCATGGAAGCGGCGCTGGAAGCGGGTGCTGAAGACGTGGTGACTTACGACGACGGCGCGATTGATGTCTATACCGCATGGGAAGAGATGGGCGCGGTGCGTGATGCCCTGGAAGCAGCAGGCCTGAAAGCCGACGCGGCTGAAGTCACCATGATCCCGTCCACCAAAGCGGACATGGATGCGGAAACCGCACCGAAACTGCTGCGTCTGATCGACATGCTCGAAGATTGCGACGATGTGCAGGAAGTTTACCACAACGGTGAAATCTCCGACGAGGTTGCGGCAACGCTGTAATGGCTGAGCTTAAACCGACAACCGGAGAGGCGTGATGGCAATTATCCTCGGCATTGACCCGGGCTCACGCATCACCGGTTATGGCGTTATTCGCCAGGTCGGGCGTCAGTTGACCTACCTGGGCAGCGGCTGTATCCGTACCAAAGTAGAGGATCTGCCGTCGCGCCTGAAGCTTATCTACGCAGGCGTGACGGAGATCATCACCCAGTTCCAGCCGGACTTTTTCGCCATCGAACAGGTGTTTATGGCGAAGAATGCCGACTCGGCGCTGAAGCTCGGTCAGGCCCGCGGCGTGGCGATTGTCGCGGCGATGAATCAGGATCTGCCGGTATTCGAATACGCCGCGCGACAGGTTAAGCAAACCGTGGTGGGAAATGGCGGGGCAGATAAAAGCCAGGTGCAGCACATGGTGCGTACCTTGCTGAAGCTGCCGGCCAATCCGCAGGCGGATGCCGCCGATGCGCTGGCCATCGCGATAACCCACTGCCACGTTACCCAGAACGCGATGCAAATAAGCGAATCGCGGCTCAATCTGGCGCGAGGTCGATTACGCTAAATGAAAAATCAGGCTGGATGTTTATCCAGCCTTTTTTTATGATGGCAGCGGTAAATTTTAGTTCTTAACGCAGGAGCGTCACGTGATAGGCAGACTCAGAGGCATCATCCTCGAAAAACAACCCCCGATAGTGCTGCTTGAGACCGGAGGCGTGGGCTATGAAGTGCATATGCCGATGACCTGTTTCTACGAACTGCCGGAAGTGGGACAAGAAGCGATAATTTTTACCCACTTTATCGTTCGTGAAGATGCTCAGCTGCTGTTTGGCTTTAATAACAAACAGGAACGTACGCTGTTTAAAGAGCTGATTAAGACCAACGGCGTCGGTCCAAAACTGGCGCTGGCGATCCTCTCCGGGATGTCGGCGCAGCAGTTCGTGAATGCCGTTGAGCGTGAAGAGCTGGCGGCGTTGGTGAAACTCCCTGGCATCGGCAAGAAAACGGCCGAGCGCCTGATTGTCGAGATGAAAGACCGATTTAAAGGCCTGCACGGCGATCTGTTTACGCCAGCAGCCGATCTGGTCCTGACTTCCCCTGCTGGTCCGACTGACGATGATGCGGAGCAGGAAGCGGTTGCCGCGCTGGTGGCGCTGGGCTATAAACCTCAGGAAGCGAGCCGGATGGTCAGCAAAATTGCGAAACCGGACGCCACCAGTGAAACCCTGATTCGTGAAGCGCTGCGCGCCGCATTGTGAGGTAAAGGATGATTGAAGCAGACCGTCTGGTCTCGGCAGGCAACGTTCAGGCAGAAGATCTGGTGGACCGTGCGATCCGCCCGAAGCTGCTGGATGAGTATATTGGCCAGCCGCAGGTGCGCTCGCAGATGGAGATCTTTATCCAGGCAGCTAAACTTCGCGGTGACGCCCTCGATCACCTGCTGATTTTCGGCCCACCAGGGCTGGGGAAAACCACCCTCGCCAATATTGTCGCCAATGAGATGGGCGTCAATCTGCGCACCACTTCCGGTCCGGTGCTGGAGAAGGCCGGCGATCTGGCGGCGATGCTGACCAACCTCGAACCCCACGATGTGCTGTTTATCGATGAGATCCACCGTCTTTCACCGGTGGTGGAAGAGGTGCTCTATCCGGCGATGGAAGACTACCAGCTGGATATCATGATTGGCGAAGGCCCGGCCGCGCGCTCGATTAAGATCGATCTGCCGCCGTTCACTCTGATTGGCGCTACCACCCGTGCGGGCTCGTTAACCTCGCCGCTGCGCGATCGTTTTGGCATCGTCCAGCGACTGGAGTTTTATCAGGTGCCCGATCTCCAGCACATCGTCAGCCGTAGCGCGCGCTATATGGGGCTGGAGATGAGCGAGGAGGGGGCCTTTGAAGTGGCGAAGCGTTCCCGTGGTACGCCGCGTATCGCCAACCGTCTCCTGCGCAGGGTGCGTGATTTTGCCGAAGTGAAGCACGACGGCACTATTTCGCTGGATATCGCCGCCCAGGCGCTGGATATGTTAAATGTGGATGCCGAAGGCTTTGACTATATGGACCGCAAGCTGCTGCTGGCGGTGCTGGACAAGTTCTTTGGCGGGCCGGTGGGGCTGGATAACCTGGCGGCAGCCATTGGTGAAGAGCGGGAAACTATTGAAGATGTGCTGGAGCCGTACCTGATCCAGCAGGGCTTTTTGCAGCGTACGCCACGCGGGCGCATGGCGACGGTGCGGGCCTGGGATCACTTCGGTATTACGCCGCCGGAGATGCCGTAAATTTATAGGCCCGGTAAGCGTAGCGCCACCGGGCAACGCCATCAGCTGGCAGGCTTCTTCATCATGCTAAGGATAAACAGCGCAGCCGCACACAGCACCACCGACGGTCCGGCAGGGGTGTCGTAAAACGCCGAGAAGGTTAACCCTCCGGTTACCGCAATCATTCCCACGCCTACGGCCACTCCGGCCATCTGCTCCGGCGTGCGGGCAAAACGGCGCGCGGTGGCGGCAGGAATAATCAGCAGCGACGTAATAATTAACGCCCCGACAAACTTCATCGCCACGCCAATGGTCAGTGCGGTCACCAGCATCAGCAGCAGCTTGACGCGCTGCAGCTTCACGCCATCCACAAAGGCTAAATCCGGGCTAATGGTCATCGCCAGCAGGTTTCGCCATTGCCACAGCAGGATAGCCAGCACGATCACCACCCCGATGGCGATGGCGATCAGATCGTCCGGCGTCACCGCCAGCAGGTCGCCAAACAGATAGGCCATCAGATCCACGCGGATGTTGGACATCAGGCTCACCACTACCAGACCCAGGGACAGGGCGCTGTGCGCCATGATCCCGAGCAGGGTATCCACCGCCAGGTGCGGGCGCTTTTCCAGCCACACCAGACCGGCGGCCAGCAGCAGCGTCACCACAATCACCGCATAGAATGGATTGACATCCAGCAGTAAGCCAAATGCTACCCCCAGCAGGGAGGCGTGGGCGAGGGTATCGCCAAAGTAGGACATCCGGCGCCAGACGACAAACGAGCCCAGTGGACCCGCCGCGCAGGCGAGCATCATCCCGGCCAGCCAGCCGGGCAATAAGAGTTCAATCATGAGTTACCGTTTCCCCGGCGCAGGACAATGCGGCCCTGCAAATCATGGCGGTGGTTGTGATGGTGGCGATAAATGCCCAGCTGTTCGGCGCCGCGAGGGCCAAACATCGAGATAAACTCAGGGTGCATGGAGACCACTTCCGGTGTGCCAGAGCAGCAGATGTGATGGTTGAGACAGAGCACTTCGTCCGTTTTCGCCATCACCAGATGCAGGTCGTGCGACACCATCAGCACGGCGCAGTCCAGCTCTTTACGCAGCTGATCGATCAGGTCATACAGCGCCACCTGACCGTTGACGTCCACACCCTGGGTCGGCTCATCGAGCACCAGCAGCTGCGGCCTGTTCAGCAGGGCGCGGGCCAGCAGCACGCGCTGGGTCTCGCCGCCGGAAAGCTTTTGCAGAGGCGCTTCGATCAGATGTCCGGCCTGCACGCGCTTGAGAGCCGGAAGAATGTCCTCTTTACGCGTGTCGGGACGCAGACGCAGGAAACGGCTGACCGTTAACGGGAGAGTGGCGTCCAGATGCAGCTTCTGCGGCACATAGCCGATGCGCAGCTGCCGGTCACGCTTGATAAGGCCGCTGTCGGGTGCTACCAGGCCCAGCACCACGCGCACCAGCGTTGATTTACCCGCGCCGTTTGGGCCGAGTAGCGTCAGAATTTTGCCGGGCTTCAAATCCAGCGAAACGTCAGAGAGGACGCGGCGCTGACCGAATGAAACCGAAATGTTTTCGAGAGATACCAGATTCGTCATATCAATTTTATGCTTGCAGAAGTCATCGAATGTTATAATATCACATTCCACCAACTCATTACGATGAATAGTCGCATTATGTTACAGAAAAATACGCTTCTTTTCGCAGCATTATCCGCTGCCCTTTGGGGTTCAACAGCACAAGATGTTAACGCCGCCGTTGTCGCTTCGCTAAAGCCGCTCGGTTTTATCGCATCCGCTATCGCCGACGGAGTGACAGAAACCCAGGTATTACTGCCTGATGGCGCCTCAGAACACGACTATTCCCTGCGTCCTTCAGATGTAAAACGCTTACAAAACGCAGACTTAGTGGTCTGGATTGGTCCGGAGATGGAAGCCTTCATGCAGAAATCCGCCAATCAGTTGCCGGCAGCCAAACAGGTTAGCATCGCTAATCTTCCTGGTGTGAAACCGCTTCTCATGAAAGGGTCTGATGATGACGATCATGACCACGATCACGGGGCGGCCGAAGGCGAAAAAGGTGACGAGCATCACCATCACGGTGACTACAATATGCACCTCTGGCTTTCCCCTGAGATAGCGCGCCTTTCGGCGGTTGCAATCCACGAAAAATTAGTGGAACTTATGCCGCAAAGTCGAGCCAAACTTGACGCCAACCTGAAGGATTTTGAGGCACAACTTGCCGCAACCGACAAGCAGGTGGGTACCGAGCTCGCACCACTGAAAGGTAAAGGATATTTCGTTTTTCATGATGCCTATGGCTACTACGAAAAACACTACGGTCTCACGCCGCTTGGCCATTTCACCGTCAATCCAGAGATTCAACCCGGTGCGCAGCGTTTACATGAAATCAGAACACAGTTGGTTGAGCAGAAAGCGTCCTGCGTTTTTGCTGAGCCACAGTTCAGGCCAGCGGTCGTTGAAGCCGTGGCAAGGGGTACGTCCGTGCGTATGGGCACCCTTGACCCACTGGGAACCTCTATCCAGTTGAGCAAAGCGAGTTATTCGCAGTTTCTCAGCCAACTGGCGAACCAGTATGCGAGCTGCCTGAAAGGAGATTAACGAGGAAGTGAATACGTGCAACAGATAGCCCGCTCTGTCGCCCTGGCATTTAATAATCTGCCCCGGCCCCACCGCGTCATGCTGGGGTCGCTTACTGTTCTCACCTTAGCGGTCGCCGTCTGGCGGCCCTATGTTTATCACCCGAATTCCACGCCAGTTATCAAGACCATCGAACTGGAAAGAAACGAAATCCGCTCACTGTTACCCGAAGCCAGTGAACCTATCGACCAGGCCCCGCAGGAAGAAGAAGCTATTCCGCAGGATGAACTGGATGACAAAATCGCCCCTGAAAGTGGCGTCCATGAATATGTGGTTTCAACTGGCGATACCTTAAGCAGCGTGCTTAACCAGTACGGTATCGATATGGGTGAAATCAGCCGGCTTGCTGCCGCGGATAAAGATCTGCGTAACCTGAAAATTGGTCAGCAGCTCTCATGGACCCTGACCGACAGCGGCGATTTACAGCGCCTGACCTGGGAAGTCTCCCGTCGTGAAACCCGCACCTACGATCGTGCTGATAACGGTTTCAAGATGAGCAGTGAAATGCAGCAGGGCGACTGGGTTAACAACGCCCTTAAAGGCACCTTAAGCGGCGGTAGCTTCGTTGCCAGCGCGCGTGATGCAGGGCTGACCAGCGGTGAAATCAGTTCGGTGATCAAAGCCATGCAGTGGCAGATGGACTTCCGTAAGCTGAAAAAAGGCGACGCCTGGTCGGTGCTGATGTCCCGCGAAATGCTGGACGGCAAGCGTGAGCAGAGTCAGCTGCTTGGGGTTCGTCTACGCTCTGACGGTAAAGATTACTATGCGATCCGTGCCGAAGACGGCAAATTCTACGATCGCAACGGTACCGGGCTGGCGAAAGGTTTCTTACGCTTCCCGACCTCGAAACAGTTCCGCGTCTCGTCGAACTTCAACCCGCGCCGTCTGAACCCGGTCACCGGTCGCGTGGCCCCGCACCGTGGTGTGGATTTCGCCATGCCGCAGGGGACACCGGTTCTGGCGGTGGGTGATGGCGAAGTGGTCATGGCAAAACGCAGCGGTGCTGCAGGCTATTACGTTGCCGTGCGTCACGGGCGGACCTACACCACCCGCTATATGCACCTGCGTAAGATGTTGGTGAAGCCGGGCCAGAAGGTAAAACGTGGCGATCGTATTGCGCTGTCGGGCAACACCGGTCGTTCTACCGGCCCGCATCTGCACTATGAAGTATGGATCAACCAGCAGGCGGTCAACCCGTTAACGGCGAAGCTGCCGCGTACCGAGGGGCTGACCGGCAAAGACCGCAGCGACTATCTGGCGCAGGTCAAAGAGGTTATTCCGCAGCTCAGTATTGATTAATACTGCAGCGATAAAAGCCGGGGCGTTACTGCACCGGCTTTTTCTTTTGTGCCTTACGCATGGCCTCGCTAAACTAACGCATTACTCTTTTACGTGTCACCCGCCCTGGAAAAAGCATGGAAACCCAAAAAAACAACAGTGAATACATTCCTGAATTTGAGAAGTCCTTTCGTCATCCGCGCTTCTGGGGCGCCTGGCTGGGTGTATATGCCTTTGCGGGTATTGCGATGCTTCCCGCGTCCGTGCGCGACCCGCTGCTCGGTAAAGTGGGCCGTCTGGCGGGCAAGCTGGGTAAAAGCGCCCGCCGTCGCGCACAGATAAATCTCTTCTACTGCTTCCCGGAGAAGAGCGAGGCGGAGCGTGAAGCCATCATCGATGAGATGTTTACCACCGCGCCGCAGGCGATGGCGATGATGGGCGAGCTGGCGATACGCGGGCCGGAAAAGGTCGCCAGTCGCGTTGACTGGAAAGGGCTGGAGATCATCGAGGAGATGCGTCGCAATGACGAAAAGGTGATCTTCCTGGTGCCACACGGCTGGGGCGTGGATATTCCGGCGATGCTGATGGCGTCGCAGGGGCAGAAAATGGCGGCTATGTTCCACAACCAGGGGAACAAGGTCTTCGATTATGTCTGGAACACGGTGCGTCGCCGCTTTGGCGGCCGCCTGCATGCGCGTAACGACGGCATCAAACCCTTTATCAAGTCCGTACGCCAGGGCTACTGGGGCTACTACCTCCCGGATCAGGATCACGGGCCGGAGCACAGCGAGTTTGTCGATTTCTTCGCCACCTATAAGGCGACGCTGCCCGCCATTGGCCGGTTGATGAAGGTATGCCAGGCGCGGGTGATCCCGTTATTCCCGATTTACGATGGCAAAACGCATCGTCTGACGATTGAAGTGCGCCCGCCGATGGACGATCTGCTTACCGCCGACGACAACACCATTGCGCACAGGATGAACGAAGAGGTAGAGATTCTGGTGGGGCCGCATGCGGAGCAATACACCTGGATCCTGAAACTACTGAAGACGCGCAAGCCGGGCGAGAAAGAGCCGTATAAGCGCAAAGAGCTGTATCCGAAGAAATAAAAATACCCCTCACCCTGACCCTCTCCCCAATGGGGAGAGGGAAAAGTCACGTAGGCCGGGTAAGCGCAGCGCCACCCGGCAAAACAGCCGACTTATTCGACGGTCATCACGCGGGTGGTGTTGGTTGAGCCGATGGTGCTCATTACATCGCCCTGGGTCACGATAACGATATCCCCGGAGACCAGATAGCCTTTGTCGCGCAGCAGGTTCACGGCGTCGTTCGCCGCGGCCACGCCATCACTGTTGCTGTCGAAGAACACCGGCGTCACGCCGCGATACAGCGCGGTCAGGTTCAGGGTGCGCTCATGACGGGACATAGCGAAGATCGGCAGGCCGGAGCTGATACGCGAGGTCATCAGCGCGGTGCGGCCGGATTCGGTCATGGTGATGATCGCGGTCACGCCCTTCAGGTGGTTAGCGGCATACATCGCCGACATCGCAATGGCTTCTTCGACGTTGTCGAACTGAATGTCCAGACGGTGCTTGGAGACGTTGATGCTTGGGATCTTCTCTGCACCCAGGCAGACGCGCGCCATCGCGGCCACGGTTTCCGCCGGATACTGGCCGGCAGCGGTTTCGGCTGACAGCATTACCGCATCGGTACCGTCGAGCACGGCGTTGGCCACGTCCATCACTTCCGCACGGGTCGGCATTGGGTTAGTGATCATCGACTCCATCATCTGGGTTGCAGTGATCACGGAGCGGTTAAGCTGACGGGCACGGCGGATCAGCGCCTTCTGAATCCCCACCAGTTCCGGGTCGCCAATCTCAACGCCAAGGTCACCACGGGCCACCATCACCACGTCAGAGGCGAGGATGATGTCATCCATTGCATCCTGGCTGCAGACCGCTTCAGCACGTTCCACTTTGGCGACGATTTTGGCATCGCAACCTGCGTCACGCGCCAGACGGCGAGCGTAGTTCAGATCTTCGCCGCAGCGCGGGAAGGAGACGGCCAGGTAGTCCACGCCAATCTCAGCCGCAGTGAGAATATCGGCTTTGTCTTTTTCGGTCAGGGCTTCGGCAGAGAGACCGCCGCCCAGTTTGTTAATGCCTTTATTGTTGGAGAGCGGGCCGCCAACGGTCACTTCGGTGAACACCTTCATGCCCTGAACTTCCAGCACTTTCAGCTGAACGCGACCGTCGTCG
Source organism: Leclercia sp. CFBP8987 (assembly GCF_034044995.2). Lineage (NCBI taxonomy): Bacteria > Pseudomonadati > Pseudomonadota > Gammaproteobacteria > Enterobacterales > Enterobacteriaceae > Leclercia > Leclercia sp. CFBP8987. The sequence goes on along the minus strand of NZ_CM188255.1, from coordinate 2,958,490 downwards.
AGCAGCAGGATATCGCCTGGCACCACGTCAGCAGGCAGGCCTTTATAGTCGATCCCCACTTTCTCTTTATCGCCTTCGCCTTTGCTCAGGTTGGCGTCGAGCAGGAACTTGTCACCGATATTGAGGAAAACTTTGCCTTCTTTGAAGGTCGATACGCGGATTTTGGGACCCTGCAGGTCACCGAGAATAGCTACATGACGTCCCAGTTTTGCCGCGATCTCACGGACCTTATCTGCACGTAATTTATGATCTTCCGGTGTGCCGTGCGAAAAGTTCATACGTACCACGTTGGCGCCTGCTGCGATGATTTTCTCGAGATTATTATCGCGGTCAGTAGCCGGGCCTAAGGTGGTAACGATCTTGGTTCTGCGAAGCCTTCTGGACATGTAATACTCCGTTGTCTGAAACAACCTGGTGTTGCGTGAACGATGATTCGGCACGTTGTCCGCCGTAATACACACTGGCAACTTACCGAATGCCGAAAAAAGTAACAACTTTATCAGTGACGATCAGGGAACTTCACCCTTGATGAACAACTCTTTATCAAAACGCGATTCCTTAAGCGCTTCTTTGACACGCTTCAAGTTATCTCTGAATTTCGCCCCGCGGCGCAGGGTAAAGCCGGTGGCCAGCACGTCGATGACGGTCAGCTGCGCCAGACGCGACACCATCGGCATATAGATATCGGTGTCTTCCGGCACGTCGAGGGTGATCGCCAGCGTCGCTTCACGTGCCAGCGGCGTACCGGTGGTGGTGAGGGCAATCACCATGGCATCGTTTTCACGCGCCAGCTGGGCCAGTTCGACCAGACTCTTGGTGCGACCAGTATGCGATATCAGCACCACCACGTCATCTTCGTTACAATTCATACAACTCATGCGTTGCAGCACGATGTCGTCGGAATAGATAACCGGGACATTAAAGCGAAAAAATTTATTCATTGCATCGTGAGCGACGGCGGCTGACGACCCGAGACCAAAGAAGGCGATCTTCTTGGCCTGAGTCAGCAGGTCGACGGCCCGATTAACCGATCCCATATCCAGCGACTGGCGGACCTGGTCCAGGGTAGCCATCGCCGATTCAAAGATTTTGCCGGTGTAGGCCTCCACGCTGTCGTCTTCATCGACATTGCGGTTTACATAGGGCGTGCCGTTAGCCAGACTTTGCGCCAGATGCAGTTTAAAATCGGGATAGCCACGCGTCTCCATGCTGCGGCAGAAGCGGTTAACGGTCGGTTCGCTGACCCCCGACTCCTGGGCCAGAGTGGCGATGCTGGAATGAATGGCCTGAGCCGGGGCGGCGAGAATTACTTCAGCCACTTTTCGCTCGGATTTGCTAAGGTGTTCCAGTTGAAACTGGATTTTTTCCAGCATGTTCATTATTAACACGGCGCTCATCGGTGGAAACGATTTCATTAAGGGGTGAAATCGCGATTCGAATTAGCAAGAATATACCCCTGTGATGTGCCGAAAAGGGCAAACCCCGACAAAAATGTTGTTGTTTTTTTTCATTACTTGATCGCTGTCGGATTTTAGCAACGGCCTGGCAGAACAAAGTTTCACCCATTTGACCTTTATAACCCTGCGCGGGGCTATTGCCTGGCGAAATATCGCCGTATCGCACGCGAGGATAAGTGCAAATGGTTTCGGGAATGACATAAAAGCAGTAGAGTGCATGTAATAAAATTACAACGATATTCTGGCAAAAGCACCAGGGTATCCAACTGAGGAGAATGACATGGCGGTAACGCAAACAGCCCAGGCATGTGACCTGGTCATTTTCGGCGCGAAAGGCGATCTTGCACGCCGTAAATTGCTGCCTTCCCTGTATCAACTGGAAAAAGCGGGTCAAATCCACCCGGAGACGCGCATCCTGGGCGTGGGCCGTGCCGACTGGGATAAAGACGCGTATACCAAAGTGGTGCGCGAAGCGCTGGAAACTTTCATGAAGGAGAAGATCGATGAAAGTTTGTGGGATACGCTGAGTGGACGTCTCGATTTCTGCAACCTCGACGTGAACGACACCTCGGCCTTTTCTGAACTGGGCGCGATGCTCGATCAGAAAAATCGCGTCACCATCAACTATTTCGCTATGCCGCCAAGCACCTTTGGCGCCATCTGCAAAGGGCTCGGCGAAGCCAAACTGAACGCCAAGCCTGCACGCGTGGTAATGGAAAAACCGCTGGGTACCTCGCTGGCGACCTCCCGTGAAATCAACGACCAGGTCGGGGAATACTTCGAAGAGTGCCAGGTTTACCGTATCGACCACTACCTCGGTAAAGAGACGGTGCTGAACCTGCTGGCGCTGCGTTTCGCCAACTCCCTGTTTGTGAACAACTGGGATAACCGCACCATCGATCACGTGGAGATCACCGTGGCGGAAGAGGTGGGGATTGAAGGTCGCTGGGGTTACTTTGACCAGGCCGGTCAGATGCGCGACATGATCCAGAACCACCTGCTGCAAATCCTCTGCATGATCGCCATGGCACCGCCGTCAGATCTCTCCGCAGACAGCATTCGCGATGAGAAAGTAAAAGTGCTGAAGTCCCTGCGCCGCATCGATCGCTCCAACGTGCGTGAAAAAACGGTTCGCGGCCAGTACACCGCCGGTTTTGCCCAGGGTAAAAAAGTGCCTGGCTATCTGGAAGAAGAGGGTGCGAATAAAACCAGCAGTACCGAAACTTTCGTCGCCATCCGCGTGGATATCGATAACTGGCGCTGGGCGGGCGTGCCGTTCTACCTGCGTACCGGTAAGCGTCTGCCAGCCAAATGCTCTGAAGTGGTGGTCTACTTTAAGAATCCGGAACTGAACCTGTTCAAAGAGTCCTGGCAGGAGCTGCCGCAGAATAAACTGACCATTCGTCTGCAGCCGGACGAGGGCGTGGATATTCAGGTGCTGAACAAGGTGCCTGGCCTGGATCACAAGCACAACCTGCAGACCACCAAGCTGGATCTGAGCTACTCCGAAACCTTCAACCAGAACCATCTGGCTGATGCCTACGAACGTCTGCTGCTGGAAACCATGCGTGGCATCCAGGCGCTGTTTGTGCGCCGTGACGAAGTGGAAGAGGCGTGGAAGTGGGTTGACTCCATCACCGAAGCCTGGGCTGCGGATCAGGATGCACCGAAACCGTATCAGGCGGGTACCTGGGGGCCGGTTGCCTCTGTGGCAATGATCACCCGTGATGGCCGTTCCTGGAACGAGTTTGAGTAACCTGGCCGTTAATCCTTAGGGGTTATTTTACCGGTAACATGATCTGGCTCAGGCCAGTGCGCAATATTTAATCATTTAAGCTCCGGGTGGATTTCCACCCGGAGCTTTTTTTATTACACTGGCTGAAGCGATTTTGCCCCAGAGCTCCGGCAATCAAGCGTTTCAGCGATGTTATAGCCTGCTAAACACTTTGTTAATTCCAGAGCGCGGACAGATAAATGACAGGAGCTTCTATGAATTCGATTTTGTTACGGGTAACACAGCGCGTTGTTGAGCGCTCGCAGAAGACCCGCTCAGCCTACCTCGCTCGCATTCAGCAGGCGAAGAGCGATACGGTCCATCGTTCGCAGCTGGCCTGCGGTAACCTGGCGCACGGCTTTGCCGCCTGCCAGCCAGAAGATAAAGCCTCGCTGAAAAGCATGCTGCGTAACAATATCGGCATCATCACCTCCTATAACGACATGCTCTCGGCGCACCAGCCGTACGAGACCTACCCGGACATCATTCGTAAAGCGCTGCACCAGGCCAACGCCGTAGGGCAGGTGGCCGGTGGTGTGCCTGCGATGTGCGACGGCGTGACCCAGGGCCAGGACGGAATGGAGCTCTCGCTGCTGAGCCGGGAAGTGATCGCCATGTCTGCCGCGGTGGGCCTGTCACATAACATGTTTGACGGCGCGCTGTACCTCGGCGTGTGCGATAAGATCGTCCCGGGCCTGGCGATGGCAGCGCTGTCGTTTGGTCACCTGCCTGCGCTGTTCGTGCCGTCAGGCCCGATGGCCAGCGGCCTGGCCAATAAAGAGAAAGTGCGTATTCGCCAGCTGTATGCAGAAGGCAAAGTGGATCGCATGGCGCTGCTGGAGTCAGAAGCCGCGTCCTACCACGCGCCGGGCACCTGTACCTTCTACGGCACCGCCAACACCAACCAGATGGTGGTGGAATTTATGGGGATGCAGCTGCCGGGCTCGTCGTTTGTCCACCCGGATGCGCCCCTGCGCGAAGCGTTGACCGCCGCTGCGGCACGTCAGGTGACCCGCCTGACCGGGAACGGCAACGAGTGGATGCCGCTCGGTAAAATGGTCGACGAGAAAGTGGTGGTCAACGGTATCGTGGCCCTGCTGGCGACCGGCGGCTCCACCAACCACACCATGCACATGGTGGCGATGGCCCGTGCGGCTGGCATTCTGATCAACTGGGACGATTTCTCTGACCTGTCTGAAGTGGTGCCGCTGATGACCCGTCTCTACCCGAACGGCCCGGCGGACATTAACCACTTCCAGGCGGCGGGCGGCGTACCGGTGCTGATGCGTGAGCTGATGAAAGGCGGCCTGCTGCACGAAGACGTCAATACGGTGGCCGGTTTCGGCCTGCAGCGTTACACCCTCGAGCCATGGCTGAACGACGGCGAGCTGGACTGGCGTGAAGGGGCTCAGGCCTCGCTGGATGACAGCGTGATCGCCACCTTCGACAAACCCTTCTCTCACCACGGCGGCACCAAAGTGCTGAACGGCAACCTGGGGCGGGCAGTCATGAAGACCTCTGCGGTGCCGGTGGAGAACCAGGTTATTGAAGCGCCGGCGGTGGTATTCGAGAGTCAGCATGACGTGCTGCCCGCGTTTGAAGCCGGACTGCTGGATAAAGATTGCGTGGTTGTGGTCCGTCATCAGGGGCCAAAAGCGAATGGCATGCCAGAATTACATAAACTAATGCCGCCACTTGGTGTATTATTGGACCGCTGTTTCAAAATTGCGTTAGTAACCGATGGACGCCTCTCCGGCGCATCAGGTAAAGTGCCTTCTGCCATCCATGTCACCCCGGAAGCTTACGACGGTGGATTGCTGGCAAAAGTGTACGATGGCGATATCATCCGCGTTAACGGTCAGACCGGCGAGTTGACCTTACTGGTGGATGAGGCGGTCCTTGCCGCACGTAAGCCACATATTCCTGACCTGAGCGCATCGCGCGTGGGCACGGGGCGCGAAATGTTCAGTGCGCTGCGCGAGAACCTCTCGGGCGCAGAGCAGGGCGCGACCTGTATTACGTTTTAAGACGACAAGAATTATCGATCTGGCGAGAGAAAAACTCTGATGAAAAACTGGAAGACAAGTGCAGAAGCAATCCTGAAAACTGGCCCGGTAGTGCCGGTGATCGTGGTTAACAAGCTGGAACACGCTGTGCCGATGGCGAAAGCGCTGGTTGCTGGTGGCGTTCGCGTCCTGGAAGTGACCCTGCGTACCGCCTGTGCAATGGATGCGATTCGCGCCATCGCCAAAGAAGTGCCGGAAGCCATCATTGGTGCAGGCACCGTGCTGAACCCACAGCAGCTGGCTGAAGTCACCGAAGCCGGTGCGCAGTTCGCCATCAGCCCGGGTCTGACCGAGCCGCTGCTGAAAGCGGCAACCGAAGGTTCCATTCCACTGATCCCGGGCATCAGCACCGTATCTGAACTGATGCTGGGTCTGGACTACGGTCTGAAAGAGTTCAAATTCTTCCCGGCGGAAGCCAACGGCGGCACCAAAGCGCTGCAGGCTATCGCAGGTCCGTTCGCCAATGTGCGTTTCTGCCCGACTGGCGGCATCTCTCCGGCGAACTACCGTGACTACCTGGCGCTGAAAAGCGTGCTGTGCATCGGTGGCTCCTGGCTGGTTCCGGCGGATGCGCTGGAAGCGGGCGACTGGGATCGCATCACTAAGCTGGCGCGCGAAGCGGTTGAAGGCGCGCAGCAGTAAGATTTAGGTATTGTGCGCGTTTTTTGCCGGGTGGCGCTGCGCTTACCCGGCCTACGCCGATAATAAAACGGGCCATTCGGCCCGTTTTTTTTATCCTGCGACCTGCACGCTGGCGGCGGCCTGTTTCGCCCGCTCTACCGCCTCTTCCACGCTGTCACCCGTCGCCAGCGCCACGCCTAAACGACGCGAACCTTCTATTTCTGGCTTACCGAACAGACGCAGCTGCAGGCCCGCGCCCACTGCCGCATCGACGTTATCAAAGGTGACGTTCTGGCTGGTCAACTGGGGCAGGATCACCGCCGATGCCGCGGGACCATACTGACGCACGCCGCCGACCGGCAGGCCGAGGAAGGCGCGGACGTGCAGGGCAAACTCGGAGAGATCCTGCGAGATCAGGGTCACCATGCCGGTATCGTGCGGACGCGGGGAGACTTCGCTGAAGATCACCTCGTCGCCACAGACGAACAGCTCGACGCCAAACAGCCCATGGCCGCCCAGGGCCAGCACCACTTTGCGGGAGATCTCCTCGGCGCGTGCACGGGCCAGCGGGCTCATCTGCTGCGGCTGCCAGGATTCACGGTAGTCGCCATCTTCCTGACGATGGCCAATAGGATCGCAGAAGTGCACCCCATCAACGGCGCTGACGGTCAGGAGGGTGATCTCAAAATCAAACTGCACCACGCCCTCAACAATCACCCGTCCGGCTCCGGCGCGGCCCCCCTGTTGGGCGTAATCCCAGGCCTGATCCAGCTGGTCGGCGCTGCGCACAAAGCTCTGTCCTTTGCCGGAGGAACTCATCACCGGCTTAATGATGCACGGGTAGCCGATGTCGTTCACCGCCTGCAGAAAATCGCTCTTGCTGTCGGCAAAACGGTAGCGGGAGGTAGGCAGGGCCAGCTCTTCCGCCGCCAGGCGGCGAATGCCTTCCCGGTTCATGGTCAGCTTCGCGGCGCGGGCACAGGGCACCACGCGCTGGCCTTCGGCTTCCAGCGCCAGCAGGGTATCGGTGGCGATGGCTTCGATTTCCGGCACCACGAAGTGCGGTTTTTCTGCGGCAATCACGGCGCGCAGGGCTTCGCCATCCAGCATATTAATCACATGCGAGCGATGGGCGACGTGCATGGCCGGGGCATCGGCATAGCGGTCGACGGCGATCACTTCAATGCCTAAACGCTGGCACTCAATGGCCACCTCTTTGCCCAGTTCACCGGAGCCGAGCAACATTACGCGCGTCGCTGCCGGACGCAGCGCAGTACCTAAACGAGTCATAATCATCCCCCTGAAAAAGTTGCGCGCAGTATAAACGAAAACGTTTGCGTCTGTCTTGCTTCGCGGAAATCCATCGGGATGACAGGCGGTTATTTGCATCGCGGCCGTTTTGGACCATGCTTTTGGGGAACCAATACAGGAGAACATGATGAACAAAACAGGGGTAGTGATGGCGCTGGCGATGCTGGGTGCCAGCCTGACGGCGCAGGCCGCCGATGAGAAAACCGTGAAGTTTCCGACCTGCGAAGGTCAGAATGCCGAGGGCATGGCCGCCAGCGTGAAGCGGGATTATCTGCAAAACCGCATCGTGCGCTGGGCTGACGATCAAAAGACGCTGGGGATGGCCGACCCGGTGGCGTGGATCAACCCGAAGGAGGTGAAGGGTGAAAAAGATCGCTGGACCGTGCCGCTGACGGTACGCGGGAAAAACACCGATATTCATTATCAGGTGAAGGTCGACTGCAAAGCGGGCAGTGCGCAGTATCTCGCGTCGAAGAGGTGAATTTTCGCTTCTTTTGTCAGCGTAGACATTTCCTGACATCCCCTCGCTTAGGCTGTGAAATTCATCCACCGTTAAGTGAGGGAAATCATGTCAAGCTGGTTGAATCAATTACAGTCTATGCTGGGGCAGAAAACGGGGTCCTCCTCGGGCGAAGGGCTGAGCAAAATGCTGTCGCCAGGGGCGCTTGGCGGCCTTGCCGGGCTGCTGGTGGCGAATAAATCCTCGCGTAAATTGCTGGCGAAATACGGCACCGGTGCCCTGTTGGCAGGCGGTGGCGCGATTGCGGGCTCCGTGCTGTGGAACAAGTATAAGGACAGAGTGCGTAGCGCCCATCAGGGCGAAGCGCAGTTTGGTCAGCAGGCCTCGGCGCTGGATGTGCGCAGCGAAAGGCTGATCCTGGCCCTGGTCTTTGCGGCGAAGAGTGACGGCCACATTGACGATCAGGAGCGTGCCGCCATTGAGCAGCAGCTGCGGGAAGCGGGCGTGGAGGAGCAGGGCAGGGCGCTGGTGGCGCAGGCCATTGAGCAGCCCCTTGATCCACAGCGTCTGGCGCAGGGGATCAAAAACGAAGAGGAAGCGCTGGAGCTCTATTTCCTGAGCTGCGCGGCGATCGATATCGATCACTTTATGGAGCGTAGTTATCTCAATGCGCTGGGGGATGCGCTGAAAATTCCGGCTGACGTCCGCGAGGGGATCGAACAGGATATTCGCCAGCAAAAACAGGCGCTCCCCGGCTAACTTTTTACCCCCGGGTATCCCGTTTCGCTTGCATCGTGCGCATGTTTTGCCAACCTTATAGGGTGTAAATCGTAAAAGAATCATACTGACATGCCACCTAAAGCCCAACGCATACCGCACGCTCTCACCGCGCACGGTGACACGCGTATCGACAACTATTACTGGTTGCGCGACGATACCCGCTCACAGCCGGAGGTACTGGACTACCTCCATGATGAAAATGACTATGGTCGCAGGGTCATGTCGACGCAGCAGGCGCTGCAGGACCGTCTGCTCAACGAAATGGTCGAGCGCGTCCCGCAGCGTGATGTCTCAGCGCCCTGGAGTCGCAATGGCTATCGATACCGGCACATCTATGAGCCCGGGAACGAATACGCCATCTATCAGCGCCAGTCGGTGCTCTGCGCCGAGTGGGAAGAGTGGGAAACGCTGCTGGATGCTAACCAGCGGGCCTCGCACAGCGAGTTTTATACCCTGGGCGGCATGGCGGTTTCGCCGGATAACGCCATTATGGCGCTGGCCGAAGACTACCTCTCCCGACGGCAGTACGGACTCCGGTTCCGCAACCTGGAGTCCGGGAACTGGTATCCCGAGATGCTCGATAACGTCTCCCCCGATTTTATCTGGGCCAACGACTCGGAGACGGTCTACTACATTAAAAAGCATGCCACCACGCTGCACCCCTTTCAGGTCTGGCGACATACGGTAGGCACTGCGTCCACCAGCGACGAGCTGGTCTATGAGGAGAAAGACGAAACCTTTTACGTCAGCCTGCATAAGACCACGTCGAAACACTACGTGATTATCTTCCTCGCCAGCGCCACGACCACCGAGGTGTTGCTGCTGGACGCCGAGCTGCCGGACGCTCAGCCCCTGTGCTTTATGCCGCGGCGCAAGGATCACGAGTACAGCCTCGACCACTTCCAGCACACCTTCTATTTGCGCTCCAACCGGGAGGGCAAAAACTTTGGCCTCTACAAAACCAAAGTGCGCGATGAACGCAAATGGGAAGTGCTGATCCCACCCCGGGATCAGGTGATGCTCGAAGGCTTTACCCTGTTTACCGACTGGCTGGTGGTGGAAGAGCGCCAGCGCGGGCTGACCAGCCTGCGGCAGATCAATCGCAAAACCCGGGAGGTGATCGGGATCGCCTTCGACGATCCCGCCTACGTCACCTGGATCGGCTATAACCCCGAGCCGGAAACATCGCGTCTGCGCTACGGCTACTCCTCCATGACCACGCCGGACACCCTGTTCGAGCTGGATATGGACACCGGGCAACGCAAGGTGCTGAAGCAGGCCGAGGTCAAAGGCTTTAACGCTGAACTCTACCGCAGTGAGCACGTCTGGATTGTGGCCCGGGACGGCACCGAAGTCCCGGTCTCGCTGGTCTACCATAAGCACCATTTCCGCAAAGGCAAAAACCCGATCCTCATCTACGGCTACGGCTCGTATGGCTCCAGCATCGATGCCGATTTCAGCAGTAGCCGCTTAAGCCTGCTCGACCGGGGCTTTATCTTCGCTATCGCCCATATCCGCGGCGGCGGCGAGCTGGGGCAGAAGTGGTATGAAGACGGCAAGTTCCTGAAAAAGAAAAACACCTTCAACGACTATCTCGATGTCTGCGATGGGCTGCTCGAGCTGGGCTATGGCGACAGGAAACAGTGCTTCGCGATGGGGGGCAGCGCAGGCGGCATGCTGATGGGCACCGTGATTAACGAACGTCCGGGGCTGTTTAAAGGCGTGGTGGCGCAGGTGCCCTTTGTCGATGTGCTGACCACCATGCTGGATGAATCCATCCCGCTGACCATCGGGGAGTACGAGGAGTGGGGCAACCCGCAGGATGCAACCTACTACCGCTACATGAAAGGCTACAGCCCCTACGACAACGTCGAGGCGAAAGCCTATCCGCATATGCTGGTTACCACCGGCTTGCATGACTCCCAGGTGCAATACTGGGAGCCCGCAAAGTGGGTGGCGAAACTGCGTGAAATGAAAACCGACGATAATTTACTGCTGCTCTGCACCGATATGGATGCCGGACACGGCGGGAAATCCGGGCGCTTTAAATCCTATGAAGGGGTGGCGCTGGAATATGCGTTTATTGTCGGCCTGGCGCAGGAGACATTGACCAGCCGGTCCGGCGAGGCGGATCAGGATCCGCCCAGATAGTGCTTTAACGTCAGACGCAGCTCGGGGCTCATTCTGTCGAGGTTGTTATACAGCCAGCGCAGATAGCCCGGATCTTTGTCTGCCACTTCTGCCACCGGTTTCCCGCGGTATTTACCGAAGGTGAAGGTGGTTAGCAGCGCCGGTCGTCCGGTGATGTCGGCCATCTCATCCGGGGTCCAGCCGGTGGTATTCATGATATCAATCAGCAACGCGGCGGTAATATAGCAGTCGTACAGGGCGCGGTGATGATGCAGCCCTTCCGGCGTTCTGACGCTGAGTTTGCGCGACTTATAGAGCGCCATGTTGCTGTATTTGATGCCCGGCCATACGCGCCGGGCCAGCTTCATGGTACAGATCCATTCTCCCGGCATCTCGGGCAAAACGCGGCGATCGAAGCTGGCGTTATGGGCCACATACCACTGGCTGCCGTGGTAATGCGGGATCACCTCTTCAATCCAGGGTTTGTCGGCCACCATCGCCTCGGTGATGCGGTGAATAGCCATCGCCTGCGGGCTAATAGGGCGATCCGGACGCACCAGATGGCTGCATGGATTGACGATCTGCCCGTTCACAACATCGACAGACGCCACTTCCACAATCCCTCCCTGCAGATCGCAGGTTTCGGTGTCGATGACACGTAGCATGGCTCTCTCCTGGCCGTAAAAGGTTTAGCGTAATGGAATGATCTCGCCTTGCCAACTCTGCTCCACATACCGACCCGTTAATAACACCTCTCCGGAATCGGCGCGAAGGATTAACTGTCCGCGGGCATCCCACAGGGCGCTACCGCCGTCGTGATTCGCCACCAGCACCGCAATCCCATAGCGGTGGGCAAAACGCTGCCACTGCGCAAATGAGGCGGGCCTCTCCGCTTCACTCACCGCCATACCGCGGGTAAATAGCGTGGCGTTGGGGGTGATATTGGGCGGCTCGGCGTGGGCATCGACAAGAGACAGGCCGCTGTGTCGGCTCTCCAGACAGGCACCTGCGCCATGCGGGTAGAAAATGGCCTGCGGCTGATCCGGGCTCAGCCACGCCAGCCCACGCTGACGCTGGCCGTTATCCTCCACCGTGATCCCGGCAATCACCGAGACGTTACACGCCTGGGCAGCCTCGTGCAGCGGCGCGATCTGCTGGTGAGCGGGTGGGGCAGGGAGTTGGCTGTCTGGTAAGACCGGGCCGGTTAACGAGAGTTCCGGAAAGAGCAGCAAATTGCACTGCTGGTGTGCGGCGGCGGTGATAAAACGTAGATGGTGTGATACGTGGTCGTCCACGCAATGATGGGTCGGCTGGTACTGAGCAGCCGCAATAGTCCAGTGAGACATCGTGATTTCCTTATGCACGGAGTCGCAGAGATTCATAAAGCCCCTGAATGAATCAGGGCTTTGTATCCTGGCATAATCTGTGTAAGGAATTGTAACCCGGCGTAAGGTTATTTAACTTTCGGCTCCCACGGCAGGCGCGAAAGGGTCACAGAGGTCAATCGATGCGCAATCAGACGCTGGCGAAACCAGTCGCGCAGATGCGCCGGTTGTTCCCGCTCTACCACCTCAGCGATAACCGGCATATTGTAGCGCTCTTTAAATGCCACGCCCGCAGCGGCTAAATCCACATTCACTTTGTCCATCTCCTCCTGGGGGAGGGTGGCGAGATTAATCTTCATAACCGTCTCCTTCATTTGCGGGCCAACGTTACCCAAACGGCGGCCTATTGACAAGCCCGGGCAGGATGATCCTCGACTGGAACATTATACAGAGTTATCCTCTGACAATCAGGCATAACAAAAAGGAATGTATGTGATGGCGATGCGCCTTTCCCGTGCTGTCTGCACGCTGACTCTGTTGTTGACGACGCTGACAACCCCGGTTGTCTTTGCCCATGCCCATTTAAAGCATCAGTACCCCGCGGCCGATGCTGCCCTGGATGCGGCGCCGCAGGCACTGACGCTTAACTTCTCCGAGGGGATCGAACCGCGGTTTAGCGGCGTTTCCGTCAAGGATGATAAACAGCAGCCCGTTGAAACCGGAGCGGTAAAACGCAACGAAAAAGATCCGACCCAGTTGATCGTGCCGATGGCGTCATCCCTGACGGCAGGCACTTACCAGGTGGACTGGCACGTGGTCTCCGTGGATGGTCATAAAACCCAGGGTAGCTACCGTTTTAGCGTGAAATAAATGCTGGCGTTCTGCTACGTTACGCTGCGCTTTGTCCATTTTTCCGCCCTGATGCTGCTGTTCGGCAACGCCCTGTACAGCGCCTGGCTGGCGCCTCTCTCCCTGCGGCGTTTACTGACGCGGCGCTTTCGCCGTCGGCAAAAAGCGATTGCGCTTATCACTCTGCTTTCAGCCCTGATCATGCTGGCGCTGCAAGGTGGAATGATGGGCAATGGCTGGCAGGATGTTATCAGCCCGGGCACCTGGCAAGCGGTGCTGACCACGCAGTTTGGTCGGGTCTGGCTATGGCAGATGATGCTGGCCTTCGTAACCGTGTGGATTGCCTGGCTGGAACCCCGCAAAGCCGCGCCCCTGCTGCTGCTGTTTACCGCCGCGCAGTTTATCCTGCTGGCGGGAACCGGGCATGCGGCGATGCATGAGGGCATTCTGGGCAGGGTGCAGCGCAGTAATCATGCCCTGCATCTGCTGTGTGCCGCTGTCTGGCTGGGGGGCTTAATGCCGCTGCTGTTTTGCCTGCGTCTGTCGCGCGGGCGTTGGCGGGAGGCAGCTATCCTCACCATGATGCGCTTCTCGCGCTACGGTCATCTGGCCGTCGCCGGGGTCTTACTCACGGGGGCGATCAATACCCTGCTGATCCAGGGCTGGGCACTGCCGTGGCACTCAGAATGGGGACGACTGCTGTTGTTGAAATGTGCGCTGGTGGCAATGATGGTGGTAATTGCCCTGGTGAATCGGTATGTTCTGGTGCCGCGATTTCGTTCCGGCGACGGACGTGAGCAACGTTATTTTATCAGGATGACGCAGACTGAGGTTGTGCTGGGGGCGCTGGTTCTGGCGGCAGTCAGCCTGTTCGCGACCTGGGAACCCTTCTGACGAGGTGGAACACAATGAAAAAAACCGTACTTTCTCTTTTATTGCTGGCCTGTTCCGGCACGGCGCTGGCGGCACCGCAGGTGATCACCGTTAGCCGGTTTGAAGTGGGTAAAGACAAATGGGCGTTTAACCGGGAAGAGGTGATGTTGACCTGCCGTCCGGGTCATGCCCTGTATGCCATCAACCCGAGTACCCTGGTACAGTATCCGCTGAATGATGTAGCGCAGCAGCAGGTCGACAGCGGTACAAGCAAAGGCCAGCCGATCGCGATTATCCAGGTTGATGACCCGGCCAACCCAGGACAGAAAAAGAGTCTGGCGCCGTTCATTGAGCGCGCCAACACGCTCTGCTAGCTTTCCGTTTCCAATAAAAAAACCGCAGGCTTCTCTTCGGAAGCATTGCGGTTTTTGTGTTTAAGGACAGGCTAACGCTTTTTTTCAGGCCACTTTTGCTGCGGACTGGAAAACCTGGCGTCGTCATCTATTCTTAAAGTGCAAGGCGACTTAGCCTGCATTAATGCCAACTTTTAGCGCACGGCTCTCTCCCAAGAGCCATTTCCCTGGACCGAATACAGGAATCGTATTCGGTCTCTTTTTATCTGTTGAAAGTAAACGCATTTTCCTGTTGCGGACTTTAACAGTTGGGCAACATCCTCTGTTATTCCTTAAACCATACCACACTACGCCCGGCGGAAGTCCAGCGCTTTTTAGCGCTTGTGTTAAATTTTTGCCTGTTACCGATGAAAGCAGGTATTAGCAGCAAAACCGGGTGTGGATAGCCTGTTCAATCTCATCCAGCAGCTGAAAACGACGGCGATATTCAGCGCGTTTCTTACTGGCAATGCTCTCCAGCGATTTGCGCTCCATACCGGATGGCAGCGCCCAGCGGAAGGCATTGTCCTGCTTAGCGCCCAGTGAGGCCCAGAACTCATCGTAACTGGCGTGCAGGTGCCGGCCTTTACTCAGCCGGTACCGCAAGGCGCGAAAGACATGGCCTTCATCGCTGACGCCGTAAAGGGCGCCGATCCCTGACTGCTTCGCCAGATTGAAAACGGCTTCCAGCAGGATACGTTTAGGAAACAGACCATAACAGGCGCGGGTAGCGTTTTTGATCGTCTCCCGGCCGACATCCCGGCGCGGCCCCTGCAGGCCACCAATCACCAGCGCGCTGCGCCCGTTTTCCGCGATCACGCTGAAGGTCAGGCTCGCCAGCAGGGTATTATCCCCGGCGCGTAACCAGAGTGTGGTTTCACCCTCACGCTCGGCCTTCACCGCGGAGGTGGCATAGATCGTATAGCTGGCCTCCTCTTTGGTGGCGAACTGCAGCAGCGGAAGCGGCGTCGGGCTGGTAAAGAGGTGAGCCAGGCCGCTATCCGGCAGGGCATCAATCCAGGCATAGTGGTGCAGGATCGCACCGGCGCGCTCACCGGCCGACAGTCCGCGAGTGAGATACTGGCGCTGGGTTTTCACCGGCAGCGTCGGCTGCGCCTTCAGCAGGGTTGAAAAATCATCCCGGCGGGCGATCGTCTCCAGCATACGGGTGGTCGAAGACCAGAACAGCAGGGTGCGCAGGAAGAATTTCAGCCGGTAATCACGTTTCTGCCATAGCGGCCCGGGCGTAAGATCGCCTTTCGCCAGCGCGAGAATAACGGAAGAACGGTGCGCGTATGGCACCTCAGCAGGCAGGATAGTATTTGACACGATGAAGGCCTCTTTATAATTCTGCGATTATCTTAAAGGTCATCGGATAATGATTTAACCGTTGCTAAGCCTTTATTTCCGCTTCGTTTAATATCGATTGAGGTTATTAAACCGCACGCCTTCTTGCCTCCTCAGTGGTCCATTCCGCAGCGACTATACTGATCCTGAGGAGGCGCTATGTATCTAAAAATTGATGGTCACAACTGGCGACACGTCTGGGTGGTAAGCGATCTTCACGGGTGTTATCAACTGCTTATGGATGAAATAAAGCAGCGACATCTTAATCCGTATGAGGATTTACTTATTTGCGTCGGCGATCTGATCGATCGCGGGCCGGACAGCGTGAAATGCCTGCAGTTATTAAATGAAAACTGGTTTTATGCGGTGCGTGGCAATCATGAGCAGATGGCGCTGGATGCCCTGCATAATAAGAGCTTTGGACTCTGGTTAATGAATGGTGGCGTCTGGTTTGCCGAATTAAAGGGCGAACAGCGGCAGCAGGCTGTGGATCTGTTCAGGCGTTGCGAAACGCTGCCGTGGATTATCGAAATCACCTGCGCTAACGGCGTGAACGTGATTGCCCATGCCGATTACCCGTCATCGCAGTATCACTGGGATAAACCGGTCGCGAAGCAACCCATTTTGTGGAACCGGGACCGCCTGCGGGACTTAATGAACGGCCATGAGGAGGGAATTGCCGGAGCCGATCACTTCTGGTTTGGCCATACGCCGCTAAGTAAGCGGTTTGATTGCCAGAACCTGCACTATATCGACACCGGAGCGGTGTTTGGCGGGTCGTTGACCCTGGCGCAACTGCAGTGATCAGAGGTCGGAATACTCTTGTGCCGGACGCCAGAAGCCATCGATAAAATCCTCTACCGGATAGCACCCGCCGTGGCGGATCCGCTGATCGTCCATCGAAGCCTCACACTGGATTTCGGTACGGTAAACGTCCACGACCAGGTCTTCGCAACCCGCGTCCAGATAACAGATAAACAGCACCAGTGCGTACATCATGCCCCTCAGCATTCACTATCGTATTAATATTGTAGGGGATGATTCAGGGAAGGGGGAAAAAGACAGACAAATAACCCGCCTGCGGGCGGGTTCTCTCTGAATCATGCAAGGCGCATGATCCAGGCATCGGACTGGTGATCGTAATGCTCGCGGTATAGCACGGAGTGTTCGCCATCGAGGAGAGCCGGGACGCTGGTGTCTGCATCCCAGGCGTCGAGCTGCATGCACAGATCGGGATCGGACTTGCAGGGGATGGTTAACGTTCGCTCGCCCTGCGTATCGCCGTTTAACTCGGCATCATCGATTTCGAATGCGCCAATGCGCACATTGGTTTTCGTCATAATGCTCTCCATAAACTCACTGTGGTCTGGTACGACCAGTATAGTCGCCCACTTTTCAGCCTGGTCAATGGAGAGCAAAAGCGCCAGTAAAAAAGTGCCTTTTTTTAGCTCGCGTCGCCGTTACCGGTAAACAGACGACCGTCGCGAACCAGTTCGCGTGGGTAACTGTTTTTCAGACGCGAGCCCACTTTTTTCGCCAGCCCGATGGGAAAACCCTGATACGTCACTACCGCATCATCCCCGGCAGGGCTCTCCTGCGGCCAGACATCACGGCCGCGATACCACTCTTCGGCTTCCTGCTGGGTTAAGGCAAAGGTATTGTCCTTGCCAGCCAGGGCGATCACCGCTTCATGCTGCCAGCGGTAACCTTTGTTGTGGGTTTCGGCCAGTCGAATGCCGAGGCGGGAGAAGCGCACTTTACCGATCAGCGGCTCAATCCCGGTCGGGAATAACCACACCTCTTTGTCGCGTTGCCACAGGCGCAGATTATCGCCCCACTGCAGACCTGCCAGATTTGCCGCAGCGGCGATCTGCCCGGCTTCACGGGTTTTGAGCGGCGTGAACGGGAAGTTGCCGACCTTAAATTTCGGGGCAGGCAGCGGCGCGATAGCGGCAGTTTTACGCAACCTTGCCACGAAGAAGCCTTCACAGTCGTAGATATGCGGGAAGACGTGCAGGAAGCCTTCCGGGGTAACGCATTCACCGGCGCTGGCGAACAGGTCATTTAGCGGCAGGAACTCTACGGCGTCGGGATACTGTTCCTGTAACCACAGGCAGACCGCTTCGTTCTCGTCGCGGTTAAGGGTACAGGTAGAGTAGACCAGGGTGCCGCCGGGGCGCAGGGCATGGAAAGCGCTGTCGATCAGCTCGCGCTGGGTGGCGGCGATCTCCAGATTGCTGGCGACGGACCAGTTCTTCAGCGCGTCGGGATCTTTGCGTACCACCCCTTCGCCGGAGCAGGGGGCGTCCAGCAGGATCGCATCGAAGGCTTCCGGCAGGGCGGCACCGAACACGCGGCCATCAAAATGGGTTAACGCCACGTTGCTGATCCCGCAGCGGCTGATGTTGGCATGCAGCACCTTAACGCGGCTGGCGGAGAACTCATTGGCGAGGATCGCCCCCTGATTATTCATCCGCGCAGCGATTTGGGTCGTTTTGGAGCCAGGGGCTGCCGCCACGTCCATCACCCGGGCGGGTGCGTTGTCGTCGGCAAACAGCGCGGCAACCGGCAGCATGGAGCTGGCTTCCTGAATGTAAAACAGCCCGCTCAGGTGCTCGGCGGTGCTGCCCAGCGGCAGGGCTTCTTCGTCGTCACGGTCGATCCAGAATCCCTCTTCGCACCACGGAACCGGGGTGAGTTGCCAGCCGTACGGGGCAACAAGCGTGAGGAAATCCGCCACGCTGATTTTCAGGGTATTGACGCGCAGGCTGCGGCGCAGCGGCCGCTGACAGGCAGCGATAAACGCATCGAGAGCGAGAGGGTCAGGCAGAGCCTGGCGCATTTGCGCCAGAAATTCATCTGGCAGATAGACGGGACGTTGAGACACGAGCGCACCACAGGGAGTAAAAGAGGCGCGCAGTGTACCATAAAGGCTCCGGTGGGTTGCACCGGAGCGCAGGCATTAACGTGGCAGGGCGGTTCCCCAGCTGCGCCACTCTTTCGGCTCGCTCTCCTGCAGCAGGAAGTGCTTGCCGGGTTGAGATTTCGGCGCCAGCGGCGTACCCGGCGGCGTCGCGAAGGCGATCCCCCCACGGATAAACTGATTAAAGGTCCCGGTTTTCACCACGCCGCCGGTCAGACCGAAATCGAGCGAGTAGCCGGAGGCCAGCCAGAAGACCGAGTTGTTACGTACCAGATGCTGATAACGATCGCTGATGCGCAGGGCTACCATCACTCGATCGGAGAGCGTCCCCAGCGTCAGGCCGGTAACCGTACCCACTTCCATTCCGCGGAACAGCACCGGCGTACCGATATCGAGCGATGCCGCATCCGGGACTTCCACCACGATGCTCAGGCCATCGAGATAACGTGAATCGGTGATGGTCGCTTCCTGCAGCTCAAAGTCACGGCGCGACTTGCCCTGTCCCGGCTCAACGTTGATATAGGGCTGGAGGATGGTATCCAGATGCTCAACACCCGCGGCAGAAATCTGCGGGGTGACCACTGAGAAACGCGTCCCGGCGCGGGCAAAGTTATCGACATATTCCGGGTACAGTACCGCCGTGGCCTGCACTTCATTGCGTGCGGTAATCAGCTTCAGGCTCTGGACCTGACCGATATCAATCCCCAGGTAGCGCACCGGCATCCCTTCTGCGAGCTTGCCCGCATCAAAGGCGTGCAGGGTGATCTGGCTGCCCACCGCGCGCGCAGCGGTTTCAGACGGATAGAGGATCCGCTTGTCACCCTTACGCTGACTGGCGCTGGCGCCGCTCAGGTTATCAAAGCTGATGGCACCACGCAGGGCGCGGGAGAGCGGGGAGGCCTGCACCGTCAGCCCGCTGCCGTTAAGCTGCACTTTGGCCCCGCCTTCGGCCCAGAACACGCTATTGCTGGTGAGCAGCTTGCGGTATTCCGGTTTGATATGCAGTTCTATATCAAAGGCATTGGCGCGCGGGCGGACCAGGATCACTTCACCCACTTCGAATTTACGATACAGCACTACCGAGCCCGCCTGCACGTCCGGCAGGGTATCGGCCACCAGCGTAAGGGTGGTGGTCGGCAGATCGCTCAGGCTGTTTTCCAGGGCTTTGTCCAGGTTGGCATACAGCGGATAGCTGTCGCGCATGGCGCCTTTCTCACCGGGCAGGATACGGATCCCGCCGCTGATCCACTCGCTGGCGCTGGCCGCCAGGAACTCGACGCCGTCGAGCCCGACTTTGACATCCACCCGACTGTTGACCACAAATTTACTGTCGCCATGCACCAGCTCGCGGTACTCCGGGTCAATTGCCACCTCAAAGGTGACCCCTTTGCTGGTTAACGATCGCTCAAGCACCTGTCCAATCTGCACGCCATGCAGGATCAGCGGCTGACCAGCATCGATACCGTAGCTTTCCGGGGCGCTGAGGGTCACGGTCAGGACGCCGGGTTTTTGTAACAGCGCCTTATCGGCTGGGGCGATGACAAACTGGTTAACCGGTTCGCCGCCGCCGGGGATCAGCTCAAAGGTACTGCCGGTGAGCAGGCTGCTGACGCTGGGGTTGCTGAGGGACAGTTTAGGACTACGCATTTCGATGCGCGTTTTTTCCCGCAGCAGATCCACCACGCTCGGGTCAACGGTCATTTCACCGGTCACCAGACCGCCCGGATTCAGCGTCATTTTGGTGAGTTGCCCCACCTGGAGCCCCTGATACATCAGCGGGGTGGAGTCAGCTTTCAGACCATCCGCAGAGGGCAGGGTCAGCTTGACGATCACGCCGCGCTGGCTGTGGGCCAGATCTTTGTATAAACCGAAATCATCTTCCTGGGTGGCAGGCTCTGATCCCTCCGGGGAATCGAAGGCGATGGCACCATTCACCAGCGCCGCGAGGCTTTCCAGCTTCACTTTGGCTCCGCTCAGGCTGAGGTCGGCATCAACCCCGGAGACATTCCAGAAACGGCTGCCTTTTTTTACCAGCGAGGTGAAGCGGCGTTCGATCAGCACGTCGATGGTCACCCCCTGCTTATTAGGGGTGATGGCGTAGTCATAGACGCGACCGACGGGGATCTTGCGGAAATAGACCAGCGACCCGCTGTTCAGGGAGCCCAGATCCGGCGCGTGCAGATGAATCATCAGATCGCCGTTGTTGAGTCGGTATTTCGGCTGCGTATCCAGGGCGGTAAAGTGATCCTGTGGCTCACCTTTGCCCGGCATCATGCCGATATAGTTACCGCCGACCAGCGCATCCAGCCCGGAGACCCCTGCCAGAGAAGCTTTCGGCGTCACCAGCCAGAACTGCGTCTCTTCCCGCAGGGCATCCTTCATATCGGACTTGATGCTGGCACGAACCTCAATTTTATTCAGGTTCTTGTCCAGGGAGATATCCTGAACGGTGCCCACCTCAACCCCCTGGAAACGCACGGGCGTACGGCCCGCAACGATGCCATCGGCGCTCTGGAAATCAATGGTAATGGTATTGCCGCGATCTTCATAACTGGTCCAGATTAACCAGCCGGCGATCATCAGAGCGATAACCGGCAGTAACCAGAAAGGCGAAATACGACGTTTTGTTTTAACTCGCGCTTCAGTCGGCGAAGCTGGCGTTTCCTGACTCATGTGCATCCCAAAGTAAGCGGCTATCCAGCCATTCCACTGCAAGAATAGTCAATATCACCGCAGTGCCAAAATAGAGCGCTGCGGGTCCCATAGTAAAAGCAAGGAGCTGATCGCGATTGATCAGCGACATCATCAACGAAATAACAAACAGATCCAGCATTGACCACCGGCCAATCCAGGTAACGAAACGCAACAGCAGTATGCGGGTTCTCAGCCCCTGTTCACATTTGAAATGAATACTGATGAGCAAAGTCAGCATCACGATGACTTTGGTAAAGGGCACCAGAATACTGGCGATGAACACCACGGCCGCGACGGCGATGTTGCTCTGCGCCAGCGAGACGATGCCCGACATAATGGTATCTTCCTGGCGCGCCCCGTTAACGTAAATCACCGAGATAGGCAGCAGGTTAGCCGGTAACAGCAGCACCAGCGAGGCGATCAGCGCTGCCCAGCATTTTTGCAGGCTGTTGTGGCGGCGCAGGCGCAGCGGAATATGGCAGCGCGGGCAGCGGCCGCGCCCGTCGGGCAGCCCGGTATAGTGACAGCCCAGACAGACCCGTAAATCGGTATTGTAGCGGGTGGCGGGGCGCTGGGGATAAAACCGCTCCCAGAGCTGCTCCACGTTCAGGTGAATCATGGTCAGAATGCTCAGGATCACCAGCGCGATAAAGGCAAACAGACCGCTTCCCGGCTGCAACCAGGCATAATCCTGCACTTTGATCGAGGCGACGACGATCCCCACCAGGTAGATATCGAGCATCACCCACTCTTTGAGCCTCTCGAGCATCAGCAGTACCGGGCGCAGGTTCATCCCCAGGATATTGCCCAACCACAGGTAGGCGATAGCGGCCACCAGCACCACCGGCGCGCCGACGGTACAAAACAGCACCATCGAAGCGGTCAGCGGATCGCCCTGTTGGGTCATCTGCCAGATCCCCTGCAGCAGGTTGGCGTCGATGCGCACCCCTAACAGGTGCAAACTAAGCAGCGGTTCGCTCCAGGCAAAGGGCATCAGCAGCATCATGGTGACGGCCATCGCGGCCAGCCGCGTCAGGGACCAGTCACGGCCATCGCGGATTTTTGCGTCGCAGCGCGGGCAGAAAGCACTTTGGTGTGATTTCATCTTTGGCAACGTAAAAAGCGTATCGCATTGGGGACAACGCTGATAATGTGCACGAGGCAGCGCATCGCCGACCGCATGCACAGTTATCTTCTTCGCCGGTGTTATTTTCGGTGTTTTAAGAGCCATCGGTCGCGCTAAAAAAGGATAGTTAATAGTTATCTTAACTCATGAATGGATTCATCTTGAGCATGAACGTAAATAAAGCTTATTTTAATAGGCTATGCTGTAATTTTGTAAGACAACCAAGTGATTGAATAATGAGCAAAACAGAATTCTACGCGGATTTGAACCGTGACTTTCAGGCATTGATGGCCGGTGAAACCAGTTTTTTAGCCACCCTGGCGAATACCAGCGCGTTACTGTTTGAACGTCTGTCTGATGTGAACTGGGCCGGTTTTTATCTGCTGGAAGGCGAGACGCTGGTGCTGGGTCCCTTCCAGGGCAAACTGGCCTGCGTACGCATTCCGGTTGGGCGCGGCGTGTGTGGTACCGCGGTCGCGCAGGACCAGGTGCAGCGTGTTGATGACGTCCACGCGTTCGACGGGCATATTGCCTGCGACAGCGCCAGCAATGCTGAAATCGTACTTCCTCTGAAAGTGAATAATCAGATTATTGGTGTACTGGATATCGATAGCACGGTCTTTAATCGCTTTACCCGCGAGGATGAGCAGGGGCTGCGCGAGCTGGTGGCGAACCTTGAGAACGTCCTCGCCGCGACCGATTATCATAAATTCTTTGCGAGCGTCGCAGGATAATCAACGGATAACGTAGCATTTAGCGATGGCGTCATTATAATGACGCCTGTTCATGCCTGCGGCTTGTCGGCAACGTCCGTTGTAATCAGGAAATTTCATGGAAAATCAACCTAAGTTGAATAGCAGTAAAGAAGTTATCGCGTTTTTGGCCGAACGTTTTCCACAATGTTTTAGTGCCGAAGGCGAAGCTCGTCCCCTGAAAATTGGTATTTTTCAGGATCTGGTAGAGCGTGTTGAAGGTGAGATGAACCTCAGCAAAACCCAACTCCGCTCCGCCTTACGTCTTTATACTTCGAGCTGGCGTTACCTGTACGGTATCAAAGCAGGCGCGACACGTGTCGATCTCGACGGCAACCCTTGCGGTGTGCTGGATGAGCAGCACGTAGAGCACGCCCGTAAGCAGCTCGAAGAAGCCAAAGCGCGCGTTCAGGCCCAGCGTGCTGAACAGCAGGCGAAAAAGCGCGAAGCTGCCGCGGCCAATGGCGAAGAAGAAGCGCCTCGCCGCGATCGCAAGCCACGTCCGGCACCGCGTCGCAAAGAGAACACCGAGCGTAAGCCACGTGCTGAGCAACCAGCGGCAAAAGCCCCGCGTGCGCCTCGTGAAGAGCCACGCCATACCCCAGTTTCTGACATTAACGCCCTGAGCGTGGGTCAGTCTCTGAAGGTGAAAGCGGGTAACAATGCTATGGATGCCACCGTACTGGAAATCACCAAAGATGGCGTTCGTGTACAGCTGACTTCTGGTCTGTCAATGATTGTACGCGCAGAACACTTGTTGTTCTAAAACGGAGGCCAGGCCCGGCATGAACACATTTTTTAAGCTCACCGCGCTGGCTGGCCTGTTTGCAATAACAGGCCACGCCTTCGCTGTGGACGAGATTACGCGTGTCGATCAAATTCCGGTATTAAAGGAAGAGACCCAGCACGCAACGGTCAGTGAGCGCGTCACATCGCGCTTCACCCGTTCGCACTATCGTCAGTTCGACCTCGACCAGGCTTTTTCGACAAAAATTTTCGACCGCTATCTGAACCTGCTGGACTACAGTCATAACGTCCTGCTGGCCAGCGATGTCGAACAGTTTGCCAAAAAGCAGTCTGAGGTGGGTGACGAGTTACGCAGCGGCAAGCTGGACCTGTTCTACGACCTGTATAACCTGTCGCAGAAACGCCGTTTCGAGCGCTATCAGTACGCGCTTAAGGTGCTTGAACGTCCGATGGACTTCACGGGTAACGACACCTTTAATCTTGACCGCAGTAAGTCGCCGTGGCCGAAAGATGAAGCCGAGCTGAATGCGCTGTGGGACAGCAAAGTCAAATACGACGAGCTGAGCCTCAAACTCACCGGTAAAGATGAGAAAGAGATCCGCGAAACGCTGACCCGTCGCTACAAATTTGCCATTCGTCGCCTGGCGCAGACCAACAGTGAAGATGTGTTCTCGCTGGCGATGACGGCCTTCGCGCACGAAATCGATCCGCACACCAACTATCTCTCTCCGCGCAACACCGAGCAGTTCAACACCGAAATGAGCCTCTCCCTTGAAGGGATCGGCGCGGTGCTGCAGATGGATGACGATTACACCGTGATCAACTCCATGGTTGCCGGGGGCCCGGCCGCCAAGAGCAAGGCGATAAGCGTCGGCGATCGCATTGTGGGTGTCGGTCAGGTTGGCCAGACGATGGTCGATGTCATCGGCTGGCGTCTGGATGATGTGGTTGCCCTGATCAAGGGGCCGAAAGGCAGCAAAGTCCGTCTGGAAATTCTGCCTGCCGGTAAAGGCACCAAGACCCGTATCGTTACTCTGACCCGCGAGCGTATCCGCCTGGAAGATCGCGCGGTGAAAATGACGGTGAAAACCGTGGGTAAAGACAAGGTCGGCGTGCTGGATATCCCTGGTTTCTACGTTGGCCTGACGGATGACGTCAAGGTTCAGCTGCAGAAGCTGGAAAAACAAAATGTTAAGAGCGTAATTATCGATCTGCGTACCAACGGCGGCGGCGCCCTGACTGAAGCGGTTTCGCTTTCAGGCCTGTTTATTCCGTCCGGTCCGGTGGTACAGGTACGCGACAACAACGGTAAAGTGCGTGAAGATGCCGATACCGATGGTGTTGTTTACTATAAAGGTCCACTGGTGGTGCTGGTCGATCGCTTCAGCGCCTCGGCATCCGAAATCTTTGCCGCCGCGATGCAGGATTACAATCGTGCTCTGGTGGTTGGCGAACCGACCTTTGGTAAAGGTACGGTGCAGCAGTATCGTTCCCTGAACCGCATTTACGATCAGATGCTGCGCCCGGAATGGCCGGCGCTGGGCTCGGTACAGTACACCATTCAGAAGTTCTATCGCGTGAATGGCGGCAGTACCCAGCGTAAAGGCGTGACCCCGGATATCATCATGCCGACCGGGACCGAAGAGACGGAAACGGGTGAGAAGTTCGAAGATAACGCGTTGCCGTGGGATAGCGTTAACGCTGCCACCTACGTGAAGTCGGGCGATATTACCCAGTTTGGTCCGGCGCTGTTAAAACAGCACGACGAACGCATCGCCAAAGATCCTGAGTTCCAGTACATCATGAAGGATATTGCCCGTTTCAACGCCCTGAAAGCGAAACGCAATATCGTCTCTCTGAACTACGCTCAGCGTCTGAAGGAGAACGAAGAGGATGATGCAACACGTCTGGCGCGTATCAATGACCGCTTCAAACGTGAAGGTAAGCCACTTCTGAAAAAACTGGATGACCTGCCGAAGGATTACCAGGAGCCCGATCCGTATCTTGATGAGACGGTGAAGATCGCCATTGACCTGGCGCAACTGGAAAAAGACCATCCTGCCGGAAACCCCGCCCCGGCGAAATAATCTCCCAGACAGGCACAAGAAATTGTGCCTGTTTTTTTGTTAACAGCATTCTGCCGTCAGCCAGTCATTTCATTATGTAAAGTTGTGTCTTTCTGGTGACTTACGCCCTTCCAACGCTTGAAAATACGCTGAATACCCATACGATGTGGGTAATCGCATAGTGCGTTTTGTTAAATCGAGGTTAAAAGAATATTATGATGCGAATCGGGCTCTTCCTGCTCACCAACCTTGCGGTGATGGTGGTGTTCGGGCTGGTACTTAGCCTGACAGGAATTCAGTCGAGCAGCATTCAGGGCTTGCTGATCATGGCGCTGCTGTTTGGTTTTGGTGGCTCATTTGTCTCGCTGCTGATGTCCAAGTGGATGGCGCTCAAGTCCGTGGGTGGCGAGGTTATTGAACAACCGCGTAACGATATGGAACACTGGCTGATGACCACCGTGGCGAACCAGTCTCGCCAGGCGGGCATTAAAATGCCACAGGTGGCGATTTATCACGCTCCGGATATCAACGCTTTTGCTACCGGTGCGCGTCGCGACGCCTCTCTGGTTGCGGTCAGTACCGGCCTGTTGCAGAACATGAGCCGTGACGAAGCCGAGGCGGTTATTGCCCACGAGATCAGCCACATTGCTAACGGCGATATGGTGACCATGACCCTGGTGCAGGGTGTGGTGAACACCTTCGTTATCTTTATCTCACGTATTATCGCGCAGATTGCCGCAGGCTTTATGGGCGGGGATCGTGAGGAAGGCGAAGCAAGTAACGGCAACCCGCTGATCTACTTTGCGGTCTCAATGGTGCTGGAACTGGTGTTTGGTATTCTGGCGAGCATTATCACCATGTGGTTCTCCCGTCACCGTGAGTTCCATGCGGATGCGGGCTCTGCCAAACTGGTGGGCCGCGAGAAGATGATTGCCGCGCTGCAGCGTCTGAAAACCAGCTATGAGCCGCAGGAGGCTTCCAGCATGATGGCGTTCTGCATCAACGGTAAATCGAAATCGCTGAGCGAACTGTTCATGTCTCACCCACCGCTGGACAAGCGTATCGAAGCGCTGCGTAGCGGCGATTACCTGAAGTAACGGCTTCGGCCACGAATAAAAAAGCGCGTCTTCGGACGCGCTTTTTTTTATGCCTGCGAACCTGGCTGCGTCACCCGCAATCCGCTGATGATGGCCGCGACGGTAGCCAGCGTGCCGGCGGTCAGCAGCGCCAGGTGCGTGCCGCTTTGCC
Organism: Leclercia sp. CFBP8987; assembly: GCF_034044995.2. Lineage (NCBI taxonomy): Bacteria > Pseudomonadati > Pseudomonadota > Gammaproteobacteria > Enterobacterales > Enterobacteriaceae > Leclercia > Leclercia sp. CFBP8987. The sequence continues at coordinate 2,931,549 of NZ_CM188255.1, read as the reverse complement.
CGGCCAGATTAAACATTAAGGCTACCAGCGCCGCACCGGTACTTTGACCCAGCAGGCGCGCAGTGCCCAGCATTCCGCTGGCCCCGCCGCTGCGATGACGGGGGGCGGCGGTAATAATGGTATGGTTGTTCGGCGACTGGAACAGACCAAAACCCGCCCCGCACAGCATCATCCGCCAGATGATATCCAGATCCTGTGGTGCCGCGGGCAGCAGGGCGAGAGCAAAAAGCCCGGTTGCCATTATCACCATCCCCAGCGCGCCCAGTAATCCCGCATGCACACGCTCAATCAGATAGCCTGCCAATGGGGCCATCACCATGGTGGCCAGCGGCCAGGGGGTTAACAGCAGGCCGGTTTCCACTTCCGAGCGGCCAATCACGCTCTGCAGAAAGAAGGGCAGAGAGACCATGGCCAGCATCTGCGCGCAGAAGGAGCAGATTGAGGTGCCGATGGAGAGGGAGAAGAGCGGGATCCGCAGCAGATCCACTGGCAGCAACGGCACCGGCAGGGCCAGCTGCCGGCGCACAAAGAAGAAACCAACCACCAGCAGCGCCACCACCTCGCCAGCGATCAACCTCAGGGATTGCCCCTGGGCGAAACCGCTCAAGGCGGTGATCAGCAGGCCAAAGGTAAGGGCGTTCATTATCGCGCTCGGCAGGTCGAATTTAGGCATGCTGCTTTTTGGGCCGTTGGCGGGTAAATAGCGCAGGGCGAACAGCAGGGCCACGATCCCCAGCGGGACGTTGATTAAGAACAGCCACTGCCAGGAGGCCACCGAGAGGATCGCCGCGGCAATGGTCGGGCCCGCCGCCGAGGAGACGGCGACAATAAAGGAGTTGATCCCCATTCCCCGGCCCAGATGTCGCTGCGGGTAGATAAGCCGAATCAGCGCGGTATTAACGCTCATCAGCGCCGCGCCGCCAAATCCCTGAGCGATGCGCGCCAGGGTCAGGGTGTGTAATGTGTCCGAAAGGGCGCAAAACAGGGAGGTCAGGGTAAAGACCGCCAGCCCGCACTGATAAACCCGGCGGTAGCCAAACATGTCCCCCAGAAACGAGAACGACAGCAGGGAGATGACAATCGCTATCTGGTAGGCGTTAACGATCCAGATTGAACTGGCAGGGGAGGCATTCAGGTCGCTGGCGATAGTCGGCAGAGCGACGTTGGCAATGGCACCATCCAGTACGGCCATTGAAATACCGATGATAATGGTCGCAATGGCACCATAGCGCTGCGGTAACGGCAGGCCATCTGTGAGGGTTTTTATCATGAGAATGAATGAGCAATAGGGGTTATTATTAACAGGGTAACGATATTATCACTGTTATTTCGGTTATATGTCGCAGATTTGTAACCAGGTTCGCCAGGATTGATTGCAGCAATGCGGCGGCGAATTTATAATAAAAACCGGTTCTGAATTTTATAAAACACTTGCGTTGAGGTGATTAATGGCAATCGCGGATTTGGATAAACAGCCAGATTCTGTTTCTTCTGTGTTAAAGGTGTTCGGCATCTTGCAGGCGCTTGGCGAAGAGCGCGAAATTGGTATTACTGAGCTGTCCCAGCGTGTGATGATGTCAAAAAGCACCGTTTACCGCTTTTTGCAGACCATGAAATCACTGGGTTATGTTGCACAGGAAGGCGAGTCTGAAAAATACTCCCTGACCCTGAAGCTTTTTGAACTGGGCGCACGCGCGCTGCAGAACGTCGATCTGATCCGTAGCGCTGATATTCAGATGCGCGAACTCTCTCGTCTGACGAAAGAGACGGTGCACCTCGGTGCGCTGGATGAAGACAGCATTGTTTACATCCATAAGATCGACTCCATGTATAACCTGCGCATGTATTCACGCATTGGTCGCCGCAACCCGCTGTACAGTACCGCTATCGGTAAAGTCCTGCTGGCCTGGCGCGACCGTGAAGAAGTGAAGCAGATCCTCGAGAACGTCGAGTATAAACGCAGCACCGAACGCACCATTACCACCACCGACGAGCTGTTAGCGGTGCTGGATAAAGTGCGTGAGCAGGGTTATGGCGAAGATAACCAGGAGCAGGAAGAAGGCTTGCGCTGCATCGGCGTACCGGTATTCGACCGCTTCGGTGTGGTGATCGCTGGCCTGAGTATCTCCTTCCCGACGCTGCGTTTCTCTGAAGAGCATCTGCACGAATATGTGGAAATGCTGCACACGGCGGCGCGGAAGATTTCTGAGCAGATGGGTTACAACGACTATCCGTTCTGAGTTGTTCCTGCATAAAAAAACGCTGCCATCTGGCAGCGTTTTTTATGCTTTGCGTTAGCCGTTATCGACCACTATTTCGCTCTTTCGCAGCAGCGGGCAGCGGGAGAGACCGATGATGCCGCTATCAGAGTGGATATACTGCGCGGTGCTGAACCCGCGCGCGGTGAGGTACTGGCATTGAATCCCCAGCCCGGCAGCATTCTCTTTACTGCCCGTCAGCACGCCGTAGCCTGCGAGCAGTAAACCTGTCCAGATCAATGCTATAACAATCAGTGTGCGAATAAAAAAGCGCATTATTGCCTCATTTTTTTAATGACTGCCGCCCAGCCTAACCCATACATTCACGTTAACAAGTCTATGATTCCGAAAGGCTCGTCTTCACGTTACAGTTAGGCATGGTTTAAGTTGTGCATGATAACCTGGCATCAGGCAGTTATGGGACGGAGAGTGGAGTGAAAAAAATACGCTGGGTGATTCTGGTGCTGGTATTGGTGGCCTGTGTGTTGCTCTGGACGCAGACCATCAACGTGATGTGTGACCAGGATGTACAGTTCTTTAGCGGTATTTGTTCTATCAATAAGTTTATCCCCTGGTAACAGGCATTTTTATCGCAAATGATTTCCTTCCTTAACGCGAGTGGTAATATGAGCGTTTTTATTGGGGGGTGAAATGGGTGAGTTAGTGAATTCCGGGATGCTTAATGTGGTATCTCTGGCGATCTCGGTGGTATTGCTGGTAGTGGGGCTGGTGGTGTGGTTTTTCGTCAACCGTGCAAGCTCCCGTACCAATGAGCAAATTGAACTGCTGGAAACATTAGTCGATTTGCAGAAACGACAGAACGCGCTGCTGCGCCGCCTGTGCGAAGCCAATGAACCGGAAGAGAAAGAAGCACCAAAAGCGGCAGAAGAGACGGCTAACAGCCAGGACGATGACTTTATTCGTCTGGTAGCTGAACGCTAACCAGTCAGGGGAGGTGAGTATGGCCTGGAGCAATCCCTGGTATAACGCCTCCCTCGCGCATCATACCCCGCAGGGTTTTCGCAATACTGATGGATCTGAGCACCAGCCCGGCGATGTCGAACGCTGGCAGAAAGAACGCAAAGCCGCCGGCCTGCCGAAACCGCCCGAACAGGGCTACGATCGGTTTATCCGCCAGTGGTGGCAACCTGTCACTCTGAATACCCATGAAGAAGACGGCGTCTGGTGGTTGGGTCATGCCAGCCTGCTGCTGCGCCTGAACGGGAAGTACATTCTCACCGATCCGGTTTTTTCCCGTCGCGCCTCCCCGGTCTCCTTTGCCGGACCTGTCAGAAAAACGCCGTCGGTGATGAGCGTCAAGGTACTCCCGCCGCTCGATGCATTGGTCATCTCCCATAATCATTTTGATCACCTGGACTCGGCCACGATCCGCCAGCTTCTGCGACGTTTTCCGCAGCTCACCTTTTTTGTGCCATTGGGCCTGGGGGAGTGGTGCCGTCGGCGCGGGGCCAGGCAGGTCGTCGAGCTGGACTGGTGGCAAAGCTACGTCTTTGAGGGGATGGTGTTCACCGCTGTCCCGGCACAGCACTGGAGTATGCGCACCCTGTGGGATCGCAACCGCTCGCTATGGTGTGGCTGGGTCTTTGAGGGGCAAAACCAGCGTTTCTGGTTCAGCGGCGATACCGGCTACACCCCGGAGCTGCTGACCATACCGCAACGGCTGGGAAAACTGGATACCATTGCGATACCCATTGGCGCATATGCACCACGCTGGTTCATGGCGGTTCATCATATGGATCCACAGTCGGCGGTGGCGCTCTGGCAAAAGCTGGGCATGCCGAAGGCGATCCCGATCCACTGGGGCGTATTTGAGCTGACAGACGAATCGCTGGATGAACCGGTCAGAGAGCTCTCTCAGGCCCTGAGGGATTTATCGCTGCCGGACGATAACTTTCAGCCCTTGCGAATTGGTCAATATTTATCCATATAAACTATTATGTGTTCGGTTAGTACATATTCCGTATTAAACCGACGCGGATCATATTTTATTTTAATCGAAACGTTTTGATTGCCTTTTTTTGAAGCAGGTTCATAAAAATATCATTATTTTGGTGCATAGCGACAATCAACGTTGCGGTGTATATAAGTTAAACAAGCGAAGCGCTCGATGCTGTTTTTTTCACGTAAACAAATGCCTGCCGTTACGATTAAATGAGCATAACTTCTTACCAAATGTTCTAACGTAAATAACCGCATCACGAAATCGGCCTCGCTTGCTGGACGATATGAAGTTAATGGTCTAAGGTAAAAAAGTCTTTGATAACAGCGTCTACCCTGACGGTTACTGATCGAGCAACATACGGGCTATGTATACACGTAAGTGCATTACTGTGCAGATTGTGGCAAATCAGTCCCTGAATTTGTGCGGCTGATCGAGACACGTTTAAAAATGGCTTGCCATTATTTAAGTTGTGTGTGATAACACGGTTTGGGTCAAACGAGGTACAGTTCTGTTTATGTGTGGCATTTTCAGTAAAGAAGTCCTGAGTAAACACGTTGTCGTTGAATACCGCTTCTCTGCCGAACCTTATATTAGTGCCTCATGCAGTAATGTCTCAGTTTTATCTCAGTGAATGCCCGCGGGCGAAGAAAACATTCTAAGGAATTTTGCAAATGGCAAAGATTAAAGGTCAAGTTAAGTGGTTCAACGAGTCTAAAGGTTTTGGTTTCATTACTCCTGCTGACGGCAGCAAAGATGTGTTCGTACACTTCTCTGCAATCCAGGGTAACGGCTTCAAAACTCTGGCTGAAGGCCAGAACGTTGAGTTCGAAATTCAGGACGGCCAGAAAGGTCCGGCTGCTGTTAACGTAACCGCTATCTGATCGAACACCTGCCTAATCTGAAGCGTTTCGACGTTTCAGTTGCAGAGATAAAGCCTCGCCTGTGCGGGGCTTTTTAATGCAATTTTTTCAAAGTGTTACCACCTGCGTCTCTGTTTGCAGTTTGTTGCAAAGCTGCGAGAGTATTAGCATTGTTTTCCCCATCAGGGTGCAAATTTGCCGTTAAATCAGGGCGTTGTTATTCAGCCCTGGAGCTCTGGTGAAAAAGAAACCCGTCAATCCCGCAGCAAACTTCACCCCAATACGTTTTGCCCTTCTCTGTCTGGCCATCTTTGGCAGCCTGGTCTTCCTGCTGGGGCGCGTCGCCTGGTTGCAGATTGTTAAACCGGACCCGCTGGTCAAGCAGGAGGATATGCGCTCGCTGCGGGAAGTCGCTATCAACGCCCCGAGAGGGATGATTGTCGACAGGGAAGGGCGGCCGCTGGCGGTGAGCGTGCCGGTGCAGGCAGTGTGGGCCGATCCGAAAACGGTACTGGCGAAAGGCGGGGTCGGGTATGACGATCGCTGGCAGGCGTTGGCCAGTGCGCTGCATTTGTCGCTCAGCAACCTTGCCGCGCGGATCAACAGCAATCCTCATGGACGTTTTATCTATCTGGCTCGCCAGGTGGATCCCGCTCAGGCCCAGTGGATCGAAAAACTGCATCTGCCGGGTATCAGCCTGCGCGATGAGTCCCGACGGTTTTACCCGGCCGGACACGTGGCGGCCAACCTGATCGGCTTTACCAACATCGACGGGCAGGGAATCGAAGGGATCGAGAAAAGTTTCAACACGCAGCTCACCGGCAAGCCCGGCCTGCGCCGCGTCCGCGAAGATCGCTTCGGTCATGTGATCGAGAATATTACCGAAGTCCCGCCAGTTCCGGCCCATAACATTCAGCTGAGCATTGACGAGCGGTTACAGACTATCACCGAAGATGCGCTGGATAATGCCGTGGCGTGGAACAAGGCGGAGTCGGGCGCGGCGGTGCTGATCAACGTCCAGACCGGGGAGATCCTCGCTATGGCCAGCTTCCCGGACTTCAATCCCAATAACCGTGACGGCGCGACGCTGAATGATTTTCGTAATCGTGCCATCAGCGACACCTTCGAGCCGGGCTCCACCGTCAAGCCGTTGGTGCTGATGACCGCGCTGCAGCAAGGGCTGGTGCAGCCGGACAGCGTTATCGACACCCATCCCTACACCCTGGCCGGACACCGCATCCGCGATGTTGGTTATTACCCGGAGCTGACGCTGACCGGCATCCTGCAAAAATCGAGCGATACCGGCGTGTCCCGCCTCTCGCTGGCGATGCCGATCCAGCGACTGCTGGATACCTATCATGGGTTCGGCTTTGGTCGCTCTACCGGCCTCGGTTTAACTGGGGAGAGCAGCGGCCTGCTGCCTGAGCGTAAATTCTGGAGTCAGCTCGATCGCGCTACCTTTGCCTTTGGCTATGGCCTGATGGTCACTCCGCTCCAGCTGGCCCACGTCTACGCCACCATTGGCAGCAATGGCCTGGAACGTCCGCTCTCCATCACCCGTATCGATCCGCCGGTTATCGGCACTCAGGTGATGCCCGCATCCATTGTGCAGGAGGTGGAGCACATGATGGAGAGCGTGGCGCTGCCCGGCGGCGGTGGGGTTAAAGCGGCGGTGCGTGATTACCGGGTGGCGGTGAAAACCGGTACCGCGAAGAAAATTGATGACGGTGGCAACTATGTTGATAAATACGTGGCCTATACCGCCGGCGTGGCCCCGGCCAGCCGTCCGGTGTTTGCCCTCGCGGTGGTGATCAACGATCCGCAAAACGGGGCCTATTATGGCGGGGCAGTCTCGGCACCGGTGTTCAGCCAGATAATGGGTGACGTGCTGCGCATCGAAAACATCAAACCTGACGGCTTACCGGCCGATTCCAGCCATCTCATCGTAATGCGTTAAGGCCGTTTTATAGCGGGGCGATTAGCGGTACACTTTCGCCCTTTATGATTGCCCGGAGTTCCCATGACATTCTGCTGTCCTCTTTGCCACGCGCCGCTGGCGCAAACGGATAAAAGTTACGCCTGCCCGCAGGGGCATCGGTACGATATGGCGAAAGAGGGCTATGTCAATCTGCTCCCGGTGCAGCACAAGCGTTCCCGCGATCCGGGCGACAGCGCGGAGATGATGCAGGCGCGCAGAGCCTTTCTCGACGCTGGTCATTATCAGCCCCTGCGCGATGCAGTCGCCGGTAAGCTGGCGACCTTACTGCCCGATAGCGCAACGTCGATACTTGATATCGGCTGTGGGGAAGGGTATTACACCGCAGCTTTTGCCGATACTGCAGCGACAAAGGGGGCCGGAACCTTTGGTCTGGACGTCTCTAAATCCGCCATTCGTGCCGCAGCTAAACGCTATTCGCAGGTCACCTTTTGCGTGGCGTCCAGCCACCGACTGCCGTTTGAGGAGAGCAGCATGGATGCGGTGATCCGCATTTACGCCCCCTGCAAAGGGGAAGAGCTGGCCCGGGTGGTGAAAGAGGGCGGCTGGGTGATTACCGTCACGCCGGGTCCGCGTCACCTGATGGAGCTGAAAGGGCTGATTTACAGCGACGTTCTGCTGCATGCCCCGCACTCAGAACAGCTGGCAGGTTTTGCGCTCCGGGAGGAGCAGTCGCTGGCGTATAACATGTCGTTGAGCGGAACAGAGGCGGTGGCGCTGTTACAGATGACGCCGTTTGCGTGGCGGGCAAAACCGGAGGTGTGGGAGACGCTGGCAAAACAAGAACTATTTAGCTGCCAGACAGATTTTAGCATCCACTGCTGGCAGCGCGTCGGTTAACCGGCGAAGTGGCTCCACATGATTTGAGCCCCAATACCCATTAACACCACACCGCCGAGGATCTCGGCGCGTTTGCCTAACAGCGGACCGATAAAGCGGCCGATCATCATCCCCAGGGTGGACATGATTAAGGTCGCGCAGCCAATTGCCAGCGCGGTAGCGATGATGTTCACCTGCAAAAACGCCAGCCCCACGCCAACCGCCATTGCATCAAGACTGGTGGCGATTGCCGTCGTCACCAGCAGCCAGAAGCCGTGGCGGTGAACGGGCTGATCTTCATCGACATCATTACGAATGCCTTCGATAACCATACGCCCGCCGAGGAAGGTCAGCAGGATAAAGGCGATCCAGTGGTTCCACTCCAGCACGAACTGGCTGGCGAGCATCCCCAGACCCCAGCCGATCAGCGGCGTCAGGGTTTCAATCGCACCGAAGATAAGACCGGTACGCAGGGCTTCAGAGAATTTGGGTTTGTGGAGCGTGGCACCTTTCCCCATGGAAGCAGCAAATGCATCCATAGACATACCAAAGGCCAGAAGAAGGGTTGCAGAGAGGTTCATCAGCGCGTCCAGACCGGGAATATCCATATGACACATCACTGCCCCCAGTAAACAGCAGTTGATGCATCTATGGTCTCGCCTGATCCTCTGCCTGAGGCAGAAACAATCCGTACGTGCCACGTTTTGCAACGAGTATGTTGACACGTACATTTCCGGTATACCGGAAATCGGCTACTCCCCAACGACGGGCGCAACCTTAACATATTTTGAGAAGTTAAAACAACAGCCGGAAAGTATTATTCGTCAGGCTTGATGATAACGATTTTCATTTAGATTTTGATGTGAAAATAACGTTAATAATATGACGTGTATTACATCATCGAATATAGCTTTGGCTATATGACTGGATAAATTCATCGTCAAAATATAGCCAGTGCTATTATTTTATCTCATTGAGTTTTAACGAGTAATTTGTATATTTTCTCCAGGTCGTCAATATTCTTGACCCGAACGAGCAGGCGCCGCTGCTCTAATTGCATCACCAGCACGCCGTCTTCCGATAAATTCATCTCTTTAATACGGTTATATTCTATCCAGACATTGGCGAAAAAGAATCCAGTGGATTTGAAGATTATTTTCGGCACCCGCATCCAGAACAGATAAAACGCCATTAATGCCAGAGCACATAATAACCATGTGGTTAATAAAGCCCCCTGGCTCATCACGTTGTTATAAATCAGGATCATCAGCAGGCCGGCAAAGATGACGGCATCAACGCGGCCGCGACGCAGCAGGGGGATGGTCAGCAGGGTCGCGCCGTGGCGGCGGGGCATGATCAATTCGTCGTAGATGGCATACGCCAGAAGGGCAACAATAAAGACAACCAGTACGATGTCCGTGACCGTCATTCATCCTCCGGATAAAAAAACGGGGGCGTACATGCCCCCGGTGTATTCAGTAAAACTTACAGACCCAGCAGACCGATAGCGTAACCCACGATACCGATAACGAAGAAGCCGACGATGATCCACAGCGCATTGACTTTCTTACGCAGCAGCCACATACAGGCGAAGGTTAACAGCAGCGGAACCAGGCCCGGCATCAGCTGGTCAAGGATGGTCTGCACGGTGGTGACGCGAGTCTGGCCATCCTGGCCGGTGATGGTTGACACCACCAGCGGGATGTTGACGTGCGTCCACTTGTTCACCAGCGCCCCCATGACAAACAGGCCGAGGATTGACGCCCCCTCAGTCAGTTTCTGCAGGAAGCCGCCGCCCATATCCTGAACGATATCCACCCCTTTACGGTAGCCGTAGGCCACGCCGTAGTAACGGGTCGCCAGACGCACCACGTTGAACAGGATAAAGAACAGCAGAGGACCGAGCAGGCTACCGCTCATGGCAATACCGGCACCCAACGCCGCGAAGACCGGACGCACGGTACCCCAGAAGATGGGGTCGCCTACGCCCGCCAGCGGCCCCATCAGACCCACTTTGATACCGTTGATGGCACCATCGTCGATCTCGGCCCCGTTTGCGCGCTGCTCTTCCATCGCCAGGGTTACGCCCAGTACCGGGGCTGCAACGTAAGGATGGGTGTTAAAGAATTCCAGGTGACGCTTAATCGCCTGACGACGCGCTTCGTTATTTTCCGGATACAGACGTTTAATCGCCGGCACCATCGAGAAGCAGAAGCCCAGCGCCTGCATACGTTCGAAGTTCCATGAACCCTGGAACAGGTTAGAACGGATGAACACGCCACGAATATCCCCTGGAGTCAGTTTTTTCTGAGGGGTAGTTTTAGTCATATCAACCATGTCGCTCACCTGCTAGTCCAGTTCGTTATCAAGATCGTTATTACCAGCAACCTGTGCACCACCGGCTACGCGGTTATATTTCGGGCTCAGCTGGATATAGAGGATAGCCATGACCGCACCAATCACACCCAGTGCCACCAGGTTGAAGTTGGTAAATGCCGCGGTAACAAAGCCGAGGTAGAAGAACGGCATCAGGTAGCCTGCGCGCATCATGTTGATGACCATCGCGTAACCCACCACTACGATCATGCCGCCGGCAATGTTCAGACCGCCGGTCACCACCTCAGGAATGGCGTTCAGCATGCTCTGGACTTCGCTGGTACCCACAGAAATCGCCACGATAACCGCCGGGATAGCGATACGCATCGCCTGCAGGAACAGGGACGAGACGTGGATCCAGGAGAGTGCCGTCAGGTTGCCATTCTCCGCCGCCTTATCAGCCGCATGCTGGAACGCAACGGTGATGGTACGCACGATGATGGTCAGAACCTGGCCTGCAGCCGCCAGCGGGATAGCCAGCGCGATACCGGCACCGATGTTTTGATGGCCGGCGATAACCAGAACGGTAGAGATGATGGAGGCGAGAGCCGCATCCGGTGCTACTGCCGCACCGATGTTCATCCAGCCAAGGGCGATCATTTCCAGGGTACCACCGATGATGATACCGGTTTTCATATCCCCGAGAACGGCGCCGATTAAGGTACAGGCAACCAGCGGACGGTGAAACTGAAATTCATCAAGTACGGATTCCATACCCGCTATACAGGCGACGATGAACACCAGCACAATCTGAAGAGTGGTAATCTCCATTGTACTTCTCCTATGACATAAGCTTTATGTGAAAATCAGCGCAGGGTTATTTCCCGACTTTGCCGATCAAATCCATCATTTTCAGTTTCTGATCGGTGGAAACTTTACGGGCCTCAAGTTCAATACCGCGGGCATTGAGTTTCTTAAAGGCTTCGATATCTTTCTCATCGACTGAAATCGCGTTGTTCACCTGGGTTTTACCCTGACGGAACGCCATACCCCCAATGTTGACAGACGTAATATTTACGCCGCCTTCGACAACGCGTTCAACGTCGGTCGGATTGGTAAACAGCAGCATGATGCGCTCGCCCGCATATTTCGGGTTGTTATAGACGCGGATCATTTTGGCGACGTCCACCACGTGGGCGGTCACACCCGGCGGCGCCACCTGGGTGAGGAGGGTTTTACGCACCGTATCAGCGGCCACTTCATCGCTGACCACGATGATGCGCTGGACGTTGGTCTCTTTGGTCCAGCGTGTCGCAACCTGACCATGAATCAGTCGGTCGTCGATACGTGCAAGGCCTATCTGCATGTAATCGTTCGGGCCCATGGGCTTCAGCGGGGCGGCGGCTTTAGGGGCAGCTGCGGCGGCAACCGGTGCAGCTTTTGCAACCTCAACCGGTTTCGCTTTCAGCGCTTTCACGCCTTCGCGACCGGTTTCGACCGCCAGCGCCACCAGCTCGTCAAAGCTCGGGTTGTCGTCGCGTGCCATCAGGGTCTCAACCAGCATCGGAATATTGACCCCGGCGACCACTTCATACTGGTCTTTATCGACAACAATGCGGCTGGCGGCGTTAAACGGGCTACCACCCCACGTGTCAACAAGGAACAATACGCCGCTGCTGGTATCCAGTCTGGAGAGTTGAGCCGTGTATTTCTCTATCAGTGTCTCGGCGTTTTCACCGGGAACGAAATCGATCCAGCCGACGTTTTCCTGTTCGCCTAAAAGCATTTCTGCGGTTTTAAGTAACTGCTCTGCAGCCCAACCATGTGTGCCTATAACAATAGCAATAGTCACTTGCTACCTCCTTTTATTATCGTTAATGCCCATCATGAGTCAGGACATTAGAGATCATCTTCGAAAGAACGAATCGATTCAGATAAGGGTTAGAGTTCAATTTACTAAGACTTACGCGATTTATTTTAGACAGTGAAAAAATAATTTATGTGATGAAGATCCGTAATTTAGCCTAAGCCAATGAGATATTTCTGCGATCAAAAAAAGCGCTGAAACATCTGTTTGCAAAGGAAAGTAAATCTTTGCCATAAAGCCCATGTCTCTGATATGTTTAGCGTCCGTTTACTTGTCAGGAGTATTGGGCAGTAGCCCACTGTATGGACCGTCACCGACGCCAGTCACACATCCGGCCAATTCTGGCCAGCCTTACCGGCGACTCTCGCCACTCACTGTTTACGCCTTCTACCGTTTCGCCCGCATCTGTCGCGGCGCCGTTTTGCCATTCCTTTAGCAGGAGCTTGTCATGGAATTCTTAATGGACCCGCAAATCTGGGTGGGATTGCTCACGCTGGTGGTGCTTGAGATCGTTCTCGGCATCGATAACCTGGTGTTTATTGCCATCCTTGCGGATAAACTGCCGCCTAAACAACGGGATAAAGCACGTTTAATCGGCCTCTCTTTAGCGCTGATCATGCGTCTTGCGCTGCTGTCGGTCATCTCGTGGATGGTAACGCTGACCAAACCCCTGTTCACTGTCTTCGATTTCACCTTCTCAGGGCGTGACCTGATCATGCTGGTGGGGGGGCTATTCTTGCTCTTCAAAGCCACAACCGAACTTCATGAACGGCTGGAAAACCGCCAGCATGACGACGGACACGGCAAAGGCTACGCCAGTTTCTGGGTGGTGGTCATGCAAATCGTGGTGCTGGATGCCGTCTTCTCCCTCGACGCGGTGATTACCGCTGTCGGTATGGTGAACCACCTGCCGGTGATGATGGCTGCTGTGATCATTGCGATGGCGGTGATGCTGCTCGCCTCGAAGCCGTTGACACGATTCGTGAACGAGCATCCGACCGTGGTGGTGCTCTGTCTGAGCTTCCTGCTGATGATTGGTCTGAGCCTGGTGGCAGAAGGTTTCGGCTTCCATATTCCGAAAGGCTATCTGTACGCCGCAATTGGTTTCTCGATCATTATAGAGATGTTTAACCAGATTGCCCGCCGCAACTTTATTCGCCAGCAGTCGAACCAGCCGCTGCGTGCCCGTACCGCTGATGCGATTCTGCGTCTGATGGGCGGCCGCCGTGAAGCCAAAGCGCAGCAGGACAACGATAACCATGCTCCGGTGCCAGTGCCTGAAGGCGCCTTTGTGGAAGAAGAACGCTATATGATCAACGGCGTGCTGTCGCTGGCTTCGCGCTCCCTGCGCGGGATCATGACCCCGCGCGGTGAGATCAGCTGGGTTGATGCCAGCCTGAGCGTGGAAGAAATCCGCCAGCAGCTGCTCTCCTCCCCGCACAGCCTGTTCCCGGTGTGTCGCGGTGAGCTGGATGAGATCATCGGTATTGTGCGTGCTAAAGAGATGCTGGTGGCGCTGGAAGAGGGGGCGAACGTTGAAGCCATTGCGGCCGCCTCGCCTGCCATCGTGGTGCCGGAGACCCTCGACCCGATCAATCTGCTGGGCGTGCTGCGTCGTGCCCGGGGTAGCTTTGTGATCGTGACCAACGAGTTTGGCGTGGTGCAGGGTCTGGTGACGCCGCTGGACGTCCTGGAAGCGATTGCCGGTGAGTTCCCGGATGCTGACGAAACGCCGGAAATCATCAACGACAATGATGGCTGGCTGGTAAAAGGCACCACCGACCTGCATGCGCTGCAACATACGCTGGGTCTGGAACATCTGACCAACAACGATGATGATATCGCGACGGTGGCGGGTCTGGTGATTGCCGTTAACGGTCAGATCCCGCGTGCCGGTGATGTGCTCGAATTGCCGCCGCTGAAGATAACCATCGTGACCGCCAATGATTACCGCGTTGACCTGGTGCGCATTGTTAAAGAGCAGTCTGCCCACGACGAAGACGAGTAATCAGGGTAACGACGGCATCATGTTCCCGTTGTGAGAGGCTGGCGGAGGTGAACTCTCCGCCAGCCACTGCGGGAAATCCCGCAGTGGCATTGGCCGCGCATACAGGAATCCCTGCAGAATTTCGACGCCGTGCAGGCGTAGATGCTTCGCCTGGTCGCAGGTCTCCACCCCTTCCGCCACCAGCTCAATGTTCAGACGCTGGGCCAGGGCAATAATAATATCCGTCACCGTCGAGTTAACGGCATCGGTGCCAATCGCGGCGGTGAAGGATTTATCTATTTTCAGCACTTCCGGATTGAGTTTTTCCAGCCACGACAGCGAGCTGTTGCCGGTGCCGAAATCATCGATCGCCAGCTTGACCCCTTTCTGATGCAGGGCCTCCACAATGTTGTAATCCATCTCCAGCAGGGTATCGCGCTCGGTAAGCTCAATCACCAGCTGCTGCGCGGGCTCGGCGCTGAACCAGACGCTGTTAAGATCGTGGAGAAGCACCCCGTCGCGAAAATGTTTGGCCGCCACGTTGATGCCAATATGAAACCCCGACGCGGTGGGAAACATCGCCAGATGGCTGACGGTTTCGATCAGCACGTAACGGGTCAGGGGGACAATCAGGTTATGCTCCTCCGCCAGCGGGATAAAAATATCCGGGGCGATCCACCCCTGCCGCGGGTTGTTCCAGCGCAGAAGAATTTCTACCCCCACGCAGTCCTGCTTTTTGGCATCGATCAGCGGCTGGCAGAACAGCTCAAACTCACCTGCAGCCAGCCCATAATTGATCTCCCGGGTGAAACTCATGCGGCTGGCGGTGGCAAGCCAGGCGATATAGCCCACCAGCATGGTGAATATCACTGCCAGGGGCAGCTGTGAGGGCAGGTTTCTCAGGGCCAGATCTGTCGGGCCAGGGCCGTTCACGGTGATGGTGAACGGGAAATTGCTGGAGGCCTGCTGAAACACCGTCTCGTCGCTGTCAAACACCAGCGCATCCGAGAGCTGGCGGTCATAGTTCAGATGCTTACCGCCGACGCTGAGGTTAACGTCGTTGATAATGGGCAGCTGGGGCTCCAGCAGCAGTCTGGCAATAAGATCGATATTCACAATCTCTATCACCCCATCATCGACCTGGCCCGGCACCGGATACCACTGGATAAGCACCGGACTGCCCTGCAGCAGGGCATGGTCGGTGGTAAGGAGCAGTAAAGGCTGAGAAGCGGGCAGCCGGGGCTGGAACTGGCTGATGGGGATATCGCGGTTTCCGAACATGCTGGAGCAGTAGAGAATACCGTCCTTGATCAGGCCAATCGAGCGCACGGTTTGCAGGGAGGCGGCCTGTTTACGCAGTAAAAAATTGACCTCCACGCAGGGCAGGCCTATCAGCGGCTGCACCACGTCGCGCCCGGTCTCCAACGGCTGCAGGATCTTATCCAGGGTCTCAACCGCATGCGACACGAAAGCGGCGGTAGACTGCTGATTTAAATTACGCTGCGAAATAAAGCCGATGATGAGCGAGCAGATGAGAGTGGAGAAGGACAGCACCAGGCAGACGATAATCCGTTTGCGGCGATAATTTTTAATTATCCTGTGAGCTGTTTGCATGCCACGGCCACCCGAAAAGCCACTGGCGCCAATGCCCGTGGCAACTCAGCTAGTGTAGTGGTCATTATTTCAGGTAACGAGAAAAGTGCATGAAATTCGCCCATCTGTATCAGATGGGCGAAGGGGGTATGAAAGACGAAAGTTGCAGCAGGGCAGTCAGAGGATTAGTCGCACTGCACCTTAATCGCCAGGCCGCCGCGAGAGGTTTCGCGGTATTTGGCGTTCATGTCTTTGCCGGTTTCGTACATGGTTTCGATTACCTTATCCAGCGAGACGCGCGGTTCGCTGGTGCGGCGCATCGCCATGCGGGAGGCGTTAATCGCTTTCACCGAGGCGATCGCGTTACGTTCGATACACGGCACCTGCACCTGACCGGCAACCGGGTCGCAGGTCAGACCGAGGTTGTGCTCCATGCCGATCTCTGCCGCCACGCACACCTGTTCCGGGCTGGCGCCCAGCAGCTCAGCCAGACCGGCAGCCGCCATTGAGCAGGCCACGCCGACTTCACCCTGACAGCCGACTTCGGCGCCGGAGATGGAGGCGTTCATCTTATACAGCGCACCCACCGCGCCGGCGGCGAGGAAGTAGCGAATGTAGATATCCGGGCTCACCGATTCGATAAAGTGATCGTAGTAGGCCAGTACCGCCGGAACGATCCCGCAGGCACCGTTGGTCGGGGCCGTGACCACACGTCCGCCGGCGGCGTTCTCTTCGTTTACCGCCAGGGCAAACATATTCACCCAGTCGATGACGTTCATCGGATCGTTAGAATACTTGTCAGTGGTGACCAGCATTCGGCGCAGGGCAGAGGCGCGACGCGGTACGCGCAGTGGACCCGGCAACACGCCTTCGGTATTGATGCCACGATCGATACAGGCGCGCATGGTCTGCCAGACGTTAGCAAAATAGTCTTCAATCTCTTTCTTGCTGTGCAGCGCCAGTTCGTTCTGCATTACCATGCCGGAGAGGGACAGGCCGGTCTCGTGGCAGTAATCCAGCATCTCTTTCGCTGACTTGAACGGGTAAGGCACGTTCACGTCGCCCGCCGTGTCTTTGCCAAAATGCTCTTCGTCGACAATAAAGCCGCCGCCGATGGAGTAATAGGTTTTGCTGTAGACCACTTTGTCGCCGCTGAAGGCGTGGATCTGCATCCCGTTCTCATGCAACGAGAGGTTGTCGCTGCGAAAACGCATGCCGTCGTCCTGCGGGAAATCCACTTCCTGCCGGCCATTCGCCAGCAACAGACGACCGCGCGTTTCCACGTCGCGGATAAACGCCGGAATGGCGTCAATATCTACGGTGTCCGGCATATTTCCGGCCAGACCCATAATAATGGCGATATCGGTGTGGTGGCCTTTACCCGTTAACGACAGTGAACCGTATACGTCCACCGCCACGCGGGTAATGCTGTCCAGTAATCCTTTTTCGACCAGGTCATCGACGAACTGTTTACCGGCCTTCATCGGCCCTACAGTGTGGGAAGAAGAGGGACCAATCCCCACTTTGAACATGTCGAATATACTAATCACTTTAACACTCCTGACAGGGTTACCGGGTTTCCAGTAACGATGTAATAACTTCGCATAGTGTAAGAGGGAAGCCCGTCGTCAGCTCAACTATTCACATGAATTAAACTAATGGCCAACGCGGGATTAACTAATAGCGGGAGGCGGATCGCAAAGGTGCAAAAAAGAGGCGAATGTAAAGTATAGTCAAGGTTTCAGGCCGATCTGCAGCGCCAGCTCGCGAATAATTCCCGCGGTCATGCCCCAGACAAAATAATGCTGATACCAGGAGAGCCATACCCGATGATCGTGGCCACGACGATGAATATCCAGGGGATGATAACGGCTCAGACGCAGGGCTTCGGCGAGCGGCATTTCGAACACCGACTCCACTTCATCGACGCTGGCATGATAGGGCAGGTTGGGAGGAATAATGCCCACCACCGGCGTCACCTGAAAACCGGTCACGCTGTCCACCGGCGGCAGGACGCCAATCACTTCGACCTTGTGCGGCGGAATAGCCACTTCTTCCTCGGCTTCACGCAGAGCAGCGGCAATTAACGAGGCGTCGGTGCTGTCCACCGCGCCGCCAGGAAACGCCACCTGACCGGCATGTTTGCGCATCTGCGCGGATCGTCGGGTCAGCAACAGGCCCGGCTGCTCCCGACGCACCACCGGGATCAGCACCGCCGCCTGACGCTGGTTTAACGACGTGCTGTTCACCTGCGGACGCAAAAGCTGAAAACGCGATAAAAAATTGTCGAGAGTCAGGTCGTGGGTATTCACCAGTTAGCGCTCCAGTTGTTGCAGAATACGATTCACTTTATCAAAGGTTTCCTGATATTCCGCTGCGGCCTGGCTGTCAGCCACGATCCCGCCGCCTGCGGAACAGTAAATTTGTCCATCCACTGCCGTCAGGGTACGAATGGTAATGCTGGTATCCATGCCGCCGCACAGACTGAGATAGCCGATGCTGCCGCACCAGGCGTTACGGCGGTGCGGCTCCAGCTCGTCGATGATCTCCATCGCCCGCACCTTAGGCGCGCCGGTGATCGATCCGCCGGGAAAGGCGGCGCGCAGCAGATCGCAGGCGGTCTGCGTTGGCGGCAGCCGGGCGGTAATGGTGCTTACCAGGTGATGAACGGCCGGGAAGGGCTCGACCACGAACAGCTCCGGGACGCGCACGCTTCCCGGCTCCGCCACCCGGCCAATGTCATTGCGCATCAGATCGACAATCATCAGGTTTTCGGCTCTGTCTTTCGGCGAGGCGGCGAGTTTCTCCGCCTGTCGGCGATCGGCGTCCGCATCCGCGAGGCGCGGCAGGGTGCCTTTAATCGGCCGGGTCTGGATGACGCCCTCCGCCAGATGGATAAACCGCTCCGGTGAGAGGCTCAGGATAGCCCCCTCTTCGAGACGCAAAAAGGCACTAAACGGGGCGCGGTTGTTGGCATTCAGCCGGGTAAAGGCCTGCCACTCGTCGCCCTCATAGCGGGCCTGAAAACGCTGGGCCAGATTGACCTGATAACAGTCGCCGCTGTGCAAAAAGGCCTGCACGCGGTCGAATTTTTGATGGTACTCCGCCGCGGTCATATTGGCCTGCCAGCCGGAGGTCAGCCGGAACGCGGGCGTATTGTCGGGCGCGCGCTGTGATTCGAGCCACGCCAGCCGGGTTTCTGCGTCGCCATGACAGACCAGCGACACCTGCTGTTTGCGATGATCGACAACGATCGCCCAGTCGTACAGGCCGACGGCCATGTCCGCCAGGGTAATATCACGCCCGGCCCGTTCCGGCAGCTGTTCGAAGCGGCGACCGAGGTCGTAGCCGAACAACCCCAGCGCGCCGCCCTGGAAGGGCAGCTCCGGGTTCGGCGTGCAGGGCAGGCCCATCTCATCCAGAGCCTGCTGGAGCAAACTCAACGGGCAGGCGTCCGAGTGAACACCGTCGATCAGCGTATCCGCCCCGTGGGTTACCAGGGTGGTACGCGGGTCGGCCACCAGAATGTCAAAGCGGCTGTAGGGATGATCCGCATGGCCGGAATGCAGCAGCATCGCCCACGGCAGAGAGCTTAGCGGCGCAAACCAGAATTCTGCGGCGTCCGGGCGCCAGGGTAATGTCAAAACAGTGGGGGATAACGGGTTCATGGGTGGTAGACTACCGGGCAGCGTGAAATAATTAGCGCTGATAATTTAGCAGGAGTTGACGATGTTTGCAGGTTTACCTTCACTGAGCCACGACCAGCAGCAAAAGGCCGTCGAGCGTATTCAGGAGCTGATGTCCCAGGGGATGAGCAGCGGGCAGGCCATTACCCAGGTGGCAAACGAGTTGCGCGCCACCCATACCGGCGAGCGGATCGTGGCGCGTTTTGAAGATGAGGATGAAGAAGAGTAACGCCCTTACACTGCGGCGATAATCTTAATCTCCACCTTATACTGCGGTTTCATCAGTGTCGCCTGTACCGTGCAACGTACAGGCGCGTGACCTGCCACCACCCACTCATCCCAGGCTTTGTTCATCGCCGCGAAATCATCTTTGTTCGCCAGGAAAATCGTCGCATCCAGAATGTGCGATTTGTCGCTGCCCTGTTTTTCCAGTACCGCGTCGATCTGCGCCAGGGTATTGGCGGTCTGCTCATAAGCCTCGGCATCCAGATTGGCCGGGACGCCGGTGTAGTACAGGGTCTGGTTGTGGATCACCACATCTGACCAGCGGGCTTCGGCATCAATGCGCACAATTGTCATTTACGTTTCCTCGTGAGTGTCTGTTTCAGCAGGCAAGACTGCCATATTGTTTTGCCTGCGTCACTCTCGACTGGCGCCAGGGCGAGCGGCCTGACATAATCCCCTGTGCAAAAATACAGGGGGCAGAGTGGCAGACGATTTCGCAGCAGACGGACAGTTAGCAAAGGCAATTCCCGGCTTTAAGCCGCGCGAACCGCAGCGTCAGATGGCGCACGCGGTAGCCGAGGCAATCGACAGCGCCCGGCCGCTGGTGGTAGAAGCGGGCACCGGCACCGGAAAAACCTATGCCTACCTCGCGCCCGCGCTGCGTGCCAAAAAGAAAGTGATCATCTCCACCGGATCAAAGGCGCTGCAGGATCAGCTCTACAGCCGCGACCTGCCTACCGTGGCCAAAGCCCTGAAGTACAAAGGCCGTCTGGCCCTGCTGAAAGGGCGCTCCAACTACCTCTGTATCGAACGTCTCGACCAGCAGGCGCTGGCCGGGGGCGATCTGCCGGTGCAGACGCTCAGCGATGTGATCATCCTGCGCACCTGGGCTAACCAGACCCTCGACGGAGACATCAGCACCTGCGCCAGCGTGGCCGAAGACTCCGCCGTCTGGCCACTGGTCACCAGCACCAATGACAACTGTCTCGGCAGCGACTGCCCGCTCTACAAAGACTGTTTTGTGGTCAAAGCGCGTAAAACGGCGATGGATGCCGACGTGGTGGTGGTCAACCATCACCTGTTTCTCGCGGATATGGTGGTGAAGGAGAGCGGCTTTGGTGAGCTGATCCCCGAGGCTGACGTATTGATCTTCGATGAAGCCCATCAGCTCCCGGATATCGCCAGCCAGTATTTCGGTCAGTCCCTCTCCAGCCGCCAGCTGCTGGACCTGGCGAAAGATTTCACTATCGCCTACCGCACCGAACTGAAAGATACCCAGCAGCTGCAGAAGTGCGCCGACCGGCTGGCGCAAAGCACTCAGGATTTCCGTATGCAGCTCGGCGATCCGGGCTATCGCGGCAACCTGCGCGAACTGCTGGCCGATCAGCATATTCAGCGGGCGCTGCTGCTGCTCGACGACGCCCTCGAGCTCTGCTACGACGTGGCGAAGCTCTCCCTTGGCCGTTCCGCGCTGCTGGATGCCGCCTTCGAGCGCGCCACGCTCTACCGCACCCGCCTGAAACGGCTGAAAGAGTTTAACCAGCCAGGCTACAGCTACTGGTACGAATGCAACTCGCGCCATTTCACCCTCGCCCTGACGCCGCTCACCGTGGCCGATAAATTCCAGGAGGTGATGGCGCAAAAACCGGGCAGCTGGATCTTTACCTCCGCTACGCTGTCGGTGAACGACGATCTGCACCACTTCACCGAACGTCTCGGCATCGCAGAGGCCAAATCCCTGCTGCTGCCGAGCCCGTTTGATTACGCCACCCAGGCGCTGCTCTGCGTGCCGCGTAATCTGCCGCTGCCTAATCAGCCCGGTGCCGCCCGCCATCTGGCGGCGATGCTCAAGCCGATGATCGAGGCCAACAACGGCCGCTGCTTTATGCTCTGTACCTCCCACGCCATGATGCGCGATCTGGCGGAGCAGTTCCGCGCCACCATGACCCTGCCGGTGCTGTTGCAGGGGGAAACCAGCAAAGGCCAGCTGCTCCAGCAGTTTGTCACCGCCGGCAACGCTCTGCTGGTGGCGACCAGCAGCTTCTGGGAAGGGGTGGACGTGCGCGGTGACGCCCTGTCGCTGGTGATCATCGACAAACTGCCTTTCACCTCGCCGGACGATCCGCTCCTGAAGGCGCGAATGGAAGATTGCCGTCTGCGCGGGGGGGATCCCTTTGACGAGGTGCAGCTTCCGGACGCGGTGATCACCCTCAAGCAGGGGGTGGGGCGCCTGATCCGCGACGTGGACGATCGCGGGGTGCTGGTGATCTGCGATAACCGGCTGGTGATGCGCCCGTACGGGGCCACTTTTATCGCCAGCCTGCCGCCGGCGCCGCGTACCCGGGATATCGATCGCGCAGTGCGTTTCCTGGCGGCGTCTGAGGCGGAGTAATTTACTGGCGGATGTGTTAAAATGCGCGCCTTTTTGTGACTGACCCTTGCGAGAGCGCGACAACACATGCGAATTCTGGCTATTGATACCGCCACAGAGGCCTGCTCTGTTGCCCTGTGGAACGACGGTAAACTCTGTGCTCATTTCGAAGAGTGCCCCCGGGAACATACCCAACGTATCCTGCCTTTGGTGAAGATGATCCTCACCGAGGGCAACACCTCCCTGAATAACCTCGATGCCCTGGCCTATGGCCGTGGCCCGGGCAGCTTTACCGGCGTGCGCATCGGGATTGGCATCGCCCAGGGGTTGGCGCTGGGCGCCGAACTGCCGATGATTGGCGTCTCGACCCTTGCTACCATGGCCGAGGGTGCCTGGCGCAACACCGGTGCTACCCGCGTGCTGGCCGCCATCGACGCCCGGATGGGCGAAGTTTACTGGGCCGAGTACACCCGCGATGAGCAGGGCGTCTGGCACGGGGAAGAGAGCGAAGCGGTGCTCACCCCGGACGCAGCAGGTGAACGCATGAAGCAGCTTTCCGGTGAGTGGGCGACCGTCGGCACCGGCTGGCCAGCCTGGCCCGATATGGCCAACGACAGCGGTCTGACCCTGGTGGACGGTAACGTGTTGCTGCCTGCCGCAGAAGATATGCTGCCTATCGCCCGTCAGCTGCTGGCCGCAGGAAACACCGTGGCGGTCGAGAAGGCCGAGCCGGTTTATTTGCGAAACACCGTAGCGTGGAAGAAACTTCCGGGCCGGGAGTGAATCTCAGTATCAGAGCCTGAGAAAAAGGAGTCGCATCATGGCGGTTCAAAAATATGTTGTTCGTCTGCTGACCGTCGGGGCCCTTGCCCTGGCATTAACAGGATGTGTCTCTGTCCCTGATGCGATCAAGGGCAGCAGCCCGACGCCGCAGCAGGATCTGGTCCGGGTGATGAACGCGCCGGAGCTGTATGTCGGCCAGGAAGCACGCTTCGGCGGTAAAGTGGTGGAGGTGATGAACCAGCAGGGGAAAACCCGTCTGGAAATCGCCACCGTCCCGCTGGACAGCGGCGCGCGGCCGATTCTGGGTGAAGCCTCGCGTGGGCGCATCTATGCCGATGTGAACGGTTTCCTCGACCCGGTGGATTTCCGTGGCCAGCTGATCACCGTCGTCGGTACGATCACCGGAACGGAGCAGGGAAAAATTGGCAACACGCCGTATAAATTTATGACCCTGCAGGCCAATGGCTATAAACGCTGGCGGGTAGTGCAGCAGGTGGTGATGCCGCCGCAGCCGATCGATCCCTTCTACTGGGGCCCGCATCCGTGGCGCTATGGATATGGCTACGGCTATGGCGGCTGGCCAGGTTACGGTCCCGGACCGGCTCAGGTTCGGACGGTAGTAACAGAGTAACTCCCTGTTAAGACTGAAGAAGAAACAGCGGCCTGGCCGCTGTTTCGTTTTTTTTATATCCATAACAAAAATAAATAGTGACGCGCTTCGCAACCTTAAATCCGGACAATAAATAAACTGGTACGCTGAGTTAATATTATGTTAACGACTTGTTTATTAACCGGGGCTGTGATGACGACGAACACGCATTTCAGAGGTGATGTAGTGAAGAAGGTTTGGCTTAACCGTTATCCTGCGGATGTGCCTGCAGAGATAAATCCTGACCGTTATCAATCCCTGGTTGAACTGTTTGAAAACTCCGTGACGCGCTACGCCGATCAGCCTGCGTTTGTGAACATGGGTGAGGTGATGACCTTCCGTAAGCTGGAAGAGCGCAGCCGGGCATTTGCGGCCTACCTGCAACAGGGTTTAGGCCTGAAGAAAGGTGACCGGGTAGCGCTGATGATGCCTAACCTGCTGCAGTATCCGGTGGCGCTGTTTGGTATCCTGCGCGCCGGGATGATCGTGGTTAACGTCAACCCGCTCTATACCCCGCGCGAGCTGGAGCACCAGCTGAACGACAGCGGTGCGGCGGCGATTGTGATTGTCTCCAACTTCGCGCACACCCTGGAAAAAGTGGTCGACAAGACCCAGGTCAAACACGTCATTCTGACGCGGATGGGCGATCAGCTCTCCACCGCCAAAGGGACGCTGGTTAACTTTGTTGTTAAATACGTCAAACGTCTGGTGCCTAAATATCATCTGCCGGACGCCATCTCCTTCCGCCGGGCGCTGCACAACGGCTACCGGATGCAGTACGTTAAACCGGAAGTGGTGCCGCAGGATCTGGCCTTCCTGCAGTACACCGGTGGCACCACCGGGGTGGCGAAAGGGGCGATGCTCACCCACCGCAACATGCTGGCGAACCTCGAACAGGTCAATGCCACCTACGGCCCGCTGCTGCATCGCGGCAAAGAGCTGGTGATCACCGCGCTGCCGCTCTACCACATCTTCGCCCTGACCATGAACTGCCTGCTGTTTATCGAGCTTGGCGGCCAGAACGTGCTCATCACCAACCCGCGGGATATTCCCGGCCTGGTGAAAGAGCTGGCGAAATATCCGTTTACCGCCATGACCGGGGTGAATACCCTCTTCAACGCCCTGCTGAACAACAAAGAGTTCCAGCAGCTCGACTTCTCGACCCTGCATCTGTCAGCGGGCGGCGGGATGCCGGTACAGCAGGCGGTGGCCGAGCGCTGGGTCAAACTCACCGGGCAGTATCTGCTGGAGGGCTATGGCCTGACCGAGTGCGCTCCGCTG
The DNA here is from genome assembly GCF_034044995.2 of Leclercia sp. CFBP8987. Taxonomy (NCBI): domain Bacteria; kingdom Pseudomonadati; phylum Pseudomonadota; class Gammaproteobacteria; order Enterobacterales; family Enterobacteriaceae; genus Leclercia; species Leclercia sp. CFBP8987. The sequence continues at coordinate 2,906,895 of NZ_CM188255.1, read as the reverse complement.
GTGAGCGTCAACCCGCACGATATCGACTACCACAGCGGCAGCATCGGCCTGCCGGTGCCTTCCACCGAAGCCAAACTGGTGGATGACAACGATAACGAAGTGCCGCATGGCGAACCGGGAGAACTGTGCGTGAGAGGGCCGCAGGTGATGCTGGGCTACTGGCAGCGTCCGGACGCCACCGACGAAATCATCAAAGATGGCTGGCTGCACACCGGTGACATTGCGGTGATGGATGACGAAGGTTTCCTGCGCATCGTCGATCGTAAAAAAGACATGATCCTGGTCTCCGGGTTCAACGTCTATCCGAACGAGATTGAAGACGTGGTAATGCAGCACAACGGCGTACTGGAGGTGGCCGCGGTAGGCGTTCCGGCAGGCAGCAGCGGTGAAACGGTCAAAATCTTTGTGGTGAAAAAAGATCCTGACCTCAGCGAAGAGGCGCTGATTACCTTCTGTCGTCGCCAGCTGACCGGCTACAAAGTGCCGAAACTGGTGGAGTTTCGCGACGAACTGCCAAAATCGAACGTCGGGAAGATATTACGACGAGAATTACGTGACGAAGCGCGCGCCAAAGTAGACAATAAAGCCTGAGCTTCGTGTTAGTCACCCCAAAACGCTGGCCTGGCCAGCGTTTTTTTATGGGCGCAAACCAAAGAGAATATGATTTGAATTACCAGATGATCACCACCAACGACGAGCTGGCTTCGCTGTGCGATGTCACCCGTGACGCACCCGCCATCGCGCTGGATACCGAATTTGTCCGTACCCGCACCTATTACCCGCAGCTGGGTCTGATCCAGATGTATGACGGAAAAAATGTGTCGCTTATCGACCCGCTGGGGATCACCGACTGGGCGCCAATGCGTGCGCTGCTGCTGAATACCGCCATCACTAAATATCTGCATGCCGGAAGTGAAGATCTGGAAGTTTTCCTCAATACCTTCGGCATCATGCCGGAGCCGCTGATCGACACCCAGATCCTCGCTGCCTTTGCCGGTCGCCCGCTGTCATGGGGTTTTGCCGCCATGGTGGAAGAGTACACCGGGCTGGCGATCGACAAGAGCGAATCCCGCACCGACTGGCTGGCGCGCCCGCTGACCGAACGCCAGCTCGACTACGCGGCGGCGGATGTGTTCTACCTGCTGCCGATTGCCGGTCAACTGATGAAAGAGGCTGAAGCCTCCGGCTGGCTGCCTGCTGCCCTCAATGAGTGCCGGATGACGCAGCTGCGTCGTCAGGAGACCACCGATCCGAAAGAGGCATGGCGCGATATCAGCAACGCCTGGCAGCTGCGCACCCGCCAGCTGGCCTGTCTGCAACTGCTGGCCGAATGGCGTCTGCGTAAGGCGCGCGAGCGCGACCTGGCGGTGAACTTTGTGGTGCGTGAAGAGCATCTGTGGGCCGTGGCGCGTTACATGCCGGGTAGCTTGGGCGAGCTGGACAGCATCGGCCTTTCCGGTTCGGAGATCCGCTTCCACGGTAAAACCCTGCTGGCGCTGGTGGAGAAGGCGCAGGCGTTGCCGGAAGAGGCATTGCCGCAGCCGCTGTTGAACCTGATGGATATGCCGGGTTATCGCAAAGCGTTTAAGGCGATTAAAGCCCTGGTGCAGGAAGTGGCAGCGGAGAGCAAAGTCAGCGCCGAGCTGCTGGCCTCACGTCGTCAGATCAACCAGCTGCTGAACGCGCACTGGAAGCTGAAGCCGCAGAACGGTACGCCGGAGCTGATGGCAGGCTGGCGCGGAGAACTGATGGCCGATCGCCTGAACGCGCTACTGGAAGCGTATCCGCAGTAATCGCCCCGGTGGGGAACCGTAGGCCGGGCAAGCGCAGCGCCGCCCGGCATCAGGCACGGTTATGAACGTGACTCTTCCGCTTCCGGCAGGGTCACGTTGAGCTCCAGAATCGAGATATCCCCGTCCTTTTGCTCCAGCTGTACGGTTACCATTTCCGGGTCAATCTGCACGTACTTACAGATCACTTCCAGAATATCTTTGCGCAGCTGCGGCAGGTAATGCGGTTCAGCGTCGCTGCGGCGGCGTTCTGCCACGATGATCTGCAGACGCTCTTTTGCGATGTTAGCGGTGCTTTTTTTCCGCGAGAGAAAAAAGTCCAGTAATGCCATAACTTATCCTCCGAACAGGCGTTTGAGGAAACCTTTCTTCTCTTCTTCGATGAAGCGGAAAGGACGTTCTTCTCCGAGCAGACGATCTACCGTGTCCGCATACGCTTTACCGGCGTCTGCGTTAGCGTCGAGGATAACCGGTTCACCCTGGTTAGAGGCGCGCAGCACGGATTGATCTTCCGGGATGACGCCAACCAGTTTGATACGCAGGATCTCGAGCACGTCTTCCATACTCAGCATATCACCTTTATTAACGCGACCCGGATTATAACGAGTCAGCAGCAGGTGCTCTTTAATCGGTTCCTGGCCATTTTCCGCACGGCGGGATTTCGAGGCGAGGATCCCTAAAATACGGTCGGAGTCGCGTACGGACGACACTTCCGGGTTGGTGGTGATGATGGCTTCATCGGCGAAGTAGAGCGCCATCAGCGCGCCGGTTTCGATGCCTGCCGGTGAATCGCAGACCACGAAATCGAACTCCATCTTTTTCAGCTCATCGAGCACCTTTTCCACACCTTCACGGGTCAGCGCATCCTTGTCGCGCGTCTGTGAAGCGGGAAGAATATAGAGATTGTCGGTACGTTTATCTTTAATCATCGCCTGATTCAGCGTGGCGTCACCCTGAATCACGTTCACAAAATCGTACACCACGCGGCGTTCACAACCCATAATCAGGTCAAGGTTACGCAAGCCGATATCGAAATCAATAACGACGGTTTTCTTTCCCTTCTGGGCCAAACCTGTAGCGATGGCCGCGCTGGAGGTGGTCTTGCCAACGCCTCCTTTACCCGAAGTAACAACAATAATGCGTGCCATAGAAATTCCTTGTTAAAAAGGGATCAATTCAACGGTTGAACGGTCAAAGCGTTGTCTGCCAGCCGCAGACGTGCCGCTTTGCCAGAAAATTCGGCCGGGATGTTATCACTCAGCCAGTAAACACCTGCGATGGAGACCAGCTCCGCCTCCAGGTGGGTACAAAAAATTTGCGCATCGCGATCGCCGCTGGCACCCGCCAGCGCACGGCCTCGCATTGAGCCATAAATATGGATATTGCCATCCGCAATCAGCTCCGCCCCTGCGCTGACGTGGTTGGTCACAATCAGGTCACAGTTTGGCGCATAAATGCGCTGACCGGAACGCACCGGAAGATCAATCAATCGCGTTTTTGTGACAGGGGTAACAGGGAGTTCTGGCGGGGCAGGGGGCTCTGCGCGCGGGGCTTTGTCTTTGCCTTCGTTCAGCAGTGGAAGACCCGCCCGATCGATTTCGGCTTTCAGCTCAGCGTCTTTGCAGCCACTGATGCCCACAATCCGCAGGCCGGTGGCGGTGACCGCCTGTTGCAAATGGTGCCAGTTAACCGGCGCTTCGAGGCCGCTTACGTTAATGACCACCGGCGCATGGGTAAGAAATGCGGGCGCCTGCGCGATTTTGTCTTCTAACGCCTGACGAATAACCTCGGGTTTTGCTTCATGCAAATGAACCACTGATAAGGTGAAGCTACTGCCTTTAAGCTCGATGGGCGTGTTTGACATCCTGGCCTTACTCAATTTGCTTTTACCACGACGTGTGCGCCGTGATATTCCGAAGAGTATCAGGCATGTTATAGTCACAATTATATTGAGGCAAGTCACCCTCCCGCTTAATTCAGAGTAAATATCTATTTTATTTTTGCATGCGTTTTCCGCACACTTCAAAAATATCTACCTTTATCAGCCAGTTGCACGTTTGTTTTTGGTTCTCCTTATTTTCAACTCATCTTCGTGTGTCAAAAACGTGACAGAATCGACGAATTTATTAAGATGCTCGGCGCTCAGGTGAGCGTATTTTTTCACCATCTCCAGAGTTTCCCATCCGCCCATCTCTTTCAACATCATCAAGGGCGTTCCGTTCTGGATGTGCCAACTTGCCCAAGTATGTCGTAAATCGTGAAAACGGAAGTCTGGGATTTGTGCAGCCTCGAGGGCCCGGTTAAACTCTTTCCGTTCGATATCCTTCAACCGTTCACCATTAACCGAGAAGACGTACTCACAGGACATATCGCATTCGCGTAAAATCCTGATCGCTTCATCGTTTAAGGGTAGCGCTCTGGCCCGGCCTGATTTTGCATTCTCAGCGGTGACCATCGCATTACGATTTTCGGTATCGACATTCTCCCACTTCAGAGAAAGTATCTCTCCGCGCCGCGCTCCGGTAAGCAGGGCAAAGGAGACGATCCTCCTCAGCAGGTCAGACTGGATCGCGTCAATCAGATCCCTGGCCTGCCACTTCCTCATCCACTTAACACGCACCTTCGGCTCTCTCAGCTCGGGAACGTATGGGCGCTGATCAATCCATCCATGCTTCAGCGCCAGAGAAAACGCTCGGACGATGAAAGCCCGGTAACGGTTGATGGTTCCGTTCTCCAGCGGGTACCGCGATTTGTGCTGAGAATGAGTTGGCATCTTCCGGGCAATTTCTTCACCCTTGATGCTGGTTATCGCCCGGCCCTTAAACACGGCCAGCCAGTATTTGGCATAGCCCTTTTTAGAACCGTATAGCGTCTGGTCTTCCGCATCCTTGAGGGCCAGGATTATGATCTCCTCAAACAGATGTTCCTTCCTTTTATCCAGCCGCGACTCATTCCACAACTCATGCTTCAGCTTGTCGTGGTACTCCTTCGCTTTTGCCTTTTCTTCGGTGCCAGCAGAATGTCTAACTCGCGTTCCATCTGGAGCTGAGATATCAACCCAGTAGTTTTTCCCTCTTTTGTAGATCGGCATTTTGAATGCTCCTTACCGACCACAGCCAGCCGGAAGATATTGTTAGTTGTTTGGGAGAACTTTTCCACGCTTTCTTCGCTTGCCCGCCATGAGCCGCCGACCTTAAACATGTGATAGCGCGATGGGTTCCGGTAGATAGTGCTGGGAGATACGTTGATCCGTGCCGCCAGTTCCGGCACTTTCATGAACGGTTTTTCGCTTGCCATTGGCTTACTCCAGGCAAAAAAAATGCCCTCGCAATGGAGGGCTGAAAGGGGGATAACGTGGCAGTGCATTCGCACCCAATAGCCGACTCAGTGAATCAGCTATCAGTTGCGTCAATCATTCTGCTGGTTAGCGATGTCGTAAAACTGCCCGTAAGTAATTTTCTGAAAGTTTCCCGGTATCTCTACTTCGCCGTGCCGCTCTTCTTTATTGTTCGGGATAGCGAATACCAAGCAATCATCACGGCCCGGGTGCTTACCGCCATACGTGGATAGCATCGCGAAACCGAAGCCCCGACCGGAAGGGCCGCCAATTCCAGTGCGCATAATTCCGAAGTGGTTAACGATGTAGTCCTTCCACTCAGGCAAGGATTTCAACTTTTTGTTGGCCTCATCCCTTACCGCATCGAGCTCTTTGTTGAAAGCGCGACCATCTTTTGTATTCCCCTTTCCCCTTCCTAGAACCACTCGCTTACCATCAAAAATTTCTTCGCGCTTAATGGTCATGGGGCAGGGAAATTGATATTCCTTCTCCCACACAAATCCACTAAGCATCCCTCCGCTGCCACCCCATCCGCTAGTGGTTGTCCACGCAATGGCCCCGACCTTTTCGGCTGCTTCAGGGAGAATAGAATTACGCTGCTCTGCGATGGAGTCATACCCTGCAATAAGCGACTTCACTTCATCGCCCTCAACCATGTAGTAATCATAAAATTTGCTTTGGTCTGACATAATCTCTCCTCATGCCGCACGCATAGCGCGCAGCGATTTAATGTGCTCGCTCGTTTCCAGTTCGGCGCGGATCTGCTCCGCCTCCCGGTGGTCGAGTGGCTCAAAGTCTTGGTTAAATCTGTCGATTGACGCGGTGTTGATCCGGCCCTGTCGCCAGTAGCGGACTACTTCTGATGTGCTGCTGTGGATAATGACGGGCCAGCCGTGCTGGTCAGCGAATATCTGACCGCGCTGGATTAGTTTGAACATTGGCTGACTCCTGCATTTTGAGGAAGACAATCATTGCTGCGCGGAGAGGGCGTGGGTGTGCTTCTCCGTCAATCTGCCATTCAACACCGTCAACCCAGTACGCATCTGATGACGCAAGCCACATCCCATGCTCATACTCATATTTGACGAGTGAAATGCCATTGCTTAGGATAATCGGCCATGCGTCCGCCGGGTTGTTGCAGTAGTCGAACGCCTTATTCGCGTATCCAGTGTCTTCATCCCACTCAACGCCAACCAATGAAGATCCGAGCTTTGCAATGTCGCAGTCATCAGGAGGAAATCCGTGGGCGATTGCTACAGCCCGGTTTATCTCGAAATCACTCATCTTGCTGTAATCCATCACACCTCCTCCACATACAGCGACCAACCACTGATGGCGTCAACCCATCGCTTTGTTTTTCGCCCAAGGCCATGCGTCCCCATGCGAAGAACCGCCTCCTTCCCTGCAACATCGACAACTTTGTAGAGAAAGCCCCGCGGCGACTGCCATACCTCGCCAACCTGGAAGCGTTCACCCTTAATTATTTCCCCCGCCATCACATCCCCCTTTGCTTCTTCCGAAATTCCTGCTCACCCTGGCAATCAACGCACATCGTGCATCCCGGATACGCTTTCCGGCGCGCATCGCTGAGCTGTTCATCGCACTCAACACAGTGCGTTGCCGATACCGCATCACGGTTAATCCTGTGAGCACTCAACGCAGCATTACGCTGCAACTCTTCGACGGCTGATGCGTCGTCTGCAATATCTGCCATTAATCACTCCCGCTTAGCCTATTTCTTTGGAATTAAGTTTCCCGCAGTGCATGCACTGGAGCGTATGGAGAGTCGCTATCCTATTCGGCCTGCTATCTGTAGATGACTTGTAGTAATGCCTTTCATTTGAGATGATTACAGACCACTGATGCATGCCGAAAAAGCACCGCCAGTTTCTTTTGTCTTCCATGGTCAGTGCTCCCTGAACTGTCGGTTAATCCTGCTGACGGCAAACGCCAGCAATAAAAAAGGCCGTATTAGCGACCCGGTGATTTGTGCTGTCATGCGGCGTCCTCAATCTGGTTTAAGCATGGAGAATGCTGCCGCCGCCACTCTTGGAACCTGTCCATTGCCAAGGGCTTTAATTCTGTCCACCCGATGGGCCATCCCATTAGCCACTCTTCCCACTCCGGGTTGAGCAGGCCACCAACCTGGTCGTTGAGGTTCCGGGATCTCCGTGGGTCGTTCCATCTCGCCAGTGAGCCCGAGCGGTAATCTCTCGCCTGCGGGGTTGCGAACTTCTCGCCCGACCAGCCATAGGCGATCTCTTTTATGAGGCGCGCCAAATTCTTCTGCTGAAATACGGCTCCACTGGCAGTCATACCCAATTTCGGCAAGGTCACTGATGACCAGTGCAAGGCCTCTCCCAATAAGCAGTGGTGAGTTTTCCACGAAGACGAATCGAGGTCGTACTTCACTGATGATTCTTGCCATTTCCCGCCATAGCCCTGACTTGTTTCCATCAATGCCAGCGCCGCGACCGGCCGAGCTAATGTCCTGGCACGGAAATCCGCCAGAAACGACATCAACAATTCCTCGCCACGGCTTGCCGTCAAAACTGCACACGTCAGACCAAATCGGGAAAGGTCGGAGGATTCCATCATTTTGTCGTTGCGCGAGAACTTGTGCGGCGTAGGCATCACGTTCAACTGCGCAAACTGTTCTCCAGCCAAGGAGGTGTCCGCCGAGTATTCCTCCGCCAGCGCCAGCGAAAATAGCCAACTCATTCACATAACCCCCTAATCATGACTCCACTCCATAGCGGCCCTGCATGCGGCCAATTTTGCTGATGAATCCAAGCTTATCGATGCCGATGGCGGCTATCTTCTGATAGCGCTTGTCGAGGATGGCCGGAACCACGGCGTTCCATTTGGGTTTTGGTCTGGCCTTCATTGCCTGGCGGATTTCAGCCACGCATTTTTTGCACTGTGACCGGATGGCATTTTCATCTTCAGCCTTCATGCTGCCTCCCTCCGGGCGAGAAGTTTCGCTCCGAAAGTCATTAATACGTCTCGCTCTACCGTTGTGAACTCGCAGTGAGTGCGCGGAAATGGGCGCCAGATGATCAGCATCGAACCTTTATTGTTCCCCGAGACAGGCTTACCAGTGACTGGGTTAATGAATGCCAGCCGCCCGGCAGTGATGAATCGCACCTCGCTCGCCGTCTCGATAGCCTCACGGAACCAGCCGACTGATGTATCAGCCGGAACCAGCATGACGGTGCCGATCTGGTTCTTGCTCTCCGCTGCGGCTTTTTTCACGAATGGCGTGATGTCGCTGTAAGGTGGATTGAGCCACGCATAGCCGGGGATGGTGAGGTAATCTGCCCACGGTGTTTCCAGTGTGTTCTGCTCAGCAGTGATGAACTTGCGACATAGCGCGTTATGCGGCGCTGCGGCGGCATCCAGCTGAAAGCAAAACTCAGCATCCAGCGCGGCAAACAGTGCCGGTGGTGTGCGCCATAAATCACGCTGATCTGCTGGCGTGTTACTTCCGGTGTAATCGGTCATGCCGCCTCCTGCCTGTTGATAAACTCCTCGGCCAGTCGCTGCGCCTTGAGAGGGTTGCAGATAACATCACCCCATGGCATCAGCCAGCCGTTAGGCCCGACAATGAATGTCAGGCGAAGTCCGTGAACTACTATGTCGTCGTGAGCGTGTTTCATCAGTCGTTCCTCACATGACCGAAGCGACCGATATAGTCACGGTCACGGTCGTTAATGCGTGATGGCTTCATCGGCCCGCACGGTATGAATGTCGGGTAGAAGGAAGCCCTGAGGTTGTTCTGCCAGAGTTGTGACTCGTACCGGCGAAGAGACCGCGCCTCCCAGCAAGCGTCCTCAGCCTGCTCAATTTGCTCTGGCGTTCTGCTATCCACCCGCTTTTTGCCCAACTCCTCCGCAAGGAAGGCGCAGACTCGAGCGATCACTTCATCCTTCGATTCCAGTTTTTTGGGCGCGCGAAAGTAACCCGCCCCTTGAGGAGGTTGTGACATTTGGTGTTCCTTAACGGAGGGTTATTTGACTAACTTCTGCCAAATAGCAGAGACATACTTGGCCTGATGAATGGCATCATCTAGCGCGCTGTGGCGGGTGCCTTCGAATGGCATATCGCGCTTAGGGTCGAAGCCGATCGCTTTACCCATCTCGACTACGGTGCGCACATCGCGGTCATTCCACCATTGCCATGGCGCTTCCTGCCCGGTCAGTGCATAGCTATTGCGGAGAATGACGCAGTCGAACGATGCGCCGTTGCCCCACACCTGAACGAATCGCGGCTTTGAGTGCTTGGCGATGAAATCAGATAGCCAACCCAGAGCGGTGGAAAGCTCTTCGGTGTCACTGGTTAACGCCTTTCGGGCGGCTTCGCCTTGCTCCATCCACCACAGAATTGTTGAGGCATCAGGTCGGGCACGGAACCTCATTGATGACTCAAGCGATACGTTTACCTGGAAGTCATCGCCAGTGGCCCCGGTATTCGGATCGAAGAATACAGCGCCAATGGAGATGATCGGCGCATATGGCCCGTTACCCATAGTTTCGAGGTCAATCATTAAGTGGTTCATATCTTTCCTTAAAATGGGATATCGTCGTCAAAATCCATTGGAGGCTCATTTGATTGAGCGGGGGCCGAGCGTTGTTGCTGACGAGGTTGACCGTTACCGGAAGAGTTGCCTGATTGCTGCTGACCACTTCCCGCCAGTGCGCCTGCCTGTCGTCCACCGAGCATCTGCATTACCCCGCCGACGTTGACCAGCACCTCCGTGGTGTACTTCTCTGTGCCTGACTGATCCGTCCATTTACGGGTGCGTAGCTGGCCTTCGATATAAACCTGCGAGCCCTTGCGGAGATATTCGCCAGCCACTTCTGCTAACTTGCCGAACAGCACCACGCGATGCCATTCGGTCTGCTCTTTCTGCTCACCTGTCGCCTTATCTCGCCACGATTCAGAAGTCGCCAGGGTGATGTTGGCTACTGCTCCACCGCTGGGCAGATAACGAACCTCAGGATCCTGCCCGAGGTTGCCAACCAGAATTACTTTGTTGATACCTTTGCTTGCCATTTATGCCGCCTGTTTTAGTTCTTTAAGTCGGATGCCGGTTACGTCTTTGCATTTCGCCTGATGGTCAGCAAACCCATTAAGTCGTGACCATGTGGTGGCGTATTGCGCCTGCAATTTTTTGCTGTCGTTTTCAGTACTGGCGTACTGAGTAAATTCAGCGAGAATTTGATCGGCATCTGCCGGTTGCACCTGATGGGTTTCGGCATCCGCGTCGATTGCAGTTTCCTCGGTTGGGATGCAAAACGCCTGAAACGCCGCGTATTTGTATGCTATCGACATGGCCTTGTTTGTGGCCTTGTCGCCGCTATCCATCGCTTCACCATAGGTGGTGACGGTGTGGATGCTGCCGTCCTCGGTGCTGACGAAATCGAAGTCGCCACGAACCGTGATGTAGAACAGCGCACCGCCATTTTTGCTGGTTCGCTCGACGCTGGTGCGTTCGGTGTAGCGGGGTAGGATCAGGAGTTTGTTTTTTACCAACTCCGGGGCCAGCGCGTTGTAAATGTCGTCGATACCACGAAACGCGTAATTGACCTGGCTGCCTTGTTTTTTCTCCTTCCGGATCCCCTGCTCAGCAAGGGCGGAAGCAACGCCACTTATTGCGGCGTAAACCTTCTTCTCTGTCATGTGAAATCTCCTGCAAATTCTGCCCAACTGATCACCGGGTTCTGGCGTTCTGCAGCCAGGTTAACCGGCTCGTCATCTTCATCCGGCGTATCGGGGATCACGTCACGCATCAGCCTGACGAAAGCATCGTCATCCCTGCGTTCCATAGCACTCATGCTGCACGCTCCTGGTGAAGGACGGTATATCCCTGCTCAGCCAGCCATTCGATGATGACAGCGCCATCCAGCTGGTTAAGCACCTCTCTGGTGTCGATGGTGCCAGCCAGCGTCACGCCTTCAAGCTCAAGCCTGATGGTGTTGTGCTGACCTACAGACGTGCGCATCTCTGCGCACTCGCATGTGATGTTCATGGGTTACCTCAATAATTAATTTCGACGCGGGGGATCAGGTCGTCTTTCATCACGGAAAGGACTTCAATCGCCTGCTCGCGGGTGAGGCTGGTATGTGCGGTCAGCGCGTTGACGATGGCGGTGCCGACTGTTTTGCGGTGGTTGACATCAGCCTGACGCGCTGCCAGTTCATCAGCGATGCGCTTCTCTTCCGCCAGACGAGCCGCTTCTTTCTGCTCGGCCTCACGCTTAATGCGATCTGCTTCTTCCTGTGCCTTACGCTGCTCGGCGGCAATAGCTTCCTGCTTTTCACGTTCAGCCTGCTCAAGCGCCGCCTTCTTATCTGCTTCTGCCTTCTGCTCGGCGGCCACACGGTCACGTTCCGCTTGCTCCGCTTTGAGCTTTAATTCAGCTTCGCGACGGGCAGCATCGGCGCGTTCACGCTCTGCTTTCTCTTCCGCTTCGCGCTTAGCTTGTTCCGCTGCCTGGCGCTTTAACTCTTCTTCGTGAGCAACTCGCTGGCGTTCCGCCTCGGCTTTCTTCTCTGCCGCTTCACGGTCAAACTTGTCGTTCAGGAGTAGAGCCATTTCATGATCGGCTTCTACCTGCTTTTTCAGTGCTTCAAGTGCCGCCTTTTCTTCTGCTTCAATGCGAAGTCGTTCTTCTTCGGCTGCCTTCTCAGCTGCTATGCGCTCCTGCTCGGCCTCCCACTCAGTCAGCGGGCGGCGCACTTCGTCTTTCAGTGCATCGAGTCGTTCACGAACAATGCGGCGGCTCTCGTCGATCTGCTTCGGCAACGCCTTGAGTTCGGCAACGAGGTCTTTACCGGCGTTGTCGATGTAAGTTTTCGAGCGGGCGACCTTGTGGGCCATGGATGCGATGGCGTCACGACCTTTCTTCGTGGTCAGGTCCGGCACCAGGCTGCGGGCTTCTTTCTCGATTTGCTCAAGAAGCGGGTCGAGTTGCTCCTTGGTGGTAAAAACTGCCATCGCGTTCGACTTCTCGATGACGACTAAATCCGTTACTTCACTCATGGGGATCTCCTTAAATTTGCGTAAGCTTCACCCGGCACCGATTGGCTGCCAGATGTGAAATGGGGTGGGGGATTACATGTTGAACGGGACGCGAATGTATTTGCGCTTCTTGAGCGGGAAGAACAGATAGCCGTAATAGCAGTCTTCGCACGGATATGAGCTATGTTGCTCAACCAGAACGTATGGCATCCCGTGAATCGTGTCCTCTTGCTTCTCCAGCCCTGACTCATTTTTCATTTCAATGATTTCAGGGAACCCCAGGGTGCAGTCGTCGTAATACTCTCCGACTCGCTTAATAAACTGAACTAACTCCATGTTCTTCTCCTCAGTGCTGAATTGGCTGACCGGTGCCGTCGAGCAGAACGTCGATAACGCGGTCGTTAACCCGGATTACTTCTGCACCAATATGCAGATACACCCATTTTCGTTCGTGAATGACAGCTGAAACGCGGTAGGTTCGGCCTTCATGCAGCGCCATCATGCCAGGCTCAACACACTGGCGAATGATTGGGGTAGTTCCATAGTGAGAGCCGATCATGACTTCCCCTCCACCTGCTCAAGTAACCCGGCAAACGCCATCTGCTGACGGTTCAGGGTTATGGTCTCGCGCGGCTTCTCGACCGATGAGAGTTTCCACTCGTTATCGTTTAACTCGGTTACGGTATACTGCTTGCCGTTATGGGTGACTGTCATGAGGCCTCCCGATCTGATTTCTTCACATCGAGTAAGCCGATGTCATAAGCCTGCTTGGCTTCCTTGTGGTCAACCAACTGGCCGTTAACCGTGTTGGCGACATCACTAACCGGGCTGCCCGGCTGGAACCATCCCGTTTCTTCCTCTCGCGGCGTTAACTCGCGATTATCAAGGCTGCTAATTTCAGACGCCCAACACTGAGGACAGTAGTAAGGCCCGCACTGAACCATCCCGATCCCCACATCGCAGTGGTCAGCCTCGCAGCTGTCGAATCCGCAATACGGGCAAATAGCCAGGTCAGGATGGTAGACATTGCGATGGTTGGTACTGTACTGATGCTTTCCGATTCCAGTGCTCATACTCTCTCCGCCCGTTGGGCTGCTGAACTAGTGCAGACGCGTCGTTGACACGCACTAAAGGGTTAGCGGTGGATGGCCGCCGTCTCATAACGTGATCCACTCAGTGAATGGGTCAGGGTATGAGGTATGAAAAAAGCCGCTGATTAGGCGGCTTCAGTTACTTCCAAATTTTGCAGGGATGCTCCAGCAACCCACGCCCAATACATCCAGTGGTCTCGGGCATCACCTTCATCCTCAGCCTCTATCACCCGGTCAAACGGTTCGTCATTCCACTTCCCGGTGCAGCGAAACTGATTGCCTCCCTCCATACCCTTACCCTCTGTAGTTACCCGCTAAAAGACCGCGTTATGCAGCCTGTTCTGTTGGAAGTCCGATCATGCGGTTTAGGTCTTCAACCTTAAGCGCCGGGAGTGTTTGCTTAGCGACATCCAAATCGTCAGGGATAAGCTCTTTGCTTTCAGGCCATACCTCGATCAGTCGTTTAATGGTGGTTACCGAGTTCAGCGCAGCCCATACCGTGCTTTCGATGTCTCTTTTGCGAGCTTCCAGTTTTGACTCCGCCGCGAAAACTTCATCGAACCGCGTAGCAATCTCGTGGTCAGCCGCAAACATGCAGCGATCTCGAGTTGGAGTAAGAAGCTGGATGCCTGAACCCTCGCTGTCATCGCCATATGAGCACCACCCAAGCCGTCTTCCACCGATGGAGATAAAAATGTTCTGGCTCTTGCCATCGGAGCTATACATTGAAACTCCTGATTCAGTTAGCTCCTTTTCGAGCCGCTCGAACTTCTCGTAGAGCCGATCAAGCTTTTCAGCTTTCTCTTTTCCGCCGAACGCGAAGACCCTCGCGTCACGGGCAATTTCTTGCCGCTTAACCTGAAGGTCCTCAAGCTCTGCAATAACGCCTGATTTGATTAGCGCGTTCTTTGCAATGCGCTCCCGGAAAGCATTTGTTAATCGTGTTGAAGACATACCATCACCCCTTTGTTTATTCACCGCAGGCCACTCGACCCGCTGATTAACGCGCTGTAACTTGCTTTGAATTGCGATGACCAGCTGCGAAGATTGCTACTTCAGGTAAGCAACTTGCGCCGCCGGTGTTCGTATCGCGCAGACTGCCGAGCGAAGTGGCGCGGTCTACTCGTGACATATCCTGTTTTCTTTCCTGTGCCGCGTTCTGAGAAGCCTCAGCGCGACGCTTAGCCATCAGCTCACCACGTTTCAGATAACGCCGTGTAACGCTGTTGCTTGCGATTAAATTGGTCATACGTCCTCCAGTGGTTGCTTTGGTGATTGGATGGCCGGTGCTGATCTCCGGCTTACTGGTTGGAGCGCCCGCACCACCAGTGACACTGTCTTGAGGCGCCGGTTGGTTACGACTTGCCATGAGCGCTGTTAATACATCGGTCGAGCATCAGCCTGCTCATTCATCCAATCCCAAAGCAACTTCCTTTGGCCTCCCACAAGGGCGGGAGAAATTACCCCATCAATGTTAAAAAGCAGCCTGACTGCATGTCTGGCGCGGCTGAACTTCCTGTGCCGCAGTCGATATTTCGTTTCGATGGGCTAACAATAGCTAAAGCGATTATTGGAGTCAATCGCCAAAACGATATTATTCATAGATAAAGCGATAATTAATTGATTGGTAAAGCGATTTTTATTGGAATTAATTTACGTGGTATGCTGATTTTTTTGGTGGGAGATGTGCGTGGACCATAAAGAGTGGGTTGATAAACTGCGATGGTTAAGCCCTGAACAGATCGTTCAGGTTCATTTCGGTCTTCAGGAGGATATTAAGAAGTTTTACAAGCTGAGGGGTGAGGGAGATAACCTTGCCAGGGCAGAGCATTTATGCGAGCAGATGATTGCGCTATCAGAGTTGGCTTTCCCGGCTTTGCGGCATGCTCATGACAAAAGGGCTGAGGAATATGAGTCGTTAACGGGGAGCAAATATCCCAGTGATTTTTACCCGCCTTCACATTATGGATTCTCTCAGCTGTCAGTCATCCTGAAAAAAAGAAAGGAACATGATCGGATTGAAGATATCCGTGAAAAGTTGATTCGAGAAGGTTGGAGGTGCTAGCCCGGATGCCGGGCTATGCGAATCGTCTGTAGTCGATTGACTGCCTGATCAGAACTTTAGCCATAACGTAGAACGTGTCTTCGTCTCCGGGCTCAACGTACCATTTCTCATAAATCGGGTTATCTGAGATGACAGCCAGACGGTCACGCTGCATCTGCAGGCGCTTAACGTGCAGAGTTTTTCCGAACACAAAGACGTAAACACCATCCCCATCAAAATGCGTAATGCCAGTATCAACGAAGATCTGGTCTCCGGGGCTTATCGTGCCATCCATGCTGTCGCCGTTAACGGTAATTACTTTTACATGGTGAGCTGGTCGATTGCCGAAAAGAACTCTTGCCTGTTCCGTGGTGTATTCGATAGCCCTAATCGTCTCAATGAAATCACTGGTCACAAGTGAGCCAGGGCCAGCGCTGGCTTTTACGTCGAGTACATCCACGCGGTAGATCCCATTCTTAGATGCTTTTACCTGGTATAGCGCATTAGGCTCACGCAGGCTACCGGCATCCATCTCTCCCTCACCAGTCGACAGCCATTCCGGCCGAACGCCGAGCACAGAGGCGATCTCAACAGTCTTGCGAGAACCATTGGCATCTTTAAGCAACTTATTGACGCTGGACTGAGCCATGCCGACATCTTTGGCTAAACGGCCTTGAGTGTAACCAGCAAGTTTCATCGCCTGCGACAGGCGCTCTGAGAATCCCATATTCACCTCTGTAAATGACCCCTTTAATCCTATCGCTCAAGCGATTATTTAGCAAAAAATCGCCTATGCGATTGACATTCGCTAAAGTGATATCCATAATCGCTTTAAACTGATAGCTGAGGTGATTATGAAGACCCCAACAGTAGAGAAGAACTCCGCAGTAGAAAAAGCGATTGCCATTGCTGGCAGTCAAAAAGAACTGGCCCGTCGTTGTGGCAAGGCCCAGTCAACGATTTGTGACTGGCTGAACGGCAAGAAACGCATTTCACCTGCTTTCGTGCCTGACCTGGTTAATGCAGTTGATGGGAAGGTGGCTGCTCATGAATTCAGGCCTGACCTTCCAGCTCTATTCCCACACCCGACCGGAATGTAAGCACCACCGCTCTTTAACATTGCTGATCTTCTCTCCGCCTTTGTGGAGAAAAAACAAAGCATTCAACGATGCGCACTAACTAATTCAATTAAGGAGACTGCACATGCAATCACTTACTTATCAACAGAATATCGGATTTTCGCCCGGCGTGATGATAAATCGCGCTCAGCAAAAACAAGAAGATAACCACGACGCGATCCGCAATGCGATTCGCTCATGGGCAGCAGTTCAGGGTCAGGACGTGGTGACGATGCTGATCGTCAATGAGTACCGGGAGCAGGGCGGGGTGGATATCACCTTTCCGGAGGATGTCAGCAGGCAGCGCCAGAAGCTGTTCCGCTTCCTGGATAACCGGTTCGACTCTGAACAGTACCGCGCGAACGTGCGCCAGCTGACACCGGCAATCATGGCCGTTCTGCCACTGGAGCATCGAGAGAAGCTGATGCCGGAAGACAGCCTGATGGCTCGCCTGGCACGACTGGAGAAGGAAACCAGTGAAGCGAAGATAGCCATAGCCATGAACGCGCCGCGACACCAGAAGCTGAAAGAGTTGAGCGAGTCGATCGTCGAGATGTACCGCGTCGACCCTGGCTTAACCGGGCCGCTGATGGAGATGGTGCAAATGATGATGGGGGTTGTATGAGAGGCCCAGAAAAAGAAAAAGCCCTTGAAGCGGTAACTTCAAAGGCCTTCTCAACACTGTGTTACGCCAAGTAACGGGAGTAAGTATGACAAACAATGATAGTGAATACCAGGTGCTTACGGAAATGAAAGTGCCTGATGGATATCGTGAGAATGGATTTATCTACATCCTGAAAAACGAGTCTATGCCTGGAGTTTACAAAATAGGCATGACCACTACCTCCCCTGAGCAGAGGGCGAAGGAAATTTCTTCAACTACTGGAGTTCCTACGCCTTTCTCAGTCGTTGCGGCATTCCATTCAAAAAACCCAGCCAAAGATGAAAAACTGGCTCACGAGGCATTTTCTGCTGAGCGAATCAGCCAAAGCAGGGAGTTTTTCAAGTTCTCACAAAATGAGTTGGAAGATGCGATCGATGAGTTGAATTCAATCATTGGGCCAGAGAGAAATCGAGATGTGGCGGATCTGGCTGTATACGACGCCTTTATCTCTTTTTCTAATGAAAGAGAAATAAACCTTACAGATGAACTGTACGAGCTGGGATTGGGAGGGATTATCGGGCACACGCCAGCAGTTAAAAACTTCCTCCTTCGTGCCGGAATTTCGTACGCGAAGGACCTTATTAGCAGGAGCAATAGCTCCATCTTCATAAATCCTGATGGCTCAGTGGTTCTCGTTAAATCAGTTGAAGCTCAATATTTTGAGCATTGGGGGATAAATGAACACCGCTGAAATATTCAACTTCCCTGTGCCTGTCGTGGCACTAACGGAGCCGCGCGTGGCAGATCTCGAGGATGGGTTTACGCGCATCGCCAATGAGCTTCTGGAGGCCGTCATGCTGGCGGGGCTTTCTCAGCATCAACTCCTGGTCTTCATGGCTGTAATGCGCAAAACATACGGCTTTAACAAAAAGTCTGACTGGGTCAGCAATGAGCAAATTTCAGGCCTCACTGGAATTCTTCCCCATAAATGTTCAGCGGCCAAAAGCGCCTTAGTTAAGCGCGGGATTTTCATCCAGACCGGTCGTGCAGTAGGCATTAACAAGGTGATTGGAGAGTGGTCTACATCACCCCAAAAAGGTAAGGAAAAAGACGCTTACCCGAAAGAGGTAAGTTTACCCGAATCAGGTAATAAAAGATTACCCGAATCAGGTAACGACACTTACCCGAATCAGGCAAACACAAAAGACAAACATACAAAAGAAAAGAAAGACAATAGTAATAAAACAAATAAGTCACCCAAGTCAGTTTCATTCGACCCGAACAATGCCGAATTGCCAGAGTGGTTATCAGCTTCAGTCTGGGCAGCTTGGGTGTCCTATCGTCGTGACCTGAAAAAGCCAATCAAATCCCAGCAGACAGTTACCCAAGCGATAAATCTTCTCGATCGCTGCCGGCTAAGTGGTCACCTGCCAGAAGAGATTATCAACCAGAGTATCGCCAATGGCTGGCAAGGCTTGTTTGAACCTAAATCAGCTAAACAGCAACCGCGGCAGCAGTCTCGCGTTACCGAGAATTTTGCCGGGAAAGACTACGGCACCACTGAAATTCCAGAATGGGCGAGGGACTGATCATGACGCTGGATGAAAAAATCACTCAACTTGAAAAGCTCCTTGAAGAACTGAGCAAGCCGCCAGTTGTCATCGAGGATACCGAGGTTTCAATCAGCACTGAAAACTGTGAGAAGCATGGGCAGTTTGAATGCAGAACCAGAATTTACGTGAACTCAGTAATCAAGATCCCCCCTCGGCCAAGTATTTGCCCAGGCTGCCTGAGCGATGAACTGATCCGACTGCAGGGTGAAAAAATTCGCATCGACGAAGCTGCCCGTAAGAGAAATATCAGCCTGCTTCTGGATGGTCTGAACATCCCAGCCCGATTCGAATCCTGCTCACTGGAGAACTACGAGCCGGTGAATGACGATGCAAAACGCGCGCTGAAGGTCTGCCAGGCATACGCCAGCCGCTGGCCTGAGCGCCTGCAGAAGGGTGGCGGTCTGGTGATGTGTGGCAAGCCCGGAACCGGCAAAAACCACCTCGCTCTGGCTATCGCCCGTCATGCGATCACCGAGCACCAAAGCTCAGCTGTGTTCACAACCGCACTGAAAATCGCACGTGAGTACAAATCAACCTGGTCGAAGGGCTCTAGCCGCACTGAGGACGATGTGATCCGCTACTTCACCAGGCCTGACCTGCTGATAATCGACGAGGTAGGCGTCCAGTTCGGCAGTGATGCGGAGAAGTTGATCATGTTCGAAATCATCAACACCCGGTACGAGCGGATGAAGCCAACCATCCTGATCAGCAACCAGACCAAAGACGAGCTGGCTGCGTTTATCGGTGAGCGAGTCATTGACCGTATGAGCGACGGCGGCGGCTGCACATTGTCTTTCACCTGGGATTCATACCGTTCGAAGGGGGCCGCATGACCGGAAGAGAAGCAATCGAGTGGTATCTCGACACTCACGGTTCATTCAACGCCGCTGACGTGGTCAGGGCTTTAGGCGTGACCCGTAAACAGGTCGATCAGGCCTCAAACAAGATGCGCGAAAACGGCGAGATTGTGCTGAAGCAGAAAGCGTGGAGATGCAATACCTACGTCTATGCGGAAGACGATGAAGGCCAGCCGATCAGCCGCGACGGCATCAACACGATATTCCAGGAGTGCCGCAAGAGTCCGGCTATGCGCCGCGTTCTGGCGGTGTATGGGAGGGTTTCACCATGAGTAATCGCCTGCCAGATGAGGTGCTGCACACCATGGCTACGGAGCCGTTGTTCTCTGTGGTGCTGGAGAGGTGCCTCGAAGAAGAGGATCTGGTATCTAACTTCGAGCGAATGTTTGAAGTACAGCGACCACCAAAGCGGTTAAGACCAGTGGAGTTGATGGTCGATCAGGCAACCGGCTTTCGTGATGACCAGTGGTCAGAATTCTTTTCAGCATTCATTCCCTTCGTGCACCGCTGCGTGTGGTTGACATGGGAAGGGCGTTTTGAGGAGCGGAAATCATGAAAAGCCCCAACCAAATCGCTGAAATCATCCAGTACGTAACCAAACATCCTGGCTGCTACATGTCTGACATCCGTCGCGACACATCCATCCAGAAAGGGGCGATAGCTTCGGCGCTAACCGAGCTTACCCGGGTAAAACTCTGCGTCGTGAAGGCTTTGAGAAGCGATACCGCTACTTCGTTATCCGCCCGGAAGACCGGCCCGCAACTGCACCGAAGCGGATTCCAAAGCAGCCCAACCGTGACACAGCCAACCCTCTTAACAACCTATTCAATCAGTGCCTGGCTTCTGTCAGGGGCGGGAGAGCATCAGCATGAGCATCAGAACCTACGCAGTGAATTGCAATGACGCATGGCTAAACACCAAGGGTGATGACATCACCGGCTCATACGTTAAGTACAAAGACCATCAGGAAGTGGTGGCCGAACTGCAAGCCAAGTGCGCGGCGCTGGCCGATGAATCCGAAGAGCGTCGTCAGTTCATTTTGAATGGCGTGGAGATGGGGTTTATCAGGCTTCCAGATAAAGACACGAGAGACCCTGCCACAGCAACTTATGAGCGCTGCCTGAATGGAATCCAATATATGCCATGCCCGAAATGCAACGACACAGGCATGATGGATAGTGGCGGGACGCAACCTTGGGGCGAACCGATTGAAATTGAATGCGACTGCCGCCAGCAGGATGCCAAGACCGCAGACCTGGTATCCGCAGGAATCATCACTAAGGTGGGGGAGTAGGGATATGTCACGGCAAATCAGATTAACGGATGCTCAGATTTATACGCTTCGCAGAATTAAATCCGGGACAAGATACTTTATGCGCGGCGACATGAAAAAGGGGGAACAGGATAAAGTCCCCCATCGGGTGAATTGCCCGTCTCTTCCGGTGTTGTTTCGCGAAGGGCTGGTTGATTGGCGATACCCTAATCGCAACAAAAACCCAGGCCTACACTACAGCGTTGAGTTAACTCCAGATGGCGTTTCAGCAGCCATCGCGGCACAAACCAGAAAGGAACGCGGGCTATGAACACTTTCACCAAAGACCCATCCACTCACCCAGCCAACGGCCCGCTCACGGAAGGGCGCCTGAGCGCACTGATCCGTGTCGCTAGGGATTCTCTTGAATTGTATGAAATGGAGCTGCCTGTCATTGATGATGTAATGCTAGCGCTGGCCGAGCTACAACATCGCCGCGCCGCCATGCTTCAGGGTACTCACCGCGACTTATCGCATCCAGTAGACCCGCAGGTTGCTGAGTACGAGAAAATCATGCAGCAGGCCGTGCCTGATGGGTGGGTGGCTGTGCCGATAGAACCGACAGAGGGCATGGTCATTGCTGGTTTCGAGGCAGAGCTACGCGAAGAGTTCCGCGACCCAGAAGCCTGGGAAGCATTCGAGGCTATGAGTGGCTGCGAGCAGGCGGCGCACCGGGCAAAGTGGTGCTGGGCTGCAATGATTGCAGCAGCACCGCAGCATGACGGCAAGTGATATATAATCCCTCTCAGACCGGGAGGGATGTTTTATGTCTGAGTACGAAAAATTATCCGAAGAGCTCTACAACGAGGCATGCCGGATTGTTGGCGAGTGCTGCCTTATGCTGGCGACTAACGGAGCGGAAACGAACAGGGATCAACTCGTGCACCAGTTGAAGATTCTGCACTGGAAGATTATGGAGCAAGCCGACGAAAGCAATCTGGCTATCCTTCTGGCGATTGAAAAACTGGCAACGAGTGAAGACTGGAAGAATCCATACACTGGGTAAGCGAAGCATTCAACTGCGCTGAAAGTTGATAATCAATTCTCAAAAGTAGTGGTATAATTACTGTGCCGCCGGAGTGAACGACCGGCGGTGCAGGCGCGTCATATTGGGGACGATATGACGACACACATCGAGTACACCAATACCCTTTCACCGATGCAGAAATGCACCGGCGATTTTCTGCATTCTGCGGTTTCCTGTGGGGAGGCCGTATGAAACAGCAATTCCTCCTCCGTAACACCAATATCCGCGCCAATGCCATCAACGCGATTAACCAGCTGCAGCTCGACGAGAAGCGGCCGGTCGTCATCGAGATAAAAGAGATGACCCGCTCCATCGACCAGAACGCGAAGCTTTGGTGCTGCCTGAGCGACATCAGCAGCCAGGTTGAATGGCATGGCCGCAAACTCTCCTCTGAGAATTGGAAACATATTTTCACCGCCGCGCTGGTTAAGCAGGAAGTCGTGCCGAACCTTTCCGGTGATGGCTTCGTGGTACTGGGCCAGTCAACCAGCAAGATGACCGTCGGCCAGATGCGTGACCTCATCGAGCTGATTCACGCCTTTGGTGCTGAGCGTAACGTCCGCTGGGGCGATGAATCACGCCTGGCTATGGAATGGGCTTCCCGCTTCGGAGGTGCCCGTGGCTAGTCCTCTCGCTCGCATCATCACCAACGAAATCTACCGGGTCCGGACGCGCCGCAAGCGCAAGCCGGATCTCAAGCCATCAGAAATCCCAACCCTCAAGGGCTACACCGCTCGTCTCGTCGATCAGAAATGGCTGCGCTTGGCAGCAAGGAGAGGTCATGCGTAAACCATCCCGCCGCAAGTGCAAAGTATGCGGAGAGAAGTTTATCCCGCAATACGACAATATCCGTTGGTGCTGCCCGGCTCATGGCGCTATCTATGCGCTGGAGCTTCGAGCCAAGGAGAAAGTTAAGGCAGAGGCTAAGCGCATCAGGGAGAAGCATCAGGCCGAGAAAGAGAGTCGGGATCGCAAGGCTAAAAAACGCCTTGATGTTAAGCCGCTGAGTTACTTCGCAAAGCAGGCGCAGCAAGCGTTCAACGAGTTTATCCGGTACCGGGATCGGCATCAGCCATGTATCAGCTGCGGTCGTTATCATTACGGCCAGTATCATGCCGGCCACTTCCGCACGACTGGAGCTAACCCAGAGCTTCGCTTCAATGAAGACAACTGTCATCGCCAGTGCGCCCCCTGTAATAACCACCTTTCAGGCAACCTGATCGCCTATCAGCCAGCGCTTATCGCCAAGATTGGCAAGTCCCGCTTTGATGCCCTGATGGGGCCGCACGAATTAACGAAATGGAAACGCGACGACTACATCCGGATCCGAGATGAGTACCGCGCAAAACTCAAAGAACTGAAACAGCAGGAGGCAGCATGAGAGATCCGGTAAACGCACTGGCAATTATCAACACGTACCGGCACAAGCATGTTCAGGCCGTACGCACTCCTCATGGGGTTGTCTTCATGGGCATGAGAAACCTGACTGCCGCCGAGAAGAAAACGCTGCTTGCCATCCCTCAAGCTGATCTGGATGCAGCGCTAAGGTGGCAGAAATGACCCGCGATCAGATAGCCCGATACCAGGCCGAAAGCGTCATGCGCGCCAAACAGCCGCCAGTAGCAAAGCACAGCCAGACCAAAAAACCTCAGAAGGAAGCCGCTTAATGAACGTTCAATATTTGCAGTATGTGCGTGAGCAGCTGATCGTTGCGACTGCCGATCTGAGCGGCGCCACTAAAGGCCAGCTGGTCGCCTTTGCCGAAAACGCTATGTTCACTGCCACACCGCGCAGCCGTTCCCGCGTGAAGGTAATCAACCCGGCTAACGGGAAACTGGTTAATCCGAGCAATCCGCCGATCCCCGGGCAGCAGTCACGCGCTAAGGGGTCGCACATTCCTCTCGTTCAGCCGGTAGAGTTCTCCACCGCATCGTGGCGTCGCGCGGTCCTGTCGCTGGATGAGCACCAGAAGGCGTGGCTGCTCTGGAACTACAGTGAGAACACACGCTGGGAGAACCAGTTGGCGATTACCCAATGGGCTTGGGGTGAGTTCAGGGCGCAACTGGGCGTGAAGAAGGTGGCTGGGAAAACGATGGACAGGCTGAAGGCGTTAATCTGGCTTGCGGCGCAGGACGTCAAAGAGGAGCTGGCTGGGCGTGACGTTTATGAATATCAGGCACTGGCCGAGTTGATAGGCGTGGCGAAATCCACCTTTACGGAAACATATCTGCCGCACTGGCTGGCAATGCGCAGCAGCTTTACACGGCTTGATAGCCACTCTCTTATCTCAGTAACGCGATCACGTTCACAACAAAAGGCGACAAACTTTAACTCAAGTCTTGCAAAACCGAACTGAAACGCATATATTTCATGTAAATCTGATATCGTCGCCATAGCTTTGGTTGTCGACTGAATTAACAAGCCTCGCCATCGTGCGGGGCTTTTTATTTGCCTGTAGCTAAGCGGTAAAGCACCCAACTCATAATTGGATGATCGCTGGTTCGAATCCAGCCAGGCGAACCAATACCCCTACCTGGGACCATAAGAGCTACGGCTCAAGCAATACCCTCATCTTGGCGGACCAGAACCCGCCTTTTTTACTCGCGCCCATCCATACAGCTAATCACCTTACCCCTTACCTCGATGGATGAGGCGCATTCCTATGACTCGCACAGCACCCCCTGACGCCGGAGGTGTGGAATGTACCGTATGAATACAAGCAACGGCTTTTGGTCGTATTTCTGGTCTTCAATAACAGGATTTCTGACCATGCTGACATTGCAGGATGTGCTGTTTGCGTTCGGCGCAGTGGTCTCTGCGTTATTCGCATGGCTGACCTACCGATCAAATGACAGGAAAAACAAAGCGGCTATTGAAGAAGATCGTAAGCGTACCGAGATACTAAAAACAGCCTATGCGCGGGGTGACGTATCAAATATTCCTGAAGCAGTGAAAGTCACACAGGAAATCGACGCGGCTATTCAGCCTATGGAGCAATAGCATGGCTATGTTTTCCACACTGCGCAGCCGAATTATCGGTGCAATTACTGCCGGTTCCGGTGCGATTGCGATCGCCGCTGTCATGTTGGGAAATGCCGGTGGACTTGAAGGTCGTCGCTATTACGCCTATCAGGATGTGGTAGGCGTATGGACGGTATGTGATGGGCACACCGGCAGCGACATTCGGCGCGGCCACCGCTACACCGATCGGGAATGTGACAAGCTGCTGCAGTCCGACCTGCAAAAGGTGGCGACGGGCATCGACCCGCTGATTAAGGTGCGCATCCCAGACGCTACCCGGGCGGCACTCTACTCCTTCACCTATAACGTCGGATCCGGAGCTTTCGCCAGCTCTACGCTGCTAAAGAAAATCAACTCCGGTGATGTGCCCGGTGCCTGCAAAGAACTGCAGCGCTGGACGCACGCCGGTGGCAAGCAGTGGAAAGGGCTCATCACCCGTCGTGAGATTGAGCGTGAAGTCTGTGAGTGGGGCCAGAAATGAAATATCTGCCTTCAGCAATATGCATGGCGGCCGCTGGATTTATTGCTGCAAATGGACATGACGGGTGGGGATGGTTTCTGTTCGTAGGGGTAATTCTTCTATGAGTCGATTCACTGCAATCATTTGCGCCGTCATCATCCTCTTGCTCGTATCGATGGCATGGGCGGTTAATCACTACCGCGACAGTGCCATTGCCTACAAAGGCGAGCGCGATAAAGAATCCTCCCGGGCTGACGCATCCGAAGCTGTGACCGGAAACGTTCTGCAAACCATCAGGCTAAACAACATCGTCATGGAAGCCAACCAGCATGCCAAGAATCAGATCGCACTGGACTCACAGAGTGCCCAGAAAGACATCCGAGTGGCTGTTGCAGGCGATAGTTGCGCTGATCGCCCTGTGCCTGCTGCTGCCGTTAAGCGGTTGCACGACTACGCGGACAGTTTACGTGAAGGTTCCGGTGGTGCCGCTGCCGGCAAACCTGACAACTGAGACACAACAGCCCGCTATCCCTGAACCGCTGACCTACGGGGCCAGTCTGGATCTGAATGTCAGCCTGCTGTCGGCGCTGGGCCAGTGCAACAGCGACAAGGCCAGTATCAGGAAGATAGAAATTATGAGGGCTTCACATCAATAAAATTTTGATGTGATATCCACTTGAAATCCAAGGCCATACCCTCATGATGTTATGGGAATAAAACGTCATTAAATTAATGAGGACTCATTATGTTAGAAGGGTATTTTGGTAATGGACCATCACCTGAAGACAGGCAGCGTTTACTGGCTGTTCAGGCAGCGCTTGAAATAGTAAAAGCTACTGCCAGCTCCGGTGGAGTTATGCATAGCAACTTGGATCAGGCTTCGGACCGCATTGGAAAGCTGGCGGATGCAATCGAGGCCGCACTTAAAAAATAAGCTTCAGACTTTTTATACAACCGCCTCCGGGCGGTTTTTTATTGCCATCACCATGGGTAGACCCATCGTAATGGCTATAACGGATAAATCGTAGTTAAGCCCTATAGGGGATAAAGAGACTCTATAACTTATATCTACCTAATAAACCTGACTACCTAAAATGGCGAGTAGGTTCACTCCCTGCCAGATGGTTCGAATCAGTTCCACTTTAAGTCTGTGGTGTATGAGAAATTATGATGAGATGAATAAGGCTACGCCCTGCAAGGCAAAGCTAACAGAAAGACTCAACATCCCTAATCTTTGCATCCGAACAATACGTTTATTTTCATCATCAATCTGCCTCGCTATTTCTTGATAGTTATCGGGAGGAAATATCCCCCAAGGGTGTGGTTTTAGGACATAGCCATTCATAAACATCAGTAATGAGCCAGCCAGACCAAAGATGATAGCAAGTGCATTAATGATAGTTGGACTCATTGAAATCCCTCTGTAGGTAAAATAATGGCACTCACCGACAAACAAGAAATGTTTTGTCGCGAGTACCTCATCGATTTAAACGCTACACAAGCGGCTATTCGGGCGGGGTACAGCGAAAAGACCGCGAACGAACAGGGCGCTCAAAACTTAGCGAAAGTTAGTATCCAGTCCAGAATCTCCGAACTCAAAGCGGAGCGCAATGATCGAATCGACATTGATGCTGATTATGTGCTGAAGCGCTTATTCGACATCGACCAGATGGATGTTCTCGACATCCTGACGGAATCAGGAGATCTAAAACCGGTGGCACAGTGGCCCAGGGTATGGCGCACCACGCTGTCCGGTCTTGATGTGATGACGATGGCAGGGGAAGGTGACACCGCGGGTCTTCTGAAGAAGATTAAATGGCCGGATAAAGTTAAGAACCTTGAATTGCTCGGCAAGCATATCAGTGTGCAGGCATTTAAAGAGCAGGTTGAGCAGAAGGTCACCGCAACGCACAACATCATGCCAGTTCCATTCTGTGATAGCGCAGATGAATGGGAAAAGGCAGCTCAGAAACAACAGGGTGAGGTATTGGGTGGATGAATTACAAAGCCGTCTGGAAACCTCTTCCCGGATCACAATCTCTGTCCCTTAGCTGTCCATGCAATGAAATCCTGTACGAGGGCACTCGCGGGCCCGGTAAGACCGCCGCACAATTAGCGCGTTTTCGTCGCCTTGTCGGCCTTGGTTACGGATCTTTCTGGCGCGGGGTGATATTCGATACTGAGTATAAAAACCTCACCGACATCATCACCCAGTCAAAGCGTATGTACCGCCTGTTTAACGACGGCGCACGCTATCTGGCGTCAGCATCTGAACTGCGCTGGGTGTGGCCCACTGGTGAGGAACTGCTGTTCCGCTTCGGCAAAGAAGAGGGTGATTACTGGGATTATCACGGTCAGGAGTTCCCGTTTATCGGCTTTAACGAACTGACCAAGCAGCAGTCTGGAGAGTTCTACGAGATGATGTTCTCTTGCCGGCGCTCCTCGTTCCGGCCTGAGAATTATCCGCGGGATGATGGCTCGTTACTCAAGCCGATCCCGCTGGAGACCTTCAGTACGACGAATCCGTTTGGCATCGGCCATACCTGGGTTAAGAAGCGCTTCATCGAACCTGCGCCGCGCGGCACCATCATTCGCGAGACGCAAAAGGTGTTCAACCCGCAGACCGAACGCGAAGAGGACGTAACGCTTACCCGCGTTGCGATTCACGGCTCGTTCAAAGAGAACCCGTATCTCGATCCGCAGTACATCGCGACTCTGATGGCCATCAAAGACCCGAACCGCCGTAAGGCATGGGTAGAGGGCTCATGGGATGTCACCAGCGGCGGGCGCTTTGACCACCTGTGGAACGAGTCCCTGCACGTCATTAAGCCGTTCCGCATACCGGATAGCTGGACCGTTGACCGCTCTCATGACTGGGGCGAGTCGAAGCCGTTCTCTAACCTGTGGTGGGCACAGGCTGATGGCACTGCCGCTGAGCTGCCAGATGGTCGCCAGTTCTGCCCGCCTGCCGGGTCTCTGATCCTGATTGGCGAGTGGTATGGCTGTCCGCCTGACGAGCTGAACAAAGGCCTGAATATGTCGTCTACCAACGTCGCTAAGGGCGTGGCGTGGATTGATAATCGGCTGACAGGCGATGATGTCGACGAGCCGGAAGAGATCCAGCTCGATGGCGTCACTCAGGGGCAACTGAACATAATGCCGGGCATATGCTCGGAAGTTATCCCCGGCCCGGCGGATAGCGCCATCTTCAATACCGGTGACGATGAATTGTCGATCGGACAGAAAATGGAAAATCAGGGTGTGGAATGGCTTGAAGCCAATAAAAAGCCAGGCTCGCGAGTAAACGGGGCTTCGGTTTTCGCTGACATGCTTGAGGCAGTCGTTGAGGGCAAAAAGCTGGAATCCGGCGTTCCTGAGAAGCCTGCATTTTACGTTTTCGAGCATTGTCGTGGCTGGATTAGCCGCATCCCTGTGTTGGTCAGAGACAGCAAAAACCCTGATGACGTAGATACCCAGCAGGAAGACCACGACTGGGACGCCACCCGCTACCGGGTACTGCACTCTCCTCGCCGTTCTGGGGCGATATTCTTCACATAAGGACAACTCAGTGAGTAACGATACAGAAATGCAAGTCCTCGCTGGGCTCATTGTGAACAGCCTCAACGAGGTCTCGAGATCACGTCAGCTTTATGCGGCTGGCTTCAACAAATCAGGTAACACCAAGCGGCACCATCTGTGGTGTGAATTTGGCTACCCTGAGCGTCTCGACTTTGACCACTTCTATAACATGTACGAGCGCAATGGTGCTGCGTTCGGTGCGGTTCATAAACTCCTGGATGCATGTTGGTCTGATAGCCCGGTAATCGTGGATGGCGACGAAACCAAAAAGGCCAAAAAGACCACGCCCTGGGAAAAGAAAGTCACCAAGCTCATGAAGAAGTACTGGGCAAAGGTGAAAGATGCCGATCGACGGAATCTTGTCGGGCACTATTCCGCTCTCATCCTGCAGTTTTCAGACAGTCGGGAATGGTATGAGCCAGTAAATCGTGACGTAATGCGTAATTCCCGTGAGCGCGGGCTGGTAAAGATGATTCCTGCATGGGAATCGCAGGTTAAGCCGGGGGAGTTAGAGCAAGATCAGAAGTCTCCTGATTACGCCATGCCGAAGTTCTATTATTTCCAGGAGCAACCCGTCGGGGATAGCGGCAATATTGTAGGTCCGATGCGCTCCATCAAAATACACCCTGAACGTATCATCATGTTTTGCGAGGGGTCAGAGGATGAATCATCACTGGCTGGCATCCCTTTCTTGCGTGCAGGCTATAACGACCTGCTGGACATGGCTAAAACCTCCGGCGGCAGCGCTGAAGGATTCCTGAAAAATGCCAGCCGACAGCTCGGCATTAACATGTCGAAAGACACCAAGATTGAAAAAATCATGGAGGATGCCAAGAAAGCCGGATATTCAGGGCTGGCTGAGGCACTAAACGCCGCCATCCAGAAGCTTAACTCTGGTACAGATTCCGCGCTGGTAACCCAGGACGGCGAGGCGAAAGTCCTCTCTGTCGCCGCTGCCGACCCGGGCCCAACTTGGACAGTGTCAGCGAACCAATTCTCCTCTTCAGTTCAGATGCCATTCACTATCCTGTTTGGACAGCAGACAGGAAGGCTTGCATCAGATCAGGACAAAAACGACTTTGCCAAGCGCTGCAATGGCCGCCGAAACGGGTTCCAGACTGGCCGCGCCAGCGCAGTCATCGAACGCCTGTGGACAGTGGAAGTTATCGAGCCGCCGAAGTCGGGCGAAATCACTTTAACCTGGTCTGATCTTCTTGCTCCAAGCGAGAAAGAGAAGATTGCCAACATGAAGGAAATGGCCGCAGTCGCGAAGGATACTCAGCAAGCCTACGGCACACCTGCTGTTGACGAGAACGAAGTGCGAGAGGCCGGAGAGCTTGAGCCTCGTGAAGATGTTAAGCCTCCAGATCCTGGCAAAAAGGTAACGACAGATGATCCTCTTTCCGATGACGCCGGAGCAAAAGACGAAGGTGGGGACGCCGGTAGTTCCGCGCAGCAAGATTGACCCGACGCGATCGGCAAAGCAGGTCACCGCGATGTTCCGGGATATCGAAGAGCGTTATCTCGGCATCAAGCGCGCCATTAAGGCCCTGTTCGACCAGCGCATAACTGGGCGAAAGCGGGAGGTCAACAGCCACAGCTGGCACTTCCTGTGCCACGTCAACGGCGAGGATCAGAGGCTCTACCAGGTCAACGCCGGGAAGTTCATCTACGATATGACCCCCCAGGAACTGGCGGAGCTGCTGGAGGCGGTGCAGGGAATCCTGGATGACTACCTGCTGGACGGTGGCGAGAACAACCAGTGGGCGATGGATTACGTCGTCGCTGAGGCGCAGCGCGGTACGTTGGAGGCGTTTAACAACCTCTCGCAGCAGTCGCAGGTATACGCCAGCCAGACGACGCTACAGCAGCTTTTAAGCAGTCCCGGTTATCAAAACCAGATCGCCTCCGCCAGGCTGACGACGTTCAGCGACTGGAAGGCGATCAGCGATGCCGCCCGGGCTGACCTGACAGGCATCATCACCGATGCGGTGGCGCGCGGGGTTAACCCGAGTGAAACGGCCAGCGTCATCAGTAAGCGCCTCGACGTGTCAATGAGCCGGGCAAAGTCGATTGCTCAGACCGAGCAGGTCGGCGCGCTTCGGCAGGCTCAGTGGAACGAAACGGACTGGGCCGCCGACCGACTGGGATTGAATACTGGTCTGCTGTGGCTATCAGCGCTCAAGCCAACGACGCGCACCTGGCACGCCAGCCGTCACGGCAAAGTCTACACCACCGAAGAGGTGCGGGACTTCTACGCCGAGAACGGAAACCGGTACAACTGCTATTGCAGCCAGATTCCGGCGCTGCTCAATGACGATGGAAGCATATTTAATGAAGGGTTGGCTGATAAGCTGGCGAAAGAGCGCCAGCTTTGGAAGGGGACTACTTGATTGGCGTAACCATTACCACTCTCAGTCCATTAATAGATGTTGCGCTTGATGCCGGGGTGTAATGAACAGAATCACGCATCGCTGCCTGAATAACCTCATCATCAAATGTGGTTAATTCTTTATCGCTACTGACATTGACGTCCCTGAAGGTTGGATCCCCATTAACCTGATAAGTAACCTTAAATAAAGCCATTGCAATCCTCCATAAGTGTTCGGCTTAAACAAATTACTGCCCGCTGATTAAGCGATCAAGAAACCTGAGGAATAATCGTGAAGCTATCCAGCATCCACGTTAAATCCCTCGCCATCAACGCCTCCAACATCTCAACGACCACCATCAACGGCCAGGAACACTACGTCATTCGTGGTGCGGTTCCTATCGTCGATGACATCGTGATGAATGGCGGCCTGTACCCGGCGGAGGAGATTAACAACAGCTACCAGACGATGGAGCGTAAGTTAATGCCGATCGGCCATCCGATGGTGAACGGCAAATACGTCAGCGCCAACGACCCGCAAGCGGTGAATGATTACTACGCCGGGGCATGGGCGCAGAACGTCAGCAAAGCCAGCGACAAGGTGGTGATGGACGTTTACGTCAACAAGGCGGTGGCAGAGGCCAAGCCTGACGGCAAGCGACTGATTCAGCGACTCGACGACATGATCACCGGCAATAACGCCGATCCGATCCACGTCTCCACCGGGCTGCTACTGAACAAAGAGCAAAAGGCTGGTGAGTCGAAGGGGAAGAAACACTCCTGGGTCGCCCACAACATGCAGTTCGACCACATCGCCATTCTGCTGGACGAGCCGGGTGCCGGGACGCCGGAAGAGGGGGTGGGCATGTTCGTGAACGCCGACGGGCAGGAAGGAAAGGTCGAAACTGCCAGCCTCATCGATGCGGCAAACAGCCTCAAAGATGGTCTTGTGAACAAGGTGAAGTTCTTTCTCACCCACAACTCCGACGCCTCATTCGACGAAATCTACCAGATGCTGCGTGAGTCTATCCGCGCGCCGTCTGGCAGTGACGTTTATCGCTATGTGGTGACCGTCTGGCCGGACAAATTCATCTACGAAGAGGGACGGCAGCTCTTCCAGCAGAAATACCTCATCGATGATAACGCGGTAACGCTGGTCGGTGAGCCCATCGAAGTCGTGCGCAAACCCACTGAGTACGAAGTCAAAACCAACGGAGAACAAAACCCGATGAAACAGAAGATGATCGCCGCGCTCAATGCCGCAGGCGTAACAACCGAGGGGCTGACCGACGATCAGGTCTGGGATGCCTATAACGAGCAGATGAAGAAGTCTGCTTCTGACGACAAAAAAGACGGCGGCGATGACGTCGATGATGCTGGCAAGTCGAAAAAGAAAGAGCCGACTGCCAACAGCGAAGAGATGCCTGCCTGGGCCAAGGTGCTTACTGAGAAGGTTACTGCGCTGAATAGCCAGATCAACGCCAACGCTGAAGGCGAGAAAAGCAACATGCGTGCGGCGGTGAAAGCCAAGTTCGGCATGACCGATGTCGCAGTAAATGCGCTGGACGGCGAGCCGCTGAAAGAGCTGTTCGCTCAGTGCCAGACCTCAACCGGCCTGAATGGTGCATTCCGCCAGGCAACCAATAACCAGTCAGTCAGCGAAATGCCGGAGTAAAAAATGGCTAAAGACGGAAAGCACGTAATCCACGCCGGTGGCGTATTCCCTAATCCGCTCCTCAATCGTGAAGGCCGCGCTACCGCGGTTAAGCCCGGCACTCTGGGATTCTTCGATGCTGGCGTTTTCAAAGTCTCCGTGGACGGCAGCGAGACGGCAATCATCTACGCAGCGGATTACGATTATCTGCGCTGCAAGACGGTGGATGACACCTTCGCGGTAGACGATCTGCTGGTTGGCATTCACCCGCTGCCGGGCATGTTCCTGAACGTGCGCGCTGCGGCTGGGACATACAAAAAAGGCGACGCTCTCTCTATCGCCAACGGCCAGGTCAAGAAGTGGGCCACTGGCGAAGCCGATCGCTGCTATTGCGACGAAGAGCGCCCAATTACCGCCGTAGCTGGCGACCTCATTCGCGTAGTGATTAAGTAAGGAGTCACTGAATGTTTGTTTATTCTAAATCGCTGGGCGAAAAGACCGGCAACCTGGCCGTGAACCAGTACCAGTTCGGTATGCTTTCGCAGGAGCGTGATGCGGCACTGAACCATCAGGGCATCAACGTCATGCAGGAGATGGCCGATCGCATCAACGCGGTTAACCACCTGAATGGCATTAACGCGGTGCGCTCCCCAGCGGATCTGTATAAGGCGTTTGACCAGACTGTTCTGCGTCAATTCCAGCCGAACACTGAGTTCACCCTGTTCAACGACCTGATGCCGCTGTCTCGTTCGGTGCGCATCAACCAGACCGTGTACGAATACGCCAAGTCCGGCGGCCGCATGTGGGCCCACACCTCCATGTCCGGTCAGATCGGTGCCGCGCTGGATGCCGTGCAGTACCAGTACGATGGCACCATGGTTCCGGTGCACGATACCGGCTTCAAGTTCCACTGGCGTGAGCCTCGACTGAACAACCCGGATGCGTTCGACATCATCTCTGATGCCCAGTTCGAGTCCACCAACGAAGTGCGCCGCCAGTATGTGGATTACATCTACAACGGCTACCGTGACGCGGAAGGGACTTACATCAAGTTCGATGAGAAGACCTGGAAGGGGCTGAAAAACGACGAGCGCGTGGCGATGGTGGATCTGGGCTCTACCGGCCTGAATATCGACTTCACCAGCGCGTCGGCTACGGCGGAAGCCATCCATAACGCGGCAATCAAGCTGCGCGATACGCTCAAACTGACCAACAACCAGTACGCAGAGCAGACCTGGTATGTGTCGAGCGCCATCATCTCCAATCTGGAACGCTACTACAGCGACAACTATCAGTCTGACACCATCCTGCAGGAGCTTCTGAAGCTGTCCGGCATTTCCGCGATTAAAGAAGATGCTCAGCTGACTGGCAACCAGATCCTGATTGTTCCGCTGACCGCTGGCGTGATTGCTCCGATTGTAGGTCAGGCGTTTGGCACCGTCGCCGATCCGCGTCCGTTCTACAACAGCGATTACATCTGGCGCACCTGGGGCGCTGCCGGCCTGATGGTTAAGACCGACATCAACAGCAAGAAAAGCGTCATCTACGCACACAGCTAAGGGGTGAGATATGGCACTGGTCAAAGTGATTAGCGATAACCTTTTCTCCGGTGCCAATCTCCAGAAACTGGAGGTTGGTGCAAAGGTGGAAGTGAGCGAAGACACCGCGAAAAAGTGGAAAGCCGCTGGCCTGGTGGAAATCGTATCCGGTGGTGATCGCAAGCTTGAAGTTGCCACGCCGGGCGATAATCCTGCAGAGCAGGCAGAGCAGGCAGAGCAGGCAGAGCAGGCAGAGCAGGCAGAGCAGGCAGAGCAGGCAGAGCAGGCAGAGCAGGCAGAGCAGGCAGAGCAGGCAGAGCAGGCAGAGCAGGCAGAGCAGGCAGAGCAGGCAGAGCAGGCAGAGCAGGCAGAGCAGGCAGAGCAGGCAGAGCAGGCAGAGCAGGCAGAAGCCTCCGCTAAATCGAAGAAGGCGAAATAACCATGGCTGACCCAATCACGGCGGCAGACGTGCAGGCGTTCCTCGGTGAATTGGGTTACTCCATCCCGGGAGCGCTGCTGGACCCGATCCTCTGCGTGGTAAACAAAATCATCCCGTGCCTCGATGGGGCCGGGTATGACGACTGCACCGCAAAGCTGATCCTGATGTACGCGGCCGCGCTGATGGCAACGTCGTCCGGCGCGCGCCGAATCAAATCGCAGGGTGCGCCGTCTGGCGCGTCACGCTCGTTTGAGTACGGCGACGACAGCATCACCTGGCTGCGCGATTCACTTGGCCGCCTCGATACCAGCGGCTGTACCGGTGAGTTGCCGATCAGCGTCGGTAACAGCGTCGGCCTGTTCATGGTCGTCGGGAGCTGCTGATGACGTGGACACCTGTTAGCGTCCGCCTGCCGCGTTCATTCACCCGCGTCTGGGTGTTGACCGATACCGGGCGGGAGACCACCGGCTACGTCAAATCGGACGGTGAGTGGTTCATCAACTGCCCACAGATTCGCGCTACGGGCGCGTTGGTGCTGCGCTGGAGGGAGAACTGATGTCATCAGCTGCGAACTGGTCCTACACTGCCAAAGCCACTATCTGGCGCAAGGGTGCAGGCGGCAGGGATGAAAATGGAGATCCGCTGAATGGCTACGCTACGCCGGTCGTCATCATGGTCGATTATGAGGGCGGGCTGTCAAAGCGTATCGGCAACCTGGGCTCCGAAATCGTCGTGAAGAACACGGTCTGGACCGAATACGCGCTGGCCGACGCCGGTGATTACCTGCTGATTGGTGAGTCTACCGAAGCAGATCCGGTTGCTGCTGGCGCTGACGAGGTGCGGCAGGTTATCCGTTACGCCGACACGTTTGAGCGGGTGGCGGACGATTTCGCCATCCTGACGGGAGTGTAGCCATGGGCATCAAAGTTCGTGGCGTCAGACAGTTGAAAGCCGGGCTCAACCGCATCATCAACGACGTGAAAGGGCGAAAGGTTGTCCGGGCACTACAGTCAGCACTGATAATCGGTAGCTCCCAGGCCGCGCTTTACACGCCGATCGACACCTCAACGCTGTTGAATAGCCAGTATCGGGAGTTGATAAACAACGGCGTTCGGCTGACAGGACGGGTGGGATACACGGCGAATTACGCTGTTTTCGTTCACGACCCGAATGTGCCGCAAACTTTCCGCCGCGCCATCGCGCAGAAAGAGTTCCTCACTAAAGGCTTTGAAGACACCCGCAGCCAGATTGATGCCGTAATGCGCAAGGAGCTTTCATTATGACGCCAGCCATGTATGAGCGCGTCCGTAACTTCTTCGTCGATGCCGGACTTACAGCTGGCAGCATTGTTCAGTTGCTGGCGTTCGAAGACACAAATAATCTTGCTGACTCCTTCATCGTGTTTCGGCCAAATGGCGGTACCGATATCCGTAACGATCTCGGTTCTGACCACTATGTCATGGTTGATGTGGTGGGGGCGAAGGATAAGCGAGGCGCTACGGCAAAGAAGGCGCAGGAGCTTATCGATTACGTCGAACAGAACGACATTGGCGACGAGTGCCTGGGGCTAATCCAAAACCTCGGTAACCTGCCTGCTCCCGTCCTGACCGAAGAAGGCCGCCTGCTTTTCCGGCTGCAGTTCATGTGCGTATACGGCGAATAACCCAACCATCAACCCATCAGGCTGCCACCCGGCGGCCTTTTTTATTTGAGAGGTACACATGCAAGGCTGTGCTAATGATTTTGGCAAGCTGATCGGGAAAGTAGCTGTGCTACGCATGGCCTATGGCTGCCCCGACGCAGTGCCAGCGCTTTCTGAATGGAAGCGTCTCGGCGCTATGACTACCAAGGGTCTCGATTATTCGATGAACACAATTAATTCCGAGGCTGATGATTCCAAGGGGTTGGTTGAGAACCTGGTCAATAACATGGACATTACAATTTCTGGTGAAGGCGAGGCTCGCAAGAGGGACAAAAGCACAGAAATTGGCGCCTGGAGAATGGGCAAATACATCTTCGATGAAGTGCAAGCCGGTCGACAGCCGACTCTGTGGGTTAGATTTGATTTTGCTGGCGAAGATGCTGGCACCTACATCATGGGGTACTTCAACACAACCTCTTGGTCTGGTGACTTTGGCACGAACGACATTGCCACCTTCTCAGGAGAGTGGAAGGTATACGACGCTGACACTGTTGTCTTTGAGGTCGCTGATTCTATCGCGGTCACTGGCGTTGAAGTTACCCCTGCAACTGCTTCTCTGGTCGTTGGCGCTACGCAGCAACTCAGCGGCGCAGTACAGCCAAACGATGCAACCAACAAGGCGATCACCTGGACGACCTCGGCAGCTTCCATCGCTACCGTCAGTTCGACCGGCCAGGTGACGGCTGTTTCTGCAGGAACGGCGACAATTACGGCGACCACGGCTGACGGT
The DNA here is from genome assembly GCF_034044995.2 of Leclercia sp. CFBP8987. Lineage (NCBI taxonomy): Bacteria > Pseudomonadati > Pseudomonadota > Gammaproteobacteria > Enterobacterales > Enterobacteriaceae > Leclercia > Leclercia sp. CFBP8987. The sequence goes on along the minus strand of NZ_CM188255.1, from coordinate 2,869,585 downwards.
GATTTCACCGATACCTGTGCTGTTACCGTGACTGCAGCACCGTAATCATTACAAAGGGTGGTTCGCTGCCCTTGATAATGATTATGGAGAATTCTATGACCCCCCTGAAAGAAATTGGTGAGTGCGTTATAGGCGCAGGAGATCGCGAATATTTCTTTCGCCCGTCCTTTCGCAATATGTCGCGTATAGGAGAGCCAGCGCATATCGTCAGAGCGTTCTATGCTCTGTTCAATAATGATGTTGCGAGGCTGATTGACGAAGCCAGGAGCATTCACAGATCGTTACCTGAGCATCAGCGGTTGTTCTATGCCCATTACTTTGGTGATGCTGATTTGCCGGGATGGGCGATCGAGGCTGCCAAATCTGCGGGATTTGTGCGCGAGGCGCTACTGTCTGCTATCAATGTCATTCAGTCATGCTGCGATGAGGATGTGGCTGAATTAGTTGGATGGCATGACATCGCTAAAGCCAGCAAGCGAACGTTCGTATGGCGCCGTGGTGTGCTGCCACCTGAAAACCTGATTCTCATTGCGCAGTCACTTATGATGCACGGCATCATCGGCCGTGCCCGGGTAAGGAAACTCCAGAAGCACGAAGGGAAGGACTCGACGACAGAGTTTCACGCCACCGAGTATATCATGGCAGCGCGAAACCACTTCGGGATCAGCAGGGAGGAGGCGGAAAATCTCACCATGACCGAGTTTGCCATGATGCTGAATGCCAAATACCCGGACGAGAAAGGCTTCACCCGTGAGGAGTACGACGCTGTTATGGACGATGACGATCGCCGCTGGCAGGAAATGATTGAGCGCGAAAAATCATCAAAGAAATCCGCCTGAGTTAATAATGGATGTACCGTAATCGCCTGACCGGGCGTAATATGGCTCGACAATAAAACTCAGGGGATAAGAGTGAAGAAAATACTTTTGGCTTTGGCTATTCCGCTGGCTCTTGCTGGCTGCAAGCCGGGCGAGGAAAAGGCAATTTCGCTGGCGCAATCTGAAGTTTCAGCCAATCTACTGGATCCTGGTAGCGCGCAGTTCCGCAATGTGAAAGTTGCAAAAATGACCGATGCTGAAGATGGCCGTGTCATTGCTGTAGTTTGCGGGGAGATTAACGGAAAGAATAGTTTCGGTGCCTATGCAGGCTTCCATCCATTCTTCGTTGAGCTGAACATGAAATCGAAAGGGATGTTCTCAAAAGGTGTCGACTACACTCTTGGTGATCACTTTCTAAGCTCGAAAGATACACCTCCACCGCCGTCCTACACCGAACGATGCCAATAAACGACACGAATAACTAACCCACCACTCGGTGGGTTTTTTTATGCCCGGAGAAAAGTGATGTCTGAAAAAGCAGGCGAGATTTATTACGACATCGAGGCCGATGTATCTGGCTTGCTCAAGGCACAGGGAAAGGCCAATAAGTCGCTCGACTCCATAGGCAGCTCTGCCACCAACGCAGCCAAAAAGATGGATGAGCTGCAGACGAATATCAACCGCGTCGCCGGGGCTATAGCCGCTTCACTCGTTGTTGACTGGGGTAAGGCATTCCTCGTTGCTGCTGACAACATGAGCCAGCTAAACGCGCGCATTGAGAGGCTGACAGGCAGTGCTACAGCGGCATCACAGACGATGCAGAGCCTGATGCGTATCAGTTCGTCCACGGGCGGTTCGCTGCAGGACACGGCGAAGCTATGGGAAACCCTCAGCACGGCGTTGCGCGATACCGGAGCGACGAACGGTCAGATTATTCAGCTCACCGAGACACTTCAGAAAATCGGGCGCATCGGCGGATCTTCAACCGAGGAAATGGCTAATGCTCTTCGTCAGTTCGGCCAGTCGATCTCCTCTGGCACAATCCGGGCTGATGAATTCAACTCCATTCTCGAGCAAATGCCTGAACTGGCGCGTCAGATTGCCGCGGGGATGGGCGTAAGTGTTGGAGAGCTTCGCCAGCTGATGCTGGACGGGAAACTGACTGCCGAAGACGCACTGAACGCCATCCAGAAACAAACAGGCTCAGTAAATGCAGAGTTCGAAAAACTTCCTCGCACTCTGGCTCAAGCCAATAACGCACTGACTAACTCATTCCTGTCGATGATCGACTCAGTTAACCAGGCTACTGGCGCGAGTTCAGGGATGGTAACGGTAATCGACTCATTAACAGCAGCGTTAGATAGATTGGCAGGTAAAGCTATTTCCGCAGATGCTCAGATCTCTGATCTGAACAGCACAGCAGAGATGTTTAACCGCCGGGCGCGCACATGGTCCTGGCTTGGGCTTGATGGCTGGGAGGCGCAAAACAAAGCCCTGGCCGGGCTGAGCAATAAAGCCGCCATGCTGGTTGGCGATCTGGATGCTGTTTCCAAAGCATCTCAGAATGCTGCTAACACAAAGCCGGTCGAGATTAAAACGACCGGCGCTGCTACTGGCAGCAAAGCAAAAGGCGGAAAGTCTGCGGCACAGAAAGAGGCTGAGAAATATGCAAAAGCTCAAGAGTCGGTTAACCAAAAACTGGATGAGCTGAAGCAGAAAGCCGAATTGTCAGCTGGCAGTGTTGGTGAGTTATCGCGAGCGCAGGCCGTGCTTAATGCTCAGCAGTCTCTGGGTAATGATGCGACACAGGAGCAGGTCATTCTGGCCGGGCAGTACGCGGCAAAAGCCTGGGATAACGCTAACGCATTACGCGCCCAGGCCAAGGCAGAAAAGGAACGCGCTGATGCGGCCAATAAGTTCAGCACCATCCAGGGTAAAACGAGCAAAACGGCTGGTATTGATAGCCAGTATCAAAAAGATATCGCCGACATTGACCAGTACGCCCAACTTTACCCGCAGAAGATCGGAGAGGCAGAGGCTGCGCGCGCCGCTATCGAGCAGCAGTATCGCGATCAGCGTAACGCGGCGATGTGGGAAGAATGGGCACAGCAGAATGCGGCCACACAGGCAGCAGCAGCGGCTTTCGATTCACTCGGTTCGGTTGCCAGTAACGCGCTGACAGGAATCATCACAGGCAGTATGTCTGCCAGTGACGCAATGCGCAGTATCGGCATGACCGTTCTGAACAGCGTCATTAATACCTTCGTCCAGATGGGTATGGAGTGGGCGAAGGCGGCAATCATGGGAGCCACAACCCAGCAGACAGCTATAGCGGCGACAACAGCAGCACAAGTGGCCGGTATCGGCGTTCAGACTGCGGCCAGTACCACGGCAGCCGTTGCAACAACGGCTGCATGGACACCTGCAGCCATCATGTCATCCATTGCATCGTTCGGCGGCGCAGTGGCTATTGGTCTCGGGGCGGTGGCGGCAGTTGCTGCGTTGTCTGGCAAGCGCAAGAACGGCGGCCCGGTCAGCGCTGGCGGAATGTACCAGGTCGGCGAAGGCGGGATGCCTGAGATTTACCAGGCCAGCACCGGCAAGCAGTACATGATCCCCGGCGATAACGGGAAGGTCATCAGCAATAAGGATATGCAGGGCGGTGGCGGCATTAACGTGTCCATCAACGTCCAGAACTACAACGGGTCAGCAGTGGATGCCCAAGCCAGTTCTGACGGCAATGGTGGCGTGACCATAGACATGATCGTCGCTGACCTGAATAACGGCGGCATGATAAGTCAGGGCATAACCAGCAACTTCAACGTCAAGCGCACGCCAAGGGGGCAAAATTAATGCCGATCATTGACTACCCTGGCTGGCTACCGCTGGCGCAGAAGGCCAACAAGAACATGACCTTCGATACCGGGTTTCAGACCGACCAACCGGCGGTCGGCCCGGCCATCTTCGAGAATCTCACGGATGACCTGAAAGTGACATGGTCGCTGACGTGGATCTTTACGCTGGACGAAGAGAAGGCTTTCCAGCAATGGCTGCGTAGCCCGAACTACCTTAACAAGGGTTTGAACTGGTTCAGAATGAAGGTGAATTTGGGCGGCAGCGGCCTCCAGATGCAGGAGCTGCACTTCACGCAGATGCCGGTGCAGGGCAGCATCGACGGCGGGGTGGTAACCTGGACCGGTACGGTTATCGCGAATCGCCTTAACAACGCTGATGACGAGTTCGACGACATCATTGTTGAGCTGCCTCCACCTTGGGGAAGTTGGCTGGACCAAGTAGTAACTGAAATTCTTCCCATGCCACCTGTTATGACTGACGCTGACTTTATGCTCTGGGCAAGCAAGGTGGAAGATGCATGCTCACTCGGATTTAAGGACCAGACATGACAAATATTACTGCCGGCGAAGCGGCTATTGCCCGGCTTGATACAGCTGTTGATGCATTCGAACATATCTTGACGGGTGCAGAGGGTGAGGTCATTGGTGTGCCAAATCACCCGCCTCAACCCAGCCTGGCGACTCGGGTGAAGACTTCGCTGGATGCGCTCACGCAAAGCCCGGCTCAGTCCGCCGCTGAGGCGGCTGGTTATGCGGAGGAAGCGGCCGAATCGCTGGCCGCCGCGCAGAAGCTGACCTCCGTCCCATTTGAGGATGCGCCTTTCCCTGATGTATGGGCTCCTCTCAATGATAACCTGCGCCTGTTGGCCGGGTTCGCCCCTGCGGACACAATCACAGTGGCCGGAACCAGTTACTCCTTGCCCACGAAGTCGATGACATTTACACGCTCAACGACCGCAACGTACATCGACAAGTCTGGTGTACTGAAGACGGCGGCCGTGAATGAGCCAAGGTTTGAGCGAGAAGGTCTTTTGATAGAGGGGCAAAGCACAAACTATGTTCTGAACAGCAATGAGCCTTCTTTATGGCAGAGCAACAGCACTCTGACTAAATCCTCAATTGTGGATGGAACTACACAGGCGACCACCTACACCGGTACGGTAAACGCTGCTACCAGCGCCAATCACCAGGCTACGGTTAGCTCGAACATATCCGTTAATGCGGGCGATACCGTCACAATATCGGGGCGAGCAAAAGCCTCATCGGACATTGTTCGATTCAGGTTTACACTTGATGGTACTGATATCGCAAATATCTTTTTTAATGCGCTTACAGGGGCATTCATCAGTTCCACCGCCGGGCTTACATATACCACGTCATTGGGAAGTGATGGCTACGCATACCTGACCGCGACATATACTGCGCCAAGCGCTGGTGTGGTAACCGCTGGCGTTTGGCTAAGAGGTAACGCTAACCTTGCTATCGGAACTGTACTTTATATACAGATGCTTCAGGTAGAGAAAAATCCAGTGGCAACCAGCTATATCCCGACCGGGGCTTCGTCGGTTACACGGGCTGGAGAGCGAGTCGCTCTGCAGCCTTCTGGTAATGTAGGCTATAGGACAATTGGTGATGCGTTTAACAGAGCTCTCGCATTTGAGGTTTCAGTTAATAAATATGTTACACCCTCCGTTGGTTATATCGACTTTGTGAGAGTAGCTGGCTCTAATAACGACATTATTTTCAGGGCAGTATCATCAACGCTAAATTCATATATTGGCGGTAGTGGCCCATCGATTGCTGTGACCTACCCATTCGCATCCAAAGTCTATGTACAAACTATCGATTCGACCAATACAACAAGCATCTATTTTGATGGGAAGTCCAACAGCAGAACTCTCGCTCCAACTACGCCAAGCTCAATACCTACCAGTATAGATATCCAGGGCAACTCAAATGCAGTCTTCCACATCCGTAACTTCCGTATCTGGCATCGAAAGTTAACATCTAATCAAATCAATGGGCTCCGCTAATGAAAGATTTATATCTACGCTTCGCTGACTCCGACGAAATGCGCAAGCAATTAATCGAGGCGGGATTTTTGGTCGATGAAGAGCAGGGCGAATTATACCACCCTGATATTAGTCTGGATGTGGTGGCTGTTATCACTAACAGCATCGGTGATGCGGAGTCTGTGGAATATGTGACCGAGCCAGGCTACCACGTGAATCTGCGTGTTATTAACGACGATCTTGATTTATCCGAACTAAATGGCTTCGTCGTAACCCCGAAAACGCCTGCCCGCGTTTGGGCTTAGCCACTACTTTCAGAGAGTGGAATATGCCATCTTATCGAGAATATAAGCAACAGCGCCCGACGCGCGGCCTCTACGACACAATCACGTTCTACCATCCATCGTTTGGCTACGTCCGCCTGGTCAATAAGCAGTTCTTCGAAAAGTTACTCGGCGGCCAGGTGTACACGCCAGCAAGGTTCGAAATTGAAGAGAGCCAGCAGAGCGGTACGCCGGTGATCGACGCGACGGTGAAGTTAGGCCGGTTGTCGACGGACGTGAAAGCGTTGATGAAGAAATGGAAGGGCGCGGCCCGGCTATCTCCCATCACAGCAACACGCCAGATTTTCGACAGCATTGACGTATCAGCGCCGACAAAATCGTGGCAGTTATACGTGAAAACCGTCGATATCGACACGGACAGCGCGTCGATCACCTTATCCATGACGAACCCGCTGAATAACAATATCGGAAGGCTATATGACCCAGTCGAGTACACCGGCCTGCAGTACCTCTGAGTTTATCCGGAGGATGATCGGCGTGCCCTGGTCGAACCGGTCCTGCACTTTTGACAAGGTCGATTGCTGGGGCCTGGTGGTGCTGTACTTCCGCCATGTCCTCGGCACCGAACTGCACCAGACGCCGGACTACGAAGCCGGGGCTGACTTCTTCACCTGCTATCAGGGTGATGTCACGTTCTGGCGCCCGGTCGATAAACCGGTTGAGGGCGGGATTTTCGTCGGCTATCAGGGTTCGCAGCCTGCGCATGTTGGGCTTGTGCTGAACCGCCAGGCGCTACACGCGCGGGGCGAGGGCGGCAGCGTGCGTATGGATTCGTTGCTGGTTATCCAGCGGGCATTCACCAGAGTGGAGTATTTCGAATATGGCTCTGATTGAGCTGCAGCGCTTCCCAGGAACGCCAAAAGAACGATACAGGGTGCCAAACGGCACCCTTTTTTATGCCTGGCTGACGAAGAACGACGGCAACCTGCATCGAGATCTGCTCATCGTGCGCAACGGCGTTACGCTGGGTGATGACGACGAACTGGATTTTGAACTGAGCGAGCTGGACGTTATCCAGCTGTTTGACCAGCCAAAGGGCATTATCGGCGACATCCTGAGCCCGATCTTCAAGGTGGTTGGCCAGGTGTTCTCCTTTCTCGCACCGAAGCCGGCCATAGCGAATGCCAGCGGCAACACCGTTGATTCGCCGAACAACAGCCTGACCGGACAGACCAATACCGCGCGCGTCTATAAGGCGAAGCCGGACATCTACGGCCAGGTGCGTTCGTTCCCGGATCTGATTCAGGAGTCCGTGTTTGAGTACATCAGGCAGGATGATTTTGACGGCGGCCTGAAATACGTCACCGAGTGGATGTGCATCGGCATCGGCCACTACAGCTACGAGTCGGTGCGCTATTCGGAATCAAGCCTGGGCTCGCTGGCGGGCGCGGAATATCAGTTCCATCAGCCTGGCGAGGTCATCCCGCAGATTGTCGAGGGCTACGGCTTCGATGACGTCGACGGCCAGGAGGTTCCTGGCCAGAACGATGCTGACGACTTCCCGGTCGAAACAGCGACGGCCAATACAGTCGTGAGCGGAACGTATTCCGGTGGCCAGATAGCCATGCAGATCGTGAAGCAGGCCGAGTTCGACTACTTCATGGGGCTGGTGCTGCCGCATGCGGTGACATTCACCATCAACGTGACCTACGCCACTGCATCCGGCAGCGTCACGAAGGATGTGCTTTTCTCCGGGACGCTGATCTCGGCGGTTGAGACCAACGACGGCGCGCCAGTTGACCCTGTCACCCGGTACACGTTCACCATGAGCGATCTGCAGGGGCCTTCTGACGTGCCGGCGACGGCCACAATTAACACGACCACTTTCATCCTGAACGACAACGAGGCGCTGACAGTCGGACCGTTCTTCTCCCCGGTGGAATCCACTGAGCTGTGGCTGCATACCCAGTCCAGCCTGGGCGGGAATAAACAAACCAACTGGAAGGTGGTTATCTGGAAAATCGACGACGATTACAACCAGATCCCCGGGACGCAGGAAACATTCACCTATTACCAGGGCACGCCGCACGACCATACCAGCGAGGTGTTCTACCGAACTGACAAACTGACGCCTGCTGCTGGCTTCGGTAAATATGCGATCAGCTTCCAGCGTACCGACAACGCCAGTGACGCATCGGTACTGAAGGTCGAAGAGATCCACGCCATAAACATCCGCACGAACGTGGTTCACCCGACCGACACCCTGGTGCGGGTGAAGGTGAGGGCGACTGAGAACGCCTTGGGCAGTCGGGAGCGGAAATACAACGCGCTGGTAACCCGCCACACGATCACCTACGACCTGGCAACGCAGACGGTGGATTACACCCTGCTGCCGTCGCGTTCATTTGCGGATGCGGTGGCGCACACCTGGCTGGTTATGGGCGCGCAGCCGGTAAGTAGCATTGACCTGTACGGCCTGTATGCGATCGCCGAAAGCCTGCCGGATGACCGGCTTGGGCAATTCGATTACACCTTTGATGACGAGAACGACTCGCTGGGTGACCGGGTGCGCGCAATCTGTAATGCCGCCTCGGTAATGGCCTACTGGGACGATGGCGTGCTGACGTTTACCCGCGATCAGAGGGTGGATTACCCGGCGGCGGTATTCAACCGGGCCAACATGAAAACGGACGAGTACAAAATCACCTACGAGGCTACGCTGCCCGGCGGATATGACGGCGTGCAGGTGTCGTATGTTCATCCGACCACGAACAACAAGACCTACATCAACTACCGGGTGCTGAACGGGGTGATTGTTGAGCAGGAGGCGGAGAACCCCAATAAACTGGAGATCGTCGGCTTCCGCAACGAGTACCAGGCGCGTGAGCGTGCGCTGAGGGAAACAAGGCGCCTGATGTATTCCCGTGTCAGGATGAATGCCAGGGTGTTTGAAGATGGGATCATCCAGGTCGGAAGCGTTATCCAGATGCCGGACATTTACGACAGCAACCAGCAGCAGGGTTACATCACCGGCCGCTCCGGTAATGACTTTGATACCAGTGAGTCAATCACCTTCACCGGCTCGATGTATGTGCTGGTGACCGACAGTTTAGGTAATCCGACTCTTCGGTATCCAGCAGCCGCCCGCAGTGACACGGAGTATGGCTTCACCGCGGAAATTCCCGGAACTCAGCTCAACGTATGGAACGGAGACACTGTTCAGCTTCCATCGCGCTACATCATAGCGACAGTAGAAGAACTGGACAGTCAACTATGGAAGGTCAGTAGCATCAAGCCGAACACAGATAACACGGTATCTTTGACGCTCGCTGAGTATAGCGATGCCATCTACAAATAAATCCTTCCCACCAACCTAACCCGGCCATTATGCCGGGTTTTTTATGGAATAAATATGACTACGCAACCAACTAATCTGCCCGTTCCAAGTGAATCTCCGCGTGATCTTAAATTTAACGCCGGGAAAATTGATGAGTTCGCCACTTCGCTGGCAGAGACATATATTGACCGTTTTGGCAGTGAGCATTACACGATCGAAGGATTAACTAAATTAATCAAGCAGGCGATTTATAATCTCGGATTCAATCCGAACGGCTCATTTCAAGCTGGCGCAACGCTTACTGCAGCAAACGATATTATCCAGGATACTTCTACTGGCGTCTGGTACCGCTGGGATGACCTTTCAACTCTACCAAAAATAGTGCCCACTGGCTCAACACCTTCTAGTACCGGAGGGGTAGAATTTGGGAAGTGGCAAGCAGTTGATGTCAGTGATGTGCTTCGTCGAGAGCTGGCTAGTTCAAGTGGTGCCAGTATAGTAGGGGCGCTTTATCCTGATGGTTCAAAAACAACAGTTCAAGATTTTCTGAATGATTTCTACCAAGATCCTCTCTTGAAATGGCCTAATGGCGGAACATTAAAAATAAAGCAGGGGTCATATGACATTGCATCACCTTTGATCCTTGACTACGCAAATTTCAGCCCGCAATTCCCGGGGGTTTCTGGAGTTCGCTCACATTATGAGGGCGAAAATATGGCTGAAACAATTTTCAATTGCAATGTAAATACCTTTGCCATCCAAATGAAGGGCGATAATAGTTATAGCACTCAAAGGGTTCATGCTTACGACTATATTGGAGGCCTTACATTAAAAGGCTCATCTTCCGCTTATGGGTTGCTAGTTCAAGGAAAAGCATATAGTAAAATAGATAACATAACAGCAATAAACTTTACTGCAGGTGAAGGGATCCGGCTTGAGAACTTCATAACCAGTGAATTAAGTAATGTCTATTCCCAATATAATAATATTGGCATAAGAGTGATAGGGCAAAACCCTGTCGGTTCTGATTTAAATGCGGTGGTTTTCAACAGGGTATCAGCGAGTAATAATTCTAAATATGGAATTTTAGGTGAAAGATGGGGGGCGTCTAACGTAATCAATGGGCTCACTTGTGAAGGCAACGGCACCATGGGGGATAGCAATTCTGGCGGAATGTTAATTAACATACAAGGTAATATAACTGTACCCGCTGTAGTTTTAAATTCACCATACTTCGAGCTGAATAAAGGTGGTGCGGATCTCCAAATTGTCAATACCAGTGCAACAAAACCAGTGACTGTAATAATTAATGGCGGTTTATTTAATCGAGGGAGCGCCACAGAATACACTACAAACAATATTTCTGTAGCGTCGGCGGGCGGCAAAACAAAAGTTATCCTTATAGGGGTCGCTTTTGCCAACAGTTCTGGGTATATCCCTTCGGTTGATAGGCCATATTGGGCCACATCCAACAACTGTGAAGTAATTCCAATAGGTTGCGTCTATGATGACGAAACTGCCATGGCACAAACGTCCCAGAGCATGGTTTATGCTGGAAGAGTAACCTCGTCAGGGCAAATTGGTGTTTCCTCCCCTGGATTTACCGCTCAGACAAGTGCAGCTGGCATCTATACTGTCACATATAATCAAGGGACTTTGGGACGAGATAGCGGGACCTATATAGTATCAGTGACACCATATGCCGCTAATGCGGATGTAACCATTGAAACAACAAATCTCAGCGCTACTGCTTTTCGGGTTGTAGTACGAAACTCCGCTGGGGCTGGCGTTGCATGTGGATTTAACTTTATGATATCTAGAATCGTCTAGAGTATTATTAAAATAGATATATAGTGCGGGTTCAATATCATGAGCCTGGGATTTAATGGCGGGCAATGCCCGCCATTAAATTCATTTGCTGCAAATTGAATTGGTGAAATCAATTAAGGCATAATCATTTTTTAAGTATGCAGTAAAGTCATTCCCCTTTTTAATTGTAGAATCGGCGCACATATTAAGAGCGCTAACAGCATAATTTGCGTCTTGCCCGGCAGGAAAGTCATAGGCATGTCCATTTCTTTTCATATACTGGAAACTCCACCACCAATTTGTAAAATAGTTAGGAATTAGGCGCGCTAGTTCAGGAAAAGAGTCAAGAGTATTTTTTGTTACTGCCGAGTAAGGGTAGTCTCCATTGAATATGACTTTCACTTTCTTTTCGGAGAATGAAATTGCTTCTGCAATCTCCGTTAGTGTTTGTATATTCCGCGCATCTTGCGATTTCATTGCATTCCCATAAGCATAATTTAATACTGTAGGATAGGTTAGGAAAGGCAGGCAGATTAATGAAAGATACTTTGCATTTCTTGGGAGGCAAATGTAAAAAATTGCGAAGCAAAAATATGCCATCGCTCCAAAAGAGATGTAAACCCGAGGCGAATAAAGAACCTGGTCCAGTGCAAGAGATACTCCAAGCATCAAGCACAAGCACACAATTGGCGATAAGATAATGAAAGCATATGATATTATCCCTTTATGCCTACCCTTCCACGCCAAAAATAATGATGACGCTATTGCCAGGCAAAACACGAGGCTCATGTAGGTGTAGCCATGCTTAGGAGAAGCGTATGAAGATATAATGCTCAAGATTAAAGAGAAATTTTTCGAAAGATTAGATACTGCTGAAGCAAGGTTAACTCCCGGATGATCAGCGCCATGCGTAGTTAGTACGTAATAAGGTAAAATAACAGCAAAATAAATTGCAGAGCCTAAAGCGACAGCAACTCCTTTTATCGCTAAAGATTTAAGTACGCTGAGAATGTTTTCTTGTTTGACTGCTAAAAAAACAGCATTAGCAACACAAAGCAACATTAATATGTTAATTGACGTTTGGTAAAGACTTAATACAGATGCGGTTGCAATAGCAGTAACTAAAAAATCCCACTTTGCTTTGAGGTAATATACCGAGGATACAACACTTAACGCTATAGCAAGTGAAATAGTTATGGAGTCGAATCTATAATACGAAGGTTCTATATAGAAAATGTTAAAAGCAATTAGCAAAGGTATCGGGAATGACCATTTTGAAATGCTTTCACCTTTTTCTAAAAAAAGGCGCAACACTGAAAAAGCCAGTGCGAGTATAAGGCAAGATAAAAATATATTTAGAGGGAAGATGTCAACAACATCCCTTGAGAACATTATTGACTTCATTATTCTTTCGGCTAATGGGCGGCCGTCTATACCCCAGTTGTAATAGCCATCAATAGAGCGCCCATTGTCATCTATATAATATGTGTTAGCAAGCAATGTTGGCACAAAAAAGGCAAGCATCGCAAAAAAGTAGTTTCTTACGTTATAAAGCATTTTCATTATTTCCGGAGTAAATATTTTGGACGCCCTTTGGATTCAATATATATTCTTCCAATATATTCCCCAAGGACTCCGATTCCAATTAGTTGCACACCGCCCAAAAATAATATTGAAACAAGCAGCGATGGATAGCCACGCACTGGATTGCCAAATACTAATGTATCCAGAATCATCCATGTGCCGTACAGGAATGATAAACTAGCAACAAACAAGCCAATATATGTCCATACGCGCAATGGAAATGTTGAGAAACTTGTAATTCCTTCGAGTGCTAGGTTCCACAGCTTCCATCCATTGAACTTCGTATTTCCAGCAACACGTTCTGCTCGAGCGTATTCAACAACATCGATGTGGCCGCCAACCCAACTTAACACTCCTTTCATGAACAAATTCCGCTCGGGCATTAGTTTGATATTTTCCACCATCTCGCGAGACATTAACCGGAAGTCACCGACATTCTCTTCGATTTTCGGGTTGCTAATTTTATTGTGTAACTTATAAAACCATTCTGCGGTTTTGCGCTTCAGCCTACCGTCAGTAGAGCGATCAGATCGTTTTGCCAGCACCATATCTGCGCCAGCCTGCCATTTTTCAATGAGACGAGGAATAACCTCAATCGGGTCTTGCAGGTCAACATCGATCGGGATTACTGCTTCGCCAGTGGCGTTATCCAGCCCGGCAAACAAAGCTGGTTCTTTGCCAAAGTTACGAGTGAAGGAGAGTGGCTTAACAAGCGGATCTGAAACAGCGAGCGCTTTAATTATTGATTCTGTCGCATCTTTGCTGCCGTCGTTAATGAAAACTATTTCAATTTCATAGTGTTTTAATTCGTCGAACTCTCGCACCGCTTTATAAAAAAGAGGTATAGCTTCTTCTTCATTGAAGACTGGAACAACTAAAGAAATTTTCATTTCGCATCCCTAAAGACGATGTATTTTGAGTAGATGAAACCACACACCAGACTAATGGCAGAGAATACAAACAGCGTGACAATAGGTGGCATGCCGCACTCATCAGCAGCCCAGCCAATAGCTGCACTCAACGTGCCCATGAACCCGACGTAAAGCATATACTTAAGTGTGGTTGTCTTTGCTTCAAACGTGAACCTGGCATTAGCAAAGAAGCTGAAACTTACAGCCACAACAAAGCCGGCAAAGTTAGCGAGAGCCTGGTTAGTGTGGAAGATATAGATGCTGACACCGAATATGACCCAGTGAATGAGTGTATTGATGATACCTATCGATGTGTACTTGGCAAATAGCTTTAACATTATATAAATCAGTCAATTCTGAGAGGTGCGAAAGTTTAGCACTCATTGACAACTTGATCGACAGCCATATCTGGCGATACTGTATATAAAAACAGTAAGGGAGTGCAGATCATGCCCCGCAAATCAGACATTCACAGCGCATTTGTCGCTGCCATACAGCAAAACCCCAAAGGCTATCAGTGCCTTCACACGAACGACTTCATCCGTGAGTTGCGCGCCCGGAACTGGCATTTCAGCCAGCAAGATGCCAACGAGTGGATCCAGCGCTATCAAGAGTTCTTCGTCGACAAGACGCCTGACCACAGTGAAAACCGCCTCTGGATGCTCCGCAACATGGGGAGGGTTCACTGATGGGATTTCCTTCACCGGCGGGCGACTATGTAGAGCAGCGGTTAACACCGGAACGTATCTGCGGCATAGGCATGGATAGCCGTATTCTCGAAACGTCGAGCGGGTTCGCTGTCATCGAGCCATGCACCAGGCTGGTACAGAATCAGGTGCTGCTGATTTTGTCCGGCGGCCGTACTCAGTTTGCCAGGGTGATGGGTAGGGCGCTGATTTGTGATGATGGTGAAGCGATAGAGGGATCTGCAGCGGAAGAGGTTGAGGTGATGGGGCGGGTGACGTACTTCATCAACAGCGCGATCGAAGACGACAGGGTGGTGTGACAGTGTGACGAAATTGTGCCGGAGGAATGACACAAAAACACAGGGAAGGGCAGAAATCTGCAAACCCGTTTTAAGCTGGCTGGCTTGTGGCGCGGGTTTGGTTGGTGGTAGCGTATGTCGCAATTACGCATTAAAGAGAGTAAATATATGTTTTGTGTGATCTACAGAAGTACCCAGCGCGACCAGACCTACCTGTATGTCGAAAAAAAGGACGATTTTTCCCGCGTGCCTGAGGCCCTGATGAAGAGCTTCGGTAAGCCGCAGCTGGTGATGCTGATGCCCCTCGACGGGCGCAAGCAACTGAGCAACGCCGATCTGGAAAAAGTAAAAACCGCGCTGGCCGAACAGGGCTATTATTTACAACTCCCTCCACCGCAAGAAAATTTACTCAAACAGCATCTTGAGGCGCAGGGGAAAAAATAGTTTAAGAATTATCTGTCAGCGACACATTAACCGTTCAGGGGACGTCTATGTATCAACATCATAACTGGCAAGGAGCCTTACTGGATTATCCGGTAAGTAAAGTCGTCTGCGTAGGAAGTAATTACGCTAAGCATATTCAGGAAATGGGAAGTGCGGTTCCGGACGAGCCGGTGCTGTTCATTAAACCGGAAACGGCACTCTGTGATATTCGCCAGCCGCTGGCGTTACCGCAGGGACTGGGCTCGGTTCACCACGAAGTGGAGCTGGCGGTGCTTATTGGTGCTACGCTGCGCCAGGCCTCTGAAGATCATGTGCAGAAGGCGATTGCCGGTTATGGTGTGGCGCTGGATCTGACCCTGCGCGACGTGCAGGGCAAAATGAAGAAAGCGGGCCAGCCGTGGGAAAAAGCCAAAGGCTTTGATAATTCCTGCCCGATCTCCGGGTTTGTACCGGTATCGGAATTTCAGGACGATCCGCAGAACACCACCCTGAGCCTGAAGGTGAACGGCGAGGTGCGTCAGCAGGGCTCCACCGCCGACATGATCCACAAGATTGTCCCGCTGATTGCCTATATGAGCCGTTACTTCACCCTGAAACCGGGGGATGTGATCCTCACCGGCACCCCGGAAGGGGTGGGTCCGCTCTCAGGCGGCGACGAGCTGGAAGTGGCCGTTAACGGCCTGTCACTGAAAACCCGCGTGCTGTAATCCCCGCTTGCCGCCCCTTTTGGGCGGCAAAACTTGCATCGAGGTGCCAGACTGGTTATAAGGTGCGCTTTATTTTGACGTGTGGACATCCTTATGAGCGACATTCCTTTCTGGCAAAGCAAAACTCTCGACAACATGACCGACGCCGAGTGGGAATCGCTGTGTGACGGCTGCGGGCAGTGCTGCCTGCATAAGCTGATGGATGAAGACTCGGATGAAATCTATTTCACCAACGTCGCCTGCAACCAGCTGAATATCAAAACCTGCCAGTGCCGTAACTACGAGCGCCGGTTCGAGTTAGAGCCGGACTGCATCAAACTGACCCGCGACAACCTGCCAACCTTTGAGTGGCTGCCGCCGACCTGCGCCTATCGCCTGTTGGCGGAAGGGAAGGAATTGCCGAAGTGGCACCCGCTGCTGGCGGGTTCGAAAGCGGCGATGCACGGCGAGCGGATTTCGGTGCGCCATATTGCGGTGCGAGAATCTGAGGTGCGCGACTGGGAAGACCATATTATGAATCATCCCAACCGCAGCTAATAAAAAACCCGCCTCGGCGGGTTTTTTATGAGTGCGGCCTGATGCCCTCACCCCAACCCTCTCCCACGGGGAGAGGGTGCAAACACTAAAAACGGCAACAGAGTTGCCGTTTTGCTTTTACCTACCAAACAAATCGCGTTTTTTCGGTTTAAACGGCTGGGCAATCAGCACCAGCAGCGCCACGACCAGGTAAGCGGCAAAAATGCCCACCAGCCACTGCGGCATCTCGAGGGTCAGGAACTCCCACTGACGCACGGAGCAGTCACCGCTGGCCACGAACACCTGTGGCAGCCACTTGTCCAGCGGCAGCCAGCTCGGGAAGCTGGCGGCAAAATCACAGGTCTGAAACGGCGACGGGTGCAGCTGGATCATGGTGTGCTCCCAGGCCAGCTGAAGCCCTTTTCCGGCGCTGTACAGCCAGATAGCAATCGCACCGTAGCGCAGCGGGCTTTTTGGGGCGATGGCGCCCACCAGGCCTGCGCCCATTACGCCAAACAGCGCGCAACGTTCATAAATACACAGCACGCAGGGCTTCAGCAACATCACATGCTGGAACCACAATGCCACCATTTCGAGCGCGAAGGCGGTCAGGGCCAACAGCAACCAGGCTCCGCGTCCACGCGAGCACTGATTTAAAAATTTCAACATAATCATTTCCCTGGAACAGGTATAGAAAGCGCAGTGTAAACGAAAACAATTTGCGCGCCAGCCTCGGCGCGCAAAATATAACGTAATCGGATATTTATCATTTGTCAGCGCAGCCGGGTAATAAATTACCCGGCTGACTCACTTAATGCGTCGCCAGTATACCCGCCTGCAGCATCCATTGGGTAACAGGAATGAGGGTAATTTTGACGCACAACAAACCGACGCCGGTTAATACCACCGTATAGGGCAGCGCCATCCACACCATCCGACCATAAGAGAGTCTTATCAGGGGGGCCAGCGCCGAGGTGAGCAGGAACAGGAACGCCGCCTGGCCGTTCGGCGTGGCGACGGAGGGCAGGTTGGTACCGGTGTTAATCGCCACCGCCAGCAGTTCAAACTGTTGCTGGTTTATCGCGCCGCTCTGCAGCGCAGATTTGGCCTCATTGATATAGACCGAGCCGACAAACACGTTGTCGGAGATGGCCGACAGCAGACCGTTAAACAGATAGAACAGCGACAGCTGGGCATCCGCCTCAGCCTGCAGCACATAGCGAATGATCGGCGCAAACAGCTGCTGGTCGACAATCACCGCCACCACCGCGAAAAACACCGCCAGCAGAGCGGTAAACGGCAGCGCTTCGGTAAAGGCCTTGCCGATAGCGTGCTCATCCGTCACGCCGGTAAAGGAGGTCGCCAGGATGATCACCGACAGGCCGATTAACCCCACCTCCGCCAGATGAAACGCCAGGGCGATAATCAGCCAGACGCCAATGATGCTCTGAAAAATCAGCGCCAGCTTCTGTTGACGGGTACGCTGGCTGCGGCTCTCATCGTCATAACGCTGTAATACCTCGCGAACCTGGGTCGGCAGCAGGGTGCCGTAACCAAACCATTTACACTTCTCCACCAGCCAGCAGGTGAGCAGACCGCACACCAGTACCGGCACGCTGACCGGGGCCACGCGCAGGAAAAAGTCGGTAAAGTTCCAGCCAACGGCTTTGGCGATGATCAGGTTCTGCGGCTCGCCGACCATGGTCATCACCCCGCCCAGCGCGGTGCCGACGCTGGCGTGCATCATCAGACTGCGCAGGAACGCGCGGAACTGCTCCAGCACCTCGCGCTGTTGGGCATCGACCTGGCTGTCATCGTGCAGGCCATCTTCCGGCTGCGCGGAGGCCACCCGGTGATAGATCCCATAGAAGCCGACGGCGACGCTGATCACCACCGCCACCACGGTCAGGGCATCGAGGAAGGCCGACAGAAACGCAGCCGCTACGCAGAAGGCCAGCGACAACAGCGTTTTCGAGGGGATACTCAGCAGTAGGCGGGTAAAGATAAACAGCAGCAACTGCTTCATAAAGTAGATCCCGGCCACCATAAACATCAGCAGCAGGAGCACTTCCAGATTATTTGCCAGCTCCTCTTTCACATGTTCCGCGCTGGTCATGCCGATCGCCACCGCCTCGAAGGCCAGCAGGCCGCCCGGCAGCAGGGGGTAACATTTCAGCGCCATTGCCAGGGTAAAGATGAACTCTGCCACCAGCAACCAGCCGGCAATAAAGGGATCGATAACAAAGATAAGCGGGTTAAGAACCAGAAAAACAACCAGGGTCACTTTATACCAGTCGGGGGACTGGCCTAAAAAATTGCGCCACAGGGCGCGGCTATACGACATTTCCACAACAGATTTCCTTGCCCGTCACATAATTACGGCTTAAGTATACGCAAACCGGGCCGGGCAAGGGGCGCGGGCCGGAATTTTAAATGATAAAAATAAAACGGCGATCCCTTTTTTCTCGCCTCGCTGCGCTATCTGCCTCTGTCTGCCTCTGGTATGATGAGTGAATTTTGTAAAAAGCAGTTAATGGAAAACTCACTATGGTCATAAAGGCGCAAAGCCCGGCGGGTTTCGCGGAAGAGTACATTATCGAGAGCATCTGGAATAACCGTTTTCCCCCTGGCTCGATCCTTCCCGCAGAACGCGAACTCTCTGAACTGATTGGCGTCACACGTACCACCTTACGTGAAGTGTTGCAGCGACTGGCCCGTGATGGCTGGCTGACGATCCAACACGGCAAACCGACCAAAGTGAATAACTTCTGGGAAACGTCGGGTCTGAATATTCTTGAAACGCTGGCGCGCCTCGATCACGAGAGCGTTCCGCAGCTGATCGATAATCTGCTCTCCGTGCGTACCAACATCGCCACCATCTTTATCCGCACGGCATTCCGCCAGCACCCGGATAAGGCCCTGGAAGTGCTGAATCGCGCCACCGCGGTGGAAGATCACGCCGATGCCTTTGCCCTGCTGGATTACAATGTCTTCCGCGGCCTGGCCTTTGCCTCCGGTAACCCGATCTACGGCCTGATCCTCAACGGCATGAAAGGGCTCTATACCCGCATTGGCCGTCACTACTTCGCCAATCCGGAAGCCCGCAGCCTGGCGCTTGGCTTCTACCATAAGCTGAGCGAACTCTGCTCTAAAGGGATGCACGATCAGGTGTACGACACCGTGCGTCGCTACGGTCGTGAAAGCGGCGAGATCTGGCACCGGATGCAGAAATCCCTGCCGGGCGACCTGGTCATCCAGGGGCGCTAAAACAAAAAACCTCTCAAACGAGAGGTTTTTTTTCGCCGGGTGGCGGCTGCGCCTTACCCGGCCTACAACATCTGCAACACGCGTAGGCCGGGTAAGCGAAGCGCCACCCGGCAAACAGGCTACAACATATTCCCCTTAACCGGGCACCGTTCCAGCAGTTCCACGCTGCCGTCTTCGTTCTGCTGCTCAAGCATAATGTCAAAGCCCCACAGGCGATGGACGTGCTTCAGCACTTCCTTGCGCCCTTTGTCCAGCGGGGCGCGGTTATGCGGTATATAGCGCAGCGTCAGGGAGCGATCCCCGCGCAGATCCACATTCCAGACCTGAATATTCGGCTCCAGATTGCTCAAATTGTACTGAGCCGAGAGGCGGGAGCGGATCTCACGATACCCCTCTTCATTGTGGATCGCCGAAATCTCCAGGAAGTTATTGTGATCGTCATCCAGCACCGTAAACAGGCGGAAGTCACGCATCACTTTCGGCGACAGGAACTGGCTGATAAAGCTCTCATCCTTAAAGTCACGCATCGCGAAATGCAGCGTCTCAAGCCAGTCGGACCCGGCGATATCCGGGAACCAGTATTTATCCTCTTCCGTCGGGTTCTGACAGATACGCTTGATGTCCTGGAACATGGCAAAGCCCAGCGCATACGGGTTAATACCGCTGTACCACGGGCTGTTGTACGGCGGCTGGAACACCACGTTGGTGTGGCTGTGCAGGAACTCCAGCATAAAGCGCTCAGTCACTTTGCCTTCGTCATACAGGTGGTTAAGGATGGTGTAGTGCCAGAACGTCGCCCAGCCTTCGTTCATCACCTGGGTCTGTTTTTGCGGATAGAAGTACTGGCTCACCTTGCGCACGATGCGCAGGATCTCACGCTGCCACGGCTCCAGCAGCGGGGCGTTCTTCTCCATAAAGTAGAGCAGGTTCTCCTGCGGCTCGGAAGGATAGCGGCGCGCTTCCACTACCGTTTTCTCCTCCTCGCGTTTCGGCAGGGTACGCCAGAGGGTATTCACCTGGCTCTGCAGATACTCTTCCCGGCTTTTCTGACGGGCTTTCTCCTCCTGCAGGGAGATTTTCTGCGGACGTTTGTAGCGATCCACGCCGTAGTTCATCAGCGCATGGCAGGAGTCGAGCAGCTTCTCTACCTCGTCCACCCCGTAGCGCTCTTCGCACTGGGTAATGTAGTTACGGGCAAAGATCAGATAGTCGACAATCGAACTGGCGTCGGTCCAGCTGCGGAACAGGTAGTTATTTTTGAAAAACGAGTTGTGTCCGTAGCAGGCGTGCGCCATCACCAGGGCCTGCATGGTGATAGTGTTTTCTTCCATCAGGTAGGCAATGCAGGGGTTGGAATTGATGACGATCTCATAGGCCAGCCCCTGCTGACCATGTTTGTACAGCCGTTCGGTTTCAATGAATTTTTTGCCAAACGACCAGTGGGTATAGTTAATGGGCATCCCGACGCTGGAGTAAGCGTCCATCATCTGTTCGGAGGTGATCACTTCGATTTGATGGGGATAGGCGTCCAGACGGTAGAGTTTCGCTACCCGGTCAATTTCTGCCAGATAGGTATCCAACAGCTCGAATGTCCAGTCGGGTCCATCGCTCAGACGTGTGGTGTCCTTATTCATGGAATCAATAGTAGCCATAGCGCGCCCTCATTGTTGGTAGCTCTCTCTGTCTGGAGAACCTCTTTTCAAGCATAGAACACGCCATTCAAAAGCGTGCTGGGACGCTATTTTTTTCTTTGCGATTTCCCGTTTTTTCCATGACGAAAAGGGGGTGTCCGGCAGAATAATATTCTGGTTAAAAATGCCGCGCAGCAGGAGATGCCAAAACCGTGCTACCCCCGTCAGCAGGGGAAGGTGTGAGGTAAGTCACCATAAAAAAGGCCTATGTTGAATAATATTTTCGGCTGGGTTATCAATATGTAATCAGAAGATTGTTCTTTTGCTTATTAAGGGAGTGGCTATGCGTGTTGTCATACTGGGAAGTGGCGTCGTTGGCGTAACCAGCGCCTGGTACCTGAGTCAGGCCGGGCACAACGTGACGGTAATTGATCGTGAGCCGGGTCCGGCTCTGGAGACCAGCGCCGCCAACGCCGGGCAGATTTCGCCGGGCTACGCGGCGCCCTGGGCGGCACCGGGTGTGCCCCTGAAGGCGATTAAATGGATGTTCCAGCGCCATGCGCCGCTGGCGATCAGCCTCGACGGCACGCAGTTCCAGCTCAAGTGGATGTGGCAGATGCTGCGCAACTGCGACACCTCGCACTACATGGAAAACAAAGGGCGAATGGTGCGCCTGGCGGAGTACAGCCGCGACTGCCTGAAAGCGCTGCGCGCCTCCACCGGCATTCAGTATGAGGGCCGTCAGGGAGGCACCCTGCAGCTGTTCCGCACCGCCCAGCAGTATGAAAACGCCACCCGGGATATCGCGGTCCTCGAGGATGCCGGGGTCCCGTATCAGCTGCTGGAAGCCAGCCAGCTGGCGCAGGTCGAACCGGCGCTGGCCGAGGTGGCGCACACGCTCACCGGCGGTCTGCGTCTGCCCAATGACGAAACCGGCGACTGCCAGCTCTTTACCCAGAATCTGGCGCAGATGGCAGAGCAGGCGGGGGTTAAATTCCGCTACAACACGTCGGTGGATAAGCTTCTGTACGAAGGGGACAATATCTACGGTGTGCTGTGCGGCGACGAAGTGGTGAAAGCTGACGCCTACGTAATGGCCTTTGGCTCTTACTCCACCGCCATGCTGAAAGGGATTGTGGATATTCCGGTCTACCCCCTTAAGGGTTACTCGCTCACTATCCCGGTGAAAGAGGAGAGTGGTGCCCCGGTTTCAACTATCCTTGATGAAACATACAAAATCGCGATCACCCGTTTTGATAACCGGATCCGCGTGGGAGGAATGGCGGAAATCGTCGGCTTTAACACCGAGTTGCTGCAACCGCGTCGGGAAACGCTGGAGATGGTCGTGGGTGACCTCTTCCCGCGCGGCGGCTTTATCGAACAGGCGACCTTCTGGACCGGGCTGCGCCCGATGACCCCGGACGGCACGCCCGTCGTGGGCCGTACCCCGTTTAAGAACCTGTGGCTCAACACCGGTCACGGTACGCTGGGCTGGACGATGGCCTGCGGATCGGGGCAGCTCCTCAGTGATTTGATCTCCGGGCGCACACCGGCCATTCCGTTTGATGATTTAAGCGTCGCGCGCTACCGGCCCGGGTTCACCCCGTCACGTCCACAGCATTTACACGGCGCGCATAACTAACAAGGAGTCGTCATGTCCCGTCCTGTTGTGGCTCAGCTGGATCTGCAGGCTATGAAAGATAACCTGCAAATTGTCCGGCGCGCTGCGCCCGATTCACGCGTCTGGGCGGTGGTCAAAGCCAATGCTTATGGTCACGGTCTGGATCGCGTCTGGAGCGCGTTAAGCGCCGCCGATGGCTTTGCAATGCTCAATCTGGAGGAGGCGATCCTGCTGCGTGAGCGTGGCTGGAAAGGGCCGATCCTGATGCTCGAAGGTTTCTTCAGCAGCGATGAACTGCCGCTGTTTGATAAGTACCGCCTGACCACCAGCGTGCACAGTAACTGGCAGGTTAAGGCGCTGCAGAATGCGAAGCTGCATGCCCCGCTCGATATCTATCTGAAGGTGAACAGCGGCATGAACCGCCTCGGTTTCCAGCCGGATCGGGTCCACAGCGTCTGGCAGCAGCTGCGGGCGTTGAAGAACATCGGCGGGATGACGCTGATGGCCCATTTTGCCGATGCGGAAAAGCCGGACGGCATTGCTGAGCCCATGAAGCGCATAGAGCAGGCGGCGGAGGGGCTGGACTGCCCGCGCTCGCTCTCTAACTCGGCGGCGACCCTCTGGCATCCGGAAGCGCATTTCGACTGGGTGCGTCCGGGGATCGTACTGTACGGCGCGTCACCATCCGGCCAGTGGCAGGATATCGCCAACAGTGGCCTTAAGCCGGTAATGTCCCTGCGCAGTGAGATTATCGGGGTTCAGACCCTGAAAGCGGGGGATACCGTGGGCTATGGCAGCCGCTATCGCGCCTCGGGCGAGCAGCGGATCGGGATTGTCGCTGGTGGCTATGCCGACGGTTATCCGCGTATCGCCCCAAACGGCACTCCGGTATGGGTGGACGGCGTGCGTACCGGCACGGTCGGTACCGTGTCGATGGATATGCTGGCGATTGATCTTACCCCTTGCCCGCAGGCCGGGATCGGCACGCCGGTTGAGCTGTGGGGCAATGAGGTGAAAGTGGACGACGTCGCGGCTGCGGCAGGGACCATCGGGTACGAATTGCTAAGCGCGCTTGCCCCGCGCGTGCCGGTAGTCACGATATAAAAGCAAAAGGGCAACGTCAGTTGCCCTTTTTAGTGTTTGCTCCCTCTCCCTGTGGGAGAGGGTTGGGGTGAGGGCATCAGGCCGCACGTTACTCCTCGGCATCCTCCGCCACGCGCACGCCCACTTTCCGCACCCTGTTATCTTCTTTCTCCGCCACCGTCCAGATCATCCCGGCAAACTCCACCTGGTCACCCACCACCGGCGCGGCACCGAGCAGTTTCTGGATAATCTCGCCCAGCGTCTGCTGGTTGTCACGATACTCCAGCCCTTCCTCCAGGCCGTAGATCAACGCCACGTCGGCAAATTTGGCGCTGGCTTCGAGAATAAAATCACCAAAGAAGCGCTGATCCAGCGCCACCGGCGGCGACTGGCTGAACAGCTTGCCGAGAGCAGGGAGGTCGCGCTCGCGGCCAATCACGCAGAGAATATCCCCCTCACGCAGCCGGGTGCTCCCGGTCGGGTGCAGCAGGGCGTTATCGCGGAACAGGGCGGCAATGCGCGTCTCCTCAGGCATATGCAGATCCCGCAGGGAGGCACCCACGCACCACTTGTCGGCGCTGAGCTGGTAGACAAACTGCTCCCACGGGTTTTCCGGATGAAGGTCCAGCCCCACGCGGGAGACCGGCCAGCCCACCGGTGGGATCACCACTTTGGCCTTTTTCGCCGCCCACGACAGGGACGTGCCCTGGAACAGCAGCGACACCAGCACCACGAAGAAGGCCACGTTAAAGAACAGGCGGGCGTTATCCAGCCCGGCCATCATCGGGAATACCGCGAGGATGATCGGCACCGCGCCGCGCAGTCCCACCCAACTGATAAACACCCGCTCGCGCAGGTTAAACCCTCTGAACGGCAGCAGGCCAGCAAATACCGACAGCGGACGGGCAAAGAAGATCATCCATATCGACAGCAGCAGGGCCGGAATGGCAATCGGCAGCAGGTCCGACGGAGTGACCAGCAGCCCCAGCACCAGGAACATGCCGATCTGTGCCAGCCAGGCCAGGCCGTCAAAGTTCTGCAGAATGCCAAAGCGGTTGCGGATCGGGCGATTCCCCAGCAGGAAGCCGCACAGGTAGACCGCCAGAATGCCGCTGCCGTCCATCGCGGTGGTCAGGGCGAAAATCAAAATCCCGCCGCTCAGGGCCAGCAGCGGGTAGAGCCCGGCCGGCAGCGAGATACGGTTAATCATCTGTTGCAGCAGATAACCACCGGCGAGGCCGATGATGATCCCAAGGCCGAACTGCTGGATGATGTGCCAGGCGAACATCCAGCTCAGGCTGGTCTCATGCTGCTGGATCATCTCTATCAGGGTAATGGTGAGAAACACCGCCATCGGGTCGTTACTGCCGGATTCAATCTCCAGCGTCGAGCCGACACGTTCGTTCAGCCCTTTGCCGCCCAGCAGGGAGAAGACCGCCGCGGCGTCGGTGGAGCCGACGATGGCGCCAATCAGCAGCCCTTCCATGATATCCAGATTAAACAGCCAGGCTGCCATCATCCCGGTCAGGCCGGAGGTAATCAGTACCCCGACCGTTGCCAGCGACAGGGCCGGGCCCAGCGCCACGCGAAACGAGCTGGCCTGGGTGCGCATCCCGCCGTCCAGCAGGATCACCGCCAGCGCGAGGTTACTCACCATGTAGGCAAACGGGTAGTTATCGAAGGGGATCCCGCCGACACCATCAACCCCCGCCAGCATGCCGATGGCGAGGAAAATAACCAGAATGGGGATGCCGAGACGAGACGAGAATGAACTCAATAAAATACTGCAGGTTACAAGAACTGAACCCAGGATAAAAAGACTGATTATTGCTGCGGCATCCAATGTGTGCGTACTCCCTGCGTGACGCGGTGACTATTATTAAAACCCTAACATATTAATGCCCCTTACAGCGTGCTAATCCGGCGCTTAAGGGGCTTTTTTTATGCCTTCAGCACCGGATGACCGCTCAGGGTCAAACAGGTCTTACCTGCGGCGTGAACAAGCGAAGCCTGCGCGCCGAGCGGCAGGGTGACGGTCTGTTGTTCATGACCAAAATCGAGCCCGCTGATAATCGGCACCGACACCCGGGAGCGCAGGTAATCGATCATAGTCGCCAGATCGTATCCGGCATCGTAATCATTGGCGGCCGCACCGCTAAAACTGCCGAGGACGATCGCCTGCTGGCGGTCGAGGATCCCCGCGTGGTGCAGCTGGAGCAGCATGCGCTCAACCCGGAACGGATGCTCGTTGATATCCTCCAGCACCAGAATGCCGTTCTCAATGGCGGGCAGCCAGCGGGTGCCGATCAGCGACACCACCATTGCCAGATTGCCGCCCCACAGCTGGCCTGCGCGTTCACACGCCGGACCTTCGCCCTGCCACTCCACGGAGTAGGTTTTGTTTTGCAGCGCGCGCCAGAAATGATCCAGGGTAAAGGCGTCCAGCTCGGGGGCGCCAAAGTTGCCCGCCAGCATCGGGCCGCTAAAGGTGATGACGTTATGCAGCGCCAGCAGGCCCAGCTGGATAACGGTGAAATCGCTGTGACCGCAAATCAGCAGTGGATCCTGCTGCTGGCGTATAGCCAGACCCTGCCAGTCGATCTGCTCCAGCAGGCGGCTGGCGCCGTATCCTCCGCGCACCGCCAGCACTATCTGGTTGGCCCCCTCGAGGCGGGTGAGGGCGTTAATGTCGTTCAGCCGCTGCGCCTCGGTCCCGGCAAATCGCTGCTGGCGGCGGGGTATAATTATCTGATTTTGCACCTGATGCCCGTCGTCCAGTAAACGCGCAACGCCCCGTTGGGCCGCCTCCTGATTAATGCAGTAACCTGATGGTGCGATGAGATGAAACTGAGACATGGCATTTCCTTGCTGACTTATAAATCTAAATGTATATATCATGCCGCCTGAGCGCATCCTTCATCAAGCGGAGGATAGGGTAACAGCGATGAATGACCATAAGGACAGATGACGTGAAATTGAGATGGTTTGCTTTTTTGATTGTGTTGCTTGCAGGATGCAGTTCAAAGCAGGATTACAACAAAACCGAATGGAACCCGGAAGTGCCGGTCAAACGGGCGATGCAGTGGATGCCGATCAGCGAAAAAGCCGGTGAAGCCTGGGGCGTCAGCCCGCGTCTGGTGACTGCCATCATTGCGGTGGAGTCGGGCGGGAATCCAAATCTGGTCAGTAAATCGAACGCGGTGGGCCTGATGCAGCTGAAAGCCTCCACTGCCGGGCGAGAGGTCTACCGGCATATGGGCTGGAGCGGACAGCCCTCCACCAGCGAGCTGAAGAACCCGGAGCGCAATATCTCAATGGGCACCGCTTACCTGAGCATTCTGGAGCACGGGATCCTGAAGGGAATTGAGGATCCGGAAGTGATGCAGTATGCGCTGGTGGTGTCGTACGTTAACGGGGCAGGCGCGCTGCTGCGCACCTTCTCCTCGGATCGCAAAAAGGCGATTGCCGAGATCAACGATCTGGACAAAGACGAGTTCTTTGAGCACGTCGTGAATAATCACCCGGCCCCGCAGGCGCCGCGCTATATCTGGAAAGTACAGAAGGCGATGGACGCCATGTAATCCGTTGCCGGGCAGCCACGCGCTGCCCGGTCGCGATCAACGCACCTTGTTGGCGCGCTCCCGCGCTTCACGTTCCAGCGAGTAGATAATCCGCTGCAGTTCACGCTCCGGGCCTGGCCCGACATTGAGAAAACGGAAGCTCAGACGCGGCGTGGTGATGGTTTCGTTTTTGCTGTCCACGACCTTACGTTCACTCACCGTGATCAGCTGCGCATCGAAGAAGAAGCGACCCCAGCCGCCCATATCCAGTTCGATTTGCGAGAAGCGCATCCCCTCCACCAGAGCCTCAGGTTTTGCGCTATCCATCAGCGCCCCCATGCCGCCCAGCGACAGATCGTGCAGACGAAAACGGATCACGCTCTTGTCCGGCATTTTGGCTTTGCAGAAGTAGGCCGGATGCAGGGGGGCATTGATACGGAAAAACTCCCGTCGCTGGATACACCATACCGAGGCCGGCAGGGAGGTGATAAAGGCCGGTAGTCCTTGCCAGGTTCCCTGTTCCAGTTGCGGCAGGTCAAACTCCACCTTTGCCCCCTGGGTGTCGGCGGCCACGGTGATGATTTCTGCGCGCAGCACCGAGCGGTTTTCGTACTCCTGACTACCCAAATCCATCACCAGCCGCTCTGGCGTGGCATCCAGGATTTTGCTGATGAACTGGTTGTTCCCCCAGCTGATACGCACGGGAACGCCCTGTTTTTGCAGATCGCGTAATACCCCTAATACAGCCAGCGGATTAGTTTTCAGGAACTGCTCACTGTAATTACTCACGCCCGAGGGCTCCTCGATAGATGACAGTCTGTGGTTGCGTTATCGGCATCTGTGCGCGGAACTTAATACAAACCAGCAATTATTTTTTTCGTCAGAGCCGCAATTAAGTCAGTGTACTCAAAATGGTTTTCTGGCTATTGCCTATACTTAATTGACCTGCGCAGACGGGTGTTCTGCGTAAGCTTAACTCTGCAAGAGGGCATCGCTATGGGTATCATCGCCTGGATTATTTTTGGTCTTATTGCTGGTGTTATCGCAAAATTCATCATGCCTGGACGGGATGGTGGTGGCTTTATTGTGACCTGTATCCTTGGGGTCGTAGGTGCGGTTGTCGGCGGCTGGCTGGCAACGATGTTTGGCATCGGCGGCAATGTATCCGGATTTAACCTGCAAAGTTTTCTGGTGGCCGTGGTTGGCGCTATTCTCGTGCTGCTTATCTACAGGATGGTACGACGCGCCTGACCCACGTAAAAACGGCTCTTATATAAGAGCCGTTTTTTTGTGCCGGGTGGCGGCTACGCCTTACCCGGCCTGGGACAGCTTACTGCCCGACACTCTTCTGCGTTTGTGTCGATTCATCATTCGCGGCTGGCTGTGAGGTGGACGGGGTGCTGACCGCCGGTTGAGTACTGGTGGCCGCTGGGGTGGTGGTCACCGGTTCATCATTCGCCGCAGGCTGCTGGGCGGGCAGTTTGTCGCAAGGGTTGGCCTGCGGGCAAACCAGATCCAGCATCTTCAGCGTCACGCCGTTGGTCCAGCCGAAGCCGTCCTGCAGCGGATACTCACCGCCACCGCCACCCGTGCCGGTAGTGGACACATCATATTTCTCCACCAGCTTCTGCTCGCGATCGTAGGTGTGCTGCACGTTGGTGAGGAAGCGCCAGGTGACGTCCATCGCCACTTTTTTATGCCCGTAGTTCTGCAAGCCTTCGGTGGCCACCCACTGCAACGGTGCCCAGCCGTTTGGCGCATCCCACTGCTGACCGCTGTTGACGTTGGTCGTCGCAATCCCACCGGCTTTCAGCAGCTGGGCCTCGGCGGCCGAGGCCGTCTTGTCCGCACGCTCCTGAGAAGCCGCCTGCACGTACAGCGGGAACAGCGCCGCGGCGGTCAGCTGATCGCGCACCTGTTTGGTTTTCAGATCGTAATCCGCATACCAGCCCTGTTTGTCGTTCCACAGATAGCGCTCCATCGCTTTCTGACGATCGGCTGCCAGACCTTCATAACGGCTGGCGGCTGCACTGTCGCCCCCATCCTGACTGGCCTTCGCCAGCAGTTTTTCCATCTTGAACATCAGGGCGTTCAGATCCACCGGCACGATGCTGGTGGTGCGGATCGTCCCCAGCTGCTGCGGATCGTCCATCCAGCGCGAGCTAAAGTCCCACCCGGAGGCGGCGGCGGAACGCAGATCGCGGTAGATCTCGGTCGCCGGGCGGTTCGGGTATTTTTTCGCGGTATTGATGTCATCCAGCCAGGATTCCGGGCGCGGCGTATCGCGGTTGTCCCAGTAGCGGTTCAGCACCGCACCATCGTCCAGCTTCACCACCCGCTGGCTGGCCTGACCCGGCTGAAGGGCATCCACCCCCTCCATCCAGTAGGCGTACTCTTTTTCCATCTGCGGACGGTATTTTTTCAGCGCCTCGCTGTCGTGGGTCGCCAGCAGTTCAACCATCAGGGAGAAGAACGGCGGCTGGGAGCGGCTCAGGTAGTAGCTGCGGTTGCCGTTGGGGATGTGGCCCCAGCTATCCAGTTCGTAAGCGAAGTTAGCCACCATATCGGCGACTTTGTCCCAGTGACCGCTCTCGGCCAGCCCCAGCATGGTGAAGTAGCTGTCCCAGTAGTAGATCTCGCGGAAACGTCCCCCTGGCACCACATAAGGTTTCGGCAGCGGCAACAGTGAATCCCACTTCCCGGCGCTGGAGGTGGTGCGGGTCAGCACCGGCCACAGGCCGTCGATATGCGCACGCAGGCTCTGCCCGGCTGGCGGAACGTATTTTTCATTTTCAGTCGGCAGGGTGAAGTTCATGTCGACAAAATGCCGCAGGTCGAAGCCGGACTGTTTTCGTTGCATGTGGTAATCAGCAAGGATCGCCTGGGGATCGTTTTTTGGCACCGCATCGGCAAAGGTTTTCTGGTCGGGGAAGAGTTTGGCGCTTTGCACATCGTTAAACAGAGGACCAAACAGAATGTCCGGGGGCTGTTTCAGGGTGCTGGACGAGTCGTCCGCATAGCTGAAGGCGGTGATCCCAAGCAGGATGCCGCCAATCGCCAGCCGCAGTGTAGGGTGGCGTTGAGGTCTCATCATGGTTGTTCTCCTAAGTTCGCTGGGCAACGTGACCGCTGTCATCAATCACCTGAAAACCTTAGACGAATCTTAGCCACTTAGCGTGTCGGATAGCGCATTTTGCGCATAACCAGACAATTTACCGTTGCGGACAAACCACAGCGAAGCCGCTGTTTTTTCTGATATATGCCGGATCAATCCCGACATCTGCACTACCTTCATAACCAGGTTAAGCAAAAGGGAGTGCCAATGAAATCGTTACCTTTGATCGTGCCAGCCATCCTGCTTCTTGTCGGCTGTGGGGCGAACAACTCCCCGCCGCAGGCACCCATCCCTGGTGAAAGCACCTCCGCCAAAATGCGCACTCTGGAAACGGGCGCCCAGGTTATTCAGTCCCGCCCGCCGGTGGAGGCCATCAGCGCTTATCTTGACGGCTTTCATTTTTACAGCGGGGATAAAAACGGCCAGATGGAGGCCCATCACTACGTGACCGTGCTTAACGAAGACGTTATGCAGGCGGTCATCTATGACGGCAATACGAAGGATGCCCGGCTGATGGGGGTCGAGTACATCATCAGCGAGCGCCTGTTTAACACCCTGCCGCCGGAGGAGAAAAAGCTCTGGCACAGCCATCAGTACGAAGTGAAGTCGGGCAGTCTGGTAGCACCCGGCCTGCCTGCGGTGGCCGACAAGGCGCTGATGAGCAAGATCGTCAACACCTACGGCAAAACCTGGCACACCTGGCACACGGATCGCGACAAAACCCTGCCGCTCGGCATCCCGGCCCTGATGATGGGCTTTACCGGGGAAGGGCAGCTCGACCCGGCCCTGCTGGCGGATCGCGACCGTCGTCTTGATATTGATACCCAGGAGATTAAACGCCAGCGCGCCGATATCGTCGCCCACCCGGTGGCGAAAGGCGCCAATGCCTGGCAGCAGGGTGAGGTGATTCAGCTTCGGCGCGTGCAGGGGAGCGGGGAACACGGTCACGGCGACACCGCGCATTTTGGCACCGCCGAGCAGAGCCAGCAGACGCATTCACATTGATGAGGAGGCGATATGAAGATCCATCACCTTAACTGCGGGTGTATGTGCCCGCTGGGCGGCGCGTTTTACGATGGTTTCAGCAAGGGGCTGCATGCGCATCTGGTCTGCCACTGCCTGCTGATTGAAACCGAGCGCGACGGGCTGGTGCTGGTGGATACCGGCTTTGGGCAGGGAGACGTGCGCGAGCCCTCCCGGCTGTCGGGCTTTTTCCGGGTGCTGAATAACATCCAGCGCCGGGAGTCGCTCACGGCACGCGCACAGGTTGAGGCGCTGGGCTTCAGCGTGGCGGATGTCCGCCATATCATCCTGACGCACCTGGATTTCGACCACGCGGGTGGGCTGACCGATTTCCCTCACGCGCGCATCCATTTAATGCAGCAGGAGATCGACACCGCCCAGCGACGCCACAGCTGGCTGCAGCGGGAGCGCTATCGCCCCGGGCAGTGGAGCGCCACCTCAGGCTGGGAGGGCTATCAGGTGCAGGGCGAGCGCTGGTTTGGCTTCGACGCGGTAACGGCGCTGAACGGCCTGCCGCCGGAGATTCTGCTGGTGCCGCTGGCCGGGCACACGCCGGGTCACGCCGGGATTGCCATCCAGCAGCCGCAGGGGTGGCTGCTGCACGGGGGCGACGCCTGGTTTTACCGGGATGAGATGCGCCAGCCGCAGCGCCACTGTACCCCCGGGCTGCGCTTTTACCAGTGGATGATGGCGATGGACAACGCTACCCGGCAGCGCAATCAGCAGCGGCTGCGCGAGCTCTCCTGTTCGCACGCCCACGACATCACTTTTTTCTGTAGCCATGACGCACGGGAACTGGAAAGCCTGGCGACGCAGCCAAAACCGTCCTGATTACCGGAACTTAGGCGTGGCCTGCTTTCCGGGGGAGACGCCTAAAAATTATACTGGATATTTGAACAGGTATTTGTATACTATTAGAGCAAATTACCCATGTAATGTATGAGTGAGGGGTGAAACCTATGGTAATTCCTGTTGAAAATTTCCAGTCCAACGATCGGCTTGCCACCATCAGCAGCCGCGAAATCGCCAAAATGACCGGTATCGCCCATACCGAGGTGAAACGCATGGTGACGAGTCTG
This sequence comes from Leclercia sp. CFBP8987, assembly GCF_034044995.2. NCBI lineage: Bacteria > Pseudomonadati > Pseudomonadota > Gammaproteobacteria > Enterobacterales > Enterobacteriaceae > Leclercia > Leclercia sp. CFBP8987. The sequence goes on along the minus strand of NZ_CM188255.1, from coordinate 2,836,944 downwards.
GAAACAGCGCAGCGTCTTTCGCAGCCGGTAACGGCCAGTCTGTACGAGCGCGAAGGTGAAACGCGGCAGGAGTTTTTGCTGAATAAACGAGACTCCCTGCTGACGGTTTCGCGTATCTCTCCGGGCTTCACGGCTGCCATGCTGGATCGCTGGCAGGAGCGGGAACGAAACGCCAATATCCCGGACTTCACTAACCCGGCGGCGGCAGCACGCGCCTGGGCCGAGCAGTATGAAAAATGCCATCGGGCGGAGGAGCAGCTGGCACTCTGGGCCCCAAAGGCGGCGTTTTTTGACCAGTTCGTTAAGGTGAAAGAGGCGATGGGGTTCCGTCAGCTCTGTAAAATGCTCAAAGCCAAAGAGCCGCAGTTCCGCGAGTTCCTGCTGGAGCGCAATATCATGCAGCGCGTCGGCGGCAATCTGGTTCCGCCGCAGCACCATATCGACGCGGGTTATTTTACCCTGCACAGCGGCGTGGGCGAGAACCAGCACACCTGGTCCCAGGCGCGCTTTACTGCCCGCGGCGTAAAATGGGTGGCGGATCTGTGGTCGAAACATCTCTCCACCCTGGCCATCGAACTGCCGCGCGAGGATCGCACCGAAGGGAAAATGACCCAGCAGAGCTGGCTTTAACTGTTACCCGGTCAGATCTCCTGTGGGATCTGACTGGCTTCGCGTAACGCCCCTGGCGACTGACCGACAATTCGCTTAAACGCCCGGCTAAAGGCGGCCAGCGACCCGTAGCCCAGCCGCAATGCCACGGTTTCAATCGCCTGATTCTCCTGACTGATATACTGGATCGCCAGCCGCATCCGCAGCTCGGTCAGGTATTTCGCCGGGGTAGTGCCGGTGGCGGTGAGAAACCGCTCGGCAAATACCGACCGCGACGTTCCCGCCTCTTTGGCCAGTTCCGCCACGCTCCAGTTGACCCCCGGCTGCTGGTGCATGGCGTAGATCGCCCGACTGAGGCGCGGATCGCGCAGCACCTGGATCCAACCGGTGGCTTTCCCGCATCCGGATTCGACCCAGCCGCGGACAATCAGCGCTGCCACCACGTCCGCCAGCCGGGCGAGGATCCCGGCAAAGCCTACCTGGCGCGCCATCGACTCGCGCTCCATCGCTTCCAGCAGGGGATGGATCTCCGGCCACGTAGTCATCAGGCGACTGACCATCATCACTTCCGGCATCGCTTTGATCAGCGGCTGCATCCCACCGAGATCGAAATCCATACATCCGCTGAATATCACTACGTTATCGCTGTCCGGGCAGGGCTCGCAGTGGATGTCGCATACCGTGTTGCAGATGGGCTCGCTGGGAAAGGCCGACACCGGCGTCACCGTCGCGTCATCCCCGGAGAGCAGGGCGTGGGCATCACCGTTGGGGATAAACACCGCATCGCCGCTGTTCAGCGCGAACCGCGCCCCGCTGTGCATCTGCAGAACCGCCGGGCCGCGGCTGATAAAGTGAAATTGTGCTTTGCCCGGCGCATAACCAAAGGCCACGCCAAAGGGCGTGCTGGCTTCAATCCGACGGTATTTCACCCCTGACAGGCGCATGCCGCGCAGCAATTCACTGATCAAATCAGGCGACTGGATGGTCATTTCTCTATTCCCGGACGATTAATCAATAAGTGGAGATTATATGTCATAGATCGTCCACGGTGAACTGCCTATGCTTTGCGACATACATCACATTTTTATAACCGGAGAGTAACAGATGCATTCATCCATCGTCGCAAACGAGGCCAGTGCCCCGGCCAGACCCGCCTGGCGCGCGGTCTGGTCGTTGGGGCTGGGGGTATTCGGCCTGATCATCGCCGAGTTTCTGCCTGCCAGCCTGCTGACGCCAATGGCGGCCAGTCTGGGGGTCAGCGAAGGGGTGGCGGGGCAATCCGTTACCGCCACCGCGCTGGTGGCGCTGGTCACTGGTCTGCTGATCACTCCCGCCACCAAAAGCATCGACCGCCGCTGGGTGCTGATGTTCTTCTCGGTACTGCAGATTATCTCCAGCCTGATGGTGGCCTTCGCGCCCTCGCTGCATGTCCTGCTGATGGGACGCTTGCTGCTGGGTGTGGCGATCGGCGGCTTCTGGGCGATGTCCACCGCCACCGCGATGCGCCTGGTGCCTGCCAGCGACGTGCCGAAAGCGCTGGCCATTATCTTCTCCGGGGTGTCGATCGCTACCGTGGTAGCCGCGCCGCTGGGCAGCTATCTCGGAAGTCTGATCGGCTGGCGCAACGTGTTTCTCCTCTGCGTGGTGCCAAGCCTGCTGGCGCTGCTGTGGCAGCTGTGGGTGTTGCCCTCCATGCGTCCGGAGAATAGCGCCAGCCTGAGCACTTTGATGCGGGTCCTGCGTCGTCCGGGGATGATGGGCGGCCTGCTGGCGACCATCCTGATCTTCAGCGGCCATTTCGCCTTCTTTACCTACCTGCGACCGTTCCTCGAGACGGTAGGGCAGGCGAGCGTTGAAACGATTTCGCTGATCCTGCTCGGCTTTGGCGTGGCGAACTTTGTCGGTACTTCCATTGCCGGACATCTGCTGGCGCGCAACCTGCGCCTGACCCTGGCGCTGGTGCCGTTCGCGATGGGGATCCTGGCCTGGCTGATGGTGGCCTTTGGTCATCTGGCGCTGGTGGACGGTCTGCTGGTGAGCCTGTGGGGCTTCGCCTTCGGCTTAGTGCCGGTGGGCTGGTCAACCTGGCTGGCAACCACCGTTACCGACGAGGCCGAGAGCGCAGGTGGCCTGATGGTCGCCGCGATTCAGCTGGCGATCAGCGCCGGTGCGGCAGGCGGCGGGGCGGTATTCGATCTCAACGGGGCGAGCGGCGTATTTACCGCCAGCGGCGTGCTGCTGGTGGCGGCGATGGTAATGGTGTTTGCCGGGGTAAGGGTGAAACCGGTGGCAGCGGAGTAAGTTTGCATGCCCGGCGGCGCTGCGCTTGCCAGGCCTACAAAAACCGTAGGCCGGGTAAGGCGTAGCCGCCACCCGGCAGTGTCACTATTGTTGCGCTACTTTCTTCATTGGAATCAACGAAATCACCAACGCACCCAGCACCAGGAACCCGGCCACCATAAAGATCCCGGCGTTGAAGTTGCCGGTGACATCCTTCATCCAGCCCATCAGCAGCGGCCCCAGCGCGGCGCCGGTCATCCCGGTGGCGTTGATCACCGCGATCCCCAGCGCCCGGGCGCGGAGTGAAATAGCGCGGTCCGGCGTCGTCCAGAAGATCACCATCGCGGCAAAGGCACCCGACGAAGCCATTACAATCCCGGTGAACTGCAGCATCGGATCGCTGTTGGTGGCGGTCAGGATCCAGCCTGCGGCGGCAAACAGATACGGCAGCAGGGTGTGGACTTTACGCTCGTTGTGCTTGTCGGAATGCTTACTCCACCAGACCATCGCCACGATAGTACAGACCTGCGGGATGGCGCTGAGGATCCCGATGGTCACGTTACTGCTCTCCTGGCTGATGCTGCGCAGGATCAGCGGCGTCCAGACGCTGAGGGCGCTCAGGGTGTTAGTCAGGCAGAAGTAGGCGAGGGTATAAAGCATGATCGTTGGGGTGAACAGCTCCCGGAACATGCTGCGTTGCGTTGGCACCAGCGCGGCTTTTTCCCGCTGCTGGGCGCTCAGCGCATTGACGCGATCCGCCTCCAGCATCTCTTTCAGGCAGGCCTTGTCATCGCTGGTGAGCCAGCGGGCTTTATCCGGGCTGTCGTCCAGCCAGAACCAGACCACAAAGCCCAGAATTACCGACGGGAAACCTTCCAGCAGGAACAGCCACTGCCAGCCCTTCAGGTTCATCACCCCATCGAGGTTGAGAATATACCCCGAGGCCACCGAGCCCAGCGCCATCGTCACCGGCATGGCAATCATAAACAGGGCATTGGCGCGGGCGCGGTAGTGCGCCGGGAACCAGAAGGTTAAATAGAGCAGCAGGCCCGGCAGGAAGCCAGCTTCGGCGATCCCCACCAGCATACGCAGCACATACAGGCTACCAGGGCCGGTGGCGAACATGGTGGCGGTGGACGCAATCCCCCAGACCACCATCAGAATGGCGATCCAGCGCCGGGCACCCACGATACTCAGCATCACGTTGCTGGGGATCCCGCAGATAACGTACATCACGTAAAACAGGGTTGTCGCCAGGCCAAACATGGTGCTGGTTAGCCCCAGATCCTTGCCCATCGTCAGCCCGGCAAAGCCGATGTTGATACGGTCCAGATATGAAAAGACGAACAGAATGAACAAAAAAGTGATGAGTCTGCGGAATAACTTTTTAATCACCCGCTGTTGACGCGGATCGAGCGTGGCGTCAGCAGGGGAAGGTGGAGCCAGCACGTCAGTGCGTGTCTGTTCCAGCGATGGACTCTCATTCATGAAAAGCTCCACATTGCGGTTATTGGTATTGTTGTGTCGTGCAACCTGAACACGTGCGCTAACGTATAGGAAATCGCACATATAAACGTCAATGTTATGTTTGAAAAATGATACGCAATTGTTAATCTCGTAGCGTTTTCGAATCATATTGCGATGTCGATCGGCTTTCGTGGCGCGCAGGTAATAACAGAAGGCATTGCCGGGCGTGAAGAGGCTATAGCGGGCGGACAATAGCGGGTATAATTGCCGCCATTGCATCACTGCCGGAACCTCATTGCATGAGTCAAACCAACACATCGTCAGACACCGGGGCCGCTTTTCATCGCGAAGAGTTCCCGTTCTACTGGATCGTTAATGTCTATGCGCGCTACACGCAAGTTATGGAAATCACGTTAAAAAAGGTGCAGCTCGATGTTTCCCGCTTTCGGGTGCTGATGATTACCGAACAGTACGGTAAAGCCAGCATCTCGCAGATCTCCGAATATGCGATGACCAAAATGCCTACCGTCACCAAAATTGTCGGTCGCCTGCGTGATGACGGCCTGGTGACTACCGCCAGCAGCGTGCAGGATGCCAGGGTCACCGAGGTGATGCTCACCGAGACCGGACGTGAAAAAGTGGCCGAAGCGCATCGCCTGGCCAGCAAGGTTTTTGAGAAGGGTTTTAAGGGCATGACCGCCGCCCAGATGGAAAAAATGAACCTCTCGCTGTCGAAGGTGCTCGATAACCTGAACGAGCTTTGAAGGCGCCGCAGAGAGAATTGCGGTTTTGTGACAGCCTTAAAAATTCCTGGTAATCCACATTAAAACAATCACTTAAAAAAGAGTCGCGCCACGCCCTGGTGCGGCTCTTTTTTCATTTCCGCGCAGTGTTTATTGTTATTTATCATCGTCATAACCTTCCCTCCCGCAAGTGTTATAAAAATGTTTCCATGTTATTTTTTCGTAAAATTAACGTGAAAAATTACTTGAATATTCATCTAAATCTTCCATGATTGACCTGAGTTCAGGTAGGTCGAATCGCAGCGAAGACTGCCCGGCCGAATATGATTCGTTTTTTCTGGTTGAGGTGTGAATGATGCAGCCCGTTACTGAGAGCAATGGTTACGTAGAACGGTTTACCCTCGGCGAAGGCGATCTCTGCTTCGCTGTGAAAGACACCCTCGACATCGCAGGCTACCCGACCCGTGCCGGCTGCCCGGCGCTGGCTGCCAACCCGGCGGCACCGCAGCATGCGGAGGTGGTGAAAACCCTGCTCGGACAGGGCTGCGTCCTGAGCGGAAAAACGACCCTGCATGAACTTGCGTTTGGCGTCACCGGGATTAACCCCTGGAGCGGCACGCCGGTTAACCCCGAATTTCCTGACCTGATCCCCGGCGGCTCCTCCAGCGGCTCTGCTGCGGTGGTCGCCGCCGGTGAGGTGGATTTCGCCCTCGGCACCGACACCGGCGGCTCGGTGCGAATGCCCGCCGCCTGCTGCGGGATCCTCGGCTTAAAACCGACTTACGGCCGGCTTAGCCGGGTAGGGGTGATGCCCGCTCACAGCTCGCTGGACTGCGTGGGCATCTTCGCCCGCGATGCCGATGTTCTGCGCCAGGTGCTGACCCGGCTGGCTATTCCGGTCGGCGCACCGCTGACAACCCTGCCTGCCATCGGCTTTATCCCGACCGCCACCCGCGACATTGACGCGCTGCTGCTGAATGGTCTGGCGCAGTGGGGCCTGCGCCCACAGCAGGTTGATCTCCCCCTGCTGGGCGATGCTCATCGTGCCGGGCTGACCCTCATCAGCCACGAAAACTGGCAGGCCTTTAGCCCGTTACTGAGCGATGACCGCGTCTCCGCCGACGTGGCAACCCGCATTCGCGCCGGGGAAAGCGTTGATGCCGATGCCCTGAACACCGCAGAGCACATCCGCCAGACGTTTACCGCCCGGGTCGATGCTCAGTTGAAGACGACTCCATTGCTGGCGCTGGCAACCCTGCCGGAACTGCCCCCGACCCTGGAAGAGGCGAAAGATCCGCTGAGCGTGGTCAACCTGACCCGGCTGGTGCGCCCGTTCAACCTCAGCGGCCACCCGGCGCTGACCCTGCCGATGGGTGACCTTCATGGCCGTCCGGTAGCCCTGCAGCTGATCGCCGCCAAAGGCCAGGAGGGCCTGCTGGTGCAGGCCGCCGAATGGCTGGCTGAACGACGACGCCGCTAACCATCCCGTTTTACCGAACACCGTTCCAACAATAACTCAGTGAGTACCACTCATTGCGGCAGCGCTCGTCTCTCTGCGGGCCGCACACTCTTTTCGGGAGGAAGCTATGTCAGCCGTTCATGTTCGTGAGGAGCTCGTTCCACTGCTGAATGACGTTGCGGCCCGCAGCGCCGATTTTGAGCAACAGCGTCATATCTCTGACGACATCATCGCCCGGTTTAAGCAGATCGGCGTCTATCGCGCGCTGGTCCCCAAAATCTACGGCGGCGAGGAGTGCTCCCCGGCGCAGTTCTGCGAGCTGATCGAGCAGATCGCCACCGCCGATGGCTCCGCGGGCTGGGTCGCCAGCTTCGGCATGAGCCCGTTTTATCTCGGCGCGCTGCCGCCGGACACCCTGAAAGCGCTCTACCGCGACGGCCCGGATGTGGTCTTCGCCGGGGGCATCTTCCCGCCGCAGAAAGCGGTGCTGGCCGACGGCGGCTACCGCGTCACCGGGCGCTGGGGTTTTGCCAGCGGCAGCATGGGCGCGTCGGTGTTTGGCGTCGGCATCCTGCCGGAAAGTGGTGAAACCCTGCCACGGATGGCGGTCCTGCCGCGCGACAGCGTGCAGATCGACCCGGTGTGGAACACCGTCGGGCTGGCAGGAACCGGCAGCCACGATCTGGTGGTTAACGATGCCTTCGTGCCCCGGGAGTGGACCTTCGTGCGCGGCGGCGCCCTGAACCTCGACGGGGCGCTCTATCGCTATCCGGTGCTCTCCCTTGCCACCCAGGTGCTGTCGGTCGTGGCCCTCGGCGTGGCCCGCGCCGCCCTGAATGAGATCTATGCCATTGCCCATCGTCAGCAGTCGGTGACCGGCGCCCCGCGGCTGGCGGATCGACCGCAGGCACAGATGCAGATTGCCCGCTGCGAAGCGGATCTGCGCTCCGCCCGGGCCTGGTTCTACGACGCCATCGATGATGTCTGGCAGGACATTCTCGCCGGGAACGAGCCTGACTGTGAGCAGATCAACGCCCTGCGACTGTCGTCCACCCACGTCACCCGCGTGGCTGCTGAGGTCACCCGTCAGGCGCTGGCGCTGAACGGCATGGGCGGCATCACCATGAAAAGCCCGCTGCAACGCTACGTGCGCGACACCATGGTGATCACCCAGCACGCCTTTATGGGCGACCTCTCTTATCTCAACGCCGGTACGGTCTATTTCGGTGGCCAGCCTCTGCCGGGTTATTTGTAATTTTGACCAAAGGAGCAACAGATGAGCCAGACAACAACCTTACGCGTGCTGTTTTGCATCGGCGTAAACCAGAACTTCTTTGATGCCAGCCCGGCAGAAGCCAAACAGGTGTGGGGCGCGTTCGGCGTGATGATGAAAGGCATCGACGAAACCCAGGGCATCCGGGTGATCGGCAACATGGATGACGACCGTCTGATGGTCGGCCCGTCCACCGCCTCGCCGTGGACCACCTACGTGCTGGCGGATGCCGACAACCTCGACAGCGTGGTGGCCGCCTGCAACCTGTTCCGCACCACCCCGGTGGGCGACGGGGAGAGCAAGCTGTGGAAGTACTGCAAGATCGAAGCCCGCGTCGGGCGCGAACTGATTATTCAGTAACGGAGCCGATCATGAGCCCACAGGATGCGCTGCGTTTACAGCAGCTGGAAGATCAGCAGGCCGCCCGGGTCTGTATCAGCAACTACATGCGGCTGTGCGATCGGCTGGAGAGCATGGAGACGGTGCAGGCCATCGGGGCGCTGTTCAGCGCAGACGCCTGCTGGGAAGGAGTGGGTGAGCCCTACGCCACCCGGCTGGGCAGACATCAGGGACGTGCGGCAATTGAGGCGATGATGGCGGGCTACGTCCGCCACCCGGCGCACTTTGCCCTGAACGCCCATTTTCTCTGTTCCGAAGCGCTCTATCAGGATGCCGACGGCGAGCTGCACGGCCGCTGGCTGATGCTGCAAACCTCCGCCTTTACCGCGGGCGGCGCGCACCTGAACGCGGCTGAGCTGCAGATTATTTTCCGTCGCGAGGCGGGGGAGATGACCATCCACCATTTCGCCACCCGCAACCTGTTCAGCAGGCCGGTAAGCCACTGGCAGACGGCGGATGCGCTCCCGGTACCTGACAACAAGTAGAACCCCGACGACGAGCAGGAGAGAAATTATGCAGTGTGACCACATCATCAATGTCAAAAATATCGATACCAACGCGACAGTCCCAGGCCGGGAAGAGATTGCGGCGCTGGTCAAAGCCGACCGCGTCCACACCTCGCTCTACACCTCAGACGAGCTGTTCCAGCTGGAGCTGGACCGTATTTTCACCAGGACCTGGGTCTGGGTGGCCCACGTCAGCGAGATCCCCGAGACCGGCAGCTTCAAAACCACCGAGATCGGCACCCAGCCGGTGATCGTGGTCCGCGACCGCAAAGGCACCATTCACACCCTGCTGAACCGCTGCCGCCACCGTGCGGCCACCGTCTGCGAACACCGCACCGGCAAAACCAACAGTTTCGTCTGCCCGTATCACGGCTGGGGTTACGCCCTCGACGGCAGCCTGCGCGGCGTGCCGCACCCGGAAAGCTATGCCGATCAGCTGGAGAAAAACGAGCTGGGGCTGGTGTCGCTGCGTACCGAGCAGTATGCCGGCATGGTCTTCGCCACCTTTAACGAGCAGATCGAACCCCTGGAAGATTTCCTCGGCGCGGCGAAGAAGTGGATGGATCTGTTTATGAAGCAGGGGGCGGGCTACCCGATCAAGACCGGGCCTGCACACCGCTTCCGCTTCCCCGGCAACTGGAAAATCCAGCTGGAGAACACCACCGACGGCTACCACTTCCCGGTGGTGCACCGCTCTTTCCTGAGCTCGGTCGATAAGCAGACCGAAGAGATGCTGAACTTCGTCGACGGCAGCGGCTATGTCGAAGTTCTCGGCAACGGCCACAGCGTGATGGTGATGATCCCCGAGCTGGTGGATCTGGAGGCCAACCTTGATGCGCCGATCCCGGAACGCTTTGTCGAGCTGGCGGACGAACTGCGCAAAGAGCATGACGAAGAGCAGGTCCGCCGCATCGTCCGTGCGGTGGGCGGCTCCGGCTTCAACCTCAACCTGTTCCCGAACATCGCCTGCTCGATGGCCTTCTTCCGCGTCCTGCAGCCGATCTCGGTGATGGAAACTGAGATTCACCACGCGGTGATCACCATGGACGGTGGGCCGGAGATTGCTAACCAGGCGCGTTTGCGTCTGCACGAACACTTCCAGGGCCCGATGGGCTTTGGCACCCCGGATGACTCCGAAGCCTGGGAGCGCGTTCAGCGCGGGGCCACCGCGGGGGATGACCTGTGGATCATGCTCAACCGCGGCCTGGCCGGGGAGTATCGCACCGATGATGGCCTGCGCAGCGACGTCAGCGCCGAAACCGGGATGCGTGCGGCCTACCAGCAGTGGAAAAAATTGATGACGGAGAGCGAAAAATGATGACCCCGGATTCTGTGCTGTTTGCGGCGATGTCCGTAATCAACCTCGAAGGCGATCTGCTGGACCAGGGCGAGTTCAACGCCTGGCTGGATCTCTGGCAGCACGACGGCCTGTACGTGGTGCCCATCGACCCGAACGAGAAGGATTTTAAAAACACCCTCAACTACGCCTGCGACGATCACCACATGCGCGAGCGCCGGGTGAAGCGTCTCTACAGCGGGGAGTCGATCTCCACCACGCCGCGGGCCAGAACGCTGCGCACCCTGTCGCGCTTCCGCCTGCTGGCATCCAGCGAGGATCTGATCGTGGTGCGCGGGGCGCAATCCCTGTGGGAGCACCGCAAAGGCCACAGTCGTCACTACGCGGCGGACATCACCTGGCACCTGAAGCCCCAGGACGGCAGGTTGCTGATTACCCAGAAGGTGATCCGCCTGGTCAACAGCGACGATGTGCTGCACAGCATCGGCTACATCCTCTGAGGAGCCGTCCATGACGCAAACCGTATTAGTGACCGGCGCGGCCGCCGGTCTGGGCAACGCGATTGCCGCTCATCTGCTGAAGCAGGGTTATCAGGTGGTGCTGACCGATGTCGCTCAGGATCGCGCCCGGGAGGCCGCGGATCGTCTCGATGACGGTCAGGGCCGGGTGCTGGCGCTGGGGCTGGATATCTGCCAGCCGCAGGATTTCGCGAAGGCGCTCGACGCCACTCTTGAACGCTTCGGCAGCCTGCAGGTGCTGGTCAACAACGCCGCGCTCACTCTCGCCACGCCGGTAATGGAGATTGCCGTCGAGGAGTTCGACCGGGTGATCGCCACCAACCTCCGCGGCACCTTTGTCGGCTGCCAGACCTTTGGGCGCTACTTCGCCACCCGCGGCTACGGTCGCATCATCAACCTCGCCTCGCTGGCCGGGCAGAACGGCGGCACCGCCTCCGGAGCGCACTACGCGGCCTCGAAGGGCGGCATTTTAACCCTGACCAAAATCTTTGCCCGCGAGCTGAGCAAATCCGGCGTGACGGTCAACGCCATCGCCCCGGGCCCGCTGGATCTGCCGATGGTTCACGCCCTGGTGCCGGAAAAGAAGATGCCCGGGCTGCTGCAGATGATCCCGGTGGGTCAGCTAGGGGAAGCTGAGTTTGTCGCCCAGGCCGTGGCCCTGCTGGCATCCGAGCAGGCGTCGTTTGTCACCGGGGCGACCTGGGACATCAACGGCGGCCTGTTTATGCGTTAAGGAGTCAACATGCTGACATTACAGGTGATCGGGCGGGAGTTGCGGGGCGAGGTAGTCCTGCTGACGCTGGCGCATGCTGACGGAATCGACCTCCCACCCTTCAGCGCCGGGGCGCATATCGATCTGTATCTGGCAGAGGACCTGGTGCGACCGTACTCCCTGTGCGGCGACCCTAAAAATCGCCAGCACTACCAGCTTGGCATTCTGAAAGACCAAAAGTCGCAGGGGGGCTCCCTGGCCGCCCATGCCCTCAACGTTGGGGATCGGATCCAGGTCAGCGACCCGCGCAACCTGTTTGCACTGGATGCGTCAGCCGGTCACAGCTTGCTGATTGGCGGCGGGATTGGCATCACCCCGATGCTGGCGATGGCTGCCGAGCTTCACGCTGCCGGGCGATCCTTCAGCCTGCACTACTGCGCCCGCTCGCGCGACGGGGCGGCCTTTATTTCCCAGCTGGAGCAGGCGCCTTACGCCGACCGCGTTCAGCTGCACTTCAGCGACACCCAGCGCCTGAACCTGGCGGCGGTGCTGAGCGACGTTCCGGCCAACACCCACGTCTACACCTGCGGTCCGGTTCGCCTGATGGATGCCATTACTGAACAGGCCGCGGCCCTGGGTTACCGCCCGGAGCAGGTACATCAGGAGTGTTTCAGCGCCGAAGTCGAAACCGGCGGCGCGGCCTTTGAAGTGTTTGCCGCCTCCAGCGGCATCACCGTGCAGGTGCTGGAGAACCAGAGCATCGTCGAGGCGCTGGCGCTTGCCGGGCTGAAGGTGTGCGTCTCCTGCAAGCAGGGGATCTGCGGCAGTTGTCTGACCGACGTGCTGGAAGGCGAGCCGGACCATCGCGACAGCTACCTGACCGACGAAGAGAAAGCCGACGGCGACCAGATTTTGTTGTGTTGTTCCCGGGCGAAAAACGCCCGTTTAGTCATCGATCTGTGAGGAAACCTTATGACACTGCAAACCGAATTTCGTAATGCCATGGCGCAGCTGGGGAGTGCGGTCTCTGTGATCACCACCGACGGCCCGGCGGGCAAGTTTGGCTTCACCGCCTCCGCCGTGTGCAGCGTCACGGACTCGCCGCCGACGCTGCTGGTCTGCATGAACCGCAACTCCTTCGCCAACGAGCACTTCAAACAGAACGGGGCCCTGTGCGTCAACGTCCTCTCCAGCGACCACCAGCATCTCTCCGGGGTGTTTGCCAACGCCAGCCTGCGCTCCGAGCAGCGTTTTGAGTATGACTCCTGGCAGGTGATGGCCAGCGGTGCGCCGGTGCTCAGCTCGGCTGTCGCCAGCTTCGACTGCCTGATCGACACCTGTCATGAAGTGGGTAGCCACACCGTCTTCTACTGCCAGGTGCAGGCGATCCGCATCAGCGAAGCGCCGCGCGGGCTGGTCTACTTCAACCGTCGCTACCATGCCGTCGGGCATGACCTGGAAGCGTAACACCCACAATAAAAGGTAACGCGGATGAGCAATGTCGTGACTCAAACCACCGCCGCTCCGGCTGCGGTGACGCAGGATGCCGGACAGCTGCGCAAGCTGGTGATCGCCTCGGTGCTGGGCAATGCCCTGGAATGGTATGACTTCTTCCTGTATGGCACCGCCGCGGCGCTGGTCTTCGGCCCGCTGTTCTTCCCGGTGGGCGGCGACCCGATGCAGGGCACGCTGCTGGCCTTCTCGGGCTTTGCGGTGGGCTTCCTCGCCCGTCCGCTGGGCGGGATCGTCTTCGGCCACATCGGGGATCGCTACAGCCGCAAGATGACCCTGATCATGACCCTGACCCTGATGGGGGCCACCACCTTTATTATCGGCCTGCTGCCGACTTATGCGCAGATTGGCATCTGGGCGCCGATCTCCCTCATCACCCTGCGCTTTTTACAGGGGGTGGCCTCCGGTGGGGAGTGGGGCGGTGGGGTGCTGATGCTGAGCGAAAACGCGCCTGCATCCCGCCGCGGCTACTTTACCGCCTGGAGCCAGATGGGGGTCTCCGGCGGGTTTGTCCTCTCGGCCTTCGCCTTTTATCTGGTGCAGAAGCTGCCGGAAGAGGAGCTGATGAGCTGGGGCTGGCGCGTGCCCTTCCTGCTCAGCATCCTGATCTTCCTGGTCGGGGTCTATATCCGCAAAAACATCCGCGAGAGCAAGGCCTTCACTCAGGCAAAACCGGAGGCGAAGCACGAGAAGATCCCGCTGATGGTGCTGATCCGCGAACACCCGAAAGCGCTGCTGCAGGCTATCGCCCTGCGCCTGCCGGAGAACGGGGCCTCCTATATCTTCTTCACCTTCTCGGTGGTCTACGCCAGACACATCGGCATCGGCACCGGGGAGATCATCAGCGCCGTGACGCTGGCGATGCTGGTGGAGTTCTTCTCGATCCTGTTCTGGGGCGCGCTCTCGGACCGCATCGGCCTGAAGCCGGTCTACTACATCGGCGTCATCGGCCTGCTGGTGATGGCCTTCCCGTTTTTCTGGCTGCTCTCCACCGGGGACTACGGCTGGATCATGCTGGCGATGCTGCTGGGTCTGCCGTTCTGCCACGGGGCGATGATCGGCACTCAGCCCTGCATCATGAGCGACCTGTTCCCGGTGCGCGTGCGCTACTCCGGCCTGGCGCTGGGGCATGAAGTGGGCTCGATCTTCTCCGGCGGCCTGGGACCGATGCTGGCGGTGGCGCTGCTGATGTACTTCGACGCCTCCTGGCCGGTCTCCCTGCTGCTGATGGCTTATGCATTGCTGGCGTGGATTGCCCTGCGCAGCCTGCCGTCGACAACGAAAAATAACGAGGTAAGCAAATGATTGATAAACAGATTGCCGCTACCGATAGTGCCGTGGCGGACATTTTCGACGGCGCGGTGGTGATGGTGGGCGGATTTGGCGCGGCCGGACAGCCCGCCGAGCTGCTGGATGCCCTGATCCGCCGTCAGCCGCGGGATCTGACCCTGATCAGCAACAACGCCGGGAACGGCGACTATGGCCTGGCGGCGCTGCTGAAAGCCGGTTGCGTGAAAAAAGTGATCTGCTCCTTCCCGCGCCAGACCGACTCCTGGGTGTTTGACGACCTCTACCGCCGCGGCGAAGTCGAGCTGGAGCTGGTCCCGCAGGGCAACCTCGCGGCACGCATCCAGGCGGGCGGCAGCGGGCTGGGGGCGATCTTCACCCCCACCGGGTTTGGCACCGAGCTGGCGGCGGGCAAAGAGACCCGCCACATCGACGGCAAATATTACGTCCTGGAGTATCCGCTGAAAGCCGATTTCGCCCTGATCAAAGCCCTGAAGGCCGACCGCTGGGGCAACCTGGTGTATGACAAAACCGGGCGCAACTTCGGGCCGATCATGGCCGCCGCCGCCAGCTGCACCATAGCCCAGGTGAGCGAAATCGTCGCCCTCGGCGAACTCGATCCGGAAGCGGTGGTGACGCCGGGGATTTTCGTTCAACGCGTGGTGACGGTTGCGCCCGTTCGCCTGTCGCAGACGGCATAAGGAGATCCCGTGAATAAACTGACCCATCAACAGCTGGCCGAACGCATCGCCCGGGATATCCCGGAAGGGGCCTATGTCAACCTCGGCATCGGCCTGCCGACCCGGATTGCCAACTACCTTCCGGCGGATCGCGAGATCTTCCTCCACAGCGAAAACGGCATTCTCGGTATGGGGCCTGCGCCTGCGCCCGGCTGTGAAGATCCGGAACTGATTAACGCCGGCAAGCAGCCGGTGACGCTGCTCGAGGGCGGCTGCTATTTCCACCACGGCGACTCCTTCACCATGATGCGCGGCGGCCACCTCGATATCTGCGTGCTGGGGGCCTATCAGGTCTCCGAGCGCGGCGATCTCGCGAACTGGAGCACCGGCGAACCCTCTTCCATTCCGGCGGTGGGCGGGGCGATGGACCTGGCGATTGGCGCAAAGCGCGTGTATGTGATGACCGAACATCTGACCCGTCAGGGCGAGTGCAAGATCGTTAAAACCTGCACCTATCCCCTGACCGGGATGGCCTGCATCGACCGGATCTACACCGACATGGCGGTGATGGATATCACTGCGCAGGGCATCGTGGTGCGCGAACTGTTTGGCGACGTGACCGAGGAATATCTCCAGTCCGTCACCCCGGTGGCGCTGACCTTTGCCCTCAACGCCGAAACCGAGGAGGCGTGAATGGATCTCGAATATCGCCTCGATGGCCCGGAAGAGGCCCCGGTGCTGGTGCTCTCGAACTCGCTTGGCACCACCTGGCAGATGTGGCAGCCGCAGATGGCTGACTTCACTCAACACTTCCGCGTGCTGCGCTACAACACCCGCGGGCACGGCCACTCTCCGGTTTCGGAAGGGGGTATCACTCTCGATTCGCTGGGGCAGGACGTGATCGCTCTGCTGGATCATCTGGATATTGAGCGCGCCTTCTTCTGCGGTATCTCCCTCGGCGGGATGACCGGGATGTGGCTCAACCGTCACGCCCCGTCGCGCTTTCCGCGCCTCGTAGTGGCCAACACCGCGGCGAAGATCGGCGAGGCCAGAGGCTGGTTGCAGCGCGCCGCTACCGTGCGCCAGCAGGGGATGGCCCCGGTGGCCAGCACCGCGGCGGATCGCTGGTTTACCCCGGCCTTTCGCAAGCAGAACCCTGGCATGGTCCAGCTGCTGATCGACGATCTCGCCGACACCCCGACCGAAGGCTATGCCGCCTGCTGCGAAGCGCTGGCCGCGGCGGATCTGCGCGCTGAGGTGGCCGCCATGCTGCGCCCGATGCGGGTGATTGCCGGGGAAGAAGATCCGGTCACCACCCTGCAGGACGCGGAGTGGCTCGCCGCCCAGGCGAAGCAGACCGAATGCGTCGCCTTACCCGCCTCACACCTGTCGAACGTCGCCTGCCCATCCGGGTTTAACCAGCACGTGATCACCTTTTTAACCGCAGGAGTTGCGACATGAGTATCACCATTGAATCCCTGGCCTGCTGGCTGGTGGATATCCCGACTATTCGCCCGCACAAGCTGTCGATGGCTACCATGGGTTGCCAGACGCTGACCATCGTCCGCATGGAATGCGCGAACGGCATCACCGGATGGGGCGAAGCCACTACCATCGGCGGCCTCAGCTATGGCGCCGAAAGCCCGGAGGCGATCAAATCCGCCATTGAGACCTATCTGGCTCCGCTGCTGTGCGGCCAGTCGTTCCACGGCGTGGCCGACCTGGCAGAGAAGATGAACGCCAGCGTGAAGGGCAACACCTTCGCTAAATCCGCCCTCGAAACCGCGTTTCTCGATGCCCAGGGCAAAGCGCTGGGCCTGCCGGTCAGCTCGCTGCTGGGCGGGGCGCTTACCACGCGCCTGCCGGTGCTGTGGACCCTGGCGAGCGGCGACACGCAAAAAGACATCGAAGAGGGCAAACGCCTGCTGGCGGAAGGGCGACATAACACCTTCAAACTGAAAATCGGTGCCCGCGGGCTGGATGTGGACGTTCGTCACGCCCTGGCGATCAAAGCCGCGCTCGGGGGTGAGGTCAGCATCCGCGTGGACGTCAACCAGGCCTGGGATCTGACCACCGCCATCAAAGGGATGACCCGGCTGCAGGAGGGCGGGATTGACCTGGTGGAACAGCCGATCCCGCTGTGGGATCGGCAAGGGCTTATCACCCTCAGCCAGCGTTTTGCGGTGCCGATTCTGGCCGACGAAGCGGTGGCCACCAGCCATGACGGCTACGCCCTGGCGAGCGGCGGTTTTACCGGCGTGTACGCCCTGAAGATCGCCAAAGCGGGTGGCCCGGCGCAGGCCCTGAAGCTGGCGCACGTGGCGCAGGCGGCGGGCGTGGCGCTGTATGGCGGCACCATGCTGGAAGGGACGCTCGGCACCGTGGCCTCGCTGCACGCCTGGTCGACGGTGAAAATGCAGTGGGGCACCGAGATGTTCGGCCCGCTGCTGCTGAAGGATGACATCGTGGTCCGTCCGCTGGACTTCAGCCAGGGCGAGGTGACGTTACCGCCGGGGCCAGGACTGGGCGTCGACATCGACGAAGACAAGCTGCGTCATTACGCACGTTAATAAAAGGAAAACGCGATGCTTTTTAAAGTGGAAATGACGGTCAACATCCCGTCCTCGCTGCCGTCGGCAGAGGTTGAGGCGATCAAAGCGAAAGAGAAAGCCTGGTCCCAGCGTTTACAGCGCGAAGGCAAGTGGCCGCACATCTGGCGCGTGGTCGGACAGTACGCCAACGTCAGCATTTTTGACGTGGCGGATAACCAGGAGCTGCACGACATCCTGACCGCGCTGCCGCTCTACCCGTGGATGGAAATCAGCGTGCAGCCCCTGTGCCTGCATCCGTCCTCGATTCATCACGAACAGAAATAACAACAACAATCCGTACCCTACAATGAGGAAGAAGCAATGACCGTGAATCCTGTACATCAAACCGAACTGGAATCCTTACTGGCGATCAGCAGCGGCTTAAACGCCACCGGCGGCAACGACCGTCTGAAAAACATCATGCACCAGCTGCTGAGCGATCTATGCAAGACCATCAAGCAGTTCGACGTGACCGACGAAGAGTTCTGGGTGGCGGTGAACTACCTCAACGAGCTAGGCGGCCGCCAGGAAGCGGCGCTGCTGGCCGCCGGGCTGGGGCTGGAGCACTATCTGGATATGCGTGCCGATGAGAAAGAAGCCGCATCCGGTAACGACGTGGGCACCCCGCGCACCATCGAAGGGCCGCTGTACGTGGCCAACGCGCCGTTGAGCGAAGGCTTTGCCCGCATGGACGACGGAAAAGAGCAGGCTGAAACCATGTGGCTGCAGGGCCAGGTAACGGATCTGCAAGGTAAGCCGGTGGCCGGCGCGATTGTCGATATCTGGCACGCTAACACCCTCGGCGGCTATTCCTTCTTCGACCAGTCCCAGAGCGAATACAACCTGCGCCGCCGCGTCCGTACTGGTGATGATGGCCGCTACGCGGTGCGCAGCATCGTGCCGTGCGGCTACGGCTGCCCACCGGATGGCCCGACTCAGAAGCTGCTGACCGCGTTGGGGCGTCATGGTAATCGTCCGGCGCACGTGCACTTCTTTGTGTCGGCACCGGGGTATAAGCACCTGACCACCCAGATCAACCTGAACGGGGATGAGTACCTGTGGGATGACTTTGCGTTTGCGACGAGGGCGGAACTGATTGCGGATCCGGTGAAGATTACGGACAGTGCCGTAGCTAAACAGCGGGACCTTGACGGGGAGCATACGGAGGTGAACTTTAGCTTTACGCTGGTTGAGGCGAATGAAGGCGGGGAAGAGCAGAGAGGGAAGCGGGCACGGGTTAAGGAGTGAGTTCTGATGCGTTGAAAGAGCCGGGGCCGCGTAGCGGCCCCGGTTTTTTGAGGGGTAGGACATTGGTGCGTACAGAAAAGCTTCGTTCGAATAACTGTTAATTGGCAGCAACAGATATTGCAAACTTACGCCTTGTTAAACAACATGACGCAAATTCACATGAGTACACAAGGGCGAAGCTCTCAAGCTTCTTTGCTTATCTGCTGGCTAACCTAATGTATATCTGGAAGCCAAACGACGCCTACAGGAATACATTAATGAATGCTTGTAGAGATCTATAAGGGTGGCTGAGGTGAAGGGCTGACCTGCTGAAATACATTGTTTTTACGCTTTTCGCTCCAGGTTACCGCTTCAGAATCTCGATTGGTCTGGTGTGCGCAAAAATATTTACACATTTGAATTAGTGGCTAAATTAAATGTGCCACCCCACAGAACTTATTTTTAACCACTTAATAACTTGAAGTACAACCATAAAAATGGAAAGATAAACAATTGATATCATATTTTTAAAGTTAAATGTGTATTGTTAATAAAGCCTTACTGGAATTTTACTAATGAATTACAAGGACGATGGCATGAGAGGAAAAATAAAGGATTTTTTACTGCTTATTGGCGTAGTTGCGGCTGGGCTGCTTTTTATGAGGTTCGAATATGTTTTTATCGCATTTTCAATTTTGTTCATGTACAGCTTTTACAAGCTATACCCTGAAAGACATCTGCTGGTAAAAATAATAAGCAGTGTATTTGCTATTAAGTTTTATAATGTGGTCACTTGGTTTGTTTCATATGTATTGACACTCAAAATGCTTAGTGTGATTTATGATGTTAATGAGGAATATTTAAAATATTCTCCTGGCATTGTTGCCATTCCTGTTTCTATTTGTGTTCTGTATTTTTTCTTGGTGTTTTTCACAGGTATATCTAGTGCGGCAGGCATGATTAGTGGTAACGTTGTTGGCTTTCTTCCCGAGTGGATAAAAGTTAATTATGAGCAGTCAATATTTGTCAAAATTGTTGCACTGCTCCAGTATCTGGTTGTCGTTGCAGCAATTCCCTTTTTCCTTGCTGCCCTATCTTCAGATTATGTCGCAAGGGTTGCTATTTTGTCAGATGCGTCATTTATATCTGACTGCGGAGCAAAACAATGGCGGGTGATGTATCTGCGTAAAAATAACAATGAGTGCTACAGGTTTACTTTAAATAGGGCCGTATTTAGTGAGCAACCAGTAGTTGTGAATTCCAAAAAATAGAAAAATCAGCTGCTCCGCTTTAACTCGTATAGATCTATAATGAAAAAACCAATAGCGGTATAAATATTCCGGATATTAATGAGCGGCCCTGCTCTTCATATCACAGATTGTGATGAACAGCTTTGACAGCAATATTTAAAGTTGGCATATAAGTACCAAAAACCCGGTCTTTATGGCCGGGTTACTTACTTTCAGAAAGCGTTTCATTGACTTTCAGCAGCACTTAATGCGCCGTAATATAAGGCTCCTTCACAAACTCAGCCAACAGCCACACCATATCATGCAGCAACCCCGTCAACTCCTTCGCCACACCAGGTGGCAGAGTACCAGCCAGCAGCGCCTGAGTTAACGCCAGCGCATAGTCCACCTGTAACGCCGTTTCCTGCCAGCACTCCGGTACGCAGGAGGTAACTTTTTCCCCCACAATCAGCTGCGCGACCAGATACGGCGGCAGCTCGGCATTGCAGAGTTCCCGCAGCTGGCGCAGGCCATGATGCAGACGTTCGCAAAGCGCAGTGAATATAGCTGCGTCATCAGTCTCAACCAGCACGCTCACCAGTGCAGCGCAGTGTTCGGCGGTCTCAAAGAGATCCGCATCAGTCGGAAAGGGAAGGGCGATAAGTTGTTGAATAACGCTTTCGTTAGATTGGATGTAAGAAAAACCAGGGATAGTAGCCATAGGGCATCCTCATTGTGCAGTTTTGATTGACCACCCGTGAGTTCCTACGCTCGAGGTGGTAGCGCTGACGGAGGTAGGAATGCCGTGCACAATGAAAACGGCCAGCCTTACGGCTGCTCCGCCAGCGCCACCGTGATTTTAACGGGATATACGCTGCTGCGACATAATAAATGTCGCTTGTGCTAACGGGTTCCTACGCCCGATTGCGGATGTGCCGCAATACCGTCACTCTACGGCGCCGATCACCTGAAAAAAAGAACTAACTATGAATTACATAGGGTTACTTTGGACTTTGCGAGGAGCCTTCCAGAAGATGGATGCTGGTGTGCATTTCATTCTCAAAGCCAATACATCCTGAACCTCAAATCAGTACCAGCGAGAATAGTCGATACGCGGTACACTCTTCCGTGCCTTACGGCAGTATGCCAGATAACATAAACCCGAAATTACCAGCCCATATACTGGCGTAAAATATGGACTAGCAATGGCATTGCGTTATTCAACGCAGCTATTAAGAGCGGTAATAGTAATGACTTTCTTACATCAGACTGAATTTATACTTTTCCCGCTAATATAATTAATTTAAATGATTTGCGGTGCAGGCCTCTCTTTATTTAAAGATTTTCATTTACGTGGAACAATGAGCAGCTTAAAATTCCTTCGTACTTAACGCAAACTGGCAAGGAGTAGCTATGTACGGTAACAGTGAAGTCATTGGTTATTTGCAGGCTAATAAAATACTCGCATTAAAACTTGATCGTGCTGTTTCAGCCGTTGGGAAACAAGTCGAGAATCAAATCGAAACGTTAGGTATGGGCGCTACTCGCCTGCTGTATTATTCATCCTGCTTTACTGATGAATATAACGATGTATGCCGGCAACAAAAACTGGAAGACAAACGGTTCAGACACGCAGTGGCTCGCGTAATCCAGCATGGCGATGTCGTGTATGACATGCTTAGAATCTACTTTGAAGAAATATTTAAATACAAAACTCATGACCAATTAGAGCGCATTAAAAAGGAGCTTATGGCCGTAAACATTCATATTGCCGCCAGTTCTCTTACAGGAGCAGGGTTTGCATTAGCAGTGGCAACTACCGTCCGCATGGGATTAAATCTAAGCGTACAACTCAGCGCTCTTACAGGCCGTGCAGTAGGTACAATCGCTACTCTTGTTGTCGCATATGGGATAGTACAAAAGGCGGCCGACAGTGCTAACAGGCTACATGTCCAGCATCCGTCCTATTACGCAGCGCTGTATGTTCAGGAGTTAGAAATGATGTATTTCTTGCTTGAGCCTGTTTTCGAACGTGCGGGCGCATTCAATGCGCAATGGTCATCGGATTCTAACATAGCAAGCATCATTAGCAGGATGATCAGGTAACTATGCTTAAATCGCTTAAAAAATTCATTCTGTGGCAAATGCGATTTTTATCATCACTATATGGTCCAGTGATTTTGACCGCTATTTTTGCGATACTTCAGGATTATTTTTTCCCCGGTAGTCCGGTCTGGCCTATTGGTGTATTCGCTATGGTAATAATTATAATTTTCACACGTTACTGCAGATGGTAATAGCCGAGAATAACCACTATTAATAATTCAATGATAAGGAAATTATATGTCTACTCCCGCTTATTTATGGCTCGACGATGAAAACGGTTCGCCAGTTGTTGGAAGTTGCTTAATGCCTACGCGCTTGGGTTCCATTGAACTGAAATCCTTTTCCCACGGCGTGACCATCCCTGTAGATCCGAGTTGGGGAAAACTCACCGGAACACGCGTACATCGTCCAATAACAGTAGTAAAGGAGTTCGACCAAACCACACCACTCCTGTATCGGGCGGTGTGCGAAGGACGAATCATGAAGAAAGCGACGATTAAGATGTACCGCATCCGGGACGCCGGTATCGAGGCGGAGTATTTCAATATCATCCTCGACAATGTCAAAGTTGTAACTGTATCACCGTATCTCGCGCCTAATGGCTTGAGTAGTACGCACCTGGAAACGCTCGAGCTTCGTTATGAGGCGATTACATGGAAATATACTGAAGGGAATATTATGTATCGCGATTCATGGAATGATCGTTGTTGCGCCTGACTAACCATGAGATATGAGGCCGTGTTAGCGGCCTATCTTTTTCCCGTACTTCATATAATTTTGTGTTCAATCCCTGACTACCTTAAAGAGTTTGCATAACGCACAGCTACTTCACTAGCGATCAAAAAATATCACCGTTATTTCTCTCTTCAATACGCCAACTTAAAGACTTAACCCCGAATTACATAAGGTTACTTGAGGCTTTGCGAGGCGGCTTCCAGAAAGGTCATACCGGGTGATTTGCTTGCCCTTCGCGGATAACCACACTCCCCAGTAACCATATAAAAAAGAGGGGGTAGATCGTGAACACCAGCTTTCATTCACCGACCGCTCAACTCAAACAGTGGCTAAGTCGTCTGGCTGCCGCAACCCTGAACAGCATATTCGCGATTCAGGTCATCGCTGCTGTGTTGTTGTCGGTGTTGTTGTCCGATCTGGCGGGTTTTGATTACCCTGGCTGGGCAGCACTGAGTAGCTATGCGGTGATGAATACCTCAGTCAAGGCCTCGACAGTTCGGGCGTTCAACTGGGTGACAGGGACGGTGCTTGGCGGTGTGCTGGCGCTCTTGCTTTCAACGTATCTTATTCAGGATTCGGCGTTTCTGATCCTGTTCTGCACGGTTGTCGGGGGCGTGGCGGTATGGCTGGCAGACGTGTCGCGCTGGTCATATTCCTGGGTGCTGGGGGCGGTCACCTCCATGATGGTAATGGCTGAAGCGCAGAAGATCGGGGAGTTTCGCCACCTGCTACGCTTTACGTTTAACCGCATCGAAGAGGTGGTTCTGGGTTGCGCCGTCTGTATTGTGGTTACCGTACTTTTGTACCCGTTGAAACGGCGCAGACAGGTTGTAGCGCCGCATCAGGTTAATCACCCTGAGCCGCCCCGACGACCGCTGTTGCCCTTGCAGGCCGGGATCACGCTGTTACTGCTGACGCCGATACTGCTTGTATTCCATCTGACAGGATTCTGGCAGGCGATGGTTTCAGTGCTGGCGGTCTTTATTCTTCCGACCTCGACTCAGCCCGTACAGCAGCAGATCGGCCAGCGAATGCAGCAACGTTTATATGGTTGCATGGCCGCGACGCTGTTGAGTTTGATCCTTTTACCCTTCATGCATCATTATCCTCCGGTTTATATCGCCACGCTGATTGCAGGGCTATGGCTGGGGTGTCACCTGCAACAGGGAAAACTGCTCGTCAGTTATTTTGGTCGTCAGTTTACCGTGGCCTGGATCATCGTTTTTATCCAGGAGACGTTATGGCTGACTGAGCCGATTCAGGCGGTTATGCGCTGTGTCAGCATACTGATCGCCATTATGACCATTGGCATGGTTATGACGGTTTTTCGCTGGTTAAAACTGAGTGTTTGAAATGATGTGAGGCAAAGGGCAATGCCGGGCCGCTTCGCTTGCCCGGCCTACAAAGTTGGCGATCCAGTGATACAGTGAATACAGGCAACCACGCACCAGGAGAAAAGCATATGAACGAACACCCGCTTCGCCAGATCATTAAGGCGTGTGACAGGGCGATCTCAGCCAAAGATTTCGATTCGCTGATGGAGTACTACGCTGAAGACGCCGTGCTGGTGGTGAAGCCCGGGACGATTGTCAGAGGCAAAAACAATATCCGCAGCGCCTTTATTTCTATCTCAGACTATTTTCAGGATCAGCTCATCGTCAAACAGGGCGAAATGGAGATTATCGAAGGTGGCGGCGATGCGCTGGTGATCATGGAAACACAGCTTTTTTACCCCGATGAACTGGGGGGAACGTCTGAGATAACACGTCGCGCAACCTATGTCTTCCGCCTGGAAAACGACCGCTGGCTCTGCACCATCGACAACTCTTACGGCACTTCTCTGTTAGATGGCGAGAATGCCTGAAAGTTGTGATCAGGTGGGGGTGACCAGCCCGATGCTGACCATGCCTTTATTCCAGATGATCTGATGTAGCGAGGTCTGAATGATGCTGGTGATGGTTTTCGGCGTTAACAGCGCCCAGCAGATACCGTCCCGGTGACGAACCGAGCGGTAAGTTACGCCGGTTTCACCCGCCACGCGCAGGCTGGCGCCCAGCTGTTGCGATTCGCGGTAGTCGGTAGGGTGATACCAGGGATGGGTATCCGGCAGGCCGGTAATATCGACAAATGACGAACTGCTCAGCTCGGTTTCCAGGCAACGATACTCGAAGCGCTCGAACTTCAGTTCAGGCACGTTCCGCCAGTAGCGCTGACAGTGGTAAACAACTTCGGCCAGCGCCGTTTCCTGGCTGTCCCCGAGGTAATAGACGCCAAAATCGCCATTCGAAAAGCGGCTGCCGTCGGGGTTGATATGGGTGAAGGCCGCCATCGCATAATGTGCGCCGCGGATCCCCAGCACCCACTCTTCACGCGGCAGCAGATCCAGATTTCCCACTTCCTGCGACAGGCGCGGGTTGGTTAGTTTCTGGATGTCGTAGAGAACGTCAAACTCCTCCGGGGTGGCAACGTCCTCAAACACGTAAATGGCCGGGTACTTGGTATGCAGCAGGCGATAGCCTTTGAAGGGGATTAGCGCTGTTCTGGGGATCTCAGGATGGATCATCCGGCCAGGCCTCCGCGCAGGACATCAACACGCCGGGCGACTTCATGCAGATTGCCGAACTCGCCATCCTCAATCAGGGATAACGGCGTTGCCCCATTGAAGTAAGCATTGTGGTTCGCCATGGTCATAAACCCGTAGACGTTCTCGGGGTTACTGAACACGATGCGCAGCGCCGAGTGCATATTCAGCAGGTAGCTGATCCGGGTTAACTGATCGTGACTTAACGAGGCCGTCTTCGTATCGTTATGGCGGTACTTATAGAGCGCCGCTCTGGAGAGTTGCAGTATGTTCTGCTGCTGCTCTGTTGTGCAGCCCCATTTTTCCAGAATGTTCATCGCAGCTCTGATGGCGATCAGATCGCGATCGCCGCGGGATTCAGAGGCAGGGTTCAGGTGCTTCGTCATAGGATACCCCTCAGCTCAGATTGATTAATATAGTCTTAGCATGAACTAAATATAACAATCTGTCTACGTGAAGACGCCTTTACCTGATTCCTGGTCACTCTGCTTTATAACGCCTGGATCTCCTTAGAGCGCAGGGTGATATGCACCGGCACCGATTTATACGACGGCGTGCCGCTCTCTTTATCGAGATAATTTAGCGGCACCAGCACGTTAGCCTCGGGATAGTAAGCGGCCACCGTGCCGGGGGCGATGCTGTAGGCCACCAGGGTAATATCGTTGAGGCGCTGCTGGCTGTCGGGCAGGGCGGTGGTGATATCCACCCGATCGCCATGCTCCAGCCCGAGCTGCTGCATATCGGCTTCGTTCATAAACAGCACGTCGCGGCGGCCAAACACCCCGCGATAGCGGTCATCGAGGGCGTAGATGGTGGTGTTGTACTGGTCGTGACTGCGCAGGGTGACCAGACGCAGCACATTCTCACCTTCACCGGGGAGATTCTCCTCAACGCCGTCAAACAGGGAGAACATCGCTTTGCCGGTGGGCGTCGGCCAGATGCGTTCGGTGGGTGGCAGCGGCATGCGGAATCCGCCAGCAATTCGGATACGCGCGTTGAAGTTCTCAAAGCCGGGCAGGGTCTGTTCGATCCGCTCGCGGATACGGTCGTAGTCGGCCACCAGCTCCAGCCAGTCGGTGTTGCTGTTCGTCAGAGTGGCGTGGGCGATCCCGGCGACAATGGCTGGCTCCGAGCGCAGCAAGGGTGAAGCCGGTTTCAGCTTACCGCTGGAAGCATGCACCATCGACATTGAATCTTCCACGGTAATCGACTGCTGGCCGCTGGGCTGCATGTCCAGCTCGGTGCGCCCGAGGCAGGGCAGGAGCCAGGTCTCCTTACCAACCAGCAGGTGGGTGCGGTTCAGCTTGGTGGCGACATGCACGCTGAGATCCAGTGTTTTCAACGCCGGGAAGGCTTTGTCGTGATCGGGCATTGCTACGGCAAAATTACCCCCGAGGCACAGCAACGCTTTGGCCTCGCCGTCGATCATCGCCTGAGCAGCCTGTACCGCGTCGTGGCCGTGGGCGGTGGGTGGCGTAAAGCCAAACACCGTGCCCAGCCGGTCAAGGAAGGCGGCGGTCGGTTTTTCGGTAATTCCCACCGTGCGGTTGCCCTGCACGTTGGAGTGGCCGCGCAACGGGCAGATGCCCGCCCCGGGCTTGCCGATATTGCCGCGCAGCAACAGCAGGTCGGCAATCAGGCGCACGTTGGCGGTGCCCTTGTTATGCTGGGTGATCCCCATGCCGTAGGTAATGATGGTGGCGCGGGACCTGGCGTAGATCTGCGCCACGTTTTCCAGATCGGCGCGGCTGAGGCCGGACTCACGTTCAATGGCCTCCCACGATGTCACGGCGATGTCAGCGGCAAATTCTGCGAACCCTTGAGTCTGGGTAGCGATAAAGTCGTGATCCAGCGCGTCCAGCACCAGCAGATGTTTTGCAATCCCTTTTAACGCGGCGGCGTCGCCCCCGGCTTTCACCTGATAGTAGGTCGAGGCGATATCGGTGGCGCTGTACGTCGCCATCTCCCTGACGCTTTGCGGATCGGCAAAACGCTCTAACGCGGTTTCGCGCAGCGGGTTAAAAACGATAATCGGCACCCCCCGGCGGGCAAGCTCGTGCAGGGTGCCCATCATCCGCGGGTGGTTGGTGCCCGGGTTGTGGCCGATAGAGATCACCAGTTCGGTGTGGTCAAAATCCTCCAGCGAGACGGTGCCTTTACCAATGCCGATGGAGCGGGGCAGGCCAACGCTGGTGGCCTGATGGCACATGTTAGAACAGTCAGGGAAATTATTGGTGCCCAGTTCGCGGGCAAACAGCTGATACAGGAACGCGGCTTCGTTCGAGGCGCGCCCGGAGGTGTAAAATTCAACCTGATTGGGTGCCAGGCCGCGCAGCACCTCCCCGATACGGGCGAAGGCGTCGTCCCATTTTACCGGGCGAAAGGTATCACTCTGCGGATCGTATTTCATGGGATGGGTCAGACGGCCATAGCCTTCCAGCTCAAAATCACTTTTCTCCCACAGGGCGCTGACGGTGTGTTCTGCGAAAAACGACGGGGTGACGCGCTTCGTGGTCGCCTCCCAGGTCACCGCCTTGGCACCGTTCTCGCAAAACTGGAAGGTGGATTTGTGTTCTTTGTCTGGCCAGGCGCAGCCCGGGCAGTCAAAACCGTCGGGCTGGTTGGTGCGCAGCAGGGTGGCAGGGGCGTCAAAAGCATCCATCTGCGTACGCACGGCAATCGCCGTGGCCTTTAAGGCTCCCCAGCCGCCCGCCGGACCGGCGTAATGGTGAATGCCCGGAACGGCACGTCGTTTATGATTCATCTTTACTCCTGCATGTTCTCAGCGTTTTGCTATCCCAACAACGCACCTGATTCTCTCAGTATCAGCCAGATTATCGCGTCTGACGGTTTTTCTCTGCTACAGATAATTTTCAAATTAATTACAAATTATTCACAGTTCAGCTCACAAAATCATCTTCCGGGTAATGTGAAGCAAGATTATTGGTTGTATATACATGTTCTGTCATATGGCGGGTGGGTCAGCGCAAGCGGGATGTTTGGCTGCCAGTAATCAGGCACTCAGAGAGGAAACTATGTCGTCTTTATCGTCTTCAGAAGAGCAGTCAAACAAAAACGGGACGCGGTTGTCAGAAACGCGATCCATCGATTACATCCCGGATGATGAACGCCACGGCCACCCCTTCAGCCAGTTTACGCTGTGGTTTGGCGGCAACCTGCAGATCACCGCTATCGTGACCGGCGCGCTGGCGGTGGTGCTGGGCGGCGATGTGGTGTGGTCGATCGTGGGCCTGCTGGTAGGGCAGGTGCTTGGGGCGACGGTGATGTCGTTCCATGCCCTGCAGGGGCCGCGTCTCGGTCTGCCACAGATGATCATCAGCCGCGCCCAGTTTGGCGTGCTGGGGGCGGTGATCCCGCTGGTGCTGGTCTGCGTGATGTACGTCGGTTTCTCCGCCAGCGGCACGGTGCTGGCCGGACAGGCGATGGCGAAACTGCTGTCGGTGTCGAACGTGGCGGGCATGATCCTGTTCAGCGCGATCATTATCGTGATTGCGGTGCTGGGTTATCGCGTGATCCACAAGCTCGGCAAAGTGGCGAGCGTGGTGGGCGTACTGGCATTTGTGTATCTGTTTATCGCCCAGCTGATGTCCAGCGATCTGGGGGCGATTGCGCAGAACAACCACTTCTCGATGCCGATGTTCCTGCTGGCGGTGTCGCTCTCCTCTTCATGGCAGATCGCGTTTTGCCCCTACGTGTCAGACTACTCACGTTATCTGCCGCGCGACGTCTCCGGGGTGAAAACCTTCTTCTCGGTCTTCAGCGGCACGGTGCTGGGCACTCAGGCGTCGATGACCCTCGGGGTGATCACCGCGGCGATTGCCGGCAGCGCCTTCAAGGGGCATGAAGTGAGCTATATCGTCGGGCTGGGCAAAAGCGAAGCGATGGCGATGGTGATCTACTTTGCGATCTGCTTCGGCAAAATTACTTTCACCACACTGAATGCCTACGGCAGCTTTATGTCGCTGACCACTATCGTGTCGGGGTTCCGCAACCAGAGCACGCTGAGCCAGAGAAGTCGGGTGATCTTTGTGGTGCTGATGGTGGCCATCTCCTGCGTGATTGCGTTGCTCAGTGAGCCCGCATTCCTGAAACACTTCACCCATTTCCTGCTGTTCCTGCTGGCGTTCTTCGTGCCGTGGAGCGCCATTAGTCTGACCGACTACTTTATTATTTCCCGTAAAGCCGTCGATATTCCGGCGCTGTTCGATCCGCGTAAACGCTACGGCTACTGGAATTTGTTCGGTATCAGCGTCTATGCCGTTGGCGTGCTGATCCAGCTGCCGTTCATTGAGAACCCGCTCTACCACGGTTCGCTGACCTGGATTTTTGCCGGGAATGATGTGTCGTGGATCATCGGCTGGTTCTGTACGGCGGGGCTGTACTATGCCTTACGACGTTTTGATCGCAGGGTATTGCCGGAGCAGACTATCTACCCGGCATCGGGCAGGTAAGGGGAGAGATGCCGACCCTGAATGCAGGGTCGGCGTCGGTATTATCCGGCGTTAAAGGCAAAACCTTCGTCGGCCCAGCCGGTCATGCCCCCGATCATAATCTTCACCGGACGACCCAGTTGCGCAAGCTTCAGCGCTGCGCGATCGGCACCGTTGCAGTGCGGTCCGGCGCAATAGACAACGAACAGGGTCTCGGGTGGCCACTCCGCCATTCTGTCGGCTGTAATATCGCGATGGCGTAGATGCACCGCCCCCGGAATATGACGGCGAGCAAATGCCTCCGGGCTGCCCACCACATGCAGCAACACAAAATCGATATCGCCCTCTTTGAACGCGGTGTGGACGTCGTCGCAATCCGTTTCCACACTCAGCCGTTGTAAAAAATGGTTCGCCGCGTTTTCTGCTGTCGCAGCAGGATAATCAGTCACATAGCTCATCGTTTCCTCCAGGTTTGAGGCTTTACTCTACGGCGGCAGCGCAGTTTTGACAGCTGGCAGAAATGCCATATACCATCAGGATCATGACAAAAATACCCTGAGTGCGGTGATGAATAATCCTCTGGTGGTTGCGCTGGCCTATGACGGCTTATGTACGTTTGAATTCGGCATTGCCGTGGAAATTTTCGGCCTTGCCCGCCCTGAAATGGGGGATGACTGGTATCGCTTTGCGGTAGCGGGTGTCGAGCCGGGGGAGCTGCGCGCCACGGGGGGCATCCGGCTGATGGTCGACGGCGGGCTGGAATTGCTGGCCGAGGCCGGGACCATTATCGTTCCCGGCTGGCGGGGCGCCGATGTTCCGGTGCCTGCTGCTCTATGCGAGCAACTGATCGCCGCCCATCAGCGTGGGGCGAGAATTTTATCCATTTGCTCCGGCGTCTTTGTGCTGGCGGCCGCAGGGTTACTTGATAATCGCCAGGCCACCACCCACTGGCGCTACACAGACCTGCTGCAACAGCGTTATCCCGCCATTCAGGTCACCCCTGACGTCTTATATATCGATAGCGGTGATGTCCTGACCTCCGCCGGTAGCGCGGCGGGCATCGACCTCTGTCTGCACCTGGTGCGCCGGGATTATGGCAGCGTGGCGGCCAACCAGGTGGCGCGTCGGCTGGTGGTGTCCCCGCATCGCGATGGCGGCCAGGCGCAGTTTATCCAGCAGGCGGTGCCGGTCGC
The DNA here is from genome assembly GCF_034044995.2 of Leclercia sp. CFBP8987. NCBI lineage: Bacteria > Pseudomonadati > Pseudomonadota > Gammaproteobacteria > Enterobacterales > Enterobacteriaceae > Leclercia > Leclercia sp. CFBP8987. The sequence goes on along the minus strand of NZ_CM188255.1, from coordinate 2,806,089 downwards.
CTATGAAGGCCATCGGCTTGGCGCGCTGTTTGATTATCTGCTTGAAAACCTTGCCGCCCCACACAGCGTCGATTCCCTAGCAAAATTTGTCGGCATGAGCCCGCGAACCTTTTTGCGCCGTTTTGCGGCGACTACTGGCAAGACGCCTGCCCAATGGTTATTGCATGCTCGCCTGAGCCGCAGCCAGGATCTGCTGGAAAACAGCCAGCTGTCGATAGAGCGGATTGCGGAGCAGGTGGGGTTTGGCAGCGTGGGAACGATGCGCCATCACTTCAGGAATCAGCTGTCGACGACGCCTGCGGCGTACAGGAGGGGGGTTGCTGAGTTAGCAACAATACGAGGGGAGGAAATTAAAACTGAATAATTGAAAAGCCATTCCTTTGTATATAAAGTGTTAAATGTTATAAGGAGATGTTATCTAGGCATTCAAAAAATGTTAGGTGAAGGGTAAATGAAATTAATCATACAGATTCCCTGCTTTAATGAAGCTGAGACACTTGCAATTGCTTTGAATGCGCTACCCAGACAGATTGCCGGTTTTGATACGGTGGAATGGCTGATTATTGATGATGGCAGTACCGATGACACTGTCAACGTAGCCAGACAAAATGGTGTTGACCATGTCGTGAAACATGCAGCTAATAAAGGGTTAGCTAAAGCCTTTATGACCGGACTCGATGCATGTCTGAGCTTAGATGCTGATGTTATCGTAAACACTGATGCAGATAATCAATATTCTGCTGAAGATATCCCATTATTAGTTGCCCCTATACTTGAACACCGCGCAGAGATGGTAATCGGTGAAAGACCTATTTCTACCATTGACCATTTTTCTCCTGTTAAAAAATATCTGCAAAAACTAGGAAGTTGGGTTGTCCGTGTGGCCAGTAATACCAATATTCCCGATGCACCAAGTGGATTCAGGGCTATGTCGAGAGCAACAGCACAAAAACTGATGGTTTTTAATGATTACACCTATACCCTGGAAACCATTATTCAGGCAGGCCAAAAAAATATCGCTATTACTTCAGTTTCAGTTCGGGTCAATGAAGACCTGCGGCCATCTCGTCTGGTAAAGAGTATTTCGTCCTATATTAAAAGAAGTATTATTACCATAGTCCGTATTTTTGTAATTTATCGTCCATTTCGGTTTTTTGGTGCTATAGGGACAGTACTGTTTTCGGCTGGCTTCTTGTTAGGCATGCGTTTTCTCTATAAATATTTCACTGGCGATGGTGATGGCTATGTCCAGTCATTAATTCTGGCATCGATACTTATGGGAATGGGCTTCCAGACCATACTTGTAGCTTTTGTTACCGATCTTTTATCGGCCAACCGGAAACTTCTCGAAGACTTACGTTTCAAAGTTGCGCAGCTGGAATCAAGCCCGAATAATAAAACAGGGAATAATGATTAAGAACAGAGATATGAGGTGATTATGGGTTTCAAAGTTTCGGGTGGTAAGTCTGAAGACGGTGTCGTATTCGGTAACGCTTATGACAAATATGGCTCTAAAAATCCCATTGTTAAATGGATGATGAATGGTTTTGACTCCTCTCTTGAAACTTTTGTATTACGAGCAAATCCAACAACGATTCATGAAGTTGGCTGTGGTGAAGGTTTTTGGGTCAATAAATGGAATGGCCAAGGGTTACAGGCTGTCGGCAGCGATTTTTCTCATGATGTAATCTCTTTAGCACGAGAAAATGCGCTAGCGGCAGATTTGCGACCTGACGTGTTCAATGCAAAGAGTATTTATGATCTCAAGTCTGATACGGACAGTGCTGATTTAATTGTCTGCTGTGAAGTGATGGAGCATCTGGAGGATCCTGACAAGGCGATGAAGGTCTTACAGACGCTGGTCAATAACTATCTTATCGTCAGCGTGCCACGTGAACCCATCTGGTGTGCGCTCAATATGGCTCGTGGGAAATATTTAAAAAGCTTTGGTAATACGCCTGGGCATATACAGCATTGGTCAAAAAAAGCCTTTATAAAATTCACCGGGAATTATTTCAAAATAATCGAGGTGTCTTCACCTTTTCCCTGGACCATGTTGTTATGCGTGCCGTATGACAAAAAATAATTTACGGAAAGCGCTCAATATTGCAGGCAGTGTTATAGCAGTTCTGAGTGTCCTGTTTGTTGTGCACAGAATAATGGCGTACTGGGCGCAGATTCCGGAAGACACATTTACGCTAAAGTTACTTTCTCTAATTCTGATACTGGCAGGAATCTATGGTGCCGCCAATATTATTCTTGCTTCTGCATGGCGCATACTAATGGTAGGGCTGGAACAGTCCATTACCTCCCGGATTGCCACCAGGATTTACGGCCTGACTCAGTTAGCGAAATATGTGCCTGGCAATATTTTCCAGTTCGCGGGCAGGCAATTTCTGGCGATGTCTCATGGTTTTTCAGGAAAAGCGATTGCAAAGAGCACTTTTCTGGAGTTACTGCTGTTAGTTCTGACTGGTGCCGCTTTTGTATTATGGATGTTACCCCTATTATATCCTGCTTTTAATATTATCTATGGCTTATCGCTGTTCATTATTATTGCAACGTTAATTGCTCTGGGGTTGAAATGGCAGGATAAGAGCAGTTTAATCAAGGCCATAGCACGATACTTCCTGTTCCTGGTGATCTCAGGTACTGTGTTCCTGTGCGTACTCTATTCCATTGTCGATAACTGGACTGCCACCCCGGCGCTGGTACTGCCGCTCATTGGAGCATATGTCATCGCATGGCTTGCAGGGCTTATTACGCCAGGCTCTCCTGCTGGGGTAGGGGTCAGAGAATTTATACTTATTTTATTGTTAAAGCCATTCTTTGCTGAGGTTGACATTGTTCTGGCAGTCATAATAAGTCGAATCACTACGGTTGTAGGTGATTGCTTTTTTTACCTCTACTCTCTCTCCTTAAGATGATTGTTATGAACAAACAAAAAGTTACCGTTGTTTTGATTGTTGTTTTTCTTTCAATATTTTATCTCATATTAGGGATAGGCTATTCGCAATCCTATAACCCTGGGTTTTTCCCGGATGAGTTTGCGCATATGGGATATGTGGTTGATGTTATGAAAAACAACTTTCCCGATTATAATAATGGCCTTATTTATTCAAGTAATAAACTTAATTACCTGAATCATCCGGCATTGTATTATTTCATCGTAGGCGAACTGGCGAGTCTCTTACATTTGCAGGATGCATTTGCTACCCTGGGCCGTTACGTAAACATGGCCATCTCTCTTATCATCATCGCATTGACATGCGGGATGTTGTACCAGACCACTCAGTCCAGACTCGCAACTTTTGTAGGGGGCGCTTTTTTACTTATTATCCCCATGTTTGTGCTGTTAGGAAGCGCAGTAAGTAACGATCAGATCAATGTGCTGGGTTGTACTCTGGTTATCTGCGGGTTACTGGGGTTGATGGAGGTTCATAAAGATAGCAAGCCATTAACCTCATGCATTGTGTTTATTTGTGCCGGTGGGATTATAGCTTCGCTGAGTAAAGCAACAGGTTCTTTAGTTATCGTCTGTTTGTTAGTCTCCGTTGCGATTTTTAATTTTTCATTGCTCATTAAAATAATAAAGAAAATCTCTGTCAAACAATGGCTAATTATAACCGCATCGATAGCGATTGTTGTCATTTATTTTGTCTGGACGCATAGTGTCTATAGTGGATTTTATCCAGCGCCTCAGGGCACGCCTGCGGCCTGGTTTTGGATTGAACATCCTGATGCTAAAAGACTGCCTTTTTCAGAGTTTTTCGGGAATTTTCTTAACGGTAATTTTGTGACTCTGACTATCCCCTATGGGCATGTCTATATAATGGACAGTGAATTCAGAATATTCATTGTAAAAGTTATCTTGATTATAGTGGCCGTTATGGCAGGTTGCATTTTATTAAAAAAGACGACGAGTAATAATGATTTTTACCGTGTCACATTCTCCTTTGTAATGGCATTCTTTATTTTCTTTATTATTTACCTTTTCACTATCAGAGATATGCATTTAAAGACAGGCTATACAGGTGCAATGCAGGCCAGATATTTTTTTGGATTTTTACCGATCTGTTCGTTAGTGATAGCAAAAGTTCTGTCACGGATTAAAAGTAATTTGATCAAAGGCATAGTTTTTATAATGATGAGCGCGGCTTTGGTAATGTCTGGCTATCCTGCGTTAATTAAAGTCTCAGAGCTTCAAGTGTGGCAATCCACGACGATAATAGAGCAGCCGCTTTTTAATACCAGTTATGGATACCTTATCAAGGGGCGTCGCTTTGAACAGACCATTCTGGCTGAATCCAATACATTAAGAGGTGTTGAGTTGATGCTGGCCACCTTTGCACGGAAAAATCATGGTCCAGTAACCCTGGTGTTGATTGATAACTCCGGAAAAACCGTTGCCTCTGAAGTGATCATGATGGAAAACCTTGCAGACAATACCTATGCATGGTTTGACTTCAGGCGAGTAAAAATAATCAAAAATCAGCAATATACCCTGCGGCTGACGTGCGATGAGTGTACCCAGGATAATGCCATCACCTGGTGGGCGATAAAACAGGAATTCGAGGCTCCTGTCTTTTTACTCACAAGGTTTGGCCCGGGTGCCGGAGACAGATACGCCAAAGGCAAAGCTTATGTGGATGGCGCAAATGTGGGTGGCGCGTATGCCTTCCGCCTCTATTTCCAGTAGCATATCCGCAATAAAAAAATCCACGCAAGGGCGTGGATTTTTGTCTGTTTAGCAGGGATTAGACGTTAAACAGGAAGTTCATCACATCGCCATCTTTAACGATGTAATCTTTCCCTTCTGCACGCATCTTGCCGGCTTCTTTCGCGCCTTGCTCGCCTTTATAGGCAATAAAGTCTTCAAAGGCGATAGTCTGCGCACGGATAAAGCCTTTCTCGAAATCGGTGTGGATCTTACCCGCAGCCTGTGGAGCGGTCGCGCCAACAGGGATAGTCCATGCACGCACTTCCTTCACGCCAGCGGTGAAGTAGGTCTGCAGGTTCAGCAGCTCGTAACCGGCGCGGATCACGCGGTTCAGGCCTGGCTCTTCCAGACCCAGTTCGGCCATGAACTCGTCGCGGTCAGCATCGTCCAGTTCGGCGATATCAGATTCCACCGCAGCACAGACTGCCACCACCACAGAACCTTCGGCCGCAGCGATTTCACGCACTTTGTCGAGGTATGGGTTGTTTTCAAAACCGTCTTCGTTGACGTTAGCGATATACATGGTTGGCTTCAGGGTCAGGAAGCTCAGGTATTTGATCGCCGCTTTGTCTTCTTCGGTCAGATTTTTCAGGGCACGCAGCATGCCGGCGTTTTCCAGCTGTGGCAGACATTTTTCCAGCGCAGCCTGTTCCGCTTTCGCGTCTTTGTCGCCGCCTTTGGCTTTCTTCTGCACGCGGTGCAGGGCGCGCTCGCAGGTGTCGAGGTCAGACAGGGCCAGCTCGGTGTTGATAACCTCGATATCATCAGCCGGATCCACTTTGTTATTCACGTGGATGATGTTGTCGTTTTCAAAGCAACGTACAACGTGGCCGATGGCTTCGGTTTCACGGATGTTGGTCAGGAACTGGTTGCCCAGGCCTTCGCCTTTGGACGCGCCTTTCACCAGGCCAGCGATGTCCACGAACTCCATGGTGGTTGGCAGAATGCGCTGCGGCTTAACGATCTCCGCGAGCTGGTCCAGACGTGGATCGGGCATTGGCACGACACCGGTGTTTGGCTCGATGGTGCAGAACGGGAAGTTAGCTGCTTCGATGCCCGCTTTAGTCAGCGCGTTAAACAGGGTGGATTTGCCAACGTTAGGCAGACCAACGATACCGCATTTGAATCCCATTTCTGAATCACCTTAATGTCTTGATATTCAACACGTTAACATTAACGAGTCGAAGAAAAGTAAATAACTTTGCCTATTATACACGTAACCCGCAGCATGCGGGTCAAAAAAGGCGTCTCGCGCCGCTTATTGCGCTTTGAAAGCGTGAAGACGGTTGGTGGCCTTGGTTAAGCCATCCTGCAACCAGATTTCGGTGCAACGCGCCGCTTCGTCTACCGCGTCGTCGATCAGCTTCTGTTCCGAGGCCGGGGGCTTACCGAGGACAAAGCCGACAACTTTGTTTTTATCGCCCGGATGACCAATACCGAGGCGCAAACGGTGGAAATTGGGATTATTGCCCAGTTTGCTGATGATGTCTTTTAAACCGTTATGCCCGCCGTGACCGCCGCCGAGTTTGAATTTTGCCACGCCCGGGGGCAGATCCAGTTCGTCGTGCGCCACCAGGATTTCATCCGGATTGATACGGTAAAAGGTCGCCAGCGCGGCCACGGCTTTACCGCTTAAGTTCATAAACGTGGTCGGCACCAGCAAACGCACATCGGCTCCGGCCAGGTTAACGCGTGAGGTATACCCGAAGAATTTCGGCTCTTCGCGCAGGGGAGCGCGCAACCGCTCGGCCAGCAGATCAACATACCAGGCGCCCGCATTGTGGCGGGTGGCCGCATATTCCGCGCCGGGGTTGGCCAGGCCGACAATCAGTTTAATCGTCACGTTTTTTTATTCCTGAAAGTGCTAAGTCTGGCGCGTAGTGTACTGTCTGCCGGGTCGCTTGACAAAATTCTGCGCGCCGTTGCGTAGAAGATGAATAATACCGCCTTTGAACCATTAGAATTTCATGCTACTCAAAGGCTTATTTGTAAAGTTTTGTTGCCCCGATGTGCGTAAATGTGATCCCTGGCGCAATCAGCACAAGGGGTGTTGTCTATACTTTACACACAAGGATTAGGGAGATTATTCCCCTGCAACCCAAAGTTCCGGAGGTGACACATGAAACGCAGAAACGCTTCGTTACTCGGTAACGTGCTGATGGGGTTGGGATTGGTGGTCATGGTTGTTGGCGTCGGTTATTCCATTTTAAACCAGCTGCCGCAACTTGACCTGCCGCAATACTTCGCACATGGTGCGGTGCTGAGCATCTTCCTGGGTGCCGTATTGTGGCTGGCGGGTGCCCGCGTCAGCGGTCACGAGCAGGTCTGCGACAGATACTGGTGGGTGCGCCACTACGATAAGCGCTGCCGTCGCGATCAGCATAAGCACAGCTAATGTGCTAACCAATGAACAGCGAAACGGCTCCCTCTGGAGTCGTTTTTTTTTGCATCTCGTATTGACCCTCACGTAACGTAAGGCTCCAGAGTGACACCACTGGCACAAGAAGGAGCTGTTATGTTAATTCAGGTCGGGGAACTGGCGAAACGCGCCGGGATCACCGTGCGCACCTTGCACCATTATGAGCAAACAGGGTTGCTGCTACCTTCTGCCAGAAGCGCGGCAGGTTACCGGCTCTACAATCTGGCCGATGTTCAGCGTCTGCATATGATTCAGGCGCTGGCAAAGGCGGGGCTGGAACTTGCTGAAATCAGGGACTTTCTGGAAAAAGATTCACTCTCGTTATCAGAGCTGCTAGAGGCACAAATCCGCCTGCTGGATAAGCAGATGCGCAGCATTACTACGCTGCGCGACAGGCTTGTGGATTTGCGTACCGGGCTTGATACCCATGAGGATCTCGATCTGGAGTCCTGGCTACAGACTCTGGAGTTAATGAACATGTACGATCGCTGGTTTAGCAAAGATGAGTTACAGCAGTTGCCGTTTGCACAGCAAAAAGAGGCGCTGGCAGATATCTGGGCCGCTCTGGTTCAGGAGGCGAAAAGCCTGCTGGAGAGGGATGTTGCGGTCACCGATCCGCGGGCGAGAGATCTGGCCACACGCTGGATGGTGCGTCTCGAGCAGGACACGGCGGGCAAACCGGAGTTTCTCACCCGTCTCAACGAGATGCACAGCGTCGAACCCCAGATGCGTGAGCAAACGGGGATCACGGCAGAGATGATGGATTACATTACCCGGGCCTTTGCCGAATCAAAGCTGAGCATCTGGCAAAACTACCTTTCTCCGGAGGAGATGGCCTTTACCCGGACGCACTATTTTGATCGCATGATGGAGTGGCCGCCGCTGGTGGCGAAGCTGCACCAGGCCCAGACGGAGGAGCTGGATCCCGCATCCGACGGCGCGCAGCAGCTGGCCGAAAACTGGCTGGCGTTGTTCCAGTCCTACGCGGGAACCAGCCCGGTGACGCAGCAAAAATTCCGCCAGGCGATGCAGCAGGAGCCGCATCTGATGAAGGGAACCTGGATGACGCCCGCTGTCCTTGAGTGGCTCCAGCAGGCGATCGGTATCATGATGCAGCGGCGAATGTCACAGATCCGCTAACGCTGCCTCGCGGTTCGGATAGAACGCCAGACGACCCGCAATGGGTTGCACTCCTGCGCGTGCCATGGTGCGCAGGGGCTGGAATTCGAGATTACTCACCCGCAGTTCACAGCCTTCCGGCAGGCGTTGCACAAAGCGCTGGAAGGCGTCCAGCCCGCCGGCATCCAGCACCGGTACCGCATCCCATTTCAACACCACGATCCGTTTCCCGGCGATGCGCGACTCCAGTTCGCTGAACAACCCTTCGGCGGCGGCAAAGAACAGGGGGCCGATCACCCGCAGCACCAGCACGTCGTCCGGGACCGTGACATTGACAGTTGCCAGCCGGGTCATGCGGGCAATGCGTCGCATAAACAGCAGCGAGGCCAGCACAATTCCGACGCTAATCGCAATCACCATGTCAAACAGCACGGTCAGCGACATGCAGATCAGCATCACGATGATGTCGTCCTTCGGCGCGCGGCGCAGCAGGTTCACCACTTTATGCGCCTCGCTCATGTTCCACGCCACCATCAGCAGCAGGGCCGCCATGGCCGACAGTGGGAGCCACGAGAGCAGGGGAGCCAACACCAGCAGAGCGAGGATCACCAGCACCGAGTGAATCACTGCTGAGACAGGAGATGTCGCCCCGGCGCGGACGTTAGCCGCTGAACGAGCAATGGCCGCCGTGGCAGTGATCCCGCCAAAGAACGGGGCGATAATGTTCCCCAGCCCCTGGCCGACCAGCTCGCTGTTGGCTTTGTGTTTGGTGCCGGTCATGCCGTCCAGCACCACTGCGCAGAGTAACGACTCAATCGCCCCCAGCATCGCCATCGAAAAGGCGGCAGGCAGCAGGGCGCGCAGGGAGTCCCAGCTCAGGGTGAAGCTGGAGCCAGGCAGATTCCACGGCAGTATCAGTTGGGGCAACAGCTGCGGGATGCCGTTACCCTGGGAGCCATCCGCCAGCACATAGTGGAACTGCGAGCCGATAGTGGCGACGTGGCCGCCCAGCAGGTTCACCACCCCCATCACCCCACAGCCCAGCAGCAGGGCGGGCAGATGGCCCGGCAGGCGGATGCCCAGTCGCGGCCAGAGGATCAACGTGCCCAGCGTCACCACGCCGATCGCCGCATCCCCCGGGTTTGCCGTTGGCAGCGCCATCGCCAGCGCACCCACTTTTTGCAGGTAATGTTCCGGAACATGGGCCATCTGCAGGCCAAGGAAATCCTTGATCTGCATGGTCCCGATGGTGATGCCGATCCCAGAGGTAAAGCCCAGGGTCACGGAAAGCGGAATGTACTCAATTAGCCTGCCAAAGCGCGCCAGGCCGAACAAAATCAAAAATACCCCGGACATCAGGGTCGCCACCAGCAACCCGGCGAGGCCGAACTGCTGGGAAACCGGATAGAGGATCACCACAAAGGCGGCGGTCGGCCCGGAGACGCTAAAGCGCGACCCGCCGGTCAGGGCGATCACAATCCCGGCAACGGCGGCGGTGTACAGACCGTATTGCGGTGCCACACCGCTACCAATCGCCAGCGCCATCGCCAGTGGGATAGCAATAATGCCGACGGTGATCCCGGCGATCAGGTCACGGGTGAAGCGTGACAGGGTATATTTTTCGTTCCAGCAGGCGTCGATGAGGGCGCGGAAGGGCAGAACGTGAGAGGAAGCGTTTTTCACAATCATCATCCAGGTGCGCATCATCTGTCATATCAATGGCAGGTGAAGGAGGCATTAATCATACAAATAAATACCACAGACAAAAAAACCCGCCGTAGCGGGTTTTCAGACTGCGTCCGATTAGTGTTCGAACATTGCAGAGATAGATTCTTCGTTGCTGATACGACGAATCGCTTCGGCCAGCATCCCGGACAGGGTCAAAGTACGCACGTTTGGCAGCGCTTTGATTTCGTCGCTCAGTGGGATGGTGTCACACACCACAACTTCATCAATGACGGAGTTGCGCAGGTTGTTCACTGCATTGCCGGAGAAGATCGGGTGAGTCGCGTAAGCGAATACGCGTTTAGCACCACGCTCTTTCAGCGCTTCGGCGGCTTTGCACAGAGTGCCGCCGGTGTCGATCATGTCGTCAACCAGCACGCAGTCACGGCCAGCAACGTCACCGATGATATGCATCACCTGAGAAACGTTAGCGCGTGGACGACGTTTGTCGATGATCGCCATGTCGGTATCGTTAAGCAGTTTGGCGATAGCGCGTGCGCGAACCACACCGCCGATGTCCGGAGAAACCACAATTGGGTTATCCAGGTTCAGCTGCAGCATGTCTTCCAGCAGGATTGGGCTGCCGAATACGTTATCAACCGGAACGTCGAAGAAGCCCTGGATCTGCTCGGCATGCAGGTCAACCGTCAGAACGCGGTCAACGCCAACACTGGAGAGGAAATCAGCGACAACTTTAGCGGTAATTGGCACACGTGCGGAACGGACGCGACGGTCCTGACGGGCATAACCAAAGTAAGGAATTACAGCAGTGATACGGCCAGCGGAAGCACGGCGCAGGGCATCGACCATGACAACCAATTCCATCAGGTTGTCGTTAGTTGGAGCACAGGTGGACTGGATGATGAAAATATCACCACCGCGTACATTTTCGTTAATTTGTACGCTGACTTCGCCATCGCTAAAGCGACCTACGGCGGCGTCGCCAAGAGAAGTGTACAGGCGGTTGGCAATACGTTGTGCTAGTTCCGGGGTGGCGTTACCAGCAAAAAGCTTCATATCAGGCACGAGAAGAACCTCAGGCATGCGTCCAGTGGTGGATAGTTCGCCGTAAACTGTGCGGGCCAGGCGAATGCTATCCAGGCGGTGTATTAAAGAGCGCGATGCAACGTCTGGAACAGGGTGACGTTGTCACCGAAACTCAGGTTGCGCCAGAATGGCCTGCTGCAGCGGGGAGACGTTCATACCACGCGCTACGAAACCATGCAGCCACTCTGGAGCCAGCTCGAGCACCTGACGTGCAGCGGATTCCGTATCAAATTCAGCAAAGACACAGGCCCCTGTGCCAGTCAGGCGCGACGGCGCGTATTCTAACAGCCAGGAAAGCGCGACATCAACCTCGCGAAAACGTTTTCTTGCGATAACCTCGCAATCGTTGCTGAATTCACAGTTTAATAACGTTTCTATTGACCTTATTGGGGTATCGCGCGGAAGGTCCGGATCTTTAAAGATAACCGGGGTCGGAATACTGACGCCCGGGTGGGCCACCAGATACCATTTTTCTGCGGGTTCGACCGGAGAGAGGATCTCGCCCACCCCTTCAGCAAAAGCTGCATGTCCGCGGACAAACACCGGCACGTCGGCCCCGAGCGTCAGCCCGAGCGCGGCCAGCTCATCCACCGTAAGATCGCAGCCCCACAGATGGTTCAATACCACCAGCACGGTAGCAGCGTTAGACGACCCGCCGCCGAGCCCGCCGCCCATAGGCAAACGTTTTTCCACGCTGATATCCGCGCCGCTGCCCGCCGGCAGACGCCCGGAGCGTTCTGCAGTGCTCATCAGCAGACGAGCGGCGCGCACGATCAGGTTATCCTCATCGGCCACGCCTTCGACCGGCGTCAGGAGACGGATCTGCCCGTCATCGCGCAGTTCAATGGAAATCGTGTCGCCGTAGTCAACAAACTGAAACAGCGTCTGCAGAGTGTGATACCCGTCAGCACGCTGGCCGGTGATGTATAAAAACAGGTTCAGTTTCGCGGGCGAAGGCCAGTGGGTCATCATTTGACAATCCAGTTATCCATCTTCAGCTTAATGCGCTGGCTGCCTTCGGTCAGCTCCAGGCTGGATGGCAGGGCCGGTTTGCTGTTGCTGTCGTAGCCGCCGTAGACCACTTTCCAGCTTTTACCGTTCTGGCTGTAGTTCACTTCGCTGAGGCGATACTGGTCATCGAGTTTATAGTCTGTGGCGTCACCCGGCAGGCCGAGGATCCACTGACGCAGGCTGGTGATTGGAATAGGCATCCCGGTCAGCTTGCCGATCATCTCTTCGGCATCGGTGCCGGTGTATTTCTTGCCTTTATTGTCGGTAACTTGTGCGCTGCCAGGCTGGGCAATCAGTTCCATTTCCGTGCTGCCAAGCGGGTTAAGCAGCAGCAGGCGGTAGCGATCCTGGCCGGTCTGCTGCCAGAAGAAGCGGGCGTACACTTTCTGCTGATCCGACAGATAAGCAAAGGCGCCGCGGGTTTGATACTGGTTTAATGCACGCACCTCTTGCTGGTGCTGGCGCCACTGTGGCGAATCGGGGCTTTTGCCCGGCCCTTTAGGCGGCGTAATGGAACATGCGGTCAGCACCAGCGCGGCCAGGGGCAGCAGGCGAATCAGTCTGGTCATAATGATGGCAAATCCTTGAGATACGTGGCAGTTATATCGCTTAATGCTAGCGCCCGCATGCCGCAGCGTCTACGCTCATATTGTCTTAAATCATGAAATTAGCGTGGGGCACCTATTACTCCGAAAGGGGGCGGTCTCTTTTATTGATCTCGCGCATCCTGTATGATGCGGCCTGCTAACCTTATTAACGCTGGTACTACTCCCGCTCATATGACCCTTTTAGCACTCGGTATTAACCACAAAACAGCCCCGGTATCACTGCGAGAACGTGTGACGTTTTCGCCGGACACGCTCGACCAGGCGCTGGAAAGTCTGCTTGCCCAGCCGATGGTGCAGGGGGGCGTGGTGTTGTCAACGTGCAACCGTACTGAGCTCTATCTCAGCGTTGAAGAGCAGGACAACCTGCATGAAGCGCTGGTCCGCTGGTTATGCGAATACCACAATCTGAACGAAGACGAGCTGCGCAACAGCCTGTACTGGCATCAGGATAACGATGCGGTCAGCCATCTGATGCGCGTGGCCAGCGGTCTTGATTCGCTGGTGCTGGGCGAGCCGCAGATCCTCGGCCAGGTGAAAAAAGCCTTTGCCGATTCGCAAAAAGGCCACCTCAAGGCCAGCGAGCTGGAACGTATGTTCCAGAAATCCTTCTCCGTCGCCAAGCGAGTGCGAACCGAAACCGACATTGGCGCCAGTGCCGTTTCGGTTGCTTTCGCTGCCTGTACCCTGGCGCGACAAATCTTTGAATCGCTCTCCACGGTCTCGGTACTGCTGGTGGGCGCGGGCGAAACCATCGAGCTGGTGGCGCGCCATCTGCGCGAACACAAAGTCAAAAAGATGATGATCGCCAACCGTACCCGTGAACGCGCCCAGGTGCTGGCAGATGAAGTGGGGGCGGAAGTGATTGCCCTCAGCGACATCGACGCCCGTCTGAGCGAAGCGGATATCATCATCAGCTCTACCGCCAGCCCGCTGCCAATCATCGGCAAAGGCATGGTGGAGCGCGCCCTGAAATCCCGCCGTAATCAGCCGATGCTGCTGGTGGACATCGCCGTTCCGCGTGATGTCGAGCCTGACGTCGGCAAACTGGCGAACGCCTATCTGTACAGCGTGGATGACCTGCAAAGCATCATTTCGCACAACCTTGCCCAGCGTAAAGCGGCAGCGGTGCAGGCGGAGACGATAGTCGAGCAGGAAACCAGCGAATTTATGGCCTGGCTGCGCGCGCAAAGCGTCAGCGAGACCATTCGCGAGTACCGCGGTCAGGCGGAACAGGTCCGAAATGAACTGACTGCCAAAGCGATGGCGGCCCTTGAGCAGGGCGGCGATCCGCAGGTCATCATGCAGGAACTGGCATGGAAACTGACCAATCGCCTGATCCATGCCCCAACCAAATCACTTCAACAGGCCGCCCGTGACGGGGACGACGAACGCCTGAACATTCTGCGCGACAGCCTCGGGCTGGAATAGCGCGCCATACCCATTTTATTATTATAAGGTGCACTTACGCCTATGAAGCCCTCTATCGTCGCCAAACTGGAAGCATTGCACGAGCGCCATGAAGAAGTTCAGGCGCTGCTCGGCGATGCCGCAACCATTGCCGACCAGGAACGTTTTCGCGCTCTTTCGCGCGAGTATGCGCAATTAAGTGATGTTTCAAAATGCTTTACCGACTGGCAACAGGTTCAGGAAGATATTGAAACCGCGCAGATGATGCTCGACGACCCGGAAATGCGCGAGATGGCGCAGGAAGAGTTGCAGGATGCCAAAGTCCGCGCGGAAGAGATGGAGCAACAGCTGCAGGTGCTGCTGCTGCCAAAAGATCCGGACGATGAACGCAACGCCTTTGTCGAAGTTCGCGCCGGGACCGGCGGGGACGAAGCGGCCCTGTTTGCCGGGGATCTGTTCCGCATGTACAGCCGCTATGCCGAATCCCGCCGCTGGCGCGTGGAGATCATGAGCGCCAACGAAGGCGAACATGGCGGCTATAAAGAAGTGATCGCCAAAATCAGCGGTGACGGGGTATACGGTCGTCTGAAGTTTGAATCCGGCGGCCATCGCGTGCAGCGCGTCCCGGCCACTGAATCTCAGGGGCGTATTCACACCTCCGCCTGCACCGTGGCGGTGATGCCCGAGCTGCCGGAAGCCGAACTGCCGGACATCAACCCGGCAGATCTGCGTATCGATACCTTCCGCTCCTCCGGCGCGGGCGGTCAGCACGTTAACACCACCGACTCCGCGATCCGTATTACCCACCTGCCAACCGGCATTGTGGTTGAGTGCCAGGACGAACGTTCCCAGCACAAAAACAAAGCCAAAGCATTGTCGGTGCTCGGGGCGCGTATTCACGCCGCGGAAATGGCCAAACGCCAGCAGGCCGAAGCCTCCACCCGTCGCAACCTGCTGGGCAGCGGCGATCGCAGCGATCGCAACCGCACCTATAACTTCCCGCAGGGCCGCGTCACCGATCACCGCATCAACCTGACCCTTTACCGTCTGGATGAGACCATGGAGGGCAAGCTGGACTCCCTGATCGAACCTATCGTGCAGGAGTACCAGGCCGATCAGCTGGCGGCGCTGGCAGAGCAGGATTAATGGATTTTCAGCACTGGCTACAGCAGGCGATTAGCGCACTGGCGGGAGGCGAAAGCCCCCGTCGTGATGCGGAGATCCTGCTGGAGCATGTGACGGGCAAAGCGCGCACCTGGATTCTCGCCTTTGGTGAAACCGAGCTCACTGCCGACCAGCAGGCTCAGCTTGACCAACTCCTGGCCCGCCGCAAGACCGGCGAGCCGGTGGCGCACCTGGTGGGGGAGCGTGAGTTCTGGTCGCTGCCGCTGTATGTCTCGGCGGCTACTCTGATCCCCCGTCCCGACACCGAGTGTCTGGTGGAGCAGGCCCTGGCGAGACTGCCCGCCACGCCCGCGCGCCTTCTCGATTTAGGTACCGGCACCGGGGCCATTGCCCTGGCGCTGGCCAGTGAGCGTCCGGATTGTCAGGTTACCGCCGTGGATGTCATGCCCGATGCGGTGGCGCTGGCACAGCGCAATCTTGCGCGTCTGGCGCTGCCTAACGTCACGGTGCTGCACAGCAGCTGGTTCACCGCCCTCGGCGATCGGCAGTTTGAGATGATCGTCAGCAACCCGCCCTACATTGATGAAGCCGATCCGCATCTTGCCGAAGGCGATGTGCGCTTCGAACCGCGCAGCGCCCTGGTTGCTGGCGATCAGGGCCTGGCCGATCTCAGCCATATCATTACTCAGTCTCGCCAGCACCTGGTGAGCGGCGGCTGGCTGTTGCTGGAGCACGGCTGGACCCAGGGCGAGGCGGTGCGTGCGCTCTTACTGCAGGCCGGTTTTGACCAGGTTGCAACCTGTCGCGACTATGGCGGCAATGAGCGTCTGACCCTGGGCAAACGGCCATGAACAGCTTCTCTGTGCTGATTACCTTGCATCTGGCCGCCGTCACCCTCACCATCAGCTTTTTCGCGCTGCGTTACTGGTGGCGTTACAGCAATAATCAGCTGATCAACGCCCGCTGGGTGCGGGTGCTGCCGCACTGCATTGACACCGTACTCTTTGTGTCGGGCGCGGGGTTGATGTGGGTAACGGGTTATCTGCCGTTCACCGATGACGGTGCATGGCTGACTGAGAAGCTGTTTGGCGTTATCATCTACATCGTTTTGGGTTTTATTGCGCTGGGGCGTCATCGTCCGCGCAGCCAGCAGGTGGGGTTTATCGCCTTTCTGCTGGGGCTGGTGGTGCTGTACATCATCATTAAACTCGCCACCACAAGAATACCGTTACTGGGGTAAGTCATGGAGTCCTTGGCCGATTTCGAATTTAACAAAGTGCCGTTGTGCGATGGAATGATCAAAGTATCAGAGATGATCCGCGATGATTTCATTTCACAATATGTCTACGACGAGCTGGAGAACCTGGTGAGTCTGGCGCGTGAAGAGATAAGTCAGGCGCGCCCGCAGGACTGGCAACTGGAGAAACTGATTGAGCTGTTCTACGGCGAATGGGGCTTTTGCGATACGCGTGGCGTGTATCGACTCTCCGATGCGCTGTGGCTCGATCAGGTACTGAAAAACCGTCAGGGTAGCGCTGTCTCCCTGGGGGCCATTTTATTATGGGTGGCGCACCGCCTGGATATTCCGCTGGTGCCGGTCATCTTCCCGACGCAGATGCTGCTGCGTGCCGAGTGGCTTGACGGCGAAATGTGGTTAATCAACCCGTTCAATGGCGAAACCCTCGACGATCATACGCTGGATGTCTGGCTGAAGGGCAACATCAGCCCGATGGCAGAGCTCTACAACGAAGATCTGGACGAAGCGGATAACGCTGAAGTGGTGCGCAAGCTGCTGGACACCTTAAAATCGGCGCTGATGGAAGAGCGGCAGATGGAACTGGCGCTGCGTGCCAGCGAGGTGCTGCTGCAGTTTAACCCGGAAGATCCGTATGAGATCCGCGACCGTGGTCTGATCTACGTCCAGCTCGAGTGCGACCACGTCGCGCTGACTGATTTGAGTTATTTCGTTGAGCAGTGCCCGGAAGATCCGATCAGCGAGATGATTCGCGCGCAGATTAATTCCATCGCGCATAAACAGATTACACTGCATTAATCTTAACTCCGATTCACCCTGAATAAGGCGATTCTATGAAACAAAAAGTGGTTAGCATTGGCGATATCAACGTGGCGAACGACCTGCCGTTCGTGCTGTTCGGCGGCATGAACGTTCTGGAATCCCGCGATCTCGCGATGCGTATCTGCGAACACTACGTGACCGTGACCCAGAAGCTGGGCATCCCGTACGTGTTTAAAGCCTCTTTTGACAAAGCCAACCGCTCCTCTATTCACTCTTACCGTGGCCCGGGCCTGGAAGAGGGGATGAAGATTTTCCAGGAGCTGAAGCAGACCTTTGGCGTGAAAGTGATCACCGACGTCCATGAAGCCAGCCAGGCGCAGCCTGTGGCCGACGTGGTTGACGTGATCCAGCTGCCCGCGTTCCTTGCCCGTCAGACTGACCTGGTCGAAGCGATGGCGAAAACCGGTGCCGTTATCAACGTGAAAAAACCGCAGTTCGTGAGCCCTGGCCAGATGGGGAACATCGTTGATAAGTTTATCGAAGGCGGTAACGACCAGGTGATCCTGTGCGACCGTGGCGCTAACTTCGGTTACGACAACCTGGTTGTGGACATGCTGGGCTTCAGCGTGATGAAGAACGTCTCTAACCAGTCGCCGGTGATCTTCGACGTGACCCACGCCCTGCAGTGCCGCGACCCGTTTGGTGCAGCCTCCAGCGGCCGTCGTGGTCAGGTTACCGAACTGGCGCGCGCCGGTATGGCAACCGGTCTGGCAGGCCTGTTTATCGAAGCGCACCCGGATCCAGCCAACGCGAAATGCGACGGCCCGTCCGCGCTGCCGCTGGACAAGCTGGAGCCGTTCCTGAAGCAGATCAAAGCGATTGACGATCTGGTTAAGAACTTTGAAGAGTTGGATACGTCCAACTAATCCAGACAATGAAAAAACCCGCGAAATAAAACAAAAAGGCAACGTAAGTTGCCTTTTTTTATGTGTTCTCCCTCTCCCTGTGGGAGAGGGCTGGGGTGAGGGCATCAGGCCGCACAGTGTAATGCCCGGCGGCGCTGCGCTTGCGCGGGCCTACGGGGACGATTTTCTCCCTCTCCCTGTGGGAGAGGGGCGGGGTGAGGGCATCACGCAAATATCGTCATCAGATAGGCTGCAAACAATGCCATATGCGCTGCGCCGTTAAGCACATTGGTGCGGCCGGTGGAGAACGAGATCTGGCACAGCAGCAGCGACGCTACCATCACAATCATCTCTGGCGCGCCCAGGCTGAAATGCAGATCGTTCCCGGTCAGGAAGGCAATCAGCGTTACCACCGGAACGGTCAGGGAGATGGTCGCCAGTACCGAACCAAAGAACAGGTTCATCGCGCGCTGTACCTGATTGTTCAGCACCGCACGCAGCGCCCCCAACCCTTCAGGGGAGAGGATTAACAGCGCGACCAGGAAGCCGGTAAAGGCCACCGGCGCGTTCAGCTCGGTCAGCAGCGTTTCCAGCGGGTTCGCATTCATCTTGGTGACGGCGATAACCGCAATCAGATGCACGACCAGCCAGATAGTGTGCCACAGGCTGCTGTGGGCAGAGGGCTTGCCGTGATGCGGGTCATCGTCGTCGCTCTCATCTTCATGCTCATACACGAACAGGCTCTGGTGCGTTTTGGTCTGGATCAGCAGGAACACGCCGTACATCGCCGCTGAGATCAATGCCACCAGCAGAGCCTGCCCGGTTGTAAAGTTGCCGCCCGGCAGCGCCATCGGAAACACCAGCACGATAATCGCCAGCGGGAAGAGGGCGATCAGATACTGCTTAATACCAAACAGGTTCAGGTACTGGGTTGCGAATTTGCGCCCGCCCAGCAGCAGTGAGAAGCCAACCAGCCCCCCGGTAACAATCATAATGATGGAGTAGAGCGTATCGCGCATCAGGGTCGGCGCCGCGTCACCGGTCGCCATCAGGGCGGAAATGAGGCTTACTTCGAGAATAACGACGGAAAGACTTAAAATCAGCGAGCCGTAGGGCTCTCCCAGCCGGTGGGCCAGCACGTCGGCGTGACGGACAACGCTGAAGGCGCTGCTCAGAATACCAACAAGTGCCAACATATTGATGCCGATGACCACTGGCAGTGACTGACTACTTCCCCAGAAGAGCAGCACGGCCAGGGCCAGCACCGGGAAAATGAGAGACGTCTCCTTATGACGGGTTTTCACCGTCTCGAGTGCGGTTGTCATGTAATTCTCCAGAGTTGCAGGTGCTTATAATTGTAGACAGAAAAAGAGGACGTTAAATTAACAGATTACTGTTAAATCTTAGTTATCTTTTACCTAATTTTACGGTATGAAGTCATTATGTGCTGAGATTGCCATAATAAGACATTTTTATTAAATATAGTCTTAATAACAGCTAATTAAGGAAAATAATTATCCGATTATCAATTTGACTGGAAGCCTCAGCCATTGTCGACCACACTTATTAATTGATTAAAAAGAGGGGTTTGACATGCCATACAAATCGAAAAGCGATTTACCGGACAACGTTAAGCATGTACTGCCGGCACATGCTCAGGATATTTATAAAGAAGCCTTCAACAGCGCCTGGGATCAGTACAAGGATGAAGAGGACCGCCGGGGGGACGCCAGTCGGGAGGAGACCGCGCACCGCGTGGCCTGGGCGGCAGTGAAGAATGACTACGAGAAAGGTGATGATGATAAGTGGCACAAGAAGAAATAGCGCCAGCCTGATTGCCTGTGTTTATTAGTTTGCACCCTGCGCTTTGACTTTTGTGGCGGTTGCGCTATCGCTGTATTGCACCCGGCGAGTTTATTGCATATCGTCACGGTACTGCTTTCTAATTGAGCAGTAAAAAGACCCGGAAGGTTCATAAAAGTGTGCGCAGGGAAGCAGGCAGTGGCGGAGGTGCAATATGTTAACGCGTGATTTTCTTATGAAGGCTGACTGTAAAACGGCTTTCGGTGCGATTGAAGAATCGCTGCTGTGGTCAGCCGAACAGCGTGCGGCATCGCTGGCGGCAACGCTGGCCTGTCGCCCGGACACCGGTCCGGTGTGGCTCTTCGGCTACGGTTCCCTGATGTGGAACCCGGCGCTGGAGTTTGTCGAATCGGCCACCGGCACCCTGCCGGGCTGGCACCGCGCATTCTGTCTGCGCCTCACCGCCGGTCGCGGCAGCGCCTGCCAGCCAGGTCGAATGCTTGCACTGAAAGAGGGCGGGCGCACCACCGGCGTGGCCTATCGCCTGCCGGATGCGACGCTGGAAGAGGAGCTGGCCCTGCTGTGGAAGCGGGAGATGATCACTGGCTGCTATATGCCGAGCTGGTGCAAGCTGGAACTTGATGACGGACGCACCGTTAATGCGCTGGTGTTTATTATGGACCCGCGCCATCCGCTGTTTGAAGCCGACACCCGGGCACAGGTTATTGCCCCGCTGATTGCCGCGGCCAGCGGTCCGCTCGGCACCAATGCACAGTATCTCTTCTCCCTCGACCAGGAGCTGACGCGACTGGGTATGCGGGATGATTGTCTGAATGAACTGGTATCGCGCGTTCGGGCCTTGCTCGACGGCAGCCAGCCCGACAGTCCGATGAGTGCGAGCTTCGCCTGAAAAAACGCCCGGTGGCCTTGTGGACACCGGGTTAACATTAAATGCGGAAATGTCCGGCGGTTTCAGCCAGCTCGCCTGCCTGACCCTGCAGGGCGCTGGCCGCGGCGGCCGACTCTACCACCAGTTCGGCGTTCTGCTGCACCATGCTGTCGAGGTGGGTCACCGCCCGGTTAATCTCCTGAATACCTTTCATCTGCTCGCTGGTGGCGACGGTGATCTCCCGCATGATCCCCGACATGCTGCCGATGCTGGTGACAATCTCATCCATACTCTGTCCGGCCAGGTGCACATAGCGTGAACCGGTCGCCACGCTGTCGGTGGTGGAGTCGATCAGGCTTTTGATCTCTTTTGCCGCCTGGGCGCTGCGGCTGGCGAGGCTGCGCACTTCCCCTGCGACAACCGCAAAGCCACGACCCTGTTCGCCTGCGCGCGCCGCTTCAACCGCCGCGTTGAGGGCCAGAATATTGGTCTGGAAGGCGATGCCGTCGATCACACTGGTGATATCGCCAATTTTGGTCGAGGCGGCTTCGATGGACTGCATGGTGGTGATCGCCCGGGAGACCACGCTCCCGCCGCGGGTGGCAGCCTCGGAGGCTTTACCCGCCTGCTCGTTAGCGATGGCGGCCGATTCGGTCGACTGGGCGACGGAGGCGGTGATCTGCTCCACGGCGCTGGCGGTTTCACGCAGGCTGGAGGCGGCCCGCTCGGTACGGCCAGAGAGATCCTGGTTCCCGGCGGCAATCTCCTGGGCGGCGTTTTTCACCGAGGCGCTGGCGTCACGCAGTTGCACCATCACCACCGAAAGTTTGTCGCTGAAGGCATTAAAGGCATGGGCGATCTGCGCCACCTCATCCTCGCCTTTCTCCGGCAGACGCTGGGAGAGATCGTTGGTGCCGTTGGCGATGGCGTGCATCGCATCGCGAATATCCGACAGGCGCTTCAGCAGACGGGCAATCACGACATGCACCACCACGGCGCTGAGCAGGACCAGGATCACCAGCGACAGGGAAGAAGCTTTCAGCAGGGTGCGCATCCCGGAGGTGGCATCATCGCTGTCGAGAGCAACGACCAGCTGCCACTGGGTTCCGGCAATCGGGGTGGCGGCAAAGGTTTTGCTCGCGTCGTTAAACTGGCCTTCGGCGTTCTTGCCGCTCTTGAGTGCATTCAGATCGACGCCGGTAATGACATCGGTGAAGGCTTTCAGGGTCAGGGCAGGGTCGTTGGCGGCGATCACCGTCCCGTCGCTGTCAATCAACAGCCCGCTGCTGGCTGGGGTCGGACGAATGCCGCGCACGTTGGCGATCACGCTGTCCATCGCCACGTCACCCGCCAGCACGCCTTTCAGCTCGCCGTTCTCTTTCACCGGCACCGCAAAAGTGACCACCAGCTTCTTAGTGCCGGTATCGACATAAGGGGCCGTGACGATAGCCCGATCTTCTTTCACCGCCTGCTGATACCACGGGCGGATAGTCGGATCGTAGTCGGCAGGCACGCCGTCCGGATTGGAGAACTTCGCGGTTTTGCTGGCATAGCCGACATAGACGTTGATAAACCCGCCCGCCTGCGCCAGCTGTTTGAACATGGGCACCGGATCGTCGCTCAGGGCGACGCTCTGCAGGGAGTTAATAATAGTGGTTTTGCTGTTAACCCAGTCGGCGATGGCCAGGCTATGGCTGGCGCTGGTGCTGGCCAGCATATCGCGTTGCGATTGTTGATTGTCCTGGCGCGTGACCTGGAAATTAATCACGGTATTCAGAAGGAGCGCGGCGATCAGACATCCGACCGTCGCCGCAATAATACGAGCGCGAATTGACCTGAACATAATGTAATACCTGCTGTGTTGTTGTAAGTAGCCTATCGGCATCGGGCAGGCAAACTTGATGCTGGAACCGCGCTCATAAGAAAAAAATATTTCAGTTAAAGCATTATTAGAAAGTTAATAGTTTATCCGCGGATAACGTCCACTGCGCCAGCTCCACCAGAGTGCCGATTTCCACCCCGTCAATCAGCGGCAGGGCGCTGATGCCGCGGCCGTCGGTGCAGGTCTTGCACAGTTTCACCGGCACGTTTTGCGCGGTCAGGATCTCCAGCATCTGCTGAATGTTATACCCCTCGGCAGGCTTCTGGCCACGCAGCCCGGCGGTCACCGCGTCGGACATTAAAAACAGGCGCAGATCCAGGTCGCTCTCCTGCTCGCGTAAGGCGATCGCCAGCCGCAGGCTGTTAAACAGGGATTCACTGCCATAGGCCGCACCGTTGGCGACTATCACGATCTTCTGCATCTTGACTCCTGAAAGGTAAAAAGGCATGAAAATTGCTTCTCTCAGTCAAACACTGACCCGGGAGAGGAAGCATGACTAACATCACCGGTGCCACCGAATGGTTTCAGCACGCCCGACTAATGCGTAAACAGCAGCTGTGCAAACTGGCGCAGTTGGGCCAGCTTGTCAGCCGGATCAGCCATCTTGCGCACATGCTACAGTGCGAGCGCGGGGCTTCCAACATCTGGCTCTGTTCTCAGGGCACGCTGTATGCCCTGGAGTGTAAAGCCAGCCGCGCGCTGGTGGACGAGCATCTCCGGGCGCTGCACCAGGCTCTGGGTACGCCGCTGATGGCCAGCGGTGCCCTCAGTGAGCGGGTAGGGAATGCCCTGCAGAGCCTGGAGCAACTTCCCGCCCTGCGCGAGGCGATTACCGCCTGCGCGCTGCCCGCCGATGTGGCGATGGAGCGCTACAGCCGCACCCTGCGCAACCTGCTCAGTATCGTACCCCAGCTCAATGACAGCATTGACGATCCGCAACTCGCCGGCAGGTTTGTTGCCCTTTACAGCCTGATGCAGGGCAAAGAGCTGGTCGGCCAGGAGCGGGCGCTGGGGGCGATAGGCTTTACCCAGGGCTTTTTCAGCGAGGAGATGCGCCAGACCCTGGTGGATCGTATCGACGGCCAGCAGGCCTGCTTCGAGATCTTTCTCTCTCTGACGCCTGCCAGCCTGCATGACCATTTCAGCCTCAGCGTGCCGGGGGCCGAAACCGAACAGCTGCGCCGCCTGGCCTGCACCCGGCAGCCTGCAGCGGATAAGGGCGTGCTGGCGCTGCACTGGTTCTCATTGCAGACCGAACGTCTGGAACATCTGCGCGGCCTCGAAGAGATGCAGATTGCCGATCTGATGCTGGCGGTGGAGGCCCTGATTGGCCAGGCCGATGAGGATTTACCTGAGGAGCCGCCGTCGCAGGAGCCGCTGTCTCTCTATCCGCAAAAACCGCTCCTGCCGCTGGTGCGCCAGCAGGCGCGGGAGATCGAACAGCTCTCCCGCCAGCTCGCCTCAATGCGCGATACCCTGGAGGAGCGCAAGGTGATCGATAAGGCCAAAAGCGTGCTGATGACCCATCAGCAGATGAGCGAGGAGCAGGCCTGGTGCCAGCTGCGCAAGATGGCGATGGACAAGAACCAGCGGATGGTGGATATCGCCCGGGCGCTGCTGACGGTGAAGGCGCTCTGGCAACAGTAGATGCACTCCCGCTGGGCAACGGTTGCATGGTTGAGGTGCGTTCCCCCTGTCCGTGGACATAAAATGCCCGGATTCTAAGAGGTTAAAAGCTGGCATCCCCTTTGCATTACTGAATTAACAATTTGAGACGACGCGCCAACGGCGGTGCGACGGTCTTCAGGATAAAGGCGTCCTGCAGTGCTTCGGCACTGCCGGGCGCTTTTTTTTGGCTTTTTTCAGGAGTGAGCATGGTGGAATGGACAAGGCGGCGTTTTTTACAAGCCAGCGCGCTGGCAGGCGGGGCGCTGATGTTACCGGGCGTCATGCAGGCTGCATGGGCCGCAGGCTCCGATAAACCGGAACTCGAGACGGTGCGCGTGGGCTTTATCCCGCTCACCGACTGCGCGCCGCTGGCGATCGCGGCCTATAAAGGGTTCGATAAAAAATATGGCTTCACCCTGGTGCCCACCAAAGAGGCCAGTTGGGCGGCGGTGCGCGACAAGCTGGTGGCCGGGGAGCTGGATGCCGCGCACATTCTCTATGGCCTGCTGTACGGTCTGGAGCTGGGTATCGCCGGCAAACCTAAGCCGATGGCCAACCTGATGACCCTCAACCAGAACGGCCAGGCGATCACCCTGTCGAGCGATCTGGCCCAACAGGGCGTGCGCGACGTCGAGGGTCTGAAGAAGCTGATCGGTCAGCAGGCGCCGGGCACCTACACCTTTGCCCATACCTTTCCCACCGGCACCCACGCCATGTGGCTCTACTACTGGCTGGCCAGTGCGGGCATTAACCCCTTTGACGACGTGCGCACCGTGGTGGTGCCGCCGCCGCAGATGGTGATGAACATGCGTATCGGCAATATGGTCGGCTTCTGCGTCGGCGAGCCGTGGAACGCCCGGGCCATTAACGATCGCATCGGCTTTACCGCCGCCACCTCCCAGTCTATCTGGCCGGAACACCCGGAGAAGATCCTCGGCACCCGTCAGGAGTGGGTTGACGCCCACCCCAACACCGCCCGGGCGCTGGTCAGTGCCCTGCTGGAGGCCCAGCGCTGGATCGACGCCTCGCCGCAGAACAAACAGGAGACCGCCCAACTGTTGTCCCGCCGCGCCTGGCTTAACACCAAAGAGCAGTACCTCACCGGGCGGATGCTGGGCGAGTACGACAACGGGGTGGGGCAGCGCTGGCAGGATGCTCACCCGATCCGCTTCTTTGAGGACGGGGCAGTCAGCTACCCGTGGCACTCCGACGGAATGTGGTTCCTGACCCAGTTCCGCCGCTGGGGGCTGCTGAAAACCGACCCGGACTACGCCGCCGTTGCCCAACGCATCAACCGCACCGACGTCTGGCAGGACGCCGCCACCGCAGTGGGCGGTATTCGCGCGCCATCCTCGCCGCTGCGCAGCAGCACCCTGATGGACGGCACCGTCTGGAACGGCACCGATCCGAAGGGTTACGCCAACCGTTTTGCCATTCATCGTACAGGGGCCTGATATGAAAAAAGTTAACACCAAAGCGGCACCCGCTGCGCCGGTCAGCGGAGAAGTGATCGCCCTGCCACCGGTGCAGGTGCGCCGCCGCACACCCGCGTTTGCTCGCCGGATCAACGACCTGCTGCAACGTCTTATTCCGGCGCTGCTCGGTCTGGGGCTACTGGTCATCGCCTGGCAGCTGGCGGCCATCAACAGCAAAGGCTTCCCGACCCCGCTCAGCACGCTGGATTCAGCCATCACCCTGTTTGCCGACCCGTTCTACCGTGACGGGCCGAACGATATGGGGGTGGGCTGGAACGTGCTGGCCTCGCTGCAGCGTGTCGCCATTGGCTTTGGCCTGGCGGCACTGGTGGGTATCCCGCTCGGCTTTATGATCGGTCGCTTTACCTTTCTGGCCCGCATGTTTAACCCGCTGATCGCGCTCCTGCGCCCGGTCAGTCCGCTGGCCTGGCTGCCGATTGGCCTGCTGCTGTTCCAGAAAGCGGAGCCCGCCTCCAGCTGGACCATTTTTATCTGCTCGATCTGGCCAATGGTCATCAACACCGCCGAAGGGGTGCGCCGTATTCCCGAGGACTACCTCAACGTGGCCCGGGTCCTGCAACTCTCCGAGTGGACGGTGATGCGCCGCATTCTGTTCCCCGCCGTGCTGCCTGCGGTGCTGACCGGGGTACGCCTCTCCATCGGCATCGCCTGGCTGGTGATCGTTGCCGCCGAGATGCTCACCGGGGGCCTGGGGATCGGCTTCTGGATCTGGAATGAGTGGAACAACCTCAACGTCGAAAACATTCTCATCGCCATCGTCATTATCGGCGTGGTGGGTTTGCTGCTGGAGCAGGGGCTGATGCTGATCGCCCGCCGTTTCAGCTGGCAGGAAAAATAAGGAGCGCACATGAAACCATTAATTCAGGTCCAGGCCGTCAGCCAGCGTTTTTCCACCGCCAGCGGCGAGTTTCTGGCGCTGCAGAATGTCTCTTTTGATATTCACGAGGGGGAGACCGTCAGCCTGATCGGCCACTCCGGTTGCGGCAAATCGACGCTGCTGAACCTGATCGCCGGTATTACCTTGCCGACGGAAGGCGGGCTGATCTGCGACAACCGCGAGATCGCCGGGCCGGGTCCGGAGCGGGCGGTGGTGTTCCAGAACCACTCCCTGCTGCCGTGGCTCACCTGCTTCGACAACGTGGCCCTGGCGGTGGATCAGGTGTTCCGCCGCAGCATGAGCAAGGCCGAGCGCCGGGAGTGGATCGAACACAATCTCGAGCGGGTGCAGATGGGGCACGCCATCCACAAGCGTCCGGGGGAGATCTCCGGCGGGATGAAGCAGCGGGTCGGCATTGCCCGCGCCCTGGCGATGAAGCCGAAAGTGTTGCTGATGGATGAGCCGTTTGGCGCGCTGGATGCCCTGACCCGTGCCCACCTGCAGGATTCAGTGATGAAAATTCAGCAGGAGCTCAACACCACCATCGTGCTGATCACCCACGACGTCGACGAGGCGGTATTGCTCTCGGATCGGGTCCTGATGATGACCAACGGCCCGGCGGCGACCGTCGGCGAGATCCTGCGCGTCGACCTGCCGCGCCCGCGTAACCGGGTGCAGCTGGCGGAGGAGAGCCGCTATCACCATATGCGCCAGCAGATCCTCCATTTCCTCTACGAAAAACAGCCGAAAGCGGCCTGAGGAGCACCACCATGCGCCTGGTCATCATTGGAAACGGAATGGCGGCAACGCGGCTGATTGAGTCGCTGACCGACCGCGTCCCCGGGCGCTTCGTCATCACCGTCATTGGTGATGAGCGGGCTCCGGCCTACAACCGCATTCAGCTCTCCCCGGTGCTGGGTGGCGAGAAAGAGGCGAACGCCACGCGACTGCACGATGACGCCTGGTATCGTGCGCGCGGCGTCACGGTGCTGAGCGGCGAGCGGGTGCTGGCGGTAGAGTGCGAAGCGCGGATGCTGCGCACCGATAAACGTCTGATGGGGTGGGATGAGCTGGTGTTTGCCACCGGGTCCCGGCCCTTTGTGCCACCGATCCCCGGCGTGGGTCTGCCGCATGTCTTTACCTTCCGCACCCTCGATGACGTCAACGCCATTCTGGCGACCCCCGGCCCGGCGATAGTGCTAGGGGGTGGGGTGCTCGGGGTAGAAGCCGCCGCGGCGTTACAACGTCACCGTTACAACGTCACTTTAGTCCATCGAGGCCCCTGGCTGATGGAGCAGCAGCTGGATCAGCAGGCCGGGCTGCTGCTGGAGCAGGCGCTGAGCGAGCGGGGCATCGGCTGCGAGCTGAACGGAGGCCTGACGGCCATCAATCCAGACAGCGCCACCCTCAGCAACGGTCGCACTTTAGCCGCCACGCGGGTGGTGCTGGCCACGGGCGTGACGCCCAACATCGCCCTGGCCCAGACCAGCGGCGTGCCGTGCGGGCGCGGCATTCGGGTAGATGACCAGATGCGCGCTGCCTTAGAGGGCATCAGCGCCATCGGCGAGTGCTGCGAAATTGACGGCCAGACCTGGGGCCTGGTGGCTCCGTGCCTGGATCAGGCGGAGATCCTTGCCGCCCGTCTGGCCGGGGAGAACGTCACCCCCTTTACCCCGCAGCAAAACGGTATGCGCCTGAAGGTGACCGGCGTGGAGCTGTTCAGCGTCGGGGAAGTCACCGCGCAACAGGATGACGCGGTGTGGACCAGCTGGGATCCGTTGACCCGCCACTACCGCCGCTTACTGGTTCGTAACGGCACGCTGGCAGGCGTGCTGCTTATGGGGGAGTGTCGCAGCGCGGCCACCCTTACCGATTTACTGGCAACGTCAGAACCCGCTCAGGCGGACTGGCTGTTCGATCGATTCACTACGCAGCCGCTGGTTGCAGGACAAAACGCGATGACAAAACCTACTCTGATTGTGGTTGGGCACGGTATGGTCGGCCACCATTTTCTTGAAGACTGCGTGAACCGCGGTTTGCATCAGCAATACCAGATTGTGGTCTTCGGTGAAGAGCGCTATGCCGCCTACGACCGCGTCCATCTCTCGGAATACTTTGCCGGACGCAGCGCCGACTCGCTGTCGATGGTAAACGGTGATTTCTTTGCCGATAACGGCATTGAGCTGCGCCTGTCCCAGCAGATTGTCGCCATCGATCGCGACGCCCGGGTGGTGCGCACCGCAGGCGGGCACGAGACCCACTGGGACAAACTGTTGCTGGCCACCGGATCTTATCCGTTTGTACCCCCGGTGCCGGGGCGCGAGCTGCCGGGCTGCTTTGTCTACCGTACCCTTGACGATCTGGACCAGATTGCTGCCCATGCCAAAGGCTCCCGCACCGGGGTGGTGATCGGCGGCGGGCTGCTGGGGCTGGAGGCGGCCAACGCCCTGAAACAGCTCGGGCTGGAGACCCACGTGGTGGAGTTCGCCCCGAACCTGATGGCGGTGCAGCTTGATAACGACGGGGCCGCCATGCTGCGGCGCAAAATCGAAGCCCTCGGTGTGGGGGTGCACACCAGCAAAGCCACCACTGAGATCGCCGACACCGACGCGGGCAAGGTGCTGCGCTTTGCCGACGGCAGCGAGCTGGCCGCCGACATGGTGGTCTTTTCCGCCGGGATCCGCCCGCAGGATGCGCTGGCCCGGGGCTGCGATCTGCTGCTGGGCGAGCGGGGCGGGATCGCCATCGACAACCAGTGCCGCACCTCCGACGAGGATATCTTCGCCATCGGGGAGTGCGCCTTGTGGGAAGGTAAAATCTACGGACTGGTCGCGCCCGGCTACCAGATGGCGCGGGTAGCCAGCGCCGCGCTGGCCGGGGAGGCGAACGCTTTCACCGGGGCGGACATGAGCACCAAACTCAAGCTGCTGGGGGTGGATGTGGCCTCGTTTGGCGATGCTCACGCCCGTACGCCGGGGGCACAGAGTTACCAGTGGACCCACGGCCCGCAGCAGATCTACAAAAAGATCGTGGTCAGCGCCGACAATAAAACCCTGCTCGGCGGGGTGCTGGTGGGGGATGCCAGCGAATACGCCACCCTGGTGCAGATGATGCTCAACGATATCCGCCTGCCGAAGGATCCTGAGACCCTGATCCTGCCCGCCGTGGCAGGCAGCGCCCCGAAAGCGCTGGGGGTGGCAGCGCTGCCGGAGATCGCGCAGATCTGCTCCTGCCATAACGTTAGCAAAGGCGATATCTGCCAGGCGGTGAGCAACGGTGCCACCGACATCGGGGCGGTAAAACAGTGCACCAAAGCGGCCACTGGCTGTGGCGGGTGCAGCGCGCTGGTAAAACAGGTGATGGAGTTCCAGCTGGCAGCCCAGGGCGTGGAGGTGAAAAAGGATATCTGCGAGCACTTCGCCTGGTCACGCCAGGAGATCTACCACCTGGTGCGCGTCAACCGTATCCACACTTTTGAGCAACTGATTAGTCGTTACGGCCAGGGGCACGGGTGCGAGATCTGTAAGCCGCTGGTGGGCTCGGTGCTGGCCTCCTGCTGGAACGAATATCTGCTCAAACCGGCCCATCTGCCGCTGCAGGACACCAACGACCGCTACTTTGCCAACATCCAGAAAGACGGTACTTATTCTATCGTGCCGCGCATGGCCGCGGGTGAAGTGACCGCTGACGGGCTGATCGCCATCGGCCAGATCGCCAAACGCTATCAGCTGTATAGCAAAATCACCGGCGGGCAGCGTATCGACCTGTTTGGTGCCCGGCTGGAGCAGCTCCCGGAGATCTGGCAGCAGCTGATTGATGCCGGGTTTGAAACCGGCCACGCCTACGGCAAATCCCTGCGCACGGTGAAATCCTGCGTCGGTTCCACCTGGTGCCGCTACGGCGTGCAGGATTCTACCGGGCTGGCGGTGGTGCTGGAGAACCGCTACAAAGGGCTGCGCGCCCCGCACAAGATCAAGATGGCGGTATCGGGCTGCACCCGCGAGTGCGCCGAAGCCCAGAGCAAGGACGTGGGGGTGATCGCCACCGACAAGGGCTGGAACCTCTACCTGTGCGGCAACGGCGGGATGAAGCCGCGCCATGCGGATCTGTTTGCCAGCGATCTCGATGACGCCACGCTCCTGCGCTACGTCGATCGCTTCCTGATGTTCTACATCCGCACCGCCGATCGCCTGCAGCGCACCAGCACCTGGCGGGATAACCTCGAGGGCGGACTGGAGTACCTGCGGGAGGTGATCATCGACGACAGCCTCGGCATTGCCGACGAGCTGGAGCAGGAGATGCAGCGGGTGGTGGACACGTATCAGTGCGAATGGCAGACCACCCTGCAGGACCCGGGCCGTCTGGCGCAGTTCCGCACCCTCGATGCGCAGCCTGCGGCAACCAAACGCTGGCAGGCGGTTTGTTCCCTGGAGGAGATCCCCGAGGAGGCGGGAATTGGTGCCCGTCTGGGTGAGCAGCCCATCGCGCTGTTCCGCTTTGGTAAGTCGGTCTACGCCCTGGAAGACCGGGAGCCGGGCGGCAGCGCCAGCGTGCTCTCCCGCGGTATCCTCGGTGATGTCGGCGGTGAGCCGGTGGTGATCTCCCCGCTGTATAAAACGCGGATCCGTCTGCGCGACGGGCGTCAGGTCGATACCGGCGAAGTGGCGGTCCGCGCCTGGCCGGTGAAGGTTGACTGCGACCGGGTGCTGGTGGGCAGCGAAGAGCTGGTGATGCGTGCGGAGGCCTCATGAGTGAAACCCAAACGACCTGTCCCTACTGCGGCGTCGGCTGCGGAATCATTGCAACCGTGGAAGATGGCACGGTGAGCGTGCGCGGCGACGACAGCCATCCGGCCAACCTCGGCCGGCTGTGCGTCAAAGGCTCGGCATCAGGTGAGACCACCGGCCTGGCGGGACGGCTGCTGCACCCGGAGGTGGACGACCAGCCGGTGAGCTGGGAGCAGGCGCTGGAAACGGCGGGTACCCGCCTGCGGGAAATCATCGACACCTACGGGCCGCAGGCGGTGGCCTTTTATGCCTCAGGCCAGCTGCTGACCGAGGATTACTATGCCGCCAACAAGCTGATGAAAGGCTTTATCGGCGCGGCCAATATCGACACCAACTCCCGGCTCTGCATGTCCTCGGCGGTGGTGGGCTACAAGCGCGCCTTCGGGGAGGACATCGTTCCGTGCAGCTACGACGACGTTGAGCAGACCGACCTGGTGGTGCTGGTGGGCTCCAACGCTGCCTGGACCCATCCGGTGCTCTGGCAGCGGCTGGCGCAGGCTCGCGCCGCTAACCCGGCGATGAAGGTGGTGGTGATCGACCCGCGGCGCACCGCGACCTGCGACATTGCCGACCTGCATCTGGCCCTGGCGCCGGGCAGCGATGCCGGGCTGTTTGTCGGCCTGCTGAACGCCATCGATCCTGCGCAGGCCAGCGACTGGCCGCCCGAGCGGGTGGCGGCGTTTTGCGACCTGCCGCCTGAGGAGGTCGCCACCTTTTACGCCTGGTTTAACGCCGCCCCGCGGGCGGTGACGCTCTACACCATGGGGATCAACCAGTCCACCAGCGGCAGCGACAAGTGCAATGCGATTATTAACGTCCATCTGGCGAGCGGCAAAATTGGCCGCGAAGGCTGCGGGCCGTTTTCGCTGACCGGTCAGCCCAATGCCATGGGCGGCCGCGAGGTGGGCGGTCTGGCGAATCAGCTGGCGGCGCACATGAACTTTACCCCGGACGATCTCAGCCGGGTGGCGCGCTTCTGGGGAACGGAGCGGCTGGCACAGACCCCGGGCCTGATGGCGGTGGAGCTGTTCGAGGCCATTGCCCGCGGGGAGGTGAAAGCGGTGTGGATCATGGGCACCAACCCGGCGGTGTCACTCCCGGACAGCCATGCGGTCTGTCAGGCCCTGGCCACCTGTCCGCTGGTGCTGGTCTCGGAAGTGATGCGCGACACCGATACCAGCCGCTTCGCCCACATCCGCTTTCCGGCGCTTGGCTGGGGGGAGAAAAACGGCACCGTCACTAACTCCGAACGACGTATCTCACGCCAGCGCGCCTTTCTGCCCGCGCCCGGCGAGGCAAAACCCGACTGGTGGATCATCGCCCGTATGGCGGAGCGGCTAGGCTACGGCGCGGCCTTTGCATGGGATCATCCCCACGCCATCTTTACCGAGCATGCCGGGCTGTCGGCGTTTGAAAACCAGGGTGAACGGGCGTTTAACCTCGCTGAACTGGCAAACCTGACCCGCGAGCAGTGGGATGATCTGACTCCCTGGCAGTGGCCCATTCATCCTGAGGCGTTAACCCACGCACGTATTATCCCGGTCACTCCGCAGCCGCACGGCGCCACGCCGGATCTGCTCTATCCCTTTATGCTCAACAGCGGGCGACTGCGGGATCAGTGGCACACCATGACCCGCACCGGCTATGTCCCGCGCCTGATGCAGCACCGGGATGAGCCGACGGTGGATATTTCCCCGCAGGATGCCGCCCGGCTGGGAGTTCAGGACGGACAGCTGACGCGCATCAGCGGCCCGCGTGGGCTGATGGTGGCCCGGGCGCGGATCGCTGCCGGGCAGCGCGCCGGGGAGCTGTTTGTCCCGATGCACTGGAACAGCTGTTTTTCGCGCCAGGGCAAGGTTAATGCCCTGGTGGAGGGACGCTGCGATCCCCATTCCGGTCAGCCGGAGAGCAAGCAGACCGCGGTGCGGCTGATGCCCTGGCAGCCCGCCTGGCAGGGGGAGCTGTACAGCCGCGAGGAATTGACTCTGCCGACGCACGTCCACTGGTGGCGCAAGGCGACCGCCGGGGTGCCGCGCCTGACCCTGGCGGGGGATAAGCCGCTGCTGGAGTGGCTAATGGCACACTGCACCGGGCAGGGCTGGCAGCTGCAAATCGCGCAAACCGGCGAGCGTAGCAGCCTCCTGGCCTGGCATGACGGGGCGCTGATGCTGGGATTCTGGCAGGGCAGCGTATTACCGACGCTGGGGCATGCCTTTATTGAAGAGGCGTTTCGCACCGCCCCGGTGGAGCTGGCCGAACGTCACGCTCTGCTGGACGGGCAACATCCCGGGGAGCGCGTTGATCCCGGGCGTATTATCTGTAGCTGTTTCAGCGTTGGCGAAAACGCGATCCGTGCGGCGATTGCACAAGGGTGCGACTCGGCGGCGGCGCTGGGGGCGAAACTGCGCTGCGGCACTAACTGCGGCTCCTGCGTGCCGGAGCTGAAGGAGATGCTTTCCGTGCGGGTGTAAGTGCCTGATGGCGCTAACGCTTATCAGGCCTACGGTCCCGTAGGCCGGGTAAGCGCAGCGCCACCCGGCAATCTTCAGGTTATTCCTGAAATTTTCCTTAGGGCTGAAATTTTTCCTTAACCGCGCTAAGGTGTTAACTCTGTTTTCATCAACACAGGCTCCCTTTCACGACGGTGATGGTTGTTTCTCCCCGCTTACGCTGGCTGTTCCTCCTCCTCTGTACTCCCGGAGCCGTTCACAGTGCCCCGAATTCCTTTATCCAGCAGGCGCAAAACCCCTTTGATAATAACGGCGACAGCCTGCCGGACTTAGGCATGGCGACCCAAACGGGGGAGGGTGAGAAGCATCTGGCGGAGATGGCGAAAGCCTTCGGGGAGGCCAGCATGACCGACAACGGCCTGACCACCGAGGAGCAGGCCCGGCAGTTTGCCCTGAGCCAGGTGCGGGACGCGGTCAGTCAGGAGGTCAATCAGCACATCGAATCGTGGCTCTCTCCCTGGGGCAACGCCAGCGTCGATCTGCTGGTGGATGATGAGGGGCAATTCACCGGCAGCAAGGGCAGCTGGTTTATCCCCTGGCAGGATAACAATCGCTACCTGACCTGGAGCCAGCTCGGCCTGACCCAGCAGGAGGACGGCCTGGTGAGCAACGCGGGCATCGGCCAGCGCTGGGTGGCGGGCAAATGGCTGCTGGGTTACAACACCTTTTACGACAATCTGCTGGATGAAAACCTGCAGCGCGCCGGGCTGGGGGCGGAAGCCTGGGGCGAATACCTGCGGCTGTCGGCCAACTACTATCAGCCCTTTGCCAGCTGGCGGGACAGCTCGACGGTAGAGGAGCAGCGCATGGCGCGCGGGTACGACGTCACCGCCAAAGCCTGGCTGCCGTTCTGGCATCACCTCAATACCAGCGTCAGCTTTGAACAATACTACGGTGATAACGTCGATCTGTTTCATACCGGGACCGGGTATCGCAACCCGCTGGCGGTCAATCTGGGGCTGGATTACACCCCGGTGCCGCTGGTGACCTTCTCCGCCGCGCACAAGCAGGGGGAGAGCGGGGTGAGTCAGAATAACCTCGGCCTGAAGCTCAACTATCGCTTCGGGGTACCGCTGAAAAAACAGCTCTCTGCCAGCGAAGTGATGGACAGCCGCTCCCTGCGGGGCAGTCGCTACGATCCGCCGGAACGCGAGAGCCTGCCGGTGCTGGAATTCCGGAAGCTGAAGACCCTGTCGGTATGGCTGGCCACGCCGCCGTGGGATCTGCACCCGGGTGAGACGGTGGTACTGAAGCTGGATATTCGCAGCCGACATGGGGTGCGTGCGCTGCACTGGCAGGGGGATACTCAGGCGTTGAGCCTGACCTCACCGGCGCAGGCCAGTGACAGTGACGGCTGGAGTATTATTCTGCCGGCGTGGGATAACCGCGAGGGGGCGAGCAATCGCTGGAAACTGTCGGTGGTGGTGGAAGATAAAGCCGGGCAGCGTGTCTCTTCCAATGAGATCACGCTGGCGCTGACGCAGCCGCTGCTGGCGCTGCCAGAAGAGGACCCGCGCTGGACGCTGCTGCCGGACGAGTAGACTCAGAAAATGCGTTCCTGATGCACCCACACCGCGGCTTCCACGCGGGATTTTAGCTTCATCTTCTTCAGCATATGTTTCACGTGCACTTTAACCGTGCTTTCGGTGATGTCCAGGCGACGAGCGATCATCTTGTTCGGCAGCCCCTGAGCAATCAGCTTTAGAATATCGCGCTCGCGCGGGGTCAGCTGGCTGACGTCGCGATCAGAGGTAGCGCGGTTGGCGCGTAGGCTGGCCGCCAGCACTGGCGTCAGGGCTTCGCTCAGCACCATGTCACCGGCCGCCGCCTGTTGCAGGGATTTCAGCAGCTCTTCCGGCTCCATGTCTTTCAGCAGGTAGCCATCGGCGCCGCGTTTCAGGGCGGTGACCACGTCCTCTTCATGGTTGGAGACGCTGAACACCACCACCCGGCCGGAGAGCGATTTCTCGCGCAGCTTGTCCAGGGTTTCAAGGCCGTTCATGCCGGGCATATTCAGGTCGAGCAGGATCAAATCAGGATCGAGCGCCTCGGCCAGTTCAATGCCCTGTTCACCATTGCTGGCTTCGCCCACGACGGTGATATCCGAGGCCATGCTGATAAGTTGTTTTACGCCGGTGCGCAGCATCGGATGGTCGTCGATCAGCAGGATTGTGGCTGGCTCCTGATTAGACATGGTGTTCTCCTTGGGCAGTGAAAAGAGGCTTTTCGGGAATAAAGGTGACAATGACGTCCGTTCCGCCAGACTCGCCTGGACGGACCTGACAATCTCCACGCAGACTTTGTGCGCGGTCGCGCATAATAATCAGACCGTAGTGGTTACTTCTTTCGGCGTTGGCTGGTAAACCGCGGCCGTTGTCGCGTACCACCAGTTTGACCTGGTTGTCGTGTTGACTGACGGTGAGCGAAACCGCCGTCGCCCCGGAATGTTTCAGCGCGTTGCTTAACGCTTCCCGGGCGATCTGCAGCAGATGAATGGCCTGGTGAGAGGGGACAAACCGCGGTGGCAGCTGGTAATCCAGCGAGACGGTAAAGCCGAGCCGGGCGCTGAACTCCTGGCAGCTGGCTTCGAGGGCTGGGCGCAGGCCGGGCTCCGTCAGCTGCAGGCGGAAGGTGGTCAGCAACTCGCGGAGCTGCACCCAGGAGGTGTTCAGCTCGTTGCGGATCTGGCTCAACAGCTGTTTGTGGCTCTCCGGCAGGTCGGTGTCCTGCATCTGCAGACAGCTGACCTGCATCTTCATACAGGAGAGCGACTGGGCGATGGAGTCGTGCAGCTCCCGGGCAATGGTGGCGCGCTCTTCCATCACAATCAGCTGCTGCTGTTTTTCCTGGTGGCGGTCGAGCGCCAGGGTGGCGGTCAGCTGCTCCACCAGGGTATCCACCAGCTGCTGCTGATCGTGGTTAAGGTGGCGTCCGGCAGGCAGGGTGGCCAGTAAAATGCCGTACTGGGTCAGGTTATCCGCCAGTCGCCACTTCAGGGTCGTGCCGCTGGTGGTCAGCGGCGGCAGGCTGCGCGGACAGAGGTGGCAGCCGATTTCATCGCAGCTCATATCTGACTGACAGGTAAATTCCTGGTGATTTTCTTCATCTTCCATGTCATACACCCGCAGCTCAATATCGTGCAGCAGGGTCAGATTTTGCAGGCCGTTAAGCACCGGCGAGAGCCGCTCGCACAGCGGTACCTGAGAGTGCAGGCGGCGGTTGGCCTGCCAGAGGAAGGAGAGGATCTCGTTTTTCTGCTCCAGCCCGGCAGTTTTTTCCCGCACCCGCTGCTCCAGCACTGCATAGCTTTCGGCCAGCTCCCCGGACATGGTGTTCAGCGCTTCGCCGAGCATCGCCATCTCATTGCGGCCGTTAATGTGCGCGCGTTGGGTAAAATCGCGCTGGGTAACCGCCCGGGCCACCGCCAGCAGCTGTCGCCAGGGATGCAACAGCCGGGCACGCAGCCAGATAATGGTGAACACCAGCAGCAGGGCCATAAACAGCACCATCAGCCGCTGCATCACCACTACCCGCGCAATGCGCTGTTCGGTGCTGCTGTCGAAGGCGGTGACCAGATTATCGATCCGGCTAACAAAAGCGGAGATATCATCGGCGACCGCGTCAGGGTTTTGTGCCTGCCGCAGGCCCGGCGCCAGCTGGTTTTGCCAGTAATCCTGCAGGGCTTTCAGCTGCACCTGTTGGTCATCGTGCTGCGCCGCGCTTTGCAGCACCGGGCTGAAGGCCGTGGCATTCATCTCATCAAGGAGGACCTGATCTTTGGCTTCCAGCGGGATCGCCGCCAGCAGGCGATAGCTCTGCATGCGCAGCGAACCGGCTTTGTTAATGGCGTGCGCGCTGCCCTGAACGCCCTGCACCAGCCAGCCGGAAATTGCCATTCCCGCCACCCCGATTGCGGTAGACAGCATGACAATCAGCACCAGTTGGTTAACCAGCGTCAGCGGTGAAAAACAGCGTTTAAACATAGGGTAGTCTGGCTCCTGACAATGCCTGAACTCGGCAAGGGCTCTATTCTCAGCCATACCCTGGAGTATACCCATACCTAAAAAGGATTACCCATTAATTGCCATTTGTCTGATGAATGGGGGGAGGGGGTAAGCGGGGAGTAGCAGTCCAGTGAAAAACCACACCTTTTTTAGCGGAATGGGCTACTCACCAGGGAGTACATCAACTTTTTCCGCCGGAATTTGCCTGCCTTGCCCTTGATTTATATCAACTTCCTGTCGGCTTAAAACCCTGATCTTTGTAGCATCTTTTAAGAATCAGAGGTGTCTATGAGTCACTCAACTACCCCCGAAAGGGATTCCGGCCCGGTCATTACGGAGTGGCGTCCGGAAGATCCGGCGTTCTGGCAACAGCGCGGCCAACGTATAGCCAGTCGTAATCTGTGGATTTCCGTTCCTTGTTTGCTGCTGGCGTTCTGCGTCTGGATGTTGTTCAGCGCCGTCGCCGTTAACCTGCCAAAAGTGGGCTTTACGTTTACTACCGACCAGCTGTTTATGTTAACAGCGTTGCCGGCGCTCTCCGGTGCGTTGCTGCGTGTGCCTTATGCCTTTATGGTGCCGCTATTTGGCGGTCGCCGGTGGACCGCGTTCAGTACCGGGATCATGATTATTCCGTGCGTGTGGCTGGGCTTTGCGGTGCAGGATACCTCTACGCCGTTCAGCGTCTTTGTGATTATCTCTCTGCTGTGTGGCTTTGCGGGCGCTAACTTTGCCTCCAGCATGGCTAACATCAGCTTCTTCTTCCCGAAACAGAAGCAGGGTGGCGCGCTGGGGATTAACGGTGGGCTGGGCAACATGGGCGTCAGCGTCATGCAGCTGATTGCGCCGCTGGCGATCTCGGTTTCTATCTTCGCAGCCTTTGGCGGTGCGGGCGTTGAGCAGGCTGATGGTTCATACCTGTTCCTGCAGAACGCGGCGTGGATCTGGGTGCCTTTCCTGGTGGTATTAACCCTGGCCGCATGGTTCGGCATGAACGATCTGGCGGCGTCGAAAGCCTCCCTGAGCGAACAGCTCCCGGTGCTGAAGCGTGCCCATCTGTGGATCATGGCGCTGCTCTATCTGGCCACCTTCGGCTCCTTTATCGGCTTCTCCGCCGGGTTTGCGATGCTGTCCAAAACCCAGTTCCCGGACGTGCAGATCCTGCACTACGCCTTCTTCGGCCCGTTCATTGGGGCTCTGGCGCGCTCCACCGGGGGGATGATCTCCGACCGTC
Source organism: Leclercia sp. CFBP8987 (assembly GCF_034044995.2). Taxonomy (NCBI): domain Bacteria; kingdom Pseudomonadati; phylum Pseudomonadota; class Gammaproteobacteria; order Enterobacterales; family Enterobacteriaceae; genus Leclercia; species Leclercia sp. CFBP8987. The sequence goes on along the minus strand of NZ_CM188255.1, from coordinate 2,766,839 downwards.
TGGGCGGTACCCGCGTGACGCTGGTGAACTTCGTGCTGATGGCAATCTTCTGTGGCCTGCTGTTTATGACCCTGCCGGTTAACGGCGTGGGCGGCAACTTTGGCGCCTTCTTCGCGGTGTTTATGGTGCTGTTCCTGACCGCCGGGCTGGGTAGCGCCTCGACCTTCCAGATGATCTCGGTGATCTTCCGTAAGCTGACCATGGACCGCGTCAAAGCGCAGGGCGGCGACGAGCAGCAGGCGATGCGTGAAGCGGCTACCGACACTGCCGCCGCGCTGGGCTTCATCTCTGCGATTGGTGCCATTGGCGGGTTCTTTATCCCTAAAGCATTCGGCATCTCGCTGGACCTGACCGGCTCCCCGGCGGGCGCCATGAAAGTGTTCCTTGTTTTCTATATCGTCTGCGTGTTTGTCACCTGGCTGGTATATGGACGAAATTCTAATAAAAAATAAGTAAGTTTGATTATCCGTTTGCGCGGCCTGGTGCCGCGCTTTTTTTACCCTGATATTAGTTACAACATACTCAAGGGGATAACCCCGGCCGCCGCGCAGCCGCTGTGATCGCCATCGCTAATCAGGGGGCTCTACCCCTTAATACCCCTCCAGGTATCTGCCTCGTGTGCTTTTGTACGATAAATACAAAATATGCATATAAAACAGCAGGTTGATATGTTGGGTTTTGTACCGCTTTAGGGGTAGTCGCGGATTAGCCGCGCTTAACATCCCCCGTTCCTCTTGATCGTTATCAATTCCCACCATCTTTCATAGCGTTACCTTCGCTGCAAATCAGCAATGTCGATTTAGAGAGCCACAGGCTCCATACAGGAGATACCCGATGAGCAAATTTTTGGACCGGTTTCGCTACTTCAAACAGAAGGGTGAGACTTTTGCCGATGGGCACGGCCAGGTTCTGGAGACCAACCGGGACTGGGAAGACGGTTACCGTCAGCGCTGGCAGCATGACAAAGTTGTCCGCTCCACCCACGGCGTAAACTGCACCGGCTCATGCAGCTGGAAGATTTTCGTGAAAAACGGTCTGGTGACCTGGGAAATGCAGCAGACGGACTACCCGCGTACCCGTCCGGATATGCCGAACCACGAACCGCGTGGCTGCCCGCGTGGCGCCAGCTACTCATGGTATCTCTACAGCGCCAACCGTCTGAAATACCCGCTGATGCGTAAGCGCTTGATGAAGATGTGGCGTGAAGCGAAAGTGCAGCACAGCGATCCTGTTGATGCCTGGGCATCCATTATCGAAGACGCCGACAAAGCGAAAAGCTTCAAGCAGGCCCGCGGTCGCGGCGGCTTTGTCCGCTCCTCCTGGCAGGAAGTGAATGAGCTGATTGCCGCCTCTAACGTCTATACCGTCAAAACCTACGGCCCGGACCGTGTTGCAGGCTTCTCGCCGATCCCGGCGATGTCGATGGTCTCCTATGCGTCCGGCGCCCGCTACCTCTCCCTGATTGGCGGAACCTGCCTGAGCTTCTATGACTGGTACTGCGACCTGCCGCCTGCGTCTCCGCAGACCTGGGGTGAGCAGACCGACGTGCCGGAATCCGCTGACTGGTACAACTCCAGCTACATCATCGCCTGGGGCTCTAACGTTCCACAGACCCGTACCCCGGACGCCCACTTCTTTACCGAAGTGCGTTACAAAGGCACCAAAACCGTTGCCGTAACCCCGGACTACGCCGAAATCGCTAAGCTGTGCGACCTGTGGCTGGCACCAAAGCAGGGTACCGATGCCGCGATGGCGCTGGCGATGGGCCACGTGATGCTGCGTGAGTTCCACCTCGACAAGCCAAGCCAGTACTTCACCGACTACGTGCGCAAATATACCGACATGCCGATGCTGGTGATGCTGGAAGAGCGTGACGGTTACTACGCCGCAGGCCGTATGCTGCGTGCCGCTGACCTGGTGGATGCGCTGGGCCAGGAAAACAACCCGGAATGGAAAACTGTTGCTTACAACAGCAATGGCGACATGATTGCTCCGAACGGCTCTATCGGCTTCCGCTGGGGCGAGAAGGGCAAATGGAACCTCGAGCAGCGTGATGGCACCTCAGGCGAAGAGACCGAACTACGCCTGAGCATGCTGGGCAGCCAGGACGAGATCGCTGATGTCGGCTTCCCGTACTTCGGCGGCGAAGGGTCTGAGCACTTCAACAAGGTTGAACTCCAGAACGTCCTGATGCACAAACTGCCGGTGAAACGCCTGCAGCTGGCCGATGGTTCTACCGCGCTGGTGACCACCGTTTACGACCTGACCCTGGCCAACTACGGCCTGGAGCGTGGTCTGAACGATGAAAACTGCGCTACCAGCTACGACGACGTCAAAGCTTACACTCCGGCCTGGGCAGAGCAGATCACCGGTGTTCCGCGGGCGCACATCATCCGTACCGCGCGTGAATTTGCTGATAACGCAGACAAGACCCACGGTCGGTCAATGATCATCGTCGGTGCCGGTCTCAACCACTGGTATCACCTCGATATGAACTATCGTGGCCTGATCAACATGCTGATCTTCTGCGGCTGCGTCGGTCAGAGCGGCGGCGGCTGGGCCCACTATGTCGGCCAGGAAAAACTGCGTCCGCAGACCGGTTGGCAGCCGCTGGCGTTTGCCCTTGACTGGCAGCGTCCGGCACGTCACATGAACAGCACTTCGTACTTCTATAACCACTCCAGCCAGTGGCGCTACGAGACGGTGACTGCCCAGGAGCTGCTCTCCCCGATGGCGGATAAATCCCGCTACAGCGGCCACCTGATCGATTTCAACGTGCGTGCAGAACGCATGGGCTGGCTGCCGTCCGCACCTCAGCTGGGAACCAACCCGCTGCACATTGCGGAAGAGGCGAAGAAAGCCGGGATGACCCCGGTGGATTACACCGTCAAATCCCTGAAAGAGGGCTCGATTCGCTTTGCGGCTGAACAGCCTGAGAACGGTAAAAACCACCCGCGTAACCTGTTCATCTGGCGCTCCAACCTGCTGGGCTCGTCCGGTAAAGGTCACGAGTACATGTTGAAATACCTGCTCGGGACCGAAAACGGTATCCAGGGTAAAGATCTCGGCAAGCAGGGCGGCGTGATGCCTGAAGAGGTGGAGTGGAAAGACAACGGTCTCGACGGCAAACTGGATCTGGTGGTGACTCTGGACTTCCGTCTCTCCAGCACCTGCCTCTACTCCGACATCGTGCTGCCAACCGCCACCTGGTATGAAAAAGACGACATGAATACCTCGGATATGCATCCGTTTATTCATCCGCTGTCTGCTGCCGTTGACCCGGCCTGGGAATCGAAGAGCGACTGGGATATCTACAAAGACATCGCGAAGAAATTCTCCGAAGTCTGCGTGGGCCATCTGGGCAAAGAGACCGACGTGGTCACACTGCCAATCCAGCACGACTCCGCCGCCGAACTGGCGCAGCCGCTGGACGTGAAGGACTGGAAAAAAGGCGAATGCGACCTGATCCCGGGCGTGACAGCACCGCACATCATTCCGGTTGAGCGTGATTATCCGGCAACGTACGAGCGCTTTACCTCTATCGGCCCGCTGATGGAGAAAATCGGTAACGGCGGGAAAGGCATCGCCTGGAACACCCAGACCGAAATGGATCTGCTGCGTAAGCTCAACTACACCAAAGCAGACGGCCCGGCCAAAGGCCAGCCAATGCTGAACACGGCGATTGATGCGGCAGAGATGATCCTGACCCTGGCCCCGGAAACCAACGGCCAGGTGTCGGTGAAGGCCTGGGCTGCGCTGAGTGAATTTACCGGTCGTGACCATACCCATCTGGCGCTGAATAAAGAAGACGAGAAGATCCGCTTCCGCGATATTCAGGCCCAGCCGCGCAAAATTATCTCCAGCCCGACCTGGTCTGGTCTGGAAGATGAGCACGTCTCCTACAACGCCGGTTATACCAACGTTCACGAGCTGATCCCATGGCGCACCCTGACCGGCCGTCAGTCGCTGTATCAGGATCACCAGTGGATGCGTGACTTCGGTGAGAGCCTGCTGGTGTACCGTCCGCCAATCGACACCCGTTCTGTGAAAGCCGTTATGGGCAAGAAATCCAACGGTAACCCGGAGAAGGCGCTGAACTTCCTGACGCCGCACCAGAAGTGGGGTATCCACTCCACCTACAGCGACAACCTGCTGATGCTGACCTTGTCGCGCGGTGGCCCGATTGTCTGGATGAGTGAAGCGGACGCCAAAGATCTGGGTATCGAAGATAACGACTGGATCGAAGTGTTCAACAGCAACGGTGCCCTGACGGCGCGTGCGGTAGTGAGCCAGCGTGTGCCGGCCGGGATGACCATGATGTACCACGCGCAGGAACGTATCGTGAACCTGCCGGGTTCAGAAATCACCGAGCAGCGCGGCGGTATTCACAACTCCGTGACCCGTATTACGCCGAAGCCAACCCACATGATCGGCGGCTATGCGCAGCTGGCCTACGGCTTTAACTACTACGGCACCGTAGGATCGAACCGCGATGAGTTCGTGGTGGTACGTAAGATGAAGAATATTAACTGGTTAGACGGCGAAGGTAATGACCAGGTACAGGAGAGCGTAAAATGAAAATTCGTTCACAAGTCGGCATGGTGCTGAATCTGGATAAATGCATCGGCTGTCATACCTGCTCAGTCACCTGTAAAAATGTCTGGACCAGCCGGGAAGGTATGGAGTACGCCTGGTTCAACAACGTTGAAAGCAAGCCGGGCACCGGCTTCCCGACCGACTGGGAAAACCAGGAAAAGTGGAAGGGCGGCTGGATCCGTAAAATCAACGGCAAACTGCAGCCGCGCATGGGTAACCGCGCGCTGCTGCTGGGTAAAATCTTCGCGAACCCGCATCTGCCGGGCATCGACGATTACTACGAGCCGTTTGATTTTGACTACCAGAACCTGCACAACGCGCCGGAAGGTAAACACCAGCCGATCGCCCGTCCACGCTCGCTGATCACCGGTCAGCGCATGGACAAAATCACCAGCGGGCCAAACTGGGAAGAGATTCTGGGCGGCGAGTTCGAAAAACGCGCCAAAGACCAGAACTTCGAGAACATGCAGAAGGCAATGTACGGCCAGTTCGAAAACACCTTCATGATGTATCTGCCGCGCCTGTGCGAACACTGCCTGAACCCGGCCTGTGTCGCCACCTGCCCGAGCGGTGCCATCTACAAGCGTGAAGAAGACGGCATCGTGCTGATCGACCAGGACAAGTGCCGCGGCTGGCGTATGTGTATCACCGGCTGCCCGTACAAAAAGATCTACTTCAACTGGAAGAGCGGTAAGTCCGAGAAGTGCATCTTCTGCTACCCGCGTATCGAAGCCGGGATGCCAACCGTCTGCTCCGAGAGCTGCGTAGGCCGTATCCGCTACCTCGGCGTGCTGCTGTATGACGCAGATGCGATTGAGAACGCGGCAAGCACCGAGCATGAGAAAGATCTCTATCAGCGTCAGCTGGATGTGTTCCTCGATCCGAACGATCCGAAGGTAATCGCTCAGGCGCTGGCCGACGGCATTCCGCAGAGCGTGATCGACGCAGCGCAGCAGTCGCCGGTCTACAAAATGGCGATGGACTGGAAGCTGGCCCTGCCGCTGCATCCGGAATACCGCACATTGCCGATGGTCTGGTACGTGCCACCGCTGTCGCCGATTCAGTCTGCGGCGGACGCGGGCGAACTGGGCAGCAACGGCATCCTGCCGGATGTCGAAAGCCTGCGTATCCCGGTGCAGTATCTGGCGAACCTGCTGACTGCGGGTGACACCCATCCGGTGCTGCTGGCCCTGAAACGTATGCTGGCGATGCGCCACTTCAAACGTGCGGAAACTGTTGACGGCGTCATCGATACCCGCGCGCTGGAAGAGGTGGGTTTAAGCGAAGCGCAGGCCCAGGAGATGTACCGCTACCTGGCGATTGCTAACTACGAAGATCGTTTCGTGGTGCCGAGTAGCCACCGTGAGCTGGCTCGTGAAGCTTTCCCGGAGAAAAGCGGGTGTGGCTTTACTTTCGGCGACGGTTGCCACGGTTCAGACAATAAATTCAACCTGTTCAACAGCCGCCGCATCGATGCGATGGATGTGACCAGCAAAACGGAGCCGCACCAATGATTGAACTCGTCATTGTTTCGCGTCTGCTCGAGTACCCGGATGCTGCCCTTGCGCAGCATCAACAGGAACTCTTTGATGCACTCGCGTCATCGGAAAACCTGGATAAAGAGGATGCCCAGACACTGGGCGTTTTCCTCCGCGACCTGCTGGCGCGCGATCTTCTGGATGCCCAGTCTGACTACAGCCAGCTGTTTGATCGCGGCCGCGCCACCTCGCTGCTGCTGTTTGAACACGTTCACGGTGAATCCCGCGATCGCGGTCAGGCGATGGTCGATCTGATGGCCCAGTACGAGCAGCACGGTTTGCATCTCGACAGCCGCGAGCTGCCGGATCACCTCCCGCTGTATCTGGAATATCTGGCGCAGCTGCCAAAAGAAGAGGCGCTGGGCGGTTTGCAGGATATCGCGCCGATCCTGGCGTTGCTGGGCGCACGTCTGCAGCAGCGTGAAAGCCGCTATGCAGTGCTGTTCGATCTGCTGGTGAAGCTGGCCAACGCTTCGGTCGACAGTGAAAAAGTGGCGGAGAAAATCGCGGATGAAGCCCGGGATGACACCCCCCAGGCGCTGGATGCGGTCTGGGAAGAGGAGCAGGTGAAGTTCTTTGCTGACCAGAGCTGCGGCGAGTCGGAAATCTCTGCTCACCAGCGTCGTTTTGCCGGTGCCGTTGCCCCGCAATATTTAAATATCTCTACCGGAGGACAGCAATAATGCACTTCCTGAATATGTTCTTCTTCGATATCTATCCGTACATTGCGGGTTCGGTCTTTCTGATTGGTAGCTGGCTGCGTTACGACTACGGTCAGTACACCTGGCGCGCCGCCTCCAGCCAGATGCTGGATCGCAAAGGGATGAACATGGCCTCGAATCTGTTCCACATCGGGATTCTGGGTATCTTTGCCGGTCACTTCCTCGGGATGCTGACCCCGCACTGGATGTATGAATCCTTCCTGCCGATGGACGTGAAGCAGAAGATGGCGATGATTGCCGGGGGCGCCTGCGGCGTGATGACCCTGGTGGGCGGCCTGATGCTGCTGAAACGTCGTCTGTTCAGCCCTCGCGTGCGGGCCACCACCACCGGAGCGGATATTCTGATCCTCTCCCTGCTGATGGTGCAGTGTGCGCTGGGTCTGCTGACCATTCCGTTCTCTGCACAACACATGGACGGCAGCGAAATGCTGAAGCTGGTGGGTTGGGCGCAGTCGGTGGTGACCTTCCACGGCGGGGCGTCTGAGCATCTCGACGGTGTGGCTTTTGTGTTCCGCGTGCACCTGGTGCTGGGTATGACCCTGTTCCTGCTGTTCCCGTTCTCCCGTCTGGTGCATATCTGGAGCGCGCCGGTGGAGTACCTGACGCGCCGGTATCAGATTGTGCGAGCTCGTCGTTAATCCGCTGTTTTAATCGAAACCCCGCTCTGGTGGGGTTTTTTTTCGCCCCAGCCGAGGTTGTTGCCCGCTGCGGCCAACAGAATCAGCGCCCCGCCGGCCAGTTGGGTGAGATTCAGCGAGTGGCCAAACACCAGGTTATCGACAATCAGCGCCACCACCGGGTAGATAAACGACAGTGAGCCGATGATGGGAGTTGGCAGCTTCTGGATGGCGCTGTAGAGCAGCTGATACATGATCCCGGTGTGGACGATGCCCAGCGTCAATAAAATCCCCCACGGGAACTCACCTGATAAAGCGGGCATATGCGCCAGCGGCAGGAGCATCACCACGCCGGTCAGAACCTGAATAAAGGCGATATGCTGCGGTGCAATGGTCTTTAATTTGCGGGTGATGATAGCGGTGAGGGCATAAAAGAAAGCCGCACCCAGCGCGAGGCCGATACCCGCCAGCCATCCCGCCTCATGCCCGCCCGTCAGTTCGCTGGAGAGCAGAATCACCACGCCGCCAAAGGCGAGGAACAGCCAGCCCCATTTCACCAGGCTTACCCGTTCACCCAGCAACATCCCCATCAGCACCAGCATAAAGGGCTGAGTGTTATAGACCACCGTCGACAGGCCGATAGAGATACGCTCAAAGGCGGCGAACAGCAGCAGCCAGTTCACCACCAGCGCGACGCCGCCAAGAACGGCGAGGCCCAACGTGACTTTGGTTAACGGGCTGAAAGGCTGTTTACTGAAACGAATAAAGAGAAACAGCGCAATCGCGCCGATCAGACAGCGCCAGAACACCACCTCTGTTACCGGCAAACCGGAGAGCAAAACAAAGGCTCCAATGGAGCCGGATATCAGCATCGCCAGGCTCATTTGCCAGACGCCCTGTTGGATTTCACGCATCGCACACCTCCTGATTAATGCCCTTATTGTGATAAAAGCTTGTCCGGTTTAACAGCGCCGATCTAAGGTAAAAAACGTTAGTTGGTTTTATAAATTAGGTGAATGCTATGGATTACCTTATCGATGAGATCGACCGCCAGATCCTGGCCTGTCTGGTGGAGGATGCGCGCATGTCGCTGAAGGTGCTGAGCGGCCGGGTGGGGCTGACATCACCCAGCACCGCAGAGCGGTTGAAAAGGCTGGAAGAGCGGGGCGTGGTTCAGGGGTATGGCGCCAGGGTGAATCTGGCAGCGTTAGGCTATACCCTACAGGCGTTGGTACGCGTGCGCCCGCTGCCGGGGTTATTGCATAAGGTGGATAAATATATCCAGGCGATGCCGGAGTGCATTGAAAGCGACAAAGTAACCGGTGAGGACTGTTTTGTTATCAGGCTGGTGGTGCGCTCGATAGAGCAACTGGATACGCTTCTGGATGGGCTGGCAGAGCATGCCCAGTGCAATACGTCGATTGTGAAGAGTTCACCGGTGACGCGTCGATTGCCACCGTTGTAGGGATTTTGCCGGGTGGCGGCTGCGCCTTACCCGGCCTACGATTTGGTTTTGTAGCCCCGGTAAGCGCAGCGCCACCGGGGAGAACAGGTGCGCGGGATCCGAAGAATAGATATTTATTTTGAATTGTTTTTTTAGAGAAGTGATGGTGGTGGGGGAAGGATTCGAACCTTCGAAGTCGATGACGGCAGATTTACAGTCTGCTCCCTTTGGCCGCTCGGGAACCCCACCAGGGGTAATTCAGATTTTGAGGTAAAGCTTGAAGATGGTGGTGGGGGAAGGATTCGAACCTTCGAAGTCGATGACGGCAGATTTACAGTCTGCTCCCTTTGGCCGCTCGGGAACCCCACCACGGGGTAATGCTTTTACTGGCCTGCTTCCTTGTGGGAAGCGGGGCGCATCATATCAAATGACGCGCCCCTGTAAAGACTTCCTTTGCTAAATTGAATCGTTTGCCTGATTTTTACGCATAAAGACGCAAAGCTAATCGATTCATTTTATAAAGGATTAAAGAATAATCGTTCTGTTACCGTAGACAAACACGCGCTGCGCCAGCACCTGATACAGCGCCCGGCTTAAGACATTTTTTTCGACGTCGCGTCCGGCACGCATCATATCTTCCGCCGTGTAGGTGTGATCAACATGAATCACGTCCTGCATGATAATTGGGCCTTCATCCAGATTATCATTCACATAGTGCGCCGTTGCGCCGATGATCTTAACCCCGCGCTCGTACGCCTGGTGATAAGGACGCGCGCCGATAAAGGCTGGCAGGAACGAGTGGTGAATATTGATGATCTTATTCGGGAACCGCGCAACGAAGGATGGCGTCAATACGCGCATGTATTTCGCCAGCACCACGTAATCCGGGTTGTGCGCTTCGATGGCCTGGGCCATTAAATTGTCATGCTCTTCGCGGGTGTGGCCTTCATGGCTCACCAGCTCAAACGGAATATCAAAGCGCTCGACCAGAGTGCGCAGCGTTTCATGATTGCCGATGACCGCGGCGATCTCCACATCCAGACCGCCGTAGTTAGCTTTCATCAGCAGATCGCCCAGGCAGTGCGCCTCTTTGGTGACGAGGATAACTACCCGGCGACGACCGGCTGGCGTCAGCTCGCGCACGGAACCTTCCGGCAGCGCGCCGTCCAGATCGGCCAGCAGCGTCGCGTCGTTGAAAATCCCTTCCAGCTCGGTACGCATAAAGAAGCGGCCGGTACGGTGATCAACAAACTCGTTGTTCTGCACGATGTTCAGTTCATGCTTATAGCAAATGTTGGTAATACGGGCGATCAGCCCTTTCTGGTCGGGACAAATGGTGCGCAGCACTTTGCGTTGTGTTGATTGCATTGCCGGAAAATCCTTTGCGTGTTTGCTGAAACGGTATCGTCAGGCCTTATTGCCCGCAACACTTTTTAAATTTTTTACCTGAACCACAGGGGCAGGGGTCATTACGACCGAACTGCGGACGCGTACCATCAATATAGTACCACCGTCCGCCCTCCTTTAAGAAACGCGAGCGTTCGATGATGGCACCGGCTTTCCCGTGCTCGGTAAAGCGGGCAACAAAACTGACGAACCCCTCGTTCTCGTCTTTGCCTGACGCCGTTTCATACTGGGTCAACCCGGACCATTGCGTATTCGCAAAACCGGATTCGATCTCCTGACGAAAATCAGCAGCATGACATGACGGGTGCCAGGTCTTAACCAGGTAGTCTGCGTCCCGCATCACAAAAGCGGTATAACGGGACCGCATAAGTGAGGCCGGGTCCGGTGCAACCTGTTCACCAGTAAGATATCGCTGGCAACATAGGCTATACTCGTGAGCGCTACCGCAGGGACAGAGTTGAGACACGATTCTCTTCCTGAAACAATAAATGAATAAATGGCGCATAACGCCAGGGTGGCACTATGTTAACCGAGCGGTTGCAATGACGCTATGCCAGGAATCCAGGGGACGTTAAACAGGGCTAATGAGAAAAGTTAAAATCGGACTGGCGTTGGGCTCGGGAGCAGCCCGGGGCTGGTCGCATATTGGTGTGATCAATGCCTTACAACGTTTAGGTATCGAAATAGATATCGTCGCAGGCTGTTCAATAGGTTCTCTGGTGGGGGCCGCCTATTCGTGTGGCAAACTTCCCGAGCTGGAAACCTGGGTACGATCATTTAGCTACTGGGACGTCCTGCGCCTGATGGATCTCTCCTGGCAACGTGGCGGGTTGTTACGCGGTGAGCGCGTCTTCAACCGTTTTCGCCAGGTGATGCCTCTGACCGAATTCTCCAGCTGCCAGATGCCTTTCGGTGCGGTCGCGACCAACCTCAGCACCGGCCGGGAAATCTGGTTCACCGAAGGCGATATTCATCTTGCCGTACGCGCCTCCTGCAGTATGCCGGGCCTGATGGCGCCGGTTCCGCACAACGGCTACTGGCTGGTGGACGGCGGTGTTGTCAATCCTGTGCCCATTTCTCTGACCCGCGCGATGGGGGCCGATATCGTGATTGCGGTCGATCTCCAGCATGATGCGCATCTGATGCAGCAGGACCTGATGCCGGTGAATACCCAAACGGATGACGGCGCACTTGACGATCTAGCGTGGCATGAAAAGCTGCGCGGACGTCTTAGCCGTGTGGCGACGCGTAAACGGGTCGCTGCGCCGACCGCTATGGAAATTATGACCACCTCGATTCAGGTGCTGGAAAATCGCCTGAAACGCAATCGAATGGCGGGTGACCCGCCGGATATATTGATTCAACCTTTTTGTCCACAAATCTCAACGCTCGATTTCCATCGCGCAGAGGCGGCAATCACCGCTGGCGCGCAGGCCGTCGAAAAGAAAATGGATGAATTATTACCTTTGGTGCGGGCTTCTGCCTGAGCACGCTTTTTTTGATTACTTCAGCAAAATCTGACAGGCGATAGTACCGATAGCATGCCACTATTGATCTATTGTCAGCGCCGGGAGAGACCATGACACAGCCATTAGCCGGGAAACAAATTCTTATAGTTGAAGACGAGCCTGTTTTCCGCTCACTACTGGATTCGTGGCTTTCATCACTGGGAGCAACAACAGCACTCGCAGGGGATGGTGTCGACGCCCTTGAAAAAATGGCGGGACTAAAGCCCGATCTGATGATTTGTGATATCGCCATGCCGCGGATGAACGGTCTGAAGCTGGTGGAGCATTTACGTAACGCAGGGGATCAGATCCCTATCCTCGTCATTTCTGCGACCGAGAATATGGCTGATATCGCGAAAGCGTTGCGTCTGGGCGTGCAGGATGTCCTGCTCAAGCCGGTGAAAGATCTTAATCGCCTGCGTGAAACCGTCCTCGCATGCCTCTATCCCAATATGTTTAATTCGCGGGTAGAAGAGGAAGAGCGACTTTTTCAGGACTGGGATGCGCTGGTTAATAACCCTACTGCGGCGGCAAAGCTTTTACAGGAACTGCAGCCGCCAGTGCAACAGAACATCTCCGGATGCAAAGTGAATTACCGTCAGTTGATGGCTGCCGATCAACATGGCCTGGTGCTGGATATCGCTCCGTTATCCGATAACGATCTGGCGTTTTATTGTCTGGACGTTACCCGGGCGGGGGATAATGGCGTGCTGGCGGCGTTATTATTACGCGCCCTGTTCAATGGTTTACTTCAGGAACAACTCTCGCATCAGGGACAACGGTTGCCAGAGTTAGGGAGTTTACTTAAACAGGTAAATCAGCTGCTGCGTCAGGCAAGTTTGCCCGGGCAATTCCCGTTACTGGTTGGTTATTACCACAGCGGCCTGAAAAATTTGATTCTGGTCTCGGCCGGACTTAATGCCACGCTTAATACTGGCGAACATCATATTCAGGTCAGCAACGGTGTTCCGTTAGGAACGTTAGGCAACACCTATCTTAATCAAATAAGCCACCGCTGTACTTCATGGCAATGCCAAATTTGGGGTACGGGAGGACGGTTGCGCTTAATGTTGTCCACGGAATAATCAGTTGGAATTTAAACGGTAGATAGCTTTACCGTCGTTTCACCGGCAATGCTACTATCGGGACAAGTTTTCATTCGTATTTATCCTAATTAAGCGGTAGCGCGTCCTTTTCAGACCCGGACCTCATCCTCTGGCTGATATACTGAACGCGTTATTAATGCAGACTAAAGTTCAAAACATGAACAGTTCAGGAGAGTTTCAATGGCTGCCGTAAATTCGAAAGTGACAAAGGCCGTTATCCCGGTTGCCGGGTTGGGAACCAGGATGCTGCCAGCAACGAAGGCAATTCCAAAAGAGATGCTGCCACTCGTTGATAAGCCATTAATCCAGTATGTGGTCAACGAATGTATTGCCGCCGGCATTACTGAAATTGTGCTGGTAACACATTCATCCAAAAACTCTATCGAAAACCATTTCGATACCAGTTTTGAACTTGAAGCCATGCTGGAAAAACGCGTTAAGCGTCAGCTTTTACAGGAAGTGCAGTCTATTTGCCCGCCGCACGTGACTATTATGCAGGTCCGTCAGGGTCTGGCAAAAGGTCTGGGTCATGCAGTGCTGTGTGCTCATCCGGTTGTGGGTAACGAGCCAGTGGCGGTTATTTTGCCGGACGTTATTCTCGACGAGTTTGAATCCGATCTGTCTCAGGATAACCTGGCAGAAATGATTAAACGTTTCGACGAAACGGGCAGCAGCCAGATCATGGTTGAACCGGTTGAAGACGTGACCGCTTACGGTGTTGTCGACTGCAAAGGCGTTGAAATGAACCCGGGCGACAGCGTGCCAATGGTGGGCGTGGTTGAGAAGCCAAAAGCCGACGTAGCGCCGTCTAATCTGGCTGTGGTAGGGCGTTATGTCCTGAGTGCAGAGATTTGGCCGCTGCTGGCGAAAACGCCTCCAGGCGCCGGGGATGAAATCCAGCTGACCGATGGCATCGACATGCTGATCGAGAAAGAGACCGTTGAAGCCTACCATATGAAAGGTAAGAGCCACGACTGCGGTAATAAACTCGGTTACATGCAGGCCTTCGTTGAATATGGTGTTCGCCACCAGACCCTGGGTGAAGAATTTAAAGGCTGGCTGAAAGAGACGCTGGGCATTAAAAACTAACCAGACGCTAATGCGTTAAGCAAAAACCGGTGACAGCATGGCTATCACCGGTTTTTTTATGCGTCTTTTCAGCCTGGCCGCTCGGGAGCAGGTGAATAGCATCGCCTGAGTTATATATGACAGTATGTAACGGAATGTCACGCCGTATAAAATACAGGCATAAAAAATCCCGCATTAAGCGGGATTTTTCTGATAACTCTCTGACTTATTCCTTAATCAGGAAGTCGTCCAGTTGTTTGCCTTCTTCTTCCATCGCTTTCTTGATAACAGCTGGAGTACGACCCTGGCCGGTCCAGGTTTTAGATTCGCCGTTCTCATCGATGTAGCTATATTTAGCTGGACGCGCAGCGCGTTTAGCTTTGGTGCCTGTTTTAGCAGCAGCCATGCTGTTCAGCAATTCGTTTGGATCAATACCATCAGCGATCAGCATTTCACGATATTGCTGCAGTTTACGCGTACGTTCTTCGATTTCAGCAGCCGCGGCATTTTCTTCTTCACGGCGCTCGTTTACAACGACTTCTAATTTCTCCAGCATTTCTTCAAGCGTTTCCAGAGTACATTCTCTCGCCTGGGCACGAAGAGTACGGATGTTGTTCAGAATTTTAAGTGCTTCGCTCATTGTAGTAATCTCAAACTTATAATGTGGGGGGTTTGTTGAAGTAATAATAGAGGCATAAATTGATATATGCAATAGGTCAGAATGTAAGGAATTCAAAAAACGCCTAATATTTGGCATTATTATTAATAACGCTAACTTAAATTTCCGTGGCCAAAAGAGGGGAGTGTTATCAAAAGATGCGTTGTAAACCTGACGGGGAACGCATCTTTTGAGAGTAATTTTCTTCGGGATTATTGTTACTGCGGATAAATATCAACCTTTTGTATTAGTGCCGAAAACAGGGTTGCTCGCTGAAACTGTTAATTATTCCGGCTTCAATTCTGACCCCGTAACGACATTAAAATAACAGATTTTTCCTGAACTTACCGTTTTTAAAACCGTACTGTAATTCATGTTTTTACCGGCCTTTATCACCGTCTGGTGTATATCCCTTCAGCGGTTAAAATGTTCCGCACCGCCTGCAAAGCGCGCTGCAGCACGGAAGACCAGACAAAATATGGTACAATCGCGCATCGGTAATAATACACATTGATTAGGGTTTAACGGCCAATGGCACAACTGTATTTCTACTATTCAGCAATGAACGCAGGTAAGTCGACCGCATTACTGCAATCCTCCTACAATTACCAGGAGCGCGGAATGCAGACCCTCGTTTACACCGCAGAGATCGATGACCGTTTTGGTAGCGGAAAGGTTAGCTCGCGAATTGGTCTCTCGTCGCCGGCAAAGCTATATAACCCGCAAACCAATCTGCTGGACGAGATCCGCGCAGAGGTTGCCAGTCAGGCTATACATTGTGTGCTGGTGGATGAGAGCCAGTTTTTAACCCGCCAGCAGGTGCATGAGTTGTCCGAGGTGGTCGACGAGCTGGATATTCCGGTGCTCTGTTATGGCCTGCGTACTGATTTCCGCGGTGAACTGTTTATTGGCAGCCAGTATTTACTGGCCTGGTCGGATAAACTGGTTGAATTGAAAACTATCTGTTTCTGCGGCCGTAAAGCGAGTATGGTGCTGCGCCTGGATCAGGCGGGCACACCCTATGCGGAAGGTGAACAGGTGGTGATTGGCGGCAATGAACGCTATGTCTCAGTCTGCCGTAAGCATTATAAAGAGGCGCTGGTTGTGGGCTCTCTGACGGCCATTCAGGAAGCCTGTCGTCGTTAACGACGCTATTTCATATCCTCTCTCTGTTCACTCTGTATAACAAACATAAAAAAACCCGCCGGAGCGGGTTTTTTATTAAGCAGTTAATTAAGCGCTTTTCTTCGCTTTCTTATCAGCTTTCACCGGCACTTCTACAACAGGTGCTGCGGGTGCAGATACGCCTTCGGAGTATTCACGACCGTAGTAGGTATCCAGCAGGATCTGTTTCAGCTCTGCGATCAGCGGGTAGCGCGGGTTCGCACCAGTACACTGGTCATCAAAGGCATCTTCAGACAGCTTGTCTACGTGCGCCAGGAAGTCTGCTTCCTGAACACCAGCTTCGCGAATAGACTTCGGAATACCCAGTTCAGCTTTAATGCTATCCAGCCATGCCAGCAGTTTCTCAATCTTCGCGGCAGTGCGATCGCCAGGTGCGCTCAGGCCCAGGTGGTCAGCAATTTCTGCGTAGCGACGACGCGCCTGCGGACGGTCGTACTGGCTGAAAGCAGTCTGTTTGGTTGGGTTATCGTTCGCGTTGTAACGGATAACGTTGCCAATCAGCAGGGCGTTTGCCAGGCCGTGAGGAATGTGGAACTGGGAGCCCAGTTTGTGCGCCATGGAGTGACACACACCCAGGAAGGCGTTAGCAAACGCGATACCTGCGATGGTGGCAGCACTGTGAACGCGCTCACGAGCAACCGGGTTCTTAGAACCTTCGTTGTAAGAGGCTGGCAGGTTCTCTTTCAGCAGTTTCAGCGCCTGCAGAGCCTGACCGTCAGAGAACTCCGACGCCAGCACGGAAACATAAGCTTCCAGGGCGTGAGTTACCGCATCCAGACCACCGAACGCACAGAGTGATTTCGGCATATCCATCACCAGGTTGGCATCAACCACTGCCATGTCCGGAGTCAGGGCATAGTCTGCCAGCGGGTATTTCTGGCCGGTAGCATCGTCGGTTACAACGGCAAACGGCGTGACTTCAGAACCTGTACCAGACGTGGTGGTGATCGCAACCATTTTTGCTTTCACACCCATTTTCGGGAACTTGTAGATACGTTTACGGATATCCATAAAGCGCAGCGCCAGTTCTTCGAAGTGCGTTTCCGGATGTTCGTACATTACCCACATGATTTTGGCTGCATCCATTGGGGAGCCGCCGCCCAGGGCGATAATCACGTCTGGTTTGAAGGAGTTCGCCAGCTCTGCGCCTTTACGAACAACGGACAGGGTTGGGTCAGCTTCAACTTCGAAGAACACATCCACTTCTACGCCAGCTGCTTTCAGCACAGAGGTAATCTGGTCTGCATAGCCATTGTTGAAGAGGAAACGGTCAGTCACGATGAGCGCACGTTTGTGGCCATCAGTAATCACTTCATCCAGCGCGATTGGCAGGGAGCCACGGCGGAAGTAGATAGATTTCGGAAGTTTATGCCACAACATGTTTTCAGCTCGCTTAGCAACGGTTTTCTTGTTGATCAGGTGCTTAGGACCAACGTTCTCAGAGATGGAGTTACCACCCCATGAACCACAACCCAGAGTCAGGGAAGGCGCGAGCTTAAAGTTATACAGGTCACCGATACCACCCTGAGAAGCAGGGGTGTTAATCAGGATACGTGCAGTTTTCATCATCTGACCGAAGTGCGCTACACGCTCCGGCTGGTTGTCCTGGTCGGTGTACAGGCATGAGGTATGACCGATACCGCCCATGGCAACCAGTTTCTCTGCTTTGATGACCGCGTCGTCGAAATCTTTCGCACGGTACATGGCCAGCGTAGGAGAGAGTTTCTCGTGAGCAAACGGCTCGCTTTCATCAACATCGGTCACTTCACCAATCAGGATCTTGGTGGTTACCGGTACGGAGAAGCCTGCCAGTTCAGCGATTTTATACGCTGGTTGACCCACGATAGCCGCGTTCAGTGCGCCATTTTTCAGGAGGATGTCCTGAACGGCTTTCAGTTCCTGGCCCTGCAGCAGATAGCCGCCGTGGCTGGCGAAACGTTCGCGAACGGCATCGTATACGGAGTCAACAACGACGACAGACTGCTCAGAAGCACAGATAACGCCGTTATCGAAGGTTTTAGACATCAGTACCGATGCAACAGCACGTTTGATATCGGCAGTTTCGTCGATAACAACCGGGGTGTTACCTGCACCTACGCCGATAGCCGGTTTACCGGAGCTATAAGCGGCTTTAACCATGCCTGGACCACCGGTCGCAAGGATCAGGTTAATGTCAGGGTGGTGCATCAGTGCGTTAGACAGCTCCACAGAAGGTTGATCGATCCAGCCGATCAGGTCTTTCGGTGCACCTGCAGCGATCGCCGCTTGCAGAACGATATCGGCCGCTTTGTTGGTCGCATCTTTAGCACGTGGATGTGGAGAGAAAATGATTGCGTTACGCGTCTTCAGGCTGATGAGCGATTTGAAGATAGCAGTAGACGTTGGGTTGGTAGTAGGAACGATACCGCAGATGATGCCGATAGGCTCTGCAATGGTGATGGTACCGAAGGTGTCATCTTCAGACAGGACGCCACAAGTCTTCTCATCTTTATAGGCGTTGTAGATATACTCAGAAGCAAAGTGGTTTTTGATCACTTTATCTTCAATGATACCCATGCCGGATTCGGCAACGGCCATTTTAGCGAGAGGGATTCGAGCATCTGCAGCAGCCAGAGCGGCGGCGCGGAAGATTTTATCAACCTGTTCTTGGGTGAAATTGGCATATTCACGCTGGGCTTTTTTTACGCGCTCTACAAGTGCGTTAAGCTCTGCGACATTAGTAACAGCCATAATGCTCTCCTGATAATGTTAAACTCTTTTAGTAAATCAGCTGCTCGACACGAAAACAGTATAGTCAGCGCCATTGCCACTTGCTTAACTTACATAAAAACAAGGTGTTAACGTTTTTATCGTTCCCCTGATTTACTAAAAGAGCCTCCCATCAGTAGCCTACGTTCAGATACTGAATCTCCGTGGTGGCGTAATCAAGATTACTCACTTCTGAGTACGGAAAACATGATCTGTATCAATTTATCCATAAGCTGATACCTTTCAGCAGGGGTATTTTGGGGCATTGCCAACGATGTTAAATAATTGCAAAAGCAATTGAACCACAGGTATGCATTTAGTACACAAATATTTTACAGCGTCAAACCACTATAATTCACAATATTGTGATGAAGTGCATGCGTAAAAAGCGTATCTTCTGCGCGGTTATTGGCGTTGCCATTCTTTATCTTCAGTCTTGCTTATCAGCGGAGCTAACAGTGAGCCTATCGCTCTTTGATTTTCCAACTTATTTCAAGTTTTTTATCGGTCTGTTCGCGCTGGTCAACCCGGTGGGCATAATTCCCGTCTTTATTAGTATGACCAGCTATCAGACCGCGCTTGCCAGGAATAAGACCAACCTGACGGCGAACCTGTCGGTCGCTATCATCCTGCTGACCTCTCTCTATCTTGGCGATTCTATATTGCAGATTTTTGGCATCTCTATCGATTCATTCCGGATTGCCGGCGGGATCCTGGTGGTGACCATCGCGATGTCGATGATTAGCGGCAAGCTGGGCGAGGATAAACAAAACAAGCAAGAAAAGTCAGAGACCGCTATCCGGGAAAGTATCGGCGTGGTGCCGCTGGCGCTGCCATTAATGGCGGGTCCGGGGGCGATCAGTTCCACCATCGTCTGGGGAACGCGCTACCACAACCTGATGCATCTGATTGGCTTCTCCATCGCCATTGCGCTGTTTGCATTCTGCTGTTGGGGTGTATTCCGCATTGCGCCCTGGCTGGTGCGACTCCTTGGCCAGACCGGCATTAACGTTATCACCCGTATTATGGGTCTGCTGCTGATGGCACTGGGGATTGAATTTATTGTTACCGGGCTGAAATCAATATTTCCGGGCTTATTGAGTTAACCATTTCAAATGAAAGAGCGGCGCCAGTGGCGCCGTTTTTTTTGTCATTATCAGCAAATCATATAATGAAAGTTGAAAATCGCTTTAACTATAATAAATTTTACTAATAATTTTGTTTTGTTAACTATCAACCACTTGTCTCCCACCCCGACACAGCACTGGTCACATTCCGCGCAATAAGACTGTTATTTTACTCACACGATACTCTGGGGCTTGCTGCGGGATAACTGAGATGATATTAGTAATTTGATGAATGAATTAGATGAATGTGCTAAATAATAGACAGTTGTTAATTTTTTGTACAAACAACGCCTCGTCTCCAGCACTGCGACGCCATCGTCGAGCACACTTTCTACATCCCATTGAAAAGCGAAGATTTTATCCGCTTTTGATGCGCGGCAGGGTAGCCCACAACATAACGGTAAGTTCCGTAAAAGAGAATTGGTTAACAAATTTGCAAAATGTATTGGCACCCGGGAAAGCCATTTGGTACTTTCCGGCCTTATATTTTCCGCAGAAATCTTTTAGATGAGAATCTTTTTCATTAACGATTCTGATCTAAAAGAATTAAGACGGGCCTCGACAGGGGAGGCTTGTTAAGAATCGACGCAAGGCGGCCAGACGAGCCGTTAGTAATAGTAAAGTCGGTGATAGCGAGAAGTAAAAAACGCCTGACAGCAGCATAAACTCCTACGTTGTCAGGGAACCCCAAAAAAGGGGAATTAAACAGGCTGGTAAAAAACCAGTAATTATAAAGAGTGGAGTACCAACACAATGTCCATCATCACAAAAAAAAGTCTGGTCGCGGCGGGGATTTTAACTGCGCTAATCGCGGGCAACGTTGCAATGGCTGCTGACGTACCTGCTGGGGTTCAGCTGGCGGAGAAGCAAACGCTGGTGCGTAACAACGGTGCTGAGGTTCAGTCTCTGGATCCGCACAAAATTGAAGGTGTACCGGAGTCTAACGTTAACCGCGACCTGTTCGAAGGTCTGCTGGTCACTGACGTAGACGGCCACCCGGTTGCCGGGGTTGCTGAAAAATGGGAAAACAAAGACTTTAAAGTCTGGACCTTCCACCTGCGTAAAGACGCAAAATGGTCTGATGGTTCCCCGGTTACCGCACAAGATTTCGTTTATAGCTGGCAGCGCCTGGCGGATCCAAATACCGCCTCTCCGTATGCGAGCTATCTGCAGTATGGCCATATCGCCAATATCGATGACATCATCACCGCCAAAAAACCGATTACCGACCTCGGCGTAAAAGCCATTGATGACCACACCTTCGAAGTGACCCTGAGCGAGCCAGTCCCGTATTTCTACAAGCTGCTGGTGCACCCGTCCGTTTCCCCTGTTCCAAAAGCAGCGGTTGAAAAATTCGGCGAGAAGTGGACCCAGCCTGCCAATATCGTTACCAACGGCGCCTACAAGCTGAAAGCCTGGGTGGTTAACGAACGTATCGACCTCGAGCGTAATACCAACTACTGGGATAATGCGAAAACCGTTATCAACCAGGTTACCTACCTGCCAATCGCTTCTGAAGTGACAGACGTTAACCGCTACCGCAGCGGCGAAATCGACATGACCTATAACAACATGCCGATCGAACTGTTCCAGAAGCTGAAAAAAGAGATCCCGGCTGAAGTTCACGTTGACCCGTATCTGTGTACTTATTATTACGAAATCAACAACCAGAAAGCGCCATTCACCGACGTTCGCGTGCGTACCGCGCTGAAGCTGGCACTGGATCGCGATATCATCGTCAATAAAGTGAAAAATCAGGGCGACCTGCCGGCTTACAGCTACACCCCGCCGTACACCGATGGCGCGAAGCTGACCGAGCCAGAATGGTTCAAAATGACCCAGGAACAGCGTAATGCTGAAGCGAAGAAACTGCTGGCCGAAGCCGGGTATACCGCTGACAAGCCGCTGACCTTCAGCCTGCTGTACAACACCTCCGATCTGCATAAAAAACTGGCTATCGCCGTCTCCTCCATCTGGAAGAAAAACCTGGGTGCGAACGTGAAGCTGGAAAACCAGGAGTGGAAAACCTTCCTTGACAGCCGCCATCAGGGCACCTTTGATGTAGCGCGTGCAGGCTGGTGTGCGGACTATAACGAACCAACTTCCTTCCTGAACACCATGCTGAGCGACAGCTCGAACAACACCGCGCACTATAAGAGCGCAGAGTTCGATAAGCTGATCGGCGATACCCTGAAAGTCA
This sequence comes from Leclercia sp. CFBP8987, assembly GCF_034044995.2. Lineage (NCBI taxonomy): Bacteria > Pseudomonadati > Pseudomonadota > Gammaproteobacteria > Enterobacterales > Enterobacteriaceae > Leclercia > Leclercia sp. CFBP8987. The sequence goes on along the minus strand of NZ_CM188255.1, from coordinate 2,744,915 downwards.
CTGACGAAGCGCAGCGCGCTGAGCTGTATTCGAAAGCAGAACAGCAGCTCGATAAAGACTCTGCGATCGTGCCGGTTTACTACTACGTGAACGCCCGTCTGGTGAAACCGTGGGTAGGTGGTTATACCGGTAAAGACCCGATGGATAATATCTACGTTAAAAACTTGTATATCATCAAGCATTAATGGCAATGAGTGGGGCGGGCAGCGCTCGCCCCACGGTGTCTACTCATCGTAATATTATATAGGCACACGCCAGAAGGTACGGGCAATGTTGAAATTTATCCTACGTCGCTGTCTTGAAGCGATTCCAACGCTATTTATTCTCATAACGATCTCCTTCTTTATGATGCGTCTCGCACCGGGTAGTCCATTTACCGGTGAACGTACGCTGCCGCCAGAAGTGATGGCGAATATCGAAGCGAAATACCATTTAAACGATCCGATCTCCACCCAGTATTTCAATTATCTGAAGCAGCTGGCGCACGGCGATTTTGGGCCGTCATTCAAATATAAAGACTATTCCGTAAACGATCTGGTGGCGTCCAGCTTCCCCGTTTCGGCTAAATTAGGCGCCGCGGCATTTTTACTGGCCGTCATTCTTGGCGTGACGGCGGGTGTAATAGCCGCGCTGAATCAAAATACCAAATGGGACTACGCCGTTATGGGGGTGGCAATGACCGGGGTCGTCATACCGAGTTTTGTCGTCGCGCCCTTACTGGTCATGATATTTGCAATCACCCTGAAGTGGTTGCCCGGCGGCGGCTGGAATGGCGGGGCGCTGCAGTACATGATCCTGCCGATGGTGGCGCTTTCACTGGCCTATATTGCCAGCATTGCGCGTATCACCCGTGGTTCGATGATTGAAATTTTGCACTCAAACTTCATTCGTACCGCGCGTGCCAAAGGGCTGCCGATGCGGCGGATTATTTTCCGTCACGCATTAAAACCTGCGTTATTGCCGGTTCTCTCTTATTTAGGCCCGGCGTTCGTCGGTATCATTACCGGTTCAATGGTTATCGAAACCATTTATGGTCTGCCGGGTATCGGCCAGCTGTTTGTTAACGGCGCCCTGAACCGCGACTACTCCCTGGTATTGAGTCTGACCATCCTCGTCGGTGCGCTGACCATTTTCTTTAACGCGATTGTTGATGTGCTGTATGCCGTCATCGATCCGAAAATCCGCTACTGACACTGGAGCTCGCCATGATGTTAAGTAAGAAAAATAGCGAGGCGCTGGAAAACTTCAGTGAAAAACTGGAAGTCGAAGGACGCAGTCTCTGGCAGGATGCCCGCCGTCGCTTTATGCACAACCGCGCGGCGGTTGCCAGCCTGGTTGTGCTGGTGATTATTGCCCTGTTTGTGACCTTAGCGCCGATGCTGTCGCAGTTCAGCTACTTCGATACTGACTGGGGCATGATGTCCAGCGCTCCGGATAGCGAATCGGGCCACTACTTTGGTACCGACTCATCCGGGCGTGACCTGCTGGTGCGTGTCGCCATCGGCGGGCGAATCTCGTTGATGGTGGGTATCGCCGCAGCCTTTGTGGCGGTGATTCTGGGCACCCTGTACGGATCGCTCTCCGGCTATCTCGGCGGTAAAGTGGATTCGGTGATGATGCGTATCCTTGAGATCCTCAACTCCTTCCCGTTCATGTTCTTCGTGATCCTGCTGGTGACCTTCTTCGGCCAGAACATCCTGTTGATCTTTGTCGCTATCGGCATGGTCTCCTGGCTGGATATGGCGCGTATCGTGCGCGGCCAGACCCTGAGCCTGAAGCGCAAAGAGTTCATCGAAGCGGCGCAGGTCGGTGGGGTCTCTACCGGCAATATCGTGGTCCGTCATATCGTGCCGAACGTGCTGGGTGTGGTAGTGGTGTACGCCTCCCTGCTGGTGCCGAGCATGATCCTGTTCGAATCCTTCCTCAGCTTCCTCGGCCTGGGTACCCAGGAGCCGTTGAGTAGCTGGGGTGCGCTGTTGAGTGATGGCGCGAACTCGATGGAAGTTTCACCGTGGCTGCTGCTGTTCCCGGCAGGGTTCCTGGTCGTGACACTGTTTTGTTTCAACTTTATCGGCGATGGCCTGCGTGATGCCCTCGACCCGAAAGACCGTTAAGGAGCGCCGCCATGACCATTATTGAAACGGCATCTGCGCCACAAACCCAACAGCTGGGCAATGCCCTGCTGGATGTGAAAGATCTGCGCGTCACCTTTAAAACGCCGGATGGCGATGTAACCGCGGTAAACGATCTCAATTTCAGCCTGCGGGCCGGTGAGACGCTGGGGATCGTGGGTGAATCCGGTTCCGGTAAATCCCAGACGGCCTTTGCGCTGATGGGGCTGCTGGCGCAAAACGGCGTCATCGGAGGGTCTGCGACCTTTAACGGCAGAGAGATCCTCAACCTGCCGGAAAACGAGCTGAACAAGCTGCGCGCCGAGCAGATCTCGATGATTTTCCAGGATCCGATGACCTCCCTCAACCCGTACATGCGTGTGGGTGAGCAGCTGATGGAAGTTCTGATGCTGCACAAAGGGCTGGGCAAAGCCGAAGCTTTTGAAGAGTCGGTCAAAATGCTCGATGCGGTGAAAATGCCGGAAGCGCGTAAGCGCATGCGGATGTTCCCGCATGAGTTTTCCGGTGGGATGCGCCAGCGTGTGATGATCGCCATGGCCCTGCTGTGCCGACCAAAACTGCTGATTGCCGATGAACCCACCACCGCGCTGGACGTGACCGTTCAGGCGCAGATCATGACCCTGCTAAACGAGCTGAAGCGTGAGTTCAATACCGCCATCATCATGATCACCCACGATCTGGGCGTGGTCGCCGGGATCTGTGACAAGGTGCTGGTGATGTATGCCGGTCGTACCATGGAGTACGGTCGAGCGCGCGACGTGTTCTACAACCCGGCGCACCCGTACTCTATCGGCCTGCTGAATGCTGTCCCGCGTCTGGATGCGGAAGGCGAGGCGCTGCTGACCATCCCGGGCAACCCACCGAACCTGTTGCGTCTGCCGAAAGGCTGTCCGTTCCAGCCGCGCTGCCCGCATGCGATGGAGATTTGCAACACCGCACCACCGCTGGAAGAGTTTGCCCCAGGCCGTCTGCGTGCCTGCTTTAAGCCGTACGAGGAGCTGGTATGACTGTCATCGACGAAAAACGTAATGTCCTGCTCGAAATCGCGGATCTGAAAGTCCACTTTGACATTAAAGATGGCAAGCAGTGGTTCTGGCAGCCGGCAAAAACCCTGAAAGCCGTGGACGGCGTCACCCTGCGTCTGTACGAAGGGGAGACCCTGGGCGTGGTGGGTGAGTCGGGCTGCGGTAAGTCGACCTTTGCCCGCGCGATTATCGGTCTGGTGAAAGCCACCGACGGTAAAGTGGCCTGGCTGGGCAAAGATCTGCTGGGGATGAAGCCTGACGAGTGGCGCGCCGTGCGTAGCGACATTCAGATGATTTTCCAGGATCCGCTGGCCTCCCTGAACCCGCGTATGACCATCGGGGAGATCATTGCCGAGCCGCTGCGCACCTATCATCCTAAGATGCCGCGGACTGAAGTGCGCGATCGCGTCAAAGCGATGATGATGAAAGTGGGCCTGCTGCCGAACCTCATCAACCGTTACCCGCACGAGTTCTCCGGCGGCCAGTGTCAACGTATCGGGATTGCCCGCGCGCTGATCCTTGAGCCGAAACTGATTATCTGTGACGAACCGGTCTCCGCGCTGGACGTGTCGATTCAGGCGCAGGTAGTGAACCTGCTGCAAAAACTGCAGCGTGAGATGGGCCTGTCGCTGATCTTTATCGCCCACGATCTGGCGGTAGTGAAGCATATCTCCGATCGCGTGCTGGTGATGTATCTCGGCCATGCGGTAGAGCTGGGCACCTATGATGAGGTGTACCACAACCCGCTGCACCCTTACACCAAAGCCCTGATGTCTGCGGTGCCGGTGCCCGATCCGGATCTGGAGAAGAATAAAAAGATTCAGCTTCTGGAAGGGGAGCTGCCGTCGCCGATCAATCCGCCGTCCGGCTGTGTGTTCCGTACCCGCTGCCCGATTGCCGGGCCGGAGTGTGCGAAAACGCGCCCGGTGCTGGAAGGCAGTTTCCGCCATGCGGTCTCCTGCCTGAAGGTTGACCCGCTCTGAACGGATAACAGGTAATAAAAAAGGCTGCATTCGCAGCCTTTTTTTATTCGCGCCAGAGGATGTGGCACAACTTGTGGTCTTTCTCGCGACACAGCAGGACGCGGGCAAAGATGTCGTTAATCTCACCGCCGTCGGTATCGGCCAGACCAATCACCACTTCTGCGAAGAAGTCCGGGTTCAGGTCATAATCGACGTGCTCGGCCCAGTCTTCAGACGGGTCGAACAGCTCGGCACCGCCACGCTCTTCAAACTGCAGATTAAAGAGAATCACGTCTGCCGGATCGAGATTATCGACGGCCAGTTCGAGGAAGATATCGTAGGCCTGTTCGAGCGTTTCGTCTTCGGTCAGGCGATTGTTCAGATCCATTTCCATGATGACTACCTGTTTAACATCGTTGGTTGGGCACGTTTTACAGCAACGGACTAAAGAAGTAAAACAGTCGTTCGGTAATTCGCTGCCACAGCGGTCTTTTCACCCACAACCGCGCGTCCAGCAAGCGGGAGCGGGAGATATAGTCGTCCTGCACCGCGGCCAAATCAGCGCCAAAACCGGCGTCATCAATCACCAGGGTGATCTCAAAATTGAGCCACAGGCTGCGCATGTCCAGGTTAACCGTCCCCACCAGGCTGAGTTCGCCATCCACCAGCACGCTTTTGGTGTGCAGCAGGCCACCTTCAAACTGGTAAATCTTCACCCCGGCGGCCAGTAGTTCGCTGAAAAAGGCCCGGCTGGCCCAGCCCACCAGTACCGAATCGTTCTTGCGCGGCAGGATGATGCTGACATCCACCCCGCGCTGGGCGGCGGTACAGATGGCGTGCAGCAGATCGTCGCTCGGCACGAAGTAGGGGGTGGTCATGATCAGATATTCGCGGGCGGAATAGGCCGCGGTGAGCAGCGCCTGGTGAATCAAATCTTCCGGGAAGCCAGGACCAGAGGCAATGGTGTGGATGGTATGCCCGCTGGCCTGCTCAAACGGCATGATGTTGGCATCAGGCGGCGGGGGCAGAATGCGCTTGCCGGTTTCGATCTCCCAGTCGCAGGAGTAGACAACCCCCATCGCGGTGGCGACCGGGCCCTCCATGCGCGCCATCAGATCAACCCACTGGCCGACGCCGGCGTCCTGTTTAAAGAAGCGCGGGTCCACCATGTTCATACTGCCGGTATAGGCAATGTAGTTGTCGATCAGCACCATTTTACGGTGTTGGCGCAGGTCCATCCGGCGCAGGAACACACGCAGCAGGTTTACTTTTAAGGCTTCGACCACCTCCACCCCGGCATTGCGCATCATCGATGCCCAGTTGCTGCGGAAAAAGGTCACGCTACCGGCGGAGTCGAGCATCAGACGACAGTGAATACCCCGGCGTGCGGCGGCCATCAGGGATTCCGCGACCTGATCGGCCATCCCGCCCGGCTGCCAGATGTAAAACACCATCTCGATGTTATGGCGTGCCAGCTGAATATCGCGGATCAGGGCATTCATCACGTCATCGGAGGTGGTCATCAGCTGGAGCTGATTGCCTTTGACGCCCGCAATGCCCTGGCGGCGCTCGCAGAGCTGAAACAGGGACGCTGCGACGTCGCTGTTCTCTTCGGCAAAGATATGTTTGCAGGATTTGAGATCGTTGAGCCATTTGGCCGTTGAGGGCCACATGGCGCGGGCACGTTCCGCGCGTCGTTTACCGAGGTGAAGTTCGCCAAAGGATAAGTACGCGATGATGCCGACCAGCGGCAGGATAAAGATAATCAACAACCATGCCATGGCGGAAGGAACGGCTCTGCGCTTCATCAGGATGCGTAATGTTACCCCTGCTATGATCAGCCAGTATCCCAGAATGAGCAGCCAACTCACCACGGTGTAGAAGGTTGTCATAATAAAAAATCCTTTTGAAAGCGTATTGTTAAGAGTTTACGCGTCAGGATTTTTCTGGCAAATAAAAACGCCAGATAAAAGCACTGGTTTGCCGCAGGCAAGGGTCTATAATGAGCGCTCTGTTTTAGGAAGAGTTGTTAACATGAAGCGCAGTAGAACAGAAGTAGGGCGCTGGCGCATGTTGCGACAGACAGGTCGTCGCAAAGCGCGTTGGCTGGAAGCACAATCCCGCCGTAATATGCGTATCCACGCCATCAGAAAATGCAGTACGAACCGTCATCGCAATGCGTTACTGTTCGCCGTTCAGGATTACTGAATGACACAAGGGCACCCTCTGAGGTGCCCGATGTTTTTTAAAGATTCGCTATTTCGAAAAGGAGGATGAAGTGTTTGCGGATTTTGGTGTGCTTAATTTCTGGACCTATGTTGTTGGAGCCATTTTCATTGTTCTGGTTCCGGGTCCCAATACCCTGTTTGTCTTAAAAACCGGCATTGGTCATGGCGTCAAGAAAGGCTATCTGGCGGCCAGCGGCGTGTTTATCGGTGATGCGGTGCTGATGTTTCTCGCCTGGGCCGGGGTCGCGGCGCTGATTCAGACCACCCCAATACTGTTTAATGTGGTTCGCTATCTCGGGGCTTTCTACCTGTTATGGCTGGGCGGGAAGATGCTATGGTCGGTGATCCGACATAAACAGCAGGGCGAAGCGGGCGGTATCGAACCGGCAAAAACCATCATGAAACGCTCGCTGGTGCTGAGTATGACCAATCCGAAAGCGATCCTGTTTTATGTCTCGTTCTTTGTGCAGTTTATCGACGTACAGGCTAACAACACCGGCGTGGCGTTTATGATCCTCGCGATCACGCTGGAGGTCATCAGCTTTATCTATATGAGCTTCCTGATTTTCTCCGGGGCATTTGTCACCCGTTACCTGAAAACCAAAAAGAAACTGGCGACGCTGGGAAATGGTTTGATCGGCTTGTTGTTCGTTGGATTCGCGGCGCGGCTGGCGTCGCTGCACTGACAAGAAAGGCTCCTGATAAGGAGCCTTTTTTTATCCTAGAAAACTTTTTTAAACGGCTTCACCACGACGTTATCATATACGCCAGCCGCCACATATGGGTCGTCCTGCGCCCAGGCCTGCGCCGCTTCGAGTGATTCAAACTCGGCAATCACCGTCGAGCCGGTAAAGCCGGCCGCACCCGGATCGTTGCTGTCGACGGCAGGCATGGGCCCTGCAGTCAGTAATCTGCCTTCGTCATGCAGCAGCTGTAAGCGTGCCAGATGGGCAGGGCGCACGGAGAGGCGTTTTTCCAGAGAATCAGCAACATCTGCAGCAAAAATCACATAAAGCACAGCGGAGCTCCTTAACCAATAAAAGTGTGAATTACGTTATGTGAAAGTGCAGGGGACTGCAATGTAAAGATAGCCACATTGTTAAAACCCTGCGCACTGCGTGCCTTTTTTCGCCTGCCGGACGGTTTATTCAGGCGAAGTTTAACTGGCTTATTGAATATGATTGCTATTTGCATTTAAAATCAGGGCCTGGCTTTTTAACTGAAACGATTATGACTTCAATGACCCTTGAATTACCTCGCCGCTTTCCCTGGCCGACGCTGTTGTCCGTCGCAATTCATGGCGCCGTCGTTGCGGGTCTGCTTTACACATCGGTACATCAGGTTATTGAAATGCCAGCGCCCGCGCAGCCGATTTCTGTGACCATGGTGACGCCTGCGGAGCTGGAGCCCGTACAGGTAGCGCCACCACCGGAACCTGTCGCAGAACCCGAGCCGGAACCGGAACCTGAAATCGTTCCTGAACCGCCTAAAGAAGTGCCGGTAGTGATCCCGAAACCGGAGCCCAAGCCTAAGCCAAAACCGAAGCCGAAACCAAAACCGGTGAAAAAGGTGGAAGAGCGTCCGAAGCGTGAAGAGCGCCCGGTCGAGCCTCGCACTACTCAACCGGTTGAAAGAGCTGCCCCGACTCGCCCGGTGATGAACTCGTCCCCGGCCACCGCTAAGCCGGTTGCGGCGGCCCCTTCTGGTCCGCGTGCGCTGAGCCGTAACCAGCCGGTTTATCCTGCGCGAGCGCAGGCATTACGCATTGAAGGGCGTGTCCGTGTGAAGTTTGACGTGACCGCAGACGGGCGAGTGGATAATGTCGAAATCCTCTCCGCGCAGCCGTCGAATATGTTTGAGCGGGATGTGAAAACCGCGATGCGTAAATGGCGATACGAAGCCGGTAAGCCAGGCCGCGGGCTGATTGTGAATATCGTTTTCCGCCTCAACGGCGGGGCACAGATGGAATAATAAAAAAAGCCTCCGGATGGAGGCTTTTTTTTGGCCTGATTGTCAGACCTGCGGCAGAGGACGCGGTTTCCCGTCGTTATCGACCGCGACATAGATAAACAGCGCTTCGGTCGCTTTATAACGCTGGCCGATAGGCTCAGAAGAGACCTTTTTCACCCACACCTCAATGTTGATCGACACTGACGTATTTCCACGCTTCACGCAACGCGCGTAGCAACACACCACATCACCGACCGCGACAGGGCGCAGAAACGTCATGCCATCGACCCGGACCGTCACCACGCGGCCCTGAGCAATCTCTTTGGCGAGGATCGCCCCACCCATATCCATCTGCGACATCAGCCAGCCGCCAAAAATATCGCCGTTCGCATTGGTGTCGGCGGGCATTGCAAGTGTGCGTAAAACCAGTTCGCCCTGCGGGGCGTTCGTTGTTGTCATTATGGACTCTACTCATTACGGAGGACTTCAGGCGGGATGCTACTATGATTTACAGCCGGAGAGAACAGAAGAAAACGCCAGGCTTATTGAGCCTGGCGGGGGAGATTACTGCTTGTCGTCCTGCGGCATGTGGCGGTAGATGTAGATCCCGCTCAGCAGGGTGAAAATCAGCGTTAAGGCAGTCAGACCAAACACTTTGAAGTTGACCCAGATATTCTGCGGCAGCCAGAAAGCGATATAGATATTCGCCAGGCCACAGAGAATAAAGAACACCGCCCAGGCAACGTTCAGGCGCGACCAGACGCTCTGCGGCAGGGCCAGCTCTTTGCCCAGCATGCGCTGAATAAGCGGCTTTTTCATTACCCACTGGCTGAACAGCAGGGCACCGGCAAACAGCACGTAGATAACGGTCACTTTCCACTTGATGAACTCATCGTTATGGAAAAAGACGGTCAGGCCACCGAAAAAGGCCACCAGCACGAAGGTGATCAAGGCCATTTTTTCGACCTTACGGTAGCGCACCCAGCTGTAGATCAGCACCACCGCGGTAGCGACGATCAGGGCGGTGGTGGCCGCGTAGATGTCATACAGTTTGTAGAAGGCAAAAAAGACAACCAGGGGTAAAAAATCAAGAAACTGCTTCATTCTTCGATTCCATCATCTGCGACGACCCGGGCGTGGTGCCCGGACCATCAGAAAAATTACTGGCGAATTAACGTATACAGGCGGAACAAATAGACCAGCAAGACCGCTGAGATCAGGTTGCTCACCGTATTCGCCACCACGGCACCGACGTTCGGGGTCAGGACGGCCAGGTTCGGGGCAAACAGCAGCAGCAGAGTTTTAGCCAGCAGCCAGCTCATCACCGCCGGGGCAACCAGACGCATATTAGACCATGCCAGCCGAATGCTGCTACGCATGGCGACAAAAATGCCCATTCTGTCCTGCACCACCATAATCGGCGCGAAGGCGAGCACAATCGCTAACAGCACGCCCGGCACCACGACCAGCATAATCCCTAATTGCACCAGCATGGTGGTCAAAAAGATCAGGATAAACAGTTTCGGCAGCAGTGGCGCGCTGGCGCCAATCGCCCGCAGGGCGCTGACGCGTTGCCCGGCCGAGACCAGTTGGATCATTAACAGTACGCCACCCGCCAGAATGGCATTGCCAATCAATCCGGAAAAGGTGGTCGCCGCAGAGGCTCGCAACAGGATCTGCTGCTGCTCCGGGGACATATTTTGCACCATCTCAAACAGCCCGACGCTGCTGGTGACGGGATCGCCTTCACTCAGGCTGGCTATCTGCTCCTCACTCGGCGAAAAGGCATGACCAAGTACCACCGTGATTAATGCGCACAACAAGGCGATCAGTAAAAAAGTAACGAACTGATTGCGGAAGAAATTCCCCGTGTCACGGTAGACAGACTTCGCCGTGATAGACATGCACTCTCCTTGAGTATTGCAGATGTTAATTAGCGGGCAATTGTACCCTGGATAACTGCCTGGTGGCAGTATCAAGCCTTGTATGGAAAAGCATATCTTTGTAAAGCGCCCGTAATGCATCGCTGTAATTTTGCGCGGTGGTTATGCCGCTGCGCAGGGTTTGCCCGAAACGGCAAAATTGATCCAGATAGCCACTACCAATTTTTGCGTAGGGTTAAAAAAATTAATTTAGATCAATGAATGTTAAATTGCTGAATCTAGTGTGATCTCTGTTGGATCACTTATTAATCATTTGTGGGTATATTCCGTTCCTCAATAAAACCATAACGAGGGAATGGATATGAAAAAAGCAGTGGTTGCAGCATTGATTCTGAGCACGTTTTCCGGTGGCGCCGTGGCCCACGAAGCAGGCGAGTTCTTTTTCCGCCTGGGAACCGCCACGGTTCGTCCCACGGAAGGTTCGGACAATGTGCTGGGGTTGGGCGGATTTAACGTCAGTAACAATACCCAGGCCGGGATGACCTTTACCTGGATGGCCACCGACAACGTCGGCGTTGAACTGCTGGCGGCCACGCCGTTTCGTCACAAGGTAGGGACGGGCCCGACCGGGGACATCGCCACGGTTCATCATCTGCCACCCACCCTGATGGCCCAGTGGTATTTCGGCGACGCCGGTAGCAAGCTTCGCCCCTATATTGGTGCCGGGGTCAACTACACCACCTTCTTTGATGAGAAGTTTAACGATACCGGTAAAGAGGCGGGCCTTTCCGACCTGAGTCTGAAAGATTCATGGGGCGTAGCGGGGCAGGCGGGGCTGGATTACCTTATCAACCGTGACTGGCTGATTAACATGTCAGTCTGGTACATGGATATCGACACCGAGGTGCGCTTTAAGGCGGGGGATCAACAGCAAAATATCAGCACCCGTCTGGATCCGTGGGTGTTTATGTTCTCGGCGGGATACCGTTTCTGAAAGTAAAAAGGCCCCGAAGGGCCTTTTTTACTATTTACGACCCAGTAACAGGCCGAGGACAATACCCACCGCACCTGCGGCAATAAGGCCGGTCAGCGGGTTATTTTTAACGGCATCGGTCACATCAGTCACCACGTCGCTGGCCTGTGCAGCATATTTGCGCCCGGCACCCTTCAACTGATGTTTAGGCGAATCAACGGCCTCGCCAAACTGCTGCTGGGCAGCACCGGCGAATTCATCCAGTTTGTTCTTCGCTTTTTCACCTGCGTATTGTGCATCATTATCAAGATTTTGGTCTGACATAACGTTCTCCTTTTGTAGTCAATGTAAAGCATAGACCCAATAGAGATATCCTGAAGAAAATGGGATTAATACCTGGCGCTACGCTGTCATTATTTCTGGATAAGATAGCGGATAGTCGGTCCATCCTGCTGAATATCCAGCACCGTATAACCGTGGTTTTTGGCGTCCAGCGGAATATTGTTGATGGATTGCGGACAGTCGCTGACCACCTCCAGGATCTCGCCTTTCTTCAGCTGCGGCATCGCTTCAAGGGTAGCCACGGCAGGGTAAGGGCAAGGTTCGCCCACCATATCGAGGCGATAGTCGGGAACAATCTCTTTCATACGGCTTCCTCACGAATTTCAGTTTTCACGGCAGCGCGACGAAAGAAGCGTTTCTCCTGCGCCAGCACCAGTAAAAAGGCGATCAACAGCAAAAGGTAGGTCACCAGCAACCCACCCAGTGGACCAAAGGTGGTGAGAAGATTGACCTTGTCCCAGTTGGTCGCCAGCGCCGGTGCGAAATCATCCCAGTAAAAGGCCAGCAGGGTGGAGCCAATCACGTTACCCAGACCGACCCACCAGTAGTGGACCTGACCTTCCACCGCGCGGTACATCCAGCCCGTCTCGCACCCGCCGGCCAGCACAATCCCGAAGCCAAACAACAGCCCGCCGATAATGGCGTTCGGGCCTGCCCACATGATCTTAGGTGCCACACCCAGCTGGACGTAGCTGAAAATGCCGATAGCACTCACCGCCATCCCGGCGATGATCGCTTTGGCCATCATCGTGCGCCCGGTGATCCACATATCGCGAAAGGCCGAGGTAAAGCAGATCTGCGCCCGCTCAATCAGCAGGCCAAAGCCGACGCCGAACAGCATCGCCAGCCCGAGTTTGGGCTGATCCAGCGTGGTACAGAGCGCCCAGGCCAGCATGCCGAAGAAGACCAGCATCCCCAGACGAAAGCGGCGGCGCGCCTGATCCGGCTTTTGCGTTAACGGCGAAGCGGCGCTCACCTTTTGCATTTTGATCGGAATACGGAACAGGGGCAGCAGCGTAAAGCGAGCGCCAAAGTACGAGCCTACGGCGGTGGCCAGGGCAAAGAACCAGGCGTGCAGGGAGAACTGGGGGATCCCGGTAAAGAAGGCGGCCAGGTTACAGCCCATCGCCAGACGTGCGCCGAACCCGGCGATAATGCCGCCGACCACTGCCTGGGCGATGCGGATCCGGCTGTGCGGCATACGCAGTTTGACATTGTTGGCCCACAGCGCGGCAGCAAAACAGCCGCCGAACATGCCAATGATCATCATGCCGTCGATACGGGTGAGCGGGGTACCTTCAAGGTGGATCAGTTTGAAGTAGCCCCACTCTTCGGTGTGAACGCCCGCCAGCTGCAGCAGCTGCCCGCCCCAGCGGGTGAATTCGCCGGTGACGGCCCAGAAGGTGCCGGTGATGCCGAAGTAGTAAGTGGAGAGGATCCCTGCAGCAATAACGGCAGGAACGGGGGACCAGAACTTAATTAAATAAGCCTGTTTAAAATGTTGCCACGACATAGATAAACCTCTGAACTCAGAAGGATTAAGGAGGAAGCCTTAAAAGACGAGGGGATAATACGCCGGGAATCGGGTTTGAAAAGCGTTAAATGCGCTAAAGCTCGAAGGGATCAATTTATATGGAAAGCCGTCTGGTAAAACCAGACGGCGATTTCATTACTGCGGACGGGTTGCCGCTTTCATGGCACTGGCAAACGTTTTCAGCTCGCTCAGCATCTGCTCAGGCTTATCGACGTTGTTCTCGATAATTTTCACGATTGCCGAACCGGAAATCGCCCCGGCAGCACCGGCACCCAGCGCGGCAGAGACCTGCTCCGGCGCGGAGATACCAAAGCCCTGCAGCGGCGGAGCGGCATGGTACTCCGCCAGTTTCTCTACCAGATGATGCAGCGGCAGCGCAGCTTTGTTCTCAGCCCCCGTTACACCGGCGCGCGACAGCAGGTAGGTATAGCCGCGACCATGAGAGGCGATCTGGCGCAGCAGTTCGTCGTCGGCGTTCGGCGGACAGATAAAGATCGGCGCGACGTTATAACGCATCGCCGCCTGGCGGAACGGCGCCGACTCCTCTACTGGTACATCGGCCACCAGCACTGAATCCACCCCCACGCGGGCGCACTCCGCGTAGAACTCGTCGATGCCGCGGTTAAACACCAGGTTGGCGTACATCAGCAGCCCGATGGGAATGGTCGGGTATTTCTGGCGGATGGTGGCCAGCATTTCGAAGCACTGCGTCGGGGTCACGCCCGCGGCAAAGGCGCGCAGGGTGGCGGCCTGGATGGTCGGGCCGTCGGCCAGTGGGTCAGAGAAGGGAATGCCCAGCTCCAGCGCATCGGCGCCCGCTTCGATCAGGGTGTCGATAATTTTCAGCGACTGCTCAGGAGAGGGATCCCCCAGGGTAACGAAGGGAACAAAAGCGCCTTCCTTGCGGGCTTTCAGCTCAGCAAACACGTTATCGTAACGTTCCATCAAATTTCCCCTCGTGCTTTCAGAATATCGTGAACGGTGAAGATGTCTTTATCGCCGCGACCGGAAAGGTTCACCACCAGCAGCTGCTCTTTTTCCGGGTTGTCTTTGATCATTTTCAGGGCATGCGCCAGGGCGTGGGAGGACTCCAGCGCCGGAATGATCCCCTCTTTACGGCACAGGGTTTTGAAGGCTTCCAGCGCTTCGTCATCGGTGATCGATACGTATTCAGCGCGACCGATGCTGTTCAGGTGTGCGTGCTGCGGCCCGACGGACGGGAAGTCCAGCCCGGCAGAGATGGAGTACGACTCCTCAATCTGCCCTTCGTCGGTCTGCATCATCGGCGCCTTCATGCCGAAGTAGATGCCGACGCGGCCATGCTTCAGCGGTGCACCGTGTTCACCGGTTTCAATCCCGTGACCGGCAGGTTCCACGCCAATCAGCCCCACGTTGGCGTCGTCGATGAAGTCAGCAAACATGCCGATGGCGTTAGAGCCGCCACCTACGCAGGCGATAACCGCATCCGGCAGGCGACCCTCTTTTTCGAGGATCTGCGCTTTGGTCTCTTCGCCGATCATGCGCTGGAATTCACGCACGATGGTCGGGAACGGGTGCGGGCCCGCGGCGGTACCCAACATATAGTGGGCATTTTCATAGTTACCGGACCAGTCGCGCAGGGCCTCGTTACAGGCATCTTTCAGGGTGGCCGAGCCGCTGTATACCGGGATCACTTCCGCGCCCATCAGACGCATACGGAACACGTTCGGCGACTGACGTTCAACGTCTTTTGCCCCCATGTAGATGCGGCATTTCAGGCCCAGCAGGGCGCTGGCCAGCGCCGACGCCACGCCGTGCTGACCGGCACCGGTTTCGGCGATGATTTCGGTTTTACCCATCCGTTTTGCCAGCAGCGCCTGACCCAGTACCTGGTTGGTTTTATGCGCGCCGCCGTGGAGCAGATCTTCACGCTTCAGATAGAGCGTGGTGTTGGTGCCCTCGGTCAGGTTGCGACATTTGGTCAGGGCCGTCGGACGACCGGCATAGTTTTTCAGCAGGTCGGTAAACTCAGCCTGGAAGAGCGGATCTTTTTGCGCGCTCACGAACGCCTCTTCCAGCTGGCGCAGGGCGGGCATCAGGATCTGCGGCACATACATGCCGCCGAATTCGCCAAAGTAAGGGTTTAATAATGTGGTCATCTTCTCTTCCTTAATATGCACGCAGCGTTTTGAACACCGAAGCCAGCTTGCTGGCATCTTTGATGCCCGGCTGCGACTCAACGCCTGAATTGAAATCGAGACCTGCGCAGCCCGCTTTAGCGGCTTCAACGCAGTTATCCGGGCCTAAACCCCCGGCGAGCAGGACGTTGTCCAGCTTCTCACCATTGAGCAGCGACCAGTCAAAACGCTGCCCGGTTCCGCCCTGGCCGTTATCCAGAACATATTTATCGACATGGTGCAGCGTGCGCGGCGGCAGGGTACCGGTCACGCTCAGCGCTTTCCAGATTTGCACCTGCGGGTTCAGCGCGGCGCGCAGGGCATCGATATAGGCCTGATCTTCACTGCCGTGCAGCTGAACGGCGGCGAGAGAAAGCGCCTCTGCCGTGGCAACCACCTTTTCAAGAGTGGCATTGCGGAACACGCCCACGTACTGCAGTGGGGCGGCGGCAATCACTTCGCGCGCCTGGGTTTCGCTGACGTTGCGCGGGGAGGACTCAACAAAAATCAGCCCGCCGTAAATCGCGCCCGCTTCATGGGCCGCGGCGGCATCCTGAGGACGCGTCAGGCCACACACTTTGTTCTCACCCAGCAGAACGCGACGCACCGCCGCGCTGAGATCGGCCTGTTCCATCATGGCGGATCCAATCAGGAAGCCGTTGGCGAAGTGGCTCAACTCGCGAACCTGAGCATAACTGTTGATGCCGGACTCGCTGATCACCGTCACGCCTGCGCCCAGACGCGGCGCCAGTTGACGGGTGCGGTTGAGGTCGATGGAGAGATCGCGCAGGTCGCGGTTATTAATACCGACCACTTTCGCCTCCAGGGCGATGGCGCGCTCCAGCTCCTCTTCGTTGCTCACTTCGGTCAGCACGCCCATGTTCAGGCTGTGCGCTACCGCGGCGAGCTGGCGGTACTGCTCGTCGTCCAGCACCGAGAGCATCAGCAGGCAGGCATCGGCCTGATAAAAGCGCGCCAGCCAGATTTGATACGGGTCGATAATAAAGTCTTTGCACAAAATCGGCTGCGGAGCGATCCCGCTGACGATCGGCAGAAAATCAAATCTGCCCTGGAAGTACTTCTCATCGGTCAGCACCGAAATAGCCGAAGCGTGGTGCTTGTAGATGGCGGCGATCTGGGCCGGGTCAAAATCGTCGCGGATCACCCCTTTCGACGGGGAGGCTTTTTTGCACTCCAGGATAAACGCGGTGCGCGCGCCCCGCAGGGCATCATAAAAACGACGGCTGCTCGGTACCACCTCATTCTGGAAACTGGCGAGCGGCTGCTGCTCTTTACGCGCTTCAACCCAGATGGCCTTATCGGCAACGATTTTCGCTAATACGGTCTGCATTGTTTACCCTCTTGCCGCAAGTGCGGTCACTCGATCGTAGGCTGCGCCAGAGCGCAACACGTCCATCACTTTTTGCGCGTTTTTATGGAGATCTTCGTCGCCGTGCAGACGCATCAGCATGGCGACGTTAGCGGCCACAGCGGCCTCATGCGCAGGCTCACCTTTACCTTGTAACAGGCGCGTCAGAATGTCACGGTTTTCTTCCGGGGTGCCGCCTGCCAGCTGCTCCTGGTGATATGGCGTCAAGCCAAAGTCCGCGGCTTCAAGCTGATAGCTTTTGATTTCACCGTTATCCAGCTCTGCCACCAGAGTCGGCGCATGCAGGGAGACTTCATCCATCCCGCCGCTGTGCACCACCGCGGCGCGCTGATATCCGAGCACGCGCAGGGTTTCGGCAATCGGCAGCACCAGCTCCGGGCTGTAGACGCCAATCAGCGCTAACGGCGGATGGGCCGGGTTGATCAGCGGGCCCAGCACGTTAAACAGGGTGCGGGTTTTCAGCTGCTGGCGCACCGGCATCGCGTGTCGGAATCCGGTGTGATACTTAGGCGCGAACAGGAAGCAGACGCCCAGCTCGTCCAGCGCATCGCGGGACTTCTCGGCGTTCATGTCCAGATTGATGCCGAAGGCGGCCAGCAGATCCGACGATCCTGAACGGCTGGAGACGCTGCGGTTCCCGTGTTTTGCCACCTTCATCCCGCAGGCCGCCGCCACAAAGGCACTGGCGGTGGAGATGTTGATACTGTTGCTGCCGTCGCCGCCGGTACCGACGATGTCCGCAAACAGGTAGTCCGGACGCGGGAACGGGGCGGCGTTTTCCAGCAGGGCGGTGGCGGCACCGGCGATCTCCTGCGGCTGCTCACCGCGCACTTTCATGCTCACCAGCGCGGCGGCCAGCTGCTCGGGCTTCAGCTCACCACGCACCACGGCGGAGAATAGCTGGTGGCTCTCCTGCTGGCTCAGGGTCTGCGCCTGATAGAGTTTTTCCAGAATCGGCTGCAGGCTGTTGGTCTGCTCCAGCTTCTGCAGCGCCCAGTTCAGGGTCTGCTCCAGCAGGCGTGCGCCTTGCGAGGTCAGAATGGATTCCGGGTGGAACTGCATGCCGCACACCCGGTCTGCATCATGACGCACCGCCATCACCATCCCGTTGTAGTGGGCGTTGATGGTCAGGCCCGCCGGGATATTGCTGCCCACCAGCGAGTGATAGCGCGCCACCGGCAGCGGGTTCATCAGCCCGGCAAACATCGCCTGGCCGTCATGTTCAATGCTGGAAGCTTTGCCGTGCAGGATCTCACCGGCCTGACCGACGTAACCGCCGTAGGCCTCGACAATCGCCTGGTGGCCGAGACAGATGCCGATGATCGGCAGCTTGCCGCGCATGCGGGTTAACAGCTCCGGCATACAGCCCGCTTCGCTCGGTGCGCCTGGCCCCGGGGAGAGCATCAGCACCGGGTTTTGCATGGTGGCCAGACGGTCGATTAAGGTCTGGGCCGGGACATGGTTACGGTAAATCACCACGTTGTGACCGTTTGCACGCAGCTGATCCGCCAGGTTGTAGGTAAATGAGTCGATATTATCGAGCAGCAGAATGTCAGCCATCAGAAAATCTCCTGTGCGTGATGGGCAGTCGCAATGGCGCGCAGTACCGCGCGGGCCTTATTGCGGGTTTCGTCAGCTTCAGACTGCGGAACCGAGTCGAGCACAATGCCTGCGCCCGCCTGGACAGTAGCGATCCCTTCTTCAACGTAAGCAGAGCGGATCACGATGCAGGTATCGAGATCGCCATGTGCCGTGAAGTAACCCACTGCACCGCCGTAGCTGCCGCGACGTCGACCTTCAGCCTGGGCGATAAGCTGCATGGCGCGGACTTTCGGCGCGCCGCTCAGGGTGCCCATGTTCATGCAGGCCCGGTAGGCGTGCAGCACATCGAGATCCTGACGCAGTTCGCCCACCACGCGGGAGACCAGGTGCATCACGAAGGAGTAACGGTCAACTTTGGTCAAATCGGCCACGTAACGGCTGCCTGGGGTACAGATGCGCGCCAGGTCGTTACGCGCCAGGTCCACCAGCATCAGGTGCTCGGACATCTCTTTCTGGTCGGTACGCATCTCCAGCTCAATGCGGCTGTCGAGATCGCGATCCAGAGAACCGTCGGCGCGGCGGCCGCGCGGGCGGGTTCCGGCAATCGGATAGATTTCAATCTGACGGCTGGTGGCGTCGTACTTCAGGGAGCTCTCCGGCGAGGCGCCGAACAGCGTGAAATCGTTATCCTGCATAAAGAACATGTACGGGCTGGGGTTGCTCTTCTTCAGCACGTCGTAGGCTGCCAGCGGGGACGGGCATGGCAGGGAGAAGCGACGGGACGGCACTACCTGGAAAATCTCGCCAGCGCGAATCGCTTTCTGCATCTGACGCACCACCACGCCAAACTCATCGTCCGTCTGGCTGACATCACAACGCATCTGCTCCACCCGTTGCACCGGCAACGCCGGTGGCGCTTCATTCATCTGCTCCTGCAGCTGGGCAATGCGCTGCTCCAGTCGCTGTTTCTCCGCCAGTAATGGCGTAAACAGGCTGGCCTGAATGCGGGTGTATTTTTTCTGGTGGTCGATCACCAGTAAGGTTTCCGCCAAGTAGAAGCAGTAGTCCGGGCAGCGGTTGCCCTGTTCAAGCTCCGGCAGCTCCTCAAATCCGGCAACCAGGTCATAAGCAAACAGCCCGCCGAAGAACATCGCTTCGCGCTCATGTTCCGGCACGTTCACCAGCCCCTGCAGCAGACGGAAGGCATCAAACACCGACAGCGAGCAGAGGCGGGCATCTTCGTCCAGCAACTGGCTCACCGGCGGGAAGTGCAGGATGCGTTGGTCCGGGCGATGTTCATTCTCGATGCCTGCTGGCAGCACGCCGTCCAACAAACAGAGCAGCGCTGCGCCGTTTTCGGAGAGCGCCTGCAGGGTGACGGTGTCGCCCAGGGCGGTGATGCGCAGCGCGCTGTCAACCAGCAGCAGGCTTTTCAGATCGTCCTTACTGTCGATATCCGCAGACTCGAGCAGTAACGTGGCAGGGCGCGCGCCGCAGACCTGATGGAACAGGGCGGTTGGGTTGTGGCGATACGCCGCCTCACGGGTCAGCAGTTCAAGGGTCGGTTTGGCTGTTTGCATGTTGTTGTTCTCTTTATTCTGTTCATAAAAAAGCCCGCTCAGTGGCGGGCCAGGTATCTGTTTGCATGACGCAGACGTACGACACTGCCCGATTATCAGGAAGTGCGCCACCAGCCATGCAGAGTGAAATGTGCGGTCATTTTCAGATACCTCGTTGAGTGAACTTGCGTACTAGTTAACTAGTTCGATGGCGTAATGTCAACCCCCCGATTTCAGAATTTCACCACATAACGTTATTATAGCGGCGCAGATATTGAAGATGAGTGACGGGAGCCGCTTTGAGCGACACGAATTACGCAGTGATTTACGATTTACACAGCCACACTCAGGCCTCTGACGGCCTGCTTACGCCCGAAGAACTCGTCCATCGCGCCCATGAGATGCGCGTCGGCACGTTGGCGATCACCGATCACGATACCACCGAGGCCATTGCGGCCGCGCGGGCGGAAATTGCCCGCAGTGAATTGCCGCTTACACTCATAGCAGGCGTGGAAATTTCCACCGTCTGGGAAAACCATGAGATCCATATCGTCGGGCTGAACATCGACATTGAGAACCCGACCCTGCGTGCGTTCCTGGACCAGCAGAAGGCGCGTCGCATTCTGCGGGCAGAACTGATCGCCGAGCGGCTGGATAAAGCCCACATCCCCGGCGCCTGGGAAGGGGCGCTGCGTCTGGCCAAAGGCGGCGCGGTAACCCGGGCACACTTTGCCCGTTTTCTGGTTGAGGCCGGGAAGGCGAATAACATTGCGGATGTGTTTAAAAAATATCTCGCACGGGGGAAAACCGGATACGTTCCTCCCCAGTGGTGTACAATAGAACAAGCTATTGATGTCATTCATCATTCTGGCGGAAAGGCGGTGCTTGCCCATCCCGGGCGGTATAACCTCTCTGCCAAATGGCTGAAACGTCTGCTGGCGTACTTTGCCGAACACGGCGGAGACGCGATGGAAGTCGCGCAGTGTCAGCAGGCGCCCAACGAGCGCAGTCGACTGGCTGAGTATGCCCGCCAGTACGGCCTCCTTGGCTCCCAGGGCTCTGATTTCCATCAGCCTTGCCCGTGGATCGAGCTGGGACGCAAGCTCTGGTTACCCGGTGGCGTCGAGCCAGTGTGGCAACTCTGGGAGCAGCCAACGCCAATTGAAGAGAGGGAAGTATGAGCCAATTTTTTTATATCCATCCTGACAATCCGCAGCCGCGTTTGATTAATCAGGCCGTGGAGATCGTGCGTAAGGGCGGCGTTATCGTCTACCCAACCGATTCGGGTTACGCGCTGGGTTGTAAAATCGAAGACAAAAGCGCCATGGAGCGCATTTGCCGGATCCGCCACATCCCGAACGGGCACAACTTTACCCTGATGTGCCGCGATCTGTCGGAGCTGTCGACCTACTCCTACGTGGATAACGTGGCGTTTCGGTTGATCAAAAATAACACCCCGGGCAACTACACCTTTATCCTCAAAGGGACAAAAGAGGTGCCGCGTCGCCTGCTGCAGGAAAAACGCAAAACTATCGGGATGCGCGTGCCAGCGAACCCGATTGCCCAGGCGCTGCTCGAGACGTTGGGTGAGCCGATGCTTTCGACCTCACTGATGCTGCCAGGCAGCGACTTCACCGAATCCGATCCGGATGAGATCAAAGATCGTCTGGAGAAACAGGTGGATTTGGTTATTCACGGCGGTTACCTCGGCCAGCAACCGACAACGGTCGTTGATTTAACGGAAGATGCCCCGGTAGTACTGCGTGAAGGGGTAGGGGACGTTAAACCTTTCCTGTAAATTCCTCTATTACGGGGCCATCTTATTAGCATAAAATTTTCGCTACTATGGCCCTGTTATTAACACCTCTCTTATTTTTTCGCACGTTTAATGTCTTGTTATTCTCTGAAAATGAGCCAGTGTCCGGAATGACACTATTCCCGCATGAATATGTAGATGTACGATACGTGAATACATATTTATAAGTAAAAGGGTTATCTATGGCGTTACAAGGGACGTTAATTCTGAACGGGGCAGACTATGCACCATTTAATTTGTACGGTGTGGGTGTGTTTATGGCGCACTCAGGTAAAGGCGTTTGTCGCAATAATGGGGGATGCCGAAATATTCCTGACAATGGCCCAATTCCGCCCGGTAAGTATTGGATTGTGGATCGGCATGAGGGGAACTGGTTCTCGCAAAAGCAACTTGAAATTAAAGATTTTACAAAGAGAATACTGAATATCAGCCCTTTTGGTAAATCGGATTGGTTTGCCTTGTGGCGAGATGATTGGGGAATCGACGATAATGCCTGGATAGAGGGTGTTAAGCGCGGTAGCTTCCGTTTGCATCCCGGTGCTTCGTCAAAAGGCTGCATAACAATCGCTCATAATTCTGATTTTGCGATGATTTATAATGCGCTTATGAATACATCACTTGTTCAGGTTCCCTGTATGCGGTCGTTGATGGCGAGAGGATGGGTGGAGGTAGTTGCTGGTGGCTATAACAACATTCGTTCGTAGAATAAGTAAAGTTATTTATTTTATTACATTATTTATAGTTGTAGGCCGCCTGATAGGTGACCCTGAACTCTGGTTTAACGATGACTTAGCCACACGCATTGGTCATATTATTTATGGGCCGGATGAGATTGGTGCGGATAATTTTTATGATCTGTATTTATATATTCACATAATTGCTATCTTGCCAGTGGCTATATTTATCTATGTCATAACAATGAAGTTAATCAAAAAAATAAGGATAAAATAAAGTGCCAATCCCTCCGTATATGTGGTTGAAAGACGATGGCGGCGCAGATATTAAAGGATCTGTTGACGTTGAGGATCGCGAAGGAAGCATAGAGATAATAGGGTTAAGCCACGGGATAAACCTGCCTGTAGACAGTGCTAACGGTAAAATCACCGGGACACGCCAGCACTCATCCATGATGATTGAAAAGGAAGTGGATAGCTCCACGCCCTACCTTTATAAAGCAGCATCTACAGGTCAGACGCTGAAAAGTGCAGAGATTAAGTTTTATCACATTAACGATGCCGGACAAGAAGTCTGCTATTACACGGTGTTGATGGAAAATGTAAAGATTACTGGCGTTAACTGCGCTGTACCTAACGTTAAATTATCGGGAAACGATAAAATGAACCACGTAGAAAGCATCAGTATCCAATATGAGAAAATCACCTGGCGCATAGTGGATGGCAACATTCAGCATACCGACGCATGGAACGAGCGCCCTACAGCATAACGAAATCTGACGGCCCCATCTGTACGAGAGAGCCGATCCGTTGGGTTTGCTTCAGGTTATCCATACCAGAACGCTGCTGCACAAAACTTGTTGAATCATTTAGTCTAAAATTCATGTAGTATGTGCGGCCATGAATCACTATGTGCGGCACCTTGTCCGCCATTTTGTGTGCTATGAAAGAGTTATAGATCAGCGAGTTAAGGTCTTTTTGGGCCTGACTCGTTGTTTTCGAAAGTATACCAGACGCCTGTGAAGGCGACACCTGAAGGAAGCTCAATGAGCGAAAAATTACAGAAAGTGCTGGCCCGCGCCGGCCACGGCTCACGCCGTGAAATCGAAACCATTATCGAAGCAGGTCGTGTCAGTGTGGACGGTAAAATCGCCACCCTAGGCGACCGTGTCGACATCGTGCCAGGCCTGAAAATCCGTATTGACGGCCACCTGATCTCAGTGAAAGAGTCTGCCGAGCAAATTTGCCGCGTGCTGGCTTACTACAAGCCTGAAGGCGAGCTTTGCACCCGTAACGATCCGGAAGGCCGTCCGACCGTGTTCGACCGTCTGCCAAAACTGCGCGGTGCGCGCTGGATCGCTGTAGGTCGTCTGGACGTTAACACCTGCGGTCTGCTGCTGTTCACCACCGACGGCGAGCTGGCAAACCGTCTGATGCACCCAAGCCGTGAAGTGGAGCGTGAATACGCTGTTCGCGTGTTTGGCGAAGTCGACGAGAACAAGATCCGCGATCTGTCGCGCGGCGTGCAGCTTGAAGATGGCCCGGCCGCCTTCAAAACCATCAAATTTACCGGTGGTGAAGGCATTAACCAGTGGTACAACGTGACCCTGACCGAAGGCCGTAACCGCGAGGTGCGTCGCCTGTGGGAAGCCGTTGGTGTGCAGGTTAGCCGTTTGATCCGTGTACGCTACGGCGACATCCTGCTGCCGAAAGGGCTGCCACGCGGCGGCTATACCGAGCTGGATTTAACCCAGACTAACTATCTGCGCGAACTGGTGTCACTGACGCCGGAAACCACCTCGAAAGTAGCGGTAGAAAAAGATCGTCGTCGCATGAAAGCAAATCAGATTCGTCGGGCGGTCAAACGTCACAGCCAGGTCAGCAGCAATCGCCGCTCTGGCAGCCGTAACAACAACGGCTAAAAAAATAAAACCCGGTATCGCCGGGTTTTTTCTTAATAGTCGATACCGATTTGCGCTTTAATGCCGGCATCAAAGGCATGTTTGACCGGGCGTAACTCGCTGACCGTATCCGCCATCTCCAGAATATCCCGATGACAGCCGCGCCCGGTGACAATCACCGTCTGGTGTGTCGGACGGTTGTTCAGTGCCTCCACCACCTCCTGCAAAGGCAGGTAGTCGTAAGCCACCATATAGGTGATCTCATCCAGCAGCACCATATTGAGCGTTGGATCGGCCAACATGCGCTTCGCCTGCTCCCAGACGGCCAGACAGGCCGCGGTGTCGGTGTCGCGGTTCTGGGTGTCCCAGGTAAACCCGGTCGCCATCACCTGAAACTCAACTCCGTGAGGCTCAAGCAGATTACGCTCGCCGTTCGGCCACTCTCCCTTGATGAACTGGATCACGCCCACCTTCTGCCCGTGACCCACGGCGCGGGTCGCGGTGCCAAAGGCCGCGGTGGTTTTGCCTTTGCCGTTGCCGGTGAAGACGATAATAATTCCGCGCTCATCCTTAGCGGCGGCAACGCGGGCATCAACCTGTTCTTTCAGGCGCTGCTGGCGCTGCTGATGACGTTCATCACTCATTGCGATATTCCTGGTTTACGGCCGGGTTGGGCATCAAAGGTCATACCGGTTTTGCGGCGACTGTCGTCGCCCATCAGCCACAGATAGAGCGGCATGATATCGGCCGGGGTTTTCAGTTTAAGCGGATCTTCGCTCGGGAACGCACTGGCGCGCATCCCGGTGCGTGTGCCGCCGGGGTTGATGCAGTTCACGCGCAGGTGGCGGCTCTGATACTCCTCCGCCAGCACCTGCATCATCCCTTCAGTAGCAAATTTCGAGGCCGCATAAGCACCCCAGTTGGCGCGCCCCTGACGCCCGACGCTGGACGAGGTGAACACCAGCGAGCCGGAATCGGACTGCAGTAATAAAGGAAGGAGTGCCTGGGTAAGGAAAAAGGTGCCGTTGACATTCACCTGCATCACCTGCTGCCAGATCTCCGGGGTCTGCTGATCCATCGGGCGCACTTCACCGAGGAAACCCGCATTATGCAATACCCCGTCCAGACGCGGATAATCTGCGGCAATACGCCGGGCAAGCTGCTGGCACTCTTCTGGAGTGCAGGTTAACAGGTCGAGCGTATATTGGTGGGTCGGTGCGCCGCCCTCGCTGGCGATCGCTTGCGCAACGTCGCGCAGTTTATCTTCATTCCGCCCCAACAGAATGACGTGTGCGCCATGGCGGGCGTAAGTCAGCGCCGCCTCACGGCCAATACCGTCGCTGGCGCCGGTGACCAGGATGATACGGTTTTGCAGTAGATCTTTTTTGGGTTGATAGTGCAAAGTCACTCCTCTGGCGCGCGTTGGCGCGGCCCATGCTGTGCGGTCTCTTTTCGGCTTTATGCCCGAAAGTGAGCAGGATATCAATCAGTCATCCGGAGAGTTCACTGTAAAATTAACAATTTGCAAACATTTTTCCGTGAAATGCCAATTCCTGAAGACGCCTCGCAAGGGTATCGTCAGGTGCGAGACGCCTGGCGAAGGCTGTTGTACACTGGGTGTGAAAACAAGTGGTTAAACCAAGGTGGACGCGTGGAATTACTTTCTGAATACGGTTTATTTCTGGCCAAAATAGCAACGGTAGTGATTGCCATTGCGGTGGTCGCAGTTCTGATTGTCAACCTGACGCAGCGTAAACGTCAGCGCGGTGAGTTGCGGATCACCCGGTTAAGCGAGCAGTACACGGAAATGAAGGAAGAGATGTCGGTGGCGCTGCTTGACCCGCATCAACAAAAGCTGTGGCACAAAGCGCAGAAGAAAAAGCTCAAGCTTGACGCGAAAGCGGCAAAGCAGAAAGCAAAGCAGGAGCACCGCGCCGAGGTGCCAAAACCGCGGGTCTATGTGCTGGATTTCAAAGGCAGCATGGATGCGCATGAGGTCTCCTCCCTGCGCGAAGAGATCACCGCCGTGCTGGCAGTGGCCAGAGCTGAAGACCAGGTTGTCCTGCGTCTTGAAAGCCCGGGTGGGGTAGTGCACGGCTACGGGCTGGCCTCCTCGCAGCTGCAACGCCTGCGTGACAGGCAGATCCCACTGACGGTGGCGGTAGATAAAGTTGCCGCCAGCGGTGGCTACATGATGGCCTGCGTGGCCGATAAAATCGTCGCTGCGCCTTTCTCTATTATTGGTTCGATTGGCGTAGTGGCGCAGATCCCCAACTTCAATCGTTTCCTGAAAAACAAAGATATTGACGTTGAGTTGCACACGGCGGGTCAGTACAAGCGCACCCTGACTCTGCTCGGTGAAAACACCGAGGAAGGGCGACAGAAGTTCCGTGAGGATCTTAACGACACGCACCTGCTGTTTAAAAGCTTTGTGAAGCAGATGCGTCCAACGCTTGATATCGAGCAGGTAGCGACCGGTGAACACTGGTACGGCACCCAGGCACTGGAAAAAGGGCTGGTGGACCAGGTGGGGACCAGCGACGATCTGCTGCTGGGTCTGATGGAGGGCCGCGAGCTGGTAGGCGTGCGCTATATGCGACGGAAAAAGCTGATGGACCGTTTTACCAATAGCGCCGCAGAGAGTGCGGATCGTCTCCTGCTACGCTGGCTGCAGCGTGGACAAAAACCCCTGCTGTAAACAAAAACGCGAGGCCAGTGCCTCGCGTTTTGCTTCAATCGACCAGGTGGTACTTTTCCGATAGCGCATGGGCCAGGTATTTAAACATGTTAAATACCGCCGTGCTGCGTGGGGTAGGTAGCCCCTGCTCATCGAGATAGTACTCGCCGCTGAACACCAGCACGCCATTACGCTGTTCCACTCCAGTGGCTTCGATCCCTGCCAGAGTGTCTTCATGTTCACGAATGAGTTTATTTGCTTCGGCAAGCAACGTTGCGCGGTCAATTGGTTGGGTAGTTTGCTGCATTATCCCCTCCTTAAACAGTGATATTAGTCTACGCTGACGCGGTCCCGGGAGCAAATTTTCCCCGTTTTCGGGCATGCAGGGCAAGACGGACAGCGCTGGCGTGATTTGCTTTTGCATGCTAATAAAGTTGCGTAACGGATTTTATCAGGTAGAGTGTGCGCTTTCGTCATTCTGGCAATAGATTTGCTTGACATTCGACCTAAATCTCGTCGTGCAGTCACACCGGAGCGAGAAAAAGCCCGTAATCTCAACCACCTGGCTGAGGTCGTTTTTGGCGACTGGTCCGAATGGGGGTTGATATCCACTGATGACGTCGTTATATAGATGACTCGTCGCCAGTGGAAGGTGAACTCACGCGACGTATTCCTGGAAGAAACAAATTAGGTAAAGGTGAATATGGGTAAAGCTCTCGTTATCGTTGAGTCCCCGGCAAAAGCCAAAACGATCAATAAGTATCTGGGTAGTGACTACGTGGTTAAGTCCAGCGTCGGTCATATCCGCGATCTGCCGACCAGTGGCTCAGCCAAGAAGAGCGCCGACTCTACCTCCACCAAAGGGGCCAAAAAGCCTAAAAAGGATGAACGTAGCGCGCTCGTAAATCGCATGGGGGTTAACCCGTGGGATAACTGGCAGGCACAGTACGAAGTGCTGCCGGGTAAAGAGAAAGTCGTCTCCGAGCTGAAACAGCTGGCGGAAAAAGCCGACCACATCTATCTCGCAACCGACCTTGACCGCGAAGGGGAGGCCATTGCATGGCACCTGCGGGAAGTGATCGGGGGAGATGACACCCGCTACAGCCGCGTGGTGTTTAACGAAATTACGAAAAACGCGATCCGTCAGGCTTTTGAAAAGCCGGGCGAGCTGAACATCGATCGCGTTAATGCTCAGCAGGCGCGCCGCTTTATGGACCGCGTCGTGGGTTACATGGTCTCTCCACTACTGTGGAAAAAGATTGCCCGTGGCCTGTCAGCGGGCCGCGTACAGTCTGTTGCCGTGCGTCTGGTGGTTGAGCGTGAACGCGAAATCAAAGCGTTTGTGCCAGAAGAGTTCTGGGAAATTGACGCCAGCGTGACCACGCCAGGCGGCGATACGCTGCCGCTGGAAGTGTCGCACCAGAACGATAAGCCGTTCCGCCCTGAAAACCGTGAGCAGACGATGGCTGCGGTTGCGGTGCTGGAAAAGGCCCGCTATCAGGTGCTGGATCGTGAAGACAAACCGACCAGCAGCAAGCCGGGCGCGCCGTTTATCACTTCCACGCTGCAGCAGGCGGCAAGTACCCGTCTGGGTTACGGCGTGAAGAAAACCATGATGATGGCTCAGCGTCTGTATGAAGCGGGTCACATTACCTATATGCGTACTGACTCCACCAACCTGAGCCAGGACGCAGTGAACATGGTGCGTGATTACATTGGCGATAACTTCGGTAAGAAGTATCTGCCGGAGAGCGCCAACCAGTACAACAGCAAAGAGAATTCACAGGAAGCGCACGAAGCGATTCGTCCTTCTGACGTTGCTGTGGTGGCGGAATCCCTCAAGGATATGGAAGCCGATGCGCAGAAGTTGTATCAGCTGATTTGGCGCCAGTTTGTCGCCTGCCAGATGACACCAGCGCAGTACGACTCCACCACCCTGACCGTTGGTGCGGGTGATTTCCGCCTGAAAGCGCGTGGCCGTATTCTGCGTTTCGATGGCTGGACCAAAGTGATGCCGGCGCTGCGTAAGGGTGATGAAGACAAAACCCTGCCAGCGGTCAACGCCGGGGATGAACTCTCTCTGGTTGAACTGACGCCAGCCCAGCACTTCACCAAGCCACCGGCTCGCTTCAGCGAAGCTTCGCTGGTGAAAGAGCTGGAAAAACGCGGCATCGGTCGCCCGTCTACCTATGCGTCGATCATTTCGACCATCCAGGATCGCGGCTATGTGCGTACGGAAAACCGCCGTTTCTATGCAGAGAAAATGGGTGAAATCGTAACCGATCGTCTGGAAGCTAACTTCCGCGAGCTGATGAATTACGACTTTACCGCGCAGATGGAAAACAGCCTGGACCAGGTGGCGAACCACGAAGCCGAGTGGAAGAAAGTGCTCGACAGCTTCTTCGGCGACTTCACCAACCAGCTGGAAAAAGCGGAAAAAGACCCTGAAGAGGGTGGCATGCAGCCGAACCAGATGGTGCTGACCAGCATCGACTGCCCGACCTGCGGCCGCAAGATGGGGATCCGTACCGCCACTACCGGCGTGTTCCTCGGCTGCTCAGGCTATGCTTTATCACCGAAAGAGCGCTGCAAAACCACCATCAACCTGGTGCCGGAAAACGAAGTGCTGAACGTGCTGGAAGGCGATGATGCGGAAACCAACGCATTACGCGCTAAGCGCCGCTGTAACAAGTGCGGCACAGCGATGGACAGCTACCTGATCGATCCGAAGCGTAAGCTGCACGTCTGTGGTAACAACCCGACCTGCGACGGTTACGAGATCGAAGAGGGCGAGTTCCGCATTAAGGGCTATGACGGTCCGATCGTGGAGTGTGAAAAATGTGGTTCTGAAATGCACCTGAAGATGGGGCGTTTTGGCAAGTACATGGCCTGTACCAACGACGACTGCAAAAACACGCGTAAGATCCTGCGTAACGGTGAAGTGGCACCGCCGAAGGAAGATCCGGTTCCTTTGCCGGAGCTGCCGTGCGAGAAGTCTGATGCCTACTTCGTCCTGCGTGACGGTGCCGCAGGCGTCTTCCTGGCGGCTAACACCTTCCCGAAATCACGTGAAACGCGTGCGCCGTTAGTGGAAGAGCTGTTCCGCTTCCGCGATCGCCTGGCAGAGAAGCTGCGCTATCTGGCCGATGCGCCACAGCAGGATCCTGAAGGCAACAAAACGGTTGTACGTTTTAGCCGTAAAACCAAGCAGCAGTATGTTGCTGCTGAAAAGGACGGTAAAGCCACCGGCTGGTCAGCATTTTATGTTGACGGCAAATGGGTTGAAGGCAAGAAATAAGCCTTAATTACCGCAACTTACCTGTAAAAGGGCCGGACATCCGGCCCTTTTTTATTGCCTGTTTATTATTTTTTGTTACGGGCTATACAGCAATGATATAAATGATATAGTGGTTATAGTTAATCCTTTTCTTATTATCAAATCGTCTTAAGCGATTGCCCGTGTGCGCTCAATCGGATGGTCCCGCATGAAACTACAGCAGCTTCGCTATATCGTTGAGGTGGTCAACCACAACCTTAATGTCTCCTCGACCGCAGAAGGTCTTTATACCTCCCAACCCGGTATCAGTAAGCAGGTCCGTATGCTTGAAGATGAGCTGGGGATCCAGATTTTCGCCCGCAGCGGTAAACATCTTACCCAGGTGACCCCGGCGGGGCAGGAGATTATCCGTATCGCCCGCGAGGTGCTGTCGAAGGTCGATGCCATTAAATCCGTGGCAGGCGAGCATACCTGGCCTGACAAAGGCTCCCTGTATATCGCCACCACCCACACTCAGGCACGTTACGCCTTGCCGGGCGTGATTAAAGGCTTTATCGAGCGTTACCCTCGCGTGTCGTTGCATATGCATCAGGGCTCACCGACGCAGATTGCTGAGGCGGTCTCCAAAGGCAATGCGGATTTTGCTATTGCCACCGAAGCGCTGCATCTTTACGACGATCTGGTCATGCTGCCTTGCTATCACTGGAACCGCTCGATTGTAGTGACGCCGGAACACCCGCTGGCGGCCAAAACGTCGGTGTCGATCGAAGAGCTCGCTCAGTATCCGCTGGTGACCTATACCTTTGGCTTTACCGGCCGTTCAGAGCTGGACACCGCTTTTAATCGTGCGGGGCTGACGCCACGGATCGTCTTTACCGCCACCGATGCCGACGTGATTAAAACCTATGTACGGCTGGGGCTGGGGGTAGGGGTAATTGCCAGCATGGCAGTCGATCCGATAGCCGATCCCGATCTGGTGCGCCTGGATACCCAGGGGGTGTTCGGCCATAGCACCACCAAAATTGGTTTCCGTCGTAGCACTTTCTTGCGTAGCTATATGTATGATTTCATTCAGCGTTTCGCTCCACATTTAACCCGCGATGTGGTGGATACGGCAGTGGCGCTGCGTTCTAATGAAGACATCGAAGCGATGTTTAAAGATATTAAGCTGCCAGAGAAATAATACCCTGCGGTATCTTTCCTGCGGGAAGGATACCGTTATCCCTGCGTTTATCCGAATTAAACCCCGCCTCACGCTTGCCATTCCTCAGAATAACCATAGAGTTTTAGCGCTTTCTGTACCTGTCCGTAACAAAAAGACAACCAAAATAGAAAATAAATAGCCGCTACGCAAATTCCTCGTTTCATTTATATATTTCCGCTCAAAAGATTAGATATTTCACGGTATACGATTGGTAAATTCACTGGATTTTCAACTAAAGTTTCTTTAGGATTTATCTCAACCATGATTACTTATACCAATTGTTTGGTATCTAAATGATAAGCGATATCGATTGTATGAGGTTAGCAATGCCGTCAGGACGTCAGGATCCGCAACGGAACCCAGGGCTTAAGCGTAAAGCCTGGCTGGCGGTGTTTCTCGGCTCCACGCTGTTTTGGGTGGTGGTGGCGTTACTGGTCTGGAAATTTTGGGGTTAACTATGACGGTACAGGGGCGCAGTGAAGCAGTGAAACCAATGTGTCAGCAACGTGACACTCGCCGCAAAGTCCGTAAAGAAGTTAAAGGGCAAGTGCCTGCTTCCTGGACACTGTCTCCGCAGCAGCAAGCCTTCATTGATTCGTTCGCAGAAGACGATACCAAAAAACAATAATTCTGCCGCTCAGGCGTAGTGCATTAATAATCCAGTGCACTTTTGTACTCTTAAATAAATACATTTCAGCAATACCGAACTGAGCCAGACTCAGCCGTAAACAAATAAATAAAGACGGGTGTCACAATGATGAATAATATATCCGGAGTTAAATACTGGTCGTGGATCGCTGCGTTCTCCCTGTCGATTCTCTTCTGGTACCAGCTCATCTCCCTCACCTTACACTGAAAAATAAAGCCTCGCTAAAGCGGGGCTTTTTGTTTTTACCCTCTCCTGTAGTCTTAAATTTGTCCATTTGAGTTGTTATCAAATCGTTACGGTGACGATGTGTTATCTTTAATTACGGCCCTGATAAAGGTCAGGGTATCGCAATCCCGGTAATTAAGGAGGAGCTTATGTCGTTAACCTTACGCGAAGCCAGTAAGGACACATTGCAGGCCGAGAACAAAACCTATCACTACTACAGCCTGCCGCTGGCCGCCAGGGAGCTTGGGGACATCGCGCGTTTACCCAAGTCGCTTAAAGTATTACTGGAAAACCTTCTGCGCTGGCAGGATGAGGACTCTGTCACCAGCGAGGATATCCACGCCCTCGCCGGGTGGCTGCAAAATGCCCATGCCGACCGGGAAATTGCCTATCGTCCGGCCAGGGTCCTGATGCAGGACTTCACTGGCGTCCCGGCGGTAGTCGATCTGGCGGCGATGCGCGAAGCGGTTAAACGCCTCGGCGGCGATACCGCCAAAGTGAACCCGCTTTCTCCTGTGGACCTCGTTATTGACCACTCTGTAACCGTGGACCACTTTGGCGACGATGAGGCCTTTGAAGAGAACGTGCGTCTGGAGATGGAGCGTAACCACGAGCGCTATGTGTTTCTGAAGTGGGGCCAGCAGGCTTTCAGCCGCTTCAGCGTTGTCCCGCCCGGCACCGGCATCTGCCATCAGGTCAATCTCGAATACCTTGGCAAAGCGGTGTGGAGCGA
This sequence comes from Leclercia sp. CFBP8987, assembly GCF_034044995.2. Classification (NCBI taxonomy): domain Bacteria; kingdom Pseudomonadati; phylum Pseudomonadota; class Gammaproteobacteria; order Enterobacterales; family Enterobacteriaceae; genus Leclercia; species Leclercia sp. CFBP8987. The sequence continues at coordinate 2,712,083 of NZ_CM188255.1, read as the reverse complement.
ACTGCAGGATAAAGAGTGGGTGGCCTACCCGGATACCCTGGTCGGTACTGACTCGCACACCACCATGATCAACGGTCTTGGCGTGTTGGGCTGGGGGGTAGGGGGGATCGAAGCTGAGGCCGCCATGCTCGGCCAGCCGGTCTCGATGCTGATCCCTGACGTGGTCGGCTTTAAGCTGACCGGCAAACTGAGTGAAGGCATCACCGCAACCGATCTGGTGCTCACCGTGACGCAGATGCTGCGTAAGCATGGGGTGGTGGGCAAATTCGTTGAATTCTACGGTGACGGGCTCGATACGTTGCCGCTGGCTGACCGGGCCACCATCGCCAACATGGCGCCGGAATATGGCGCAACCTGTGGCTTCTTCCCGATTGACGGCGTAACGCTGGAATATATGCGCCTCAGCGGGCGCAGCAGCGAGCAGGTCGCGCTGGTCGAGGCCTATGCCAAAGCGCAAGGAATGTGGCGTAACCCGGGTGATGAACCCGTGTTCACCAGCACTCTGGCGCTGGATATGGGCGAAGTGGAAGCCAGTCTTGCCGGGCCGAAACGTCCTCAGGATCGGGTGGCGCTGGCAGATGTGCCGAAGGCCTTTGCCGCCAGCACCGAGCTGGAGGTTAACACCGCCCACAAGGATAGCCGTCCCATTGATTATGTTATGAACGGCCATCAGTACCAGCTTCCGGATGGCGCGGTGGTGATCGCGGCCATTACCTCCTGTACCAACACCTCTAACCCCAGCGTGTTGATGGCGGCCGGGCTGCTGGCAAAAAAAGCCGTTACTCTTGGGCTGAAACGCCAGCCGTGGGTAAAAGCCTCGCTGGCCCCGGGGTCCAAGGTGGTCTCCGATTATCTGGCCCAGGCCCGGCTGACACCGTACCTGGATGAGCTGGGCTTTAACCTGGTCGGCTACGGGTGTACCACCTGTATCGGGAACTCGGGGCCGCTGCCGGAGCCTATCGAGACGGCCATCAAGCAGGGCGATATGACGGTAGGGGCGGTGCTCTCTGGCAACCGTAACTTCGAAGGTCGTATCCATCCGCTGATTAAAACCAACTGGCTGGCATCGCCGCCGCTGGTGGTGGCCTATGCCCTGGCCGGCAACATGAATATTAACCTCGCGACCGAGCCGCTGGGGCACGATCGCAAAGGGGATCCGGTTTATCTGAAGGATATCTGGCCGTCAGCGCAGGAGATCGCCCTCGCGGTGGAAAAAGTCTCCACCGACATGTTCCGCAAAGAGTATGCCGAAGTGTTCGAAGGCACGCCGGAGTGGAAAACGATTGAGGTGGCGCGCTCAGACACCTACAGCTGGCAGGATGATTCGACTTATATTCGTCTGTCGCCTTTCTTCGACGAGATGCTGGCCGAACCAAAACCGCTGGAAGATATTCACGGCGCGCGGGTGTTAGCCATCCTTGGCGACTCGGTGACCACCGACCACATCTCCCCGGCGGGCAGCATTAAAGCCGATAGCCCGGCTGGGCGATATCTGCAGAGTCGTGGCGTGGAGCGACGTGACTTCAACTCCTACGGTTCGCGTCGCGGCAACCATGAGGTGATGATGCGCGGCACCTTCGCTAATATCCGTATCCGCAACGAGATGGTGCCAGGGGTCGAAGGTGGGATGACCCGCCATCTGCCGGGCACGGAAGTGATCTCGATTTACGATGCTGCCATGAAGTATCAGCAGGAAGGTACGCCGCTGGCGGTCATTGCCGGGAAAGAGTACGGTTCCGGATCCAGTCGCGACTGGGCTGCAAAAGGGCCTCGACTGCTGGGCGTGCGCGTGGTGATCGCTGAGTCGTTTGAGCGTATCCACCGTTCAAACCTGATTGGGATGGGGATTTTACCGCTGGAGTTCCCGCAGGGGACATCACGTAAAACGCTGGGGCTGACCGGGGAGGAACGCATTGATATTGCGGATCTGCAAAGTCTGACGCCGGGTGCCACGGTACCGGTCAAACTGACGCGGGCGGACGGGCAAACCGAGATGGTGGCGTGTCGCTGCCGTATTGATACCGCTACAGAGCTGACCTACTACCAGAACGACGGCATCCTGCACTATGTGATTCGTAATATGTTGAATTAACGTGCTGTGACCAGCCCGGCTTGCCTTGCGCTGCCGGGCTGTTGTTTTTTATTCGCTAAGGAGATGCCCAAGCTTCGCCGCTTTGGTATCCAGATAGTGTTCGTTGTTCGGGTTGCGGCCCACGATCAGCGGCACGCGCTCAACGATGTTGATGCCGGCTTCGGTCAGAATTTCGACCTTACGCGGGTTGTTGGTCAGAAGACGCACTTCGTCCACGCCCAGCAACTTGAACATATCGGCGCAGAGGGTGAAATCGCGCTCATCGGCAGCAAAGCCTAACTGGTGGTTCGCTTCCACGGTGTCGTACCCTTGATCCTGCAGGGCATAGGCGCGGATTTTATTCAGCAAGCCAATATTACGACCCTCCTGACGGTGATATAGCAGGATGCCACGGCCTTCTTCCGCAATGTGCGACAGGGCGGCTTCCAGTTGAAAACCACAATCGCAGCGCAGGCTAAACAGGGCGTCACCCGTCAAACACTCGGAATGGACGCGAGCAAGCACTGGCGTCTGCCCGGAGGTATCCCCGAACACTAACGCAACGTGATCCTGCCCGGTTGCCAGTTCTTCAAAACCCACCATCAGGAAATCGCCCCATGGGGTTGGCAGATTGGCTTCTGCCACACGTTTAAGCTGCATGTGATTCTCCAGAAAATGCTGACACGCCTTGTGTCTGTTGCCTGTTTGGCTGTCGGTATTGTCATATTTTGCCACAAGCTGCGCGGGTTCACCTAATCACCGCCAGCTTAACGAACGTTAAACGCACAATCCGACATTTTTACGCGACTGTAATTTTTCGGTTATGATTGTGAGGCTTATCGAAAAAAGGAGACGACATGCTTTCTATTGCCCGCCGCACGGCAGTTGGTGCAGGGATTTTACTCATTATGCCTGCGACTGTATGGATATCGGGCTGGCAGTGGCAGCCTGGCGCGGATAGCGGGTGGCTCAAGGCGCTGTACTGGATCACAGAGACGGTCACCCAACCCTGGGGCATTATTACGCACGCGCTGTTGTGCGGATGGTTTCTATGGTGCCTGCGTTTTCGCCTGCGGGCCGCCATTATGCTCTTTGCCATTCTCGCCGGCGTGATCCTGATCGGCCAGGGACTCAAATCCTGGGTGAAAGATCAGGTTCAGGAGCCGCGTCCGTTTGTCGTCTGGCTGGAAAAAACTCACCATGTCCCGGTCAACGACTTCTACAATTTAAAGCGTAAAGAACGCGGCGAACTGGTGAAAGAACAGCTTACTGAACAACAGGCTGTCCCGACATTCTTACGCAAGCACTGGCAAAAAGAGACAGGATTTGCCTTCCCGTCTGGCCACACAATGTTCGCCGCGAGCTGGGCATTGTTAGGGGTAGGATTGCTGTGGCCGCGCCGACGCACGTTCACTATCGCCATTCTGCTGGTGTGGGCGACGGGTGTCATGGGGAGCCGCCTGCTGCTCGGCATGCACTGGCCGCGGGATCTGGTGGTGGCCACCCTGATGTCGTGGCTGCTGATCACCTGTGCGACCTGGCTTGCTCAGCGCGTCTGTGGTCCACTCACGCCGCCAGTAGAAGAGAAGCGGGAAATAGCCGACAGGGACCAGGAAAGCTGACAGCGGTTGAAATTCTCATATTTAGCCGCAGATCTCACCGTGGCGCGATGCTTTTTCCGTTTCGCGCCCGTCCTTAAAATGGTAGTTTATAAGGCTGGCTACGCGATGTTGAACACTCTTTATTCGCTCAAACCACATAACGGGAAGTAATGTGAAATATTTACTCATTTTCTTACTGGTATTGGCGATTTTCGTCATTTCCGTCACATTGGGTGCGCAAAACGATCAACAGGTAACCTTTAATTATCTGCTGGCGCAAGGCGAATATCGGATTTCCAGCCTGCTGGCGGTACTCTTTGCGGCCGGGTTTGCAATCGGCTGGCTTATTTGCGGCCTGTTCTGGCTGAAAGTTCGGGTTTCACTTGCCCGTGCTGAACGTAAAATTAAACGTCTTGAATACCAGATTGCGCCCACGACCGACGTTCCGGTGAGTTCAGGTGTGCCGGTAGCGAAGGAATAATCAAAGATGCTGGAGTTGTTGTTTCTGCTTTTGCCTGTAGCCGCAGCCTATGGCTGGTATATGGGCCGCAGAAGTGCGCAACAAACAAAACAGGATGAAGCTAACCGCCTGTCACGCGACTACGTTGCCGGGGTTAACTTCCTTCTGAGCAACCAACAGGACAAAGCGGTCGACCTGTTCCTCGAGATGTTGAAAGAGGATACCGGCACCGTTGAGGCCCATCTTACTCTCGGCAATCTGTTCCGTTCCCGCGGTGAAGTTGACCGCGCCATTCGCATTCACCAGACCTTAATGGAAAGCGCCTCATTAACCTATGAGCAGCGTCTGCTGGCCGTACAACAGCTGGGTCGTGACTATATGGCGGCCGGGTTGTACGACCGCGCCGAAGAGATGTTTAACCAGCTGGTGGACGAAACCGATTTCCGCATCAGCGCCCTGCAACAACTCCTGCAGATTTACCAGGCCACCAGCGAGTGGCAGAAGGCGATCGACGTTGCCGAACGTCTGGTGAAGCTGGGTAAAGACAAACAGCGCGTCGAAATTGCCCATTTCTATTGCGAACTGGCTCTCCAGCAGATGGGCAATGAAGACATGGATAAAGCCATGGCGCTGCTCAGGAAAGGCGCTGCCGCCGATCGCAGCAGCGCGCGCGTCTCCATCATGATGGGGCGCGTGTACATGGCGAAAGGCGATTATCAGAAAGCGGTAGAGAGCCTGCTACGGGTCATCGAGCAGGATAAAGAGTTGGTCAGCGAAACTCTGGAGATGCTGCAAACCTGTTATCAGCAACTGGGTATGGCCGAAGAGTGGGTTGCCTTCCTGCGCCGCTGCGTGGAAGAGAACACCGGGGCGTATGCGGAGCTGATGCTGGCGGATGTCGTCCAGGAGCATGAAGGCAGTGACACGGCGCAGGTCTACATCACACGTCAGCTGCAGCGTCATCCCACCATGCGTGTCTTCCACAAGCTGATGGATTATCACCTGCACGATGCAGAAGAGGGGCGTGCTAAAGAGAGTCTGATGGTTCTGCGTGACATGGTCGGCGAGCAGATCCGCAGTAAGCCGCGCTACCGCTGCCAGAAGTGCGGTTTTACCGCCTATACGCTGTACTGGCACTGTCCGTCCTGCCGCGCCTGGTCCACCATCAAGCCGATTCGCGGCCTCGATGGGCAGTAATTTTTAAAAAAAATCTCATTTTAGTTACAACATACTCTAAGTCTGGCATCCAGGCTGGTCGGTGCGCGCTGCGGTCTGGCAGGAATGGAAATGGAACCTGTTAATTTCAGCGAGGCACAGGTAGAATGCACGCCGTTTATCATTCCCGCGCCGATGCGGCGCCCATCGACGAGAAGGTCCGGTCATGACGTCTGTAGCTCCCTCTTCTTCCCGCGCAGGTACTGAATCTCCTGTTGTTGTCGCTCTGGATTACAACAATCGCGATAACGCGCTTGCGTTCGTTGATCGTATTGACCCGCGCGACTGCCGCCTGAAAATCGGCAAAGAGATGTTCACGCTCTTTGGCCCGCAAATCGTGCGTGACATGCAGCAGCGCGGCTTTGATATCTTTCTGGATCTAAAATTCCACGATATTCCTAACACTACGGCCCATGCGGTAGCCGCGGCGGCCGAGCTGGGCGTCTGGATGGTGAACGTCCACGCTTCAGGTGGGGCACGGATGATGACAGCCGCCCGGGAAGCCTTGCTGCCGTTTGGCAAAGACGCCCCCTTGCTGATTGCCGTCACCGTGCTGACCAGCATGGAAGCCAGCGACCTGCTGGATCTCGGCGTGACCCTGTCACCGGCTGAGCATGCCGAGCGCCTGGCGCGGCTGACCCATTCCTGCGGGCTGGACGGTGTAGTGTGCTCTGCTCAGGAAGCGGTGCGCTTCAAAAGTGCTATCGGTCAGGATTTTAAGCTGGTCACCCCAGGCATTCGTCCACAGGGCAGCGATGCCGGCGATCAGCGCCGCATTATGACCCCTGAGCAGGCGCTGGCAGCGGGCGTAGACTATATGGTTATTGGTCGACCGGTGACCCAGTCTGCGGATCCGGCTCAGACCCTGAAAGCCATCAACGCATCACTTCACAAGGGGGCCTAATGCGCGATACCAACAGCCGCCTGGTCTATTCGACCGGCACCGGGCGCATCGATGAACCGAAGGTGGAAGCTGAGCGCCCGAAAGGCGACGGCATTGTGCGCATTCAACGCCAGACCAGCGGACGCAAAGGCAAGGGCGTTTGCCTGGTGACCGGCATTGATGCCGACGATGCCACCCTGACAGCCATTGCCGCCGAGCTGAAGAAAAAGTGTGGCTGTGGCGGATCGGTTAAAGATGGCGTGATTGAGATCCAGGGCGATAAGCGGGATCTGATTAAATCCCTGCTGGAAGCAAAAGGGATGAAAGTGAAATTAGCGGGCGGTTAACGCTTAGCAGAAACAAATAAGCCACGGTCGAGACCGTGGCTTATTGTTTTTATTTTGAGATAGCGCCAGAAACAACAGGGCGGTATCAAATGACTGCGGTGGTAATCGGTAAGTTATTTAACCTGGTGACCGATGATACCACCCACTGCAGCACCACCCAGGGTACCCAGCGTGCTACCGTCTGTTAAGACGGAACCACCGATTGCGCCTGCACCCGCACCAATCGCGGTATTACGATCTTGTCTGCTCATGCCGGAGCATGCGCTCAGTGATAACGCCAGCGTGACAGCCAGCATAGCAGCGGATAATTTTTTGCTGTTAATAGACATAACTCATTCTCCTGAAATAGTGATCCACGGAAATAGCTCTGCTTAAATAAGTGTAAAACTCTTAAGCCAGTTTTCCATGAAACTTGATTGCGCAGGCGTTACAAAATCACGCAGGTGATAGTTACTTCCTGTTATATCGCTAACAATAATTTTACGTCTTTATCACTGATCCGACAGGTAAATAGTCTTAAAGGCTGCGTCAGAATAATCTCAGAGCGAAAGGGCAGAAAAAACGCCCGACGAGGCGGGCGTAGAGGAGAGTCAGGCCGGTTTTTTAACGATATCGACGATCAGGCCTTCTTGCTGTAGCTTCTCGCTGTGGGCCGCTTTGATGCCCTCGTCAGTGATCACCCGATTGAAGCGGGAGACAGGGCCCATCGTGTAGGGATGCACTGCGCCAAACTTGGTGCTGTCGGTCAGCACAATGGCCTCAGCGCCTTTCTCAAGTACCGCGTTAACCACGTCAGAACGCATCATGTCCCGCCCGGTAAAACCGGTCTCAGGCTGCCAGCCATCGATACCGATAAAAGCCTTGCTGAAATGCACCTGTTGAACATACTGACGCGTCAGTGGGCCAACCATGCTTTCGCTTTTTTTCTGATAGATACCGCCCAACAAAATGACTTCGCTGCGCGTCTCTTTCAGGAGATGAGCAATGTAGCTGCTCACCGTCACGATGGTCACATCCTCTTTCTGCTCAGCCAGCGTTCGCGCCAGCAGGGCATTACAACTGCCATTTTCGATAAACACCGTTTCGCCATTGTTGACCAGAGAAGCGGCAAACTCTGCCAGTTCACGTTTCAGGGCGTAGTTGTTCATCATGCGCGTTTCGACATCTTCGCTGTCCAGCGGCACGGCATAGCCATGTGCGCGGCGCAGATAACTCATCTTTTCCAGAAGATTGAGGTCCTGGCGAATGGTGACTTCAGATACGCCGGTGCTTTTAGCCAGATCAACGACGCTCATGCGACCCGTGTCGATCACCATCTGTAATATTATTTGTTGTCGGGAATTCATAGCATCCATATTAAAACGGCAGAGCCGTTAGTTGAAAACTGACATTACCATGTGGGCTGCTGCGACCCTTAAACTTCCCACGGCGATTTAGGCTGTGCTGCATCGCCGTTTTTCTGTGCGCCCGCTTGAGTCAGTAATTCTGATTTTAATATCTCGAGATTACGCAGAGCAGAGTTCACATCACCTGCAACCAGAATATCCAGCACAGTATCAATACGTTGGGCAACTTTCAGTGCATCGATATCAGACATAATCTCATCCCTAAATGAAAAGTGAATAAATTCAATGATGCAGAAATTGAAGGCAAAAGAGAAGGGAAAAAGTGTGCTAACGAAAGCACATTAATGGTAGTGATATTTTCGTACTTCTTTATACAGAGGACTTTAGTAGTGGATTAGTCTAATTCTGCGCGCAAGGCGCTTTTTTCTATGAGGAATTAGACTATGACAATTATCAATCAGGCTACCTGTAAACTGTTTACTGATTCTGTACGATTCACCCAACTCGCCGGTTACTACGAGGAGGAAAGACGCACCCTGTGGATGATGCTGCGAGCTCAGCCGCGCCCTTGCTTCAATCATGCCCTCATTGAGGAGATCATGAACCTGTCGTGGCTGGTAAGGCAGTCGGGGTTTGAGGTTGATTTTTGGGTAACCGGATCGCTGGTGCCAGATATCTACAACACCGGCGGGGATTTACGCTTCTTTGTTGAGTGCATAGAGAATGGTCGTCGCGAAGCGCTTCGGGCGTATGCTCGCGCCTGTGTGGACTGCGTCCATGCGGCGTCGCGGGGCTTTGATACCGGGGCGATCACCCTGTCGATGGTGGAGGGTAGTGCGCTTGGCGGCGGATTTGAGGCCGCGCTGGCGCACCACTTCCTACTGGCTCAACGGGATGCGCGCTTAGGCTTTCCGGAGATCGCTTTTAATCTGTTCCCCGGCATGGGTGGCTACTCGCTGGTGGCGCGCCGTTCAGGCATGAAACTGGCAGAGGAGCTGATCTATAAAGGGGAGTCCCACACGGCGGAGTGGTATGAGCAGCAGGGGCTGGTGGACGTGCTGTTCGAACCCGGTCAGGGCTACGTGGCGACACGGACCTTCATCGACACCTTACAACCTAAAATGAACGGCGTCAGAGCCATGCTGCGCGCCCGTCAACGGGTATTACAGTTGCCGCGCAGTGAGCTGATGGACATCACGGAAGATTGGGTGGACGCTGCATTTTGCCTCCAGCCGAAGGACGTGGCCTATATGCAGCGGCTGGTTCAGCTTCAGGATCGCCACACTGCATCAGGCCTGCGTAAAGCCAGCTAACGCGCGTTGCGTGCCTGGTAACGTTTAAACCATCGCTCGAATGCGACAGCGGGCATGGGCTTAGCAAACAGAAAACCCTGTCGTTCGTTGACGCCATTCTTCGTCAGAAAGGCGTCTTCTTTCGCACTCTCCACCCCTTCGGCAATGACCTGTAAATTCAGCGCCTGAGCAACGGCAACAATCGCGCGCACCAGCGACTGCGACACCGACTGCTTATGAATATCCCTCACAAAAGCCTGATCGAGCTTAATTGCATCGATGGGGAAGCGGGCCAGCTGCGACAGCGACGAATACCCGGTGCCGAAATCGTCGAGATGGATCTGCGCCCCCAGCTTGCTGAACTGCTGAATGACCGACAGCGCCAGCTCCTCGTTCTCAATCAGGCAGCTTTCCGTCAGCTCCACGTCAACCGGGCAGTACTCAAAGTCGAGATCCTTTAACGCCTGTTTCAAATCGCTGAAGATGGTTTGATCCGCCAGCTGACGGGCAGAGACGTTGACCGCTACCCGCAGGTTAATGCCTTTATCACGCCATTTAGCGATCTGGCGCACCACGTCGAGCATTACCCAACGGCCCAGCGGTACAATGAGCCCGGACTCTTCCGCATAGGAGATAAACTCCAGCGGCGGGATCAGCCCGCGTTCCGGCGACTGCCAGCGAACCAGCGCTTCGAGGGTTCTGACCTCGCCCCGCCAGGTAATTTTGGGCTGATAGTGGATCACCAGTTGGTCGTTATCCAGCGCCTTGCGCAGGTTCGTGTCCAGCCACAGGTATTCAAAGACGCGCTGATTCATCTCCGGGGAGAAGACGCAGAACGTCCCGCGGCCGTTCTCTTTGGCGGTGTACATGGCGGTGTCGGCATTGCGGATCACGCTCTCACGGTCGGTTCCGTGCTGCGGGGCGAGAGAGATACCCAGCGAGCAGCCGGTATAGACTTCGATCAAACCAATCCGGAAGGGCTGGCGCAGTCGGGTAAGGATCCGCGAGGCCATGGCTTCCAGCGCGCCCTGGGAGGTGCCACTGGCCAGAACGATGAACTCATCCCCGCCAAGACGGGCCAGCACCTGCCCATCTTCCAGACAGCTGAGGATCGCCAGCGCCACCGCCTGTAACAGCTGATCGCCAAACATATGCCCGTAGGCGTCATTCACCTTTTTGAAATTATCGAGGTCAAGATAGACCACGCCCACCTGGGTATCGCCGCGCGTGTCGATCGCTTCGGTGATCATATCGTGAATAGCATTGCGGTTTGGCAGGCCGGTGATGGTATCGGTATTGGCCAGGACCCGGAGTCGCTCCTGGGCGCGGCGCTCTTCGGTAATGTCCGTCCCGGAACAGATAAGAAAGATTTCGTTTTTACCGCTGCCGCTGTGCACGAATTTATTCCGAAACAGGAACAGGCGTTGCCCTTTGCGGGTTTTGATCCAGCGCTCCACTTCATAGGAGCTACCGTCGCGAAAAAAACCGCTGATATTGCGGCGGGAGGCGGCGGCTTCGCTGCGGCTCATAAACAGCTTGAAAACGTTCTGGCCGATGACCTCCTGCTCCTTCATCCCGGTGTACTCTTCGCTCAGGCGGTTAAAGCGCTGAATATTGCCGTGCCGGTCGAGGATGACAATTACCGAGTTGGCTTCGGAAACTACCTGTTCGGCAAAGGATAAACCCTGCGCCAGATCGCGGGCAACGGAGGGGGTATCATGCCAGGCGGAGGCGGTGCCAGCCCACTCTTTTTTGGTGATTTTACGGCCCACCAGATGCACCGGCACCTCGGTTCCGTACAGGGAGAGTGTCATGGTAATGCTGGAGGTGATCACCGTCATCTGGCGAATATGACTGGCCTGCTCATCGGAGAGCGCGACAACTTGCGTCGTATCGGCACTTTCACTGGCCGCAAGATGCAGAGCATTGCTGTCCGCCGTCAGTCGCCACCAGGGACTGTGGGTGCCCATGTAACGAAACAGCAAATTTTGCTCCAGATCGTCAATCATGCTCTCTCCCAGGCGCACTTAATTGCACACATTGTGCATTTTCAGTCGGTTTAATCGCGTTAAAACGGCGGTGACCCCGAGCTAAACTTATTGTTTTTCCCAGTATTCTTAATAGTAGAACGAGAATAGCGAAAAAGGATACAGGCGAATGAATATTCTACAAATGCAGCATAGCGTGAACCCGCCCGTCGCTAATAATTGTGATCGCTTTTTGCAATTTGTGGGAGGAAAAGGTCAGTAAAAATAGTGAGAATGGTTTTTAGTGGTAATAAAAAAGTCGGATCACCCGGGGTGGGTGAATCCGACTTTTTAGCAGACAATAATCAGACGGCTGGGCGGGCGATGACGCTGCGTGTTTCCATACGCACTTCAGCGATAGTGACGTCGATAACCTCGGTCACTTTAAAGGCCAATTCACCTTTGATCTGAACGGTGCCGTTCTCCTGGCTGCAGACCAGTTCATCACGCACGGCGTGCAGGAACGGAGCCGGAATGAAGGCCACAGCGCCGTTATCCACCAGACGAACGCGCATGCCGCCGCGGCTGATATCGATGATCTCGGCCGCAAAACGGGTATCAGTCCCGGCTTTGTCTTTCAGGAAGCGGGCATACAGCCAGTCACCGACATCGCGCTCCGCCATGCGGTTAAGGCGACGACGCTCCGCCATCTGCACGGTGGTTTCGTCCTGCGGACGGGCGATGGTGTCACCTTTAACGATCGCTTTCAGCAGGCGGTGGTTAACCATATCGCCATACTTACGGATCGGGGAGGTCCAGGTTGCATAGGCTTCCAGACCGAGGCCAAAGTGCGGGCCCGGTTCGGTGCTGATCTCAGCGAAAGACTGGAAACGGCGAATGCGGCTGTCGAGGAAGCCGGACGGCTGTGCATCCAGCTCACGACGCAGCTTGCAGAAGCCGTTCAGGGTCAGGACTTCCTGCGGATCAACGTGTACGTCGTGGGTCTTCAGCAGGGCAGCCAGCGTTTCGCTATTTGCCGGGTCAAAGCCGGTGTGCACGTTATAGATGCCGAAACCGAGTTTATCGCGCAGGACGCGAGCGGCACAGATGTTCGCCGCAATCATTGACTCTTCAACAATGCGGTTAGCAATGCGACGCGGTTCAGCAACGATATCCAGCACTTCGCCTTTTTCACCAAGAATAAAGCGGTAGTCAGGGCGATCCTTGAATACCAGCGCATGGGTCTTACGCCACTCGCTGCGGCTCAGGCAGACGCGCTGCAACAGACGGATCTGTTCGGCAATGGCGTCACTGGCAGGTTGCCAGCTACCGCTGTTTTCCAGCCAGTCAGACACCTCGTCGTACACCAGTTTGGCTTTCGACTCGATGGTGGCGGCAAAGAACTCAATGTTCTCTTCGATGGTGCCATCGGCAGCAATGGTCATGCGGCAGGCGAGGACCGGACGCACTTCATTGGCGCGCAGGGAGCACAAGTCATCAGAGAGTTCGCGCGGCAGCATCGGGATGTTGAAGCCCGGCAGGTAGTTGGTAAAGGCGCGGATTTTGGCAGACTCATCCAGCGGGGTGCCTTCAGCAATCCAGGCCGTTGGATCGGCAATCGCCACGGTTAACAGCAGCTTGCTGTCAGCCTGCTCTTCCACATACAGCGCATCGTCCATATCTTCGGTGCTGGCGCTGTCGATGGTCACGAAATTGAGGGCGGTGAGATCGCGACGTTCCAGACCTTCGTCCAGCATCTCCGTCGCCGCGCCTTCTGGCGCTTCTTTTTCCAGATTATGGCGTGCCAGGGTGACCCACCATGGCACGAAGTGGTCGTCGCCAAAGGTAATAAACTGGGTCAGTTCGGCATAAAAGCCGCGGTCGCCCTTCAGAGGGTGACGGCGCATCTCAGCTACCGCCCAGTCACCTTCTTTAAAATCATGCTCGACGCCGCGCTCTGCGCGGCAAGGGATGGCGTCTTTCAGCAGGGGATGGTCCGGGATGATGGACAGACGGTCATCTTTACGCAGCACCTTACCCACAAAGCGGGTCAGGAAGGGTTCAATCAGCTCTTCAGGCTCGGCGGATTCACGATCCTTTTGGCTATGGATCACGGCAGTAATACGATCGCCGTGCATCACTTTCTTCATCTGCGGAGGCGGAATGAAGTAACTTTTCTGTGCATCGACTTCAAGGAAGCCAAAGCCTTTTTCCGTGGCTTTTACCACCCCTTCAGCACGTGGCGTCTGGGAATGCAGTTGCTGTTTAAGCTGCGCTAGCAGCGGGTTGTCCTGGAGCATAGTGATCTATTTTCGTAGCCATTGAGCGGCTGACAGTTTTACGCGAATCTCACTGCTACAGCAAGCGCTCTTTAGGTAATTAGTATGGTTATTCGCCTCTGCCGATGGCGATTTTAAGCCGGTTCAACCAGCCGCAAAAAGCGCTCCAGGTCAGCAGGTTGATAGCCTGCGCCGGAGGAAGCCCCTCGTCCGTCAGCGGGGTAAATTGCGCGGCGCTGAACCGATCCGGGGAGCGTGCCAGCTGTTCCACAGCGCGTCTCACCGCCTCATCTGAAGCACCCGCTGGCTGTGCGGCATCGAGCCCGCTGACCAGAATTTCACCGGTGTAATCGAGGAGCGCCGGCTCATGACACAGCACTGGCGTGAGCTGCTGCAATAGCGGCTCGGCCTGCCAGCGTTCAAGGGACGCCAGCTGTTGTGCACTGGCATTTCGTTGCTCAACGCCCGGGACGACTGGCTCCCAGGTATCCATGTTCAGCGCGCTATCGTCAATCAGGACGTGCGGCGGGATATGGTGCCCGGGCAGCCAGCGGACAGGATGGCCGAGCAGGGCCTGGAACACCGCCACCACCCGGGCCTGAAAGCCGACAAAGCCGATGATCTGGTTGATGGTCACAATGTCATACACCGTCAGGCCCACCTCATCGAGCTCCTGCTGCGCTTTGGTGTCGATCACGTCGGGTGAGCTGGCAAGCTGGCGGGCGTACTGGGTGATCTGGGCGAGACGGCGATTGCTTTCACGGGAGGAGTCGGGGCCGGGGAGCGGGGCGAGTAGCGCGGCGTAGTGATTACACAGCCGCTGTACGCCACACACCTGGGCTACCGTCAGGGCGGTGCTGAATCGGTCATACGCGCTGAGCGTGCGCAGGCGATTGACCGGCACGGCGCGCGGGAAAAAGAGGTCGCACAGCGCCCGGGCCGGGGTTAACCAGCGTTCACAGGCCGCCAGCAGCGACGCCGGTAATGTGAGGTTCAGCAAAAAACGATCCGCGACCTGTGCGGCTTCGGGAACCAAAGGCAGGACTTCCGTCGGGCTGCTACTGGACTGGGTTTCGTGATACCAGTGGCCTTTGCCAGAAATACGGCGTTGTTCCATGTGCGTTCCTTGATCTCATAATGGCGATCAATATCCTGGCGTAAGGCGGATAAGCGGAAAAATATTGTTAGGTGATAACAAATAGCGGAACGGAATAACGAGGGGAAAAGCGGGGCGTAACAACAGGCAAACCTTCCCGCCGCAGCGGGAAGGTGACGAACTTATTTGATTTCCAGCTCGTTCATTGCAGCAATACTGAAACCGCCGTCAACGTGGACCACTTCACCGGAGATGCCAGCAGAGAGGTCAGAGCACAGGAAGGCCGCAGAGTTACCCACGTCTTCGATGGTGACGGTGCGACGGATCGGCGTAACCGCTTCGCAATGCGCCAGCATTTTACGGAAGTCTTTGATGCCGGAAGCGGCCAGGGTACGAATTGGACCCGCAGAGATCCCGTTCACGCGCACGCCTTCAGGCCCCATAGCGTTCGCCATGTAGCGCACGTTGGCTTCCAGAGAGGCTTTCGCCAGGCCCATCACGTTGTAGTTCGGGATGGCGCGCTCAGCACCCAGGTAAGACAGGGTCAGCAGGGCTGCGCCCGGATTCAGCATGGTGCGGCAGGATTTTGCCATCGCCACAAAGCTGTAGGAGCTTATGTCGTGGGCAATTTTGAAGCCTTCACGGGTAACCGCGTTGACGTAGTCGCCATCCAGCTGATCGCCTGGTGCGAAACCGATGGAGTGAACAAAACCGTCAAATTTCGGCCAGGTTTTTGCCAGCTCAGCGAACATGCCATCGATGCTTTCATCTTGTGCAACGTCGCATTCCAGAACAATGCTGGAACCCAGCTGCGCGGCAAACTCCTCTACGCGGCCTTTCAGCTTGTCGTTCTGGTAGGTGAATGCCAGCTCAGCACCTTCGCGATGCATCGCCTGTGCGATGCCGTATGCGATGGAGAGTTTGCTGGCAACGCCGGTTACCAGAATGCGCTTACCGGAAAGAAAACCCATAGCTCTAATCCTTATAATCATTGTGGTGGCGGCTGCCGTCTTTCTGGGCACCCGTCGTTAAAACGCGGCGATAATAGCATGGGTCGCCAACAGAATTAATCCGACCACTCTGCAGAGCCGATTAGCGGTCTTTCCGCCAGGCGTCGGCGGTTAAGGCTTCGCCAAAATGCCCGGCAATTAAGCGTTTGGTCAGATCGTGAAGCGGCGCGGCCAGCACCGACGCGGTACTGCCGCGTTCCACCACCGAGCCTTCATGCATCACCAGCACCTGATCGCTGATGTGCTTCATCATTCCCAGATGCTGGGTGACGTAAATATAGGAGATACCCTGTTTCTCCTGCAGTTCCAGCATCAGATTGATTAACTGAGAACGCATCGACATATCCAGCGAGGCCAGCGCTTCGTCAGCGATAATCACTTTAGGTCGCAGGATCAACGCGCGCGCCAGGCCGAGACGCTGTTTCTGGCCCGGGGCCAGCATGTGCGGATAGTAACTGACATGATCCGGCAGCAGCCCGACCATGCGCAGGGTTTCGATAATCTGCTTACGCCGCGCTTCAAACTCCAGATCGGTATTCAGACGCAGCGGGAAATCGAGGATCTGTGAGATACGCTGGCGCGGGTTCAGCGAGGTCGAGGGATCCTGGAAAATCATGCGGATCCGCTGACTGCGGAACGAGTAATCGCCAAACTTCAGCAGATGGTCATCAATCAATACTTCGCCATCGGAGGGTTCGATCATCCCGGCCAGCATTTTCGCCAGCGTCGATTTCCCCGACCCGTTCTCACCGATAATCGCCAGGGTCTGCTTTTCCCGCAGGGTAAAGCTCAGCGGCTTCACCGCTTCGACGGTCTGACGGTGGAATAAACCGGTGCGGTAGCGAAAGGTCTTACTCAGGTTGCGCACTTCCAGCAAGGTTTCGACCATGTCACTCTTTCTCCATGTTCAGCGGGAAATGGCAGGCAAACAGATGGTTTCTCGGCCCGGCAAGGCGCGGCGTTTCAATGCATTTTCGCTGGGCATACGGACAGCGTGGCCCCAGGCGACAGCCGATCGGCAGATGCTCCAGCAGCGGGATCGCCCCTGGCAGGGTGTTGAGACGGCTTTTATGCGGCATAGCGCTGCCAAAATCGGGGATCGCACGGATCAGCGCCTGGGTATAGGGATGATGCGGCATGGTAACCAGCTCTTCGCTGCCGGCGGTTTCCACGGTCTGGCCGCAGTACATCACGTCAATCTTATCCGCCCATTTGCTCAGCATCTGCAGGTCATGGCTGATCAGCAAAATGGTGGTGTTGTTGTTCTGATTAAGCCTGGTGAGCAGGCGGAAAATCTGCGCCTGGGTAGTGGGCTCCATCGCGTTGGTCGGTTCGTCGGCAATCAGCAGGCGCGGCTGGTTGGCCAGCGCAATGGCGATCATCACTTTCTGACACTCGCCATCGGTCAGCTCATAGGGGAAGCTGCGCATGGCGTCTTTGTGATCCTTGATCCCCACCCGGTGCAGCAGCTCGATGGCCCGGCGTTTGCGCCAGCCAAAACGCTGCCACCAGCGGCCTTTATAGGTCCAGGCGGGAATGTTCTGCATCAGCTGTTTGCCGACACGCTCCGACGGATCGAGACAGGACTGCGGCTCCTGAAAAATCATCGACACGTTGTGACCCACCAGCTTGCGTCGCTCCCGGACGGAGAGGCGCAGCAGGTCGATATCGTCAAAGCGCATCCGGTCGGCGGTGACGCGCCAGTTATCTTTCGCCACGCCGCAAATCGCTTTGGCAATCAGGCTTTTTCCCGAGCCCGACTCGCCTACCAGCCCGCGGATTTCGCCTTCGCTCAGGGTAATGCTGACGCGGTCGACCGCTTTCACCCAGCCTTCGCTGGTTTTAAATTCAATCGTCAGATTGCGAATATCCAGTAATGGCATTATTCCACCCCCGCCACGATGGCGCGACGAATGCCGTCGCCAAGCAGGTTCACCAGCAGCACGCTCATCATGATTGCTGCACCCGGCAGCATCACCGTCCAGGGGGCTACGTAGATCAGTTCCAGCGCGTCGCCCAGCATCGCGCCCCATTCCGGGGACGGGAGCTGCGCGCCCAGATCGAGAAACCCGAGCGCGGCGATATCGAGGATTGCCATCGACAGAGCGCGGGTGATCTCGGTAACCATCCCGGAGGCGATATTGGGCAACACGGCGAACCACAGAATATTTAAGGTGGTAGCGCCATCCAGACGGGCGGCGACCACGTAATCTTTTTCCAGCTCATCGTGCACCAGGCTATAGACCGAGCGCACCATGCGCGGCAGCAGCGCCAGCCACACCGCAAACATGGCGTGGATCAGGTGCGGCCCGGAGAACGCCACCACGATGATCGCCAGCAGCAGCGACGGAATTGACAGCAGGGTGTCGAGAATGTGGTTCGTCACTGCCGAGCGCAGGCCGTGGGTAGCCCCGGCGACAATGCCGAGCAGCAGACCGCACAGCGTGGCCGCCAGCGTCACCACAAAAGCACCGCCCACCGTTGGCGCCGCACCGCTCAGCAGGCGACTTAAGAGATCGCGTCCGAGGTCATCGGTGCCGAGGAAGAAAGAGACTTCGCCGTAACGCGACCACGAGGGCGGTAACAGCTGATAGCCGAGGAACTGCTGGTCAATGCCGTAGGGGGCAAACCAGGAGCCCAGGATGCAGAGCAGCACCAGGCCGCCGCAGCCGTACAGGCCGATCATGGCGGTGGCGTCGCCGTAGAAGTTACGCCACGCGGTGCGCAATGCCCCGGGGGTGCGCTTTTCACTGTATACGCTATCGTAAGGCATACCATTCCTTATGTTTCAGCGGGTTAGCCATAGCGCCCAAAATATCGGATATTACGTTAACAATAATGACCAGCGCGCCAATCACCATCACACCGGCGGAGATCGCGGCGTAGTCCTGCTGGCGGATAGCGTTGATTAGCCAGCGGCCCAGGCCCGGCCAGCTAAAGACCATCTCGGTGATCATCGCCAGGGTCAGCATGGTGGAGAACTGCAGGCCAAGACGCGGGATCACCGGCGGGAGGGCGTTATGCAGAACATGGCGGCGTAAAATCGTCAGCCGCGACAGGCCGCGCGTGGCGGCTGCTTTAACATAGTTCTGATCAAACACCTCGATGGTGCTGATGCGCATCAGGCGGATCACCTCGGTGGTTGGTGCAACGGCCAGCGCCAGCACCGGCAATACCATGTGGCGCACGGCGCTGATAATCATCTCATGCCGCCAGACCGAATCTGAGAGCCAGGCGTCAATAATCGCGAAACCGGTCACCGTCTTCACCGTATACAGCAGGTCGAAACGACCGGACACCGGCAGCCAGCCGAGCGTCAGGGAGAAGAAGAGCGTCAGCAGCAGCGCCAGCCAGAACACCGGAACCGAAAAGCCGAGCAGGGCGATGGCGCTGATTAGCTTATCCTGCCACTTGTTGCGGGTGATCCCGGCGAGCATCCCGACCGGGATCCCCACCACCAGCGCAAAGCCGAACGCCAGGATACACAGCTCCATAGTGGCGGGGAACACCTCTTTCAGCTGCTCGGCGATGGGCTGGCCGTTGATGCTGGAGACGCCAAAGTCCCACTGCAGCACCCCTTCAAACCAGAACCACCACGCATTCCACAGGGAGGCGCCCTGCAGCGGCGCATGAGGGGTGAAATAGCTCAGACTAAAGCCGACAAAGGTCAGAAAGAAGAGGGTGATCAGCAGCAGCAACAGCCGACGTAAGGTAAAAATAATCACGGTTTTTTCACCTCTTCTTGCTCTTCACGGGAGACGCCGGCAAAGGACGCGCTACCGAACGGGCTCAGCACCAGGCCTTTAATGTCGTAACGGTACGCCTGCAGACGCAGGGAGGAGGCCAGGGGCAGTACCGGCAGCTCTTTGGCCAGAATAATTTGCGCTTCGTCGTAGGCGTCAATTCGTGCCGCCAGTTGCTGAGTCGAGAGGGCTTTGCGCAGCACATCATCGAACTCGCGGTGGCACCAGTGGGCGTAGTTGGTCTGGGAGTCGATCGCCGCACAGCTCAGCAGCGGCCGGAAGAAGCTGTCCGGGTCGTTACTGTCGGTTGCCCAACCTGCCAGGGTTAAATCATGGTTCATGTCCATCAGGCGCGCCTCCTGAAAACGGCCTTCCACCGGAACGATCACCACCGTGACACCCACCTGGGCGAGGTCGGCCTGCAGCAGCTCGGCGGTCTTCAGCGGGCTGGGGTTCCAGGCCTGAGAGCTGGTGGGCACCCACAGCTGCAGGGTGAGGTTATCCGCCCCCAGCGCCTTAAGCTGTTCGCGGGATTTATCCGGATTGTATTCGGTAATTTTAGCCTCGCTATCGTAAGCCCACGAGGCGCGGGGCAGGATGGAGGCGGCGGTTTCTGCGGTACCGTAATAAATGGACTGCATCAGACGCTGGTTATTGATCGCCAGCGCGAGGGCGTGCCGCACCGCCGGGTTATTCAGCGGCGGCTTATTGGTATTAAACGCCAGATAGGCGATGTTCATGCCCGGACGCAGGGTCAGGCGCAGACGCGGGTCGTCGCGCAGGATGGTCAGCTGGCTGGCGGCGGGCCAGGCCAGCACATCGCATTCACCGGTGAGCAACTTCGACAGGCGACCCGTTCCGCCCGATCCTAAATCCACCACCACCTGGGGCATCAGCGGTTTGCCGCGCCAGAATTTTTCGTGGCGCTGCAGACGCACATACTGCCCGGCGCGATACTCCGCGATCTGGAACGGCCCGGTGCCCACCGGCTGGCGATCCATCAGCTCCTGTTTATCCTTCAGGGTCAGCTGGGTGGCGTACTCCGAGGACATGACCGAGGCGTAATGCGTCGCCAGATGCCAGAGGAAAGAGGCATCCGGGCGGGCGAGGGTGAACTCGACGGTGCGGTTATCCAGCTTGCGCACGTTCTTTACCGTATCGGCAAATTGCAGGCTGTCGAAGTAAGGGAAACTGCCGCCGTTGACGTAGTGCCACGCATGGTCGCGGTTAAAAATGCGCTGGAAGGTGAAGACCACGTCATCCGCATTCAGTTTACGGGTGGGTTTGAACCACGGCGTGGTCTGAAAGTTCACATCGTCGCGCAGCCGAAAACGGTAGGTCGCGCCGTTGTCCAGGACCTCCCAGCTTTCGGCCAGCTCCGGCACCAGGCGGTAGGTATAGGGATCGACATCCAGCAGCCGATCATACAGCTGCGCGGCGAGGGTATCGACGATCAGGCCGCTGCTCGCTTTTTGCGGGTTGAAGGTGTTGACCTGCCCACTGACGCAGTAGACAAAGCCGCTGTCGCGAATATCGGCGCGATCTGCAGGCATGGGCGCAGCAAAAGCCTGGCTACTTAACAGACCGAGCGCAATCAGGGACGAGAAAACCAGACGCATAATTTTTAAGGTTTTTAGTGACGATCTGCAAAGTGTATCGCACTTACACCTGCTTCGTAAAAATGTCTGCGGATAAGTGCTGATATTGTCAGCGCATCTGATGCTTTTTGAGCAATGCCCGCAATTGATGGTAGGTCAGCCCCAGCAGTTCAGCCGCCCGTTTCTGATTAAACTTTGCCTCCCGCAGACTCAGCTCCAGCAGCTGCTTTTCCTGCGCCTGCTGGAACTGACGTAAATCCAGCGGCAGGGTGGGGGAAGCGGCGTTGCGGGGTTTATCGACAGGCGACTGTGTGGGGCGATGGAAAGGATCGATCACAATCTCATCCAGCTCGGTTTCGCTGCTGCCATGGCGATAGACGGAGCGCTCAACCACGTTTTTCAGCTCGCGGATATTACCGGGCCAGCGGTAATCGAGCAGGGTTTCGCGGGCGTGCTGGCTAAAGCCGGGGAACAGCGGCAGGCCCAGTTCGCGGCACATCTGGATGGCAAATTGTTCCGCCAGCAGCATGATATCGCTGCGCCGCTCGCGCAGCGGGGGCAGGTTGACAACGTCAAAGGCCAGCCTGTCCAGCAGGTCGGCGCGAAAACGCTCCTGCTCGACCATCTCCGGCAGGTTGGCGTTGGTGGCGCAGACCAGTCGCACATTCACCTGTAATGGCTGGCTGCCGCCCACGCGCTCGAGCTCGCCATACTCAATGACGCGCAGCAGCTTTTCCTGCACCAGCATCGGGGCGGTGGCGAGCTCATCCAGGAACAACGTCCCACCGTCGGCGCGCTCGAAACGCCCGGGATGACGCCGCTGGGCCCCGGTAAAGGCGCCCGCCTCATGACCGAACAGCTCGGTATCGAGCAGGTTTTCGTTCAGCGCGGCACAGTTCAGGGAGATAAAAGGGCCATCCCAGCGCCCGGATAAATAGTGCAGACGGTTGGCTATCAGCTCTTTCCCGGTGCCGCGCTCTCCGATGATCAGCACCGGTTTATTCAGCGGGGCCAGGCGCGAAACCTGCTCCAGCACTTCGAGGAAGCTGTTGGCTTCCCCCAATAATGTATCTTTAAATTCAGCCATGATGAAATTAACCACTTATTGGTGTGATTCACTAAGCGAGAGTAGGGTGGAATGGGCGAAAAAGCAATCACCTTGCGTAAAATCAATAAGATAAAAACTTGGCACGGGATTTGTATTAGCTAAACAGCAGGGCTTAGCCCGATAACAGAACTATGAGGATTCAATTATGGGTATTTTTTCTCGTTTTGCCGACATCGTGAACGCCAACATCAACTCGCTGCTGGAAAAAGCGGAAGATCCACAGAAGCTGGTTCGCCTGATGATTCAGGAGATGGAAGATACGCTGGTCGAAGTGCGTTCAAACTCCGCCCGTGCGCTGGCCGAGAAGAAACAGCTTTCGCGCCGCATTGAGCAGGCGACCGCCCAGCAGAACGAATGGCAGGAAAAAGCCGAACTGGCGCTGCGTAAAGATAAAGACGATCTGGCCCGTTCCGCGCTGATTGAAAAGCAGAAGCTGACCGATATCGTCGCTACGCTGGAGCAGGAAGTGACGCTGGTGGATGAAACCCTCACCCGCATGAAAAAAGAGATTGCCGAGCTTGAGAACAAGCTGAGCGAAACCCGTGCCCGTCAGCAGGCGCTGACGCTGCGCCATCAGGCGGCAAATTCTTCCCGCGACGTGCGTCGTCAGCTCGACAGCGGCAAGATTGATGAAGCTATGGCCCGTTTCGAGTCATTTGAGCGCCGTATCGATCAGATGGAAGCCGAAGCGGAAAGCCACAGCTTTGGCAAACAGAAGACGCTGGATCAGCAGTTTGCCGATCTGAAAGCGGATGATGAAATCGGCGAGCAACTGGCCGCGCTGAAAGCCAGAATGAAACAAGACAATCAATAATAATATCTGCGGCGCCAGCTGGCGCCGCCACTCATCGTAAGACAAGGAGTAGACATGAGCGCGCTTTTTCTTGCCATTCCGCTGACCATTTTCGTGCTGTTTGTGTTGCCGATTTGGTTGTGGCTGCATTACAGCAACCGTTCTTCCCGAAGCGAGCTGTCGCAAAGCGAACAACAGCGTCTGGCGCAGTTAACCCAGGACGCGAATAAAATGCGTGAACGTATTCAGGCGCTGGAAGCAATCCTGGATGCGGAACATCCGAACTGGAGGGATCGCTAATGGCCGGACTAAACCTGAATAAAAAATTGTGGCGTATCCCCCAGCAGGGGATGGTGCGCGGCGTCTGTGCCGGGCTGGCGCACTACCTCGACGTGCCGGTAAAGCTGGTGCGCGTGGTGACGGTGCTCTCCATTTTCTTTGGCCTGGCGTTTATTACTCTGGTGGCCTATATCATTTTATCCTTCGTGCTGGATCCGATGCCGGACGGTGCGATGGGCGATGAAAATGCCCCCACCAGCAGTGAACTGCTGGATACGGTGGATGCCCAACTGTCGGCAGGTGAACAACGCCTGCGCGAGATGGAGCGGTATGTCACCTCTGATACCTTCTCGCTGCGAAGCCGTTTTCGTCAGCTTTAACGGAGAGATTTCATATGAATCAACGCTGGCAACAGGCCGGACATCGCGTTAAGCCGGGCCTGAAATTCGCAGGGAAGCTGGTTTTACTTACCGCACTGCGTTACGGCCCTGCAGGCGTGGCCGGGTGGGCCATTAAATCTGTCGCCCGTAAACCCGTCCGGATGCTGCTTGCGGTGGCGCTGGAGCCGATGCTGAAAAAAGTGGCTAACCGCGTCTCACGCCGATACTTCTCCCGCTAATTCCTCACCGCACCAGCCCTTTTCGCAATGAACAGGGCTGGCGACGTTTCTTCTTATTTCATCCTTTCTTTGCGTCAGTTCACATTAACGATCTGCGCGCCTTTATGATCGCGTTTTTCTGCCGCCTGGTCCGTTGACAGATATTTACCATGGGAGTAGATTGCCCTTCGTGGGACCGCTACCATGGAAAATAATGTGAACGACAAAATTAAAAATTTAATCAATCTTATTTACGGGAAAACGTTTTCTGAACGCCATCTTGAGATGTTGTCAGAAAACATCAGCCGGGGGGCTTCTCGTATTAACGAGAGGCGTAAGCCAGGATGGGATGAAAAAGATATCGTCCTGATTACCTATGCCGATCAATTTTTTGCGAAAGGGGAGAAGGCGCTGCCCGTTTTTACGCGCTTTTATAATAGGTGGCTTGCACGCTCTTTTTCTCATGTCCATCTCTTGCCTTTTTATCCATGGTCATCTGACGATGGATTTTCCGTTATTGATTATCACCAGGTCGCGCCTGAAACAGGCACGTGGCAGGATATTGCCGATTTAAAACAGTCGACCGGTCTGATGTTTGATTTTGTTTGCAACCATATGTCAGCCAAAAGCCAGTGGTTTGCTAATTACCTTAAACAAGCCCCAGGCTATGAAGATTTCTTTATTTCTGTCGCACCTGGAACCGATTTATCCGCCGTGACGCGCCCGCGGGCATTACCGCTCCTGACACCATTTACGCTGGAGGATGGCAGCGTACGCCATCTGTGGACCACCTTCAGCGAGGACCAGGTCGATCTCAATTTCGCCTCGCCAGAGGTGTTGATTGCCATGGTGGACGTGCTCCTGCATTACCTGGCGGAAGGGGCCCGTTATATCCGCCTGGATGCGGTTGGCTTTATGTGGAAGATCCCCGGAACCACCTGCATCCATCTTGAGCAGACTCACCGCCTTATCCAGCTCTTCCGCGCCATTACTGATGCGGTCGCGCCTGGCACGGTGCTGATCACCGAGACCAATGTTCCCCATAAAGATAACGTTTCCTATTTTGGCGACGGGCAAAATGAGGCGCAGATGGTATATCAGTTCTCATTACCTCCGCTTGTGCTGCATGCTATCCATCGTCAGGATGTCCGCGCCCTCTGTCAGTGGGCGACGACGCTGAATCTGCCTTCAGTCAAGACCACCTGGTTTAACTTTTTAGCTTCTCACGATGGCATCGGCCTTAATCCGTTGCGGGGTATTTTACCCGAGCCAGAGATCCTCTCCCTGGTAGAGAAACTCCAGCAGGAAGGGGCGCTGGTCAACTGGAAAAATAATCCTGACGGTACGCGAAGCCCGTATGAAATCAACGTAACCTATCTCGATGCATTAAGTTCAAAAGACGCTGCAGAGGATAAACGCATTGCGCGCTTTATTCTGGCCCATGCGGTGCTATTAACTTTCCCGGGTGTGCCGGCGATCTATATTCAAAGCATCCTGGGTTCAGGTAACGATTATGAAGGGGTTAAACGTCTTGGCTATAATCGTGCGATTAATCGTAAGAAATACCCTGCCGGGCAGATTGATGCGGAACTGGAAAATAAACGTAGCCTTCGCCATAAGATTTATCATCAATTAAGCGATCTGATTGCCCTTCGTCGCGCAGAAAAAGCATTTCATCCTGACAGTCAGGCTTTATTTGAAACATCAGGGGAACTTATTCTTAAAATTACTCGTGTTGCCGATAAGGGTGAGCGGATAACGGCATTATTTAATTTTAGCGATCGTATTCAGTCTGTTTATTCGGAAGATTTATCCGGTACGGACCTGATTTCACACCAGGATATTCGCGGTACGGATCTGTCCCTGAATCCATGGCAGGTAATGTGGATTAAAGAACACTAAAAAGGACCCTAACAATGAAGATACCCAAAATTGTGCTGATCTCAGCACTGGTTTCGTGCGCCCTGTTGACAGGCTGTAAGGACGATAAAAAGTCTCAGGTCACCATCGAGTTTATGCACTCCTCGGTGGAACAGGAGCGCCAGGCGGTGATTACTCGTCTGATTGAGAAATTCGAGAAAGAGAATCCTGGCATCACGGTAAAACAGGTGCCGGTGGAAGAGGACGCCTACAACACCAAGGTCATTACTCTGGCGCGAACCGGTGCCCTGCCGGAAGTGATAGAGGTGAGCCACGACTATGCAAAAGTCATGGACAAGGAGCAACTGCTGGATCGCGCTGCTATCAGCGACGCCATTAATGCCGTAGGGGAAGAGACCTTCTATGACGGCATTCTGCGCGTGGTGCGTACGGAAGACGGCGCGGCGTGGACCGGGGTACCCATCAGCGCCTGGCTGTCCGGCGTCTGGTACCACAAAGACGTTCTCGCCGCTGCGGGCCTTGAGGAGCCACGCAACTGGGATCAATTGCTGAATGCCAGCCAGAGGCTCAACGACCCAGCCAACAAACATTACGGCATTGCGTTACCCACAGCGGAAAGCGTGATGACAGAGCAGGCATTCTCGCAGTTTGCCCTCTCGGGTGGCGCGAATGTCTTTGATGCGAAAGGCGATATTGAGATCGATACCCCTGAAATGGCGAAAGCGCTGGCATTTTATAAAGGGCTGGCGGCCACCACCATGCCGGGGTCCAACGACGTCATGGAGATCAAAGACGCCTTTATGAACGGCTCCGCGCCGATGGCCGTTTACTCCACCTACATACTCCCGGCGGTGTTCAAAGACGGAAACCCTGCCAACCTGGGATTTGTCGTCCCGACGGAAAAATCCTCTGCGGTCTACGGCATGGTGACCTCCCTGACCATCACCTCTGGCCAGAGCGAAGAGGAGACCAAAGCAGCAGAGAAATTTGTCACCTGGATGGAGCAGGCTCAAAACGCAACCGACTGGGTGATGATGTCGCCGGGTGCGGCGCTGCCGGTTAACAAGCTGGTGGTCGGGACCGAAACCTGGAAAAACAACGATGTGATTAAAGCCTTTGGGCATCTCCCTTATGAGCTGATCGCCCAGTTCCCTAATGTGCAGGTGTTTGGTGCCGTGGGTGACAAAAACTTTACCCGCATGGGTGACGTCACCGGGTCCGGCATTATCAGTTCTATGGTGCATAACGTCACCGTGGGTCAACAGGACCTCAACGCGACGTTAAGCAGCAGCCAGAAGCGACTGACTGACCTGATCACACAACGATAGGGGCGCACTGCGGAAGGGAATTATGAAAACGTTGTTTTCTGGTCGTTCAGATATGCCTTTCGCCATACTGCTGTTGGCCCCCAGCCTGATTTTGCTGGGGGGCCTGGTGGCCTGGCCGATGATATCCAACATTGAAATCAGTTTTTTACGCTTGCCGCTCAATCCGCGCATCGATGCGGTGTTTGTGGGGCTGGATAACTACATTCGCATTTTGAGTGATGCCGCGTTCTGGCACTCCCTGTGGATGACGTTCTGGTACACCGCGCTGGTGGTGATGGGCAGCACGGGGTTAGGGCTGGCGGTCGCCGTCTTCTTTAACCGGGAATTTCGCCTGCGTAAAACGGCGCGCTCCCTGGTGATTTTGTCCTACGTCACCCCGTCGATATCGCTGGTCTTTGCCTGGAAGTATATGTTCAACAACGGCTACGGGATTGTGAACTAACTGGGTGTGGATCTGCTGCATCTATACGATCAGGCCCCGCTGTGGTTCGACAACCCCGGCAGCAGTTTTGTACTGGTGGTGCTGTTCGCCATCTGGCGCTACTTCCCGTATGCGTTCATTTCGTTTCTGGCCATTCTGCAAACCATCGATAAGTCATTGTACGAAGCGGCAGAAATGGACGGGGCCAATGCCTGGCAGCGTTTTCGCATCGTCACGCTGCCCGCGATTATGCCGGTGTTGGCCACGGTCATCACGCTGCGCACTATCTGGATGTTCTACATGTTTGCCGACGTGTATCTGCTGACCACCAAGGTCGATATTTTGGGCGTCTATCTCTACAAAACCGCCTTTGCCTTTAACGACCTCGGTAAAGCCGCGGCGATCTCGGTGGTGCTGTTCGTAATTATCTTTGCCGTCATTCTGCTGACCAGAAAAAGGGTAAACCTCAATGGCAACAAATAAACGCCTGCTGGGCCGGCTCGGTTTTTATCTGGGGCTGGCGGTGTTCCTGATTATCACGCTGTTCCCGTTCTTCGTGATGTTAATGACGTCGTTTAAGAGCGCGAAAGAGGCGATATCGCTGCACCCGACCATTTTGCCGCAGGCGTGGACCCTGCAGCATTACGTCGACATCTTCAACCCGCTGATCTTCCCGTTTGTGGACTACTTCAGAAACAGCATGGTGGTGTCGCTGACCTCATCGGTGATCGCCGTATTTCTCGGCACGCTGGGGGCGTATGCCCTCTCTAAACTGCGGTTTAAAGGGCGGGCGACGATCAATGCCAGCTTCTACACCGTCTATATGTTCTCCGGGATTTTGCTGGTGGTACCGCTGTTCAAAATCATCACTGCACTCGGAATTTATGACACCGAGCTGGCGCTGATTATCACCATGGTGACCCAGACGCTGCCGACGGCGGTATTTATGCTGCGCAGCTATTTCGACACCATCCCGGACGAGATCGAAGAGGCCGCGATGATGGACGGCCTCAACCGCCTGCAGATCATCTTTCGCATTACCGTGCCGCTGGCGATTTCCGGGCTGGTGTCGGTCTTCGTCTACTGCTTTATGGTGGCGTGGAACGACTATCTGTTCGCCTCTATTTTCCTGTCCAGTGCCAGCAACTTCACCTTGCCGGTAGGGCTTAACACGCTCTTCAGCACGCCGGATTACATCTGGGGTCGCATGATGGCCGCCTCGCTGGTGACGGCACTTCCGGTGGTGATCATGTACGCGCTGTCAGAACGTTTTATTAAAAGTGGTTTGACCGCCGGGGGCGTAAAGGGCTGAGGCGGCCGATTTTAACAAGGAGTCAGTCATGAAGAAGTTAGTTGCGACAGCGCCCCGCGTGGCGGCGCTGGTGGAGTATGAAGATCGTCCGGTTGCCGTTCACGAAGTGAAGATTCGCGCCCGCTTTGGCGCACCGAAACACGGTACCGAGGTGGTGGATTTCCGGGCGGCGAGTCCGTTTATCGATGAAGAGTTTAACCCGGAGTGGCAGATGTTTACCCCGCGTGAAGAGGGTACGGCTCGTGGGATCGAATTCGGCAAATTCCAGCTGGGGAATATGATCGTCGGCGACATCATCGAGTGCGGCACTGACGTGACGGATTACCAAGTTGGCGAGAGCGTCTGCTGCTACGGGCCGCTGCAGGAAACGGTGATTGTTAATGCCGTCAATAACTACAAGCTGCGCAAAATGCCGCAGGGCGCGTCGTGGAAAAATGCCGTCTGCTATGACCCGGCGCAGTTCGCCATGAGCGGCGTACGGGATGCCAACGTGCGGGTCGGGGATTTCGTGGTGGTAGTCGGGCTGGGGGCGATTGGTCAGATAGCCATTCAGCTGGCGAAAAAAGCCGGAGCATCAATTGTTATCGGCGTCGATCCTATCGAACACCGCTGCGAGATTGCCCGCCGCCATGGGGCGGACCATTGCCTCAATCCGATCGGGACAGATGTCGGTCTGGAAATCAAAAAGCTGACCGGTAAGCAGGGCGCGGACGTCATCATCGAAACCAGCGGCTTTGCCGATGCGCTGCAATCCGCCCTGCGCGGGCTGGCCTACGGCGGAACGATCTCTTACGTTGCCTTCGCGAAACCCTTCGCAGAGGGCTTTAATCTCGGACGTGAGGCGCATTTTAACAACGCGAAAATTGTCTTCTCCCGCGCCTGTAGCGAGCCTAATCCGGATTACCCGCGCTGGGATCGCAAGCGGATCGAAGAGACCTGCTGGGAATTGCTGATGAACGGATATCTCAACTGTGAGGATCTGATCGACCCGGTAGTGACCTTCACCACCAGCGCTGAAAGCTATATGCAGTATGTCGATCAGCACCCGGAACTGAGCATCAAAATGGGCGTCACTTTCTGAGCTAAGGAGAGCACACAATGAAAATCGCAACGCAAAATCAGGCCTTTTTTCCGACCAACATCCTGGAGAAATTCAGGTTCATCAAAGCCATGGGGTTTGACGGCTATGAGATCGACGGCAAGTTGCTGGTGGAGAATCTGGATGAGGTGAAAGCCGCCATTAAAGCCACTGGCTTACCGGTGACCACCGCCTGCGGCGGCTACGACGGCTGGATCGGTGACTTCATCGAAGAGCGTCGCCTGAACGGGTTACATCAGATTGAACGCATTCTTGAAGCGCTGGCTGAGGTCGGAGGAAAGGGCATTATCGTTCCTGCCGCCTGGGGGATGTTTACCTTCCGCCTGCCGCCGATGACCTCCCCGCGCAGCCTCGACGGTGACCGCAACGCGGTGAGCGCCTCGCTGCGCTGGCTGGATGAGGTGGCGGCGCGTACCGGGACTACCGTCTACCTGGAGCCGCTGAACCGCTATCAGGATCATATGATCAACACCCTGGCGGATGCGCGCCGCTATATCAAAGAGAACGCCCTGAAGCAGGTGCAGATCATCGGCGATTTCTATCATATGAACATCGAAGAAGATTCGTTGACGGAGGCGCTGCATCACAACCGGGATCTGCTTGGGCACGTGCATATTGCCGATAACCACCGTTATCAACCGGGCAGCGGCAGCCTGGATTTCGCCACTCTGTTCGATCAACTGCGTGCCGACAATTATCAGGGCTACGTGGTGTACGAGTGTCGCGTTCGTGCTGACGATCCTGCGCAGGCTTACCAGGACTCCCTCACTTATTTGCGTGAATGCTAAGGATGACGAGCGTGATAAGTGCTTCAACAGCTTTGCCTCTGCGCGTCGCCATCATCGGCGCCGGGCAGGTTGCAGACAAAGTGCATGCCTCGTATTACGCCACGCGCAGTGATGTTCAGATGGTGGCTGTCATGGACAGCCGCCTGGAACAGGCTCAGGCGTTTGCGGAACGTCATGCTATCCCGTCGGCATGGCAGGACGCGCACGAGATGCTGGAAACGGTCAAGCCGGAAGTGGTGAGCGTCTGTTCGCCCAACCGCTTTCATTATGAACATGTCATAGCGGCCCTGGCGGCCGGGTGCCATGTGATGTGTGAAAAACCGCCCGCCATGACGCCACAGCAGGCCGATGAGATGCGTCTCGCGGCCCGCAGGGCGGGGAAAGTGCTGGCCTATGATTTTCACCACCGTTTTGCTCAGGATACACAACTGCTGCGTGAGGCCGTGCAGAGCGGCACCTTCGGGGAGATCTATTTCACAACGGCCCAGGCGCTGCGCCGCTGCGGTGTGCCGGGGTGGGGCGTGTTTACCAACAAATCCCTGCAGGGCGGCGGACCCTTGATTGATATCGGCATTCATATGCTGGATGCCGCGATGTATGTGCTGGGGTTCCCGGCGGTAAAACGGGTGACGGCGCACAGCTTTCAGAAGCTGGGAAATCGTAAAAACCGGGGGCAGTTCGGCGAGTGGGATCCCGCTCAGTTTACGGTTGAAGATGCCCTGTTCGGGACGATTGAGTTCTGCAATGGCGGCGTTCTGCGGCTGGACACCTCCTTTGCGCTGAATATCCGCGAGCAGTCGATCTTGAATGTCTCCTTCTGCGGTGAAAAGGCCGGGGCAACGCTGTTCCCGGCCCATATTTATCACGACGAAGCAGGGGTATTACAGACAATCGCGCAGCGTGAAGAGGCGGACGATCAGCGGCATCTGCGCAGTATGGATGCTTTTGTTCGCCATCTGTTCGGCGAGCCGGTGATGATCGCCGATGCGGAGCAGGGGCTGGTGATCCAGCAGCTGGTCGCCGCGCTATATCAAGCGGCGGAAACAGGGGAAAGCGTGACCTTATGCTGAACCTGTCTGTATTAACCGATCCGGGCTTCTGCCCGCATAGCCTGAATAAATACGCATCCATTATGGCTGGCGGTAATGGCTACATGGGCGTTCGCGCCACGCATGAAGAAGATTACACCCGGCAAACGCGCGGTATGTATCTTGCCGGTCTCTATCATCGCGCAGGCTGCAACGAGACCAACGAGCTGGTCAATCTGCCTGATGTGGTCGGTATTGATATTGAGCTCGATGGCGAGAATTTTACCCTGCTAGCAGGGGAGATCCTGAGCTGGCAGCGAGAACTGGCTTTCGCCAACGGGGAACTGCGTCGCAGCGTCCTCTGGCGCTCGCCGGGAGGGAAACGCTACCGGCTGGAGAGCCGTCGGTTTGTTTCGCTGGCTCAACTCCCGCTGGTGGCAATGCAGCTCTCCATTACGCCGGTAGATGACGCTTCGCAGGTGGTGTTGAAGACCGGCATCGACGCGACCCAAACCAATACCGGCAGGCAGCATCTGGATGAGATGTCGGTCAGAGTCTTCGACCAGCATTACCTGCAGGGAGTATATGAGACGCAGGACCACGCCGCAGAGGTGGTGATGTCGGCATACTGCTGCCTGTCGACGCAGAGCGACAGCTGTTTTACCGCAAAAAATCGTCGTATTACGGCCCACCAGGCATTCAGGATCCCGCAGGGTGACACTGTCACGCTGGAGAAGCTGGTGTGGGTCGCACACCGCAGGGACAAAACCCTTTCACAGGAGGCTTTCGCCCGGAATGCGCTGGCAGAGCTGAAAGTCTGTGCGGTGAAAGGCTACGCCGCCTTGCTGAAAAGTTCTGCCGACGCCTGGGAAAAAATCTGGCGTGACGGGCGGGTGGAAGTGGCTTCAACGGAACCTCAGGACCAAATCGCGCTGGATTACGCCGTCTGGCATCTGACGGCCATGACGCCAGCCCATGACGAACGCAGCAGCATCGGGGCTAAAGGGCTCTCCGGGGAAGGGTATAAAGGACACGTTTTCTGGGATACGGAAATTTTCCTGCTGCCTTTCCATCTCTTTACCCGGCCTCAGATTGCCCGCAGCCTGCTGCGTTATCGCTGGCTCAACCTCCCGGGGGCGCGAGAAAAGGCCCGCCGTAATGGCTGGCCAGGCGCGCTGTTCCCATGGGAAAGCGCCGCCAGCGGTCAGGAAGAGACGCCGGAGTTTGCGGCGATCAACATCCGCACCGGGACGCGACAGAAAGTGGCCTCTGCGCTGGCTGAACACCACATTGTGGCGGACATTGCCTGGGCCGTCGTCGCCTACTGGCAGGCGACGCACGATGATGACTTTATGCGCAATGAAGGCCTGAAGCTGCTGATGGAAACCGCGACGTTCTGGATGGGGCGCGCCACCGAGGTTAACGGTCGTCTCGAGATCCATGACGTGATCGGGCCGGATGAATACACAGAACATGTGAATAACAACGCCTATACCAACTATCTGGCCTGGCACAATGTCGCCAGCGCATGTGAGTTTATGGCGAGGTTTAACCGTGAAGATGCGTGTTTTACGCAAAATGCCAGCCGTTTCCTGGAACGCTTATGGCTGCCGGAGGCCAGACCCGACGGGGTGATCCCGCAGGATGACAGCTTCCTGGCGAAACCGGTTATCGATCTGAGTCGCTACAAAGCGCAGGCGGGCAAACAGACCATCCTGCTCGATTACTCCCGGGCGGAAGTGAATGAGATGCAGATCCTGAAGCAGGCGGATGTGGTGATGCTCAATTACCTGTTACCGGAACGGTTTACGCCGCAGCAGTGCGCCGCCAATCTGGCGTTCTACGAGCCGCGCACCATCCACGACTCTTCCCTGAGCAAGGCTATCCACGGGATTGTGACCGCCCGCTGCGGCGACACGGAAGGGGCATACGCCTTCTGGCGTGACGGTATCGCCATCGATCTGGGGGATGATCCGCACAGCAGTGATGACGGCATCCACGCTGCCGCCACCGGCGCAATCTGGTCCGGCGTGATTCAGGGGTTTGCCGGATTGCAGATCGTGGAAGGGGAACTGCACCTTGCCCCGCGCATCCCCGCCCACTGGCAAAAGCTCACGTTCCCGTTACGGTGGCGAAATGCGCGCATGCATTTCACCCTTGAGAATGCGGTGTTAACCATCGAAACCTCGGCTCCCGTCACCTTAACGCTGTGGGGTAAAACCCTTATGACTTCAGGTCGGCAAGTCTGGCCGCAGAAGGATTTTATAACGCCTGATACTGGGACCGCTACCACGGAGGGAAGCCATGACGCCTGACGCCGTTGTGTTTGATTTGGACGGGGTGATCACCGATACCGCGCATCTGCATTTCCTTGCCTGGCGAGCCGTGGCGCAGGAGATCGGCATCACCTTTGACGAAAACTTTAACGAACACCTGAAGGGGATCAGCCGCATGGACTCCCTGCAGCGGATCCTGCAACACGGCGGGAAAGCCGGGGCGTTTAGTGATAAGCAGCGTCTGGCCTTGGCCGGGAAGAAAAACGATCTCTATGTCCGGTCGCTGGCATCGCTGACGCAAGCGTCACTCCTGCCGGGAATCCGCGAGGTGCTGGCGGAGATCCGCGCCGCGAAGGTCAAGATTGGGCTGACCTCGGTTTCCCTTAATGCCCCACGAATAGTGCAGGCGCTGGGGGTACACAAGGCGTTTGATTTTTGCGCCGATGCGTCCCGTATTGCCTGCTCAAAACCCGACCCGGAGATCTTCCTCGCGGCCTGTGCCGGGCTGAAGGTACGCCCTGAAAGCGCCATCGGGATAGAAGATGCTGCAGCAGGCGTTGAGGCAATCAACGCGGCGGGCATGTTGTCGGTGGGGATTGGCTCGGGCCTGGAGCAGGCGGGACTACAACTTCATTCAACGCGGGAACTGACCTGGAAATGCCTGACCGATTTCTGGGCATCCCGGCCGGTATTGATAAGGAACTAACAATGGCTCAACTCTCTCTGAAACACATTCAGAAAATCTACGATAACCAGGTCCACGTGGTGAAGGATTTTAACCTCGAGATTGAGGACAAAGAGTTCATTGTCTTCGTTGGGCCGTCGGGGTGCGGTAAATCGACCACGCTGCGCATGATTGCCGGTCTGGAGGAGATCAGCGCCGGTGAACTGGTGATCGACGGCGTCTGCATGAATGACGTCCCGGCCAAGTCGCGTGACATCGCGATGGTCTTCCAGAACTATGCGCTCTATCCGCATATGACGGTGTACGACAACATGGCCTTTGGCCTGAAGATGCAGAAAATCGCGCCCGCGGTGATTGAAGAGCGGGTTAGCTGGGCGGCGCAGATCCTGGGCCTGCGCGACTACCTCACGCGTAAGCCTGGGGCGTTATCCGGCGGCCAGCGCCAGCGTGTGGCGCTCGGCAGGGCGATCGTACGCGAAGCGGGGGTGTTCCTGATGGATGAACCGCTCTCAAACCTCGACGCCAAGCTTCGCGTACAGATGCGCGCCGAAATCAGCAAGCTGCACCAGAAGCTCAACACTACCATGATCTATGTTACCCACGATCAGACCGAAGCCATGACCATGGCGACCCGTATCGTGATCCTCAAGGACGGTATCATTCAGCAGGTGGGGGCGCCGAAGCAGGTCTATAACGAACCGGCCAATATGTTTGTGGCAGGCTTTATCGGTTCGCCAGCAATGAATTTTATTCGCGGGGCGATAGACGACCGCTATTTCGTGACCGAAACGCTGCGGCTGGCGATCCCTGCGGACCGGCTCGCCAGACTCAATGCGCTGGGATACCAGCGCAAAGCCGTGGTCTTTGGCATTCGGCCAGAAGATATTTTCACGCTTCAAAACGCTGGTGAGGATATTACGGCAAAAGTCAGCGTTGCGGAGCTGACGGGCGCGGAGTTTATGCTCTATGCCACCGTGGGCGGACATGAACTGGTGGTCCGCGCTGGTGCGGCAAATGACTATGCCGCCGGAGATAATATCGGCATCCAGTTCGATATGAATAAGTGCCATTTCTTCGACGCTGAAACTGAAGCGGCTATTAGATAAGAAAGGTCTTCGCCGGGAATATTCATTTCCGGCTTTTTTGTGTGTAAATGATAAAGGACTATTTTAATGAGTACTCTACTAAGACGTGCTGCGCTCGTTCTGTGCGCAGGGATCGGCTGCGCGCAAGCAACCGAAACAGCTAAACAGTGGGAATTTAATATTGGAGCCATGTATGAAATTGAAAACGTCGAAGGGCAGGGTGACGATAAAGATGGATTATATGAACCTTCCGTCTGGTTTAATGCCACATGGGACGCCTGGACGCTCTCGCTTGCCATGTATCAGGAAGGGCCCGTTGATTACAGCAGCATGACGCGTGGCACCTGGTTCGATCGGCCTGAGTTCGAATTACGTTATCGCTTTATCCGTTCTGATGACTTTACGCTGGGCCTGACCGGCGGGTTCCGTAATTATGGTTATCACTTTAAAGATGAACACGGCGCGAAAGACGGCAGCGCAAATATGCAGCGCTATAAAGTTCAGCCGGACTGGGATCTTAAATTAACCGACGACTGGCACTTTGGCGGCTGGTTAGCCCTGTATCAGTTTGCCAACGATCTGGAGAAAACGGGGTATGCCGACAGCCGGGTTGAAACAGAAACCGGGTTTACCTGGGCTATTAACGAAACGGTCTCTGCGAAAGTAAATTATTATCTGGAGCGCGGATTTAATATGGATGGTTCGCGTAATAACGGTGAGTTTTCCACCCAGGAGGTTCGCGCCTATCTGCCCATTGCACTGGGGCAGACCACATTAACCCCTTATACCCGACTGGGCCTTGACCGCTGGTCGAACTGGGACTGGCAGGACGATCCGTCGCGGGAAGGGCACGACTTTAACCGCCTGGGCCTGCTGTACGCCTATGATTTCAATAATGGATTATCCATGACGCTGGAGTATGCCTACGAATGGGAAAACCATGACGAAGGCGACAGCGATCGCTTCCACTATGCCGGTATCGGCGTCAACTACGCGTTCTGACAGACGGATCCCCAGGGGCTCATGGCCCCTGGTGTTAACGCGCGACGTCGGCGAACGTTAAATGGGTATCCACCAGTACCTTGCGCGGGGCCGGTTTACCTGCGATGCGCTTGAACAGAAGGTCGCAGCTCTCTTCTCCCAGCTTACGCGTTGGGATGTCAAAGCCTCCGGGTGCAGGGGTCAAAATGAGCGACAGCATCGGGTCACTGTAACCCGCCACCGCCACCTGTTCAGAGAGTACCAGCTTTAATTCATCCGCTGCGCGATACAGGCTGAGCAACTTCATGCTGTCAGTAGCAAATACCGCGTCCGGCGGCCTGGCTGACGACAGTAATTCACGGGCCGCAGCAAGCGCACTTTCGTGGGTATATCCCCCATCGATGATCCACTCCGGGTTAATCGCAATATTATGCTTTTCCAGGCTGGCTTTATAACCCGCCAGACGATCAACAGAGACGTGATAATCGAGAGGAGCATGCAGACAGGCAATGTTACGGCGCCCGTTCTTAATAAAATTATCCGTCAGTGTGGCGCTGTCGTGAAAATTATCGGTATCGACAGAGTAGATATTCTGATATTCACCTTCCACTTTCCCGATAACAACCACCGGTACGCCATAAGGGTCCAGCGTTGAGAAAAAGGATTCATCTGCCGGAGAGCTCAACATAATGATCCCTTTGATCATCTTTTGTTTTATTTTGTTCACGCATTTCAGCAGATCGTCTTCACTGCTTTTTGACGTTTGCAAAATGACGTCAAACTCTTCCTCTTCTGCTTTTGCAGTAATGGCATGCAGAACATCGGAGAAAAAAGGATTGCCGGCGGTGGTTTTAGTAGAGCGGGTCGAAATAACCATAATGGCGTCAAAGCCAGAAGAGGTCAGGGCGCGGGCCACTTTATTGGGCTGATAATTTAATTCTTCGATCGCCTTCAGCACTTTTTCCCGCGCTTCAGGGGAAATATTCGTTTGCTTATTCAGAACCCGGGACACGGTTGATTTCGATACGCCAGCAACGCGCGCAATATCATAGATGGTGGGTGACATACACCTTACTCACTCCGATAGACGGCAATGAGGGCCATCTTACTGGAGAAAAAACGGCAATAGCAATAATTATGAATTGATAATCAACGAACTGCCCCAATTTACTGTATTCTGAGGCAAGTGATTCCAGGCTTCCAGGCAATGAAGGATGACGATGAAGCGACTTAAAAATGAACTCAATTCTCTGGTCAATCGTGGGGTTGACCGTCATTTACGCCTGGCGGTCACCGGACTGAGCCGCAGCGGCAAAACCGCGTTTATAACGGCAATGGTCAATCAACTCCTTAACCTGCACGCCGGGGCGCGTTTACCTCTGCTGAGCGCCGTGCGCGAAGAGCGCCTGTTGGGCGTAAAGCGCGTGCCGCAGCGCGATTTTGGCATTCCCCGTTTTACCTACGATGAAGGGCTGGCCCAGCTGTATGGCTCTCCGCCCACCTGGCCGACGCCGACTCGTGGGGTGAGCGAGATCCGTCTGGCGCTGCGTTTTCGCTCTAACGATTCGCTGCTGCGTCACTTTAAAGAGACCTCCACCCTCTATCTGGAGATCGTCGATTATCCGGGTGAATGGCTACTCGATCTGCCGATGCTGACCCAGGATTATCTGAGCTGGTCGCGACAGATGACCGGTTTACTGCAGGGGCAACGCGCGGAGTGGTCAGCCCGCTGGCGTACGCTGTGTGAGGGGCTGGATCCGCTGGCCCCTGCCGATGAAAACCGGCTGGCGGCCATCTCAGAAGCCTGGACCGATTATCTGCATCAATGCAAAAAAGAGGGGCTGCACTTTATCCAGCCGGGCCGCTTCGTGCTGCCGGGCGATATGGCCGGTGCTCCGGCGCTGCAATTCTTCCCCTGGCCGGATGTGGACGCCGTTGGCGAATCTAAGCTTGCCCAGGCAGATAAACAGACCAACGCCGGAATGCTGCGGGAACGTTTCAACTACTACTGCGAAAAAGTGGTGAAGGGGTTCTACACCAACCACTTCTTACGCTTCGACCGCCAGATCGTGCTGGTGGATTGCCTGCAGCCGCTCAACAGCGGCCCGCAGGCCTTCAACGACATGCGTCTGGCCCTCACCCAACTGATGCAGAGCTTCCACTACGGGCAGCGCACGCTGTTCCGTCGCCTGTTCTCCCCGGTGATCGACAAACTGCTCTTCGCCGCCACCAAGGCGGATCACGTCACGGTGGATCAGCACGCCAATATGGTGTCGCTCCTGCAACAGCTCGTGCAGGATGCCTGGCAGAACGCGGCGTTCGAAGGCATCAGCATGGACTGTCTGGGCCTGGCCTCGGTGCAGGCCACCCAGAGCGGATTGATTGACGTCAATGGCGACAAAATCCCGGCGCTGCGCGGGCACCGCCTGATCGATGGCGCCCCGCTGACGGTCTACCCCGGCGAGGTTCCCGCCCGGCTGCCCGGCCAGGCGTTCTGGCAAAAGCAGGGCTTCCAGTTTGAAGCCTTCCGCCCGCAGACAATGAACGTTGACCAGCCGCTTCCGCACATCCGTCTCGATGCCGCGCTGGAGTTTTTAATTGGAGATAAATTGCGATGACCGAACCCTTAAAACCGCGGATGGATTTCAGCGGGACACTGGAGCAGGAACAGCAAGAGGCCTTCAAGGCGTCACAGACTTTCGATGCGACGCAGGCTGAGCAGTTTGCCCCGGTGGTGACGGACATGCTTCCCGCTGAAGAGGGACAGGCCGAAGCCGTGGTTGAGGCAGCCCTGCGCCCGAAACGCAGCCTGTGGCGCAAAATGGTCAGCGCCGGACTGCTGCTGGCTGGCGTCACGGTGGTGGGACAAGGCGTACAGTGGGCGATGAACGCCTGGCAAACCCAGGACTGGGTGGCGCTGGGTGGATGCGCGGCCGGGGCGCTGATCGTCGGCGCAGGCGTGGGCTCCATTGCTACCGAATGGCGACGCTTATGGCGACTGCGCCAGCGCGCGCACGAGCGTGACGAAGCCCGGGATCTGCTCAATAGCCACGGCACCGGTAACGGACGGGCGTTTTGCGAAAAACTGGCGAAACAGGCCGGGCTGGATCAGTCTCACCCGGCGCTCCAGCGCTGGTATGCCGCGATCCACGAAACGCAGAACGACCGGGAAGTGGTCTCGCTGTATGCTCATCTGGTTCAGCCGGTGCTCGATGGCCAGGCGCGTCGGGAGATCAGCCGCTCGGCGGCAGAGTCGACCCTGATGATCGCCGTCAGCCCGCTGGCACTGGTGGATATGGCCTTTATTGCCTGGCGTAACCTGCGCCTGATCAACCGCATCGCCGCCCTCTACGGCATTGAACTGGGCTATTACAGCCGCCTGCGACTGTTCCGTCTGGTTCTGCTGAATATGGCCTTTGCCGGCGCCAGCGAGGTGGTGCGCGAAGTGGGAATGGACTGGATGTCGCAGGATCTGGCCGCACGCCTCTCGGCCCGCGCGGCCCAGGGGATTGGCGCCGGATTGCTGACCGCGCGGCTGGGGATCAAAGCGATGGAGTTGTGCCGTCCTCTACCGTGGACAGCGGACGATAAACCACGTTTGGGCGATTTCCGCCGGGAATTAATCGGCCAGCTGAAAGAAACGCTCAATAAAAAACCGCAGTAGCCCTTCCGCCTCGCACATAATTCCGCCTCTCGCTTCACAGGCTGTCAATATTTGTTGACAGCCTTCTTCCCGATCGCCGATATCTGGCTTATCATTTCAGAGTTACTGTTTATAGAGTGATTTTCCCATGCGTCTGGAAGTGTTTTGTAAGGACCGTCTCGGCCTGACTCGCGAGTTACTCGATCTCCTTGTTTTGCGTAGCATTGACCTGCGTGGAATTGAGATCGACCCTATCGGGAAGATTTACCTGAACTTTGCCGAAATTGCATTCGATACATTCAGCAGCTTGATGGCTGAAATCCGCCGTATCGCTGGCGTTACGGATGTGCGCACCGTGCCGTGGATGCCCTCCGAGCGCGAGCATCTGGCTCTGAGCGCACTGCTGGAAGCGATGCCGGAGCCGTTCTTGTCCCTGGATCTGAAGGGCAAAATTGACCGGGCCAACCTGGCGAGCTGTCAGCTGTTTGCCCAGGAGCAGGACAAGCTGAGCAGCCACAATGCCGCCCAGTTGATCCCCGGCTTCAACTTCCAGCGCTGGCTGGAGAGCAACCCACGCTCGACCCACAGCGAGCATGTGATCATCAACGGGCAGAATTTCCTGATGGAGATCACTCCGGTCTACCTGCAGGGTGACAACGACGACCGCACTCTGACCGGGTCGGTGATCATGCTCCGCTCCACGGTGCGCATGGGACGTCAGCTGCAAAACCTTTCCAGCCAGGATGTCGGCGCCTTTAGCCAGATCATCGCCGTCAGCCCGAAAATGCGCCACGTGGTGGAGCAGGCGCGCAAGCTGGCGAATCTGGCGGCGCCTCTGCTGATTACCGGCGATACCGGCACCGGCAAGGATCTGCTGGCCCATGCGGTACATCAGGCGGGCCCGCGTGCGGCTAAACCTTATCTGGCGCTGAACTGCGCCTCCATCCCGGAAGACGCCGTCGAAAGCGAGCTGTTCGGCCACGCCCCGGAAGGCAAAAAAGGCTTCTTTGAGCAGGCCAACGGCGGCTCGGTGCTGCTGGATGAGATCGGTGAAATGTCACCGCGGATGCAGGCCAAACTGCTGCGTTTCCTTAACGACGGTACGTTCCGCCGGGTGGGGGAAGATCATGAGGTGCATGTGGATGTACGCGTGATCTGCGCCACCCAGAAGAACCTGGTGGAGCTGGTGCAGAAGGGTGTCTTCCGGGAAGATCTCTATTATCGCCTTAACGTCCTGACGCTGAATATCCCGCCACTGCGCGATTGCCCGCAGGACATCATGCCGCTGACCGAGCTGTTTGTGGCGCGCTTTGCCGACGAACAGGGCATTCCACGGCCGAAGTTTTCGGCCGATCTGAATACGGTGCTTACCCGTTACGGCTGGCCGGGAAATATCCGTCAGCTGAAGAATGCGATTTATCGCGCGCTGACCCAGCTTGAAGGCTATGAGCTGCGGCCGCAGGATATTTTGCTGCCAGATTATGACGCCGGTACGGTGGCGGTGGGCGAAGAGGCGATGGAAGGGTCGCTGGATGACATTACCAGCCGCTTCGAACGCTCGGTGTTAACGCAGCTGTACCGCAACTATCCCAGCACCCGCAAGCTGGCGAAACGGCTGGGTGTATCGCATACCGCGATTGCCAATAAACTGCGTGAGTATGGACTGAGCCAGAAGAAGGGTGACGAGTAAAAGAAAAAAGCCTCCGCAGGGAGGCTTTATTTTTGGTCTCAGGCTTTCAGCGCTTCCAGCGCGGCAGCATAGTCCGGCTCGGTGGTGATTTCATTCACCAGGTGGCTGAACACGACGGTGTCGTTTTCGTCGATCACCACAACTGCGCGGGCAGCCAGGCCTTTCAGGGCGCCTTCAGCGATGCCCACACCGTACTGCTCCAGGAATTCCGGGTTACGCAGGGTGGAGAGGGTGATGACGTTGCTCAGGCCTTCAGCACCGCAGAAACGAGACTGGGCGAACGGCAGGTCGGCGGAGATGCACAGCACAACGGTGTTGTCCATTTCAGTCGCCAGCTGATTGAATTTACGCACAGATGCGGCACATACGCCGGTATCGATGCTTGGGAAAATGTTCAGTACTTTACGTTTGCCGGCAAACTGGCTCAGCACGACGTCAGACAGATCTTTTGCCACGAGCGTAAACGCCTGCGCTTTGCTGCCAGTCTGAGGAATGGATCCTGCAACAGAAACCGGGTTGCCCTGGAAATGAACGAGTTGTGACATAGTTATCTTCCTGTTTACATATAGTTAACGTCGCCGTTAGTGTATGTCATCAGCCAATAACACAGCAAACCCTATTTACGCGAAGCCGCTATACAGGAGTGAGTGATGAGAACCCTCAAGGTTTATGAAGAAGCCTGGCCATTGCATACGCCGTTTGTGATCTCCCGGGGAACCCGGAGCGAGGCCTGCGTGGTGGTAGTCGAAATAGAGGAAGAGGGTGTCAAAGGGGTGGGGGAATGTACCCCGTACCCGCGGTATGGTGAAAGTATCGCCTCGGTGATGGCGCAGATTATGGCACTGGGGCCGGAACTTGAGCAGGGGCTTAGCCGGGAAGCACTGCAGACGCTGCTGCCACCCGGTGCGGCGCGCAATGCCGTTGACTGCGCCCTGTGGGATTTAGCCGCGCGCCAGCAGGGGATCCCGCTGGCCGCTCTGGCCGGGGTGACGCTGCCGCAAACGGTGGTGACCGCCCAGACGGTGGTGATCGGC
Organism: Leclercia sp. CFBP8987; assembly: GCF_034044995.2. Lineage (NCBI taxonomy): Bacteria > Pseudomonadati > Pseudomonadota > Gammaproteobacteria > Enterobacterales > Enterobacteriaceae > Leclercia > Leclercia sp. CFBP8987. Next base: position 2,669,146 of record NZ_CM188255.1, on the reverse strand, counting down.
GAACCCGCGCAGATGGCCGCCAGCGCCAAAGCCCTGTACGCCGCCGGGGCGCGACTGCTGAAAGTGAAGATGGACGATCGTCTGATCAGCGAAAGGATGGTCGCCATTCGCGGTGCAGTTCCTGAGGCTACGCTGATCGTTGATGCTAACGAATCCTGGCACAGCGAAGGGCTGGCCGCGCGCTGCCAGCTGCTGGCGGATCTGGATGTTGCCATGCTCGAGCAACCCTTGCCTGCGGGTGACGATGCCGCGCTGTCGAATTTCATTCACCCGCTGCCCATCTGCGCCGACGAAAGCTGCCATACGCGCGCGAGCCTGCCCGCCCTGAAAGGGCGCTACGAGATGGTGAATCTTAAGCTGGATAAAACGGGTGGGATCACTGAAGCGCTGGCGCTGGCCGCCGAGGCGCGGGAGAACGGTTTTGCGCTGATGCTGGGCTGTATGCTCTGCACCTCACGCGCCATTAATGCGGCGTTACCCCTGGCGGGCGAGGTGCAGTTTGCCGATCTGGATGGCCCGACCTGGCTGGCGGTGGACGTCTCACCGGCGCTGCATTACACCACCGGCGTAGTTCATCTCTGAGGTTCCCAGCGCAGCAGATCGGTCATCGCTCTCAGGTATTTCTCACTGGCCTCGTCGGAGGAGATCGGCGGGAACTCGGCGGTGATGCAGTGCAGGCTTAAATCAGCGCACCAGCTGCCGAACGATCCCGGCGTTTCATACCCGACGCTGGTGACCAGTGGCAGCGAAAACGCATCAGCCAGCCAGCGTCCCAGCGCGGTATGGGCCGGATCCTCAATGCAGGCCAGCGGATCGTGAAATGACACCACCCAGGCCGGATGCAGCTTGTGGATCAGGTGACACAGCGCTTCCGTTTCCGGCTCTGAGCCCGGTTTGTCACCGGTCAGCAATACCACATCCCGGTCCTGGGCGGCACTGTTCCAGCGGTAAACCGTCTCGCCTTCACGCCAGTTGGCCGCCGGGAAGTTACGATTTAAATCCACGCCGCGGGCGTTGGCGCGCAGCCCCAACTGACAGCCGTCCGGGTTGACGGTTAAAATGACATGGTGACGACGAAGATCCGGGGCGAGGGTGCGCAGGGCGCAGGAGAGGGTTACTATCGATGAGTTTTCATCCCCGTGGGTCCCGGCAATGATCAGGCCGCTGTTGCGATCGGCCTGCGGCGCAGGGAACCAGATCAAGGGCGCGCCGAGGAACGAGCGGCCATAATGTTCGGTTCCAGGCGGGAAAGCACCACGTTCCGTTCTTGGGCGAGTAAGGGACATAGATGTTCCTGAATCAAAGTTATACTACTGGCAGTGTTGTGCAAAACACACGGTTAATCAAATAGTTTCAGTGCCGGGGCAAAACCGGCCGATATCAACTTTCCGACGGAAGTTGTTTGCATTTCCCTGTTCTGAAACAAATAATTACGCATCTGCTCGTTACCCATCATTTCAAAGGGGATCTCATGAAGCATCCGGTTTCGTTGATTTGTTCTGCCCTGTGGTTGTGTGGCTTCTCTTCTTATTCCTTTGCTGCGGATGTGCCCTCCGGGACGACGCTGGCGCCGAAGCAGGAACTGGTGCGTCATATTAAAGATGAACCGGCCTCGCTGGATCCCGCCAAAGCGGTGGGGCTGCCCGAGATTCAGGTGATCCGCGATCTGTTTGAAGGCCTCGTCAATCAGAACGAAAAGGGTGAACTGGTTCCAGGGGTTGCCACCCGCTGGCAGAGTAACGATAACCGCGCCTGGACCTTCACCCTGCGCGAGAGCGCCCGGTGGTCTGACGGTACCCCCGTCACCGCACAGGATTTTGTCTACAGCTGGCAGCGCCTGGTGGATCCGAAAACCACGTCGCCGTTCGCCTGGTTTGCAGCGTTGGCGGGGATCAGCAACGCGCAGGCCATCATCGATGGCAAGGCTACGCCGGATAAGCTGGGCGTGACCGCGGTGGATAACAGAACCCTGCGCGTGCAGCTGGATAAACCGCTGCCGTGGTTTGCCAACCTGACGGCGAGCTTCGCCTTCTACCCGGTACAAAAAGCCAACGTGGAGAGCAGCGCGGAGTGGACCCGGCCCGGTGCGCTGGTGGGTAATGGGGCATACATTCTGAAAGACCGGGTGGTCAATGAGAAGCTGGTTGTTGAGCGCAACACTCATTACTGGGATAACAACAAAACGGTGCTGCAGAAAGTGACCTTTATCCCGATTAACCAGGAGTCCTCTGCCACCAAGCGCTACCTGGCGGACGATATCGACATCACTGAATCATTCCCTAAAAACCTCTACCAGAAGCTGCTGAAGGACATTCCGGGCCAGGTCTATACCCCGCCGCAACTCGGCACCTATTATTATGCTTTTAACACCCAGAAAGGCCCGACGGCGGATGCCCGGGTGCGTCTGGCGCTGAGCATGACCATCGACCGGCGGATCATGGCCGAGAAAGTGCTGGGCACCGGTGAGAAACCGGCATGGCACTTCACGCCGGACGTCACCGCAGGCTTTACCCCTGAGCCATCTCCCTTCGAGCAGATGAGTCAGGAAGAGATGAATGTGCAGGCCAAAACGCTGCTGCAGGCGGCAGGATACAACGCGCAGAAACCTCTCAAGCTGACGCTGCTGTACAACACCTCGGAAAACCACCAGAAAATCGCTATCGCGGTGGCATCAATGTGGAAAAAGAATCTTGGCGTCGATGTGAAGCTGCAAAATCAGGAGTGGAAAACCTATATCGACAGCCGTAACACCGGTAATTTCGATGTGATCCGCGCTTCGTGGGTGGGGGATTATAACGAGCCGTCGACGTTCCTCTCGCTGCTGACCTCCACGCATACGGGTAATATCTCCCGCTTTAACGATCCGGCGTATGACAAGGTGATAAATCAGGCGTCGCTGGAGACCACCGTTAAGGCCCGCAACGCGGATTACAATACGGCGGAGAAAATCCTCGCCGAAAAAGCGCCAATTGCGCCGATCTATCAGTACACCAACGGGCGCTTAATCAAACCCTGGGTGAAAGGCTATCCGATCAACAACCCGGAAGATGTGGCGTACAGTCGCACAATGTATATCGAGAAGCATTGACGGGGCCTGCGTAAGACAGGCTCTGCTGTAACCGGAACTGGCGCGATCATCAGCGCCAGTTTTCATTTAACAGTCAATTATAACTGCGCCCATTCTGATTTTTATTTTCCTTTATTAAACTCGCTGCGCCATTTATAAACCTCATTGATTTAATAAAGGAGAAGTATTCAGTGTAAAAATAGTACCTTGCTATTTGCGAGGGACATCTCTTCTTTATGCCTGCGCGAATGATTAAAGTCCTGAATATATAATTGCTATCTGATATTGCTTATTGTGGGGAATTAACGATATCTGTTAGAGGGAAGTCTAGTTTTGGACCACGAGTTAGTTGATTCATTCTAATTAATTGGTCTAATATCGACCCCGGCGAACAAATGTAGATTTACTTAATAACTATTCCTTAAGGAAAAGGGACTGCTATGGCTGATACATTTCAGAATGAGGTGCCCAAGGCACGCATAAATTTAAAACTGGCCCTACACACCGGCGGCGCACAGAAGAAAGTTGAACTGCCGCTGAAGCTTCTTACTGTGGGTGACTTCAGTAATGGCAAAGAAAACCGGCCGTTATCCGAACGTGAGAAGATAAACGTCAATAAAAATAATTTTGACAGTGTACTTTCGGAATTTAACCCGGAAATTAACCTGGATGTGCAGAACACGCTGGCGGGTGAGGGTTCAGAAGAAAATATCCGACTGCAGTTTTCCAGCATGAAAGATTTCGAGCCAGAACAGGTTGCCCGTCAAATTCCTCAACTTCGCGCCATGTTGGCGATGCGTAATTTATTACGTGATTTGAAATCCAATCTCCTTGATAACGCCACTTTCAGAAAAGAACTCGAGAAAATTCTCAAGGATCCGGCGCTGTCTCAGGAATTACGTGACGAAATGAGTGCGCTTGCCCCGAAATAAAATGCGGGCATCTCTTTTAATGGATTAACCGGGAATATGCTGATGTCTGTGAATACTGAAACTGGCTCTGCTCAGGGGCAAACCACCGTACTGGAAAAAGAGGGCGTTTACGCCTCCCTGTTTGAAAAAATTAACCTCACCCCGGCGTCCAGCATCGGGGATATTAATGCGTTTCTGGATGATGCCGCGCTGGCTGATGCCCCTGCAGGCGAGCGCCTCACTGCCGCCATGCAGGTGTTTATGGACTGTATCCGTAAATCTGGCCAGCAGGTGGAAAAGCTCGACAAAACGCTGATCGATCACCATATCGCCGAACTGGACTTTCAAATAAGCCGCCAGTTGGATGCGGTGATGCATCATGAAGAATTCCAGAAGGTAGAGTCCCTGTGGCGCGGCCTGAAACAGCTGGTGGACAACACCGACTATCGCCAGAACGTGAAAACAGAAATTCTTGACGTTTCCAAAGACGACCTGCGTCAGGACTTTGAGGATGCACCAGAGCTTATCCAGAGCGGACTTTATTGGCACACCTACACTGCTGAATACGATACCCCGGGCGGTGAGCCGATTGGCTCGGTGATTTCCTCTTACGAATTTGACGCCAGTCCGCAGGACGTGGCGTTGCTGCGCAATATCTCAAAAGTCTCCGCCGCGGCGCATATGCCGTTTATCGGATCTGTCGGGCCAAAATTCTTCCTGAAAGAGTCGATGGAAGAGGTGGCGGCCATTAAAGATATCGGCAACTACTTCGATCGTGCCGAGTACATCAAATGGAAATCCTTCCGCGACACCGACGACTCCCGCTATATCGGTCTGGTAATGCCCCGCGTACTCGGACGCCTGCCGTATGGCCCGGACACTGTGCCGGTACGCAGCTTCAATTACGTTGAGCAGGTGAAAGGGCCGGACCACGAGAAATACCTCTGGACCAGCGCGTCGTTTGCTTTTGCCTCCAACATGGTGAAGAGCTTCATTAATAATGGCTGGTGCGTGCAGATCCGCGGCCCACAGGCCGGTGGCGCAGTGAAAGATCTGCCGATCCATTTGTACGATCTGGGTACCGGCAACCAGGTGAAGATCCCGTCCGAAGTGATGATCCCGGAAACCCGCGAGTTCGAATTCGCCAATCTCGGTTTCATCCCGCTGTCGTACTACAAAAACCGCGACTACGCCTGTTTCTTCTCGGCCAACTCCACACAAAAACCGGCGCTGTACGATACGGCAGATGCCACGGCTAACAGCCGCATCAACGCGCGCCTGCCTTATATCTTCCTGCTGTCCCGTATCGCTCACTACCTGAAGCTTATTCAGCGCGAAAACATCGGTACCACCAAGGACCGTCGCCTGCTGGAGCTGGAGCTCAACACCTGGGTACGCGGTCTGGTGACCGAAATGACCGATCCGGGCGACGAGCTGCAGGCCTCTCATCCGCTACGCGACGCGAAGGTGATTGTGGAAGATATCGAGGACAACCCGGGCTTCTTCCGCGTGCGGCTGTATGCAGTACCGCACTTCCAGGTGGAAGGGATGGATGTGAATCTGTCGCTGGTTTCCCAGATGCCAAAAGCGAAAGCGTAAGGCGGTAGCAGGGATGAAAATTTATCGTCCGCTTTGGGAGGATGGGGCCGCTCTGGCCCCGCAACAGTTCCAGCAGCAGACCCGCTGGAATGAAAACGTTGCCGACATGGTCGCCCGGATGGGTATTTCTCATCCCTGGGGCGTGGTGGCAGCAGAATTTGATGATGCAGCACTGGCGCTCTCGCGCCTGAACGCCACCCGTCTGGTGGTGCGCTTTCAGGACGGTACCCTTGTTGATACTGACCTGGCAGACACGCTTCCTCCGGTCTGTGATGTGTCTGTTGCAGCTGGCAGTGAGGCTGTTGACGTGGTTATCGCGCTGCCGCTGCTGAGCGCCAGTGGCGGCAACCTCGATAACGGTCAGGACAGTGAGCGCCCGCGTCGCTGGAAAGCCGAACGCGTAGTGGTGCAGGAACTGGCCGGCCATGAAAGCGGGGAACTCGCAATTTTGCGTCATGCGCTGACCCTGCGTCTGTCCAGTCAGGAAAACACGGCATACCTGACCTGTCCGGTAGCCCGTCTGGTGCGTAATGCACAGGGGCAGTGGAGCCTGGACCCGGCCTTCATTCCGCCGATGCTTGCCGTTGCTGCAAGCCCGTTGCTGACTACCGAACTGGGTGACCTGCTGGTTCGCTTGCAGGTTCGCCGCCGCCGCCTGATGGCCATGCGCCGGGAAAGTAATGAGCGGATGGCCGACTTTGCGGTCGCGGATGTTTCCCTGTTCTGGCTGCTCAATGCCCTGAACAGCGCTGAGCCGGTGCTGACAGAACTGCTGCAGACACCGGGCAGGCACCCGGAACTGCTGTACCGTGAACTGACCCGTCTGGCCGGCAGCTTGTTGACTTTTTCCCTTGAGCACGACGCCGGGGATATTCCTGCTTATCAGCACAATGCACCGGAACGGGTATTCCCACCGTTGCTCACACTGCTCGATAAGCTGCTGGAAGCGAGCCTGCCTTCGCGGGTGGTGAGTATTCACCTGGAGCATCAGGATCAGATCTGGAAAGGTGCCCTGCACGATGCGCGCCTGCGCGAAGGGGCAGACTTCTATCTCTCCGTACGCTCCTCAATGCCGAACCATGAACTTCAGACGAAATTCCCGCAGTTGTGTAAAGCGGGCAGCTTTGATGATGTTTCGGATGTGGTGAATGTTGCTCTGAGCGGGATGGTTATCAAGCCCCTGACCCACGTTCCGGCCGCTATCCCGTTACGTCTTGAGAACCAGTACTTCTCTCTGGATCTGAGTACTGAGGCGGCGCGGGCGATGCTGGAAGCCAGAAGCTGCACCTTCTACACCCCGCGCTCACTGGGAGATGTGAAACTTGAACTCTTTGCGGTACTGCGCACATGAATAAATCCATTCTCAGTCAGACAGAGCGTATTTTCTACCCGGGCTGGCTGATGGCCAGCCAGCTGCGGGGTGGGCAGGAAGTCCGGGACGGGGAGGCACTCTATCACCGGGCATGCCGTCTGGTGCAGGAAGCGAAAGCTGCGCTCGCGGAGGCAGGTTACAGCGACATCAGCCGTGACCATATGGTGTATGCGCTGTGTGCGCTGCTTGATGAGAGCGTGATGAACCGGGGAACCACTGATGATGGCTACCTGACCTGGCGCCGTGACCCGCTGCAGGCGCATTTCTTCGGAACCTTGAACGCCGGTGAGGAACTGTGGGAACGGATCCGTACCCTGCTGAAAGAGACTGCACCGGACACGGCCGTGCTGACCTGCATGTACCGGACCCTGCAGCTAGGGTTTGTTGGTCAGTATCGCGCTCAGCATGATGAGCGTCGGGAAGATATAGTTCGCGCCCTCGCGGAACGGGTGCCGGCCTTCACGCTTGCACAGGATGCTCCCATTGTTGTCCGGGCATCATGCCTGCGCAGCGGTCTTCGCGGGTACTGGCTGACCTGGGTTGTGGCCGCTGTCGCCCTGGTGGCGCTGTGGTTCTTCCTTTCGTCTTCGCTTACCAAACTGGTAAGCCAGATCGTCAGGCCGGGGTAAGCGATGCGGGATGCTTACCGAAGCCTGTTAACTGCCCTGGGTGCCGTGCTGGCACTGTGGCTCATTCTGGGATTCTGGCCACTGTCCACGGGTAGCCGTGTGGCACTCAGCCTGCTGGTTGTTCTGGTGTCCGGGGTGATGTTCTGGCGTCAGCGTCGGGCTTCTCAGGCGCGAACGACCGCTGTCCGTGAGATTGTGGATGAAAACCTGCCGCCGGAAGATTTTCAGGGGGCGGTTATCCTCGGCTGTGGCGACAACGCCCCGCTGTTTGTGTCTGGCACCCGTCACCGGGAAACCCGACAGGGATGGTATCTGTGGGTAAAGGATTCGGAACAGCTGCCACTCCTGGCGCAGCACTTGAGCCTGGTGCGCCCGGCCCTGGCGTCGCAAATCTCCGTCATGCTGGCGGTGGTGCCTGAACAGCACACCTCCGGGGATGATTTTACCCAGAATCTTCGGGGCTGGCAGCGGGCTGTCGTTCGGTGCCGTGCGGCATTTGGCACTCTCCCCCCGCTGTGGACCGTGACCTGGGTATCGCCACCTGCGTTCTGCCCGGAGGCAGAGCCCGTCTGGTTTACTACGGTAAGCCAGCGGAGCGGTATGCAGGTGTATCAGCCCGGTCAGGGCAATGTGTCAGTGACGGAGTGGACCCGGGAAACCGGAACGGATGGCCGTCTTACGCGTCTGAGCCATGGCCTGTGGCTGGACAGTCTGCTTGCCTGGCAGAACAGTGCGGTGAATGACCTGTTGTCGGTACGGCGGGGTGAGTTACCGGTGATGAAGCCCTGCGTGCAGGGCATGTGCATGGTGCCGGTGAGTGGTATCAAGGGCAATCTCTGGCAACAGCACATTACTTCCGTAACGGCGCTGCCACCGGATGCCGTTGTGACGACAGAGCCACTGCCGCTGCCTGAACTGCTGCTGCCGGCGTTACCGCGAATACAGGGCGTTAGCCACAGAATGGTGTTCTGGCGCTATGCCGGATTACTGGGCGGGATCTTCCTGGCCCTGGCCATGCTGGCGTCCTGGATGAACAACCAGCGCCTCATTCGTAATGTTGGCGATCACCTTGCGGTATATCACCAGCTAACGGGTCAGCCTGTGGCACCTAAACTGCGGGCGCAGCAGCGCCTGCGGGCCGATGGCGCATTGCTGGACGACTGGGCGCGTCGCGGGGAGCCACTGCGTTATCGCCTGGGTCTGTATCAGGGGCTGCGCCTGGTTCCACCTGTTGAGGCCGCTGTCAGTAACTGGGCGCCACCGCCTCCGCCGGTCATTAAGCAAATCATTCAGGGGCCGAAAACCATTCGTCTTGACAGCATGTCGCTGTTCGATTCCGGCATATCGGCGCTGAAAGCCGGGTCCACCAAAATGCTGGTGAACTCGCTGATCGGCGTCAAGGCGAAGCCGGGCTGGCTGATTGTGGTCGCCGGCCACACCGATAACACCGGCAATGCGCAACTGAACCAGACGCTCTCTCAGAAACGTGCCGAAGCGGTGCGCGACTGGATGCGCGACACCGGTGACGTGCCTGAAAGCTGTTTTGCGGTACAGGGCTATGGTGAAAGCCGCCCTGTCGCAACCAACGACACTCCGGAAGGGCGTGCGCTTAACCGCCGTGTCGAAATTAGTCTGGTACCGCAGGCCAGTGCCTGCCAGATACCGGGCCACACCCAGGCGTCATCGCAGGAAGATGACGCATCACAACACAATGGAGAGTAATTCCATGGCAATTCCTGTTTATCTTTGGCTGAAGGACGACGGCGGTGCGGACATAAAAGGGTCTGTTGACGTACAGGACCGTGAAGGCAGCATCGAAGTGGTTGCACAGCAGCATAACCTGTACATCCCGACCGACAACAACACCGGCAAACTGACCGGCACCCGTATCCACACCCCGTTCCTGTTTACCAAGGAAATCGACTCGTCCAGCCCGTACCTGTACAAGGCTGTGACCACCGGTCAGACCCTCAAGTCTGCGGAATTCAAGTGGTACAAAATCAACGACGCGGGCCAGGAAGTCGAGTACTTCAACACCAAACTGGAAAACGTGAAAGTGGTGAAAGTGAATCCTGAAATGTACGACATCAAGGATCCTTCCAAAGAGAAGCACAACCATCTTGAGCGCGTGGAGCTGCGCTACGAAAAAATCACCTGGACCTACAAAGACGGCAACATCATTCATTCCGATTCATGGAATGAACGCGCCACTGCCTGATTTCTGTAGCAGACGGTTATCCGTCTGCTTTTTTTGCTTAACGTCCATGAATGCGGGCGTTAAGCAAAGAAAAACACAATCTGCCTGCCTGACCTTATGCGCTTTGGGTTCCTTGAATAAGGAAAAGCGATGGGCGGTAGCGTGTCCGGAACCGATAAAGAGAGACTCTCATGGAAAATCCAGCGATCCTGTTACGCCGTCTAAATCCTTACTGTGCCCGCGCGATGGAAGGCGCAGCCTCCCTGTGCCAGACCCGTGCTCATGCGGAAATTTTACCTGAGCACTGGTTGTTGAAATTGCTGGAACAGGGCGAGGGCGATCTGACGGTGCTGGCCCGCCGTTATGAGTGGGATATGGATGCGATATGGCAGGATCTCCTGGCACATATGGACACGCTTCCTCGCTCTGTCCGCACTCGCCCGCAGCTTTCGGAAAGCATTCAGGTGCTGTTGCAGGATGCATGGCTGCGCGCCTCGCTCGCAGGGGAAGAGCAGATCCGCAGTATTCACCTGCTGATGGCGCTGGTGGAAAAGCCGAAACAGATCCGCTGCGATGGACTCTGGCCGCTGTTGACCCTGGGGCAGAGCCAGTTTGAGCGTCTGCGTCCGCTCCTGGATGCGCAGTCTGATGAACGCCCGGAAGTCCAGCAGGCGGCAGAGCTGACGCAGGGTGGGGAGGTTGAATTTGTAGGCCGTCCGGTCAATGCAGATATCAAAGAAGGCGAGCTGACCCCGGCGCTGCAGAACGCGCTGGATAAGTTCACCCTCGACGTTACCGCCCGCGCTCGTGACGGCAAAATCGATCCGGTGTTTGGCCGCGACAATGAAATCCGCCAGATGGTGGATATTCTCTCCCGTCGACGCAAGAACAACCCCATTCTGGTCGGTGAACCGGGCGTCGGCAAAACCGCGCTGGTGGAGGGGCTGGCGCTGCGTATTGCCGAAGGTAACGTGCCGGACAGCCTGAAGCCAGTGAGTATCCGCACCCTTGATCTCGGACTGCTTCAGGCGGGCGCAGGCGTAAAAGGGGAATTTGAGCAGCGACTGAAAAACATCATTGAAGCAGTGCAGCAATCGCCTCTACCGGTGCTGCTATTTATCGACGAGGCCCATACCATCATCGGGGCCGGCAATCAGGCGGGCGGAGCGGATGCGGCTAATCTGCTGAAACCTGCACTTGCTCGCGGCGAGCTCAGGACCATCGCGGCCACCACCTGGAGCGAGTATAAGCAGTATTTCGAGCGCGACGCCGCACTGGAACGCCGCTTCCAGATGGTGAAGGTGGATGAGCCGGATGACGACACCGCCTGCCTGATGTTGCGCGGCCTGAAATCCCGCTACGCGCAACACCACGGCGTACACATTACCGATGAGGCCGTTAAGGCCGCTGTTACGCTTTCCCGTCGATACCTCACCGGACGCCAGTTGCCGGACAAGGCAGTGGACCTGCTGGATACCGCCTCTGCCCGGATCCGCATGAGTCTCGATACCGTCCCGGAACAGCTGACCCGCATGAGGGCGCAGCTGACTGCGTTGGATATGGAGAAGCAGGCTTTGCTGGGCGATATTGCGGTGGGTAACAGCACTCACGACGAACGTCTGGCGATCATCGAACAGGAGGAAATTCGCATTATCCTGGCGCTGGACACCCTGGAAACGCAGTATGGCCAGGAGCTGACGCTGACTGAAGAACTGCTGGCCTGTCGCGCGGACATCTCCCGTCATGCAGAAATCTCAGCTTTGTTGACTCAGCTTATTGCCGTTCAGCAGGGTAACCCGCTACTGGGCCTTGACGTGGATGCGCGCACCGTCGCCACCGTTATCGCCGACTGGACCGGGATACCGCTCTCTTCATTAATGAAGGATGAGCAGACGGAGTTACTGAAGCTGGAAGATAATCTTGGAAAACGGGTTGTCGGTCAGGATGCGGCGCTAAACGCCATCGCACAACGCCTGCGTGCAAGCAAAACTGGCCTGGCCCCAGAGAACGGCCCGCAGGGTGTGTTCCTGTTGACCGGCCCGAGCGGCACCGGTAAAACCGAGACCGCGCTGGCCCTGGCAGACGAACTGTTCGGCGGCGAAAAATCCCTTATCACTATCAACCTCTCCGAATATCAGGAACCACACACCGTCTCTCAGTTGAAGGGTTCTCCTCCGGGCTACGTCGGTTACGGCCAGGGTGGCATTCTCACCGAAGCCGTACGCAAACGTCCGTACAGCGTGGTGCTGCTGGATGAAGTGGAAAAGGCGCACCGGGACGTCATGAACCTGTTCTACCAGGTCTTTGACCGGGGCTTTATGCGCGATGGTGAAGGGCGTGAAATCGACTTCCGTAATACCGTGATCCTGATGACCTCCAATCTCGGCAGCGATCTCATCATGCAGTTGCTGGAAGAACAACCGGAAGCCACCGAGCCGGGCCTGCAGGAACTGCTGCGTCCGGTTCTGCGCAACCACTTCCAGCCCGCGCTGCTGGCCCGCTTCCAGACGGTGATTTATCGCCCGCTGGCCGAAGCGGCTATGCGTACCATCGTGGAAATTAAGCTGTCACAGGTCAGCCAGCGCTTACACCGCCACTACGGCCTGACTACCCACATCGATGAATCGCTGTATGACGCGCTGACCGCCGCCTGCCTGCTGCCGGATACCGGCGCACGCAACGTCGACAGCCTGCTCAATCAACAGATTCTGCCGGTGCTGAGCCAGCAGCTGCTGACCCATATGGCGGCGAAGCAAAAGCCGCAGTCTCTGACGCTGGGATGGAATGATGAAGAAGGGATTGTGCTGGAGTTTGCCAATGTCTGAAGAAACTCAGGATCAATTCAATATAAAAGAAGGTGGTATCAGACTACTCACTCTTGGTGAGATAAAGTTGGCTCAATCTGTTTTTCTATCCACTATTGATTATTCGAAAGTATGGATCCACAGAGAGAGTTATCTTCCTTTCAATTTACAGGATAAGAATACGGCGATGACCCCAAATGGGGAGATCTATTTTCGTGATTTATATTTCGATGATTTCTCACAGACAACCGACAGTTTTCAGCATCTTTTCATCCATGAAATGAGTCATGTCTGGCAGCGTGAAAAAGGAATGAATGTGATCTTCAGAGGGCTGGTGAGCTGGATGGTGAGTTACCGTTATACCCTTGACGGTCGTCTCTTAAGCGAATATCTGATGGAGCAGCAGGCGCAGATTATTGCAGATAATTTTGTTTTACAGACATTTGGGTATGAAATCTGGAGTCACCTTGAAAATAAAAGATATCCCGATATTACGCTCGACGGGGATACTTCTGAGTCGGTGATACGTGAGGGATATAAAAATGCTTTGAGGGGTTTTCCATGGTGAGAAGTAACTATTTTATTAAGCTTAACTTTTTGTTGTTAGCGTTTTTTTGTCTTCCAATCCTGACGGGATGCCCTGGACCAGGTGACAGATTTCGTTTTGATGAAACTGCACTGGTGAGTAAAAAGGGTGGTAATGTTTGCGTGAATATTGATAATGCACAAGATTATCAGCCAGTAGATATGGGTATCAATCTGCGAGGGACGCCTTCAAAGGAGAAAGATTTTAATTTTTCTCCCGGCCTTAAGGTTATTGAAGGTGAATTATGTATTCCTCCATCTTATTTTTATTTTGAAAATGGTAGCAAGTATATTGTTGAGTTTGTACTTCATCCAACACTTGATAATAAAGAGGCGGGAAGCTTTGTCGTTGGTGTCGGTATTAATAATAATCAAGTGTATAATTTTCCTTTGACAGATCGCGAATTCTCAAGGCCGTATGGTTCAATTAAGGTGCCAGAATAGCAAGTGTAATAAGTGTCCGCATTTAAATTTTTTTGTAAATATATAGCTTAATCTTTTGTTTCCTGACGTTGGGGTGGCTAATAGATTGAAATTTTTCATCTTATTTCTGTTTGTTATCGTTGGTGTTCTATTTCTACCTGAGGCTTTTATTCACAAATCTGTTAAGCCTTTGATTCTTATTGGTGACGATGAGAAATATGCGGTGGATAATTTTGAAATGATCTCACTGCTAATAAAGGCCTTTATGTGCGCTGCCGGAGCTGGAGTAGTCATCACTCTTTTTTGTACTCGCTGAGTACCCCGATTAAACCTGCAATGTGCTCGTCGGTAAGAGCGTCATGGACAGCAGGTTATCCCATGGAGTCAATATCATGAGTTTGACCGATACGCTTAAGAATAACCTGTCCTCATTAACTGAAAGTGGGCTGAACCGCTACCGCCTGGATATTCCATCCTGCACAGCAGCACTGGATGTGGAAACTTTCACCGGTAAGGAGTTTATGAGTGAGCTTTACTACTATCAGGTTATCTTTACCAGCAGTGACCTGAATATCAGTTCAGCGCAAATGCTGACCAGGCCTGTCACGCTGACCATGGGGACAGGGCCGCTGATGGGGCTGACCGGGCAGAAAGTGGTACATGGCGTGGTGACGCATTTTAAGCGTATCAGTGGTTCACGTGACCAGGCGACATACCAGATCATTATTGAGCCGTTCCTGTCTCTGCTGCGCAAACAATTCCGTACCCACCGCTTTTTCGTCAATAAGTCGGTCCCGGAAGTTGTCACCGAAGTATTGCAGGAACATGGCCTGAAAGGCTGGGAGTATGAGTTTACCCTCATAGCCGATTATCCGAAGCGTGAGCAGATAAACCAGTACAAGGAAAGTGACCTCGCTTTCATAGAGCGCCTGCTGGCCGAAGTGGGGATTTTCTACTTCTTCAGCCTGCAGCCGGAAACGCAAACCGAAGTGGTACACTTCGCGGATAAACAGAGTGCATGGACCTTCGGTAAAACGCTACCTCTGAACAGCCCGTCAGGGATGAATGACAATAAAGCCGATTCTGTATGGGGCGTAAACGTCCGGCAAAATGTGGTTGAGCGATCTGTCACCGCTAGTGATTACAACCACCGTGAAGCCCAGAATGTCCTGACCTCTGTACCGGCGGACATGACCCGTGGTGAAGGTGATGGTGTGACCTACGGCGAGGTTTATCACTACCTGCCGCGTCATCTTGAACGTGGCGACAAAATCACACCTTCAGCGGAAACCGGCAACTTCTGGGCCCGCCTCGAGCACGAGCGTTTTCTGTCGGGGCAAACGACTGTCAGCGGATGCAGTAATGATGCCCTGCTGTCTCCGGCTCAGGTGCTGACCATCAGTGAACTGGCGATCCCGCCGACTTTACCCTCAGAAACGGATAACGGCATTATCATTACCCGCACGGGCTATATAGCCAGTCGTAAAAATGCCCTGGTAGTGACGTGGGAAGGGATGCCGTACTACGAGAACCGATGCTTGCGTCCGGCTCCCAAAAAACGCCCTGTGGTCAGCGGTACCCTGATGGCGCGCGTGACCAGCGCCAAAGATAACGATATCTACGCCTGGCAGGATGCATCGGGTATGTACCGGGTGAAATTCGATGCTGATCGCGACGATAAACGCCAGGGGATGGAAAGTATGCCCGTGCGCTTTGCCAAACCTTACGGTGGTGACAAATACGGCTTCCACTTCCCGCTGATACAGGGTACTGAAGTCGCCATTGCGTTCCACGAAGGCGATCCGGATCGACCGTATATCGCCCATGCGCTCCACGACTCCCGCCACGTTGACCACATCACTGAGGCCAACAGCACGCGCAATGTTATCCGCACAGCTGGCCTGAACAAGCTGAGGATGGAGGACAAGCGCGGCGAAGAGCACGTCAAGCTCAGCACGGAGTATGGCGGAAAGACCCAACTCAATTTAGGGCACAATGTAGACGCTTCTCGTTCTCTTCGTGGTGAAGGTGCGGAGTTACGTACTGATAAGTGGGTGGCAGTTCGTGGTGGAGCCGGTGTGTTCATTAGTGCAGACAAGCAACCGTCTGCCAGTGACAAAATGCTCTCTATGAAAGAGGCTGTAGCACAGCTTGAAAATGCGTTAAGTATCGCCAGAAGCCTGTCAGATGCGGCAGAAAGTGCTCAGGCGTATCCGGCGGATATCCAGAGCCAGAAAATGCTGACGGATGCACTGACAGAACTGGCACAGCCGGGGATGGTATTGAATGCACCGCAAGGAGTTAGCATCAGCAGCCCGGAAGGTGTACGCATTTCCTCGGGAAGTGCCAGCGTGGGGATCGTCGCGCAAAATAATGCAGACATTAGCGCTATGAAGCGCTTCACGGTAGCGGCAGGTGAAGCTATCAGTATGTTGGCCCGTCAGGGGGGTATGAAGCTGTTTGCTGCGAAGGGGAAAGTCGAAATGCAGGCGCAGGATGATGCACTGGACGCTATCGCCAAGAAAGACATTACAGTAACGAGTGCCGAAGGCAAAATTGAAATTACAGCAGCAACGGAACTGGTAGTTAACTGTGGTGGGGCCTATATCAAGTTAAGTGGCGGGAATATTGAGTTGGGTTGTCCTGGAAATATTCTTCTGAAATGTGCCAATGCTCAGAAAATGGGAGCAGCTTCGCTGAACACGCCAGCCCCTGAATTTCCAAAAGGTTATGGTGGTGTTTATTCTCTGACTGACGAAGAAGGGAAAATCATCCCTCAGACTGAATATAAAGTGACGACAGCTGACGGGCAGGTGTTTCATGGCATTTCAGATGACAATGGCAAAACTCTGCCGATTTATACCTCAATGCCTGGAAAATTAAACGTTGAGATCCTTGGAACCGGCAATTCAACAACAGGGAGTGAATAAGTATGAGTGATTATCATGCATGGGAAACCAGTGATTGCGAGCATTTCACTGATGTTAATATTTCTGAAAAAACAGTTGTCTGCAAACGAAAACCCGTTCCGGGGATAACTATCACGATCGGGATGTTTTTTGATGGTACAGGAAATAATGCGTTTAATACCCAGAATCGCATCCTGGAGTCCTGTTCTCATCTTGACGTTGGAATGAAGCCAGAAGACGCTGAAGCCTGCGCCAAAAAACTTGGGAAAAATCTTGATAATGCGGCGAGTTATATTGGCTATTATTCTAACATCCACTGGCTTAATACACTTTACGCCACAAATGACGAAGTGATTGAGGGACAAGCAGTTTATCAACGAGCAGTCTATGTACAGGGAATCGGTACCGATAAAGGTAATAGCGATAGCTCGATAAGTATGGGGACCGGTGGTTGGTTTTATGGTGTCGTTGAAAAAACTGATGAAGGCGTCAGCCTTATTTCTGAACAAATTTCGAAATTCCTGGTTCTTAACCAAGGGCAAAATTTCGCAATTGAGAAAATCCAGTTTGATGTTTTTGGATTTAGTCGCGGTGCGGCGGCGGCTCGCCACTTTGTTAACCGTGTAAGAAATAACGATAAAGCCATACAGCAGGCCATATCGAAAGGGCTTGGTGGTCGAAATCAGCATGGGAAACCTGCAGGTGAGACCCGCTTTCTGGGGTTATTTGATACCGTGTGCGCGGTGGGTACAGTAAGTAATCTATTTGATGTTCATAGTGGTGTGAACCCCGGCGTTGAGCTGGATCTGCCTCCAGATATTGCACAGAAAATCTTTCAGATCACGGCAATGCATGAGTGCCGCTACAACTTTAGCCTTAACAGCATTAAGGAATCGTGGCCGGAACTGGCTCTGCCGGGAGCACATTCCGATATCGGCGGTGGCTATAATCCGAAGGAAAAGGAATATCTTTTTCTGACTCAGCCCCAAAACGAAACTGTCAGTGAAAGTATTCCTTCTGAAGTGACTGATATCTACCGGCGTTCAGCGGCTGAAATACCTGACTTAAAGAGCCTGCCAGCGTTAAGTGCGATAATTCCGAGCGGTGAAGTAAAGACAGAAACCTGGTACGACTATCTTGTTAACGAGGATAAAAAACGTGGTGGCATCACACAAAAGCGTGTTGGGGCGGCAGTCACTATTGAGAGGGTAGTAACTAACGACTGGAGCAAAGTTAGTTTACGGGTAATGCTGGATGCGGCTCAGGAGGCGGGGGTAGCGATGAAAGAAATTGAACCTACGAATGAATATTTGAATTTACCTGAGGATCTTAAATCCTTATGCAAAAAAGCAATTGACCAAGGAAAGACTGTAAGAAGTGGTGGTGTGCCGACGCCTTTTATCTCACCAGAATTACAGTTAATTGGCAAATATATTCACTGCTCCGCTCACTGGAACCCTGTGGTTGTAAAAGATGTCTGGCTGGACGGGAATAAAGTGAAAACCATTTACGGGGCAGTGAAATCATCTGATTTGTTTTTTTATATCAATCGTCCAAATCCGGGTTGGCTTCGAGCTGTCTGGAATATGCAGGGAGGGAAATCATGAAATCAATTGCCAGAATTATCTCGATCTTATTTCTTTTGGGCTCTGTTAGTGCCTGCGCTAATGAGAAATCTAACAGTCTCAAAACTCCCTGGGACAAGTGGTATTTCGCTTTTACCACACCAAAAGCTCTACCAGCACAGGTTACATTGTTAAAACTGTTGGATGTTGATGGTTATGCATCGACATATCGGACTATCGATCAGCCACAAGGGATCAGTGTAGATAAATGGAGTGAACGTAACTCTGCGGGGAACACCCAGTTTAATAAAGCCGACAGGTTGCCACAGATAATGATATTTTGTTGGGACTCAATCATTGATAAAAAGGTTTATCAGTCCACTTTATTCTTTACTCAGGATACTTGGAATAAGATGACAACCCCTTATCCTGATGTCTTAGAACCTGGGAAAAATGCATATCGGCAAACGATGTTAATAGGATTAGCGCCGGAAGGAAAAGTACGGGTCTGGTTGAGACAATATGGCCATTTGGATATCCCATTAAATGATACAAAAATAACGACAGTTTCCGGTAAAGACCTTGATATGTGTAAAGGGGTAACGGGAAGTGATTTTTCCTATGGGTATAGTAATACAACCAAAGAGTTCATCAAGGGTAAAAAATATCCTTATGGTTCATGGTGAATAATCGCATTTCAAAGACGGAGTTGTGTTCAATACTCTTTATTCACATGAACCTTTGCTCAGTTTAAGTTGCTTAGAATATGCAGAGAAGTAAACCATGAAATCAAATATCAGAATTATCTCGATCTTATTTCTTTTGGGCTCTGTTAGTGCCTGTGCTAGTGAACAACCCAATAGTCTTAAAACCACCTGGGACAAATGGTACTTTGCCTTTACTACCCCAAAAGCTTTACCAGCACAGGTTACATTGTTAAAACTGTTGGATGTTGATGGTTATGCATCGACATATCGGACTATCGATCAGCCACAAGGGATCAGTGTAGGTAAATGGAGTGAACGTAACTCTGCGGGGAACACCCAATTTAATAAAGCCGACAGGTTGCCACAGATAATGATAGTTTGTTGGGACTCAATCATTGACAAAAAAACATATCAGTCAACTTTATTTTTTACGCATGATACATGGGCTAAAATGATTAGTCCTTATCCTGATGTTTTAGAACCTGGGAAAGATGCATTCCGACAGACGATGCTGATAGGGTTGGCCCCGGAGGGGAAAGTACGAGTCTGGCTAAGACAATATGGTCATTCAGATATCCCATTAAATGATACAAAAATAACGACTGTTTCAGGTAAAGATCTTGATATGTGCAAAGGTGAAACGAACTTTCCTAATGGATATGAATATAGCGAGGGTATAAAGAAATTTATAAATGGTAAAAAATACCCTTATGGCTCATGGTGAACCATCATCTTTAAAAGATGGTAGTGCGCTAAATATCCGCGAATCATTCAAACCTCAGTTGGGGGCGCGCTGTCTGAAATATGCAGTGAGGGAAATCATGAAAACAATCACCAGAATAACTTCGATTTTATTACTTATGGGTTTTGCTAATGGCTGTGCCAGTAAACAACCTAACAGTCTTAAAACCCCCTGGGACAAATGGTACTTTGCCTTTACTACACCAAAAGCTTTACCAGCACAGGTTACATTGTTAAAACTATTGGATGTTGATGGATATGCGTCTACATATCGGACTATTGATCAGCCGCGTGGAATCAGTGTCGGAAAATGGAGTGAACGTAACTCTGCGGGGAACACCCAATTTAATAAAGCCGACAGGTTGCCACAGATAATGATATTTTGTTGGGACTCAATCATTGATAAAAAAACATATCAGTCAACTTTATTTTTTACGCATGATACATGGGCTAAAATGATTAGCCCTTATCCTGATGTTTTAGAACCTGGGAAAGATGCATACAGACAGACGATGCTGATAGGTTTGGCACCTGAGGGAAAAGTACGAGTCTGGTTGAGGCAATATGGTCATTCGGACATCCCACTAAATGATACAAAAATAACGACTGTTTCAGGTAAAGACCTTGATATGTGTAAAGGGGGGACAGGGCACCCTGATGGGTATGTTTACTTTGGTGATACTCCTGATTTTATCAAAGATAAAACATACCCTTATGGTAATTGGTACTCGTTGTAAATAGTGATTTTTAAAGATGTACAACATAAACCATTAATGTTCTATCATGTTTTTGTAAAAGGTGATTTTATGAAACCATTTTATGTATTAGTGTTATTTTTTACCTCGACTTTATGTTTTGCTGAAACTGTCACTATAGATCCAACATCAACAACTAAAGCAGATGATGCAAATACAATAGCCAATATGTATCGTATGGGCATGGGTGTTCCAAAAGATATGAGGAAAGCCTTTGAACTCTATCAGGTTGCTGCTGAACTCGGAAACACGGATGCTCAGATCGATTTAGGAGATATGTATTATTCTGGCGAAGAAACTTCTCAGAGTTACGAAAAGGCCAATTATTGGTATGAGAAGGCTGCAAAAAATAATAGTGCCAAAGCTCAGATGTATTTAGGTTACGCATACCTTAATGGTAAGGGCGTCGCTGTGGATTATGATAAAGCCAAAAGTTTTCTTGAGCTTGCAGTTAAACAAGGCGATCCTTCAGCCATGAATCATTTGGGAATGATGTACTTTGAGGGTAAAGGTGTAGCTAAAGATCAAAATAAGGCTATCCCGCTATTTAAAAAAAGCTGCTCTGAAGGTGATTCGAATGCGTGTGATAAGTTAAAAGAAATTAAAGCAGAGAAATAATCTTATATCTGCATAAAGATATGAATATGCGGAAGTCAAAAAATGGAGCTTCGGATGTCTAAAGGTTTTGTATTGATTGGTGATAAAACCACGCATGGCGTCCAAGTTATTTCTGCCTCATCAACAATGGTAATAAATGGAAAAAATGTTGCCCTCGTGGGTGATAAGGTCAGTTGCCCAAAAGATGGGCATGGCATTAATGCCATTATTGAAGGATCGCCTGAATGGACCTCTGACGGTAAAGCCGTGGTTGTGGATGGTTGCCACTGTGAGTGCGGTTGTCAGGTGATCTCCAGTGCACCGGAATGTGTAATAGGATAAGTAATGAGCTGGGAGCGTCAGAAATCAACAATATCGACTAAGCCTGAAGAACCTTCATTTATCCTGTGGATGATGCTTGGGGTTTTCGCGCTGGTCGGTTGTGTACTGCTGTTTGTCCTGCATGCCAATAAACTGGCCGGGCCACTTCAAACATTTAATATTTGGGTTGTCACCGCATGCCCTGCAGTTGTCTGGTTTTTGTTTTTGTGTCTGCGTGGCTGGCTCTATAACAATGTTTTTGACAGACACGAATTTGAAACTAATGAGGCAGAGTATGCGCAACAACAGTGGATGGAGTGGTCTGGACGCAATATCGCAGTATTACATAGTGGTGTAATGCTGCCTGTAAATCTGACGCCTCAACATTTTATAGTTGCCCCGCCAGCGCTGGAGCAGAGCACTTCTCTGACCCAACGAATTTGTCTGCAAGATCATGAGACATATTTTTCAGTTCTGTTGACCGGGTTAAGTCATGTACTGGCAAATTTGCCTTTAGATTTAGTACCCGCTGTCACGCTACTGACAGATTCTCACGGTGACATACTGGTATTGCAGAATGCATTTGTTCAGGCCTGGCAGACAGCCATTCTGGATCGCCCTGTTCCACAGTTGACGATACTTACGTCAAAGACCTTCCTCTCACTGGATGAGCGAATTAAATCACCGACGCTGAATGTGGATTTAATCCTTATTCACCAGACACAGGGACGGGACGCGTACAGTGATGCACTCGCAACCCTGTTGTTGACCTCCGATGATGTCGCCACAAAATATAATCTTTCGCTTAATACCCGCCTGTTGCGTCCAATGGCTCTTGATATGGCGATTTCAGAAAAATCGCTGGATACATTTTTCTCGACACAAAATCAGGCGTGTGCCACCGCCAGTATTGTCGGCGACAGAGTGGAATGGGGTAATACATTTTCTGATTTGCTCACAGCGGCACAAGATTATGGCGGTCACTGGAAACCTGAACAACTCCACTGGCTTGAGAAATATGCCGGGCTCAGTGGCCCCTTTTCGCCATGGATAATGGCCGCAGTAACCAGCGATATCGTGAATATACAAAAAGCAGACTGTCTGATGCTTTCTACAGATGGTGAGCAGAAATTTATATGTACAGTGCAAACAGGGAACAGAAACGATGACAACGGGTGATTCAGCATGGCGTGGAGGCTGGGGAAGACTGGGTTTCTCCGCGCTTTTGGTAGGGGGGATTACCTGGGGTATCTGGCACTTCGGTGACCAGATGGGGTTGCATACCCCATTACTAAAAGGGCTGGTCATTGCCGGTGCCCTGATTTTATTGATGATGCTGCGCCATGGCAAAACCATCACGCTCGCAATTAAACAGGGCTGGCATCGCTTTCAGGCTAAGCGAAAGAATGTCCTGCCTGCCGATGAAGGCCGCGTCAAGCAGACCGCGCCCCGCAATGTCACTGCTGACACCATCCGTGAGGCCATGCGTAACCTCTACGGTCGGCGTTGGGGCCGCAAAACACGCATCCTGCTGGTCACTGGCACCGCCTCTGAAGTGGAGCAACTGACTCCGGGTCTTACAGCTCAGCTCTGGCAGGAAGACCGCGGCACGCTGTTGCTGTGGGGCGGTGACCTCAATATCCCAGCCGACAGTGCCTGGCTGACCGCGCTGCGTAAGCTGCGCCGTCGTCCGGTGGATGGCATGGTATGGGTCACCTCGGCCTTTGACCAGCTCTCAGCACCAGGGCTGGAGCAGCCGCTGCCGGTACCGTCTGAAAGCATCATGGATTCCCTGTGTCATGCCATCAGCGCCCGTATGGATGCGCTTGGCTGGCAGATCCCGCTGTATGTCTGGTCCCTGCACCCGCGAGCCGCTAAGCCGGAAGGACGGGTTGTACAGGCGACCGGCTGTCTGTTGCCTACCGGTTGTCGCACCGAAGGGCTGGCAGAGCAACTCTCCGCCCTGACGCCAGATCTGACCTCACTGGGCCTGCAGCAGACCTGCGGTGAAGTGAAACATAACTTCTTACTGACGCTTGCCGACCAGCTCATTCGTGAGCCGGAAAGCGTGACCGCACCGCTGTCGGTGATGCTCAATCCGTACCGCCCGCTGCCGCTGGCCGGTGTAGTGTTCAGTCAGCCATCTACCGGTGCTGAACGTGCTGTGATGCATCACTGGGGCATGGATAAGCGCTGGGATATTCTGCCTGAATCTGTCCGGATGCTTCCTGCTGGACTGCGTCCGCGCAAACCGGGCATTCCATGGCGTAAAGTGTTTGCATCGGTTGTCGCCCTGGCGATGGTGGGCTGGGCTGCGTGGATGGGCATCGCGTATGTCACCAACCGCAGCCAGATAGATGGCGCTAATGTACAGGCCTCGACGGCTGCTCGACAGAATCAGCCCCTGGAGCAGCGTTTGCATGCCCTGTCGGAACTGCAGAAAACCCTGGCCCGCCTGCAGTACCGCTCACAACACGGCGTACCCTGGTATGAGCGTGCCGGGCTAAGTCAGAATGATGCGCTACTGGCCGCACTCTGGCCGCGTTATCAGGACAGCGCGCAGCCCCTGTTGCGCGATGCCGCAGCCCGCCATTTGCAGGCGCAACTGAATGCCTTTAATGCCCTGCCACCAGGCAACCCGCTGCGTGAGCAGAGGGCTAAAACCAGCTATGACCAGTTGAAACTTTACCTGATGCTGGCCCGTCCGGAGCACATGGACGCCGCCTGGTTCAGCACGGCGCTGCTGAAAGACTGGCCAAAGCGTGAAGGCGTGAAAGACGGTGTCTGGCAGGGCATGGCCCCGTCACTGCTGTCGTTCTGGGGCGCGCAGCTGGCAACGCATCCGGAGTGGAAGCTCCGTGCCGATGAGAGCATGGTCAGTCAGGCCCGCTCTCTGCTGGTTCGCCTGATGGGGATGCGTAACAGTGAATCGACCCTGTATCAGAAGATGCTCGCTCAGGTTGCTCATCTGTATGTCGATATGCGTCTGGAAGACATGACCGGCGACACCGATGCCTCCCGCCTGTTCAGTACCACCGAAATCATACCGGGGATGTTCACCCGCCTGGCCTGGGAGCAGGCCGTGCAGCCCGCCATCGAGAAAGTGGTGAAAGCGCGCCGGGACGAGCTTGACTGGGTACTTACTGACAGTAAACATCAGGTGAGTAAACAGGATGAAACCTCGCCGGAAGCGCTGAAAAAGCGTCTGATGGAACGTTACTTTGCGGACTTCGGCGGCGCATGGCTTGAGTTCCTCAACAGCCTGCGCTGGAACCAGGCCACTACGCTGTCGGACTCCATTGACCAGCTGACCCTGATGGCCGACGTACGTCAGTCACCTCTGGTGGCACTGATGAACACCCTGAACGTGCAAGGCCGCACCGGGCAAACAGGTGAGGCGATTTCAGATTCCCTGGTGAAATCGGCGAAGAATCTGCTCGGGGGTGGTAACAAGGATGCCATTGACCAGAGTGCCGGCGTTCACGGTCCGCTGGATGCAACCTTTGGTCCGGTCCTGGCGCTGATGGACAAAAACCGCACGGGAGCGCAGGAGCAAAGTCTGCAGTCATACCTGACCCGTGTGACACAGGTGCGTCTGCGTCTGCAGCAGGTGACCAATGCTGCCGACCCGCAGGCAATGACCCAGACCATCGCCCAGACCGTATTCCAGGGGAAAGCCGTTGATCTGACCGAAACCCGGGACTATGGCAGCCTGATTGCCGCCGGACTGGGCCAGGAGTGGAGCGGCTTTGGCCGCACGGTGTTTGTGAACCCGATGGAGCAGGCCTGGCAGCAGGTGCTGACCCCGGCGGCCGACAGCCTCAATGCCCAGTGGCAGCAGGCGGTGGTGGCTGAGTGGAACAGTGCCTTTGGTGGACGCTATCCGTTTAACAACTCCAGCAGTGATGTTTCCCTGCCTCTGCTGGCCAAATACCTTAACGGGGATTCCGGGCGTATCGCCCAGTTCCTGCAGACCCGCCTCAAAGGTGTGCTGCACAAAGAGGGTAACCACTGGGTACCGGACAGTATCAACTCGCAGGGGCTGGCGTTTAACCCGGCGTTCCTCAATGCCATCAACACGCTAAGTCATATCTCGGATGTCGCCTTCACCGAAGGCAGTGCCGGCATGAACTTCGAGCTGCGTCCGGGGACCGCCGATGGCGTGATGCAGACCGACATGATTATCGACAGCCAGAAGCTGACCTACGTGAACCAGTTACCTGCATGGAAGCGCTTCTCGTGGCCTGCGGATACGGAGGCTCCTGGTGCGAACCTGAGCTGGATCAGCACCCAGGCCGGAACCCGTCAGTACGCCGATATTCCTGGCGCCTGGGGCTGGATCCGCCTGCTCGATAAAGCCGCGGTCAGTGCTTACCCGGGTGTGGGCAGCAGCTACAGCCTGAGCTGGAAAGCCGAGGACGGCCGCATGCTTAATTACACTCTACGTACCGAAGCGGGAGAGGGGCCGCTGGCACTGCTGAAGCTGCGTAATTTCCGTCTGCCGGAAACCATCTTCAGCACTACCGGAGTTGCACCGTCAGACCAGGTTGCCAGTGCGAACAGTGATGCAGAGGAGGTCTACTGATGAGCACGCTCAATACCTTACTCAGTGCCTGCCAGACAGAACAGGAACCATTACTTGTAGCAACCCGTGAGCGTGTGGCGCAGTGGGACAGATGGCTTCAGCCGCTGTCCGGGCAATCGCCCGCTGGCGAAGACCCGGTCTATGACGATGACTTCCAGCAGATGCGCGAAGAGGTCAACAAACTTTCCGGTGCAGATACAGAACTCATCTGCCGGCTGGCAGAGAAGCTGCTAACTACCACCGCCAAAGATATCCGTGTTGCCACCTACTACTGCTGGGCGAAGCTGCATCGCGAAGGTGAGCAGGGCCTGGCCGAAGGACTCGAACTGCTGTGCGGCTTGCTGGAGCGCTTTGGTACTCAACTGCACCCGCAGCGTGACCGCAGTCGTAAGGCGGCGCTGGAATGGCTGGCGGGTTCGCGTATGACGGATTCGCTCTCACTGTACCCGGAAGTGGTCAGGGAAGAGGCGACGCGCACCACAGGCGCGCTGCTGCTGATAGCACAGCTGACCGAAAATGAGCCGGAAGAAACCCATCCGGAACTTAACGCGTTGTATGGCGCGCTTGAAATTCGTCTGCAGAAAGCGGGGGGCGTGGATGCGGTGGTACCGCAGAACGCCAGAACCAGCGAACCCCCTTCGTTTGCCAGTCACGACGATGCCCCGCCTATCGGGCGGATCACCTCTGGTCAGGATTTGCTGGCTCAGGCCCGCACACTCACCGAATATTTGCGTGAGCAGCCGGATGGCTGGATGTCAGCACACCATCTGATGAAAAGCCTGCGTCACGACACCCTACGGGCAATCCCGGCTCCGGATGCTCAGGGTCGCACGCGCATCGAGCCACCAAGGGCGGATCAGCGCGCGTTACTCAAACGCCTCTACCTGCAGCAGAACTGGGCTGAGATGCTGGAAGCGGCCGACAGCACCTTCTCCCGCGGTGCCAATCACCTGTGGTTGGATCTGCAGTGGTATATCCATCAGGCGCTGACGAAGTCCGGCCAGGAAACGCTGGCTGACATTATTGCCGCTGACCTGAAAGGGCTGCTGTCTCGCCTGTCCGGGCTGGAGACGCTGGCGTTCAGTGACGGTACCCCGTTTGCGGACGAAGTGACGTTGAACTGGATCCAGCAGAGCGTTCTGGACAGCGTCGGTGGTTGGGGCAATGACACCTCATCTGCCCCGGTCACCGCCGATAACGATGGCATTCTGGCGCTGGAGCCGGAAGCCATGGCGCTGGCGGACAGTGAAGGAGCGGATGCCGCGCTGGGCTGGTTACAGGCCCGGCCGGGTATAACCACCGATCGTCAGAAGTGGCTGTTGCGTCTGCTGATGGGCCGCATTGCTGAGCAGTACGGTAAAAATGAGTTGGCGGTGCATCTGTTTGCAGAGCTGGGCGAGCGGGCCGATGAGCTCACTCTTACGAACTGGGAGCCTGAGCTGCTGTTTGAGGTTCAGGCCCGCCACCTGAAACTGCTGAGAATTAAAGCGGGTCGAACAGAATCGGATAAAGCTCGCCTGCACACTGAAATGGAAAGCCTGCTTGCCGGGTTAATTGCTATCGATCCTGCCCGCGCTGCAGTCCTGTGTGGGTAATGCAAAAAATGACTTCCGGAAATGATACCAGTGATATTAATGATTTTAGGAATATAAATTTTCATGAAAATAACTAAATCTGCAGCATGCATTGTCATGGTGCTATTTCTGTCCGGGTGTACTGCAATTTTGTGGGGTGGAAATAAAGTTTCAGGTAGTCATCGGGTAAATGTTATGAAAATGCAGGATAATGTCACCGATATTTTTCAGTATGAAAATATCTCCGCTTCTGTTGTTCAGGATAAGACCAATATACCTCTAATTATTCCTTCGAAAGGAATTGCATTTTTAGGTGAAAAAAATGTCTATATTCTGACAAGAGGAGCTGATGAGTTACTGTCTTTAAACAAATTAACAGACAAAATCCCACTGATTGCAGGTAAAGAAGAAAATACGCTCAAGCTTCAGTTGGCTCGTCCTGTAAAAAGGGATGCTGTCGTTCGTTTTAAGGATTCGTTACGTGTCTGGGTTAATAAAAGTGCAGGTGAGCTTTCAGAATACGATATAGGTGTCATTAAGCATTCAGGCTTCCAGAGCACGAAGGGGGGGTACTGGAAAGACGTGAATATTGAGGGCATGGTTCTTTCGAGGGAAAGTCTCAATTATACATTTACCAATACCGCATCACTGGGGCGAAAGTATAAAGTTGAATTTTACGCGACTGACAATGAAACCGATTTTTATCCGAAGAATCTTGCTACTAACATTGTGCTCACACCTGTGGTACTTGCTGCAGATATCCTATTTTTCCCTGTCTCCCTCACGTTTCTGCGCTTAATCATCGGGCAACAACACTAGGGCTAACTCCTGCAGGAACTCATATGAAAGATCAGACCCTGCGCTATTTCGATGCAGAAATGCGCTACCTCCGTGAAGCGGCCAAAGAATTTGCTCTGACCCACCCGGACCGGGCCGCGATGCTGGATCTGGATAAGGCCGGCACACCCGATCCGTATGTAGAGCGCTTGCTTGAAGGCTTTGCTTTCTCAATGGGGCGACTGCGCGAAAAGATTGATGACGACCTGCCGGAACTGACCGAAGGGCTGGTCAGTATGCTCTGGCCACACTACCTGCGTACCATTCCGTCACTCTCAGTGGTGGCGTTCACACCTGCGCTTCAGGCCGTGAAGATGGCGGAAGTGATGCCCGCGGGTCTGGAAGTGTACTCCCGCCCGGTGGGGTCAAAGAACACGGTCTGCCGCTACCGCACCACCCGCGATGTGATGCTCAACCCATTGAACATCTCAGGGGTGACCATGACCACTGAGCCCGACGGGCGCTCGTTACTGCGGATGCGCTTTGCCTGCAGCCCCCAGGCGGACTGGTCACATGCGGACCTCAGTCACCTGAGTCTTTATCTCGGCGCGGATGCGCCCGTCAGCAGTCAACTGCATCTGATATTGACCAAACGGCAGGCTGCTTTGTATATGCGTCTGCCCGGGCAGATCGACCGTATTCGCCTCGACGGATACTTCTCGCCGGGGGGATTTGCGGAGGAAGACGGGCTGTGGCCAAAAGGTGATACCGCGTTCAGTGGTTACCAGCTGCTGCTGGAGTATTTCACCTTCCGCGACAAGTTTATGTTTGTCCACCTCAACGGCCTGGACGGCATTACGCCACCTGCCGGAGCAGAGTACTTCGACATTGAAGTCGTGTTCAGTACGCCGTGGCCATCAGACCTGCCGGTCACCGATGACGCGGTTCGTCTGCACTGTGTGCCGGTGATTAACCTGTTCACGCTGGAAGCTGACCCGCTCACCATCACCGGCCTTGAAAGTGAGTACCTGCTGCGCCCTAAGCGTCTGCAGGACGGGCATACTGAAATTTATGCGGTGGATTCGGTTACTGGCTCAAACCGCACCAGTGATGCGGAATACGTGCCGTTCAGCAGCTTCCGCCACAAAGGAGGGATGATGCGTCTTCATGCACCCCCGCGTTATTACCACACCCGTGTTAAGCGTGGCGTCACCGGTCTGTATGACACATGGCTTATCCTCGGCGGGCACCAGTGGGAAGATGACCGTTTGTTTGAGCGTGAGGCCGTGTCGCTGCAAATCACCGGCACCAACGGTCAGTTACCGCGTCGGGCATTGCAGAGCACGCTGCTCGATCGCTGTGAGCAGGTGGTGCAGACGCCGCTGACGGTAAGAAACCTCTGCAAGCCGACGCTGCCGGTTTATCCGCCTGCCGAAGACCGTTTCCACTGGCGGGTGCTGAGCCACCTCGGCTCCGGATTCCTGAACATGATGAGCACCGCCGAAGTGCTACGCGGCACGCTGGCGCTCTATAACTGGCAGGAAGATGAACTGAACACCCGCCGTCTGGAGGCGATTCAACATGTGGCACATCATCGCCTGCAGCGATTCGAACAGGGATTCCTTCTGCGCGGCCTGGATATTGAGGTGACCCTCGATAGCAACGGCTTCATCGGTGAGGGCGATATTCACCTCTTTGGTGAAATGCTCAACCGGTTCTTTGCACTCTATGCCGATATGAATCAGTTCAATCAGCTTACCCTCATCGTACAGCCAGAAGGAAAATGCATCCGGTGGAAAGAGAACCACAGTCCACGTCTGCCCGGCTGATAGCGCCGCTGGGGGACCGGCTGCCATATATCAACTTTTACCGCTTCTGCCAGTTGCTGGAGCAGAGCCAGCCGGACAAACCGGTTACGGGCAGTACCTGGAAGGTACGTTATGAGCCAGTACGTTTTCGGCCACATCCGGGCATGGGCTTTCCGGCATCTGAAATCAAAGGGATTGAGCAGCCTGAGCATTCGCACTTGCCGCCGACGGTACGCATCACCTTTATGGGGCTCTACGGCGCGGAGTCCCCGCTGCCGACGCACTATATCGATGACATTACCCAGCGACGGGAAGGGTATGAGGCCACCGCGGATTTCCTCGATATCTTCAACCACCGGCTGATTGCCCAGTACTACCGTATCTGGCGTAAATACTCATACCCGGCGAGCTTCGAAGCTGGCGGTAAGGACAATATCTCGCAGTACCTGCTGGGGCTGGCCGGGCTCGGTATTAACGGCTGCACGGACAGTATCGCGACTCCAGCTTCGCGCTTTCTGGCACTGCTGCCGGTCATGTTGCTGCCCGGACGTACCGCAGAAGGTATGGCCTCGCTGGTGCGTCTGCTGGCACCCGGCACGCAGGCGAAAATATGGCACCATGACAAACGCCGTGTGCCGCTGAAGAAGCCTCTGACCATGAGCGTCAATCAGCCCGTCACCCTGACAACCCGTCCGGTGATGGGCAGCTATGCCACCGACGTTAACAGCCAGGTGCTGATGCGCCTGACTACCTCTGACCCGGCTGAAGTGCAGGGCTGGTTACCGGGCGGGGAGCTTCACATGGACCTGATGGCGCTGCTGCAGGTGTATCTTGGGTCTCGCCTGGATGTCCGCCTGCAGTTGTGTGTCGACCGTAGCCTGCTGCCGGACGCGACAATGAGCGCTAAACCCAACGCCGGAGCAGTGCAACTGGGCCGCACCGCCGTGATGCGGCCGCTGAATGCAGCGAACACCGTCACGCACTCCAAAACTATAACCATCAATCTTGGCCGCTATGAACGGGTACAGGAAAATATTCACCGCAGGGAGACCGATGAAGATGGCGATTACCGCTGGTAAATTTCCTCTGGCTGCGCTGGCCGTCGGTATCACACTGATACTGGCTGGCTGTGGGCTGACTCAAAAAGTAACAGATGGCACTGTTGCTGTGACCAAATCGATTTTTTATAAGCAGATAAAGACCCTGCATTTGGATATTCGCGCCCGCGAGGCCGTCAACAGCAATGCTGGCGGGGTGGCGTTGTCCACCGTGGTGCGTATTTATCAGCTTAAAGACCGGAAAACATTCGACACGACGGACTACCCGTCACTGTTTAAGGCTGACAGCCAAGCCATTAAAGCAGACCTGGTGGCAGAGAAAGATATCCGCCTGCAGCCGGGCGGGGCGGTCACGGTCGATATGCCAATGGATGAAAATGCGCAGTACGTGGCGGTGGCCGGGATGTTTATGTCCCCGGACCAGGCGAACAACACCTGGCGGGTGGTGCTGAGCCGCGATGACCTTGATCCGGATAAGGCACGCGTCATCGAAGCGGGCAACAACCGGCTGACCCAGCAGGCGCTGAAAAATGAGTGAGTCACTCCGTCCGTCCCTGTATGAAATTCTGTACGGCAATTTCGCCGGCGGTCTTGATCTGCACAGCGTCAGCGAGGAAAACCAGGTCATCCTGTCAGTACTGGATAATATGCAGCGCATCCTCAACTGCCGCGCCGGTACGCTGGCGCATCTGCCTGACTATGGCCTGCCAGATATGACCAAAATCCTGCAGGGAATGCCGGGTTCGGCGCATCAGCTGATCACCACGCTGTCGGCGGTACTTTTGAAGTACGAGCCGCGCCTGAGCAGAATTACGGTGGTTATGCTTGATCAGACCCAGCCCGGCGAACTGCGCTACGCCATTGACGCGGAACTCAAAGGCATCGGCCTTGTGCGTTACGGCACCGAATTTATGCCCGAAGGCCGGGTGCTTATTCGCCATCTGAAACAGCAGCAGTATCTGGATGCCCGCTCCGCAATATAGTCTTTACTCTGGCTGAACCCTCATGATAACTCTCTCTGAGCGCCACCTTAAAACCGGTGGCGACCCGCGCACGCTTGCGGATTTTGCTGCTTTGCGTAATGAAATGAACAAACTGACTCATCCGGCGCGTCCGGATGTGAACTGGCAGCAGGCAGAAAACCTCTGCCTGGCGCTGTTTGAACACAACGGTGTAGACCTTCAAACCGCCGCCTGGTACACCCTCGCTCGCGCACACCTGGCCGGGCTGTCTGGTCTGAACGATGGGCTGGGGACTCTGGTGGCGCTTATCACCCGACAATGGAGCAATCTGTGGCCGCAACCGGTGCCTGCCCGGATGGATATTCTCGGCACGCTCAGCAAACGGCTCAGGCAGGTTCTGCGCTCCCACTCCCCGGCATATGACGACATCAGCCAACTGAATCAGGCGGAAGAATACCTGCACGTGCTGGACGTGGAATTACAGCGTCTGGAATTAACGCCGGTCAGCCAGCTCGACATCCTGCGGACCCATATCCATAACGCGGCGGCACGGCTGGAAAACAGAGAACCCAGTTGTGATAAGGCGCTTATTGCGCCGGTTGAATCGTCGCACCCTGTCAGCGACACGCCCGGTGAGGTAACAGAGTGCGTTGAAAGTACGTATGTACCTGATCCTGAACCGCTTCCGGAATACCTGTCCCCCGCGCAACCCTGGAAGCCTTTTGCCGCTGGTATGGCGACCATGCTGGTGCTGGCTGGAACCCTGGCATGGGGATGGGAGATGCTGCGCCAGCCTGACCCTGTCCAGGAACAGATTGCCACAACGCTTTCTAACGATCGGCGACAGCCGCCTCAGTCACCTGAGGCTGTTATTCGCCAGACACAGCAGTTATTGCAGTTAAAGCCGGACTGGGCTCTTAGCTATGGCGATAGCCTCGTGCAGCAGGTACTTATGCAGTGGCCGGAGCAGGGCAAAGGCCTGGCGCAGCAGTGGCAACAGCAGAAGGCGGCTATTGCCCTGGCACCGGAAAACCTGACCGGCTGGCATCAGGGAATGACGCAGCTTGAGCAGCTGGCGAACCGGCTTAACGCCCTGGATCAGCAGAAAGGTAAATACATGACGGTCAGCGAACTGAAATCGGCGGTGTTCGCCATCATGCAGTCGCTGAATCGCACCGTGCCGGTAGAGGAGCAGTTGCGTCAGCTCTCTGAGCTCCCCGCAGAGCAGGACAGTAACGCCGTCCGGCAACGCCAGGTGGAACAGCATCTGCAACAGCTAATTGCCTCCTGGGCTGCGCTGAAATCAATCCAGACTGAATAAAGCCGAAAAGATGACAAGGACGACAACGTGTCAGCCAGAGAACGTTTTTTTAAAAAAGTGCAGGACAAAAACAACAGAGTTACGTCGGGCAAAAAATCCGCTGACGCAGAGGTCAGGGCATTCTGCTCCCGAATGGATGAACTTGCGCAGCAAATAAGCCAGTGGTTTGCGGGTTCCGGAATTGAGGTGACATTTTCCACCAGACACCTCCATGACCTGAGCGCGGTGGGCTACAGCCTGAACAGCGGAATATATCGGTATGACATCACCGCGATCCAGTTACAGAACGGTGATCGTAGCGTCCGACTTCTTCCGGAGCAGCTCTGGAATGGCTCCGAAACGGGCATTGTGATCCTGCATGTCGATGCGCCCGATATCAGGCAGGTCTTTTATCTGAGCATGGCGCCAGAGACCGGATGGTTTATTCGGCGTCAATATCAGAGCGCCAGAGATAACGTCATTATGACGGAAGCGCTGTTTTTTGAGGCTGTTGACAGGCTGGCGTGAAGCCCGAGCCTGTCAACTCTCTGGCGGGCCTACTTCTGCAACAGTTCAGCAAATTTCGCCAGCCACTGCGGATGCGCAGGCCAGGCGGGGGCGGTCACCAGATTATCATCGACATACGCCTCATCGATACCGATGTCGGCATAGTACCCGCCGCTGAGTCGGACTTCTGGCGCGCAGGCTGGATAGGCGCTGCAGGTGCGTCCCTTCAGAACATCAGCGGCAGCCAGTAATTGAGCGCCATGGCACACGGCGGCAATCGGTTTACGCGCCTGGTCAAAGGCCTGAACCAGTTTAATGACCTGCTCGTTCAGCCGTAGATATTCCGGCGCCCGTCCGCCCGGAATTAACAGGGCGTCATAATCCTCTTCTTTCACATCAGCGAAATTGGCGTTGAGAATAAAGCGATGGCCTGGCTTCTCGCTGTAGGTCTGGGCGCCGTCAAAATCATGGATCGCCGTCATGATAAAGTCACCTTTGGCTTTGTCAGGACAGACCGCATCAACCTGATGGCCAATCATCTGTAGTGCCTGAAACGGCACCATCGTTTCGTAATCTTCAGCGTAATCCCCGACCAGCATCAAAATCTTCTTGCTCATCTTAACCACTCCTCAAGGAATATATTGAAAGACAGATGGCGACATCACGCCGCCAGCACTTTATTACGACCATCATTCTTGGCGCGATACAGCGCATCGTCCACGCGCTTAAACAGATCGTCAATACTCTCATCCGGGTTATGCCGCGCCACCCCAATGCTGACGGTAAAGCGGGGCAGGCCGGGAATGGAAATGCGGGCGATCGCCGCACGCAGGGTTTCAGCGATCTGCATTGCCGCGTCCAGCGACGTGCGGGGCAGCAGCAGCACAAACTCCTCGCCACCCCAGCGGAAAACGTAATCATCCTTCCGACAACAGCTTTCCAGCATCCGCGAGAGGGCAATCAACACCTCATCCCCTTTTTGATGCCCAAACACATCATTAATGCGTTTAAAGTGGTCCGTGTCCACCAGCAGCAGGCTGAACTCCTGCTGGGCCGGAAGATGATTCGGTGAGGCCTGATCGGTAAGGTGATAAAACTGGCGGCGATTAAGCAGCCCGGTTAACGAATCGCGTAGCGCGGCGTGTTCCAGCTCCTGCTCGAGCCGTTTTTGCTCGGTAATATCGTGAATGATGCACAACATCAGTTTATCGCCGTAGATCTCAATCGGGCCGGCATAGGTCTGTACATGTCGGGTGGAGCCGTCAGCCAGGCGATGGACAAAGTTGAGCGGCTTATGGCCGCCGGGCAGGCGTGAGATCTCCGTCATCACCGGCATGATATTGCGCCCGAGGGTATTGATCTCCCAGGTGTGCTTGCTGCACATCTCCTCATGGGTGTAGCCATAAAAATTGAGAGCCGCGAGATTGGCATCAACCAGCTGACCGTCCCGGGCGGGATCGATTAACAGCATTGGCGCACTGTTGGTCTGGAAAAAGCGGGCGTAGAACCCCTGTTTTTTGCGTTGATAGGTGCCAGAGCTGGTGGCCTTGAGGCCCGTGACCGGCTGTCGGGCAATGCCCTCAAAAATAATCACCTCACCACAGCTGTCAAACACGGCCAGCGAGAGTCGGCAACTGAGGCTGGTCTGCTGGTTATTGACCAGCACGCTCCAGATCTCGATGATCTCTTGCTGGGTTTTTAAATCGGGCACATACATCGCAAGCGTTGCCTGGGCATGTGCCGAGCAGACCCCTTTGCGCAGGCTGTCAAGCGTCGCATCCTGCATAATCTTTTTTGCGGCCGTATTGGCGAACAGGAGATCCTCCGTAACCGGGGATACCACCCATACGGGCGTTTTAAGCATATCCAGTGCAGCAAACCCTGTAGGCGACATAGCTCAGTCTCATTTATCGGCACATCAAATGTCTGAGAACCACGGCGGAGCGGAACGCGTGGGCTTCTTTGAAACATACTCTACTTCATACGCTCAGGCAGGATTTTTTTGTGATATTCGTATGAAATTCGTATTAATTTTACCAACAGGAATAGTTTTATTCTCAACGGGTCGGCAGCATTGATTGATTGAATTAATTTTTCTGTCTGCCCGAAGGAAAGGTAGTGCTGTTTTATGCGAAAATGTGTTTAGTATCGGATTGAGGTTAAGAAAACATTAGGGCTTTTTTCAAAAAAATCATAAAAACATATTCGACACAAAATAGTTTAAGCCCGGCTAACGAATACAGCCTTAAAGCGTGCGTGCGGCTTAAGTGTATAATTAATCAGGGCCACTACTTTTCAAGGCGTTAAGCATGCAATCTTCTTTTTGTCAGATGTTAATGCATGGGAGTCCTGCTCAAACAGGTTTTATCTCCTCCTTAAGGTAAATTCCAGAACCTTTAAGATTAATAAATTGTCTCTACGAAATGAGGGTGAAAAATTAAAATCAGAATGCTATATATTCCCTATCATATGAAAATACCGCTGCGGGATATATTATGCTCAGAAACATTAGCGTAAGAACCTTTATTCTTTCTTATCTATTAGTTGTGCTTCTGTTAATTGATGGAATGGTCATTCTTTTAGCACCGCAAACATCTTTGTTAATTGCACTTAATGTTTTATTCGTCGTCGCGTTCGTGCTCCTGCGGGTTTACATGACCCAATACCTGGTCGTGCCCATCAATACGGTTAAGAGAAGCATAGAAGAGGTGGTCTCCGGCAATCTGGGTGTCACGATCCCGGAATTTGGTGATAACTGCGCGGGGCGATTGATCCCGGGCATCAACACACTGTCGAGCAACATCGCCACGCTGGTGCGCGAGATCCGTTCTTCCTCTGCGACCGCAATGAGTCTATCTGAACAACTGGCCGCTCGCAGTTCAGCCCTGGCGGCGAAAACAGAGCTGCAGTCCGCATCGCTGATCCAGACCTCTGCCAGTATGGAACAGATGGCCGCCACCACTAAAAACACTGCCGATAACACCCGCCTTGCTAACGAGAAGGCCAACGTGGCGACCCGACAGGCGCAGAAAGGCGGGGAGCTAATGGGGCAGGTCGCCACCAACATGAACTCCATCACCGAATGCGCTCAGCAGATGACCGAGATCATCACCATGATCGACGGTATCGCCTTCCAGACCAATATACTGGCGCTCAATGCGGCGGTCGAAGCGGCCCGCGCCGGTGACCATGGCAAAGGCTTCTCCGTCGTGGCCGGGGAAGTGCGTAGCCTGGCGCATCGCAGTGCCGAGGCGGCAAAAAGCATCAAATCCCTGATCGCCGTTACCAGCAGCAACGTCAACCAGGGGGCGATGGTCGTCGCTGAAGCCGAGAAGAACATGCAGGAGATCGTCAGCGGCTCCGGGCAGGTCAGCAAACTGATGGATGAGATCTCCACTTCAACCTATGAACAGGAGAAGGGCATCGCGCAGATCACTCAGGCGTTAACCGATCTGGAAAACGTCACCCAGAGTAATGTGGGGATGGTGGAGGAGCTGTCCGGCTCCTCGGCGGTGCTGAAAAATCAGGTAGTTGAGCTGCAGGCCCGCACGCGAAACTTCCATCTGGAACCGGCATCACTATACGATGGGCAGTTCAAACCCGCGCGAGCCTGATATCACAACAGATATAAGAGCCTGGTTCGCCAGGCTTTTTTGTACGCTAGGTTCCATTCAGGAATAGTCTCTTTTATGAATAAATTCAGCGCGATGGCGAGGGAAATGGTTGCTTAACCTGCCGGGGTGGCTAGACTGACAGCAAAGAACAGCTACTGGCGGAGGCGCTGTGGAAGGCTTAAAAGGATCGGAAGTTAACGTTCCTGACGCAGTTTTTGCGTGGATACTCGACGGTAAAGGCGGGGCAAGACCGCTCACCAACAATGACGTTATCGATCAGCAACATCCCTGCTGGCTGCACCTGAACTATACCCAGCCGGAGAGCGCTCACTGGCTGGCCTCAACCCCGTTATTGCCCAATAACGTCCGCGACGCGCTGGCCGGAGAAAGCCTGCGCCCGCGCGTGACCCGCATGGGCGAGGGGACGCTCATTACTCTGCGCTGTATTAATGGTAGCACCGATGAGCGGCCGGATCAGCTGGTGGCGATGCGCGTTTATATGGATGAGCGGCTGATTGTCTCCACCCGCCAGCGAAAAGTGCTGGCGCTGGACGATGTCGTCGGGGATTTAAAAGAGGGCACCGGTCCGGGCGATTGCGGTGGCTGGCTGGTGGATGTCTGCGACGCGCTCACCGATCATGCCAGCGAGTTTATTGAAGAGCTGCACGACAAAATTATCGATCTGGAGGATAACCTGATCGATCAGGTCATTCCCCCTCGCGGCTTCCTCGCGCTGCTGCGCAAACAGCTGATCGTCATGCGCCGCTACATGGCCCCGCAGCGCGATGTTTATGCCCGGCTGGCGAGTGAACGTCTTCCCTGGATGAATGACGATCAGCGCCGCAGAATGCAGGATATTGCCGACCGGCTCGGGCGCGGCCTCGATGAAATTGACGCCTGTATTGCCCGTACCGCGATACTGACCGACGAAATCGCCCAGGTTATGCAGGAGTCGCTCTCCCGCCGAACCTACACCATGTCGCTGATGGCGATGGTCTTTCTGCCCAGCACCTTCTTAACCGGGCTATTTGGTGTCAATCTCGGGGGGATCCCCGGCGGGGAATTCCGCTTTGGCTTCTCACTGTTTTGCATCATGTTAGTGGTTTTAATAGGTGGTGTTGCATGGTGGTTACATCGCAGTAAATGGTTGTAAATTTGCACAATTTTGTCGTTCTGGCAGGTCTGAAACACCATTTTAATTGAGCGAGGTCAATAAACCCTTTACCCATAAGGTGCAATATCTCTTCCGCAGGTGAATGCAACGTCAAGCGATGGGCGTTGCGCTCCATATTGTCTTACTTCCTTTTTTGAATTACTGCATAGCAAAATTGATTCGTACGACGCCGACTTAAATAAGTCGGCTTTTTTTTGCCTGCAACCCAGCAGCGACTACCCTAAAAGAGTCATCCCGCTCTTCTGGAGGGTAATATGAGCATGCTTTTAACACTGCTGCTGCAACAGACGCGGCAATCGGACCCGGTCCCCACCGATCCGGTGCCTGTTCCCGAACCGATCCCACGCCCACAGCCGATGCCGGATCCGCCACCGGATGAAGTGCCCATTAAAATGTCGCATCAGAGGCGGAGATCTGCGAGGATACGCGCCTGCTGACTGTGTGTCTTTTACCGCGAGAATAACTGTGACTGCTTTTTCAACGCTGAACGTACTGCCTGCCGCCCAACTCGATAACCTTAACGAGTTGGGTTACCTGACGATGACCCCTGTACAAGCTGCCGCCCTGCCAGCGATCCTGGAAGGACGCGATGTCCGCGTACAGGCGAAAACCGGCAGTGGCAAAACGGCAACGTTTGGCCTCGGGCTGTTACAGCATATCGACGCCACCCTTTATAAGACCCAGTCTCTGGTGCTTTGCCCGACGCGCGAGCTGGCGGATCAGGTCGCGGCTGAGTTACGTCGTCTGGCGCGTTTTCTGCCCAACACCAAAATTTTAACCCTCTGCGGTGGTCAGCCGTTCGGCGCCCAGCGCGACTCGTTGCTGCATGCGCCGCACATCATCGTCGCCACGCCGGGGCGTTTGCTCGATCACCTGCAAAAGGGCACCGTCTCCCTCGACGCGCTGCAGACGCTGGTGCTGGACGAAGCTGACCGGATGCTGGATATGGGCTTTAGCGAGGCCATCGACGAGGTGACCCGTTTCGCACCGCCGTCGCGTCAGACCATGCTGTTCTCTGCCACCTGGCCAGAGGCGATTGCCGCCATCAGCGGCCGCGTGCAGCAAAACCCGATCGCCATCGAAATCGACACCGTCGACGCGCTGCCGGCAATTGAACAGCAGTTCTTCGATACCACCCAACGAGGCAAAATTCCGCTGCTGCAAAAGCTGCTCAGCGTGCATCAGCCAGCCTCCTGCGTGGTGTTCTGCAACACCAAAAAAGATTGTCAGGCGGTGTGCGATGCCCTGACCGAGGCCGGGCAGAGCGCGCTTTCCCTGCATGGTGACCTGGAGCAGCGCGATCGCGATCAGACCCTGGTGCGTTTTGCCAACGGTAGCGCCCGCGTGCTGGTGGCGACCGACGTGGCCGCCCGCGGTCTGGACATCAAATCCCTCGAGCTGGTGGTGAACTACGAGCTGGCGTGGGATCCGGAAGTTCACGTTCACCGTATCGGCCGTACTGCCCGGGCCGGTAACAGCGGTCTGGCGATCAGCTTCTGCGCCCCGGAAGAGGCGCAGCGCGCCAATATCCTGGCGGAAATGCTGCAAATTAAGCTCAACTGGGTCGATGCTCCGGCCAACGTCAGCGTTGTGCCGCTGGTTGCCGGGATGGCGACGCTCTGTATCGACGGCGGTAAAAAAGCCAAAATGCGTCCGGGTGATGTGCTGGGCGCGCTGACGGGTGATATTGGGCTGGATGGTGCTGATATCGGCAAAATCGCGGTACATCCGGCGCACGTGTATGTGGCGGTGCGTCAGTCAGTGGCACAAAAAGCGTGGAAACAGCTGCAAAACGGCAAGATTAAAGGTAAAACCTGCAAGGTTCGTCTGCTGAAATAAGCGGGCGGGAGAGCGTCTCAGCGCGATCGCTGAGACGCTTAACGATTACTTCACTTCAATAACGTTCAGACGCATCTCGTCCAGCTGAGTGTCATCTTCTTCCGGCTGCCAGCCCGCTGGCTGCATCGGGATCTCTTCGCGATCGAATGCCAGATCGCCACCGTTCACCACTTCTGAACCGTGCTTAATCCCTTTGAAATCAAACAGGTTGATATCGCTCAGGTGCGAAGGCACCACGTTCTGCATCGCGCTGAACATGGTCTCGATGCGGCCCGGATAACGTTTGTCCCAGTCGCGCAGCATATCGCCAATCACCTGACGCTGCAGGTTTGGCTGGGAGCCACACAGGTTGCACGGAATGATCGGGAAGGCTTTCGCCTCGGAAAAACGCTCGATGTCCTTCTCGCGGCAGTAGGCAAGGGGACGGATCACAATGTGCTTCCCGTCATCGCTCATCAGCTTCGGTGGCATGCCTTTCATTTTGCCGCCGTAGAACATGTTCAGGAACAGCGTCTGTAAGATGTCATCCCGGTGGTGACCGAGAGCAATTTTGGTCGCGCCCAGCTCGGTAGCCGTGCGATACAGAATGCCACGACGCAGGCGGGAGCAGAGCGAGCAGGTGGTTTTGCCTTCTGGGATCTTCTCTTTGACGATGCCGTAGGTGTTCTCTTCGACAATTTTGTACTCAACGCCCAACTGCTCCAGATATTCCGGCAGGATATGTTCCGGGAATCCTGGCTGCTTCTGATCCAGGTTGACGGCAATTAATGAGAAATTGACCGGTGCGCTTTGCTGAAGATTGCGCAGGATTTCGAGCAGGGTGTAACTGTCTTT
The DNA here is from genome assembly GCF_034044995.2 of Leclercia sp. CFBP8987. NCBI lineage: Bacteria > Pseudomonadati > Pseudomonadota > Gammaproteobacteria > Enterobacterales > Enterobacteriaceae > Leclercia > Leclercia sp. CFBP8987. Next base: position 2,627,932 of record NZ_CM188255.1, on the reverse strand, counting down.
GCCGCCAGACAGGCAGACCATGATGCGGTCGCCTTCTTCAATCATGTTGTAATCCGCAATGGCTTCGCCGACGTTACGGCGCAGACGCTTTTGCAGTTTGTTGAGGTTGTACTGGTCTTTCTTGGTAATTTCTTGATTTTGCGACATTTAATAGTGGCTCAATTCGTTTGTGGCTAAAGCCGCCCAGGCGGCCCACCGTTAAGATGGGGGGCAGCAGGTCAACATGAAAAAGTATGGCGTGTATGGTACGGATTACGGCGGTGAATGTCAGCACGTTTTACAGCAAACGCCTGCCGCCTGGCTGGTTTTAAACAATAGACGCTATAGTTGTAGTCCATCCACGAAAACGGGAGGTAGTCATGCAGTATGTTGAAAAAGATGACCCACGCGAGGCCCCGGAGTCGGGCGATAAAAAGCCCCAACCCGTCAAAAAATAGCTGACCGTGCGTCATGCCCACGCCACCGGCATTCGCTGGTGGCTTTTTCATGCTTTCATCCCGGCCCGCGCCATCCTGACGGCGCTCAGTAAGTAGTGCTGTATCGGCCTTACATACTCATCAAAAAGGCCCATGTGTTGTTGAAGATCAATTCTGTACGATAGAGAAGAGACAGGTACTGAAGGCGATGGTCAGCAAAAACACGACTGATACGATGAGGTGCTAACGATGGGTAAACAGTGGCAATTACTGATAGGTATGTTTGTTTTACTGGCAGTATTTTCATCCGCAAAAGCAGATACCACGGCGATGGGGCTGACGTTAGGTAAAACCACGCTGCAGCAGTTCATTAAAGCCTATCCTTCCGCCCAGCATGAGGGGCGCAGTAAGTGGAGCGACGGTGATATTTTCTCTATTCCCAATAATGAACTGGGATTAGAGGGCGCAAAAAATAATGCGGTTATCTTCAATCAAGCGGGAAGGATCACCGCGATTATGCTTGAGCTGGATAAGACACGATTTGATGAAGTTGAGAGTATGCTCGAGCATAAATATGTGGCGCTGAAAAAACAGATCTCTTTCGCCGGTGACAAATACGCCAAATACCAGAATGAAAATGATTTAATCGAGCTCGATGCCCCGTATTTAGCACCCGTCATGAAACTCACCTACTCAGAACAACTCTTTCAGGAGGCCTGGCTGAAAAAGAGCGCGCAGGAATTTAGCCGCCGCTGATAACGGCGCAGGGGGGGAGGCTGGCTTACACTTAGCCGGTACGCGGCGTTCCGTCACGCCGTTCAGGCGAGTCATGCTTATCGGAAAGGAGCCAGTTATGGCAAATAAAGTCTCTGGCCAGTGCCACTGTGGTGCGGTCAGGTTTACCGTTGAACTCTCGGACGGGTTCAACACTATCCGGCGTTGTAACTGCTCGTTCTGCCGGATGCGTGGGGCAATCGCGGTCTCCGCGCCGTTATCCGGGCTGGACATTATTCAGGGCGCGTCGCTGCTGACCGAGTATCGGTTTAACACCCGGGCGGCAGTGCACTATTTTTGTTCGGTCTGCGGGATTTACACCTTCCACCAGCGTCGTTCAACGCCGGATCAGTATGGCGTCAACGTCGCCTGCCTTGAGGGGGTCTCGCCGTTTGATTTCCCGGAGGTGCTGGTGATGGAGGGAAGACACCACCCTAACGACGGGGGTGGCGGTGTGGCCGGTGTGCTGAGCTATCGCGCGACCGACAGCTAGGGCAGCCATTTATCAGGGCAGGTCATAGGCACAGCGGATGTGCGATCAGGCAATTTTTCTCTCTTTGAATTTGCCTTTCACTACCCCGTCATAGAAACGTCCCTTTGAAACCACGCTCAGGAAATCGTTAAAAATACGCACAGGCACGGACTGATATTGCCAGGCGCTGTGATCCCGAAAACGGACTTCCAGCGTCTCGTTGCTTGTATCGTAGGCAATCGAGGCGATGCGCGAAGATTTAACAGAATGGTGGTTCACGATAGCGAGTCCTCTACAGCCGGGCAGACATAAGATTTATCTTGTATCAGAAAGGTTAAGCGGCGCAACAAAATTTGAAGGTAAGGCGGCAAGGGATATAAAGCGTTAGCCCGCGCCGTAACGCGGGCTAATTTCATCAGAACTGGTAAACCAGACCGACGGCGACGATGTCATCGGTGCCGATGCCATTGTCTTTGTAGAACTGCTCGTCTTCGTCCAGCAGGTTGATTTTGTAATCAACGTAGGTGGACATATTTTTGTTGAAGTAGTAAACCGCACCGACTTCAGCATATTTAACCAGATCCTGATCGCCCTGACCGTTGCCCAGGTCTTTACCTTTAGACTGCAGGTAAGAAACCACCGGACGCAGGCCGGAATCAAACTGGTACTGAGCCGTTACTTCGAAGTTCTGGGTTTTGTTTGCTACCGCGTCAGCCTGGTCGCCGTACGGGGTCATGTTACGGGTTTCAGAGTACATGGCTGCCAGGTAGATGTTGTTGGCGTCGTATTTCAGACCAGTAGTCCATGCGTCCGCTTTGTCGCCGCCTGCGGTGGTTTCGTTAACCTGTGCATTGGTACGGTCAGAAGAGGTGTAGGCCGCCGCCGCGCTGAAGCCCATACCGAAGTCGTAGGAGGTGGAGATACCGAAACCGTCGCCGTTCTCATGACGTACGTCACGGCCGTTGTTGGTGCCTTCGTTACCGTTACCGCTGTCTTCGTTGTTACCCTGGTACTGCAGGGCGACGTTCAGGCCTTCAACCATGCCGAAGAAATCGCTGTTACGGTAGGTCGCCACGCCGTTCGCGCGACCGGTCATGAAGTTATCGGCTTTGGTGTAGGTGTCGCCGCCGAACTCTGGCAGCATATCGGTCCAGCCTTCCACGTCGTACAGCACGCCGTAGTTACGGCCATAATCGAAGGAACCGTACTGATCGAATTTCAGACCAGCAAACGCCAGACGGGTCCAGGACTGATTTGATGAACCTTCGGTGTTGTTTGCCTGAATATTATATTCCCACTGGCCGTAACCGGTGAGCATATCGTTGATCTGGGTTTCGCCTTTAAAGCCGATACGCATATATGTCTGGTCGCCGTCAGCACTGCTGTCGTCGGAGAAATAGTGCAGACCGTCAACTTTACCGTAAAGATCTAATTTGTTGCCGTCCTTATTATAAATTTCAGCGGCATTTGCTGCGCCTGCCATTAACAGGGCAGGGATCATCAGAGCCAGTACTTTTCTTTGCATTGTGACTATTCCTTATGCTGTTTTTATATTTAATATTTTTAAACTTTCCATTGAACTTTCTGCGTTGGAAAGTGGTCACATGCTAAATCACTCTTCCTTCCAGCGATAAAGCATAATTGTTACCAATTAAGTGAAATCTCAAGTATTTGCTGCCAGTGAAATAATCATAAGTTCAGTGAATGCATTAAATAAAACTATATAAAACAAAAATTACTCATTTCTCAATAAACTCAGTAGACTCTGGTTTGTTATATGCCTGTAGTATTTTTGTCCGTTTATTTGATAAATACTTTTCTGATTCATAACTGCTATTTATTGCTGAACAGGATCACCCGCCAGTACTTTCCTGGCGGGTTTTTTTATAGCCAAAGAAAAGCCCGGACATGCCGGGCTATACGTGTTATTCGCTGGCCGACTTTTCGGCTTTTCCGGCTAGCTGCGCCAGGAAGTCGTAGCGTTTTTGCAGATCGGCGGCTGCATCTTTCCACAGCTGCTCTGCCACTTCAGGCTGCTGGGCGTTGAGGCGACGGAAGCGCTGCTCCTGCATCAGCGTCTCTGCCAGCGCATCCGACGGTGGACGGGAGTCCAGCGCCAGCGGCAGCTTGCCCTCATCGGCACGACGCGGGTCGAAGCGATACAGCGGCCAGAAGCCGGTAGCCGTCAGCTGGCGCATCTGATCGTGGCTCAGGGCCAGATCGTAGCCGTGCTCCTCGCATGGGCTGTAGGCGATGATCAGCGACGGACCCGGATAGGCTTCCGCCTCCTGAATCGCCTTCACGGTCTGGTTGAGCTGCGCGCCCAGCGAGATCTGCGCCACATACACATGACCGTACATCATCATGCTGACCCCCAAATCTTTGCGCGCCTTGCGTTTGCCATGCTCGCCAAACTTGGTTACCGCCCCCAGCGGCGTCGCTTTTGACGCCTGGCCGCCGGTATTGGAGTAACACTGGGTATCCAGCACCAGAATGTTGACGTTCTCGGTCAGGCTCAGGACATGATCCAGCCCGCCAAAGCCGATGTCATACGCCCAGCCGTCACCGCCAATCAGCCAGATCGATTTCTCGACCAGCGCATCGGCATCGGTTAACAGCTGCTCAGCGCCGTCAACGCCCGCCAGATGCTGACGCAGCTCCGCCACCTGCTGACGGCGCACGTCCGGCGTGGCCTCGCTGTGCAGGGCGCTGTTGAGCTCGGCCGGTATGTTGTCGGTAAACTGTTCCAGCAGACGCATCACGCGCACCCGGTGCTGATCCACCGTCAGGCGGAAGCCCAGGCCAAACTCGGCGTTATCCTCAAACAGCGAGTTCGCCCACGCCGGCCCGCGACCATTAGCATCGGTGGTGTACGGCGTTGACGGCAGGTTGCCGCCATAAATCGACGAACAGCCGGTGGCGTTGGCGATCAGCATCCGGTCGCCATACAGCTGGGTCAGCAGCTTGATGTACGGCGTTTCGCCGCAGCCGGAACAGGCCCCTGAGTATTCGAACAGCGGGGTGATCAGCTGCGAGGTACGAATATCAATGCGCTCGAGGCTGTTGCGATCGATTTCCGGCAGGTCGAGGAAGAAGTCATAATTCACCTTCTCCTCTTCCACATGCTCAAGGCGCGACATCATATTGATGGCCTTGATCTCCGGGTTCTGGCGATCTTTCGCCGGGCAGACTTCCACGCACAGGTTACAGCCGGTGCAATCTTCCGGTGCCACCTGCAGGACATATTTCTGGCCGCGCATGTCGCGGGATTTCACATCCAGCGAGTGCAGGCTGGCCGGAGCGCTCTCCATCGCCTCAGGCGAGACGACTTTGGCGCGGATCGCGGAGTGCGGGCAGGCCGCCACGCAGTGGTTACACTGGGTGCACAGCTCCTCTTTCCAGATCGGGATCGCTTCGGCGATATTGCGTTTTTCCCAGCGGGTGGTCCCCATCGGCCAGGTGCCGTCCGGCGGCAGGGCGGAGACGGGTAGGGCATCGCCCAGACCGGCCAGCATCGCGGCGGTAACGGTTTTGACAAAATCCGGGGCGGCATCGGAAACCACCGGCGGGCGGTTCGGGCTGTGAGCATTCACCGGTTGCAACGGCACTTCCGCCAGCGACTCCCGCGCCAAGGCCAGCGCCTGCCAGTTGCGTTCCACCAGCTCCTGGCCTTTGCTGCTGTAGCTTTTGGCGATCGCGCCCTGGAGTTCCATCAGGGCGCTGTCGCCTGGCAGGATCTTCGTCAGATGGAAAAACGCCATCTGCATAACGGTGTTAATACGTGCCGCCAGGCCGCACTCACGGGCGATTTTTGCCGCATTAACGATATAGAATTTGGCTTTTTTCTGGTTCAGCACCGCCTGTACTTCCTGCGGCAGCCGCCCCCAGACCTCATCGGCACTGTAGGGGGTATTGAGCAGGAATATCCCGCCCGGTTTCAGGCGCTCGGCCATCTGATATTTGTCGATAAACTGCAGCTGGTGGCAGCCGACGAAATCGGCCTGTGAGACCAGATATGCCGAGCGGATCGGCTGCTCGCTGACGCGCAGGTGGGAAACCGTCAGGCCCCCGGCTTTCTTCGAGTCATAGACGAAATAGCCCTGGGCATACCACGGCGTGGAGTTACCGATGATCTTGATGTTGTTTTTGGTGGCCGAGACGCTGCCGTCGCTGCCCAGACCGTAAAACAGCGCTTCCAGCTTCGCGGTGGAGGGCAGGGTATTTTCCGGCAACGACAGCGACAGATTGGTCACATCGTCATAGATACCGACGGTGAAGCGCGGCTTCGGCTTTGCAGCGCTCAGCTCGTTGAAGATCGCCAGCACGCACTCCGGACCGAACTCTTTGGAGGAGAGGCCATAGCGTCCGCCAATCACCCGCGGCAGGGTCTCGCGCTCGCCGCCGTTGAAGGCCTCGGCCAGAGCGGTCATCACGTCCAGATAGAGCGGCTCGGCCTGGGCGCCCGGCTCTTTGGTGCGATCCAGCACCGCCACCGACCGTGCACTTTCCGGCAGCACCGCCAGCAGGTGTTTCGCGGAGAACGGGCGATACAGGCGCACTTTCAGCACGCCGACTTTTTCACCCCGGCTCAGCAGTTCATCCACCACCTCTTCACAGGTACCGATGGCCGACCCCATGATCACAATCACGCGCTCCGCCTGCGGATGGCCGTAATACTCGAACGGTCTGTACTCGCGTCCGGTGGCGGCGGCAAAATCGGTCATCGCCTGCTCTACGTGGTCATAGACCGCGTTGTACCACGGGTTGGTAGCTTCCCGGGACTGGAAGTAGGTATCCGGGTTGGCGGAGGTGCCGCGGATCACCGGATGTTCCGGATTCAGTGCGCGGGCGCGGTGGGCGTCAATCTCCGCCTGCGGGAGCAGGCTGCGGATGGTGTCGTCGGAAATCGACACGATCTTGTTAATCTCGTGCGAGGTACGGAACCCGTCGAAGAAATGGATAAACGGCACCTGGCTTTTCAGCGTCGCCATATGGGAGATGAGGGCAAAATCCTGCGCCTCCTGCACGCTGGCGGAACAGAGCAGGGCGCAGCCGGTCTGGCGGACGGCCATCACATCGGAGTGATCGCCAAAAATCGACAGGGCGTGGGTGGCGATGGTGCGCGCTGCGACGTGCAGCACGAAGGGGGTGAGCTGTCCCGCCAGCTTGTACAGCGTCGGGATCATCAGCAGCAACCCCTGCGACGAGGTGAAGGAGGTGGACAGCGCCCCGGTCTGCAGCGCGCCGTGGACGGTAGCAATCGCCCCGGCTTCTGACTGCATTTCGACCACGCGAGGGACATCGCCCCAGACGTTCTTCAGCCCGTTTCCGGCCCAGGCATCCGCCTGTTCAGCCATGGTTGAGCTGGGTGTAATGGGATAAATGGCGATCACTTCACTGGTGCGAAACGCGACGGACGCGACTGCGCCATTCCCGTCAATAGTTTGCATATGACACCCTTACATTGCGCAAAGAAAAAGGGACCCGTAATACTTCGACGCGTCCTGTAGTTATCTTTTTATTTTAGCAAAGGCCCGCTGAAACGATTTTCGCTTTTGTGTCCTGCTTATTAATGCCATCAATGGTTTGATCAAACTTTTGCCTGAAAATAGTCTGCAATTGTTTTGACAGCGCAGAAAACCGCGCTTCGGCTCTCGACGGCAGGACGTGGGATGCCTATCATGCATAGGTTTTGCAATTCAATATGGGGAGAGAATATGCGCGCAGGATTTTGGGTAGGGTGTGCCGCTTTGTTACTGTCGGCCTGTAGCAATGAACCAGTACAGCAGGCTACCGCCGCGCACGTCGCGCCGGGGATGAGAGCGGCAATGTCCAGTTCCGGCGAGGCGAATTGCGCCATGATTGGCGGGTCGCTGTCCATTGCGCGTCAGCTGGATGGCTCGGCCATCGGCATGTGTGCGCTGCCTAACGGCAAACGCTGCAATGAACAGTCGCTTGCCGGCGGTTCGTGCGGGACTTACTGATTACTCAGCGCGTTTAAAGACCAGCGTCGTCTCTGCCGTCGCCAGGGTTAACACGTCTTCCGTCAGATCGACCTGCGTACCGTTACGCAGCATCGTGCCGATCGCGTGATCCAGGTCATTGAGCTGTGGCTCGGTACACAGTTTTCGCGTCATGGCGAGCGCTTTTACCTTGAGCTCGCCATCTGACAGCTTGCCTTGTCCGTTGAAGCGGTTACACATCACACCGGATACGGCCAGGTCTTCCCCAAAGGCGATTTCCGGCGGGGTAGTAGCCGGGTTGATGGCGGTGCCATTGATGCTTTGCAGCACGAAGCGGTGCTGCTGAAGCTGTTCTTCCTGAACAGAGGCTTTTCCTGGATTCACACAGCCTGCCAGTGCCATGCTGAGGATCGTTACTGCGACGAGCGTTTTCATGGTTCTTCTCAATATATTCACTTCATAAATATCTATTGCATAGTCTATTGCGCTGGCGGGAATTGTCTTGCGGGAAAATCTGAAAACCGGGCGGGGTTTGTTCCCTCTCCCTTAAGGGAGAGGGGGAATTACGTCACTCAGAACAACGCATTCGGACTCGCTTCGCCTTTCTCCAGCTGGCTCAGGTTCCCCAACGTGGTCTCCGAAATACTGATCAGCGCCTCGGCGGTCAGGAACGCCTGATGGCCGGTAAACAGCACGTTGTGGCAGGCGGACAGGCGACGGAACACGTCATCCTGGATCACGTCATTAGACTTATCTTCAAAGAACAGATCGCGTTCGTTCTCGTATACGTCCATCCCCAGCGCGCCGATTTTTTGCGTTTTCAGCGCTTCAATGGCCGCCTGAGAGTCCACCAGGCCACCGCGGCTGGTGTTAACAATCATCACGCCATCTTTCATCTGGTCAAATGCGCTCTGGTTCAGCAGATGGTAATTGTCTGCGGTCAGCGGGCAGTGCAGGGAGATGACGTCTGACTCGGCATACAGGGTTGCCAGGTCGACATACTCCACGCCCATCTCCAGCGCGGCAGCGCTTGGATACGGGTCGAACGCCAACAGGCGCATACCAAAGCCTTTCAGGATCCGCAGCGCGGCGATACCGATTTTACCGGTGCCGATCACCCCTGCAGTTTTGCCGTACATGGTGAAACCGGTCAGCCCTTCCAGCGAGAAGTTGGCATCACGGGTACGTTGATAAGCACGGTGAATACGACGGTTTAAGGACATCATCAGGCCGATGGCATGTTCAGCCACAGCTTCCGGGGAGTAGGCCGGTACGCGTACCACCTGCAGACCCAGCTCTTTGGCCGCGTCGAGGTCAACATTGTTGAAGCCCGCGCAGCGCAGGGCGATGTACTTCACGCCCTGTTTTTTTAACTCTTCCAGCACTGGGCGACTGCCGTCATCGTTAACAAAAATACAGACCGCATCGAAGCCGTGGGCGGTTTTGGCTGTTTTTTCGTTAAGCAGAAAGTCGAAAAATTCAAGTTCGAATCCATATCCCTCGTTAACATGTTGCAGATACTTTTTGTCGTACTGCTTTGTGCTATAAACCGCGAGTTTCATAAGACTTTCTCCAGTGATTTTGGAACTACGTTAGCATGATTAAAATAATCATACAAATTATAAAATATTATTGAATTCAATAAGTTCTGAGAATGATTTTACACTATCCCACCTCCCGCAGGTGAAATAGAGAGGGCGTTCGTTTCACCTCACAATAAACCTATATAAAACAGCAGCATAAAATTAATTCACTGCCGTTTCGCTCGATATAACTATAAGCGTAACTTATAGTTTCAGGGTGGCGACTTGCTGCATCTACAATCGGAGTTTCAAAATGAAATCCACCGCACAACATGTCTCAAAAGAACAACCTAAGCAGCCGCAAAAGAATCAAGATGAGCAGACCAAACAGAAACCAGGTAAATCGAAATAACCTCTCATAACGCAGTTTGACGGAGGCTTTATGGCTGATCGTCCCGACTATATTGATCCCATTCCTGATGATGAACCACTTCCTGGTGGCAGCGATCCCCTCCCGGGTGACACCGATCCACTCCTCCCGGGTGATGACATACCTGATGTGAATGACCCGCTGGATCCTGATGACCCTGATGTGATCAGAAGATAGGGTCAGAAACTGCTTTTCAAAACCGCCTCCGGGCGGTTTTTTGTTGCCAAAAATGGGCATGGGCGGAGATTAAAAACGCTCACATTCAGGATTAACACATCTATTCTTAAACAGGCCTTCGCTTCACCTGCCTGACGAAACATGCCACAATATTCCATACTGTCGGCTAATTTTTTCGCTAAATCAGGATATTAACTGCCCATGAGGGGTAAATACAAAGCCGCAATCGCGCTACTGCTGCTGATCGTTCTTTTGCCGCTGACGCTGCTGCTGACCCTTGCGCAGTGGGTTCCTACGCTTGCCGGGATCTGGCTGCCTGCCGGTACCCGGATCGCGTTTGAAAAAAGTCCGCGCCTGACCCGCAACGCGCTGGTGATCGCCGATCTGCGCTATCTGGTAGACGACTGCGAAATCGCCCGCATCGAAGATGCTACCCTCAGCCACCCGAGCCGCTGGAAAATCGACATCGCCGGACTGGATCTCAACAGTGCCTGCCTGAGTAAAATCCCCGCCAGTGAGTCCACGCCCGCCGCACCGCGAACGCTGGCCGAGTGGCAGTCGCTACTGCCCAATACCTGGCTGACCATCGATCGCCTGACGCTCTCTCCCTGGCAACAGTGGCAGGGGAAGCTAACCGCCTCGCTGACTCCGACGCGGCAGGAGATCGCTTACCACGGAGATCAGTTTAGCCTGCGTGGCACACTCCGGGGCCGTTCTCTGACCGTCAGCGACGTCACGCTTAATCTGCCCGATAACCCGCAGCCCGTGACCCTGGTGGGGGAATTTACCCTGCCGCTGGTGCCGGACGGCCTGCCGGTGCAGGGACATGCGGCAGCGACCTTCTCGGTGCCGCAGCTTCCGTCGCTGGTGGATGCCGATCTGGCGTGGCAGGACAATCAGGGCCAACTGGTGATGGTAGAACGGGAGAGCGGCGAGCCGCTGCTGGATCTCCCCTGGCAGATCACGCCCGACCAGTTGACCATCAGCGACGGGCGCTGGCGCTGGGATCGCGCGGGTATTCCGTTGAGCGGTCGCCTGGGGCTGAAGATTGACAACTGGCAGCAGGGCACGGAGCGCGCCGTTATCAGCGGGCGGATGAACGTCCTGACCCAGGGCGATGCCGGGAAAGGCAACGCGGTACTGAGCTTTGGCCCCGGCAAGCTAAGTATGGATGACAGCGCCATGCCGCTGCAGCTTACCGGCGTAGCCAAACAGAACGATCTGATCCTCTATATCGGGTTGCCTGCCATGCTGACCGGTAGCCTGGCCGAGCCCCGGCTGGCCTTTGCGCCAGGGGCGCTGCTGCGCTCCCGCGGGCGAATTATTGATTCCCTGAATATCGATGAAGTGCGCTGGCCGCTGGCCGGAGTAGCGCTGACCCGCAAGGGTATCGACGGTCGCCTGCAGGCGATTTTGCGCGCCCATGAACAGGAGATGGGGGATTTCACCCTGCACCTTGATGGCCGGGCGAATGATTTCCTGCCGGATAGCGGCTTATGGCAGTGGCGCTACTGGGGTGAAGGCAACTTCACCCCGATGCAGGCCCGCTGGGACGTGGCGGGCAGGGGCGAATGGCGCGACAGCGTGATTGAACTGAGGGAACTCTCAACCGGGTTCGACCAGCTGAAGTACGGTTCCATGCATGCCAGCGCCCCGCGAATGGTGCTGGACAGCCCGATCCGCTGGCAGCGCGATCCCGCCCGGCCACACTTCAGCGGCGCATTATCCTTTGACGCCGGGGAAACCACCTTCACCGGCGGCAGCGTATTACCACCGTCGACCGTCAAATTCAGCGTCGATGGCAGCGATCCTACCCTGTTCCAGTTCAAAGGTACCCTCAACGCCGAAGCGATCGGCCCGGTGCAGTTGAACGGGCGCTGGGACGGGGAGCGTCTGCGCGGCCAGGCCTGGTGGCCGAAGCAGTCCCTGACCGTCTTCCAGCCGCTGGTGCCGCCGGACTGGAAAATGACGCTGCGCGAAGGAGAGCTGTACGCTCAGGTGGCGTTCTCCGCGGCGGCCGATCAGGGCTTTGAGGCCGGGGGCCACGGGGTGGTGAAAAGCGGCAGCGTCTGGATGCCCGATAACAAAATCAATGGCGTCGATTTCGTTCTGCCGTTCCGCTTCAGCGAAGGCACCTGGTCGCTGGGCACCCGTGGTCCGGTGACGCTGCGGATCGGCGAAGTGATCAATCAGGTTACGGCCCGCAATATCACCGCCGATTTGCAGGGCGACTACCCCTGGAGCGAAGCGAATCCGCTCCTGCTGACCGACGTCAGCGTGGATCTGCTGGGGGGCAAAGTGACCATGCAGCAGCTGCGCATGCCGCAGCACGACGCGGCTCTGCTGCGGGTGAATAACATCTCCTCCAGCGAGCTGATTAGCGCCATCAATCCGAAACAGTTTGCCATGTCCGGGCCGTTCAGCGGGGCGCTGCCGTTCTGGCTGGACAACGACAAGTGGATCATCAAAGATGGCTGGCTGACCAATTCTGGCCCGATGACCCTGCGTCTCGACCAGGACACCGCTGATGCTCTGGTTGCCGATAACAGTGCGGCAGGGGCGATTAACTGGCTTCGCTATATGGAAATTTCGCAGTCGTGGACGACACTCAATGTAGATAATCTGGGTGAATTAACCCTGGCATCGACTCTCCGTGGCGCCAGCCGTTCCGGGGGCCAGACGCAAGCCGTTAACCTTAACTACACCCATCAGGAGAACCTGTTCACCCTCTGGCGCAGCCTGCGTTTTGGCGACAATCTGCAGACCTGGCTGGAGCAACACGCAGCATTACCGGATAACCGCTGCCCGACAGGCAAGGAATGTAAGGAACAACCATGAAAAAGCTGGCCGGTGGGTTCACCGCGATTGTGATCCTGACGCTGACAGGCTGTACGCCGAGGATCGAAGTGGCGGCGTCGAAAGAGCCAATCACCATCAACATGAACGTTAAAATTGAACATGAAATCCATATCAAAGTGGATAAAGACGTCGAGACGCTGCTGAAATCACGCAGCGATCTGTTCTGAGGTAGCCATGAAAAAACTCATCCCGCTGATGATATTGACGCTGGGGCTCTGTGCGCCCGCGCTGGCGCTGACCCTGACCCTCAACGAGGCCCGCAGTGCCGGACGGGTCGGTGAAACCCTGAGCGGTTATATTGCGCCGCGGAGTCAGGATCGTGAGACGCTGGCGCTGGTGGAGCAGATCAACAAGGCCCGCACCGACAGCTATCAGAAGCTTGCCGACAGCAATAACCTTCCGGTGGATGAAGTGGCGAAAATGGCCGGGACAAAGCTGGTATCGCGCGCTAACCCCGGCGAGTATGTCCAGGGGATTAACGGCAAGTGGATGCAGAAGTGATCAGCGGTGGCGTTTGCGGTACTCGCCAGGCGACACGCCGAAACGCTGCTTGAAGGCCGTGGAGAAGTGGCTGTGATCGGTAAACCCCCAGCTGTAGCCAATGCCCGCCAGCTTTTCATCGTCGCCGGTGGCGCGCAGCATCTGCGCGCACAGATCCAGACGGCGATTTTTAATGTACTGCGCCACCACCAGCCCTTTCTCGGCAAACATTCGGTACAGGCTCCGCACCGACATTCCACACTCCGAGGCAATCCACTCCGGACGCAGGTGCTCGGCCTGAATATGGTCGTCGATCAGGCTCAGCACATGGGTGAACTGACGCTCCTTGCGCGGCGTCACGCTGTCACGCTGCTGCAATACCGGGCGCAGCAGGCAGACCATCGCTTCGAGGGCGGCTTCGCTTTCGGTTTCGCTTAATGCCGGGTTGTTCATGCTGTCCTGCAGCAGGCGATAGCTGAGCTGGACGGTGGGCAGGCTGCGGGAGAGCTTCTGCGCGCAGGTCACTTCCTGAAAGCGAAAGTGCTGCTCGAGGATCTGACGCGGCAACAGGAGCGAGATCTGACGTGATTTTTCCGGCCAGTAGATTGAGCAGGGGCGGGAGGCGTCAATCAGGGTGATATCCCCGGCGTTCAGCACAATCTGCCGGTCATCCTGCTCCAGTCCCGCTTCGCCTTCCAGCTGAAACACGGTGTAGAACCAGGCGTCGTTGCTGGTCTTGATCTCCTGACGGGTACGAAACAGGTTCACACCGCCAGCAGTAACGGTGCTGAGTTTCAGGTTGCCGGTCCAGGTCGACTCCAGCTCGCCATAAAACTCACCGCTCATCGGCCGGGCAGCAAAACTGCCGCAAACCTGGTTAATCTGCGCCAGCCAGCGCTGGTAGTTGTCCTGTTCGTCTGCAAACATGTCATACCCGCTACGTCGTCAATGTTTAAACATTGTTGCATTTATGTTTCGAATTACCCGTGACATGGGGCGAAATCCCGGCAAAAACTCCGCTGCCCAACAGAACGAAACGGCGGTATTGTCGTGTTTTGCGGCGCCTGTCACAGCGGACAAAGCGAATGTCACAGAGATAAAAGCGCATTCGGCAAAGCCATCTTAGACTGCGTTGACACCCTGCGAATAATAAGGAATCGCTATGTCTGATACACAGGTCGACGTACTGCCCAGCGTGCAGCAATTTCTGGATCGCCAACATGGCCTCTGGATTGAGGGAGGCCAGTCCGCCTCCGACAGCGAAAAGCGTCTGGAGATCTTTAACCCGGCCACTGGCCAGGTAATTGCCTCGACGGCCGATGCCAGCGCGCAGGATGTGGACCGCGCGGTGATGTCCGGCTGGCGTGCCTTCGTAGCCCGCAGCTGGTCAGGTAAACTGCCTGCGGAACGTGAACGTATTCTGCTGCGCTTCGCCGATCTGGTGGAGCAGCACACCGAGGAGCTGGCCCAGCTCGAGACCCTTGAGCAGGGTAAATCCATTAACATCTCCCGCGCCTTTGAAGTGGGCTGCACCCTGAACTGGATGCGCTACACCGCCGGGCTGACCACTAAAATTTCCGGTAAGACGCTGGATCTCTCCATTCCGATGCCGCAGGGGGCCCGCTATCAGGCCTGGACCCGCAAAGAGCCGATTGGCGTGGTGGCCGGGATCGTGCCGTGGAACTTCCCGCTGCTGATCGGCATGTGGAAAGTGATGCCCGCCCTGGCCGCTGGCTGCTCCATTGTGATCAAACCGTCGGAAACCACGCCGCTGACGTTGCTGCGCGTAGCTGAACTGGCTAGCGTTGCCGGGATCCCGGACGGCGTCTTCAACGTGGTGACCGGCAGCGGGGCGGTGTGTGGCACCGCGCTGACCAACCATCCGCATATCGCCAAAGTGAGCTTCACCGGCTCGACCGCCACCGGCAAACAGATTGCGCGCGCGGCCGCCGATCGCCTGATGGGGGTGACCCTGGAGCTGGGCGGTAAAAACCCGGCCATCGTCCTGAAAGATGCGGATCCGGCGTGGGTTATCGAAGGGCTGATGACCGGCAGCTTCCTGAACCAGGGCCAGGTCTGTGCGGCAAGCTCGCGCATTTACATCGAAGCGCCGCTGTTTGATACCCTCGTTAGCGGCTTTGAGCAGGCGGTGAAGTCCCTGAGCGTCGGGCCGGGAATGTCCCAGGAGGCGCACATCAACCCGCTGGTCTCCCGTGCCCACTGTGACAAAGTGCAGACCTTCCTCGACGAGGCGCAGTCGCGTCAGGCCGAGCTGATTACCGGTAACCGCGGTCCGAATGGTGAGGGCTACTACGTTTCGCCGACGCTGGTGGTCAACCCGGACGCCAGCCTGCGTCTGACCCGCGAAGAGGTATTTGGTCCGGTGGTGAACCTGGTGCGCGTGGCCGACGGCGAAGAGGCCCTGCGCCTGGCGAACGATACCGAATATGGCCTGACCGCCAGCGTCTGGACGCAAAACATCAGCCAGGCGCTGGAGTATACCGACCGCCTGCAGGCCGGCACGGTATGGGTCAACAGCCATACCCTGATCGACGCCAACCTGCCGTTCGGCGGCATGAAGCAGTCCGGCACCGGCCGCGATTTCGGCCCGGACTGGCTGGATGGCTGGTGTGAAACCAAATCGGTGTGCGTGAGGTATTAATGTTTTCTCCCTCTCCCGGTGGGAGAGGGTCGGGGTGAGGGCATCAGGCCGCACAATGCCCGTAGGCCGGGTAAGGTGCAGCCGCCACCCGGCAACAAACCGCACAGGCGTAAAAAAAACCGGGCAATTGCCCGGTTTATTGTTACTGCCCCTCTTTCTTCTTGCCCAAAGACGGCGTTTCGTCGAAGAAGTTCCAGGGTTTGAGCAGGGTATGCACCCACTCGGTTGGCATGATCGGCCACTCCTCCGCCCGCGCCACGTGGGTCGTACCGGTGGTCATCCACACCACGTTATCCTGCTTATCCAGCGACTCGTTATCCTTGCTGAACTGGCCCAGCCCCTGATCCTGGCTGGAGCGGTTCGGGAATTTGCCTTCCGGGTACATCTCGTTCGGATGGTAGCGGGTCACCCAAAGCTGTTTATCCATAAAGCTCAGACGGTGATAGATCCACTCATCCGGAGCGAACTTCGCGCCGGTGGCCACCGGGTGCGTACCGCCCGCATACGGGATGATCTGGTAGGAGACCGGGTTGCCCATGCGGTTCTCCTTGCTGGTGTTGCTCAGCAGACGAATGGTGCCCGGGTCAAATTTTTGCGCCGCCTGCTGCTCGGTATCGATGTTGTACTGGTTGATCTGCAGGGTACTGGTACGTGGGCCGCCCGCGGTGTTCGGCTTCACCTCCGGATCCATCGCCACCAGGCTGTTGCTGGTGCCATCCACGTCCATATCCAGACGGAAGTTATAGATGTGCTGATGGGTGGTACCGACGATGTTGTGGTCGATCAGGGTCCCGTATTTGGTATCCTCTTTGGCGCTCGGGTCGTGCATGGTTTTCGCCGTTACCCCTTTCACCGCTTCGATACCGGTCGCCCCGGCATCGATGCCGATGGTGCCGTTTTCGTGGAACACCCAGTCGAAGATGTAGTCATAGTTGCCGACGGTACTGATCCAGCGCACTACCAGCTCACGACGCTCGGTGCTGACGTTCGGCTGATTCATCTCCTGATGCTTATACTCCGGCCCGGCGTAGCGTTCGAAAATCGCCATCGCCCGCGGGATCTCCATCGGCGCTCCGGTGTAATCCGGGATGGTCTGATTCAGCAGCACGGCATTGGACGGCACATCTTTGCCGCGCACCAGCGGTGAGGTCAGGGTACCCATCCCGTAGTCGCCGGAGTCGAGATAAGCTTTGAAGTACCAGCCCACGTCCGGGTCGCCGTAAGGCACGATCATCCCCCCCAGCGATCCTTCATACATCACCTGGCGTTTTTTGCCGTTGTCGTTAAAGGTCACGGTGGAGATGATGGGCCCGACGCGGGAGTCGAGGCTCAGATGGAAGTCCCAGTTCTGCCAGTGGATCATATTGCCGGTGATGGTGTAGTTCTTGCCTTCCGGCTCGGTGATCTCCAGCGGTTTATGGACGACCGGCTCGCGGTCGCGGCCGTCATAAGGACGAGGCTCCATCGGTACCGGGACAATCGCACCTTCTTCGATTTTAACGATCTTCTTCTCGATCAGATCCACCACCGCGACCAGGTTTTCAATCGGGTGCGCCCAGTAGTTACCGTCGCCCGTGTCCAGATAGCTCACCACTTTCAGCAGGCGATCTTCCTGCTTCAGACCATCTTTGCCGTCAAAGTAGCCAACGGTCAGCGGGGTGGTCATCACCTTGCCCGGGTCATTGATACCGCGTTTTTTCAGCGCGTCGGCATACTCCTGGCTGCCGGTGACGATCTTCTGTACCGCCATAAAGTCATCCAGCAGCACCATGCCGTGGGCATCTTTAATCGGCTCCCAGTGCATGATTTTCTTATCTTTCAGATCCACCAGCGCTTCGATAACGAATTTGCCGTCCAGCATGGTGATATTGGCCTGGCGCGGCGCATCCACCGCCGTGCCGTTCAGCACGAAGTCCCACACTTTGGCTTTTTCCGGCTCGGCCAGGGCGATCTGGGTAAAGCGGGTATTGGGTTTAAAGTCCGGCGAGGCTTTCACAATCTCGACAGCCTGTTTAATTTCATCTGCTGACAGGGCATTCAGCGGGTGCGGGGTCTTCTCCACCTGGAAGGTCTGGTCGAGGCCGGACTGGAACACATCGTTGACAAAGGTATCGGAGATCCAGGCCTTGTTGTCCTTCATTACCACCGGTGCCTGTAGGGTGAGCGGTTTACCATTGACGATGGCGGTGGTTGCGCCCGGCTTCACTTTGATGAATGCCCCGTCTTTGCTGATGGTGTAGATCCCGGCATAGTCATCCCATTTCACATCAGCGCCAAATTCGGCCAGGGTTTTGTCCATCTCGACCATATGCGCCGCGCTACCGTGAGCCAGCACCTGACCGGAAAAGAGACAAGCAACGGCCAACGCCAGCGCCGTTTTACGTGGAGAAAAGATTGAGGAGCTTCCCATGATTAACCTCTGTTGTATGTGTTGTTATCCACTCGGGACCGCTGTTCTGCGCGCGGTTTATTCATTGCCAACATAGCAATATCGCTGTGCGTACCGTTTGCCTGCATTTGCCAGATGTTTTGTCAGATGTGCCAGAAGCCGGGTAACGTGCGCGACGTTACCCGGTGGGAAGGGGATCAGGCGTCAAAATCGCCGTGCTGGCGGGAGACGAGGGTCAGGATCGAATAGAGCGCCACCGGCTGCTGATGCTGATTGACGATCTCAACCGACCACTCCACCACGCCGGTCGGTTTCTCTTCCGCCGTGCGCTGTTTCTTCAGGGTCTTGCGCTTACAGGTCAGACGCACCTGAATGGTATCGCCCGGTTTCACCGGCTCGATAAAGCGCAGGTTTTCCATGCCGTAGTTGGCGATCACCGGCCCGACGCCCGCATCGACGAACAGCCCGGCCGCGGCGGAGATCAGGAAGTACCCATGCACCACGCGCTCGCCAAAAATCGACTCCGCCGCGCCAATCTTGTCCATGTGGGCGTAGAAATGATCCCCACTCAGGCAGGCAAAGTTAACGATATCGGTCTCGGTCAGGGTACGACGCGGCGTCAGCAGGCTGTCGCCCGGCTGCAGCTCTTCGAAGTATTTGCGGAACGGATGAACGCGATCCTCCTGCACCTGGGCGCCACGCACCCACTGCTGGCTGATGGCGGCCAGCATGCTCGGGCTGCCCTGGATCGCGGTGCGTTGCAGGTAGTGTTTCACCGCCCGCAGACCGCCCAGCTCTTCGCCACCCCCGGCACGGCCCGGACCGCCGTGCACCAGCTGCGGCAGCGGGGAGCCGTGGCCGGTGGACTCTTTGGCCGACTCTTCGTTGAGGATCTGGATACGCCCGTGGGCCCGCGCGGCCCCAGCGATGAACTGACGCGCCAGGCGCAGATCGGCGGTCACCAAAGTCCCGGCGAGGCTGCCTTCCCCGGCGCGGGCCAGGGCCATGGCGTGCTCGCGGTCCTGATACGGCATCAGGGTGGCGACCGGGCCAAAAGCTTCGGTAGCGTGTACGGCCGGGGTTTCGTCCGGCTGCGGGCAGAACAGCAGCGTCGGCGGGAAGAAGGCCCCGGCGGCATTCAGGTCGGCTTTACCGCCCAAACGGATCTGACAGCCTGCCGTCACTAAGGCATCCACCTTCTCCTGCACGTCAGCGCGCTGGTCGGCGTTGACCAGCGAACCCATCTTGATCCCTTCCTGGGCCGGGTCACCTACGGCCACTTTCTCCAGTCGGGCGATCAGCGCCTGGCTGACGGCCTCTACCTGCGCCTGCGGCACAATAATGCGGCGGATGGCGGTACATTTCTGTCCGGCCTTGGCCGTCATCTCCCGCACCACTTCGCGGATAAACAGGGCAAACTCCGGCTGCTCTGGCGTAACGTCATCCCCCAGCACGCAGCAGTTCAGGGAGTCGGCCTCCATGGTGAACGGAATCGATTTGGCGACGATATTCGGGTGAACGCGCAGCATCTGGCCGGTGACGGCGGAACCGGTAAAGGTCACCACGTCCTGATGATCGAGCTGGTCGAGCAGATCCCCCGCGCCGCCGCAGATCAGGTTGATGGCGCCGTCCGGCACCAGGCCGCTGTCGACAATCGCTTTTACCATCGCCTGGGTCACCTGGGCGGTGGCGGTGGCCGGTTTGATGATTGCCGGCATCCCCGCCAGCCAGGTTGGAGCCAGTTTTTCCAGCATCCCCCAGCAGGGGAAGTTAAAGGCGTTGATGTGGACGGCCACGCCGGATTTCGAGGTCAGGACGTGACGGGCGGCAAAACCGCCTTCTTTCGACAGGGGGATCAGTTCATCTTCCGGCCACAGGGTGTCGTCCGGCAGTTCGCGGCTGCCGAGGCTGGCGAAGGTGAACAGCGTCCCAATCCCGCCCTCGATATCCACCCAGCTGTCGGCGCGGGTCGCTCCGGTCTGCGCGGAGAGGGCATAGAACACCTCTTTCTGGCTCATCAGATGTTTTGCCACCGCTTTCAGCATTGCGGCGCGCTCGATAAAGGTCATGGCGTGAAGTGATTCACCGCCTTGCTCAATGGCGTAACGACGCGCGGCGGCCATATCCAGCCCTTCGCTGGTGACCTGCCAGAGGGTTTCGCCGCTGATAGCGTGCTGAATAGTGCGCTCACGGCCCCGGCCAGACTGCCAGGTGCCGGACAAAAAGCTGGCTAACTGCTGCATTTTTCTCTCCGAGTGGTTCGTGATTTCACTATAGATAGTTTGATTATGAATCATAAAATGCAAGGGATGTTTTAATGATTTGTTAACAGTGTGATCTTGTCTGACTATTCCCGCTCTCTGTTTCCCGCCGCAGAAGGGGCTCAGCAAAAGGCTTGCGAGCCGCATCACAAAATAAACAAACACTCCTTGGGGTTATATTTAACCTTTGTGTAACTTTTAAGAAACGAAGTGATTCATCATTGAATGAAATTTACCAGTTAAACGAATCATAAAGGTGATGACGTGACGGAAGAACAACGCTTTGAACAGCGAATCGCGCAAGAGACGGCCATCGAGCCGCAGGACTGGATGCCTGACGCGTACCGCAAGACGCTGATCCGGCAGATTGGTCAGCACGCCCATTCCGAAATTGTCGGCATGCTGCCGGAAGGGAACTGGATCGCCCGCGCCCCGACGCTGCGCCGCAAGGCCATCCTGCTGGCGAAAGTGCAGGATGAAGCCGGACACGGTCTCTATCTCTACAGCGCGGCGGAGACGCTGGGCTGCGCCCGGGAAGACATCTACCAGAAGATGCTCGACGGCAAGATGAAGTACTCCTCGATCTTCAACTACCCGACCCTGAGCTGGGCTGATATCGGCGTGATTGGCTGGCTGGTGGATGGCGCGGCCATCGTTAACCAGGTGGCGCTGTGCCGTACTTCGTATGGTCCTTATGCCCGGGCGATGGTGAAAATCTGTAAAGAGGAGAGCTTCCACCAGCGTCAGGGCTTTGAAGCCTGTATGGCGCTGGCTCAGGGCAGCGAGGCCCAGCGGCAGATGCTGCAGGACGCCATCAACCGTTTCTGGTGGCCAGCGCTGATGATGTTCGGGCCAAACGACGACAACTCGCCGAACAGCGCCCGCAGCCTGGCCTGGAAGATCAAACGCTTTGGTAACGACGAGCTGCGTCAGCGCTTCGTCGACAACACCGTGCCGCAGGTGGAGATGCTGGGGATGACCGTCCCGGATGCGGATCTGCACTTCGATGCTGAAACCGGTCACTACCGTTTCGGCGAGATCGACTGGCAGGAGTTTGACGAGGTGATCAACGGCCGCGGCGTCTGCAATCACGAACGCCTGGCCGCCAAGAATAAAGCCTGGGAAGAGGGGACGTGGGTGCGCGAAGCCGCCCTGGCGCACGCAGAAAAACAACACGCCCGCAAGGTCGCGTAAGGGGAATCACGATGAGCAAAACATACTGGCCGTTATACGAAGTCTTTGTCCGCAGCAAACAGGGTCTGTATCACCGTCACGTCGGCAGCCTGCACGCCGCCGACGACCGCATGGCGCTGGAAAACGCGCGCGATGCTTATACCCGCCGCAGCGAAGGCTGCTCCATCTGGGTGGTGAAGGCGAGCGAAATCGTTGCCTCGCAGCCGGAAGAGCGCGGCGAGTTTTTCGATCCGGCGGAAACCAAGGTTTATCGTCATCCCACTTTCTACACCATCCCTGATGGCATCGAGCACATGTGAGGTCCGGGATGAAAACGTTAACGCACTATGTTCTGCGTCTGGGTGATAACGGCCTGGTGCTCTCTCAACGTCTGGGGGCCTGGTGTGGCCACGCCCCGGAGCTGGAAATTGACCTCGCGCTGGCCAATATCGGCCTCGACCTGCTGGGCCAGGCACGCAACTTCTTAACCTACGCCGCCGAACTGGAAGGGGCGGGCGATGAAGATACGCTGGCCTTCCAGCGCGACGAACGCCAGTTCAGCAACCTGCTGCTGGTGGAGCTGCCGAACGGCAACTTCGCCGACACTATCGCCCGGCAATACTTTATCGACGCCTGGCACGTGGCGCTGTTTACCCGTCTGACGAACAGCCGGGATCCGCAGCTGGCCGCCATCGCCGCCAAATCCATCAAAGAAGCGCGCTATCACCTGCGCTTCAGCCGTGGCTGGCTGGAACGCCTGGGGAACGGCACCGCCGTCTCCACGCAGAAAATGCAGCAGGCGGTCAACGACCTGTGGCGCTTCACCGCCGAACTGTTCGAAGCCGACGAGATTGACTTAGCCCTGGTGGCCGAGGGTATCGCCGTCGATCCGCGCAGCCTGCGTGACGAATGGGAAGCGGAAGTCTTTGCCGGGCTGAACGCGGCGACGCTGAGCGTGCCGGAGGAGTCGGCCTACCGCAGCGGCGGCCGTAAAGGGCTGCACACCGAACATCTGGGACCGATGCTGGCAGAGATGCAATATCTGCAGCGCGTCAATCCCGGCCAGCAGTGGTAGAGCAGGAGAGCGCTATGCAACGTTTCGCTGAACCCGCACCCGCCGCGGTCCCGCAGATCTGGTCCCTGTTAAGCCAGATCCCGGACCCGGAGATCCCGGTGCTAACCATTACTGATTTAGGGATGGTGCGCAGCGTGACCCCGCAGGGTGAGGGCTGGGCCATCGGCTTTACGCCGACCTATTCCGGCTGCCCGGCCACCGACCACCTGATGGGGGCTATCCGCGACACGTTGACCGCCCACGGCTATGGACCGGTGCAGATCAGCATCCAGCTCGACCCGGCGTGGACCACCGACTGGATGACCCCGGACGCCCGGGAGCGTCTGCGCCAGTACGGCATCAGCCCCCCGGCCGGTCACAGCTGCCACGCGCATCTGCCTGCCGAGGTGACCTGTCCGCGCTGCGCCAGCACCCGTACCACGATGATCAGTGAATTTGGTTCCACGGCCTGTAAAGCGCTCTATCGCTGCGACAGCTGCCGGGAACCCTTCGACTATTTCAAATGTATCTGAGGTCGCCATGACAACGTTTCACTCCTTAACGGTGGCAAAAGTAGAACCCGAAACCCGCGATGCGGTGACCATTACCTTCGCGGTTCCCCAGGCGTTGCAGGAGGCGTATCGCTTCCGTCCGGGCCAGCATCTGACCCTGAAAGCCCATCTGGCGGGGGAAGAGCTGCGCCGCTGCTACTCCATCTGCCGCAGCGTACAGCCGGGCGAGATCAGCGTGGCGGTGAAAGCCATCGACGGCGGGCGCTTCTCGCGCTATGCCCGGGATGAGATCACACAGGGGATGGCGCTGGAGGTGATGGTTCCCCAGGGCCACTTTGGTTATCAGCCCCAGGCGGAACGCGAAGGCTGCTACCTGGCGATTGCCGCCGGTTCCGGCATCACCCCGATGCTGGCGATCGTCTCCAGCACCCTGAAAACCGAACCCACCAGCCAGTTCACCCTGATCTACGGCAATCGCAGCAGCCAGAGCATGATGTTCCGCCAGGCGCTGGCCGACCTGAAGGACAGCTATCCGACCCGCCTGCAGGTGGTCAATATCTTCAGCCAGGAGACGCTGGACAGCGAGCTGCTGCACGGCCGCATCGACGGCGAAAAATTGCAGGCGCTGGCGAAACATCTGATCGACTTCAGCCAGTTTGACGAGGCCTTTATCTGCGGCCCGGCGGCGATGATGGACGAGGCCGAGCAGACCCTGAAAGCGCTGGGCATGCCGGAAAAATCCTTGCATCTGGAACGCTTCAACACCCCGGGCACCAGCGTAAAACGCGCCCACACCGTGCAGGTGGAGGGCCAGAAAGTGACCGTGCGCCAGGACGGACGCGACCGCGAGATCACCCTTACCGCCGACGACGAGAGCATTCTCGACGCCGCCCTGCGTCAGGGGGCGGATCTGCCGTACGCCTGCAAGGGCGGGGTCTGCGCCACCTGCAAATGCAAAGTGCTGCGCGGGAAAGTGGATATGGCGACCAACTACAGCCTCGAGCCGGACGAACTGGCGGCGGGCTACGTTCTGAGCTGCCAGGCCCTGCCGTTGACCAGCGACGTGGTGGTGGACTTTGACGCGAAGGGGATGGCATGAGCGACCTGATTGTTACCCGTCAGGGTCGGGTTTTGCACCTGACTCTCAACCGCCCGGCGGCCCGCAACGCTCTTAACAATGCGTTGCTGAGCGAGCTGGCGATCACCCTCGAAGCTGCGGCTGACGACCGCGAGATTTCGGTGTGTGTGATTTCCGGCAACGAACGCTTCTTTGCCGCCGGGGCCGATCTGAATGAAATGGCGGAAAAAGATCTGGCCGCCACCTTGAACGATATTCGTCCCCAGCTATGGGGGCGGATCAACGCCTTCAGCAAACCACTGATCGCCGCGGTCAACGGCTACGCGCTGGGCGCAGGCTGCGAACTGGCGCTGCTGTGCGACGTGGTCATCACCGGAGAGAATGCCCGTTTCGGCCTGCCAGAAATTACGCTGGGCATCATGCCCGGCGCGGGCGGCACCCAGCGCCTGATCCGCAGCGTCGGCAAATCGCTGGCCAGCAAAATGGTGCTGACCGGGGAGAGCATTACCGCCCGTCAGGCGCTGGCCGCGGGTCTGGTGAGCGACGTTTATCCCGACGCCCTGACCCTGGAATATGCCCTCCAGCAGGCGGCGCTGATGGCGCGCCACTCTCCGCTGGCTTTACAGGCCGCGAAGCAGGCGTTACGCCAGTCTCAGGAGGTGCCCCTGCAGGCCGGGCTGGCCCAGGAGCGTCAGCTCTTTACCCTGCTGGCGGCCACCGAGGATCGCCGCGAGGGCATTGATGCCTTTCTGCAAAAACGCACCCCCGACTTTAAAGGACGCTAACCATGGATTTCATTCTGAGTCACGTTGAGCAGGGGGTAATGACCCTTACCCTGAACCGCCCGGAGCGTCTCAACAGCTTCAACGAGGAGATGCATCTGCAGCTGGCGGCGTGCCTGACCCAGGCCGAGCGCGACGACAGCGTGCGCTGCCTGCTGGTGACCGGTGCCGGACGCGGTTTTTGCGCCGGACAGGATCTCAACGACCGCAACGTCGACCCGAACAGCCCCGCGCCGGACCTCGGGATGTCGGTGGAAAGATTTTATAACCCGCTGGTTAAGCGCCTGGCAAAACTGCCCAAGCCGGTGATCTGCGCGGTGAACGGCGTGGCTGCCGGGGCCGGTGCCACCCTGGCGCTGGGCTGCGACATCGTGATCGCCGCCCGCTCGGTGAACTTTGTGATGGCCTTCAGCAAGCTGGGTCTGATACCAGATTCCGGCGGGACCTGGCTGCTGCCGCGCCTCACCGGCCGCGCCCGGGCGATGGGTCTGGCCCTGCTGGGGGAGAAGATCAGCGCTGAACAGGCGCACGCCTGGGGGATGATCTGGCAGGTGGTGGATGATGCTGAACTGAACGACACCGCCCGCCAGCTGGCGATGCATCTCGCTTCGCAGCCGACCTTTGGCCTGGGGCTGATCAAGCAGGCGATCAACGCCGCCGAAACCAACACCCTGGACGCACAGCTGGATCTGGAGCGTGACTATCAGCGCCTGGCCGGACGCAGCGCCGACTACCGGGAAGGCGTCAGCGCCTTCCTCAACAAACGCGCGCCGCAGTTTACGGGGAAATAAGATGACGACAATTCATACCGTGGCGGTGATTGGCAGCGGCATCATGGGGGCGGGGATTGCCGAAGTGGCGGCCAGCCACGGGCATCCGGTGCTGGTGTATGACATCAATGCCGGGGCCATCACACGCGCCATTGACGGCATCCGCACCCGTCTGGAGTCCCGCGTGGCGCGGGGCAAGCTGAGCGCCCAGGCCTGCGAGCAGACGCTCCAGCGCCTGAACCCGGTCACCGACATTCACGCCCTGGCGGCGGCCGACCTGGTGATTGAAGCGGCCTCTGAGCAGATGGAAATTAAAAAAGCGCTCTTTGCTGAACTGGCAGAGATCTGCCCGGCCAACACGCTCCTGACCAGCAACACCTCCTCTATCTCGATCACCGCAATTGCCGCCGACCTGCGCCACCCCGAGCGCGTGGCCGGGCTGCACTTCTTTAATCCGGCCCCGGTGATGAAGCTGGTGGAGGTGGTGAGCGGTCTGGCGACCTCGGAAGAAGTGGTGGCGCAACTGAGCGAGCTGGCGGTGAACTGGGGTAAACAGCCGGTGCGCTGCCAGTCCACCCCGGGCTTTATCGTTAACCGCGTGGCGCGTCCGTACTACGCCGAAGCCTGGCGGGCGCTGGAAGAGCAGGTGGCCGCCCCGGAAATTATCGACGCGGCGCTGCGCGACGGCGCGGGCTTCCCGATGGGGCCGCTGGAGCTGACCGACATGATCGGCCAGGACGTCAACTTCGCCGTCACCTGTTCAGTATTTAACGCCTTCTGGCAGGAGCGCCGTTTCCTGCCGTCGCTGGTGCAGCAGGAGCTGGTGCTGGCCGGGCGCTTCGGTAAGAAGAGCGGCCAGGGCGTCTACAACTGGCGCAGCGAGAGGCCTGCCGTGAACTGGCTGGAGACTGTTGGCGACACATGGAGCGCCATGAGCGTGCAGCGAAGAAGTGACGGTGTCACCGAAATTGACGGCCTGCTGCTGATCGAGACCCAGGGCGAGACTGCCCAGGCGCTGGCGAACCGTTACGGCCAGCCGGTAGTAGTCATCGATCGGCAAGAAGGGGATGTAGCGGTGATTGCCGCCGCGGCCAGCAACCCGGCATCCGCTACCCTGAAAGCGGTCCGGCATCTGCAGCAGCAGGGCAAGCGCGTCCTGCAGGTGGCGGATTATCCCGGTCTGCTGATCTGGCGCACGGTGGCGATGATCGTCAACGAAGCCCTCGACGCCCTGCAAAAAGGGGTTGCCAGCGAACAGGATATCGATACCGCCATGCGCCTCGGGGTGAACTACCCGCGCGGCCCGCTGGCGTGGGGAGAACAGCTTGGCTGGCAGCGTCTGCTGATTCTGCTGGAAAACCTGCAACGCCACTACGGCGAAGAGCGTTACCGTCCGTCATCCCTGCTGCGCCAGCGCGCGCTTCTGGAGAGTAGCTATGAGTCATAACGCCTGGCGCAACGCCCGCGCCATGTATGAAAACGATGCCTGCGCCCAGTCCTGTGGCATCGACATTATCGAGATGGATGACGGCGTCGCCGTGCTGACCATGACCGTCACCCCGCAGATGCTCAACGGCCACAAAAGCTGCCACGGTGGCCAGCTGTTTACCCTCGCCGATACGGCCTTCGCCTACGCCTGTAACAGCCAGGGGCTGGCGGCGGTGGCCTCGGGCTGCACCATCGATTTTGTGCGTCCGGCCTTTGCCCATGACAGGCTCACCGCCACCGCGCAGGTGCGCCATCAGGGGAAACAGACCGGCGTGTACGACATTGAAATTGTTAACCAACAGCAAAAAACCATTGCCCTGTTCCGTGGGAAATCCCACCGCATCGGCGGCACTATTACAGGAGAAGCATAATGCGTGACGCCTTTATTTGTGACGGGATCCGAACCCCTATTGGCCGCTATGCCGGGGCATTATCCGGCGTGCGCGCGGACGATCTGGGGGCTATCCCCCTGCGCGAGCTGCTGGTGCGTAACCCGGGTCTGGACGCGGAACGCATTGATGACGTGATTTTTGGTTGTGCCAACCAGGCGGGGGAAGACAACCGCAACGTGGCGCGAATGTCCCTGCTGCTGGCCGGGCTGCCGCAGACCGTCTCCGGCACCACCCTCAACCGCCTGTGCGGCTCCGGCCTGGATGCGCTGGGCTTTGCTGCCCGCGCCATTCGCGCCGGTGATGGTGACCTGATGATCGCCGGGGGCGTGGAGTCGATGTCACGCGCGCCCTTCGTGATGGGAAAAGCCACCAGCGCCTTCCAGCGTCAGAATGAAATCTTCGATACCACCATCGGCTGGCGTTTTGTGAACCCGCTCATGGCGCAGCAATTTGGTTCTGACAGCATGCCGGAAACGGCAGAGAATGTAGCAGAATTGTTAAAGATTTCCCGTGAAGATCAGGACGCCTTTGCTTTCCGCAGCCAGCAGCGCACCGCTCAGGCTCAGGCCAACGGCATCCTGGCCCAGGAGATCGTCCCGGTGATGATTAAAGGCAAAAAAGGGGCGGTGACCGAAGTGATGCATGACGAACATCTGCGTCCGGATACCACCCTGGAGATGCTGGCCGGGCTGAAAGCCCCGTTCCGCGCCGGTGGCGTGGTCACCGCAGGTAATGCCTCCGGCGTGAACGACGGTGCCGCAGCGCTGATTATCGCCAGCGAGGAGATGGCCGCGGCGCAGGGCTTAACCCCGCGTACCCGCATCGTGGCGATGACCACCGCCGGGGTGGAACCGCGTCTGATGGGGTTGGGCCCGGTGCCGGCCACCCGCCGCGTGCTGGAGCGCGCCGGGCTTAGCATCAACGATATGGACGTTATCGAACTGAATGAAGCCTTTGCTTCGCAGGCGCTGGGCGTGCTGCGTGAGCTGGGGCTGCCGGACGATGCTCCCCATGTGAACCCTAACGGGGGCGCGATTGCCTTAGGCCATCCGCTGGGGATGAGCGGAGCCCGTCTGGCGCTGGCCGCCAGCAACGAGCTGCACCGTCGGAAAGGGCGTTATGCGCTCTGCACGATGTGCATTGGTGTCGGTCAGGGCATTGCCATGATCCTTGAGCGTGTCTGAACAATTATAAAAATGTGAGTACCCTACAATGACAATCACAACGACAACTAAGCTGGATCCGATCGAAACCGCGTCCCTGGATGAACTGCAGGCCCTGCAAACCCAGCGCCTGAAGTGGACCTTAGAACACGCTTATAACAACGTCCCGATGTACAAACGTAAGTTTGATGCGGCGGGTGTCCATCCTGACGATTTCAAAGAGTTAGCGGATATCCGCAAGTTCCCGTGCACCACCAAACAGGATCTGCGCGACAACTATCCCTTCGACACTTTCGCAGTACCGATGGAGCAGGTGGTGCGTATTCATGCCTCCTCGGGCACTACCGGCAAACCGACCGTGGTCGGCTACACACAAAACGACATTGATAACTGGGCCAACATTGTGGCGCGCTCCCTGCGGGCCGCAGGCGGCAGTGCGAAAGATAAAATTCATGTGGCTTACGGTTACGGACTCTTTACCGGCGGACTGGGGGCGCACTACGGTGCCGAGCGTTTAGGCGCGACGGTGATCCCGATGTCCGGCGGCCAGACCGAGAAACAGGCCCAGCTGATCCGCGACTTCCAGCCGGACATGATCATGGTGACGCCATCCTACTGCCTCAACCTGATCGAAGAGCTTGAGCGCCAGATGGGCGGCGATGCCAGCCAGTGCTCCCTGCGGGTCGGTGTGTTTGGTGCCGAGCCCTGGACCCTGGCGATGCGCCGCGAAATCGAGAAGCGCCTCGGCATTACCGCCCTTGACATCTACGGCCTCTCCGAAGTAATGGGCCCGGGCGTGGCGATGGAGTGTATCGAAACCGCCGACGGCCCGACCATCTGGGAAGATCACTTCTACCCGGAAATTGTCAACCCGAACGATGGCACGCCGCTGAACGACGGCGAGCAGGGCGAACTGCTGTTCACCACCCTGACCAAAGAGGCGCTGCCGGTGATCCGCTACCGCACCCGCGACCTGACCCGCCTGCTGCCGGGTACCGCCCGCACCATGCGCCGTATGGATCGCATCAGCGGTCGCAGCGACGACATGCTGATCATCCGCGGCGTGAACGTCTTCCCGTCCCAGCTGGAAGAGGAGATCGTCAAGTTCGAGCACCTGTCGCCGCACTATCAACTGGAGGTGAATCGTCGGGGCCATCTTGATTCGCTTTCGGTGAAGGTGGAGCTGAAACAGAGCAGCTTAACCCTGACCCACGAGCAGCGCTGCCACGTGTGCCATGAGCTGCGCCATCGCATCAAGTCGATGGTAGGGATCTCCACCGACGTGACCATTGTCAACTGCGGCAGCATCCCGCGTTCCGAAGGCAAAGCCTGTCGCGTCTTCGACCTGCGTAAGGTTGCCGCCAACGGTTAATTCCGGCCTGCCGACCCTCTCCGTATTGGGGAGGGTCAGGCTTTTGGGGCTATGCTATGATTCATCCGACATAATAATCACAACAGAATGAATCACATGAGTAAACTCGACGCCTTTATCCAGCACGCAGTCAGTTCCGTTCCCGTCAGCGGCACCTCGTTGATCTCCTCCCTGTACGGTGATGCGCTGTCGCATCGCGGCGGCGAAGTCTGGCTGGGAAGCCTGGCGGCACTGCTGGAGGGAATGGGATTTGGTGAACGCTTCGTGCGCACCGCGCTGTTCCGCCTGAACAAAGAGGGCTGGCTGGATGTGGTCCGTATCGGCCGACGCAGCTTTTACCGCCTGAGCGACAAAGGGCTGCGCTTAACCCGTCGCGCCGAGGCAAAAATTTACCGCGCAGAATTACCGGCCTGGGACGGCAAATGGTTGCTGCTGCTCTCCGAAGGGATGGACAAAGCCACGCTGGCGGATGTGAAAAAGCAGCTGATCTGGCAGGGGTTCGGCACTCTGGCACCCAGCCTGATGGCCTCGCCATCGCAGCAGCTGGCAGACGTGCAGACGTTACTGCACGAAGCGGGGGTGGCCGAGAACGTCATCTGCTTTGAGGCGCATTCGCCGCTGGCGCTCTCCCGCGCCGCGCTGCGCTCCCGGGTGGAGGAGTGCTGGCAGCTCAGCGAGCAGAACGGCATGTATGAAACCTTTATCGACTCGTTCCGTCCGCTCCTGCCGCTGCTGCGGGAGGCCACCCCGGATGAGCTGACGCCGGAACGCTGCTTCCAGATCCAGCTGCTGCTGATCCATTTTTATCGCCGGGTGGTGCTGAAAGATCCGCTGTTGCCTGAAGAGTTACTCCCGTCGCACTGGGCAGGCCAGACGGCCCGCCAGCTGTGCATCAACATTTATCAGCGCGTCGCGCCGGGTGCGCTGGCGTTTGTCAGTGAGAAAGGCGAGACCAGCGTCGGCGAACTGCCGTCGCCGGGCTCTTCTTACTGGCAACGCTTCGGCGGCCTGACGCCTGCGTAAAGGAGGTAGTGTGCCTGTATATCAAATCGATGGGATGACCCCGGTTGTTCCGCCAGAGAGTTATGTCCACCCGACCGCGGTGCTGATTGGCGATGTGATCCTTGGCAAGGGGGTCTACGTGGGGCCCAACGCCAGCCTGCGCGGTGATTTTGGCCGTATCCTGGTGAAAGACGGAGCCAATATCCAGGATAACTGCATCATGCACGGTTTCCCGGAGCAGGATACGGTGGTGGAGGAGGAGGGCCATATTGGTCATGGCGCGATCCTGCACGGTTGCATCATCCGCCGCAATGCGCTGGTGGGGATGAATGCGGTGATCATCGACGGGGCGGTGATTGGCGAAAACAGCATTGTTGGCGCGGCCGCGTTTGTGAAAGCGAAGGCGGAAATGCCGGCCGACCATCTGATCATCGGCAGCCCGGCGAAAGCGATCCGGGTGCTGAGCGAGCAGGAAAAAGCGTGGAAAAAGCAGGGCACCCGGGAGTATCAGACCCTGGTGGATCGCTGCAAACAGACGATGCATCAGGTGGAGCCGCTGCACGAGGTGGAACCGGACCGTAAGCGGCTGGTGTTTGATGAAAATCTGCGGCCCAAATCCGCCGGTTGAGCGGCAAAACCCGCTTCATAACGAGATTGGGATCACGTAAATATCTGTTTTTATGATATTAAACAAGAAAATATAATAGGCCTCAATCTGAGGGTTGACACTGCGTCTATAATGAGTAAATTAGAACTCAGCACCACAGAGAAATAAATGTTTCACGGTGCGGTAATAGAGCAGTAACGAGATGCGATAAAGGCCACGAAGTAGTGTAGTTTGGGTCCTGGTAATAAGTAAACGCCAGTGTGAACACGCTTTCAGGCCATGCAGTAAATCAGTACGATCGCATGATGGGGAAGTTAACGCGATGATGTAAGGCCTTGTTTCAAAGAGTAATGGTCGCGACTTGGGTACGTAAGTATGGCGTTAAGAATATCGCGACGCAATTAAGGCAACGCATCAAGAGTATATATCGCGTGGGTGATGTACACGACAGGAAAAAATGTTATTTCACATACTTATCGAAGGAGGTAGCGTTAACTGGTTTAAACGGTAATCCTGTGAGAATACGTACATCTTTGAAGTTTTAGTGTGTAATTAAGTTGATGAATGTTAATTATTAATTTGGTAGTACCCTAAAAGCCCCGGCAAAATATCGCTGGGGCTTTTTCATTTCTGCAGAGTTAATTCCCGTCCCGCTGTTGATGGTGTAAAAACGACCATTAATGTGCAGCCAGTTCGTAAAAGAAGGCCGGGTTTGCCTGGATCGTGGCCAGCACTTTTGCCGCCAGGCCCGTAGGGTTACGTCGTCTGGATTCCCAGCTTTTGATAGTGTCCACGCTGGTGCCCAGCGCTTTTGCCATTTCAGCCTGGGAAACGTTGAGTTGCTCTCTGATCGCCTTC
This sequence comes from Leclercia sp. CFBP8987, assembly GCF_034044995.2. Lineage (NCBI taxonomy): Bacteria > Pseudomonadati > Pseudomonadota > Gammaproteobacteria > Enterobacterales > Enterobacteriaceae > Leclercia > Leclercia sp. CFBP8987. The sequence continues at coordinate 2,595,275 of NZ_CM188255.1, read as the reverse complement.
ACATCGGCAATCTCATAGCGGGTGACACGGGCAGGGGCTTTGGTCCCGTTTTTGATCTCTACCGCCTCTTCCAGAGACGTTTTCAGTTCGTCAAAAAAATTCATTTCATACCTCATTTTTCAGTAAGGTTGTCAGTTTCTTGAGTTCAGACTTTTCTGCATCAGTCAGATTCTCTTTGGCGCTTTTCGGATAAGCGAGCACTAGCCAGATAATCTCCCGCGTTGCCAGAAGGTAAATCACCCTGGCGCTACCGCTTTTACCCTGAGTGCCCGTTGCCATCCGGACTTTTCGCAGCCCGCCGGTATGCTGGATGACATCGCCTTTGTCCGGAAAGGCAATGAGCTCTCTTTGTAATGTCAGAAGCTCATCATCAGTCGCGATCTGTTTAATTTGCCGCGTAAACAGTGACGTCTCGATAAATTCTATTGCATGGCACACGATACTCTCTCCATGTAAGGTACCACGTACACCCCTTGGTGTACATAGTACAGGTCCATAATTATTTTGCTGCCAGAGAACGCGTGAACTAAAACGATCTCTGATGCTGGCTGGCATTGTATGAAGCGTGGGAAGAGTGTGCTGAAAAGCGTGCTGACTCTACGAGGCGTCTCGTAAAGATGCGAGAGAAGGCAGGGAAAATAAAAAACTCCCACCGGGCGGTGGGAGTGGGAAATCTTATGCTGCTACCAAGCTGTCGATCGCGGCTTTCGCGTCGGACTGGGCTTTGGTTGCCACTTCCGGACCGTATGCGATACCTTCAGCAAACACGAAGTTCACGTCGGTAATGCCGATGAAGCCCAGGAACACGGACAGATACGGGGCAATCAGGTCAGTTGGGGTATCTTTGTGAATACCACCACGGCTGGAGAGCACAACCGCACGCTTACCGGTAACCAGACCTTCCGGCCCTTTCTCGGTGTAGCGGAAGGTGACGCCAGCACGGGCAATCAGGTCAAAGTAGTTTTTCAGCTGCGTCGGGATGTTGAAGTTATACATCGGGGCGTTAATCACGATCACGTCGTGCGCCTGCAGCTCAGCAATCAGCTCATCAGAGAGCGCCAGCGCTTCCTGCTGACGCGGGGTCAGCGGCGCATCGCTCGGACGCAGAGCACCTACCAGTTCACCATCCAGTACCGGGATTGGCTGAGCGGCCAGATCGCGGACGGTGATTTCGTCACCGCTGTGCTGTTCACGCCACTGTTCAACGAAATAATCAGACAGCTGACCAGACTGAGAGTACCCTGCCAGAATACTGGATTTAAGAACTAATACTTTGCTCATGGGTGATTCCTTTTATGTATTTGATAAGGGGGGTTGCCCCGTTGCTTGCTGACACTTTATTCACAATCCTGTCGCAGGGATAGCGCAATATATCGAAGCCTATGTTCGAATTTTTTGAATAAGGCGCAAAAACCACCGATGTGGTACTCTATATCAATCATTAAAAAGAGATTTTATCCGGCAGTGCACTGCCCGTTAACGCTATGACAGAACAACAGAAATTAACCTTCCCGATGCTGATGCAACAGCTGGAATCGCTGATGCTGCGTGACAAACAGCGATTTGCCCGCCGTCTGCACGGGGTCAAGAAGGTTAAAAATCCTGATGCACAACAGGCTATCTACCAGGAGATGGCGAAAGAGATTGAACAGGCTGCCGGTAAGGTCGTGCTGCGCGAAGCCGCGCGTCCGGCGATCGCCTACCCGGAAAACCTGCCCGTCAGCCAGAAGAAGCAGGAGATCCTTGAAGCCGTGCGCGATCACCAGGTGGTGATTGTGGCGGGGGAGACCGGCTCGGGTAAAACCACTCAGCTGCCAAAAATTTGTATGGAGCTGGGCCGCGGGCTCAAGGGTCTGATCGGCCACACCCAGCCGCGGCGTCTGGCGGCGCGTACGGTAGCGAACCGTATTGCCGAAGAGCTGCAAAGCGAGCCGGGCGGCTGTATCGGCTATAAGGTGCGATTCAGCGATCACGTCAGCGACAACACCATGGTCAAACTGATGACCGACGGGATCCTGCTGGCGGAAATTCAGCAGGACCGGCTGCTGATGCAGTACGACACCATCATCATCGATGAAGCGCACGAGCGCAGCCTGAACATCGACTTCCTGCTGGGCTATCTGCGGGAGCTGCTGCCGCGTCGTCCGGATCTGAAAGTGATCATCACCTCGGCCACCATCGACCCGGAACGTTTTTCGCGCCACTTCAACAATGCGCCAATCATTGAAGTCTCCGGTCGAACCTGGCCGGTGGAAGTGCGCTACCGTCCGATGGTGGAAGAGGCCGACGACACCGAGCGCGATCAGCTCCAGGCCATCTTCGATGCGGTGGACGAGCTGGGCAACGAAAGCCCGGGCGATATCCTGATCTTTATGAGCGGCGAGCGCGAAATCCGCGATACTGCCGACGCGCTCAGCAAGCGCGACCTGCGCCATACCGAAATTTTGCCGCTGTATGCCCGTCTGTCCAACAGCGAGCAGAACCGCGTGTTCCAGTCTCACAGCGGCCGCCGCATCGTGCTGGCGACCAACGTGGCGGAAACCTCCCTCACCGTGCCGGGCATTAAATATGTTATCGATCCCGGCACGGCGCGTATCAGCCGCTACAGCTACCGCACCAAGGTGCAGCGCCTGCCGATTGAGCCGGTATCCCAGGCCTCGGCTAACCAGCGTAAGGGCCGCTGCGGACGCGTCTCGGAAGGGATCTGTATTCGTCTCTATTCCGAAGACGACTTCCTGTCGCGCCCGGAATTTACCGACCCGGAAATTCTGCGTACCAACCTCGCGTCAGTCATTCTGCAGATGACCGCTCTTGGGCTGGGGGATATCGCCGCCTTCCCGTTTGTCGAAGCGCCGGATAAACGCAATATCCAGGACGGCGTGCGCCTGCTGGAAGAGCTGGGGGCAATCACCACCGACGAGCAGGCCACGGCCTACAAGCTGACCCCGCAGGGGCGTCAGCTCAGCCAGCTACCGGTGGACCCACGTCTGGCGCGGATGGTGCTGGAGGCACAAAAACATGGCTGCGTGCGTGAGGCGATGATCATCACCTCGGCGCTCTCCATTCAGGATCCGCGCGAACGTCCTATGGACAAGCAGCAAGCCTCCGACGAGAAGCACCGCCGCTTCCACGACAAAGAGTCCGACTTCCTCGCCTTTGTGAACCTGTGGAACTACATCGGGGAGCAGCAGAAAGCGCTCTCCTCGAACCAGTTCCGCCGCCAGTGCAAGCTTGATTTCCTCAACTACCTGCGGGTGCGCGAGTGGCAGGATATCTACACCCAGCTGCGCCAGGTGGTGAAAGAGCTGGGTATTCCGGTGAACAGCGAACCGGCAGAGTACCGCGAGATTCACATCGCGCTGCTGACCGGTCTGCTGTCGCATATCGGGATGAAAGATGCCGACAAGCAGGAATTTACCGGCGCGCGTAACGCCCGTTTCTCCATCTTCCCGGGCTCCGGCTTGTTCAAGAAGCCGCCGAAGTGGACGATGGTGGCCGAGCTGGTAGAGACCAGCCGCCTGTGGGGGCGCATTGCCGCACGCATCGATCCGGAGTGGGTCGAGCCGGTGGCCCAGCATCTGCTGAAACGTTCGTACAGTGAACCGCACTGGGAGCGGGCGCAGGGCGCGGTGATGGCCACCGAAAAGGTCACCGTCTACGGCCTGCCGGTGGTGGCCGCACGCAAAGTTAACTACAGCCAGATCGACCCGGCGCTGTCCCGCGAGCTGTTTATCCGCCACGCGCTGGTGGAGGGCGACTGGCAGACCCGTCACGCCTTCTTCCGCGAAAACCTGAAGCTGCGCAGCGAAGTGGAAGAGCTGGAGCACAAAACCCGTCGCCGCGACATCCTGGTGGATGACGAGACGCTGTTTGAGTTTTACGACCAGCGCCTCAGCCACGATGTGGTCTCGGCCCGCCACTTCGACAGTTGGTGGAAGAAGGTCAGCCGCGACACCCCGGATCTGCTCAACTTTGAAAAGAGCATGTTGATCAAAGAGGGGGCGGAGCAGGTCAGCAAGCTCGATTACCCGAACTTCTGGCATCAGGGCAACCTCAAGCTGCGCCTGAGCTACCAGTTTGAACCGGGCACCGATGCCGACGGCGTCACCGTTCACATCCCGCTGCCGCTGCTTAACCAGGTGGAAGAGAGCGGTTTCGAGTGGCAAATTCCCGGGTTGCGCCGGGAGCTGATTATCGCCCTGATCAAATCTCTGCCGAAGCCGGTGCGGCGTAACTTTGTCCCGGCTCCGAACTACGCCGAGGCGTTTTTAGGCCGCGTGACGCCGCTGGAGCTGCCGCTGCTGGATTCGCTGGAGCGCGAGCTTAGGCGTATGACCGGCGTAACCATCGACCGCGAAGAGTGGCACTGGGATCAGGTGCCCGATCACCTGAAAATCAGCTTCCGCGTGGTGGACGAGAAAAACAAGAAATTGCAGGAAGGCCGTTCCCTGACCGAACTGAAAGACGCCCTGAAAGGCAAAGTGCAGGAGACCCTCTCTGCCGTGGCCGACGACGGGATCGAGCAGAGTGGGCTGCATATCTGGAGCTTTGGTCAACTGCCGGAAAGCTACGAGCAGAAGCGCGGCAACTACAAGGTGAAAGCCTGGCCGGCGCTGGTGGACGAGCGCGACAGCGTGGCGATCAAGCTGTTCGATAACCCGCAGGAGCAGCAGCAGGCGATGTGGCGCGGGCTGCGCCGTTTACTGCTGCTGAACATCCCGTCGCCGATCAAGTATCTGCACGAGAAGCTGCCGAACAAAGCCAAGCTGGGACTCTACTTTAACCCGTACGGCAAGGTGCTGGATCTGATCGACGACTGCATCTCCTGCGGCGTGGACCAGTTGATCAACGCCGCGGGCGGGCCGGTGTGGACCGAAGAGGGCTTTGCGAAGCTGCACGAAAAAGTGCGCGCTGAGCTCAATGAGACGGTGGTCAACATTGCGAAGCAGGTCGAGCAGATCCTCACCGCAGTGTTCAATATCAACAAGCGCCTGAAAGGGCGGGTGGATATGACCATGGCGCTGGGGCTGTCGGATGTGAAGGCCCAGATGGCCGGGCTGGTCTATCGCGGGTTTGTCACCGGCAACGGCTACAAGCGTTTAGGGGATACGCTGCGTTATCTGCAGGCGATTGAAAAACGTCTGGAGAAGATGGCCATCGATCCGCACCGCGACCGAGCGCAGATGCTGAAGGTGGAAGCGGTGCAGCAGCGCTGGCAGCAGTGGCTGAATAAGCTGCCACCTGCCCGTCGCGATGACGAAGATGTGCAGGAGATCCGCTGGATGATCGAAGAGCTGCGCGTCAGCTTCTTTGCGCAGCAGCTGGGGACGCCGTATCCGATCTCCGACAAGCGTATTTTGCAGGCGATGGAGCAGATTTCAGCCTAAAAAACGCCGGGCGGCGCATTCGCTTGCCCGGCCTACGGAGTCCTGTAGGCCCGGTAAGCGCAGCGCCACCGGGCATTTCCTCAGCCGTTGACCACTGCCAACGTAAACCCATCCCACCCCTTTACGCCCACCGTCTGGAGCGCCGTGGCGGTCAGGCGCGGGTTATCGCCAATCATCTCAATAAAGCGTCGCACGCCGTGCACCCGGGCATCATCGCTCTGGCCGTTAATCACTTCCCCGTCACGCACCACGTTGTCACCGATGATTAACGTCCCGGGCCGGGAGTAGTGCAGGGCCCACTCCAGATAGCCCGGGTTATTCGGTTTGTCGGCATCGATAAAGATCAGATCAAACGGCGGGATGGTGTCGAAGCGTTCAAGGGAGAGCAGCGCCGGGCCTTCAATCAGCTCAATGCGAGAGTCCAGCCCCGCCAGGTGGATGTTCTGGCGCGCGACCTTCGCGTGAACCGGATCGGCCTCAAGGGTAATCAGCTGCCCGTCCGGCGGCAGGGCGCGCGCCATCCAGATGCTGCTGTAGGCCCCCAGGGTGCCAATCTCCAGAATGCGCCTGGCCTGGGTCATGCGCACAAACAGCGCCAGCAGCTGCCCCTGATTGGCGGCGACGTCGTGCGCCGGTAAACCGGCACGCTGGTTATTTTCCAGCACCTGCTGGAGCACCTCATCCTGAGGAATAAGCTCGGAAATGATGTAATTATCGACGGCAGACCACTGTTGTTGCATAGATTGACCCCTTAGTGAGAGTTTTGCCCGGCGGCGCTACGCTTGCGCGGGCCTACGATCCGATTATGCCGACCACCCACCCCCCAGCGCCTTATACAGATCGATCTGCGCCAGCAGCAGATTATTTTTCGCCTGCACCACGCTGGTCTGCACCGAGAACAGCGTCCGCTGGGCGTCGAGCACGTCCAGATAGGACGAATAGCCGTTGTTATAGCGGTTCTGCGCGATCCGCAATGTCTCCTGGGCGACCTCCTGCTGGGCCACCAGTTCGGTCAACTGCTCGCCGTAGCGGGTGATAGCATCCAGACTGTCATTCACCTCTTTAAAGGCGTTGCGCACGGTTTTTTCATAGCTGTAGAGCGCCTGATTACGCTGCGACTGGCCGATATCCACCTGGGCATTCAGCGCCTGCCGGTTCAGGAGCGGGGCCAGAATACTGCCGCCGATACTCCACAGCTCCAGCGGGTTGTCCAGCAGGCCGGGCAGGGTGCGATCCTGGATCGATCCGGTTGCGGTCAGGTTGATCGACGGCAGCAGGCTGGCGCGCGCGGATGCCAGAGAGGCATCGGCGGCGATCAGCTGCCGTTCCGCCTGCACAATATCCGGGCGGCGATTAAGCAGCGACGAAGGCAGCTGCGACGGGATACGCAGCGGAGTCAGGGTGTCGAAATCCGCGCTGCGGGCGATAGCTCCCGGGTTGTTTCCCAGCAGTAGGGTCAGGGCGTTCTCCTGACGGGCAATCTGATTCTGCACCTGCGGGATCTGGGCCCGCGTCGAGCGCAGCTCGGAGTCAGACTGCATCAGCTCCAGACGCGAGCTGTAGCCAGTCTGATACTGCCGTTTCGCCAGGTTGAAGGCCTCTTCCCGCGCTTTGAGGGTCGACTGCGTCACCCGGAGCTGCTCGTCCAGCGCCAGCAGGGTGACATAACCCGAAGCCACCGAGGAGGCCACGGTCAGATCCGCCGCTACCGCCGCCGCTTTTTGCGCCTCGAGCGAGGCCCGGGCGGCATCGGTGGTGCGGCGGTTCACCCCCCAGATATCCACATCATAGCTGGCGGTCAGGCTCCCTTTGTACAGCGCGCCGTAGGTGGGCAAACCGGTGGCCGCCGACTGGGACCGGGCGCGACCCGCATTCAGATCGGCATCGAGGGTCGGAAACAGGTTGCCCTCGCTGGCGTACACCCGGGCCTGATACTCGTTGATCCGCTCCCGGGCAATCAGCACATCGCTGTTGTTGCGCAGGGCCTGATCCACGTAAGCGTTGAGAGGATTGTCGTGAAAATTGCGCCACCACAACTGCTCTGCCGGGCTGGCAGGGCCGGTGCTGGCCCGCCACTGGGCGGGGATCTGCAGGGTGGGTTTCGCCGGGGCGACATCCACCGACTGGCAGGCGCTCAGGGCGGCGGCAATCAGCAGGGCGATGAGCGGGCGGCGGATCATTCTGCCTCCCGGGTATCAATCGTCACCTGCACCGACATTCCCGGGCGCAGCCGTGCCGCGTCTTCGGCCTTGCCGAGCACCTCAATGCGCACCGGGATCCGCTGGGCTATCTTGACGAAATTGCCGGTGGCGTTATCCGGGGTAATGGCGCTGAACTCTACCCCGGTGGCGGGGGAAATGCTCTGCACCCGGCCTTCATAGGCCTGGTCGTTCAGGGCATCGACGGTAAATTTCACCGGCTGGCCGACGCGCAGGTTCGCCAGCTGGGTCTCTTTGATATTGGCGATCACCCAGTGCTGCGGCGGCACCAGGGTGGTGAGGTGGGTCCCGGCGGTAACGTAGGCCCCCAGACGCACGGCAATCTGCCCCAGCTGGCCGTCACGCGGCGCAACGATGCGGGTGTTCTGCAGGTCGATCTGCGCCAGCTCCAGCGCCGCCTTCGCGTTTTCGACATCGGCCTCCAGCGCGGCGCGGTTGACGATCGCGGTCTGCAGATCCTGGCGCGACATCTCCAGGGTGGCTTTCGCCTGGTCGATATCGGCGCTGCCCTGGGCGGCGCTTGCCAGCGCGGCATCCCGCTCACGGATCGACAGCGAACCGTCGGCGGTAAGGTCCTTCACGCGCTTTAAGTCGGCCTGGGTTTTCTGGCTCTGGGCCCGGGCGTTTTTCAGCGCCGCCTCGTTACGCTGGATCACCGCTTCGGCGCTTTTGCGCTGTTGCAGGTTGTTGTTGAGGGTGGCGATTTTCATCGCCAGCTGGGCTTCGGCCTGATGCACCCGCTGGCGGTAGATGCGATCGTCGATCTGCAGCAGCAGGTCGCCTTTCTTCACCTGCTCAAAATCCTGTACCTTCACCTCGGTGATGTAGCCATTCACCTGGGGGCTTATAAAGGTGGTCTGGCCGCGCACGTAGGCGTTATCGGTAAACTGAACGTGGCGGGTAAAGGGCGGTAGCTGCCAGGCGTACAGGATCACCAGCACGCCAACGATGCCGATCGCGGCGGCGGCGAACACTGACACCACGCGCAGATTATTACGGGTATTGGCCTGCTCTTTAGCGGCATCCTGCTGACTCATAACTTCTCCAGAAACATCATTAATTTTTATCCATTACTGACTGCCGGTGGCCTTTTTCAGCGCCAGACGGGCAGTGATGCGCAAGCGCAGCAAGCGCCATAAAATCCAGACCAGCGTGGCGGTGGCAATGCTAGCCGTCAGAAGATAAGTATCGTTGTAAGCGAGAATATTTGCCTGCAGCGTGCTGGCGGTTTGCAGCTGGAGTGCCGACTGGGTGCTCAGCAGGGCGCTGTCGCCAATCTGACTCTGGTACATCTGGCTGTACATTTGCAGCCGTTCAGTCACCAGCGGGTTGAGGCTGGTGAGCTGTTCGGCCAGCAGGCCAGAGTGGTACTTCTCGCGCCAGGTCTGAAAGGTGCCCAGAATGGCGGAACCCAACAGGCCGCCGAGGTTCTGACTCATGCCGAACAGCACCGAAAAGCTGACCAGATTGCGGGGATCGGCAATCACCCCGCCAATCCCCGCCAGCATCGCCGGGGCGAGGAAGAAGGCGCTGCCGAACCCGAGCAGGAACTGGCTCAGCATCAGCTGATCCGGGCGGGTGAGGCTGGTGGACTGGCTGTCGAGCAGGGAGGCGATAATCATCAGCACCAGCGAGGTGACAATCGGCCAGGCCAGTCGGGTCGGTTTGATGGTCAGGCAGCTGACGGCGATGCCGCAGGCGATCCCGGCAAAAATCGCCCATGCCAGGTGAGTCATCTGTTCGTTCTGCAGGCCGACATACTGCAGCCAGCCAATCACCCCGGTGTTCTGCTCCGCCAGCACGATGCGGATCAGCAGCATGATCAGCCCCAGGCGCAGGATGCTGCCGCTGGAGAGCCAGCGGGTGTTCAGCAGCGGGTTGCTGCGGTTATGCTCGAAGAAAATGGCCGAGACGATCAGCACCAGTGAACCCGCCAGCGCCCAGCCGATCCACGGCGCTTCAAACCACCAGTCGACGCGCCCGAGCGACAGCACCGCGCACAACAGCGCCATCCCCGGGGCCAGCAGAATAAAGGTGATGAAATCTTTCTTCTCGAACACTTTGCGCCGGTCGCCGGGAGGCAGCTTGAGGGCGATCACGCAGCCCAGTGAGATCAGGGCCAGACCGAGTTCGAAGAGGTAGAGCCCGCGCCACTCGTCCAGCTGCAGCAGCTCGGTAGAGAACAGCCGCGCAATGGGGATCGCCAGCGACGAGCCGGTGATGCCGATGGTCAGCGCCTTCAGGCGATGTTTCGCTGGCCAGGCCTGAATCTGATAGTAGATGCCCAGCGAACTCAGCGCTGCAGCCACCATGCCGTGGGCGGCGCGCACCATCAGCGCCGAGCTGAGATCGTTGACGAACAGGTGAAAGAAGGTGACCAGCACATACAGAACCAGAAAGCCTTCGGTGAAGGCGCGCAGGCCAAACTGCTGGCGAAACTTCACCAGCAACAGGTTGATCGACACGTTGGTCATCACGTACACCGCCGGTAGCCAGGCGATCTCGGTGGACCAGGCGGAGAAGGTGCCCTGCAAATTTTGCAGGTTGGCCGCAACCATCGCATTGCCCAGCGCCCCGGTCAGGCAGACCAGCAAACCCACCACCCCATAGGCGATGCGCTTCGGGGTGCTGTGCACCGGCGTGGACGGGGAGCCTAACAGCATCGGCTTTTCGTGAGGCTGCCACTCGCGAGGAGCATAGGGGTCGCGTTGGGGCAGTCGCATAGCGGTAATTACCTGTCGCATTAATGAATGGTTAGTGGGCTAATGATTCTACGTCTGACGTAAAGACTGTTTCAAGTGAATATGATCATGCGAGGTTACGCAAATGTGAGCGAAAATATTTCAGAGGGATCCTCTGTTAACCCGTATCCTATGCGTTACTCTGAACTTACTTGCTGGAAGGAGGTAACGATGAGTCTCACAATCTTCCCATCTCTGCCGGATAAAACCCTGGCTGCGGTCAATACCGTCGGGGCCTGGCTCGCTGAGGATAATCTGCCCTTCAATCCACCCGCGCTGCAGCCGGATCTGGTGGTGCTGGCCGGTAATGCGGTGATCCCCTCCATCGACGCGGCCTGTCGTCTGGCGTCGGAGCTGGCCATCCCTCTGCTGATCAGCGGCGGCATCGGTCATTCAACCACCTTTTTATACGCCGCCATTGCGCGGCACCCGCGCTACAACAGGGTGCGTACCACCGGCAAAGCCGAAGCCACCATCCTGGCGGAGATCGCCCGGGAGTTCTGGCATATTCCACCGGAGCGTCTGCTGGTGGAAGATCAGTCCACCAACTGCGGTGAAAATGCCCGATTCAGCGCCGCCACCATCACCCATCATCACCTGACGGTGAAGCGCGGAATTGTGGTCCAGGACCCCACCATGCAGCGCCGTACCATGGCGACCTTTGCCCGGGTCTGGCGCGATAAGCCCGATGCCCCGGCGTGGACCAGCCATCCCGGTATCGTGCCGCAGCTGCAGAACAGCGAGGAAGGGCTGGTATTCCGCGGCGGCGGCGAGGGGTTGTGGCCGGTGGAACGCTATCTCTCCCTGGTGCTGGGTGAGCTCCCGCGCCTGCGCGACGACATCAACGGCTATGGCCCGCTCGGCCGCGATTTCATCGTTCATGTCGATATTCCTGCTGAGGTTGAGACCGCCTGGCAGATCCTGCGCAACGACGTCATTCTCACCGAGGCGCTGGTCAGCCGCTCCCTGCTGTAACACGTTGCCCGTTTGCGATGACTTTCCCGCAAACGGGCACGCTTTTGTTGTCGACTTGTAATTATTTCCCCCTGCTGATCCGTTTCTTTTATGAGATATCTCACAAAAACAGCGCGATAGACTGGGATTGCGGATCGGGAACTGTAGTTTTTAACAATAATTTTACTTGTTAAAAACAGTGCAATTACAGGAGCAGGTCATGACAGTACCCGTACAACATCCTATGTATATCGATGGACAGTTTGTAGCCTGGCAGGGTGATGCCTGGATTGATGTGATCAACCCGGCCACCGAAGAGGTCATTTCCCGTATTCCCGACGGCAGCGCCGAAGAGGCCCGCAAGGCCATCGACGCCGCCGAGCGCGCCCAGGCTGACTGGGAGGCGCTGCCGGCCATCCAGCGTGCGGGCTGGCTGCGTAAAATCTCCGCCGGTATTCGTGAGCGCGCCAGCGAGATCAGCGCTCTGATCGTGGCCGAAGGCGGCAAAATTCAGCAACTGGCGGAGGTGGAAGTAGCGTTCACCGCCGACTATCTCGACTACATGGCCGAGTGGGCGCGCCGCTACGAAGGCGAAATTATCCAGAGCGATCGCCCGGGTGAAAACATCCTGCTGTTTAAGCGCGCGCTCGGCGTCACCACCGGCATTCTGCCGTGGAACTTCCCGTTCTTCCTGATTGCCCGCAAGCTGGCCCCGGCGCTGCTGACCGGCAATACCATCGTCATTAAGCCGAGCGAGTTCACGCCGAACAACGCCATCGCCTTTGCCAAAATCGTCGACGAGATTGGCCTGCCGAAAGGGGTCTTTAACCTGGTGCTGGGCCGCGGCGAAACCGTGGGTCAGGAGCTGGCGGGCAACCCGAAAGTGGCGATGGTCAGCATGACCGGTAGCGTGGGCGCAGGCGAGAAGATCATGGCCGCCGCGGCGAAGAACATCACCAAAGTGTGCCTGGAGCTGGGCGGTAAAGCCCCGGCTATCGTGATGGACGATGCGGATCTGGAGCTGGCGGTCAAAGCGATTGTCGACTCGCGGGTGATCAACACCGGGCAGGTGTGTAACTGCGCCGAGCGCGTGTATGTCCAGAAGGGCATCTACGACCGCTTTGTGAACCGTCTTGGCGAGGCGATGAAAGCCGTGCAGTTTGGCAACCCGGCCGAGCGCAACGACATCGCCATGGGGCCGCTGATCAACGCGGCGGCGCTGGAGCGCGTGGAGCAGAAAGTGGCCCTGGCGGTGCAGGAGGGGGCGAAAGTGGTGCTGGGCGGTAAAGCGGTAGAGGGTAAAGGCTATTATTACCCGCCAACACTGCTGCTCGACGTGCGTCAGGAGATGACCATCATGCACGAAGAGACCTTCGGACCGGTGCTGCCAGTGGTGATGTTTGACACTCTGGAAGAGGCACTGAAGATGGCCAATGACAGCGACTATGGCCTGACGTCGTCGATTTATACCCGGGATCTGAACGTGGCGATGAAAGCCATCAAAGGACTGAAGTTCGGCGAAACCTACATCAACCGCGAGAACTTTGAAGCGATGCAGGGCTTCCACGCCGGCTGGCGTAAATCCGGGATCGGCGGGGCGGATGGCAAGCATGGCTTGCATGAGTACCTGCAGACTCAGGTGGTCTATTTGCAGTCCTGAGCCTGAAGATGCCCGGCGGCGCTTCGCTTGCCGGGCCTACAAAACCGACCCCGATCCCGTAGGCCGGGTAAGGCGTAGCCGCCACCCGGCGTTACAGGCTACACCTTTGTCGCAATCCAGTTCATCATCAACTCTGGCCAGACGGCCACCGGCAACCCCTGGGCATCGCGGATGCCGAACCCGTGTTTTCCTCGCTCGAAGATATGCATCTCCACCGGCACCCCCAGGCGGCGCAGGGCGCTGAACATCCCCAGGCTATTCTCAACGTTTACTGCCGGGTCGTCGGCGGCGTGCAGCAGGAAGGTTGGCGGCGCCTCGCGGGTGGCGCGCTCCTCCAGCGAGTAATGGTGGATCTGCGCCTCTGTCGGGTTATCCCCGATCAGCTCATGACGTGAACCAGAATGATGATGCGCCTCGCGCATGGTGATTACCGGATAAACCAGCGCCATAAAGGCCGGACGGGCAGGGAACGCATCGGCGGCGTCCATTGGGGCATACACCGCTTCATCGTGCCGGGTGCCGAGGCTCGCCGCCACGTGCCCACCCGCAGAGAAACCCAGTACGCCAATGCGGGTCGGATCCAGCTTCCACTCCTGAGCCCCGGCGCGAATCACCCGCATCGCCCGCTGAATGTCGGCCAGCGGCGCGTCGGCCCCTTCTTCGTGACCATCCCCCGGCATACGGTAGGTCATCACAAACAGGGTATAACCGCGGGCATTAAAGAACGCGGCCAGCGCGCTGCCCTCTTTATCCAGCACCACGCGGCGATAAGAGCCGCCGGGTGCCACCAGAATACCCACGCCGTTAGGGCGGGCAGGGGCGTAAACGGTGATCTCCGGCGCGCGGATGCCAGTAACGGCGCGATCGTAGTCGGAGGTCCCGGTATGGCGGGGTTCAGGGGTAAAAACGGCGTCGCTGGTGCGTGCGCCAGGGGCTTCATTATCGGGCCAGATGGTAAAGGTGGTCGATCGACCCACGGCTTGCGCCATCTGTTGTTCTAATGTGTCGCGGCTCAGTGCTTCCATGATAAGGCTCCCTCTCTGGAAAGCCTTTGTTATATCAGGGTTAACAAAATGAAAACCAGCACCGACTCACAGGTTGCGGACAGCAGGGCTGTCCGCGGCGTGTTTACAGGGCAGCGAACTTATCTAAGGTACGCACCAGCTGGGTTACAAACCCATATTCGTTATCGTACCAGGCCACGGTTTTCACCAGCTGGACGTCGCCCGCGTCGGTGACTTCCGTCTGGGTGGCATCGAAGATCGAACCAAAGTTTGAGCCGATCACATCCGACGAGACAATCTCTTCATCGGTATAGCCAAAGGACTCGTTGCCTTCGGTGGCTTTTTTCAGCGCCTGGTGGATCTCATCCACGCTCACTTTTTTCTCCAGAATCGACACCAGCTCGGTCACGGAGCCGGTTTTGACCGGCACGCGCTGGGCATGGCCCTTCAGCTTGCCGCTCAGCGCGGGGATCACCAGCCCGATGGCCTTCGCCGCGCCCGTAGTGTGCGGGATGATATTTTCCGCTGCGGCGCGTGAGGCGCGCAGATCTTTCCCGCGCGGGCCATCCACCAGCGCCTGGGTGCCGGTGTAGGCGTGGATAGTGGTCATGGTGCCAGCTTTGATGCCAAACGAATCGTGCAGCACTTTCGCCAGCGGTGCCAGGCAGTTGGTGGTGCAGGAGGCAACTGAGATAATGGTGTCGCTGGCCTCGATGGTGTCGTCATTGACGTTAAAGACGATGGTTTTCATCTCCCCGGCCGGGGCGGAGATCAGCACTTTTTTAGCACCGGCATCCAGATGCGCCTGCGACTTCTCCTGAGAGGTGTAGAACCCGGTGCACTCCACCACCAGATCCACCCCGGCGGCTTTCCACGGGATATGTTTCGCCTCTTTCTCGGCGTATACCGAAATGGATTTACCGTCGACGATCAGGGAGTCTTCCGTAAAGTCCACGCTCCAGGGGAAGGGGCCATAGTTGGAGTCGTGTTTTAGCAGGTAGGCCAGCACTTTCGGTGACGTTAAATCGTTAATTGCCACGATGCTGTTACTGTCCTGAGTTTCCAGTAACCGACGAAGAACCAGTCGGCCAATGCGACCAAATCCGTTAATGCCAATCTTACTCATGATCTTCTCCTGTGTGATGGACGGGACGTTGAACTCATCCAGGATTAGACCATGAAGCCCAGCGAGGCAATTGAAGATGGCTCATCTGCGCGGAAGTTTTTGAAAAGGCGGGGACAATAAATAATGAATTTTTAACTGAAGCTGGTTATTTTACCTTTTTGTTAGCCTTCTATTCAGGAAAGACTATGCGCAATAAATACACCGGCCTGCAGATTGCAATTCACTGGCTGGTTTTTCTGCTGGTGATTGTGGCCTACTGTGCCATGGAGTTTCGCGGCTTTTTCCCGCGCAGCGACCGCCCGCTGATCAACATGATCCACGTCTCCTGCGGTATCTCGATTCTGGTGCTGATGGTGGCACGCCTGCTGGTACGTCTTAAGTATCCTGCGCCGCCGATCGTGCCGAAGCCAAAACCGATGTACATCGGCTTATCCCATCTGGGCCACCTTGCTATCTACCTGCTGTTTATTGCCCTGCCGCTGATTGGCCTGGTGATGATGTATAACCGGGGCAACACTTGGTTTGCCTTTGGGCTGGGGATGCCGCACACTGCCGAAGGCAATTTCGACCTGGTGGACACGCTGAAAGCCTGGCATGTCACCCTGGCGAACCTGGGATACTACATCATCGGCATTCACGCTTTTGCCGCGCTGCTTCATCACTACTTCTGGAAAGACAACACCCTGCTGCGCATGATGCCGAAAAAGCGTTAAGGGCAGCCGGTGTCTCATCAACAGCGTAAGGTGCTGGTTGCCACCGGCATCGGCCATTTTGTCGAATGGTTCGATTTTGGGCTCTACGGTACGCTGGCAACCATCATTGGCATGCAGTTCTTCCATACCAAGGACCCGGCGACGGCGCTGCTCTCATCGTTTGCCGTGTTTGGCGCCGGGTTTGTGATCCGCCCGCTGGGCGGACTGTGGTTTGGCTCCCTTGGAGACCGGATCGGGCGGCGCAAGGTGCTGGCCACCGTGATCCTGCTGACCTCCGGCGCCACCTTTACCATTGGGTTACTGCCCACCTACGCGCAGGCCGGGCTTTTCGCCACGGTCCTGCTGGTGCTGGTGCGGATGATCCAGGGGTTTGCCGCCGGAGGCGAAAGCGCAGGCGCCACCACCTTTCTGGCCGAATTTGCCCCCGCCAGTCGCCGGGGCTACTTCACCTGCTGGACCGACAGCTTCGGCTTTATGGCCTTTGTCGCCGGATCGGGCCTGGTGCTGCTGCTGACCGCGCTACTGGGGGAGGCGGCGATGAACGACTGGGGCTGGCGCATTCCGTTCCTGCTGGCCGGGCCGCTGGGCTGGATTGGCCTCTATCTGCGCAACCATCTTCAGGACTCCCCCGAATTTGAGGCGCTGCGGAAAAGCCATCAAACGGAACCTGCGCCGCTGCACAGGGCCGTCACCACCGGCAGGCGGGCGCTGGGCTTCTGCATCGGGTTTGTGGCGATCAAGGCGGTGGTGCACTGGATGCTGCAAACCTTTATTCCTGCTTATCTGGTGGCGACGCTGCACTTCCCGGCGCTGGATGCGTATACCATCACCACCCTCGGGCTGTTGGCCGTCGCCGTGCTAGTGCCTTTTATGGGCTACTTATCGGACAGGGTTGGCCGTAAGCCGCTGATGCTGGCGGGATGTCTCGGGTTGATCCTCTTCGCCTGGCCAGCCATGACGCTGATGGCGAGCGGGGAGATGTTCCCGGCGGTGCTGGGGCTGCTGCTGGTGGGGCTGTGCATTGCCGCCTTTGACGGGGCCAGCAATGCGGCGATGGCGGAGCTGTTCCCGACCCGGATCCGCTATGGCAGCATGGCGATCGCCTATAACCTTGCGGTGGCGTTGTTTGGCGGGATAACGCCGTGGTTGCTGGCCTGGCTGCTGACCGCGACCGGCAATCCGCTCTCGCCAGCGCTGTACGTGATGGTGGCGGCGCTGATTACCCTTCTGACGGTGCTGCGTGCCAGAGAGACTGCCGGGCTGCCGCTGCGGGCATAAAAAAGCCCGGCGGGGAAGGCCGGGCGAACAACAAAGCACAACAAGTTTTTCATCACTTAACAGATACTTACTTCAGGTCGCGGCGCGCCATGGCGTTGACCAGATACGACTGACGCTGGCTGAGCCTCACCTCACTGCTGGCGTCATTATCTCTTCTGAGCTGGAGTGCCGGACCGCTATCCGGTGAACGGGTACGCTCAGCGTCTCCCGGAATTATCCAGCCGACATCATCACTGGTGCGATGATTATTACGGGCATTGCGAACTCGTCTTCTTAAATGCAGCATATAACCTCCGCATAATTCATCGAACTGCCTGTTAATGGCGCGGTATTTATACCGCTCTGTTCGCCTCAACTATATTGTCTGACAAAAGAGGTCAGACCGAGAATATATTGTGAAACTTACGCCGCTGGTTTACGACCACCGCCCCGGCTATTTTGTCCGCCTTTTTTTCCCGCTTCGGATGCGCGCTGCGGGTCATTTTTAAAATTCCCGCCGCTGCTCTGTCCACCTTTGCGGCCGGCCTGGGATGCACGCTCCCGGTCTTCTGCGAAATTGCCGGAACCGCCTCGATGTTTAGTCATAACATGTCTCCAGTGTTTCGTTGAAAATATTTACTGAGAGGAAATTAACCTCTTCAAATGTGTGCACAAATAAATGTAGACAGAACGGCAGAAAGTTCAATAAGCCATTCGGCGCGATTTTATTCGCGGTCTGCATATATTTTAGGCGCTTTCGGCGGCGGGGGAGAATATATCGACGCTAATAAATAAGTTAGCAAAAGTTACATGCGGGCCGAATAATTTCAGCCTTAATTTCTACTGTGATGCAGACCCGGAAAAATAAGCCTTATGGACATAATTAAGACAACTCTTAATAAGCGGGGCAGGCCTAACGGCTCTGCTCCAGCTCCACCGCCGCGCGAACCTGCATTAACGCCTGGCGTAAATTATCCACCGTCACCGATCCCAGGGCGATGCGGATCGCCTGCGGCACCGTGCCGGAGGTGGAGAACGGCTCGGCGGTCGAGACGGAGATGTTGTTGTCCATCAGCGCTTTCACCACCCGATCGGCTCGGGCCTCGTCCGCGAGGGGCAGCCACGCAAAGTACGATTCGGGATGGGTGATGCAGGGCAGATCCCCCAGCACCGCGTTGAGGACGGCTTGCCGCTGCCGGGCGTCGCGTCGTTTCAGGGTTTCAAACCGGGCCACGGTGCCGTCCTGGATCCAGTGACAGACCATGGCGGTCATGACCGAGGGGGTATTCCAGGTGGTGGCCCGGATGGCTCTCTCCAGCGCCGGGCGCAGATCCGGCGGACAGACCACCGCCCCGACCCGCAGACCGGTCGCCACATTTTTGGAAAAGCCGGTGACGTAGACCGTCCGTTCCGGAGCGAAGCTGGCGACAGGGGGCGGCGGGCGGCGGATCAGCCAGCCGTAGGCGGTGTCTTCGACGATCAGCAGATCGTGCTGCCGGGCAATCTCTGCCAGCGTCCTGCGCTGCTCCCGGCTCAGCACCCAGCCCAGCGGGTTGTGCAAGGTGGGCATGGTGTAAACCGCACGCACCTGACGCCGCTGACAAAGCTGGCGTAACGCCGCCAGGTCCGGGCCGGTTTCCGTGCAGGGAATGGCGAGCAGTTCCAGATGATAGAGCGCCGCCAGGGCCTTAAAGCCCGGGTAGGTGAGGGCGTCTACCGCCACCACGTCGCCGGGCCGGAGCAGCCCCATCACGGTGACGGTCAGGCCATGCTGAGCCCCGTTCACGATCAGCACGTTATCCCCCGAGGGTTGAAAATGTGGCCCCGCGAGGTGCGCGGCGACAATCTCCCGCTCGGTCTGCCTGCCGGCATGGGGCTGATAGCGCAGATGCGCTTCAATATCGCCCCCGGCGGCGACCTGCCGGAGCGCCTCCCGGAGCAGTTCCCCCTGGCCCGGCAGGGCGGGATAGTTGAAGTTCAGATCCAGCACATCGCTGGCAACCGCATGCTGATCGATCCCCTGGCCCGACGGCAACAGGATCTCCCTGACGAAGGTGCCGCGTCCGGTTTCCCCGCTCGCCAGCCCCATCTTCTCCAGCTCGGCGTAGACCCGCGTCGCGGTGGCGAGGGAGATATGTTCCCGGGTGGCGAGCGTGCGGTGGGTGGGCAGGCGGGTACCTGCCGGGATCTGCGCCGAGCGAATCAATCCGGCGTAGCGATCCACAATCTCTTTGTAGCGCGCTTTCATCAAATGTATCCATGACAATAATTTGATTGTATTGAATGAGCGAGACTACCATCGGCTCCACAGAGGCTCAAGATCGGGAAGATAAGGGTAATGAATATTGCAGTAGATAAAAACGCGCTTTCAGGCTGGCTCAACGGCCTGCTGGGCGTCGTCATTTTCAGCGGTTCCTTGCCCGCCACGCGGGTTGCGGTGCAGGATTTCGATCCCTTTTTCCTGACCTTTGCCCGGGCCTCCCTTGCCGGGATGGTGGCCCTGATCCTGATCCTGATCCTGGGATGGCGGGAAAAACGCCCGCCAGCCGCGCGGATTGTGCCGCTGATGATGGTCTCCCTGGGCGTGGTGGTCGGTTTTCCGCTGCTGACCGCCCTGGCGTTGCGGCATGTCACCGCCGCCCACTCGATTGTGTTTCTCGGGCTGCTGCCGCTGATGACCGCCATTTTCGCAGTGCTGCGCGGCAATGAGCGTCCTGCCCGGGCCTTCTGGATCTTCTCGGTGCTGGGCAGCCTGCTGGTGATGGGATTTGCCCTGTCGCAAGGCGCATCGCTCTCCCTGACGGGCGATCTGCTGATGCTCGCGGCGGTGATCGTCTGCGGCCTGGGCTATGCCGAAGGGGCCGCGCTCACCCGCGAGTGTGGCGGCTGGCAGGTGATCAGCTGGGCGCTGATCCTGGCGCTGCCGTTTATGGTGGTGGCCTCCTTGCTGATGATGCCTGTATCCTTCAGCGACATCGGTATTCCAGCCTGGGCCGCGCTGGGTTATGTGTCGCTGTTCAGCATGCTGATCGGGTTTATCTTCTGGTACAAAGGGCTGGCCCAGGGCGGGATCGCCGCCGTCGGACAGCTGCAGCTGCTGCAGCCGTTTCTCGGGCTGGCGCTGTCCGCCACGCTGCTGCATGAGAGGGTTAGCCCGCTGATGATGTTTATCACCCTGGGTGTGATTTTATGTGTGATTGCCTCGCGGAAATATGGCCGCTGAAGGTAGAGCTGCTCCCTCTCCCTGAGGACTATACGGGCCGGGAACATGCGCTCTCGCTGTTTTGCGAGACACCTTCCGGTAATGTTTTTCCTGGCTTGTCGCCTCGATCTTCCCGCAGTATGTTTTTGTTGCGCCTGCAAAGGACGCTGTCATTTTGTGGTTCCTCTCGTTCCTGGCGTAACTTGTCGGTTAGCCATTTGTCAAAGGCTATGATTTATTACTCATATCCCAATATGGGACTAAAGGATTGCTGAAGTCCCATATTGGGACTATCATTTGTGCATGAAGATCATCTCGGTGAAAATATTAAGGGATTTCTGGGCGGAGAACCCCGATGCTGAACAACCGCTAAGGGCTTGGGTGGATGAGGCTACAAAAGCTGACTGGAAAACCCCAGCAGAAATTAAAGTACAGTACCGCAGTGCCAGTATTCTTAAAGACAGGCGAGTGGTCTTCAATATCAAGGGAAACAGTTACCGGTTAATAGTTGCAATTGCCTATCAGCGTGGATGGATCTTCGTTAAGTTTATCGGAACGCATAAGGAATATGATGCAGTAGACGCGGATACGATTGACCTGGAGTAAACGATGAACATTAAACCTATCCGAACTGAACAAGACTATGAAGCGGCCCTGCGAGCGGTCGAACCGATGTTCGAAAATGAACCTGCACTGGATACACCAGAAGGTGACTATTTTGAAGTGATGTGCCTTTTAATCGAAGACTATGAGAAAAAGCACTATCCGATTGAGCCACCTTCCCCGGTTGAGGCCATTAAGTTCCGCATGGAACAGCAAGGTCTGAGTGCTAAGGATCTCGAGCCAGCCATCGGTAAGTCGAATCGTGTTTACGAAATTTTGAACGGAACGCGGACTCTCACTTTACCGATGATCCGCCGTTTGCATGCCCAACTTGGCATTCCTCTTGAAAGCCTGGTGGGTGTGTAACAGCGCAGTAGAAGCAAAAAACTAAGGTGCATGGAGCCGTCCCGTTCGTGCAGGTGAGGGGATACCTCTATGCAACGTCCTGAAATATTTACAAAATCAATATTGTTAGACACATTAATCACTTATAAGCGAAGCGGTTAAGCAATAAACAGCTGCCGCTGCCCCATGACTTGCCTGCGCCCCTCGCTACGACTACTGTATATAAAAACAGTATTCGAGGAACGAATCATGGTGTTTTACCAACTTGCAGCATTGCGCGAGGTGATCGCGCTACCCCTTTTCAGCGATGTCGTGCAGTGCGGCTTCCCCAGTCCGGCGCAGGACTACGTGGAACAGCGTATCGACCTGAACAAATTGCTGATCCAGCACCCCAGCTCAACCTATTTCGTAAAAGCCGCCGGGGATTCAATGATTGATGCCGGCATTGGCGACGGCGATCTGCTGATTGTCGACAGCGCCAGAACGGCGCAGCACGGAGATATTGTGATCGCCGCGGTGGAGGGGGAGTTTACGGTAAAGCGCCTCCAGCTCAGACCCCGGGTGCAGCTTAACCCGATGAACAGCGCCTATTCACCGATTGTCGTGAGCAGCGAAGATTCACTCGATATTTTTGGCGTGGTGACCTATATCGTCAAATCGGCGGATTAGCCTGCATGCACCGGCTCTTGCCCATCGCATATCGCTAAAATTTGCTCCCTCATCCACAGATGCCCGGGTGAGTTACCCAGCGCAGGGCTGTAATACGCCTTCAGGGTGTACTGCGGTGTCGGGAAGGGGGGAGCAAAAACCACCAGATCTTTCATATCAAAGACCGACGCTATGCCTCTTTTCGGCAGGGTGATCACCAGATCGGAGCGGGAGACAATAAGCGGGGCGATCATCAGGCTGGGCAGTTCAACAACGATCCGACGGCGGACCTGCTGACTTTCCAGATAACGATCGATCATCCCGCGAGTTTCCATCCACGGCCGCACCACCACATGCCCGGCACTCAGGTAATGCTCCTGCGTCAGTGAATCCTGAATATCCGGGTGACCATGGCGCACGGCAACCACATAATCATCGGTAAAACAGGTCATGGATTCGATGCCGCGCCGGGGGTGTTTTTGCTCCTCTTCGAACCCCAGGGCGAAGTCGACCTTACCCGACAGCAGATCGTCGTCGGCATTAAAATCCCGCGAATAGACAATCTTAATGGTGATGCCCGGTGCCAGCCGGTTTACGCGCGCCACCAGCGCGGGCAGGATCACCGCGGCGGTGTAGTCCGTTGCGGCAAAGGTGAATGTCTCCCAGCTTTTTCCCGCCTCGAAGTGCCCGGGCTCGTGCAGGCAGGAAGAGAGGCTGCCTAACGCCCCGGAAACCTTCGCCGCGATACTCTCCGCTCTGGCGGTGGGCACCATCCGGCCGCCGGTACGCACGAACAGTTGATCCTCAAGCGCCATCCGCAGGCGATTCAGGGCATGACTCAGCGCCGAAGGGCTAAGGGCCAGCTCATTGGCGGCATCCGTTACGCTGCCGTGACGGTAGAGAGAGTCGAAGACCAGCAGCAGATTCATGTCGATCTTACGTAAGGACGAGTACATGTTTTTCCTGAATTCGGTTAACTGCATGTTATGCAGTTTATTATTGCATAACATGCAGCGCAAACATGCCAGGAACAAAGTAACCTGTCTCGCACAAAATAATGAAAGGCAAAAACATGACCACTCCCGTATTCCGACAGGCAACCCCAACTGACGTCGATCGTTGCTATGAAATTGAAATGACTTCCTATGAAGGGGATGAAGCGGCAACGCGCGAAAAAATAGCCACCCGCATTCACCGCTATCCGGAAGGCTTCCTCTGTATGGCGCTGGAGGGCAATGTCATCGGATTCATTAATGCGGGCTGTGCATGGGAAGTGGTGATGTCCGACGAGGAGTTTAAAGAGCTGGTGGGCCACGATCCGGATGCGCCAAACGCAGTGATCATGTCCGTGGTGGTTCACCCGGATTTCCAGAGGAAAGGCTACTCGTCGCTGCTGATGCGTGAGTTCGTGTCACGCCTGAAGGCGATGAACAAAAAGACAATTCACCTGATGTGCAAAGATCGCCACGTCGATCTGTATGCCCATTTTGGCTACCGCTATATCAAGCCGTCGGCGTCCGATCACGGCGGGATGGCGTGGCATGAAATGATGATGACGCTCTGATTTAAACCGCCCGGGACGAGTATCACGCGGTCCCGGAGGAGGATCACGTCAGGGAGAATTTTAATTTATCAATAAAAGTACTCACCCGGAGGGGAAGGTAACGTGTTGTCGGTAAAACGGCCCACACGGATAGATCCTGAGGACGGGCATCAGATAATTCAATTTCAACCAGCGTGCCTTCCTGAATCTCTTGCATGACATCCCAGCGAGTTAATTGCGCGATACCCAACCCCAGAACACACATCTCTCTGACACCTTCCACATTATCTGAACTGAAACGACCCTCAACGCCGACGCGCAGAATGTCGCCATCACGCTCAAGGATCCATTGCGGTACGCTACTGAGTCTCAGACAGTTATGCTGCGTTAAATCCTCCACCGTCACAGGCTTACCCTTCGCGGTCAGATAGGCGGGTGAAGCACAAATGATCCGTGGATTATCGGTGATTTTGCGCGCGATAAGGGTCGAGTCCTTCAGCGGTGCAATACGAATAGCAACGTCGATACCTCTGCCAACGATATCAACCACGTCTTCGCTTAACTGCAGGTCGATGCTGAGCTCCGGGTTCTCTGAGAGAAGTTCAGGGACCAGCGGCAAAATATTACGCCGCCCGAAGCCCGAGGGGGCTGTTATCCGCAGTAACCCTGAAGCCCCTTGCGTTGATGGCGAGAACAATGCCCTGGCGCCGGTCTCCGCATCAATGAGCGCCCGGGCATAAGGGATAAACTCCATACCTTCCTGAGTTAACGACACCGAACGGGTGGTTCTTTGTAAAAGGCGCGTTCCGAGCGCCTGCTCAAGCGAGGCGAGTCGTCTTGAAACGGCCATCGCTGAAATACCCTGCCGTTTCGCCGCCTGTGTCAGGCTGCGCGTTTCGGTGATAACCAGAAAGAGGGACACATCCTGTAAATTCATGGCGACTCCGGTAGCGGAAACACAAAATAAAAAACCACATTATAACTAAAATCGTTATACAGCCTTATCATTTTGGTCTGTTTATGGCCTTGCATACAATCATTATATTGTCTTTATGATTTAAACCTGTTCAGGAAAACCCATGAAGACATTGTCCTTATTCACGCCCGGTCATATCGGGAACGTCGCCTTAAAAAACCGCCTCGCGGTCGCCCCAATGACCCGCGTAACAGCGTCAGAAGAGGGCATAGCCAGTGAGCGCATGAAGGCCTATTACGAAGATTTTGCCCGTGGCGGTTTCGGCCTGGTGATATCGGAAGGGATTTATATTGATAAAGCCTGGTCCCAGACGTATGCCTTTCAGGCGGGATTGACCAGCCCGGAACAGGTTGCGGGTTGGCGTCATATTACTGACGCCGTCCATCAACAGAATGGCCGGATTTTTGCTCAAATCCAGCATTCTGGCGCGCTTTCTCAGGGGAACCATTTTCTGGACGGGACCGTTGGTCCCAGTGCCGTTCGCCCTGTTGGCAAACAAATGACGTTTTATCGTGGGGAAGGTGACTATCCCGTTCCACGAGAACTCAATGAAGAAGAGATTCAGAGCATTATTGATAGCTTTGCCGATGCCGCATCCTATGCTGTTTTCGACGCGGGCTTCGATGGCGTGGAGATCCATGGCGCAAATGGCTACCTGCTTGATCAATTTTTTACGGATTACACCAACCAGCGTACTGACTACTGGGGCGGAGACATTGCAGGACGTCTGCGCCTGAGTCTTGAGGTTATCAAGGCTGTCAGAAAGCGTGTAGGTCAGGCGATCCCGGTGGGTATTCGCATCTCGCAGGGAAAAGTGAATGACTTCTTCCATAAATGGGCGAACGGTGAAGACGATGCGCGGGTCGTATTTACGTTGCTCGCTGAGTCCGGGATTGATTATCTGCATCTGACTGAGTTTGAAGCATGGCAGCCAGCATTCCCGGAGAACCCAGTCTCACTGGTTGAGCTGGCACGGAAATATGCGCCGCGGTTAACCATTATGGCTAACGGGAGTCTGCATGATGCATCCCGGGCACAGCAGGTCATGGATATGGGAGCCGATCTCATTTCACTTGGCCGTGGCGCGCTTGCGAACCATGACTGGCCTGAACGCGTGGCTGCCGGTGAAGCGGTACGTGAATTTGATAGTGCCATTCTGGGGCCCATAGCCGATATCAAAGATGCCGAACTTCCTGGGCAATAGGCACGGTGGTTAATGTTAATGCGGACGCTCTGCATAAAGTATGGGAGTAATAACGTCAGCAACTGGTATAAATTTGCGTTGAACTTAACGTAAGGAGTTAATGACAATGGCCTTAATAAGGGCGGCAGCGTTAAAAGACATTCCCTCTCTGCAAACGCTTTTTCTCCAGTTGGGCTACCAGACAGATCCTGAGAAACTGACGCGACACATTACCGAAGCGAATACCAGCTTCAACCTGTTAGTGGCGGAAGCAGAGCAGGACGTTTGCGGCGTAATTGTGGTGAACTTTATCACCCCTGTGCATGAGAGTGGCCTGTGGGCATTGATCTCCGCCCTGGTGATCAATGAGTCTGCAAGAGGAACAGGCATAGGCCAGAAACTCCTTATCGCCGCTGAGCAGCACGCCCTTGATAAAGGCTGCACGCAGATTGAGCTTTCAAGCAGTGAAAGACGCGTCAGGGCCCACAATTTTTATGAAAATAATGGCTATAAGGAGGTCAGGAAGCGCTTCGTTAAGCTTCTTGCTGATCCGCCTTCTGTGTGAGGCCTGGCGGGTATCACCCGCACACACTTCCCGAAAGATTAAGCGCCAAACGCGCCATCGATGGTGTGTATGATCCTTGTAGAGGGCACGTACTCTGGCGTAAGCCCACGTTAAAGCCAACTCTGCACATTCAATGGTTATCCGACATACTGATCCTATTCCCGATCATGTTATTGCAGGAGACCATCATCAGCGGCTTCCTCTCTGTGGCAGTAATGCTGACAACATTGCTGCTCTTCAGCTTTCATGAGCCTGCGCACGCCGCGGACAAGCTGGTTGTGGCCGCAGCCTTTTTGCAAAGCGGCACAACCTCCGATCCCGTTGCGCGCGCCCTGCAACGTTTTGCCCAACTCCAGTCTTACCAGGTGATGGTGCGCTCCGTCTCCTCGCAGGATGAAACCAAAGTCATCCGCTATAGCTACCGTAAACCGGGTCATGTGCGGATGGATTTTTCCACTCCACATGCCGGAGCGGCGCTCATCTATAATCCGGGTAATGGCAAGGTGAAGCTGTGGCCCTTTGGCGTAGGGACGTTCCCGGTTCTGAATCTGTCGCCCACGGATTCACTGATAACGGATGAAAATGGTCATCGGGTGGATCAATCCGACCTTGGCGTGTTGCTGAATAACATTCGGCATCTGCAACAGGGGGGCACCACCACCACCCTCGGGGAGGCGATTGTCGCCGGGAAACCGACGCTGCATTTGTCGGTGGTCGGCCCCGAAGGAAAGACCGTCGATGCGGTTCATCACTATGAGATTTGGTTCGATAAGCAATCCGGATTGCCCATCAAAGTGGTCAGCTATGGACTGGCGGGCAAATTACTGGAAACCGTCCTGATGGAGGCCATGGCGATCAACGTGCGTTTCCCTCCTGATTTCTTCGCACCCTGACGGGAGACGAACGCTATGGCTGACTATCAGTTTTCCACCATCTGGCGGGTTGAGGCTTCTGTCCAGGAGGTATGGGATATTTTGTGTCATCCGGATTTGTGGCCCGAATGGTGGGAAAGCCTGGTGCAGATCGTCGAGTTGAAGAAAGGCGATGTGCGGGGGATTGGTGCTCTGCATCGCTATACATGGAAGGGCGCGCTCCCGTATCACATCACTTTTGATATTCATGTCTTAACTATTCAGCCGCTGTCCCTTCTGGAAGGAGAAGCCAGCGGAGAGGTAGTCGGGCGCGGCGTGTGGTCGTTGTCCGATCACGGGCAAGAGACGATTGTCCGCTATGACTGGGATATTCGCACCAACACCCGCTGGATGAACCTTCTTGCGCCGCTGGCTGGGCCCGTTTTTCGCTGGAACCACTATCAGGTGATGCGCGACGGCGCTAACGGGCTGGCCCGGAGATTAGGCACGCGTGTTGAAGTGTATGCCGGGTGAAAGACCAGGGCAGAAAAAAATCGCCAGAATGGAAAGTAAGGTCTAGATTGAATTCAGTTGCCACTGGTATGACCACATAGATAAGGCTCAACGCATGAATTCAATAATAATACCCGTAAATGAAGGCGGATTTCTGGCGGCCACGATATGGGAAAGAAGCGATGCCAAAGCGATGGTTATCCTTCACCCCGCAACGGCGGTTGTGCAGACATTTTATAAAGGATTTGCAGAGTACCTTTTTAACAGGGGATTCAGTGTTCTCACGTACGATTACCGTGGCACAGGCCTTTCAAAATCCGGGAAAGTCCGGAGCTACAGCGTCTCAATGTCAGACTGGATCGAGCAGGACGTCGGATGCATCACCGCCTGGGCTAAAGCGCGCTGCCCCGGTCTTAGCCTGCTGGCGGTAGGGCACAGTGTGGGAGGGCACGCCGTTCTGCTTTCGCCAGCTACGCACGCTCTGCAGGCCGCGGTGATAGTGGCCTCACATGCCGGGGTGACAAGCACCATAAAACAGACGACAGAAAAGGTGCGAGTCTGGTGCTTATTGCGTGTTCTGGCCCCGGTTCTTTGCCGACTCTTCGGGTACATGCCTGCCAGGCGTCTTGGGCTGGGCGAGGATTTACCGGCGCCAGTGATGCGTCAGTGGGGGCGCTGGAGCGCAATGCCGGGCTATTTCTACGACGATCCAGACTGGGATGCACGCCAGCGGGCAAGCGAGATAACCTTACCCGTGCTGGTGATGGGGTTTGATGACGACCCCTGGGCTAACCCTGAAGCCATTACGCGGCTGATGGCGCCAGTGCGAAACGCCAAAATAGAACGCCGCGAGATACGGCGCGCCGATTTCGGTATTCCGGCCATTGGCCATATGGGCTTTTTCCGTAGCCGATGTGCGGAGAAATTATGGCCCGTCGTCGGTCAATGGCTGGAGAAACAGTGCCCGGATTGAACGACGCGGGCAGGGGGTTGCTCTGCTACCAGCGTGTCGCCTGCATATCAATCACAAAGCGATACTTAACGTCCCCTTTCAGCATGCGGGCAAAGGCAGCCTCAATATCCTCGCCGCCGATCGTTTCAACCTCGGCGGTAATATTGTGTTCGCCGCAGAAGTTCAACATCTCCTGGGTTTCCTGAATGCTGCCAATCGACGACCCGCTGATGCTTAAACGTCGGAACACCATGGGGGTAATATTCGGCGAGTTGTGTGGCTGGTCCGGAATGCCGATCAATACCAGGCGGCCATTGGTTTTCAGCGTTGCCAGATAAGGGTCCAGGTCGTGCGGGGCCGCTACGCAGTCGATGATAAAATCGAGCGAGGTCTGGCAGGCAGCCATTTGCGCGGCATCTCGCGATACCACGACCTGTTTTGCCCCCAGACGACGGGCATCGTCGCCCTTCCCGGGGGAGGTGGTAAACAGCGTCACTTCCGCCCCCATCGCACTGGCAAGCTTCACGGCCATATGGCCTAATCCACCCAGGCCCACCACACCCACACGATCGCCTGCTTTGACATTGAAATGGCGTAGCGGCGACCAGACAGTCACGCCCGCACACAACAGCGGTGCAACTCCGGCAAGCGGCAGGTTTTGCGGTACAGAAACAACAAAATGTTGATCGACAATGATGCTCTGGGCATAGCCGCCCCGGGTTCTGTCGCCGGTATATTTATCAATGCCATTGTAGGTTGCCGTAAACCCCGCCTCACAGTACTGCTCTTCGTGGTGTTTGCAGAAATGGCACTCGCGGCAGGAGTCGACCATTACCCCCACACCGACGATATCACCGGGTTTAAAATGGCTGGCTTCGTCTCCAGTCTCCACCACGCGTCCGACGATTTCATGTCCCGGTACCAGGGGGTACTCACTCACCGCCCATTCGTTACGCGCCATATGGAGATCGGAGTGGCACACGCCGCAATAGAGGATCTCGATTTTGACATCCTGCTTTTGTAAGGCGCGCAGCGAAACCTGGCCTGATACTAAAGGTTGTGCCGCGTCATGTGCGACTAAAGCGTTGATTTTCATCTTACCTCAGGAATGTGCTGGTGTTGGTTAACTCAAGGGGGCAGACTATAGTCAACAGGGTTCCATATTGATAGTAGTCACCATTTGGTGACCATAAGCAGAGGGAAGAACAATGCCAGCCTGGGTTGAGGGTAAACTCTTTTTCTATGCGGACTCGCCGCCGCGCCGCCTGATGGATCTCTTTTCTGTGAAATGGAGCACGATGGTGCTGCACGCGCTGTACCACTGGCCGGATGAACGTGCCCGCACGGGTGAGTTACAGCGCAGCCTGCAGGGGATTTCGAAGAAAATGCTGTTCCAGACGCTGAAAGAGCTGGAGCAGCGAGGGTTGATCGCCCGCCATGTGTATGACGTAATCCCCCCCAAAGTCGATTACCGTCTGACCCCACTTGGCAGAACCTTTGCCGAACCCATTGAGCAAATGTACCAGTGGGGGTTAGAAAATCAGTCCGCGCTGGATGAAATGGAAGCCTGTTATCAGGCGGCGACGTCCAGCTGACTGCTTTGCAACAGCGGCCTGCCGCCTGGTGGGCTTCGCACATTCCAGCGCATCGTTGAAACGCGCTCATTCACTAAGGCCGCTGCACACCTGGGGTTGCCACGCTCTACTGTCAGTAAAGCGCTCAAGGATCTTGAAGCGCACCTTGGCATCAAGCTGATACAGCGCACGACGCGATCGGTTACCTTAACGATCGAAGGCGCTGAGTATTACCAGAGAATCAGCAGGCTTGTCGCCAGGCTGGATGAGACTGAATCTGCCATGCGGGACAGGGGCGCTGCGGCTAAAGGAAGGCTGCGAATCGATCTTCACTCGCCAACTTTGTGTTGCTCCCCATTCTCGACGAGTTTCGGGAACGCCATCCTCATATCCAGCTCGTGCTGGGGATCGGCGACCGGCCAGTAAACCTTATTGAAAGGGAGTAGACTGCGTTATTCGCGCGGGCGAGCTGGCGGATTCGTCTCTGATTGGCCGAACCTTATATAAAGATCGCTTAGTGACCTGCGCAAGCCCTGACTATCTTGAAAAGTTTGGTGTACCCAGGCGTGTCGCTGACCTTGAAAACGGGCACAGGGTGGTGGGTTACTTCAGCGCCGCGACAGGAGAAGCCTGGCCTCTTCGTTTCCGGAACCGGGGCGGTGAAAAGCAGGTGCTTAACTTCGATATCGCCACGAATGACAGTGCTGCGCTGATCAATATGCTTGTGCGCGGCATGGGAGTAGGGCAAACACACGCTTCTGTAGCAAAAAGCTTTCTTCAGTCAGGGCAGCTCGTTCCCCTTCTTGAAGACGCGACCCATACACGATTTCCTGTATCAATAATTTATCCGCCAACGAAGCAGTTGAATGCGCGTCTCCGGCTCTTCATTGACTGGATGGTAGAGAGACTTTCCGGGCATCACGCCTGAAAAGCGTATCCGGCAACCATACCCCCCATAAAAAAAGCCGCGAGCGGTTTCCCACTCACGGCGACAGGTTCAGTGATGATCTGTTCTGGCGATCAGGCTGCTTTAACGGCTCTGATTTTTTTACTGCCAGCGGTATCTGCATCTGACTCTATTTTATCTGTTGCAGGTGCGGCATTCAGCTCAGGAAGCTTGCTGGTACGCAGAATATGTTGCACGGCCTCTTTCTGCTCGGCCAGATATAGCCCAAGATTCTCAGCCTGGGTTTCATCCATCTGCATTTCGCTTTGCAACAGCCAGTCGGTGAACGCTTCTGCCAGGTCGAGCAGTTTGTCGTGAGCGTCAGCCTCTTTCTTACTGGCAAATGTCATTTTCTCTTCACCTTTTCTTACGACAACAAATTTTGTTTCAACAGCCATTATGCGCCCTCCGTACTGTAATTATATACAGTATAACAGCTCCGGGTTTTTGTTGCAGCAAAAAATGACATCGTTAGGTAGAAGGTGAGGAGACCGCTTGGGTTGGCATTCCTTTACAAATTGCCGCTTGCCCGCAGGCGCGCCGCTCACTATTCTCATTGCCCATGAATATCCTGACGGGTCCGGCTCATCAAAAAAACAGGCAACTGAAAGCCATCGTGCTTCTGGTGGTTGCCTGTTTTGTCATGCTGATCTGCCTGACTCAGCGGGCGAGTATCCTGCATAACATGCAGGTGAAAGCCGCCGCGCTCTCCCTGAGCGCTGAAAACAGCGTGCAGGAGCGCGTGTCGCCCGCCTTGTCCCCCTGTGAGCTCAGCGCCCACTCGCTGCTGAACGCCCAACCCCTCCATTTCGATACGCTTCTGCTGTTACCCGGTCTGCTGGTTCTGGTGTTAGCGGTGCTGATCAAAATCAGCGTCCTGCCGAGACCGGTGATCCTTTTTCGACCGCCTTTACTTCGAATACACCTCAAAAACTGCGTTTTCCGTGAATGACTGAACTGGACGTTCCTGTTTAGTTAATTTTTTACGGAGAAAATAGATGAAAACCTTTTTCAGGAGCCTGTGGTTCCTGTTATTCAGCCTGTCTGCGGCCTCAGCTGCGGTACCGGGCTGGTCGATGAAGCCTGAAAATTCCCATGCTCAGGTTCACGTCTGGCATGATGCGCCCGCAGAGGGGAAAGTTCGTCTGCTGCTGGACGTGACCCCTAATGAAGGGTGGAAAACCTACTGGCGTACCCCCGGTGACGGCGGCTTTCGGCCGGTGATTGCGTGGGAGCCGCAGGCCAAAACGCAGTGGCACTGGCCCCGGCCTGTCCGCTTTGATTCTGCTGGCTTCAGTTCAGTTGGCTACGATCGCCGCGTTGTGTTTCCGCTCGACGTGGCCACCGATGAGCGGCAGCGATTGCGCGGGAAACTGACGCTTTCGCTGTGCAGCACGCTCTGCGTGGTCAATACCTTCCCGCTGGATATCAACCTGGCCACCGGTCCGTCAGCGCAGTTTGCCGATGCCTGGGACAACGCGATGCGCGCGGTTCCGCCAGATAACGGTCCTGTGGCGGTTAAATCCGTCGCCGCTGACAATGACACGCTGACCGTCAAACTGACCTCCCCGGAAGGCTGGTCCCAGCCCGATCTCTTTCCTGACAACCCGACGGGGGTGAATCTGTCGTCGCCGCAGACCGCGATCCTCGGTGACACGCTGACCGCCCGGTTTAACGTCAGCGATAGCCAGGGAAAACCGCTGGAGGCCTCCGGGTTGCCGCCGCTCTCTCTGCTGGTCAGCGATGGTGCGCAGAGCCAGCAACTCCGGGTTGATATCAGTTCGTCCACCACGCTGTGGCAGATCATGGCCGTGGCGTTAGCGGGTGGCCTTATCCTCAACCTGATGCCCTGTGTTCTGCCTGTCCTCGGGATAAAACTCGCTTCGCTGATGACTCTGGCAGAAAGCAGCCGCCGTCAGACGCGGGTGCGTTTCCTGGCAACGGCGGCCGGGATAATGTTCTCGTTTCTGGTGCTGGCGGCGGTCATTACCGGCCTGCGGTTATCCGGGGCCTGGATTGGCTGGGGGTTTCAGTTCCAGAGCCCCTGGTTCATCGCCGCTATGGTGCTGGTGACCTGGATTTTTTGTTTCAGTCTGGCCGGCCTGCTTGAAATCCGCCTGCCTTCCGCTCTGTCCACCCGGCTGGCTACCGCCGGTGGCAACGGTATCGGCGGGAGTTTTCTTGAAGGCGCCTTTGCGACCCTGCTTGCCACGCCCTGTACAGCGCCATTCCTTGGCACTGCTGTCACCTTCGCGTTAGCGGCACCGGTGCATCAGCTGTGGCTCATCTTCCTGGTGCTGGGGCTTGGGATGAGTCTTCCCTGGCTGGCGATCAGCATGGTTCCCGGCGTGGCGCGCTGGCTGCCTAAACCCGGTCCCTGGATGGGAAAACTGCGTCTGGGGCTGGTGCTCCTGATGCTGGGCTCCTGTATCTGGCTGATGTCGCTGCTGGTAAAGGAGTGGGGCGCACGCTATGTGCTGATCGGCGGCGGCCTGATGGTGGCGTTTTTCCTTTTCCGTTGCGCGAAGGCCATGCCGAACCACAAAGAAAATCTGCGCAGTCTGGTGTTTGGCGTGCTGTTTGGCGCGGGGCTGTATGCTTTTCTGGCTCCCCAGCCCCAGGGGAAGGACGACTCCCCCCTGAACTGGCAACCGCTCAGCGAAGCGGCGCTCAGTGAGGCGCTGAATGCCAGAAAGCGCGTGCTGGTGGATATCACCGCCGACTGGTGCCTTAACTGCCGGGTGAACGAAGTGCTGGTTCTTCATCGCCCTGAGGTGATCGCTGCCTTAAACCGCGACGACGTTGTATTGCTGCAGGGAAACTGGAGTCAGCCTTCTGCTGAAATCGAGCGATTCCTGCGCCGCTACGGCGCCAGTGGCATTCCTTTTAACGCTGTTTTTGGCCCTGCAATTCCGCAGGGGCACGTGCTGCCATCCCTGCTTAGTAAAGACGCGCTGCTGACCACCCTGATGAGTGCGAATGCAGCCACATCACCTGATTTCACTGAGGAAAAACAATGAACAAGATCCTGACCCTGTTAATTTTACTGATAAGCGCCACCACGCAGGCGCAGACCACTGACTTACCTGAAGCAGTTAAACAAGTGCAGAAGCAGGGCATTGAAATTATTAAGCCGTTCAGCGCCCCCGGTGGCGTGGAAGGCTGGTTGGGTAAATATCAGGACATGGGCGTCACGCTTTATCTTACCCCGGATAAAAAGCATGTGATTTCAGGCTATATGTATGATGCCGAGGGAAATAACCTGAGCGAAAAAATCATTAATGATGAGATTTATATTCCCGCCGGGCGCGAGATGTGGAAGCAGCTTACCGCCGCGCCAGGGATCGCAGAAGGCAGCCCGGATGCGAAGTGCCAGGTGGTGGTATTTGCCGATCCCTTCTGCCCCTACTGCAATAAGTTCTGGCACCAGGCCCAGCCTTTTATCAAAGATAAAAGCATCAACACCAAAACCTTGCTGGTTGGCGTGATCCGCCCGGACAGCGCCCAGTATGCAGCGGCAATTCTCTCCGCGAAGGATCCGGCTAAAGTCTGGTATGACCTGGAAAGCAGCGACGGAAAAACCAAACCTGCGCTGCAGGGCGACACTCCGCCTGCGGTGTTTAAGCAGATCCAGCACAATCAGCAACTGATGGAAAAACTCGGTGCCAGCGGCACGCCTGCCATTTATTACCTGAATAAGGCGCAAGTCCTGCAACAAATCATCGGCATGCCTGATGCTGAGCAAATGGCCGATCTGGTGGCCTGTAAATAAGCCACTCTGGCCATATGTCCTGTCCGCGCCAGAAGAAAGGTTGCGGACAGGCCTTGATTTATCCATCGATTCATGAATACTGTATAGATATACAGTTAAATGGATTTGATATTATGCAACTCATCCTTTCGCGCGTTATCGCGCCAGTCAAAGCGCGCCAATAATCATGTTTGCGCTGGTAGACGTGAATAGCTTCTATGCCTCCTGCGAAACCGTGTTTCGCCCGGATCTGAAGGGGCGCCCGGTGGTGGTGCTGTCGAACAACGATGGCTGCGTCATCGCCCGCAGCGCCGAAGCGAAAGGGCTGGTGACGATGGGGGCACCCTATTTCAAGCAGAGAGAGATTTTTCGCCGCCACGGGATTGTCACCTTCAGCAGTAATTACGAACTGTACGCCGATATGAGCCACCGGGTGATGACCACCCTGGAAGAGATCACCCCGGGGGTTGAGATCTACTCCATTGATAAGAGTAAGTTATATAGTGTGGTCATCCAAACAACATGGTCCAATCTATGGACGTTCTTTAGTCTATCGAGGTACTCGTATGGCGACACTGGAGCGTATTCATTTCATCCCGCACAATATTGAACGCAATAAAAATAACGTAACTTATTCTGCCAGCAATAATCGGCCTTCTCTGGATGGCTTGCCTCAGATTTTCTGGGCAGATTTTACGCCATGGAGAGAAGCAAATTTGTGGGCTTTTGAGCGAGCAATGAGTGGAGAAGCTTCTCTTAAGACCATTAGTAGCAACATGAATGGTCTTTTAAATTACGCCAAGTTTCTAGAATTGCGCGAACTGTATTGGTTAGAGTTTCCTACTCGAAAAGCTGAACGCTGTCTGGTTTTATACCGTGGTGCGTTGATTAAAATGCGTAATGCAGGCCATATCAGCCCCTCAACAGCATCTGAATACATGCGCAATTGCATCATGTTCTATAGATGGGTAAAGCAAAGAGAGCTTCTTGCACCACATGTAACTTTGTGGCGGGATAAACCCTATATCTTCAAAGTTTTTGACCGGATAGGTTTTGAAAGAACAATAAATGGAACTACAACCGATCTCAGCATTCCAAATCGCAAACGACTTGGCCAGAGCTTGGAAGACGGACTGTTACCTGTGTCTGAGAAGGATCGCGACGCCATTCTGGATTTCGCCAGAGAGAATGCCACGCCTGAACTCTACTACATGTTGGCACTTGGTTTTTTTACAGGTATGAGGCTGGGAAGCATTTGCGACCTTAAAATTCAGACGCTTGAAAATGCCGTCCCTGATTCATCTGCTAAAGGGCTGCTGCGGATAGCAATTGGTCCAGGTGTAACCCCACCAGTACATACGAAATTTGATGTGTCAGGCCAAATCTGGGTACCTGAAGCTTTGCGCGATGCATTGCTTGAATATGCAAAGGGGTTGCGTCGAATGGGGAGGGTATTGAAAACCTCGCCCGAAAATCATGATTTGCTATTCCTGACCCGTTTCGGGAACACCTATGGTAGGCGTGGATCCGATCAGTCATCAGCAGTGAATGTCGAGATGTCAGAATTTCGACACCGAGGAGTTAAGGCTGGGTTACATGTGCTTCGCAGATTTCGCTTCCATCAGTCGCGATGCACCTTTGGTACCGAGCTGGCACGTTTGGCTCTGTCCAATTGCGCCGACGTGGCTCTGGTCATTGCGATAGTCAGCGACGCGCTACTTCATGCCCCTAATTCGGAAGCTACTACCTTTAAATATATTCGATTCGTACAGGCTCAGCCAATCAAAGAAGCTCTCTCTCATAATTTCATGGTGGCATTTAGCGGGATCAGTTTAGGGAGACGGAAGAATGGATAGTTGCGAAATAGAGCTTACCTTCCCGATGCTAGAGTATGGTGCAACTGAAACACCCTGGGATCTCCTGCCTTTACTGTTTCGTGGCGGCGCAGCGGCAAAGGTGAAGCGTGTGGCTCGGCAGATCGCTCAAGGCGAACTCGGTCATCTCTTAACGGAACGTGTTGGATTGGTGATACAACTACATGAACAACTAACTGATGATCTAGCTGGCGGCGGAAGTCGATTCTCGACAAAAAACAAAATTAATGCCTTACGTACTTTTTTCTCCTGGAGCGATTCAGAAGGCGGCGACCTTAGTCTCGAGACTGTTGCAGATACTTACATTCGTTGGTCAGACTATTTGCGACACCGTCATATGGTTGATCGCAAGCTTAGCGAAGGGAGTCTATATGATTTAACCAGGTTAACAGCGACGATGCTTGATCGTGTGTTATGTCGTCAGTCAAGCCTGAGCAAAAATACTCGCGTTCGTAAGCCCCGTGGCAAAGGCAAAGTACATACAAGCAAAGCAGATAAACAATACCTACATAATACTTTTCAATTTGGCCATGCTCTGGCTGATATATGTAATTCGCTGACGACTGAGGCAACTATTGGGCCATTGCCGGTCTGTATTAAGTTACGTACGGGACAAGAGCTGGAGCATTGGTCAGGACTGCCCCGCCCGCAGACGGGGGAAAAACACCGTATTAAACTTCGATCCCGGCGTCAAATTGAAGTTTCGCGATCAAAACGTACTGCCTGGGAAGAAGATCGAACACTGCGAACACGCTATTCATTAGTCAATTTACGTATAGAGTGTGAATTACTTATGTTCATTGGCCAGACAGGGTTAAATCTGCAACAAGCCCATACCTTGCGGGTTGAACAGTTTCATTATACGAGTCATCTGGATGGCTACCAGGTTCGCGCTTACAAAAATCGACGTGAAGGGGAAGTGCTATTCGAGATCTTTGCTGGCTATCAAGCTTGGCTCAAGCGCTATCTCGAATGGCGTTCTGCATGGTTTGCGAATGAGCCGGATAGTCTACTTTTTCCACTCATACGCAGTGGCGGGCGAATTCTGGAAAAGGCGACTCAATTCGAGAATATTAACAATATCTGCCATGAGCTTGGCATTTCGATGATAAAACCTCGTCAACTACGAGGGACCCGTATCAATTGGCTGCTTCGGGAGTCGCGGAATCCAAATCAAGTTGCAGAGTTGGCTCAACATACAGTAGAAACGTTGATACGTGTTTACACCGACCCTCATCCTCAAATTACCATGATGGAGATTGCTCGATTTCATCAGAAAACTGATCCTTATCTTGCACCTCCAGCACCCGGTAGATGTATATCGGCCATACCTGAATCAGTAGATATTATACCGAGGAATGCCCCTCGTCCCGATTGCATAAATGCTGCGGGCTGCTTGTTCTGTACACAGCACCGGGATATAGAAAGTGAAGATCATGTATGGTCTCTGGATAGTTTACGCTACCTCAAATCGCTTGAGTTAGCCCGGTACCGCCCCCCAACTTTGGATCCGCAACTGTCAACTGAACATCCAGCACTGGCTGTCATTGATCGGCTGACAGCTAAACTTCGCTTTTTCGAAGAAAGCAGCGAAGTACGTAAGAGCTGGATTGAAGAGGTAAGAATACGTATATCTGAAGGGCATTATCATCCGGCATGGGAAGGTTTCATTAGGTTGGTAGAGTTACGGCAAAAAACATTATGAAGACAAATATTCTCTCGGAACTGAGACTCAGCATCGAGTCACCCCTAGTTGTTCCTGATTCGCCAAATTATCGCCCACCGATTTGGCCACCTTTACCTGATTGGCCGGTAATTATTGCGGCAAATGGTGAGGTGGTGAGTCGTTGGGGAGATGCAGTTTGGCGGCTTGACCCATGGGCAGGAAAGGCGCTCACCCTTAATTTTGGCGATGGTCCAGTTAAGAAACATGTTGCCGCGATAGATCCTGGTAACGCCAATTTATTGCGCACCGTAACAGGTTGGTGGTTATATGGTCCCAATGGTTCTCGTGGACATCGAGGTCTTAAAACCCGGTTCGATCAGATGCGTAGAATATTTGTTCTGTGTACTCAAAAAGGCATTCTTGCATCCAATTTGAGTAAGTATCCAAATGTGGCCGAGTTTATCCCGAATATACCCCAGGCATCCCGGGCCAAGGAATTTGTGGCATTGCTGCATGAACTATACGAGAGGAGAGAAGACCTTGGTTTTACATTGCTTGATCGTAAAGGGCTTGCTCGTCTAGCTATGTGTATCCCCGACCATCAACAGCTTCAGACTCCCTACATACCCCCACGTATTTGGAACTATCAAATTACGCGCTTGCGTGAGTGTCTGGATGATTTTATGACTCACCAAAAACAGGTTGAGGAATGTTTTAGATTTTGCCTGGCTGCGTATAAACATAATGCTATCAATCTTCGGGGACAATCCAGACCGCAATCTTTCTACCCTTTTCAGTCGCCGTTGGAGGGATCAAAGGGGAAGTTGGCGGGAAATGAGTACTATGGTCTGTTTATCAAGACAGCTCATCGTTTTGGTATAGTAGAATTATTTAATCGGTGGCTGGGAGTAAATGCTAATGAAATTCGAATTCAAACGCTAAGTAGCTACTTGAAACTCGTAAGTAGCGCAGCATTGAGCTATCTACTTAATTTCAGTCTAATGCGAGTCGAAGAAGCCTGGAATTTGCGAGGAGATTGCCTGCACATTGAAAACGATCCACGGTTTGGTGACATCTATGTTCTGCGCGGAAGAACAACCAAAACAATGTCAGATGCTGAAGCAATATGGGTGACGTCACCTTCAGTCAGCGTGGCGGTTGAAGCACTACGTGGAATTGCAAACCTCCGTGCGGAATGTAGTTTTCCTCTAGGAAGTGACTATAAGCAACTTTATAAGCCCAATCGTTATTTGTTTGATTACATGTTTGAACTATGGGGAACACAATTCACCAAAAGAAACCCTTCGAATCGCCCGTCAATTCCCAGCTACTTATATATACTTAGGTCGTTCAACAAGCTTTTCGATCCCGAACAATTGCGAATAAAAAGAGAAGATTTTGAATTAGCTCGTCAGGTAACTCCAACTTTGACAGACGAGTTTGCGGTTGGAAGAATATGGCCACTGGCTTGGCATCAACTACGACGAACCGGCGCTGTCAATATGCAAGCATCAGGTTTGGTAAGCGACGCCTCTTTGCAGTTTCAACTAAAGCATGTCGCCAAAGCGATGAGTCTTTACTATGGGCAAAATCATTCACGTGTACGGTTGGAAGAAAAGGCTCATGATTACTATATCCGCACCATGTACGAAACTTTGGGACGACAACTACAGCAACTTACGAGCGATCGATTCATTAGTCCCCACGGGGAAAGACGAAAATCAGATATCGTCCGACTTATGTCGGCCGAAGACGCCAGGAAAGTGATAGATTTGGCCAAAAAAGGCATCGTGGCTCATAGACCTATTTTGCTGGGTATCTGCACAAGCCGAACTCCATGCCCCTATGGTGGAATTGATAACATAGCTCGCTGTGGCGGGGGGGACTCTTTTTCAGAACCCAAACCTTGTGCCGACGTATTGTTCGATACTGAACAACTTGACGAAGTCGAAATGTTAGAAGCTGTGCTGGACGAGCGCCTGGCTGCTGCCGATGCAGGCACTCCTTTAAGGGCTTCGCTGGAAGCCCAGAAACGTAGCCTGGAGAACTATCGCCGTGTCATCTGTAAAAAATAACTCCATTATTAGGAGCAAACGTATAAGTGCTGCCGAGCAGTATCGTGCAGCATTCGAGCGTTTAAAAAATAATAAACCAGAACGATTACCGAAAGGGACTCTGGTCAGTCAAAATAATGTTGCAAAAGAAGCTGGCAGTGATCCCTCTGCATTGAAAAAAACTCGCTTCCCATTACTCATCGCCGAAATTCAAATGTATGTGGAATCATATTCAAAGGGACAGCAGCCATCGGGGCGTCAGCTTAATTTATTAGCTCGCAAAAAGAATCGCGGGCTCAGGGAGCGAATAGGTGAAATTAAGCAGCAACGAGATCATCTTGCAAGCCTGCTAAGTGAAGCTGACGCGACTATTATCGAGCTATATGACCGTATAGCTGAACTAGAAAGACAACTGCCGGCCACGAATGTTTTACTTATAGACCCTCGAGGCGATAGGAAACTATGAACCGTAAAGATTAATAATTACCATATTCATTTATTTGGGTCATCTATGGGATATAAAGGGGCATTATTGTTATCAAAAAGGTCATCCATATGGATTGTAGTATCAAGATCTTTCCATATCAAACTTACGGGGGTCATTTTGTATTTATCACGTTCAAGTCTGTTGGCTGCACGCAGCTTCGGAAACCACTGTAGTGGCGCCCCTAAAACCCGCCCATCAGCTAGTTCAATCCAGATCATAGCATGCTCAAAAGACACATTAACCGGAAATTCGAGCGCATGCTGCGGTTCCGATATTACCGTCAACTTTATACGATCAGCTTGTTTCACTGAGGCGGAAAAAGCTGACTGACTAATATTTCGTTCAGCATTTGCAGATTCCAGCATCTGTTGCAGCGCGAAGAGCTGTATGCTGAGGCAATGCTCTTTCGTTGCGCTGATAATCTTTCGCTGGAAAGATTGCCAGTTGATTTCTTCCTTAAGCGGTACTGTAAGGCTCCGGAACTTTTCTCCTGTTGCGCTTTTGATCTTATCAGTTAGTTCTGCATAGCGGCTCATTTCGACAGCAGAATCAGCATAAAGCATCAATAATTCAGCGCCTACTAATTTACCCAACACTACCACCCGTTCATACTCTTCCGCTAACTCCACGATTTTGCTTTCAGGTGCGTTGTTATCGCGAATCCATTTAGCAATACCTTCCAGCGCAGCTGTACGCTGAATAATGGTCATTGCTTGACGGTCACACTTTGATATGCGGTAATATCGGATATTAAGTTCTTCTGTAATATCTGCTCCAGCAGGTGAATCTACTAAATCCTTAAGCATTTTTGCACGCTCGCCAAGAGACGCCTCAATTCCGGAGTAGATTTTGAATGTTTCGCTATGTCCTTTAATAACCTGCTCTATAAGCTGAGCGTATCTGGTACGGGTAATAACAACTCGATGAAGTGAGGTAAGGCGCTTTTTCCAGTACCTTACATAGACGGTATTGATATCATGCTGGAAGATATCTAGCGGAGGTATATCCCCACCTATTTTCCCCAACTGGTCGGCAATAATCACCTGCAACTTATCTGTCGGAAGGGAGTACAAATGCCAATTCATCCAATAAGCCTCTAATTATAGGGTTAATGAAAGCATTACCCTGGAAAAAATGTCTGCCGTCAAATTATGAGTGTTTATCACCAGAGATTAATTTAATTCCCGTCCATTTTGATACTCTC
The DNA here is from genome assembly GCF_034044995.2 of Leclercia sp. CFBP8987. Classification (NCBI taxonomy): domain Bacteria; kingdom Pseudomonadati; phylum Pseudomonadota; class Gammaproteobacteria; order Enterobacterales; family Enterobacteriaceae; genus Leclercia; species Leclercia sp. CFBP8987. The sequence goes on along the minus strand of NZ_CM188255.1, from coordinate 2,553,277 downwards.
CATATGCTAACTAAAATCTTTGTGGCAGTCTATGATCATTATAGTGAAGATAGTTAAACCCAGTGGATAAGCACGTATCAATTCCCCGTGAAGTTAGAGTAGGAGCCGTGCTTTCAGAGAGGTTTTACCAGACATAGCCTGTATGATTAAAGAATCAATGTAGGCCATATAATGGAGGTTAAGAATCCATTAATAGCGAAACACGCTTGGTCTATCATTATAGAGTATTTTCATGTTCAATTTCCATTAGGTAAGGAGATGTGATTATGGTTGTCCCATATGAGCGAGAGGCGGACATACAGAATTACTTTCATTACTGATGGATTAAACATCTTTTCCTTGTGAACCTCGGTTTTCATTTGTGATAACCAGGTTTTAGCATCCTGGTAATCGTCAATTCTGCAAGACGAAATATTGTCCAGACGATATATCTTGTACCTTCTTGATCACAATTATGGAGTATCTACCGAGTCATATCCCAAGGTTCCGTTCCAGCTTGAAGATTAAAAGTGGCCATTCTAAAACCATCATTGTCAAATAAATTTAAACTCCAATTAGAGCCATAGTATTCCGTTTTTTATCATGTCCTACGCGTTTTCTTCTTCTTTGTGTCTTTTTTATATGTCAATTTTGATTATTATGATTTAACTCTGAAGTATCAGTTAGTAACCCTTCTGAAGAAGGTGGGGCTATTTCCGTAGATAAATCATCTACCTAACTATCTCTAAAGGAAAGAAAATGAATCGTCCAAATTGGTTTCAAGTATCTGCAGAAGGCTCAAAGGCACTGGGAGCGCTGCATCATTTCGCCACAAAAGGAACAAATCTTCCGGAAGAGCTAATACATTTGGTTTTTTTAAGAGTATCTCAGATTAATGGCTGTGCGCATTGTATTGATATTCACACACGCGATCTTATAAAGTGTGGTATGTCAGTAGATAAGATAGTACTGATTCCAGTGTGGGAAGAGGCTACTTATTTATTCTCGGATCTGGAGCAAGCGGCATTGGCATGGGCAGAAGAAGTTACCCGTGTAAGTGAGACACATGCTTCGGATGAAGCGTATTCTGCAGCGCTTTCAGTATTTGGTGAAAAAGATTTGGTCGACTTGACCATCGTTATTGCAACAATGAATGCACTTAATCGTATGGGCATCAGCTTTCGAATGAAGCCGCTGGCCAAGGCGTAAATTACCATTCGTTTTCTTCTCGCGATTGGTTATTAATTTCCCCAATGAAAAAACCGCCGAAAGGCGGTTTTTTCATTTTTTAGCAGCAAGTCATGAAAATAATCAATCTTAACATTCTTTTAGGTATGGAAACTTATGCAAGCTTAGATTCAAAAATAAAGCCGCCAACGTGAAGTGTTGGCGGCGGACATTTATCAATGTAATTCAGCACGATCCAGACCGTAAGCGCTATCCATCGAGCCTGGTGCCATCTGTGATAAAATCTGCAGGCGATTCCAAGCGTTGATTACAGCAATGGTGAATGTTAACTCTGATACTTCCACTTCAGAGAAATGTTCGCGCAATTCGTTGTAAAGCGCTTCGCTTACACCATTATCACCAATGCGGGTCAAAGCTTCAGTCAGTGCCAGAGCTGCTTTCTCTTTGGCGCTGAACAATGGCGATTCCCGCCAAATTGCAACGTGATAAAGACGCAGTTCACGCTCCCCATGCATTTTTGCTTCTTTAACATGCATATCCAGACAAAATGCACAATGATTTAGCTGTGAGGCACGGATATCCACTAAGTGCTTAAGTTTTTTATCCAGCGAGATTTTTCCTAATGCCATAGAAGCATCGGCAAGTGTTTTAGCCAGTGCCGGGATGGTTTTGAAATGATTCACACGTGACGACATATTGTAATCCTCTTTTTAAAATAAACGATCAATGGTTTGTAGTGCATGGGGTAATGCGGTAGTACGAGTGACGGGATCATGCGTTCCGTCTACCCGAATAAATTGCACGTCGGTAATGCCAATATATTCAAGCGCTACGCGAATGTATGGCGTGAACTGGTCATCTGCTACATATGGACCGTGGGCAAATACGCTGCCGCTGGCGACAACGCAATACACCTTTTTGCCGCTGACTAGCCCTATTTTTTTGCCCTCTGGCGTAAAGGCGAAAGTTCGTCCGGCGCGGGTTATATGATCGAACCAAGCCTTCAGCACGGAAGGCAGGCCGAGGTTCCACATCGGTGATGAGATAACCAGCGTGTCACAATCAAAAATCTGATCTACCAGTTGTTCCGAAGTCTTAATAGCGTTGAGCTGAGCTTCACTGCGTAGGTCTGGTGGGGTAAAAAAACCAGCAATGGTAAATGCATCAAGATGCGGTAGCGGCCGTTGAGCCAAGTCCAGCACTGATTCTTCAAGCTCGGCATGATGCGCGCGTAATTTTTCTACCAGGCGTTCAGACGCCGCGCGGGATGCCGATCCTGATAAATCCGGACTGACTTTAATGTGAAGCAGTTTCATCATTTTTTCCTCAGGTGAGATCGCGATAAAAGTGCAGGCCGAGGGCGGTATATCCGACACGCTGATAAAATGTCTGGGCTCCTGAATTACTAATGGCGGTATCAAGGACCATCTGACCACAACCGTATTCACGTGCGATTACCGCTAAGTGATTCAACAGCGTTGCACCCATCCCCTGACCGCGAGCCTCGCTCACTGTTACCAGATCGTCGACGTAACAGAATTGCCCGTGAATAAAATTTTCGAGCAGTCGATATCCGGCCAGCGCTATTGGTTTGCCATCCTGCTCTAGTCCTGCAAGCCGATAGCCTTGCGCCTGCTGGCGCTGTACCTGGGCGATAAATTGTTTCTCATTCGTCAGTTTGCTGCGTAGTTCCCGCATCAGCGCAAAGCAATGGGCAAGGTCAGTAGCGGTGTCGTAATGTTCAATCTTCATGACGTCTCATATTGAGTGGCTTAGTTAATAGCCATATCTTAATCTTGTATGTCTGATTAAAAAGGGCCATTATTGAACTTAATTGATATGACATCTAAGGGTGCATTTAATGGGGTACAAAGAGATTTATGCCCGCTATCGTCAGCAGATTCAGGACGGTCTTCTGAAACCGGGAGCGCGCGTACCCTCGATTCGTTCGCTAGCGAGCGAGTTGCAGGTAGCGCGAAAAACGGTAGAAACCGCGTATGAAATTCTTATTGGAGAAGGCTATTTCGTGAGTCTGGGGGCGAAGGGGACCTATATAAATCCGGAGCTCAGGCTGACTTCAACGGTCAGCGCAGACAACGCTGTATCTTCTTGTTCACTTAACGCTCAGGTTACTGAAAGGAAGGGTGATCTGAGGCTCGGAATCCCTGCTCTGGATGAATTTCCCCATAAAAAATGGTTACTAATATCGGGAAAAGCGGCGCGAAGTCTTCGTCCAGAAGAAATGCTCATGCCCCCGGTAATGGGCTTTCAGCCGCTACGTGAGGCCATTTCAAGTTATCTCAATATTTCAAGAGGACTGGATTGCCGACCGGAGCAAATCTTTGTTACCAGCGGCTATCGGGCCAACTTACGGTTAATTCTGTCGGTACTTGCACAGCCTGAAGATAAAGTGCTGTTTGAAGATCCTGGCTACTTTTATGGTCAGCAATTATTGAAGCGAATGGCATCCAATCTGCACTATATACCTGTTGATCGGCAGGGCATGGATGTTGATTATCTTCAGCGCTATCACAACGATGCACGCTTCGCTATCGTTACACCCACTCATCAAAGTCCGCTCGCAGTTAGCCTTTCATTACCGCGTAAGCATCAGTTGCTGGCCTGGGCACAGCAAAACAGTAGCTGGATAATCGAAGATGACTACGACGGAGAGTTTCATTACACACGAAAAGTAATCCCGGCGTTGAAAAGCCTCGATATGCATGACCGGGTTATTTATACTGGTACGTTTAGTAAAACGATAATGCCAGCTATGCGTATCGGCTATATGGTAATACCACAGGAGACGGTAGCCCGTTTCAGTGAACTGGGCGAAATCCTTGAAACGGGTCTGCCATTACTGCCGCAAAAAATACTTGCGCAATTCCTTAGCGAAGGACACTTCTACCGGCATATAAAAAAGATGCGCTTACTCTACCAGCAGCGGCGTCGCATGATGCTTGAAGCAATTGAAACGAGCTTTCCAGGGTTATTTGAATTTGAGCTTACAGATGGCGGGATGCATATTGTTGCCTTCCTGCAACGCGGTATTGAAGATATTGCATTAGCTGCATTATGGACACAGCACGAGCTTTACGTCCGGCCACTCTCAAGCTGGTATGCGCAGACACAAAAACGTTATGGGTTAGTAATTGGATACACTAATATTCGCTCAACCGAAGAGGCGCAGAAAATTTTGGAGCGGGTTAAGGGAAAAACACTGGCGCTTATGCAGCATTAAGTTTTTTGATAGCCTGACGTGAATAATAACCTATTGTTTACTAGTGTTGTTGCCTGATAAAAATATTTAGTCGATCACTCTCTGTAAATGAGGATCGACTAAATATGATCGTGATAGTACATGCGTTTTTCTTACAGGAAGCTAGCTTGGTTTCAGTGCCCTTAATTTTCTACAGGAAATTATGTATAGATAACGGGAACACCGTTTCTAAGCCAGACGTTCAAAAATAGATCGGGGTTTTGAGAATGTCTGGAATATTAGCGGATCTCAATTTCAGGAACGGCTGACATCCCAACGCGCAATAATTTTGCATCGGGTTGATTACCATCCAGCACTATTTTTACCGGTAAACGCTGAACGACTTTAGTAAAGTTACCCGTTGCATTGTCTGGCTGGATGGCAGAAAATGTTGCGCCGGTTGCAGGAGCGATACTATCGACATGTCCAGTAAACTTTTTGCCAGGCATGGCATCAATTTTAATTAAGACTTTCTGCCCCTGCTGAACATTTGTCAGCTGTGTTTCAAGATAGTTGGCAATGATGTAAGTTTGATGTAGCGGAACCACAGCCAGCAGACGTGTCCCTGCGTTAACGTAGGCACCGAGGCGCACCGAACGCTGGCCTACCATCCCATCGACTGGTGCAACAATACGCGTATAAGAAAGATTAACCCTCGCCTGACTGACCTTTGCCTGCGCGACTGCAACATCGGCTTCCGCCTGACGTAATGCAGCCCTCAACACGCCTACCTGTTTTTCTGCTGAGGTCAGAGCAGCTTCGTTCTGACGAACGACTGCGGATGCAGAACGCTGCGTTGAATGGGCTTTTTGTTGATCGTCCGCAGCGACGGTACCTCTTTGATAAAGCTTGTTAAAACGTTCAGCGTTCTGACTGGCGTACTGCGCCGATGCCTGACTGGCTAAAAGGGTCGCTTTTGTCTGGGCAATAATGGATTGTTGCTGCTCCAGTTGTGCAAGGCTGCTCAGGTGTTTTGCTTCACTAAGCTGCAAATTAGCTTGCGCCATTTCAAGCGCTATTTTGTAGTCACGATCATCCAGCGTGGCCAGTGTTTGCCCTGCTTTAACGCGTTGGTTATCTGCGACATAGATATTTTTGATATAACCCGATACTTTTGGTGCTACCAGTGTGTAATCCGCATTTACATAGGCATCATTGGTACGGGTATCATTATTCAGCATTGTCGACCAGACGAAAAATATCATTGTCATCATCAGTATTAATAATGCGCTGAGCAGAATCGTTCTTCTGGATACAGGAAATATCATTTAACCACCTCTATTTTTTCATGGCAGGTTGAAAACGTGTCTGGGGCGGCCAGACACGTTTTGGCAACCAGATAGTGAGTAATAACAGCAGGACGGCAAAGCCAGTCATCAGCAGATAGCTGTCGCCCAGACTCAGAACAATTGCCTGATGTTTCAATAAGGTGATAAATCCCGCGATGTTCTCGGTGTTGCTGATGTTGCCGTCGTGTAATAAAGGGATACTGCTGCTGGCCTGCTCACTGACCGGTGTCGATATCAACCATGGGCGGTTGGCTACGTTATTGACCAGAACATTAGAATGAAATTGTTCTCTGTGATTTATAAACCATTCCACTAAAACGCCAGCAGCGATACTTGAAAAACCCCGTACGGTATTGAACATAGCAGAGGCATAATGTCCTTCCGGGGGAGCCACAACACTGGTTGCGCTCATAAGCAACGGTAAAATAATTGACGGTAATCCAATCGCCTGCAGAACCTGTATGGCCCAGAAATTCTGGCGTGCCCAGCCGCTGGTTATCTGCATACCCATTAGGCTGGCGGAAATCATCAGAGCAATCCCGAAAGCTATCAGCCAGCGACAATCAACCCAGCGCAGACTAAGCAGTGCGGCAACAAGCGGGGTGATAATTAACTGCGGGAGCCCAATGGTCAAAGCCAGTGGCGCAAATTGCGCTGTTCGAAAGCCCTCTACTTTGCCAAAGAAATTGGACGGCAAAGCCGAGCCAGCCAGCGCCAGTACCAACACTACAGCGAGCGCCATCAGGCCATATGAAAAGTTACTTCTCTCCAGCATCTGTAATTTGAACAAAGGGAGGGGATGAAACCATTCATTAATCAGAAAAATCGCCAGGCACACGATGGCGCTGGATAACAGACAATTAAATAACGGCGATTCAAACCAGTCCAGACGTCCACCCTGAGTGATGGCGATTATTAAAAACGTCATACCAGAACAGCCGGTAAGCATACCGAACAGGTCGATCTGTTTAAATCGGTCGAGATAAATCGGGTCCTGCGGCAAACCCCAGCCAATAAATATCATCGAAATCAAAATGGCGGGGACCACTTGCCAGAACATGAACATCCAGCTCACTTCATCTGTCCAGAATGCCGCCAGTGAAGGTGCCACATTTGGACCAAAAGTCGCAGTCAGAGCATAAGCTCCCAGGCCATAAAGTTTTATAGATGGTGGCAGAAAACGTAGCGCCACAGTCATGAGTAAGGGAGGAAGTGCACCGCTAAACAGGCCCTGTATCGTTCGCAAGAGAATAAACAAATGCGCGTTCGGTAGTAAGGGTAAAAGTATGCCGCAAACCATAAAACCGCCAGCGCAACCAAGAGCCAATTTACGCAGCGAAAAAGTCACAGCAAACCATGGTGCGATCATCATCGCCACTACTTCCGCGGCCTGGTAGGCAGATGTGAACCAACTGGCTTGATCATAAGTCACGCCAATTCCGGCACGCACATCTGCAAGCGCTATATCTATAACCCGACCATTAAGGCCGGAGGTCAAGGCTGCAATCAGTACACCCACAAATCCCATTGCAAGGCGCCAGGTAAAGGGGGGCGAGGGTGGGGTAGAACGCTGTGCATTCATACAATGTTCTCGTGCATTAAATCGGTACGATGTACCGTATTGTGGTACAGTGTGACATCTTACATTGCGAGAGCGTCCGTTGCAATGTGATAATTAATACATGAACTGAGGTAACAGGCTGCCGTCACCGGACAATAAGGAGCTCTATATGGCCGTAAATGCTTCAAGCTTTGAGGATGAAAAACCCGCGGGGATTCAGGTTATCGCCCGCGCAGCTGCAATTTTGAATGTGCTGGGTAAGCACCCTGGCGGCATGAGTCTGGGGGAAATTGCGCAGGAGGTTGCTCTCCCTCGTTCAACGGTGCAGCGTATAGTCGCGGCCTTAGAGAGTGCTCAACTTGTGCGTAGCAGCGGTGCAGGTGGCCTGCGTCTGGGACCAGCACTACTCAAACTTATTTCCAGTGTGCACAGCGATGTAGTGGATCTTGTACGTCCCTTCCTGGAACAACTTTCGGCCAATATTAATGAAACAGTGACCCTTGCACGTGCCAGTGGTACCCAGCTGGCAATCGTCCATTACGTTGTAGCATCACGTGAATTACGTGTTGTACCTCGTATTGGACTTAATTTGCCGCTCTACAGTACTTCCGGCGGTCGGGTGTTACTGGCTATGGAAAGTGATGAAGATGTCCGCATCTTGGTAGGCGAAGCCTATGAAGATCTAACCGGAATGACAGTTAAAACTCTTCCACAACTTCTGGAGCTGATCGCCGATGTTCGTGCCAATGGGCTGGCTATAGATCTGGGTGAAACTCTCGAGGGCGTCTGCACGATAGCAGTAGCGCTAGACACACTTTTTGGTCGCTTTTCTATCTCATTATTAGTTCCAGCGGCACGTTTCCATAAAAATGAAACCTTTTATCGGAAAGAACTAATGCAATGCAAGGAGGCGATAGCTAATGAAATTGGAAGAATAATTACGGTGGTAGAATAATTAACAACAAGAATAAGTATTCTTAACGAAATCAGATAGGACGCTGGCATGGCCTACCCCATTCTGCGTGATTATTTGTTACATAGAATATTATGTAATCGTCAGGGCTAAAATGACTAACCATCCCGGTTTACTATTACCACAGGCATAGAGGTTTATTTGTTTGATCCTCGCTCACCTTAGCAACGTGACTAAAATGAAAGTACCAATAGAATGCTCAGACAGCATTTACTGAAAGGAACTAACATATCGGTGTACAGCAAGCAAAGACTAAACAGTGTTGCCAGATAGCTCAGCAAGAGGCCAGGAAAAATGCTATATGATGGATCACCAGCAAAGCATTTCAGCTAGTTTGTTGCATCCATCAATTGAACTCCCAGCCAGAAGCGAATATCCGGCGTTATTCTCACTGCGGATGGATTAAGCTTCTATCCATCCGATGTCGTACAGGTTGTGACGGCATAGTAAAGCTTAATCGTACCGGCAACGCCTCAGTTCAGCGAAGCAAAATACTGCATCAGCGATTTACCCAGCACTTTCCTGAACATGGTGATGAATGCGCTCACCGAGTCATATCTCAGCGTGCAGGCCACGTTCTGTACTGATTTCCCCCTCAGCCATATAATTCAGAGCAATCACAAGCAGGTGTAAAGAGTAACCAAGGAAAGAGTCTACATTACAGAAAAAAGTCAGACCAAGGACAGCGGATCAAGAGACTGAGCAGGCGCCAAAAGCAAAAAAGCTCTGGAAGCTAACTCGTATTTCTGAGCATGGAAACGGGAAAACAACTCTTGCAGTTAATCGCTATAAGCGTCAGCAAAAGGGTACCTGCAAAACGACACCGGGTTTTCTAGGATTAATCCCCTGGATGAATTCCAGAAGATATCCCCCCTGCAACTTCATGTTATGCAGGACCCTATTGTCTTTATAGCTTCATCAGATGTCCGGTCTATGTGCACGGTGTATCTGATCACGGATCTTATCAACTGATGCTTTGATGTCAGCAACTGCATCCGCATCCATTCCAAGGGTATCTACAATACAGCGCGTGATATTGCTGGCCTCAATCTTCAGTGTATCCCCCTTCTCTGTCAGATGAATAAGCACTTCACGTTCATCCTTCGGATTGCGTGTCCGGGTGATCAACCCCGCACTCTCCAGCCGCTTAAGTAAAGGAGTCAGCGTGCTGGACTCAAGGAAGAGTATTCCACTCAGTTCCTTCACAGTGCGTCCATCCTGATTCCACAACGTGATCATCACCAGGTACTGGGGATAGGTTAATCCCAGCTTATCGAGCATTGGGCGATAGAGCTGCGTAAACGCATGTCCCGCGGAGTATAGCGAGAAACAGAGCATGCCGTGCACATCCGGAAGTAAATCCCCGGTATTTATCTCTTTAGTCATATGTCCTCCAGTCTCTAAAATAATTTGTGTGCGATTTAATTGCAAGCGATTGACAACAACAAAATTCAGTGCCAAATTAACTCATACACAAACAAGTCGTGCACAAATCAATTGCACAAAAACATACAACGCATAACTGGAGAACGATATGTCCACATTCACAACGACAGACGGGACTGGCATTTTCTATAAAGACTGGGGCTCAGGTCAGCCAGTCCTCTTTGCTCACGGATGGCCGTTATCGTCTGACGCCTGGGATCAGCAGATGCTCTTCTTCAGCCAGAATGGCTTCAGGGTTATCGCTCATGACCGGCGCAGCCACGGGCGTTCGGACCAGACATTCCATGGCAACAATATGGATCAATATGCTGACGATCTGGCCGAACTTATTGAAGCGCTGGATCTGAAGAACCTGATTTTAGTAGGCCATTCCACAGGGGGGGGCGAAGTAGCACATTATATCGGTCGTCATGGTACTTCGCGTGTAGCTAAAGTTGTTTTGGTTGGCGCAGTACCTCCTCAGATGCTCCGGACGGATGCTAATCCCGACGGTACTCCGCTGGACGTATTTGATGCCATCCGCGAAGGAACGGCTAAAAACCGTGCCCAGTTCTTCTTCGACCTGACCATGCCATTCTATGGCTTCAATCGCGACCATGTACCAACCAATGACGGGCTGCGGGAAAACTTTCGCAGGATCGGGCTGCAGGGGGGGATTAAAGGACAATATGACTGCATCCATGAGTTCTCAGAGGTCGACTACACACGCGATCTGCAGCAGATTGATCGTCCTACCCTGATTATTCATGGTGACGATGACCAGATTGTGCCCATTAAGGCATCAGCACACCGCGCCGCTGAGATCGTTGCGAACGCAACACTGAAGATATATGCCGGCGGTTCACATGGTCTGGCTGAGACAGAGGCCGACCGCTTTAATGCTGACGTACTGAGCTTTATTCGCGGCTAACGAGGTGGCCTGTTCCATACAGGCCACACCCATCAACTGTGTTAAAAAGGGGAACTATCATGTCTAAATTTGCTGCCTCCCTCGCCATTGCTACCGCTCTGCTGTCTGCCAGTGCTTTCGCCGAAGCCACAAAGCCGACTGTTGTCCTGGTTCATGGTGCCTTTGCTGACTCATCAAGCTGGAATGATGTCACGCGGATCCTGCAAAAAGACGGATATAACGTCTTCGCAGCGGCTAATCCGTTGCGCAGTGTTTCGACTGATGCGGCTTACGTCTCTTCTGTTGTGAACAATATTAAGGGACCTGTTGTACTTGTCGGACATTCCTATGGTGGCCAGGTAATAACGAACGCAGCCCGGGAAAAGAACAATATTAAATCCCTGGTTTATGTCGCCGCATTTGCTCCTGACGCAGGTGAAGCGGCCGCTGAACTGGCAGGGAAATTCCCGGGCAGCACCCTTGGCGAGGCACTTTCCGCGCCGGTTAAGCTGGCTGATGGTAACGTCGATCTGTACATTGAGCAGTCGAAGTTCCATCGGCAATTCGCTCATGACGTGTCAGCTGAAAAAGCTGCGCTGATGGCAGCAGGACAACGACCTGTGACCGAAGCAGCATTAACTGAAAAATCGGGGGCTCCTGCCTGGAAAACAGTGCCCTCTTACTTCATTTATGGTGACAGCGACAAAAATATCCCTGCCCAAAGTTTGCGTTTTATGGCTGAACGTGCGGGATCAAAGCACACCGTGGTGATCAAAGAGGCATCCCATGTCGTGATGGTTTCTCACCCTCAGGACGTAGCCTCACTTATTGAGGAAGCAGCGAAATAAACGTTTTTGTCCTGTTTTTAGCGATCTTCCCGTCAGGAGCACTGTCCCGCATTTTTCCTGCGCTGCAACTGCCGGGGTATTCAGTGTTAGTTGCCTTCGAAATAAACAGAAGAAAGATCGTCCGCCTGTGGTAAAGGCGGGCGTTTTCCTCAGGGTATCTAGCGAGTCCAGTCTTCCAGCACCAGACCCTACACCCGCTCAAACTCCTGCGAATTATTTGTCACTAGGATTGCGCCGGCCGTAATGGGGTGTCCGGCGAGCGCCGTGTCATTCGGACCGATCGGCGTCCCGGCTAGCCGTAGTTCATCTCTTTTTCCGCTGAGATCCGAAAAAGGTACAGTCAGATTTCCACTCAAAAGATGGATAAGATAGTGTTTGATTACTACATGAATGAGATCTAACAGAAGGGGTGACAGCAAAAGACACGTCCGCTATGAGCGAAAAACGGACCTTCAAATCCAAACCGGTTCAATTGATTAACTTTGGCTGTCAGTCAAGCCATCGTTAACATGAATCCGATCGAAAATTCCTTATCGCATTTTTACAAATACGCAGTGGCAAGAAAGATAGATTCTGGCTCATGACAAGTAGAGTTGTTCATTTGTATAAAGAGACTTCGCCTTCAGGACGCGTTTTGAACCTGCGATGCATCCACAGGTATTGCTCAGGAGCACGGAGAATTTCACGCTCGATGATCTTGTTCATATAAGCCGCTGCGGCGACCTTGTCTTCCCCTGGATAGCCTGACAACGGATTGCTGATATACATGTGATAACCTTTTTTATCGCTACGTCGAATCATGCTAAGTGTGATCAAGTGTGCACCAGCGAGTTTTGACAGAGCATACGTTCCGTTCGTCGTGGCTGCTTTTTTTACCGAGAAAAAAGGTGCAAAAACGCTTCCTTTAGACCCATAATCCTGGTCTGGTGCAAACCAAACGGCTTCACCTGCTTTTAGCGCATGAACAAAACCTGATAAATTACGTCGATTAATCATAGCCTTATTTGAACGCATACGCCCTTTTGTCTGTACCCATTCCATTAATGGATCATTGTGTGGGCGATACGTTGCCATCATAGGATGGCATAACCCCATTACTCTTCCACACAACTCAAGGGACATAAAATGAATCCCTACAACCATTACTCCTCTTGTCGCACCGGTCAGGTTTTCAAGCCCTTCGACATCAAACCATTTTTTGACTCTCGCATCGCTCCAGAACCAGGCCATTCCTGTTTCCATCAGTCCCAGCCCGAGAGAAGCAAAGTTTTTATTGACCATCTGGCTCCGGGCAAACGGTGTCATCTCGGGAAAGCACAGTTCGATATTTCTAATCGCAATCCCTTCCCGGCGTTTCAGAAAGGGTCTGGATATTGTTCCAAGGCCAGAGCCCAGAATATGTAAAACCGGGTAAGGAAGTTGAACGAGAAGCCACAGCAGACCCAAACCAGACCAGGTAAGCCAGTGGCGAGGATGAAGTAAATTATGAGTAAAAGTCTGTGCCATAAATTTCCTTAATGCTAATGAAGGTTATAACGCAAAAGGAAAACAATGAGGCAATTTGTCTTTAGCGATACATTTTGTTTTAGACAATTTAAACCCATCTAAATTCAGAAAAAATAATTTTGCAATGCCTGGTAAAGAATTTAAAGAGCCAGGAATGAATTGTAAGTCAGCAAATTTATTCTGTTATAAATCCATGGTTTTATCATTGATACTCAAGGAATTGTCTTCTTGATTCATCATCATCAAGGTACTCAAAAGAAAAAAGCCGAATTTTGGTAAGTTTATAAAACCACTCACAATCGTTTCGTTGAATAATTTCGCCTGGTTTGAAACATATTCCGGATGCCATCCGAATAATCGCATATTTACCATTACTAAACCTGACCCGGTGAATACAGAAAGGTTGACCGGCCTGCCCGTGACAGCTGTTTGACAGGATATGTCCTTCAATAAAAACAGATTTTTTAGATTTCATTATCATACCCTCGACAACTGCAGTACAGGAGAAATGTTGTCATTTCCCGACATCACTGACGTTAAGTGGCAGAAGCTGATCAGCCGCCGATACACCAGCATTCTGAAGGTCTGAACAACAGTCCGCAGGCAGGGCACTCAAGAACCGCATCTTTTCTTAGTTTACCTGCTTTCTGATCGGCTCTGTGTGCGCATACCGGGCAGGCAACATGAACCGGTCTTTCTTTAAAATACCTGAGCCCATTTGTATAAGACATAAATAACTCTCTGAGGAATACATTAATTATTATACGCTTTACTCTAAAAACAGCCGGGTTAAGTTATGTTGATTTATGACTGAATCACGATAGCAGATATTGAAAATTGAACGTCCGATTTATGATATAATACCCTTCCATGAGAAATTTATAATGAAATCAGAAGACACCCTTGACTGGTACCCGTCCCAGCTACCGCCAGTAAAAATTATTCTTGGCGAAGCCGTGCTGGCTGTGGGTAAACAGGGCCGACCGATTAATACCCGAACCTTGCTGGAATACCTTCAGGTCATGCAGGGCAGGCAAAAAAAAAGGGATGACAAAATCGCCATGCAGACAGCGATTGACGTTCTCAGGGATAATCAGCGCATTAACGGCAGACGTTAATGCACCTCCGGGATCAGCGTCAGTTCTGAATGATCTCAACCGTATGGTTTTGTCTATCATCCTTCAGCGGTATTCTGTCATCAGGGAGGAGAACACCATCCAGCGTCACGCAATATTCTGCATCGCCGCGTGAAACACTAATCTGATAATGGCTTTCACCATACTGATATGCCATAGAAAAAGACGACCACGCATCCGGTAACCTGGCATGAACACTAAAGTCAGTGCCGGAACGTTTTATCCCCAGTAATTCCTCGGTAAGTAAACGCCAGGCCCAGCCTGCGGAACCGGTATACCAGCTCCACCCTGCACGTCCGGTATGGGGAGCGACGCTGTAGACATCAGCACTCATGACATAAGGCTCAGCTTTATAAATCCCGACCGAGTCCGCATTCAGGGTGTGATTTATAGGGTTGAGCATTGACCAGAGTTGCCAGGCTCGTTCGGCATTCCCCATTCGGGCAAAGGCCATCACTGCCCAGATGGCGCCATGCGTATACTGCCCTCCGTTTTCCCGCACGCCGGGCAGGTACCCCTGTATGTAGCCCGGATTCGGGCCGTGTCCGTCGAAAGGAGGCGTTAACAGTTTGATCAGCCCTCCTTCGTTATCCACAAGGTGCTTATCCAGCGCCTGCATGGCCTTTGCGCACCGTCCCGGGTCTGCGGCCCCGGACAATACAGACCAGCTCTGCGCAATCGCATCGATCCGGCAGTCCTGAGAGGCTTTCGACCCCAGGGGAGTACCATCATCAAAATACCCGCGCCGGTACCATTCACCATCCCAGGCATGGGCTTCGAGATTGCTTTGCAGACGCAGGGCCTGTGCACGGCACATAGAGGCGACATTCTCATCCATCCTGCGCTCCGCCAGCGCTGCAAACCGCTGCAAAATATCGTACAGGAAGAAGCCCAGCCAGACGCTTTCACCTTTGCCTTCGATACCCACCTGGTTCATCCCGTCATTCCAGTCACCTGCCCCCATCAGCGGCAGGCCGTGCCCCCCGAACCGCTGTCCATACTGAAGAGCTTTGACGCAGTGTAACCAGAGTGTCTCTTCGGTGCCGCTGATGACCGGCGTGTCATAGACTGACTCTTCACCCGGCTGAAGCGGCCGTCCCTCAAGATAAGGAATGCGTGTTTCCAGTGCATCCATATTCCCCGTCGTTTCAACATAGTGGCAAACAGCAAAAGGAAGCCACAGGTAGTCATCGGAACAGCGGGTACGCACACCGTTTCCGTGTGGCGGGTGCCACCAGTGCTGCACGTCACCCTCGATAAATTGCCGTGATGCACAGAGCATTATCTGTTCACGCATTCGATCCGGAGCAGCATGGCTCAGTGCCAGCGTATCCTGCAGCTGATCGCGAAAACCAAATGCCCCACCAGACTGATAGTAACCACTGCGGGCCATAAGACGACAGGCTACTGTCTGATACATTAGCCAGCCATTAACCAGTAAATTTACGGACGTGTCGGGGGTGTTAACCACAATTTTATCGAGCATATTGTGCCAGTGGATATGAACCCGGTTCAGCGCCTGGCGGACCGCATCTTCGTTCATATAATGGGCAAGCGTCTCCTGAGCGCGAGCATGATTCTCAGCAGCGCCAAGGATGAAAATAAAGGTCCTCTGATCGCCGTCGATTAATTTGACGGCAGATTGCACCGCCCCGCAGGGATCCTGGCCGGCGCCCGTCTTACCTGATAGCCTGAGCAGTTTCATCGCAGACGGGGCGTGCAGCGAGCCGTTGCGACCGATAAACTCCCGGCGGTCACCAGTCAGCGAACAGTCATTACCGCTGACGGCAAAAAATGCAGTACGGTCACCGCCGTTATCACCATAAAAGTTGTTCGCCAGTACCCCGCAGCCGCCAGGAACACTGGCTGCCTGTGTCACAATGTGAGGAGCCGAGCGAGGTCGGGATTCACCCAGCGTCCATTCCACATAGCCAGTTACGGAAAGTTTGCGTGTCCGGCCCGACGTATTACTGAGCGTCAGGAGTGCAAGTTTAACCGGCGCGTCTTCGGCAACCAGAACAGTCAACTCGCTGTCTATACCGCTTTCACGATGGGCAAAGACGCTGTAACCAAAACCATGGCGCGTCAGGTAATCACCGTGTCCGCGAACAGGCAAAACCGTTGGCGACCAGTACTCGCCGCTCTCTTCATCGCGCAGATAAAACGCCTCGCCGCTGCGATCGCTCACCGGATCGTTCTCCCAGGGTGTCAACCGGTATTCATGCGCATTTTCATACCAGGTATAGGCCTGTCCCGCCTCTGAAATCACACTGCCAAAACGGGAATTTGCCAGTACGTTTGACCATGGTGCCGGTGTCAGCGCATTTTCCCGCAGGACAATCTGATACTCCCGACCATCCTGAGAAAACCCACCGTATCCGTTGAAATGTTGTAACTGACCGACATCGGGATTCCACTCCTTGTGCTGATTACGTTCCCGGACTGCGTGAGGTACGAATGCTCTGGCCGGAGGTTTGAGAGTATGAATACGCTGATTAAGCTGCTCACCAATTCCACCTGCACGATCATCAAGATAAAGACAGGCCACGCTCATCAAAAGCAACTTATCTTCAGCGGAGAGATGCTCGCCATTACGGACAAAAAGCCCACCCGTTTTATCCAGCAGACTGGCTTCAGCCCCGGCATAAATTAACTCCATAATCTGATTTTGTAATCCCTGCTGATAACCGCCGGGACTGTTATTGAGGATCACCAGATCCACCTCCAGCCCTTTCTGTCTCCAGTACCGGTGTGCCTGAATCAGAGTGGTCACGGCAGCGATACTTTCTTCGCTGGTAATACTCAGCAGCACTATCGGCAGATCGCCTGAAATTGCCCAGCCCCACAGACCGGACTGACCGCGACGGTTGCGGCTGATCGCCTGTCCCTCGACTCGCAGCTCCTGGACAGGGTAAAGCACTGCACTGGCGAGACGATTAAACAACGTGGCATCATCTTCACTGGCATTCATCTGACGTAATACCACCTGACTGTGAGACCTGGCCAGTTCGAAGACGCGATCAGCGATAGGGTAATCGCGGTATTTTTCCAGCAGAGCCAGACTTTGCTGACGGGTCTCGCTGATGCCATAAATGATATCAATCGTGACCGTCTGCCCCGGCTGCATAATGATGGCATGGCGTATCGCCAGTACAGGATCCAGTACTGACCCCGACGTGTTACTAAGCGCTCCTCCAGCCTCTATTGCCAGGGCATCAGCAGGACTTCTGCCACGGCCAAGAAATTTTGCCCTATTCGTTTCAAATGAGACGGTATGAAGTGTATCGCCATGCACCACCATCATGTGAAACAAGCAGGGACTCGGTTCATCCGGGGTGCGCGGGCGCCGGTGGCAAAGAATAGCGTCACGCTCAGGTTCAAGTTCAGTCTGAATAAACAGATTGCTGAATGCCGGGTGTGCCAGATCGCTGGCATCAGGGGCCAGTACCACTTCGGCATAGGTTGTCAGCTCCAGAGAGCGGGGCTGGCGTCCACGATGAATGAGTGTGAGACGTCGCAGTTCAATGTCATCTTCCGGGGAGATAACAATCTGAGTTTTGACGCTGAGTCCACCAAAGGTACGTCTGAATTCAGCACTCGCATCGGTGAATATCACTTCTTCTTCGTGTTCGCTGGCGTTGCCTGTCGGCTGCCAGGTATTGCTCCACACGTTGCCCGTCTGCATATCGCGGATATAGCAGAATGCTCCCCAGTTATCTCGGGTGGTATCACTGCGCCAGCGTGTAAGAGCAATATTTTTCCAGCGACTGTAACCGCCACCGCCTACCGTCAACATCAGATGATATTGACTGTTGGACAGGAGCTGAATATCCGGAGCTGGCGTGTCCACCCCATTGAAAATGCGGGGTTCATAGCGAACGGGTTTGACTCTGCCCTCATGAGATTCAAAATGACGACGTGGGCTGTAGAGATCGAGCGCATCCGGCACGCGCTCCTGTAACAACAGACTCGCTGAACGGAAGGTCGTACTGGACATAAATCGCTCAGTCATGGGGGCCCCAAGCAATACATGGGCCAACGCCTGAAATGCCATGCCCTGGTGATGTGCCATCCAGGACTGAACCACCGCATAGAGCTGACCAGATGCGAGGCGTGAGGGGGTATAATCCAGCGCTTCATAAAAACCATATTCGCCGTGTGCGCCATTTTTTTGCAGCCTGAACAGGTTCTCACAGGCTTTCTGTGGAGAGACCATCAACGCCAGCAATGTGGCATAAGGGGCGACAACCATGTCATCAGCAAGCCCCCTGCGCAGACCGAGGCCCGGCACGCCAAAGGCCTGATACTGATAATTATACTGAACATCAAAAGCATGATAACCAGACTCTGAAACCCCCCACGGTACTCCGCGTTCTTTCCCCCAGTGGATCTGGCGCATAACTGCCGACTGACTCATCTCATCGAGCAGGCTACCAGGCCAGGTAGGCATTACAAGATTCGGCATCAGGTATTCAAACATGGATCCGCTCCACGACATCAGGGCAGTTTCATTATCAATCGTGGTAAAAAGTCGACCCAGCGCGTACCAGCTTTTAAGAGGAAGTTGATTAGTCGCAATGGCAAGAAAACTGGTCAGGCGAATTTCAGACGGCAGGAGATCATAGTGGCTCTTGTCAGGCGTATTTGTGTCACAGTTATAACCAACACTGAGCAGACTGGTTGCTTCGTTGTACAGGAAGGCGAAATCCATCCGGGCATGTTCATCCAGCCGCTGTTCAAGCTCGGTGATAATATTGAGTCGCATCCGGGCCTGCCCCGTCGCTGATGCAGAGGGTGTTTCTTTACCGGTAAATGTCTCCCGGGCAAGCTCGCTCAGCGTCGGCAGCGTTTGTTTGTTCCAGGATGCAGGTAACCAGCCAAGCAGCAGCGACCACTCATGGCAAAGCTGAACCAGCTGATGCTCCAGATGTCCTGCCCAGCGCATCTGGAGGGGGGCTCCATGATGACATTGCGTGATCAGATGGTTGCTCTGGGTGCGCATGTTTTTCAGCTCGCTGAAAAATGCCTGCGGAGAGAGCGACACCGCGAACAGGTAGTGTTTGCGCAGCAGCCGCAGGCTGTCCGGGGGATTCTGACCCCACTGGTTTTCCAGAATACCCAGCGTATCGTTCAGTCCTTCCAGTATTTGTTGGCTGTTTAAAACAGGCTGATGACGCATGGCGGACAGCCCTGCACGCAGGGTCAACAGATGCCCCGCCAGGTTGCCGCTGTCAACACTCGAGATGTAGCGTGGGCTGAGGGGGGCCAGCGTACGGGTGTCATACCAGTTGTAGAGATGGCCCCGGTAGTGCTCCATTTTATCCAGCGTGTCGAGCGTGAGCGACACGCGCCGGAGCACCTCTCCGCCGGGCAGATAGCCAAAGTCCCATGCCGTCAGGTTAGCCATAAGGGAAAGGCCAATATTGGTAGGGGAAGTGCGATGGGCCACCTTCGGTTGCGGTAGTTCCTGGTAGTTATCAGGCGGAAGCCAGTTCTCTTTTTCTGTGGCAAAGGTTTCAAAAAACGCCCAGATTTCACGGCCAGTCTGGCGTAACAGCTGTTTTTGTTCCTGATTTGGCGAAAACACCTTACGCACGGGCTGGCGACTCAGCCAGCTCATCAGCAGCGGTGCCACACACCATAACATACCGATCGGCAACGCAATTCCCAGCAGTTGTGGTGCAAATTGTCCGGTCAGTATTATCAGCGTCACGCCACAGGCTACATTCAGCCACATCGCCTGATAAAACCGCGCAAAAGCGGGTGTGGACTGATTGCTGTCGTGGCTGTGAATGACCCACTGGCTGAGGCTACGCCTGCTGATCCCCAGTCGCCATAGCGTCACGGCAATCGCCTTCAACGAATATCCGGCTTCGTGTGGCAGTACCGCAAAATTAATCCCGATACCTGACAAACGCTTCAGCGCGCCCGCCCCCACCAGTAACAGATGCGGCTTCAGGCGGCGACGCAGAGGTTTATGCAGAAGATCATGGGCAATGCAGAGGATGGATGGTAATAGCCATATCAGTGAAAGTACGCCCAGCCAGTAAACCGGATTGGGTACCCCAAGCAGGGTAAAGAACAGCAATACCAGTAAAGAGGGGGCGACCAGACTGCGCCGCAGATTATCAAGTAATTTCCAGTAAGAAAGCGCGGTCAGCGGATTCCTGTCTCGGGTTCCATCGGCTTTTCTGACGCGTGGTTTCAGCCAGTTAAGCAGTTGCCAGTCACCCCGGATCCAGCGTGAACGCCGTGCAACATCCGACAAATAATTATTAGGGTATTGTTCGTAGAGCAACACCTCACTCAGCAGACCCGAACGGGCATAGCATCCTTCGAGGAGGTCATGGCTGAGGACCAGATTTTCCGGGCAGGTGTTGGCGGTGGCCTGCATAAAAATATCAACATCGTAAATCCCTTTGCCCACGAACGATCCTTCCCCAAACAGATCCTGATAAATATCCGAAGACATCATCGAATAGGGGTTATTGCCCGGTATGCTGCTGCGCAGCGCTGCGTAACGCCCCTGACCGTTGCGTGGTATCTCCTCTGCAAGGCCGGGTTGCAGAATGCCGAATCCTTTGACAACCCTCTGGCTTACTGGATCATATACTGGCGTATTCAGCGGATGTGCCATTGCCGCGACCAGTTTGTGTGCCGTATCGCGCGGCAGCAACGTATCACTGTCCAGGGTAATAACGTATTTAATGTGACCTGGTAAAAGGTGGGTAGGCATGTCTGCTACGCTGACGAATTGTGTCCCCGGATGGCGTAACCAGCTGTTCAGTAACGCCAGCTTTCCCCGCTTGCGTTCATAGCCCATCCAGGTTCCTTCAGCGGAGTTCCATTCAGGCTGGCGGTGTAGCAGATAAAAACGTGGCCGCCCGGAGGGATAGCGGCGGTTCAGCGCCTGCGTATCGGCGATCGCCTGTCTCAGCAGTATGTGACTTTCTGGCGAGGGTTCATTTTCAGAATCAGCGAAGTCAGTGAGCAGCGCGAACCTGAGATTTTCGTTTTCATTCCCCAGCCAACAGACTTCAAGGCTGGTAAGGAGCTTAGTGAAACTTTGGTGGCTGGTCAGCATGCAGGGGATGACTAACAGGGTGGCGCTGTCAGCGGGAATACCGGTTGAAAAATCCATTCCCGGCAACGGGCGAGGAACACGAAAGCGGGTGGTTGCGTCACTGAGTAAATCACTTATTAACTGAGTTAAAGCGATAATCAAAGGCAGTATCACTGCGATCAACAGCCACTGTGCGCCCTGCATGGCAGTTTCGTGCAAAATTGCCGCGGTTGTTGCGGTGGTCAACAACGCCAGGCTTCCAAGCCATGACAGCAGGGTTATTCTGTTGAAACTGTGCCGCAAGCGTATGAGACTTGAAGTATCTGCCAGGAGATGAATTTCCAGCGCCTGTCGACCTTCGCCTGCGAGATAATAACCAACATGATGTTCCGGTGTATCGGGAGCATTCTTTCCTGACAGCCGCAGTACTCTGTCAGCAACCTCTGGCTCGCTGAGACCACTGTCTCTGGCCAGGACCTCAACAACGTGTCGGTAATGATCCCGGGTATTGAAGTGCATCCGGGGGTAGATCCCGGCAGGATCATTACGTAAAGCCTGTTCGACGACACTTATCGTTTCGGCGAAATCAGCCCAGTCCGTTTCACTCAGTAACCGCAGACCCGCGATGCTGTTGCTGACAGACAGCTGGCTGGCGGCAAGCTGTTGATTAAAGTTATGTATGAGAACGTCGGAGGTGATCCCCTGTTCCCGAAGGCTCTGTTCAACCCAGTTCAGAGGTAACGACAGCGCGTTACCATGCCCCTGCAGGCGCCGCACCAGTTCGGCGACAAACGCACTGGTTAAAGGAGGCCGGGAGCGTGCCATGTCGGCAACTACCATGATTAAATCACCAGGCGCACTCTCGGCGCATTCGAAAATCCTTGTTATCCACGTATCGGCCAGATTTCTGTCCTGCTGCGCTTTTACCACTTCCACGCTTATACGACGGAGATTTTCTATCAGCGCCAGGCGCAGCATTCCCGGTAATGCCCAGACTTCACCTAATGTCAGAGGTGTCACCTGTTGATAAGCTGTGAGATAGCTGGTCAGACTGGCGGCATCCCAGCGGCCATCACCGTGAGCAATAGCCTCTGATGCAATGTTGTAAATTCGTGGGCAATTCAGCGGCGACATCAGCGACGGGAGTCCTTTACCAAAGCTTTTTGGTAAGTGCTGGCGGACAGTGCGTATCTGTTCTTCAATCAGATAGTAATTGTCCAGCAACCACTCTCCGGCGGGCATGATACTGGTCTTTTTACCCGCGTTAAGCTCATAGCAGTTTTGAGTGATGATAGCCTCATTGTCGCCAAGCCTTTTCAGAAGATAATAAGGATGTTTATCCGGTGATAATTTATGGGTTCGCGCCAGCTTCTGACCGTAGCGCTCCATCTGGGCGGTCGAAAAGAGTTCTAACCGCGGAGGACTTTCACCGGCAGGATCGTTCGCTGAAAACGTTACGTTTTCAGCAGCATCCCTCGGAATACGGGAGCGGTTAAACCACACTTTGGGGTTCATTTTCATAGCATTGCTCTGATGCAACGTTAGCACGCAGGAGCAGTTGCGAAATCAGTTCAGAAACGTTCTCTCAGGATGGGCGTCAGGCATCAGGGATTTAACAGCTGCCGGAATCTAACATAAGTATAGGACATGGGCTCTGATCTGCGGTTGTGGTCGAGCTAGCGTCGGGAGATAAACAGAGCTTTACATCCGGGGCAAAGCATGGCTTGGTTGAGTCGGATTTTTGACAACGGCTGTGCTGATTTTAAGCCACAAACAGGACAGGCAGCAGTGGCAGTAGACGCACTGCTGAAGAGTTTCATTGCGTAATTGATAACAGACATGACCATTAACCTTTCAATGAATGAGCTTCACCGTATCACATATGGTTAAGTTTTAATCTATATATTTTGAGGCACAGAAATTCAGGAAAGATAAATGTTCGCAGCCACAGGCCCCCTGTTACCGTTGATCCGGCAAAATTCTATGCGGCTTCCTGGGATGAGTAATTCTGATTCGCGGGAGTTAACGGCTGAAATGTGAAGCAGGACGTCTTTTCGGCCATCAGAGGGGATGATGAGGCCTTTACCGCTGAGAATGTCAAAACTTTTGACAATTCCGGTCATTTTATGGGACAAGTCAATTCCTTATTGAAAACACGTAAATAGTATACATTGAAAATAGCACGCTGCCACTTTTGTTTTCCTTGCAGAATCTCTGGACGGCTAAAATATAATTTACTTATTATTATTTACCGTGCCTTAATGAATCCCATCAGTTCGATGTAAAAACGAACGTTTAACATTTTTCGGGAAGTCCTCATTACCAGGCGCTATCTCTGATATCCCCTCCTTTTGAGTCCAAACGTTTAATACGATATGTTTGCTATCAATACAATCATTTATAACGGGAGTCAGTATGACCTCAAGAATTAAAGGCCTGGTAAAATGGTTTAACGGAGACAAAGGTTTTGGCTTCATCTCTCCTCTTGATGGCAGTAAAGATATCTTTGTCCATTTTTCTGCGCTTAGCGGCGACAACTTTAAAACTTTATTTGAAGGACAGAAAGTTGAATTCGCCATTCACAGCGGTGACAAAGGTCCTGCTGCTGCAAACGTAATACTTTGCGATAAATAAATCTTTGTGGATCTGCGACAACGATCAAGGATTATTCCTGAGTAGACATACCCATAAATTAAATGTGATAAAAGCCGTTTAATCCTAATATCAGGTCAGCATATTTTTGCATATGTATGAATGTGTTGACCGATTTGATGAGGTGCAGGACTGCTGCATAAAAATTTCAAAACAGAAGCTAACTGCTTGTTAAATAATAAAGTGCGTAAGGGGCGAGGCTGCCTCCGAAAGCATCACGTCTTTATTTTTACCTTAGTGGCATCTACCAGTAAACATCACTGAGAGAAAAGATTAACAGATTCATGGTGGCATATGATAAAAATTCTTGTTTTCTTTAATGCCGAACCCTGTAAAGTCATGACCGTTCTGGAGGGTATATCCTCTATCAGACGAGAATATCCGAACGGTGATGAAGCACATCTTCGGATTATGTCCGCTGGCTTTCCTTCATTAACCGGCGATCATGGTGTTGTTTACGTGGATTCTGACAGGCAGTTAACGTCGCAGGAGATACTCGATGCTGCCAGGAAATATTTATAGCAGTTTCATTACCTTCTCTGCTTCATGTTTAATTGCGTACCTACCCTATTTATAAGATACAAACAAAAAAAATAAGTAAAAAAACTTTATAGCCTGCTAACCGCAGGCTTTTTTTTCAACACATTCTTTTAAAAATCGCTGTCAAATCAGGAGGTCACACTATGTGCATTGACAAAATACAGATGGCCCTCTACCTCCCTTCATGCTATTTTGCCTCTTATGATGAATCCTTCTGAGCGGCAGGGCAAATTAACCTGATGAATTTTCTAATGGAATGTTCATCATGCACGAACGAAGCAGCGGGTCATAGGGATACCCAAAGGCTTACCGGGAGGCATCGGCATCATATTCATAAGCATCAAGCGATGCAGCAGAGGATTTTTCTCTGGATGTTTTATGCTTCTTGTTTTGTAAGAATTATTGAAAGATTGTTATATATTTAGTCCAGCAATATGTCTGGCAACTATAATGGTTAGTTACTTCCTTTCCGAGTTCGGTGCTTCTTTTAAGGAGGATTTCACTTTTTACAAATTGGTGATTTCTTTAATGACTATAATATTTTCAATACTTATCTTATTTTTGTTAAATAATGCACTCATGAAGTAAGGAGATACAGTTAAATTTCATCTCGAAGATAATCATCTTCTTCCTGAGATAAAACCTAAAGCGAAGCCTATACCGACTGCTATGAGAATACTTGTCGCAGGATATGACTCAACTTTATTCTTCATGCTGTTAGCCCCACTACGTAACGCATCATCGGTTTTAGTGGCGTATTCTTTTACTGTTTCCTTAAATTCATTTTCAGACTTTTCAGGTGAATGGTTAAACATGGCACTCTCCGGTTTGAAATTATTTATTTAAGTATAGTCAACACCCTTAGGGAAATAAAAAGTTGCAGCTAAATAACACGACTTAGATTATTATTTTCTTACAGTGCTTTTTATATATTTAATGAGTATATGCAAACCTAATCGGCGTTACAGTGTAGGGTACCCTATACTATTAAAACCTCATAAAGATAGGATGCCGGAGTAGACTATGCTAACTTATTTAGAGATCCCAACCGCAGATGTCAGGTTGATGCAAGAAGAATGGCAGTATTCCATTAACGAATGGGAAGATGAAGGAGGGGCGTCTGAAAAAATATATAAAGATGTTGACATTCTAAAAAGTAACAATATGGAATTAATTTTTGATTTACTGTGCTTTGAAAATGAAGGGAAATAGTAACGGTAAATATCGTCTTTTCTTTTCTAATGTTCGTATTTGGTTCATCGCCGCCCAGAAACCTTGCCGCAGGAGCAATTCGTAAAGAATACAACCACACATTCGAAACCGCCCTAACTTTATGTATTGATCAAAAAATTCTGGTCAATGCCTTAGCTTTTTCCAAAGACGATTTCCGCGTCGACGCTTACTCTACTTGGTTCGTTAACTTCAAAGAAACAGCCGGAACTTCCTGCATGTATTGACCTGCTCAGCATTAACAAATTCAATAGAGATGTAATAAAATTCCGCTTCTGGCAAAGGGCTGCTGTTGCAGCCCTCACAAATTAAACTTCAATAGACTCAGATATCTCCAGGGCATCATCCACTTCAATACCGAGATAAAGGACTGTACTTTCAAGTTTTTTGTGACCTAACAATAGCTGGATCACTCGAAGATTCTTCGTTTTTTTATAGATCAGATATGGCTTGGTTCTTCGCATAGAATGCGTACTGTACAGAGTCTCGTCGAGACCTAGCTTATCAATCCATCCATGAAAAATACGGTTATATTGCCTGGTTGAGATATGTCGTGAAGAACCGACGCGGGACTGGAACAGATAGTCGCTACTACGTAGATGAGCCATTTTGATCCATGCTGCTACAGCCTCTCTGGTTCCCTTAGTCAGTTCAAACTGAACGGGGCTTCCCGTTTTTTGCTGCAGCACTGTCGCTCTGCCCGAAACAGAGTGCCCATAGGCCACATCAGAAACTTTTAGCTTAACCAGATCACAGCCCCGAAGTTTACTGTCCAGAGCCATGTTAAACAGAGCTAAATCGCGTACTTTTCCTTCCATCTCAAGTCTGATACGGATTCCCCAGATATGAGAGATCTGAAGAGGCCGTTTCTGGCCAATAATACGGCCTTTGTTCCAAGGGGATGTTGTCATGCTCATTCTCCTTTGGGTTAGGAGATGTGATTATGGTTGTCCCATATGAGCGAAAATCGGATGCCCGCATAGCGTAAACAGGCGTCCGATATTTTGAAGTGGGCAGATTACTTAATCCGCTTCCCCGTTTCGTCAATGACCTTCTCGCCATCCTCTTTGGTAAACGCTCCTTTCTGGCCTTCCGGTAGAATATCCAGCACTATTTCTGAAGGGCGGCAAAGACGAGTGCCAAGCGGCGTAACGACAACCGGCCGATTAATCAGGATCGGATGTTGAAGCATGAAATCAATCAACTGCTCATCATTAAATTTCTCTTCATCAAGACCCAGGTGTTCATAAGGCTCAACATTCTTACGCAGTAATGCACGCACCGTAATTCCCATATCTGAAATAAGTTTAATCAGCTCATCACGGGTGGGTGGCGTATCGAGATAATGAATTATCGTCGGTTCGTTGCCGCTGTTACGGATCATCTCCAGCGTGTTGCGTGAGGTGCCACAGGCCGGGTTGTGATAGATGGTAATGTTGCTCATATCAGTATCTCATTACAAAGTGACAGAGAGCCGCCACGCCAGAGCGGCCAGAGTGACAAACAGCACCGGCACAGTCATGACAATGCCGGTCCGGAAGTAATATCCCCAGGTGATCGTCATATTTTTCCGGGCAAGCACATGCAGCCACAGCAGGGTTGCCAGACTGCCTATCGGGGTGATTTTCGGGCCTAAATCGCAGCCAATCACATTGGCATAAATCATTGCCTCTTTGACGACGCCAGTCGCCGCACTCCCGTCAATCGACAGCGCACCAATCAGCACCGTCGGCATATTGTTCATCACTGATGAGAGAAATGCCGTCAGGAAGCCGGTGCCGAACGTCGCTGCCCATAACCCCTTGTCTGCCAGCTGATTCAGCACACCAGACAGGTACTCCGTGAGCCCTGCATTGCGCAGGCCATAGACCACGAGGTACATGCCCAGCGAGAAAATAACGATCTGCCATGGCGCACCGCGCAGGACTTTCCCGGTGTTGATGGCATGGCCTCTTTTCGCCACCACAAACAGCACTGCTGCGCCAGCCGCCGCTATCGCACTGACCGGGATCCCCAGCGGCTCCAGAACAAAGAAACCGACAAGCAGCAATAACAGGACAATCCAGCCCGCCCTGAAGGTTGCCGGATCCTTGATCGCACTGGCTGGTTTCTTCAGCAGCGAAACGTCATACGTTGCCGGAATATCCCTGCGGAAGAAGAAATGCAGCATGGTCAGCGTGGCCGCAATCGCTGCCGCATCCACGGGGATCATAACGGAAGCATACTGCGTAAAGCCCAGACCGAAGAAGTCCGCCGAGACGATATTAACCAGGTTAGAAACAATGAGCGGCAGGCTGGCCGTATCTGCAATAAACCCTGCAGCCATGACAAAGGCCAGTGTCGTGCCCTGGCTGAACCCCAGTGCGAGCAGCATCGCAATCACAATCGGCGTCAGGATCAGCGCGGCGCCGTCATTGGCAAACAACGCAGCAACAGCGGCACCGAGCAAGACTATCCAGGTGAACAGCAGGCGGCCACGTCCGTTACCCCAGCGGGAGACGTGCAGTGCGGCCCATTCAAAGAAGCCGGACTCATCGAGCAGCAGGCTGATGATGATGACCGCAATAAATGCCGTTGTCGCGTTCCAGACGATATTCCAGACAACGGGAATATCAGCGACATGGATGACACCGGTTCCCAGCGCCAGCACTGCCCCGATACTCGCGCTCCAGCCAATACTCAGGCCTCTGGGTTGCCAGATCACCAGTACCAGCGTCAGTAAAAATATACTCCCTGCCAGAAGCATCTCAGACTCCATCATATATGATTATGTAAATATCTTCCTGCCTCAGCAGGAGGTGCAGGCTGATTTATCCAGCCATTCACGCACATCCTCCCGCATACACTGCCAGGACGTTGTGATTGTCTCAGCTGCCCACGCTGGTATGTGGGGTGACAGACGATAGTGGATCCATTTGCCTTCACGACGGTCAAGTACCAGCCCGGCCTCACGAAGGATAGCCATATGTCGCGAGATTTTTGGCTGTGATTCAGAGGTGGCCGCGCAGATATCGCAGACGCACAGTTCACCGGACTCCCGGAGAAGCATGACGATGGTGAGCCGTGTTTTATCCGACAGGATTTTGAAAAGCTGAACAGGTTGTAGCATTTGTCACTCCATTCCCTTTAGAATATACATATGGTAAATCATATGTATTAACTTTGAAATCATCTGGTCTGTCCGGAGGAGAAAAATGGAACAATTTCCTGCCCTGAACACCGAATGCTTTGATCAACACATCGCTGAACGTCTGCACCTGCAGGAGCCACCACGGATTCTGATTCTGTATGGCTCAGTAAGAGAGCGCTCCTACAGCCGTTTTGCCGCGGAAGAAGCTGGTCGCCTGCTGACGGCGATGGGCGCGGAGGTAAAACGCTTTAACCCCTCCGGTTTACCCCTGCCGGATGATGCGCCGGACACGCACCCTAAAGTCACCGAGCTGCGCGGTCTGGTCAGATGGTGTGACGGGATGGTGTGGAGTTCTCCGGAACGGCACGGGGCTATGAGCGCAGTTATGAAGGCGCAGATTGACTGGATACCCTTAAGTGAAGGCGCGGTTCGTCCTTCGCAGGGCAAAACACTTGCGGTAATGCAGGTCTGCGGTGGTTCCCAGTCCTTCAATGCAGTGAACCAGATGCGTATTCTGGGCCGCTGGATGCGGATGTTTACGATACCCAACCAGTCTTCCGTAGCCAGGGCATGGCAAGAGTTCGACGAAAACGGCCGAATGAAACCTTCGTCATGGTATGACCGCATCGTCGATGTAGCCGAGGAGCTGTTTAAAATCACACTGCTGCTTAAGGGACAAACCGGTTATCTTGCGGATCGTTACAGCGAGCGAAAAGAGAGCCATCAGGAGCTTTCATCCCGTGTCAATCAGGACAAAATATAACGTCTGTTCTTCGTGAATCCATACTGCATGAGCTTAACAACGTCCGCTATTGGCACAAAGTAGACAAGCTAACTGAGCAGAATGTCCGCAGTGAGCAAAAAGCGGACTTTGAGTAGGGCGTGTTTAAATAGCTGATGTGTAGAAGAAGTATGCCTGACAGGAGTCGCTATAGAGCTATGCGAAAAGATGCGCAATTACCGTCTTGTGCCCCTGGAACAACAATATAAACATGGTGTTGGCTTCATTTAACCCTTTGGTTACCCTGATTTTGCTGCGCATAATAAGATGCAGAGGTTCGAGTGTCGACCTAGAAGGTGCTTATCAATCCTCTGTGTGACTCTCCTGCGGACTGATATACCGCTCCCTTTGTTTTCCACAGGCTTATGAGGTGCATAAGGTTCTATATCTACTGGCTGCGATGATATAGTTCGGCAATCCAAGGGGAGTGTTTACCCTTTTCATAAACCATGTGTAGCTCTTTTCGGGGACGGGTGACGCCTACATAAAAGAGGCGCCGGGCCTCGCGAAGGGCATTATCTGAAGCTAGATCTCGCTTATTCGGGAAGTCATATTTATTCACCCCAAACATTATGGCTACATCAAATTCTCGGCCTTTTGCACTATGAAGAGTGCTAAGGGTGATGCGCCCGGTTCCTTCTACTTTCCCCGCGAATACATTCAGAGCTACATCCATTCCCCTGACGGGATCGGTTCGTTTTAGTAACTCCGCAAGGACATCCCATTCCTGCTGGGTGTTTTGTGACATATTCATCCAGCCGGTGATGATCTCATCATTTAAACGTCTAAGCCACTCGTGGGCACTTTCCGCTTTATCAATTCCGTTTCGTAAAAATGTGATGAGCTGTACGGTCAGTAATTGTTCTTCAGCACGGTTTGCGCGGCGGCCATAAACCAGAAAGAGTGCCTGACTCAGTAACAGGTTAAATGTAGGAGAGGCTTCTTTCCATCCACCTGTCACCCACTGACTGCAGGCTTCGATGAAACAGGCAAGACGAGAATTACGTTTTATGAGAGCATTACTGTCAGCACGTATTATGGCAATATTTCTGTTCTTTAGCTCTTCCGCAACCTTATCGCCAAGCCAAGCTGCCCGGTACAGAACCCCGATGCGGTCAGGCTGGAATCCTCTATCAAACAATGAGGGTATTAGATTATGGGCGATAAAATGCGCCTGTGTGTCATAATTGCCTTTAATCCCATGGAACCCTAACTCTCCTTCTGAATTACCATCGGGGCCAACATAATCCCGGTCTTCTCCCAGCGCTCCTAGTGATGCCCTGATAATTTTTGCGCCAGATCGATAGTTGAAACGAAGACGGAACGGTCTAACATCTGCCCGTGAAACTAGACTGTCCAGTAGACTTGGATTTGCACCATTAAATCCGTAAATGGACTGATCTGCATCACCGACCGCAAACAATCGTATTCCACCGTTAAAGCACAGCAGTAGAACCAGCTCATGAAGAGCGTGCCCTAGATCCTGATATTCATCTACAAACAAAACAGGATAGCGCGACCGGATAGCATTACGTATCCATTCATGCTCGCTAATAATACGAAAAGCGATGAGTGGCATATCATCAAAGTCAATCAGTCCTAAGCGCCGAAGTTCTTCTTCATAAGCTTCAATAAAATCTGCCAGCTCCGGATTATTATTTCGCCAAGCCGGTAGGAGTCGGTTCACATCCCGGCGTCGTTTCTCTTCTGCAAATTTCCACCGTGCATGGGGATCTCCGATAGCTCCGAATCTAGCCTGGTAAGCCACTTCTACAGCCGCGCGACTTTCGTCTCTAGTCGCCACACGAAAATCCTCCGGCAGCAAGCCCGGTATACATCGTGAGTAGGGGATTAAAACCTGATTTAAAGCAA
The DNA here is from genome assembly GCF_034044995.2 of Leclercia sp. CFBP8987. NCBI lineage: Bacteria > Pseudomonadati > Pseudomonadota > Gammaproteobacteria > Enterobacterales > Enterobacteriaceae > Leclercia > Leclercia sp. CFBP8987. The sequence continues at coordinate 2,521,935 of NZ_CM188255.1, read as the reverse complement.
AGCTATGCACGGTACCAATAAAGTTCCGATCATCGCCAATGACATCAAAGCAGGCCAGACGTCCTTCAAGTTCAGAAGCGCATTCATTATTGTAAGTAATACAGGCCACGCCTCGGGGGTCAGCGACCTCTTCAATCAGGGCACGTGCCATGGCGGTCGTAAGTGTTTTGGTTTTTCCGCTGCCTGGCCCAGCAATAACTACGCAGTGGCCGGGGTATGTGGCCGCAGCGTACTGCTCTCTGTTCGGTAATAGCTCATTCAGAGCCTCTGAAAGTGCGCGCCGGTCAGACATTCGACACCACATATTGAATAGCTGAAGCAATATACTCCGGCGGCGTAAGCCCAGGGGCTTTTTGCTTCAGCTTGGCAGCCAACCGTCCTTTACCTATGTCAGATATCATCGCGAGAAGTTGCGTCGGGTCTGGAACCATACCGGCACGCCATGAAGCAATCCTTGATGAACGTAACACACCAAATCCCTGTTCATCGAGGATATCCAGCAGCGCTTCTTTGAGGCCAGCCGTATTGGCCACGGCGACTTCAAACGTCTGATCGTTTAAAAAAATACCAATCTTTTCAAATGAAGGCTTACACTCTTCATAAGAACAATTATTGAGCCAATTAATATTCCCAGGAGTTAGTTTTTTTAGTTTTCCCGATACATCGCTAAATGCCTGCCAGATACCAATTGAGCGTGTTTTACCCATCGGTTGTTTCGTACCATCCAGTGGGTCCCAGTCGGTTACGACGGAAAAGGGTAGTCCGAGGCTGGCTGCCAGCTTCACGTATGGTTCAAAATTAACTCCCGCTACGTTACATACCGTAATCCCAAGCTGGTCGAGATTGATCCCCATGGCCTGTGCGAAACCTGGAAGCAAAACCTCCTCAGCATCGCCTTCAACAAATATCACACCGTTAGCAAAAAGAAGCTCCGATCTGGTTGCTGTTAGATACCGTTCAATGTCGTCGAGTTCTTCACTGGTTACTGGCAGTTCAGCTAGGGAAAAAGCTCGCGATCGCCCTTCAGGATCCCTGCAAATGCGAACGATAGAACGAAGAGGAGCAATGGTTGCCAGCGTGGGAGAATGGCTAGTCACAATCAATGACTGATCTTTGTCGGCATTATTGAAGAGTTTGTCAAAAACAGCGCGCTGAAGCTGTGGGTGAAGGTGTGCTTCGGGTTCTTCAATACAAAGCAGGGAGAAATTACGTTCATTCTTTTCACGTCGCCATGCAAACTCTGCTAGCTTGAGTGATATCAGAGCCACGTTCGCAGAACCTAGGCTCGCTTCAATAATGCCTCTCTTTCCATCATCAATGAACATAGAGATAGAACGCATCAATCTGAGCGGGTCAGCAGGTGCAAAACGGAGGCGGGCATCTAAATCGTGAGCAGTTCCAGCCAGGTCAAGAATGCCACCACGCAGAGAATCCTCCAGATCCCTAATTGAAGGGAACTTCTCCATGGTTTCCGTTGCTGCCTGAAGCTCAGTTGCTACGCGATCTAAATCGGCCCGACTCAGCGAAGAGAATGCATCTTCCAACAAGGGGCGTAGCGGGGAGTTTCGCCAGAAAGCAAGCTGTGCTTCTGCATCGCGTAACGCGTCAAGCATATCAATGGAGATCCGGCGTCTGACGCGCCCAGGAATGGTTCGCGATTCTTGACATCCGCCAAAAACAATAAACTCACAGTCCTCACTTGAACGGGGAGCTCCATCGACTTCTTCCTTTTGACGGAAAATGTAGCTCAACCTTGCTACGGTAGGATCCTCTGCGATGCGAAAATCTGTCAACAGAGCGGAGAGGGAAGGGTCACTGTCGAAATCGGCGAATTCAAGGTGCACCTCAATTTGAGGGTTTGATTCAAGGTCGCAGCCATCCCAGAAATCTGACAGCTTAAGCTGCCTGGCTGAATCAGGCAGAGTAGGATCAATAACCAGTCGAATTGCGAAAAGCAGATTACTTTTACCAACGCGATTTTCCCCCAACAGCACAACATTACCTGCCAAGGGAATGTGAGCCGCCTCAAAATTTCTAAAATTGCGGATTCCGAGTTTTGATAAATACATAAAAATCCCTCTAAATGCATTATAAAGGCTGTGGAAAGGCGTTCTTCTGCCAAGAAGCTCAGAAAATTTAACAGCGGAGGTTCTGAGCGATTGTACTTTATTCTTTTCTTATCATCGGCCGTTAATGGCAAAAGTTCAACACTTAGATTTAGGACTTACTCTAGTGGGGCAGCCCACTATGTCAGCTTATGGCATAAAGCTACCGTAGGCGAGGCAAAAGGAACAGCTGCGAGCGAGGAACTGACGTAAAATATAAAAAAGATCAGTAATGACTCAGTAGTTTTTATAAAACCATGGTGATTAATTTGACAGTATCGTTAAATAATGTAGCTATAATTAATGTGAAAAATAATGAATGACAGCCTGAGTCAGGAGGAGGCAATATTGTTATATAAATAAATGCACTAGGTTTTCTAAGTTTTTTAATAGTACTCGCAGGCTTTAAATATATTGTGTACACGTTGCTCTTTATTGACATGCAGGAGCACGGGCCGCTCTAATATAGAGCTGGCAATATCACTTAACGATGGGGAGATCAGTATATCGAGTGGTGTATCGCGGGGAGAGCATTTCCCGCTTCATCTGCCATTGTTGCTGGATCCCTTGTCCGGCAAAATAAAGCGTCCCATGCCCGTTTTCAGCATTCAGGTGATCTAGGATATTCATCAGCTTCTGGCTATTTTTGCGGGGTGGGTTCTCGTCAAACAGATTAAGTTGTGCGACGCCCTGGCTATACAAATCTCCCAGCATGACGCCTGCTTTCTGATACCGATATCCGTTTTTCCAGATTACATCCAGACAGCGAGTAGCAGCGCCGATGATATCTCTGCTGTCCTGGGTCGGAGTGAGCAGCGTTACCGATGCGCTATTACCGTAATACGGTTCGTTAATTGTGAACGGAGAGGTTTTAACAAATGCAGATATAAATCGACAATGCTGATGCTCATTACGTAGTTTCTCTGCTGCCCGGGCCGCATAACTACAGATAGCCTCGCGCATCTCTTCATATTCTGTGATGCGGCTGCCGAATGACCGAGAACAGATAATCTCCTGCTTTACGGACGGGAACTCTTCCAGCTCAAGGCAGGGTTGACCGCGTAATTCACGGACCGTTCTCTCAAGCACGACGCTGAAGTGTTTTCTGATGAACCCTATATCGGTATCTGCCAGCTGTAATACTGTTTTGATACCCATACTTTCAAGCTTTTTTGTCAGGCGTCGACCCACACCCCACACCTCTTCAACGGGCAGCGCTGCCATCAGTTTTCTCTGACGAGCCACATCCGATAAGTCAACCACGCCTCCGGTCTGGCGCTGCCATCGTTTTGCCGCATGATTTGCCAGCTTCGCCAGGGTTTTAGTCTGCGCAATTCCTACCCCAACGGTCAGATGCGTGCGCTGTAAAACAGTGGCTCTGATTTCACGGCCAAACTCGGTAAGGTCGCGACAGTTACTTATACCTGTAAGGTCACAAAAAAGCTCGTCAATTGAGTATCTTTCGCAGCGGGGAGACATCTCTTCAAGCGTGGTCATCACCCGGTTGGACATATCTGCGTAGAGTTCATAATTGCTACTGAAGCAAACCACCCCATGATGCCTGAAAAGATCTTTTTGTTTGAAATACGGCTCACCCATTTTCACAAAAGGTTTCGCTTCCGCAGAACGTGCGATAACACAACCGTCGTTATTTGATAAAACGACGACTGGCCGGCCCTTCAGGTCCGGGCGAAAAACGGTTTCGCAGGAAGCATAGAAAGAGTTCACATCGCAGAGTGCAAACATGATCAGTTCCCGGATTTCACGACATCGTTCTGAGCGGCAACTGGTAAAACGTAGGGAATAAAATTACTGAACCCAGGGGATGCCACGATTTGGTGTAACCTGGTGGGTGTGAAAAACTGCATTATGATCACCGCTAAATGAACTGTATTTATATACAGTATTGTATGTCGGTAGCAAAGATCAAGGGGCGGGAACCTTCTGGACATTCTGGTGCAAGCCCAGAAGGGCTAATATTATGTCCACAATTTAATCGATGCTAATCATCTCTGGATGAAAAAGGGGAACTGTCCCCTGAAAGGAATAATCTATGAGTATTGCAGGTATACGTTCAAATCGCGGCGATGGCTATCAGACCCTGGTAGCGTTTGATTGGGCATTAATAGTCTTGTCCGATCCGGACTTCGAATGGCTTGAAGTAGATTCGATAAGTTATTCCGTTGATGATGTCGTTGTTGGCAGAACTGACGGAACCTTGATCGCCTGCCAGTGCAAAAAAAATCAAACAGATTTCAAGGCCTGGACGATAGCTGACCTTGGTGACGAACTGGATAAAGCCTTCCTTCTGCTGGCTGATAACCCCAGAGTTAATGTCCGCTTTTATTCGCGAAATAACTTTGGCGACCTTGCAAAAATCAAAGAGCACAGCTCATCCCAACCAGATGAAATGAACTATCTACAAAGTTTAGGGAAAGCACAGAGGGGACTAAATGACACCTTGGCTCATCTCCTAAAAAAAACTGCTCCTGACCTTTCAGTATTTGAATTCCTTCGTCGAACTAATTTTATTACCAGTGATGACCTCGATCAGATGGAACTCCAGTTACGTGGCCGCTTACGTAGCATAGCGAGTAACCATGAAGCAGCTTTTAACGCACTCTGGGTTAGCATTGAGAAACTAGGGGCACGATTAGGTGGTGGTAGCTCGTCTGCTGCGACTATACATCGTTTGACTAAAAACGATCTTCGGAACATTGTCCAGCAGTCTGGGTCAACCCTGGTTCCGCCGATGGGTATCGCTGAGATTCGCCATTCTTTTTCTAGCACTTCGGCTATTGGTAGGTCATGGCGGCGAGATATTGCTGGGCAGCGAATTGCCAACCCAATCCTGAATGAACTGTTGGCTGCAATTGATGCAAGAAAAAAGTCTATCCTGCTTACTGGTCTCCCAGGTTCAGGAAAAACCTGTATCATGCTTGAATTGCAGGAGGCTTTAGAAGAACGGGCAATAAACTGTTCAGACATGGCACCACTTTTTATCCAGTCACGTGAGTTCGCAGATCTCGCAACACCAGAAGAGCGCCAGGCTCAGGGACTGTCCCAGCAATGGGTAGAGAAAGCTGCAAGACTTGCTGAAAGCGCTTATGTAATAGTCGTTATTGATTCCTTAGATGTATTATCCATTGCCCGTGAGCATCGCGTACTACAGTATTTCCTTGCTCAAATCGATCGCTTGTTATTGATTCCAAATATCACCGTTGTTACCGCATGCCGCGAATTTGACAGGCATTACGACAGACGGATTGCTGAACGGCATTGGGACTGCGAATTTGAGTGTCAGCCATTAAACTGGGATGTTGTAGTTGCTCCATTACTGGCTACGTTGAAAATTGCTGCAACAGAAATTGACATCGTCACACGTGAATTGATACGTAATCCGCGTGAATTGGCGCTGTTTGTAGAACTAGCCTTACGAGGTGGCAGTTTCAATGTGGTAACCAGCCATGCTTTGGCGCAACGCTATCTAAATAGTATTGTGCTTGCCGATGTTGAATTGGGGGATATGGCTTTACAAGCGATTGAAGGTCTTGCCACCGAGATGCTGCGTTTGCGAAGCCTGACGGTTCCTCGACAGCGTTTCACTGCATCTTTAGATATTGAGAGAAAACTTCGCAGTCTTAATGTATTGCAGGAAACTGTAGATGGGAAACTGACTTTTGGCCATCAAACCTTACTGGATGTCCTCGTCATAAGTCGGGCTATACGGAATGGCGTCACACTAAATGAATTCATAAAAGACTTACCGCCGGTTCCTTTTGTAAGACCAAGCATCCGAAGTTTTATCGCTCAGTTGGCGATAGGTGAGCGCCGTGAGTTCAGAAAACAACTCAGGACGGTATTAACGGGCGATACGGCCTTTCATATCCGACGCCTCGCAGCAGAATCTTTCGCTGAGCAAACACCACAGAATGACGATTGGTCTTTAATACGTGATTTACGCGAAGATTACCGTGATGTTTTTCAGGTGATTTACACGGCTGGTAGATCTGTTGAGTGGCATCATTTCTGGATGAAATTTCTGTGTCCTAATCTAATAACCAACCGAGATATTGAAGGCCTAAAGATACATGTTCATCGAATTGCTCAATGGAGTAATGCTGATACTGTAGGAGTGGTGTCATTCTGGACTGAAATTATTGAATTAGATTATTTTGATAACAAAAGTATTGCAGATCAGCTTGCAAGGATTTTGTTAGAAATTGAACATGGGAATTTGCAACTGGTTGCTCCATTGTTACAGCGTTTACTTGATATGCCATTGTCTGAGTACAGTTCGCTTGGTGAAGTTATTGCTAAGTGTGTGGCGATTGGCGTAGTCGATGATATCTTTCTCTGGCGTTATATAACTGTTGGGCTAACAGATGAGAATATATTGAAGTACAGCTTTGAGAATGAGTTACGTTGCCGTCCGCATGAATTTGGAATTCAAAATGAAAATTTTCTAAAAAACCGAATGATGCAATCCAGTACGTTGCTGGATTTGGCAGTAGATGCAATAGAATACTGGAGTCAGTATAGGGAGTCACAATATAAAAATCCCAAAATGAATTATCGATATGGTTTTCTGAGCGAGACTTCCTATGAAAGAAAGGGCAATCTGTTAGATATACATCATGCGGAGAGCATAAATGTTCTATTTGACGCTGTTGAAGCAAGTGTCCTCTACCAAGCAAAAATACACTCAGACTGGTGGCAACAAAATAGTGAACGACTTTGCCTAAATGATGAAGGCGCTTTACTCTATTTTTGTATTCTTGCTTGTACTATTTCGCCATTAACTAATCTTTCTTTGATAGAGCGTATATTGTGTAGTCGAAACATACTTGAGTTTGATGTTTCTCATGAATTAGATGAACTAATACAGGCAAGCTTCAGATTTCTACCCGTTTCAGCACAGGATGCTGTCATGGATAATATTTTAACTATATGGGAGAAGTATGAATCCACCGAAAGTGAATTGTGGGTATTGGAGAAGAAAGCAGCATTGATAGCATCTATTCCTTGCTACTTACGCTCACTAAAAGCACAAGCTGTGGTTGATAAATATGAGAAAAAAGCGGGAATAATAGTACGTCAACCTAAAAATCACTCATATGAAAATATTGTTAGGGCTCCATTTCCATTTGAAATATTTTTGGGAATAAGCGATAAAGGGGTGTTGAAATTACTGATGCACTATGATGGGCATTCGGATTGCGATGGAATTAAAATGCTTGTTGGCGGGGAGCGGGAAGTGGGCTCCCAACTACGAGAGGCTTCCTCACGTAATCCCTCTCGATTCTTGAGATTTTTATCCAATTATTGGGCTGCAATACCTGAAAATTTTCGTGATGATATCATGATGGGGGTCACTACATATTTAGCCCATCGCTATGGCAATTTGAGTCCGAATGAAGGGTGGACACCGATCGAGGATCCTGATTCTTCCCTGCTGGCGAGTCAGATACTTGATGAACTAGAAAGGCATTCAAAGCAATGGCAATATAAGCGATCTACAGCTAAAGCAATTCAGGCTTGCTCACATGTCATACATGACCAACTTAAAGCCGAACGGTTAATATTTTTAACCATTGGATTTGCATGGTGCCATGAGTATGACCTAATTAAGGATGACTCCGTAAGTTTACTCAGCTTGGGAATGAATATGGCAAAAGGAAATATTTCTGAATCTTTGATGATTGTCGCAGATAATCTTATAGAGCATGAAATCGAGTTGCCGCAATTGCTAGTGCCCACGTTGCGTCGCTTTGCAAGTGACGAGCACTTAGCAGTTCGTGCCACGATTCTACGCCGCTTGCCATATTTACAAAGTAAAGATTTTGATTTGGGTTGGGATTTATTTCACCTAGCCATGAAAGATGCTTATGAACTTTGGAAAATTGCTGAGCGTTGTCTTTATTATGCGTATCATAGACATTTCAAAATAGTGAAGCCGTTACTGGCACGCCTTTGGAGCGAAGGACGCGGCAATGATATGGAAATATGGGGACGCATTTCTGCCTTAGCCGCCATGACTCAGCATATTCCTTTTGAGACATTACTATATGATTTGTATACATTAGATAGCCCTGAGGCTTGGTATGGTGCAGCAACCGTCTGGACAAACGCTGAAAATATTCAACGCCACAGGGAACAATGTTTTTCCGGAGTTAATGCCGGTTTAAAAGCAAATAGCAAACATGCACTGAAAGTTGCGGGACAAGCAATTCGTATCTTTCAAGATAAAAGAGAGGCGATATCTGTTCCAACAGAGTTAATTAGCAACTGCTTTTCTGTATTTGAAAAAGATAGTAATAATGATAATAAAAAACCGCAGCCTTATGGATTTCATGAGTGGCTCAATAAGTTGTCACAACATGATCCTAAGCAAGCTCTTGTAGCAACCGAAATTTATGTGGCATATGTGCGCGATAGCAAACTGCATATGTATGATAACCATAATAATCTCACACAATTGATGACTCATCTTTTTGCGGAAGCAGAAGAACATGAAGAGTCTGACTGTGGTGCGATGTTGCAGCGCGTTGTGTCATTACAAGACAACTTACTTTCAATGGGTATTAAAGGCATAGCTGATTGGTTGAGGGCGGCGGAACGACCATGACTGCCCCAAAACTGGATGGTTTTGAAAACTGCTTAGACCATGGACATACTTGGGTCAAAAAACGTGAAAAAGATACTTTTCTATGGACATTTTGTTTGAAAGTAACTAGCTCACTTAACTGAAAAAATTTCATGTCCATAATCGATCATCTTTCCTTTACATTGATGAGGCCTTTTGCGATCTCACCGGCGTCAGCAATTGCCTCAATCTGGAGGCCTTTGGCCGTGAAATTCGACAAACGCTGCTGCAACGTACGCACCTGACCGTCGGGGTGGGTATTGCCCCCACCAAAACCCTCGCCAAGCTGGCGAATTTCGCGGCCAAAAAATGGCAGCGGCAAACCGGCGGCGTGCTCGATCTCTCCAGCGTCGAGCGGCAGCGTAAGCTGATGGCGGCGCTGCCCGTCGAGGAGGTATGGGGCGTTGGGCGGCGGTTGAGTAAAAGGCTGGATGCCATGGGGATTAAAACCGTGCTGGATCTGGCCGACACCCACACCGCCGTGATCCGCAAGCATTTCAGCGTGGTGCTGGAGCGCACCGTGCGGGAATTGCGCGGCGAATCCTGCCTGGGGTTTGAAGAGTTTGCCCCGCACAAGCAGGAGATTATCTGCTCCCGCTCGTTTGGCGAGAAGGTCTCAGACTACGAGGCGATGCGCCAGGCCATCTGCAGCTATGCCGCGCGCGCCGCCGAAAAACTGCGGGCCGAGCACCAGTACTGCCGGTTTATTTCCGCCTTTGTGAAGACCTCGCCGTTCGCGCTGAACGAGCCTTACTATGGCAACAGCGCCTCGATTAAGCTCCTGACGCCCACCGAAGACAGCCGGGATATTATTAACGCGGCGACTCGCTGTCTGGACGCTATCTGGAAAGAGGGGCTGCGCTATCAGAAAGCCGGGGTCATGCTGGGGGATTTCTTCAGTCTTGGCGTCGCGCAGCTTAATCTGTTTGATGAAAATCCTCCCCGACGCAACAGCGCAGAACTGATGGCGGTTATCGACCAACTCAATAAAAAAGAAGGGCGCGGAACCCTCTGGTTTGCCGGGCAGGGGATTGAACAGCAATGGCAAATGAAAAGAGAGATGTTATCTCCCCGATATACCACGCGTTTTTCTGATTTATTGCGGGTGAGATAAATCCTTATCCCAAAATTAGTCTGCTTATAAAAAAGAAATATAGGTGTAAAGAAAGTTATTTATACGATATATCCCTGTTCTATTAATAATTACTGTATGGTGGTGTTTCTATTCACTTGCCCGGAGGGGCTATTCCCAACCTAAAATTTGAGTGCCCGGTTTGCACAAGTACGCGATTTCGTTTTACCACGTTTAGCCCAGCGCAAACCCAACCTCATGGTGCTGTTTGTTCCGTTTGTGGAACCCGACTCACCCCTCACTCATGCGTGCCACTCCCGAAAAGGAGACGCTGGCCAAAACAGGTTGTTTAAGTGTAATGCGGGGGCCCGTCCTGGGCCCTCCTGGATTATTTGTTTTTACCGCTTCGCTTACGGCACTTTTATATTAATTGAGTGTTAGTAAATTCCAGTAAATAAGAGTATCACGTCATCCGCTTTATTTTACGCGTCGCTGATCTCATCAATTAATTCTGGCCCCTGGTTTTTCACATTCCCCACGGCCCGGCTAATGGCAGGCCATTGAAACGGGTCTGCGGCCATCCTCGCATTTTCATCTCAGGCTATCTTTACTTGCTTACGTCACGAATTTAACCTGTTTGCACAATTTGGCATATAGGTTAATCTTATGGAAAAGAGAACGCCGCATACTCGCTTACATATCGTTAAAACGATGGTACGAGCTGGATTGACGGCAATAACCCGTTCCGCATTGATCGGCGCAGCCCAGATGGGCTTTTGCTCCAGACAGGAAATTTTTGATGTCATCCTGACGCTGGAACCGGCTGATTTTTACAAAAGTATGACCGCCCATCACGATCATACGTGCTGGCATGACGTGTACCGAACGGTCTACAACGGCCAACAGATTTACATAAAGTTTATTGTGACCGATGGCGTACTGGTGGTGTCATTTAAGGAGCTATGAAGATGAAATGTCCTGTTTGCGGTGGCGCGGAGCTTCAACACGAAAGCCGCGATATTGCGTATGAATACAAAGGCCAGAAAACGATCTTTCATGCCGTTAAAGGGCAGTTTTGCGATGCGTGCGATGAGATTATTTTTAGCAATGGGGAAGGGGACGAGTACTTTGCCGCCATTCTGGCGTTTAACCGTAAGGTAAACGCTGAAGAGGTCGATCCAACCTTCATCGCAAACGTGCGTAAACGCCTGAATCTGGACCAACGTCAGGCAGCCGAAATTTTTGGCGGCGGAGTCAATGCTTTTAGTCGCTATGAAACGGGGCGTGTCGCGCCGCCACGGCCATTAGTGTTGTTGTTTAAAGCGCTGGATAAACATCCTGAACTTCTGGACGAACTGAAGCAGGCTTAACCGGTCAACCTGGCCAGAAAAGATGCTCAGATAATCCAGACTTTAAGACGCGCTGATCTCATCAATTAATTCTGGCCCCTGGTTTTTCACATTCCCCACGGCCTTTGTAACGGCATGCCAATGGAATACGTCCGCGGGGACTGCACCCGTCTGCGCAATCTCTTCTGCTTCTTGCCCGCTCACCGACTCGCGTAGCCAGTCCCGTGCTGCCTCTGGCGTTAACACCAGCGGACGCCGATCGTGAATATCCACCAGCCCTTTATCCGCCGCGGCGGTGACGATCAGAAACCCTTCCGCCTCATCCCCGCGTTCAAACGGCGTGCTGCCGATGGCCGCCATAAAAATGGGTTGTCCGTCGGCGCGACAGATAAAGTAAGGCTGCTTTTTATCCCCCTCTTTTTTCCACTCGAACCAGCCGTCGGCAAAGACAATCGCCCGACCATGGTTCCACAGCGGTTTAAACATCCGGCTGCTGGCGGCGGTCTCCTGCCGGGCATTGATCAGCGGCGGCTTGTCCCACCAGCCAGGGGCGTAACCCCAGAATACCGGGTCAAGATGCAACAGATCCTCGCGCTCGCTGAGCAGTAACACTTTGGTGCCAGGCGCCACGTTATAGCGGCCGATAGGTTGCGGGTCGTAGGGGATGTCGCAATCCGCTTCATCGGCCAGAAAGGCAAGATACTCTTCCCGGGTCTGCGCCTGGGCAAAACGTCCACACATAGTCACCTCCGGTGGTATATGTAAGTATTATAGGTTGTCTATTTTCCGGAAACGGGCAGGTTGCATTTGTGAGAGAGGGTATGACAGGAAAAATAATACTCACCATGCTGGCGTTTGCGGCGAACTCCGTCCTGTGCCGGGTGGCGCTGACGGGCGGGCACATCGATCCGGCGACCTTCAGCGATGTGCGGATCGTCAGCGGCGCACTGTTCCTGGTGATGCTGATGAGCGTCAGAAAAAGGCCGGCATCAAAAATACATTATGACTGGCGGAGCGGTCTGGCCCTGACGCTGTATGTGCTGGCGATGTCCTGGTCCTATCTGCAGATCGATACCGGGACCGGGGCGCTGTTACTGTTCGGGACCGTGCAGACGGCAATGGTCATCTATGGCTGGCGGCAGGGAGAAAAAATCGGTGTGCTGAAGGGCGCGGGGCTGTTGCTGGCGGTCGCTGGAACCCTGCTGTTGCTGCTCCCCGGCGCGCACGCCCCGGAACCAACCAGCGCGTTGATGATGATCGGTTCCGGGCTGGCCTGGGCGTACTACTCGGTGAAAGGGAAAAGCATGCCGGAAGCCATACCGGCGACGACCGGGAATTTTATCCTCGCCGTACCTTTCACCGTCGTTCTCTCGCTCTTGCTGTCCGGGGAAAGGTTTACCAGCGCGCCCGGACTGTTATTAGCCATGACGTCCGGGGCACTGGCATCAGGCGCGGCTTACGCGCTGTGGTATACGCTGCTGCCGAAGATGAAAGCCATGACCGCAAGTACGGTACAGCTTAGCGTTCCCTGCCTTGCCACTCTGGGCGGCGTGGTGCTGCTCGGCGAAACCTTCAGCCTGCGCATGCTGGTGTCGATGTGTGCCGTGCTGCTCGGCATTACGCTGGTCATTCGGGCCCGTGATGCTCGCTGATGGCCTGCGCCGCGCAGATGAGGGCGAGATGGCTCAGGCCCTGGGGCATATTGCCCACCCATTCGCCGGTGCGGGTATCAAACATCTCATTGAAGGTTTCAACGTTGCCGCGGTGGCACAGCGTCTCCAGAATTTCCTCCATCATCTCCTCGCCAACCGCTGGCTTGCCCATCGAGGCCCAGGCCTCTGCCAGCCAGAATGAACAGGCGATGAAGGTACTCTCCTCCTGCTCGACGCCGCTGTAGCGGTAGACCATCGCGCTGTTATGGCCCAGTTCGCGATGGATAGCCTCATAGGTCAGCTTCATGCGTTTCGGATTCACTTTCATGCCGTAGCGTGAAACCAGCGCCAGGGAGGCGTCCAGCTGTCCGCCGTCCCCGACGTAAAAGCAGTAGGACTGATGGGTTTCGGACCAGCAGTGCTCCTCAACCCAGTCGCGGATGCGGTCCCGCTCGCGTTCCCAGCGCGCTTTCCATGTCGGTTCGATATGGCTGTGCTCCGCCAGCACCACGGCGCAGTCCAGCGCCAGCCAACAGGACATTTTCGAGTGGGTGTAGTGTCGCTCTTCCGGCAACTCCCAGATCCCGGAGTCCTTCATGCGCCAGCGGTCAGCGCACTGATTGGCAAGATGCCCGAGGAAGCGCGAGGTGCCCGTATCCAGAATATGGCCCGCTTCGACAAACAGTTTTGCCACGCCAAGCATATCGGCATACATGCTCAACTGACGCTGGTCGCGGGCGTTATTGCCAATGCGTACCGGCTGCGAACCCCGGTAGCCCTGGAGTTCCGCGTAACGCTCTTCCGGTACCAGCTCGCCTTCGAGGGTGTAGCAGGCCTGCATCTCCGGGCCGTGTTTGATAATGGTTTTCGACAGCCAGGAAAACGCCGCCTTACACTCCTCAAGGGTGCCGAGGAAGGTAAAGGCTTTAATGATCAGGCAGGCATCTCTCACCCAGGCGAAGCGGTAGTCGTAGTTTTTCTCGCCGCCGATCCCTTCCGGCAGGGAGGTGGTGGCCGCCGCGGCCAGCGCGCCGGTTGGTGAATACCAGAGGAACTTCAGCGCCAGCGCGGAACGGATAACGTGATCTTTATAGAGGCCGTCATATTTGAGCCCCTTCACCCAGTCCTGCCAGGCGGTGTGGCTGGTTTCAATGCGGTTATCAATCGCCTGAATGTCCGGCACCGCCAGCGGCTCGCTCTGGGTCACGAGCAGGGCGACAACTTCCCGGCTTCCCTTTTTGAGGGTGATCTCCGCTTCGATCTCTTCGTCATCAGCGTGAGTAATAATGACGTTTTCGCTGGTGTGCAGCATCGCCATCAGATCGCCGATATGGTAAACGCTCCCCTTGAAGGTATCTGACCGCCAGGGGGAGCGCGTTTCGACCATCGTCCCGAAGCGCAGATGGAGCCGGAAAGGCACGGTGCCGCGGACGCCTTCCAGCCGCCGGGCCAGTTCACTCCAGGGCAGACGCCCCGCCAGGGTGCTGTTAATCGATTCGGTTAACAACACCGTGCCATCTTTGGTCTCAAAACGGGTTTCCAGCACGTTGCTGTCCTCGCGATAGGCGCGCGAGACGGTATACTCCACCGCAGGGGTCAGGCTGAAAAAACCGCCGATGGTCGGGTCCAGTAGCCGGTCGAAAAGGGGCGGCGAGTCCAGATTGGGCGCGCTCCACCAGTCGATCGAACCATCCGGGGCGATGAGCGCCACCGAGCGGCCCTCACCGATGGCGGCATAATCCCCCAGACCAATAAATCCTTCCTCGCGCAACGGCATAGTGTATTTAGCATTTTTCAAATGAGTCATCCCTTCGTCTGGCGCAGCAGGTCGCGTTGTCTTTTCGTTACGGATAATTAAAGCGTGCCGTTGCCACCGTCTGCGCACCAGACCTGACCCGAACAATAGCTACTTTCATCGGAGGCAAGGGTCACGTAAAGCGAGGCAATTTCTACCGGCTGTCCCGGGCGATCCATCGGTGTGCCGGAGCCCATGCTGACAATCTTCTCCTGCGGCTGGCCGCCGCTCACCTGCAACGGCGTCCAGTAGGGGCCTGGCGCCACGGCATTTACGCGTATGCCTTCACTACCCAACTGTTTGGCCAGCGATTTGGTAAAGGCCACGATAGCGGCTTTGGTCTGGGCATAGTCCAGCACGATAGCGTCAGGATCGAAGGCCTGAACGGAGGAGGTATTCACAATCGCCGAGCCGGCCGAAAGATGGTTGAGTGCGGCGCGGGTGATCCAGAACATGGCATAGACGTTGGTTTTGAAGGTGGCGTCAAAGTCGGCGGTAGAGAGAGTGCGAATCGAGGTGGAGAACTGCTGACGCCCGGCATTGTTCACCAGGATATCAAGCCCGCCCAGCTCTGCGGCCGCGCGCTCCACAAGGGTTTCGCAGAAGGACTCGGTGCGAATATCGCCGGGGATAGCGACGGCTTTACGGCCTTCAGCCTGGATGAGTTTGATCACTTCCGCCGCGTCGCTCTCCTCTTCGGGCAGATAATTGATGGCCACATCTGCGCCTTCGCGGGCATAGGCAATCGCCACCGCCCGGCCAATCCCCGAATCCCCGCCGGTGATAAGCGCTTTGCGGCCTTTGAGTCTGCCAGTGCCGCGATAGCTGGTCTCGCCATGGTCGGCCTGAGGCGTCATCTGCGAGGCGAGCCCCGGCCAGGGTTGAAGTTGTTCGGTGAAAGGAGGGCGAGGGTACTGATCCGGTGAGGTGTGATGCGACATAGCAGGCTCCATATATTTCGGTGATGAATATAAAGCCTGGCATAATGTGACGGATATCGCGCTTTCAGGGGGAACATTTGAGAATTCAGCCCGTTAACGGGCTGAAATTCAGGCGGGTTATTTATCTGCTGCCATTTTCATCTGCTCGGCAGACTTCAGATGCTGCTCAACCACCGGCGTGTGTGCGTCCGCCAGGGCCTTCACATCGGGATCCTTGATGTTTTTGGCGTCACTTTGCAGTTTCGACAACACCATCTTGTGATCTTTGGTGCCGGCATTCTCCATATACATCTTGTCAAACGCATCGCCGCTCTCTTTTTCCAGCTTATCGGCCATGGCTTTATGGGCTGGATCCGGCTCAGTCGGGAGTGTCACCCCTTTTTGTTGGGCGACCGCCTGGACTTTGGTCAGGGCAGCGCCGTGGTCATCGACCATCTTCTGGGCGAAGGCTTTGACGTCGCTGCTGTCGGCCTTGCTCAGCGCGATCTTAGCGGCGGCAACTTCATTGATATTGGCCTGCGCCATGTCCTTCAACGCTTTTTCGTCGCCGGAGTCCAGCTTAGCCATGGAGCCGGTGGAGCTGGTCTGGGCTGCGGCGTCACTCTGCGCGGCGCTCGTCGACTGGGCCTTCACGCCGACAGTGCCGAACATGGCGGCAACTGCTGAGGCAATCAGCAGCACTTTCAGGTTGTTACGCTTTTGCATGTTGTTCTCCTGATGGTCATGGGTAGGGTTGATGTCAGATCATTAACCGTGCATTTCCTGCTGTCCAAATTACAACTGCAATGGTCAGTATAGTGGATGGGTGGGGTGTGGCAGCAGATTCAGCTATTGTCCTGGTCGGAGGGCGGCAGGAAATGACGAGAGTAAGGCGCTTGCCCACGGCTCGGTTGTACAAATGGTTACACGCGGTTCGTTTACGAAAATTTACGATGATGATATGTTATGTGATAACAATACACGTCAATGACGTATCCTCTTGCGTCCGAAAGTCAAAACGCCATGCAACCCTCTCAGGCTCGATATTCATTAGCATCCTCTCAGGCCTTACTCGCCGCCAGAGTCGTTTTTGGGCTCGGTGCGACAATTTTTCTTATGCTCATGACGGCGCTGATCGCGCAATTTTTCGCGCCAGCTTCCCGGTGGCCTGCGTTGTTATGCAGCAACGCCGGGGCGCTAATTTTGTTAGCGGTCACGTGGTATCACGCTCAGCGGATTTGCCAGTGGCGCGCGGACATCTTCTCGCCGCCGCTCAAAATGGAAGAGGTTCTGCCAGAATCTGCACCTCAGTTGAGTATTTACCCGCGCTTTGTTGGGTTGCTCCCGATTAATTTCAGACGCATCGGGGCACTGCTTAAAAGCGATGGCGTGGGGCTCGCCGTAATGGCGGTCTTCGTGATAGGTGTTGCGCTTGCGGGGTGGGGCGAAAATTACGTCGCGCTGGATGACGGCAGGCTGCGATGGGTGGCGGTGGGTATTATTGCGGCAGCGATGTTTGCCGTGCTGGTTGCCGAACGGCATATGGCGGCAACGGCCAACGAAGCCTGGCCGGAAGCAAAATTTATCGCGCCGATATTGCGCCTGACGCTGGCGGTGCAATGCTTCTCGTTACCGGCGTTCGTTTTTCCCACCCTCAATATCGCACTCTTCATTAATCTGCCCGCTGTACTGGTGCTGGTGGTGGCGATTGAGTTCCTGCTGCGCGGCCTGTTCTCGCTGTTTATGCCGCCGAAAACCGAAGAGGCTGAACCTGACTATCTGGCAAAAAGCCAGCTGGCGACCCAGCTTGTCTGGCCCCCGCGCCCGATGCTGTTTTTACAACACGAAATCCATCAGCGCTTTGGCATCGATCTGCGCCAACTTTGGGCGTTAACGGTTCTGAAGCGCGTGTCTATGCCTGTACTGACGGTGATGATCGTTTGCGGCTGGTTGCTGACCGGGTTCCAGCAAGTTTCCACCACGCAACGCGGGATCTACGAACGGTTCGGCAAACCGGTGACGGTGCTGCCTGCAGGGCTGCATTACGGGCTGCCATGGCCTTTTGGGCAGGTGAAGTTAACCGAAAAC
Organism: Leclercia sp. CFBP8987; assembly: GCF_034044995.2. NCBI lineage: Bacteria > Pseudomonadati > Pseudomonadota > Gammaproteobacteria > Enterobacterales > Enterobacteriaceae > Leclercia > Leclercia sp. CFBP8987. The sequence goes on along the minus strand of NZ_CM188255.1, from coordinate 2,504,308 downwards.
GGCCAGGTACATGAACTGGCCGCCGGGGAACAGGACGATACCGCACCCGAACCGCTGGCCAGTGCCGAAGGTAATGCTCCACCAGGGGCAGACCGTCTCTGGGACGCGATCCACAGTTTTGATAAAGCCCAGATCATCGCCAGCCAAAGTGATGACCAGCAGAGCCTGCAAATCATCAACAGCGACGTGCGTTTTATGTGGCGCATTGGCTTGACCGATAACGCGGCACTGGCGGCAACTTACCGCAGCAACAATCTGCCAGCGCTGATCCGCAGCACCGCCAATCAGGTGCTGGTGCATCAATTTTCCTCACTCACGCTGGAACAGTTACTCGGTGAGCAGCGCAACGCGTTAGCCAGCCAGATCAACCGGGCGGTGCAGCAAAAACTCGACGCCTTACACAGCGGCGTGGAATTGCTCTCTACCGTGGTCGAAGCCATTCACCCGCCAGCCGGTGCCGCCGATGCGTTTCACGGCGTGCAGGCGGCACAAATTTCCGCTCAGGCGCTGGTAGCACGCGAGCGCGGTCATGCCGCTGAGCTGGCCGCCAGCGCGCAAACCCAGGCGACCACTCGCCGGAACCAGGCGCAAATGAATGCCACCGATGTGACCAGCAAGGCGCAGGCCACGGCAGTCAGCTTTGCCGCGCAAAAGCAGGCGGTCGCGCACGCCGGGCAGGTCTTTATCGACGAATTATGGTTTAGCCAGCTGCGCCAGACGCTCGGCCACAGCCCGCTGCTGATTATCGACAGCCGCATTGGGGCAGGTGCATCCCCGACCATCGACCTGCGCGAATTTCCCTCATTGAACGCCGCAGCACGCCGCGATGTGCCTGCAAAACCGACACAGGAGCCTTCCCGTTGAGCCATTCACATCATCATGGTTGCAGCCACGGCTGTAGCCACCACCATTCAACCGGGCCTGCAACGGGCGGCTGGAAGCGCATTGCCGGTGCGGGTTTACTGGTGCTGGTTCTTGTTGCGGTGGCCAGTCTGGTGCAGGTCCGCTCGGGTGAATCGCTGATTATCACCCGCTTTGGCAACCCGGTGCGTGTGCTGCTTAACCCCGGCCTGGCATGGCGTCTTCCCGCGCCGTTTGAAACGGCAACCACCGTGGATCTGCGCATGCGCACCACCTCGAGCGGCTTGCAGGATGTCGGCACCCGTGATGGGCTGCGCATTATCGTGCAGTCTTACGCGGTCTGGCAGGTTGATAACACGCCGGAACATGTGCAGCGCTTCCTGCGTGCGGTGCAAAATCAGCCCGATGAAGCAGCACGGCAAATCCGGGCGTATTTAGGATCGGCGCTGGAAACCACCACCAGCGGCTTTACGCTTTCACAACTGGTGAATACCGACAGCACACAGGTGCAACTCAGCCAGTTTGAATCACACCTGCAGGCGCAAATCAGCCAGCCGCTGCTGGAAAGCTACGGCATTCGCCTGGTGCAGGTGGGAACCGAACGCCTGACGCTTCCGGCGGTGACGCTGAATGCCACCGTCGACCGAATGCGGGCCGAACGTGAAACTATCGCCACCGTGCGCACCGCCGAAGGCAAACGTGCCGCAGCGGAAATCCGTTCGGCGGCAGAGCGCGACGCGCGCATTGTGGAGGCGCAGGCAGAGGTTCAGGCTGCCGATATTGAAGCGCAGTCTCAGGCGCAGGCGGCAGACATTTACGCTAAGGCTTACGCCAGTTCACCGCAGCTTTACAGCCTGTTGCGCCAGCTTGATGCCCTGAGCGGGGTGGTGAACACAAGTACCCGCCTGGTATTACGCACCGATGCTGCCCCTTTCCACCTGTTAGTCGATGGCCCGAAACTGGATAAAACCCATGAGTGAGAGGCAAAAACCTGCCGGGCCCTGGACGCAGTCCATCCGCCTCGCTTTTTATGCCTTGCTTGGGTTGACGCTTATAGCCGCCTCAAGCTGGCTGTTTTCGAACATCCGCCAGGTGCCTGCTGACAGTCGCGCCGTGGTGCTGCATTTTGGCGCCCTGCAACGCGTTACCGAACCCGGATTATTGCTGAGCTGGCCGAAGCCGATTGATGAGGTGGTGATGGTGCCTGCGCCTGACCGGGTTATTGAACATCGCGTAACTGCGCTGTTGCGCTCGCCCGACGCGCTGGAGGCGGATACAAGTGATGCGCTAGCCGGTTCAGGCTATTTGCTCACCGGCGATGCGGGCGTGGTGCAGTTGGATATCAGCGTCTTTTACCGCGTCAACAGCCCGGCAGATTATGTGTTGCAGGGCGAACATGTGATCCCCGCCCTCGACCGCCTGGTTGAGCGCGCGGCGGTGGCGGTTTGTGCTGCCCGCGATCTCGACAGGATCCTGGTGGCTCGCCCGGAGATGGTCAGCAACAACATGAACGTGGCCCAACAGCGCGAACGTCTGCGCACCGACGTTCAGCACAACATCGAGCATAATCTGCAACGCCTTGCCCGGGCCGGCAGTTCGCCCGGCATTACCCTTGAGCGCGTCACCGTACAATCGATGCTGCCGGCTACAACAGTCACCGCCTTTAATGGCGTACTCACGGCCAGCCAGATGGCCTCACAGGTGATTGCTACGGCAAATACGGAGGCGTCTGTCATTCGGCAAAAAGCCACTCAACATGCTGACCAGATACGCCAGACTGCCCAGGCACAGGCCCGGGAAAAGGTCGCCAAAGCGCAGGCCGACACCGCGATGGTTACGCGATTAGCGAACACGCCGCAGGATCCGGATCTGCTGGCGCGCATTTACCGGGAACGCATTGCGGCAATTCTGGCCCAGGCGGCATCTGTCATTACCGTTGCACCGCAGGATGATGCCAGGCTGATCCTGCAGGCAGCCGGGCAAAAGGAACCTTCTCCACAATGAGCACCGATTCAATGAATCCGGGTGGCGCGTTAAGTCATCAGGAACAGCGCAACATTGCCCAACGGCTGATTCTGGCCATGCTGGCCAGCGGTACGTTAATTCTCGGCCTGCTGTGGCGCGCCCTGGCACCGGAGCAGGTGGCCGTCGCCGATATGCTGCTGGGGGCCGCCTCGTTGATGGTCGGCATTCCGGTGCTGCGCCACGCCGTTTACAGCCTGCGCTATCCAGACCTGCACGGCATTACCGATCAACTGGTGGCGCTGGCGCTGCTGGGGGCGTGGGCAACAGGAGATATGCTCACCGCCGCACTGCTGCCGCTGATCATGATCGTCGGGCATATTCTTGAAGAACGCAGCGTGATTGGCTCGCAAGAGGCAATCGAGGCGCTTGGCAAGCTTACCCGTAGCCGTGCGCGGCGTGTTGCTGCCGACGGCAAACTGCATGACATCGATAACCACCAACTGGTGGCAGGCGATATCGTGGAGGTAAGAGCGGGCGACCGTTTGCCTGCCGACGGGCGTGTGCTGGAAGGGCAGGCGAGTCTGGATACCGCGCCGATCACCGGTGAATCCGTGCCGCTGGAAGTGAAACCGGGGATGGACGTGTACGGCGGCGCGATCAACCTCGACGGACGGTTACGTATTGAAGTCACGCGCACCGGCGAAACCTCAACGCTCGGACGTGTTATCGCGCTGATGCAAAGCGCGGAGCAGGCCAGCCCGCCGATTACCCGCCTGCTGGAGCGTCATGCGGCCCGCTACTTGCTGCTGGTGTTGCTGATCGCCGCCAGCACCTGGTTTTTAACGCAGAATAGCCAGGCAATGCTCGCCGTGCTGGTGGCCGCTTGCCCTTGCGCGCTGGTGCTGTCTGCCCCTGCGACCTCCATTGCTGGCCTGACCGTTGCCGCGCGACACGGTATTTTGATTCGCGGTGCCGCGTTCCTTGAAGAACTCGCCGAGCTCAATGCGGTGATTATCGACAAAACCGGCACGCTCACCCACGGCAGACTGCAACTGCATGAACTGCGTCCGGAAGCGGGGGAATCGCCGGAGGCCCTGGCAGCGCTGGCGGCCAGTCTCGGTTCGACCAGCAATCACCCGGTCAGTTGCGCGCTGGTCAACATCGCGGCACAAGGCGCGTGGCCTGCGTTGCAGAATGTGCATGAGCATCAGGGCCTCGGCGTATCCGCCACGACCGCGGCGGGCGAGGCCTGGCTTGGCAGATATGCATTACTGGCAATCCAGGTCGCGGATTTACCGCCTGAACCCCCACACGACGGGCCGATAGTGGGCCTGGTACTGGCAGGGCGCTTCCGGGGCTGGATTTTACTTGCCGACAGCCTTCGCGAAGAAGCGCACGACGCGATGGCGCAGCTGCGCGACCTTGGCCTTCATCAGCAACTCTTACTCACCGGCGATCGCCTGACCGTGGCACAACGTATCGCCAAAAAGGTCGGTATTAACCAGGTTATCGCCGGCGCGTTGCCCGCCGACAAACTGCACCAGGTGAAAGAGCAGATCGACAACGGCTTCCGCCCGATGGTGGTCGGCGATGGGATCAACGATTCGCTGGCGATAAAAGCAGGCGTGGTCGGCGTAGCGATAGGGGCAGGTGGTTCAGATATTGCCATGGCATCAGCGGATATCGTGTTGATTGGCGGAGACTTACGTCGCCTCGGCACCTGCGTGCGCTTAAGCCGCCGCTGTCGCCGCACGCTGCACATTAACGTGATGATTGGCCTTGGCTGGACGCTGGTCATTGTCGCTGCCGCCGCGTTTGGGTGGTTAGGCGCGTCGGGTGCAATCATTGCGGCGATTTTGCACAATATGAGCACCTTGCTGGTGCTGGGAAATGCCGGACGTCTGTTACGGTTTGAGGAGAATATGTAGTTGAGGTTAGTTAGCTGGCGATGATAAAGATGTCCGCCTGGTGCCAAAAGCAGTCGTTGTACTATATAGCTCAGTAGGTTTCGAGAGTGATAAATAATGTCCACCCTGACATTCGCGGATGAAATGTCAGGATGATTCATTCATCACCTTAAAAAGGTTCTCTGTAGTTATTCTGCAGCCTGAGGAAATTTGGGTAATTTTTCAATATCCGCAGCCTCGTGGCCAATGATGAGTTCGGCGTTAAGGTTATGGATAATACGGTTTAATCTGTCCTGTGATGCAAGCGTATCGGCGCGATTAGTATTAAATGTCGGTACACCATTAATCGGTACTGAGGCAGCAAAATGCCATAAGTCTCCGGAAAGAATGATATTCCTGTCGCGAAGGCGTACCAGCAAGGAATGATGGCCTGGAGTGTGTCCTGGTGTTTTAAGCATGACCACCTTACCGTCGCCAAAAATATCAAAATCACCCTCTACTTCAGTCACCTTTGCGTTACCGGAAAGCCAGTGAGTGAACTGGCTCCGGTCGAGGTTCTCGTCAGACTTTTGGGAACGAATCACTGCCATATCGCTCGCGCCGATGAGCAAGCGAGCTTTAGGAAAGCTGGAGAGCTGGCCAGCGTGATCAAAATGGTAATGACTGAGCGCGACCAATGAGATCATATCAGGCGTCACGTTTAGCTTTGCGAGCTGCTCAACCAGTGGACGTTCAAGACGCGGCCGTATACCTGTCCCGCTCTGATCTTTTCCCAGGTCAGACAAAGGAAGGCCTGTATCCCACAACATCCATGTGTTGTTATGGCTAATCAGATAGCAGCTATCGGCCACGTGTCGCGGCTTAACTGCATAATCGAAGGTATCGGAAAAAGGACTCATATCCGATAACTCGATGGTGCCACAGTTAAGTCGCCATAATTTAATTGATTCAGCATGAGCGGTCAGGCTCAGGCTGTAAAGCGCAACGGCGGCAACGACATATTTTACCCAGTTCATATTTTGAACCCTTCAAATTTTCCGTTCTGCCAGAAAAGTTTGTTTACTCAGTCAGAAAAATTTCAGCCGGTTTGCGATATTTTCACAGAAACAGGCGAACCCTCTCATTCAATGATTAAGCTCCATAGGGAGGGTAATCGACATAACCTTTTGAATCCCCACCATAGAATGTCTCCCGATCGGGTTCTGCAAGCGGCAGCCCATTCTGCATACGTGCTACCAGGTCCGGGTTGCTGATAAAGTTCGCGCCAAACCCGGCGAGGTCAATTTCACCTCCCTCAATCATTTCCGTTGCCAGATCACGGGTCAGTCCGCCAGCCAGGATCAATGCTGTAGCGTTCAGCGGTGACTTCATTCCTCGCATAAGCTCGAAGAAACCATTTTCAGCAGATCCTTCAACTTTGCCGTCTGCACGAGAGAAGCCTGACTGATTCATAAGATGCAGGTAGGCAAGCTCACGCTTACCGATTTCTGCGGCAAGGGCCAGGTAAGTTTCATTAATTTCGGGATATACCGGCATATCAAAAATCTGACCATAAGGAGACAGTCGAATACCTGTTCGATTTGCACCGATCCTTGTCGTTACTGCATCGATGACTTCAAGCGTGAATCTTAGCCGGTTATCCAGCGTGTCGGCTGCATATTTGTCGGTACGGTCATTGACACCTGGATTGAGAAACTGCTCGAAAAGATAGCCATTGGCAGCATGGATCTCGACACCATCAAAACCGGCAGCTATCGCGTTTTCAGCAGCCCAGGCAAAGTCTTCAACAAGCCGTGGGATCTCATCCGTATTCAATGGTCGCGGAGCAGAAGTGTCAATCAGGGCGGGCTGCCCGTTTTCATCATAGCCGAAGGCTTTCGTCCCTTCTGCTTTTCTGGAACTCGGGCTGACAGGTAGCTTACCGCCTTCCTGAATTGAGGGATGGGACAACCGGCCTACATGCCAGAGTTGTGCAAAGATTCGTCCTCCAACAGCATGTACTGAATCCGTGGTCAGCTTCCAGCCAGCAATCTGATCATCACTGTAAATCCCCGGATTGAACAGATATCCCTGCCCTTCACGTGACACCGGGGTGCCTTCAGTCACGATCAGGCCCGCCGTGGCGCGTTGGGTGTAATAGAGGGCTGTCATCGTGTCAGCGACGTCGCAGGGTGCACGGGAGCGCGTCATCGGAGCCATGACTACGCGATTGCTTAAGGAGGTTCCTGACAGATTGTAGGCTTCAAATAATGTGTTTTTCATAACGTCCCCAGAATGAATTTACGTTCACGACGGCTTTGAAATTCATCTCAGCCGTCAGGTCTGGATACAGTCTAGAAAAATGTTATTAAAGGAACAATTAGGCTAAAATGCAAAACATTATTGCAATAATGACAATTTATAGCTTATTAGTTAGTCATCACAGCAACAACTGACAGTGAGTTAATCCGTTTCGCATACATTGAGAGGGCTTATGCAGCTTAAGGCACTTCGTTATTTTTTAATGGTTTCCAGCTCCGGCAGCTTTCTCGCAACAGCGCGTCACTTTGGTGTCCCGGCCTCATCGGTATCGCGTGATATAGCAGCACTGGAAAAAGAGCTAAATCAGCAGCTTTTGTACCGAAGCACACGAGCGGTAACTCTGACAGAAAAAGGAACCTGGTTCCGGTCTCAGGTCAGGGAGGCTCTGGACCTGCTGGATAACGCTGCCGAGCAAATTGCTCAGGAAGGCCAGCAAATAAGTGGCAAAATAAGGATTAATGCCCCGGAAGCACTGGGCAGGCTGCATATTGTTAATCTCGTCAGTCAATTAAGAAGGAAATATCCGGGCGTATCCGTTGAACTGACCCTGACAGATACCTTTCGTGACCCGGTACAGGAGGGAAATGATATTACCTTCAGGGTAAGTACGGTCGAGGATTCCGGAATGTTAGGTAAGGTAATTTGCGATCAACAGTATATTGTGGCAGCCAGCCAGACCTATCTGCAGCAGAACGGTATACCGATGCAACCGGAAGATCTCCGCAACCATAACTGCCTGCTGTATCGTGGGGGATCAGGAGAACAGCGGTGGTATTACCGTACATCTCTGAAAGATAAGTATAAGAATATTGAGGTCAGTGGCGGCATAAGTAGCAACAATGCTGGAGCACTGGTCGCTGCGGCACAGGACGGAGCAGGCATTGTGCTGTTTCCAACATGGATTTTTAGCCCTGAAATTTTTGTGAATGGTAGTCTTATAAGACTCCTTCCTGAATGGGATATGTCAGCAGAATCTGTCCCGACCGTTATACACGCTCTCTATCCCGAAAATAAGCTTCGCTCGCACCGCATACGTGAAATTCTCAAATTTATGGTTGATGAGATCGGCTCCCCTCCATACTGGGATCAATACTTTATTAACAATCATTAACCGCTGGCGTATGTCTAAAAAATAGGTAATGAAATGATGAACTTTCGAACCATTTGCCTTAACGCTGAAATAAGCAATAATAGCGCGAGAGAAGTTCCGCTTATCGCTCACAGCGGAACAAGCTCAATCATTTGATGCCGTTCTTCCTTTAAGGAAAGCGACTGAACTCACTCTGCCTCGTAAGGGGCGTGAATAACGTCGCGTTAATTGTCTATATTGCTATCTGCCGTTCCGCGAGAGCATGTCTTGCTGCGCTTGATGCCCATTCATCGGATTGGTCCAGGTGTGCAATCTCTGACTCTGCTATCGGCGTTACACGAATGAGCGGAACTGAACCGAAAGGCAAATTATCAATCCTGCGGCTATCACGGCTGAGGATGATTCGGGTCACTGGGTTATATTCGTCTGTAAGAGCGCAAAACAGGATTGCGCCATAATTTTCTACATCAGCAGCAACCTGATAGCCATCGGCAACGAGATCCCCCAGGGTAATCAAGAGATGAGCCCAGTCATCAATCTGCTGGCTGATCATATTCGAAGCGTCTAATTCCATGAAAAGTTCGCATCCTACGCCATTTTCCGGGTCTGCAATGCCGGCCCAGGGCGTCGAGAGGCCATCAGTGGCAAGCGTTAATGTGGTGTTCCTCTTAATATTGAGCACCCGGCGATGGGGCCCGAACCATTTCGTCTGGTTATGTACGTTTGCGTCATCTCGTTCAACCGTAAAGCCATCTGAGACGCTGCCATACCTTTCCCAGAAGGCTCGCCTTGCTACAGCAGCAACCTCATAAATCGGGTCCTGAGGACCACGCGGCACAATTGTCTCATCGAATAATGTCTCAACCGTAACGCGCCCCCGTATTAACGGTATTTTAGACCTTGTCCAGTCAACGATAACCTTATTGAAGGGCTGTACCCTTGATGCTTCGAGTTTCTCGACAACCTCCCGGACCTTCTGTAAGGCGTGGTTACCCTCTGCAACGTGACTCCCGTCGGCATACATGTAACCTCCGGTTTGTGAGGAGACGCCTGCCTGTTCGGTGATAAAGAACCATTCTCCGTTCACCGCGCCAGCGGGTGCCTTGTCTAAGGCCGGGCGTAAGTCCCTTGCCGCATCAGAATTGGAATATGCTGTCATGTCTGTCCTTTAGCTTTATGTCTTATGCATCATACTTATTTCAGGCTTTTCAAAATTACAGTATTGCTTACCTTTAGGCCCAACAAACTGAAAAACGTCTGTCGGATTCATTTTGGCTCTGTTTAACATGGCTCTGGACAGTAAACGTCGGGGCTGGGATCTGGATGAGTTAATAACGCTTTATAACAGCCTTGATTTGCCATACAACGTCACTGCCTCTCAGGGGCAACGACATTCTCTTACCTAACTCAACAATCAACACCTCCCTCTGCCACTTTTTGCTAGTAACAAATTATCCACTGCCTTAACAGATATTCCACTAATAAAGTTTTTCTTAATCCTGCGGATATTTGAGTTAAATGAACTTATCGTCTCAATTAACGATGTTTTACAGTCTTTATTACACGATTACACACATTGACATGAATGTTGTTGATCGGTAATCATTGCGTAAAACAATAGGCATTTTCTTATTTCCAACTCGTTATCCGGCCGTGCCATTTATTAAATCATTGTTATGTCGGGATAACCTGAGAAAAATCGTGATCGGTGGGCCTTTTACTCTTTCTTAAATACAGGGCTCTTCAGACATGGGGTTTCTTCCAGTGCGACACGGTTGTCGCATTCTTCCTGCAATCATACTTCCTTTAGCCTTTGTCATTTCTGTGACCATTGCTGAGGCGAGGGCGCCTTCGCACTCTATCTCTGACGACACTTCGCCGGGGGGGTTGTACGCCGCACTGCGCAGCACCATGCTCCATCACCCCGGTCTGGCCAGTCAGCAGGCGCTTGTGCGTTCCAAAGAGGCCAACGCCGACAGCGCCCGCGCGGCACGTTTGCCAACCCTTGGGGCCAGCGCAGGGACGGGGCAAATTTCTGGTTACAATGATTCCAGTTCGACCACGCTGAGTGTATCGCAACCATTATGGGCGTTTGGGCGCATCGACAGCGCCATTGACTACGCCGACACTGACACACTTGCTCAGCAAGCCACGGCCTGGGCGACACGTCGTGACTTGCTGGAAGAGACCGCAGTGGCCTATGCGAATGTCCAGGGTGTTCGCGAGCGTCTTGCCGTTGCCGAATCGAACGTTACCAACCATCAGGCGTTGCAGGAACAGATCCAGCGCCGTCAGCAGGGGGGACTGGCGTCTTCGGCTGATGTCAGCCTGGCGAAGGCCCGGTTGTTACAGGCGCGTTCCTCATTCGAACAGGCCAAATCGGACCTGCTTACCGCTGAATCCACGCTGTTATCCTTGACGCAGGTGCCGGTCGCAAGCGACCTGCCGGTGCCTGGCAGCATCCTCAAACTGCCTGCCGATCGGGCTATACAGGAACAAATTCTTGCGCAGAGTGCAACCGTACGAGCCCGCGAAGCGGGGGTCACGCTTGCCGAAACGGATGTGAAACGTCAGCGCACCTCATCCATGCCGACCGTCTCCCTGCAAGCCTCTCGCAATGACTACTCGGGCATCCCCAATCAGAGAAATGAAAATACGATCAATGTTGTGGTGACCGGCACGATGGAAGGTCTGGGACTGGTGAACCGCGGCCTTCAGAACGCAGCAATGGAACGCGTGGAGTCCGCACGACAGGATCTGGCTCAACAACGCCACAGCGAAGACATTCAGACGCGCCAGCTGCTCGATCAGCGTGATGCTAACCAAATGCTGATGACGGGTTATGAGCAGTCTGTCATTGAGCTCAGCGACACGCTGGCATCCTTCCGACGCCAGTATGAATCGGGCTACAAGAGCTGGCTGGATGTCCTCAACGCCGTGCGCGAATTAACTGAACAACAACAAGCACTGGTAGCGGTACGATCGGCATGGCGGGTCGATTGCCTGCGCCTGGCTGCACGCACAGGACGTATGGACGATACCTCTGGCGCCCTGCCAGGCACCCAATTAGCTAACACGTCTGCGAGCCTTCCCTGATGATATCTGTTCCTCTCTCTGAATTACTGGCCTTGCTGGACAAGCTAAAGGCCCCGGTGAATAAAGCGGCGTTAACGCAGGCGTATGCACGTGCGCAGACCGTTCCTTCATTGACAGATCGCCCCCAGGATCATGTGCGCAGTTTACTGTCGGACGCGGGGATGAAAGATGTCCGGCTGGCGTTGCTTCCCTGGCGGCGTTTTGATCCCCGCCAACTCCCGGCACTGATGTGGCACGAACAGACATGGTGGCTAGCCGAGCGACACAGTGAGGGAGGGAATACCGATACCCTTACGCTGACCCGTGAAGGTGCCGAATCCCGAACGCTGACGGTAGACGATATTCTGACCGGTGCGCCGGGTACGGTTGCGGGTGACGAAACGGCTGTTCTCTGGGTGAGACTGGCTTCACCTGTACAGTCAGAAAACCTCTCTGATAGTGAAAACCCGGCCATGCGCCTGGTCTGGCGCGAGCTGTTGCGCGACCGCCGTTGGGTGTTCCAGGTCGTAGCCGCCACGCTGCTGGTGAACATCCTGGCCATTCCCACCTCGCTCTTCGCGATGCAGGTCTACGATCGCGTGGTGCCTACCCTGGCCTGGGCAACCCTGACCACGCTGGTCGTGGGGATGGTGCTGGTTGTGGGGCTGGACTGGCTGCTCAAAATGCTGCGGGCCCGTATCATGGACAGCGTTGCCAGCAGTGTGGATAAACGCCTTTCCCAGCATGTCTATGAACACCTGCTGCACCTGCAACTCGACCAGCAGCCCGGCAGTCTGGGCACGCTGGCCGCGCAGGTGGGGGCACTGGATTCGGTACGGCAGGTTGTCTCTGCCGGTCTGGTCTTTGGGATCGTGGATCTGCCGTTTGCCTTTCTGTTTATCGGGCTGATTGGTTTGATCGGTGGGCCCGTCGGCTGGGTTTACCTTGGAATGCTACCTGTCGCGTTGGCGCTTGGCCTGTTCACGCGTATGCGCTTACGCCGTCTCACGCGCCAACAGATGCTTCGCAGCAACGAGCGTCTGGGCCTGTTAGTCGACAGTATTCGCGGTGCCGAGACGCTGCGCGCCAGTCATGCTGGCTGGCGTTTTGCACAAGACTGGCAGACGCTCAGCAATTCCATCGCTGGCTACAGCATTCAGCAAAAATCGCTCAGTCAGTTCTGTACTAACACCACCGGCAGTCTGTCGACGCTGGCGTATGTTATGGGGATCGTGGTGGGCGTCTGGGGCGTCGAGGCCGGATATTTGACCACCGGGGGCATGGTCGCCTGCAGTATTCTGGGGGGGCGTGTCATCGGGCCGGTGAGTCAGGGCGTTCAGTACCTGATGCAATGGCAGCAGGTCAGAGAAGCGCTGGACATGGTGAACAACCTGCTGCGTAAACCGACGGAGCGTCGTCCCGGACAGACCCTGCTGTTGCCCGATCGCCTGCCAGAACATATTAGTGTGGAAAAGCTGCGCTTCGCCTTTCCGCAGTCTCCGGTACAACAACTCAATATTCCCGCACTTCGCTTTCACGCCGGTGAACGCGTTCTGCTGTTAGGGCCCGTTGGCGGCGGTAAATCGACGCTGCTGAAGATCCTGTCCGGGCTGTATCGCCCCGGTGAGGGCCGCGTACGCCTGGGCGATGCCGATTTGTGGGAGATCGATCCCCAACTGGTCAGTGCTCAGGTTGGCTATCTGCCACAAGCGGTGCAGCTCTTCAAAGGCACGCTGCGAAGCAATCTGATGCTCGCAGGAGCAGTCAGCGACACCACGCTGACCGACGTCACCCGCGATCTGGCGCTGGATCAGGTGGCTGCCAGTAATCCGCTGGGTATGGATATGGCGATCAGCGAAGGTGGCTCGGGTCTTTCTGGCGGTCAGCGCCAGCTGGTAGGGCTGGCACGTGTGCTGATGTCTCGTCCCCGTATCTGGCTACTGGATGAACCGACGGCCTCGCTGGATGGCGAAGCGGAGGCCCGTGTCTGGCAAGCATTACAGGCCAGGCTGCAGCCAGAAGATATCCTCATCGTCGCCACTCACCGTCCGATGGCTGCCGTTAATTTTGCCACCCGCGTCCTGGTCGTGCAGGAAGGCACCATCGTACGTGATGGTGCACCGGAAAAACTGATGCCAGGACTAATGGCCCGCGCCACGGGTTCGCGGCCCACCGTTGAAGTAACGAACTTAAAAACACGTATGCCTGAAGCATCTAATTCAGCAGGAGTCCTTAATGGCCGTTGAACTGTTTGACGACGAGGTCGCTGACGCCGCTCGCGTGCATCGGCTGGAAAACTACCACCGTAGCCGACTCTCCGCCGGGCTTATCGGGAGCATCGTCGTCCTGGTGCTGGGTTTTGTCATCTGGGCGATCTATTTTCGCATTGATGAAGTCGCACGGGCACACGGGGAAGTGATCGCCAGCAGCCGGGTGCAGATAATCCAGACCGTGGACGGGGGCGTACTGTCCGAGCTGGGCGTCAAAGAGGGTGACCATGTTAAGGCGGGGCAGATTCTGGCTCGTCTCGACCCAACCCGCGTTGAGGCAGCGGCGGGTGAAGTGGACGCGCGTATCGTCGGTCTACGGGCGCGTATTGCCCGACTGCGCGCAGAATCAACGGGCCAGTCAGCCCCCCGGTTCCCGTCCGATCCCGGCCCGGCATTGCGCGAACAGGCAGACATTGAACGCGCCCTGTTTTTGCAGCGCCGTCAGAGCCTGCAGGAAGATATCACTGCGCTGCAAACCGCTGTCAATTTAGCCAGTCAGAAACTTAGCCTGGTGAACGGGCTTGAACGCTCTGGGGATGTGAGCACCAGTGAGCGGCTTAACGCGCAGCGCGATCTCAATGAAGCCCGTGCCCGCCTGCTGGGTCGACGCAATAAGTTTCTGGATGACGCGCGAGCCGATCTCACCAAGGCCGAAGATGACCTGAGCCAGACGCTGCAACAGATGGCCGGCCGTCGCCAGCAGGTGCACGATACGGTCTTTACGGCCATGGGACCTGGGATAGTCAAAAACGTCCGCGTCACCACGCTGGGTGGGGTATTACGTGCCGGTGATGAGATCATGCAGATCGTCCCGTCAGATGATGCCCTCATCATTGAGGCTAAGGTTCTGCCTGCTGATATTGCCCGCGTTCAGGTTGGACTGCCAGCTACCGTACGCCTCGATCCCTTCGATTACACCATTTATGGCGCATTGCAGGGGGAGGTGATCTATGTGTCGGCCGACACCCTTAAAGAAAACACACCCCGTGGCGAGGAGATCTACTACCGCGTTCATGTTCGTTTGAAAAGCCATGCAGAAGGAGAGGGGCAGCTTGTGCGCAGTACGACAGGTCGTCAGCTGGACATCCTGCCGGGCATGACATCTCAGCTCGATATCCGTACCGGCGATCGCACGCTGATGGACTTTTTACTTAAACCTTTGCGCAAAACACTCAGTGAATCATTCCAGGAGCGATGACACCGCAGGTGGTCGTTGCAACCCGATTTTCCTGTTCGCCCCAATTGGACACAACACACAATGACATCCGAGACCCAGATGAACCCACGCCAATATACGCTCAGTACCGGTAAAACCCGTATTACCCTGCAGGCCGGGCAGGCCAACATTCACAAGGCCGCGCCGGGTGAAGCTTACCGGGTGCTCAAGCGCCAGGGCGATAAAGATCAGGAAAAGCTGGCCGATGACGTCGTGGCTTCGCGTCACGGGCAAGATCTGCAGCTGGACTATGCCGATGGCACCACGTTGACCCTGCAGGACTGGTATTCGCAAAACGATACCAGCGTCACCCTGCCTGCTGATGGCACCGCTACCCAACTGATGACGCCCGGTAGCACCGAAGGGGCGGCGTTGGCCGACGGCAGCCATGTTCTCTATGCGCACGGTTCGCCGGACGCGCTGGCCAGCATGACCTCTGGTCACCCGGGTCTCGAGAGTATCTTAGCCGGCCTGCAGAATAGCTCTGTGGTGTCTGGCCATCCGATCACCTACCTTCCTCAATCGCACTCTTACGTGGGCTACCTGGCTGGCGCTCTCGCATTAGGTGGCGTGGTCGGGGTTGCCGTGGCGAGTGGTCATAGCGGGAGTGACAATGGCGGCAAGCACGATAACGGCGGTGGAGAACCCGCTGTACAGAACGCCGTCGAGCTTAATTTTGTCGGCGGCCCGGCGCTCAGCAGTAACGATTTGAATGTAGAGATTTATCAGGCCGATGGAAAAACGCTGATTGGCTCGGGGACGCTGGGGCCCAACGGCTCGGTAACCATCTCTGCTGGCAGTTACAGCGGCGTGGTGATTGTTAAGCTCGTCAACAGCGGCAGCGCTGCTGACTACCTGGACGAAGCGACTGGCGCGGGAAAAGACCTCTCTGCGCAGCTCTGGAGCATGGGTGTTATCTCCGGAGACAACAGTACCCTCGTTCTCAATATTAACGTGTTGACCACTCTCGCCTATAACAAGGCTCAGGAAGCCATCGGCGGCACGCCTGACAGTCCAGCCACCCTGAGTGCGACGCAGGTGGCCGACACGTCCGCCGCCATTAGCAGCCTGTTTGGTGTGGATGACATTCTGAACACTACGGTCGTGGCAACCAACGGCGGTAGTTATGACGCTACCGATGGCCTGAGTACCGGTGAAAAATATGGCCTGCTGCTGGCGGCATTCTCCGGCGCGGAAGCCAACGCCGGTGCATCCACCCAGGCCATCCTTGACACCGTCACTGCCGGGATCACACTCGGCAGCAGTAGCAGTTTGTCCGATGAGGTGCAGTCGTTGCTGATTAAAGGCGCAGCGACCGCCACTGACACGTCCGGTGGACTCAGCCTCATTATTGATACCCATGCGCCTGTCTTCAGCAGCGCCACGACGGCCAGCGTGGATGAGAACATCGGGGCAGGCCAGGTGGTCTGGACTGCTGTCGCCACCGACCCCAGCCAGTTTAGCTACAGCCTGAGCACCACCGGCGATAGCGCGCTGTTCAGCATCAATGCCGCCACCGGTGCGGTCACCCTGATCGGCAACCCGGACTTTGAGAACAAAGCCAGCTACAGCTTCACCGTGGTGGCCACCGATGCGGCGGGCAACGCCAGCAGCCAGAAGGTGACCCTGGGGATCAACAACCTTGATGAAGTTGCCCCGACCATCACCAGCGGCACCACCGCTACCGCAATCAACGAAAACAGCGGCGCAGGGCAGGTGATCTACACCGCCACGGCGACCGATACCGGCGATATCAGCAATGGCGTCACCTTCTCCCTGAAAGCGGGCAGCGACGCGGATCTGACGATTGATCCGATCACCGGCGCGGTCACCCTGACCGGCGACCCGAATTTTGAGAGCAAAGCCAGCTACAGCTTCACCGTGGTGGCCACCGATGCGGCGGGCAACGCCAGCAGCCAGAAGGTGACCCTGGGGATCAACAACCTCGATGAAGTTGCGCCGACCATCACCAGCGGCACCACCGCTACCGCAATCAACGAAAACAGCGGCGCAGGCCAGGTGATCTACACCGCCACGGCCACCGATACCGCCGATATCAGCAACGGCGTCACCTTCTCCCTGAAAGCGGGCAGCGACGCGGATCTGACGATTGATCCGATCACCGGCGCGGTCACCCTGACCGGCAACCCGGATTTTGAGAGCAAAGCCATCTACAGCTTCACCGTAGTGGCCACCGATGCGGCGGGCAATGCCAGCAGCCAGAAGGTGACCCTGGGGATCAACAACCTCGATGAAGTTGCCCCGACCATCACCAGCGGCACCACCGCTACCGCAATCAACGAAAACAGCGGCGCAGGCCAGGTGATCTACACCGCCACGGCCACCGATAGCGCCGATATCAGCAACGGCGTCACCTTCTCCCTGAAAGCGGGCAGCGACGCGGATCTGACGATTGATCCGATCACCGGCGCGGTCACCCTGACCGGCAACCCGGACTTTGAGAACAAAGCCAGCTACAGCTTCACCGTGGTGGCCACCGATGCGGCGGGCAACGCCAGCAGCCAGAAGGTGACCCTGGGGATCAACAACCTTGATGAAGTTGCGCCGACCATCACCAGCGGCACCACCGCCCCGGCGATTAACGAAAACAGCGGCGCAGGCCAGGTGATCTACACCGCCACGGCGACCGATACCGGCGATATCAGCAACGGCGTCACCTTCTCCCTGAAAGCGGGCAGCGACGCGGATCTGACGATTGATCCGATCACTGGCGCGGTCACCCTGATCGGCAACCCGGACTTTGAGAACAAAGCCAGCTACAGCTTCACCGTAGTGGCCACCGATGCGGTGGGCAACGCCAGCAGCCAGAAGGTGACCCTGGGGATCAACAACCTCGATGAAGTTGCGCCGACCATCACCAGCGGCACCACCGCTACCGCAATCAACGAAAACAGCGGCGCAGGCCAGGTGATCTACACCGCCACGGCGACCGATACCGGCGATATCAGCAACGGCGTCACCTTCTCCCTGAAAGCGGGCAGCGACGCGGATCTGACGATTGATCCGATCACTGGCGCGGTCACCCTGACCGGCAACCCGGACTTTGAGAACAAAGCCAGCTACAGCTTCACCGTAGTGGCCACCGATGCGGTGGGCAACGCCAGCAGCCAGAAGGTGACCCTGGGGATCAACAACCTCGATGAAGTTGCGCCGACCATCACCAGCGGCACCACCGCTACCGCAATCAACGAAAACAGCGGCGCAGGCCAGGTGATCTACACCGCCACGGCCACCGATACCGCCGATATCAGCAACGGCGTCACCTTCTCCCTGAAAGCGGGCAGCGACGCGGATCTGACGATTGATCCGATCACCGGCGCGGTCACCCTGACCGGCAACCCGGATTATGAGAGCAAAGCCAGCTACAGCTTCACCGTGGTGGCCACCGATGCGGCGGGCAACGCCAGCAGCCAGAAGGTGACCCTGGGGATCAACAACCTCGATGAAGTTGCGCCGACCATCACCAGCGGCACCACCGCTACCGCAATCAACGAAAACAGCGGCGCAGGC
Organism: Leclercia sp. CFBP8987; assembly: GCF_034044995.2. Lineage (NCBI taxonomy): Bacteria > Pseudomonadati > Pseudomonadota > Gammaproteobacteria > Enterobacterales > Enterobacteriaceae > Leclercia > Leclercia sp. CFBP8987. The sequence goes on along the minus strand of NZ_CM188255.1, from coordinate 2,486,092 downwards.
CAGGTGATCTACACCGCCACGGCCACCGATACCGCCGATATCAGCAACGGCGTCACCTTCTCCCTGAAAGCGGGCAGCGACGCGGATCTGACGATTGATCTGATCACCGGCGCGGTCACCCTGACCGGCAACCCGGATTTTGAGAGCAAAGCCATCTACAGCTTCACCGTAGTGGCCACCGATGCGGCGGGCAATGCCAGCAGCCAGAAGGTGACCCTGGGGATCAACAACCTCGATGAAGTTGCCCCGACCATCACCAGCGGCACCACCGCTACCGCAATCAACGAAAACAGCGGCGCAGGCCAGGTGATCTACACCGCCACGGCCACCGATAGCGCCGATATCAGCAACGGCGTCACCTTCTCCCTGAAAGCGGGCAGCGACGCGGATCTGACGATTGATCCGATCACCGGCGCGGTCACCCTGATCGGCAACCCGGACTTTGAGAACAAAGCCAGCTACAGCTTCACCGTGGTGGCCACCGATGCGGCGGGCAACGCCAGCAGCCAGAAGGTGACCCTGGGGATCAACAACGTTGATGAGCAGGCCCCGAGCTTCACCACCGGCAACAGCAGCGACAGCTATGCCAGCGCCACGGTAAGCGTTGCTGAGAATACCGCCGCCAGCACCGCCATCTATACCGCACAGGCCAACGATAATGACGCCGCCGACGGTGGCGAGCATGTCACCTATAGCCTGGCTGACGAGCCTGGTCGCGCAGACGCCCAGTATTTCACTATCGACGCTGCAACGGGTGCGGTCACCTTTAATACCAGCCCCGACTATGAAGGCACCCACGTGCCGCAATACACCTTCAACGTCGTTGCCACTGACGCCGCGGGTCACGCAACCACGCAGACCGTTACCGTCAATGTCACCGATGTGGACGAAATCGCACCGACTGTCACCCTCGACGGCAGCTCGTCGGGGCCAGTAATGTTGAGCCCGGCGACCTACTCCACTTACCCCAACGGTTTTGACACCACCGCGCTGGGTGACGGCAGCTTCCTGGTGACATGGGCAGGCAACAACAATGGCAGCTACGGGATCTATGCGCAGCGCCTCAGCGCTCAGGGTGTGGCGCTGGGTGATGCCGTACAGCTGGCATCAGGTGCGACCAACTCGTTCTACAACTGGTCAGACAGTGTTGTCAGCGTGACAGCCATTAATGATGCAGGGGCTTACGCTGTGGCCTGGATCGGCCAGAACGATGGCAGCAACGACACCAGCATCTATACGCAGTTATTCAACGCTGACGGCATCTCCCTATCCGCAGCTGTGAAACTGGATGGGTACGCTTCTGCGCAGGACATCGCCCCGCAGATCGCGACGCTGGCCGATGGCGGCTATATCGTGACCTGGTACACCAGCGGCAGCGACGGCGTGTACGTGCAGCGCTTTGACAACGCCGGTGTCGCCGTGGGCAACACCGTGCCACTGGTGGTGCCTGGCTCTTATAGCAATGCCAGCCCGCAGATCACCGTGCTGGACAATGGCGGCTACGTGGTGACCTGGCAGGGCTATACCTCCGGCGATTACCACATCTACGTGCAGCAGTTCGACGCTACCGGCACCGGTTCCCCCCCGGTGGTGCTGGATGGCACTACCGGAAACAGTTCCAGCTACGAAACCCAGCCGCAGATCACGGCGCTGACTGGCGGCGGCTATGTCGTCACCTGGTCGGGCTTCGACTACAACAGCTCGAATTACGACAGCAGCACCTGGGTGCAGCAGTTCGATGCCACTGGCGCTAAAGTCGGCACCCCCGTCGAACTGGACGGCTTGAGCAGCGGCAGTAACGGTGGCAACTATACCTATCCGTATGTTGCCGCGCTGGCCGACGGCGGCTACGCCATCACCTGGATGGAATACGACACCACCAACGGATCCTGGGATTACACTGTCTATGTGCAGCAGTTCACTGCAGGTGGCAGCAAAGTGGGCGCTGTCGTGCAACTCGATGCACCGCACAACAATACGAGCAATAACTACGACGAAAACCCGCGCATCACGGCGCTGGGTGATGGCGGCTACGTCATCACCTGGATGGGTAATAGCGGCTCGAGCCCGGACATCTATGTGCAGAAGTTCAATGCCAGCGGTGTCGCGGTAGGCGATATTGTGCGTCTGGAGGCTTCCGGCGGCGCGATTGACCAATACCCACAAGTCACCGCCGTCGGTGCAGACGGCGAATACATGGTGACCTGGTACGCTTTCAATCCTGCCAACGGTATTTTTAACTTCAACCTGTATGTGCAGAAATTTAACGCCGACGGCAGCACCTACGAAAACCTCGTCGTGCTGAACCATGATGGCCACGCGACCGTGCAAAGCAGCGAAAGCGGCACCGTCTATCTGGTCAACGACACAGTGGTGGTCAGTCAGCTTAGCGACATTACCGGCGCGGCTAGCGACCAGTGGGCCAGCACTGTCGTTACCGCCAATACCCCTGCAGCGATCTCCGCAGCCAACCTCGCTGACGGTACCTACCATGCCTGGGCTGTTGATGCGGCAGGCAATCTGTCAGTCATTTCCGGCAGCAGCGTGATGGTGGATAACGTCGACCCTGTCTTCACCAGCGCGGCCACCGCCGCCGACATTACGGACAGCACCGTCGCTGGCGACACGGTCTACACCGCTGCCGCGACCGACGCGCACGGGGTCACCTACAGCCTGAACGACATCCAGCACTTCCGCATCAACGCCAGCACCGGCGTCGTGACGCTGCTCACCAGCCCGGCCAAGGCCACCGGTGCGCAATTCATTGTCACCGCCACCGATGCCGCCGGTAATCAAACCACGCAGACCGTCACCTACAACGTCGTCGATACTACACCGCCGATCGCCACGCTTATCCGTGACGCGGATGGCGTGGAGAACAGCGGCGAGACGGTGAGCGTGCAGAGCACCGAAGCTGGCACGGTATACCTGGTCAGCGACAGCGTGACAGTGACGGATCTGAACAGCCTCACCAGTGCTGCCGACAACCTGGTAAATAGCGTTGCCGTCACGGCCAACAACGGCTCTACGCTTGCGCTGACTGGCCTTGCCGACGGCACTTACCACGCTTACGCCGTGGACGCGTCCGGCAATGTCTCTGCTATCTCCGGCAGCAGCGTGATCGTGGACAACACCGCACCTGTTATTGCAGGCGGCGCAACTGCTACCGGCACCACCCTCACCAGCGGCGCAGCGGCGGGCACCCAGGTGTACGACGCCAACGCCAGCGATGCCAACGCCGTCACCTACAGCCTGGATCAGGACAGCCTCGGCTGGTTCGACATCAACGCCACCACCGGTGTCATCACCCTGAACAGCGCCGCCGTGGCTGGCAGTTATAACCTGGTCGTGACCGCCACCGATGCGGCGGGCAACCACAGTAGCCAGACCGTTACCGTTGAGGTGGCGCCAGGCCTCAACCTTGATGGCAGCGCAATGGTCTCGGGCAGCACCAACGACACCTCTACCGAGATGACCATCAACCTCGGCCTGGAGAAGTTGAGTAACGGCTATACGGTTGTCGAATATATGCGGCAGACCGGCGGCGACTATATCACCTGGGATCCGACCGGTGCGCTGTACGACGGCGTCGTCAGGGTGCTGGACGTGAACAACAACGTCGTCAAGACCCTGGACATCAGCATTCCTGCGGGCTACACCATGCTGGATACGCAGATCAAGGCGCTGGCCAACGGCGGCTTCGTTGTGGCCTGGTCGCAGGTGGATACCCTTAACTGGAATGACTACAGCGTCCACTACGCTATCTACGACAACAGCGGCAACCTGCAATCGAGCGACACGCTGGCGTCACCTGGCCAAGGCGTCACCATTGCCGCGCAGAGCAGCGCGAATGGCGGTGATTTCGCGATCGCTTACCAGACTTACGGACCGGGGACCGACCAGCAGCAGGCCGTCTCTGTCTTCCATTACAACGGCAGCGGAACCAGCTTCACACCGGTCGCGCAGACCCTGATCGGCGGCAACAGCGCGAGTCAAAACTTCGGCGGCGTTGCCAGCCCGGCAGTCCAGTTGATGAAATTCCAGCTGTCGCCAGGTGTACTGACGGCACTGAGCGATGGCAGCTATGTCCTGGCCTCCGAGGTCTACGACTGGATTGGCACGCCGGGTCAGTCGGCGACAAGCACGCCTATTGGTGCCTTCATCTTCAAGCTCGACGACACCGGCGCGCTGGTCAATTTCGACGGCGGCACCACCTGGCAGCGCGTTAACTGGAATGACGAGCAAACTTCTCCGACCAACGTCATTGCGTTCGACGGCGGTTTTGCCGTCTTTAGCCAGGAATACCGCTCCGCGACCTGGGAGGTCACGCTCTACAACAACAACGGGACGCTGATCACCACCAACGTTCAGAGCAATACCGTCTATAACATGGGGACCCAGAGCTATCACGCCGTGGACGTTGGCGCGATGGACAAAACGCTTCATGACGAGCTGGCGTGGGCAAGCAGCGGCTCCGTGGCTGCATCGGCTACGGCCTATGACAACGGCACCGATCTGGTGTTTGTGTTCCCTGACGGTAACGGCGGCTTTAGCCAGGTCACCATCTCCAAAACCACCGGCGAGCTGACCAGTGCCGTGACCGACAGCGGTATCACGGTGCCTCAGGGCGGGCAGTTGTATAACCCGCGGATCGTCTCCGACGGCGCGGGCGGCTATGACATCACCTATTCTGTGCTGTTTGATTCCGACTCAAGCGATGGCGGCAAAAGCGGCTACGCAGTGGGTGGTATCTACCAGATCGGCCTGAATGCGCCTGTGGCACCGACAGTAACCGATGCCCATATCGCCATCACCTCCATGCCAGGTGGCGCAGACGGCAGTACCTACAAGGTCGGCGACACCGTTACCGCCATGTGGGACAACTCCGCCAGCGGCGATGCCAATGCCAGCACTGTAAGCAGCGTCACCATGGACTTCAGCCAGTTTGGTGCCAGCACGCCAACGACCGCCTGGGACGACGGTACCCACGGGGATGCCATCGCGGGCGATGGGAAATTCACGGCGCAATACACCCTCACCGCCGGTGCCATTAACCACGTAGACAGTCGCAACGTCGCCGTCACGGTCACCACGGCAAACCACGGCATGGCGACTGCGGCGGACAGCACCGGCCTGACGGTAGACAACACTGCGCCGATGCTCACCAGCAGCACGCCGCAGGACAACGGCGGCAGCGTTGCCACGGGCGCGAATCTCACGCTGACCTTCAGCGAGGATGTGCAGGCTGGCAGCGGCCATATCACCCTCGTCAACGAGAGCAACAGCAGTCTGAACAAGGTTATCGACATCACCGACAGTTCGCAGGTCAGCATCAGCGGCAACACGGTGACGGTGAACCCGACAACGGATCTGGCGGCAGGCGCAAACTACCACGTCCAGATCGACAGCACAGCGCTGCACGATACGGCGGGCAATGACTATGCCGGGATCAGTACCTCGACGGGGCTGAATTTCACGACCGTTTCCGCCGGGATGGGGGATCCGTCCATTGTGGTATTCGACCTGACGACGGGCCAAAGCTCCGATCACAACGGGCGCGTCTTTGATGCCAATACCGCGTACACCATCTATATCCAGGTCAACAGCAATTACGGTTCGCTGGCTGGGCTGGACAGCAACGAGATGTGGTCGGGCGCGCAGAATCTGAGCCAGGACGACAAGATTGTGCTGGTGGGCACGGGCAGTGATGTTCGGGGACAGTATGGCGATCCCGTGATGAATATGAATCACGGTGGGAATGCCGTTAACTGGTTGGCGGGGTTCTCTACTTCGTTTTCTGCTTATAACGCCGCCGGTGTTGATGCTAACGGCCAATTCTATCGTGGTGGTTATAGCGCGGATCTCTGGACCGGCTCATGGGCCCAAAACCCGAATGGGGACAGTTCGTTTGCTCAGGCGTATCTGCCGGCGATGCCTGCTGGCCTCCTCACCTCGCAAGGGCTGGCGCTGCCATGACAGGTTCTCTGACGTTGCTACGCCGTCTGGTCGACATGCGGCAGTTCGACGCGCTGCATGAGGCCTGTTATAGCCTGCCGGTGATGTCACCGGCAGAACAGGTGCTGCTGGCTCTGGCCCAGGCCCATCTGGGCCAGCCAGAGGCGGCCCGCCAGGCGCTGATGGTGCTGAGCCCGGCGGCACTGGAGGTCGACGCCCGCGTCGACCTGGCCGCCATACACCTGTTTCTTGGGGAATGTGACGCGGCGCAGGCGCTGCTGGAAGCCACCCGCACAGAGGCGCCAGACCACGCGCTTTTGCTGGCGCGTCTGGCTGCCTGTTATGTGCAGCATCAGCGGGGGGAGGAGGCTATCCCCCTGTATGAACGCAGTCTGCGCCTGCAGCCCGACGTCGACGTTTATCAGCAACTGTTGCGTCTCCATCTGCAACGGGAGAATTTGCCGCAGGCCGAGGAGACGCTGGCCGCCGCCGACCTCTTCTGGGCAGGCGAACGGGAGCACTGGCCTGCACCGCAGGCGGCTCTGCACGACCAACAGCTGCGCGGCCTGCGCCTGGAGCTGTGGCTGGCCCGTGACGACAACGCCCGCGCTGAAACCTGGCTGGAGTCACGCCATGCTGAACTGGCTGAGGACGATTATTGCGGCCTGCTGACCGGCTATGCTCAGCGTCTGGCCGAGCGTGGACGCCATGCCCAGGCCGAGGATGCGCTGCGCCGTGGTCTGGGGCATTACCCGGAACAGCCGGACCTGTATCAACAGCAGGCTGAACTGGCGGAGTTACAGGGGCGTCTGCCTCAGGCTATCTCATTGTTGCACCGTGCCATCCATCTGGCCGGACAGCAGCAAAACAAGACGCTTCCTTTGCGCCTGAAGCTGGCCAGCGTTGCCACTCAGGGCCATCCGGCGCTGGCGCGTCAGATGGCTGAACAGGCTATCGAGGAGGCCGGGGCGCTGACGCCATCATCCGAGATGGACGCCGGGCAGATCGGCCAGTGGCTGGCCCAGGCGCAAGTGGCACTCGCCGGGGCGGATGCGCAAGAACAGCACTACAGTGGGGCAGAGGCGCGATACCTCGAGGTACTGCAAGCGTATCCGCACCTGGTACCCGCCCTGCAGGGGCTGGGGCAGCTGTATATGCAACTGGGGCGCATCGACGAGGCGGTCGCGTTGTTCGAGCAGGTGTTGGTTGTCGACCCGGCACGCGGTCATGCGGCACTGATTAACGCCCGACGTTTTCCGCAAGACGACGAAACGTTGATTCGCCTGGAAACCCTGGCCCGACGGCCTGGCCTGTCCGGCCCGGTGCAGCCTGGATTGCTGCTGCAACTGGCTGCGGCCTGGGAAAAGCGCAAGGACTACACCAAAGCCTTCACCCTGGCCAATGACGCCAATGCGGCCAGCCGCGCACTGCTGCGCTACGACCCGGTTTCGCACCGGCAGGGCAGCGCGCGTATCCGTCACGCGTTCAGTCGTTCGCTCTACGAACACCGTGGCGGCATCGGCAACGATTCAACGCTGCCGGTATTCGTACTGGGTATGCCGCGTTCCGGGACCACGCTTGTCGAACAGATCCTCGCGGGCCACAGCCAAATCCACGGCGCGGGCGAACTGGGGGTGATCCCCAGTACGATTGCCCGGCTGGAACGCTGGGAACGTCATACGGGTTCAGGACGTCATTACCCGGATTGTGTGGACGATCTATCGGCCGATGTCGTGGCGGGTATCACCGACAGCCTGCTTAGGGAACTGCGGGAAACCTTGACCGAAAATGCGTCTGAGGTCCGGCACGTGGTGGACAAGCTGCCACACAATTTCGAGAACATTGGTCTTATCAAGCTGCTGTTCCCGAACGCGCGGATAATCTCAGTGCGACGCGACCCACGCGATATCGCTATCTCCAACTACTTCACCGACTACGCGGCCAGGCACGGCGGGATGGGCTTCGCCTATGACCTGCGGTGGATTGGCGAACAACTGGCCGACCACAACCTGATGATGCACCACTGGAACCAGCTGTTCCCTGGCGACATTCTCGAGGTGCGCTATGAAGACGTGGTCTCTGAGCCGGAGCGCGAGGCGCGTCGCATGCTGGAATACGTGGGCGTGCAATGGGAGCCGCAGGTGCTCGACACCTCTGAGCTGAACAGACCGGTCAAGACAGCCAGCGTGTGGCAGGTGCGTCAGCCTATCTATCAGACTGCACGTGAACGCTGGCGACGTTACGCGGACTTTCTGACGCCGCTGATCGCGGGGACTAACGCGAGGATTGTGCATGAACCTATCGAGATGGTGAGCTTGCCCGTGCCGGGAATGCAGACCGACGGCATCGCCCGCTATCGCGAGGGGAAGCTTGATGAAGCCGAGATGCTCTTCAGGCGTCTGCTGCATCACGTGCCCGAACACGCGACCGCGCATTTCATGGTGGGCCTGATTTGCGTGCGTAAAGGGCACCTGGCGGATGGCATTGCGCACATGGAAAAGGGACACCAGGCCTGCCCATGGAATGTCAACTGGCGACGCGATCTGGCGCTGGCATACGAATTAGCGGAGCAACCGGAAAAAGCACAGAGGGTAAGGGGGCGTCACGTCGGTATGGATGACAGAGTGATGAGCGTAATAGATATTGACCAGGATGATGCACTTCCTCTGGGCTATTCCATTCGCACCTCCGCGACGGCACTGTTTTAATTTAGCGGGCAAGGAGGCCCGCAAACATCTAAGCGGGCCATACACGTTGGCGGTATCAGTCAGGCGATAACCGCTGTTGTTCTAATCGTTCCGGGCTTCGGGCCGACCGATCGGGATGGAAACAACCCGCCTGGTGTGAATGCATCGCCTTACCCACTTCTTGCTGAAGGCCTGGCTGCAAAAGGCTTTGCAACGCGTCGTATCGACAAATGTGGAATGTTCGCTAGCGCAATGGCCGTAGAGGATGCGAATGCGGTGACGATTGCTGACTATGTTGACGATGTTCGCTCCTGGGTAAAAGTGCTTAGAAGTCAGGTACACACTCCCTGCCAGGAGGCATTTAATTCCGGTCTGAGCGCGTTGCCAGGAAGACCACCGCTGCCCCAAGGGCGACGATAAGCGTGTCTTCAATCAGGCCACTTCGGGTCTGGCCTATCTGTGCCATGGCTTTTTTACGTGCCGCAAGCGTTGCATAGGCCATTGGCACCGCGGCAGAGATGGCGATAGCGGCCCCGATTTTTTCTTCTCCTCTGGGTGCCAGCGCAGCCCCCGCAATCCCCGCGCTGGCCACGCGTGCGGACAAACCCAAAAAGACGGTGCGGTCTGGCGCTGACTTCATCTTGTCGCCAAACAGTTCACCTGCACCCATCGCTAATGCGCCAAATTTGAATAGCGGACGGTCCAGCAGCAAGAGCTTGCCCGAGGTGTCGCGCCCACTAAGGCGTGCTGCAGCAATGGCCGCCATCGGCGTCATGGAACGGCAGCTGGCGACAAGACCAATCAGGGCGGAATAAACAAAATCGGTAATTTTCATCAGTTATCTCCCGGATAAATAAAGTTTTTGTATTCAGACGGCAGTCTGCGCAGGCGCGTGGTGGCGGGTTATCAGGACCAGGGCAGCTGGCTGGACCGAATACGCCGTCGAGTCGCGTAAGGTATTCGACGAGTTAATTCCTGACCTGCTCCCCATTGATTCATACATCTTTATGAAGCAGGCAGGCGACGTAGTCGCCTTTTATGGATGGCCTTGTGACATTAGCTCAAATCATGTAGTGCCTTATCCAGCGGCGGCGTTAAAAGGATGTCCTGAAACACGACATCCAGGCCAGCCCGCTCCGGAGTACAACACATTGTACCGATCTTGACCGGACCCGGCGGAAAATAGCTCAGGCGTATTAAAGGCCACGTCTGTCCCTCTGTTGAATACTGTAGTCTCAGGCTGTCTCCTTTACGCGTGAGCCTCAGCCAGAACGCTCGCGCATCGCCGGGAAAAATGCCTGTAGCCCAGTCGGAATGGCCGAGTGTCAGCACACTGCCAATGGCGGGCGCGCCGTCGTTATATTCAATCCCCGCTTTTAACCAGTGCTGTTCATCACATATCAGCATCAGTCCGGCCTGATCGTACAGCGTGGTAAAGTCTGCGCAGATCTTGAGCTGGAAAGTAAAATCTCCCTCAACCTCAGTGGCAAAAACATGACCGGAAAAGCGTTCAAACCCGTACCAGGTTTCGCGCCAGAAATCCGTTTTGTCATCAGTGGTGACCTGTAGAGTGCCTTTCTGGCAATGCCACGTTGCAGGCTCATTTATCCAGGCGAACGATTTAAACATAACGGTTCCAAAAATGGTTATGGCTGACCGCAACGAATGCGGCTCAGAATTAAATCAGTATAGCTGTTAAGCAGTTTAACGCATTCAACAGCTTACCTGACTCCCCATGCCCCGCTGCGCTCTCCGTCCCGGTTTGATAATATCTACCGTAACCGGTCCCCTGAATGCCAATATTATTATGGAAGATTGAATATGTTTTAACACTCTGGCGGGTACCCAACCGGCTATAACCCTGTCAGGAATATCACGGGTCACGACACTACCTGCGGCAATAACAACATCATTGCCAATCTTTACTCCCGGAAGAATTACCGATCTACATCCAACCCAGACGCGGTCGCCGATAGTAACGTCATTCTCCCTCTAAGCGGACCCTTAGCGCCATATCCCCGTCCGCTCAGTACCATGAGAAGATCTGACCGAGGTTATTCCACAAGATCGCCAATCCGTTTTTTCAACCTGGCCGACAGATAGGGCGCGGTGAGGCTTTGCAGTGAGCGGCTGACCTCTTCCGGCGTGCCGGCCGCAACGAGTTGACCGCCGTTTTCGCCCGAGCCGGGTCCGAGATCGAGGATCCAGTCGGCTTCTGACGCAATCCGCATATCGTGCTCCGCCATCACCACCGTATCACCGCGCTGAACCAGCCTGTCGAGGACCCCCATCAGTTTATCCATATCTGCCGGATGCAGCCCTGTGGAGGGCTCGTCCAGCAGATAGAGCGTTTTACCTCGCTGCGCGCGCTGGAGCTCCCAGGCAAGCTTAATGCGCTGGCATTCACCGCCGGACAGCTCGGTGGCCGGCTGGCCAAGCTTCAGGTAGCCGAGGCCGAGTGAGGCAAGGGCGGCAAGGGATCGCTGGATGGTGTCGTTATTCCTGAAGACAGAGATGGCTTCGTCGACGGTGAGATCCAGCACATCCGCTATGGTTCTGTTGTGCCACCGCACCTCCAGCGTCTCGTCGTTGTAGCGACGTCCACCGCAGGCGGAACACGGCGCGCTCGCCTGAGGCATAAACATCAGCTCAATGGTGATTTGCCCCTGGCCCTCGCAGGCGGAGCAACGTCCTGCGGGCAGGTTAAAGGAAAACCGGCTGGCGTCAAAACCGCGTTTTTTCGCCTCGTCGGTTTCGGCAAAAAGCTTACGCACGGTGTCAAAAAAGCCGGTATAGGTGGCCAGATTTGAACGCGGCGTACGCCCGATAGGCCGTTGATCGATACTGACCAGACGCTTGAGGGAAGTACCACCCGCGGTGATGTGACCCTGTACGTCCGGCACCAGGCTCTCTTCCTCGTTATCTTCATCCTTCGGCGTTTTGTCGAGTCGCTGAAGCAGGGTGGGGAGCACCCGGGCCAGCAGCGTTGACTTACCCGAGCCGGACACGCCAGTGATAACGGTCATCCGTTCAAGGGGAATGCCGACATCCAGCCCGTGAAGATTATTGCAGATTATCTGCTCAAGCTTCAGCCAGTGCTCGGGAAGGCGACGCTGGCGCAGGCCCGGACGGTGCTTATCGAACAGGTAACCTGCGGTAGGTGATCGGGATATCTGTTTAAGCCCGGCGGGGGGACCGTTATAAACAATTTCGCCGCCCAGCCGTCCCGGCCCGGGACCAATCTCCGTTAGCCAGTCGGCTTCGGCGATAACGTCCAGATTGTGCTCGACGATAACCAGTGAGTTGCCAGCCTCCAGCAGTAAGCGCAGGGACTGGAGCAGGGCACGTACGTCCTCTGGGTGCAGGCCGGCTGCGGGTTCGTCAAGTACGTAGATCACGCCAAACAGCCGGGAGATAAGCTGCGTGGCCAGACGGATACGCTGCAGCTCTCCGGACGACAGCATGGTAGTCCGCCGGCCGAGAGACAGGTGACCGAGGCCCAGCTTTTCGAGCTGATCGAGGCGACCGCAGATATCGGTTGTCATCCTGATGACGGCCTCCCGGACCGCGGCCTCGCTGGAGATCTGCCGGGAACGGCCTTCGGCAAAGGGTAAAAGCAGCGCTTTGAGTTGCGTTATCGTCAGCTCACCCATTTCGGCAATGTCGTGGCCTGCAAAGGTATAAGCAAGGGCATTCTGGTTGAGCCGCTTACCCTGACACTCGTGGCACGGGGCAACGGTAATGAAGCGTGAAAGGCGTTTTTTCACCGAATCCTTACCGCCTGAGTAGCTCTGTAGCAGGTATTTTCTGGCGCTGGTATAGGTGCCGGTATAGGCGGGTTCGGTGCCTGCCGCGATCGCCTCCCGGCGCTGCTCCGCATTCAACCCCATAAAGATGGGGACCGAGGGCTGTTCGTCGGTGAAGAGGATCCACTTCCTGTCTTCTTCAGCCAGAGAATCCCACGGGGCATCGATGTTGTAGCCCAGCGAATCGAGAATTGAACGCAGATTTTTAGCCTGCCAGCCGTTGGGCCAGGAGGCTATTGCGCCTTCGCGGATGCTTCGCGACCCGTCAGGGACAAGCGCATCGTCCCTGACTTCATGGATCATTCCCATTCCCTGACAGGCGGGGCAGGCGCCCTGGGGGTTATTAGGGGAAAATGATTCGGCGGGCAGGAACGGGACGTCAGCGGGACGGAGGCCCGCGCGGGAAAACAGCAGCCTCAGGGTGACGGAGATCCGCGTCAGGCTGCCTACCGTAGAGCGCTCCTGCGCCCCGGCCCGGCTCTGCTGCAGGGCAACGGCGGGCGGCAGACCGTCTATCCCATCCACGTCCGGGGCGGAAGCCTGTTCAATCAGGCGTCGCGCGTGCGGCGCGATGGATTCCATAAACCGACGCTGCGCCTCGGCATACAGTGTGTCAAACGCCAGGGAGGATTTACCCGAGCCGGAGATCCCGGTAAATACCACCATGGCGTCGCGGGGAAAGGAGAAGGAAACATCCCTGAGATTGTGTGTTCTGGCGCCGTGTACGCTGACGCTTGTGCTGATATCCAGAGGTTGTGCGCTTATGCTTGCTGATCGTTTTTCTGATGACATGGTTTCCTCTAAGAGCTCCGTTCTGATGAAGAAAGTCGGACAGACGGCCTGAGAATAGAACTTCAAGGGTAGACCTGAGAAGCGCATCGAACAATTGTCTGTTCCGGTAATTCAGTCGTGACGAAATGGAATGTAAGGATGGGATAAGATGGCAGGACTGCAACCCCCATTTCACAGGAGAAGAGGATGAACCTGGTTGACGGTATTACAGCGTTCGTGAAGATTGCCGACCTGGGCAGTTTCGCGGCCGCAGCGCGTGAGCTGAATATCTCGCCCTCAGCCGTGAGCAAGTTGGTCAGCAAAACCGAAGAGGAGCTGGGTACCCGGCTGCTTAACCGGAACACGCGCGGCTTAAGCCTGACGCAGGAAGGGGAGATGTTTCTTGAGCGCAGCCGGGTCATTCTTGATGAATTGACGTCAGCAAAGGAAGAACTCTCGTCCATTTCAGGCGAGCCCAGAGGCAAGCTTCGCGTGAGCCTGCCCAATATGCCGTCCTTTTTCCTGCCGGTTATCAGCCGTTTTATGGCGCAATACCCGGCCGTAACTCTGGAGGTCGATCTCAGTGACAGGCTGGTAGACGTGATAGATGAGGGGTTCGACGCGGTGATACGCGTCGGGCAGCTGTCGGATTCCCGGCTGACCGCCCGTTCACTCGGCAACTGCGCCATGAATCTGGTGGCATCGCCGGACTACCTCAGGAGATATGGCGTCCCTGCGACCGTGGACGATCTCCGTTCCCATACCTGCATCCAGTACCGTTATCCCTCAAGTGGACGGACCGAGCCCTGGCCATTGCAGCATCCGGCATCCGGCGTTGTGGACGTTATCCCGTCTCTCATCTGTAATAGCACGGACGTGCGTCTCGGGCTGGCGCTCGATAGTAAAGGTATTGCCTTTATGCCGGGGCTGCTGACGGAGAAATATATTGCATCAGGCGAACTGGACGTTGTGCTGGTAAATATCGTGGAACAAAATTATGAAATGAATCTGGTCTGGCCCACTAATAAATATGCGCCCTCAAGACTCAAAGCCTTTACTGATTTTATAGTGAATTATTTTACCGACAGGTAATACTGATTTAAAAAATGCTCTCTTTCATTCAATATCCTGTCTGAAAGAGAGGACAAATAAATCAAACCAGTTTCAGCATGATCGCGCTGAAGATAATAAGAGAAATACTAAGACCCTTACGCAGGTGGATTTTGTCATCGTTAATAAACACACCCACCGCCACCGCACCGACGGCACCCACCCCCGTAAAAATGGCATAGGCCACGGAGAGTGGGATCTCACGCATGGAGATACTCAGGGCGCTGAGTGCAACGGCAAAGAGTAAAATTGTGGCCAGAAGGAACATAACCTTACGACTTACACTGCCTGCATTAGCATAACCGTTGAGCGTGGAGATACCTGCAACCTCAAAGCATCCAGCCACGAATAAAATAATATAAGAGATCATGACTTTGCTCCTTTCACGCCAATCACGCCCAGCATCAAAGTAACAACAAAAACGATACGAAGGAGTTCCGGCTGACCTCCGTGAGACAAGGTGTCTGCCATTTCGATGAGGACGACAAACAGGGTGCCGAGTCCGGTGTAAACCACGTAGGCAATACTCGCTCCGACATAGTTGAACGAAAGCATGAAGATGCCGAAACTGGCCACCACGCACACGACGGTTAAAAAGATTTCTACAGTGCCTTCAGCGTGTTTAAGCCCGTAAGCCCATGCGCATTCAAACAGCGCGCCAATAATAATAAGGAGTAAACCTTTTGTATTCATAACGACCTTCTGATTTTATTATGATGCCTGAATTTCTGGAATTAAATAATTTAATGGCTATTTTTGCGGATTATCCCGGGGCGTGAAAGAACGGGAAAAATAATAAGGTGAGGGGGTGATTCAGGCAATACGAATAAAGTGAATTTCAGAAGTGACAAAATGGAAAAGCCGGGCGCGCTTCGCTTGCCCGGCCTACGCTCGAACTAAACCTTACAGCTCTCTGCGAATAATCTCCGCGCCGGCGCTTAACGCATTGAGCTTGCCGTTAGCCACCTGGCGGGATAACGGCGCCATTCCGCAGTTGGTGGAAGGGTAGAGCTTGTCAGCATCAACGAACTGCAGCGCTTTACGTAAGGTATTGGCAACCTCTTCCGGCGTCTCGATGGTATTGGTTGCCACGTCGATGGCACCCACCATCACTTTCTTACCGCGGATCAGCTCCAGCAGATCCATCGGCACGTGGGAGTTATGGCACTCCAGCGAGATGATATCGATATTCGAGGTCTGCAGTTTCGGGAACGCCTCTTCATATTGCCGCCACTCTGAGCCCAGGGTCTTTTTCCAGTCGGTATTGGCTTTGATGCCATAGCCGTAGCAGATATGTACCGCCGTTTCGCATTTCAGCCCCTCGATGGCTCGCTCTAACGCGGCGATGCCCCAGTCATTGACCTCGTCGAAGAACACGTTAAAGGCTGGTTCATCAAACTGGATGATATCCACACCCGCTGCCTCTAACTCTCTGGCTTCCTGGTTGAGAATTTTGGCGAACTCCCAGGCCAGCTTTTCACGGCTTTTATAGTGGTTGTCATAGAGGGTGTCGATCATCGTCATCGGACCCGGCAGCGCCCATTTAATCGGCTGGGTGGTGAGCTGACGGAGATATTTAGCATCCTCAACAAACACCGGCTTCTGGCGGGCGACAGCACCCACTACCGTCGGCACGCTGGCATCATAGCGATTACGGATTTTAACCACTTCGCGCTTCTCAAAATCGACGCCGCTGAGGTGCTCAATAAACGTGGTGACGAAATGCTGACGCGTTTGCTCACCATCGCTGACAATATCAATCCCCGCCCGCAGCTGATCGTCGAGGGATAAACGCAGCGCATCCTGCTTACCGGCGAGTAATTCCTCGTTTTCCAGCTTCCAGGGGGACCACAGGGTCTCAGGTTGGGCAAGCCAGGACGGTTTAGGCAAGCTGCCGGCTGTAGACGTGGGGAGCAATGTTTTCATAACAGGTGACCTTATATTTTTAATGAATCAACGCGCGTACTGAGCAGACCATTGCTCAAGAATATTCTTGTACGGGGTGATGAAGTGTTTCTCAGTAAACTTGCCCTGCTCAATCGCTAACTGGCTACGCTCTTCGCGATCGTAAACAATCTTGGTTAAGGAGTGATCCTGGTTCGTCAGGCTGGGCTGATAATAGTGCCCGGCAACCGAGTTCGCGTTGTAAATCTCAGGCCGGTAGATTTTCTGGAACGTCTCCATGGTGCTGATGGTGCCGATCAGCTCAATAAAGCTGTAGTCATTCAGTAAATCGCCGATGAAAAAGAACGCCAGCGGGGCGGCACTGTTTGGCGGCATAAAATAGCGCACCTGCAGGCCCATTTTTTTGAAGTACGCTTCCGTAAGGGACGACCCCTGCTGCTGATATTCGATGCCTAACACCGGATGTTCATTCCCGATGCGCTGATAGACATTTTTATTAGAGACGCTGAGGCAGATCACCGGCGGCTTGTTAAAGTTCTGCTGGTACGCTTCTGAATTCACGAAATGCTTGAAGATATTGCCATGCAACGCGCCAAAATCCTGCGGAATGCTGAACTCGGTCTGCTGCTTATTGTGATCCGGCAGCAAGACGCTGAAATCATAATCGCGGACGTAGGAAGAGAAGTTATTCCCGACAATACCTTCAATACGCTCGTTGGTTTGTTTATCGACAATATTGGTTTTTAATATTTCGATTGCCGGGAAGGTGAAGCGGTTATCTTCCGAAGCAATATTCATCTCAACAGAGATAATGTCCAGCTCAACGGTATAACGATCGCCTTTGGGGTTATCCCAGTGGGCGAGGGCGTTAAAACGATTATCGATCATCGCTAAGGTATTACGCAGGTTCTGCTGGCGGTTGTCGCCCCGGGCCAGATTGGCAAAGTTAGTGGTAATGCGCGTGTTTTCTGAGGGATTGTAATTCTCATCGAACCGACTGCGTTTGATCGTAAAGGTGAAGTCTTTATTCATCGTCATCTCACTTCCTGAGCGCTGGCATAAAGAGTGAAACGATTCCATTTCACTCTTTATGTTACTGATACGTTAATGCATCTTTTATGCCAGAGCCCCGGAACGAGTGAAAGCGACTAAATTTCACTACAACATGAGCCATCTTCATGATCGCTGAACCGATCAGTCAATTTTCTCCGAACGCTGCTCCAGATCCAGCGCGCTGGCACTGGCCGGATCGAATAATGAGAGACTTTCAATTTGATCCAACATAATCACTTTTCGAAAGGCCATCGCGCTTCTGGGCTGGGAGTCGAGGGTGATGTCATGGTCGGCATACCACTTGCTGTAATTATGCTCAATGCACAGGTTCAGCGTCGTACCGTCACGGTAGCCGCTGAGCATCGGGATCAGCACGATATTGGCCGTCTTTTCGTATTCCAGCGTCGCGGTATGGATCATACCGATGTAAATGCGTCGCGACTTGAGGGTCACCAGCGCCAGTTCACCTTCCTCCATACACTGATACAGCAACTGCTCGATACCGCTTGATTGCGACAGGCGTTTATACAGCTGTTTCCGGCCTTCGCCGTCCAGCCTGGCGCTGCCCGCCCAGTTAGAGCGATAAAGACAAAACAGGATGGCAAAGGCCAGCATTATCACCACCGGCGCCTGGATGCCCAGAAAGCTCCAGTTCATAAAATCCACTTGCCAGTTAGCGTCGG
Organism: Leclercia sp. CFBP8987; assembly: GCF_034044995.2. Classification (NCBI taxonomy): domain Bacteria; kingdom Pseudomonadati; phylum Pseudomonadota; class Gammaproteobacteria; order Enterobacterales; family Enterobacteriaceae; genus Leclercia; species Leclercia sp. CFBP8987. The sequence continues at coordinate 2,468,122 of NZ_CM188255.1, read as the reverse complement.
GCTGCGCAGTAAGATGGAAGGTATTGGCAGCCCAGGAGACCCCGAGCAGCAGCAGCCAGAGCAGGCCAGTGGCGATCACCCCCTGCAGGACGAAAATACAGCCATACAGCGCGACCAGAAAATAGACATCCCAGCCAAAAGAACGCTTAATTTTAAACCGGGTGGAGAGGTCGCGGCTGGTGTACCAGTATCCGCACACCATCAACACCATAAATATCGCCGTTCCCATATCAGGCCCTCTTCAGCGCGTTAACATGGCGCAGAAAGTCCTCACGCACCTCTTTGCTCTTGTAGTTGACCGAGGCGTTACCGTCCTGATCGATAATAATACGGTCGCCGTCCTCGACGGCTTCAATGATTTCCTGCTGACTCATTACCTGCAGCAATGACTCCGGGCTGGAGAAGATCGACATGACCAAACGTCTCATCGCGGGGCATCCTTATAAACAAAAAGGTTAAGTCTGGCCGATCCCGGCTGGGGCTGCCTTAAGGTTATGCTGAAAATTTCCCTTACGGGTACACCTGAATAAATCCCGCTTCACACCCTCATGACGCGCGAAACCCACCATAATTAGTAGGGTTAAACAACGCCAGGGGATAATCATGAAGGTCACAATCGATGAATTTAAAACGCACTTCCAGGGGGAAGTGCTTCTTCCGGACGATGCTGGCTACGACGAGGTGCGCCAGATCTGGAACGCCATGGTCGACCGCAAACCCGCAGTAATCGCACGCTGCGCGTCAACGGAAGATGTTATTCAGGCCATTCAGTTTGGTCGCACGCAAAATCTGCTCATTTCGATCCGCGGAGGAGGACACAACATCGCCGGCAACGCCGTGTGCGACGACGGGCTGATGATCGACCTCTCGCTGATGAAGGACGTGCAGGTAGACCCGACCACCCGAACGGCCAGCGTCGGGCCCGGCTGCACGCTGGGGGATTTTGATCGGGCGGTGCAGGCTCATGGCCTCGCCACGCCGCTGGGCATCAATTCGACCACCGGGGTGGCTGGCCTGACGCTCGGGGGCGGTTTCGGCTGGCTGAGTCGCAAGTACGGCATGACCATAGACAACCTGCTCTCGGCGGAAGTGGTCACGGCAGATGGCCGACAGCTTTATGCCAGCGAATCAGAAAACGCGGATCTCTTCTGGGGCCTGCGGGGCGGGGGCGGTAACTTCGGGGTAGTAACACGCTTTGACTTCCGGCTCCATCCCGTTGGACCGGACGTGCTGAGCGGGCTGATCGTCTTTCCGTTTGAAGAGGCAAAGCAGGTGATCACCCAGTTTGCCCGCTTCACCTGTAGCATGCCGGAAGAGCTCAATGTCTGGATGGTCACCCGCAAGGCACCACCGCTGCCTTTCCTGCCTGACGCGTTTCACGGGAAAGAGATGGTGGCGCTCGCCCTGTGCTATGTCGGCCATCCTGAAATGGGAGCGCAACTTATCGCGCCGCTGCGCGACTTCGGGACGGTGATTGGCGAGCACGTCGGCGTGCAGCCCTATGTCGCCTGGCAGCAGGCATTCGATCCGCTGCTGGCGAAAGGGGCGCGCAACTACTGGAAGTCACACAACTTCACGCAAATCAGCGACGGGGTGATCGATGCCATCGTCGACTACGCGGCCAGACTGCCGTCACCGCACTGTGAAATATTTATCGGGACGATTGGCGGTGAGACGACCCGCATCGCCCCCGAGGCCATGGCCTACTCCAGCCGGGATGCGAATTACGTGATGAACGTACATGGCCGCTGGGAAACCGCCGCCGAGGATGAGCGCTGCATCGCCTGGGCGCGGGCGTTCTTCGCCCAATCCCAGCCCTTTGCCAGCAGCGGGGCCTATATTAACTTCCTCACTCAAGAGGAGACCGACCGCATCGCCTTCGCCTACGGTGCGACCTGGAACCGGCTGGTGGAGATCAAGAGCAAGTATGACCCGACAAATCTGTTCCGGATGAATCAGAACATCAAGCCGGTATGAGGTCGGGCAGGACGCATCAGCTAAGCCAGTCCGCAGCGAGTCGGACTGGCGTTTAGCGTTAACCGGGATCAGTTCTCTTCAGATTCACTTTCCGCGTCGTTATCGCCACCAAAACTGAGCAGTTCGGAGACTTTCATATTGCCGATCTCCTCCGCTTTCTGCTTAACGCTGTCGATTTGCTTGTTCGTCTCTTCCGACAGGGTAGAGGTGAGGGCGCTCTGTTTAGCTTTTTCCATTTCGCTGTTCACGGAGTGGGTTAACGCCTCTACCGAGGCATTCGCCTCCTGAGTTGTCTCTTCAACTTTGGATTTCGCTTCCTGCGAGAGCTCCATATCACAGCCCGCGAGGAGAACGCTTCCCGCAAGAAGGAGTGCCGGGGTAAGTTTGATCATAGTGGTGCAGGCCTTTTTCATTATCCGGACGTGTCGCAACGTCGTGGTGATGGTATTTGCCAACATGATGACATGCCGCTTTGATATTTATTCGAGCGCTAAAGTAAGAAAGCGCAAAGTTGGGTAAGCCAGTGGGACGCCACCTTTACCGGGCTGCGCAGAGATCACGGTTTACATCGCTGTAGCAGATCGCATACCATACCCCCCTACAGTATCCAGGAGCCCCTCCCATGCCACATTCACCTGAAGATAAAAAACGTGTCCTGACGCGCGTGCGCCGCATTCGCGGGCAGGTCGATGCCCTGGAGCGGGCGCTCGAATCCGGCGAACCCTGCCTCGCCATCCTGCAGCAGATCGCCGCGGTGCGCGGGGCGGCAAACGGGTTGATGGGCGAGATGGTTGAAATTCACCTCAAAGATGAGCTGGTGACGGGCGAGACTACCGCCGATCAGCGGGCCGTCAGAATGGCAGAAGTCGGTCATTTGCTGCGCTCTTATCTAAAATAAACACCTGACATCACTAAAAGGAAAGCAAGATGAAATCACGTGCAGCTGTTGCATTTGGCCCAGGCCAGCCGCTGAAAATTGTTGAGATTGATGTGGCACCGCCGAAGAAAGGCGAAGTGCTGGTCAAAATCACCCACACCGGCGTGTGCCACACCGATGCGTTTACCCTGTCGGGTGACGATCCGGAAGGCGTTTTCCCGGCGGTGCTCGGCCATGAAGGCGGCGGCGTGGTGGTGGAAGTCGGTGAGGGCGTCACCAGCCTGCAGCCGGGCGATCACGTCATCCCGCTGTACACCGCCGAGTGTCGCGAGTGTAAGTTCTGTAAATCCGGCAAAACCAACCTCTGCCAGGCGGTTCGCGCCACCCAGGGTAAAGGCCTGATGCCGGACGGCACCACCCGTTTCTCCTATAACGGCGAGCCGATCTATCACTACATGGGCACCAGCACCTTCAGCGAATACACCGTGTGTGCAGAAATTTCTCTGGCGAAAGTGAACCCGCAGGCACCGCTGGATAAAGTCTGCCTGCTGGGCTGCGGCGTCACCACCGGGATTGGTGCCGTGCACAATACCGCCAAAGTAAAAGAGGGCGATACCGTCGCGGTATTCGGTCTGGGCGGGATCGGTCTGGCGGTGATCCAGGGTGCGGTGCAGGCGAAAGCCGGACGCATTCTGGCCGTGGATACCAACCCGGAGAAATTCAAGCTGGCCGGAGAAATGGGCGCGACCGATTTCATCAACCCGAACGACTACGACAAGCCGGTGCAGGAGGTGATTGTTGACCTCACCGACGGCGGCGTCGACTTCAGCTTCGAGTGCATCGGTAACGTCAACGTGATGCGTGCGGCGCTGGAGTGCTGCCACAAGGGCTGGGGCGAAAGCGTCATCATCGGCGTGGCCGGGGCCGGGCAGGAGATCAAAACCCGTCCGTTCCAGCTGGTCACCGGTCGCGTCTGGCGTGGTTCTGCCTTTGGCGGCGTCAAAGGCCGTACCCAGCTGCCGGGCATGGTAGAAGATGCGATGGCGGGCAAAATTCAGCTCGATCCGTTCATTACCCACCGTCTGCCGCTGGACCAGATCAACGAAGCGTTCGATCTGATGCATGAAGGTAAATCTATCCGCACCGTTATCCATTTCGGCGATAACTGATCGATCTTCTCTCCCGCTGTGCCTTTACGGGCAGCGGGACGACATTTCTTTAAAAATCATTGCGAAAGTGTGACCCGTGTTGCGATCTTAGCCGTAATCAAATTCCTTGTAGTGCCGATGACTATTTTACAGGCGTGTTTGCACGCATCTTACCTCTAAGAGAGTCAACGGCTATGGACAAAACAACAACAGTTCGGGCGCAACATAAGCTGGGCTTCCTGCATCACATCAGGCTGCTTCCGCTTATCTCCTCGATTTTGGGTGGTATTATTTTGCTGTTTGCCCTGAGCGCCGGGCTGGCAGGCTATTTTTTACTGCAGGCTGATAAGGACCTGCGGGATGTGACCGCTGAAATCCAGGTGCGTACCGGGTTATCCAACAGTTCAAACCACCTGCGCACGGCGCGTATCAACATGATCCACGCGGGTGCCGCCAGCCGTATCGCGGAAATGGAGGCGATGAAAAAGAACATCGCCGAAGCAGAACAACGTATTAAACAGTCCCAGGCAGGCTTTGCCGCCTATATGGATCGCGGCGTTCGCACCCCGGCGGATGAAGCGCTGGATGGCGAACTGAAATCGAACTATCAGGCCTACATCGACGGCCTGCAGCCGATGCTGAAATATGCCAAAAACGGCATGTTCGAAGCCATCATCAACCATGAAAATGAGTCGGCGCGTCCGCTGGATGACGCCTATAACGTGGTGCTGCTGAAGGCGATTAAGATCCGTACTGACCGCGCAAATATGTTGACCGAAGAGGCGCACACCCGCACCCAGATGGGGCTGATCTTTATGGTCGGTGCCATTGGTCTGGCGCTGGTGATGACGGTGCTTACATTTATCGTGCTGCGTCGCACGGTGATTAACCCGCTGCAGCGCGCGGCGAATCGCATTGCCCATATCGCCAAAGGCGACCTGACCCTGGCCGACGATCTCACCGGACGCAGCGAAATTGGCCGTCTGACCCACGACCTGCAAACCATGCAGCGTTCACTGGTGGGTACCGTTGGCACCGTGCGTCAGGGCGCGGAAGAGATCTACCGCGGCACCAGCGAAATCTCGGCCGGGAACACCGATCTCTCATCCCGTACCGAACAGCAGGCCGCTGCCATTGAGCAGACGGCAGCCAGCATGGAGCAGCTGACCGCCACCGTGAAGCAGAACGCCGACAACGCGCATCACGCCAGCAAACTGGCGGAAGATGCTTCCGGTAAAGCCAGCCGTGGCGGCCAGATGGTCTCCGGGGTGGTGAAAACCATGGGCAACATCTCCACCAGCTCGAAGAAAATTTCTGAGATCACCGCGGTGATCAACAGCATCGCTTTCCAGACCAACATCCTGGCGCTGAACGCCGCGGTGGAAGCGGCCCGCGCCGGTGAGCAGGGCCGTGGGTTTGCGGTGGTTGCCAGCGAAGTGCGTACGCTGGCCAGCCGCAGCGCCAACGCTGCGAAAGAGATTGAAGGGCTGATCAACGAGTCGGTGTCGCTGATTGACCAGGGCTCCGGGGAAGTGGTTGCTGCTGGTAACACCATGAGCGAGATCGTGGACGCGGTGAAACGCGTGACCGATATTATGCTGGAGATCGCCGCCGCCTCTGACGAGCAGAGTCGTGGCATTGTGCAGGTCAGCCAGGCGATTTCGGAGATGGATAAAGTGACCCAGCAGAACGCCTCGCTGGTGGAAGAAGCCTCCGCCGCCGCCGCCTCGCTGGAAGATCAGGCTGCCCGTCTGACCGAAGCAGTGGGTACCTTCCGTCTGCACGGTATGACCCAGACCCGCAGCAGCAGCACAGTTGTCCCGGCCACGGCAGCTGCACCGCTGCGCCCGGCCGTTGCCGATGGGGATAACTGGGAAACTTTCTGATCCCAGCGCGTATCCTGCCCGGTGGCGGCTACGCCTTACCGGGCCTACAAACCGTAGGCCCGTGCAAGCGAAGCGCCGCCGGGCAAAAAGGGTTCATGTTTCGACATGAACCCTTTTTTATTCCCCGCTATGCTGGTTGTAAGGGCTGAAGAGGAACAGGCGATGAGACAATTTATGCAGGTGGTTTGCGCCGCGTGGCTACTGGCCGGATGCGCATCAGGTGGCAGCGTGGGGATTGGCGGTGTAGGGATCGGCGGAGGCGGGGGGAGCAGCGGTGTAGGGGTTGGCCTCTCCTTTCCGGTGGGCGGCAGCACGTCTACCGCGGAGAGCGGTCAGGCGGACTGCGACGGCGATGTTTATCGGGTGCAACCCCGCTATCCAGAGCAGGCCGCGGCGCAGAACTACTCCGGCAGAGTCACGGTGTCGTTTAACGTCAAGCTGAACGGGCGGGCGGCGGACTACGAAGCGGCGGGAGATAAACCCTTCTTCGACGAGACAAAGCGGGCGGTGATGCGCAGCTGCTGGCCAGCCGGGGTCAGGCAGAATCTGGTAGCAAGTTACCAGAACGGCAAGACGGCGACCTGGGTCGAAAACTCTCTGTCCGGCACACCATAAAGACAAAAAAAACCGGCCACATCAGTGGCCGGTTTCACGATTACTGCTTATCAGGCAAGGCATACGCGATGATGTAATCCCCGCGATCCGGTGACTGACGTGCACCGCCCGCATTGATGATGATGTACTGCTTCCCGGTTTTCGGTGACACATAGGTCATCGGCCCGGACTGGCTGCCCACCGGCAGACGGTCTTTCCAGATCTCTTTCCCGTTGGCGGTATCGAACGCGCGCAGGTAGAAGTCCTGAGTCCCGGCGAAGAACAGCAGGCCAGACTGGGTGGAGAGCGATGCCCCCAGGGTCGGCATGCCGATTGGGATTGGCATATGCATGCGAATGCCCAGCGGACCGGTATCTTCCACTGTACCCACCGGAACCTGCCACACCAGTTTGCCGGACTTCAGATCGACCGCAGACATAGTGCCGAACGGCGGTTTCTGGCACGGAATGCCCAGCGGCGACAGGAAACGCTCACGCATGGCGCCAAACGGTGTACCGTCCATCGGGACGATCCCCATCTCAATCCCGCTGGCGTTTTTAGCCACATTGGCGCGCGGCACCATGTAGTTCGCCAGCCCCAGACGCATATCGTTGACGAACATCAGGCTATTATTCGGGTCCACCGACACGCTGCCCCAGTTCATCCCGCCCAGCGAGCCCGGGAACTGCAGGGAGCGATCCAGACCCGGCGGGGTATAGACGCCCTGATGGCGCATCTCTTTAAACTGGATGCGGCACAGCAGCAGGTCAACCGGCGTCGCGCCCCACATATCCGACTCGTGCAGGGTCTGGTTGCCAATCATTGGCATGCCCACCGAGTACGGCTGGGTAGGGGAATAACGCTCGCCCTCGACATTCCCGGCAGGCACCGGACGCTCTTCCACTTTCGCCACCGGCTCGCCGGTTTCGCGGTTGAGCATAAAGATCATGCCCTGCTTGCTGGTCTGCACCAGCACCGGGGTTGAGCCGCCTTTATCATCCGGCAGATCGTACAGCAGCGGCTGAGAAGGCAGGTCGAAATCCCACAGATCGTGGTGGGTGGTCTGGAAATGCCAGCGGACCTGACCGGTTGCGGCATCCACCGCCACAATCGAGGAGCTGTATTTATCGTCCAGCTCGGTACGTTCGCCCGCGTAGAAGTCTGGGGTGGCGTTACCGGTCGGGAGGTAGATCAGGTTTAGCTTCGCGTCATAGGACATCGCTGACCAGACGTTCGGCGTCCCGCGGGTGTAAGTCTGGCCTTCCGGCGGCAGGCCGGTGAGGTTCGGGTTGCCTGGATCCCAGGCCCACGCCAGTTTCCCGGTATGCACATCATAAGCACGGACCACACCCGGCGGTTCACCGGTGGAGAAGTTATCCGCCACGCGTCCACCCACGACCACCACATTACCCGCCACCAGCGGGGTGGAGGTCTGCTGATAGTAGCCAGGCTTGATTTCACCCATGCCCACGCCAAGGTCAACCACGCCGTGGTCGCCAAAGTCGTCGCACAGCTGACCGTTATCGGCGTTAAGTGCAATCAGACGGGCATCGGTGGTCGGCAGGAACAGACGGCGCGCACAGGCGGCAGGCTGTGTCTCTGTCGGTGACGTTGTCACCTTGGGGGTCTCTTCAAAATAGCCCAGCCCACGGCAGCGCTGCCAGTTGGGTGCAGTGGCTTTCGAATCGTAACGCCACTTCTCTTTCCCGGAGTCCACGTCCAGCGCCAGCACTTTGCTGTACGGGGTACAGACAAACAGCGTATCGCCAATCTGCAGCGGGGTGTTCTGGTCTTCCGCGCCGGAGCCGTTGCTCTGCGGAATGTCGCCGGTATGGGCAACCCAGGCCACCTTCAGATCGTTTACGTTCTGCTTGTTAATCTGGTCCAGCGCGGCAAAACGGTCGCCGTGAGTGGTGTTACCCCAGTGCGCCCAGTTCTTCTGCTGTTGACCTTCGGCGACCGGTTTAACCGGGACGGGTTCGTTAGCGGCAACCAGGGTTTGCGGCTTAAACATCCAGCCGATGCTCACCAGCATCACCACCGCCAGCACGGCAGCAATGGTGAACGCCGGGGCTTTGTTAACCGGTTGATCTGCGCCACGCAGGAACGGCCAGACGATGGCGGCGAGGAAGGCCAGCACCGCAAAGGTGAACAGGCGCGAGAACAGCGGCCAGAAATCCCAGCCCGCGTCGCTCACGGCCCAGACCAGCGAGGCGATAAACGCCACCGCGTAAAGGATGATGCCGCTGGCGCGACGGCGCGCAATGAGGAACGCGGCGATCAGCATCACCACGCCCATGATCAGGAAGTACCAGCTTCCCCCTACGGTGGCGAGCTTAAAGCCCAGCCCACCGACCGCCAGCCCGATGAGTGCCATCAGACCGACCAGCAGCCACAGCAGGATCCGGGGGAACCCACGTAGCGAATTACCTAAAGCCATTTCTGTCTCCTGAAATAATCTTGTCTTCGCTGGCCAGACAGCATTGCATCTGAACCAAATGGGTAACAGAAGAGAAGATCCATGATGAAAAAGTCGGACATAACGCCTTTATAGCGTCTTGGAGATCACCGCTGCGTTATTTGAATGAACCATTTGGTGAAATCGGCGGGTATGATAAATCTGTTAAATTGTTTTGCGCAATTGTTAATGAATGATTTCGCATTATTTGAGTAACGGAAACAAAAAGCCCGTCATCAAGACGGGCATAGAGGAAGTGTGATCACACCGGCATGGATTTACGTATCGCGCTGAGCAGCGTCTGGGTGGCGGTGGAGAGTGGGGCCTCCACGCGGGTTAATACCCCAATCGGTTCGCCGGGGCTGGAGGTGGTTACCGGCAGCGCCACCAGCGTGCCCTGGCGCAGATCCTCTTTCACCGCGCCGGAAGGCACGAACCAGACATAGTCAAAATCGACCGTCAGCTGGCGCGACAGGGAGGCCGACAGGGTTTCGATACAGCCCGACGGCAGTTTACACCCCTGCGTTTCCAGTAGTGTTTCTGCGGTCTGGCGCGGAACGGTGCCTTTTGGGGAGACCACTACCGGCCACTCCATCACCCGGCTGAGGGTCACGGTATCATTGAGGATCGGATGACGTGGGCGCACCACCAGCTTCAGGGATTCAAGGAACAGCAGCTCATAGTTGAGGCCGCTCATCAGCTCCGGGTCCGACATTCTGCCGATCCCCAGATCCAGCTCCCCGGACTTGAGCCCCGCCAGCAGCATGGTGTTATTCATGGTCGCCACCTGCAGCGTGATGTTGCGCTGCTGCTTGTGAAACTGGCCGATAACCGCAGGCAGAATGCCCAGCGCTGCGGTAGGGAGAGCCCCAATGCGCACCACATCCCCCGGCACGTCGTTACGCCGCGTCAGCGACTGGCCCGCCGTATTCAGGGCATCAAGCACTTTAACGGCGTGGGTCAGGAATTGCTCTCCCACCAGCGTCAGCTGTGCACCCAGTCGTCCCCGGTCGAACAGGCGGGTACCGGTCAGCTGCTCCAGCTCGTTCAGCGTTTTGGAGAGCGCAGGCTGGCTCAGATTAAGCGTCTCAGCCGCACGCCCCAGCGTTCCCTGTTGAGCGACGGCCACAAAAGTGTGCAGATGGCGCAGACGAATGCGCTGACTAAACAAACCATTTTTTTCCATAGGCGATGTTAAAAACAGAGGTAGCGAAGTGACAAGTAAAGTTGTTTAATTTTGATAACCTGCTAGCAAAATATTATTAACATTCAATCTAATTGAGTAACAAGCATTTTTTGGATATGTCCGGAAATAGTTGTGCAGACGCCTGAATCGCTTAACGTCGCTGCTAGTCAGGAAATGAGCACCCCTCCACCTGGATCACAAATCGTAAATTCTTCCCGCCAGCCGCAATGGCCTTCTCTACACTCCAGGTAATATTCACTGGAGGCATTAAATCATGGCGAACAACATCACGGCTGATGATATTCGGGAGAACTTTTCACAGGCGATGTCGGCAATGTATCAGCAGGAAGTTCCGCAATACGGAACGCTGCTGGAGCTGGTCGCAGATGTGAATCTGGCGGTACTGGAAAATAACCCGAAACTGCATGAGCAACTGGCCAACGCGGATGAACTGGCTCGCCTCAACCTCGAACGCCACGGGGCAATCCGTGTCGGTACGGCCCTGGAGCTGGCCACCCTGCGGCGGATGTTCGCCATTATGGGGATGTTCCCGGTCAGCTATTACGATCTCTCCCAGGCCGGGGTGCCGGTCCACTCCACCGCGTTTCGTCCGGTTGACGATGCCGCCCTGTGCCGTAACCCGTTTCGAATTTTCACCTCGCTGCTGCGCCTCGATCTGATCGACAACGTTTCCCTGCGCGAGCAGGCGGCAGAGATTCTGGCCCGCCGCAACATCTTCACTCCCCGCTGTCTGGAGCTGATTGCCCTGCACGAGGCGGAAGGGGAATTCACCCCGGCGCAGGCTGAGGAGTTTGTCCAGCAGGCGCTGGAGACGTTCCGCTGGCACCGCCATGCCACGGTGGATCACGAAACTTACCAGGCGCTGCACAACGAACACCGGCTGATTGCCGACGTGGTCTGCTTCCCGGGCTGCCATATCAACCACCTGACGCCGCGCACCCTGGATATCGACCGGGTGCAGGCCCTGATGCCGGAGTATGGCATTGAGCCGAAGATGCTGATTGAGGGGCCGCCGCGTCGGGAGGTGCCGCTTCTGCTGCGTCAGACCAGCTTTAAGGCGCTGGAGGAACCGATTCTGTTTGCAGGCGAACATCGCGGAACTCATACCGCTCGCTTCGGTGAGATCGAGCAGCGCGGCGTGGCGTTAACCCCGAAAGGACGCGAGCTGTACGATCGCCTGCTGGCCGAGTCCGGTACCGGCAAGGATAACCTGACTCATCAGCTGCATCTCCAGGAGGTCTTCCGGGCCTTTCCCGACAGCGACATCTTCCTGCGCCGTCAGGGGCTGGCATGGTTCCGCTATCGCCTGACCCCGGCGGGCGAGTCGCACCGGCACTCCTTTGGCCCTGGGGACGATCCTCAGCCGTTGATTGAGCGCGGCTGGGTGGTGGCCCAGCCCATCACCTATGAAGATTTTCTTCCGGTGAGCGCCGCCGGGATCTTTCAGTCGAACCTCGGGAATGAAACCCAGGCCCGCACCCACGGCAACGCCAGCCGCGATGCCTTTGAGGAGGCGCTGGGGTGCCCGGTGCTGGATGAGTTCACCCTCTACCAGGAGGCTGAAGAGCGCAGCAAGCGGCGTTGCGGTTTGCTCTGAAAACGGTACTCTGCGGGGATGAGTCAGCAATGTAAGGTCAGTATGGAAAACGCCTCATCTCAGATAATTACCACGCGCCAGGGGGCGCTGAGCGGCATCACGGATGGCGATGTGCAGAACTGGCGCGCCATTCCCTACGCCGCGCCGCCGGTGGGCGCGTTGCGCTGGCGCTCGCCGCAGCCTGTTGAAAGCTGGCAGGGGGTGCGTCAGGCCACCGCCTTTTCACCGTCGAGCTGGCAGAGCAGTGAGTATTGCCAGCAGCTGGGCGGGGGCGATCCGGGGCGTTTCTCGGAAGATTGCCTCTACCTGAACGTCTGGTCGCCGGTTCAGCGTCCGGAACCCCTCCCGGTGATGGTCTGGCTGCACGGGGGCGGCTTTACCATTGGCGCGGGCGGGTTGCCGCCCTATGACGGGAAGGCTCTGGCACAGCGCGGCGTGATTGTGGTGACGCTGAACTACCGGCTGGGCCATCTGGGCTTTTTTGCCCATCCGGCGCTGGAAGGGGAAGAGGAGCGGGTGGTGCATAACTTTGCCCTGCTCGATCAGATCGCCGCCCTGGAGTGGGTGCGGGACAACATCGCCCGGTTTGGCGGTGACCCGCACAATATCACCCTGTTCGGCGAGTCCGCCGGCGCGCGCAGCGTGCTGTCACTGCTGGCCTCACCGCTGGCAAAGGGGCTGTTTCATAAGGCGATTGTTCAGAGCGGATATACTCTGCCGGATACGCCCCGGGAGCAGGCGCTCAGAAAGGGCGAGGCGCTGGCGGCTCATTTTGGGCTGCAAAACGCTACCGCCGAGCAGCTGCGGGCGATCCCGCCAGAGGCGCTCTGGCCGCTGACGGCCCCGCTGAACGTGGCACCTGCGCCCATCGTCGGGGATTGCGTGTTACCCGAGCCGATGCTGGAGGTCTTTTTCGCCGCCCGCCACCATCCGGTGCCGATCATGGTGGGCTCCAACAGCGACGAAGCCAGCGTGATGGCGGTGTTTGGTATCGATCTCGCGGGGCAGATCCAGAAGCTGCGCCGGGAGCGGCGGCTGGGGCTGGGGTTAATCAAGCTGCTCTATCCGGGGGTTAAGGATGATACCGAGTTAGGGCGCCAGGTGTGTCGGGATATGGCCTTCACCACCCTGGGGTTTGTGGTGATGCAGGCCCAGCGGCGGGTAGGGCAGCCGTGCTGGCGCTACTGGTTTGACTATGTCGCCGAAGCCGAGCACGCCACCTACGTTAACGGCGCATGGCACGGCAATGAGGTGCCGTATGTGTTTGATACGCTTACCCTGGCCGAGCCCGCCCGGCACTACGTGAATAACAACGATCTGGCGTTCTCAGCCCAGGTTGCCGATTACTGGGTTAACTTCGCCCGCCATGCCAGCCAGACGTGTGACATCCTGGATGGCCCGACGCGCTGGCCTGCCTGTCACCACGGGCGGGACGTACTGCTGCGCATCGGAGTGAATAAACATGCGGGATTTAAGCTTGAAAACCGCTTTATGCGCGCCCGGATGGTGCTGTTTAAACGGGTGATGAAGCACCACGTCAGCCTGGATTAAGCAGACACTCGCGAAAGGCGGCCAGTCCGGCCGCTTTGTCGCGCGACTCCCGCAGCACCAGTCGGTAGCTGGCCCCGGTTCTGACGCTGCTGGCGTAAGGCCGCACCAGCCGCCCGGCGCGGATGTCTTCCGCCACCAGCGTCTCATCGGCAATCGCCACTCCGAGCCCCTGAATGGCGGCAGTGATTGCCAGATCCATAGTGTCGAAGTGTTGATTTTTGTGCATGACAGACGGCTGTGCGGTCTGTTTTTCCAGCCACAGCGACCAGTCGGTCTTATCCCGGGTCGGGTGCAGGAAGGTGAGCGACTCCACCGCTGAGCCCTGGCGCAGGGGGCTTAACACCGGGGTTAACGCCTCCTCAAACAGCAGATCCCCGGCGCTGAGCTGAGTGCCAAACACGATGGCGGCATCATAGGATTCGGTTTTGAAATTAACGCTGTGCTCGTTGGTGGTGGTCAGGGCGATCTGCAGTTCAGGCTGCTCGCGCTCCACCTGCAACAACCGCGGCACCAGCCAGCGCATGGCGCAGGTGGGGACTTTAAGACGCACCACGGTTTGCTGGGCGCGGGCCTGATCCACCACCGTCAGAATCTGTTCATACGAGGCGCGCAGATCCGGCAGCAGGGCGCTGCCCTGGGAGGAGAGGCGCAGCCCGCGGGCGTGACGTTCAAACAGCGGAAAGCCGAACCAGCTTTCGAGGGCGGCAATCTTGCGGCTCACCGCCCCCTGAGTCAGGCACAGCTCTTTAGCGGCATGGGTCAGGTTCAGATGCCGCGCGGTGACGATAAAGGCCTCAACGGCGGTAAGCGGGAACGAGCGACGCGACACAGAACCTCCAGGTATGATTTTTTGTCATGGCTATTATGACAACAATTCGATTGTCGCCACAATAGCCTTCGGGTTGAATAGTTATGCAATCTCTACCAGAGGAATTTCCGATGACGCTGCGTACTCCGATACAACCCCGTTCCAAACTGCCGGACGTTGGCACCACCATTTTTACCGTTATCGGTCAACTCTCCGCTGAGCACAATGCCATCAACCTTTCCCAGGGTGCGCCGAACTTCGAATGCGATCCGGCGCTGATTGCCGGTGTCCACCGGGCGATGCAGGCGGGCCATAACCAGTATGCGTCGATGACCGGGCTGGCACCGCTGAAAGCGCGCATCGCCGATAAAATCGCCTCGCTGTATGGCACGCAATACGATCCCGCCAGCGAAGTGTTGATCACCGCCAGCGCCAGCGAAGGGCTTTACTCCGCCATCAGCGGGCTGGTGCATCCCGGCGACGAGGTGATCTACTTTGAACCTTCGTTCGACAGCTATGCGCCGATTGTGCGTCTGCAGGGCGCGACCCCGGTCGCCATCAAGCTGACGGTGCCGGATTTCGCGGTGAACTGGGATGAAGTCCGCGCCGCCATTACCTCGCGCACGCGGATGATCATCATCAACACGCCGCATAACCCGAGCGGACAGGTCTTCTCTGCCGAGGATCTGCAACAGCTGGCGGCCATTACCCGCAACACCGATATCATCATTCTCTCTGACGAAGTGTACGAGCACGTGGTGTTTGACGACGTGCCGCATCACGGCATGGCGACCCATCCCGGGCTGGCGGAGCGCAGCGTGATCGTCTCGTCGTTTGGCAAAACCTATCACGTTACCGGCTGGCGCGTTGGCTACTGTGTCGCTCCGGCGGAGCTGATGGACGAGATCTGCAAGATCCATCAGTTTTTAATGTTTTCAGCCGATACGCCAATGCAGTACGCTTTTGCTGAGCATATGGCCGACCCGCAAACCTGGCTTTCGCTGGCGGCGTTTTACCAGCGTAAACGCGATCTGCTGGTTAACCTGATGGCGGATTCACCCTTCCGTCTGCTGCCGAGCGCTGGCTCGTTCTTCCTGCTGGCGGATTACAGCCACTTCAGCGACGAGCGCGACAGCGAGATGGTGAAACGGCTGATTGTTGACCACGGCGTTGCCACCATTCCGCTGTCGGCGTTTTACACCGACGGGACAGATAACAAATTAATCCGCCTCTCTTTTGCGAAAGATGAGGCAACATTACGGGCAGGTGCGCAGGCCCTGTGTCGGGTAACACCACGCTAAGGAGTTCAGTCATGAAATTAAAAGCCTTCGTTGTCGGCCTGGGATTGCTGTGTTCGTTCTCTTCCATCGCCGCAACAGAATTACGTTATGGCGTAGAAGCCGAGTATCCGCCGTTTGAGAGCCGTAACGCCTCGGGTGAGCTGGAAGGGTTTGATATTGAGCTCGGGAACGCCATTTGCGCCGCCGCCGCCCTGAAATGCAGCTGGGTGGAGACCTCGTTTGACGCGCTGATCCCGGGGCTGGTGGCCAAGAAATTCGATGCTATCAACTCGGCGATGAACATCACCGACCAGCGTCGTCAGAGCATCGACTTTACCCAGCCGATCTATCGTATTCCTTCCCAACTGGTGGGCAAGACCGGCACCGCGGTCGATGCCACCCCGGAAGGGCTGAAAGGCAAGACCATTGGCGTGTTGCAGGGTTCCATTCAGGAGACCTACGCCAAGGAGCACTGGGAAAAGCAGGGCGTTACCGTGGTGTCCTATAAAGATCAGAACATGGCCTGGGGCGACCTACTGAACGGGCGTATTGACGCCTCGCTGGTGATGTCTGCCGCCGGGCAGGCAGGATTCCTCAGCAAGCCGCAGGGGAAAGGCTTCGGCTTTATCGGCAAGCCGGTGGCGGATGACACTATTCTCGGAAGTGGGATCGGTTATGGTCTGCGTAAAGGCGATGAGGCCACTAAGAAGCAGCTTGATGCCGCCATTGATAAAGTCCGCGCTGACGGCACTATCGATAAGCTGGCGAAGAAGTACTTCCCGGGTATCGATGTCAGCGTAAAATAACAACAATTTAGCCGTTTAGCCCCTGGCGTTGATGTCCGGCAGGGGCTTTTTTATACTTTTCTTTACCTCCGTTTCGGGCAATTCTCCTCGACAGAAAAATCTTTCTCCCTTTGCGCAGATTCTCGCCTGTCAATAATTGGATTCTTAACCGTTTTTGTTTAGGCTGTGCCCTCTTAATGATGTTCTTTCTTGCCGTTGTTTCGCCGATGCGAAACCCACTCCCCACGACCATAAGGACGTTTTCCCAGGCATGAATCGCAGACGTTTTTTAAAAGGCTCAATGGCCGTTGCCGCACTGAGCGGGACTTCCGGACTCGCCGCGCTCTTTTCCCGGGCGGCCAGTGCGGCTGAATCGGATATTGCGGACGGTACGAGCCGTCGTTTCGACTTTTCCGTGCTGCAGTCCATGGCGCACGACCTGGCGCAAACACCGTGGGGCGGTGCGCCGCGTCCGCTGCCGGATACCTTAGCGACGCTGACGCCGCAGGCCTATAACAGCATCCAGTACGATGCGAAGCAGTCGCTGTGGAATAACATCGAAAACCGCCAGCTCGACGTGCAGTTCTTCCACGTCGGGATGGGCTTCCGCCGCCGGGTGCGCATGTTCTCTCTGGACAGCCAGAGCGCCCAGGCGCGTGAGATTCACTTCCGCCCGGAGCTGTTCAACTACCATGACGCGGGCGTCGACACTAAACAGCTGGAAGGCCAGAGCGATTTAGGCTTTGCCGGTTTCCGCGCCTTTAAATCTCCGGAGCTGGCGCGTCGCGATATCGTCTCCTTCCTCGGTGCCAGCTACTTCCGAGCGGTGGATGATACTTACCAGTACGGCCTCTCGGCGCGTGGCCTGGCGCTGAACACCTACGCCGATACGCAAGAAGAGTTCCCGGACTTTACCTCGTTCTGGTTTGAAACCGTCAAACCGGGCGCGACCACCTTTACGGTCTATACCCTGCTCGACAGTCCGAGCATCACCGGGGCCTATAAGTTCGTGATCCACTGCGAGAAGACCCAGGTGATCATGGATGTCGAAAACCATCTGTATGCCCGCAAGGACATTCAGCAGCTGGGCATTTCGCCGATGACCAGCATGTTCGCCTGCGGCAACAACGAGCGCCGCATGTGCGACACCATACACCCGCAGATCCACGATTCCGATCGTCTGGCGATGTGGCGCGGCAACGGGGAGTGGATCTGCCGTCCGCTGAATAACCCGCAGAAGCTGCAGTTCAACGCCTATACCGACAAGAACCCGAAAGGGTTTGGTCTGTTACAGCTTGATCGTGATTTCTCGCATTATCAGGACATTATGGGCTGGTACAACAAACGCCCAAGCCTGTGGGTCGAACCGCGTAACCAGTGGGGCAAAGGCACCGTGTCGCTGATGGAGATCCCGACCACCGGTGAAACCCTGGATAACGTGGTCTGCTTCTGGCAGCCGGAAAAACCGGTGAAAGCGGGAGATAAGCTGGACTTCCAGTATCGTCTCTACTGGAGCGCCAAACCGCCGGTCCGTTCTCCGCTGGCCAACGTGATGGCGACCCGCACCGGGATGGGCGGCTTCCCGGAAGGCTGGGCCCCGGGCGAGCACTTCCCGAAAGTGTGGTCGCGCCGTTTCGCGGTCGATTTTGTTGGTGGCGATCTGAAGGCGGCTGCACCGAAAGGGATCGAGCCGGTGATCACCCTCTCCAGTGGGGAAGCGAAGCAGATTGAGATCCTCTACGTGGAGCCGTTCGACGGGTATCGCATCCTGTTTGACTGGTACCCGACCAGCGACTCCACCGATACCGTGGACATGCGCATGTTCCTGCGCTGCCAGGGCGAGGCGATCAGCGAAACCTGGCTGTATCACTACTTCCCACCCGCAGCGGATAAACGCCAGTACGTTGATGACCGGGTAATGCGTTAAGGCAACAGGCACAAACCGTAGGCCGGGCAAGCGCATGCGCCGCCCGGCATTGCACAGGATGCACAATGACCACCACAACCGAAGAAATTATCCCCGTCAATGCGCATCTCGAACTGCGCGCCACCGATGAGCGTTACACCACCGAGCTGCACGATCTGGTGGTCAAAAACCGGGCGTATCTGCAGGACTATCTCAACTGGCCGCAGTTTGTGGGCTCAGAAGAGGACACCCGCCAGAACATCCTCAGCAACCAGATGCTGCATCAGCGCGGTTACGCCAAAATGTTCCTTATCTTCAGGGATAACGTCCTGGCAGGCGTGCTGTCGTTCAATTCCATCGAGCCGCTGAACAAAACGGGTTATATCGGCTACTGGCTGGATGAAGCGCATCAGGGGCAGGGGATTTTATCTCAGGCGCTGGAGGCGTTTATCCGCCACTACGCCAGACGCGGCGAGATCCGCCGCTTTGTGATCAAGTGCCGGGTCGACAACCCCGCCAGTAACCAGGTGGCGCTGCGCAACGGCTTCCTGCTGGAAGGGTGCCTGAAAGAGGCCGAGTTCCTCAACGGGCGCTATGACGACCAGAATATCTACGCCCGGATCTGCACCTCATAATGCCCCGAGCAACGGCGTGCGCGTGATGTGCTGCGCGCCGTTAATCATCTTCTCGCCGCGCAGGTGAATCACGTCTCCGTGTGACGCTTCAATCACCGCGTCATCGGTAATTTCAATATGATGCTCGATCAGCACTTCTCCGTGAATGCGCGCCCGACCCTGGATCACCACTTTATCGTCAATCAGGATCGGCCCGCCGCGCAGCCAGGCGTTGCCACCAATCAGGACGTGATGTTTGATCACGCAGTTACCCTCGACCAGCGCGTTTTCCGCCACCTGGGAGCTGTAACGCAGGGTTGGGATGGCATCCTCTTCCAGCCCGGCGAGCAGGCGGGCGTTGCCGTACACTTTGGCGCAGTCGCACACCCAGACGTTATTCACCTCGTTGCCCTCGAGCAGCGCGTTCTCAAACACTTCGGCACGATGCTCGACAAAGGCATAACTGACGATGGCATTGCCGTAGATCTGCGCCTGATGCACCACCCGCGACTGGCTAACGGTGGCCTCGCCGAAAATGCGCAGGATCTGATGCGGGTCCGGGGTCAGGCCTTTGGCGGCAATCACCATGCTGTTATGCAGAATGCGGGCGTTGTCGAACAGATGACATTCCCCGCGCACCACTGAAGACTGCACCGTGACGTTGTCACTTAAGCGAGCTCCATAGCCGATCTCAGCCCCATCCACCCAGACGTTATCGCCAATGGAAACCTGATGGCTGATGACGCAAGGCTGGGTGATCCGCGCGTTGCCGCTGACCTGCGCGCCGGCGAAGACCACGCTGTTCTCATCGTAGATCCAGCAGTCGTGCTCGTGAGACAGGGCCGATTCGTCATCGATCCAGCCACCCCGGGTGCCTGATTTCACATCGCTGAAATCACGTTCGGCGATAATCTGGCGCACTTTTACCGCTGTTTTTGTCTCACCGTCCTGCCAGTGGTGCAAACGGCTTTCATCACTAAGTCGATATTTTTTCATCACTGTGCCCGCAGTTGTCGTCTCCACTAAACGTAGCAAACTTTAGCTTGATCGAAACAGTGGCATCCGCAAATGAAACACCTTAAACTAGTATTTCAAATATATTTTATAGATTAAAATTTATGTATAAAACGCAAGCGACTGAACGCGTTCTTAATTTACCCGCGGGTTACTACGGGATGGTGCTGGGAACCATCGGTATGGGCTTTGCCTGGCGTTACGCCAGCACCCTCTGGCCGGTGACGCGTTGGCCGGGGGAGATCCTGGTGACGCTGGCGATGGTGATGTGGCTCCTGCTGACCGCGGCGTTTCTCACCCGCGCGATACGTTTTCCGCGCAGCGTGCTGGCGGAGATGCGCCACCCGGTGATGAGCAGCTTTGTCAGCCTGTTTCCGGCCACCACCATGCTGGTGGCGATTGGCTTCGTGCCCTGGTTTCGTCCGCTGGCGTTGGCCCTGTTCACCGTCGGGGTGGTGGTGCAGCTGAGCTATGCGGCGTGGCAGTCTGCCGGACTGTGGCGCGGCAAACACCCGGAGGAGGCGACTACACCGGGCCTCTATCTGCCGACGGTGGCGAATAATTTTATCAGCGCCATGGCCTGCGGGGCGCTCGGGTTTCACGATGCCGGGCTGGTGTTCCTTGGGGCCGGGGTTTTCTCCTGGCTGAGCCTGGAGCCGGTGATTTTGCAGCGTCTGCGCAGTGCAGGCGAACTGCCTTCGGCGATGCGCACCTCCCTTGGGATCCAGCTGGCGCCCGCGCTGGTGGCCTGTAGCGCCTGGTTGAGCGTCAACGGCGGCGAAGCCGATACCTTCGCCAAAATGCTGTTTGGCTACGGCCTGCTGCAGCTGTTATTTACCCTGCGCCTGATGCCCTGGTATCTGTCGCAGCCGTTTAATGCGTCGTTCTGGAGCTTTTCGTTCGGCGTCTCGGCGCTGGCCACCACCGGTCTGCATCTGGGGCAGAGTAGCCCGTCCGGTTTTTTCCACGCCATCGCCATCCCGCTATTTATTTTTACCAACGCCATCATTGCGCTATTACTGGTGCGCACGTTTATCCTGCTGATGCAGGGGAAACTGTTGGTCCGTGCAGACAAAGCAACGCTTATGCAAGTTGAGGAAAGAGAATGACTGTGTTTGATGAGAACTACTTCACCGAAAAATATGGCATGACCCGCACCCACTCTGAGGTGGTGTATAGCGCAGGGATGGTTAAACCGGGCAAAACCCTGGATCTCGGCTGCGGCAACGGGCGCAACAGCCTCTATCTGGCGGCGAACGGCTTTGATGTCACCGCCTGGGATAAGAATGCGGCAAGCATCGATAACATCGAGAGCATCAAGGCGAAAGAGGGCATCACTAACCTGCAGACGGCGATTAAGGATCTCAACAGCCTGCATTTTGACGGCGAATACGATTTTATCCTCTCGACCGTGGTGCTGATGTTCCTGCAGGCAGAAACCATTCCTGGCCTGATCGACAATATGCAGCGCTGCACCAGACCGGGTGGCTATAACCTGATTGTCGCGGCGATGGATACCGAAGATTATCCGTGCAACGTCGGCTTCCCGTTTGCGTTTAAAACCGGGGAGCTGAGCGGCTACTATGCGGGCTGGGAACAGCTGAAATACAACGAGGACGTCGGCGAATTACACCGCACCGACGCCCAGGGGAATCGTATTAAACTGCGTTTCGCCACGCTGCTGGCGCGCAAACCGGCTTAACGTGCATTGCCCGGCGGCGCTTCGAAGGTAAAAGCAAAACGACAACCAGAGGTTGTCGTTTTTAGTGTTTGCTCCCTCTCCCTGTGGGAGAGGGTTGGGGTGAGGGCATCAGACCGCACTAAACCATCTTCGGCTTAACGTGCCGCCAGCAAACAGAGCTGTAGCGCCGTGTTATACGAGGCCTCGAACGATTTCAGCGGTAAAAACTCAAACTTCGAATGGAAGTTATGGGCACCGGTGAAGAAGTTCGGGGTCAGCAGCCCCTTCGCTGACAGGGCCGCGCCGTCGGTGCCGCCGCGCATCGGGGTCGGTTTCGGCGTGATGCCTAAGCTCTCCATCGCCTCAAACATCAGGTCGATGGCGCGACGGTCTTCACCCACCGCGTTGCTGATATTGCTGTAGGTATCTTCAATGTGCCAGCTCACCTTTGCGGTAGGGTGCTGTGCGGCAATTTTCTCCGCTACGTCGCTAATCTGCGCCTTGCGGGCGGCGAAACTGTCGCGATCGAAATCACGGATATTGGCTTTCAGCACCGCCTCGTTTTGCCCGGCCTGGATGCCGTTAAACCAGATATAGCCTTCGCGGCCTTCGGTGTGCTCCGGGGTTTGCAGGCGATCGAAGTGGCTGATGTAGTCGGTGGCCATCAGCAGCGGGTTCACCAGCACGCCTTTGGCCGACATCGGGTGCGCCGTCACGCCGGTAAAGCGAATTTCTGCCGCCGCGGCGTTGAAGTTCTCATAAACAATTTCTCCCAGCTCGCAGCAGTCGATGGTCCAGGCAAAATCGACGTCAAAACGCGCCAGATCCAGCGCTTTCGCTCCGCACAGACCAATCTCTTCGTCCGGCACAAAGGCCACCACGATATCGCCATGCCGATGCTCTGCAGTGAGGTTTTCCAGCACCGTCATTACCACGGTCACCGCCGCTTTGTTGTCGGCACCCAGCACGCTGGTGCCGTCGCTGAAGATGATCGCTTCGTTGGGGTAGGCCAGAATTTCCGGGTGCTCGCTGACCCGCAGCCAGATATCTTTTTCGGCATTCAGGCAGAGATCATCGCCTGTAAAGGTGAGGATCTGCGGATAAATATCCGGTGACAAACCCACGTCGACGGTATCGATATGGGTGATAAAACCGATCCGCGCCGCGCCGGGCACGTTGCCCTTTTTGACCGCCGTAACGGTGGCAAATTCGTCGATCACAATGTCGTCCAGACCCAGCGTTTGCAGCTCCATCGCCAGTGCCCGAGCCATCTCGTGCTGGCCGGGTGTGGAGGGCAAGGTTTTCACCTTCGGATCGCTCTGACTGGTGATAGCCAGATAGCGAAAGAAGCGTTGGGTTAATTGACTGGCGAGCGCGTGAGCCATGGTTGATCCTTCTTTATTTGTGTTATCAGGTGTTTGCACAATCACTTTAATGATATTTATGGTTTGGCACGACAAAAATTCATTAGCCGTCAAATTAAAAGACAGGAAAACGCGATGAAAAGCAACCTCACAACGTTGGCACTGACCTTTGCCGCGCTGACGGTCAGTTCCACCGTCGCCGCTAAAACGCTGGTCTATTGTTCGGAAGGATCGCCGGAGAACTTTAACCCGCAACTCTATACCTCGGGCACCAGCGTGGATGCCAGCGCCGTACCGGTGTACAACCGGCTGGTGGATTTTACTCCGGGCACGACCGATCTGGTGCCGAGCCTGGCCGAAAGTTGGGAGGTCAGCGAGGATGGTAAGGTCTATACCTTCCATCTGCGCAAGGGCGTTAAGTTCCAGAGCAACAAGCTGTTCACGCCGACGCGAGACTTTAACGCGGATGATGTGATCTTCTCGTTTATGCGGCAGAAAGACGCTAATCATCCGTATCACAACGTCTCCAACGGCAACTACTCCAACTTCGAGAGCCTGGAGTTTGGCAAGCTGATCACCGCCATCGACAAAGTCGACGACCATACGGTGCGCT
Source organism: Leclercia sp. CFBP8987 (assembly GCF_034044995.2). NCBI lineage: Bacteria > Pseudomonadati > Pseudomonadota > Gammaproteobacteria > Enterobacterales > Enterobacteriaceae > Leclercia > Leclercia sp. CFBP8987. The sequence continues at coordinate 2,444,762 of NZ_CM188255.1, read as the reverse complement.
TCACCCTGGCCCACCCGGAAGCGCCGTTCGTGGCTGACCTTGGCTGGTATTTCGCCTCGATTCTCTCTGCCGAATATGCCGATGCGATGCTGAAAGCGGGCACCCCGGAGAAGGTGGATATGGAGCCTATCGGCACCGGGCCGTTTAAGCTGGCGAAATACCAGAAGGACTCGCGGATCCTCTACACCGCCTTCCCGGAGTACTGGCAGGGTAAGGCGAAGCTGGATCGGCTGGTGTTTACCATCGTTCCGGATGCCTCGGTGCGTCTCGCCAAGCTGGAGAAAAACGAGTGTCAGGTGATGCCATTCCCGAACCCCGCCGATCTGCCGCGGATGAAGGAAAATAAAGACATCAACCTGATGAGCAAGGCGGGGCTGAATACCGGTTTCCTGGCATTTAACACGCAAAAGCCGCCGCTGGATAACGTCAAGGTACGCCAGGCGCTGGCGATGGCGATCAACAAACCGGCCATTATCGAGGCTGTCTTCCAGGGCACCGGCACCGCCGCCAAAAACCTGCTGCCGCCGGGTGTCTGGAGCGCAGACAGTTCGCTGAAGGACTACGATTACGATCCGGATAAAGCCAAAGCGCTGTTGAAGGAGGCCGGGTTTGCCAACGGGATGACCATTGACCTGTGGGCCATGCCGGTGCAGCGTCCGTATAACCCCAATGCCAAACGGATGGCCGAGATGATCCAGTCCGACTGGGCAAAAATCGGCGTGCAGACCAAAGTGGTCACCTACGAGTGGGGGGAATATCTCAAGCGGGTGAAGGGCGGGGAACATCAGGCGGCGCTCATGGGCTGGACCACGGCGACCGGCGACCCGGATAATTTCTTCGGCCCGCTGTTTACCTGCACCTCGGCCAACGGCGGTTCCAATTCCGCCAAATGGTGTTATCAACCATTCGACAAAATTATTGCTGAAGCGAAATCTATTACCGATCACGATAAACGCGTAGCATTATATCAGCAGGCGCAGCAGATGATGCACGATCAAATGCCTGCGGTAATGATTGCGCACTCAACAATATTCGAGCCGGTGCGTAAAGAGGTGACCGGCTACGAAATTGATCCGTTTGGTAAACATTTATTCTGGCAAGTGGATATAAAATAAACCTTTAATTCAGCCCGTCATTATGACGGGCACTTTTTTTTCAATTTGTGCTGTCTTCATCATTTTTTGTCACTTCTTTTTCAGCCAGCTTTTGCTATAACTTCAAGTGCATATTTGCACTTAACAGGGATACACCCACTATGCGTACTAATACTTTATTTAAAGTTGCCGCGCTCTCCGGCCTGTTGCTTCTTGCTGGCTGTGCGTCAAAAGTGGCTGCGCCTGAACAATATTCAGGTTTTTTAAAAGACTACTCCGGGCTCCAGCAAACCACCTCTGCTTCCGGTAAACCGACGCTGCGCTGGGTTGATCCGTCTTATAACGAATCAAACTACGACAGCATTATCTGGAACAATATCACCTATTATCCAACGCCAAAGCCAACCACCCAGATCGGTCAACGCACGCTGGATGAACTGTTAAATTACACCAACACCAAAATGAAGACCGCAATCGGTCAGCGTAAGCCGATTGTGACCACGCCAGGCTCACGCAGCCTGATCTTCCGCGGTGCCATCACCGGTGTGAGCTCGCAGAAAGAAGGCCTGCAGTTCTATGAAGTTGTCCCTGTGGCGCTGGTCGTAGCCGGCACGCAAATGGCAACCGGTCACCGTACCATGGATACCCATCTGTTCTTTGAAGGTGAGCTGATTGACTCTAAGACCAACAAGCCGGTCATTAAAGTGGTCCGTAAGGGTGAAGGGAAAGAGCTGAATAACGAAAATACGCCAATGACCTTCGCGACGCTGAAGCAGGTTGTTGATGACATGGCGACTGATGCCACCATGTTTGATGTCAATAAAACCGCAGCAAAATAATCACAACAGACCGGCCTGCATCGCGCAGGCCGGTTTTTTTTACGCCATTCGCAGCCGCTTAAACCAGTTCTCCGGCCGGGCAAACATCACCAGATTCCCGGTTAAGATCAGCAGAAGCCCCGCAATCCCGTTGCTGTGCCAGACGTACCCTTCGTACACCGTCGAGAACGAGAGCGCCACCAGCGGGAACAGCAAGGTGCTGTATGCCGCTTTGCCCGCGCCAATTCGTCCGACCAACGTGAAGTAAGCGCCAAAGGCAATCACCGAGCCAAACAGCGCCAGATAGAGCAGGGCGCCCATATAGCTCACCGACCAGACCGGCGTAAAGTCATCCCCACGGATCAGTGCAATCGCCCCCATCACCAGGGTGCCGTACAGCATCGCCCAGGCGTTGGTGGTCATGGTCTCCAGCCCGTTGCGCTGGTGGCGCAGACTGATCATATTCCCGAGTGAGAAGCCGTAAGTGCCCAGCGCCGACAGGGCAATGCCGAACAGCAGACCGGCGCTCCAGCCGCTGGCTAACAGGTCGTTCCAGAACAGGGTAATAATGCCGAGCAGTCCCAGCGCCGCCGCCAGATAAAAACGCGTCGGCGGGCGCTGGCCAAAGAACAGGAAGCTGTTCAGGGCGTTATACAGCACCGCCATCGAAAAAATCACCGATTCGAGGCCGGTGTTGATATACCCCGCGGCGGTATAAAAGCACCAGAAATTAAAGCAGAACACGCAGCAGCCCTGCAGGGCGCAAAACAGGTGGTCGCGCAAGGCCAGCGGGCGCAGACGGCGCAGGATTAACAGCACTGTCATGATGGTGGCGGTGGCGACGGCAAAGCGCCAGAAAATCGAGACCGGGGCGGGCACCGGCCCCTGTTGTAAGAAGATGGCAATCCACGTCGTTCCCCAGATAACAACTACCAGCGCGTACAGTAATGCGTTCATCGTTTTTTCTCTTATCAGCAAAGTCTGGAGTCAGTATGGCGGCAGAGAGAACGGCCTTCTTTCACAGACTTGCGCCGGACTTGCATATTCTTGCGCTTTTTTCCCGCCGGGGAGTCAACAGGGCTGGCACTGAAGGGAAGATCTTTTTAGACTCAATGGTTCTTATGTATCAGGGTGTGAGTTGCGATGGCTGAGATGTACGGTGCCTTTGAAAATCTGCGCAAGCATAAAGCGGTATTGCACAATGCCGTGGCGCTGAATTCGGGTATCCAGCTGGCGGCCTGGTCAAATAAACGCGACACCATCACGCAATATTGCGATCACCATACCCTGAGTCTCTATATCGCCGACGGCTACGAGAGTTATCACAAAACCTCTGCGGGCTGGAAAAACGGCGGCGGCCCGGACCGTTTCTGTCTGATGCCGAAAGAGAGCGAGTCCAGCTGGGATATTCGCGACGATCTGTCGTTTATCCACCTCTACTGTACCGACGATCATCTGCGCAACGTCGGGGAGCAGATCTGGGACAAAAGCCCTTACAGCTTCACCCTCGACGAAAATCTGTTCGGCGATGATGCCAGCATTACCGCCCTGTACCGCCATTTTATCCTCGGCTGCGACTGGCAGCAGCCTGCCAATCAGCTCACGCTGAGCACCGCCTCCACGCTATTGCTGACCCATCTGGTGCAGCGGTACAGCAACGTGCAGTGGACGCTGCCAACGGTCACGGGCGGCCTGTCGCCTTTTGTGCTGCGCAACGTGCTCGGGTTTATCGAAGAGAATCTGGCCCAGCCGCTGACGCTGGCGGATCTGGCTGGTCAGGCGAGCTTAAGCGAGTTTCATTTTGCCCGCATGTTCCGGCAGTCGATGCAGATGGCACCCCACCAGTATGTCATGCAGCGGCGGATGGAGAAGGCCAAAACCCTGGTGCGCTACACCCGCCAGCCGCTGACCGAGATCGCCCTGGCGTGCGGATTCAGCTCCGCCAGCCACTTCAGCAACCGCTTTCGCGTCGCCACCGGGCTGACGCCGTCCCAGCTACGCGCGTCGGGTGCGTAACAACAGGGCATAGCAGACGCCACCCGCCACTAATCCCCAGAACGCCGAGCCGATCCCGGCAAGCGTCGCGCCGCTGGCGGTGAGCAGAAACGTCACGATAGCCGCATCGCGTTCAGCTTCATTGTGCAGCGCCTGATGCAGGCTACCGCCGATGGTGCCCAGCAGCGCCAGCCCTGCCAGGGTCTGGATCCAGCTTAACGGCAGGGCCGCCATCAGCCCGCTAATCGAACCGCCGAAAATCCCTGCCAGCAGATAAAAGACGCCTGCCGCCGCCGCGGCCAGCCAGCGCTTGCTGGCATCCGGGTGCGCATCCGGGCTCTGGCAGATGGCGGCGGTGATCGCCGCAATGCAGATCGAGTAGACCCCGAACGGCGACAGCAGCAGCGCCAGCCCTCCGGTAAAGACCATCAGCGGCGATACCGCTACCGGATAACCGGAGGCTTGAAGCGTCGCGAACCCCGGCGCATTCTGCGAGGCCATAGTGACCAGGAAGAAGGGCAGACCGATACTTACAAGCGTGGTCATATCAAAGGTTGGGGCGATAAATTCGGGCATCACCACCGCGAAGCTGAGCTGCTCGGTGACAACGTCACCTTTCAGCGCCGCCACCGCGCCTCCCACCAGAAGGGTTGCGACGATCGCATAGCGCGGCGCAAAGGCTTTGGTCACCAGCCAGGCCAGCAGCATGCTGCCGCACAGCAGCAGATGCCCCTCGAGGTTGCTGAAGGCCTGCAAACCAAAGCGCAGCAGGACGCCCGCCAGCATCGCCGCCGCCAGCGAATGGGGGATAATCTTCATCAGGCGGGCGAACAGGCCGCTGATGCCGCAAATCAGGATCAGGGCATTGGCAAAGATAAAGATGCCGATGGTCTCTGAGAGTGTTACCCCCTGCAAGCTGGTCGCCAGCAGGGCGGCACCGGGCGTCGACCAGGCGGTGAGCACTGGCGCTTTATACCACCACGACAGCGCCAGGGTGCTGATCCCCATGCCGATCCCCAGCGACGTCATCCAGCCGGCAATCTGCGGTGCCGTTGCGCCTGCCGCCGCCGCGGCCTGCCAGATGATGGCCGCAGAGCTGGCATAGCCCACCAGAACGGCAACAAAACCGGATAACAGGGTGGGAAAGGTGAGCGAGGATGGGCGCATGGGAACTCCGTTGTGCGTTATAACAGCCGCAAATGTATCACTGTGCGTTATAGCATACAAGTGCTACACTCGCGGCAACGGGAGGGACCATGGACATCACACAACATCTTGCCATCACACTGAAAACGCTGCGTCAGGCCCGCGGCTGGAGCCTGTCGAAGCTGGCTGAAGAGACCGGGGTGTCGAAAGCGATGCTCGGCCAGGTGGAACGCAACGAATCCAGCCCGACGGTCTCGACGCTGTGGAAGATCGCTACCGGACTGAACGTGCCGTTCTCCACCTTTATCAGCCCCGAAGCGGAGAACCCGCCGGTGTTTGACCCGCAGCAGCAGGCGATGGTGGTCAAACCGCTGTTCCCCTGGGACGACACCCTGAAGTATGACCACTTCTCGATTACCCTCGCGCCGGGGGCGCTCAGTGAATCCACGCCGCACGAAGCCGGAGTGGTTGAGCACGTGGTGGTGATCAGCGGTGAGCTGGAGATGCAGATCGAGGGTATCTGGCAGACGCTGGTCCCGGATACCGGCCTGCGTTTTGCCGGAGATAAACCGCACGCCTACCGCAACCGCAGCGGCCAGACGGTGCACTTTCACTCGCTGATCCATTATCCCCGCTAAAGGTGCGCAAAACTGTTTCACTGGCCCATACTTCTGACTACAATAGCCGCCATTTTGACCATAACGGATAACGACGAAGTATGCGCCTGCCATCCCATCATCTTGAACTCTTAAGCCCGGCTCGTGACGCCGCCATTGCCCGTGAAGCGATCCTTCACGGTGCCGATGCGGTCTATATCGGCGGCCCTGGATTTGGCGCCCGCCATAATGCCAGCAACAGCCTGCGCGATATCGCCGACCTGGTGCCGTTCGCCCACCGTTTCGGGGCGAAGGTGTTCGTGACCCTGAACACCATTCTTCATGATGATGAACTGGAGCCGGCGCAGCGTCTGATTACCGATCTGTACCAGACCGGCGTTGATGCGCTGATCGTCCAGGATATGGGTGTCCTCGAAATGGATATCCCGCCGATTGAGCTGCACGCCAGTACCCAGTGCGATATCCGCAGCGTGGAGAAAGCGAAGTTCCTCTCGGATGCCGGATTTACCCAGATCGTGCTGGCCCGCGAGCTGAACCTCAATCAGATCCGCGATATTCGCCAGGCGACCGACGCGACCATTGAGTTCTTTATCCACGGCGCCCTGTGCGTGGCCTACTCCGGACAGTGCAATATCTCCCATGCCCAGACCGGGCGCAGCGCCAACCGTGGCGACTGTTCTCAGGCCTGCCGTCTGCCGTACACCCTGAAAGACGATCAGGGCCGCGTGGTGGCCTTCGATAAACACCTTCTGTCGATGAAAGACAACGACCAGACCGCCAACCTTGGCGCGCTGATCGATGCGGGCGTGCAATCCTTCAAGATTGAAGGGCGCTACAAAGACATGAGTTACGTGAAGAACATTACCGCCCACTATCGTCAGATGCTGGATGCCATTATCGAGGATCGCGGCGGTCTGGCGCGCAGCTCAGCCGGGCGCACCGAGCACTTCTTTATTCCGTCCACCGACAAGACCTTCCACCGCGGCAGCACCGACTACTTTGTGAATGCACGTAAAGATGACATCGGCGCCTTCGACTCCCCGAAATTTATCGGCCTGCCGGTAGGGGAAGTGCTCAAGGTGACGAAAGAGTATCTCGACGTGGAAGTGACCGAACCGCTGGCGAACGGCGATGGCCTGAACGTGATGATTAAACGTGAAGTGGTGGGCTTTCGCGCCAATACGGTAGAGAAAACCGGCGAAAACCGCTATCGCGTCTGGCCGAACGAAATGCCCGCCGACATGTATAAAGCACGCCCAAATGCCGCACTGAACCGCAACCTCGACCATAACTGGCAGCAGGCGCTGATGAAAACCTCCAGCGAGCGTCGTATCGCGGTGGATATCGAGCTGGGCGGCTGGGAAGAGCAGCTGATCCTCACCATGACCTGCGAAGATGGCATCAGCGTGACTCATACCCTGGACGGGATGTTTGAGATAGCTAACAACGCCGAAAAAGCGCTGAACAGTTTGAAAGACGGGGTGGCAAAACTGGGTCAGACGATCTATTACGCCCGGGACATTCAGGTCAATCTGGCGGATGCGCTGTTTATTCCGAACAGCCTGCTGAACCAGTTCCGCCGTGAAACCGCCGGGATGCTCGACGAAGCCCGTCTGGCGAATTACCCACGCGGCAGCCGCAAAGCGGTCTCTGTACCGCCGCCGGTCTACCCGGAAACGCACCTCTCATTTCTGGCGAACGTCTACAACCATAAAGCGCGGGCCTTCTATCAGCGCTATGGCGTTGAGCTGATCGATGTCGCCTATGAAGCGCACGAAGAGAAGGGCGACGTGCCGGTGATGATCACCAAGCACTGTCTGCGCTTCGCCTTTAACCTCTGTCCGAAGCAGGCGAAGGGCAGCATCAAGAGCTGGAAGGCCACCCCGATGCAGCTGGTGAATGGCGATGAAGTGTTAACCCTGAAGTTCGACTGCCGTCCGTGCGAAATGCACGTTATCGGCAAGATGAAAAACCACATCTTCAAAATGCCGCAGCCGGGCAGCATTGTGGCATCGGTCAGCCCTGACGATCTGCTGAAAACGCTGCCGAAGCGTAAAAGCAGTTAATTAACGAAAGTGAGTATCCGGTTTGCGCGACTTCTGCCAGTGGTGGTGTTCGCGCAAACCTTCTGCTGAATCCTCTGCCACCGCACGCAGCTCATCGCTATCTGCTTCATGACGTAACTGCTGATCCACGTTCTTCACCCAAAAAAACTCATGTCCCTTATGTCCTGCCATCAGCTGACCGGAAAATAACGCACAGGTCAGTAACACTATTGATAACGCTCTTGTAAACATTCTGCCACCACCCGGTTACGTTGAGCGGCCATCATGCCGATAGTTCAGTTAGGTTATTATTAGGATCTTCAAAGGCGCGAAAAGGTTTTGTCAGATTATGTCGGTGAATGGCGCACCGGACTATTCCCTCTCCCCTATGGGGAGAGGGTTAGGGTGAGGGGAAACATGCGGCTGTAGAGGTGGTTCCGTTCACCTTACGGTCCTTGCTTTTTTGTCACTACAGAACCGGTGAACGTGCTAAGGGGGCTCGCCGCCGCCCCCTTAGCAATCCCGGCTCCCGGCAAAGAAAATCGCCGCTTCGCGGTGCCTTCGCCTTATTCCCTTCGGCTATCGGGTCGGGCGTGATCCTACATCCCTGTAGGTCACGCCCTCTCGGCGCATCCATGCGCCTCGCCCCGGCCTGCGGTCAACGCCTCAGCGATTTTCAGCCGGACCAGGGAAACGCTGTAAGTTATTTATTATCCTTGAATTTCTTTATTGCTTTATGGGTAAGTAACTCATGATTAATGCGCCTTGAACCCCGCTGCGGTCATCAGCACGCGGAAGAACATCCCGACCAGCGTCAGCGCCAGCACGCTCCCGCCCCAGATAATCACCATCCACATCAGACGTTTCCAGACAGGTTGATTCATCAGTGATAGCCCTCCCCAGGCTGGACTTTGCCGCGAAACACGTAATAGCTCCAGAAAGTGTAGACAAGGATGATCGGGATAATGAATAACGCCCCCACTAACATAAAGCCCTGGCTCTGCGGAGGTGCCGCAGCCTGCCACAGGGTAATCGACGGCGGAATGATATGTGGCCAGATGCTGATCCCCAGCCCGCTAAAGCCGAGAAAGATTAACCCGAGGGTCAACACGAACGGCAGATGGTGGCTGCGCGGGTTACTGAGGCTGCGCCACTGCCACAGGCCCAGCACCACCACCAGCGCCGGAACCGGCAGCAGGAAGAAGAGGTTCGGCAGGCTAAACCAGCGGTCGGCAATGGCGGGCTGGGAGAGCGGCGTCCAGATGCTGATCGCCGCGATAATCCCCAACAGCGCCAGCAACAGACGTTTCGATACCTGCCGCATCCGCCCCTGCAGCGGGTTTTCGCTTTTCATCACCAGCCATGTGGCGCCTAAAAAGGCATAGGCCACCACCAGCCCCAGACCGCAGAACAGGTTGAACGGCGTGAACCAGTCGAACGGACCGCCGGCAAAGGCGCGTCCGCTGACCGTAAAGCCGTTGATCACCGCTCCCACCACCATGCCCTGGGTAAAGGTGGCCAGTACCGAGCCGCCGATAAAGGCCTTATCCCAGAAGGGCCGGTGCGCGGGTGTGGCCTTAAAGCGGAACTCAAAGGCCACGCCGCGGAAAATCAGCCCAATCAGCATTAAGGTCAGCGGGATGGTCAGGGCATCGATGATCACCGCATAAGCCAGCGGAAACGCGCCAAACAGTGCCGCTCCCCCCAGCACCAGCCAGGTTTCGTTCCCGTCCCACACCGGGGCGACGCTGTTGACCATCACATCCCGGTCGTCCGCGTCCTGGATGGCGGGAAACAGAATGCCAATACCCAAATCAAACCCGTCCATCACGATGTACATCAGGGTGGCGAAGACGATTATCACAAACCAGATCAGGGAGAGATCGATACCCATTATGGTGTCTCCTTGGTAGTAAATTCAGCGTTTGCTGCCGAGAGCGGGCGCGCCGGGCGACCATCGTTTTCGGTCGGGAAGGTCTCTTCTTCCTGCGGACCCTTTTTAATCAGGCGCACCATGTAGCTGTAGCCGACGCCAAACACCGAGGTGTAGACCACAATAAAGGCCAGCAGGCTGACGCTCATATGCAGATCGCCATGGGCCGATACCGCATCTTTGGTACGTTGCAGACCGTAGACGACCCACGGCTGACGGCCCACTTCGGTCGTCACCCATCCGGCGAGAATGGCAATTAATCCCGATGGTCCCATCAGTAGGGCAAACCACAGGAAAGGCCGGGAGTGGTAGAGCCGCTGCTTATAGCGCAGCCACAGGGCGACGGTGCCCAGCAACAGCATCAACATCCCCAGCCCGGCCATAATGCGGAACGACCAGAAGACAATGGTGGAGTTAGGCCGATCCTCTTTCGGAAACTCTTTCAGCGCCGGCACCTGCTTATCGAGGCTGTGGGTGAGGATCAGGCTGCCGACTGCCGGGATCTCCAGACCATAGCGGGTGCGTTCCTGCTCCATATCCGGCCAGCCAAACAGCAGCAGCGGAGTAGGTTCGCCGGGCGGGTTCTCCCAGTGACCTTCGATGGCGGCGATTTTGGCGGGCTGATGTTCCAGGGTGTTCAGGCCGTGCATATCCCCGACCATCGCCTGAATGGGGGCGACGATCAGCGTCATCCACAGCGCCATGGAGAACATGCGGCGAATGGCAGAGGTGTTATTGCCCCGCAGCAGGTGCCATGCCGCCGAGGCCGCGACAAACAGGGCGCTACTGAGAAACGCCGCAATCGACATGTGCAGCAGGCGATACGGGAAGGAGGGGTTAAATACCACTGCAAACCAGTCCACCGGCACCACCTGGCCGTTGACGATCTCAAAGCCCTGCGGGGTCTGCATCCAGCTGTTAGAGGCGAGGATCCAGAAGGTCGAGATGATGGTGCCCAGCGCCACCATGCAGGTGGCAAAGAAGTGCAGCCCCGGTCCGACTTTGTTCCAGCCGAAGAGCATCACGCCGAGAAAACCGGCTTCGAGGAAGAAGGCGGTCAATACTTCATAGGTCAGCAGCGGGCCAGTAATGCTCCCGGCAAACTGGGAAAAACCACTCCAGTTGGTGCCGAACTGGTAGGCCATCACCAGCCCGGAGACCACGCCCATGCCAAAGTTGACGGCGAAGATCTTCGACCAGAAATGGTACAGCGACCGCCAGACAGGGTTTTTGCTTTTCAGCCATAACCCCTCCAGCACCGCCAGATAGCTGGCGAGGCCAATGGTGATCGCCGGGAAAATAATGTGGAAGGAGACAGTAAAAGCAAACTGGATCCTCGCCAGGTGAAACGCATCTAAACCAAACATGCACAACCTCAGGGTAAAACGGTGTGGCTGTTATGGTAAAGCGGCGGGAAGTCGAGTATCAGAGACAGTAAAGGGGAATTTAGCTATAACAGTTTGGGGGAATAGTATTAAAATACAACGCTGTTATGTCTTTGAAGCCCATGCTTGTAAATGTTTACGCCTTATTCAGGCCTGAGAATGTAATAATTCAAGGAGATGACGGGGCTAAAGCCCCGTCATAGTCAGCGGGCTAAACGCTTATGCTTATAACGGGCGAAAAGCCATATTAAAAAAGTCGTTAACAGCAGAGACAAAACCGATAAAGTGAAAATATAACGGTCGTACCATTGTGCTTCTGTCAGAAAACCAAACTTATCCGTGTAAATGTCATAGAGATAAATATCGGGCATAACGATGCATAACAACGAATAAACAAGGCACAGAAGCGCTAACTCCATCAGCCATATAACGACGCTTGTGCTAGGTTTCATCAATATACCTGTATAGTGCCAAATGCTTTAAGCTCAGAGGTAATGAGTAAAGAACCGTTGCTTAATAATGCATGATGAAGGATTCGATAATGAGAATGGTTTGGCAATGTAATACAGCCTTCACTGATTCCAGAAGTGCCAGCAGGATGTAGACGAAAAGCACCACGTTCCACGTTACCAATAAACGTTGAATCATCTATAGCCCCATCATCCCGGTAAAGCGCAAACCAAAAGTCACGATTTGAACCGCTCTCCAGTTCTTTGAGCATATCGTGCCATCGGGACCCGGTGCCTCCGCGGGAACGGGTTACGATGAAATATTTTCCGGGAGGCAAGGGACCTTTCTTTTTCAGGGCAATAGCATCCGGATTATTTCTGTTGGCACCGGCATGTCCAGAATATGCCGGAAAGAATCCCAACCCAGGACAGCTTAAGGTAGACATCTGCCCACCGTTTAAATGAAAAGAGCAGCGGATCATCTCTCATTCCACGCATCAGAAAAAATAATATTTCCATCACAATGCTTCCATGTGATTTTTTCGTAGCGCAAAGCGATAGACTCGAGATGATTATGTTTTTCAGTGGAAGGATTTTTCACATCATGCATAAGAGGACAAACGGAAACGACCTTCACCCCTTCGAGGAGCATATTAAAGTACTCTTCTTCAAATCCGGCATCATTTATACGATACCATTTAAATTCTGCTGATTTGAGCGTTTGCCCGTGAGCAACGGCTTTATAGAGGTATGGACTGGAAGAGTCGAATTCTTTCTCAAAAACAAGTGCGCTATGAATGCGTGTACCGGTTATCTTTCCAGTATTGCTGTCCGTAGGTAAATGAAGCCCGTGACCAAATCCAAATATCTCAATACTTCCTTCACGTTCCTGAACATCTACAGAACCACGGATATCCGCGCCACCATCATCCTTTAACCACAGATAGGCCGGTATTGCCATGTCAAACTCCTTTTGTCAGTTAGCTTAAAAAACAGGCATTAATTAACAATGGTTTTATGACAACGGCCAGGCATAACGTGCCATAGTTATTATAAATATATCATGTGGTTATATGCGAAATAATAATTCGGTGAGGTAAACGCCTCGCATAGTATTACCTACACGAGACGTTATACTTTTATTCGTCGCGCCAGCCCATAGCTGGTGCTACATGCTTCAGAATTGACTCAATCACATGCACGTTATACTCCACGCCCAGCTGGTTCGGCACGGTGAGTAACAGCGTATCTGCTTCGGCAATCGCTTCGTCCTGTTTCAGCTGAGCAATCAGCTTGTCAGGTTCGGCGGCATAGCTGCGGCCAAAAATGGCACGGGTTTTCTCATCCAGGTAACCCACGCTGTCGCTTTCGTTACGGCTGGAACCGAAGTACATCCGGTCGCGATCGTCCATCAGGGCAAAGATACTCCGGCTGACCGATACGCGCGGCGTGCGGGTATGGCCCGCTTCGGCCCAGGCGTCGCGGTAGGCGCGGATCTGTTTTGCCTGCTGGATGTGGAAAGGCTCGCCGGTTTCGTCGTCCTTCAGGGTTGAGCTTTGCAGGTTCATCCCCAGCTTCGCGGCCCACACGGCAGTGGCGTTCGAACCCGCCCCCCACCAAATCCGATCCCGCAGCCCTTCGGCGTGCGGCTCAACGCGCAGCAGGCCCGGCGGGTTAGGGAACATCGGCTGCGGATTGGGTTTGGCAAATCCTTCGCCGCGCAGGGCGTCTAACAGCACTTCGGTGTGGCGACGCGCCATATCAGACTCGTTTTCACCTTCGCCTGGCACGTAACCAAAGTAGCGCCAGCCATCGATCACCTGTTCCGGAGAGCCACGGCTGATCCCCAGCTGCAAACGTCCGCCGGAAATTAAATCGGCAGAACCCGCGTCTTCTGCCATATAGAGCGGATTTTCATAGCGCATATCGATAACGCCGGTGCCGATCTCAATCTTGCTGGTTTTCGCGCCAATCGCCGCCAGCAGCGGGAAGGGGGAGGCTAGCTGGCGAGCAAAGTGGTGCACGCGGAAGTAAGCGCCATCTGCGCCCAGCTCTTCGGCGGCTACCGCCAGATCGATGGATTGCAGCAGGGCGTCGGCGGCAGTACGGGTGCCCGACTGCGGTGACGGCGTCCAGTGACCAAATGACAAAAAGCCGATCTTTTTCATGTCGGGTTATCCTGGTTTCAAATGATAAGCGTGGCCTTTACTTTACGGATTGCCTGAGGAATGAAAATGGGCTTTATTTCACAGAAGCCATCAAATAATTTGACCGATAACAATGACAGCAGGCTAAAGCACAGAATTTTATCTTTTAAAAGCGCTTGCATCCTTCCACCGGTTGTGCGTAAATGGATTTTCGGTTTGAATGCCAAAAGAATATCCGTCGCAGTCCCTTAAAGCATCTCTCAACACGTTGTGCCTCTCCGCAGCCTCTCTTGGGTTTTTTCTTTACGCTCTGAACGCTCTGATTAGTTTTTGTCTCAGACCTCTAATGCCGCTAAGGCCCAATTTAGTATTTGACGTTTTTACGTTCAGGAGATTTACATGAGTTCACATATTCATTTTCGTTGCCCTTGCTGTCATGGTTCGCAGTTCCGTACTTCCGCTTTCGACGTGTCTGAAAAAAATCCACTCGGTGCGAAGTGCATTTTCTGCAAATCCTCGATGATCACACTGGATCATTTAGCGGCCTCCCGCCATGCGCGCCAGGTGCCGTTTGAGTTTCGTAAGTAAGTCAGTCGGGCGCCGTCACGCCTGCTGAAATCCTCACTACTATCTATAACAGTTTATTAATCCTGCCTTTTTTCTCCTGCTGATATACACTGTGATGCAGCAAGGAGAACCCGATGAAAAAATACCAGCGCCTGGCGCAGCAAATCATTTCGCAGATCGAGCTCGGTGTCTGGCAGCCCGGCGATAAGCTGCCCTCCCTGCGTGAGCAGGTGACCAGCAGCGGAATGAGCTTTATGACCGTCGGTCACGCGTATCAGATGCTGGAGAGCCAGGGGCGTATTGTCGCGCGCCCGCAATCAGGTTACTACGTGGCGGCCCGTCCCACCGGGCAGCAGCAGATGCCGCCAGCGCAGGTGATGCGCGATGAAGCGGTGGATATCAATACCTATATCTTCGATGTCTTACAGGCCAGCCGCGATCCCTCGGTGGTCCCTTTTGCCTCGGCCTTTCCCGATCCGCGTCTCTTCCCCTTACAACAGCTGAACCGCTCTCTGGCCAATGTCAGTAAAACTGCCACCGCCATGAGCGTCATCGAGAATCTGCCGCCGGGCAACGTCGATCTGCGTCATGCCATTGCCCGTCGCTATGCCCAGCAGGGGATGAACATCTCCCCGGATGAAATTGTGATTACCGCCGGGGCCCTCGAAGCGCTGAACCTCAGCCTGCAGGCGGTTACCGAGCCGGGCGACTGGGTGATCGTCGAAAACCCCTGTTTCTACGGGGCGTTACAGGCGCTGGAACGTCTGAAGCTCAAGGCGCTGTCGGTGGCCACCGACGTGCGCGAGGGGATCGATCTCAACGCGCTGGACCAGGCGTTAAACGACTATCCGGTGAAAGCCTGCTGGTTAATGACCAACGGCCAGAACCCACTGGGCTTCACCCTCAGCGCCGACAAAAAAGCGCAGCTTATCGCCTTGCTCACCGAACATAACGTCACCCTGATCGAGGACGATGTTTACAGCGAGCTCTACTACGGACGCGAAAAGCCGCTCCCGGCGAAAGCCTGGGATCGCAGCGACATGACGCTGCACTGCTCCTCTTTCTCGAAATGTCTGGTCGCCGGGTTCCGCATTGGCTGGGTGGCCGCCGGGAAACATGCCCGCCGCATTCAGCAGCTGCAGCTGATGAGCACCTTATCCACCAGTTCCCCGATGCAGCTGGCGCTGGTGGATTATCTCGCCACCAAACGCTACGACGCCCACCTCAGACGTCTGCGCCGCACGCTGGCGGAACGTAAACAACAGGCGTGGCAGGCCCTGCTGCGCCATCTGCCCGCAGAGGTGAAAATTCACCACAGCGACAGCGGCTACTTTTTATGGCTGGAGCTGCCCGCGCCGCTGGATGCCGGGGAGCTTAGCGCCAGGGCGCTGGAGCATCACATCAGCATTGCCCCGGGCAAGATGTTCTCCACCTCCGATACCTGGACGCCGTTTTTCCGCTTCAATACCTCCTGGGCCTGGGGAGAGCGGGAAGAGCAGGCGGTGATCCAGTTAGCGCAAATAATTAGCGCTATGTTAAAAGGGCAAAAATAGTATTTTCTCGCTATTGAACACCGCGCCTGAATAATTGTTTCTTATCCCGTTAATAACGCCGCAATTAATTTGCGGCGTTTTTTTATTATCGCTCATAGGAAATATGCATAACCCCTGCGCCAGCTAACCCCTTGTCTATAATCCACTTACCGGGGAATGCGCCCCCGGTCACAACCTGGTGAAATTTCTGCAGGCCGCCGGGTGCGCGGCAATAGCGCGGTCTACGTTTAATTAAGGAGATATTCTACCGGCACGGCTGCCTTCTGATTTCATTACGACAGGAGTAATACGTATGAGCAAAAAATTTGCCCGTAGCAGCCTGTGCGCGCTCGGCATGACGGTGTTGACTGCGCAAGCGGCGGAGCCGCCAAAAGAGATCGGTCAGGGCGAAGGACGGCTGGATATTATTGCCTGGCCGGGCTACATCGAGCGCGGCGAGACCGATAAAGCCTACGACTGGGTCACCGCTTTTGAAAAAGAGACCGGCTGCAAAGTGAACGTCAAAACCGCCGCCACCTCTGATGAGATGGTCAGCCTGATGGCGAAGGGTGGTTACGACCTGGTGACCGCCTCCGGCGACGCCTCCCTGCGTCTGATCATGGGCAAACGCGTTCAGCCCATTAACCCCGACCTGATCCCCAACTGGAAAACCATTGACCCGCGGATCGTCAAAGGCGAGTGGTTTAACGTCGATGGCAAGGCGTACGGCACCCCGTATCAGTGGGGGCCAAACCTGCTGATGTACAACACCAAAACTTTCCCGACCCCGCCTGACAGCTGGGGCGTGGTATTTAAAGAACAAAACCTCCCGGACGGCAAAAGCAACAAAGGGCGGGTTCAGGCCTACGATGGCCCGATCTACATCGCCGATGCGGCGCTCTACGTCAAAGCCACCCAGCCCGATCTGGGGATCACCGATCCTTATCAGCTGACGGAGGCGCAGTACGCGGCGGTGGTGAAAGTGCTGAAAGATCAGCGTCCGCTTATCCACCGCTACTGGCACGACACCACCGTGCAGATGAGTGATTTCAAGAACGAAGGGGTAGTCGCCTCCAGCGCCTGGCCGTATCAGGCTAACGCCCTGAAAGGCGAGAATCAGCCGATTGGCACCGTCTTCCCGAAAGAGGGGGTAACGGGCTGGGCGGACACCACCATGCTCCATGCCGACGCCAAACATCCGATGTGTGCCTACAAGTGGATGAACTGGTCCCTGACGCCAAAAGTGCAGGGCGATCTGGCGGGATGGTTTGGTTCACTGCCGGTGGTGGCGGAAGGCTGTAAAGCCAGCACCCTGCTGGGCGACAAAGGCTGTGAAACCAACGGCTACAACTATTTCGACAAGATCATGTTCTGGAAAACGCCAACCGCCAACGGCGGCAAGTTTGTGCCTTACAGCCGCTGGGTGCAGGACTACATCGCCATCATGGGCGGTCGTTAAGCGCCAGGGAGCGGATTATGACGTACGCAGTAGAGTTTAACGATGTCTCGCGCCTGTATGGCGACGTGCGTGCGGTGGACGGGGTAACGATCCGCATCCGTGACGGGGAGTTTTTCTCCATGCTGGGGCCTTCGGGCTCCGGCAAAACCACCTGCCTGCGCCTGATAGCGGGTTTTGAACAGCTGAGCGGTGGCAGCATCTCGATCTTTGGCAAAGACGCCAGCGAGCTCCCGCCCTGGGAGCGCGACGTTAACACCGTCTTTCAGGACTACGCCCTGTTTCCCCACATGTCGATCCTCGAGAACGTGGCCTACGGGCTGATGGTCAAAGGGATCAACAAACCTACCCGTCAGGCCCAGGCGCGGGAAGCCCTGGACAAAGTCGGCCTTAGTTTCGCCGAGGCACGCAAACCCTCGCAGCTCTCCGGCGGCCAGCGTCAGCGGGTGGCGATTGCCCGGGCGCTGGTCAATCAGCCCCGGGTGCTGCTGCTGGATGAACCCCTCGGGGCGCTGGATCTGAAGCTGCGCGAGCAGATGCAGTTTGAACTGAAAAAACTGCAGCAGGAGCTGGGCATCACCTTTATTTTCGTCACCCACGATCAGGGCGAAGCCCTGTCGATGTCGGACCGGGTGGCGGTATTCAATAACGGGCGGATCGAGCAGGTGGATACCCCGCGCGAACTCTATCTGCGCCCGCGCACGCCGTTTGTGGCCAGCTTCGTCGGCACCTCGAACGTTTTCACCAACGCCCTGGCGCAGCGCGTCTGCGGCCTGACGGGGAGTTACTCCCTGCGCCCGGAGCATATCCGCCTCGACGGGGAGGGGGAAATCCAGGTTCAGGGCCGGGTCCAGGCCGTGCAGTTCCAGGGGGCTGCCACCCGTTACGAGCTACGCCTTGCCGAGGGGGAAAAGCTGCTGGTGAGCCAGGCGAACCTTACCGGTTCCGGGCTGGCGACAGGCGTGGAGCCCGGGCAGATGGTGACTGCCTCCTGGGCGCGCGACGCCATGGTGCCGCTGAATGAGGAGGGGTGATATGGACATGAGCGTTTCGCCTCCTCCGGCATCGCACGGCCTTGCGGGCCGCTTGTCAGCGCTGTTCTGGCGCAGACCGGCCCTGGGGCTGTTCTTACTTCTGCTCGGCCCGCTGATGTGGTTTGGCATCGTTTATCTGGGGTCGCTGTTTGCTCTGCTATGGCAGGGGTTCTACACCTTCGATGACTTCACCATGTCGGTGACGCCGGACCTGACCTTCGCCAACATCCGCGCCCTGTTTAACCCCGCCAACTACGACATCATCCTGCGAACCCTGACGATGGCGATCGCCGTCACTATCGGCAACGCGATCCTCGCTTTCCCGATGGCCTGGTATATGGCGCGCTACACCCGCGGGAAGTGGAAAGCCTTCTTCTATATCGCGGTGATGCTGCCGATGTGGGCCAGCTACATCGTTAAAGCCTACGCCTGGACGCTGCTGCTGGCGAAAGACGGCGTGGCGCAGTGGTTTCTCAGCCATATGGGGCTGGAAGGGGTGCTGACCTCGCTGTTGACGGTACCCGGCATCGGCGGCAGTACGCTCTCCACCTCCGGGCTGGGACGTTTCCTGGTGTTCGTCTATATCTGGCTACCGTTTATGATCCTGCCGGTGCAGGCGGCGCTTGAGCGTCTGCCGCCGTCTCTGCTGCAGGCCTCTGCCGACCTGGGCGCCCGCCCGCGGCAGACCTTCCGCTACGTGGTGCTACCTCTGGCCATCCCGGGCATTGCCGCGGGATCGATCTTCACCTTCTCCCTGACGCTGGGCGACTTTATCGTCCCGCAGCTGGTGGGCCCGCCGGGGTACTTTATCGGGCAGATGGTGTATTCCCAGCAGGGGGCGATCGGCAATATGCCGATGGCAGCCGCCTTTACGCTGGTGCCCATTGTTCTCATCACTGTCTATCTGGCGTTCGTGAAGCGCCTTGGAGCGTTTGATGCACTCTGAACGCGCGCCGCTGTTCCTGAAAATTGCCACCTGGGGCGGGGTGATCTTCCTCCACTTCCCGCTGCTGATTATTGCCATCTATGCTTTTAATACGGAGGACGCCGCGTTCAGTTTTCCGCCCCAGGGGCTGACGCTGAAGTGGTTCAGCGCGGCGGCGGGGCGCAGCGACATTATCGAAGCGGTGACGTTGTCACTAAAAATCGCTGCGCTCTCAACGGTGATTGCGCTGGTGCTGGGCACCCTGGCGGCCGCAGCGTTATGGCGGCGGGAGTTCTTTGGTAAGAACGCGGTGTCGCTGATGCTGATCCTGCCGATTGCCCTGCCAGGGATCATCACTGGCCTGGCGCTGCTGACGGCGTTCAAGACCATCAATCTGGAGCCCGGTTTCTTCACCATCATTCTCGGTCATGCCACATTCTGCGTGGTGGTGGTGTTCAATAATGTGATCGCCCGTTTCCGACGCACCTCATGGAGCCTGGTGGAAGCGTCAATGGATCTGGGGGCTAACGGCTGGCAAACCTTCCGCTACGTGGTGCTGCCCAACCTGGGCTCGGCGCTGCTGGCGGGGGGCATGCTGGCCTTCGCGCTGTCGTTCGACGAGATCATCGTCACGACCTTTACCGCCGGACATGAGCGCACCCTGCCGCTGTGGCTGTTAAACCAGCTCGGCCGCCCGCGTGATGTCCCGGTGACCAACGTGGTGGCCCTGCTGGTAATGCTGGTGACCGCGATACCCATTCTGGGGGCCTGGTGGCTCACCCGCGACGGCGAAACCATTGCCGGCAGCGGGAAATAACGTTGATTTCAACAGGACAATACTATGCAAACTCAACTGCTGATTAATGGTGAACTGGTCAACGGCGAAGGGGAAAAGCAGCCGGTCTATAACCCCGCGACCGGCGAAGTACTGCTGGAGATCGCCGAAGCCTCCGCTGAACAGGTCGATGCTGCCGTGCTGGCCGCCGACCGGGCCTTTATCGAGTGGGGACGTACCACGCCGAAAAGCCGCGCCGAGTGCCTGCTCAAACTGGCCGACACCATCGAAGCCAATGCCGACACGCTGGCCCGGCTGGAGTCGCAAAACTGTGGCAAGCCGCTGCACTGCGTACTGGGAGATGAGATTCCGGCGATAGCCGACGTGTTTCGCTTCTTTGCCGGGGCGGCGCGCACCCTGCACGGCTCGGCGGCGGGGGAATATCTGGAGGGGCACACCTCGCTGATCCGCCGCGACCCGGTGGGGGTTGTCGCCTCGATTGCGCCCTGGAACTACCCCCTGATGATGGCAGCCTGGAAGCTGGCCCCGGCGCTGGCCGCCGGGAACTGCGTGGTGCTTAAACCTTCTGAAATCACGCCGCTCACCGCTCTCAAGCTGGCGGAGCTGGCAAAAGAAATTTTCCCTGCCGGGGTGCTTAACGTGCTGTTCGGGCGAGGTAAAACGGTCGGCGATCCGCTGACCGGGCATGAAAAGGTGCGGATGGTGTCGCTCACCGGCTCTATCGCCACCGGGGAACACATCATCGGCCATACCGCCTCGTCCATTAAGCGCACCCATATGGAGCTGGGCGGCAAAGCGCCGGTGATCGTTTTTGATGACGCTGACCTTGACGCGGTGGTGGAGGGGGTACGCACCTTCGGCTTCTACAACGCCGGGCAGGACTGTACTGCCGCCTGTCGCATCTACGCGCAAAAAGGCATTTACACGAAGCTGGTGGAAAAACTGGGTGCCGCAGTCGCCAGCCTGAAGATCGGCGCCCCGGATGATGAGAGCACCGAACTCGGCCCGCTAAGCTCGCAGGCGCACCTCGACCGGGTGTGTAAAGCGGTGGATGAGGCCAAAGCCCTGGGGCATGTGCAGGTGATCGCTGGCGGCAGCAAGCACGACGGCAAAGGCTATTACTTCCAGCCGACCCTGCTGGCAGGAGCGAAGCAGGAGGACGCCATCGTACAGCGGGAGGTGTTTGGCCCGGTGGTCAGCGTCACCGAATTTGACGATGAGGATCAGGTCCTGGAGTGGGCCAATGAATCCCAGTACGGGCTGGCCTCCTCGGTCTGGACCCAGGATGTGGGCCGCGCGCACCGGATCAGCGCCCGCCTGCAGTATGGCTGCACCTGGGTGAACACCCACTTTATGCTGGTGAGTGAAATGCCTCACGGGGGGATGAAAATGTCGGGCTACGGCAAAGATATGTCGGTGTATGGTCTGGAGGATTACACCGTGGTCAGGCACGTGATGTTTAAGCACTGATAAGCCTCACCGCCGGTTCTGGGAGACTAAGCCGGCGGTGATTTAATATATTCTTTAAGTGAATATATTTAATATTTATCTTTTATATCCCCGCGAGAATATATCGTCAGTTTTTTTTAACTATTACCCTAAATTAAATCGCCAGGCCGCCGATACCGAAGTAAATCCATAATAAAATCGCCCTGACCATGCTTGCAATTAATCATAACGAGATTGCCGGGCTCTCGCTTAAGTCCCGGAATACCAACAGTACTTTACTGTCCCAGACCATTGAACGGCTGTCGTCCGGCTTGCGTATTAACAGCGCGAAGGATGACGCAGCCGGGCAGGCGATTGCCAACCGCATGACCGCCAACATTAATGCGGATGGGGTGATTTCCCGTGGGCTGGATGACGCGATAAGCCTGGCGCAGACGGCAGAAGGGAGTCTGAGCGATATCGGCGCTATGCTGATCAGAGCCAAAAGTCTGGCCATTCAGGCGGCAACTGGTACTTTATCGCAGTCTGACCGCAACAGTATCAACCAGGAGTATCAGCAGATCCTCGGGACGATTACTCAAGTCTCTGAGCAAACTGAAATATTTGGTCAATATCCGCTGGCAACGGATAAACCGGTATTACCGCCGCAATTAATTGGCGATGTTGCACCGCTGGACCGTAAATTCCCGGTGGCCGGAACAGATTATTCTTTCAGTTCCGGTGTTATTCCGCTGGCCTATATTCCCGCCGGGTCGATCAATATCAGCATTACCATTGATTCGCTGGGTCTGGATGACGATCTGCAGATATTTACCCGGGATGGCAAACATCTCGCGGGCACGCCTTTATCCGGCCCGGACGCGGATTATACCTGGGTCAGCCGTGGCATTACCGATGGCGCCAAAGCCACCGCCTCGGTGCTGACGGCCAAAAACGGATTTGACAGCGGAGCAGTGTATGATGACTCGCAGCTGATTTCTGGCGGTGCCAGCTGGAGCCTCAGCGGTGAAACGCTCAACTATAACGGGATGACCATTACCTACAGCGGGGATGGGGATCGCTATGAAGATGTGGCCTCCGGAGCCTGGAACGACGGCGCTAACGGCTCAAACCGCATCGAACGCGTTACGCTGGATACCGTTACGGAAGATTTGCTGGTGATGGTGGTGGGGAGCGGCTCCTTTACCAGCAATATCACCTGGGGAACCTTACCGACACCGACGATCACCCCGGCGGTTCCGCCGAAGCAGAGTCGCCCCGTTGAGATAGTGACCAGTGCCAATTTCGGTGAAGCCATGCAGTCCACGACCATCGAGCCAACGCCGACAGATCTGAAGACCCTGCAGCTGGAAAATACCGACATGATCACCGAGGCGGGCGCTCGCAAGTGCATGGGGTTACTGGATGCCGCGCTGGAGAAGGTGAGTGGCTATCGCGCGCAGTATGGCGCGGCGATCAACCGGTTTGAATCCAGTAAGGCGGTGCTCTCCCAGCAGAGCATCTCCCTGCAAACGGCCCGCAGCCGCATTCAGGATGCCGACTACGCCGCCGAGGCCAGCCAGCTTGCCCGGGCGCAGATCCTGGAACAGAGCCAGAATGCGGCCCTGAAAATGGCGAATCAGGTGCCGCAGACGGTGCTTGAACTGCTCAAAATGTAACGGGGGGCGGCTACCAGCCGCACACCTCGTGTTCATTCTCCGTGTCGTACGCGCGCACCGTATTCACCAGATCTTTTACTACCTGAGCGGCGACGTCCGGGATCATCAGCTCCATCGGGGCGTCCGTCTCGTAATCCACCGATACGCCGTTGCTGTTGTTGGTCACGGTGACGGTATAAGTTGCTTTGCCCATGATGTTACTCCTTCTCTATTTACGACTTCTTAGTACGTCGGGTTCAACAAAAAAGTCGATATTGAAATACGTATCGTCGGTCATCACTTCGATGTGGTGCCAGCGTTCAGGCGGGAATACGCCGAAATGCCCGGCTTCAATGATCAGAACGCTGTCGGGATCGGGCGAGGTTTCGTCAGCATAACCGAGATAACGCACCGCACCCTGCATCACGCTGAGACGAGGATAGACGCCGGGCTGCGTCCCGGTATCGAGATGGCGTTTAAAAATCCCCGGCGGGGCGGTCTCTTTGGTCCAGAATGGGGTGGAGCGGGTGTGAATACAACTTTGCGGAATACGCAGCATAACGTCCTCCTTATAAAAAGTGAGGATATTACAGCACGGATCGCCTACCGGCACTTACCAGAAAGTGCATTTAAAATGCGGCTTTAAAGTAGTACTCCTCAGTTGGGCTATACTTACTCATTCCGAAGGCCATAAAGGAGAGTCTTATGCTACACGTCGATAAAGACAAATCCCGTAAAGTACCCGACTCGGGGAATAAGAAGCCTCAGCCGGTGAAGAAGTAGTCCCGGAAATCAGGGCCGCATAGTGCGGCCCTTTTAATTGAAAGCGTCACGCCAGAGATGTAGCTAAAGCTACTCAATTGTTAGTAACCATAAAATCTATGTGGCTAATATGTAACAAAAAACTTGATCTGGTTCAACATTTGCCGCATATTGCGCGCGGTTATTGAACAGCAGATTGGGTGAATGAGATGACGTTGTACCAGAAAATGTTAATGTTTTACGCCATCATGGCGACCATCTGTGCGCTTATCACCTGGTTTCTCTCTAAAGATCGCAAACGCATCCGCTTCCTGAGCGCCTTTCTGGTGGGCTCCACCTGGCCGATGAGTTTCCCGGTTGCGCTGCTGATCTCTCTCTTCTAAAAGCCGCCCCTGCGCGGCTTTTTGCCGGATGCGCTGCAAGCACCTTATCCGGCCTACAAACTGCATCGTCCGTAGGCCTGATAAGCGCAGCGCCATCAGGCGAGCAAGGCCTGCAACGCCTTGCGATCCTCCATCGACATATCGTGCGGATGCTGATACCCGATGTTATCAATCGCCTGGGTGTACAACGCCACCAGCCAGTCATAGACATAGGCCGTGGCCGCATGCACCGGCTGCTCGCCGAGGCGGGTCAGGCGGGGCGCGCTGCTGTTAACCGTTGGGGTTACAAACACCGGCTGGCCTTTGCGGATGCGGCTGGCAGGGCGATCAGAAGCGGGTGTCTGCGCATAGCCGACCCAGCCCACGAAATTCCCCAGCGCGGCATGCAGCTGCGCAGCACTGCTTTTATCGGTATCGACAATCTTCTTCAGCTGAGCGAGCAGGTTCAGTCGATAGCTGGCGATCACCAGCACATCGCTAATCTTCTGTAACACCGCATTATCGAGCCCCAGACGGCTGGCGACGGCTTCATCGCGGCTCCACTGGCGCAGGTGATTCACCCAGACCTGATGGGCGAGGCGGGCTTTGTCCGTCGGCTGCCAGATCTCATCGGCATCCTGGGCGCTGTCGGCAAACAGGTCGATGGCGTCGGTAAACAGGCCGTTGACCTGCTCTTCGCGCGGCTGTTGTACCGCGAGCAGCGTTTCAAAGGCGCGCAGCGGCGGGAGCAACCCTTCCAGCAGCTCGCCATGACGGGCGGCGCTTCCCTGCAGGGTACGCACCATCGCTTCGGCGGCACCGCGCTGGGCGGCAGGATCCTGAGTCAATGGTGCCAGATACCCCTGCATCAGCTGGTGCAGTTCACGGTGATGGTGCTGGCGGAGGGCCAGCAGACGCGTCTGGCGTTGGGATGGCAATGTCGCCTGGGACAGCCACTCGATCACCCGCTGCATGCTGCTGCTGTCCAGCGCCTGCAGGGTGCCCCAGTGCTGACCGGGTTTGCCGAGCAGCTGCTGTACCGCTTCGTCGAGATTAGTCCGTCGGGTAAAGCGCGCATCCTGCGGGGTGATCGCCCACACCAGCCCCGGCAGGGCGGCGTCATCACCCGGCTGGGTCTCTTTCACCCAGTTGAGCAGCGTTTTTGCGGTTTTTGCCGTCTCGCCGTGGTGGGCGGTAGCGTTGCAGATCACCAGCACGTCCGGCTGGAGATGCTGGCGATAGTGCTCCAGCAGCCACTGCTGTTTGGCCTGAGCCAGGGGTAAATCAGGCTGGGTTGACGGGGCCGGAATATCGATAATATCCACCCCGGCCAGGGCGCTGTTTTCTACCGGCAGGATCAGCTCGCGGGTCAGCAGGGCCAGCACGTCCAGCGGGATGCTGATGGCGTTAAGCAGCTCGCCGTTGTGCAGCGGGTGCAGCACGGCCTGCTGCACGTCCGGCAGGGCCATGTCGCCCCGGGTGAGGAAGCCCTCGGTCGGCAGACCAAAGTTATCCACCAGCAGGCTCAGCGGCGCGGCGAGCGCCCGGGCATGACTGGTCTGATGCAGAATATGCGCCAGCTTCAGCCACTGCTGGGTCAGCTCCTGCTGTTCGCCCCACAGCAGCGACCAGACGCTGGCGCGGGTGCTCAGATCCAGCGACGGCAGCAGCAGGGCAAACTGGTGCCACAGGGCATCGTCCATCTGCTGGGCTGCGGCGGGCACCGTATCGCGCCAGTAGTGGGCGATGGTACCCACCTCGGCGGGCGTGATCCCCGGTACGCTCTGGGGCTGACGCAGGGCGCGCCACTTCTCCAGCCGGGCTTCAATCACGGTTTTGTCTACCGCCGGCAGCGTGGCGCGGGCCAGGAAGACCTGCACCAGTTCGGCCTCGGTGAGCAGACTCAGGCGCAGCGGAAAGGCGTCGTCCGCGATCTCTGCCGCGTTCGGGCTGAAGCGCAGCGCCATGTTGGTCAGGGCGTGGCCGGGGTTGATGTGTGAAAAATAGTCAAAGGTCCGCTGGCCGACAATCACGTTCATGCGCTGATTGTCGCTTCCGCACAGGGTGGCGAGCAGGTGGGCTTTCGCCGCCTGGGCGTGACCGTACAAGCCGATGGTGCTTCCTGAGGAGAGCGCCCGCTCGATGGCGTGCTCCCGCGCGTCGGCTATCGCCAGTCTGGCCAGCAGGGCGTCGGCGTCGTTATCGAGGATCGGGGCGTGCTGACGCGTTGTATTGATCCACCCGATTAACGCCTGAGTTGTGGTCGTCGTGGCTGTCATTTCAGGTATAGGCTCCCGCTGTCGATCCAGTAGTGGCTACCGCTGTGTCGGCGGTCGGCCAGGGTATTCAGTTTAAAGGTCAGGGCATCGGGTGGCACCGGGGTGCCGTCCTGCAGCCAGGCATCGCTCAGTTCAAAGGCTTCCGGGCCATCATGTTTGTTGCCGCCGCACAGCTTCAGGCGCACGTTCAGAACCCCATCCCCGGCGATGGATTTCGCCAGTTCCGCCGAGTTGATGCTCAGGGTGTAGAGCGGGGTGGCAGGCCAGCGGGCATTCGCCAGCTGACGGAAGCCGAGAGTCACGTTACCGCGCAGCGGGAAGTGCAGGCGGGTATCCAGCTTCGCCCCCGGTTTGTCGAGATCGATATCCTGATACCAGACGTTCTCGTCGCGCAGGGTGTTGACGGTATTATCCAGCACGCCGAGATAACGCACGGTGGAGTAGGCCCCGATATCCGCCGCCTTAAAGTTGAAGCGCGGCAGGCGCAGATCCAGCGCCAGGCTACAGAGCATCGCGCCAACCGCCGCGGTGGATTTCGGGTTGCCGATCCGCCCCTGCTGGCTGAACGGATACCACTCATGCACCCGGTACTTATCCAGCCACACCATCCGGCTGACCGGCACCGGCTGCAGATGGCGGATCAGCGCCTGAACGCCCGGCAGACAGCCCGGACGCCCGGTGATCAGCAGGATATCGCAGGCGTAGTGGGAGATCGCTTCCGCTACTGCGTGCAGCGGCGCGGCGAGGGTAAAGTGCCCGGCCAGCATCGCATCCTGCATCTCGCGGAAGTTAACGTGCAGCGGCACGGCGAACAGGTCGAACGGCTCAGAACCCGCAGGCAGAGCGTGTTCGATGGCCTGCTGGAGATAATTCATCACATTGCGCGTCGGCTTGCGGGTGAGCAGATCGCCAAAGGTGGCGTGCAGCCCGTCGAGCGGATTGTCGATATCGCTGGCTTCCCACGCGGCGAGGATCGCATGCCCAATCGGCATAAACAGCTGCAGCGCCGTCTGCTGGCGCAGCACCGCCTGGGTGTCGATGCGCCCGGAGTCGCCAAACAGCGAGGCCATCAACAGCGAGGCATCGGCAATGCCGGACTTCTGCAGCTGCGTCTGCAGGGCAGGCAGGACATAACGCTGGATCACATCCAGCAGGGTGTCATCGCCCGCCACCTTAAAGCCTTCGCGGAACAGTAGTTGGGGGGTGATTTTGACGTTACTGCCCGAGCCATCGTCGAGCTGGTAATGGGTGATCGCCATATCGGTGGTGCCTCCGCCGATATCAATCGAGGCCACGCGCAGGGCGCGACCCGGGGCGCAGCCTGGCTCCGGCTCGCGATCCGGGCGGGCTACCGCCGCGAAGAAGGCTTCGGTCTGGCCGTTGTAATGGGAGATCGCTTCGTTATAGAGCCATACCAGCTGGCCGCAGCTGGCTTCGTCCCACTCCATCTGGATCTCCGGCACCGGCACCACGCTTTTCTCCTGCTGCTTACGGCTGGAGAAGTCGTCATCCTGCGGGTGCCAGCCCATCGCTTTCCAGACGATGGCGATGGCTTCGAACATGCGGCGGCGGAAGATCTCGCGCTCCTGCTTCGGCATTGCCGACGGCAGGGTGAGGATCAGGGTGCGCAGCTGACGCGGCGACGCCGGGAAGCCCAGACGCAGACGAGTAGCCACGCTGTTGATCTGCCCCAGCGCCTGCGCCAGCAGTTCGCACAGCATGTGGGTCATCAGGGTGCTGCGGCTGTACTGCGGCGAGAAGACCGGCAGACGCTCATCCTGCGGCAGGGTGAACAGCGGCTGCCCGTCATCGTTCATCAGGTTCATCAGCGGGAAGGCGGTCGCCAGCGGTTCGCGCTGGGTTTTGCTGTTCATCTGGCTAAAGCGCCAGTCCTGCACCACCGGGGTTTCATCCCACAGGTAGCGGCGCGGGCTGGAGATGCCGCTGTTGCCTTCGGTACCCAGACGCTGGGTGGCCAGCTTCCGCGCTTCATCGCCGACGCGCACGATGGAAGGCCAGACAAAGGCGTCTTCCCGACCGCTCTCCACCGAGAAGTGCTGCTTGCCGAAGCGGGCTTCGGAAAACTCCAGACGGCTGGTAAACAGCGGCTCGTTGAGGAACTGCGGTTCGCTCAGGGAGCGCACCTGCAGCTCGGCGGTCTGGCGCAGGCCGTCGTTGGCATCGCCGTGGTCTTCAATGATCACGCCGCAGGTGTGGGTGTTGCCGACATCCAGAATCAGATCCACCGGGATCGCCGGGGTGCTGAGGGTATGGGTGACAAATTTCACTTCCGGCACGGTGAGCTGTTCGCCCAGCATCGCCATAATGTTCAGCCAGTGGGCCTGATACTCAAAGTTACGCATCGCCAGCTGCAGATCGCGCTCGGCGCGGTTCTCTACCCCCGCGGCATACTGGGTGAAGGCCTCGCGCAGCCAACCGTCAATCCAGGTCTGGTCGAGGAAGTTCGCCACTTCGTCATCGCGCCAGGCCAGCGCGAAGCGGGTGCCGTTAAGAATGTCGTTCTCCACCGGCGACAGAGGGCTGGTGGCGTGGGCGGCAATCTGGCTGTCCAGCGCCAGGGTCACGCGGTGGCTGTTCCCGGCGTTGTCCGGAGTCTTCAGCTTGCGCACCTGCACCCGCGCCCAGTTATCCGGACCATCAACAAAGGTGCGCGGCGGGTTAAAGCGTAAAAACGGCATCGGCAGCCAGACGCCGTCCAGTACCGCCAGCGACTGCTGGAGCAGAATGGTGCTTTCGGGTTTGACCACCTCCGGCTGTCCGCCGCCGGTGGTGGGCAGGGTGTAACGGCCATTCACCAGATCGAAGTTCAGGCGCAGCAGGGGGCCGTTCGCGGTTTTACGCACGAAACGTCCGCTCTGGGCGGAGTCCTGCGGCGTCAGGCCAAAATCAAGAAACTGAACGCCGCTGTTCGCAATCAGCGTGACGCTCTGTTTGTAGTCGCAAAGGTTTACCAGCATAGGATCACGCACCTGCCTTCCTGAATGTCAATGGAACTACGGTTTTCGCGTCATAGCGCGCGCTGCATTCCGCCACGTCGTTGGTACCGGCTTTACAGGTAATTTCCGGCATCGGGTAGCGCGAGCCGTCGGCGCAGCGGGCGTTGCCCCGGGTCTTGATCAGCAGCTCACCGTTGCTGTGCAGACCGGAGAAGACCTCTACGCGGCAGACCACGTTGTCGCCGTGAACGACGCGGGCCGTCCCTTTATTGTTCTGGATCTGATAGCGCAGTGACGGTGGTTTGCCGGTAATCGGATCGGTCACATCCAGCATCACCCGCCAGCTGCCGTTAAGAAAACGGGTCGAGCCGGATTTCACCTGACCGGCTTCCATCACCATCGCCTCTTTCGGGATCGCGGCAATCACCACCGGTTCGGCCGCGACCGGGGCCGGGGCTTTCACGGCGGCGACTTCAGCCTGGTGCAGCGGTAAATTCAGGGGCAGAGGTTCGACGGCGGCAACCGGTTTTGGCTCGATGGCCACCGGGGCGGCCGCCACGGCTTGTACCGGCTCAGCGGTAGGGGCGTGCTTCTGCCACAGCAGCGGGCCGGCAACGGCAGCAACCACGACGGCGGCAACCGGCAGCGGCCAGAGTGGAAGGCGGCGTTTTTTCGCGGCCACCACCACCGGGGTTGGTTCCGGCTCAGGCTCGCTGGCGGTCATCACCGGAGCGGGATGGGCCTCGTACAGATCGTCGGCGGTGATATGCACCGTTGAGGGGGCAGCAACCAGCGGTTCATCGGCTTTTTCAAAGACGATGGCCGGTTCCGGCTCGGATTCAGGCTCGGGCTCAACAACCGGGGCAGGCATTGGGGCCGGCAGCAGGGAAGCGCGCAGGCAGTCGAGGATATCCTCCCGCGCATTTTCATTGAGGTTCACAAACCCCCAGAAGGTGATCACCGGCTTGCCGTCCACCAGGAACAGGAAGTTCTCGCCAGGAAACTGAAACGCTTTAGAGAGCAGGGAACCAAACAGCTGCTGGGCGGTTTTTGGCGACTGGAGCGATTTTTTGCTCAGGGACTCGACGCTGGACAGGGTGCTTTCCAGCAGGCGCAGGGCCCGGAAGCGCGCGTCTTCGTCGGCGGCTTTCCAGCTGGTCACGGTGCCTTCCGTGGGCGAGTACCAGTCTACCCGGTCGCCTTCATCATTGACCTGCGGGATCGCCAGGCAGTCGACAATCGACTGCTGTTTGCGCAGGCGCAGGGCTTCACGGATTTGCAATGCTGATTCAAAAACGGCCTGTCCGCCGCCGCCAACGGCCTGAAAATCATCAAGATTGCCGCTGCGTAAAAGGGTTTTTGCCACGATTTGGTCCCATAGACTTTTTCACGCGTCTACTTTACGAAATCTGCGGGCAAGCAAACGGCAGAAGAGACGGCAAAAGCGGCGATTTCTTACAGCATTGAGGCAGCGGAAAGTGCTTGACGTTGAATGTACCTTAAGGCAAATCACTCTCCCGCGGCTGGTGGGAAAATCAGCGGAAATAACTGCTTTAGAATAACCTGATAGTGTTTCGTTATTTGCCAGAGGAGAGGGGCTATGCTGTTATTACCCTTCTGTATAATAAAACCAAACAGGTAATAAACATGTCTACAGGGAAAACGCTCCTCGCGCTGGCATTAAGCGCGTTGTTACCGGCAGGTGCCGCCTCGGCGGCGAAAAACGACACCATTATCTATTGCTCAGAGGCCTCGCCTGAGTCGTTCAACCCGCAGATCGCCAGCTCCGGCCCGACCTTTGTCGCCAGTTCGCAGGTGCTGTATAACCGCCTGATTAACTTTGATCCGGTCAAAAATACCCCGGTACCGTCGCTGGCAGAATCCTGGACCATCTCCCCGGATGGCAAAACCTATACCTTTACCCTGCGCAAAGGGGTGAAGTTCAACAGCAATAAATTCTTCAAACCGACCCGCGACTTTAATGCCGACGACGTTATTTTCTCGGTGCTGCGTCAGAAAGACCCTAATCACCCGTACCACAAGGTGTCACAGGGCAACTATGAATACTTCAATGACGTCGGGCTGGATAAGCTGATCCAGGAGGTGAAGAAGGTAGATGATACCCACGTTCAGTTTGTATTGAGCGAACCTAATGCCGCGTTCCTCGCCGACTGGGGGATGGACTTTGCCTCGATCCTCTCTGCGGAATATGCCGACGCGATGCTGAAGAAAGGCACCCCGGAGAACGTCGATACCTGGCCGATCGGCACCGGGCCGTACGTGCTCCAGCAGTACAAAACCGATTCCCAGATCCGCTATCTGGCTAACCCGAATTACTGGGATGGCGAGGTGCCGACCAAACATCTGATCTTCTCCATCACCCCGAACGTTGAGACTCGTCTGGCGAAGCTGCAGACCAACGAGTGCCAGATTATCCCTGCGCCATCCCCGGTGCAGTTTGATGTGATTAAGAAAAACAACGATCTGGCCCTGCACTCGGTAGATGCGCTGAACGTCGGTTATCTGGCGTTTAACACCGAGAAAAAACCGTTTGATAACGTGCTGGTGCGTCAGGCGCTGAACTACGCCACCGATAAAAAAGCGATTATTAACGCGGTGTTTATGGGTTCCGGCACGGTGGCAAAATCGCCGATCCCGCCGAATATGATGGGCTTTAATAAAGATTTGCAGGACTACAGCTACGATCCGGAAAAAGCGAAAGCGCTGCTGAAACAGGCCGGGCTGGAGCAGGGGGCGGAAGTGACCCTGTGGTCGATGCCGGTGCAGCGTCCCTATAACCCGAACTCACGCCGCATTGCCGAGATGATCCAGAGCGACTGGGCGAAGGTGGGGATTAAGGCGAAGATCGTCTCCTATGAGTGGGGCGAATATCTCTCCGGGATGCGTAAAGGCGAGCACGACAGCGCGCTGTTTGGCTGGATGTCGGATAACGGCGACCCGGATAACTTCGCCGATGTACTGCTGGGCTGCAACAGCATTAAAACCGGCTCCAATGCTGCGCGCTGGTGCGACAAGGGCTATGATGACCTCGTCCAGAAAGCGAAGCTCACCAGCGACCCGGCTGCCCGCACGAAGCTTTATAGCCAGGCGCAGGAGATCTTCTACCAGCAGGCGCCGTGGATTGCGCTGGCGAACGGCAAAACCTTCTATGCTACCCGCAGCAACGTCAGCGGGTATAGCGTCAGCCTGATGGGGAGCGATTTCTCGAAGGCGAAGCTTAACTGAGTCTGGTGCGGCCTGAGCCCCTCACCCTGACCCTCTCCCCATAGGGGAGAGGGAAAAAAACATAAGGAGTGACAATGTCACATTTAGAGGAAGTGATCGCCCGCGTTGATGCGGCGGTTGAGGAAAGCGTGATCGTTCATATGAACGAGCTGCTGATCGAATTAAGCGAAGATACCGAACTCAGCCGGGAAGATCGCTATACCCAGCAGCAGCGTCTGCGCACTACCATCGCCCATCACGGCAAACACTATAAAGAGGATCAGGAGGCCCGTCAGGAGAGCCTGACCAAAGGCGGAGTGATCCTCTGATGTCAGAATGAGCGCCTTGCCACCAGCCAGGCGCCAATGACCAGCAACACCGCGCCGCAAACCGGGCCGATCAGCGCCTTCAGCGGCACCCCCTGACTGCGCACCACGTCCATCACCAGACCGCCAATCAACTGGCTGGCGACCAGCACCGCAATGGTCGTCGCGGCCCCGACATACTGATAGCCGCTGATGCTGGCAAAAACGAAAAACGACCCCAGCAGGCCAGGGATTAAGGTCCACCAGCGCACCGTATGCACCAGCTCGCTGAACCCGGCCACGCCGTTTTTAATCAGCAGGATCGACACAAACAGCACAATCCCCACCAGTGAGTTGAGCAGCATGGCGATAAGAATGGTGCTCGAGGTCTGGGTAATACGCACCATCAGGGTGTTCTGCACCACCAGGCCAATGCCTGCCGCTACCAGAAACACCAGCGTCAGGGACTGATTCATCCGATGTTATCCGGGTCACTGCGCTCGTCGAGCTGCAACTGCATGAAGGTCAGATCCAGCCAGCGGCCAAACTTAGTGCCCACCTGCGGCATCTGTCCGGTGGTGACAAAGCCCAGCGTCTCATGCAGATGAAGGGAGGCGCTGTTTTGCGCTTCAATGCCTGCCACCATCACGTGTTTGCCAATGCGCCGCGCTTCTGCGATCAGGGCCTTCATCAGCTCGCGACCAATGCCTTTACCCTGGTGGTCCGGGTGAACGTACACCGAGTGCTCCACGGTATGACGAAAGCCGTCAAAGGCGCGCCAGTCACCGAAGGAGGCATAGCCCGTCACCACCTCATTTTCCTCGCTTACCAGCACCGGATACCCCACCATCTGGCGCGCTTCGAACCATGCGATACGGTTATCGGTATCGACCGTGGCATCGTTCCAGATCGCGGCGGTGTACAGCACCGCGTGGTTATAAATTTCACCGATGGCGGCGCAATCCTCTTTGCAGGCGTGACGAATAATCATAGGGATCCTCAGGCTGAATGTGTTCACTATAGTGGTACGTATTGTCACAATATTACACAGAGCGGCTGACTTAGCACTATGCTATAAGTCATAACTTTTTGTTATGTAAAAAAGCGCCTTGTAATCCATTACTTTCACTATAGTATTACGCGATGACAACTATGCCAGACAATATCAATCAACGGATCAGCGCCCGTATCCGGCTGGAGCGTGAAGCCCGCGGCTGGTCGCTGAGCGAGCTCGCGGAACGCGCCGGTGTCTCACGAGCGATGATCCATAAAATTGAACGCGCAGAGAGCAGCCCGACGGCCACGCTGCTGGCCCGTCTCTCCGGCGCGTTTGGCATCAGTATGTCAACGCTTATTGCGCGCGCTGAACTGCAGGAAGGCAAGCTGTTACGCTTTGCCAACCAGCCGGTCTGGCGCGACCCGCAAACGCACTATCTGCGTCGTCATGTCTCACCTCGCAGCGATCTGCCTATCGATATGGTGCAGGTTGAACTTCCCGGTGGGAGCGATGTACCGATGCCTGCCTCCTCTTATGCCCTTGCACGCCAGCTGATCTGGCTGCAGTCGGGTGAACTGGTCTTTCAGGAAGGCGATACCCGCCACGAAATGCGCGCCGGGGATTGTCTGGAACTGGGGCCGCCGAACGACTGTCGTTTTATCAACGAGAGTCGCGAACCCTGTGTCTATCTGGTGGTACGGCTCAATCAATCCGGCTCGTAATGCGAAGGCAGGCTGGAGGATATGCAGCTAGTCTCTAAGGACATTTGTGTAATCTGGAGTCATATATGAGTCAGCCTTCTACACCAAACCGTCGTTGGGTTCTCGCTTCGCGTCCAAAGGGCGCCCCGGTTGCCGATAATTTTCGCCTGGAGGAGCGTTCTGTTCCTCCGCTGGCTGAAGGGCAGATCCTGCTCCGTACCGTCTGGCTGTCGCTGGACCCTTATATGCGCGGCCGCATGAGCGATGCGCCATCCTACTCGCCGCCGGTGGAGATCGGGGCGGTGATGGTGGGCGGCACGGTCAGCCGCGTTGAGCAGTCGAACCACCCGGAGTATAAAGCCGGTGAATGGGTGCTCGGCTACAGCGGCTGGCAGGAGTATGACGTCTCCGACGGCAAGGATCTGGTCAAGCTGGGCGATAACCCTGAGCGTCCCTCCTGGGCGCTGGGAGTGCTGGGAATGCCAGGCTTTACCGCCTACATGGGGCTGCTGGATATTGGCCAGCCTAAAGAGGGCGAAACCCTGGTGGTGGCGGCCGCAACCGGTCCGGTAGGGGCTACCGTCGGGCAAATTGGCAAGCTGAAAGGCTGCCGGGTAGTCGGTATTGCCGGGGGCGCGGAGAAATGTCGCCATGCGACCGAGGTGCTGGGCTTTGACCATTGTATCGATCACCATGCCGCCGATTTTGCCGACCAGCTGGCTAAGGCCTGCCAGGCGGGGATCGACGTCTATTACGAAAACGTCGGCGGGAAGGTGTTCGACGCCGTACTGCCGCTGTTAAACACCGGGGCGCGGGTGCCGGTGTGCGGTCTGGTGAGCGGGTATAACAACGACGCCCTGCCGGACGGCCCGGACAGGCTGCCACTGCTGATGGGTACGTTGCTGAAAAAACGTATTCGCATGCAGGGCTTTATCATTAACCAGGACTATGGCCATCGCATCGAAGAGTTTCAGCAGGAGATGGGCCGCTGGGTCAACGAGGGCAAAATCCACTACCGCGAGCAAGTGGTTGATGGGCTGGACAATGCCCCGCAGTCGCTGATTGGTCTGCTGGAAGGTAAAAATTTCGGCAAAGTCGTGATACGCGTCGCGAAGGATAACTAATAGTACTTGTAAGGGCGGGTAAAACCGCCCTTACGGACTATGCAAAATTCTGAATAACGTCTTTAATAATACATGTCTACAATAACTCAGCCGCAAAATTGACGGATGAGATACCTAAAGAAATCAATTAATTTTAGTTCTGTTTTTATGCGGTCAAGAATACCAGGCATGCAGATACAGGATATATCATCACGCGTCGCTTCACGCCTTTTGCCCATTTGGCAAAGCGCGTTTTGCATCTGTTACAGGAATTGAACATGCTTGATTTGGATAATATTGAAAAAGCGCAGCGCATGAGTCTGACGACTCAGGTGGAAGTGGCGCTAAAAGGGGCGTTAATTGCCGGTTCGCTTAGGCCAGGGTCACGTCTTGTGACGAAAGAGATTGCCGATAAATTAGGCACCAGTATTACTCCGGTTCGTGAAGCACTGCTGCGGTTGGTCTCCGCAGGCGTACTGCACGCTGCACCGGCTCAGGCCTTTCTGGTGCCTGAAGTGACACAGGTAGGGTATGACGAGGTCAACCGCATCCGTCGGGAGCTGGAGATGTTGGCCGTTGCCGCCGCCTGCGAACGCATGACGGACAGCAAGCTAGAGGAGTTGCGTAAACTCAGTGAGGCGTTTCACGACGCCATGAGCAACAACGATGTGGAGAAGTCTCTGGAGGCCAACCGCATCTTCCGTTTTACCCTGTACAAACACGCCGAAATGCCAACGCTCTGCACCCTGATCGAACAGCTGTGGATGCGGATCGGTCCCTGCTTTAGCTACTGGTACGATCAGGATATCGAACTTCCTGCGACCACCTATCGCTATGATGAACTGATCGACGCGCTGGAGAAACGCGATGTTGAACGGTGCCGCGCCGCCGTCGCTGATGTCGTGGACAAAGCGAATAACCTGCTGCTGCAACAATATTTAGCTTAATATTTAACCGCCAGCGAAACGCTATATTTTTTAATATTACCGCTTCGCTTGTTTATTCCCGGCAGACGAATGCCTGCCGGGTAGTTTAATTACTCAAAGCGGTAAGAGATTGATAACCCAACGCCATAATTACGTCCTGGCGCCGGCTCGTAATAACGTCCATTGGATTCATTAACGATCACCGACCCGATATATTCTTTATCGAACAGGTTATCCACGCGACCAAAAACATCCATCCCCCAGTTACCCAGATTCATCTTATAGCCGGTGTTCAGACCCACGACGGTATAAGAGGGCGCTTTGGCGTTATTCTCGTCATCGGCCTCGATGTCACTCATGTAACGCACATCCGATCCCGCATACCAACCCTCTTCAGGCTGCCAGCCAAACGAGGCATAGCCCATGTTGCGCGCAATGCCTGGCATCCGGTTGCCGTTACAGTCTGCGTCGCCGCAGACGTTGCTGCGGTAGGTAGCATCCAGCCAGGTCCACGCCATTTTCAGCTTCCAGTTCTCGGCAAACTGCTGGTCAAGGCCGAGCTCCACGCCCTGACGACGGGTTTTCCCGGCGTTTTTGTAGCTGGTGCGTCCGCCTGCGCTGGCGTCCACCACGATCTCATCGTCGGTATCGGTACGGAACAGCGCCGCGGTGAACAGGCCGTTGCCAATCCGCGTTTTGCTCCCCACTTCATACGTGTTGTTGGTGGACGGCTTGAGGCCGAAATTCAGGCCGCTCTGGTTATCGGTACGGTAGGAGAGTTCGTTGATGGTCGGGGTCTCAAAACCACGGCCTGCGGCGGCATACAGGTTCCATGCGTCGGTCACGCGGTACTTCAGCGCACCTGCCGGGAGCCATTTGTGATAGCTGGCCTCACCGCTGTCATCGCCGTTGGCACCCTGCACATAGTGGTCGTTCGAGTCGAACCATACGGAGCTGTAGCGAACGCCTGCGTCGAGGGAGAGCTTATCCGTCAGCTGCCAGTTGGTTTGCAGGTAGGGATCGACGTTCCACATCAGGTTGCGCTCATCGCGGCGTTTCGCC
Source organism: Leclercia sp. CFBP8987 (assembly GCF_034044995.2). Taxonomy (NCBI): domain Bacteria; kingdom Pseudomonadati; phylum Pseudomonadota; class Gammaproteobacteria; order Enterobacterales; family Enterobacteriaceae; genus Leclercia; species Leclercia sp. CFBP8987. The sequence goes on along the minus strand of NZ_CM188255.1, from coordinate 2,407,058 downwards.
CCTTTCACGCCGTAGTCCGGTGTCCCGTTGTTCATCACGTAGTTTTCATAACCGCGACGATCTTCACTCAGGTTTTCGTAGTTCAGGCCGGTGGTGAAGGTCATCGGCACCAGCAGCTCCCCGCGGTGGGTCCAGCGGGTGTCGATCCCCTGGTAGTGGCGCTGCATGTCGATCACGCCGCCCGCGTGGGTAGGACGCAGCTGGGGCTGGTACGGAATTGACTGGTACTGAGTCATCTCGCGTTCGCCCGCATAGGCCATCACGCTAAGGTCGTCCTGCGCGCTCAGCTGACGCTCATAGCGCAGGCCAGCCTGGGTCTGCTTGATGGTCTTACGGGTGTTGTACTGATCCCCGCGCGGGGACTGCCGCGGGTTATCCCGCCACTCCTGATAGTCCAGGCCGCCGGGATCGTTGGCTTTCATGTCCACGCTGTTGAAAATCAGGGTCAGCTTGCTGGCGTCGTCGATACGCACGCCCAGTTTGGCGTTGGCGAGGTTTTTACGCGCGCCGCTGTGATCGCGATAGCCGTGGGTGGTGAAGCGGGTGGTGGAGACGGTGTAATCCACATCTCCTGGCTGGGTGCCGTCGCCCATCGCGCCGGTAGCCTTCATGCCGTAGCGCCAGCTGCCGTAGCTGCCGTAATAGCTGCTGGCCTCCACGGTATTAGGCTGGCGTCCGGTTTCGGTAGTCATGTTTATCACGCCGCCCGAAGCATTGCCGTACAGGGCGGAGAACGGCCCGCGCAGGACCTCGACGCTCTCGATGCTGTTGAGATCGATATTGGACGTTTGCCCCTGGCCGTCCGGCATGGTGGCCGGGATCCCGTCGACATAGAGGCGAATACCGCGCACCCCGAAGGTGGAACGTGCACCGAAACCACGGGTCGATAACTGCAGATCCTGGGCGTAGTTCTGCCGGTTCTGGATTTGCAGTCCTGGCACGCTGCCAAGCGTTTCAGAGAGATTAATACGCGGGGTGGCATGGCGCATATCGTCGCCGTTGACCACGCTGACCGCAGCAGGGGTATCCAGCTCAGAGAGCGTTTGTGGCGACGCGCTGACGATCATGGTCTGCTCTTCTGCCGCCAGGGTGGCGACAGGAGAAAAAATAACAGGAACCAACAGCAGGGGAAGCGTTGCCTTACGGGCAGAAAAGATTTTCATTAATAAAAGCCGCTTAAGGAAATGACGAACCAAATGGAACATGTGCTTACATGGTAAATCTTTTGTAAATGTTTTGAAAACCATAACAGCACATAGCGTTAAGCAAAGTGTAGGTTAAATCAGCGGATCGTCCTGACGCGATCAAGAATTACTCCACATTGCGATAAATAATGATTACTATTCTCATCCATAATCAGGCGAAGCGATGACTTTGCCAGCCGGAAGCGATGTCAGCGATACCATTTACGTTAAAAGGGAGTTGTTATGAATTTACGTCACCTGTGCTCGCCGCGTCTGCGTGGCTCACTGCTGTTAGGTACTCTGCTGGTCGCCGGGACCTTTAATGTTCACGCTGCAGAAGAGATGCTGCGTAAAGCAGTTGGTAAAGGCGCGTATGAGATGGCCGTCAGCCAGCAGGAGAACGCGCTGTGGGTCGCTACCACGCAGAGCCGCAAAACCGATAAGGGTGGGGTGGTTTACCGTCTCGATCCGCTGACGCTGGAAGTGACCCAGGCGATTCATAGCGATCTGAAACCTTTTGGCGCGACCATCAACAACGCTACCCAGACGCTGTGGTTTGGTAACACCACGAACAGCGCAGTGACCGCAATTGATGCCAAAACCGGTGACGTGAAGGGCCGTCTGGTGCTTGACGACCGTAAGCGCAGCGAAACCGTTAAACCGCTGCAGCCGCGTGAGCTGGTGGCTGATGACACCACCAATACCGTCTATATCACCGGCATCGGTAAAGAGAGCGTGATTTGGGTAGTGGATGGCGAAACGCTGAAGCTGAAAGAGACCATTACCGGCACCGGTAAGTTCAGCACCGGTCTGGCGCTGGACGCGCAGGCGAAACGTCTGTACACCACCAACGGTGACGGCGAGCTGCTGACCATCGACACCGCGACCCACAAAATCATCGAGCGCAAGAAACTGCAGGACGACGGGAAAGAGCACTTCTACCTGAACCTGAGCCTCGATGTGAAAGGCCAGCGCGCGTTTATTACCGACTCTAAGCAGCCGGAAGTGCTGGTTGTCTCCCTGAAAGATGGCAGCGTCATCAGTAAAGTGGCCGCGCCGGAATCACTGGCAGTGCTGTTCAACCCGGCACGCAATGAAGCCTACGTTACCCACCGCGAAGCGGGCAAGGTAAGCGTGATTGACGCGAAAACCTATAAAGTGACGAAGACTCACGACACCCCAACCTTCCCGAACAGCCTGGCGCTCTCCGCCGACGGTAAAACCCTGTTCGTGACCGTGAAGCAGAAGTCTTCCCGCCAGCAGGAAGCCACCCAGCCGGATGATGTGATCCGTATCGCGCTGTAAGGTGAGTGCCGTGCCGGGTGGCGGCTTCGCCTTACCCGGCCTACAACACCACGTAAACCGTAGGCCCGTGCAAGCGCAGCGCCGCCGGGCAAATGTGTTATTCCGGACGCTGGCACAGGCCGCTTGCCAGCTGCGTGAATACCGCAATAATGTCCGGCAGCGCTTTCTCTGGGTCCTGGCTGGCCGCTATCCACAGGGCAGCACTCATGGCGGCGCTGTTTAACATATAGGCCGCGGCAGCTGCGTCCACTGGCTTTATCACGCCGCGTTCGAGCATTTTTATGATGCTCTGACGGGTCGATTCCAGGCAGCTCAGCTGACCCGGCCATTGGGCGGGATCGCCCAGAAACGCCGGGCCATCGAGCAGAACGATGCGTTGCACCTCCGGATCCAGCGCCATTTTGATATAGGCGACCCCTTCGGCTAACAATCTTTCCCAGTCATCAACCACTCCAGAGGCCTCAGCCTTAGCCCGTTGCGCCATTTCTCCATCAATCTGGTCGACAACTGCCGCGAGAAGTCCCTTTTTATCGCCAAAATTGTGATATAGCGCCCCACGAGTCAGGCCGACGCTGGCCGTGAGTTCATCCATTGATGCCGCGACAAAGCCCTTTTCGGCAAAGGCTTTACGCGCTGCCGCGATCAGTTTTTCGCGGGTCTCTTCCATCGTTTCGCTGCGGCGTTTGGCCATCACAGGTTCTCCATCTTCATTTGACATACGCGGCGTATGTGTGATTAATTTGACATACGCCGCGTATATTAAATCATCCCTACGCGTTTTTCACCCTCGATACAGGACAGGAGACGCTATGATCCAGCGCGAACCGGTTTTCCCTGCCAACCGACATGCTCTTTATGAGGAGCACGGTTATTCTGCCGCGATCCGTTCCGGCGATTTGCTGTTTGTCTCCGGTCAGGTGGGCAGCCGCGCCGATGGCACGCCGGAGCCGGATTTTGCAGCTCAGGTGCAGCTTGCCTTTGATAACCTGAAAGCGACCCTTGCCGCGGCGGGGTGTACGTTCGATGATCTGATTGATGTCACGACCTTCCACACCGATCCGCAAAATCAGTTTGCAACGATCATGGAGGTCAAGCAGGCTATATTCCCGCAGCCGCCTTATCCGAACTGGACCGCCGTTGGCGTGACCTGGCTGGCTGGATTTGATTTTGAAATTAAGGTGATCGCCCGCATTCCGCAGTAAACGTAGGCCCGTGCAAGCGTAGCGCCGCCGGGCAAAAAGGTAGGTGCGGTCTGATGCCCTCACCCCGACCCTCTCCCACAGGGAGAGGGAGCACAGATAAAAAAAACGGTCACCTGAGTGACCGTTTTGCTTTTACCTTGAGGTCTCTTCCACCAGCGGACCATCACGCTTTTCATCGTCCGGATGGACCGGCGCGGTGCTGTGGATCTCATGCACGCGCTTACGCACGCCAAACCAGCCAGCCACCAGCAGGACTGCCAGCAGTGGGATCGTGGCGATGGTGTAAGTGCCGTTCGGGTAGTCGAACGCCATCAGCACCAGCACGCTGAACAGGAACAGCAGGGTCAGCCAGGAAGTGACCGGCGCGCCCGGCATTTTGAAGCTCACGTCAGCCGCGGTGCCTTCTTTAATCGCTTTGCGCAGACGCATCTGGCACACCACGATAAAGGCCCAGGAGGCGATAATGCCCAGCGCCGCCACGTTAAGCACGATCTCAAACACCTGCGACGGCACCAGATAGTTCAGGAACACGCCGAAGACATACACCACCAGGGTCGCCAGAATGCCCGCGTACGGCACCTGCTGCTTGCTCATCTTCGACATAAACTTCGGCGCAGAACCGCCCATCGACATGGAGCGCAGGATACGGCCGGTAGAGTAGAGGCCGGAGTTGAGGCTGGAGAGCGCCGCGGTCAGAACCACGATGTTCATGATGCTGCCCACGTACGGCACGCCCAGCTTCGAGAAGAAGGTCACGAACGGACTCTGACCCGCCTGATAGGCGTTCCACGGCAGGAGCAGAACCAGCAGCACCACGGAGCCGACATAGAACAGGCCGATACGCCAGATCACGCTGTTGATCGCTTTTGGCACCATGTTCTCGGGATCTTTACATTCGCCCGCCGCCGTACCCACCAGCTCGATGGAGGCAAAGGCGAATACCACGCCCTGAACCAGCACCAGCGCAGGCAGCAGGCCGTGCGGGAAGAAACCGCCGTTATCGGTGATCAGGTGGAAGCCGGTCATGTTGCCGTCCAGCGGTTTACCGGTGCCAAGGAACACCGTACCCACCACCAGGAAGATGACAATCGCCAGCACCTTAACCAGCGCAAACCAGAACTCCATCTCGGCGAACCACTTCACGCCGATCATGTTCATGGTCCCGACAATCGCCAGCGCGCCAAGGGCAAACACCCATTGCGGCACATCGCCAAACGCGCCCCAGTAGTGCATGTACAGGGCCACCGCGGTGATATCCACGATCCCGGTCATCGCCCAGTTGACGAAGTACATCCAGCCCGCAACATAGGCGGCTTTTTCACCGAGGAACTCACGGGCGTAGGAGACGAAGCTGCCGCTGGACGGACGGTGTAATACCAGTTCGCCAAGGGCACGGAGAATGAAGAAGGAGAAGATCCCGCACACCAGATAGACCAGGGCGAGGGCCGGGCCAGCCATCTGCAGGCGGGCGCCTGCACCTAAAAACAGCCCCGTACCGATAGCGCCGCCGATGGCGATCATCTGCACCTGACGGTTGCCCATCGCCTTGTGATAGCCCTCTTCGTGGGCGTTCAACCAGCGACGTTTCGCGGCCTGATGATCGGCTGCGCTTTTATTGCTTGTTTTCATTGAGTTACCTGTTTACCTGTCAAAATCACTTTCATGATGTCCGTACCCGGCAGTCGCAATACAAACGATTGCTCTTGCGCGGAAATGTGCTGCCTTTCCAGTCATTCTGCGTATGGATAAGGCAAAACATGGCGAAGCATCCTACCTGCAATTAATAATCGACGCAAAAAATAACGGGGCGAAAGTGATGTATGTCGACGTAAATATCAGGCGTTGCAGATTGGCTGGAAAAGGTTACTGACGACCCGTATCCGCAGCCGTAAACCATCTCTTTTTAATCAGGTGCAGAAGCGACACGTCCGTGGGGTGAACCACCGCATGCAGCGCCCGGGTATAGTCCAGCACCAGCCCGGGTGTCCAGGCCATATTAGTGGCGCGCTTGCGCAGTTGCGCGGCGATCCACAGCTCCGGAATAAACAGCAGCCGCACAAAACCGCCCCGGGAGCAGCGCTCTTTTAAGGCCCCGTCGAGGGCCGCTTCGAGGGCGTATGCCACGCTGCTGGAACAGTTGCGCCAGGTGAGGTTGTAGGTTTCAGTTTGTCGGTACTGGGTCCAGAAGTGGGTTAACGATGCCACATTGAAGGTGGAGAAGTGGATTTTGCGGTCAGACTCGCACCACATATTGGCTTCAAAGCGGTAATCCGGTTGATACTTGCCCGCTACCGTATTCGCTTCTACCGCTTTCAGCAGGTTGAAAAACTCCGAAGGCGAACGGTCGATCTCCGCCGCCGGATAGAGACTGATATAGAGGGCAGGAGGAACCTCAAGCGCCGCATGGCCGGTTGAGATCACCCCGTTGGCGTCGACAGCGGCGATATAGCGGTTGATCACCGGGCGCGGCAGGGTTTGCTGTTTAGCCGAACCTTCCGGGGTCCAGACGTGAACGATCAGCTGATGGCCCGGCGTGTTCGCTACCGCCTGGGGCAGGGTCTCACGCCGGGCGGTCATCAGCGTCTGCGGGGCGAGAATATCGAACACCGAGCGACCCTGGCGGATCTGGCGCATCCGCAGGGAGAGGATCACCGATTGCAGTCCGCCGGTGAGCATCACCATGCCGATAAACTGTGAGACGGTGCCGTCATGTTCGGTCGGAAAGGGCAGGAACAGGAAAATGGCAAACAGGATCTGTAACACCCCGGACAGCAGGGCCCGGCGCCAGTGGGTAAAGCGCACCACCACCGCAGAGGCGATGGTAAACAGGCCGGTGATGAAGTACGCAATCCCGAAGACGATCGCCAGCACCAGGGTGCCATCGTGGCGACCTGACAGGATCAGAATGGCGATTAGCAGGAACACGCCGCCCTTGAAGTAAAAAATGCCGCGCTGAGTCCCTTTGGCCGCCGAGCCCAGTGTCAGCGACACCAGGCTGTCGAGCAGCAGAAACAGGCCAAAGACGTGTAGCGGGAAATGCAGCCCGCCCTGCAGGCCATCAATAAAAATGGCCAGCCCCAGCCCGCCCCAGAGCATGCCTGCCACCATAAAGAAGGGGGCCGCTTTGCGGACAAACGCCGCCCCGGCGAGTAAAAAGGCGATCTGCAGCATGGTTATCCCTCCTCCTGCGGTGCGGGCTGAAACAGGCTTCCCTGGTCCTCAGACCAGAACGCGACAATCACCGGGCGATCCTTATCGCTCATCAGCAGCATATTTCGCTCTGTTAAGGTGATGGGCGGATGGCCTGCAATCGCCAGCGTAAAACGAAACGTCTCTGCAACGGGCTGGTTGTTCGCCACCGCCTGCCAGCGGGCGGTCATCCGGGCCTGCTGTTGCGGATCGGGCACAAGGGCCAGCAACGCTTCCCGGTGGGTGACCGGGGCTAACGCGGCGGCGAGAGTTGGGTCCGCCTGAGGATCCCAACTCATCCGGCCCGTTTCGGGATCGAGGGAATAGGCCATCGCCCGGGAATGACGATCGGCCGTGCTGTGCATTTTCTGGGCGCGGATAAACACCAGCAGCAGGGCGGCGGCTGAAAGATAAGATTGCGCCAGTAGGACCGACTCTTCCGGCGTCAGACGGGCAAAATAAAAGGGGCCGGTTTCCCGCCAGGAGGCATAGATCACCCCGGCGCTAAACAGGATAAACGCCAGCGACGCCAGCCGATTTCCGCAGATAACGGTAGCGGCAGTCAGCAGAACCAACGGCAGGCAGGCCAGGGCGTAAATCACGGCGACATTGTCGCTGGGGTCGGGCACGTCGCTGAAGATATACAGGGTCGCCAGCAAGACGGCGAAAACTAAACAGACACCCGCCAGCGACTCACGCCGCGCCTCTTTATCAGCCGGGGCCAGCAGACCCATCAGCGGCGGGGTAACAAACAGCGTGCCGGTGACGTTGGCGCTCCAGGCGATCCACAGCCACTGCATCTGCACGCTCCCGGCCAGCAGGGAGAGCCAGCCGACCCCCGCCAGCGCCGCCAGGGCACTGATGACAATCGTCGAGATCACCCAGGTAACGATCTTATGCAACTGGTCGTAGCCCCGGGAAAAGTAGCGCACGCACCAGGCAATCCCCATCTGGCTGGTGAGCGAAAACAGGGCCACCACCAGCGAGACGTGAAACGTATGCTGAAAGGTCAGCCCCAGCGCCAGGCGGGCGAGGAACAGGATAAACCACAGCGCGAGCCACTGCTTTCGCGTCGCGATCAAAAAGGCGGCGACAGCCACGCCCGAGGGTAGCCAGATAAAGGCCACCCGACTCTCCGGGCCGTCGAGGAATAAGGAGATCCAGCCCAGCAGATAGTAGAGCGCCCCCCAGGCGAGTAACGAGACCGCAAACGTCAGTTTATCTGCTTTCATCCAGGCTCCCGGCAGCGACCGTCGCTTTAAAAAAGATATGTCCTTTTCGCCGGGTTAGCCATTTTGCCGTAGCGATGAATGGTGGTAGATATGATGAACCCGAATCGCTACGCTCGACAGATTTCACGACAGTAAGGCGCAGGGTGCAACGTTAAAACGCGTTAGAGAGGAGGTAACGGCTTGTCAAAATATGAACTTCATTCAGCGGAACAGCGTTACCAGCCTGGCTCTGGCGACTCGGTTCTGGCGAACAAATTAGGGATCATCGATGTCGATGAAATGGAAGCGCTGGAATCGGGCTTGTTGCTGATGCTGTATGAAGAACTGTTCATCGAAGATCAGCCGCTTTCGGGGCTGGCTTTTGAACATATCAGGGTATGGCACCGGAAATGGCTGGGAAATGTGTACGACTGGGCGGGGAAGTTGCGTAATGCAAACCTGACAAAGGACGGTTTTCAGTTCGCCGCAGCCAACAGGATCCCGTTGCTGATTGCTGGCTTCGAGAAGCAATATCTCTCCCGTTCTGGTGAACTAAAAAACCTGACGCGTCCTGAGCTGGTGAGTTATCTGGCCGAATGTCATGTTGAGTTTATTTTGATTCATCCATTCAGGGAAGGTAATGGACGTCTGTCGCGGCTACTCTTCGATATGCTGTCCGTTCTGGCGGGAAAAGGAGTGCTGGATTACAGCTTATGGGACGAGCACAAGCTTTTTTACTTCAAGGCAATTCAGGCTGGTGTCTCAGGCAACTACAGACCCATGATGCAACTGGTAAGCGATATTTTGCCAGATTAGCGGGCTAGACCAACGGCTTTCGCCTGGGCCAGATTTTGTTTAAGTTGCTGCTCGATTTTTTGCACAGCAACACCTGTTTCGATCGCGGTTGAGCTGGCAACGGAACGATAAATCTGCGCTTTTGTAATGGTTTTTTTTCTCATGCTACGTATCTCCTGAGCGACTCTGGAAATTCTAGGGAGGAACAGGGCCATTAGCAAGGCTGTTATTACAGCGGCCTTGCTCCTGACATTTCATCGGGGCGAAATGACAATTTCGCCCCGATAGTGATTAGCCGCCAAACACCGCAATCGCCTGCTGCAGGCGGGTGGTGCGTTGGGTGAGGTGGTTGGCCGCCTGGGTGACGTGCTCCACCATCCCGGTGTTGTTATGGGTCATCACTCCGATACGGGAAATGGACTCATTAATCAGGGTCAGCGCCTGGGTCTGCTCCTGAGTGGCGTGGCCGATCTCTTTAATCAACGCCGACATGTTCAGCACGTTGCCGATCATGGTGGTTAGCTGGGTTTCGGTTTGCTCGACCATATTGACCCCGGCATTGACGCTGGCGACATTCTTCTCGATAAGCGACGCGATCTCCTTCGCGGCAGACGCTGAGTGCTGGGCCAGATTACGCACTTCGGCGGCCACCACCGCAAAACCGCGGCCTGCTTCCCCGGCGCGGGCGGCTTCCACCGCGGCATTCAGCGCCAGGATATTGGTCTGGAAGGCGATACGGTCGATCACCGCGATGATATCGACTATCTGGCCGTTATCCCGCGACACCGACTGCATCACGCCGATGGTCTGCTTCAGCACCGCTTCGCCGCTGTAAGCGCTGGCGCTGGTCTGGTCGGCCATGCGGATTGCGTCTTCCGCCGTCTGGGCCGTCTGTTGTACCGCGCTGGCAATCTCTTCCACCGCCGCGGCGGTCTGCTGCAGATCTCCCGAGGTCTCTTCCGAGCGGGCCTGCAGAGCGTCGCCTTCTTTAGCGACCTGCTGACTGATGGCGCGGATGCCGCTGATTTGCGTCCCGACATCATCCACCAGTGAATTCAGGTTTAATCCGGACTGATTAACCAGCCGCATCATCAGGCCAATCTCATCGACGCGATCGAAGTGGTAATAGTCGGTCTTGCGGCCTGAGACGACGCGCTGCATCTGTTTAACAATGGTTTTCACCGGGCGGCAGATCTGGGCATTAAGAAATATCGACAGCAAAATAAACAGCACCGCGAGGCCACCGGACTGCATTATTTCATCAGGAAATAATAAAGGAAGGGCGAGGGCAATCAGGGCGGTAATACCAAGGGAGTAATTAACCCGTTTTGCAGTGCTGAGTCGTTTGAAAATAGAGAGAAAGGAGAATATACCCCGACGCACCAGCACACCTTTATAAAAGCGATGGCTTTTTAATTCGTTATTTCGTACCCGCTGATAAAGCGCTTCACTGGCATCGACCTCACGACGCTCAGGAATATTCCGCACCGAAATATAACCGGTCAAAGTGTCATTCTGGTAGACCGGTGTAACGTTGGCTCGCACCCAGTAGTGATCCCCGTTGTGGCGGCGGTTCTTTACCAGCCCGGTCCAGCTCTCGCCCTGCTGGAGGGTAAACCACATATCGCCAAACGCCTCCGGAGGCATATCCGGATGGCGGATCACATTATGCGGTTCACCAATAAGATGTTCTTCTTTATAACCACTGGCATCAATAAAGGCCGAGTTCGCATACGTAATATGACTCAGGGTATCGGTGGTCGACATTAAGGTCGACCCTTCGTTAAGCAAATGCTCGTTTTGTGTAACGTGATTGTTACGCCTCATGAATAACTCCATGGTGATGTCTGTGTAAAAGAGTAGCCGCCCGATAAAAGAGTCAGGCAAGGTTGGATATTTATTCTGTAATATTACGGCTGGCGTATTCTCCACAAAAAGTAATGAATTAGAAAGCGCCGCAATTAACTATTTTTTCGTATTAATGAGTATCCAGGTCATAAAAATGCAATCAGCGGGATGCAGAAAGTAAAGCAGGCGGGAAATAAACCGCCTTAAGGTAAATATTAAGAAAATAATGAATCCGTGGCCTAAACCATACCGCCGAAATCGTGTTTCATTAACAATGATAAAACATTATCATTGTTAGCCCGTTTTCCCCGACTCATCAGGAAATGTGATGAAAATCAACCTGGTTGGTACCAGCGGCAGCGGCAAGAGCACGCTTGCCCGCCGGATCTCCGCCGAACTGGCGCTACCCTGTATCGAAATGGATACCCTGTACTGGCGTCCCGACTGGCAGGGCACCCCGGACGACGTCATGTTCGCAAAGCTGGAGGCGGCGCTCAGCGCCACGCCTGGCTGGGTGCTGGACGGCAACTACAACCGCACCCGTCCGATAAAATGGCGCCACGTCGATCTGGTGGTGTGGGTCGATTACGGCCTGGCTCGCACCCTGCGTCAGGCCGTCACCCGGGCGGTAAAACGCGCCTGGACTCAGCAGGAGCTGTGGCCCGGCACCGGCAATCGGGAGAGCTTTCGCCGCACCTTTTTCAGCCGCGAGTCGATATTACTGTGGACGATCAAGACCTGGCGCAGCAACCGCGCACGCTATGAAGCCGACATGCAGAATCCGGCTTTTGCCCACATCCGCTTCGTGCGCATCACCTCCCGGCAACAGGCCGATGCCCTGATCGCTGAGCTTCGTGCAACGCTGTAATCTGACACCTTATATCTGAAATCCGGCAAACCAAATGTAAATTAATTGTTTCTCAGCGCTGAAATCGCCCCTTAATAATGGCGACATGTTTAGTCAAACGAGATTGCAACATGTCCTGGCGAATCAGCATTCTGGATAAAAGTCCTGTCGCAGAAAACGAAACGGCCGCCGATGCACTGGCGCGCACGCTGAGCCTGGCGCAGCAGGCCGAAACCCTGGGTTATCACCGCTTCTGGATTGCCGAACACCATAACACCCCACAGCTGGCGAGCCCGTCACCCGAGCTGCTGATTGCCTGGATCCTCGGGCAGACGAAACGCATTCGCGTCGGCTCTGGCGGAGTAATGCTGCAACACTACAGCCCCTACAAAGTGGCAGAAAACTTCAACCTGCTGGCGGCTATCGCCCCTGGTCGTGTGGATCTGGGCGTCGGCAAAGCGCCGGGCGGCCTGCCGCTCTCGACCCGGGCATTACAGCTCGGCCTCAGCCAGCAGGAGAAGGGCGACTTCGCCTCCCAACTGGCGCAGCTGAATGGCTGGATCAACCCAACATCACAGGAGGAGGCGGTTCGTGCCACCCCGTTACCGCAGGTGGCGGCGGCTGGCTTCCTGCTGGGGGCCAGCGCGGAGAGCGCGCGTCTTGCCGCCAGCCTCGACTGGGACTTTGTCTTTGCCGCCCATCTGAATGGCGACCCGGAACTGCTGCGTGAGGCGATCGTCACCTGGCGCGCCCATAGCGCCCGGGAGGTGATTGTCGCGGTGCAGGCCATTGTGGCCCCAACTCAGGCCCAGGCTGACCAATTAGCAAAATCAGTGGAGGTGTGGGGCGTTGAGCTTGCCAACGGCCAGCGGGTCACCGTTGCCAGCGAAGAGCAGGCTTACGCCTTTGCCCGTCAGGCAGGCAGCGAGCCGCTGCGCATCGCCCGTCGCGCCCAGTCGCTGCTGGCAGGTACCGCCGAGTCGGTGCTCGCACAGCTGGAGGCGCTGCATCAGCAGTGGGGCATCGACGAGTTCATCATTGATACGCCGGTCGCGGAGGGCACCGCCCGGGTGCAATCCCTGCGCCTGCTGGCCCAGGCCCGCGAGCCGCGGGAGGTGGCAGTATGAGCCTCGAACAACAGCTGATCGCCTGGCGCCGCGAACTGCACCAGAACCCGGAGCTTTCCGGGGAGGAAGTCCAAACCACCGCCCGCCTGCGTCAGTGGTTAGGCGACGCCGGAATTAAGGTTCTGCCTTACGACCTGGAAACCGGCGTGGTCGCCGAGGTGGGGAAGGGTGAAAAACAGATCGCCCTGCGCGCTGATATTGACGCCCTGCCGATCGAGGAGCGCAGCGGCGTAGCCTTTACCTCTCAGCGCCCCGGCGTGATGCACGCCTGCGGCCACGACATCCACACCAGCGTGATCCTCGGCGCGGCCCTGAAGCTGAAAGAACGGGAAGCCTCGCTGAACGGCCGGGTGCGGATCCTGTTCCAGCCCGCGGAGGAGAATTTCGGCGGCGCCAAAAGCCTGGTGCGCGCCGGGGCCCTGCGCGACGTCAGCGCCATCTTCGGCATGCATAACGAACCCGGTCTGCCGGTGGGCAGTTTCGCCACCCGCGGCGGACCGTTCTACGCCAACGTCGACCGCTTCGTGTTCCGCATCACCGGCAAAGGGGCGCATGCCGCTCGTCCGCATGAAGGCAACGACGCCATCCTGCTCGCCAGCCAGTTAGTCACTGCTCTGCAAAGCGTCGCCAGCCGCAACGTCAATACCCTCGACTCGGTGGTGCTGAGCGTGACCCGCATTACCGGGGGCAACACCTGGAACGTGCTGCCGGAGAGCGTCGAGCTGGAAGGCACCCTCAGAACCCATCGCACCGAAGTGCAGCAGAACGTGAAGGCCCGGGTGGCCGAAATCGCTGCTGGCTTTGCTGCCGCCTTTAACGCGCAGATCGACATCACCTGGTACGCCGGGCCTACCGCGCTGGTTAACGACGCCAACTGGGCCGAGTTTGCCACCTCGGTGGCTAGCGAAAGCGGCTATGAAACCCGGCATGCTGAACTGCACATGGGCGGGGAGGATTTCGCCGTCTACCTGCAGCAGATCCCCGGGGCTTTCGTCAGCATCGGCAGCGCCAGCCAGTATGGCTTACATCATCCGGCCTTTAACCCGGACGAAGCCTTAATCGAACCCGCCGCGCGTTACTTCGCCCGACTTGCGGAAAAAGCACTGAATCAACTTTAAGGGTAAGGAGGGAATATGTCCGCACCACGACAGCTGCGCCTGGGCACGATTTTGCACGGCGCCTCGGGAAATATGTCCGCCTGGCGTCATCCGGCAGCCCCGGCCGATGCCAGCATCAATTTTAACTTTGTCAAAGAGACGGCCCTGAAGGCCGAAGCGGGCAAGCTCGACTTTATCTTTGTCGCCGATGGTCTCTACATCAACGAGAAGTCGATCCCGCATTTTCTCAACCGCTTTGAGCCCCTGACCGTGCTGTCGGCGCTGGCGACCGTCACATCACGGTTGGGGCTGGTGGGGACGTTGTCCACCTCCTACAGCGAGCCGTTCACCGTAGCGCGCCAGTTCGCCAGCCTCGATCACCTGAGCAACGGCCGGGCGGGCTGGAACGTGGTCACCTCGCCGCTGGAAGGGTCAGCGAAGAACTTCTCCCGTGACAAGCACCCGGAGCACGCCCTGCGTTACCGCATCGCCGATGAGTATCTCGACGTGGTGAAAGGGCTGTGGGACTCCTGGGAGGGCGACGCCTTTGTGCGTAACAAAGAGACCGGACAGTTCTTCGACCCTAAAAAGCTGCACACCCTCGATCACCACGGGGATTTCTTCAAGGTGGCCGGGCCGCTGAACATTGGCCGCACGCCGCAGGGCAGGCCAATCGTTTTCCAGGCCGGGGCCTCGGACGACGGCAAAAAGCTGGCGGCGAAACATGCTGACGCCATCTTTACCCACCATGAAACCTACGAAGAAGCCCAGGCCTTCTGGCATGACGTCAAAAGCCAGCTGAAACAGCATGGTCGAAGCGAGGACGAGCTGCACATCTTCCAGGGGGTGAGCGTGATCGTCGGAAAAGACGCCGACGACGTGGAGGCGCAGTACCAGACCACTGCCGCGCTGGTCTCCATCAACGATGCCCTGAACTATCTCGGTCGCTATTTTGAGCACCACGATTTCAGCCAGTATCCGCTGGATGAAGCCTTCCCGGACGTTGGCGACCTGGGAAAAAACAGCTTCCGCAGCACCACCGATGAGATCAAGCGTAACGCCCGGGAACGCAACTTAACCCTGCGTCAGGTGGCACTGGAAGCTGCCTCGCCGCGCCCGCGTTTTTCCGGCACCCCGGAACAGGTGGCCGACGGCTTGCAGCAGTGGTTTGAAGGCTATGCCGCAGACGGTTTTATCATCCAGGGCGGCACGCCGGATACCTTCCCGCGCTTCGTGGATCAGGTGGTGCCGCTGTTGCAGGCCCGCGGCCTGTTCCGCACAGAATATCCCGGCACCACCCTGCGTGAGAGCCTGGGATTAGACCAACCAGCAAATCAGTTCACACAACAATAAGAGAACCTGCCATGCAAAAATCATCGCTTATTCTGGCGCTCGCGCTGGCCTTTACCCCTGCCGTCTGGGCAGAGAACGTCAACATTAACGGCACCGGGGTCAGCCTCGAAGCCAACAAAACGCCGATCAATACCGCGAAAAACCCGCAGGCCATCGCCCAGCTTCCCGCGAGCTTTAAGCCGGTGGTGCCGGGGAAATTTACCGTGGCGATTTCTGCGCAGAGCCAGCCGCCGCTGACGGTGTTTGCCGATGACAACAAAACCCTGATTGGCAGCGAGGCCGATATCGCCCGTCTGGTGGCCGACAGCCTCGGGCTGGAGCTGAACGTGGTGCCCACCTCCTGGGAAGACTGGCCGCTGGGTGTCACCTCCGGGAAATACGACGCGGCGATCAGCAACATCACCGTCACCAAAGAGCGCAAACAGAAGTTCGATTTCGCCACCTACCGTAAGGATTCGCTGGGCTTCTACGTGAAATCCACCAGCCCGATTAAGAAACTTGAGAAGGCGGAAGATATCGCCGGGCTGCGGATTATCGTGGGTTCCGGCACCAACCAGGAGGCGATCCTGCTGGCGTGGGATGCGGAAAACCAGAAGAAGGGCCTCAAGCCGTTCACCCCGATCTACACCAAAGATGATGCTGCCCAGACGCTGGCGTTACAGTCCGGTCGCGCGGACGCCTACTTTGGCCCGAACGTGATTGGCGCGTGGAAAGCGGCCCTCACCGGCAAAACCAAACTGGTGGGCAGCGTTGACGGTGGCTGGCCGAAAGCGGCGCACATCGCCGTGACCCTGAAGAAAGGCAGCGGTCTGGCCGAACCGGTGCAGACCGCCCTCAACGGGGCGATCAAGAACGGCGACTACGACAAGGTGCTGAACCGCTGGGGGGAAGGCGTGGAGCGTATCCCGAGTTCAGAAGTGAATCCGGCTGGCCTGGGCGACTAAGGAGAACCTATGAGCGACCTTTTTCGTGACGTAACGCCTGCGGATGCCGAACTTCAGCCCATCATCGAGGGGCTGTTCGGGGAATACGCCGCGCGCTACGGGGATTACTTCTCCAAAGATGCTGAGATCGAACTGACCGAGTGGTATCTGGCGCCGCAGGGGCTGTTTATTGTGCTGGAGCGCGACGGGAAAATCATCGCCACCGGGGCGTACAAACCCTTCGATGATCACACCGCCGAGATCAAACGGATCTGGACCGACAAATCCCTGCGCCAGCAGGGGCTTGCCGCCCGGGTGGTGCAGGAGCTTGAACGCCGGGCGGTGCTGGCCGGTTACAGCCAGATCTACCTCACCACCGGTTTCCGTCAGCCGGAAGCGGTGCGGCTCTACCTGAGCCAGGGCTACGCGGCGCAGTTCGACCTCGACCGCGACCCGGAAGAGTACAGCCAGCCGCCGTTCGACGGGCGGCTGCGCTTCACCAAAACGCTGGTACGCGAAGCGTTCAGTAAATCGGCATGAGGAACGACCATGAACAACGTTGAAACCATCAAAGTGGTCCCGGCGCGCTACCCGCTGCGCACGGTGGGGGCGATTGTGGCGCTGTTTGTGCTGGCGGTTGTCGTACAGTCGGTGGCATTCAACCCCCGCTGGGAGTGGAGCGTGTTCGCGCGCTGGTTCTTCGACCCGGTGATCCTTGAAGGGGTGGGGCAGACGTTACTCCTGACCCTGATCGGCACCGCGCTGAGCGTGGTGATCGGCGGCCTGTTAGCCCTGGCCCGGTTGTCGTCCTCGTGGCTGCTGAGCAGCCTCGCCTGGGGCTATATCTGGCTGTTCCGCTCCCTGCCGCTGATTGTGGTCCTGATCATCCTCTACAACTTCTCCTATCTGTACGACACGCTGTCGCTCGGCGTGCCGTTCACCGGCATCACCTGGGGTAGTTTTGAGACCATCAACGTGCTGGGGCAGTTCTCCACCGCGGTGGTCGGGCTGACGCTGGTGCAGAGCGCCTACACTGCGGAGATTATTCGCGGCGGTTTCCTCGGGGTCGATCACGGCCAGTATGAAGCCGCTGCCGCGCTGGGTTTACCAGCCTCGCGCCGTACCCTGCGCATCATCCTGCCCCAGGCGCTGCGCACCATTCTGCCGGCCGGGTTCAACGAAATCATCAGCCTCGCCAAGGGCACGGCGATGGTTTACGTCCTCGCGATGCCGGAGCTGTTCTACACCATCCAGATGATCTACAACCGCACCCAGGAGGTGATCCCGCTCCTGATGGTCGGTGCCGTCTGGTATCTGGTGATCACCACCGTGCTCTCCGCAATCCAGCATCTGGTGGAACGTGCCCTGGCCCGCAGCGAGCGCCGCTCGGCGGTGAACACCACCCGCGCCACCCGCACCCGTTCCGTGACCACCCAAACCACACAGGAGCCTGTCCATGCAAGCCTCTCCTGAAGGACATATTTCCATTACCGGCGTGAGCAAGTTCTTTGGTCGTCACAAGGCGCTGGATAACGTCTCGCTGGAGATCCCGCCGGGCTCGGTGACGGTGATCCTCGGCCCGTCCGGCTCCGGTAAATCGACCCTGCTGCGCACCATTAACCACCTCGAACGCGTGGATGAAGGCTTTATTCAGATTGACGGGGATTACATCGGCTATCGCCGGGAGGGCAACACTCTGTATGAGCTGAAGGAGAAAGCGATCCTCAAACAGCGCATCAACGTCGGGTACGTATTCCAGAACTTCAACCTGTTCCCACACCTGACGGTGCTGGAGAACCTGATCGAGGCACCCATTGCCCATAAACAGCTGAGCCGTAAACAAGCCGTCGAACGGGCCTACGATCTGCTCGACGTGGTCGGGCTGCGCGATAAGGCCGACGCCTGGTCCCGGCATCTGTCTGGCGGGCAGCAGCAGCGCATCGCCATCGCTCGCGCTCTGGCCCTGCGCCCACGGGTAATGCTGTTTGATGAACCGACGTCGGCGCTGGATCCCGAGCTGGTGGGTGAGGTGCTGGATGTGATCAAAAAGCTGGCCCGCTCCGGCACTACCCTGGTGGTAGTAACCCATGAGATCGGGTTTGCCCGGGAAGTGGCGGACCAGGTGGTGTTTATGGTTGATGGCAAAATCGTCGAACAGGGGAGCAGCGACGAGGTGCTGAACCGTCCGTCCCACGCCCGAACGCGGCAGTTCCTGTCCAAAGTCCTGTAAGGGGAGAAGATGAAAAAGGGATTACTGGCGTTGTTGTTGGTGGCCTCTGCAAGCCACGCCTCGATTGATTTACAGGCTAACGAGCAGCCGCTGCCAGTGACGGTGGATAGGCAGGCGGTGGCGAAGATCCCGGCGAACTACAAATTTGTTGAACCGGGCACCTTAACCGTCGCCATTTCGGCCCTTAACTCGCCGCCGCTGGCGTTGCTGGCCAGCGATAACCGCACCCGCATCGGCAGCGACCCGGATATCGCCCGGCTGCTGGCGGGGAGCCTGGGTTTAAAACTCAAGCTGGTGCCGACAGCGTGGGAGGACTGGCCGCTGGGCATCACCTCCGGGCGCTACGACGTGGCGCTGGTCAACATTGCGGTGACCGAGCAGCGCAAACAGAAGTTTGATTTTGCCACCTATCGCGTCGATAACCTGGCCTTCTCGGTGAAATCCACCAGCGAAGTCCAGTCGATCAAGGGCGCTGCCGATCTGTCCGGTAAAAAGGTGATAGTTGGTTCGGGAACTAACCAGGAGCGTATTCTGCTGGGCTGGAACGAGGAGAACAAAACCGCCGGGCGCGAGCCTGCGCTGCCGGTCTACCTGACCGACGACGCCTCCGGCAATCTCTATATTCAGTCCGGCAGGGCGGATGTGTTCTTCGGCCCGCAGTCGGTTTCCGCCTACAAAGAGGCCCTGACCGGCAAAACCCGGGTGGTGGGCTTAGGGCCGAAAAAGGCTTACGTGGCCACCACTACTAAAAAAGGCAACGAGCTGGTGTATGCCCTGCAGGCCGCGCTCGACGGGGCCATCCAGCGGGGTGACTACCAGAAGGTGCTGGCCCGCTGGGGGGAGCAGGGCGAAGCGGTGGCGCAGTCGGAGGTCAACCCGCCCGGGATAACCTACTGAGGCTGCTCTACACTTAAGGCTTTGACCGAGGTATAGCCGATGATCAAAGTCTATGGCGTTCCCGGCTGGGGCTCAGCCATCAGTGAAGTGATGCTGACCCTGGCCGATATTTCGTACCAGTTTATCAACGTCGACGGGTTCGATAAGCCTGGCGAAACCCGTGAGCTGCTGGAAAAACTCAACCCGCTGTGTCAGGTCCCGACCCTCGAGCTGGAGAACGGCGAGATCATGACGGAAACGGCGGCGATTGCGCTGATGATCCTCGATCGCCGTCCCGATCTGGCCCCTCCGCTCGGGAGTAGCGAGCGTCAGCAGTTTCAGCGCCTGCTGATCTGGCTGGTGGCTAACGTCTATCCCACCTTTACCTATGCCGACTACCCGGAACGCTGGGCACCGGATGCCCCGGAGCAGTTGCAGCATAACTGCCGGGAGTACCGCAAATCGCTCTACCTGTGGCTGGATAACCACCTCAAAGCCACGCCGTACGCCTTTGGCGAGCAGATCACCCTTATCGACTGCTATCTGTGCGTGATGCGTATCTGGGGGCCGCGTCCGGACTGGTTTGCCGCCAACACACCGAAGATCACCGCCGTTGCCGATAGCGTGGGCAAGCTCCCGAAACTGCACAAGGTGCTAAAAGACAACGACATACTCTGCTAGTCTGGAACCATTACTCAAAAGGAGCCCTGCCCATGCCACACGTTGATATTAAATGTTTTCCCCGCGATCTGAACGACGAGCAAAAAACCGCCCTGGCGGCGGATATCGCCGAGGTGATTACGCGCCATCTGAACAGTAAAGATCGCTCTATTTCCGTGGCCCTGAACGAAGTTCAGGAAGCCGACTGGAAAGCGCAGGTCTGGGATACGGAAATTGGCCCGAAGCTGGATGAGCTGATTAAGAAGCCGGGTTATTCGATGTAAGTACGGTGCCGTTTGCCGGGCGGCGTACACGTAGTACACGTAGGCCGGGTAAGGCGCAGCCGCCACCCGGCATTGCTCTGCGGCCTGATGCCCTCACCCCGACCCTCTCCCATAGGGAGAGGGAGCAAACACATAAAACGGCAACTCGGTTGCCGTTTTGCTTTTACCTCCGCCACCCGGCGATTCACACATACAACTCCGGATGCGCCTCCAGCATCGCCAGCATATTATCCCGTATCTCATCCTGCGCCCCGGCCATCCATACCGCCTCCAGCGGCATTCCCATCTTATCTGCACCGTTCAGCTTCACAAATTTCACTCCCGGCATCAGATAGCGGCTGCTCCACGCCGGGACAATCGCCAGCCCAATCCCCGCCGCCACCAGGTTGATGATGGTCTGCTTCTCGTCCGCCATCTGTGACACTGTCACCTCAATCCCGGCGGTATGGAACAGGTTCATGGTCAAATCATGGCTGTGCGGACGGGAACGTCGCTCCGGCAGGATCATCGGCATGCCTTCCAGCTCGGCAATATCGACGGTTTCCCGGTCAGCAAACGGGTGGCTGGCAGGCAGAGCCAGAATCCCCGGCTCATTGCAGAGAAATGCCCGGCCAAACTGAGCGTCGAGCTGCGCGGGAGGGCGGATAAACACCAGATCCAGCCTGCCGCTTTTCAGCTTCGGCAGCAGATGGACGGTCTTATCTTCGAAGAGCTGGATCTCTACCGCCGGGTAGTGCTGACGGAACAATTGCAACAATCCTGGCAGCAATCCGATGGCCGCGCTGTCGATGGTGCCGACGCGCAACAGCGGCTGTGAACGGCGTGGATTTTGACGAAATTGCAACATAATCGCGTCGGCATGAGCGAGCAGTTTGCGTGCCTCTTCCCGCAGCAATACCCCGTTCTCGGTGAGCGCCACCCGGCGGGTCGATCGGGTAAACAGCCGGGTGCCAAGTGTCTCTTCTAAAAGACGAATATTCCTTCCCAGGGCAGAGGGCAGCATATCCAGTTTTTGTGCCGCCTGACCGAAATGCAGGGTTTCGGTTACTGCCAGGAAACAGCGCAGGTGTTGTAGTTCCATTTTGGCTCGCTCGCGATTATTGCATTTTTTTGTATAAACCGATGCGCATGATCATGCAAGAAATATCAGCATACTCATCAAGGCAGCCCGACTGCGTACCCTACAAAATAATTATGAGGAACACCTCACATGACCTGCACAATCGAACAACGGGTAATGCGCAAAATCACCTTGCGCATCGTCCCCTTCATCATGCTGTTGTACTTCATCGCCTTCCTCGACCGCGTCAACATCGGCTTCGCGGCGCTCACCATGAACGCCGAACTCGGCTTCTCTCCGGCGGTGTTCGGGTTTGGTGCCGGGATCTTCTTCCTCGGCTACTTCCTGTTTGAAGTCCCATCCAACCTGATCCTGCACAAGGTCGGGGCCCGCATCTGGATTGCCCGTGTGATGATCACCTGGGGGCTGGTCTCCGGCGGGATGGCCTTTGTCCAGGGCACCACCAGCTTCTACACCCTGCGTTTCCTGCTCGGTGTGGCGGAGGCAGGCTTCTTCCCGGGGATCATCCTCTACTTAAGCTACTGGTTCCCGGCGCAAAAGCGCGCTCAGGTAACGGCAATTTTTATGGCTGCAGCGCCAATCTCTACCGCGCTTGGCTCGCCGATCTCCGCCGCGCTGCTGGAGATGCACGGCATGATGGGCTTTGCCGGCTGGCAGTGGATGTTTGTCCTCGAAGCGGTACCGGCGGTGATCCTCGGCGTGGTGGTGCTGTTCTGGCTCACCGACCGCCCGGAAAAAGCGAAATGGCTCAGCGAGGAGGAGCGCGGCTGGCTGATTTCTACCCTGCAACGTGAGCAGGCCGCTAAACAGGGCACGGCGCAGCACAGCGTCTGGAAAGGGCTGCTGGATAAACGCGTTCTGGCCCTGTCGCTGGTCTACTTCGGCACCTCCGCCGGGCTCTATACCCTCGGCATCTGGTCGCCGCAGATCATCAAAACCCTCGGCGTCTCCTCAATGACCGTCGGCCTGCTGAATGCGATCCCGGCGGTAATGGCGGTGGTGGCGATGGTGCTCTGGGCGCGTCATTCCGACAAAACCGGCGAACGCTCGTGGCACGTGATTGCAGCCTGCATCGTCGCGGCGGCGGGGCTGTTTATGGCGGGCAGCACGGCGAGCATCGTCGGGGTGATCCTCGCGCTGACCATCGTTAACTGCGGCATCAGCGCCTCTAAACCACCGCTGTGGAGCATGCCGACCCTGTTCCTGTCCGGGTCGGCGGCTGCGGCGGGTATCGCCACCATCAACTCACTCGGCAATCTTGGCGGCTTTGTCGGTCCGTTCATGATTGGTCTGATTAAGCAACAGACCGGGAGTTACACCTGGGGGCTGTGGTTTGTCGCCGGGCTGCTGATCCTCTCTTCACTCGTGGTGCTGTGGCTCTCGGCGTCCAGCCGCAAGGCGCAGGCCAACGACACATTAATTCAGTCAAAACATTAATTTAAGGAATAAAAGATGAAAGATTACGCCATTGCAGCTATCCCCGCAGACGGTATCGGCCCGGAAGTGATCACCGCAGGTGTGGAAGTGTTACACGCGCTGGCCCAGCGTCAGGGCGATATGCGTTTCTCGGTGCACACCTTCGAGTGGGGCTCGGACTACTACAAAACCCACGGGGTGATGATGCCGGAAGACGGGCTGGAGCAGCTGAAAGCCTTCGACGCCATCTATTTTGGCGCGGTGGGGGCTCCGGACGTACCGGATCACATCACCCTCTGGGGGCTGCGCCTGCCGATCTGTCAGGGCTTCGATCAGTATGCCAACGTGCGTCCAACCAAAATCCTGCCGGGCATTCAGTCCCCGCTGCGCAAGGCGGTGCCGGGCACCCTCGACTGGGTGATCGTGCGTGAGAACTCGGAAGGAGAATATTCCGGCCATGGCGGTCGCGCGCACCGCGGCCTGCCGGAAGAGGTGGGCACCGAGGTGGCCATTTTCACCCGCACCGGGGTAACGCGCATTATGCGCTACGCCTTCCGTCTGGCGCAGACCCGTCCGCGTAAGCTGTTAACCGTGGTCACCAAATCCAACGCCCAGCGTCACGGGATGGTGATGTGGGACGAGATCGCTGCCGAAGTGGCGCGCGAGTTCCCGGACGTCACCTGGGACAAAATGCTGGTGGATGCCATGACCGTGCGCATGACCCTACATCCGGAGTCGCTGGACACCATCGTGGCGACCAACCTGCACGCCGATATTCTTTCCGATCTGGCCGGCGCACTGGCGGGCAGTCTGGGGGTGGCCCCGACCGCCAACATCGATCCCGAGCGTCGTTTCCCGTCGATGTTCGAACCGATCCACGGCTCGGCGTTTGATATCACCGGCAAAGGCATCGCCAACCCGGTCGCCAGCTTCTGGACCGCGGCGCAGATGCTGGAGCATCTTGGCGAAGGCGAGGCCGCAATCCGCCTGATGACCGCGGTGGAAAAAGTCTGTGCTGAGGGCATCATGACCCCGGACGTGGGCGGCACGGCCAACACCCGCGAGGTCACTCAGGCGGTGATCCGCGCCATCGCAGAAGGCTGACCTATGGCACAACACGACGACAGCGCCCTGCAAGGGGCGCTTACTGAGATCTTCATGGCGGCAGTAAAGAGTGCCGATCCCCATGAAGCGCTGATTAAAGCCCTGCCGGAGAAACCGCGTGGGCGTTGCATCGTGGTCGGGGCCGGGAAAGCCAGCGCCGCCATGGCTGCCGCGCTGGAAGCCGCCTGGCCGGATGTCGATTTGCACGGCGTGGTGGTGACGCGCTACGGTCATGCGGCCCCGACGCAAAAAATTCGCATCGTCGAGGCGGCGCACCCGGTCTCGGATGCGATGAGCGAAGTGGCCTCGATGCTGATGATGGAGCAGGTCAAAAATCTTACCGCCGACGACTGCGTCATCGCGCTGATCTCCGGCGGGGGCTCATCGCTGCTGGCCCTGCCACGCAAAGGGATCACCCTCGCCGATAAGCAGGCGGTAAACAAAGCGCTGTTGAACAGCGGGGCGACCATCCAGGAGATGAATACCGTTCGCAAACAGCTGTCGGATATTAAAGGCGGACGGCTGGCGCTGGCGGCCAGACCCGCCCGGGTGATCACCCTGATTATCAGCGATGTGCCCGGCGACGATCCCCAGAGCATCGCCTCCGGCCCGACGGTGGCGGACAGCTCCACGGCGGAAGAGGCGCTGGAGATTATCGCCCGCTACGGTCTGGATCTGCCGGAGCCGGTGATGCGGGTGCTGAACACGCCGCGCGCCCCGGTGACTGCTAAGGAGATAGATGATGATATCCGCCTGATCGCCACCCCTTCCGGTGCGTTGGCGGCCGCTGCAGCCGTAGCGCAGCGAATGGGCTTCACCCCGCTGATTCTGGGGGATGCCCTGGAAGGAGAGAGCGCTCAACTGGGGATCATGATGGCCGGGATCGCCAAATCGGTGAAGCAGCACGGTCTGCCGGTCAAAGGCCCGGCGGTACTGCTCAGCGGCGGAGAAACCACGGTCACGATTGGGAACGCAGGTGCCGGACGCGGCGGGCGCAACACCGAGTTCTTGCTCGCGCTGGCCTGCGCGCTGAAGGGCGAGGCGGGGATTTACGCCATCGCCGGAGACAGCGACGGGATTGACGGCACCGAGGATGCGGCAGGAGCGATTGTCACCCCGGATACGCTGGTCCGAACCTCACTGGATGCGAAGGCGATGCTGCGCGGGCATGACAGTTACAGCTACTTTGCCGAAGCGGGGGATCTGGTGGTGACCGGCCCGACATTAACCAATGTGAATGATATTCGGGCGATAGTGATCACCTGACTTGGGTTATGCCGGGCGGCAGCTTCGCTTTGCCCGGCCTACCACACCGATCCCGTAGGCCGGGTAAGGCGTAGCCGCCACCCGGCGTTGTTGTTTCGGAGCGGCTTGTTCCCCCTCACCCTAACCCTCTCCCTCAAGGGAGAGGGAACCGTTTGTGCCTCACCCGGCGTTGCAGCTCGGTCTGATTCCCTCACCGTAAATCACCCGTCCCCCCGTTGACAGGGCACTACACTGATCTACATACCTGCACGCGCTACCCCAGCGCGTAATTGTCATGTCCATTAAATAAGGATGCATCATGATCCGGTCCATTCCTCTCGAGCGTTATCGCAACATCGGTATCTCGGCGCATATCGACGCCGGTAAAACCACCACCACCGAGCGCATCCTGTTTTATACCGGGGTGAGCCATAAGATGGGGGAGGTCCACGATGGCGCGGCGATCACCGACTGGATGGCGCAGGAGCAGGAGCGGGGGATAACCATCACCTCGGCGGCGGTGAGCTGCTTCTGGTCCGGGATGGACCGCGGTTTTGAGCCGCACCACATCAACATCATCGACACCCCCGGGCACGTCGATTTCACCATTGAGGTGGAGCGCTCCATGCGGGTGCTGGACGGGGCGGTGATGGTCTATGACTCCGTCGGCGGGGTACAACCGCAGTCAGAAACCGTCTGGCGGCAGGCCAATAAGTACCGGGTGCCGCGCATCGCCTTCGTCAACAAGATGGACCGTCCGGGGGCTGACTTCTTTCACGTGGTGCAGATGATGATCGACCGGCTGAAAGCCCACCCGGTGCCGATTGTCATCCCCATCGGGGCCGAGGAGCACTTCACCGGGGTGGTGGATCTGATCCACATGCGGGCCATCATCTGGGATGACACTACTCAGGGGATGACCTTCAGCTATGCCCCGGTGCCGGACGATCTGCAGGCCACCGCCAAAACCTGGCGGGAGAAAATGGTCTCAGCGGCGGCGGAAGCCAGCGACGAGTTAATGGATAAATACCTCGAAACCAACGAACTCGACGAAGCGGAAATTATCCGCGGCCTGCGCAAACGCACTGTAGCCGGGGAGATCCAGCCGATGCTCTGCGGCAGCGCCTTTAAAAACAAAGGGGTGCAGCGGATGCTGGATGCGGTGATTGAGCTGATGCCATCCCCCCTCGACGTGCCCGCCATCGACGGCGTGGATGAAAAGGGGCAGCACGCCGAACGTCATCCCAGCGATGAAGAACCTTTCTCAGCGCTGGCGTTCAAGCTGATGTCCGACCCCTACGTCGGGCAGCTGACCTTTATCCGCGTCTACTCCGGGGTACTGAAAAAAGGCGATGCGGTATTTAACCCGGTGAAGGGTAAGAAAGAGCGCATCGGGCGCATCGTGCTGATGCATGCCAACGATCGCCACGACGTCGAGGAGCTGCGGACCGGGGATATCGCCGCCTGCGTCGGGCTGAAGGATGTCACTACCGGTGACACCCTGACCGACCCCGGGGCAGTGATCACCCTTGAGCGGATGGAGTTCCCGGACCCGGTGATCTCCCTCTCCATCGAGCCGAAAACCAAAGCCGATCAGGAGAAAATGGGCATCGCCCTGCATCGACTGGCGGCGGAAGATCCCTCTTTCCATCTGCATACCGATGAAGAGTCCGGCCAGACCATTATTTCCGGGATGGGGGAGCTACACCTGGAGATCATCGTCGATCGCATGAAACGCGAGTTCGGTGTCGAGGCCAATATCGGCCGTCCGCAGGTCACCTACCGGGAAACTATCCGCAAAGGGGTGAGCGACATCGAAGGTAAGTTTGTTCGCCAGTCCGGCGGCAAAGGGCAGTACGGCCATGTGGTGCTGAGCCTCGAGCCGCAGGCGCCGGGCAGCGGCTTTGCCTTTGTCGATGCCACCAAGGGCGGGGTGGTGCCGCGGGAGTATATTCCGTCGGTGGAAAAAGGGCTGCGGGAGGCGATGAACAGCGGCGTGCTGGCGGGCTATCCGGTGGTCGATATCAAAGCGACCCTGACCTTTGGCTCCTATCACGACGTCGACTCCTCGGAGATGGCCTTCCGCATGGCGGCGATCTTCGGCTTTAAGGATGCGGCGCGCAAAGCCGATCCTGTGATCCTCGAGCCGATGATGCACGTCGAGGTTGAAACCCCGGAGGAGTACGCCGGGAATATTATGGGGGATCTCTCTTCCCGACGCGGGCTGGTGCAGGGGATGGAGGAGCAGTTCGGCAGCCAGATTATCCGTGCCGACGTGCCGCTGGCGGAGATGTTCGGTTACGCCACCACGCTGCGCTCCATGTCTCAGGGACGGGCCACCTACAGCATGGAGTTCCACCATTACGCCGAAGCGCCGCGTATCGTGGCCGATGAGATTATCGCCGGGCGGTCGAAAAAGTAGATCCTGGGGTGAACCATGAAGCGTCTGCATTTTGCTCTCGCCGCACTCATGGCACCCCTTACACTGCTGGGGTGCGTGGTGATGTCCGGCACCAGCCGCACTGACTTTTCCGCCACGAAGCAGGCGGATTTAGTCTTTATCGGCCTGCCTGCGCCGCTGAACTGGCTGGCGGCGGGAATGCAGGGCACCACCTTTCCGGTCTCAAGCACGCTTTCTCTTACCGCCGCCCATGTCGCCGTGCCGCTGCTCAAGCCGGTCAGGGCGCAACATCCTGTTTGCGATGTGGCGGTGATTGGCGATAACAACCGCGGCAAGATCGTGCATCAGCTGGCGTACGCCAGGGTCGGGCGCAACGTGACTCTGTTCGGCTACAGCGCCATCAACAGCCTGCCCAAATCCAGCATGGGGAAAATCGACGGCTTCGTGAAGCGTGACGGCTGCTACTACGGCATCATTACCGGCGCGGGGGCGGTATCCGGCATGTCCGGCGGGCCAGTGGTGGACAGTATGACCGGGGAGACGGTGGGGATCATCACCAACGTCATTCCTGGCAAAGGGGCGGTGGCATTCGTCGCGGTGCAGGATTTTACTAACCTGCTGGACCGGATGCGTATTCCCTATAAGAGTTACTGACCCGGCGCTTTGACCTGCTTCCCGCTGGTCACAAAGGTTCCCGCGCCGAGATGGTGCAGGGTATTGCGCTTATCGTCGTCAAACTGCCATCGCCCGTTCACGAATGCCAGTTCATCCGCTGCGGCAGAGACCACCTCGCCAAACAGGGTGTCATATTTTTCTGCCGCCGAGGTGGCAGGCAACAGACGGCACTCCATCCACGCCAGACACTTCTCCTCAATCACCGGTAGCCCCAGCACCGGGCCGTCGATCGCCGGAATGCCGTAGCAGTTGAACTTATCCTCATCGCGGCCGCTGACGCTGCCCACTGCATACGTCCA
The DNA here is from genome assembly GCF_034044995.2 of Leclercia sp. CFBP8987. Lineage (NCBI taxonomy): Bacteria > Pseudomonadati > Pseudomonadota > Gammaproteobacteria > Enterobacterales > Enterobacteriaceae > Leclercia > Leclercia sp. CFBP8987. Next base: position 2,378,706 of record NZ_CM188255.1, on the reverse strand, counting down.
GTTGGTGGCCGCCACGCCGGGAATGACGATCCCGAACCTGCCGCTGCGCTCGATCAGCTCCCGCGACCAGGCGCTTTTATCCACCACGATGGCGATCCGCGGCGGCTCGAACTCCACCGGCATCGACCAGGCGGCGGCCATCACGTTGCGGCGGTCGATGGTCTCGTCGCGGCTGGTGATCAAAACGGTCGGGCCGTGATTCAACAGGCGGCTGGCGTGCATTAACTCAACGGGGCGGAAGTGGCTCATCGATTTTCCTCATAAATAGCGTCAGAGCATTAAACGGCTGAAAGCCATTGGAAATCAAGCTGCAACAAATGCGTAATTTATTCGTCACACAAGCTGCCTACAGTGGCGAGCATCAAATCCCAAAGAGGATAACAATATGCTCACTTCCATTACGCTCAAAGGCGTCTCGTACGCTTTTGGCGCGAACACCGTTTTGAATCAAATCGATCTGCATATCGAGCCGGGTAGCGTGGTTGCGCTGCTGGGGCCGTCGGGCTGCGGCAAAAGCACCCTGTTGCGTCTGCTGGCGGGGTTAACCCAGCCCGCAGAAGGAGAGATCCATTTTGGCGATCGCCTGGTGGCGAAAACCGGATGGGCCTTACCGCCGGAAGCCCGGGACATCGGCATGGTGTTTCAGGATTACGCCCTCTGGCCGCACATGACTGTGGCACAGAACGTGTCGTTCCCACTGCGAATGCGCCATATCCCGCGTCAGGAATGCGACCGCCGGGTAGCGCAGGCGCTGGCCCGCGTCGGGTTAAGCGATTTCGCCGAACGCAAACCGGCCGGGCTCTCCGGCGGGCAGCAACAGCGCGTGGCGCTGGCCCGGGCGATCGTCGCCGAGCCGCGGGTGCTGCTGTTTGACGAGCCGCTCTCCAACCTCGACAGCGAACTGCGTGGCACCTTGTGTCATGAGATGGCCACGCTGCTGCGCCAGCTCGGCACCACCGCCGTCTATGTTACCCACGACCGCCGGGAGGCTGAAATCCTGGCCGATCGCATCGTGCATTTGTCTGCTGGCAGCGTCGCTGCCGATCGTTTGATTACATCCTCAGGGGAGTTCGCATGAAAGCTGCAATGTCCGTTAAAAAAGGAGTGCTGTTAGCCATGGCGTTATCGTCCGTTATGATCTCCAGCGCCCACGCGCTGACCGTCTACACCGCAGGCCCGGGGTCGCTGGCTAAAAACCTCGCCAGCGGTTTTGAAAAGAAAACCGGCGTGAAGGTGGATATCTTCCAGGCGACTACCGGCAAAGTGATGGCCCGCCTTGAGGCGGAGCAGGCGAATCCGCAGGCCGATATTCTGATCTCCGCCTCCTGGGATACCGCAGAAGATCTGCATAACCGCGGCTGGCTGCTGCCGTACCAGAGCGCCAATGCGGCGAAGGTGCCTGCGGATCTGAAATCTGACGACTACGTCGCGCAGGGCATTTCAGCGTTGGGCATCGTCTGGAACACAAAAAGCGGCACCCCGGAGCCGAAAGAGTGGCGCGATCTGACCACCGCGGCTTTCAAAGATAAAGTCACCACCCCGGACCCGGCGCTGTCCGGCGCGTCGCTCGATCTGCTGATCGGGCTGCAAAATGGGATGGGCGATAAGGCCTGGACCCTGTTTGATGAGCTGAAAAAGAACGGCATGGTGGTCAGCGGCCCGAATGCCCAGGCGGTGACGCCGGTGATGCAGGGGGCCAAAGCGGCGGTGTTTGGCGCGGTGGACTATGTGTCGTATGGCAACATCAGCCAGGGCGAATCCCTGAAGGTGATCTTCCCGGCCAGCGGGACGGTAATCGCCCCGCGTCCAATGATGATCCTCAAATCTACCCAACACGCGGAGGATGCCAAAGCCTTCGTCGATTACGTCCTGTCGCCAGAAGGCCAGGCGATGGTGGCCGATGCCTGGCTGATGCCCGCCCGTGGCGACGTGCAGGCTAAGCGCCCGCTGCTCAACGATCTGAAAATCCTGCCGACCAAAAGCGACGGTACGAGCGAACGCAGCGATATCCTCAAGCGTTTCAACACGCTCTTCACCTTATAATCACCTGACGGGGGCAACCCCGTCTTCAGGACTGTTTTGTGAATCCTAAATTCTTGTCGGTGACGACGCTGGCGCTGCTGGTGATCCTGGTGGCGTCTCCGCTCACGTTTATTCTGCTGCAGGCGGTGTTTCCGCAGTTCAGCGCCGGCGTTTTCGCCGGGGCCTTTAGCGGCGTCGCGACGCTGCTGGCCGAGCCGCAACTGCCCGCCATGCTGGGCGGTACGCTACAGGTGGCGGTCGGCGTGGCGCTGGTCAGCGCATTGATCGGCTTTCCCCTTGGCGTGGCGCGCGGGCTGCTTAATCTGCCGCTGCCCCGGCTGTGGGATCTGCTGTTTCTGATCCCGTTTTTAACCCCGCCCTATATCGCCGCGCTGTCGTGGATGCTGGTGCTGCAACCCAACGGCTATCTGCAACAGCTTACCGGTCTCAACCTGAATAATCTGCTGTTCAGCCAGACCGGGATCGTGCTGGTGATGGCCCTGAACATCTTCCCGGTGGTCTATTTTGCGGTGTCGCGTAGCCTGCTGGCGAGCGGACAACGGCTGGCGCTGGTGGCGCGCGTACATGGGGCCAGTCCTGGCCGGGCCTTCTGGCATATCACGCTGCCGATGCTGTCGCCGTCGCTGGCGGCGGGGATGCTGCTGGCCTTCACCCTGGCGATTGAAGAGTATGGCGTGCCCGCGGCGCTCGGGACCCGTGCCGGGGTACTGATGCTCACCACCGATATCGAGAAAAAACTCGCTGAATGGCCGATCGATCTGTCGGGGGCGTCGATGCTCTCGGTGGTGCTGGTGACCATCGCCCTGAGCGCCTGGTGGCTGCAGAAAAAGCTGACCGGCAATCAGGACGTGACCAGTATTACCGGCAAACCGACGGAGAACATGGGCGCGGATGCCGGTGGCTTTACCCTGCCGGTGGTGGCGCTGCTGGCCCTGACCGGATTTATCGCGGTGATCCTGCCGGGAGCCTCCATGGCCTTGTCCGGGGTGCTGGGCACCTTATCGGGGGGAGTGACGCTCGCCAATCTGACTACCTCCCACTATGCGGCGTTGTTCAGCCAGCAGGGGGACGCCCTGTCGGCGCTGGGCACCAGCCTGTCGCTGGCCCTTGGGGCGGCCTGTATCACCGGTTTACTCGGGCTGCTGGCCGCCTGGCTGGTGGTAGTGCAGAAGATCAAAGGCCACGGGCTGTTAGATGCGCTGTCGCTGATGCCTGCCGCGCTGCCCGGCGTGGTGGTCGGGGTGGGGCTGATCCTGCTGTGGAACCAGCCGTTCTGGCCGGTATCACCCTACAACAGCTGGGCGATCCTGCTGCTCTCCTACTGTTGCCTGCTGCTGCCGTGGCCGGTGCGCTATGTCGGCAGCGCGCTGCGCCAGCTGGGGGGCAACCTCGAGCCTGCCGCGCGGGTGCATGGCGCGTCGGCATTGCAGGCGTTGCGCTTTATCGTCCTGCCGCTGGTCTCTCCGGCGATGCTGGCGGCGATGCTGATGGTGTTTGCCATCGCCTCGCGGGAGCTTGTTACCTCGCTGCTGCTGGCCCCGGCGGGGACGCAGACCGTGTCGGTATTCATCTGGCGGCAGTTTGAGCAGGGCTCGGTCGGGCAGGGAATGGCGATGGCGACCCTGACGCTGCTTACCGGGCTGGTATTAATGCTCACGGCGCTGGGGATCATGCAGCGCTCGGCTCGGGGATAAAAAGCACTATTGCGACAGTGGACGGGTAAAAATAGTTTATAAACAAGGGAGACTGTAAAAGGAAACTGATTATGACCCCGTTTTTAAGCGCCTATTTCGCCCGTACCGGCTGGCAGCAGCCGGTTTCTGTGGACATCAACACCCTGCGGGCGCTGCATTTGCAGCACAACAGTACCATTCCGTTTGAAAATATCGATGTGGTGCTGCCGCGGGAGATCCAGCTCGATGAGCAATCCCTGGTGGATAAGCTGGTCACCGCCCGGCGCGGGGGCTACTGCTTTGAGCAGAACGGCCTGTTTGAGCGGGTGCTGCGTGAGGTGGGCTTTAACGTCCGCAGCCTGCTGGGCCGGGTAGTGCTGGCGAATCCGCCCCACATGCCGCCGCGCACGCATCGCCTGCTGCTGGTGGAGCTGAACGATGAACGCTGGATCGCCGATGTCGGTTTTGGTGGGCAAACGCTGACCGCGCCGATTCGGTTAATCGCCGAAGCGGAGCAGGCGACGCCGCACGGGGTCTACCGGCTGATCAACGACGGCCAGGACTGGGTACTCCAGTTCCGTCATCATGACCACTGGCAGTCGATGTATCACTTCGATCTCGCCGCCCAGTATCAGACCGATTACGTGATGGGCAACTTCTGGTCCGCACACTGGCCGCAGTCCCATTTTCGTCATCATCTGCTGATGTGCCGCCATCTGCCGGACGGCGGTAAACTGACCCTCACCAACCTGCACTTTACCCACTGGCAGGACGGGCACGTGGTGGAGCAGAGTAATTTGCCGGATGCCGGGGCGCTGTATCAGCTGATGCAGGAGCGGTTCGGGCTGGGGGTGGACGATCCGAAGTACGGTTTTTCACTGGCAGAACTGACGGCGGTGATGGCCGGGTTTGAAACCCATCCACAGGCGGGGAAATAGGGCGGGAAGGGGCGTAAGCCCCTTTCTGTTAGCCGATGAGAACCTTAGCGCGCATTCTCACGGCATCCAGTTCTTCGGCGGTTGCCGTTCCCTTTTTCACCGCGTTACGCGCCCGCCAGTCCAGATTTTTGATCTGATCGGCGAGGGCGACGTTGCGGCGTGAACCGCTAATAACCACTTCGAAGGGATAGTTTTTGATTTGCGACGTGAGCGGACAACAGAGCATTAAACCGGTACGTCCATTGTAGGTGGCGGGTGAAATAACCAGCGCGGGGCGATGTCCTGCCTGTTCATGTCCTGACTGCGGATCAAAATCCAGCCAGACGATATCGCCCGCTTCCGGGATGTAGTCCATTACAGCAGCTCCTTACCTTGCGGTTCCCCGAAGGTGACTTCGTGATGCAGATTGTCGTCGGTGATCGCCGCGAGCAGCGATTCCAGCGTCGGTTCGTCCTTTCTGACCGGTGTCAAAATAATACGTCCTTCTTCGTCTACGTTAACGTTCACCACATCGTCAACGTGCAGTTCTGCCTCACGCATAACCGCGACAGGAAGCCTGACGGAAGGGCTGTTACCCCATTTTTTAACGGTGACCTGCGGCATAAAAACACTCCAGATGTTGATACAAAGTATCGCCATCTTAGGCGGGGTCATTCTGGTGTGTCAACATTGTCGATACATTGGCATTGTTGCAACGCCGGGCGGCGCTGGCGCTTGCCCGGCCTACATGGTGCGGTTTTGTAGGCCGGGTAAGGCGTAGCCGCCACCCGGCATTGTTGTGCGGTTTGATGCCGTCACTCCGGCCCTCTGCCGATCCCCAGTAATTTCTTTGCATTTAAAGCAATGAAATAATTACATAATCATAAATGACTTACAGCGGCTCCCTGGTCCGGCTGAAAATGGCCGAAGCGTTTCCGGAAGGCCGGGGCGAGGCGCAGGGACGCGCCGAGAGGGCATAGCCTGCATGGATGCAGGCTGGTGCCCGACCCGAAAGCCTGAAGGAATAAGCTGAGGGCACCGCGAAGCGGCGATTTTCTTTGCCGGGAGCCGGGATTGTGAAGGGGGCGGCGGCGAGCCCCCTTCGCACGTTCACGGGTGTCGCGGTTGACAGAGAAGTGCAGAACGTAAGGTGAACGGAACCACCACCTCAGTCGCATGTTCCCCCTCACCCCAGCCCTCTTCCACAGGGAGAGGGAACAAACACTATCTCCGGGATCTCACCAGCTGATAGCGCCGGGTGATGTATTCGAACGGCGCACTCCAGACGTGGACCAGACGGGTGAAGGGGAAGAGCAGGAAGATGGTCATCCCCAACACCAGATGGACGCGGAATATAAATGCTACCCCGGTCAGCATCTCAGACGAGCCCCCGCGGAAGGTGAAGATCCCCTGCGCCCAGCCGACCAGCTTCAGCATTTCGCTGCCGTCCGGGTATTGTGCCGAGAATGGAATGGTCGTCAGGCCGAGCACGCACTGGGTCAGCAGAATGCTCATGATGATAATATCCGGCGTGGTGGAGGTGGCGCGCACCCGCTGATTAAACAGGCGACGATACAACAGCATCGAGCCGCCAATCAGGGTCAGCACCCCGCAGATCCCCCCGGCAATCATCGCCAGCTGCTGCTTGACCGCCATCGGCAGGAACCAGGCGTACATCCAGTGTGGGGTTAACATTCCAAACAGATGGCCGAAGAAAATCCCAATAATGCCGATGTGGAACAGGTTAGAGCCCCAGTTCATGCCGCGCTTGTCCAGCAGCTGGCTGGAGGAGGCGCGCCAGGTGTACTGGCCGTAGTCATACCGCAGCCAGCTGCCGAGGAAGAAGACCGCGGCGCAGATGTACGGATAAATATCAAAGAAAAAGACGTTCAGATGGTGTGTCATTTTGGGCCTCCGGCGCTGACGTCCACGTACTGCGGCGCGACGTCCTGGCTAAAGCGTCGTTGATATTGCTGCATGGGCGAGCTGTCGCACGCCGTGGCGTTATCCTCAATAAACTTCACCTGCTCCTCTTCCCAGACCGCATCCAGCGCCTGGCGGGTATCGTCCCGTTTTTCACCTGCCACCTGCTGCGTGACACTGTCACTGGAAAGCTTGCTCCCCGCGAACTTCAGCAGGGCGTCGAACAGTTGATAATGCGCCACCTGGCGCTGTTTCAGCCGTCCACCAATCAGGGCCAGGATCGGCGCGACGTTCTGTAACCCCTCCCGGGCCTGCGCCTCGGGCACAATGCTCAGATACTCCAGATAGAGCGGCAGATAGTCCGGCAGCTCGCGGCAGTCGAGCTGAAGCCCGGCCTGCTCGTACTGACTCATCAGGTCGACCATCGCCTGACCGCGATCCCGGGATTCGGCATGCACATGTTCAAACAGCAGCAACGAGGTGGCGCGCCCGCGATCGAACACCTCGCACCACTCGGCCTGGCGATCGAGCAGTGGGGCATTAAGGTACTGCTGCGCAAACGGCAGCAGCCCCGGCGCGTCCTGCGCCACCAGTGAGATCGCCTCGTCGCGGCTCTCCCACAGCGCCTCATCCGGATACTCAATCAGCAGGGCGATAATTTTGAGGATCTGCATCACTCTCCCTCCCCATGTTCGCGCACCTCGGTGATGTTGATGGCATCGATGCGGCTGCTGTTGAACAGGTTGAATTTAGTGTCGGAGCCGTGGCAGCCGTCGCCGAAGGTAAAGCCGCAGCCGTTTTTCTCCGGGAAGGCGTCACGGGCCATCTCCCGGTGGCTGGTCGGGATCACGAAGCGGTCCTCGTAGTTGGCGATGGCGAGATAGCGGTACATCTCCTCCACCTGCTCGACGCTGAGGCCCACTTCCTCGATGGCGCGGGTATCGGTCACGCCTTCCACGGTCTGGGAGCGTTTGTAGTGGCGCATCGCCATCATCCGTTTCAGGGCGCGCAGCACCGGGCCGGTATCGCCAGCGCTGAGCATATTGGCCAGATACTGCACCGGAATGCGCAGGCTTTCGACCGCCGGGAGAATGCTGTCGGTCTGCGGCAGACCACCGGCATCGGCATAGGACTGGATCGGTGACAGAGGTGGCACATACCAGACCATCGGCAGGGTGCGGTACTCCGGGTGCAGTGGCAGGGCCAGCTTCCAGTCCATCGCCATTTTGTAGACCGGGGAACGCTGCGCCGCGTCGATCACGTTCTGCGGAATACCTTGCTTAACCGCCTCTTCAATAATCGCCGGGTCGTGCGGGTTGAGGAACACGTCGCACTGACGCTCATAAAGATCGGTTTCATGTTCGGTGCTGGCCGCCTCTTCAATACGGTCGGCGTCATACAGCAGCACGCCGAGGTAGCGGATGCGTCCGACGCAGGTTTCCGAGCAGACGGTGGGCTGGCCGGATTCGATACGCGGGTAGCAGAAGATGCATTTTTCTGACTTGCCGCTCTTCCAGTTGAAGTAGATCTTTTTGTACGGACAGCCGCTGATGCACAGACGCCAGCCGCGGCACTTGTCCTGGTCGATCAGTACGATGCCATCCTCTTCGCGCTTGTAGATCGCCCCGCTCGGGCAGGTCGCCGCACAGCTCGGGTTCAGGCAGTGCTCGCACAGGCGCGGGAGATACATCATGAAGGTGTTTTCGAACTGACCGTACATCTCCTTCTGCATCCGGTCGAAGTTGCGGTCCCGGGCGCGCTTCTCGAACTCGCCCCCCAGCAGCTCCTCCCAGTTTGGCCCCCATTTGATTTTGTCCATACGTTTGCCGTCAATCAACGAGCGCGGGCGGGCGGTGGGCAGGTGATTGCCCTCCGGGGCGCGGTGCAGATCCTGATAGTCAAAGGTAAAGGGCTCGTAGTAGTCGTCGATCTGCGGCATCTGCGGGTTGGCGAAGATTTTTGACAGCACCCCCAGCTTGCCGCCGAGGCGCGGGGTCAGTTTGCCGGAGATGCCGCGGATCCAGCCACCTTGCCACTGCTCCTGGTCCTCCCAGTTTTTCGGGTAGCCGATGCCCGGCTTGGTTTCGACGTTGTTAAACCAGGCGTACTCCATCCCTTCGCGCCCGGTCCAGACGTTCTTGCAGGTCACCGAGCAGGTGTGACAGCCGATGCATTTGTCGAGATTGAGTACCATGCCAACCTGTGAGCGTATTTTCATTTTTTCGCCTCCTGAACCTGATCCCGACCTTCGCCATCCAGCCAGTTAATGTTTTTCATTTTGCGGATCATGATGAACTCGTCGCGGTTCGACCCGACGGTGCCGTAGTAGTTGAAGCCATACGCCAGCTGGGCGTAGCCGCCAATCATGTGGGTCGGTTTCGGACAGATGCGGGTGACCGAGTTGTGGATCCCCCCGCGTCGTCCGGTCACTTCTGAACCCGGAATGTTCAGAATGCGCTCCTGGGCGTGGTACATCATGGTCATCCCCGGCGGCACGCGCTGGCTGACCACCGCGCGGGCGGTGAGGGCGCCGTTGGCGTTGAAGCACTCGATCCAGTCGTTATCTTCGATGCCCAGCTCGCGGGCGTCGGTTTCGCTGATCCAGACAATCGGTCCCCCGCGCGACAGGGTCTGCATCAGCAGGTTTTCGCTGTAGGTGGAGTGGATGCCCCATTTCTGGTGCGGCGTCAGGAAGTTCAGCGCCTTCTCCGGGAAGCCGTTGGGTGGGATCTCGCGCATGTGGGTCACGCTGCGGGTATCAATCGGCGGACGATAGGCCACCAGACTCTCACCAAAGGCGCGCATCCACTGGTGATCCTGATACAGCTGTTGACGCCCCGAAAGGGTGCGCCACGGGATCAGCTCGTGGACGTTGGTATAGCCCGCGTTGTAGGAGACGTGCTCGCTCTCGATGCCGGACCAGGTCGGGCTGGAGATGATTTTGCGCGGCTGGGCCTGAATATCGCGGAAGCGGATCTTCTCGTCTTCCTTGTTCAGCGCCAGATGGCTGTGCTCACGACCGGTGAACTCCGCCAGCGCCTCCCAGGCTTTGACCGCCACCTGCCCATTGGTTTCCGGGGCGAGGGCGAGGATCACCTCCGAGGCGTCAATCGCCGTCTCAATGCGCGGACGGCCTTTCGCCGGGCCGTCGAGCTTGACGTAGTTGAGCTTGCCGAGGAAATCGACCTCGTCCTGGGTGTTCCACGAGATGCCTTTCCCGCCGTTGCCGAGCTTGTCCAGCAGCGGCCCGAGGGAAGTAAAGCGCTCGTAGGTGTCCGGGTAGTTACGCTCGACCACGGCAATGGCCGGGGCGGTTTTGCCGGGGATCAGGTCGCATTCACCTTTGCGCCAGTCGGCAATATCGAACGGCTGGGAGAGCTCCGCCGGGGAGTCGTGCTGCAGAGGCTGCAACACCACGTCGGTTTCGGTCCCCAGATGCCCGACGCAGACCTCGGAGAAGACTCTGGCGATGCCCTTGTAGATCTCCCAGTCGCTGCGCGATTCCCAGGCCGGGTCCACCGCGGCGGAGAGCGGATGAATAAACGGATGCATATCCGAGGTATTCATATCGTCTTTCTCATACCAGGTGGCGGTCGGCAGGACGATATCCGAGAACAGGCAGGTGCTGGACATGCGGAAATCGAGGGTCACCAGCAGATCCAGCTTGCCCTCGATAGCAGCGGTCTGCCACTCCACCTCTTCCGGCTTCACGTCATCGGTATTACCAAGGTCATCGCCCTGGATACCGCTCTCGGTGCCCAGCAGGTACTTGAGCATGTACTCGTGGCCTTTCCCGGAGGAGCCGAGCAGGTTTGAGCGCCAGACGAACAGGTTGCGCGGGTGGTTTTTCCCGTTGTCCGGCTGCTCGCAGGCCATGCGGATATCGCCGGATTTCAGCCCCTGGGCGGTGTACTCCTGCGGCGACATGCCTGCCGCCTCCGCCTGGGCCTTGATGTGCAGCGGGTTTAGGTTCAGCTGCGGCGAAGAGGGCAGCCAGCCCATGCGCTCGGCGCGCACGTTAAAGTCGATCAGATGCCCGGTGAATTTTGAGGCGTCCGCCAGGGGAGAGAGCAACTCCCGGGCGGTGAGTTTTTCATAGCGCCACTGGCTGGCGTGGTTGTAGAAGAACGAGGTGCTGTTCATCTGGCGCGGCGGACGGTTCCAGTCCAGCGCGAAGGCCAGCGGCAGCCAGCCGGTTTGCGGACGCAGCTTCTCCTGGCCGACATAGTGCGACCAGCCGCCGCCGCTTTTGCCCACGCAGCCGCAGAAGACCAGCATGTTGATCATTCCCCGGTAGTTCATGTCCATGTGATACCAGTGGTTGACCCCGGCACCGAGGATAATCATCGACCGGCCATGGGTTTTGTGCGCCGTGTCGGCGAACTCCCGGGCGATCTGTTCGATGTGGCGACGCGGCACGCCGGTGATCTGCTCCCCCCAGGCTGGGGTGTAAGCTTTGATCCCGGCGTAATCTTTTGCCGCGAGCTCATCCTCCAGGCCGCGATCGAGGCCGTAGTTGGCCAGCACTAGATCGTAGACGCTGGCGACCTGCAGCTGGCGGCCATCAGCAAGGGTCAGGGTTTTCACCGGCAGCTGGCGGACCAGCACCGGCTCCTGCTTCACGCTGCGGAAATGCGGGTTTTCATTGCCGCCAAAGTAGGGGAAGGCCACCCCGGCGACGCTGTCGTGGGTGCCGAGCAGGGAGAGCGTCAGCTCGGTCTCCTGACCTGCCGCCTGGGGTTCGAGGTTCCATTTGCCTTTTTCGCCCCAGCGGAAGCCGATAGAGCCGTTTGGCACCACCAGATCGCCGGTGGCGGTAAAGGCGACGGTTTTCCACTCCGGGTTATTGGCTTCGCCCAGCCCGTCAGTAAGGTCGGAGGCGCGCAGCATCCGGCCCGGCACGTAGCTGCCGTCCTCACGCGGATCGAGCATCACCAGCATCGGCATGTCGGTATAGCGACGGCAGTAGTTGAGGAAGTAGTCGCTCGGGTTATCGAGGTGGAACTCTTTCAGGATCACGTGGCCCATCGCCATCGCCAGGGCGCTGTCGGTGCCCTGTTTCGGCGCCAGCCACTGGTCGCTGAGTTTCGCCACTTCCGAAAAGTCCGGGGTGATGGCGATGGTTTTGGTGCCTTTGTAGCGCACCTCGGTAAAGAAGTGGGCATCCGGGGTACGGGTCTGCGGCACGTTGGAGCCCCAGGCGATGATGTAGCTGGAGTTGTACCAGTCGGCGGACTCCGGCACGTCAGTCTGCTCGCCCCAGGTCATCGGCGAGGCGGGCGGCAGGTCGCAGTACCAGTCATAGAAGCTGAGACAGGTGCCGCCCAGCAGGGAGAGATAGCGGGTGCCAGCGGCGTAGGAGACCATCGACATCGCCGGGATCGGCGAGAAGCCTGCCACCCGGTCCGGGCCGTAGTGTTTGATGGTCCAGACGTTGGCGGCGGCGATAAGCTGGTTCAGCTCTTTCCAGTTGGAGCGGATAAATCCGCCGTGGCCGCGCGCCTGCTTGTAGCTCTGGCTCTTTTGCAGATCATTCTGGATGGCGTTCCAGGCCAGCACCGGATCTCTGTGCTGGGCCAGCGCCTCACGCCACAGCTCGATCAGCTTGCGGCGCACCAGGGGGTACTTCAGGCGGTTGGCACTGTAAAGATACCAGGAGTAGCTGGCCCCGCGCGGGCAGCCGCGCGGCTCGTGGTTTGGCAGGTCGGGGCGGGTGCGGGGGTAGTCGGTCTGCTGGGTTTCCCAGGTCACCAGGCCGTTCTTGACGTAGATCTTCCAGCTACAGGAGCCGGTACAGTTCACGCCGTGGGTGGATCGCACAATTTTGTCGAACTGCCATCGCTGGCGATAGCTGTCCTCCCAGTCGCGGTTGGTGTGCATCACCTGACCGTGTCCATCCGCGAAGGTCTCGCCTTTGAGTTTGAAATAACGAAAGCGATCCAACAATTTACTCATGACGTTTCTCCTGACGGAGCGACTCCCGCCCCGTGGTTACACTGCTCACAAAAAATTGAACTACTCGTTATGGTTTGACGTGCTTCTGACGACGGCCATACACCAGCCAGGTGATGAACACGCAGACGATGTAGAACACCAGGAAGACCTTCATCGCTCCTACCGGCGAGCCGGTCATTGCCAGCGAGGTGCCGAAGGCTTTAGGAATGAAGAACCCGCCGACGGCGCCGATGGCCGAGATAAAGCCCAGCGCAGCGGCGGTGTCGGTAACGGCCTCTTTCTGGGCCTGCTCGTCCGTGCCGCCGTGCAGTTTGACTCTATAGACGGTGATTTGCCGGAAGATGACAGCGATCATCTGGAAGGTGGAGCCGCTGCCGAGCCCGGCGGTGAGGAACAGCCCCATAAACACCAGATAAAAGGCGGTAAAGTTGCCGGAGCCGGTGCCCGGCAGGGTAAGAAACAGCAGGGCGCTGAACACCGCCATAAAGACGAAGTTCACCAGCGTGACGCGCACTCCGCCGAGCTTATCGGAGATCACCCCGCCGGCAGAGCGCGCCAGAGCGCCGATCAGCGGGCCAAAGAAGGCCAGATGCAGGATATTGACGTCCGGGAACTGGGTTTTCGACAGCATGGCGAAGCCCGCAGAAAAGCCGATAAAGGAGCCGAAGGTGGCGAGATAGAGCAGGCTCAGCAGCCACAGGTGCAGGCGCTTCAGCACCGGCAGCTGGCTGGCGATGGTCGCCTTCGAGCTGGCGATATCGTTCATGCCGAAGAAGGCGGCAAGGGTGGCCAGCAGCAGCAGCGGGGCCCAGATCCAGGCGGCGTTGGCGAGGAACAGCGTCGAGCCATCCTCCTGCGGCACGCCGTGGACCCCGAGGAAGGTAAACATCGGCAGGAAGATCACCACCGGGGCCGCCATCTGCATCACGCTGACGCCGAGGTTGCCCAGCCCGCCGTTAATACCCAGCGCGCTGCCCTGTTTGGCTTTGGGGAAGAAAAAGCTGATGTTGCCCATGCTGGAGGCAAAGTTCGCCCCGGCAAAACCGCACAGCAGGGCAATAGTAATAAATACCGCATAAGGGGTAGCCGGATTTTGTACCGCAATACCGAGCCAGACGCAGGGAATAATCAGAATAACGGTGCTTAATACTGTCCAGTAGCGGCCACCAAATATGGGCACCATAAAGGAGTAGGGTACGCGTAATATGGCCCCGGAGAGCGATGGCAGAGCGGTTAACATAAACAGCTGATCGGTGGTGAAATTAAAACCCACCTTATTCAGATTTACCGCCACCGCGCTAAATAACATCCAGACGCAAAATGCCAGCAGCAGACAGGCAACCGAAATAACTAAATTTCGTCGCGCAATCGGTTTGCCTTTATTTTCCCAAAATGCCGCGTTTTCCGGTTTCCAGTTGCTTAACAAATAATGATTATTCTTCTCAGCTTGTTGTGACATATTACCCTCTTGCATATCCGTAAATGGCAGAAAGAGAAATACAATCAGGCAGTTGCCTGAACTTTTGATGAGAAATTATTAGATGTGTTTTGGGAGTCTTCTGAAAGGATAGAGAAAAAAAGCGAACCCATGAGTTTATAAGGGAGAAGAGGGTCCGCTTAATGTGTTACAAATCGTAACAGTTAAGAAAGGCTGATGATTAACCCAGTTCCAGGGTAATAAGCGTCTCAAGATGTCGATTAAACGCGGCGTCATCCATTTCCGGCATGGATAAAACGTATAAGCCATCCAGCCCGCAGACCAGACCAATCAGCCGCCAGGCAATGTTTTCAGGAGTGTCTTTCAGCCTGAAGGCGTTCTGTTGTTCACCCGCCCGTATGATGGCGACCGTCTCCTGATGCCACATCTCCATGGTTAATACATAAGCGCCTTTTATTTCTGCATCGCGGGCGGCTAACAGCTGGGCTTCCCGCCATAGACGAATATAGGGTTCAAAACTACGGTCGTCGCTGCCGAGCATGGCATGCAGCTTTTCGCGCCAGCTGGCGTTTTCTGCCACCACCTCAGCGTCCAGCAGATCGCGGATCAGGCGGATAAAGGCCTGTGACTTGAGTTCGCCTGCGGAGGCAAAATGGTGATGGACCTGACCCGTCGCCACTTTCGCTTCGGTGGCGATCCGTCTTACGGTCATCGCGGTAAAGCCTTCGCTCAGCGCCACGCGCATCGCCGCCTGCATGATCTCTTCCCGCCGCTCGTCCTTGCTCAGATAGCTCATTCTTTTCACTCTCAACTGGGAGACAACGAGTGTAACAAAAAAGCTGGACACGCGTTCAACTTTCCGTAGGATCGCAAACTGGACATGTGTCCAGGTTTGGAAAATAAGGATAGTTATGTTTCGTCAGTGGTTAGCGTTAGTGATTATTGTGCTGGTCTACATCCCGGTTGCGATTGATGCCACGGTGCTCCACGTCGCCGCCCCGACGCTGAGCATGACCCTGGCTGCCAGCGGCAATGAATTGCTGTGGATCATTGATATCTACTCGCTGGTGATGGCCGGGATGGTATTGCCGATGGGGGCGCTCGGGGATCGCATCGGCTTTAAGCGGCTGCTGATAATGGGCAGCACCCTGTTTGGCCTGTCGTCGCTGGCGGCGGCGTTTGCCCCCACTGCGGGGTGGCTGATTGCCGCGCGGGCCTCGCTGGCGATTGGCGCCGCGATGATCATTCCCGCTACGCTTGCCGGGATCCGTACGCTGTTTCCGGATGCGCGCCAGCGCAATATTGCCCTTGGGGTCTGGGCCGCGGTGGGGTCCGGCGGGGCGGCTTTTGGCCCACTGGTGGGCGGGATGCTGCTGGCGCACTTCTACTGGGGATCGGTATTTTTGATCAACGTGCCGATTGTGCTGCTGGTGGTCTCCCTGGCGGCGCGGTTTGTTCCGGCCCAGCAGGGGCGACCTGAGCAGCCGCTGAACATCACCCATGCCCTGATGCTGATCGTGGCGATTTTGCTGCTGGTCTTCAGCGCTAAAACAGCACTGAAAGGGGAGCTCTCCCCGTGGCTGGTGACGGGCACGCTGCTGACCGGGGCGGCGATGCTGTGGACCTTTGTCCGCATCCAGCTCCGCGCCCCTACACCGATGATCGACATTCGCCTGTTCGGCCACCGCATTATTCTCAGCGGCGTGGTGATGGCGATGACGGCGATGATCGCCCTGGTGGGGTTTGAGCTGTTGATGGCTCAGGAGCTGCAGTTCGTGCACGGCTTCACACCGTTTGAGGCGGGGATGTTTATGCTGCCGGTGATGGTTGCCAGCGGCTTTAGCGGCCCGATTGCCGGGGTGCTGGTGGGCCGTCTGGGGCTGCGAATCGTGGCGACCGGCGGCATGGGGCTGAGTGCGCTCAGCTTTATCGGGCTGTCGACGCTCGATTTCAGTACCCAGCAGTGGCAGGCCTGGTGCCTGATGGTGCTGCTGGGCTTTAGCGCCGCCAGCGCGCTGCTGGCCTCGACCTCGGCAATCATGGCCGCCGCGCCGAAAGAGAAGGCCGCTGCGGCCGGGGCGATTGAAACCATGTCCTACGAGCTGGGAGCCGGGCTGGGGATCGCGATCTTTGGTCTGCTCCTGACCCGCAGTTTCTCGGCATCGATTGAACTGCCGCCGGGGCTGGATGCTTCACGGGCGGATCAAGCGTCATCTTCCATCGGTGAGGCGGTGAAGGTGGCTCAGGATCTGACGCCGTCGCTGGCGGAGTCGGTGATTGAGGCGGCGAAAACCGCGTTTATCACCTCGCACAGCGTGGCGCTGGGCAGCGCAGGCGCGATGTTAACGGTGCTGGCGATCGGGATTTGGTTTAGCCTCGCGAGGGTCGCGCAGCGTTAAAAACCTGCCCGGCGGCGCTGCGCTTGCCGGGCCTACGGTGTGCTCCCTCTCCCTGTGGGAGAGGGTTGGGGTGAGGGCAACCGGCCGCACAAAATTACGAACTGTAGGCCGGATAAGCGCAGCGCATCCGGCGTTTTTTTATGGCTCCTGCGCTGCGCTTAGCACGCTATGCAGCAACACATTGGCGCCTTTCTCTGACCATTCCGGCAGGATCTTTTCCGCTTCGTTATGGCTGATGCCTTTTACGCAGGGGATAAAGATCATGCTAGCCGGCGCGATTTTGCTGATATAGCAGGTATCGTGCCCGGCACCGGACACCATCGGCTTCGCCGAATAGCCCAGCGCAGTTACCGCCTGCTCGCTGCGCGCCAGGCAGGCGGCATCAAAGGCAATCGGGGCATAGTCAAAGATCCGCTCGACCTTAGCGCTGACGCCCCTGGCAGACAGGCTCTCCGCCGCCTGGTGCAGGGCGGCTTCCATTGCCACCAGCGCCTCGCGTTGCGGATGACGGAACTCGACGCTGCACAGCACCCGTGACGGAACCACGTTGCGCGAGTTTGGCGTGATTTCCGCCATCCCAATCGTCGCCCGACCGTCAGGCGCATGCTGATAGCCAATAGCTTCCACCTTCAGCGCCAGCTCCGCAAAGGCGGTTAAGGCGTCACGGCGGTTGTGCATCGGTGTGGTACCCGCATGGGCAGCGAAACCGTCGAGGGTGATGGTAAACCAGCGCTGGCCCATTGCTGCACGCACCAGCCCGATATCCACGGCTTCATCTTCCAGGATTGGCCCCTGTTCGATATGCAGCTCGTAGCAGGCGTGGATCGGGAAGGCGCGGGCAGGGCGTTCGCCGCGATAGCCGATAGCTTCCAGCGCTTCACGCACCGTGATTTTTGCGCTGTCGGTACGGGCATAAGCAAACTCCTGCGAGAGTTGCCCGACCCAGACGCCGGAGGCCAGCATCGCCGGGGCAAAACGCGCCCCTTCTTCGTTGGTCCAGTTGACCAGCACGATATCGCGCTCGGTTTCTACCTGATGGTCGTTCAGGGTGCGCAGCAGTTCCAGCCCGGCCAGCACGCCGTAGATCCCGTCATAGTTACCGCCGAGCGGCTGGGAATCCACGTGCGAGCCGGTCATCACCGGGGGGAGAGTGGGATTCTTGCCCGCACGGCGGATAAACATATCGCCCATGCTGTCGACGTCACAGGAAAACCCCGCCTCCCGCGCCCAGTCGCGCAGCAGGTTGCGGGCAAGCTTATCCTCATCGCTTAACGCCAGGCGGGTGACGCCCCCGGCGGGGGTGCCGCCGATCTGCGCCATCCTCTCCAGCGTCGACCATAGCCGGTCGGCGTTCACGCGGATCATGCTTTGTCCTTCGTGCTGCGGTAGCGGAAGTCACAGCACTTGCCGCCCTGCATGATGGTGGTGGTGCGGGTCAGCTCCACGTCCGGCGCATAGCCGACGATGAATTTCTCATCCCGGGCGCACGACAGCAGGTGGCCGATCTCGCCCAGGCCCATCTCGTGATACATCTCGGCATAGCGGCAGCGGGTGACGTTGTAGTTGTACTGCTGGTCGTCGGCGTCGATCACCTTCACGTCGAGGGCGTTATCTTTCTCCCACAGATATTGCAGGGCGATAAAGCTCTTCACGTCCGCGCCGTTCGGCTCCTGACTGGCAAACTCTTTGCCAGCGTTAATGGCGGCCTGCTCAATGGCCTCGCCAATCACCGCCTGGGCGCGGGTCTTGCCGATCTCGCGCACCAGGATCTCGTAAATTGGCTTAATAATTTCTGCTTCAATTTTGCGGCGGGCGAGAATGCCCAGCTCATTATTATCACTCATCACATTGCCTCACTGCGTTACTTAGCTTTTGCGCCGCCGAGTACGGTTTGCGGCTGCCATTTGCCATCGACCACTTTATAGACGGTGAACGACGGGGCTTTCAGGTTGCCCTGATCGTCAAAGGCGATCTGCCCGGTGACGCCGGAATAGCTGATGGCGCGCAGGGCCGGCAGGTACTCGGCCGGATCCACCGAGTCGGCTTTCTCCATCGCCGCCACCAGCACGCGCGTCGCGTCATAGGCGAATGGGGCGTGCAGTTCGATATGGGTGTGGTAGCGGGACTGATACGCCTGTTCGAACGCTTTGCCGCCAGGCATCTGGTCCACCGGCAGGCCCGGCTCCAGCGCCACCACGCCTTCACCCTCTTTTTGCGCCAGCTGCAGGAAGGTCTGGCTGACAAAGCCGCCCGCGCCCATCAGGGTGGCGTTCATCCCCAGCTGTTTGATACGACGCGCCAGCGGTGCCGCCTGGCTGTCCACGCCGCCGAAGAAGATCAGGTCGGCGTTTTTGCTGCGAATGGCGGTCAACACGGCGCTAAAGTCGACGGTTTTGTCGTCAACGTACTGGCGGTCGACAATCTTCACGCCCTGAGCTTCCAGGGATTTAATAAACTCGTCGGCCAGCCCCTGACCGAAGGCGGTACGGTCGTCGATCACCGCGATGCGTTTGGCTTTCAGGGTATCGATGGCGTACTGCCCGGCAAACTGACCGCCGTCATCGTCGTGGCCCATCACGCGGAAGCTGGTGTCGAAGCCCTGTTTGGTATAGGCGTGACCGGTCGCCACCGGAGCGACCTGGGCGATTCCGGCATCGTGATAGACGCGTGCCGCCGGGATGCTGGTGCCAGTGTTCCAGTGTCCGACCACGCCCGCCACGCCGCTATCCACCAGACGCTGGGCCACGGCCACTGCGGTACGCGGATCCGACTGGTCATCTTCGGACTGCAGTTTGAAGGTCACCGCTTTGCCGCCGATGGTTGGGTGCTGCTTGTTGATATCGTCAATCGCCAGTTGGGCACCGTTCTCCAGATCCTTACCGATACGGGCAGACGGGCCGGTGAGCGGGCCCGCCAGGCCAATTACCACGGTTTCGCTGTCGGCGGCCCAGGCTCCGGTTGAGGTAAACCCGCTGAGCAGAATAGCGGCGCTGAGGGCGCTGATTTTTACGGTTTTCATTGTTATTCCCTGATGTTGGTGTGTTAAACGGGCATTTCGCCCAAATAAATCTGTGCAATCTGGTCATCGTCGAGCATCGCTTTCGATTCGCCATGATGAACGATGCTGCCGCTGTCCATCACCCAGGCCTGGTCGGTCACTTCCAGCGCCAGGCGGGCGTTCTGCTCGATCAGCAGCAGGGCGACGCCGCGCTTGCGCAGCCCGGCGATCACCGCAAAAATGTTCTCCACCATCTTCGGCGCGAGGCCCATCGACGGCTCGTCGAGGATCAGCAGGCGCGGTCGGCTGAGCAGGGCACGGTTTAGGGCCAACAGCTGTTGTTCCCCGCCGGAGAGCAGCCCGGCCAGCTGGTGCTGGCGTTCGCCGAGGCGCGGAAAACGGTCGAAAATCTCGTTCATCTCCTGCCTCACTGTGACGGTGTCACGGCGCAGCCAGGCGCCCATCTGCAAATTCTCCAGCACCGTCATACGGGCGAAGATGCCGCGGCCTTCCGGGACCATCACCAGCCCGTCGCGCAGCAGCGCTTCGGCTTTCTGTTTGCGCACCGGCTTGCCGTTAAATTCGATATTGCCGCCAAAACGCTCCAGCCCGGTGATGGCCCGTACGGTGGAGCTTTTGCCCGCGCCGTTAGCACCTATCAGCGTGGCCTGTTCGCCTTCATGCAGGCTAAAGGAGACGTCGCGGACCGCCTGGATCCCGCCGTAATGCACGTCGAGACGTTCCACTTTGAGTAATTCAGACATGGGCATTACCTCCCAGCCAGGCGGCGATCACCGCCGGGTCGCGTCGCACGCTGTCCGGGGTGCCGCTGGCCAGCGTTTTGCCGTAATCCAGTACCGTCAGGCGATCGCAAATGCCCATCACCAGCTTCACATCGTGTTCAATCATCAGCAGGGTTTTTCCGTCATCACGTATGCGGATCAGCAGTTCGCCCAGGGTGCCTTTTTCGGCGGCATTCATCCCGGCGGCGGGTTCATCCAGCGCCAGCAGCAGCGGATCGGTAGCCAGCGCCCGGGCAATCTCCAGCCGCCGCTGATGGCCATAGGCCAGGTCGCAGGCGCGGTAGTGGGCGAACTTCGCAATGCCGGTGTACTCCAGCCAGTGCCAGGCCTGCTCTAGGGTCTGGGCCTCTTCTTCCCGGGCGCGCTTGTGACGGCTCAGCGCCGCCCACAGCCCGTTGCGGGTCCGCACGTGGCGACCGACCATGACGTTTTCCAGCACCGACATCTCGTTAAACAGCCGCACGTTCTGGAAGGTGCGGGCGATGCCTGCGGCGGTCACTTTCTCGATCTGCGTCGGGAAGTAGGGTTTATCGGCAATGGCGAACTCCCCGCTGTCGGCCGGATAGAGCCCGGTGATCAGGTTAAAGCAGGTAGTTTTCCCCGCGCCGTTAGGGCCAATCAGGCCGTAGATCTCGCCCTTGTTAATCGACAGCGAGACGTTATCGACCGCCGTCAGGCCGCCAAAGCGTTTGGACATATTGTTTACGGTTAACAGGCTCATGCTTGCACCTCCTTGTGGCGCTTCGGCCAGATGCCCGACGGGCGAACCAACATCACGCCCACCAGTGCCAGGCCGTAGAACAGCTGACGCAGGATCTCCGGGTCAATCAGCACCGAACCAAACAGCGCCTGCTGCACCGGGGCCGCCTGGCTGCGCAGCAGCTCGGGCAGAGCGGTGAGCAGCACCGCGCCGAGGATCACGCCGGGAATGTGGCCCATCCCGCCCAGCACCACCATCGCCAGTACCGCAATGGACTCCTGCAACGTGAAGGATTCCGGGGAGACAAAGCCCTGGAAGGCACCGAACAGCGCCCCGGCCACGCCGCCGAAAGAGGCACCCATGGCGAAGGCCAGCAGCTTAAAGTTGCGCACGTTGATGCCCATCGCCCGGGCAACATCTTCATCTTCGCGGATGGCGTGCCACGCCCGGCCAATGCGCGAGTGTTGCAGGCGCAGGCAGACAAAAATGATCCCGACAATCACCAGCATCAGCAGGTAGTACCACAGCCACAGGGCCGGGACTTTGACGCCGAACCAGTGGTAAACCCCGCTGAACTTGAGGCCGAACAGGTTGAGGGTATCGACACCGGTAATGCCTTTGGCGCCGTTGGTGATGTTCACCGGGCGGTCGAGGTTACGCATCAGGATGCGGATGATCTCCCCGAACCCGAGGGTGACGATGGCCAGATAATCCCCGCGCAGCTTCAACGTCGGGGCACCGAGCAGAATGCCGCATACCGCCGCGACCAGCGCCGCGATGGGGATAATCAGTAGATACGAGGTGTGCAGCCCGTCCGGGAACCAGAGGTTGAGGATCGGGAACACCTCCGCCAGATGCGGGGAGGCCAGCAGCGCCGCCAGATAGGCCCCGACGGCGTAGAAGGCGATAAAGCCCATATCCAGCAGGCCGGTGTAGCCAACCACGATATTCAGCCCCAGGGCCAACATGATGTAGAGCAGGGCGAAGTCGATCACCCGCACCCAGTAGTTGCCGCCCAGTTGGGTAGCCACTACCGGTGCAAGGATCAGGGCAAGGACAAACAGCGTCATGCCGGACCAGAGTTTACGGCGGGTTGCCGGTGTTTTGAGTTCAATGGCAGTCATATTTTTCCCTTACGCCCTGTGCGCCACGCGCTCGCCCAGCAGACCCGCCGGACGGAAGACCAGCACCAGAATCAGCACGATAAAGGCAAACACATCCTGATAATTACTGCCGAACACGCCGTTCGTCAGCTCGCCCAGATAGCCCGCGCCCAGCGCTTCGATAATGCCCAGCAGGATCCCGCCAATCATCGCCCCGCGAATGTTGCCGATGCCGCCAAGTACCGCTGCGGTAAAGGCTTTGATCCCGGGCAGGAAGCCCATCGAGAAGCTGGCGTTGCCGTAGTTGCTGGCCATCATCACCCCCGCCAGTGCGGCAAAAATACCGCCGATGGCAAAGGTCAGGGTGATGATCGCATTAGGGTTGACTCCCATCAGGGTGGCGACACGCGGGTTTTCCGCCACAGCACGCATACCGCGGCCGAGGCGGGTGTACTCCACCAGCAGCCACAGGCCGGTCATGACCATCAGGGCCAGCGCCACGGTCACGATACCGGTGACGGTGACAATCGCCGGAGGATGCGCTTCGCTGCCCGCGGTGATGGCAATCGGGTCCATCGGCAGGATCTGCGGGAACATCAGCGGATTACGCGACCAGATAATCATCGCCACGGTTTGCAGCAGCACCGACACGCCAATCCCGGAGATCAGCGGTGCCAGCCGGGGAGCATTACGCAGGCGGCGATAGGCAAAGCGCTCAACCGCCATCGCCAGCAGGGCGCAGACCGCCATGGCGATCAGCAGCGCAAAGCCGAGCTGCAGCAGCTGCGGCATGGCCGGGAAATGGTTGCTGAGAAGATTCAGGGCCGACAGGGTGGTCAGCGCCCCGACCATCAAAATATCGCCGTGGGCGAAGTTAATAATGCGCAAAATGCCATACACCATGGTATAGCCCAGCGCGATCAGCGCGTAGATGCTGCCCAGCATCACGCCGTTGATCAGTTGTTGTATGAGAGTGTCCAACGTTCCTACCCGACAAATTGCTCTTTTCAGCGGGTAACATCTAATAATTGAATTAAATTGTGAAATACGCATATATTCTTTCTTATGATTTTTGGAGCTTGCGTTATCTGATTGATTTTCAAGGTAACGATAAATGGCTGAATAACCTGATTATCCATAACAGATCAATATATGAATAAAACAGAACAATCCCTGGCGTTGTCAGCCTTTGCCGAGAGCCGACTGGCGAACGATCCGCCGCTGCGGGCAGTACGGGCCTTCGAGGCGATAGCCCGGCTGGGCAGCGTGACCCAGGCGGCCCAGGAGCTGGCCATCTCGCCCTCGGCGGTCAGCCATCAGCTGAAAGTGCTGGAAGGGTATTTGCAGATGCCGCTGACCGAACGCCAGGGACGCGGACTGATCCTCAGCCAGCAGGGGCGGGATTATTACCGCTCGATCCGCGCGGCCTTTAACGTCCTGCGTCAGGCCACCGGGCATCTGCTTGAGCAGGTGCAGACCCGCCAGGTGACCATCAGCCTGATCCCGCTGTTTGGCATGGGGTGGTTTATCCCGCGCCTGCCGGGGTTTATGCGGGCGAACCCGCAGACCGAAATTAACGTGGTCTACGCCAACCACCGCAACTACCTGAGCGATGCCTCGGATATGTCGATCCGCTTTGGTAACGGGCAGTGGGCGGGCTATCAGAGCGAGAAGCTGATCTCCGGGCAGATGGTGCCGGTCTGTAGCCGGGCCTTTTTGCGCCTGCACGGGCATATCGATACCCCCGAACAGCTGCTGCAGATGCCGCTCCTGCATGATGAGGAGCGCGCCACCTGGCAGCAGTGGTTTGTCCAGCAGGGGGTAAAACGCCCCCTGCGCCGCAGCGGACCGATGTTTGAAGACGGGCTGTTAACCCTGGCGGGGGTGCAGGCGGGACTGGGCTGCGCGTTGATGCGCGAGCCGCTGATTGCGCCCTATCTGGAGAGCGGTGAACTGGTGAAGATTTTTGACCTGCCGATCGACGATGGCCGGGATTACTACCTGTGCGTGCGTCAGGACGGCGAGATGAGCCAGGACGGCAAGCTGTTGCAAAGCTGGCTGCGGCGTGCGGCAGGGCAGGAATAGTTACACGGGTGCAACAACGCCGGGTGGCGGCTACGCCTTACCCGGCCTACAAAACTACAAAACCGACAAACGACTCTACGCCGTAGGCCGGGCAAGCGCATGCGCCGCCCGGCGTTGCCCTCACCCCCTCCGCGTGCGGGTAGCATACCAGCACAGCAGCGACCCGGCGCACACCATCAGCGCTCCCTGCCAGAAGCTAAACGACAGGGGCGCATTGAGTAGCACCGCCGCCAGCGCCGCTGACAGCACTGGGGTAAAATAGGAGGCCGCTGCCAGCAGCGTCACATTGCCGTGCAGAATGCCGATATTCCACGACGCATAACCAAACCCCAGCGCCACGCCGCACATCAGCAGCTTGATCACCACCGGCACGCTGAACACCATCTCCGGCTGATCGCTGAAGAGATATTTAACCCACAGGGTCAGGGCCGTCAGCAGCACAAACAGCGTGATCCCGTTCTGCCCGTTCGCATATTTACTGGTCACGGTGCAGTAGGCCGCCCAGATAAAGGCCCCGACAAAGGCCAGGCCGTAACTTAGCGGGTTGGAGATGACATTGCGGGCAATCTCCGTCGGATTGAGTCCATTTTCGCCACCCAGTACCCAACTGACGCCCAGCAGGGAGATAAGTAGCCCCGGGATCACCCACAGGGTCGAGCGCTGGCGGTTAAACAGAATGGCAAAGACGATGGTTAGGCTCGGCCAGAGATAGTTAACCATTCCCACCTCAATCGCCTGGTGTCGGGTAGTGGCGTAGCCTAACGACAGGGCGAGACAGATCTCATAGCTGACAAACAGCACGCTGCCGGCCATCAGGTAGCGGTGCGAGAAACGGCGCAGATTGGGAAACCCGACCGTGACCAGACAGAGTAAACCGCTGAGCGTGTAGATCATCGCCGCGCCGCCTACCGGGCCCAGCCCCTCACTCACTCCCCGGATCAGGCCGACCATCGTACTCCAGAGCACAATCGCGGCCAGCCCGATGAGTGTGGCTTTTTTTCTGTCCATCTTATTTCCACAGTCTTTACATTTTCAGGGGCAAATTTATAGCACTGATTCAGTACCTTCCGCGAATTATTCTCCTCGCCGCTACTCCTTAAGCAGTAACAAAACGGCTCCCCGCTGACTATTAAGAGGGCGAAGTTTTCCGATATTGATTTGCCGCAAAAAAAACAGGGGCTTTGCTGTTAGTTTTCCGCCGGAATTCTCAATGATCTAACGAGGACAGCAATGGACGTCAGCCGCAGACAGTTTTTTAAAATCTGCGCGGGCGGTATGGCCGGTACGACAGTAGCTGCTTTAGGGTTCGCTCCCAAAATGGCGCTGGCTCAGGCGCGCAACTATAAGTTGCTGCGCGCGAAAGAGATCCGTAACACCTGCACATACTGCTCCGTGGGATGCGGGCTATTGATGTATAGCCTGGGTGATGGCGCGAAGAACGCCAAAGAGTCGATTTATCATATTGAAGGCGACGCGGATCATCCGGTCAGCCGTGGGGCGTTATGCCCGAAAGGGGCGGGACTGCTGGACTATGTCCACAGCGAAAACCGTCTGCGTTACCCGGAATACCGTGCGCCGGGTTCCGACAAATGGCAGCGACTCTCCTGGGATGAGGCCTTCACCCGGATTGCGAAATTGATGAAAGCCGACCGCGACGCCAACTTCGTTGAGACCAACGACCAGGGCGTGACGGTGAACCGCTGGACCTCCACCGGGATGCTGTGCGCCTCGGCGGCAAGTAATGAAACCGGCATGCTGACGCAAAAATTTGTGCGCTCCCTCGGCATGCTGGCGGTAGATAACCAGGCGCGCGTCTGACACGGACCAACGGTAGCAAGTCTTGCTCCAACATTTGGTCGCGGTGCGATGACCAACCACTGGGTTGATATCAAAAACGCCAACGTCGTGATGGTGATGGGCGGTAACGCCGCTGAAGCTCATCCAGTGGGATTCCGCTGGGCGATGGAAGCGAAAAACAATAATGATGCGACGCTTATCGTCGTCGATCCGCGCTTTACGCGTACGGCATCGGTGGCTGATATCTATGCGCCCATCCGCTCCGGCACGGACATTACGTTCCTCTCCGGCGTGCTGCTGTACCTGATCGAAAACAACAAAATTAACGCCGAGTACGTTAAGCACTACACCAACGCCAATCTGCTGGTGCGGGAAGATTTTGCCTTTGAAGACGGGCTGTTCAGCGGCTACGACGCCGAAAAACGCCAGTACGATAAGTCTTCCTGGAACTATCAGTTCGACGAGAACGGCTATGCCAGACGCGATGAAACCCTGACCGACCCGCGCTGCGTGTGGAACCTGCTGAAACAGCACGTCTCCCGCTATACGCCAGAGGTGGTGGAGAATATCTGCGGCACGCCAAAAGCCGATTTCCTGAAAGTGTGCGAAGTGCTGGCCTCCACCAGTGCCGCGGACAGAACCACGACGTTCCTGTACGCGCTGGGCTGGACGCAACACACCGTCGGGGCGCAGAACATCCGCACCATGGCGATGATCCAGCTGCTGCTCGGCAACATGGGCATGGCCGGTGGCGGGGTCAACGCCCTGCGTGGACACTCCAACATCCAGGGCCTGACCGATCTCGGTCTGCTGTCCACCAGCCTGACCGGCTATCTGACGCTGCCGTCCGAGAAACAGACCGATCTGCAGAGCTATATGACGGCAAACACGCCGAAAGCGACGCTGCCTGACCAGGTGAACTACTGGAGCAACTATCCGAAGTTTTTCGTCAGCCTGATGAAATCTTTCTACGGCGATGCGGCACAGAAGGAGAACGACTGGGGCTTTAACTGGCTGCCGAAATGGGATCAGTCTTACGACGTCATTAAGTACTTCAACATGATGTCGAAAGGCCAGGTCACAGGCTATATCTGCCAGGGCTTCAACCCGGTGGCATCGTTCCCGGATAAGAACAAGATTGTCGCCAGCCTCAGCAAGTTGAAGTACATGGTGGTAATCGATCCGCTGGTGACCGAAACCTCCACCTTCTGGCAGAACCACGGCGAGATGAATGACGTGGATCCCGCCTCCATTCAGACCGAGGTCTTCCGTCTGCCGTCCACCTGCTTCGCGGAAGAGGACGGCTCTATTGCTAACTCCGGCCGCTGGCTGCAGTGGCACTGGAAAGGACAGGATGCCCCGGGCGAAGCGCGTAATGACGGCGAGATCCTGGCCGGGATTTACCATCGCCTGCGCGAGATGTACCGCACCGAAGGCGGTAAAGGCGTCGAGCCGCTGCTGCGGATGAGCTGGGATTACAAACAGCCGGATCATCCGGAATCGGAAGAGGTGGCGAAAGAGAACAACGGCTACGCGCTGGCGGATCTCTACGACGCTAACGGTGTGCTGATCGCGAAGAAAGGCCAGCTGCTGAGCAGCTTCGCCCAACTTCGTGATGACGGTAGCACCGCGTCGTCGTGCTGGATCTACACCGGGAGCTGGACCGAGCAGGGCAACCAGATGGCCAACCGCGATAATGCCGACCCGTCAGGGCTGGGCAATACGCTGGGCTGGGCCTGGGCGTGGCCGCTCAACCGCCGCGTGCTCTACAACCGCGCCTCGGCGGATATCAACGGCAAGCCGTGGGATCCGAAACGGATGCTGATCCAGTGGAACGGGACGAAGTGGACCGGGAACGATATTCCGGACTACAACACCGCCGCGCCGGGCAGTAACACCGGGCCGTTTATCATGCAGCCGGAAGGGCTGGGACGTCTGTTTGCCATCGACAAGCTGGCAGAAGGGCCGTTCCCGGAACACTACGAGCCGATGGAAACGCCGCTGGGCACCAACCCGCTGCACCCGAACGTGGTCTCCAGTCCGGTGGTGCGAGTCTACGAGGAAGATGCCGTGCGGATGGGCAAGAAAGACAAGTTCCCGTACGTCGGCACCACCTATCGCCTGACCGAGCATTTCCACACCTGGACCAAGCATGCGCGACTGAACGCTATCGCTCAGCCGGAACAGTTTGTCGAGATCAGCGAGACCCTGGCGCAGGCCAAAGGGATTGCCAACGGCGATCGCGTCAAGGTCAGCAGCCAGCGCGGGTTTATTCGTGCCGTGGCGGTGGTTACCCGTCGTCTGCAGGCCCTGAACGTTCACGGACAGCAGGTGGAAACGGTGGGTATTCCGCTGCACTGGGGCTTTGAAGGGGTGGCGCAGAAGGGCTATATCGCCAATACCCTGACGCCTGCGGTAGGGGATTCCAACTCGCAGACGCCGGAGTATAAGGCGTTTCTGGTCAACATCGAGAAAGCATAAGGAGCGAATACATGTCGATGGAAACACAAGACGTCATCAAACGCTCCGCCACAAACGGCATTACGCCCGCGCCTCGCGCGCGGGATTACAAAGCTGAAGTGGCAAAGCTTATCGATGTCTCCTCCTGCGTGGGCTGCAAAGCCTGCCAGGTGGCCTGTTCAGAGTGGAATGATATCCGCGACGAAGTGGGCCATTGCGTCGGGGTGTACGACAACCCGGCAGATCTGAGCGCCAAATCCTGGACGGTAATGCGCTTTAGCGAAACCGAGCAGAACGGCAAGCTGGAGTGGCTGATCCGCAAAGACGGTTGTATGCACTGCGAGGATCCGGGCTGCCTGAAAGCCTGCCCGTCCGCCGGGGCGATTATTCAGTACGCCAACGGCATCGTCGATTTTCAGCAGGATAACTGCATCGGCTGCGGGTACTGCATCGCCGGGTGTCCGTTCAACGTGCCGCGCCTCAATAAAGAGGATAACCGGGTCTACAAATGCACCCTGTGCGTGGATCGCGTCAGCGTCGGTCAGGAGCCAGCGTGCGTGAAGACCTGTCCGACGGGCGCCATTCACTTTGGCACCAAGAAGGAGATGCTGGAGGTAGCCCAGCAGCGGGTCGATAAGCTTAAAGCGCGCGGCTACGCCAATGCGGGCATCTACAATCCGCAAGGGGTGGGTGGGACGCACGTGATGTATGTCCTGCACCATCTCGACCAGCCGGAGCTGTATCACAATCTGCCGAAAGATCCGGCGATCGATACCTCCATCAACCTGTGGAAAGGCGCGCTTAAACCGCTCTCTGCGGCGGGCTTTATCGCCACCTTTGCCGGGTTGATTTATCACTACATTGGTATCGGGCCGAACAAAGAGGTGGATGACGATGAGGAGGAGCACCATGAGTAAGTCAAAGATGATCGTGCGCACGAAGTTTGTTGACCGCGCCTGTCACTGGACGGTGGTGATCTGCTTCTTCCTGGTGTCGCTGTCGGGGATTTCGTTCTTCTTCCCGACGCTGCAGTGGCTGACGGAGACCTTCGGCACACCGCAGATGGGACGCATTCTGCATCCGTTCTTTGGGGTGCTGATTTTCGTGGCGCTGATGTTTATGTTCGTGCGTTTCGTGCATCACAACATCCCGGACAAGCAGGATATTCCCTGGCTGAAGGGTATTGTTGAGGTGCTGAAAGGCAACGAGCACAAAGTCGCGAAAGTGGGTAAATATAACGCCGGGCAAAAGATGATGTTCTGGACCATCATGAGCATGATTTTTGTCCTGCTGGTAACCGGGGTCATTATCTGGCGTCCGTACTTTGCGCACTATTTCCCGATGCAGGTGGTGCGTTATAGCCTGCTGATCCATGCCACCTCGGCCATTATTTTGATCCACGCCATTCTGATCCATATGTATATGGCGTTCTGGGTCAAAGGCTCGATTAAAGGGATGATCGAAGGGAAGGTGAGCCGCCGCTGGGCGCAGAAACACCACCCACGCTGGTATCGGGACGTGGAACGTCTGGAAGCGAAAAAAGATGTTAGTGAAGGGATGAAGTAATCTCATCGCCTGTTGTGCCCGGCGGCGCTGCGCTTGCGCGGGCCTACGGGGAAAGCCCCCCGCTCCGGAAGGTATTTCGGAGCGGGTTTTTTGGGAGGTCAGGTGTTGGTTATTAGCGAGTCAATGGCACCAACGACATCCTGGCGCGTATTACGCAAATTACAAATTAAATCTCTGCTGTTAATTTTTCTGTTATTGACGTTCGTCACCATAGGTGAAAATATTAATAAGCTTTCGAAATCAATATTGATGCGCGGTGCAAGGTGTTCATGCCAGAGTGGAAGCTTACGCGCCCGTACTAAAGGAACGATGACGCGTGTTTCCAGATCGTCATAACAATCATGTTGAATAATCATATAGTAGGGTAGTTCTTTATTGGTCAAAATAGACGAATTACGATAAACGTTAAATTGTTTTAGCATTATATCACCCTAAAAAATTCATCGTCGGTAAGGGTTCCATATTTAGCGACGAACTCATTCATAGCCTTCATGAATTCTTTATCGCGTTTGCGCTGCTCGGTGCGCTCCTCTGCCGTTAATACCGGGCGCGGTGGGGCGCCAGTTAAATGATCCTTTCCTGGGCTTTTTTCCTTGATACTTGTTTTCATTGTTTGTTCTCCTGTGTCGGTGCAGCCATTATCAGTCGCCAACAATAAAAAACAATACCGAACCGCCTGGTAATTCAGGAATTGCGAGCATGCTTCCAGACAAAAGCAATACGGTGAAATCAGGCAAGATTATTGGGGAGCACCCTCCCGATAAATAACCAGGAGGGCAGTAATCGTCAGAACTTCTCTTTAATATAACGGAACGGATAAGCGGTTGGTTTAATTTTGCCGATTTTACGTTTCGGTAATTTGACCTCTTCTTCTGGCAACTCTTTATAGGGAATTTGCGTCAGCAGATGGGAGATAATATTCAGCCGCGCACGCTTTTTATCTTCGGAGCGGGCAACAAACCACGGTGCCCAGGCGGTGTCGGTGGCGGCAAACATCGCATCGCGCGCCTCGGTGTACTCATCCCAGCGGTTAAAGGATTTGATGTCCATTGGCGACAGCTTCCAGGTTTTGCGCCCGTCGTTGATGCGGTCGCGCAGACGCCGCTCCTGCTCTTTCGGCGTCACTTCCAGCCAGTATTTGATCAGAATAATGCCCGCATCGACCATCGCTTTTTCGATGATAGGCGCGCCATCGAGAAACTTCTCGACCTGGTCTTCCGTACAAAATCCCATCACGCGCTCAACGCCCGCGCGGTTGTACCAGCTGCGGTCAAATATCACGATCTCCCCCGCTGAGGGCAGATGCGGCACATAGCGCTGGAAGTAGAGCTGGCTTTTCTCTTTCTCAGTCGGGGCCGGCAGGGCCACCACCCGGAACACGCGTGGGCTGACGCGTTCGGTCAGGGCCTTGATGGTGCCCCCTTTACCCGCGCCGTCGCGCCCTTCGAAGACGACGCACACTTTCAGGCCCTTACTCACCACCCAGCGCTGCAACTTGACCAGCTCCACATGCAGGCGGTGCAGTTCTTTCTCGTACTCCGTACGCTTAAGCGGGGCGGGGGGCGTTAGCTTCTCTACAGGTTTGGTTTTCTTCTTATCTTTATCTGCCATGATGCGTTCCTTTACAGGGATTCTGACGGTACGGTGCGACATAACACTTTGAAGTGTAATCAGGGCTGAGCTAGCTTGCGGAAAATATTCACAGCCTACCCGAATTGATGGAGGAATCGGCCAGCGGTGCGATTTGAACTGGCTCACCATACAAGATTGTTCAATAATGCTGGTTGCAATTTTTTAACAAGTGGTTGTGGTATGAAAAAGACGGTGTTTTCGTTAGCACTTGGCACCTTTGGCCTCGGCATGGCCGAATTTGGCATTATGGGTGTGTTAACCGAACTGGCGCGGGATGTGGGGATCACCATTCCCTCCGCCGGAAATATGATTTCGTTTTACGCCTTTGGGGTGGTGATAGGGGCGCCGATCATCGCGCTGTTCTCCAGTAAGTTCTCCTTAAAGTCGATCCTGCTGTTCCTCGTAGCGCTGTGCCTTATCGGCAATGCGATTTTCACCTTCTCCACCTCCTATACCATGCTGGCGATTGGGCGGCTGGTCTCCGGTTTTCCCCACGGGGCGTTCTTTGGCGTCGGCACCATTATCCTGTCGCGTATTGCGCCGCCGGGCAAAGTGACGCTGGCGGTGGCGGGTATGGTCGCCGGGATGACGGTGGCCAACCTTGCGGGGGTGCCATTCGGGACCTGGCTCGGGCATCATTTCAGCTGGCGTTACACCTTCTTCCTGATTGCCGCCTTTAACCTGCTGGTAATGGTATCGATCGTCCTGTGGGTGCCGCAGACGTTCGATACCACCCAGCGTCGCCTGAGTGAGCAGTTCCACTTCCTGAAGAAACCGGAGCCGTGGTTTATCTTCGCCGCCACCATGTTCGGCAACGCCGGGGTCTTCGCCTGGTTCAGCTTCGTGAAGCCGTTCATGATCAACGTGTCGGGCTTTTCCGAAGGGGTGATGACCGCCATCATGATGCTGATGGGGCTGGGGATGGTGCTGGGCAACCTGTTCAGCGGCAAGCTCTCCGGGCGCTACAGCCCGCTGCGCATTGCGGCGATCACCGATCTGGTGATTGTCCTGTCGCTTCTGCTGTTGTTTGCCTTCGGTCAGATGCCTGCGGCCTCGCTGGTGATGGGCTTTATCTGCTGCGCCGGGCTGTTTGCGCTGTCGGCACCGCTGCAGATCCTGCTCCTGCAAAATGCGCAGGGCGGGGAGATGCTGGGTGCGGCGGGGGGGCAGGTGGCGTTTAATCTCGGCAGCGCTATTGGGGCGTACTTTGGCGGGATGATGATTACCCTGGGCTTTAGCTGGAGTTACGTGACCTTGCCTGCGGCGGCGCTGTCGTTCTGCGCCATGTCGTCGCTGTTGATGTATGGGTATCTGAAAGGCCGCCGTGCTGGGGGGAATGCCCAGGCGTTAGCCTGAGAGTGAATTGCCGGGTGGCGCTGCGCTTACCCGGCCTACAAAATCAGTAGGCCCGTGCAAGCGCAGCGCCGCCGGGCAAAAAACACTCACATCACGCTTTCAAGATTGTGCAGGAAATCGTCGATCTGATCTGACGAGGCGGTATCTGCCTGATAGAGAATATCCAGACTGACGTTCTTCAGGCCGCAAAAACCAAAAACACCTTCGACTAACTGGGTGCGTATCGCCGTCGAATAACCGTGTTTATCGAAACCTGTAAGATCGCTACCCCCCGTCGCGATCAGGCGGACCGGAACATCGCGTAAATTTCCCACAATCCGGCCATCTTCCGCCACTTTGTAGGCCCAGTTCAGGGTGAGCACCCGATCAAACCAGCCTTTCAGCAGGCCAGGCACCGACCACCAGTACACCGGGAAGACAAACACCAGCATATCAGCCCGCTCCACACGCTGTTGTTCACGCAGAATATCGGCGGGAAGGGCGCTGGCATCCCCGTGATACAGCGCAAGATCGGCACGTTGCATAGCTGGTGTAAAGGCTTCGGCATGCAGATCGGCCATCTCGACCTGAGTACCTTGTTCACGCAGGCGCGCGGCAATGCGCGCCGCCAGGGTGTGGGATAACGAATTTTCGACAGGGTGAGCCGTCAAGATCAGCGCATTATCTATGACATCTGTTACAGACATAACCACCTCAGCACGGAGTTAACGTGCTACTTATATTACTATTGGTAACTTAGGTGTCAATCCGTCGGCAGCACTCATTTTGTGCTATTGGTACAGGTGTTCAGTACGCCAAACATCGCGCCGCTGAGCGTATTCTCCGCGACGTTACGTGCCAGTACGCCGTTGCTCGCGGCGGTGCTGAGCGCATCCGCCGCACCAATGATGGCCGTCAACGCTGCTTCACCCTGCACCCCTTTCAGGGTGATATAGGGGGACAGCGCCATGCGCAGGCAGTCTGCACAATCGGCGACGCAAGCCTCGCGAAAGGTCTGCAGCGCCCGGGAGCCGGAGAGTGCAGCGGCGATAGGCCCGGTCTCTGGCCCGGCGCTGATCGCGCAATCAATATAGGCGGCACTGAAAAAGCGGACAGTCTTTTCCAGCGTTTTGTTATCGACCTTCAGCGTCTCACGGAATTTTTTTAACTGTTGGTCGCTGTAATCCTGATACAGCGCCATCAACAACCCTTCACGGTCGCCAAAGTGATCGTAGGGGATAGGCTTGGTGACATTCGCCCGCTCGGCCAGATAACCCAGCGTCAGCGCCTCGGTGCCTTGCTGACGCACGATCCCGCGAGCAACCTCCAGCAGCTGCACCCGGCGATCCTCTTTTCTTAACCGCTTAACAACCATATTTCCCTCGCGCCCGTTGTCTACTAAAAGTAGTTTACACGGTTTATTGGCGAGGCTGAATTATAAAAGGCTCCCGTAGCGGGAGCCTGAATGCATTCATGGCAGCGAGGGCTCACCCAACGTCAACATTAGCCGGTTAGCCCAGGCGAAGAACGCTGCGGATTGCACCAGATCAAGCTGGGCGAGGGTATCCAGCCCCTGACGTTCCAGCTCGGCCAAATGCCCTGGTGTTACCGCAGGCGGGGTGACCGACAGCGCGGCAGCAAAATCAATCCCCGCCTGCCAGCGCGGGGACTGCCCGCTGCTCAGCGACTGCCCCGGCTCGACCGCCAGCAGCCTTTCTACGGCAGCGTTGTCCTTCGACAGCTGGCTGGCTTTGCGCGCATGAACGGACGCGCAGTAGATGCAGCCGTTGATTTTACTGGTCACCGCGGCGGCCAGCTCTCGCTCCGCCCGGGACAGGCCGCCCGAGGTATAGAAAATGCCTTTATCGGTTAAGGTACGCTGCTCCAGCACCGGCAGATTGCGTCCCAGCAGACGGAAATAGTCCGAGTCGGTATGGCCGAATTTCGCGAGGATCGCCTGCTCATCGGGGGTAAATTCCGCCAGCGGTTTGGGGGCCAGCCACGGCTCCCAGCCTAACTCCAGCTGAGTAAATTCCACCGGGGCCGCTTTGCCGTTTTTAGTCAGCGGCACGGTGTGCCAGGGGCCCGCCACCACCGGGTCATCGCTGGCCGGCACTGGTTTGTCATTGAGCAGCCGCAGGCCGACAATCAGGCGGCTCTGGAAGCTGACAAAGGCGATCAGCTGCGCAAGGGTAACAATGCCTTCTTTGCTCCAGCCCGCCAGAGTGAGGGCGTTGATCGCCCCTGGGGTAGCCTGAACCGGCGAGAAGGTCAGCAGCCGGGCAAAGGTCAGGGCAGGGGTCAGGCGCACGGACGTTGGATCCGCCAGGCCAAACCCGGCGTAGTGGGCTGCCAGCGCGTCGGCGTTGTGCCATTTCGCCACTTTTGCCGCCACCGCAAAGCGCTCGTCCAGCGCAAAGTCGGCGTCCTGCTGACTGAATAACGTTTCGTAGCTCCCCTGCGCGTGACGCGTTGCCGCCTCGCGGGTGAGTCGTGCCTGTGCCAGCGGGGAACCCGGGGCGATCTCCGCCAGTTCGGCGAGAATATCCTGACTTAAAGCCATAGTGACTCCTTATAAAAGATGAGGGGCGATCTGCTCTGCGATTAACTCAATCGAACGCAAGGTGTCCTGATGCGACGGCTCAACCGAATGCACCTGGAACGAAATGTCGGTGGCGCGCGTCAGGACCGAATCCTGCGCCAGCGAAGCGAGGACCGTCTGCGGCGCGCCGATATGGGCGTCAAACTGGCGGATATAATCCGTGACAGTGTCACCATTAAGCGCATGCCCGGCGGCCTGATGCTGCTGCGCCTGACGGGTCAGGCCCGGCTCGGCGACCTTAAGGGCGTACGCATCGCTGTCGGCGACAAACGCGGTGCGCGAGGCCAGAATGCGCGGGGCAACCCCGGACGGCAGGGCGTCGAGATAGGCGTCGATTATCGGGTTCTGGATCGCATCCAGCGGCAGCGCAAGATTGTCCTCCGGGCGCGGCTGGGTGCGGGAGAGCATCAACCCATGGCCCTGCCGGGCGGCACGCACGCCGCCCTCCACCGAGAAGGTGGCGATCCATACCCGCTCCGTCAGCCCTGGCGCAGGCGGATAGAGATGGTTATCCGGGTGGGTCAGGGAATCTCCGCGCCAGGCGCTGTTGATCAGGTGCAGGTGATCGGCAAAGGTGGCCGCCCGCTCGTTAATGGTCAGTCCGAACGGCAAAAACGAGGTCGGCGTCCCGCCGGAACCAAACCCCACCTCCAGCCGCCCGTCGGATAAGAGATCCAGTACCGCGGTGTCTTCCGCCACCCGCAGCGGGTTCTCCAGCGGCAGGGTGATAATGGCGGTGCCCAACCGAATGCGGGAAGTGAATGCTGCGATATGGGCAAGGAACACCAGCGGCGACGGCAGGCCGCCCTCACGCTCGTGGAAGTGGTGCTGGGCGATCCAGGCGGTGTCAAAGCCGTAGCGCTCGGCATGGCGGATCTGCTCTGTCGCCAGGCGATAGCGTTCTTTGGCTGGCACATCGTCCAGCAGGCGGGTGAAGAAACCCAGGCGTTTACGCGTCATGCGTACTCCTTCTTTGAAAAGTGGGGAATGGCGGCGATCAACTCGCGGGTGTAGTCGTTCTGCGGGGCGGCGAACAGTGATTCCACCGCGCCGTGCTCCACGACCTGACCGCTGCGCAGCACGGTGACGCTGTGGGCAATACGCCGGACGGTCGCCAGGTCGTGGGTAATAAACAGATAGGTCAGCCCCAGCTGCTGTTGTAGCTGCTGGAGCAGGGCGAGGATCTGCGCCTGCACGGTGACGTCCAGCGCCGAGGTGGCCTCGTCCAGCACCAGAATGGTCGGCTCGAGGATCAGGGCCCGGGCAATGGCCACGCGCTGTCGCTGGCCGCCCGACAGTTCCTGTGCGGTGCGGGTTAACAGATCCGGTGGCAGGGCCACCCGACGGGTGACGCTCTCCACCCGGGCGGCGCGTTCGGCCTTGCTGACCGGGGCGAAATTCTTCAGCGGCTCTTCGATGATCTCAAACAGCGTCTGGCGCGGGTCCAGCGAGGCAAACGGGTTCTGATAGACGAACTGGATCTTCTGTCGCAATTGACGGCGCGCCTCGTGGCTGAGGGTGGTGGCGTCGATGTCATCGATGATCACCTGGCCGCTGTCGGCCTGCTCAAAGCCGAGCAGGATCCGGGCGAGGGTGGTTTTACCCGAACCCGACTCACCCACCAGCGCGTGGGTGCTGCCGCGCTGCACGGCAAAGCTGACGTCATCCAGAGCCTGCAGCTGATGACCTTTGCCCAGCCCAAAGCGTTTGCTAATACCAATAGCCTGGATGGCCGGAGAGGCCAGAGCACGACCCGACACCGGGGCGATGGTCAAGCGCTGTCCGTTCAGATCGCTCAGTAGTTGGCGCGTATAGGCGTGCTGCGGGGCGCGCACCACGTCGGCGGTAGCGCCATGCTCCTGCACCTCGCCGTGGCGGAATACCAGCAGCCGATCGGCCCGCTGGGCCGCGAGGGCGAGGTCATGGGTGACAAACAGCACCGCGGTGCCGGATTCACGCCGCAGGACGTCCAGCAGATCGAGAATGCGTTTCTGCACCGTGACGTCCAGGGCGCTGGTGGGTTCATCGGCAACGATCACGTCCGGGCGCAGGGCGATGGCGATGGCAATCAATACCCGCTGCTTCATGCCGCCGGAGAGCTGATGCGGAAACTGCTTCATCCGCTGCTCCGGGTGGCTGAGGCCGACCTTAGTCAACAGCACCAGCACCTGTTTATCGCCCTCGGCCTTGTTGATTTTTTGATGCAGATGCAGGATTTCACCCACCTGGGCACCGACGGTTTTCACCGGATTAAGGGAGTTACCCGGATCCTGCGGCACCAGGCTGATGCGCGCCCCGCGCAGGCTGTCGAGGCGTTTGGCCGACCACTGGCTGAGATCTTCCCCGTTCAGGCGAATGCTGCCCCCGTCGCGGCGGGCGTTATCCGCCAGCAGGCCGATAATCGCTTGCGCGGTGGTGGTTTTGCCCGAGCCGGACTCGCCGACAAAGGCCAGCATTTCGCCGCGCCCGAGGGTAAAGCTGACGTTATGCACAACCTCGCGCCACTCGCGTCCGGTGCGGTAGCTGAGGGTCAGGTTTTCCACTGATAACACGGTCATGAGCGATCTCCGCTTAACTGACGGCTGATACGGTTTGTGGCCAGCACCACGGCGATCACCACCAGGCCGGGGAAGGTGGTTAACCACCAGGCGGTGGAGAGATAGTTACGCCCCTCGGCAATCAGCAAGCCCCACTCCGGGATCGGCGGTGGGGTGCCATAGCCAAGGAAGCTGAGTGTGGACAGCGCCAGGATTGCCTGACCAAACTGCAAGGTGGCAAAAGCCAGCACCGCGGTCAGGGAGTTGGGCAGAATGTGGCGCCACAGCACCGTCCAGAAGGTGCCCCCGCTGCCAAACGCCGCTTCGACATAGTCGTTGTGGCGGATACGCACCACCTCTCCTCGCGCCAGGCGGGCAAAGCTGGCGATCGACGCTACCCCAACGGCGATGGCGGCGTTAACCGTGCCAAAGCCAAGAAGAATGATGACGGTCAGCGACAGCAGCAGCGAGGGGATGGCAAGCAGAACGTCCACCAGGCGCATCAGCACCGATTCCACCCGTCCGGCAAAGGCCCCGGCAATTACGCCGATAGCGGTGCCAATAAACAGCCCCATCGCCACTGCCACCAGCGCGGCGCTCAGGGAGTGCGAGGCGCCATAGACGATGCGGGTATAGACATCGCGTCCCAGCTGGTCGGTGCCAAGCCAGTAGTCCGCCTGGGGAGCCAGCCGCTGCGCCCCGGCAATGCCCTCAATCGGGCTGAAGTGGGTGAGTAGCCCCGGCGCGATGGCGGCGAGTGCGGCGGCGGTAATAATGGCCCAGGCCAGCCATAATCCCGGCTGCCAGCGCACTCCGCCCCAGGTGGGGATGCGCTTACGCGCCGCGGCAGCATAATCAACAAGGCTCATGCAGCACCTCCGGTAACGGTTTGCAGGCGGGGATCGAACAGCGGCATCAGCAGATCCACCAGCAGGTTAATCAGCACAAAACCGAGGGCAGAGATCATCACCACTGCTTGTAACACGGCGATATCCTGGTTATTCACCGCCTGCTGGGTCAGCAGCCCCAGCCCGCTGCGGCCAAACACGGTTTCGGTGATCAGCGCCCCGGCAATCAGTTCGCCCAGCAGCAGCCCGGCGATGTTCAGCACCGGTAGCAGGGCATTGCCGGTGACGTGCCGCCAGAGGACGGCGGTTTCGCTTAGCCCTTTGGCCCGCGCCACGGCGACAAACGGCTGGGCAGCCACCTGATCCAGACTGCGCATCAGGATCTGCGCCAGCGGGGCGGAGATCGGAATGGCGACCGTGATTATCGGCAGGATCAGCCCCTGCAATGGGGTCGGGTTAATCACCGGGATCAGCCGCAGCTGGAAGGAGAACAGCTGAATCAGGGCGATCCCCAGCCAGAAGGTCGGCAGGGAGATAAACAGCACCGGCAGGGACTGAATAGCGTTGCTGAGCCAGCGCAGCCCTGGCAGGCGCGAGGCCAGCGCCAGGGAGAAGGCCAGCACCACCGCCAGCGCAAAGGCGGGCAGCGCCAGGCTTAAGGTATCCGGCAGATTGGTGGCGATAAGCTCGCTCACCGCCACCCCCGCCTGAACGGAGAAACCAAAATCGCCGCGCAGCATCGCCCCGAGGGTATGCAGATACTGTTGCCACAGCGGGCTGTCGGCCCCGTAAGCAATCCGCATCTCTTCGATTTGCGCCGGGCTCAGACCCAGGTCCGGGTTCTGGAACTTGATCAGCACCGCGTCCCCCGGCAGCACCTGAAGCAGCACGAAGGACAAAGTAAACGCCGCCCAGAGCACCAGCAGCCCCAGCCCGGCCCGTCGCAGCAGATAGTGGCTCATCATTGTCCCCTTAGTGTTTTTCGAGCCACGCGCCGTAGAACGACGGGCGACCGACCGCTTCAAAACTCACCCCTTTCAGCCAGGGCGCACCGGCGAACACCTGCGGCTCCTCGAAGATCGGGATCACGTAGGCGTTATCCAGCAGGTAGCGCTGGGCATCGCCGGTTAGCTGGAGGCGCTTCTGCGGGTCTATTTCGGCGGAGATGTTCACCAGCAGCTCGTTGAGCTTGTCGTCGCGGAAGCTGTTGACCTTGTCGCTGGAGCCCCCTTTTTGCAGCAGGGCGTCGCGGTTATTTGGGTAGAACATGCTCTTCACCACGTCCGGGTCGGCGCGGCCCACTTCCGAGACGGTGAGCGGCGTTTTCAGCGGATCGAGGTTGTCGAGAACGTGACTCCCGGCATCACCGGCCTTCACGTTGAGGGCGACACCCACCTGGCGCCACTGCTGGGCCACCAGCTGCAACACCTCTTTATTCTGCGGCTGCGGCAGGGATTCGTAGATGGTCAGGGCCAGACGCTGACCGTCTTTAGAGCGGATGCCGTCGCTGCCTGCTTTCCAGCCAGCTTCATCCAGCAGGGCGCTGGCTTTGGCCGGGTCGAAGGTGAGCTTGTCGCTGAGATCGACATACCCAGCGGCGGAATCGGCAATCACTGATTTGGCCTGCGGGTAGTTCGACGAAAACAGGGTCTCAACCACCTGTCTGGCATTGGTGGCGTGCAGCAGCGCCTGGCGTACCCGCAGGTCGGCCACCAGTGGGTTATCAGGGCGGAAGCTGATGCTGTCGTTTACCCCGCGAGTTGGGGCGGCATAGATGTGATATCCCTGTTCGGTGGCCTGTTTTTCGTCATAGGCCTGCACCTGGCGGATAAAGTCGGCCTGACCGGCCAGCAGCGCCCCGACGCGAACGCTGTCTTCCGGGGTCACCAGATAGGTGATGCCGTCGAGGTTAGCCGGGCCCTGCTGGGCGAGGTTTTTCGGCCCCCAGGCGTAGTCTTTCCGCGCCTGAAGATTCACTTCCCGGCCCAGCTTTTCATCTTTCACCACAAATGGGCCAGAGCCGATGATATGTCGGGCGTCGCCCAGCTCTTCAAAGTTACGTTGTAACGTACTCAGCGAGACCAGCCCCGAGCCGATAGTGGCGGTGCCCTGCAGGAAACCCGGGGACGGCTTTTTGAAGTAGAACTTCACCGTCTGCGGGTCGATCACTTCGCTGCGGTCGTAGTTGTTGATCACTTCAGACACCGGCAGGCGCTGGGCCTTATTGCCTTTGCCGTAGGTATCGAAGTTCTTCGCTACCGCGGTAGCATCCAGCGGCGTGCCGTCGGAGAAGGTCACCCCTGGACGGATTTTAAAGGTGTATTCGGTTTTATCGGTGTTGGTGGACCAGCTCTCGGCGATCCACGGCTCTACTTCCAGCGTCTTCGGGTTTTGCCAGGTAAGCTTGTCGGTTATCTGATTCAGGATCCCGCCGTTGGGGTAAAACCCGCCCGCCGGAGCATAGAGGTTGGTGTGCGCCTGCTGTTCCAGATAAACCAGGATGCCGCCTTTAACCGGGGTATCGGCAGCATAAGCCGCCGTTGTCGCAAGAATAAGCGCCGTCAGCAGCGGCAGGCGAAATGGGGTTTGCATGGTGAATTCCTTATGTTTTTTCTTGTTAGCGTCGAAAGCATCTTCGGGCGGGGAAGAACAGAAAGGAACCAAGGAATTGAGCTAAGGATTTGCGGAAAGTGGAAATAATAAAACCGCGCCGGGAGTGGCGCGGTTGGCAGGCACTAAACAAATTTCGCCAGCGGATCGGCGGCGGCAAAGGCCACGGCGCGGTCGGCCGCCGGGGGATAAATCAACTCGTTGGTGATGGCGATTTTGATTTTCTTCGCCTCATCGCGAACGCATTTTACCTTCTGGTCCCAGCCTTCGCTGTAAACCGCGCCCCAGCCACCCAGATCGAGACAGGTAACGTAGTTCACCTGACGATAGGGAAAGGGTGCTACCTCTAACAGGCTGGCGGCGGCGTTATGCCCGGCGAATTTGCCCAGTTGGATGGCGTGCTGGCAGGTCATCAACGCCGTGTTGCCAAGATCGTCGGTACGGGCGTGGGCCATGTCCCCGGTGGCGTAGACCTCCGGGTGGCCAGGCACCTGCAGGCTCTCGTTGACCACTAAGCGCCCCTGGCCGTCGCGCTCGCCCGCAATCTGCTGGCTGAGGGGATGGGCTTCCACCCCCGCCGTCCAGACGACGGTGGCGGCAGGGATACGCTCGCCGTTTTTCAGGGTGACACCGCAGGCATCGACGGCTTCGATCTCACTGTTGAGCCGCCACTCTACGCCCAGTTCTTTGCTCGCCTCTTCGATGGTATGACGAAGCTCTTCGCTGTAGCGCCCGCCAATTACGGTGCCTCGCTCAACTACGATAACTTTAGTCTGTGTATCATTGCCGAAACGGGCCCGCAGACGGGCAGGAAGTTCGGTTGCCAGCTCAATGCCGGTGAAACCGCCCCCGCACACCACCACGGTGTTACGTTCCGGCGTGGAAGGGCGTGAGGCCAGTGAATCAAGGTGATTTTCAAAAAACTGGGCGGATTCCAGCTGATCGATATCAAAGGCAAATTCGGCCAGACCGGCAATGGCCGGACGGCGGGTCTGGCTGCCGGTCGCCACAATCAGACGGTCGTAACAGACCAGGGTTACATTGCCCAGAGGATCGCGATACCAGACGCTTTTCTGTGTTGCATCAATACGTTCTGCGGAACCGGCAATAAAGTGAATATCAAGTTCAGCAAAGAGATCGCTTAACGGGGCGGCATAGCCTGCGACCTGCTCTTCATAAAAGCGCGGGCGGATGCGCAGCTCCGGGCGAGGGGCCAGTACGGTGATCTGCAGGTCATCAGTTCCCGTTAAATCAGCCAGACGCGCGGCGCTCACTGCTGCCCACATACCGGCAAAACCGCTGCCGACAATTAAAATGTGCTTCTTCATCTTCGATCCTTTTTTCTCATCAAGCCCTCTGGCTGACGTGACTGCAACTATACTTGTCGTAGTTAACTGCGACAACTTCTTTCTGAGTTAAAAGGTGATGAGCTTTAAAAACAGAAGGTTAGCTGGAAAGGTGGGGTGCGGGCTGTCTTTACTACGCTGAATACGGCTATAATGACCCGGAATAATAACTTCGGAGTTAAGCATGGCTTTTTACAGTTCCGGTGTGGAGTACGGCATTCATAGCCTGATGACCATGGTGGATGCGAAAGGGAACGACCGCGAGATGAGCGTCAGGGAGATGGCGGCATTGCAGGGCGTACCCTACGACTATCTGGGCAAAATCTTCACGCGCCTGTCACGCGCCGGGCTGGTGAGCAGCACCGAAGGAAAGGGCGGCGGTTTCCGCCTGGCGCGGCCTGCGGAACTGATCACCGTGCTGGATGTGGCCCACGCCATCGACGGCGAGAAGAACATGTTTGAGTGTCGGGAAGTGCGTCAGCGGCTGGCGGTGTTCGACGAAACGCCTCCGGCCTGGGTCTGCGACGGGCCGTGCGGGGTGCGCTCGGTGATGGACAGCGCCCAGCAGCGGATGGAAGAGGAGCTGGCGCGACATACCATTCTCGATCTGGCGCGCAAAATGTACCGTAAGGCACCAGATACATTTTTGATTGAGGTGCAGGAGTGGATTGCGGAGCGGCGGAATTCGTAGGCCCGGCAAGCGTAGCGCCGCCGGGCATGCAACTTATGAACGGAAATCAATCACCATGCGGCCGCGAATCTGGCCTTGTTCCATCTCCTTGAAGATGGCGTTAATGTCGCCCAGCGGACGCAGCGCCACTTTCGGCACTACTTTACCTTCGGCGGCAAAC
This sequence comes from Leclercia sp. CFBP8987, assembly GCF_034044995.2. NCBI lineage: Bacteria > Pseudomonadati > Pseudomonadota > Gammaproteobacteria > Enterobacterales > Enterobacteriaceae > Leclercia > Leclercia sp. CFBP8987. The sequence goes on along the minus strand of NZ_CM188255.1, from coordinate 2,335,085 downwards.
TGGAAGGCTTCGGTCAGGTCCTGACGGGTACCGACCAGCGAGCCCACCACCTGAATGCCGTCCAGCACCAGGCGCGGAATATCGAGGCTCATCGCTTCCGGCGGCAGACCGACCGCCACCACGCGGCCACCGGCACGAACCGCATCCACCGCCGAGTTAAAGGCGACTTTCGCCACCGCCGTCACCACTGCCGCGTGGGCACCGCCGGTTTTTTCCTGAATGAATTTCGCGGCATCGTCGCTGCGGGAGTTAACGACCAGATCGGCCCCCATGCTGGTGGCAAGCTTCAGCTGTTCATCATTGACGTCAACGGCGATCACTTTGGCGTTAAAGACGTTTTTGGCGTACTGCAGCGCCAGGTTGCCCAGACCACCGAGGCCATAAATGGCAATCCACTGGCCGGGTTTGATCTCCGATACTTTCACTGCTTTATAGGTGGTCACCCCGGCGCAGGTGATACTGCTTGCGGCGGCGGACTCCAGTCCGTCCGGCACTTTTACCGCATAGTCGGCGGTGACGATGCACTCTTCGGCCATCCCTCCGTCCACGGAATACCCGGCGTTCTTCACGGTACGACACAGGGTTTCGTTGCCGGAGTTACAGTATTCACAGTGGCCGCAGCCTTCGAAGAACCACGCCACGCTTGCGCGATCGCCCGGCTTCAGCGAGGTCACGCCCGGGCCGATCTCCTTGACGACCCCAATGCCTTCATGGCCGAGGATCACCCCGGTCTTATCGCCAAAGTCGCCGTTCTTAACGTGAAGATCGGTGTGGCAAACGCCACAGCACTCCATCTTCAGCAGCGCTTCGCCATGTTTCAGTGGGCGCAGGGTTTTCTCGGTCACTTCTACCTGATGGTCTTGAGTCACGACAGCAGCTTTCATATGTATCTCCATTTTCATATTGAGGATCTGCGGGGCAGGTATGCGTCCAACAGCGCGACATACTCCTTAAGGATTAATTTTTTTAATGGTTGAGGCAAGGGCTGTGAAACATAATGTCATTATTTAAATGAGGTTTAGCGGAACGGTGATAGCAGAATAAGTAATAGCCTTAATGAATGCACGGGCAATATTTCTGCAGTAAATCTGTCATGTTTCTGACATTTCGAAACCGTAAGGTGTGGTCTTCTTAAAAACCGAAGAGTTAACAAGACAATGCATCTGGTAAAAAAACTTCTCGCTGTTAGCGTCCTCCTGTCCGCTTCTGTGCAGGCGCAGAATATCCTCGAATTCCCGCAGCCTGATAACAACCCGGAAGAGTTTTATGCCGTCACCGAAATTCCGGCGGGCGGGATTATTAAATATGAAACGGATGCCAAAACCGGTTTTATCATTGCCGACCGCTTCCAGTCGATGCCGGTGGCCTACCCGGCGAACTACGGCTCGTTGACCCAGTCGCTGGCGGGAGATGGCGATCCGCTGGACGTGATCTTCTATACCCGCGCCCCGATGGCCCCGGGTACTCTGATTAAACTGCGCGCCATTGGCGTGCTGAAGATGATCGACGGCGGTGAGAAAGACGACAAAATTGTTGCCGTTCCGGCCAGCAAAATTGATCCGACCTATGACGACATCAAAGAGCTGAGCGATCTGCCGAAGATTGAACAGCAGCGTCTGGAGTCGTTCTTCCGCGTCTACAAACAGCTGCCGGAAGGGCGCAAGTCGGTGGAGCTGAACGGCTTCAATGATGCCGCCACCGCGAAGCAGGAAATTAAACAGGCATGGGATGCCTGGAAAACGAATCAGCCGAAGTAAAAAAAATGGCCCGGCGGCGGCTACCCGCCGGGCCATTTACTACAACTGCGCCGTCAGCGCGGCAATCTCCTCCTGCCACTGGGCCTGAAGCTGCGGCTTCTGATGCTTGGGCTTACGGAGCCGATCTTCTTCCAGCAACGTCTCCAGCATAATTAACCGTTCCAGCAGATCCTCATGTGACTCGGGCTCCTCTTGCCGCACGGCCTGAACCGACACGGCGCTGACCCCGTTGCCGTCCCGCAGGCGGGTAAATACCGCGTCGGCATCGTACCATTCGCTGAGCTGGCCATGTTCAATCAACCAGAAGCGGTTACAGCTCTGGGTGATTAACTGCCGGTCATGGCTGACCAGCAGCACGCCGCCTTCGAACTGTTGCAGCGTTTCGGCCAGCGCCTCTTTGCCTTCCATATCCAGATGGTTGGTCGGTTCATCGAGCATCAGCAGGCTGAAGCGCGCCAGGGTCAGGCCAATAAACAGCAGCCGGGATCGTTCACCCCCGCTGAGAGTGCTGACCTTTTGCCCGTGCCGTGCCCAGGCGAACCCGGCGGAGATCAGCGCCATCTTGCGATGCTGCGGGTCAGGCGCGAAGGGCTCAAGGGCGTCGATCAGCGTGGCGTCATCCGCCAGCTGATGCAGGGTCTGGTCGTAATAGCCCATGGCCACGCGTGGGTGGATCTTCAGCCCGGCATGCGTTTCGCTGGCAATACACTGCCGCCAAATCAGCCGCATCAGGGAGGATTTCCCGCAGCCGTTGCGCCCGACAATCGCTACACGATCGCCGCTTTTAAGCCGGACGTTTTCTGCCGAGAACAGCGCCGGCAGGCCCGGCGCAGGCGGAACGCTGAGCGTGTCGATCTCCAGCAGCCGGTCCGCCCGCAGCGCATCGCCGCGCAGGGTCAAGGTCCAGGGCGTGCCGTTTGTCAGCGCCGTCTGGCTCTCCTTCAGCCGCTCCACCTGACGTTCCATCTGCTTGGCTTTGCGGGCCAGATCCTCGTTATCGTAGACCTTGCCCCAGGTCGCCAGCCGTCTGGCGCTGGCGGTGACCCGGTCGATCTCCTTTTGCTCGGCTTTATGGCGCAGGGCGTCGCTCTCGTCCTTCTCCGCCAGGGCCTGACGCGCCCGGGTGCAAGGAAGGGCGAAGTAGTGCAGGGTTTTATCGCGCAGGATCCAGCTGCCGTTGGTGACGGCATCCAGCAGTTGTCTGTCGTGAGAAACCAGCACAAAGCTGCCGGACCAGTTTTGCAGGAACTGCTCCAGCCACAGCAGCGTCGGCAGGTCGAGGTGGTTGCTGGGTTCATCCAGCAGCAGAAGATCCGGCTCGTTAATCAGCGCCCGCGCCAGCAGCAGTCGGGTGTGCTGTCCGCCGCTGAGGGTAGCCGATTGCAGGCCGGTGTCCTGCGGGGTAAAACCCATGCCCGCCAGCAATGTTTCTGCCCGCCAGCGCAGGCTTTCGCGCTCGGCTACCGGCAGCTGCGCCAGCACCGCGTCGATCATGGTCAGCGGATAGACAGATTCCGGGAGATGTTGCTCCACCCGTGCCATCAGGCAGTGCCCGGCCAGCGCGACCGTCCCGGAGAGGGGCGTGTCTGTGCCGTCGAGGATCTTCAGCAGGGTACTTTTGCCGCAGCCGTTATCGCCCAGCAGACCAATGCGGTCGCCTTTTTTCAGGCTAAAGGTGAGGTCGTTGAACAGCGTGTCAAAGGCGGTATCAACACGGAGAGAAAGTGCAGTCAGTAATGTGCTCATTTGCTTACTCAAGAGTTACAGGCATGAAAATGCCTCGTCATACATCGCTGACGATAACCCGGTAAGCCCGAGAGAAGGGATTCAGTCTTAGGTGTCTTCGCTCAAGCCGAAGTTATCGCAGCACGAAACCGATAACGCTTGAGCAGGTGCGATCACCAAGGTGAAGTGAAATTTCAAAGATTTCACAGCACAGCATAATTAGCCTCCTTTTATATTCAGTGGGTTGATGAATGAAAGGAGTGTAGCGGGGTTTTGTATGACCAGCAAGGGCACCGGCATAAAGCTGGTGGTTGCATTTTAAAACCACCTGACCTACCTTTAAATGGTTTTATTTTGAAACCATATTACAGGAAGCGAACAGCATGAATGTGCAACCGAGTGCGCGTATATCACCCAGCCTGGTGTGGCTGTTCGCCATCGCCAGCGGCCTGAGCGTGGCGAATGTCTATTACGCCCAGCCGCTACTCGACGCCCTGGCGCGGGATTTTGGCATCAGCCAGGCGGCGGTGGGAGGGGTGATCACCGCCACCCAACTGGGTTGCGCGCTGGCGCTGCTGTTTCTGGTGCCATTGGGGGACCGGGTGGATCGCCGTCGGTTGATGGCGATACAAATGGTAGCCCTGATCGTCGCTCTGATTGCGGTGGGGATGGCGCAGTCCGCCCCGGTATTGCTGGCAGGTATGCTCGCCGTTGGGCTGCTCGGCACGGCGATGACCCAGGGGCTGATCGCCTATGCAGCCAGCGCCGCTGCGCCCCATGAACAGGGGCGGGTAGTGGGTACGGCGCAGGGCGGGGTCTTCACTGGACTGCTGCTGGCCCGGGTCTTTGCCGGGGGCATCAGCGACCTCGCGGGCTGGCGCGGGGTCTATTTCTGCGCCGCGCTCCTGATGCTGGCGATTGCGATCCCCCTGTGGCGACGGCTGCCGGTTCTGCCTCCGGCCTCGCGTACGCTGAGTTATCCCCGTTTGCTGGCCTCGATGCTGACCCTGCTACGTGATGAGAAGGTGTTACAGGTGAGGGGCATGCTGGCCCTGCTGATGTTCGCTGCCTTTAACATCTTCTGGAGTGCGCTCGTGCTGCCCCTGAGCGCGCCGCCCTACAGCTTTTCGCACACGGCGATTGGTGCCTTCGGGCTGGCAGGTGTGGTCGGCGCGCTGGCCGCGGCCCGGGCCGGGGAGTGGGCGGACAGGGGATATGCCCGGCGCACCAGCGGGATAGCGCTTCTGGCGCTGGTGCTGGCCTGGTGGCCGCTATCGCTGATGGGTGTGTCGCTGTGGGCGCTGGCGATCGGTATCGTGCTGCTGGACCTGGGCGGCCAGGCGCTGCACGTCACCAATCAGAGCCTGATCTTCCGCACCCGCCCGGATGCGCACAGCCGGCTGGTAGGGCTATATATGCTGTTTTACGCCGTCGGTAGCGGACTGGGCGCCATTGGCACCACCGCCACATATGCTCATTTTGGCTGGCAGGGGGTATGTCTGTTGGGGGCGGTAGTCAGCCTGCTGGCGCTGGTGTTCTGGTGGTTGACGCAGCATCAGGTCGCAGAAACCATGGACTGCGCCAGTGAACGCAGGTGAAATCCCGGCCGTACTGGCGTAAAATTAGCTTTTTGCCACAGGTAAATTCAGCAATGGCTCTGATCCCTAAAAACTACGCGCGGCTGGAAAGCGGCTACCGCGAGAAAGCACTTAAAATCTATCCGTGGGTATGCGGACGTTGTTCGCGGGAGTTCGTTTATTCGAACCTGCGTGAATTAACGGTTCACCATATCGATCACGACCATACCAACAACCCGGAAGATGGCAGTAACTGGGAGTTGCTGTGTCTGTTCTGCCACGATCATGAGCATTCCAAATACACGGAAGCGGATCTGTACGGCACCACCGTGGTAGCCGGTGAAGACGCGCAAAAAGATGTCGGTGCGGCGACCTACAACCCGTTTGCCGATTTACAGGCGATGTTGAATAAGAAGAAATAATTGTCGAAACGCCGGGTGGCGCTGCGCTTACCCGGCCTACGAAAAATAATGCGCTGGTATTCCCGATTATTCTCGTTATTTTTTTTCGGGTCGTCGGTATGGCTAAGATAAATTTGCTTATTGACACTGGACGTGCATTAATAAAATCTTCGGTTCGACATACAAACGAACGTAAAAATTTTACTAAGTAGTTCTCATAACCTGGCGCTATCGCTGATATCCCCTCCCTTTGAGCCCAGACGTTTAATCCATTACGTTTATTATGAACGCTCACCTCTATTGATGCTCAACAGGAGTCAGTATGTCCGCAAGAATTACAGGCCTGGTAAAGTGGTTCAAAGAAGACAAAGGTTTTGGTTTTATCTCCCCGCTGGACGGGAGTAAAGATGTCGCCGTACATTTTTCTGCGCTGGAAGATGATAACGTCGAAACGCTCTTTGAAGGGCAAAAGGTTGAATTTACCATCCGCAGTGACGACAAAAGGCCTACCGCCACCAGAGTAAGACTGTGCGACAGATAAACCGCATCACAGGTCTGCTTTAGCGATCGAACGTGAGTTATATTGCCAAATGAGCCGGTAACGCAACGAATGCATCCGGAGCATTTGGCAATTGCTGATTTTTAAATTCGCTGAGTGGATTTAAATAAGGTACTGCAGTACGGGCAGACAAGTTGAGCCCCTTTCTGTACGCGGCTAAAGCTATGTTCAGAATCTTTTGAACAGCCTGGGCATGGGCATTTTACTAAGTAATTACGACGGGCTTGCGTGTTTTTACGTCCGGACATAGGCATCTCCTGATTTAAGGGATTGCCACCTTACACGCTTAATCATCCCGATGCTTGTATTTATTTTTTTTGTCGGGCATTTAGCCATCCGGGTGGTTAAGTGGTTAAGATAAAAAACATAAACATTGCATAATTAATTTCCCTGTGTCTTAATGACTCATCGGTTTGGAAAACAGACCTTATGAAAGCAATTTTAGTAAAGCAGTCCTCAGTTCAAGTGTTATCACCCGATACTCTTCTTCATGAGCCTCCTCCTATAGTGCCTAATAAGTCACTCTAAAATACAGGCCATCATCGCCGCGGTTAAGTGGCTCATCAATTAAGGAAGTATTTATGTCTAACAAAATGACTGGTTTAGTAAAATGGTTTAATGCTGACAAAGGTTTCGGTTTTATTACCCCTGACGACGGCAGCAAGGATGTATTCGTGCATTTCTCTGCGATTCAGAGCGATAATTTTAAGACCCTTGATGAAGGCCAGAAAGTTTCCTTCACTATTGAAAGCGGCGCTAAAGGCCCTGCTGCCGGAAACGTATCAGCGCTTTAATTTGCGCTTTGATAATAAAAAAACCCGCCTTGAGCGGGTTTTTTTATTTTAAATCGACGTTCGACGGTAGCTGCGGTATTCCGGCTGCCAGAAGTTCTCATCAATCGCCTGCTGCAACGCATCGGCAGAGGTTTTCACCGCCACGCCTTGCTGCTGCGCCATCTTACCCACGGCAAAGGCAATCGCCTTCGACACCACGTGAATATCCTTCAGCTCCGGCAGTACCAGCCCTTCACCGTTGTTCACCAGCGGCGAGTGCTTGGCCAGGGTTTCGCTGGCGGACATCAGCATCTCATCGGTAATGCGTGAGGCGCCGGAGGCGATGACACCCAGGCCAATTCCCGGGAAGATATAGGAGTTGTTGCACTGGGCGATCGGGTAGGTTTTATCCTTCCATACCACCGGGGCAAACGGGCTGCCGGTAGCGACCAGCGCATTGCCTTCGGTCCAGGCGATGATGTCCTGCGGGGTGGCTTCCACGCGGGAGGTTGGGTTCGAGAGCGGCATCACGATTGGGCGCGCGCAGTACTTATGCATCTCGCGGATGATCTCTTCGGTGAACAGTCCAGTCTGCCCGGAGACGCCGATCAGGATATCCGGCTTGACGTTGCGCACCACATCCAGCAGGGAGAGCACTTCGTTGTCGGTATCCCAGTTTTTCAGGTTCTCGCGCTTTTGCACCAGTTTGGTCTGGAACGGAAGCAGGTTCGGCATCGCATCGGTGAGCAGGCCAAAGCGGTCCACCATAAATACGCGCGAGCGGGCCAGCTCCTCGCTTAAGCCTTCCCGCTGGGTCTGGGCGATGATCTGCTCGGCAATACCGCACCCGGCGGAACCGGCGCCGAGGAAGACGATCTTCTGATAGCTTAACTGGTTGCCCGCCGCGCGGCTGGCCGCAATCAGGGTGCCGACGGTCACTGCCGCGGTGCCCTGAATGTCGTCGTTAAAGGAACAGATTTCGTCGCGATAGCGATTCAGCAGCGGCATGGCGTTTTTCTGGGCGAAGTCTTCAAACTGCAGCAGCACGTCCGGCCAGCGATGTTTTACCGCCTGGATAAAGTCATCCACGAACTGATAGTACTCGTCGTCGGTGATGCGCGGGTGACGCCAGCCCATATACAGCGGATCGTTGAGCAGCTGCTGGTTATTGGTACCCACATCCAGCACCACCGGCAGGGTGTAGGCCGGGCTGATGCCGCCGCAGGCGGTGTACAGCGACAGCTTGCCGATCGGAATGCCCATCCCGCCGATCCCCTGGTCGCCCAGACCGAGAATACGTTCCCCGTCGGTCACCACGATCACCTTGATGTTGTGGTTCGACACGTTCTGCAGAATGTCATCCATGTTGTGACGATTCTGATACGAGATAAACACGCCGCGCGAGCGACGGTAAATTTCGGAGAAGCGTTCACAGGCAGCCCCGACAGTCGGGGTGTAGATCACCGGCATCATCTCGTCGAGATGGTTTTGCACCAGCCGGTAGAAGAGGGTTTCGTTGGTGTCCTGGATATTGCGCAGGTAGATGTGCTTATCGATTTCGGTTTTGAAGCCCTGATACTGGATCCATGCGCGCTCGGCCTGTTCTTCGATGGTTTCCACCACTTCCGGCAGCAGGCCTAGCAGGTTGAAGTTACTGCGCTCTTCCATGCTAAAGGCGCTGCCCTTGTTCAGCAGGGGGAACTCCAGCAGAACCGGACCGGCATAAGGGATGTAAAGGGAACGATGTCGGGTTGCTTTGTTTTCCATGTCACTCACTTAATTTTTGGAAATCCGTCCCTGGCACTGGTGTTAATCATTGTTGCTGTCGTGCCCGCAGGGGATGTCAGGCAGGTATTATAGAGGAGGTGAATGTTAAAAACCGCAACATACAAACAAAAACACCACCGGTTTTGCCGGTGGTGTCAGTTATGCTTTAGCGAACTTACTTAGGTTCGTGGCGTTTTCTGCCAGTGGCGTTGGTGACCTGCGTTTCGCTGTCACCCTCAATCACCACTTTACGCTGGTTAGAGAGCTTGTAGTTCAGTCCCAGAATATGGCGTGCCTGACGGTTCGATTTCATATTAACTCCTCAATCCTGTTGATAGTGATAAGGCGAACGAAATGTAACCCCTAAGGTTGCTGATCCAGCATAGCAGATTTTCAGAAACTGGCGTGCTGGCCGCTGACGACGTAGTTAATGGTCTGCTGGTAGATGTCACTGAGGATGTCATTATCTGAGGCTTCCACCCATTTGGTGAGTTCCATCAAAATGTCATCTTCGGTGACAGCGCCCAGTTCTGCGCGTAAACCCTGTGCAATTGCATTTACCAGCTCCGGCTGTGCGGATGGTGTGGTTGCTGAAGTATAAGTAAACATAGTGCCTCCGTGTCGTTTTCTATTTAGTGTTCCGGTTCGCAATGACGTAATGCACATTCAGAATGGCAAAATTTTATCGTGCTGTGTGTAAGACTCGTCCTGGAAATAAAAATATCATAATCCCTGTTCTTTTAAGGATATATCATGGCTTCCAGCGACGCAGGTCCGTGTATTTTTCATAAGGCATAGGCGAGGGCCAGGATATCAATTCAATTACGCTTCCCCAGGGCGTTTTACCGTAGCAAAAAGCATTGCCTTCTCCCTGTTCCGCCGGGAAGGAGAGCGGCTTAGGCTCGGTAAACATCTCGCCGCCCGCCGCCGTGAAGCGGGCTATCGCCTGTGCGAAATCATCGACATAGACGGCGAAATGTTGCAGGCCAAAATCACTAGGCCGTGCCGGGGGTTGTTGCTCCGGGCCGTGCATCTCAAACAGTTCAACGCCCGGCCCGTGGGGCATCGCTAGCATACGAATGGCGCGAACCTCAGTTCCCGGAAATAAGCGCAATGTCTTCTGCTGGGCATCAGGATCGATATTTCCGTCCCCGGCTTCAACGGAACGATATATTTCTTTCGCGTTAAACGCCTGCTCAAAAAATAGCGTGGCCTGATTAATATCCGGTACGGTAATACCGATATGGTCAATACCTCTGACGGGTGAATTCATTTTATCCTCCTTTTTAAAAATTCAAATATAGCAGGTGAATATCTGCGCAATGGGATGAGAATGTTCCGTCTTGGCCGCAAAGCGCAATCTCTCTTCTATACTTAACCCCTTGTAAGCCAAAAGGAGAGCAATTTATGACAATTCACAAGCACGGTTCGGCACACTGGTCTGGCGATATCAAACGCGGCAAGGGGACGGTTTCAACCGAGAGCGGCGTCCTTAATCAGCAACCTTACGGCTTTAATACCCGCTTTGAAGGGGAAAAGGGTACCAACCCGGAAGAGCTGATTGGCGCGGCGCACGCGGCCTGTTTCTCAATGGCGCTGTCACTGATGCTGGGCGAATCTGGTTACACCGCTGATTCCATCGACACCACTGCCGATGTGTCGCTGGATAAAACCGACAGTGGCTTTGCCATCAGCAAAATTGCATTGCAGAGTAAAGTGACCGTCCCGGGCATTGACCCGCAGCAGTTTGACGGCATCATTCAGAAGGCCAAAGCCGGGTGTCCGGTGTCGCAGGTGCTGAAAGCTGAAATCACCCTCGACTACACTCTGAACTAAGCCTTTCGCCGGGCGCCATGCCCGGCTATCCCGTCACCGCCTGCGGAAAAACCTCCCCCAGCCACGCGATAAATACCCTTAAACGCTGCGTCACATGCCGGTTCTGTGGATACACTACGTAAAACGGGTAGTGCGGCGGACGCCATGTCGCCAGAATTTCCACCAGCGATCCCGCCTCAATCAGCTCCCTGACGGAGTAGCGAAAGGTCTGGATAATCCCTATCCCGGCAACGGCCGCCGCCAGATGCGCATTGCTTTCGTTGATCCCGATATGGTGCTGCAGGGTGATGTCCCGGGTTTCATCGACGTGGGTAAAGCGAAACGGCACCGCGCGACCGGACACCGGAGAGAGATAGCTCACCAGCTTATGACCATTACGCAACTCCTCCGGGTAGGCGGGGATCCCGTGCTGCTTCAGATAGCCCGGTGTGGCGCAGGTGACCATCTCCGCATTGCCGATATGCCGGGCAATCAGGGATGAATCCCCCAGCGCGCCGCCGCGGATCACGCAGTCGACGTTACCGCTGATTAAATCCACTGGCCGGTCTGCCACCCCCAGGTCGATACGGATATCGGGATAGCGACGCATAAAATCCGGCAGCAGCGGGATCAGCACGTCCCGCGCTGTCGAGCCGCCCACATCGATTCGCAAATGCCCCTGCGGCTGAAGTTTTACCGCGCTAAAGGAGGTGTCGATATCTTCGATATCAATCAGCACCCGCCGGGCCTTGTCGTAATAATCCTCTCCTTCCGGTGTCGATGTCACCCGGCGGGTAGTGCGCTGCAACAGCCGCACGCCCAGATGCGCCTCCAGCGCCTTCACCAGCTTGCTGAGCGTAGCGATGGGCATGTTCAGGGAGTCCGCCGCCCGGGTAAAGCTGCCGGTTTCCACCACGCGCGTGAAAGCGCGCATTGCCATTAACTGATCCATAGAGCGGGCCCTTACAAGCGAGGATTATTCACGTGAGGAAAAAGTGATTTCCATTTTTGCTGATTTTTCGCTAATGCCGCAAGCGGTAGAGTGCGTCCACACCCACAACGCACAAGGTAAATCACATGAACTCAGCATTAGCAGGCAAAATCGCACTCGTCACCGGCGGCACCAGCGGTATCGGTCTGGCAACCGCAAAAGAGCTGATGGCTCAGGGGGCGAAGGTGTACATCACTGGCCGCCGTCAGGCTGAACTGGACAACGCCGTCGCCAGTCTGGGCGGGCAGGTGACCGGTATTCGCGCCGACGCGTCACGTCTTGCCGATCTCGATACGGTGTATGCGCAGATCGCCGAACAGGCCGGACGGCTGGACGTGCTGTTCGCCAATGCGGGTGGCGGAGATATGCTGCCGTTGGGCGCCATCACCGAAGAACACTTCGACCGCATCTTCGCCACCAACGTGCGTGGGGTGCTGTTTACGGTACAAAAGGCGCTGCCGCTGCTGGTTGCCGGGTCGTCGGTGATCCTCACCGGCTCGACCGTCTCCGTGAAAGGTACCGCTAATTTCAGCGTCTACAGCGCCAGCAAGGCGGCAGTCAGAAACTTTGCCCGCTCCTGGGCGCTCGATTTGCAGGGGCGTGGGATCCGGGTCAACGTCGTCAGCCCGGGTCCGATTAAAACCCCGGGGCTGGGAGAGCTGGTGCCGGAAGAACAGCGTCAAGGGCTGTTCGATGCCTTAGCCGCAACGGTGCCGCTGGGTCGCATTGGCGAACCGGAAGAGGTGGCCAAAGTCGTGGCGTTCCTTGCCTCCGATGCCGCCAGCTTTATCAATGCCACCGAGCTGTTCGTGGATGGCGGGATGGCGCAGATTTAACGCTGATAGAGCAAGGTGAGATTGCCGCCGAGGCGGCGATCCTCTGCTGGACGGCTGGCTTGCAGGCGTGACAGCGTGACTGAATCGCAGTGATTCATGGCGCACCAGGGCTCCAGCCACTCCAAATGAGCCTCATTCTGTCGCAACACATACCCCGCCAGCCGCGCCAGCGCACCCTCGTTCTCTTTTATCACATCCACCTGATTGGCTCTGGCGAAACTGGCGATCATCACCAGCGGTTGCAGGGCATAATTGTGGTAGGCCTGCGCCCGCTGGCCGCGGCGCTGTTCATTTGCCAGCGTGCCGTCGGCAGCAATTTGCCCCGCGGCGATGCGGTACTCTTTTAACGACCAGTCGAACAGATCCCGCCGGTCGAGCGCCACGGCGCTGGCCATCACCGCCCATGCTGCCCAATAGCTGTGATTATTGGTGCTTTTCAGCGGCAGGCCGTCCCACTCCTGTACCACCCGATCCGCCAGCTGGCCCAGCCAGCGTTCAGTGTCCTGTTGTCCGCCAGAGGATGTACCCGGCGTAAACTTCAGATCCAGCCAGCTGCTGGCCAGCGTCGCCAGCGCCCATTTGCGCATGGCACGACCGGTGTGGCTGGTCTCCCCGGAGAGCAATGCATCTGCTTTAGCCCAGGCCGCGTAGCCGTCCAGAATACATTCCAGGGTGTGCGGATCCCCGCTCTGTTTATAGCGCCACACCATCGTTGAGATCCCGCGTTCAAAGCCGACGACAGGTTTGATTGCCGTGCGATATGCCTGTTCGGCCTGCGGATTGAGGGTGGCGCGGGCGCTATCGGACCCTTCATATTTACTGCGCAGCGTCAGTGGGGCGGTATAGGGCGCGGGCAGGGGAACGCAGCCACCTTTTCCCGTGTGCGGTAGCGGCTGGGTAAAACCGGCGGGCGGCACCAGTGGAGCGGCGAAGGCGTATACCGGTAAACAGAGCAACAGCCGCAGCGTACGTTTCATTTTCATCTCCGCCAGAATTAAACATTCATATTGATTGTTTTTGAGCCGAATCGCTTCTTTCCTGATATATCCTTTTAATACTATTAGTCGATAAATGTAATTTATGTTAAACAATAGTTTATAAGGCCTAACACTCTATCGGGAACAATGACTGTGCTGACGACACTCATTTACAAAAGCCAGTTAAATCCATCCTGCAAATCTATATCCCTCCTCACACTTGTTGAAAAGGCCAGGAAAAACAATACCGCGCTGGATGTCACGGGTATTTTGCTGTTTAACGGTCATGATTTTCTGCAGATCCTTGAAGGCTCTGAAGCGGTCATTGAGACCTTGTTCGCGAAGATCGGCCAAGACAAGCGTCATGACAGCGTGGTGGAGTTGATGCGTGATTACGGCCCGCGCCGCCGCTTTGAAAACGTCGGCATGCTGCTGTTCGATTTGCGCATCGACACGCCAAAATCGGTGCTCTCATCGGTGTTGCGTTACAGCAAGCTGGATAATTATCTGGCGGCGGAAGACCGGGTCTTTAAATTTATTAAGACGTTTATCACGCAGCCCAAAAGGACGTCGAGCGGATCTCAGTTCCGGCCGGAGAGGTGGTCACTGGCCGCAGAGCATAACCCCTTTGGCGATGCCATCGCCGGGCTGATTGAGAATCAGGTCTGTCAGTTTGCCCTGCAGCCCATCGTGCAACCCACCGAGGGCAAAATTTCCTCGCTGGAGGCGCTGATCCGCAGCAACGACGGCGGGAGCCCCGAGCGCTTTTTTAGCACCCTCGATCAGGACAAAGTCTATGAAGTGGATCTCCTGACCAAGGCATACGCCTTTGCGCTGGCAGAAAAGATTGGCATTGGCGATCATAAAATTGCCATTAACCTGCTGCCGATGTCGCTGGTCAATGTGCCCGGCGCCGTCGATTTTCTGATGGATCAGATCCTCGCCCACCGGCTACAGCCGGAGCAGGTGGTGATTGAAGTCACCGAAAACGAGATGATCTCCGGCTTTAACCAGTTCAACAGCGCCATCAAGCAGTTAAGGGCGGCAGGGATTGGCCTGGCGATTGATGATTTTGGCTCAGGCTATGCCGGGCTATCGCTGCTGACCCGCTTCCAGCCGGATAAACTGAAAATCGATCGTGAGATTGTCAGCAACATCCATTTAAGTGGCCCTAAGCAGGCGATTGTGAAGTCGATCATCAGCTGCTGCACCGATATGGAGATTGCGCTGGTGGCAGAAGGCATTGAAAAAATTGAAGAGTGGTGCTGGCTGGAGTCGGCAGGCATCAGACGTTTTCAGGGCTTTTTATTCGCCCGACCCAAATTAAACGGTGTGGGCGAAATTCACTGGCCGCACTTTCACCACGCTTAATATTTAGACGATTAACTCTGCAGCACATAATCACCCGCTAAACAGATAAAAAATTTCCATCTATGGCAGGGCCAAAATATCAGGTCCTGCTGTGCAATATGATGATTTAAATAACTATTCACAGCATTATTAATATCCCTGTAAATAAATAACTTTAATTCAATATTAAGGGATGGATGCCGATAACACTTCAGACCGTTTTATTTCTGAGGTAGTTATGTCGTTAAAAAAGTCGTCCCTTGCCATTCTGCTTGCCCTGCTGTTTTTCTTTGTTGCCAGTGCCGCCAGTAATGTCTGGCTGGCCATTAAAAGCAATGATTCTCTGGATAACGTGAATAAAGAAATTCAGGTGGTGTTATCCATTATCGATCCCATTAACCACAGCCGTACCCTGCGCGTGCGGGTCATGGAGTACATGAAGCAGGTGGAGAGCGGTGACACCGCCGGTCTTGCGGAGAAGCTGGACTCGGTGAAGCTGGCGCTGACCAAAGCGGATGGCGCGTTCGCCACCTTCAATGCCGCGCCGCGTCTGCCGGATGAGGCCCCGTTAGTTCAGGCCTATGATGATGCCTGGCTCGCCTACCGCAATCAGGGGTTGTCGCCGCTGATCGACGCGGCCTCGGCGCAGGATGCGGCAAAATTTGATGCCCTGATCCCGCAGATTTCCCGTCTCGACCGCCAGTATGAAATCGTCCTTGATCAGGTTCTGACGGTGCATCAGACATACGCGAAGCAGCTCAATGACGATGCGCGGGCGCATTTCGCCTCTGGCTTAACCATTATTGCCGCCTTTGCCGCGCTGTTTGTGGTGGTGATTATTGGGGTGAGCGTTCTGATGAAGCGCTTTGTCTTTGCCCCGATTAACCTGGCCCGGGAACACTGCAGCCAGATCGCCGCCGGTCAGCTGACGGAGGCCGTACCGCAGAAGGCGGGTTCGAACAATGAAATCGATCTGCTGATGGGCTCGATGGAGCAGATGCGTCTGGCCCTGCTGGATACCATCTCCCAGGTGCGCGAAGCCTGTCGCACCGTTAATTACGCCTCGCAGGAGATCGCCTCGGGCAACATCGACCTCGCTTCACGTACCGAGCAGCAGGCGTCAGCCCTGACGGAAACCGCCGCCAGCATGGAGCAGCTGAGCGCCACGGTCGCCAATAACACCGACAATGTGCATCAGGCCGGTAAGCTGGTGCAGGATGCGGTGAACAATGCCCGCACCGGGGAGGCGGTCACCCGCGAGGTGATCGAGACCATGAACACCATCGCCGCCAACTCCCAGCGCATTGAAGATATCACCAGCGTGATCAACAGCATCGCCTTCCAGACCAATATCCTGGCCCTGAACGCCGCGGTTGAAGCCGCTCGTGCCGGTACCCAGGGCCGCGGTTTTGCGGTGGTGGCGACCGAAGTGCGTACCCTGGCGCAGAAGAGTGCCGTGGCGGCGAAGGACATTGAAAACCTGATTGCCCAGTCGGTCTCCAGCGTCAAAAACGGTTCGCAGCTGGTAAATCGTTCCGGAGAGGTGATTCATGCCATCATCAGTTCGGTCAATAAAGTGAATGCGCTGATGGAGCAGATCTCGGTGGCGTCGGAGGAGCAGAGCCGCGGCATCGGCCAGGTCGGCCAGGCGGTGACCGAGATGGACGGTGTGACCCAGCAAAACGCCGCCCTGGTGCAGGAGTCCGCCGCCGCGGCCGCCTCGCTGGAAGAGCAGGCGAAACACCTGACCCAGAGCATCGCCAGCTTCAGACTGCCGGAACCGGCATAACACGGGGGAGCGCTCCGGTCTGCTGGTGCGGCCGGTTCCCCCTCACCCCAACCCTCTCCCTCAAGGGAGAGGGAGCCGATAGTGCCCAATAGTTATCTTCTCCGCACCCTTCGCAGTGACCCATCTCACATTAATTTCCTGGTCTATGCTTGATGTTCATGCGCGGTTTAACACCAGCGCATTTTCTCTTTTTCCCTCTGCTTCGCGATAAACGCCGGGCAACCCGAGGATCATGGGTCAAACGAGGTGGTGGAATGACTGCTAAATCTATTAGGTATTGGGGTTGTGAATATAGCGATGCGAACAGCGTTCGCTTTCATCTGTGGGCCAGCGGTCAGCAGCAAATTTCCCTGCGCCTGAACGACGAAACACTGCCGATGAACCCGACCGCCGACGGCGGATTTGAACTGACGGTCAACAACGTTGCCCCCGGTTCAGCGTACAGCTTTATCCTGCCTGACGGCACAACGGTGCCCGATCCGGCCTCCCGCGCTCAGCAAGGGGACGTTAACGGCCCGTCGCTGGTGTGCGATCCTCACAGCTATGTCTGGCGCAACACCCACTGGCAGGGCCGGCCCTGGGAAGAGAGCGTGGTCTATGAGCTCCATATCGGGACCTTTACCCCCGAGGGCACCTTCCGCGCGGCCGCCGACAAACTGCCGTATCTGGCCTCGCTCGGCATCACCATGATTGAGCTGATGCCGGTCTCCCAGGCCGGGGGCAATCGCGGCTGGGGCTACGACGGGGTCCTGCTGTATGCCCCGCACAGCGCCTACGGCACGCCGGACGAGCTGAAAGCCTTTGTCGATACTGCCCACGGGCTGGGGCTATCGGTGGTGCTGGATATCGTCCTTAACCATTTTGGCCCGGAGGGTAACTATCTACCGAAACTGGCCCCGGACTTTTTCCATCCGGAACGCATGACCCCGTGGGGGAACGGCATTGCCTATGACCTCGCCCCGGTGCGTCAGTTTATTGTCGAGGCGCCGCTGTACTGGCTGACGGAGTTCCACTTCGATGGCCTGCGCTTTGACGCTATCGATCAGATTGAAGACTCCTCCGACACCCACGTGTTGATTGAGATCGCCACCCGCATCCGCGCCGCTATCACCGACCGGCCGGTGCATCTCACTACCGAAGACAGCCGCAACGTGGTGTTTCTCCATCCGCGAGAGGAGGACGGCAGCGTGCCGCTGTTCACCGGGGAGTGGAATGATGACCTGCACAATGCCGTCCACGTGATGGCCAGCGGAGAAACCCACGCCTGGTACCAGGATTTTGCTGAAAAACCAGAGCAGTGGGTGGCAAGGGCGCTGGCTGAGGGCTTTTCTTATCAGGGGGAACGTTCCCCGCAAACCGGTGAACTCCGGGGAGTGAGCAGTATCGCTCAACCGCCAACGGCCTTCGTCGATTTCATCCAGAATCACGATCAGGTAGGTAATCGTGCTCAGGGCGATCGTCTGTTGAGCCTGATTGGGGAGGCGCGTACCCGGGTGCTGATGGCCGCGCTGCTGCTCTCCCCGCACATCCCCCTGATGTTTATGGGCGAGGAGTTTGGTGAAACCCAGCCGTTCCTGTTCTTTACCGATTTCCACGGCGATCTGGCCCGCGCGGTGCGGGAAGGGCGCGCGAAGGAGTTCAGCGATCACGACGAGACGGTGCCGGACCCCAACGCGCCGGAGACCTTTGCCCGTTCGAAACTGGACTGGAACAAACTCAATCAGCCTGACGGTCAGAGCTGGCTGCGCTTTACCCAGCAGTTGTTGCAGCTGCGCCAGCGGGCGATTGTCCCGCTGCTGGCCGGTGCACAAGGCGGTACCGGCCGGGTGCTGAAAGCCGCGCCGGGCTGCGTGGTGGTGAGCTGGACCTTTACACAGGGCACGTTGTCGCTGGCATTTAATACGGGTGACCAGCCTCAGTTGATGCCCGATATCGCAGGTGAAACGCTGTTTGCCTGGCCGGAAGGCCGCACGGAGCTGCTCGCGAACACCGTTATTGTACGTTTTGCACAAGGAGAACCAACCTGATGATGCCCACAGCGACCTGGCGTATTCAGTTTCGCAATGGCATGACCTTCGATCGTGCCGCCAGTCTGGTGCCGTATCTGCAACAGCTCGGTATCAGCCATCTGTATGCTTCTCCAGTTTTCACCGCCGCCCGGGATTCGACGCACGGTTATGACGTCACCGATGCTAACGAGATTGATCCCTCCATTGGCGGGCGCGCCGGTTTTGATCGGATGGTCAGCGCCCTGAAGGCGGCCGGACTGGGGTTGATCCTCGATATTGTGCCGAACCACATGTCCACCTCGCTGGAAAATGGCTGGTGGCGGGATGTGATTGAGCATGGGGAGAAGAGTCGCTACGCCCGGCATTTTGATATCGACTGGTCCCGGCGGCTGACGCTGCCGTTTCTGGGGGATGATTTTGATGTCGTGCTGGCCAACGGCGAAATTAGCGTCCAGCGCGACCCTGAGACCGGTAAACCGGCGCTGGCCTATTTCGACACCTTCTATCCGCTGACCCCTGAGAGCTGGGAAGGGCGGGAAGAGGAGGTGCTGAGCCTTCGCGATCCGGCTGCCATTACGAAGCTGCACGACCAACAGCCGTGGCGGCTCACCAGCTGGCGCGATGCTCCGCGCGATCTCTCCTGGCGACGCTTCTTCGAAATCACCGGTCTGGTGGGCGTGCGGGTTGAGGACGACGCGGTGTTTGATGACAGCCACAGGCTGATCCTTGAGCTGGTGCGCTCGGGGGCGGTGGACGGGCTGCGTATCGATCACGTGGACGGGCTGGCCGACCCACGCGCCTACCTGCAACGTCTGCGGCAGGAGGCGGGTCCCGACTGCTATATCACGGTGGAGAAGATCCTCAGTAAAGGCGAGAACCTGCCCAAAGACTGGCCCATCTCCGGCACCACTGGCTATGAATTTATCGCTTCGCTGTCGGAAGTGCTGATTGACGATGACAAAATCGATGGCCTGCGCCAGGCCTATGACACAGTGATGGGCCGTCCGGTGGATATGGATGCGGAACTGCGCGACGCCCGTCTGCTGATGGTGGACCGAAACTTTGCCGGGGAGTTTTCCACGTTGCTGAAGCTGGCGGCAAATCTTGCCCGGATCGAAGGCATCAGCATCGAAGAGGAACCTCTGCGGCTGGCGCTGCGCGAACTGCTGGTGGCCTTCCCGGTTTACCGCACCTACGGCACCGCGCAGGGGATGTCTGCCGCGGATATGCGGCTGTTGAACCACGTGGTGTCGACGGTCAACGCCGATCCCGACGCCATCGCGCTGCTGATGCGCATTCTGACAGGCGAGCTCTCTGAGGAGGCTCGTGATACCGCCACTAATTTCCGTACCCGTTTCCAGCAATTGACCGGGCCGCTGATGGCGAAATCGGTGGAGGACACGCTGTTCTTCCGTCAGCACATGGATCTGGCCCTCAACGAGGTGGGAGCCGAACCGGTACCGCGCGCCTTCTCGCTGACGCGTTTCCACACCGAGATGGCCGCACGGCGGGATCGTCAGCCGGACGCGCTCTCCGGCACCTCGACCCACGACACCAAGCGCGGGGAAGATGCCCGCGCCCGGCTCTATTCCCTGACCGAAGCGCCGGAGGTCTGGGCCGAGTGCGTGACCCGCTGGCAGCAGCTGAACCAGACTCATGTCCGCTTCCTGAATGACGGTACAGCACCGCGTGCCGCCGACACCTGGATGCTCTATCAGGCGCTGGCGGGGGTCTGGCCGCCGGAGCTGGATACGCAGGATGTAGCGGGGCTGAAGGCGCTGGAAGCGCGTTTCCTCGCCTTTGTGGAGAAGGCGCTGCGCGAGGCCAAGCTGCGCACCGACTGGGTGGACAGCAACGAAGCCTATGAGACGGTGGTGCTGGAGTACGCCCGTCATCTGCTCTCACCGGACAATCAGGATTTCCTGCAAGACTTTACCTCCTCGCTGCGGCCGTTTATCCGTGCCGGGCTGGTGAACAGTCTGAGCCAGACGGTGATTAAACTCACCGCCCCGGGCGTGCCGGATGTGTATCAGGGCAGTGAGGGACTCAACTTCAGCCTCGTCGATCCGGATAACCGCCGCGAGCCCGATTTCGATCAGCTCCGCCAGCAGATGGCAACGGCGGATCGGCAGATTGCTACACGCGCAGCAAGCTGGCTGGATGGGCAGCTGAAGCTCTCCGTCACCCGCACGCTGCTGCATCTGCGCCAGCGTAAACCGGCGCTGTTCCGTCTGGGTAGCTATATGGCGCTCCTGACCCGTGGCGAACGGGCGGATAAGGCGATCGCCTACGCCCGCGTTGATGACGATGACGTGCTGATCGTAGTGGCACCGCGGCTGGCCCTGGCGAACGCCGCCCAGGCGTTTCCGGTAACCGGAGCGGCCCTGTGGGGGGCGACAGAGGTGGTGCTTCCTCCCGAGCTTGCCGGACGCAGCTACCGGGACTGTTTCAGCGGTGAAACCCTGACGTTAGGCGAAAGCCTGCAATTGAGTGATGCACAGGATTGCTGGCGGGTGTTACTTGCCTGCGGCTAATGATTATTACTGTTCGAGGGAAAGACATTATGGCTTATGACAAAATTTATGAAATTCAGCCGGGGCAGAGTTATCCCCTTGGGGCGAATTACGATGACAAAGGGGTGAATTTTGCCCTCTTTTCGGCCTGCGCCGAACGCGTTGAGCTGTGTCTGTTTGACCCGAGTGGTAAATCTGAAATTGCCCGTCTGGAGTTACCGGAGTACACCGATGAAGTCTGGCATGGCTACGTCCCGGATCTGAAACCGGGGGCGCTGTACGGCTATCGCGTGTATGGCCCTTACGATCCGGAAAACGGGCACCGTTTCAATCCGCATAAGCTGCTGATTGACCCCTATGCAAGAGCACTGACCGGGGAGCTTATCTGGAACCCTTCCCATTTTGGCTATGAGCTGGGGCACGAAGAGCTCGATCTCAGCTTTGATACCCGGGACAGCGCGCCTTATACCCCGAAATGCCGGGTCATCGACCCGCGGGTGTTTGACGGGCAGGATCCCCATCGCCCGGCGGTGCCGTGGTCCAGCACCATTCTGTATGAAACCCACGTGAAGGGCTTTACCCAGCTCAACCCGGCGATCCCGCCTGAACTGCGCGGCACCTTTGAGGGGATGGGGCATAAAGCTACGGTGGACTACATCAAGAGCCTCGGCATCACCTCCGTTGAGCTGCTACCGGTGCACGCCTTCCCGGACGACCAGCATCTGCTTGAGCGGGGGCTGAAAAACTTCTGGGGCTATAACACCCTGAACTTCTTCTCCCCGGCGTCGCGTTACGGCGGCCCGAATGGTATTCAGGGCTTCCGCGATATGGTGCGCGCTTTCCATGATGCCGGTATCGAGGTGATCCTCGACGTGGTTTATAACCACACCGCCGAGGGTAACGAGTTAGGCCCGACGCTGTCGTTCAAGGGGATCGACAACTTCTCTTACTACCGCACTATAGCCGGGCAGCATCGCTACTATGTGAACGATACCGGCACCGGCAATACGGTGAATACCTCGCACCCGCGTGTACTGCAGATGGTGATGGACTCCCTGCGCTACTGGGCGGAATCGATGCATATCGACGGCTTCCGCTTTGATCTCGGCACCATTCTCGGGCGCGAGCCGGAAGGGTTCGACCAGCGCGGCGGCTTCTTCGATGCCATGATGCAGGATCCGACCCTCTCAAAGCTGAAACTGATTGGCGAACCCTGGGATATTGGCCCCGGTGGCTATCAGGTAGGGGGCTTCCCGCCGGGCTGGGGCGAGTGGAATGATAAGTATCGCGATACCGTGCGGGAGTACTGGCGCGGGGATAACGTGTCCTCCGATTTTGCCGCGCGTCTGCTTGGCTCCGGGGATCTGTATGACCAGCGCGGGCGTCGCCCGTGGGCGAGCATCAACTTCATTACCGCCCACGACGGTTTCACCCTCAACGACCTGGTCTCCTTCAATGAGAAGCACAACGAGGCCAACGGCGAGGATAACAACGACGGCCACAATGATAACCGGTCATCGAATTACGGCGCCGAAGGTCCGACCGATGACGAGCAGATCAATGCGATACGCGAACAGCAGAAACGCAACTTCCTTACTACGCTGCTCTTCTCCCACGGTACGCCGATGCTGCTGGCCGGGGATGAGTTTGGCCGCAGCCAGATGGGTAACAATAACGGTTACTGTCAGGACAGCGAGATCAGCTGGGTGCACTGGGAAAATCTCCCGGAAAGCGCCGAGACGCTGCGTAACTTCACCCGCCATGTGATCGAGCTGCGTACCAGCCAGCCGCTGCTGCGCCGCGAAAGCTGGCGTGACGGGATGGAGATCACATGGTTCAATGCCGGCGGCGGGCCGCAGCTGCCAGAGCACTGGGACGAGGGCACCACCCTGGGACTCTATCTCACCCGGCCCGATCTGCATGGGCAGAAGGGGATCTGGCAGGAGGTGCTGCTGTTAATCAATCCGTACGAAGGGGAGGTACCGTTCCGTATCCCGGAATGCGGTGAAGAGGGCTGGGTGCTGGAGCTGAGTACGGCAGGGGATGAGGACCAGGGGCAGTCAGTGAGCCCGGATACCGATTTTCCGCTGCCAGGCCGCAGTATCGTGCTGTTACGGCGGCCATAACGCGGGGCGTTACTTGTTGGCCCGCGCTCTGTCCCACGGGCTGGTGGATTCAGCGTCAGTCGGCGCGGGATCCTCCAGCGAGTCCAGATAGAGGGCTTCGACTTCGGCGCGGGCCCACGGGGTACGGCGCAAAAATTTGAGGCTGGATTTGACGCTGGGATCGCTGTTAAAACAGTTGATTTTAATCAGCTTTCCCAGCTGCACCCAGCCGTAACGCGCCACCAGGGCATTGATCTGCATCTCAAGCGTGACGCCATGCAAAGGATCTTTCGAAGGGTGAGCTGTCACAGGCATCCTTTTATTATCTGGAAAGGGGCAGAAAGCGGGGAAGGTTACAAGAAAAGCAGGGAGCCAGCAAGCGCTCAGGGCATTACTGGATGTTTTTGAAACGCCGTTTCGTTATAATGCTTCTCCCAATCCCGACGCTATTGATCTCATGACAACGCATCATAAAAACCTTCGTGCCTTTCACTTCTCCGCCTTTCGCAATCTGTTTGCCGCCCGCTTCCTCACCGTGCTGGGCAATGGCATTGCCCCCATCGCGCTGGCTTTTGCGGTCCTGGATATTGGGGGATCGGTTTCTGATTTAGGTATCGTTGTCGCGTCCCGGTCAATCTTCAATGTGCTGTTCCTGCTGCTGGGCGGCGTCCTGGCGGACCGCTATTCCCGCAGCCGGGTGTTAGTTTCGTCTTCGCTGGTGGCAGCCGTCTCGCAGGCGATGGTAGCCTGGTCGGTACTGGACGGTTCCGCCACGGTGATCGGGCTGGCCTTGCTGGGGGCGCTCAATGGCGCGGCCGCCGGGATCGCCTTGCCGGCTTCGTCGGCGCTGATCCCTCAGACGGTTCCTGCGCAGAAATTGCGTGAGGCTAACGCCTTTCTGCAGGCCGGTATTTACGGTGGAACGGTGATCGGCGCGTCGCTGGGGGGGATTCTGATCAGCTACGTCGGCCCCGGCTGGGGGCTGGCCATTGATGCGCTGGGCTTCGCTGCCGCGGCACCGCTCTACTCTTTGATCCGCGTGACGCGACTGGATGCCGGGACATCGCAAAGTAATATCCTGCAGGACCTGAAAGAGGGATGGAAAGAGTTCGCCAGCCGGGCCTGGGTATGGGCTATCGTCGTCCAGTTCACCATTATTAACGCCGCCTTCAGTGGCGTGATGATGGTGCTCGGGCCGGTGATTGCGGATGCCTCTTTTGGGCGGGCGCACTGGGGGATGATTATTGCGTCCCAGAGCGTGGGCCTGATCGTCGGGTCATCTCTCGCCCTGCGCTGGCGTCCGCGTCGAGACCTCTTCATTGGGGTCATGCTGATGTCATTCTGCGCCTTACCCATCTTCATGCTCAGCCAGCTTGCCGCTACATCCTGGCTTATGGCCGCGTTCTTTATGGCTGGCGTCACCTTTGGTCTGTTTGGCGTGGCCTGGGCTCAGTCGCTGCAAACCCACATTCCCCCGGAAAAGCTGGCGCGTGTCTACGCCTACGATGCGGTGGGGTCGTTTGTGGCCATTCCCTTCGGTGAGCTCATCGCTGGCCCGCTGGCGATCCAGTACGGCACCAGCAACGTGCTGCTGGTCTCCGCCGTTGCGGTGGTGATCGCCACGGCAGGGGCCTGCCTGGTGCCGGCTATCAGACGGCTCGAGAGTGGTTCTGACATTAAAGCGCACGATATGTCCGCCGATCGCAGCCTGTAGGCCGGGCAAGCGAAGCGCCCCCGGCAATTCCTTTCTGGAACCAAACTGCCCGGCAGCTCCGGGCAAAGGCTACGACCCCCAGCGGGTTCGCAGATACCGCACTGCCTCCTGCGCCTGGGGCTGATTCAGGTTGTTCTCTCGGAACAGGATAGTGCCGTCGATCTGCGGCTCGGATTCGTTCAGATCCAGCTGTTTTTTCAACTCCGGCACGCCGCCTTGCACCGTCCAGTCAGGCTCCTTGCTCGACGGCTCGCCCACCTTATACAGCGCGACACCAATGTAGAGCCGGGTATGGGTTGGTTTCACCACGCCAGCCCACCATTTCGCCAGCACGTCATAGCGCGCCGCATCGCGGGAAAACGGCCAGTAGATCTGCGGGGCGATGTAGTCCAGCAGACCCTGCTGCACCCAGCGTCGGGTATCGGCGAAAGACTCGTCGTAAGCTGCGGCACCCCGGGTATCGGACCCGGCCGGATCGTGAGAGCGGTTACGCCATACTCCTGCCGGACTCACGCCAAATTCAACGTTGGGATTGATCTGCTTAATGGTCCGCGACACCTGGGTAATCAATTGTTGGGTATTATCACGTCGCCAGTCAGCTTTCGAGTCAAAACTCTGCCCATACTGGCGGTACGTCTGGTTATCGTTGAGCGTTGAGTTCGGGGATTCCGCATAGAAGTAATCATCGAACTGCACGCCGTCCACCGGATAGCGCGATACCACTTCCGCCACGATGCTGGTGATCCATTCCCGGGCTTCCGGAATGCCAGGGTCGAGAACATAGCGATCGCCTGCGGTGCGGATCCACTCCCGATGCAGAACAAACACGCTCGGTGGGTTGAGCGACAGGGTACGGTTCAGCTCCGCGACCGTGCCGGGCCGGGTATTGGTCGTCACGCGGTACGGATTAAACCACGCATGGACCTTCATCCCACGCTTGTGCGCTTCATCGAGCATAAACTGCAGCGGGTCGTAGCCCGGAGCTTCCCCGATTTTGCCGGTCAGCATATCCGACCATGGCAAAATCTTTGATGGCCATAACGCCGTGCCGTCCGGTTTGACCTGGAAAAACACGGTGTTAATCCCGAGACTTTTCAGGTTATCCAGCTTATCGGTCAGGGCCTTTTGCTGCATGGCGATCCGCGATGCGGCAGGGCGACCGTTCACCGACGCCAGCGGTGGCCAGTCGAGACGAGAGACGGTCGCCAGCCAGACGCCGCGCACCGGCTCATGAGGTCCTGTTTTATCCGGCAGGGGCTGTTTAGCGACCGGCGGCAGCGGGGTGACCAGTGATTTGGGTGGGGTAGAGCTGCAACTGACCAGTAACAACGCCCAGGCGATCAGCGCGCCGGAGCGTTTAAGGTGGGTAGCAAGCTGAGAATGACGTGAGCAGGCGATGATAGACTCCATTTCTACAGTGTGTCGCCGGGAACATTTATTTTGGTTCTATTCGGAGGTAAGTCAATCTCAGGGAGGGGGGAAGACAATAATCATCCCTATCATCCCTATCATCCCTGGCGGCAATTGGCTGGTGGACCCTAAATGGCCATGCTAATAGTTACAACATACAATCTAATCATTGCAATATAACACTCAGCATCGTGCCCGTTGGCCGTAGCCTCGCAGAAATGCGGGGCCGTTTGCGACCGACGTAGGATCAATACGTTAGCGCAAACGGCGACGGCTGAACAGGTTAATCATCTTACCGTCAGGAAACAGAATGCCGGTAAGCTGACCCCCGGACTTTCTCAACGGCGACTTTCCCGGCGATAAACGCATGGTCCGAATTGTAGTATTCCCATTCGCTGTAACGTCCGGCCAGGGTGATGCCATGCAGCAACAGCCATTTGCGGATCGTTTCTACGTTCTCCTTCCTGCTCTGATCGTAAATCACGTAGGCGTAAGGGATATCGATTTGGTTGGCGGTGATAATCTCATCCTCGGCCGAAATGATGCCGGATTCGATGCACTCCTTAATGCAGCGGTCGATCAGCGCCTGGCCATCGACCGGCAGCGGTTTATCCGGTGAGTAACTGATTTCGCAGGTCAGGCCGCAGCTGCCGGGTGGACTGCAGAAGGGACTGGCGTTGCCCTGAACAAAAATGCGGTGGAATACCGTCTTACCGGCGTAGTAGATCCAGTGTTTGTCGGTCAGATTGTCCCGGCCAACCCCCAGATTGACGCAGCGAACCGAGACGTGGCGCAGGCCTTTCGCTGCCTTGCGGACTTCTGGCGGCACCTCATCACCCATCAGGCGAATCAGCTCCGGCAGCACCAGGGTGCTGATCATCCGTTCATAGCGATACTGCCGTCCGTCTGCGAGGGCAACAATATGCTGATTGGCGTAAATTTTACTGACTTCAGCCCCGGTCTCGATCCGTCCTTTGATGTGCGGCAGGAATCCGTTCATCAGCGCCTGGAAACCACCCTGTAGCGGATAACCGAAGCGGGCATTTGGCCCCATCGGCTTCGCAGTCTCATTCAGGGCACCCTCGATAATCTGCTCCAGGTCGGGCAGGGGGACGCGACCACCCAGCCAGGATGTCTCCATTTCCGACAGCGGTACCGTCCAGAGCTTTTTGTTGTAAGGAATGGCGAAATGCCGGGCGATCCCCTTGCCCCACGTCTCATAGATGAAGGCTTCAAAACTGTCTTTACGGGGGGCTTTTTCTGCCGGATCTGCGCTGATGTAGTCCGGCACCGCGCCATCGGCACAGCAGTCGTGGTGATGCTTACCTTGACCGGTTTTCTCTGCGCAGTTCGTCATGCTTTGTACGTCAGAGCCTGTTCCGTAGCGCGCCTCGATAGCCCCCAGAATGCACTCTTTGACAACCGTGGCCGGCAGACCGTAAAGCGATCCCTGGAAGGGGTAGCGGGTATAGACGCCGTCGGTATAGACCCAGGCTTCGCGGATCTGCCAGTGGATATTGTCCCCCAGTAACGTCTTGTACAGCGCCAGCACCTCTTCGTCCGCGGAAAACATAATGTGGCCCGCATAATCGAAGGTAAAACCTTTGTCCTGAATCGAGCGGCAGAGCCCTCCAACCGTGGTGTTGCGCTCAAGCAACGTCGCCCCTTCACCATAGTGATAGGCCGCGCTCAGGCCGGTGGGTCCGGCCCCGAGGATCAAACACTTTTCGGTTTCCGTATGGGCCTGTTTCGCTGGTATCAGGCGTAAAACCGGCTCGGAAGAAGCGTCCTCCGGGTTGCTATCCGCTGCATTGACCGTCGCAGCGGAGGCATCCAGATAGTGTGAAAATGCGCGCTCAATCAGCTCGTGCATGCTCTGCACGGTTTTATCCCAGGAGGTGCTGGCGATAATACGCTGCATCATCTGCTGCTGTGCTTGTCGGGTCTCTTCCGGCAGCGCCAGCGCCTGTTCACAGGCGGCGATAAACGCTGACTGGTCGTGAGCGACGGCTACCACGTGGCTATAGGGTTTTTCGACATCGGCAATGGCGGTGCTCACCACCGGAAGCTGCGCGGCCATGTACTCGAGCACTTTTGTCGGGCTAATAAAACGCGTGGATTCGTTCAGCGCGAACGGCATCAGGCACACATCCCAGCCGGCAAGAAACTGGGGCAGCGCCTGATACGGCTGCATGCCGGGATAATGGATGTTGCTACGTCTGGGCAGGGTGGCAGGATCGATCTTCACCACCGGGCCGACCATCACGATCTGCCACTCCGGATGTGAATCCGCCAGGGCGGCAATCAGCGATAAATCCATCCGTTCATCAATGACCCCGTAATACCCCAACCGCGGATGCGGAATGTCTTCCTGCAGCGGGTGATGATTTCCGCGATCCAGCGCCTGCTCAAAATGGACCGCATCGACGCTACTGGCAAAACAGTGAATGTTCGGGTGACGTCCTTTTCTTGCCTCATACAGGCTTGGGCCGCCGGTGAAGACAATATCCGCCCGGGTCAGGAGGGCTGACTCACGCTGCAAAAGCTGGCGTGGGGCTTTCTCAAAGGCGGCAAGTTCGTCCATGCAGTCGTAGATCACGATTGCCGGCGTAAATACCTTCAGCAGCGGAAGCGCCATCGGCGTGTAGAACCAGACCACCGGGGTTTCGTCCGGCTCCCGAAGCTCTGTCAGGAGCGTTTCCAGAAAAGCAATCTGCTCGTCATGGAATCCTGGCGTCGTTGACGGGGTGTGCGGCTGAACCACGGTGACGTTCGGTGCGGGCCGGGAGAGCTTCAGCTCAGGTTTGTCCGCTGAATACAGCGGCTCTTCGATAAAGACGATGTGATAGTGCTGGGCAAGACGTGTCATCAGATGCTGTGGACGCTGAAAGACAAAGTCCCAGCGCAGGTGACTAAACACATAGATTTTTTTCATATCTGATACCTCTGTGCCGTTGCAGGTAAAGGCGCCTGATGGCTGTTGAAAATATTCCAGCCGGGACTGGGTTTGCTTAAGCGCGCGTGCATAAACGGTATTAAGATGTCGCTCTTTATCCGGGGAGATGTCCCATAAACCGCAGTGATGCCAGACGGCATTATTTTCCCAGTCGGGGCGGTCAATAATGGGGTAAAGACAAATTCCGGAGAGCTCAACGCCCGCCAGCTGAGCCTGAGCCACCTCAGAGGCGACGTCGTTAATCCAGGCTCCACGTCCACTGCCAACATGGCTTGTTTCGGCAAGCAGAATAGGGCGGTGATAGCGTTCATAAAGTTCCTGCAACATCTCGTGTAATCGTCGTCGTCGGCGATCGCCAAGATGCCAGGGAAGGCGCTGGTTGTTTCCCGTTATCCACTGATTGTCGTGGTAATAATTGGCCCCGATCAGATCCAGATAACGCGGGTGGCCACCCAGCTCCGGCTCATGTCGTCCCGCTAACATGTCCCACGCCTGGAACTGCGCGGTACGCAGTGCCTCGGTTTCCTCTTTGGTCGTGGGGTCTTCGTCGGGAGAAATCAGATGAACAATTGGGTCGCAGTGCAAAATTCTCGCCCGGGGATCGGCCGCCCAGATGGCATCGCAGCCAGCCAGGCTGGCGCGAACCAGTTGCCGTTTGATTTGTATACCGTTTATGTCTGCAGGAAGGGCGGCAGGAAACAGACCCACGGCAATACCCCAGGCGGTGAAGGAGATTTCGTTGACCGGGGAGTAGACCGGCGGCTCCTGATACCAGGGGCGCAAGAAGGCGGCCAGCGCGCCGCACAGCCGGGCGAAACGCGCTACAAATTCATCTGAGAAAAAATCGACATTGTCTGGCCAGCCGTAATGACAAATCGTCCAGCAAATCTGGATACCGTTCTCCTTTGCCGACACCATTTTTGCGGTAACAGTGCTAAAATCGTAACCGCCTGATTTATCAGTCAGGCGCCAGCCAACGCTCTCTCTGACCGTGGCGATATTAAAAGGGCTAAGCGCCCTGTAATCATCGTGATGTCTGCTGTCATGGCCCGTTTCATGATCCATGGATAGGGCATGACCCTGCCGTGTAACAAAATTCGCACCCTCAAACCCCGCCTGCCAGAATGAGTGAAAAATAGGCATCTCACTGCTCCCGTATGGATAGTGCTAATCAATAAAAAACAAACCGGCATGGTATTTAAATGGGAAAATTAATTATCCCTTTCAGGGTTCAATACTCGGCAGAATAATAAGAACCTCACTACGGTTTACTTCAAGTCCAGGCATATTTATCCCCTCCACTTATTTGATTAAACGCGAAACAGAGTCAAAAAAAAACCACCCGGAAGTACCAGGTTTGTTTCAACATCCCTTGCAGAAATAAGTGCGAACCAGATTTACCGCTCTCTTATCTTTAAATCATAGACGGGAACGCTGATGAACAGCGGGGTCTTTTCATGGGGCGTCGGCTTCGGTTTTCAAAAAGATGATTAAAATCATTGGTGGATAGCGATGCTTTTTTTACATGTCACGCTTCGGTTAAGCGACATTATTTTTTATTGTCCGCGTAAAGCATTAGATGCCGGTACGTTAGTTTCCCGTCACCGCGTGTTTTACACATCTGAATTAACGAACCGGCAAGCGAGCCTTTATGGTTAATTATTTTTGGTGGGCTCTAATTATGGGGTGAATATAAAAACAAGAATCTTCTAAGCGCAATAAATAAACTACTGCAATATAAACACTATCCGTAGTTACAACATACAATAACTGCTCTTTCAAATATGTACCTCAGCATAGTGCTCATTAACAGAGTCTGACAGAACAACAGGCCAGGAGCGGACACGTATCCTTTTGAGGGGATAAATTGCACTTATCCCCTGAAGGGGTTATTCTCATTTTATCCCCTGTAGGGGATTTTCTCAAAATATCCGCTATGGGGGATAATCATGAAAGTGACATCAGCAGACGCTCTGGCACAGGCCGTCCGGGATCAGCGTAAGGTCAATAAGTTAACCCAAACGGCGACGGCTGAACAGGTTGGCATCAAACAAACCACCGTATCGGATTTCGAGAACAAACCGGGCTCAACCAAGCTGGAAACCTTGTTCAAAATTCTCGCGGCGCTGGATCTGGAGCTGCACGTGGTGAAACGCGGTGCTTCGCTTCCGGATAACAACGCCTGGACGAAGGAGTGGTAAGGGTGCGCGCACAACGTCTGACTGTCGCGATGAATGGCGACGTGGTAGGTACGCTGCATCGCGACGGTAGCGGGGCGATGTCCTTTCAGTATGCCCCCGAGTGGCTAGCAGAGCCCGGTTCGCGCGGGATTTCCCTCTCACTGCCGCTGCAGCACGGCAGGATCAAAGGCGCGCAGGTTTTTAATTTCTTCAGCAACCTGCTGCCTGACTCCGAGGCGATCATTGCCCGCATGCAGGCCCGTTTCCAGGTTGAGACCGCCCATCCTTTTGATCTGCTTGCCAGCGTCGGCCGGGACTGCGTCGGCGCTATTCAGCTCTATCCGCCCGGGCAGGAGATCCCTCCGGTAATGGATATGGTGGCTGAACCACTGGATGATGAGCAGATTGCCGCGCTGCTCGACGGATATCAGATGGCACCGCTGGGGATGACAGAGGAGGAGGCCGATTTCCGCATTTCGCTGGCCGGGGCGCAGGAGAAAACGGCGCTGCTGTGGTATCAGGATCGCTGGCAGCGGCCCCAGGGCAGTACCCCAACCAGCCATATTTTCAAGCTGCCGATCGGCAGAATCGAGCAGAACAACATCGACCTGAGCGAAAGCTGCGAGAACGAATGGCTGTGCCTGCGCATCGCAAAAGCCTTTGGTTTCCCCGTTGCGCATGCCGAAATGGCGCAGTTTGGTGGCAAAAAAGTGCTGATTATCGAGCGTTTCGATCGGCGCTGGGCCCGTAGCGGCTGGCTGATGCGTCTGCCGCAGGAGGATTTTTGTCAGGCCCTGGGCGTCTCACCGGCGCTGAAATATGAGTCGCATGGTGGGCCCGGGATCGCCGACGCCATGAAGCTGCTGCTTGGTTCGCGCCTGGCGGGACAGGATCGCGAGATGTTCTTTAAGACGCAGATCCTGTTCTGGATGCTGGCCGCCATTGATGGCCACGGCAAGAATTTCAGCCTGTTTATTGAGGCGGATTCCTCATTTCGCATGACGCCGCTGTACGACGTGATCTCCGCGTTTCCGCTGTTCGAGGCCGGGGGGATCCCCCTCAAAAAGGCCAAGATGGCGATGGCGTTGCAAGGGAAGAACCGGCAGTACCATTTCGCGATGATCCAGCCGCGTCACTTTATCAGCACCGCGGCCTTTGCAGGCTTTTCGCAGGAGGCTGCCCGCCGTTTGATGACGGAGATGGCCGATCGCACCAACGAGGTTATCGCCTCCGTCAGGGCAGAACTGCCGTCAGATTTCCCGCCGCAGGTGAGCAAGGCTATTTTCGACGGTCTGGCCAGCCAGGCGGCAAGGATAGGGCGTTTCAATGGGTTGGCCACGTAATCGCAATGGATACGGGTACCAAAACTGGTAGGTAATTGAGATATATTTACAATTGTAAATGATATTTATTTTCATTATCATTTTTCTTTACGTAAGCAACTGTAAAGAATAATGACATGAAAAACGCCTCTGCCGTAAAGAACAAAACTCTGTGTGCCCTCGCCATTTGTCTGGCTATGCACGCTGGCTCGCTATTCGCTAAAGAGTTCACTGAGAAGGATTTTCTCGTCCAGCCGCTGGGGCCGGGAGTCTATGAGCTGGCCTATGATAAAGGCCAGAATGCCCTCTATGCCGCCTCTGCACCCTCGTTTGATAAAGACAAGACGGCAGGGCTGGTCTTCCAGCTGGCGGCCTCCACGCTGAACATTGAGCACCAGATCCCGACCGAACGTCGCACCTTTGCCGTCGCGCTGGATCAGGAGCAGCACATTCTCTATCTGGGCAATGCCCTGGAAGGGTCGGTCACGCTGCTCGACACGCGTAACAATAAGGTCATCAAAACGATCCAGCTGAGCGACGATTCAGATCCGAATAAGAAAGCCCACGTTCGGGAAGTGGTGCTGGATAAGAAGCATCAGCGTCTTTATGTCTCCGGGATTGGGCGCAAAGGTAAAGGTTTGTTGTGGGTCGTGGATACACATAAGCAGGCGCTGGACCAGACGCTGGAAAAACTGGAGCCCGTCGGTTTTGCCGTGGATGAGGCAGGCGACAAGGTTTACGTTGTCTCCGGCGCCGGGGAGCTGATCACCCTGGATGGTAAAACCTCGCAGCCGCTTGCCCGCGTAAAAGTCGATCCTGCCGATCCGGAACATTACTTCCTCAACATCGCGCTCAACACCGCGAAAGGGGTGGGGTATATCGCGGACACCAACACCAAAGATCTACTGGTTGTGGAGCTGAATTCCGGCAAACTCCTGCACCGTGTCCCGACACCTAATTCCGTTGCCGTGCTCTACAACGCCGCGCGCGATGAAGTCTATGTCACCCATCGCAACGATCGTCAGATTAGCGTGATCGACGCGACCAACAACCGCCTGAAACACACCATTAAAACCGCGGCGATGCCTAACAGCCTCGCGCTTTCTGCCGATGCACGCACGCTCTACGCCAGCGTCAAGCAGGATGAGAAAGCGAATAACGCTGATTACGTGCTCAAGATTGATTTAACCCAGTTCTAAGGATCCTGTTGTGATAAAGCAAACACGCATGGCCGTGGCGGTTTCGCTCGCCCTGGCTAACCTGCCGGTGGCCGTTTTCGCCGCAGAAAACACCGCTGTGAACGAAGATGAACTGGTGGTAACCGCGACCGGTTTTAGCCAGGAACGCCGCGAAGCACCAGCGACAATCTCCGTGGTAAATGAAAAAGAGCTGAACACTCGCTCGAATCAGAACGTCACCGAAGCCCTGCGCGAAATGCCGGGCGTGCTGGTCGGTAACGGTCACGGTAGCCTGGCGACCGGCGATGTGCAGATGCGCGGGATGGACTCTACGTATACCTCGTACATGGTGAACGGTATCAAACAGGCTACCCGCGAATCCCGCCCGTATGGACACCATATCGGCACCGAAGCCGCCTTTATGCCGCCGCTTTCCGCCATCGAGCGAATCGAAGTGATCCGCGGGCCGATGTCCTCCCTGTATGGCTCTGACTCCATCGGCGGTGTAGTAAACGTCATTACCAAAAAAGCCTATAACCTGGAGACGTGGACCGGAGTTCTGGAGGATAACTACTTCCTGCAGGAGAAGAGCGAATACGGCAATACCAACCAGACCAACCTCTTTTTAATGGGGCCGGTGATCCCGGGCAAGCTCGGGGTGAGTGTGGCTGCCGATTATCTCGATCGCCGCGACGATGACAGCATCAACGATGAACGCTTTGTGAAGCATCAGTCCGGGAATCTGGACGCGACCATCTCTATGTCGCCGACCGATACCCAGCTCTGGGATCTGAATGCCACCAAGGGCAACCAGGAGAAGACCCATAACGATAAGCAGTGGTACTGGGGCTTTGATCGCGATGCCGCCTCGCTGTCACAACATGCCTGGTATGGCGATATCCTGGAAGTGAAGAACTTCGTCAGCTACGAAAAAGCCAAAACCGAGTACCGCGTCCCGGGGATGTCATCGCAGTTTATTACCCAGAAAAACTACGAGGCCAACAGCGCCAATACCTTTACGCTGGGCGATCACAAGCTGACGCTGGGCGTGAACTTTACCCGCAACGAACTGGACGATGAGTTCGGTATCAAGGATAAAGAAGCCCCGGGCGTTACGCCGGTGAGTGAAATTACGCGCGACGGCTGGGCGGTATTTGCTGAAGATGCCTGGATGATCGTTCCGGACTTCACCCTGACCACCTCGGCGCGTCTGGATCACGACAGCTATTTCGGTTACCACGTCACGCCTAAGCTCTACGGCAACTGGACCATCGATGAAAGCTGGGCGCTGAAGGGCGGCGTCTCTGCTGGCTATAAGAAACCGGATCTGCGCCAGAATAACGAAGGCTTTACCAGCGTATACGGGGCTTATCCTTACTCGGAAATCGGTATCGGGAATGACGATCTGAAGCCGGAGGAGAGTGTCAACACCGAGCTGGGCCTGTACTGGCAGCGGGATGCGCTGGCGCTGGACGCGACGCTTTTCTACACCAAATTCAAGAACAAAATCAGCGACCATCTCATTTGTACCGCGTCGGACACGCAGAAGTGTACCTATAACGGGTATGTCGCCGATACCGTCTTCCAGTACGCCAACGTCAGCGATGCGCAGATCTACGGTCTGGAGCTGAACGGCGACTGGCAGGTTACCGCTTCCCTGAAAGCCAACGCCAACTATACGTACACGCACAGCGAACAGCAGAGCGGGGAGTATAAAGGCTATGCCCTGAGCGATTTCCCGGAAAGTATGGCCAACGTCTCCCTGACCTGGAACGCGGTGAATGATCTCGAGCTGTGGACCAAAGCCAGCTGGCGCAGCAGTTCCCCGGACATTGGCAAATCGAGCGAAACGGACGCCTACGCGCTGGTCGACCTGGGCGCGCGTTATCATCTGAACAAGAACGTGACGCTGATGACCGGCATCTATAACCTGTTTGATGTGAACCCGATCTACCGCACCTCTTACAACCAGTCTTCTATGCTGGAAGGTCGACGCTATAACGTTGGTGCCCGTATCGAGTTCTGATCCCACTGCCGGAGCCTGTGGGCTCCGGTCTCTTCGGCTGGTTAAAACGTTCTACATGTGATACTTAAACTGGGATACAACAAACCAGGATAATAAAAGATGTCGCAGAACAAAATTGCCCACAAAGTACAAAACCTCCAGTCATCCGCGATCAGAGAATTATTAAAACACAGCAAGATGGAAGGGGTGATTTCACTCGGCGGGGGCATTCCCAACCCGGATCTTTTCGATCGTGAAGGGCTGGAACTGGCTATGGAGAAGGTGCTCTCCAGCACCTGGAAAGAGGCGTTTCAGTACGGTTTGAGCGAGGGCAGCCCGGAGCTGCGCGGCGCCATCTGCCAGCTGCTGAGCGGCAGGGGGATTAACTGCGGCGTGGACGACGTGGTGGTGACCTCCGGCTCCCAGCAGTCACTGGATATTCTGGCGCGGGCGCTGATTAACCCGGGCGACATCGTGGTCGTCGAACGCCCAACTTATCTTGCTGCACTGCAGGTTCTGCAGTTAGCGGAAGCTAACCTGATGTCGGTGGGGACCGACGGCGAAGGGATGATTATCGATGAGCTGGAAGCGCTGGTTAAGACCACGCGCGTCAAAGCCGTCTATATTGTGCCAACGTTCGGTAACCCGGGCGGCGTCACTCTGGCAGAGCAGCGTCGTAAGCAACTGGTGGAATTATCCCAGCGCTACGATTTTGTTATCATCGAGGACGATCCCTACGGTGAAATCAACTTCACCGACAAGACCTTCACGCCACTGAAAGCCTGGGCGGCAGAGATGGGCTGCAGTGATAACGTCATTTACACCTCCACCTTTTCAAAAATCCTCGCGCCAGGCGCAAGGGTTGGCTGGTTAGTGCTGCCGGACTGGATAAAACGTCAGGTGGTGATCCTCAAGCAGGCGACCGACCTGCACACCAGCTCATTATCGCAGTCGCTGACGTATCACTACCTGGAGAGCGGCCGCCTGGCCGGGCAAATCGACCTGATCCGCGAGGCTTATAAACACAAATGCCAGATCCTGTGTCAGCACGTAGAAAGTGAGCTGAGCGATCATCTGACCTTCCATAAACCGATGGGCGGCATGTTCCTGTGGGCGAAATTCAAATACGAGATGAACACCACGGAGTGGCTGAAAAAGACGCTGAACAACGGCGTGGTCTATGTGCCTGGGGAGTTCTTCTACTGCAACGAACCGGATCATGCCACGCTGCGTATGTCTTACGTCAGCGTCACGGATGAGAACCTGAAAGAAGCAGTGGCGCGGTTAAAAGCCTCCCTGTAACTTCCCGGAACGGGTGGCCCTGGCCACCCGTTTGTAACTTATCAACTGCGAATAAATTCCAGTAAATCTTTGTTGATGGTATCTGGATGTGTGGTGTGCATCCCGTGCGGATAGCCCGGATACACTTTCAGGGTGCTGTTGCTGAGAAGTTCATCCTGGAGCAGGCTGGCGTTCTTATAAGGCACAACCTGATCGTCATCCCCCTGCAAAATAAGCACCGGCAGGGTGATCGCTTTCAGATCGGCGGTCTGATCCGTTTCTGAAAACGCTTTAATGCCTTCATAGTGCGCCTTCGCGCTACCAATCATCCCTTGTCGCCACCAGTTCTGGATGGTGCCCTGCGAAATTTCAGCCCCGTCACGGTTAAAGCCGTAGAAAGGACCTGTCGCCACGTCGAGATAGAACTGCGCCCGGTTTGCCGCCAGCGCTTGACGGAACCCATCGAACACCTCAATCGGCGTGCCGCCCGGATTGTCTGGCGTTTTGACCATCAATGGCGGTACGGCGCTGATCAGAACGGCTTTCGCCACCCGGCCCTGCGGTTGGCCGTATTGCGCCACATAACGCGCCACCTGACCACCGCCGGTGGAGTGGCCGACATGTACCACATTGTGCAGATCCAGATGCTCAACAATGGCAGAGACATCGGCCGCGTAATGGTCCATATCATGGCCGTCGCTGACCTGATCGGAACGGCCATGACCACGACGGTCGGAGGCGATGACCCGGAAACCTTCCGCTAAAAAGAACAGTAACTGGTTATCCCAGTCATCCGCGCTTAATGGCCAGCCGTGATGGAAGAAGATAGGTTGTGCATCTTTGGGGCCCCAATCTTTATAGAAGATACTGACATTATCTTTTGTGGTGACAAATGACATGGTAGACCTCTCGGGGAGTGAAAAAACCTGAGTGAAGTGGCTGAGCCGATACGTGATGACGAACAGCCGCTTAGAAGTCTAGTTGAGATAATTAGCGATTGCCTCCAAATGAGTAGTTCAGCGATTTGCGCAGCCGGCTCAGGCTGAAAACCACCGATGCGACAGAGGCGGCGACGGCGATCCACAGGGCAATATTAACGGCTTCAGTCGACATAACGGCGAGCAGGATCCCGACTACCGCAGCGCCCAGGCATTGCCCAAACGTCCGCGCGATGGACAAGATCCCGGAGGCATAGCTGGCATACTCCCGGGAAACATTCGCCAGCATTTCCCGGTTGTTGGGGCTTTGGAAACAGCCGAACCCAATCCCGCACACCAGGCTACGTAAGCAGATATCCCACATGGCAGGCGTGGCGGGCAGCGTCGCCAGCAGGATCAACCCGACGACAAAAATAATCAGCCCAAGGGTGGAGATCAGCGGCGCAGAAAACGTATCGGCCCAACGGCCTGGATGAGGCGCAATCAGCACGATGCCGATCGGCCAGGGGATAAACAGCAGTGCGGACACAACAGGGCTGTAGCCATACACAGTCTGAAACTGGAAAGGCAACGCGATGAAAGTGATGCCCTGGCTGATAAAAGAGGCCAGCGATGTTAAGGCGGCGAGGGTAAAACGCCCGTTGTGGAAAATGGCGGGCGGCAGTATCGGCGCGCGGACGCGGCGGATATGCCAGATAAACACAACCGTGCAGCCCAGGGCGAGGAGCCCCCAGCAGAGCGCCTCGTGAGGGCGGGAAAAGCTGTTGGCCATCATGATCGTTGAACCCAGAAGCGTCGCCGACAGCACTGCGCCGGGTAAATCGAACCCAGCCATGCCGGACGTGACGTGTCCCGGTAATGCCTTGCCTGCCAGCACCAGCGCGAGGGTTCCCGGAATCAAATTAATGGCAAACAGCCACTGCCAGCTCAGAATGTCGAGGATGGTGCCGCCCAGCACGGGGGCAATAGCCGTACTGGACGCAATCAGCAGGGCGTGCAGACCCAGAACGCGCCCGAGCAGTCGCCCCGGAAAGACGGAGCGCAGGATCGCCGGGGCGATACTCAATGTGGCCGCGCCGCCGATCCCCTGCAAAATGCGCATTCCGATAAGCATCACCGGCGTTGTTGCCAGCGCGCAGCCCAGTGATGTCAGGGTGAATGTCGCCAGGCCCGCCAGAAAAACAGGGCGCGTTCCGTAGCGGGCCGCGAGCGCGGCGAAAATGAGCAACGTCATGGCCGCAGAAAGCAGATAACCGTTGGCGAACCAGACGGCGTAACCCGCGGGCACCTGCATGGCTTGCGCCATCGAGGGCAGGGCAATGTTGATCATCGTGCCATCAAATACGCCCATCAGCGTGGTCATCATCACGGCGATCATAACCCGGGCGCGCGCCTGGCCTGGCAGCCCTTCGTCACCGGGTTGGTTTGAAAATAGTGTCATCATCTGGAATCCTCGAGGGTGTTGAGATGAAGAAACTATATTCCTGGGGTATAGAGTGCGGAAGATGCAGCGTTTACACTTAATCATTGCACCGAACGCCTTATCTAAGCTCAGAGGTTCTCATGTCCGATCCTGATTTTAACTTGCTCGTCGCGCTCGACATTCTGCTGGCAGAGGCCAGCGTTGCAGGGGCAGCGCGGCGTTTAAACCTGAGTACGTCAGCCATGAGCCGCACGCTCAGCAGGCTACGGGACGTGACGGGGGATCCGATCCTGGTGCGGGCAGGACGCAATATGGTGTTGACGCCCTGGGCTGAAGCGTCCCGGGATCGCGCCCGGAACGCGGTGCATGAGGCGAGGGCGGTGCTGCAACCTTCCATGGAGACGCTCAACGTGCAAAATCTGGCGCGTTTTTTCACTATCAGAGCCAATGATGGATTTGTCGTCGCGTTTGGCCCGGCGCTGATTGCCGCCGTGGCTGAAGTGGCGCCTGACGTCTGCATCCGCTTTGCACCGAAACCTGAAAAAACATCCCGCTATCTGCGCGAGGGCCTGGTGGATCTGGAGATTGGCGTGCAGAGCAATATGGGCCCGGAAATTCGTCTCCAACGACTTTTTCAGGACAGGTTTGTGGGTGCGGTTCGTAAGACGCATCCGCTGGCATCGTTAACCAGCATCGGCCTCAACGACTATGTCTCCTGGGGTCATGTGGTGGCCGCGCCCGACGGATCGTTACACGGGTTTGTGGATGATGCGCTGGCAGAGGCAGGGATGACGCGAAAGATTGCCAGCGTGGTGCCCGGATTTCCGACAGCGTTGTCCGTGGCGCTGGCGTCCGATCTTGTCGCCATGGTGCCGGCGCTCTATCTGCAAAACCCGCATATGACAGAACAACTGCATGTTTTTGAGCTGCCCTTTAAAACCCGAACCATAACGGTATCGCAGATGTGGCATCCCAGAATGGAAAACGATCC
This sequence comes from Leclercia sp. CFBP8987, assembly GCF_034044995.2. Lineage (NCBI taxonomy): Bacteria > Pseudomonadati > Pseudomonadota > Gammaproteobacteria > Enterobacterales > Enterobacteriaceae > Leclercia > Leclercia sp. CFBP8987. The sequence goes on along the minus strand of NZ_CM188255.1, from coordinate 2,294,743 downwards.
CGGCCATCGCTGGCTGAGAGAGAGGGTGATTGCGGTGTGTCGGACGGTGGGACAGTGAATCCGCGCGCCGAATCGCACATCTTCGATTCGGCGCGCCAGAATCAGGGCGTGAGCGGGAGTTATTAAAGCGGTAAATGCCGGGAGTGGTGCTGAGGAGATGGCTGACCTGGGTATCGCAATATCGCATTTAACATAATATACATTATGCGCACTGATGTTTATAACCGCGAAATAGTCCTGTCTGCTCAGGACTAAGAGACTTAAGATGTCAGACACCTGGATTCGCCATCAAGGGATTCAGACTCGCAGACCAGCTCAATGTTCATCTGGCACAGGATACCGTCCGGTCGCGTCTTTTCTATATTTTGTAGGCTGTGTGAAATTACGCTGCAGACTATGATACTTGTTGCTGATCACCTGTCGTTTCCGCAAAGGATAACTGTATGACTGATGCGCACCCGGATGAAGAAATGATTAATCGGTCTGCCAGAAATGGCTGGCTGATCGTTTCCGCCCGCTTTATCTCCGATTTCGGCGCTTTTTTAAACATGGTGGCATTATCCACCTATGTATACGTGCTAAGCCAAAGTGTGATGCAAGTGAGTATTTTTCTGGCCTGTCGCGTTACCGGCGGAATTTTAGCAAGCTTGTTTGGCGTCCCTTATTTCAGACGTTTCACCGGACGCCTGCCCCTGGTAATACTGGATGTTCTTCGCGCGGCGCTGCTGGCATCATTATTAATTTTTCCTTATTCCGTACAAATCTATCTTTTGCCTTTTATCGCTCTGGGAATTGGCATAGGCAATTCGATGTTTGCAATTGGGCTAAACAGCCAGTTGCCATACTGGGTGGATGATTCCCGCCGGGTTGCGACTAATGCCTGGTTAACATCAGCATCTGCGACCGGTGCAGTTACGGGTAGTATGGTGTCGGGTATTTTGCTGGCTGCGAACGGTTATGAGCTGGTATTCATCACCAATATTCTCACTTACCTCCTTGCAGGTTTATCTATACTGCCTTTACGCTTTCTGGTTACCCCGGCGGGCGTAGAGAAGAAAAATCAGCGTAACGAATGGAGTAATCTTGTTAAAGGACTTAAAACAGCACCGCTGATGGCAGGCATGTTGCTGGTAACTATGGCTGATACTCTCGGGAGTGCTGCCCACAACGTAGGGTTTCCTGTCATTTCAGAGCTTCTGACGTCTGAATCACCAGGAAAAACGATGGGTCTTCTGCTGGCAGTCTGGGCCGGTGGGAAATTTGCAGGTGCAAGAGCGGCAAATTATCTTTTGCTTAAGCGAGGGATACGAACTGAGCGTTTATTCTTTTATGGTGTAGCATTAATGTCGCTGGGGTTTATTTTAACGTTCCAACAAAACGCCGTCTCTCTGGCATTATTCTTTATTTTCTTCGCAGGCACTGGAGATGGACTTGCGGATGTTAGCCTCATCTCACGCATCCAAAGTGAAGTTGAATCATTAAGGCTACCTATTTTTAGCCTGATCACGCTCTTACAGATGACAGGTTTTGGTGTTGGAATGTTGATAGTGGCGCCCTTCTATATCTGGTTAGCGCCCTCAATGGTCATTATTATTTTCCATGGAATTCCATTACTCACGCTGACCTTCGTATGGCTATATATCCGACGAAGACAGCGCTCACATTAAAATAAAGCCTGAGGATCCTCAGGCTTTATGTTCCATGCTGGCTATCATCACTATCAATCCTGCAAACGCACCAACATCCTGACCCGACAAGCATAAATAATTGCACACAGCAGCAGGCTCAGTAATGCGGTGCTGATAAATACGCCCGCTCCGGTCATGGCCAGCATCACGCCGCCGATCAACGGCCCGAGAGCTACCCCCAGCGTCGTTAATGTTGAAGCCCCCAGATAAGCACCGCGATGCTCAGCCGGTGCCAGTTGATCGAGCAGGATGTTCAGGTTCGGCATCAGAATCGCCTCCCCCATACTGAACACGACGGTGACCGTCAGCCATGGCCAGACTTCCGTCGAACGCGTGGCAAACATGCAGAGCTGCGACAAAGCAAAAATGGCGCCACCCAGCAGAATGCGTTTTGGCAGGTTGATTTGCGCCAGAAACCGCATAATAAAACTCTGGAACACCAGCACGGTACAGGCATTGGTCACCAGTATCAGGGTTATCAACTTAACCGCCGCGTTGCCGTCAAGTAACATCAGGTATTGCGGCAATACAGCTTCGTAATGGATAAAAACAATGCTGCATAAAATGCTGCACAGCAGTGCCGCAATATAGATTTTGTCCCTGGCAATGATTCCCATCACCTGATGCAGCTTAATCGCCGGGGCGCTGGCCCCCTGCTGTTCCCCCAGCAGTTTACCCGCCGGGATAAACAGCAGCACGTAGACAAAAAACGGCAGATAGGTCAGCCCGGTGATCAGGAACGTCCCCTTCTGGGATGTCAGGCCAAAGACTATCCCGACCAGCGGACCAAATACCGCCGCGACGTTGATCAGGTAGTAACGCATTTGCAGGGCCAGTGCACGGCGGCGGCGATCGCCAAGTAGATCGCTCATCAGAGCACGCACCGGGGGATCAACCCACGCAAAACACACGCCGATGATCATCAGGCCGGTAATAAACAGCCCCATCCCGGTGGCCTGCGCCAGGGTGATATAGCCTACGGCAGAAAAGCCACAGCCCAGCAGAAGAATGATCCGGCGCCCTAACCTGTCCGAAATCTGCCCGCCATACATGCCGAGCGCCACCGATAACAGCGCACTGCTGGTCATCGCCACGCCAATGGCAATCGGCGACATATGGTAATTCTGCGTCATGATCACCGCGATAAACGGCCATGCCATGAAATAGCTAAAGCGAACAATGAAGGTAAAAAAGAGCAGCGCATGGACAGTTGCCGGGAAGGTTTTTAGCGTCTGAAACAGACCCGGTACCGCACTCACTTCAGCGGCAGGTTTTGTCGTCATAAGTTATCCTGATAATTATTTTTATTAACATATTGGATCGCTATGAAATATAAGCGCCTAAATATTATTAAGATTATTCATCAGCAGCTGCAATATAAATGTTAACGAAATGTATAATTTGCCAGCTTATGATGTGAGGGCTATTGGTCGCAGAGAAATATAAGGGAAAGGATGAATCAGGCTATAGAACGCGGTAGTTAATCCTAAAACGACCGGCAACCCGTTGCAGGCTGCCAGTCCGAGAAGACGCAAAATCAGCTGGCGACCTTCCCACCAGCAAAACAGTCTTCGTCCAGCGTCAGGCTGGCAATTTTATGCACCGGGCCAGACATGCTGACCTGAAAATTGTCATCAAAGCTGATTTGCAGCTGCCCACCGGGCATATTCACGCTGACCCAATTATCGACCCGGTCTAATTTACGCATAACGCTGGCTGCTGCACAGCTGCTGCTGCCGGAAGCCATCGTAAAACCGGCGCCCCGCTCCCAGATACCAATACGCAGCGTAGTGCGATCGACGACCTCCACCAGCTGGACGTTGGTGCGTTTCGGGAACACAGGATGATTTTCTATTTGCGGCCCTAAGCGGTGAACCAGCGCCAGATCGAGCTTATCCACCAGCACAACACAGTGTGGATTGCCCATTGAGACCAGCGATACCAGGATAGTTTCATCCGCCATCTTTAAGGGATGATTCAGCACTTCAGGTTGGTCAATCAGCGCGGGCAGTGCCGCCGGACTGAAATTCGCCTGCCCCATCTCCACCGTGATCTGATGCGGATCGTCATGTACCCGGCAACGTACATCCCCACCTGCGGTGTGCACTAAAAACGGCTCGTGTCCGACGCGGCCGATATCGAAAAGATAGCGAGCATAGATGCGCAGACCGTTACCGCTTTTCTCGGCTTCTGAACCGTCCGGATTGATGATGCGTAAGGTGGGCTGATGTTGATCCCCACTGTCAATAAGCAGACCGTCAGAGCCTACACCATAATGGCGATGGCATAGGATACGAATCTGCTCGGTGCTCAGCTGCTCTGCGACAGAACGGTGGCACACCAGGTAATCATTACCGAGCCCGTGATATTTATGGAATAGCAAAGGTGTCATGGATAGCGTTCTGAATTTGTTTATTTAACAAATACATTACCGTATTTTTCAGCCCGCAGGACAAAAAAGTGAACGCTGCTTTCGTTCATGTTCAATAAGCCACTCTTTACGTGCGATCCCTCCCCCGTAACCGGTCATTGCCCCCTCTTTGCCGATAATCCGGTGACATGGAATTACAATGGCTATCCGGTTAGCGCCATTTGCCGCCGCTACCGCGCGTACGGCAGCCGGTTTTTCAATCTGCCCGGCAAGGGATTGATAATAGGATGTCTGACCGTAAGGAACGTCGCGTAACGCCTGCCACACGGCGCGCTGGAAATCCGTGCCCGGGGCATCCAGCGTGAGATCAAAATGTTGCCGGGTACCAGAGAAGTACTCATGTATCTCTCTTTCCGTCTGGCGGGTATGACTATTTTCCCCCGCCATGATCCTCGCCTTTAACAGACGCTGGAGATCGCGAAACTCTGTCTCCAGCATACGACGGTCGGTAAATTCCAGCAGACACACTCCCCGTTCCGTGGCGCACACAAACATGGGGCCAAGCGTGGTGGTGAAACGTTGAATAACGATCACCCTGGTCTGTTCGGTCGGCGCAACGCCCGTAAGACGTTTACAGGTATAGCCAAAACCGCTTAATGACTCGTAACCACTGTCAAAAGCGACATCGGTCGCGTTACGTCCACTTTTTAACTCCTGCAGGGCAATATTAACCCGCTGCATTCGTTGAAATGCCTGAAAAGTAATACCGTGATTTTGCAGAAACCAGCGCCGCACCCGCTCGGGGCTAATGTCATGATTACGTAGAGCCGTATCGCTTATCCTGGTTTTAGGATCTGCGCGAACAAGCTCAAGCGCCTGTTCGATGAACGTCGGCGCACTGTGCGCATTTTCAGTGGGTCGACACACTTTACAGGGACGGTACCCGGCATCGAGGGCAGATTTAAAATCTGTATAAAACTCCACATTCTCACGTTTCGGTTTCCGGGCCCGGCATACCGCAATACAGAATACCCCTGTCGTTTTGACGCCGACATAAAATACCCCCGTATACCCGGAATCACGCTCAAGTAATGCCTGATACCAGAGATCGCACTGCTTACTATTGAGCACTTTCATCAATAAAGACCTCTGCAAATGACTGCTGCGCCTGGATACGTTCCAGCAAATTCTTCAGCTGCAACTGAATAGCCGAATGCACAACGTTCCCCATTGAGATACGGCTTACTCCTGCTTGCTTCAGTCTCCCGAAGGTGGCGAGATCGGGCATACACATGACGTTCAATGGCAGGTTGAGCTCCTTAGCAATCATCGCTATATCCTGTTCTGACGTCAGGCATGGAACAAAAAGCCCGTCCGCGCCCGCGGCTTTGTAGAGGCGGCCCCGGTAAAGCGTTTCCTGTAACGCGTGCTCATGATCCAGCAGGTAGGTATCGGTACGGATATTAAGAAACAACTGATGATTCTCTGCGTTCAACCGGGTGCGAATCGCTTCTAACTTCCTGGAGAATAGCAGCGCGTCCACAAGTCGTCTGACCCCGTTAACGACTTTACTGTCCTCAAGGTTTATCCCTACCACGCCCGCCTGCGCAAGACGCTTAAGATGCTCCGCTATCTCATCCGCGTTACTGCCATACCCCGCTTCAACATCAACACTTAATGGCAGATTACTGACGGACGTGATCCGCGTGACAATATAGAGCAATTCGTCAAACGACATTGCTTCTCCATCCTCGTAACCCAGCATCGCAGCGATGGCTGCACTTGACGTCCCCAGAGCCTGATAACCTGCCTGTTGCGCCGCTATAGCACTGGTCGCATCCCAGACATTAGCGATAACTAAGGGTGTGTGTTGATGGTGAAGTTCAGCGAAGGTCATGATTCTCTCCTGTAATAAGGTACAGGGTGAATCTAAGGGATTCGATGAATCCCTCACAACCGAAAATCGGAAGACCATTTTTTAAGGGGCATACCCCCTGGCCGTTATAAAGCTTTGTCTGTAAACAGCGGTACGTTACAGGCCGAGGAAATATGGTCCAGATAACCGCGCAGCGCCTCTGTGTACGGGAAGCCTTTCACAATCGTCAGCGAATTCAGGATCGGGAAGAGATAAAAATCAGTGATACTGACAGGATGTCGCCCTTGCAAGTACGCCTCGATTTTACCGAGCGCTTCCACCAGCGTGTCGATGTAGGTCTGGCTATTCGCCATCAACGTATCCATATCGCCAAAGGCGTTAATCTCGCGCTGAGTATAGGCCTCGCGCGCGGCGGGTGTGGCGAGTTCTTTAAAATCGGCGCGGGTAAAACGCGGGATCGCCAGATTGAATACGGCACGCGTATTCTCTTTGCACCAGGCTTCAATGACCGGATTGCACTCCCCGGTAATAACCGGCGCGCCATCAAGCTGGTCAACGTAGTGAACGATATCCATGCTTTCCGGCATGTATACGCCCTCTTCTTTCTGCAGGATCGGCACAACCTTTTTACCCACCATGCGGGTTGGCGTCTCCGCATCCCCTTCCATGATCACGCCCAGCTCAAAAGGCACCTGTTTGAGGCCGAAGATCATTCTCGCGCGGATACAGAACGGGCAATGCTCATACACATATAATTTCATAGCACTCTCTTTTCAGAACAGTTCGATAACAGGATGTCTACGCCATAGCCTCTGGCAAATCGGGTCAAGGTTTCCAGCCTAACTTTAGTAGGTTGAGTCAGTTGCAGGCTGGAAATCAACATCATTATCAGTACAATCGATGTGACAATAATGTTAATGAGAGCGCGACATGAAGTTATTCTCCACCGAAAGGACGGACGTTTATCTGCTGACGTCCGATCTGGCAGACAGCCTCCTGCTTTTCCTGCGGGAAAACCGATCGCATTTCGCGCCCTTTGAGCCCTTGCGTGATGAGGAATATTTCACGCTGGAGAGCGTATCTCAACGAATTGAGAGTGCGCAGAGCGATTACAACGCGAGAAAATGCCTGCAACTGGTTTTCACCTTAAAAGGCGAGAATAAAATAATCGGCAGCATCAACTTCACCAACTTTATCTTTGGTGTTTTCCAGGCGTGCTATCTCGGCTTCTCGCTCGATCGCGCTTATCAGGGGCAAGGACTGATGCACGAGGCGCTGAAGGAAACGCTGAGCTATGTGCAGGTCAATTACCGCTTTCATCGGATTATGGCAAACCACCTACCTGATAATGCGCGCAGCAGTAAAACCCTGGCCAGCCTCGGCTTCGTTAAAGAGGGGTATGCGCCCTCTTATCTCAAGATCAATGGGGTCTGGCAGGACCACGTGCTCACCTCCCTGGTGATTCCAGAAGTGGATTAAGATGACCGGACCCGGGTAACGATCCACATCCCGGCAAGCATTGATAAAACAAACAGCAGTCCCTTGCCAATGCCCGCACCCAACAATATCAACGACGGCCCGGGACAAATGCCTGCCAGCCCCCAGCCCAGACCAAACAGGATCGCGCCCACCACCAGTGTGCGGTCAACGGTGTTATTGTCTGGTAGCAGAATCGGCACCCCGCAAAACGCCTTTTTTCTGCCTTTCACCAGCGCAAAGCCAATGATCCCCACCGCAATCGCCCCAATCATCACGAAGGCAAGTGAGGGATCCCAGGCCTGAGAGAGATCCAGAAAACCAAGCACCTTTTCAGGATTCGCCAGACCGCTAATCAGCAAGCCGGCGCCAAAAATCAGACCACACAGAAACGCCATAATTACCAGCATCATATTTTCCTCAGCCCAGCCATAAACCGGTCAGCGTTGCGATAACAATGCCGACAACCATAAAGGTCAGCGTGGCGACCAGAGATCGCTTAGAAAAGCGCGACAGTCCGCAAATGCCGTGCCCACTGGTACACCCCGAGCCGAGACGTGTCCCGATGCCCACCAGCAAACCGGCCACGATAATCACCGGCCAGGAGGCCTCAACGTTAATGTCCGGCAACGGGAAAAACAGCGCAAACAGCAGCGGCGAGCCAATCAGACCGGCTAAAAAAGCGATCCGCCACCCTTCTTTCCGGGTCTGCTTCGTCAGCATGCCCGCCACAATGCCGCTGATCCCGGCGATGCGCCCACAAAAGTGAATCAGCAGTATGGCGGCAAGCCCGATTAACAACCCGCCGCCGAGGCTACTCAGCGGCGTAAAGTGAATAAAATCAATCGACATGATTGTCTCCTGCCTGTGGGCAATAGAGGTCATACAGGGTATTGAGCAGCGCGAAGATCCGCTGATCCTCAATCCGGTAGAAAATTTGTTTGCCGGTGCGTCGGGTCTCCACCAGCTTTAAACGGCGTAGCACCCCCAACTGCTGGGAGAGCGTAGGCTGGTGGATCCCCACCGCCTCTTCGAGTTGCGCGACGCTCGCTTCCCCCTGACTTAACTGACACATCAACAGCAGCCTGTCCGCATTGGACAAACCACGTAAGATCTCCGCGGCACCTGACGCCGCCTGTTTCATTGCATCCTGAATATCAGTATCTGCCATCACAGCCATGGTTTGCATCCATCAATATATAATTTTATATAATGTAATTTAGTATATTGTAATTTAGTATATTGTATGTCGGACCGTGCTGCAAAAAAAAACCGACAGGGATCCTGGGATCGCTGCCGGTTATTCCTGGCAAAAGTTTATATTTTCAGTTCAGGCACCAGGGCTTTTTTGTCCGACATACAGGTCTGCCACGCCTTGCCCGGCTCGCCGTTATCCAGCACCGAGGAGGTACGATACTCCACCGTGCGGGTATGCTGGCCAGGCACCACATACTCTATGGTCGTCCAGCGGGTATTGGCATCCTGTCCTTCGGCGGTGAGTTCGATAGTCTGGTTTTTCACAATCTCGGCGCACTCGCTTGCCGCGGACTCGACTTTGCGAAACTTCTTCTCTTCGGGGGATGTGCCCTCATTGGACATACACCCGGTAAACAGCAAACAGGCGAGAGATATCAGGCTGATTTTTTGCAGCATCATGCAGTCCTTTTATTAAATAAGCATTAGCTGAAGCGTAGCTTATGCGGCTGCGCTCTTCCTCTGTTTAGCGGAGCTGGCTGATATTTGCATCTATTTGCTTTTGTATGGCATGCCGTGTGGCCGGAGTGATTTTTCCTGGCAAAGAGAATAAACGCGGAAAATAAGACTTAAGCAACATAATAATGGAATTATCAGGATCTGACTTTAACAACCGAAACACCTTGCCCAGTGACCGCCTCCACCCAGCGGCTGTCGCTATCGGCCTCAACCACCACAGTATTAATTAGCGATAGCTCACCGATCCTGAAGGATGATGCAGTGTTGATTTTTTCCGGGGAGGCCAGCACTACCGTTTCTGCAGCTCTGCCGGAAAATGCACGTTTGATGCACGCTTCTTCATAATCTCCGGTAGTTAACCCGGCGTCAGGATGTATCCCGGTTACCCCCATGAAAAACAGATCGGCATGGATATGCGCAATACCTTCTATGGCCGCAGCACCTACCGTGACCACCGAGTGGCGGAACAGCCGCCCGCCAATCAGGATCACCTCCACCTGCGGATAGTCCACCAGCGCCAGAGCAATGCCCGGGCTATGGGTTACGGCGGTGAAAGAGAGATCTGCAGCCAGGCAGCGCACCAGCTCAGCGGTGGTGGTCCCCCCGTCAATAATCACCACCTGGCCCGGGGAGATCAGCTCCGCCCCCTTCTTCGCCACCCGCTTTTTCGCCTCGATACCCAGACTGCTGCGCTCGGCAAAACTGGAGACCGCCTGTGATGCCGGTAGTGCGCCGCCGTGGACTCGCTGTAAGCGGCCGTCAGCCGCCAGCTCACGCAAATCCCGACGAATGGTATCTTCCGACACCTCAAATTCCAGGCTGAGGTTTTTTGACAGCACCTGCCCTTCGGAACTCAGTTTTTCGAGGATCAGCTGTTTGCGTTGACGAGTGAGCATGGGTCTTTTCCTGAGGTTGCATGTTTGATCTTGATATTGCACGAAAGTGCAGTTTATGATGCCCACTCTACGTAAACAGGAGGCACCGTGCAATCAAATCGTGCAGAAGTACGCATTCTCGACAGCAAAACGCTGTCAGATGACTGGTACACACTCAAAAAATATACCTTCGATGTGCGCCGCCGTAACGGGGAGTGGCAACGCCAGAACCGCGAGGCTTACGACCGGGGTAACGGCGCGACCATTCTGCTCTACAACCGCGACAAACGGACGGTGATCCTGACCCGCCAGTTCCGCTTTCCGGTGTACATCAATGGTCACGACGGCTATCTGATTGAAACCGCCGCCGGTCTGCTCGACAACATGGCGCCGGAACAGCGGATTAAAGCCGAAGCGGAAGAAGAGACCGGGTATCAGATCGACCGCGTGGAGAAGGTCTTCGACGCCTTTATGAGCCCCGGCTCGGTCACCGAGAAACTCTACTTTTACATCGCGGAGTATCGTCCTGACGATCGCAAAGGCCAGGGAGGCGGCATTGAAGCCGAAGGTGAAGATATCGAGGTGCTGGAGTGGCCTGTTGACCAGGCGTTGCAGGCCATCGATGACGGCCTGATTGTCGATGGCAAAACCATCATGCTGCTGTATCACGTTGCCCTGAAGGGGATCCTCTAGCGAATCACACCGACAGAAACGGGTTTCTGTCATCATCATCTACACTTCTGGAAAGAACAAACCGGAGATGACTGCATGACCGACTGGAACCCCGCTCTCTATCTGCAGTACGGTGCCGAACGTACTCGCCCCGCCTTAGAGCTCCTCTCCCGCATTGCGCTGGATGAGGTCACCGATGTGGTCGACCTGGGATGCGGGCCCGGTAACAGCACGGCGCTGCTGCAACAACGCTGGCCTTCGGCACATATCACGGGCGTTGATACCTCACCCGCTATGCTGACAGAAGCCAGAGCCGCCCTGCCGGGCTGCCATTTTGTTGAGGCCGATATTCGCCACTATCGCCCGGAAAAGGCGTTGAGTGTGATTTACGCCAACGCCTCATTGCAGTGGGTGGAAAACCACTACGAACTGCTGCCGCATCTGGTCTCGCTGCTAAAACTGCACGGCGTGCTGGCGATCCAGATGCCGGATAACGATCTCGAGCCAACCCATGTGCTGATGCGGGAGGTGGCATCTGAACAGGATTATCCGGATCGCGGCCGCGCTGCCCTGCTGGGCGTCCATGCGTATTACGACATTCTGACCGAGGCGGGATGCGAGGTGGATATCTGGCGCACTACTTATTATCACCAGATGAGTTCACATCAGGCCATTATCGATTGGGTGAGCGCCACCGGCCTGCGCCCCTGGCTGCAGGAGCTGAATGAGCGCGAGCAACAACGCTATTTGCACCGCTATCATCAGCTGCTGGAGGAGCAGTATCCGCTGCAGGAGAACGGGCAGATACTGCTGGCTTTTCCGCGGTTGTTTATAGTTGCGCGACGCGAACCGTAACTACGCCTTCGCCTCTTTCAACAGCTGCTGGATCACCTGCTCCTGCTTGTCGTTATTCCCCTCCCCAAACGAGACGTAGCGCAGCTGGCCTTTGGCATCGAAGAAATAGTGCGCTGGCCAGTAGCGATTACCGAAGGCCGTCCAGATCTTATAGTTGTTGTCGGTAACCACCCGGTACGGGAGTTGCCATTTGTTGATGGCCTGCTGCACCGACGCCAGCGGTTTTTCCCACGGATACTCCGGCGTATGTACCCCAATCACCACCAGTCCCTGGGCCTGATACTTATTGGCCCACTCGCGAACGTGCGGCAGGGCGTGCTGACAGTTGATGCAGTCCCAGGTCCAGAAGTCGATCAGCACCACTTTGCCTTTTAACGACGCCCGAGTGACCGGCTCACCGTTCAGCCACCCGGTACCGCCTTCAAGCGACGGCATGGCGCTGGTGGTGACCGGTTGCGCGACCGGCTGGAGGGTCGGCTGAGGCTGACTTTCCGGCGCCAGCTGCAGCAGCGTTTTCTCCAGACGGTCGGCCACGCCGTTTGCCCCCTGAAAGACGCTATTCAGCCCGAATGCGGTAAAGGCTACCGACATCAGCATCGCCACCCCCGCCGCTTTTCGCAGCCCGTCCATCAGTCCTGATTTGGTTTTCAGCCGCGCAATCAATGCCTGCCCGCTAAAGCCGAGCAGCGCGAGCATCACCGCACAGCCGCTGCCGTAGGCCGCCAGCAGGCTACCGGTGGCGACGGGGTTATGCCCTGCGATACTCAGACTGAGAATGGCCCCTAACACCGGCCCGGCGCACGGTGACCACAGCAGTCCGACCGCCAGCCCGGCGAACATCGCCGAGGTTATCCCCCGGGTGCGGGTGCTGCGGGTATTAATTGTATTGCCGAGGCGTAATGCCGGGCCAGCAATGCGCTGCGCAAAGGTCGGGAAGATCAGGGCCAGCGCGGCCAGGCTCAACAACCCCAGCGCAATCCAGCGCCCGACCAGGGTCGCGCTGACCACCCAGTCGCTGGCGACGGTGATCAGGCTGGCGACCAGGGTAAACATGAGCACCATGCCGAACAGCATGGCGATAAGCTGGCGCTTCTGCCCACGAAAGCCGGCGAACAGCAGCGGAATAACCGGAAGCGTACAGGGGCTGAGCAGGCTGACCATGCCCCCTAAAAATGCGATCACGAGAAACATAACAGACCTCACTAAAGCAGTTGGCTGCGACGATTGCAGTGAGGCTATTACAGCGTGGAGATGTGTTCGGCATGTGTGGTGGATTGCGATTTTTGTCAGGTGCTGTATTTGTTTAGCGGGTGGATACAGTTTGGTACAAATGGCGGGTTTCGGTGGTTTCGTAGGCCGGGTAAGGCGAAGCCGCCACCCGGCGGTAAGCACCGGTGCGGCTTGTTCCCCCTCACCCCAACCCTCTCCCAAAGGGAGAGGGAGAAAGTCAGGTCACCGGCAAGGTAATCCGTGCGCAAAGCCCGCCTTCGGGCCGGTTCGCCAGCTGCAATTGACCATCAAGCTGGGCGGTGAGCTGAGCGGCAATCGCCAGCCCAAGCCCGGTGCCGCCAGTTTCCCGGTTGCGGGAGGATTCCACGCGGTAGAACGGCTGTAACACCGCCGCCAGCTCATGTCGCGGAATACCCGGGCCGTTATCCGCCACGGCGATTTGCACTCTGTCGTCGTGCACCGTCAGCGTCACCTCTGCGGCGTCGCCAAACTTCAGGGCGTTATCCAGCAGATTGGTCAGGATGCGGTGCAGCGCCTGCGGACGGGTAGCAAAAGGGACGGCAGTACGGGTCGCGTTAAACTGCACGTTTTTACCCGTATCGGCGTAATCACAGACCAGCGTATCAATAAAGTTATAGAGATCGACCTTGCGCACCGGCTCGGGTGATACCCCAGACGAACGGGCGTAGTCGATCCCCTCCCGCACCAGCCGAGTCATGCTGTCCAGATCCTGGGTCAGTTTGTCGCGCAGCTCCGGCTGGTCGGCCATCTCCACCCGCAGCCGCATCCGGGTAATGGGGGTCTGCAAGTCATGAGAAATGGCGGCAAGGATCTGCGCCCTCTCCTTCAGGGAGGTCTGGATCCGGTCCTGCATCGCATTGAACGCCCGCGCGGCGTGGCGCACCTCCAGCGGGCCCTGCTCGGTGAGGGTCAGCGGATTGGGGCTGGTGGGCTCGAGGGTATCCACTGCCCGGGTAAAACGTGTGAAGGGAAGCACCACCTGGCGCACCGCCAGCCAGGCGCAGATCACTACCAGGAGCAGCTGAATAATAAACACCACCGGCAGCCAGCGGGCCACCGGCGGCATCCGGGGAGTAAGATCCAGCGTCAGCGGCGAGCCGTCGCGCAGCGTCAGGTGCGCCTGAATATGCGAAACCGGCCCCGGTACCGCCGTGAAGCGCAGCGGATAGTGGGTCGCCAGCGTCTCCGTTAAGGTGCGGACTGCATCCCGGGAACGGGCGTCAGCCGGCGGAGCCCCCGGCTCCCCCGGCCCCAGCAGATAGTGATAGTTATCCCGGTCAAGGCGCGGAAGCCACTGCGCCCGCTCATTCGCCGGCAGCCGATCCAGAATCGCCACACTGGTGGAGACATCGTCCTGCAGATTGCCCAGCATCACGTTGCGCACGCTGCTCATGCGCTCGGCCATCACCAGGGTCAGGCTCAGGCCGTTGGCGAGCAGCAATCCCAGCAGGACGATCACCAGCAGACGATAATGCAGCGAACGCGGCCAGAGCCTCACTCTTTAGCCTCAAGAATGCTCACCGGCATCGAAAAGACATACCCTTCGCTGCGCACTGTTTTTATATACCGTGGTGAGCGTACATCCTCATTCAGACGCTGACGCACGCGGCTGACCAGCAGATCGATGGAGCGCTCAAACAGCTCGGCATCCCGCCCCTGGGTGAAGTTAAGCAGCTGATCGCGGGTTAATACGCGCTGGGGATGATCGACAAACACCCGCAGCAGACGGTACTCCGCCCCGCTCAGCGCCACGATGGTGCCGGAGGCATCCAGCAGATGACGGGCGCTGGTGTCGAGCTGCCAGTCGCCAAAAGCGATGATCCGCCCGGCTTCGGTCACCTGCAGGTTGGGCGGCAGCGTGCGATGGCGGCGCAGTATGGCTTTGATCCGCGCCAGCAGCTCGCGCGCCACAAAGGGTTTGACCACATAATCGTCCGCACCCATCTCAAGGCCCAGGATGCGATCCATGTCGTCGTGGCGCGCGGTCAACATCAAAATCGGCAGATCTTTATGTTGACCGCTGCGCAGCTGGCGGCACAGGGTCAGCCCGTCGTCGCCGGGCATCATGATATCCAGCACCACCAGATCGACCGCCTGTTTATCGAGCACGGCGCGCATCTCTTTGCCGTTGGCGGCGCCGGTGGCGCGGTAGCCCGATTTCACCAGATAATCGACGACCAGCTCGCGAATATCCCGGTCGTCATCAACGACAAGAATGTGATCGGTTGTCTCCACCCTAAGCTCCTGTTTATCAGCGATGCGCCAAAAATAGCATAGATTGCTTACAACTTATCCGCATCCACCACCGCCTTAACAAAGTCCTGCGGATCTTCCTGGGCCGGGTTGTGGCCGATGTTGCCAGTAAAGGTGCGATGCTGATATTTACCGGTGTACTTCGGGGCATACACCTCAGGTGCCGGGTGCGGTGCGCCGTTATTGTCGCCTTCGATGGTGATGGTCGGCACGCTGATGGTCGGGCCCGCTGCCAGCCGTTGTTCATAGCTGTCGTAGCGGCGCTCACCTTTTTCCAGTCCCAGGCGCCAGCGGTAATTGCTGATGGTCACCGCCACGTGATCCGGGTTATCCAGGGCTTTGGCGCTGACGTTAAAGGTGGCATCACTGAATTTCCAGCCGGGCGAGGCCAGGGTCCAGATGAGTTTGGCAAAGTCATGGGTGTTGGCGGCATAGCCCTTCTCGCCGCGCTCGGTGGCGAAATAGAACTGATACCACCACTGCAGCTCAGCCTGCGGCGGGAGCGGTTTTTCCCCGGCCTTCTGGTTACCAATCAGATACCCGCTCACCGAAACCAGCGATTTAACACGCTCCGGCCACAGCGCCGCCACGATATCCGCCGTTCTGGCGCCCCAGTCATAACCGGCGAAGACCGCACGTTTGATTTTCAGAGCATCCATCAGGTTAATGACATCTTTTGCCATGGCCGCAGGCTGACCGTTGCGCGGTGTGGTGGGTGACAGAAAATGCGTGGTACCGAACCCGCGGTTGTACGGGACGATCACCCGGTAGCCTTTGGCCGCCAGCGCGGGAGCGACCTGGGCGTAGCTGTGAATATCATACGGCCAGCCGTGAAGCAGGATCACCGGCTCGCCGTTTTTCGGGCCGATATCGACATAGCCAATATTCAGATCGCCCGCGTCAATCTGGCGGATTTGTTTAAAGGCGGCGGCATAGTCGGTGCCTGCCGCTTCGGCCTGACAGGCAGAAACGGTGGCGAGAGAGAGCGTCAGAGCGAGGGTTGAGTAAGCCAGTTTGTTCATCATGGTGGTATCTCCGGGTTATGAATAACACCCGCTTATCTCACCACCATGATGTATGGCGAATATGTGCAAAATTGCCCGTTTTGCAAGGTGCTGTATCCTGCTCCGGCGCAGATACAGTGGGATACAAACTCCTACGTCAGCTGGTAATACTTGTCTGGCATCTTGCGCGCCGGGATCTCCTGCTCATCATTCATCTGCAGCAAATCAATCTCCATCGCATTGCAGATGGCATCCAGCGGCAAGTCGTTATTCTCGACGCCGAACGGCTCCTCCAGCTCTTCCGCCAGGGTATCCAGCGAGATAAAGGTGTAGGAGATCAGTACCGACACGAACGGCGTCATATAGTGCAGATCGCTGACCAGGGCAAACGGCAGCATGATGCAGAACAGGTAGACGGTGCGGTGCAGGATCAGGGTGTAGGCAAAAGGCACCGGGGTGTTGGCGATACGCTCGCAGCCGGCCAGCACGATCGACATATCATTCAGACGAATATTCAGGCTGTGGAACAGAATATCCGACAGCTCCCCTTTCCGGCGCCTGACCGCCAGCCACTCTCCCATGATCAGCAGGATGCGGTTGGCAGGCGAGCTGGAGTCCATCGCCAGGCGCAGGTTCTCCTCGGAAAGATAGGCCGACAGCTGGTCGGCCTGCGGCTGTCTGCGCAGGGTCATGCGCAGGCAATGGGCAAAGGCAATTTGCAGGCGAACAAACTCACCCAGCGCCGGATCGTCCGGCAAGGTGTTTTTGACTTCGCGGAACAGCGAGCGCGAGGCAATCATCAGCTGGCCCCACAGCAGGCGCGCTTCGACATAGCGCGCGTAGCAGGCGTTATTGCGGAAACCGAGGAAAATCGCGATAGCGACCCCGAGAATGCTGAACGGTGCTACCGTCAGCCGGATGCCCAGCGAGGTATACCAGGGCAGCATCAGGATCACGACGATAGAGAGCAAAAAGTTAAGAAACAGGCGGGAAAAGATTTTGGTCAGCACGGAACCGTGCCAGACAAAGATCAGGCGCAACCAGTGCTGTTGAGGACGAACAATCATAGTCAGCTTCATCGGGAAAAAAGAGCGGTGACTATTAAACGTGATCGTCGTCACGGTTGCAAGCATGTTAAAAAATGATGACGTTGTTGCGAGGCGGATGGCAGACCGCACGGGGGCTAAGATGTGGCGTAACAGGAATAGGTTAAAGTATGTTGTAACTATTATGGATGAAGGGGATCAACCCTCTCCCAAAGGGAGAGGGAAAAGTTCAACGAATTAACACAGCGGTTTAACCGCTTCGCGCATCCCTTTCAGCAGAATCGCATCCAGATCCAGCGCAACCTGCTCTACCAGGCCATTGACCTGAGTCAGGTCCTGCTCCCAGTGCTCGCTGACGCTCAGCACCGCCGTCACCAGCTCACGGGTGGTGATCTGCTGGTCATGATGCTGGGTCCACAGCTGCTGGAAACGGGTGATCCAGTGTGCATCGTCCTGCACCGGATAGCTTTCGCCGTTACGTTCTGCGCGGTAGAAGGCAATCAACGCCGCCAGGGCAAAGGTCAGACGCGCCGGGAGTTTGCCGCTGGCCTGCTGCCCTGCCAGAAGCTGCGGCAGAATGCGGGTGCGGTATTTGGTCATACCGTTAAGGGCGATCGACAGCAGCTGGTGTTTGATATACGGGTTGCGGAAACGGCCCGTCACGGCGCTGGCGAAGGAGGCCAGCTCATCACGCGGCAGATCCAGCACCGGAATGATCTCTTCATGGATAGCTTTTTCAACAAACGCACAGATCTCGGTGTCGTTCATCGCCTCACCCACGGTATCCAGCCCGGCCTGGAAGGCCACCGGCACCAGAGCGGTATGCGCCCCGTTGAGGATCGCCACTTTGCGCTCTTTGTAAGGCTTGATGTCATCAACAATCAGCACGTTCAGCGCCAGCTTGTCGAGACGCAGCTCCTGCGCCAGTGATTTCGGCCCCTGGATCACAAACAGGTAGAAGTGTTCAGCAGTATCGAGGAAAGCATCGTGATAGCCGAGAGAGGCTTCGAGCTGGGCCACTTCGTCACGCGGATAGCCGGTGACGATGCGGTCAACCAGGGTTGAGCAGAAGCTGTTAGCGTCGTTCAGCCACTGGGTAAAGGCCGCTGGCAGCGCCCACTCCTGAGCATAACGCAGCACCAGTTCGCGCAGGGCGTCGCCGTTATAGTCGATCAGTTCGCAGGGGACGATCACCCAACCTTTATCGGCGGCACCGTTGAAATGGCTGAAACGCTCGAACAGCAGACGCGTCAGTTTTGCCGGATAGCTCACCGCAGGCGCATCCTCGAACTTATCCCCGGCGTGATAGCTGATGCCCGCTTCGGTGGTGTTGGAGAAGACAAAGCGCATCTCCGGGTTATGTGCCAGCTTCAGGAACTCATCGTACTGGTCGTAAACGCTGATTTCGCGGTTAACTGAGCGGATCAGACGCGCGTCGCTGACCGCTTCGCCCTGCTCGTTCAGACCACGGATGATGGTGGTATAGAGGCCGTCCTGGGTGCTCAGTGAAGGCGGGAAATCGCTTTTGATCGGGCGGACAATCGCAATACCGGCGTTGAGGTCGGTATGTTCATTGAGCAGGTCAATCTGCCAGTCAATAAACGCGCGCAGGAAGTTGCCCTCACCAAACTGGATGATACGTTCAGGATAGAGAGCACCGGGGAAATCACGACGGTTCAGTGTGTTCACAATGGGGTCCTTGTAATGATTAGTCATACAGCCTGATAAGATTGGTACGATAACTTATCAAAACTTAACGACCACAAACCCCGGTCTGGATCAAACCCGGTGCGAATTGTGACAGGATCTATAAGAATTTGTAGAAGACTGAGGTAGCCGTCATCTCACCGTCGGGCATCAGGGCATAGCGCGGGATCTCCCCCACTTTTTGCCATCCCGCCCGTTGATAGAAGGTCTCCGCCCCGCTGCCGGTGGCCGTATCCAGCACCAGCGCGGTTTTACCCTTGTCGCGGGCCACGTTTTCCAGAGCCTGCATCAGTCGTCCGGCATCACCGTTGCGGCGCGCGTTCTGGTGAACCAGCAGTTTGGCAACATCTGCCCGGTGCGGCTGGTTGTCGGGCTGATCGGTGATCAGCTGCACGGTGCCGGTGATGTCGCCTTCGGCATTGGTCGATATCAGCAGGGTACGCTCCCCGCGCCCGACGCTGTCGGCCACGCCACGCCAGAATGAGCTGGCCTGCTCATGGCTGTAGGGCAACATAAAGCTCACCGACGCGCCGCCGGTGACACAGCTGTGCAGGATGTCAGCTAATTGAGGGAGGTGCGCAAGGATATCCTCACGCGAAAAGATCTGAATAGCAGGTGATGGCATCATTATTCTCCTTTTTATCAACGGCATCACCATGCGCTTTACATTTTTGTAACACAAGGGCCTGTGTCAGAGGATTTTCTTATCTCAGCATCCGGTGCCGCGCTGCTGTTTCATGGAGTACATCATCTCATCGGCCGTGGTCAGCCAGCTGGCCAGATCGTCGCGATCGTGATCAAACTCTCTGACGCCCCAGGAGAAAGAGAGCGCCCACGGATACTCGGCATGCTCATTCCATACCGCGGCCTGCTCGGTGAGATACTGCATGGCGATCCACGCCCCCTTCTCGTCGCTGTTGGCAAACAGGATCGCAAACTCATCCCCGCCGTAGCGCGCCAGCACGTCGGCCTGGCGGAAGGTGGAACTCAGCAGACCGGCCATCGCCTTCAGGGCGTTATTGCCATCGGCGCGACCGTACCGGGCGTTAATCTGTTTGAAGCGGTCGAGATCCAGCCAGGCGAGGGTCAGCGGCTCAGCCCGACGGCGTGCGGCGCTGATGGCGTAGGTAGCAAGATGATGAAAACCACGGCGGTTATACAGCCCGGTCAGGTCGTCGACGATGTTGGCGCAGATTGCCGCGAATTCAGCCTCCACCAGCGCCGCCAGATCGGCCAACGCCTCAACGTCAGAGGACGAAAACTGCCGCGGCTGGTGGTCGATAATGCACAGCGATCCCACCGTCGCACCGTTGGGCAGATGCAGTGGATGACCGGCATAAAACCGGACAGGATTATCGTCGGTCGCCAGCGGATTATCCGCAAAACGGGCATCGTCGAGGGTATCAGGCACTACCAGCGGGGCATTACTGAGCACGGTATGGCCGCAAAAAGAGAGATTTCGCGGCAGATTGGTGGCGTCACCGCCATCGGCGGATTTAACCACCACCACATGCTCGTCCACCAGATTGATCATCGCCACCGGGACGGAAAACAGGCGTTTTGCCAGCCGGGTCACACGGTCATAGCTCGGGTGATTCTCGATCTCCAGCAGCCCGGATTCGCGCAAGGCGCTGAGACGCTCCACTTCATTGTTGGGTCGTGAGGGTGATTTCATTGGGGGCTCCGGACATCAGGCTTTTTAAAAGCTTAGCGCATCCTGACGCCGCTTAGTGGGCAAAGATGCGGTTTTTCCCTTCACGTTTCGCCTGGTACAGTGCAGTGTCGGCCGCCTGTAACCAGTCTGTAACATTTTTCATTTCCCGGGTGGCAATGGCGATGCCAATACTCATCGTACACTGGACCACGTCTTCCGCTACGCCGTCGATCACGGCGGCGGCATCCATAATGCGGGACGCGACAACGTGCGCCTCGTCCAGAGTCGTATCCGGCAGCAGGATCACAAACTCATCCCCGCCCAGCCGCGCCGGGGTATCGCTCTGGCGAGTGGCGATATGCAATATCTGTGACACTGTCACTAAAAGCATATCCCCTACCTTATGGCCGAAGCGATCGTTAACCTCTTTAAAGTTATCGATATCAATAAACATCAGCGCCGATTCGCTGCAGGTCTGCCGCAGCTTGTGCAGCTCATGATCGATACGCTTCTCCAGCAGACGCCGGTTAGCAATGTCGAGCAGCGGATCCATCATCGCAATGCGTTCCAGCTCGCGCGATTTAAAGCGCAGCCGCATGGCGATACTGTTGGTGAGCACGCTCAGCGCTACAGTATAGATGCCAATCAGCGGCAGCGTGGCGTACATCGTACGCTCCGACACCCAGGGAACCAGCGCCATCCCCTGCGTCAGCCAGCTGGCCATGAAGACCGCCAGCATCACCGCTCCGGCTTTTTTCATCAGCGGGAACCCCCCGGCCGCCAGCCGATCGGCCAGTAGGATAGTAGCAATGGCGACGGACGGCAGCGGGTTCGCCGACATCATCGCGATCCAGAACCCGCCCGCACCGGCGTCCAGCACCAGGTTTTGGTGTTCGGTACTCAGCGGCGCGGCAGAGCGACGCGCACGCCAGAAGGCCAGCGTCGGCCAGATAAAGGCGTTTATCGCCAGAAGACCCATAAGCCAGGGTGAACGTTGCTGTTCCACCAGCACCGAAAGAATGGGGAAAAAGCAGAGAAATGTTCCAAGCACTCGCATCAGGAACATGCGTTTGATAAACCGTCTGCCAGGCACGCGAGGGGATTTACTGAGTCTGTCAGATGCGTTCATCACACGAATTTTCCGAAATAATCACCCCATTATATTATTGACGTACAAAATACGTATCAAGGCATTTATCAGTTTCATGAATATATGCTAGTGGCCCGTGTGCCGTGCAGGCAAACGATTACAGCGGTTCCGATGCCGCAGCCTTTTGCGCAGCAGACGTTATCTCTGTCATTCGGGCGCTGGTGCGATTTCGCCCTGCTTTTTTCGAGCGATACAGATAATCATCCGCTTCGCTCATCAGACGATTGAAAACGTCCGTCAGCTGCCACGACTCCGATTTTCCGTTGCCCAGACCAATACTGACGGTTAAAAACAGCGCCTGCCCGCGCCATTTGAACGGATACTGTTCAATGGTGGTACGGATACGTTCCGCCAGGGCGTAACCCTGCTGTGCCGACGTGGTGTTGATCACCACCGCAAACTCCTCCCCACCCATTCGCGCCACCAGCCCCTCGCTCCCCACGGTCTCCTGCACTTTACGGGCAAAGGCCGCCAGGACCGTATCGCCACACTCATGACCGAAGTTGTCGTTAATGCTTTTAAAATAGTCGATATCCAGCAGCATGACGGTCAGCAGCGGGCTTTTGCGTGTTCCCTCATCGCGCTTCAGCGCTTCATACAGCCCGGAACGGGAGTAAACCTGGGTTAAAAAGTCATAATCGGCACGCAGGGAGACCTGGCGGATCAGGGAGTTGATCGCCGCCATGCTAACCGACACCATTATCGGGCAGATGGCCATGGTGGCGATCCCCAGACGGGCGGAGAACATCATCGGGGTGGTGAGCGGCGTGGTCGCCACGATGGTAATAATGGAGTTGGCGACCAGGGTGATCTCCACCGCCCCGGTGACAAAGGTCAGCAGGCAGGTTGCCGGCAGCGAATAACGCACCGCGCACCAGATCAACGCCGGCATCGGAAACGCCAGCGCACCGGCCCCGCCGATCGCCACCGAGGCCACGACAGAGATCACCAGTAACACCACCGGCATCAAATGGCTGGCGCGCAGGGTCCGGGTGAACGCGGGCCAGGTGATGGTCAGCAGACAGGGAACGATTAACACCCCGGTGGAAAACTGTTCGCTAAACCAGTCGGCGACCAGCGGCCAGAAAGTGCGATTGTCCAACCCGACTGACGACAGCGCCCCGACCAGGGCGCACAGTAGCGCGGCCAGCAGGCAATAGTTAAACAGCCGCAGGGCATTGACCGGATCCGGGGTACTGTTTTTCAGCCGCCTGTCGCGCTGAACCAGCAGCGCAACGGTGACAATAAACATCATATTCGAGAGGTTAATGCCGAGCGAGGTGATACCCCAGTTGGTGGTGATAAGATCGTACAGCAGCATGGCAATGTACGATATCGCATAGTAGTGCAGCCGGTTGAGGTAAGCATAACGGGCAAACACCCCCGCCATCACCCCATTCAGCGGCCAGAACATCGACAGAGACTCCACCAGACGTAGCTGCGCGCCAATAAAATAGAACAGCGTGGTCAGGACAAATATGCCCACCGCATTACGTAAGGGACTTTGCGGCTGAAAAAGCGCGAAGGTTCTGGTGGAGGCAGAAGACATGCAATATCAATCCATAGGGTTGCTTTTAACAATGATTTTCACCCGCGCGGGTGAATGTTAAAAGTTTGGGATTAATGTATATCACATTAGGGGTATGACAATCACCACCCCGTTAAGGGGGGGTTAACGGTCCGGCGGTCAGCCCCCGCCGCAGGACCCGCTTAATAGACCGAACGCCCCAGCTTCTGGCTCAGACGCTCCAGCACCGCGACGCCTGCAAGGGAGTTTCCCGTCTCGTCCAGCTCCGGGCTCCAGACCGCAATGGCCATCTCGTGCGGCACAATCGCCACCACCCCACCGCCAACCCCTGATTTAGCAGGCAGCCCCACCCGCCAGGCGAATTCACCGGCGCTCTGATACATGCCGCTGGTCGCCATCAGGGCATTCACCTGCCGGGCCTGCATCGAGGTGACCACAGGCTCAGAGAGGTGCGGCGCATAGCCCTGCGCGGCCAGAAACAGAAAAGTGTCAGCCAGTTCGACACAGTTCA
The DNA here is from genome assembly GCF_034044995.2 of Leclercia sp. CFBP8987. Taxonomy (NCBI): domain Bacteria; kingdom Pseudomonadati; phylum Pseudomonadota; class Gammaproteobacteria; order Enterobacterales; family Enterobacteriaceae; genus Leclercia; species Leclercia sp. CFBP8987. Next base: position 2,271,113 of record NZ_CM188255.1, on the reverse strand, counting down.
TCCTCAGCGCACAGTAGTGAAAATAGTTTTGCAGAACCGTCGGCACATCGTTATGGAAATTACCGAACGACTTCATCAGCCAGGCGATCGCCGCATTGCGCGCCGAGTGTTCGAACTCCGATCGGGCCACGGCAGCATCGTAGGCGATATCACTCACCCCGGAGAGCTGACGCACGATCTCCAGCATCCGCTGACGGGGTGCGCTAAGACGACTTTGCAGCATATCGCACACCACCAGCGCCCCGGCGTTGATAAACGGATTGCGGGGCTTGCCCTGTTCGATCTCCAGCTGCAGCAGGGAGTTGAACGGCTGGCCGGAGGGATCTTTCCCCACCCGCTGCCAGATCTCGTCCTCGTCATACTGACGCATGGCCGCCACCAGGCTGAGGACTTTCGAGATCGACTGAATAGAAAAACGCTCGGTGGCATCCCCGGCCTGGAAGTGCTGGCCGTCGACGGTACGGATGGCGATCCCGAGCTTGTTGCCGTTAACCGACGCCAGCGCCGGGATGTAATCGGCCACTTTACCCTGGCCCAGTAAGGGACGTACTTGCGCCAGAATGGCTTCCAGCATCTGATTATTGATGTTCGCAGCCATCGGTTGCTCCTTGCTCACAGGCCAAAAACGGCCTGCGAGTATAACAGAGGCTTATGGATGACGTCAGGCAGGAAGTCGGAACCGCGACACCGCCTGTAACAGCAGGCCGGATTCATCATGCAGCCGTTGGGAGGCCATGGAGGCGGTGTTAACCAGGTCGTCGGTCTGGCGCGCCACCTGGTTCAGGGCCTGCAGCTGGCCGGTCATCCGGTGAATGCTGTCGCCCTGGCTGAGGGTGGCGGCGGAAATCTCGTTCAGTAAGCTGCAGAGATTGCCCACAAGACCGATCACCTGCTGCAGGTTATCCTCCAGCCTGGTGACCGCTTTCGAGCCTTCTTCGATGCCCTGCAACGAGTGGTTAATGAGCTGCTGAATGGTTTGCGTCGAGTGGCTGCTTTTGCGCGCCAGCAGGCCCACTTCCCGCGCCACTACTGCAAAGCCGCGCCCCTGATTCCCGGCATGCGCCGCTTCGATGGCCGCATTCAGCGCCAGAATATTGGTCTGAAACGCCACGTTATCGATGATCGCCACGATGCCGCGCATCTCGGAAGAACGCTCCACGATCGCCGCCATCGAGGCGTTCACCGTCTCCATCATCCGATCCCCGCCTGCCGCCATCGCCCGCGCCTCGTCCGCCCGGGAGCTTGCCAGCCTGGCATAGCCGCTGTTGCCCTCGACGTGGGTCTCCAGATCGGCAATGTGCGCGGTGACCTCTTTCAGCTCCTGCGCCTGGCGCGCCGACTGGTGATAAAGCTTCTGATTGCCCTGCGCCAGGGAACCAATATTGGTCACCATCGAGGTGGTCGCCTCGCTGACCTGGGTCACCAACTGTTGCAGGCCCTGCTGGAGGGTATCGACGCTGTCACCAAGCTGCGCCATCTCGCGGTTGAAACGCTTCACGCCGGGCGGCGGCGCGGAGAGATCCCCCGCCGCCAGCAGATTGATATGGGCGATCAGGCGGCGCAGGGGCACGATCACCCAGCGCGACATCGCAAACCACACCGCCACGGCGATCGCCACCAGCACCACCGGAGCCAGTAGATAGAGGAACTGAAGGCTGGAGAGGCTGGCGGTCAGCAGTTGACGCCCTTCCGCGGCGCGCTGGGCGCTTGCCTGCTGATAGCGGGCGTAGTTGTCATTGAAATCGGCCTGAAAAGCCTGGGCGGGTACGGCAAAAAAGGCGTCAATCGACTGGCTGTTGACCAGTCCATCGGCCTGTTCGCGGATGGCATCGAAGAACAGCTGATAGCTGTTGAGCAGTGCCTCATCCCGCGGCGGCTGCATCGCCTGCCACGCCTGCCAGGCCTGCTGAGAATCCCGTAACGCCTGCTGGGCCTCATCCATCAGGCTGTGCCAGCTTCCGTCCGAGCCGGTCTCTTTATCCTGCATAAAGTAAACCCCCGCCCGGTTAAGCAGATCGCTGGCCGCCAGCAGGGATATACGCGCCTGATCGACCTTGGTCTGTTGCAGGTACGCCATCTGGTTACGCTGTTCATTGCGCTGGGCATCACGCAGCGAGACGGAGAGTAAAACCGAAGAAGAGATTTGCAGGGCGGAAAAGAGCCCGATAATGCAGAAGATCCCCGCCAGCAAACCAAACTGCCGGGGAGTAAAGCGGCGGAAAATTTTGGTTAAGTTCATAATTGTATTCATTAACAATGCCTTAGACGTGGGCGAGTCTACGCAGTGAAAATGACAGAACTATTTCAGGGAGATGACAAGGGGCTGGAGGTACAATTCTTCCCAACCCTTTCAGGATACTAATGATTTAATTCAAGTAATAATCGGGTATTGATATACAACTTCTCATATAGCCGTATTCTCTACTGCTTCGAGCATAAAGAGGATCCATGATTGCCAATCCCCATTCGCAGTCACACTACGCAACAAGGTGTAGTAATCGTTACGCCTTTCCAGGATGAAACGAGACAAATACAAAATGGGCAACGACAACAAGCCTGACTGAATTAGATACAGGATATTCAGGATCCGTCCCGTGCGCCCGTTACCGTCAGGGAAAGGATGAATGCATTCAAACTGATAGTGCGAGATTGCCATTTTGATCAGCGGATCGACATCATCCTCTGCATGGAGGAAGCGCTCCCAGTTAGCCAGCAGATCGCGGATAGTTGTCTCGCCAACTGGCGGGGTATAGACCACATCCTCGTACTGGTCGCGCAAAACGGTACCCGGTGTTTTACGAATATCGGTTTGCACGGCTCGCAGCGTAGTACAAATCTTTATCGCGGTATTTGTACATAAGGGGTAACTGTTGAGATGGAGATATCCATCGTATAACGCTGTACGGTAGCGTAGTGCTTCCTTCGTAGCGGGATCGGCATTTTCGGCGCGGTCGACGTACTGAAAAAGCTGATCGCTGGTGGTGACAATATTCTCTATACGGGAAGAATCCTTTGCTTCCAGCATCGGAAGAATATTTATCAACAAACTCTGATCAGGTATTAATTCACCCGCAGTTTTTAGCTCTGCCATCGCTGCGCGCGCACTGATACAGGCTTTGAGTACTCTGCGTGTTTCAATGCTTTCCAAATCGGGGGGGGAGCGCGGGAAGTTCGTTATAGGGTACTGGTACTACGGGATCCCAGCTCATATGTTTAAAAAAACCATTTTTATCGACATATAGCTTTTTTATGTCGATGGTATAAACATGTCACGCCTAAATGCTTAAAAAATGGATTTTTATCGACACGTTTCGCAAATGTGCCGATTTGCCCGGCGGCGCTGCGCTTGCACGGGCCTACAGATCGGTAGGCCGGGTAAGCGCAGCGCCACCCGGCAAAACACCGGCGCTAGATCACACCCGGTCTTTCCACACCGTCTGCACATTACAGAACTCATGCAGGCCAAAGTGCGACAGCTCCCGGCCAAAGCCGCTCTTCTTCACCCCACCGAACGCCACCCGGGCATCACTGGCGCTGTAGCCGTTGATAAACACCCCGCCGCACTCGAGCTGGCGGGCAAAGCGATCCGCCGTTGCAGCATCGGCGGTAAACACCGTCGCTGAGAGGCCGAAATCGCTGTCGTTGGCCAGCTGAAGGGCATGATCCGCATCGGTTGCTACGCTGATGGCTGCGACCGGGCCAAACAGCTCCTGACGAAACGCGGTCATCGCAGGCGTCACGTTGCCCAACACCGTTGGCGCATAGTAGTTCCCTGCCCCGGCCACCTTCTCGCCGCCCAGTAACAGGGTGGCGCCTTCGGCCAGCGTGGCCTGTACCTGCTGATGCAGCCCGTCACGCAGATCGTAGCGCGCCATCGGGCCGAGGTAGTTTTCCTCTGCGTCCGGCGCACCCATTTTCAGGGCCGCGGTGGCCTCTACAAACCGCCGGCTGAATTCATCCGCAACCCCCGCCTCGACGATAAAGCGTTTGGCGGCGGCACAGACCTGTCCTGTGTTCTGATAGCGGCCGGTGACCGCCGCTTTGACCGCCAGATCCAGATCGGCGTCATTCAGGACGATAAAGGGATCGGACCCGCCCAGTTCAAGGACGCATTTTTTCAGCGCCGCTCCGGCCTGAGCACCAATCGCCGCCCCGGCACGCAGGCTGCCGGTGACGGTCACCGCCGCAATGCGCGGATCGGCAATAATCTGGCTTACCCCGTCGTTAGTGGCATTCAGCTGGCTGAACACTCCCTGGGGGAAACCGGCATCGTTAAAAATCTGTTCGATCAGGTTCGCGGCACCCAGCACGTTAGGGGCATGTTTCAGCAGATAACTGTTGCCCGCGAGGATAATCGGCGCCGCGCCGCGCAGCACCTGCCACAGGGGGAAGTTCCACGGCATCACCGCCAGCACCGGGCCCAGGGGGCGATATTCAATCACCGCGTCCGCTACCTGGGTCGTCTCGGTGGTCAACATGGCCGGGCCGTGGTCGGCATACCAGTCGCAGAGACCGGCGGATTTCGCCACCTCTGCGCGCGCCTGAGCGATGGGTTTGCCCATCTCGCGAGTGATCATCTGAGCCATCTCTTCACCGCGGCTGCGCAGGGCATCGCCCAAATCGCGTAATTTTTGCGCACGCGCCGCTACCGGCACGCTGCGCCACTGACGAAATGCGGCATCGGTCTGCGCGAGGGCATGTTCAACCTCGCTGACGGTCGCCCACGGCCACACGGCCAGGGTTTCACCGTTTGCCGGGTTGATGGACAGGGCATGGTTAACAGAAGGTGTAGTCATGATCGGCTCCGTGTAATAACAGTTGCTTCAGTGTGGCGCACTCTGCTATTTCTTAAAAATGAATAATAGTGACCACCTTATTCACGAAACGAGAACGATATGGATCTGACCCAGCTGGAAATGTTTAACGCCGTCGCCCAGACCGGCAGCATCACCCAGGCCGCGCAGAAGGTGCATCGCGTGCCGTCGAACCTGACTACCCGCATCAAGCAGCTGGAGGCCGATCTCGGCGTGGAGTTGTTTATCCGCGAGAATCAGCGGCTGCGCCTCTCTCCGGCGGGGCATAATTTTTTGCGCTACAGCCGACAGATCCTCGCCCTGGTGGATGAGGCCCGAATGGTAGTCGCGGGTGATGAACCCCAGGGGCTGTTTACCCTCGGGTCGCTGGAGAGCACCGCCGCGGTGCGTATCCCGGCCTCGCTGGCGCAGTTTAACCAGCGCTATCCGCGGATTCAGTTTGCGCTGGCGACCGGCCCTTCCGGGACGATGATCGACGGGGTGCTGGAAGGCACGCTGAGCGCGGCGTTTGTCGACGGACCGTTAACCCACCCGGAACTCGAAGGGATGCCGGTCTACCGGGAGGAGATGATGCTGGTGGTGCCCGCCGGGCAGCCGAAGGTGGATCGGGCGCTGGCAATCAGCGGGCGCGATATCTACGCCTTTCGCGCCAACTGCTCCTATCGCCGACATTTCGAGAGCTGGTTTCATGCGGATCGCGCCACGCCGGGGCGCATTCATGAGATGGAGTCCTACCACGGCATGCTGGCCTGCGTGATTGCCGGGGCGGGGATTGCGCTGATGCCGCGCTCCATGCTGGAAAGCATGCCCGGCCATCATCAGGTGGAAGCCTGGCCGCTGGCAGAAAACTGGCGCTGGCTCACCACCTGGCTGGTATGGCGTCGGGGGGCGATGACCCGCCAGCTCGAAGCGTTTATAGCACTGCTAAACGAAGATCAGCCACCAGCGCCTTCTCCATAAACAGGCTCAATGGATCGGGGGCGTATGGGGGAAAGGCCTCGCACATCTGGTATCCGCAGCGTTCATACAGACGCACGGCTGCCAGTTGCTTGATCCCGGTCTCCAGCCGCAGGGTATGACAGCTCCGGCTGAGGGCTTCATCTTCCAGCGCCGCCAGCAGTTTTTCCCCCAGCTTTTGCCCACGATGGGTCGGATCAATATAGACCCGCTTCATCTCCCCGCTGCCGTCAGCGTTCAGCACCACGGCTCCGCAGCCGACGGCATTGAGCTGGCGATCGCGGATCACCATCATGATCAGGCTGTGCTCCGGTAGCCCGGTCAGATCCAAGAGATGGTTGCTTTCCGCCGGATAGAGCGCGCTCTGGTAGCTGTCGAGGTCGGCAATCAGGGTGGTGATATCCGGATGGGCGGGCGATTCTGAGGTAATGGAATACATGGCAGGCTCCTTTTGTCGTTTTTCTCCACCATAGCGCCGGGCGGCGAAGGAACAGGCATATTTTTAACTTATAGCTGCCGCCAGCCATTGCGCCCCCTGCCGCCCGGGGGTAAGTTTGGGCACAGTCACGGTTAAAACATCAGGAAAAACAATGAACACCAAAGCCCGCAAAGTAATGATTATCGGGGCCGGAAACGTCGGTACCTCCGCCGCGTACGCCCTGCTGAACCAGAATATCTGCGAAGAGCTGCTGCTGGTGGATATCAACCAGCCGCGCAGCGAAGGCCACGCCTGGGATTTGTCAGATGCCGCGGCCTATATGCCCGGGATGATGACCATCTCCACCCGCGAGGCCAGCGACTGTGCCGATGTGGATATCGCGGTGATCACCGTCTCCGGCGGCGCGCTCAAACCGGGGCAGACCCGGCTGGATGAGCTGACCGCCACGGCCCGCATTGTGAAAAGCATTGTGCCGCAGATGATGGCGGGCGGGTTTAACGGCATTTTCCTGATTGCCACTAACCCGTGCGACATAATTACCTGGCAGGTGTGGCAGCTCTCCGGCATGCCGCGCAATCAGGTGATTGGTACCGGGGTGTGGCTGGATACCACCCGTCTGCGCCGCACCCTGGCCCAGGCGCTGGATATAGGGGCGCAGAGTATTGACGCCTTTATTCTGGGCGAGCACGGGGATACGCAGTTCCCGGTGTGGTCCCATTCGTCGGTCTACGGCTCGCCGATTGCCGAGGTGTATCAACGCCACACCGGCAAAACGCTGGATTTTGATGCGCTGGCGGAGCGCGTGCGCAAACAGGGGTTTGAGATCTACGCCCGCAAGGGTTGCACCGAGTACGGTATCGCCGCCACCATCGCTGAGATCTGCCGCAATATCTTTACCGGCAGCCACCGGGCGCTGGCAATCTCCTGCATTCTGGACGGGGAGTATGGTGTGGACGGCGTGGCGATCGGAGTACCAGCGGTGCTGGCCCAGAGCGGCGTCCAGCAGATCATTGAGCTGAAGCTGGCAGAGGATGAAGTGCAAAAATTCCGCCATTCGGCGGAGGTGATCAAAGCTAATATCGTCCGCCTGCCCTGAGCCTCAAGGTGCCAGGGTCAGGGTGGCATCCAGCTGGCTTAAGGTCTGCTGCACCCCTTCGTCCAGCCGTTTGTCGGTGACGATATCGGTCAGGGTGTTGAGGTGAACCACGTTAAACAGCGACCAGGCGCCGTATTTCGAGCTATCGGCCAGCAGCACCCGGCGTCGGGCGTTAGCGATCAGATCCCGCTTCAGGGCCGCTTTCTCTTCCGTCGGCGAGGTAATGCCGCGCTCCAGATCCCAGCCGTTACAGCTGACAAAAGCGATATCCGGCCAGATGTTCTGCAGCAGGCGGCGACCGTGCTCGCCAATACAGGACTGGCTGGAGTCATCGATGCGCCCGCCAATGATCGTCACCTCAATCTGCTTAAACTCCGACAGAAACAGGGCGATATGCAGATCGCTGGTGATGATGCGCAACGGTAGATGGGTCAGCTGGCGAGCGAGTTCAATCATGGTGGTGCCCGCATCGAGCACCACCGCGTCACCAGCCTTCACAAAGCTGGCGGCCGCGCAGGCGATGGCGTGTTTCTCCGCCAGGCTACGCTGCATTTTTTCGCTGGTGGTGGGCTGGGAAGGAATAAACCGGTTCAGGGTTACGCCGCCGTGGGTGCGGCTGATGACCCCCTCCTGATCGAGCTTAATCAGATCCCGGCGAATGGTCGCGGGCGAGGCATCCGTTGCCACCACCAGCTGATCCACCGTCACCAGGTTGTGCCCTTTCAGGTAGTCCATTATCTGTTCTAACCGGCTATATCCCTTCATATTATTCCCGTGTGATTTGCATCGCTAACTGGATAGAGACCGTCATGCTCTCAGACTTCGCTTTACCTGTCCACGCAATGTCAAACGCGGTCCCATGGTCGGCAGAAGTACGGATAAACGGCAGCCCGGCGGTGATGTTCACCCCGTCATAAAACCCAAGTAATTTCAACGGAATGTGGCCCTGATCGTGGTACATCGCCACCACCATGTCGTACATCCCTTCATGGCACTGCATAAACACTGTATCCGGCGGGCACGGCCCTGACACATTCAGCCCTTGTGCCTTCATCGCCTGTACGGCCGGACCGACAATCTTAATCTCTTCGTCGCCAAACAGACCGTTCTCCCCGGCGTGCGGGTTGACCCCGGCCACGGCGATGCGCGGATTCTTATATCCCACGCGCTTAAGGAAGGTGTCCGCAATGCCAATCACGGTTTTTACCCGATCCTGGTTGAGGGTATCAAGGAATTTGCGCAACGCGATATGGGTGGTGATGTGGATCACTTTCAGCTGATCGGTATAGAGCACCATGGCGTAATCTTTACTGTCGGTGAGGTGCGCCAGCAGTTCGGTATGGCCCGGATAGTGATGGCCCGCCAGATGCAGCGCCTCTTTGTTTAGCGGCGCGGTGGCAATGGCTTTTACCTCGCCCGCCATCGCCAGCCCGGTGGCGCGACGCACGCAGCGATAGGCCAGATCCCCGGCCTGGGCCTGCACCACCCCAGGCTGCAACGCCTCGGGATCCGCCAGCGGTTCATCCAGCACGTTAATAATGGCCGGGCCAAACTGCGCCTCGCTGACGCGGCTAATCACGCGTAACTCCGCCGGGGCGGTGATGCCTTTCGCCAGCACCCGTTGCAGGGTTCTGGCACACCCTACCACCACCACCTCCGCGCCGGACAGTTCGCCCTCGGTCAGGGATTTGATAATGATCTCCGGGCCGATGCCCGCCGGGTCGCCCATGGTTACAGCAATGATATTAGTCACTCATCTTCTCCTCGATAAAATGCAAAACCTCAAGCAGCGTGGATTCAGTACCAAAACCGCCCGCTTTGGTCATGACTGGCCCCTGCCAGTGACAACCCAAAAACCGACCAAACGGCACGCACTGCGCCACTTGTCCGCGAATGGCAAACCCTTGCGCGTTGAGCGCGCGGGCAACCGCCATCGCCACATCGCCGCCGGAGACATACAGCGCCGCCGGGTTGTGGCTCTCAAGCACGTTGCGCGTTAATTCCCCCAGAAATGCGCTGATGGTCTCCCCCAGCGCGGCGCGGCTTAATCCGCGCTGCTGACACAGGGCATCTATTCGATGCCGGGCCTGAGTATCGGCGCAGGTATGCACCACGCAGTGCTGGCCCGCCGCCAGCGCCGCAGCGATCTGCTGCTGATAACCCGCCAGCGCACCGTTAAACACATCATTAATATCAATCAGTACCGTACTGACATCAGGGTGATTGCGGACGAGCTGGATCTGCTGTTGCGCAATCTCACTCATCGAACCGATTACCGCCAGCAGCTGACGCGGGGTAGCCAGACGGCGCGCCAGGGCATCGCACAGCCCGGCGGAGCCCACCAGCAGCGGACGCTCAATGCTGGCAAAGGCCGCACTGACAATCTGATCCAGTTCGTCGTCGCTCTGCGCATCCACAATCAGCAGGTGCGCATCGCCCTGTAGAGCCGCCGCCAGCTGCGCCGGGGTAACCACCACGCTGTTAAGCGCAGTTTGCTCCACCAGCACTGCCGCGATATGGGCATGACGCACCGGGGTTTTCGGGTCGCTGGCAAATTCGGTCTCCGTGACCGGCACGCCCTTCACCAGGCAGACGCCGTTTTGCGTGGTACGTCCCGCTGCCGGGAATGCCGGGGCGATAATCGCCTGACGCTGACCGCTAAGACGCAGCAGCGCCTCGACTTCTGCCCCCGGGTTGCCGCGCAGGGTGGAGTCGATTTTCTTCACCAGCCATTTTGCGGCATCAATCTCGGCGGCAAAGCGCGCCAGCTTTTCAGCGGCCTCTGATGCCCGAAGGGATCGACTGTCGCTATTAATAACCAGCGCATCGGTGTCGCCGGTAAAGGGAGTCTGAAACGCCACGCTGACTTTTTTGCCGCTTAACGCCAGGCTGACCCCCGCATCGTTAGCGCCGGTAAAGTCATCGGCGATCACCACCACTTCTCTGTTCAGGTTGTTCACTTACATCCCCAAAGGTTCGCATTTCCTGTTAATGATTATATTCAATCATGATTGATTATATGTGAGCAAGATCAAGTTATTCAGTTTGCGAATAAATTATAAATTTAGACACACGATGACTGTGATTGCCTTTTTTGAGCGAAATTAATCACAGACACAGCAACAGGAGAGCAATGTGTTAACCATTAACAGTACGATTATCAGCGGTGCAGGGGCCATCCCGGCCCTCGCGCCCCTGCTGGCCGGCAAGACGCGCCTTTTACTGGTCACCGACGGCAATATCGCCCGTCTGGACGCGGCCCGCGCTATCCGCACTCTGCTGGAAGCCGACAACCGCCACGTCAGCGTGATCGACAGCGTGCCGCCGGAGCCAACCGATCATGACGTTCGCGCCCTGCTGACCGGGATCAACGACACCGACGTTGATCTGGTGGTGGGCGTGGGCGGCGGCAGCGTACTGGATGTGGCCAAGCTGCTCTCCGTCCTGTGCCATAACTCTTCTCCGGGGCTGGACGCCCTGCTGGCGGGAGAAAAACCGACCGTTCGCCTCCCCTCATTATTGATTCCGGCCAGCGCCGGCACCGGTTCTGAAGCCACGCCGAACGCGATCCTCGCCATCCCTGAGCAGAGCACCAAAATCGGCATCATCTCCCCGGTGCTGCTGCCGGATTACGTGGCCCTGTTACCGGAACTCACCACCAGCATGCCGCCGCACATTGCCTCTTCGACCGGGATCGACGCGCTGTGCCACCTGATCGAGTGCTTTACCGCCACCGTGGCGAATCCGGTGAGCGATAACGCGGCGCTGATTGGCCTGCGCAAACTGCTGAACAACATCGAAACCGCCTGCGCCGAGCCGCACAACCTGGCGGCGAAGCTGGAGATGCTGTGGGCCTCGTACTACGGCGGCGTGGCCATTGCCCATGCCGGTACCCATCTGGTGCACGCCCTTTCTTATCCGCTGGGGGGCAAATACCACCTCCCGCACGGGGTAGCCAACGCCATTCTGCTGGCGCCCTGCATGCGCGTGGTGCGCCCGAACGCGATCGAAAAATTCGCTCAGGTCTGGGATCTGGTGCCGGGTGCCGATACCTCCCTGTCGGCAGAAGAGAAATCTCACGCGCTGGTGGAGTGGTTTGCCGCCCTGGTGCGTCGTCTGAATTTACCGGACAACCTCGAAACGCTGGGCGTCCCGCGGGATGACATCGCCTCCCTGAGCGATGCCGCCCTGAACGTTAAACGCCTGATGAACAACGCCCCGCGTCAGGTCAGCCATGCCGAGGTGCAGGGCATTTACCAGACCCTGTTCCCCGAAATGTAAACATCGAAGGAGTGAGAAATGCGTAACAAGATTGAAGGCGTGCTGACGGCGATCGTCACCCCCTTTACCGAGGATGGCGGTCTGCATCTGACGGGCCTGAAACGCCAGATCCAGCGCCAACTCGCGGCGGGTAACGGTATTTTCTGCGGCGGCACCAACGGTGAGTTCTTTGTCCTGACCGAAGAGGAAAAAGTGGCCGTCACCCGCACCTGCGTGGAAGAAGTCGCCGGACGCGCGCCGGTGGTGGCGCACATCGGGGAGATCTCCACCCGGGCCACCATTCGCCTCGGCAAGCAGGTTGAAACGCTGGGCGTGGATGCCGTTTCGGTGATCACCCCGTGGTTTGTCCCCCTGACGCAGGCGGAGTTGATTACCCATTACACCGCCATCGCCGATGCCCTGACGGTGCCGGTCTTCCTGTACAACATTCCGGCGCGAACCGGCAATACCATTGAGCCGCAGACCGCGCGCGTGCTGGCCTCGCACCCGAACATTATCGGGATTAAAGACAGCGCGGGCAGCTACGAGAGCCTGAGCGGTTTCCTGAAGGCCGCCCAGGATATCGACGGTTTCGACGTGCTGAACGGCCCGGACTCGCTGATCCATCAGGGCTTTGTCGAAGGTTGTTCCGCCTGTATTTCCGGGCTGGCCAACGTCGCACCGGAGGCAATCAACGCCATCTGGGCGCGTTTCCATGCGGGCGATATTGACGGCTCGCGTCAGGCGCAGGAAGGGGTGACTGAACTGCGGACCCGTTTATACAACGTGGCCTTCTCCCCGGCAGCTGTGAAAAAGGCGCTGCAGGTGATGGGCGAAGAGGTGGGTGAAAGCCGCTACGCGGTGGCTTTCGATGCGCAACAGACTGAACAGATCCGCCAGATAGTGACAACGTCACTGCAGTAACCGGCGTTTGATTTCGTCCATAAGAATACCGGGTGCCGCTGGCGCCCAGGTTTCCTACGCCCTGAAGAGAGGCAAAGATGAACAACTTTACCGCTGAAGATACCCTGATCATCGTAGGCATTGTGATTGTCTACATCCTGTTTACCACCTGGCTGACCTTCCGGTTGCGCAGTAAAAACTCCGGCGATTTTATGGAAGGCTCCCGCGCAATGCCGGCGTTTATCGTCGGGATTTTGCTGATGTCGGAGTACATCGGCGCCAAATCCACCATCGGTACCGCGCAGGCGGCGTTCGAGGATGGTTTTGCCGCCTCCTGGTCGGTGATTGGCGCAGCCATTGGTTTCCCGCTGTTTGGCCTGCTGCTGGTGAAGCGCATCTATAGCACCGGCAAAATCACCATCTCCGGGGCGATTGCCGAGAAGTACGGCAACAGCACTAAAAACATCATCTCGATCATCATGATCTACGCCCTGCTGCTGGTGAACGTCGGCAACTATGTCTCAGGTGCGGCGGCGATCTCCACCGTGCTGAAGGTTAACCTGCCGGTCGCGGCCTTTATTACCGCGATTGTCAGTACCTTCTACTTCGCCTTTGGCGGCATGAAGGGCGTGGCCTGGGTCACGCTCCTGCACAGCGCCCTCAAGTATTTCGGCATCCTGGTGATCATGGGCTTTGCGCTCTCCAAAACCGGCGGTTTTACGCCAATGATTGAGCAGATGCCTTCTTACTACTGGACCTGGGATGGCAACATCGGGGCCAGCACCATCTTTGCCTGGCTGATTGGCACCATCGGCTCCATCTTCTGTACCCAGTTTGTGATTCAGGCGATTTCGTCCACTAAAGATGTGAAATCGGCTAAACGTTCGACCTGGGTGGCCTTCTTCTTCTGCCTGCCGATTGCGCTGGCCATTGCGGTGATTGGCGTGGCGGCGAAATATCTGCACCCGGAGATCGACAGCCTGTACGCGATGCCAATCTTCCTGCAGGACATGAACCCGTGGCTGGCCGGTTTAGTGACAACGTCACTTGTGGCTTCGATTTTCGTTAGCGTCAGTACCGTGGCGCTGGCTATTGCCTCGCTGGTAGTGAAAGATTTCTACGTGCCTTACCGCAACCCAACCCCGGAGCAGGAATTTAAAGCGACCCGCTGGATATCGCTGCTGATTGGTTTCCTGCCGCTGATTTTCGTTCTGCTGGTACCGGAGGTGCTGAAGCTGTCGTTCTTCACCCGCGCCATTCGTCTGTCGATTACGGTGGTGGCAGTGATCGCCTTCTATGCCCCGTTCTTCAAAAGTGCCCGCGGCGCGAATGCCGGCCTGATTGGCGCCTGTGTCGTGACCTCGGTGTGGTATCTGCTGGGCGACCCGTTTGGTATTAACAATATGTATATCGCGCTGATCACCCCGGCGGTGATTATGGTTCTCGACCGCCTGATCCCAAATAAAGCGGATCGTAAAGCGCCTGCCCCTGTTCAACATAATGGAGTCTGATATGTCTGTAACCGTAACCTGTGACGGGATTGTTCGCCCGACGCCGCAGGATGCCCGCGTGGAAACGGCCATGCTGCCCTCTTCCTGCCCGCAGAATCATGCAGCCAACCTGCTGCCGCTACCGGATGGCTCCCTGATGTGCGTCTGGTTTGGCGGCACCCAGGAGGGGATCGCTGATATTTCGGTCTGGGGATCACGTCTGGCTCCCGGTAGCAACCAGTGGAGCGAGGCGGTGAAGCTGTCGGACGACGCCAGCCGCTCGGAGCAGAACCCGGTGCTGTTCCTCGCCCCGGACAACGTGCTGTGGCTGCTGTGGACCGCGCAGCTCTCCGGCAATCAGGATACCGCCATCGTGCGCTACCGTAAGTCTGAGGATCTGGGCAACAGCTGGGGCGAGATCGCCACCCTGCTGGATAAGCCTGGCACCTTTATTCGCCAGCCGATTACCGTGCTGGAGAACGGCAACTGGCTACTGCCGGTCTTCTACTGCCGCACTCAGCCGGGCGAGAAATGGGTGGGTAACGACGACATCAGCGCGGTGAAAATTTCCGAAGACCAGGGAAAAAGCTGGCGCGACGTCGAGGTGCCGGAGAGCCTCGGCTGCGTGCATATGAATATCACCGCCCTGAACAACGGCCATCTGGTGGCGCTGTACCGCAGCCGCTGGGCGGACAATATCTATATCAGCCAGTCGCTGGACAACGGCGAAAGCTGGTCGGTGCCGGAACCGACCGAACTGCCGAACAACAACTCGTCGATTCAGGTCACCACCCTTGCGAGCGGCGAGCTGGCGCTGGTGTTCAACCACATGAGCGCAGCGGGTGCGCTGGAGCGTCGCGCCTCGCTGTATGACGAAATCGACGACGGCGACGGGCGCAAAGAGCCGGAAGTGAAGGACGGTCGCGCCGCTTTCTGGGGTGCACCGCGCGCGCCGATGACGGTGGCCATCTCTGTTGACGGCGGCAAAAGCTGGGCCTGGCAGCGCAACCTCGATGAGGGCGACGGCTACTGCATGACCAACAACTCGCTGGAGAAACTCAACCGCGAGTTCTCCTATCCGAGCATCAAACAGGGTGCCGACGGGTCGCTGCATATCGCCTATACCTGGTTCCGTCAGGCGATCAAGTATGTGCGCGTGTCGCCGGAGTGGGTAAAGGAGGCGCAGCAGTGATTATTGGTCATCTTAATGCCCTGCCGCTGGCCGGGCTCCCGCCTGTGCTGCGGCAGATCCTCGATCGCGCCGACTGTACGCTTACGGCGCTGTCCGCCCGGGACGATGGACGCTGGCAGCCCGAGGGCTGCCCGTGGTTCTGTCATATCGGCCCGGCGCAGACCCAGCCACTTGCCGAGCGGCATACCGAGTATCACCATCAGTGGGCCGATATTCAGGTGGTGCTGACGGGAGAGGAGACGATCCGCGCCGGGATGCAGTCTGTCGCGCAACCTGGCGACGAAGAGCGCAAACCGGATCTGTTTATTGCTCCTGGCGCGGTGCACCCGGTGAGCATCACCCTGAAGCCCGGTGATTTCGCGGTGTTTCTGCCCGGGGAGCCGCATCAGGCGCTGTGTGCCGTTAACCAACCTATGACCGTGCGCAAGGCGGTGTTCAAGGTGCCGCGCGCCCTGCTGGAGGTGTGATATGCGCCATGCGATTATCACCGGGGCCAGTTCGGGGATTGGCGAAGCTATCGTCACCCGCCTGCTGGCAGAAGGCTGGCAGGTGACGGGGTTAAGCCGACGCGGAGTGGAGTGCGGACATCCGAATTTTACCAGTGTAAGCGTAGATCTGAGTGACAGTGTCACGCTCGCAGCCGCGCTGAATACCCTACCGGTGCCACAGGCGATAGTGCATGCCGCTGGCATGATGGCGGCTGCCCCGCTCGGCGAGCTGGACCCGGCGGTCAGCGCCCGGCTATGGGGGCTGCATATTCATGCCGCGGAGATCCTGTTCAACCATTTTGCCCCGCGGATGACAGCGGGCGGACGGCTGGTGGCGATCGGGAGTCGTACCTCACGGGGTGCCGCTAGGCGTTCGCAGTATGTGGCGACCAAAGCGGCGCTGGTGGGCATGGTACGCAGCTGGGCAGCCGAGCTGGCCCCGCGCGGGATCACCGCCAACGTGGTGGCCCCGGGAGCGACGGCAACACCGATGCTGAGTGCGCCAGGACGTGAGACATCACCGCCAAACGTGCCGCCAATGGGGAGGCTGATCGCCCCGGAAGAGGTGGCGGCGATGGTGAACTATCTCCTGAGCGCCGAGGCCGCACCCATCACCGGGCAGGAACTGGTGCTGTGCGGTGGGGCGTCGTTGGGGTGAATGTGCGGCCTGATGCCCTCACCCCGACCCTCTCCCACAGGGAGAGGGAGCAAACACTAAAAACGACAACCTTCGGTTGCCGTTTTGCTTTTACCTCCGCAGGAACACGGTGCCCTTAAGATAAAGCGCTGCCTGGCCGCCAATCAATACCCGGTCGCCCTTCAGCTCGCAGCGGAGATCGCCGCCGCGGGGGGAGACCTGCCGCGCCTGCATCGCCGTTTTACCCAGCTTCTCGCTCCAGTACGGGATCAGCATGCTGTGGGCTGAGCCGGTGACCGGATCTTCCGCCACCGACTCGCCCGGGCAGAAGAAGCGGCTGACAAAGTCATACTCATCCCCCGGAGCGGTGACACAGACCATCTTATCCAGCGGCATCATGCCGTCGATATCCGGCGTCAACGCCTCAACCTGCTGCTGGTTTTCCAGCACCACCATGTAGTCGCGCCCTGCCCGTACCTCTTTGGCCCCGGTGATGCCCAGAGTGCTGAACAGTAATGCAGGTGGGTTGTCTACCACCTCGCTGCTCCACGCCGGGAAGTTCAGGGTCAGCCAGTCACCGCTGCGGGTGACTTTAAGGTCGCCGACAAAGCGTGTGGAGAAGACAATCTCGGTGTGCGGATAATCGAGATACTCAAAAATCACATGGGCGCTGGCGAGCGTGGCGTGACCACAGAGGTTAATCTCGTACTGCGTCGTAAACCAGCGCAGCTCAAAACCCGCATCGGTGCGCACGAAAAACGCGGTCTCCGACTGGTTATGCTGCTGGGCCATCTTTAACAGCACGTCATCCGGCAGCCACTCCTCGAGCGGGCAAACGGCTGCAGGATTCCCACCAAACGCGCGGTCGCTAAACGCATCGACCAGATAAAATTCAATTTCTTTCATTGGGTTAACCCTTATCGTTAGCGTAAAAACAGATGACCTTTCATATACAGCGATGCCCTGCCGCTCATTAATACCCGGTCGCCTTTCAGTTCACAGCGCACATCGCCACCGCGGGCAGAAACCTGCCGGGCGAAGAGCGACGTTTTATTTAACTTTTCACTCCAGTATGGGATCAGCATAGTGTGAGCCGAGCCGGTGACCGGATCTTCCCACAGGGCCGCGCCCGGGGAGAAAAAGCGGCTGACGAAATCGTATTCGCCTTCACCGCGGGCAGTGATCGACACCTTATGCTCGCCGGGGGTCATGGCATTGATATCCGGCGTGACCGCCTCAACTTGCTCACGACTCTCCAGCACAATCACCCAGGCGCGCCCTTTGCGGGCTTCGACGTAGTCCTGGACCCCTAGCGCGGCAAGCATCTCTGGCGGCGGGGTCTGCGGCTCGCTCGGGCAGGCAGGGAAATCGAGGGTCAGCCAGTCGCCCTCGCGGGTGACGGTCAGCCTGCCGGAGGCGGTATCAAAATGGATCCGGACGTCGGGATAGTCCAGCTCGTTAAACAGTACCCAGGCGGTCGCCAGCGTGGCATGACCGCAGAGGTTGACCTCGCCGTTCGTGGTGAACCAGCGCAGCTCGATGCCGCCCTTGTGGCGCACAAAAAAGGCAGTCTCGGACTGGTTGTGCTCCCGCGTCATGCGCAGCAGCGTCTCGTCCGGCAGCCATTCCGGCAATGGACAAACTGCCGCCGGGTTGCCGCCAAACGAGACCTCACTGAACGCATCCACCAGATAAAACTCAATTTCCTGCATCGCCTGACCCACTGTTAACGTTATGTTGCATCCTATATTTATGGAAAATAGCCGGTTTCACCAGCGATTAGTTTTAGGACGGAGTGAGATCCAGATCACAAAACGATTGTATTTCCACCAGGGAAGGTTTTAAGATCGTCCCACCTCATTGACGTAACGACTCCCGGACATCTCCATGACAACTCACACCGTTTCCCGCAGGGTCGCGTGGCTACGCGTGGTCACGCTCGCCGTTGCCGCCTTCATCTTTAACACCACTGAATTTGTTCCCGTCGGCCTGCTGTCGGATATCGCCAGCAGCTTCGGCATGGAGACCGCGCAGGTGGGGATCATGCTCACCATCTATGCCTGGGTGGTGGCGATGATGTCGTTACCCTTTATGCTGCTCACCAGCCAGATGGAGCGGCGCAAGCTGCTGATCGGGCTGTTTGTCCTGTTTATTGCCAGCCATGTGCTGTCGTTCCTGGCGTGGAACTTCACGGTGCTGGTCATTAGCCGGATCGGGATTGCCTTTGCGCACGCCATTTTCTGGTCGATAACCGCCTCGCTGGCGATCCGCCTGGCCCCCGCCGGGAAGCGCGCCCAGGCGCTGAGCCTGCTGGCTACCGGCACCGCGCTGGCGATGGTGCTCGGACTGCCGATCGGGCGCATCGTTGGGCAGCTGTTCGGCTGGCGCACCACCTTTTTCGTTATCGGGCTCGGGGCGCTGTTCACCCTGCTGTGCCTGATCAAGCTGTTACCGAAACTGCCGAGCGAGCACTCCGGATCGCTGAAAAGCCTGCCGCTGCTGATGCGTCGTCCGGCGCTGATGAGCCTCTATCTGCTGACGGTGGTCGTGGTCACCGCGCACTACACCGCCTACAGCTATATCGAGCCGTTTGTGCAGACCATCGCCGGGTTCAGCGCCAGCTTCGCCACGATACTGTTGTTGCTGTTAGGTGGCGCGGGGATTATCGGCAGCCTGCTGTTTGGTAAGCTCGGCAACCGTCACGCCTCGCTGCTGGTGAGCAGCGCTATTGCTCTGCTGCTGGGGTGTCTGCTGCTGCTGCTGCCCGCCTCGGGTAGCGAGACCAGTCTCGCGCTGTTGAGCGTCGTCTGGGGTGTGGCGATTATGATTATCGGCCTTGGGATGCAGGTGAAAGTGCTGGCCCTGGCGCCGGATGCCACGGACGTGGCGATGGCCCTCTTCTCCGGGATTTTCAATCTGGGGATTGGCGCAGGCGCGCTGGTGGGGAATCAGGTGATCCTGCATCTGTCGATGGCGTCGATTGGCTATCTGGGGGCGATCCCGGCGCTGGCGGCGTTAATCTGGTCGGTGCTGATCTTCAGGAAATGGCCTGTCGCTCTGGAAGAGCAGCCCCATCACGGCTAAAGAAGTGACCGGGTGGCAGCGCGCCACCCGGCTTTGTTAGTTAGGGTAGGTTTGAATAATTTCCAGCACGCCGTTAATAATAAACTGCACGCCCATACAGACCAGCAGGAAACCCATCAGACGGGAGATCGCTTCGATACCGTCTTTGCCCACCCAGCGCATAATCGCGCCCGAGCTACGCAGACAGCCCCACAGGATCACGCCGATAATGGCAAAAATCAGCGGCGGGGCAATCATCACCACCCACTCCGGGAAATCAGAGCCACTGCGCACCGTCGAAGCGGAGCTGATGATCATCGCAATGGTCCCCGGGCCCGCAGTGCTTGGCATCGCCAGCGGCACGAAGGCGATGTTCGGGGCCGGTCTGCCCTGCTTGTCTTCCAGCGCGTCCTGGGCGTCAGCAGCATCCGGTGATTTCGGGGCCGGGAAGAGCATCCTGAAACCGATAAACGCCACGATCAGACCACCCGCAATGCGCAGCCCGGGAATGGAGATCCCGAAGGTGTTCATGACCAACTGCCCGGCGTAGTACGCCACCATCATGATCGCGAAGACGTAAACGGAGGCCATCAGCGACTGATGATTACGCTGTTCACGGTTCATGTCGCCCGCGAGGCCGAGGAAAAGCGCAACCGTGGTTAACGGGTTTGCCAGCGGCAGCAACACCACCAGCCCAAGGCCAATTGCTTTAAATAAATCAACCATTTTATAGAGTTGTCCTTAGCAAAATTTTACCAGCCAAGTATAGGGTTAAAACGACCGTAACAACCATGCTCACATCGTAAGTATTATTTTCGCTCCGCAATCAATTTACCCCAGTGATATGACGATCCGTGAAGCGGACAAAAATGTGATCTGAATCGCTTTAGCAAATCGTGTCATAAGCTTATGCATTCAGTTGACTTATAGTTGCCTGAGCAATAATATCTGCCGTGATTAAACTACTTGCCAGGGCAACCATTGTGAAAAGCACCAGTGACCTCTTCAACGAAATCATTCCGCTGGGTCGGCTTATCTATATGGTTAACCAAAAGAAAGACCGCCTGCTCAATGACTATCTGTCACCGCTGGATATCACCGCAACCCAGTTTAAAGTGCTCTGTTCTGTGCGCTGCGAAGTGTGTATCACCCCGGTTGAGCTGAAGAAGATCCTGTCTGTCGACCTCGGTGCGCTGACGCGCATGATGGATCGTCTGGTCTGCAAAGGGTGGATTGAACGCCGCCCGAACCCGAATGACAAACGCGGCGTACTGGTGCAACTGACCAGCGACGGCGCGGCAATGTGTGAACAATGTCATCAATTAGTAGGACAAAAACTGCACCAGGAACTAACAAAAAACTTAACGGCGGACGAAGTGGCAACGCTTGAGCACTTGCTTAAGAAGATCCTGCCGTAAACAGAAAGAGGTATGACGATGTCCAGACGCAATACTGACGCCATCACTATTCATAGCATTTTGGGCTGGATCGAAGATAACCTGGAGTCACCGCTCTCGCTTGAGAAAGTGTCTGAGCGTTCAGGTTACTCAAAATGGCACCTGCAACGGATGTTTAAAAAAGAGACCGGCCACTCATTAGGCCAGTACATCCGCAGCCGCAAATTAACGGAAATCGCACAGAAGCTGAAGGAAAGTAACGAGCCGATCCTGTATCTGGCTGAGCGTTACGGGTTTGAATCGCAGCAGACCCTGACCCGCACGTTCAAAAACTACTTCGACGTTCCACCGCATAAATATCGCATCACCAATATGCGCGGGGAATCCCGGTATCTGCTTCCGATCAATCACTGTAACTGCTAATCGCCTGTATTTTAGGCTATCCCAGTAGGCGTAATTGTTGCAGACAGTTTGAACACGGACAGCACGGAACAACCGGAGCGTACTTTAAGTACGTGAGGATTGTGAGCACTGCCCAGGTTCAAAATGGCAAATAAAATAGCCTAATGGGATAGGCTCTAAGACGTATCGAGGAAATTATGAAATTATTCGCTTCCGCTGTTTTCACCGCCCTGGTGCTGGTCTCCGGCCAGAGTTTTGCGGAGCAAACGCCAGGTGTTTCGCCGCAGAACAGCCGCGACACCATGATCCTGCCAACGGCTAATGGCCAGTCGCCCCACGATTTTAACCATATGGGCGCAGGCAGCGACAAATCCGACGAATTAGGCGTGCCCTATTACAATCAGGGCGTCTGATTCGTTTTGGCCCCGCCCGTGCGGGGCTTTTTTTACCCTTTGACCCGTGCCGCCCGACGCACCCGCAGGCCGAAGACGTTAATATAGAGCCCGGCCATCACCAGCAGCGCCCCCACCAGCTGCAACGCGCCCAGTTTTTCATCCAGCAAGAACGCCGCACTGGCGATGCCCACTACCGGGACCAACAGCGACAGCGGTGCCACCCGCCAGGTTTCGTAGCGACCGAGCAATGCCCCCCAGATGCCGTAACCAACAATGGTGGCGACAAAGGCCAGATAGAAAAGCGACAGCACAGTAGTCAGATCGAGGGTGACCAGGCTATGCAGCATCACCGTCGGGCCATCCAGCAGATATGACGCCGCCATAAAGGGCACTATCGGGATCAGGGCGCTCCACACCACCAGGGACATCACCGCTGGACGCGTCTCAAGCTGCATGATCTTTTTGTTGAAGATATTGCCGCTGGCCCAACAGAAGGCCGCCGCCAGGGTCAGTAAAAAGCCCAGCAGCGCGACGTGCTGCCCGTTGAGGCTGGCTTCAGCCAGCACCAGCACGCCGACCACCGCGAGGGCAATCCCTGCCAGCTGTTTGCCCTGCAGACGCTCGCCAAACACCAGCGCCCCGAGGATGATGGTGAAGAAGGCCTGAGCCTGCAGCACCAGCGACGCCAGCCCGGCGGGCATGCCGAAATTAATGGCGCAGAACAGAAAGGCAAACTGACCGAAGCTGATGGTCAGGCCATAGCCGAGCAGCAAACGAAACGGGATTTTCGGGCGGGCGACAAAAAACAGCGCCGGGAAGGCCACCAGCAGAAAGCGTAAACCGGCCAGCATCAGCGGCGGCATGTTGTGCAATCCGACTTTGATCACCACAAAATTCAGCCCCCAAACCACCACCACCAGCAATGCCAGCAGCCCGTCTTTGCGTGTCATACCCTGCCCCTGTTTATTAAATTTTTGTAAACACTCTTCAAAGTAACGAAAAAAAACGCCGAGGAACAGATCATTAATTCTGGCAGTCAGGCGAAGCACTTAGGGATAAATTTGGAGCTATACAAGCCTCTTATGCCGTGATAATCCTGATAAGACATAACAAAAAATTCACACGCAATTGTCGGGCAGGAAAATGAAATCATCACTCAGGCGCTCAACGGCAGCGCTGCTGGCGTCGTCGCTGTTACTCACCATTGGGCGCGGCGCGACGTTGCCGTTTATGACCATCTATCTCACCCGCGTCTACAACATGAGCGTGGAGAATATTGGTTATGCCCTGACGGTGGCGCTGACTATCGGGGTGGTTTTCAGCCTGGGCTTTGGCATCCTGGCCGACAAGTTCGATAAAAAACGCTACATGCTGATCGCCATTACGGCGGTGGCGCTGGGCTTTCTGGCGATCCCGCTGGTGGACAACGTGGTGCTGGTGGTGCTGGCCTTCGCGCTGATCAACTGCGCTTATTCGATCTTCTCCACGGTGCTGAAAGCCTGGTTTTCCGATGTGCTGAACCCGGCGGAAAAGGCGCGGGTATTTTCGCTTAACTACAGCTTTCTCAACATTGGCTGGACCATCGGGCCACCGTTAAGCACCCTGCTGATGATGTACAGCCTGCAGTTGCCCTTCTGGATGGCGGCCTTCTGCGCCGCCTTACCGCTGGTGCTCATTCAGGTTTATGTGCAGAAGAGCGTGGTGGCAGACAGCGAACAGGCCCCGGTGCCGTGGCAGCCGTCGGTGCTGCTGCGGGATCGGGCGCTATTCTGGTATACCCTCTCCGGGCTGCTGGCCTCCTACGTGGGCGGCTCCTTCGCCAGCTGTATTTCTCAGTACGTGCTGGCGGCGGATTACGACAGCGATTTCGCGCAGAATGTGGTGGCCGTGGTATTGCCGGTGAATGCCGCGATGGTGGTGTCGCTGCAGTACATCATTGGCCGCAAGCTGTCGGCGCGTAACATCCGCCCGCTGATGACCCTGGGCACCCTGTTCTTCGTCCTCGGTCTGGCCGGGTTTATGCTCTCCGGGGAGAACCTGGTCTACTGGGGGCTCGCCGCGGCGGTCTTTACCATTGGCGAAATCATCTATGCCCCGGGCGAATATATGTTGATCGACAACATCGCCCCGCCGGGGATGAAAGCGAGCTACTTCTCCGCTCAGGCGCTCGGCTGGCTGGGCGCGGCCTTTAACCCGATGATCACTGGGCTGATCCTGACCCACCTCCCGCACTGGTCGCTGTTTGTGATTATGATGGTCGCCATTGTGCTGGCGTGGATGATGATTTTGCGTGGAATGCGGGTAAAGGCGTGGGTTGATATGCCTCGTGTAGCTTAAGAGCAGTGCCCGGCGGCGCTTCGCTTGCACGGGCCTACAAACCCGTAGGCCGGGTAAGGCATAGCCGCCACCCGGCGCACAGGCCGCACCGAATTAATGGTGCAGCATCTCCTCTACCACCTGCTTTTTATACATTTCGTTTGGATAATAGGTCGGCCAGTTATCCATCTCTTTTAATAACGCCTCGTGGGAGGTGTTGCCCATAAAGATATGGAAATGGGCAGACTGGCGCGGGCCGATGGTGTGGTCGCTGAACTGGACAAACTTCGGTGCCTTGCTACTGGCATCCTTACATTCAAACAGGTAACGCACGCCCTTCTTGCCGGAGGCATAGGTCAGGATCTTGTAGCCGTTAGAGACATATTCACAGCGGCTGACGTTTTTGCCGGTGTGGAACTCCATCACATTGTTCTCAATGCCGATGGTCTCCACGTCGGTAGCGTAGCCGGTGCGATAATAGGCTTTCACCTCGTCAAAGGTTTTGCTGCTGTCTTTCTCAGCTTTCTTTTTGAACACCGGGTCGAGATCGCCGCTCAGCAGGAATGGATAGACTGACTGCCAGACGCCGTCCCAGTTGGAGAGCGGCCGATCCTTCACCTCTTTGTCGTCAAACACGCCGTTGGCCGCTTTTTGTTCCGCCTCGGTCATCTGATGGCCGTGCGAGTGGGCATACAGCTGGCCGCTGACCAGCAGCGCCCCCAGAGTCATTGCATATTTACCAATAGGTCCTGCCAAGATAACGTCCTCACTCCATTTTAAAGAGTTTTGGATGTTATATTATAACATACCGCAAAACAACCCCGTTATATTGCCACCAAGCCGCGAACGCCCTCCTGTTCCATATTTTCCCCGCGGCCGCGCTGGATGATGCTGCCCCGGGACATCAGCAGATAGCTGTCGGCCAGCTCGGCGGCGAAGTCGTAAAACTGCTCTACCAGCAGGATCGCCATGTCGCCCCGATTCGCCAGCTGGCGGATCACCTGACCAATCTCCTTAATCACCGACGGCTGGATCCCCTCCGTCGGCTCATCAAGAATTAACAGCTGAGGACGGCTCGCCAGCGCCCGGCCAATCGCCAGCTGCTGCTGTTGCCCACCCGAGAGATCGCCCCCCCGGCGCTGCTTCATCTCCTGCAATACCGGAAACAGTTGCCAGATCTCCTCCGGCACCTGCTTCGCCTCGCGCGCCGGAAAACGCGACAGCCCGAGCAGCAGATTCTCCTCCACCGTCAGGCGGGGAAAGATCTCCCGCCCCTGAGGCACATAGGCCACCCCCGCCTGCACCCGCTGATGTGGTCTGGCGTGGGTAATGGGTTTGCCCTGCCAGAGGATCTCCCCGTTGCGGGCCGGGATCAGCCCCATCAGGCATTTCAGCAGCGTGGTTTTGCCCACCCCGTTACGCCCGAGCAGGCAGGTGATTTCTCCGGGCAGCGCCTCGAAGCTGACCCCGCGCAGGATGTGGCTCCCGCCGTAATACTGATTCAGTTCGTTAACCTGTAGCATCCGCGCTCCTTAGCGTCCGAGATAGACTTCAATCACCTGCTCGTTGGCCTGAACCTCGCGCAGCGAGCCCTCAGCCAGCACCCGGCCCTGATGCAGAACGGTGACGTGATCGGCAATGGTTTCGACAAAACCCATGTCATGCTCCACCACCATCAACGAGTGCTTCCCCGCCAGAGTGCGAAACAGTTCGGCGGTGTACTCGGTTTCAGCGTCGGTCATCCCGGCGGCCGGTTCGTCGAGCAGCAGTAGATGCGGCTCCTGCACCAGCAGCATGCCGATCTCGAGAAACTGCTTCTGACCGTGCGACAGCAACCCCGCCCGGCGATGCCGCTCCGCGCCGAGGCGCAGCAGGCTCAGCATCTCGTTGATCCTGTCCCCCTGCTCGCTGCTCAGCCGGGCACGCAGGCTGGCCCACACCGATTTATCCCCCTTCATCGCCAGCTCGAGGTTCTCCCACACCGTCAGGGCCTCAAACACCGTCGGCTTCTGAAACTTGCGCCCGATGCCCTGGCGGGCAATGGCGATCGAATCGAGGGTGGTGAGATCGGTGGACTGATCGTATATCGCCCGCCCGCTCTGGGGCCGCGTTTTGCCGGTGATGACATCCATCAGCGTGGTTTTTCCCGCGCCGTTGGGGCCGATCACGCAGCGCAGCTCGCCTACGCCGATATTGAGCGACAGATCGGTCAACGCCTTAAAACCGTCAAAGCTGACGTTAATTCCTTCCAGCTGCAGCACCGGGTCGGTCTGGTCGCGGTAGCGATCCCCGGGCAGCTGGCGGGTAAATAATTGCTCGCTCATTACTGGTCTCCTTTGCGGAACAGTCCCGTTACGCCGCGGGGTAAGAACAGCGTGACCGCGATAAAGATCAGCCCGAGGAACAGCTGCCAGTACTCCGGCATCGCCACGGTGAAAAAGCTTTTTGCCCCATTGACCAGCGCGGCGCCCATCACCGGACCGATCAGCGTGCCGCGTCCGCCAAGCGCCACCCAGATTGCCGCTTCGATGGAGTTAGTCGGCGACATCTCGCCGGGGTTGATGATCCCCACCTGCGGAACGTACAGCGCCCCGGCCAGCCCGCACAGCACTGCGGATAGGGTCCAGACCAGCAGCTTAAA
This sequence comes from Leclercia sp. CFBP8987, assembly GCF_034044995.2. NCBI lineage: Bacteria > Pseudomonadati > Pseudomonadota > Gammaproteobacteria > Enterobacterales > Enterobacteriaceae > Leclercia > Leclercia sp. CFBP8987. The sequence goes on along the minus strand of NZ_CM188255.1, from coordinate 2,244,623 downwards.
CCCGCGGGGATCGTAGCCGCAGAAGGTCAACCGGTTTTCCGCGTCGCGCACCGCGGTCAGAATGCGGCCAAACTTACTTTTTGCCAGCGCGTAACCCACTCCCAGCGACGCCGCCAGCAGCAGCACGGTGGCAATAAACAGGGCGATGCGCGTCGAGGTGGCGGTGACCGGGAAGCCCAGCAGCGTGGTAAAGCCGGTAAAGCCGTTGTTGCCGCCAAAGCCGGTTTCATTGCGGAAGAACAGCAGCATCCCGGCGAAGGTCAGCGCCTGGGTCATGATCGAGAAATAGACCCCTTTGATTTTTGAGCGGAAGGCAAACCAGCCGAACAGCAGCGCCAGCAGGCCGGGGACCATCACGATCAGCACCAGCGCCCAGGCAAAATGCTGGGTGCCCCACCAGAACCAGGGCAGCTCGCTCCAGGAGAGAAACGACATAAAGGCCGGGAGCCCGTCGCCCGCAGCCTGGCGCATCAAGTACATCCCCATCGCGTAGCCGCCGAGGGCAAAGAACAGGCCATGGCCCAGAGACAACATGCCGGCGTAGCCCCAGACCAGATCCAGCGCTACGGCGACAATCGCATAGCAGAGGATTTTGCCCACCAGGGTCAGCATCCAGGTGGAGACCGCCAGCGGATGGGTGGCGGGCAGCAGGGCCAGAAACGGCAGCACCAGCAGTGCGGCGAGAAGCAGGCCGAGGAGTATCGGTACGCTGCGCGGCGCTCTCCGCGCCAGGGTTAAGGTCAGTGGCTGGCTCATCAGTCGATTACCCTCCCTTTCAGTGCAAACAAGCCCTGAGGACGTTTCTGAATAAACAGAATGATCGCCACCAGAATCACGATTTTGCCGAGTACGGCCCCCATCTGCGGCTCGAGGATCTTATTGAAAATCCCCAGCCCAAAGGCGGCTGCCACGCTGCCGGCCAGTTGACCCACGCCGCCGAGCACCACCACCAGGAAGGAGTCGATGATATAGCCCTGGCCCAGCTCCGGCCCGACGTTGCCCAGCTGCGACAGCGCCACCCCGCCGAGACCGGCAATGCCGGAACCCAGCCCGAAGGCCAGCATATCGACGCGTCCGGTGGGCACCCCGCAGCAGGCTGCCATGCTGCGGTTTTGCGTCACCGCCCGCACGTTGAGCCCCAGCCGGGTTTTGTTGAGGATCAGCCAGGTGAAAAAGAGCACCAGCAACACAAAGCCCAACACCACCAGCCGATTCCACGGCAGGATCAGGCTGGCATAGACCTGCACGCCGCCGGAGAGCCACGCCGGGTTAGCGACCTCAAGGTTTTGCGCCCCGAAGATCATGCGCACCAGCTGGATCAGCATCAGGCTGATACCCCAGGTCGCCAGCAATGTTTCCAGTGGACGGCCATAGAGGTGGCGGATCACCGTGCGTTCCAGCGCCATGCCTACGCCTGCGGTAAGCGCGAACGCCACCGGCAGCGCCACCAGAGGGTAGAAGGTGAGCCACTGCGGGGTAAACTGCGCCATCGCCTGCTGCACCATCCAGGTGGCGTAGGCCCCGAGCATCAGCATTTCGCCGTGGGCCATGTTGATCACCCCCAGCAGGCCGTAGGTGATCGCCAGGCCGAGCGCGGCCAGCAGCAGAATGGAGCCCAGCGACAGACCCATAAACGCCTGGCCCAGCAGGTCGCTGATGGTCTGACGGTGTTGGATCTGGCGCAGGCTTTCCGCGGCGGCTTCCCGCACGCCAGCGTCCGGCTCGGTCTGCACATGGGTATATGGCAGCAGTCGGGACTGCACCTCCGGATCGCTCGACTCGCCCAGCAGCGTGACGGCCTGCTGGCGCACCGCTGGCTGGGTGCTGGTCAGTTGCAGGCTGGCGACGGCCAGGCTCAGCACCTGACGCACCGCGTCATCGCTCTCGCTTGCCAGCTGACGCTGTAAAAAAGGCAACATCTGCGGCTGGGGATCGCGCTGGAGCTGTTTCGCCGCCGCCAGCCTTTCAGTGACGCTGTCACCTGTCAGCTGATGGGTGGCGAGCGCCGTGGCGGCCAGCACCCGCAGGCGGTTGGTGAGCCGCACGGCTTTGGTGGCCCCCTCGGGCTGGGCGGCTTCACCGAGAGCGGTTAAGGCGCCGTTTTCCCGGGTGAAGGCCTGTTTATGGCTATCGACAAAGACATTTTCCTGCTGCAAGGCGCGCAGCAGCGCCAGTCGGGCGGGATCGGGTGCGGCGGCCCACTGCTCGAGCAGTACCGCCTGCTGGCTGCGGCTGGCAGCGACAAAGTTATCGGCGTCCGTTGCCTGTGCCATCCCTGGCAGCAGTCCGGCAAGCCATACGAGAGCGAAGATCATGCGCATGACGTTCATGGCTTTACCTCTTTATGATCCGGATTCAGTTGCTGGCGGTTTTGATCGGGGTGTCGGGCTTTTTGTCATTCCCGGCGATGTACGGGCTCCACGGCTGGGCACGCACCGGGGCTTCGGTCTGCCACACGACGTTGAACTGGCCATTACCCTCGATCTCGCCAATCATCACCGGCTTATGCAGGTGGTGGTTGGTGGCATCCATGGTCAGGGTGAAGCCCGACGGCGCTTTGAAGGACTGACCGGCCATGGCGGCACGCACTTTATCCACGTCGGTGGTACCCGCTTTCTCTACCGCCTGGGCCCACATGTGGATCCCCACGTAGGTGGCTTCCATTGGATCGTTGGTCACTACAGTGCCGGCGTTCGGCAGCTTCTGCGTTTTAGCCCAGTTTTTATACGCGGCGACGAAGGTCTGGTTGGCCGGGTTATCCACCGACTCGAAGTAGTTCCACGCCGCCAGGTTGCCCACCAGCGGTTTGGTATCGATGCCGCGCAGCTCCTCTTCACCCACCGAGAAGGCGACGACCGGCACATCGGTGGCTTTTACGCCCTGGTTCGCCAGCTCTTTGTAGAACGGCACGTTGGAATCGCCGTTGATGGTGGAGACCACCGCGGTTTTGCCTGCGGCAGAGAATTTCTTGATGCTGGCGACGATAGTCTGGTAATCGCTATGGCCGAACGGGGTGTAGACCTCTTCGATGTCTTTATCCTGAACGCCTTTCGAGTGCAGGAAAGCGCGGAGAATTTTGTTGGTGGTGCGCGGGTAAACGTAGTCAGTGCCCAACAGGAAGAAGCGTTTCGCTTCGCCGCCGTCTTCGCTCATCAGGTACTCCACCGCCGGGATGGCCTGCTGGTTAGGTGCGGCCCCGGTGTAGAAGACGTTCGGTGACATCTCTTCCCCTTCGTACTGCACCGGGTAGAACAGCAGACCGTTCAGCTCCTCAAACACCGGCAACACCGATTTGCGCGACACCGAGGTCCAGCAGCCAAAGACCGCCGCCACCTTATCCTGGCTCAACAGCTGACGGGCTTTCTCGGCAAACAGCGGCCAGTTGGAGGCGGGATCCACCACCACCGGCTCCAGTTTTTTGCCCAGAACCCCACCTTTGGCGTTGATCTCGTCGATGGTCATTAGCGCCACGTCTTTCAGCGGCGTTTCGGAAATCGCCATCGTGCCGGAGAGCGAGTGCATGATGCCAATCTTGATGGTGTCGGCTGCCTGCACGCTGAAACTCATCCCCATGGCCACCACGGAGGCCGATAAAGCAAAGGCTTTGATTAAGGTACGACGATGCATAATTTTCACTCCTGAAAAACAACGCTGTGCGAAATCGTCCGTTACGGCGTGGACGCAGAAAAAGCATTCAGGATTAGTCAGAGCAAAAAGGATGCCAGAATGAAAAAGCAGCCGGATCAGGGGGCTGGAGAGGGTTTTACACGCAGGGGCGGATCAGAATGGCACAGCGTTGCACTTAATTAATGCAACGCTGTGGATAAGCACTTACCAGACTTCGCTGGCGATTTGCGTGACCAGGCGAACCTTATCCCACTGCTGGGCTTCGGTCAGGGCGTTGCCCTCCTCGGTGGAGGCAAAGCCGCACTGCGGGCTGAGGCAGATCTGCTCTTTCGCCACATACTTCGCCGCCTCTTCCAGACGCGCTTTCACCCCTTCCGGGTTCTCCAGCTCGCCGCTTTTGGTGGTGATCAGGCCCAGTACCACCTGCTGTTTGCCCGGACGGACAAAGCGTAACGGGGCAAAGTCGCCGCTGCGATCGTTGTCGTATTCGAGGAAGAAGGCATCAACGTTAACGGTGCCAAACAGGATTTCGGCCACCGGCTCGTAGCCCCCCTCGGAGATCCAGGTCGAGCGGAAGTTACCGCGACAGACGTGCAGCCCGATGGTCAGATCGTCCGGCTTGCCTTCCAGGGCCTTATTCAGCACGCGAGCATAGGTGCGCGCCAGCTGGTCCGGGTCATCTCCGCGCTCGCGGATCTGGCGGCGCTGATCGTCCGAGCAGAGGTAGGCCCAGACGGTGTCGTCCAGCTGCAGGTTGCGACAACCGGCGTTGTAGAAAGCATGGATCGCATCGCGCCAGGTTTGCGCCAGGTCATCAAAGTAAACATCCAGATCCGGATAGACCGTGGCGTCGATATCCTTACGCCCGCCGCGGAAGTGCAGCACGCTCGGGCTCGGGATGGTCATCTTCGGCTGGGCGTTGCCGCTGACGCTCTGCAGATAGCGGAAGTCGTCCAGCATCGGATGGCTACCGAACCCCAGCTTGCCGGTGACGCGCACGCCGTGGGCTTTGGTCTGCACGCCGTTGAACTGGATCCCCTGGTTCGAGTCGTAACGCTCTACGCCCTGCAGGCCATCGAAGAAATCAAAATGCCACCAGGCGCGGCGGAACTCACCGTCAGTCACCACCTGCAGGCCACAAGCGCATTGCTGCTCCACCACATGGCGAATCGCCTCGTCTTCTACCGCACGCAGCTGCTGCGCGTCGATCTCACCGCTGGCAAATTTCACCCGCGCCTGTTTGATGGCGTCGGGACGTAAGAAACTGCCTACCACATCGGCGCGGTTCGGGGCGTGTTGTCGCTGCATGCTTATCTCCTTTAACTGTCGCCAGGTAATTGCCGACAGTGATAATTCATTATGTGAACTTTAGACTTCTGGATGGCTATATGTCCAAAAGATGTCACAGCGCCCGCCTCCCGGCAAACGAGAAAAATTCATGGGTGATGAAAAAAATTCATGTTGAGCGAAAGACAAAAAAAACCGCCAGAGACTGGCGGTAAATGCTTGCATGGATAGATTTGTATTTTGATATCTACGGACCCGGTAATCCATACCGGGCTGCGGATCCTGACCAGGTTAGCATGAGCAAGATAAATGAAGGTTAAACGAGGTTTGAGCTGGCGGACGAAGACCGATAACGCGCAACAAGCCAGACGGCTGTGCAGGCCACGACCGGCACCAGCCAGTCGAGCAGGCTGGCCAGGTTCCAGACCTGGCAGTCAAACCCGCCCCACCACGGCATGTTGGCGCGCTTGCCGTGACCAAACAGGGCGATCCAGCGGTATTCCGCCTGAGTCTGTTCCCGGGCGATAAACCACAGACAGCCCATTGCTCCGCCGATGCCCCATTTGCCCAGTCTGAGGCCGCAGAGGCACTGGAGGGTTAAGGCGGCTAAGGCGTGCAGTAGAGGGGAGAAATCCATTTTGGTGTCCATAGCTTATTGTTTGGGTAAAAACATACAAGACTAGTGCTTATCTTTGGCGAAAACACAGTGTAACTGTTTCAATACCTCGTTGATCCCTCTGCTGACAATCCTGTCCTCCCGCATGATCGTTCCGAGAGTGCGATAATGTGGGGGGACCATTGAATGCAGGCTAAGCCCCTCTCGTTCTTCCATGACGTCGACTGCCATGCGAGGAACGATACTGTAACCCAGCCCAGCACGAACCATCCGTTTAATGGCTTCAATACTGCCAAGTTCCATTACTGGGCGGGCAGCATATCCGGCATCGCGGAACCACTCATCGATCAGGGAACGGGTTCCGCTTCCGGGCTCAAAGATAATCAATGGCAGCGGCAACAGGTCGTCCGGAGAAAGCGCTTTTGCGCTCCGCCCGGAGAGATCTTTTTCCATGATCACCACAAACTCATCCGTGCCCAGCGGGCTAACGCTCAGGCATTTGCCTGCTGCCGGTAGTGTAACCAGACCAATATCGATACGATTTTCTTCCACGCCCCGCACGATATCTGAGGTATTGCCTGTGCGAACATCCACTTTCAACAGAGGATGGCGGAGTCGCAACTGTTGCAGTAAAGGCGGCAGCAGGTGAATGCAGGCCGTTGCGCCTGTCCCGACAACAACTGTGCCAGTGATTTCGTCCGAATGCAGGGATACTGATTCAACAGCAGCGCCGACGGCTGCATCAATTTTCGTGGAATGCTCAGAGAGAGTCATGCCAGCAGGCGTGGGCTTTATTCCCCGGCTGGTTCGCTCAATAAGCCGAACCTGAAACACCTGCTCCAGTTGTCTTATCTGCAGACTGACGGCGGGTTGCGATATTCCAAGCGCTTCAGCCGCCCCGGAGAAACTCCCCCGGCTGATGACCATCCTGAAGGTCACAAGGTGATCGAGGTTAAGGGTTGCCATCTCAACGTTTTCCTTATGCCGCAGATAAGCTCCACGGTCTGTCTGAAATTATTCATCGGGATTAGGCTCTTTTTATGATTAGAAGAGGAGCTGTACCAGTGAAAATAATTGAAGCCGACGAACAACATATTCCTGCCATTCAACAGATTTATGCTTATCACGTATTACATGGCACCGCCAGCTTTGAAACCACCCCACCAGATATCGCTGAAATGGCAAATCGCCTGAAAAAGGTACGTGCTGCAGGATTGATTTGGCTCGTCGCGATTGATGAAGGCCAGGTCTGCGGATATTGCTACCTCTCCTTTTACCGGGAGCGACCTGCATATCGCTTAACCCTGGAAGACTCGATATATATCGACCCTACGTTTCTGGGCCGGGGTATCGGCAAACGACTGTTAACCCATGCGGTAACCTGGGCAGAAACACAGGGTTTTCGTCAGCTCGTGGCCATAGTGGGTAACAGCGAGAATGCCCCCTCTATTGCCCTGCATAGTGGCGCAGGCTTCAGCATGACGGGCACACTCAGATCGGTCGGGTTCAAACACGGACGCTGGCTTGATACGGTCCTCCTGCAGCGCACGCTCGGACAGGGCGATGCCACGCTTCCGGAGAGACAATAGTGAAAAACGGAAATCTGACAGGCCGCATCGTTTTCTGTATCGGCATGACGCAGCTTATCAACTGGGGGATTACGTTTTATATGCCCGGAGCGCTAGGGAATGCCATCATGGCGGAGAGGGGCTGGACGCCTGTGATGACTTTCTCCGGTTTGACTGTCGCCATGCTGGTTATGGGGCTGGTTTCACCGCTCACAGGTCATGTCATGGCCCGCATCGGCGGACGCGCGATGATGATGACGGGTACCCTCGCTATTATTGTCGGCTGTTTTCTTATGGCTTTTGTTCACACCAGCACAGCGTGGATTGCGATATGGGTGCTGACGGGCATCGGTATGCGGCTTTCCCTTTATGACGCCGCGTTTGCCTTACTGGTGGAAACCGCAGGTACAGGCGCCCGGCGGATAATCTCTCACATTACCCTGCTCGGCGGTCTGGCTTCTGCAGCGTTTTGGCCGATAGGCGATGCCCTGTTACATTTCACCGACTGGCGACATGCCCTCATCGTTTACGGTTGTGCGGGCCTGGTAAGCCTGCTTTTTCTGTACGCCGTTCCGACAGGCGATCCGGTATCACCGCCCACTACCGATCGGCTCACAATTGCGACGGCAAGGGAAGTGGAGAGTCGAAAAGCATTCATTAGCGGCCTGTGGTATGCGGCCCTGATTGCGTTGCTCAGTTTTGTCTCGACCGGCGTATCGACACAGTTTCCCCGCATACTGACCGCGTTTGGGCTGCCTGCACTGGCTGGCATGCTCTGGGGTCTGGGACAGGTCACCGCCCGTCTTCTGGATGTCGTCGCCGGTGCGCGCATCTCCGCGCTAAACCTGAACCTCATTATCGGCATCCTGTTGCCACTCTGTTTTCTTGCTGGCCTGATGGGTAGCACGACTCCCCTGGCTGCCATCTCCTTTGTCCTGGTTTACGGTGCCGTGAACGGCCTGAGCACAATTGTAAAGGCCCTCCTTCCGCTCGCCTTGTTTGAACCGCAGCAGTACGCCCGAAAAACAGGCGTATTGCTGTCACCGGGCTTTTTCCTCGCGGCGCTTGCTCCGGGTGCCTATGCCATGCTGATAGAAAAATATGGCATATCCGGTATGCTGCTTATTTCCGCTATTATAACTTTGTGCATTTCAGCAATTTCCGTGGTGCTCTGGAAACGACATATTGCTGGGCAATTGATCCAGCAACGTTGATGTCGCGCGATTTATCGGAAAATTGATCATAGCTAAGCAATGGTTTTTGAATCAGCCAATCTTCCAGAACGGGCGACTGCAGATTTTTTTAACATTCCAGTATTTGACCGGATTATTGCTGTATTTGTTGACTATTTCATCGGAGTTGACGGAAGCATCAGGAACGAAGTCAGAAGGGACCTGCACAGCCTTGTTTCCTGAGACTATATAGTAATATTTCCCGGCTTCTGGAATGAGTGAAGAGTTAGTACTTTGAATAAATCGTCCGGAACTGTTGATCTGCGATACAGAGTACAGAACATCCGGTTTCACCTTGCTTACTATTATATTCCCTTTAGCCTGAAAAACGTTAGAGTCAAGTTCATAGCGATCGGACATATCGTAGCAATTGTCTTTGCTGTTCATGGTGTATGAACCCAGATATATGGTCCCTACATTGCCCTCACGGTTAAGAACATACAACGTCGCAGCATCACTTCCATTGTAATTATCATAATCAAGTGGTAATACCTTGGCACACCCTGTAAGTCCAATTGAGATCATTGCTAATATCAGGGTTTTATTCAATTTCATATCGTCCTTTATTGTGTATAGTTTGTTGTCCATATTAAATACAATAATTTGTCAGCGTTTTCAAAGAGTAATTCTCATGGAGCGTATGACTTCCCCTCGCTCATAACGGCCAGACATGCCCTCGCCACCAGTGCCTTGCTGGTGACGTACAACGTAGGGAGTTTGTTCAGGGCACGGGTATGGAGGTGGAAGAATAGAGCGCCTTTAGGATTATCCTTAGGGTTAATTATACAGTGCATTTGCCATGCCATCATCCGTGGCCAGAAGATGTTCCCGAAGTTGCGATTATGTCGAAGGGATTACATATAATTTTTAGCCATTGGCTACTTAATAAACTCCCACTCGACTGGTCTAATATGTAGCGTTCATTAATCATGTCATCATTTTTTCGAATTATACAAACAACAGGATCATTTATGAAAAAGTTAATCATGGTAGCGCTGATTGCAGGTGCAGTTTCCGGCTGTGCTCAACAATCATTTTCGGTAAATAAAGGAACAACTTTCGAACCACAGAAAGTCACAACGCACCATTTCTTCGTTAGCGGTATCGGCCAGTCTAAGCAAATCGACGCAGCTCAGGTGTGCGGCAGTGCAGACAAAGTCGTTCGTACTGAAGTGCAGCAGACTTTTGTGAATGGCCTGCTGGGCGTTGTTACCTTTGGTATTTATACGCCGCGTGAAGCGCGCGTTTACTGCGCCAAATAAAGATTTCGTCGGCAGGGTTTATTCCTGCTTATACGGAAAAAGAGCCGGGCATTGCGCCCGGTTTTGTTAGTACACTGCTACCCTACCCATGACCTCGACTTCTTTCGCCCCGCCCTCGATAGATTCGCTGTAATCCATGATTAACACCGATCTGCTTATCCTTAGCGTTGCGGGTTCCCATGAAGCCCTGCGCCCTGTCTCATGGCTGGAGCGTCAACAAACTGCAAGCGGTCACTGAGCAAAAGGCGCTCATTGAGCGCCTTTCATACATTACAGGGGGCTGTTTTCATCCAGCATAGTAACTTTCCATATTGGCTGACTGGTATCGTCAATTCGCCAGAATGTCTTGCTACCTGCAGTGCCGCTTAATGAATACCCCACCAGCGCCAACACATTTAGCTGATTGCCATTTTTGTCTAAATAAGAATAATAATCTTTTACTCTGTAGCCCGTATCTTGTGCCGTTGAAACCGCCTGATCGTCGTTATAAGTCAGATCGGGTGTAAAGTCCTGAATCGTTTTATTGGAAAAGTCGCGTTGTATTGTCTTCGCTTCATAATCGCTAACGACAAAGGCCGCATTAGCCGGGAAATGCTTCAGTACGGTAGGCAGGTCAGGCGCTGCGGCATTAACTGTCATCATGCCATGTTTAATGACATACGCACTGAGCCAGCAGCCAAACAAGGCAGATTTGGCATCATGGAAATCAGGATCTGAAAGCCCTGGAAGCTCCTTCACTTGCTCACCTGCCATGCGCAGAGCCACAAAATCGGTACAGGTTGAAACATTTGCCTGATTCCCGTCATTAAAAATCAGCGTAAGCGGCGAATTATTAACCATCAACTCGCCGCCGGCAATGCTATATGAGCTGAAAAGTAATCCTGTAATAATATAGGCGACGCGCTTCATAAAAACCCATATAAAAATAATGCCTATATCATCAAATATATCAGACTTGATGACAAGACAATAGAAACAATAAAGTCCTGCAATTGAGCCGGGTTTTGAATTTTAATAAAAGTGAGGGCTGATAGTATGCGGCGTCAGGCCTTCCTGCTTAGCGCGAAAGTGTATGGCCATTAGCTCTTTGGTGAATTTAGTCAGGGGTGAGTCCTCAAATCCGGCTGCGGTTAATTTCTATGCAAATCAACAATTGCTTACAGCGCATATTTAATCGTCTCACTCGTTACTATGCAGGGGCAGGCGTGGTACGTACCCTCTTTCATCAGGCTTGTTTTACCGTCAGTTCGATAGTGGTAGTGATTAAGGATTCATTTTGGGGAGGAGTTTTGGGGAAGAAAAAACCGGACAAAAACCGGGCATTGCGCCCGGTCTTTTTCAAGCCTAAAAAGCCCTTACGCACTCAATCCGCGTTTCACCAGCATCGGCTCAATCTGCGGATCGTGCCCACGCCAAACCCGATAAAGTTCCGCTAAATCAGTGCTATTCCCACGCGACAAAATCGCCTCGCGGAATTTCTGTCCGTTTTCGCGGGTCAGTCCGCCCTCTTCCACGAACCACTGATAGCCGTCATCGGCCAGCATTTGCGTCCACAGATAGGCGTAATAACCCGCGGCATAACCACCGCCGAAGATATGGGCGAAATAGCTGCTACGATAGCGCGGCGGTACAGCGGTGAGATGGAGTTGCTCCCGCTCCAGGGCTGCGGTTTCGAAGGCTTCGACATCCTCTGGCGCTTCGCTGGCGGTTAATCCGTGCCAGTTCATGTCCAGCAGCGCGGCGCTGAGCAGCTCGGTCATGTCATAGCCTTTGTTAAACTGGGTGGCGCTGAGCATTTTCTCGCGCAGGGCGTCTGGCATCGGCTCCCCGGTTTCATAGTGGCGGGCATAGTGGGCAAAGACCTGTGGATGGCTGGCCCAGTGCTCGTTAATTTGCGACGGGAACTCCACAAAATCGCGCGGTGTGTTGGTCCCGGAGAGCGTGGCGTAACGCTGGCTGGCAAACAGCCCGTGCAGGGTATGACCAAACTCGTGGAACAGGGTGATGACATCATCCCAGGAGATCAGCGCCGGCTGGCCTGCGGCAGGCTTTTGATAGTTGCAGACGTTATAGATCACCGGACGCGTACCAAACTCATGGGACTGCTCGACAAAATTCCCCATCCACGCCCCGCCGCCTTTGGAGTCGCGGGCGAAGAAGTCGCCGTAAAACAGCGCCATCCCTTCTCCGTGGTGGTCGAAGATCTCCCAGACGCGTACATCAGGATGGTAAACCGGGATGTCGCTGCGCTCGACAAAGGTAATGCCGAACAGCTGGGTCGCCGCCCAGAAGACACCGTCGGTCAGCACCCGATTGAGGGCAAAATAGGGCTTAACCTGGGATTCATCGAGGGCGTACTTCGCCAGCCGCACGCGCTCGGCGTAAAACGACCAGTCCCAGGCCTGTACCTCAAACCCACCCTGTTCGTCATCAATCACCTTCTGGATATCGGCCTGCTCCTGCAATGCACGCCCGCGCGCAGCCGGGACAATCCCGCGCATAAACGCCAGCGCGGCGTCGGGAGTTTTGGCCATCTGATCGGCAATTTTCCAGCTGGCATAACTGTCGAAGCCCAGCAGCTCCGCCTGGCGCGCCCGCAGCGCCACCAGACGCCGTACCAGCTCGCGGGTGTCGTTGGCATCGTTTTTTTGCGTACGCAGCCAGCCTGCCAGGAACAGATTTTCCCGGGTCTGGCGATCGCGCAGCTGTTGCAGGGCCGGTTGCTGGGTGGTGTTCAGCAGCGGAATCAACCAGCGATCGCTGAGACCTTTCTCCGCCGCCGCCTGAGCGGCCGCAGCCAGCTCTGTCTGGCTGAGCCCATCCAACTGATGAGGATAATCCACCACCAACCCACCCGCCTTATCGGCTGCCAGCAGACGCTGGTTAAACTGGCTGGTGAGCGCGGCAGACTCGGTATTGATGGTTTTCAGCGCCTGCTTTTCTGCCTCTCCCAGCCGGGCTCCGGCGAGAATAAAGCGCTGATGCAGCTCCTCGATCAGGCGCAGGGACTCTGCGTCCGGGGCCATCGTCTGCCGGGCGTTATAGACAGCATCGACCCGGGCGAAGAGCGCATCATTCAGCCAGATATCATTGGCCAGCGCCGCCAGTTCGGTAGAGATCGCCTCTTCCAGCTGCTGCAGATAATCATTGGTATGTGCCGAGGTCATGGCGAAGAAGACGTTGCTCACCTGGCTCAGCAGGCCGCCGCTCTTCTCCAGCGCCAGCACGGTATTGGTAAAGTCAGGTGCCGCCGCACATCCGGCGATCGCGGCGATCTCCTCGCGCTTCTGGCGGATCGCCTCGTCAAACGCCGGACGATAGTGGCTGTCGTCGATCAGATCAAAATGCGGCGCCTGGTACGGCAGCAGGCTGGTTGCGAAAAAGGGATTAGTGCCAGACATATCAGACTCCTGAATACGATGAATTTCACCAGAGTAGGCCAGCCCGGCAGTGGCTGCAATCTCTGTCACCAACAGGGGTCGAAAAGTCGCCTTACTCTGCGTCAGATCACATGCTATGGTAGTACTACACAAAAAGCGTTGAGGAACAGTGACATGATTATTTTAGTTACCGGGGCGACAGCAGGTTTTGGTGAAAGCATCACGCGTCGCTTCGTCGCCAACGGGCATAAGGTGATTGCCACCGGCCGTCGCCAGGAGCGTCTGCAGGAGCTGAAAGAGGAGCTCGGGGACAGCATTCTGACCGCGCAGCTGGACGTGCGTAACCGCGCATCCATCGAAGAGATGATTGCTAACCTGCCAGCTGAATGGCGCGACATCGACGTGCTGGTCAACAATGCCGGACTGGCGCTGGGCCTTGAGCCTGCGCATAAAGCCAGCGTCGAAGACTGGGAAACGATGATCGACACCAATAATAAAGGTCTGGTCTATATGACCCGCGCCGTGCTGCCTGGCATGGTTGAGCGCAACCGCGGTCATGTCATTAACATCGGCTCCACGGCGGGCAGCTGGCCATACGCGGGCGGCAACGTCTACGGTGCGACCAAAGCCTTTGTGCGTCAGTTCAGCCTGAATCTGCGCACCGATCTGCACGGCACCGCTATTCGCGTGACGGATATCGAGCCGGGTCTGGTTGGCGGGACGGAGTTCTCCAACGTGCGCTTCAAAGGCGATGACGACAAAGCAGGTAAAACGTACGAGAACACCACTGCCCTGACGCCGGACGATGTCACCGAGGCGGTCTGGTGGGTGGCTACCCTGCCGAAGCACGTCAACATCAACACCGTTGAAATGATGCCGGTCAGCCAGAGTTTTGCCGGTCTGAGCGTCCATCGCGGATGATTTTTCCGGACCTGGCCTGCGGGCCAGGTCTGGGATGCCCGGCAAAAGAATGGTAGTATTTACCGGTTAATTCTCTGAGAAATCACAACCAATGGCCGCTGAATCGCAACTTAATCCGACCCAACCCGTTAATCAGCAGATTTACCGTATTTTGCGCAGCGACATTGTGCATTGTCTGATCCCACCCGGAACGCCACTCTCGGAAAAAGAGGTGTCGGTCCGCTTTGATGTCTCCCGCCAGCCGGTTCGCGAAGCCTTTATTAAGCTGGCTGAAAATGGCCTGATTCAGATCCGCCCTCAGCGCGGCAGCTACGTGAATAAGATCTCCCTCACCCAGGTGCAGAATGGCTGCTTTGTCCGTCAGGCGATCGAGTGCGCCGTGGTCCGTCGCGCGGCAAGCCTGGTGGACGATCATCAGTGCTATCTGCTGGAGCAGAACCTCCACCAGCAGCGCATCGCCATTGAACGTAAGCAGCTGAACGATTTTTTCCTGCTCGACGACGAGTTTCACCAGAAGCTGGCGCAGATTGCCGGCTGTCAGCTGGCGTGGGATACCATCGAGAACATCAAGGCGACGATGGACCGGGTGCGCTACATGAGCCTTGACCACGTCTCACCGCCGGAGATGTTACTGCGTCAGCATCATGATATTTTCACTGCGCTGGAAAAGCGCGACGCCGATGCGGTCGAAAAAGCGATGACCCTGCATCTGCAGGAGATTGGCGAGTCGGTGCAGTTAATCCGTCAGGAAAACAGCGACTGGTTCAGCGAAGAGTAAGAGATCCGCATCCCGTCGAATACCCGGGATGCGGAAATGAATTTAGCGCACCACTAATACCGGAATTTTGGCATAGCGTAATACCGATTCGGCATTCGAGCCCAACAGATGCGTTGTTACCCCCGGCTTTTTCGAGCCGATAACAATGATATCGAACTCCCCTTCTTTACCCAGCGCGATAATTTCATCGCGCACGCTGCCAAACCGCACCAGGGTATGAATATTCTCAGTCGGAATATCAAACAGCCGCTTTAACGCATTCATCTTTTTGTTGGACTCTTCAGTCATATAAGCCTCGAATTTGACAATATCCGAGGAGAAGCCCCGCAGCATGGCGCGACTGTTGACCGGGAGAACATTTAATAACGTAATTTCAGCATTATCCGCCCGCGCCAGAAATGCCGCGTGACGCACCGCCTTATCGCTTAAATCCATTTCAAATACATCGACAGGCATCAATATCTTCTTATACATACGCCTTTCTCCTTATATCGATAATATGTTGCTTAACGATATTCAGAGTGACATGACTTTATCAAACGAAGGTTAAACGGCTGGGTCAGGAAATAAGCGGTATGAGTAAAGAAATGTGGGAATACGATCATGCCGCCGGAAACGGCGGCATGTGGAGGGGGTTAAATCTGCGCGGCGTAGTGAGCGACGGTGGCTTTCGCCCCGTTCTTCAGCAACCCAGCGTAAGCGTTCATCACAGCTTCAACAAAGACGCTGTCGTGCGGCAACTCCTGACCGAAAATGGTCTCAATCCCCAGCAGGGCTTTCACGCGGCTTTCACCTTCTGCACTGCCCTGTACCGCCGCCTGGATCACCGGCAGCAGCGGATCGCATACCTCGATAGCCTCGCCGCGTTCATCGACGCCACCGACATAGCGCATCCAGCCCGCAATGCCCAGCGCCAGCAGTGGGAAGCTGCGCTGGTGCACCCGGTGCCAGCGCACGGAGTCCAGCATACGCTGCGGCAGCTTCTGGCTACCATCCATGGCGATCTGCCAGGTACGGTGGCGCAGCGCCGGGTTGCTGTAGCGGTCGATCAGCAGATCGGCGTAACGGGCCAGGTCCACCCCGGTGACTTTCAGCGTCGGGGCCTGCTCGTTTAACATCAGCGCGTGGGCGGCACGCTTGTAGTTCGCGTCTTCCATGCAGTCGTTGATGTGCTGATACCCGGCCAGATAACCCAGATAGGCGAGGAATGAGTGGCTGCCGTTGAGCATGCGCAGCTTCATCTCTTCGAACGGGATCACGTCGGCCACCAGCTCGGCACCCGCTTTCTCCCAGGCCGGACGTCCGGCGACAAAGTTGTCTTCGATGACCCACTGACGGAACGGCTCGCAGGCCACCCCCGCCGGATCGCGCACGCCGGTAATCTGTTCGATTTTGCTCAGCGTGTCGGCGGTGACGGCAGGCACGATACGGTCGACCATGGTGGACGGGAAGGTGACGTTGGCTTCGATCCAGTCGGCCAGCTCGCTGCTAACCGCCCGGGCATAGGCACAGGTAACATTGCGCATTACATGGCCGTTCTCCGGCATGTTGTCGCAGGACATCACGGTGAAGGCAGGCAGACCGGCATTTTTACGTCGCGCCAGCGCTTCCACCACGACGCCTACCGCGGAAACCGGCTGATGTGGATTCTGCAGATCGGCGGCGATCAATGGGTGATCCAGCATCAACTGCCCGGTGGCCGGCGCATGGCAGTAGCCTTTCTCGGTGATGGTCAACGAGACGATCGCCACCTGCGGTTCGCACATGGCAGCCAGCACCGCTTCCAGCCCATCCACCTGGGCGTGCAGCGCTTTTTTCACCACCCCAACCACCCGCGCCGTCCAGGCATCGGCTGACATTTCGGCGACGGTGTAGAGGTTATCCTGGGCCTTAAGATCCGCGATCTGCTGCTCGCCGCCGATCAGGTTAACTTCGCAGTATCCCCAGTCGCTGCCGTGTTCCGCTGCCAGCATATCGGCATACACCGCCTGATGGGCGCGGTGGAAGGCGCCAAAACCCAGATGCACGATGCGCGACTGTAAGGCATCGCGGTTGTAGTGAGGAAGCGTGGCTTGCGCATGTAATAACGGATTTTTCATGATAGTACTCGTTAAAAGTGATTAAGCGATCGATCCGGGCGGTAGTGCTTACCCGCCCGGCTTACTAACCCAACTAGAATGGTAGATGGCATAAAAAATTCTCTGCCGTTAACCATACTGATTGTTGCTGGCGTGATATTGATTTACGTTAACTTTTCACCATCTGGTGTGACATCAATTGCAAGTTGTGTGACAGCATTAAAATGCTGTAAACCACTCATCCGGTCGTGGTGACGCTTTCACGCGTTTGAGATACAACCGGAGTCTGCTCCGTCCAGAGCCTGTCGTAGTCATGGCCCGTCAGGTCTTCCACGATGCGCCGCACGTGGGGTTCAACCGCCGCTTTAGAACCATTGGCCCGCAACCGCTCCACCTCTTCCACGAAGATCTGGTGAGTCTGTTTGTTCAGACGGAACGTCAGGGCCTGCCAGAGGGCGAGGATCAGCAGCCCGGCGGTACCGATAAACATCAGCATGGCGATCATATGAATCGCTTCCGGCGGCTGGACCTGACTCCCCTTCACGAAGCCCCCGGTTTGCAGCAGAAAACCGACCACAAAGGTGGCGATGGCAACCGTGGTTTTGCGCGAGAAAGTCATCACCGCGGCGAACAGCCCTTCCCGGCGCTGACGGCTGACCATTTCGTCAATATCGGGAATGAACGGGAACACGTTCCACGGGGTGAATTCCAGCACGCAGCGGCCCACCTGATACAACCCGGCCAGGATGAACAGCGTGAAAACGGTATTCAACGCCGGGATCTGGTACACCGCCAGGAAACCGGCAAGGCACAGCATCATCACCAGATAGGCAAAAACGTACAGCCGGGCCGGACCGTATTTGATGATCCCGAGGCCCGCAATGAGCGTCACCGGCAAACCAACGATACTCATCGACAGCAGGCTGCCCGCCAGGGATGACGAGACGTTCAGGCAGTAGACGCAGAAGAAGACAAACACGGTGTTGTAGACATCTTTGCCGGTGAACGACAGCAGATAGATCGCCAGATGCTTTCTGAAAGCGCGGATTTTCAGCGTCGAGGCGTAGGATTTGAACAGCTCGACAACCATTCGCAGTTTGTCAGAGAAGCTGGTGGGCAAGGCTGACTTTTCCAGCTCGGCCTGCATCTCCGGGGTGAGCTCCCGCTCCCAGGTCACTTTCCACGAGATTAAGACGCAGACCATGAACAGCACCGCGAAGATCACGCCGTTAATCAGGTAGGCATTGGCGCTCTGCTCGCCAAAATGGCCGATCAGCAGCCCGGGAATAAAGGTTGCCAGGAAGGTGCCGGAGGCCGAGAGGAACATGCGGCAGGTGGAGAGTTTGGTGCGGCCGTTAAACTCTTTGGTCATCTCTGACGGCAGCGTTTCCCACGGGATCAGCACCATGGCGGCAATGATTTCAAACGCCAGATAGACCGCGAGGTAGAAACCGTAACTCATGCCGTCGAGCCACAGCAAGGCGTAGACCAGCATCAGCGGCGCACCAATCAGCAGGAAAAAGCGCCGACGGCCAAATTTCTTACCAAAATAGTTCTTATAGAAGTGGTCGGTCAGGCTGCCCATAAACAGGCTGACTACCGCATCGACAATACGGGCGATGGCAACGATCGAGGCCGCTTCCATTGGGGACAAGCCCACAAAGGTGGTGTAGAAAAATAGCAGCCAGGCGCCGATGACGGTAAAAGCGCCGCCGCCCATAATATCGGTTAATCCGTATCCAATACTCACCGGTATGGTGATGTTTTTCTTTGCACGAGACATACAGTTTCCTTACCTGAAAATAATCCAGTTAATTCCCGATGCTTCCCTGAAATGGTTGGTAATAGCGTTGTGTTTTGCGAGGGATAAAAAAAGACTCCCCTGCGTTGGCAGGAGAGTCATCAGGGTCAGGAGATAGCGCGATGTTTATTGTTGATGCCCAGCGCGACAGATTTGTCTTCTGCGGCATCCTCCAGGATGCTCAGATCGCGGTCGCGCACTTCCGGCATCAGCAGGGCTGAGATTAGGCCGATGAAGGAATAGAGCATCACCATCACCACAATTGGCCACCAGGAGCCGGTCATGTTGCAGAAGATACCCGCCAGCACCGGACCAAAACCAACCGCCACCAGACCGCCCGCCTCTTTCGATATCGCCATTCGGGTGAAGCGATTTCGTGAACCGAACATTTCAGCCATGGTGATATTTTCCAGGGCAAAGAGTCCCAGTACCGCGAAGTTATGGATCACGATAATCGACAGCATAATCACGCCAGGCGTATAGGATTTATCGACAATAATCGACAGCATCGGGTAGGCCAGAATAATGGCGGAAATACTCAGCAGAATATAAGGCAGACGACGGCCATATTTATCCGACAACCAGCCCAGCAGCGGGATAGTAATAAAGCCGAGGATCGAGCTGATCATTAAGGCGTCGGTCGGGATAGCTTTATCAAACAGCAGCGTCTGTACCAGATAACCGGCCAGGAACGTCTGAATCAGACCGGAGTTACCCGCCTGGCCGAAACGCAGGCCGGTTGCCAGCCAGAACGATTTGCTCTTCATCATTGCACCCAGGGTGCTTTCCTGCACAGCCGCCTGTGCCGGGGCTTCTTCGGCATTAACCTGCTCGAAGACCGGGCTCTCTTTCAGGTTCATACGCAGCCAGATGGCAAAGATCATCACCACCACGCTGGCAAGGAACGGCACGCGCCATCCCCAGGCCAGCAGTTCTTCGCGGTCGAGGGCAAAGAACATCACCGCCCAGATCGCCGTGGCGCTCAGGGTGCCGCAGTTAGTACCCATCGCCACCAGCGAGGAGATAATGCCGCGTTTTCCTTTTGGCGCGTATTCCGCCAGCATGGTGCCCGCGCCGGAGATTTCCGCCCCTGCGCCCAGACCCTGGATAACACGCAGCGTCACCAGCAGCACCGGCGCGAAGATACCAATCTGCGCATAGGTCGGCAGCACGCCGATCAGGGTGGTACAGATCCCCATCATGGTGATGGTGATAAACAGCACCTTTTTGCGCCCCACGCGGTCGCCCATTTTGCCGAAGATAAAGGCCCCGACGATACGGGCGATATAGCCCGCACCGTAGGTCCCCATCGCCAGAATCAGCGCCATCGCCGCCGATTGTTCCGGGAAGAAGATCTCGTGAAAGACTAATGCTGCGCCCAGCGAGTAAAGCTGGAAGTCCATAAACTCTAACGCGGTTCCGAGCCATCCTGAGACGGCGGCTTTGATCAGGTCAGATGTGGATCTTTCATGTTGTACTTGAGTCATAATGGCTATCTCAACAGGGTAAGATGCGTACCGCTAAACCGCATTCATAGTTATTAGAACGTCAGCAACACCTTGCAGCACTGCCGCTGGTCTTTCTCAAACAGTTCGATGGCGTCTTTTACATGCCGATACTCAAAGGAGTGAGTAATCAGTTTGTCGGGATCGATAAGTCCCTTCGTCAGCCAGTCGATCACAACCGGAAACTTATTGGCGTTCAGTCGTGAGGAGAAAATCGACAGTTCCTTGCCGGTGATCCCCTGCTGCACGATCTGGCTCGGCTCGCTGGAGAAGCCCATCAGCACGATGCGCGCCGCCGGTGCGGCCAGGGTGATGGCTTCCTGCAGAATGGACGGATGGCAGGCCGCATCGATAATCAATGTCGGCTTGATGCCCTTCTCCTCCAGCAGCGCCGGCAGGGACTGGTTGCCATTGTTAATCACCCAGTCCGCCCCGCTGCGCTGGGCCATCGCCAGACGCTCGTCGATGCGATCGACCACAATCACCTGCTTGACCTTATAGACGCCCTTCAGCGCCTGAACGGTAACCAGCCCCATCGGACCGGCACCGTAAATCAGCGCCACGTCCTGCTCGGTCGGACTAACGTGTCCGGTAACGTTGGCCGCAATGGTGAAGGGCTCAATCATCACCGCGTGCTTGTCGCTGATGGAGTCCGGAATGACCTTCGCATTTTTAGCCGGGACCGCGGCGTATTCGCTGAAGCCGCCATCGCGGTGCACGCCCAGCACCACCAGCGAGGCGCAGACGTTCGGTTTACCCACCGAACACTGATAGCAATGTCCGCAGCTGATCACCGGATCCACCGACACGCGCTGCCCCAGGCGAGCGGTATCGACACCGTCGCCGACGGCATCAATCACGCCGAAAAACTCATGACCGATAACACGCGGGTATTTGGCGAACGGGTTATGGCCGCGATAGATATGGCTGTCGGAACCGCAGATCCCCGCCAGCTTCACCTTGACGCGCACCTCGCCCGCTGCGGGGGTCGGTAATGGGCGATCTTCGATAACCAGCATATTCGGTTGTTGAATAACGATACTTTTCATCTTCTGCTCCTTTACCAGTTCCACAGCGTGCCGTCTTCCAGACGGGCAACCGGCAGGTAGGCTGGATCGTAGGGATATTTTGCCGCCAGTTTTTCATCAAACTCGATGCCCAGGCCCGGCTTATCGCCCGGATGCATGTAGCCGTCTTCGAAGGTCCAGTTGGTGTTGAAGACCTCGAGCATCTGCTCGGAATAGCCCATGTACTCCTGCACGCCAAAGTTCGGTACCCACAGGTCAAAGTGCAGCGCCGCCGCGTGGCAAATCGGGGAGAGATCCGACGGGCCGTGGGAGCCGGTACGCACCTGATACAGCGAGGCGAAATCAGCGATCCGACGCATCCCGGTGATGCCACCCGCATGGGTAATGGTGGTGCGGATATAGTCGATCAGCTGCTCTTCAATCAGCTGTTTGCAATCCCAGATGCTGTTGAACACCTCGCCCACCGCAATCGGGGTGACGGTATGCTGGCGGATCAGGCGGAAGCACTCCTGGTTCTCGGCCGGGGTTGGATCTTCCATCCAGAACATGCGGTACTGCTCGATGCTCTTGCCGAAGCGCGCGGCTTCAATCGGCGTCAGGCGGTGGTGCATGTCGTGCAGCAGGTGTTCATTAAAGCCATACTTGCTGCGCACGGCGTCAAACAGTTTCGGGGTAAAATCGAGGTATTTTTCGGTTGACCACAGCTGTTCATCCGGCCAGTTGCCTTTGGTGGCAGGCTCATACGCCAGCCCTTTTCCTTTAGACATGCCGTAAGTGGTTTTCATTCCCGGCACGCCGCACTGGACGCGGATGGCCTTGAATCCCATCTCTTTATGACGGGCGTAATCTTCCAGCACATCGTCGATGGTGTGGCCAGTGGTGTGACAGTAAACCATCACCCCTTCACGGGAGGCACCGCCCAGCAGCTGGTACAGCGGCATGTTGGCAGCTTTGGCTTTGATATCCCACAGCGCCATGTCGATGGCGGAAATCGCCGACATAGTGACCGGGCCGCGACGCCAGTAGGCGCCTTTGTAGAAGAACTGCCAGATATCTTCGATACGGTGGGCATCCCGGCCAATTAACTGCGGGCAGAGATGATCTTTCAGGTACGAGGCCACGGACAGTTCGCGGCCGTTTAAGGTGGCATCACCCAGACCGACGATCCCTTCGTCGGTGGTGATTTTCAGCGTGACAAAGTTGCGCCCTGGACAGGTGACAAATACTTCAGCCCCTACAATCTTCATTTTCCGGTTCCTTACATCTCTTGTTGTGATGCAGGAAATTTACGCAACAACCCTACTACCATACAAGTATGAAGATCGAAAAATCCCCGCTTGATCACAGATTGGGCGCTTAAGCGCGCCCCCAGCCTGCGACGATAATCAACATGCCGCACAGCGCGATCGCGGCGCCAGCCCAGTCGTACGGGCTTAACTTAACGCCATCCACCACCCGCAGCCACAGCAGCGCGGTGCAGACATACACCCCGCCGTAGGCGGCATAGACGCGTCCGCTTGCTGCGGGATGGAGCGTTAACAGCCAGACAAACAGCGCCAGGGCAACGCCCGCGGGGATTAACAGCAGCACCGACGCGCCTTTCTTCAGCCACAGCCAGGGCAGAAAACAGCCGATAATTTCGCACAGCGCGGTGGCAAAAAAGAGCAAAGTTGTTTTAAACATATTTAACGTTGTCTGAGGAGTGATGCGGTATCATACCCGAATGTGAGAGGATCCTTTCCACATACCCGATATGGGTTTGCCCTCAAAATGGACTGTTATAGAATCTGCGGTGGGATTCGAATCTCCACCATTCATAAGGAAATCGCTATGCGTAAATTGAGCTCATGCCTCTGTCTGGTTGCCCTGCTGGCCTCGGTCTTCGTCGCGCCAGTATCCGCCAACACCAGCAAACTGATTATTGAATCCGGCGACAGCGCCCAGAGCCGCCAGAATGCCGCCATGGATAAAGAGCAATGGAACGACACCCGCAACCTGCGCCATAAGGTGAATACCCGCGCGGAGAAAGAGTGGGATAAAGAAGATGTAGCCTTTGATGCGCGGGATAAATGCCAGCAGAGCGCCAACGTCAATGCCTACTGGGAGCCGAACACCCTGCGCTGCCTGGATCGCCGCACCGGCCGCACGATGGCCCCCTGATTTCAGTCCGAACGCACCGCGCAGCCTGCTGCGCGGTGGTTAGTAATACTCAATGCTGTTTTTGATGGTGTACTTCCGCGACACCGCAGGCTTCACGCTCGCATCCACAATCACCAGCTCGCACTCCTCCGGGTTGTTATGTCGGTCGTACTCGCAGGTCTGCTTCACATTTCCCAAGGGTTTATCGTTCAGCAGACTGACCGCGGTATAGTCCATTCGCTTGCGCTTGTCGGCCGACGGGGTCGCCGTAATCGTCAGGTGTTGCTCCCCGGCCACGGTAGTTTTACCCAGCGGATAGCCGTCGGTATCGTAGCGATAACGTATTTCCATATCTTTGCCGTGGGCGCTCACGATAAACCCGTTGTCATCGGTATCCCATGAGACGCCCGAGGCAGGCATCTCCGCCAGCTGGCACTTACCCTGCAACCGCAGCTTTTTCTGCTGAGTCTGGGCATCGAGATAGTAGTTGGCATCCAGCACCAGAGCGATGCCGGAGTTCGACTCCAGATCCTGCATTTCCAGGCTGTCAAAACACCCTTCTGTCGACAGCGTCCCGCTGACGCGCTTCGCCACTTCCCCTTTGTCATTAAAAAGCGTCTGGCTGAAATCCTTCACCGGTCCGCGGAGCGGATCAAAATCGAACTCGTTAGAAAAGCTGGCCATCTCTGGCGTAAACGACAGCGGTGCGCTGGTGTTGTCACACCCCACCAACAGACCCGCCAGGAGAAGCATAAGCGCGTGTTTATTCACATGACCTACCGATAGATGAAGATAATTGCCCGTCATAGTAGCAAATACAACCATTTACATTAACCCTGCTAATATTATAGTCACACACAGTCGTAAGGAGGCAGATATGACACGGTTACCCTGGATTACTGCACTTTTGCTGGCGGGCATTGCCCCGGCCGCGCTGGCCGCGCCCGACAACTGCGAGCGGATCAAAAGCGATATTCAGCAGAGAATTATCAACAATGGCGTCCCGGAATCCGGCTTTATGCTGAACATTGTGCCAAACGATCAGGCCGATAAACCCGACGCTGAAGTGGTGGGTCATTGCGCCAATGACACTCTAAAAATCCTCTACACCCGCACCAGCAGCGGAAACTACCCGGTCAGCGGCGGCGGCAATCAGGCCCCTGCACCACGCGAGCCACAGTAAACGTTCTCCCCCGTTAAGGCGGGGGAATCCCCTTTGTTTTGATATACATTAAGATTATCTCCCCCTTAATGGGTAACACTCTCACTCCATTAGCCCGATCCTAATCACGGCTGAAAACGTTCATTAATAAAGAACATAATGGAGTGAGCCATGTCAGATAATGCGCAAAGCGGCGGGATCAGCCGCCGCACCCTCGTCAAATCCACCGCCATCGGGTCGCTTGCGCTGGCCGCTGGCGGTGTGTCATTACCCTTCGGTTTACGCCCTGCCGCTGCCGCCCTCAACACGTCGCTTAATCCCGGCGCGGATAAAGTGGTGTGGGGAGCCTGCTCGGTGAACTGCGGTAGTCGCTGCGCGCTACGGCTGCACGTCCGGGATGAGGAAGTGTACTGGGTCGAAACGGACAATACCGGCGACGATGTTTACGGCAACCATCAGGTACGCGCCTGTCTGCGCGGTCGCTCGATCCGTCGACGGATAAACCATCCCGACCGCCTGAATTACCCCATGAAACGCGTCGGTAAACGCGGCGAAGGCAAGTTCGAGCGCATCAGCTGGAATGAGGCGCTGGATCTGCTCAGCAACAGCCTGCGTGACGTTGTGGCTAAATACGGCAACGAAGCGGTCTACATTAATTACAGTTCCGGAATTGTGGGCGGTAACATCACCCGCTCCTCGCCCTACGCCTCTCTGGTAGCGCGTCTGATGAACTGTTACGGCGGGTTCCTCAGCCATTACGGTACCTACAGTACGGCGCAAATCGCCTGCGCCATGCCCTACACCTACGGCAGTAACGACGGCAACAGCACCTCCGATATCGAGAACAGCAAACTGGTGGTGATGTTCGGCAATAACCCGGCGGAAACGCGCATGAGCGGCGGCGGGATTACCTATTACCTGGAGCAGGCGCGCGAACGCTCGAATGCGCGCATGATCGTCATCGATCCTCGCTACACCGACACCGCCGCCGGGCGTGAAGACGAGTGGATCCCGATCCGGCCCGGCACGGATGCGGCGCTGGTAGCCGGTATCGCCTGGGTGCTGATAAACGAAAACCTCGTCGATCAGCCGTTCCTCGATAAATACTGCGTCGGCTACGACGAGAAAACGCTGCCGGAAGGTGCCCCGGCCAACGGCCATTACAAGGCCTATATTCTGGGCCACGGCGAGGACGCCACCGCCAAAACCCCGGACTGGGCCGCGGCTATCACCGGTATTCCCGCAGACCGGATTATCAAGCTGGCCCGGGAGATCGGTACGGCAAAACCGGCGTACATTTGCCAGGGCTGGGGTCCGCAGCGCCAGGCCAACGGCGAGCTAACGTCAAGGGCCATCGCCATGCTTCCGATCCTCACCGGCAACGTCGGGATTAACGGCGGCAACAGCGGCGCGCGTGAATCGACCTACACCATCACCATCGAGCGGATGCCGCTGCCGGATAACCCGGTCAAAACGCAGATCTCCTGCTTTAGCTGGACCGACGCCATCGCCCGCGGGCCGGAGATGACCGCTACTCGCGACGGGGTGCGCGGCAAAGATAAGCTCGACGTGCCGATTAAGTTCATCTGGAACTACGCCGGCAACACCATCATCAACCAGCACTCGGACATCAACAAAACCCACGACATTTTGCAGGACGAAAATAAGTGCGAAATGATCGTGGTAATCGACAACTTCATGACCTCGTCGGCGAAATATGCCGACCTGCTGCTGCCCGATCTGATGACCGTCGAGCAGGAGGACATTATTCCCAACGATTACGCCGGGAATATGGGCTACCTAATTTTCCTCCAGCCGGTGACCGCGCCAAAATTCGAACGTAAACCTATCTACTGGATCATGAGCGAAGTGGCGAAACGACTCGGACCGGATATCCATCAGCGCTTTACCGAAGGCCGTACTCAGGAGGAGTGGTTGCAGTATCTGTACGCCAAAATGGTGGCGAAAGATCCGCAGCTCCCCTCTTACGAGGCGCTCAAAGAGATGGGCATCTATAAGCGAAAAGATCCCAACGGTCACTTTGTGGCCTACAAGAAATTCCGCGACGATCCTGAGGCCAACCCGCTGAAAACCCCGTCGGGCAAAATCGAGATCTACTCCAGTCGGCTGGCAGAGATCGCCCGCACGTGGGAGCTGCAGGCGGATGAAACCATCAGCCCGCTGCCGGTGTATGCCTCCACCTTCGAAGGCTGGGACTCGGACGATCGCGGCCAGTTCCCACTCCAGCTGTTCGGCTTTCACTATAAAGCCCGCACCCACTCCAGCTACGGCAACGTGGACGTGCTGCAGGCCGCCTGCCGCCAGGAAGTGTGGCTTAACCCGGTGGATGCCCGGGCGCGCGGCATCCAAAACGGCGACATGGTGCGGGTCTTTAACACCCGGGGCGAAGTGCGCATTGCCGCCAAAGTCACGCCGCGGATCATGCCGGGCGTCAGCGCCATGGGCCAGGGGGCGTGGCATCAGGCGGATATGCAGGGCGACCGCGTTGACCACGGGGCCTGCATGAACACCCTGACCACGCACCGTCCGTCGCCGCTGGCGAAGGGCAACCCACAACACACCAATCTGGTGCAAATCGAGAAGGCGTAAGGAGTAGCCGATGACCACTCAGTATGGATTTTTTATTGATTCCAGCCGCTGCACCGGGTGCAAAACCTGCGAACTGGCGTGCAAGGATTACAAGGACCTGACCCCGGACGTCAGCTTCCGCCGCATCTATGAGTACGCGGGCGGCGACTGGCAGGAGGACAACGGCGTCTGGCAGCAGAACGTGTTTGCCTACTACCTCTCCATCGCCTGCAACCACTGCGAGGATCCGGCCTGCACCAAAGTCTGCCCCAGCGGGGCGATGCACAAGCGCGACGACGGCTTTGTGGTGGTGAATGAGGATGTCTGCATCGGGTGTCGCTACTGCCATATGGCCTGCCCGTACGGCGCCCCGCAGTACAACGCCGCCAAAGGCCATATGACCAAGTGTGATGGCTGCCATGAGCGTGCCGCCGACGGTAAAAAACCAATCTGCGTCGAGTCCTGCCCGCTGCGGGCTCTGGACTTCGGCCCGATTGAGGAGCTGCGTCAGAAACACGGCAAGCTGGCCGCCGTCGCCCCGCTGCCGTCGGCGCACTTTACGAAGCCGAGTATCGTCATTAAACCCAATGCCAACAGCCGACCCACGGGTGATACCACCGGCTATCTGGCCAATCCAAAGGAGGTGTGAGATGGGAAATGGATGGCATGAATGGCCGCTGGTCATTTTTACCGTGTTCGGTCAGTGCGTCGTCGGGGCGTTGATAGTGGCAGGCGCAGCCTGGATCCGCGAGCACGACCCGGTGGTGCGCTACCGCCTGGTGCGCAGCATGTTCTTTTTATGGCTGGTGATGGGGTTGGGTTTTGTCGCCTCGGTGCTGCACCTCGGCTCACCGCTACGCGCCTTTAACTCCCTGAACCGCGTCGGCGCCTCAGGCCTGAGCAACGAAATTGCCAGCGGGTCGCTGTTCTTTGCCGTCGGCGGCTTCTGGTGGCTGGTGGCCGTCCTCGGCAAAATGCCGGCAACGCTGGGCAAGATCTGGCTGGTGCTGAGCATGGTGTTGGGGCTGGTGTTTGTCTGGGCGATGACCCGCGTGTATCAGATTGATACGGTGCCCACCTGGCATAACGGCTACACCACCCTCAATTTCTTCCTGACGATGCTCCTCGGCGGCCCGCTGTTTGCTGCCCTGCTGATGCGGCTGGCGAGAATGCCGTTTAACGCCCATGTGGCGGCAGGGATCGCCGTGGTGGCGCTGCTGATCGGCGTGGCGGCAGTGGTCATGCAGAGTCACGATCTCGGGAACATCCACACTTCCGTCCAGCAGGCCAATGCCCTGGTGCCCGATTATGGTTCCCTGCAGGTGTGGCGTATCATACTGCTGGCGGCCGGACTGGGCTGCTGGCTCTGCGCGCTGGTACGGCGCAAAGTCCCGACCTTACCGGGACTCACGCTGGGGCTGCTGTTGGTAGTGGCCGGAGAGCTTATTGGCCGTGGCGTCTTCTATGGCCTGCATATGACCGTAGGTATGGCGATTGCCGGATAATGTGTCAGCGCGGGGCAACCCGCGCCGTTCAAGGAATGCAGTAATGAATGAAGGTTTTGCGTTTACCGCCCGGGTCCTGGGCGCACTGTTTTATTTCGCCCCGGACAGCGAGCAGGCTGCCCCATTGGTGACGGCCCTGACTCAGGGCGACTGGCAGCAGGACTGGCCGCTGCCGCCCGGGCAGTTAGCCCCCATCGCCGACGCCCTGCGCCAGCCGTCTGACGAATCGCTCCCGGATGCCTGGCAGCGGCTGTTTATCGGCCCCTGGGCGCTGCCCGCCCCGCCATGGGGATCGGTCTGGCTGGATCGCGAATCGGTGCTGTTCGGCGACTCCACCCTGGCGCTGCGTCAGTGGATGCGCGACAACGGCATTGTCTTTAAGATGGCGCAGAACGAACCGGAAGATCACTTCAGTACCCTGCTGCTGCTGGCCGCCTGGCTGGCAGAAACAGGGCGTGATGCGGAGCGGGATCAGCTTCTGGCCTGGCATTTGCTGCCGTGGAGCACCCGTTTTCTCACCGTGTTTGTCGAAAACGCAGGCCACCCGTTCTACCGGGCGCTCGGACAGCTGGCCCAGCTGACGCTGGCCGACTGGCAATCCACGCTGTTGATCCCGGTGGCGGAGAAGCCGCTCTACCGTTAATGACAGGCAGCCAGTGTGACCCACTGGCTGCGCTCATGTTCAGTCGAACTAACACTACTGAAAAGATTTCCGTATAGCAGTTGCTATACAATAGGTGTAGAATATGTATACCATTTGCTATACAGGAAGACATTATGAAATCTGACGTTCAGCTCAACATCAGAGCTAAAGAGGCTCAGCGAGCGCTGATCGATACGGCAGCAGGCATTCTCCATAAAACCCGTACAGACTTTATACTGGAAATGGCCTGTCAGGCTGCTGAAAACGTTATTCTTGACCAGCGTATGTTCAACCTCAACGATGCGCAATACGCTGAATTTATCGATATGCTGGATGCCCCTGTTACTGCGAATCCTGCTTTAGATACCCTTCTGGCGAGAAAACCGCAGTGGGAAAAATAACAGCACCGACACCACTCAATGCAACGCATATTCTTTCTGAATTTTACTGTGGAGAGGGGGTCCTGGATGAATGGATCAGAAACCGGGGATTAAAAAATCAATCTCTCGGTGCTGCCAGGACTTTTGTGGTATGCAGGGAACACTCTTCACAGGTTGTCGGTTTTTACTCGCTTGCTACCGGTAGCGTAACGCATGCCATCGCAACCGGTAGCCTGAAACGAAACATGCCCGATCCTGTCCCTGTTATTATTCTGGCGCGGCTGGCTGTTGATGCCAGTTATCACGGCACAGGCCTTGGCGCAGATTTACTTCATGATGCAGTGTTGCGCATCTGCCGTGTCGCTGAGAATATTGGCGTTCGGGCGGTTATGGTTCATGCCCTTTCAAACGCTGCAAAACAGTTTTATCTGCACCATGGCTTTACCCCCTCCACCACGCAAGAAAATACGCTTTTTCTCCGTTTGCCTGTTCCCCTGTAACAAACATCCAAACTCCCCTGAAAATGCTCCGGGGAGATGTCAGATTTACCTGAATGCTCAGGCGATCCATGCCCGCCAGCCGCCAAACGAAGTGATATCTTTTGCCCCCTGCAGACCATACGCCTCGCAGATAAATCCCGTTAACCAGCGTCCGTCCTCCAGTTCAACTTTGCCGAGCCCCAGTGGTGCCGGGATCCCGGCCAGAAACGATCCCACTTCGGTATGGGGCAGATCCCACACCTCAACGGCGATGGCCGCCCCCTGTTCGCGGTCGCGCACCATGCCGGGGCGTTTACCGTCGGCCAGAGCATACAGCCGATAGTGCGCTGCGCTACGGGTGGTCTCGCGGAGCGTTGCCCCCCGCTGACGCAGCTGATGGTTCAGCGCCAGCCCGTCGAGATGCGCCCCGCAGACCACCACCGACAGGCGATCGTGGCTGGCGGTGGTAACGGGTGTAGCCGCCTGAATCTGGCGATCGCCGGGCAAAGTCAGCTTCTGGTGACGTTGTAACGCCCCGGCCAGGCTGAGCAGATACTGGTCGGTAAAAGCCCGCCCAAACAACGTCACGCCTGACGGCAAACCATTCGCCATCACGCCCGCAGGCACCGCCACGGCGGCATAGTCCAGCAGGTTCATAAAGTTGGTGTAGACTCCCAGCTCGGAGTTGCGTTTTACCGGCTCCTCCGCCAGTTCCGCCAGGGTCACCGGACGCGGATAGGTCGGGGTTAACACACAGTCCAGATCCGCCATGATCCCGTCGCAGAGCGTTTTGAAGTGCTGAAGTTTGTACTGGGCGTCAAATGCCGCCACCGCGTCAGTTCCGGGGGCTTTGCGCAGCACGTCGCGGATGACCGGCAGGACCGCCTCCGGCTGCTGCTCAATCATTTTCCCCGCAACGTGATAGCGCTCGGCGACCCACGGGCCGTCGTAGAGCAGCGTTGCCGCCGCTAAAAACGGAGAAAAGTCGATGGTCACCGGGATGCCACCCAGCGCGATTAAACGGTTTTTTGCAGAGTGATATAGCGCTTCGCTCTCCGCGCAGCCGAGAAACTCCAGCCGGTCCGGCACGCCAAAACGGAAACCTTTTTCAGGTAGGCCGAACGCCTGCGCCCCGTTCCATGCCGGATTAGCGCGGCTGTAGTCATCCCGCGAGTCTTTCACCGCCGTTAGCGCCAGCAGCTGGCTGGCTTCGGCGGCGGTAGTGGTGAAGAAGGTCACGCAGTCCAGAGTGCGGCAGGCCGGGACTACCCCAGCAGTGGAAATTAACCCCCTGGTTGCCTTCAGCCCGACCAGGTTATTCAGCGAGGCCGGCACGCGACCACTCCCGGCGGTATCGGTGCCAAGGGCAAAGCTGGCCAGCCCCAGCGCCACCGCCAGGGACGAACCGGCGCTGGAGCCTCCTGACGGATAATCCGCATTAACGCTGTTGCGACAGGCGCCCCAGGGCGAGCGGGTGCCGTTTAAGCCGGTGGCGAACTGGTCCAGATTGGTTTTACCCAGCGGAATGGCCCCCAGCGCAATCAGCTGGCCGACGATAGTCGCATCCTGTTCTGCCCGGTAGGCAAACGCCGGACAGGCGGCAGTGGTCTCTATCCCCGCCAGATCGATGTTGTCTTTGATGGCAAAGGGCACGCCGTAGAGCGGCAGCGTCTGCGGCGACGCGCCCTCCAGTGCGGCCAGATAGGGCTCCAGCTCTTCGGCGGTAAGCAGATAAATAAAGGTGTTGAACTCCGGGTTCAGGGCCTGCGCCCGCTCGCGCAGGGCGGCAATCACCTCCCGCGGCGTGAAGCGGCCCTCGCGGTAAGCCTGCGCCAGTACATCGAGGCGTAAATCAAAGGGATGCATCATGCTGTTTTCTCCAGAACCACCACACACTGACCCGCCCGCACTGAGGAACCCGGCTGGACGCGCACCTGACTAACCACGCCGTCCCGTGAGGCCACCAGCGGGATCTCCATCTTCATCGACTCCAGCACCACCAGCACATCACCTTCGCGCACCGGGGTACCGACCTCAACGTTCACCTGCCACAGATTGCCGGATATCGGGCTGTCTATCCCGGCCTGTCCCGGCTGGAGCGGAGCATCCTCGCCCTCCTCCGCCAGCACGTCACTGCTGTCGAAGTGCGCCTGGCCGTTGGCGATCCAGCGCTCACGCTCGGCGTTAAACGCCCCCTGCTGATGGGTACGAAACGCCTCAATGTCCTGGGCTTCGTCAGCGAGAAACTGCTGATATTCGGCAAGCTTCAGGGTGGTGTGCTCGATGCGCAGCGGATAGCGCCCCAGCGGGAAATCGCGGCGGATGGTAAGCAGCTCGTCAGCGGAGACCGGGTAGAAGCGGATCTGATCGAAGAAGCGCAGCAGCCAGGGCTTGCCGCCAAAATCCTCTACCGCGTGATAACGGCTCCACATCTGCAGCGTGCGCCCAACGAACTGATACCCGCCCGGCCCCTCCATGCCGTAGACGCACAGATAAGCCCCGCCGATCCCCACCGAGTTCTCCGCCGTCCAGGTGCGTGCCGGGTTGTATTTAGTGGTGACCAGACGATGACGCGGATCGAGCGGCGTCGCCACCGGCGCGCCGAGATAGACATCCCCCAGCCCCATCACCAGATAGCTGGCGTCGAATACCGTTTTGTAGACCTCGTCGATATTCGCCAGGTCGTTAATGCGGCGGATAAACTCGAGGTTACTTGGGCACCAGGGCGCATCCCGGCGCACGGTGGTCATGTATTTGTCGATGGCTTTCTGGCAGGCCGGATCGTCCCAGGAGAGCGGCAGCCAGACGACGCGCGACGGCACCTCCAGCGCATCCTGCAGGCACACGTCCTGCCACAACCCAGCGACCACCTCCAGCAGCGCTGTCAGGCTGAGCGCCTCAGGCTGATAGTGAATTTGCAGGGAGCGAATGCCCGGGGTCAGATCGGTAACGCCGTCCAGGGACCGCGCTTCCAGGGCCTGCATCAGGGCGTGGGCGCGAAAACGCAGGACCAGATCCAGCTCCGGTTCGCCAATCTCCAGCAGCAGATGGGTGTCGCCGGAAAGCCGTGCCACCAGCCGTTTATCGGACTGCCCCTGCTCCAGCACTACCGGCGAGGTGATTTTGGCTGGCTGCCAGTCGACCGCCAGCGGGTGCAGGCTGGCGATTTGCGCCTCCTCTGCCTGCGCCAGACGTCGGGCGGTGGCGATGCCGACGGGAACAAAGCGCACTTTATCCCCCGCTTTCAGCTGCCCGACCGCGGGCAGATCGGCCTCGATGATGGTGACCGGGCAGACAAACCCGCCCAGGCTCGGGCCATCCGGGCCGAGGATCACCGGCATATCGCCGGTAAAATCCACCGCGCCGATGGCATAGGGGTTGTCGTGAATGTTCGACGGATGGAGCCCCGCTTCGCCGCCGCTGTCGCGCACCCACTCGGGTTTAGGGCCGATCAGGCGCACGCCGGTGCGGCTGGAGTTGAAATGCACTTCCCAGTCGGTGGTCAGGAAGGTCTGCATGTATTCAGGAGTAAAATATTCCGGCGCGCCGTGCGGGCCGTAGATCACCCGCAGTTCCCGCACCGCCTCGAGGGTGGAGCGTAAGGCCTGAGGCAGCGCCTGCTCCGGACATGGCGCGGTCAATGGCGCAATGTGCAGCACATCCCCGGTACGCAGGGCGCGTCCGGCGTGGCCGCCAAACTGCCCGAGGGTAAAGGTGCTTTTGCTCCCGAGGTAATCCGGGACGTTAAACCCGCCGCGCAGGCACAGATAGCTGCGTACGCCGTCGTTGGTGATATCCCCCATTCGCAGCGTCATGCCGCGCTGCACGGTAAAGACACGGTTGTTTTCCAGCGGCTCGCCGTCGAGGGTGAGGTCAATCTCTGCCCCGGTCACCACCAGCTGGGCATCGCAGTTAAATTTCAGCGTCGGGCCGCTGAGGGTGATCTCCAGCGCCGCGGCGCGGTCGTCGTTGCCCAGCAGACGGTTGCCGAGACGCAGCGCCCGGCTGTCCATGGGTCCCGATGGCGGCACCCCGACCGCCCAGTAGCCAATGCGCCCTGGGTAATCCTGCACCGTGGTTTGCGTTCCGGCGCTCAGCACCTCCAGGGTAGAAGCCTGGTAGGTTAGCCCCTCCAGACAGCGGGTCCAGGGCTCGCCGCTGGCGAACGGGGTAAAGGTTAAGATCTGCTGCAGGTAGCTGCGGTTAGTTTCCACGCCGTACAGATGCGTGTTACCCAGGGCGGCGTGCAGGGCCTCCATCGCCGCATCGCGTGTGGGCTGCCAGGCGATGATTTTCGCCAGCATCGGATCAAAAAATGGCGGGACTTCACAGCCGGACTCTACCCAGGTATCGATGCGCAGTGAGCGGCGGTCATCCGCCGGGAACACCACCTCGGTGAGCAGGCCCGGTGAGGGCTGGAACTGACGACCGGGATCTTCCGCATAAACTCGCGCCTGAATGGCATGGCCGTCAGGTTGCAGGCTATTGCACAGTTCCGCCAGCGGCGGCAAGGTTCCGGCCGCCAGCTCAATCATCCAGCGCACCAGGTCCACGCCCCACACCTGCTCGGTGACGCCGTGCTCCACCTGCAAACGGGTATTCACTTCGAGGAAGTAGAACCGCTCTTCGTTGCTGTCGTAGACAAACTCCACGGTGCCCGCGCTGCGGTAGTTGACCGCTTTACCCAGGGTGATCGCAGCATGGCACAGGGCGTCCGCCATCCCGTCGGGCAGGTTCGGTGCGGGGGTCTCCTCCAGCACCTTCTGGTTACGTCGCTGCACCGAGCAGTCGCGCACGCCGAGGGCTATCACCTCCCCCTCGCCGTCGCCAAACAGCTGGACTTCGAGATGCCGCGCCCGCTCGATGTATTTTTCAATAAACACCCCCGCATCGCTGAAGTTGTTTTTACCCAGCCGCACCACCGCATCGAATGCCTCCAGGAGTTCGGCGGCGGTAGAGCAGACGCGCATGCCGATCCCACCCCCGCCCGCGGTGCTTTTCAGCATCACCGGGTAGCCGACCTGTTCGGCGGCTGCCAGCGCCTCATTCACATCCGCCAGCAGTTCGGTGCCTTCCAGCATCGGCACCCCCTGGGCCCTGGCCAGCGCCCGGGCGGTATGTTTCAGGCCAAAAAGTCGCAGCTGCTCCGGCGTGGGGCCGACAAAGGCAATACCCGCGGTCTCGCAGGCTTCGGCAAAGGCGGCATTCTCTGAGAGAAAGCCGTAGCCAGGGTGAATGGCCTGAGCACCGCTGGCTTTCGCCGCGGCAATGATTTTTTCACTGACCAGATAGGTGTTCGCCGCCGGGCCGTCGCCCAGGCTCAGGGCCTCGTCGGCCTCGCGAAGATGCAGGCTGCTGATATCCGCTTCGGAATAGACCGCCACGCCGCCGATGTTCATGGCGCGCAGCGTGCGCAGAATGCGGCAGGCAATCGCCCCGCGGTTGGCAATCAGGAGTTTCGTCAACATAGTTCAGACTCAATCGTGGCGGGTCGTCCCGCCGAAAATTGGCTCACCGCATGGTCGTCCACGGGGAAAAAACGTTTACGGCAGGATGCGTCCGGCGCGCACCTCGAACAGGCGGTAAAGCATCTGGCGCAGGCGCTGCCAGCGGGTGGGCGTCAGTTCCATACCAGCACCTCCGCCGGGGTCGGGTTCCAGCCGTTGCAGGGGTTGTTCAGCTGCGGGCAGTTGGAGATCAGCACGATGACGTTGCACTCCGCGCGCAGCTCGACGTATTTCCCTGGGGCGGAGATACCGTCGGCAAAGGTCAGCCCGCCCTCCGGGGTGACCGGCACGTTCATAAAGAAGTTGATGTTGGCCGCGATATCGCGCTTTTGCAGGCGGCCGTCGTGCAGACAGGCACAGAGGAAGTTGTCCCGGCAGCTGTGCATATGGCGCTTGTCGAGGGCATAGCGCACGGTGTTACTCTCCTGGGCGCAGGCCCCGCCGAGCGTATCGTGTCGTCCACAGGTATCGGCCACGATGGTCAGCAGCGGGTTGCCGAGATTGGAGTAGAGCACGCTCCCGCTGGTCAGATAGGCGTTGTTCTGCCGACGCAGCGTGCGCTGGGCGTCGTAGCGCTCCCGCGGGTTTTCGGCGCTATAGAACAGGGTATCCACCGCCTGGTTACCCTCCAGATCCAGCAGGCGCAGGGTCTGGCCCTTTTTCACTTCAAACAGGTAGGGCTCGCCCGCCGGGATCACGTGGCGGAAGGTCGCCTCCTGGGGCTGTTTTTCGCGGACATTCGTCATCTTGCGGCTCCTTACAGGGCGAAAAGTTGGGTGTTGGTGATGGCGCGGCCGTTTTCCGGGCGCGTGAGGAGTGCGTTAATGGCCCCCTCCTCGTCCTCTGCCTGCCGCCAGCCCAGCTGTACCGGGCGCGGGGCATACTCGGTGGACGGGTCCATCGGATGCTGCAGGGCGGTCATCACCATCAATGTGTCCATCGGAGCGAACAGCTCGACGTAGCTGCCCGGTTGGGAATGGTCGCGGTGGAAGCTGAACTGCCCGTGATCGTCCACGGTCACTTTGCTGAAGAAGTTGACCACCATCAGCAGATCCTCAAGGTTGAGATCCCACTTGCCCATCTCCACCAGCAGGTTGTCGGTGCCGTTACGGTAGAAGCCGTTGCGCAATTCCTGATAGCGTCCCTGGCCATATTTTTCCGTCACTTCGGCGGCATTAAGCACCCCGCCGAACGGATCGTGCCAGCCAGCGGTATCAGCGGTAATGCCCGCCAGTACCCGGCCCATATCGGAGTAGAAGCAGTGCCCGGCGGTCAGGCGCGCGGTGTGCTGGCCTTTCAGGGTGTCCGGTAGGTTCAGGCGTTCGCTCTTCTCGTGCGGGTTGAGCATCATCAGGCTGACGTTCGCCCCGCCGTCGAGGTCGGTCATGCGCAGGATCTGTCCGCGCTTAAGCACAAATGAGAGGTGGCCGCCGCCAGGCAGGATCGCTTCACGTAAAGTCGTCATAGTGTTAACCCCTTAAGGCATAAACGTTGTCGGGAGCCGAACCGCTCAGCGCGGAGAGCCGGGTCTCGTTGAGCGGAATGTCGTAGGTAATGCGCGCCCCGTAGGCGTTCGGGGCCTGCGGGTCGAGGCGCACCTTGTCAAACACCAGCAGGCGGGTGCCGAGGTTGAAGCCTTCGGAGAGATCGTGGGTGACCATAAACACCGTCATGCGGGTTTCGCCCCACAGCTGCAGGAGCAGCGCGTGCATATCTTTGCGGATGCCGGGATCCAGCGCGCCGAAGGGTTCGTCCAGCAGCAGAACCCGCGGCTGCATGATAAAGGCCTGGGCGATGGCAAGGCGCTGCTGCATCCCGCCGGAGAGCTGGGCGGGATATTTATCCAGGGCATGGCCGAGGCCGACCTTCTCCAGCATCTGCGCGGCCTGCTCCCGCGCGGCGCGTTTTTTCGCCCCAAACAGCCGTCCGAACAGCGGGGATTGCGGCAGTTCGAGGCCGATAGCGACGTTATCCAGCACGCTGAGGTGCGGAAAGACCGAGTAGCGCTGGAACACCACCCCCCGGCGGCTGTCCGGTTCGGCGCTCAGCGGTTTACCGTCCAGGGTGATCGTTCCCCGGCTTGGCGTCTCCTGCCCCAGCAGCAGGCGCAGAAAGGTCGATTTCCCGCAGCCGGAAGCACCGACCATCGAGCAGAACTCGCCCTCGTTGATCTGCAGATTCAGGCGCTCCAGCACCACATGGTCGCCGTACTCCTGCCAGATATTGTTGATGGTGATAAAACTCATGCTTTCCCTCCTTCTGCCCATGGGAAACAGCGTTTGTGCAGCTGGCGCAGGGCCAGATCCATCAGCCAGGCCAGCAGCGTGATCCACAGGACATAGGGGATAATTACGTCCATCGCCATATAGCGGCGGACGAGGAAAATGCGATACCCCAGCCCGGCGGTGGAGGAGATGGCCTCCGCCGAGATGAGGAACAGCCAGGCCGAACCAAGCAGCAGGCGCAGCGAGGTGAGCAGGCGCGACAGCAGCTGCGGCAACACCACCCGCAGCACCAGCGTCCAGCTGTTGGCCCCCAGGGTCTGGGCTTTGATCAGGATCTCCGGCGGGATTTCACAGGCGCGATGCTCCAGATCCCGGGCCAGCATCGGGGTGATGCCGATAACAATCAGCATGATTTTTGACAGCTCATCGAGGCCGAAAACAATAAACAGCACCGGTAAAATCGCCAGCGGCGGGACCATCGACAGCACCGTCATCAGCGGCGACAGCGACGCGCGCCACAGGGGGAACACCCCGGCGGTGACGCCGATGCACAGGCCGATCAGCGAGGCGATCGAAAGCCCCACCAGCAGACGCGCCAGGCTCACCAGGGTATCGACCCAGAACAGGTACTCGCCGCTGCGTTTATCCGGGGTAAAGGCCATCCGCGAGATCGCATCCAGCATCTGCTGCAGACCGGGCAGCAGCTTGTCCTGGGGGTTGGCCTCGAGGCGCACCGCCGAGCCCAAAAAATAGGCGGCCAGCAGCAGGACAAAGGGCAGCATCACCAGCATCAGCCGCATGCCCGGTGTGGGATGACGATTAATTTGTCGCATGGAGACTCCGTCACTCATTACAGCTGGCCCGCGGCAGCCATCTTCACGAAGCTGTCGTCAAAGCGCAGTTTGACGTTGCTGGCATCGCCCTGGGTTACGTTGCCCGGGAAACTCATCCCGATAAAATCAGCGCTCTGTGCGCCATCGCCCAGCAGCCCTTTATCGAAGGAGAACGCCGCCACGCGCTGCATGGTTTTCACCAGATCCGCCGAGGTGACAAAGGCGATGTTGTCCTGCGGGGTGTAGAACAGGTGGGTGGTTTTGAGCTGCGCCTGATAGCCGGTGAGATCGGTGCCGGACGCCGCCGCCATCGCATTCAGGGCGTTCGCATCCTGGGCTATCATCAGCCCCATCATCTCGTACCATGCCCCGGTCAGCGCTTTGCCCAGCGCCGGGTTGTCCTTCAGGGTTTCGCTGTTGACCACCATCATGTCGATCAGCTCGCCGGGCACCTGCGAGGAGCTGAACACCTCGGTGGTTTTCGGTGTGCCTTTGATAACCGAGAGCTGCGGGTTCCAGGCCACGGCGGCCTGCACATTTTGCGTGGCGAAGGCCGAGACGATATCCGCGTCTGAAGTGTTGACCACGGTGACGTCTTTCTCCGCCAGCCCGGCTTTCTCCAGCCCGCGCACCAGCAGGTAGTGGGAGACGGACAGTTCCGGCAGATAAATCTTCATGCCTTTGAGGTCGGTAAGGGTTTTGCCCTCGCCTTTCATCACCACGCCGTCGTTGCCTTCCGAGTAGCTGCCAAGGATCAGCGCCGTGGTATCCACCCCGCCCGCCGCCGGAATGGTCAGCGCATCCATGTTGGTCATGGTGCAGCCGTCAAACTGGCCAGCGGTGTACTGGTTGATGGATTCGATGTAGTCGTTGAGCTGCACGACGTTGATTTTGATGCCGTACTTGTCGGCCCATTTATCAATGATTTTGTTAGTGCTGATGGTGCCCCAGGGCATCCAGCCTGCGTAGATGGTCCAGCAGACGTTGAACTCTTTTTTAACGGCCGCAAAGGTGGGGAGACTGACCAGCATTGCCAGCGACAGTACAAGAGAGCGGAGTAATGGCGTTTTGTTCATGCTTGACCTCTGAGTGGCACAAAATAAGGGGGCAGCGCGACACCGTCTGGTGCTGCTGTCTCCCGGGCTTTTGTCCCGCCGTGTAACCTCTCAGAGGTCGCCAGCTCTTGGACCAGTCATTCACCAAAGTGAACCGGAACCCTAGCCAGCTATTGTCATGTTGTGTGGTGCTGCCCTTCGTGATTGGTGATTGCAAAGGGTGTGCCAGGAATTTTTTGTGATATTTATTAGTGGCTTGGGAGAATGTACGGATTGGGTTTCACTGTTTTGGGGAGGCGGTGCGGGGTGGGTGCACTGTGGTGGTGCTCAGGAAAGGCTGGTTAGATGGGAGTTGGTTAATCACGTATTTGGGCAAAGTTGATGAACTTAATGCCCGAAACAGAGGGTCCGCTTTGTGCCAATAGCGGGCGTTATTAGCATCGTTTTTTATTAACCGTGAGCAGTTCACAGGGTATGCGGTTTGCGCAATGAGGGCTGAGTCTGGAAGCCTTCCAGGCAAATCAATTGGCTTCGCCCTTCAGCCGGTGCCGATAATATTTCAGGACAACGAGTGTCACGATCTGGCCGTAAATAAAGCCGCCCAGCCCGGCAAATATTACGGTGCCGACCATGCCGCCAAAATGCGCTCCAGCGCCGCTGAAGGCCCCGCAGATGGCGAGACCGCACCAGGTCTGCCAGTGCCTGAAGGCCGATTTATACGCGCTCCGCCACCGTCTTCCGCGCTCCCGAAAAGATAAGTCTTTTAGTTCGGTAATACTTTTTAGGGTCCAATAGATTTTCACGGTGATTTCCTTGTTCCGTTTCCTAAGTAAAGGAAAACATAAAACGTCGGCATAGGAAAGGATTGCTCAATGTCCACTGTTCGCTCAGAGCGGACCTACGCCCACTCCTCGCCCGTCCGCCACTTCCCGGGGCGGCTCGAATTCATCGCTATTGCGCGCTCATATCCATAAGAAACCAACCCTCAAAAACTGTACGTCACCTTCAAACTCCCCGTGGGCGACGTTTTGCGTTGAACAATAGGACTATCACCCGCATCCCCCGTCAACTGCGTTGCACCCGCTGAGGCAAGCACGCTCCAGCGCGAGGTGAGCCTGTGGGTCCAGTCCAGATTCATCGACCAGGCATAAATACCGGCTCCGGCGTCATGTCGGGCAAATCCCGATGCGCTCGACTGGGCGGAACTGACACCATAGTACGTCTGCATATACTTGTCGGATCCCCAACTGCCTGTCAGCGCCAGCGTCACCTCATTTTTTGGTGATGTATAGAGCGGGCTGATAATACCGAAATGCACCGCCTCCCCGTTGTCTCTCTCTGAAACCGGGACCTCAGCCTGCAGCTGCAGATGAAGCCAGCCGGTCACCTTATACCCCAGCCCAGGCACAACGATGGCCGAGCCTTTGATGTCGCCCATACCCCTCAGGTAATCGCTGCCGGAGCTGATCGAATCACTGCTCACGTCTTTATCTTTACGGCCTGTTCGATAGCTCACTGCGGCGCTGTAATCCAGGTTGCCGATGTTGTTGCCGTAACCAATCCCTCGCGTGGTGCTGATAAAGAAGCCGTTTGCCATGGCGTAATCCACCACCTGCGCCGCACTGACGCGGCTTTTATCCGAACCCGAGTAGCGTGGCGCGACATCCACGCCTCCGCCCAGTGTTAAGACGTTACCCTGGCTCTGTTCTGCCGCCAGTACAGGCGTGGCCAGTAACGCCAGAACGACGCCCGGCACGATGTTTTTCAGGCTGCGGCCCGAGAGCAAGTGTGGGGACGTATGACGCAGTTCAATGTTTCTCATTAAAGAAGTCCTTCTGGATTCAAATGGTGACGATGCAAGCGGTTAAACGCCAGGACGCCCATTTTGAATACTGACCCTAAGGTTCTTATGAGCCGAAAATGAAGAAAGACTGAAGCGCGCGCGGGTGCTGTAAACCGGATAGATTTCCTGATACCGTTTTTTCTTAAGATGTTCTTCATTCACGGTTGATACAGTTACCAGTGTGAAAATTCTACTAATCGAAGACGACCTGGATCTGGGCAATGGCGTACGTATCGCCCTTGCCGATCAAGGATTTGACGTCATATGGGTTCGCCGTAAAGAGGATGCACTACATCAGCTTGACGTCTGCGTGCCAGAACTTATTTTGCTCGACCTGGGGCTGCCCGACGGCGACGGCATGAGCCTCATGACGCGCTTACGCCAGCAGCTTAAGGGGATCCCCGTCATCATCCTGACGGCGCGAGGCACGCTGCAGGATCGCCTGTACGGGCTGGATGCAGGCGCAGACGACTATCTCGTTAAACCTTTTGTTCTCGCCGAACTGCTGGCGCGGGTAAGAGCCCTTGCGCGGCGCAGTTACGGTTTCGAGAATGAGACGATAGAAATTCGAGGCTTATTCCTTCATATGCCGACGCGGCGCGTGACGGTAAACGCGCGTCACGTCGAACTGACGGCCAGTGAATACGCGCTGCTTGAAACGTTGATGCTGCGTGCTGACCGCGTGATAACGCGACGGTTTCTGGAAGAACGGATATTCGGCAACAAAGAGAACCTCAGTAATGCGCTCGACGTGCATATGGGGAATTTGCGGCGAAAGATCGGCGACGGTTACGTGCGAACGGTGCGTGGCGTCGGGTATGTTATTGATACCGTTGCTGTTCAGAAGGTAACGACTTAATGCGAAACGCGTGGTATCACCTGAGGCGCCCAACGCTGGTAGGCCGAATTATCATCGCCCAGATGCTGCTGCTTACCCTGCTGTGGACTCTTTTTTTAACCTTCATTCTCTGGGAGGACCTGCGCAGCCCTCCCATACTCACGGGCAGTAAGACTTACGAAACGCTTTTTACCCTGGTTGAGCGAATGGACGAGCGCCCGCAGGCGCGAACCGAAGTCCTGGAAGCCTTCAGCAAGGCGTTACGCGAAAGCTATGGCGGCGGTGAAGATCCCGCACTATCGATTAACCTCATCGTTCGCAAGAACGGTGCCGTTATTTTTTCATCTGCGGGCGCACCTGTGGGGGTAACCAACACCCGTCCCGGAGAAATGGAGCATGTTCAGAGTGAAGGTCGAGCCTGGACCAGCCGCACCCTTAAATCCGCTCACTCCGACGTGGAAGTCACCCTGTTCACCCCTGCCAGCGGCTGGAACTTCTTTATCTACCTGAACTCGCGCGGCTATTACATCCTGCCGCTGTTGGTCTGTTTCCCTTTTCTTCTGTTCCCCGCGTGGCTGTCAATTCGCATTGCCATGCGCCCCTGGAACAAGGTGGTCAATGAAATTTCATTGCGCACGCCAGACGATCTCTCCCCCTTAAAAGCTGTACCAAAACACAGGGAGCTTCGCCAGATGGTGGATGCAATTAACGACTTTCTCGCCAGGGTGCGAGAAAGCGCGGAAAGGGAGCGGGTTTTCATTGCCGATGCGGCTCACGAACTGCGAACGCCGCTGGCGGCGATGCGAATCAACGTGGAAGCGTTGCAATCGTATGTACTCAGCCAGAGCCAACAGGAATTGCTTGCAGGGATTGTTCGCAGCAATAGCCGTGCTGCGCGTCTCGTCAATCAGTTGCTGCTGATGATGCACAGTGAAGCACGCATTGACACGGTTATGGAGCCCGTACCGCTGATGTCCCTCATCCAGGATCGAATGGCTGCGCTGGAACCGTTAGCCTCTGAGCGCAGGGTTGAGCTGGAGTTCTTCGCTGAAGATGAAGTTTGGATTTCAGGTATCCGGGAATGTCTGATGTCGCTGATCGACAATTTGATTGAAAATGCCGTGAAGTACAGCCCTGAGGGTGGGCGGATTCAGGTGGATGTTCGTTCATTAGAGAAATCCACTCAGCTACACGTTTCCGATGCAGGGCCCGGCATTCCGGTTGAATTACGCGAGCGCGTGTTCGACCGATTTTTCCGCGATCCCAATCAACTGCAAAGCGGGAGTGGACTGGGGCTTGCCATCGTTAAAGCGGTGGCGCAGCAGCACAACAGCTGTGTAAACCTGAGCACTTCCGCAGAAGGTGGCCTGATGGTGACGGTTGACTTCCCGAACCGCACGTTTAGCTAAACAAGAACAAGGGGTTCGATCGCAAATGCCGCAGATTGCTTCAAAATAATTACCGTATTTGTTATATTGTTGTTTATTGCTTATTCACCTCTGCGGTGCCAAAAAGAACAAGATTCACCGCAACCCAGGATACAAAAATGTTAGATTATCGCTTCCCGACAGCTTTGCAGATGGTTCTCAGCGTAGCAATGGCGGAGCAATTGGGTGAACGTTCGACGAGTGCGATTCTGGCCTACGGTCTGGAAGCAAACCCGAGCTTCATCCGCAAACTGATGGTTCCTCTCACGCGTGACGGTATTATCGTCTCCACGCTTGGCCGTAACGGCTCTATTCATCTTGGACGCCCGGCGGAAGAGATCACCTTGCGCGATATCTACCTCTCCGTCATCGAAGATAAAAAGCTGTGGGCATCACGTCCTGACGTACCGGCCCGCTGCGTAGTCAGCGCTAATGCCTGCTGGTACTTCAAGTCTATCTCCGAAGAAGCGGAGCAGGCTTCGTTACAGGTACTGGCGCGCCACACCGTGGCAAGCGCGCTGGAAGAAGTGAAAAAAGCCGATACCAGCGGCTGCGATCCGGTGCCTGAACTTATCGCCAAGTATAAAGAAGCCCTTTAACTTTCTTTGAATGCAAAAAAACCGCCTTGCTATGAAGGCGGTTTTTTATTATCTGCAACATCCCTACGCGGGCAGAACATCCCTTTCCGCTTTTTTGCCGCGCGTCACGAACTTACGCAGCGTCACATAGAACACCGGCGTCAGGAACAGACCAAACAGCGTCACCCCCAGCATCCCGGAGAAGACCGTGATCCCGGTAACGCCGCGCACTTCTGCGCCCGCGCCATGGCCGAGGATCAGCGGAATGGTCCCGGCAATAAAGGCGATGGAGGTCATCACAATCGGGCGTAAACGCAGGCGGCACGCCTCCAGCGCGGCTTCCATAATGCCTTTGCCCTGAATTTCCAGCTCGCGGGCAAACTCCACGATAAGAATCGCGTTTTTACACGCCAGTCCCATCAGCACCACCAGCCCTACCTGCACGAACACGTTGTTATCGCCACCGGTTAGCCAGACGCCAAACAGCGCAGAGAGCAGGGTCATCGGCACGATGAGGATCACCGCCAGCGGCAGCGTCCAGCTTTCATACAGCGCCGCCAGCACCAGGAACGCCAGCAGCACCGCGACCGGGAAGACGATCAGCGCCGTATTGCCCTGCGTGGCCTGCTGGAAGCTCAGGTCCGTCCATTCAATGTTCATCCCGTTTGGCAGGATCTGCTTCGACATTCCGTCCAGCTGCGCCATCG
This sequence comes from Leclercia sp. CFBP8987, assembly GCF_034044995.2. NCBI lineage: Bacteria > Pseudomonadati > Pseudomonadota > Gammaproteobacteria > Enterobacterales > Enterobacteriaceae > Leclercia > Leclercia sp. CFBP8987. The sequence continues at coordinate 2,199,630 of NZ_CM188255.1, read as the reverse complement.
CCTGCGAGGACGAAAGTACGCGCGGGTCGGCATCGCCAATCAGATCCGCCGCCGGGTAACCGTTGTAGCGAATCACCGGGTCCGGGCCGTAGGTGGTCGTGATATTCACCATACTGCCAATCGGCACCATTTCACCCTGGCTATTACGGGTGCGCAGATTCGCAATGTCTTCCACGCTGTCGCGGAACTGCCCGTCGGCCTGCGCCATCACGCGCCAGGTACGCCCGAACTGGTTGAAGTCATTCACGTACGACGAGCCCAGATAGGTTTGCAGCGTACCGAAAAGATCGGTCAGCGACACACCCTGCGCTTTCGCCTTGTCACGGTCAACCTGCACGTCCAGCTGCGGAACGTTAGCCTGGTAGGTTGAGATCGGGAAGTGCATTCCCGGCGTCTGCATAATCGCACCGGACATGGTGTTTACCGCATTTTGCAGCGCGCCATAGCCCAGACCGCCGCGATCCTGAATGTACAGGGAATACCCCGACCCCTGACCCAGCCCTAAAATCGGCGGCGGCAGGATGGAGAAGCCAAAACCCTGCTGGATTTGCGCGATTTTCGCGTTTATCTCCGCGTTAATTTCCGCCGCAGTATGTTTACGCTGGTCGAACGGCTTAAGGCCGAAGAAGACCGTCCCCGTATTCGGCGTATTGGTGAACTGCAGCGCGTTCAGCCCCGGGAATGCGACCGCGTAGTCCACGCCTTCGGTATTCATCCCGATTTCGCTCATTTTGCGGATCACCGCATCGGTGCGCGCCAGCGATGAACCTTCCGGCATCTTCACGCCGCCAATCAGGTACAGCTTGTCCTGCGTCGGAATAAACCCGCCAGGAACCGCTTTAAACATGACGCCTGCGGCACAGAGCAGCAGCAGATACGCCCCAAACACCGCCCCGCGTCGGCCGAGCGTTTTGCCCACCAGCCCCTGATAGCCGTTCGAGCTACGATGGAAAAAGCGGTTAAACGGACGGAAAATCCAGCCGAACAGACGATCGATAAGCCGGGTCGGGAAATCTTTCGGCGCGCCGTGCGGTTTTAACAGCAGTGCTGCCAGCGCCGGAGAGAGCGTCAGCGAGTTGATGGCAGAGATGACCGTGGAAATCGCGATCGTCACCGCAAACTGCTTGTAGAACTGCCCGGTAACGCCCGAGAGAAACGCCATCGGCACAAACACGGCGCACAGCACCAGCGCAATCGCGATAATCGGCCCGGACACTTCCCGCATCGCCTGATGCGCCGCCGCGAGCGGAGCAAGCCCCTCTTCAATGTTTCGCTCGACGTTTTCCACCACCACGATGGCGTCGTCCACCACGATACCGATGGCCAGCACCAGCCCGAACAAACTCAGGGTATTCAGCGAGAAGCCCAGCAGATAGAGAATGCTGAAGGTCCCCACCACCGACACCGGCACCGCGATCAGCGGAATGATCGACGCGCGCCAGGTTTGCAGGAACAGGATCACCACCAGCACTACCAGCACCACCGCTTCCAGCAGCGTTTGCACGACTGCACGAATGGAGTCGCGCACGAAAACGGTCGGATCGTAAGGTGCCGCCCACTTCATATCTTCCGGGAAACGGGTCGACAGTTCGTCCATTTTAGCGCGCACCGCGTTAGACAGATCGATGGCGTTCGCCCCCGGAGACTGGAAGATACCAATCCCGACCGCGTCTTTGTTGTTCAACTGGGAACGCAGCGCATAGCTGCCGGACCCCATTTCGATACGCGCCACGTCGCGCAGGCGCACGACCGTACCGTCCTGCGTCGTTTTCAGGACAATATTGCCAAACTCTTCTTCGGTATGTAGACGGCCCTGGGCGTTAATGGAGATCAGGAAATCGCTCTCTTTCGGCAGCGGCTCGGCACCAAGCTGCCCGGCGGATACCTGCACGTTCTGCTCCTGCATCGCCGTGACCACATCCGAAGCGGTCAGCCCGCGGGCCGCCACCTTGTTGGGATCCAGCCAGACGCGCATCGCGTATTCACCCGAGCCGAAAATCTGGATCTGACCAACACCGGGCAGGCGTGCCAGCTCGTCCTTCACCTTCAGCGTGGCGTAGTTACGCATATACAGGGAGTCGTACTTACCGTTGGGCGAAAACAGATGCACCACCAGCGTCAGCGTCGGGGACTGTTTCTGGGTGGTAATACCCAAGCGCCGCACGTCTTCCGGCAGACGCGCTTCGGCCTGCGCGACGCGGTTTTGCACCTGTACCTGCGCCTGATCCGGATCGGTTCCCGGACGGAAGGTGACGGTGGTCACCAGCACGCCGTCGGAGCCCGCGACGGACTTCATGTACATCATGTTCTCAACGCCGTTGATCGCCTCTTCCAGCGGCGTCGCCACGGCCTCAGCAATCACTTTTGGGTTGGCCCCCGGGTACTCCGCGCGCACCTGCACGCTTGGCGGCACGACGTCAGGATATTCGCTCACCGGCAGCAGCGGGATGGCGATTAACCCTGTGATAAAAATCAGAATCGACAGCACCGCGGCAAAAATCGGCCTGTCGATGAAAAAGCGGGAAAAGTCCATGGGTCGGATTCTCAGGTCAAGGGATCAGTTGAGGGCGGCGCTGGCGGTCATGGCAACGGTTTTGGCGTTAACCGGCATACCCGGCATAAACACTTTTTGTAAACCGTCGACGATCACTTTATCGCCAGGGTTCAGCCCCTGCCGCACGATGCGTAGACCGTCTGCCAGACGTCCTGGCGTGATATCGCGACGCTGTGCTTTACCCTCTTTATCAACCACGTAAACATACTTGCGATCCTGATCGGTCAGCACCGCCTTGTCGTCGATCAGCGTAGCTTTGAATTCCGCGCTGCCCGGCAGGCGTACGCGGGCAAAAAGGCCCGGCGTGAACTGACGCTGCGCGTTATCCAGCAGCGCGCGCATGCGGATAGTGCCGGTACTCGGCGTTAGCTGATTATCCAGAAAATCCACTTTGCCCTGATGGGGATACCCCTCCTCGCCCGTCAGGCCAATCTCGACCGGTAGCGCCGTGTGATTGCTGGACGCACCCTGCCCGCTGCGGGCCAGATTTTGATAGTGAAGGTAGGTCGACTCATCCACGTCAAAGTAGACGTAAACCGTCTTCTGCGAGACCAGCGTGGTGAGGACGCTGGCGCTGTCACCCGCGGTGACAAGATTACCGCTGGTGATCAACGCGCGGCTGGCGCGGCCATCGATAGGCGCGGTGACTTTGGTGAAATCGAGGTTAAGTTGCGCGGCATCAACCGCCGCCTGTGCCGCGCGAATGTCGGCCTGCGCCTGGGTGGCAGCCGAACGACGCTGCTCCCACTCTTCGCGGGATACCACGTTGGTATTGACTAATTTATCGGTACGGTTCGCTTCACTACGCGCCAGGCTGGCCTGCGTTTTGGCTCTCGCCAGGTTCGCCTGCGCCTGTTCCAGTGCGGCGCGATAGGTTCGGTCATCAATAGTGAACAGCACCTCGCCCTTCTTCACTTCCTGGCCGTCGGTGTAATTCACTTTATCAATGTAGCCGGAAACGCGCGGGCGTAGCTGAACACTCTCCACCGCTTCGATCCGGCCGTTAAAGCTATCCCACTGGCTGATGGATTTCACGACCACGTTAGCTGCACTGACAGCGGGTGCTTGTGGCGTAGCGTTTTGCGCGACGCTGTCATCGCACCCGACGAGCAACACGGAGGCGAACATCGCCCCCAGTGCGCTCAGATGAAAGTTACCCCAGGTTTTTTGCAGGCTCATTATTTTTATTCCGGTAATTGTAGCCGCCGGGCAAGACGCAGGGGAGGCGCTGCGCTACTTCCTTTGTCCGGTGGCTGGCTTAAGGCCATTTGTGTCGTTCATCGCCACAAAACTGTAACAGTTGCGAATACACTATTCCCGGCGATTGTAGGAAGGCGCTTAATTAAGTGCAAGAATAATTGTTGCACTTAATGTGCTATTTGAGTCGATGTTAAAACACCCGTTTCGCTCAGGGATTTAAATGCAATAATAAAATTTGCAATTAACCGAAAAACGCGCCACCTTTAAATGCAACAGATAAAGATACCTTTATACAGGCAGCGTGAGGATAACCAGATGAACACTGGCGCATTTATGCATGATTTACTCGACTGGATCGACAACAACCTGGATAGCCGTCTGGATATTGAGTCCGTTGCCAGGCGTTCCGGCTACTCAAAATGGCATCTCCAGCGTCTGTTTAAGGAACATACTGGCTATCCCCTCGCCGGGTACATTCGCGCGCAAAAGCTGCAAAAATCGGTTGAGCGCTTAACCCGCAGCGACGAGCCGATTTTGAACGTGGCGATCGCACTGGGCTTTGACTCCCAGCAGTCCTTCAACCGCAGCTTTAAGCGTCAGTATGGTCAGGCGCCTGGGGCATGGCGGCGGAGTATGGGTGGCCCGGAAACGCAGGAGCTACGCCAGTAATGCATATTTTGCTGCAACGTTGATCTGTAGCCGCGACACTGTGTATAAACACGGTGCAGCGAGGTGCACGATGGCTGTTGCAAAGCGGAATGCAGATGGATGAAATGCAGGCTGAAAAGATCAGAAATTACTAACACTAAAAGCCATATTGGCTGAGCAATGCACCTCCACTAACTTGAGTTAGCATCAACTTAACCGAATTTTTAAGGAGTCTGTGACCAGACTCCGTTGATTATCACATTGAAATGCTAAAAATGCCCTCCGTGATTCAATTGCGAACTCCCAGGTGGCGGAGGGTTTACAGCAGGCGTTCACAGAGCGAAGAGCGTGTTGCGGGGTCGTCGGTTTCGAGCAGCACGCTGACCAGGGCGGCGCAGCGATCGGCGGACTCGAAGAGATCCATCTCCTCCAGATCCGGCTGGGTGATAAGTGGATGAATAATGCTTTCGTCAGAATGCAGATAAGTCAGGGCTAGGGTAGTAGCCATAATAAGGCATCCTCTTTATGCAGAAAATATAATCACCGATGAGTTCCTACGCCCGATTGCGGATGTGCCGCAACGCAGTGACTTTACGACCCTGAGGATATGAAGAAAAGCGTTAACCCTGAATTACCTAGGGTTACTTTGAGGTTTGCGAGACGTCTTCCAGAAAAGGCTGCCGGGGCATTTCGCTTGCCCGTCCTGTGAAACTGTTTATACCTGCCCTGCACCAAAAACCCCATAAACATCAAGCCATTATAGAAACATTTTTTAACACAACCTGTTTACATTGTAATGATTATTCATATCATCTTGATAATCACTATCACCTTGGCGGGTGATGTTCTTGCGGTGCCGGGCATTAGCGCCTCTGACACCTCGAAAAATCAGGATGATCATAATAATGAAACCGCGTTACCTCTGGGCTTTAAACCCGTGCTTGTTAATGATGTTAGCCGCTAATGCCTCGGCTGAAGGACAAAAAGAAGAGTCGCTGGTGGTCTCCGCCAGCCGCACAAACCACAGCATTACCGATATGGCGCAGACCACCTGGGTCATTGAACAGGCTGATATTGAACAGCAGGTTCAGGGTGGTAAAGAGCTTAAAGAGGTGCTGGCGCAGCTGATCCCCGGGATGGATGTCAGCAGCCAGGGGCGAACCAATTACGGTATGAATATGCGTGGCCGTTCGATGATGGTGATGGTCGACGGGGTGCGGTTAAACTCCTCGCGCAGCGACAGCCGCCAGCTGGACTCAATCGATCCGTTCAATATCTCCCGCATTGAAGTCATCTCCGGCGCAACCTCCCTCTACGGCGGCGGCAGTACCGGCGGCTTAATCAATATCGTCACCAAAAAGGGCCAGCCGGAAACGGAAGTCGAGTTCCAGACCGGCCTGAAGACGGGCTTCAATAGCCATAACGATAATGACGAAAACATCGCGGCGGCGTTCAGCGGCGGCAACGACAACGCTTCAGGGCGGCTTTCCGTCGCGTATCAGCGCTTTGGCGGCTGGTACGACGGCAAAGGCAACGAGGTGAACATTGATAATACCCAGACCGGTTTGCAATACTCTGACCGTCTGGACGTGATGGGCACCGGCACCCTGAATATCGATGACCACCAGCAACTGCAGCTCACCACGCAGTATTACAAAAGTGAATCCGACGGTAAGCACGGTCTCTATCTTGGCGAGAACTTCTCGGCAGTGACCGGTTCCGGCGACGCTTACAACAAAAACAATCTCGACTCCGACCGTATTCCGGGCACCGAACGCCACCTGATCAACCTGCAATATTCCAACACCGATTTCTGGGGCCAGGATCTGCTCGCTCAGATTTACTACCGCGATGAAAGCCTGACCTACTACCCCTTCCCTACGCTTGCAGGCGGCCGGGTCACCAACATTGGTGCATCCCAGCAAAAGACCGATTTCTACGGGGGCAAACTCACCCTCAACAGCAAACCGCTGGATGCGTTGACCCTGACATGGGGTGTCGATGCCGAGCATGAAACCTTCGACGCCAATCAGCAATTCTTCGACCTTAACAAAGCGGCAGCCAGCGGGGGTATGAAGCTGGATAATGCCTACAACGTGGGACGCTATCCGGGTTACAGCATCACCAACCTCGCTCCGTTCCTGCAATCGAGCTACGACTTCTCCGCGATCACCCTGAGCGGCGGCGTGCGCTATCAGTATACGGAAAACAAGGTCGATGACTTTATTGGTTACGCCCAACAACAGGGTATTGCCACCGGCAGAGCCTCCTCGGCAGATGCTGTGCCAGGCGGGAAAACCGACTACAACAACCTGCTGTTTAACGCCGGTATCCTGGGTCATCTGACCGAGCGCCAGCAGCTGTGGTTCAACTTCTCCCAGGGCTTTGAGATCCCGGATCTGGCGAAATATTACGGCTCCGGCACCTATCAACTGGTAAACGGCCATTATCGTCTGGTCAACAGCGTGAACGTGAATGACTCAAAACTCGACGGCATTAAGGTTGATGCGTACGAGCTGGGTTGGCGCTACACCGGGGACAACCTGCGCACGCAGATCGCCGGATACTATTCGCTTTCCGACAAAACCATCAACATCAATAAAAGCGACATGACCATCAACGTCGAAGATGACGAGCGTCGCATCTACGGTGTTGAGGGTCAGGTGGATTATTTCTTCACCGACAGCGCGTGGAGCACCGGCACCAACTTCAACCTCATCAAATCAGAAACCCGCGTCGACGGAAAATGGGAGAAACTGACGGTAGATAGCGCCAGCCCGTCCAAGATGAGCGCCTGGGTCACCTGGGCCCCGGGCGACTGGACCTTGCGTCTGCAAAGTACGCAGACGTTTGATTTGTCTGACGAAGCCGGTAAGCACATTGATGGCTATAACACCGCTGACTTCATCGGCAGTTATCTTCTGCCGGTGGGCAAGCTGAGCTTTAGCGTCGAAAACCTGCTGGATGAAGACTACACCACCGCATGGGGACAGCGGGCACCGGGTCTTTACAGCCCAACCTACGGCGCTGAGAACCTCTATACCTACAAAGGTCGCGGTCGTACCTTCGGCCTGAACTACTCGGTCTTATTCTGATACGCATTAACTGCCGCCTGCATAGCGGGCGGCAGTTGACAGATGTCATTACCCCGGTAAGAATGCTGTACATTAAAACAGTATTTAAGGGGATATATGATGTTCGTTGAACTGGTTTACGACAAAAGAAATGTTGCGGGACTCCCCGGTGCAAGGGAGATCATCCTGGCTGAGTTAACCACCCGGGTGCACCGGATCTTTCCGGATGCCGAGGTGAAGGTAAAACCGATGCAGGCCAACGGCCTGAACAGCGATGCCAGTAAAAGCGATCGAGAGAAGCTGAACCGCATGCTGGAGGAGATGTTTGACGAAGCAGATATGTGGCTGGTTGCGGAGTGATTTAACGATCCGGAGACCGCTTCGTGGCAGAAGCAGACGTGATTAAAACCAGCGTCTATAATCCAGAACGTTTGCAAAAAAGCGCTGCTTTGAGGTTTCCGACATGACGACCTTCCATCAACTGACTGCCACCAGCCTGCGTGGCGAGCACATCTCTATGGCCGACTATGCAGGTAAGGTCGTTCTGGTGGTGAATACCGCCAGCCATTGTGGCTTCACGCCGCAATACGCAGGCCTTGAGATGCTCTACAAAAAATATGCCGATCAGGGGCTGGTAGTACTGGGTTTCCCCTGCAACCAGTTCGGTAAGCAGGAACCCGGCGGTGCCGACGACATTGCGCAGACCTGTAACATTAACTACGGTGTGAGCTTTCCGATGTTCGGGAAAGTGGAGGTTAACGGCCCCGCAACGCACCCGGTGTTTCGTTACCTGAAAGCGGAACTGCCCGGCGTGCTGGGTGGGCGGATCAAGTGGAACTTCACTAAGTTCCTGATTGGACGCGACGGTAAACCGCTCAAGCGTTTTGCACCGATTTCTACGCCGGAGAAAATTGAAGATTCTATTGTTGCTGCGCTCAAAATCTAAGTGGAAACCGGATGCCTGTTCACATTAATAAGTTAAAATAGCCTTACGGAGCAAAGCCAGTTTCTCTTTTAATACCTATAAAAAAATATAATTATGAATAAAAGTTATTACTTCGAAAATAAATACAAGAAATGGTCCATTACAGCCGTGACACTCATCATTGCGGGTTTATGGTGCTGGTATATGTTGTGGGCATCCAGCCTCTCCCATAAAACCATTCTAAAAAAATCGATACCTGAATGGTTAACGTATATTTCTTTCAGCATACTGATGGGAAGTTTCTCTTTTATCTACGCTTTTTATCGTCGCACTTTTAACAAAACATTAAAGTATCTTAGTAATGCATTTCTCGGCGGTTTTAGCCTGGGATTGTTATTGAGCTTAAACTGTTATGATGTCTATGTTTATCTCTTCCCGGACAACATAATTGGCTATGAATCGGAATATGAGGTTGTCTTCCCGGGGCCATCGAGAGGTAAGCATGGGCATTGTGAAGCAGGGATCTGGATAAAAGATCAGAACACTACCAGATGGATACAGCTTTGTACCAATAAAGAGTATCTGCGCAGCCACCGTAAGCAGGGAATGACAGGAGTATGGGTAACAGCTCGCGTAAATAAAATTGGGACGTATATCGTTAACTACGAATTTATTTACAGGTAAATGTAGTATTACTTCTCTTTCAGCCCGGGGAAATATGGCCTGGTAAAACTCATCTGAAGGTATCGCTCAATTTTTTAAGCAAAGACGTTCCAGAAAGGCAACGCCGGGGGCGCTGCGCTTGCCCGGCCTACAAAATCACATTCAGATTTTCAGGGTATCAATCACCGCCCTCAAGGCGGGCGACACGTTGCGGTGCGGATAGTAGAGGAACAGCCCGTCCATGCGCAGGCTGTAGCGCTGCAACACCCGGATCAGCGTTCCGCGCTCCAGATCGTCCGCCACCAGCTCAACCGGGACGTAGGCCAGCCCCAGTCCCAGCCGGGCGGCTTGGGCTTCCATATAGCTGTCAGAAAAGGCCCACTGTCCTTCGGGGCGATGGGTAATGCTTTTGGCGTCCAGAACCAGCTCCCACTGATAGAGTCCGCCGTCGGCAAACTGATAGGCAATGCAGGGGTGGGCCGCTAAATCCGCGGGGATCTGGGGAAAGCCGTAGCGGCGCAGGTGGTCGGGCGTACCGACCACCGCCATCTCCATGTCGGGGGTAATGCGTACCGCGACCATCCCCTGCCCAACCTCAGGCCCCAGCCGGACGCCGGCATCGAACCGCTCGGCGATGATATCCACGAAGCGGCTCTCATTCATCAGCTCCAGGCGGATATCCGGGTAACGCTGTTTGAATATCGCCAGCTTTGGCAGGAGACACTTCTCGATAGCGTGCTGGCTGGCATTGATGCGCACCGTGCCGGAGGGGGTCTCACGATAATGCGCCAGAGTGGCGAGCCCGGTATCCAGCGCATCAAACCCGGACTCGGTGGTCTGATAGAGCTGCTCCCCGGCCTGGGTCAGCGACAGCCTGCGGGTGGTGCGCACCAGCAACTGGACGCCCAGCCGCGCTTCGAGGTCGCGCACCGAACGGCTGATCCCCGACTGAGCCAGCCCCAGCCGCTGCGCGGCGGCGGTGAAGCTGCCCTCCCGCACCACCTGCATAAACAGGTACAGCTCGTTGTAGTTTTCCCGCTTCGCCATCACCCTCTCCCCTCAATAATTCATAACAATATGGTATGAATCTTAGCAGTATTCGGCCTCTAATCAGCACTATTACTGCTAACTATACTGGACTCCACACAACAACACAGCCCGGTGCCTCCTATGAAAACATTCACCCGAAAACTGACAGCTGCCATACCCGCGATGCTGCTGTGCGCATCCTTAAGTGGAGTAACGACAATGAGTTATGCAGATACCACCAATCCGAACGCGCCCGTTTCGATGATCACGAAGTGGGACAAGACCTTTGCCGAGAGCGATAAGGTCGATCACCGCAAGGTCTCCTTCCAGAACCGCTACGGGATCACCTTAGTGGCCGATATGTACCTGCCGAAAGACCGGGGCGATCGCAAGCTGGCGGCGATTGCAGTAAGCGGGCCGTTTGGCGCGGTGAAAGAGCAGTCCAGCGGCCTGTATGCCCAGACCCTGGCGGAAGAAGGATTTGTGACCCTCGCGTTCGATCCCTCTTATACAGGCGAAAGTGGCGGCCAGCCGCGGAATGTCGCCTCTCCGGACATCAACACCGAGGACTTTAGCGCCGCGGTTGATTTCCTGGGATTACAAAAAGAAGTTGATCGCAACCGCATCGGTATTCTCGGCATCTGCGGCTGGGGCGGGATGGCGCTGAACGCGGCGTCTATGGATACCCGCGTGAAAGCGGTCGCCACCAGCGTGATGTACGACATGAGCCGCGCGATGGGCCACGGCGTGGGGGATGGCAAAGATCGCTACTCTGCGGCAGATCGCCATGCCGTGCTGGCGTATCTGAACGAACAGCGCTGGAAAGATGCCGAAAGCGGCACCTTTGCCCACGGCGGCCACGATATTAATGTCGACCAGAACGGCAAAGTGACCGCGGCTGACCGCATTCTGCCCGAAGCGTTACCGGCAGATCCGCATCCGGTCCTGAAAGAGTTCTTTGATTACTACCGGGTGCCGCGCGGCTTCCACGAACGCTCCGTGAACTCCACCGGCGCATGGACCGCGACGATGCCGCTGTCGTTCATGAATATGCCGCTGCTGAGCTATGCCAAAGAGATCACCATCCCGACGCTGATCGTCACCGGTGAAAAAGCGCACTCACGCTATTTCGCTGAAGATGCCTACAAAGCCGTTGGCAGCAAGCAGAAAGAACTGGTGATTGTCCCGGGTGCTAACCATGTCGATCTGTACGACAACGTCGCCGGTAAGATCCCGTTTGCACAGTTTGAGCAGTTCTTCAAAACCAGCCTGAAATAACCCTTTACGCTGCCTGTCCCTGGCAGGTGGCGTTACCCCTTCCCTTCATGAAATCTGATTATGTCCACACTGAGCCAAACCACACAGAATAACGAACGCGCGTACTGGGGCGGCATTTTTGCCATGACCCTGTGCGTATTTGTCCTGATTGCATCGGAGTTTATGCCGGTCAGCCTGCTGACCCCCATTGCCAGCGATCTGGGCGTCACCGAGGGTCTGGCGGGCCAGGGGATTGCCATCTCCGGCGCGCTGGCGGTCCTGACCAGCCTTAGCCTTTCGCATATTGCCGGGAATATGAATCGTAAAACCCTCCTGCTGGGCATGACGATCCTGATGGCGGTATCGGGGCTGATTATTGCGTTTGCCTCCAGCTATCTGGTCTATATGGCCGGACGCGCCCTGATTGGGATCGCCATCGGCGGCTTCTGGTCTATGTCGGCAGCGACGGCCATTCGCCTGGTGCCGCAGCATCAGGTCTCCCGTGCGCTGGCGATTTTCAACGGCGGTAACGCCCTGGCGACGGTCGTGGCTGCCCCACTCGGCAGCTATCTTGGTGCCACCATCGGCTGGCGCGGAGCCTTCCTGTGTCTGGTCCCGGTGGCAACCGCAGCGTTTATCTGGCAGTGGTTTAGCCTGCCCGATATGAATGGCAATAAAAGTCAGACCTCACGCGGGACCGTTTTTCGCCTGTTCCGTCTGCCGGTGGTGTCTACCGGTCTGCTGGCTTGCGGCCTGTTCTTTATGGGTCAGTTTGCGCTGTTCACCTATGTGCGTCCGTTCCTGGAGACTGTCACCCACGTCAGCGCCTCCGGCCTATCGCTGATCCTGCTCACCATCGGTATCGCGGGTTTTATTGGCACGCTGATCGTTGCCCTGTTCCTGAACGCCAGGTTCTATCTGACGCTAATGGCTATTCCGCTTCTGATGGCCGCCATTGCCGGGCTGTTAATCCTGGTCGGGCACAGCCTCTGGATCGTCGCCCTGCTGTTGGGGTTCTGGGGTCTGCTGTCCACGGCGGCGCCAACGGGATGGTGGACGTGGATCGCCCGTACCCTGCCCGAGGATGCAGAAGCCGGTGGCGGGTTGATGGTGGCGGTGATCCAGCTCTCAATCGCGCTGGGCTCCACGGCAGGCGGAATGGTGTTTGACCATATCGGCTGGCAGAGCACCTTTGCGATGAGCGCTATTTTGCTGCTGAGCGCGGTGGTGCTGACCGGGTTCACCGCGCGGAAAAGCGCTACCGGGAAGTAGCCAGCCCCGACGGGTGGTGGATTATGTCGTTACACATCACCTGTAACTCATTGAACAGTCTTGCCACATGGAAACCATCGCACACGGCGTGATGTATCTGAATGGCGAGAGGCAACAAGACTTTCCCCTCATGTTCATAGTATTTCCCAAAGGTGAACATGGGGGCAAAGAAGTTCTGCATATTAGCAACGTTGATATTAAAGTTGGTAAAGGTCACCCAGGGAATTGAAGAAACGAAAAATACATTATCCGGCGACTCACCTTTAGGCCAATAAGCAAGGTTATTCCCGTATTGGGCAACATCTTCTGAATAAACCGTCTGGAAGTGTTGAATATTGCCATCGTATTGACTCCATAAGGATGAAAAGGTCTCGGTTTCATTATGGAAAATGGTATAGCTTGGATGAACTCTGTTCCATATAACCAGCTCATTGTTCTTCATGGCCATACGGAACTCCGTATGCCTGTTTACGATTTCAGACAGGAGGGAAATCACAGTAGGGTAAAATTTCCAGCCAACCTTTTTGATATGCTTTAACAGCGCAGTAATGTCTACCAGAACCGTTTGGTTAATTGTCGATTGAGCAAACGACTGAAATACCTCAAAGTGCTCCTTTCTTGCCCAACCAGAGAGATCAACAGAGGTATATTCCGGGGTTGTTGTTTTCATTTTTAGCCTTTGATTAGCAAGAATATATACGATGTTAGCCTAAGCTTTTTCTTAAGTTAAGCAAACACTCGGGTGCCGGGGGCGCTTCGCTTGCCCGGCCTACGACTCTAAAGCCCGTTATCGGCTGCTGAACGCCAGTCTGGCGGCAAAGCATAAAAAGAGTCCCCCGGTTGCACGATCCATGGCGCTGATAACACGGGGTCTTTTCAGGATACCTGATGCAAAGTGCGTGGAGATGATTAGCGTGGCTGACCACAGGGTGCCGATCAGGACATGAATGCCGACGAGGATAAATGTCCAGAGTACAGGTGAATGCCCGGCGGGGATAAATTGAGGTAGAAACGACACATAAAAAATGCCCATCTTGGGATTGAGTACGTTTCCGAGCATGCCTTTGATAAACCAGTTCCCGTGGGCAGCCGTGTCATCCGCGTTCTGACTGAAAGAGGTTCGGGGGCGCATCAGTAATTGCAGGCCCAGCCAGCAAAGGTAAGCCGCCCCGCAGATTTTCAGTACTGTGTAAGCGAGCGTTGAAACCGCCATCAGAGCGCCGAGACCGAGCGCGACAAGCGCTCCCCAGACGAAACAACCAGCATCAATTCCAAGCGCAGCCTGAAAAGCCTTTTTACCCCCTTCAGCACAGGCGGTTCGAAGAATGAGTGCCGTATCCAGGCCAGGGGTGAGGGTAAGCAAGAGTGCCGCGAGAGAGAAAGCGAGAAGTGAATCGGTAACCGACATTTTCTTTATCCGAAAGCGTGGATGTTACCGAGTTACTTTTTCCCAATCAATTCATTGAGGCTATTTTTGTTATAAAAAGTCCTGCATCAGGTCTGAAACAATCTCTGCCGCCGGACGAATGGATTTGATGACGGAAATACCTGTGCCGGTTGACACAACACCCTGATCAAAATTCCCCAGCCTCATCGCCTGCCACAGCGAGTGATAGCCGTTCATGGCCTTAAACATGGTTTCACGATCCGTGTTCTGAGCATCTAACTCTGCCAGCTTTGGACTCAAATCGGTGGGCAAGCTACGGTAATAGGCTGGCAGTGTGCGGAACAACAGCAAATCCTCTGCCGTGGAGTCGACAATCAGACGTTTAACTTTTTCAGCCGCTGGGTTTTCAAGCGCAGTCAAAAAAAGAGTGCCCGCATAGACCCCTTCTGCCCCCAGAGCCATTGCGGCACGCACGCCGCGCACATCACCTATTCCACCCGCTGCGATGACCGGCACGTTCACGCTATCAACGATCATGGGAACGATGCTGAATGTGCCAATCTCCCGGCTCGGTACGGTCCCACCTTCGTCAAAACCTGTGGCGATGATGATGTCGGCTCCTAATTTTTCTGCTTCTTTTGAATTAGCGATAGTGGGTGTCAGAGCGCGATAAAGGGTTTTTATGCCGTTGCTTTTAAAGAATTCAAATATCTCTGCATCCAGCACTTCATTGATAAGCACTACCTCTACACCTTCTTCGACCAGCATCTCAGCAGTGGGTCGCCAGAAGCTCATATCCGGACCGTTAATCAGGGTCGCAGCAAAGGGTTTATTCGTCAGTTTTTTAACTTTTCGGATCTCCTTCCGCATACGATCCAGCGCCACAAAGCGCGAGCCTGGCTGACTTTCTTGCCCGGCGTGGGGACCCAGCGTGCCCAGCCCACCCGCGTTTGACACCGCAGCAACCAGTTCCGCATTGGTCAGGAAATACAAAGGTGCCTGAATGAGTGGATAGCGAATGTTTAAGATTTTAGTGACGCGGTTATTCATTTTTAAATCCTGGAGAAAATCAGACTGGAGAATTTTACCCTTTGAAAAATGGAATGGAATCATCAAAAATAGGAACATCATCCCCAAAAATGGAAAGAACAATGGATTTTAATGCAACGAAATTGTTCATCGCGGTGATGAATGCCGGAAGCTTTTCTGCGGCGAGTGACAAAACAGGGGTGCCCATCTCCACGTTAAGTCGAAAAATTAATGAGCTTGAGCAGGCCTTGAACGTTCAACTCCTGGAACGCTCACGACAGGGTGTTAGGCCAACCCATAAAGGACAACAGTTCTTTGAACAGGCTCGTCTGGGTATCGAATTGCTGGAGGATGCACAAAAGTCGGTAACCTCAGCCCACAACTTACAGGGTAAGTTACGTCTGTCCGTGCCCCCTAATTTCTCTATCTGGTGGGATTTACTGATTGAATTTCAGCAGCGCTATCCGGATATCAATGTCTTTTGTCATTCAAGCGAAAGAGTCGTTGATTTGTTTGAAGATGGCGTCGATGTTGCGCTACGAATGGGCAACTTAAATACGGATGATGTAATTGCTAAACCTCTCATGACAGTGGAAGTTTTGTTCGTGGCAAGTCCCTCATTATTGGCCCGACATGGTACGCCAACGTCACTGGCTGAAATGGGCCGACTTCCTGTTGCTGCCTGGGAAAGCCTGAATCAGAGTTCTTTTGAATGGGGGTCAGGAACGGAAAAAGTAAAATACGAACCCTTCTTTTCCACTAATAATGTCCAGGGATTAATACATTACGCACTGAGTGGTATGGGCGTCACACAGCTCCCCGATTTATTAGCCAGGCCCTGGCTGGAGAACGGTGAGCTGATAGCGCTTTTGCCCGAAACAGCCAAACAAGTCCTGCCATTGCACCTTGTTTACGCCCGTCATAAACATCCTTCAGCCCTGGTGCGGGCCTATCTGGATTTTTGCGAAGAATGGGTGGCAAAACTGCGTTAGCGTTTCCGGTGAAGGTCCATGCGCCTGTCAGGCAGAAAGCACCCTGTAGCTGCGCATAAAACGGGACCTAACTTCTCGATTGATCAGCCTCAACGTTTACGCTGATGTTAAGCCTTTTGGCTTCCATCGTTATTAACTGTTGGGCAACGGCCATATCGCCGCCATGAACGCGATCTATCAGGTTCTGGATGAGCGTCACCATCAAAAAACTCTGATTAGCAGGAGAGAAATCTGTTATATCGATCCCGCTGTCCTGGAGCTGCTGGTGTGCTGCTCTTTCTGTTTCTTCAACAATTTCAGCCGTTTTCTGTTTCATCTGGTCAAGGTGTGCAAAGACGATACGGTTTATCATGTCGATTTGTTCTGGCGTGAAATTTTTGTCCATTTTTATCCCTCATGACGGTTTGAAACGCAAAAAATTGCTGCTATCGGAATATATATAATAAATGAATTAATCACTGCTTAAATAGTAAGACTTTCTTAAGTTTGAAAAGGCCAGAGGCCGCCGCTGGCATCTGGCCAGATGAGGGATTAACGCATGGTCAGGCCGCCATCAATCGAGATGGACTGGCCTGTGACGTAGGATGATGCGTCACTGGAGAGCCAAAGCACCACATCTGCAATCTCTTCTGCCTTGCCATGACGCTGCATGGGCACGCCCTGCACCATCGCCTCCAGCGCCTCTTTTTGACCAGCGGCAACCATGGCGTCAACCATCGGGGTCCAGATCAGCCCCGGGCAGACGGCGTTGACGCGAATATTGCGCGCGGCATATTCAAGCGCAGCACTTTTTGTCAGGCCCAGCACCCCATGCTTGGCGGCATGGTAGTTAGCGCGTTGTGCCCCGCCCACAATCCCGCCGATCGAAGAGCAGTTCACGATAACGCCGCTCCCCTGGTTACGCATCTGCTGCAGTTCATACTTCATGCAGCCCCAGACCCCGCGCAGGTTTACCGCCGTGACGCGGTCGAAATCCTCTGCGGTGGCATCGGCGATCTCCGCCAGCACATTCTGAATACCGGCGTTGTTGAAGGCGATATCGAGACGGCCAAAGGTGGCGACAGTCTCCGCCACCATCGCCGCGACGTCATCCAGATCCGCCGCATTGCAGGTCACCGCTCTGGCGGTGTAGCCCGAAGCCACCAGCGACTCAGCGGCCTGATTCACCGCCCCGGCGTTGATATCAGCCAGCATCACGGAGGCGCCCGCCGCCGCGTAGGCTTT
Organism: Leclercia sp. CFBP8987; assembly: GCF_034044995.2. Taxonomy (NCBI): domain Bacteria; kingdom Pseudomonadati; phylum Pseudomonadota; class Gammaproteobacteria; order Enterobacterales; family Enterobacteriaceae; genus Leclercia; species Leclercia sp. CFBP8987. The sequence goes on along the minus strand of NZ_CM188255.1, from coordinate 2,182,376 downwards.
TGCAGTGGCAAGACCAATACCCGAAGCGGCACCGGTCACTAAGGCAATTTTATTTTCGAGAGAATAAGTCATAAATAATTTCCTGATTGAAGACGAAGCGGGTTATTAAAGATTTTTACTGAAGAAGGCAGCGAGTTTCTCTACCGCCGGATTAACGAACTGCGGCTTGTCATATAAATCAAAATGCGATGCGCCAGGAATAATCGTTAACTCCTTCGGCTGTTTGGCATTATCATAAGCCTGCTGGCTAAATTTACGGGTTTCCGCTTTTCCTCCGGCAATTAATAATACCGGCCGCGGAGAAATATCCGCCATATGCTCGAGCGGATAATACGCCATATGTAGCCCCGGGCTGGTCACCACATACCGGTTGCGGGCATTCGGATGCGCGCCGCGTGGGGTGAGATAATACTCCGTCGCTTCGCGCACAAAGTTGGGCGTGCTGGCATTGACGCTATCCCGCGCCGGGAGCAGTTGTTCACCCCGCACCGGCGCACCGGCGGCCTCTTTATTTAACTGAGCATCGACGCTTTGCAGTAATTTCACCCTGTCGTCAGCAGAGACAGGCGATCCCTCAATACCGTTACGGGTGGCATCCCCGATGTCATAGGTCACCACCCCGGCAACCGCTTTAACCCGCAGATCGGTTTGCGCTTCGTGGAGGGTATAGCCGCCGCCAGCACAGATCCCCAGGGTTCCGATGCGGGCGGCATCAACCTGCGGGAGAGTGCTCAGATAGCCAATCGCGCTGCGGATATCCTGCACCCGATCGGCCGGGTTTTCGAGGTCACGCGGTAAGCCTCCGCTTTCACCGTAGTGAGAGGCGTCATAGGCCAGGGTGATGAATCCGCGCTTCGCCAGCTGTTGGGCGTACAGACCCGACGTCTGCTCTTTTACTCCGCCCCAGGGATGGGAAACCACAATCGCCGGGTATTTTTTCGCGCTATCGAAATTGGGCGGCAGGTAGAGATTGGCCGCCATGTTGATGGTGCCGTTTTGAAATGAGACTTTTTGCGCGTTCATGACATTAATACCTTCCGCAACGGTCGTTGGCTCTGTTTGTGCAGAGAGTGCCGTATTGGCAATAAGTATTGATGCCAATAATAATGAAACCTTAGATAAAGACATGAGGCCTCCCGACCGATATTATTATCAGTTTGATTGAAGTGTTTTAGGGTTAATTACAACAAAGCTATGGCGCGAAATACAATATTCACCAGAGTCAACTTAATACAGCTAGACTATTTCCCCAATCACGCCCGGAGATATTTTCCCGGCTATCGTATTTGCTTGAAGGTAAATATACATAACCTCTTCAACCCCGACCAGCCCTGCCTGTTTCTTGCATTTATAAACAGAATTCATTAATCTTTTTAAGCCCCACTTATCCCCTTTATCGCTTCTTAGTGAGGAAGACATGGCTCGCGAGGGTTTCAGCGATCTATTAGCACTTATCGCGATAGCGCAGACCGGGAGTTTTACCCGGGCAGCGGCACAGCTGGGCGTCACCCAGCCCGCCCTGAGTGCCAGCATCCGCGGTCTGGAGGAGCGGCTTGGCGTGCGCGTGTTGCTGCGCAGCACGCGCCGGGTCACCCTGACGATGGCGGGTCAACACCTGGTAGACAGGATCGTGCCGGAATTTGCATACATCGAGAAGGAGCTGGAATCCCTGAACGACCTGCGGGACAAGCCAACCGGCACCCTGCGCATCACCGCCATTGACTACGCCATCCGCCAGGTGTTGTGGCCTAAACTCTCCCCTTTTTTGCAGCAGTATCCGGACATCACCGTTGAGCTGATCAGCGAGTATGCCAGCGTCGATATTGCCGCGAGAGGCTATGACGCCGGGGTCAGGTTTGGCATGGAGCTGGCGCAGGATATGATCTCGGTGCGAATCAGCCCGGACGTGAAGAATACGGTTGTCGGTTCGGCAGATTATTTCACGCGCTTTCCCCTACCCGAGCGGCCTGAGGATCTCACTCAACACAGGTGCATCCGGCTGCGCACCTCCACCTATGGCGGCCTCTATGACTGGGAGTTTACCGAGGAGCAGCGTGAGTTCGCCGTCAGGATCGGCGGCCCCGTCATCTGTAATAACGCCTACGACATTCTCGAGGCCGCAAAAGCGGGCCTGGGTCTGGCCTACCTGCCACAGGATATGGTTCAGCCCTGGCTGGATTCAGGCGAGCTGGTGTCGGTACTCGAAGCCTGGTGCCCGCTCTGGCCGGGCCTGCATCTCTACTACCCTAACCGACGCCAGCATTCCCGGGCGATGACGCTGATGGTTGAGGCGTTGCGGTTCCATGAGCAGCAGCCCTGACGGGGCTTTTAACGCATAAACGAGGCGGAATATGTCAGGTGAAATCTTCAGGGATATCGTGGCGTTCATCACTATCGCCCGGGAACTCAGTTTTACCCGGGCGGCCGCTGAACTGGGCGTTTCTCAGTCGGCGTTAAGCCACACCATCCGTAATCTTGAGGCGCGGCTGGGGCTACGGCTGCTGATCCGCACCACGCGCAGCGTCTCTCCTACGGAGGCAGGGCTGCGCCTGCTGGAGCGGGTGTCACCCCGCTTCGATGTGATTGCCGATGAACTGGCCTCCCTGAGCGAGCTGGGGAGCAAAATCGCCGGTACCGTGCGGATAACGGCGTCGGATTTCGCCTGGAACACCTTCGTCTGGCCGCGCCTTTCTCCTGCCTTGCGTCACTATCCTGACGTACAGCTGGAGGTATCCAACGATCCGGCCCTGACGGATATTGTTGCTGACCGTTTTGACGCCGGTATCAGGCCGGGCGACAGGCTCGGCAAAAATATGGCGTCAGTCCGCATATCACCCGACTGGCGAAACGTGATTGTCGCCTCCCCGGATTATCTCTCCGGAAAAGATCTCCCACTCACGCCCGAGGATTTAGTCCGGCACGCCTGCATCAACACCCGATACGCTATGAAGGAGGGGATCAGCCCCTGGGAACTGAAAAAGGGAGACGGCGTTCAGGCCTGCCGTGTCGATGGCCCTCTGATCTTCAATACGGTGTATGCCGCCCTCGACGCCGCGCTGGCGGGATATGGCCTGGCTTATGTGCCGGAGATACTTGCCCGTCCGGGGCTGGAAAATGGCCGTCTTCAGGCAGTGCTTGAGGCGTGGTGTCCGCCGCGTCAGGGGTTCCATATATTTTATTCCAGCGAGCGTCAGCTCCTGCCGGCACTCTCGATGATTATTGAGACATTACGTTATGAGCCAGGGTTCATGCCCTCCTGTACTAAGCAAGCCGCAGGCAATCCTTAAAAACCTGCCAGCAAACATTCAGCATTACCGGCAGGTTTTTCGTTACTCGCGCTGCACGTCAGCGAGGATTTTTGCCATCCACACACGGTCAATTGCCCCCGTCTCGTAATGGGCGAGGGTAAAGATCTTGGCCTGACTCATCATTAGCGCCAGTTCGGGGGTGATATTGAAACTTGCCGCAACTTCATGGCGCTCAAGTTCTGGCCGACGCTTACGCCGTTCAATACGAAAGCGCAGCTGGTTGTATTTTGCCCAGCCGATCAGCGCCAGACTGATAAGACAGGCCACCAGCAGGTAGATACTCAGCGTACTGAGCGTGGTGTAGAACGGCCTGGTCCCTATAAAAGGATCATGTTCAATTGCGGTTATCAGACCATTGTAAATCAGCCAGCTAAACCCCAGCCAGGCCACGATCGTTAACAGGGCATCCAGCGCGCGTGGAAACAGCCGTTGTTCAGTAAAAATTAAAGGTTGGATCATGGTTTTAATCTCCCAATACCGCGATCGGGACTCACCCAACGAGCTCTGCTGCGTTTGCGGCGCAGCATGACTTTCGGGAAAGCCACAAGCGTAGTGAACAGGCTCAACATCCAGTACACCACCGGAAACCAGATAATCCAGAACAGAGACGCCGCAATACCTTTCTCGTAGCGTCTTTCAATAATCAGACTGACCATGAACTGCAACAGACAGACCACGCCCAGCATCAGGCCAGTAAAAGCCGGTGGGAAAAGGTGTTGAACATATAAAGAATCGGGCATCGGAATAAGCAGCCCGAAGAGGAACAACAGAATGCTGACGGCATAGGCAAAGGCCCATGCGGTTGACATACAAAACTCAATAAACAGAGGCCACATGCGTCGGTACTCCCAGCTCCACAAGCGACGCATATTGACAATAAATACCTCCGCGCCCCCCTGTGCCCAGCGCAGACGCTGCTTCCAAAGCCCTTTTAGCGTCTCGGGCATCAAAATCCAACACAGCGCACGAGGTTCGAAGAAAATTGACCAGTGGCGCAGCTGTAACTTCCAACTGATATCAATATCTTCCGTGATCATATCCGGGCTCCAGTATCCCACCTCTGCCAGGGCGCGACGGCGATAAGCGGCAATGACACCGGAAACGGTAAAGACCTGACCATAGACGCGCTGGGTACGCTTGATAAGGCCGATGATAGATGAAAACTCCCCCACCTGGACTCGCCCCACCAGCGTTGAACGCGTACGGATACGCGGATTACCGGTCACCGCCCCCACGCGAGGGTAATTGAGCAGCGGGGCGACCATATACACTGCCGCATCCTTATCCAGCAGCGCATCACCATCAATACACACCAGAAAATCACTGCGTGCCGCCGCAGCACCCGCCTGCAGGGCTACCGCTTTACCCTGATTTTCCGCCAGGTGTATCACCCGCAGCCGCGAATATTCACTCGCCAGCTTGTCCAGCACGGCCGCGGTGCTGTCGATAGAACCGTCATTGATAGCAATCACTTCTATATTTTCATAACGTTGCGCCAGCGCCGCTTCGATAGTCTCACGGGCATTCAACCCTTCGTTAAAGCACGGCACAAGAATGGAAATCAGCGGATTGCCTTCGAGTACAGGTGGCGGTGTGCCCGGCCCCCATGGCCAGTGGCGCTCGCGGTGAAACCAGAAGTAAAGTCCACCGCTAATCCAGAGGGCCGACATAAACAGCGGCCAGAAAAAGACGAAATCAAGGATCACTTCACCGGTAAAAATCACCGCCACGCCGAGCGGAAAACTGAACATCAGGCAAAGGATCAGGAAGGCGATGAGGCGATCGGTCATTTTTGCGGATACCAGTAGGAGGAAAAAGCAGAACGGATCTCTGCCATCCGGGGTTGATCGTTAATGAAATCGTCCGGGTAGTAGCCATAGTTTCTGGCACCGCTCATCTTGAGCTGCCGCATCCACCCGTTAAGCATTTCACCGCTAATGTTGTCCTGCCCTGCCCCCTTACGCCAGTCGCGGGCCTGAAGTTCAAAAACCGTTTTATCCAGCGCGCCCGGGAAACGGGCTACCTGCCCGACGAGTCTGTCCAGCCAGGCATTGGCATCGTTGACCGGGACATTTTCCATCAGCGGCATCGCCATCGGGGCTGTCCAGTCGTAGGTGCCGAGAAAATCATTCAGGTTTTGCGCAAACCAGGTTTCGCTCTGCGGATCCAGTATCGGCATGGCGTAAATGTTGCGGGCGGTTTTGATCTGTGGACCGCGCACCGCACGCACGGTTTGCGTGAGCTGTCGGGTAAAATCAATCAGGGCGCGACTTTTAAAGCGCGTCCAGCGCGCCAGCAGTTGCGGGTTGGCGCGGATCTGCGCAAGGTCGTCCGGGAAGCCTGCTGAACGATAGGCTTTGAGCGCATCCGGGGAGGCATCCTCAAAGTCGGTCAAAAAAGCGTCATCATGGAACAGAATGCCGCTGAAGTTGGCGTGCCGCGCCAGGTCCTCGTAGATGTCGTTGATTCTCTGCCGGGCAACCGCATTCCAGGGTGATAAGCGCAAGTACTGGCGATTATCTGGCGCACTTCGTCCGGTGTCTGACGACCACGCCGCCACGCGTGGCACAGAGGGGTCTAACCCAAACGCCAGGACCGGCATCCAGGCGTAAACCTTCACCCCGGCACGGGTCTGCAACTGCCAGGAAACGAAGTTGAACAGATCCGCCCGCATAGGTAGCCAGCGACTGCGGAAATAGAGCGCATTGACGTTGCCGTCCCCTTTCGGATCGGCATAAGCCTGTAAAAAGACATGGGTTATCTTCATATCGAAAACCCGCTGAATGAGCAGATCGATATTTTTGCGCTGCTGAGTCGGGTTTTTGTCGTACACATAGTCGAGATCGACATGCATAACCCGCATGGTTTCAGGTTCCCTGACCTGAGCTATCTGGCTGGCGAAGCTACGCAGCGAAGGGTTATTGGAAATCAGCACCCGGGGAACATCTTCCAGATTTGAGGCATTCGCCAGCCCCTGGTTCAGGGTGAAAGCCATCTGGTAGCCCTGCTGATGCGCGATCTTCAGTGTGGTCCCGCTCGCCGCCCCGTAAGGCCAGACCCAGGCTCGCGGTGCTTTCCCGGTGACCTCTTCGATTTTGCCCGTAATGCGAGACAGGTCGGCACTCATCCGCTTTTCAAACTGCGCATCCGTTTCGTACTGTCCGCTGGTTTTATCGTAAAAACGGTTAGCGGCTGCGGGTTCCTTACTGCCTTGCGGATTGGCCTGATGGCCGTAATGGGAGGCCCAGGTGTGCGCCCCCACTTCCACGAGCCCCGACTCGCTGGCCTCGCGTACCATCTTCCAGGTGGCAAATTTTTCCCGCGGCGTTTTTAGTCCGCCAAAATCCACCAGCGAATGTTCCGGTGCATCCACCCAACTGCCGACAGGCGCCCACAGAGCAGGCCATTTGAACAACCGAAGCAGCGGCAGAACGCGCGTTGAGAAGCTACTGTATCCATCATCAAAGGTCAGCATCACCGCCTTTTCAGGCAAGGTGATTTTCCCGGCATGGGCATCCAGCACCTGCTGCACGCTAATCGGGTGGTAGCCATTATCATGCAACCAGGCAAACTGGTCGTTCAGAGCGCTGGTGCGCACGGACAGATAACGCTGATCGGCGGCACCGTCCTCCACGTCATGCCAGCCCAGCACCAGAAAGCTGTTTGTGGGCCAGCGCTGATCCGCATACAGCGCCGGCCGCTCGGCGGGAGGAAGATAACGCGGTGCCGCGGCCAGTGCACACATGCTCATCATCATCCACCCAACTATTACCCTCGCGGCGAGAAGCCATCGTTTCATCATCAATCGCCCTTAAAACCTGACATTCAGATCAAATGCGAGGGCAATATTGCGCTCCCGCTTACCGTCGTAAGGACGCTTATCCCAGGTAAGTGTCACCCCGGCATCCACTACGTTATTCCATTGAATACGTTGCCCGTAACCTAACTGATTGATGGCCCCAGCGCTGTACCCCTTTTGCCAGTAACCGCCCGCCCCCGCCTCAAACTGCTGCTTCCAGACCGTCTCGTAATGGCGGTACAGCACATGTTCGGCGCGCAGCCCTGCTACCGCCGAAACATCACGTTTGGGGTTGTAATAAGGCACATTTTCTTTGCTGTTATGGCTGCCGCCGATGCCGGGGATAAAATCCAGCGTAAAACGTGGCAGCGTCCAGAGGCGTTCTTTACCGCTGATGCCATATTCCAGTCGATCGTTGCCGTCGGTGAAATGGGCGCCGGAAAGTGAAAGTTGATATTCGCGTCGTTCGTTCTGATACCAGCGCAACCACAGATCGCCACCGTTGGCGTTTACCCCATTGCGCAGGGCACGCAGCGGGGTGTTACGTGATAGCCGCTCCGCCGAGCCCCCGACCCGCCAGCTGTCGCTGAAATCGTACCAGCCAGAGAGGCGTCCGCCGATTTTCTGATCGCTGCCATCGTTGCGCCCGGAGACCTCCATTTCGGCCCAGCTATCCCTTGACGTCCATTCCGCGCCCGCCAGCAGGTCCCGACTTATTCCCTTCCCCTCCTCAAAATCGCCACGGGCAAAGTTGTAGCCGGTAAACAGTCGCCAGTTTTGGTTAATGGGTGGGCTATAAAGCGCCGCGTTGAGAGTAAAATCATTTTTGCCACTGACCGGACTGTCGGATGAGATGCCCTGAGACCCGGCTATCCGCAGTTCAGCTTTGTTATGCACCTCCATCAGTCGTTCAAGCTGCAACGTGGCGGCGTCATCCGGGCTGCGGGTGACCACATCCTTCGTCAGTTCGTCGGCCTGCTGCCACTCCTGAAGCTCCATGGCCGTCCATGCTTGTTGCCTTTCCAGCGCCAGGTTGCTGGGTTCCAGGACTTCGGCAAGCTTAAGTTCGCGCTCTGCGGCACGAGGTAATCCTCTCGCCAGCAGCACTGACGCATAGGCAATACGCAGTGCCTGGTTACCCGATCCTGTACGCGCCAACTGCTCCGCATGCGTCTCGGCTGCAGGCAAATTATTGACGGCCACCAGGTATTCGGTTCGTAAGGTTCTGGCCAGCAGCCAGTTGTCATTGGGCTGCGGCGTGGGAGAGCCATAGACCTTTTGCAGATAAGGAGTCTCTCTGGTGTAGGCATCCAGTTGCTGCTCCGCTTCGTCGAAATGGTTGTTATCGAGACGGGCAAACAGCAGTTCCTGTTGATCGTCCATGGTCATCGGCTGTGATGCCAGGGTCGAGCCGCGCGGAAAATAGATGCTTTCAAGCAGCGACTCGGCTTTGTCCGGCTGCTTCTGCGCAAGATAGGCAGAAGCGACCCATCTTCTGGCGTAGTCAGGAACCGGCGTTCCGCTCGCCTCGAGCGATTCAAATTCGGCTATCGTCTCATCCATGCGTTTACGGATCACCAGCGCCCCCAGTCGGTCAATTCTGGCGCGTCGCACATCACCTTGCGCCTCGGGCTGTTGTTCCCACGCGGCAATCAGCGCGTCATAGCGAGCCAGGGCTTTATCAGCCACCAGGAATCGTTCATCTTCATTGCGGGTGGGCGTGAACGCAGCGCGGACGGTTTGCGCCGCCGCATCCAGTTCAAGTTGACGTGTAATGGCATCAGGCTGCGGGTAACGCTCTGAAAGGGTCAGCGCGGGGCCGGCAATGCGGTTGGCCGACATGGCAGCCAGCAGCGTGGGCACCACGTTTTTGTTGTGGTCTGAATCGGTATCGATTTGGCTGGCCGCCAGTACTGAATCCCAGTTTTTCCCCTGAGCATGATAAACATAAGCCAGCAGGGCCTCTCTCTCTGGCCCCGGCTCCTCGTCTGCCCAGCGTTGGGCTTCGGTGATGGCCTGCTCGTTGCGATGAGCATCTGCGAGCGTCATTATCCAGCCTGTGCGGGCATCGCTATTGCCGGGCTCAGTTTGCAGAACGGTTTCCCAGACGGCCAGCGAGGCATTCCACTGCTTTTGGTTACGCAGCGCGCGGGCGGCAGCGATTTGCCCTCTGGCAGGGATGTCCATGCTTTGGCGATAACGATCCCATACCGCCAGCGTCTCAACGTCATTATTGGCCCATGAGGAAACCTGAAGCCAGTCAGCAATCTCTCCCGCCGTTAACTGGGTCTGCTTTTCGCGAACGGCAAGGTATTGCAATAAAGGCTGGCGGTCGCCATCCCGCGCCTGAATAATAAGTTCGTCGTAGGTAGAGGTTTCGGCATATACCCATGTCGGGAATAACATACTCACCATTAATAAGTATCGTCCTGAACGCAAGGGTTTAATGACGCAAGAGGAGCAGAAAACTCTGAACATAGCTAACCCTTTTTCTCTGTTTTAACGTGAGCTTTTCATTTATTCATGACTAGAAGATGACGAAAATTTAATAACTAAGCAAGCAACAAAAAAGCGCAGATGAATTTAAAATATCATGCTTTTTCCGTATTTCTCATTATCAAGGCAAGGGCTACGTATTATCACACAACACCGGGGCACCGCTCCAAAAGTTAGCAGCCATATTTACCTTTTACCAACCCATAAAATAAAAAAACACGCCGGAGCGTGCTTTTCATGTTAATTTCACCCTTTCGTATTAGACTTTTTCTGCATACTCAGTAAAAAGTGCTGGCCAACGTCTGCTAAAAATTCTTATCCAGAGAAAGCGTGACATTCCTCTGTCGATAATCATAGAAATCGATATTGCTATCGACCCGTTTATAGGTGAAATTCAGTTTCGGCATAACCCCAAAGAAATAAAGGTCGCGATGCCAGAGCGAGAGGTTATAGATCTGTTCGTTATCTTTCCGTCGTGTCGAGAAGATATCACTGTCGGCCTGGTAATTGCGTCTGGCAATGGCCGTGGTGGCGGCAAAGGAGAGTTGCCAGGGCATATCAACCTGCACCCCGCTGCGCAAACCTACCCGATGGTTAGATTCACTGCGAGTGAAGGTCTGCTGATCGAGCAGATCGAAGCCGGCAAATCCTGACACCCGGTTACTGAAGGCATGGGACAGGGTTGTGGAAGAGTAACGATTTTGTCCGCGCAAGAATCGATAATCTTCATCATCATAATCCAGTTTCTGATATTCCAGCGCCTGACTCACCTGCCAGGTGGGCGTAAGTAAATAACTGTATTCGGCGCGGACACCAGGGCCAGAAGAGTACGCCTCGGTGCCATACCATCTTTTTTCATAAAAAGGCAACAGGGCAAACTGTTGGCGGAAATTACGCCATTGATATCCGGCATAAGCACGGGTGGTAATATCATCAAAATCATGATTATTCCAGTAACTCTTACCGTTTACCGTACCAAGGAATCGCAAGCCATGCTGATCGTAGAGTTGAACATCTTTTTGTAATGCGCCATTGAACCAGAAACCTTCTCCGCGCTGAGGGAAACTATCCTTATTACGAATAAACAGGCGATCGCCAACCCGAATGGTTTTACCTGATGAAGCATTATTCACATTGCTGTCATTCAGATAACTCACGCTGAATGAACCCGTTAATGCGCTGCCTTTCTGAATGCGCTCAAGATATTGTGCAATGACCTGCTGAATATTCTCAGGCGGATTGCTTTGTAATACACGACGAAATTGATAATCAGCGGCGTCAAACTGACGATTTTCAAACATGGCACGCGCTAAATCCAGACGCACCGCAGCAAAGTCAGGATGACTGCTCAGAATAGCGCGATAGTGTTCAATCGCCTCTGCATAATGTCCCTTACTGCGCGCCAGACCGGCTTTTGCAAAATGAATCAGGGTAGAATCCGGATTGGGTGACGCCGCATAGACAGATAAAATGGCACGAACCATCGGCCACTTTTCTTCACGAATGGCCTGATCAAGCAGCGCCATCGCCAGCTCTGGCTGTTCCGCCAGTTGAGCATTGGTAACATGCAGCGTCTTTTCGCCAGGCACGGTGCGCTTGTCCGGCGTGGTCAGTCGTTCAAAGTGGGGAGCAGCAGGAATCGAGTCGGTTTCCGGCGGCGCAGCAAACGCAACGCTGAGCGGGCACAGCAAACTCAGTGCGCCAGTACGCAAAATATTCATAGAAAGGCTTACCATCTGAAGGTCCGGTCAGCCAGGCTGACCGGAAAACGATTTATTGACGTGTCGCGCCAAAGGATGCGTTTTTAGTCGTGTCTGCAAACTGCGCCAGACCGCCTAACTCTTCAGCCGTGGGGCCATTGAAATGACCGGTGAAGGTCCCCGCCTGCTCGCCGGATTGCGCACTACCGGTGAAACCACCGTTGGCAATGTTGCCCTGCATCGCCACTTCGCTACCAAAGACTTCATTTCCGGCAATGGTACCGTTGATGGTTTTCGCCGCGAAATCAATGTTAAAGCTGGCATCGCTCAGGATATTTTCACGCATACCGTAACCCACATAGGTCGCCGTTCCCTGGGTTGGCACGTTAGCCGCCAGCGTGGCATCCCCGGTGTAGAAGACCTCATGCTGACCTTTTTCATACTGTGTCCAGGTACCAAACGTGGTGTAACTCATGCGACCGCAGCACCATGACGTTGAGGAGACCGGGGAATGGTCGTCACGGGTGAGCCGTTGGGTTTGCGTCAGGCCCGCAGAGATCCCGGTGCCGCGCATAACGTATTCACGACCCTCCGGGGTGGTGTAGGTCCAACCAGAAATGGTACCACCGGTGGACAGACTGGCCGGTGCCGCGGCAGGGGTTTCCGGTGTGGTAGCCGGATTGCCGTTATCCGTTTGCACAGGCGCAGTAGTTACCGGGGGCGTGCTGTCGCTACCGCCGCCGCCACCACCGCCGCCGCCGCCGCCACCGCCACATGCAGTCAGCACAAAAGCAGTCAGTAATAAACCAGGTTTTAAGATCCCCATACGCTAAACGTCCTTGGTTGTGAATAAATTCGTAGGATTTGTAACAAAATTTTTTACGAATAAATTTACGTCAAAACATTCAGCATCTCTAATGAATAGTTCTTATTCCCGGTAATTCTAAGATTAATCTTAGCCGCCGTTAATACAACGTTGCGCCTACGGATCGGTTAATCAGCGTTAATTTGAGTTAAGTCGATTAATTAGCGCTTTTTGCACGCGCTTTTTATTATGCGCCCTTATTCATCCTCTCTCTTGATCATGACAAATAATGTCACTTAGGGCGTGCGGACTGCAGTCTGCATCAGAAAATTCATAACGACAGGCAAGGCGATGTTCAGATACCAAAAGGACTTAAGAATGTTTGGTTCGTGGCTTAATAAATCCGGATCCAGTAACTCACTAAAACAAATTTACAATGAATCCGGATTCATTTTTTACAACATAGGCTTAGTCTTTTTTTGTTGATCCATGTAATTTATGACGGCATTCTGCCATGCAGGATCAATCAGCTCAATTTTCGTGTTTCCCATAGAAAGGCTTGCCGTACCGCTCTCACAGCCCATTCCTGAAGTAGGCATTGGTTTTTCACACCAAACAGGAAATACACCACCAGTTGATACCGGCCCGTACTTATTCAAGGCAGCCTCGACCATATTGTTTTCATTTTCTTTCGTCCAAGGTATTTCATAGAGGACCTGCGAAACAGCCATCGGATTAGATTTGTTATAAGGAACTCGGGGTTCGAAATTCACCTGCATACGGGTTCCATTATCTTCGTATACCAGGTGCATAATCTGCTGACTCCCTGTAACGATACTTGGAGTCTGACTTTCCATCGACTTTGATGCCCTTATTTGAGCAGGCTTTATACCAAAGTTTTTCTGCATTGCAGCTTGCGCTTCTTCAATGCTCATTCCCGTTTTAACACCACCAATGTCAAATGATTTGACGTCTACGGCCTTAACAGGAGGAATTGCATTTGCTGATACAGACATAAGTGAAGAAGATAAAACTACTAAATATAAGGGGTATTGCAGGCGAATTTTCATTTTCCCTCTGATAATTGCAATGAATTTAAGATTGTAATTTACATCCACAAAGTTTGCTTTGCAACTTAACGGGAAAATTCTCATCAGGTTAATTGTGAATGCGCCAACAAACTGCGGTCATTATTTTCTTTTAACAATATTACTTGCCTATTTTTTGTCAATTTCCTCGCGTTTGGCACGGCGACGCTATCGCTCCGGCTCCACCCGACCATCCATCAGGATATACTGCGCCGCTTTACGCGCATATTGATCAATTAAAGGAACAAGCCGAGTGAAATGCTCGCTGGCACAATGCGCATCGAGTGCTGCGCGGTCGGGCCACTCTTCAATGAAAATAAAATGCCCTGGATCTTTTTCATCCCGGTACAAATCATAAGCAATACACAGGGGTTCTTTCTTCGTCGCCGCGATGAGTTCGCGGTACAAAGGGAGAACGACGTCGACGAACTCGGGTTTGATAAAATCTTCGGCGATAACTTTTAACATGTTTAATAAACTCAGAAGTACTCTGTTTCGTGATTAGAAATCCACAGGAAGAAAGAACCGCGGTAGTCGTCATCAGTGGAGGTTATCAGTGAGCATTTATCTGCATTGCCATCTGGGGTGTAAGCACAGCTCTGCTTCACCCGGACAGTGCGCTCCTCTCCTTTTGACACTATTTCTGAATCAATAAATTGCGCACTTCCGGATGGGTAATAGATCCGCTTGTCCAGTCGCTCTTTGTAGTTTCTTACCCGTACAGGGAACTGGCTATGTTGATATTCATATCGTTCTACAACCTCCCCCGTACTTTTATCAACCATCGTTTCAAGCAACCCGCGCACATTATAGCTGAGCAAAAATTTGCCCTTTTTATTCTCAAGCTCGGTAATTTCGCAGCGTTTATTGATTTTTCCAGTAATATGCTCACCTTTGAATGAGCTCAGTACGCCATCCTTGTTTACCAGATGGAATTCCCGGGGAGTGGCCCTGTCGATCATATTGATATGGGTAAAGCACCCGCTGGGGTCATATCTCACTTCTGTCATAACCTGCAGTTTACCCTCAACGTCCCGGACCCACTGAAGGCTATGTTTTACGTTGCCGGTTGTTGCATCATGCTGGAACAAAAGCGCAGCATTTAAGACCGCAGGTTTGAACTGCGTATAGGCAGCGGCATGAGATGACATTGCCAAAAAACAGAGACTGAAAAGCGCCCTTGCTTTCATTAACCATTCCTTTATTAATCCGATTGCACGCTAAGGTGACAGGAGACTCACGTTACCAAATTCTTTGCAAATAGCCGCGAAAAATCAACATCTTCACTTAGTCTAAGCGGTAGATTCCTGCGTTCCAGTAACCTCTACCCTGTCGACGAACCTCCTTCCAGCCTGACAATTTAAGTACCCTCGCAATCAGCCGATTCATCACCCCATGCCCCATAAGCAGCACAGGGCCGTTTGATGCTTTTGCACATGTTACGAGGATATCCGCAGCCTGAACGGCGCGTTGTTTAGCTGTCGCCAGGGGCTCAACATGAGGGGAGATGCCACACAGCCACATAATACGGAAAACCGACGCCCATAAAGTGGGGGCTAACCTAATACCGGGTATATGGAATGCGGGCAGGTCAGCTTCTCTGAAGACGTCATCAATGCGATCCGGTGTACGCCCTAATGCGTGCAGGGAGGAAATCGCTCTGGGAAGTGGGCTGCTCAGGATCTGCAACGCGCTGGATGCTAACGCCTGACTGGATTGCGGGGGCAGATCGCTGCCCGTATCTGAGAGATTATAGTGTGAAATCCACTCTGCCATCTCCAGGCTTATTACTCTTGAAGCACCTGTAAAAGCAGGCCTTCCATGACGCATCAAAATAATTTCCATACCGTGCTTCTTGTTGTGGTCCTTTTGTCGTAAACAGACTAACGCGATAAAGGCAGAAGGAACTACTACCCTATTTAGGGTTGACCTGCTCTTAAACACTCTTAAAAAGGATGCCTGCACCATGCTAAAAATCCTCGGCAAAACCACCTCCATCAACGTGCGCAAAGTGCTCTGGACCTGCGAAGAAGCCGGTCTGGACTATCTGCAGGAAGATTACGGCAGCGGCTTTGCCTCGACGGAAACCGACGCCTTCCGTAAGCTGAATCCGAACGCCATGGTGCCGGTGCTGATCGACGGCGACTTTGTGCTGTGGGAATCCAATGCCATTTGCCGCTATCTGGTACGCAAAACCGGACGCGATGACCTGCTCTCCGCAGATCCGCAGGCCTGCGCCAATATAGAGCGCTGGATGGACTGGCAGGCAACGGAATTCAATAACGCCTGGCGCTACGTCTTCCCGGCGCTGGGGCGCAAAAACCCGGAGTTTAACGATCCCGCGCGGATTGCGGCGGGAATTAAGGAGTGGAACCACCACATCATGATCCTTGAGCAGCAGCTGCAACACACCTGGGCGTGGGTAGCGGGCGAGACCTTTACCCTTGCCGACGTGGTGCTGGGGCTGTCGGTGAACCGCTGGAAGATGACCCCGTTTGAAAAGCCGCAGGTTCGCGCCATTGAGGCATGGTTTGAACGCTTAAACCAGCGCGAGGCTTTTTTACGCCACGGAAATAATGGCATGCTGTGAACATAGCCCGCCCGATGCTTAATAATCGCTTTCTTAGCAGGGTTATTTTAATTAATTACTAAATCCACACAGGCCTCCGGTGCCGTAATAATTAAGCGCTATCCTGGACAACCCGCGAATTGTCTTTGCTAGCCTGATTATTCAGGCAAAGCTCAAACCGGAGGTATTCTTTGCTGATAAAACTCAAGAAAGAACGAACGCATCAGGAGGATCGTCGGCTTGCCCTCTGGCTGGCTACCTCCGCAGGATTACTGAATGCCATTGCGCTGGGGGCCTTCGGTTTTTTTCCTTCCCATATGACCGGCAACACCTCACAATTTTCCAGCGAAGTCTCCTCGACGGATCTGAACGATATTATCTTCTTTGCCACCATTATTCTGTCGTTTGTGACGGGCGCAATCATTGCGCGGATTATTGTTTTATGGGGCATCATGCATAATGTGCGGCTCATTTTTTGTCAGGTTCTGTTTATTGAAGGATTATTACTGGCTGGCGTCTCACTGTATGAGATGTTTTTCCATACCTTCACCACCAATCGGGAAATTATTGTTTTCCTCTGTGGCCTGATGGGGATCCATAATTCAACCTCCACCCAGCTTTCCGGCGGTCGGGTAAGATCCACCCACATTACCGGCACCTTAACCGATGCAGGCATTTCGCTGGCCTCCGTGGTGGTGGCGATGCTACGCCGGGATTATTCCAAAGATACGGCAGCTCAGAGAAGCCAGCTTAAAACCCATCTCACCACCCTTTTCTCCTTTATCACCGGGGGTATCGCGGGGCTGATACTGTTCAGGTGGTTTGACTTTCATGCGATGCTGGCGCTGGGGCTGATGCTGGTTTTCGTGGCCACCTTCTCCATCATTAATACCTCGCTACGGGTGCGAAAAGTCCGCGCTGCGTTTAGCAAATAACGGACGCCGCCCATTCATTAAGTGACGGTGTCACTTAATGAATTTATCTTTAAGACTATTCTGTCTGCCCCTGACCAGGCCTTATCCCATAAGGCTTAACCGCGAGTTTCCCTCACTTTCATAGGGTTACAGATTTTACCGCTTCGCTGGAACCCTTCCCAAACGCTTGCTATAGCTCAATTACCCCTGCCGATTCATGGCATAACAACAGGCAACCGGTGGTTGCTATAACGCATGCGCACAGGGAGACACATCGCAATGCATCCATTATTCAAACGTTCGCTGCTTTTTGTCGGCGCGATTATTGTGGTCGTCGCCCTCCTCGTCTGGGGAATTGGGCTCGAGACGATCAAAGCGCGCCAGGTTGACCTGGTCTATCTCGGGCAACAGCATCTGATTTTAGTCTTCTCGTCCATGTTCTTCGCCCTGCTGGTTGGTATCCCCAGCGGTATTTTGCTGAGCCGTCCGGCTGCGCGAGGTATCGCCGAATACGTGATGCAGATCTTTAACGTCGGTAACACCCTGCCGCCGCTGGCCGTTCTGGCTCTGGCGATGGTGGTGCTTGGCATTGGCGATACCCCGGCGATCATCGCCCTGTTCCTGGCCTCGCTGCTGCCGATTGTGCGTAACACCTATGCCGGGCTGTGCTCGGTGCCTGGGTCGTTACTGGAAGCGGCGAACGGGATCGGGATGACCAAATGGCAGCGTCTACGCCAGGTCGAAATTCCTAATGCCTGGCCGGTGATGCTCTCCGGGATCCGCATCGCTACCGCGATTAACGTCGGTACGGCCCCGCTGGCCTTCCTGATTGGCGCCAGCAGCTACGGCGAGCTGATTTTCCCGGGTATTTACCTGAACGACTTCCCGACCCTGATCCTGGGCGCGGCGGCCACCGCCCTGTTCGCCCTGATTCTGGATACGCTGCTGGCGGCGCTGGGTCGTCTGATGAGCCCGCATCTCGCGCGATAATTATAACAAGGAGCTTCTATGAGACTGTTTACCGGCCTGACGGCGCTGTGCGCCGCCGCGCTCTTCTCCAGCCAGGCGCTCGCCGCACCGCTGATTCTGGCGACCAAGAGCTTTACCGAGCAGCATATTCTCTCGGCCATGACCGTGCAGTACCTGCAAAAGAAAGGATTCCAGGTGCAGCCCCAGACCAACATTGCGACGGTGATTTCCCGCAATGCGATGATCAACAAGCAGATCGACATGACCTGGGAGTACACCGGTACGTCGCTGATCATCTTTAACCACATCAACAAACGCATGTCCCCGCAGGAGTCTTACGAGACGGTGAAACGTCTTGATGCCAAACATGGTCTGGTGTGGCTCAACCCCGCGGACATGAACAACACCTACGCCTTTGCCATGCAGCGTAAGCGCGCCGAAGCGGAAAATATCAACACCATGTCGGAGCTGGTCGCTAAGGTCGAGCAGGTGCGTAAAACCGACCCGGACAACAACTGGATGCTGGGTCTGGACCTCGAGTTTTCCGGGCGCAGCGACGGCATGAAGCCGCTGCAGGCCGCCTATAACCTGGAGCTGGATCGCCCGCAGATCCGCCAGATGGACCCCGGTCTGGTCTATAACGCGGTGCGCGACGGCTTCGTTGACGCCGGGCTGATCTACACCACCGACGGGCGCGTGAAGGGCTTCGACCTGAAGGTACTGGAAGATGATAAAGGCTTCTTCCCGAGCTATGCGGTGACCCCGGTGGTGCGTAAGGACACGCTGGAAGCCAATCCGGGTCTGGAGGAGGCGCTGAACACACTCTCCGCCCAGCTCAATAACGACGTTATCACCGAGCTCAACAAGAAGGTGGATATCGATCATCAGTCACCGCAGCAGGTCGCCCGTGATTTCCTGCGTAGCAAGCAGCTGCTGTAAGGAGGCGCTATGGATACGGTTCACTACATTATTGATAACTGGGGCTATCTGTTAAGCCTGACGCTGCAGCATCTGTGGCTGGTGGCGCTGGCCGTGGGCCTGGCCATCATCATTGGCGTGCCGCTGGGCATTCTGATTGTGCGTCACAAATGGCTGGCGACCCCGGTGCTGGGGATTGCCACCATCGTGCTGACCATCCCGTCGATTGCTCTGTTCGGCCTGATGATCCCGCTCTTTTCCATGATCGGTCAGGGTATTGGCGCCCTGCCCGCCATTACGGCGGTATTCCTCTACTCGCTGCTGCCGATTGTGCGTAACACCCACACCGCGCTCGACAGCCTGCCGCCAGGTCTGCGCGAAGCGGGTCGCGGGATCGGCATGACCTTCTGGCAACGTCTGCGCTGGGTAGAGATCCCTATGGCGCTGCCGGTGATTTTTGGCGGGATCCGTACCGCCGTGGTGATGAACATCGGCGTGATGGCGATTGCCGCCGTCATTGGCGCGGGCGGGCTGGGCCTGCTGCTGCTTAACGGCATTGGCGGAAGCGATATTCGTATGCTGATTGCCGGTGCACTGATGATTTGTCTTTTAGCGATTGTGCTCGACTGGTTACTGCACCGTCTGCAGATCGTTCTGACTCCAAAGGGGATTCGATAATGATAAAACTGGAAAACCTCACCAAACAATTTTCACAGAAACAGGGCCAGACCTTTAAGGCCGTGGACAACGTCAACCTGAACGTGCCAGAAGGGGAAATGTGTGTGTTGCTAGGCCCGTCCGGCTGCGGCAAGACCACCACCCTGAAGATGATTAACCGCCTGATTACCCCGAGCAGCGGCAAGATCCTGATCAACGGTCAGGATACCAGCGACATGGATACCGTCACACTGCGCCGCAACATCGGCTACGTGATCCAGCAGATTGGTCTTTTCCCGAACATGACCATCGAAGAGAACATCACCGTGGTGCCGCGAATGCTGGGCTGGGACAAAGCCCGGTGTAAAACCCGCGCCGAAGAGCTGATGGATATGGTGGCGATGGACCCGCATAAATTCCTCAACCGCTATCCGCGCGAGATGTCCGGTGGTCAGCAGCAGCGTATCGGCGTGATCCGCGCTCTGGCGGCGGATCCTCCGGTACTGCTGATGGATGAGCCCTTCGGTGCGGTCGACCCGATCAACCGCGAGGTGATCCAGAACCAGTTCCTCGAGATGCAGCGCAAGCTGAAAAAGACCGTGATGCTGGTGAGCCACGACATCGACGAAGCGCTGAAGCTCGGCGACCGTATCGCCGTCTTCCGCCAGGGGAAAATTGTCCAGTGCGCCAGCCCGGACGAACTGCTGGCAAAACCGGCGAATGAGTTTGTCGGCTCGTTTGTCGGCCAGGACCGTACCCTGAAGCGCCTGCTGCTGGTCTCGGCGGGAGATGTGACCGATCAGCAGCCGACCCTGACCGTGCGCCCGGCGACGCCGCTGCCTGAAGCCTTCGCTATCATGGATGACAACGACATCCGCGCGGTCACCGTGGTGGACGAAAACGGCAAGCCGCTGGGCTTTGTGAAGCGCCGCGAAGCGCGTCATGCCAACGGCACCTGCGCCGATCTGATCCACCCGTTCCGCATGACCGGCAAGGCGGAAGACAACCTGCGCGTGGTGCTGTCGCGTCTGTACGAGAGCAACACCAGCTGGATGCCGATTGTCGATGAGGACGGGCGCTATAACGGCGAGATTTCCCAGGACTATATTGCGGAATACCTCAGCTCTGGCCGCACGCGCCGGGCGCTGAATATTTATAGCGAAAGCTAATCCTGTCAGCCGGGCTCTGCCCGGCTCTTTACGTTGCTAACCCCCCGATTTCCCCTCACAATATTGTATCTTCCCTGTTTACGCGTAACCCATGCATCGACTCCATGCTTACCCTGACATCCGCGCGATGTTTCGCAGGCTGCTGATTGCCACCGTCACCGGCGTGCTGGCAGCGCTGGCCGTGGCGCTGTTTCGTCACGCCATGTATTTGCTGGAGTGGCTGTTTCTCAGTAATGAGAGCGGCAGCCTGGTGAATGCCGCCAGCGCGCTTTCGCCCTGGCGCCGTGCACTCACCCCCGCGCTGGGCGGGCTGGCGGCCGGGCTGTTGCTATGGGGATGGCAGCGCATGACGGCGCAGCGTCCGCATGCGCCTACCGACTATATGGAAGCCCTGGAGACGGGCGACGGGCAGTTTGACTACGGTGCCAGCCTGGTGAAATCTCTGGCATCATTACTGGTGGTCGCCAGCGGTAGCGCCATTGGGCGCGAAGGAGCGATGATCCTGCTGGCCGCCCTCGCCGCCTCCTTTTTTGCCCGGCGCTTTACGCCGAAATCAGAATGGAAACTGTGGATCGCCTGCGGGGCCGCCGCCGGGATGGCCAGCGCCTACCACGCCCCCTTAGCCGGGAGCCTGTTTATTGCCGAGATCTTATTCGGTACCCTGATGCTGGCCTCGCTCGGCCCGGTGGTGATTGCCGCCGTGGTCGCCCTGCTCACCACTCGCCTGCTCAGCCCCGACGCCAGCACGCTGTATGAAGTACATTTCAGCCAAACGCTCACCGGGGTGGATTACGCCCTGATGGTCGGCATGGGCCTGCTGGCCGGCATCTGCGGCCCGGCGCTGATGTGGTTAATGGATTTCAGTCACTCCCTGTTTCTGCGCCTGCGGCTCTCGCCGCCGTGGCAGCTGGCGCTGGGTGGGCTGATCGTCGGTCTGCTCTCGCTGCTGACGCCAAAGGTGTGGGGCAATGGCTACAGCGTGGTGCAGGGGTTTCTGCTCGCGCCGCCGCTGCTGTCGGTGATTGCCGGGGTATTCATTTGCAAGCTGCTGGCCGTACTCGCCAGCAGCGGCTCGGGGGCACCGGGCGGGGTATTTACGCCCACGCTGTTTGTCGGCATGGCGACCGGGATGCTGTTTGCGCAACTTTTTATGCTGTGGATACCCGGGTCTGAAACCGCGATTTTACTCGGACTGGCGGGGATGGCGACGCTGCTCGCTGCGACGACGCACGCGCCAATCATGTCGGCGCTGATGGTCTGTGAAATGACCGGGCAGTATCTGCTTCTACCCGGCTTGCTGATTGCCTGCGTGGTGGCGTCAGTCCTGTCGCGGACGTTACGCCACGACTCGATCTACGGGCGACACACTGCTGAGAGTCGAGAGGTCGATGTAGTGCGCTAGCTCGCGCTGCTCAGCGCGGGGCAGATACGGCAGCTCGCCCACCAGCGGACCCGGCAGCTTTTTACTCAGCACCTCAATGATTTCAGCATAGTGGGCCAGGCCCGGATTAATGCGGTTTGCCACCCAGCCCACCAGCGGCAGGCCATCATTGGCAATCGCCTGTGCCGTCAACAGGGCGTGGTTAATACAGCCTTCCTGAATGCCCACCACCATCAGGACCGGGAGTTGCTCCTGCACTACCCACTCTGATAACGGACGCAAATCATTCATCAGGCTGCGCCAGCCGCCGGTCCCTTCTACCACCACGTGATCGACCTGCTCGCTCAGGCTGGCAAGCCCGTTTGATAACAGGGTGTAATTAACCAGCCCGCTGTGCGCCACGCTGCTCTCATCTTCGCTGAGCGCAATGGGGTTCACTGCGTGATAAGGCAGTTCAAGCGAGGAGACGCTTTGTAACACCAGCGCATCTTTATTGCGCAATCCCTCTGGCGTCTCTTTACTCCCTTTTGCTACCGGTTTGTACCCTGCTACGCGCTTCCCGCTAGCCATCAGGGCTTGCAGTAAGGCGCGGGACACCACCGTCTTACCGACAGAAGTATCAGTACCCGTTACAAAGAAACGCTTAAGCATCACTCACTCCACCGTTATGCTTTGGAAATATAAATCTAGGAAATAATTCAGTGGGGGAAGTCTAAGGCATGCGCTATCCGCCCAGTTTGAGATAGCGCAATTTTTGGTAAGACTACAGGAATCTGTTAACCCTGCAGGAGACGGATCAGCAGGGACCCGTTGTACATCGCATCTTTCACCAGCGCCGCACCGGCCATCGTCCCCTGATTGGTAAACTGGGTGCTCTCCACCACGATATGTTTACTGTAGGCCGGCAGGGACTGCTGGCGGATGGAGTCGGCGATCGCCGGGAAGAGGACGTCTGCCGCCTGGCTCAGGGGCGAACCGATCAGGATCTTTTGCGGGTTAAAGAGGTTAACCATGATGGCAATGATGCGTCCGACGTTGGTGCCCACGCCGGTAATGATATCTTTGGCCAGCAGATCCCCCTGCTGGGCGGCCGCACACAGCGACGCCACGGTCAGGGGTTGGCCATGCAGCGTAGAACTCATCGACTGGCCGAGCCGGAGTTGGGCCAGTTCCATCACGCTATCCACGCTGGCTATGGTCTCCAGGCAGCCGTGGTTACCGCAGTAACAGCGTTTGCCGTAGGGATCAACCTGGGTATGGCCAATCTCCACCAGGCTGCTGCTCCCGGCGTGTAGCAGACGGCCATCGGTGATCACCCCGGCTCCCACGTTGTGGTCAATCACCACCTGAATCACGTCCCGCGCCCCGCGTGAAGCGCCGAACAATGCCTCGGCCATGGTCCAGGCGCTGATGTCATGCTGAATATAGACCGGCACGCCGGTGTGGTTTTTCAGCACCTCTCCCAGCGGCATCTCTTTGACGTCGTCGTAGAACGGCATCCGGTGGACAATACCATTTTCGGTATCAATAATGCCCGGCATGGTGATGGCGATGGCGGTCAGACGCTCCAGCTTCTGCTGGTGATGTATAAAGAATTGATCGATAAGCGCGGTGATCCGTACCTCAAGCGGCAGCTCAGCTTTCAGCGCCAGCGGGAGTTGCTCTTCCACCACCAGCTTGCTGCTGAGATCGCGCAGCGCCAGGTAGATTTCGCCCCGGCTGATGCGCAACGAGAGGTAGTGCCAAGCTTCGGTTTCCACCACCAGCCCTACCGCCGGACGGCCACGGCTGCCCGGCTCCTGAATTTCGGTCTCCTGCACCAGATGCGCTTCGAGCATTTCTCGTACAATCTTGGTGATACTGGCAGGTGCCAGTTGCGCAAGGCGGGAAAGATCGATGCGCGAGACCGGCCCAAGCTGATCAATCAGGCGATATACTGCACCCGCATTGGTCTGCTTAATCTGATCGATATGCCCAGGCTGACTATCAGCAACCACCACGTACTCCCTTATTTTCGAGCTTCGAAATAAACTGTGGGCTATGGTGAAGCACTTCTACAGTGATCGTCAAATTTTTACTTAGCCTTGTGATTTACAGCACATTTTTACCCGCTTTTTTTGCGGCTTAACCGCCCGACGAGGCCTGAATCAACAGTTTTTTGAAACGTTGTGCCGCAGCGCTGAGCTCATGATGCTTCGACCATACCAGCCACATCTCTGACACCGCATCCGGTTCGGCTATCGCTACCCAGCGCATTTCATTCAGCTGCAGGCGTTTAAACGAGGCTGGCAGGATCGACACCCCCAGCCCGGCCGCCACCAGGCCGATAATGGTCATCGCCTCACCCACCTCCTGGGTGATGACCGGGGTAACACCGTAGCGGCGCAACAGCCCCAGGATGTCGTCATACAGGCCGGTGCCAACACGCGGATCAAAAAAGACAAACGGCTCGTTAGCCAGCTCGGCAAGAGAAATGGCCGGTTTGGCCGCCAGAGGGTGATCCCGGTGGATCATCACCAGCAGCGGCTCGCGCAGCACCCGCTGCCACGCCAGGGTATCCGGCAGCTGGGTATTGCGCATCAGGCCGAGATCCAGCGAACCTTCGCTGAGCGGGACGATCTGCTCCCGGGTGTTAATCTCCCGGGTCTGGATATGCACATCCGGTGAGAGGCGGCGAAAGGTCGACAGGGTGTGCGAAATGGCGCGGATAAAGGGCGCAGACGAGGTAAACCCGAGGCGTAACTCCCCGGTTTCGCCATGATGCAGGCGTTCTGCCCGGGCGGCCGCCTCGTCCACCTGAATCAGGATCTGGCGGCTGTCGGCCAGAAACTGGCGCCCTGCCGCCGTCAGCCCCACGCTGCGGTTGGTGCGGGCCAGCAGACGGGCTCCCACCTGCTGCTCCAGGGCCTGGATCTGCTGGCTCAGCGGCGGTTGGGAGATATTCAGCCGCGCCGCGGCGCGCCCAAAATGCAGCTCCTCAGCGACGGCGACAAAGTAGCGCAGATGACGCAGTTCGATATTCATATCTTTAACGTATCATTTGAGATTATTAATATATTAGACAGAATATTTACATTTTCCTACCCTGATCCCTGTGGTCATACCCGTCACCAGAAATCACGGGGATGTTGAAGCAAGGAACTTACGTGAGTCGTACAACAACGGCTGATATCGCCCCGACAGATGATATCGATATACCAACCAGGCCCCGTCCGGTTCAGTTAATCAAACGCGGCACCCCGCAGTTTATGCGCGTTACCCTGGCGCTGTTCTCCGCCGGACTGGCGACCTTCGCCCTCCTCTACTGCGTGCAACCGATCCTACCAGTGCTGTCGCACGAGTTTGGCGTGACGCCTGCCACCAGCAGTATCTCGCTCTCAATCTCCACCGGGATGCTGGCGGTTGGTTTACTCTTTACCGGGCCGCTGTCGGACGCCATCGGGCGCAAACCGGTGATGGTCACCGCCCTGCTGCTGGCCTCGGTCTGTACTTTGCTGTCGACGATGATGACCAGCTGGCACGGGATTTTGATCATGCGCGCGCTGATCGGCCTCTCCCTCAGCGGCGTGGCGGCGGTGGGCATGACTTACCTTAGCGAGGAGATCCACCCCAGCTTTGTCGCCTTCTCGATGGGGCTCTATATCAGCGGTAACTCTATTGGCGGGATGAGCGGACGGCTGCTGAGCGGGGTCTTTACCGACTTCTTCAGCTGGCGAATTGCGCTGGCGGCGATCGGCTGCTTTGCGCTGGCATCGGCGCTGATGTTCTGGAAAATCCTGCCGGAATCGCGCCACTTTCGCCCTACCGCCTTGCGACCTAAAACACTGCTGATTAACTTCCGCCTGCACTGGCGCGACCGGGGTCTGCCTCTGCTGTTCCTGACCGGATTCCTGCTGATGGGCTCGTTTGTCACCCTGTTTAACTACATTGGTTACCGGCTGATGCTCGCCCCCTGGCACCTGAACCAGGCGCTGGTCGGCCTGCTGTCGGTGGCCTACCTGACCGGGACCTGGAGTTCACCGAAAGCCGGGGCGATGACCACCCGCTTCGGGCGCGGCCCGGTGATGCTGGCCTCGACGGGCATTATGCTGGCCGGGGTCTTGCTAACCCTGGTAAGTAACCTGTGGGTGATTTTTGCCGGGATGCTGCTCTTCTCCGCCGGCTTTTTTGCTGCCCACTCGGTCGCCAGCAGCTGGATCGGCCCGCGCGCCCGTCGCGCCAAGGGCCAGGCGTCTTCGCTGTATCTGTTCAGCTACTATCTGGGCTCCAGTATCGCCGGGACACTCGGCGGCGTGTTCTGGCATCAGTACGGCTGGAACGGCGTGGGCGGGTTTATTGCATTGATGCTGTGTGGGGCGTTGCTGGTGGGCAGGAGCCTTCATTGTCGTTTGAAATAAACTCATCAGGTGATCACCAGTAGCAAATCTATCCCTGGCTTTATTTACGACCCCGTATTTGTGCAAAACGAGTACGGGTTTTTTTCGTTTTTAATCATTCTAAATTCCATATCAAGCATTACTAAACAATAACTTACCGCATATTGTTCATTTACTCATCATTGCATACAGGTTAGGCTTTCAACGGATTACCCATACATATCATAAGGAAATGAAATATGGCAATACCGGCTTATCTTTGGCTAAAAGACGATGGCGGCGCTCTCATCAAGGGTTCTGTAGATGTAAGGCACCGTGAGCAATCCATAGAAATCACATCATTCAGCCATAACCTCTATATCCCGACCGATGGCAATACCGGAAAACTTACAGGGACACGCGTTCACGGTGCCCTGATGTTCGAAAAGGAGTTCGACAGTTCATCCCCTTATCTCATGAAAGCTGTAGCTACAGGGCAAACTCTTCAGAGTGCGGAGTTTAAATGGTATCGCATCAATGATGCAGGCCAGGAAGTTGAGTATTACAACATGTTCCTGGAAGGGGTGAAGATTGTTTCAGTCACACCAATGATGCACGACACAAAAACTGTGATAAATGCAGGTCACCTTGAGCAGGTACAATTACGCTACGCTAAAATCACGTGGACATTCAAGGACGGAAATATTCAGTATTCCGACGCATGGGCAGAACGTGTAACCAGGTAACTATGCATGGATAGTGTGGAAGAACTTAACGGAACGTATTTCTATAAGGGATACTCCAACCTTTCCGCCGGAGAGTTGCTCTTTTGGATTTTTCTTGATGAAGCGGCTGAACAGTTCGGAACAAGCGATCTTTTAACCGTTGGGCTAATTCTGCTAGGTCAACCTGAAATAGCGACAAGAGGCAAACCTGGAGGGACAACCCCCGGAACATCACCACTCAGCTCACAGTTACGTCACTGGCTGAACATCGAAACCAGACGCTTACCCACCTTGACTAACTCAAGTATCAGAAGGATGAAGTTTGCCTATGTTACCAATCTCGGTGCATTTGTGGGTCGATGGATTCCTGTCCTTGGGATTTTTGTTATTGCTGCTGATGTCTCAGCCATCGCTTATAAGGCGACAATGAAATACAACACCATAGCCAAAGGAAACGACAAGTTATGGTGACAAATGAAGATGTGATTAGCTGGTACTGTGAACGGTTCAACAAACCTGCCCTGTTTACCAGGAAGTCATGGCCCGTATCCCTTGATACCAGCCTCTCCACAGGTGATTACGTTTGGGCAAGTGAAACAGGGGCAGACATCATGAGGGAATATTTTCAACGCTTTGATGTGGACCCTGCCAACTTCGACTTTTACCGATACTGGCCTGAGGAGACATTTATCCTTTACTCCTTATTCACTAGCGGAAAGGACGACGATGAACCAGAACCGCTAACACTTCGTATGCTTGCTGAGTCTGCAAAAGCAGGTAAATGGTTATATGACTAACAATCAAAGGGGCGATTAGGCCCCTTTTTCATATCAGCACTCTGCGGTGGCCAGCCCATTCCTTTTCCTCGCCTCAAACGAATACATGAAAAGTGCATGATTCGCTCATAAATCACGGTAAACTCACCTGAACACATCCATCTGAACGAGAACAAGAACTATGCAGAAAAACGTTTCTTATCAGCAACTCA
This sequence comes from Leclercia sp. CFBP8987, assembly GCF_034044995.2. NCBI lineage: Bacteria > Pseudomonadati > Pseudomonadota > Gammaproteobacteria > Enterobacterales > Enterobacteriaceae > Leclercia > Leclercia sp. CFBP8987. The sequence continues at coordinate 2,154,535 of NZ_CM188255.1, read as the reverse complement.
CCCGTACCTTCCAGCGTCTCTCCCGCTTCTCCCATCTCTCCGCCATCGCCAGTTGGGACATGTTTACGATGATGCCAGCAGGGGGCAGTACTGCCCGCGGCGAAGCGCTGGCTGAATTGAGCGTCCTGCAACACCAAATCCTGACCGATGCGAAAGTAGCTGACTGGCTGCGTAATGCCGAAAGCGAAGATCTGAACGACGTCGAACAGGCCAACCTGCGGGAGATGACCCGCCACTATCAACAAGCTGCGCTACTGCCGGAGTCGCTGGTGGAAGCCAAATCGCTGGCGGGCAGTAAATGCGAGCATGCCTGGCGCACCCAGCGTCCGGCCAATGACTGGCCGGGCTTTGCCGCCAACCTGAAAGAGGTGGTAAAACTGAGCCGGGAAGAAGCCCGCCTGCGCGCCGACGCCAAAGGCTGCACCCCTTACGATGCGCTGCTGGATATTTTCGAACCGGACATGACCAGTGCCCGCCTCGACGTGCTGTTTGGCGATCTCAAATCCTGGCTGCCGGACCTGCTGAACCAGGTGGTCGAGAAGCAGGCGCAGCAATCCTTCGTGCCCCCGCAGGGCCCGTTCCCGACGGCGATCCAGCGTGAGCTGGGGCTGGAGGCGATGAAGACCCTCGGGTTCGATTTTAACGCCGGTCGGCTGGACGTCAGCGCCCACCCGTTCTGCGGCGGCGTGCCGGAAGATGTGCGCATCACCACCCGTTACGACGAAGAGGAGCTGCTCAGCGCCCTGTTTGGTGTGATCCACGAAACCGGTCACGCCCGCTACGAGCAGAACCTGCCGCGCAACTGGCTCGGTCAGCCCATCGCCCTGGCGCGCTCTACCGCCATCCACGAATCCCAGAGCCTGTTCTTTGAGATGCAGCTTGGGCGCAGCAAGGCGTTCCTGAACCACCTGCTCCCGGCAGTGCGCGAGCGGTTCGGCAGCCAGGCGGCCTTTACGCCGGAGAACTTTGTCGCCTGGAACCAGCGCGTCAAGCCCGGCTATATCCGCGTGGATGCTGACGAGGTCAGCTATCCGGCGCACGTGGTGCTGCGCTACGAGATCGAGCGGGCGCTGATTAACGGCGACATCGAGGTGGAGGACATCCCGGCGCTGTGGGATGAGAAGATGCAGGCGTGGCTGGGCTTATCGACCAAAGATAACTACCGCAACGGCTGTATGCAGGACATCCACTGGACAGACGGCGGCTTTGGTTACTTCCCGTCGTACACCCTCGGGGCAATGTACGCTGCCCAGCTGTTCGCTGCGGCCAAAAAAGCCCTGCCGGATCTGGACGCCGCCATCGCCGTCGGGGATTTCAGCGCCCTGTTCGACTGGCTGCGCCAGAACATCTGGCAGCATGGCAGCCGCTTCACCACCGCCCAGTTGATCGAGCAGGCCACCGGGGAAGATCTTAACAGCCGCTACTTCCGCGACCATCTCACCTCGCGCTATCTGTAATACCTCCCGCCGGAGCCTGCTCCGGCGTTTTTTTCCCTTTATGCAATAAGAAGATGATTTTGCACATATCTACGTGCCGTCACTTTCTGTATGAGGTATTAACCTGTTCGCATAATCAAGCCATTAACAGACCAGGCATAAATCATAAACAAAGGGATAAATGATGAATGGCATTACCAAAAATATAGCTATTGCCCTGTTGTGTGCGGTGAGTTCCGGCGCTTTCGCCGCGACGCCCCCTGCCACGGACAACACGCCGCAAGAAGCTTACGACGATATCACCCGCTCACTGGACGACCTCCACCCCATCACCTTCCAGGCACCCGCCGAAAAGTACAAATTGCTGGTGTTTATTGATAACCAGTGTAGCTACTGCAGCACGGTGGTGAAAAACGTTAAAAAGTATACGGACGCCGGGTTAACCATGTCATTTTTGACCGTTGCCCCGAAATCGATTCGCGACTCGGTGATAGAAGATATGGGGCGCGTATGGTGCTCCACCGATAAGACGAAAAGCCTTCAGCAGGCAATGGCAGGATTTTTACCTGATAACGACACTACCCCGGCCTGTTCCGATCTGGTCACACGTCAGTCCGCGCTGGCAGACAGGCTGGGCATCACCGTCACGCCGGTGATGGTGGTGGTCGAGCCCGAAACGCGCACAATAGTGGGAAGCCAACCCCCGGCAGCCATTCTCGCGGCATTGAAGAAATAACGATAACGCGTACGAGCGGGCTCGTTCGTACGCGTTACACCCGCCTTTGTACATTGCGTTACACGCCGTCACCAATCACTCACGGAAGCCCTCAGTTTTCAGGGATATAGTTCTTTCAACGGCCCCGCAGTGGGGTTAAATGAAAAACCAAATTCGAGGGTAGGATGATGAAAAAAGTATTAGCTCTGGTTGTTGCCGCTGCAATGGGTCTCTCTTCTGCTGCATTCGCTGCTGACACCGTCGCCAACACTGCTGCACCAGCGGCAACCGCAGCACCGGCTGCGAAAACCGTGCATCACAAAAAACACCACAAAGCTGCGGTACAGAAAGCGCAGGCTGCTAAAAAGCACCATAAAAAAGCGGTGAAAAAAGAAGACGCGGCGCCGGTTGCTCAGAAAGCGCAGGCTGCCAAAAAACACCATAAAAAAGCCGTTAAACATGACGCTGCAGCCCCGGCAGCAAAACCGGCTGCATAAGCCGCCTTACCTTAACGTGCCCTGAGGGGTGCGTTGGTCCCCGGCGCTGAACCACCCTGGTTGCAGCGCCGTTTTTCTATCCGGAGGGCGTTATGTTTCAGCGCTATCGGTTTGAGTTCATTCTTATCACGCTTATTTTATGCGCACTTATCGCCAGTGTGTTTTATATTTCATGAATGTAGCACGCTGATTTTACTCCCACTTTCGCGCTGTCCCGTCTATAGTTAATAACCAGGGTTCATATTTAATAATCATAATTATCCCCCTTCAGAGTGTGATATGCGTAAATCTGTTGTGGTTGTACTGGGAACGTTTTTTCTCTTTTCTGGGCTGAGTCATGCGGACGATGGCAGCGACGACGCTGCGAACGTCAAAAAAGAGGTACAAACGCTGTTTTTTGGTCATGACGACCGTACGCGTGTCACCGATCCGTCCAGCTCGCCGTGGGATGCCATTGGCCAACTGGAAACCGCCAGCGGAAATCTGTGTACCGCGACCCTCATCACCCCCCGGCTGGCGCTGACCGCCGGTCACTGTCTGCTGGTGCCGCCGAACGGTAAACCGGATACCGCCGTTGCCCTGCGCTTTGTGTCGCTAAAAGGCAGCTGGCGCTATGAGATCCACGGCATTGAAGGACGCGTTCCGTCATCACTGGGACGGCGGCTGAAAGCCGACGGCGATGGCTGGATCGTGCCGCCGTCTGCCGCCTCGTGGGATTTTGGTCTGGTGGTGCTGCGTAATCCGCCGTCGGGGATCACCCCGCTGCCGCTGTTTACCGGTGACAAAGACGCCCTGACCGCCGCCCTGAAAGCGGCCGACCGCAAGGTAAATCAGGCGGGCTACCCGGAAGATCATCTCGACGTGCTTTATACCCATCAGGACTGCATCGTCACCGGCTGGGCGCAAACCGGCGTGCTGTCGCATCAGTGCGATACCCTGCCCGGGGACAGCGGCTCGCCGCTGATGCTGCAAACCGCCGAAGGCTGGCAGGTTATCGGAGTACAAAGCTCCGCCCCTGCGGCCAAAGATCGCTGGCGGGCCGATAACCGCGCCCTGTCGATTACCGGTTTTCGTGACAAGCTGGAAGAGCTGGCCCAGCAGTGATTTAACACTGTCGCTGCTGGCGTAGCGCCCTAATCGCCTCTATTGGCATCGGCTGGCTGTACCAGAAGCCCTGCAACTGATCGCAGCCCGCCAGCCGCAGCAGTTTCATCTGCTTCTCGTTCTCCACCCCTTCGGCCACCACGGACATCCCCAGAGCGCTGGCGATGCGTACCGTGCCGCTGACCAGCGCCGCGGCCTGCTCGTCACGATCCACCAGCCCCGCCAGCGATTTGTCGATCTTAATGGTGTCGAAGTTAAAGCGCCTCAGATAGCCGATGCTGGAGTAGCCGGTGCCAAAATCGTCCAGCGCCACGGCGATGCCCTGGGCTTTAAGGTTGCTGATAGCTGAGCGGGCCCGCTCGGGATTTTCCAGCACGTAGGTTTCGGTGACTTCCAGCTGCAGGCGCGTGGCCGGGAAGCGGCTGAACTCCAGCGCGCCGGCCACTTTGGCCTCAAAATCCGGGTCGCGGAACTGGGCGGGTGAGATATTGACCGACAGTTTTAAATCCGCGAAGGGCTCCAGATCCTGACAGGCCCGGCGCAGGACAAACTGCCCCAGGGCGTAAATCAGTCCGCTGGTCTCGGCGATGGTGATAAACACGTCCGGCGGCAGCGGCCCCTCCGGGCGACGCGGCCAGCGCACCAGCGCCTCCACGCTCACCATCTTCTGGCTGCGCGCATCAATGATCGGCTGATACCAAACATCAAACTCTTCACGTTCAAGGCCGCTGCGGATCTGGCCTTCAATCGCCACCTGGCGCTCCCGGACGCTGTTCAGCTCCGTATCATAGTGCGTCACCCGCCCCTTGCCGGTGATTTTGGAGTGGTACATGGCGATATCGGCGCGACGGAACAGCTCCGAGCTGGTGCACTCCACCAGGGTGCCGCTGGCGATGCCGATACTGGCGCCAATATGGATGGTGCGCTCCCCGACGCGGATCGCGTTGTGAAGATAATCGAGGACAAAGCCCGCAAAGGCTGAGGCCAGCGCTTCGGCGTTCTCTCCGCCGATGGTCATGGCAAACTCGTCCCCGCCCATGCGGGCCAGCATACCGTCCTTCGGCACGTTGTCGCGTAACGCCCCGGCGATGATCACGATCAGCTCATCCCCGACCTCATGACCGTAGATATCATTCACGTCTTTAAAGCCGTCGAGGTCGATAAAGACCACGCTTTTGCGATCGGTATCGCCGCGCAGGCTCACCCGCTCCAGCTCTTCAATCAGCGCCCGGCGGTTAGGTAAATGGCTGAGCCAGTCGGTACGCGCCACCTTTCGCGCCAGGTTCTCACCGCGCGCCAGTTTATACAGCCCCACGCAGCTGAAGAGGATGAACAGCAAAATCAGCGCCGCGGTGAACAGCACGATCCGGGTGATGTCCAGCGAAGCGGCCTTCGCCGCGGCGGCCCCCGGCAGGCGCGGCGTCCACGACAGAAAGCCCAGCACCTCGCCCGAGGCGCTTTTCAGCGGCACGCTCACGTCGGTGATCTGCTCCGGGGTAAAGGTCAGATCGTCGATCTGAAAGGTGTTACCCAGATCGCGCAAAATTTGCGGATTGATGTGGCGGGTGATGACCAGAAAGCGGCGGGTATTATCCCCTGCCTGCAGGCTGCCCATCGTCGGGCGGATCAGACCGACGCCGACAAAGGCAATCCCCGCGCGGGTGCGGGTGATCCCGGCGTAGATATTTTTATCCGATTTCAGGGCATTGGGGTGCATCTGGATCAGCGATTTCAGGCCATCGCCAAAGAAGTCGAGGTTCTTTTCCGTGAAAGGCTGGCTTCTGAATGAGCCCCACAGCACCCGGAAACGTTCGTCGAGCACAAAGGTGCCGTCATACAGGTTATTCACCTTGTATCCTGCGCCCCAGGTGTTATAGAGCCAGTCCACGTCCAGCGCCGGGCGGTAGGCTTCGCGCACCGCGTCATCCCAGACGGCATTATCAATCACCAGCGACCAGACCCGGTTGACAGAGGTCTGAACGGCACCCTGTACGGAGAGGGCCGTGCGCTGTTCGTCGATTTCATTGGCTTTACTGCTGATGAGGTTGAGCGAGAGGTAGAGCAGGATCACAACCGAGACGATTAAGCCGAGCCCTGCCATAAAAATCATGACAAACAAGGTTTTTGCAGAAGGGATTTTACGCCAGCTTAAAAGGGTATGCATTCATTCCTCATTATGTTAATGCCCTCAGACTAAGCGTAATACAGGTCATAAATTTCGCTGCCTGTAATGGCAGGCAGCGAGAGTATCAGGCCAGTTTTATCATGATCATCCCGGCGAGCAGCAGAAGCAGGCCAATCCAGCCCTTCTTATTCAGCCGTTGCCCAAACAGGATCCAGCCCGCCGCCAGCGTCGCCGCAATCCCGAAACCGCCCCACAGGGCATAGGCCACCGACAGCTCAATACCTTTGACCGCCTGCGACAGGGCGCTGAAGGCGGCGAGTACCGCCGCAATCGACAGCAGGCCGAACACTTTGCGGCGAAAACCGTCGGAAAACTTCAGCAACACGTTGGCGGCAATCTCCAGGACGATGGCCAGCGCCAGCCAGGCGCCATGAACCCACTCAAACTGTGGCATGGGTCGCCTCCTTGCGCTGTTTTGCCGGTTTGCGGGTACCGGATTTAATGAATATTATTCCCGCGACCAGCGTCGTCAGACCCGCCATTTTCATTAGCGACAGCGACTCATCAAACAGTAAAACGCTAAAAAGGGTGATTAAGAAAATACCTACCCCTTCCCATAATGCGTACGCCACGCCCAGCGCGATTTTTTTAACCGCAAAAGACAAGAAAATATAGGACAGCGCAATCATCGACAGCATTAAAATATAGCCGCTGTGACCACCGCTGATGGTGGCCCATTTCATTGAAAGTGTGCCGGTTATTTCAGCAACGATAGCCAGGGCTAAGAGGATCCAGTAAAACATATTTTTTCTCCTGCTTGAGAATATAATCCTTCGCGGCTCGCCAAAGGTGGCAGCCGGGTAAAAACGAATGAAGATTCAGCCGGGCGCAAAGCGCCAGCTCAGGCAGAGAGAGGATCTACAGCGCGTTGCGCCAGTGTTGCTCGCCAGACAGCAGGCAAAAAGAGGAGGAGAAAGCAGAGATGTTTGAAAAATGCGTCCTGAACAGATTGTCCATAAAATTACAATTATCTGCGGTGTTGCTTCTCGTCAGTGCAGATGAAAATTGTCTCCGGTAGTTAAACACAGCTGATTTTTACCACAAGCCAGGATTTTACTCAAAGCCTTTTCATTTCTTTACCCTTACTGTTTGTGTTTGGTTAATTTTTTAAACGCGCCGCGCCGTTAGAATATATAAAAAGAACGGTATCAGGAGCCAGCATGGCCAAACCCATTATTACTCTCAACGGATTAAAAATAGTCATCATGCTTGGCATGCTGGTGATTGTGCTGACGGGGATCCGCGTTGCGGCGGATATTATTGTGCCCTTTATTCTGGCGCTGTTTATCGCCGTGGTGCTGCATCCGCTGGTGCGGTGGCTGGTGCGGCTGCGTCTTCCCCGGGTGCTGGCAATCACACTGCCGATCCTGCTTATCGTGATCTTCATGGCGTTGCTGGTGGCCTATCTGGGCACCTCGCTGAATGAGCTGGCGCGCACCCTGCCGCACTACCGCTCCTCGCTGGCCGTGCCGCTGCTGCATCTGGAGCCCTGGCTGCAGCGGGCCGGGATTGAAGTGTCGATGGAAGAGCTGCTGAAGTACATCGATCCCAATGCCGCCATGACGCTGGTGACCGCCCTACTGTCGCAGCTTTCCAGCGCCATGACCGCTATCTTTTTACTGCTGCTGACGGTGGTATTTATGCTGCTGGAGGTGCCGCAGCTGCCGGCGAAGCTCCAGCCTCTGATGTCCCGCCCGGTGGAAGGCATGGCTGCGATCCAGCGCGCCCTCAACAGCGTCTCGCACTATCTGGTGTTAAAGACCGCCATCAGCCTGGTGACCGGGCTGGTGGTCTGGGGAATGCTGGCGGTGCTGGAGGTCCGGTTCGCCTTCGTCTGGGCGCTGCTGGCCTTTGCCCTGAACTATATTCCGAACATCGGATCGGTGCTGGCGGCTATCCCACCGATTGCGCAGGTGCTGGTGTTCAGCGGCTTTTACCCGGCGCTGGTGCTGCTGGCGGGGTATCTGTTTATCAACCTGATCTTCGGCAACATTCTCGAGCCCCGGTTAATGGGGCGCGGACTGGGCCTCTCGACGCTGGTGGTATTTTTGTCGCTGATCTTCTGGGGCTGGCTGCTGGGGCCGGTGGGAATGCTGCTCTCGGTGCCCCTGACCATTATCGTCAAGATTGCGCTGGAGCAGACCTCCGGCGGCAAAAGCATTGCGCTGCTGCTCAGTGATATGAGCCATGCGAGCTAAGGGGTATCGCAGGTAAACTCCAGCAGCGGCTTGTGGTCTCGCCCCGCCTGCCGGTAGTCGGCCAGGGCCGTCTGCCAGGCACTGAACGGCAGCAGCCGGGCGCCACTGTAGTGGCTGCTGGTCAGCAGCGGCCAGATTTCGATAAACGCTGCCTGCCATGCCTGCGGGCTAAGCGCGTCAAAGTGGTTGCGAATATGAAACCAGTGCATCGGTGGAAAGTGACGTTGTAACGTAAAGGGTTGTCCGGAGAGCAACCCGTAGCAGATAAATGCCGCGCTGTTACGCATTGCACTTAAGATGCTCTGCGCCAGCTCGCCCCCCGTGGCGTCATAGACGATATCGCTGGCGGCGGCGATGGCGCGCACGCTGTCGCTCTCCTGCTGCGCTATCGGGACGATCCCTATCCCCCGCAGCCTGTCGGCATGAATTGCCGAGCGATGAATGCCGTATACGTCCGTCGCCCCACGCCGGAGCGCCCACTGTCCCAGCAGAATGGCGCAGTCCGATCCGGCGGCGGTCAGCAGCACCCGTTTACCCTGCACAGGCCAGAGGTTGAGCATCAGCCAGGCCGCCAGAGGGTTGATAAACGCCCGCGCCGCCAGAAGAGTATCAATAATATCCGGAACCGGGATCGCCAGCGCCGCCGGGCAGTCGACATAGTGCTGCCAGGTGCCTTCTCCCCGCAGCGGCAGCACCCGCTGGCCCAACAGGTGGGTGAAACCGACGGGGGCGGCAATCACCCGCCCTACGCCTTCATATCCGGCGATGGCGGGCAAGGTAATGCGATGCCGGTAAGCACCGGTGATGGGGATCAGATCCGAGGCGTTGACCGGAGAGAGCAGCATCTGCACCCGGAGCATGTCCGGCTGCAGCGGCGCTTTTACCGCGGTTTCCCGCTGCAAAACTGACTCAGGCTCACCAAACTGGCGGTAGCATAATGCGGTGTTGTCCATGATCTAGCGGCTGCGTTTGGCCAGTCGCTCGCGGGTTTCGAGTTTTGCCTCGCTGGACTTGCGCAGCGCGACATAACAGGCCCCGCTGCCGCCGTGGTGAGGCTGGGCCACACAATAGGCCTGCACCGCCTCGAACTCCGTCAGCCAGCGCGCCAGATAGCTGCGCACAATGTTGGCGTGAGACTTATCGTCGCGGCCTTTACCGTGAATGATGATCAGGTTACGTAAGCCGTCGCGCTCCGCCTGGCGGATAAAGGTAAACAGCTGCTGGCGGCACTGCTCAACGGGCTGACGCAATAGGGTGAGGCTCGCCTGGCGGGGGTATTTGCCCGAGCGCAGCTTATCGATGACCCCCAGTTGCACTCCTTCACGCTGAAACGAAAGCGGCTCTGCCAGAGGAATGACATCCAGAAAGCCGGTGGTGAGAAAGTTATCCAGCTGGCTGGTGTCCACAGGCTGACGGACGCGCGTTGTCGGGGCGGGTTGCCAGTGAACGTCGGCACAACGCCTGAGAGGCTGGACATCCTCCATCGCGTTGAGAAAAAGCGATTTATCGTCTGGGTTCATGGCATCCTCCTGCTTAGCTGACAGGGTACTATACCTGCCCCTTTCTCGGGGCTCAATGCGGCGTCGATTGACTATTAAAAAAATAATAATCAGTTCAGTTAATTTAATAATTAATGTAACTGGACTAAAACGAAATTTTATTAATGATTAACTTTATGACTTACATTAAATTTTTATGATCGCGTGGACTTAATTTCTTTATTTATCACCAAAAGATGTTATACATGAAGGTATCTGCACAATGGAAATAATAAGCAGAGATGCATGTGGAGCAATGCTGTGTGTACTGTGGAGTCTATTGGATGTCGATGGGCTCCATTTTTTTATCCTCATACTGTCTAATAAATAACCTGCCGGGCATGCCGTCTGAATTGTGTGATTAATGCGGTAGTCAACGGCGTCTGTCGGGAATCCCTTCTTTGAATAAGGTAATAGGTCGCTTTCGGTAACGGCTCTTTCACCGGCAACATCACCAGCCTGTTGGCCAGCAGCGGGTCGCAGCCCAGCTCCTGCGGCAGAATGCTGAGAAAATCGCTCTGCGCGACCAGACTAATACAGGACGAAAAGGTTTCGCAGACTACGCCTATATGGGGGATCTGATCCCGGTGGGAAAACATCTCTTCCAGCTGCTTATAATAACTGCCTCGCGGCGTCGGCATCGTCCAGCTATATTTAAGTAATTCGCTAATAGATTCAGCTTCTATTGCCGGATGGCCTGCCCGACAAAATATCGCAAAAGGCTTCTCAAACAATTTTTCGAACGTGAATTCATGATCATACGGCCCCTGGTAATAGGTATTGATGGTAAAATCAAGTTCCCCCTGGCGTAATTCATTAATCATCGACACTAATTGTCCTTCCATAATACGCACCTTGACCTGCGGATGCTGCTGATGGAAGCGGGAAATGACCCCAGGCATTAACAGGCGGGCAATGCTGGCCCCCATCCCGATATTAATCTGTCCGGCCTGCTGGCCCTGTCGCTGGCGAATATCGTCCTGGGCGCTGCGTAACTCCTCGAGGATCAGCCTGGCGTGCTGGTAAAAACTCTCCCCGCACTCGGTTAAGGTCACCCCTTTGCTGCGGCGAATAAACAGCTGCGCCGCGATGCCCTCTTCCAGCTCTTTAATGGATTTGGTTAACGCCGGTTGCGACAGATTCAACGCCCGCCCCGCCCCACGGATGCTCCCCTGCTGCGCCACTTCCACAAAGGCCCGCAACTGATGAAATTTTACCTGGAATGTCATGTCGGCACCGATAACCGTTGTTTATCAGAGTAAAGAAACTGTCATCTACTGTAATGGAATTGATTGTGCCAGGGTAAGCCACGAACGGTTAAATCTGTGAAAAAACGGTTAGTGATAAGTAAAAACTATCACAGTGTGAAGCAGTTCACATATTCTTATGATGACAGGAAACGATATGCATACACTGGCGCAGGACCTGCAAACCCTCTTCCCGCAACTCACCGCCTGGCGACGCGACTTCCATCACTTTGCCGAGTCCGGCTGGGTGGAGTTCCGCACCGCGGCAAAAGTGGCAGAGGTTCTGGATCAACTGGGCTACGAACTGGCGATGGGCCGCGATGTGGTCGACGCTGACAGCCGGATGGGCCTGCCCGACGAGGCGACCCTGGCCCAGGCCTTTGCCCGCGCCCGTCAGCAGGGTGCGCCGGAAAAATGGCTGAGCATCTTTGAAGGCGGGTTCACCGGGATTGTGGCCACACTCAATACCGGCCGTCCGGGGCCGACGCTGGCGTTTCGGGTCGATATGGACGCGCTGGATCTGGATGAATCTACTCAGGATGACCATCTTCCGGTCCGGGAAGGCTTTGCCTCCTGCAACAGCGGCATGATGCATGCCTGCGCCCACGACGGCCACACCACCATTGGACTCGGGCTGGCGCACCTGCTGATGCAGTACCGCGCGCAGCTGAACGGCACCATCAAACTGATCTTCCAGCCTGCCGAAGAGGGCACCCGCGGCGCACGAGCCATGGTTGCAGCGGGCGCACTCGACGGCGTGGACTACTTCACCGCCATCCACATTGGCACCGGCGTGCCGGCGGGTACTGTGATCTGCGGCAGCGATAACTTTATGGCCACCACCAAGTTTGACGTGCGCTTCACCGGTGTGGCGGCGCACGCGGGGGGCAAACCCGAAGAGGGACGCAATGCTCTGCTGGCCGCCGCCCAGGCCGCCATTGGCCTGCACAGCATCGCCCCGCACAGCGAAGGCGCGTCCCGCGTCAACGTCGGCGTGATGCAGGCGGGGAGCGGGCGTAACGTCGTCCCCGCCACTGCGCTGCTGAAGGTGGAGACCCGCGGCGAGTGCGAAGCCATTAATAACTATGTGTTCGAGCGCGCGAAAGCGGTCATTGACGGGGCGGCGGCGATGCACGGCGTCAGCACCGAGCTGCGTCTGATGGGTGCAGCGACCTCCAGCGCACCCTCGCCGGCGTGGGTGAACTATCTGCGCGAGCAGGCATCCCGGGTGACGGGTGTGGAGCAGGCCATCGACAGAGTAAAAGCCCCTGCCGGATCGGAAGATGCCACCCTGATGATGGCCCGGGTTCAGCAGAACGGCGGCCTCGCCTCCTATATGGTGTTTGGCACCACCCTCAGCGCCGGACACCACAACGAAAAATTCGATTTCGACGAGACGGTGATGCTCATCGCCATCGAAACCCTGGCGCGAACCGCGCTTAACTTCCCGTGGACGCGAGGTGTGTAATGCAGAGCATGTACCGTTTTGTTGAGGATGCTATCGACACCCGATCTCAGCACTTCACCAGGATTGCCGATGAGATCTGGGATCATCCTGAGACCCGCTTCGAAGAGTTCTGGTCCGCTGAACGGCTGTCCAGCGCCCTCGAAGAGGCCGGTTTTAGCCTGACCCGCGAGGCGGGCGGCGTGCCGAACGCCTTTATCGCCAGTTACGGCGAGGGGCAACCGGTGATTGCCATTCTGGGGGAGTACGATGCCCTGGCAGGGTTAAGCCAGCAGGCGCACTGCGCCACCCCGCAAACAGAGACCCCGGGGGCCAACGGCCACGGCTGCGGGCATAACCTGCTCGGCACCGCCGGGCTGGCGGCTGCGGTGGCGGCAAAATCCTGGCTGGAGCAGCACGGCGGCAGCGGTACGGTACGTTTTTACGGCTGCCCTGGCGAAGAAGGCGGATCGGGTAAAACCTTTATGGTGCGCGAAGGGCTGTTCGACGATGTGGACGCCGCGGTTACGTGGCATCCGGAAGCCTTTGCCGGGATGTTTAACGTCAGCACCTTAGCCAACATCCAGGCGGCGTGGCGTTTCCACGGTACCGCAGCCCATGCCGCTAACTCCCCGCATCTGGGGCGCAGCGCGCTGGACGCCGTCACCCTGATGACCACCGGGACCAACTTCCTCAACGAGCACATCATTGAAAAAGCCCGCGTCCACTACGCCATCACCGATACCGGCGGGATCTCTCCAAACGTGGTGCAGGCCCAGGCGGAAGTGCTGTATCTGATCCGCGCCCCGGAGATGGCCGATGCGCAGCAGATCTACGAGCGGATCGAAAAGATTGCCCAGGGCGCAGCGCTGATGACCGAAACCAGCGTTGAACGCCGCTTCGATAAAGCCTGCTCCAGCTATCTGCCGAACCGCACCCTGGAGACCGCCATGTACAGCGCTCTACAGCATTTCGGCACCCCGGCATGGAGCGAGGAAGAACGCGCCTTTGCGGCGGAGATCCGCGCCACGCTGACCGACAACGATCTGCAAAACAGCCTGAAAAATATCGCCGCTACCGGCGGAGAAGAAGGCAAGCAGTTTGCCCGTCGACATCAGCAGACCCTGCTGGTGGATGAGGTGGCCCCCTATGCCATCACCGATAACGTGCTGGCGGGCTCTACCGACGTGGGCGACGTCAGCTGGAAAATGCCGGTCGCCCAGTGCTTCAGCCCCTGCTTTACCGTCGGCACACCGCTGCACACCTGGCAGCTGGTGGCCCAGGGCCGTACCTCTATCGCTCATAAAGGGATGCTGCTGGCCGGAAAAGTGATGGGCGCTACTGCCCTGGCACTGCTGCAAGACCCGGCGCTACTGGCCGCCTGCCGCGAGGAGTTTGCTCAACAGTTAAATGAAAAACCGTACGTCTGCCCGATCCCAGAAAATGTGACACCGTCACCTTTAAAATAATAAAACATAACAACACAACACTCCCGAGGAACGCCCATGAGTATGTCTTCCATACCTTCGCATTCCCCATCCGGCAAGCTCTATGGTTGGGTTGAAAGAGTCGGCAACAAAGTGCCGCACCCTTTCCTGCTGTTCGTTTATTTGATTGTGATCCTGGCCGCGGCCACCGCCGTGCTGTCGGCCTTTAACGTCAGCGCCCGCAACCCGGCCGATGGCAGCATGGTGGCAGTTAAAAACCTGCTGAGCGTCGAAGGGCTGCACTGGTTTTTACCGAATGTGATCAAAAACTTTAGCGGTTTTGCCCCGCTGGGGGCGATCCTCGCCCTGGTGCTGGGTGCCGGACTGGCCGAACGTTCCGGTCTGCTGCCCGCCCTGATGGTGAAAATGGCCTCTCAGGTCAACGCGCGTTACGCCAGCTATATGGTGCTGTTTATCGCCTTCTTCAGCCATATCTCTTCAGATGCGGCACTGGTGATTATGCCTCCGATGGGCGCGCTGATCTTCCTCGCCGTCGGGCGTCATCCGGTGGCAGGCCTGCTGGCGGCGATTGCCGGGGTCGGGTGTGGTTTTACCGCTAACCTGCTGATCGTCACCACCGACGTGCTGCTCTCCGGCATCAGCACCGAAGCGGCCAAAACCATCGATGCTGCGATGCACGTCAGCGTGATCGACAACTGGTACTTTATGGCCAGCTCGGTGATTGTGCTGACGATTGTCGGGGGGGTGATCACCGATAAGATCGTGGAGCCACGTCTGGGCAAGTGGCAGGGTAGCAGCGACGAGAAGCTGGACGCGTTATCGCCGGAGCAGCGTCGCGGGCTGCGGGTTGCCGGAGTAGTGTCCCTGCTGTTTATCGCCGCCATCGCCCTGATGGTGGTACCGGAGAACGGCATCCTGCGCGATCCGGTCCAGCACACCGTGCTGCCCTCGCCGTTTATCAAAGGCATCGTGCCGCTGATTATCCTCTTCTTCTTTGTGGTGTCGCTGGCGTACGGCATCGCCACCGGGAAAGTGCGTCGTCAGGGCGATCTGCCTCAGCTGATGATCGAGCCGATGAAGGAGATGGCCGGGTTTATCGTGATGGTGTTCCCGCTGGCGCAGTTTGTGGCCATGTTTAACTGGAGCAACATGGGCAAGTTTATGGCGGTGGGCCTGACCGACCTGCTGGAAACCGCCGGCCTGAGCGGCGTGCCCGCGTTTGTCGGCCTGGCGCTGCTCTCCTCCCTGCTGTGCATGTTTATCGCCAGCGGGTCGGCCATCTGGTCGATTCTGGCCCCGATCTTCGTGCCGATGTTTATGCTGCTGGGCTTCCACCCGGCCTTCGCGCAGATCCTGTTCCGCGTGGCGGATTCTTCAGTGATCCCGCTGGCCCCGGTGTCGCCGTTCGTGCCGCTGTTTTTAGGCTTCCTGCAGCGCTACAAGCCCGAGGCCAAACTGGGTACCTACTATTCGCTGGTGCTACCCTATCCGCTTATCTTTTTAGGAGTATGGTTGCTCATGCTGGTGGCATGGTATCTTGTCGGCCTGCCCATCGGGCCGGGGGTCTACCCGCGACTGAATTAAGGAAGAGCATATGCTGAGATTACTCGAAGATAAAATTGCCACCCCGCTGGGGCCACTGTGGGTGATTGCGGATGAGCAGTTCAACCTGCGCGCCGTCGAGTGGGAGGAGCACAGCAACCGGATGGTGGAGCTGCTCAATATCCACTACCGGGCGCAGGGCTACGAGCGTATCAGCGCCAGCAATCCAGGCGGGCTTAGCGATAAGCTGGCCGCCTGGTTCGAGGGCGATCTCAGCATTATTGACACTCTGCCGACCGCCACGGCCGGCACCCCTTTTCAGCGTGAAGTCTGGCAGGCGTTGCGATCCATTCCCTGCGGTCAGGTGATGCATTATGGTCAGCTGGCGGAACAGCTCGGACGCCCGGGCGCGGCGCGCGCGGTGGGTGCCGCGAACGGGTCAAACCCGGTCAGTATTGTAGTGCCCTGCCATCGCGTGATCGGCCGCAACGGTACCCTGACCGGCTATGCCGGCGGGGTGCAGCGCAAGGAGTGGTTGCTGCGTCACGAAGGGTATTTATTGCTGTAGTTCCAGGCTTTTAGTGCTTAATTTTCCTTATGTTAGCGATAAAGTCCGCAGCTAATTTGTGGAATTTCAAGAACATGCTACCGCATTCACGCTTCTTGTCCTGATTGATGGTTTACCAGGCTTACGCCGGGTCCAAAAAGATGTTAAAATTGACTAATATCAATTAAGGCTTGAGCAAACCTATGATCCCGGAAAAGCGAATTATTCGACGCATTCAGTCTGGCGGTTGTGCTATCCATTGTCAGGACTGCAGCATCAGCCAGCTCTGTATCCCGTTTACCCTGAATGAGCACGAGCTTGATCAGCTTGATAATATTATCGAGCGTAAAAAGCCGATTCAGAAAGGGCAGACGCTGTTTAAAGCGGGAGACGAACTGAAATCGCTGTACGCTATCCGTTCTGGCACCATCAAGAGCTATACCATCACCGAACAGGGCGACGAGCAGATCACCGGCTTCCACCTGGCGGGCGATCTGGTGGGCTTTGATGCCATTGGCACCGGTAACCACCCGAGCTTTGCCCAGGCGCTGGAAACCTCAATGGTTTGCGAAATCCCGTTTGAAACCCTCGACGACCTGTCAGGCAAAATGCCGAACCTGCGCCAGCAGATGATGCGTCTGATGAGCGGTGAGATCAAAGGCGATCAGGACATGATCCTGCTGCTGTCCAAAAAGAACGCTGAAGAGCGTCTGGCGGCGTTTATCTACAACCTGTCCCGTCGTTTCGCCGAGCGCGGTTTTTCTCCGCGTGAGTTCCGTCTGACCATGACCCGTGGCGATATTGGTAACTACCTGGGCCTGACCGTGGAAACCATCAGCCGTCTGCTGGGTCGTTTCCAGAAAAGCGGGATGCTGGCGGTGAAAGGCAAATATATCACCATTGAAAACGGTGAAGCGCTGGCAGTGCTGGCGGGCCACTCACGTAACGTGGCATAACGTCCTCTGATTCCCTGCCAGATCGATAATTTTACTGATTTATTGATCTGGCAAATCTTCCCCTCTGTTTCATTTCAGATATATAGGTTACTCTTTTAATTACAGACTGTGGTGACAGTAGTAAGGAGACCTGTATGGCAAAGTATCAAAACATGCTGGTGGCCATCGATCCTAATCAGGACGATCAACCGGCGTTACGACGAGCTGTCTATTTACATCAACGGATTGGTGGCAGAATTAAAGCGTTTCTGCCGATATATGACTTTTCTTACGAAATGACCACCCTTCTGTCGCCTGACGAACGCACCGCTATGCGTCAGGGAGTGATCAGCCAGCGTACCGCCTGGATCCGCGAGCAGGCAAAATTCTATCTTGAAGCCGGTGTCCCCATTGAGATCAAAGTGGTGTGGCACAACCGTCCGTTCGAAGCCATCATTCAGGAAGTGGTCAGCGGCAAACATGACCTGTTGCTGAAGATGGCCCACCAGCACGACAAGCTGGAAGCGGTGATCTTCACCCCGACCGACTGGCACCTGCTGCGTAAATGCCCGTGCCCGGTGTGGATGGTGAAAGACCAGCCGTGGCCGGAAGGCGGTAAAGCGGTGGTGGCGGTGAATCTCGCCAGCGAAGAGAACTATCACAACGCCCTGAACGAAAAGCTGGTGAAAGAGACCATTCAGCTCGCCGAACAGGTCAACCATACCGAAGTCCACCTGGTGGGGGCCTACCCGATTACCCCGATTAACATTGCCATCGAACTGCCGGAATTTGATCCGAGCGTGTATAACGACGCCATTCGCGGCCAGCACCTGCTGGCGATGAAAGCATTGCGACAGAAATTCGGTATTGATGAGAAGTTGACCCACGTCGAGAAAGGTCTGCCTGAAGAGGTGATCCCGGATCTGTCAGAGCATCTGCAGGCGGGGATCGTGGTGCTGGGCACCATCGGTCGCACCGGTATCTCTGCCGCCTTCTTGGGTAATACGGCGGAACAGGTGATCGATCATCTGCGCTGTGACCTGCTGGTCATTAAGCCGGACCAGTATCAAACCCCGGTTGAGCTGGACGACGACGAAGACGATTAACTCACAGTGAAAAGCCCGCCATAACGGCGGGCTTTTTTTTAGCTCTGAGTGACGGGCTGAGGCGGCTGTTGCGCGCCCTCGCCCTCTTTCATCCACGGCGCATGCAGCACCATGCTTGGCAAGGCCAGTTTTACCCCTTCATCATTCAGGCTCTCAAGAATACGGATATTGATCTCCTGCTGGATATCCATGTACTTGTTGTAATCCGCCGTGTTGACGATATGCACCACCTCAAAGGTGAGCCTGTCCTTATCAAAACCGAGCAGGTGGGCGCGGTCAAAACGCGTTTCGCCGATATCAGTGATGATCTTCTTCACGTTATCGCCAATAACCCGCAGCTTTTCCGGCGGCGTATCGCTGGCCACGCCGAAGGTAAAGACGATACGACGGGTCTGCATCCGCTTGTAGTTATGCAGGGTTTGCTGAAGCAGGATCGCATTACCACAGACAATCTGTTCCCCGCTCAGGCTGCGAATACGCGTCGTCTTAAGGCCAATATGCTCCACCGTCCCGGCCACGTCGTTGAACACCACAAAATCCCCGATCTCAAAGGGCTTGTCGAAACCAATGGAGAGCGAAGCAAAGACGTCGCTGAGAATGGTCTGTACCGCCAGCGCAATGGCAATACCCCCTACCCCCAGGCTGGCTACCAGCGCGGTGATGTTGACGCCTGCGTTGGCCAGAATAGACAGCAGCATCACTGACCAGACAATCGCCCGCAGGATCAGCCCGGTGATCACCAGGGTAACGGGGTTTTTGTGACTCCCCGGGGTCAGCATCACGTGCCGTAGCCAGGAGACCACCCCCTGATCCATCCACAGCGCCACCTGAATCGCCAGCACCAGGAACCAGGCATGGCTCAGGGCGCCGTAGAGGCGATCCGGCAGTTCGACAAACCGCAGGCTAAACAGAAAGGCGACCACAAACAGCAGCACCCGGCTGGTTCTGTTGAGCATCTCCGTGAGGACAAAATGCATCTTGTGGGTGGCGGGATGTTTGTCACCCCAGTTGGTAATGCCCTTATGGACAAAGGTGATGAGGCGTTTCAGTAGCCAGTAGATCAGCAGGGTTACCACCGTCACCGTGGCAAAGCCAATCCAGAATCTGGGGGTCATCATTAACGTCAAAAAATCGAAACGTGACAAGAACTGCATGCTCCCTCCTCCCTTTACGCAAAAAAGGAAAGTATAGACAGTGAGCGTGCACAGCCTGCAGAAATGAGAAAACCGCCCAGAGGGGCGGTTTTTTTAGAGTGCGTTGCCGAATTACAGCGCTTTCAGGATCGCATCCACGCTGGCCTTGGCATCGCCAAACAGCATGTGGGTGTTCTCTTTGAAGAACAGCGGGTTCTGTACCCCAGCGTAACCGGTGTTCATGGAGCGTTTGAAGACGATAACGTTCTGCGCCTTCCACACTTCCAGAACCGGCATACCGGCGATAGGACTGTTAGGATCGTCCTGCGCGGCCGGGTTAACGGTATCGTTCGCGCCAATCACCAGCACGGTATCGGTGTCGGAGAAGTCGTCGTTGATCTCATCCATCTCCAGCACGATGTCGTACGGTACTTTCGCTTCCGCCAGCAGCACGTTCATGTGACCCGGCAGACGCCCGGCAACCGGGTGAATACCAAAGCGCACCTTGATGCCGCGGGCACGCAGACGCTCGGTGATTTCCGCAACCGGATACTGAGCCTGCGCTACCGCCATGCCGTAGCCCGGGGTGATGATCACCGTGTGGGAGTTCTTCAGCATGTCAGCGGTATCTTCGGCGTTGATCTCACGATGCTCACCCACCTCTTCATCACCGCTGGAGGTCTGTCCGTCGGTGCCAAAGCCCCCGGCAATCACGCTGAAGAACGAGCGGTTCATCGCCTTACACATGATGTAGGAGAGGATTGCCCCGCTCGAACCGACCAGCGCACCGGTCACGATCAGCAGGTCGTTGCTCAGCATAAAGCCCGCCGCCGCTGCCGCCCAACCGGAGTAGGAGTTCAGCATTGAGACCACCACCGGCATATCTGCGCCACCGATGGAGGCTACCAGATGCCAGCCGAAGGCGAGGGCGATAATGGTCATCACCAGCAGAGCCAGCACCTGCATGCCCACGCTGTCGGTGCGCACAAACACCACCATCAGCAGGAAGGAGACGACCAGCGCCGCCAGGTTCAGCTTGTGACGGTTTGGCAGCATCAGCGGTTTAGAGGAGATCTTGCCGCGCAGTTTGCCGAACGCCACGATAGAACCGGTAAAGGTCACCGCACCGATGAAGATCCCGAGGAACACTTCGGTCAGGTGGATGTTCACCAGAATCGGCTCCATCCCCGGCTCGTGATACAGGTAGCTGTTAAAGCCCACCAGCACCGCTGCCAGACCCACGAAGCTGTGCAGGATCGCCACCAGCTCCGGCATTTCAGTCATTTCAACGCGCTTCGCCAGACGGATACCAATCGCACCGCCGATGATCATCGCCACCAGGATCCACGCCACGTTGCCGGTGTCCGGCCCGAAGATGGTGGCAATCAGCGCAATCGCCATCCCGGCGATACCAAAGTTGTTACCCTGCTGCGACGTTTCATGTTTTGAAAGCCCCGCGAGGCTGAAAATAAACAGGACCGCGGCAACAATGTATGCAGCTGTAACTAATCCTCCAGACATAGGTTACCCCTTATCCCTTACGAAACATTTTCAGCATGCGCTGAGTCACGGTGAAACCACCGAAAATATTGATACTGGCGATCAGTACCGCGATAAAGCTGAGGAAACTGACCCAGCCGCCGTGACCAATCTGCAGTAATGCCCCAACCACGATGATCCCGGAGATGGCGTTGGTGACCGACATCAGCGGCGTATGCAGCGCATGGGAGACGTTCCAGACCACGTAGTAACCCACTACGCAGGAGAGCGCAAAGACGGTGAAGTGTCCGAGGAACTCTTTCGGTGCGACGTCTGCCAGCCAGCCGAACAGCACGATAGCCAGCGCCATAAAGGCAAACTTACGCCACGGGGACGCCGGTTTTTCCGGCTCTTTTGGTGCCGGCGCGGCTTTGGCGGCTGCCTGCGGCTGCGCAGAGACCTGAATCGGTGGTGCTGGCCAGGTGATTTCACCCTCGCGAACCACGGTCACGCCGCGCACCACTACGTCGTCAAAATCAACGGTGATATTGCCGTCTTTCTCTTTGCACAGCAGCTTCAGCAGGTTGACCAGGTTGGTACCGTACAGCTGAGAAGACTGGGTCGGCAGACGGCCCGGCAGATCGGTATAGCCGATCACCTTCACGCCGTTGGCGGTGGTGGTAACCTCGCCCGGAACGGTGTATTCGCAGTTGCCGCCATTTTGCGAAGCCAGATCGACGATCACGCTACCGGCCTTCATGGTGTCGACCATTTCACGGGTAATCAGCTTCGGCGCCGGTTTACCCGGGATCAGCGCGGTGGTGACAATAATGTCCACCTCTTTCGCCTGGGCGGCGAACAGCGCCATCTCGGCTTTGATAAAGGCTTCGGACATCACTTTGGCGTAACCGTCGCCGCTGCCAGCCTCTTCTTTAAAGTCCAGCTCAAGGAACTCGGCGCCCATACTCTGCACCTGCTCTTTCACTTCCGGACGGGTGTCAAAGGCACGGACAATCGCGCCCAGGCTGTTGGCTGCGCCAATGGCGGCCAGACCAGCAACACCTGCCCCGATAACCATCACCTTCGCTGGGGGAACTTTACCCGCCGCGGTGATCTGTCCGGTAAAGAAGCGACCAAATTCGTGTGCAGCTTCGACGATGGCGCGGTAGCCCGCAATATTCGCCATTGAGCTGAGGGCGTCCAGCGACTGCGCACGCGAGATGCGCGGCACAGAGTCCATCGCCATCGCGGTGACGCCACGCGCCGCCAGCTTCTCCATCAGCTCCGGGTTTTGCGCCGGCCAGACAAAGCTCACCAGCGTGGTGCCCGGATTGAGCAGCGCGATCTCATTCTCTTCCGGTGCATTAACCTTCAGAATAATGTCCGAATGCCAGACGTTATCGCCGTCGACAACCTCTGCGCCAGCCTGAATAAACGCCTCGTCATCGAAACTTGCCAGCTTGCCCGCGCCGCTTTCAACCGCGACGGTAAAACCCAGTTTGAGCAGCTGCTCCACCGTTTTCGGTGTCGCCGCTACGCGGGTTTCATTGGCAAACCGTTCTCTTGGTACCCCAATACGCATAGTAATCCCTTCCATCGGTTTTTGATGATGGTTTGTCGAACATTCATCACGGGTATACAACAGCAGTGACAGGACTTAACCTGCCACTCACCTCTACCCGCAGAAAATAAAACAGTAACAAACTTTCTATAACCTACTGAAAATACCGCCTGTGATCCACAGCAAGAAAACACTATTTATGACTTTATCTGTCAAAAATAAGCGATCGGGGTCTCAGACAGGCATATCTGCTCTTATTTCACCGCCAGGGCCGATGTTTAGCTCAGGCGAAGCGGCAAAAACACGATATAGCCCCAGCCAGAAACAACTTATTAACATTAAATCAACCAGTGGAAGTTATATGCTTTATGAGTTTTACTGGTCAAACGCGTGTTTTTTCAACATATCAGTAAAGGTTATATATTTTGGCAACTTACTTCGCATCGGTCGTGAAAAATCGCGCAGACAGCGACGGGTGTTAAATGCCATAATCGTCAACGTTTTCAAATTAACAATTAGACCAGTACCTGGTTTGCGTAAGGCGAAGGATTATTTTTATGAAGCTTAAGAACACTCTCCTGGCGTCCGCACTCCTTGCTGCGACCGCCCTGTCTGCCAATGCCGCAACAGAGTTAACGCCGGAGCAAGCGGCTGCTACGAAACCTTACGATAGCGTTACGATCGTAGGTCGTTTTAACTCCATTAGCGATGCGGTCAATGCCGCCTCCAAACGCGCCGATAAAGAGGGCGCCGCCGCATTTTACGTCGTGGATAACTCCGAATACGGCAGCAGCGGCAACCAGCGCGTAACCGTTGCACTGTATAAAGAGAATGCCCCAAAAGCGGAAGTGCAGAAAAATCGCGTTATCAACAATGTGATGGAGCTGCCTAAAGATCAGGCCGTGATGCTTGAACCGTTTGATACCGTCACCGTTCAGGGCTTCTACCGCAGCCAGCCGGATGTGAACGACGCCATCACCAAAGCCGCGAAGGCGAAAGGGGCTGACTCTTACTACATCGTTCGCCAGATCGATGCCAACGATGGCGGCAACCAGCGCATCACCGCCTACGTCTACAAAAAAGACGCCAAAAAACGCGTCCTGCAAAGCCCGGATGCGATCCCGGCCAACTCTGAGGCAGGTCGCGCAGCGATCGCTAAAGGCGGCGAAGAAGCGAAGAAAGTGGAAATCCCTGGCGTGGCAACCAGCGCAGCGCCTGGTGCCTCCGTTGCCGGTGTGGGCCGTTTCTTTGAAACCCAGACCACCAAAGGCGGCCGCTACAGCGTTACTCTCAACGACGGCACCAAAATTGAAGAGCTGAACAACGCCACTGCTGCGCAGATGGTGCCGTTCGACAGCATCAAGTTCACCGGTAACTACGGCAACATGACCGAGATCTCCTACCAGGTGGCGAAGCGTGCGGCGAAGAAAGGGGCCAAGTATTACCACATCACCCGCCAGTGGCAGGAACGCGGTAATAACATCACCATCAGCGCCGATCTGTACAAATAAGTCATCAGATACCCAAAGGCGGCGTAATGCCGCCTTTTTTTTGGCTTTTTAAGCACAATTCAGCCCTTCCTCATTGCATGCCTTCGTGACACTCCGTAAAATCCCGCGCCTTAGTGTGATCCACCATTTTTATGCGCTTCGACGAAATAATTATTCTGGATCTGACCCTTTTTAAAAAGGAAGCCAATGGAAAAGAAACTTGGCCTGAGCGCTTTAACTGCGCTTGTTTTAAGCTCCATGCTCGGTGCAGGTGTATTCAGTCTGCCGCAGAATATGGCAGCCGTTGCCAGCCCGTCCGCGCTGCTTATCGGCTGGGGGATCACCGGTGTCGGGATCCTGCTGCTGGCCTTCGCCATGCTGCTGCTGACGCGCATCCGTCCCGATCTCGACGGCGGCATTTTCACCTACGCCCGTGAAGGCTTTGGTGAGCTGGTGGGCTTCTGTTCCGCATGGGGTTACTGGCTGTGCGCGGTGATCGCCAACGTCTCTTATCTGGTGATCGTCTTCTCTGCGCTGAGTTTCTTTACCGATACGCCTGAACTGCGCCTGTTTGGCGATGGCAATACCTGGCAGTCCATCGTCGGCTCCTCGGTACTGCTGTGGTTCGTCCATTTCCTGGTGCTGCGCGGCGTGCAGACCGCTGCGAGCATCAACCTGGTCGCGACCCTGGCGAAGCTGGTGCCGCTGGGGCTGTTTGTGGTGCTGGCGTTTATCGCGTTTCGTCTCGATGTGTTCAGCATGGACTTTTCCGGCGTGGCGCTGGGCGTCCCGGTCTGGGAGCAGGTGAAAAACACCATGCTCATCACCCTGTGGGTGTTTATCGGGGTGGAAGGCGCGGTGGTGGTGTCGGCCCGGGCGCGCAATAAGCAGGATGTTGGCCGCGCCACGCTGCTGGCGGTGCTGGCTGCGCTGACCGTTTATCTGCTGGTTACCCTGCTCTCCCTGGGCGTGGTCGCCCGCCCTGAGCTGGCGGAGATGCGTAACCCGTCGATGGCGGGCCTGATGGTCAACATGATGGGTTCCTGGGGCGAAGTGGTGATTGCCGCCGGGCTGATCGTGTCGGTCTGCGGGGCCTATCTGAGCTGGACCATTATGGCGGCCGAAGTGCCGTTCCTGGCCGCGACGCATAAAGCGTTTCCCCGTCTGTTTGCCCGTCAGAACAAAAACAGTGCCCCTTCCGCCTCGCTGTGGCTGACCAACATCAGCGTGCAGGTTTGTCTGGTGCTGATCTGGCTCACAGGTTCGGACTATAACACGCTGTTAACCATCGCCTCGGAAATGATTCTGGTACCCTATTTCCTGGTGGGCGCATATTTGTTAAAAATAGCGACCCGCCCAATGCACACCGTCGTGGGAATGGGAGCCTGTATTTATGGCTTATGGCTGCTGTATGCCTCTGGTCCGATGCATCTGCTGCTCTCCGTGGTACTTTATGCGCCTGGGCTGCTGGTGTTTATTTACGCCCGACGTACGCATCAGCTGCAACACGCGCTTAAACGCCGTGAAATGGTGTTGATTGGAATGTTACTGGTTGCCGCATTACCGGCAACGTGGATGCTGATGGGATAAGCGACTTTTCCCATCGTCGAACGGATAAGGAGAATACGATGGGACATGCAAAGCCGCTCCCGATCCTGATTACTGGCGGAGGCCGTCGCATCGGCCTCGCGCTTGCCCACCACTTTCTGAATCTTCATCAGCCGGTGATCGTCAGCTATCGGACGAAATATCCCGCGATTGCCACCCTGTGCGAGGCGGGCGCGACCTGCATTCAGGCCGATTTTTCCACTGACGAGGGAATTCTGGCCTTTGCCGAGCGCGTGAAAGCCGAAACCCCGGCGTTACGCGGTATCATTCATAACGCCAGCGCATGGATGTCGGAAACTCCGGGGACCTCGCTCAGCGAAACCCTCTCCTGCATGCTGCAGATCCACGTTCACGCCCCCTACCTGCTGAACCATGCCCTGCAGGATCTGCTTCGCGGTCATGGCCATGCTGCCAGCGACATCATCCACTTCACCGACTACGTGGTGGAACGGGGCAGCGACAAGCATATTGCCTATGCCGCCAGCAAAGCCGCGCTGGATAACATGACCCGCTCGTTTGCCCGCAAGCTGGCGCCGGAGGTGAAGGTCAACGCCATCGCCCCGTCGCTGATCCTCTTTAACGAGCACGACGATGCCGACTATCGCCAGCAGGCGCTGAATAAATCGCTGATGAAGATCGCCCCCGGTGAAAAAGAGGTGATCGACTTAATCGACTACATTCTGACCAGCTGCTATGTGACCGGCCGGTCGTTCGGCGTCGATGGCGGGCGGCCGTTACGCTAGTGAAAACGGCTCCAGCAGAAGATTAATACCCAGGCGCTGAGGCACCAGCAGACCACTGCCCCGCCCAGCGCCAGGGGCAGACGCATCACGCCGATGAAGTACCACAGCGACAGCAGATAGAGGAAGTACGGAATAATTGCCCACATGCCAAAGATGATGGTGGTGCGCAGCGCCTCGATGCCGCGCTCGGAGGCGACAATATAGTGGGCAATCAGGGCAAAAGTCGGGAACAGCGGCAGCAACCCGGCGATGTAATAATTTTTCGTTTTTGCCAGTATGCCAATCAGTAAAACCACCAGCGCGCCGATGGCCGCTTTTATCACCAGTCCCATCCCATTTCCCTTAACAACTGAATAACAATCCCCGGCAGCATAGCGGAACGGCAACTATTTGCGAATGATTAATGTAAGGTTAAGGTTATGCGGTGTATGTTGGTTTTTTTCGCAGACGCAGACTGGCTATGAACAAGATCGTATACGTTGAAGATGAACCCGAAGTCGGCCAGTTGATAGCCGCGTATCTGGCTAAACATGATATGGACGTTATCGTCGAACCGCGTGGGGATCGTGCCGAAGGGCTAGTGGCGAGCGAAAAACCCGATCTGGTGCTGCTGGATATTATGTTACCCGGTAAAGACGGTATGACCCTGTGCCGGGATCTGCGTGCCCGCTGGCAGGGCCCGATTGTGCTGCTGACCTCCCTCGACAGCGACATGAACCATATTTTATCCCTCGAGATGGGGGCCAACGACTATATTCTGAAAACCACCCCACCGGCAGTGCTGCTCGCACGCCTGCGCCTGCATCTGCGCCAGCACGTTGCGGCCTCCAGTGATGCCCCCGCCCCGCTGTTAACCCCGCATAAAGCCCTGAGGTTTGGCACGCTGTCCATCGATCCGGTGAATCGTCAGGTTCTGCTGTCCGGTGAGCAGGTGGCGCTGTCGACGGCGGATTTCGATCTGCTGTGGGAGCTGGCGACCCATGCCGGACAGATCATGGACCGGGACGCGCTGCTGAAAAACCTGCGCGGCGTCAGCTACGATGGCATGGACCGCAGCGTGGACGTGGCGATCTCCCGCCTGCGCAAAAAACTGCTGGATAACGCCACCGAACCCTTCCGGATTAAAACCGTGCGCAATAAAGGCTATCTTTTCGCGCCGCACGCCTGGGATATCTGACTCTCTCCTGCTGATTAATCTTTTGCGCCCGTCTGCATAATATGTATTATGTTATAACATAACAATTATGAGGGTGGGATTGTGGTAATCAAACAGATGGTGCTGGCGTCGGTTCTGGCAACCTTCGCACATTCGGTTTTTGCGGCACCGGTTTATCCGCTGACGATAGAAAACTGCGGGATCAAAGAGACCTTTACGCACGCCCCGCAGCGGGTGGTGACTGTCGGGCAGCACGAGACGGAGCTCCTGCTGGCGCTGGGGCTTGAAAAGAAGATCAGCGCCACGTCGGTCTGGTTTGGTCCACTCCCCGATACGCTGGCGGAGCGCGGTAAGGGAATAAAAAAACTGGCAGATAACGCCCCATCCTTTGAAGCGGTGACTGCACAAAATCCCGATCTGGTGCTGGCGCAATATCACTGGCATATCGGGCCGCAGGGGGAAACAGGCACTCGCGAGCAGTTTGCCACCCTGGGTATTCCGACCTGGATTTCCCCCGCCGACTGCATCGGCAAAAGCGTCACCGACAGCTCGAATGCCGACGGCGCTCGCAGCACACCGTTCTCCATCGCGGAAATCGAACGTGAAATCGATGAGCTGGCTACCCTTTTCGATGTCCAGTCGCAGGGAAAAAAACTCAACGAGGCGCTGAACCTGCGTATTCAGAAGGCACAGACGCGCGTTGCTTCTCAGCACGTCAAACCGTTGAAAGTGGTGTTCTGGTTCTCCAGCAGCCGTCTCAAAGGCGAGCCCTGGGTGGCGGGCGATTATGGCACGCCGGGCTGGATCAGCCACACCCTGGGACTGAAGAACATTATTGATTCCCGGGATGAATGGCCCGCCGTAACCTGGGAACACATTGTCCAGGCGCAGCCTGACGTGATCGTGATTGCAGAGATGTCCCGGCGGCTTTACCCGGCTGATGATGTGGCTGTTAAAAAAGCCTTTTTGTACGATGACCCGGTAACCAGAAACTTACCCGCCGTGAAAAAAGGCCACATTATTGTCGTGCCCGCGATGTCCCTGAATCCATCATTGCGCAATGTCGATGCCGTCGAGGCGATCAGTGAAAAACTGGCGGCGTTTCAGGCTGAACGATGAACATAGTAACTCTCCGTGTTCCCTTTATCGCGCCGCGCTGGCGACAGCCTGGCCTGATGGCTGTTGGGTTACTGACGCTGCCGTTAATGCTGGTTTTCGCCGCGACCGTGGGTGATATGCCGGTTTCGTATACCACTGCGGGCAAAGCCATCCTCAACGGTCTGGGGCTGGGCACCTGGCCTCTGCCGCAGGTTGAGGAAGGCATTGTCTGGCAGTACCGCATGAGCCGGGCCCTGATGGCGGCCTGCAGCGGAGGGGGGCTGGCGCTGTGCGGTTTGGTGATGCAGGCCATTCTGCGTAACCCGCTGGCCGAGCCCTATCTGCTGGGGATCTCCTCGGGGGCATCGCTGGGCGCGGTCTGCGTCATGTTACTGGGGTTGGGTGGCAGTACGCTGGGTATCAGCGGGGGGGCCTTTCTGGGCGCCTGCTGCGCGTTTGGGCTTATCATGCTGATCACCCACGGCATGACCGACAGCCCACCACGCATCTTGCTGGCGGGCATCGCCGGCACGCAGCTGTTCAACGCCATGACCGCGTACATTGTCAGCACCTCCGCAAATGCGGAGCAGTCGCGCAGCGTGATGTTCTGGCTGCTGGGGAGTCTGAGCGGCGTTCGCTGGCCGGATGCCCTGCTGGCTCTGGCGGTGGTGTTGGCCGGATTTACGGTGATATTCACCTTTTCGCGTTCGCTGGATACCTTTACCTTCGGGGACGATGTTTCGACCACGCTGGGCGTGCCGGTAGCCCTCGTGCGCATGATGCTGCTCCTCACCTGTGCGCTGGTGACCGCGGTGATGGTCAGTATCATTGGTGCGGTAGGGTTTGTCGGGCTGGTGATCCCGCATATTACCCGGATGCTGTGTGGTCCCGGGCATCGCCGCGCCATTCCCCTGACCTTCCTGATCGGGAGTCATTTTATGATCCTCGCCGATGTGGTTTCCCGGACGCTTATTACTCATCAGGTGCTACCCATTGGCGTGGTGACCGCGCTGGTGGGCGCGCCCGCTTTTGTGGTCCTGCTGTATCGCAGCCGGGAGAAAAGAGTATGACTATTGCATTACGCGGATTGCAGGTAACCCTGCAGTCGCGAAAAATCCTGCACGATATCGACCTGGATCTGGCGACGGGTGAAGTTGTTGGCCTGCTGGGGCCGAATGGCTCGGGTAAATCCACGCTGCTGCGCTGTCTGGCCGGGTTATTGCCGCGTCATGCCCACCACATCCGGCTCGACGGTACCCCACTCAACGAGATCCCCCTGCGGGAGCGGGCCAAACAGCTGGCGTTTGTGCCTCAGCACGCTGAGGTCGACGGCGAGCTTTGCGTTGAGCAGATTGTTCGTCTGGGACGCACCCCGCACCGCAGGGGACTTTTTGGCTGGAACGAAACCGACGACATCGCGGTTGAGAACGCGATCCGGCTGATGAAACTCTCCGGTCTGCGTCACCGGCTGTGGCGGCAACTCTCCGGCGGGGAGCGGCAGCGGACGCAAATCGCCCGCGCCCTGGCCCAGCAGCCGGGGCTACTGATCCTCGACGAGCCCACTAACCACCTGGATATTGAGTATCAGCTGGAGCTGATGACGTTGATAACGCAGCTGCCCGTCACGGTGGTGGTGGCGCTGCACGATCTTAATCTCGCCGCCAACTACTGCCAGCGGCTGGTCCTGCTGAAATCAGGTACAGTGATGGCCAGCGGGCCGCCTGATGCCGTGTTGACTCCGGATCTGATCGAGAATGCCTGGCATGTCAAAGCGAACGTCATTAAGCGAGGCGCTACGTTAAATATTCGCTATGCCATGAGGCAGCCGATTGCGTAAAGTGTGCCAGGTCCCTTCCTCTGGCGGGGCAGCATCATTAACGCGTTGTAGTTGGGTAATATGTAATGAAAAAACTGTTCGTGCAGTTTTACCTCCTGCTGTTTGTCTGCTTCCTGGTGATGACCATGCTGGTCGGGCTGGTCTACAAGTTCACCGCCGAGCGCGCAGGCAGGCAGTCGCTGGATGATTTGATGAAAAGCTCGCTCTATCTGATGCGCAGCGAACTGCGTGAGATCCCCCCTCACGACTGGGCGCGCACCATCAAAGAGCTGGATCTGAATCTCTCCTTCAAGCTGCGCATCGAGCCGCTGAAAAAGTACGACCTGGATGCCCCGACCATGCAGCGTTTGCGCAGCGGTGACATCGTAGCGCTGGACGATCAGTACACCTTTATCCAGCGCATCCCGCGCAGCCACTACGTGCTGGCGGTTGGTCCGGTGCCCTACCTCTACTTCCTGCACCAGATGCGCCTGCTGGATATCGCCCTGCTGGCCTTTATCGCCATTTCGCTGGCCTTCCCGGTGTTTATCTGGATGCGGCCTCACTGGCAGGACATGCTGCGCCTCGAGGCCGCCGCCCAGCGCTTTGGCGACGGACATCTGACCGAGCGGATCCACTTCGACAGCGGGTCCAGCTTTGAGCGCCTCGGGGTGGCCTTTAACCAGATGGCCGACAATATCAATGCTCTGATCGCCAGCAAAAAACAGCTGATCGACGGTATCGCCCACGAGCTGCGCACTCCCCTGGTGCGGCTGCGCTACCGGCTGGAGATGAGTGAAAACCTGACCGCGGCGGAGTCGCAGGCGCTGAACCGTGATATCGGCCAGCTTGAAGCGTTGATAGAGGAGCTGCTGACCT
Organism: Leclercia sp. CFBP8987; assembly: GCF_034044995.2. NCBI lineage: Bacteria > Pseudomonadati > Pseudomonadota > Gammaproteobacteria > Enterobacterales > Enterobacteriaceae > Leclercia > Leclercia sp. CFBP8987. The sequence continues at coordinate 2,123,630 of NZ_CM188255.1, read as the reverse complement.
ATGCCCGCCTCGACCGTCCGCAGAATGAACTGAAGCTCACTACCCCGGACCTGCCCGGCTGGCTGCGCAGCTACGTTGAGGACGTCCAGAGCGTCAACCCCCAGCGCAGGCTGCTGATCGACAGCATGAACGGGGACTATGGCGCGCTGGATATGCGTTTGATGGAGCGGGTGCTGGATAACCTGGTCAATAACGCCCTGCGCTACAGCGATAATACCCTGCGGATTTCGCTGCAGCTGAACGGCAGTCGCGCCACGCTGTCGGTGGAAGATGATGGCCCCGGTATCGCGCCAGAGGCCCGCCAGCAGGTGTTTGAGCCCTTTGTCCGTCTCGACCCGAGCCGGGACCGCGCTACCGGCGGCTGCGGGCTCGGGCTGGCTATCGTCCACTCTATCGCCCAGGCGCTGGGGGGTGACGTCAGCTGTGACGCGAGCGATCTCGGCGGAGCCCGGTTCTGCTTTACCTGGCCCGTCTGGCACCACATCGCCCTGCCGATCCCTGACTGACCCAAACCGCACGCTGGCCTGACCCGGCGTGCTGTGCTATATATTGAGTATGTTGTAACTAATGTGGTGTGCTATGGCAACTTACGATCTGCTCGAACGCTTAAACTCAACCTTCCGCCAGATGGAGCATGAGCTGGCACAACTCACGGACGATCTGCAGTCCTGCCGCTTACTGGCGGGCCGCGTCTTTTCCCTGCCGGACGTCGCCAAAGGCGCCGAGCACGATCCGCTCAACGCCATCGCGGTGAAGCAGCATATTGGCAAGGAGGCGCTGATGATGGCGCTGCAACATTACCGTCACCTGTTTATTCAGCAGCAGTCGGAAACCCGCAGCAGCAAGGCCGCCGTGCGCCTGCCAGGGGTGATCTGCCTGCAGAGCGATGCCGTCCACAGGGCGCAGCTGACGGACCAGATCGCGAGCATTAACGCCCTGAAGGCGGAATTTGAAAAAATCGTCACCGAGGACTCTGGACTGGCTCCCGCCGCCCGCTTTGAGTGGGTGCATCATCAGTTGCCGGGGTTGATTACTCTCAACGCCTACCGCACGTTAACGGTCATCAACCACCCCGCCACCCTGCGCTTCGGCTGGGCCAATAAGCACATCATCAAAAATTTCACCCGCGATGAAGTGCTGGCGATGCTGGAGAAAAGCCTCAAGTCCCCGCGCGCCGTGGCGCCCTGGTCCCGGGATCAGTGGGTGGAGCGGCTGGAGGCGGAGTACACCGCCATTCATTCCCTGCCGGCGGAGGCGCGGCTGAAGATCAAACGGCCGGTGAAGGTGCAACCCATCGCCCGGGTCTGGTATGCCGGACAGCAGAAGCAGGTTCAGTATGCCTGTCCGACGCCGCTGATCGCCCTGTACGACGCCGACCAGGGGGCGGTGATCCCGGATATTGGTGAACTACTGAATTACGATGCGGATAACGTTCAGCACCGCTATAAACCGCAGGCACAGCCGCTGCGCTTAATCATCCCGCGGCTGCACCTGTACGTGGCGGAGTAACTATTTCAGGCTGCCGACCATCTCTTCCGGGCGAACCCAGCTGTCGAACTCGGCCTCGGTGAGATACCCCAGCGCCAGGGCAGCGGCTTTGAGGGTCAGCCCCTCTTTGTGCGCTTTTTTGGCGATTTCCGCCGCCTTGTCGTAGCCGATATGGGTATTGAGCGCGGTCACCAGCATTAACGACTCGTTAAGCAGCTGGCTGATGCGCTCGCGGTTCGGCTCAATGCCCACCGCGCAGTGCTCGTTAAAGCTCTCCATGCCATCCGCCAGCAGTCGCACCGACTGCAGGAAGTTATGGATCACCATCGGGCGATAGACGTTCAGCTCAAAGTTGCCTGAGGCCCCGCCCATGTTCACCGCCACGTCGTTGCCCATCACCTGACAGCAGAGCATGGTCATGGCTTCGCACTGGGTCGGGTTGACCTTGCCCGGCATGATGGAGCTGCCCGGCTCGTTCTCGGGAATGCTGATCTCGCCGATGCCGCAGCGCGGCCCGGAGGCCAGCCAGCGCACGTCGTTGGCGATTTTCATCAGCGAGGCCGCCAGCCCTTTCAGCGCCCCGTGGGCATGGACCAGCGCATCGCAGGTGGCCAGCGCTTCGAACTTGTTCGGCGCGGTGACAAACGGCTGGCCGGTGATGGTCGCCAGCTCTTCCGCCACGCGCACTGCATACTCTGGATGGGTATTGAGCCCGGTCCCCACCGCGGTACCGCCCAGCGCCAGCTCCGCCAGGTGCGGCAGGCTATGGTCGATATGGCGCAGGTTGTGGTCGAGCATCGCTACCCAGCCAGAGATCTCCTGGCCGAGGGTCAGGGGCGTGGCATCCTGCAGATGAGTGCGGCCAATTTTGACGATATCGGCAAAGGCCCGGGCTTTGTCGTCGAGGGTCTGTTTAAGCACGTTCAACTGGGGGATCAGCTGTTCGCGCAGGGCAATCAGCGCCGCCACGTGCATCGCCGTCGGGAAGACGTCGTTGGAACTCTGGCTTTTGTTGACGTCATCGTTGGGGTGGATCTTACGCTCCATACCGCGCACGCCGCCGAGCAGTTCGCTCCCGCGGTTGGCCAGCACTTCGTTCATGTTCATGTTGCTCTGGGTGCCAGAGCCGGTCTGCCAGATGGCGAGCGGGAATTCATCGGGATGCTTGCCGGCAAGCACTTCATCGGCAGCGTTGATAATCGCGGTGGCTTTTTCCGCCGCCAGCAGGCCTAGATCCTGGTTTACTTTGGCGGCAGCACGTTTGGTCAGCGCCAGAGCCTGGATCAGCGAAACCGGCACTTTTTCAGTGGAAATGCGGAAATGTTCCAGCGAACGCTGGGTTTGCGCGCCCCAGAGTTTGTCCTGCGGGACGTCGATGGCACCCATCGAATCTTTCTCACTGCGTGAGGTGGTCATTACTTTCTCCTTGATAACACTGAAGTGGATTGCTCACAGCTCAAAGAAACAAGTATTGATGAGAACGGGGAAAGGGTATGGCGCTTTGTGCGCTCTTTTTGTTGCCGGGTGGCGCAGCGCCACCCGGCGGGTTTTCAAACTACTTCACACAGGCCGCACACTGAGAGGACTGGATCTGTTTGAAGAAGTCGTTGCCTTTGTCATCCACGAGGATAAACGCCGGGAAATCTTCCACTTCAATTTTCCAGATGGCTTCCATCCCCAACTCCGGGTACTCCACACACTCGAGGCTTTTGATACTGCCCTGCGCCAGCACCGCGGCCGGGCCGCCGATGCTGCCGAGGTAGAAGCCGCCGTGTTTGTGGCAGGCGTCCGTTACCTGCTGGCTGCGGTTGCCCTTCGCCAGCATGATCATGCTCCCGCCGTTGGCCTGGAGCTGATCCACGTAGGAGTCCATGCGTCCGGCGGTGGTTGGGCCTAAGGAGCCGGAGGCATAGCCGTCCGGGGTTTTTGCCGGGCCTGCGTAGTAGATCGGGTGATCTTTAACGTACTGCGGCAGCCCTTCGCCGTTATCCAGACGCTCCTGCAGCTTAGCGTGCGCGATGTCACGGCCAACGATAATGGTACCGTTCAGGGAGAGACGAGTGGAGACCGGGTACTGCGACAGCTGGGCGAGGATCTCGCTCATCGGACGGTTAAGGTCAACGTGGACCGCTTCGCCCTCGCCCGCTTTACGTAACTCTTCCGGAATGTATTTGCCTGGGTTGTTTTCCAGTTTTTCGATCCAGATACCGTCGCGGTTGATCTTAGCCTTGATGTTACGGTCCGCCGAGCAGGAGACGCCCATCCCCACCGGGCAGGAGGCGCCGTGACGCGGGAGGCGGATCACGCGGATATCATGGGCAAAATATTTGCCGCCAAACTGCGCGCCGAGGCCGAGGTTCTGCGCTTCCACCAGCAGCTCCTGCTCAAGCTGGATGTCGCGGAACGCCTGACCGTGCTCGTTACCTTCGGTTGGCAGGCCGTCGTAGTATTTGGTGGAGGCCAGCTTGACGGTTTTCAGGGTGCTTTCAGCCGAGGTGCCGCCGATGACAAACGCGATATGGTACGGCGGGCAAGCCGCGGTGCCGAGGGTGCGCATCTTCTCTACCAGGTAGTTTTTCAGCTTGCCCGGAGAGAGCAGCGCCTTGGTTTCCTGATAAAGATAGGTTTTGTTGGCTGAACCGCCGCCTTTGGCGATGCAGAGGAATTTGTATTCGTCGCCGTCGACGCTGTAGATGTCGATCTGCGCCGGCAGGTTGGTGCCGGTATTTACCTCTTTGTACATATCCAGCGCGGCGTTTTGCGAGTAGCGCAGGTTGTCTTCGATGTAGGTGTTATAGACGCCGTGCGCCAGAGCCGCTTCGTCGCCGCCGCCGGTCCAGACGCGCTGGCCTTTTTTACCGGTGATGATGGCGGTGCCGGTGTCCTGACAGGTCGGCAGAATGCCTTTCGCCGCGATATCGGAGTTACGCAGGAACTGCAGGGCGACGTATTTGTCATTCTCACTGGCCTGCGGGTCGCTGAGGATATCCGCCACCTGCTGCTGATGCGCCGGGCGCAGCATGAAGGAGGCATCGTGGAAGGCGTGTTGCGCCAGTAAGGTCAGCGCCTGCGGGTCAACCTTCAGGATCTCCTGTCCTTCAAACTCAGAGACAGAGACGTGGTCGCGGGTTAACAGGTAATACTCGGTCTGATCCTTTGCCAGCGGGAAAGGATCCTGATAATGGAAGGGTTTATTCGACATTGATCTCTCACTTACGACATTGCTGATTATGGTTCAGGCAGATGTTCCGTTTGCCCTGCTTAAAAGCGAGTTGGCTTATCCTACACAATTTTTTAACAAAAACTGAGACTAGTACGACTTTTTCCGTGCGCAGGTTACTTCCGGACGGTTTATTGCTTTAATACGGGCAGTTAATTCCACATTTGAAACAGGGCTTGATAATGCAAAAACTCATCAACTCAGTGCAGAACTACGCCTGGGGAAGTAAAACTGCGTTAACGGATCTCTACGGTATCGCCAACCCGGACAATCTGCCGATGGCAGAGTTGTGGATGGGCGCGCATCCGAAGAGCAGCTCAAAAATTACCGATGCCCGCGGGGAGCGTTCCCTGCGCGAGGTCATCGACGCAGATAAAACCACGCTGCTGGGCAGTAAAGTCGCCGATCGTTTTGGCGAACTGCCGTTCCTCTTTAAGGTGCTGTGCGCCGATCAGCCGCTCTCCATTCAGGTTCACCCGAACAAGCAGGCCTCCGAAGCGGGCTTTGCCAAAGAGAATGCGGCGGGTATTCCCCTGGATGCCGCCGAGCGTAACTACAAAGATCCGAATCACAAACCGGAGCTGGTGTTCGCCTTAACGCCGTTCCTGGCGATGAACGCCTTCCGCGAATTCTCTGAAATTGTCTCCCTGCTGCAGCCGGTGGCCGGGGCGCACAGCGCCATTGCTCACTTCCTCGAAAAGCCGGATGCCGATCGCCTGAGCCACCTCTTTGCCAGCCTGCTGAACATGCAGGGCGACGAAAAATCCCGCGCGCTGGGGGTGCTGAAAGCGGCGCTCAACAGCCAGCAGGGTGAGCCGTGGCAGACCATCCGCGTCATTTCTGAATTCTACCCGGACGACAGCGGCCTGTTCTCGCCGCTGCTGCTGAACGTGGTCAAACTGGAGCCGGGTGAAGCGATGTTCCTGTTCGCCGAAACGCCGCACGCCTATCTCAAGGGCGTGGCGCTGGAGGTGATGGCCAACTCCGATAACGTGCTGCGTGCGGGCCTGACGCCGAAATACATCGATATTCCTGAACTGGTGGCTAACGTTAAGTTCGTCGCCAAACCGGCGGCAGAGCTGCTGACCCAGCCGGTGAAAAATGGCCCGGAGCTGGACTTCCCGATCCCGGTGGAGGATTTTGCCTTCTCGCTGCACGACCTCAGCAGCGCCGACGCTGAGATTGCCCAGCAGAGCGCGGCGATCCTCTTCTGCGTCGAGGGCGAAGCGGTGGTCAGCAAAGGCGACGAGCGTCTGGTGCTGAAGCCGGGCGAGTCGGCGTTTATTGCCGCCAGTGACTCGCCGGTCAGCGTCAGCGGCGTGGGCCGTCTGGCTCGGGTTTTCAACAAGCTCTAGTGGTCTACTGAATTTTTTAACAATTGTTGCTAAGCTATTGGTAATCTTATGACCTCACTGGGCGGTTTTTACCGCTCGGTTTCATTTTAGGGATAATCACGATGAAGAAATCGGTTATAGCTGCAGGCGTTATTGTTGCATTAGGGGTGGTCTGGACAGGTGCGGCCTGGTATACCGGGAAACAGCTGGAGAGCCATCTGGCAGAGATGGTGGCGCAGGCCAATAGCGAACTGAAGCGTACCGCACCGGAAGCCGGTCTGGAGCTGGGCTATCAGGATTACCAGCGCGGGCTGTTCAAAAGCCATCTGCAGCTGGTGCTGAAACCAGCCGCTGGCACGCAAAGTCCATGGCTGCAGCCAGGGCAGAGCCTGATCCTGAACGAAGTGGTTGATCACGGCCCCTTCCCGCTGGCCCAACTGAAGCATTTTAACCTTATCCCGTCCATGGCCTCGGTGAAATCGACGCTGGTGAACAACGAAGCCTCTAAGCCGCTGTTCGATCTGGCGAAGAATGAATCCCCGTTCGAGGCCAATACCCGCATCAGCTATTCCGGTGATACAAGCTCCGACATCGCGCTGAAAGCGCTGAATTACGAGAATGGCGATGAAAAAGTGGCCTTCAGCGGCGGCAATTTCCAGCTGGATGCCGATCGTGATGGCAAGGCCTTCTCCCTGAAAGGTGAAGCGGCAAGCGGCCTGGTAAATGCCGTCAATGAGTACGGCCAGAAAGTGCAGCTTACCTTCAACAACCTGAAAACCGAGGGCAACAGCCATCTGACCGACTTTAACGAGCGGATCGGCGATCAGAAAGTGACTCTCGATAAGCTGGCTATCGCCATTGAAGGCAAAGAGATGGCGGTGCTGGAAGGGACAGATCTGAACGGTAAGGCTGAGCTGTCGAAAGACGGTAAGAGCGTTAACAGCCAGCTGGATTACAGCCTGAAGAGCCTGAAGGTGCAGAACCAGGATCTGGGTACCGGCAAGCTGACGCTGAAAATCGGCAATATCGACGGCCAGGCGTGGCATCAGTTCAGCCAGCAGTATCGTACCCAGAGCCAGGCGTTGATGGCAGATAAAACGCTGATGGAAAACCCGGCCCTGTATCAGCAGAAAGCAACAGAAGTCTTCTTCAGCAGCCTGCCGATCCTGCTGAAAGGCGAGCCAGTGGTGACCCTGGCGCCGCTGAGCTGGAAAAACAGCAAAGGCGAGACCAACTTCAACCTGTCGCTGTTCCTGAAAGATCCGGCCACCGCCACGGGTGAAGCCCAGACCCTGACTCAGGAAGTGGATCGCAGCGTGAAATCGCTGGAGAGCAAGCTGACCATCCCGATGGACATGGCGACCGAGTTCATGACCCAGATTGCGAAGCTGGAAGGCTATAACGAAGATGACGCTGGCAAGCTGGCCAGCCAGCAGGTTAAAGGCCTGGCGGCGATGGGTCAGATGTTCCGCATCACCACCGTGGAAGATAACGTGATCAGCACCAGCCTGCAGTACAGCAATGGTCAGGTAACCCTGAACGGTCAGAAAATGCCGCTGGAAGAGTTTGTCGGCATGTTTGGCGTTCCGACGCTGAACCTGGGCGTACCGGGCGCACCTGCCGCGCCAGCGGTTCCGGCACCACCGGCCGCACCGGTTGTACCGCAGCAGTAAGCGTATAAAACCCCTCTTCGAGGGGTTTTTTATTGCCGGTCATCCTTTCCAGCCGGTGAGGAAGTCCATCAGCAGGGCGTTCACTTTCTCCGGCTGTTCCTCCTGCGGCAGATGGCCGCACTCTTCAATGGCATAAGCCCTGAGATCGTCCGCCATTTCTGCCCAGACGCTCGGCATATCGAACAGTTTCCCCACGGCGTGAAAATCATTGCCCCACAGCGACATCACCGGGCAGGCAATTTTCACCTCCGCATCGGCCAGATCCTGCGCCACATCCTCGGCGTTGGCGCGATAGTCCGCCATCGCTCCGCGCACGGCACCGGGCGCCTGATACGCCCGCACGTAGGTATCAAATGCCTCACCGCTGATGGTGGCGGGATCGTAGGTCCAGTCCGAGAAGAAATGGCGTAACCAGATATGCTCCCGACCGGCAATCAGGGCTTCCGGCAGATCGGGCACCAGATGGAACAGGAAGAACCAGTAGGCACGGGCGATAGAGGCGTTGAGATCTCGCGCCACGATACGCGTCGGCACGTTATCCATCACCACCAGACGGTCCACCAGCTCAGGGTAATCTTTCGCAAAGCGTGTCGCGACGCGCGCGCCGCGGTCATGCCCCACCAGCACCACTTTCTCCAGACCCAGGGCGCGCATCAGCTCCCGGATATCCCGCGCCATGTTGCGTTTATCGTACCCGGAGGCCGGTTTATCGGTCTCCCCGTAGCCGCGCAAATCCGGGGCGATAACCCGGTAATGTTTTGCCAGGACGGGAATTTGATAGCGCCAGGCGTAGTTGGTTTCCGGAAAACCGTGGAGCAGGATCACCGGGGCGCCTTCTCCCTCTTCAACCACGAACTGACGAATGCCATTAGCCGTTACGGTGTAACTTTTCATGATGTTTTCCTCGTCTTATTTCAGCAGGGGCACGTCGGCCGCACGTTGATAAGGGCCATATATTGCCGGGTTCCAGCGGTAACCCTGGGCACTGGTGGTGATATGCCCGATGCCCGGGAAGGCCAGGTGTGCCGCCGCCATCCACTCGCCGTCTTTCGCCAGGGCGTTAAACTCCTGTCCCCGGGAGGCGGTGGCTTTTTTTGCATCCACATCAAAGCGAATCGACACTTCCGGGTGCGGGAACTGCACGGCCGGGGCGTGGATCAGATCCCCGATAAAGTTGATAGCCTTCCCTTCAGAGGCAAAGCGATACACCGTGCTGCCAGGGGTATGACCGGTTGCGTATGCTGTTTGCACTTCCGGAATGGGTGAGGCTGGCGGAACGAAGGTTTTCAGATGTCCGGTCGCTTTATAGGCTGCCAGGGCATGCTGCGCGATGGCGAAATACTCCTTCGCACTGGCGGGCGCACTGGCCTCTTTCGCCGGATCCAGCCAGAAATCGGCTTCACCCTGCGGGACCCAGACGGTGGCATTGGGGAACAGCGCCTTACCCGAGGCATCGCTCAGTCCGCAGACGTGATCAAGATGGAGGTGGGTCAGGAAGATGGTGTCCACCTGCTCAGGGCGATATCCGGAGGCCTCCATATTGGGAATCAGTTGCCCGGCGGTTTGCGGCACGCAGTGGCCCGCCCCGCTGTCAATCATCACCAGATGTTTCCCGGTATTCACCAGAAAGGCGTTAAACGAGGTGGGCATGCGTTCGGCATCGATCTTATGCTGCGCCAGCAGATCGCGAATTTTGTCGGCCGCGAGCCCTTTCAACAGCGACGGCGAGAGATCGTTATAGCCATCGAACAGCGCCGTCACCTCATTTTGCCCCACCGCCAGGCGGTAATACCCCGGCACCTGCTGACGCACCTGAGCGGGGGCATCTGCCCATGTTGAGCCCATCAGAAACAGGCTGCTGAGGGCCAGAACCGCTGTCATCTTTTTCATTGTCACTCCGAATTCACTGTTTATCAGGATGTGGAGAGACTATGGCGCTATAACGATAATTAGTGTAGATGTGTAATTTGATAGGTCAGTATAACGGGATGCGAGATAATGAGACTGGACGATGTGGAAGTCTTCGTTGAAGCGATAAAAGCGGGCAGCCTGGCGGGTGCCGCGCGTCGACTGTCGATGAGCGCTATGGCGGCGTCGCGCTGCCTCAATAACCTGGAAGCCGAGCTGGGAGTCCGACTGGTGCATCGCACCACGCGATCCCTGTCGCCGACCAGCGATGGCGAGGTCTTTTTACCCCACGCCCAGGCGCTGCTGGAAGATAAAACCAATGCCCTGGCCGATCTGTTTCCCGATGGCGCCCACCTTTCCGGGCGGCTGCGCATCACCGCCTCGGCGGCGTTTGGCCGCAAGATCATCGCCCCGATGCTGCCCGACTTTATGCGCCAGCATCCGGCCCTGCAGGTCGATCTGCTTGCCACTGACGAGCAGGTGGATATTGTCGGGAAAGGGATCGACGTGGCGTTGCGCATCGCCCCGCTGCGGGACAACCGGCTGGTTGCCCATCGGCTGTGTGACAATGCCCGCGACCTGTGCGCCAGTGCCGATTACCTGGCGGCGAACGGCTATCCGCAAACGCTCAGCGATCTGGCGGCGCACAGCTGCTTAACCACCTCTGACACCACCCACTGGTCGTTCGACCAGGCCGGGCAGCGGAACAGGCAAAAAGTGTCGGGGCGGTTTTCGGCGAACTCCATTGAGGCGATCTTTGAAGCCTGCGCGGGGGGAATGGGGATCGCTAACTTATCCCGCTGGTACGTTGCCCCCGCTCTGGCGCAAGGCCAGTTGGAGCGGATCGTTCTGCAGGATGCCGAGCCGGAAGCGCTGGCGGTGTGGGCCGTTTACCCCACGTCGCGGCTGATCCCTGCGAAAGTGCGAAAATTTGTCGAGGCGCTGGAGGCGCGGCTGGTGCTGAACCCGCTCACGCCATAACCCTGAGGCTACTTCACCGTCACCAGCCGGGCCGACACAATCTGGTGCCCGGCCGGCACGTCGGATTTCTCAATTCGCTGCATCATGCGGTCCGCCAGGGTATAGCCCATCTCCCGCGCCGGAGTCGTCGCCCAGACGATAGGCAGATCGTCCAGCGCGTTTTCGGATACATCCGCAAAGGCCCCCAGCGCCACCTGATGGCCAAAGAAAGTTTCCACTCCGCCGTCCCCGCTCTGGCGTCCGGCGCGGATCAGGCCAAACCAGGCCCCCATGGCGATGACGTCGTTATAGCAAATCACGGCGCTAATGGTGGGGCTGGCGCGCAGTAATGTGCCGATCGCCTCGGCCGCCTGCTTCTGGCTGGAACCACACTCCACCACCCACTCGCTGTGGAACGGCAGGCCGTATTTGATCAGCGTCGAGCAGTAGCCGCCCACCCGTTCGGCGCGGGTCAGCGACGAGCTTTGCCCCCCCAGCCAGGCAATCCGCTGATGGCCGCGACGAATAAGATGTTCGGTCAGCATTTGTGCTGCCTGCATGTTATCCGGACGCAGGGTATCGGCTTCGTCCAGATAGCTGGCGCGAGAGGCGAACACCAGCGGCACGCCCTTCTCCGCCGCCCGCTCGCACAGTTCATTGCTCGCCCCGGAGGCACCCGCAACGATCACGCCGTCCACTCCCTGGGTCAGGAGCATATCGAGGCGCTGAAGCAGCTGATCGGCCTCACGCCCGCCGTGGAGCAAAAAGACCATCCGCCCCTGGGCTTCCAGCGCTTCGGTCAGGCCCACCGTCAGTTCAGCATAGAACGGCGAGGTGAGGTCGCGGACGATCAGGCCAATCACCCCGCTCTGCCCACCGCGCAGCGCCGAGGCCTGGCGATTGCGCACAAATCCCAGCTGTTCAACTGCATCGTTGACGCGCTGTCCCGTCGCGGAGGAGATCCGCCCTTTCCCGCTCAGCACCAGCGAAACGGTGCTAACGGAAACGCCCGCCGCCAGGGCGACGTCATTGATGGTGATCTTTTTCGCTACAGCCATGTGGTGGCGTGACTCCCTGATAATGAGATCGGTAAAACGTTTTATCAATACGTTATCTTTATACTCTCTGCCAAAGCCTGAGAATGTGATTTAGCGCGCACTAAACTTTGATAAAACGTTTTATCTTCTCGCAGCACTGAGGCAGTTAAATCTATTTTAACAATAAAGGAGTCGTTTTATGACGGCGAAAGCAGCACAAAAAATCTCGCTATGGGAGTTTTTCCAGCAACTGGGTAAAACCTTTATGCTGCCCGTGGCACTGCTCTCCTTCTGCGGGATCATGCTGGGGATCGGCAGCTCGCTCAGTAGCCATGATGTCATTACGCTGATCCCGTTCCTGGGTAATCCTGTGCTGCAGGCGATCTTTATCTGGATGAGCAAGGTCGGCTCCTTTGCCTTTAGCTTCCTGCCGGTGATGTTCTGTATCGCTATCCCGCTGGGGCTGGCCCGCGAAAACAAAGGCGTGGCGGCGTTTGCCGGTTTTGTTGGCTACGCGGTGATGAACCTGGCGGTTAACTTCTGGCTGACCGCGAAAGGCATCCTGCCGACCACCGACGCGGCAGTGCTGAAGGCCAACAACATTCAGAGCGTGATCGGGATTCAGTCTATTGATACCGGGATCCTCGGGGCGGTGATCGCCGGGGTGATCATCTGGATGCTGCACGAGCGTTTCCACAATATCCGCCTGCCGGACGCGCTGGCCTTCTTCGGGGGTACCCGCTTTGTGCCGATTATCACCCTGGTGGTGATGGGACTGTTTGGTCTGATCATTCCGCTGGTCTGGCCGGTGTTTGCTATGGGCATTACCGGCATTGGCCGTATCATTAACAGTGCCGGTGACTTTGGCCCGATGATCTTCGGCACCGGGGAACGCCTGCTGCTGCCGTTTGGACTCCAGCATATCCTCGTGGCGCTGATCCGCTTCACGGAAGCAGGCGGCACCATGGACGTCTGCGGGCACGATGTCAGCGGCGCGCTGACCATCTTCCAGGCGCAGCTGAGCTGCCCGACCACCCACGGCTTCTCCGAGAGCGCCACCCGCTTCCTGTCTCAGGGTAAAATGCCGGCCTTCCTCGGCGGCCTGCCGGGTGCCGCGCTGGCGATGTACCACTGCGCCCGTCCGGAAAACCGTCATAAGATTAAAGGTCTGCTGATCTCCGGCGTGATTGCCTGCGTGGTGGGCGGCACCACTGAACCGATCGAGTTCCTGTTCCTGTTCGTCGCGCCGGTGCTGTACCTCATCCACGCCGTGCTGACGGGTCTGGGCTTTACCACCATGGCGGTACTGGGCGTAACTATCGGCAACACCGACGGCAACGTAATTGACTTTGTGGTGTTCGGGATCCTGCACGGCCTGTCGACCAAGTGGTATCTGGTCCCGGTGGTGGCGGCGATCTGGTTCGCGGTGTACTACGGCATCTTCCGCTTCGCCATCACCCGCTTTAACCTGAAAACGCCGGGTCGCGATACTGATACGGCCACCAGCGTTGAACAGGCCGTGGCGGGTACGGTGGGTAAATCTGGCTATAACACCCCTGCCATTCTGGCGGCGCTGGGTGGTACGGATAACATTACCTCGCTGGATAACTGCATCACCCGTCTGCGCCTGTCGGTGGCGGATATGTCCAAAGTGGATACCAACGCCCTGAAGGCCAACCGCGCTATCGGCGTGGTACAGTTGAATCAGCATAATTTGCAGGTGGTCATCGGCCCACAGGTGCAGTCAGTGAAAGACGAGCTGGCGACCCTGATGCGAACAGTAGAAGCCTGATGCCGCAGCCCCCTCGCCATGAGGGGGTTTTATTTTAAGGACCAACGTCATGTTTGATTTTTCTGCCGTCGTGGATCGTCACGGCACCTGGTGTACCCAGTGGGACTATATTGCCGACCGCTTCGGCGCCGCCGATCTGCTGCCTTTTACCATCTCAGATATGGATTTTGCCACTGCCCCCTGCATCATCGACGCCCTGCAGACCCGCATTGGCCACGGGGTGTTTGGTTACAGCCGCTGGAAGAACGACGAGTTCCTCGCCGCGGTGGCCCACTGGTTCCGCCAGCGCTTTAACAGCGAGGTTGATACCCGCGCTCTGGTGTATGGCCCCTCGGTGATCTACATGGTCTCTGAGCTGATCCGCCAGTGGTCCGACGCTGGCGATGGGGTAGTGATCCACACTCCCGCCTACGACGCGTTTTACAATGCCATTGCGGGTAATAACCGTCAGGTTGTCTCCGTCGGCCTGCACAAAGCAGCGGAAGGCTGGCAGTGCAATATGGCCGAACTGGAAGCGGTGCTGGCCCAGCCGCAGAACAACATTTTATTACTCTGTAGCCCGCACAACCCGACCGGCAAGGTCTGGACCCGGGCCGAGTTAACGACCATGGCTGAACTCTGCGCCCGCCACAACGTGGCGGTGATCAGCGATGAGATCCATATGGACATGGTGTGGGGTAATCATAAACATACGCCATGGTGTGACGTGGCCCATGGCAAATGGGCGCTGCTGACCTCCGGCTCCAAGAGCTTTAACATTCCGGCCCTCACCGGGGCATATGGCCTGATTGGGGATGAGGCCAGCCGCACGGCGTATCTGCAGGCGCTGAAGGGACGCGACGGACTCTCCTCACCCTCGGTGCTGGCGCTGGTGGCACATATCGCCGCCTACCAGCAGGGTGAAGCCTGGCTGGATGAACTGCGCGCGTATCTTGAGGCCAATTTACGCTATGTGTGTGACAGACTGAATGCCGCTTTCCCGACGTTAAAGTGGCAGCCGCCGGAGGCGACCTATCTGGCATGGATCGATCTTCGTCCGCTCAACATTGACGATAAGGCGCTGCAAAAAGTGCTGATTGAGCAGGAGAAGGTAGCGATCATGCCGGGATATACCTATGGCGACGAGGGTAACGGCTTTATCCGCCTCAACGCCGGTTGTCCGCGCAGCAAGCTTGAGGAAGGGGTTAAGCGCCTGATTGCTGGCATCAACGCTCTGGTGTGATTTATTTGCGCAACGGAATTATCCATTGCGCAAATAGCTTTTTACTCCGTTTTGTTTTTATAATGGCCCGCACATTACAGTTAATGCGTTCAATATCGTTGATAATCAAGGTTTATCCTTTTATTCAAACAGTTGCATAACGCACAGCAATAACATTATCTCGCATTAACTGACATTTCTCTGCCCCTATTTGTGTCCCCGTCATGCCTTCTGCCCCCACCGTGCCCCCACGCCTTCCCTATTTTGCGTAGCTCCTTCCAGATATCACACTAGACACGTAGCCCCCTCCGCCGGCCCTGGTAGTATCGCTATTGATCCGTTTGTAAGATTGAAAGGTATGCGCCGCTTCTTACATCAAATGCAGCTTTGTGCCAGAAGCGGACATAACAACTAACTAAATGAGTCAGTCCTCAGAAAACTGGTTTACGTTACAAAGTATTTAGCGCTTACCATTAAGCATACGGTTGCCGCCATTGCCTGACATGTTCGATTAGGGCGCGTAGTTTTGGCGCTATATTCCGGCGTTGAGGAAAATACAGATAAAAGCCAGGAAAATGGGGAAGAAAATCATCAAGCATTGAAACAAGTTGACCATTTTCAATATACGGCCTGAATGTTTCTTCAGGGGCAAATGTTATACCTCCACCGGCAAGAGCCAGCCTCAGCATGAGACGCAGGTCATTAGTTGTTATTCGCGGTTCTACCGCCACGTCGAAAGCTCTCCCGTTCTCCTCAAATTCCCAGCGATAAGGAGCAACATCCGGGGAAGGACGCCAGCCGATACACTGATGATACACAAGCTCACGCGGGTGAAGAGGGGCGCTATTAGCTGTGAGATAGGATGGGGACGCAACCACCATTTCACGTTGCTTTTCTGTAAGCGGGACGGCAATCATATCCTTCGCGATCACATCTCCGAGCCTTACGCCAGCATCATAACCAGCGGCCACAATATCAAATTCCTCATCTGTCACGACAATGTCGATCGTCACGGCTGGATTAGCAGCCGCAAACGAGGCGATCAGCGGACCTGAAAGAAACTCTTCAGCTATGGAGGTTACCGCGATCCTCAGAAGTCCACGTGGCGTACTGTCGGATGCAATCTCTTCGAACGCAGCTTCAATGCTGGATAAAGGTAATGACAGGGATGTACGCAGTTGTTCTCCCGCTTCAGTCAGGTTTACTGAACGTGTTGTCCGCATTACCAGCATTGTGCCGAAAGCATCCTCAAGCCGCCTTATTCCCTGACTAACCGCCGAGCGTGTAACTCCCAGCCGGGCTGCGGCTGTGGTGAAATTACGTTCTTCAGCAACCGCAATAAAAACAGGTAAAAGATTGAGATCAATTTTCATTGTTTAGCTCTGCTAACTACTGAGTCCAGTGAAAGCAGGATACTGGAACTAATCACAAAGTTCTATCATCTCTCTGAACTCAACTGAAGGAGCACATCATGGATAAAGTTATATTAATTACCGGCGCGTCAAGTGGCATTGGGGAAGGTATTGCCAGAGAGCTTGGAAATGCAGGCGCGAAGGTGCTATTAGGGGCACGCAGACTGGATCGTATCGAAGCCATAGCCGCAGAAATCCGCAGCACCGGCGGTATTACTGAAGCGCGGGAGCTGGATGTCACAAACCGACTGTCCATGGCTCAGTTTGTGCAGTCAGCGCTTGATACGTGGGGGCGTGTTGACGTTCTGATTAACAATGCGGGCATCATGCCACTTTCGCCGCTTGCGGCCGGTAAACAGGATGAATGGGAACGTACGATTGACGTTAACATCAAGGGCGTGCTGTGGGGGATTGGGGCTGTGCTTCCAGTGATGGAAGCTCAGGGTTCTGGTCAGATAATCAACCTTGGCTCTATCGGTGCCCTTTCAGTTGTGCCTACAGCCGCCGTCTATTGCGCCTCTAAGTTCGCAGTACGCGCTATTTCCGATGGTTTACGGCAGGAAAGCTCGAAAATCCGCGTGACCTGCGTTAATCCCGGCGTTGTAGAAAGTGAACTCGCCTCAACCATCACCCATGCGGAAACCATGGCGGTGATGGATGCATACCGTTCTGTTGCACTTAAACCCGCTGATATTGCCCGTGCCGTACGACATGTCATTGAGGCTCCGGAAAGCGTTGATACAACAGAAATAACCATCAGACCGACAGCATCCGCAAACTGAAGCGTATGACAGCGGGACGAAGTAAGTATCCGCGATCATTATTTATTTAATGCCTCTGGAATAAGAACTGCTGATGACATGATAAATTGCATGACAATTGTTAATTCATTACGTCATTCTTAACCGACAGTAACACTGTATTAATTACAAAAACCAAACTGGCACTGGGAATAAATTTAAATTATTTTATTCCCACTTTTTAAAAATCATCTCTTATCCATTGACAGGAAAATCACTATGAATAATATCCATCGCTTGACTGTAGCAACAATTCTCTTTTTATCATCTTTCAGCACTATGGCCCAGATTGTTACGGCAGTCGATTCAACCATCGAGGGCGCTGAGAAAAAAATTCTCACACTGGCAACTAAAGAGGGGAAATCATATGAAATTCTTGGGGCTTCTTTTAAAAACAGGGTTTATATGACGGCAGAGTTAACCCCTGTTAATAAAAAATAACAATCTCATATGCGCTTGGAATTTCTCTTGACCGGAATTGCTCAAAATGAGTCGTGAAACCACACGCTAATACAACAATTTATCTCTGATACGCATACATGACATCAGGAAACACATGAAAAAACAGCATACTTATACAGGCCTCTGGATTACCGAAGATGGGTACATTCGCCATGAGCTTTTACCAAATGGGCGTTACAATGAAGCACGAGGCGCAAAATACAATGCTTATCAGGGCGACTACGACATTCGTGAAAACAGGATCTACTATCAGGACGATACCGGTTTTACAGCTGATGGAACTTTTGTCAGTAATGACGAGCTTCATCACGCGGGAATGGTGCTTTTCCGCCGCAAATAAATAATATACTATCTATAAAAATTACCGACATAAATTTTAATCATCAGAATGCATTTTATCAACTAACAAATACTATTACTTGGCAATGGATTGCCTGTCAAATAGCGATCCTTTTTAAAGGCGCTGAATGACACTATAAATACTTATTTATAATTCTTAGATTGCCGTTATATAAATTACTCAAAGCTGTAAGAGTTATCTCAGTAGGTGGATTTATTGTACTCATACACGTGTGAGGCGTCATAGCCCATCGCCAGGCAGTGTCCGCTTCTCGCTCTAAGCGGAATTTAAACCACATGGAGGGAAGATCACCATCTTCCCTTGTTTGCGCACCGCTTTTTACATCGGAGACTCATCACCATCATCAGCTGCACTGTTGATGAAGAAAGTCACCCTGCCCATTACCTCGACTTCCTCGGCCGCCGCGCCCTCTATCGCTTCGCCGTCTTCCGTGATTAACGCCTGACCTCTGAGCTTCGCGAACTGCGTCATTCCACCGCTGAGAATCAGCAACACCTGCCCCTGCACCATCCGGCTGACAGGTTCGATCACCGCAAACCCAGTTGACGTTTCCAGGATGCGGCTTTCGTTCGTGGTGCAGATACTCGTCGGGGACAAGCGCTGCTCGACATAATCGGTTGCCGGAGATACGAAGCCCATTAGAACACCTGCCCCATAGTGCGCAAGATCCAGTATCGGTTCTCGCTATCGTCCGGAGACTTGTCAACAAACCCAGTTTGGTAGAATTCTATCCACTCGTTGGCATCGACCAGGGTGAAATGATGGTGAACCTTCGCCAGCTCCCGAACGAAGTCAGAAGACCTCAGGCATTGGTAACCTTTGGGATTAAGCTGAATAGCAGCGTGGAAAGCCGAGTTAATGTCTGATTGGCGGGGCATGGTGACCTCTCATTTATTATTACTGTGTATCCATACAGTAGTTTTAAAGAGAGTGCAGATCAAGAAAGCCCTGCCTATTGATAATTACTGCTGAACATCAGGTTGTTCGTCCGTCTCTTCAGGTTCCTCTTCCTCGTCTGGCTGCAAACCAAGCTTAGCCTCCAGATACTCAACGCGCTCAATCAGTGCCAGGATTGCCTCATGGTGAAGCGCCCCAACACCCGCAACATTCAGAGACAGGTATCCGTCATTATCCTCACCGACAACTTCCGGCAGAACCTTGTTCACTTCCTGAGCAATATACCCTGCAGAATCAACATCACCTTTTATATAAGTGAACGTCTTCCCATGAAATGACTTCATTTTCTGTATGGGGTTCTCAATGTTTTTAATATTGTATTTCAAACGCTCATCAGATGGGTTATTCCATGTCCCGCCGCCAGCGTTGCCATTAGAACCAAATACAAAGGAGGAATTTAAACCTGACGACCCTCCATTAACGTTAATTTGCACTCGGTTAAGATCAGTGCTCCCGCCTCGTACGCCTCCAATCGTCCAGCCGCCAGCGTACCAGCCGCCAGATATCCGGTTTACGTAATTTCCATCACCGGTGTCATCAGGGGTGTTATTTAGCTCGATACCATTATTGGATTCAGCCCGCCACGCAGCAACCCCGCAGCCGCCGCCAGGCCTGGTATGAATATCGCCAAATGTGCTACCAGCAGAATTAACTGTCATGGCACCTCTTACCGTTACGCTGCCAGTAACAGTGCCGCCGTCAGCGCTGAGCGCCTTTACGTCTGCCGCAGTCATGGTGATATTATCATTTCTGAGTGTCATATTATTTCCTTAAGCCCAGACGCGCGCCGGTGTTTTAGGGTTAACGACGAAATCATGCAGGGATGATAAATCCAGTTTGTCATTCATCACACGAAGGTTGGCGTGGTAGCCTGGCTCATTGACGAACGTAATAACTTCCTTTTCCTCCCCTGCATTTTTAATTTCAGTGGGGACGGCAATAACGCCGATTACATCCAGGCTGATATCCGGGTGATATAAACCGCCCTGCTCCTCATCATCCATAAACCCCGCCGCGATTAATTGCGTGCGCATTTCGTCGGCGTCATTAAAGCGCAGGTATAAGTCTCTCATTAGCGGAGTCCATTAATTTGGTTAAGAGTCAACAGG
Organism: Leclercia sp. CFBP8987; assembly: GCF_034044995.2. Lineage (NCBI taxonomy): Bacteria > Pseudomonadati > Pseudomonadota > Gammaproteobacteria > Enterobacterales > Enterobacteriaceae > Leclercia > Leclercia sp. CFBP8987. The sequence continues at coordinate 2,103,916 of NZ_CM188255.1, read as the reverse complement.
CGATGCCATATACGGAAGTTACGAATGTGATAAACAACGTTCGGGTGCCCTTGTATATCAATGCTCGTCGGCTTAGACCCTGGATTCACTGGTGCTACCGTCCTGCTGTTAATTTTCCCATCGAAGTACATGCTGGTCTTATTGTTAGCATCTACAGATTGCGCGTAAACTTTTCTATCGATTGGATATGTAACTGCTAAAGATGGCCCGCTCCCACCAATATATGTGAAAAGAGTAGATGCTCCCGCCCTGAATATAATATCGTTGTTGGAGCCGACCGCCCTGATAAGGTCAGCGTAATTATTACTAGGCGTGACATATCTATTAACAGAGATTTCAAATGCAAGTGTCCTGTTGAACGCATCCCCGAGTAGTTGATATCCAACATTACCAGACGGTTGTAACGAGAGCTTATCAGCAGCCCTTGTTACAGCGGACGCGGCTGTTGGAATATAACTGGACATCACGGGTACAGACTCCAATTGCGCTCCCCAAATATATAAACCAGACACACCATCTCCGGTGTAACTAGCAGTTACGCCGTCCTTAGCTAATTGAAGGCGAACAACAGTGCTTTGACTCGCCGCAGCGGTAAATGTCATCCATACGCGATAGACACCATTACTGAGTATTTCAAACCCACGGTCAACGTATTGAGCCCCCACCCCACCACTACCAACAAATGCCCCTGCTACTGGGTCAAAGAAAACTCCAGACGTACTTCCAGAGGCAATCCGAAGATATAAAAGACGTGAGTTTGTGTGTGCTTTGACGAATACAGAGTAACAGTATGTTGTGTTGGCTGTTAAAGTGATATTACGGTCTTGTACGTAATGTTCACTCCCCGATGTGTCCTCAATTATCAGCGCCATTGTTTTATCGCCACGAGGAGAGTCGCCGCTATTATTCGTTGTAGTAACTCGCTGCCCTGCACCCCACTGCTCAGAGTAGGTGTATAAGTTAGAGCTGGCCCCCTCTATTAATAAGCCTTCACGCTCGAAACGAGGTTCGTTAATATCAGCGTTTTGCAAGATACCTGATTTATCGTAATACATTGCGGTTGTAGAGCGGGTAAGTGTCGCTGACTTTGTTGCTAACTCCAGTACCTGCCCTGAAATCGTCAGACGATCATAAGGCGCGCAACCCGCCAGCAGGCGCATGTCATCATTCAGCGGCAACCAGACGTCAGGGAACGGCGCCTCCTCATAGGGTACAGACGTCAACTGCTGCGCGGCGGCCAGCGATGCTGCGGCACTGCTGGCACTGGCGGAGGCGTTGTTTTCTGACGTTTTAGCATTCGTCTCAGACGTTTTCGCGTTGGTTTCTGATGTCTTGGCGTTCGTCTCTGACGTTTTCGCGTTCTTCTCTGAGGTTGCTGCCGCGGTCTTTGATGAGTTCGCGTTCGTCTCTGAAGTTTTGGCATTCTTCTCAGACGTTGCAGCTGCCGCGGCGCTGGTGCCTGCCGCGTTCGCAGCGGTGATCAACTTCGACCAGCTCGGCCCAGTTTTTTTTGAGCCGTCTGCCAGCGTAACCGTGACGTCACCGGTACCCGATAAAATAAGGTCCTGGTTGACGATATCAATTTGCGCCTGGCGAAAACCTTCTGTGACGGATTTCGCTAAATCGTCATTAATCGTGGCCATTAGTGATGTCCTTAAAATGAAAAACCCAGCCGGAGCTGGGTTAGATGGTCTGAGGTTATGAGGATCAGGAGAAGGAGCCGGTGCCCCGGGTAATGGTCAGTGTCGGAGCGGCAATGCGCTTACTGGCCGTGCCAGTACCAACAACGGTGATGATCCCGGTAATCACGCTGGTCGTAAGATTGCGGACAGCATGACGAACGGTAACCCAGAGCCCTCCCGTGCCGGCAGGCACGCTTATAGAGCCCATATCACGAACATTTCCGTTAATGTTAAGGGTGATGCTCACTGTCGTTGAACCTGAGGTAGAGGAGACGTACACCATCGCCTCAAGCAGGGCCGATTTATCCAGTGATGATGAAGAGGAGTCAGTAAACGTAATCGAACTCGAAGCTGTGCCAGCGCCTGATACAACAGCGTCCGACGCTATGCCCACGTTCGCCACATCCCCAATGAAAGATGTGGCCTCTACTGTTCCCCTGAAACTCCCGCTGGTTGCCTCGATTCTTCCTCTAAAACTCCCGTCGGTGGCATAGATCGTCCCGCGAACGGTCACGCCGTTAAACGTGGCGTACCCGGATTTATTGATATGCCAGCCGACATTACCGGTCCCGTCCCAGTTGCTGGACTGGATGTAATTGCCGATCTTGCCGTTATCGATGGAACCGTCCTGGATGAACACCGAGCGCAAAAACAGCTGCCCGCCGGTGGCGGCAAACACCAGTTCCTGCCCGGTGGTCGTCGGGTTATAAACCGCAAACGTGTCGGCGCTGACGAGGAAGTTAGAGGAGCCTGCGGCATCAATACCCAGCTGGATCCCCGCGATGCGTTTAACACCGTTCGCCTCTACCTGGACTTTAACGCCCCACTGCGCGCTCAGCTTGCCGTTGATATCAGCAACCGCCTCGCTGGTTGTCTGCACTGCTGCGTTGGTATCGCCAATTTCAGCCTTTACCTCCTGAATGCTGCTAGCCGTGGCGCTCTTCAGGTCTGCTGCAGCTTTGTCGATGCGCGTAATGGCGGCGGCGTTGGTCTGGCCGTTTTGCTCAACCGTGGACTTAAGCGTCGTGACCTGTTCGGCTACAGCGCTTGTGGCATCCGCGGCGGTCTTCCGGGTCTCGGTGATCTCGGCCATCGTTTTCGTTTCGCCAACGGCAAACGTGACGCGCTGATCAGAGAACGCCATGAAGCTGGCGAGCGCGTTACTGACACTACCGACAATACCGGCGTCGCGGCTGGCCGTGTTACCGTCCACATCCACTTTCAGGCTGTCGATACGGCGACCGAGCGCGCTGTCTGCATCCGTGCGGGCCGTGGTTTCCGTGCTGATGTCCGCCGTGTTCTGATCTGTTGTGGCTTTAACAGCAGCCAGCGCGGTAGTCTGCGCTTTGTTGTTATCGGCAACGGCTTTATCGATGCGCGTGATATCGCCGGTATTTTTCCCGACGGTGGTCTGCAGGCCCGACAGCGTTGTAGCCTGCGCCCCCTGCTCAGTCGTCAGCGTTGCCAGCTCCTGCGTCACGCTGGCTTTGTTGGCATTAACGGTCGATTCCAGCTTCTTCCGCTCCGTCACCTCCGCTTCCTGAGCCGTGATGCGCGCCTGGCGTTCGGTGTACAGCAGGCCCGATGCCAGTTTTGACGGGTCGTCACCGGTATAGCCGCCCCGGATCTGCGTCGCCAGCGTCTCGCGCGCCGTGGCTTCCGCCTGGTCGCCAGTGACACGGGCTGTCGTCTCCTGCTGCAGAGCCGCCATCCCGGCCCCAGGCGTTGGCCGTCCGACCGCCACCCAGTCAATCAGGTAATAGTTCGTCGCGTCCTGTTTGGTAGAGAGATCGAGCCTGAACTGATTCATCGTGGTTTCGGTCAGCCACGGGATATTGTCGAACTCCACCGTAGCGATACCGTTCGCGTCATAGGCAGGGTCGGCGACGGCGATCATGTTGGTGTCGTTGAAACCACCCGTACCACGCCACCGCAACTGCCCCGTCCAGCCCGGCGCACCGAATTTCCTGATGCGCAGTTTCAGGAAGCGATACGCAGCTGCTGTAATGGCCAGCGAGCCGGGAGACGTAACGTACGGATCTGAGGCATGGTTAGCCGGGCGTAGCCAGCCATCAACAATGGTCGGCGTGCCGTTACCGGTCCAGCCTTCTGCTGTCGAATCGAAATACCAGATTTTGGCCGGGTCGAACTGCGAGCCGGTACCTGCAGACACCTGCGCGATCTGCTGCGCCAGCGATTCGGTGCTGCTCTGAATCGTCTGGTTGACGTTGCTGATATCCGCCAGGCGCTCGTTCTTCTCTGTCAGCAGCGCTTGCCCGCGGGCCGTTGCCTCGTCGGTGATGGCTTTCTTACGGTCCGTGACTTCCTTGGCCAGGCCCGTTTTAGTGGCCGCAGACTCCGTCGTCACCGTGCTGATGTCATCGCGCGCTGACTGGATATCGTCACCTAGATCAGTGATATCCGAAACTAGGTCTTTATAGGCGTCGGTCTGTTTGATCTGGTTATCGATATCCACTAGGTAATCAGCGGCGGTTGAGCTGCTGCTGCCTTGGATGAAGTCAGTCCAGGCCGACTTGTTGCCGGTGCGATCCACCAGCCGCGCCCGATACCAGAAACCTACCCCTGCCTTTAGCCCAAGCTGCTGGTAAATCTGCTGGGGATACGGAACGCCTGCCAGCAGCATCGGGTTCGCGCCGGTTGATACCGTGGAATACTGAATTTCTGTCTGCAGCGTATCGCCAGTCCCGGCAGGGAAGTCCCAGTCCAGCTGCACGCCCCAGAGCAATGGCGTGGTACGGAAATTAACTGGCTTTGGCACATCGCCCACCCGACCCTTAAGATGTGTCAGCGCTGACGATGCCCACAGGCTGGAGGCCCCACCTGAGTTTATCGCCCGGACCCGCACCAGGTAATCACCTTCAAAAATGCCGGGTACCTCAATATTGCGAAGGCCAGTCTGAGGGACGTTTACCCACTCGCTATCGTTCCGGCGCCATTGAGCCTGATAGGCGATCACATCGGCCTGCGGCTTACCGGCTTTATCGAGCGGAACATCCCAGGATGCAGTCAATGTCGCTATGCGCTGGCCCTGGCGCACCGACTCGTAACTCGACACGACGATATTGCCGGGCTGTGAAACAACTCCCGTGGGGATGAGGCTGATCGGCGGGATATCGAGGCGCGCATTGTGGTCGACGGCATCATACTTCGATGCGTTGTATTCCGCGCCGCTAATGGTATACGTGTTTTCTTCATCGTTAAAAGTCAGATTCGTGACGCGGAAGTACTGAAGGCGCAGCTGCCCTGCATCGATAACGAATACGGCGTTTGGCGCTGGCGCTGCTGTGAACGGAGTGGCCACGATCAGCTGCGTGCCGTTGACCGCCTGTATAACGCGGCTTTCCACAATGCCGCCCTGGGTGCGGATCATCAGTGTGTCACCCGCGACAGCGCTGGTACCGCGATCGGTTGTTACCGCTTTAAGCCCGGCGTTATAGTCCGTGAGGCGGCCACCATAAACACGCCCGGAAACGCGCTCATCAGCGAAGGCAAATACGGTGCCGGGGACATAGGCGAAGCCATCCAGCCCGGTCTGCAGCGTAATGATACGATCCAGTGAATTAGAATAAACCGCCCATCCGCCGCGGCGCTGAGCCTCGCTCTCACGTGTACAGCCGATGGCCGTGAGCTGGGTCTGCTTGAATTTGAACTGCTTCACCAGTTCAGGAAACATTACCGAGGTGGTGCGATCCTGATAATGGTTATCCGGGTCGCTGAAGTTAATCAGCGCGCTCGAGAATCGTGTCTTTTCGCTGCCGCTGGAATACGTTGGCTTACCCACCACTGATGCGCGGGTAAGGATCTGCAGCTTCGACGTGTCTGCCGGCATATCAGAGACAACATTGAACATGTTGTTGCCCCAGAACGTCATGCCGTTGAAGCCAGCAGCGATATCCTTAATAACCTGCCAGGCGTCGGCCTGCGACTGGATATAGACGTCAAACATGAATCGCGGCTCTGTGCCGGTACCACCCTTCCCGTCCGGTACCTGCTGGTCACAGCGCTGGGCAATGCGGTAGAGCTCCCATTTATCGAGCATATCCACCGTTACCCGGCGGCCCAGACCAAAGCGCGGCTCTGTCAGGACATCAAACCAGATCCACGCCGGGTTGTTAGCCCAGCCCCATTTGAAAGTGCCGTCCCATGTGCCGATGTACGTTCGCGCGTCGGGATCGTAGTTCTGCGGGATGCGGATCACCCGGCCTTTCGGCTTACAAGATATTTTCGGGATATTGCTGAATGCTTTGGCATTGAATGACACATACAGCAGCGCGGTATGCGGGTAGCGCAGGCGGGCGTCGATGACCTCGGTGATGGCCTGCACCTGCGTTTTGTTCTGCAGCATCTGGCTGACGCTGTCGGCAGTATCGCGGACCACACGGATCTGCCAGCCAGTGGTTGCTTTGGGCAGATTGATGCGGTGCGTCAGTTCATACAGTGAACTGAGCTTTTCCGTTACCGTTTTGGTGAGCACTGTCTGGTATGCCCCGCCATCAACCGCAACGTCGATGTGATATGCGACGGTTGTGCCGACGATATCACCGTCGTTCTCCTGCTGCTGTAGGCCGGTGATCCCGATGCGCACCAGAACAGCGTCAATCTGGGTGTTGCTGATAGCTCGCGTCCAGGGCGCAGCCTTCGTCAGTTGCACCCCGATACTCGTCTCGTTCTCCACAGCGGGGAAGCCGGGGATCGGCGTCTGGGCCTGTGTGCCCGGACGAAAATCCCAGGAGACATTCTCAAAGTTCATTGAGCCGTCGGCGTTCCCCAGCGGCGTGCCGTCGAGGAAAATACGGGTGGCATCCAGCCCACCAGCAAATTCCCCTTCACCGAGCGCCAGCAGCATGCGGCAGCGTGCCATTGACTGAGCTGAATCAGGCTGTTCTACGGGCGTGCGCTGCTTCTGGCTACCGCCTTTTGCTCCAGTAATCGTTGCCATATTGCATCCATAAAAAAAGCACCCGATTGGGTGCTAATTGAAGAGTAAATGGTCGTCAGATGTCCTCAGCTACGATCCCCGCACTGATAATGGCGCCGCCGATCTCGCGCTCGCCATACAGCAGTGCAACCGGGTTACCCATTGCCAGGGTATTAACGGATCCGCCAAAGGCGTAGGAGGGTTTGTTATCGGGATCATCGCGTCCCTGTAGGCCTTTAGGCTGCGGCGAGAGCATCTGGTAAATGCCGCCGGCCATCATGCTGGCACCACCGATAAGTAACGAAGGCGCGAATGCCTGTCCGCCTGGTATGAACGAGGCAACCACCCCAGCAACCACCATGACTGCCCCAAGGATCGTCTGGAACATACCCGCTTTTTTTGCCCCCTCCATCACTGGTGCAATTCGAATATCGCTATCCCCGGTCAGATCCCTGAAGTCATCCGCACCGATGTTGCGCTTACCGCGGAACACTGCGAAAGTCATGCCGTTCTTTTTGGCGTTCATCAGGTAGCTTTCAAGCCCGTCGAAGTTGATGCAGAGTGCCTTTACGGCCTCTGCTGAAGTCTGGACTGCCAGCCGGTGAACGCGGCCAAACCGGGCCCCCAGGGCGCCATACAGTCGAATAGTGGTTAAACGCGCCATGGTTGAATCTCCTGCGGCAGGTCTTTGTGGCGAACACAGATCATGGTCCGGTCTTTGAAGTAGCCCCGGGTATACGGAGTTATGCAGGATGGCTGGCCGTACAGGTGGTGCAGCAGCTCGCCTTCTTCGGTGATGATCCCCGCATGATTCCACTTGGCTGACTCAACCTGCATGATGACCATGCATCCTGGCCCCGGATTGCATTCGACAAACCCTTCCCGCTCCCAGTTCTCGAAATACAAATTGTCCGGGTACTGGCTTTCCCACCACGGATAATCCACCCGGAAATCGTTAAGCGTCACGCCTTGGATAGTGTGCCAGTCCATGACCAGCCCCCAGCAGTCGTGCGAGCCCAGAATGAACGGGCGGCCAATCAGCGGGATGGCGTCTGGTGTTACCTCTGCATATTCATCACAGTCCGGCGCATAGATGCCCCAGACCACACCGGAGTTATTGCACTGCTGGCGATCGAGATCTGAAGGGATAGGCCGGGCGCCATCGCCTGGATGCGAGTGAATGACGCGGATAATAGTCCCGGCATCCTCCGCGTTCGCCCAGTGCTCGCCGTCAATGCGGAAATGATCTGTCGGGTTTTCGTGGCTGTTCGGTATCGGTATGTAACGCTGGCGCCGCCCCGACTGGATGACGAAGCCGCAGCACTCGCGCGGGGATTCCTCCAGCGCATGCGCGCGGATCGCCGCAATAATGGTTTTGTTCATTGATATGTCCGGTTATCGAGAGAAGAGAACGGTTGCCGGGAAGCCGCCAAAGTCGAGGTTTGCTGCGTTAGGCTCTGCCAGTCCGGCACCAAACCGCTTACGACAGTCGCTGAAGCAGCCGCCGCACACATCCAGAGCCGGGTCAGCGACCGGATTACCCTTCGCATCAAAATACGCCGTGCCGTTGTAGGTGCAGCCATCGCCGCTGCGGTATTGCCCGCGCAGTGCCCATTCGCAAAGCGAGGTGATTTGCCGGGTGGGGATCACCAACCCCTGCAGGTCTGCCGGACTGCTCATTGCCCACGACACCACCTCATCATCTTCTGAGGTTTTGGTGTCCAGCCAGAAGGTTTGCAGGGAGAACGCCGTCGGGTCCGCCGTAGGGTTTACGCCGCCCGGGAAGTTAACCGCATCGAGGTAAATGGCGTAGGTGTCGATGATGCTCACCTTCGCATTCACCATATCTTTGAACTGAAGGCACAGCGCTGTGATATGCCCGTCAAGGTTGGAAACATTGAGTTTTGGCTCAGCGGCCTGGTCAGTGGAGAGCGACAGGTCCGCTACCTGGAAGGGCCAGAATTCGTAGGCGTTACCGTCCCAGATTATCGGCTTCGGCCCCAGCTTCGACTCGTCGCCGTTTGCCGCGTCAATCTCTGCTGCCGTATGGGGGAATGGCGCGTAATGAAAGCGGTGGATCCCGCCACTGAACTCGGAGGCGTCCACTTCGACCAAGCGGACCCTGCCACCCGGTGCCAGCATCGCCGCCTGATCGACAAGTGCCATTATGCGTAGACTCCGTAGGCCCGTTTGATAGTGAAGGTCAGCTCAGAGAATTTGCTGTTCAGCTGGTTTTTCCGCATGGAATCAGCGACAACACGATATAGCCCCTTCACCTCGCCGGGTGGCGTGATAATGAAGGCCTTAACGGTATGGGCCAGCAGGAAGTCGCGGATCGCGTTTACTTCCGCCTCAGTCCCAGTGTGCTTCATCGGCACCTGAATGACCGTGGAGTTGATGCCGTTCTCGGCCACCTGTTCATAGCCATCGCCAAACTGAGCCGATCGCACCGTCTGACCATACTCGACAGGCCCGGCACCGAGCTGCGAACGCCAGTTATAGGTTTCAACTGCCATATTTGCTCCATAAAAAAAGCCACCCGAAGGTGGCTTGTCAGTATAAGTAGCAGATTAGCGGTTTTCACAACCAAGCTGAGACTTGTCTATAATCTGCGTGCCTTCGACACGGAAACCATATGTGCCGAAAATAAATGCGTGGTTTAACTGATAGATAACAACATCGCTTAGGCCTACGGAACACTTATCTTTTTCAATAGCTCGATCCATTGCTGTTTTAACGCTTGGAATGCCCAATGGGAAAATGACAATAGGAGCTTTGTCTTCACCAGTCACACGTTGACCTTTTTCAAACTTAGCTGCGTTCAGGTTGTAGTTTTTGGTACTTCCTACGGTCATATCAGCAACACGAACAGTACAGCCAGACAGCATTAACGCCCCAAGAGCTAAAGCAACTACCTTCTTCATTTCACGTTTCCTTTGATTACAATCGGAAACATCTTAACAGGATGAATAATAAGGTCAAAACAATCGAAGCGACTATGCGCCTTTAGTGAAGTTGTAGATCATGCCACCCGGCTTAAGATGTTTTTGAACCACCTGCAGAGCAGCTTTCTGCATTTCCTCAGCGAGCGCACGTCCCATGGCATCGCCAGAACTGGAGGTGCGTGCTGTTGCCGAACCACCAACATCGACGTTAACGGTAGTATTAATAACCGGCGCTACTCCACCGCCGCCTTGCGCTCTTACGCCTAAACGCCCGGCTGAGTCACGGGTAAGTGGCATGATCGCCTCCGCACCAGCCTCAGCGAAAACCCCACCTTTCGCGAATTTCGATGCACCTTGAAAGGTAAAGTACTGAGGTGAGTCATAAACGCCATTCACATATTTGCTGAGGCCTACGGACTCGTAGACGCCGCCTTTTGCGTTGAACGTGACGCCTGCGGCAGCGTTTGCATACGCTCCGCCTGGTGTAGCGCCACCACCCGAACCACCACTAATCCACCCCATTGCAGCCTGTACTGCGTAGGCAACCATGAGGCGGTTCGTCACGTCCAGGATCATCTTAAGCATCGATTTGCCAAACTCTTTAACCGAAGCTTTGCCGGTCGTCATAAGTTCGGTCAGCATGTCGCTCAGGCCGGTTAGGGTCGAGCTTGCTACGTTCTTCACGGCATCATAGGTATTGGTAGCTGCGTCTAGATATTCATTCCAACCACTGATAGCGCCAGCCTTCCAGTTGCCGCGCAGCTTATCTTCTTCAGCATAATATTTCCGAAGCGCAGCTAACTCTTTCTCATAGCCAGCATCTTCAAGTTTTCCGCCACCATTCAGCCAGCCCTGACGGAGTTGCGCCTCTTCCATCATACGCTGGGTTTGGCGGCCGCTCAGCCCGGCGCTATCTCGCAGAGCATTCGTTTTTTCAGACATCTGTGTGACGTATTTATTTGCCTGCTGCGCCAGACCATTAATCTTCTGCTGGGCCTCAACTTCCTTGTTCTTCTGATCCACCACCTTGGCGGCGTTCAGAATGGCCTCGCGGCTCGACAGTAGAGATTTCTCCTGAGCAGTCAGGGCGCGAGTTTTGGCGGCCTCCTCCAGTTCAGCAAAGTGGGATTGCTGTTTACTGAACTCGGTGTTTTTGGCGTGGGTCTCGCCGGTCTGCCGTAGGGTTTCGAGAGTTTCCGTTAGGGTTCTGGTCTGGGCGCGGTAGTTCTCCAGGGTACGATCGCCCGCATCCAGCGTGGCCTTTGCTTCTCGGGTCTTTTTGGCAGAGTTTTCGGCAAGTTTCGATACCGCATCCCTCGATTCGCGGCTCGAACCACCCTCCCCTTTAACGGTGACCCCTCGCGCTTCGGCTTCATAGCTCGCCTGTGCGTTGGGGGCAGTTACGCGCTTCCAGAGTTCATCGTAGCGTTTTTTGTTCGCCGCGATTTCTTTGTCAGCTTCAGTCCCGGCCTTTTTCATAGCCTCGACATCCATGCCGAGGAACTCAGTTATCGCACCGCCACCAGGTATTTTTTCAGCCCAGCCAGCTAAGGTCCCGGTAAATTTGGCGTCCAATGAGGTGATATTGAGAAAGAGATCCTTTATCGATGCCTTAACCAGATTAAAAATATCCAGTATCTGGTTTCCCCAGGCGCGGACGGTAACCCCAATATCATCAAAGGTGTCAGATGATGTTTTCTTCAGCCATTGCCAGGACTGCCCGATATTGTCGGTCGCCCTGGTAGTCTCTTCTGCTCGTTTTGCCATTACGCCAGCAAACAGGTCAATGGCTTCGGTAACCGCCGCCTGCTCGCCCTTCTGCTTACGCAGCTGGATGATGTGCTTCATCATGGCTTCATCGACAAAGCCGTATTGCTCATTCAGGCTGGCCAGTCCTTTCACTGGATCACTGACAATCTTACCGAAGTCGGACATCGCCGCCTTGGTGTCGTTGCCCGCCTTGCCCATCAGAGTGATGGACGTGGCGATCTGCTTCATCTGGCTGGCGGTATATTTGCCTGTGTCATTCAGCGCAACCAGGATATCGACCGTCGAGCTGACCGAGATGTTCGTCTTGCCCGCCACCTCTTCAGCGGCCTGGTTGAGTTGCTGCATTGAGGCGAAGCCAGCGCCGCCCATCATGATGACAGAGCGCGCTACCTGATCGAACTGTTCAGACGAACTGTACGCGGCTGCAGCCAGTAGGCCGATGATGCCCACCAGACCGCCCAGCGCAATTGTGGTTGGATTAATCATCCCGGCCATGCTGCGGATGTATTCGCCGACGCCGGACAGCGCCCCCTGCACTGAGCCAAACTGGTCTTTTATCTGCCCGCCCTGCTGGAGCAGGATCAGGAACGGAGACTGCCCACCAGCCAGCTGCGTGGCGATGTCGGTGAACTGAGCCGGCAACGTGCGCATGGCCGCGCTGTATTGGCCCACCGAGATCCCCGCACGACGGGCCGCCGCCTCCTGACGAGATAATGCCTCAGGCAGTACGTCGGCGACGCCTGAGAGCCGCTCACGCGTCTGGTTAAGGATGGTGTTGAAGTGCTCAAACTGAGCGCCATTGATGCGCCCTGACTCGAAATGGGCCACCAGCTGCGCGTGCTGCTCATCCAGCGAGTTGAACGCGCGGATTGTCGGGTCGATGGAGCCCAGCAGGTTCTTCAGTGCGGCAGATTGCTTTTCGGCAGCTTGGGTGGCGGCCAGCTCGGCCTGGGCCCGCGCCGCTGCCTCGCCGGTATCGGTCAGCTTCAGCCGGGTATCATCCAGGATCTTGTTATAGGCCTGGTATGTATCGGTATCCAGAAAGCCCTTGGTCTGGAAGTTACGCAGCGCAGCCTGCTGTTCGTCCAGGCGGTTCAGCGCCTTGGTGACCGGGTCGATATTCTCCAGCAGGCCTTTGAGCGCGGTCTGCTGCTCTTTGAGGCCTTCACTGCCCTGCTTCGCAGACTCAGCGCCAGCGCGAAATACGCTGTTAAGGTCATCAGCTTTACCTACGGCACCCGCCGCGGCCTCACCGAGTTTATCCAGTTCATTGCTGGCCGTTTTCAAATCGGATACGTCAGCGCGCAATGTGATCGAGGCGATTTGGTCACTCATCAGGCCGTCTCCTTATGCATCACTTTGAGAGCCTCGCTTTCCATAATTCGAATATCAGCCATGCAGGCCGCCGCATCCTCAACCCCGTGCAACTCAAACACCCAGGGGAGTACGTTGTAATCAAGACCGGTCGCACCGCTCGCACCGACACGCCATTGGGTCGCCAGCGTGGAGAAGACGGTAAAGGCCTCCCATATGGATGGCAGGATCCCCACCTCTTCCTCCACATCTTCAGGCGTTAAACCAAAAGCGGCTAACTCCGCGAGTGTCGGTCCCGGTGTATACATCGCTGCGGCGACCTGCCTTAGTTTTTTTCGCGGATACCCATCAGCTCTTTGGTGTAGGCCAGACCGATGCTGTCGAAAGCGCGCGGATAGTTCTGCAGGAGGACAATCACGTTATCGCGGGTGAACTCGTCCGGCAGCGCCCAGCCTTCGACGATTTCCATCAGATAGTCGGCCTGTGGCTCTACTGCTGCCTTTTTGCCTTCAGCAGCTTTTTGCATCTTCTCGTCCATTGCGCGGAGTTCCTGCAGCGTCTTGTGGCGGAAGGTAAAGGTCAGCTTGCCGTCTTCAGCACCAGCGCGCGGGATGCTGGCGGTAACGGAGAAGGTCGGGTTTGGGATCAGGGAGAATTTGGTCATTTCGGTTCCTTAGAAAAACGAAACCCGCCGGAGCGGGTTAAATAAACGAGCGAGGATTTGTTTCTTAGCGGCCGAACAGCAGGCCACCAGGCTTCATTGCGTTGCGGATAGCATCGTTTGCTATGTCATGAATAGCATGTTGCAGGCTGGCTACAGATGCTGTCTGACCGTTCAGTTCTGCCCTAAGGGATTCAAACAGATCGCTGTTACGCACGGCATCCACCACCGCCTCACGCATTTCGTCTGAGAGACTGAGTTTGGTTGCATCTGCGCTGCTGGCGATGGCGGTACCAGCTTTTTTGATTTCCCAGCCAGTGCTTACCTGCTGCTGGTCACTTTCGCTGACCCGGATCGCCCCGGCAGCAGGCTGTTTATCGCTGTTGTCGGCTTTTACCTGAATGCTGTAACTGCTGTTGACGACTGCGTTATTCAGCTTCGCATTTTGAATGATGCCTGGCTGGAGGAAGGCATCATTAATTAGCAGTGATGAACGGATAGACGAGTTACAGATATCGACACAGATATTGTTCAGATAATCTCCGGCATTTGCTGAGGAAACGCCTTCGATCCAGTCACCCAAACCCCATTCAGGAGAATTGCCGTTTATATCGATTTGACGTAAACGGATCTGCACGCGCTCACCCGCCTTCAGGCCACCAATATGCGTTCCAGTTACCGGCCAGGAGATAAGATCATATTTCAGTCGTCCATCAGAGAACAGACACTGTAATTCCAGCTTATCCCCCTGGGTGCCTTCCTCGGGCCATTTCCATTTAACACTTACGCCCCATAATTCGGGATGAGTCTCAACTGAGAAAATATTCAAACTCTTGGGCATTACATTTTCCTTTTAGGTGCGAGCCTGTCGCATGGCGCCGCCGCACGAAAGAAACGGCATAGCCCAGGCTCGCTACTGAAAGACTTTCGATTTAGTGCGCATGCGACGCGCATAAAAAAGCCCGGCGAACCGGGCCTTGTTGGTTAGCTGACAGTGACGGTGCAAGCAGCCGAGGTGAGGGTCTTTCCTGCGGCATCGGTGACTTCACAGGTGTAAGAGCCAGCATCGCCGGATGCGACTGATGGGATGTTGAACGTCGAGGCGGTTTTGCCAGGGATAGCCGTGCCGCCCTTCTTCCACACATAGGTGTACGGCGCGGAGCCGCCCTGCATCACCACAGCCAGATCCAGCGCAGCGCCAACCGCAAGGGTTTTGGTGGCTGGCAGGTCAGTCAGGAACGCCAGCGGCACAGCGGAGGCGTCGGTGATCGGGTAAATCTGCATGTCCGATTCGAAGTTCATGCGCGCTTCGTTGCTTTCAACGGCGTTGATTTCAGTCTTAGGCACCTTCTGGAATGACACTTTGGCAGAGTAGTAACGATCAGCTTTTCCGCGCGGGTTATGGAACCACACCGCAGTAGTGTCGCTGGATTCGTCCAGGTCACTCAGACGTTTGTAAATTGCCAGCAACGGGTCGTGCGCGAAGGTATAGACCTGAACCACAGCGTTTTTAAACGTCGGGATGGTACGGGCCTTATCATCCTCCAGGAACTGGATGGAGGTAGTCTGCTGGTCACCACCCTCAGTGGACAGCGTCATGACCTGCGGCATTGTGATCCACGAGTCGACTTTGCGCAGAGTCCCCGCGCCAGTACCCGCCGGGAATTTCTTGGTGTCGGTGGTATCGAAGGCTTCCAGTACGATTTTGGTGCCGGTCACCGATTTAACGCGCAGCACCATGTTATCGAGCTTCAGCCAGCCGGAACTGACCTGGACGACATCACCCGCGAGGATCCCTGCAGCCGAGGCAACGGTCAGTTCGCATTCCGTCGCGTTGGAGGCTGCAGTGAAGACAATCGGCGCAAGATAGGCCTTGGCCACGTTCACACGTGACCCGTTAGGGATTGCGAATGCCATTGCATTCTCCTGAATTGAGGTAATAAAAAACCCGCCAGGCGGCGGGTCAGTAATCAGCGCGGTACTGCATGCTGACGGGGGTGGTGTAGGTGATGGAGCCACTACTGCCGTTGGGTGCTGATGTCGGGCGATCCTGTATTGGCGATCGCACCTGCGGTGGACCGTTGATGTACACGGTCAGGTCACCATCCACCAGCGGCAGACCTTCGGGAAAGGCGTCAGCGACAGACTTTGCCAATCCTCGGGCCTGAGCCACGCCACTACCGGCAGGAGCAATAATGTTGAGTTGCAGAATGCCCTGGTACGTACGCAAATGGCCTTCCAGGTCCTGCCCCACGGTTTGTGCCGGCATAACATAAACACGCCCGTAAGGCGCATTATCCGGGGGAGTAAACGCGATGTTCGGCCAGGCTACTGGCAGCCCGAGCGAAGAGCAGATAACCGCGATACGACCTTCCAGCAGGTCAGCGATCCGCATTGACTGGTCACCGGCCATTGCGCACCTCGCTCATTGTCTCACGGAACAGCTGCGCGGCATCCAGCGCGGTGATGCCCACCATGCCACCGGGGGCCTGACCGGAGTGCCCGTTCTCCAGCGCCTGTGCATAGGGCAGGTTATTGGTGAAGAAAATCGAGCTGACCTGTCCTACTCTGAACACCTCGAGCACTGCCAGGCCCCGGGAGTTGGAACCCTGACCGGAAGCATCCGGTGTATCGTTGGATTGGGTCGGCTGGCTATCAAAGCCCACATACCAGTTGTTTTTGAACCGCCCGCCGACATAGCCATCAGGCTTTTTGATGTCCATCGAGTCGTTGACGCGCAGGCCGCGCTTAAGTCGTCCTGATTTGGTCATGTTGGCAGGATCATCTCGCAGGGTAGCGTTATGCTCCCGCACTGCAGTGTTGTACGCCGTCGCAGTCTGGTTGACCTGCCAGATATCCGGTTGGCCCACCGGGGACATTTCGACCAGGCGCCCGAGGATTTTAATACCCGTCCGACGCACTACCTCGTCCATCTCCTGCTTCGAGCTATCCACGAACAACTGAATGGCAGCCAGAAACGGCTGATTAACTGTTCCGGCCATAGTTACGCCCTCAGCTGGATGTTATAGGAGATCAGCACATCGGCAGGCTTAACCGGATTCGGCTGCACCACGCGCCATTTTTTGCCGTCGATTTCGATGCGGTCATCGATGCGCACTTCCGTTTCGAACGTGGCCGCCAGCTTCTTGTCGCCGGTGGCGATCAGGGAGCCGTCGATTTCGCGGGAGGAGTATTCGGTGATAACACCGGTTACGGTCGCGGTAATGGCCGGGGTGGTGACCTCTTTGCCGAACTGGTCACGGATGGTGCCGCCGCCGCGGGTAAGCTGATATGCCTTCCCGTTCTCGGTCAGCAGTCGGGTCGCGGTCGCGCGCATGCGGCGGTAGTCGATTGGCATGTCACCCCCTTTCGATGCGGATCTGATTGCCGCCCACCACTAGCCCACGCAGCGAGGAATAGAACCAGGGGAATGACGGCGAGGCCTTATTGGTTCCCGGCTCGTACTGCACGGTCACCGCGCCCTCTACGCGCTCCATCGTCACCGCCCCGCCACCAGCAACCGAAGGCGTGAGGTCAATCTCCTGCGATTCGATAGCCAGACGGCACTGTGCATCAACCAGGCGCTGCGGGATGCTGTCATCCGGAAGATCAACGCCATCGAAACGCACACCGGTACGCGGCCACGATAGCGGCTGCGATGTGCTGGAGCGCTGGCCGCGCCAGGTCTTCCCTTCCAGAAAGTCCATAGCCTGCATAAGCATCTGGCCGCACTCGCCGTCATCGGCAGGAACGGTGTAACCGCGCCCGGCAGCGAAAGCTCGCAGGTCAGCAACGCTGGCGTAGCTGTTGAAGCCTGGAACGTGGGGATCGGCAACCAGCATGCTTACTCCTCCAGACGCCAGTCCAGCGCCAGCCAGTTATCCACTTCGTCGGGGTGTACCTCAGCGCTCAGCGGACCGCCGGGGAACTCTGGGGTATCGCGAACCATGACAACCAATTCAATGCCTGGCTGGTCCTGCTGCTGGTCCTGCTGCTGGTCCTGCTGCTGGTCCTGCTGCTGGTCCTGCTGAGCAGGAGTTTGTTCAGCGCCGTTCTGCGCTGCGAGCTTTTCAGCCTCACGCTGCGCGCGCTGCTCTTTGGTTAATCCGGCCATTGGGCCTCCTGAAAACAAAGGGGCCTAAGCCCCAGTGGTTAACCCATGATGATGGTGGAATGCTCAGGCTGCACGGCTGCAACGCCCCACGCCACACCAACTTCATAACGCACCTGACGGTACTGGCGATACAGCGCGATCTGGAAGGTGATGCCAGATACCGGGTCGGTCACGTTCATCACATCGTCGGCGGTGTCGCCGCCTTTTGGCATTGCCGGGGTGCGGCACGCCAGCAGGAATGCGTTGCGGTCGAACGCCATGTTTGGCGCAAACTCGCTCAGCACGGTGACGGCTGCCTGGTCTGCCAGATCCTGACGCAGACCCGGCGCACCAATGGTGATGCTGGAAGAAGTGGCGGCAACGACCAGATACTGATTGTCATCACCATCGAATTTCACTGCGGTACCGACTGCAATCCCACCTGTACCCGCAGAGATAGCCACAATGATGTCGCCCTCTTTCTTCGCACCGTTGACCTTGTAGCCAGATGCTGTGCTTTTCGCCGTACGCTTGATGTTGGCCGATTCATGCAGGTTGAAGCCCATCACGCGACCGATGATACCTTCGCGCAGGAGCTGGTCGGTGCCAGCTTCATTCGCCTTGAACAGCACGGACTGCTTACCACGAATAGAGGCCATCGCCTCGCCGCCCAGCACCATGCGCATATCGGTGGTTGGAGAACCGTTATCGACCAGGATCTGGCGGGCCAGCGCCGCATCAGACAGATCGTCTTTGATGCTGAACGGGGTATCCTTCGGCGCGCCCACTGCGCGGGATGATTTGTAGTACAGCGCCGCCAGGTCAGCGTCCATCTCATTGCTCAGCGCACGGAAGGCCTGGGAAAACTGGTCAGCAAGGATGACGTCGTAATTACCTGACGGCCCGATAGCCAGCTGTTCTTCACCGTTCCATTTGACCGGGGCCATTTTGGATTTGGTGATTTTGACATCCACGGTACCGATGTTCTGATCGCCATCGTTCGGGGCGGTCGCTGCAGGGGTGATATCGACGGTGGTGGTTTTTGGTGCCACCGGCGCGGTGACGGTCTGGTCTTTAGCCGCAGCATCAGCTTTCGCGTTGCGCGCCACGGCAGGGATGAAGCCGACCTGCTCGCGGGATACGCGGTTCAGTGCGGTGTAAAGAGTGGGAATTAACCCAGTAAGCGTATTGCTCATATTCTAAATATCCTTTCGATTAATCGACGATGCTGACGCCGTCGCTAAGCGCAGCCTGCTTTCCTGCGCCATCCAGAGCGTCAAACGCACCACGTTTCATGGTTTTTTGCCCGGCCTGATGCTGCGACTGGTGGGAGCCACCGCCGCTGTTGCCGGACGCTTTGAGGATGTAGTCTTTCTGCGGATGCAACTCGACCAGAGATTCCAGCGCTTCATCGAAGCCAGCCAGTTCGCCGGGTTTGGTGCGGGAGAACACTTTATTGCCCTGCACGTCATAAGCCACGACCTTGCCGTCTTCAATTTTGAAGTTCTGGCCGAAGTGGGAACGCACGAACTCAGCCGGGATCGCCATCTTTTCGGAGATGAACTTCGAACCACCGAAGCGGCCGCCGATCATCTCGTCGTAGAGCTGGGTTTCCAGCTGCTTGGTTTTGCCGTTCGCTTCGTCCAGCTGCTGCTGATAAACCTTGGTGATCTCAGCCTTAACCTGGTCAACGGCACCAGCGTCGATCAGTTTCTTCTGGTCGATTTTGGTCATCATCTCCAGGGCTTCGAGTGCCTTGGTCGGGTCGCTGATGCCAGCGAATTTCGCGAGACTGGCTTCCGCCTGCTCCTTCGCTTCACGGTGAGTTTTGGCTTCACCGTTCAGGGAGGTGATTTTGGTCATCGCTGCGGCTGCATCGAACGGGATCTCTTTGCCGTCGTCATGAACGTACACAGGCATGCCGTTTTCAACGACCACATTGCCGTTAGCATCAAGTTTGAGTTTCATTGTTTTGCTCCAGCCTTCCGGCCATTGGTAATAGGTCATCCGACCCGTTCACCGCGTCGCATCCGCTCAGCGGCAGGCATGAAAAAGGCCGCCCGGAGGCAGCCTGATGTTGATGAGGTTTGTGTTACTCAAACGCCGACGCATCCACGCGGCGCAGTTCGTCCAGGGTAAGAAACCCCCCGGCATCATTGAACATCTCCGGCACCGTGATTTTGCCGTCACGTAGCATCATGGCGCGGGTGACGCCCAGCACCTGCTCCTGCCGTGCGTACGGTTGCCGGGTAAGCCAGTCGGCATAGCTGGTATGCGCTGGCACCTGCCCGTCCATCGACGCACGCGTAGCGCTGCTCAGTTCGCCTGAGGCTATCTGCAACTCCTCCCACGATTTCGTGATCAGGATTTCGCCGGAGCGACAGCAGAAGTGGATTTTGCCGGGGCCGCGCAGATACGGCACCACATGGCCCAGCGGCTTGCCGTCGAGGGTGTAGAGTTTGCGGTCGCGGATAATGCACCACTGGCTGGTATGCGTGTCGAGCGTAGACGACCACTGCTTGGCCTTCACGATATCGCTGTTGACCTGGGCAAACTCCTGACGCGCCGTGGCAGCCATGTGATTCACAGCGGTGCGGGTCACCACAGCAAGGTCGCGCCGGGAAGCGTGAATCACCCCATCTTCACGGTTGAGATTCGGCGTGCCAGCGACGCGCCGGACAATCTGCTCTACCGTTTCACCCTGGAGGAAACCGGAGCGCACAGCGTTGGTGATTTTGTCCAGCCGATCGGCTTCAAGCTTCTGGCCCCACTCCTTCAGCAGGCGCCCCTGGAAGGGCTGCGCCACTGCTGCGGCGTATACCTGCTCGGGGGCAATGCTCTGAAGCGGAACGTGAGTGAGGATCTGCTTCGGAATGATGCTGCTGAACAGGTCCAACTGATACCCGGCCTCATACTCAACGTAGCGCGTCAGTTCCCGCGCCAGCGCATCGTTAACCGGCTCATAGGCCTGTTGGTTCAGGTCGCGCACACCCACCAGCAGTGAGGCCAGGCGGCGGGCACTGTAGGTATCGGCACGCTTGCCATCCAGCAGCACCAACAGCTTTGCGGCCAGGTCAGCATCCATTTTGTTCAGCAGCGCTACCATGCGTCGGGCGACGCCCGTACCGTAGCGGTTCACATGCAGACCGTGCGCTATCGTCTCGTCCTGGAGGCGATCGTTAACTGAACGAGCCATATCACACCTCGTCCACTGTCGGTTCGGTCAGCGAGGCTGATTCAGCAAGCAGCTCGCTCAGCACCACATCGGGATCTGCATCAGCGTCAATCAGGTTGAGTTTCTGCAGCGCCTTAATCGCGTCAACACGGCGGAGGTCACCACCCTGGCGCAGCGACTGAATGGCCAGCGCCGCCGGAGGGTTGAACTCTTTCGACTCAACATCCAGTTCAGTGCGTACATCGACGCTGCCGCCGTCTTTCTCGCCGATGTACTCGGCCATGATTTGCAGGATGTTGTCGATCGCGTCTTCCAGGCTGGTTGCCATGGTGTAGAGCGGGGACTGCTCCTGCATCTTCTCTTCTGAGGTCTGGTCAACAGACTTGGTCGAGGTATTGTCGGTGCGCAGCAGCTTTGCGCCCGCCTGGCGCATTTGCTCTACCAGATCCGCCAGCGACTCTTTACCAGCGCCGATAGAGGAACCGGTATGCTCGACGTATTCGAGCCCTTGTTTCTGACGATCGTTAAAGCTTGCCGCAGAGGAAGAGCCAATCACCAGCTCCTGCCCTTCCTCGAGCCCGAATACGGTGAGGATCGGCACCCGGGCGACGTGCAGAATGTTGTCCTGCTCACTCTGGCTCTGCCAGTGCTTAACGTTCAGCAGCGCCATATTGAGTAGCGGCGGTGAGCCGCACATAAAGCCGGTGCGCTTGGTGTAGAGCGTTACCAGGGTAATATCTCGTCGGGAGGTCTGCCACTCTTCATGCAGCGCCCAGTTCACCTGACCATCGGTGCCAGTAGCCTTGCGGTAAATCTGCACTTTTCCGGGTGTCAGGTAGCGAATTTGTTCGACTTTCGTCTGACCGAAGTCGTCACCGTCTTCGACCACAACCTCTTTGATGCGCAACTCGGTGAGCGCAACCTTGCCGCCGGTCATCTTCGACTTCCAGCCGATCACCTGGCGGGGGTTCAGCATCGTTACGTAGGGGCGCGCTCCGGTGGCCTTTTCATCAGCCTTGGTCTTCACCTGCTCGGCATCGACCCGGGGGTAGTCCACCAGCGCATGTGACAGGCCGTACTGCATCGCCAGGCTGAAGAACGCCTGCGCCCAGACATCGAGGCGACTACCTTCAAGATCCACGTTCCTCGCAAATTCGCGCAGCGCATCCGGGACGTTCTCGCCCAACTGGATAGGCTCAGCGAATACGCGGCCAACGTTCTGGTTGATGGTCTCTTCGTAGGCAGGAAGAAGCGTGGCCACAGCCAGGCGCTTTTTGTAATCCTCTTTATCCTCTTTCGGCCAGCGCGGCAGATAAGCCTCACCAAGCTGGCGCATGTATAGCGTGCCGCCCATCAGGGCGTCGTTGATGTCCCACGCCTGCACCATGTTCCCATAGTCCAGATTGGGTGTTGAAATGTCAGTCATGGGGTTAAATCCGTAGGTTGGTAACTTTGCCGACTTTCTTCGGCGGTGAATGCAGTACGGCGTAGCGCGTACCATCCCAGTCATGATCTTCCTGCTGGGTGTCTACATCATCAGGATTCTTACTGTCGCGGACGAGCACCGGAACACGGCTTATCCAGCCCCTGCAGTAGTCGAATACGTAGAATGCAGGTTTCTCAGGGATACCTGACTCCAGCTTTTTACCTTCAATGACTGCTTCCAGCATGTCAGCAAACAGGGCCGCTCCGTTCACGCGCGATCCCGGTTTCTTGTTGGATGGAATCCACTTAACGCCCTGCGATTCCATCTTCTGGGCAATGGAGAGTTCGTCATCGCCGGTGTTGTAGATAGCCCCGTCAGCCGGGCCGGGTAGAACCTTCTTGCAGATGCCGGGCATGATGTTCAGTTGCCCCTGAGTTATCCCGTTGAGTTTTATCTCTTCGGGCTCCGCAAGTTCTTCGCCCACCAGCCGCTTATCCACCCACGCCACGCCCTTAGCGACGTTTGTGGATGACATATTCAGGCCTTTGTTCAGCTCATCCGGAGGGCAGCCGTACCACTCACCAATCAGGATTAGCGACCCGGCAGGCGGACAGAACTGGCGACCATCAGAGAGCTCTGCGGCGGTACCATCGGCACGCGCCCACCAGAGATTGGAGAACGGCTTCGATTCGCCCCAGTCATGGGAGCGATCAACCGTCCAGCTATCAGGAATGCGGAACGGCTTGATGACGTGATGCGAGGCATTCCACAGATGGTCAAAGCGCCCGCCGCTGGTGACATCCCATGAACCTTCTACCCAGGCTTTGCGCCGGTTCGGGTCTTTGATAGCCATCAGGGTCGCAATGTACTGCGGATCCAGATACGGATTCTCCTTGAACGAACCGTGGATAGCCACGCGCGTCAGCGTCACATTCTCTTCACGCTCGGTTTGCGGGTTAAACACCTTTTGCGTTTCGCGAATGATGGTGCCGCGCGGCGCTGGCTCAATGAAGCGTTTCTTCACCCAGGTGTGGCCGATGCCAAACGGGTTCGTGGTGCTGAACGTCTCCAGGGGGATCGGCTTGAGCAACGAGCCATCATCGCGCGGATAGTTTTCTGGCCGGAACGATGAGCGCCGACAGGAGAACATCATCTCGTAGAACTCACCCGACTGCTGCTTTGTCAGTTCGTTAAAGCCGATGAACGGGAACTCCTGGCCGTGATAATCCCAGTAATCGCCCTCTTCTTTCCCGAATCGGAACAGCAATTCTTCGCCAGTTGGCCACACCCAGCGCAGCTCGGATGCTGACGCCAGATAGCGCGCGCCGTCGTTAAACAGGCGATACATACGCTTTGACTGGGTAATGATGTCGGTGAGGTTTTTATACTCAGTATCGAAGATGACACCGCGCCAGAATGAACCATAGCCTAAACCAACCAGGCGACGGAAACGCGCCAGCTGCGCGGCAGTCTTGCCCGGCCCGCGCGTTCCCTCGTAGAGAATTTCGTTACAAGGGCAGCTCAGAGAGAGCGATTGCGATCCCGGCAAGGGTTTCCAGACGGCTTTGTAATTCATCCACCAAGAACCTCGCTCTGCTGCTTCTGTGCTGCCGCTTCCCAGTCGTCTACGTTATCGCAGGACGGGACCGGCATAATGCTGTGGGTAGCCATGACCTTCTGCTCTACCTGCACTTTAAAGGCCTGCACACGCACGTGCTTGCCAAGCAGCTCGAGGTTCTTCACCTTGTCCGGCCACTTAACCTTTTTGAGGATGGTTTCCGCCGTCTCCTCGTCGAAGCTCTGGATGGTGGTACTGATATCCAGCCCGGTGAGCGAAATTCGCCAGGCCTTTGGCCATGAGGTGATCGGCTTAAGGCTGCCATCGTCATTGAGTATGTCCAAAACATCCATCTGGTCGATTTCAACTAAGCGGCGGAGCACATAATCAGCATCAATGCCAAGATCCTCATTGCGCTTCGTTTTGAGTTCGGCGATTCTGTTTTGGATGTCAACTTTTGACAATAACTTAGCGGCGATGCGGTTGGCAGTCTTGACGCTGTACCCCGCCCGAATAGCCGCTTGCGTGGCGTTTAAATCGATGAGGTACTCGCGACAGAACATATCTTGTTTGTCGGTGAGTGCCATTTAAATACCTTTGGGAGATGCTGATGGGCAACGTAAAAATTTACGCTGGCTTGGTTAACGGCGACCTCATGCCAATCATTGAAGACAGAACTTCAGAAGAGATCGTTACCGCTTTCACAGGCGACGATACTGGAGCGCCGCCAACATCTGTGACAATTGAGGTGATTACCAACAGTGGTTCTAAGGTCACAATTTACATACCAAACAGTTCTGCTAATGCAAGTGTTTCGGTTGACGGGAAAAGTGTTTAGCCCTGTATCCATTGCGCTTGGAGCTCCCGTGGCCGTGACATTAAAGTACGTATAAACGAGCAAGATTTTATCGATTCTTCCAAGGCATCGGTTTTGCTCGCTATTTTATGACAACTCCCAGCAATAGTATGAAATAGGGGTCGTATGAACGCATTAAGTTTCAAAGGGTGTAATTTTACCAACAATGGCATAGGCATCTCTGTACCCAAAGGAGCCATAATAAAAGCGGAAGATACTGCATTTATAAACAACGGTACCGCCGTCGAGGTTAGGGATGATATACCGCCGGAGATTTCTGCTCTTTTTGCTGAAGGTGTTAACAAGAAAAAGCTCATTGAGTTGTTAGACACTGTCCGTCGAAGTGATAACCCAAGTCATGACTTTGTGGTACGGCGCATAAAAAAAATGGGTCTCAGCAAATGGATTGCAAATGGAGCAAATGCAGTTACTGTTGGCACTGCTATAGCCCAGATCATTTCAAAATTATCTGGTTGAATTACGATAACTAGGACATTACTTCTGTCTTTAGTAATTACAACTGTATGTGAGATAATAGTAATTAAACTTACATATAGATAAGTGCTGGAGTGTGGCCATAAACTTTAGTTGCTGCACTCCTACCCTTTTCCGATCCTACCGAACTAATTTTATCCCCTACAGGGCTTAACTACGATTTATCCGCTATAGACATTACGATGGGTCTGCCCATGGTGATGGCAATAAAAAAACCGCCCGAAGGCGGTTATATTCAGCAGGTCAGCATATTATCTGTGAATGACAAAAAGTGATTTGCATCTAGGGCAGAGCAAGGCCTGCTCCTGGCGTACTTTTGTTGCTGGGTGATTAGAGTCATGACCGCATATCGGGCAAGTCACTGTTGTTTTGGTCGCCGCTTCAACGCGTTTAAGTGCGTAATCGAAGAATGACATAATTTTTAACCCCTCTAAGAGTGAGGTCTATCATACCACGATTGGCTATTTTTTAACCACAAGCACCCATCACTTTAGCACTTAATCACCGAGTTAATAATCTGCTAACTATTCTCGGATGTTGCATTAGTGAACTTGTTTGACACAACCCACCAGCCTCCGCAGCTGAGCTTTTGAATGACTGCCACTACCTGGAGTGGCCACGCTCATGCCCTTGAGTTCATCACCCCGGTTCGTCTCTGCTCCCCGTTAGCTATAACCAGTGCGTGACTGGCGATCACGCTGCGTCACTGGCACTTCTTTTCTTATTAACCCTTACCAGATGCAAAGCTGACTCTCAACGCGGAGACTCGGGCGCAGGTCATTACCCTGCGATAGCCGCCTTTCGGCTGCTGCGGTCTGGCCGCTTTATCACTTCATTGTTTTCTTCATACAATAAAAAAACCGCCCGAAGGCGGTTTGTGAGGATTTATGCGCTGGGTGCATAGCAACTTATCAAAACAGTTCGGAAATCTTCCAGAGACATACTTTCTATAATTTTCCCTGTTATAGCTATTTTCGTTCTACCCATGACATCCAATCCACCGATGAATCTTACATCGTAAGACACTGCAGTGCTGTTTTTGAGATGATCTATGAGTTTACTAATAAATTCTTCCTTCCCATAAACCGCAAAACAACATTTTCCACAGAGCATACCTTCTAACCTTCCCTCAAGCATTTTACGGCCTCTTAGGAAAAAGGTTTAATGATTGTAGCTGAATGTCAGGTTTTACCTACCATATTTCAGAGGCAATTTTATCCCTAGTCATTTAAGCGGCAATTATCAAGCCCACCCGCAGATGAGCTTTGGAATGGCTTAACAATCAGAGTCAGGACGTGTTACTCCACGACAGGCCCACATGCAGGCTTCTTGCATTTTGGTGCGGGCAATAGACAGGCAGCGCAGTGCGTCATCAATCTCACGTGCCTGCTCAGTGCTCAGCATTGCTGGCCCATTACGGACAGTAAGCAGCTCGCTGCGCTCGGTATCCAGCAGGTTGCAGAAGTGACGACTGACGTCCTTCAGGCGGTTCATACGTTCAATGTCGCCAGGTGTTAACGTGCGGTAGCCCTTAACGGTGCTGCCATCCTGTGGTTTTGCTTCGCTCATCAGGTTTCCTCAGTTAGTAAAAAGCCCCGTTATTGCGTGGCCCGTGATTCTTCAATTTTTCGGATGCTGACCTTGTCGATGTTGCACTGACCCAGCGCCGACAGCAGGCTCACATTCAGATCCAGACTGGCCCCATAGGTCAATGGTTCGGGAATGGCTGGCTGTTGTGTCTCAGCTGTCAGGTTTACCGGAAGCGGCACTACCGGAACCGGTACGTAGACTGTCCGCGAATTGCCGCAGCCGGTCAGCAGCAGCAGAAGGCACAGGCCGATGAGCGCAATCATCATCCGCAACAGCAGTTTTGATGTCAGCCTCGGCTCTCTGTGACTCCAGTACGATCTCGTTCTTTGCATCCTGGTTGGCCTCTGAAATGGCGTTGATGATGTTCACGGCCTGAATTATGTTGGCGGTGACGATATTTGCCGATTCGGCCTGCTGCTCTGCGCTATCAGCCCGGGCATTTTCACGGCTGGCTTTGTCGCTGTAATACCAAGCTGACCAGCAAGCCCCGCCGAACAGGCAGAGGATGAATACTGCGATAGCAATGAGGTAATGCAGTCTCATCAGAACCCCCCTGGTGCAGATGCCTGGACGCTGGGCTTAAGCGGCCCGGCGCCACCGTTGAATAGTTGCGGCTTTTGCTGCCACTCGCAGACCGCACGCTCTGTCTCGCGTCGGGTGACCAAGCCTTTCCATTGCTGGCCAGCAGCATAGGTCCAGCGCTGAAGCTCTTTGCAGGCCCCCGGCACATCACCGGCGTTAAGTTTTCTCAGCAGCGTGGATTTGCTGAAAGCACCAGCGCCAACGTTGTAGGTGAATGAGTAGAGCGCCGCCCTCGTCGTCTCAGGGATACGAACCTTAATAAGCGGATCAATGGCCGCTGCCACCTTGCGCAGGTCTGACTGCAGCAGGGCATCACACTCTTTGTCGGTGTAACGGTGACCGCGGCGAATGTCAGCACCAGTGTGCCCGTCGCATACAGTCCAGACGCCAACGACATCCTGATACGCGTAATACCGTCGCCCTTCCAACCCGTCAGCATTGCCCAGCATCACTGCTGCAATCGTAATAGCCCCCGAACCGCCAGCGATCGCGGCCACCAGCTTATTCCTCAGTGTCAGGTTCATGCCGGCTCCTGTTGCGACGGTTTTCTTCGCGGATCTTGAAGTACAAATTTGTCAGGTACGTAAGAACAGCAACTACTATGCCCACCAGTACGCCGATGGCGTTCCACTGCTCAGGGCTGTATGCGTTAAGAATGCCGTTCAACACGCTCCCCGCAGAGGCGCCATAAGCTGCGCCGGTGGTTATTTTGTCCATTCGATACATGCTCTCACCTCGCGTAATTAGCGGGTGTTGTGAGTTTGAAAGGAATCAGGCCCTAAGGACGATTTGACAAAGAGGTTTACTGAGTATTATTTCTTGAGCCGGAAATGAAAAAGGCTGCTTTTAGCAGCCTTCATAAGAAACCAACAAAGATAAATTACTATTTGCGTACTTTTGTACTTGTATATCCTGTTCGCTGTGTGGTTACGCGGGAAGACGAGTGCGTGTCACCACATTCTACACAAGCAAAGGTATCTGTAATTTTGTAACGTTCTTCAGTCCAAGATTCATGCAGTATGATTTGCTTACCTACGTCAGGGCCATGACCTCCGACTATTCCCATATTCTTGATGTTTTTACGCGGTATCGCGGAAATAAATTCCTTTAATGAATCAACACGTTTAACAGAAAAATTTGTATTGCAGGACTTGCACCGGGAATCAGCAGCCAAAACGTGATAGATGATTTTTTGAGCAGGGACTAACGCAATACCGGTAAATGCTATCAAACTAGAAATACGTAGAAATGAGTCCTTAGGAAGAAAATGTATAGCTATAAAAGCCAAGACACCTGCGGAAAGAGCACCAAAAATCCAAGATTTAATATTTACGGAATTTTGTATTTTTAATTGCGAATTTGAAAGGTTTCGTCCCATACACATCCCTTTAAAAACAACTCAAACTCATCTATCAAGCAAGGTTTCGACAAGGGAATAACCAAACCTGATAGCACCGGAAGTGTTATCGGACAACTATCAGAAAAAATTAGTTCTTTACTAATAAAAAAACCCCGCAGCAGTGCGAGGCTTTCATTTGTGCCGCCGATGTATTTTTGGCAGCATATCAAAGTAGACTCAAATATCGCGCATTTGATTGACTTTTGCAATACCTTGCTGCGAATTTACTGATTTATGTTGTGATCGTGTTCTCACTGCGCAAAGTAGAGAGTCGTTATCAAGTCGTCTGAAGATTGCCCGCATGGTGCGCCAGTAATCAACGTAGTTATGGCTCCAGTTGTCCGGCTTCACTTCGCACAGTGCTGCGAGATCCTGCTGCTGATAAACGTCACGCCCCGCCAGTTCCTCTTTGACGTCCTGAGCCGCCAGCCAGATTAACGCCTTCAGCCTGTCCATGGTCTTGCCGGCAATTTTCCTGGTGCCCAGCTGCGCCCTGAACTCGGCCCAGGCCCATTGGGTGATCGCCACCTGGTTCTCCCAGCGCGTGTTTTCGCTGTAGTTCCAGAGCAGCCATGCTTTCTGGTGCTCCTTGAGGGACAGGACCGCCCGGCGCCACGATGCTGTGGAGTATTCGACCGGCTGAACCAGAGGAATGTGCGAGCCCTTCGCGTGTGACTGTTTGCCGGGGATCGGCGGGTTATCAACCGGCACCCATTTCTCGCTTTCTTCGTCCCAAACTTTGGGCTTCTTCCGCTTAAAGGTCTTCGTGTCGAACTGGGCGTTCTCCAGCCAGGCCATCAACTGCCCTTTCGTCGCCCCGCTCAGATCTGCAGTCGCAACGATGAGCTGCTGGCGTACAAATTCCAGGTCTTGAGTGATCATGTTGCAGCTCCTGCCATCAGGTATATGCGAATAAAGTTACGAAGGATGCGATAGTCCACCAGCACCGTACCCGGGCGGCGATAAATGCGGAGGCGCAGCCAGCGCATGCGAAGCGATTCGATCAGTTCTGGTTTCATGCTGGCTCCAGCTCGGTGATGGTCAATTCCAGTTTGCCGCCCTTGACGATCGGCATCCGTTTTACGCGGTAATCGTCAACCTGCTGGTCGTCCTGCCAGAACCCAGCTTTGGTCAGCGCGTCGAATGCAGCCTTCTGCAGGTTGTCCAGGTCCCGGCGGCGGCGGTCAGGCATGTGGCATTCAATGCGGATCTTTACCGCCGCGGTGATTCCTATATCCAGCATCTCGTCTTTGATGATTTGGGCGACGCGGTCGCGGTAGGTCTGCCCTTCGGTGCTGATATGCGTGCGCCCGCGGTTGTGCCGGTAATAGCGGTTATTGCTCGGCGGCCACGGCAGCGTGATGTTGTAAGTCTTCATGCCTTCACCAGTTCCTCTTTCAGCCAGATAACCTGCGTGCGGGCCATGCCTTCCAGCGCGCACTCCTTTGCATATTCCGCATCCACCAGGCGGGTGCGTCGGTCTATTTCGTCGTGGCAGCTGCTGCATGCGATGGTGGCGATCAGGTCAGGCGGCTTTATGCCGGTACCGCACAGTCCAGCCAGGCGAATATGCGCCAGAACGGATGTTTCAGGATTGCCATTGCACACGCCGGGGATCCGCACCTGACATTCGCGGCCGCGGGCCGCTTTGCGTAAATCAGCCATGCTCACCCCCAGACCTTTTGGCGGAACGTACGCGGCGTGGGCTCGAGGTACTTCACCTCCTGCCGCTCAACGCTGACGGTCCAGGTGAGGTAATCACGATTAAGGCTGCGCGTTACGGCTACCCCGCGCCGCTGGTACTGCCGCTGAAGTTCATCGGCCTGCTCGGTTGTGCATTCGGTGTAGTGGAACCATGATTTCGCCATCTGGTCAGCCCCCGAAGCTCAGCAGTTGCGCAGCGGCGTTCTCAGCCTCGCGCTGGTCCCTGAATGAGCGCGACAATATCCAGCGCCAAAGAACATCGAGCGCGGCTTTGTAGAGCTGCTGAAACTCGGTCTCGTCCATATTGGCGAAGGCGATGCTGCGGGGGTGTTTCCGGAGAGTTCCGTCTGGCAGCTGGATGGCGTCGTAATGCCCGGATTCGATGGTGACCCAGGCGCGATACGCGTCAAAAGATTTGCAGGCGCTGATGCTGCCAGTACGTTTGTCGGCGATGCGTTCGAGATACTGCTCAGCAGCATCCAGCAGCGCGGTTTCACTCCCGCCAAACACAGCGAGGAATTTAGCGTAACCGGTGACAAGTTTGCGCTCGTTGGATGATATGGCGCCGCCGGTTGGCTCCCAGTATTCGAAGCCGAGATTCAGAAGAGCGAAGAAGCGACGATGGAAGGCCGGATTACGGACCTGTTTGAAGTCGGCCACCAGCACGGCGCCGAGCTTGATTTTTGATTGCAGCAATTCACTGGTCTCCGGCGTGGCGGGGATCAGGATTCCTGAGGACTGCTTGATGAGTTGTAACTGCGCCATGGTGTTCTCCGTGGCGCATCAGGTCAACGGGTGTTCAGTCCGTTGATATCATAATATCAGAGGGTTGATTGACGTGGTAGCCGAGGCGGCGAAGAAAACGGGTTCCGGAAGAAAGATTAAAAATCCCTTCATCCTCCAGCAGCGGGCGGCACGACACCATGCCATTCCTGGTGTAAACGAGACATCGGCTTTCAAACGGCATTGAACCAATAAGCTTGCCGTCTGAACGCCTGATAATGTCGTACCAGTCACCCTGCTCCTGCTTTTCTTTCACATCGACCTCCTCACTTTGCTATCACCAAATACCCTCTCCCGGCGGGGAGAACTCCACTCCACAGAGCCAAAATAACAAATGGCGCAAATTTCCTAATAGGTTCGCCGGAAGAAAAATTCATTTTTTTCTGTAGCACTTAAACCATACAACAAAATACTGTATATATAAACAGTAATTATCCGTTTGGCTTAAGTATGCACATGAAAGGCATGTCTGCGCAAGCCCACTCATCTGATTGATTTGAATAAATTTTTACGCTAATTCCATGTAAAAACTGACCGTTATTTTTAACACTTAGTCTGGGCTGAAAGTACTGGGGTAAATATCTGATTAGAAACCCCTCAATCCTGACGAACCAGGAACAGGCCTGCGCCTGAGGGTATATTGCAGGGCTGACACTTCATGTCAGGTTGATAATTTGTTGCCGCACCGCGGTTAATATCTGATCAATTTCATAGATCAATATCTTGATATCGATCGGTATTATCGATCAGGGGAAAATGCCGAGGATAAGCTGCATTCATGGGATGAATCAGGCGGTCTGTTGCCTCCCGGCATAGACCTTCAGCAGGGTTGCCTGCGCCAACACCTTAGTGAACGGCGACAGCATGCATTGCTATATCCTTCTGATTTTGGGAGGATAAGCCTGAGAGTCTCGGTGGGTTTACTTACATTAACTTGAGGATATGGTTATGGGTTTCTGGGGAAAAGGTAATAATCCATTTTTTAACCACGACTTCGATGCCGCGCAAAGGGATAGAGAAGCTCACAGGGTAAGCGAGACTGCTCATAAAGAAAAACTAGCTCACGAGCTTGATTTACAGACTCAGCGTTTGGATGCGGATGCCGCTCTTTCGAAACTGAGGATTCAAAAAAATGCAATGGAAGCTCAGTATAAAGGGAAGATTAAGGCATATGAGGCGCAAATAGTAGAAATGCGCAAGGCTTTCTATTGCATGGCGCTTCGTTCTTGTGTTTTTGAAAAAAACCTTAACGATTTCATCGAAAAGCATCCTGAATTGAGTGAAGAGTTATTAGACAACCTTCAGGAAGCAAAAGAGCACTGTTACGCTGTTGAGTATAGAGACAAGTGGTGGAAATGGGTCAATGAGGTAGAAATTAACTACGACATGGATTATTTGGAGTTTCCTTTCCCAAAAAGGGAATCAAAAAAATAATCTGATTCCCTATAATCAGCATTCGATCGATGTGTTACAAATCACCTATGTTTGGCGGCCTCATTCACCGGCTCAGACTGAAGCATGGCCGCCAGCGCATCCCGCTGCTTTGTCATCTCACGCAGCGCCGCGGTGGTGCAGTCCAGCCGTTCGGCCAGGCGAGAAACAATCTTCGCTATGTCTATGATCGCCGTGTCGCTGCTCATCGCCTTCGCGAATTGATGACCAACGGCCACCAGCTCTTTGTTGTTCAGTGAATCACTCATGCCCGTGCACTCCCGATAATTTTGTGGATCTGATAGCCCTGCCAGTTCTGGCGACAAACCTCTGCAATGCTGGGCCGCTGGCGCACCACCGGCATTGGCTTGATGCGCGCTTCCCCGTCTGGCTGCATGACGTAGACCGGGTGGCGGCGCTGGCCGATGTTATTCACAGCACCAGCAGAAACGAGATGTTCGAGCAGGCGGCAGGCCTTCTTGCTGTCGCAGCCCAGCAGCTGGCGAACCTGACGCGGGGTGATCTCCCCGCTGCGCTGGATGGCGCGGATGATTGTCCAGAGGTTGTTACTTGCCATCTGCAGCCCCCTTGCCACCCACGGCACGCAGGTGTGACACTTTCCCGCGGTAGCTGGCCCAGTCGAAATTGACCCAGACGCCCGAGTCCATCCGCAGGCGGTCGATGACCCGCGCACCGAGTGTGGCAACCAGCTCGTCGTAATTCAGGTTACTCAGGATGCCAACAGGCTTCATGGCAGAGAGTCGGCGGTCGATGACCTGGTTGATGATCACCTTCTCGCCGCTTGAACCACGCTGTATCCCGACTTCGTCCAGCACCAGTAGATCGACGTTGCACAGGTCATTCAGCAGGGAGGATTCTGACTGGCCGTCGTCATAGCATTCGCGCACGCGGAGCATCAGGTCAGGGATGGTCACCACCAGAACGGAATGGCCAGCAGCCAGCAGGTAGTTACCGATCGCTGCTGCCAGGTGGTTCTTCCCGGTACCCGGCGCGCCGCTGAAGACGAAACTTGCGAATCCACCGCCGCCAAAATTCTGCGCGTAGCTCTTCGCCATGCTGTACGCCTGGCGCTGCTCCGGGCTCGACACCTGATAGTTCGCGAACGAGCAGGTGCGGTGCAGAGCCTGAATACCAGCACGACCAAAAATCTTCTCCGAGCGTGCACGCTGATTCTGCTTGTCGATCTCCTCAGAACGCTTGCGGCCCTCAGCTTCCTGCCATGCCTGCCACTCTTCAACGCTGTTAAATTTCGGCTGTACGCTGGCCGGGATGAACTTCTTCAGGCGCTCAAGCGCGCTGCCAGTTCCGATGACGCTTTTCATTTTGCACCCCTGAAACCCGTTGGGATTTTCTTGTCTGGCTGGGATAAGTGATTTACATCCCGGCCCGTATTGCGGCTGCTCAGTCCGAATTTTGGCTTGAACAGTCCCTGATACCCGTTGGCGATGCTGGCGTTGATTACGGCTACCGGATCGTGGCCTTCGTCCAGGCATTGTTTCAGCAGGCTGAACGCCTTGGTGACAGTCAGCTCGGTTTTAATGGCTTTGCCAGACTGCTGGCGATAGGCGACCCACTCACTCCAGGACGACGCATCCAGCCATTCAGGAACCGGGATACTCAGCGGGTCAAACTTCACCTTCCCCCTTGGGGGATTAGAGGGGGTTAGATCTGTATTTATATTTGTCTTTGGAAGAATGTCTTTGGTGTTCCCTGTTTTCAGGGATCCCTTTCCCTGTTTTTGGGGATGGTTATCCCCGTTTTCAGGGATGGTTGAAGGGATAAAATTGCTATCCCCGAATTCAGGGATGGTGATAACCCATGTGACAACTTCAGCAGCAGGGAAAGCCGCTGGACACTTCGTGCAATTTGGCTTGGCGTAAGCCCATTTATCCAGGTTGGTATTGATCCCAATGTATCTGGTTTGCCCAATCCGGCGCAGGATGATGATATTCCGGTAAGCCAGACTCAGCACGGCTTCAGAAACATGCTTCACCTTCAGCGTCGTTTTGTCTGCGATGAGGCTGTTAGCGATCCGATCTGATTTTTTCGACCAGCCATACGTCAGCCGAACGATGGCATTCAGAACGCGGAATTCCCGGCCCGATAGCTCGACGATACACAGGGCATCCTGAATCTGGTTGGCTAAACGTAAATAGCCGTTCTCCAGCTCAGCCATGCGACTCTCCTGCTTCCCCTCTTGCGTGGGAAATTTGAATATTTCAGCGGTATTTGACATACTTATCTCCGCAATTGGCTCACGTTAGTTGCAACTGAAGGCCACTTCTGTTCGAGCAGAGTGGCTTTTGCCTTTTTAGTCTTCTTCACACGACCCCCAGCATTGATGTCACCATCATCATCAGCGGCCCTACCTGCTCCGGCATGAGCTTGAACAACGACGCTATACCCTCGCTAACCTCTTTCAGCTTTTGGTGTTCTGGCGCATCCAGCATTACCGCCTGCTTTGCCTCTGCGACCTCTTTCTCGGCTTTCGCCAGGCGCGTCAGCTTGCATTCGCCGCCGATCAGATGCGTGCGGAACTCCAGCGGCAGAACGGCAATGATTGCCGGAGCCAGCTGTTGAACGTTCTCTCGGTATTGCTCGGAGTCGAAGCGGTTATCCAGGAAGCGGAACAGCTTCTGCCGGGCACGGCTGTGATCTGCCGGAAAGTCGATACCCTCGCCACCACTCCGGCACCACTCTTCAACGATCAGGGCCGTTACAACGTCCTGACCCGCTACTGCTGACCAGGCACGCACGGCATCACGGAGGGCGCCACAGCTGACGCCTGTTTTTGGTTGAGCGCGATTTATCAGCGCTGCTGGATTGAACCCGTTACTCTGTTGATACGTAAGTGATTGCATTGTTAACGCTCCTACTTTGGTAAACCGTCAGTGGGATTTGGGTAGAGATCAGGACGCAGTTCATGGGGAGTTACGCCAGTCAGATTGAAGATGGAAAAGATGTAATTTGGCGGGACGATTCCATGATCACGATTTTTCCAGTGACTCACGGACATACTCGTCACACCCAGTGCCAGGCCGAGCTTCCTGGCTGAGCCAGCGGCTTTGATTGCTTTGTCTAATGCGGACATGTGCTTCTCCTGCTTATTGATAGCAGAAGTAAACCACAGATTTATACTTCATGCAAACTATGGATTTATTGTGTGTATAAACCAAATATTTACAATGACGATATGAGAAAAGAAGAACCCAACCTCGTTCTGGTAGAACGCCTCACCGAGATCACTGATCGCGGCGTTACCAAAGCAGACATGGCACGCATAGCCGGAGTGACCCCTCAGGCGGTTAACGGCTGGTTCAAAAAAGGCGTGATTAGTAAGAAATCAGCACTGGCCATAGCCGATGCTGTTGGAATCTCTGTCGCGTGGCTACTCGGGGAGGATGTTGGAGAGAAAGACGGACTCAAGCCTGACGAACAGCGCCTGCTGGAGCTCTACCGCCAGCTTCCGGAAGAAGAGCAGCAGAACATGCTCCGCATCTTTGCTATTCGCCTGAAAGAGCTGGATGAACTGTATGAGAAGTACATGAAGGGGCGGATAAGAAATTAACTTATCAAGCCCCTGTTTTATTGCATCAATTATTTCACGCACTAATTTTATGAACCTCATTTTTAAGATTCTTACAACACACAAGCTTATGTAGAGGACGTTATGATTGAAGAAAAATATATCAACGAATCCAAAAATTACCTCAGTGAATCAGCTAACTCGTGGTACGTGATAGGAACAAATGTTGGACCAGAACAATTTTGCTCTATCACTTTTGTTAAGTACGTTGCGAAAGTTCATAAAAATGAATTCAATCAGATGTCTAGCATTTCAGATTTGAACGCAGAAGCTATTGCAACAATATCGCTTTCGGAATATCAAGCGAGAGATTTGGCTCAAACAATCGTCCAGCAATTAGATGCTCTTAACAACAAAGTGTAAAAGATATGCAGGGACACTCTATGAGCCACGGTGCAAGTGGTAAACTTGCTGAAGTTATACCCATCGTTTCAAAACTTCGGAACATCCCTAAAGATCATGTAAGACAGGTGCATCAACCGAAAAGGGTCTTTAATAGTGGTATAGTCATTAATGAGGAAGATTTAGGCCATACCGACAAAAGTGAGTTAGACTTGCACCATGAGCGTCGCGGTACACATGGAAAAAGTGGTTACCTAGTCGATAACACCGATCCGTTTGGTGAAAAATTCTTGCAGGCAGAGAACGATATTATGTCACTAACAAGGGAAGAGCTTGATGCTAAGCTTGACAAAAACAAGGCAGAAATTGAAGCCGTCGCAGCTAAAATGCAACGCGACATGGCTGAATGGCGTGAGCACCAAAACTTTCAAATGTCTCAGCTAAATTCATCAATTTCAGCAATTTCATCTAAAATTGATGGAAAATTGGATAGTGTTGATGGTGATATTAAGGCAATAAATGGCACTTTTAGTGGTCTCCAAGGTCAAATGACTGGAATCAACACTGCCATTACCGGTATTCAATCAGGTATTTCAACTCGATTGGCAATCTTTGGTGTAGTTATCGCATTGATTGTAGCTATCCCAGGGGTAATTTCATCGGTCAATAGTTTTAAATCTACTCCATCTACGCCAAGTTCACAGCCGATTGTCATTCAAATACCTCAACCCCCTATTTCTTCAGCACCAGCACCAGCACCAGCACCAGCACCAGCACCAGCACCAAATTCTGAACATAAATAACCCGGCTACGCCGGGTTTTTTACACCCTTACCCACCAGCTCTGCCGCCAAGCTCCCCCACCGAACTCCCCGATCCCGACCTTAGCGTCGGGATTTTTTTTGCCTGCAATCCGGCAGAGCCCTCACAAAATCCACCTATATAAACCAGAGATTTACAATTAATATTAACCTTGAGTTGACATGATTATAAACCAGTGATTTAATCCCTATCACCAAGACGCACCACGAACCACCCAGGCATGGAGCCCACGAAGTAGCCGCCGACGGCATACGAATAGTCGGATGAGGTGGAGTGAATAACGCGCATCAGGTTAAAGAAACGTTCCGCCAGCCTGGCGACAAGGGCAAATGAGGGTGACCATGATTGACTACGCACGTAAACCAGTACGGCAGCAGGCCGTAAAACTGAGTTCTCTTGGGGCGTTTATTCGCCGCATCTGTTATCTGTTGGCGCAGAAGGGGAATCCTGATGTGTAACTCGAAAGAATGCGCGTACTGCCGCAAACCAATCGAGCAAGGGAAAGAAGTTAAAAACGAATTGCTCTTCATACGCGGCGCCCAGCTGGCGCGCGAACAACGTGATTACTGTTCTGTACGTTGCGCTTCGTACGACCAGATGGCCCACGAAGCCTAACGTAAAACCCCCGCAAGGCGGGGTCTACGTCCGGTGCCACCGACCAAAGTACACCGGAATACAACTCAAAACCAAAAAACACACCCAATGGGCGCTATCTCTGGCCCGGGGATCTTACATCCAAAAATGAGGATCTGACATGGAATTTTTCTACTTGGTTAAGGCCACTCAGAAATCCGGCAAGCAAGATGCAGTGATCTGGTTCACTGCGAAAAGCGAAGCCCGCGCCGCCCTGACGCTCGATGTTGAGCTGGAAGAAGCTGGTATCGAAACTGGCCGCGGTAAAGATTACGCCAAGCCTGTCCGCACCGATTTCCCGGTGTTCAATGACCTGCCCGAAGAAAGCACCATCGATTATACCTGGTGCGAACGCTACGCCCTGGCCGACGACCAGCGCACCTGGAACGTGATCCCCGGCGTCGCATCTCAGGATGAAACCACCCTCGCCCCGGTGACAACCAGCGATGCGGATCTGCCTGCCGCGCCGGTAACCACCACTGATACCGCAAACGCTGGCAGCACCTCTCTGCTTGAAAATCGCACCCCGGCTATCCGCTTCGCCGTCCATCTGCTGGGAGACAAATACCTTTCGGAGATCAGCCAGGAGCAGCAGATCGTCGCCAACGAATTGGCGTTTGATGAGGGAAATGTTTACTTCCAGAACCTGCTGCAGGCCAAAAATGATGGTCCTGAGTTGAACGATCTCAGCCTGCACGCCGAGT
Organism: Leclercia sp. CFBP8987; assembly: GCF_034044995.2. NCBI lineage: Bacteria > Pseudomonadati > Pseudomonadota > Gammaproteobacteria > Enterobacterales > Enterobacteriaceae > Leclercia > Leclercia sp. CFBP8987. The sequence goes on along the minus strand of NZ_CM188255.1, from coordinate 2,065,406 downwards.
GGAAACTGGTGCAGGCCGTAAAAGACGTTTTCCCGCAGGACAATGAGCACGAGCCCGCGCAGCTAGCCTCTTTCATGTCGAGCTGGATTGAAGCCGAAGCTGGCGATCGCAATCAGCTGGTTGATGACTGGAAGAGTGGGAAGCTCCCGGCGACTGCTGGAGACGATGCTGGTACCACCTCGGAGAATGTCTGTGATGCGGTGAGAGAGTTCCGCGAACGCAAATTCCCGGTCTTAACGACTGTAGCCACCCTGCCTTTCCGTCAGCGTCTTCTGGCGCAGTACATCGCTGACAAGCAGTATTTCTACCACGTCGATGAAGAGCAGAAGAAAGCCATTCTGGAGCTCGAACTGGATGTGGATAACAGCTATGTGCAGAACATGATCCTGGCCGCCGAAAATGTTGATGGCTTCAAGAAAGCGCATGAGCCCGACATCTGGAAAGTGATCAATGCACTGAAAACCATCTTCCCTGTTGATGGAAAACGCACTGAGCTGTCTGTCGTCATCCAGTTCTTTAAGGCGTGGTTCAGCACCGAGCACATTGACCGCGGGATCCTGACGCGCGAATGGGCCGCTGGCAACCGCATCAGCAACGTACAGCGCACTGACGCCGGGACCAATGCCGATGGCGGGTACGTAACTGACCGTGGTGAAGGCGCGCATCATACCCTGGACACCCTCGATCTTGAGATCGCCTGCGCCCTGCTGCCGATGGATTTCAACCATCTGGAAATCCCTGGCAGCATCCACCGCCGCGCTAAGGAGATTGTCGCGACCAAAGAAGAGCCATGGAAGTCATGGAGCAAAATCCTGCGTAACCAGCCTGGCGTTCTGGCAGTGAACCGCGCGGCCATATTCAACCTGGCGCGCATCGCACCGGAGAATATCCACCTGACGCCGGTTGCGCATTTGGAGTTCGTGAACCAGACGATGACGGCTGAATTCAACGCTGCAACTGAGCTTCTCCCTCTGCCGGTTATTCAATCGGAAGAGGAAACCCAGGCCGTCGAAACACAACACGCATTGCCAAAATGGGCAGAGGCGGGCGATCAACAACTCGCTGATGAGAGTGAAGTTGAAACACAGACCCTGCCGAAGTGGGCGAGCACTGCCGCCAAGCAGCCACAGGTCGCGAACCTCGGCGGCGGCGTCTTCTCCATCGAATGCCTGATGAACGAATACCAACCACAAACAGATGACCGTTCATCGGTTACAGAGGAGACCACCAGCGATGTGCAGATGGAAGAGACTAACCCGGCGGAAGGAGAAAGTGTTAACGCGGTTCCACCAGGCGAAAGCACTGATGCAGCTGATCCGCAAACAGTTGCCCTGAACCCGGCTGAGATTCTTGCCGCCGCGGCGCCGGATCTGGCGAACGCCACTGCGCCGGAATACCCTGCGTACTTCGAACCGGGCCGCTATGAAGGTCTGCCGAATAACGTGTATCACGCAGCAAACGGGATCAGCAGCACCCAGGTGAAGGATGCCCGTGTCAGCCTGATGTACTTCAACGCGCGCCACGTTGCCAAGACCATTCCGCGTGAAGGTTCCAAAGTGCTCGATATGGGCAACCTGGTGCATGCGCTGGCGCTACAGCCGGAAAATCTCAATGAAGAGTTCAGCGTGGAGCCGGTGATCCCGGAAGGGGCCTTCACCACCGCAGCGACCCTGCGTGCCTTTATCGATGAACACAACGCCAGCCTGCCGGCGCTGCTGAGCGCTGACGATATCAAAGCGCTGCTGGAAGAATACAACGCCACCCTGCCCGCGCAGGTGCCGATGGGCGGCAGCCTGGATGAAACAGCTCAGAGCTATATGACGCTGCCAGCTGAGTTCCAGCGTATTGAGGCAGAGCAGAAGCAGACCGCTGTCGCAATGAAGGCCTGCATCAAAGAGTACAACGCCACCCTGCCTGCGCAGGTGAAAACCAGCGGCAGCCGTGACGCGCTGCTGGAACAGCTGGCGCTCATCAACCCTGACCTGGTGGCGCAGGAAGCCCAGAAACCGGCACCGCTGAAAGTATCCGGCACCAAAGCAGAGATGATCCAGGCGGTGAAGTCCGTTAAGCCGGATGCTGTGTTTGCTGACGAACTGCTGGACGCGTGGCGCGACAACCCGGACGACAAGATTCTGGTGACCCAGCAGCAGATGGAAACGGCGCTGGCCATTCAGAAAGCGCTGCACGAGCACCCGACTGCCGGGAAACTGCTGCTGCACCCTGATCGCGCTGTTGAGACGAGCTATTTCGGTATCGACGAAGAGACCGGGCTGGAAATCCGCGTACGCCCGGATCTGGAAATCGACATCGAGGCGGTGCGCGTGGGCGCCGACCTGAAAACCATCAGCATGTGGAACGTGAAGCAGTCCGGCCTGCGCGCCCGTCTACACCGCGAAATCATCGACCGCGATTACCACCTCAGCGCGGCCATGTACATGCAGACCGCTGCACTGAACCAGTTTTTCTGGATCTTCGTCAACAAAGACGAGGGTTACCACTGGATCGCCATCGTCGAGGCCAGCGAGGAGCTGATTGAGCTGGGCATGCTCGAGTATCGCCAGACGATGAACCGCATCGCTAACGCGTTCGACACTGGAGAGTGGCCAGCACCAATCACCGAAGACTACACCGACGAACTTAACGACTTCGACCTGCGCCGCCTTGAAGCGCTGCGTATTCAGGCATAAGGGGAATGACGATGGAAAACATGAATATCGTAACCGCGGAGCAGCAGGCTCCAAACACTATCTCTGCCAGCAACGCCATCTTCAATGTGCAGGCATTAACCCAGCTGCAGGCCGTTGCCGGATTGATGGCGCAGGCCGCCGTAACGGTTCCTGAACATCTTCGCGGCAACCCAGCCGACTGCATGGCTATCATCATGCAGGCTATGCAGTGGGGGATGAACCCGTACGCGGTGGCGCAGAAAACGCACCTGGTCAACGGCGTGCTGGGCTACGAGGCGCAACTGGTAAACGCGGTGATCTCCAGCTCTAACGCCATTGTGGGCCGCTTCCACTATGAGTACGAGGGCGATTGGTCGAAATGCGCCAGCATGCGCGAAGAGATCGTGAAGAGGCCGGCGAAAGGCGGCGGGACGTATGACAAGAAAGAAATGGTACGCGGCTGGACCAGCGCTGACGAGCAAGGCCTGTCGGTTCGTGTGGGTGCCATCATTCGCGGCGAAAGCGAGATCACCTGGGGCGAACCGGTGTTCCTCTCCAGTGTGATTACGCGTAACTCTCCACTGTGGATTTCTAACCCGAAACAGCAGATCGCGTATCTGGCCCTTAAGTATTGGGCGCGCCTGTACTGCCCTGCAGTCGTTCTAGGCGTGTACACCCCAGATGAGGTGGAGTCGCGCGCAGAGAAAGAGATCAACCCGGCGCCCGCCCCGCGCGTCAGCCTAGCTGACATTAAAAGTGACAGCGTAACAACCACCCACAGCGCGCAGGAATCTGCCGCCAACATCGACGCTATGGCCGATGAGTTCCGGGATCGCATTGATGCTGCTGAAACGCTGGAAACCGCCACCACCGTCGGCAATGAAATCAACGAGGCAAAGGCTGCTCTCGGGACCACCTTGTTCACCGAACTGAAGAACAAGGCTACGCGCCGCTACCACCTGGTGAAGCACCGTAATGCGGTCGAGGCGGCGATTAACTCCCTGCCACAGCCGGGCGAACCGGGCGCAGTTGAACAGTTCGCGGAAGCCGAGCGCGTGCTGGCAGCAGCGAAACGACACATGGGCGACGAGCTGCACGATCAGTTCAGCATCACCCTGGCAGATATGAAACCGGAATATTTGGCCTAAGGGAGGCGGGAGGGTTCGCCCTCCCGATAGAAAACATATGCGATTAATCAACCGCAGCACACAGTCACCACTGGCTCGCCAAGCGTGCGACATCGCCCTGGCGGCCCATCAAGAGCGCTACGGCAACTACGGGCGCAGCCGGATGAAAGAGACATACACGGTGCGGGTGGAAGGTGTGAAGGTCTGGGTGGAGGTGGTGAACCGGAAGGCGAGCTACGTGGCCACAGCAATGACCGGCATGCGCCGCCTGCGATCCTTACCCGGGCAGGCCGCCTGATATCGAAATATCATTTAATAACAACCGGCATCTTTATACTGATGTCGGTTACCTGAGGTGAATTATGGCACAGGTGATTTTTAACGAAGAGTGGGTGGTGGAAGCGAAGCTGTGTGAGAGAACGGGGCTCTCAAAGCGGCAGGTAACTTGCTATCGCGCTCATCGCTGGATTGAAGGTATCCATTTTAAGCGTGTCACCCAGACTGAAGGAGACAACAGCTCTCCCCGGGCGACACTTTGGTACAACTTCCCAAAGATAAACAGTTTCGTTCAGGAGCAGTGACGTGGCGCCAACGGGTGTTGAAATTCACAATGGCAAGATTCGGATATGGTTCATTTATAGAGGGGTTCGTTGCCGGGAAACGCTTAAAGGCTGGCTGGTAACGAACGCCAATCTCAAAAAGGCAGGTCAACTCAGGGCGAAGATCACCAGTGATATTCAGATGGGGGTGTTCGATTATGGCCTGCAGTTCCCCGGGTCTAAAACGGCGAAAAAATTTTCTACCACGCTAAGGATCAACACCTTCCAGGAGCTCTGTGACGAATACTGCGGAACCAAAGAGCTGGAGATGAGTTACGCATCGGCGCGAAACATGCAGTCCATAATCAAGATACTGCTGCGGGTAGTTGGTAGCGAAACTCTGATCACTGATATTCAACAGATCGACATTCTGAGATACCGGAAGGAGTTGTTGCTGGGGGATGTGCGCAATGAGGCCGTGCCACACCTGAATAAAACGGGCCGCGCTCCAGCGACGGTAAATGAGCAAATACGCACCTTGTGCGCCATGCTGAAATTTGCAAAACGTAGCAAGATTATTTCCAACAGCCCTTTTGAAGACATTCCGTCTTTGAAGCGGCCAAGAAAAGCACCAGATCCATTCACGATGGAAGAATACGAGCGATTCATTTTGGTGTTACCGGCTTCAGTCGTTAACTTATGGAAAGTGGCATTTTACGCCGGCCTTCGTCATGGCGAGCTTTGCGCACTTGGATGGGATGATGTGGATCTGGTCAGTGGAAAAATTCACGTTAGTCGGAACCTGAACAACTACGATCAGTTCGGGCCGCCCAAAACGGCTGCTGGAGAACGTACGATTACATTATTGGAGCCTGCCCTCGAAGCTCTAAGAGATCAGTTTGACCTGACCGGCGCTGACCAGACCACAGAAATCACATTTCACCATCGTGCTTATGCAAGTACTGAACGGCAGCATGTACGGTTTGTGTTTCGTCCGGTGATTAAATTTGCCGTTCCAAATCCGTATTATTCAAAAAACGCTTTGGGCTACAGCTGGAAACAGGGCTTGAAAAAAGCGAGGATACGCAGCCGCGTTCCTTATCAGTCTCGCCATACTTACGCGTGCTGGTTGTTGTCTGCGGGAGCGATCCCCTCTTTCATCGCCAGTCAGATGGGACACGCAGACGCCAGTATGGTGTATAAAGTTTACTCGAAATGGATGTGTGATAAAGACCGGGATCAGGTGGAGCTTTTAAACAGCAAATTAGGCTGATTGCCCCCTATATGCCCCTTTCATTCTGCAGGTATCTGAATTTCTCAGCATTTTTAATAGGTTAATTAACTGTAGTATAATGGCCCGCACTTCTACTAATAAAGAGTGCGACCATGATTGATACCACCCTCCCGCTAACTGACGTTCATCGCCACCTTGATGGCAACATCCGCGCCCAGACCATCCTTGACCTCGGTCGTCAGTATAATTTAACCCTGCCCGCACAAAGCCTTGAGACACTGATCCCGCACGTGCAGGTCACGGAGAACGAGCCGGATCTGGTCAGCTTCCTGAGCAAACTCGACTGGGGGGTAAAAGTGCTGGCCTCGCTGGATGCCTGCCGTCGCGTCGCCTTCGAGAATATTGAAGATGCCGCGCGCAACGGTCTGCACTACGTCGAGCTGCGTTTCTCCCCGGGCTACATGGCGATGACCCATCAGCTGCCGGTCGCGGGTGTGGTAGAAGCCGTGATCGCCGGCGTGCGCGAAGGCTGCAAAACCTTCAATGTGGAAGCGCGCCTGATTGGCATCATGAGCCGCACCTTCGGGGAAGATGCCTGCCTGCAGGAGCTCGAAGCCCTGCTGGCCCACCGGGACCAGATCACCGCCGTGGATCTGGCGGGCGACGAGCTGGGCTTCCCGGGCAGTCTGTTCCTCTCCCACTTCAACCGCGCCCGCGATGCAGGCTGGCATATTACCGTCCATGCCGGTGAAGCGGCAGGTCCGGAGAGCATCTGGCAGGCCATTCGTGAGCTGGGTGCCGAACGTATTGGTCATGGGGTGAAGGCGGTCGAAGACCCGGCCCTGATGGACTTCCTGGCGGAACAGCGCATCGGGATTGAATCCTGTCTGACCTCAAACATTCAGACCAGCACCGTGGCGACGCTGGCGCAGCATCCCCTGAAAACCTTCCTTGAGCACGGGGTGATGGCCTCGCTGAACACCGACGATCCGGCGGTTCAGGGGGTGGATATTATTCACGAGTATACGGTTGCCGCCTCGCTGGCTGGGCTCAGCCAGGCGCAGATCCGTCAGGCGCAGATCAACGGTCTGGAGATGGCCTTCCTGACCCCTGCCGAGAAGCAGGCGTTGCGCGATAAGGTCGCACGCGGATAAGAAAAAGCCCGGCAATGTTGCCGGGCTCTGTTTTTACGCGAGGCACAAGGTCGCGCGATGCTTCGCGGACTCTATCCCCAGCTCGATCAGTTCCATAATCTGGATCGCCTGGCTTGCCGGGACCGGGTTTTCCCCGTTGCCGTTCAGCGCATCGCGGATCCCGGCATAATAGGCCGGATAGTTGCCCGGCAGCGTCAGCCAGGTCTCTTCCACACGCTCTTCCCCTTCGACGCGAGTCAGCACGCCGTCACGCATGTCATAGCCCCAGTCTTCCTGCGGCAGACGCTCGCCGTTCTTGAGACGATCTTCCTGCGGGTCGAGACCAAACTTCACGTAGCTGCCGCGGGTGCCGTGCACGATATAGCGGGCCGATTCCGCCGCCGCCATCATGGTGCCATGCAGCACCACGCGACGCTGCGGATAGCTCAGCACGGCGTGGAAGTAGTCAGTTGCCTGCGCGCCTGGGCGCAGCTGGGCCAGATCGACGTTGAGGCTCACCGGCAGACCGAACAGGTTAACGGCCTGGTCAAGCAGATGCGGGGCCAGATCGTACCAGATGCCGCTGCCCGGGCCCGCCTGCTCACGCCAGCGGTTACGCACCTGGGGACGGAAGCGATCGAAGTGAGATTCAAAGAAAGCCACTTCCCCGAGGGAACCGTCGGCAATCAACGCCTTCACGGTCAGGAAGTCGCTGTCCCAACGGCGGTTATGGAAGACGGAAAGCAGTTTGCCAAGGCTTTTTGCCAGCGCGTCCAGCTCTCGGGCCTGTGACAGTGTCACGGTAAAAGGCTTATCCACCACCACATGTTTGCCCGCCTCCAGCGCCGCTTTCGCCAGCGGGAAGTGAGTGTCATTCGGGGTCGGGATAACAATCAAATCGATATCAGGATCGTTAAACAGATGCTTCGGCTCGGAAACCACCGGAACCGTCGGCCAGTCGGCATGCACTTTTGTTGCATCGCTGCTGGAAATTGCCGCCAGCTCCATCCCCGGGGTGCCGTCAATCAGCGGGGCATGAAACGTTTTACTCGCATAACCATAACCTATTAATCCAACACGTATTTTATCGCTCATGAAGTCGCCTCTCATCTTTTTACACCTATATTTCACACTATCTCTTATCTGGTCACAATAGATTAATCCGGGGTTTCGCGCCTTACGGCGACACATGCAATCAGTAATTTCTGATTAACAATTATAACTCGCTGAATACAATCGCAAAACATCGCTGCAAAGCGCTTGCCCGACCGCATTGCGCACTGTAAAATTCTTAATCTGTATTTATGGATAAAACAAAATAACGAATCATGACGACAATTATTAATCGAATTATTGAGTTAGCCGGTTGGATTGTGTTGGGGGTGTCAGTGATATTGCTGGGAGTCGCCAGCCATATTGACAACTATCAGCCGCCGGAGCCGGTCAACAGCGTCACTCACGCTAAGCCGCATGCACTACTCAAAAATAGTGACATATGATGTCAGTTGCGTATTGCCAGCCGTCATGAACAGCGTTAACCTTCATCGCCAGGCGTCGACCGACGCCTGATTTCACCAGTAAAGAAAATTCTTATTTTTGCCGATGCGCTTTGGCAGCTGTTTACGTCTTTTATGAACCGTTTATTATTCGCTCGAATTACTCCTTTGGTATCACTCCTCTTATATGGAAAATTATTAATATGACTGTTCAGGACTATTTATTAAAATTTCGCAAAATTAATTCCCTCGAAAGTCTGGAAAAATTGTTTGATCATCTGAACTACAGCCTGAGCGATAACCAGGAGATTATCAGCATGTACCGTGCCGCGGATCATCGCCGCGCTGAGCTGGTCTCTGGCGGACGTTTGTTCAACATTGGCGAAGTGCCTAAGTCCGTGTGGCGTTACGTGCTCTAAGAGGGTAGTCATTCCCCGGAAATGTTATATACTCTCGCCCCTGCAAATTTGCAGTTTGCGCTGTTACTGAATTGGGAGAGAACATGACCACAATGGCTGGAGAAAGAATTAGCGGCTGGTTACTGGCTCCGCTTGCCTGGCTGCTGGTAGCATTATTAAGCGCCTCGCTGGCGTTGGTCCTTTACTCCACGGCATTAATTACGCCACATGCGTTAAAAACGCTGGGCGCGCAAAATACCGTTAATATTGTCATGTGGTTTATTTCTTTCGCCTTCGCGATTGCGATGTGGTACTACACGCTCTGGCTGACCATTGCGTTTTTCAAACGCCGTCGCAGCGTGCCTAAACACTATATTATCTGGCTGCTGGTTTCCGTATTACTGGCCGTGAAAGCCTTTGCGTTCTCGCCCGTCTCCGATGCGCTGGCGGTGCGTCAGTTACTCTTCCCTCTGCTGGTGACCGCGCTGTTTGTGCCCTACTTTAAGCGTTCGGCACGCGTGAAGAACACCTTTGTGAACCCGTAATAACCTTACAGTTAACCTGTTGTCGCCTGCGGTGGTTTGTCCGATAATAGGCGGCTTTTTTATTTCAGGCTGAATAATGACCGATTACTTACTGCTCTTTGTCGGCACGGTGCTGGTAAACAACTTCGTCCTCGTGAAGTTCCTCGGCCTGTGCCCGTTTATGGGCGTGTCCAAAAAGCTGGAAACAGCGATGGGGATGGGGCTGGCGACCACCTTCGTGATGACCCTTGCCTCGATCAGCGCCTGGTTGATTGACACCTGGATCCTGATCCCTCTCGGCCTGATCTATCTGCGCACGCTGGCCTTTATTCTGGTTATCGCAGTGGTGGTGCAGTTCACCGAAATGGTGGTGCGTAAAACCAGCCCGGCGTTATACCGTCTGCTCGGCATCTTCCTGCCGCTGATCACCACCAACTGTGCGGTGCTCGGCGTGGCGCTGCTCAACATTAACCTTGGGCACAATTTTCTGCAGTCGGCGCTGTACGGCTTTTCGGCTGCGGTCGGTTTCTCGCTGGTGATGGTGCTGTTTGCGGCGATCCGCGAACGCCTGGTTGCCGCCGATATCCCGGCACCGTTCCGCGGTAATGCTATCGCGCTGGTTACCGCCGGTCTTATGTCTCTGGCCTTTATGGGCTTTAGTGGTCTGGTGAAGTTGTAATGAATGCAATCTGGATCGCCATCGCAGCCATCAGCGTACTGGGGCTGCTTTTTGGCATCATACTCGGTTACGCCTCACGCCGCTTCGCGGTTGAGGACGATCCGATCGTTGAAAAAATTGATGAGCTGCTGCCGCAAAGCCAGTGCGGGCAGTGCGGCTTTCCTGGCTGTCGCCCGTACGCCGAGGCGGTGGGCAACGGCGGGGAGAAAATTAACCGCTGTGCGCCCGGTGGCGAAGCGGTAATGCTGAAAATTGCCGCGCTGCTGAACGTTGACCCACAACCGGTCGATGGCGATGAGAGCGCGCAGGAGCCGGTTCGCATGCTGGCGGTGATCGATGAACCCAACTGCATCGGCTGTACCAAATGTATTCAGGCCTGTCCGGTGGATGCCATTGTCGGCGCGACGCGCGCCATGCACACCGTGATTGAGGATCTCTGTACCGGCTGCAACCTCTGCGTTGCCCCCTGCCCGACGCAGTGCATTGAGTTACGCCCGGTAGCGACGACGACCGACAGCTGGAAGTGGGATCTTCAGACCATTCCAGTGCGCAATATTCCTGTGGAACAACATGCTTAAGTTATTTTCTGCCTTCAGAAAAGAGAAGATCTGGGATTTCGACGGTGGTATTCATCCGCCGGAGATGAAAACCCAGTCCAGCGGCACGCCGCTGCGCCAGATCCCACTGGCTAACCGTTTTGTTATCCCGCTCAAGCAGCACATCGGTGCTGAGGGCGAGCTGTGCGTTAAGGTTGGTGATCGGGTATTACGCGGTCAGCCGCTGACCTTTGGCTGCGGGCGTATGCTGCCAGTGCATGCCCCAACCTCCGGCACCGTCGCGGCGATTGCTCCGCACACGGTGGCCCACCCTTCTGCCCTCTCCGAGCTGTGCGTGGTGATTGACGCCGATGGCGAAGACCGCTGGATCGAACGCGACGGCTGGAGCGATTTCCGCAGCCGCAGCCGGGAAGAGCTGATTACCCGCATCCACCAGTCTGGTGTCGCCGGTCTGGGCGGCGCGGGCTTCCCGACCGGCAACAAGCTGCAGGGCGGTGGCGACAAGATCCAGACCCTGATTATTAACGCCGCCGAGTGTGAGCCGTACATCACCGCCGACGATCGTCTGATGCAGGACTGCGCCGCGCAGATCGTCGAGGGTATTCGTATCCTCGCCCATGTTCTGCAGCCGAAGGAAGTGCTGATCGGCATTGAAGACAACAAGCCGCAGGCGATCTCCATGCTGCGTGCGGTGCTGGCGGGCAGCCACGATATCAGCCTGCGGGTGGTCCCGACCAAATACCCCTCTGGCGGCGCCAAGCAGTTGACCCAGATTTTAACCGGCAAGCAGGTTCCGCACGGCGGACGTTCCTCGGATATCGGCGTGCTGATGCAGAACGTCGGCACCGCCTATGCGGTGAAACGCGCCGTTATTGACGGCGAGCCGCTGACCGAGCGCGTCGTCACCCTGACCGGGGAAGCCGTCAGCCACCCTGGCAACGTCTGGGCGCGCCTGGGCACGCCGGTTCGGCATCTGCTGGACCAGGCCGGGTTCTGCCCGAGCGCCGAACAGATGGTGATCATGGGCGGGCCGCTGATGGGCTTTACCCTGCCGTGGCTGGACGTTCCGGTGGTAAAAATCACTAACTGCCTGCTGGCTCCGTCCGCCAGCGAGATGAGCGAAGAGCAGGAAGAGAAAGGCTGCATTCGCTGCAGCGCCTGCGCCGATGCCTGTCCGGCGGATCTGCTGCCCCAGCAGTTGTACTGGTTCAGCAAAGGACAGATCCACGACAAAGCGAAAGCCCATAACCTGGCCGACTGTATTGAGTGCGGCGCCTGCGCCTGGGTCTGCCCAAGCAATATCCCGCTGGTGCAGTACTTCCGCGTCGAGAAGGCCGAAATTTACGCCATCGCCCAGGAAGAGAAACGCGCTGCCGAGGCCAAAGCGCGCTTTGAAGCCCGCCAGCAGCGTCTGGAGCGTGAAAAAGCCGCCCGCGAAGAGCGCCATAAGAAAGCCGCGGTTCAGCCTGCGGCCAAAGATCAGGACGCGATCGCTGCCGCCCTGGCCCGCGTGCGGGAGAAGAACGCCACCGCCGCCCAGGATGTGGTGATCCCGGCCGGGGTTCGTCCGGACAACAGCGAGGTCATAGCTGCCCGCGAAGCACGTAAAGCCGAGGCCCGCGCCCGTCAGGCCGAGAAAGCCCAGACTACCGCCGCGCAGCCAGAAGCCGATCCGCGTAAAGCCGCCGTCGAGGCCGCTATCGCCCGGGCGAAGGCCCGTAAAGCAGCCCAGCCGGACGAGATTCAGTTAGCACCGACCCCGGTGGACCCGCGTAAAGCGGCCGTCGAAGCGGCGATTGCCCGGGCGAAGGCCCGCAAAGCGGCGCAGACGGACGAGACAAAGGCAGAACCAACACCTGTCGATCCGCGTAAAGCCGCGGTCGAAGCCGCCATTGCCCGTGCGAAAGCACGTAAAGCGGCACAACAAGAAGAAGAACCTGCGGCCAATGACGATCCGCGCAAGGCGGCAGTCGCTGCTGCTATCGCGCGCGTTCAGGCGAAGAAAGCCGCACAGAAGGCAGTCAACGAGGATTAAATGGTTTTCAGAATCGCAAGCTCCCCTTATACCCACAACCAGCGCCAGACATCGCGCATTATGATGCTGGTCTGTCTGGCCGCGCTGCCGGGCATCGCCGTGCAGGTCTGGTTCTTTGGCTGGGGTACGCTGCTGCAGATCCTTCTCGGCTGTGTGAGCGCGCTGGCGGCTGAAGCCCTGGTCCTCAAACTGCGTAAGATGACGGTAAGCAAGATCCTGGCGGATAACTCTGCCCTGCTCACCGGCCTGCTGCTGGCGATCAGTATTCCGCCGTTCGCCCCCTGGTGGATGGTGGTGCTCGGCACCGTCTTCGCGGTGATCATCGCTAAACAGCTCTACGGCGGTCTCGGGCATAACCCCTTTAACCCGGCGATGATTGGCTATGTGGTGCTGCTGATCTCCTTCCCGGTGCAGATGACCAGCTGGCTCCCGCCGCACGACATCGCCGCAACGGTGCCGGGCTTTATGGATGCCCTGCAGGTAATCTTCTCCGGCCATACCGCCAGCGGCGCGGATATGAACACCTTGCGCATGGGCGTGGACGGTATCAGCCAGGCCACCCCGCTCGATACCTTTAAAACCTCCCTGCACGCCGGTCACAGCGTGGCGCAGATCCTTCATTACCCGATTTACAGCGGCGTGCTGGCCGGTGCGGGCTGGCAGTGGGTTAACCTGGCGTATCTGGCCGGGGGGCTGTTCCTGCTGTGGCAGAAAACGATCCGCTGGCATATTCCGGTGAGCTTCCTGGTTACTCTCGCAATCTGTTCCGGGCTGGGCTGGGCATTCTCGCCGGAATCGCTGGCGTCGCCGCAAATTCATCTGCTTTCCGGCGCGACTATGCTGGGGGCGTTCTTTATTCTGACCGATCCGGTGACGGCTTCGACTACCAACCGGGGTCGCCTGATTTTCGGTGCGCTGGCCGGTCTGCTGGTATGGCTGATCCGCAGCTTTGGTGGCTATCCGGATGGCGTGGCCTTCGCCGTGCTGCTGGCGAACATCACCGTACCGTTAATCGACTACTACACGCGTCCGCGCGTGTACGGCCATCGCTAAGGGACTCGCCATGTTAAAAACGATGCAAAAACACGGCGTGACGCTGGCGCTGTTTGCCGCGGTACTGACCGGTCTGACCGCCCTGGTCAACGGCTTAACCAAATCCACCATCGACGAGCAGGCGGCCCTTCAGCAAAAGGCGCTGTTCGATCAGGTGATCCCGGCGGAGCTCTACGATAACGACCTGCAAAAAAGCTGTTATCTTGTCGAGGCTGCGCCGTTAGGCAAAGGGACCCACCGTATCTTTATCGCCCGGAAAGGGGATGCCCCGGTGGGCGCGGTGATGGAAACGACCGCCCCGGACGGCTATTCCGGCGCCATCCAGCTGCTGGTGGGTACCGACTTCTCTGGCACCGTGCTGGGGACCCGCGTCACTGAGCATCACGAGACGCCAGGGCTTGGGGACAAAATCGAAACCCGTCTTAGCGACTGGATTTTGCATTTTGCCGGTAAAACCATTCACGGCAGTAACGACCCGGCGTTTGCGGTGAAGAAAGACGGCGGTGAAATCGATCAGTTTACCGGGGCGACCATCACCCCGCGCGCGGTGGTGAATGCCGTTAAACGTGCGGGCGTCTATGCCCAAACGCTGCCGTCGCAACTTAACAATCTGCCCGCCTGTGAGGAGTGATCATGAGCCAGGTTAAAGAGGTTATCGTTCAGGGGCTGTGGAAGAACAACTCCGCCCTGGTGCAGCTGCTGGGGATGTGTCCCCTGCTGGCAGTCACGTCGACCGCCACCAACGCGCTGGGTCTGGGTCTGGCCACTACGCTGGTACTGACCCTGACCAACCTGTCGATCTCCGCCCTGCGTCGCTGGACGCCGTCAGAAATTCGTATTCCGATCTACGTGATGATCATCGCTTCGGTGGTGAGCGTCGTGCAGATGTTGATTAACGCCTACGCCTTTGGCCTTTATCAGTCGCTGGGGATCTTTATCCCGCTGATCGTGACCAACTGCATCGTGGTGGGTCGCGCCGAAGCCTTTGCGGTGAAGAACGATCCGCTGATTTCGGCCCTCGATGGTTTCTCCATCGGCATGGGGGCAACCGGGGCAATGTTCGTGCTGGGCTCGATGCGTGAAATCCTCGGCAACGGCACCCTGTTCGACGGCGCAGACGCGCTGCTGGGCGGCTGGGCGAAATCGCTGCGCATTGAGGTGTTCCACACCGATACCCCATTCCTGCTGGCGATGCTGCCGCCGGGCGCGTTTATTGGCCTCGGCATGATGCTGGCGGTAAAATACCTGATAGATGAGAAACGTAAGCGCCGCGCTGCTGCACGCAGCGTAGAGGAAGGGATCCCTGAGAAGGCCTCATGAACAAAGAGAAGCGTTTAACCATTTTGCAGCGCCTGCGGGATAACAACCCGCACCCGACCACCGAGCTGAGCTTTACCTCGCCGTTTGAGCTGTTGATAGCGGTCCTGCTCTCTGCGCAGGCCACCGACGTGAGCGTGAATAAAGCCACTGCGAAGCTCTATCCCGTCGCCAACACCCCGCAGGCGATGCTGGAGCTGGGCGTAGAGGGTGTGAAGTCCTATATCAAGACCATCGGCCTGTTTAACAGCAAAGCCGAGAACGTGATCAAGACCTGCCGCATGCTGCTGGAGCTGCACGGTGGCGAGGTGCCGGAAGATCGTGCTGCGCTGGAAGCCCTGCCCGGCGTCGGGCGTAAAACCGCCAACGTGGTGCTGAATACCGCCTTCGGCTGGCCGACCATCGCCGTGGATACCCATATCTTCCGCGTCTGTAACCGCACCAACTTCGCCCCCGGCAAGAATGTCGAACTGGTGGAAGAGAAGCTGCTGAAGGTGGTTCCGGCGGAGTTTAAGGTCGACTGCCATCACTGGCTAATCCTCCACGGGCGCTACACCTGTATCGCCCGTAAACCGCGCTGCGGCTCCTGTATCATTGAAGATCTCTGTGAATATAAAGAGAAAACTGACCTCTGAAACCGTCTTACGACGGTTTTTTTATGCGCTATATTCCTTACGCAAAGTATGACTTCCTGCTGATAACACCTTTTACAGGCATTCCCCCTGAGCCACACTCCCTTCCTTGCGGATTGTTCGGCTATATAACAATCAAACAGGTTAATTGTTTTTTCGTCAGCGAAATTTTCTATATAAATGTGATCGAGATCACCCTGTTCACACGGTGTTAATTTTATGTATCGCAAATGCCGATAAAGCCTTATTGCATTGAGAAATCAACCCTGATAACCCGAAGATATGACCGGATATATTTCAGAACTTAGCCCATATCACTGCATAACACCTTTTACAGCAGAACATATCGCCACCTGCGCACTTTTTCGGCTAACAGATAGTGAAAAAAACCACTTTCAACGCAACGGTGAAATTTAACGCTAAATAACATTTAGGTTTCTGGCGCATTATAGCGCTGGAGTTATATGTAACAGAGTATTACAAATGCCTTGCCAGACGGGTCAGGATAGTGAACATTACCCGCCGTTTCCCCTCCCACTATAACTATAAAGCGGATGGACTACGGTCATCACGCTATGAACACCCCCGTTAATATGGGATGTAAAAAAAGAGGTATATGTGTCTACTGCAAACAATAAACCAGCTGAGGAAAGCGTAAGTCTTAACGCTTTCAAACAACCGAAATCGTTCTATCTCATTTTCTCCATTGAACTGTGGGAACGTTTTGGTTACTACGGTCTGCAAGGGATCATGGCGGTTTACCTGGTTAAACAACTGGGTATGTCCGAAGCTGATTCCATCACGCTGTTCTCTTCTTTCAGTGCTCTGGTGTACGGTCTGGTCGCAATCGGCGGCTGGCTGGGCGATAAAGTGCTGGGGACCAAACGTGTTATTCTGCTGGGCGCCATCGTTCTGGCGATCGGTTACGGTCTGGTTGCCTGGTCTGGTCATGATGCCGGCGTGGTGTATATGGGTATGGCGACCATCGCGGTCGGTAACGGCCTGTTCAAGGCGAACCCATCGTCCCTGCTCTCGACCTGCTACAACAAAGATGACCCACGTCTTGATGGTGCATTCACCATGTACTACATGGCCATCAACATCGGTTCCTTCTTCTCTATGCTGGCGACCCCGTGGCTGGCAGCAAAATTCGGCTGGAGCGTGGCGTTTGCCCTGAGCTTCGTCGGGATGCTGATCACCGTGGTGAACTTCCTGTTCTGCCGCGGCTGGGTGAAAGACTACGGTTCCAAACCTGACTTCGCGCCGGTACAGATGGGCAAACTGCTGGCGACCATCGTCGGGGTTGTCATTCTGGTTGCCGTTGCCACCTGGCTGCTGCACAACCAGGGTATCGCCCGTGCGGTGCTGGGCGTGGTTGCGCTGGGCATCGTCTGCATCTTCGCGAAAGAAGCTTTCGCTATGCATGGCGCAGCGCGTCGTAAAATGATTGTTGCCTTCATCCTGATGGTTCAGGCAATTGTCTTCTTCGTCCTGTACAGCCAGATGCCAACCTCGCTGAACTTCTTCGCCATCCGTAACGTTGAGCACTCTATCCTCGGTATCGCGTTCGAACCGGAGCAGTTCCAGGCCCTGAATCCGTTCTGGATCATGATTGGTAGCCCGATTCTGGCCGCTATCTACAACAAGATGGGCGACCGTCTGCCAATGCCGCACAAGTTCGCGGTGGGTATGGTGCTGTGCTCTGGCGCCTTCCTGGTGCTGCCGCTGGGTGCGGAATTCGCCAGCGACGCCGGTATCGTCTCCGTCAACTGGCTGATCCTGAGCTACGCTCTGCAGTCCATCGGTGAACTGATGATCTCCGGTCTGGGTCTGGCAATGGTTGCGCAGCTGGTTCCGCAGCGTCTGATGGGCTTCATCATGGGTAGCTGGTTCCTGACCACTGCCGGTGCCGCCATCATCGCCGGTAAGATCGCGAACCTGATGGCCGTGCCGTCCGACGTGACCGATCCGCTGCAGTCTCTGCATGTTTACGGCGACGTATTCCTGCAGATTGGTATCGCCACCGCGGTTATCGCCGTGCTGATGATGCTGATCGCACCGAAACTGAATCGCATGACTCAGGACGACGACATCGACGCCAAAGCGAAAACCGCGACCGCGTAATGTCATCGGGAAACGACTGAATTGAAGCCGCTAACTGTGCGTTAGCGGCTTTTTTTTTATTCTGTGCCGCACTACCATAGAGTAAACCTACGTAAACAGGAGTGACCGATGAAACTGTTCTATAAACCAGGCGCCTGCTCTCTTGCCTCCCATATTACGCTGCGCGAGAGCGGTAAAGACTTCACCCTCAACGGGGTGGATCTGATGAAGAAGCGTCTGGAAAACGGCGATGATTTTTTCGCGGTGAATCCTAAAGGCCAGGTCCCGGCCCTGCTGCTGGAAGACGGCACCCTGCTGACCGAAGGGGTGGCGATCATGCAATACCTGGCGGATGGCGTGGCAGATCGCCAGCTGCTGGCCCCGACCGGCAGCATCGCGCGTTACAAGACGCTTGAGTGGATGAACTACATCGCCACCGAGCTGCACAAAGGCTTCACCCCGCTGTTCCGCCCGGATACGCCGGAAGAGTACAAGCCGACCGTTCGCGCCCTGCTGGAGAAAAAGCTGCAGTATGTGAACGAGTCCCTGAAAGACGAGCAGTGGATTTGCGGTCAACGCTTTACCATTGCCGATGCCTATCTGTTTACCGTTCTGCGCTGGGCAAAAGCCGTGAAGCTGAATATGGAAGGGTTGAGCCATATCGATGCGTACATGCAGCGTATGGCGGAGCGTCCTGCCGTGGCGGCAGCGCTGGAAGCGGAAGGGTTGAAGTAAGTTTTTGCCGGGTGGCGCTGACGCTTACCCGGCCTACGGTTTTCCAGGCCCGTGCAAGCGCAGCGCCGCCGGGCATTAATGTCAAAGCTGGGTCGCGCTAAAGAGGTGCTCCGGCTTCGCAATCTGGTCCTGAGCGGCCACCACCTGCAGCTCATACTCCTGCATATTTTTCGTGGCGATCATAATCTCATACACCGCTGCCGTGACGTGCTCCAGCGCATCACGCACCGTTGCCCCCTGCAGCAGTTTCACCAGCAGCAGGCCGCTGGTCACATCCCCGACACCCACCGGCTGACGGCTACCGAAATCCACCAGCGGACGGCTGATGTGCCAGGCTTCGTCTTTCGTCACCAGCAGCATCTCAAAGCGGTCCGGGCTGATCCCGGCGCGGGCCAGGTGCTTCACCAGTACGATCTCCGGGCCCTGAGCAATCAGTTCCCGTGACGCCGCAATAGCCTCTTCCACGCTGTTGACCGGATGCTCGCAGAGGATCTCCAGCTCAATAAGATTCGGGGCGATGATGTCGCTGGCCGGTAAGGCATGACGAACATGAAACTCCGCAACGCCGGGGGCCACGATGCAGCCCTTTTCCGGGTGACCCATCACCGGATCGCAGAAGTATTTCGCCGCCGGATTGGCCGCCTTCACCTGTCGAACAATGCCCAGAATATGCTCGCCCTGCTCGGCTGAACCCAGATAGCCACTCAGCACGGCGTCACAGGTTTTGAGTTTGTCGATCTCCGCGATGCCCTGGACAATCTCTGTCAGATGAGCAGGCGGCATCACGCAACCGGTCCACTTACCGTATTGCGTATGGTTGGAGAACTGAACGGTATTTAATGGCCAGACGTTGGCCCCGAGACGACGCATCGGAAATTCCGCGGCGCTGTTGCCAGCATGCCCAAACACGACGTGGGACTGGATGGCGAGGATATTCTTCATTTTCTTACCACAACCCTGAAAAAATAAAGGGGCATGGTTTCCCATGCCCCTGTGCTTTTATGATTACTTCCAGCAGATCAGACAGTAATTCTTTTTGCCGCGACGCAGTAAGGTGTAGCGGCCAAACAGGCGATCGCTGTCCACGAAGGTATACTCCTCGTTGGACTGTTTTTCGCCGTTGATGGTGATAGCGTTCGAGGCGATAGTTTTACGCGCCTGACCACGGGACGGCTGCAGCCCGGAGTCTACCAGCGCCTGCATCAGGTCTGCCCCTTTCTCCATCTCAACCATCGGCACGCCATCCTGCGCCAGCTGTTCGAAGTCAGCTTCGCTCAGATCGCTCAGGGTACCGTTGAACAGACTGGCGGTAATGCGCTTCGCGGCCGCCAGGCCCTCTTCACCGTGCACCAGCTTCGTGACCTGCTCCGCCAGCACGTACTGGGCGCGCGGGGCTTTGCCGCTGTTCTTGTCTTCTTCTTCCAGCGCGTTGATCTCTTCCAGATCCATAAAGGTGAAGAACTTCAGGAAGCGATAGACGTCAGCATCTGCGGTGTTGATCCAGAACTGGTAGAACTTGTACGGGCTGGTTTTCTTCGGATCGAGCCATACCGCGCCGCCTTCGGTTTTACCGAATTTGGTGCCGTCGGCTTTGGTGATCAGCGGTACGGTCAGACCGAAGACCTGGTTCTGGTGCAGACGACGGGTCAGGTCGATACCGGAGGTGATATTACCCCACTGATCGGAGCCGCCAATCTGCAGCGACACGCCGTGCAGGTTGTTCAGGCAGGCGAAGTCATAACCCTGCAGCAGGTTGTAAGAGAACTCGGTGAACGAGATACCTTGGTCGTCACGGTTCAGGCGCTGTTTCACCGCTTCTTTGTTGATCATCTGATTAACGGAGAAGTGCTTGCCGATATCACGCAGGAAGGTCAGCACGTTCATGCCGCCAAACCAGTCGTAGTTGTTGGCAGCGATCGCGGAGTTTTCACCACAGTCGAAATCGAGGAACGGGGCAACCTGTTTGCGGATCTTATCCACCCACTCCTGCACGGTGTCTGCCGTATTCAGTTTACGCTCGGCGGCTTTAAAGCTCGGATCGCCAATCAGACCCGTTGCGCCGCCCACCAGCGCCACAGGTTTATGACCTGCCAGCTGGAAGCGTTTCAGGCATAACAATGGAACAAGATGCCCCAAATGCAAGCTGTCGGCGGTAGGATCGAAGCCGCAATAGAGCGCGATCGGGCCTTGCGCCAGTCGCTCTGCTAACGCTTCCTCGTCCGTCACCTGGGCTACCAGCCCCCGCTCTTGCAATTGTTTAATCAAGTTACTGCTTGCCATCAAATTCTCCATGTATAAAACGACTGCACCTCTGCCGGTACACGACTTTTCGCCAGACGCGAAAGGTACATAGAATAAAGCGCTGACACCCGTTGTACCAGCGCTTAAAAGAACAAATTTAGGGGATTAAGGGGCCAGACGATCGATTTTCCACGCGCTGTTCTCGCGCTGGTATAAAAAGCGGTCGTGAAGGCGGTGCTCACCGCCCTGCCAGAACTCCATCTGTTGGACAGAGACACGGAAACCGCCCCAGAAACTCGGCAGGGGCACTTCGCCCTGCTGGAACTTCTGTTTCAGCTCGAGGAATTTGCTCTCCAGCACGCCGCGGGCCGAAATGCGGCTCGACTGCTTCGAGACCCAGGCCCCAATTTGGCTGTCGCGTGGACGGCTGTGGAAATACTTCACCACTTCCAGGGTGGAGAGGCGTTCAACGGTGCCGGTGACCATCACCTGACGCTCCAGCATATGCCAGGGGAAGAGCAGACTGATGCGCGGGTTGTTTTCGAGGTGGTGCGCTTTGCGGCTGCCGAGGTTGGTGTAGAACACCAGCCCTTTCTCGTCGTAGTGCTTGAGCAACACAATGCGCTGGTAAGGTTGACCCTGTTCGTCGACCGTCGCCACCACCATCGCGGTGGGATCGGCCAGCCGGGCGTCACAGGCCTGTTTCAGCCAGTGCTCAAACAGCACCAGCGGCTCGGCGGGGAGATCCTGGCGACGCAGGCCGCCTTTGGTGTATTCGCGCCTGAGGTGCGCGATGTTCTGCAATTCGTCGTTATCTGACATGGCGTTAGCTGACATTGACAATGGGTGACGCTATTGTGCGCCGCCCCCTGCAAAATCTCAACGCTTCGGATTTTCGATCTGACAATTGTTCAGCACAACGCGATCGCGCTTGTAGACCGTCGCGCTGTCGCCCTTCGACCAGAACACATAGACGCCGTCGCTGTAGCGGGTGCCGGAGGCAGACATCCCCTGCTTAAGCGTCAGCAGTTTGTTGTCATAGACGAAACTGACTTCCTGACGGGGATTGTTGAGCTTCACGGTGAGCGGCTTTTCGTCGCACTGGTACGCCAGGGAGTCGGTTTGCATGCGCTCAACAAACTGGTTGTAGACGCTACAGCTCGCCAGCAGGAAGGGGGTTAAAGCAAGAAGCAGTTTTTTCATGGGTGAGTTCCGAAGACTTTCCTGGTCCCGGAGGGCGCGAACGCCCTCCCGTTTTTTCGTGTCATTCTACCCAGTGCGCCTTTAAGCGAAATTCGGTTAACTCTGATTTTGCCGCGGATTGGCTGGAAAAACAGCACCTAACACGCTGGCTTCCCGCGCGCCAGTCACGGAAGGGAGATTTCCCGGTAGACCCGCCACCGTTCGCCACGCCAGCCAGGCGAAGGCCAGCGCTTCCATATCATCGCCGCTGATCCCGGCCTTGTCGGTGCTACTTACCTCCGTGCCCGGCAGCAGTCCGGCCAGCCGCGCCATCAGCAGCGGGTTACGGCTGCCGCCCCCACACACCAGCAGACGATCGCAGCCGCCACTCAGCAATACCTGTTCGGATACGGAGACGGCGGTGAGCTCTGCCAGCGTGGCCTGCACGTCCTGCGGCGCCAGGCCCGGGAAGTTCGCCAGCTGGCGTTCCAGCCAGCCGTAATTGAAATACTCGCGGCCGGTGCTTTTTGGTGCCGGAGCGGCAAAATAGGGATCGCACAGCATGCTTTGCAGCAGGGGGATAATAACCTTGCCGCTGCAGGCCCACTGGGCATCTTTATCGTAGGGTTTGCCCGACTGACGCCAGATCCAGGCATCCATCAGCATATTTCCCGGCCCGGTGTCGAACCCGCGTACCGGCTGCCCGGGGATCAATAAGGAGAGATTGGCGATCCCGCCAATGTTAAGCACCATGCGGCGCTCCGTCGGGTGCGCAAGCAGCGCCTGGTGGAAGGCTGGCACCAGCGGCGCGCCCTGCCCGCCAAGGGCCATATCCCGGCGGCGGAAGTCACCCACCACCGTCACCCCGGTTTTGGCCACAATCTGGTTGTTATCCCCAATCTGCAGAGTATGAGGCGCATCGCCCACCGGCTCATGCCAGACGGTTTGCCCGTGACAGCCAATCGCCACCACATCCTGAGGGCGCAGATCTTCCTGTTTCATCAGCGCCAGCACGGCATCAGCGAACAGACGGCCCAGCTGCGTATCCAGTTGACCCAGCTGCGACAGCGTCAGCTGTTGTCCCTGGCAGATATTCAGGATCGCTTGTTTGGTTTGCTGGGGAATGGGCCAGCTCAGGCTTGCCTGCTGCGCCACCATATTCTCGTCGATAGCTGCGAGAACAACATCCACGCCATCCAGACTGGTTCCTGACATTACGCCAATATAGCGACCCGATTTCATCCGTTTTCCTTACTCCGCTGGGTTGATGGCCCACTCCACCATAAACCCGGCATCAATTCCATGACGCGATAATACTTTTTAACAATACCTGGACGTAACGGTCATTCCAGGAATTATCCTCATCGGATGTGGGGTGAACTCAGAGCCTGTTTATATCTGGTTAAGCCAGAATCAAGTACTATTCTCCTATTGTTTAGGCGAAGATAGGATCTATGGCACCTGATGCCATATAATTTAGCCATAACGGATGCTCACAGAGCGTTTTTTGGTGAACAGGAGATTCAAATGATTTTACGTGTACTGGCCGTTTCGCTGGTTGGATTCACTCTGGCTGGCTGTGTTAATGATAGCTCCCTCTCCGGGGATGTTTACAGTGCATCTGAGGCGAAGCAGGTACAGCAAGTCACCTACGGCACCATTGTGAACACTCGCCCGGTGCAGATTCAGGGTGGTGATGAGAACAACGTGATCGGTGCTCTTGGCGGTGCGGTACTGGGTGGCTTCCTCGGTAACACCGTGGGCGGCGGTACGGGCCGTTCCCTGGCAACTGCGGCAGGCGCCGTCGCCGGTGGCGTTGCCGGTCAGGGCGTTCAGGGTTCGATGAACAAATCCCAGGGCGTTGAGTTAGAAATCCGCAAAGACGACGGCAACACCATTATGGTGGTGCAGAAACAGGGCAACACCAAATTTGCCGCTGGTCAACGTGTCGTGCTGGCAAGCAATGGCAGCCAGGTTACCGTCTCCCCGCGTTAATGACATTATGGGCGTGGTCCTATGACCACGTCCATTTACACTATATAACACTGCACTGAATATATTTACACAATACATTCAGCAAACATATAATTAACATCCGCTTCTCTTGCTCCTGCGCAAAGTATTCCCCCTGTGTTCATGAGACTATTCGCAAACCCTCTTTTTCTATTTATTACTAACACACAACATCCAGGGTTTCGATGAGCCGTTATATAAAGAATAACTACGTCCAGTTTTGGCTGGGATGCATTATTGTTATCGGAATTTTACATTTTCTGTTTACCGGACTGGAAGACAAGGTCACCTCATTTTCACCGCTTTTATTTCCGATGCTGACCATATTTTTACTGGTCTTTCATCTCTTTATTGCCTGCTTTATGGTTATGAAATATTGGTGTGACAGACAGCGCTTATATCTGATCGCGTTTGCTTTCGCCTATGTCGGTTCCGCTATGCTGATGGTAGGGACGCTCTCCAGCTACCCGGCATGGCTGGACCAGCATCAGTTCAACGTTGTGAACTACAACGACGCGATGATCTTCTTTACGTTTCGTCATCTGTTAATGGCGGTAATGTTTATTGCTTCGGCCCTGCTCTATTTTATACGTACCAGACCGCTCACCCGGACGTTTCACCTGGCCGTTATTGTTGGGGCAGCTATTTATACTGCCGTGATAGTGATCCTGGCCTGGCTATATTCCAGCTTTTCGCCTTTGTTATCATTAGATCTGGTGGATAATGAAACCCGGCAATATATGCTGCTGTGGAAAGAGGCGATAAGCGTTGCCTTACTCCTCGTCTGGATTGTTTCATTAGCTATCCTGATGATTATTACCCGCGTGCGCAATATGTTCTGGGTCGGAGGTAATTTTATCTGCGTCTGCTATATCGTGACGCTGGCGATGCTGTTTCTGGGCGGTCACGCGGAAGATATTACCTGGTATCGCGCCCGGTTATTTGAAACCGTCGCCACTCTGCTGATTATTTTCGTCCTGCTGTATGACGTATTTAATCTCTATCGCAACTCGCATCTGAAGTACCAGCAGTCTTACCAGAACTCGATTCGCGATCCCCTTACCCGTCTCTACAATCGTAGCTATTTTTACGACGCGTTGAACCAGTCGCTGCGCACGGCCAGTGATAACCACCCGGTCTCGGTTATCGTCAGCGATCTCGATCGGTTTAAGCGTATTAACGACAACTACGGGCATCTACAGGGGGACAAAGTGCTGCAGTTTGTCTCCCAGCTGCTGATGGATTCGGTACGCCCCCAGGACATTGCGGCGCGTATTGGCGGGGAGGAGTTTGTCCTGATGTTAACCCATACCTCTTCCGACGCAGCCCGCCAGGTTGCAGAGCGGATACGGTTAAAACTGAGCAGCGTTGACAAAGCCAGCTCAGAAGGACAACTCCCCGAGCCTGTTACCATCAGTATGGGCGTGTTTACCGCCACCTCGCCGGAAACCAGCGCGGAAGCGTGCGTTGAATGCGCAGATAAGGCGATGTACGAGGCGAAAGAGACCGGGCGTAACCGGGTGGTGGTGTTTCAGTAAAGAAAAAGCCTTGCGTTCGCAAGGCTTTTTAGAGGTTAGTCACGGGATTGCAGCTCGTGGATATTGCTTTCAAGCCGGGCGACCAGCGAGATCAGCAGTTCCAGTTCAGCCGGGCTGATCCCGGCGAGGATTTCACCGCGCGTTTTGCAGATCACGGCTTCCATCTCAGTGATAATCGGCGTGGCTTTCTCGGTAAGTTTAATCCGCTTGGCGCGACGATCGCTGGCGCAGGTCTGACGCGAAATCAGCCCCTTCTCTTCCAGTTGGTCGAGCGTGCGTACCAGTGATGGCTGCTCAATGCCAATCGCTTTTGCCAGTTGGATCTGTGACTGGTCGGGTGGCAGCTGATGGATATTATGCAGCGTGACCCAATGCGTCTGTGTCAACTCCAGAGGTTTCAGGCGATGGTCAATCAGAGCACGCCAGATGCGTACTAACCTTGCCAGATCAGAACCTAGTGGCGATTCCAATTTCATCTCCTTATAATTAGCTTGCTAAGTTATGATACTGATTTTAGAATAGTGTGCAGCATTTATATTGCCAAAACAAATGCAATACTGGATAAAAACAAAATGACTCTCTGCTTTACATTGAGTTAAGACGCCCCCGGGCGATATGCGGCTACTTTTAGTCACTTCCCCCAATGCAAAGGAACCGGCTCGTGAATTTCACGTTTAACGCCACGGGGTTACCGCTTCAGGATCTGATTGTCGGCGCCTCGGTTTACTTTCCTCCCTTATTCAAGGCGGTAATGCTGGGTTTTCTAATCTGGCTTGTCACCCACCGCTTGTTGCGCGACTGGATCTATTCCGGTGAAATCTGGCATCCGATGTTGATGGATCTTTCGCTGTTTGTGCTCGCGGTGTGCCTGAGTCTGGCTCTGTTGATTGTGTGGTGACGATACCTGTGAAAACCATTAAATATTTCTCATCCTTACTCGTTCTGGCCCTGGCGGTGATCGCGGGCTGGTGGTTATGGAATTATTATATGCAGTCGCCCTGGACCCGTGACGGCAAGGTACGCGCCGAGCAAGTTAGCGTGACGCCGCAGGTGTCCGGCACCATTACCCGGCTGCAGGTCAAAGACAACCAGTTCGTTCATGCCGGTGACGTGCTGTTTTATATCGATGAGACTCCCTATCACATCGCGGTCCTCAATGCTGAAGCGCAGCTGGCGAAATCCCAGTCCGATCTGGCGAAAGCCAATAACGAAGCCAACCGCCGCCGCCATCTTTCCCGCAACTATATCTCTGCAGAAGATCTGGATACCGCCAATATCAACGTCAAAGCGATGCAGGCCAGCGTGGCCGTGGCCGAAGCCACCCTCAAGCAGGCCCAGTGGCAGTTGACCCAGACGGTGGTCAAAGCCCCGGTTGATGGCTGGGTCACCAATCTTTCTACCCGCCCGGGCGATTACGCGTCTACCGGTCAGCCAGTTTTCGCCCTCGTCGACAGCCATTCATTCTATGTGGTGGGCTATTTTGAGGAGACCAAACTCCGGCATATCCGCGAGGGCGCCCCGGCGCAAATCGTACTCTACAGCGGCTCGAAAAGGTTACAGGGGCATGTGTCCAGTATCGGACGCGCCATCTACGATCAGAGCGTGGAGACCGATTCAGGGCTGGTCCCCGACGTTAAACCCAACATTCCCTGGGTGCGGCTGGCGCAGCGCATCCCGGTGCGCATCGCCTTTGACCAGCTGCCGACGGACCTGACGCTGGTCTCCGGCACCACCTGCACCGTCTCCATCGGACGCGCCCGGTGAGTGTGCCCGCATTATCCTGGCGCAACCTGCCGTGGCTCAAGGCGACCCCGGCGCAGTGGCGCTATGCCCTGCGCAACGGGATTGCGATGTGCCTGGCACTCACCGTCGCCTATTGTCTCAACCTGGATGAACCCTACTGGGCGATGACCTCGGCGGCGGTGGTCAGCTTCCCCACCGTCGGAGGGGTGATCAGTAAAAGCCTTGGCCGGGTGGCGGGCAGCCTGCTGGGGGCCACCGCGGCATTGATCATTGCCGGACATACGCTTAACGACCCGTGGCTGTTTCTGTTCAGTATGGCGGCCTGGCTGGCGATCTGCACCTGGGCCTGCGCCCATTTCAGCAATAACGTCGCCTACGCCTTTCAGCTGGCCGGTTACACCGCGGCGATCATCGCCTTCCCGGTGATCGATATTATCGACATGACCCAGCTGTGGGATATTGCCCAGGCGCGCGTGTGTGAAGTCATTATCGGCATCCTGAGCGGCGGGGTGATGATGATGATCCTGCCCAGCACTTCCGACGGTACCGCCCTTATCAGCGCCCTGAAAGCGATGCACGCCCGGCTGCTGGAGCACGCCAGCCTGCTGTGGCAGCCCGACAGCAACGATGCCATTCGTCTGGCCCATGAGAAGGTCATCGCCCAGATCCTGACCATGAACCTGCTGCGAATTCAGGCCTTCTGGAGTCACTACCGTTTCCGTCGGCAAAATGCCCTGCTCAACTATCTGCTCCACCAGCAGCTGCGGATGACCAGCGCTATCTCCAGCCTGCGCCGTATGCTGCTGAACTGGCCTGACCCACCGGCACAGACCCGGGAGGTCATCGATCAGCTGCTGGCCGCCCTCGCCCGGCCCGATGCCGATTTCTATACCCTGGCTCGCATCATCGCTCCGCTCAACCCGGGTGCTGACGGCGACTATCGCCATCGTGCCGTCTGGCAGCGGCTGCGCTATTTCTGCCGCCTCTATTTGCGCAGCAGTCGCTGGATAAAGGCAGTTGAAACGGCCACCCCGGTGACGGAGTTCGCCGTCCCGCGCAGCCCGGCACTGGCCCGGCATACCGATAACCTGGAGGCGCTGTGGAGCGGCTTTCGTACCTTTTGCGCTCTGAGCCTGGTGGGTGCATGGACCATTACCGCCCAGTGGGACGCCGGGGGAGCAGCCCTGACGCTGGCGGCGATCAGCAGCGTGTTGTACTCGGTGGCGGCCTCGCCTTTCAACTCTCTGACGCTGCTGCTGCGCACCCTGATCCTGCTCTCGCTGTTCAGCTTTGTGGTCAAATTTGGCCTGATGGTGCAGATCTCCGATCTGTGGCTGTTCCTGCTGTTCCTGTTCCCGTTGCTGACCACCATGCAGCTGCTGAAGCTGCAGATGCCCGCGCTCGCCGGACTGTGGGGACAGCTGATCGTCTTTATGGGATCGTTTATTTCAGTGACCAACCCGCCGGTGTATGACTTTGCCGATTTCCTGAATGACGATCTGGCAAAAATTCTTGGCGTAGGGCTGACGTGGCTGGCCTTTGCGGTATTACGTCCAGGCTCGGATGAACGGAAAAGCCGCCGTCACATCCGCGAGCTGCGGCGGGGATTTGTCGATCAGCTCAGTCGTAAACCGCAGCTGAGTGAAAATGGTTATGAATCGCTGGTCTATCACCATGTGAGCCAGCTTAACAGCAGTCAGGATGCGCTCTCGCGCCGCTGGCTGTTGCGCTGGGGCGTAGTGCTGCTCAACTGCAGCCACGTGGTGTGGCAGCTGCGCGACTGGGAGACTCGCTCCGATCCACTGGCACAGGTGCGGGATGTCGCGGTGTCGTTACTGCGCGATATCATGAGCGAACGCGGGGTACAGCAGCGGCCGCTGGCCGCCACCCTTGATGAGCTACAGCGCATCTGCGATGTACTTGGGCGTCATTCGCAACCAGCCGGTCAGGAGCTGGCGGCCCTGATCTGGCGCCTGCACTGCTCGCTGTCCCAGCTGGAACAGGCGCCCGCTCCGGGCACCTTAAGCGATCAAATTACGCCGCAGGCGTAACGCGCCCCACCACCGCCAAGCGGTTTAGGGTGATCGGACATGTTGTCGCCGCCAACATGGATCATCAGAGCTTTACCTTTGACCTCATCCAGCTTTTTCAGGCGCGGCGCAACCACCGGGTCGGTGGCTTTTCCGTCGTTATTGACCACCAGCGCGGGGAGATCGCCGAGGTGGCCCATGCCTTCCGGCCCTTCATGCTTGCCGGTGTTCTGGGGATCGAGGTGCCCGCCCGCAGCCTCAGCGGCGGAAGGTTTACCCTCTTTCATGGCGGGTTCGCAGGAGCCTTTGGCGTGGACGTGATAACCGTGTTCGCCCGGCGGGAGGGCTTTGAGATCGGGGGAAAACTCGAGGCCTTTATCCGTTTCGGTAATTTTCACCGTCCCGATGGACTGGCCAATCCCCCCAGAGGTGACGAGGTTCATCTTTACTTCTTCACTGGCAGCCTGCGCACCTGCGCAGACCACCAGCGTCAACGCTGCCAGAGTAAAACGCTTCATATGACCTCCTTCGGTTATTTTTTGCCCCTTAAGTTTATACCAGGGGCAAGAATTTCACCGGAAAGTCAGATAAATACGGAATTACGGCACGTCGTAACCCAGCGCGGCTTTACGGATGCGGAACCACTGCTGGCGCGTCATCTGCAGCTGCTCTGCCGCCAGGGCTGAACGCACCCGTTCGATTTTACCGGAACCGATAATCGGCAGCGGCTGCGACGGTAGACGTAAAATCCAGGCGTACACCACCTGCTCGATGGTTTCGGCATTCAGCTCCTGGGCGACCTGAGCGAGTTCATCACGAAGCGGCTGGAAGGAGTCGTCATTAAACAGACGACCGCCGCCGAGGCAGGACCAGGCCATCGGCCGGATGCGCAGCTGCTGGAGCTGATCGAGAGTCCCGTCCAGCAGCAGTGGCTGGTATACCGGTGATATTTCGACCTGGTTGGTCGACAGGGTGAACGGCAGACGCGACTGGAGCAGGGCAAACTGCGCCGGGGTAAAGTTGGACACGCCGAAATGGCGCACCTTGCCGCTCTGGTGCAGGGCGAGGAAGGCTTCAGCAACCTCGTCGGCATCCATCAGCGGATCCGGGCGATGGATCAGCAGCAGGTCAAGATAATCGGTGGCCAGATTGGTAAGGGACTGCTCTGCACTGCTGATGATGTGGTCGCGGTCGGTAATGTAGTGACCGAGGGCATGCTCTGGTTTGGCCGTGGTGGCAATGCCGCATTTGGTGACGATCTCCATCCGCTGACGCAGCGCGGGAGAGAGCTTCATGGCCTCACCGAAGGCCGCTTCACACTGGTAGCCGCCGTAGATATCGGCATGGTCTACGGTGGTGATCCCCAGATCAAGATGTTGTTCAATAAAGCTGACCAGCTGTTGGGCGGACATGTTCCAGTCCATCAGACGCCAGTAACCCATCACAAAACGAGAAAACTCAGGGCCCTGCGGGGCAAGGGTAATACGCTGAACCATAGCAATTTCCTTAAAAAAAGTCTGGGAAGAGTATACGCATTCGCGGCGCTAAAAAAGTGAGGGTTGCTGCGGTTCTTCGCTTTCGGGGGCTTTGTTTGCGCGTAATTTACGCAACAGACGCTGACGACACAGGCGCAGGACCTCCTGCTTCTGGGCATCGCTAAAGGATTGCCAGTTAAAACGCTCTTCCCGACTGCGCATGCAGCCGCGACAGAATCCCCGCTCGTCAGACTGGCAGATACCCCGGCAGGGACTCTGGACGGGAAAGAACTCCAGTTGTTCAGCCACACGACCCTCCCGACACCCAAGAATGAGTAAAGTGAAGACCTTAAGCCGGGGTAACGCAAGGCGTCAATCACAGAATTGTGGCATTAAGGTTTCACTAATCTTCGCTCCCTATACTCGCCTCATCAATACGATGCAGGCTTAATGATGATGATCACCTTAAAAAAGTTACAGTGTAACGATACAAGATTCACGCTGGGCTGTGCCCTCTTATTTACGCTGTTAAATGCCCTGTTTATTCATCGCAGCTGGCAGGTGATCTCCCCCGCCCGACTGCATGACGTGCTCTTCGCCCTCACCGTGCCGCTGGTGCTGTTTTGCGGCTGGGTGATTGTATTCAGCATCCTGAATATCCCGCTGATCCGCAAACCGTTGCTGGTGCTGCTAACCCTCGGCTGCGCGGCAGCGACCTGGTTTATGTTTACCTACGGCGCGGTAATCGACCAGAACATGATGGTCAACGTTTTTGAGACCAACTCCCAGGAGGCCACGGCGCTGGTCACCCCGCAGCTGGTGCTGTGGCTGGCTGTCGCCGGGCTGGTACCTGCCAGCGTGCTGGCAATGATCCGCATTCGCCCTGGTAAGTGGTGGCAGATCCTGTTAATGCGTCTCGCGGCCATTCTCGGAAGCACAGTGGTGATTATTCTGGTGGCGGCGGTCTTTTATAAGGACTACGCCTCGCTGTTCCGCAATAACAAAGGCATCGTCAAAATGGTCACGCCGGCTAACTACGTCAGCGCCATCGCCAAATACAGCAAGGCCCGCTGGTTCGCCGGCGATCAGACCTTAATCCGCCTCGGTGAAGATGCCCGTAAAGGCCCGGTGCTGCTGGCGGAGCAGAAAAAGACCGTGCTGGTGCTGGTGATCGGGGAAGCCTCCCGGGCGGAGAACTACTCCCTGAACGGTTACCACCGTGAGACCAACCCTGAGCTGAAAAAAGAGAATGTGATTAACTTCCCGCAGGCCTCCTCCTGCGGCACCGAAACCGCCGTCTCGGTGCCATGCATGTTTTCGGGAATGCCGCGGAAAAAATATGATGCCGACCTGGCGCACCATCAGGAAGGGTTAATGGATGTGCTGAATCACGCCGGGATCAACCTACTGTGGCGGGATAACGATGGGGGCTGTAAAGGCGCCTGCAACCGCATTCCCCACACCGACATGACCCAGTGGAAGCTGGATCAGTTCTGTAAGGATAAATCCTGCATCGATGACGTTGACCTTTACCGCCTGAATGAGACGCTGGATGGCCTGAAACAGGATACGGTACTGGTTATCCACCTGATGGGCAGCCACGGCCCGGCCTACTATCAACGTTATCCGGCGCAGTACCGTCGCTTTACCCCAACCTGCGACACCAATGAGATCCAGGACTGCGATCATCAGGCGCTGATGAATACCTACGACAATACCATTCTGTATACCGACAGCGTGGTGAGCAGAACCATCGATGCCCTGAAAGCTCGTCAGGGAACGATGAACACGGCGCTGGTCTATCTCTCGGATCATGGCGAATCGCTGGGGGAAAATGGCCTGTATCTGCACGGCACGCCGTACCTGCTGGCCCCGGAGCAGCAGACCCATATTCCGTTTATGTTCTGGCTGTCAAAAAACTACCAACAGAGCTTCGGCGTTGATGAGCAGTGTCTGCACGACCAGGCGGCAAAAGAGACGGTCTCGCAGGACAATCTGTTCTCCACGATGCTGGGAATGATGAACATCCAGACGTCGGTCTATCAGCCGGAAATGGATCTGCTCAGCCACTGTCGTCGCATATAAGGCTTGCATTAGACCGATTGGTCTACTACATTGACGACATGAATAAGCATACTGAACACGATACACGCGAACACCTTCTGGCAACCGGGGAGCGGCTCTGCATGCACCGCGGGTTTACCGGAATGGGGCTGAGCGAGCTGCTGAAAACCGCCGATGTGCCGAAGGGGTCGTTCTATCACTACTTCCGCTCTAAAGAGGCGTTTGGCGTGGCGCTGCTGGAGCGCCACTATGCGGGTTACCATCAGCGCCTGGCGGCGCATTTCGCCAGCGGCGAGGGCAACTGTCGGGATCGTGTTCTGGCTTATTATCAGGAGACGCTGGCCCAGTTTTGTGCCCAGGGCATTATCAGCGGCTGTCTGACGGTAAAACTCTCTGCCGAGGTGTGCGATCTCTCCGAAGATATGCGCACCGCGATGGATAAAGGGGCCACGGGTGTGATCACCCTGCTGGCGCAGGCGCTGGCGAAAGGCCGGGATGAGAAGTCACTCGCTTTCACTGGCGAACCGCTCACTCAGGCGCAGGTGCTCTACTCTCTGTGGCTGGGCGCCAATCTGCAGGCCAAAATGTCCCGCAGTGCGCTGCCGCTGGAGAGCGCGCTGGACCATGTTAAAAACATCATTGCTACGCCTGGCCTTTAACAGGCGTTTTTATTTCATGAATTACTAGACGACCGGTCTACTCAGGAGCCACTATGTCAGCCGAAAAACTCTTCACCCCGCTTAAAGTGGGCGCGATCGTTGCACCAAACCGCGTCTTTATGGCACCGCTTACGCGTCTGCGCAGCATTGAGCCGGGCGATATCCCCACCCCACTGATGGGCGAATACTATCGCCAGCGCGTCAGCTCGGGTCTGATCATCTCTGAAGCCACTCAGATCTCCGCCCAGGCCAAAGGCTATGCCGGCGCACCTGGCCTGCACAGCCCGGAGCAGATCGCGGCGTGGAAGAAGATCACCGACGGCGTGCACGCCGAAGACGGCCGCATCGCGGTCCAGCTGTGGCACACCGGCCGCATCTCGCACAGCAGCATCCAGCCTGGCGGCGAGGCACCGGTTTCGGCCTCTGCCCTCAACGCGGGAACCCGCACCTCCCTGCGCGATGAAAATGGCCACGCGATCCGCGTTGATACCACCACGCCGCGCGCGCTGGAGCTGGACGAGATCCCTGGCATCGTCAACGACTTCCGCCAGGCCGTCGCCAATGCCCGTGAAGCCGGTTTCGACCTGGTCGAGCTGCACGGTGCCCATGGCTATCTGCTGCACCAGTTCCTGTCACCGTCTTCTAACCAGCGTACCGATCAGTATGGCGGCAGCGTAGAGAACCGCGCCCGTCTGGTGCTGGAAGTGATTGATGCTGTTTCAAACGAATGGAGCGCCGATCGCATCGGGATCCGCGTCTCGCCAATCGGCTCCTTCCAGAACGTCGATAACGGCCCGAACGAAGAAGCGGACGCGCTGTATCTGATCGAAGAGCTGGCTAAACGCGGCATCGCCTACCTGCACATGTCCGAGCCAGACTGGGCGGGTGGTGAGCCATACACCGACGCCTTCCGCCAGAAAGTGCGCGACCGCTTCCCGGGCGTGATCATCGGTGCAGGCGCGTATACGCCGGAAAAAGCAGAAGATCTGATCAACAAGGGGCTGATTGATGCCGTGGCCTTTGGCCGCGCCTACATCGCCAACCCGGATCTGGTGGCACGCCTGGAGCGTAAAGCTGAGCTGAACCCGCAGCGTCCGGAGAGCTTCTACGGCGGCGGCGCGGAAGGTTATACCGATTACCCTTCTTTATAATCCCTTCATTGATAGCGGCGACAATTCGCCGCTATACTAAAACATCGTTTCTGTTCAAGATGATAAAAAGCTAAGAGGATACTATGCGCCTACTTCACACCATGCTGCGCGTTGGCGACCTGCAACGTTCCATCGAGTTCTACACCAACGTACTGGGCATGACCCTGCTGCGTACCAGCGAAAACCCGGAGTACAAATACTCTCTGGCGTTTGTCGGTTACGGTCCTGAGAGCGACGAAGCCGTTATCGAACTCACCTATAACTGGGGCGTTGAGAGCTACGACCTGGGCAACGCTTACGGCCATATCGCGCTGGAAGTGGATAACGCGGCCGAAGCCTGCGAGCGTATCCGCAGCAACGGCGGTAACGTCACCCGTGAAGCGGGTCCGGTTAAAGGCGGCACCACTGTGATCGCTTTTGTTGAAGATCCAGACGGTTATAAAATCGAACTGATCGAAGCCAAAGACGCGGGTCGCGGTCTGGGCAACTGATCCCTGCGGGCGCGCCATGCGCCCGTTGTTTTACTGCATCTCATAGCAAAATTTGCCATAATGCCCACTGCTTTTTTCCCCTTGTAAGAGATCCAGATGTCCGATAACGCTCAACTTACCGGTCTGTGCGACCGTTTTCGTGGTTTTTATCCTGTAGTCATTGATGTCGAAACCGCTGGATTTAATGCCAAAACCGATGCGCTGCTGGAGATTGCCGCCATCACGTTGAAAATGGATGAACAGGGCGATTTGCTGCCGGACTCCACGCTGCACTTTCACGTTGAACCCTTTGAAGGGGCCAATCTGCAGCCTGAGGCGCTGGCGTTTAACGGCATTGATCCGCATAACCCGCTGCGTGGGGCGGTCAGCGAATATGAAGCGCTGCATGCCATTTTCAAAATGGTGCGCAAGGGCATGAAAGACCAGAACTGTAACCGGGCCATTATGGTGGCGCATAACGCGACCTTCGATCACAGCTTTATGATGGCCGCCGCCGAACGTGCGTCACTGAAGCGGAACCCATTCCACCCGTTTGTCACCTTCGATACCGCCGCATTAAGCGGGCTGGCGCTGGGACAAACCGTACTGTCGAAAGCCTGCATTACCGCCGGGATTGAGTTTGACGGCACCCAGGCGCACTCTGCCCTCTACGATACCGAGCGGACCACTGAACTGTTCTGTGAAATTGTGAACCGCTGGAAACGCCTTGGCGGCTGGCCGCTGCCGGAAGCCGACAACAACGCATAAAAAAAGCGACCATAAGGTCGCTTTTTTATTTACCGGGCGCGGTGGATCACTCGGCGCCTGGCTCTTCTGATTTGTATTTTGCAGCCGTCTCTTTGATCAGCTGTTGCAGTTCGCCACGCTGATACATCTCAATCAGGATGTCGCAGCCGCCAACCAGTTCGCCGTCAACCCACAACTGCGGGAAGGTCGGCCAGTTCGCGTATTTTGGCAGCTCAGCGCGGATATCCGGGTTCTGCAGAATATCAACGTAAGCAAAACGTTCGCCACAGGCCGACAGCGCCTGGACCGCCTGAGCGGAGAAACCACAGCTTGGCAGCTTCGGAGAACCTTTCATGTACAGCAGGATCGGGTTTTCAGCAATCTGCTGCTGAATTTTTTCAATAGTAGTGCTCATGTTTTGCTTCCTTTAACTTCTGTTACGGCAATCGTCTGACATTGTAGCGTTTCAGACCGACAACGGAAAATAACATTTTTGTCACTTATATGATTTTACCGCGCGTCCCTTAAAGTTGCATACACAACCTAACTTATCGCGCGATTACCGGCGCTTTTGTTCAGGTAATGCACAAATCGCCCCAATGAAATTCTGATTTTTTGCACTCGCTAACGAAACACAGTTTTAGATGCAAAAAGTTTATTAACGCCGGGCCTTTTTATAGATTAGAATCGACGAGTTTTGTAAATCATAAGCCGGTTTATTTATAACCTGCAATTACCAGAGGATTGCCCAGTGGCGCGAATAAATACATTCTCGATCACGCTCTGTGCTTTGCTGTTTACTTCTCTCACATTCACGCCGATGGCTAACGCCTCAGAGCAGGCGCGGCCTTCTGCCGCGCATAAAACGCATCTGGCGAAAGCGACCGAACCCAAGAAAAAAAGCAGTACCAGCAAAACCGCAAAAAAAGAGAGCACCAGTAAAAAGAGCAGCACCAAAAAAAGCCTCGCTAAAACACAGTCAACGAATTCCAGTAAAAAAAGCCGAACCACCTCCCGCAGCGCCAGCCGAACCACGCAAACCGCCTCCCGCGTTGTGACAGAAAAATGCACTGCCCGCAAAGGGCGTAAAGCGCATTGCGTTAAAACCAGCAAAACCACTACCCTTGCCGAAGCGCATAAAGTCCGGGTGCAAAAAGCCCAGAAGACGGCAATGAATAAGCTGATGGGTCAGATTGGTAAACCTTATCGCTGGGGTGGCAGTTCGCCGCGTACTGGCTTCGACTGCAGCGGTCTGGTCTATTACGCCTATAAAGATCTGGTTAAATTCCGCATTCCGCGCACCGCCAACGAAATGTACCACCTGCGTGACGCCTCTCCGGTCGATCGCGGTGAGCTGGAGAGCGGCGACCTGGTGTTCTTCCGCACCCAGGGTCGCGGCACCGCCGATCACGTCGGCGTCTACGTTGGTAATGGCAAATTTATTCAGTCGCCACGCACCGGCCAGGACATTCAGATCACCTCCCTGAGCGAAGACTACTGGCAACGTCATTACGTCGGCGCACGTCGCGTGATGAAGGCCAACACCCTCCGTTAATCCCCTGCCCCGCTGGCGTCTCAGCGGGGTAAGTTCCTATTTTACATAGGCTTTCAATTTGCTACCCTACCCCTTCATTCAATAGGGTTATTGAATGGATCACTATAATAAGGAGAGAAGCAATGTCGTTTGAATTACCTGCATTACCGTATGCAAAAGACGCCCTGGCCCCGCATATCTCGGCGGAGACCCTGGAATACCACTACGGCAAACACCACCAGACCTACGTCACTAACCTGAACAACCTGATCGGCGGTACCGCCTTCGAAGGGAAAACCCTGGAAGAGATCGTGCGCACGTCCGACGGCGGCGTATTCAACAATGCTGCTCAGGTGTGGAACCACACCTTCTACTGGCACTGCCTGGCACCCAATGCAGGCGGCGAACCGACGGGCGAACTGGCTGCGGCCATCGCTGCTGCATTCGGCAGCTTCGCGGAATTTAAAGCGAAGTTTACCGATGCCGCGGTGAAAAACTTTGGCGCAGGCTGGACCTGGCTGGTTAAAGAGGCCGACGGCAAGCTGGCCATCGTCTCTACGTCTAACGCGGGAACGCCGTTAACCACCAGCGCTACCCCGCTGCTGACCGTCGACGTCTGGGAACATGCGTATTACATCGATTACCGTAATGCGCGCCCGAACTACCTTGAGCACTTCTGGGCGCTGGTAAACTGGGAATTTGTGGCGAAGAACTTCGCGGCATAATGAAAACGCCGAAGGGAACTCCTTCGGCGTTATTTTTATTCGGTGGCGCAAACCGGCTCGGGTTGTTTTCGCCCGGAGGCAAAGACCAGAATAAGTCCCAGGGCTGCAATAATCGCCCCCATCACCGGGACAAAGCTGTAACCCATCCCGCTGGAAATAACTGCCCCACCGGCAGCCGCCCCCAGCGCATTCCCCAGGTTAAAAGCACCGATATTTACCGACGACGATAAGCCTGGCGCATCGCTGGCCACGCGCATAACGCGCATCTGCAGCGGCGGAACCACCGCAAAGGTCGCCATACCCCAGACTACCATCGCCACGGCCGCGCCCACTTCACTACGCGCCAGCCACGGAATAGCCAGCATGATCACGATCAGCAGGAGTAAAAAGCCTTTCAGGGTGCCGCTCACAGACTTGTCCGCCAGTTTGCCGCCAAGATAGTTGCCGATGGAGAAACCAACGCCAATCAGCACCAGCATGGCGGTGATAAAGGCCGGCGTCGCCTGGTTGATATCATGCAGCACCGGGGCAATGTAGGTGTAGAGCGTAAACATCGCGCCAGCCCCGAGCACGGTGGTCAGCAACGCAGATAACACCTGCGGACGCAGCAGGACCGCCAGCTCTTTGCGCACCTCCGGCTTTTCACCCGCCCCGCCCGCTGGCAGGGAGAAGAACAGCGCGATTATTGAGACCACGCCCAGCAGCGCGGTGGCCAGGAAAGACATGCGCCAGCCAATCACTTCACCCATCCAGGTTGCGGCCGGCACGCCGCCGATATTGGCGATGGTCAGGCCCATAAACATGGTGGCGACGGCGCTGGCCTGCTTGTGCTTCGGCACTACGCTGGCAGCGACCACCGACCCGAGGCCAAAGAAGGCGCCGTGGTTCAGGCTGGTCAGAATTCGGGACAGCATCAGGGTGGTGTAATCCGGGGAGAGCGCCGACAGCACGTTACCGACGGTAAAGATCGCCATCAGGAAGATCAGCGCGTTACGGCGACCGCGATGGGACAGCAGCAGGGTCATCAGCGGCGCACCCACCATCACGCCGATGGCGTAGGCGCTGATCAGCATGCCCGCAGCGGGAATTGAGACATCCACGCCCCGGGCGATAACCGGCAGCAGGCCCATCGGGGAAAATTCGGTTGTGCCGATACCAAAGGCGCCAATGGCCAGGGCCAGCAGCGGAAAATTGATTCTCATACTTCAACTCCAGACACCGTGTCGTCAGGCGACACAGAACAATGAAGGCGAAAGCATGACACCAATCACAAAAAATGAGAAGTTAACAATTTGGCAAAAGATTTTTGCCGGGCGCGTAACAATCAGCGCAGGAACGAGGGAGAGCGGAACTCTCCCGCATCAATCAGTGCAGTGCCGCAGTCAGACCGCTGGCAACAATCAGACTCAGAACAATAATGGTGGTAATCAGCGAAAACTTAAGATCGGTACTCATCAATTTTTCTCCTTTTAATCACCCTATGAAGAGTGAGCCTGCTCATTTTTACACAGTTCCGGGTAAAAATCTTGCTGGATTTAGATTGATATCGGTTTTTGCTCTTCCCCTTTTGGCCAAGATAAGACAAAATTCCACGCTAAATTTATTAGCGTACCGGCCATTGACCCCCTCCTGACGTCCTGTGTCGTTTTCCCGGCGTACCGCAATTCAAATTGCGCAATTAGGGCGAGTGAAGGCAAACGTTTACCTATTGGTTTTTCAGGAGCTTAGATATGGTCTGGAGTGACATCTGATGGCAACAATTAAAGACGTGGCGAAACGCGCAAACGTTTCCACTACAACCGTATCACATGTTATTAACAAAACCCGCTTTGTCGCGGAAGAGACCCGTAACAACGTCTGGGCGGCCATTAAAGAGCTGCACTACTCTCCCAGCGCCGTAGCCCGCAGTCTGAAGGTTAATCACACCAAATCGATCGGCCTGCTGGCGACCAGCAGCGAAGCGCCCTATTTTGCGGAAATTATTGAAGCAGTTGAGAAGAACTGCTTCCAGAAGGGCTACACCCTGATCCTCGGCAACGCCTGGAACAGCCAGGAAAAACAGCGCGCCTATCTGTCGATGATGGCGCAGAAGCGCGTCGACGGCCTGATGGTGATGTGTTCCGAATACCCGGAATCCTTGCTGTCGATGCTGGAAGAGTATCGCAATATTCCGATGGTGGTGATGGACTGGGGCGAAGCGAAGGCCGACTTTACCGACTCGGTGATCGATAACGCCTTTGAGGGCGGCTACATGGCCGGACGTTATCTGATTGAACGCGGTCACCGCGAAATCGGCGTGATCCCGGGAGCGCTGGAGCGCAACACCGGTGCCGGACGTCTGGCGGGCTTTATGAAAGCGATGGAAGAGGCCTTAATCACGGTCCCGGAAAACTGGATCGTGCAGGGCGACTTTGAACCGGAGTCTGGCTACCGCGCCATGCAGCAGATCCTCTCCCAGAGTCCGCGCCCGACCGCCATCTTCTGTGGCGGAGACATTATGGCAATGGGTGCGCTCTGTGCTGCCGATGAGATGGGCCTGCGCGTTCCGCAGGACGTTTCGCTGATCGGGTATGATAACGTGCGCAACGCCCGCTTCTTTACCCCGGCGCTGACCACCATCCACCAGCCAAAAGATTCGCTGGGGGAGACCGCCTTCAACATGCTGCTGGACCGTATCGTCAATAAGCGCGAAGAGTCCCAGTCAATTGAGGTGCATCCGCGCCTGATCGAACGCCGTTCCGTGGCGGATGGTCCGTTCCGCGACTACCGCCGTTAATCCTCTCCGGGAGCCAGCACCTCTGGCTCCCGCAGCCACTCCCGGTTCATCGTTTCACTGTCTCCCAGATAATCCAGCAGCCAGGCCAGGGCCGGTGACATATCGTTTTGTTGCCAGGTCAGGCAGCAGGCCGCATCCGGGAAGGGATTTTCCAGCGTCAGCTCGACCCACTTCCCGCTGTCGATCCACGGCCGGGCAAAATGCACCGGCACCATCCCCACGCACAGACCAGCCGAGAGGCAGGTGGCGGACGATTCCCAGTCCGGAGTGACGATCCGCCGCTGGTTATCCAGCAGCCAGGTGATGCGTTTCGGCAGCGAGCGGGAGGTGTCCTCGCGCACCAGCGAGGGCCAGTTGCGCAGGGTATCATCGCTGAGCGGTCCTTCCATGGCGGCCAGCGGATGATGGTTGGCCACCACGCAGATCCAGCTCAGGGTGCCCATATCACGAAACGCATAGCGCCCCCCGACCGGGATCGCCTGGGTGGCGCCGATCGCCATCTCCACCCTGCCGTCCGCCAGCGCATCCCAGACGCCGTTGAAGACCTCCTGCGAGACCCGCAGCTCGACGTCGGAAAAGTGGCGGTAAAAATCGACAATCATCTGCCGGGTGCGCTCGGGGCGCACGATATTATCCACCGCAATGGAGATATGGCTCCGCCAGCCGTTGGCGATCTGCTGGCACTGTTCGCGGGTGATCTGCATTTTTTTGATAACAGACCGCCCCTCTTTGAGAAACCACGTCCCGGCAGGCGTGAGTTCCACATCCCGGTGACGCCGCTCAAACAGCGGTACCGCCAGCCACTCCTCCAGCTGACGCACGGTGTAGCTGATGGCGGACGGGACGCGATGCAGCTCCTGCGCTGCTCCGCTGAAGCTGCCGTTACGCGCTACAGCATCCACCACTTCAAGAGAATATTCTGACCACATTTTCTGCCTGCAAAATTTTTGAATGCAACCGCCAAATATTAGCGTTTCACAAGCGGGTTTGCACTCCCTACACTCAGCGGCTACCCAAACCTGCGCCCAAACGGAGTAATAAAATAATGACACCCGGGAAAGGATTTTTAGTCTGGCTCGGCGGCTTAAGCGTGCTGGGCTTTCTCGCCACCGATATGTACCTGCCTGCCTTCGCCATCATGCAGGAAGATCTGCAGACCCCAGCGGCGGCCATCAGCGCCAGCCTGAGCCTGTTCCTGGCGGGCTTTGCCTTTGCTCAGCTGCTGTGGGGACCGATGTCCGACCGCTTCGGCCGTAAGCCGGTTTTACTGGCGGGCTTAGCCATTTTCGCTCTCGGCTGCCTCGGTATGCTGTGGGTTCGCGATGCCACCTGGCTGCTGGTGCTGCGCTTCATCCAGGCGGTGGGGGTTTGTGCCGCAGCGGTCACATGGCAGGCGCTGGTGACCGACTACTACCCGGCCTCGCGCACTAACCGTATTTTTGCCACCATCATGCCGCTGGTCGGACTCTCTCCGGCGCTGGCCCCGCTGCTCGGCAGTTGGATCCTCGCCCATTTCAGCTGGCAGGCGATTTTTGCGGTGCTGTTTGTTATCACCCTGGTGCTGATGATCCCGGCCTTTAGCCTGAAGCCAGCGGCAGTGAAAAATGAACAACCTAAACAACGCGTCACCTTTTTATCGCTGTTGCGCTCGCGTACCTATCGCGGCAACGTCCTGATTTATGCCGCCTGCTCTGCGAGCTTCTTCGCCTGGCTGACCGGCTCGCCGTTTATCCTCAGCGACATGGGCTACAGCCCGGCAGCGATCGGCCTGAGCTACGTGCCGCAGACCATCGCCTTCCTGATTGGTGGCTATGGCTGCCGTGCCGCGCTACAGAAATGGCAGGGTCACCAGATGCTGCCGTGGCTGCTGGGCCTGTTTGCCGTCAGCGTGATCGGCACCTGGGCGGTCGGGTTTATCCCGGGCGTGGGCCTGACTGAGCTGCTGATCCCCTTCTGCCTGATGGCGGTGGCGAACGGCGCGATCTACCCAATTGTGGTGGCCCAGGCCCTGCGTCCTTTCCCACAGGCGACCGGCAGCGCCGCCGCGCTGCAGAACACCCTGCAGTTGGGTCTCTGCTTCCTGGCGAGCCTGCTGGTGTCGTGGCTGATTGCCACCCCGCTGCTGACCACTACCAGCGTGATGGTGGCGACTGTGGTGCTGGCGGCGCTGGGCTATCGGATGCAGTACATCCCCGCCAGCCAGCGGGATGACAGCCTGCAGGCCGAATCGTCACGCGCCTGACAGAATATGTAGTTAGCTTGCTAACGATATCCTGTTGAATCACTGCGATATCAGTCCTATACTCACTGAAGCGTTCTGATAAATACTACAAATATTAAGTGTTAACGGGAGCCGGAGCGCTCCCGTTTTACCATGGATGGCCTTTCGGCAAGGGTCCTCTCCCTTCCTCTGTTCTACGTCGGATATTAGCCTCACGGGTCACTCCCGTGAAATTTCTCACTGTCCATAAAGAGCGTCTACGCTGTTTATGGGTTCTGATCACATCAGGTGATGGAGAAGCTATGAGTTCATCGTGTATAGAAGAAGTCAGCATCCGGAATGATGACTGGTTCCGGATCGTCAACGAATTGCTGAGCCGCGCGGGTATCACCATCAACGGCCCGGCATCCTCCGATCTACAAATTAAACACCCCGATTTTTTTAAACGCGTCCTGCAGCAGGGCTCGCTGGGTCTTGGCGAGAGCT
Organism: Leclercia sp. CFBP8987; assembly: GCF_034044995.2. Taxonomy (NCBI): domain Bacteria; kingdom Pseudomonadati; phylum Pseudomonadota; class Gammaproteobacteria; order Enterobacterales; family Enterobacteriaceae; genus Leclercia; species Leclercia sp. CFBP8987. Next base: position 2,022,123 of record NZ_CM188255.1, on the reverse strand, counting down.
ATATGGACGGCTGGTGGGAGTGCGAGCGACTGGATATCTTTTTCAACAACGTCCTGCGGGCGGGCCTGGAAACACAGCTTCCCAGCCACCTGAAGGATACGCTACGGATCGCCACTGCCCGCCTGTTCAACCTGCAGAGTAAAAAACGTGCCTGGATCGTTGGCAAAGAGCATTACGATCTCGGGAACGACCTGTTCAGCCGCATGCTCGACCCCACCATGCAGTACTCCTGCGGTTACTGGAAAGAGGCAACCACCCTCGAACAGGCCCAGCAGGATAAATTACGTCTGATTTGTGAAAAACTGCAGCTGAAACCCGGCATGCGGGTGCTCGATATCGGCTGTGGCTGGGGTGGGCTGGCGCATTTTATGGCGCATCACTATGGTGTCAGCGTGGTGGGCGTGACCATCTCCGCTGAACAGCAAAAAATGGCTCAGGCGCGCTGTGAGGGGCTTGATGTCACCATCCTGTTGCAGGATTACCGCGACCTGCGCGACCAGTTCGATCGTATTGTCTCTGTGGGGATGTTTGAACATGTCGGGCCGAAGAACTACCGCACCTATTTTGAGGTGGTGGATCGCAACCTCAAGCCGGATGGTCTGTTTCTGCTGCACACCATCGGTTCACAAAAAACCGATCATCACGTCGACCCGTGGATCGATAAATACATCTTTCCGAATGGCTGTTTACCCTCAGTTCGCCAGATTGCCAATGCCAGCGAAGCCCATTTTGTGATGGAAGACTGGCATAATTTTGGCGCTGATTACGATACGACCCTGATGGCATGGCATGAACGTTTCCTCGCCGCCTGGCCGGAGATCGCAGACAACTATTCCGAACGATTTAAACGGATGTTCAGTTATTACCTGAATGCCTGCGCCGGGGCGTTTCGCGCCCGCGATATTCATCTGTGGCAGGTGGTGTTCAGCCGCGGCGTGGAGAACGGTTTGCGGGTGGCACGCTAAATAAAACACCCCGGCTTGCCGGGGTGTTTTATTATCACGCGTCGTTGAGCGTCTGTTGGATGGCGGCTGCCTCTTTGGCCGCCAGTACGCGCTCCACGGTATCGACCACCGCCTGGGTTTGCGGATCGATTTCAATATTGACCCGATGGCCCAGCTTTTTATTGCCGAGGGTGGTGCGCTGCAGGGTCTCCGGGATCAGGTGCACGCAGAAACGGGTTGGGGTTACTTCCCCCACCGTCAGGCTGATGCCGTCCACGCCAATAAATCCTTTATAAAGGATGTATTTCATTAATGACGGATCCTGAACTTTAAACCAGATCTGGCGGTTATTTTCTGAGGTCAGGATTTTAGAAATTTCAGCCGTGGTCATAATATGGCCCGACATTAAATGACCGCCGATTTCATCGCTGAATTTTGCCGCGCGCTCAACGTTAACGATATCGCCTTCAGCCAGTTCACCCAGGTTGGTGATGCGCAGCGTTTCCTTCATTAAATCGAAACTGATCAGGTTACCGTTGATCACGGTGACCGTCAGACAACAACCGTTGTGCGCAACCGATGCCCCGGTCTCCAGGCCATCGAGCATCTCATCCGGCAGGGCCACAACATGGGTTCTGAAGTTGGGTTTTTCATCAATGGACACCAGTTTCGCGGTGCCCTGCACAATACCAGTAAACATGCTTACGACTCCTGTTTGTTCCTTCGGTGATGACACCGTTTTATCGCACCACAATAACAGTTGAAAATAGAGGTTGCCAGTACCCCACCTTTTCTGGCGATTTTTTCACTAGATAATTAGCTTATCCCCGCTACAATAGCTGGAATTCCCCTCATCTTTTTCTTGCTGCATTTCGCAGCGGCTTTCTCTTTATCAAATAACAACAATATCAAAGGTGTTCACGTGCAGAAGTACTTGATTGAAGCGCGTCAGTTATTAGCCCTGGCGATCCCGGTAATACTTGCGCAAATTGCCCAGACCTCGATGGGATTCGTCGATACCGTCATGGCAGGCGGCTACAGCGCCACTGATATGGCCGCGGTCGCCATCGGCACCTCTATCTGGCTGCCGGCTATTTTATTCGGTCACGGCCTGCTGCTGGCGTTAACCCCTACTGTTGCCCAGCTCAACGGCTCCGGACGTCGGGAACGTATTGCCCATCAGATCCGCCAGGGCTTCTGGCTGGCGGGTTTTGTCTCGGTGCTGATCATGATTGTCCTCTGGAACGCGGGCTATATTATTCACGCCATGCGCAATATTGATCCGGCCCTGGCGGATAAAGCCGTCGGCTATTTACGCGCCCTGCTCTGGGGGACGCCAGGTTATTTATTCTTCCAGGTGGCGCGTAACCAGTGCGAAGGTCTGGCGAAGACCAAACCGGGCATGGTGATGGGATTCATTGGCCTGCTGGTGAATATTCCGGTGAACTACATCTTTATTTACGGTCATTTCGGCATGCCGGAACTGGGCGGCGTCGGCTGCGGCGTGGCGACAGCGGCGGTGTACTGGGTCATGTTCTTCGGCATGCTGTCTTACGTGAAGCGCGCCCGTTCCATGCGCGATATTCGCTACGAAGCCGGTTTCAGCAAGCCGGACATGGCGGTGGTGAAACGTCTGATGCAGCTGGGCCTGCCCATCGCGCTGGCGCTATTCTTTGAAGTGACGCTGTTCGCGGTGGTTGCCCTGCTGGTCTCCCCGCTGGGGATTGTCGACGTGGCCGGTCATCAAATCGCCCTGAACTTCAGCTCGCTGATGTTCGTTCTGCCGCTGTCGCTTGCTGCCTCTGTGACCATTCGCGTCGGGTATCGCCTCGGCCAGGGCTCAACCCTGGATGCGCAAACCGCCGCCCGCACCGGTATTGGCGTTGGGGTGTGCATGGCGGTCTGCACCGCCCTGTTCACCGTTACGCTGCGGGAGCAGATTGCCCTGCTCTATAACGACAATCCGGAAGTGGTGATCCTCGCCTCCCAGCTGATGCTGCTGGCGGCGGTGTATCAGATCTCCGACTCGATTCAGGTGATTGGCAGCGGCGTGCTGCGTGGCTATAAAGATACCCGCTCGATCTTCTTTATTACCTTTATCGCCTACTGGGTGCTGGGGCTGCCGAGCGGTTATATTCTGGCCCTCACCGACCTGGTGGTGGATCGGATGGGCCCCGCCGGCTTCTGGATGGGCTTTATTATCGGCTTAACCTCTGCCGCAATCATGATGATGCTGCGTATGCGCTTCCTGCAGCGTCAGCCATCAAGCGTGATTTTGCAACGCGCTGCACGCTAATTGCGCACCAGCCGCCTGCGGGCGGCTACTTTCTCTTCGTTTTGCGCGGGAATACAGCAATCGCGTGAAATCTGGAAGAAATTTGCAGTTTTCCTCTTGCCTGATGCCCGCACTGCCGCTAATATTCGTCCCCGTTGTCACACACAACAATGCGTTCATAGCTCAGTTGGTTAGAGCACCACCTTGACATGGTGGGGGTCGTTGGTTCGAGTCCAATTGAACGCACCATTCTCTACAGTGCGTCCGTAGCTCAGTTGGTTAGAGCACCACCTTGACATGGTGGGGGTCGGTGGTTCGAGTCCACTCGGACGCACCATTTCAGTAAGTCATCAGCAGTTCCTTTTTACTCTCTCGCTAATCAAACACCGTTTTAAACATCTTACTCATGCTTCCCGCATACCGTACTGATGCCGCTGACACACCGCACAGCGTTTCGTTTCCGGATCAAAGGTATAAAACGCCCGCTGGCAGCAACGGCAGGATTTTTGTATCCAGCTAAAGCGCTGCACCCTGTTTTCACTTAACTGTTTTTCAATGCGAACCGCCTTCACGGGACAGACCACCGCACAGCTGTTGCAGCCGGTACAGGATGACGACGAGAACGTCAGCGCAACCTCGCTCAGGCTAAGCGCCCTCTCTCCACAGACCCTGGCGCAGGCGCCGCAGGCCGTACACTGCCCCTGATCCAGCGACAGCTGATATTCGCTGATCGCAGAAAAAGCCTGACGACGGGCCCGACGCCCGGTATGAACGGTGGCTGACTTAACGTCCGTTTCACTAGCCTTGATAAAGTGTCGTCGCCCGGTGTTGATCGCTTTTGGCGGCGGGGGGAGGATCTGCCAGACCGGGGCATTCAGCGCCCGGAGCCGGATATTCAGTGTCGCAACGGCACGCACCCATCCGGGGAAGGCGTCCATTTCCATCTCCACCGCGCGGATCCCGTGCTGCTGATGCCACATCAGTAACTCCTCAACGGACGGCTCCAGCGTGGAAAAAGGCGCCACCAGCGTCGATGCGGTATAGCGGCGGGTTTCAGGTCGAAGGTTTTGCAGCGCATCCGCCGGACAGACAAACAGGCAGCGGCCGCATTGCAGGCAATCCAGCGCGTTAATGGTCGACGTGCTGGGCGTTGCGGTGATAGCCTGCACCGGACATGCCGCCACGCAGGCCTGGCAGTCGTGGCGGGGAAATTGCTTGCGCAAGCAGGACTCCCCCACGCCGGGCGGCGCGGGGGGCTGCGTCAGGCGAAATAGCGCCATCAGTTAATGCAGAAGAACATAAAGCGGAACAACACTTCAGACAGCACCAGCAGCAGGCTGCCGACCATCAAGCCGAGCTTACCCTGACGCCAGGCGCTTACTGCAAACAGCAGCGCGCCGAGCACGGATAAGGTCCAGCTAAAAAGTCGCAGACCGCTAAGCTGGGTGAAGATCGCCATCGGCTGGTGTGGCAGGGTCACCACTCCGCTCAGGCTGGCGTTGGCCAGATACGCGATATAGTCCGGCTGCGCCAGCAGACGGATAGCGACAATCGCCACCACCATCGCCGCCGCGAAGCGCATCACCGACTGCCGCTCCCGGGCTACGGACCGGGCTTTCAGCATCGGCAGCCATGCCAGCGCCACCGCGCCCAGCACACCAACGGCGCCGTAAAACATCAGCCAGGTGTTGAAATGGCTCCAGGTGATGACCGACGTATGGGCATAGATCGCGCTCATGCACCAGACATCGATCAGCCCCAGCACCGCGGCAACGGGCAGTAACAGCGGGATCAGCTGCTTTCTGACCAGCATCACCAGCGTGCAAAGCCCTAACGCCGCCAGATACAGGCTGGCGAAGACGATCTCACGACTCAGCCATGAGCTGGCGACGTGGCGCAGAGCGTTAAACGCGTTCAGCGGATAGCCGAGGTGCAGAGTAGAAACCACCAGCCCCAGGCCCCCGGCCACGCAGGCGATCAGCATCCCCGGTAACAGCTGGGGTTTCACCTCCGGCACACGCGACCCCGCCCGGGCGGACAGGGCCAGGAAGAGGGTCATGCCCACCGAGCCCTGAACCAGCAGGGTAAAGATCAGAAGCGGTAACTCATGCATGCGGCTGTTCCTCTTTTTCTGCACCCTGATGCGCTTTAATCACCAGGTTAGGCCGGGTAATGGACGAATCCGGCAGGCCCTGCACGTCACAGAGGTTGCCATACTTCGCACGCAGCTCCTCGATCGGCCCGAACTGGATCGCCCCCAGTGGACAGGTGGCAACACAAATCGGCTGCTCGCCTTTGGCCTGTAAATCCACGCAGAAATCGCATTTTGACATCTGGCCGGCCTCCTCATTCATCTGCGGCGCGCCGTAAGGACAGGACCAGGCGCAGTACCCGCAGCCGACGCATTTATTGGTATCGACGCGCACAATGCCGTCCCCCGGGCGCTTATGCATCGCCGTGGTCGGGCAGTTTTTGGTGCAAATCGGATCCGCGCAGTGGTTGCAGGAGATCGACAGGGTGAAGGCATAGACGTTATTGGTATAGCCGCCCTGCCCGGTCGGGATAAACCCGCCGCCCTTCACCTCATAGACGCGGCGGAAACGGCGTCCCACCTCAAGGTTATGCTTGTCCTTACAGGCCACCTGGCAGGCTTTACACCCGGAGCAACGTGACGAGTCAATGAAAAAGCCAAGCTGCTTATCGCTGACCGGTGGGTATTCCTTATACTGCTGACTCATACTTTGCGACCTCCACAAGCATGGTTTGATGAGAATTGCCTTTCGCAAGCGGAGTAATACGTGCGGAGCTCAGGACGTTGGCACATCCGCCGTGATCGACGCCCTCGGCATCCGGCTGCCACCAGGCACCGGCCTGCATGGCGACTACCCCAGGCATAATGCGCATGGTGACTTCTGCCGGGACCTGGCAGACACCGCGCTGGTTGTGAATACGCACGCTATCACCCTGACGAATCCCCCGCTTCCGGGCATCCTCCGGGTTGATCCACAGTTTCTGGACCTGCACTTCCTGCAGCCAGGGGTTGGCATACTGCGTGGAGTTGGCGCGGTTTTTCCCTTTCCAGGTGATCAGCTGGAGCGGGAACTGCTTCGCGAGCGCATCTTCCGGGCCTTCGTGCGCCGGAACGTAATGCGACAGCGCGGGGATCTCCGGGTTATTCATGTCATACAGACGCTTCGAGAAAATCTCAATTTTCCCGGACGGCGTCGGGAAGGGATGATTCTGCGGATCGCGGATGTTGTCTTCAAAGGCGATATGCGGCTTGCTTTTAAACAGATGCTGACGTTTTTCCCGCAGCTCGGCGAACGTCGGCAGATGTTCATCCGGCATGGAGAGACGGGTCTGCTCCCAGATATGTTCAATCCACGCCTGCTCGGTGCGGCCTTCGCTGAACCGCGGCTCAATCCCCAGCTTAGTGGCCACTTCGCGCTGCCAGTCATAGTCAGAGCGGCGTTCAAACTCCGGCTCAATCAGCTTCTCTGACAGGATCAGATAGCTTGCCGTCCCCCAGGTTTCCCCGATGTTCCAGCGTTCCATAAAGCTGGTTTCTGGTAACAGCAGATCCGCATAGCGGGCGCTCGGGGTCATATAGAGGTCGCTGGCGACGATAAACTCGATCTTCGACTCATCCTCCAGCACCTTCACCGCCTGATGCAGATCCGGATTCTGGTTCGCCAGGTAGTTGCCCGCCAGCGAGAAGAGGATCCGGATATTGCTCTGGAGCTTATCCCCGCCTTTCAGCCCCTGCTCTGCCGTCACCTTGCTGGCATCGGCGGCGGCCTGCACCCAGTTCATGATCGAGATGCTCTCTTTGACCGGGTTATCTGGCATCTCCGGGCCTGCGGCGAATTTACGGTTGCTGCTGCCGCCATAGCCTGCTGCCCAGCCGCCTTTAATTCCGACGTTACCGGTAAGGGTTGCCAGCAGCGTCGACCCGCGGGCAGTGCGCTCGCCGCAGTTGTGGCGCTGCGGACCCCAGCCTTGAATCAGGGCCGCCGGTTTGGTGTTGGCGTAATCCCGCGCCAGCTGGCGAATCGTCTGGGCCGGAACCCGGGTGATCTTTTCCGCCCACTCGGGGGTTTTAACCTGACCGTCTTTATCCCCCATCAGGTAGGCCATCAGCGACTCGTTGGCGGGCACGCCTTCCGGCATGGAGGCCTCGTCAAAGCCCAGGGTATAGCGATCGATAAAGGCTTTATCGTGCAGATTTTCGCTGACGATGACATACATCATCGCGTCCATCAGGGCATTGTCGGTAGCGGGCAGCAGCGGGATCCACTCATCCGCCAGCGACGCCACGGTATCGGAGTAGCGCGGATCGACGACGATAAAGCGGGTGCCGTTCTGTTTCATCTGCTGAAAATAGTGGTTGGTGTGGCCGAAGATGGTTTCGGTCGGGTTGTGCCCCCACAAAATCACCAGCTTTGTATCGGCGAGCGTATCCAGCGAATTACCGCTGGCGGCCGTGCCGTAGGTATAAGGCGTGGCGGCGGCGGTGTTGCCCATACTCACCGAGTGGTAGTACTCCAGATAGCCCCCGGTGAGATTGAGCAGACGACGCATCATCTTATCGCCGGAGAAGGTGCCCCCGCTGGTGGCGGTATTGTTGTGCACAAAGCGGCACGCCGGGCCATATTTGGCGGTAATGCGCTGCAGATTGTCGGCAATCAGCGTGGTGGCTTCTTCCCAGGAGATGCGCTCAAACTTCCCCTCGCCCCGTTTGCCGACGCGCTTCATCGGATATTTCAGGCGATCCGGGTGGTAGACAAACTTGCGATAGCTGCGACCGCGCACGCAGGCGCGCATCACCGGCATCTCTGGATCAAGCGCGCTATCCGGGCGAGTGGTGATCTGGGTGACCACGCCGTCGGCGACGTGGGCGCGGATATCGCATTTACCACCGCAGTCAAAGGTGCTGCAGGTCTGGACGACGCGTTCCGCAGCGCCAGCGGCTTCGGGTGCCGTTCCGGCTTCGCTTTTGGCGGCAAAGGCCTTGCCGGACATCACAAAGGGCAGCGTCACCAGCGCTGAGCTGGCCTTCAGCAGTCCCCGGCGCGTGACGTCGGGAAAAAGCGCGTCCCTTTTTTCTTTGCGTTCTAACATGTTGTTCCCTCTCAAAAAAGAGGTGCATTCTTCCCTATAACCCCAATTTGGTATTTGATATGAATCAATTGAGAAAATGTGCTCTGTACTACGCACGTTATTTTTATTTTATTTAGGTAAAACAATTGAGTATGCGAATGCTATTTTCCATATACATTCACAAAACTAATGAGTCAGGGGTATGCCTGAGCTACTGATTTGCTCATTTTGCGTTTTCAACCACACTTATTTTTCATGGATTAATAACGCGCGTGCCTGAGACGATTGTCAGGCAGGCAAAAAAAGGGTGAGCATTGATGAAAAGGATCGCCATTATCGGCGCAGGGCCGACCGGCATTTATACGTTTTTTTCACTACTGAACCATCGGACGCCGCTTTGCATCACTGTTTATGAGCAGGCTGAAAAAGCCGGGGTTGGCATGCCCTACAGCGACGAAGACAACTCAAGGCTGATGCTGGCCAACATCGCCAGCATTGAAATTCCGCCCATCTTTTCCACCTATATTGACTGGCTGCGTACCCAGGACGATGCCCATCTGGCGCGCTACGGTGTGGAGAAATCGACCCTGCACGTGCGCCAGTTCCTGCCGCGCATCCTGCTGGGGGAATATTTCCGCGATCAGTTTGTGCAGCTGGTCGAGGAGGCGAAAAAAGCGGGCTTTGAAGTGGAAGTGCGCGAGTCCTGCCAGGTCACCGACGTGGAGGCCACGCCTGAGGGAGTTAATCTCTGGGCCGAGGGTGAGCCGACACCGAAGCAGTTCGATCTGGCGGTAATTGCCACCGGGCACGTCTGGCCGGATGAGGAGGCCGCATCGCGATCCTTCTTCCCGAGCCCGTGGTCCGGGCTGATGGAGGCCAGAATCCCCGCCTGCGACGTCGGCATTATGGGCACCTCGCTGAGCGGGCTGGATGCAGCGATGGCGGTGGCCGTTCAGCACGGCACATTTATTGAATCCGAAGATGAACAGATCCAGTTCCGGCTGGATGAGGGCAGCGAGGCGCTGAAGATTGTGCTGATGTCCCGCTCGGGGATCCTGCCCGAAGCCGACTTTTACTGCCCGATCCCCTACGAGCCGCTCACCATCGCCACGGAAGCGGCAATCGATGCCGCTATCGAACAGGGCTCAGAGGGATTACTGGATCGCATCTTTGACCTCATTGTGGCCGAGCTGCTGCACGCCGACCCGCAGTGGAGCAAGGCGGTGGCGTTAGAGACCCTGACGGCTGACACCATCCGCGAGGCCTGGTTTGCCGACCGGGAAAAACAGGGCCCGTTCCGCTGGGCGGTCTCTAACCTTGATGAAGTGGAACGCAACAAGCGCGACAAACGCACGGTGCCGTGGCGCTACACCATCCTGCGGCTGCATGAGGCCGTGGAGAAGATTGTTCCCCATCTGACTGAAGAGGACAGAGAGCGCTTTAAGGTCGGTCTGGCGCGTATTTTCATCGACAACTATGCGGCGATCCCCTCCCAGTCGATCCGCCGTCTGCTGGCCCTGCGCGAAGCGGGCGTTATCAGCATCCTTACCCTGGGTGCTGATTATGAGCTGGCGTTGAAAGAGGATCGGACGGTGATCCATGTCGAGGGCGAAGCCTGGTATTTCGATGTGTTTATTGACGCGCGCGGGCAGCAACCGCTCAAAACCAAAGACCTGCCGTTTCCGGTCCTGCGCCACCAGCTGGAGTCCGCCGGAGAGGATATTCCCGATGTCGGGGACGATTACACCCTGCTGGCCCCCGACTACCTGCGCGGGAAAATTGCCTTCGGTGCCCTGCCGTACCTGATGCACGATCGCCCCTTTGTGCAGGGGCTGGTGGTGTGCGCCGAGATTGGCGAGGCGATGGCCAAAGCCGCCGTGCAACCCGCCTCGCGCGTGCGCAGATGGCTGCGGTTTACTCCAGACTGAAGGCGGTTTCGCAGGCAGCGGCCAGCGCCAGTAAGGAGGATTCATCTCCGGCGCAGGAGAGTATTTCGAGCCCTACGGGGAAGCCGGTTTGCGTGCGATCGCAGGGAAGCGTGATGGCAGCAAACCCGCTGATGGCCGCCAGTTCGGGGCCACAGCCGGGGGGCATTTTCTCAAGGCTGTCGGCAATCCGGCTCACCGTTGGGTAGAGAAAACCGTCGAACCGCCCCTGCTCTGCCACCTGCCCCAGGGCCTGTTGCAGCCGACGCCGCAGCTGCCGTCCGGCAAACCACTCCGGCGTTTTTAACCTCTCGCTGGCGAGCATCCGGGTCAGGAGCGGCATAAACTCCGGCAAAAATTGCCCGGAGGCAACAATCCCCCGGAGCCCCGCAGGCGCGCCGGGCTGCCGCTGTAACCAGACGTCAAACCCCACGCGAAACTCATACAGGCTCAGACAGGTCGCTTTTGCCAGTTCAGGCAGGACCGGCAGGTCAATCTCCACGATCGTCGCGCCGTGCCGCCTCAAGGTGGCGATGGCGTCATGCCAGACGGCCAGTTGCTGAGGATCACGCCCTTCCAGGGCGCGGACAACGCCTAACCGCACGCCTTTCAGCGACAGAGGTTGAACAGTGTCAGGCGTCTGGCCATGGATAATCGCGTGCAGCAGAGCCGCGTCCTGGACGCTGTGCACCATCGGCCCTACCGTGTCTTTACTCAGGGAGAGCGGCGCGATGCCCTGCATTTGCGCCCTGCGTACCCGCGGCCTCAACCCCACCAGTCCGGTATAGCTGCACGGGATCCGGATCGAGCCGCCGGTATCGGTGCCGAGCGCACCTTCCGCCATCCCGGCCGCCACCGCCGCCGCGCTTCCCCCGCTGGAGCCGCCTGCGGTGATACCCGGAAACTGCGGGTGATGCACATCCCCGCCCAGCGTGCTGCGGGAGCGGACGTCGAAGGCAAACTCGGACATATTCGCCCGGGCGAGAATAATCGCTCCGGCCTGGCGCAGCCGACGCACCACCAGCGCATCCGTTGTCGCCCGTAGCTGCGCCAGCGCGGCGCAACCTAATGTCAGGGGCAGCCCGGCGCAGGCGATATTATCTTTGACGATCAGCGGCACACCGTGCAGCGGGCCTAACAGATTACCATCACGCCGCTGCCTCTGGCGCTCAGCGGCCTCAGCAAGGGCATTCGGGTTGATCCCGAGAATGGCGTTCAGCTGCGGGTTCGCATCAATAGTCGCCAGCCGTCGGGTTATCTCCGCCACACAATCCGCGGGGGGGATCAGCCGTTGTTTTTTCATAGCATCCTTTAGCCTGCCGGAGGCCAGGCTCGCGCCCGACCTCCTGTCGCCTTTAGTCGCGCAGCCCGGAGGTGATGGCATCCAGTGCCTCTGGACGCAGACGGATCTCCGCCGCACGACGGTGGCCCTGCATCCCCTCGGTACGGCTCTGGCGGATCGCCGGTTCGGCAATGGCAGCGATACCCTGCTCGTCGATCCACTGATGGGTGCAGATCTTAACGTAAGCCCCTACCCACAGCCCACCGGTATAGCGCGCCGCCGCCATGGTCGGCAGAGTATGGTTGGTGCCGCAGCATTTATCCGAGAACACCACGCTGGCATTCTGGCCGATAAACAGCGAGCCGTAATTGCGGATTTTCGCCGCCGTGCCGTGCGGATCCCGGGTATGGACCTGCAGATGCTCGGTGGCCATGTAGTCTGCGAAGGCGATCAGCTGCGCTTCGCTGTCACAGACCACAATTTCACCCTGACGACGCCAGGCCTCGCCCGCCGTGGCGGCGGTAGGCAGGTTTTTCAGCTGGCGTTCGATTTCTGCCAGGGTACCTTCGGCAATCGCCCGACTGGTGGTCGCCAGCCCGACGCGGGTATGGACATCATGCTCGGCCTGGGCCAGCAGGTCGGCGGCAATAATGCGCGCATCGGCGCTGTCGTCGGCGATAGTGAAGATCTCGCTCGGTCCGGCCAGGGCGTCGATCCCCACCTTGCCGAATACCTGGCGCTTGGCTTCGTTCACAAAGGCGTTGCCCGGCCCGACGATTTTATCCACCGCCGGGACGCTTTCGGTGCCCCAGGCCATGGCGGCGATGGCCTGCGCCCCGCCGATTTTAAAGATCCGATGCGCCCCGGCGAGGTGACAGACCGCAATCATCGCCGGGTGCGCCGCGGGTGGCAGACAGGCAATGATCTGCTCACATCCGGCCACCGTCGCCGGCACGATGGACATCACCGGCGCGGAGAGGATCGGGTAGCGGCCTCCGGGGACGTAACAGCCCACCGTCTGGACGGGGATAATGCGGTGCCCCAGATGGACGCCGGGCAGGGTTTCCACCTCCAGCGGCTGCATGGTGGCGAGCTGGGCTTCGGCAAAGCGGCGCACCTGCTGGATGGCAAACTCGCTGTCGCGGCGGGTCTGGGGATCCATCTCCCTGAGCGCGGTCTCGATCTCCTCAGCGCTGACTTCAAACTGCGCCGGCACCACCTTATCAAACTGCTGAGAATAGCTTCTCAGGGCCGCGTCGCCGTCAGCTTTTACGCGCTCAATAATGGCGCTCACCGTGTCGGTTAACGACCTGTCGGCCTGCGCATCCTGCCCCTGAGGACGTTTAATCCAGCTCACCTGGTCAACAATTGACTGTACAGACATTACGCTTCCTCCATTTGACCCAGTTTGATTTGCGCCAGCAGCGCCAGGTGATCGTAAACCACCCACTCGTCGACGATTTTGCCGTTGATAATGTGGTAGTGAGACATGCCCATCACGAACAGGCGTTCACCGGTCGGTTTACCCAGCTCGCCGTAGCCCAGATGATGCCCCTCAATAATCCAGCGCACCGCCACCTTGGTGCCGCCCTCCTCGCACGGGTTGGAGCAGATATGCTGCGGCAGCCAGGCGCCGTCCGGGATCATGCCGATCAGGGCCAGGGTCTGATGGGTGACCGACGCCGTGCCGTACAGCTCTTTCATCAGCGGGCCGTGCCACTGGACGTTCGGGGCGTAGACCTCTTTGATCTTGCCCAGCATCCGGCGGTTGTAGATTTCGTGCAGCCAGCGCAGGCACTGCTCTTCGGTGTCGGTGTGGGCAATGGAGACGTCGCAGACCATTTCCGGCGGATACTGCCCCAGCATGCGGCCGTTTTCGCCGATGTCGGTGACGCGAAAGCCCTTGTCGAACTGCTCTTTCGCCATGTTAAAGGCGATCTCGTCGGTATTGAGCCCGAGCTGCTTCATCAGCGACATGTTGTCGCTCACCACCCACTCCCGGTAGATCTTGTTCTCGTGGATCATGCAGTCGGCCACGGTGCGGGTGACGAAGGTGCGGTTGGTCGGCTTGCCGAGGTGGCTGAACTGAGTATGACGTCCGCTGCCGGTCACCAGGTGCGAAGTATAGAAACCGTCCACGTCGTTACCATTCCAGATCACCTGGGTAGCCATGCCGCGGCGCTCCGGGAAGGCCACCAGACGCTGAAGGGTATCCTGCACCACCTGCTCGCGGGTATAGAGCGTGCCCAGCGCGTTATATAACACACAGTTGTGGGTATAGTGGGTGTAAATTAATCCCACATCGCGTTCATCCCATATTTTATGGGTACAGCGAACGATGTAATCGACAATATCGGTATAACACTCATCGAATCCACGTAATGATTGTACGCGCGGACGTTTCTCCGGGACTAAATCAATAAAGTCCCGGCGTTCAATTTGTAATACCGGTTCGTCGCGGGTAAGTTTACTGTTTTTTTCAGGTACGGCTGGCGCTTTATTTGTTGCTTCGGTTGAAGACATATAAACTCCTGCATCTATTTTCAGACAATACGATCCCGCACCCGGAATGGATGGAGAAGAGAGCCGCAACAGATATTGCGGCAGAATTAAAAACGTTTTTTAGATAACGATATTTCGCTTAATTAACGAGTTGTGACCAGATAGCTAATTCATCAATGCCTAAATATTCGCGAATAATTAACCCATCGCGTAATTCCAGCTGGCTGATACCGGTAATAGAGACCGGTTTACGGGTCGGTACGCCAAATTTTCCGTAGCCGTCGTGCCAGGTCAGCAGCGACCAGCGCAGGGAAATGCGCACCGGCTCGTTGGGGTCCCGACGCACGATCAGGTGGTGCAGCTGCACTTCGCTGTCGGCAAAGGAGGCCCGGTAGCCCGACAGCAGCGCGGCGATCTCCTGCTCGCCGGTACCGATGCAGTGCCCCGGCGCATAGAGCGTGGCGGCTGGATGGTACAGGCCCGGCACGGTGCCGCTGTTGCCCCCCGCCCACATCGTCAGATAGCGCTCCACCACGCCGGCAATCGGCCCGTCGACATCGTCGCCTTCAGGCCCACCCGCCCAGCGCGCGTCGAGGGTTTCCGCGCTTTCACGCACCATTCCCAGCTGATCCTGCATCACGCCCAGGTTGCGCGCGAACGCCTGCACGTTGAGTCCTAACTGGGCCACAATCGCCGCCCGGTCCTGCAGGAGCCACTCCTGGCGCACGGCGCCCTCGGCGCAAATCCGGTCGGCCCAGGTACGCACCCAGACGGTTTTCCCGGTTGGCGGGCCGAAGAAGCCCTCCCCCTGATGGCGGATGCAGGCAATCGTGCGCTGGGCAGCGTAATGCTCATCCCCGGGGTTTTGCGTCGCCAGAATGTCTTCCGTCAGCACGGTACGCTGGGGGAAGCTGTGCATCGCCTCCAGGGTCAGGCGCATAAACTGCGAGAGATCGTTAAGCTGCTTCTCCGGGGTGATAAACACCACCGGCGTGGCGTAAAAATCGGCCAGCTGGCCAATGTCCTTCTGCTCCCAGACCACATGCGTCAGGGTGAGAATAAACTGCTGGATAGAGTCGAACTGGGGGCTGAATCCCGGCAATCTGCTCATTTGTCCTCCTGGGTCTGGAACACGTAATTACCCTCTGCATCAATAGTGCCCGTATGCGGGCGGCGCGCAGAGTGGCGTACCACCAGCCTGCCCGGGACGATGACCTGTTCAGGTTCGATAGTGCCGCTGTCGATCTGCTTCATCAGTAGCTCCACCGTGGCCTCAACCATCGCTTCCACCGGCTGCGAGGCAGAGGTTAAGGCGTAGGATGCCCAGCCGGACGGGCCAATATCGTCGTAGCCAATGATCGAGACGTCCTCCGGGATGCGCAGGCCAAACTCGTACCGCGCCACGTCCATCACGATGACAGCCATATGATCGTTGGCGACGAAAATGGCATCCGGCGCGGGCGTGGCAGAAAAGAGCGCGTATGCCGCCCGGGCAGTCTGCTGCGCATCGTAATTACCGTTAACCACCCGGACGTCGTCAGCCCCCAGCTCCTGCAGCGCCGCCAGATACCCGTGCTGGCGAGCTATGTTGACGGACGAGTCCGCCACGCCGCCCACGTAAGCAAAGCGCTGATGACCAGCGGCCAGTAAAAATTCAGCAATCTGGCGGGCAGCCGCCTCGTTATTGCTGTTGACGCTGGAGGCCATGCCGCTCTCTTCGCTGCGGTTAAACAGCACCACCGGGATCCCGGCAGCGAGACACTCCTCGGAGAGATCCAGCGACAGCGTCACCGAAGCCAGCACGATGCCGTCCACGCGGTACTGCATAATCTGGTCGAAAATCCGATCCACGTTCCCCTCGCGATCGCCGACAAACAGCAGCAGGTGGTAGTTGAGGGTGTCCAGCTTTTGCGCCAGCGCCTCCAGCACCTGGGGGTAAAACTGATTATCAAAATAGGAGATCACCACCCCGATGATCCGCGACCGGGCGGTGTTAAGCGAACGCGCAATGGCGTTCGGCCGATAGCCCAGCTCCCGCGCCGCCTTGAGCACTTTTTCACGCGTGGCCGGCGAGATGCTGGCCCCCGGCGTGAAGGTGCGCGACACCGCCGACTGTGATACGCCCGCCAGCTGCGCCACCTGCTGAGAGGTCACCGCTGTAAAAGTCTTACGTTTCATTGCCCTGAGTCCTTATCCCTTTCGCTTCCCCATTCTGGCACAGATTCAAGGCGTTAAGCCGATCACCTGCGATGTTCCCCCGCAAAACTGTGCCTCAGGAAGCGGGTACTTTTTAGTCTTACACCATCTTTGCATGCGTATGCAACAACCTAAATTATTTTTTTCACAATGGTGACAAACGACCTTTACAAAATTGAAACCTTTTCGTAACTTCAATTTTTGAATACGTATGCAGCGCAGTTTTCACACCGTCAATGGTACCGGGCAGATTGGGCAGTCACCAAAAGGAGTGAGCCGGTAAAAGTTGTACTTGACTGGTTTTAACCCATTACGTTTTAAGAGGTTCACAACCATGTTTCGAGCACTGTTACGCCGACCGGAAGCCCGGCTGTTCTTTATCATCAGCGTGTTGTTTTTTATCTGTATTCATAGCATCGATGCGTTTCTGGCCCCGATGATGATTAATCAGGGGATGGAGCCGCAGGTGATGGGGATCATCATGGGGGCCAGCGGGCTGGCGACCCTGCTGATCCGCTTCCCGCTGGGGATTGTCTCCGACGTGGTGAAGAGTCGGAAAATCTTTATCCAGTTCGCGCTGGTCCTGCCGATCATCGCCTGGCCGCTGGCCTGGCTGGAGCCGAATGCCATTACCCTGTATCTGGCGAAAGCGGCGGACGGGGTGACTGCCGCCACCTGGGTGCTCTACAACATCCTGTTTATTCGCTACTTTGATCGCAAAGAGGCCCCCGCTGCCGTGGCGCTGCTGGCGCTGGCCGGGCCGGTGGGGGTGTTTCTCGGCAACTGCATCGGCGGCCTGTTGATTCACTATTTTGATAACAACATCGCCTTCTTCGTCTCCTGCGTGTCGGCGCTGGTGGCGCTGTATCTCACCACCCGCATTCGCGATGTCCACGACCCGGTCAAAGCCCCGACGCTGAAAGCCTGTATCGCCGGAGCCCGCCTGCAGCTGGCCGACCGTTCGGTGTGGCTGATCGGCATTCTGGCGACCCTCGTCATCCTGGTGCCTTTTGCCACCCGCGATACCCTGACGCCGATCTACGCCGAGCAACTGGGCGGGCGGGCCGGAATTTTAACCCTGCTGAGCAACATCCATCTGATCTTCTACGCTCTCGCCATTGCCCTGTGCAGCAGCGTGTTCTACCAGCGCCTGGGCCTGATGAAGACCGCGGTGCTGGGCATTGTGCTGCAGGTGGTGTCGACCTTTGGCATCCCCTTCACCAGCAATCTCTATCTGATTTATCTCCTGCAGGCGCTGGCCGGCTTCTCCTTCGGGATGGCATTCGCGGCCTTTATGTCCCTGAGCGTGGTTAACACTACCTCCGATGAGCAGTCGACGCGGATGGGGCTGTTCCAGACAATCTACTCCTGCGGCATGTTTGCCGGGCCGGTGATCATGGGGGTGATGATGCAGCACATTAATCTGTCGTCCGGGTATCTGTTTATCGCCGCCCTGTCGATTGTCGCGGCAATTGCCACCCCGCTTTCGGTGCGCTGGGTCTATTCCCGTAAAACACCGGCCACGGCTGAATTATCTCTTAACAGTTCCCTCGCGCCCGCGCGCGACCAGTAATTTTTATTACCGATAAATTTATCCCGGCCCGCCGGGAGGGTACCCCTCATCATAAATAGAGAAGGAAGATAGTGTGGCTTATATACTTAAAACCAGTAAACCGGTTCAGGAACGTCAGGATGCGCAGCGACAAATAAGGGAAACGGTAGAGCTTATCCTTGCGGATATTGAAAAGCGCGGCAATAAAGCCATTCGCGAATTATCCATTAAGTTTGACCGTTATGACCGGCAGGATTATCGCCTCAGCGATGCAGAAATTAATGCCTGTATCAAAAAATTAAGCCGTCAGGATATTCACGATATCGAATTCGCCCAGGAGCAGGTCTTTAATTTTGCTCGCGCGCAAAAAGCATGTCTGCTTGACCTGGAAATTGAGACCCGCCCCGGGGTGATCCTCGGCCATAAAAATATTCCGATTAACGCGGTGGGCTGTTATGTCCCGGGGGGGAAATATCCGCTGCTGGCCTCGGCGCACATGTCGATTATTACTGCCAACGTGGCGGGCTGCTCCCGCATCGTCAGCTGTGCCCCGCCGTTCGGCGGCGAGCCTGCCCCGGCGATCGTAGCGGCGCAGAAAATGGCCGGCGCGACCGAGATCTACGCCCTTGGTGGCATTCAGGCGATTGGCGCGATGGCGCTCGGCACCGATTCCCTGGCCCCGGTGGATATGCTGGTCGGGCCGGGTAACGCCTTTGTGGCGGAGGCCAAGCGCCAGCTGTTTGGCCGGGTAGGGATTGATCTCTTCGCTGGCCCCACCGAAACCCTGGTGATTGCCGACGACACCGTCGACGCCGAGATCTGCGCCACCGATCTGCTGGGACAGGCTGAACACGGGGTCACCACCCCGGCTATTCTGCTGACCAACTCAATGACCCTGGCCAAAGAGACGCTACGGGAGATTGACCGCCTGCTGGAAAAACTGCCCACCGCCGACATCGCTCGCCAGGCCTGGCACGACTACGGGGAGATCATCGTCTGCGACAGCTACGACGAAATGCTCGCCGAAGCGGATCGCATCGCCTCTGAACATGTCCAGGTGATGACCGACCGCGACGACTGGTTCCTCGCGAACCTGACCAACTTCGGCGCCCTGTTCCTCGGCCCGCGTACCAACGTCGCTTACGGCGACAAGGTGATCGGCACTAACCACACCCTGCCGACGCAAAAGGCGGCGCGTTACACCGGCGGCCTGTGGGTCGGCAAGTTTATGAAAACCTGCACCTGGCAGAAGGTGCTCAGCGATGAAGCCACCGCCGAGATCGGCAGCTACTGCTCGCGGCTGTCGCTGCTGGAGGGCTTTGCTGGTCACGCCGAGCAGGCCAACGTTCGCGTGCGCCGCTACGGTCAGGTGGAGGTACCTTACGCCACTCCGGCCCCGGTCAGAGAGAAGGTATAACCCATGACCTTTCCTGAGATGCCCTCCTTTGGCCTGCACGGCAAGCGCGCCCTGGTGACGGGCGGCTCCAGAGGGTTGGGGTTCGCCTGCGCCGTCGCCCTGGCCCACGCCGGGGCACAGGTGTGGATCGCCGCCCGGGATCGCCAGGGGCTGGACGGTGCCGCCACCCTCGCCGCGGAACATGGGCTGGGGCTGCACCCGGTGGCGCTGGATATCACCGACGTGGCGCAGGTTGAGTCGGCGCTCGCCGGGCTGCCCGCGTTCGACATTCTGGTGAACAGCGCCGGGCTGGCGCGCCACGAACCATTTCTGGCCGTCAGTGAGGAGAATTTCGATGCGGTGATGGCGATTAACCTGCGGGCCACCTTCTTTATCAGCCAGCGGGTGGCGGCGCGGATGCGCGACCAGCAGATCGCCGGGTCGATCGTTCACCTCTCCTCGCAGATGGGGCACGTCGGCGGTCCGCGGCGCAGCGTCTACTGCGCCTCCAAATTCGCCCTGGAGGGTCTCACCAAAGCCATGGCGCTGGAGCTGGGCGAGGACGGGATCCGGGTCAACACCCTGTGTCCGACCTTTATCGAGACCGCGCTCTCGGCACCGTCGCTGGCCGACCCCGAGTTTCGCCGCTACGTGCTGGACAACATCAAGCTGCCCCGGCTGGGCAAGGTGGAAGACGTCATGGGGCCGGTGGTGTTTCTGGCCTCCGATGCCGCGGGGATGATCACCGGCAGCGCGCTGATGGTCGACGGCGGCTGGACCGCAACGTGAGGACGGAGATGGAGACAGATAATCACGCCCTGCCGCTGGTCCTGCTCGGCGGCACGCTCTGTAACGCCCGGCTCTGGCAGCCCGTTCTGGCCCGGCTCAATCTGTCAGCCGTGATCTGCCCCCGGCTGACGGCGGACACGTCAGCGGAGCAGGCCTCGCAGCGGCTGCTCGAACAGCTGCCACCGCGCTTTCTGCTGGCCGGGTTTTCGCTGGGGGCGATTGTGGCGCTGCAGATGGTCGCCGACGCTCCCGGACGCATTGCCGGGCTGGCGCTGCTGTCGGTCAACCCCCTTGCCGATAGGCCGGAAAATGGCGCCCTGCGGCGCGAGGCGGTGAACGTCGCCCGACAACAGGGGCTGACGACGTGGCTTTCTGGCGCTTTATGGCCGAAGTATGTCGCGCCGTCACGCACCGACGACCAGGCCTTACAGGATCTGATCTGCCGGATGGCAGAGGAGAGTGGCCTCGATAGCTTAGTGACGCAGACCGAGATTGCCATTACCCGACGGGACAATCGCGAGGCGCTGGCCGCCCTTGCCTGCCCGATCATTATTATCAACGGCGTGCACGACCCGATCTGCACGCCCCACCACCACCAGCTGGCTGCACAGAGCGCCCCGCAGGCGAGATGCGTTACCCTCGCCGCGGCCGGGCACTTCACCCTTCTCGAAGTACCCGATGAGGTCGCGCCCCCGCTAGGCCAGTGGATTCAGGAGTGTTCCAGTGCGTAAAAACAGACTCAGGGCGGTGCAAGAAAACGCCGCCATTATCAACGGCTGGCTGGCGATCCCCTCCAGCTATAGCGCCGAGATCCTCGGCCATCAGGGCTATGACGCGGTGACCGTCGATCTCCAGCACGGGATGATCGACTTCGCCAGCGCGCTCGCCATGCTGCAGGCCCTCTCCGCTACCCCGGCGGTGCCGCTGGTGCGGGTGGCCGATAACGATCCGGCGCAGATCATGCGCATGCTGGATGCCGGGGCCTACGGCATTATCTGCCCGATGATCTCCACTCCGGAAGAGGCCCGACGCTTTGTCGCCGCCTGCCGCTATCCGCCGCTGGGCAATCGCTCCTTCGGTCCGGCCCGCGGCTTGCTGTATGGCGGGGCCGATTACCCTCAGCACGCCAATGATGAAATTCTGACCCTGGCGATGATCGAAACCCGCGAAGGGCTGGCGAACCTCGATGCCATTCTGGCCACCGAGGGGCTGGACGGGGTGTTTATCGGCCCTAACGATCTCTCCCTCACCCTGACCGGCAGCGCCAGCGCTGAATCCCGTCACCCGGAGATGCTGGCGGCCATTGAGCTGGTGGTCAGCCGCTGTCGTCAGCAGCAAAAAATCGCCGGGATCTTTTGTACCTCCGGCGAGGCCGCTGCCCGCCGTATCAGCGAAGGCTTCCAGTTTGTCACCCCCGCCAACGATGTCATGCAACTTGGCCGCGCCTCACGCGAAGCCGTCGCCCAGGCGCGCGGCAACGCGATCCCCACCACCGGCGCATCAGGCTATTAACAGGAGAGAATAATGAAAGCACGTCACATTACCCCGGAACAGGCCAGAAGCCGTCTGGTTGCCCCCGAAGATATGGTCTCCTGCAATCTGGCGTTTATCGATTGCAAACTTCCCGGCTCGCACCTGAAGCAGAACTACTCCTTTATTGGCCCGGGCGTGACCCAGTCCTCGGCCCAGGTGGTGAATATTCCGGAACCGCACGGGTTTAACATCGGTGCCGCGGCGATGCCGAAAGGGGTGACCAATAACCTGCATCTGCACTTCACCGCCGAAGTGTTTTTGATCTATGAGGGGACCTGGCGATTCCGCTGGGGAGCCAATGGCGAAAACGAAGCCGAGTTCAGCGCCCCGGCCATTCTCTCCATTCCGACCTGGATCTTCCGCGGCTTTACCAACGTCAGCAAAGAAGAGACGTCCGGCATGGTCTACACGGTGCTTGGCGGGAATAATACCGGGGGGATCATCTGGCATCCGTCAATTCTGAATGCGGCCAGCGAGTACGGCCTCTATCTGAGCAAAGAGAACATGCTGATCGACGTCAACGCGGGGGATACCCTGCCGGAACCGGGAGGGCTGCTGGCCCCGCTGCCTCCGGAAGAGATCGCTGCCCTGCGCCACTACTGTGTCGACGAGATGCGCCAGCGGGCGGTCACCGGTGAGGATCGCCGCTGGTCTGCGGCGGGGTTACTTGATTCGGTGCTGCCGGGCCACGGGGGGGAGATTGCCCCGGTGATTGGCTTCGGTATCAGCCAGGATAAACACGCCGGGCCCGCTATCGTCAATCCGCACGGCTTCTCGGTGGAGTGGCTGCGCCTGAAATCCGATCATGTGGTCGGCCGCCACCTGTGCCCGGACGTGCAGGTGATCATGGTCTTTAAGGGCACCCTGGAGGTGACCTGGAACCTGGAGGGCGAAGAGGTGAGCATTATCGCCCCGGAACGCTCGGTGATTTCGGTCCCGGAGAACAGCTGGCGGCGTTATCGCGCCCTGGACGGCGACATGGAGTGCATTCTCACCACCCAGGGCGATCAGCGTAAGCGGGTTTACTGGGATGAGAGGATCCTGGAGCAGGCCAGAGCGGCCAATCGCTGCCTCGATCCGGATGGCTACGTGACGGCGGCGGATCTGCTGCCGGAGACGGCGAAGCGGGCAGGTATGAGGCTGGAAGTGATGCCTTAAACGGTTGCAGGGCGGGAAAACCCGCCCTGCACGCTGACGATTACTCGAAGTAAACGCCAGGATTGTCTGACAGAGAAATGAAGGTTTTCGAATCTTTATCCAGGGCGAGGATTGCCCCGCTTTCAATATCGTAAACCCAGCCGTGCAGGCGGATGGCGTTGTTACGCAGGCCGACCGCCACCGAAGGGTGAGTTTTGATGTTGCTCAGCTGGGCGAAGACGTTTTCCTGCACCATGGCATTCACTTTGTCAGTCGGGTTATCCCAGGTTTTATTCTCCACCACCGCTTTCGCGGCATCGGAGTAACGCAGCC
This sequence comes from Leclercia sp. CFBP8987, assembly GCF_034044995.2. NCBI lineage: Bacteria > Pseudomonadati > Pseudomonadota > Gammaproteobacteria > Enterobacterales > Enterobacteriaceae > Leclercia > Leclercia sp. CFBP8987. The sequence goes on along the minus strand of NZ_CM188255.1, from coordinate 1,999,159 downwards.
AGTGGGATACCGCTGGCATCGGATCGAGGTTGGCGTTGTCGGCAATGGCCTTCATCGCGCCGCAGTTAGAGTGGCCGCAGATCACGATGTCGGTAACGCCCAGTGCCACCACCGCGTATTCGATGGTTGCGGAGACGCCGCCTGGCTCAGGCCCGAACGGCGGCACGATGTTGCCAGCATTACGAATGACAAAGAGCTGTCCCGGATCCTGCTGGGTCACTAACTCCGGCACCAGACGGCTGTCGGAACAGGAGATGAAAAGCGCTTTGGGATTCTGGCTGGAGGCCAGACTGCGGAAGAGGTCTTTACGTTGCGGAAAAACTTCTTTTTGAAAGCTGAGAAAACCTTCAATGATATGTTGCATAGCAATGTCTCATTTTATTGTGATTGTACAGGCATGATCGAGATCACGGTTTTTTGAGTTTACCCACCGTCCCCGAGTTCAGACAAGCAATATATTTCTGGACCGACCGCATGACAATCTCCCGCGCATTGGTGGAAATGTTCTGTCCTTCAAAGGCGCCGTAGAGCCGTTCAAAGCGCACATTCTCCAGACGCGCGGCGATCGCGCTTACCTCATCTGCCGGCAGCGGGAGCATATTCGGGTAGCTCCACATAAAGGAGACCGCGTCTTTTCCGGGGGTCACCTGCAGGATATCCCCCGCCAGCAATACGCCCCCCTCGACATTCCAGTGCAGCACCGTCCCACCCGCAAAGTGACCGCCCAGCCGCAGGAGCGTAACGCCAGAGGCGATCTCGAGGGAATCCCCCTCCCAGAAGCGCAGGGCGGGACTGTCCCGCATCACCCACTGCCGATCGCTGGCATGCAGATACACCGGGGCATTAAAGGCCGCGGCCCACTCCTGCATGGTGGTGTAGTAGTGCGGATGGGAGATGGCGATAGCGTCAATCCCGCCCAGCGCCGACACCAGGGCATGGGTGGCGGGATCGAGGTTGGCGATGCAGTCCCAGAGCACATTGCCCTGCGGGGTACGTAGCAGGATCGCCCGCTGGCTGATGGCAAACGCCGGGACGGTTTTGATGCTCAGAAGGTTGGCCTCAAGCTGTTGCCACTTATTGGTGTGGGTGGTGGTCAGGGTGGCGAAATCGACCCATTCCTGCCCCGTCGCGGGCACGTACTGGCGTTCATCCTCGCAAATGGCGCACTGTTGCGGTTCGAGGTCATAAGACGTGCCGCAGGTTTTACAGATGGCGATCATGACTCCTCCTTTGTCGGATAAGTGATGAGTATGGCAAGGATTATCCTTATGTGCGCTGGGGTGCCTCAGGCTATGGTTTTGCTCTATAATACGACCTGGAACAAAAACCGAACAAAGCAGGTAAATGATGGAAATTGATCTCAACAATCTGGTGTTTGACGGGCTGGATGAAGCGGAAGAACGTAACGCAGAACGCCTTGAAGATGCGGATAAAAAAGCCCAGGCGATTGTAGCGGACGATGACTGCGGCGACGCCTGCAAGATCTGATGTAAAAAGCCGGGTGTTGTAGGCCGCCTTACCCGGCCTACAACACCCGTAGCAATTAATTATTACGACGTAGTCATACTGTCGATTGCTTGCTGGGCGCAGGCTTCATCCAGATGCCCACCCGGCGCGCCGCCAATCCCGATGGCACCAATCACTTCATCCCCTTCCTTAACCGGTAAACCACCCGCCAGCAGCAGCAGGCCCGGGATATCACGCAGGTTCTGTGCTCCCGCATTGCTTTGCGCGGACTCCATCACTTTACCCGAGGCATTTTTGGTACTGAGCGCGGTAAAGGCTTTCATCTCGCTGGCTTTCAGGGTGTGCGGACCGGCGTTGTCGGTGCGCTGAACCGCTTTAAACACCCCGGCACGATCCACCACCGTGACGCTGACCTGATAATTTTTGCTCGTACAGGCCTGAATGGCCGCGCTGGCTAAAGCGTTCGCCTGAGTCAGGGAGAGACTTTTTTGCGTCACGGACTGGGCGTGCGCCGATACGCTGACCATCCCGGCTACACACACTGCTGCCATCATTAACTTTTTCATCGCACATCCTCGGGTAAGTGGAAACAGATGCAGCGTACCGATATGCGTACTGAAATGTTATTCGGTCGATTACGCAGTTACCCTGGTAGTTCTACGGATTGCAATTTGTCGTATTCCCGAATGGCCTGCACCAGGCTGGAGACCCCCAGCTTGACGAACACCGCGGCGCGGTGCGCCTCCACCGTTCGGGGCGAGAGGTTCAGCCGGGCGGCGACCTCTTTATTACTGCTCCCTTCCATCAGGGCCAGCAGCACCTCGTGTTCCCGGGCGGTAAGCTGCTCAAACAGCGCTCTGACCCGTCTGGCCTCCTGCCAGCGCCCCACCCGCTGCTGGCTCTCGGCCAGCGCGGCGGTAATGGATTCGATCAGCTTGTCAGCATCCAGCGGCTTGGTGAAAAACTCAAACACCCCGTTATGAAACGCCCGCCGACAGGCATCGATAGTGCCGTGGCCGGTCATCAGGATCACCGGCAGCAGCGGCCAGGGCCAGGCCCCCTCCTCCAGCCAGGCCAGACCGCCTTTGCCCGGCATACGCATGTCCAGCAGCAGGCAGCCGGTCAGGGCCTTTTCGTCGCCGTGGGCGGCGGTAAAAGCTGCAATACTCTCGTAAGGTTCAACGCGCCAGTGCATCCCGGAGAGCAGAAAAACCAGCGACTCCCTGACCGAGGCATCATCGTCAATTAACCAGATGACGTTATCCATTTTCCTGACTCCCGTGATAAGCAAACTGCAACCGGACCCTGGCCCCGCCCTGCGGGGCATTATCCAGGGTCAGGGTGCCATTCATTCTGGTGACTAATGACTCGGTTAAGGTCATGCCCAGGCCGATGCCGCCCTGCCGCCCGCTGTAAAAGGGCATAAAGGCGTTGAGTAAGGCCTCCGGGGTAAAGCCCGGCCCGCCGTCAGTGATCTCTATCCTGATAAATTCGCCGCTGCGCTGGCTGTGGATATGCACCCAGCCCGCCACCCGCTCCTGCTGCGCCTGGATGGCGTTGCCGAGGAGGTTGTGCAGCACCTGCTCCAGCCACAGCCGATCGGCGCAGAGCGTGCGAGCATCGGGGGCAAAATCATGGGTGAGACGAATATGTCGGGCGGTGCGCTCGTGCTCCAGCAAGTCGCCGACCTGCTGCCAGCAGCTGGCCAGATCCACCTCGCCCAGGTCCACTCTCTCCTCGGTGACATGTTCGCGAAAGCGGGTCAGCAGCTCGGCTATCCGCTGAGTCTGTACCAGCGCCGAGCCGAGGGCCTGGGATACCGCCTCGGGATTGCCCTGATGCAGCTGGCGCTGGGCCCCCTGGATCCAGGTCTGCACCGCCGTCAGGGGCTGGTTAATCTCATGCACGATCCCGGCGGTGATCTCCCCAAGGGTATTGAGCCGGGCATGCTGATAGTAGCGTGCGCGCTGGTCGGCGTTCTGGCGCTGCTTACGCTGCCAGAGGATCACCCCACTCGCCGCAATCACCCCGGCCCATCCCAGCCACAGCAGCATAAACGGCACCGGGGCAACGTTCAGCCACGCCGGTCGGGCTTCAGCCCGCAGGATAAAGGGTTGAGCGTGTTGGGAGAACTGCCGCTGCCAGTGCCAGAAGGCCTCTTCGGAAGGGGGCGATGCGTCGCCACGCAGATCCAGACTGAGGCGGGTAAAGTGCGGCCAGGCACCGATGACCGACCGGGTATCGATCAGCACCCGGATCTGACGCCAGGGGTTATAGAGCCAGTATTGCGTGTCGCTCATAGGTTCAACCCGCGCGGCGTCGAGGGCGCGCCCCTGGGTCTTTTGCAGGTCGCGTATTTGCGGGAATTTTTTACGCAGCGCGGCCAGATCTTCATCGCCATTCAACAGGGGCAGCACCGACTCATTCTGGGTGAGGACCGCCCCGGTTTCAGCAAAGGCGGTGGCAAACGTCCGGTCCAGATCCCAGAACTGACGGCGGATCTGTTCGGCATACAGCAGGACGCTGCTCAGCAGACAGGCAATCAGCCAGATCAGAAGCCCACGTTTTAAAAATTTTCGGTTGTTCATTTAGTTAACTGGCGCTGGAAAGGACGCCAGAGACCTTAGCAGGAAGCTAAGCCGGGGACAAAACTTGCGGAGATTTTTGGATGTTAGCGTCCAGAATGGCGGGGCGTGCGCGAAAGAACGCACACCTCATTCCAGTAAGTTTCCCGCACATGGCGGTGCTCAGCGTTGCGTTTGCTCATGGAACCACTCCGGATCGATATTGGCGATGTCCACGCCATACAGGCTGGCAACCGGCAAAATGGCTTCAATAATACGCTGCGCGCTGTTCTCTTCCGGTTTTGCGGCAAAAAACCGCCGTAACGTACTCATCAGTTTGCCCATTGCCTGTTCCTCATCTGTTCAGCCTGAATGCAGTAAACCAGCAATCTGCCCGCGGTGGAAATGCCGATTCCGGCAATAGTAAAGACGATATTGGCATTTGGCGGTCGGGGTCGGTTATGGGAGCGTAACAGGACAAAACAAAAAAACAGACTCAGAGGAACTTATGGCAATACAGACAAAACTGGCGCTGGCACTTGGTTTGCTGGCCGCAGGCGGGATCGTTTCTGGTCAGGCGCAGGCAGATCAACTGGCCGATATCAAGGCGGCGGGGGTGGTGAAAGTCGCCACCTTCGATGCCAACCCGCCGTTTGGCTCGGTGGATGCCAAAAGCCACGAGATCGTCGGCTACGACGTGGATTTCGCTAAAGCATTAGCCAAAACGCTGGGGGTCAAGCTCGAGCTGGTCGCCACCAACCCGGCGAACCGCATCCCGCTGCTGCAGTCGGGCAAGGCGGATCTGATCGTGGCGGATATCACCATCACCCCGGAGCGCGCGCAGGTGATCGATTTTTCCACCCCCTATTTCGTGACCGGGCAGCAGTTCCTGGTTCCGGCCAAAGGAGCGGATAAACTGGATGCCTATAGCAAGGCGCGTATCGGGGCGGTAAAGGGCACCACCGGGGAGCAGGCGCTGCATCAGCGTTTCCCGCAGTCCCGCGTGCTCTCCTATGACGATATCCCGCTGGCGCTGACGGCGTTGCGCAACGGCAACGTGCAGGCCATCACCCAGGACAGCACCATTCTGGCGGGGCTGCTGGCCCAGGCGCCGGACAAAGCGAACTTTAAAATTCTTCCTGACCTGCTGAGTAAGGAGGAGATCGGCGTCGGGGTGAAGAAGGGCGAAACCGCGCTGCTGAAAGTGGTGAACGACGAGCTGGTGAAACTTGAGAGCAACGGCGAGGCGGCGAGGATCTACGATGTCTGGTTTGGACCGCAAACCCCCTCCCCGCAGCCTCGCGCCTTTAAAATAGAAGCCCAGTAAGATGTCAGGTTTATTCTCACGCTCCGCGGCACCTGCCGCGGATTTTTCACATCTGGCGCAGGCCAGCGTCACCTTTAGCGAGGTGGCAAAACGCTACGGCGATCGTCCGGTGCTGAAGGGCATCAACCTCAGCGTCACGCCCGGAGAAGTGGTGGCTATTCTCGGGCCGTCGGGCTCCGGTAAATCGACGCTGATCCGCCTTATCAATCAGCTGGAAACCCTGACCTCCGGCGACATCCTGATCGACGGCAAATCGACGCGTCAGCTCTCCCGCCAGGCGTTGCGCCAGCTGCGCAGCCGGGTCGGGTTTGTCTTTCAGCAGTTCAACCTCTACAGCCATCTGACGGCGCGGCAAAACATCGCCCTGGCGCTGAAGCACGTGCACGGCTGGCGACCCGCCGAGGCCGACACCCGTGCCGAAGCGCTGCTGACGCAGGTGGGTCTGGCGGATAAAGCCGACCACTACCCCGAGGCGCTGTCCGGGGGACAGCAGCAGCGGGTGGCGATCGCCCGGGCGCTGGCCTCCTCCCCGCAGATCATCCTGTTTGATGAGCCCACCTCGGCTCTCGATCCGGAGATGATTGGCGAAGTGCTGCTGGTGATGAAAGCCCTCGCCCACAGCGGGATCACCATGATTGTCGTCACCCATGAGATGCAGTTTGCCCGGGAGATTGCCGACCGGGTGGTGTTCATCGATGGCGGGCACATTCTGGAGGTGGCCCCGCCAGAGCAGTTCTTTCAGCATCCGTCCCATCCGCGCACCCAGCGTTTTCTGCAGAAGGTGCTCAACCCGCTGCATCCGGGAGCGGTGTGATGCCGGCCCTCGACTGGCAAGGGGTGCTGACCGGCCAGCCCTTGCAGTGGATCCTCTCCGGTTTTCTCACCACCCTGTGGGTGACGCTGGCGGGAATGGTGGTCGCCAGCCTCATCACCCTCGCCTGCCTGGGATTGCGTCTCGCCGGGGGCCGCATCGGCGCAAACATCGTGGTCCTGTGGGTCTCGCTGTTTCGCAACACCCCTCTGCTGGTGCAGCTCCTGTTCTGGTATTTCGCCGCATGGAGCGGACTGCCTCAGGATTTTCGCACCTTCGTGATGGATGAGCATGCCTGGGCGCTGCTGCCGGGCCAGGTCTGGTGGTTTACACCCGAATTTCTCTGCTCTGCCTGGGGGCTGGGGGTCTTTACCTCGGCCTTTCTGACCGAAGAGATCGCCGCCGGATTACGCGCCGTCTCTGCCGGACAGCGGGAAGCCGCTCTGGCACAGGGTTTTTCCGCCTGGCCGCTGCTGCGCTACATCCTCCTGCCGCAGGGGCTGGCCAACGCCTGGCAACCGGTGGTGGGTCAGTATCTCAACCTGATGAAGCTCTCGTCGCTGGCAAGCGGAATTGGCTTTGCGGAACTGACCTATCAGGTGCGGCAGATAGAGAGCTATAACGCCCACGCGCTGGAAGCGTTCAGCGTCGGCACGGTGCTGTATCTGCTCACCGGCGTGGCGATGGGCGTACTGTTGACGAAACTGGGTCCCACAACTGAACGGCGTAAAAAAGTCGCCCTTACCACCCGGAGTGAAGAGAAATGTTGGCCGGACTGACCGTAATTACCGATAACCTGGATTATCTGCTGTGGGGGCGGGCCGCAGCCGGTCAGCCCGGCGGCGTGCTGCTGACGCTGCTGATGGCCTTCGGCGCAGCGGCGCTGGCATTACCCGCCGGGATCGGGCTGGCGGGGCTGGCGTGGCGATTTCCAGGCGCGATCCGCAAGGCGCTGTTCCTGTGGGCCGAGATTATCCGCGGGATCCCGCTGATATTTGTTATTTTCTGGCTGTGGTATCTGCTGCCGCTCATTACCGGGGGCGATCTGCCGGGGGCGCTGACCGTCACCCTGGCGCTGGCGTGGTTTACCGCGGCGGCGGTGATGCACTCGGTGCTGGCCGGACTGCGGGCATTGCCCGTCGGACAATCTGAAGCGGCGCAGGCGCAGGGATTTGGCGCGCTGCAAACCCTGGGGTGGGTGCTGCTGCCGCAGACGTTGCGCAACATCTTGCCGTCGCTGGTGGGAATTTTTATCAGCCTGCTGAAAGATACCTCGCTGGCCTTTATCGTCAACGTACCGGAGCTGACCACCGTCGCAGGCCAGGTGAACAACCGGGTGCAGATCTACCCGGCGGCGATTTTTGTCTTTACGGGGGTGGTCTATTACCTGCTGTGCTGCGGGATTGAACAGCTGGCAAAACGCTGGCAGTTTAACCGGCCAGCGCTTTGACCACGGTTTCCATCGCCTGGGTCGTCAATTCACTGCGCTTTACCCGCTGGTTCGCCAGCGAGGTGCGCAGGACCCCGGCGATGACAATATGCTTTGGCTCCTGCCCGAGATCGCGCATCTCCAGAACGACTTTGCCTACCACGCGACACATCTCCTGATACAGCGCTTCGTCTTTGGTTACATTGCCCATGATCTTCACTCCATTGCCTGAAAACGTCAGCTTAAAGCATTCATAAGCCTTATACAAAAAAGAAGCCCGGCGAGAGACTCACCGGGCTTTTTAAAAGCAGAATCAGGGGATTAGTTGTTAACCGGGATCACGGCACCTTTGTATTTGGTGCGGATCCAGTCCTGAATTTCTTTAGAGTGCAGCACGTCCACCAGCGCCACGATATCCTTCTTCTTCTCATCGCCACGGTGCACGGTGATGATGTTGGCGTACGGGTTGTTTTCACCGCTCTCTACCGCGATCGGGTCGTGAACCGGATCCAGACCGGCGTCGATGGCGTAGTTGGCATTGATGACCACCGCCGCGCCTTCGTCATTGTTGTACATCTGCGGCAGCAGAGAGGCTTCAACGTTCGGGGTGAACTGCAGTTTTTTCGGGTTCTCAACGATATCGCTGATGCGCGCGGTCACTTTGTCGATGCCCGGCTTCAGCTTGATCACGCCCTCTTTCTCGAAGATAGAGAGGATACGGCCCTCTTCAGAGACGGCATCACGCATGATGATTTTGCCGCCTTCCGGCAGATCTTTCAGCGACTTGTATTTTTTGGAGTAGATACCGATCGGCTCGATGTGGATCGCCCCGGCGCTGACGAAATCGTACTCTTTATCCCCGGCGTGATCTTTCAGCACGCTGTTGAGGTACGGAATGTGCTGGAAGTAGTTGGCGTCGATGTCACGGCCTGCCAGAGCGGTGTTCGGCAGGATGTAATCCTGGAACGGTTTGATCTCCAGGTCGATACCCTGCTTCGCCAGAATCGGCTTCGCCTGCTCCAGAATTTCCGCGTGCGGGGTGTTGGACGCGCCCACGGTCAGGGTGTCAGCCCAGGAGGCGAAGCTCAGGGCGCTGAGGGTTGCTGCGGCGATCAACGTCAGTCTCTTTTTCATGATGATGGTTCCTGTGTGTTATTAGTGTTTATCTTTTGTCTAACAGTGATGTGATGATGTCGCCGCAGAACTGGATAATGAAAACGATGATCAAAATGGTCACCGTTGCCACCAGCGTGACGTCACCATGGTTGCGCTGGAATCCTTCCAGATAAGCCAGATTTCCCAGACCACCGGCACCAATCACCCCCGCCATGGCGCTGTAACTGACCAGCGCAATCAGCGTCACCGTGATCCCTGAGACCAGAGCGGGTGATGATTCCGGCAGTAAAACCCGAAAAATTAAGGTGCTCAGTCGGGCACCCATTGAGCGCGTCGCCTCGATCACCCCTTTATCCACTTCACGCAGGGCAATCTCCACCAGACGGGCGTAGAACGGCGCGGCGCCAACAATCAGCGCGGGCAGCGCGGCATTCGCCCCGAGGATGGTTCCCACCACGGTTTTGGTGAAGGGGATCAGCAGCACAATCAGGATAATGAACGGGATCGAGCGGAACACGTTCACCACAATCGAAATCACGCTGTAGACCGTACGGTTGTGGAACATGCCACCCCGGGCGGTTAAAAACAGCGCCAGGCCGAGCACCAGCCCGAGGACAAAGGTCGCGACGCCGGAGAGGGCCGTCATGTACAGCGTTTCAAGCGTTGCCGCCCAGAGCTGGTCCCATTTCAGGTGCGGGAAGAGATTCTCAGCCATGTTTAATTACCTCGCCTTCAATATCACTGTGCTGCAAATCGGCGAGGATATTGTTCAGTTGTTCTTCTGTTGCCACCACGTGCAGCCAGAGCTGGCCGAACACGCCGTGGGCGGTTTGCGTCATTTTGCCGTGCAGGATGTTAAACGGCAGGCCGTAGCGCAGGGTCAGCTCCCCGACAATCGGCTTGTGGGTGCTGTGTCCGGTAAAGGTCAGCTTGATGACGGTGCCTTCCAGCTCGTTCGCCAGCTCGGTGTTGAAGGTCTCTTCTTCGGCGTACTGGCTCACCTGACGGACAAACTGTTGCGTAATCGGCTGCTGCGGATGGGTAAAGACCTGCAGCACTTCACCCTCTTCCACCACTTTGCCGTTTTCCATCACCGCCACGCGGTCACAGATTTTGCGCACCACGTGCATTTCATGGGTGATAAGAACGATGGTCAGCTTGAAGCGACGGTTAATGTCGAGGAGCAGATCGAGGATCTGATCGGTGGTCTGGGGGTCCAGCGCCGAGGTGGCCTCGTCGCAGAGCAGGACGTCCGGGTTGTTCGCCAGCGCCCGGGCAATGCCGACGCGCTGCTTCTGCCCACCGCTGAGCTGGGACGGGTAGGCCTGTTCGCGGCCTTTCAGCCCCACCAGCTCCACCAGTTCCGCCACGCGGGCTTTAATTTTGGCTTTTGGCACCCCGGCGATCTGCATCGAGAAGGCGATGTTCTCGTTTACCGTGCGGGACCACAGCAGGTTGAAGTGCTGAAACACCATACTGATCTTCAGCCGCGCCTGGCGCAGAGCCTCGCCTTTCGCCGCAGAGATATCCTGGCCGTTAATGGTCACGCTGCCGGTGGTCGGTTTTTCCAGACCATTCAGCAGACGGATTAAGGTACTTTTACCTGCGCCGCTGTAGCCAATAATTCCATAAATCTGTCCCTGCTCTATCGCCAGGTTTACGTTGTCAACGGCGGTCAGCGCCACTTTTCCGTTGTCAAAAATCTTCGAAATATTGCTGAGTACTATCATTCTTAGAGTAATCCGTTCGCCTGTGGCGGTTTAGCAGTATGGATGTCCAAACGATAGTAAACAGCCGTTATTAGCTTTTAAACGACTGAAAAGGAATATCTTATAACTTACAGCGATATACCCCGTGCGCACTGGTAATAACCGTAAAGCGAATTTTCGGCAATCAATAGTTACGGAATGAATATGTGGACTCGCCCAAACACTTTGCGGCGTTTGACGTAGGGATTTCTACTGGCGCAACATCCTGGGGGGGAACCTTAACGCATTGATAACAATCTATTGTGAAACGCCATATAAAATTTTTGAAACGCTGTTTTTCTTTCCCTTTTGCGCATCTTTCAGCGTATAATGCGCGCCTAATCCCTGATGAATGGTTTCAGCGCTTGGACTACAAAAAACAACGCAATCAACTTTCCCTCTCTCCCTGGGCTGAACCACAGGCACACATTCTTCTGCACGCTCATTTGATGTCTCCTATCCTTAGTGCGTGTCACAAAAAATTTCGCAACACAGGTTTGACTCTGAGGCCCTGCGCCCCCGGAGCGAGATTTCCATATCCTTCTCAACTTAAAGACTAAGACTGTCATGAAAAAGACGAAAATTGTTTGCACCATCGGCCCGAAAACCGAATCTGAAGAGATGCTGACCAAAATGCTGGAAGCCGGCATGAACGTTATGCGTCTGAACTTCTCTCACGGTGACTATGCTGAACACGGTCAGCGCATCCAGAACCTGCGCAACGTGATGAGCAAGACCGGTAAAAAAGCAGCAATCCTGCTGGATACCAAAGGTCCAGAAATTCGTACCATTAAACTGGAAGGCGGTAATGACGTTTCGCTGAAAGCGGGACAGACCTTCACCTTCACCACTGACAAGTCCGTTGTCGGCAACAGCGACATCGTTGCTGTAACCTATGAAGGCTTCACCAGCGACCTCTCCGTTGGCAACACCGTACTGGTGGACGACGGCCTGATCGGTATGGAAGTCACCGCTATCGAAGGCAAAAACGTTGTTTGTAAAGTGCTGAACAACGGCGACCTGGGTGAAAACAAAGGCGTTAACCTGCCAGGCGTTTCTATTGCCCTGCCTGCGCTGGCAGAGAAAGACAAACAGGACCTGATCTTCGGTTGCGAGCAAGGCGTTGACTTCGTTGCTGCCTCCTTCATCCGTAAACGTTCTGACGTGGTTGAAATCCGTGAGCACCTGAAAGCGCACGGCGGCGAGCACATCCAGATCATCTCCAAAATCGAAAACCAGGAAGGCCTGAACAACTTCGACGAGATCCTCGAAGCGTCTGACGGCATCATGGTTGCACGTGGTGACCTGGGTGTTGAAATCCCGGTTGAAGAAGTGATCTTCGCGCAGAAGATGATGATCGAGAAGTGCGTTCGCGCACGTAAAGTGGTTATCACCGCTACCCAGATGCTGGACTCGATGATCAAAAACCCACGTCCAACCCGCGCTGAAGCCGGCGACGTGGCGAACGCCATCCTCGACGGTACCGATGCAGTAATGCTGTCCGGTGAGTCCGCGAAGGGTAAATACCCGCTGGAAGCTGTTTCCATCATGGCCACCATCTGCGAGCGTACCGACCGCGTGATGCCAAGCCGTCTGGATAACAACAACGACAGCCGTAAACTGCGTATCACCGAAGCGGTGTGCCGTGGCGCGGTAGAAACTGCCGAGAAACTGGAAGCACCACTGATCGTGGTTGCCACCCAGGGCGGTAAATCTGCGAAAGCCGTGCGTAAATACTTCCCGAACGCGACCATCCTGGCTCTGACCACTAACGAGATCACTGCTCGTCAGCTGGTACTGAGCAAAGGCGTTGTGCCACACCTGGTGAAAGAGATCGCCTCTACGGATGATTTCTACCGTCTGGGTAAAGAAGTTGCCCTGCAGCTGGTTGAGCGTGGCCTGGCGCAGAAAGGTGACATTGTGGTGATGGTTTCCGGTGCGCTGGTACCAAGCGGCACCACTAATACCGCATCTGTTCACGTCCTGTAATAATACCGAACGAATTAATTTGTTTAAAAAGCGTCCTTCGGGGCGCTTTTTTTATTTCCGCTATCAACCAAACTTATTAAAAAAGCAAATCGGGTTTTTCTATTTAACGGGCACGTAATCTAAGATGAATCCGATGAAAATTGTCTGTTTTTGCACAATATTTTTCACGAAATAGTCAAAACAGGTGTTTCTTTGAGCGAACGATCAAAAATAGGCATATTCCCATCAAAAAAATATTCTCAACCTAAAAAACTTTGTGTAATACTTGTAACGCTACATGGAGATTAACTCAATCTAGAGGGTATTAATAATGAATCGTACTAAACTGGTACTGGGCGCGGTAATCCTGGCTTCTACTATGCTGGCTGGTTGTTCTAGCAATGCTAAAATCGACCAACTGTCTTCTGACGTTCAGACTCTGAACGCTAAAGTTGACCAGCTGAGCAACGACGTGAACGCAATGCGTTCTGACGTTCAGGCTGCTAAAGACGACGCAGCACGCGCTAACCAGCGTCTGGACAACCAGGCTACTAAATACCGTAAGTAATAGTACCTGTGTTAATAAAATGGCGCACATTGTGCGCCATTTTTTTTTGCCCCGTATTTCGCTTTACTGAATCGCCTGTTCATGCCCGCCTTCCGGCAAGCGACTGTTCTGCGCTGACAAGCTACCGCTCTGTACCTGCGACTCGCCACCTGCCGAGACCACCACCGGGATCCCCGCCCGACGCGCCAGGGCTTTATTCACCAGCTGCTTATCGCTTCCGTCCTGCGTGATAAACGAGCTTAACCCGGCAGATTGCGCGATAGTCAGGGTTTGTGGGTTTTCCCCCTCCGCCGTCGCCAGCGGACGATGCACTTCAACATAGCGCTTACCGTCCGGCTCCACCGAGAACTTCACCGGCTCATTGATGATCTGCACCCGTGTACCCACCGACGTCTGGGCGAATAGCGCCTTGATATCCGGGGCATTCATACGCATACAGCCGGAGCTGACGCGCAGCCCGACGCTATCCGGTGCGCTGGTGCCGTGAATGAGGTATTCGCCGTTACCCACGCCCAGACGCATTGCAAAGCGCCCTAACGGGTTATTGGGCCCTGCCGGCACCACCGGGGGCAGTTTGATGCCCTGCTCCAGCGAGCGTGCTCTGATGCCCGCTGTGGGGGTCCAGGTTGGATTGGGAATTTTCTGGCTGATGCGGGTGACGGTGACCGGCGTATCCAGCCCCAGTTGACCAATGCCCAGCGGATAGACCTGGACGCTGTTTTCACCCGGTGGATAGTAGTAAAGCCGCAGTTCTGCCAGATTCACTACAATCCCTTCACGTGGGGTGTCCGGGAGCAACATTTGCGAGGGGATGGTGATTACCGTGCCCGGGGCCGGGTAGACCGGGGCGATGGTATTATTGGTTTCGAGTATTAAGTGCGCAGCGGTATTAAACCGGCGCGCAATGGCCTGCAGGTTATTATCCCCTTCCTGAATGACATACGTCTGGTTTTGCCCGATAAGCCGACTGCCCGCCGGTGGCAAGGGATAATCCATCGCCAGGGCGCTATTAATCGCGCTGAGCGAACCAAAGAAAATGAGAGAGACCAGGGACGCGCGCTTCATACTGAGATTCCTTATTCACTGACTGAACGTCAGAAAGCTGAAAAACCCACGAGGCGGGAACCGCCTCGTGAAACAGAATGATAGCTGTCTGGTAAGTTTAGCTAATGTTGGCGGCTTTGGTGCGGATTGCGCGGATCATTGCCTCAAGCCCCTGAGAGCGGGAAGGCGTTAAATGCTGGGCCAGCGCCATTTTTTCAAACCACGGGCGCACGTCAAAGGCGACAATATCCTGCGGGGACATCTGCTGATATAAAATAAACACGACAGCAATAAGGCCTTTCACTATTGCCGCATCACTGTCGCCCGCTAATTCAATCATTCCGGCGTCATTCTGGTGCATTATTATCCACACCTGGCTCTGACAGCCCTGAATACTGTTTTCCGGGCTGTGCGCCTCCTGGCTTAGCTCAGGCAGACGCTGCCCCAGCTCAATAATGTAGAGGTATTTCTCTTCCCAGTTTGCGCAACGCGTAAAGTTACGCAGCAATTTGTCTCTGTCTGGCAACGCAGCCATCTTTTCCCCTCTTTCAGCCCAGCAGATGGTGGATCCGTTTCAGCCCTGCCACCAGTCTGTCGACCTCTTCCATTGTGTTGTACATCACCAGCGATGCGCGGCACATCGCCGGTACCTGATAAAATGCCATCAGCGGCATGGCGCAGTGGTGTCCGGTACGCACCGCCACCCCGTAGTTATCGAGAAAACTGCCGACGTCATAGGCGTGGTGTTTCCCCAGATTAAAGGCGATCACCCCCTGACGGTCTGCCGGGCCATACAGGGTCAGATCCGGCACGCTGGCCAGCTCTGCCAGCGCGTAGTGCATCAGCGTCTGCTCATATTCGGCAATGGCATCCAGGCCAATGGACGAGACATACTCTATCGCCGCCCCGAGGCCGATAATCCCCCCGGTGTTGGGCGTCCCGGCTTCAAAGCGCCACGGCGCCCGGGCATAGGTGGTGCCTTCGCTCAGGCTGACGGTAGCGATCATCGATCCGCCCCCTTCCCACGGCGGCATCTTCTGCAGGATGTCGTCTTTAACGTACAGCACGCCGATCCCGGTCGGGCCGTACAGCTTATGCCCGGAGAAGACGTAGAAATCGCAGTCCAGCGCCTGCACGTCCACGGTGTGGTGCATCACCGCCTGGGCCCCGTCCACCAGCACTTTTGCGCCGACCTGGTGAGCTTTAGCAATGATCTCCGCCACCGGGTTTTCGGTACCCAGCACGTTGGAGATTTGGGTGAGGGTCACCAGCCGGGTGCGCTCGTCCAGCAGCGTCTCCAGCCGTTCAAGCTGTAGGGTGCCGTTCTGATTGAGCGGGATCACCCGCAGTTCGGCTCCGACGCGTTCGCACAGCATCTGCCACGGGACGATATTAGCGTGGTGCTCCATCTGGGTGATGATGATGTTATCCCCCGCATGGACCTCGGCACTGCCCCAGCTGTTGGCCACCAGGTTGATCCCTTCGGTGGTGCCGCGGACAAACACCAGCTCTTCCGGGGAGCGGGCATTCAAAAACGCCGCCGCCCGGGTACGGACGTTCTCCATCCGCTGCGTGGCTTCGGCGCTGAGGGTGTGGATCCCCCGGTGCACCGCGGCATAACCGTGCCGGTAAAACTCTGCCTCGGCCTCGATCACCTGCACGGGCTTTTGCGCGCTGGCGGCGCTGTCGAGATAGGCAAGCGGCAGACCGTTCACTTCACGGGTCAGGACCGGAAAATCCGCCCGCACTCTCTCTACAGGAAAACTCATGCCACACCTCCGGGCAGACGCTGACCGATACGCGTCAGCACCTGCTGTCTTAAGGTTTCATCCCCGAGCGCTTCGGTTAGCTCGGCGGCAAAGGCGTAAATGATCATCTTCTCTGCCGCCTGCTTGTCGATCCCGCGGGAGCGCAGATAGAACATCTGCTCGTCATCAATCCGACCCACCGTTGCCCCGTGGCTACATTTCACATCATCAGCATAGATCTCCAGCTGCGGTTTAGTGTCCACCTCCGCCAGCCGACCCATCAGCAGATTGTTGTTGGTCATCTGCCCGTCGGTTTTGATGGCGTGCTGCGCCACGTTAATCAACCCGTTAAAGACCGCCCGGCCCTTATCGCTGACGATGGTTTTGTGCAGCTGACGGCTGTTGCAGTAGCCCTTGTTGTGCTCGAGCCAGGTGCGGGTGTCGCACACTTCGGTTTTCACCGGCATCGCCAGGCTGTTAATGCGCAGCGTGGTGTTTTCGCCGTTCAATTGGGTGCTGGTGTTATGGCGCAGTACCGCCCCGCCCAGCAGGAAGCTGTGGCTGTAGGCCGCCGCATCGGCGGCAAGCAGCAGATCGTTATGGGCGAAGTGGTGGCTTACCGCATTCTCAAACGCCAGCTTGATATGGTGCAGCTGAGCGTTGGCCGCCACGTTCATGGTCAGGCGCGAGCCGGTGAAGTGCCGTGCCGGGGTCAGGCTGGCGTAGTGTTCCACAACCGTCGCCTCCGCCCCTTCGCCCAGTTCCAGATGGTGACGATAGTGGGCGGTGTTGATCTCCTCCCCGTCGAGCCCCTGGGTGATATGCATCAGCAGCAGCGGCTTCGCCGGGCGTGTATTCCGCTTCACGCGGATATGGGTCACGCTCCGGGCCAGGCTCTCGGTGAGGTGCAGAAACAGCTCCGGCTGCACCGGTGCCGTCAGGCTCTGACGCTCATCATTAATAATGACCTCAAACCCGCTATCGTCAGGGCTGTCGCTCAGTTCGGGGCTGAAGCGCCCGTCCACAAATACCAGCCGGGTGGCATCAAGGGTCAGCGCCAGTGCATCCCGATCGGCAGAGGTTACGCTGGCAGGCCGGGTAACGAACTCGCCGTTAAGCAGTCCATCCAGCGGGGTGTATTTCCAGTTCTCATGCTTACGCGTCGGCAAGCCGAGGCGCAGCATCTGCTGCAGGTGCTGCTGGGCCTGCTCAGAGCGCGTCCCGCCCTGGGCCTCAAACAGACGGTGCCACTGCTGCAGCGCGTTACTGCTGTTCGCTAAGCCAGCCATAGCCCTGCTCCTCCAGCTGTTTCACCAGCGTGAAATCACCGGATTTCACAATCCGCCCCTGATAAAGCACGTGCACGTAGTCCGGCTTGATGTAATCGAGAATACGCTGGTAGTGGGTGACGATAATGAATGACCGCTTGCCGTCACGCAGGGCGTTGACGCCGTCGGCGACAATCTTCAGGGCGTCGATATCCAGCCCGGAGTCGGTTTCATCGAGAATGCACAGCTCCGGCTCCAGTACCGCCATCTGCAGAATGTCGTTACGCTTCTTCTCCCCGCCGGAGAAACCAACGTTGACCGAGCGGGTGAGCAGGTCTTCCGGCATCTTCAGCAGCTGGATCTTCTCTTCCATCAGATCCTGAAAATCAAAGCGATCCAGCTCCTCTTCGCTGCGGTATTTGCGCACCGCATTCAGCGCGGTCTGCAGGAAGAACTGGTTGCTGACGCCAGGGATCTCCACCGGATACTGGAAGGCCATAAAAATGCCTTCCCCCGCACGGTCTTCCGGCGACATCTCCAGCAGATCTTTACCCTTAAAGTCTACCGAGCCGCCCACCACTTCGTAATCTTCGCGCCCGGCAAGGGTCGCCGAGAGCGTACTTTTCCCTGAGCCGTTCGGCCCCATAATGGCATGGACTTCACCCGGACGAACCTCCAGGCTCAGGCCGCGCAGGATCGCTTTATCTTCCACACTGACCTGTAAATCTTTAATGCTTAACATGTGCTTTCCTTAATCCTTAACCGACGCTGTGTTCAAGGCTAATCGCCAGTAATTTCTGCGCTTCAACGGCAAATTCCAGCGGCAGTTCAGAGAACACATCCTTACAGAAGCCGTTCACGATCATTGAAATCGCATCCTCTTCGCTGATGCCGCGCTGCAGGCAGTAGAAGAGCTGATCTTCCCCGATTCGCGAGGTGGTGGCTTCGTGCTCCAGCTGGGCGCTGTTGTTCCGGCACTCGACGTACGGGAAGGTATGCGCCCCGCAGTCCGGGCCAATCAGCATCGAATCACACTGGGTAAAGTTGCGCGCATTAGTCGCCGTCGGCATGATCTTGACCAGTCCGCGGTAGCTGTTCTGGCTTTTACCCGCCGAGATCCCTTTCGAGATGATGGTCGATCGGGTGTTCTTGCCGATGTGGATCATCTTGGTGCCGGTGTCGGCCTGCTGATGTCCGCTGGTAAGCGCCACCGAGTAGAACTCGCCGATGGAGTTATCCCCGCGCAGAATGCAGCTTGGGTATTTCCAGGTGATGGCCGAGCCGGTTTCCGACTGGGTCCAGGACATCTTGCTGTTTTCGCCTTCGCACAGGGCGCGCTTGGTGACGAAGTTCAGTATGCCGCCGGTATTGTTATCCCCCGGGAACCAGTTCTGCACCGTCGAGTATTTTACCTCGGCGTCTTTATGGATGATCACTTCCACTACCGCCGCGTGCAGCTGATAGCTGTCGCGAACCGGGGCGGAACAACCCTCGATATAGCTGACGTAGCTGCCCTCATCCGCCACCAGAATGGTGCGTTCAAACTGACCGGTCTTCTCGGCGTTAATGCGGAAATAGGTCGAGAGTTCCATCGGGCAGCGCACGCCCTTCGGCACATAGATAAAGGTGCCGTCGGAAGCCACCGCCGCGTTGAGCGCCGCAAAGAAGTTATCGTTGCTGGGCACCACGGTGCCGATGTACTTCTTCACCAGTTCCGGGTGGTCGTGGATGGCTTCGCCAAAGGAGCAGAAGATGATCCCCTGCTCGCCCAGCTTTTCCCGGTAGGTGGTGGCCACCGAGACGGAGTCGAAGATAGCATCTACCGCCACCTCACGCCCTTCCCGCACCGGCACGCCGAGCTGCTCGAAGGCCTCTTCCACCTCTTTGCTTAAATAGGCGTTGGCCCCGGTCTGCTGCACCGCACCCGGTTCCGAGGCGCAGGTATCGTCGCAGTTGCCGCACGACGGCGCCGAGTAGTAGCTGTAATCCTGATAGTTCAGCTTGTCGTAGTGCGCCTTCAGCCAGTGGGGCTCTTCCATCTCCAGCCAGGCTTTAAAGGCATTGAGACGGAACTCCAGCATCCAGTCAGGTTCATTACGTTTTGCAGAAATGGCGCGGATGACCTCTTCATTGATCCCTTTTGCCAGCTCATCGGTCTGCAATTGGGTGAAGAAGCCCTCTTTGTAATTAATGTGGCCGCCGGACCAGGTGTTGACGTCGTCACTTGCTTCAGTATGTCGAGACATAATACCGCCTATACCCCAAAACTTTCGCCGCAGCCGCATTCGTTCTGGGCTTTCGGGTTATTGAATTTGAATAACTGGTTTAAGCCTTCGCGCACGTAGTCCACTTCGGTACCGTCAATAAACGGCATCGCCTGCAAGGGGACATAGAGTCGGGCGCCGTCCTGCTCAAAAAGCAGATCGTCCTTAGCCGGTTCGCTGACGGTATCCAGTACATAACCAAAACCGGCGCACCCGGTCGTCTTAACGCCTAACCGCACGCCCAGCATGCCCGCCTGCTTGCTTACCAGCTCGCGAATATGCGCCGCTGCGGCAGGTGTTAGCGACAATCCACGCCACGCAAATTCCGTCGGATCAAATGTTTCTGAATGCTGTTGCATATATTCACCTCTTGTAGTGCGCCCCCAGGGCATAACACCATGTTAGTGATAATGATTATCACTTCAACCCCTCAGTTGCAGGGGCATTCGGCTTAACCGCCCTTTTTGGCTACTTTCATTAAGCATAGACCCTGCTACGGGGGTTAACAGGGTTGATCACATTTACTTAAGCGACTGATAAAAAGCGTTATTTCCCCGTTATTCGCGGCTGAATGGGATAAATGCAAAATATGTATAGAAAATACCAATTTTTGAGATAGGGAGTTGGCCGACGCGGCTGCTCATACCTGTAAGCGTATTCTGAAAGGGCCGGGGCACTGGCGATGGATGGCCTTCGGGTGCGCTATCCTTGTTATTCAGGACCAGCATCAGGAGGGGGATATGCTTACAGCACTATTGATAGTCGCCATCCTTGCCGTGGTCATTACGGGTCTGGTTATTGTGTCTGCCATGCAGGATGTAAGAGACGATTACTGAAGGGAAAAGATCGCGAGTGGGGTGCACAAAAAAGAAAGCCCTTAAGACTACCAAAGGTAATCTTAAGGGCTTCTTGCTCCATCCGGCGCTTATCTCCGGCACTCATACTGGCTTAGCTCTTGAAGGAGCATAGGAATAGTCTCATAAACTTTGAGGCGCGAATTAACATAAATTGCTGCCCGCCAGGAAGCGGTGCAATTTCAAGAAGATAGAAAAGAAAAAAGGCCGCGACAGCGTCCTTTCGTTTTATACCACCGCGGTGGTGAGCCGCGACGAGCAGCACAGACGCTGCTGTTCATCGAAGATGTCAATCTGCCACACCTGATGCCGCCCGCCGGTATGCAGCGCGCGACAGACACCGCGTACCCGCCCGCTGCGCACGGAACGGATGTGGTTGGCATTCACCTCCAGCCCCACCACCTTCTGCTCCCCTTCGGTACAGAGATAGCCTGCCACCGAGCCCAGGGTTTCGGCCAGCACCACCGATGCGCCGCCGTGCAGCAGGCCAAAGGGCTGATGAGTACGGCTGTCCACCGGCATAGTCGCCTCCAGCTCATCCTCGCCGATGCGGGTGAACTGAATGTCCAGCAGCCCCACCATGTTCCCGTCGCTCATGGCGTTTAACGCCTGCAGAGTCACCGCACGTTTCCAGATCATCCCATAATCTCCAGTAAGGCCTGCAACGGATGGCGCACGCCGCTACCCTCGACGCGCTTGACCTGGCTGCGACACGAATAGCCGGTCGCCAGACAGCGATTGCGCGGCAGGCGCTGCATCGCCTGGTGCCAGGAGAGCTCATAGATCCCCAGCGAGTTTTTATGATTCACCACCTCATGGCCGTAGGTCCCGGCCATCCCGCAGCAGCCGACGCTCACGCTCTCGAGCTTCGCCCCAAAGCGGGCAAAGATCGTCGCCCACTGGGCAGGCGCGCCCGGCAGCGCGGTCACTTCGGTGCAGTGGCTGAACAGATACCAGGATTCGCCGCTGGTCTCCTGGGTGGTTTGCGCGTCGACAATCGTCGGGAGCCACTCATGCACCAGCATCACGTGGAATTCACCACGTTTGTCGCCGAGGGTCTGCTTGTACTCGTCGCGATAGCAGAGCACCAGCGCCGGATCGACCCCGACCATCGGCATTCCCAGCAGCGCCACCCGGCTGAGGAAGTCAGAGGTTTTTTGCGCCGTTTTGGCGAAACGATTGAGGAATCCTTTGATGTGCTGGGCTTTGCCGTTCGGTGAGAACGGCAGGAGTACCGGCTGATAGCCTAACCGCTCGACCAGGCGGATAAAGTCAGCCACCACCTGCGCATCGTAATAGCTGGTAAAGGGATCCTGCACCACCAGCACGGTTTTCGCTTTTTGCTCCGGACTCAGGGCTTCCAGTTGCTCCAGAGTCAGATTGGCGGAGCGGTGGCCCACCAGCTGACGCTGCAGGGACGGGGTGGAGAGCAGCGGCAGGTCAATCATGCCGATATGCTTCTCGGACAGCTTGCGCACCAGCGGCTGGTTGATAAAGAAGTTGAAGGTCTTCGGTGCGCGGGCCATCAGCGGGGCATAGCTCTCAACCGTCGCCACCAGGTGATCGCGCACCGGGCGCAGGTAACGGCTGTGATAGAGCTGCAGGAAACGCGAGCGGAACTCCGGCACGTCGATCTTAATCGGGCACTGGGTGGAGCAGGCTTTACAGGCGAGACAGCCCGACATCGCCTCTTTCACTTCGTGGGAGAAATCGTACTCCCCTTTGCGCGCATGCCAGCTGTTGCGGGTGCGTTCGACAAGGGTGCGCAGGCTGGCGCGTTTTTCCGGCAACTCTTTCTCCAGCGCCAGGGGATCCACGCCGCGGTCGGCCAGCAGACGCAGCCACTCGCGCACCAGGGTCGCACGCCCTTTCGGGGAGTGGATACGGTTGCTGGTGATCTTCATTGAGGGGCACATCGGGCTTTTGGCATCGAAGTTAAAGCACAGGCCGTTGCCGTTACACTCCATCGCGCCGCGCCAGGAGGCGCGCACCGCAATCGGGATCTGACGATCGAAGGTGCCGCGTTTAACCGCGTCCACCTGCATCATCGGGGCATCGACGCCCGCTGGCGGGCAGATTTTACCCGGATTAAGGCGGTTGTCCGGATCAAAGGCCGCCTTGATTTTGCGTAGCTCGCCAAACAGCGCCTCGCCAAAGAAGGCCGGGCTGTACTCTGCGCGGAACCCTTTCCCGTGCTCGCCCCACAGCAGACCGCCGTACTTCGCGGTGAGCGCGACGACCTCATCGGAGATCCGCTTCATCAGCATCTCCTGCTGCGGATCGCACATGTCCAGCGCCGGACGAACGTGCAGCACCCCGGCGTCGACATGGCCGAACATGCCGTAGCTCAGGCCGTGGCTGTCGAGCAGGGCGCGAAATTCCACAATGTAGTCGGCAAGGTGTTCCGGCGGAACGCAGGTATCCTCGGCAAAGGGGATCGGCTTGGCTGCGCCTTTGGCGTTACCCAGCAGGCCCACCGCTTTTTTACGCATCGCATAGATACGCTCGATACCGGCCAGCTCATTGCACAGCTGCCAGCCAATCACCCCGCCCTCGCCCCGGGCGATCAGCTCGTCCAGCCGCTGGCACAGGGCCTCGACCTGGCTTTCGATAAGCGCAGCGTCATCACCGGCAAACTCAACGATATTCAGGCCCAGCATCTCTTTGTCGGGCACGTCGGTAATCAGCTCGCTGACCGAGTGCCAGACGATATCTTCCCGCGCCAGGTTGAGCACTTTCGAATCGACGGTTTCAACCGACAGCGCGCGGGCATCCACCATAAAGGGGGCATTGCGCAGCGCGGAATCAAAGGAGTTGTACTTCACGTTCACCAGACGGCGTACTTTTGGCAGACGGGTGATGTCGAGACGCGCCTCGGTGATAAAGGCCAGTGTGCCTTCGGAACCGGTCAGGATGCGGGTCAGATCGAACTGGCTCAGGTCGTCATTAAAGACGTGGCGCAGATCGTAGCCGGTCAGGAAGCGGTTCAGTTTCGGGAATTTATCGATAATCAGCTGACGGTTATCACGGCAGCTCTCCAGCACGGTGCGGTAGATGCGCCCGGCGGTGGTGTTGTCCTTACCGAGCGTCTCGGCCAGTTCGACCGGCACGGGCTGGGTATCAAGGATATCGCCCCCCAGCAGCACCGCCCGCACGCCGAGGACGTGATCGGAGGTTTTGCCGTACACCAGCGAGCCCTGACCCGAGGCGTCGGTGTTGATCATCCCGCCGAGGGTGGCGCGGTTACTGGTCGAGAGCTCCGGGGCAAAGAAGTAGCCGTAGGGCTTCAGATACTGGTTGAGCTGATCCTTGATCACCCCGGCTTCTACCCGCACCCACCCCTCTTCCGGGTTGATCTCGATGATGCGGTTCATATAGCGGGACATATCGACAACGATGCCGGTGTTCAGCGCCTGGCCGTTGGTGCCGGTGCCGCCACCGCGGGGGGTAAAGATCAGCGAAGCGAAACGCTCCTGGGAGGCCAGACGGGCCAGCAGGGCCACATCAGCGGTAGAACGGGGAAACACGACGGCATCGGGAAGTAGCTGGTAGATACTGTTGTCGGTCGCCATAGTCAGCCTGTCGGCATAACTGGTGGCGGTATCGCCGGTAAAACCCTGTTGCTCCAAAGCCTGCAAAAAATTGACCACCAGCTGAACGACGCCAGGTGCCTGAGAAATTTGTGGGATCATTACTGTCGACCCTGCCCCATCTGAATTGTTGTAGATAATCGTTTGCGTTGTATCTCACATTTTGTATCACATTTTATTCATATGCGCCCGACAGAATTACAGGCAGAATCAGCCTGTTAAAAATCGCTGAAATCACTAATGATTAGAGTGATGCGGTTTCCTGTTCTCACCGGCCTTTCCGGTGTATTTCAAAGGTAAATTTCAACTATGGTCAATCGACACCAGCCCAGGGACGTTGCACAAGTTTTGCTGTCGGTGCTGTTTCTGGCAATCATGATTATTGCGTGTCTGTGGATTGTTCAACCCTTCATTCTTGGCTTCGCCTGGGCGGGGACGGTGGTTATCGCCACCTGGCCGCTTTTTCTCCGGCTGGAGCGTTTGCTGTTTGGTCGCCGTGCGCTGGCCGTGCTGGTAATGACGCTGCTGCTGGTGCTGCTGTTTGTTATTCCTGTCGCCTTACTCGTTAACAGCCTGGTGGACGGCAGCGGTCCGCTGATCGCTAACTTCACCAGCGGGGAGATGACGCTCCCGACGCTGGACTGGCTGAACGACATTCCGCTGATTGGCGATAAGCTCTATGCAGGCTGGCATAACCTGCTGGACATGGGCGGCAGCGCGATCATGGCAAAAGTGCGGCCCTACATTGGCGCAACCACCACCTGGTTTGTCGGTACCGCCGCGCACCTGGGCCGCTTTGTGGTCCACTGCGTGCTGATGCTGCTGTTCAGCGCCCTGCTCTACTGGCGCGGCGAGCAGGTGGCGCTCGGGGTTCGTCATTTTGCGACACGTCTGGCGTCGGCCCGTGGCGATGCGGCGATGCTGCTGGCGGCGCAGGCCGTGCGCGCGGTGGCGTTAGGCGTGGTGGTAACGGCGCTGGTGCAGTCGGTGCTGGGCGGGATTGGTCTGGCGATCGCCGGCGTGCCGTACGCCACCCTGTTTACGGTGCTGATGCTGTTAACCTGTCTGATGCAGCTGGGTCCATTGCTGGTACTGGTCCCGGCGATTGTCTGGCTCTACTGGAGCGGTGATACCACCTGGGGCACGGTGCTGCTGGTCTGGAGCTGCGTGGTGGGTACGATGGATAACGTCATTCGCCCGATCCTGATCAAGATGGGTGCCGACCTGCCGTTAATCCTGATCCTCTCCGGCGTTATTGGCGGCTTGATTGCCTTCGGGATGATCGGTCTGTTTATCGGGCCGGTGCTGCTGGCGGTCTCCTGGCGGCTGTTCTCCGCATGGGTGCAGGAAGTGCCGCTCCCGCCAACTGACCCGGATGTCCTGCTCCAGAGGCTTCAGGACGAGCGAGAGCTGAGAAAGTAATTTCCCTCGTTCTGGTGGGTTCGCCCACCAGAATGTTAAGCGCCACTTATCATTTGGATTTCCCTTAAGCGCGGCTTAACCCGCTTTTATCTGCAATTGCCTCATTCCCCTCATAAAATCTTCACTTTCTTTAAACTATTGAGACGAATCTGATCGACGCAAAAATTCACCATGCCTACTATTAGGTCACGGTTATGAATCAACAACACCTTGATTTATAAGCATGGAAATCCCCTGAGTGAAACAACGAATTGCTGTGTGTAGTCTTTGCCCGCCTCCCACGGTGGGCTTTTTTTTATCCAGAATTCGGCAACTATAAAGAAAAACTCGTCATTACAGCGGGTTAGTGCGCTCTGAATAAAAAAGGCGAGGACCGAAGTCCTCGCCTTTATGCGTTGCAGAAACGTGACGTTACTTGTTCAGTTCCGCCAGGCTCAGCCAGGTCTGCACCACGGTGTCCGGGTTCAGGGACAGACTGTCGATCCCCTCTTCCATCAGCCAGGCTGCAAAGTCTTCATGGTCGGAAGGTCCCTGACCGCAGATGCCAACGTATTTACCCTGTTTCTTCGCCGCGCGGATGGCCATCGACAGCAGCGCTTTCACCGCTTCGTTACGCTCATCAAACAGCGCAGAGACTACGCCAGAGTCACGGTCCAGACCCAGCGCCAGCTGCGTCATATCGTTGGAGCCGATAGAGAAGCCGTCGAAGTGTTCCAGGAACTGATCGGCCAACAGGGCGTTGGACGGGATCTCACACATCATGATGATTTTGAGGCCATTCTCGCCGCGCTTCAGCCCCTGACGGGCCAGCTCGTCGACAACCGCTTTCGCCTGATCGACAGTACGCACGAACGGCACCATGATCTCGACGTTGGTCAGCCCCATGTCATTACGCACGCGTTTCACCGCCTCGCACTCCAGCGCAAAGCAGTCGCGGAAGCTGTCAGAGACATAGCGACCGGCGCCGCGGAAGCCCAGCATCGGGTTCTCTTCTTCCGGCTCATAACGCTCGCCGCCCACCAGGTTGGCATATTCGTTAGATTTGAAGTCGGAGAGACGCACAATGACGCGTTTCGGGTAGAAGGCTGCGCCCAGAGTGGCGATCCCTTCGGTCAGACGGCCAACATAGAACTCTTTCGGCGAGTCGTAACCCTTCATCATCTCGCGGATCTCTTTCTGCAGCTTCGGATCCTGGTCGTCAAACTCCAGCAGCGCGCGCGGGTGAACCCCAATCATACGGTTGATGATGAACTCCAGACGCGCCAGGCCAACGCCTTCGTTTGGCAGACAGGCGAAGTCAAAGGCGCGGTCCGGGTTACCGACGTTCATCATGATCTTCAGCGGCAGGTCCGGCATGGTGTCCACGCTGGAGCTCTTCACACTAAAGTCGAGGATCTCGGCGTAGACGTAGCCGGTATCGCCTTCGGCACAGGAGACGGTCACGTTCTGATCGTCCTTCATGCGCTCGGTGGCGTCACCGCAGCCCACCACGGCCGGGATGCCCAGCTCGCGGGCGATGATCGCTGCGTGACAGGTACGCCCGCCACGGTTGGTGACAATCGCCGCCGCCTTTTTCATGATCGGTTCCCAGTCCGGGTCGGTCATGTCGGTCACCAGCACGTCGCCCGGCTGGATACGGTTCATTTCGCTGATGTCGTGGATGACTTTCACCGGGCCAGCGCCGATGCGGTGGCCGATGGCGCGGCCTTCCGCGATGATGTTACCCTGGGCATGCAGCGTATAACGCTCCATCACCTGACCGCGGGAACGCACGGTTTCCGGACGCGCCTGGACGATAAACAGTTTGCCGGTGTTGCCATCTTTGGCCCATTCGATATCCATCGGACGGCCATAGTGCTTCTCGATCTGCACCGCCTGCTTCGCCAGCTCCTGCACTTCGGCATCGGTCAGCGAGAAGCGGTCGCACTGCTCCTGCGGCACATCTTCAATCCGCACCTGCTTGCCATGCTCCTGAGTCGGAGCATAGATCATGCGGATTTTTTTCGAGCCCATGGTGCGACGCACGATAGCCGGGCGATCCGCTGCCAGAGTTGGCTTGTGAACGTAGAACTCGTCCGGGTTAACGGCACCCTGCACCACCATCTCGCCCAGACCCCAGGCGGAGGTGATAAAGACCACCTGATCGAAACCCGATTCGGTATCAATAGAGAACATCACGCCTGACGAGGCCAGATCCGAACGCACCATGCGCTGCACGCCTGCCGACAGCGCCACGCCGCGGTGGTCATAACCCTGATGCACGCGGTAGGAGATCGCGCGGTCGTTAAACAGGGAGGCAAACACATGTTTTACTGCCACCAGCACGGCATCGTAGCCCTGCACGTTGAGGAAGGTCTCCTGCTGCCCGGCGAACGAGGCGTCCGGCATGTCTTCTGCGGTAGCAGAGGAGCGCACGGCAAAGGAGGCCTGCGCATCATCAGCAGAGAGCTGGTTGTAGGCGTCGTGAATGGCTTGTTCCAGTTCAGGCTGGAAAGGTGTATCGATGATCCACTGGCGGATTTGGGTCCCGGCCTTTGCAAGCTCAGAGACATCATCAATGTCCGTGTTATCCAGTAGTTCGTAAATGCGCTGGTTTACGCCGCTTTGGTCCAGAAAATAGTTAAAGGCATCGGCGGTAGTCGCAAATCCATTCGGTACGGAGACACCCATACTGGACAGATTCGTAATCATTTCACCCAGGGAGGCATTTTTGCCTCCAACTCTGTCTACATCATTCATGCCGAGTTGGTTATACCAAAGCACCAGCGGTGACGAGCCATTGTTGGACATCGAAACAATCCTTTTGTGATATATGAACGGGTTTTAAGAAACTCCTTACTGCGTATTTATACTGTCATATTTATTCGCGCTAAAAAAACGGTGAATCGTGTAAGCACTTTTATTTTTTAGCTTTTCAGACTGTTCCCGCTTAAATCCTAACCTGATGATTCTTATGGAATCCCACAAAAAAACTCAGACTTTAGGGTGATTTTGAAAAATGAAACACCCCTTTCATTAAAAATAAAAATAGCGTTTCATTTTTAATTTCCGTCCGGCGTTGACTGTTGTATTTTACTTCTTTAATTTATGCTTTCAGTCAATTACATCTGATATACAGAGTGTGCAAAATGGATAATGCTGTCGATCGCCACGTTTTTTATATTTCCGATGGTACGGCAATCACCGCCGAAGTGTTGGGCCATGCGGTGATGTCGCAATTCCCGGTCTCTATCAACAGCATCACGCTGCCGTTCGTGGAAAACGAGAGCCGTGCCCGAGCGGTGAAAGATCAAATTGACGCCATTTTCCAGCAGACCGGTGAACGTCCGCTGGTGTTCTACTCGATCGTGATCCCGGAAATCCGCAATATCATTCTGCAAAGTGAAGGCTTCTGTCAGGACATTGTCCAGGCGCTGGTGGCCCCATTGCAGGAGGAGCTGAAGCTGGATCCGACCCCGGTGGCACACCGTACCCACGGCCTGAACCCGGCGAATATCATCAAGTATGACGCCCGTATCGCCGCCATTGATTACACCCTCGCCCACGATGACGGTATCTCAATGCGTAATCTCGATCAGGCCCAGGTCATTCTGCTCGGCGTTTCGCGCTGCGGTAAAACCCCCACCAGCCTCTATCTGGCGCTTCAGTTCGGGATCCGCGCGGCGAACTACCCCTTTATTGCCGACGACATGGACAATCTCGTCCTCCCGGCAGCGCTGAAACCCCTGCAGCATAAGCTCTTCGGCCTGACCATTAACCCGGAGCGGCTGGCGGCGATCCGCGAAGAGCGCCGGGAGAACAGCCGCTACGCCTCAATGCGCCAGTGCCGTCTGGAAGTCGCCGAAGTCGAAGCCCTGTACCGCAAGAACAACATTCCGTGGCTGAACAGTACCAACTATTCGGTAGAAGAGATCGCCACCAAAATCCTCGACATTATGGGCCTCAACCGCCGCATGTACTAACAGGCTAGTACACAAGTCCATAATCCTTTATACTCCCACTCCATCACAGGGCACGCAGGTGCCCTGCACTTGAATTCAGCGGGGATTGGTTTAAGGTGATGCCCATCACTTCCCGGTAAGCTACCGATGAAGCACTACATTCTGAGAAATACCATGAATAAAACCGATGAACTCCGCACAGCGCGTATCGATAGTCTGGTCACGCCAGCTGAACTGGCCCAGCGGTACCCTGTTTCTGCGGCAGTGGCAGAAAACGTGACAACGTCACGCAAACGTATTGAAAAAATCCTTAACGGGGAAGATCGCCGCCTGCTGGTGATTGTTGGCCCCTGCTCTATTCACGACCTTGATGCCGCAATGGACTATGCCCAGCGCCTGAAAGAACTGCGGGATAAACACCACTCCCGTCTGGAAATCGTGATGCGCACTTACTTTGAGAAGCCGCGCACCGTTGTGGGCTGGAAAGGGCTGATCTCCGATCCCGATCTGAACGGCAGCTACCGGGTGAATCACGGCATTCAGCTGGCGCGCAAGCTGCTGCTGCAGGTCAACGAGCTGGGCGTGCCTACCGCCACCGAATTCCTCGATATGGTGACCGGACAGTTTATCGCCGATCTGATTAGCTGGGGGGCCATTGGCGCCCGCACCACCGAAAGCCAGATCCACCGTGAAATGGCCTCGGCGCTCTCCTGCCCGGTGGGCTTTAAAAACGGTACCGACGGTAATACCCGTATCGCGGTGGACGCCATCCGCGCCGCGCGGGCCAGCCATATGTTCCTGTCTCCGGACAAGACCGGTCAGATGACTATCTATCAGACCAGCGGCAACCCGTACGGGCACATCATCATGCGCGGCGGCAAACAGCCGAATTATCACTCTCAGGATCTGGCGGAAGCCTGCGATACCCTGCGTGAGTTCG
This sequence comes from Leclercia sp. CFBP8987, assembly GCF_034044995.2. Lineage (NCBI taxonomy): Bacteria > Pseudomonadati > Pseudomonadota > Gammaproteobacteria > Enterobacterales > Enterobacteriaceae > Leclercia > Leclercia sp. CFBP8987. The sequence continues at coordinate 1,969,090 of NZ_CM188255.1, read as the reverse complement.
ACCTGCCCGAGCAGCTAGTGGTGGATTTCAGCCACGGCAACTGCCAGAAACAGCACCGCCGTCAGCTGGACGTCTGCGATGAGATTTGCCAGCAGATCCGCAACGGCTCAACCGCTATCGCCGGGATCATGGCCGAAAGCTTCCTGCGCGAAGGCACGCAAAAAGTGGTGGTCGGTCAGCCCATCACCTACGGTCAGTCAATTACCGACCCTTGCCTGAGCTGGGAAGATACCGAGGTGTTGCTGGATAAACTTGCCTCTGCAGTTGATAGTCGTTTTTAAAAACCCTGCCGGGTGGCGGCTTCGCCTTACCCGGCTTTTTCCCAGGCCGCACCATTCCCACCTCACTGTTTTTTCATAAAACGCTTGCCGTCAAAATCGATTTGTTGATAATGATTATCATTGTTACATTGATTGCTATTTTGAAAAACATTATGTCACGTATGGATAACACTGCAGCAACGCTCACTCGTCCTGAAGACAAAACACAGCCTGCCCCAGGCGCAACCGACCGTCGCATCAACAGTAAACAGCTGTTGGGCGAGGAAGGCCGCGTCATAATTGAGCATGACGGCCAGCACTACCTGCTGCGTCAGACACATGCCGGAAAATTGATCCTCACAAAATAAGTTCCCCCCGCCAGCCACCCAGGTTCCCCCAGGCAGCCAGCGCTTTTCACTTTTAAATGGAGAGTGGCTCATGCCATACCTGAATACCGCGTCTTTACGCCCGTCGCTGCTGGCGCTGGCGATTGTCAGTGCCCTGCCGGGAGCGGCGGTTGCCGCCACCGACGACATGACCGTTACCGCCACCGGCAATGCCCGCAGCGCCTTTGAAGCCCCGATGATGGTCAGCGTCATTGATGCTACCGACCCGGAAAATCAAACCGCCAGCTCCGCCGCCGATCTGCTGCGCCACGTGCCCGGCCTGACTCTGGACGGCACCGGGCGCACCAACGGCCAGGACGTCAATCTGCGCGGATACGATCGTCGCGGCGTACTGGTGCTGGTGGACGGCGTGCGTCAGGGCACCGATACCGGTCACCTGAACAGTACCTTCCTCGACCCGGCGCTGATCAAGCGTATCGAGATCGTGCGCGGACCCTCGGCGCTGCTGTACGGCAGCGGCGCGATGGGCGGGGTGATCGCCTATGACACCGCCGACGCGAAAGATCTGCTCCAGGCCGGACAAACCAGCGGCTACCGCGTATTTGGTACCGCCGCCACCGGCGATCACAGCCTCGGCATGGGGGCCAGCGCCTTTGGCCGTACCGACACCCTCGACGGTCTGGTGGCCTGGTCGAGCCGGGATCGCGGAGATATCCGCCAGGGTGGCGGCGGTACCGCGCCGAATGACGAATCGATCAACAATATGCTGGCGAAAGGCAGCTGGCAGATGGATCAGGCCCAGTCCCTGAGCGGCTCGCTGCGTTACTACAACAACGCCGCGCAGGAGCCGAAAAACCCGCAGACCATCGAGGCGGACGACAATAGCAATCCGATGACCGACCGCTCCACCATTCAGCGGGACGTGCAGCTCGGGTATCACCTAGCCCCGGCAGGCAACGACTGGCTGAACGCCGATGCCCGCCTTTACTGGTCTGAAGCGCGTATCAATGCCCAGAATATCGACGGCAGCGGCGAATTCCGCCAGCAGACCACCAAAGGCGGCAAAGTGGAGAACCGCACCCGCCTGTTCACCGACTCCTTCGCCTCGCACCTGCTGACCTACGGCGGGGAGTATTACCGTCAGGAGCAGGAGCCGTCCGGTGCCACCACCGGCTTCCCGGATGCGAGCATCGATTTCAGCTCAGGCTGGATCCAGGATGAGATCACCCTGCGCGATCTGCCGATCACCCTGCTGGGCGGTACCCGCTACGATAACTACCGCGGCAGCAGCGATGGCTATGACGATGTGGACGCCGATAAATGGTCCTCGCGCGCCGGGATCACCGTCTCCCCCGCGGACTGGCTGATGCTGTTCGGCTCTTATGCCCAGGCCTTCCGCGCCCCGACGATGGGCGAAATGTATAACGACGCCAAACATTTCTCCATTGGCCGGTTCTACACCAACTACTGGGTGCCGAACCCGAACCTGCGCCCGGAAACTAACGAAACCCAGGAGTACGGGTTTGGTCTGCGCTTTGACGATCTACTGTTGGCAAACGATGCACTGGAGTTTAAAGCCAGCTACTTTGATACCCATGCCAAAGATTACATCTCCACCACCGTCGATTTTGCCGCTGCGACCACCATGTCGTACAACGTGCCGAACGCCAAAATCTGGGGCTGGGACCTGATGGCGAAATACTCCGCCAGCCTGTTCAACCTCGACCTGGCCTATAACCGCACCCGCGGCAAAGACAGCGACACCGGCGAGTACATCTCCAGCATCAGCCCGGACACCGTCTCCAGCAAGCTGGATGTCCCGCTGGCGCAGAGCGGCTTTAGCGTCGGCTGGATCGGCACCTTCGCCGATCGTTCCACCCACGTGAGCAGCAGCTACAGCCACCAGCCGGGCTACGCGGTGAATGATTTCTACGTCAGCTATCAGGGGCAGCAGGCGCTGAAAGGTGTGACCACCACCCTGGTGCTCGGCAACGCTTTCGACAAAGAGTACTGGTCTCCGCAGGGCATCCCGCAGGATGGCCGCAACGGCAAGATTTTCGTGAGTTATCAGTGGTAATTACCCTGCCCCGGTTCGGCCGGGGCATTTATCCCGAAGGAAGAGACAATGAATCACTACACACGCTGGCTTGAACTAAAAGAACAGAATCCCGGGAAATACGCGCGTGATATCGCTGCCCTGATGAACATCAGTGAAGCCGAACTGACCTGGGCCCGGGTAGGCCACGATGCGTGGCGTCTGCACGGCGAAATCCGCGAGATCCTCGGCGCGCTGGAAGCCGTGGGTGAAACCAAATGCATCTGCCGTAACCAATACGCGGTCCACGAGCAGGTAGGCACCTTTACCCATCAGCACCTGAATGGCCACGCCGGACTGGTACTCAACCCGCGCGCCCTGGATCTGCGTCTGTTCCTCCACCAGTGGGCCAGCGCGTTTCATATCACCGAGACCACCGCCCGTGGCGAACGTCAGAGTATCCAGTTTTTCGACCATCAGGGCGACGCCCTGCTGAAGGTCTACACCACCGATAACACCGACGTCTCCGCCTGGGGCGACGTGCTGTCGCGCTTTATCTTTGCCGATAACCCGCCGCTGGCGCTGAAAGCTACCGATCCGGCAGTCAACGTGGCCAGCGCTGATGCGCCAACGGTAGACAGCGAGTGGCGCGCCATGACCGACGTGCACCAGTTCTTTGGCCTGCTGAAGCGCCACAGCCTGACCCGTCAGCAGGCGTTCCGTCTGGTGGGTGACGATCTGGCCTGTCAGGTGGATAACAGCGCCCTGTCCCGGCTGCTGAACAGCGCCCGTGAGGATGGCAACGAAATCATGATTTTCGTCGGCAACCGCGGTTGCGTACAGATCTTCACCGGCGCGGTCGAGAAAGTGGTGCCGATGAAGGGCTGGCTGAATATCTTCAACCCGGCTTTTACCCTGCATCTGCTGGAGGAGACCATCGCCGAAAGCTGGGTGACGCGCAAACCCACCGCCGATGGCCATGTCACCAGCCTCGAACTCTTTGCCGCCGACGGAACCCAGATCGCCCAGCTGTACGGTCAGCGCACGGAAGGCGAGCCTGAGCAGAGCCAGTGGCGTTCGCAGATCGACGCCCTGACGGTAAAAGGGCTGGCCGCATGAGAAAACTGCTCGCCGTCCTTGTCGCGCTCCCGCTGGCCGCCTTTGGCGCCGCGCAGGAGAAGATCGTTGCCCTTGGCGGCGACGTGACGGAGATTGTCTACGCCCTGGGGGCCGAAGGTTCGCTGGTGGCGCGCGACAGCACCAGCCAGTGGCCGGAGCAGGTCACCGCCCTGCCGGACGTGGGCTACCTGCGCCAGCTCAATGCCGAGGGGATCCTGGCGATGCGCCCTACGCTGGTGTTAGCCAGCGCCCAGGCGCAGCCGTCTCTGGCCCTGAAACAGGTCGGGCAGAGTCAGGTTAATGTGGTGACGGTGCCGGGCAGTAACGCCCTCAGCGTAATCGACGAGAAAGTGCGGGTGGTGGCCCAGGCGACGCACCGCGTTGCACAAGGGGAAGCCCTGCGCCAGCGCCTGCAGCAGGAGCTGGCCGCACTGCCCACCTCACCGATCAATAAGCGGGTGCTGTTTATCCTCAACCATGGTGGGATGACCGCTATGGCCGCCGGGCAGGATACCGGTGCTGATGCGGCGATCCGCGCGGCCGGTCTGCAAAACGCCATGCAGGGGTTCTCCCGCTATCAGCCGCTCTCCCAGGAAGGGGTGATTGCCAGCCAGCCCGATCTGGTGGTGATTTCACAGGATGGCGTAAAGGCGATGGGCGGAGAGGCGAATCTGTGGAAGCTGCCAGGTCTGGCGCAAACCCCGGCCGGGCGTAATAAACAGGTGTTGCAGATTGACGATATGGCGCTGCTCGGGTTTAGCGTGCGCACCCCGCAGGCCATCGGGCAGCTGCGCAGCAAAGCCGGGCAGTTGCCCTGATGCCTCGCCGGATCGGCTATTCCCTGTGGGGACTGGCAATGGCGCTGGCGGTGATGACGCTGCTGGCCACCGGTTTTGGCGCGTTGCGCCTGCCGGTATCCCTGCTGTGGAGCAACAGTGACGAGGCGCTGCGCCAGATCTGGCTCACCATTCGCCTGCCCCGGGTGCTGCTGGCGCTGGTGATTGGCGGCTCGCTGGCGCTGGCGGGCTGTGTGATGCAGGGGCTGTTCCGCAATCCGCTCGCCGATCCTGGATTGCTGGGGATCAGCAGCGGTGCCGCCTGCGCCGTCGCCCTGTGGGTGGTGTTGCCAATAACCCTCCCCGCCCTGCTGATGCTTTACGCCCCGATGCTGGCGGCCTTTCTCGGCGCGCTGGCGGCAACAATCGTGATCTTCCTGCTCAGCCAGCAGCGGGAGAGTTCGCTCTCGCGGCTGCTGCTGGTGGGGATCGCCATCAACGCCCTGTGCGGCGCGGCGGTGGGCGTGCTCTCCTGGGTCAGTAACGACGCCCAGCTGCGCCAGCTCTCACTGTGGGGAATGGGCAGCCTCGGCCAGGCCCAGTGGTCCACTCTGCTGGCGGTCACCTCGCTGATGATCCCCACCGTGCTGGTGATCTGGCGGCTGGCATCGGCCCTTAATCTGCTGCAACTGGGCGAGGAGGAAGCGCACTATCTGGGTATTGACGTGCGGCTCGTTCAGCGTGTGTTGCTTCTGTGCAGCGCCCTGCTGGTGGCCGCTGCGGTGGCGGTCAGCGGAGTGATCGGTTTTATTGGCCTGGTGGTACCGCACCTGATGCGGATGTGGCTGGGCTCCGATCACCGGGCGGTGATCCCCGGTTCGGTGCTGGCGGGGGCGTTTCTGCTGCTGATCGCTGATACCGCCGCGCGGACGCTGGTCGCCCCGGCGGAGATGCCGGTAGGATTACTGACCAGCATTCTTGGTGCCCCCTGGTTCCTGTGGCTAATTTTCAGCCGTGGAGGTCAGCATGGGTGAATCCTTTATTGCTAAAGGCTTGTCTTATCGCGTGGCAGACCGGGCGGTAGTGCGTGACGTCACGCTGTCGCTCGCCCGGGGCGAGCTGCTAGCGCTTATCGGTCCCAACGGCGCGGGGAAATCGACCCTGCTACGCCTGTTAACCGGCTTTCTTAAGCCGGATGCCGGGCGCTGTCTGCTGGACGGAAAGCCGCTGACGGGGTGGAGCACCCAGGCGCTATCGCGCCAGCGGGCGGTGATGCGCCAGCAAACTCAGTTGGGCTTTGACTGGCCGGTAGAAGCGGTGATCGGGATGGGACGTTCTCCCTGGACGAGTCAGCCTGAGCCGCAGATCGTCAGCGAGGTGATGCAGCTTACCGGCTGTGAGCCGCTGGCCGGTCGTCAGTATGGGGCCCTGTCGGGGGGAGAGCAGCAGCGCGTTCAGCTCGCCCGGGCGCTGGCACAGCTGTGGTGCCACGGCGCACCGCGGGGCTGGTTGTTTCTCGATGAGCCGACCTCGGCATTGGATCTTTACCACCAGCAGCATCTGCTGCGGCTGCTGAAGGCGTTGACTGCGCAAAGGAATTTGCACGTCTGCGTAGTGCTGCACGATCTCAATCTGGCCGCCTTATGGGCCGACCGGATTGTGCTCCTGCATGAGGGGCGAATTGTCTCTCAGGGAACGCCGCCAGCGGTGCTGCAGGCTGATGACCTGGCACGCTGGTACGGGGCGCAGGTGCATGTGGGGCAGCATCCGTTGAACGCTACCCCCCAGGTGTTTCTCGCGCCCTAACTCGAGCAACTCACTTCCAGCCGCTTACCCCAGTCGGGTGGGCGGCTGACATAATCATCGCTGCGATCGGCAAACGGTGTCCGGAGGGCTTCGTGTAACCGGTGCAGCTCGGCGTAATCCCCTTTCTCCGCCTGCTCAATCGCCCGCTGCGCCAGCCAGTTGCGCAGCACCATTGCCGGATTAACGGCATTCATCTGCGCCTGACGCTCATCATCGGCGATGTTCTCCTGCTGGAGACGCGTGCGATAAGTCGCAAACCAGTCATCAAAGGCCTGCCGGTCGATAAACTCGTCACGTAACGGTGAGGCAGCGCTGTGCTGCTCGGTTTGCCCCAGCATACGGAAGGTGCGGGTGTAGTCGCTGCCTTCCCGCGCCATCAGCGCAAACAGGGTATTCAGAAGCTCGTTGTCGCCCTTCTCCTGAGTCATCAGCCCCAGCTTGCGGCGCATCAGTTTGCCGTACTGCTGCAGCAGGACCTCCTGATAGCCATCCAGCGCATCGTTGAGAGCGTCAACATCGATAAACGGTGACAGGGACTGCGCCAGACGCTGCAGGTTCCAGATACCCACTGCCGGCTGGTTATCAAAGCTGTAGCGGCCCTGATAGTCGGAGTGGTTACAGATATAGCCCGGCTGGTAGTCGTCAAGGAAACCGTACGGGCCGTAATCCATCGTCAGACCGAGGATCGACATGTTATCGGTGTTCATCACCCCGTGAGCAAAGCCGACCGTCTGCCAGCTGGCGATCAGCGCGGCGGTCCGCGCCACCACATCCCGGAACCAGAGGATGTATTTATCGGCGTCGTCCTGCAACTGCGGCCAGTGATGCTTGATGACAAAATCCGCCAGTTGGCGAACTTTCTCCGGCTCGCGGCGATAGTAGAAGTGCTCGAAATGACCGAAGCGGGCGTGGCTCTGAGCGGTGCGGATCAGCATCGCCCCCTGCTCCATAGTCTCACGCGCCACCGGCGTGTCGCTGGTGACGATCGACAGCGCGCGGGTGGTGGGGATCCCGAGATAGTGCATGGCTTCTGAGGCCAGGCTTTCGCGGATGGTTGAGCGCAGCACGGCGCGCCCGTCGCCCATCCGTGAATAAGGGGTTAGTCCGGCCCCTTTAAGGTGCCAGTCCATCGTTTGCCCGTTGGCCAGCTGCTGTTCGCCGAGCAGGATCCCCCGCCCGTCCCCCAACTGTCCGGCCCAGACGCCGAACTGATGGCCGCTGTAGACCTGTGCCAGCGGCTGCATGCCCGGCAGCAGGGTTTCGCCGCCAAAGACGCCAGCGCCCTGCTCGGGGCTAAACAGCGAGTCCGGGATCGCCAGTTCGGCGGCCAGCGCTGTGTTATGCCAGATCAGGCGAGCATTATTCAGGGGAGTGGGTTTCAGAGCCGTATAAAAACCGGGTAATTCGTCATGCCAGTGCGCGGTAAAAGACAGGGTCATAGGTCCTCCTGCTTTTAGTGTAGTGGGTTTATCAGATGTTAAACACCAGGCAAGAAAAGGGTTATCCCTGCACCAGGGTGGTAATGCGTTCAAGGGGAACGGCAGGCCATAACCCGCCCTGCATGGCGCTAAAGCCAAATGCCGACAGGCGCTGCAGGACAAGCTCATCGTCCACGCCCGCCACCATCAACGACTGACAGTAAGGCGAAACCTGAGTCATGATCGCCCGTAATAACAGTTCGAATGTATTATCATTTAAATGCTGTTGAATGAAGTTTTTATCCAGCGCCACACGTTTAAACATGCCATCAAAAATGGCTTTAGTGGAGGCATCCCCGGCGCCAAAATTGCCCAGTACCAGAGGAAAACGCAGAGCAAAGTCCATCAGAGCCGTATTCATATTGCCTTTATTCAGATCCGGATAATTCTCATTAATGCAGAACTCCAGCCACGGATGTTGCTCACCTATTGCAACCCCGTTTTCTTCCGTTAACAGGTATTCAACAATGACCGGAGAGATATTTATCCATGCCGTCAGCTGTTGCTGAATAAAAAAGAGTTTGCAGCTGTCGAGCATTGCCAGTTGTTCCTGAAACAGCGTCAGCTCTTGCGCGGGAGACAGGTACGGGCGCACCAGCTCCGTCGGAATACGGACCTGATTATCTACTCCGACAAAGTTCACGACTATTTCAAGGCCGGTAAGCGCCCCAGAATCATGTCGCGCAGGGAGTAATAACAATTCAGACTGATAAGCAATATCCAGCATCACAATCATGGCGTCCGACCCGGTTTAAAAACGATACAAGACATCCTGAAACATATGCTGAAGCAATTCAACTTTATGGATTTTAATAAGATTAATTTCATTCGTTCCATTAAATATTCGGATTTTCCTTAGTCCTGAAATAATCTTATCCTGGATACTGCTTAATAGCCAGTTGTCGCTAACAATAAGAATTGCATCAAATTAATTCAGCGACTAACTATTTCTCCACAATTAAGGCCGGCTAATGAATTTCATTTTCAGATGAAAGAAAATGTCGCGCCAGGAAGCGCGACAGGACTAAATACGTCGGGCTTGCCAGAAATTTTTGCGCCAGTAGACGTTATTAAGAGAGGAACGCATCACTCCCCGGCTGGTGGAGGCATGAATAAACTGGTTATCGGTGTCGTAAATCCCGACGTGCAGCCCGCTTTCGCCGGAACCGGTTTTAAAGAATACCAGGTCGCCCGGGAGCAGGTCGTCTTTATCAATTTCGGTGCCGATAGTTGCCTGTTGGCGCGTTTCGCGCGGCAGCTTGAGCGCAAACCGATCGCGGAAAGTCAGCAGCACAAAACCCGAACAATCAATTCCACCACGCGACATGCCGCCGTAGCGATAAGGGGTGCCGCCCCAGTTATGCAGCTGATCGTTCAGGCCTGCAATCACGGCAATAGAATCAGACAGCCGCGCATTCGGCGGCGGTGCGCGATGGCTGCTGCATCCTGCAAGAAATAGCGCGGCCACAAGGAGAAAACAGAATCGCATTCCTGACGAATCCTCTGGTTTTTTGTGCTTTCTGTAATTTAGCCTGTGAATATGTCGCTCTGCAACAAGCGGCTATTCCTGCGACGTCGAAATGATCATTCTGTGACCTTCGATATCCAGCCGACGGAAGGACATGTCGTAGGCTTTGGCCAGATTCGGCGGCGTCAACACGCTGTCGCGCGTGCCGCTGGCGATCAGCTGACCCCGCTTCAGCAGCCAGACACGATGGGCGTGGCGCAGCGTGTGGTTCAGATCGTGGCTGCTCATCACCACCGCAATGCCCTGGCGGGACAGCGCGCTTAACAGCCGGTCGAGCGCCACCTGCTGGGCGACGTCGAGACTGTTCATCGGCTCGTCCAGTAGCAACAGCTGGCCGTGCGGGTTGCCGCTGGGGTGAATTTGCAGGATCACCGCAGCCAGCCGCACGCGCTGCCACTCCCCGCCGGAGAGCTGGCTGACGTGTCGCGACAGCTTATCCTCAATCCCCAGCGCCGCTGCTACCTCGCTTAACAGCGTTTTTTGCTGACTGTCGTACTGATGCAGCGTCAGATAGTGCCAGACCGGCATGGCAAAGGGCGCAGTTTGCTGCTGCGCCAGATAGGCCCTGCGGCTGGCCAGCGACGCGGAGGACCACCGGGAAAGGGATTCCCCCTGCAACAGGATTTCGCCCTGCCCGGCGCTCAGCCCGGCCATACGCGAAAGCAATGTGCTTTTGCCTGCTCCGTTCGGGCCGACCAGGTGCAGGATCTCCCCCGCATTCACCTGGGCGGAAAGCGGCTGCAGACGCCCGTGTTCCGCCACGCCATTGAGCTGCATCAGAATCGACATTACTTCGCGAGTGCCAGCTTAATCGCTTCCATCAGGATCGGGTCTTCAGGCGTCATATCCGGCGCAAAACGCTGCACCACTTCCCCATCGCGACCAATCAGGAATTTTTCGAAATTCCATAAGATGTCATCCGGATAGAGCGGCGCGCGACCTTTGCTCGCCAGACGCTCATAAAAACCGCTGCTTTCAGGCGCGACAGCCACCGGTGCGGCGGCAATCAATTTTTGATACAGCGGATGGCGCGCTTCGCCGTTGACCTCGACTTTGCTGAACATCGGGAAGGTGATGCCATAGGTGGTGCTGCAGAAGGTTTTGATCTCCTCTTCGCTACCTGGCTCCTGGCCGAGGAACTGGTTGCACGGGAAACCGAGCACGGTAAAGCCATCCTTTGCCCAGGCTTTGTGGATGTTTTCGAGCTGCTCATACTGCGGCGTCAGGCCACATTTCGATGCCACGTTCACTACCAGCAGTACCTGGCCTTTGAACTCTTCCAGGGTGGTGGTTTTGCCATCAATGGTCGTTACTTCAGTGTTCAGAATATCGTTCGGCATAGCATTCTCTCAGGTTGTGGTTCAGATGGGCTGTACTTAACGTCCGGCTTTTAAGAGTAGCCAGATAAACACGGGTGCGCCCAGCGTTGCGGTCACTACCCCAATGGGCAGCTCCGCGGCGTTGAGTGCCAGGCGCGCGATAATATCAGCGCAAAGCAGCGTTGCGCCCCCTGTCACCGCCGCAGCGGGCAGCAACAGCCGGTGATCGGTAATACCACACAAACGCAGCATATGGGGGATGACAAGACCAATAAATCCAATCGCGCCAGCCAGGGCCACGCTCACCCCCACCATCCAGCCGATGGCGACCACCAGCGTGTTGCGCCAGAAGGTGAGCGGCAGGCCGAGCTGGCGGGCGGAAATCTCCCCCAGCACCAGAATGTTCAGCGGCGCGGCCTGAAAGCAGGCCCAGACGATAGCCGGTGCCAGCAGCAGCATCAGCCAGCCCTGCCCCCAGTCCACGCCGCCGAAGCCGCCCATCATCCAGTACATCAGCTGACGGAGATCGAAGGCGGTGGAGAAATAGACCGCCCAGGTCATCAGGGCGCTACAGATGATCCCCAGCGCCACCCCGGCAAGCAGCAGGCGGCTCACGGAGAGATGACGACGGGCAAAACGCAGCAAAATAAGGGTAATAATCAGCGCCCCGGCGATAGCGCAGAGGCTTAAACTCCAGCCCGATAGTGCCCCGCCACCGAGCATCACGGCGGCAATCAGCCCGACCCCGGCGCCGTTCGAGACGCCTAATAATCCTGGCTCTGCCAGCGGATTATCGAACAGGGCCTGCATGATGGTTCCGCTAAGCGCCAGCGCCGCGCCTACCAGCACCACGGCCAGGGTACGCGGGAGGCGGATTTGCCAGATAAACAGCTCCCCCCGGGGAGTAAACCATGCCTCAGGCCCGATCCACCGATCGCCGGCGCACAGGCTCACGCCCAGCGCGATCACCAGCGCCAGTGACAGAAAGAGCAATTTACGCAGATCGGAGCGGTACTGCTGACGGGCAAATTCGGGCATCGGAGTCATTTTGCGGGTGAATGATGTAATTGATTTTACGGCGGGTTTACGGCAGCGCAAAGAAAAAAGGCCGCATCAGCGGCCTTTTTGGTTAGATCATATCACTCTGCTTTGGGTGAAGCGTTTTCGACACGGCTTTTTAACTTCTGGCCGGGTCTGAAGGTCACCACGCGGCGGGCTGTAATGGGAATATCCTCACCCGTCTTCGGGTTACGACCCGGACGTTGATTCTTGTCGCGCAAATCAAAGTTACCAAAGCCGGAGAGTTTTACCTGCTCACCATTTTCCAGAGCGCGACGGATCTCTTCGAAAAACAGCTCAACCAGCTCTTTGGCATCCCGTTTGCTAAGCCCAAGCTTATCAAACAGATATTCGGACATTTCAGCTTTTGTAAGCGCCATAGGTTCAATCCCTCAATGATGCCTGGAATCGCTCTTTTAATGCCTCTACACATTTGGCGACGGTAGCGGCAATCTCCTCTTCTTCGAGTGTACGGCTGGTATCCTGAAGGATCAGGCTGATAGCCAGGCTCTTAAAGCCCTCTGCTACGCCCTTGCCGCGGTACACGTCAAATAAGTTTACGCCAACTACCTGATTTACGCCAACTTTCTTACATTCGGCCAAAATATCTGCGGCAGGCACATTTTCGGCCACTACAACGGCGATATCACGACGGTTCGCCGGGAAGCGAGAAATGTCCTGAGCCTGAGGAATGACGCGGTCTGCGACCTTGTTCCACTCCAGTTCGAACGCCAGCGTACGGCCATTAAGATCCAGCTTGCGCTCCAGCTCCGGGTGCACAACACCAATGAAACCAACGCGTTCACCTTTCAGATAAATCGCGGCGCTCTGGCCCGGATGCAGGGCTGGAATAGCTTCAGCACGGAACTCAATTTCAGACAATTTACCGGTCAGATCGAGCACCGATTCCAGATCGCCCTTCAGGTCATAAAAATCAACGCTGTTTTTGCTCAGATCCCAGTGCTCTTCATAGCGGTTGCCGCAGATAGCGCCTGCCAGCATCAGATCCTGACGGATGCCGAGGTTAGCCTGGGTGTCCGGCACAAAGCGCAGACCGCTTTCGAAGATGCGCACGCGGCTCTGCTGACGGTTCTGGTTGTAGACGATGGTGTTCAGCAGGCCGGTCAGCAGGGACAGACGCATGGCGGACATTTCGCTGGAGATTGGGCTTGGCAGGATCAAGGCTTCCTGGCCCGGGTGGATCAGCTGCTGCACCTTTGGATCAACGAAGCTGTAAGTGATCACTTCCTGATAGCCTTTGTCGTTCAGCATGGTTTTCACACGCTTCAGAGAGAGGTCGGCTTCACGATGTGAACCCATCACCAGGCCAGCCTGCACCGGCTCATCAGGAATGTTGTTGTAGCCGTAAACGCGGGCCACTTCTTCCACCAGATCTTCTTCGATCTCCATATCGAAACGCCAGCTCGGTGCCACGGCGGTCCACTGGTCCTGTCCTTCGGTCACTTCACAGCCCAGACGGCGCAGAATGTCGCTCACCTGCGCATCGGCAATGTGATGACCAATCAGGCGATCCAGCTTGCTGCGACGCAGGGTGATGGTCGCAGGCTTCGGCAGATGGGCTTCGCTGGTGACATCGATCACCGGACCGGCTTCGCCGCCGCAGATGTCGATCAGCAGGCGGGTGGCACGTTCCATCGCTTTGTACTGCAGGGCCGGATCCACGCCACGCTCATAGCGGTGTGACGCATCGGTGTGCAGACCATGACGGCGTGCGCGGCCGGTAATAGACAGCGGGCTGAAGAAGGCACACTCCAGCAGTACGTTCTGGGTTTCATCATTCACGCCGGAGTGGTCGCCGCCGAAGATACCGCCCATCGCCAGGGCTTTGCCGTGATCGGCAATGACCAGGGTGTCGGCATTCAGTTTGGCTTCGCTGCCGTCCAGCAGGACCAGCGTTTCACCCTCTTTCGCCATGCGCACGACGATCCCGCCTTCGATACGATCTTTATCGAACGCGTGCATCGGCTGACCCAGCTCCAGCAGGACGTAGTTGGTTACGTCAACCACCGCATCGATAGAACGGATGCCGCAGCGGCGCAGCTTCTCTTTCATCCACAGCGGCGTTGGCGCCTTAACGTTGATACCTTTCACTACACGGCCCAGGTAGCGCGGACAGGCGTCAGCAGCTTCAACCTGAATTGGCAGGGTGTCGGTGATAGTGGACGCAACAGGGGCGATCTCAGGCGCGTTCAGTGCGGTCTGGTTCAGTACCGCTACGTCGCGGGCCACACCGATAATGCCTAAGCAGTCGGCACGGTTCGGGGTGACGCTGATCTCGATAGTATTGTCGTCGAGCTTCAGGTATTCGCGCAGGTCGGTGCCAATTGGCGCATCCGCTGGCAGCTCAATGATGCCGGAGTGATCGTCGGAAATACCCAGCTCGGAGAAGGAGCACAGCATGCCTTCAGACGGCTCGCCACGCAGTTTTGCCGCTTTGATTTTGAAATCGCCCGGCAACACCGCACCAACGGTGGCCACGGCCACTTTCAGGCCCTGACGGCAGTTTGCCGCCCCGCAGACGATATCCAGCAGGCGTTCGCCGCCCACGTTAACTTTGGTGACACGCAGTTTGTCTGCGTTCGGGTGCTGACCGCACTCCACGACTTCACCGACAACCACGCCGTTAAAGGCGCCGGCAACCGGCTCAACGCCGTCCACTTCCAGGCCTGCCATGGTGATCTGGTTAGAGAGCGCCTCGCTGTCGAGCTCGGTGTTCACCCATTCGCGTAACCACAGTTCACTGAATTTCATTGTTCTGTCCTGCCCTTATTTAAACTGTTTGAGGAAACGCAGATCGTTTTCGAAGAAAGCGCGTAAGTCGGTCACGCCATAACGCAGCATGGTCAGACGCTCCATCCCCATACCGAACGCAAAGCCGGAGTACACTTCCGGGTCAATGCCAACGTTACGCAGGACGTTCGGGTGCACCATGCCGCAGCCCAGCACTTCCAGCCATTTGCCGTTTTTACCCATCACGTCAACTTCTGCGGACGGTTCGGTGAACGGGAAATAGGACGGGCGGAAACGAACCTGCAGATCTTCCTCAAAGAAGTTGTTCAGGAAATCGTGCAGCGTGCCCTTCAGGTTGGTGAAGCTGATGTTTTTATCAACGATCAGGCCTTCCATCTGATGGAACATTGGGGTGTGGGTCTGATCGTAGTCGTTACGATAGACACGGCCCGGGGCGATGATGCGGATCGGCGGCTCCTGCTCCTTCATGGTACGGATCTGCACGCCAGAGGTCTGGGTACGCAGCAGGCGGGTAGCATCAAACCAGAAAGTGTCGTGGTCAGCACGTGCCGGGTGGTGGCCTGGGATATTCAGGGCATCGAAGTTATGGTAATCGTCTTCGATTTCCGGGCCAGTCGCCACGGTAAAGCCGAGCTCACCGAAGAAACTTTCAATACGGTCGATAGTGCGGGTGACCGGGTGCAGACCACCGTTCTCAATACGACGCCCTGGCAGGGAGACATCGATGGTTTCGGCAGCGAGACGTGCGTTCAGCGCGGCGCTTTCCAGCGCGTTTTTACGCTCGTTCAGTACCTGCTGAACCTGCTCTTTGGCTTCGTTAATCACCGCACCTGCAGCCGGGCGCTCTTCTGGCGGCAACTCACGCAGGGTAGTCATTTGAAGGGTCAGGTGCCCTTTCTTGCCCAGATATTCGACGCGGACGTTGTCTAACGCGGCAACATCTGAGGCCTGGTTAATGGCGGCCGTTGCACTGGCAACCAGCTCTGCGAGATGTGACATGGTTTTCCTCGTTATGTAGCGATATTTACAAGCGGCAGATACGAAAAAAGCCTCCATCAGGAGGCTTTCTGGCGCTGTTTTCCGTTTCGTCTTTCACGCGCTAGCCCCCTGATATCAGGTGCTAAAGTAAAAGAAGAAGCGGAAAATAGCAGCATTCATGCTTGCATTACCTTGTATGGTAAGGGACCTAACGCCTTATTGAAAAGGGTCGGCGAAAAATTGTCAACGTTTTGATGCTGTTGAAACGAAAAGAGGGAGCAGAGCTCCCTCTTCAACTGGCTTATGCCAGAGCTGCTTTCGCTTTTTCGACCAGCGCGGTGAACGCTAACTTGTCGAATACTGCGATGTCAGCCAGGATCTTACGGTCGATTTCAACAGAGGCTTTTTTCAGGCCGTTGATGAATTTGCTGTAAGAAATACCGTTCTGACGTGCTGCTGCGTTGATACGCGCAATCCACAGTTGACGGAACTGACGTTTACGTTGACGACGGTCACGGTAAGCGTACTGACCAGCTTTGATAACTGCCTGGAAGGCAACGCGGTATACGCGTGAACGCGCACCGTAGTAGCCTTTGGCTTGTTTCAAAATTTTCTTGTGACGTGCACGGGCAACTACACCACGTTTTACGCGAGCCATATGTGCTCTCCTGTATCTATTCTAATTAAAAAGTTAAAAAACGTTAACGACTTATGCGTACGGAAGGCACGCGATTACCAGGCCCAGATCGCCTTTAGAAACAAGGCCTTTTGGACGCAGGTGACGTTTACGCTTAGTAGATTTTTTGGTCAGAATATGACGCAGGTTTGCGTGCTTACGCTTAAATCCACCACCACCGGTTTTTTTGAAGCGCTTAGCAGCACCGCGTACGGTCTTAATTTTTGGCATTTTAATAACTTCCACTTCGCATTGTTAATAAACGAAACAAAGGCGAACAAAATCTGTGAAGCCTTTCGGCTCCACAGAAATTGCTACTTGAAGGCCTACTGTTTCTTCTTAGGAGCAAGCACCATGATCATCTGGCGGCCTTCGATCTTCGTAGGGAAGGATTCGACTACAGCCAGTTCACTCAGATCGTCGCGGACGCGGTTAAGCACTTCCATGCCGATCTGTTGGTGGGCCATCTCACGACCGCGGAAACGCAGTGTGATCTTGGCCTTATCGCCCTCTTCGAGAAAGCGTATCAGGCTGCGGAGTTTTACCTGATAATCGCCATCGTCGGTACCAGGACGGAATTTGATTTCCTTAACCTGGATAACTTTTTGTTTCTTCTTCTGTTCCTTAGAAGACTTACTCTTTTCATAAAGGAACTTGCCGTAGTCCATGATACGACAAACTGGCGGTTCGGCGTTAGGGCTGATTTCAACTAAATCTACTCCAGCTTCTTCAGCCTTTTCGATCGCTTCTCTCAGACTCACAATCCCCAGTGGCTCACCTTCCAGATCTGTTAAGCGAACTTCCTGGGCGCGAATCTCGCCATTGATACGATTCGGACGTGCCGTTTGAACTCGTTTTCCGCCTTTAATACCTTATTCCTCCAGTTGTTGAAGACTGCGGCTGCGAATCTCTTGTTGCAGCTTCTCAATCACTTCATTTACGTCCAGGCTGCCCAGGTCTTTACCACGGCGGGTGCGAACGGCAACTTTGCCTGCTTCCACCTCTTTATCACCACAGACCAACATATACGGGACACGACGTAAAGTGTGCTCGCGGATTTTAAAGCCAATCTTCTCATTTCTCAAGTCTGCTTTTACGCGAATGCCCGCATTTTGTAGTTTCTGCGTCAATTCTTTAACGTAATCAGCCTGAGAATCAGTAATGTTCATCACTACCACCTGCACTGGCGCAAGCCAGGTTGGGAAGAAGCCCGCGAACTCTTCGGTCAGGATGCCGATGAAGCGCTCCAGTGAACCGAGGATAGCACGGTGAATCATTACCGGCACCTGACGCTCGTTATCTTCGCCAACATAAGAGGCGCTTAAACGCTGCGGCAGGGAGAAGTCCAGCTGTACAGTACCGCACTGCCATGCACGATCGAGACAGTCATACAGGGTAAATTCAATTTTCGGACCGTAGAATGCGCCCTCGCCCAGCTGGTATTCGAACGGGATACCGTTCTCTTCCAGCGCCACGGCGAGATCCGCCTCAGCACGATCCCAGGTCTCATCGCTACCGATACGTTTTTCCGGGCGCGTTGAGAGTTTGACCACGATCTTCTCGAAGCCAAAGGTGCTATACATATCGTAGACCATACGAATACAGGCGTTAACTTCATCACGTACCTGATCTTCAGTACAGAAGATATGCGCATCATCTTGCGTAAAGCCACGCACACGCATCAGACCATGCAGTGCGCCTGATGGTTCATTACGGTGGCAGCTACCGAACTCTGCCATACGCAGCGGCAGATCGCGATAGGATTTCAGACCCTGGTTAAAGATCTGAACGTGCCCCGGGCAGTTCATTGGCTTGATGCAGTATTCACGGTTCTCAGAGGAGGTGGTGAACATCGCATCTTTGTAGTTGTCCCAGTGGCCGGTTTTTTCCCACAGCACACGGTCCATCATGAACGGGCCTTTCACTTCCTGATACTGGTACGCTTTCAGCTTGGAACGCACAAAAGTTTCCAGTTCGCGGAAGATAGTCCAGCCATCGTTGTGCCAGAAGACCATACCCGGCGCCTCTTCCTGCATGTGATACAGGTCGAGCTGTTTACCGATTTTACGGTGGTCACGCTTCGCCGCTTCTTCCAGGCGCTGCAGATACGCGTTCAGGGCTTTTTTGTCAGCCCAGGCGGTACCGTAGATACGCTGCAACATTTTATTGTTGCTGTCGCCACGCCAGTAAGCGCCTGCGGTTTTCATCAGTTTGAAGTGATGGCAGAAGCGCATGTTCGGCACGTGCGGTCCACGGCACATGTCGATGTATTCTTCGTGATGATACAAGCCAGGCTTGTCATCATGAGCAATGTTCTCGTCAAGAATAGTGACTTTGTAGTTTTCGCCACGCTTCACGAAGGTTTCACGCGCTTCGTGCCAGCTGACGGTCTTCTTGATGACGTCGTAGTTGCTCTCAGCCAGCTCGTGCATACGCTTTTCGAGGGCTTCGATATCTTCCTGGGTCAGCGTGTGGTCAAGGTCAACGTCATAGTAGAAACCGTTGTCGATAACCGGGCCGATAGCCATTTTGGTGTTAGGCCACAGCTGCTTGATCGCATGACCGAGCAGGTGAGCGCACGAGTGACGAATGATCTCCAGACCTTCTTCGTCTTTCGCGGTGATGATCGACAGCTTCGCATCGTTTTCAATTAAATCGGAAGCATCAACCAGCGCACCGTCTACGCGGCCAGCAATAGTGGCTTTCGCCAGACCCGGGCCGATATCCAGCGCAACATCCATTGGGCTGACGGCGCGGTCGAAATGGCGTTGGCTGCCATCAGGAAGAGTAATTACAGGCATTTTATGTCCTTATTTGCAGTGATGCCCCACACATAAGAGCATATGCAAAGAAAATAATCTTTAATTTACAGTGAATTGCAAAGCCATCTGACCAACAATCGTCAAATTGGCCCGCAATCATGCACAGGATCGAAATCAGAAAAATGGCAATTTACGATCAGCCTGTTGATGGTAACACTAACGCCAGGGTGAAAACACCCTTACGGGCAGATTGAACGCGTTAGTACTTTTGCATGAGTTTAACGTTGAAATTCAAACAGCTTCTCGCAATACCGGGGGGCTGGGCTATTCTTGAACAGGTCCTTCAACACGCTATGGGGCATATTATGAACGTATCCAGCAGAACAGTCGTTATCCTCAACATTCTTTCTGCCACCGCATTACTCGTGATTCTGGCAGATAAGTTTCACTGGTTTTGAAGCTCATAGTTGCAAGCGCCTGACGCTTTGACATCCCGGCGAAGCGCAATTATTTTTGCTCTTTGGTAAACTACCGCCACCAAAGAACAAGGATGATTTGATGCCGACGAAACGCTTTTCAAAAAAATACTGGAAGATGGTGATTGTGTTAATCACCCTTTGTGCTGCCCTGATGTTATTCCGTTGGGCAGCCATGCTTTGGGGTTAATCTCATCTTCCCTCTTCTGTAAGTTAACGTTGTTACGCTTTTTTGCGTAATCCCAACGAATATAAACTTACGTTTTAATTATCTTTACACAAAATACAGAAATAAAAAAACCGGTACATCAGAATCCGGTTTTTTTTAGCGGCAATAACAACCAGCAAATGAATTTATCGTGTTTGACGAATCAATCAGGACCATTCACCGGCAACCAGTTTATGCACGTCGAACGCGTCATCCATGGATTGCCCGGTAGATTGCGAGCCCGGGGCGATGTTCGATCCGGCTTCTACATCAGAGGCTTTCGTGATGCCAATTTGTGTAGACGTGTCACTGGCAGAGTTATATGCAGAATCAGCGGCAAATGCGCCGAACGACAGTGCAGAAAGCACTATTGCTGCAGAAGCAGTTGTGATTTTATTCATGATGTTTTTCTCTTACTGAATTAATACAGACCAACTTAGAGCAATATCTAACTTGTCCTCATAGTTTAGATCTAGATCACACTTTTGCATAGTCAAAATATTTATCAATTCGTGTCAAATAAACTGAATGTTAACAAAGCGGGGAATTATGGAGAAAATATGGAGATATCGGCTGCGGCTATATTTTAAAACACTGTTTGTTATTTATCAGCACAAAAATTAAAAAACGGGCCAATATATTATTGGCCCGCTGCGATTACATCTTGTAGCCCAGAGAGACGGTAGTTCTGCGATCGGTATGTTCCGGTGCAGAGGCGGGTGGCTCAGAGTTCCAGGTCACATTGTAGGCAACCTTCAGCCCGAAATGGGCGTTAATCGCCACGTTCAGCGCAGTCTCAGAGTTGACGGTAGTGTCGTCAGCGCCAAAGACAGAGACGCCCTGGGTAAATTTGGCGTTATCGGTCATCTGCCAGGCATAGGTCCCGGACGCATAGCCCAGCGGCTGGGTTTCGGTGTCGCCGTCGGTATATTCGTCGTAACGTACACCCGGACCAAATTCAAAGCGGAAGCTGTGTACCGGGCCGTTCAGGAACTGACGACCATAACCGGCCGTTGCTACATCACGCTGGCGATAGCCGTTGTAGCGGTCGGTCAACCAGCTTGCCTGGCCGAAGAGGTAGTCAACGTCAGTCATGTTGTAACGGCTACGCCCACCCACCGCATATTTCTCGGAAGAGCGCTCATCGTTAGATGAGGTATTGCTGGCGTTACCCCACAGCGACCAGGCGGTGCTGGTGCCGTACCAGGTCATAGTGGTGTCAGCGGTCAGGGAGGAGCTTTTGGTATTGCCTGATTGCGCCAGATAACCTGCGTTCAGGTTGCCTTCAAAAGGTTTCTGTGCAGTGGAGGGATCGTCCATGACAGTAAAAACGGAATCATCGGCTGTTGCATGCATTGACGCAAACAGGCCTCCCGCTACCATCATTGCAGCGGGTACTGTCTTTAAAAGCTTCATTTATAAAGAGTCCGTACAACAAAAAAAGAGACCATTACGGTCCCGGAAACTTTCTTGCGGATCAATGCCATGAGATCCCACGAAAGGTAACAAATTATAAAAAGGCTCAAATAACATAGCAATGATTTCTTGTTTCATTTTTGGAATAAGAACGATCTTAAACCAGCCGGTTATTTATAAATAAACGTCAGGGTACGTAACGATATTCATATTTAAAATCATATTGTTATTTACTTTCCCTTCCGCGGGTTAGGTGCCAGGCTTAAGGCTATCCTCATTCAAAGGAGATCAGCATGGATCGTATCTTTACGTTGACGCTCTCCCCTTCTCTGGACAGCGCAACCCTGACGGCACAACTCTATCCTGAAGGTAAACTCCGCTGCAGCGCGCCGGTATTTGAACCCGGCGGCGGTGGGATTAACGTGGCGCGCGCCATTGTGCACCTCGGCGGAAAAGCCACTGCCATTTTTCCCGCGGGCGGCGCCACAGGCGAGCATCTGGTCTCGCTTCTGGCTGATGAGCAAGTCGCCGTGGACACGATTGAGTCCCACGACTGGACCCGGCAAAACCTGCACGTGCATGTTGAATCCACCCACGAGCAGTACCGCTTTGTGATGCCCGGTGCGACGCTGAGCGATGATGAGTTTCGCCAGCTGGAAGAGAAAGTGCTGGCCATCGAGAGCGGCGCACTGCTGGTTATCAGCGGCAGTCTGCCACCCGGGGTCAAAACCGAACGGCTGACGCAGCTGATCCGCGCTGCGCAACAGAACGGTATCCGCTGCATCGTTGACAGCTCCGGGGAGGCCCTCAGCGCCGCGCTGACCCTCGGTAATATCGAGCTGGTGAAACCCAATCAGAAAGAGCTGAGTGCGCTGGTCAATCGCGATCTCAGCCAGCCGGATGACGTGCGCCGCGCCGCTGAAGAGCTGGTGAAAACCGGCAAAGCCCGGCGAGTCGTGGTGTCGCTCGGCCCACAAGGTGCGCTGGCCGTGGATGAGACCGGTTCAGTGCAGGTTGTACCACCGCCGATGAAAAGCCAGAGCACCGTCGGCGCGGGTGACAGCATGGTGGGGGCCATGACCCTGAAGCTGGCGCAGGGTGCCTCCTTACGAGAGATGACCCAATACGGCGTGGCGGCAGGCAGCGCGGCGACCATCAATCACGGTACCCGGCTCTGTTCACTGGATGACACACAGAAAATATTCACTTATCTGACCAATGCGTAATCATGGCCCTCCCGGTGACCCGGCGAGGGCGACAAATGGCATGAATTGTCTATGCTAAAAAAACTTTCGTGATAACAACGAGGTGAATTATGAGCAGTGGAGAGATCGCTCGCTACGTGGTAACCGTCAAAATTCATGAAGACTCGCTGACAGAACTCAATGAAATCAACAACCATCTTACCCGCGGCGGTTTTTTACTGACCATGACCGACGAGGATGGCACGCTGCACGAGCTGGGGACCCATACCTACGGACTGATTAGCGCGTTGAGTGAAGACGAGGTAAAAGCGCTGACCACGGGTCTGGTAGAGAGCGCCACCGGTAAAGCGCCCCAGGTTGAGGTGACGAGCTGGGAAAACTGGCACCAGCAGCAACAATAAATGCCATAGGGTCAACCAAACGGCCCAGATGTGCGTTAGTTCGTGTTTTTTGACCATAGTTTCACGCTAACTTTATGATCTGGCAGACAACATGGGAGAGCTATCATGTGGCAGGCTATCAGTCATCTTTTAAGTGAACAACTGGGCGAAGGTGAAATTGAACTGCGTAACGAGCTGCCAGGGGGCGAGATCCACGCCGCATGGCATCTTCGCTATGCAGGACGCGACCTCTTCGTAAAATGTGATGAACGCGAGCTGTTACCCATCTTCACCGCGGAAGCTGACCAGCTGGAGCTGCTCTCCCGCAGCAAAACTGTCTCTGTCCCCCAGGTCTGGGCCGTCGGCAGCGATCGCGACTACAGCTTTCTGGTGATGGACTACCTCCCTGCCCGTCCGCTCGATGCGCACAACGCTTTTATTCTGGGGCAGCAGATTGCTCGCCTGCATCAGTGGAGCGAGCAGCCGCAATTCGGTCTCGATTTTGACAATGACCTCTCCACCACGCCGCAACCTAACGCCTGGCAACGACGCTGGGCGACCTTCTTTGCTGAACAACGGATCGGCTGGCAACTGGAGCTGGCGGCAGAAAAAGGGCTGGAGTTCGGCAACATCGATGCCATTGTCGATCATATTCAGCAGCGCCTGGCCTCGCACCAGCCGCAGCCTTCGCTGCTACACGGGGATTTATGGTCCGATAACTGCGCGCTGGGCCCGAACGGTCCTTATATCTTCGATCCGGCCTGCTACTGGGGAGACAGGGAGTGCGACTTGGCTATGCTGCCGCTGCATCCTGAACAACCGCCGCAGATTTACGACGGCTATCAGTCGATCTCGCCGTTACCGGCCGGTTTTCTGCAAAGACAGCCGGTGTATCAGCTCTATACCCTGATGAACCGCGCCATTCTGTTTGGCGGCGAGCATCTGGTGACTGCGCAGAGGGCGCTCGAGCGGGTGCTGGCAGCGTAACGCACAGACTGCCGGGCAGCACTGCCCGGCAATGAACGCTTATACCAGCCCGAGGAGGGAAAACAGGAAGTACCCGGCGACGATCATCAGCACCGGCAGCACATAGAGCGTGAAAATTTGCAGGAAAATGGTGTGATTCGGTACCACGATACGCGATTCGATCTGCTCGCGGCTTAACCCCTCTTCTCCTTTCGCATTCTCCAGAATCAGCTGTGCCTCCAGTCCTTCGCGAATCATACGGGTTTGTCGGCGCATCCGCGCCCCTGAAGCCTGCAGCGCCAGGGCAATAAAGATCAGGGCAAAAATAATCCAGAACGCGATATTCATCCCCTGCCGGAAATCGGGCGTCGGAGAGTTGTACCAGAAGAAATTCAGAAACGGCGTGTTAAAGCGCATCATCTCGATCATGACGTGGGCAAAATCCAGCATCACGGCATTGATCCCGGCCTGCTTTTCGCTGTGGTCATAGATAAATTTCAGGACGGAAATAATGGTTGAGATCACTGCCGGGATAAAAATTATCCATCCGGCGATGATCTTCAGTATCGCTACACGTCCAGCTTGTTGATATGTCATCGGTTCCTCGTTTTTAAAATACATCCTTTGAGGCTAAGTCTACCTGCTGGTTGTCATTTTCGCCCGTTCTTTGCAGGCGATATGGTAAATTGCCAGGGTTAGGTAGCCTTTACCTCTGATCAACACCCACGAAAGGAGAAGTTGCATGTCGACGCCGCGTCAAATTCTTGCAGCCATTTTTGATATGGATGGATTACTGATTGATTCCGAGCCGCTCTGGGATCGTGCTGAACTGGATGTGATGGCCAGCCTGGGCGTGGATATCACCCGCCGTCACGAACTGCCGGACACCCTCGGCCTGCGCATCGATATGGTGGTTGAACTCTGGTATGCCCACCAGCCGTGGGTGGGACCGGGCCGTGACGAGGTAACCGACCGCATTATCAACCGGGCCCTGACGCTGGTGGAAGAGAACCGCCCGCTGCTGAAAGGGGCGCGTGAAGCTGTGGCCCTGTGCAAAGCGCAAGGGCTGAAGGTGGGTCTCGCCTCCGCTTCGCCGCTGCATATGCTGGAAAAAGTGCTGATTATGTTTGATCTGCACGATAGCTTTGATGCGCTGGCCTCGGCAGAAAAACTGCCTTACAGCAAGCCGCACCCGCAGGTGTATATGGACTGCGCCGCGAAGCTGGGCGTCGATCCAACCAGCTGCGTGGCGCTGGAAGACTCCGTTAACGGCATGATTGCCAGCAAAGCGGCGCGGATGCGCGCTATCGTCGTCCCCGCTGAAGAGAATCAGCATGATGCCCGTTACGCCCTGGCGGACGTCAAACTGGACTCACTGCAGGCGCTTACTGCGGCCCATCTTCGCGGATAGTTAGCGACCGCGGGTAACGCCCTGTTGCCCGCAAATATGATCCATCTAATATTTTTAAAACATCATTTCATTTCCATTTGATATTCCATTCTGCTGCTTCTATGCTTATCTCAGAACAACTATACCCCCCTACTTTCTGAGGTCTGTATGATACTGGATGCCTTTAATCTTTCAGGAAAAGTTGCCATCGTTACCGGCTGTGATACCGGCCTCGGCCAGGGCATGGCGCTGGGTCTGGCTCAGGCAGGCTGCGACATCGTGAGCGTTAATCGCCGTGTCCCGGAAGAGACCGCCGCAGGCGTGAAGGCCCTGGGGCGTCGGTTTTTGGCCATTCAGGCCGATCTCAGCAAGCAGGATGGTATTGACGATATTGTCGGGCAGACGGTCGCCGGGATGGGACAGATCGATATTCTGGTCAATAACGCCGGCACCATCCGTCGGGAAGATGCCCTCTCCTTCAGTGAGAAGGACTGGGATGATGTGATGAACCTCAACCTGAAATCGGTCTTTTTCCTCTCCCAGGCGGTGGCCCGCCAGTTTATCGCCCAGGGACAAGGGGGCAAAATTATTAATATCGCCTCTATGCTGTCGTTCCAGGGTGGGATCCGCGTTCCTTCTTATACCGCGTCGAAAAGTGGCGTGCTGGGGATCACCCGCCTGCTGGCTAACGAGTGGGCGCAACATGGCATTAACGTCAACGCCATCGCGCCGGGCTATATGGCAACCAACAACACCCAGCAGTTACGCGACGACGAGCAGCGCAGCAAAGCGATCCTCGATCGCATTCCGGCAGGTCGTTGGGGTAAGCCGGAAGACTTACAGGGCCCGGCGGTGTTTCTGGCTTCGTCAGCCTCGGACTATATCAACGGCTATACCATCGCCGTGGATGGTGGCTGGCTCGCCCGTTAACAGGTTTGTGACAAAGAGTTACACCGTCACTGCTTCCGTCTACTGTATAAAAACCCTATACTGGATGCATCGACAGTTTAGTGGGTTTTATCATGACGGCGGAAGGTCATCTGCTCTTTTCTCTCGCCTGCGCAGTGTTTGCCAAAAACGCTGAGCTTACACCTGTGCTGGCGCAGGGCGACTGGTGGCATATCGTGCCATCGGCAGTGTTGACCTGCCTGTTACCTGATATCGATCACCCCAAGTCGCTGCTCGGCCAGCGGCTGAAGTGGATCTCCAAACCCATTGCCCGCGCCTGCGGCCATCGCGGCTTTACCCATAGCCTGCTGGCGGTATTTGGCGTCCTCACCCTGTTCTATTTAAAAGTCCCGGATAGCTGGCTGATCCCGGCGGATGCCATTCAGGGGATGGTGCTGGGTTATCTGAGCCATATTCTGGCGGACATGCTGACGCCGGCGGGCGTTCCCCTGCTGTGGCCCTGCCGCTGGCGTTTTCGTCTGCCGATCCTCAGACCGCAAAAAGGTAACCAGCTGGAGCGCGTCCTGTGCATGGCTCTCTTTGCCTGGGCGGTGTGGATGCCACAGACGGTGCCAGAAAACGGGGCCGTGCGCTGGTCTTCGCACATGATCAATTCCCTGCAGTTTCAGTTCAACCGCTTTATTCATCATCAAAGTGAACAGTAACTGGCCAAATTTAGCCGTTTTGGCATAACCCATTCCATTTGGATATAAGCGACCAGATCACACTTCTGATAATCTTGCGCCAATAAGGTCGGACCTAATACCGATCTGCAATTTAATCAGGAGAACGGGGATGAACTTTCCATTAATCGCGAACATCGTGGTGTTCGTCGGCTTACTGCTGTTGCTGGCGCAGTCGCGTCACAAACAGTGGAGCCTGGCAAAAAAAGTACTGGTCGGTCTGGTGATGGGTGTGGTCTTTGGCCTCGCGCTGCAGGCCATTTACGGTGCCAGCAGCCCGGTGCTGAAAGAGTCTATCCAGTGGTTTAACGTGGTGGGTAACGGCTACGTCCAGCTGCTGCAGATGATTGTTATGCCGCTGGTATTTGCCTCTATTCTGAGCGCAGTGGCCCGTCTGCATAACGCTTCCCAGCTGGGTAAAATCAGCGTTCTGACCATCGGCACGCTGCTGTTTACCACTTTGATCTCTGCCCTGGTGGGTGTGCTGGTCACCAACCTGTTTGGCCTGAGCGCAGAAGGTCTGGTGCAGGGCACCGCGGAAACCGCGCGCCTGACCGCCATCGAGACCAACTATGCGGGTAAAGTTGCGGATCTCTCCGTACCGCAGATGCTGCTCTCCTTTATCCCGAAAAACCCGTTTGCCGATCTGACCGGGGCCAACCCGACGTCAATCATCAGCGTGGTCATTTTCGCTGCCTTCCTCGGCGTGGCGGCACTGAAGCTGCTGAAAGATGACGCCCCGAAAGGCCAGCGCGTGCTGACCGCCATCGACACCCTGCAGAGCTGGGTGATGAAGCTGGTGCGTCTGGTGATGCAGCTGACCCCATACGGCGTTCTGGCGCTGATGACCAAAGTGGTGGCAGGCTCTAACCTGCAGGACATCATCAAGCTGGGCAGCTTCGTGGTCGCTTCATACCTCGGTCTGGGCATCATGTTTGTGGTCCACGGCATTCTGCTCGGCGTGAACGGCGTCAGCCCGCTGAAATACTTCCGTAAAGTGTGGCCGGTACTGACCTTCGCCTTTACCAGCCGCTCCAGCGCGGCATCTATTCCACTGAACGTGGAAGCGCAGACCCGTCGTCTGGGCGTGCCGGAATCGATCGCCAGCTTCTCCGCCTCATTTGGCGCGACTATCGGTCAGAACGGTTGTGCCGGTCTTTATCCGGCGATGCTGGCGGTGATGGTTGCGCCAACGGTGGGCATTAACCCGCTGGATCCGGTCTGGATTGCGACCCTGGTCGGGATTGTGACCGTGAGCTCTGCTGGTGTGGCCGGTGTGGGCGGCGGCGCGACCTTCGCGGCGCTGATCGTACTGCCTGCACTGGGTCTGCCGGTAACGCTGGTGGCACTGCTGATCTCCGTTGAACCGCTGATCGACATGGGCCGTACCGCGCTGAACGTCAGCGGCTCCATGACCGCCGGTACGCTCACCAGCCAATGGCTGAAGCAGACCGACAAAGCGGTGCTGGACAGCGATGAACACGCGGAACTGGCGCACCGCTAAGCACCTCCCCTGCTAAAAAAAACCGCCTTCAGCAATGAAGGCGGTTTTTTATTGTCTGTTAATCCTCAACGTCTTCTTCCTGGCGGACCTGCGTCGCCCAGCGTTGAGCCGACTCAGGCACGGTAAACGTCGGTGAACGGCGAAAATGCTCGCCAATCAGCACAAAAGCCACATATTTGCCGCGTAATAACCAGACGTCACGAAAGCCATCCATTTTGCTGGCATGTTCTGGCGGCGCGGGTTCAACGCGGGGCTGGTAACTGATAACAGGACGATTTTGTTGGCGAAGAGGTTTCATAAGCAGCGGGTTCACTAAAGCAAACTCAAAAATCAGTAAATTCCTATGATAGCCGATTGCCCCTCCTGCGTCGCGCCCCATGTGCTATCCCAGCGTAAGCGGTAGGCAGGAATCGGGTTATCACCCGGCGCTCGCCCCGTAATGTTCTATAGTTATTGAGTTTTAACGCAAATATGACCGCGTTTCGGTAATAAAAACAGGAGACGAGTGCAATGTCGCAAAATGATAAGACTCACCACCCGCAGCAATCCCCGGTCCATGACGAAAATGAAGCCAAACCCGGGCTGGACTCGCTGGCCCCCGACGATGGCTCCCACCTCGCCAGCCCGGTGCCTACCCCGCCAGGCCAGGAGCCAACCGCGCCCGGCAGCCTGAAAGCCCCGCATACCGGCAATGAAAAGCTGAACGCGCTTGAGGCGGTACGCAAGGGCGGCGAAAACTTCCCGCTCACCACCAACCAGGGTGTGCGCATCGCTGACGATCAAAACTCGCTGCGCGCCGGGACGCGCGGCCCGACCCTGCTGGAAGATTTCATCCTGCGGGAGAAAATCACCCATTTCGACCATGAGCGCATCCCGGAGCGTATTGTCCACGCTCGCGGTTCAGCCGCGCATGGCTATTTTCAGCCTTACAAAAACCTGAGCGATATCACCAAAGCCGCCTTCCTCTCTGACCCGGATAAAATCACCCCGGTGTTTGTCCGCTTCTCTACGGTGCAGGGCGGCGCCGGCTCTGCCGACACCGTGCGCGACATCCGCGGGTTCGCCACCAAGTTCTATACCGAAGAGGGGATTTTTGACCTGGTAGGTAATAACACGCCGATCTTCTTCATTCAGGATGCCCATAAGTTCCCCGATTTTGTCCATGCGGTTAAGCCGGAGCCTCACTGGGCGATCCCCCAGGGCCAGAGCGCGCATGATACCTTCTGGGATTATGTCTCGCTGCAGCCTGAAACCCTGCACAACGTGATATGGGCGATGTCCGACCGCGGCATTCCCCGCAGCTACCGCACCATGGAAGGCTTTGGCATCCATACCTTCCGCTTGATCAATGCCGAAGGCAAAGCCACCTTCGTGCGTTTCCACTGGAAACCGGTGGCCGGCAAAGCCTCACTGGTGTGGGATGAAGCGCAGAAGCTCACCGGGCGCGATCCGGACTTCCATCGTCGCGATCTCTGGGAGTCCATCGAAGCCGGCGACTTCCCGGAATATGAGCTCGGTTTCCAGCTGATCCCGGAAGAGGACGAATTCAAATTTGATTTTGACCTTCTCGACCCGACCAAGCTGATCCCCGAGGAGCTGGTGCCGGTGCAGCTGGTGGGCAAAATGGTGCTCAACCGTAACCCGGATAACTTCTTTGCCGAGAACGAACAGGCCGCCTTCCATCCAGGGCACATCGTCCCGGGGATGGACTTCACCAACGACCCGCTGCTGCAGGGGCGTCTGTTCTCCTACACCGACACGCAGATCAGCCGTCTCGGCGGGCCGAACTTCCACGAAATCCCGATCAACAAGCCAACCTGTCCGTACCATAACTTCCAGCGCGACGGGATGCACCGGATGGAGATCGACACCAACCCGGCCAACTACGAGCCGAACTCGATCAACGACAACTGGCCGCGCGAGACCCCGCCGGGGCCAAAACGCGGTGGTTTTGAGTCGTATCAGGAGCGCGTGGAAGGGACCAAAATCCGCGAGCGCAGCCCCTCTTTCGCCGAGTATTACGCCCATCCGCGCCTGTTCTGGCAGAGCCAGACGCCTGTTGAGCAGGAGCACATTATTGGTGCCTTCAGCTTTGAGCTGAGCAAAGTGGTGCGTACCTATATCCGCGAGCGGGTGGTCGATCAGCTGGCACGCATTGATATCACTCTCGCCCAGGGCGTGGCGGACAATCTGGGGCTCACCCTCACCGACGAGCAACGCAATCTGGCGCCACCGCAGGATGTCTGCGGCCTGAAAAAGGATCCGTCCCTGAGCCTGTATGCCGTGCCCGGTGGGGATATCAAAGGCCGGGTCGTGGCGGTATTGCTCAACGATAACCCGCGGGCCAGCGACGTGCTGGCGGTGCTGCAGGCGCTGAAGGCCAAAGGGGTACACGCGAAGCTGCTCTACTCCCGGATGGGTGAAGTGACCGCCGATGATGGCTCGGTGTTGCCGGTTGCGGCGACCTTTGCCGGATCGCCGTCATTGACCGTCGATGCGGTGGTGGTGCCCTGCGGTGATATCCAGAGTCTGCTGACCAATGGCGATGCTGCCTATTATCTGCTGGAAGCCTATAAGCACCTCAAACCGATCGCACTGGCAGGCGATGCCCGTCAGTTCAAACCGCTGTTGAAGGTGGCGGATCAAGGCGAGGAAGGGATTATCGAAGGCGATACCGCGGCAGGCGCGTTTATGGACGAGCTGGTCGTGCAGATGGCGGCGCACCGGGTCTGGTCGCGTCGCAGTAAAATCGCCAGCATTCCGGCGTAAAAAAAGCCGGGTGGCGACGTGCCACCCGGCAGTATCCTGGGCCGGGTAAGGCGAAGCCGCCACCCGGCACTTCTCACAGATCCCTGAACGTCCCCAGACGATACCCGCGCTCGGCAATCGCATATTTCAGCGACGTCGAGGTGAGCACATCCAGTTCCGTCAGACGCGGCCAGCAGTAGGCGCTTTTACGGATAGTGTTATCAATGAAGGCCGGATGCGCCATCACCTCCAGGGAGCGTTCGCCCTGCTGCACGGAATGATCCAGCACGCTTAAGAACAGCGCCTCACCGATCTCCTCGCCATAAAACGCGCTGCTAAAACCGTCAGTGGTTGGCGGCAGTTCAGCACTCTGTTCCCCGAGCCCGTCGACCTGACGATCCACCCGCAGCGCCACCCCTTTGCGGCGGGCAAACTCGGCCACCACCGGGAAGATGGCCGGGATCATATGCACATGGTGATGGCTGTCGATATGGGTCGGCTCGCGGCCAAAGAGATCGACGAAGCGGTTGAACTGGCAGTCCAGCTCGCGGGCAATCTCCTCCAGCGGCAACGTCCCCTGCCCGGCCATCTCCCAGATCCATTTCCCCAGCAGCCCCTCCCGCGTCAGCCCCGGCATCGGCGTCAGCGGCATGCCGAGGGTCAACACGAAGTGCATTCCGACGCCCAGTTCCGGCAGATCCCGGCTGAGCGCGGCGGCGTGCTCAATGGCATCGCCGTTGACCATCGCGGTGGTCGAGGTCACCACGCCGTGTCGACAGGCTTCCACGATGCCGTAGTTCTGCCCTTTTGAGAGACCATAATCATCGGCGTTGACGATCAGCAGATATTCCATTGGGCCCCCTCTCAGTGCTGCTCGCTTTTGAGTTTATCGATAGCGGCGGCAAAATTCGGCAGCCATTTCTCATGGGCCAGAATCAGGTCGCGCGCCAGCTTCTCGGCATCGCGATCGGACTGCACCAGCGGACTCAGGTTCAGGGCCAGCAACACGTCGTTCAGCTCGCCGCTGAGTGCCGCCTGGCTTGCCGCTACTTCAAAGCCCTTGATTGTGTGGATCAGCCCCATCACCTTGTCATCGAAATGGGTCAGACGCGGATGCGGCTTCGCGCCCTCACGGCCGAGGATGCAGGTCATCTCTACCGCCCAGTCAGCCGGGATGTTATCAATATGGCCATGGTGCGGCACGTTGACGTAGTGCTCCGCCTGCTTGTCGTTGTAAATGGCGTTGATCACTTCGCAGGCGGCGTCAGAGTAGTAAGCCCCGCCACGCTGCTCCAGCTCTTTCGGCTTCACGTTCAGCTCCGGATCCTTATAGAGATCGAAGAGCTGTTTTTCCACCTTCTGCACCACCTGCGCCCGGGCGCCGCCTTTGTAGTACTCGCCCATCTCAATGGCCAGCATCTCTTTCAGCTTGAAGTAGTAGAGCAGATAGGAGCACGGCAGCAGATTGAGCGAGCGGATCAGCCCTTCGCTGAACGGCAGGTCGAAGATATTCTTCACCGAGCTGGCTTTCAGGGTGCCGGATGCCACGCCGTCCAGCAGTTCGGCAAAGCGTGACTCGCCGTTGACCAGCACGTCTTTGATAAAGACCATGTGGTTCAGGCCGAACAGGTCGATAGAGAGTTCGTCGTTGTCGGTCAACGCCAGCACATCGCGGATAAACATCTTCATGCCGATCGGAATATTGCACACCCCGATAAAGCGTTTGAAATCGGTGTGGCGGTAGACCGCTTCGGTCACCATCCCGGCCGGGTTGGTAAAGTTGATCACCCACGCCTGAGGGCAGATCTCCTGCACGTCTTTGATGATATCGAATACTACCGGAATGGTTCGCAGCCCTTTGAACAGGCCGCCAGCGCCGTTAGTCTCCTGCCCCAGATAGCCGTAGCTCAGCGGAATGCGCTCATCCAGCTCGCGCGCCTTCAGCTGGCCGACGCGCAGCTGAGTGGTGACGAAATCGGCGTCTTTCAGCGCCTGGCGACGATCAAGGGTTTTATGCACGGTCATCGGTACGCCCGCTTTTTTCACCATCCGCTGGCAGAGGTCGAAAATAATGTCGAGCTTCTCCTGCCCTTCAGCCACATCCACCAGCCACAGTTCGCTGACCGGCAGTTCATGATAACGCTTGAGGAACCCTTCCAGTAATTCCGGGGTATAGCTGCTTCCGCCGCCGATGGTCACTACTTTCAGTTTCTTTTGCATAATATTCTCCCTGGGAGATCGACCATTTGAGTATAGCGATCCCGTCCCACTTATTTGGGCAAGTATTGAAGTCGATATTTCCGGCGGCAATTCCGCCGGACGTTAATTAATAACCGTGATATTTTTCCGGTAGCTGTTAGGTGTAAATGAGGTCAATTTCTTAAAGGTCTTTATAAACAGGCTCGGACTGCTGTAACCGGATTCGTAAGCAATATCCGTCACCGAATAGTTGGTGATCTCCAGCTGTTTTCTGGCGAAATTGATCCGTATTTCATTAATAATTTGCACCGGCGTTTTCTGATAATAACGCTGGGTCGCCCGGGTCAGGTACTCTTGCGATTTACCCGACAGCGCCACCATATTCTCCAGCGCGTTTTCACCAAAGCGCAGTTTATCGTGCATCATTTCAACGGTAGTGCGCAGCCATTGCGGAATATCGTCCGTCGCCTGCTGCTCTTCACGATAGTGGCGTAAGCGGTTGACGACGTAGAAGGTCACCGTTTCGATGAATTCATCAAATTCATTGTCACGAAAGTTAAGCGAGGCAATAACGGTGTCGATCCAGTTCAGAAATTCACTTTTGACGTGATAGACCTGCGAGGCGACAAAACAGAACGGCAGCAGCGGCGCGTAGTGGGTTTCGAAGAAGCGTTTACTGATGCCCACGTTGAGAATGCGCGTGGCGCCGAAGTCGTAAAAGCTCTGATGATGCGATCCCATCGGGATAAAGACGAAGTCACCGCGCTCCAGCAGCACCCGCTTGCCGTTGATCTCCTGGAAATAGCGGCCGGTCAGCACAATGGTGAACTCATAGTAGTCATGCTGATGCAGACCGCTGATGCTCTCCACCTTGTTGTAGATAAACACATGAAAATTTTTACCATTGAACAGCTGTTGTTCCCGGGCGGTAGTGATTTCCATGACGCTGACCTCCTGCTATCAGTCTGACTTACTGCATTTTCTCGTGAAGTTCGATGAGTTCCGCCACCAGCTCACGGGCCAGCATGGAGGTCATCAGATGGTCCTGGGCGTGTACCAGCACCAGGCTCACCTTCATCTTACCTTCACCCTGATCGCTTTCGATCAGTTTTGTTTGCACCAGGTGCGCTTCGTTCAGTGCGGTGCGCGACTGGGCCATCATCTCTTGCGCACTGTCGAAATCGCCCTGCTTGGCTTTTTTCAGGGCCCCATACGCCAGACTACGGGCCTGTCCTGAGTTGATGATAAGCCCCATCACCACTTCTTCAAGGTCGTTCTCTGCAACCTCTTCTGCTTCTGCAACAACATTCTCTAAATCAAACATCTCGGTTTCTCCTGTACTGACGCGGGTTGCCCCGCGTCATACGACATCAGAATTTCAGTGCGAGGGCGATCTCTTCTTCGCTCTCTTCTTCATCGATAGTGGTCTGGGCCTTGTTGGCGATGGCAACGAACGGCATGTAGAGCAGGGTTGCCACCCCAAGGTTAAATATCGCCAGCAGGAAGGCCGCTACGCTGCCGTTGGTGTTGAAGAAGGCACCCAGGCCGGCGGGCATGGTCCACGGCGCGATGTTGGTTACCGGCGGGATAATCCCCAGGTAGTAGGCGGTCAGGGTTATAGCGGCCAGCAGCGGTTGCACCAGGATGAACGGAATGAACATCACCGGGTTCATGATAATCGGCAGACCGAAGAGGATAGGCTCGTTAATCTGGAAGATGCCTGATGGCAGCGCCAGCTTGGCCACCTGACGGTGATCCGCCCGACGGGAGGTGATAAACACCGCGATGATCAGACCCAGCGTCGCCCCGGTACCGCCCAGGAAGATATAGGAGTCGAGCATCGGTTTGGCCCACACGTGGAAGGTTTTACCGGCCGCCAGCGCCGCGTCAACGGAGCCGTACTGCTGATAAAGTGCCACGTTTTCCAGCGCCCACGGGGTCATGATGCCGCTGTCCAGCGCCGCCAGCGCCAGCGAGCCGTGCACACCGAAGAACCACAGCAGAGAGGTGAAAATCACGTAAGCCCAGCCCACGACGCCACCCATGGAGGCCAGCGGTGTAGAGATGGTGTCCATGATGATCTGGTGGAAGTTGGTGCCCCAGTGAGAGAGCGCCCAGGCGAGGGTCCCCATGATGGAGAGGATAATGAAGCCTGGGATCAGCGCCGAGAAGGAGCGGGACACTGATTCTGGCACGCTGTCAGGTAAACGAATCACCCAGTTGCGACGAATAATAAAGGTAAACATCTCCGCCACGACCAGGCCGATCACGATACCGGAGATGATGTTTGCCCCGCCCAGCCAGTTGGCCCCAACCGCGTAGGCTTCACCAACGCTGTAAGGGGTCACGGTCATAAAGGCCGCGACAGATAATAAACCGGCGGCCAGCGAGTCGACTTTACGCTCTTCTGCCAGCGCCATCCCAATAAAGAAAGGTGCCATCAGCGACATGATACCCAGCGTACCATTGTACACATTGCCGCCGATGGCCTTGAAACCATTTAACGTTTCAATAGTTGAGGGATCTAAACGCACACCTAATGAATAGAAGAAGGAACCATCACCGAAGCTAAGAAAAACGTTATTAATTAAAACGAACATGGCCCCGGCCAGGGTTAACGGCATTACCTTAATAAAGCCGTTTTTAATGGCATTGACATGCGGTTGCTTTCCTATTTTAACTGCAAAAGGAAGGAGTACCTTTTCAAGCGCAGCAATAAATCTACTCATAGAAAATGCCCTTAAATGCCGCAATAATATTGCGGCGTAAGTGTGTGTGAAATTGCTCTTTGACGGGAAAAATAAAAAAATAAATTAATTAGCAGCTTTTTTAATCGCCGCTACAGCAGCTTTAAGAACACCCAAACCATCCACTTTGCCATACAGCGCAGAGTCGATCACTTCCACCGGTTTATTCGGTAACAGACGTTGAATTTCCGGCAACATATAGGCAATTTGCGGCCCTAACAGCACCACATCCGCATTGATACCCTTCTCGCCTGCCAGGGTTTCCGGGAAAGCTTCGATCACAACCGGTACTTCGTACTTTTCTGCCTGCGCGCGCATCTTAGACACCAGCAGTGACGTTGACATGCCCGCTGAGCAAAACAGATAGATATATTTCTTTTCCATAGCAATTTCCCTCTTATGTGCTCACCGCTTGCGCCGCGATATCCCCGCCTTGACCGACCGGAATCCCTCGCTGGCGTATCTGATAGATGGAGTATACGGCAACTGATTTCCCAGGGATAATTCGAAAGGGAGCGCAATTGTCTCTCCTTGACCTGCCGTTATGACACTCTTCACATTTTAGGTAAATAATTCGCGGTGAGAATTAAGATGGGTGGCGACGTAAAAAAACCGGCCTGCTGGCCGGTTTGTCTTTTTGCTCAGGAAAAGGTGTTATCAGGCCTTAGGTGCCTGCGGATCAGTATCGTATTCCGCACAGGTCTGGTAGCCGGAGTTAATCACGTGGCCAGTATCGTCGAGGGCCACAAAGTAAGTTTCTGTTTTACCATCGCGTTGACCCAGGATATAGGTCTGGCAAGTACCACGGGCGTGGATCATCGTCACTTCAGATGACGGCTTACCGGCAAGCTGCTGTACCTGTGCACGGCTCATGCCTTTTTTAACGTCTTTTACGACAGGCTCTTTAAACTGGTCCGTCGTACGGTCATACGCAGTACACCCTGCCAGTAAAGTCATTACAGCCGCTGCGCCTAACATTCCTGCTAAATTCTTGTTCATATTCCGTCCTCTTGTTTATCAGCGTGTTAAGTAAGCCTGGAATAGAAAATCACATTTTTCAACCTTAAGCGTGACGGCAAAGTTTTTTCGGAAAATTCCTGTAATGCACGCATAAGCTGCTAAATGGGCCTGGTTCGCCCAATTCAAATCTGTGATCCTTGTCGTTTTCCGCATGACGAGTTAGCTTTAACAGAACATTCATCAGGCAAATTTGTGTAACGGAGGGGCTAAATGGCTCTGCAACAAGAAATTATCCAGGCGCTGGGTGCCAAACCCACTATCAATGCGGAAGAAGAGATCCGCCGCAGCGTCGATTTTTTGAAATCCTATTTAACCCGCTTCCCGTTTCTGAAGACGCTGGTGCTGGGCATCAGCGGCGGTCAGGACTCCACTCTCGCCGGGAAGCTCGCCCAGATGGCCATCAGCGAACTGCGTGCCGAAACGGGTAACGAATCCCTGCAGTTTATCGCGGTGCGTCTGCCCTTCGGCGTGCAGTTCGACGAACAGGATTGCCAGGATGCCCTCGAGTTTATTCAGGCGGATCGCGTCCTGACCGTGAACATTAAAGAAGCGGTGCTGGCCAGCGAAAAAGCGTTGCGCGACGCGGGCATTGAGCTGAGTGACTTCGTGCGCGGCAACGAAAAGGCCCGCGAGCGGATGAAAGCCCAGTACAGCATCGCCGGGATGACCAGCGGCGTGGTGGTGGGCACTGACCATGCGGCAGAGGCACTGACCGGATTCTTCACCAAATATGGCGATGGCGGCACCGACATTAACCCGCTGTTCCGTCTCAACAAGCGCCAGGGCAAACAGCTGCTGGCCGCGCTGGGCTGCCCGGAGCATCTCTATAAGAAAGCCCCGACCGCGGATCTGGAAGACGATCGCCCTTCCCTGCCGGATGAAGCCGCGCTGGGCGTGACCTATGAAAACATTGACGATTATCTGGAAGGCAAGACGCTGGACGAAGGCACCGCCCGCATTATTGAAGGCTGGTATCTGAAGACCGAACACAAACGTCGCCCGCCGATCACGGTATTCGACGACTTCTGGAAACAATAATTCTGACAGGGCGGCATCTGCCGCCTCTTTTTTAACCACACCACAGCTGCTACACTGTATGCCTGAACAGTATCAGGAGTACGTTGTGAGCAGGCGTCAATCGGCACCGCGGCTTGAATTCGAAGCAGCCGCTATCTATGAATATCCCGAACATCTGCGTCCGTGGCTTGAGGCACTGCCTAAGCAGCCTGGCGTCTATTTCTTTCATGGCGACAGCGACGCTATGCCCCTTTATATCGGCAAAAGCGTCAACATTCGCAGCCGGGTTCTGTCGCATCTGCGCACCCCGGACGAGGCCGCCATGCTGCGCCAGTCCCGGCGTATCACCTGGATCCAGACCGCAGGTGAGCTGGGCGCTCTGCTGCTTGAGGCGCGTTTAATTAAAGAGCAGCAGCCGCTGTTCAATAAACGCTTACGCCGCAATCGCCAGCTCTGCTCCCTGCAGATCACCGAGGGCAAACCGCAGATCGTCTATGCCCGCGAGGTCGATTTTTCGCACACCCCGAATCTGTTTGGCCTCTTCGCCAACCGCCGGGCTGCGCTGCAAACCCTGCAGACGCTGGCCGATGAGCGGCAGCTCTGTTATGGCCTGCTGGGGCTGGAGTCGTTAACTCTCGGGCGGGGCTGTTTCCGTTCCGCTCTGAAGCGTTGCGCGGGAGCGTGCTGCGGAAAAGAGAGCGTGGAGGATCATCAGCAGCGATTAGTCGAGGGGTTGCAGGCCATTGGGGTCACCTGCTGGCCGTGGGACAGTGCCGTGGCGCTGAAAGAGTCTCGCCCGGACATGACCCACTACCATATCATTCACAACTGGCTCTGGCTGGGCGCGGTCGACAGCCTGGACGAGGCGGCGGACCTGCTACGCACGCCCGCCGGTTTTGATCAGGATGGGTATAAAATTCTCTGTAAGCCGCTGCTGACCGGCAACTATGAGATCATTCCCCTTAGTGTCCCGGAAGCCAGAAAATCTCGCTGAACAGCAACGTTCCCTCTTCCTTCAGCAGCCGCAGCGTATGGTCGCCCTCATGCCACCATGCGCCCTGATCGGCGGTGAGTAGCTTCTCGCCCAGCTGCCACGCGCCGCTCAGCACAAACACCACCCCGCCGCGTGATGCAAAGGTGGTGAAGGTGCGATCCGCCACCCGCACCTTCGCCCGGCAGCGGTCCCGGCGGGTCATAATGTTGAAATCCATCGACATTTGCCCCTCCATCAGCTGCGCCTTAACCGGCAGATCGCCGGCAAAGCTGAATGGCTGATGACGCTGCAGCGTATGGGTAAACGCCTTCCCGCCATCCAGATGCACTTCTCCCCCCTCCAGCAGGGTGATCACCCGATCGATGCCGGGGGAGACCGAAAAGTCGCCGTTGCTGGCCAGAGAGGCGATACTGGCACGCCAGTTAAATTCCCGGGTTGCAGGGGGAAAACAACATATTTCGCGCGTCTCCCCGGCCCCGTTGCGCCAGAGACTGATCGGCATTTTGCGGATATCAAAGAATTCCATCACCACTCCAGATGGCGCAATAGGCGCCAGAGCGTCCCGCACAGGGCGGTCGCGTGTTGTTTGTTATCGTTAGATTATCACTGTGTAGTATCGGCAGATGTGCACCACGGCCTTAGCCTGACGACGAAAAAATCCGTAACGCCAGACATTTCAAACACATTGTGCAAATCAATAACAGGAGAATACCGGGATGGCGGCGGCTGGCAAGAGGCGGGAAAAGAAAAAACCGCCGGACCTGTCCACAGCGTATTCGCTTGGGTGAACAGGACTCCGGCGGTCTTGAATGGCTTAACCG
Source organism: Leclercia sp. CFBP8987 (assembly GCF_034044995.2). Classification (NCBI taxonomy): domain Bacteria; kingdom Pseudomonadati; phylum Pseudomonadota; class Gammaproteobacteria; order Enterobacterales; family Enterobacteriaceae; genus Leclercia; species Leclercia sp. CFBP8987. The sequence continues at coordinate 1,929,453 of NZ_CM188255.1, read as the reverse complement.
ATTATTCGGCTGGTGGGGTCATTTTACCTTCCGGCGCGGAACGTTCTGTCAGACGCTTCTCAAAATTGGCATCAAACTGCTTTTTCTGTTCCGGGGTCAGAATGTTGTAAATCTTGTTCTGGGTTTCCATGTGCGCCAGCATGCGGGCCTTGTTCTGCTCAGCCATTTTGTCGACCTGCGCCTGAGCTTTCGCTTTATCGAAGCTGTCGCTGGCGATGATGTCGTGCATTGCGCGGCGCTCTTCCACCGGCGGACGCTTCATCTGGTCACGCTGGCTTTTCATGATGTCGCGGATCTGCGTTTTCTGTGCATCCGTCAGGTTCAGATCTTTAAACATCATGTCGTGATGCATACCCGGCTTGCCTTTATGGTGCATCATTTTGCTTTCGGCCGGCGCTGCGGTGGTGGTAGCGGTATCCGCAGCGAACGCCGCGCCGGTAGCGCCCAGAGCCAGGGTAGAGGCAACAAACAGTGCAGTTAATTTACGCATAATTTTGTCCTTCCTTTTCAGTTATTCTTCGGCGCTATGCCGTGTTGACGATATTCACTTTACGGGGATTATCGTCAATTAATCAGAGCAACAGTAAAACAATGAAAGTGTAAAAAACAAATTATCGTCAAATATGGAGAAAATAAGGATAAAGCGTGGAGAGTTGAAACAAGAATATTCATCTGGCTGATTTTAAAGAGATTGTGAAGGAGTATACCGACAAGAAGATTAATAATAAAGCAAACAGCCAGGAATAATCTGTAATAAAACGCCAGATATCAGAAACGACTGAGAAAATAAGCGACCCCACCGCGTTACGCTGATGGGGTCACGGGGTTTTCAGGTGATTTTTTCCAGCATCAGCCCGGCGCGCAACCCATAGGCCACGGCGGGATTAGGGAACAGAACATACTCGGTCGGCTTGTGTACCTCATAGCGTTCCTCGCCATCCTCTGCCAGCAACACGCCCTGGCGGAACGGCGTAAAGTTCAGGGTATGCGCCGCCATGTGCAGCACGAAGGCCTCGCTGCGGCGGGTGATCTGCTGCACCACCCGATACTGCTCGACCTGTGCCACGTGCGGCTCTGGTGCCTCGCCGCTCAGCAAGGCATACAGCGCCTGATGGGTAGCGGCGAAGCGGGCCAGATCGTTATGGCCGAACGGCAGCGCCTTGCCCAGCTCCAGCGTACAGGCCAGGGCGCCAAAACGTTCGCAGCTGAAATGGGTGAAGGTCCCGCCTGGCGCCTGATGAAAGACCAGCGCCTCCAGGCCGGCATCTCCCAGCCATTGAAGAAAGGCCGCATCCCACGGCTGACTGCGCTGGGGCAGCACGCCAAAACGTTCATGATACGAGGCGCGGATGGCGGTATGCAGATCCAGATGCCAGCGATCGGCCCCCGCCTGCTGGTAAAACGCCGCTACCCGTTCCTCCAGCAACGTTGCCCGGGCGGTTTCGTCGCAGGCCGGAAACTGCGCCCCCCGTCCGCTGAACAGGCGATTGATATCACAGGTCAGGTAGCGCTTGCCGGCCCTCAGCGCCGGAGGATTACCGAAGATAATCAGCAGACGACAGCGCAGCGTCAGTTCGCCCCGAAACAGCGCCCGCACCAGCAGGTCAACGATCTCTACCGGGGCGGTTTCGTTGCCGTGGATCCCGGCCGACAGCACCAGCGAGCGCGTGCTCGCCACTTCCGGGGTCAGCTCCAGCACCCCGCGCGCCAGCCAGCGCCAGTGAAACGACGCTCCTCTGCCCTCCTGCTGAGCAGGCGTTTCATCGGCCATCGTCAGCGCCAGAAAGTTTTCCATCACGCCTCCTTTATTGCTGGAACGGGTAGACAGAGCCGAGCTGCAGAATCTGGCTCAGAGCATCCAGCGCCTCGCGCCCTTCGCGCAACAGCTGCGGATCCACCAGGTCGGCCTGGACCAGACGGTCACGATAGTAGCGGTCCACCCAGTCATTGAGGGTGTTGAACAGGGTCTCGTTCATCATCACCGCCGGGTTGACCGCCCGCTGCTCCTCAGGGGTCAGCACCACGCGCAGGCGCAGACACGCCGGGCCGCCACCGTTAGCCATGCTCTCGCGCAGGTCGAATACCCGCAGTTCGCTGATGGGGTTATCCTCCGCCACCAGACCGCTCAGATAGCGCCAGACGCCCGGATGCGCCTGCGACTCCTGGGGCAGTACCAGCATCATGCTGCCGTCATCCCGGCTCAACAGCTGGCTGTTAAACAGGTAGGTGGCAACGGCATCCTTAACCGAGACCGCCTCGGTCGGCACCTCGATGGGCATAAAGCCGGGGACGCGATCGCGCAGGGTTTGCAGCAGCGCAGGCTGGTCGACGAATGCCTGCTCGTGGCAGAACAGCACCTGACGGTTCGACACGGCGATGACGTCGTTATGGAACACCCCCTGGTCAATCACCAGCGGGTTTTGCTGGGCGAAGAGGATCTGCCCGGGATTGACCTGGTTCAGCCGGGCAACCGCCTGACTCGCCGCCAGGGTCTGACGGGCCGGGTAGCGGGCCGGCGCCTCATGGCCTCCCTCTTCACGTCCATAGACAAACAGCTGCAGGCCCGGCTCACCGTAGTCGCCGCCGAGGCGATTATGGTTGGCCGCCCCTTCATCACCGAACATCGCCACCTGCGGCAGCGCCGTATGGACGGTGAAGCGAGCCTCGTCGCGGAAAATGGCGCGCAGCACCTTCTCGGTGGTACCTGCTTCACTGGCGCGGTGGAACTTGTTGTTCAGGTTGGCAACGGTGAAATGCACTTTTCCGTCGAGGGTGTCCGCCGACGGGGCCACCGTCGCGGCATTGGCGACCCACATCGAGGAGGCCGAACTGGCGGCAGAGAGCAGCTGCGGCATCCGGGTGCCCGCCCTCTCCACCACCTGCTCATCGGTGCCGGTAAAGCCGAGCTGACGCAGCACGCCGACGTTAGGCCGCTCCTGTGGCGGGATCACCGCCTGGGGAAAGCCCGCATCCGCCAGCGCCTTCATCTTCAGCAGCCCCTGCTTCGCCGCCAGCCGTGGGTTAGAGATCTGAAAACGGTGTTTGGTCGAGGCCTCATTGCCAAACGACAGCCCGGCATAGTGGTGGGTTAACCCCACCAGCCCGTCAAAATTGACTTCACGCGCTTTCATGACGTTTCCCCTGAATAAAATCGAGGCCCGGGCTCAGCTGCTCCGGCAGGACGATGGCCGGGGTTTCGAGGCTCGCCATGGGCCAGGCGCAGTAATCCGCCGCATACCAGGCGCTGGCGCGATGGTTCCCGGAGGCACCCACCCCGCCGAACGGTGCGGTACTGGCCGCGCCGGTGAGCGGTTTGTTCCAGTTAACGATCCCGGCGCGCGCCTCCAGCAACAGCTGGTCAAACTTGTCGCGTTCCGGGGAGATCAGCCCGCACGACAGGCCGTAGCGCGTGGCGTTGGCCATGGCGATGGCCTGGTCGAAATCGTCATAGCGCCAGACGCAGAGCAGCGGGCCAAAGACCTCTTCATCCGGCACATCGCGCACGCCGGTCATCTCGACAATCCCCGGGGTTAATAACGAGGTGCCCGCCCGGACCAGACGCGGATCGAGCAGCGACTTGCCGCCGCGGGCAACGTGCTCCCGCCAGACGTGCCAGACGTTTTTCGCCGCCTGCTCGGAGATCAGCCCGCCGATAAACGGCTGGTCGTTGTCATCCCACGCGCCCGGCAGCAGATGGCCGCTCACCTCCACCAGACGGGCGAGGAAAGCGTCACCTTCGGCACCGTTTTTCACCAGCAGACGTCGGGCGCAGGTGCAGCGCTGTCCGGCGGTGATAAAGGCCGACTGAATGGTCAGGTGGACCGCGGCGTCGATATCCGCCGGATCGTCAACGATCAGGGCATTGTTGCCGCCCATCTCGAGGGCCAGAATTTTCTCCGGCTGTCCGGCCAGCTGTCGGTGCAGCTGATAGCCGGTCCCGGCGCTGCCGGTGAACAGCAGGCCATCGATATCGTTTAGCGCACTCAGCACCTGACCGGTTTCACGCCCGCCCTGGACGAGATTGAGCACCCCCGGCGGCAGCCCGGCCTGCTCCCACAGTTTGACGACTGCCTCGCCGCTCCACGGCGTCAGCTCGCTCGGCTTGAAGATCACGGTATTACCCGCCAGCAGCGCCGGCACGATATGGCCGTTCGGCAGATGGCCGGGGAAGTTATAGGGGCCAAACACCGCCAGCACGCCGTGCGGACGGTGGCGCAGGCTGGCGGCCCCGTCGGCCATCTCAGTATGCTGCTCGCCGGTACGGGTATGGTAAGCCTTCACCGAAATGGCGATTTTATTGATCATCGCGGTAATTTCGGTTGCCGCTTCCCAGCGCGGTTTGCCGGTTTCGCTGGCAATCACGCGGGTCAGTTCCTGCTTGTTGGCCTCCAGCAGGGCAGCAAATTTCTCCACGATGGCCTGACGGGCGCTGAACGGCAGTTTCGCCCAACCCGGGAATGCCGCGCGTGCCGCCCGGCAGGCCTGCTCAACCTGTGCGGCGCTGGCGTCCGCCCCCTGCCATAACACCTCCTGACCCACCGGATTGTGTTTGGTGCGGGGTTCAGCTTCGCCGGTTACCCAGTCGCCGTTAATCCATAAGTTCATGCTGTTTTCTCCTCAGCGCACAGGCGCACCATGCGAATACGATCGCCGGCGCGGCATTTCAGGGCATCCAGTTGGGCTGGTGTCAGCACCAGACGTTCACAATCGGGATCCACGCGGATCAGCGTGGCGCGGAACTGGTCATACTGTTCATTAGCGACCAGACAGGCAGGCCACTCGCCCGGCGCAGGCTGGCCTTCGGCCACCTCCACCAGACGGCTTTTGCGGATCGCCCGCACCCGGTCGATATCGCACTCCAGCGTCGGACCGCCGTCAAAGATGTCGACATAGTTGCGGTAGCGGAAGCCCTCTTTTTCCAGCACCGCTCGCGCCGGGGCGGTGTGCGGATGGACTTCGCCAATCACCGCCTGCGCTTCGGGGCTGAGGAAATGGGTATAGATAGGATGTTTCGGCATCAGCTCGGCAATAAAGGCTTTCTGCCCGGTGCCGCACAGGTAGTCGGCCTTGCTGAACTCCATCGAGAAGAAGCGTTCGCCGAGGCTTTTCCAGAACGGCGAGAAGCCGGTTTCGTCGATCACGCCGCGCATCTCAGCCACCACTTTTTCGTTAAAGCGATCGCGGAAGGCGGCCATAAACAGAAAACGCGATTTGGAGAGCAGATAGCCGTTGCCCTCTTTGCGCCAGTCGGGATCGAGAAACAGGCTACAGAGTTCGCTGCTGCCGGTGTGATCGTTACTGAGGAACAGCGTCGGCAGCGCGTTGTAGACGTTGAGCTCTTTTGAGGCGTGTACCAGAGTGCCGACACGGTAGTTATACCAGGGATCGTTCAGACCCACCGCCACCTCAATGGCGCAGATCCCGGCCACGGTGCCGGTAGTGGACTCTTCCAGCACAAACACGTAACCCTGTTCGCCTTTCGGCAGCGTCCCTTGCCAGGTCTCCAGCGAGCGCTCGATGCGCGCTGAGAGAGTATGTTCATCAACCGGAAGCGAGGTCAGCCCGCCTCCTGTTTTACCGGCAAGCTGCATGAGGGCGGATAAATCCCCGCGCTCAATGGGACGGATGACCATCATGATGATACCCCGGACTTCACACGTTCACAGGCCAGCGCAAAGCGATCTAACCCGGTCTGCACCTCTTCCTCGCTGACGATCAGCGCAGGCGCAAAGCGCACCACGTTAGCCCCGGCGATCAACACCATCACGCCCGCTTTTGCCGCTTCCTGAGAAATAAGTTTAGCTTTTCCGGCGAACTCATCCGTGAGCACGCAGCCAATCAGCAGCCCCAGACCGCGAATTTCTTTGAACAGGCCGGTTTTACCGTTAATGGCCTGCAGGCGCTCGACAAACCACTCGTGACGCTGCTTCACGCCGGTCAGCACTTCCGGGGTGTTAATGATATCCAGCACCTGACCGGCCACCGCCGACGCCAACGGGTTGCCGCCGTAGGTAGTGCCGTGGGTGCCGACGGTCATTACCCGGGCGAATTTGTCGGTGGTCAGCATCGCCCCCACCGGGAAGCCACCGCCGAGCGCCTTGGCGGTAGAGAGCACGTCCGGGGTGACGCCGTAGTGCATATAGGCATACAGCTCGCCGGTACGGCCAACGCCGGTCTGGACTTCATCAAAAATCAGCACCGCGTTGTGGCGGTCGCACAGCTCGCGCAGCCCCTGCAGGAAGGCTTTGTCCCCAGGCAGCACGCCGCCCTCGCCCTGCATCGGCTCGACGATCACCGCGCAGGTGCTATCGTCGATCAGCTCGCTGGCCGACTGCAGGTCGTTATAGACCGCGTGACGGATATCCGGCGGCAGCGGGGCAAAGTCCTGGGAATATGACGGCTGGCCGCCCGCGCTGACGGTAAACAGGGTGCGTCCGTGGAAGGCATTTTTGAAAGCGACGATGCCGCTCTTCTGGCTACCAAAATTATCGTGGGCATATTTACGCGCCAGCTTCAGCGCTGCTTCGTTAGCTTCGGCCCCAGAGTTACAGAAGAACACTTTTTCGGCAAAGGTGGCGTCGATCAGTTTTTTAGCCAGCCGCAGCACCGGCTCGTTGGTGAAGCCATTCCCGGTATGCCAGAATTTCGCCGCCTGGTCGTTGAGCGCCTGACGCAGCGCCGGATGGGCATGGCCCAGGGCGTTAACCGCAATACCCCCGGCAAAGTCGATATACTCTTTACCCTGTTGATCCCACAGGCGTGAGCCCTCTCCCCGTACCGGAATAAAAGCCGCCGGGGCGTAAACCGGCATCATCCATTCATCAAAGTTTTCACGCGTAATTGACAGAGACATAGCGACCTCATCCGGGTAAATAAAAGGTTGATTAAATGTTAAATATTTTAGTGTTTGCGCTGTAAATGTAGATTGCAGCGATCGTGCCAGCCAGCGATAAAAATGCATAAACAGGATGGGGTAACGTAATATCAACAGGTTACGACATGGAGTTATTCACTGTTATTGCATATAAAGTGAATATTTTTACAACAAGCGCGGCTTTGCCGGATGAAAAACAGAAGTTTTATGCAGAAACGAAATATAATTCTGGAATTGTGATCGCTGGCGAAATTTGTGGTCCTTTTACGCGCCATCGCGGGGCATCACGCGCCAGATCGGTGCAAAAATTGCACTGTCGGCGCGATCTGTCGCAGTAATTGGTGGAACATACGCAGCGGCGGCAGTCAGCCTGGCGAAATTCTGCTACCATCCCTGCACTATTCACCTTGCACTGGCAGCGACTATGAAATTTGTCTCTTTTAATATCAACGGCCTGCGCGCCCGTCATCATCAACTGCAAGCTATCGTCGACCAACATCAGCCTGACGTCATTGGCCTGCAGGAGACAAAAGTCCACGACGATATGTTCCCTCTCGAAGAGGTGGCAAAGCTGGGTTACAACGTCTTTTATCACGGCCAGAAAGGCCATTACGGTGTGGCCCTGCTGACCAAAGAGACGCCAGTCTCGGTGCGTCGCGGCTTCCCGGGCGATAATGAAGAGTCCCAGCGCCGTATCATCATGGCGGAAATTCCTTCGCCGCTGGGCAACATCACCGTGATCAACGGTTACTTCCCGCAGGGCGAGAGCCGCGACCACCCGCTGAAGTTCCCGGCCAAAGAGAAGTTCTATCAGGATCTGCAGTCGTACCTCGAAACCGAGCTGAAAAAAGAGAACCCGGTGCTGATCATGGGCGACATGAACATCAGCCATACCGATCTGGATATCGGCATCGGCGAGGAGAGCCGCAAACGCTGGCTGCGCACCGGGAAGTGCTCCTTCCTGCCGGAAGAGCGCGAGTGGATGGCACGCCTGATGGACTGGGGTCTGGTGGATACTTTCCGCAGCGTCAATCCGGAAACTCAGGATCGCTTCTCGTGGTTTGATTATCGCTCCAAAGGCTTCGATGATAACCGCGGCCTGCGCATCGACCTGCTGCTGGCAAGCCCAGTGCTGGCAGAGCGTTGCATCGAAACCGGGATCGACTACGAGATCCGCAGCATGGAAAAACCGTCCGACCACGCCCCGGTCTGGGCGACCTTCGACGTAAAATAAGTGGCTGCGAATCGTCGCAAAATCCTGCTTCTGTGCGCCCTTGTGGGCGCATTTGTCGTTATTTATACCCAACTGCCCCCCGGCGTTTTGACGCTGGAAAATCTTCAGTCCCGGCATCAGGCACTGCTGCATTACTGCCAGCAGGCGCCACTGCAAAGCGCCGCTCTCTTTTTCACTCTCTACGTGCTGGTCACCACCCTGTCGCTGCCGGGCGCTGCGCTGCTGACCCTGCTCGGCGGGGCCCTGTTTGGTCTGTGGCCGGGGATTGTGCTGGTGTCGTTCGCCGCCACGCTCGGTGCGACGCTGGCGATGCTGGTCAGCCGCTATCTGCTGCGCGACTGGGTCCAGCGCCGCTTTGCCGGGCCGATGCGCACCGTCAATGACGGGGTCGCCCGCGACGGGGCGTATTATCTGTTTGCCCTGCGCCTGATGCCGCTGTTTCCTTTCTTTGTGGTCAACCTGCTGGCCGGTTTAACCAGCATCAGGGTGCGGCGCTACTGGTGGGTCAGCCAGCTCGGGATGCTGCCCGGGGCGGTGGTCTATCTCAACGCTGGCCACCAGTTAGGGCAGATCGCCTCGCTGCGTGATATCCTCTCGCCGGGCGTGGTTTTCGCCTTTACCCTGCTGGGCCTGCTGCCGCTCGTCACCCGCTGGCTGTTCGCCCGCTTTTCCCGAACGTCTTCATAACAGGGGGAATTATGCGCCGTGTGCGTTTGTGCATGTTTCTGACTGGCCTGCTGATCGCAGGGCACGCGCTGGCTGATGACAGCTGGCAGAAAGTGAAAGAGGAGGCCCGGGGCCAGACCGTCTGGTTTAACGCCTGGGGCGGCGATGAGGCGGTGAACCGTTACCTGGACTGGGTGAGCGGCGAGATGAAAAGCCACTACGCCATTACCCTGAAGATTGTCCGACTGGCGGATGCCGCCGATGCGGTGAAACGCATCCAGACCGAGGCCAGCGCCGGGCGCAACACCAACGGTTCGGTCGACCTGCTGTGGGTCAACGGCGAGAACTTCCGCACCCTGAAAACCGCAGGGCTGTTGCAGACCGGATGGGCGCAAACCCTGCCCAACTGGCGCTATGTCGACACCACTAAACCGGTGACGGAAGATTTTGCCATCCCGACCGAGGGGGCAGAGTCGCCATGGGGCAGCGCACAGCTCACCTTTATCGCCAGCCGCAAGACCCTGCCTGAACCGCTGGCAGATCCGCAGGCGCTGCTGGCCTGGGCCGCTCAACACCCCGGCACCGTCACCTACCCGCGCCCGCCCGACTTTACCGGCACCGCATTCCTGGAACAGCTCCTGCTGACGCAAACCACCCAGCCGGAGGCCCTCAAACAGCCGCCGGACAGCGCCACCTTTGCCGCAGTCACCGCCCCGCTGTGGGCGTATCTGGATAAACTGCATCCCCACCTGTGGCGCGAGGGCAAAGATTTCCCGCCGTCACCGGCGCGGATGGATGCCCTGCTGGCCAGCGGCAATTTAGGCCTGTCGATCACCTTTAACCCGGCCCACGCCCGACAAAAGGTGAACAGCAACGAGCTGCCCGCTGACAGCTACAGCTTTGGTTTTCAGCAGGGGATGATTGGCAACGTGCACTTTGTGGCGATCCCGGCCAACAGCTCTGCCAGCGCGGGTGCGAAAGTCGTCGCTAACTTTTTACTCTCGCCGCAGGCGCAGATCCGCAAGGCCGATCCGGCCCACTGGGGCGATCCGAGCGTGCTGGATCCACAGACTTTGCCTGCCGCTGAGGCCGCCGCACTGCGTCAGTTTATTCCGGCAGAACTCCCGGCGACGCTCGGGGAACCTCACGCCGCCTGGGTTAACGCGCTGGAGCAGGAATGGCTGCGTCGCTACGGCACCCATTAAGCTGCCTGGCCTGGCTGCTGATGGCGGTGGTGTATCTGCCGCTGCTGCCCGCCGTCGTCCTGCTGTTACCGCCGGTCTTCTCACTGGAGAACTGGCGGGCGCTGGCGGCCGATCCTCAAATACCCCAGGCGCTGATCGCCACCCTGGTCTCTACCCTGATTGCCGCCGCCGGGGCGCTGCTGCTGGCCCTGGCGGTGGTGGCCGCGCTGTGGCCCGGTAGCCGCTGGCGGCGACTGTGCAACCATCTGCCCTGGCTGCTGGCGATCCCGCACGTGGCCTTTGCCGTCAGTGTGCTGCTGATTTTTGCCGAAGGCGGCGAGCTCTACCGCCTCTGTTCGATCTGCTCCCCGGCGCTGGATCGCTACGGGATCGGTCTGGGCCTGACCCTCGCCGTTAAGGAGAGCGCGTTTGTTCTCTGGGCGATTTACGCCTCGCTGCCGGAAAAAGATCTGGCGCAAAAAGTGACCGTGCTGCGATCGCTGGGCTATGGCCGCTGGCAGGCGCTGCGCTGGCTGATCCTCCCCGCCATTGCTCCCGCGCTGGGGGCGGTGATGCTGGCGACGATTGCCTGGACGCTGTCGGTGGTGGATGTGGCCCTGATCCTCGGGCCGGGTAATCCTCCCACTCTGGCGGTGCTGGCCTGGCAGTGGCTCTCGCAGGGCGATGCGCAGCAGCAGGCCAAAGGGATGCTGGTCTGTGTGATCCTGCTGGTCATCCTGGAGCTGATCGCCGTCGCGCTGTTTCTCGGCTGGCGACGCTGGCGGCGCACTATCCCGGACGTCTCCGGGGAGCGCCCGACGCCGCGCCCGCTGCGGCTGGGACGCGCCTGCGCCCTGCTGTTGCCGCTGGCGGGCATCGTCAGCGTGGCGGTTCTGGTGCTAGTGGCAGGCAACGCCAGCGTCTCCCGGGAGACGGCGGGTGTGAGCCTGGCGCTGGGGCTCGCCTCGGCGGCGCTTGCGCTGGGAATGATCCTGCTCTGGCTGGAGTGGGGCCCGCAGCGCGGAGCCTTCTGGGTCTGGCTGCCGCTGGCGCTCCCTGCCCTGCCGCTGGTGGCCGGGCAGTATCAGCTGGCGCTGCTGCTGCAGCTCGATGGGCAGTGGATTGCCATCCTGTGGGGGCATCTGCTGTGGGTGCTGCCGTGGATGCTGCTGGTGATGCTGCCGGCCTGGCGTCGACTCGATCCGCGCCAGATCCTGATTGCCCGCACCCTCGGCTGGGGATCGCTTAAAATATTCTGGCTGATCAAATGTCCGCAGATGATCCGCCCGGCGCTCACCGCCTTTGCGGTCGGGTTTTCCGTCAGTATGGCGCAGTATCTGCCTACCCTGTGGCTGGGCAGCGGTCGGTTCGCCACCCTGACTACCGACGCCGTGGCGCTCAGCAGCGGCGGCAGTAGCGCCGTGCTGGCGGCCCAGGCGCTGTGGCAGTTGCTGCTGCCGATGCTGGTTTTCGCCGCCTGCATCTTGCTTTCCCGGCTGGTTGGCCGCTTTCGACAGGGGTTACGTTAATGCTGATGGTCAAGGATGTTTCGCTCACGCTGCGCCAGACGACGCTGCTGCACAATGTCAGCTTCACCGTGCCGCCCGGCGACATTCTCACCCTGATGGGCCCCTCCGGCAGCGGTAAATCGTCGCTGTTTGCCTGGATGGTGGGTGCCTTGCCTGGCGATTTTCGCGCCGCGGGGGAGCTGTGGATCAACGCCCGGCGCTGCGACCTCCTCCCCACCGAGCAGCGAGGTGTGGGCCTGCTGTTTCAGGATGCGTTGCTCTTCGATCACTTCAGCGTCGGGCAGAATCTGCTCCTGGCGCTCCCGGCCGCCATTAAAGGCGACCAGCGTAAACAGCAGGTGATCGCCGCCCTGGACGCCGCCGATCTGAGCGGTTTCTTTCCTCGCGATCCCGCCACCCTCTCCGGCGGGCAGCGCGCCCGGGTGAGCCTGCTTCGCGCCATGCTGGCCCAGCCCCAGGCGCTGCTGCTTGATGAGCCCTTCAGCCGTCTGGATAAAAATCTGCGCGATCAGTTTCGCCGCTGGGTGTTCGCCGAAGTGCGCGCCCGGCAGATCCCGGTGGTGCAGGTGACCCACGATGAGGACGATATTCCTCCGAATGGGCAGGTGCTGCCGATGGCAGGCTGGCAATGAATCCCGTGACATCCTGCGCAAACGCAACGTTTTTTGCCGGGCAGGTTGCCACAATGTCGGCTCAATTTTTTACGATCGGGCATTTCGATGAAACGTGTTTCTCAATTGGCCGCGCTGACCACCGCTTTAGGTCTCGCCTCTTTCTCCACCTTCGCTGCTAACATGGCACATTCCCTGACGCTGACAGAGCTTCAGCAGCAACAAGGTTCGATTATTGATACCCGCGCCAGCGCCTTTTACAACGGCTGGCCGCAGACCCTGAACGGCCCTTCCGGCCACGAACCTGCCGCCCTTAATCTCTCCGCCAGCTGGCTCGGGGCGATGAACGCGTCCCAGTTGAAAGCCTGGGCGTCGCAGCATCAGCTGACGCCGACCACGCCGGTGGCCTTATACGGTAGCGACAGCGATAACCAGGCCGTTAAGGCACGGCTGGCTCAGACGGGCTTCAGCCAGGTCACGCTGTTAAGCGATGCCCTGAAAACCCCGGATCGCCTCCAGCGCCTCGCCCACTTCGAACAGCTGGTCTACCCGCAGTGGCTCCACCAGCTTCAGCAGGGTAAGCCGGTGACCGCCGCCCCTGCCGGGGAGTGGAAAGTGATTGAAGCCGCGTGGGGCGCACCGAAATTTTATCTGCTGAGCCATATTCCCGGCGCGGGCTATATCGACACCAACGAAGTGGAAAGCGAGCCGCTGTGGAATAAGGTCTCTGATGCCGATCTGAAGGCGATGCTGGCGAAACATGGCATCCGCCATGACACCACGGTGATCCTCTACGGCCGCGACGTGTACGCCGCCGCGCGCGTGGCGCAAATTATGCTGTATGCCGGGGTGAAAGATGTTCGCCTGCTGGACGGGGGCTGGAAAGCCTGGGACGCGGCAAAACTGCCGGTCGAGCGCGGGACGCCAGATAAGGTCATTCCAGCCGCCGATTTTGGCGCGCCGATCCCCGGTCAGCCGCAGCTGATGCTGAATACTGACCAGGCCCGGGGCCTGCTGCATCGTACAGATGCCTCGCTGGTGAGCATCCGCTCCTGGCCGGAGTTTACCGGCGTGACCAGCGGCTACAGCTATATCAAGCCAAAAGGTGAGATCGCAGGCGCCCGCTGGGGCCATGCCGGAAGCGATTCGACCCACATGGAAGATTTCCATAACCCGGATGGCACCATGCGTACCGCAGACGATATCGCCGCCATGTGGAAGCAGTGGAACATTCTGCCGGATCAGCAGGTAGCGTTTTACTGCGGCACCGGCTGGCGGGCATCAGAGACCTTTATGTATGCCCGGGCGATGGGCTGGAAAAAGGTCGGCGTTTACGACGGGGGCTGGTACGAATGGAGCAGCAACCCGCAGAACCCGGTTGCGACCGGTGAACGCGGGCCAGAGAGTTCACTCTGATCCTGGCGGACGCTGAACCTCTTTCAGCGTCAGATAACCACTCCAGATGCGCGTTGCGGTGGTCAGCCAGCACAACGCGCCAAACACCCACGCCAGCCACGCAAAGTGCGCCGGGAACAGACAACAGAGCACAAACAGCAGAATCGTTTCGGTGCCTTCCGTTAGCCCTCCGATGTAATAAAACGATTTATGGGCATAACCCGGATTGTCGATGTCGTGCTTCGCCGCCAGCACGGCAAACGCCAGAAAGCTGCTGCCGGTGCCGATAAAGGCGAACAGCAGCCAGGCGGCGGGCAGCGCATTCACCGCCGGATTGGCCAGCGCAAAACCAAAGGGCACTAGGGCATAAAACAGAAAATCGAGGGCGATATCGAGAAAGCCCCCGGCATCGCTCAGCCCGCGCCGCCGCGCCAGCGCCCCATCCAGCCCGTCCAGCAGCCGGTTCAGCACAATCACCACCAGCGCCGCCAGATACCAGCCCAGGGCCAGAAACGGCAGGGCCAGCGCCCCAATGGCAAAGCCGATCAGCGTAATGCCGTCCGGGGTGATCCCCGGTTTATCCAGCTTCATCACCAGCCTGTTAAGCAGCGGTTTCAGACGTGGGTGCAGATGACGGTCAAGCATCGGGTTTCTCTCCGGGCATGGCGCATAGCCCCTGGGAAGGGATCTCAAGCGCGGCATTAAAGCGCGCCGACAGGTTCTGGAAAGCGAGTAGCGCGGTCATCTCGGTGATCGCCTCCTCACTGTAGTGGCGGCGCAACGCTGCTTTAATGGCATCGTCAACCACCGGGGGGGTGGCAGTCACCGCCTCGGCATAGGCCAGCGCAGCGCGCTCTTCGTCGCTGAACAGCGCGCTGTCACGCCATGTCGCGACGGCCTGCACCTTCTCCAGCCCGCCACTGCGTTCCGCCAGGCGCAGCGCATTGGCATCGATGCAGAACGCGCAGTGGCACACCTGCGAGACGCGGGTCATCAGCAGCGAACGCAGCCCCGGGTCGAGAGGCGATTTTTTACGCTCCAGAAAGCCGACAAACAGCGCCACCAGCCAGAAGAGCCGGGGCATTCTTCCCCACCAGCGCAGCGGATTGAGCACCGCGCCATAATGTTTTTTCTGCATCCTGGCGATTGGCGTTAAACTGACGGGAATGGATTCGATGGGTTTTACCCAGACGGGTGGTAACTCTTTCACAGGAGGCTCCCTGGTCGCTGATAAGTACGCCGATCCTAACGCTTTCTCTCTCAACCATTATTGACGATCATGCTAAAAACACTCGATGTTGTCTGCGCTATTCTCGAACGGGATGGCAAAATTTTACTGGCGCAGCGCCCGGCGCACGCCGACCAGCCGGGGATGTGGGAGTTTGCCGGCGGCAAAGTGGAGGCCGGGGAAACGCAGCCTGACGCCCTGGTGCGTGAGCTGCGCGAGGAGCTGGGCATTGAGGCCCGGCCCGGAGGGTATATCGCCAGTCAGCAGCGGGAAGTGTCCCGACGGCTGATCAACCTGCACGCCTGGCACGTCCCGGCGTTTACCGGCACGCCCGCAACGCACTACCACACCCAGCTGGTGTGGTGCACGCCGCACGAGGCGCTACGCTACGATCTCGCCCCGGCGGATATTCCCCTGCTGGAAGCCTTTATTCTCTTACGCGACGCCAGACCAGCGGATTGGTGCTGATCGCCTGCGGATCGCGCTGACACTGCAACAACACGCCTTCGGCTTTTACCACCGATCCTTCTGAATAGTTCTGATCCTGATAGATGCAGCACTGGTTGCACGGCGGCGGGCGCTGACCGCTGGAGCTGAAGATCTCCGGCGGGATATTCACATCCACACCCCCGGTACTAAATCGCTGGTCGGCCTGACTGCCGGCCGCGAAAATTCCAAGCAAAACAGCCATCACAATACGCTTCATCGACGCCTCTTCCTGTTGTGTCCTGATATTCACTATAACGGTAAACCTGCCGACAAACTTTAATCCCACCGATCATCGTTTTTTGTTATGACCCGGGGCGTTTAATGAATTTAACTTGAGGGCGAAATTTAGCTTGCGTCACAAAGTGCATCGGGTGGTATAGTCGAAAAACACAACAACATGCATCTTTTTGTTACAAATAAAATAATCCCAATATATTAGAGGAACTTATAGTTATGGACCAGGCGTGCTCTCTTGAATCCTTTCTGAATCGTGTTCAACAGCGTGACCCGCATCAGAGCGAATTTGCTCAGGCCGTACGTGAAGTGATGACCACGCTGTGGCCATTCCTGGAACAAAACCCCCGCTATCGTCAGATGTCCCTGCTTGAACGCCTGGTTGAGCCCGAGCGCGTGATCCAGTTCCGCGTGGTGTGGGTGGATGACCGCAATCAGGTGCAGGTCAACCGCGCCTGGCGTGTTCAATTCAGCTCGGCGATTGGCCCGTTCAAAGGCGGGATGCGCTTCCACCCGTCGGTTAACCTGTCGATCCTGAAGTTCCTCGGCTTTGAGCAAACCTTTAAAAACGCCCTGACCACCCTGCCAATGGGCGGCGGCAAAGGCGGCAGCGATTTTGATCCGAAAGGGAAGAGCGAAGGCGAAGTGATGCGCTTCTGCCAGGCGCTGATGACCGAACTCTATCGCCACCTGGGCGCGGATACCGACGTACCGGCCGGGGATATCGGCGTGGGCGGTCGCGAAGTGGGCTTTATGGCCGGGATGATGAAAAAACTCTCCAATAACAGCGCCTGCGTCTTCACCGGAAAAGGTCTCTCCTTCGGCGGGAGTCTGATCCGCCCGGAAGCCACCGGTTACGGTCTGGTCTACTTCACGGAAGCGATGCTGAAGCGTCACGGGATGAGCTTTGACGGTATGCGCGTCGCGGTGTCCGGCTCCGGCAACGTGGCCCAGTACGCTATCGAGAAAGCAATGGAACTGGGTGCCCGGGTGATCACTGCCTCCGACTCCAGCGGCACCGTGGTGGATGAAGCCGGTTTCACTACCGAAAAACTGGCGCGCCTGTGCGAAATCAAAGCCAGCCGCGACGGTCGCGTGGCCGATTACGCCCGCGAGTTCGGTCTGACCTACCTGGAAGGCAAACAGCCGTGGGCTGTCCCGGTCGATATCGCCCTGCCGTGCGCCACCCAGAACGAACTGGACGTGGATGCCGCGCACCAGCTGATCGCCAACGGCGTGAAAGCGGTTGCGGAAGGGGCCAACATGCCAACCACCATCGAAGCGACCGACCTGTTCCTGCAGGCTGGCGTGCTGTTCGCACCGGGTAAAGCGGCGAACGCCGGCGGTGTGGCAACTTCAGGCCTGGAGATGGCGCAGAACGCCGCGCGTATGGGCTGGAAAGCTGAGAAAGTGGATGCGCGTCTGCATCACATCATGCTGGATATTCACCACGCCTGCGTCGAGTACGGCGGGGAAGAGAAGCAGACCAACTATGTCCGCGGGGCGAACATTGCCGGGTTTGTGAAGGTAGCGGATGCGATGCTGGGTCAGGGTGTGATCTGATTCTGTGTGGTGCGGGCTGATGCCCTCACCCCGGCCCTCTCCCACGGGGAGAGGGAGAAAACATTAAAAAAGGCAACGCAAGTTGCCTTTTTGCTTTTACCTCGCAGGCGCCACCCGGCATTTTTTATGCCGCACTCTTCTTCTTAAACTTTTTCTTCTTGTCGCCACCCGGCGCAACCATGCCGCGAAAATCCCTGACCGAGGTGTTCCGCGCCTGGTTAATCAGATCGAATAACGTGCCCACCAGCGGCTGCATAAAATCCTGATAACGACACTGCTTTTCGCTGATCTGGGTCAGGACCGACTCCCAGTGCGCGGTCATGTCCGGTCGTGCGGCCATCTCCGGCAGGGAGTGGATCAACGCCTTCCCGGCGTCCGTTGCGTGAATGTAGCGCCCTTTCTTATGCAGAAAACCGCGTTTAAACAGCAGCTCGATGATCCCGGCGCGGGTCGCTTCCGTTCCCAGTCCGTCAGTGGCGCGCAGGATCTTCTTCAGATCTTTATCCTGCACGAACCGGGCGATACCGGTCATGGCAGAGAGAATGGTGGCATCGGTGAAGTGGCGCGGCGGCTGGGTCTGCCGCTCCACTACTTCGCCCTTCTCGCACAGCAACTCGTCATCTTTTTTCACCACTGGCAGCGGCGTACCGTCGTTCTCTTCGTCCCGCTCTTTATTGCCCAGCAGCGTGCGCCAGCCCGCTTCGGCGAGGAAACGCGCTTTGGCGATAAACTTCCCTTTGGCGATCTCCAGCTCAATGACGCACTTGCGGAACAGGGCATCCGGGCAGAACTGCATCAGATACTGGCGGGCGACAAGGTTATAGACCTTCGCTTCGTTCTCGGTCAGATTGACTTTGCTGCTACGCGCCGTCGGGATAATGGCGTGGTGGGCATCCACCTTTTTATCGTCCCAGCAGCGGTTGCGGGTGTCCGGATTGACCACCGGCTGCGGCATTAAATCGGGCGCGTGGGCGGCAATGGCGTTCAGCACCGCATGGCGTCCGGCGAAATGCTCTTCCGGCAGATAGCGGCTGTCGGAACGCGGATAGGTGATCAGCTTGTGCGTCTCATACAGCTTCTGACAGATATCAAGCACGTTTTGCGCGCTCAGGCCGTAGCGTTTTGCCGCCTCGATCTGCAACGCCGACAGGGAAAATGGCAGCGGTGCAGGTTCTGATTCTCGTTTATCGTTATAGCTGGTGACGACGGCGGGCTGGCCCTGAATACGGGTAACCACGTGGTCGGCCAGGGAACGATGCAACAAACGCCCCTCTTCATCCTGATACGGCTCGCAGGCCTCGCTCGGCTGCCAGATGGCGGTAAAGCGCTCCTCTTTCGGGGTGACGATATGGGCTTTCACTTCGAAGAAGTCTTTGGCGACAAAGTTCTCGATCTCTTCATCGCGGCGCACCACCAGCCCCAGCACCGGAGTCTGCACGCGGCCCACCGAGAGCACTCCCTGATAACCCGCGTTACGCCCGAGAATGGTGTAGGCGCGGGTCATGTTGATGCCGTACAGCCAGTCTGCGCGAGCGCGGGCCAGTGCGGAAACGCACAGCGGGACAAACTCGCTGTTGGATCGCAGACGCGAGATGGCGCGCTCTACCGCCTGTGGGTTGAGATCGTTGATCAGACAACGCTGCACCAGCTTGCGCTTTTCTGGCGCAAGGCTCAGGTAATCCAGCACCTCATCCACCAGCAACTGGCCTTCGCGGTCCGGGTCACCAGCGTGGATCACTTCCGCGGCGTCTTTCAGCAGACGCTTAATGACGTTGAGCTGCTTGGTCACCGACGGGCGCGGCTGTAGCTGCCACTTTTCCGGCACGATGGGGAGATCGTTGAGATTCCAGCGCGCGTAGCGGCTGTCGTAGGCGTCCGGCTGGGCCTGCTCCAGCAGGTGACCGATACACCATGTGACCACCTGCCCGTTCCCGCACTCGATATAGCCATCGCCTTTGCGGTGCGGTTTAGGCAGCACATCGGCGATAGCGCGCGCCAGGCTCGGTTTTTCGGCAATAAATAACCGCATTGAGTTAACGGATCTCAATCATCGGACGACCGCCACGGGCCCGCACCAGCTCGCCAATAGCGGTCAGGGTGATCCCGAACTCAGCGGCGGTCGCCTGGACGTCGGCTTCCGCCTCCGGGGTCACCGCCAGCAACAGGCCGCCGGAGGTCTGGGGATCGCACAGCAGATCGCGCCACTCGGCAGGCATGTCGCCCATCAGATGACCGTAGCTGGCAAAGTTACGCTGGGTGCCGCCCGGGACAGCGCCCTGGGCAATATAGGCTTCAACGCCTGGCAGCTTCGGCACGTCCTGGTACCAGACCTGAGCCTGCACGCCCGCCCCCTGGCACACTTCGCTCAGGTGACCCAGCAGGCCAAAGCCGGTGACGTCGGTCATCGCCTTCACGCCGTCGATGTTGGCGAAGGCGGCCCCGGCGAGGTTCATCTGACACATCACCTCTGTCGCCAGCCCTTTGTGTTCCGGCAGCAGCAGGGATTTTTTCTCGGCGGTCGTGAGCACGCCAATGCCCAGCGGCTTGGTGAGGAACAGCTTGCAGCCCGCTTCAGCGGTGCTGTTGCGTTTGACGCGTTCGGTTGGCACCACACCGGTGACCGCCAGGCCAAAGATGGGCTCCGGCGCATCGATGGAGTGACCGCCCGCCAGCGCAATCCCCGCCTGCTGACAGGCAAAGCGTCCGCCCTCGATCACCTCGCGGGCGATCTCCGGGGCCAGGGTATTGATCGGCCAGCCGAGGATCGCAATCGCCATGATCGGCTTGCCGCCCATGGCAAAAATATCGCTGATGGCGTTGGTAGCGGCAATGCGCCCGAAGTCGTACGGATTGTCGACGATCGGCATAAAGAAATCGGTGGTGCTGATAATGCTGGTCCCGTTACCTAAATCGTAGACGGCGGCATCGTCGCGGGTTTCGTTACCCACAAGCAGGTTCGGGTCGACAAACTTCGCCTGCTCGCTATGCAGAATGGTTTCCAGCACTTTGGGGGAAATTTTACAACCGCAACCGGCTCCATGGCTGTATTGCGTTAAACGAATGGCTTGCTCGCTCATGACAATCTCCTTTCATTACAATTGCACTATGTTAGCGCTCATTCCATTACGTGATAAGTATGACTGTCTGAATTCTGCTGCAGTTGTTCAGGATCCAGACAGTTTTTGCGCTGGGGGATTAGAAACGAGTGACAAACGGCGTGGTGTCGGGCACGGAGACGGTGGTCGACGCCTTCAGCTGCGGGGTGCCCAGATAGAGGAAACCGACGATTTTGTCGTCTGCGCCGCAGTTCAGTCCTTCGCGGACCACCGGGCTATCGGTTAACGCGCCGCTGCGCCAGATCCCATTATACCCCTGGGCGACGGCCGCCATCTGCATGGCCATCACCGCACAGCCAGCCGACATCTCCTGCTCCCACACCGGCACCTTGTGCTGCGGCTGGCATTTGGCGACCACGGCGATAATCATCGGCGCACGGAACGGGGCGATACGGGCTTTTTCAATCGCCTTCTCATCCTGCCCGGCGGCCACGGCCCCCTTCTCCAGCAGGGCGCTGAAGCGATCGCGTCCTTCACCTTCTATGATAAAGAAGTGCCACGGCTGCAAGGTGCCATGATCCGGGGCGCGCATCCCGGCGCGGAGAATGTTGTCCAGCTGTTCGCCTGCCGGGGCGGGCTCCGCCAGGCGTGACGCGCTACGACGGTTAACGAGCAGTTCGAGTGCATCCATGGGGTTACTCCTGTCTTGAAATTTACTCAAAATTAACACGACGGCAGATTTTGTTACAGCGTGGCAGGCGATTCCTGCTGACAAGTGGCGGTCGGGTCATTACGATAGCCCGACAACACCGTCCAGTGGCGACGGGAAGGTAATTATCTGGACAGGGAGAATACATGCGAACCCTCTGGCGACTGTTTGCCGGCTTTTTTAAATGGACGTGGCGACTGCTGAATTTCGTCCGCAATCTGGTGATGAACATCTTCTTCATCCTTATTCTGATGGTGTGCGTGGGTGTCTGGATGCACATCAGCTCCACCAGCCAGGCCCAGAATGCCGGGCGCGGCGCGCTGCTGCTCGACATCGCCGGTGTGGTGGTGGATAAACCCTCTACCAGCAACCGTCTGGGCGTGCTGGGCCGCCAGCTGTTTGGCGCCAGCAGCGATCGTCTACAGGAAAACTCGCTGTTCGATATCGTTGATGCTATTCGTCAGGCAAAAGACGATCGCAATATCACCGGCATTGTGCTGGATCTGAAGAACTTCGCCGGGGCGGATCAGCCTTCGATGCAGTACATCGGTAAAGCACTGCGTGAGTTCCGCGACAGCGGTAAACCGGTGATTGCGGTGGGCGATAACTACAGCCAGGGGCAGTACTATCTGGCGAGCTTTGCCAATAAAGTGTGGCTCTCACCGCAGGGCACCGTCGATCTGCACGGTTTCGCCACCAATGGCCTCTATTACAAATCCCTGCTCGATAAGCTGAAAGTCACGACCCACGTGTTCCGCGTCGGGACCTATAAATCCGCCGTTGAGCCGTTTATCCGCGACGACATGTCCCCTGCCGCCCGGGAAGCGGACAGCCGCTGGATCGGTGAGCTGTGGAAAAACTATCTTGGCACCGTGGCCGCCAACCGTCAGATCACCCCGGAGCAGGTCTTCCCGGGTGCGCAGGCGGTGCTGGACGGGCTGCGTAACGTCGATGGCGACACGGCGAAGTATGCCCTGAACAGCAAGCTGGTGGATGCCCTGGGCTCCAGCGCCGAGATTGAAAAGTCCCTGACCAAGCAGTTCGGCTGGAGTAAAGAGGAGAAGAATTACAGCGCGATCAGCTTCTATGATTATCAGGCGAAAAAACCGGCTGATACCGGCGACAGCATTGCCGTGGTCTTCGCTAACGGAGCGATCATGGATGGCGAAGAGACGCCGGGCAACGTGGGTGGCGATACCACCGCCTCACAGATCCGCGACGCGCGTCTCGACCCGAAAGTGAAAGCCATCGTCCTGCGGGTGAACAGCCCGGGCGGTAGCGTCAGCGCCTCGGAAGTGATCCGCGCTGAACTGTCAGCGGCCCGCGCCGCCGGTAAACCGGTGGTGGTCTCCATGGGCGGAATGGCGGCATCCGGTGGGTACTGGATCTCGACCCCGGCGAACTACATCGTGGCGAACCCAAGCACCCTGACCGGTTCCATCGGCATCTTCGGCGTGATTAACACCGTGGAGAACAGCCTCGACTATCTGGGCGTGCATACTGACGGTGTGGCGACCTCGCCGCTGGCGGATATCGCCATCACCAAAGCCTTACCGCCGGAAGTGTCGCAGATGATGCAGCTCAGCATTGAGAACGGCTATAAGCGCTTTATCACCCTGGTGGCCGACTCCCGTAAGCAGACCCCGGCGCAGATCGACCAGATTGCCCAGGGCCATGTCTGGACCGGCCAGGATGCGAAGACCAACGGGCTGGTGGATAATCTGGGCGATTTCGATGACGCCGTGGCGAAGGCCGCCGAACTGGCGAAGCTGAAGCAGTGGCATATCGACTTCTATCAGGATGAGCCGACCTTCGTTGATCTGGTGATGGACAGCTTCTCCGGCTCGGTGAAAGCCATGCTGCCGGACGCGCTGCAGGCGTATCTGCCGGCACCGGTCGCCTCGGCGGCGAAGGCAGTCAAAGCGGAGGGCGACAAACTGGCCGCCTTTAACGATCCGCAAAACCGCTACGCGTTCTGCCTCACCTGCGCTAACGTGCGTTAATCCCCATCCCCTCTTCTGCGAAGAGGGGATTTTTCTTTGAAGCCCAAGAACATTACATCATGCAAAAGAAATCAATCTATGTGGCCTATACCGGCGGTACCATCGGTATGCAGCGCTCGGAAAATGGCTATATCCCGGTTTCGGGTCATCTGCAGCGCCAGCTGGCGTTGATGCCTGAGTTCCATCGCCCGGAGATGCCGGACTTTACCATCCACGAGTATGACCCGCTGATGGATTCGTCCGACATGACCCCGGAAGACTGGCAACATATCGCCGACGACATCAAGGCGCACTACGATCAGTATGATGGCTTCGTGATCCTGCATGGCACGGACACCATGGCGTTTACCGCTTCGGCGCTCTCCTTCATGCTGGAAAACCTCAGCAAACCGGTGATCGTTACCGGCTCGCAGATCCCGCTGGCGGAGCTGCGTTCTGACGGGCAGATCAACCTGCTCAACTCGCTGTACGTGGCGGCCAACTTCCCGATTAGCGAAGTGAGCCTGTTCTTCAACAACCGCCTGTATCGCGGCAACCGTACCACCAAAGCGCATGCGGACGGCTTTGATGCCTTTGCCTCCCCGAACCTCTCGCCGCTGCTGGAAGCCGGGATCCATATCCGCCGCCTCGGTACACCGCCTGCTCCTCATACGACGGGCGAGCTGGTGGTGCATCCGATTACCCCGCAGCCAATTGGAGTGGTGACTATCTATCCAGGGATCTCCGCCGATGTGGTACGAAACTTCCTGCGCCAGCCCGTAAAAGCGCTGATCCTGCGCTCCTACGGCGTGGGCAACGCCCCGCAAAACGGTGAGTTCCTGAAAGAGCTTCAGGAAGCCAGCAGCCGTGGGATTGTAGTGGTCAACCTCACCCAGTGCATGTCCGGCAAAGTGAATATGGGCGGCTATGCCACCGGTAATGCTCTGGCACAAGCGGGGGTAATCAGCGGATTCGATATGACGGTAGAAGCCACCCTGACTAAACTTCACTACTTACTGAGTCAGGATCTGGATGTGCAGTCGATTCGCACCGCAATGATGCAAAACCTGCGTGGCGAACTGACGCCAGACGAATAAGGAGTCCGCATGAAACAACGAGCCCTGTTACTGGTCGATTTACAGAATGACTTCTGCGCCGGCGGCGCGCTGGCGGTGGCCGAAGGCGACAGCACGGTGGACATCGCCAACGCGCTGATTGAGTGGTGTAAAGCCCGTGGTGAAGCGGTAGTGGCCAGCCAGGACTGGCATCCGGCAGATCACGGCAGCTTTGCCAGCCAGCATAACGTCGAGCCCTTCACCCAGGGTGAGCTGGATGGCCTGCCGCAAACTTTCTGGCCCGATCACTGTGTGCAGCAGACTGAAGGCGCAGAGCTGCATCCCCTGCTGAACAGCAAGGCCATCGACGCGATCTTCCAGAAAGGGGAAAACCCGAACATCGACAGCTACAGCGCCTTCTTTGATAACGGTCACCGACAGAAAACCGGGCTGGATCAGTGGCTGCGCCATCATGAAATCGTTGAGCTGATTGTGATGGGCCTGGCGACCGATTACTGCGTCAAATTTACCGTACTGGATGCGTTGCAGCTGGGCTACCAGGTGAACGTCATCACCGACGGCTGCCGCGGGGTCAACATTCAGCACCAGGACAGCGCTCAGGCGTTTATGGATATGGCGGCAGAAGGTGCCACGCTGTACACGCTGGCGGACTGGCAGGAGACGCAGGCGTAGTGCGCCTTTGTGCCGGGTGGCGCTTCAAGGTAAATGCAAAACGGTAACCTGGGTTACCGTTTTTTATGTTTGCGCCCTCTCCCCGTGGGAGAGGGTCGGGGTGAGGGCATCAGGCCGCAATATCCTCCATTAGTCCCATAAAGTGAACTGCCTCGCACTCTCAGCGAGACGGCAATGCTATTCTTTTTTGGCACTTTTTTCGCCACGCCCTTACGTGGCGTGCTTGTTTTTTACCGTCAAAATTGAAGAGGAATTGCTATGAAACTTTTGCCCTTGTTGGCAGCCTTACCCCTGCTTTGCGCGTCCATTGCTTCCGCCAGCTCCCTGATGTCGGTGGGCTATTTTAACGGGGGTGGCGACGTCACCGCCGGACCGGGCGGGGATATCAATAAACTCGATGTTCGCCAGATCACCCACCTGAACTACTCCTTCGGTCTGATCTATAACGACGAAAAAGACGAAACTAACCCGGCGCTAAAAGAGCCGGGCAAACTGCACCAGATCTGGCTTTCGCCGAAAGTGGCCGCCGACCTGGCCTTGCTCCCCGTCCTGCGCAAACAAAACCCCAATCTTAAGGTCCTGCTCTCCGTGGGTGGCTGGGGCGCGCGTGGTTTCTCGGGGGCGGCATCCAGCCCGGAGACCCGGGCGGTATTCATCCGCTCCGCGCAGGCGATCGTGGAAAAATACGGTCTGGACGGGATCGACCTCGACTGGGAATTCCCGGTTAACGGCGCATGGGGACTGGTCGCCAGCACTCCAGCGGATCGGGACAACTTTACCGCCCTGCTGAAAGAGCTGCGTACCGCGTTTGGCAATAAAAAACTGGTAACCATCGCCGTCGGTGCCAATGCAGAAAGTCCGAAAAGTTGGATCGACGTGAAGGCGATTGCACCGTTACTCGATTACATCAACCTGATGACCTACGACATGGCGTACGGCACTCAGTACTTCAACGCCAACCTGTATGACTCCAGCGCCTGGCCGACCGTGGCCGCGGCGGATAAATATAGCGTGGACTTCGTGGTGAATAACTATCTGGCCGCCGGGCTGAAGCCACAGCAGATGAACCTCGGCATCGGCTTCTATGGCCGCGTGCCGAAACGCGCCGTGGAGCCTGGCATCGACTGGAGCAAGCCGGATGCACAGAAAAACCCGGCAACCCAGCCTTATTTCAGCGCGCAACAGATCGACCTGTTCAAAACGCTGGGCTATGACCTGACCAAAGACACCTACGTGAAGTACAACGATATCGTGAAGACGTTTTTAAACGATCCGCAGAAACGCTTTACCGAGCAGTGGGACGATCAGGCCAAAGTGCCGTGGCTGTCGGTGAAGGGGGATGAGGGTAAGGCGCTGTTTGCCCTCTCTTATGAGAACCCGCGGTCGGTGGCGATCAAAGCGGAGTACATCAAAGAGAAAGGCCTGGCCGGGGCGATGTTCTGGGAGTACAGCGCGGATGACAACAACCAGCTGGCGAAGCAGCTGGCG
Organism: Leclercia sp. CFBP8987; assembly: GCF_034044995.2. Classification (NCBI taxonomy): domain Bacteria; kingdom Pseudomonadati; phylum Pseudomonadota; class Gammaproteobacteria; order Enterobacterales; family Enterobacteriaceae; genus Leclercia; species Leclercia sp. CFBP8987. The sequence goes on along the minus strand of NZ_CM188255.1, from coordinate 1,903,463 downwards.
GAGTCGCTGGGGATTAAGTAAAACATAAGCCCTCTCCCGGGGAGAGGGCTTCACCCGCAGGGTTACTGCATTTTCAGGGTCGCAATCGATTTTGGCGCGATGCCGAAATCCTCTTTCAGCTGCTGCTTACTCTTCATCACCATCTGCCCCTGGGTGTCGATGGTCATGTGCTGCGCGTCAGTGTTATTGCGCGCCTGCCACAGCATGACTAACTGGAGGCAATTCTCTTTCTGCTCCGCGGTCAGCGCCACGCCATCGGCCCATTTTCCCAGCTCAACTGCCGTGACCAGACGCTGATAAACATCCGGCGTCATGCCGTTAATCATCTCTTCAATATTCATGTTAAATCGGGCTCCGAAGGAATAATTTGCTGAATCGATTTTTCAGCCTTTCGTCTGGTCGCCGTTCTGGTCGTCAGTGAAGCTTAATGAGGCGGAATTGACGCAAAAACGCTCCCCTGTCGGCTGAGGGCCGTCCGGGAAGACGTGACCGAGATGGGCGTCACAGTTTCCACAGCGAATCTCAATGCGCTCCATACCGTGGCTGATGTCCTTGAGATAGTGAATGGCCTCTTCACTCACCGGTTCATAGAAGCTCGGCCAGCCGCAGCCAGAATCGTATTTGCTTTGGGAGTTAAACAGTGCAGCATCACACACCAGGCAGTGGTAGACACCATCGCGCTTGTTATGCAGCAGACGCCCGGTAAACGGCGGTTCCGTACCGTGGTTTTGCGTCACGTAGAACTGCATTTCTGTGAGGTTTTTTTTCAGTTCATCGGGGTTTTGTTGATTCGACATAGGCTTACATCTCGCAGTTGAAACAGACAACTTTTACCCTCGATTCTAACAAAACATTAACACTGAAGTATGAACTTTTGATCTAAACTTACTCGTTGCGCAGAGGCACTCAGACAAATGTGATCTACTCCACGTTTTTATGTGGTCAGCCCTTTAAAATTCCGTGCGCAGGCCCCATATGGGTGCTAGCTCCGAGGGAATGTGAGGTGAGTCAATCGAGCAAAGGTAATGCGAAGGATTGATTTGTCGCAATGATTGACACGATTCCGCTTGACGCTGCGTAAGGTTTTTGTAATTTTACACGCAACCTTTTATTCACTAACAAATAGCTGGTGGAATATATGACTATCAAAGTAGGTATCAACGGTTTTGGCCGTATCGGCCGTATTGTTTTCCGTGCTGCTCAGGAACGTTCTGACATCGAAATCGTTGGTATCAACGATCTGTTAGACGCTGAATACATGGCGTACATGCTGAAGTACGACTCAACTCACGGTCGTTTCAACGGCACCGTTGAAGTGAAAGACGGCCACCTGGTTGTCAACGGCAAAACCATCCGTGTTACTGCTGAAAAAGATCCAGCTAACCTGAAGTGGAACGAAATCGGTGTTGACGTTGTTGCTGAAGCAACCGGTATCTTCCTGACCGACGAAACTGCGCGTAAGCACATCACCGCTGGCGCGAAAAAAGTTGTTCTGACTGGTCCATCCAAAGACAACACCCCAATGTTCGTTAAAGGCGCTAACTTCGAGAAGTATGCTGGCCAGGACATCGTTTCTAACGCATCCTGCACCACCAACTGCCTGGCGCCACTGGCTAAAGTTATCAACGACAACTTCGGTATCGTTGAAGGCCTGATGACCACCGTTCACGCTACCACCGCTACTCAGAAAACCGTTGATGGCCCGTCTCACAAAGACTGGCGCGGCGGCCGCGGCGCAGCTCAGAACATCATCCCATCTTCTACCGGTGCTGCTAAAGCTGTAGGCGTTGTACTGCCAGAGCTGAACGGTAAACTGACTGGTATGGCGTTCCGCGTTCCAACCCCTAACGTATCTGTAGTTGACCTGACCGTTCGTCTGGAAAAAGCTGCTTCTTACGAAGAAATTAAGAAAGCAATCAAAGCTGCTTCCGAAGGCGCAATGAAAGGCGTTCTGGGTTACACCGAAGACGACGTTGTTTCTACCGATTTCAACGGCGAAGTGTGCACTTCTGTGTTCGATGCTAAAGCAGGTATCGCACTGAACGACAACTTCGTGAAACTGGTTTCCTGGTACGACAACGAAACCGGTTACTCTAACAAAGTTCTGGACCTGATCGCTCACATCTCCAAATAAGTTGAGATGAGAATCTGATCCAAAAAGGCGACCTCGGTCGCCTTTTTTTATGGCATTAAAGACAGAGGATTGCGTAATGATTAAAACAATTTTTGCACTTCCGGTAGTCGAACAACTTACCCCTGTGCTCTCCCGCCGCCAGATCGATGACGTTGAAGTGATTGTGGTCGAACATCCGCAGGTTCAGGCTTCTGTTGCCCTGCAGGGCGCACACCTGCTCTCCTGGCAGCCCGAAGGCGAAGTGGAAGCGCTGTGGCTGAGCGACATCACCTCCTTTAAAAAAGGGGCGGCGATCCGCGGCGGCGTGCCAATCTGCTGGCCGTGGTTTGGCCCGGCTACCGAGCAGGGCCTGCCGTCACACGGTTTTGCCCGCAACCTGCCGTGGACGCTGAAAGCGCACAACGAGGATGAATCCGGCGTGGTGTTGACCTTCGAACTGCAAAGCGATGACGAGACCCGCAAACTGTGGCCGCACGACTTCACCCTGTACGCCCGCTTCAAGCTGGGTAAAACCTGCGAGATCGAACTGGAAGCGCACGGTGAATTTGAAACCACCTCTGCCCTGCACACCTATTTCAACGTCGGCGATATCGCTGCCGTCACGGTGAATGGCCTGGGTGATAGCTTTATCGACAAAGTGGATAATGCGAAAGAGGGCAAACTGAACGACGGTTCACAGACCTTCCCGGACCGTACCGACCGCGTCTACCTGAACCCGGAAGCCTGCAGCGTCATCGAAGATACCGCGCTGAATCGCGCTATCGAAGTTATCCATCATCATCACAGCAACGTGGTGGGCTGGAACCCGGGCCCGGCGCTCTCAGTCAGCATGGGTGACGTTCCGGATGACGGCTATAAGACGTTTGTCTGCGTGGAAACCGCCTGCGTCAGCGAACCGCAAACTGCATCGGAAGAGAAACCTTCCCGTCTGGGACAGACCATTCACATTGTGAAGCGGTAATCCCCTGCCCTTGCCCTCTCCAGCTGAGAGGGCATGACGCTCACTTCACACCACGTCCAACGCCGTTTTCTGTTTCGGCGCCGGGAAGGCCGCATCCAGCTGCGTTATCGCCTCCGCAGACAGGGAAATATTTAGCGCGCCTGCATTCTCTTCCACATGCTGAACGGATGATGCTTTCGGGATCGCCATGACCCCGCGGTGACGTATCACCCATGCCAGCAGAACCTGCGCCGCCGTGACGCTGTACTCTTTTGCCACCGCATTCACTACCGGATGGTTAAACAGCCCTGTACGTAGCCGCCCGGCCTGCGCCAGCGGGCAGTAAGCCATCACCGGCATCGACTGCTGCTGACACCACGGGAGCAGATCGTATTCGATACCGCGCGAGGCGAGATGGTACAGCACCTGGTTAGCGGCACAGGCCTGTCCGCCCGGCACCTGCCAGAGTTCCTGCATATCCGCATAATCGAGGTTCGACACGCCCCAGCGGCCAATTTTGCCCTGCTGTTGCAATGTCTCCATCAGCCGGACGGTCTCATCCAGGGAATAATTCCCGCGCCAGTGCAGCAGATAGAGGTCGATATACTCGGTGCCGAGACGGCGCAGGCTGGCTTCACAGGCGGCGATACCTTTTTGCCCGCCGGCATTCCATGGGTAGACCTTGGAGACCAGGAACACCTCGTCGCGCAGGCCTTTGATGGCTTCGCCGACCACCTCTTCTGCACCGCCGTCGGCATACATCTCGGCGGTATCTATCAGCGTCAGTCCGCGTTCAATGCCTGCCCGCAGGGCGTCCACTTCCTGGCGGCGCTGACCCGCTTTTTCACCCATATACCAGGTGCCCTGCCCGATGGCCGGCAGTACGATATTGTTGCCAACGTTAACGGTTTTTTCGCTCATCACACTCTCCTGTTTATCTGCACCACCCCAGGACAAACGGAGCGCCGGCGCTCCGTCATGATGCACATATTGCATCACCCTAAAAAAAACGGAGCGCAAGCGCTCCGTTGTAATGCACAAATTGCACAGTAAAGATGCACAATCAGAAACTGTAGGTCAGCCCCACCGACATCAGCCCGGTCCAGGACTTGTCGACCATCGGGCTGTCTTTCACCTCATCGCTGAGGCGGTTATAGCGACCGGTAGCGTAGACGTTCCAGTCAGGCGCAAACTTATAGCTCGCGGTCAGCTCCAGGTACGGGTTCCAGCCATCATCTGCATCATAGCTGTTGAGGCCGCTGCGACGGGACTCTTTATGGGACACGCCATAATAGTAGTCGTTGTAGTTATCACTGTGGTATTCCACACCGATACCCGGGGTGAGCGTCAGCCCGCCGTTGGTGTAACGGTACAACCACGCCAGATCCCAGATATAGCCGTTACTGTTATCGAGCGTGTCACCCGCCAGGGCGGTGCGCAGGAAACCGTATTCGGTGTTATGGACCCAGGAAACCCCCGCCATCATGGTGCTCTTACGTTTATCGAGCTGGCGAAGCTGATAGCTGTCGCTGTCGCCTGGCTTGAAGTGCGTCGGGTCGTAATAGGCCATGATGGAGAGTTTGTCGGTCTGGTCGTTCCACAGATAGTAGCCACCGCCCAGCCCGCGGAACCAGAAATTATCCCCTTCATAGGTGATAACCGGTACCGGATAGATATCACGGTCATACTGTTTATAAGGGCTATTGATTACGCCGACACCAGCACCAACTGACCACTGATTCTCCGCGTATGCTGTACTCACTGAGGTGGCAACGATAATCCCCAGTGCCAGAAGTTTGAGTTTGGTCACAATCCATTCTTTCCTGTAGTCAAATAATCAGCGGGTGAAGTGTAACCGTCATTCCCCCCATTTCTCAAAATTTTTTGTCAACTAATCAATTTGATTAACCCCTTATTTTGTGTGCGACAAATGACGGAACGCTGTCAGTCAGATTACCGTTCAGTGAAGGAAGGAGGTTTATCTAAAAATATTTGGCTGAATTTCTGGATGAGTTATTGATATGTCATTGAAATTAGATTTTGCGTGCAGGCAAGTTTTGCAAATGCCATCTACGCTTAATTTTAAGAAGCTGAATACCGGATCACCCCGCGGTTTTAGCGCCCGACCTGGCACACGGGTTGCTGCTCTTGCAGTGAGGTGCAACGGGTCCCGCTTCCGGGAGCCTCTACTATTCATATGAACGGCTCTCTTCCTGTGCTAAAAAACGAAAGGACGGCATGCCATGAATATATTCGATCACTATCGCCAGCGATATGAAGCTGCCAAGGACGAAGAGTTCACACTGCAGGAATTTCTTGCCATCTGTCGGCAAGATCGCAGTGCCTATGCCAATGCGGCAGAACGACTATTGATGGCTATTGGTGAGCCGAATATGGTTGATACTGCCCAGGAGCCACGGCTTTCCCGTCTGTTTTCGAATCGGGTCGTCGCCCGATATCCTGCGTTTGAAGAATTTTACGGCATGGAAGATGCCATCGAGCAGATTGTTTCCTACCTGAAACACGCTGCTCAGGGTCTGGAAGAGAAGAAACAGATCCTGTATCTACTGGGTCCCGTCGGCGGCGGTAAATCCTCCCTGGCTGAACGGCTGAAAGCGTTGATGCAGCGCGTGCCGATTTACGTGCTGAGCGCCAACGGCGAACGCAGCCCGGTCAACGACCATCCGCTGTGTCTGTTCAACCCGCAGGAAGATGCGCAGATCCTGGATAAAGAGTACGGTATTCCCCGTCGCTATCTCGGCACCATCATGTCGCCGTGGGCGGCGAAACGCCTGCATGAGTTTGGCGGTGACATTACCAAATTCCGCGTGGTGAAAGCCTGGCCGTCGATTCTGGAACAGATCGCGATCGCTAAAACCGAACCGGGTGACGAGAACAACCAGGATATCTCTGCGCTGGTGGGTAAAGTGGATATCCGTAAACTGGAAAACCACGCGCAAAACGATCCTGACGCTTATGGTTATTCCGGTGCGCTGTGCCGCGCCAACCAGGGGATTATGGAGTTCGTCGAGATGTTCAAAGCGCCGATCAAGGTGCTGCATCCGCTGCTGACCGCCACCCAGGAAGGTAACTACAACGGTACCGAAGGGATCTCCGCCCTGCCGTTCAACGGTATTATTCTGGCGCACTCGAACGAATCTGAGTGGGTCACCTTCCGTAACAACAAAAACAACGAGGCCTTCCTTGACCGTGTTTACATCGTCAAAGTGCCTTACTGCCTGCGGATCTCCGAAGAGATCAAGATTTACGAAAAACTGCTGAACCACAGTGAGCTGGTTCATGCCCCATGCGCCCCGGGAACCCTGGAAACGCTGTCGCGCTTCTCGATCCTGTCGCGCCTGAAAGAGCCAGAAAACTCTAGCATCTACTCGAAAATGCGCGTCTATGACGGTGAAAGCCTGAAAGATACCGATCCGAAAGCGAAATCCTATCAGGAGTATCGTGACTACGCCGGTGTCGACGAAGGGATGAACGGTCTTTCCACGCGCTTTGCGTTCAAAATCCTCTCCCGCGTGTTCAACTTTGACCATGCTGAAGTGGCCGCTAACCCGGTACACCTGTTCTATGTCCTGGAGCAGCAGATTGAGCGTGAGCAGTTCCCGCAGGAGCAGGCTGAACGTTACCTGGAGTTCCTCAAAGGCTATCTGATCCCGAAATACGCCGAGTTTATCGGCAAAGAGATCCAGACCGCCTATCTGGAATCTTACTCCGAGTACGGGCAGAACATCTTTGACCGTTACGTCACCTATGCTGACTTCTGGATCCAGGATCAGGAGTATCGCGATCCGGATACCGGCCAGCTGTTTGACCGCGAGTCACTGAATGCGGAACTGGAAAAAATCGAGAAGCCTGCCGGGATCAGTAATCCGAAAGACTTCCGCAATGAGATCGTCAACTTCGTGCTGCGCGCCAGAGCGAACTTCAGCGGACGCAATCCGAACTGGACCAGCTATGAAAAACTGCGCACGGTTATTGAGAAGAAAATGTTCTCCAATACCGAAGAGCTGTTGCCGGTCATCTCCTTTAATGCCAAAACCTCAACCGACGAGCAGAAAAAACACGACGATTTTGTCGATCGCATGATGGAGAAAGGCTATACCCGCAAACAGGTTCGCCTGCTCTGCGAGTGGTACCTGCGCGTGCGTAAATCGTCTTAATAGCCCGAAAAGCCCGGCGGCGCGTTGCTTGCCGGGCCTACTACAATGTTCCGTAGGCCGGATAAGCCTCAGCGCCATCCGGCACTTACGGGCACTGAAAGTTGGCAAATGCAGTACGGGGGGCATATGACCTGGTTTATTGACCGGCGTCTTAACGGCAAAAACAAGAGCACGGTGAATCGCCAGCGCTTCTTGCGTCGTTATAAAGCGCAAATCAAACAGTCGATCTCCGAGGCCATTAACAAGCGTTCGGTCACCGACGTAGACAGTGGGGAGTCCGTTTCCATTCCGACGGACGACATTAGCGAACCGATGTTCCATCAGGGACGCGGCGGTTTGCGCCATCGCGTTCATCCAGGTAACGATCACTTCATCCAGAACGACCGTATCGAACGCCCGCAAGGCGGGGGCGGCGGCGGTGGCGGGAGTGGTCAGGGCCAGGCCAGCCCGGACGGGGAAGGTCAGGACGAGTTTGTGTTTCAGATCTCCAAGGATGAGTATCTGGATCTGCTGTTTGAGGATTTGGCCCTGCCGAATCTGAAGAAAAATCAGCATCGTCAGTTGAATGAATATAAAACGCACCGGGCCGGTTTTACCGCCAACGGCGTGCCGGCTAATATCAGCGTGGTGCGTTCATTGCAGAACTCACTGGCGCGCCGCACGGCGATGACGGCGGGGAAAAAGCGTGAACTTCGCGAGCTGGAAGCCAGCCTGGAGACCGTGGCAAACAGCGAGCCCGCGCAGCTGCTGGAAGAGGAGCGTCTGCGCAAAGAGATCGCCGAACTGCGCGCCAAAATTGAGCGCGTGCCCTTTATCGACACTTTTGACCTGCGTTACAAGAACTACGAAAAACGAGCGGAACCCTCAAGCCAGGCGGTGATGTTCTGCCTGATGGACGTTTCCGGCTCGATGGATCAGGCCACCAAAGATATGGCCAAGCGCTTTTATATTCTGCTCTATCTGTTCCTGAGCCGAACCTATAAGAACGTGGATGTGGTCTATATTCGCCATCACACCCAGGCGAAAGAGGTGGATGAGCATGAGTTCTTCTACTCGCAGGAGACGGGCGGCACCATTGTTTCCAGCGCCCTGAAGCTGATGGATGAGGTGGTGAAGGAGCGTTATGACCCGGCGCAGTGGAACATCTATGCGGCGCAGGCCTCGGATGGCGATAACTGGGCGGATGATTCGCCGCTGTGCCATGAAATTCTGGCGAAAAAACTGCTTCCGGTCGTGCGTTACTACAGCTATATCGAGATCACCCGCCGTGCCCACCAGACGCTGTGGCGTGAATATGAACATCTGCAATCCATGTTTGATAACTTCGCGATGCAGCACATTCGCGATCAGGACGACATCTATCCGGTCTTCCGGGAGCTGTTCCACAAGCAATCAGCTACCAGCAACAGTTAACTCCACCGCCGGTCACTGACCGGCGGTGTTACGATTGCCTCAGAATGTCACATTCATTTTCGCCCAGACGGTGCGGCCAGGCTCATTCACCGGCGTATCGGATGAATAACCAAAGCTGCTGTTCCCCGCCAGGTTAAGATGATCGCTGTAGCTCTTGTCCAGCAGGTTATCGACTCCGCTGCTCAGCTTCAGGAACTTATTCACTTTATATGCCGCGTTAGCAGAGAGGATCGCGAACCCGGCGCTCTGATCGAAATCTTTTCCGACCACGTTACCTTCGTTCATCGCCACCCGGTGTGCGGGCTGACCATGCGCAGCAGGCCGGTTGAACTCCAGTCGCCCTGCTCCCACGTCAGGCCAAGACGCGCCTCCAGCGGCGGCATTTGCGGCAGCGGCTGATGATCGTCGGTGTTCTGACCCCAGGAGTAGTTAAGGGTGGCGTCGGTTTTCCACTGGTCGCTCAGCTGATACGAGGCCCCCATCTCGCCGCCCATGATGGTAGCGTCCACGTTGTCGGCCTGGCTGACGTGGCTGTCGTTCGGATCGTAGCTAAACAGGATGAAGTCGTTGATGCGCCCGACGTAGGCGGAGATCCATCCGGTGGTGTGCTCGCCTTTGTACTGGGCGCCAATGTCGAGCTGGGTGGTTTTCTCCGGCTTGAGATTATCAAACACGTCCGGGGTACCATCAGGTCCGTAGGTCGGGGAGAACAGTTCCCAGTAGTCCGGGAATCGTTCGGTATAGCCCAGCCCGGCGTAAACCATGGCCGGCATCGTGCCCAGGTTATGCTCCACGCGCAGAAAGCCCGCCGGGAGGGTATCTTCCCGGCTGTCGCTGCCGACGCCGGTATAGTTATCCACCTCGACCTTATCCAGACGCGCGCCGCCGATAACTTTGCTCAGATCGGTGGCATTCCACGTCAGCTCGCCAAAGGCGCCGTAATCGTGGAAACGAGCATCTTCCTGCCAGCCCTGGTTCTCGTCATCTTCATTGCTGCGGTGGGTGTTGGTCTGCATGTCCACCCCGCTTTGCAGCTGGAAATCAGACCACAGCCAGGTGCCCATCATTCTGCCGCCGACGGTACGACGATCGACCTGTTTCTCCATCGGCATCGACATGTCCATCGAGCCCATGGACATACCACCCCCCGTGGTGCCCGCAGAGCGCATGGAGTAGTTATCCATGATGTGGTTGGCGTAGTTGTAGTAGATGCTCATGTCCAGCGAGTCGAAGATTTCGCCGATATGCTCTTTCTTAAAGCGCAGGCCCAGGCTTTCGCGTTTGAACTGGGAGCCATCCATCCCGCGCCCGGCGTAGCTGGCGTCCCCGTTGCCCTGCCCGGCGGTCAGCTCAAGCAGCGTGTCGGCGTCTGGCGTCCAGCCGATGGCGAGATCGGTGTTCCACTTGTCCCACTTCGAGGCCACGCGATCGCCATTGCCATCTTTGTAATCGCCGGATTTCGATTTATTGCCGTTCAGGCGGACATAGCCCTGGTCATTACCAAAGCTGACGTCGGCGTTCTCATCGAAGCGATCGTTGGAGGCGGCGAGGAAACTGGCATCGCCCTTGACGCCCGCGCTGTCAAAGCGCGGCGGTTCGCGGTCGAAGCGCACCGTCCCGGCGGAGTTGCCTGGCCCCCAGAGCACGGTTTCCGGCCCTTTGGTCACGGTCAGCAGATCGTAGCTTTCCGGCGAGATGTACGAGCTCGGGGCATCCATTCGGGACGGACACGCCCCGAGCATCTCACTGTCGTTGGTCAGCAGGCGCAGACGGGAGCCGAACATGCCGCGAAACACCGGGTCGCCGTTGCTGCCGCCGTTACGGATCTGGCTGAAGCCGGGAATGGTTTTCAGGTAATCGGAACCATCGCTGGCCGGGACCGGCTGACGCGGCGTTTTTGGCGAGGTCACGATCTCCAGCGGCGAGAGAACCGGGGCGGTCACGGTGATCACGTCGCCATCATTAAGCTGTGGCGCGGCGTTTTGCTCGGCGCCAGAGGCAGTGCAGGAGAGCGCGACCAGCAACGACCACGCCAGCGGATGGGGTGAAAATCTTACTTTATTCATTACGGTACCTGGCTAAAAGTGTCGGTGTGTACCGCTACAAAGAACGCATCCCTTTGTTCAGAGAATTACCGTAACGAGCAGGCACATGAGTCAGGCCGAAATTCTGCCGGGGTGTGCCATGTGGAACAACGTTTACTGAAGAGAATAAGAAGTGCAGAAAGGGGTTGAAAAATCATACAGCCAGTGAATAGCACCATGGCAGTACCGCACCCGATTACCGTTTTTTTGCGAGATAAGCCTTTTTACCCGCCGGTAACCGCGTAAAGTAAGCAGGCTAACTTTTTTGCAAGGATAACAATATGATTGACCCGACCCTGCTCATACTTCTGGGGCTCGCTGCGCTGGGCTTTGTCAGCCATAACACCACCGTCGCCATTTCCATTCTGGTGCTGATCATCGTGCGGGTTACGCCGCTTAACACCTTTTTCCCGTGGATTGAAAAGCAAGGCCTGACCGTCGGGATTATCATCCTCACCATCGGCGTGATGGCGCCGATCGCCAGCGGCACCCTGCCCGCCTCGACGCTGATCCACGCCTTTATGAACTGGAAATCATTGATTGCCATCGCCGTGGGGGTGTTTGTGTCGTGGCTGGGCGGGCGCGGCGTCACGCTGATGAGTTCCCAGCCGACGCTGGTAGCCGGACTGCTGGTGGGCACGGTACTGGGAGTGGCGCTGTTCCGTGGCGTGCCGGTCGGCCCGCTGATTGCCGCCGGGCTGGTGTCGCTGTTTATCGGGAAGTCGTAGCCAGACTGGCGATATACCGCGCCGGAGTCTGACCCAGTCCTTTTTTGAACATGGTGATAAACGCAGTGGTGGAGTCATAGCCCAGATCCTGGGCCACCTGCTGCACCGACTGGCCGCGGATCAATCCCTGCAGGGCCACAATCAGCTGGAGCTGATGCCGCCAGCGGCGAAAGCTGAGCCCGGTTTCACTCACCACCAGCCGGGCAAGGTTGCGCTCACTCATCGCGAAATGGCGCGCCCACTGATGCAACGTCTGCCATTGCGCCGGGGAGGCAGCCATGGTCTCACTCATCAGGCGGATTTTAGGGTGCGGAGAGACCGGGAGCTGAAGTTGCTCTTCGGGCTGGCGGGGCAGTTCATCAAACAGCACCTCCACCAGCCGCCGGGTGGCGGGCTCCTGCTTTTCAGGGCTGCGCGCCGCCAGGGTCAGGATCAACTCCCGCACCAGCGGCGAAATTTTTAGCGTGCAGCAGCGGTCCGGGAGCGTGACGGCGCCAGGCTCGATAAACAAAAAGCAGAGCCGGGCGCTGGGGGTGGCTCTGTTGCTGTGCGGCAGCTGGCCGGGGATCCAGACCGCAAACTGCGGCGGCACCATCCACATGGCGTTCTCCACCTCACAGGTGATCGCCCCATGCAGGGCCAGGATTAGCTGCCCTTTGCGGTGCTGATGTCGGGGAATACGCTGCTCGTCCGCCACCACGCGCACGTGAAACGCCACCGCGGCGTCATGCTGGCTGTCGGGATCGTACCCTTCAAGGCCCAGACCGATCATAATTTTGTCCGATATTAGCGATAATCTGTCATTTTAGCTTGATTTCAACCGTGCTGAAAATGCGTATCCTGTAGCCTCATTTCGACGTAAGAGATAAAAATGACCACAGCCCTTCCGACTACCGGCAAGCAGCGGGCGCTGCTGATTGCTGGGATCCTGCTGATTGCCACCTCGCTGCGGGTGACCTTTACCGGCGCTGCGCCGCTGCTGGACGCTATCCGCGCCGATTATGGCCTGACTACCGCCCAGACCGGACTGCTCACTACGCTCCCCCTGCTGGCCTTTGCGCTGATCTCGCCCCTGGCGGCTGGTCTCGCCCGCCGCATCGGCATGGAGCGCAGCCTGTTTATCGCCCTGCTGCTGATCGTCGCCGGGATCGCCCTGCGCTCCCTGCCCTCCGCAATGCTGCTGTTTGGCGGCACGGCGGTGATTGGCTGCGGTATTGCGCTCGGCAACGTGCTGCTGCCGGGGCTGATTAAACGTGATTTCCCCGGCCAGGTGGCGAAACTGACCGGGGCGTACTCCCTGACGATGGGGGCCGCGGCGGCGCTCGGTTCAGCACTGGTAGTGCCCGTCGCCCTGAGCGGTGCAGGCTGGCACGGTGCGCTGTTGATGCTGATGGTGTTTCCCCTGCTGGCGCTGCTCCTGTGGCTGCCGCAGTGGCGCCAGCGCCCTGTGGGGTCGCTGAGCGGTGCGCGGGCGCTGCATAGCCGGGGCATCTGGCGCTCAACGCTGGCCTGGCAGGTGACGCTGTTCCTCGGGATCAACTCGCTTATCTACTATGTAATTATTGGCTGGCTGCCGGCGATCCTGCAGAGCCACGGCTACAGCGAAACCGAAGCCGGGTCCCTGCACGGGCTGTTACAGCTGGCAACCGCCGCGCCGGGGATTGTGGTGCCGCTGATCCTGCTTCGGCTGAAGGATCAACGTGGCGTGGCCGGACTGTCGGCAATGATGTGTGCGGTGAGTGCCGCGGGGTTGTGGTTTATGCCGGATCTGGCGGTGATGTGGACGCTAATTTTTGGCTTCGGTTCCGGGGCCACCATGATCCTCGGCCTGACCTTTATTGGTCTGCGCGCCAGCTCGGCGCATCAGGCCGCGGCCCTTTCAGGGATGGCGCAATCGGTCGGCTATCTGTTGGCTGCCTGTGGCCCCCCGCTGATGGGGAAAATCCACGATGCCAACGGCGACTGGCGGATCCCGCTGCTGGCCTGTGCGCTGGTTTCAGTGGTGATGGCCCTCTGCGGGATGCTGGCCGGGCGTGACCGGGAGATCACGTCCGGCTAAGTCAGCCTTCAGTAATTCTGTGCTGCGCGAAGCAGAGCGTGCACCAGCGGGGCCGGTCGGCCTGCCAGCGCGGCGCGCTCATGCTGGAACAGCGTGGCGATAAAGAACGGGTGCGTCACCAGCTCTACGGCACGGATCTCACCCTGCGCGTCCCAGCCGGTGACGCGCATATCGCCCTTCTCCAGCTCCTGCGCGAACTCAGGCGAAACGCCGTAATTGCAGTGATAACCCTCTTCGATCTCTTCCTGGCCATAGGCTTTGGCAATCAGGGTATTGGCGCGCAGTTCAATGGTGTCGCTTTGCTCAACAAGCGAGCAGGTCAGCGGGGCAATCACCATCCGGCCTTCGGTATCCGTCTCGGCGTGGGCCGCATCCTGCCAGCCCAGGACGTTACGGGCATATTCTATTAACGCATGCTGGAAGCCGCCGCAGGTGCCAAGAAAAGGGACGCTGTTTTCACGGGCGTAGCGTGCGGCAATAAACGCGGCGTCAACATTTTTGTACGGGCTGGCCGGCACCAGCCAGATAGCGTCGTAGCCGACCAGATCTTCCGGGCTGGTTAATTCGGTGGTCGCCAGCCAGTCGTAGTCGGCCGTGATGTCCAGCACCGCTGCGGCATCGTCAATGGCCAACGGGATCGCCTGGTGAGCCAGAACGTCAGGATTGTAGTCGCCAACCAGTGCAATTCGGAGGGTATTTTTTACCGCGGAGAGTTCCATAGAGTGATCCTTATGCCAGACAAATATCAGATAACATAAGGAACCTCAGACTACCGATCTTTCGTTGATATCACAACACCTTAAAATACGTGGGCAGAATGTGATAGCGTTGAAGCGCTATAGCGTGGCAGGGAGAAGGAGCAAAAAAATGATTCAGTGCAAACGTCTGTATGATGAGGCCAGTAAAGAGGATGGCTACCGGATCCTGGTGGACCGGCTCTGGCCGCGGGGGATGAAAAAGGAGGCGCTACTGTACGATGAGTGGTGTAAAACGCTGACCCCATCCAATGATCTGCGCAAGGCGTTTCACAACGAGACGATCGACTTTGCCAGTTTCAGCCAGGCCTATCGTCAGGAGCTGGCGCGGCATCATGAGGAGGGGCTGCGGATTGCCCGCCTGGCGGACAAGCAGACCGTGACGCTGCTGTATGGGGCGAAAGACCGGCAGCAGAATCACGCTCTGGTGTTAGCCGACTGGCTGCGTCAGCTTTAAATCAATCCAGCATCAGGGCGTCGAGGGTTTCCGGCGCCTGTTCAGGGGTGATCGGCATCAGATGTTCCGGGCGCACAAACGCAAACCCCATCTGATTATCAAACGAAAACACGTCGCCGGTCACCAGCCACAGGGCACGTTCTGCACCCGGCGGCAGTTCTGTCACGATCCCGTTGACGGGGTTCAGAAAACGCTGCCCCGGCTGGCAGAGGCTGAATAACTCAACGGATTTTCCGATATTGCGACGCCCTGCTGGCGTGCGGGCACCGATAATCATCGCCAGGTTGCCCGGGTTTAACTGAAACATATTTCCTCGAATTTGGCTGCTGAATACTTAGGAATAATCTTAGTGCAAAGTGTATCTCAGCCAACAGGCCCTGTCACCAGGGTGAAGGGGTGATCTGTTCTCCATGATTTCTTCATCATGGTGACAAGTTTCCTTGCTAGAGTGGCGCTGTTCTCACTTGACCAGAGAACATCATTCCGTAATCAAGATCTATTTTCCCCGGCGCGTGCCGGGGATTTTTTTATCCGCCCGAATTTACTGTTCCACGCCAGAATATATGAAATGTCGTCAATTCATGTTCTACTACCCGCAGTCGAATCTTTCAGCAAAACAGACAGGTACAGAGGTCTTCTGTAGGGGAGTTGAGCAGCGTCATGTCGGATATTATTCTTGCCCGTGTTTCAGAAACGCTTAGCACTGAGCAATCACTTGAGAGCCTGGTGCGTCAGCTGCTCGAAATGCTTGAAGTGGTCACCGACATGGAGTCGACCTATCTCACCAAAATCGATATTAATGCCCGCCTGCAGCATATTCTGTACGCCCGAAACAGCAAACAGATGCAGATCCCGGAAGGGCTGAGCGTTCCCTGGGGCGAGACCCTGTGCAAGCGGGCAATCGATTCTGACTGCTTCTTCAGCAATAACGTGGCCGAACACTGGGGTGACTGTGATGCGGCAAAATCGCTGGGCATCACCACCTACATGAGCATACCGATTCATCTGACGGATGGTTCCCTGTACGGCACCCTGTGCGCCGCCAGCTCCAGCAAACATCCCCTGAGCGAACGCGGCGAGCACGTCCTGAAACTCTTCGCCGGGCTTATCGCCCAGAACATCGAGAAAGAGTCGCTGGTCAGGCAGCTGCGCGAAGCCAATGCCGCCCTGATCGCTTACTCCTATACCGATGCACTGACCGGTCTGCCAAACCGCCGCGCCATCTTTGAAAATCTCACCACCCTCTTCTCGCTGGCGCGCCATCTGAACCGTAACGCCATTATCGCCTACATCGATCTGGATGATTTTAAGTTGATTAACGATCGCTTTGGTCATGAGGCGGGCGACCAGTTTCTGGTTGAGGTGGGCAAGCGCCTGAACGACGGGCGCGGCGACGATGAGATCGTGGGCCGGCTCGGTGGGGACGAATTCCTCGTCGCCTGCCTCTGTCAGGATCGCGAGAGCGGCGAGCAGGCCTCATTAAGCCTGGTGAAAACGCAGCTGAGCGCGCAGATTGCCGGTGAATACTGGCTGGGGGATGTGCACCTTGTCTATCCGGGTGCCAGCCTCGGGGTGATTGAGGTGGATCCTGCTGAACTTGATGCCGACAGCGCGCTGCGGGCAGCCGATGCTGCCATGTACAGCGATAAGAAAGGCAAACTTAAAACGCCCTTTCTCAATATCGACTAACCCCGTAAACTCGACGGGTTTTGCATTTACAGACAGGTGGTAGCATGCGGCTTGGTATTCTTTTTCCGATCGTGATTTTTATCACGGCGGTCATCTTTTTAACGTGGTTTTTTGTCGGCGGTTACGCTGCGCCCGGGGGATAAGTGAGAAAAACGACCATTATTATGCTGATTGTCGCCATCGCGGCCGTTGCCGGTAGCCAACTGGGCTGGTGGTAAGAGATGCAAAAAGACCGCCGATAATGGCGGTCTTTTTGTCTGAAGCGTCGGTTTAGCTTCTCACTTTACGGTAGATAAACAGCACTACCAGTGCGCCAACCACCGCTACCATGAAGCTACCGAAGTTGAAGCCATCGACTCTGCCGAAACCGAAAAGGGTACTGATCCAGCCCCCAACGACGGCACCGATGATCCCTAGTATGACCGTAACGATGAATCCACCGCCATCTTTGCCCGGCATGATCCACTTAGCCAGAATACCCGCGATAAGCCCAAAGATAATCCAGGATATGATTCCCATAGCTGCTTTCCTCTCTGTATGGTTTTTGTCGTCAAATCAAATACACACAAAGCTTAGCACAGGATTCAGAATTGCAAGTTTGTGATTACCATCACGTGAGAAATTTAAGAAAAAAGCGATAAACCGACGTTCCGCACAAACATTGGGGTTGCAATCGTTAATGAGAAATATTATCTTTCTCAATACTGAATAGTTGAGCAAATCACTCAGGTATTCAGTACGACATTGCTCACATTGCTTCCAGTATTTCTTGCCCACGTTACGTGGGCTTTTTTTTGCTCTGCCCGGGTGATTTGATCGTTCCGCTATTTGCTATTACGCTTATCAGCACAATTCATTCATAGCCAGAATGGTGTTGATAACATGAACGTAACCAGTCGATTCGTGATCTGTATTAACCTTGTTTGTGCCAGTTCGTTGTTGTTGATTCTTTCTGACAAATTTAACTGGTTTTAATGTGAGCAGGCCCGGCACCCCGCCGGGTTCTTCGCCTTAATCATCCCCTTCGATCAAGAATCCCGCGCGACGTATCGCCTCCTTGCAGTCTGTGACGCCTGCGGCGTATCCGGCTTCGATATCGCACACCGGGCTGGCGCTGGTATAAGGGAGCTTCACTTCTGTGGCGAGCTGTTGTTTCAGCCTGGCGTTCTCCTGGCGAAGGGAGAGCAGTTCGGCGGCAAGATCTGCAAGAGTGGCAGGCGTTGGTGCGGAGATGTCGCCTGTAGTGAGACGATGAAGCCATGTGTCGTCAATCATGGTCCCTCCTCCTGGATATTAGCGTCACTAAACGCAGAATGGGTTCCAGAGACGGAACCCACCGCGGCGTAGGGCAGATCTTGTACGGAAGTGAAGAAGAATAGAGTGGGTAGCCTAGTGGCGTTCCGGTTCACACCAGGCATTCATTAACTGCCGCAAAACGTAGATAAGCCCCGACACAATCAGAAGCGCGGATAAGGCTGCCAGCAACGCAATTGTCATAAGAAACTCCATGTTCTCAGGTTTGTTTCTTGAAAATCTTAGAACGTATTTTTCATTTGTCATCTTTTATTGATTTAAGAATGACGCAACCGCGCTGGAGAACCGTTCTGGCTGATCGAGCATGACAAAATGAAAACTGTCATCGATACGCGTGAAATGGATTTCGGATGCAGCGGCATAGGCTTGACGGTACATCATATCCACGCTGGCTGAAGGTATCCCGTATAAAGGGTCATACGCATACACGATCTCAATAGGCGCCCGAATGCGGCCAAGCTCGGGACGCAAATCAGTTACCATCAGTTCATACACTGCATCCGCAACGGTTTTGCGATCAGAATTGATCCCCGCCGCCACCAGAGCAGGTCTCACCGCCTCGGTCCTGGCTAAACGGGCAATGGAGGTATTCTGAAACGCTACGAATTGCTCCGCCGACTGGGACAGTAGCCAGTCCCGCATGGCGGTTGCATGCGGGACCGCCGTTTCGCTGGTCGCCGCAGGGTTAATCGTCAACGTATAGAACGGCAAAGCATCGACGATCATCAAGCGACCGACCAGGTCGGGATAACGGGCCCCCAGCATCAAGGCGATCTCTCCCCCAAGAGAGTGGCCAATGATCACAGGGGCTTTGATGTGCTGGGTGTTGATATATTCCGCGATGGCATCAACTGCCGGAGCGATGACCTTCCCCTCCGGGTTGGAAATAGCAGGTGTACCCGCAAATCCCGCAAGTTCGACAAGATGAATGCGGTGGCTCGTACGTAAACCTGAGGCTAAATCGGCCCAAACGTCGCGAGACGACGCCAGCCCCGGAATCAATATGACATCCGCTCCTGTGCCTTGCGTCTGTACAGAGATGCGCTGCGAGTTTGGTTGTTCTGAAGCCCTGGTCGGAGACTGAGCAGCCGACGCGGGGACTAAGATTGACATCAGTAAAAGAGTTCCTCCGATCATTGCACGGATATTTGCGGTACGCATTAGATGACCCTGTTTAAAATATTTACGAACCCATCATCCCTGAAGCTATCTTGATGTTGATAACCGTTTGAGGGCTATGAATAAAAAAAACGGGAGCCCATCGGCTCCCGTTTTCATATAACCCGAGATTCAGATTACATGTTCGCGATGATCGCGTCACCAAACTCTGAACATTTCAGCAGCTTAGCGCCTTCCATCAGACGTTCGAAATCGTAAGTTACGGTTTTGGCGTTAATCGCGCCTTCCATACCTTTAACGATCAGGTCTGCGGCTTCGAACCATTCCATATGACGCAGCAGTAGTTCCACGCAATCGTTGTAAGCCATTAATTTCCATACGAATGATAACACAAAAACAGATTTCATGGGTTGCTTGACCTGCTTTATAACCCTTTGTTTTTGCGATAAATGCTTAGAGTTTTGATAACCACTTTTAAAGGCTAAGAGTGCCTTACTCGCTCATAACTATTTGTCTGTTAAGTGCCAGAAGCGGATGTTGCTAAAACTATTGGGAGCTGGTCAGTACTGCTGTCCTGTTGCCAAGAAACAAAACCACAGAGCACGGCATGCTGGATTCTCGCTTTCTAAATAAATGCTATAAAAGGGTTGTAGATAACAGGTGCCACGATCATTACAGGAGCGCTTTTACCTAGATGATGAGAGTAGAAAGGCTGTCACGCTGTGCTCTGGGCAATCTTCCCGCAGTAGATCAATGGATTCCTGTTATTACAGAAACTGGCAGGGCAGAAGCGTATAACCTCATGTATTAAGAGGTTGCAACTCATAACACCTGAGCAATAAATGCAGCACAGCGCGGTAAGCATCAAAAATAATCCTTGACTAGAATTTTTTCTAGTGACTTAAAATATATTTTTAATTATGATGGGCAAAATAAACTTTCCGTTATAATAAAGGAATACAAATGAGAATTAGGATCGTTAAAGAATATAAGTCAATACCCGCTGGTTTAGAATTTGATATTCCAGATTTTTGCATATTAACCGGAAGAAATGGCAGTGGCAAAAGCCATTTACTTGAAGCCATTGCCAATCGACAGATTTCAGAGGTGATATCTGATGGACAAAATCTGACTAATATTTTGCATGTTGGATATAATGCTCTTAATCCGCAGATTAACGACCGCTGTGAATCACATCAACTTGTTCAGGCTGCGCGTTCATGGTGGAGCCAAATAGACCAGATAATTCAGCATTACAAACAGCACTTTTTAGGTCAACGTATTTTTAATGATATTTTTAGTGAGTATATTACTCCACACTTCGGCCAAAATTCGCCACGTGATTCTGTTTTACAGATGGTTTTAAAGAAAACAAATAAGAATCTGGAAGATATTATTGAAAGTGATATATTCGATAATATGAGTTTTTCAGAGGGTAATGACGGATCTTTGTTTTTTACTCAATGCGCAATGATTTTCAAAGGTTATCATATGCGCTGGGAGAGAAATAAGTTTAACAAATTTCTCAATACAGAAGAAAAAACAGATAAATATCCTGTTTTAGATGATGAAAGCTTCATTAAAAAATTTGGTCCTGCACCATGGACCCTAATTAATGAGATTTTGGAAAAAGCAAGACTACCCTACGAATTTCCTAGTCCAGGGATTTCAAGCCCTGAACTCGCATATACTTTAAAACTTGTAGACAGAACGACTGGGAATGATATATCAGTAAACGACTTATCGTCTGGTGAAAAAGTACTAATGTCCCTTGCGCTGGCTATTTATAATATCGGGGAAGGTGGCGTGCGTCCTGAGTTACTGCTTCTGGATGAACCTGACGCACCATTACATCCGCAGTATTCGCACTTGATGATTGAAACGCTAATTGAGACAATCGTTGAGCGCGCCGGTGTTAAAGTTATTCTGACAACCCATTCACCTACAACAGTCGCAATCGCCCCAGATAACAGTGTGTATGAAATTAGTCGGGATTCAAAAATTCCGGCGATGATAAGCCCTGGAAAAGCTGTAACAATTTTAACTTATGGAATCGATTTTCTTCGGGTATCTTATGAAAAAAGACGTCAGGTTTTTGTTGAAAGTAAATATGATGTGATATATTTCGAAAAATTATTTGACACTCTAAACCGTAGGCGTAAATTTAACTATCAACCTATTTTTATGGAGCCACATAGCGGTACATCAAATTGTACGGATGTTATCAATATAGTGGAAAAGCTTCGAGATTCTGGCAATGATTTAGTTTGGGGGATAATAGACTTTGATGAGGGTAATGTTGCCAGAGATACTATTTTGGTTCTGGGCGAAGGTAGACGCTATGCCATTGAAAACTACCTTTTAGATCCGTTATACATAGTTTTGGCGTTAATCAGATACGGTAAGGCAACCTATCTGGATTTTGGGGTGTCGACTCAGGTATCTTACCCAGATGCAGCATACTTAACCGAATCAGAATGTCAGATACTGATTGACAATTTCCTAACTGCACTGGAAATTACCCTGAATAATCTTGTTCCGGTCACGCTGGAAAACGGTTATCAACTCAATTATCCACAGGCATTTTTGCTCCATCAAGGGCATAATTATGAAACTCTTATCCAGAGTAAATTTACTGAGCTTCGTGCTATCTCACGGGGGCAGGGAGATTCAGCTCTGAAACTTGGGTTGGCTGAAGTTATTGCAGAATTCCCTCAGTTTTTACCTGTCGAAATAGGAAATTTATTTGAATCGATGGATGAGAGGCGTTCAGTGTATTAGTGCTAACAAGAATTTTAGTTTTTAGAGTGCAACTCGAAACGCCCGCTCTGATAGAGGGCGTTTTATTATTTACATAAGTGTTTAATATACGACTTTTTTAGTTATAATCTTCCTTCGGTCGGTGAATTATTAGGCGATTACAAAATGTTAGTCTTCAACTCCTTTGCTCCCATATGATTCAGAAACTGATATATTCTATCTGGGTCGGGGAGGTCTGATGGTTTGATATGCCTTAAAATGGAATTTTCTCTATGACTGATAACTATGTCCGCTCCTCGCTCATAGCGGACATTAAACTCCTTAGGGAGGATCATCTGATCCCCCTTACTACGCACCGCTTCTTACACCGGGCAATTATCACCATCACCATCGACACTGTTGATAAAGTACGTCACCCTGCCCATAACTTCGACCTCTTCCGCCGCTGTCCCCTCGATCGCCTCGCCGTCATCAGTGATTAACGCCTTACCTCTGAAAATTGCGAACTGCGTCCTTCCAGCGCTGAGGATCAGCAGCACCTGCCCCTGTACCAGTCGGCTAACCGGTTCGACAACAGCAAAACCTGACGAAGTTTCCAGGATGCGGCTTTCGTTCGTAGTGCAGATACTCGCCGGGGATAAACGCTGCTCGACATAATCGGTTGCCGGAGATACGAAGCCCATCAATGAACCATCCCCATGTTGCGCAGGATCCAGTAGTGATTGTCGGTTCCGTCAGTTGTCTTATCCGTGAAGTCTGGCTGGTAGCGCTGTATCCACTCGTTGGCTTCGGCCCGGCTGAAATGCCAATGGACCTTTGCCAACTCGCGGATAAAGTCTTCAGTGCGCAAGCACCGGTAGCCCTTGGGGTTAAGCTGTATTGCGGCCACAAATGCGGCGTGAATGTCGGAACGGCGGGGCATGATGCGCACTCCTTTATACTGTTTTTATATACAGTAATTTTAATGTGAGTGCAGATCAAGATAGGCTTGCCTATTGATAATTACTGCTGAACATCCGGCTGTTCGTCAGAATGGGCTGCAGCCTCCGCTTCTGCTCTTAGTCTTTCCTGTTCCGCTATTGCTTCAGCCTCCAGCTTGTCTTGCTCGGCTTTCGCGCGCGCCGCCTCCTCTTCTTCCAGCCTTTTGGCCTCATCACGTTCGGCCTGAATACGCGCCGCCTCTTCCAGCTTTTTGTTATAGATACTGTCAGCAGGCATCTCAACACGCACAGAAACGAACTGATCGGCAGGAATATCAATCGGGTCTCCCTCGATAAAACCTTCGCGTTCGTTGCGGGCGAAGGTCGGGGCTCCCGGGTGAGTGCGATGGTAGGTTTTCACCAGTACAGAACCGTCAGCATTCACTTCATAGTCAAGCCATACCAGCGGCTGTCTGTTGCGGTCTTTCGGGATGTCAAAGCCGCCATCTATACCACCCCACTCAGCATCGGCGTTCAGGCCCATGCAGCCGCTCACCAGATACTCACCAATACCCAGGCGCGCTACGACACACCCCTCTGATTCGTCATTGGTCTGTGCGGTGCCATCATGGAAGATCTGCACTATAGGCGATGCGCCTTTCAGCGTGCCGTCTGCCGCTTTGGTCGTGTTCGTGGTGGTGTAAACTTCGCACAGTTTCCCGTTCGTGCCAGCATCAGAAGAAAGTATACGCAAGTACATTCTCGGCGCGGTTGCAACAATGGTGGGAATGACAACCTGATAAACTGTGTTTGCATCAAAGGGGACGAGCAATACCGATGCGTTATCATCAATGCCGCCAAGCTTCATTTTAGATAGGTAAGTACCGAATCCCAGGCGCTGCTCCTGGTTTATGGCCTGGAGAACTGTAGTTCCCAGACCAAACGCGCCAACCTCCATTACATTACCAGACGTCGTCCCGACATCACGCTGCGCAGCTGATTTCAGTCCGGCGATGTCCGCAGCGGCCAGGCTGATTGTATCTGTTCTGTTTGCCATGTTGTGCTCCTTATGCCCACACCCGGTACGGGCTGTCAGGGAATACTGTGAAGGCGTCTAACGATGCCAGGACCAGCGAGTCGTCGGTGACGCGCAAATATAAATCTCTCATCAGCGGAGTCCTTTAATTTGATTGGGAGTCAACAGGCGATGCCATATACGGAAGTTACGGATGTGATAAATAACGTAGGAGTTACTTTGAATCCTTAGTGACGTTGCCGCTCCTGTCGCCACGGTTGGCCCCTGCGTTTTAGCATTACTGTTTCCGTTAAAATAAGCAGTAATGGTGTCTGTTACATCCTGTGATAAAGCGAAAATCTTTTGGCTAAATGCATAAGCAACCGAATTTCCGGCACCACTGGATCCACGGTACGAATACATCATCGAAGCGGTTAAGCGAGTGATGATATCGTTCCTTGCTCCAGGGCATGTGACAATATCTGCATAACCTACTGTCGGTTGTACGTATCTGTTAACTGAAAGTTCAAATGCAACCACCCGGTTGATTAAGTCCCCGGAAAGCCTGTAACCAACGTTACCGGATGCCTGAAGGTCAAGGGTATCAACGGTTCTCGTAGTGGCTGCTGAACCGGTTGGAATATAGCTGGTTGCGATTGGATTCTTTTCACATTGAATTGTCTGATAGTAAACGACAGACCCTACAGCCAGGTTTCCGGATGTACTGCTAAACCAGAAGCTTCCTGATACGTTACCAGCAGCTGTTGCAGTAAAAGTGACACTGATATAACTGTACCCATCCCCGCCGGGTGTAGTCGTATAAGTAACCCCTCCAGATGAAGTCAGAGCCGCCCCGGTTATACCGTCGAAGTAAGCTTCAGCCACTTGAGTACCGTCGAGGGTGAATCTAAGACGAAGCCTACCTAAGGAAGACTTAGCCGTGGCGGATAAAGTCACTGCATCACCAATTGCAACAGAGATATTTGAACTTGCGTGTAGCTGGGCAGAACCTGTTGCCGTGTTGATTGTCCCCTGGCATGTCACGGCTTGCGTTGAACCATCCGTGATGGTTAATTTATCAATTGTCCCGTTGTTACTCCATTTAGTCGGATCGTTGCTGTTTAAAATATAATTAACAGAAGCCCCCTCCATCAATAAACCCTCTCGCTCAAAGCGTGGTTCATTAATAGCGGCGGTCTGGAGAACACCAGATTTATCAATATACGTCGCCGTCGTCGACCGGGTAAAAGCTGCTGACTTTGTTGGTAGCTCCAGCACCTTCCCTGAAATAGTCAGCGTGTCATATGGTGCAAAACCTGCATCAAGTTTCAGGCTGTCATTTAGAGGCAGCCACACATCAGGGTATGGTGCCTCTTCATAAGGGACGGAAGTCAGCAGCTGCGCGGCGGCTAATGATGCTGCTGCGTTATTTTCGCTGGTTTTGGCGTTGGTTTCTGAGGTCTTTGCGTTCGTCTCAGACGTTTTGGCGTTGGTTTCAGAGGTCTTGGAGTTGGTCTCTGAGGTTTTGGCATTTGTCGCAGACGTTGCCGCAGCAGTTTTGGACGAGTTCGCGTTCGTCTCAGAGGTTTTAGCGTTTGTCGCAGACGTCGCAGCTGCCGCGGCGCTGGTCCCTGCCGCGTTCGCAGCGGTGATCAGCTTAGACCAGCTTGGCCCCGTTTTTTTCGAACCGTCTGCGAGGGTTACGGTAACATCGCCAGTACCCGCCAGGATCAGGTCCTGGTTGGCGATATCAGTTTGCGCCTGGCGAAAACCTTCTGTAACGGCTTTCGCCAAATCGTCATCAATAGTGGCCATTCGTGATGTCCTTAAAATGAAAAACCCAGCCGGAGCTGGGTTGGATGGTCTGAGGTTATGGGGTTCAGGAGAAGGAGCCGGTTCCGCGGGTCACAGTGATAGTTGGTGCATAAATTGCCACTGTTGCATTACTGGAAGAAACGACAATGCTGGCATCAATACGCTGCCCACCCATCCCGGTCACCGCGTGCCGCGCGGTGAACCATAGCCCACCTACAGGCACGTCATAAGTAAACGTGCGGACGTTACCCGCGATAGTTACCTGAATGGTGGACGCAACCGCACCTGTAAGTCCTCGCACATATACCAATGACTCTACGACGGCGTTTTTATTCAACACGCTATTGCTGGAGTCGGTATACGACATAGCAACACTGGTTGAAACAGCATTATTCGACCGGTTGCTGGAGTCGGGGAACACCCCTGTGTTAGCTACGTCTCCAATGAAAGATGTCGCTTCAACCGTGCCCCTGAAGCTCCCGCTGGTCGCCTCAACTCTGCCTTTAAAACTCCCGTCAGTGGCATAGATCGTCCCGCGAACGGTCACGCCGTTGAACGTGGCATACCCGGATTTATTGATATGCCAGCCGACATTGCCGGTCCCGTCCCAGTTGCTGGACTGGATGTAATTGCCGATCTTGCCGTTGTCGATAGAACCGTCCTGGATGAACACCGAACGCATGAACATCTGGCCGCCAGTCGAAGCAAACACCAGCTCCTGACCGTTCGTCGTCGGGTTATAAACCGCGAACGTATCGGCAGAAATCAGGAAGTTTGAGGCCCCCGCACCGTCAATGCCCAGTTGGATACCCGCGATGCGTTTAACGCCGTTCGCCTCCACCTGGACTTTAACGCCCCACTGCGCGCTCAGCTTACCGTTGATATCAGCAACAGCCTGGCTGGTTGTCTGAACTGCGGAGTTAGTATCACCAATAGCTGCCGTGACCTGCTGAATGCTGGTCGCCGTGGCGCTCTCCAGATCCGTAACGGCTTTATCAATGCGCGTAATGGCTGCAGCATTGGTCTGGCCGTTTTGCTCTACCGTGGCCTTAAGCGTAGTGACCTGCTCCGCCACGGCACTTGTGGCATCCGCAGAGGTCTTCCGGACATCGGTGATCTCGGCCATCGTTTTCGTTTCGCCAACGGCAAACGTCACGCGCTGATCCGAGAATGCGGTGAAGTTGGCAAGCGCATTGGTGACGTTGCCGACAATACCGGCATCCCGGCTGGCCGTGTTACCGTCCACCTCAACCTTGAGGCTGTCGATACGGCGTCCCAGCGCGCTGTCACCATCCGTACGGGCTGTGGTTTCCGTGCTGATGTCCGCTGTGTTCTGGTCGGTCGTGGCCTTAACCGCAGCCAGGGCGGTGGTCTGCGCCTTGTTATTGTCAGCAACGGCTTTAGTGACCGTCGTGATATCGGCGGTGTTTTTGCCGACAGTCACCTGCAGGCCCGAAAGCGTGGTGGCCTGGGCTTCCTGCTCAGTCGTCAGCGTTGCGAGTTCCTGAGTAACGGCTGCATGGTTATCGTTTACGGTCGATTCCAGCTTCTTCCGCTCCGTCACCTCCGCTTCCTGCGCCGTGATGCGGGCCTGTCGTTCGGTGTACAGCAGACCCGATGCCAGTTTTGACGGATCGTCACCGGTATAGCCGCCCCGGATCTGCGTCGCCAGCGTCTCGCGCGCCGTGGCTTCCGCCTGATCGCCAGTAACACGGGCTGTCGTTTCCTGCTGCAGCGCCGCCATCCCGGCCCCCGGTGTTGGCCGCCCGACCGCTACCCAGTCAATCAGGTAGTAGTTCGTCGCGTCCTGTTTGGTGGACAGGTCCAGTCTGAACTGATTCATCGTGGCTTCGGTCAGCCAGGGGATGTTGTCGAACTCCACCGTAGCAATACCGTTGGCGTCATAGGCAGGCTCGGCGACGGTGATCATGTTGGTGTCGTTGAAACCACCAGTGCCACGCCACCGCAGCTGCCCCGTCCAGCCCGGCGCACCGACTTTCCTGATGCGGAGTTTAACGAAGCGATAGGACGAGGAGTTGATAGCCAGTGATCCCGGTGATGCCACCCACGGATCGGTGGCGTGGTTCGCCGGGCGGATCCACCCGTCAACGATTATGGGAGTCCCGTTCCCGGTCCAGCCTTCTACCGTCGAATCGAAGTACCATATTTTCGCCGGGTCGAACTGGGAGCCGGTGCCTGCCGAAATCTGCGCAATCTGCTGCGCCAGCGAGTCAGAGGTGGTCTGAATTGTCTGGTTGACGTTGCTGATATCCGCGACGCGCTCGTTCTTCTCGGTCAGCAGCGCCTGCCCCCGCGCCGTTGCCTCGTCGGTGATGGCTTTCTTACGGTCCGTGACCTCCTTCGCCAGGCCCGCTTTAGTCGCCGCCGACTCTGTCGTTACTGCGGTGATGTCGTCGCGCGCAGACTGGATATCTTCATCCAGATCGGCAATGTCCGAAACGAGGTTTTTATAGCCATCAGTCTGTTCAAGCGTGTCGCCGATCATGTCGAGATAATCACCGGCTTTCGAGCTGGACTGGCCTGCCGCCCACTCCGTCCAGTCGCCGGTGTTGCCGATACGATCCACCAGGCGCGCACGGTACCACTGACTGACGCCCGCCCGCATCGGGCCATGCTGGTAATGCGTGGCCGGAAACGGCACCAGAGCCAGTAATTGCGGGTTCGCCTTGTCTTCAGTGGTGGCGCGCTGAATCTCGGTGTATGCCGTATCACCTGAGCCATCCGGGAAAGCCCAGGTAATATCGATAGCCCAGACGACATCATCCGTGGCGGCCAGTGCCTGCGGCGTTCCAGGCCTGCCGTTTTTGCCCGTAAGATAGGTGGTGTCAGCATAACCCCACGGCGAGCTTGAATCCTGAGCGTTCAGCGCTCGCACCCGCACGTCATAACTCCCGGTGTAAATCCCCTGCACCGTAAATCCCTGGGCGCTGCTCACCGGAACGTTTATCCAGTCGCCATTATCCTTGCGCCATTGCGCCTGGTACCGGATAGCACCATCCACCCGATCCCAAGAAGCATTCATGGTGGCAACGGTAAGTCCCTGCTCTATGTGGTCGGTTTCGGTGAGGGTGATGTTTTTCGGTGCCGGAAGAACGCTTACCGGCGTGACGGTGACCGGTGCCGGGGTAATGCGCACACCGTCATCGATATAGCGGTATTTATTCGGGTCATGCTGAACTGCGGTGATCGTGAAACCACCGTTGCTGTCGTCGTTCGCCCGGATGGATGTCACACGAAAATACTGGATAGCCAGGTTGTCGCTGTCGATGGCCCACACTGCGCCGGATTCAGGCGGCAGCCTGAAGGGGGTGGTGACCGTCACCGTCTGTTTATCCGCGCTGATGGACGCGATTGTCCGCGTCTGCGCCTTGCCGTCCGGCAGGTTGACCACCAGGCGATCGCCAGCAGCGTAATCAGCGGGACGATCAAGCGTAACGTTCCGCCCGTTTACCGCCCGGATGCGTCCGCCGTTCTGCCTGCCGGCGCGGAACGGGTCCGCGATACCGATAATTTCCGCAGGCAGGGGAATATAACCGTCCAGCCCCACGCCAAATGACACCGTTCCGTCGCGCGCATTAGACAGCAGTGCCCAGCGGCCCCGGCGGTGCGCCTCACTCTGGGATGTGCAGCCAATCGCCGTCATCGACATCTGGTTGACCTTGTACCGCTTCACCAGGTCGGAATCGTAGACACTCTCAACAGTATCGCTGTAATGGTTCTGAGGATCAGACCAGGACACCAGAGCAGACGAGTAGCGGTTTTTGTAGCTGCCGCCGCCGTAGGTAAACAACCCGTCGATCACGTTCGAGGCATGGTAGGTAAAATCAACCTCATCCTGCGGCACATCCGCGCGCACATAAATCTGGTCATTGCCCCAGAAGGTAATCCCCCTGAATATCGCCGCTAAATCGCTGAGAACGGTGTAGGCGTCCTGCTGGCTCTGGATGTAGACATTGCAGGTGAAGCGCGGCTCGGTCCCACCAGCCCCGTTCGACACCTTCTGATCGCAGTACTGCGCAATGGCGTACAACTCCCACTTATCGATCATGGCAGCATCGATGCGGGTACCCATGCCGTAAATCTCATCCAGCACCAGATCGTAAAATACCCAGGCCGGGTTGTTGGTGTAGGCCATTTTGAAGCCACCCGACCAGGTGCCGCTGTAGGTGCGCGTAACCGGATCGTAGGAGTCCGGCACGCGTACCAGTTTCCCCTTCGGCCTGCAGGTCACCTTCGGCGCGCCACTGGTAAACTGGCTGGAGTCGACCTCGATATACAGCAGCGCCGTATTGGGATAGCGTAACTTGCTGTCGATCACCTCAGCAAACGAGAACACCTTGAAGGCGTTTATCAGTTTTGAGTTACCCACGGAATCAGGCGTGATGCGACGCACCCGCACAGCCCAGCCGGTAGTGGCCGCTGGCAGGTCAATACGAATGTCTCGCTGGTATTCCGTGGTTGTCTTTCCGTCGAATTTGCCGTTAACCACCGTCTGCCAGGCAGCACCATCAGTCGAGAGATCGACGGCGTACTCCGTGACCGTCCCGACCATATCGCCGTTGTCTTTATAGGTGTACTGTACGGGCAGGCTCAGCTTAATACGCACGGCATCCAGCATCAGGTTAGAGAACTGGCGTGTCCACGGCGCGGTGGTGGTCACTGTCACGTTTGCCGACATTTCGTTGTCGACCTCAGGCAATCCCTGAATGTAGTCCTGATCCTGAGTGCCCAGGCGAAAATCCCACTTCACGCCGGTGAAGTTGTAGCTGCCGTCGGCGTTCGCCAGCGGGGTGTCGTTTAGGAAGATGTTCTGTGCCGTCAGCTCACCCTGGATTTCACCTTCAGCGATCGCCAGCAACATTTTTAATTTTGCTGTCGACAGCAGGTCATCCGGATGCTCAACAGAAGTGCGCTGTTTAGCGCCACCGCCTTTACGTCCCTGAATAAGGGTTTCATCTTCGAGAAGTCGCATATTTCACCCATAAAAAAAGCCACCCGCAGGTGACCTGTAGCTGACAATAAATTTCACTGCTGGTCGCTGGAGAAGATCCCCGCGCTGATAACTGCCCCGCCGATCTCGCGCTCACCAAAAAACACAGGCACCGGATAACCCACAGCCACGGTGTTCACCGGCGCGCCAAAGGCGTAGTTGGGTTTGTTGTCCGTGCTGGACGAGGCACCGACGTTGTATTTCGGCTGGGGTGTCAGCAGCTGAACAACACCCCCCAGCATCATCGACAGGCCGAGTCCAGTCAGGGCCGTTGTTGTCGCAGTTGCGGCAGCTGTACTCAGACCTATCGCCGTCAGCGAAGCACCCGCGGTAAAATACGCGGCAACGAGAGCCACCGCCCCGATAACGATCTGCAGTACACCTCCGCGCTTTGAGCCTTCAGTAATGGCTGAAATCCGGTACACCGCACCGCCGCGGGTCATGTCGAACTCGTCGAGCCCGATGTTGTGTTTGCCATTGAAGAAAGCGAAACGGATCCCCTTCATATGTCCTTCTGACAGGTAGCGTTTAAAGCCGGGAACCTGGCTGCACATGGCGCGCAGCATCTCGCGCAGATCCTGAACCTGAAATTGGTGTTCGCGCCCGAACTTTTTCGCCATGCGGCCTTCAAGAATGAGTGTCTTCAGCATTCATCAGCTCCCTGTGCCGGACCACACGAACGGTGCGGTCACGGAAATACTTGCCATACGGCACCCGGGCAGAAAGGTTGCCGAAATTATGGTGCAGCATGATATTGTCCTGGTGCTCGTGATGACCAAGGTAAACAGCCGCGTGGTTGGTTACCGGCGCCTGTATACGCATCATGATCATATCGCCGGGACGCATATCAGCCGGGTCCACCTGGATAAAGCCTTCTGCCTCCCAGTTATCGTCGTAGCGATTTTCTCCCTGCTCCCACCACTCGTACGGTACCGAGTAATCGCCCAGGGTAATGCCGTGTTCACGCTGGAACCACTCACGGATCAGCGACCAGCAGTCAGCAAAGCCCAGCACCCAGCGCCGCCCGGCGTAGTCCCGGTCTTCGCGTGGGGCCAGCGTGCAGAAATCACCATCCGGCCAGCTCATGATGCCCCACTCTACTCCGGACCAGTCGCACTGCGCCCTGTCCATTTCGGACGGCATAAGCTGCACCACGTCCGGGTGGGAGTGGATAACCATAATGATTTCTCCCTGCTCCGACGCTGCCAGCTTATCCTCTGGCGAGATCGTGAAGGCCTCAGTGGGCGTTACTGAAATATTGCGGCACGGGATGTACTGCTGCGCCCGCCCGGCCTGCACCACCACGCCGCAAGCCTCGTTCGGATATTCCGCGGCGACGTGGGCGCGGATCGCTTCCATCAGTTTTTTTCGCATGGTTATTTACCCTGAAGGTTTGCCGCCGGGAAGCCGCCGAACGGCAGCGGGTTACCCGTCCCGAACCGCGCTTCGCAGTCCTGCATCTGGCCGCCGCACATATCCAGCGCCGGGTTATCCGTGGGGGTGCCATCCTTGAGAAAATAGCGGTTCCCGTTGTAGTCACATCCGGTGCCGGTGCGGTACCAGCCGCGCGTGCACCAGGTGCAGACCGGCGTGATCTGCCGGGTGGGCAGCTGCAGGTTCTGGATGTCAAAGGGTGAGCACAGTTCAAAGTCGACCTGCACCCGCGTTTCAGCGGTTTTGGCGTTGACGTAAAAAAGCTGCACGCGCTCGTCCGCCGGGCTGGCGTTCGGGTTGCCGGCCGTCCAGTTGGCCGCGTCCAGATACTTCGCCAGCGTGGTGTGGATCTTCACCTTCGCCCTCGCCAGGTCGTCGAACTCGAGGCAAAGCGCAGTCACGTAGTTGCCGACGTTCGACACGGAAAGCGTGGGTGTGGGCTGTGCCCCGGTACTGGACAGCTCCAGGCCTTTCAGCTCGTAAGGGTAAGGGTCATACTGCTGACCCTGCCAGATAATGGCAGGCAGGTTGTCAGCTGCGAATGCAGACCAGCCTGCAGAAGCAATATTGTGGGCATGGAAGCGCAAAATGGTATCCATGCCAAATTCGGTGCCGTCTATTTCAATCAGCTGTACTAGCTGGCCCGGTTCCAGCTGCTGAATATCCTGCGTGAAACTCATATTCACCCCATAAAAAAACCGCCCGGAGGCGGTAAGTCATTCTGGATTTGAAGATAATCAGGGAGCAAAGGACTGCTCGAACGTGAACACTACTGTCGCTTTTTTTCCGGAGGGGAACGAAACACTGAAGGAATCAGCCTTCATCCGATAGAGCTTCTTCTCCCCCCAGGGGTTCGTCCACCAGAACGATTTTGTAATGTGCGACATAAGGAACGCACGCAGCACTGAGGCCTCGCTTCGCGTGCCCGTCCAGTCAAGTTCCCAGACTTCGGACTTGTCATTGATCCCCATCCCGGCGATCTGTTTATACCCGTCGCCAAACTGGGACTGAAGCGTACGGGCGCT
This sequence comes from Leclercia sp. CFBP8987, assembly GCF_034044995.2. Classification (NCBI taxonomy): domain Bacteria; kingdom Pseudomonadati; phylum Pseudomonadota; class Gammaproteobacteria; order Enterobacterales; family Enterobacteriaceae; genus Leclercia; species Leclercia sp. CFBP8987. The sequence continues at coordinate 1,870,613 of NZ_CM188255.1, read as the reverse complement.
TTCCGTTCCACGGGCAGTTTTACGGGTGCCCCAGCTGAATGTGTCTGTCACCGCTACCTCCTTGGGTAAAGTACACCACCCGGCCCCAGTTCCTTTTTAAGCCGGTCAGTGATGGTCTGCTGAACAATGCCCTGAAGCTGCCGCGCCGTTCCAATGGTGTCCGCCTGGCTGGATTCGCCACCCCCCTGCTGACTGACACTGACCGGTGCATAAACGCTGATCCCCCGCATGGCCGCAGCGGGCATATTGCCGCCACCCACCAGTCCGCCGGACGCGTAACCGCGCATCATGCTGTACAGATTCCCCACCCCGATCCGGCTGGTCGCCTCTTTGGTAAAAACGAACTCCCCGCGATGAACCACCCCCGCAGGTTCATATTTACCGCCCGATCCGGTATAGCCACCCCCGGCAAATCCGATAGCCGAACTGACAGCGCCCACGATCCCCACTCCCGCCTGTTTAAGGGCGATTTGCGCCAGCATCGAAAGCGTTGAGCGGGTGAAGTCACTCCACTTTGCTTTACCGGTGGTAAGCATGTCCGCAAGGTTTTGCGTCATTCCGTCAAAGGTGCTGGCGGCTACATTTTTCATCTGGCCGTACGCGTCACCCGCAGAATCGGCGTAATCAGCCCAGGCGGATTTCCCACCAGACATCCAGTCACCGCGCATTTTATCCTGTTCCTGATAATATCCCTGTAGCGCCTGAAGCTCTTTCTGGTAGCCCTGATCTTTTTCAGATCCGCCGCCATTTTTCCAGCTCTGTAGTATCTGAGCCTCTTCATTACGGCGCTGTGCAGCACGACTACTCATCCCCGCGCTTTCCGCCAGCGCCCGGGTTTTCTCACCCATCTGGGTAACGTATTTTTGCGATGTATCCTGCAGACGGTTGAGGCGCTCCTGCGTGACGATCTGGTCACCCAGTTTTGCATTGATTTCAGCCTGAGCGAGCACCTTATCCTTGCTGGCGAGCAGGGACTTTTCATCTTCGGTCAGCGCCCTGGTTCTGGCTGCCTGCTCAAGGACCGTAAATCTGGCCTGTTCTTTCCACAACTGCTGGCGCTGCTGGCTGATCATGTCATTGATATCACTGTGCTGACGCAAAACCTCAAGCTGCGTCTGCAACTCCAGTGTCTGCGCACTGGTACTGTCGGTGAGCTTAGCGCCTCCAGGCGTCCTGCCTTTCGTCGGTTTTTTCAGGGAGTCCTCATATTCCTTTTTGGCCGCCGCCATGTTGATGTTGTAATCCGCCTGCAGGATCCGCCCATCTTTCAGAGCCTTATTCAGCTCATTCTGTCGTGAAGTGTATTTCTCCAGCGCTGACTGCGTTTTAGCGTAATTAGACTGCGCCTGTGCTGCATATTTCTGACGATCAGATTCCGCTACCGCTTCGCGGGAGGCATTCGCCTCATTCGCTTTGGAAATCCCCGCCTGTTGCTGCGCCATGTCCAGCGTCAGCCTGGCCGTTTCGCGGTCATTCCAGAACCGCGCACGTGCTTCATCATTTACATAACGGTCATCCTTTCGCAGGTTCCAGATTTCATCGGCCTTTTTGAAAGCGGCTTCTGCTTTTGTCACCATTTCCTGCGCGGTATCAGGCCGACCGACATCAAGCGCCGCATCCCACATCGACTTAAACGCGCGTTTCAGCGTATCGGCAGCAGTTTCAATCGACCCCATATTGTCGCGAATGGATTTGGTCTGATCGTTGAATCCGGCGGTGGCCGCGTCGTTTGCCGCCTTAAGTGCCCCGGCTTCATTACCGGCACGCTGCAACTGGGCAACATGTGCGATTTGCTCGGCGGTGACGTTGTGAAATTGCTGGGCCATTGCAATGAGCCCGGATGTCGGGTCAGTTGTCAGCTTGCCATACGCAGCGGCAACCTTATCGACTGGTACACCCGATGCTTCGGTGAAGCGGGCCACGGCCTGACTCATGTCATCAAAATGGGCACCGGCACGCACTCCGGCGTTGATCAGCTCCGTCAGTGCCTTGCTCGTCTGATTAAACGTAAGTCCGGCGGACTGGCCGCTTCGCGCAAGCGTGAGCATCCGATCGGCAGTCAGCCCCGCAGTGTTACCGGAGAGGACCAGTGTTTTGTTGAAATCGGATAATGTGGACGAGCCGGCATACCAGGTATATAACAGCGCCCCCGTCGCGGACGAAAGTGCACCAATACCAAGCATAACTGGCGAGATAGAACCCAACAGCGCACGAAACGTTGGAATAACACCGCCAAAGGAATCTTTTACCTGTCCACCCTGCTGGAGCAAAATAAGCCAGGGGTTCTGGCCACCTGCCAGCTGCGTTGCCACATCAGTAAACTGCGCCGGGAGCATGCGCATCGCCGCGGTATACTGACCGACAGAGATGCCTGCCTTGCGGGCAGCGCTCTCCTGGCGGCTGAATGACTGCTGGATCCGCAAAGCTGAATCGTTCGCCGCGTCCCCCGTTTGCCTGAATTCTTTTTTGACGTAGTTGATCTGCTCGTTAAATTTCGTCGAGTTGACGTCAAGATTAACGACCAGATCACCGACTGCCGTCTGGGCCATAGCGTATACCTCCAGAAATACCTTCCGCCTTCGCCATCAGCGCATCGTCGTCCGTCTCTGCTACCTCAATGGATTCAGATGCAGGTGAAAGAATGCTGAAGCTGGCAGGCGTCAGCTCCGGATCGGCAAAAAACAGGGTTGAAATGGTGTAGAGCAGGCCGGAGAAGTGGGCGTCCAGCTGCGCATCATGAAAGAAGTTATCCTGGTAGAAGATTTTCCAGTCGCCATACTCCGTAGAGGACATGCCAGCAAGCATGGCGCGCCAGTCAGGGCGACTGAACTCACGCGCCAGTTTCAGGACGAACGTCAGCTCACTGGCGAGGGCTTTTCCGCAGTTACGAGTTCCGCAGGATCGCTAATCTCTCCCTCCGGGCTCTCTGACTGCGGCTCAATCATGCCGGAGAGGAGTTTCACCTTAAAATCCGCCTCTGCAATAAGCTCCGTCGGCCAGGTCTGCAGGACTTCATCCTGAATTTTCGATACTTCCGCTGGCGCGCCCTCAGGAAGCGTACCTTTCAGCGCATGACCATGCCAGAGCGACAACGCCACCAGGTAAGCACCATTTTTGACGGTGAGAGTGATAGCGGTCTGGAAATCACCTTCTTCAACCGCTTCCAGCTTTTTCAGGTACTCAAGGTGTTCAATGCGCTGCAGCGCGGACAGCTGGTACAGCGTCACGCTGCTGCCGTTATGCTCGAGCAGTTCAGTTTTAAGAAACATATTTACTCCGGAGTACGGGGCTCACGCCCCGGGATTCAGGAAACGGTCACCTTGCAGATTGCCGCAAAGTTACCGCTATTGGTCATGACAATAATTTCAACGGTGCCCGCCGCCACGCCGGTGACGGTCAGCGTTGAACCACTGACCGTCACTGTTGCTTTCGACGGATCAGAAGTCGCCACGCGGAAGGAAGCATCTGAAGCGCTGGCTGGCAGGACCGTCACTGCCAGTTGCGTGGTCGCACCGACAGCAACCACTGCAGTGGATTTATCCAGGCTGATACCCGTCACGCCAATTACCGCAGTACCGCTGTCTTCTGCCAGTGAGGGTTTGCCGTTATTGGTGATCTTTGCCGTTCGGGTCATAACTTCTTTAGCCGAAACGGTCTTTCCAAGGCTGCTCACCCAACCTTTAAAGACATCGACGGCGCCATTCGGGTACTTGATTTTGTATCCTTTAACCGTGCCGTCATCGAACCAGTTCACCAGGTCCTGCTGACCGCTTTCACCCGGCAGCCATGCCAGAGTAAAACTCGTGTCGCCTGCTGATTTCTGACCCTGCATGGATGAAGCCCAGTCGGCGTTGTCGTCATCGATATAGGTGTCGTCCTCTGACTCGGCGGTGAGTTCGCCTGGCTGCAGATCCTTGATCTTTGCCAGACGCAGCCAGTTAACATCCGAAAGGGGACTGGCGTAGGGATCGCCGCTTCCGGTGTAAATCCAGAGGGTGGTGCCGGCCCCTTTCGTCGGTGCCAGCGGGTTAGGTGTGGTCATACCGTCCTCACATTTCGTAGGTGATGGAATATTTCAGATCGGCTGAACTCCAGAGTCCGATATCATCATCGCGCTGGTAGTCATAGCCCTGCTGCACCATGTTGGTGATAAGGGATGCAAGCCCCGGGATCTCCGACAGAACCGGGTAAACACGCGCTTCCATCCATTTATCCAGCTCCGAATCAGGCACCTGGGCAGGAAGAAAGACTTCAACATGAAGAGTGGCCTGCCAGACATCGGCATCCAGTTCTTCCCCGGTGTACTCCGCGTCGGTGAGATAAACGGCGACGGCCGGGAAATCTCCCTCTTCGAGCACTGCTGGCCTGCCGTCAAAATAAATGGCGTCAGTACCAATCGCGCTTTCCAGCGCGTCAAGAATCAACTGTCGGATATCACTGTGTTTCATTTTGTCAGAATCAACCTGAGTTGGTTTGTAAGGGATGCCCGGAGCTCTTTGGGCATATCCGAGTCCATGAGCTTCGGCAGCTCAGCTTTAAATGCCGTGGTTAAAGGGGCTGCCAGAGGAATGCTGACCACTTCGATCGGATAACGGGGCTTTGCTGTTCGCCTCATGACGTGCCAGCGACCATTTTTAAGCTGCTGAATGAATCCGCCCGGGAAACGGAACGGTCCAATGCGCAGCACGCTGTTGGCCCCTTTCTTATCCCGTTTTTTGCGGGAAAGGCGCACGCTGGCGGTACCGAGTTTTATGGCCGGTAAATTGCCACGGTTTACACGGATAAGCGCGCGGGGTTTATTAACCGTCGCACGTCTCAGCCTGGCGCGTTGCTTTACTAGTTTTCGCGGTACGCGGGTATCTTTCGACACGACTGCCACGCTGCGGCTGACGGCCCGGTTTGCCACGCGGTTAACGGCCTGTGCCGACGCACGCGGGACAGCCGTTTTGCTGATGCTGTTGAGATTCTCTATCGCCTGCTCAAGGCCTTTAATGGACATGCAGCCTCCTTAACGACGGCGGGTACCGGCGGGCGGGCTCCCGTTACCCAGCCAGATATGGCAGGATCCACAATCGTCAGGGCCAATTCGCTCAACCCAGAAAGCCCGCCCGTTAATCATCAGGGTGTCCATGCGTTCCAGCTGGTGAACAGTGGCGGTTTCCACGAACAGGGTCGGACTGGTACCTTCAACCCGAATCCCTACACTGGCATAACCAATATTCTCTGGATCATCGAAAACGCCCATCAGGGTGACACCTGACAAAGCGCCTGACATCACCTTTGCCTTTGCGCCCATCACACTGCGGATAGCGCCATCCGCTCGCGACATGGCCTCGTCAAAGAGATTATCGAAATCAGCCATGCGGTCCCCTTCAGACTTCTCTGGCCAGCCCCTTTGCGATCAGCTCGTCTGCATCCTGTTCGGATACGCGAATGATCACGCCGGGCTCAACGATGGAGACCGGTTCGTTACGCGTGGCATGCAGCGCGTCAATATGCAGGGTTGCCAGCGTTTCTACTGTTACCCGGTCATCGGTTGTGGTCGCTTTCGTTTTTTCTTTCACCGCATCAGCAATATCACCGTCGGTGCTGTCGGTGCTGTCGGTGCTGTCGGTGCTGCCGGAAGCATTCTCCTCTCCATTTTCACCGTCAACCGAACCGGCATCTCCATCCAGCTCCTCTTCAAGCTCAGCAATACGCATCGACAGCTCCTGGATGGTGCCGCTGGTATTCACGTCACGGCCCAGCATTTTGCCCAGCTCTTTCAGCCGGGCGATGAGTGTCTCTTTTTCAGTCATGGAAGCTACTCCGAAAAATTGGCCCCGAAGGGCCACCGGGTGGAAGTTACGCGAGTTTGACGGACACAAACTCGTCCGCGTCTGCCAGCAGCATCAGCGGCGCGGACTGGATCATGGTGAATTCACGGGCCGGGTCACCGGTCTGCACCCAGTTTTTTGGATAGCGTGCAGAGGCGTTAATGCCCTCGCGCTGCGCGTCCACATCCTGGATACAGCCATAGGTCCGCAGACCGCGCGCCTGTGTGTTACCCAGTACCATAGTGTTATCTGGCAGGTAATTCTTCTGCACACCCCCTTCAACGTACTGACCGGCATACACGACGATTGCCACATCGCCGTACATACCTTTGTAGGAAACCGCCTGACCGAGATCCTTGAGTGCGGTTTCCAGCTCGGAGTTAGAGCCGCGGCGGGTATCCAGCTTGTCTTTGACGGCCTTAAAGGAGCGGAACAGTGACCAGCCCTTTGGATCGAACACGATGATGTTGACCACGCCACTGGCATTCACCGCATACGTCTCGATGTCATCGGTCGGATCATAGGTTTCTTTGTCCCGGCTGGACCACGCCGCAGCACCCACCTGAACAATGTTGTTTCTGGCGCTGCGCTGCATATCCACCTCCACCGGCTCGAACGCCTCCCCAGTCATGGTATATTTACCGCTAAGAACGGCGGATACGGCCTGCATTTCTTCGACCTGCGCAATCGCCAGCTCTTCATCTTTCATGTTCTGCAGAATAATGCGGCGGCGGCGATAGGCCGGATCAGCCAGGTTCTGTGGATCTTCATCCGGCAGGCGTCGCAGGGTCATCTGCGGGTTTACTTCGTGCTTGGGCTTAACATAACCAGGCGTGAATTCTGAAGTTGTACCGCCGCGGGAGCGGATGACCTTGCCGGAAATAACAGGCGAGACATAGAGCGCCATGTTAACCAGGCCCGGGATTTGCGACAGGTACACCTTCTCAGTGCTGAAGGGATAGCTTTCGCGGAAAAAAATGCGAAGGAAAAGCGGATCGAACTTAAATTTCTTCTCATTGACCGCCAGCAACTGGGCAGTGGTATAAATTGACATAGATTTTTCCCGTAAAAAAAGCCGCACAGGCGGCTTTTATGGATGAAAGTGAGTGTTAATAAAGGGTTTAGATGATGCTGACGGCCGTGCCGGTAAACGCATTACGCTTGATATGCTCATCTGTCACAGCTGAAGGCCAGAGAACATCTTCAATGCGGAATGAACCGGATTTATAAAATGCCAGCTCCACGCTGCTCTGGTCCGCCGCTACGGCAAGAATACCGCATGCCGCGCCAGCGTGAGCGCCGTCCCAGACCGTTAACTTGCCAGTGGCGGCATCCAGCATGAGTGGTGTCATGGCCGGCGTGGAGGCTGTCAGTTCGCCAGGTGCATATGCAGTGTGTGCCGGGTCACTGTTGCCGAGCGGCTGTAAATGGGTAAAAACTTCAGTCGTTGCCATAAGAGCCTCTTAAACGGGGGTGTTTAACAAATCGTCACCTGCTTCTGCAGATGCATTACCTGACGACAACGCACCAGGTGCTGTTTCCATCAGGCGATCCAGTGCCGTATCGGAACGCGCCTGGGCACTTTGCGGTGCCGCGGCCAGAATGCGCTGTGCGCTTTCGACCGTCATACCCGGCGTTTCGGCCAGTGCACGCGCCTGTGACTCACGTCCTTTCGCCTCTTCGCAGTTCAGGATCCCCATGATTCGGCCATTTTCGGCACTCACCGCTGCGGCGACCTGGGCACTGACCTCTGCCGGGGAAGCAACAACTGCAGCAGCGGATTCGACAGTATTTGTCTGTTCTGCTGACGCGGTTGCTTGAATAGCATCCGCAGCTGCGGCTGATGCGGTGGTTACTTTTTCCATATTTCCTCCAGGGGAGATTGTTTTTCGTTTGTTAAGTGACTCGCGCATCACGTTCAGCGCGTCAGTGTTATTGACCAGCTCTTCAGCCAGACCGGCATCCACCGATTCCTGACCGGAAAATACAGCCGCTTCGGTATCCAACACGGACTGCACGGACATGCCCGTATAAGCGGCAACCTTTTCGGCAAACATCCGGCGCGTGGCGTCGATCCGCGTCTGAAAATCATCGCGAACGTCTTTCGGTAGTTTTTCGTAAGGGTTGCCATCAACCTTGTGATCTCCGCTGTAAATCAGGGTCACCTCGACGCCCTGCGTTTTCAGGGCAGCGCCGTAGTTGCTGTGCGCCATCATCACGCCGATTGAGCCCGTACGCGCGGTTTGGGTGACCAGACGGCGGGAAGCGGCGCTGGCGATAAGTTGCCCGGCGCTGCAGTTCATATCGTTTGCCAGCGCCCAGATGGGCTTGATATCGCGCATCCGTGCAATAATGTCGGCGCAGTCGAATGCACCGGACACCATCCCGCCAGGCGTATCCATATCGAGGAGAATGCCGTCAACGCCGGGATCGCTCATGGCCTGCTGCAGGCGGGCAATGATCCCGTTGTATCCCGTCATGCCGGAATAAGGCTGCAGCGAACGGGTTTTACTGACCAGCGTGCCGGAAACGGGCAGCACCGCGATACCGTTCGTTATCTGGTAACTACGCGACGGCCGGGGCACCATCTCCTCATCATCACCAAAGAGCGCCAGCGGTTCGGCAATCTGCTCAGCACCAGGCGTTGCGCCAGACACCGTATCCGTCAGTCGGGTGATCCCCAACTGGCCTGCCAGCGCGCAAAAGAAAACCCGCGCATAGGCGGGTTCAAGCATCAGCGGCTCATTAAAGGCCATGCTGGCAATATGCGGGAGATTACGCAGTTCTGGCGTCATCTTTATCCTCCTCGTTTGATTTTTTCAGCCCGGATTCAAAAGCGGCTGCCGCCCAGGCCGGGGGTTTAAGACCCGCGCTCCGGCGCTCCATAGTTTCACGTACCTGCTGAGAAAATATTTCCTGATAGTCATCTCCGCGTTTGGCGCACTCCTTCTCATAGGTGCTGAGGCCGGCCTCGATCAGCATTACAGCCTCCTGCACCTCCTTCAGGCCATCAATAGCCATGCGCCCCGAGCCGATCCAGTTTGCGTTACCCCATGAAGTTCTCGCTTCCTGGAAGCTGAACCTGGCTTTGGATGGGAGCGTGACAACCCGGCGCGCAATCGCCTCTTCCATCCAGCAGACAAACATCTGACAGGCCTGCCGGGCTGCTACGAACTTGCGTCGACCCATAAAGAACGCCCAGGATTCATTGGCGCTGGCGCGTGCGGTGGAGTAACTCATCTGGGAATAGTTACGCGAGAGCTGCTCGTATGACACCCCCAGCCCGGCGGCGATATAGCGCAGCAGTGACTGCTCAAATGTTGAATAACCGTTATCCGTATCCTGTGCTGACTGCAGATTCAGTGAATCACCAGGCATCAGGTGCGGGACTTTGGCACCACCGAGCCGAACCGGCGCCGCGGTGTAATACGATGCCATTTCACCCAGCCAGCCTGTCATTTTGCTTTGCTGGTCTTTACTGTCAGAGCCGAGAATAAAGTCCATCGCCGTCTGCGTATCCAGTTCGCTTTCAATGGTGGCCGCATACATCGCTTTCACGATCGCACTCTGCAGTTGCGTATTTTGCAGGGTGTCGAGCATCTTCATCTGCTCCATCACGCTGTAAAACACGTTGGCACCGCGCGTTTGCCCGTCTTCAAGCGGCTCGAACACATGGATAAACGATGGTCTGCCCCCATGGAGTTCGCGGGGAATATACGTCCATTTCTGCGCCATCCAGCCCGGATAACCATCCTCGCTTACGTAGTAGCCCAGCGCCGCACCAGCATCGTTTATGCTGACACCGGCGCGGCAGTTCCGGGTGTCCCCCATGTTATTGGGATTGCTGACGCGCTTCGGACTGACCATCTTGAATTGCGTGCGGAAAAGCCGCGTTGAATCACTGTCCCAGGTGGGCTGCACGAACAACTCACCGTTGAATGCGTGCGTCGCGACCCCCTCACGGATCATCATCGTAAACGTTCGCTTGCGCTCGGCATCAATCCCGCAAAAGTCATCTTCAGCATACTCATACCAGGCGGCTTCCACCTCCCTGGCAAACGCGCGGCACTCCTCTTCTTTAATACCGAGATAACGCCAGCTCGGGCAGTAACTCAGTCTGAAAAATGACCCAACGATGTGATCCTGGTGAAGTTGTACGGCGTTTGCTGCGTAGCCGTTATTTCGTACAAGATCGTCAGCACGGGCGTTTCCACGTGATAAATGAGGCAGGAGCGCCGCATCAGCACTTTCGATGGGCGGATTCCAGGAGCGCAACTGGCCGCCAAATCCGCCGTCACCGCCGTGATACCCGGCATATTCGCGCAGGGATGTTTTACCGTCTGGGCCCACTAAAGCTGGTAATTTCATACATAAAACCCTGCCGGTCCCCGGCGCCGTGAAGTGGAGCCAACCTGAGATTCGAGGTCAGCAATGTATTTTTTCAGCTCGCTGACTGAGGTAGCTGTAAATTCCACCCTTCGACCATCTTTCTGTACCGTTGCCACCCGTTTACCCATCATGAGGTCATGTAATGCAGTGCGTGCTGCCTCCAGAACAGCCTGTGTCGCCATTATTCTTCTCCGGATAATGCCCGGGCGTAATCCGCCAGGGTTTTGTGATTTTTACGCCCGCTGTCTTCCTCCAGCAGACTTGCCAGAAGAGAATCGAGATTAAGCTGCCATCGCGAAATGCTGATCCGCAGGGCTGCAAGTGCATAGACAAAGCAGTCGAGCGCCTCATTTCGTCGCTTTTTGCTGTCCCAGACGATCTTTTTCTTACCGTCTACCCACTTTTCGACCTGCTCCTCAGCTGTCAGCTGCTGAGCTTCGGCTAAATCATAGATTTCAGGGTTATTAGGGAAATGCACTGCCCCGGCGAGGGGTTCACCGGCCTCTGGCACGAGGGTGAAACGGTTATAGATTTGCTCTTTAGCCGTGTCGGTGCCCACTTCCGTGAGATAAACACCGTTTTTGTTGCGTTTGCGCGGCATGCTGGCAACGGGTTTACCGTAGACAGATGCCCCTTTAATGGGTATCAGGCGGAACAGGCCATGCTTTTTCGAGCGGTTGTAAACGATGGTCGGATCGATACCGCCGATATCCCAGCAGATGCGTGAAACCGACATTTCCACCCCATTTTGCCGGGTATATGTCCGGTTGATAGCCTCATCAATCCGAAGCAGAGTAGCTTCATCGTCATGACGGCCCATGATGATCTGCCTGTCGATAAGCCAGCTTTCTTCGCCGGGCCCCCAGCCCCAGACCCGCATTTCATAACGGTCAAGCTGGGAGTCAATACCGGCTGTCAGGTAGGCCACCCGCTCCGGTACCGCGGCACCAAAGTGCTCCTTACGTTCGGCCATTACGTCTGCATCGGGGCGGTCACCAATTTTCGGCTCCCATGTTTCGCCAAGCGTGGTATTCACGAAAGTCTTGCGCTTGCCGGTATCCCCTTTTGTCTTAATCCAGTCTTTGACGATTTGCACCCAGGTCGTGAAAGGACTGTAGGCAGTCCAGATATGAAAAGTGACGCTGTCAGGTGGATCAATTTCGGTACCGGATGATGAAAACCAGCACAAGCCGTCCCGTGTCCAGATCCCCGTCTCCCCGCAAAGATAACGGGCCTGCGCAAAATCGAGCTCCTGCTGCTTAATCACACAGGCGTTATGCTCGCAAAGGTAAAACACACTGGCAGGCTCACCCGGCGTCCACTTGAAGCCGAACGGCGTCTCTTTATCGCCGAATTTCAGATACTGCTCTTCCCCGCAATGCGGGCAGGGAACGTGGAACCGCAAAAAATGCTGCGACTCTTTCGCGGCACGCTCAATCTGGCAGGTGCCCCTGACTTTTGGCGTGGATCCGCGGATGGACTTGGGCCAGACCGAGCCTTCAATTCGTTTATCACCCAGAAAGGTTGGAGAGCCTTCTTTCTCTATGTCCTCATCGAAGGCAGCCAGCTCGTCATAGCCCGCCACATCGACGGATTTCTCGCGATAGTTTTTTGCGGCCTTCCCCCCCAGACACCAGAATCCACGCCCGTTTGAAAAACGCTTCATACTGAGGGTATTGTCCCGGTGTTTTTTGCCATACCAGGGAGCCAGCGCCAGCAAGGTGGGAATATCACGGATTGTCGGCTCGACATGCGACTTCATAAAGTTCTCGGCATCGCCGTCAGTCGGCAACCAGATAAGAGAGTTTCGCTGCTTATGCTGGATGAAATACGCATAAACCCCGAGCAGCATCTTTGAATAGCCAACACGGGCAGATTTCACGACATTCACTTCACGGATATAGTCGTTGCCCATGGCATTCATGATCGCACGCTGGAAGGGTAAGGTTTCCCAGCGTCCCTCCTGATAAGCAGACTCTTTCGGGAGGTAATAGTTATCGTCTGCCCATTCAACGGCAGTCATTGGCAGGGGTCTGACCAGAACAGAGAGCCCTTCCCTTACCGCATGAACAAAGTTATTCATCTGTATTTCTGTAATACTCATCCGCAAACTCCTGCATCCTCTCCGCAGACTCAACGCATTTATTAGCTCCCTTTGCAACCAGCTCTTTGAGATAAGCCAGCTGGCGATCATTTAATTCAGGGAATCGTCTCTGCATCGAAAGCGGAATGCTGTCCAGAACGGATGCCAGCTCCCCGGCCAGGCGAGATAGCGCAAAAATGGAGAAGGCCGTATCAATCACCTTATGCTCAGCTATCTGATTTTTTAAACGCTGCGCGATCGCCTGTTCAGAAGTCAGCTCAATTCTGGCAACCAGCAACGCCTCTTCATGATCATCATCGCTGCCATCATCCGTACGTGAGTAGCGGTTACGTTGAAGATAAGAAAGATAGAAATAGCGCCACTCATCTATGTCGAGTTCACCGCGTTTCTTTGAAACTGGCGCACCCGGTAGTTTTTGCAATCTGCGCAACTGCCGTTCCGTCAGGCGTAAATGTTCCGCCACCTCCACCTGAGTTGCCACAAGTCACCTCATCTGTTCCTGATCTGCTCTCCCACCTAAAAGACGGTCTCATCCGGTAAAATGAACAAAAAACGCATGTCCGGTTCTAGGAAATCATATTTTATTAATTTTCAATCAATTAGTTCCTTAACGAACCGGACATTACTTCTGGGAAATTTTCATAAATAGCGAGAATCTGCGAGGTCGCCGCCCCGTACCAAGCCGATATGCCGGAAAGGACCCGCAAACGATAATAAATATCAATTGCATTGATGCGCGTACGATGCACAATAAAAAAGGCCGCTATTGCGACCTTGTCTTTAGAAGGTGAGGTTATAGAAGTTTAATTTTTACGTCATAGCCTTCCAGGCCTGTCATCGTTTCGCGAGCAACAAATTGAATTTCAGTAATTTCTTTTCCAGTTTTTTTTTGTAGTTCTGAAATTTTCTTGGCTATCAGAGCGGCAATGTCTTCTTCTGCCTTTTGCGTCAGCGCTTCAATTTTCATTTTTACCTCTTCTGATTCATTTACTGTTTCCATTTTCAAGCAAGGTGACAATTTCTGATTAACAGTCCTTACCCATAACTGGATATAAATTATAGACTATCAATATTGCATACGCTGAATACGTAGAGAATTTGCTTTCAAATTCTTTGACATAGCCCCCCACTAAGTTAGTTCTGCTCACGTTGATGACGATAAAAAGCCCCTGTATTTCTACAAGGGCTTTGGGCATATGGTGCCGGGTGCCTCCCGGTGAGCCTTTGGGTCAACCACCCGTGACTCGCTGCTTCAGTCTTTCACGATGAGCGCCAGTGAAGAAGAGCCATCAGGTTACTTAGCCCCGCCGCTGAGGGGGATCCACCATAATCTTTAAATTGTGAATTCTAAAATCATCTCACTTATCGATAAACTGAAAATGACCATTGATGCCGCTTACGTACAGTTCAAAGGTATTTATTCACTGCACTTATTACTTCTTCTTTGTTCAGCTCCCGATCAGAAGCAACAAAAATATCGATGTGATCGCCTGTTAATGAATGTATTTCAGTAAGCATTACTTTTAACGATACTTCATCACCATTTGGGTAATTCCGTATAATAGATGTTACTGGTTTAAGCACATTTATGACTTCTACCTGTTGCGAGTTGAAGAAAACCAAAACTTTTTTCATCGATTTGCCTCAATCCATATGCGTCTGTTTTCAGGCAATTGTCATTTTGTCTTCAAAGAAACGCTGATACTTTTAAAAAAACCATGCTGCTACATGATCTCAATTAGCACTGCTTATATTCCAGCCCGTATTACTCCGGGGCCGCTAGGCGAAATACGATTCATAAATAAGCAATACACCTTTCTCATAACCATTTCAGGAGTGGTGAGTTGAGTCTATACATAAAAAAAAGTTAAGCATCCTTTAAAAAGAAAAGGTGTCGAATGTGTTGACTTATAGCATACATTAACGCAATAAACCTACTAAAGCAGCGAAATCAACTGGTTTCACACCATAATCCCTCGTAAAATCTTTATCGTTTTTCATCATCAGGTGTGCTCTGTAATGGCAACCATACTCATGCATTCGCCGCGCTCGCCTAGCGGATTCTTCGCTCTGTGGTCATGCACAGCCAGCTCGGAATTGGCGCTCTCAGTAATGCTTTTCTCATCAACCTTTACCAGAGGCTAAGCTGGCTCTCTAATGAGAGAACCGTTAGAAGGCCATTGCTCTGCGTTTGCCGCCATACAGCTGCTGCGAACTAGCGCTTTGAGTGTTTTGTTCGTTTGACCTTAGGCTGACATATCGATCCTATTATCCGCTACTGGGGATACTTTCTAGTAAGGCATAAGTCAGCGGAATAGATAAAAGTTGCAAATAAATTGCAATTTCTAACGAAAGTGTTATTGTCCCCGCGCTATGAAAGCAAGAAGCACATAAGAAGAAAAATAGTTTGACTCAAAGTTGCCCCACACCGGGGCTTTTTTTTGTTTTTAGCGTCGTATCCCGCCTAACTAGCGTAACCGGCTAACATTTTAGCCTTTCTTTTTTAAACGAACTTTAATCCGTTTGCATTGATTAATGTTACCACTTACCTGTCGGGGTATGAAGCACCTTCTCTTCCAGGACTATTCCTATAAAGATATTCCAGCGAAATAATTATGGTAATAAAGTAACGATATGCATTTGCATGCCCTTATAAGCAGACCGAATTTCCTGCTTATAAGGGTTTTCTTTTGTGAACTTCATATGGGATATAGTTTCAAGCAGCTACTTCAGGCACTGTGTAATAATAAATTCCTGCAGGTAATCTACCTGCTTTGTTACAGTGGCTATTCGCTCCCTGAGGGTGAAATAATTCCGCTCAGCGGAGCCTGTAAGTCGGGGGCCGGAAGCATCGCCCAGGCTGCTGGTTGAGGACGCTCCGTCCGCGGGACAGGTTGCGTAGAGTTGCAACCGGCGCTTACCAGTAGCAACATCGCGTTGAAGCTGATCAATATTTTCCCGGGCATCTGCCAGTTCCTTCGTGTATTTCGCATCAAGAGCTGCAACGTCGCGCTGGCGCTTCTGCAGATCACTTATTGTGTCTTTCGCAAGCTTCAGGTTGTGTTCGGCAGTGTCGGCGCGCTGACGCTCATCTTCAGCTTTGCCGAAGAACCAGAACGCAAGCCCACCGAATACCATTATAACAACCAGTAAAAGCAAAGGCTTCCAGTCAAAGGTCATTGCTGCTCTCCGCCAGGCACATGGATCGCTCCATCTCTCGTCGGTTCTGAAGACCTTTCCACTTCATACCACCAGCGTAAACCCAGCGACGCATTTCTTCGCACGCTCCGTCGTGATCACCTTTGTTCAGCTTGCGCAGCAGCGTTGACTTCGAGAACGCGTCAGAGCCAACGTTAAAGACGAAGCTGTAGAGCGCGGCGCGCTGATACTCGCCCAGCGGGGCCTTAACCAGATTGTCTACCGTACGCTTGGCTGGCTGGAGGTCTTTCCATAGCAGGCTGTCACATTCGCGATCGGTATATTTCTTCCCTCTCACGATATCCCGTCCAGTATGGCCATCGCAGACAGTCCACACCCCGACGACGTCTTTATACGCTTCGTACTTACGCCCTTCTACGCCATCCTGCCCACCGAGAAACAGCGAGGCGATAAGCATTACACCGCCACCAGCAGCGGCGATGAGTTTGTTACGCAGGCTACTGGTCATTGGCATCTAATCATCTCCGACTTTGACAGCAGGTCCGTACTTCTCCAGCGCCTTTACCTGCGCATTTGCAACTTTACGTTTGAAGTACCAGTTAATGAGCCCGGTAATGATTATCCCGGCAATGCCAGCCAGTACGCCGATGGCGCTCCATTCGTCAGGGCTCAGTTTTGTGAGGACGCCGTTCAGGATGGTTCCTCCTGAGGTGCCAAGGGCGACTCCGGTGACAAGTTTGCTCATACGGGACATTTCTCTCACCTCGCTGGGATGCGGGTGCTATTTGGTAAGGGATCAGGCTCTCCGAATGAATTACCGACAAAGTGAATGCTCGGTTCCGGGAGACTAAGATAAAAAAGGCCCGCGTTTTCAGCGGGCCCAACTGAGTTTAAATCTAAGTAGGTAGGCATGTTGCCTAGCCACCATCCGTATTGCAGCTGTGTCGAGCAGCGTTACTGACCGGTCAGGATATAAGGTTAATGGCTATGGCTTGGTTCACGATTAAATAATAGCACTACTAACGAAGCGCATATAAAAAAGCCTGCTTTTGCAAGCAGGCAATATTAAACCCAGGTATTGATACTAAGACAGGTGCCGGGTGCCTCCCGGTGACTCGTTACCAGTTATACGAGCCGCAAGCACACTTACATATATTTCAACTGGATTGCCCCACCGCACAGGGGGATTCACCGCTTAAAAGTCTATACCATATATTGAAGCGCACCGGTGTTTATTTCAAATATGTGGTGGCCTTAACGGTCCTGCTAAAATTTCAGCCTCTCCGTCATCACAAATATCATCGCCCTGTGTGAGATGCCAGATACCTGTAATGATTCTGCCTATTTCAGGGTCTTCAATTTCGACGTCAGTGTAATAAGCAATCTGAACCCTGCCGCCGTACTGTATCCAGTAAAAACCTGGTTCCATAATGATCGCCCTCTTCAAGCTCTGACAGAACTTATCAAGACGACAGTATCTGATATGTTAACCGGAATCCATGCGGGATGTGGGCGGCAAAGCCTATATCAGAACCGTGCAAAGAAGCTCATTATTGAGTGTGATGCCGGGTGCCTCCCGGTGACGCTGCGCCAGACCGCAGAATCGCGCTACTCACTTGCCATGTCTAGTCGCCCCGCCGCATAGGGGGATTCATCACAGGCACAGCCTAGTCCTCTTCCTGCCATAAAGCTATTTTTATCTGTGTATTTATTCAGTATAACCAAAAAGACCAGCGGTGCTGTGCTGGCTAAAGTCATATAAAACAAAAAGGCCGCCAATCGGCAGCCTTAGAAATCTGTGGTAATTGGACTGTAGTGCCGGGTGCCTCCCGGTGACTCTATGCTAGATCACAGAATCGCGTCATTCACCTCCAAGTCTAGTCGCCCCACCGCATAGGGGGATTCACCACAGGCGCAGCCTAATCGCCTTTCTTCAACAAAGCTAACTTTATTTACTCAGTATGAAAAAGAAAAAGGCCAGCGGTGTTAAGCAGTCCAGAATCATGTAAAACAAAAAGGCCGCCAATCGGCAGCCTTAGATATAGATGATACTGAGGTTGTGGTGCCGGGTGCCTCCCGGTGACCCTGCGCTAGACCACAGAACCGCGTTCTTCAAACCCGACTCGTTTTGCCTAGCCGCCCCACCGCTGAGGGGGATTCACCACCCGCGCACTGTACGTGGCTTGCATCTTTAAAGATACATATCATTTGCTATTTATTAATAATAAAAAAACCCCGCCGGAGCGAGGTTTCGTAATTTGTTTGATAAGAGCTTTTCGACGCTGCCATCGTGGCGCAGCTCTGCCAAGCATGAATGAATTATTCATCTTTCTGGCCCGTTTTCAACATAAATTGAAATATTTTTTAAGAGGCCTCTCAGTTTTGCTCCGTTTTCATCTGCCGGCACACGGTCAGAAACACCTTTGCCTGGAAGATTTCAAGGCACCACCGCACGCGCTTACGCGCTTCGCCGTCAGTGAGCCAGGGGGCCACGTGCTGCAACTCCCGCGTGATGTCGGACATCTTCTTGCGGGTGGTATAGAACTGCCGGCCAACCAGATACACCGGGTCGTGCAGGTCGAAGGTGTTCAGCATGATCTGCTCGATAAAGTCAGCATCATCGCGGCGCTCGCTCTCTTCGATCAGCGCTGACAGGGTCACCGGCCACAGAATGGACCGGGCACGCAGCGCTGCCTGAACGCCACGGAACCCCTCTTCCCTCGCCTGACCCAGCGCCTCAGTGATGCGCGACAGCTGAGTGTCCGACCACTCCGATTGCTTAACCTCAGACCAGAACTGGCTGAAATTCTCCAGACGGTATTGCGCGCGGGTTTTACCGCCGACGCATTCGCCCCAGACCGTCAGCAAGGATTTGATCCATGCAGACTGAACACTCTTAAGAGGCGTGAACTTCCCGAGGTAACTTTTTCTCGGTGCAGCAGCTGCTTTACCCAGACCTTCGATATGAATGCGGCGTTGACGTGGTGTCATCCTGTACTGCTCCTTAAGCCAGAACGCCGAGCGCAAATGCCCGGTCCAGCACTCTGATTATCATTTCCGGCTGAGTACCGTGCTTACGCTCGAATTTCACCGGATCGTCATGTAGTTCGGTATGGTGCTGGCGGCACAGGGGGATCACGAGACTGTCGTGCGCCTTCGTTCCCATGCCACCCTGGCCCCAGCCGATTAGATGGTGTGGATCATCTGACGGTCTGCCGCAGCACTCGCAGGGCTGCGTCTTAACCCATGCCAGATATTTGGGTTTGTCCCAGCGGGTCCGCTTTGGCCGCTTCATCAGGGTCTGAGGGGATTCGGGATCCACAAGTACGCTCACTACTGGCTTAATGGCTCGAACTTCAGGTAGCGCGCGGGCCTTGTCGGCGATGATGCTGGTGGCCGGTACCGCCGGTACGATCTCGCTCTCACGGTAAGTCTCTTTCACAGCTGTCAGGCGTAAAGCTTCGCGGGCAACTGATTCTGGCAGCGCATCAGTGACGCCGACACGAACAGCCCACCAGCACAACTCAGGCAGGGATATCTCGCGGGTCTTATCGATCGCCAGCGCCGACCGGGTAGTGTCCAGCACCCAGTCGATGACGTTCTGACGCGCCAGCTCCGCCAGGCGCTCGGTGAATTGTTCGCGCAGCTGGTTGTCGCAGTGGCCACAAAGAAGAATTGCGCCGGGCTCATGCCGCATGGTAGTCAGTTCGTGATAGTGGTAGTCGCTGTGCTGGTACTGGCATGTGCCGCCGCCGTGGCGCAGCAACCAGTATTCCAGGCCAGCCAGCCCACCAGCAGCGGTGATCACCTTTCCGTGGAGGAAGAACGGACGCAGCGCCGGGTTGGCCGCAAGCGGCTGGCGAAGATCAGGCACCCGCCCGGTCTCAAAGCTGGCCATACTGGCAGGCTGGCTCTCCACCAGCACGCGCCCTGAAATGAACATAGGCATCAGTTCGCTGCCGGGTTTCAGCAGCACTACGCCAAGTTCTCGGGCAATGACCGGTTTCAGCAATGCGCGCATTAGTCGATATCCCCGATGATAATCTGCCCTTCTTCGCCCCAGCGCTTCGTGACGCGAGAATCCCAGATGTGGGCGTCATCGGCATAGATGGCATCCATCAGGGCTTTCTCCAGGTTATCTTTGTCGGGCTTCTGCTGATGGGGTTTCCCCGCCATCTCCTGGCGCTTCTTCTTGCTCCAGCTCGGTGGCATCGGGAGGATAAACGTAATGTGCGCGCCTGCTTCCGGTAGTTCAACGCCCAGCAGCCGAACGTGATCGCAGAACGCACGGTACCGGAGAACTTCCGGCCGCTTTTTCCACTTATCGGACCTGGTCATTCTGGGCTTACCCATCGGGGTAATGTTGTATGTCTTCACGCTTCCCTCCAGAGCTTTTGCTGGAAGGTCTTATCCTGACGCGGGGCTCTGTTTGCCTCGGGCAGATAAGCGGTGAGCGTCCAGTGGATGAGATCGAAATCAAGGCTGCGCACAGTCCGCACGTCATTAGCGCGATAGCGGGCCTCGAGCTCGTCCACTTCTTTCGTCGTGAGCTGGGTGTGAATGAAGCTAGTTTTCTTCATGCCGTCACCAGTAAGTGCGCAGGCAAAAAGAAATCGCTGATTCCGAAAGGAACCAGTTTAAGTGCTTGTTTGGAAGGTTTTTGCGCCATGGTATCTCTCCAGTGGCGCAGCAGGTATAGGTTGTTCAGGCCTATGACGGGAGTTTAACAGAATTAAGCGAAACACGGTAACCTGCCCGCTCCAGCATCTGCGTAAAGAGAGTTGGCGACCCTACAATCTCATCATCCAGAAGCGGCGTAAACGACACCACATCACCTCGCCTGTACATCAGCGCACGGTCACATTCAGGAAATGAGTGCAGTCGTGCAACGATAACCCCATCGTGACATCTGATGACTGCATAACCCTTTTTTGGAAATTCTTCTTTTTGTTTCACCAAACCTCCCCTTCCACCCAGGAAACTAATTACATGCTGAATTAATAAAACCAGTCGTCAGCGCTTTCCCAGGTCTACTGGAAGATCTTTTCTACCTTCTTCTTCGCGTCCTTTTCACCGCCCAGAACACTTAACCCATCTGAGCCTGTTCGTCGTATAACCAGGGTGCAATCGCCTACCTGATCCTGCAGTCGTGTTAACAGTTCTTTTTCCAGAGCCGGGACAGCGCCCTTAGGAAGTTCTTTAGTTCTATCAATGCTTAACTCAACTCTCATAATAGCCTCCGCTGCATTAACTGTATGAATATACAGTATACCTATGGGCCGTTTTGATCAATGCTTTAGGCACACAAAATGCCGATAAGAATTATGAAAAATGAGAGCATAAGCCCGCTTGCCGCACTGTGTGCAAAGCGCTCGTTTAAGTCTGTAAAGTTCAATACGCCCCAACAGAGTCCCGCTTACAAGGGAAGAGTAACTTCCGTTTTGTGCCAAAAGCGGAAGTTGAGCATTAGTGAGTGCTAATGGATATTTGTCATGGATGAGGAACGTCGGATCGTTACCAATAGACAAACCTCCACCCCAGGAATTATTTTATAAGAAAGAAATATTAATCCAAAAGGACCTGGTCAATAAATGCGCCGTAAAAATGTGAACGATTATCAAGCTTTTATCGCCGTGGCCCGAGAAAAAAGCTTCACTAAAGCGGCCGCTCAGTTAGGTGTCTCACAGTCGGCGCTGAGCTACACGGTGAGGACTCTAGAAGCTGACCTTGGTCTTCGTCTTCTTACCCGTACCACGCGTAGCGTTTCTGTGACTGAAGCTGGCGAGCGGCTACTTTCCCGTATAGGACCCCATTTTGACGAAATTGAAAGTGAGATAGCTGCGCTGAGCGGATTGCGAGAAAAACCAGCCGGTACTGTGCGTATTACTGCCGTTGAACATGCAGCCGATACAATTCTCTGGCCTAAACTCGCCCCGGTGATGCTTGAGTATCCCGATATCAACATTGAAATTATCAGCGAGTACGGACTTAAAGATATTGTCGCTGAACGTTATGATGCTGGCGTTCGGTTGGGCGAACAGGTCGATATGGATATGGTTTCCCTGCCTCTTGCCAAGGATTTCCGTTTTGCAGTGGTCGCAGCGCCCTCTTATTTCAAGCGAAAAAACCATCCGGTAACGCCTCGTGATTTAAAAGATCATAGCTGTATCAGATTACGCCTGCCCACTCATGGCGGATTCTATACCTGGGAGTTTCGTAAGGATGAGACGGAAATTAAGGTCCGTATTGATGGACGAGCGACTTTCAGCACAATAAATATGATGAGGCAGGCCGCTCTAGATGGGCTGGGACTTGCTTATCTGCCGCTAGATTCCGTGGAGAACTACCTTGAAAACGGGATGTTAGTCCAGGTTCTTACTGACTGGTGTCCACCGCGCCCTCCCTATCATCTTTACTATCCCAGCCGTCTACAACATTCTCCGGCATTTGCACTTGTGCTCGAAGCACTCCGTGCCCCATAACCTTTGAGCACTGTTTTTCCTGGTCCATATCGAACTCAGTTACTTATAACCCTATTAATAAAACCTCCTTCTAAGCCCATGCGAAATTAAGCATCTAATTTCTCAATACTAAAGAGATTAAGATGGCCGCTGAAACAATCCATGTTCTTTCAGCGGCCAGGGCCGCCATCATGTATATGAAGGAGTCTTGCAATGAGTAAAAAAACAGGTGGGTTAAGTCGCCGTAATTTTATCCTGACGAGTTCAGTGGCCTCAGCAGGATTACTGATGGCGGGTCATGCTTCAGCCCTGCTCTCACCTACCCCTCGTACATCTGGCACCACGACACACGTAGATGGCGTCACAGTCAGCAGCGTCCTGTTCCGGAACAATGAAATAATGATGTCCGGAAACGTCTACGTCCCTCCGGATTTCAGCGAAAACCGTCAATACGCTGCTATTGTCGTTGTCCACCCAGGTGGTGGCGTTAAGGAACAGACTGCTGGCCTTTATGCCCTAAAACTGGCTAAAGAAGGATTTGTCACTCTGGCGTTTGATGCCTCCCATCAGGGGGCCAGTGGCGGATTACCGCGCTTTATCGATGATCCCATGAAACGCGTTGTCGATTTCTATAGCGCAGTCGATTACCTGACGACTCTCCCTTATGTCGATAATAATCGCATTGGCGCATTAGGTGTTTGTGCAGGTAGTGGTATCACGGTTAAAGCGTCAATGACGGAACGTCGAATCAAAGCGCTGGCAACAGTCAGTGCCGTGGATGTCGGAGCGGCGACCCGTAAAGGCTGGGAGGGAACAACATCTGAATCTGAACTCATTTCGACTCTGGATGCTGTTGCTAAACAGCGTACAGCAGAAGCAGCGGGCGGCGCACCGGTTTATGTCAACTATGTACCCAAATTGGGTGATACCAGTGCACCAAAAGATCTTCAGGAAGCTGCGGACTACTATCTGACCGAACGCGGAAAATATCCGACTTCTACCAATCAAATGCTGATGACAAGTATCAGTACGCTGGCGTCTTTCACCGGATTTGAAGGGGCTGATGTCTATTTAACACAACCACTACTGATTGTAGCCGGTAGTAAAGCAGGATCGCTCTGGCACAGCCAGGAATTACACAACACTTCGGCCTCTGTCCAAAAAACGCTGCATATCATTCCGGGTGCAACACATATGGACCTCTATGATGGTCAGGGTGCAACGGTTGCAGCGAGTAAGCTGGCTCCTTTCTTCAAGAAAAATCTCGCATAGGTATGACTTTCCATGAAACAAACTCCACTACTTGAAAGATTTCCACTTGGAAAAGGTGTGACGCTGCGCAACCGTATTGTGATGGCCCCGATGACGACCTGGTCGGGTAATGATGACGGCACGGTATCTTATGAGGAAGAAGCATATTATCGTCGACGCGTTCAGGACATCGGGCTGGTCATTACTGGCTGTACACATGTTCAGGAAAACGGCATTGGGTTTACGGGAGAGTTTGCTGCGTATGACGACAAATTTATTCCCGGTTTAAAGCGCCTTGCTATTGCTGCTAAAAGCGGTGGAGCACCGGCAATCTTACAAATATTCCATGCAGGTGTGAAAACCAGCCCTAAACTGGTTTCGGATATTGTAGCTGCAAGCGCTATTCCCGGTGACGCCGGTCCTTTCGCACCGTCCGTTACCCCTCGTGAACTGACATGCACTGAAGTCGAAACTGTTATTCAGGATTTCGGGGAAGCAACTCGTCGTGCAATAGAAGCAGGATTTGATGGTGTTGAGTTACATGGTGCTCATGGTTTTTTACTTCAGAACTTTTTCTCACCTCATTCCAACCGTAGAGAAGATCAATGGGGCGGCTCCCTTAAAAACCGTATGCGTTTCCCGCTCAGCGTCATTGAGAGTGTGCGTAAAACGATTGCTGAGCATGCAACCGATCCCTTCCTGATGGGATACCGCATTTCACTGGATGAGCATTACGAAGATGGGTTGCGCATTGATGAGTCGCTTCAGCTGGTTGACCGCCTGGTCGATGAGGGTATTGATTATCTTCATGTATCACTCGGTAATGCACTTGAAGCCAAACCAGTTGATGCACCGAATGGCTCCAAAGTCATCGAAATCGTGCGCAATCACCTTGCTGGACGTATACCTCTGATTGTTGCCGGGCAGTTGCGAACGCCAGAACAGGCCGAGGATGCTGTAAAAGCAGGGGTATCTTTGACGGCAGTAGGTCAGGGTATGGTTATGAACCCAGACTGGGTTAAATTCGTTGATGGCAAAGCTGAAGGAAAAATTGCTCTCAGTATTGCTGCATCAGACGTAGAGCAACTTGCTATACCCCAGAAACTCTGGCGCGTAATTGAGGAAACGACTGGCTGGTTTAACATCCGTTAAATACGGCCTAACCGTAATATGACAATTAGAATCAACTTACCTTCATAACCTGGAAAGTTCTTACATGGCCGGATTTCGGGATTAACTGGGTGACGGCCATGTAAATTTTATCTTATTCCTTTAAATCCTCTTCACACTAAAGGAACATTATTTCAGGCATAACATCCGCTTTTCGCTTATAGCCGCCCTAAAAATCCTTTCCGGGCGGCTTGGTGATAGTTAATTCTCAATCTTTAGTTTCATTTCGCCGTCATACGATTGGTGTAACGCTCCATGTCAAAGTCAATAACTGCCCGCTGGTCGCGGAAGACGCCGCAGCGTCCGTGGCGGATAAGATGGCCCTGCTTCACGGCAGCCCGAATGTATTTCTCGGCAGTAGTACGGTGCAGGCCGAACATGGCGACGACATCATTGGTCGTAGCGTGGCCATGCTTTTTCACCATCTCGATAATCCAGCTGATGAACAGGGTGCGTTCCCTGTGTGTTTTTGGTCTTGGCATCAGTCAGGCCCTCCCCGCCTGGCGCAGGCACTCTTTACGGCGTTTGGCGATCCAGGCAACCTCCACAGAGCTGCAGGCAATGCCGAACATGTCCGAATAAACCGCTGCAGCGCGGCGCCACAGTCCTTTTTCTTCCAGCGCTTTTGCCTTCTGCTCAGCAGCCTGCATCTTGATCGGGTCGCTTTTCTCCTCCATGCATGGAAGGATTACATCCGGGATATCAGCATGCGGCACCGCCGCATAGGTGTACTGGACGCTGTTACGTGAGCGTGTTATCACCCCATCATCACTCAGTTCGCGCAGCAGCTTGCCTGCTGTTGCACCTGACATATCCAGCGCTTCGGAAACGTCGCCGACAGCACAGTTCGGCTGGTAGCGAACGAAAATCGCCACCTGGTCTTTCTGGGTTAATGGTTTGGTCATTGGTCATCACTCGATTTAGTTGGTTAAACCTGCCGCCTTTCGGCGTTTGTACTCTTCCATCAGCAGCTGCGCCGGAGTTGGCCCTGCCGGGTGTTGCGGTGCTGCAAGCTGGCGACGTATCGGCGGTACCGAAAGGCCGTTACTGACGTGCTTGCTCCATTTTGTTAACAGCTTCTCTGCCAGTTTTTTCAGTTCCCCCTCTGTCATCTGGCGCTCCACGCCCGTTCTGCGCATTTCAATGCAGATGTGGTACAGCACCGGCTGCGGCCACGGATACTTATCGCTACCTGAGTACCGGTAGGACTCGTTACGCCAGCGGCGATACTCACCCATTACACTGTCGGACGTCAGGCCGAAGTGGTTGGCGCCGCTCTCTGAAACGAGCGATACAAACTCAGCGAGATCAGGCGGCCATGTGTTTCCAGCGGCACAACGTTCCATGCACTGCTGGCAGACCAGCTTGATTTGCTTTTCAGTCATCGAACCTATCTGGGCGATCCAGAGCGCCGACGGCTCCGCCCCATTCTTCTGCGTCCACCGGTTCGAGAATATTTCCCCCATGACCTGCCACAGGCGCCATGCCGTTTCCGTTGCCATCAAGTCCATTGCGACGTCTCCACTCTGCGTGGGCTGACTGAATCTGCTGAACAGCCCTGGATGCTGTAGGCTCTCCCCTAACTCCTGCATTGTCCTTACCTCCGGTTTCAGGTTGTTTTTTCGATCTCACCAGCACGATGTGCCGTGCGAATTTTTGCTCCCACTGAACCTGGGTGAATACCTTCCCCTCTGACTCCCAGTACGACGCGAACTCAGCGAGCTCTGTGGCAAGGTAATCAGGGTCAGGCAAAGCTATTCCCCACATCGCCGCGCGCTGGCGAAAATCTCTGGATGGCAGCCATGCGCTGGTCATGGTGAACTTACCGATCGGCTCATCCAGCCCTTCGAGATATCTCGACTTTTGAGGTTCGTCCTGATGAGGCTGAACCGGACTTTTTGCTTCGCGCTCGCTAAGAGAGGGGTTTATTCCTTTCCCTTCCGTATCCGTATCCGTATCCGTCAGTGAGCCATCATTGATAACTCCATGAGGGCTCACTGAGCCCTCACTGATTCCACCCTCGTTTTTCACTTCGGCCTCAGCGAGTGAGAGTGGCGAGGGTATTTTTGTGGCTGAAGGACGATTAATTTTCTGATGCTTGGAAAAGCCCTTAATGCACAGGTAATCGCTACCACTCACTGAATACTCAATGAGTAATCCATGAGTGATCAGCTCACAGATGAGCGGCTCACAGTCGATACTGTCTGCCGGGAATATCTGCATCTTGATGCGCTTTGGTGATCGTTCCAGGCAGCCCAGGTCATTAGCGAAATTGAACAACCCGATGAACAGTAAGCGTGCTGGAATTGAACACTCCACCACCTTTTCATCTGTCCAGTATTCAGGTTTCACTGTTCTGATACGGGCCATCTAAATCCTCGTATTACCAGCCGAGCTGGTGGTCATTGGTCAAAACTCGATTACGTAAAAAGTGGAGCCAGGGCCTGAAGGTGGGCGATCATCACGCCGGCAAGCTCTCCGGGTAACAATGCAGCGTTGGCAAGTAGGTTTTCAAAACCCTCCTTCGCTTGCTTCGCGTTCGGCAGGCCCAGCAACTTTGCCTGGTGATGCTCGCCGGTCTCTTTTATTGCATCGGCCACCAGCTCAATATCGGTTTTACCCTGTCGAAGGCCATGCTTTCTGGCGATCTCAATGGGCATTGCCAAACCGATCGCGTTTGCGAGCTGCATGACGTGAGCCGTGTACTTGCTGGAGTTGGTTTCGTTTTTCAGGTAGCGATAGAGGTTCTGCTTGTTCACTGTTATCCCTCTGCCACCCTCCCGGGCCCACTGTTCGGCCACCAGCTGCGTAATAACGTCCTGCGCCTGCCCGGGAAGAGTGAGCTCCCATTCACGAACAGCTGCCAAGATAGACTGGCGTCGTAAGTTGTCTCTGCGGCGAGGTTCATAATGATTTTTCGATTTCAGCGGAGCGGCATTCTGCTGGTTAATATGTTGAAAAGTTACCGAGTGCATGGTCAGGCATCCTTTTGAGGTAAACCATCGGTGGGGTTTGGATACAGATCAGGGCGCAACTCGTGCGGAGTTACCTGCCAGTCCAGAGCCCTGCAGGCATTAAGAACTTCAGTGCTGGCAACTTGTGTGCGAAACCAGACTGATACTGTCTGCGAGTTCTTACCCAGGCGGCGAGCTAGTTCAGACTGACTTCCACACAAAGAAATTATTTTTTGTTGAATGGCTTCGTTCATGGTTCCTCCTAGTTTAGGAATCACATGATTGATAAATAATTTGTCAATGTCAAGAAACTTAATCAATCACAACTGAAAAGAAACTTTGTATGCTTGCTGATAGGTTTAATTTGGATCCGAATATGAACTTCGAAGAACGACTATTAAGAGCTCTTGAGGAAGCTGGCATATCTCAATCTGAGTTAGGCAGAAGAGTTGGCGTCAATTCTCAAACAGTCAGTAACTGGTGTAATACAGGTAACTTTCCTCGCAAGGAAAAGCTTGCATTATTCCCTCAAGCCCTTGGAAAACCACTATATTGGTTTTTTATGACTGATGAAGAAGAGGCTCAACTTAAGGCCACTACAGCTAGCAAAACTGTGTTAACTGAAAAGCAGGCTGCTTTGTTAGAGGTGTTTGATCAGCTTCCAGAGGTAGAGCAAACACGCTTCGTTCAGTTGGCTAGTGATCGCCTCGAAGAGCTCGATAGGTTTATGGCAGAGTTCTTGAGCAAAAGAAAAATAGAACCGACGCCGAACAAAGACTAAGACAGAACAAAAACGCCGCTTTTAGCGGCGTTTTTTTTGTATCCCGCCAACCTAAAACCCCTTCTAAAACAATCATTGAAATAAAATATGTCATAATCAGTTTGACTGATGACAAATTTATTTGTAGTCTGATTTCACAAATTCAGTCATCCAGGCAGGACGCCCACGTAGTAGCTGCCGGCGGCATATGAAACACCGGATGAGATGACCAGAGAATGTGCTTTGCGGTGAACCAGCTATTTGCTGAGTTTATCGAGTTTTTCAGGCGGAGAAGCGACTGACCACCGCAGCTGGGGCGCCAGCAAAGCACATACAAACAATGCGCAGCAGATAGTACCGTTCCGCTTGCCAGCGTTACAGGCTGATATAGGAGTAAAAATTGTGGATTACATGGACATCAGAAAGAGTGAGCTTTATGCACATTGCAAAGGCTCACTCTGGAGAAATGGGTCTGGCTGGAAAGCATATAACCCTATTTCCATTCGTCTTCTGCGAGCTTCTGGTTAAGAAAGACTTCGAATTTTACATAGAGTTTTTCAATCTCTTCAACAGGATCGTGTTGGTCTGAAAGATTTCGACCGGATGAGATTTGAGCAGAACGGTAGGAGTTATATGTATCAACCGCTAGGCGAGTTAAATACAAGACCTTCTCTTCTTTTTCCACAGTTAATTCCCTCGTTACAGTATGGGAATTACCACAATAGCACTGAAGTTAGGGCCGCGATACGACAGGCAAAATTAAACAGGAGATAACCATGATCGACTACGCACGTAATCCCGTTAAACAGCAGGCTATTCGCCTCAACATTGTTGAAGTCCTGATCCGCAAGTTCTGCTACTTCATGGCGCAAAAAGGCAATCCAGAGCTCAACGCATGAACTCGCTTTTCGCCTTAATCGTTAACGTCTGCGCCCTCACCGGGGAATGCTCAGACATCATGCTCGGGGTTTATAAGACCGAGGCGGTTTGTGAAGCAGCTGCCGCAGAGCAGCACGTTAAAGGACAGTGTTACCCGTACAAACCGGCTGACGACCAACAGCCAGCGTTACATTTTTAATCGAGTTTTGACCAATGGCCTGACTGGCCCTGAAGGGATCCATTATGGAATTTGGAATGAAACGAGTGATGGCATCTGTACAGGCTGTTGCGGTTCTGGAAAGAATCTACTGCGGCAAGCCAGTACCCCTCGCCACACTGAGTAAAGAATCGAAGCTCTCAGTTTCCTACCTGGAGCAAATTTTTAAGCGGCTGCGCAGCGGCAAGCTGGTCACCTCACACAGAGGACCGGGCGGCGGATATAGCCTTCGTGAAGGTGATATCTCAGTTTCAGCAGTCATCCGCGCAGTCAGCAAGATCCCGTCGAATACCACGTTCGACCCGGTTCTTGTTGCACTTGACGGAGTGCTTATCTCTCAGCTGGCGAACAAGCCCAGCGCCCAATAAGCACAAAACCCGCGCAAGGCGGGTTCAGTACCCGGTCAGCCGACCAAAGCTTTCCGGAATCGAGTTTTGACCAATGACCACTACCTAAGCAGCGCTCATTAGCTGTTGGGTATCTTACACCCAAACGAGGCTCCACCATGGAATTTTTTTATCATATTAAGGCGACTCAGAAATCCGGCAAACCTGACGGTGTTATCTGGTTCAGTGCCAATACGGCGTCACGCGCTGCGCTGCAGCTGGACGTCGCGCTGGAAGATGTAGGTATCGAAACTGGCCGCGGTAAGGACTACGCCAAGCCTGTTCGTACCGACATGCCTGTTGTTAACGATCTACCTGAAGAAGGCGTGATTGATTACACCTGGTGCAAATGCTACGAACTGGCTGACGACCAGCGAACCTGGAATGTGATTGCCGGCACTGCGCAGCAACCTCATCCAGACGGAAAAGTTGTTGAGGGTACCGACACCACTATCGTCGATAGCGTGGATATCGAAACTGGCGAAAGCATTGTTGATGCAGATGGTACCGAAACGGTTTGTGATGCGGTAAGAGAGTTCCGCGAGCGCAAACTTCCGGTATTGACGACCGTCGCCACCCTGCCTTTCCGTCAGCGTCTTCTGGCGCAGTTCATCGCGGACAAACAGTATCTCTACCACGTCGACGAAGAGCAGAAGAAGGCCATACTGGAGCTTGAGCTGGATGTGGATAACAGCTACGTGCAGAACCTTATTCTGGCCGCCGAAAATGTTGAGGGCTTCAAGAAAGCACATGAGCCCGACATCTGGAAAGTGGTCAGTGCTCTGAAAACCATCTTCCCAGTTGATGGAAAACGCACAGAGCTGTCTGTCGTCATCCAGTTCTTCAAAGCGTGGTTCAACACCGGACACATTGACCGCGGGATCCTGACGCGAGAGTGGGCCGCCGGCAATCGCATTAACCTCGTGCAGCGCACTGACTCAGGGACCAATGCTGATGGTGGATACGTAACCGACCGCGGCGCTGACACACAACATACCCTGGACACCCTTGATCTGGAAATCGCCTGCGCCCTGCTGCCGATGGACTTCAACCATCGTGAAATCCCGGGCAGCATTGCGCGCCGCGCCAAAGAGATTATCGCGAACAAAGAAGAGCCGTGGAAATCGTGGAGCAAGATCCTGCGCAACCAGCCTGGCGTTCTGGCAGTGAACCGCGCGGCGATCTTCAACCTGGTGCGCATCGCGCCGGAGGATATCCACCTGAACCCGGTTGCGCATCTGGAGTTCGTTAACCAGACGATGACAGCTGAATTCAATGCTGCAACTGAGTTGCTGCCGCTGCCTGCGCCAGCTGCTGAACCTGAGGTGCCAGCAGCACAGCCGGGCGGCGGCGGAAAAACCGATCGCAACCCTAACTACAAACCCGACTTTGACGGGCTCGATACTGAGATTGCGTTGGCAACGCTGTCAGCAGATTTCAATATTTACGACATTCCAAGTGATGTTTTCCGCCAGGCGAAGGCTATCGTCGCTGCGAATGACAGTCCGTTTAAAGAATGGTCTGAAGCTTTGCGCGCAACGCCCGGTATTCTGGATTACTCCCGCGCTGCAATTTTTGCGCTGATCCGTAGCGCTTTTAAAGGGATTCATTTCGAGCCTAAGCATATTCGCGGACACATCCACGCAAACCTGACCGAAACCGACCACGAGAATCCTACAGCGGAAGTGCTGGCGGCGGCTCGCCACACCCCAGAGGTTAGCTGGGAAAAAGAAATTAACGAGAAGATTGAAGCGGAAAAAGCAGAGTTAGCCAGTCAGCCGCAGGTCGCGAACCTCGGCGGCGGCATGTTCTCCATCGAAGGCCTGATGAACGAAAAACAAACAGAAAATGATGACCGTTCACCGGTTAATGAGGAGACCACCAGCGATGTGCAGATGGAAGAGACTAACCCGGCGGAAGGAGAAAATAGTGATGCGGTTTCACCAGACGAAGGCGCTGATGCAGCTGCTGCGCAAACAGATGCCGTAGCGGGAACCATCTGCACTGGCTGTGGTACCGAAGGTGGCGGCGGTTGCCCTGACTGTGGTGCCGTGGCTGGCGATGCAACCTATGCGGTAATGGAGGGGGGCCTGAAAGAGGAACTGGAGGCACTGGGGGCAGATACCTCAAAATCGGAAACCATGTTCACGCACCTGATGGTGGATCTCGAGACAATGGGTAAAAAACCGGGCGCGCCGCTCGTTTCTGTGGGGGCAGTATTCTTTGACCCGGCCAGCGGGAAAACCGGTGCTGAATACTATCAGGTGATTAGCCTGGAATCGTCGATGTCATTCGGGGCCAGGCCAGATGCCAGCACCATCCTCTGGTGGTTGAAGCAATCGCCGGAAGCACGATCTGCAATCGTGGTGGATGATACGGTCGGCCTGGTGGAAGCGTTGGAGCAATTCCTCGACTTCATTGCTGAAAACGCGGCTAACGACTCGAAGAATGTGCAGCTCTGGGGGAATGGTAGCTCTTTCGATTGCCCACTTCTGGAAGCAGCTTTCGAACTGGCCGACACGCCCTTCCCGATCCCGCACTGGAACTATCGGGATGTTCGTACTGTTGTCGAACTGGGCAAAGCTGTTGGGCTGAACTCGCGCTACGACATCCCTTTTGAAGGCGATCAGCATAATGCCCTGGCCGACGCCCGCCACCAGGTCAAATACGTATCAGCTATCTGGCAGCGCCTGACAGCAATCTGATTTCAGTTTTTCAGCCAATGGCCCGTTTCTGGGCCATTATGAGGTAAAGCATATGATCCAGATGTTAACTCTTGAAGAGTGGGCCGCTGAAAAATACAGAAGCAACCCTCCAAGCTTGTCGACACTTCGACGATATGCAAAACAGAATCAGTTCTCTCCACCAGCAATGAAGCAGGGCCGCTTATGGCGTGTTCGTGAAGATGCTGAACTGGTAGGTGAACTGACCGCGCCGGTAGTTAAGAAGAACGACTCCATATTGCTGCAAAGGATTTTGAACGATGGCTGCCAGACCACGTAAAAACAATGTATCTGTTCCGAACCTTTACCCCCTCTACAGCAGGAAGGTGAATAAGGTTTACTGGCGTTACAAACATCCAATCACTGGCAAATTCCATGCGTTAGGCACTGATGAGGCCGAAGCTGTAGCGATCGCCACGGAAGCAAACGAGCGCCTGGCAGAACAGAGGACCCGGCAAATTCTGGCGATCAGCGACAGGATCGCCACCAGTAAAGGTAAGGCGATCACGGTATCAACATGGCTCGACCGATACTGGAAAATTCAGGAAGAGCGTCTGGCTACTGGCGATATCAAACTGAACACGTTCAAACAGAAAAACAAACCGGTTTCGTTATTGCGAGAACGTGTCGGAATGAAGTTGCTGCCATCAGTGGATGTCCGGGATATTGCCCAATTGCTCGATGAGTATGTCACAGCCGGCCAGCCGCGAATGGCCCAAGTAGTTCGGACGGTCTTAGTTGATATTTTTAAAGAAGCGCAGCATGCGGGTGAGGTTCCTCCGGGTTACGATCCTGCCTCAGCGACCAAAAAACCCCGCCGAAAAATCACCCGCCAGCGCCTTAGCCTGGAGGAATGGCAGCGGATTTTCGATATTGCAGACAGCACCCATCAATATATGGGGAATGCAATGCTGCTGGCATTGGTGACGGGCCAGCGCCTCGGTGATATTTCCAATATGAAGTTTAGCGATGTCTGGGATGATCACCTGCACGTACTTCAGGAAAAGACAGGGAGCAAAATTGCCATCCCTCTATCGCTTCGTCTCAACGCAATAAACTGGAGTTTGCGGGATATAATTTCTCGTTGCAGGGATTATGCCGTCAGTCCTTATCTGGTTCATTTTTTCAGAGCCACCTCTCAAGCGGAACGTGGCTCGCAGGTTAGATCCAATACGCTGACAACTAATTTCAGCAAGGCCCGTGACAAAGCAGAGATACCACTGGAAGAAGGCAAGACGCCGTCTACTTTTCACGAGCAGCGTTCTTTAGCGGAAAGATTATATAAAGCGCAGGGTGTGAACACGAAAGAGCTTCTTGGGCATAGGTCCCAGCAGCAGACTGATGGCTATCATGATGACCGTGGGAAGGATTGGACGACAATCGCGATATAGGATTTTGGGGTGGGGTTTTGATAACTTGTTTTGATAAACTTTTGATAACCGTTCGAAAGCTAATAATAAAAAACGGGAACCATAAGGCTCCCGTTCGCATATAACCCAGAATCTGGATTACATGTTTTCGATGATCGCGTCACCAAACTCTGAACATTTCAGCAGCTTAGCGCCTTCCATCAGACGTTCGAAATCGTAGGTTACGGTTTTGGCGTTAATCGCGCCTTCCATACCTTTCACGATCAGGTCTGCGGCTTCGAACCATTCCATGTGACGCAGCATCATTTCTGCGGACAGGATGATGGAACCTGGGTTCACTTTATCCTGACCAGCGTACTTAGGCGCTGTACCGTGGGTTGCTTCGAACAGGGCGCACTCGTCACCGATGTTGGCGCCTGGTGCGATACCGATACCGCCAACCTGCGCCGCCAGGGCGTCGGAGATGTAGTCACCGTTCAGGTTCATACAGGCGATAACGTCGTACTCAGCCGGACGCAGCAGGATCTGCTGCAGGAACGCATCGGCGATCACATCTTTAATGATGATCTCTTTGCCGGTGTTCGGGTTCTTGATCTTCTGCCACGGGCCGCCGTCGATCGGTGAGCCACCGAACTCTTCCGCCGCCAACTGGTAACCCCAGTCTTTGAACGCGCCTTCGGTGAACTTCATGATGTTGCCTTTGTGAACGATAGTCACAGAGTCACGGTCGTTGGTGATCGCGTATTCAATCGCTGCACGAACCAGGCGCTTGGTGCCGTCTTCGGAGCATGGCTTGATACCGATACCGCAATGTTCAGGGAAGCGAATTTTCTTCACGCCCATCTCATCGCGCAGGAATTTGATCACTTTCTCTGCGTCGGCAGAGTCAGCTTTCCACTCGATGCCCGCGTAGATATCTTCGGAGTTCTCACGGAAGATAACCATGTCGGTCAGCTCAGGATGTTTAACCGGGCTTGGGGTGCCCTGGTAGTAACGCACCGGGCGCAGGCAGACGTACAGGTCGAGTTCCTGACGCAGAGCAACGTTCAGGGAGCGAATACCGCCACCGACTGGCGTGGTCAGTGGGCCTTTGATGGCAACGCGGTAGTCACGGATCAGATCCAGCGTCTCAGCTGGCAGCCAGACGTCCTGGCCGTAAACGTGGGTAGATTTTTCACCGGTGTAAATTTCCATCCAGGAAATTTTACGCTCGCCTTTATAGGCTTTCTCAACAGCGGCATCCACCACTTTCAGCATTGCTGGGGTTACGTCAACACCGATACCGTCACCTTCGATGAACGGGATAATCGGATTGTGTGGGACGTTCAGCTTGCCGTCTTGCAGGGTGATCTTTTTACCTTCCGCCGGAACTACTACTTTGCTTTCCATTAACCTCTCCTTCGGGCGCTTCTGGTTGTTACTGATCTTATGTTAATAATTTGTAATGAGCCCTTCGATAGTACCTGAATGTCTGGCGCCATGAAAGGCATTCGTTATTAGGCTATAATGCGGCAATTGATAACGTCTGAAAATACCATGCAGAAAACTTCTTTTAGAAATCACCGGGTTGAACGATTCAGCACACGACAAGCCGCCAGGCCGCGCAAACCGCGCGAGGCGACACGCGTCATAGTGTTCAATAAACCCTACGATGTGCTGCCGCAGTTTACCGACGAAGCCGGGCGCACTACGTTGAAGGATTACATCCCCATTCAGGGGGTTTATGCCGCAGGCCGACTCGATCGCGACAGCGAAGGGCTGATGGTACTCACCAACGACGGCGAGCTACAGGCCAGGCTCACCCAGCCCGGGAAACGCACCGGCAAAATCTACTACGTGCAGGTTGAGGGCATTCCGGATGACGACGCGCTGGCCGCATTGCGTAACGGCGTCACGCTGAATGACGGTCCTACCCTGCCCGCGGGCATTGAGCTAGTGAGCGAGCCTGAGTGGCTCTGGCCGCGCAATCCCCCCATCCGTGAACGCAAATCGATTCCCGTTTCGTGGATAAAAGTCACCCTGTATGAAGGCCGCAACCGCCAGGTGCGTCGCATGACGGCCCATGTCGGGCATCCGACATTACGTCTGATTCGCTACGCGATGGGCAGTTACACGCTGGATAGCCTCGCCAACGGTGAGTGGCGGGACGTTACCGAACAAGGAGAACATCATGTTTAAGCCGCACGTTACGGTGGCCACGATTGTCCACGCCGAGGGCAAATTTTTAGTGGTGGAAGAGACCATCAAGGGTAACGCGCTGTGGAATCAGCCTGCGGGCCACCTTGAAGCTGACGAGACGCTGGTTCAGGCCGCGCGTCGTGAACTGTGGGAAGAGACCGGTATTCATGCCGAACCGCAGCACTTCATCCGCTTACATCAGTGGATCGCCCCGGATAAGACCCCATTTTTGCGCTTCCTGTTTGCCATCGAGCTTAGCGAAATGTGCGCCACTGAGCCGCACGACAGCGATATCGATCGCTGCCTGTGGGTGGATGCCGACACGATCCTGACCGCCACCAATCTGCGTTCGCCGCTGGTTGCGGAGAGTATTCGCTGCTACCTCACCGGCAATCGTCTGCCGCTGGAGACGATTGGCGAATTTAACTGGCCGTTTACAGAGGGTGTCAATGCCGGGGGCGCGTGATAGAATACGCCGCCTTGAAGTTCAATGTCGTGAGTATTCCAATGTCTGAAAGCCAAAAAAAAGTGATCGTCGGCATGTCCGGCGGCGTCGATTCTTCCGTCTCTGCCTGGCTGTTGCTGCAACAGGGCTATAAGGTTGAAGGCCTGTTCATGAAGAACTGGGAAGAGGACGATGGCGAGGAATACTGTACCGCGGCTGAAGATCTGGCTGATGCACAGGCGGTCTGCGACAAGCTCGGCATTGAACTGCACACCGTCAACTTTGCGGCAGAGTACTGGGATAACGTGTTCGAGCATTTCCTGGCTGAATACAAAGCCGGCCGTACGCCGAACCCGGACATCCTCTGCAACAAAGAGATCAAATTCAAAGCCTTCCTCGAATTCGCTGCTGAAGATCTGGGTGCTGACTACATTGCGACCGGCCACTACGTGCGCCGTGCCGATGTCGACGGCAAAAGCCAGCTGCTGCGCGGTCTTGACGGCAACAAAGATCAGAGCTACTTCCTCTATACCCTCGGCCACGAACAGATTGCCCAAAGCCTGTTCCCGGTGGGCGAGCTGGAAAAACCGGAAGTGCGTAAAATCGCTGAAGAGCTGGATCTGATCACCGCCAAGAAAAAAGACTCTACCGGTATCTGCTTTATCGGTGAGCGTAAATTCCGTGAATTCCTCGGCCGCTATCTGCCTGCCCAGCCGGGCAAAATCGTCACCGTGGATGGCGACGTGATTGGCGAGCACCAGGGATTGATGTACCACACCTTAGGCCAGCGCAAAGGGCTGGGGATCGGCGGCACCAAAGAGGGTAGCGAAGATCCGTGGTACGTCGTCGATAAAGACGTAGAAAATAACATTCTGATTGTGGCCCAGGGCCATGACCATCCGCGTCTGATGTCCATCGGCCTGATTGCTCAACAGCTGCACTGGGTCGATCGCCAGCCGCTGAAAGGCACGCTGCGCTGCACGGTGAAAACCCGTTATCGTCAGACCGATATTCCCTGCACTATTACCGCGCTGGACGACGAACGCATTGACGTGCGTTTTGACGAGCCGGTTTCTGCCGTAACCCCGGGCCAGTCTGCCGTCTTCTACAGCGGTGAGATCTGCCTCGGCGGCGGTATTATCGAACAACGCCTGCCGCTGACTGCGGTTTAATGCGATTACACACAGAAAGGAGCCAGTGTGGCGAAGAACTTTTATGACATCACCCTGGCGCTGGCGGGAATTTGCCAGTCTGCCCGTCTGGTGCAACAGCTGGCGCATCAGGGTCATTGCGATGCTGACGCGCTGCACGTTTCGCTAAACAGCGTCGTGGATCTGAACCCCAGTTCAACTCTCGGCGTCTTTGGTGGTAGCGAAGCGAATCTTCGCCTCGGTCTGGAAACCTTACTCGGTGTGTTAAATGCCAGCAACCGTCAGGGGCTGAATGCGGAACTGACGCGTT
Source organism: Leclercia sp. CFBP8987 (assembly GCF_034044995.2). NCBI lineage: Bacteria > Pseudomonadati > Pseudomonadota > Gammaproteobacteria > Enterobacterales > Enterobacteriaceae > Leclercia > Leclercia sp. CFBP8987. The sequence continues at coordinate 1,832,890 of NZ_CM188255.1, read as the reverse complement.
ACACCCTCAGCATGATGGTGCTGGAGCGCAAACTGAACGCTGCCAAAGGGGCGATGGATACCCTGGGCGATCGTATTGCAGGTCTTCAGCGTCAGCTCGATCATTTTGATTTGCAGTCAGAAACGTTACTCAGCGCCATGGCCGGTATTTATGTGGATGTTATCAGTCCACTGGGGCCGCGGATCCAGGTCACCGGATCCCCTGCCGTCCTGCAAAGCCCGCAGGTACAGGCCAAAGTGCGTGCCTCGCTGCTGGCCGGTATTCGTGCCGCAGTGCTGTGGCAACAGGTCGGCGGTGGCCGCCTGCAGTTAATGTTTTATCGTAATCGCCTGACGACTCAGGCAAAACAAATTCTTGCTCATTGTTAACCTCCCGGAGTTGCGAACTATGGAATTATCCTCACTGACCGCCGTTTCCCCTGTCGATGGACGCTACGGCGATAAAGTCAGCGCGCTGCGCGGGATCTTCAGCGAATATGGTCTGCTGAAATTCCGTGTCCAGGTTGAAGTACGCTGGCTGCAAAAGCTGGCCGCGCAGGCAGCGATCGCGGAAGTTCCTGCTTTTGACAGCCAGGCAAACGATTACCTTGATAAAATCGTTGCGGAATTCAACGAAGAAGACGCCGCACGTATTAAAACCATCGAGCGCACCACCAACCACGACGTGAAAGCGGTTGAATATTTCCTGAAAGAGAAAGTGGCCAGCGTCCCGGCGCTGCACGCGGTATCTGAATTTATTCACTTTGCCTGTACCTCTGAAGATATTAACAACCTCTCCCACGCGCTGATGCTCTCTACCGCGCGTGAGGAAGTGGTTCTGCCGTACTGGCGCAAAATCATCGACGCGGTGAAAGCCCTGGCGGTGGAGTATCGCGATATCCCGCTGCTCTCCCGTACCCATGGTCAGCCAGCCACCCCGTCCACCATCGGCAAAGAGATGGCTAACGTCGCCTACCGTATGGAGCGTCAGTACCGCCAGCTGGAGCAGGTGGAGATCCTCGGCAAAATCAACGGTGCGGTCGGTAACTATAACGCCCACATCGTCGCCTACCCGGAAGTGGACTGGCACCAGTTCAGCGAAGAATTTGTTACTTCTCTGGGCATCCAGTGGAACCCGTACACCACGCAGATCGAGCCGCACGACTACATCGCCGAGCTGTTTGACTGCATCGCGCGCTTCAACACTATCCTGATCGACTTCGACCGTGATGTATGGGGCTACATCGCCCTGAACCACTTCAAGCAGAAGACCATCGCCGGTGAAATCGGTTCTTCCACCATGCCGCACAAGGTTAACCCAATCGACTTCGAAAACTCCGAAGGCAACCTGGGTCTGGCCAACGCTATGCTGCAACACATGGCCAGCAAACTGCCGGTATCCCGCTGGCAGCGCGACCTGACCGACTCCACCGTGCTGCGTAACCTCGGCGTGGGCATTGGCTATGCGCTGATTGCGTATCAGTCTACCCTGAAGGGTGTGAGCAAGCTGGAAGTGAACCGCGAGCGCCTGCTCGACGAACTGGATCACAACTGGGAAGTGCTGGCGGAGCCGATCCAGACCGTGATGCGCCGCTATGGCATCGAAAAGCCGTACGAAAAACTGAAAGAACTGACCCGCGGCAAGCGCGTTGACGCCGAAGGCATGAAGCAGTTTATCGACGGTCTGGAACTGCCAGAAGACGAGAAAACCCGCCTGAAAGCGATGACCCCGGCCAACTACATCGGCCGCGCCATTGCGATGGTTGATGAGCTGAAATAACGCTTTTTACCCTCTTTCCGCCCGGAAAGAGGGTTCCCTCCCCTCCGGTTTACGAAATGTTTATCCCTGTCGCAACATAATCAGCTTAAACTATTCAGACCATTCATATTAGGGAGAAGCGATGATGCGCGTACTGGTTGTTGAGGATAATGCGTTGCTACGCCATCACCTGAAGGTTCAGCTTCAGGAAATGGGGCATCAGGTGGACGATGCCGAAGATGCCAAAGAAGCCGACTACTATCTCAATGAACATCTGCCCGATATCGCCATCGTTGATCTCGGTCTGCCTGATGAAGATGGCCTGTCGCTGATCCGCCGCTGGCGCAGCCACGATGTCTCCCTGCCGGTGCTGGTCCTGACCGCCCGCGAAGGCTGGCAGGATAAGGTTGAAGTGCTGAGCGCCGGCGCGGATGACTACGTCACCAAACCGTTCCATATCGAAGAGGTCGCCGCCCGCATGCAGGCGTTGATGCGCCGCAACAGCGGCCTGGCGTCACAGGTGATCTCCATTCCACCGTTTCAGGTGGATCTCTCCCGCCGCGAACTGGCCATTCATGATGAGGTGATCAAGCTCACCGCTTTTGAATACACCATCATGGAAACGTTGATCCGCAACAGCGGCAAAGTAGTGAGCAAAGATTCCCTGATGCTCCAGCTCTACCCCGATGCCGAACTGCGCGAAAGCCATACCATTGATGTGCTGATGGGGCGTCTGCGCAAGAAAATTCAGGCGCAGTATCCGGAGGATGTCATTACCACCGTGCGCGGTCAGGGCTATCTGTTCGAATTACGCTAAATGAAAAAACTCTTTCGTCACTTTCTGCCTCTATCGCTGCGGTTTCGTTTTCTGCTGGCCACGGCGGTGGTGGTGCTGGTGCTCTCGCTGGCCTACGGGATGGTGGCGCTGGTGGGCTACAGCGTCAGCTTCGACAAAACCACCTTCCGGCTGCTGCGCGGGGAGAGCAATCTGTTCTATACCCTCGCAAAATGGGAAGACAATAAGATCACCATCGATATGCCAGAGCATCTGGATCGCCAGAGCCCGACCATGTCGCTGATTTACGATGAGAAAGGCAAGCTGCTGTGGGCCCAGCGCGATGTCCCCTGGCTGATAAAAACTATTCGCCCGGAGTGGTTAAAATCCAACGGTTTTCACGAGCTGGAAGCGGATGTGGATGCCACCAGCCTGCTGGTGGGTAACGACCGGAACATGCAGAAAGAGCTGGCCGAGATCCGCGAGGACGACGACGACAGCGAGTTGACCCACTCGGTGGCGGTCAATATCTACCCCGCCACCATGCAGATGCCGCAGCTGACCATTGTGGTCATCGATACCATTCCGGTGGAGTTGAAACGCTCTTATACGGTGTGGAACTGGTTCGTGTATGTGCTGGCCGCCAACCTGCTGCTGGTGATCCCCCTCCTGTGGCTGGCCGCCTGGTGGAGCCTGCGGCCCATCGAGTCGCTGGCGAAAGAGGTGCGTGAGCTGGAAGAGCATCATCGCGAGAAACTCGACCCCAACACCACCCGGGAGCTTACCAGTCTGGTGCGCAACCTGAACCGGCTGCTGAAAAGCGAGCGTGAACGTTACGACAAATACCGCACCACCCTGACGGATCTGACGCACAGCCTGAAAACGCCGCTGGCGGTGATGCAAAGCACGATGCGATCCCTGCGCAGCGCGAAACTGAGCGCCGATGAGGCAGAGCCGGTGATGCTGGAGCAGATCAGCCGTATCTCCCAGCAGATCGGATACTACCTGCACCGAGCCAGCATGCGAACCGGCAGCACCCTGCTGAGCCGGGAGCTGCACCCCGTCGCCCCGCTGCTGGACAGCCTGACCTCGGCCCTGAATAAGGTTTATCAGCGCAAAGGGGTGAACATCACCCTCGATATCTCGCCGGAAATCAGTTTCGTCGGTGAAAAGAACGACTTTATGGAAGTGATGGGCAATCTGCTCGATAACGCCTGTAAATACTGCCTGGAGTTCGTCGAAGTCTCCGCCCGCCAGGGTGAAAATGAGCTGCATATTATCGTTGAGGACGACGGCCCGGGGATCCCGCAGGGCAAGCGTGACCAGGTGTTCGATCGCGGGCAGCGTGCCGACACCTTACGCCCCGGTCAGGGGGTTGGCCTGTCGGTTGCGCGCGATATTGTTGAGCAGTACGACGGCCGGATCGACACTGGCGACAGTCTGCTGGGTGGCGCGCGCATGGAGGCAATTTTTGCCCGCCAGCATCTGACAAGCGACGAGAGTAAAGCGTCCGGGTGAAAAAAGCGTGATTCTCACACGCAGGCGCTGAGCTTCCGTTATAATCCGAGTCAGTAAAAGCCTGCGGAATATAAATATGGATTATCAATTAGCCCTTAACTGGCCCGACTTTATCGAACGCTACTGGCAGAAACGCCCGGTAGTTCTGAAACGCGGCATCACCAATTTCGTCGATCCGATCTCTCCCGATGAGCTGGCTGGCCTGGCCATGGAGAGCGAAGTCGACAGCCGCCTCGTCAGCCATAACGAGGGAAAATGGCAGGTCAGCCACGGCCCGTTTGAAAGCTTCGATCACCTGGGCGAGAGCAACTGGTCCCTGCTGGTGCAGGCGGTCAATCACTGGCACCAGCCCGCCGCAGCCCTGATGCAACCGTTCCGCGCCCTGCCCGACTGGCGGATGGACGATCTGATGATCTCCTTCTCCGTGCCGGGCGGCGGCGTTGGCCCGCATCTGGATCAGTACGACGTGTTTATCATTCAGGGTACCGGTCGCCGCCGCTGGCGCGTAGGTGAGAAGGTGCCGATGAAGCAGCACTGCCCGCACCCTGACCTGCTGCAGGTAGATCCTTTCGTCGGCATCATCGACGAAGAGCTGGAGCCGGGGGATATTCTCTACATCCCGCCGGGCTTCCCGCACGAGGGTTATTCCCTTGAGAACTCGATGAACTATTCAGTGGGCTTCCGCGCCCCAAGCGGCCGCGAGATGATCAGCGGATTTGCCGATTACGTTCTGCAGCGCGAGCTGGGCAGCCATCGCTTTAGCGATCCGGACGTACCAGCCCGCGAGCACCCGGCCGATATCCTGCCCGAGGAGTTGGATAAGCTGCGCGGGATGATGCTGGAAATGATCAACCAGCCGCAGCATTTCAACCAGTGGTTCGGGGAGTTTATCAGCCAGTCCCGCCACGAGCTGGACGTCTCCCTGCCGGAGCCGCCGTATCAGCCGGATGAGATTTACGATGCGCTGCAGCAGGGTGACAAGCTGGCGCGACTGGGTGGGTTACGCGTGTTGCGCATTGGCGAAGAGGTGTATGTCAACGGCGAGCAGCTGGACTCCCCGCACCGTCCGGCGCTGGAAGCACTGGCCAGCCATACGGTGCTGACCGCCGCGCTGTTCGGTGATGCGCTGGAAGATCCTTCCTTCCTCGCTATGCTGGCGGCACTGGTCAACAGCGGATACTGGTTCTTCGAGGATTGAGTCGCTTTATTGCCGGGCGGCACTGCGTTTGCCCGGCCTACAACGCATGCGTGACAATGCCCGGTGGCGCTTCGCTTACCGGGCTTCAAACCACTACTTCTGCTTCGCGGTGAGCTCCGCAATCCGTACGATCACCTGCACCGCTTTCTCCATTCCCTCGAGCGTCACGAACTCGTGCTTGCCGTGGTAGTTGTAGCCACCGGTAAACAGATTCGGGCACGGCAATCCCATAAAGGAGAGCTGGGCGCCGTCGGTGCCGCCACGGATCGGTTTTAGCTGCGGTTCGATACCGCATTCGCGCATCGCCTGCTGCGCTACCTCCAGAATGTACGGATGCTCGATCACCTTTTCATGCATATTGTAATAGCTGTCTTCAATGATCAGCTCAATGTAGCAATCCGGGTGCAGCCCTTTGCCCACCTTTTTGGCGATATCCATCATTTTGCGTTTACGCGCCTCAAACCCGTCGCGGTTAAAGTCGCGGATGATGTAGTGCATGTCCGCCCGATCAACCGTCCCTTTGATGCTGGTGAGGTGATAGAAGCCCTCATAGCCTTCGGTCTTTTCCGGGCTCTCGTCTGCCGGAACCTCGGCATGAATGCGCGCCGCCAGCGACAGTGCATTCACCATCACCCCTTTCGCCGTGCCCGGGTGGACGTTGTTGCCGACGATGCGGATATTCACCGACGCCGCATTGAAGTTTTCGAACTCCAGCTCACCCACGCCGCCGCCGTCAACGGTATAGGCCCAGCGGGCATCGAACGCCTCAACGTCGAAATGCTTCGCCCCTTTGCCCACCTCTTCATCCGGGGTAAAGGCGACGCGGATATCCCCGTGCGGCACCTTGTTGTGCTTCAGTACCGCCAGCGCGGTCATGATCTCTGCCACCCCGGCTTTATCATCGGCCCCGAGCAGCGTTTTGCCATCGGTGGTGATCAGCGTCTGGCCGAGCAGCTGGTGTAACACCGGGAACATCACCGGGGACAATATTTCGTCGCCCACACCCAGCGCAATGTCGCCGCCGCGATAGTTCTCAACAATCTGCGGATTGACGTTTTTACCGCTAAAATCCGGTGAGGTATCAACATGGGAAATAAAACCAATGGCCGGAATATCGCCGCTCACACTGGCGGGGAGCGTCCCCATCACCGTCCCTTTTTCACTTAACGTGACGTTGACCAGCCCCAACTCTTCCAGTTGCGTCTTTAACAGCTGTAACAGTTTCCATTGTCCTTCGGTGCTCGGTACCTGACGGACACCCGGTTTAGATTGGGTATCCAGCGATACGTACTGTAAAAAACGCTCAAGTAATTTATCCATGCAGTCACCCTCACTTTTCGTGACAACATTATCAGTAAGCATCAAAACCCAAATATTGCGTCAGGTCACTTTTATCCCGTAAACGAGAATATTTCCGTTTTTCGCCGCTTTCGATAATAAATGTAGCTTATCAATGGGTAACAAGGATTGGCGATTACAGCGTATTCCCGTAGAATGTCCGCCCTCATTACGTATTACCAAGGTGGCTAACCACAAACCCCGCTGCGATAAGCATTTGCAGCGTCGATATGGGACTGAATCAAAAATTGAATACACAACCAGCTTCACTGTCACCGTTGGTGCAACTGGCCGGAATTGGTAAAAGCTTTGACGGAAAAACCGTCATTTCCGACCTCGATTTGACTATCAACAACGGCGAATTTCTTACGCTGCTTGGCCCATCGGGCTGCGGTAAAACGACAGTGCTTCGCCTTATCGCCGGGCTGGAAAACGTCGATCACGGCCATATTCATCTTGAAGATCAGGATATCACGCAGGTTCCTGCTGAACACCGACACGTCAATACCGTCTTTCAAAGCTACGCCCTTTTCCCGCACATGACGGTTTTCGAAAACGTCGCCTTTGGCCTGCGGATGCAAAAAACCCCGGCCAGTGAGATCACGCCCCGCGTCACCGATGCCCTGCGCATGGTGCAGCTGGAGACGTTCGCCCAGCGTAAGCCGCACCAGCTGTCAGGTGGACAGCAGCAGCGCGTCGCCATCGCCCGCGCGGTGGTCAATAAGCCGCGCCTGCTGCTGCTGGATGAGTCCCTGTCCGCGCTGGATTACAAGCTGCGCAAGCAGATGCAGAACGAGTTAAAGGCGCTGCAGCGTAAGCTCGGGATCACCTTTGTGTTCGTCACCCACGATCAGGAAGAGGCTCTGACCATGTCCGATCGCATCGTGGTGATGCGCGACGGCAAAATCGAGCAGGACGGCACCCCGCGTGAAATCTACGAAGAGCCAAAAAACCTGTTTGTCGCCAGCTTTATTGGCGAAATCAATATCTTCAGTGCTACGGTTATTGAACGCCTCGATGACCAGCGGGTGTTAGCTAACGTCGAAGGCCGCGCCTGCAATATCTTCGTTAACTTTACCGTGGAGCCAGGACAGCAGCTCAACGTCTTGTTGCGCCCGGAAGATCTGCGCGTCGATGAGATCCACGACGAGACCGAAGCAGAAGGGTTGATCGGCTATATCCGCGAGCGCAACTACAAAGGGATGACGCTCGAATCGGTGGTCGAACTGGAAAACGGCAAACTGGTGATCGTCAGCGAGTTCTTTAACGAGGACGATCCTGACTTCGACCACTCGCTCAATCAGAAAATGGTCATTAACTGGGTAGAGAGCTGGGAGGTTGTGCTGGCTGATGAAGAACACAAGTAAGTTCCAGAATGTGGTGATCGCCACTATCGTCGGTTGGCTTGTGTTATTTGTCTTTTTACCCAACCTGATGATCATTGCCACCAGCTTTTTGACCCGCGACGATGCCCATTTCGTCTCGCTGGTCTTTACGCTGGATAACTATGCGCGCCTGCTCGATCCGCTCTATTTCCAGGTGCTACTCCATTCGCTCAATATGGCGCTGATCGCCACCGTCGCCTGTCTGGTGCTCGGCTACCCTTTCGCCTGGTTTCTGGCGAAGCTGCCGTCGAAGGTGCGTCCGCTGCTGCTGTTTCTGCTGATTGTGCCCTTCTGGACCAACTCCCTGATCCGCATCTACGGCCTGAAGATTTTCCTCAGCACCAAAGGCTACCTGAACGCGTTTCTGCTGTGGATCGGGGTGATAGACACCCCGATCCGCATTATGTTTACACCCGGGGCGGTGATCGTCGGGCTGGTCTATATCCTGCTGCCGTTTATGGTCATGCCGCTCTACTCCAGCATCGAGAAGCTGGATAAACCCCTGCTGGAAGCGGCGCGAGATCTGGGTGCCAGCAAGCTGCAGACCTTTATCCGCATCATCATCCCGCTGACCATGCCGGGGATCATTGCTGGCTGTCTGCTGGTGATGCTGCCGGCGATGGGGCTGTTCTACGTCTCCGACCTGATGGGCGGCGCAAAGAACCTGCTGATCGGTAACGTCATCAAGAGCCAGTTCCTGAACATTCGCGACTGGCCGTTCGGCTCGGCGACCAGCATCACCCTGACGGTGGTGATGGGCCTGATGCTGCTGGTCTACTGGCGTGCCTCGCGCTTGCTTAACAATAAGGGTGAACTCGGATGATTGGTCGACTGCTTCGCGGCGGTTTTATGACCGCCATCTATGCGTATCTCTACATTCCGATCATTATTTTGATCGTCAATTCATTCAACAGCTCGCGCTTTGGCATCAACTGGCAGGGGTTCACCACCCAGTGGTACAGCCTGCTGATGAATAACGACAGCCTGCTACAGGCGGCGCAACACTCGCTGACGATGGCCATCTTCTCGGCCACCTTCGCCACCCTGATTGGCTCTCTGACCGCGGTGGCGCTCTACCGCTACCGTTTTCGCGGCAAGCCCTTCGTCAGCGGGATGCTGTTTGTGGTGATGATGTCCCCGGACATCGTGATGGCCATTTCGCTGCTGGTGCTGTTTATGCTGCTGGGGGTACAACTGGGCTTCTGGTCGCTGCTGTTCTCGCACATCACCTTCTGCCTGCCGTTTGTAGTGGTGACGGTCTACTCCCGTCTGAAGGGCTTTGATGTGCGGATGCTGGAAGCGGCAAAAGATCTGGGTGCCAGCGAGATGATCATCCTGCGCAAAATTATCCTGCCGCTGGCGATGCCCGCCGTGGCCGGAGGATGGCTGCTCAGCTTTACCCTGTCGATGGATGACGTGGTGGTGTCGTCGTTTGTCACCGGCCCGAGCTATGAAATTCTGCCGTTGAAGATCTATTCAATGGTGAAAGTCGGCGTCTCACCAGAGGTGAACGCGCTGGCGACCATTCTGTTGATGTTATCGCTGGTTCTGGTGATCGCCAGCCAGCTTATTGCTCGTGATAAAACAAAATCTCAGGGGACGTATTAATGAAAAAATGGTCACGCCACCTGCTCGCGGCAGGCGCTCTCGCAATGGGTATGGGCGCTGCGCACGCGGACGACAGTAAAACGCTCTACTTCTACAACTGGACCGAGTATGTGCCGCCGGGCCTGCTGGAGCAGTTCACCAAAGAGACGGGCATCAAGGTTATCTATTCCACCTACGAGTCGAATGAAACCATGTACGCCAAGCTCAAAACCTATAAAGATGGCGCCTACGATCTGGTGGTCCCGTCGACCTATTTTGTCGACAAGATGCGCAAAGAGGGGATGATCCAGAAGATCGACAAATCGAAGCTAACCAATTTTTCAAACCTCGATCCGGAGATGCTCAACAAGCCGTTTGACCCCAATAACGATTACTCTATTCCTTACATCTGGGGCGCGACGGCGATCGGGATCAATACCGAGGCAATGGATCCTAAAGCGGTGACCCGCTGGGCGGATCTGTGGAAGCCGGAATACAAAGGTGGACTGCTGCTGACCGACGACGCGCGCGAAGTGTTCCAGGTAGCGCTGCGTAAGCTGGGCTACTCCGGCAACACCACCGATCCGAAAGAGATTGAAGCGGCGTATCACGAGCTGCAAAAGCTGATGCCAAACGTCGCGGCGTTCAACTCCGATAACCCGGCTAACCCGTATATGGAAGGGGAAGTAAACGTGGGGATGGTGTGGAACGGTTCGGCGTACGTGGCGCGCCAGGCCGGTACGCCGCTGGAAGTGGTGTGGCCTGAGGAGGGTGGGATCTTCTGGATGGACAGCCTGTCAATTCCGGCCAATGCCAAAAATGTGGAGGGTGCAATGCAGCTGATTAACTTCCTGCTGCGCCCGGATGTGGCAAAACAGGTGGCGGAAACTATCGGCTATCCGACGCCAAATCTGGCCGCCCGCAAACTGCTGAGCCCGGAGGTAGCGAACGACAAGTCGCTCTACCCGGATGCGGCAACCGTCAGCAAAGGCGAGTGGCAGAACGACGTGGGCGACGCCAGCCGCCTGTATGAAGAGTATTACCAGAAGTTGAAGGCAGGTCGTTAAGTCCGACAACAACGCCCGGTGGCGCTTCGCTTACCGGGCCTACGACGGCGTAAACCGTAGGCCGGGCAAACGCAGTGCCGCCCGGCATTTTTTCTACAAACCTTTCAAAAGTTTATCCACAAACTCCGGCACCACTTCGCTCGCCAGTCCGTAGGTTTTCTCTTCAAACTCGCTGCCTACCTGGCTCGGCTCAAGGTTCAGCTCCACCGTGTGCGCCCCGTGCAGCTTCGCCTCGTGGACGAATCCCGCCGCCGGATAGACATGCCCGGAGGTGCCAATGGCGATAAACACATCCGCCATCGCCAGGGCGCTGTAGATCTCATCCATTCCCAGCGGCATTTCGCCGAACCAGACCACGTGCGGACGCAGCGGAGACGGGAACTGGCAGCAGTGGCATTTATCATCGAGAGTGACATCGCCCGGCCAGTTGAATACCTGCCCGCTGCCGGAACAGCGCACCTTCAGCAGTTCGCCGTGCATATGGATCACGTTCTTGTTGCCTGCGCGCTCGTGCAGGTTGTCGATGTTCTGGGTCACCAGCAGAAAACGATCCCCCAGCGCCTCTTCCAGCCTGGCCAGCGCCAGATGGGCCGCGTTAGGGGCTATCTCCGGCGACTGCAGCTGACGGCGACGGGCGTTGTAGAACTCCTGCACCAGCTGCGGATTCCGGGCGAAGCCTTCCGGCGTCGCCACATCTTCTACGCGATGCTCTTCCCACAACCCGTCGGTAGCGCGGAAGGTTCGAATGCCCGACTCGGCGGAGATCCCCGCCCCGGTCAGGACTAACACTCTTGGCTTTTCCATCAATTCTGGCAGCGCCCCATCCTGAAAGAAAATTCGCTGGCGTAAGCGTTCACGCAAGCGGCGTTTGTTTTTACGAAAACGGCTGAGTCGATGTGACCGGCGCGACAGCATAGTAACCTCGTATGACTAGCGGGTGAGATGGAGGAACGCGGCACCGCGCATCCCCCCGGCGTCGCCATGGCGTGCGCGCTCAATGCGCGGCACGCGGGCGACCGGCAACAGATGACGCGGCAACCGACCGGATAACCGCTCGGCGATGGCCGTAAAGTTCGATAATCCCCCGCCGATCACCAGCAGGTCAGGATCGACAATGGTCAGGATGTTGCCCAGACACACGGCAAGCAGATCGAGATAGCGTTCCACGTGCTCAATGGCCTGTTCATCACCCTGCTCCCACAGCGTAATGATTTCTGGCGCCTGTCGTTTTTGATGATAGAAGTGTTCATAAAGCCACGCAAATCCGCCGCCCGAGAGGTAATTCTCAATGCAGCCGTGCTGGCCGCAGCCGCAGCGAAGGAGCGGGAAATCGCGTCCGACCACCTCCAGGGCATCCACCGGCAGACGAATATGGCCGAACTCACCGGTGATATAGCTGCGCCCGGTAACCGGTTTGCCGTCAACAACGATCCCGCCACCGACGCCGGTGCCGAGGATCAACCCCATCACCAGCGGATACTGCTGGAACTCGTCATCCCAGGCTTCGGAGAGGGCAAAACAGTTGGCGTCGTTATCGAGGCGCACGTCGCGTTCGAGGAGTCTGGTCAGGTCGGCGCGCAGCGGCTTACCGCTGGCAGCGGGGACGTTGGCGGCATACAGCGTGCCGTCGTCGGTTTCCGGCATCCCCGGAATGCCAATGCCCACCGAGCCCTTCACGCCGAAGCGTTCATCGGCCTGAGCCACCAGCGCGGCAATGGCGGTTAAGAATTCATCGTAGCTTTCGCGCGGAGTGGGGACCCGGGTTTCCCACTGCAATTTCAGGTGGGTATCAAATACGCCCAGCGCAATTTTGGTGCCGCCAATATCAAATCCGTAATACATAGTGCATTCCTCTTTCTGATATAGCGGCCTTACGACCGCTATACCATGACGTAATTACTGGCCACTTAGCACCCTCGCCGGGTCGATTCGGCTTGCGCGACGCGCCGGATACCAGCTTGCCAGCAGACTCAGTAAAAGTGCTGTAACCAGCACATAAAAAACGTCCAGCCAGTGTAATTCCGATGGCAGGAAGTCAATAAAATAGATATCGCCCGACAGGAACTGATGGCCAATAAGGGATTCGATGCCGTTGATAATCGGTGTCAGCTGTAGCGACACCACCACGCCGATGACTACGCCGCACAGGCTGCCAAACAGCCCGGCCAGCAGACCATACCAGACGAAAATGGCACGAATAAGACCGTCTTTTGCCCCGAGGGTACGCAGCACCGCGATGTCGCCACTCTTGTCTTTTACCGCCATCACCAGGGTGGAGACGATGTTGAAGCAGGCCACGCCGATCACCAGCACCATCGCCAGATACATGATGGCGCGGATCATCTGGATATCACGGTACATATAGCCGTAGGTGCCGATCCAGCTCTTGATGTAGACATAGCTGTCGGTCACTTCCCCGGCGTCGCGTACCAGCTTGTTGGCGTTAAAGACGTCGTTAACCTTAAGGGCGATCCCGCTGACGCTGCTGCCCATATCGAGATACTGACGCGCATCTTCCAGCGGCACCATGGCAAAGCTGTGATCCAGCTGGCCACTGAGCTGCAGAATACCGGTCACGTGCAGACGCACGCGCTTCGGCTGCTGCAGCTTATGATCGGCGCTGGCGTTGGGGATCATGATCGACACCCAGTCGCCCCGCTTCACTTTCAGCGCATCAGCCACGCCCTTGCCGATAATGATCTGCTGATCCCCGGCTTTAAAGTTGGCCCAGGCATCCTTCTGAATAAACTGCGGCAGCGCGCTGAGTTTCTCTTCCTGACGGGGATTAACGCCTTTCACCTGGATGGCGCGCAGGTTCGCCCCGCTCTCCACCAGCCCGGTAAAGTTGATGTATGGCGCAGCGGCGGCAATGCCCGGCACCTTTTCCACTTTATTCAGCGCGTCGGTCCAGTTATTCCACGGCTGGTTCACCGGCTCAATTTCACCGTGCGGCACCACCGCCAGAATGCGGTTATTCAGCTCACGCTCAAAGCCGTTCATGGCGCTGAGGCCGACGATCAGCACCGCCACCCCCAGTGCAATACCGATAGTGGAGATAACAGAGATCAGCGACACCATGCCGCCGCGACGACGACCGCGGCTAAAACGCAGGCCGATGAGTAACGATAACGGTGAAGCCATCAATCCGCTCCCATCAGCGTCAGCTCGGTATTCAGGTGACCGTCACGCATCTCCAGCTGGCGGGACATGCGTTTCGCCAGCTGCAGGTCGTGGGTCACCACCAGAAACGCGGTGCCCTGAGAGGCGTTCAGCTCCCCGAGGAGCTGGAAGATGCTGTCGGCGTTACGGGCGTCGAGGTTGCCGGTCGGTTCATCCGCCAGCACCAGGCGCGGGTTGTTGACCAGCGCACGGGCAATCGCCACACGCTGACGCTCGCCGCCGGAGAGTTCGGATGGGCGATGATTACCGCGATGGCCGAGACCCACCGCTTTCAGCATATCGCTGGCACGGGCGTTAATTTCAGCCGGTTTCTTTTTGCCGATCAGCAGCGGCATCGCCACGTTTTCCAGCGCCGTAAAGTCCGGCAGCAGGTGGTGGAACTGGTAGATAAAGCCCAGGGAGCGGTTACGCAGATCGGCCTTGGCGCTTGAGGACATCGAACTCAGCGGCGTGCCAGAGAAGATCACATCCCCGGAGGTCGGCGTATCCAGCCCGCCGAGCAGGTGCAGTAAGGTACTTTTCCCGGAGCCGGAGGTGCCGACGATAGCCATCATCTCCCCTTCCCCGACGCTGAAGCTGACATTGTGCAGGACGTCCGTCTGCACCGTGCCTTCCTGATAGCGTTTGCACAGGTTGTCGCATTGCAACAGGATCTTATTCATAACGTAAAGCCTCAGCGGGTTGGGTGGCGGCAGCGCGCCATGAAGGATAAAGCGTGGAGAGTAAGGCAATGACCATCGCCACCAGGGCGATACCCACCACCTGCAGCGGCTCAATGGCTACCGGCAGCGCCGCGCCGTCAAGCAACGCGCCAATGATCGGCATCAGATTGTTCAGCTGGCTGGCGAGCAAGGTGCCGAGCACCGCCCCGAGCAGCGCGCCGACAATCCCGGCGCTGGCGCCCTGGACCATAAACACTGCCATGATCTGCCGCGGCGTCAGGCCCTGGGTTTGCAGGATCGCCACTTCGCCCTGCTTCTCCATCACCATCAGGCCCAGGGAGGTAATAATGTTAAACGCGGCAACCGCCACGATCAGGCTCAGCAGCAGGCCCATCATGTTCTTTTCCATGCGTACGGCCTGGAACAGCTCGCCCTTACGTTCGCGCCAGTCCTGCCACTTGGTGCCTTCCGGCAGGGTTTGCTGGCTCAGGACATCCACCTTCAGCGGCTCGTTGAGCCACAAACGCCAGCCGGTGATATTGCCGAGCGGGTAGCGCATCAGGCGCGACGCGTCCTGGATATTGACCAGCATCTGGTAGCCGTCCACTTCGCTGTTAGCGGCGAAGGTGCCGATAACGTTAAACAGGCGCTGGCTTGGCAGACGCCCCATCGGGGTGAACTGGCTGGCGGAAGGGACCATCACCCGCAGCTGATCGCCGCGGTTAACGCCGAGCTGGCCGGCAAGCTGTTCGCCGAGAATCACGTTGTACTGACCGGGAGCCAGATCGCTTTGCTTGACGTTAACCAGGAATGGCGTGAGGGGATCCTTTTGTGCCGGGTCGATGCCGAGCATCACCCCGACCGCCACGCTGCGCGCGCTCTGCAGCACCACGTCACCGGAGGTGATCGGCGCCACGCGACTCACGCCCTGCAACTTAACGGCGCTTTCGGGCAGCTGCTGCGGATTCACTGACCCGTTGCTGGATGAGAGGATGGCCTGCGGCATCAGCCCCAGAATATTGTTTTGCAGCTCGCGCTCAAAGCCGTTCATGACGGATAACACCGTCACCAGCGCCATCACGCCTAGCGTGATGCCAATGGTTGAAAGCCAGGAGACAAAGCGACCGAAACGGTCCGCGGCGCGCCCACGCATATAACGTAAGCCTATGAATAGTGCGACAGGTTGGTACATGAAATCCGTCTGTTTGCTGGTAGCAGACCCACGAGTATATAAGCGAATCCGCTAAGGGTAAATGACTGATACCCGAAGCTTTGCTAATCAATTATCCGAAAAAACAGGTTAAATCAAGGCAGTACCCGCTGACTGACCCCTCCCTTCAATACCGCGTCCTTTGCAGTTTTTCTGAAAATCATCCGCTTACAGACTCTTACCCGTTACATCCTGTCAGCCGCTCAACACACTTACCCGCTCGATGACGTTAAAAACAGAGGACCCGGTAAGCGATGAAACAAAAAGCACTATGGATTAACCAGATAAAAGGGCTGTGCATCTGCCTGGTGGTGATCTACCACTCGGTGATCACCTTTTATCCCCACCTTGAGGCGCTGCACGCTCCGCTTTCGGTGCTGCTCGCTAAATGCTGGGTGACGTTCAATCTTTATCTCGCCCCGTTCCGCATGCCGGTGTTCTTCTTTATTTCGGGGTATCTGGTCCGGCGCTATATTGATGAGGTGGACTGGAAAACCTGCCTCGACAAACGGCTCTGGAGCATCATCTGGGTGCTGGCGCTGTGGGGCGTATTGCAGTGGCAGGCGCTAACCCATCTCAATGCCTGGCTGGCACCGGAGCGGGATCTGAATACCGCCTCGAACGCCGCCTATGCCGATTCGCTGACCGGCTTTATCACCGGGATGCTCACCGCCAGCACCAGCCTGTGGTATCTCTACGCCCTGGTGGTCTATTTCACTCTCTGCAAGCTGCTGAGCCGCTGGAAGCTGCCGCTCATCGGGCTGCTGGCCCTGGTCAGCATTGCGATCAACTTCCTGCCGCTGCCGTGGTGGGGGATGAACAGCGTGGTGCGCAATATGATCTATTACAGCCTCGGGGCCTGGTACGGGGTGCAGCTGATGGCGTGGATGCAGACCCGGGTTTGGCGCCGCGACGCGCTGGCGGTGGCGGCGTTCGGGGTGGTCTCCGTCGTGCTGTGGTTCGTGGGCGTTCCCTTGCCGCTGTCGCTGCTGTCGATTCTGCTGATCATGGCCCTGTTCTACCGCCTTGAGCAGCGTTTCACCGTGGGGCCTGACAACCTGCTGAACGTGGTGGGCTCGAACACCATTGCCATCTACACCACCCACCGCATCCTGATCGAAGGGGTCAGCCTGGTTATGATCCACCAGCTGAACAGCGGAACCTGGCCGGTGTGGGCAGAGCTGACCCTGGTGCTGATCTACCCGTTTGCCAGCCTGCTGGTCTGCACCCTGGTAGGACTGGGGGCGCGTAAACTCTCCACTGCGCTGACCGGGGATTTCTTCTTTACGCCGCCTGCCCGTCTGACCCCGGCTCAGGCCACGCGCTAGCGCCCCTGAAGGGGCTTTTCACGCTGTGTGCGGTTACGATTTGCTAATGTAAAACGATCAAGGATAATAAAGACATTGTGTATCAGTGATATGCCCAATAAGAGATCCTGACAAAGCCATGCCTGAACAATATCGTTTTTCCCTGCCCGGCAAAGCGGGCGACCAACGCCAGTTGGGTGAACTGACCGGGGCAGCCTGCGCCACGCTGGTTGCAGAGATCGCAGAGCGCCATCAGGGACCGGTGGTGCTGGTCGCGCCAGACATGCAAAACGCCCTGCGCCTGCATGATGAGATCCGCCAGTTTACCGATCAGCTGGTCACCAGTCTTGCCGACTGGGAGACCCTGCCCTACGACAGCTTCTCCCCGCACCAGGAGATCATCTCCTCGCGCCTCTCCACGCTCTATCAGCTGCCCACCATGCAGCGCGGCGTGCTGATTGTGCCGGTCAATACCCTGATGCAGCGCGTCTGCCCGCACAGCTATCTGCACGGGCATGCGCTGGTGATGAAAAAGGGCCAGCGCCTGTCGCGGGATGCCCTGCGCGTCCAGCTCGACAGCGCCGGCTATCGCCATGTGGATCAGGTGATGGAGCACGGGGAGTACGCCACCCGCGGTGCCCTGCTGGATCTCTTCCCCATGGGCAGTGCGCTGCCGTACCGTCTCGATTTCTTCGATGACGAAATCGACAGCCTGCGCCTGTTTGACGCCGACACCCAGCGTACGCTGGAGGAAGTGGAGGCCATCAACCTGCTGCCGGCGCACGAGTTCCCGACCGACAAAACCGCCATTGAGCTGTTCCGCAGCCAGTGGCGCGATAAGTTTGAGGTTAAACGCGACGCGGAACATATCTACCAGCAGGTGAGTAAAGGCACCCTGCCAACGGGGATCGAATACTGGCAGCCGCTGTTCTTCAGCGAGCCACTGCCTCCTCTGTTCAGCTACTTCCCGGCCAATACCCTGGTGCTCAACACCGGCGATCTGGAAGCCAGCGCTAACCGTTTTGAGAGTGAAACCCGGGCGCGGTTTGAGAACCGTGGCGTGGATCCGATGCGTCCCCTGCTGGAGCCTGAGCTGCTGTGGCTGCGCACCGACGAGTTGTTCAGCGAGCTGAAACGCTGGCCGCGGGTGCAGCTGAAAACTGACAACCTGCCGGACAAAGCTGCCAACACCAATCTGGCGTATCAGGCGCTGCCGGACCTCGCGGTGCAGGCGCAGAATAAATCCCCGCTGGATAACCTGCGTAAGTTCCTCGAGGCCTTTACCGGGCCGGTGATCTTCTCGGTGGAAAGCGAAGGCCGCCGTGAAGCATTGGGCGAACTGCTCAGCCGCATCAAAGTGGCGCCGAAGCGCATCCTGCGTCTGGACGAAGCCAGCGGCACCGGGCGTTATCTGATGATCGGCGCCGCCGAGCATGGCTTTATTGATACGATCAATAACCTGGCACTGATCTGCGAAAGCGATCTGCTGGGGGAGCGCGTGGCGCGCCGTCGTCAGGACAGCCGCCGCACCATCAACCCGGATACGCTGATCCGCAACCTGGCAGAGCTGCACCCCGGCCAGCCGATTGTCCATCTCGAGCATGGCGTGGGCCGTTACGCAGGGATGACCACCCTGGAAGCGGGCGGCATCAAGGGCGAATACCTGATGCTGATGTACGCCAACGACGCCAAACTCTACGTGCCGGTGTCGTCTCTGCACCTGATCAGCCGCTACGCGGGCGGTGCGGAAGAGAATGCGCCCCTGCATAAACTCGGCGGCGACGCCTGGTCGCGGGCGCGGCAGAAAGCGGCGGAAAAAGTACGTGACGTGGCGGCGGAGCTGCTGGACATCTACGCTCAGCGCGCGGCGAAGACCGGCTATGCCTTTAAACACGATAAAGAGCAGTACCAGCTGTTCTGCGACAGCTTCCCGTTTGAAACCACGCCGGATCAGGCTCAGGCGATCAATGCCGTGCTCAGCGACATGTGTCAGCCCCTGGCGATGGACCGACTGGTGTGCGGCGACGTGGGCTTCGGCAAAACCGAAGTGGCGATGCGCGCCACCTTCCTCGCGGTCGAGAACCACAAACAGGTGGCGGTGCTGGTGCCCACTACCCTGCTGGCGCAGCAGCACTACGATAACTTCCGCGACCGCTTTGCCAACTGGCCGGTGCGCATTGAGATGCTGTCCCGTTTCCGCAGCGCCAAAGAACAGGCGCAGATCCTCGAGGAGGCCAGCGAGGGTAAGATCGACATTCTGATCGGCACCCACAAGCTGCTGCAGAGCGACGTGAAGTGGAAAGATCTGGGCCTGTTGATTGTCGACGAAGAGCACCGCTTTGGCGTGCGTCATAAGGAGCGGATTAAAGCGATGCGCGCCGATGTCGATATCCTGACCCTCACCGCCACGCCGATCCCGCGTACGCTAAACATGGCGATGAGCGGCATGCGCGATCTGTCGATTATCGCTACTCCACCGGCCCGTCGTCTGGCGGTGAAAACCTTCGTGCGCGAATACGATAACCTGGTGGTGCGCGAGGCGATCCTGCGTGAAGTCCTGCGCGGCGGCCAGGTCTATTATCTCTACAACGACGTGGAGAATATTCAGAAAGCGGCCGACCGGCTGGCGGAGCTGGTGCCGGAAGCACGCATCGCCATCGGCCACGGGCAGATGCGCGAGCGCGAGCTGGAACGGGTGATGAACGATTTCCACCACCAGCGCTTTAACGTGCTGGTCTGCACCACGATCATCGAAACCGGGATCGATATTCCTACCGCCAATACCATCATTATTGAGCGGGCGGATCACTTCGGCCTGGCCCAGCTTCACCAGCTTCGCGGTCGCGTCGGGCGTTCACACCATCAGGCCTATGCCTGGCTGATGACCCCGCATCCGAAAGCGATGACCACCGATGCGCAAAAACGTCTTGAAGCCATCGCCTCGCTGGAAGATCTGGGTGCCGGCTTTGCGCTGGCGACCCACGACCTTGAGATCCGCGGTGCGGGCGAGCTGCTCGGGGAAGATCAGAGCGGCTCGATGGAGACCATCGGTTTCCAGCTGTATATGGAGCTGCTGGAAAACGCCGTCGATGCCCTGAAGGCAGGGCGCGAGCCGTCGCTGGAAGATCTCACCAACCAGCAAACGGAGGTGGAACTGCGGATGCCTGCCCTGCTGCCGGATGACTTTATCCCGGATGTGAATACGCGTCTGTCATTCTATAAACGCATTGCCAGCGCTAAAGATGAAGCCAGCCTCGACGAGATTAAGGTGGAGCTGATTGACCGCTTTGGTTTACTGCCGGATCCGGCGCGCAACCTGCTGGATATTGCCCGCTTACGCCAGCAGGCGCAGAAGCTGGGGATCCGCAAGCTGGAAGGGAATGACAAAGGCGGCATGATTGAGTTTGCTGAGAAGAACCATGTTGATCCGATGTGGCTGATCGGCCTGCTGCAGAAACAGCCTCAGCATTATCGCCTGGACGGCCCGACGCGTCTGAAATTCACCCAGGACCTGGCGGAACGGAAAATCCGTATGGACTGGGTGCGTAATTTTATGCGACAGCTGGAAGAGAACGCCGTCGCCTGACCCCTCCCGGGCGATCCTGCGATCGCCCGGCCTTATTTCCCGCGCAATTTACAACTCTTTGCAATCCACCTGGATTTCCCGACACGACTATTCGCCATAATTATCGATTAACTTTCAGATAACAATAATCTTTATTGCTATGGATTCTGGTGATGATGACGACTTCGCGTTTTACCCGTTGGATATCGATGGTTGCGCTGCTCTCGGCCCTGGCGCTTGCTCTGCCTGTGCAGGCCAATACCTGGCCCCTGCCCCCGGCGGGCAGCCGGTTGGTGGGCGAAAACCGCTTTCATGTGGTGGAAAATGACGGCGGCTCGCTGGAAGCGATTGCCAAAAAATATAACGTCGGCTTTCTGGCGCTGCTGCAGGCTAACCCCGGCGTGGATCCCTATGTACCCCGCGCGGGCAGCGTGCTGACCATTCCGCTGCAGACCCTGCTTCCCGATGCGCCGCGGGAAGGACTTGTGATTAACCTTGCCGAGCTGCGTCTCTACTATTACCCGCCGGGTAAAAATGAGGTCACGGTTTACCCCATCGGCATTGGCCAACTGGGGGGCGATACGCTGACGCCAACCATGGTGACCACGGTGTCGGATAAACGCGCTAACCCCACCTGGACCCCGACCGCCAATATCCGTGCCCGCTATAAAGCCCAGGGCATTGACCTGCCTGCGGTAGTGCCTGCCGGGCCGGAAAACCCGATGGGGCATCATGCGATCCGCCTTGCGGCCTACGGTGGCGTTTATCTCCTGCACGGCACCAACGCCGATTTTGGCATTGGCATGCGCGTCAGCTCCGGCTGTATTCGCCTGCGTGACAATGACATCGAGACGCTGTTCCGCGTTATTCAGCCCGGCACCAAAGTGAATATCATGAATACGCCGATCAAGGTGTCGGAAGAGCCCGGCGGCGTGCGGCTGGTGGAGGTACATCAACCCCTGTCGAAACAGTTGAATGACGATCCGCAGACCTTGCCGATTGTGTTGAATGGTGCCCAGCAGGGCTTTAAAGCCAGCGCAGACGAAACGGTGATGGAGCGTGCGATGGAAGCCCGCTCGGGAATGCCGGTGGATGTTACTCGCCATTCGGAGGTTCAGGCTCTGTAAGCCTTAGAGATAAAAAAAAGCTCTGCAATCGCAGAGCTTTTTTTCGCAGTGGCATTAATGAGGGTTAAGCCATGCTTATTTGTAGATCACCGCAGTACCGTGCAGGGTGTTCGGGCCGGTAACAGAGGTGATACGGTAAGATTTAGCACCCATCTCTTCCGCTTTTTGCGCTAACTGGCTTTCCAGAGAGCCAAGGTTAGTCCCACCATTCGCGGAAATCGTACCCACTTTTTGTTGATCGGCAGGGGTAGACTGAACCTGTACAGCGGCGAAGCTGGCAAACGAGAGTGAGCTTAGTACGGCAGCGGCGATCAGTGTTTTTACATTTTTCATGATAAGAACCTTATGCAAGTGACAGGATGTCGTAAGCATTAACTTAACGATCGATAACTAAATGATAAATGTGATCTGCATCACGGTCAAATTCTTTTTATAACGATCGTTAAAATAAATTTAAAACCTTTAAAATTCATATTGATATAATGAAATTAATTTTATGAATTCAGCGCTGGCTGCAAAGAGGGATTATTTTTATAATGGTCGTTCAACAAACCAACAGAGGTACAACGGCTCATGACAACCGATGATACGCGTTGCGCAAAGAAAAGCCGTGGCCGACCAAAAGTGTTCGACAGGGAAGCGGCGCTGGATAAGGCCATGACGCTGTTCTGGCAGCATGGGTATGAAGCCACATCGCTGGCCGACCTGGTCGCAGCGACCGGGGCTAAAGCGCCTACGCTGTATGCAGAATTTACTAATAAAGAGGGGCTGTTCCGCGCGGTGCTGGATCGCTATATCAGCCGTTTCGCCGCCCGCCATGAAGCGCAGCTGTTCTGCGAAGAGAAGCGTGTCGAAGATGCGCTGGAAGACTACTTCACCGCGGTGGCGACCTGCTTTACCAGCAAAGAGACGCCCGCAGGCTGCTTTATGATTAACACGTCAGCCACGCTGGCGGCGTCATCAGAAGAGATTGCCCACACGGTTAAATCGCGCCATGCGATGCAGGAGGAGACGCTGTGCCGGTTCCTCGAACAGCGCCAGCAGCGCGGTGAGATCCCCGTACACTGCGATCCGCAAAAACTGGCCCAGTACCTGAGCTGCATTTTGCAGGGAATGTCGATCAGCGCCCGGGAAGGTGCCAGCCTGGAAAAACTGCAGACCATCACGCAGATCACCCTGCGCCTGTGGCCTGAACTCCTGAAAGCTTGATCCGCAGGGCGGTTTTCCGCCCTGCTCCCGCCCCACTTTCAGACAAATCTGCTTAAAGATAGGTAAAATCTATCACCGCATCTTTGCCGCTTGCTATCCTTAACGGGTGATTATTGATGTGCTAATGGTTAGGCGCATAGGTCATAACGGAGCTGTTCTGGCTATTCACATTCAGAAGGAGAATAAAAATGATTTTGCTATTACCATTTTTCAAGGTGTTAATGGTGATCACATTGTTATTCGGTCTCTGGGTCTTATGTGGTGGGTCAGTTTTATTTGCTTTCTTGTCTGTCCTGATAACAGGATTTTTATTACTGAGACAATATAACGAGTTTGACCTTTAACCCCTGTAGCCCAGTCACTACCCCGGAAAGACCTTATTCCTGCCGTGAGTCGCGCGGCTGCTAAGGTCTTTTTTATGCGCAAAAAAAGCTCCCCAGCCTGAGCGAATGGGGAGCTAAACGCAGAGAACAGATTTTTTTATGCTTTGTTATTCAGTACCAGCTGACCATCACTGTTAAGGGGGATTTGCGTGCCGGGATCTTTATCCATACGGATCTTGCCCTGCTGATCGCCAATTTTGTACGTCACATCGTAGCCGAGCATTTTTTCTGACTTGTCATACACCGTTTTACAACGCTGCTGCGTCGAGGTGTAAGTATCACGCTCCTGCAGTGCGCCCTGCGCCTGATTGCCGGCATAACCACCGCCCAGCGCGCCCACCACCGTGGCGACATCTTTGCCGCGTCCGCCACCAAACTGATGACCAATCACGCCGCCCGCTACCGCACCCAGTACGGAACCCGCGATGCGGTTTTCATCCTGCACCGGACGACGGTGCGTCACGGTCACGTTCCGGCACTCCTGACGGGGTGTTTTAACCGTCTCTTTAATCGGTGTTGCCGAAACGACCTGCGCATACTGTGGGCCACGTTCAAAGACATTGAGACTGGCAACTGCCGCCACGCCTAACGCGGCAGCCACGCCAATCCCTATACCTGCCACCATGGATTTATTCATGGGACAACCTCCTTTTTATTGCTATTAGTAACAATTCTGCAACCAAAGCAGGTCGTTAGCAAATCAGATAAGGGAGTAAAAATGTGGGAAGAAGCGGGAAAACAGCCTGATTAGGAGAACTCTTAGGCTTCTGAGGGGGAATTAGCAGTGTGATATGCTGAAAAAGCCCCTCCGGCGACCGCGGAGGGGCTTGGTTCTTAGTGCAGTTTCAGACGCGGTCGGATCACGCGGTTGATGCTGCCAACCAGCATCATCAGCCCGGTTTTGAAGTAACCGTGCAGCGCAACCTGGTGCATACGGTACAGCGAGATATAGACGAAGCGTGCGATACGCCCTTCTACCATCATCGAACCGCGCATCAGGTTGCCCATAAGACTGCCGACGGTGGAGAAGTTAGAGAGCGACACCAGGGAACCGTGGTCTTTGTAGACGTAGTTCTTCAGGGTTTTGCCTTTCGCCTGCGCCAGAATATTATGCAGCGCCAGGCTGGCCATCTGGTGAGCGGCCTGAGCGCGCGGTGGTACGAACCCGCCTTCCGGACGCGCGCAGGAGGCGCAGTCACCGATAGCGTAAATGTCCGGATCGCGGGTGGTTTGCAGCGTCGGCTCAACCACCAGCTGGTTAATGCGGTTGGTTTCCAGACCGCCAATCTCTTTCATGAAATCAGGTGCCTTGATGCCCGCGGCCCAGACCATCAGATCGGCTTTGATGTGTTCGCCATCTTTGGTATGCAGACCCTGCTCATCGGCGCTGGTGACCATGGTCTGGGTCAGAACGCGTACGCCCATCTTGGTCAGCTCGCTGTGAGCTGCGCCGGAGATGCGCGGCGGCAGTGCAGGCAGAATACGTTCACCGGCTTCCACCAGCGTCACGTTCAGCGCGTCGTTGGTTAACCCTTTGTAGCCGTAGCTGTGCAGCTGTTTGACCGCGTTATGCAGCTCCGCAGAGAGCTCCACGCCGGTCGCCCCGCCGCCAACGATGGCGATGTTCACCTTGCCGTTTGCGCCAAGGTTATTGGAGTATTTCAGGAACAGGTTGAGCATCTCCTGATGGAAACGACGCGCCTGGTGTGGGTTATCGAGGAAGATGCAGTGCTCTTTCACGCCCGGGGTGTTGAAGTCGTTAGAGGTACTGCCCAGCGCCATCACCAGCGTGTCATACGCCAGCTTGCGCTCCGGTACCAGCAGCTCGCCCTTCTCATCGCGCAGCTCAGCCAGGGTAATGGTTTTGCTTTCACGGTTGATATCCATCACCGAGCCCAGCTGGAACTGGAAGCCGTGGTTGCGTGCATGCGCCAGATAGCTCAGCGCGTCAACGCCCTCATCCAGTGAACCGGTAGCCACTTCGTGCAGCAGCGGTTTCCACAGGTGGCTGTGGTTGCGATCGACCAGCGTAACCTTGGCTTTTTTACCGCGTCCAAGCTTCTTACCTAACTGCGTAGCCAGTTCCAGACCGCCAGCACCACCACCCACAATCACTATCTTTTTCAATGGCGTAGTCAACGTGACCCCCTAAATTATTAACCAATTGTTAATTAAAAGTTATGAAAATAACCTTTAATTAACAACAAGTTACATCACTGAAACCATTCAACCGTCATGAGAATAACATGTTCGGTGCATTGGTCATACCAAAATTGATGTGCATCAAGTTTTGCCGCTTAAAATTCACTCAAGCTTAGCAAAAAGAGAGCCCGGCTCACGTTACGTGGCCGGGCTTGAGGTGAAATCAGGAATTAACCTAAGGTCTTGAACGCTTTGATGCGCTGCAGATGGGGGGCAATATTCTTGAACTTATGCGTCTGCTCTTCATCCCAGACAATTTCGTAGTAAGGGTGCAGCAGTTCCGCGGCACGCGGGCTATTCAGCGCCTCATCGTTGCGGGAGAGGATCACCAGACAGCGATCGCGGTTCTTCTCGCGAAAGTTGCTGACGCACTTGGTGGCGATATCGACATACTCTTCCGGCCTGTCGATCTTGCCTTCCATGTTCTCGTTCGGGAACAGGTTTGGATTGAACACTACCTGACGAATATCACACAAGAACCCAATCCGCTCCGCCCAGTATCCTCCCAGGCCGACGCCGCAGATCAATGGACGCTCGTCGATATTCAGCTGCAACATTTTATCCACTTCCTTCAGCAGATGTTGCATATCATGCTTCGGATGACGCGTGCTGTAGCTAATCAGCCGCACATCCGGGTCGATAAACTGCAACTGCAGGACCTTCTCGTGATTACCGGGACTGTTCGAATCAAAACCGTGCAAATAGATGATCATCGTATCCTCGCCACACTACGCTTGCCAGGAGGGGTTATTGCCCCGCTTTATGCGCTTGCCAGCGCTCATGAAGCGCCTCAAGCTGCGCATTCACCGATTTCCAGCGTGCTGTATCCCGCAGCTCCTGACGGCTAAAAGAACCTTTATGATACAATTGTGTAACACGTTCAGCCTTGATCGGCGACAGGTTATCTAACACGCTCACTGCGCCTTTACGATTATTGCAGACCAGGATCATATCGCAACCCGCATCCAGCGACGCCTGACCGCGTTCCGCATAGCTGCCCATGATCGCCGCCCCTTCCATGGACAAATCGTCAGAGAAAATCACGCCGTTGAAGCCCAGCTCCTGACGCAGGACGGTTTTCAGCCAGTGCGATGAACCGCTGGCCGGACGCGGATCAACATCGGTGTAGATCACATGCGCAGGCATGATGGCATCGAGCTTGTTGTCGGTAATGAGCGATTTGAAAATCGACATATCCCGGGCGCGGATCTCCGCCTCTGGGCGCGGGTCGCGCGGGGTCTCTTTATGAGAATCCGCCGTAACGGCACCATGACCCGGGAAGTGTTTGCCGGTGGTTTTCATACCAGCCTCGCGCATCCCGTCGATAAAGCGGGTGGCGACCTGCAACGCTTTCTGCGGCTCCTCGTGGTAAGCACGCTCCCCAATGGCGGCGCTGATATGGCCCACATCCAGTACCGGGGCGAAGCTGATATCAATATCCATGGCGATCATCTCGCTGGCCATCAGCCAGCCGGCCTCCTGCGCCAGTTTGCCGCCCTCTTCCAGGCCGAGCAACGCTGCAAAGGACTGGGCTGCGGGCAGACGGGTAAACCCGTCGCGAAAACGCTGTACGCGGCCTCCCTCCTGATCCACTGCCACCACCAGACGGTGATGAGAAGCCTCGCGGATCTGGCGTACCAGCTCCCGCAGCTGCGCCGGATCGTGATAATTGCGCGTAAACAGGATCAGGCCACCCACCAGCGGATGCGCCAGAATCTCGCGCTCCTCTGCATCCAGCTCATAACCTTCCACATCCAACATGACCGGACCCACACAAACCTCTCTTATTCTGTCGTTTCAAGCTGGCGCCAGATCTCATCGGCCAGCGTAATAAATTGTTTATCTTGCGATTGTTGCCAGCGCAGCTCAAACCAGCCTGCCATCAGCATCAGCACCCAGGGGTGCCAGCGATTCACCTGGCGTTGCAGCCGGGAGAGATCGAGCCGCGCGATCTCGCTGTAGGCGGCGAGCAGCTGCTGACGCTGGGCGTCACTCTCTGTCCAGACGCTGGCCAGCTCCAGGGCAACGTCGCCGTCTCCGGCATATTCCCAGTCCAGCAGCCGACAGCCGGTGGCCGTATGCACGATATTACCTGCATGAACGTCCATGTGCAGCGGTGCCAGTCGCAGCGGTCGCGGCTCACCCCGTTTTTGCAGCCGCTTATGCCATCGTAGCCATAACGGCGTACGTCGGGACGGCGAGGCCTGCAGCCAGTACTGCTCCAACAGCGGGGCCAGAGTGATTCGCCATCCGAATCGGCGCTGTTGATGCAGATGATACAGCATCGCAGCCAACGGGGATGCGGCGGGCAACCTGGTTTTGATCTCACCGGTCAGATAATCGACCGCAATCCAGCCAGGGCTGTAAAAGCGGGGCTGAGGGGCAATGTCGGCGGGAAGATGGCGGAGCGCATGGTACTGGCGGCGAAAATGGGCTGGCGTGGCCAGCGCGGCATGATACTGACGCAGCACCAGGCGTTGTCCGGCGTGCTCAATAATGCAACTCGCGCCGCTCAACCCGGCGTGGGTCTGCGGCGCGATAAGGCGATACTGCGGGAAAAAGCGCGACAGCAGTGTGTCGCGCGTCAGATTACTGTTGCTGAACTGCACCTTTACCCGACCAGATAATTTCACCTGTCTGAACCAGCATCAGCTGCATCTGCAGCGCTGGCGAGTTGACGTTGCCGGTCGCGCTTGAGTAGAGGACATATTGCGCCCCTACGTTGCGGGCAATGCCGATAGCTTTACTGCGCGAGCCCAGGCTGTCCTGCGGAGAAAGGCCCAACTGCTGCTTGGCCACCGCCAGCTGCTGCGCGGACACCAGGGTAAACTTGCCGTTGTTCGCCAGCGCATTGCGCAGCGTTTCGGTAGCTTCCCCGGCATTCAGGCTGCCGTTGGTACGGTTGTTGACGCTGTCCACCAGCAGCACGCTGCCAGCGTTGACGCCCTGGGCCTGCAACATCTTACCGACCATCGGCTGCATCGCCCCGTTCCAGTCGTAATGACGCTCACGCGGTGCAGGCTGAGCGGGTTCCTGATGCTCGATCGGGCCTGGTTGCTCAGGGACGGACGGCACGGTAGGTACGGTTGGCACAGGCTGGGTCGGTTGAACCGGCTGCTCAACGCCCGGTTTCACCTCTTCTACCGGTGCAGGTGGTTGCTCAGTGCGGCTGATACAGCCCGACAGGAACAGTGCAAAAGCCGTGACAAGCGTGTAACGACTGATGTTTTTAATCAAAATTCACCCCTTAGAGATATAGATAAAGTCTGACCTTATGCGCGCCAAGATAGTTTGCGCTGCCGTAAAGTTTGACCGACGAATTCGCCGGGATTGTCACGCTGCGCGGTGCCTCAAGTGGATGCATTTCCAGGCCACGGGCGTCATACCAGAAAAAACGGTAATGGACGGTAATCGCCTCATCTCTTTCATTGAACAGCACAGAGGAAGCGGATGGTTGAATTTCACTGATCGTTAGCGAAGGCTTGTCGGCAGTAATTCCTGCCGCCAGCACTGATGATTCCATTACCAGCGTTTGCTCATCATTGACAGGGATCGCTGGCTGAGATTTACATCCCACCAGAGCCATCACCATGAACAGCATCGCAATCCGTCCTGCAGGCATGTTAAAGACCTTTATGCGCCAGCATCGGTCCCAGCGGGCGACCGCCGAGCAGATGCATATGAATATGATAAACTTCCTGACCACCGTGGCGGTTGCAGTTCATGATCAAACGATAACCGTCTTCTGCCACGCCTTCCTGCTCAGCAATTTTCGCGGCTACTGTCAGCATACGGCCTAAAGCCAGTTCATGCTCAGTTTTCACGTCATTTACCGTCGGAATCAGAATATTAGGAATAATGAGGATGTGGGTGGGTGCCTGGGGAGAAATATCGCGAAAAGCGGTAACCAGTTCATCCTGATAGACGATATCCGCCGGGATCTCGCGACGGATAATTTTACTGAAAATGGTTTCTTCAGCCATGAGATTTTCCTTGTTCATTTAATCTGGCGACGTGCCCGGAGACAACACCCTCGGCGCAGGCGCAATATTATGTGACGCGACTTAAGAGTATGAGCGACTTTCTCTAATCCTTTCAACCTTATCCCTCGAATTCTTTCCTTATAGTGCAATTTATACGCTGCCGCTCGCCGCGCCCTCCCCTTAAATCTTAAAACATAATTTCAGATACGCCTGAAACGTCTGTTTACAGGTTTAATCACAATGCGTATATTTCGCATTTGCATTTACATGCGCATTTTATACATAGAAAACGACCTCAGACTGTGCTTACGGATCTGGGGCATCACATTCACACTTCACTCAGAAAGGTTTGTTGATGTCTTTCATGAATTATACCAGGGACGGGCAACGCCAGCCTGTCGCTAAACCCTCGCTGCTGGCAGCCTGTATTGCTTTCGCGTTGACTCCTGTTGCCAGTTTTGCCGCGCCGGCTGAAGAGACCGTTATTGTTGACGGTTCCACGCCGTCGGGTACCGCTGACGAAAGCCAGGACTACAGCGTAAAAACCACCACCGCGGGCACCAAAATGCAGATGGTGCAGCGTGATATTCCGCAGTCGGTCACGATCGTCAGCGAACAACGCATGGAAGACCAACAGCTGCAGACCCTGGGCGACGTGATGGATAACACGATGGGGATCAGCAAAAGCACCACGGACTCCGATCGCAGCAATTTTTACTCCCGTGGGTTCGAAATCGACAACTACATGGTCGACGGCATCCCGACCTATTTCGAATCACGCTGGAATCTGGGTGATTCTCAGTCTGACACCGCGCTGTTTGAGCGGGTGGAAGTGGTACGCGGCGCCAACGGCCTGATGACCGGCACAGGCAACCCGTCCGCAGCCATCAATATGGTGCGTAAGCATGCCACCAGCCGCGAATTTAAGGCCAATCTGTCGGCAGAATACGGCAGCTGGAACAAACAACGTTACGTCATGGATATGCAAAGCCCGCTAACGGAAGACGGCAATCTGCGCAGCCGCATCGTGGCGGGTTATCAGGACAGCGACTCCTGGCTCGATAACTACAATCAGAAGCGCACCTTCTTCTCCGGTATTCTGGACGCCGACCTGGGCACCAGCACCTCGCTGTCCGCTGGTTACGAATATCAGCGTATCGACATCAATAACCAGACCTGGGGTGGTTTGCCGCGCTGGAACACCGATGGCAGCACCAAACATTACGATCGCGCACACAGCACGTCTCCAGACTGGGCTTACAACGACAAAGAGTTCAATAAGGTCTTCTTCACTCTGAAGCAGCGCTTTGCCGACGACTGGCAGGCCACCCTGAATGCGACCCATACCGAAGCGAAATTCGACAGCAAAGCGATGTATATCGATGCCTTTGTGAATAAGAGCACCGGCATGCTGGAAGGCCCTTATTCGAACTATGGTGCAGGTTATGATTACATTGGCGGCACCGGCTGGAACAGCGGCAAACGTAAAGTCGATGCGGTAGACCTGTTTGCTGATGGCGGTTACGAGCTGCTGGGTCGCCAGCACACCATGATGATTGGCGGCAGCTTCAGTCGTCAGACCAACCGTTACACCAACTCATGGGCTAACGTCTACCCGGATGAGTTCGGTAGCTTCTACGACTATAACGGTTACTTCCCAGAAACCAACTGGGGATCGCAGTCGCTGGCTCAGGATGACACCACCAATATGAAATCGCTGTATGCCGCGACGCGCATTTCACTGGCCGATCCTTTGCATTTGATCCTTGGCGCCCGTTATACCAACTGGAGCGTTGACACCCTGACCTACGGTATGGAGAAAAATCACACCACGCCTTATGCGGGTCTGGTTTACGACATCAATGACAACTGGTCTGCCTACGCCAGCTATACCTCAATCTTCCAGCCGCAGAACTACCGCGACAGCTCGGGCAAATATCTTGATCCGATCACCGGGAATAACTACGAAGCGGGCCTGAAATCCGACTGGATGAACAGCCGTCTGACCACCACGCTGTCCGTGTTCCGCATTGAGCAGGATAATCTGGGACAAAGCACCGGCCGGACCATTCAGGGCTCCACGGATGTGGCTTACGAGAGCGTAGACGGTACCGTGAGTAAAGGCGTTGAGTTTGAAATCAACGGCGCGCTGACGGATAACTGGCAGATGACCTTTGGTGCAACGCGTTATGTTGCGGAAGATAACAACGGCAAGGCGGTAAACCCGCAGCTGCCACGCACGACCGTAAAACTGTTTACCAGCTACCGTCTGCCGGCGATGCCTGAGCTGACCGTTGGCGGTGGGGTTAACTGGCAGAACAGCGTCTACACCTACCAGGACACGCCTTACGGTACCTGGCGTGCATCGCAGGGCAGCTACGCGCTGGTGGATCTATTCACTCGTTACCAGGTCACGAAGAACTTCTCCCTGCAGGGTAATCTGAATAACCTCTTCGATAAGACCTACGACACCAACGTTGAAGGCGAAATTGTGTATGGCGAACCGCGTAACGTGAGCCTGACCGCAAGCTATCAGTTCTGATAAATCATCAGACGTCTAAGGGAGCCAAATGGCTCCCTTTTTTGTGCCGGGTGGCGCTACGCTTACCCGGCCTACGGTCTGAGCTTTTGTAGGCCGGGTAAGGCGCAGCCGCCACCCGGCATTTCCCCAACCACAGGCAATAAAAAAGGCAGCCATTCGGCTGCCTTAGTCTCCCCAGGTCACAACTTAGTTGCCGCGGATGTACTCATCCATTTCGGTTTTCAGGTTATCGGATTTAGTACCGAAGATAGCCTGTACACCGGAACCTGCAACAACTACGCCCGCTGCGCCCAGTTTTTTCAGACCCGGCTGGTCAACTTTCGCGATATCAGCAACGCTCACACGCAGACGAGTGATACACGCGTCCAGGTTAGTGATGTTCTCTTTACCGCCGAACGCTGCAACCAGTGCCGGAGCCATTTCGCTGGTGCCGGTCGCTTTAACGTCGTCAGATGCATCTTCACGACCTGGTGTTTTCAGGTCCAGTGCTTTGATCAGCACGCGGAAGATGGTGTAGTACGCCACCGCGTAGCACGCACCCACGATTGGGAACAGCCACAGTTTGCTGCTGTTACCGGACAGAACGATAAAGTCGATCAGACCGTGCGAGAAGGAGGTACCGTCACGCATACCCAGCAGGATACAGATTGGGAACGCCAGGCCAGCCAGCACCGCGTGGATGATGTACAGGATCGGCGCAACGAACATGAAGGAGAACTCGATCGGCTCGGTGATACCGGTCAGGAACGAGGTCAGCGCGGCGGAGATCATGATACCGCCCACTTTTGCACGGTTCTCTGGTTTAGCAGAGTGCCAGATTGCAATCGCAGCAGCCGGCAGGCCGTACATTTTGAACAGGAAGCCGCCAGACAGTTTGCCTGCAGTTGGGTCGCCTGCCATGTAGCGAGGGATGTCGCCGTGGAAGACCTGACCTGCTGCGTTGGTGTATTCGCCGATCTGCATCTGGAAAGGAACGTTCCAGATGTGGTGCAGACCAAATGGCACCAGGCAACGCTCAATGAAGCCGTAGATACCGAACGCCACAACCGGGTTCTGGTACGCAGCCCACTGGGAGAAGGTCTGGATTGCGGAACCAATCGGTGGCCAGATGAAGGAGAGGATCACACCAGTGAAGATCGCCGCCAGACCAGAGATGATTGGAACGAAACGCTTGCCTGCAAAGAAGCCCAGATACTCAGGCAGCTTGATGCGATAGAAGCGGTTAAACATATATGCCGCAATAGCACCCGAGATAATACCGCCCAGAACACCGGTGTCAGCCAGGTGTTTTGACGCGATCTCTTCAGGTGGCAAGTGCAGAACCAGAGGTGCAACCACAGCCATGGTCTTAACCATGATGCCGTATGCAACTACAGCGGCCAGCGCAGATACGCCGTCGTTATTGGTGAAGCCAAGCGCAACGCCGATGGCGAAGATCAGTGGCATATTAGCAAAAACAGAACCGCCTGCTTCGGCCATCACATGAGAAACTACGGCTGGCAGCCAGCTGAAGTTTGCAGAACCGACGCCCAGCAGGATACCTGCGATAGGCAGTACGGATACCGGCAGCATCAGCGATTTACCGACCTTCTGCAGGTTAGCAAATGCATTCTTAAACATAATTGAGAGTGCTCCTGAGTATTTGTGCTTTTTTTACGTTTTCACGCATTGGCCCGGGGGGAGAACCGTGCCGTGGACAGGACATCTAAGCGCCCTTTATTTATTACACAGAGTAAAATAAATCCGCGTATTTTTGTTTGACGGCTATCACGTTTCAGCGCAGGGTAGCTGAAAAACTTTCAGATTTTTACAAAATTAATTGCCAAATGTTTCCAGAAAGCTCTTCACCGCCCCCACATGGGCGGTGAACTTTACTCGTTTTGGCTATTAATTACGAGCCATAAAAAAATAGATTAATCAGGCAGATTGCAGGCGGGAGGGATCGATGTGAAACAGGCTGGCAAAGTTATCAGTGGTGATGCGTGCCAGTTCTTCAACCTCGACGCCTTTCAAAACGGCCATATACTCGGCCACGTCCCGTGTCATCGCGGGTTGGTTCTCTTTGCCGCGATGCGGTACCGGAGCCAGATAAGGGGAATCTGTTTCCACCAGCATGCGATCGAGCGGCACGTAGCGCGCAGCATCACGAAGCTGCTCGGCGTTACGGAACGTCACGATCCCGGAAAACGAGATATAAAAACCCAAATCCAGCAGCTTACCCGCTGTTTCTCTGTCTTCAGTGAAACAGTGTAGTACGCCGCCGCAATCCGTCACCTTTTCTTCGTACAGGATCGCCAGCGTATCGGCGCGCGCGTCGCGGGTGTGGACAATCACCGGTTTGTTCAGCTCCCGGCCAATGCGGATATGGTCGCGGAACGATTCCTGCTGGCGGGCTTTGGTTTCCGGGGTGTAGAAATAATCCAGCCCGGTTTCACCCATCGCGACCACGCCCTCTTCCGCCGCCAGACGGCGCAGATCTTCAACGTCGTACGCCTCATCCTGATTCAGAGGATGCACGCCGCAGGAGAAGACCACGTTGTCGCGCACGCCCACCAGCTCGCGCATGGATTTGTAACCAGGTAACGTCGTGGCGACCGCCAGACAAAATTTCACATCGCGGGCGGCGGCTTTCGCCAGCACGTCATCGACGTTTTTATGCAGGGATTGATAATCCAGGCCATCAAGATGGCAGTGTGAGTCGACTAAAAACATAATGTGTCTCTCAGAGAGGGGATACAGGCAGCGTCGTGCCCGGTTGCAGGTAGTGCTCAATAGTGAGTAACAGGTCGGTCAGGACAAGCTCCCGATTCAGCCCCGTCACGCTGAGTAGTTGTTCACGGCACTGGCAGACATCATGAAGAATAGTCCGCAATGCCACACCCGGCAGGCGCTGCGCCAGACTACTGACGAGCGGCCAGGCATCGGCATTAGTAAGCAGAGTTGCTCCCTGCTGAATTTTAAGGGCATCCAGCAGCAGAGCCGCCAGCCAGTGTAGGCGATCCGGAGCCTGCTCATGGTTCAGGATCGGCAGTAGGCTCAGCCAGTCCCCGCTGTCCGGTACCGCGCCGAGGGCCTGACAGAGTTGTTGCCGTTGCGTCTGGACGTTGGGCTGCAACAGGGCCAGCGCCGCAGCAGGTGCCCCGCCGCACAGCCGCAGCGCGGTTAGCGCCGCTTCTTGTGACGTTGTCACTTCCCGCGCAAGCCAGCTGATAGCCCAGGCTTCCTGCGGTACGCTGAGAAGATGCAGGCGACAGCGGCTACGCAGGGTCGCCAGCAGTCGTCCAGGTTCACGGCAGGCCATCAGGAACCTGGTATTTTCCGGCGGCTCTTCGAGGGTCTTTAACAGCGCGTTAGCCGCCGCCTCGGTAAGCTGGGCGGCATCCTTCAGCCAGACGACTTTCGCCCCCCCGAGCCGGGCACGTTCGTAGAGCTTTTCACTGACCGCGCGCACCGCATCGATGCCCAGCGTAGTCTTGCCCTTCTCCGGCTCCAGCGCGTAATAATCCGGGTGCGTTTCCGCCTGCATCAGCTGACAGCTGCGGCACTGGCCGCAGCTTTTATGCCCCTGGGGCTGCTGGCACATCAGAAAACGGGTGATGGCATAGATCAGCGCCTCGTCGCCCATGCCCGGCAGCGACTGGATCAGTAACGCATGATGCCCCCGACCGGACTGATAGCTGTTCACCAGCTGTTCAAAGTGCGGGCGCAACCATGGGTACCATTTCATGCCTGTTGTTCCTTCAGCCAGTCAGTGACCGTTGTGCGAATGTCGTTCATCACCTCTTCCAGCGACTGGGTCGCATCGATGGTGCGGATTGAGCTGTCCTGAGCGGCCAGCTCGCGGTAACGAGCGCGGGTGCGATTAAAGAAGTCCAGCGACTCCTGCTCGATACGATCCAGTTCGCCGCGGGCGCGGGCGCGTTTCAGACCCACTTCAGGTGTCACGTCGAGATAGAGCGTCAGGTTCGGACGGAAATCACCCAGTACCGCGTCGCGCAGCGTGCCGAGCATCTGCTGGTCAATACCGCGTCCACCGCCCTGATAGGCCTGGGTAGAGAGATCGTGACGATCGCCAATCACCCAGCATCCCCGCGCCAGCGCAGGTTTGATCACGGTTTCCACCAGCTGAACGCGCGCGGCGTAGAACATCATCACTTCGGCTTTATCGGTAATAACTTCATCCCCGACCGATTTGATGTCCAGAACCAGGCTGCGCAGTTTTTCAGCCAGCTGGGTGCCGCCCGGTTCACGGGTGAAGATCATCTCTTCGATGCCACACTGTTTGAGCGTCTCGACCACTACGTCACGTGCGGTCGTTTTCCCG
Organism: Leclercia sp. CFBP8987; assembly: GCF_034044995.2. Lineage (NCBI taxonomy): Bacteria > Pseudomonadati > Pseudomonadota > Gammaproteobacteria > Enterobacterales > Enterobacteriaceae > Leclercia > Leclercia sp. CFBP8987. Next base: position 1,796,591 of record NZ_CM188255.1, on the reverse strand, counting down.
GCGCCTTCCAGCCCCTCAATGACGATGTAATTACTGCGCATTTTTTTCCTTAAGTGCCTTCAGATAGTCCTGGACCGAACGATTATGACTGGCAAGATTGGTGTTAAAAGTATGTCCACCCTTTCCGTCGGCGACGAAATAGAGATACGGCGTTTTTGCCGGATGCGCGGCGGCATTCAGCGATGCCTGACCCGGCGTGGCAATTGGCCCCGGGGGTAAGCCGCTAATGACATAGGTATTATAATCGGTTGGGGTTTCCAGGTCTTTACGTGAAATCTTGCCCTTGTAATTCTCACCCATACCGTAAATCACCGTCGGGTCGGTCTGCAGACGCATACCGATGCGCAGGCGATTGATAAATACCGAGGCAACCTGATCCCGCTCACTCGCCACCGCCGTCTCTTTCTCAACGATCGAGGCCATGGTGACGAACTGGTTTTGATCTTTATACGGCAGGTTTTCCATCCGCCCTTCCCAGGCTTTATCCACTGCTTCGACCATTTTTTTATGCGCGCGCTGGAGCAGTGCCACATCGGTGGTGCCTGCGGTGTACATCCAGGTATCTGGCCAGAACCAGCCCTCTACCCACTCGGGATGCTCAAACTTCAGCACCTGAGCGACGGTGGCATAGCTGTCGTCTTTCAGGGTGTGCTTGATGTAAGGGGCATCGCGCAGCTGTTTCAGGTAGTCGCTCAGGCGCATCCCTTCCACGAAACGCAGCGGGAACTGCGCCTCTTTGCCGCTCTCAAGCAGCTCCAGCATCTCTTTGACGGTCATCCCCGGCGTAAAGCGGTATGTCCCGGCTTTGAAATGGGACAGCTCCGGCTGCACGCGTAATAACCACTGGAACACGCGCGGACGGTTAATCACCTTCTCGCTATACAGCTGCTCGCCCAGCGCCAGTCGTCCGGTGCCAGGTTTCAGAGTAAAGATCGTCTCTTCAGCGATCAGAATTTGACTGCTCGCCAGCTGGCGAACCTTCCACATCCCCACACCAGCGGCAATGCCCAGCACGACAAGGATGAGGAGAATAAAGCGCAACATTTTCTTCATGACTATCTGGTTTGCTCACACAGAGGGGCTAAAAATGCGTACAACTCACGCGATGAAAAACGTTGAGAACCATACTGACGAACCGGCACGACGGGCATCAGCGCATTGCAGACCACCATCTCGTCGACCTCAGCCAGCGCGGCCTCGCGGGCATGCACGTCGACAACGCGATACCCGGAGTGTGCCAGTTGCTGGAGGCAAAACTGGCGCATCAGGCCGTTGACGCCAGCCTGATCCAGCCGGGGGGTAAAAACGTCCTTCCCCTGACGCCAGAATAAATTCGCCGCACAGCATTCCGTAATGAACCCTTCGCTGTCAAGAACCAGCGCCTCGTCGGCATCGGTCTGTTCAAGATGGGTACGGATCAGCACCTGTTCAAGCCGGTTAAGGTGCTTGATCCCGGCCAGCTGCGGGTTACGCCCCAGCCGCACCGGGCTTAATGCAAGGGTGATGCCCTCACGACGCCAGCCATCATAATGAACAGGCCAGGCCGATACTGAGAGAAGTCGTGTCGGATGCAGGCAGTTCGCCGCGCTGTATCCTCTGCCGCCGCTTCCCCGGCTGATAATGACCTTCAGCACGCCACGCTCGTTCCCGCGGGCGAGCTCAACCATTTCACGCTGTAACGCTGCCCACTCAACAAAGGGGATGAGCAGTTTTTCACAGGCTTGCTGCAAGCGTTGCAGGTGAGCATCCAGCAGACAGACCTGGCCCGCTACAATGCGTGCCGTTGTGAAGCAGCCGTCACCAAACTGAATAGCCCTGTCGCTCGCCGGGAGCGTTTCCTGCGGTATGCCATTGATCAAGAACATGATGGCTCCTTATGAATGGTCGAATAGTCTGGCAGGAAGGTGGGCCGCGGACAAGGGAATAAAACCGAATAAAAAAGGCCCGACAAGCGGACCTTTTTTATTGATGTGCCGGGAAGGTAATTATCCGCCCCGGCAATCAGCCTCAGACCTTTTTGAAGATCAGAGAGCCGTTGGTGCCGCCAAAGCCGAAGGAGTTACACAGGGTGTACTCCAGACCGCTGACCTGGCGCGCTTCGTGTGGAACGAAGTCCAGATCGCAACCCTCATCCGGGTTATCCAGGTTGATGGTCGGCGGAACAGCCTGATCGCGCAGCGCAAGGATGGAGTAGATGGATTCTACTGCACCCGCCGCACCTAACAGGTGTCCGGTCATGGATTTGGTCGAGCTCACCATCACGCGACGGGCTGCATCACCAAAGACAGACTTAACGGCCTGCGCTTCAGCTTTGTCGCCTGCTGGCGTGGAAGTGCCGTGCGCATTCACATAGCCAATCTGGCCTGGTTCGATACCCGCATCACGGATCGCGTTAACCATTGCCAGCGCAGCACCAGCCCCGTCTTCCGGCGGAGAGGTCATGTGGTAAGCGTCGCTGCTCATGCCGAAACCAATAATTTCTGCATAGATTTTCGCGCCGCGTTTCTTCGCATGCTCGTACTCTTCCAGCACGACCATACCGGCACCGTCACCCAGCACAAAACCATCACGGTCTTTATCCCACGGACGGCTTGCCGCCTGCGGGTTATCGTTGCGGGTAGAGAGGGCACGCGCTGCGCCGAAACCGCCCACACCCAGTGGGGTACTGGCTTTTTCTGCACCGCCTGCAACCATTGCATCGGCATCGCCATAAGCGATGATACGCGCCGCCTGCCCGATGTTGTGCACACCGGAGGTACAGGCAGTAGCAATCGAGATGCTTGGGCCACGCAGGCCAAACATGATGGTCAGGTGACCCGCCACCATGTTAACAATCGTTGACGGAACAAAGAACGGGCTAATCTTACGTGGACCACCATTTACCAGAGAGGTATGGTTTTCCTCGATCAGGCCAAGACCACCAATCCCGGAGCCGATAGCGGCGCCGATACGGGTTGCGTTCTCTTCCGTAATTTCAAGGCCAGAATCCTGCATGGCCTGAACGCCAGCGACAATTCCATATTGAATGAAGGCATCCATCTTGCGCTGTTCTTTGCGCGAGATGATCTCTTCACAGTTAAAATCCTTTACTAAGCCAGCAAATTTCGTTGCATAGGCGCTAGTATCGAAATGGTCGATTAGGCTGATGCCACTCTGACCGGCAAGGAGAGCGTTCCAGGTAGACTCTACGGTATTGCCGACAGGAGATAACATGCCAAGTCCGGTCACAACTACACGACGCTTAGACACGCTTGTCCTCCAGGGAGGGATAAAAAAAGAAAATCGAGGGATTACAAAAGAAAAAACACAGGCGGTCGAATGACCGCCTGGAGATGCTCACTTACGCCTGGTGACCGTTGATGTAATCAATGGCAGCCTGAACGGTGGTGATTTTCTCAGCTTCTTCGTCCGGAATCTCAGTATCAAACTCTTCTTCCAGAGCCATTACCAGCTCAACGGTGTCAAGAGAATCTGCGCCCAGGTCTTCAACGAAGGAAGCGGAGTTCACAACTTCTTCCTGCTTAACGCCCAGCTGTTCGCCGATAATTTTCTTAACGCGTTCTTCGATAGTGCTCATACTCTTAAATTTCCTATCAAAACTCGCTTTCGCGATGGTTTTCGTAGTGTATAAAATGTTGAAAAATTTGCAACTAAATCCCGGCAGGTCTTACCACGATTTTACGTTATTTTGAGGCCATTGGCCCTAATAACGCAAATATTTTCTAACGTGATTAAACCATATACATCCCGCCATTGACGTGGAGAGTTTCACCAGTGATGTAACTCGCTTCGTCAGAGGCTAAAAATGCAACCGCGCTGGCGATTTCTTTAGGGTCGCCTAAACGACCCGCTGGAACTGCCGCCAGCGTACCCGCACGCTGCTCATCGGTCAGCGCACGCGTCATGTCCGTTTCAATAAAGCCCGGAGCAACAACGTTTACAGTAATCCCGCGAGACGCAACTTCGCGTGCCAGCGACTTACTGAAACCGATCAGACCTGCTTTCGCCGCAGCGTAGTTAGCCTGACCAGCATTTCCCATGGTACCAACCACAGAACCGATAGTGATAATACGCCCATGACGCTTCTTCATCATAGCTCGCATTACCGCTTTTGACAGACGGAACACAGATGACAGGTTGGTTTCGAGAATATCGCTCCACTCGTCATCTTTCATTCGCATCAGTAAGTTGTCGCGAGTGATTCCGGCATTATTGACCAGAATATCCACTTCGCCAAATTCTGCGCGAATATTTCCCAGAACAGATTCGATAGATGCAGGATCGGTCACATTCAACATCAGACCTTTACCGTTCGCACCCAGGTACTCGCTGATCGCCTGCGCGCCGCTTTCGCTGGTCGCGGTGCCGATCACTTTCGCGCCACGCGCGACGAGGGTTTCAGCGATAGCACGGCCAATACCGCGGCTTGCACCGGTGACCAGTGCGATTTTTCCTTCAAAACTCATGGTATTCCTCTTTCTTACTGCGCGAGTGCCGCTGACAGTGCTTCCGGCTCATTAATGGCCGACGCGGTCAGGGTATCAACAATACGTTTAGTCAGACCGGTGAGGACTTTGCCCGGGCCCACTTCATACAGGTGCTCAACGCCCTGTGACGCCATAAACTCAACGGTTTTGGTCCACTGAACCGGGCTGTACAGCTGGCGAACCAGCGCATGGCGGATCGCCTCTGGCGCGGTTTCACACTGCACATCAACGTTATTCACAACCGGAATGGCTGGAGCGCTGAAAGTGATTTTTTCCAGCTCAACCGCCAGCTTGTCGGCAGCAGGCTTCATCAGTGCGCAATGCGACGGTACGCTCACTGGCAGCGGCAGCGCACGTTTGGCGCCTGCGGCTTTACAGGCAGCGCCTGCACGCTCAACAGCTTCTTTATGACCGGCGATAACCACCTGGCCCGGCGAGTTGAAGTTTACCGGAGAAACCACCTGACCTTCTGCAGATTCTTCGCAGGCCTTAGCAATGGACGCATCATCCAGACCAATAATGGCCGACATGCCGCCCGTGCCTTCCGGCACCGCTTCCTGCATAAATTTGCCGCGCAGTTCAACCAGACGCACGGCATCCGCAAACGCAATCACCCCGGCGCAAACCAGCGCAGAGTATTCACCCAGGCTGTGACCGGCCAGCAGTGCTGGCGTTTTACCGCCCTGCTGCTGCCAGACGCGCCACAGTGCGACCGATGCGGTCAGCAGTGCAGGCTGGGTCTGCCAGGTTTTATTCAGCTCTTCGGCTGGCCCTTGCTGTGTCAGCGCCCAAAGATCGTAGCCCAGGGCATCCGACGCTTCACGGAAGGTCTCTTCGATGACCGGATACTGCTCCGCTAAGCCGGACAACATTCCAACGGCCTGAGAACCCTGACCGGGGAACACAAAAGCAAATTGCGTCATTTTTTTATCCTTATACTAGAAACGAACCAGCGCAGAACCCCAGGTGAAACCGCCGCCGAAGGCTTCGAGCAAGACCAGTTGGCCTCGCTGAATTCGTCCATCGCGCACCGCTTCGTCAAACGCGCAGGGCACTGATGCTGCAGACGTATTGCCATGACGATCCAGCGTCACCACAACGTTATCCATAGACATGCCGAGTTTCTTAGCCGTGGCGCTGATAATGCGCAGGTTCGCCTGATGCGGCACCAGCCAGTCGAGAGCAGAACGCTCCAGATTGTTCGCTGCCAGCGTCTCGTCAACGATGTGTGCCAGCTCGGTCACCGCCACTTTAAAGACTTCGTTACCGGCCATGGTCAGATAGATAGCATTGTCCGGATTAACCCGATCGGCGTTTGGCAGCGTCAACAGCTCACCGTAGCTACCGTCCGCATGCAAATGCGTCGAGATGATGCCCGGCTCTTCAGATTGTCCTAACAGGACAGCTCCTGCACCATCACCAAAAATAATGATCGTCCCGCGATCGGCAGGATCGCAGGTACGCGCCAGCACGTCAGCACCGATCACCAGCGCGTGCTTAACGGCGCCAGATTTCACGTATTGATCGGCAATGCTCAGCGCATAGGTGAAACCTGCGCAGGCAGCAGCAACGTCAAACGCCGGGCAGCCTTTAATGCCCAGCATGTTCTGAACCTGGCACGCTGCGCTCGGGAAGGCATGCGTCGCAGAGGTGGTGGCAACGATAATCAGGCCGATGTCGTCTTTATCAACACCCGCCATCTCCAGCGCGCGTTGTGCGGCTTCGTAGCCCATAGTGGAAACTGTTTCATCTGGCGCGGCAATACGACGTTCGCGGATACCTGTACGCGTGACGATCCACTCGTCAGAGGTATCGACCATTTTTTCCAGATCGGCGTTGGTTCGCACTTGCTTTGGCAGATAGCTGCCGGTACCTAAAATCTTCGTATACATGTACGCTCAGTCACTTTTTGCTAATACAGATCCCAGGCGAGCGGCAATCCGCTGTGGGACTTGTCGCTGCACCGCCTGCACTGCCTGTTCAATCGCGACGGTAAAGGCTCGCTGATTGGCCGCACCGTGACTCTTAATCACAATGCCGCGCAATCCTAACAGACAGGCGCCATTATACTGGTCGGGGTTGAGGTGACTGAATCGCCGCGCCAGGCTCTTTTGTAACCAACGCTTCAATATAATCAGCCACCAGGACCGTTTTTTCCCCTCTCCCTGCGATTTAAGCAGAGAAAGAAACATTCTCACCACCCCTTCCATGGTTTTTAATGTAACGTTTCCTGTAAACCCGTCACACACCAGTACATCCGTTTTTCCGGTCAATAATTCGTTGGCTTCGAGATATCCAATATAGTTGATGGACGGCTCATTTTTTAGCCGCTCGGCCGCCTCACGGATGCTGTCGAGACCTTTAGTCTCTTCCTCACCGATATTCAGCAAGGCCACGCGGGGATGAGAGATCCCCACCACTTCCTCTGCCAGCACCGAGCCCATTACGGCAAACTGCGCCAGCATAACACTGTCGCAGTCGACGTTGGCGCCTAAATCCAGCACCACCGTTTTGCCCTTTTGCTGGTGCGGCAGTACCGTCACCAGCGCCGGGCGCTCAATCCCTTCAAGGGGTTTGAGCAGTAATTTTGCCAGCCCCATCAGCGCACCGGTATTACCGGCGCTGACGCAGGCCTGGGCGCGCCCTTCTTTTACCAGCTCCAGCGCAATGCGCATTGAGCTTCCGCGACTGCTGCGGATCGCCTGCGAGGCGCGGACATCACTGGCAATAACTGACTGGGCAGGAACAATCTGCAGACGTGAACGTTGTTCGAAGTCAGCTTTTGCAAGTAATGGCGTGATAGTGTCGGGATTGCCGACTAAAAGGAGAGTGAGTTGCGAATTAGAGTTCAGTGCCTGCAATGCTGCAGGCACTGTCACGGAAGGGCCAAAATCTCCCCCCATGACATCTAACGCCAGGGTTAGACGTGTCAAGGTATCGTCGCAGCCTGGTTCGGTATATCCCCGTTTGCACGGGGAAACCCTCACTAAGCCTAATCACGCTGACGCGTGATTACTTAGTGATAACCTTGCGGCCGCGGTAGAAACCGTCAGCGGTGATGTGGTGACGCAGGTGTTGTTCACCAGAAGTCTTGTCTACAGACAGGCTGGTAACTGCAGTCAGCGCGTCATGGGAACGACGCATGCCACGTTTGGAACGGGTTGGTTTATTCTGTTGTACGGCCATGGACCTTACTCCTTAATTACTTACGCTTTAAACTGGCTAATACGGCAAATGGGTTTGGTTTTTGCGCTTCATCAGGCAGTTCCCCAAAGACCATGTCCGCCTCGGACACTTCACAGTGTTCAGAATCATGCACCGGAACCACAGGCAAGGTGAGGATGATTTCATCTTCAACCAGCGCCAGCAGATCGATTTCACCGAATTCGTTAACCTCAATCGGCTCATACGCTTCCGGGAGTGCTTCAGCCTGCTCGTCTGAACGAACCGGACTAAAACAATATGTTGTGTGAACATGAAGTGGGAACGGTTTCCCGCAACGCTGACACTCGAGCGTGACCGACACCTTTGCATCACCGGTAATCACGGCAAGGCGCTGGGGATCGATATCGAACGACATGGTGCATTCCACATCACTGTCCACACTGACTACGGATTCGGCGATACGCTCAGCCTGATCACGAGTATAGATACCTTCGTAATCAAGGCGTTTTTGAGCCGTACGAACCGGATCAAGAGTCAGGGGTAATTTTACCTTTTGCATAGGGCGCGCATATTAACTTTGTAACGTCATAGAGTCAAAGAAAAAGGCAACCTCAGGCTGCCTTTTGCCAATTATTCGCACACATTGCGGCCTGTAGTTTAAAATGGCTGGCATCGATACGCTATATCTGGTGAAAAAAATATGCCAAATCTCATTCTCGCCTCTACGTCACCCTACCGCCGCGTGTTGCTGGGAAAGCTGGGCCTACCCTTCGAATGTGCCGCGCCGAACGTGGATGAAAGCCCACAGCCCGGTGAATCGCCACGCCATCTGGTCGTCCGTCTGGCTCAGGAAAAAGCGAAAAGTCTGGCAGCGCGATTCCCCGATCATTTGATTATAGGTTCCGATCAGGTTTGCGTCCTGGATGGGATGATCACCGGTAAACCGCACACCGAAGAGAATGCCCGCCAGCAACTACTGAAAGCACGCGGCAATATCGTCACCTTCTATACCGGCCTGGCCCTCTATAATTCATCTACGGGCCATTTGCAGACCGAATGCGAGCCTTTTGACGTTCACTTCCGCCATCTCAGCGAACAGGAAATTGACGACTACGTGCGAAAAGAGCGGCCATTAAACTGCGCGGGCAGTTTTAAGAGCGAGGGGCTGGGGATTGCATTATTTGACAAGCTGGACGGGCGTGACCCGAACACGCTGGTGGGATTACCGCTGATTGCGCTGTGCCAGATGCTGCGCCGGGAGCATTATAACCCGCTGATGGCGTAGCCATTTGCTTCGCCCGGCGGCGCTACGCTTGCACGGGCCTACGGTTTTGTAGGCCGGGTAAGCGCAGCGCACCCGGCATTAATTTCCGCGCAGAACTTTAAGACAGCGCTTCAGCTGTTCGTCCAGCGGGGCCTCAATGCGCATCACCTCGCCGGTACCCGGATGGGTAAACTTCAGCGCGGCGGCATGCAGGAACAGGCGAGACAAGCCCGTTCCTGCCAGCTGTTTATCAAACTCACGGTCACCATAGCGATCGTCGAAGGCAATAGGATGGCCCGCATGCAGCGTGTGAACGCGGATCTGGTGGGTACGTCCGGTCACCGGGCTGCAGCGCACCAGGGTGGCAAATTCATAACGCTCTTCCACCTTGAATCGGGTTTCTGAGGGTTTGCCTTCCTGACTGACGCGAACGATACGCTCACCGCTTTGCAGAATGTTTTTCAGCAGCGGCGCCTGCACCACTTTGACATGGGACTGCCACTGCCCGCGCACCAGCGCGAGGTAATCTTTCTGCATACCTTTCTCACGCAGCTGCTCGTGCAGCGAACGTAGCGCCGAACGCTTTTTAGCGACCAGCAGCACGCCGGAGGTATCGCGGTCGAGACGATGAACCAGCTCAAGGAAGCGGGCTTCCGGGCGCAGCGCGCGCAGACCTTCAATCACCCCGAAGCTTAACCCGCTGCCGCCGTGTACCGCCGTACCCGAGGGTTTGTTCAGCACCAGAATATGATCGTCTTCATATAAAATCACATTCGTCAGCGCGGCAACTTTATTCAGATGCGGCGACACCGCCTCTTCTTCGCGCTCGGCTACGCGCACGGGCGGGATGCGCACTTCATCACCCGCTTCAAGTTTGTATTCAGGTTTGATGCGCTTCTTATTTACCCGCACCTCACCCTTACGCAGGATGCGATAAATCATACTCTTTGGCACGCCCTTCAGTTGGGTGCGCAAAAAGTTGTCAATACGTTGCCCCGCTTCATCTTCGGTAATGGCAACCATTTTTACGGCTGGAGTCTCTGTTTTCATGGTGGGCGATTCTAATTATCGTCAGCCATTAGCGCCACTCATTTTTCTATGCTTATATTTACCTCTACCCGGTCAGGGTTTCGTGCACGCAATCGATTTGGTGGTTATTAAAGCAATCATTCGAAAGAAGTGAAGAAACTGTGAGTAACCGGGTGATAATTGGTAAAAGTCATCTTGCTATAACCCGGCTAGCAATGGAATAATGCTGTTGTTTTCCGCGTTAAATCCGGGTTTTGTAAGGATGTCGACGGAATGACCAATTTTGTCTGACCGATCATCCACGCAGCAATGGCGTAAGACGTATTGATCTTTCAGACAGTTAGCGGGCTGCGGGTTGCAGTACTTACCGGTAAATGGAATCTTCTCTGGAGAGTTTTACCCAGGCTATTCCCCTGATAATCGCGCTGTATTTCCGTATGAAATACAGGCAACCGACACTTTGCGCCTCTTAAGCGAGCGACAACCGTGAGGTTGGCGACGTGAATAGACACGAGGCCATCGGTTCATACCCCGGAAAGCGTCACCTTGCCCGCAGCTTAGTCGTCAATGTAAGAATAATGAGTAAGTTACGATGAAAAGAATGTTAATCAACGCAACTCAGCAAGAAGAGTTGCGTGTCGCCCTTGTGGATGGGCAGCGTCTGTACGATCTGGATATCGAAAGTCCTGGACACGAACAGAAAAAAGCGAACATTTACAAAGGCAAAATCACCCGCATTGAACCGAGCCTTGAAGCCGCATTTGTAGATTACGGTGCCGAGCGTCATGGTTTCCTCCCCCTGAAAGAGATCGCTCGCGAATACTTCCCTTCCAACTATAACGCCCATGGCCGTCCGAACATCAAAGATGTGCTGCGTGAAGGTCAGGAAGTTATCGTTCAGATCGATAAAGAAGAGCGTGGCAACAAAGGTGCCGCACTGACCACCTTTATCAGTCTGGCGGGTAGCTATCTGGTGCTGATGCCAAACAACCCGCGTGCGGGTGGTATCTCTCGCCGGATTGAAGGCGATGACCGTACCGAGCTGAAAGAAGCGCTGGCCAGTCTTGAACTGCCAGACGGCATGGGCCTGATTGTCCGTACCGCAGGCGTAGGCAAATCTGCCGAAGCGCTGCAGTGGGACCTCGGCTTCCGCCTGAAGCACTGGGAAGCGATTAAGAAAGCCGCTGAAAGCCGCCCTGCTCCATTCCTGATCCACCAGGAAAGCAACGTCATCGTGCGTGCCTTCCGTGACTACCTGCGTCAGGACATCGGTGAAATTCTGATTGATAACCCGAAAGTGCTTGAGCTGGCTCGCCAGCATATTGCCGCGCTGGGTCGTCCTGATTTCACCAGCAAAATCAAACTGTACACCGGTGAGATCCCGCTGTTTAGCCACTACCAGATCGAATCGCAGATTGAATCCGCCTTCCAGCGTGAAGTCCGTCTGCCGTCCGGTGGCTCTATCGTTATCGACAGCACCGAGGCGCTGACCGCTATCGACATCAACTCCGCACGTGCAACCCGCGGCGGCGATATCGAAGAAACGGCGTTCAACACCAACCTCGAAGCGGCCGATGAGATTGCGCGTCAGCTGCGTCTGCGTGACCTGGGCGGCCTGATCGTTATCGACTTCATCGACATGACGCCAGTACGTCACCAGCGCGCGGTTGAAAACCGCCTGCGTGAAGCGGTGCGTCAGGATCGTGCGCGTATCCAGATCAGCCATATCTCCCGTTTTGGTCTGCTGGAGATGTCCCGTCAGCGTCTTAGCCCGTCCCTCGGTGAATCCAGCCACCATGTCTGCCCACGCTGTAGTGGCACCGGCACCGTGCGTGACAACGAATCTCTGGCGCTCTCTATCCTGCGTCTCATCGAAGAAGAAGCGCTGAAAGAGAACACCAAAGAAGTACACGCCATTGTGCCTGTACCGGTCGCCTCCTACCTGCTGAACGAAAAACGTGCGGCGGTAACGGCTATCGAATCCCGTCTGAGCGGCGTACGCTGCGTGATCGTGCCTAACGACCAGATGCAAACCCCGCACTACTCCGTACTGCGCGTGCGCAAAGGCGAAGAGACTTCTACCCTCAGCTACATGCTGCCTAAGCTGCATGAAGAGGAGATGGCTCTGCCGTCCGAAGAAGAGTACGCCGAGCGTAAACTTCCGGAGCAGCCAGCCCTGGCAGCATTTGTGATGCCAGAAGCGCCACCTGCGCCAGCGCAAGAGAGCGTGGTAGCTCAACCCGCAGCAGCTAAACCGGCGGCAGAAGTCAGCCAACCTGCTGAACAGCCTGGTCTGCTGAACCGCTTCTTCAGCGCGCTGAAGAAAATGTTTGCCGGCGAAGAGCCACAGCCAGCTCCGGCACCGGTTGAGAAGAAAGAAGAGAAGCAGGAACGTTCACCGGATCGTCGTAAGCGTCAGAACAACCGTCGCGATCGTAACGAGCGCCGCGACAACCGTTCCGAGAATAACGAAGGTCGTGAAGGCAGCGAAGGCCGTGACAATCGCGATAACCGTGAGAGTCGCGACAACCGCGAAGGCCGTGGTGAACGCCGTGAAGGACGTGACGATAACCGTCGCAACCGCCGCGAGAAGCCGCAGCAGAACACGGAAGATCGTGAAATTCGTCAGCCGGTCAGCGAAGACGCCGACAAAGGCAGACAGCGTGATGAACAGCAGCCACGCCGCGAGCGCAACCGTCGTCGTAATGATGACAAGCGTCAGGCGCAGCAGGAAGTTAAAGTTCTGAATCGCGAAGAAGAGACCGTGCAGGATGCGGATCAAGAAGAACGTGTTCAGGTCATGCCGCGTCGTAAGCAGCGTCAGCTCAACCAGAAAGTGCGTTTCGAGTCTCAGACCGAAGAAGCGGCTGTTGAAGCGGTAGCGCCTCAGGCTGAACCCGTCCAGAGCACCGAACTGGCGAAAGTCGACCTGCCTGCGGTAATCGAAAATGCCCCTGAGCAGGAAGAGACCGGCGAAGGCCGTGACAACGCAGGCATGCCGCGTCGTTCACGTCGCTCTCCGCGTCACCTGCGCGTGAGCGGTCAGCGTCGTCGCCGTTATCGTGATGAGCGTTATCCGCTGCAGTCACCGATGCCGCTGGCTATCGCCTGTGCGTCACCAGAAATGGCTTCCGGCAAAGCCTGGATTCGTTACCCGGTTGCCCGTCCTCAGGAGCAGCAGTTTGACGAGCAGAACGTTGCTGTTGACGCGGTTGCCCCTGTCGCGCCAGTTGTTGATGAGGTTATCACCGAGGCGGCGGCAGTGGTTATCCCTGAGCCGCAGGTTGCTGAAGTCGAAACTTCACATCCGGAAGTGATTGCCGCGCCTGTGACAGAACAGCCGCAGATTATCGCGTCTGAAGATGTGGTTGTCGCAGAGCAGGTAGTTGAAGAAGCGAAGGCTGCCGAGCCGGTTGAAATCACCGAGGAAGTCGCTGAGCCACAACCGGTCGTGGAAGTTGAAGTGGAAACTGACGTTCAACCTGAGGTTGAAATTGAGGTTGAACCTGTTGCTGACGTGAAACCTGAAGTCGCTGAGGTGAAACCTGCCGTGGCTGAAGTTAAATCTGACGACGTGGAAGTCAATGCGCCGGAAGTGAAGCCAGCGCCAGCCGCTCAGGTTAATGCTGATCTTCACCACGCCACTGCGCCTATGACCCGCGCCCCGGCACCGGAATACGTTCCGGAAGCACCGCGTCACAGCGACTGGGTACGTCCGGCGTTTGATTTTGACGGCAAAGGTTCTGCTGGTGGTCACAGCGCAACGCACCAGGCCACAGCGCCTGCCACGCGTCCACAGTCGGCTGAATAAGCCTGCTTAAGCGCAAAAGCCGACCTTCGGGTCGGCTTTTTTATTGCCTCTGTTCAGGCCTGCGCATGCCGGCGATTTCAGGCATCACCTCTCGCATCATCTCCAGAAAGCGGCGCAGACGTGCCGGGTAATACCGTGACCACGGATAGACCAGATGCACCGGCAACGCGGCCGGCTGCCAGGCAGGCAACAGATGTACCAGCCTGCCCTCACGAATGTCGGCTTCCACTGTCCAGCTTGATACCACCGCTACCCCCAGCCCGGTTAATGCGCTTTTACGCGCCACGTACAGGCTGTCGGTACTCAGCCGCGGTGAAATAGCCACCCGCAGCGGTTGTGGCGCTCCCGCGTGGAACAGCTCTACGTGCTGACGATAAAAGGTATTGAGTGCCACCCAGGGCAGCGCAGAGAGATCTTCTGGCTTATCAACCGGAGCATGACGTGCGAGCAGTTCCGGCGAGGCCACAATACTGCGCGGAACCTCGGCCAGTAATACCGACACCGTACCCGGGTCGATCTCCGCCCCTACCCGGATGGCACAGTCGATATTGTCACTCAGGAAATCGGCCGAGCGGTCATTGAGCATCCACTCCACGTTCAACCGAGGATAGCGCAGCAGAAACGCCGTTAACGGCTCCAGCAACTGCTCCTGCCCGAAGGCATGCGGGGCGCGAACGCGAAGCACCCCCACCGGTTCATCTTCTGTCTGCCCGACTTCATCCTCCAGCGCATGCCAGCTGTCAATCACCCGTCGGGCATGCTGATAGCAGCGTTCGCCATCATCGGTCAGCTTCATGGCATGGGTGGTGCGCAGGATCAGACGTACGCCGAGCAGCGTCTCCAGCGATTGCAGGCGACGGCTCACGGTGGCCTGGGTCGTTGCCATCTGCACGGCGGCGGCAGAAAGGGAGCCTGTCTCAATGATGCGCACGAAGGTTCGCATCAGTTCGACCCTGTCTATACGCTCTGAACGTTTCATGATTTATCCGGTTATACGTTACACGTATAAGTGTTTTAGCACTGTGCCGGCTACCACCGCAAGTCGGGCTGGTAAAGAATAGCGACACACCCGAAATGAGGAACTGCATATGAACACCAGCACCTTAACCCCAGCCGTCAGCCGTTGGGTCATTTTTATCCTCGCCATCGGCGCAGGCTTCAGCGTCGCTTCCATCTACTATGCTCAGCCGCTGCTGCCGCTGATGGGGGCCGATCTGCATCTCAGCATTGAAGGGATGGGGATGGTGCCAACGCTTACCCAGGCAGGCTACGCGCTGGGGATCCTTTTTCTGCTGCCGCTGGGCGATCGCTATGACCGTCGCACACTGATAGTGATAAAAAGCATCGCCCTGGCGGGGCTGCTGCTGGCCTGTAGCCTGACAGGACAGATCCACTCCCTGCTGCTGGTCAGCCTGCTGATTGGGATGGCGGCCACCATGGCGCAGGATATCGTTCCGGCGGCCGCTATTCTGGCCCCGGCTGGCAAACAGGGCAAAACTGTCGGAACAGTGATGACCGGCCTGTTGCTGGGGATCCTGCTCTCCCGTACGGTGAGCGGCGTGGTGGGTGAAGCCTTTGGCTGGCGCGTCATGTATCAGCTGGCCGCGGGCAGCATTGCGATCCTTGCCGCCATGATGTGGTTGATTTTGCCTCGCTTCGCGGTGCCGTCGAATCTGCGTTATCCGGAACTGATGCGCTCCATGGCGCACCTGTGGCGTCGCTACCCGGCGCTGCGTCGTGCCGCGCTGGCCCAGGGCTTCCTCTCTATTGCCTTCAGCGCCTTCTGGTCCACGCTGGCGGTGATGCTGATGGAACACTATCAGCTGGGCAGTGCGGTCGCCGGTGGATACGGTATTGCCGGTGCCGCAGGCGCGCTTGCAGCGCCGCTGGCAGGTGGTCTGGCCGATAAACTCGGTGCCGGTAAAGTCACCCAGCTCGGTGCCGCGCTGGTGACCGTCTCCTTCGCCCTGATGTTCCTGATGCCCGCCCTCGGGGTACACGGCCAGTTGATCCTGATTGCTGTCTCCGCCATAGGCTTTGATCTCGGTCTGCAGTCAAGTCTGGTCGCCCATCAGAACCTGGTTTATGGCCTTGAGCCGCAGGCACGTGGTCGCCTGAACGCCCTGCTCTTCACCGGCGTGTTTATCGGGATGGCGCTGGGTTCGGCGCTGGGTAGTCAGCTGTATACGATGGCAGGCTGGCCGGGCGTGGTTGCCCTGGCGACGGTGACCGCAGGCATAGCGCTGGCTATCCGTCTGGCAGAAAGCGCCCGCACCAGCACCTCGGTAATGCAGAATTCCTGAAAAAAAAAGCCCAATCCGCGAGAACGGATTGGGCACACAGAACATAACCAGTTTCAAGTCATGTCCAAAGGTCAAAACTGTTATCTGTTGAGCTGGAACAGAGACATACCCTGCATATCGCTGAACGCTTTATAGGATGCCTGAAGGGCCGCCTGCTGCATGGTGTATGAGGAGATCGCTGCGTTCCAGTCAACGTCAATGAGATCGCTCATCTGCTGGGTCTGACTTAACGTACGGTCTTCCCCCAGTGAGTCTAAATTATCCAGCTCTTTCAGCTTGGTACCCACATCAGCAACCACGGTCAGAATGTTGTTCTGCGTGTTTTTGATGCTCACACCGGCAGTGGTCAGGGCATCTGTCAGGGCTTGTGCCGCGACAGGATCATCATCAACCGGGGCTTTCATTGCCGCGATAGCCGTATCCAGCGTTTTGAACAGATTGGTCTGCCCATAGCCGCCACCCGGGACTTCTTCAGCATTACTGGTAATGCTTTCGAACACCTGCTTACCGGTATGGCTAATCATCATGTTTCTGGCGGAATCCACCTGCTGGTAGATCGGGACATCCCCGCCCAGGTAGTCACCCGTCTCCGCATCGAAAGCCGGAGATTCAGTCTTATACCCGGCGAAAATAGAACGTCCATTGCCGTCGGTCGAGTTAGCCAGGTTCATGAGCTGATCGCGAATACCCTTCAGGTCAGCGGCAAGTGACATACGGTCGTCGTCACTGAGGGTGC
This sequence comes from Leclercia sp. CFBP8987, assembly GCF_034044995.2. Classification (NCBI taxonomy): domain Bacteria; kingdom Pseudomonadati; phylum Pseudomonadota; class Gammaproteobacteria; order Enterobacterales; family Enterobacteriaceae; genus Leclercia; species Leclercia sp. CFBP8987. The sequence goes on along the minus strand of NZ_CM188255.1, from coordinate 1,779,796 downwards.
CGTTACCCGCATAAACCATTTTTTCCTGTACGGAAGCGATGGCCGTCGTCACCTGACTTAACACGCTGTCTTCAAGAGAGGCTTTCTGGGTGGCAAAAGAGCGGGCCAGCTTGAACTGGCTGTTCTCCGACTGCGCCTGGGACAACACTACGGCCTGAGACGCAGCGATTGGATCGTCAGAGGGACGGTTTACACGTTTACCGGTGGACATCTGCTCACCGTAACTCAGCCACTTGCTCTGGGAATCGGTGATCCCACGCATGTTCTGCTGATACATCATCTGGGTGCTAATACGCATCGTTGACCTCGGCCTTAGCGAATATTAATTAACGCGTCGAAGAGCGTGCTGGCGGTTTGCAGCACCTGGGCATTGGCCAGATAGTACTGCTGGAAACGCTGCAGGTTGCCGTACTCTTCATCGAGGTTAACCCCGGAGATCGACTGCTGCTGGTTGCTCAGCTGCGTCGTCACGTTTGCCTGAGTGGTACTGCTGGTTTTCAGCGTCGCGGTTTTGCTGCCGACGGTACTCACCAGAGAGGCGTAGGCATCGTTAAAGGTTTTGTTGCCGCCAACCTCTTTGCTCTTCTGCAGATCCAGCAGCGCCTGACCGTTACGGTTATCACTTTCACCACCGGTTGGGTCAGAGGCCAGCGCCAGTTTTGACTCATCGCTGATCGCCAGATCCATATTGACGATGGCATTGGCGACAGGCTTCACGATAAAGCTGTCTTTATTGTTTGCCGCGCCCGATACGTTAACCGTCAGGCCATCGAAGGATAGGTTGCCGTTACCGTCATTGGTGGCATTGACCGTGGTTTTATCAGACAGACGGGTGATTTTCCAGCTGGAGCCATCAAACTCCATCTTGTAGTCGGTGGCCTGCACTTTAGCGCTTTCTGCAGGGTTTACCGTCGCGGTGACGGCGGCCGAACCGCTATTTTTGCTGTTGCCCAGCACCGCTGGCGCACCAATATCAAATAATTTGCCGCCGGCATCACCTTCTGTGTCAAAGCCCTTTGCGTGCTGGGTATTCATCGCGTTAGCGAAGGAGAGCGCCAGCTGGTTAAGGGTGTTGCGCGCGGTGTCGAGCTCTTCGGTACGGAAGGTTAACATCCCGCCCAGTGAGCCGTTGGTCAGCAGTTTTTCCGGGATCTCCACCGGGCCCGAGGTGCCGTCAACAAACGCCACCGTGGTACGGGACGGATCGGCGCTGGACTTCACGGCCGCCAGCTGGTTGGAGGTGCTGCCCTGAACCAGGTTATAGCCATTGCCAAAGGAGACGTTATAGGTGCCGCCATCCTGGACCGCGACTTCGACGCCGACGATCTGGTTCAGCTCGCTCACCAGCTGGTCACGCTGATCGAGCAGGTTGTTCGGGGACGCCCCGGCACCTACGCCGGTCAGACGGGAGATCTGATCGTTCAGGTTAGCAATCTGTTTGGCGTAGTTGTTGATCTGCTCAACGCTGGTGCCGATCGCGATATTGATCTGCTTATCCTGATCGCGCAGGTACTGATCGTTGACCTTGAACTGGTTCACCAGGCCAGCGGCCTTGCCCAGCACCGTCTGGCGCGCTGCCGGATCTTCGGCGTTGCTGACCAGGGTCTGCAGGCTGCCGAAGAAGTCCTGCAGGGTGGTGGCCAGGCTGTTGGTGCTACCGGACAGTACGTCGTCAATTTTAGACATCTGCTGGTAGCGGGTGGTCAGGGCACTGCTCTGGTTCTGCGCGGCGCGCAGCTGGTTGGTAATGAATGAATCATATTCGCGCTGTACCCCGGAGACATACACGCCGTTGCCAACCCAACCGCCGCCTGTCAGGGTGCTGTTTGAGGCGCTCAGCACCGTGGTCTGACGGGTATAACCCGCCACGTTGTAGCTTGAAATGTTATTACTGGCGGTATTCAGCGCAGCCTGTGCCGCGCTGAGGCCACTCATGGCGCTGTTGATCAAACTGGACATGGGGGTTCCTTTTATACTTTCAGACACGAGTCCTGCTGGAGATTATCGGCAGCCCCCAGCCGGACTTGAGAACTTTCAGAACAGATTTTCGATATCGTTGCTGTAGGCTTTGCTGACTTTCTCACCCATCGCTTTTAGCTGCTGGATCATGCTGGTCAGCTTGCGGGCGTACTGCGGATCGGTGGCGTAGCCCGCGTTCTGCAACGCCTGCGCGCCCTGCTCTGCCGTTGCGGCCTGGGTCACTGCCGCATAGCGTGGGTTACGGCTCAGCACCCCGACATAGTCTGAAAGCGCCTCCAGATACGAGCTGTAGACGCGGAACTTCGCTTTAATTTTCTTCGCTTCACCGTTTTCATATTCGGTGGTGGTGATCTCGGTGGTTGGCCCTTTCCAGCTTCCCGTGGCCTTCACGCCAAAGATGTTGAAGCTTGGCTCGCCGTTCTCACGCCGGATCTGCCGTTGCCCCCAGCCGGATTCCAGCGCCGCCTGGGCCAGAATCAGGTGATGCGGCACCCCGCTCTGCTGGCTGGCGAGACGCGCCGGCAGCGAGAGCTGGGCCAGGAAGTCTTTGCTGTCCCCGGTGAGCGGTTCGTCGTTACTTTCTGGCGCTTTCGGCACGGCTTTGCGCACCATCTGCGTCAGGGCCTGGTTTTGATAGCTGGTCACCTTTTCGAGATCGAACTTCATCGGCACCTGCTGCGGGGCCTCTTCCGGCGGCACGCCCTGGGCGGCCGCCATCTGCTTGACGATCACATCCGCCAGCCCGAGTCCTTTACCGGAGGTCATCTGCTGCGCAATCTGCTGGTCATACATGCTGGTGTACAGACGGGTTGAATCGCTGCTGAAGATGCCGTCTTTCGGCAGCGCCTCACGCATGCTTTTCAGCATCATCTGGACAAACATCCCCTCCACCTGGCGGGCCACCGGGCGGATATTACCCGCCGGATCTTTGCCCGCTTTGGCTTTCAGGTCGTTGAGCGACTGGGTATCCCAGGCCGCGCTGCTCAGCAGTTTGCTATCGGTCAGCATCAGATAATTTCCACTTTGGCGCGCAGGCAGCCTGCACTCTGCATGGATTGCAGAATCGACATCAGATCGATTGGAGTTGCGCCCAGCGCATTCAGCGCACGCACCACGTTGTTCAGGTTGGCGCTGGAGCGCACGCTCTGCAGTGAGCCACCACTCTGACGCATATCAATCTGGGTCTGCGGTGTGACTACGGTTTCACCGCCGCCAAACGGCGTATCCGGCTGGCTGACGTTAGCCGAGCGGTTAACGGTGACCGAAAGGTTGCCTTGCGCCACGGCACAGTTGTCCAGGGTCACTTCACGGTTCATCACCACCGAGCCGGTACGGGAGTTGATGATCACTTTGGCATCCTGCGGCGTAACGTTGACTTCCATGTTCTGGATGTCCGCCAGCAGGCGCACCTGATTGCTGCCGCCGCTGGAGACGCGAATCTGCACGGTGCGGGCGTCCAGCGCCGTGGCGCTGCCATAGCCGCGACCGCGGTTAATGGTGTCCGCGATCTGCTGCGCCATGGTGAAATCGTCGTCGTTCAGCTGCAGGTTGATGGTGTTCCCGGCCCCGAACTGGGTCGGCAGTTCACGCTCAATGATCGCCCCGTTGGTGATACGGCCGCCGTTAAGCTGGTTAACTTGCACGCTGCTGCCGCCTGCGGACGCACCTGCCCCGCCGACCAGAATATTACCCTGGGCGAGAGCATACACCTGGCTATCCACCCCTTTCAGCGGGGTCATCAGCAGCGTACCGCCACGCAGGCTTTTCGCGTTACCCATGGAGGAGACCACCACGTCGATGGTTTGCCCCTGGCGGGAAAAGGCCGGGTAGGAGGCGGTAACCATAACGGCCGCCACGTTTTTCAGCTGCATGTTGGTCCCGGCCGGCACCGTGATGCCGAGCTGGGAGAGCATGTTGTTCAGGCTCTGGGTAGTGAACGGGGTCTGGGTCGTCTGGTCACCCGTGCCGTCCAGCCCGACCACCAGGCCGTAACCGATCAGTGAGTTTTCCCGCACGCCCTGAACGCTTGTGAGATCGCGGATACGGTCGGCGTGGACAACGGTTGCCACCAGCACCAACAGGATCCCGAAGAGGGATTTAAACATAGGTCACCTCGCTTACATCGGCGATAAATTAAGGAAGAAACGCTGCAACCAGCCCATATTTTGCGCTTCATTGATGTAGCCGTTGCCGACGTACTCAATGCGCGCATCGGCCACCTGAGTGGACGGTACGGTGTTGGAGCCGCTGATGGTGCGAGGGTTAACCACACCGGAGAAGCGAATGAACTCAGTGCCCTGATTGATGGCGATCTGTTTTTCACCCACGACATGTAAATTGCCGTTCGCCAGCACCTGGTCCACAGTCACCGTCAGGGTGCCGCTAAAGGTGTTGCTGGCATTGGCGCCGCCTTTACCGTTAAAGGAGTTGCCGCCAGAGGTCTCGACATCGGCACGGGCATTACCGAAGAGCCCTTCGAGGTAACGCGGCACGGTGTCAAAGCCAAAATTGGTTTTCCCGTCGCGGCTGGCATTCGCTGAAGAGCTCTTGCTGGCGCTGACGTTTTCCTGCAGCTGAATGGTCAGCGTATCACCGATATTACGTGGGCGACGGTCTTCAAACATCGGCTGATAACCGTAGTTAATCGGCTGCGCTGTCTGGAAAATAGAGCCATTCGCGACCGGCGTCGGGCCAGGAGTGGGTTGGGCGGAAGTCGCACCCTGCACCAGAGGTTGAGACGGAACCCAGGCGCAACCGGTCAGGGTAACGGCCAGGAGGGTCACTATCGGATAACGAATCGCCGCGAGTTTTTGCATTGCCTTCATCTTCGAAAACAGGGAGCCGGTGCAGCGTAAACCACACCGGACTACACCTTAGAGTTGCGTCAGTTTCTGCAGCATCTGGTCGGTCGTCGACACTGCTTTACTGTTAATTTCGTACGCACGCTGAACCTGGATCATATTCACCAGCTCTTCCGCGACGTTGACGTTTGAGGTTTCCACATACCCCTGATACAGCAGACCTGAACCGTTCAGCCCTGGCGTGCTCTCATTCGGCGCACCGGAGGACTGGGTTTCGATGTACAGGTTCTCACCGATGCTTTCCAGACCGGTGTCGTTCATGAAGGTGGTCAGGTTAAGCTGGCCGACCTGCACCGGAGCGGCCTGACCCTGCTGGGTCACGCTCACGATCCCGTCACGCCCGATGGTGATGCTCAGGGCGTTCGCCGGAATGGTGATCGCTGGCTGCACCTGGAAACCGCCCGCCGTTACCAGCTGGCCGTTCTGATCCACCTGGAACGAACCGTCACGGGTGTAAGCCGAGGTTCCGTCCGGCAGCTGCACCTGGAAGAAGCCCTGGCCTTTGATCGCCACGTCTTTGCTGTTGTTGGTCTGGGACAGGTTGCCCTGACTGTGCAGACGTTCGGTCGCGACAGGACGAACACCGGTACCGATCTGCAGACCGGATGGCAGCGTGGTCTGTTCAGACGACTGGGCACCTGGCTGGCGGATGGTCTGGTAAAGCAAATCTTCGAAAACCGCACGCTGACGTTTAAACCCATTGGTGCTCACGTTCGCCAGGTTGTTGGCGATGACATCCATATTGGTTTGCTGTGCGTCGAGGCCGGTTTTCGCGATCCATAAAGAACTGATCATAAGGTGTCCTGTTAACTCATTGACAGCAGCTGGTTGGCGCGACCGGCGTTTTCATCAACGCTGGAGATCACCTTCATCTGCATTTCAAAACGGCGCGCGCTGGCGATCATGTCGGTCATCGCCGCGACCGGCTTAACGTTGCTGCCTTCCAGCACGCCAGACATGACGCGAATGGTCGGGTCAGTCTGTAAGGTGGCGCCACGGGTGGCCTGCGCCGCCTGGGTCAGACGGAACATACCGTCGTCGCCACGCTGCACTTCAAAACCTTCGGCTTTGACCAGCTTCAGGCGGCCAACCGGTGCCACGGTGTTCGGCGGATCGCCAGGGTTCAGGGCCGAGATGGTCCCGTCTGCCGCGATGGTGATCTCCGAGCCTTCCGGTACGGCGATCGGGCCGCCTTCACCGATAACCGGATGTCCCTGGATGGTCAGTTGTCCGACCGCATCCACCTGGATATTCCCGTTACGGGTGTAGCCTTCGCTGCCGTCGGCGGTTTGAACTGCCAGCCAGCCGTCCTGCTGCAGCGCCACGTCGAGCGGGCGCGAGGTGTAGTCCATCTGCCCTGGCGTCATGTCGGCGCCCGGCGTCGATGCCGTTACCAGCGTACGCGTCGGCAGGGTAAGGCCTTCCACCGGGACGGCGCGCATGGCATTGAGCTGCGCACGGAAACCCGGCGTCGAGGCGTTCGCCAGGTTACTGGCGGTGACTGCCTGCTGATTGAGCGTCTGACTGGCAGCGCCCATCGCGGTATATATTGCGTGATCCATTAAGCTATCCCGTCAGCCACTTAGCGGAGGTTAACCAGCGTGTTGAGGATCTGATCCTGGGTTTTGATGGTCTGCGCGTTCGACTGATAGTTACGCTGCGCGACGATCATATTGACCAGCTCTTTACTCAGGTCGACGTTGGAGGCTTCCAGCGCGCCGTTGGTCAGGGTACCGAAGTTACCGGAACCGGCGGTGCCCAGCAGCGCCACGCCCGAAGACTGGGTAGCAGACCAGACGTTGTTCCCTTCAGACTGCAGGCCTTCGTTGTTGGCGAAGTTCGCCATCACGATCTGACCCAGCACCTGGCTTTGTTCGTTGGAGTAGTTGCCGACCACGGTACCGTCATCGTTGATCTGATAGCTCACCAGGTCGCCCGGCTTGTAGCCGTTCTGGTTGGTGGCCACGATGTTGTTCGCCCCGGTGTTCTGCTGCATGGAGTTCAGGAAGCTCAGGGAGAAGGTCACCGGTAGCGCGCCGCTCAGCGGATCGGTGGTCACGTTGATAGACGCGTTGGCATTTGGGGTAGCGCTCAGCACGCCGGCAGCATTGTAGTTATAGACACCTTGCAGATTACCGCTAGGGTCGAAGCTCATCTGTGCAGACTTGTTGATCTTACCGTTGGTGACGCTGCCGTCCTGGGTATAGAGATCCCACTTGTTGTCTGCCGTTTTCACGTAGTAGACATACATGTTGTGGGCGTTACCCTGCTCGTCGTAAACGGTGATGGTGCCTTTTTTGTTGAAGCTGTCTGAATCCGGGTTGGCGTTGGTCGCGTCAAAAGCAATGCTCGGCACGCTGTCAGTGGAGTTCAGGTTGATCTGCTGCGCCGCGGTGCTGGTGGCTTTGGCGGACATCAGGTCATTAGGAATGGTGATCGGCTGCGGGTTGGCACCGGTCTGCACCGTCGGCGGGCTACCTGCTGCCGGGAAGCCGGTCAGCTGCAGGCCCTGCATGTTCACCAGGTTACGGTTTTCGTCCAGGCTGAACTGGCCGTTACGGCTGTAATAGACCGAACCGTTACTGTCGAGCATACGGAAGAAACCGTTCTGGCTGATGGCCACATCCAGGCCGCGGCCGGTGTTGGTGGTGGTACCGTCTGAAAAGTCCTGGGTGATCCCGGCGACTTTTACGCCCAGACCGACTTTGGAACCGGCGAACATATCCGCAAATGACGCGCTACCGGACTTAAAGCCGTAGGTCGCGGAGTTGGCAATGTTGTTACCAATGACGTCGAGGTTAGTGGCTGCAGCATTCAGGCCGCTGACCGCTTGTGAAAAGGCCATGAGTTACTCCTGGTAAATGTTAGGGCTTAAATAATCTGCCGAACTTCGTCGAGCGTGGTGGTACCGTAAGTCCCGAGATCCAGCGTGTTACCGCCGCCGCTGCGGATCACACCCTGCACCAGCGCAAACTGCAGTGGCTGTGCCACCAGCTGCGTGCTGCCGCTGCTGGCGGAAATCGCGACGTTGTAAGAGCCGTTTGGCGCCGTGCTGCCATCGGTTACCGTCCCGTCCCAGGTAAAGGTATGGACGCCCGCTTTCAGCTCGCCAATGTCAATGGTGCGTACCACAGCACCGGTCTTATCGGTGATGGTGGCGGTCACTTTGTCCGCGCTCTGCTGCAACTCAACACCAAACGGGGTGGTTGAGGTGGTGGTCGAGCCTTCGGCACCGCTGGTGCCTGCCAGAACGGTAGAGCCCGGGATCATCACGCCATGGCCAATCAGCGTGCTGGCCTGCATCGACTGGCTGTTGTCGATCTGCCCGGAAATAGAGCCCAGCGTGGTGTTAAGTTTCTCGATGCCGCTCACCGTACTGATCTGCGCAAGCTGCGTGGTCAGTTCGTTGTTCTGCATCGGGTTAGTCGGGTCCTGGTTTTTCAGCTGTGCCACCAGCAGGGTCAGAAAGCTGCCCTGCAGATCGGAAGCATTGCTGCCGGTGAGGGAGCTGTTGCCGGTGGTGCCGCTGACGCCAGTGGTAGCCGTCCTGTCATTTACATTGACTGCAATGGACATTGATCTCTCCTTTACTGGCCCAGGGTGAGCGTTTTAAGCATCATGCTCTTCACGGTATTCAGGACTTCTACGTTGGCCTGGTAGCTGCGGGAGGCCGACATGGTGTTGACCATCTCGCCAACCACATCCACGTTCGGCATTTTGACGTAGCCGCTGGCGTCGGCCAGCGGGTTGCCTGGCTCGTACACCAGTTTGTCCGGCGCCTGGCTCTCGATCACGTTAGCCACTTTTACCCCGCCGGTTTGCGCGCCCGGCGCAGCATCCACCTGGAATACCACCTGCTTAGCGCGGTAGGGTTGACCGTCCGGGCCCGTTACGCTGTCGGCGTTCGCCATGTTACTGGCGGCAACGTTCAGACGCTGGGATTGCGCGGTCAGCGCGGAACCCGCGATATCAAAGATATTGAGTAAGGCCATTATTAGTTGCCTCCCTGCAGAACACTCATCATGCCTTTAATCTGCCCGCCGAGAACGGTCAGCCCCATCTGGTACTTGAGGCTGTTATCGGCGAACTGCGTACGCTCCCGGTCCATATCGACGGTATTACCGTCCAGGGATGGCTGATCCGGGATGCGATAAAGTAAATCGGTATTCGGGGTAGTGACGGTCTCTGCGGGAATATGACGTGCAGAGGTCAGCGCAAGGGCAACACCGCTATTCTCGGCCCGGCCACGCTCCATCACTTTCTTTAATTCACTGGAAAAATCGATATCACGCGCCTGAAACCCGGGGGTATCGGCGTTGGCGATATTGGCGGCCAGAATCTCCTGACGCTGGGCACGCAAGTTGAGCGCTTCTTGCTGAAAACGTAGCGCGGCGTCGAGTTTATCGAGCATGTCTCCTCCGCTGATGGCAAAATTTCAGTGGATAGCTTAAATCTCAACCCGTCTCCGTCATCGACGGAATAAGCGCAAAATGCGTCGCTATTTATTGCGTTGATGCCCACCCGCTACAGGTAGAATCCTGCTCATTCTGTAATCCGACGGTAACGGGCGATATGACATTCAAACGTGGAGTGACCGCAACCCTGCTCCTCTGGAGCTCCCTCTCTCAGGCGCAGGATCTGAATGGTCAGCTGACGGCGTTTTTTGCCCAACGACTGGCAGGATTCAGCGATGAGGTGTCGGTTCAGGTCCGCACGCCAGCCAGCATGCTCCCTGGCTGCGAAACGCCTCAGTTCAGCGTCCCTGGCAACACCCGACAGTGGGGCAACGTGAGCGTGACGGCACGCTGTGACAATGAAAAACGGTTTATACAGGTTGCAGTTCAGGCGACGGGCGATTATGTTGTCGCGTCCCAAAACATCCCCCGGGGTGGGGCGTTGCAGCCGGGTAGCGTGACGCTGAAACGCGGCAGACTGGATCAGCTTCCGCCGCGCACGATTCTGGATATCAACCAGGTGCAGAACGCCGTAAGCTTGCGCGATCTGGTGCCCGGGCAACCTCTGCAACTGTCGATGCTGCGCCAGTCATGGCGGATCAAAGCCGGACAGCGGGTGATGGTGATCGCCACTGGCGAGGGCTTTAGCGTTAACAGCCAGGGCCAGGCCCTGAACAATGCGGCCGTTGCGCAAAACGCCCGCGTCAGGATGACCTCAGGCCAGGTTGTGAGCGGTACCGTCGATTCTGATGGGAATATTCTGATTAACCTATAATCTTTTTAAAGATTATGCGGCGACTGCCGATAAATCATTAACAAATGATAATGTCAGGCGCTTACGCCGCCAACCCTCGATGAGGACACCACAATGAGCATTGATCGTACATCGCCCCTGAAGCCGGTTAGCACTGTACAGCCTCGCGAAATGAATGAGACTGCAACGCCAAAAACGCGCCTGCAAAAATCAGCAGCGGCCGACAGCACCAGCGTTACGCTGAGCGATGCCCAGGCGAAACTGATGCAGCCGGGCAGCAACGATATCAACATGGAACGTGTTGAAGCGCTGAAAACCGCGATCCGTAACGGTGAGCTGAAAATGGATACCAGTAAAATCGCTGACGCGCTGATCCAGGATGCGCAAAGTTTCTTAGAGTAATCGCCGTATGAGTCGTCTGACGGAAATAATGGATCACATGACGGTCGTCCTGAACGACCTGAAAACGGTAATGGACGCCGAGCAACAGCAGCTCTCTGCCGGGAATGTGAACGGCAGCGCGCTGCAGCGCATTACCGAAGATAAAAGCTCCCTGCTGGCCACGCTGGATTATCTGGAGCAGCAGCGGCGCACCGAGCAGTCCGCGCGCCAGAGTGCCAATGATGATGTCGCCGAACGCTGGCAAACGATTACTGAAAAAACTCAGCATCTGCGCGACCTCAATCAGCACAACGGCTGGCTACTTGAAGGGCAAATCACCCGCAACCAGCAGGCGCTGGAGGTGCTGAAGCCGCATCAGGAGCCGGCACTGTATGGCGCCAATGGCCAGACATCCAGCTCACGCAGCGGCGGGAAGAAGTTTTCGATCTGATTGTCCGGATGAGATAGACAGAGAACGGGGAGCACCGACAGGCGCTCCCCTTTTTGCGTTACGCCGTACGGCGGGCGAACTCTTTCACTTTGAAGCCCAGCACCGCGAGAGTCGCGAAGTACGCCACAACACCCACCACCACTACGGCCATCAGGCGCAGCAGACGATAAGGCATGGTGCCCAGCGCCCAGTCCGGCATCACGTAAAGCATGCCCACCAGCGCCGCAGCCATTACCAGCACCGCAATCACCAGCCGTAACAGGAAGCTCGTCCAGCCTGGCTGCGGGGTGAAAATCTGCTGCTTTCTCAGCTGCCAGTAGAGCAGCCCGGCATTCAGACAGGCTGCCAGACCGATGGACAGGGACAGACCGGCATGCTTCAGCGGGCCGATAAAGGCCAGGTTCATCACCTGGGTCATGATCAGGGTCACGATGGCGATCTTCACCGGGGTCTTGATGTCCTGACGCGAGTAGAAGCCCGGGGCCAGCACTTTCACCACAATCAACCCCATCAGGCCGACAGAGTAAGCCACCAGCGCCCGCTGGGTCATCAGCGCATCGAAGGCGCTGAATTTCCCGTACTGGAACAGGGACACCACCAGCGGTTTGGCGAGGATCCCCAGCGCCACCGCACTCGGCAGCGCCAGCAGGAAGCAGAGGCGTAACCCCCAGTCCATCAGTCGGCAGTACTCATCCTGGTTGCCGCTGGCAAAACTGCGGGAGAGTGACGGCAGCAGGATCGTGCCCAGCGCCACCCCCAGTACCCCGGACGGGAACTCCATCAGTCGGTCGGCGTAGTACATCCAGGAGACGGAACCGGAGACCAGGAACGAGGCGAAGATGGTGTTGATGATCAGCGAAATCTGGCTCACCGAGACGCCAAGAATGGCCGGCCCCATCTGCTTCACCACCCGCATCGCCCCTGCATCGCGCAGGTTAATGCGCGGCAGCACCAGCATGCCGATCTTCTTCAGGTGCGGCAGCTGATACGCCAGCTGCAGTACCCCGCCCACCGTCACCGCCCAGGCCAGGGCCAGCACCGGCGGATGGAAGTGCGGCGCGGCAAACAGCGCAAAGCCGATCATGCTGACGTTGAGGAACGTTGGCGCAAACGCCGGGACCGAGAAGCGGTTCCAGGTGTTAAGGATCGCCCCCGCCAGCGACGCCAGCGAGATCAGCAGAATATAGGGGAAGGTAATGCGCAGCAGCTGCGAGGTCAGGGCAAATTTATCGGCGGTATCGGCAAAGCCGGGCGCGGTGACCATGATCACCCAGGGCGCCGCCAGCATGCCGATCACCGTGACGATCGCCAGGGCGAGGGTCAGCAATCCCGAGACGTAGGAGACAAATACCTTCGTTGCGTCTTCCCCCTGCTTGCTTTTGTATTCCGCCAGAATGGGGACAAAAGCCTGGGAGAACGCGCCTTCGGCAAAGATACGGCGCAGCAGGTTAGGCAGTTTAAACGCAACAAAAAAGGCGTCAGTCGCCATTCCTGCGCCAAAGACCCTTGCCACAATGGCGTCGCGCGCAAAACCCAGCACGCGCGAAAACATGGTCATCGAGCTGACGGCAGCCAGCGATTTTAATAGGTTCATTAACGTGAATTTCCACTACCAGACGGCAAAACGCCTGCAAAGCAGGCGTGATTCTCGCCGGGTGGCGCTGCGCTTACCCGGCCTACAAGACAATAAACGCGCCTAGTCTACTCGTAAAAACGCGAATTGCTATGGGCAGATGTTACCGCAGGTTATTCGCTCATGGCCTCGCGCCAGAGCTTCTCCACGATGCGCTGGGCGCGGATCGCCTGTTCGCCTGCGGTTTCAGGAACCGTCTGATTTTGCACGCATTCGATGAAGTGACGCGCGCAGCCCGCAAAGCCGCGCTGCTCAAGGGTGCTTTGCCAGCCCGGGATGGCCGGCGTAACGACGCCACTCCCCCGCTCCTCGCGCCACTCGCGCATATCGGTAATGTCCAGCAATGCGCCATCCGTCACCGCCTGGATCCACTCCCGCTGGCTGCCCGCCCGGCGGTGCATGGAGGTAGTGATCTGCATATTGCCGGCGCTGAAATGGTGCTCGGCATAGACCATCGCCCCGTTCTCGTTGGTCTGCAGCGTACCGCCGGTAAGCCGGGCATCATTGCCCGCCAGCCACAGGGCGGTGTCCACCACGTGCAGATAATCATCCAGCAGGGTAAAGCGCAGATCGTTGGGCCCGATGCTGTCAGCGCGGTGTTTATCCATCCGCAGGGATGCCGCACCGTTCAGCTGGGTTTTCAGCTGCTGATAGAGCGGCGCGAAGCGGCGGTTAAAGCCGACCATCAGGATGAGCTTCTTCTGGGCAGCGAGATCAATCAGCCGCTCGGCGTCGGCCAGGTTATCGGCCAGCGGTTTATCGACGCAGACATGGACGCCCGCGTGCAGCAGCTCGCTGACCACCTGATAGTGGGTGACTGTGGAGGTGTGGACAAAGACCACATCACACTCGCGGGCCAGATCCTGTAACGACGCATAATAAGGCATGCGCAGGGACTCGCAGATCCGCAGCGCCTTATCCCGCGAAGGCGACCAGGCCCCCTGCAACGTCCAGTCTGTTGCGGCGCTCAGCACCGGCAGCCAGGCTTTCTGGGCGATCCCGCCCAGCCCTACAACGCCTACACGTAATTTTGTCACCGTTAGTCTCCCAGATGTGCCAGCAGCGAATCGAGTCGCTGTTTCAATTCTTCGACTTCATTTTCCAGCGCCTCAACACGGGCCAGTAAGGTCTCATCCGCGACCGGAGCCGCAGCCTCGGCTGTCGTGACGGCGGTATCAACCTCACCGCTGAAGAGGTGCATATAGCGGCTTTCGCGCTTGCCCGGCTCACGGGCCAGACGCAGGACAAAAGGCCCATCTTCCCGGGCGGCAAGGCCCTCGAGCGCCTGCTCCACCTCCTGCATATCCGCGAACTCGTGCATACGCGCGGCCCGGGTGCGTAGCTCGCCCGGCGTCTGCGCGCCGCGCAGCAGCAGGGTGGCGACGAGCGCCACTTCGGCCGGGTTCAGCTTAAGGGCACCAAACTCGGAGTTGCAAAAACGCTGTTCATATTTGGTGACGCGATTGCCAAAGCCGCTGACGGTGCGCAGATAGTGGCGCTTAACCAGCGCATCAAGCTGCTCCTGCACCTCCTGCTCGGCGAGGTTCATCACCGGCTCACGGTTGGTCTTCTGATTGCAGGCCAGGGTGACCGCATTCACCGAAAGCGGATACTGTTCCGGGGTGGTGACCTGTTTTTCCAGCAGGCAGCCGATAACGCGCGCTTCTGTGGCGGTTAACTGATATTTCATCTCTGTTCCTTAGCGCCCCGCGCTCCACTCTTTGGTTGTCAGCGCCGTCAGGACATGATCGCGCCATTCGCCGTTAATCAGCAGGTACTCTTTGGCATAGCCCTCTTTTTCAAACCCGAGGCGTGCCAGCAGATCGCCGCTGCGCTGATTGTGCGGCATGTAGTTGGCCATAATGCGGTGCATATGCTGGGTCCGCTGCATATAGCGGATAGCGGTGGTCAAGGCCTCAAACATCAGCCCCTGTCCCTGCCATTTTTGTCCGATGGAGTAGCCCAGGTAGCAGGCGTGAAAAGATCCCCGCACCACGTTAGAGAAGTTGGCGATCCCGACGATCTCTTTCTCTTCCGGATCGAGCAGGGCAAAATAGAACGCCGAGCCCTGCTTGTGGAACTCGGCAATCATGCTCAGCCGGGCCTGCCAGCCGGAAGGATAACAGTGGCTTTCATCCCGCACGGGTTCCCAGGGTTTTAAAAACTGACGATTCTCAGCGTAGTAGTCCGCCAGACGCCAGGCATCACGCTCGTGCACCAGACGCACCACCAGCCGGTCGGTCGTCAGGCGAACTTTCGGCACATTACTGCGATAGCCAAACATGGATACAACTCCTTCATGTTACAACCTTGACCCGTTAGCTTTACTATACCTGCGCCGTTGCCATTCGGGAAAACAGTGACATAGCATTTTGATGTCTTTTCACATTTTTCGATGAAAAGCCTCAATCAAAGTACCTTTTCGATAAAAAAATATTGTCGCCTGCGCGGTGGGAAAAACCCCGGCGAAACCGCAGAATATTAGCGCGCTCATCATCTTTGTTCCCCTGGAGGGGAAATGTCCCGTATCTCACAGGCCCGGCGTCTGGGCAAATGTTTCCTGCTTGTCGATAACATGTTGGTTGTCCTCGGCTTTTTCGTCGTTTTCCCGCTTATTTCGATTCGCTTTGTCGATCAGATGGGCTGGGCGGCGCTGATGGTCGGTATTGCGCTGGGTCTGCGCCAGTTTGTTCAGCAGGGGCTGGGGGTGTTCGGCGGCGCCATTGCCGACCGCTTCGGGGCCAAACCGATGATCGTCACCGGCATGCTGCTGCGGGCCGCGGGATTTGCCACCATGGCTATCGCCCATGAGCCCTGGCTGCTGTGGGTCTCCTGCGTTATCTCCGGTCTGGGGGGCACGCTGTTCGACCCGCCGCGCACGGCGCTAGTGGTCAAACTGATCCGGCCTCAGCATCGCGGACGTTTTTTCTCTCTGCTGATGATGCAGGACAGCGCCGGTGCGGTGGTGGGCGCGCTGTTGGGCAGCTGGCTGCTGCAGTATGATTTTCGTCTGGTCTGCGCCACGGGCGCAGTGCTGTTTATCCTCTGCGCGGCCTTCAACGCCTGGCTGTTACCGGCATGGAAACTCTCCACCGTCAAAGCGCCGGTGCGCGAAGGGCTGGGCCGGGTCTGGCACGACAAACGCTTTATCACCTATGTGCTGACCCTGGCGGGCTATTACATGCTGGGCGTGCAGGTAATGCTGATGCTGCCGATCATGGTCAACGATGTGGCGGGTTCCCCGGCGGCGGTGAAGTGGATGTACGCCATTGAAGCCTGTCTCTCACTCTCCCTGCTCTACCCGATTGCCCGCTGGAGCGAAAAACGCTTCCGCCTTGAGCACCGTCTGATGGCGGGCCTGCTGCTGATGTCCCTGAGCATGCTGCCCATTGGGATGGTGGGCTCCCTGCAGCAGCTGTTTATGCTGATCTGCACCTTCTATATCGGCTCGATTATTGCCGAACCGGCCCGCGAAACCCTGAGCGCCGAGCTGGCCGACCCGCGTGCGCGGGGCAGCTATATGGGCTTTAGCCGTCTCGGACTGGCGATTGGTG
The DNA here is from genome assembly GCF_034044995.2 of Leclercia sp. CFBP8987. Taxonomy (NCBI): domain Bacteria; kingdom Pseudomonadati; phylum Pseudomonadota; class Gammaproteobacteria; order Enterobacterales; family Enterobacteriaceae; genus Leclercia; species Leclercia sp. CFBP8987. The sequence continues at coordinate 1,763,728 of NZ_CM188255.1, read as the reverse complement.
GTGCGCTGGGATATGCCGGTGGCGGGTGGTTATTTGATGCCGGGAAAGCCTTCAATCAGCCGGAGTTACCGTGGGTGATGCTGGCCTTAATCGGGGTGATCACCTGCTTCGCGCTGGGCTGGCAGTTCAGCCACAAACGTCGCCTGCCCGGCATCCTCGAGCCTGGCGCCTGATCGCACAGATATCAGTTTTTTCTGCTGGTCTGACACACTCTCCCCTGACATACTGGCGCGTCAGGATTGAAGCGCTGACATTATGTCGAGGAAAACCATGAAAAAATTCGTTATTGCCACTGCGTTGATCGTCAGCGGCCTGCTGGTTGGTTGTAATCAGCTCACCCAGTACACCGTCAGTGAGCAGGAGATCAACCAGGCTCTGCAAAAGCGCAATAACTTTGCGAAAGATATCGGCGTTCCGGGCGTGGCCGATGCGCATATCGTCCTGACCAACCTTGCCAGCCAGATTGGCCGTGAAGAGCCGAACAAAGTGATGCTCTCCGGGGATGCCAGCCTGGACATGAACTCGCTGTTCGGCAGCCAGAAAGCCAATATCAAACTGAAATTAAAAGCGCTGCCGGTCTTCAATAAAGATCAGGGCGCCATCTATCTGCAGCAGATGGAGATCACCGACGCGGTGGTGTCGCCGGACAAAATGAAACCGGTTCTGCAAACCCTGATGCCATACCTCAATCAGTCGCTGCAAAACTACTTCAACCAGCAACCGGCCTACATCCTGCGCGAAGATAACAGCAAGGGTGAAGCCCTGGCGAAAAAGTACGCAAAAGGAATCGAAGTGAAACCGGGTGAGATTGTTATCCCCTTCGTCGATTAACCACTGAGGCGCTTCGGCGCCTTTTTTTTGTGGAAAAGAGTGCAAACGAAAACGTTTCCCTCTATTCTTTGTGTCCGGCAAAAATCATCTCACTCAGCCGGAGCCTATCCATGACTGCACCATCCCAGGTTTTGAAAATTCGCCGCCCAGACGACTGGCATATCCATCTTCGCGATGGCGATATGCTCAACACCGTCGTGCCGTATACCAGTGAAATTTATGGCCGCGCGATTGTCATGCCAAACCTGGTGCCGCCCGTCACCACGGTCGACGCGGCGATTGCCTATCGCCAGCGCATTCTTGCTGCCGTGCCTGCCGGACACGATTTTACCCCGCTGATGACCTGTTATCTGACCGACACGCTCGATCCCAACGAGATCGAACGCGGCTTTAACGAAGGGGTCTTCACCGCCGCCAAGCTCTACCCGGCCAACGCCACCACCAACTCCAGCCATGGCGTAACCAGCATTGATGCGATTATGCCGGTGCTGGAGCGCATGGAGAAACTGGGGATGCCGCTGCTGGTGCATGGCGAAGTAACCCATGCCGAGATCGATATTTTCGACCGCGAAGCGCGTTTTATCGACACCGTGATGGAGCCGCTGCGTCAGCGTCTGCCTGGTCTGAAAGTGGTGTTTGAACATATCACCACCAAAGATGCGGCCGAATACGTGCGCGATGGTAACGAGCTTCTGGCCGCCACCATTACCCCGCAGCACCTGATGTTCAACCGCAACCACATGCTGGTGGGCGGCGTGCGCCCTCACCTCTATTGCCTGCCAATCCTCAAGCGTAATATCCACCAGCAGGCGCTGCGTGAACTGGTTGCCAGCGGCTTTGAGCGTGCCTTCCTCGGCACCGACTCTGCGCCGCACGCCCGTCACCGCAAAGAAGCCAGCTGCGGCTGTGCAGGTTGCTTTAACGCGCCTACCGCGCTGGCCAGCTATGCCCAGGTGTTTGAAGAGATGAACGCCCTGCAGCACTTTGAGGCCTTCTGCTCCCTGAATGGCCCTCGCTTCTACGGCTTGCCGGTCAATGAGACCTTCGTTGAACTGGTTCGGGAAGAGAGCAGCGTGGTGGAATCCATAGCCCTGACGGATGACACCCTGATCCCGTTCCTCGCGGGTGAAACCGTACACTGGACGGTAAAACGCTAAAAATTGTTGGCCCCCTGTTGTAAGTTCGACAATATGACTGTATAAATAAACAGTATATTACACAGGGGGCAACTATGCGTATCGAAGTGACCATTGCCAGAACAACTACTTTGCCTGCCGGGGCGCTGGACGCACTGGCGGGTGAATTATCCCGCCGTATTAATGACTCCTTTCCCGAACGCGATGGTGCTGTCACCGTGCGTTATGCCAGTTCAAATAATCTGTCGGTGATCGGCGGCGCCAAAGAAGATAAACAGCGCATCAGCGAAATTTTACAGGAAACCTGGGAGAGCGCTGACGACTGGTTTATTACCGATTAATTTTATGCCTCATTGTTTTTTTTTGCCGGGTCGCCCCGGCTTTTTTTCGTCTGTTTAACGTAACTGCGAATAATCTGACTGACTCCGTCAAAAATCATCAGCAAGATGATGTTTTAATGTTCAAACAATCCTAAAAGGCACAAATTTGTTGTGCTGCCTGTTTCTTTTTCCCTTCAGAAGCCTTATTTATTGATATACTGAAATTGCTTCAGAAAAACACGCATTGAACCTCACAGTCGTTGTCATTTAACACGTATTCAGGGGGTTATGATGGAAAAGAATAATGAAGTCATCCAGACACATCCACTTGTTGGCTGGGATATCAGCACTGTAGATAGCTACGACGCACTGATGCTGCGTTTGCATTACCAGACCCCGAACCACCCTGACACCGATGAAGCGGAAGTTGGGCAGACGCTATGGTTAACAACCGACGTCGCACGTCAGTTTATTTCTATTTTAGAAGCCGGCATTGCAAAAATAGAATCCAGTGACTACCAGGCAAATGAGTACCAGCGACATTAATGTAATGTCTCAATCTCACCCAAAAAGGCACCTTACGGTGCCTCATTTATTTCGCCCTTGTATAACCGTCCCGTCTTAATTACCCTGCTAAGCAACGAAACGCGTAAAGAGAATCTGATGAAATACGATCTAATTATTATTGGCAGCGGATCTGTCGGTGCAGCGGCAGGTTATTACGCAACCCGGGCCGGTCAAAACGTGCTGATGATTGATGCCCATATGCCGCCCCACACCGAGGGGAGCCACCACGGTGACACCCGTCTGATGCGTCACGCTTATGGGGAGGGCGAGCGCTATGTGCCGCTGGTGTTGCGGGCGCAGGCGCTGTGGGATGAGCTGGCCGACATCAGCGGTGAGCCGGTCTTTGAACGCACGGGCGTCGTCAATCTCGGGCCGTCCGGGTCGTCATTCCTGGCAAACGTTGAGCAGAGCGCCCGCCAGTTCAATCTCAACCTTGAGCGCCTGGATGCGGCGGCGGTGATGAAACGCTGGCCTGAAATTCAGGTTCCCGAGGGTTATATCGGTCTGTTTGAGGCTGAGTCCGGGGTCCTGCGCAGCGAGCTGGCGATCAAAACCTGGATTGCGCTGGCGAAAGAAGCCGGCTGCGCGCAGCTGTTTAACTGCCCGGTCACTGCGATTTCCCATCAGGATGACGGCGTCACCGTCGAGACCCCGGAAGGCCCGTACCGCGCAGACCGTCTGCTGGTAAGCGCCGGCACCTGGGTCTCGCGTCTGGTGCCAGACCTGCCGATTCAGCCGGTGCGTAAGGTCTTCTCCTGGTTCCAGGCCGACGGCCGCTACAGCCATCAGAACAACTTCCCGGCCTTTACCGGCGAACTGCCTGATGGGGATCAGTTCTACGGCTTCCCATCCGAGAAAGATGCGCTGAAGATCGGTAAACACAACGGCGGCCAGGTCATCTCTTCTCCGGAAGAGCGCAAGCCGTTTGGGGCTTATCCTGGGGACGGCTCTGAAGCCTTCAAATTCCTGCGCAACGTGCTGCCAGGCATCGGCGGCCTGTTACACGGGGCAGCCTGCACCTATGACAACACGCCGGACGAAGACTTCATCATCGACACCCTGCCGGGCCATGACAATACGCTGCTGATCACCGGCCTGAGCGGCCATGGATTCAAATTCGCAAGCGTGCTGGGGGAGATTGCCGCGCAATTCTCCCGGCAGATCGCCCCGCCGTTTGATCTCACGCCTTTCTCCCTGTCGCGCTTTAGCCGATAATGCTGTCAGGCTTCGGGTTGCCGAAGCCTTTCATTTCTTCCATTACCGGTACCCTCATGCGTCGTATTGTGAATTATGTGGTCAATAATATTCGCGAGCATCTGATGCTCTATATTGTGCTGTGGTCGCTCCTCGCGCTGCTCGATATTCTGTACATTGTATTTTTCTGATGAAAAATATTGACATAAATTGACGATTCTTAAGATAACTATAATTTCAAAATAAATTATTTGAACATCATGAAATCGTCATAACCCGCCTGTAATCAGCGCCGATCGCATATTACTAACAATCACATTGACCATTATTGCCAACTGTTATTCAAAATAACTGAAAGAATAAAATTAATAATGAATATCTGTAAATATCATTTGCATTAATGTTTCACCCACGCCATTTTTAGCGCTTGCGAATTAATAACGGTATTCACAATGCAGGTGCGTAATTCCCCCACACGCTATGGCGTTATTTCCATGAGTTTACACTGGCTGATGGCTATTGCGGTGTATGGCATGTTTGGCCTTGGATTATGGATGGTGACACTCAGCTATTACGATGGCTGGTATCACCAGGCACCCGAGCTACACAAAAGCATCGGCTTTATGCTGATGATGGCCCTGGTGGTACGTCTGCTGTGGCGCCATTTCTCCCCGGTGCCTTCGGCGCTGAAAAGCCAGTCGCGCGCCACGCGCCTTATCGCCACTGCGGCGCATATTGCGCTGTATGCGCTGCTGTTCGCCATTCTTATCAGCGGCTATTTAATTTCCACCGCCGACGGCAAGCCGATCAGCGTCTTCGGTCTGTTTGACGTCCCTGCCCTGTTGGCAGATGCCGGAGCGCAGGCCGATCTGGCCGGAACCATTCATCTGTGGCTGGCCTGGGGCGTCGTCATACTTTCTGTCCTGCATGGTCTTGCGGCCTTCAAACACCACTTTATCGACAAAGATGCCACCCTGACACGTATGTTGGGCAAAGCATCACCTGACTCTGGAGCATAAAATGAAAAAAAGCCTGCTGGGATTAACCTTAGGTTCTCTGCTGTTCACCACCGGCGCCGCGGTGGCAGCCGACTACAAAATTGATAAACAAGGTCAGCACGCCTTTGTGAACTTCCGTATCCAGCATCTGGGCTACAGCTGGCTGTACGGCACCTTCAAGGATTTCGACGGTTCCTTCACTTTCGATGAGAGCAATCCGGCGGCCGATAAAGTCAATGTGACCCTGAATACCAACAGTCTGGATACCAACCACGCCGAGCGTGACAAGCACCTGCGCAGCGCCGATTTCCTCAACGTGGCTAAATTCCCGCAGGCCACCTTCACCTCCACCGAAGTGAAAAAGGATGGTGACGGCCTGGATATTACCGGTAATCTGACGCTGAACGGCGTGACCAAGCCCGTTAAGCTGGATGCAAAACTGATTGGTCAGGGTGATGACCCGTGGGGCGGCAAACGCGCAGGGTTTGAAGCGTCAGGCAAAATCCACCTGAAAGACTTTAACATCACCACCGATCTGGGCCCGGCGTCGCAGGACGTGGAGCTGATTATTTCGGTGGAAGGGGTTCAGCAGAAGTAATGCCCTCGCCCGGTCAGCATCACGCGACCGGGCAAGGTTTAAGGGTCATTCCGGATCGGGAATACCCTGGCGGGTGTTCAGACGTCCACGCGATTTATTGAAGATCTTATTGCCGTTCTCGCGACCCGCACGACGGCGGCGCTGCTCATCTTCCGGCAACATACTCTCCTCGCTACACAGCTCGCTGCAGCAGCCGTTGAACTTTTCGGCGCAGGCCGGGCACTGAATAAACAGCAGATGACAACCGTCGTTTTTACAGTTGGTATGGGTGTCGCAGGCGGTGCCGCACTGATGGCAATGCGCGATCACATCGTCAGAGATACGCTCCCCCATCCGCTCGTCAAAGACAAAGTTCTTGCCGATAAAGCGCACCGGCAGGCCCTGTTCGCGCGCGCGACGGGCATACTCAATGATCCCGCCCTCGATATGCCAGACCTTGTTGAAGCCCTGGTGCTTCATGTACGCGCTGGCTTTTTCACAGCGGATGCCCCCGGTGCAGTACATGACAATTTTCTTGTCCTTATGCTCCTGCATCATCTCAACCGCTTTTGGCAGCTGCTCACGGAAGGTGTCCGCCGGGATTTCAAGCGCGTTTTCGAAATGGCCCACTTCATATTCGTAGTGGTTACGCATATCGATAAACACGGCGTCGGGATCGTCGAGCATGGCGTTAACATCGGCCGCTTTCAGGTATTCGCCCACGTCGCTGGCGTTAAAGGTCGGATCGTCGATGCCGTCGGCCACGATGCGTTCGCGCACTTTCAGGCGCAGCACCCAGAATGATTTGCCGTCATCGTCGAGGGCAACGTTCAGACGCAGGCCGTCCAGCGCCGGATCAAAGGCGTAGAGGAATTCACGCAGGGCGTCGACATTGCTTTCCGGCACGCTGATCTGGGCGTTGATGCCCTCGTGCGCCAGATAGATACGGCCAAAGACGTTCAGGGCAGTTAAGGCTTTATACAGCGCGTCGCGCGTCGCCTTTGGGTTAACAATGGTGAAGTACTTATAGAACGAGATCGTCGTGCGCGGCTCGGTTTCAGCCAACATGCGCGCTTTCAGCTCTTCGTTCGAAATGAGGTTGTGTAACACTGGCATGGTGTACGGTTCCTGCAATCGTAGTGAGAATGAAAATCGGGCGGCATCATATAGCAAACAATGAGAATTTACATCCCTTCATTTTGCGCTACATTTCTCACCCTGAAATGCCGGGGCTATAACATTTGCTGTTTTCATGAACATTTCGACGCCGTGCGTTTTGGATATGAAACGAATAATGCGACAATCTGCCAACAGGACGTATCATAAACAGGAATGACATGACTCAATTACCTAAATTTTCCACTGCGCTATTACATCCTCGTTACTGGCTGACCTGGGCTGGCATCGGTTTATTGTGGTTACTGGTGCATCTTCCCTACCCGCTAATCTACCGCCTTGGCTGCGGCATGGGTCGACTGGCGATGCGCTTTATGTCTCGCCGCGCATACATTGCCCGCCGCAATCTGGAACTTTGTTTTCCAGAAATGAGCCAGCAAGAGCGTCACGAGATGGTGGTCAAAAATTTTGAATCCGTCGGCATGGGGCTGATGGAGACCGGGATGGCCTGGTTCTGGTCCGACAAACGCATGGCGCGCTGGACCGAAGTGACCGGCACCGGCATGGCGCCCGTGCATCAGCTCCAGGCGCAGAAAACCGGCGTACTGCTGATTGGCGTCCATTTTCTGACGCTGGAGATCGGCGCGCGGATGTTCGGCATGCAGGCGCCCGGCATTGGTGTCTATCGCCCGAACGACAATCCGGTGATCGACTGGCTGCAGACCTGGGGCCGGATGCGCTCCAACAAAAGCATGATCGACCGTAAAGACCTCAAAGGGATGATCCGGGCCCTGAAATCCGGCGAAGTGATCTGGTATGCACCGGACCATGACTATGGCCCTGGCGCCAGCGTCTTTGTACCCTTCTTTGCCGTCGATGAAGCGGCCACCACTACCGGCACCTGGACGCTGGCCCGTCTGTCACAGGCGGCGATTGTGCCCTTCGTACCGCGCCGCAAAGCCAATGGCAAGGGCTATGAACTGATGATGCTGGAACCTGAGTGTTCCCCCCCGCTGGACGATGCGAAAACCACCGCTGCGTGGATGAATGAGGTGGTTGAGAAGTGCATTCTGCTGGCACCGGATCAGTATATGTGGCTGCATCGCCGCTTTAAAACCCGCCCTGAAGGCGTACCTTCCCGCTATTAATCTCCTGTACTGCGGCCTCTCCGGCCGCACCACCCTTTTGACTTATCATGCCCTCCGCCATTGCAGCAATCATCACCCAGGCGCATAATTAGCAGGCTTATTACCTTCTTAAAATGATGATGCCGCCGCGCATCATAACGCGGATAGCTATGTCTCCCTCAGAAACGCCAATAAACTGGAAGCGGAACCTCACGGTGGCCTGGCTGGGCTGCTTTCTTACGGGTGCCGCCTTTAGCCTGGTGATGCCTTTCCTGCCGCTGTATGTCGAGCAGTTGGGCGTCAGCGGCCACAGCGCCCTGAACATGTGGTCGGGGCTGGTGTTCAGCATCACCTTTCTCTTCTCTGCCATTGCATCTCCGTTCTGGGGCGGGCTGGCCGATCGTAAGGGGCGTAAAATTATGCTCCTGCGTTCGGCGCTGGGCATGTCGGTAATTATGGTGCTGATGGGGATGGCGCAAAACATCTGGCAGTTTCTGATCTTACGCGCCGTGCTGGGGCTGCTGGGTGGGTTTGTGCCCAATGCCAACGCGCTGATCGCCACGCAAATTCCCCGTCATAAAAGCGGTTGGGCGTTGGGCACGCTCTCTACCGGTGCGGTGAGCGGCGCCCTGCTTGGCCCGCTGGCCGGCGGATTGCTGGCGGACAGCTACGGCCTGCGTCCGGTCTTTTTCATCACCGCGGGCGTCCTGTTTGCCTGCTTCCTGCTGACCTTTTTCTGCATTCGGGAAAACTTCACTCCGGTGCCCAAAAAAGAGATGCTCCATGCCCGTCAGGTGTTCGCCTCGCTGAAAAACCCTAAACTGGTACTCAGCCTGTTTGTCACCACGATGATCATACAGGTGGCGACCGGCTCCATCGCGCCGATCCTGACCCTGTACGTGCGCGACCTCGCGGGCCACGTGAGCAACATCGCCTTTATCAGCGGCTTAATCGCTTCGGTCCCCGGCGTGGCCGCGCTGATCAGCGCCCCACGGCTGGGAAAACTGGGGGATCGTATCGGCCCGGAAAGGATCCTGATTGTCGCTCTGGTGATCTCTGTCCTGCTGCTTATCCCGATGTCCTTCGTGCAATCGCCGTGGCAGCTGGGTGTGCTGCGCTTTTTACTCGGGGCCGCCGATGGCGCCCTGCTGCCTGCGGTTCAGACCCTGCTGGTCTATAACTCCACCAACCAGATCGCCGGGCGTATCTTCAGCTACAACCAGTCGTTTCGTGATATCGGAAACGTCACCGGCCCACTTCTTGGGGCCGGGATAGCCGCCAGCTACGGTTTTCGCGCGGTGTTTATTGTGACCGCCTGCGTGGTGATGTTTAACGCCTTTTACTCCTGGATCAGCCTGTCGCGCGCCGTTCGTCGACCGCAGCCAGATAAGACACCTGCGCCTGATTAAGACAACTCCGTGAAGGCTTTTGCCGCTTTCATACTTGCAATTATGGAGAATCAGCTATTCTTTCCCTGAACACCATGTCAAAACACAGGGAGACGCCGATGACTATGTTTGCCACTCTAGAGGAAGCGATTGATGCCGCGCGCGAGGAGTTCCTCGTTGACAATCCCGGCATTGAGGAAGAGGACGCGAATATTGAGCAACTCAATATTCAGAAGTATGTCATGCAGGATGGGGACATTATGTGGCAGGCCGAGTTTTTTGCCGATGATGGCGAAGACGGCGAATGCCTGCCGGTGCTAAGCGGTGAAGCGGCCCAGGCAGTGTTTGATGGCGATTATGACGAGATTGAATTGCGTCAGGAGTGGCTGGAAGAGAACACCCTGCATGAATGGGATGAGGGCGAATTTCAACTCGAGCCGCCGCTGGATACCGAAGAGGGGCAAACCGCAGCGGATGAGTGGGATGAGCGTTAATTACTCATAGGGCCCGTGCTGAGCGTCGATGGGTAGCAGAAGGGTATCGAACACCAGCGAGAATGGCAGATCCAGAACCGTCAGGTAACGCCATGCAGAATCGCGAACGTCCCACTGCACGCCCGGGTAGTATTGATTGCCATGTCCCTGCCCTGGGATAGTCCGGCTGATAATACTTCCGCAGCCGCTCAGTAATAACGCCATCGTAATGACGATCAAAAATCGCATCCAGTAGTACCTCTGATAAAAAAATACCGGCCCTGGAGCCGGTATTTATTTGCCCTTCGGGGCATTACTTCGCTTTCAACGCCTGCGGGTTCATCTTCAACGTCTCATAATGGCTCACCCAGGAAGAGTATCTCTCCGGGGCGGACCAGACACGATGATGCAGACGCGACATGGTGACCGGGTCGCTCAGCAGTACCAGACGACGATCGCGGTTCAGCTTCTCCGGGGTCTCGTTCAGCGCCTGCTCAACGTGACGATCGCGGGCAATCTCCAGCACGTTGCTCGCCCGGTGACGGGCTGTCGCCATTGCGGTCGCCAGGGCGTTGAATGACGGATTAAACACGGCGTGCATAAACCCATCGTCCAGCGAACGGCTGCGATTGAGCTCCAGATATTTGTCGGTATCCACCAGCACCTGCGGCGGGGAATACTCTTCCGGGATCAGGAACAGCTTCCAGCGTTTGGTGCGTAATCCCAGCGTTGACCGGCTGGAGAACACCGACACAAACGGCGACAGGATCAGGGAGAAGACAATCGGCGCCAGCCAGAACAGGAAGCGCAGATCCAGCCACGCCATGCCAACCGCCCACACCAGGCCCAGCAGCATCTGCGAGCCGTGACGCATAAAGGCTTCACTCCATGGGGTGGAGTCATCGTCACGCTGCGGCGAGTTCCAGACCACTTCCCAGCCGAGGAAGGCGCTGACCACGAAGACGGTGTGGAACAGCATACGCACCGGGGCCAGCAGCACGGAGAAGAGCACTTCCAGCAGCAGGGAGAGCGTTACGCGGAAGAAACCGCCGTACTCTTTCGAGCCTTTACACCAGATCAGCACGATACTCAGCAGCTTCGGCAGGAACAGCAGCACCATCGTCGAGGCAAAGAGCGCAATCGCCAGCTCAGGACGCCACTGCGGCCACACCGGGAACAGCTGGCGCGGTTGCAGGAAGTACTGCGGCTCGGTCAGGGCATGCACCACCTGCAGCGCGGTCGACAGGGCCAGGAACATAAACCACAGCGGCGCGGAGAGATAGGACATCACGCCGGTCAGGAACACGGCACGGTGTACCGGGTGCATCCCTTTGACGAGGAACAGGCGGAAGTTCATCAGGTTACCGTGGCACCAGCGACGGTCACGCTTCAGTTCATCCAGCAGGTTCGGCGGCAGCTCTTCATAGGAGCCCGGCAGGTCGTAGGCAATCCACACCCCCCAACCGGCACGACGCATCAGCGCGGCTTCCACAAAGTCATGGGACAGGATCGAGCCTGCAAACGAGCCTTCACCCGGCAGCGGTGCCAGGGCACAGTGTTCGATGAACGGCTTCACGCGGATGATGGCGTTATGCCCCCAGTAGTGCGATTCACCCAACTGCCAGAAGTGCAGACCGGCGGTGAACAGCGGCCCGTACACGCGGGTCGCAAACTGCTGGCAGCGCGCATACAGCGTGTCCATGCCCGACGCTTTTGGCGAAGACTGGATGATCCCGGCATTCGGGTTGGCTTCCATCAGGCGCACAAGGCCCGACAGGCAGTCACCGGTCATCACCGAGTCCGCATCCAGCACCACCATATAGCTGTACTGGTTGCCCCAGCGACGGCAGAAGTCATCGATGTTACCGCTTTTACGCTTCACGCGACGACGGCGGCGACGGTAGAAGATCTGCCCTTCACCCTGCACTTCGGCGATCAGCTCCATCCAGGCTTTCTGTTCCGCCACGCAAATGTCGGGGTTGTAGCTGTCACTCAGGATGTAAACGTCGAAATGTTCGCCGTTTCCGGTGGCTTTCACCGACTCCCAGGTGGCACGCAGGCCGGCGAAGACGCGATCCACGTCTTCGTTACAGATAGGCATGATCAGCGCCGTACGGTGCTCAGGGTTGAGGGGTTCATCCCCCACCGTAGAGTGCGAAATACTGTATTTGTCCCGGCCAATCAACAGTTGCAGGAAGCCCATCAACGCGGTCCAGAAACCGGCCGAGACCCAGCAGAAGAGAATGGCGAACAGCAGCAGGATGCCGCTTTGCAGAATATACGGCAGCAGCTGCATAAACGAGACCAGCAGATCCTGGCCGAGCATATCGGCCGGATTGATCAGCGCCCAGCCCTGGTAAGGCAGAATGGTCTTCATATACCAGGTGGCGACGACGGTCTGCGCGATAGTCAGCAGCAGCAGGATGTAGCGGCGAATACTGCCGACGGTACGCCATTTCTCTTCGCTGGCCTGTTGCTCTTTGGTCAGGCGAGAGAGATAGCGCGGGGTCACATCGCGGCCACGCAGGCGATCCCAGAAACGGCCCACCGGGTTGGTGCGCCAGGGATCCGGGAACATTGAGGAGCGCGTCGCTTTCGGCATCGCTTCAAGCTGGGTGCGCCCTTCGTCATCGCGAATCAGCTGGCCTTCGGCCAGTGAGTCGGGCCAGGCCTGCTCGAGACGGCTTTTAACCGAGCCCAGCGGGGTATCATCTTCACGGGTAAACGGATGATGATCGGCATCCAGCGCGGTATGCACCGCAGTGATGTCACCCTTCGGCAGTGCCGCCTTCTCGATATCGGTCAGCGGCATGGCATCGATATACTCAGTTGTCTTATTCATTGGCAGGTAGCTGATAGCTCCAGGTTTCACTCAACGGCTGGTCAGCGTTCACCAGAGCGGCACGCATCTCAGTCGGTTGTTTCGCATCTTTCAGTTTCACACGCAGGGTTAAACGCCAGCCTTTGGTGACCGGGTTATAACGCACGTTGTTTTCCACGATTTCACCGTTATCACCAATGCTGGTCTGGGCGGTGACCGGGGTTTCCGGTGCCAGTTTACTCATCTCCTGACCGGTGAAGTCCACCACGAAGGCGATGGTGCCATCAGGCTGACGGATCAGATTCGACTGTTTCACATCCCCGGTGGAACGGCGGGTCTGCAGTACATACGCGTTTTCTGGCGCATGCAGCTTGTCTTCATCGCGGCTCATGGTGATGGAGTAGTTGAAGTTCATCTCTTTCCCGGCTTCCGGCAGCTGATCCGGCGTCCAGTAGGCGACGATGTTGTCGTTGGTTTCGTCGTTGGTCGGGATCTCTACCAGCTCAACTTTGCCTTTGCCCCACTCGCCTTTCGGGGTGATCCAGGCGCTTGGGCGCAGATCGTAACGATCGTCCAGATCTTCAAAGCGAGAGAAATCACGGCCACGTTGCAGCAGGCCAAACCCTTGTGGGTTTTCCATGCTGAAGCTGCTTACCGCCAGGTGTTTCGGGTTGTTCAGCGGACGCCAGATCCACTCGCCGTTCCCGGCCAGAATCGACAGACCGTTAGAGTCATGCAGTTCCGGGCGGAAGTTGGTAGCTGACGACGGCTGGTTAGGTCCGAACAGGAACATACTGGTCAGCGGCGCTACGCCCAGTTTGCCGACTTTATCGCGCAGATAGACTTTGGACTGCACGTCAACCACGGTGTCGCGGCCCGGAATAATGACAAAGCGATAGGCACCGGTTGCACGCGGGGAGTCCAGCAGCGCATAGATGGTCAGGCGTTTGTCGGTCGGTTTAGGACGTTCAATCCAGAACTCACGGAAACGGGGGAACTCTTCCCCGGAAGGCAGGGCGGTATCGATCGCCAGACCACGTGCAGAGAGGCCGTACACCTGGCCACCGCCGATCACGCGGAAATAGCTGGCGCCCAGCATGCTGACAATTTCGTCGTTCTTATCTTTACTGTTGATCGGGTAAAGCACTTTAAAGCCCGCGAAGCCCAGATCTTTCACGGTGTCTTTATCGTGTTGCACATTGCCGAAATTAAAATAGTCCGGGCTGTACTTGATTTTACGTACCGCGTTGGATGTCACTTCATTAATGGTGACAGGCGTGTCGAAGTACATCCCCTGATGATAAAACTCAAGCTTGAAAGGGGTTTTAATCTTATTCCAGTACGCTTTATCGTGATTAAACTGGATCTGCTGATAGTCCGCGTATTTCATGTCGCGGAAAACGGAGGGCAAGTTACTTTTTGGCGCTTCGTACCCCTTACCTGCCATCGATTTTGCCTGTTTTGCGACATCGTCGATAGTAAAGGCCAGGGCCGATGAGGTATACAGAGACAACAAGACGGCTGCCCCTACCCAACGCATTTTCATCATATGTGGTGTATGTTTCATAATAAGTAAGCACTTCCCCCTTTGTGTGCTTATATCGATCCGATCCATTTTAATGGAAAATCAGGCATTCCGACAACATAATCACCGCTTTGTTCAGCGTGCTGGCTCATGGAATAAGCAAATGAAAGTAACCCGTTTTCACTTTGCGTGCTTATCCTGGAGACAGTATGTCGGACTTCGTGTAGGGTTGGCTCCGAATGTAACCACTATTGCTCTTAGGGATAAGGCGATAAGTCTGAGAATGCACAAGGCTATATGAGTACCGTACCCACACAACGCGAATACTTCCTTGATTCTATTCGGGCCTGGCTGATGCTGCTGGGGATCCCGTTTCACATCTCCTTGATCTATTCGAGCCACGTCTGGCACGTCAATAGCGCCGAGTCCTCATGGTGGCTGACGCTGTTTAACGATTTCATCCACTCGTTCCGGATGCAGGTCTTTTTCGTTATTTCGGGCTATTTTTCCTACATGCTTTTTCTGCGCTACCCGCTTAAGCGCTGGTGGAAAGTGCGCGTGGAGCGGGTCGGGATCCCGATGCTTACCGCCATCCCCCTGCTCACGCTGCCGCAATTCATCATGCTGCAGTATGTAAAAGGCAAAGCGGACACCTGGCACAACCTGTCGCTGTACGAAAAATACAATACGCTTGCCTGGGAGCTGGTCTCGCACCTGTGGTTCCTGCTGGTGCTGGTGGTGATGACCACGGTCAGCCTGTGGCTGTTCAGCCGTATGCGCCGCCGTCTGAGTACAGGTTCACAGACGTTTTTTGCTGATATCAGCTGGGGCAAACTGTCGGTTCTGTTTTTACTGCTGGGCATTGCCTACGCCGCGCTGCGCCGCACGTTGCTCATCGTTTATTCGCCGATCCTCAGCGACGGCCTGTTCAACTTTGTAGTGATGCAGACCCTCTTCTATCTGCCTTTCTTTATTATTGGCGCGCTGGCGTTTGTCCATCCCCAACTGAAAGCCCTGTTTACCACCCCGTCGCGCGGCTGCACCTTCGGAGCAGCCCTGACGTTTGTCGCCTATCTGCTGAATCAGCGTTATGGCAGCGGCGATGCGTGGATGTATGAAACCGAAAGCGTGATCACCATGCTGCTGGGACTGTGGATGGTAAATGTGGTCTTTGCCCTGGGGCACCGCCTGCTGAACTTTAAATCCGCGCGCGTCACCTATTTCGTTAACGCTTCGCTGTTCATCTATCTGGTGCACCATCCGTTGACGCTGTTTTTCGGCGCTTACATCACGCCGCATATCAGCTCAAACCTGCTGGGCTTTATCGCCGGACTGGTGTTTGTGGTCGGGATTGCGATTGTGCTGTATGAAATCCATCTGCGTATTCCGCTCCTGCGCTTCCTGTTTTCCGGTAAACCGGCCAGCAAACCCAATAATACCCCGCAGGCCACCAGCTAATCCGTTGCGCGCCGGTCAATGCACCGGCGCAACTTCACAGCAGCCACTCTACCGGCAACCAGTAGGCCAGCCGCACCTGCATCCGCTGCCAGAAACGGGTTTTAGGCTCCTTTTTATGGACGATCTCCTCCCCGTCCTTGCGCTCAATCCAGTTCACACGCCCCAGTTTATCCAGCTTTAACTGCCAGGCCTCGTGGCGCTGACTGCGTACAAACCGCGTATGGATCAGTCGCGCCAGCACCTCGCTTTCGATGACGAAGCCCATCTCGGTGTTGAGCATCGTTGATCGGGGATCAAAATTAAGCGAACCAATAAATACCTTTTCCCCGTCGATGCTGAACGTTTTGGCGTGCAGGCTGGAACCGGAGTTCCCGGTAATGCCGCGGTCGTGTACTACCGGCACACCATCCTGGGTCGGCTTGAGCTCGTAGAGCTCAATGCCATGGCGCAACAGCTTCTTGCGCCAGCGGGCATAGCCGGCATGCACTACGGCGACATCGTTGGCCGCCAGGGAATTGGTCATGATGGCGACCTTAACCCCCTTGCGCACCATCTGCAGCAGCAGCGCCACCCCCGCCCGGGTTGGAACAAAATAGGCCGAAATAATCGCAATTTGCTCAACCGGCGAGCCCATCACGTCCAGCAAGCGCTGCGGCAGCAGGGAATGGCGTTTTGCCCGCCCCTGCCCTTTACGGGGATCGTCACTAAGCAACCGGGTTTTCGCCCAGATCAAGGGTAAATCCCCCGCTTCCAGACGAGTAATAAACTCGCTGGACTGGAGCTTATCCAGATAGCGGCGGGTAATATCGTCCCGATACCACTCTTCAGGCGGGTGAATTTTATCTTCGATTTCGGTCTCAGACAGTTCCAGCACCTGCTGGAGCGTAGAGACCGAGGCGCAGTTCCAGTAACGTTCAAAGTCATCGGCCACATCCTGGACCACCGGGCCTGTCGCCATCACATCCAGATCGGAGAACAGCGGCTCCTCGCCCGCGCCAAAATAGGCATCCCCGATGTTTCTGCCGCCGACGATGGTGACCTCCCCGTCCACGGTAAAACTCTTGTTATGCATCCGCCGGTTGAGGCGGGCAAAATCGGTGAGATAGCCCAGGGCGCGCAGGGAGCGAAACGAGAAAGGATTAAACAGACGAACCGAGAAATTGGGGTGCGCGTCCAGCAGGCGCAGGATGGCGTCGAGCCCTTGGGTATTGTTGTCATCCAGCAGCAGACGGACGCGCACGCCGCGCATGGCGGCGGAGAGCAGCACGGAAAACAGCAGTCTTCCGGACATGTCGTCTTCCCAGATGTAGTACTGCACATCGAGGGTCTTTTCCGCCATCTCCGCCAGCCGGTAGCGGCAGGCGAAGGCGTCCAGACTGTTATCAAGGGGGAGAAGGCCACAAAGGCCAGGGTGCGCCGAACTGACCGGCGCAATAGCACGCCCGAGTCGGGTGTTATGCGTCGGTTTCCTGTCCTCGCTGGGTAAGCAGTCGCTTGTATAGTCGGGCATTTTCTTCATCATAGCAGACAAAGTATACCCGCTCCGGCAGAGGCTTGCGGGTGAGATAATCCGAAACCGTGTTAACGGCGATTTCTGCCGCTGCCGCGCGAGGATAACCGTAGACCCCGGTGCTGATCGCCGGGAATGCGAGGGAGTGATAGCCGTTGGCTGCCGCCAGGTTCAGGCTGTTGCGATAGGCCTCTTCGAGGATCCGGGCTTCATGATGCTCGCCCCCATGCCAGACGGGACCCACAGTGTGGATCACCGCTTTAGCCGGCAGATCGCCTGCCAGGGTAATGACCGCCTGGCCCGGGGCGCACTCACCCTGCTGCTGACGCACCACCCGGCAGGCCTCCAGCAGGGCTGGCCCCGCCGCACGGTGGATGGCGCCATCCACGCCGCCCCCGCCCATTAACGAGGGGTTGGCGGCATTGACGACCACATCAACATGCAGGGTGGTGATATCACCCAGAAAAACTTCAATACGCGAGTTCATAAGCAACCTCTGCTGACGCTTTTTTCTTAAGTGTATCGCAGAGGATGGGGTGTGTAAGCCCGGTAATCAGAAAACCGCCCCGCCTCAGTGATAATCCACCTGAACGATAGCCAGCGACTTTTCAGGATTGATGTACTTCATACTGATGGTCGCACGATCCGTTACCGCAGCTCCATATAAGGCATCTGAATAGCTCACCTGTTGAGTGTGCATTTTTGATTCATGCGGACAGGATACCGAAAGAGTACGTGATGTCGGTGAGATGACGCAGGGACCTTCAACAATCTGCCCGATAAAATGGATAACATTACTGGCGTAAGCCGGTGTGAACGTAGCCGCCAGCACGAGCGCGGCGGCAAGTTTGATGCGGGACGAGACCATCGGTGCGATCCTTAATGACAATCGTCCCTGATAATGAAACAACAGGTCCCGGACCGGGCTGTCGACCAGCATCGACGATGCCAGTAACATCAGCATAATCACATAACAACATTTCCGCTACATTAATCAATACATTGATTTCATGAATGTTTTTAACCATTACGCTTTTGACGGCGGCCACTGTTGCGAAAGATGCAGTGACTTGCCATCCGACACGGTGACAATGACATTGACCTTATCGTCAGGGCCTGAGTTTAGTGTCATGCGGGACAGGTTGACCGTTTTATTGGCCGGTAACGAGAGCGTATTTTGCTGTCGCGAGGTGCTTTGCCCACCGGGGCCGCTGCGCGAGGTAAGGATCTGCACCTGACATAGACAGGGTTCCGTCACCGTTACCTGAGGAATAATGGTCAACATCTCGCCCTCTGTGGTGGTCTGAAAAGTGATCTGGCTGGTCAGCGCGGCAAGCAGTAACAGTGTATTCATGATCTTCTCCCAAAAAAAAACAGGGCCTCAGCCCTGTTTTTTCATCGTTCGGACGTCAGCGTTAGTACTGACCAGCTGTAACGGTGTTGCCAAAGCCAACCTGAGTGATGTTAGCGGTAGCGCCGTTAGAGGTTTGGTTCAGACTAACTTCGTTACGGCCACCAGACTGACGAACGTTAGCGGTCAGGTCACGACCACTCCACTGGCTGATGGTCGCTTCGTTACCCTGGCCACGCTGGTTCAGATCGATTTCGCTGTTATCAGCGCCCTGTGACAGGTCAGCATCGTTACCGAAACCGTTCTGGGTTACGGTGATTTCAGACCCACGAGCGTCGCTCTGCAAAGCGTCTACGTTGTTACGACCACCGTACTGATAAACAGTCAGCGTTTCTGGGCTAACGTTATTACCACCATTGTTGCCGCCGCCATGATTATTGCCCCATTGTGGAACGGAGCCAGCCATAGCACTGCCAGAAACCACGATTGCTGCAATTACTGCCACTTTTAAAAGTTTCATTGTAAAGCCCCCATCGGATTGATTTAGTTCGTCATTAAATAGCTAGCGTTGGATAACGCGAATGGCCATTTGTGACTGTCTCTGCACTACAACTGCCGTTTTTTGCGTACCGTACTGCGTAATATTCGCTTTATTACCAGAACCTTTCTGAATAATCATGGCGGTATTACCATATGCACCTTGATTAATACTCGCACTGTTCGAGTTCCCTTTTTGATCAATCCAGGCAAGGTTATAACTGCCTGATTGTTCAATGTTCGCCCGATTATTTTCGCCTTCCTGGGAAACTACAGATAACAATTTCGAGCCCTGCTGGAGAACAGTCGCGTTATTATTAACGCCCTGTTGTCCAATAATAGCGGCCTGGTTATAGGATGATTTACTCAATTCATTCACCGCAAAATTGTATTCTGAAGCTGCCAAATCAGGGGTGGCGAAAACAAATCCAGGTGCACCCAGTAATGTAAACATCAATAACAAACTGTTCTTCATGTCATCACCCTGGACCTGGTGGTAAAATAACTTGCGTTAACAAAGCGAAATATTTTGTTAACCCGGCGTTACGATGAAGAGTATGTCTGCCGAAACAATTTTAATATCTCACCCGCCAGTTGTATTTTTATTCTCCCTTTCACCCCAAAGTATTAAAAAAAATTAAACACTGTGGCGATACAGCGATTTAACAGGCCTTTTTAAAAGGGCATATGCCCATTTTGGAAATGGATAGCGACGAAAATGCTGATTTGCCGTTTCGCCTGCTTTGCAGGGGGGCGATCACGATATATCCATGAATGCGTGACAAAGTGCGTGATTTCTTAAGACGTTTACACAGTGTAAAAATAGACTTAGCGTTTTGACCAGGCTCATACCTGACTGACAATAAAACATAAAATAAATTAATCTTAAAAATCAATAATATAATATAATTTGTATGATTTTTAAAATGTGTGCATCAATATCTTTGTGTACAACTTTATGATGAATCCTCATCAATTCATGAACTCAATTTTTACAAGTTAATATTGATTTTTACATCTTGTTACACGTTTAACACTTGCTTTAAAAACCGTAATAGCTAGATTGAAAACAGAAGTTCGCTATTGTTATTTTATTTTCCCTTACTTGAAGGGATATGGTCTTTCTTCTACACACAGCAGTGCAACATCTGTCAGTACTTCTGGAGCCCCCAATAATATTATTGGGGGCAACTGCCAGGTGTTTCAAAAAAGGGGTTTCATCATGTTTAATGAAGTCCAAAGTTTTCATGGTCAGACATTATTGTTAGTGACCAAACCTTCTTTGCAGGCGACAGCCTTACTACAGCATTTAAAGCAAAGTCTGACCTTGAGCGGAAAATTGCATAGCATTCAACGCTCTTTTGATGACATTGCCCCTGGCAGCATTATTCTTTTCGATATGATGGAAGCGGATAAAAAACTTATCCAATACTGGCAAGATATTTTAAGCAGAAAAAACAACAATATCCGTGTGTTGTTGTTGAATACGCCCGAAGAGTATCCATTCAGAGATATTGAAAGCTGGCCGCATATCAATGGTGTCTTTTATGTCAACGAGGACGAGACACGCGTGGTTGAGGGCCTGCAGGGCATTCTGCGTGGGGAATGCTATTTTTCGCAAAAACTTGCCAGCTACCTCATAACGCATTCCGGAAATTATCGCTATAACAGTTCAGAGTCTGCGTTGCTGACCCATCGCGAAAAAGAGATTCTGAATAAATTACGCATCGGAGCTTCAAATATTGAAATCGCCCGTTCGTTATTTATCAGCGAAAATACGGTCAAGACCCATCTTTATAATCTTTTCAAGAAGATAGCTGTTAAAAATCGGACGCAGGCGGTTTCATGGGCAAATGATAACCTCAGGCGTTAACAGTATGAAACGCACAATGAGTTGGATTGCCGCAGCAGGTTTATGGCTTGCTGCCGGGAATCTGCATGCGGTTGAAGTAGAGATCCCAGGATTGTTAACTGACCACACGGTCTCGGCTGTCGGTCATGCTTTTTATCGCGAGTTCAGCGACAAATGGGAAAGTGACTATCCTGGGAACTTAACGATCAATGAACGGCCCAGTGCGCGATGGGGGAGTTGGATCACGATAACGGTCAATCAGGACGTTATTTTCCAGACGTTTTTATTCCCAACGAAAAGAGACCTGGATCAAAACGTGGTCTTCGCTCTGGCTCAAACCGAAGAAGCATTAAATCGTCTGCAGATCGATAAAGCTCTGCTCAGTACCGGCGATTTAGCGCAAGACGAGTTTTAATTCGGAGGCATTCATGCGTGTTGTCTATGCAGTTATCGCTTTACTGCTCATTCCATCGTTGAGCTGGGCCGGAAATATGACTTTTCAGTTCCGTAATCCTAACTTCGGGGGCAACCCCAATAATGGCTCTTTTCTTTTAAACTCAGCCCAGGCGCAAAACTCCTACAGGGATCCGAGCGCCGACGATGACTTCGGTATTGAGACCCCAAGCGCTCTGGATAACTTTACCCAGGCAATCCAGGCCCAGGTTCTGGGCGGATTATTGACCAACATCAACACCGGTAAACCGGGCCGGATGGTGACCAGCGACTTTATTGTCGACATCGCCAATGCGGACGGACAAATGCAGTTAAATGTCACAGACCGGAAAACGGGGAGAACTTCCACCATTCAGGTCGCTGGCTTGCAAAGTAATTCCACCGACTTTTAGACATAGTCGAGATAAGGACAATAATCATGCAGCGCTTTCTCATACTTGTTGCAGTGTGCTTATTGAGCGGTTGTTTAACTGCTCCGCCCAATCAGGCAGCAAAACCGACATTAATGCCTCGCGCCCAAAGCTATCGTGATTTAACCCAATTACCACTGCCAACGGGTAAGATCTACGTGTCGGTTTACAATATTCAGGATGAAACGGGTCAATTTAAACCTTATCCGGCAAGTAACTTCTCTACCGCTGTTCCGCAAAGCGCCACCGCAATGTTGGTTACGGCGTTGAAAGATTCTCGCTGGTTTATTCCTCTGGAACGTCAGGGGCTGCAAAACCTGCTCAACGAACGCAAAATCATTCGTGCGGCGCAGGATAACGGCACCGTGGCGATGAATAACCGTATTCCATTGCACTCTCTCACGGCGGCAAACGTCATGGTTGAAGGCTCGATTATCGGTTACGAAAGTAATGTGAAATCGGGGGGTGTCGGGGCGCGCTACTTCGGTATCGGCGGTAATACGCAGTACCAGCTTGATCAGATTGCAGTGAACCTGCGTGTGGTCAACGTCAGTACCGGGGAGATCTTATCCTCCGTCACCACCAGCAAAACCATTCTCTCGTACGAGGTTCAGGCCGGGGTGTTCCGCTTTATCGACTATCAGCGACTGCTGGAAGGCGAAATCGGTTATACCTCTAACGAACCGGTGATGCTCTGCCTGATGTCCGCTCTTGAAACCGGGGTGATCTTCCTGATTAACGACGGTATCGATCGCGGCCTGTGGGATCTGCAAAACAAGAACGAAGTGAAAAACGATGTTCTGGTGAAATACCGCGAGATGTCAACGCCGCCAGAATCCTGACAGAAAGCGCATTAAAAAGGCGAGACTCTGGTCTCGCCTTTTTTTATTTGCTTAACGCCGTCACGCTTCGCGCCCTCTCTCTGCGCGCCGCCAGCCACAGTCCGCTGTTTTTCATCGCGTAACCAAACACCAGCCCTAACGCCAGCGAAGGCACCACCAGCCGCCAGTCCCCCTGCCCTGCAAAAGTGGCGCAGGCCCCCATAAAGGTGCCAGGGACAAAAGAGAGCAGCAGATGTTTTGCCTGGATGCACATCAAAAACGCCACTACGCCGGTCATGACGTAGCCGACAATTTCCAGATGAGGCGTCAGCGCGCTGCCGTGGATGATGATCATCGCCCACGCCACGCCGCTCATCAGCGTACAGGCCGAGATAAACAGCCCCTTCACGCCACCCTGCGGGCAGGCGAAATAGGCTGTGCAGCCCAGAAAGCCCGCCCAACTCAGGAGTCCAAGAGAGACAGCAACCCAACCCCATATCCCGGAGAGGATGCCAGTCGTGATTGCAATAGAAAGTAATATGTTCATGGCGCGCATCTTAGCAGATACGCGGCCATGAAATGAGATCAAGAACACATAATATGCAAATTGAGATTTGCTGTTACATTAAGAAGGTGATCCAGATCACTCTTCGTTCTCTTCCTGCAGCTCGTCCCACATAGCGGCAACGGCGTCACGGGTCAGCGGGGCCATGGTACGCCAGAATGGCGAGGTGGCATGCGCCTCGACCTTGCCGAGAAACGCGCCACACCAGGGTAAAATGTACTCCCCGAAGAGGGTTTCCAGCGCCGCGTTTTCATCTTCTGCCGCGTGATCTTCAATCCACGAGGCCGCCAGCAACAGCGTACCGATATGGTCGGCAGGGGTATCGGTCAGGGGCATACCCCGTGTGGAGAGAAACGCACGCACTTCGGCTTCGGTCGCCCCCTCTTCCCAGGCAGAGCGGTAAGGCGACACGCGACACTCTTCTCCCACAAACAGTGCGTTGTAATCCGCTGAAATCTGCTGCATGTCGCAGCTGTTTTGCAGACGTTGCAGCAGCTCATCCTGCTCAAGGGGCCAGCTATTCGCCAGCTTGCCTTCGCGGATCAGGGTAAACAGCGGCACCAGCAGCGGATCCTGCGGCTGGCGATAATAGATAGAACCCAGTACGCGGCAGAGGATGGAAAACTCGTTCATTTATTTAGTCCATTACACAGTTAAAATTCAGCAAATTCGGCAATCGGTGCCATACCGCGTGACGCCAGGAAATCGAGTAACCGGCGTGGCGTCACGTTCAGAATGCGATCTTCAGGGAAGTCCACCGCATCGAGGATCTTGCGGCACTCGCTAAAATCACCCAGCGTAAACGCGGTGTGGGAATCGGAGCCCAACGCCACATAGCCACCAGCGTCACGCACCGCCGCCGCAACGTCACGGCAGTTCGCCTCGCTGCCTTTACGGGAGTGAATAAAGGAGGAGTTGTTGATCTCCAGCGCCACGTGATGTTCAGCCGCAGCCCGGGCGACAGCCTGAATGTCGATAGGGTATTTCGGGTTACCCGGATGGCTGATGATATGCACGTTGCCGCTGGCAATGGTGGCGATCATCGCCTCGGTGTTAGTGGCTTTGTCCTGCGGGGGAAATACCGGCTCATGAAAACCGGCGAGGATCAGATCCAGAGAGGTCAGCATCGGGCCGGTACAGTCAATCTCACCCTGGGTGTTTTTGATGTTAGCCTCAATGCCGCGCAGGATCCCCACCCCATCCACCACCCGCGGCCAGATACGCATATTCACAAAGTGCCAGTAGTGCGGGGCATCTGCCATATCCGGACCATGATCGGTGATCGCAAAGAGTTTGATGTTCTTTACCTTCGCCTGGGCGATATAGTCATGAAGATTGCTGTAGGCGTGAGTGCTGGCGACGGTGTGCATATGCAGGTCAACGGGGTACATCGTTTTCTCCTCTCGTGTTTCCCAAAGGATAGCAGTTATCCCAGGCGTTTATTAGCAAAAACCCGGCGATGACCGGGTTTGACTCAGTATCCGCGCTGCCTGTCGACCTGCCCGGTGACCGGCTCGCCTTTTTCCAGATGGGTGATGGTGCGCGCGATATAGGCCACAGCTTCTGCCGGACGCGTCACCGCCGCCACGTGCGGGGTCATGGCCACGCGCGGGTGGGCCCATAATGGGTTCTCAGCAGGTAATGGCTCTTTACTGTAAACATCCAGCATCGCCCCTTTCAGCTTGCCACGCTCCAGCGCCGCCAGCAGATCGGACTCGATCACATGAACGCCGCGCGCCAGGTTCATCAGATAGCTGTTATCCGCCAGCTGATTCAGCAGGCCGCTATTAATGATCCCAACGGTTTCCGCGGTATTCGGCAGGAGATTAATCAGCACCCGGGTGCCCTGTAAAAATTGCGGAAGCTCCTCCATCCCGGCAAAGCTGGTGACGCCAGGATAGTCCTTGCGGGTGCGGCTCCAGCAGCGCAGCGGGAAGCCCCAGGGTGCCAGCGCTTCGGCCACCTTAGCACCCAGCACCCCTGCCCCGAGGATACCGATGGTAAAATCTTCGCGCTGATAATCAGCCAGCGGCTCCCAACGGGCCTGCTGTTTTAAGGCCTGATAGTCATCAAAGCGGCGGAACCAGTGCAGCACCTGGCTTACGGCATACTCCTGCATCTGCTGACCCATGCCGGTATCTTCAAGACGGAACAGAGGAATACTTTCCGCCAGCATCTCCGGGTGTGCTTTGAGTTTGCTGAGGATCGAGTCCACGCCCGCGCCGAGGGCAAACACCGCCTTCAGATTGCGCCCCTGCAGCATCTCTACCGGGGGATGCCACACCAGGGCATAATCCGCCGGTTCATTATCGCCGCGTTTCCACTCGCGAACCCGTGCGCCCGGCAGCGCCGCCGAAAGCGTTTTAATCCAGTAAGCGTTATCAAATGTCGGGTGGTAAAAAATGATATCCATTGCGATTGCCTTCTGTTGCGCGGTTTTACGTTCATTTTCAACTGCATCGCAGCATAACAAATTTTGCGCCCAGGGTGGTTGTAGATAAAAGAGGCACATTCAGCACAATTCGAAATCATGTTGGTTGAAGTTTGTCTCAACGCGCTAATTTACTGAAAAAGTTGATTGACGTAAGTAAGGCTTTTCCTTACATTAGCGCCCGTCCCGGCAACAACGGGATGACAATATGGTGAGGTGTCCGAGTGGCTGAAGGAGCACGCCTGGAAAGTGTGTATACGGCAACGTATCGAGGGTTCGAATCCCTCCCTCACCGCCATATTCGAGATGAGAGCTCGTACGAAAGTACGGGCTCTTTTCTTTTATATTCTCCCGAGAGGGAGGGATGAGAACCCCCGACTGGGGGTTCGACAACTGGCGACAGCCAGTTGGACAGCCTGAGAGCGCAGCGAACAGGCTGCCCGCAGGGCGAGCGCAGCGAGTCAATCCCTCCCTCACCGCCATATTTAAAGAAGAGCTCGCATGAAAATGCGGGCTTTTTTTTCGTCTACAGCGTCGGGTGGCGCTTCGCTTACCCGACCTACAAAACCCAAACCCACTCACTCCTCCACCATCCTCGCATACTCCCCGGTCAAAAAATCCACCAGCGTTCTGACGGACGGCAGCAGCCCACGCCGCGAAGGATAGACCGCATGGATCACCTCCCGGCGCGGCTCCCATGCCTCAAGCACTTTTACCAGCGCCCCAGAGGCCAGCTGGTCTTTGACCATCAACATCGGCAACTGCACCAGGCCCACCCCTGCCATCGCCGCTTCCCGCAGCGCCAGCATGTCGGTAGTGATCAACCGCGGTTGAAAATGGATCTCCGCCCTCGCCCCTTCCGGTCCGCTCAGCGCCCACTTATGAACCTGTTTCCCCTCCCCCATACTCAGACCGGGCCAGACGCTGAGTTCGGACGGCACCCCCGGCGTTCCCAGCCGGGCGATCAACGCTGGCGCCGCCACCAGGCAGTGGCCCCTGTCGGCCAGCACCCGCAGGACCAGATCGCTGTCATCGAACGGGCGCGGACGCACGCGGATCGCCACATCAATGCCTTCCGCCACCAGATCCACCCGCCGGTTGGTCGCCTCAAGCTGCAGATTAATGCCCGGGTAGCGCGCCATAAACCTCGCCAGCATCGGCCCGACGTGAACATGCAGCAGCGTAACCGGACAGGTGATCCTCACCATGCCGCGGGGTTCGGCCTGCAACGCCGCAACCGCCTCTTCCGCCGCCTCGGCCTCTACCAGCATCGCCTTGCAGTGCTGATAAAAGGTGTGCCCCACCTCCGTCACCGTAAACTGCCGGGTGGTGCGCTGGATCAAGCGTACGCCGAGCCGCGTCTCAAGCTGGGCAATCCGACGACTGAGTTTGGATTTAGGCTGGTCAAGCGCCCGGCCCGCCGCTGCGAAGCCCCCGTGCTCCACCACCTTCACAAACCATACGAAATCATTCAGATCCTGCATATCGCCCTCATCGTTCCATATAAGGAACAGTGAATGTCATTTTTGCTATCTACCGGGATATTAAACCTGAATATAAGCTAATTACATCGACAGAACATCAGGAGAAGAGGATGAAAAACGTAACAGGCATTTATACCGCACCCCGCCAGCACTGGGTTGGCGACGGTTTCCCGGTGCGTTCGATGTTTTCTTACCAGACCCACGGCGAGCCGCTGAGCCCGTTTTTACTGCTGGACTATGCCGGGCCGCACAGCTTCCCGGCGGATGGCGCAAAACGCGGCGTGGGTGAGCATCCCCACCGGGGCTTTGAGACGGTCACCATCGTCTATTCCGGCGAAGTGGAGCACCGCGACTCAACGGGAAAAGGTGGCGTGATTGGCCCGGGGGACGTGCAGTGGATGACTGCCGGGTCCGGCATTCTGCATGAGGAGTTCCACTCCAGCGCCTTTGCGCAGCAGGGTGGCGAGCTAAAAATGCTGCAACTGTGGGTCAACCTGCCGGCGAAAGACAAGATGGCGACGCCGGGCTACCAGAGCATCACCAGCAGCCAGATCCCGGTGGTGGCATTGCCCGATAACAGCGGCACGCTGCGGGTGATCGCCGGGCGCTATGAGGATGTATCCGGTCCGGCGCACACCTACTCCCCGCTGAACGTCTGGGATATCGCCCTGCGTCAGGGCAGTCATCTGACGCTCGCTCAGCCTGAAGGCTGGAGCACCGCGCTGGTGGTGCTGGAAGGCAGCGTGACGGTGAACGGTTCCGCCGGGGCGGGTGAAGCCCAGCTTGTGGTGCTGAGTCAGCAAGGAGAAAAACTGCACCTGGAAGCCAGCAGCGACGCCAAAGTGCTGCTGATGGCCGGGGAGCCGCTGAATGAACCGATCGTCGGCTACGGGCCGTTCGTGATGAACACTAAAACCGAAATCGCAGAAGCCATTCGCGATTTCAACTCCGGCCGCTTCGGCCAGATCTGAACCTGATAAAGGAGAGAATGATGTCTACCCCAGCTAACTTTAACGGTGCGCGTCCGGTCATTGATGTGAATGATGCGGTGATGCTGCTGATCGATCACCAGAGCGGCCTGTTCCAGACCGTTGGTGACATGCCGATGCCGGAGCTGCGTGCTCGCGCTGCGGCGCTGGCAAAAATTGCCAGCCTGGCGAATATCCCGGTGATCACCACCGCCTCCGTGCCGCAAGGGCCAAACGGGCCGCTGATCCCGGAGATCCATGCTAACGCGCCGCATGCGCAGTACGTGGCGCGTAAAGGCGAGATCAACGCCTGGGATAACCCGGAGTTCGTGGCCGCCGTGAAAGCAACCGGGCGCAAAACGCTGATTATCGCCGGGACCATCACCAGCGTCTGCATGGCCTTCCCGTCGATCAGCGCGGTGGCTGACGGGTACAAAGTGTTTGCGGTGATTGATGCTTCGGGCACCTACAGCAAAATGGCGCAGGAGATCACCCTGGCGCGGGTGGTGCAGGCGGGCGTAGTGCCA
The DNA here is from genome assembly GCF_034044995.2 of Leclercia sp. CFBP8987. NCBI lineage: Bacteria > Pseudomonadati > Pseudomonadota > Gammaproteobacteria > Enterobacterales > Enterobacteriaceae > Leclercia > Leclercia sp. CFBP8987. Next base: position 1,735,288 of record NZ_CM188255.1, on the reverse strand, counting down.
ATGGATACCGCCGCGGTCGCCTCGGAGATCCAGCGCACCTGGAATCGTGAGGATGCAGCGCAGTGGGCGGAAGTCTATACCCACATCTTCCCGGCCTATCAGTTGCTGATGGAAAGCTACGGTAAGGCGCAAGAGGTGGTGAAGAACAGCGAAGTGCTCGATTCACAGCGTTAATGATTCGCTCCACGGTATAAAAACCGTGGAGCTGATTATTGCTTAACCGAACGCGCATTAAAGCGGAAAATCTGCTTGACCGATTTAGCCTGACTCCCTATAGTAGCGCCCCGTTGCCCCCGAGAGGAAAGGCAGCAAAACAATATGGTGAGGTGTCCGAGTGGCTGAAGGAGCACGCCTGGAAAGTGTGTATACGGCAACGTATCGAGGGTTCGAATCCCTCCCTCACCGCCATATTTAAAGAAGAGCTCGCATGAAAATGCGGGCTTTTTTTTATATTCTCCCGGTGCTTAATGCGACCCTGTGCGGTCTGGGCCCCTCACCCTAACCCTCTCCCCAGGGGAGAGGGAACAAAGCGGTCGCACAAACAACAAAGCCCGGTTTCCCGGGCTCTGCACACAGTAACAGACTCAATAGTAGGCGTTCAGTGTCCGCTGGCACAGGGCCGAGCGCACGCAGTCATCTTTGGTAAACTGCACTATCCCTACCATCTCATCTTCCTCGAAACGTGCCAGCGCATCGCTCAGACCCGATTTGACGCCGGCCGGCAGGTCGCACTGGGTGATATCCCCGTTTACGATTACCGTCACGTTTTCCCCGAGGCGCGTTAAAAACATCTTCATTTGCGCAGCAGTTACGTTCTGAGCCTCGTCGAGAATCACAACTGCATTTTCAAATGTACGTCCGCGCATATAGGCGAACGGCGCAATTTCTACCTTGCCGATTTCCGGCCGCAGGCAGTACTGCATAAAAGATGCGCCCAACCGCTTCACCAGCACGTCATAAACGGGCCGGAAGTATGGCGCAAACTTCTCCGAAATATCACCGGGCAAGAAGCCGAGATCTTCATCGGCCTGCAATACCGGGCGAGTGACAATGATCTTATCGACGTCTTTATGAATCAAAGCCTCTGCCGCTTTGGCTGCACTTATCCAGGTTTTCCCACACCCGGCTTCACCGGTGGCGAAAATCAGCGACTTATTCTCAATAGCATTCAGGTACTGCGCCTGAGCGTCATTGCGTGCCACAACTGGCGTCATATCCCGGCTGTCCCGCGCCATGCCAATTGCTTCTACGCCACTCATCTGCACAAGCGAGGTGACCGACTCTTCTTCACGCTGTTTATGGCTACGTGAATCCCGTCTCAGCACACGTTTTGCTTCACGACGAGCTTTGATCACTGCTTTTTGTCTTCCCATGGATAGCACCTTGAGTTGTTGGTATTCATCACTCGTACCGGCATCGGTACGATTAGGCGAACAAACATCTGAGGGTTGGCTTCCTTCTAAGCCAGAGCTTACTTGGTTAAATGACCCAGCCGGATCGCTATGCTCACCAAACGGCGGGTCGGAAAAATCAGGATTTGCTGTGGAGGGGGAGAATTTTTCGGTGAAGAGATCGCTGCCGGAGTGTGGGCCTCCGCGCCGGGTGCTGCGGTTGTTGCGTTTACCATGTCCACGTGAGGACTCAACCATTCGCGATCTCCAGAGTGATGCATATTCACTGTAAGGTTTACCGCTTTCTTAATGTAAGTACATCAGGATTTAGCATGAATGCAACATTATTTTTACCTGAATGCAACTTTAAGAATCGCCTGACAACGTCACTTAATCTGCCTGGGGAATATTACAGAAGTATAACAACGGGATAGCGGAACATAAAAAAATCGTCCCGCTTAAGGGGTAAGCGGGACGGGATTCAGGCCGTGAGCAGCCCCTGAGCAAGCCAGCCGTTTTTATCACGCACGCCAGGCAGAGCAAAGAAGTAGCCCCCACCTACCGGCTTGATGTACTCCTCCAGCGCTTCGCCGTTCAGACGCTTCTGCACGGTCAAAAAGCCCTGCTCCAGATCGTGCTGGAAGCAGACAAACAGCAGGCCCATATCCAGCTGGCCAGAGTTGGTCACCCCCAGCGAGTAGCTGTAGCCCCGGCGCATCATCAGGTTGGATTCGGTCTCTTTCGTTCGCGGGTTGGCAAGGCGAATGTGGCTGTCGAGCGCAATGATCTCGCCGTCAGGATCGCTGGCGTAATCTGGCACGTCATGCTCGTTTTTCATCCCCAGCGGCGCGCCGCTGTGCTTGTCCCGGCCAAAAATGGTCTGCTGCTCTTTGAGCGGCGTGCGATCCCAGAACTCCACGTGGAACTGGATAATACGCACCGCCTGATAGCTGCCGCCCACCGCCCAGGCCGGTTCACCCTGATCGGCCGTTACCCATACCACGCTCTCCATCAGGGGCACATCCTGGCTGTTAGGGTTGGCGGTGCCATCCTTAAAGCCGAGCAGGTTCACCGGCGTCTCTTTGCCTTTGCTGCGCGCGGCGTGGTCAGAGATAAACCCTTCCCGCTTCCAGCGCACACTCAGCAGATCCGGGGTGTGCTTGATCAGATCCCGCAGGGCATGAATCACCGTGTCCTGGGTGTTGGCGCAAATCTGGATCAGCAGATCCCCGTGACACAGGGCCGCATCCAGGGAGTCATTCGGGAAGCGCACCATCTTCTGCAACGATTTTGGTTTCTGTGGTGCCAGTCCAAAGCGATCGTCAAACAGCGAGGCCCCCAGCGACACCGTCATGGTCAGGTTATCCGGGGCGATAAAGGCCCCCAGAATCCCCGAATCCATTGGCGGCAGACGTGGGTTCGGCGTGTCGGGTGCCGGGCCGCCGGTGGTCAGAAAGGCAATGCGCTGGGTCAGGAGGCGGAACAGACGCTCCAGCTCGCTTTTGTCGCTGGCCAGCACATCGAAGGCCACCAGCATCATCGACGCCTGCTGCGGGGTTAAAATTCCGGCCTGATGCGGACCGTAGAACGGCTGGGACTCCATCCGCGCATCCGGGGAGAGCGTACCCGGCGCGCTCTGCGGTTTTGCCGCATGCGCCACCAGACAGCCGCCCGCCAGGGCAAGGGCGCCGCCAAGCGCCCCGACCCCTTTTAACAACCGACGCCGTGAAGGTTCCACAACGTCGTACTCATCATGCTTGTTCATCAACTTAGTCCAGACCCAGTACGCCACGCAGCTGCGCCAGATCCTCTGCCAGAGTGGTGATCGGCCCTTTCAGAGCGTTACGGTCGGCATCGGTCAGCTTGTCGTAGGTTTCAAACCCGTCTTTGGTGCGGTATTTCGCCAGAATGGTGGTCACCTTCTTAAAGTTGGCATCCACTTTCGCCAGCAGTTCGCTGTTATCTTTCTGCAGCTGGGGACGCAGCAGGTCAACGATCTTCTGCGCGCCTTCGACGTTAGCCTGGAAGTCCCACAGGTCGGTATGGCTGTAGCGGTCTTCTTCCCCGCTAATTTTGCTGGCCGCCACTTCTTCAATCAGCCCTGCCGCGCCACCCACCACTTTTGACGGCGGGAAGGCCAGCTCGCTGATGCGTTTTTGCAGCTCCAGCACGTCGCTGTTCAACTGCGTCGCGTACTGCTCCATCCCTTTGGTGGAGTTATCGCCAAACAGGGCTTTCTCCAGACGGTGGAAGCCGGTGAATTTTGGATCGGCGGCTTTCTGCTCGTAGTCATCTTCACGGGCATCGATGCTGCCATCCAGGTCCGAGAACAGCTCGGCGATAGGCTCGATGCGCTCGTAGTGCTGACGGGTTGGCGCGTACAGGGATTTGGCTTTTTCGATATCGCCCGCTTTCACCGCGTCGGTAAAGGCTTTGGTGCCAGCCACCAGGTCCGCCGTCTCTTTGGTGACGTAAGCTTTATATGCGGTAATGGCCTCGCCGAGGCTCAGCAGCGCGTCGCCTTTGGCGGCGTCGGCGGTGGCAGCACCTTTGACGATCAGCTTACCTTTCGGGTTGGTCAGCAGGCCGCAGGTCATGTCATATTCACCTGGCTGCAGGTTGGCGGTCATCTTCTGAGTGAAGCCCGGGGCGATGTTCTCGCGCTCTTCCACCACCATCACCCCTTTGAGGATCTCCCACTCCAGCGCTTTCTGGCTGTGGTTCTGGATGATGAACTGGGTTTTACCGCTGTTGACCGTGATGGTCATCGGCTCACACTGTTTATCATTGACCGTCACTTTTACCTGCGGAACATCTGCCGCCTGAACATAAAACGCGGAGGTAAGCAGCGCGGCAATACCCGCCTGCAAAGCGGTGCGACGAAGTTGAATAGTCATAACCTTTCCCTTTTAAAAGTATGTTGTAACTACAGTGAGCACTTCAGGGCGCAGTATGCGACGGCTGCGTGCCCGGCCGCGATGGCATAAAGAACAGCGCCAGCGCCGGAATGAGATAGATAAAGTACACCGCCACTTCACTGACGCTCGGCGCTTCCTGATAGCCGAAGATCCCTTCCAGCAGGGTGCCGGTCAGCGAATGGGTGGACAGGATATTACTGAGATCGAACGCCACATCCTGGAAGTGGTTCCACAGGCCCGCCTCATGGAAGGCGCGGATCGCCCCCGCGGCCAGCCCGGCGGCTACCAGCAGAATAAACAGGCTGGTCCATTTGAAGAAGACGCCGAGGTTAAGGCGGATCCCGCCCCAGTAGAGCAGGAAACCGAGCACCACCGCAGTGGCCAGACCCAGCACCGCACCCAGCGGCGGCCAGATGCCGACATCCTGCTGGAAAGCGGCCAGCAGGAAGAAGACCGACTCCAGCCCTTCACGCGCCACGGCGAAAAAGACCATCATGATCAGCGCCCAGCCGTGGTGATTGCCTTTCGCCAGGGCGCTGTCCACTGCCTGCTCCAGCTGGACCTTGACGTTACGCGACACTTTACGCATCCAGAACACCATCCAGGTGAGGATCACCACCGCAATCAGCGCCACGAGGCCTTCAAACAGCTCCTGCTCTTTTTGCGGGAATTCCCCGGTGGTTTCGTTGATCGCAATGCCCAGACCCAGGCAGAGGGCGGCAGCCAGGAAGACGCCGATCCACATCACGCCGATCCAGCGGCCGCGCTGAGTACGTTTCAGATAGCTGGCGATCAGGCTGACAATAAGGGCCGCTTCGAGGCCTTCACGTAACATAATGAGAAATGGAACAAACATGCCGACACCTTAAATGTTATTCACGGTCAACTGATGCAAAGAAAAGTAAATTCTTTTGATAGTGATTATCATTACGGCAATAAGAAATACAAGCGAAATATGCTGCGTTTTGATGACAGGATGTAAAACCATAAGCAGAAGATAATCACTCAGGTGACTAAAGGGTTCATAAGTTATGTCGTAAAAGTTCATTTACGGTTACAGCGGGCTGTGGCTAAATAAGCGCCTCATTAATCTGCTGAAAATCAACTATGTATCAATTCCTGCACTTCCTGCTGGCGCTGGTGGTAATCCTTGCGCTGGCCTGGCTGGTCAGCTTTGACCGCCGCAACATTCGCATTCGCTACGTTATCCAACTTATTGTGATTGAGATTGCGCTGGCATTCTTTTTCCTCCACGCCGAAAGTGGCCTGTTTGTTATTCAGTACGTCTCAGGCTTCTTCGAGTCATTACTGAAATATGCCGCCGAAGGGACCAACTTTGTATTTGGCGGAATGGGTGAAAAAGGGCTGGCCTTTATTTTCCTCGGCGTGCTGTGTCCGATTATCTTTATTTCCGCGCTGATCGGGATTCTGCAGCACTGGCGTATTCTGCCGGTGATTATCCGCGTTGTTGGCACCCTGCTGTCGAAGGTTAACGGCATGGGCAAGCTCGAATCCTTTAACGCCATCAGCTCTCTGACGCTTGGCCAGTCGGAAAACTTCATTGCTTACAAAGGGGTGCTGGGGGATCTTTCGTCGCGTCGTCTGTTCACCATGGCGGCTACCGCGATGTCGACGGTTTCACTGTCGATTGTCGGAGCCTATATGACCATGCTGGAGGCGAAATATGTGGTGGCGGCGCTGATCCTGAATATGTTCAGCACCTTTATTATCCTGACGGTGATTAACCCGACTCGCCCGGAAGCGGAGCCGGAAATTAAGCTGGAGAAGATGCATGAGTCCCAGAGCTTCTTCGAGATGCTGGGAGAATATATTCTGGCTGGCTTTAAGGTGGCGATGATTATTCTGGCGATGCTGATTGGCTTTATTGCCCTGATCAGCGCCGTTAACGCCCTCTTCTCCAGCATCTTCGGCCTGAGTTTCCAGCAGATTCTGGGTTACGTCTTCTATCCCCTGGCGTGGCTGGTGGGCATTCCACTGAGTGATGCCCTGCATGCGGGCGGGATTATGGCGACCAAGCTGGTGGCAAACGAGTTTGTGGCGATGATCGAGCTACAAAAAATCGCGGCACAGATGACCCCGCGCGGGCTGGGCATTCTGTCGGTGTTCCTGGTCTCCTTCGCCAACTTTGCCTCGATCGGCATTGTGGCCGGGGCGATTAAGGGGCTGAACGAGCAGCAGGGCAACGTGGTGTCGCGCTTTGGCCTGCGCCTGGTGTACGGCGCAACGCTGGTAAGCCTGTTATCGGCGAGTTTTGCGGGATTAGTGTTGTAGTTTATTGCCCGGCGGCGCTGCGCTTGCACGGGCCTACGGGTTTCGTAGGCCGGGTAAGCGCTAGCGCCACCCGGCAGATTTCATCAAAACTGCACGCACACCGGCTGGTCGACGCGCATCACTGACTCCTGGGCAAAGCGCTGCTTATAAATCCTTCGCAGCGTCTCGATGTTGCTCTCGCTCTGCGCATCTTTCCCGTGGATCAGCATCAACGCCTTGCTCGATTCGCGCGCCACTTTCCCGTCATTCCCCAGCCACTGCCCACGCGCATCAAACACCGTTAAGCCATCGCGAAAACGCGGGGTCACGTCCTGATCGACAAACTGCTGCCACTCCTGGCCGGTGATCGCCTCCCCTGCCGGACGGTTCAGGCCAAAATAGAGGGTGGTTTGCTGCATCTGATTATCGGCTTTGCAGGTGTTATCCGCGGTGCTGTGGGATGGGGCGTTGCAGCCGGCCAGCAGTAATATTGCGCCAGCCATGAGCCCTGTTTTGAATGTCATTGTTCGCTATCCTCATTATTTTTTTAGCACAGCGATATGACCGTAAGTTGCAGAAATTAGCAATAAAAAAAGCCGGGCATGCCCGGCTTAGATTCCGAAGATGATGGTTCCCCCTCACCCCGGCCCTCTCCCTCAGGGAGAGGGAGAAGACAAATTACTCAGCCTGTAACTTCGTTGGCGGTGCGGAGTGGTAATGTGCATCTGCGTCAGCAAAGCGTTTCTGCATGGTGGCAGAAGGGGCTTTACCCAGCAGACTGAAGACCACAATCCCGATGCTGCCGAAGATAAAGCCTGGAATGATTTCGTACAGCCCCAGCCACGCGAACTGCTTCCAGACGATCACGGTGACCGCACCGATAATCATCCCCGCCAGCGCGCCATTGCGGGTCATGCGGGACCACAGCACCGAGAACAGCACCACTGGACCAAAAGCAGCACCGAAGCCTGCCCAGGCGTAGCTCACCAGACCCAGCACGCGGTTTTCCGGGTTTGCCGCCAGGGCGATGGAGACCAGGGCCACCACCAGCACCATAAAGCGCCCGACCCACACCAGCTCTTTCTGGCTGGCGTTCTTACGCAGGAAGGCTTTGTAGAGATCTTCCGTGATGGCACTGGAGCAGACCAGCAGCTGGCAGCTCAGGGTGGACATTACCGCCGCCAGAATGGCAGAGAGCAGAATACCGGCGATCCACGGGTTGAAGAGGATCTGCGCCAGCTCGATAAACACGCGTTCGGCGTTCTGGTTCACCGCACCCGCCAGGGACGGGTTGTTGTTGAAGTAGGCAATCCCAAAGAAGCCCACTGCACAGGCCCCGCCCAGACAGAGGATCATCCAGGCCATGCTGATACGACGGGCATGAACGATGGTGTGGTGCGAGTCCGCCGCCATAAAGCGCGCCAGGATGTGCGGCTGACCGAAGTAACCCAGCCCCCAGCCCATCAGGGAGACAATCGCCACGAAGTTCAGCCCTTTCAGCATGTCGACGTTTTCGATGCTCTTCTGCTGGATCACTGCCAGAGAATCCCCCAGGCCGCCCACGGAGAGGATCACAATCACCGGGGTCAGGATCAGGGCAAAAATCATCAGGCTGGCCTGCACGGTGTCGGTCCAGCTGACGGCGAGGAACCCGCCCACGAAGGTGTAGATGATGGTTGCCGCCGCGCCCGCCCAGAGTGCCGTTTCATAGCTCATGCCGAAGGTGCTTTCGAACAGACGCGCCCCGGCCACGATGCCGGAGGCACAGTAGATGGTGAAGAACAGCAGAATAACCAGCGCAGAGATAATACGCAGGATGCGGCTCTTATCTTCGAAACGGCCAGTGAAGTAGTCCGGCAGGGTCAGGGCATTGTTGTTGGCTTCGGTGTGTACGCGCAGACGCCCGGCCACCAGCTTCCAGTTAATCCATGCGCCCAGCGTCAGACCGATGGCGATCCAGCTTTCGGAGATCCCGGAGAGGAAGATGGCGCCCGGCAGGCCCATCAGCAGCCAGCCGCTCATATCCGATGCACCCGCAGAGAGTGCAGTCACGAACGGCCCTAAACTGCGTCCGCCCAGAATGTAGTCATCAAAGTTTTTGGTAGAACGCCATGCAAGGAACCCTATCAGGATCATGCCAAAAATATAGATAAGAAATGTCACCAGCATCGGTGTGCTAATTGCCATTTAAATACTCCGCAAAGATGTTCGACAGCCTTCCCGGCTGTCTTTATTCCACCCCCGGAACGAGGGGGTGATGATGTGTGTTTCTGTTGGCCGCGCGTATCCTGCCGTATGCGTTGCCATGACACAAACGATTTAACACTGCATTTACATCAATTTCATCCCCGGTTTCACACCAGTTTGCTGGAGGTTGCACTCGCTCACGTTTTTCGCGGTTGCACCTTCAAAAAGTGTTAAGCGCCGCATGAAACCAGGGTTGACAGCGAAAATCCACATCTTTTTTATGGTTAACCATGACGTAACAATCTATTCATTTTCCAGCTTGCAAACCGGGTCACATTTAACGAGGTTGCACAAAGTTGCAACATAGTGGATATTTCACGTTAACTACACTAGCGCTACTGAATCACAGGAGTTTTTGGCATGGGCATGACCACCATGGGGGTTAAGCTGGATGACGCGACCCGCGAACGGATTAAATCGGCAGCCACGCGAATTGACCGCACGCCGCACTGGTTAATTAAGCAGGCCATCTTTAACTATCTGGAAAAGCTGGAGAGCGACGACGCCCTGCCAGAGCTGCCAGCCCTGCTGTCCGGTGCCGCCAATGAGAGCGACGAGCAGAGCGACGTTGTCGAAGAGATCCACCAGCCGTTCCTCGAATTTGCCGAGCAGATCCTGCCTCAGTCGGTAAGCCGCGCGGCCATCACCGCTGCGTACCGCCGCGCAGAGACCGACGCCGTGCCAATGCTGCTGGAGCAGGCGCGCCTGCCGGAGCCGATTGCCTCCCAGGCCCACAGCCTGGCGTATCAGTTGGCCGAAAAACTGCGCAGCCAGAAAACCGCCACCGGCCGTGCCGGGATGGTGCAGAGCCTGCTGCAGGAGTTCTCCCTTTCCTCGCAGGAGGGCGTGGCCCTGATGTGTCTGGCGGAAGCGCTGCTGCGTATCCCGGACAAAGCCACCCGCGACGCGCTGATCCGCGACAAGATCAGCAACGGCAACTGGCATTCCCACATTGGCCGCAGCCCGTCGCTGTTCGTTAACGCCGCCACCTGGGGTCTGCTGTTCACCGGCCGCCTGGTCTCCACCCACAACGAAGCCAGCCTCTCCCGCTCCCTGAACCGCATTATCGGCAAGAGCGGCGAGCCTTTAATCCGCAAAGGCGTGGACATGGCGATGCGCCTGATGGGCGAGCAGTTCGTGACCGGGGAGACCATCGCCGAAGCGCTGGCCAACGCCCGCAAGCTGGAAGATAAAGGCTTCCGCTACTCCTATGACATGCTGGGGGAAGCGGCGCTGACCGCCGCCGACGCACAGGCCTATCTGGTCTCCTACCAGCAGGCGATCCACGCCATCGGTAAAGCCTCCAACGGCCGCGGCATTTATGAAGGCCCGGGGATCTCCATTAAGCTCTCCGCCCTGCATCCGCGCTACAGCCGCGCCCAGTACGATCGGGTGATGGAAGAGCTCTACCCGCGCCTGAAGTCCCTGACCCTGCTGGCCCGCCAGTATGATATCGGGCTCAACATCGACGCCGAAGAGGCCGACCGTCTGGAGATCTCCCTCGATCTGCTGGAAAAACTGTGCTTCGAACCGGAGCTGGCGGGCTGGAACGGGATTGGCTTTGTTATTCAGGCTTACCAGAAACGCTGTCCGTTCGTGATTGACTATCTGATCGACCTCGCCACCCGCAGCCGTCGCCGCCTGATGATTCGTCTGGTGAAGGGCGCCTACTGGGACAGCGAGATCAAACGCGCCCAGATGGAGGGCCTGGAGGGCTATCCGGTCTATACCCGCAAGGTCTACACCGACGTCTCCTACCTCGCCTGCGCCAAAAAGCTGCTCGGCGTGCCGAACCTGATCTACCCGCAGTTCGCTACCCACAATGCCCACACCCTGGCGGCTATCTACCAGCTGGCCGGCCAGAACTACTATCCTGGCCAGTACGAGTTCCAGTGCCTGCACGGCATGGGGGAACCGCTGTACGAGCAGGTCACCGGTAAAGTGGCGGATGGCAAACTGAACCGTCCGTGCCGTATTTATGCTCCGGTTGGCACCCATGAAACCCTGCTGGCCTACCTGGTGCGTCGTCTGCTGGAGAACGGGGCTAACACCTCCTTCGTGAACCGTATCGCCGACGCCACCCTGCCGCTGGATGAGCTGGTGGCCGATCCGGTGCAGGCCGTCGAGAAGATGGCAGCCCAGGAGGGTCAGGTTGGTCTGCCGCATCCGAAGATTGCCCTGCCGCGCGAGCTGTACGGCGCAGGTCGCATCAACTCCTCCGGCCTGGATCTGGCCAACGAGCACCGCCTGGCATCGCTCTCCTCGTCGCTGCTCAACAGCGCCCTGCAGAAATGGCAGGCCAAACCGATCCTCGAGCAGCCGGTGAGCAACGGCGAAATGCAGCCAGTGATCAACCCGGCCGAGCCGAAAGATATCGTCGGCTTTGCCCGGGAAGCGACCGAACAGGAAGTGGATCTGGCCCTCGACAGCGCGGTAAACAACGCGCCAATCTGGTTCGCCACCCCGCCGCAGGAGCGCGCCGCGATCCTGGAGCGCGCTGCGGTGCTGATGGAAGATCAGATGCAGCAGCTGATTGGCATTCTGGTGCGCGAGGCGGGTAAAACCTTCAGTAACGCCATCGCTGAAGTGCGCGAAGCCGTTGACTTCCTGCACTACTATGCCGGTCAGGTCCGTGACGACTTTGACAACGAAACCCATCGCCCGCTGGGGCCGGTGGTCTGTATCAGCCCGTGGAACTTCCCGCTGGCGATCTTCACCGGCCAGATTGCTGCCGCCCTTGCCGCCGGTAACAGCGTGCTGGCGAAACCGGCCGAGCAGACGCCACTGATCGCCGCCCAGGGGATCAACATCCTGCTGGAAGCCGGTGTCCCGGCTGGCGTGGTGCAACTCCTGCCTGGCCGCGGCGAGACCGTGGGTGCCAAGCTGACCGCCGACAATCGCGTGCGCGGGGTGATGTTCACCGGCTCCACCGAAGTGGCTTCCCTGCTGCAACGCAATATCGCTACCCGCCTGGATGCCCAGGGCCGTCCGACTCCGCTGATCGCCGAGACCGGCGGCATGAACGCGATGATCGTCGACTCCTCCGCCCTCACCGAACAGGTGGTAGTAGATGTGGTGGCTTCGGCCTTCGACAGCGCCGGACAGCGCTGCTCCGCCCTGCGCGTGCTCTGCCTGCAGGATGATATCGCCGACCACACCCTGAAAATGCTGCGTGGCGCGATGGGCGAGTGCCGGATGGGTAACCCTGGCCGTCTGACCACCGACATTGGGCCGGTGATTGATGCCGAAGCCAAAGCCAACATCGAGAATCACATTCAGGCGATGCGCGCCAAGGGCCGCCCGGTGTTCCAGGCGGTGCGTGAGAACAGCGAAGATGCCCGCGAATGGCAGACCGGTACCTTCGTGGCGCCAACGCTGATCGAGCTGGCAAGCTTCGACGAACTGAAAAAAGAGGTCTTCGGCCCGGTGCTGCACGTGGTGCGTTACAACCGTAACAACCTCGATCAGCTTATCGAGCAGATCAACGCCTCCGGCTACGGCCTGACGCTGGGCGTGCATACCCGTATCGACGAAACCATCGCTCAGGTGACCGGCAGCGCCAAGGTCGGCAACCTGTACGTGAACCGTAATATGGTCGGCGCGGTCGTGGGTGTGCAGCCGTTCGGTGGCGAAGGGCTGTCGGGCACCGGTCCAAAAGCCGGGGGACCAATGTACCTCTACCGCCTGCTGGCGAACCGTCCGGCCAACGCCCTCGGCGTGACCCTGGGTCGTCAGGATGCACAATACCCGGTGGATACGCAGGTGAAAGCGGTCCTGACGCAGCCGCTGGAAGCGCTGGCGAGCTGGGCAGAGAAACGCCCTGAACTGCGCGCCCTGTGCCAACAGTATGGCGAGCTGGCGCAGGCCGGGACCCAGCGCGTGCTGCCTGGCCCGACCGGCGAGCGCAACACCTGGACCCTGATGCCGCGCGAGCGCGTGCTCTGCGTGGCGGATAACGAGCAGGATGCGCTGGTTCAGCTGGCGGCAGCATTAGCCACCGGGTGTGAAGTGCTGTGGCCGGAAGATGGCCTGCACCGCGACCTGGCGAAGCAGCTGCCGAAGGCGGTGACCGACCGTATTCGCTTTGCCAAAGCAGATGTGCTGACCAGTCAGCCGTTTGATGCGGTGATCTACCACGGGGATTCCGACCAGCTGCGCGAGCTGTGCGAGCTGGTGGCAGCCCGTAGCGGCGCGATTGTGTCGGTGCAGGGCTTCGCCCGTGGCGAAGACAATCTGCAGCTGGAACGTCTGTACGTGGAGCGCTCCCTCAGCGTCAACACCGCCGCCGCAGGCGGTAACGCCAGCCTGATGACCATCGGCTAAGCGTGCAATCTCTCCCCGGTGGCGCTACGCTTACCGGGGCTACACTGTGCGGCCTGATGCCCGGTGGCGCTGCGCTTACCGGGCCTACGGTTTTGATGTTGTAGGCCGGGTAAGGCGAAGCTGCCACCCGGCTTTTTTATACGGAGGGAGTCATGAAACGAGCTTTGATCGCAGGTGCCGCGTTACTGCTGAGCACCAGCGCCCTGGCGGATGAGTGCGCTAACGCCAGCACCCAACTGGACCTGAATACCTGCACCGCGCAGCAATACCAGGCGGCGGATAAAACCCTGAACCAGACTTACCAGGCTGTGATGAAGCGTGCCGCCGCACCCCAGCGCGATCTATTGAAAAAGGCGCAACAGGCGTGGATCGCCCTGCGCGATGCCGACTGCGCCGTTATCGGCTCGGGCACCGCTGGCGGCTCCGTCCAGCCAATGATCGTCAACCAGTGCATGACGGAAAAAACCAGCGAGCGCGAAGCCTTTCTGGCCTCGCTGATGCAGTGCGAAGAGGGCGATTTAAGCTGCCCTCTCCCACCCGCCAGTTAACGCACCCGAACCCCTTCGATAATCATCCGCTGCACGTTATCCACCGTGCTGTGGAAGAAGTCGTCATCCTTGAGCGACTTGCCGGTCACCGCCTCTACCTGCGCGGAAAAGTCGGCGTAGTGCTGGGTGGCGGCCCAGATCATAAAGATCAGATGATGCGGGTCCACCGGCGCCAGTTTGCCGGTGGCAACCCATCCGGCAATGATCGCCGACTTCTCATCCACCAGCGATTTCATATCCCCGCTCAGCACCGTTTTCAGCAGCGGTGCCCCCTGCAGCATCTCCAGACAGAACAGCCTTGATGCCTGGGGATAATCCCGGGAGACCTCCAGCTTGAGGCGGATATACTGCTGGATCGCCACCAGCGGGGTGAGCTCCTCACGAAACGCCTTCAACGGCGCCAGCCAGATATCAAGGATCTGTTGCAGGACGGAAACGTACAGCGCCTCTTTCGACGGGAAGTAGTAGAGCAGATTGGTTTTTGACACCCCCGCCAGCTCGGCCACCTGCTCCAGCCGCGTGCCGTGAATGCCAAACTGCGAGAAGGTCTCCAGCGCCGCCGAGAGGATCGCCTGTTTTTTCGCGCTCACCGCCTGCGAACGTTTACCGGTTGTTTTCACTGCGCCTTGTGCCATGGGCTCACTCCTTGTTGATCTGCTCCCAGCATAGCAAAAACCCTGCTGTTACCACGACAATCTGCACCGCCACCGCGCACGACTGCCTGCTTTGTGTGCAACTATTTTGACCAGACAGTCCACTTTCGCCACCTGCATTTCATCAACCAACCGTTAACACGTTAATAACATTAGCAATTTCAAACCTGGCATCGCCTTTGCAAAACAGGCTTACGCGGCTGAACAGGAGATGCAGGATGCAGCGCCACGTCTGACTTTCACCCCCACGTTGTGATGAAGAGAGGTTCGTGATGAAAATTGGCGTATTCGTTCCCATTGGCAATAACGGCTGGTTGATCTCCACCCACGCGCCGCAGTACCTGCCGACCTTCGAGCTGAACAAGGCCATCGTGCAAAAAGCGGAGCACTATCACTTCGACTTTGCCCTGTCGATGATCAAGCTGCGCGGCTTCGGCGGTAAAACCGAATTCTGGGATCACAACCTGGAGTCCTTCACCCTGATGGCCGGGCTGGCAGCGGTCACCTCGCGGATCCAGATCTACGCCACCGCCGCCACCCTTACCCTGCCTCCGGCCATCGTGGCGCGAATGGCCTCGACCATCGACACCATCTCCGGCGGCCGCTTTGGCGTTAACCTGGTCACCGGCTGGCAGAAGCCGGAGTACGAGCAGATGGGCCTCTGGCCGGGGGATGAGTACTTCTCGAAGCGCTACGACTATCTCACCGAGTATGTCCAGGTTCTGCGGGATCTGTGGGGCACCGGCAAGAGCGATTTCAAAGGCGAGTTCTTCACCATGAACGACTGCCGGGTCAGCCCGCAGCCCTCGGTGCCGATGAAGGTGATCTGCGCCGGACAGAGCGATGCGGGGATGGAATTCTCGGCGAAATATGCCGACTTCAACTTCTGCTTCGGTAAAGGGGTTAACACCCCGGCGGCCTTTGCACCAACCGCGGCCCGGATGAAAGAGGCGGCAGAGAAAACCGGGCGCGATGTCGGCTCCTACGTGCTGTTTATGGTCATCGCCGATGAAACCGACGAGGCGGCGCGGGCCAAATGGGAACACTACAAAGCCGGGGCCGACGAGGAAGCCCTGAGCTGGCTCAGCGAGCAGAGTCAGAAAGATACCCGCTCCGGGGCGGATACCAACGTGCGGCAGATGGCCGACCCGACCTCGGCGGTGAATATCAATATGGGCACCCTGGTGGGATCCTATGCCAGCGTGGCGCGGATGCTCGATGAGGTCGCCAGCGTGCCGGGTGCCGAGGGCGTGCTGCTGACCTTCGATGATTTCCTGACCGGGATTGAAACCTTCGGCGAGCGCATTCAGCCTCTGATGCAGTGCCGATCTCATATTCCTGCGTTAACGAAGGAGGTGGCGTAATGACAACATTACCCGCACGCCCTGAAGCCATCACCTTCGACCCGCAGCACAGCGCCCTGATCGTGGTGGATATGCAGAACGCCTACGCCAGCCCCGGGGGCTATCTCGATCTGGCCGGGTTTGACGTCTCCGCTACCCGGCCGGTGATTGAGAACATCAAAACCGCCGTCGCCGCCGCGCGCGCCGCCGGGATGCAGATTATCTGGTTCCAGAACGGCTGGGATGAACAGTATGTAGAGGCGGGCGGCCCCGGCTCGCCCAACTTCCATAAATCGAATGCGCTGAAAACCATGCGCCAGCGCCCGGAACTGCAGGGCAAGCTGCTGGCGAAAGGCGGCTGGGATTACCAATTGGTGAACGAGCTGGTGCCGGAGCCGGGGGATATCGTGCTGCCGAAACCGCGCTACAGCGGCTTCTTTAATACCCCGCTGGACAGCCTGCTGCGCAGCCGCGGCATTCGCCATCTGATCTTTACCGGCATCGCTACTAACGTCTGCGTGGAATCGACCCTGCGCGACGGCTTCTTCCTTGAGTATTTCGGCGTGGTGCTGGAAGACGCCACGCATCAGGCCGGGCCGGCGTTTGCCCAGCAGGCCGCGCTGTTTAACATCGAAACCTTTTTTGGCTGGGTCAGCGACGTCGCCACCTTCTGCGATGCCCTTTCCCCCGCCGCTTATGCCCGTATCGCCTGAGGAGCTCAACCATGCCGAAATCTGTGATTATTCCCCCGGGCACCAGCACCCCGATTGCCCCCTTCGTCCCCGGCACCCTGGCGGACGGGGTGGTCTACGTCTCGGGCACCCTGCCGTTCGACGCTCACAACAACGTGGTGTTTCCCGATGACCCAAAGGCGCAAACCCGTCACGTGCTACAGACCATCCAGCGCGTTATCGAAACGGCGGGCGGGACGATGGCGGACGTGACCTTCAACAGCATCTTTATTACCGACTGGAAAAACTACGCCGCGATTAACGAGATCTACGCCGAGTTTTTCCCCGGCGATAAACCGGCGCGGTTCTGCATTCAGTGCGGGCTGGTGAAACCCGAGGCGCTGGTGGAGATCGCCACCATCGCCCACATTGGCCGGTGAGGTTGCCATGAATCTTTCCCTTTCTCCCCCACCCTTTGACGGCGCACCGGTGGTGGTGCTGATCGCCGGGCTGGGGGGCAGCGGCAGCTACTGGCTGCCCCAGTTGGCTGACCTGGAGCTGGAGTATCAGGTGGTTTGCTATGACCAGCGCGGCACCGGCAACAACCCCGGCGAACTGCCGGAGACCTACAGCCTGGCGCAAATGGCCGATGAGCTGTGGCAGGCGCTGGAGACCGCCGGGATAACGCGCTTTTGCGTGGTGGGTCATGCGCTGGGGGCGCTGATCGGCCTGCAGCTGGCGGTAGATCGTCCCGCGGCCATCCGGGCGCTGGTATGCGTCAACGGCTGGCTGACGCTGCATCCCCATACCCGGCGCTGTTTCCAGGTGCGCGAGCGGCTGTTGCATGCCGGTGGCGCCCAGGCGTGGGTGGAGGCTCAGCCGCTGTTTCTCTATCCCGCCGACTGGATGGCCGCCCGTCAGCCGCGCATGGAGGCCGAAGAGGCCCTGGCGCTGGCCCATTTTCAGGGCAAAACCACCCTGCTGCGCAGGCTGAATGCCCTGAAGCGGGCCGACTTCAGTCGTCAGACAACGCATATCCGCTGCCCGGTGCAGATTATCTGTTCCGCCGACGATCTGCTGGTGCCTGCCGTCTGTTCATCCCAGCTGCACGCCGCCCTGCCCGACAGCGTTATCACGGTGATGCCCCGGGGCGGCCACGCCTGCAACGTCACCGAGCCGGATGTTTTCAACGCCCTGCTGCAAAACGGGCTCGCCAGCCTGCTGCACCGCCACGAACGTTTATCGAAGGAGCTGCCATGAGTGAAGCCATCACCCCGACCGCCCAGCACGCGCTGTTTACCGACGCGCGCACCCATAACGGCTGGCTGGACCGCCCGGTCAGCGACGAGACATTGCGCGAGGTGTACGACCTGATGAAGTGGGGCCCGACCTCCGCCAACTGCTCCCCGGCGCGGATGGTGTTTATCCGCACCCCGGAAGGCAAAGAGAAGCTGCGCCCGGCGCTTTCCAGCGGCAACCTGCAAAAGACCCTTACCGCCCCGGTGACGGCCATCGTCGCCTGGGACAGTCAGTTTTACGACCGGCTGCCGGAGCTGTTTCCCCATGGCGATGCCCGGAGCTGGTTCACCGCCAGCCCGCAGCTGGCAGAGGAGACCGCCTTTCGCAACAGCACGATGCAGGCCGCCTATCTGATTGTTGCCTGTCGGGCGCTGGGGCTCGATACCGGGCCACTGTCCGGCTTCGACCGGGAGAAGGTGGATGCGGCCTTCTTCACCGGCAGCAACCTGAGAAGCAATCTGCTGATCAACATTGGCTACGGCGACACCAGCAAGCTGTATGGCCGACTGCCGCGCCTGAGTTTTGACGACGCCTGCGGGCTGCTATAAGGAGCGAAGATGAACCTTGATAAACAAGACTTCCGGGATGCGATGGCCTGTCTGGGAGCGGCGGTAAACATCATCACCACCGACGGCCCGGCCGGCGAGGCGGGCTTTACCGCCAGCGCGGTGTGCAGCGTCACCGATTCGCCGCCGACACTGCTGGTATGCCTCAATCGCGGGGCCTCGGTGTGGCCGGTGTTTAACGATAACCGCACCCTGTGCGTTAACACCCTCAGCGCCGGGCAGGAGTCGCTGTCGAATCTGTTCGGGGGTAAAACCCCGATGGCCGATCGCTTTGCCGCTGCTGAGTGGCAGATCGGGGCCACCGGCTGTCCGCGCCTGGCGGACGCGCTGGCCTCGTTCGACTGCCGGATTAGCCAGGTGGTGAGCGTGGGCACCCACGACATTCTGTTTTGCGAGATCGTTGCAATTACCCGCCACCCGGTGCCGCAGGGCCTGGTGTGGTTTGACCGCGGCTACCACGCCCTGATGCGACCCGCCTGTTAATCCTCCTTAAGGAGCAGCTGATGGCACTATTCGGTTTTCCTCACTGGCAGTTGAAATCGACCTCAGATGAACGCGGCGTGGTCGCGCCGGATGAACGTCTCCCGCTGGCGCAAACCGCGGTGATGGGGGTGCAGCACGCGGTGGCGATGTTTGGTGCCACGGTGCTGATGCCCATTCTGATGGGGCTGGATCCCAACCTGTCGATACTGATGTCGGGCATCGGCACCCTGCTGTTTTTCTTCATTACCGGCGGACGGGTGCCAAGCTATCTCGGCTCCAGCGCGGCCTTTGTCGGGGTGGTGATTGCCGCGACGGGCTTTAGCGGTCAGGGGATCAACCCGCAGCTGAGCGTCGCCCTGGGCGGGATCATCGCCTGCGGGGCGATCTACACGGTGATTGGCCTGGTGGTGATGAAACTGGGTACCCGCTGGATCGAACGGCTGATGCCGCCTGTGGTCACCGGGGCGGTGGTGATGGCGATTGGCCTGAACCTGGCCCCCATCGCCGTGAAAGGCGTGTCCGGCTCGGCGTTTGACAGCTGGATGGCGGTGGTGACGGTGCTGTGCATCGGCCTGGTAGCGGTGTTTACCCGGGGGATGATCCAGCGGCTGCTGATCCTGGTCGGGTTGATCCTCGCCTGCCTGATCTACGCCCTGCTGACCAGCGTTTTCGGGCTCGGCAAACCGGTCGATTTTGCCCTCGTCCAGCAGGCGGCGTGGTTCGGCCTGCCGCAGCTCACCTCGCCGACCTTTAACGGCCAGGCGATGATGCTGATCGCCCCGGTGGCGGTGATCCTCGTGGCGGAAAACCTCGGCCACCTGAAGGCGGTGGCCGGGATGACCGGGCGTAATATGGACCCGTATATGGGGCGGGCCTTTGTCGGTGACGGGCTGGCGACCATGCTCTCCGGCTCGGTGGGCGGCAGCGGCGTGACCACCTATGCCGAGAATATCGGCGTGATGGCGGTGACCAAAGTCTACTCGACGCTGGTGTTCGTGGCGGCGGCAGTCATCGCTATCCTGCTCGGCTTTTCACCTAAATTTGGCGCGCTGATCCACACCATCCCGGCGGCGGTGATTGGCGGAGCGTCGATTGTGGTGTTTGGCCTGATTGCGGTGGCCGGGGCGCGGATCTGGGTGCAGAACCGGGTCGATCTCAGTCAGAACGGCAACCTGATTATGGTCGCCGTGACCCTGGTGCTGGGCGCCGGTGATTTCGCCCTCTCCCTCGGGGGCTTTACCCTCGGCGGGATCGGCACCGCCACCTTTGGCGCGATTGCGCTCAACGCCCTGCTCAGCCGCCGGATGGCGGGGGTAGCTCAGGGCGATGTCGTGACTCAGGAGCCTTGATCCAGCGTGGCGCTGTCGGCCTCCGCCAGCGCCTTTTTCTTTCTTTTCAGCTTCAGCTCGCTCACCAGCACGCCGGCAATGATAAAGGCCGCCCCCACCAGGGCGAGCAGCGGCAGACGCTCCCCGGCCAGACGACCAAAGATCCCCGCCCATACCGGCTCCCCGGTATAGATCACCGTCGCCCGGGTCGGGGAGACGCTGCGCTGGGCCCAGTTCATCGTCACCTGAATGATGGCGCTGAAAATCCCCAGCCCAAGGGCGACAATCACCAGCCCGGATGAGATAGGCGGGACGGACTCCCCGGCCGGGATCATGGCCAGAAACGCCACCAGCGAGGCGGTCGCCAGCTGCACGACGGTGACGCGCTTAACGTCCACCTTCCCGGCCCAGGCGCTGATCAAGATAATCTCCGCGGCAATCGCCACCGCGCCCACCAGGGTGATTATCTCCCCCTTGCCGAGTGCCAGCAGGTTATCGTCGGGCCCCGCCAGCAGGATCAGGCCGATAAAGGCCAGCACGATGCCGATGCAGGACATCACGCCCGGCATCCGGCGCAGGCAGAGCCACTGTAACAGCGGCACCAGCGGGACATACATGGCGGTGATAAACGCCGACTTACTGCTGGGAATGGTTTGTAATCCCCAGGTTTGCAGGCTGTAGCCCATCGCAATAGAGACGCCGATTGCCAGACCGGCTTTCAGCTCGGTCATGGTCAGCCCAGGCAGGGTTTTCAACGAGATGATCGCCACCGCGATGGCCGCCGTGGCGAAACGCAGACCGACAAAAAAGAAGGGATCGCTGAGCGTGACCGCGTACTGCACGGCAAGAAATGTCCCACCCCAGAACATGGTGATAAGGATCAGGATCGCTTCCTGCGGTTTGATCGAAAAGGCATAGCGGGAGGAGGACATGGGACACCAGCAAAAAGAGTTAATCCGCTAGTGTGAAAGGAATTTGATAACACTTCAATAACAGGCATAAAAAAACCGCCGGGGAGCCCGGCGGCGGGGGGTGCCTGTGGTCATGAGACCCATACTTCAGTTGGCTACAACTTAACTGCTCTTGTTGCCGCCATGGCTATTTTTGCCCCCTTTTTTGCCAGCTTCGGATGCGCGTTGAGGATCATTCTTGAAGTTCCCCCCGCTTTGCTGGCCACCTTTACGTCCTGCTTCTGATGCTCTTTCACGGTCTTCTGCAAAATTACCTGACCCACCACGATGGTTTGCCATGTCGGACCTCCAGAGTTATAAAACATAAGACTTAATACTGCTTTCAGTGAAGGCTATTCTTTCACCTGGCGACGCTAAAAAAGTCTCTTTATCTGCGCCACGTGAACCTAAGCTTAGTGGAGTATGCGCATTCATCCAGCTAACCGTAATATTCTGCAATATGAAATCAGCCTTTCGTATGACGCTCGCCGAAACGGAACCATAAGCCTTTCTTATCATTCCAGAAATCCTCAATAGCGAAAATGTGTCATTTTGCTACGAAGGAGGAGGAGCCCGGTTTTATGTTGCAAATCAAATAAATGGCGTCCAGATTTGCAGTCTCGCTGTCACGTCATATCTTTAAAAGAGGGCAGCATGCCGCTGCCTTAAAAATCATGCGAGGAGTGAAGCGAAATGACGAGAATTCTGGTGCTCTACTATTCCATGTACGGACACATCGAAACCATGGCTCATGCAGTGGCGGACGGCGCCAGGAAAGTCGAGGGGGTTGAGGTGGTGATTAAACGCGTACCGGAAACCATGCCGGCAGACGCCTTTGCCAAAGCCGGGGGAAAAGCGCAGGATGCCCCTGAGGCATCACCCCAGGAGCTGGGCGATTATGACGCCATCATTTTTGGCACCCCAACGCGCTTCGGCAACATGGCCGGACAGATGCGCACCTTCCTCGACCAGACGGGCGGGCTGTGGGTGAAGAATGCCTTACACGGCAAGATCGCCAGCGTGTTCAGCTCCACCGGCACCGGTGGCGGTCAGGAACAGACCATCACCTCAACCTGGACCACCCTCGCCCATCACGGTATGGTAATTGTGCCGATCGGCTACGGAACACCGGAGCTGTTTGATATTTCTCAGACGCGCGGCGGCACGCCTTATGGGGCGACGACGATTGCCGGTGGCGACGGCTCGCGCCAGCCGTCGGAAGCGGAACTGAACATTGCCCGCTATCAGGGTGAATACGTTGCCGGTCTGGCTGCTAAACTGAAGGGTTAACTCTCAACTGGAGGATCGCTATGCCTACTCAAGAAGCTAAAGCACATCGCGTCGGTGAATTCGCGCGTTTACGTAATACGTCGCCGGAGATCGCCGAGGCGATTTTTGAAGTCGCGAAATATGACGAAATACTGGCCGAGAAAATCTGGGAAGAAGGCAGCGATGAAGTGCTGGTGATCGCCTTCGACAAAACCGACAAAGACTCGCTGTTCTGGGGCGAGCAGACCATTGAGCGCAAAAACGTCTGATTGTTTTCCCCCTCTCCCCGGTGGGGAGAGGGTTACACTTACTTCGCCGCCGTGTTCAACACCGTATTAAATGTCTCTACCGGACAGAATCCATCCGCATCCACCGGACAGCCGTTCAGCTCCAGCGTGACGCGCTGCGCAGGCGCTTTTAAGCTCAGCACCTGGGCATTACGCAGCTGCTCCGTACTCTGATAAACATACTCAATTTTCATCAAATCACGGTTGCCGGTCTTGTCGTGCCAGCGCTGGAAGACGATCTTGCCACCAATCGGCGTGCGTTCGTACTGCCCCGGCAGCTGATAGGGTTTGAAGTCGAGGGCTTTCAGCAGCGAGGCGATGTTGGAGTCATGCCCCACCAGCAGCGTGACCTTCGGCGCTTTCGCCTGGTCGGTGACCAGCGCGTTGTCGATGTACTTGACCAGCGGTTTTGCCACATTGCGCGCCACCTCCGCCGAGGTGAACAGCGAGTCCTGATAACCATTTTTCAGCTGGGACAGCACCCGCCACTGCTGGTCGGTTTTGATCTCGCCCCATGCCACCTGATCCAGCGGGAAGCCTTCGTAATACTGCAGGGTGAACGCATCCACCAGCGAGTTACCCACCTTCAGCGGGCCGGAGACGCCTGGCTCTTTCTGGTACTCGGCGCTGTAAGTGTCTTTCGCCTCGGCCAGGGAGCAGACCTGTTTCTCTTTGCAGGATGGCGAATCTTTATAGTCGGTCATCTGCTCCAGAAGTTTATAGCTTTCCTCAAGCTTCATCCCCTGACGCTCGGTGTTCATCGCCTGCAGGGCTTTCTCGCGGAATTCCGGGGAGTTATCGGTGATCACCGGGTTAAAGGTGGGGTCCATGGTGCCCATCTGTTCCTGATGGTGCACCGGCACATCGCAGCCCGGGAAGGCCCCGGTGATAAAGAACTGCGCGGTTGCCACCGTGCGCTGCAGGCTGTTGGCATAGGCATAGACGCTGTTTGCCGTCGGGCACTCCCCGGCGGTCACTACGCCTTCCTCCGCCAGCCACTCACGCATGTAGTGGCCCATGTAGACCTCCAGCACCCCGCCTTTGGTGGTGAGCTGCCCGCCCGGCACATCCCACTCCGGCCATTTTTCCGGGGTCGACTGCTCCAGCACGCTGCCGTTATTGGCCAGCGGCGCGCGCAGGTTATGACGGCTCATAATCAGAACCTGTTCCAGCTGATACCCTTCCGGCGCGGTTTGCGCCTGGACGCCGCCAGACAAGCCGATGCTGCCCGCTACGGCGACAGCGATTAGTGCTTTTCTCATCCCTAATTCCTCATTCTGTTTTATCGTCGTAAACAGTGTGACAGATTTGTGACGGATTACCTGGAGCCCACCCGCAAAGTGACGGCTTACTTTGTACGCCGGGCCAGAATGGTTTTATAATAAAACTCACTACTGATAAGGAGCCGCCGTGAAACGTACCCGCCTGGAAGAGAGTCCCTGCCCTGTTGCCCGCTCGCTGGATATTATCGGCGACTGGTGGTCACTGCTGATTGTGCGCGATGCCCTGAGCGGGGTGACGCGATTTGGCGAGTTCCAGAAGAGCCTCGGGATTGCGAAAAATATGCTGGCAACCCGGCTGAAACTGCTGGTGGAAGAAGGGATCCTGGTGCTGCAACCCGCCTCTGACGGGAGCGCATGGCAGGAGTATGTTCTGACCGAAAAGGGCCGCGCCCTGCAAACCGTGCTGGTGGCGCTCTCCCAGTGGGGGAATGCGCATCTGTTTGCGGAAGGGGATGTCGGGACGGTGCTGGTGGATGCTCGCGATCGGAAGCCGCTGCAGAAGCTGGCGATGGTGGCGAGTGACGGGCGGGAGCTGGGGCCGGAAGAGGTTGTGCCGAAGTATCCAATGGCCGAGGAATGACAGGGCATCGCCCCTTCACTTTACAGCGTGAAGCAGGTTCGCGATTTAACCGTTTCTGATTTTCCCATCGATACCCGGCTGAGGCTTGCCAAACAGATAGCCTTGCGCGAGATCGCAGCCCAGCGCCTGTAGGTTTTCCAGCTGTTCCTGGGTTTCAACCCCCTCCGCAACCGTCTTCATATTCAGGGACTTCGCCATACCCGTGATGAGTTTGATTATCGTCAGGGCATCTTCCTGGGTTGAGATCGAATGCACGAAGGACTTGTCGATTTTGATTTTATCGAAGGCAAGCTTGCTCAGCCGGGAGAGAGAAGAGTATCCGGTACCAAAATCATCGATGGAGATTCTCACGCCCAGGGCCCGGAGTTTGTTAAGCGTATTTACCGGCGTACTGCTCCCGGCAAAGAGAGAAGATTCCGTCACTTCCAGTTCAAGACGGTCGGCCTGAAGGCCGGTCTCTTTGAGGATGGACAACACTATCCCGGCAAAGGCTTTGCTGCTTAGCTGAACAGGAGAGACATTCACTGAAATTTTTGCCGGAACCGCCCAGGACGCCGCTTCCCTGCAGGCCATTTCCAGCACAGATTTGCCCATCTCATTAATCATGCCTGTTTTTTCAGCCACCGGAATAAAGCTATCCGGCGACAGAAGCCCCTTCAGAGGATGCACCCAACGAATCAGAGCTTCATAGCTGTAAATATCCTGGGTGAACGAATCGACGATCGGCTGATAATAGACCACAAACTCTTTATTCACTAAAGCCATGGCCATATCGTGTTCAAGGGTTCGGCTTTCCAGCAGCTTTTGTAGCATGCGTTGGCGGAAGACTTTTATCTGACCGGAGCCCTCTTTTTTAGCTTCATACAGCGCCAGATCGGCAAATTTATACAGATAGTCGGCGCGGCGTTCAGTCTCTGAAATAACGATACCGACACAGGTGGCGATATTCACAATCGTATTATCAATCGTGTAGGGCTGGTTGATAGCCTCACATATTTTTTGGGCCCGCAGGACAGCGCTGCTCTCGGTCAGGCCAGACGAAAGACAGGCAAAC
Source organism: Leclercia sp. CFBP8987 (assembly GCF_034044995.2). NCBI lineage: Bacteria > Pseudomonadati > Pseudomonadota > Gammaproteobacteria > Enterobacterales > Enterobacteriaceae > Leclercia > Leclercia sp. CFBP8987. Next base: position 1,709,824 of record NZ_CM188255.1, on the reverse strand, counting down.
TCATCCCCACCTAAGCGATAAAGCGTTTCTGAAGTCAGACCTATTGACGTCAGACGGTCGGATATCTGGCGTAACAGCATATCGCCGGCATCATGACCCCAGGTATCATTAATCTCTTTAAACCGATCTAAATCAAATAACATCACCGTTACAGCTTTATTATTTCTTTCAGCAATCTCGATGACTTTTTTTAGATTACCCCAGAAAAACTGGCGGTTATTCATTCCGGTAAGGGAGTCGTGATAGACATCATATTCCAGCTGCGCATTCTGGATTTGTAGTTTCTCTTTTGATGTCTGAAGCTCTTCAGCAAGGCTCTTTACCTGAAGATGCGCCTGAAGAATATTTCTGTTCTGATAGAATATCAGCGTACCTAATATGGCACTCAGTATAATCAGCAGAACAGAGGTCGTTGAATAAATATAATACAGCGTTTGAATTTTGAGGTTAGCACTGTTAATCGAGGTAACATCCTTATCCAATGCACTGGATGAAAGATGGCTTAATGGCGCATCAAGCGTGTGCATTGTTTTCAGGTATGTTTCGAGTTCTGAACGGGTCATTTTTTCAAGATGAACATCCAGATATTTAAGTGTCTTTTCGAGGTGGAGAGCCAATTCCTGATGTGCTTTATTGCTCTCAATATAGCGCCCTAAATCACCTTCTTTCGTTAAATCACTCTGGCTGAGCATAATGTCAAGACGCAGGCGGACATCATCGATCGATAGCGTGTCATCGATAGTGTATAGACCCAGCACGGATTCAAATCGGTAATATTCTGATACCAGCTGCGCAGCAGACCATGAATCGGTGTAGTGGGTCAGTTTTTGTAACTCTTGTTGCCTTTCATGCACCAGAAAAGAGATATATCCGGTGGAGATAAAGAGGAAAAAAATGATGCCCGCCAGTATCCTGTTCATGATGCTCTCCTGAACGCCTATTCAATCGTCATTTTGCTGACCTGCCATGCAGATCTTGAATAGTAAATCTGATTGTTCAGTTCAGGTATGCTGTCATAAGGATACACGATGAATAATGGGCCTTTATCACGGATACGCATATATTCTCCGTTAATTTTCAAGGCCAGGATAACGTTGTATTTTTTGAAATCATTGAGAGGGATAATGGTGGTGTAGTCATTAAGCGCGGTGACCTTAACGACAGTCCCCTTCGCCCCGACATAATCCATCAGCTTTTGCACGGGAACACCCGTAAAGGTAGGGCGCCCATCGTACCAGGGAGAAGTGGTCTGGAAACTGACCATGCCCAGTTTCTCAAGGCTGGCGATATCAAAAACGGCTTTTCCGTCTTCATTTGTATTTTGTATATTACCGGACATCGTTAAAAGTACTTTACCGGCAGGTTTGGAAAGCTCACCAGCCCAGGCCTGGGTGGATATCACAAAGCTTAACAACAAGACAATTAACCGCATTCTAGCCTCACCTTTCCGTCGTATGTACAGAAGTATAATTTAGTTATAATGCTATTAATATATGTCACCAGGGCATTATGGATTCAATAAATTCCATTAAAAATTTAATGCATTAAAATCAATGAGTTAGAAACTTTGGCGTTTCCTGAACTGGATTAAGGAAGGTCTGAATTGTTATTTGGGGCAGGTTAAACCCTATTCTGCTTGTACAAAAAACAAGCCAGCGGGTTATTCGATACCAATAAACACACACAAATACAGAGGTTTAATTTGTTTGTGCAGCCCCAGGATAGGGTTGTTTCTACGGTTGGTAGGATCGTTGATTACTGCCATCTATTTTTGATGTCTGCCCCCTCCTCCGTCTAATCACCGCAAGATATCTGACGCGGATCCGTGCATACAGATCGCATCTTCCTGCGCTGGACCCGCGGCTGCACTTTCGCTTCACCAGTTCCGGGTGCATTTCTGCACCAGACGCTCAATTAATCAGTCCAGTGCAGAGATGAATGCGATTCATTGATTGGTCTGTTGCTGTTGTGGTGCAGGCTTAGACCATGCGTCGGTATATTTAATCACCCCATCCAGGTAATACCATTCGATACTGTTATAGCGCAATCCTATGGTTTCAATCATATTGTGGCTGTTGGATCCCGGTATATAGGTGTGATTGGCATTGACAGATACAATCACAACGCCTTCCATTGTGACCCGGTAGATTTCCCGCTCAATGCCTGCCTCGTTGGTTTCATAATATTTCATCTCGGCTTTTTTTAGCCGCCGACCTTCACAAATACAATTGGCGAGAAAGGGGGATAATTTATTCACCTGCTTATGGATAACATAGGGTGCGTGCTGCCGCGTTCCGCCCATTCGTCCGGTGTGAGGATCAACCGGCTGACTGAGGCCGTAGCTGCTGCTCATCACCTCGACCGCGCCTTCGCGACCCAGCGCCAGGCTTCCACCGTTTAATAACATTCCGTTTTCATCATAAAGAAATAAATAGGCAGGTAATGACATGGTTAGTATCTCCGTAAGTCGATAACAGTATCTTCATTATCAATAATTAAAGCGTATTTATAGTTCTTATCGTTAAGTGTATAGCTCACCGCATAACGCACCCCTTTTTCTAAATTAACCTTAAAACAAGTGTCAGGATAGGTCAGGTGAACGAAATCATTAACCAGAATACGTTTATATTTCTTGCCGTTAATGGATAATCCATAACGGCTTAACACCTCATTTTTATCAATAGTGAAGCAGACTCGATTGCCGTCTATATAGATTGCTCGATTTACCCCTAATTCCTCACCTTCGTATCCTCTGCGTGGGCATCCCGTCAATAGAACTAGCATCATGAACAATATGATTTGTTTCATCCAGGAAAATCCCCTAATACCTTTTCGTATTGGCGCAATAATCTTAATGTAGGTTTAGATGGATCATAATCCTTGTATTTATAAAGGTGGCTATTTCCCCAAAACCCATAGTGTTTTAATAACCAGTAGTCGCTGACGATAGAAGCCTGCTGCTCCATACCGTACTCATTCAGGTTTGCTTTATCCAGACTATAATTATAATCCGCCATCCACGAAAACGCGCCACGAGTGCGCACCCACATTCCGCGCTGATGCTGCCAGACGTGCATCATTTCATGTAAGAAAACATGTTGGGCGCCCGGAGTATCTTCCTTTCCAGGCATAGAAAAATCATCCTCATATGTTCCGGCCCGAAACCACATTTCGCCATTAGGCGCCATTGCCTGCCCAGGATTCTGCAGATTGAAAGGGAGGTAACTATCACGATGGACCCAGACTTTATGGTAATAAATACTGTAACCGTAAAGCGTGCTGGCTAAATTTATTTCGCCGAGCCTTAATCGTCTTAATCCCCCCTCTTCAGTAGGTGGCCATTTAACAGAATTAAGGTAATACATCTCTTAATGCCTCTGAGTGTTAGACTGAAGAAAAACCCTATATAACTTCATTCTAAACATCCGGGATATCCCCTGCGTAAAAGCAAAAATCAGAGTTAATTCAGATAAGTTATCCATATCATATATTTTCATATACGCTTTATATTTATTATCACGCTTCATTATGATTTGCCGCATATGATGTTATCCGCTCAACAAGGAAAATAAGCCATGCCCACCCCACCGCTCGAAACCGAACGCTTACTGCTGAAACCTCTCACCCTCGAAGATGCCCCCCAGATCCAGCGCATCTTCCCCCGCTGGGAAATTGTCCGTTACCTGGTCGCCAGCGTCCCCTGGCCCTATCCCGATAACGGGGCGCAGCACTATGTTGAAAACGTGGCGTTGCCAGCAAGCAAAGAAGGTAAAGGTTGGTTCTGGACGCTACGCCGGAAAGCAGAGCCGCAGGAGGTCATCGGCGTTATTTGCCTGATGGATACGCCGGACAATAACCGCGGCTTCTGGCTGGTCCCGGAATATGAGGGTCAGGGATACATGACCGAAGCCTGCCAGGCAGTAACCCGCTTCTGGTTTACCGACCTGGATCGCGAGGTGTTGCGCGCCCCGAAAGCCGCCATTAATAGCCGGTCCAGAAGCTTATCCGAGCGCAGCGGCATGCGGTTAGTGCGTGTAGAAAAAGGGCAATACGTTGCCGGTGAGCTGGACACGGAGTTGTGGGAAATCACCCGAGAGGAGTGGCAACGCATCGCCTCACAATCATAACCCCTCCTCCGACAGCAACCGGCCCTGGCTGAAGCTCCAGTCATCGGCGGTATTGAAGCGGATCATCACCATCACATCATTCGGGTGAATATCCAGCACCGCTTGCAGTCGTTTGCAGAGCAGGCGGCAGAAGTTTCGCTTCTGCTCACACGAGCGCGGCTTGCCCGCCAGAATATGAAACTGGATAAAGTTATCGCTGCGCCCTCTGCTTTTGTAGTGGGGATCAAACACGCGTAGCCTGGGCGGAAGCTCCTCAAAAATCTGAAAGCGATCCCCGGGCGGGACGGCAAACTCTGCCTCCAGACTGTGCTGCAGAATGTCCGAGATCTGCGTTATCTGCGCATCGCTGTAACCTGGTCGCAGGGAGATACGGGTGAAAGGCATCGGCGTTACTCCTCGTCCAGACAGCCAAGCGCTGACACCGCCGCAGGCCAGCCGGCGTAGAACGCCAGATGGGTGAAGGCTTCGGCGATCTCCTCTCTGCTCAGGCCGTTTTGCTGCGCGAAGTCGATATGCCAGGGCAGCTGCTGCACCCGCCCTAACGCCGTCAGAGCACCGAGAGTGATCAAGCTGCGATCGCGTCGGGAAAGCCCGTCACGTTGCCAGATATCATTGAACAGGAGCTCTCTGCTCAGCTCGGCCAACTTTGGCGCGACGCGGGACAGGGTTTCAGCCGTGAGTGATTTCGCCATGGTGTTCTCTCCGTATTGACAGTCAGGCGATTCTGGCGCGATATATTCATCCTGAAAATCAAATAATCCGTGACCTACCATCCCGTATTTCAGGACGATAATGAACAAACTTCCCCTAACCCTCGACCTTGATGCTCTGCGCACTTTTGCTACTGGCATGGAGTGCGGCAGCTTTGCCCAGGCTGCTCTCCGCCTGTGCCGCTCCACCTCGGCGGTCAGCGCTCAGCTGAAAAAGCTGGAACAGCAGTGCGGAACGGAGCTAGTGATGAAGAGGGGTCGCGGCCTGACGCTGACCCGCGACGGCGAGATCGTTATGGGCTATGCCCGTCGGATGCTGGCCCTGAATGATGAGATGCAGAGCGTCATTAAAGGCGAACAGCTGCAGGAGGAGATCCGCATCGGCATGCAGGAGGATTTTGGCGAGTCGCTGATGCCAGGCATCCTGGGAGAGTTCAAACGCTATCATCCCGGGGTACGGATCATCGCCCGGGTGGATCGCAACCAGCCCCTGCTGAATGCCTTCGATGATGACGCCCTCGATATGGTGCTGTTGTGGCAGGATTCGCACGCCCAGCGCCAGGGTCGGACGATCGGCCAGAGCCAGATGGCGTGGATCCAGCCCCCGGACCTGGACATCAGCGCCCTGCTGGCCGGGGGCGAGCCCCTGCCGCTGGTGATGTTTGATCACCCTTGCCTGATGCGGTCCCATGCCATCGACTGCCTGAACCGGACGGGCATCCCCTGGCGGGTGGTATTTGTCAGCCACAGCCTGAGCGGGATCTGGGCCGCGGTACAGGCGGGGCTTGGCGTCACGCTGCGCACCCGGATCGGGATGCCGGGCAATCTGCGGGTGGCGGGAAAGGTTCTGCCCACGCCGGGAAGCCTGGGGATCACCCTGCAACATAAGGAGGGGACCAAAGCCCGGACATTGCTGGAGCAGCTGATGGCGGAGGCGCTGCTCAGGGTGACCTGATGTGGCGGATCCTCACCACAGGTTGTCAGTTTTGCGCCAGTACCCTGCCCCCTTTTTCGCCAGGATAACAACACAACATCACCTGGAGAAAAACCATGCTGCCTAATCCCTCGCAGAAGTACGCCGCCTTTGCCCCGATTGCTTTACCCGACCGCCAGTGGCCGGACAAGATCCTGACCCAGGCCCCGCGCTGGCTCTCTACCGACCTGCGCGATGGCAACCAGGCCCTGGCCGAGCCGATGGATATCCCGCGCAAGCTGCGCTTCTGGGATCAACTGCTGAAGTGCGGATTTAAGGAGATTGAGGTCGCATTTCCCTCCGCCTCAGAGACGGATTTTCAGTTTGTCCGTCAGCTGATTGAAGAGCAGCGCATCCCGGATGACATTACAATTCAGGTGCTGACCCAGGCGCGCAGCGATCTGATTGAGCGCACCTTTGCCTCGCTGGAGGGGGCTAAACGCGCCACGGTGCATCTCTATAACGCCACCGCGCCGCTGTTCCGCCAGCTGGTTTTTCGCCAGAGCAAAGAAGAAATTATCCAGCTCGCCGTCAGCGCCACGCGCCAGATCCGCGCCCTGTGCGAAGCCAACCCGCAGACGCACTGGAACTACGAATACTCCCCGGAGACCTTCTGCTTTACCGAACCGGAATTTGCCCTGCAAATCTGTGAGGCGGTGGCGGATGTCTGGGAGCCCTCTTCCGCACGGCCGATGATTGTTAACCTGCCCGCCACGGTCGAGGTCAACACCCCCAATGTCTATGCCGATCAGATTGAGTACTTCTGCCGTCACTTCTCCCGCCGACGTGAGGTCTGCATCAGCGTGCATCCTCATAACGATCGCGGCAGCGGCGTCGCCAGTGCCGAGCTGGCCCTGCTTGCCGGAGCCGACCGGGTGGAAGGTTGCTTGTTTGGTAACGGGGAGCGCACCGGGAACGTCTGCCTGGTGACGCTGGCGATGAACCTCTATAGCCAGGGGGTTTCGCCCCAGCTCGATTTCAGCGACATGAAGCAGGTGGTGGAGCTGGTGGAGCAGTGCAACCAGCTGCCGGTGCATCCGCGCCATCCTTACGCCGGCAAGCTGGCGTTTACCGCCTTCTCCGGCTCGCATCAGGACGCGATCAAGAAAGGTTTTCACGCCCGGGAACAGTCAGCCTCCCCGCGGTGGGAGATGCCCTATCTGCCGGTCGACCCGAACGATATCGGCTGCAGCTATGAGGCGGTGATCCGCGTCAACAGCCAGTCCGGCAAAAGCGGCGCGGCCTGGATGCTGGAGCAAAATCATGGTCTGGTACTGCCCCGGGCATTGCAGCAGGACTTCAGCCGCCACGTCCAGGCGCACACTGACCGGGAAGGGAGCGAGATGACGCTGAGTGCGTTGTGGCAGCTCTATCGCGAGCTGTATGGCCCGCATCAGCTCGCCCCGCGCCAGCTGCTGGACTACCGGACCGAAAGCCAGGCGGACGGTGGGCTGGCCCTGTGGGCCCGTGTGCAGACCGCCGACGGGATTGTGACCTTAGAGGGGAAAGGCAACGGGCTGCTCTCGGCCGCCGCCGGTGCGATAAAGCGCTGCTTTAACCTGACGTTTGCGATCGAGGATTATCACGAGCATACGCTCGGCAGATGCAGCGAAAGCCGGTCCGCGGCCTATATCCGCTGCAGCTTTAAGCAGGGCATAAGCCGCTGGGGAACCGGCATCGACAACGATGTTTCCCGGGCGTCGCTTCAGGCGCTGTTGAACGCGTTGCCGGAGAGCGATTCGGGCTGGAAGTAGTCGCTCGGGGCCACGCCGAGGGTGCGGCGGAACATGGCGCTGAAGGCGCTGTGACTCTCATAGCCGAGGTCCAGCGCCACCCGGAGCACGGACTGTCCCTGGGCGAGGCGGTTAAGTGCCTCCATCAGCCGCGCCCGGCGCAGCCATTCGCTGAACGCCAGCCCGGTCTGCTGGCGAAAGTGCCGCAGCAGGGTACGCTCGCTGATGTTGAGCTGGCTGGCGGCCAGCGCCGTGGTCCAGCGGGTGCCCGGCTCGGCCTGAATCTGACGGCACAGTGCCAGCAACGCAGGCGCCTCGGGTTCGGGCAGATTGAACGGCAACACGCTTATCCCGCGAATTTCATCGAGTATCAGCTCATAAATACGCTCCGCCCGGCTGCCCGCCGCATAGCGTTCCGGCAACTGCAGCGAGGCGATGATCAGCTCGCGCAGCAGGGTGGAAATCTGTACCACCTGGCAAACCGACGGTAAATCCGCCCGGGCAAAGGGATCGATAAACAGCGTCCGGGCCGCCACGTTGCCGGTGATCAGCAGGCGATGCTGCGTCCCGGCGGGCAGCCAGACCCCCCGCCCCGGCGGCACAATCCAGAACCCCTGCACCGTCTCCACGCGCACCACCCCGCTGAGGGTATGCAGAAGCTGGGCACAGATGTGGCTATGCCAGGGCTCCGTTTCGCCATGGGTGTAATCATGGGCAAAGGGCACCAGCGGGCGGGTGGCAAAGCTGAACTGCTGTTGGGTTGTCATAGGTTATTTATTTTTCGTATTCTGCGAGATGATAAAATCTAAAAAACTTCCGCGGCGTCTCTGGCGGAAGAAATATCTTTGACGAAATCGCCACATAATTATCGTTGATCATAGGGATAAAAATAAAACCCTCTTACTGAGTTATTACGCCCTGTCCAATCCTATCTTATCAGTGCCTTTGGCAGAAGCCGCTGTTTTTGGGGTATGACATAAAAAGCAAAAAAGCAAAAATATATCCAAAAGAAGAATAGTCTGAATTATACCTCCCGGAAATGTGTGTCACGTCACAGTGGCTATTATTTATATTCAATAACTAAGGAGGCCGGGATGACATCAGGAAACAACACTTCAAAACACTACCCATGTCCACCGTTTGTGGAGCAGCCACAACAAATGCCTGGACTGGCATCAGAAATGAAGCCAATCCCCGATCATGGCGAGACGAGTTATATTGGTTCAGGCAAACTTGCAGGTAAAAAAGCCCTTATTACCGGCGGCGACTCCGGAATTGGACGTGCAGTAGCGATCGCTTACGCCCGTGAAGGTGCCGATGTGGCCATTGGTTATTTGCCCGAAGAAGAGTCTGATGCTGCGGCCGTTATCGCGCTTATTCAGGCGGAAGGACGTAAAGCTGTCGCCATCCCGGGTGATATTCGGGTGGAATCGTTTTGCGATACCCTGGTTGAACGGGCGGTGAGTGAACTGGGCGGCCTCGATATTCTGGTTAACAATGCCGGGAGACAGCAGTATTGCGAGTCCATTGAGGAGCTCACGACCGCGGCTTTCGACGCGACCTTTAAAACCAACGTCTATGCCCCCTTCTGGATTACGCGTGCCGCGCTGCGCCACCTCTCTGAAGGCGCGGCCATCATTAACACCTCCTCGGTTCAAGCCTTTAAACCCAGCGAAATCTTGCTGGATTATGCCCAGACCAAAGCCTGCAACGTGGCCTTCACCAAATCCCTTGCCAAACAGCTTGGCCCAAAAGGTATTCGGGTAAACGCGGTGGCTCCGGGCCCATACTGGACACCACTGCAGTCCAGCGGCGGTCAGCCTCAGGAAAAAGTGCAACAGTTTGGTGCAGATACCCCGCTGGGCAGACCCGGTCAGCCGGTTGAGATCGCCCCCCTGTATGTTCTGCTGGCGTCTGACAGCAGCTCTTATGCCTCCGGTCAGGTCTGGTGCTCAGACGGTGGTACCGGCGTCGCCTAAGGGTTTATTAAATCTGGCGCGCCTGATGAAGAGTAAGGAATATTATAAAATCCGTTATCTTAAGCGGTAACGGATTTTTAATGAGCGCAGTACACTCCTGAAATATTATTGCAGGCGGAAAGCCTGTGCGGGAAATTTGTGTTTCAAGCGTCATCGCTGCCGTTACGCTTATTTCTTTGAAGCAAAACGTGCCCGGAGCAAAATTATCAACTATCCTAAGATCATTGAATAGATGTCTATATTCACTTTTCAGCTGTTTTATTTTCTTTAACTTTTAGCGATCGCCTCGTTATAAGGTGTATAGATCGGTCCTGAAAGCGGTTCAATGTTGAAGATGGATAGGTTTCCTGTTTTTTCAATCAGTTCCTGGTACTGAACGCAAACAACAGACCTGCGTTCCGGCGTAAGATTATTTAAAGGACAACAGCTATGACTCACATTCACGATCATTCCACGGTTAACACGCAGTATCCTGATCCGCGTCTGCCTGAAACCGTCGCGAGCAGCACCACCAGTGCCGTATCATGGGGCGCCATCTTTGCGGGCGCGGCGGCAGCGGCATCCTTGTCGTTAATTCTGCTAATGCTGGGCGCCGGATTAGGCCTGACGTCCGTATCGCCCTGGGAAAATGACGGACTTGAAGCCGGTACGGTAGGTATTGCGGCGATAGGCTGGCTGACGTTCACGCAAATCGTGGCGTCAGGTATGGGGGGCTATCTGGCCGGACGCCTGCGTACCAAATGGGTTGGTACCCATACCAATGAAGTTTACTTCCGCGATACCGCCCACGGGTTTTTATCCTGGGCTGTTGCTGCCCTGGTCTCGGCAATGTTGTTAACCTCCACCGTCAGTTCCATTGTGGGTGGAAGTGCTAAAGTGGTGGGTTCCGTTGCAGGCGGCGCTGCCGCAGCGACGGTAGGTGGCGCAGCGGGTATGGCTAACGCCTCCTCTGAAGGTTCAGGTTCGCCAATGGACTACTTCGTTAATTCGATGTTCCGTCCAGGTACACCTGCTGCCGCACCAGCTACCCCAGCATCGCCAGATGCGCCAGCAGCAGCGCCCGCTGCCCCGGCACCTCAGCAGGATCTCACTCCAGCACAGTTGAATGAAGTTACCGGTATTTTCACCAACAGCATCACCACCGGTCAGTTACCGCCGGAAGATCGTCAGTATGTCGCGCAGCTGATTGCTCAACGTACGGGTATCAGCCAGCAAGAGGCTGAACAACGCGTACAAACCACCTATGACAAAGCTCAGGCTAAATTAAAAGAAACGAAAGAGAAAGCTCAGCAAGTGGCTGATACTGCACGTAAAACCACAAGCTATCTTATGCTCTGGACATTCATCTCTCTGCTGGCCGGTGCTTTCGTAGCCAGCCTGTGTGCGACCTTCGGTGGCCGTCAACGCGATCTTTAATACTTACTATTCCAGGAGGTTTATATGCGCTCATTACTGCTGTTCTTTTTAGGCGTCCCGATCCCAATCATTATCCTGATTGCGCTGTTCTGGCACTAACCGGTATCTGACAGGATACATTCAGTCAAAACATAAATGCCCGAAAGGGCATTTATGTTTTTTGGCATAACAGTCAGTGATACAGTGGCTTGCAGACATATCAGAGGATTATCAGAAATGACGATTGTATTTGTTCCTGCCCTGATCGCCGTGCTGGTGGCTAAAGAGCGCGAAATGGGACATGAGTTGACCCAGGAAGAGGTTGAATTGATTCGCGACAGCGCCACGGCCATTGAGCTACCTGAAGAGATTGCTGAAGATATGGCCAAAGAGCGTGGCTACCCTGACATAGATCCGGAGAATGTCTGGAGCGAGTGGCTGGCGTACAAAGCAACGCGCTCGGCATAACAGTAAAATGATTTAACGTTTCTCCCTACCCGGCGGCCAACATCCTGCCGGGTCTTCACCTCCTCCCCACCGCAAAGATCAAAAATTCTGTCGACATTGGTTGCATTATAAAACCAAATGACGCAGGCTCTGTTTGGTTTTATTTTGAAACCAATTAACGTTTTTTGAGGTGTTACAATGAGTACACAACGTTCAACGGCTTTGATTACTGGTGCATCTTCCGGGATTGGCGCGGTCTACGCCGACCGTCTCGCCGCCCGCGGTTACGATCTGGTGCTGGTCGCCCGCCGGGAAGCGCGTCTGCTGGCGCTGGCGGAACAGCTGGAGCAGCGCTATGGCGTGAAGGTCACCACCCTGACGGCGGATCTTACCGATGAAACCGGGATCCGCGCCGTGGAGGAGATCCTGCGCAGCAACACCGCTATCGACACACTGATCAACAACGCCGGGACCGCCCAGATGGCCCCCTTCCTCGCGGGAGATGTGGCGCAGCATCAGGCGATCAACATCCTCAACACCACCGCCCTGATGCGCCTGACGTATGCCCTGCTACCGCGTCTGGCGCAGAACAATCGCGGCACGCTGATTAATATCGCCTCGGTGCTGTCGCTCCATGCCCGGACGGGCAGCGCACTCTACAGCGCCACCAAAGCCTGGGTGCTGAATTTTACGCGTGGGCTGCAGGAGGAGTTTGCCGACAGCCAGGTGCGGATCCAGGCGGTATTACCGGCAGCCACCGCCACCGAGATCTGGGAGCTGTCCGGCATCACCGCTGACGAACTGCCCGCCGGGTCGGTCATGACCACCGACAACATGGTGGATGCGGCGCTGGCCGGGCTGGATCAGGGGGAGCTGATCACCATTCCGCCGATGCACGATGAAACCCTGTGGGCACGCTACGAAGAGGCCCGGCTGGCGCTGTTTGCCAGCGCCCGCACCGGCGAACCGGCGCCGCGCTACCTGCCGCGCTGAGGATTACTGCTTAAGCTGGTCGCCGTACTCGTTCATCCCGGTGGCCAGCGTGGACGCTGATCTCAACCCTGCGACATCGCTGTCGCGGGGTTGCAATCTCTCTGGCATAGTGAGGCAGACGCAACCTGCTGAAAGGAAGGAAACTATGCTCGAACTTCGCCCGAACTGTGAATGGTGTGATCGTGACCTGCCCCCTGACGCCCAGGACGCCCGGATCTGCTCCTTTGAGTGCACCTTCTGCGCCGACTGCGTAGAAACCCATCTCAACCATCGCTGCCCCAACTGTCAGGGGGAACTGGTGCGCCGCCCGGTGCGCCCGGCCAATAAACTGATCAACTCGCCTGCCTCCACCGTGCGGGTGCATGCGCAAAAAAGTTCCTGACGCTCCCCGCTTTCTGATGATGAGGTAAATGATGATCCAGCTGCAGACCATCCCGGCACCACGCAATTTTACGGCTGTTGCCCCGGTGTTGCTCACCGATGCGACGATGCTTGAGCGTAAAAATAAGGTGCTGACCCGCATGAGCGAGGCGGGCTTTGACGCCCTCGTGATTTATGCTGATAAGGAGCACGGGGGGAACTTCGAGTACCTGACCGGCTTTGTCCCGCGCTTCGAAGAGGGTCTGCTGATCCTTGATACATCGGGCGCGGCGACGGCGATTCTGGGCAATGAAAACCTGAAGATGGCGCAGCATTCCAGGCTCCCGGTTACGTTAAAGCACTGCCCCTATTTTTCGCTGCCGAATCAGCCGATGGAGAATGAGGCTTCGCTGGAGACGCTGTTCAGCGATATCGGCCTTCACAAGCTGGGTAAAATCGGGCTGGTTGGCTGGAAAATGTTTACCTCAACCGGGGCGGACAATACGCAACTGTTCGACCTGCCGCACTTTATCGTCGAGGCGCTGAAAAACAGCACTGGCGCGAAGCTTGAGAACGCTGCACATCTGTTTATCCGCGGCGATAACGGCGCTCGCGTGACTAACAATGCGAACGAAATCGCCCATTATGAATATGGTGCCAACCTCGCCTCCGGCTGCATGCTGAATGCCATGAACGCGGTAGAGCCGGGGATACGCGAAACCGAACTGGGGGCGCTGCTCGCGGCGGAAGGCCAGTATCAGACGGTAGTCACCATCGCCGCCACCGGGCAGCGTTTTGAGAAGGCGAACTTCTATCCCACCTATAAAAAGCTGGAGCGCGGCCAGCCGCTGTCGATGACCACCGGGTTTAAAGGCGGGCTATCGAGCCGGACCGGATTTGTGATTGCCGATGAGAGCGAGCTGCCTGAAGCGCAAAAAGATTATCTGGATCGGGTGGCAAAACCCTATTTTGCAGCGGTCGCCAGCTGGCTTGAGACTATCCATATCGGGATGCCGGGCGGCGAGATGTATGCCCATATCGAAAAGGTGCTCAATAAAGCGCAGTACGGCTGGCATCTCAATCCGGGGCATCTCAGCGCCGATGAGGAGTGGATGTCCTCCCCGATTTACCCTCACTCCACCGAGACGCTGAAAAGCGGGATGATCCTGCAGATTGATATTATCCCCTCCGTGCCGGGCTACACCGGGGTGAGCGCTGAAGAGAGTATCGCCCTTGCGGACCAGGCATTGCAGGAGAAAATTCAGGCGGCGTATCCTGATGTATGGGCGCGGATTGTGACTCGCCGGACCTACATCCGCGACGTGCTGAAGATTAATCTCGCGGATGAGGTGATCCCGCTGTCGAATACCGTGGCCTATCTGCGCCCGTTCCTGCTGGCGAAGGAAAAGGCATTCACCTGCTGAGCCGTACTTTGCCCGGCGGCGCGGCGCTTGCACGGGCCTACAGGTTTTGTAGGCCCCCGAATTTACTGCAACGCTTCCAGAATGTGATACGCCACCTTCACCCGTTCCGGGTTGGGGTAATTTTTGTTCGCCAGCATCACAATGCCGAGCTGCTTCTCGGGGATAAAGGCGATGTAGCTACCAAAGCCGCCGGTCGCCCCGGTCTTATGCACCCACGAGGCCTTTACCGGCGGCTGTGCCGGGGTGATGGCCCTGGCATCGCGTGCCGCCAGAGCGTACTTATTATCCGCCCCCGCCTCCAGCGTTTGGGAGGTGACCGGCCAGTTCAGCATTTCCCAGCCCAGGCCCTGATACATATCCCCCACCTGCCAGTACCGTGATTGCGCGAGAGCCACCCCCTGTTTTAGCGACGCGTCCCGGATGCCCTCCGGCTGGATGTTGGCCTGCAGCCAGCCTGCCATATCGACGATAGAGGTTTTCACCCCGTAGGCTTCGGCATCGAGCATACCCGGCGAGACGTGGACGGCCTTGCCGTCCCGGTAGCCCCAGGCATAGTTCGCCTGCTCGCTGGCCGGGACGGTGACCCAGGTATGGGTGAGGTTGAGCGGCTTCAGCACCCGGCGGGTGAGCGCCTGCTCGAAATTCAGCGTCGAGGGTTTAACCGCCAGAGCACCAAACAGGCCAATACTGGCGTTGGCATACTGGCGCTTCTTGCCCGGGGCCCACTCCGGGTGCCAGGTCTGGTAGTATTTTTCCAGCGATGCGGCATCGGTGACGTTGTCCGGCACCTGCAGCGGCAGGCCGCCCGCGGTATAGGTCGCCAGATGCAGAAGCGTGATCCCTTCCCACTGCTTGCCTGATAACGCCGACCAGTACTTGCTGGCAGGATCGCTGAGCGCAATCTCCCCGCGCGCCACCGCATCGCCCCCCAGCACCCCGGTAAAGGTTTTGCTCACCGAGCCAAGCTCAAACAGCGTCTGGCGGGTGACGGGCTTGTTCCCGGCCACGTCCGCCTGCCCCCAGGTGAAGAAGTACGGCTTGCCCTGATAAACCACCGCCACCGCCATACCCGGAATTGCCTGCGCCTTCATCAGCGCCGTAATGGTGGGGTTCACCACCTTCGCGATCTGCGCCTCTTCGGTTGTCGCAAAGGCGGAGCCGGACAGAAGAGCAAGGAGCGCGCACAGCAGGGATTTTTTCATCAGGAGTATCTTTTATGAAAAGTGAGGTCGGTATTTTGCAGGCATGACAGCGGAATGTAAAACGGACCAGGGAGCCTGCATGGCCCCCGATTAAGCCCGGCCGAAAAGCAGCCGATCGCCCATACTCATCCCCACTTTGCGTAAATACTTGCCGCGGAAAATTTGCTCCCGTTCCCACTCAGACAGGGCTTTGTCCGTGTCATCAGGCCAGGCTTGCAGGGCATCGCCTAAGGCCAGAGCATTAGCGGCCGCTTTTGAGGTGCTCGCCGCGGTATGAGGCCGGGGGATAGAGGCGGCATCGCCCAGTAAGATCACCCTGCCCTTCACCATCTTATCGACCGCGAGATCGCGTATAGCCTGGGCAAAGGGTTCCTTTGTTGCCTGCACAATGTCGCGGAAGCCGGGCGGGAGGAGTGTTTGTGCTTCAGTATCAAGATGCGCCTTCCAGCGTGCGGCCAGCAGCCCTTCAGGCACGGAATAACGTCGCGCCACACCGTCGGTACCCGTCATGATCGCTTCCCGCTGCGCGTCATCAACGACCCGATACCAGACCCAGTTGTAAAAGCGGTGGCCTGGCCGTAAATCGTTATCCGCACCCGGCACCAGATAGCCCAGAATGTGCGACCCCAGGTTGCTGGCGAAAGCAAAATCGCCATGAAGCTGCTGTCTGGCCCGTTCGGGCATGGCGTTTTCCGGCACCAGCCCGCGCCAGGCGATATACCCCGCGTAGTCCGGCGTGTCGTTCCACAGCAGTTGGCGCACAAACGAACCGTTACCGTCAGCCCCGATAAGCAGATCCCCGGTCTCCCTTGCGCCCCCTGCAAAGTGGGCGGTGACGTGATGATCATCAGGAAACGTGATATCCGTAAGGAGACGATTTTTATGGTAATGAATATCGCTAATCGTCGAGCGCATCAGGGAGTAGATCAATGACCACGAGGTCTGCACCTGGGGGGCATACTGTTTGTGCTCCACCGAGCCGTCAGGGCGAAACACCACTCTGTGCGCTGAGCGCACGCCCAGATTGTCCCAGTCGCGTTCGATGCCGCTGCGGCGGATTAACGCTACCACTTCGGGTTGCAGCACGATGCCGCCGCCCCGGCTGTCGAGATCCTGAGCCGAGCGCTCAAAAATATCGACGTCCCAGCCCGCCTGCTGCAGCATGTTCCCTGCAAATAATCCCCCTAACGAGCCGCCGATAATCAGGGCCCGCTTTCTCGGGTGCATTTCACCGTTCATATTTCGCTCCTTCCCCTTTAAGCCGGTCGCGATAAGCATCCATGATGTAATAGCGGAGCTGATCCACCGGAACGGCGCCCGTCAGCCTGATACCGGCAATATCAAAGGTGGGTACGCTGTTGATATCGCCCTGCCGCGCCAGATCCTCCAGCTGGATCACCTCCGCTTCTCCCGCGGTACTCAACAGATATTGGCGCGCAGCCTCTTTGTCCATCCCACACTCGCCAGCCACATCCACCAGCACATTGAGGTCGCCAATATCTCTCCCCTCCTCGAAGTACGCCTGAAACAGACGCTTAACCAGCAGGGTTCGGGCCTTTCCGGCAGCCGCAAACCGCATCAATCGATGGGCCGCATAGGTGTTAGGCACGCGCTGAATGGCCGGGTAGTTAAAGGTGACATCGTCCGTTTTCCCCTTCTCCACAGTGTGCTCATCCAGCTGATGTGAATATTCCCAGCTGCCGAATTTAGCCCGGCGATAGGCGACACGCTCCATGCCCTCCAGCGGCATGCCCGGGTTGAGCTCCATGGGCAACCAGTCAACCTCAACCTCGACGTCGTCGGGTAACGCCTGCAGTACCTTTTCCAGCCGGGCATCCGCAATCCGGCACCAGGGACAAATAAAATCTGACGTAACGGTAATGGATATTTTCATGTTTCACCTCTCACTGTGGAGAAGGCTAACACTGTTACTTAATGGTGATAATATAGTTAAAACAGCTAACAGAGTTGCGCCATGCGCAACGATTCGGGGAGAGTAAAATGGATATGCTGGCATCGCTTGAAGCCTTTATTACGGTCGTCGAAGAGGGCGGGTTCGCGCCGGCAGGCAGAAAATTAGCGCTGGCGACCTCTTCGGTGACGCGTCAGATCGACGGGCTGGAAAAGGTGCTGGGTACGCAGCTGCTGACCCGCTCGACCCGCAGCGTGGTGCTGACGGCGGCCGGGCATGTCTATTTTGAACACGCGGTGAGGATCCTCAACGACCTGGAGTACGCCAATCAGGAAGTGCGGGACCAGACCGGGGAGCCCCGGGGGGTGTTACGGATCAGCCTGCCGGTCTCGTTTTCCAGGCTGCATATCGCCCCGCTGCTGGCCCCCTTCTCCCGCCGCTATCCGTTAATCTCCCTGGATCTGACCTTTACCGATGAGGTCGTCGATCTGGTGGAAAAGCGGCTAGACTTGACTGTCCGCCTGGGTAAGGTCGACTCCCCTAACCTGATCGCGCGTAAGTTACTTTCCCAGCGTCGGTGCGTCTGCGCCAGCCCGGACTATCTGAAAGCGAATGGCTATCCTGAGGTGCCTGGAGATCTGAAGAATCACAATTGCCTGATCTTTTCCTATTCGTCCGGGAAAACGAAGTGGTATTTCAATGGGGAGAGTCAGATCGCCATTGATGTGAAAGGCACGCTGAAGTGCAACAACTCAGAAATTTTGCGCGAAGCGGTGTTAAGTGGCTATGGCATTGCGCTCCTGCCTGACTGGCTGATCGACAAGGATATTCAGGACGGGAAGCTGATCAGGTTACTGCCGCAATGGCGCACGGAAGTTAACGACGGTGAGGATGATTCCGCGATTTATGCCATCTACCATCCCACCCGCAGGAACACTAAAAAAGTGAAGGTGTTTGTCGATTTTCTGATGGCGCATCTTTCCCCGGAGTCGGAAAGTGAATAGTGCAAATTCAGCAGCGTTGCGTCTGACGCAACGTACTTTTGCGCAAACGTGAGGTTCTGTTATCGCTGGCTGTGCGGTATGTTGATGAATATTCAGGTATAAAAATCGCCACATCCCATTTCTAACGCTGCAATCTGGAGTGACATGTATGTCTAAACCCAAGCTGTTTACACCGTTACGTATCCGCAATCTTGAACTCGAAAACCGTATCGTGATCGCCCCGATGTGCCAGTACTCCGCCGAAGAGGGCTGTATGACTGACTGGCATACCCTTCATCTGGGGCAACTGGCCCAGTCTGGCGCGGGCCTGCTCACCATTGAGGCGGCAGCCGTTTCCCCTGAAGGCCGGATTACCTACGCTGACGTCGGGCTCTATGATGACAAGACAGAAGAAGCGATGGGCCGGGTGCTTGCCACTATCCGTAAGTGGTCAGATATTCCTGTTGGCATCCAGCTGGCCCATGCGGGCCGTAAAGCCTCAACCTATAAGCCGTGGGATAAGCACGGTCAAATCCCACCCGATCAACAGGGCGGCTGGCAGACCTTAGCCCCTTCTGCGGTACCCTACAGCGAAGGCTATACCCTCCCCACCGCTCTCGACAGCAATGGCCTGGCCGAAATTCGCAACCAGTTCGCCGAGGCTGCCAAACGTGCCGCCCGACTGAATATCGACCTGATCCAGATCCACGCCGCGCATGGCTATCTGTTACATCAGTTCTTATCCCCGCTCTCTAACCAGCGCACGGACAATTACGGCGGCTCGCTGGAAAATCGCGCCCGCTTCCCGCTGGAGATCGTCGACGCGGTGCGGGAAGCCTTCCCTGCAGATAAAGCCATCAGCGTGCGTATCTCCGCAACCGACTGGGTCGAGGGCGGATTTAATCTCGAAGAGGCCGTGGAATTCTCGAAAATGCTGGAAGCCCGCGGAGTGGATGCGATTCACGTCTCCAGCGGCGGTCTGCATCCCGATCAGCAGATTGAGGTCTACCCCGGCTATCAGGTGCCGCTGGCACGCGCGGTAAAAGCTGCCGTCAATATTCCGGTGGTGGCGGTAGGGTTAATCACTGACCCTGAACATGCGGAGTCCATCGTCGCCAGCGGGGATGCGGATATCATTGGGATCGCCCGGGGCGCGCTCTACAATCCGCGCTGGCCATGGCATGCGGCGGCGGAGCTGGGTGCCCAGGTGCATGCGCCGGACCAGTATCTGCGCTGCCAGCCGCACACGCTGAAGAATCTGTTCAAGTCCTGATCGTTTTGCAGAGAGAAACCCGTGGCCGCAGCGGACATCAGCCAGGGGATATCCAGTGACGCACAGTTATCCTGCCGTAGTCGGCAGGATAACTGTTTTACCGGGATGACGGCTTTCTGGTGCTGGCGCGAACCTGCAAAGTTGAGGGTAATTCAATGGCGTTATCTGTCGATTTGCCATCCAGTAGATCAAGCAATGTTTTTCCGGCGACAGTCCCCGTTTCACTCCAGGGAAATTCGACCGCAGTCAGCGCCGGTGAGCAAACGGCGGCAAGGGTGCCCCCACTCAAACTAGCCAGTGCCAGCGCGTCAGGCACTTTTTGCCCCGCACCGTGGCAGGCCATAATGCAGCCGCAGGCTATTTCATCAGACGTACAAATCAGCGCATCCAGCTCAGGCCAGGTGATACGAATATCCCCCAGCAGGTTTAAACCGGTCGTAATCCCTGCTGCCAGGTGAGACGTCACCACGCGATGCGGAGAGTGGTTAACCGAGAGCATAGCGCTGTTCCAGCCGCTCAGTACCTGGCGAAACATAATGTTATTGGAAGCAGTGCAAAGCAGGCCGATATTTTTATATCCGGCCTGGACAAGCGATGTGACCAGCTTTTTGATGGCTGCAGCGTAGTCAACGCCAATGCTGACCCAGCTTGCATCACGATTGATGGCACCAATCTCAATTACCGGTACGCCGGTGTTACTGATCATTTGCGAACAACTGCTGATGTTATCGATATTGAACTGAACAATCGCCGCCGGGTTGTAGGCGAGCATTTGCGCAAACGCTTTTTCTTCACTCTGCCCCCCCTGTCCGGACTCGATAAACATCATGCTGTAGCCCTGGGTCGCGAGTACGGTCTGCAGCGTTTCAGAGACGGCAAGAAAGCCCGGAGAGGAAAAAGAGGGGACGACGCCCATCACCAGGCTGGAGTCAGCGGAGGCGAGGCTGCGGGCCTGCAGGTTTGGCACATAGCCCAGCTCGCTCACCGCCGCTTCAATACGGGTGCGCAGTTCAGGATTCACTTTTTCAGGCATACGTAACGCGCGTGACACGGTCATCGTGCTAACGCCGACCAGTTTTGCAACTTCAGCGAGCGTAATTTTACCGGTGTTTTTCCTGCGTTTTTCTCTCGCGCTATCGTCCGCATCTAACGTCTGCACTGATCTCCTCCTTTCGCCTGACTGGGCAGCCATTGTAAATGATGTTTGGCGTTTTGCGCATTGCCCAACTGCAAAGTAATGAGCAGTATCGTTAATAAAGTTAGCGGTAACAAGAATTTTAACATTATTGCCATGTTAGCGCTAACTTTGAGAGGAAGATCACGGTAAGCCATAAAGTCATTCCACTATAGTAAACTCACTTTCAACGCTATCGGGGTATTTATGATTACGACCTGGTTACCTGCAGAAAATATCCAGATTGTGGATTCAGTCAGCGACTGGAAACAGGCCATTAGGTTATCGGCCCAGCCCTTACTGGCGAAAGAGACGATTACTGAAGAATATATTGAAGCCATTTTTAACAGCCATCAGGAACTGGGCCCTTATTATGTTTTAGCCCCTGGCCTGGCGATGCCTCATGCTCGCCCGGAGCAAGGCGCAATTAAAAATGGGTTATCGCTTTTGCATATTAAACAAGGCGTCTCTTTTGACGCAGAAGAGAACGACCCTGTTTACGTTGTGATTATGTTATGTGCGCTTTCAGGTGATGAGCACATCAATATGATTACTGCCCTGGCGGACATTTTTAGCGATGATGAACGACTCTCAGCGCTGCTGAAAGCATCATCAATTGAATCAATTCAACGGGTTATAAATGGATAGTGAGGTAGAGATGAAAAAGATTCTGATTGTTTGTGGTAACGGTTTAGGCAGCAGCTTTATCGTCGAAATGAACGTAAAAAAAATCATTAAAGAGTTGAATAAAGAAGCAGAGGTTTCCCATACCGATCTGACGTCGGCAAAAAGCGAAACCGCCGATATTATTCTTAGCGCCAGGGATATTGCTGAACATCTGACCAGCCATTCTGCACAGGTATTTGGTTTATCTAACCTGCTGGATAACAATAAAATCAAAGAAATTCTCTCCGAAAATCTCTGATTAATTATTTGCGGCCCTACGGAGTCCTTCTATGCTGCAGTTTATTATTCATGATGTGTTAGGCACACCAGCAATACTGGTCGGTCTGTTTTCCCTCATCGGCTTATTATTGCAGAAAAAAGCCTTTTCCGATGTTATTTCCGGAACCCTTAAAACCATTATGGGTTTTGTGATATTAACCTCCGGGGCGGCGATTGTCGCCACTACGTTAACGACGTTTAGCCAGCTGTTTGAGCATTCATTCCATATTCAGGGGGTTGTACCCAATACTGACGCCATGGCGGCGCTGGCGCAGAAAAACTACGGTACCGCGACGGCAATGATTATGGTGCTGGGGATGTTGTTTAACATTGTCCTGGCCCGTATTACGCCGTTGAAGTACATCTTCCTGACGGGGCACCACACGCTCTATATGTCGGCGATGCTGGCTGTCATCCTCTCTGTCGGCGGTCTGTCGCCGTTCTGGGTGGTACTGGTGGGGGCGGTGATCCTCGGCATCATGATGGTGGTATCTCCAGCCATTCTGCAGCCCTTCACCCGCAAAATAACCGGTACTGATGACCTGGCGCTGGGCCACTTTGGTTCAACCGGCTATCTGCTGTCGGCGCTGGTGGGTAAATTGATCGGTAAAGGCAGCCCGTCGATTGAAGCGCTGAAGGTGCCGAAATCACTCAACTTTCTGCGTGACTCCTCGGTCGCCATCTCACTGACGATGATGATCCTGTTCGTGATTCTGGTCCTGGTGGCAGGCAAAGAGTTTGTTGAGACCAGCATCAGCGGTGGTCAGAACTTTATCATCTTCGCCATTATCCAGTCGCTGACCTTCGCGGCAGGCGTGTGGATCATCCTTGCGGGTGTGCGCATGATTATTGCCGAAATTGTCCCGGCCTTTAAAGGCATCGCCGACAAGCTGGTGAAAGATGCCAAACCAGCGCTCGACTGCCCTACCGTCTTTCCGTTCGCCCCGAACGCGGTGATTGTTGGATTTCTGTCAAGCTTTGCCGCCGGTCTGGTGAGTATGTTCCTGTGCCCACTGTTTGGTTTAAGCGTCATCGTTCCTGGCCTGGTGCCGCACTTCTTCTGCGGCGCGACGGCGGGCGTTTACGGCAACATCTGCGGCGGTCGTCGCGGCGCGGTGGTGGGTGCCTTCGCTCACGGTCTGCTGATCTCATTTTTACCTGCGATTTTGCTGCCTATGATGGGCGACCTTGGCTTTGCGTCCACCACCTTTGGCGATGCGGACTTCGGCGTCGTTGGCATCATTCTCGGGCATGTCGTGTCACTGTTTAACTAATTAATGCTATTGGAGGTGCAGTATGGCGGCTAAATTTTCGCCCTCGTTAATGTGTATGGATTTAACGCAGTTCAGAGAACAAATTACGGCCATGAACGAGCGGGCTGATTTTTATCACGTCGATATTATGGACGGTAGTTATGTGAAGAACATTACGCTATCACCGTTCTTTATCGAAAACCTGAAGAAAATTACCGATGTGCCGATTGACGTGCATCTGATGGTGAATCACCCGGAAGATATTATTCCGATGTGCATTGATGCAGGGGCCGATATTATCAGCTTCCATCCGGAGACGGCGAATAACAAAATCTTCCGTCTGCTGAACCAGATTAAAGATGCGGGTCGTCGCTGTGGCGTAGTTTTAAACCCGGCAACCCCGGCGGATGCGATTAAAGAGTACGCCCATCTGCTGGATAAAGTGACCGTTATGTCGGTTGATCCAGGCTATGCGGGGCAGAAATTTATTCCAGAATCGCTTAATAAAATTAAACAGCTGATTGCGATGCGTGAAGCGCAGGGTTACCACTACCTGACTGAGATTGACGGCTCCTGCAACGAGAAAACCTTTAATGTCATCTCCCGATCCGGCGTTGACGTGTTTATTGTCGGGACCTCGGGGCTGTTCTCCCTGGCAGATGATGTCAGTGATGCCTGGGATAAAATGGTCGATATCTACCAGCGCGAAGTCGCCGCCTGAAACTTGCAGCGCGCTCAGCCGTATTGAGCCATGGCGCAGGGCATGGAGTCTATTTAACCGGTCTGTCTCTTTGCCCTCGTTGTTGATTTGTACGGTTGAGCGTGCTGTAACCCTCTTATATTAATGAAGGTGCGTTATGAATATTTCGAATGTGCTTAATATAAATAATATTAAGTTAAATATGATGGCTAAAAGTAAAGAAGAAGCCATTGAAGAATTAACGGATTTATTGGTACGGGATGGTTCTGTTATTAATAAAGATGATTTTCTGAAAGATGTCTGGCTGCGCGAGGAGCAAGGGTCCACTGGATTCGAAAATCATATTGCGATCCCGCATGGTAAATCCTCAGGCGTAGCCCGTACGGCGCTGGCTATTGGACGAACCCAATATGAAATCCCCTGGGAAACGATGGATGGTAGCGATGTCCGCTGCATTATTTTATTCGCAGTTTGTCTGGTGGATCAAAATGCGACTCACATCCGATTACTAGCCCAGGTGTCAGGTTCGCTGGCAGACGAGGAAATAATAGAACAGTTACTGCAGGAAAACGACCCCCAGAAAATTATTGACCTTTTGAACGCTGAAAATGAAGGCGCTAACGCTTAATGTAATTACCACCTCGACCCTAGCATGGCAATAGATTAAACCCTGGAGAAATATCATGAATATCGTTGGAATTACCGCCTGTACTGTCGGTATTGCACACACCTATATTGCGCAGAAGAAAATTGAAATAGCAGCAAAAAAAGCCGGGCACAATGTCAAAATCGAAACGCAAGGCACTATAGGTATCGAGAACGCATTAACCGCGGATGAAATTGCACAAGCCGACATCGTCCTGTTAGCCGCTGATGTAAAAGTGTCTGGTGAAGAACGATTTGCAGGAAAGAAAGTCGTCAAAGTACCAACAGAAATGGCGGTTAAATCTCCAAATAAGCTAATTGAAAAACTCAGCGAATTAGTCAATTCATAACTTTTATCTGTACGTATCCTATATAAATTCAAGGGCGTAACTTATGAATATAAAAGAAATATGGCAAGCAGCTAACCCTAAGGGCCATCTGCTGACGGCTATCTCATTCCTGATCCCCATTGTCTGTGGGGCTGGATTTATTATTGCCATCGGAATGGGTCTTGGGGGTACGGTGCAGGACGCATTAGTCCCAGGTCAATTTGATCTGTGGCAGGCCTTAGCCACCATGGGTGCAAAGGCACTCGGACTCTTACCCGTCGTCATTGCCATCGGTATTTCCGGCTCGATCGCAGGCAAACCCGGTATTGCACCAGGTTTTATCGTCGGTCTGGCGGCTAACGCCATAGGAGCGGGCTTTATCGGGGGGATGATCGGGGGCTACATATCCGGGTATATTGCTCTGGCAATCATAAAAAATGTCAAGGTTCCGGGCTGGGCTCGGGGTTTAATGCCTACATTGATTGTTCCATTTTTTGCATCCATTAGCAGTGCACTGATAATGGTCTACATCATTGGTACGCCTATTGGTCTATTTACAGACGCACTAACCTCCTTCCTGAGAAGTATGGGGACGTCATCTAATTTACTCCTGGGTGCTGTTATTGGGGCGTTGTGTATCATTGACTTTGGCGGACCGATCAATAAAACCTGCTTCGCATTCGTCTTAACGCTCCAGGCGCAGGGTATAAATGAGCCTATTACTGCCCTTCAGTTAGTTAATACGGCCACACCTATCGGTTTAGGACTTGCATTTTTTATTGCCAAACTTCTTCGCAAAAACATCTATAACAACGAAGAGATCGAAATGTTAAAGTCGGCGGTTCCTATGGGAGTCGTCAATATTGTTGAAGGATCGATACCTATCGTTATGAATGATATCGTGCGCGGTATTACTGCGGCGGCCATCGGTGGCGCTTGTGGGGGTGCGGTCACCATGGTTTATGGTGCGGATGCAACAGTACCTTTTGGTGGTGTTTTGATGATCCCTACCATGTCACAACCTATGGCGGGTGTTATGGCATTGCTGGTAAATATCGTGGTAACAGCAACTATCTATGCCGTCATCAAAAAAGACGTTCCTCGTGATGTTGTTATAAACAATGAGCAGGAAGAGGAAGATATCAACCTGGATGACATCAAAATAAGCTAAGTATCCAGGTCACGACGGGGGATAGCGGGCAAAAAGCAAAAAACCCTGCGATATTGCTATCGCAGGGTTTTTCAAATTTGGCGGAAGCGTAGAGATTCGAACTCTAGAACCCTTTCGGGTCGCCGGTTTTCAAGACCGGTGCCTTCAACCGCTCGGCCACGCTTCCAAAGTGAGGCGCACTATAAACATCTCTGCGCGCTATGTAAAGAGGGGAATTGAAGAATTTGATAATGTTCCGGTTTTGCACCCGGCGCACTTTTTTGCACATATGTGCAAATTTTTAGCAAAAATGTAACATTGCGTCGATATATTCCTGACTGTCTTTCACAGCCAGGGATAAACCAGTGTCTTACCCATCTGATATCCACCCACGCCACGGCGCGTGGCAAAAGCTCCGCCATACTCTGTCGATTATCAGTCATGAGCCCGCCAACCTGCTGGCAGTGCTGCTGCTCGGTCTGTTCAGCTGGATAATCCTGGCCCCGGTCGTTTCCGTGTTAATTAATGCGCTGCTGGTGCAGAGCGGAGATGAAGGCCGCACCGGCGCAACCGAAGGGGCATTTACCACGTACTACCTCCTGCGCACGCTGACATCGCGCATGTCCGATCTTCTGCTCTGGACGCCATTACTTAACACCCTCGCGGTGGCGCTGAGCACCGTTGCCATCGCCCTGGTGGTTGGCATCGTGCTGGCGTGGCTGGTGAATCGTACCGATATCGCGGGCCGCAAGTGGTTTGCCACCCTGCTTATCGTGCCCTTCATGCTGCCCTCCTGGACCTTCGCCCTGGCGTGGAGCACCCTTTTCAAGAACCACGCCATCGGCGGGCAGCCGGGATGGCTGGAGGCGATGGGGATCCAGACCCCGAACTGGATGGCTTACGGCTATTTCCCGATTGTGACCATCATGGTGCTGCACTACGCCCCGCTGGTGATCCTGATTGTCGGTAACGCCCTGAAGCGCATGGACAGCCAGATGGAGGAGTGCGCCCAGGTCCTCGGCGCGTCCCGCCGGGTTATCGCCTTTAAAATTATTATCCCGCTGGTCCGCCCGGCGCTACTCTCCGCCGCCCTGCTGATTTTCGCGGACTGTATCGGCGAGTTCGCCCTGCCCTATATTCTCGGCCTGCCGGTGCATTTCGATACGCTCTCTACCGGGCTGTACCGGGCCATCGGCACGCGCCAGTCCGGCGTGGCGGCGGTGATCGCGGCGGTGATCATGCTGATGGGCATGCTGACCCTGCTGCTGGATATGAAAATGCTGCGCGAGGCGAAACGCTTCGTGACCCTGGGCGGAAAAGGGGTGATGGAGCGCCGCCGCAGCCTGGGACGCTGGCGCAGCGCCGCGACCGCCCTGCCGCTGGTATTCGTCCTGCTGGGGGTGGCGATCCCGCTCCTGACCCTGTTCCTGTCGACGGTGATGATCCTTCCGGGCCGCTTCAGCGCCGATAACTTCACCCTCGATTACTGGATTGGTCGCAACCTCGATACCGTGGCCCTGCACAACGGGATCCTGCTGAGCGGCGAATTCTGGCACACGGTGTGGAACACCCTGGTCATTGTTGGCTCGGCCTCCCTCGCCTGCGGCGTGCTGGGGCTGCTGGTGGGTTACGCGGTGCTGCGCTGCCACTTCCGCTGGGTCGCCGCCTGCCTGCGCCAGCTGACCTTCCTGCCCTATCTGGTGCCGGGTATCGCCTTCGCCGCCGCCTTTCTGTCGCTGTTTGCCGTGGCCCGCGGGCCGGTTCCGGCGCTGTACGGCACCCCGCTGATTCTGATCCTCGCGCTGATTGCCGAAAAAATGCCCTATGCCAGCCGCTCCGGCATCGCGGCGATGACCCAACTCGGGAAAGAGGCCGAAGAAGCCGCGCGGATTGCCGGTGCTGGCTGGTTCGCCCGCCTCCGCCGTATTGTCATCCCGATCCAGGCCGCGCCGCTGGCGACCGGGATCCTGCTGCCGTTTATCTCAGGGATTAAAGGGGTCAGCCTGTTCGTTATCCTCGCCACCCCCGCCACGGACGTGCTGACTACCTGGTCCCTGCGCCTGATTGACTACAACTACCAGCAGGCGGCCAATGCCGTGGTGCTGATGATTGCCCTCATTTCATGGGCCGGAACGGTGATGATCCAGAAGATCACCGGCACCGGTCTGGCTGATGGTCTGGAGAAATAAGATGCCCACTATCCACTTAACGAATCTCAGCAAAACCTACCCTGGCAGCGATGCTCCGGCGGTTAATAACATCAACCTGACGGTGAAAGATGGCGAGTTTATGTGTTTGCTGGGGCCGTCCGGCTGCGGCAAGACCACCATCCTGCGGATGATTGCCGGTATCGAACACGCCAGCGGCGGGGAGATAAGCATTGGCGACAGGGTTGTCGACTCCATCGCCCGGGGCACTTACGTACCGCCGGAAAAACGCGGCATCGGGCTGGTCTTTCAGAGCTATGCGCTCTGGCCGCATATGACCGTCGAGCAGAACGTCGATTTCGGCCTGCGGTTGCAGAAAGTGCCGACCAAAACGCGTATCGCCCGCTGCCAGGACGTGATGGAAAAACTGCGCATCGCCGATTACGCCAAACGCTATCCGGCGCAGCTCTCCGGCGGGCAGCAGCAGCGCGTGGCCCTGGCCCGCATGCTGGCGGTTAATCCTGGCGTACTGCTGCTGGACGAGCCGCTCTCGAACCTCGACGCCACCCTGCGCCTGGAGATGCGCGCCGAGCTGCGTCGCCTGCATGAAACCTTTGGCACCACCATTGTGTTTGTCAGCCACGACCAGTGGGAGGCGATGACCCTTGCCACCACCATTGCGGTGATGAGCGCCGGGCAGATGCAGCAGGTAGGCACCCCGGATGAGATTTACGCCACCCCGGCCAACCGCTTTGTCGCGGAATTTATTGGCACCCCGCGCCTGAACATGATCCCGCTTCATCAGCCCTGTAGCGAGCTGGCGCAGCATCTTCAGCGGCGCTTTACCCTGCACGATCAGACCCAGCTCTGCGGCATTCGCCCGGAAGAGATCGTCCTGAGCGCCGAGTCGTGCAGCAACGCCGTTCCGATGACCATCGATAACATTATGCCCACCGGCGGAAGCTGGGTGATTGAGCTGGTGGCGGGCGAAGACCGGCTGTTCCACTCCACTCAGCTGAGACCGCGCTGGCAGGCGCGTCAGCAGGTGCATTGCCAGCTCCCAACCTCGTCCCTGCACTTTTTTAACCGCAACGGACTGCGTCACGACGTGACCGCGAATTAACCTCAATTGACTCTTAAGGAAATCCCATGAAGCGCAAGTTGTCCGCCGTCCTTATCGCCACAGCCCTGCTGAGCAGCGCCATCGCTCAGGCTGAAAACTTCGATCTGCAGAAGCTGATCGCTGCCGCAAAACAGGAGCAGCCGATTACCGTTTACGCCTCGACCGGTAAAATCGTGCAGCAGGCAAAAGCCTTTAGCGAGCAGTACGGATTACAGGCCGTGGGGGTTAAGGCCGATGCGCCGCAGATCATCGAGATCATGAGCCGGGAAGCGCAGGCCAAAAACGTCCGCGCCGATGTCGCTATCGTTGAAGATGCCCCTGCCGGGATGACGCAGTTACTCAAAAAAGGCTATGTTCAGAGCTGGGTCCCGGACGATCTGAAAGGCGACATTGCCCCCCGCTATCAGGATCCCCTCACCGTCGTGCTGGCCCCGAACGTGTTCGCCTATAACACCGATCATCACGCCACCTGTCCGGTGACCAATCTCTGGCAGTTGACCGAGCCGAAATGGCGGGGCCGCGTCGCGATGCAGGATCCTACCAGCAAACCGGCCTATACCGACTGGTTCAGCCAGATGGAAACCCACTATGACCAGCAGGTTCGCGATGCCTATCAGCAGGCGTTTGGCAAGCCGCTGCAAACCGACGAGAAGTCTGCCACCGCGGCCTTTGTGAAGGCGCTGGCGGCCAACGGTGTGCTGCTCACCCACTCCGATAACGATGCCGCATCCGCTATCGGCGCGCCGGACAGCAAAACTGACTTTGTCGGCCTGGTGTCGACCGCCAAGTTCCGCGACAACAAGCAGGGGATGAAGCTGGGTCTGTGCAGCGGCCTCAAGCCGTTTATCGGCTGGAATTACCCGAGCCTCGGCGTGGTGGCGACCGGCAGTAAAAGTCCGAACACCGCGAAGCTCTTTGCCCACTATCTGCTGACCGCCGAAGGCATTGCGCCTCAGGGGGTGGACGGCAAAATGTCCACTAACCAGAAGGTGAACCTCCCCGCCGATGAAGCCTCCGGCATTGAGAAGCATCGCGGCGAGCTGATGGAATACCTGACCGCCACCGCCCAGGGGGACTGGGAAAGCCGCCAGGACTGGCAGGACATCTGGAGCCTGAACTACAAAAAGTAGTTTTCAGCGTACATTTTCATTCTGAACAGGCAGCACACTTTGACTACTCATGATATTGAACAGCGGGAAGCCGCCCTGAAGCGCATTATTGTTGATGCCGGGGATACCGCCCTGCGCTTCTTCCAGTCGCGGAAAGCGGGCGAGTATGCCCTGAAGGGCCATCAGGATATCCTGACCGAGGCCGATACTTTCGTTGAGAAGCAGATTCTGGAAGCCCTTGCCGGGGCGTTCCCGGGCGATCTGATCCTCGGCGAAGAGTCCGCCAGCCAGCCTGCCAGCGCGGAGAGCCTGTGGGTAGTAGATCCCATCGACGGCACCGCCAACTTCGCCCGCGGCATCCCCCACTTTTGCGTCTGTATGGCGTGGGTTCACCAGGGCGTGACCGAGTTGGGGGCGGTTTACAACCCGGTCAGCCAGGAGCTCTATCTGGCCCGTCGCGGTCATTACGCCCTGAAAAACGGTCAGCCGCTGCGCTGCACCGCCATTATCGACCCGCAGCGGGCCGCCGTTGAGCTGGGCTGGTCTGCCCGTCACGGCCAGAATCACTACCTGAAGGTGCTGGGCTCGTTGCTCAGTCTGGGCACCAGCGTGCGCCGGGGCGGCTCCGGGGCGCTGGCGCTGGCCTGGGTGGCAGAAGGTCGCACCGACGGGTATCTCGAAATCCATATGAACGCCTGGGATTGCCTGGCGGGGCTGCTGCTGGTGCGTGAAGCGGGCGGCCTGACGGGGGTGGTTCCTGACAGTGCCGAGGGTATTTTCAACGGCCTGCCGGTGCTGGCCGCCGCGCCAGGCATTGCTGCTGACCTTGCGGCTGCGGCGGGTATTCCCCTGACCATCGAAACAGAGGCGAAGCCCGAGGCAGGCCACTACCCTCGCCCGCCCATCAGCCTGATCGCCGAGGATTTTCCCGGCTGGAACGTGGATATTTATATCGGCGGATCCAGCGGGGTAAGCGATGCGGCCCTGCTGGCTGAACACGATATCGGGATCGTGATTAACTGCGCGGTGAACCTCGATATCGACTGGGTGACGCATCCGGAAGCCGGCGCGCCTGTACAACTGCGTGCTCATGGTTCAGGCCCGGTCCGCTATTACAAGCTGGGGCTGGTGGACGGCGAAGGCAATGCTCCCGAGATGCTGCACGCTGGCTATCAGCTGATGCGTTCGGCCCTGCTCCAGCAGATCCCGGATAAAGCCTCTTACCGAAACCGTAAACGCGGCAATATCCTCGTCAACTGTCGCGGCGGACGCAGTCGCTCTGTGGCCCTGGTGGCGCTGTTTATGCATCTGGAGTGCCCGGAACGCTTCCCGACGCTCGATGCGGCCATCGATCTTATCCGCGACCGACGCCAGCTCCACCCGGACGAGTGGTATGAAACGCCGAAGCCGTCGCTGATCCGCCTGGCCGAACATGCCATTATCCGCGAACGAGCCCTCGCCGGAGTGGAACAGCGTCATGAGCAATAACAGTCTGAGGAAAAATCCCGGCTTCGCCAGCGCCACCGAGGTGGCGCGCCTGGCGGGGGTTTCCCGTTCTGCGGTATCGCGAACCTTTACGCCGGGCCGCAGCGTGTCTGAGGATACCCGGCGTAAGGTGCTGGCCGCCGCCGAAGCGCTGAATTATCACGTCAACCATCTGGCGCGGGGGCTCTCCCGGGAGGAGAGCCGCCCGGTCTGCATTCTTGGCGGCAATCTGTCGTACCCCTGGCAGTCGAGCCTGCTTGACCACCTGACCCGCCGCCTGCACCAGGCCGGACGCGCGGTGATGGTGATCAACACCGACGACGACGAAGCGAGCGCCAGAGAGGCACTGCAGCAAACCCTGAACTATCGTTCAACCGCCACCATCGTGCTGTCGGGCAAACCGCCCGCGTCCCTGATAGAGCTGTGCCTGCAGAGCGGACAGCAGGTGATCGCGATTAACCGCATGGGGCAGTTCCCCAGCGCGGACAATATTGATATCGACTACAGCTTGACGATGCAGGAGGCCTGTGACCACCTGATAGCCGCACATTGCCGCCGTCTGGCGGTTGTCTCCTCCTCCACCCGTTCCCCGAGCATGATTACCCGCGAAATGCGCTTTCTGGAGGCCGCTGCCGAAAGGAACACCGAGGTCACGCTGATCCGCCCCGGCAGCGCCAGTTACCAGACCGGCGTCCTCGCCGCCCGGGCGTTGCTCGGCCAGGCCTCACCGCCGGACGGTGTCTTCTGCGTCACTGACTTAATCGCCTGCGGATTTATCGATGCCGCACGCCACGAGTTTGGCCTGCGCATTCCAGAGGAGATCAGTGTTATTGGTTTTGATGACATCGAACAGGCCAGCTGGCTGGGGTATCAGCTGACGACTTTCGCCCAGCCGCTGGCAGAGATGGCGGAGGCGGCCTGTGAGATGCTGCTCGCCGCGGATGCCGAACAACCCGCCAGCCGGGTGTTTACGGCGCGTCTGGTGGAACGGAGGACTACGGCTCCTGCCCGGCGGCGCTGCGCTTGCACGGGCCTACAAAAACCGTAGGCCGGGTAAGCGAAGCGCCACCCGGCGCAGCAAGATGCGGTGCGGTCTGATGCCCTCACCCCGACCCTCTCCCACGGGGAGAGGGCGCACACACTAAAAACGGCAACGTTGCGTTGCCGTTTTGCTTTTACCTTAGAACCACGCCTCCCACATCGCGCCGACGTTGAAGTCGTCCAGCGTTTCGTCCTGGGTATTGTTCACGCGCGCGGTGCGCTCGTTATCCACCTTGCCGCCGGTGGCGTAGAAGCGCAGCATCGGACGGAATTCCGGGCCCATGGCGATAGAGATGTTCTGCGACAGGGTCAGCTTCCAGCCCTTGTTATCCCCGCCGTTGTCGTAATCCACATGCTGCCAGCCCGCCTCCAGCCAGGTGGAGTGCACGTCGTTCCACCAGTGCATCGGACGCACGATGGCGTTGTAGTTCTTGCGGTTGTCGGTGCTGTCCCGGCTGTTGTCGTAGTCGTGGAAGGCCAGAATGTACTCCACCTGGGTCGCCTGGGTGAACTTGTGCAGCCCTTCGAAGCTGGCGTACACCGTGGTCAGATCCTCGGTTTTGTTGAACACGCTGTTGTCCGAGTTATCGGAGTAACGGGCGATCACTTTGTTGACGCCGCTGTCGTTGGTGTGGCTCAGGACCACGCCGCCCTGCCAGGCATTCATCCGCTCGTCGGTGTCGATGGCTTTCGAGTCAAAGCCGTAGTTGGCGTACAGCTCCAGGTCGAGCGGGCCGAGCTTCATGCCGTGAATTTTGGAGGTGGCGGCGTAGTTGCCTTTGTCGCCGGTGCCGGAGCCGCCGGTACAGGTGATGCGCGACGGGTTGGCTTCATCGTCCATCACTTCCGGGCTACAGGATTCCACCGCTGCCACGGTGGCCACGTCAAACTGCACGCCGCCGATGTCGAAGTTCTTCACCCCGGCACCCTGGCCGTCGTGGTTCATCCAGAAGTAGTCGTTGATGCCCTGCTGCGGACGCTGGTGGAAGTCACGCCCCGCCCACAGATAGGCGTTCGGGTTGGATTCCAGAATGTTGGTCACCCCGGCGTAGGCCTTTTTCAGGTTAACCTCGTCGCCCCAGTGGTCGATCATCACGTTGACGTCCCAGATGGCCCCGTTTTCGCCCTTGAAGACTTTCGAGAGCTGGAATTCACCGCCGTTGCTTTCGTTACCCAGACGGCCAATCGCCGAGGCGCCGTTGTAGGAGCCGTCCACCGCGACATATTTCTGATCGGCGGCCTGGAAGTGCGCGCCGTAGCGGGCATAGCCGGTAAATTTAATCCCGAACGGGATCGCCATATCCGGGGACTGGGCGGCACTCTGGGGTTCGGTGATGACGTCGGCTTTTTTCGCCACCGCGGCATCCATTTTCGCCTGGCGATCCGCCAGGGCTTTATCCACCGCTTTGGCCACAATGGCGTCGATTTGCTCCTGCGTAAATTCCTGCGCGAGGACAGAAATTGGGCAAAGCGCGGCGAGAACCGCCATTGTTAAGGGAAGTTTTTTAATCATATTCATGGTTATCTCAATATATTTAAATTTTATTCAGACAATAACCACCCCGTTCCGGATGGACAGAATATGTCGCTATCATCAGAACAAGTTGATTTTTATTTTTTAGGGGCCAGAGGATTCACACTATTATCGTAAGGCTATCTCCTTCACTCAAATTTATTATTCAAAGCGCGCTTGTACCAACCGCGGAATGCGGCAAATAATCGACAGGGACATACCCTCCATTTTCCATGCCGCTTGCTCAATTACGTTATTTCACTATCAGAGTAAGATAATGCTCAAACGTGAACCTCGTCGCAAAAATACCCTTATGCCTCGACGATCACAGAAATAAAAAAACATAATTACTTAATTTAAAAACGTAATGGATTCTCCCGTGCCACCTGTGTCAGAAAGAGCCTAACATTCATAAAACAAATCGGAGATCGGATTAGAATGAGTAAAACGATAATGCAAAGCCGGCATGATGAATATCATAAATTATCTCGCGGGGAGCGCATTGGTTACGGGATGGGAGACTTTGCGCAAAACCTGGTATTTGGCACGATCGGGGGTTTTCTGGCGCTTCACATGCTGACGGTAAATACTATCGGGACAGCCACGGCGGGATTCATATTTCTTTTTGTCCGCATCATCAATGTGTTTTGGGATCCGATGGTAGGAACCTATGTTGACAAAAGAAGTTCAAAGGCCGGAAAGTATCGTCCCTGGATTTTAAGGGCGGGCGTGCCGCTGGTTATTCTTTCCGCTTTACTTTTCGCGCCGATTCCTGGCGTCAAAGGTTCCGTTCCCTTTGCATTTATCGTTTATCTGGCCCTGGATCTCGTTTATTCCGTTGTGAATATTCCTTATGGTTCACTAAATGCCTCCTTAACGAGAGATCCTGAATCTATTGATAAACTGACCAGTACGCGCATGATGCTGGCAAACAGTGCCAATCTTCTGGTCTATACCCTCTTTCCGATGTTTGTCCAGATGGCCTCGCCAAAAGATCGTAGCCTCAAGGATACGGGGTTTTTTGGGCTTGAACTCAATATGGGGAATTACACCGATCCCTCAGCGAATTACGCCTGGTTTGGTGTTTACTCGATTTATATGATAATCGGAGCGGTTGCACTTTTCATTTGCTACAAATTTACCAAAGAACGCGTTGTTGCCTCTGCTGAGCAAACGGCGAACGTTAAAACGACAGATTTATTCCTCGAACTCAAAAATAATCGCCCCCTGGTTATTCTCGGACTCTTTTTCATGCTGGCCTTTACATTCATGTTCTTCATGAACACGGTAAACGGCTTTTTCAATCAGTATGTTGTCGGCCATTCTGAATGGATGGGCGCCGTTGGCCTTGTTGCTTCAATTCCGGGCATTCTGTTCCCCATTTTCTGGCCAAAGCTTAAGAAAATTTTTGGCAAAAAAGGGTTCTTCCACATTTTCCTGGGCATGTTTATTGTGGGGGAATTATTGACTTACGTTTGGTCACGCGAGGGTATGCATGATGCACTCTGGCTGGCTTATATCGCTACGTTTATTAAACAATGGGGCTTAACCTCGGCGACCGGATTTATGTGGGCACTGGTCCCTGAAGTCATTGCTTATGGTGAACTGAAATCAGGCAAGCGCAATGCTGCCATCATCAATGCCATTATGGGTCTCTTTTTCAAAATTGGTTTTACTATCGGCGGCGCGATTCCACTGTGGTTACTGGCTGTTTATGGCTTTAACGAAACAGGTGCGCAGCAAAGTGCGACTGCTATCGACGGTATAATTATCACCGCGGTCTGGATCCCTATCGTTTTAGCCTTTATCTCGATGATCGTTATCCATCTTTATCCAATCTCAGATAAACATGTCACAGATATTAATCGTCAGCTTGATGAGATCCGCGTCTGATTATATTTTCATTGAAAAGCCTCAGAACACGATAAGTCAGTAAAATTTAAAAGGTAGAATGCTATGTCTCTTATTCAGAACCCTGTACTCCCTGGTTTTAACCCGGACCCAAGCATTATCCGTGTTGAAGACACTTACTATATTGCAAACTCAACATTTGAGTGGTTTCCTGGCGTTCGTTTACATGAATCAAAAGACCTGCAAAACTGGAATCTGCTGCCCAGTCCACTCTCTACAACAGCGCTTTTAGATATGCGAGGCAATCCTTCGTCCGGGGGGATTTGGGCACCGGCACTCTCTTATGCCGACGGTAAATTCTGGTTGGTTTACACCGATGTGAAAATCACAGAAGGTGCTTTTAAGGACATGAAGAATTACCTGACCACCGCCACCGATATTCGTGGCCCCTGGTCAGATCCCATTAAACTTAACGGCGTCGGATTTGATGCGTCACTCTTCCATGACGACGATGGCCGTAAATATTTAGTTCAACAAACCTGGGATCATCGCGAATACCATCATCCCTTTAATGGCATCACCTTAACGGAGCTGGATACCCGCACGCTAAAATTAAAACCGGAGACCGCGCGGACTATTTATCGCGGCACTGCCGTTGCCCTTGTTGAGGGGCCGCATCTCTATAAACTGAACGGCTATTACTATCTTTTCGCCGCCCAGGGTGGGACTGTCTTTACCCACCAGGAAGTGGTGGCACGTTCAAAAACCTTAGAGGCCAACAGCTTCGAAACCGAGCCAGGCGACGTATTCTTAACCAACGTCGATACGCCAGATAGCTATATTCAGAAGCAGGGACATGGCGCTTTAGTTTCGACTCCGAGCGGGGAATGGTATTACGCCTCGCTTTGCGCACGTCCGTGGAATCGCCGAGGTGAATCAGTCTATGATCCGCGGGGCTGGTCAACACTAGGCCGGGAAACGTCTATTCAGAAAGTCTACTGGGATAACGATGGCTGGCCACGTATTGAAGGAGGTCATGGCGGTAAAACCTTTGTCGAAGGGCCATCCGATGCCATTTTTACCGAAAGCGCAAAAGATCATAGCCAGCACGACGATTTCAACACTGCGACACTGGATATTAACTGGAATACGCTTCGTGTCCCGTTCACCGAAAAAATGGGGACCACAGGCGATGGAAAGCTGACGTTAAATGGACAAGGTTCTTTGGCCAATACCCATGACCTTTCGTTGATCGCCCGACGCTGGCAAGCCTTTTATTTTGACGCGCAGGTTAAAGTCAAATTTAACCCGTTTAATTATCAACAGATGGCAGGTTTGACGAATTATTATAATGACCGCCACTGGAGCTTCGTATTCATTACCTGGAATGAAATCAATGGTTCTGTCATCGAAATAGGTGAAAATAACCGTGGTAAATACACCTCTTATTTGAAAGATAACGCGATTAAGATCCCCGCAGGGACAGAATACGTCTGGTTCCGCACCAAAGTTCGCAAGGAGAGTTATACCTATGAATACAGCTTTGATGGCGTAACTTTCACTGAGATCCCTGTCAAACTGGATGCCGCGGTTCTCTCAGATGACTATGTCCTGCAAAGCTATGGTGGGTTCTTTACCGGCGCCTTCGTTGGCCTCGCGGTGGTCGATTACTCGGGTTACGATGCCAGCGCAGATTTTTATAACTTCGTTTACCAGGAGCTGGGCGACAGGTTGACGGCGGATGATGCCTGGAGCTGGGAAGCGAGCGAATCGCGCTTTGATTAAATAAAAGAAAAAGCCCTGCGATATTGCTATCGCAGGGCTTTCAAATTTGGCGGAAGCGTAGAGATTCGAACTCTAGAACCCTTTCGGGTCGCCGGTTTTCAAGACCGGTGCCTTCAACCGCTCGGCCACGCTTCCTAAGTGAGGCGAACTATAAACACCTCCGTGTACGCTGTAAAGTATGAGCCCAATCGTTCGCCTGAAAAATAGCCAAAATGCGTTTAATCGGTTGAATAGACAACATTCTGGCCATTTTATCAGCACGCAATCTTACCACCGACCCTTAGTGCTTTTTGATGTACATCTCTTTGGTGTAGTAGTACCCCAGCTTATCCGGCGTAAAGCCCCCTACCCACGGCTTCACCAGGTGGGTACGAACGTAGTGATAAACCGGGATCGCCGGTACGTCCCGGGCGAGCAGATCTTCAGCCTGCTGGTAGAAGGTGCCGCGCTCGGCGGTAGTCTTCGCTTTTGCCGCATTGACCAGCGCCTCGTCATAGGCGGGGTTGCTGTACTGGCTGGTGTTCTGACTGTCGCCGGTACGGAAGTTATTCAGGAAGGTGGCCGCATCGTCGTAGTCGGCGATCCAGGCGTAGCGCACCGCGTCAAAGTTGTGGGTATGCATGGTGTCCAGCATCGTTTTCCACTCCTGGTTTTGCAGCTTCGCCTCCACGCCGAGGTTTTTCTTCCACATCGAGCTGGCGGCGATGGCAATCCGCTGGTGCGATTCCGAGGTGTTATACAGCAGCTTAAAGCTCAGCGGATGGCTGTCGTTATAGCCCGCCTCGTTCAGCAGCTTCTTCGCTTCGGCAATGCGTTTCTCCAGAGGCCAGCTGGCGTAGTCCGGGTTGTGTAGTTTAACACCGCCGATATCGGGCTGGCTGATGACCCACGCAGGACGTTGCCCCTGTCCTAACACTTTCCCGGCGATAATGTCTTTATCCAGCGCCAGATTCAGCGCCTGACGCACGCGCGGGTCGTTAAACGGCGGACGGGTGGTGTTGAATTCGTAGTAGTAGGTTGCCAGCTGCGGAGAGACGTCCAGCTCGCTACCCATCGTTTTTTGCAGCTGGGCAAACTGGTTGATCGGCACGGTGTAGACAATATCAATTTCGTCCGCCTTGTAGCGGTTCACGTCGGCGGCTTCGGAGGTGATCGGCAGGTACGTCACCTTGTTGATCACCGTATGGGCGTTATCCCAGTAGCGCGGGTTACGCTCGGCAACGATCCGCTCGTTGACCACCCACTGGCTGAGGGTATAGGCCCCGCTGCTGACAAAGTGTTCCGGCTTGGTCCACTTATCGCCATAGCGGCCAATCAGCACCTTATCGACCGGCACCAGCGACGGGTGCGCCAGCATGGCAAGGAAGGCCGCGTTAGGCTGGGTCAGCGTCACTTCCAGGGTGGTATCGTTCAGGGCTTTAACTCCCAGAGTGTCGGGTTTTTTTTTGCCCTCAGCGATATCGGTGGCGTTCACCAGAAGCATGCTGCCGAGGTAGCTGGCGTACGGCGAGGCGGTTTTTGTATCCACCAGCCGCTGCCAGCTCCAGACGACATCCTGAGCGGTGATGGCGGTGCCGTCGCTCCAGGTAATGCCCGGGCGGAGATGGAAGGTCCAGACGGTGTTGTCTTTGTTGTCCCATTTTTCCGCCAGTCGCGGCTGGATCTCGCCATTCGGGGAGACGCTAACCAACCCGTCGAACAAATCGCTGATAATATTGAATTCGACATCGCTTTCGACTTTATGCGGATCGAGTGACGCCGGTTCGTTGCCATTATTCCTGACCAGTTCCTGCTTCTCTGCCAGCTCAGTACCTGCCGGTACGCTGGCGGCAAAGGCCGTTGCGCTTGCGCAAAGGATGCCTGCCGTCAGCAAAGAGAGGGTAAATGTAGCGCGTGATGATGATTTCATGTCCTTCGCCTTATAGTGTAGTTGTGACGATGCAAAATAACTCTTAGCGTTGCGACGGGAATAAGGCAATATATTTCAGTGACCTATAAGAGCTTGATCTGATTAATCCCGACAAACCGCGGTTCGTTCTGCATAGTGGACGTTGTGGAACATTTCATGCTGGCTCTGACCCTAAGACGCTGAGTAAAGATGGGTAAAACCACTTTGTAACCGGCGCGTCGTTTCCTATTCTTGCCGTTAATTACATCTGTCATAAGAGAGTGACTCATGGATCGTATTATTAGTTCTTCACGCGACCGCACATCGCTACTCAGCACCCACAAGGTGCTGCGCAATACTTACTTTATGCTGAGCCTGACGCTGGCCTTCTCCGCGCTGACGGCAACCGCCAGCACCGTGTTAATGCTGCCGTCTCCGGGGCTGATCCTGACGCTGGTCGGTATGTACGGTCTGATGTTCCTGACCTACAAAACTGCTGACAAGCCGGTGGGTATTTTGTCCGCGTTCGCCTTCACCGGCTTCCTGGGCTACATCCTGGGGCCAATGCTTAACACTTACCTGTCTGCCGGGATGGGCGATCTGATCGCTCTGGCGCTGGGCGGCACGGCGCTGGTGTTCTTCTGCTGTTCTGCCTACGTGCTGACCACCCGCAAAGATATGTCTTTCCTCGGCGGTATGCTGATGGCGGGCATCGTGGTGGTACTGGTCGGTATGGTGGCGAACATCTTCCTGCAGCTGCCGGCTCTGCACCTGGCTATCAGCGCGGTGTTCATCCTGATCTCCTCCGGGGCGATCCTGATGGAAACCAGCAACATCATTCATGGCGGCGAGACCAACTACATCCGCGCTACCGTGAGCCTGTATGTGTCGCTGTACAACATCTTCGTCAGCCTGTTGAGCATCCTGGGCTTCGCCAGCCGCGATTAACCGACAGTGCTGTATAAAAAGCCCCGCTTATGCGGGGCTTTCTTTTTTGGTAAACTGCCGCGGTTTTCGATAAACCTGTGATGATTATGCTGAACTTTGACGGTAAAGAGATTGAGACCGATAGCGAAGGCTATCTGAAAGAGACCAGCCAGTGGAGCGAAGGCCTGGCGGCTATTATTGCCGAAAAAGAGTCGATTGCCCTGACGCCGGAGCACTGGGAAGTGGTGCGGTTTGTGCGCGATTTCTATCTGGAATTTAATACCTCCCCCGCCATCCGTATGCTGGTAAAAGCGATGGCCAATAAGTACGGCGAGGAGAAAGGCAACAGTCGCTATCTGTATCGTCTGTTCCCGAAAGGCCCGGCAAA
The DNA here is from genome assembly GCF_034044995.2 of Leclercia sp. CFBP8987. NCBI lineage: Bacteria > Pseudomonadati > Pseudomonadota > Gammaproteobacteria > Enterobacterales > Enterobacteriaceae > Leclercia > Leclercia sp. CFBP8987. The sequence continues at coordinate 1,668,860 of NZ_CM188255.1, read as the reverse complement.
ACAGGCGACCAAGATCGCCGGCCTGCCTAAACCCGTGAAATGCATTTAATAGCGAATACCGAAATTAACGTAGTCCCGGTCGGGTTGATGCGGCTCTGACAGAACCTTTTCAACCCGGGCGATGCGCGGCCCGCCCGCCTTAAGCCAGGCGAGCAGTTTTTCGACCTGTTCCGCCTCGCCGCAGGCCACTACCTCGACGCTTCCGTCATCCATATTGCGCGCGTACCCGGTCAACCCCAGATCGGTAGCTTCACGCTGCGTGCTGTAACGAAAGCCAACTCCCTGAACCGTGCCGTGAACCCATGCGATTGTGCAGACTTTTGACATCATCGTTCCCCTTATCCGTGTATGGCGCGTTGCATTTCCCCCCCGAACTCGGGAAAATGGCGGCCATCTTTTTGAAGCGACAGAATAGCAAATTATGAGTGTACGTTTAGTGTTAGCCAAAGGGCGCGAGAAGTCATTACTGCGCCGTCATCCCTGGGTGTTTTCTGGTGCGGTTGCCCGTATGGAAGGGAAAGCCAGTCTCGGAGAAACTATCGATATCGTTGACCATCAGGGTAAATGGTTAGCGCGCGGCGCATACTCGCCGGCGTCCCAGATCCGCGCGCGCGTCTGGACCTTCGATAAAGATGAAATCATCGACATCGATTTCTTCGTTCGTCGTCTGCAGCAGGCGCAGCAGTGGCGCGACTGGCTGGCAAAACGCGACGGGCTGGACAGCTATCGTCTGATCGCCGGTGAATCCGACGGTCTGCCAGGCGTGACCATCGACCGTTTCGGCAACTTCCTGGTGCTGCAGCTGTTAAGCGCAGGTGCAGAGTATCAGCGTGCGGCGTTAATCAGCGCCCTGCAGACCCTGTATCCAGAGTGCGCCATTTACGATCGCAGCGACGTTGCGGTGCGTAAAAAAGAGGGCATGGAACTGACCCAGGGTACCGTGACGGGCGAACTGCCACCTGCCCTGCTGCCGATTGAAGAGCACGGCATGAAATTGCTGGTGGATATTCAGGGTGGCCATAAAACCGGTTACTACCTCGATCAGCGTGACAGCCGTCTGGCGACCCGCCAGTACGTTGCCGATAAACGCGTGCTGAACTGCTTCTCCTACACCGGCGGCTTTGCGGTCTCGGCCCTGATGGGCGGTTGCAGCCAGGTAGTGAGCGTCGATACCTCTCAGGAAGCGCTGGATGTGGCCAGGCAGAACGTTGAGCTGAACAAGCTCGATCTGAGCAAAGCCGAATTTGTTCGCGACGATGTCTTCAAGCTGCTGCGCAAATACCGCGATCAGGGCGAGAAGTTTGACGTGATCGTGATGGACCCGCCGAAGTTCGTCGAAAACAAAAGCCAGCTGATGGGCGCCTGTCGTGGGTATAAAGACATCAATATGCTGGCGATCCAGCTGCTTAACCCTGGCGGCGTGCTGCTGACCTTCTCCTGTTCCGGCCTGATGACTACCGAATTGTTCCAGAAAATTGTCGCAGATGCCGCTGTAGATGCCGGGCGTGATGTACAATTTATAGAGCAGTTCCGTCAGGCGGCCGATCATCCGGTGATCGCTACCTATCCGGAAGGGCTGTATCTGAAAGGATTTGCCTGTCGCATCATGTAACTTGAAAAGTGGAATGTTGCCCACACCTATAGTGTAAGTAACGTTTCCCGGGAGGTGACTATGATTGCCAGCAAATTCGGTATCGGCCAGCAGGTCCGCCACTCCCTGTTAGGATACCTGGGCGTGGTCGTGGATATCGACCCGGAATATTCTCTCGATGAACCGTCAGTGGATGAACTGGCGGTCAACGCAGAACTCCGCGCCGCCCCCTGGTACCACGTGGTGATGGAAGACGACGAAGGCCAGGCCGTGCACACCTATCTTGCCGAAGCCCAGCTAAGTGGCGAGCAGCAGGATGAACACCCTGAACAGCCTTCCATGGATGAACTGGCGCAAACGATCCGCAGACAGTTACAGGCCCCGCGCCTGCGTAACTAACAAGAACCCGGTAGCCGATGGCTGACCGGGTTTTTTATTACTTCGCCATTCCCAGGCGTGGGATCTCAATCGCCGGACAGCGATCCATCACCACATTCATCCCGGCGTCACGCGCCAGCACCGCCGCCTGTTCATTAATCACCCCAAGCTGTAACCACAGGGTTTTCGCTCCAACCGCAATGGCTTCCTGCGCGACACCCCAGGCGGCTTCGGAATTACGGAACACATCCACCATATCGATTTTTTCCGGTACCTCCGCCAGGGTGCCGTACCCCTGCTGGCCTAACAAGGTTTTGCCTGCCACTTTTGGCGAGACCGGGATCACGTGATAACCCTGATCGAGCAGATATTTCATGACCCGATAACTCGGACGATCGGGCTTGTCGCTCGCCCCCACCAGCGCGATGGTTCGGGTGGTGGAAAGGATCTCAGCAATATCATTCTGTTTCATGAATTTCCTCCTGGCGTGTTCAACATCAATACCAATACAGTGAGCGCAATTTGGCATCCCATACGTCTGCATGAGGGCAAATTGCCCAATGATGTCTATATGTTAGTAAATATGATTAAAGAAAAATTTTGATACATTCTTCGTGGCGTGTGTCTTTTAAGAGGGCTTTTTATGAAAACCGGCATTGCCTGGAGTCTGTTTGCGCTGCTCATGCCGGTTTGCGTTTTTGCCACTACGCTGCGGCTCTCTACGGACATCGACCTGCTGGTGCTGGACGGAAAAAAAGTCTCAAGTTCACTGCTGCGCGGTGCGGACAGTATAGAGCTCGACAACGGCCCCCATCAGATTGTGTTTCGGGTCGAGAAGACCATTCGCATCGGCAATCATGAAGAACGGGTCTATATCTCTCCTCCGCTGGTCGCCAGCTTTAACACCCAACGTATCAGTCAGGTTAATTTTAGCCTTCCCCGGCTGGAAACAGAAAAAGAGTCGCAACTTTTTGATCATTCACCGCATATTGAACTGCTGGATGGCGATGCGACGCCGATTCCGGTGAAGCTGGATATTCTGGCGATCACCGATACCCCGTCGGGCGTCAACTATGAATACGATACCGAGCGTTATAACAAAGCCGGCCAGAGCGCCTCGATACCGCAATTTTCCACCACCATGGCCGATGACAGCACGCTGTTATCCGGCGTGTCCGAACTGGATATGCCGCCACCGCAGTCGCAGAATCTGACCGAGCAGCGGCTCAAGTACTGGTTTGCCCAGGCCGATCCCGAAACCCGTAACCGTTTTCTGCAGTGGGCGAAGCAACAACCCTCGTCCTGAGCCGCATTTTTTAGCCCTTTCTCTTGCAGCGTCAGGTGCTTCCAGTAATCTGTAACCAGTTAACTAACGGATAGAGATTATGGAACTCACAACTCGCACCCTGCCGGACCGCAAACATATCGCGCTGGTGGCGCACGATCACTGCAAACAGATGCTGCTCAACTGGGTTCAGCGTCACAAATCCCTGCTGGAAAAACACCGGCTGTCCGCCACCGGGACCACCGGTAACCTGATCCAGCGCGAAACCGGGCTTGAGGTCAATGCCATGCTGAGCGGCCCACTGGGCGGCGATCAGCAGGTGGGCGCCCAGATTTCGGAAGGGAAGATTGATGTGCTGATCTTCTTCTGGGATCCCCTGAATGCGGTCCCGCACGACCCGGACGTCAAAGCGCTGCTGCGCCTGGCGACGGTATGGAATATCCCGGTCGCCACCAACCTGTCTACGGCGGACTTTATTATTGCCTCGCCGCAGTTCAACGACCAGGTGGAGATCCTGATCCCGGATTATCCACGCTATCTGGCCGAGCGTCTTAAGTAAGGGTTTCCTGCCGGGGGGCGGCTTCGCCTTACCCGGCCTACGGTTTCCGCGCTACCGGCACATCGATGTTTTTCAAAATGTCCACAAAGCGCGAAGGCTGCTCTTTGTTAAACAGCAGCCAGACGCGGTGACGGGCGCGGGTGATCGCCACATACAGCAACCGGCGCTCCTCGGCATCGGGAAAATCTTCCACCGCAGGCAGCAACGCCTGTTCCATCACCGATTCGCGCGCAGGGGCCGGGAAACCATCGCTTCCTTCCTGCAACCCCACCACGATCACATAATCCGCTTGCTGCCCCTTGCTGGCATGAATGGTCATAAAATCCAGCTGCAGTTTCGGCCAGCGGGTGGCAGCTTTCTCAAGGCTGGCAGGCTTAAGATGGTGATAGCGCGCCAGCACCAGAATGCGCTCCTCCGGTCTGGCATAACCGCTCAGTTTATCCAGCAGAGCATCAAGCTGATCCTCTGCCAGCAGCGTGACCGCTTTTTTGTCACCGGCCGACAGGCTGTTCAACGGTTTTGCCAGCTGATGCGGGTTCTGCTGGATAAACCGGTTGGCGATCTCACCGATCCGGTTATTGAAGCGGTAGGTGGTGTCGAGGTCGCAGCGATCGCCTTCGCCAAAGTAGTGGTGGAACGCGGTCGTCAGTGACAGCTGGGCACCGCTAAAGCGGTAGATCGCCTGCCAGTCATCCCCCACGGCAAAGAGAGTAGTGTGTTTATTCTGCGCCCGCAGCGCCGCCAGCAGGGCCGCGCGCTGAGGAGAGATATCCTGAAACTCATCCACCAGAATGTGCTTCCACGGGCTGATAAAGCGGCCTTTCTCGAGAATAACGATCGCCTGATGGATCAACCCGGAAAAGTCGACGGCATTTTCATCCTTGAGGGCGGTTTTCCACGCTTTTAACAGCGGGGCCATCAGCTTCACCCGCTTAGAAAACAGGGCCCGGACCTCTTCGGGCGCCCCGGCAATCATCTCGGCCTGCGCGCCACCGTGCATCCGCATCAGGCTCACCCAGCGATCGAGCCGCGGAGCCAGTCGGCGGGCCAGCTTTTCGTTTTGCCAGAAACTGCCTTCCGGCACGCTCCAGTCCAGCTCCTCTTCCAGCCACTGGCGCCAGCCTTTGGCCTGCGCTTTTTTCTCGCTGCACTGCTGTTGCCAGGCCTCGATAAAAATCTGTTGCCGCGCCACGGTGTCATTCTCCAGCTGGCTGACGACCGGCACCTTTTTGCTCCCCTGCTGAATGATGTGCAGGGCCAGGGAGTGGAAGGTTCTGGCGGTAATGTCGCGGGTGTGCAGCCGGGCCTCGATCCGCTCATCCATCTCCTGGGCTGCCTTGCGACCAAACGCCAGGAGCAAAATTTGCTCGGGAGCGGCTTCATTGCGGGTGAGAAGCCAGCCTGCCCGCGCCACCAGGACTGAAGTTTTGCCGCTACCGGCCCCTGCCAGCACCAGCAGCGACTGCTCGCCGTTTACCACTGCCCGGGCCTGGGCCGGGTTCAGGGGAGATGACTCAATACCGGCAAAAAAGTCGGCGTACTGGCTGAGCATGGCCGTGGTCCAGGCCTGGTTATGTGCCAGCCGGCTCTGGTCAATATCCTCCAGCCAGGCCTGGCACTGACGCCAGGCATCCCGACAGTTATCAAACTCGTCCAGCCGCGAGACCGACAGCGGGAGCGCCTCTAGCGCCTGGGTGATTTTTTGCTGCAGGCCCAGCGTTTTCTCCCGGGTCAGCCAGCTGTTTTGCGCGTTGCTGGTGGCAATATCATTCAGCGCATTTTGCAGCACCTGCGCCGCCACCTCGCTCATTTCAGCACTCCATTGCTGCCAGAGCGTATTCAGATGGTGGTGAAAACGCTGGGTTTCCGCCCACTCCGTCCCGTGCAGGCGCACCACTTTCTCTTCGGGCAGGACAAACTCCAGCTCGCCCCAGACCAGGCCGCGCTTACAGTGAATGGCCAGCAGCTGGTTGAAGGGAATGAGATACTCGTGGCGTTCGCCGGAGACTTTCACCCCGGCGTTAAGCAGAACGACTTTGTCGTACGGATGTTGTGCCAGGCGTTTGCCTAACGAAGTTGCTTTCAGTTCCATGTCCAGCCCGATCCACGACGTGAATAATTGCCTGATAGTTTAACTGCCAGTTTTCAGGTGCTCCAGCGCAAAAAAACGTTACAATCAGCAGGGCTTCAACATTATGGAAAGAATTGAGGTTTTATGCGTACCGTTCTGAATATTTTGAATTTTGTGCTGGGTGGTTTTGCCACCACGCTCTCATGGCTGCTGGCGACGCTGATCAGCGTGGTGCTGATCTTCACCCTGCCGCTGACGCGCTCCTGCTGGGAGATCACCAAACTTTCGCTGGTCCCGTACGGTAATGAAGCGGTTCACGTGGATGAGCTGGAGCCTGGCAGCAAAAACGCGCTGTTGAATACCGGCGGGACGCTGCTCAATATTGTGTGGCTGATCTTCTTCGGCTGGTGGCTGTGTCTTATGCACATTGCGGCGGGGATCGCCCAGTGTCTGACGCTTATCGGGATCCCGGTCGGGCTCGCCAATTTTAAAATTGCCGCCATTGCCTTATGGCCTGTCGGACGCCGGGTCGTCCCGGTGGAAGTGGCCCGCGCCGCGCGGGAAGCTAATGCCCGCCGTCGTTTTCCGTAACAAGGATCCCGAGCGCTCATGCTAAGCCCGCTGCTTCGTCGCTACACTCTCAACAGCGCCTGGCTGTATAACGTCAGGATCTTTATTGCCCTGTGTGGCAGTACCGCCCTGCCCTGGTGGCTGGGCGACGTAAAGCTGACCATTCCGCTGACGCTGGGCGTCGTGGCCGGGGCGCTGGCCGATCTGGATGACCGTCTCGCCGGTCGGCTGCGCAATCTGGTCATCACGCTGATCTGCTTTTTTATCGCCTCGGCGTCGGTGGAGCTGCTCTTCCCGTGGCCGTGGCTTTTCGCCCTCGGGCTGATGCTCTCCACCAGCGTCTTTATCCTGCTGGGCGGACTGGGACAGCGTTACGCCACCATTGCCTTTGGCGCGCTGCTGATTGCTATCTATACCATGCTGGGGGTGTCGCTTTACGACCAGTGGTATCAGCAGCCGGTACTTCTGCTACTGGGAGCAGTCTGGTATAACCTGCTCACTCTGGCCGGGCACCTGATCTTCCCCATTCGTCCGCTGCAGGACAATCTGGCCCGCAGCTATGGGCAGCTGGCGCATTATCTGGAGCTAAAATCCCGGCTCTTTGACCCGGATATTGAAGATGACGGTCAGGCACCGCTGTACGATCTGGCGCTGGCGAACGGCCAGCTGGTGACCACGCTGAACCAGACCAAAGCCTCGCTGCTCACCCGTTTACGCGGCGATCGCGGGCAGCGCGGCACCCGCCGAACGTTGCACTACTACTTTGTGGCACAGGATATCCACGAGCGCGCCAGCTCCTCGCATATTCAGTACGCCGATCTGCGAGAGAAGTTTCGCTATAGCGACGTGATGTTTCGCTTCCAGCGCCTCCTGTCCATGCAGTCGCAGGCCTGCCAGCAGTTGTCGCGGTCCATCCTGCTGCGCATCCCTTATCAGCACGATCCGCGTTTTGAGCGGGCCTTCACGCACCTGGATGCGGCTCTCGATCGCGTCCAGGCCAGTGGGACCTCTGCTGAACAGATGAAAGCGCTGGGTTTTCTGCTGAATAACCTGCGCGCCATTGATGCCCAGCTCGCCACCATCGAATCCGAGCAGGCGCTCGCCATGCCCCGCAATGATGTGGAAAACCAGCTGGCCGACGACAGCCTGCACGGTTTCAGCGATATGTGGCTGCGCTTAAGCCGCAACTTTTCGCCGGAATCGGCCCTGTTCCGCCATGCGGTGCGAATGTCGGTGGTACTCTGCATTGGCTATGCCTTTATACAGATAACCGGGCTTAACCATGGCTACTGGATTTTGCTGACCAGTCTGTTTGTCTGCCAGCCCAACTACAATGCTACCCGCCATCGGCTGGCGCTGCGTATTATCGGCACGCTGGTGGGGGTCGCCATCGGGCTGCCCATCCTCTACTTCGTCCCCTCTCTGGAAGGCCAGCTGATCTTAATTGTAATCACCGGGGTACTGTTTTTTGCGTTTCGCAATGTGCAGTACGCGCACGCCACCATGTTTATTACCCTGCTGGTGTTGCTCTGTTTCAACCTCCTCGGGGAAGGTTTTGAAGTGGCTCTGCCGCGCGTCATCGATACCCTGATCGGCTGTGCCATTGCCTGGGCCGCGGTGAGCTTTATCTGGCCGGACTGGCGCTTCCGTAATCTGCCCCGGGTGCTGGATCAGGCGATGAATGCCAACTGCCGATATCTGGATGCCATTCTTGAGCAGTATCATCAGGGCCGCGATAACCGTCTGGCGTATCGCATAGCCCGACGTGACGCTTACAACCGCGATGCGGAGCTGGCGTCGGTGGTCTCGAACATGTCCACGGAGCCGCGGGCGACAGCGGAAACGCGCGAAGCCGCATTTCGCCTGTTGTGCCTGAACCACACCTTTACCAGCTACATATCGGCCCTGGGCGCACACCGCGAACGGCTGACCAGTCCGGCTATCCTGGCGTTACTTGATGACGCCGTTTGCTATGTCGATGATGCGCTTCATCAACGTCCAGCGGATGAACCTCGTGTTCAGCAGGCCTTGTCCGAACTGGCGCAACGCATTTCGCATATTGAACCGGGTGCCGAGAGCAAAGCTCCGTTAGTGCTGCAGCAAATCGGTCTGCTTATCGCGTTGCTACCAGAAATTTGTCGATTACAGCAGCATGTTAATCAACTACCGGAGTGAGGGCTGTTCTCCACGGGCAGCCTTTTGTACCACTCTACCAGCTCCTGGCGTCTGATCTCCGGGAGCGCCGCTTCGTGCAGCCCGACGATGGCCCCCTCCAGCGCAAACAGCACCTTGTAGCTCAGATGCCTGTTAAGTTCTCTTATCTTCAGCCAGCACTGCTCGGCGCCGAGGGCGCGTAACGCCTCTTCATCGGTGATGCCCGCTTCGTTCAGCAGGATCTCAAGCTGAAAGTTGAGATTGGGTAAATCTTTCAGCCTGTCGCGCTTGTACCGCTCGCGCCGCTCCCGTCGTGCGGCTTCGAGGGCAAAGGAGGAGAGCTGCAGAAGCTTATCCTGATCCTGCCAGAGCGCCTCATCCACGCGGTAGTAATTCAGCAAAATCGGGCGCCCCCTTTTAACCAGCGTTAAGTAAGAGGAGGTATTTTTGACGCAATACTGTGCGCTCTCTTCACAGGCGCGCAGGTATAACTCACCGTCTGATACCATCGCAAAGACCGCGTCATCCACCGCCAGGGTGTACCCGCCAAACAGCGCGCGATGCTGGACTTCACCAAGGGGTGAAAGATATTTCGTAGATTGATAGATCCGTTCATAAGATAACTTTTTCATGATATTTCCCTTTTAAATCATGCAGTAATAGTGAAGTTATTGGTTAACGGATCCGTTAGTCAAAAAATAGGTAACTTATGATCGAACGGCAAGATGATTTTTCAATCCGCCTGAATAACAACCCAAATTTGCGAGGAGCTTTCCGAAATTGAGGTTGATCTTTAGACGTACAGGGGTTACTGTATATCCATACAGTAACTACAGGGCTGGATTGATTATGTACTCTTCAGGCTATGCAAAGCGTTCCACAACTTTCTCTTCTTCCGCCGGTAAAAGTGCACGGAGTTCCGCTGCTTACATGTCTACCGGGTTGATCAGTGAAGTGCTTTACCGTGAAGACCAGCCCATGATGACGCAGCTGTTATTGCTGCCGCTATTGCAGCAGCTTGGTCAACAGTCTCGCTGGCAGCTGTGGCTCACGCCGCAGCAGAAATTGAGTCGGGAATGGGTGCAATCCGCAGGTTTACCGCTCACTAAAGTGATGCAGGTTAGCCAGATGGATCCCTGCCATACTGTAGAATCTATGGTGAGGGCATTGCGTACCGGCAATTACAGCGTGGTGATTGGCTGGTTTACGGAAGAGTTAACCGAAATGGAACAACATCGCCTGGCCGAAGCGGCAGAAGAAGGTAACGCATTGGGCTTTATTATGCGTCCCGTTCGGATGAATGCTCTGGGCAACGGACACCTGTCTGGGCTAAAAATTCACTCAAATTTGTATCACTAAGTAAAAATAAGAGTTTTCCTGGAATTTTTTTTGCAAGCGCTGTACGCCGTTGGTTCCATTTCTAAAAGCCGCGACAAGTCTTGTCTGCCGCGGCTTCCTCCAGTTTAGCACGCCTAAAACTTCGCCCTAAATGTTAAATATTGTGTATACAAAACTTTTTTTTTCATATGCCTGACGGAGTTCACACTTGTAAGTTTTCAGGTACGTTGTAGACTTTACATCGCCAGGGGTGCTCGGCCTAAGCCGAAGATATCGGTAGCTTTACTCTTTGTCCCCGCCCCCCGGTGAAGGATTTAACCGTGACTCTCATTGAGATTCTCATGGCGATTTTTGGATGATAACGAGGCGCAAAAAATGAAAAAGACAGCTATCGCGATTGCAGTGGCACTGGCAGGTTTCGCTACCGTAGCGCAGGCCGCTCCGAAAGATAATACCTGGTATGCAGGTGGCAAACTGGGCTGGTCTCAGTTCCATGACACTGGCTGGTATAACGATGCTCTGAACAACGACGGCCCAACTCACGAAAGCCAGCTGGGCGCAGGCGCGTTCGGTGGTTATCAGGTTAACCCGTACGTTGGTTTCGAAATGGGTTACGACTGGCTGGGCCGCATGCCTTATAAAGGCGACACCGTTAACGGTGCGTTCAAGGCACAGGGCGTTCAGCTGACTGCTAAACTGGGCTACCCAGTAAATGACGCTGTAGACATCTACACCCGTCTGGGCGGCATGGTATGGCGTGCAGACTCCAGCAACAGCATCGCTGGCGACGACCATGACACTGGCGTATCTCCAGTATTCGCAGGTGGCGTTGAGTGGGCAATGACCCGTGACGTTGCTACCCGTCTGGAATACCAGTGGGTTAACAACATCGGCGACGGCAACACCGTTGGTGTTCGTCCAGACAACGGCATGCTGAGCGTAGGTGTTTCTTACCGTTTCGGCCAGCAGGAAGAAGCAGCGCCAATCGTTGCTCCAGCTCCAGCGCCAGCGCCAGAAGTACAGACCAAGCACTTCACTCTGAAGTCTGACGTTCTGTTCAACTTCAACAAATCAACTCTGAAACCAGAAGGCCAGCAGGCTCTGGATCAGCTGTACACCCAGCTGAGCAACCTGGATCCTAAAGACGGTTCCGTAGTTGTTCTGGGTTACACCGACCGTATCGGTTCTGACGCCTACAACCAGGGTCTGTCCGAGAAACGTGCTCAGTCTGTTGTTGATTACCTGATCTCTAAAGGTATCCCAGCTAACAAGATCTCCCCACGTGGTATGGGCGAATCTAACCCAGTTACCGGTGCTACCTGTGACAACGTGAAACCTCGCGCTGCACTGATCGACTGCCTGGCACCAGATCGTCGCGTAGAGATCGAAGTTAAAGGCATCAAAGACGTTGTAACTCAGCCAGCGGCATAAGTTATCGTCTGACAAAAAACCCCGCCATGTTGCGGGGTTTTTTATTGCCTGAAGGAAAGTAAAACGCTACTTCTTACTGGAGAGCAGCGCCTGGAGATCGGTTTTCAGGGTTGACATCTGACTGGCGTACTTCTCTTTATATTCCGCATCTTCAATCAGCTGGACGATAGTTTCTGACAGGGTTTTTCCGCGGCGCTGGGCCAGTCCGGCCAGACGTTGCCAGACCATAAACTCCAGATCGATCGACTTCTTCCGCGTATGCTGGTGCTCAGCATTGAAATGCCGTTTTCGCCGCGCACGGATAGTCTGCTTCATGCGGTTCAGTAGCGCCGGATTGATGTGTTTATCTATCCAGCCGTTGACCAGAATGGGTTCGTTTTCGAGGGTCAGCAATAAATCTACAGCTTCTTTTGCAGCACTGGCTTCGAGGTAGCACGTGATCAATTCCCCTTCACGGTGTTTTTTGACCAGATACTTCCATTTCCAGCCGCTTTCGAGATTTTCCAGTTGTTGGTATTTCATTGCGATCTCAGTGTGACCGTGTAACTGTGTTCAGAATATCAGTTTTTTGGCAATCTGCTGAAAAGAAATCATATCCTGTGATACGTGGCGATGCATTCATCTCTGGAAACGCCCATTCCCTCATGGGCAGAGCCTGCGCCTTACGGTATACTCCATCGTTTTACTTCTGACTAAAAAACATCAACTTTGACCATTACGAAACTTGCATGGCGTGACCTGGTTCCGGATACCGAAAGCTATCAGGAACTGTTTGCACAGCCAGATCTCGCGAAAGAACACGAATACATCCTCAGTGACACACAGCCCCGTTTGCATTACGCACTGGAGCAGGTGTTGAGCCCGTGGGCAACCTCACCGTTCATGTTGTTGAAAGCGCCAGACGAAGCGGAGTACCTGAATCTTCTGGCGGATGCCATGCGGCAGCTGCAACCAGAAACCGGGACGGTCTTTGGGGGTGAATACCGCATCAGCGGACACACTGTCACCTTTGAACCGGCGACCGTACCCGATGGCCGTTTTGCGGTCACAGGCAACATCGTCCCGGCGGGCTGGACAGAAGCAGAACAACTGTTCGGTTGCCTGCGCCAGTTTAACGGCGAGTTGACCCTGCATCCTGGCCTGGTGCATCAGGCTAACGGCGGCGTGCTGCTCATCTCGCTGCGCACCCTTCTGGCCCAGCCTCTGCTGTGGATGCGCCTGAAAAACAGCGTCAGCCAGCAGCGCTTCGACTGGGTGGCGTATGATGAGTCGCGCCCTCTTCCGGTCGCAGTGCCTTCTATGCCGCTCTCCCTGAAAGTGGTGCTGATTGGCGATCGCGAAGCACTGGCCGATTTCCAGGAAATGGAACCCGAGCTGGCCGATCAGGTGGTGTACAGCGAGTTCGAAGACAGCACGCAGATCGCGGATGCCGAAGATATGCTGCAATGGCTCCAGTGGGTGCATGCCGTTTGCGAACGCGCGCAGTTGCCAACCCCGGCAGCCGATGCCTGGCCGGTGCTGATCCGCGAAGCGGTGCGCTACACCGGCGACCAGGAGACCCTGCCGCTTTGTCCTCTCTGGCTTGGCAAGCAGTTGCGTGAAGCCGCAGCCATGACCGAAGACGACACCATTACCGGCGAACAACTCTCCCAGATGCTGGTGCAGCGAGAGTGGCGTGAAGGCTACCTTGCCGATCGCATGCAGGACGAGATCCTGCTGGAGCAGATCCTGGTCGAAACCGAAGGTGAACGCGTCGGACAGATCAACGCCCTGTCGGTGATTGAGTTCCCGGGTCATCCGCGCGCCTTTGGCGAGCCGTCCCGTATCAGCTGCGTTGTACACATCGGTGACGGTGAATTTATCGATGTGGAACGTAAAGCCGAGCTGGGCGGGAACATTCACGCCAAGGGCATGATGATCATGCAGGCTTATCTGATGTCGGAACTGCAGCTTGAGCAGCAGATCCCCTTCACCGCCTCGCTGACCTTCGAGCAGTCCTACAGCGAAGTCGATGGCGACAGCGCCTCGATGGCAGAACTGTGCGCGTTAATCAGTGCCCTGGCCGATGTGCCGGTGAATCAGAGCATTGCCATCACCGGTTCGGTGGATCAGTTTGGTCGCGCGCAGCCGGTCGGCGGTCTGAACGAGAAGATTGAAGGCTTCTTTACCGTTTGCCAGCAGCGCGGGTTGAGCGGTAAACAGGGCGTTATTATTCCCCTGCCGAACGTGCGTCACCTCAGCCTCAGTCAGGAACTGCTGACCGCGGTAGAGGAGGAACAATTCAGCCTCTGGGCGATCGAAGATATCGCAGATGCGCTACCCTTACTGACAAACCTGGAGTGGGATGCCGAAGGGCAGAACACGCTGATGCACAGCATCCAGGAGCGTATTGCGCAGGCAACACAGCAGGAAGCACGCCATCGTTATCCCTGGCCGTTACGCTGGTTGAACTGGTTCACGCCGAACTGATCGGACTTGTTCAGCGTACACGTGTTAGCTATCCTGCGTCCTTCACTAAAATAAGGCATACTGAGAACATGGTAGATAAACGCGAATCCTATACAAAAGAAGATCTTCTTGCCTCTGGTCGCGGTGAACTGTTTGGTGCTAAAGGCCCGCAGTTACCGGCCCCGAACATGCTGATGATGGACCGTGTCGTTAAGATGACGGAAACCGGCGGCAACTTCGATAAGGGTTACGTAGAAGCAGAGCTCGATATCAACCCGGACCTGTGGTTCTTTGGTTGCCACTTTATTGGCGATCCAGTGATGCCAGGCTGCCTGGGTCTGGACGCGATGTGGCAGCTGGTTGGTTTCTACCTCGGCTGGCTGGGTGGCGAAGGCAAAGGCCGCGCCCTGGGCGTTGGCGAAGTGAAATTTACCGGTCAGGTTCTGCCGACCGCGAAAAAAGTGACCTACCGTGTTCACTTCAAACGCATTGTTAACCGTCGCCTGATCATGGGCCTGGCGGATGGCGAAGTGCTGGTTGACGGCCGTCTGATCTACACGGCGAATGACCTGAAAGTGGGTCTGTTCCAGGACACTTCCGCATTCTGATTTTTGCTTTTACCAAAGCATAAAACGGCGAAACCTCCGCACTGCGGAGGTTTCTTTTTTTAAAGAGACGCTATCAAGCAAGTACTGCCCTGTCTCCGATGGCTTCTCGCCAGCCCCCTAACCATTGCGACCTTTGATTGATGGTCTGATAGGGACACATTTCTTTAGAACGTCCGGCGATGCCAGCCTGATAACCACGTTGATGAGCCCTTTCAAGGCGATCTCGTTTCTGTCTCTTCATGCCTCGTTTCCCTCATTATTTGATCTGGTGGAAAAGAAAACAGTGATTACAAAACGTGCAACCACAGATAACGAATACCCTGATTCCCGCTGACCGTCAATGCGCAAAATTCACGCCAGTGTCATATTTGTGACCTGGTCAGAAGTTCATTTGTACAAAAACTGTGACACGGCACAAGTAACGGCCTGAGCATAAAACAAAAAAAAGCCGCAATTAGCATGACGCTAACTGCGGCCTGAGGCGATGAATTTTACTTATGGCAGACGAGAAATCTCTCTGGCAATACTGGCGGACTCCTGCGCCCACCCCTGTGCCAGCACTTTCACCATCTCATCATAACCATCCTTTTGCTGGGTCAACTCCAGATGGAAAGGCCGCTTTATCAGCTGGCCCTGGTGATTCAGCAACCATTCACCACTGACAATCACCCTGCCATCATAGCGGCCATGGAAGTTGGTCACGTTGACGTTGAGCGTATCCTGGTCGCTACCCAGCGGCTGCGACGCCACCACCCATCCCGGCAGCTGGCTGCTGAGATTGGCAACCAGCGTGTTGCGCAGCTGCTGATCCAGCGGGCTGGCCCACAGGTTGTTATTGGCGATGACATACTGCACATCGCTGGTTTGATAAACCACACCATTACCGGCCAGGTAATCCGGTACCGCCACCTGCTCTACCCACAGCAGGCGGTTCCCCTGGCTGGCGATACTTTGCCCGCCCGCCTGCGCGGCCACAGGCAGCTGGTAATAGCTCTTGTTCTCTGCTGAGCTACAGGCGGTCAGGAGCGCCACTGCGGTAATCATTAGCCACTTTTTCATTATTTAGCCCCCTTCGGCTCAGGGTCCTTTTTGTCTTTCGCTTCGAATACCAGTGCGTTGCTCTTGGTGTTCAGCGTCTTCAGCACCGGCTGCAGTTCACGCAGAACCTGATCGAGGCGCTGCATATCCGCCACCATCTTGTTGTACGCCGCTGAACCCGGCTGGAAGCCCTGCATACTGCGGTTCAGTTCACGCAGCGTTTTCTGCATGTCCTGAGGCAGCTGCTGCATCGACTGGCTGGCGGTCAGCTTGTTGAGATTATCCAGCGTGGCCTGCAGACGGCGCATCGTCGCCTGGCTCTCGCTAAGCGTATTGGTGGCCTGTTGAATCATCGGATTGAGCGGCAAGCTGTTGATCTTATCCAGCGTCTCCATCAGACGCTGCTGGATCTGTGCCAGTCCACTGCTCACGGTCGGGATGATTTTGTAGCCCGAGAACTCGCGGATCTCTTTCACCGGCGGCTCTTTCGGGAAGAAGTCCATATCCACATACAGCGCCCCGGTCACCAGATTACCGGTTTTGAGAGAACCGCGTAGGCCACGCTTCATCAACCCTTCAATGTGCTGAGCGATATCAGGCGTATCGCCAATCTGGTTAATCAGACGCTCCGGCTCGATGCGGATTAGCACCGGAATACGGAAATCGTCATCCAGCATCTGACGCATCCCCGGCGCGAAGAACGGCACCTTGCCGACGGTACCCAGACGGATGCCGCGGAATTCAACCGGCGCTCCCGGCTGCAGGCCACGGACCGAATCCTTGAAGAACATCAGATAGTCGATATGGTCGGTATAGAGCGAATCCTGAATGCTTTTCTGGTCGTCATACAGTCTGAAGGCGGTCTTTTGCGCCACCGGCTGCCCCTGATCCATCCCTTCCGGCACATCAAAGCTGACTCCGCCGCCAAACAGGGTGGAGAGCGAGCCCATCTCAACGCGCATTCCCGCTGAGGTTAAGTCGACGGCGATGCCGCTATCTTTCCAGAAGCGAACGTTACCTGTGACCAGACGATCGTTCGGCGCGTTGATAAACAGCTGATAGCTGATGGTGCGTTTTTGCGTGTCAAAGGTGCTGGTTTCCACAGAACCGACGCGATAGCCGCGGAACAGCACCGGATCGCCCGGGCTCAGCTGACCGGCCTTTTTACTGTCGAGGATGACGCGGATCCCCTTCGCATCCGGCGGTGCCAGCGGCGGAGAGTCCAGCAGCTGGTACTGCTCCGGTTGAGATCCCTGTTTCCCCGGCTGCAGTTCGATATAGGCCCCGGATAACAGGGTCCCCAGGCCGCTAATACCTTCGCGACCCACCTGCGGTTTCACCACCCAAAACACCGAGTCGCCATGCAGCAGCTTCTCCATACCGGCGTTGAGGCGGGCGGTAATTTCTACGTGCGTCAGGTCGTCGGTCAGGGTTGCGCTCTCGACTACCCCCACATCCACGCTGCGGCTCTTGATGGTCGTTTTACCGCCCTCAATCCCCTCGGCGTTAGTGGTGATCAGCGTCACGACCGGGCCCTGATGGCTGTAATGATAAAACAGGATCCAGGCACCGATCAGCGCGGTCACGATGGGGAAGATCCACACCGGCGACCAGTTTCTGACCTTCTGCACTTTCGCCTCTCCACTCTTATTTTCCATGCTTTTATTCATCCTCATGGCTCGGCTCTGGCTCACGATCCCACGATAAACGCGGATCGAAGGTCATGGCCGCAAACATGGTCATAATAACGACCAATGCAAACATTAGCGCCCCAATGGCTGGGTAAATACTCATTAGCCCCCCTATCCGCACCAGGGCAGACAGAACGGCAATCACGAATACGTCAATCATTGACCAGCGTCCAACAAACTCAACGACTTCATAAATAAAATGCATTCGCTCGCTATCCCGCTTGCCGTGTCCTTTGGCATCCCAGCAGAGCCAGGCAATGGCAATCATTTTGAGCGTAGGCACCATGATACTGGCGATAAAAATAACTAAGGCTACCGGGTAGGACCCTTCCCCCCACAGCAGGACCACCCCAGCCATGATTGTCGAGGGCATCTCATCCCCCAGCAGATTAGTGATCATAATCGGCAGGATGTTGGCAGGGAGATAAAGCATGATCGAGGTGATGAGCAGCGCCATGGTCCACTGAAGACTGTTTTTACGCCGCACGTGCCCTTTGCTTTCGCAACGCGGACAGACTTCCTGGTCGACCGGGAGGATCGCCGTACAGCAGGAACAGAGGCGCAGATTCTGGTGGATCCCCGGGACGCCGACCTTCAGCTTTTGCGACAGCACCGGCGCCGGGGCGATATCGTCCCATGCCCAGCGGCGGTCCACACACTGGAACGCGCGCAGCTGCAATACGCAATAGAGACACCAGGGAATAAAGCTGCTGCCAACGCCCACGTCGCCGTAGGCCATCAGCTTGGCAAAGCTCACCAGGATCCCGGCAAGAAAAATCTCCGCCATTCCCCAGCTTTTTAACTGGAACAGGATCCGCGCCAGCCTGATTTTCAGTGCCCTGGGCATCTGCACGCGGTTCACGAGCAGCAGGATAACCACCAGGCAAAACGCCGGCACGATCTGGACGAAGAGCATAAAGAAGGTGCCCAGACTGGCGTAATCTTCCGAGAACATCACGCCGGGTATCTCCAGCAAATGCACTTCGCTGGTGATACCCCCCACTTTCATATAGATAAAGGGAAACAGGTTGGAGAGGAACAGCATGAACAGCGCAGCAATAGCATAAGCAGTGGGACGCTGCCGCGGCGCATCCCACTTCGTTGTCAGCGTTGTCCCGCATCGCGGGCATGCCGCTTTGTGTCCATGCTCGAGCGCGGGTAGCGCCACGAGCATATCGCACTGGGAGCATAAAATATGCCGATCGGCATGGTGATGTTCACACATACTGGCTCCATGTTTAACTTATGCGCCGTTTTTCAGAGCCTCAAGATATTCCCAGCGTTCAAATGCCTCTTCCAGCGCCCGCTCAGCCTGGGCCATATCGGCCAGCACTTTTTGCGTATGGTCATGCGGCTGGCTAAAGAATGACGCGTCGGCCACCTGAGCCTGCAAACTTTCCAGACTCGCTTCCAGCTCTTCCAGACGCTGCGGCAAGCTTTCCAGTTCGCGCTGGAGGTTATAGCTTAGTTTGTTACTGCCGCGTTTGACCGTTTCTGCTTTGGTTACAGCAACTTCCGCTTCGCTCTTCGCTTTTGACTGCTTTGTCGCCAGCGACTGCGCCTGCTGTCCGCGGGCATCGTGGTAGCCGCCCACATAGCGTCCGATACGGCCCTGACCTTCGAAGATCCAGCATTCGGTCACGGTATTGTCCACGAACTGACGATCGTGGCTCACCAGCATCACCGTTCCCTGATAACTATCAATCAGTTCTTCAAGAAGTTCCAGCGTTTCCACATCAAGATCGTTCGTTGGTTCATCGAGAATCAGCAGGTTGCTGGGTTTCAGGAACAAACGTGCCAGTAACAGGCGGTTACGCTCCCCACCGGAGAGGGCACGAACCGGGGTCATGGCCCGTTTTGGATGGAACAGGAAGTCCTGCAGATAGCCCAGCACATGGCGCGGTTTCCCGTTCACCATCACTTCCTGCTTACCTTCTGCGAGGTTGTCCATTACCGTTCTGTCCGGATCCAGTTCGGCACGGTGCTGGTCGAAGTAGGCCACTTCCAGCTTCGTTCCGCAGTGGATGCGACCGCTGTCGGCTTTCAGTTGATCCAGCATCAGCTTCAGCAGCGTGGTTTTACCGCAGCCATTCGGGCCGATAAGGGCAATTTTATCCCCGCGCTGCACCTGGGCAGAGAAATCTCTCACCAGCACTTTGCCGTCAACCTGGTAGTTAACGTTTTCCATCTCAAAGACGATTTTGCCGGAGCGGCTCGCCTCTTCGACCTGCATCTTCGCGCTGCCCATCACTTCACGGCGCTCGCTGCGCTCACGGCGCATCGCTTTCAGGGCACGGACGCGGCCTTCGTTACGGGTACGACGGGCTTTGATGCCCTGACGGATCCACACCTCTTCCTGGGCCAGCTTGCGGTCGAACTCGGCGTTTTGCAGCTCTTCTACGCGCAGGTTTTCCTCTTTTTCCAGCAGATAGGTGTCGTAATCGCCCGGATAGGTCACCAGCTTGCCGCGGTCGAGATCGACAATGCGGGTCGCCATATTGCGAATAAACGAACGGTCATGCGAGATAAAGATAATGGTGCCGCCGAAGGTTTTCAGGAACCCTTCCAGCCAGTCGATGGTTTCGATATCCAGGTGGTTCGTCGGTTCATCAAGCAGCAGCACTTTCGGCCCGCTGACCAGCGCCCGGCCCAGGGCAGCTTTACGCAGCCAGCCACCGGAGAGGGAGGCCAGCGGCATGTCGGCTTCCAGACCTAACTGCGCCAGCACTTCGTTGATGCGGTTTTCCAGCTGCCACAGGCCGTGGTGGTCCAGCAGCTCCTGCAGACGCGCCATCTCGTTGAGGTTTTTAGTGCTCGGGTCGGTCATCACCAGGTGCGAGATCTCGTGGTAACCCTTCAGGTACTCCGCCTGCTCGGCGATCCCTTCGGCCACAAAATCATAGACGCTGCCCTGCACGTTACGCGGCGGATCCTGCTGCAGACGCGCCACCACCAGGTCCTGCTCGTAAACGATACGCCCGTCATCCAGCCCCTGCTCGCGATTCAGGATCTTCATCAGGGTCGATTTACCGGCGCCATTGCGGCCTACCAGACAGACACGTTCGTTATCTTCGATATGCAGTTCTGCGTTATCGAGAAGGGGTGAGTCGCTGAATGACAGCCACGCGCCATGCATACTAATTAATGACATTTACTTTTCCTTTCAGGCGGCGGTGATGAGCCAGCAGTTGTGGATCTGACGGTTACGGGCAAAATCCTGGGACAAGGTTTTTTGACTGATCTCTTGTGCTTTCAGCCCCAGTTCAGCTAACCCGTCATGATCCATGCGGAAACCGCGCTTGTTGTTCGAGAACATGATGGTGCCGCCTTTACGCAGCATCCGTTTGAGATCTTTCATCAGCGCCAGGTGGTCGCGCTGCACATCAAAAGACTCTTCCATACGTTTGGAGTTGGAGAAGGTCGGCGGATCGATAAAGATCAGATCGAACTGTTCATCCGATTCGCGCAGCCAGCCCAGCACGTCGGCCTGCAGCAGACGGTGCGCCCGGCCGGTCAGGCCGTTGAGACGCAGGTTGCGCTCTGCCCATTCCAGATAGGTGCGGGACATATCCACGGTGGTGGTGGTACGTGCGCCACCCAGACCGGCATGGACGCTGGCGCTGCCGGTATAGGAGAAGAGGTTCAGGAAGTCTTTACCTTTGCTCATCTGGCCCAGCATACGACGGGCAATACGGTGGTCGAGGAACAGGCCGGTATCGAGGTAGTCGGTCAGGTTAACCCACAGGCGCGCGTTGTATTCGCCCACTTCGATAAACTCGCCCTTGCTGTTCATCTTCTCGTACTGATTTTTACCCTTCTGACGCTCACGGGTCTTGAGGATCAGCTTGTTCGGAGCGATGTTCAGCACGTTGATGGTGGCAGCGATGATATCCAGCATACGCTGACGCGCTTTCTGCGGATCGACGGTTTTTGGCGGAGCATACTCCTGCACCACCACCCACTCGCCGTAGCGGTCGACCGCCACGTTGTATTCCGGCAGATCGGCGTCATACAGGCGATAGCACTCAATACCCTCCTGCTTCGCCCATTTTTCAAATTTCTTCAGGTTCTTACGCAGACGGTTGGCATAATCCTCCGCGATGCTGGCCGGTTTACTGTCGGCTTCTTTCTCGGCCAGGTGATAGTTTTTCTGCACGCAGTCCAGCGGGCCGTTTTTGGCTTTGAACTGACGCTCGGCGCGCAGCTGCAGGCAGCTCAGCAGCTCCGGCGAGGCGCTGAACAGGGACAGATTCCAGCCGCCAAACAGATCTTTCATGGTGCGACCCAGCAGGCTGTGCAGAGCAATCAGCGCCGGCTCGCTGTCCAGACGTTCGCCGTAAGGCGGGTTGCTGATCACCGTCCCGTACGGGCCTTTCGGCAACGGGTTGGTGAGCCGGGAGACGTCTTTCACCTCAAAGGTGACCAGATCGCCAATCCCGGCGCGACGGGCGTTGCTGCGCGCGCGTTCAATCACGCGGCTATCGCTGTCAGAGCCGTAGAAATGGGATTCATAAGCCGCCAGCCCTGCGCGGGCGCGGGTCTGGGCTTCGGCTTTCACCTCCTGCCAGACCGCCTCGTCGTGCTGAGCCCAGCCCGTAAAGCCCCACTGGCCGCGATGCAGCCCCGGTGCACGGTCGGTCGCCAGCATAGCCGCTTCAATCAGCAGCGTGCCGGAACCGCACATTGGATCGAGCATTGGCGTACCCGGCTGCCAGCCGGAACGCATCACAATGGCTGCGGCCAGGTTCTCTTTGATCGGGGCGATACCCGCCCGATCGCGGTAGCCGCGCTGGTGCAGGCCCTCACCACACAGATCAAGTGCGATGCTGGCGATCTCTTTATTCAGACGCACGTTGATACGCAGATCCGGGTTTTCGCGATCGACGTTCGGGCGTTCCAGATTTTTACGGGTAAAGCTGTCGACGATGGCATCTTTGACCTTCAACGCGCCGTACTGGCTGTTGCGGATCTCATCGTTCAGGCCGCTGAAGTGCACCGCAAAGGTGGCACCCGGGGCAAAAATCTCTGTCCAGTTAATCGTCTGCACGCCCAGATAAAGATCGAGATCGCTGTAAACCTTGCACTCTCTCATCGGCAACATGATGCGTGAGGCCAGGCGACTCCACATCAGGCTCTGGTAAATAAGCCGCGTGTCGCCCTGAAAAT
The DNA here is from genome assembly GCF_034044995.2 of Leclercia sp. CFBP8987. NCBI lineage: Bacteria > Pseudomonadati > Pseudomonadota > Gammaproteobacteria > Enterobacterales > Enterobacteriaceae > Leclercia > Leclercia sp. CFBP8987. The sequence continues at coordinate 1,646,532 of NZ_CM188255.1, read as the reverse complement.
GGACACCACCCTGAACCACCTGGCACTCTTGCGCGCCCAGGCTTTCCAGTTCAGTTTTTAACAGCTCTTCCAGCCCACGGGCCGTACTGGCAAACAGAGAATTCATATCGTCACTTTTACTCTAAGAAAATTGCTGCGCATTATAGCCAATCTGGGCTCTATGTCATAAAGTTGAGGGCTTATTTTCATTTGAGGGGACGGTGCCGTGGCAACGTTATCCAGGCTTTTCATTCATCCGGTCAAATCCATGCGCGGTATTGGGCTGACGCATGCCTTCGCAGACGTTAGCGGTTTTGCCTACGATCGCATTTTTATGGTCACCGAACCGGATGGCACCTTCATCACCGCCCGCCAGTTCCCACAGATGGTTCGCTTCACCCCGGCCCCGGTTCAGGATGGTCTGCATCTCACCGCGCCGGACGGTTCCAGTAGTATCGTTCGCTTCAGCGATTTTGCGCCAGCGGATGCGCCTACCGAAGTATGGGGCAACCACTTTACCGCCCGTATCGCCCCGGACGCGATCAACCGCTGGATGAGCGAATTCTTTTCGCGCCCGGTGCAGCTCCGCTGGGTCGGGCCCGAACTGACGCGACGCGTCAAAGATTTCGCCGCGGTGCCACTGTCATTTGCCGACGGCTTCCCGTTCCTGCTCACCAACGACGCTTCGCTGCGCGACCTGCAAAAGCGCTGCCCGGCGAGCGTACAGATGGAGCAGTTCCGCCCGAATCTGGTGGTCACCGGCGCAACGGCCTGGGAAGAAGATACCTGGAAAGTGATCCGCATCGGCGACGTGATCTTTGACGTGGTCAAACCCTGCAGCCGCTGCATCTTTACCACCGTCAGCCCGGAAAAGGGGCAGAAACACCCTGCCGGTGAGCCACTCAAAACCCTGCAATCTTTCCGCACCGCGCAGGATAACGGTGATGTGGATTTCGGTCAGAACCTGATCCCACGCACCAGCGGCGTGATCCGCGTGGGCGACGAGGTGGAGATCCTCTCCACCGGGCCAGGCCGGATCTACGGCGCAGGCGCTGAGGAAGAGGCGACAGAGGTGGAGACACAACCCGCCACGGCGGTCACTATCCAGTGGCAGGGTCAAACAATCCGCGGAAACAATCAGCAGGTGTTACTGGAACAGCTTGAACAGGCCGGTATTCGCGTGCCCTATTCCTGTCGGGCGGGGATCTGCGGATGCTGTCGCATCACGCTGGTAGAAGGCGAAGTGAGTGCGCTGAAGAAATCGGCTATCGGCAGTGACGGCACAATTCTGTGCTGCAGCTGCGTACCGAAAACCTCGTTACAGCTGGAAGCCTAAACGGCCTGCTCGAGGCTGAAGGTGACCGGCTGAGGTTTCAGTCGGTCATTCATCACTTTAATCGGGTCGCCCAACTGCATGGTGCGCCCGGCAATGGTTACCGTCGGCTGCGCCAGTAAACAGAGCGCGGCATTGTCGCCCGGCTCCACCACCAGCAAATTCACCTGCTCTGCACTCTCGCTCAGGCTGACGCACGCCGCATCACCGGTGACCGGCGACCAGCGCTCACTGTGGGCAAGAAAGTGCCAGCTTTTCGGCATTTGAGGTTTGAGGAAGCGGATCGCCACCAGCGCATTGAGCACCAGCTCGGCGCGTTGTTCTTTCGACAGGTCGAGGTCACGGCATTTTTCTTCAAAGGAGAAGTAGAGTGCGGCATCATCGACGCAAAAACCGGTGTCGGCAAAGGCGTCCGGGGTTAACATCCGGCGGGCAAAACGCGAACGAAACAACATACCATTGGCCAGATCGAGCATCATGCGATCGTGCTCGTCACAGAAATACCAGCGCCAGTTATCGTCAGGTTTAATTCGCATCTGTCTCTCCCGTTCCCGAAACGTCCTGTCCTAAGAAAGTCCTTATTGCCGCTTCGCTTTTTTAACTGCAATAATCAAAGACTACAATGTCTAATAAAGCAACAGTCCGGGAATATAAAACAACCAGAGCTGGAAATAAAGCCCTGGTTGTCAGTCATGCTAAAAGATTAGATATGATTAACGATTTCTTTAATCAGCGGCGGGCCTTTGAAAATAAAGCCTGAATATATCTGCACCAGCGAAGCGCCGGCCGCCATTTTCTCGCGCGCGGCCATGACTGAATCTATACCGCCTACGCCAATAATCGGCAGGCGACCCTTTAATTCTTCTGACAGACGACGAATAATTTCGGTGCTTTTTAACTGCACCGGACGCCCGCTCAGGCCCCCCATTTCGTCGCAATATTTCATTCCCTGAACCAGAGAGCGATCGAGCGTGGTATTGGTGGCAATAACGCCATCAATATTATGACGAACTAAACTGTCGGCGACCTGCACCAGCTCTTCTACGGTCAGATCCGGAGCAATTTTAACGGCCACCGGCACATATTTATGGTGCTTCGCCTGGAGTTCATTTTGCTTATTCTTGATGGCGAGTAATAAATCGTCGAGCGCTTCACCGTATTGCAGGGTGCGCAGGCCCGGGGTGTTAGGTGAAGAGATATTCACCGCAATATACCCGGCGTAGGCGTAGACTTTTTCCATACAAATCAGGTAGTCATCTTTGCCCTGCTCGACCAGCGTATCTTTATTTTTACCGATATTAATGCCCAGAACCCCATCGAAATGGGCTTTCTTCACATTCTCAACCAGATGATCGACGCCGAGGTTATTAAAGCCCATGCGGTTGATCAGCCCTTCGGCCTCCACCAGGCGGAACAGGCGCGGCTTGTCGTTACCCGGCTGCGGACGTGGCGTGACGGTGCCAATTTCGATAGAGCCAAAGCCCATCGCACCCAGTGCATCGATGCACTCGCCGTTTTTATCCAGCCCTGCCGCCAGACCCAGTGGGTTCTTAAAGGTTAAACCCATGCAGGTGACCGGCTTCTCCGTCACTCTCTGGCGCACCAGCGCTTCAAGCGGGGTTCCCGTAATACGGCGTAACTGCTGGAATGTAAATTCATGAGCGCGCTCAGGATCGAGCTGGAAAAGGGCTTTACGAACGAAGGGGTAGTACATGAACTCTCCTGGATTCCCGGTGTGCAAACCGGGGCCGAATTATCAGCGATCGCAGCCGGAAAGGGAATTGACCTGCGGCAAAAAAAACGTCACCAGACGCAATCGTTTACTTTTCACCCCTCCTTTATTCATTTTTTTGCATTTATTCTGCGGATAAATCATTTAGTGGAATAAGTCAGCGATGCGACACTGCCAACAAATGTTATCAATGTTAGATAAAAGCAAATAATTGGTTATAAGGAGCATCTATGCGCGTCATTACGTTGGCCGGCAGTCCGCGATTTCCTTCCCGCTCCAGCGCGTTGCTGGAGTATGCCCGGGAGCAACTCACCTCTCTGGATGTCGAAGTATTCCACTGGAATCTGCATAACTTTGCTCCGGAAGATCTTCTCTATGCCCGCTTCGACAGTCCGGCGCTGAAAACCCTCAATGAGCAGCTTAAAGACGCCGACGGGCTGATCGTCGCCACGCCGGTGTATAAGGCCTCGTTTTCCGGTGCCCTGAAAACCCTGCTCGATCTGCTGCCGGAGCGCGCGCTGGAGAACAAAATCGTATTGCCGCTGGCGACCGGCGGCACCGTCGCTCACCTGCTGGCGGTGGATTACGCCCTGAAGCCGGTGCTCAGCGCCCTGAAGGCCCAGGAGATCCTGCACGGCGTGTTTGCCGACGACTCGCAGGTGATTGACTATCAGCACAAGCCGCACTTTACCCCTAACCTGCAAACCCGCCTCGACAGCGCCCTGGAGACCTTCTGGCAGGCGCTGCATCGACGCGACGTTCAGGTTCCTGCCTTTGGTCTTCAGAAAGGAGTCGCCCATGTTTAAATCCCTTGCACGCCTGAGCCTGGCCGGTCTGGTGGCCCTCTCCGGCCTGGCGCATGCCGCCGATCCTGTCCCCGAGAGCCTGCGTATTGGCTACCAGAAAGGCAGCGTCAGCATGGTGCTGGCGAAAAGCCATCAGTTGCTCGAAAAACGCTACCCGGACACCAAATTCTCCTGGGTAGAGTTCCCGGCAGGCCCGCAGATGCTGGAGGCGCTGAACGTCGGCAGTATCGATCTCGGCAGCACCGGCGATATTCCGCCTATCTTCGCCCAGGCCGCCGGGGCAGACCTGGTTTACGTCGGCGTGGAGCCGCCTAAACCGAAAGCCGAAGTGATTCTGGTCCCTGAAAACAGCCCGATTAAAACCGTGGCGGATCTCAAAGGCCATAAGGTGGCTTTCCAGAAAGGGTCCAGCTCCCACAATCTGCTATTGCGCGCCCTACAGCAGGCGGGTCTGACTTTTAAAGATATTCAGCCAGTTTATCTTTCCCCGGCAGATGCCCGCGCCGCCTTCCAGCAAAACAACGTCGATGCCTGGGCAATCTGGGACCCCTACTACTCCGCGGCCCTGCTGCAGGGTGGCGTGAAGGTGCTGAAAGACGGTGAAAGCCTGAAACAGACCGGCTCCTTCTACCTGGCGGCCCGCCCTTATGCAGAGAAAAACGGTGAATTCGTTCAGGGCGTACTGAATACCTTTAGCGAGGCGGATGCCCTTACCCAGAGTCAGCGTCAGGCCAGTATCGCCCTGCTGGCTAAAACGATGGGTCTTCCGGAGCCGGTCATTGCCACCTACCTTGACCATCGCCCGCCTACCGTCATCAAACCGGTTGATGCCCATACCGCCGTGTTACAGCAGCAAACCGCTGATCTCTTCTATGACAACCGCCTGGTGCCGAAAAAAATCGATATTCGCGACCGTATCTGGCATCCCACAGCGCAAAAAGGAGCTAAATCATGAGTCTGAATCTGTTCTGGTTTTTACCTACCCACGGTGATGGACACTATCTGGGCACCGACGAGGGCGCCCGCCCGGTGGATCACGCTTATCTCCAGCAGATTGCCCAGGCCGCCGATCGAATTGGCTTTACCGGGGTACTGATCCCGACCGGACGCTCCTGCGAAGATGCATGGCTGGTCGCGGCGTCGATGATCCCGGTGACCCAGCGCCTGAAGTTCCTCGTGGCCCTGCGCCCGAGCGTGACTTCTCCGACAGTGGCCGCCCGCCAGGCCGCGACCCTTGACCGTCTGTCGAACGGACGCGCGCTGTTTAACCTGGTGACCGGTAGCGATCCGCAGGAGCTGGCCGGGGACGGCGTCTTCCTGGATCACACCGAGCGTTATGAAGCCTCCTCTGAGTTCACCCACGTCTGGCGTCGTCTGCTGGAGGGCGAGAATGTGACCTTCGAGGGCAAACATATTCATGTTCGTGATGCCAAACTCTTCTTCCCGCCGATCCAGCAGCCGCGTCCGCCGCTCTATTTTGGCGGTTCGTCGGACGTCGCCCAGGATCTGGCCGCCGAGCAGGTGGATTTGTATCTCACCTGGGGCGAGCCGCCGGAACTGGTGAAAGAGAAGATCGAGCAGGTGCGTGCTAAAGCCGCGGCCCACGGTCGTAAGGTGCGCTTCGGGATCCGTCTGCACGTGATTGTCCGCGAAACCACTGAAGAGGCGTGGCAGGCCGCCGACCGCCTGATCGCCCATCTGGACGATGACACTATTGCCAAAGCCCAGGCCGCCTTCGCCCGCACCGACTCCGTCGGGCAGCACCGGATGGCCTCCCTGCACAACGGCAAGCGGGAGAATCTGGAGATCAGCCCGAACCTGTGGGCTGGCGTGGGGCTGGTGCGCGGCGGGGCGGGTACGGCGTTAGTAGGTGATGGCCCAACCGTGGCGGCGCGGATTAATGAATACGCCGACCTCGGCATCGACAGCTTTATTCTGTCCGGTTATCCGCATCTGGAAGAGGCGTACAAGGTGGGTGAGCTGCTGTTCCCGCATCTGGATGTGGCTATTCCGCAGATCCCGCAGCCGCAGCCTCTGCTGCAGCAGGGTGAAGCGGTCGCCAACGAATTTATCCCGCGTAAAGTCGCCCAGAGCTAAGGAGAACGCATGGCTAACCCATCCCAAAAATGGCTGCTGCGCATTGCGCCCTGGCTGCTCCCTGCGGGTATCGTCGTTATCTGGCAGCTGGCATCCTCCGTGGGTTGGCTGTCGAGCCGCATTCTGCCCTCCCCGGAGGGCGTTGTGGAAGCGTTCTGGTCCCTGAGCGCCAGCGGTGAGCTGTGGCAGCATCTGGCCATCAGCTCCTGGCGCGCGGTGATTGGTTTTTCGATCGGCGGGTCGATTGGCCTGACGCTGGGTCTGATCAGCGGCCTGTCCCGCTGGGGCGAGCGTCTGCTGGACACCTCCATCCAGATGCTGCGCAACGTGCCGCACCTGGCGCTGATCCCGCTGGTGATCCTGTGGTTTGGTATCGACGAGACGGCGAAGATTTTCCTCGTCGCTCTCGGAACGCTGTTCCCAATCTACATCAACACCTGGCACGGCATTCGTAACATCGACCGCGGGCTGGTGGAGATGGCGCGGAGCTACGGTTTGTCCGGCTTCGCCCTGTTTACACATGTCATTCTGCCGGGCGCCCTGCCCTCGATTATGGTCGGCGTGCGTTTTGCCCTCGGCCTGATGTGGCTGACGCTGATCGTGGCGGAAACTATCTCCGCTAACTCCGGGATTGGCTACCTGGCGATGAACGCCCGCGAATTCCTGCAGACCGACGTGGTAGTGGTGGCGATCGTTCTCTACGCCCTGCTCGGCAAACTGGCGGATGTCAGCGCCCAGTGGCTTGAACGCCGCTGGCTGCGCTGGAATCCGGCCTACGCGATAAAGGAGGCACACGCATGAATACCGCTCGCTTAAATCAGGGGACGCCGCTGCTGCTTAACGGCGTGACCAAACGCTACGGCGAAAACACTATTCTGAACGAACTGGAACTGCACATCCCGGCCGGGCAATTCGTGGCGGTGGTGGGCCGCAGCGGCGGCGGTAAAAGCACCCTGCTGCGCCTGCTGGCCGGGCTGGAAGCGCCTAACGGCGGTGAGCTGCTGGCCGGGAATACCCCGCTGGTGGAGATCCAGGACGATACCCGGATGATGTTCCAGGATGCGCGTCTGCTGCCGTGGAAAACGGTGATTGATAACGTCGGTCTGGGGCTGAAAGGCAGCTGGAAAGCGCAGGCGTTACAAGCCCTGGCCGCCGTCGGGCTGGACAATCGCGCGGGCGAATGGCCTGCCGCCCTCTCCGGGGGACAAAAACAGCGTGTGGCGCTGGCCAGAGCGCTGATCCATCGCCCGGGGCTGTTGCTGCTGGATGAACCCCTGGGGGCGCTGGATGCGCTGACACGGATTGAGATGCAGGATCTGATCGTCTCGCTATGGCAGGAGCACGGATTTACGGTGCTGCTGGTCACTCACGATGTGAGTGAAGCCGTGGCCATGGCGGACCGGGTGCTGCTGATTGAGGAGGGCAAGATTGGGTTGGATCTGACGGTGGACCTTCCACGTCCTCGCCGGGTGGGTTCAGCGCGGCTGGCGGAGCTGGAAGCGGAGGTGTTGGATCGGGTGATGAAGCGTGGCGTAACGGAGCGGCAGTTAATTACGGCTAATGCCTGATGCCCTCACCCTGGCCCTCTCCCACAGGGAGAGGGTACAAACAATAAAAACGGCAACCTCTGGTTGCCGTTTTGCCTTTACCTTGCCACCGGGCATTTCTTTTAGGCTAAAGCCTTACTGATCTTCTCGTACAGATCCCCGGACAGATTCTCCAGCCCTTTCAGCTGCTCCAGCGCGGCACGCATCTTCGCCTGACGCGTGGCATCGTAGCGTTTCAGACGGATCAGCGGCTCAATCAGACGTGACGCCACCTGCGGGTTACGGCTGTTAAGCTCGGTCAACATCTCCACCATAAACTGGTAGCCGCTGCCATCTTCCGCATGGAAGGCGGCCGGGTTGCTGCTGGCAAAGGCACCGATCAGGGAGCGGACGCGGTTCGGGTTGCTCAGGGTGAATGAGCGGTGCTCAAGCAGGCTGCGCACCTTGTTCACCACGTCGGCGGCCGGGCTGGTGGACTGCAGAATGAACCACTTGTCCATCACCAGACCGTCCTGATGCCACTTATCGTCATACTCCTGCATCAGGGCATCACGGCACGGCAGCTCTGCGGCTACGCTTGCGGCCAGCGCGGCCAGGGCGTCGGTCATGTTGTCGGCAGTGTGATACTGCTGGCTGACCAGCTCGTTGGCGAGCGCGGTTTCGCCAAACGCCAGATAGCGCAGGCAGGTGTTACGCAGGGTGCGCTTGCCAATATCGGCATGCTCAACGCGGTACGCATCCAGCTTGTGGTGGTTGTAGATGGCGAGGAACTCATCCGCCAGCTCGGTCGCCAGGGTACGGGTCAGGGCTTCACGCACCGCCACGATCGCAATCGGGTCGATAATCTCAAACAGCTCGGCGATTTCAGTCGCGGACGGCAGGGTCAGAATTTCAGCCGCCAGCGCCGGGTCGATCGTTTCATCCAGCAGGATCGCACGGAAAGCGTCGGCCACGTGGACCGGCAGAGAGAGCGGCTGGCCCTGCTGATGACGATTGACGTTGAGCTTGATGTAGGTTGCCAGCAGGCTCTGCGCGGCATCCCAGCGGGAGAAGTCGTTACGCGCGTGACGCATCAGGAAGGTCAGCTGCTGATCGCTCCACTTGTACTCCAGCTTAACTGGCGCGGAGAATTCGCACAGCAGCGCAGGCACCGGCTGGAACCAGACGTTGTCAAAGACGAAGGTCTGCTCAGCCTGGGTCACGTTCAGCACGTTATGCACCGGATGACCGCCCTTCTGCAGCGGGATCACTTTGCCTTCGTTATCGTACAGCTCAATGGCGAACGGGATATGCAGCGGGTGCTTCTCTTCCTGCTCGGCCGTCGGCGGCGTGCGCTGGCTGATGGTCAGGGTGTACTGCTCGGTTTCCGGGTTGTAGTCGTCTTTGACGGTCACAATCGGCGTACCGGCCTGGCTGTACCAGCGGCGGAAGTGGGACAGATCGACGTTAGAGGCATCTTCCATCGCCTGCACGAAATCGTCGCAGGTGGCCGCGCTGCCGTCATGACGCTCGAAATAGAGCTGCATCCCTTTCTGGAAATTCACTTCGCCCAGCAGAGTGTGGATCATGCGGATGATTTCAGAACCCTTCTCATACACCGTCAGGGTGTAGAAGTTGTTCATCTCGATCACTTTATCCGGACGGATCGGGTGCGCCATCGGGCTGGCGTCTTCGGCAAACTGCAGGCCGCGCATGGTGCGCACGTTGTTGATGCGGTTAACCGCGCGCGAGCCGAGGTCGGAGCTGAACTCCTGATCGCGGAAGACGGTTAAGCCCTCTTTCAGGCTCAGCTGGAACCAGTCGCGGCAGGTCACACGGTTACCGGTCCAGTTATGGAAATATTCGTGGCCGATAACGCGCTCGATATCGAGGTAGTCTTTATCGGTGGCGGTGTCGGTACGTGCCAGCACATATTTGGAGTTAAAGACGTTGAGACCTTTGTTCTCCATCGCGCCCATATTAAAGAAGTCGACGGCGACGATCATATAGATGTCGAGGTCATACTCGAGGCCGAAACGCTCTTCGTCCCACTTCATGGAGTTGATGAGCGAGGTCATCGCCCACGGCGCGCGATCGAGGTTGCCGCGATCGACAAACAGCTCCAGCGCCACTTCACGGCCGGAACGGGTGGTGAAAGTGTCACGCAGGACGTCAAAATCACCCGCCACCAGCGCAAACAGGTAACAGGGTTTCGGGAACGGATCCTGCCACTGCACCCAGTGACGACCGTTTTCCAGATCGCCTTCACCGACGCGGTTGCCGTTGGAGAGCAGGAACGGATAGGTGGCTTTATCGGCAATGATTTTGGTGGTGAAGCGGGCCAGTACATCCGGGCGATCCAGGTACCAGGTAATGTGACGGAAACCTTCGGCTTCACACTGGGTACAGAGCGCGACACCCGACTGGTATAACCCCTCCAGCGCGGTGTTGGACGCCGGGCTAATTTCGTTGACGATGCGTAAGGTAAAACGCTCCGGCAGGTTGTCGAGTACCAGCTGGTTGTTTTCTTCTTTATAGTCAGTCCATGCGGTGTCGTTAACGTGCACCGACACCAGGGTCAGATCTTCGCCATCAAGACGCAGCGGCACCGCCGTGGCGTTATGGCGTGTTACCTGGCTGACCGCCGTGACAACGGTTTTGGTGGCATCCAGGTCAAAAGTCAGGTCGATATCGCTAATCAGGTAATCGGGCGCACGGTAGTCGTGGCGGTATTTGGCTTGAGGCTGTTGTGTCATAGAAAACCTTTTGCATCGTTTGTCGAATAACGAACCAGTCTATTCCTGTTGTGTAAAACGCGCTATGCAGAATGTTCATCTTTTCAGTCACAAACACTCTATTTGCTACATTTATATAACATGCGGCACGAAATGCACTCGACCCTGGTCCAGGCTTATGGTGTGATCGGGGTTCAATAAATCGCTAAACAGGGTATACTCCAGCGGTTTCAATAGTTGTTTATTGTACTAAACGCTCCCGTGAGAGGATGCTATTGCGCGCCTATGACTCGATTCGCTTCACCTGTTCTGCATACGCTGCTGGATACCGACGCGTATAAACTGCATATGCAGCAAGCCGTATTTCACCACTACCACGACGTACAGGTCGCGGCCGAGTTTCGCTGCCGTGGTGATGATTTGCTTGGGATCTATGCCGATGCCATTCGTGAGCAAGTCGACGCTATGCAGCATCTTCATCTGCAGGATGATGAATTCCAGTGGCTGTCCGGCCTGCCCTTCTTTAAAGAAGACTACCTCCAGTGGCTGCGGAATTTCCGCTACGATCCGACCCAGGTGCAGATCAGCAATGATAACGGCAAGCTGCATATTCGCCTTGAAGGGCCGTGGCGGGAAGTGATCATGTGGGAAGTACCGCTGCTGGCGGTGATCAGCGAGCTGGTGCACCGCTTCCGTTCCCCGGAGGCCAGCGTTGAACAGGCATTGGCCACGCTGGAAAACAAGCTGGTTGATTTTGCTCAGCTGACCGAATCGCTGGATATGTCGCGTTTCCGCCTGATGGATTTTGGCACCCGCCGCCGTTTCTCCCGCGAGGTGCAGCAGGCCATCGTTGAGCGACTGCAGCAGGAGCCGTGGTTTGTTGGCACCAGCAATTACGATCTGGCCCGCCGTCTGAACCTCACCCCGATGGGTACCCAGGCCCATGAGTGGTTCCAGGCGCACCAGCAGATCAGCCCGGAACTGGCGACCAGCCAGCGTGCGGCGCTGGCGGCCTGGCTTGACGAGTACCCGGACCAGCTTGGGATCGCCTTAACCGACTGTATTACCATGGACGCCTTCCTGCGCGATTTCGGCCCGGAGTTTGCCACGGCCTATCAGGGGTTGCGCCATGACTCCGGCGATCCGCTGGAGTGGGGTGAGAAAGCGATCGCCCATTATCAAAAGCTGGGCATCGATCCAATGAGTAAAGTGCTGGTCTTCTCCGATAATCTCGACCTGCCAAAAGCGGTGGGCCTGTACCGGCACTTCTCCTCGCGCATCAATCTGGGCTTTGGCATTGGTACCCGTTTAACCTGCGATATTCCCCAGGTAAAACCGCTGAATATCGTCATTAAACTGGTGGAATGTAACGGCAAGCCGGTGGCGAAACTCTCCGACAGCCCGGGCAAAACCATTTGCCATGACAAAGCCTTTGTCCGTGCCCTGCGTAAAGCGTTCGACCTGCCGCAGGTTAAAATCGCCAGCTAATCCTTTCAGGGAGCCCACCGGGCTCCCTTCCCGCATTTATTTCTTATTTCTTCCCTTATCATTGCGAAATCTACTTGTCTGATGGCGGATGCCAGGTAACATAGATATCCCCCCATTGAAGGGGATACAGATTTTATTATTGGACTACATAGAGAGATTATTATGAGCGTTGTGCCTGTAGCCGACGTACTCCAGGGCCGCGTAGCCGTTGACAGCGAAGTCACCGTGCGCGGATGGGTGCGTACCCGCCGAGATTCAAAAGCTGGCTTTTCTTTCCTCGCCGTTTATGACGGTTCCTGCTTTGATCCTGTACAGGCCGTTATTAATAATTCTCTGCCCAATTACAATCAGGAAGTGCTGCGTCTGACCACCGGTTGTTCCGTAGTGGTCACCGGCAAAATCGTGGCCTCTCAGGGCCAGGGTCAGAGCTATGAACTGCAGGCCACCTCGATTGAAGTGACCGGCTGGGTTGAAGATCCGGATACCTACCCGATGGCGGCAAAGCGCCACAGCATCGAGTATCTGCGTGAAGTGGCTCACCTGCGCCCGCGTACCAACATGATTGGTGCCGTGGCCCGTGTTCGTCACACCCTGGCGCAGGCGCTGCACCGTTTCTTTGACGAGCAGGGCTACTTCTGGGTCTCCACCCCGCTGATCACCGCCTCCGACACCGAAGGTGCTGGAGAGATGTTCCGCGTCTCCACCCTGGACATGGAAAACCTGCCGCGCACGCCGGAAGGCAAAGTGGACTACGACAAAGATTTCTTTGGCAAAGAGTCCTTCCTGACCGTATCTGGCCAGCTGAACGGCGAAACCTACGCCTGTGCACTGTCTAAAATCTACACCTTCGGCCCAACCTTCCGCGCCGAGAACTCCAACACCAGCCGCCACCTGGCGGAGTTCTGGATGCTGGAGCCGGAAGTGGCCTTCGCCAACCTCGACGACGTGGCAGGCCTGGCGGAAGCGATGCTGAAGTACGTCTTTAACGCCGTACTGACCGAGCGCGCGGACGACATGAAATTCTTCGCCGAGCGCGTGGACAGCGATGCGATCTCCCGTCTGGAGCGTTTCGTCTCTGCTGACTTCGCCCAGGTGGATTACACCGATGCGGTGACCATCCTCGAAAACTGCGGTCAGAAGTTTGAGAACCCGGTGTACTGGGGCGTTGACCTCTCCTCCGAGCATGAACGCTACCTGGCCGAGAAGCACTTCAAAGCGCCGGTGGTCGTGAAAAACTATCCGAAAGACATCAAGGCGTTCTATATGCGCCTTAACGAAGACGGTAAAACCGTCGCCGCAATGGACGTCCTTGCCCCAGGCATCGGTGAAATCATCGGTGGTTCACAGCGTGAAGAGCGTCTGGATGTGCTGGATGCGCGTATGGCTGAGATGGGCCTCAACAAAGAGGACTACTGGTGGTACCGCGATTTACGCCGTTACGGCACCGTGCCGCACTCCGGTTTCGGTCTCGGCTTCGAGCGCCTGATCGCTTACGTGACCGGTGTTCAGAACGTCCGTGATGTGATTCCATTCCCGCGTACTCCGCGCAGCGCCACATTCTGATTCAATAACACTCAATGGCCAGCCTCTGCTGGCCATTATTTTATTCTGCACTGTCAAATTTTGTCAGCTGAAAGTCATTCTCCTTAAAGAGCAACCCCGCCAGATCCTCTGCAATGTTACGCTTTATTTCCATGAAACATCTTTGCACATAAAATAAACCGCAGTCTTATTGCGCCTAATACTTATCTCAAGCATTAGCACACTTTTCGTGCAAAAAGTCGGCTATCCAGACGTCCATCGTTAGGGATAAGAAAAATAGTTTGCTAATGCTTCGGATCATAAAAAAAGTCATTATCTAAAATTAAGATAAGCAATTCATATAGATAGAATTAGTGAAGCTTTATTTTTCGCCACTCAACTCTGAAGTTTGAGATGCCTCACAAAGTTCCTTAAAATACACGTTTTGTTACACATATTTTCTTCTTGTAACTGATTCTTTAGATTTGTAGCACTTTCAGGCTAGCGAAACGTTTATTTGAATGGAAAGATGCCTGTCAGACACATAAAGACACCAAACTCTCATCAATAGTTCCGGAAATATTTATTGACAGAATTTATTGACGGCAGTGGCGAGTGTCATAAAAAAACCAATGAGGGTAATAAATAATGATGAAGCGCAATATCCTGGCAGTGGTTATCCCTGCCCTGCTGGCAGCCGGTGCAGCTAACGCAGCAGAAATCTATAACAAAAACGCTAACAAGCTGGACTTCTACGGCAAAGCAGTTGGTGAGCATATCTGGACCACCAACGGTGACACCAACAACGGTGATACCACTTATGCGCGTATCGGCTTTAAAGGCGAAACTCAGATTAATGACCAGCTGGCCGGTTACGGTCAGTGGGAATACAACATGGACGCCTCTTCTCAGGAAGGTGCTCAGGGTACTAAAACCCGTCTGGCATTCGCAGGCCTGAAAACCGGTGATTATGGTTCATTCGATTACGGTCGTAACTACGGCGTGTTCTACGATGCGCTGGCTTCTACCGATATGTTCGTCATCTGGGGCGGCGACTCCCTGGCTGCTACTGACAACTTCATGACTGCACGTAGCACCGGTCTGGCTACCTACCGTAACTCTGACTTCTTCGGTCTGGTTGACGGCCTGTCACTGGGTCTGCAGTACCAGGGCAAAAACGAATCTGGCCACACCACCTCACGTCAGAACGGCGACGGCGGCAGCTACTCTCTGGGTTATGACTTCGCTGAAGGCTTCAACGTAACCGCAGCCTACTCCAACTCTGACCGCTCTACTGCGCAGAGTGTTGACGGTAAAGGCGAACGTGCTGAAGGCTGGGCAACCTCCGTTAAATATGACGCAAACAACCTGTACGCAGCGGTAATGTACGGCGAATCTCAGAACATGACTCGTGAAAGCGACGACCAGTTCGCTAACAAAACCCAGAACGTTGAAGCTGTGGTTCAGTACCAGTTCGACTTCGGTCTGCGTCCGTCCGTGGGCTACGTTCAGTCCAAAGGTAAAGATCTGACCGCGCGTAACGGTTTCTCCGGTGGCGATGCTGACCTGGTGAAATACGTAGAAGTGGGTACCTGGTACTACTTCAACAAGAACATGAACGTGTACGCTGCGTACCGCTTCAACCTGCTGGATGACAACAACTACACCGAAGCAACTGGCCTGTCTACCGACGACCAGGCGGGCGTGGGTATCGTTTACCAGTTCTAATCAGTACACCACTTTGTTATATGTCTAAAAAACAGGGCTTCGGCCCTGTTTTTTTATGCCCGAAAGCTAAAAATGGCGACTTTTGAAAAGCCGCACGCTTTTTGTAGCAAACGGTTGGCATTTTGTAGAACTATCGTTAACCTGATAGCGGATTTCACTTCCGTAACCACAATGGAACTTCGTCATGTTTGAGAACATTACCGCCGCCCCTGCCGACCCGATTCTGGGCCTGGCCGATCTGTTTCGTGCCGATGACCGCCCTGGAAAAATCAACCTGGGTATTGGTGTCTATAAAGATGAGACCGGCAAGACCCCGGTACTGACCAGCGTTAAAAAAGCTGAGCAGTATCTGCTGGAGAACGAAAATACCAAAAACTACCTCGGCATCGACGGTATTCCGGAATTTGGTCGTTGCACTCAGGAGCTGCTGTTCGGCAAAGGCAACGCGATTATCAGTGATAAGCGCGCCCGCACCGCACAGACCCCTGGCGGTACTGGCGCCCTGCGCGTGGCAGCGGATTTCCTCGCCAAAAATACCAGCGTAAAAACCGTCTGGGTGAGCAATCCAAGCTGGCCTAACCATAAGAGCGTCTTCAACTCTGCGGGCCTGGAAGTGCGTGAATATGCTTACTATGACGCGGCCAACCACACTCTCGACTTTGACGGTCTGCTGGCCAGCCTGAGCGAAGCGCAGGCGGGTGATGTGGTGCTGTTCCACGGCTGCTGCCACAACCCAACTGGCATCGATCCAACGCTGGAGCAGTGGGAACAGCTGGCGAAACTGTCGGTTGAAAAAGGCTGGCTGCCGCTGTTCGACTTCGCTTATCAGGGCTTTGCCCGTGGTCTGGAAGAAGATGCTGAAGGCCTGCGTGCGTTCGCTGCGCTGCATAAAGAGCTGATTGTTGCCAGCTCCTATTCCAAGAACTTCGGTCTGTACAATGAGCGCGTAGGTGCCTGTACGCTGGTGGCTGCCGATGAGCAGACCGTCGATCGTGCGTTCAGCCAGATGAAATCCGTTATTCGTGCTAACTACTCCAACCCACCGGCTCACGGTGCGTCAGTCGTTGCGACTATTCTCAGCAATGACGCCCTGCGCGCTATCTGGGAACAGGAACTGAACGACATGCGTCAGCGTATTCAGCGCATGCGTCTGCTGTTCGTGAACACCCTGGCGGAAAAAGGCGCGGATCGCGACTTCAGCTTCATCATTAAGCAGAATGGCATGTTCTCCTTCAGCGGCCTGACCAAAGAGCAGGTCCTGCGTCTGCGTGAAGAATTTGGCGTGTACGCAGTGGCTTCAGGTCGTGTTAACGTGGCGGGTATGACGCCGGATAACATGGCGCCGCTGTGCGAAGCGATTGTGGCTGTGCTGTAAAACGTTAAGCCGGGCGGCACTGCGTTTGCCCGGCCTACAAAAGCCCGGTCGCCGGGCAAAAAAAAGCCTGCTTTAAGCAGGCTTTTTTAATTCGTCATTACCAGACAGGCATTTCATCCTGCAGGAACGGGTTGTGCAGCCGTTCGTAGCCCAGCGTCGACATCGGGCCGTGGCCGGAGATAAAGGTCACATCATCCCCCAGCGGCAATAACTTCTCTTTAATTGAGCGAATCAGCTGACCGTGATCGCCACGTGGGAAATCACTGCGCCCTACTCCGCCTTTAAAGATCACGTCGCCGGAAATCAACAGACGCGACTGGTCATCAAAGAAGACAATGTGGCCTGGCGTATGGCCCGGGCAATGCAACACCTGTAAAGTCACATTGCCGACGCTGACGCTCTCACCTTCGTTCAGCCAGCGATCTGGCGTCAACGGCAGACACTCATCCAGACCGAACATCCGGCTCTGTGACGGCAAGCCCTGCAGCCAGAACTCATCTTCTTTTTCCGGACCTACAATCGGCACACCGTAGTGTTGCGCCAGCTCGGCCGCAGCGCCCACGTGATCGAGATGACCGTGGGTGAGTAAAATCTGCATTAAGGTCACGCCAGCGGCAGCGACTTCCTGTTTGATCTTCTCTGCATCACCACCGGGATCGACCAGGGCGGCCAGTTTGGTTTGTTCGCACCAGATAATCGAACAGTTCTGGGAGAACGCAGTGACCGGAATAATACGATAGTTCATACTGCTCCTGATTTCGTTATTACCAGTGCCGCAGTGGCCCGGTATCAATATGCACAAAGTTGCTACGTGGGTAATATCCTACACCACCTGCGCGCATAGATAACGCAGCTTTGCGAACATTGGCTAACGAAACGCCTTCAATATGAAAATCCATCGCCTGCCCTTTGGTATGATAACTTTTTTTAGCGACCCCACGGCTGCGGGCGCGTAGTTCGTTATTGGTATCAAGGGAGCGGTAACCAGAGATGAGCTGGACCGGTTTGCGGGTGCCCAGCAGGCCCTGCAGGCGGAAAAGCTGATCGAATAATCCCGGATCGATGGCTTTAATCTTATTTGCGCGGAAATCCCGGAAAAAATGATTAAGCTTTGCTAATTCATCCTGAATATAGCCCCGGCCATCAAAAAACTCGGCTTTTATTGACTCACCTGTATGCAGGTTATTAAGCGTCAAAATGCGTGGTCGAGGGGTTGAGAGCGTAGCAAATGATGGCGTCGGTAAGATGGCAGCGCCCAGCGCAATGCCCCCTAACGCCAGCAACTTACGGCGATTAGCGTCGAATTTATCCATGGTAATCAGGTCTACAGGTCAGTGTTATCGTATAAATGCAATACAGCGCACGAAGGGCACATTACCGGGCAAACCTGTCAGCGTCAAGGCAGCAAAACCAGGAAATACGGGGCTTGCAGCCGCAAACCCCGTATCTTTTCCTGACTCAGGCTACCAGAATTTTCCGAACTTCTTCATTTACCTGATCAATTGCTCTGCCTTGGGCAGAATCTGAGTGTTCGATCGGGCAATCTCATCATAATTGTAAATATCTGTACGATACTGGGTGCGACCATCCTTGCCGACAAACGCGGTCAGATAGTACAGATTAACCGGAATATTTTGGCGGATATTCACATAACGCGTGTCGCCCTGCTTCAGCGCATCGGAGATTCGTGTGTCGTTCCAGCCTGCATCCTGTAACAGCATGTTAGCCAGTTCTGACGCCTTGTTTACACGCACGCAGCCGGAGCTGAGCGCACGAGCATCTTTCTGGAACAGGTTGTGGTTAGGCGTATCGTGCAGATAGATAGCGTCCGAGCTTGGCATATTGAACTTATAGCGCCCAAGCGAGTTATGCGCTCCGGGTGCCTGCTGGAAGCGGAACGGCAGATTAGAAGGCGTGATGGTCGCCCAGTCTACCCGCCACGGATCGATAGCCTCTTTACTGTTCCAGCCCCGCAGCACGGTATAGTTGTGGCGTTCAAGGTATCCCGGGTCATTCCAGAGTTTCGGCAGAATATCATTGCGTGCCAGCGTCGGCGGCACATTCCACGGCGGGTTGACCACCACGTTATTCAGGGCGCTGCTCATCATCGGCGTTTTACGATCCGGACGGCCAACAATGACTCGCGATGCCAGCACCTCATTACCGTTCTGATAATAAACCAGCGAGAAAGCCGGAATATTCACCATAATTCCGGTGGAGAGCGTGGCCGGCAGCAGGCGCAGACGCTGAATATTCAGCGCCAGCACGCCGGCACGCTGGGCTGGTGTGAGATTCAGCGCGTCACGCGTGCCCTGGCCAATCACGCCGTCGGCGCCCAGACCCTGGGTGGTCTGGAAGGCTTTGACCGCTTCAACAAGGCTGCGGTCATAGGAGGCCGGCTTGCTGGAGGCTGGCTTCTTTTTCTTCTCAACCGGTGGGGCTGACGGACTGACAACCACGCTTTGTGGATCGTCACCCGGCAGGGCAATTTTTGGCCCGCCGTCGATCACGCCGGAGCGTTTCAGGATTTCACGCAGGGCCGGAACATCGCTGCTCCACTGCCCCGGGCTCAGTTTGGCGGTGCTCTGCAGCTGCGGCCAGGGTTGCGTATCGGCCACCAGCTCCAGCAGCGACTGATGCATCACCGCATACTGCGGATGCGTCGGCGCAAGGCCGGCAATGAATTGCGGCACCGTCCCGTTATCCAGCGCCAGCTGCCACTGGTTAATCACCGACAGCGGCGGTGTCGCCATCTTGTAAGGTTTGGTGCTATAGAGCCAGCGGTTACCGTTGACCGGGATCCCTGCCACAAACTGCAGATAGCCCATCATCGCATCCGACAGGATCACGTCCCGCGCCATTCCGGTTATCTCAGGCTGGGTCAGCAGTTCCACCCAGGCGGTAAATTGCGGCTGGAAACCGGCGATAGCGACTTCGGCAAGCTGTTGCTGGAACGCCCGCACACCATCGCGATCGTCCCACATGGGTTTCATGTCACGTGCGGCATACAGCAGCGTAAGCTGATTAAGATAGACCGGGGAGTAACCCGCAGGCAGAGCCGAGAGCAGCTGCTCGCGACGTTGTTCCGCACTGACATCGGCAGGCAGCGGACGGATACCGGCCATCATGGCGGTGGCTGGCGATTGCTCCAGCGGTTGTGACAGCGACGTAGGCTGCGCGCCCATCGTGGCGGAGCTATCGACCGGAACCAGTTCGGGCTCATCGGCCCGGGCAGAAAACAGTGGAGCCACTACTACCGTCAGGCACAAACTGAGTGCTGACAGCTGACGACCGTACATTTTATTCAGCAACATCCCTTGCCCCCTGTTTGCTTTACGTCGCGCCCTCATCACCGGGGCTTCAATTCATTATAGGAAGACAGACCGGCACCAGCCTTGCCTTATGTAAAGAAGTTTAAAGTTAACGCAGCCGCCAGTACAAGCTCAAGGAATAAAAAAAGGCGGCCTGCAGGCCGCCATGGGTAACTTTCAGAATCGTCAGGAGGCGTCAGCCGTTCCTGGAAGCGATTCCGGCGGTTGCGGGGCAAAGCCGCGCAGACCGACAACGTGAACGTGCTCGCTGTTCTGGTAGACCTTACGCACCAGTTTATAGGTGGTGCCTTTCTCCGGACTGATGTTCTCCGGCGCCGCGATAATCAGCTGCATATCCAGACGGTCGCACAGTTCAAACAGCGTGGCGATGGAACGGGCATCCAGACGCGCGGCTTCATCGAGGAACAGCAGGCGGCATGGCGAGATATCCTTGCCGCGCAGGCGACGGGATTCATCTTCCCAACTCTGCACCACCATCACCAGAATCGACATCCCGGTACCGATCGCTTCCCCGGTCGACAGGGCGCCGGATTCCGCACGCAGCCAGCCGTCGGAGCCACGGTTAACTTCCACTTCCATCTCGAGATAGTTGCGGTAATCCAGCAGCTCCTCACCGATGGTTTGCGGCGTGCGCTGGCCCATATCAATCTGCGGGTTCAGACGCTGATACAGCTTCGCCAGCGCTTCGGAGAAGGTCAGGCGGTTGCTGTTGAACAGATCCTGATGCTGCTCGTGCTGTTCAGCCAGCACGTCCAGCAACGTGGCGTGGGCTTCACGCACGTTGACGTTCAGTCGCACGCTGTTGACCTGGCCGAAGGAGACGCTCTGCAGGCCCTGGTTCAGCTGACGAATACGGTTCTGCTCGCGCTGGATCGTTTTACGGATGATGTTGGCCACGCTGCGGGAGCTGATCGCCAGCTTCTGCTCGCGGGAGGTGAGCTCTTCTGTCAGACGGCCCAGCTCGATCTCCATCTGTTCAATGGCTTCAACCGGGTCATCGGTACGGATAATGTCCTGGCGAATACGCTCGCGCAGGTGCTGATAGACCGCCACGAAGAACTGAATTTTGCGTTCAGGGCGTTTTGGATCTTCCGACATGCGCAGTACATCGCGCAGGTGTTCGTTATCCGCCACCGCCAGACGCAGCGCACCGAGCGCCTTATCCGACATAGAGCGCAGCTCATCCCCGGAGAGATAGGCCAGCTCGCGGCGGTGCAGACGACGTTCAACGCCATTGTCTTTCACCATCCGCATCACAGCACACCAGCCCGCTTTAGCGGTGACGACCTGCTCGCGCTTCTCGTGGTAATCGCGTTCCAGTTTGCGCAGACGACGGGTGAGGTTATCCATCTCCGCCTCGCAGAAAGTCAGCGCTTTTTCCAGCTGATTGCGGCGAGCACGGTTGTTGCTGAGCTGGGCATGCAGTTCGTCGCGACGAATACGCGCCCGCTCCTCTGCCCCGCTGTCGGCCCGCACACCGATATCCTGCAGCTCTTTGTGCAGATCAGTCAGCAACTCTTTCTTGGTATCAAAGGAGCTTTTCAGCGACGCCAGCACCTGGCTGTACTGGCTCAGCTGCGCGGCATGGCTACGCATCGCCTCACGGGCGCGGGTACGTTCCGTTTCCGCCTGCTCCAGACGGTGGCGCAGCTTCTCGTTCAGATCGCTGTTGCCGTTCAGCATTTCCGCCGAGTCGGAATAGCTGAAGTGTGCCCGACGCTGGGCCACTTCGGTCAGGGCAAACGCCTGCTGACGGGCTTCGCGCTGAACCTGCTGGGACCAGGCGTAATCTTCTTTCAGCTGTTCGAACTGTTCCGGGTCGCTCTGCAGAACGGAGACCATCGGCTCCAGCTTCGCCAGCTGGTTGCCGTGCTGCTGCACGAAGCGCGCGGCTTCCTGCGCGTCGTCGAGGCGCTCCTGGATCTCATCCACGCGATCGGCGAGGGTGTCGTCCGCCAGCAGGTTGAGGCGTGGCAGGATGCGGTTAAGCGCAGCAACGCCCTCTTTGGCCTGTTCGAACTGCACCCGGCTTTGCTGGTTGTCATTCTCGTGGTTAGAGATGGCGCGTTCCAGTTCACCACGGCGGGTGGTGAGTTTGCGGATCTCCGCTTCCGGATCGGCATCAAACGCTACTGCCAGATGGCTGCCGATAAAGCGGCTGAACGCCTGGTGCAGACGCTGGGTTTTTTGCACATCAAACGACAGTGTGGCAAAACGTTCTGACAGTGTTTCGCGTTCGGCGTGCAGGCTCTCAATGCGGCTTTCACGCGCGGCGCGGCCAAACAGCGGCAGGGTCGGGAAGCGCGAATAACGCCACTGACGATCGGCGATTTTCACCACCACCGCTTTTTCCAGCTCGTCGACGCCAAAGACGCTGTCATCGAACGACTGCGGATCCCCTTCGATCAGATAGAGATCTTCCGGGCAATCCTCCAGGCCTTCGAGCTGGTCGGCGATCAGCGACAGATCCGGCACCACGATAGCGTGGCGGGACGGACCGTACAGCGCAGAGTAGTACGGCGCATCTTCAAGGCTGACGTCGTCATAAATTTCGGACAGCAGCACGCCGCCAAAACGTTCGGCCAGGGTGTTCAGGCGTGCATCTTCTGCCCCGCCCGGCTGGCTTAAGCGCTCAATTTCTTCGTCGACGGCACGTTTGCGCGCGCCCACTTCATCACGCTCTACGATGGCTTCGCGTTCACGCTCCAGCAACTGCTGAAGGTACTCTGTCACGTCCTGACTGGATTCGAACTCCTCGCCGCACTGCTCGCTGAGCTGGCTCAGGCTGCTCTGGGCTGCCAGCCAGATCGGGGCGCGCTGCATCAGGGTCTGAATGCGCGACTGCAACTGCTCCAGCTCCTGGCGCAGTTGCATACGCTGCTCGCTGGCGCTGGAGACGCTGTCAGACAGCGACGCGATACGGGCTTCCAGCTCCTGATGCAGGGTTTCCAGATCGTCAATATCAATCCGTTTGCCCTGACGCTTACAGAATTCAGCCAGCAGGCGTTCCGCCTCCTGCTGTTCCCGCAGACGCTGTTCCAGCTCGTTCAGACGCATACGCAGCGGCTGAACCTGTTCCGCCTGATGACGCTGGTTGACACCATCACGCAGCAGCTCACGAGCCACGCTCCAGGCTTCACTGCGCGCCAGCGGGCCGTTAATCGCCGCCACCAGCTGGTACGCCTGTTCAAACTGGCTGTGCGCGGTTTGCGCCACGCTCATTTTCTGGTCGAGATTCAGCAGCTTCTCGGTAGCTTCCTGCTCTTTCGCCTGGAAGGTTTCCAGCCACTGATCGGCGCTCTCCGGAGTCAGATCCGGCAGATGGCAGAGATCTTTCGCGCGCTGCAGGGCCTGCAGGGCCTGGTTGTACTGAATGGCGCGGGTTTGCTGAACGTCCAGCGCCTGCTGATAGTCGGCAAGCTGGCTTTTCAGCTCATCCACTTCCAGCTCGGCGGCTTCGGCGCGGCCTTCGTTCTCTTCCTGCTTGTCGGCAGCTTCGGCCACCACTTCGTTCTGCTCTTCCAGACGAATTTGCAGTTCATCGAGATCCGCTTCGTAGCGCTCAATTTTTTCCTGCTGACGCAGCGCGGTTTGCACCAGGTTCAGATGATCGCTGGCGGCCTGATAATCGGCCTCCAGATCCCCTTCTGCCCCGTTATGCTCGGACAGCTCGCGGGCCATCTCGACGTGCTTGTACTGCTCGGACGCCAGCTGCTGGCGCGAGGTAAACAGCTCGCGGCGATACTCAAGGGCCTGATCCAGATGAATGCGGCGCTCGTTGGCATGGCGCATATAGTCAGCAGCCACATAGTTGGTGGCTTCGCTGATCAGATGCTTGAACAGGTCGCGGTCCGACTGGGTGACGCGAATGGCTTCCAGCGTCATGCGGTTTTCACGCAGCGCCGCTTCCATATCCTGGAAGGCTTTGCGCACACCGCTGTTCTCCGGCAACAGGTAGTCGCGCAGGGAACGGGTAATGGCGCTGGAGATCCCGCCGTACAGCGAGGCCTCAATCAGGCGATAGTATTTACTACGATCCGAGGCCGAACGCAGACGACGCGCCACTACCCCCAGATCGAACATCAGGGAGTGGTATTCAGTGATCGAGTTGAACTGCTTAAACTGCACGCCCTCGATGGCTTCCAGCTTGTCTTTCAGCTCCTGAAGCGTCAGCACGCGCGCCTGGCGGTCGTTCAGGGTTTCCGTTAACAGCGAGGTCGGCTGAACGGACGTTGGCAGACCCTGAATGGCGAACGGCTTGATGTCCACCTTACGGTCGCGCCCGGCGACCTGCTGCAGACGTACGCCGACGACCACGCGCTGGTGGCGGGAGTTGATCACGTCCAGCACCGAATAACAGACACCCGCCTTCAGCTTACCGTGCAGACCCTTATCGCGGGAGCCGCTGGTCGCACCGGCTTCGGTGGTGTTACGGAAGTGCAGCAGCGTCAAGTCCGGGATCAGGGCGGTGACGAACGCCGCCATGGTGGTGGATTTCCCGGCCCCGTTCCCGCCCGAGAGCGTGGTTACCAGCTCATCGAGATCAAAGGTGCGGGCAAAGAAACCGTTCCAGTTAATCAGCGTCAGTGAGCGAAATTTACCGCGTTCAATCATTACTCTTCCTCCCCGCTATCCGGCTGATTGTCTTCATGCTCATCATTGAGCTGCAGGTGGTTTTCCACCGGCATCGCTTCGCCATCGCGGATCATGCGCAGCTGCGCTTCACGGGCGTCATCGCCCACGCGCACGTCGGCGCCAAAGCGGAATACCGATTCCGTGATGCGGAATTTACTGCTGTCGTGGCCCATAAACCACACCATCCCCAGACGGCGCAGACGGTTCAGGGAGGAGCGAACTTTTTCCTGTAACTTCTGACGGTCAACGTCGGAACCGGTAGAGCGGTTGTTCACCAGCTTCAGCAGTTTGCCTTCGTCCGCCAGCGTCATCAGCTCGTCATAGAGCTCCTGCTGGGTGAAGATGCCTTCATTAGCCAGACGCTCCGGGCTGAGATAGAGGTAGCAGAGAATTTTGCCGACCATCATGTCCAGCTCGGACAGCACCGAACGCGGAATAAGCGTGGTAGAGCGCGGGCGAAGGTAGAAGAAACCTTCCGGGGCGCGGATCAGCTCCACGTTATAGCGGGCATAAAACTCTTCCAGATATTCCTGGAAATCCATCAAAAAGGCGTGATTATCCAGCTCGTCGAGACCAATGTGACGACCGGCACGCAGTTGGCTGTCCAGCGCCGGAAAGATCGGATTTGCCAGCGCCAGTGCCAGCTTAGCGGGCATCACGTGTTCAATATTTGTCAATGACATGCGCCTGTACCTTGGCTCCGTAATCGTTAATCGGCTGCCACTTCGGCGGCAGGCCGGTGAAATCTGCTTGCGCGACGCCCAGGCGTACCGCCTGATCGACCACGATGCGGGCGATATCAAAATGGCGCGCACGTGGGTATTGTGCGAGGTAGTCGCGCACCACCAGACCGAGATCCAGCGGGGTGTTTTTGGCTTTGAAGATCGCCAGCTGCTCCTCGATCATCGCGGCAAGCTGTTCCCGTATTTCGTTAAACTCTTCATATTCCAGGTCTGCCGGCAGTTCCCCGGTCACCTCTTCGTCGCGCAGGCTCATCTCTTCGTCACGCATATCGAGCAGACGGTCGGCGCTGGCGTAGGTCAGCGCCCATGGCGCATCGAAGTAGGTCTGGACCGACTGGCGCAGACGCTGGGCAAAGACGCGGTTTTTATCCATATCGATGGCGGTACGGATAAATTTATGCACGTGACGGTCATAGCCGATCCACAGGTCGATCGCCTGCTGACCCCAGCTGATAATACGGTCGAGTTTGCTCTGCAGGTCGAAGACCAGCCGATCGACAAAATGCAGGTTGTCATGGGCCAGGGTGGCATCCTGGATGCGCAGCAGGTTGGCCTGCAGCTTGTCGCCCGCGGCTTCCAGCGTATCCTGCAGTTCACGCAGGGTGCCGGAGGTTTCTGACAGCAGCATTTCACAGCTGGAGATCGCCGCCCGCCAGTCCTTGTTCAGCAGCTGGGCGATGTCGTCCTTCACCAGCTGCTGCTGCTCATCCATAATGCGCTGGGTCAGATCGATGCTGTCGAAAATTTCGGCCACCGAATATTTCAGCGGCGCGTAGACATTGCGGTGCCAGTGGAACTCGTCGCCGTTTTCATCAGCGGCATCCGCCGCACGCTTCAGTTCGCCCGCCACAATGGAGAGCTGCATCGAGAGGCGCAGGGTCGAGAATTCACGCTGGCGAATGTAATAGTCGGTGATGCCGATGCCCAGTGGCGTCAGGCGATAGATGGCGTTCCCTTCCGCCAGTTCGCTGGTAAAGCGGTTCAGCAGACGTTGACGCACCATATCGTTAATGGCGTTATTAGCACGCACATTAATGGTTTCGCTGGTTTGCTCAAACGCATCACTGACATGGCGGAACGCATCCACCAGTTCGCCCTCGCTCATTTCTCCATCCAGCCGTTCGCCGTTCAGCGTGGCAACCGCCAGCAGAAAAGAGAGTCTGTCTACCGGCAGCGAGAGGGAGAAATCGTTTTTTCGGGCCCAGGCAACCAGCTCGGGGACTGTCTGGGAAAATTCACTCATAAGTTATCCTTGCTCTGCGGCTTGTGCGCGGTGACATGTATGTAGCGGCCAAGGCTGATCCAGGGCTCCTGGCGACAGTACCGCGTCTCTAATTCTGTCAGGGCGTCAAAACACTCATGCTGCTTTTGTTTATCACGCAAATAGTCGTGAAACACCCTGATGCCGGTTTTCCCGGCGATCTCCCAGCCCATCGCTTCCAGCCAGCCGTAGACCTGCTGCGGATCGCGCGGAAAGTCCGGTGAAAGCGTGCGCCGTTTCTTTTTGTACATGCCCTGCTGCACATAGCCAAAATTACCCACCAGCACGTTACGCATCAGCAGGCCGTTGGCGTTGTAAAACATCAGCGACAACGCGCCGCCGGGGTGCAGTATCGACCACAGCGTCTGCAACAGCGCCTGGGGGTCGGCCACCCACTCCAGCACCGCATGAGACAATATCAGATCAACCGGGCTTTCCAAATGTTGAGCGATGTCCTGAGCGGCGCAATGTATAAATTGCATGTTATCGCTCACACCTTTCTCCATCGCCGCGCTTTCAGCCCGGGCGATCATCTCCGCTGACAGGTCGCAGAGGATGACGTGGTGTCCACGCTCGGCCATTTTTATCGCCGTCTGACCTTCACCGCCGCCGGCGTCAAGGACGCGCAATTTTTTCGATCCAAAGCGGGCAAGCAGGATGTCCAGATCCTGCCAGAGGATCGTTTGACGCAGCTGGCCCTTGGTCGTGCCATAAATATTGCGGGCAAACTTTTCCGCGATGTCATCAAAATTGCGATCCCGCATTGGGAGAGCTCCACCCGCTAACAACAAAACCGCTATTTTGTCACAGCCGGGCGGAGAATGAACCTCTCTGGTGTAATATCGCTAACAATCCTCAGCTGTATGGTCAAAAAAGGAGCCAGAAAGGATGCTTTTTACCCTAAAAAAATATATTGGCGGCATGATGCTTCCCCTCCCTCTTATTCTGCTGTGTATCGCGCTGGGCCTGGGATTGCTGTGGTTCAGCCGCTTTCAGAGAACCGGTAAAATTATTACCACGGCAGGCTGGCTGGTGCTCCTGCTGCTGAGCCTGCAGCCGGTGGCGGACGGGTTGTTACGTCCGGTGGAAAATAAGTACCCGACCTGGCAAGGAAATCAAAAGGTTGAGTACATCGTGGTACTCGGCGGGGGTTACACCTGGGATCCGGACTGGGCGCCCAGCTCTAATCTGATTAACAACAGCCTGCCGCGACTCAATGAAGGGATGCGCCTGTGGCTGGCGAATCCCGGTTCGAAGATGATCTTCACCGGGGCGGCGGCGCAACGCAATCCGGTGAGCACCGCTGAAGCCGGGGCGCGCGTGGCGCAGTCGCTGGGGGTACCGCGCGAGGAGATCATCACCCTCGACAGCCCGAAAGATACCGAAGAGGAAGCCGCAGCGGTGAAGCAGGCGATCGGCGATGCCCCGTTCCTGCTGGTGACCTCCGCCTCGCATCTGCCGCGGGCGATGATCTTTTTTGAACAGCAGGGATTACATCCCCTGCCCGCCCCGGCTAACCAGCTGGCAATTAGCGCGCCGCTCAACCTCTGGGAACGGATTATTCCGTCCCCGGTCTGGCTGATGCACAGCGATCGCGTGGGTTACGAGACGCTCGGACGCGTCTGGCAGTGGCTTAAAGCCCCGTCAGGCGAGCCAGGGGAGCAGTGATTTCGACGCCAGGTCGAAGTTGGCGCGGTTAAAACGTCCGGTATTGACCAGCTGCGCCACTTCGTCCCACAGCAGATACAGCCAGCGCCGCCAGAGGAATGACTCTGAGACCGGCGCGCGCTGCAGATAGTGCCAGAGCAGATCTTCTGCCTGCCCGCCCTCACTCAGCCGAAACAGTTCAAACTCCCGCGGGGCCCACAGCATCACCCCCGGCCCGACCATCGCCAGCAGCTGATCGCTGCGCGGATCCTTAAGCATACTGCGCAGGGTAAAGTTGCCGTGGATCAGCACGCTGTTGTCGTTGAAGCCTTTAAACAGGCCGGGCAGGCATTCCCGGGTCCGAAACAGGATCCGTTTGTCCTGCATGGTCAGGCCAGTGTTGCGGTACTGGTTTAACGTTCCCCACAGGACCTCAACCCGCTGGCGATACCAGAGCGGCCAGAGGTTCTCCTGGGTGCTGTCCACCGCCCCCACCAGCCCCCCACTGTCCATCCGGTGCCAGGCCAGCAGCGCCTCGACAATCTGATCCTTAAGCTGTTCCCAGCGTTCCGGGGTGCGGGCCGGCGCTTCAACCGGCACGCCGCGCAGGCGCTCGAGCAGCAACACATCAGGCCCCGGGTGTTCTTCGTGGGTCATCACGCCATAGACGGTCGGCATTCTGACCGTACCGCTGCGGGCCAGCATGGAGATTTTCCACGCCAGCTGTCGGGCAACATCCGGTGAAGAGAAGCTTCGCGCCAGTAACGGCATGGGGTTTCCCTGACTGTCATACAACGACCACAGCGTGGTATCCGCCTTTTCATGCACGCATTCCACACGGCTCAGTTTTTCACCCAACAGATGGCTGAGTTCGGCACGTAGCTGTTCCATTTGAGATTACCCCCATTAAGACTACTGCTTTTATAATGAGCGTCTGACGAGCGGATGTCACTCTTATGAGGCAATTCTGAGAAGAAATAGAGAAGATAAAACATCCCCTCAGGCGAGGGGATGGCGGGGATTAACGCATCTCAGCGCGAACGCGGGCGAGATCCTCAGGCGTATCAACGCCTGTACCTGGAACTTCCTGCGCCACGGCAACATGGATCTTCTCGCCGTACCACAGCACGCGCAGCTGCTCGAGCATTTCGATGTTTTCCAGCGGGCTCGGCTGCCATGTCACGTAACGGCGAATAAAGCCGGCGCGATAGCCATAAATGCCCAGATGACGCAGGATGTTATCGCCAGGCGCTTCGCGCGATTCAGCAAAACGGTCGCGATCCCAGGGGATAGTCGCGCGGGAGAAATAGAGCGCGTAGCCTTCAGCGTCCAGCACCACTTTCACGGCGTTCGGGTTGAACGCCTCTTCGGCACTGTGCACCGGCACGGCCAGCGTCGCCATACCCACCTGACGCTGGGCGAGGTTTTCTGCCACCTGGCGAATAATGACCGCCGGGATCATTGGCTCATCGCCCTGCACGTTAACAATCACCGTGTCGTCGCTGAAGCCGCATTTTTCCACCACTTCCGCCAGACGTTCGGTACCGGACTGGTGATCGGCGCGAGTCATGCACACTTCGCCGCCCGCCGCTTCTACCGCACGCGCCACCTCTTCGTGATCGGTGGCGACAATAATACGGTCAGCGCCGGACTCACGCGCGCGTTCCAGCACGTGGACAATCATCGGCTTACCGTTGATGTCGACCAGCGGTTTGCCCGGCAGGCGCGTGGAGGCGAAACGCGCCGGGATAATGACAACAAAACTCATGGTTTGCTCTCTTCTGCCGCCAGCGAACGGGCTTCGGTCTCCAGCAGGACGGGAATGCCGTCGCGCAGGGGGAAGGCAAGGTTGTCCAGTTTGCAGATTAACTCTTGCTTATCCTGGCTGTAGTAAAGTTTGCCGTTGCACACCGGGCAGGCAATAATTTCCAATAAACGGTGATCCATAGTTCCTCCGTATCAATGATCGGTAAAGCTTACCATATTCCTTTTTCAGACCGCGTCTATTTCCCAGCCACGTCGACAGGCAGCAAAAAGTCCGTCAGGAAGATGGCCCAGCGCGATCCGTGTTGCTCCCTGCCAGCCTGCAAAGTCGCTGATTGCGGCAGTGAGCCCCTTTTCCAGCCCGGCGCTGACCCGGACACCCTCTTCCAGAAAGAGAGCGATAATCTGCAGCTCGCCGGTTTTGCGGTGCATTTTGGCATCCATCCGCCCCACCAGTTGCCCTTTGTGCAGCAGTGGCAGAACGAAATAGCCGTACTGACGTTTCGGGGCCGGGGTGTAGCACTCCAGCCGGTAGCTGAAGTTAAACAGCTGCTCAGCACGCTTGCGATCCCAGACGACGGGATCAAACGGCGACAGGACGGCGCTGTGGGTGGCGGTGAGCTTGCCTTCCTCTGCAAGAGGAAGCAGCGGCAGTAGATCGGCATGCAGCCACATCTCTCCCAGCGTCTCTACCTCGACACGCACTACCTGCTGCTGCGCCTGCCAGCGCTCAAACAGCGGAGCCAGCACCGGCTGACGCAGGCGATAATAATCGGCCAACCACCGGGCGTGGAAAATGCCTAAGCTGCGAGCGCTGTTTTCCAGCATTACGGCTTCGGCCGCCGCCTGGGTCAGCATATCCCGGCTGTCATCCCACTCCGGCATCACCCGGTGCGTGAGATCGTAGACGCGCTGGAAGTTTCGCCTTTCAACCACCATCACCTTTCCGGCGGTAAACAACCCCTCAAGATGACGTTTATGCGGCTTCCACTCCCACCATCCGCTGGTTCCCTTGCGGGGATGTTCGAAATCAGCGGAACGCACCGGGCCCTTCTCCTGAATAAGGGCGATCAGCTGATCAATCTCCTCCGCATGCTCCTGCATCCATGCCTGACGGTATTTCCAGCCCATTTTGTCGGGGGAGAGCATCCGGTGACGCACCAGCGCAAAATCGCTGCGCGGCAGAAAGCATGCTTCGTGCGCCCAGTATTCCATCAGCTCGCCCTGACGCAGGGCGTTATCCAGCCATTCGGGCTGATAGTGGCCGAGACGGCTGAACAGCACCAGATACGGGCTGCGGGCAACGATATTGATGGTGTCGATCTGCAGGAGCGACATGCGCTGGATGGTAGTAAGAATATCGGCGGGCTGCGCGCGGCGGCGGGGCTTTTTCAAAAGCCCCTGCGCGGCGAGATGAAGATGACGTGCGGCTGAAAGCGTAAGTTGCGGTAAAGCCATGCCATCTCCTGTTAATGAGTGCGCGGGGAAACCTCTTCTGCCAGGGCAATCAGCGCCTGCAGGAGTTGTTCGGGCTGTTCGCCCTGCAGTTCAGCGTCAACCGGCAAATACCACCAGTTATCGCGGGCAAATGCCCGGCATTTCACCGCATCTTTTTCGGTCATGATCAGCGTCTGACCGGGAGCGGTAAAGCCGTCAACCTGTTCGAGGCTTAGCGCCTGGTGGTCGGCCAGCGGCACCGTATTAAGGAGCCGGGCACCACAGGCTTCGAGGGTCGCGAAAAAGCGTGGAGGATGACCGATACCGGCCATGGCCACCAGATCAGGGAGTTCAGCGACGTCACGCCGTTCGCCGGTCAGCAGATTTACTGCCAGGCCTGGGCTCAGCTGCATCGGGATCTCTCCCGCCTGTGCCGTACCGCCGTTGACGATGACCGCATCCACAGAACGCAGACGAGAAGCGCGCTCGCGCATCGGCCCGGCGGGTAACCACCAGCCGTTACCAAAGCGGCGCACGCCGTCAATCACCACGATCTCTTTATCCCGGGCCAGGGCGTAGTGCTGCAGCCCGTCGTCGGTAATCACCATCTGCACATCAGCATGGGCTAGCAGGGCCTGAACCGCCTCACTACGTACCGGCGAGACTGCCACCGGCGCACCGGTGCGCTGAAAGATCAGCACCGGTTCATCACCCGCTTCCGCGGTGGTGGTTTGCGCGGTCAGCAGCAGCGGATAGCGCTCCGCCTTGCCGCCGTATCCCCGGGAGACGACCCCCACGCGGATCCCGCGTTGGGTCAGCTGTTCCACCAGCCAGATCACCACCGGCGTTTTACCGTTGCCGCCAGCGGTAAGGTTCCCCACCACTACCACCGGTACGGGTGCACGCCAGGCCCGTTTGAGCCCCACTTTATAGCTGAGGCGGATCAGGCCGCTGACCAGGCCATACAGCCAGGAGAGCGGCAACAGCAGCAGCCAGAGCGGAGACTCACCGGACCAGATGCGGGCAATCATGCGCCAAACTGCATCTTATGAAGTTGCGCATACACGCCCTGATGCGCCAGCAGGTCGGTATGGCTGCCGCGTTCGACGATGTAACCATCTTCCACCACCACGATTTCATCGGCTTTTTCGATAGTCGACAGGCGGTGCGCGATCACCAGCGAGGTACGGTTCTTCTGCAGCTCATCCAGCGCAGACTGGATCGCACGTTCAGACTCGGTATCCAGCGCCGAAGTGGCTTCATCAAGGATCAGGATCGGACTGTCACGCAGCAGCGCGCGCGCAATGGCGATACGCTGGCGCTGGCCGCCGGAGAGCAGCACGCCATTTTCACCGATAATGGTATCCAGGCCATTATCCATCTTATTGATGAAGTCCATGGCGTAGGCCATCCGCGCCGCCGCTTCAATCTGCTCACGGCTGTACTCTTCGTTACGGGCATATGCAATGTTATTGGCGACGGTGTCGTTAAACAGATGCAC
The DNA here is from genome assembly GCF_034044995.2 of Leclercia sp. CFBP8987. NCBI lineage: Bacteria > Pseudomonadati > Pseudomonadota > Gammaproteobacteria > Enterobacterales > Enterobacteriaceae > Leclercia > Leclercia sp. CFBP8987. Next base: position 1,613,892 of record NZ_CM188255.1, on the reverse strand, counting down.
ATTCTGGGAAACCAGGGCGACCTGGTTACGCAGCGACCGCAGGGTATACTCGCGCAGATCGTGACCATCGATCAGGATCTCGCCTTCATCGATATCATAGAAGCGGGTGATCAGGCTGGCGATGGTCGATTTACCGGAGCCTGAACGGCCCACCAGCGCCACGGTCTTGCCTGCCGGGATTTTCAGATTGATGTTACGCAGAGCAGGCGTGTCGCGACCCGGATAGGTGAAGGTCACGTTGCGGAACTCCACATCGCCGGTTGAGCGCTCGATGACGCGCTTACCTTCGTCTTTTTCCTGTTCGGAATCGAGAATAGCGAACAGTGTCTGACAGGCTGCCATCCCGCGCTGGAACTGGGCGTTAACGTTGGTTAACGATTTCAGCGGGCGCATCAGGGCAATCATCGACGAGAAGACCACGGTAATGGTACCGGCGGTTAAGGTTTCCATCACGCTCGGGAAGCTGGCAGCATACAGCACAAACGCCAGCGCCAGAGAGGCGATAAGCTGAATGATCGGGTCGGAGATGGAAGAGGCGGAAACCATCTTCATCCCCTGCAGACGCATCTTATTGCTGACCTTATCGAAGCGCTTGGTTTCCACTTCCTGGCCGCCAAAAATCAGCACCTCTTTATGCCCTTTCAGCATCTGCTCGGCGCTGGTGGTCACCTGCCCCATCGTGTTCTGCATGTTCTTACTGATGCTGCGGAAACGTTTGGAGACGACGCGGATAGCGATCGACACAATTGGCGCCAGCACGATCAGGATCAGCGACAGCTGCCAGCTGTACCAGAACATCAGGATGAACAGGCCAATGATCGAGGCCCCTTCACGTACCACGGTAATCAGTGCGCTGGAGGAGGAGGAGGCTACCTGCTCGGAGTCGTAGGTAATACGCGACAGCAAGGTGCCCGTCGACTGCTTGTCGAAGAACGCCACCGGCATGCCCATCATGTGACTGAACAGGCGACGGCGCATGGTCATTACCACTTTGCCGGATACCCACGAGAGGCAGTAGCTGGAGATATAGCTGGTGATGCCGCGTAAAATCATCAGGCCGATAACCACCAGTGGCATCCAGAGCAACACTGAGCGATCCGTTTTACCAAAACCGTCGTCCAGTAACGGTTTGAGGAGCGATAACATGAAGGTATCGCTGGCTGCGTTGAGGATTAACGCTACGCCCGCCACGATAAGGCCCGTTCTGAAGGGTGCAATCACCGGCCAGAGTCGGCGGAAGGTCTGCCACGTGGAGAGATCTTTGTCGTTATGCATTCAAAAAACCAGCATTTGTTGAAATAGCCGCATATTCTACCCGTTATCTCCGGGCGCGCCAAACCACTGATGATACCAACGGGGGAAAATTTGATCCCGTAAGCGTTGGATTTGCCAGCCATGTTGCGAAAACGACACAGTGATTTGTCCAGATCGGGGCGTGGTTAACCAGAGATACCCCTCCTTTCTGTAACGGCGAGCCACCTTGTTCGAGGGCAGACGCCACGCGTTATAGCGGGATGCAGACACCAGGGCGATGCGCCCACCCACGCGCTGCACCAGAGGGAGTGACGAAGAGGTATTACTGCCATGGTGCGGCACCTGGATAAGTGTAGACGCAAGATATTGCCAGTGATGACTGAGCATCGCTTTTTCTCCCTGCGCCTCAATATCCCCGGTTAACAACAGGCTATGGGTGCCGTCCTCAATTTTTACCACGCAGGAGCCGTTGTTGCCGTGCTGCGGTGTGGTGGCAAGAGGCCAGTGCGCGCTGAAGGTCAACCCCTGCCACTGCCAGCGCTCACCGCGAAAACAGGCTCTATGTCCCTCCTGGCGCAGCGGGCTGCGTATCCACATCTTCGGCCACGCCTGACGTAGCGACGCCAGCCCACCAATATGGTCCAGATGATCATGGCTGACAATCACCCCCTCCGGGCGTAGGTGGTGCCAGCGCAGCCAGGGAATAATCAGCTGTTGGGCGCTGTCCCCGCCCGGCCATGCAGGCCCGGTGTCATATAAAATCGCTTTCCCCTGCCGCTCAATTACCACTGCCAGCCCCTGTCCGACATCCAGCATATGCACCGCCCACCCTTCCGTTTTGTTAGCCCGCCATAACGGACTGGCTGCCAGCACCAGTGCCGACACACAGACCACCGGGTAAGTTCGTGCGCCGCGCATCCGCCAGGCGATAATGACGACCCAGGGCAGCAGGGTCAGCCACAGCCAGCGCTTATCGACCGGGATCCAACCGTCAGGCAGCGTGGTCAGGAAGCCAAACAGCAGCGACAGTGAGCCATCCGCCAGTGTCCAGACCCCGTTTTCCGCCAGCGGCCATATCCCGAGATGCAGCCACATTCCCAGCAGAATGAGCGGCACCGAGATAAAGGTTACCAGCGGTACTGCTACCAGGTTCGCAACCAGTGATGACAGGCTGAACCCGTGAAAGACCATCACCTGCACCGGCAGCAACAGCAACAGCATGCCGAGCTGGAGATGCAGCAGATTAACCACCGCCTGGATCGCCCATGGCCCGGTTAAACGGGGCCTGGGCACCCACTGATACCAGAAAATGAGCACCGCCACCGCAAAGGCCGACAGTAAAAGACTATGGGATAACACCGCCAACGGGTCGACCAACAGAATAGCGGCGATGCAAACCCGCCATATCTGCCATGGCGACCAGAGACGGCCGCTCAACTGTAGCGCCAGATACGCACCCAGCGAGACGACGGTGCGCAGCGCGGGTGGCTGCAATCCGGTGAGCCAGGCGTAAAAAGCGGCAAAACAGAATCCCGCCACCAGCGGAGCACGCCAGCCTACCCAGCGCGCCGGAACGAAAAATTGTATGCTGCGTACCAGCAGCCAGATAACCGACGCCGCCAGCGCAATATGCAATCCTGAAATTGCCATCAGATGCGCGGTGCCCGTTTCCCGCATCAGATTTTTGATGTCGGGCGTCACCGCCAGACGCTCCCCCATGCCAAGGCCCAGCAGAACCGGCCCCCAGGTATACGACGAGAGCGTATTTGTCAGCGTGGCAAGATACCGCGCGCGTAAGCTGCAGCGGGCATCCATTATCTCTGCATGGGTAAAACGCCCGGTCAGCGGCTGGTGCTGCGCCAGAGCATAGCGCTGGGCATCGAATCCCCCGTCGTTAAGCTGACCGTGCACGGGCCGCAGCGTCAGGGTCATCTTCCAGCGTTGCCCGGCACAGCCCGGCTGCGGTAGCGTATTGCCATACAGCGCGACGCCTGGTGCGGGCAGCATCGCCCTGCCGTTAAGCCGGATGATACGGGCCTGATACCGCGTGTCGCTTCCGGTCGCCAGGATCTCCACTTCAGCTTTCTGCGGCCCGCTGGTCAGATGCTGCATCGGCCAGACTGCGCTCAGCGCTGCCAGCCCGCCCCAGGCAAAAAAGAGCAGCCAGAAGCCCAGATAGCGTGCAATCTGATGGCGAATTAAGGCCAGCAGGACGCCGGCAACGATCGTGGCCTGGATAACCGGTAGCGCCGGCAGCACGGGCAACCAGAGCAGCGGTAAGATGGCCAGGATTAGACATGTCGCGAGCGTTGACAGACACATTTACACCTCCCTGTATCAGAGCAGTGTGCGCCGGGTCGTTTAGCATGTCAGGTATGGAAGTGTGAGGTTGCAGCCAGGGCTGGCGAGAAATGATCGGTTTGCAGCAACCGGCCGAAAAACGTGCGGTGCCGGTTCAGGATCGGGAAATACAGAAACAAAAAAAGCACCCGCAGGTGCTTTTCTTTTGATGACTCAGTTTCGCCCGCAGGCCAGACTCAGTCACCGTAAATATTGGCGCGATCGCGCAGTTCTTTACCCGGCTTAAAGTGCGGAACGTATTTACCTTCCAGCTCTACTTTGTCGCCAGTCTTCGGGTTACGCCCGGTGCGTGGAGCACGATAGTGCAGAGAAAAACTACCGAAACCGCGGATTTCAATGCGCTCGCCCTGTGCAAGAGTGGTCGCCATATGCTCCAGCATCTCTTTTACGGCATCTTCCACTGCTTTCGCAGGAATGTGCGATTGCTGGCTGGCAAGTCTTTCGATCAATTCTGACTTGGTCATGATTCCTCCGGTTCCTTCAAACCCATTAGCTAATCAGCTTAAACAAGGGCGGCCGTAGCCGCCCTTTGTTATTGATTACAGGACGAATCCTGCAATCTGTCAAGTTACTCTACGAGTAACTTATTCGCCTTTAGCTGCTTTGAAAGCTTCAGCCATTGCGTTGTTAGAGAAGTTTGCATCTTCCTGTTTGTTAACAGTTGCGATTGCATCTTTCTCATCAGCTTCGTCTTTAGCACGAACAGACAGGCTGATTGCACGGTTTTTGCGGTCAACGCCGGTGAATTTAGCTTCAACGTCGTCGCCTACGCTCAGAACCAGAGTTGCATCTTCAACGCGGTCACGTGAAGCTTCAGAAGCGCGCAGGTAACCTTCAACGCCGTCAGCCAGTTCTACGGTTGCGCCTTTCGCGTCAACTGCAGTCACTTTACCGTTTACGATTGCGCCTTTCTTGTTCAGTGCAACCCAGTTGTTGAACGGATCTTCTGCGAGCTGTTTAACGCCCAGAGAGATACGCTCACGCTCTGCGTCAACCTGCAGAACAACTGCTGCGATTTCGTCGCCTTTTTTGTATTCACGTACTGCTTCTTCGCCTGCAACGTTCCAGGAGATGTCAGACAGGTGAACCAGGCCGTCGATGCCGCCGTCCAGGCCGATGAAGATACCGAAGTCAGTGATAGACTTGATTTTACCTTCAACACGGTCGCCCTTGTTGTGGGTTTCCGCGAACTGCTGCCATGGGTTGTTTTTGCACTGCTTCAGGCCCAGGGAGATACGACGACGTTCTTCGTCGATATCCAGAACCATAACTTCCACTACATCACCAACGTTAACAACTTTGGATGGGTGGATGTTTTTGTTGGTCCAGTCCATTTCGGAAACGTGCACCAGGCCTTCAACGCCTTCTTCGATTTCAACGAAGCAGCCGTAGTCGGTCAGGTTGGTAACGCGACCAGTCAGTTTAGTACCTTCTGGGTAACGTTTAGCGATAGCAACCCATGGATCTTCGCCCAGCTGTTTCAGGCCGAGGGATACACGAGTACGCTCGCGGTCGAACTTCAGCACTTTAACAGTGATTTCGTCGCCCACGTTCACGATTTCGCTTGGGTGCTTAACGCGTTTCCACGCCATGTCGGTGATGTGCAGCAGGCCATCAACGCCGCCCAGGTCAACGAATGCGCCGTAGTCAGTGAGGTTCTTAACGATACCTTTGACTTCCATGCCTTCCTGCAGGTTTTCCAGCAGCTGATCGCGTTCTGCGCTGTTTTCGGATTCGATAACGGCACGACGGGAAACAACAACGTTGTTACGCTTCTGGTCAAGCTTGATTACTTTGAACTCAAGCTCTTTGCCTTCCAGGTGCAGGGTGTCACGAACTGGACGAACGTCTACCAGTGAACCTGGCAGGAACGCACGAATACCATTCAGCTCAACAGTGAAGCCACCTTTAACTTTGCCGTTGATAACACCGACTACAGTTTCAGCTTCTTCGTAAGCTTTTTCCAGCGTGATCCAAGCTTCGTGACGTTTAGCTTTCTCACGGGACAGCAGGGTTTCACCGAAGCCGTCTTCTACTGCATCCAGAGCAACGTCAACTTCGTCACCAACCTGGATTTCCAGCTCGCCCTGGGCGTTTTTGAACTGCTCTGCCGGAATGGCGGACTCAGATTTCAGACCGGCGTCAACCAGTACGATATCTTTGTCGATAGCAACAACAACACCACGAACGATGGAACCCGGACGGGTTTCGATTGTTTTTAAGGATTCTTCAAATAGTTGAGCAAAAGATTCAGTCATGTTTAATCTTCAGGTTAATATTAACGTCCACCTGGCTCCATGCCGGATGGGGTTGTTTCACATACCCGCCGTCAATCCATTGCAGCGGGGGTACTGCTAAATCTGTCGCGATTACGCGATTGCCAGTTTTTGGCGCGCATATTGTAGCGCTTTTTCAATCACTTGCTCAATAGTTAAACTGGTAGAATCCAGAACTAATGCATCATCTGCGGGAACAAGCGGCGCAACGGCGCGATTACGGTCGCGGTCGTCGCGTTCTTTTATCTCGGACAAAAGACGTTCAAAGTTAACACTAAAGCCCTTTTCCTGCAACTGTAGCATGCGGCGCTGCGCGCGCTCTTCCGAGGACGCGTCGAGGAAAATTTTGACCGGCGCATCCGGGAAAACCACGGTGCCCATGTCGCGTCCGTCGGCGATCAGGCCCGGTGCATCGCGGAAGGCGCGCTGGCGGCGTAAAAGCGCCTCGCGAACGCGCGGGAAAGCAGCAACCTGGGAGGCGGCATTCGCCACGTCCTGGGTGCGGATCTCACCGCTGACGTCTTCCCCTTCCAGAATCACTTCCAGGTTGCCGTTAGTAGAGACAAAACGCACGTCCAGATGAGCGGCCAGCGGCACCAGCGCCTCTTCAGAAGCCACATCAACATGGTGATGCAGAGCAGCCAGCGCCAGCACACGATAGATTGCGCCCGAATCTAAAAGATGCCATTGCAATGCTTCCGCCATTGCTTTGCACAGAGTACCTTTCCCTGCACCACTCGGCCCGTCAATGGTGATAACCGGGGCAATTGCCGTCATCTTTTTCTCCTTAAAGTAGGCATACCGTTGTGTAAACGCCGCGCATTATACGCATCAACGTGCACAACTGTTACCTTTGCGTGCAAATTACGGAATGATTGAAGCTGAGTGTAGAAGAATTGGACGATGACAGCGTCATGAAGTGTAAGTAATTAAGTGCCGCACCGGGCGGTGCGGCAGAGGATCGTCAGGCAAGCGTACTGATACGCGCCAGCTGGTCGAAATAGTCCGGGAAGGTTTTCGCGGTGCATTTCGGATCGAGAATGGTGACAGGGGTATCCGACAGCGCCACCAGCGAGAAGCACATCGCCATCCGGTGGTCGTTGTAGGTGCCAATTTCCGCCGCCTGCAGCTGGGCCGGTGGCGTCACGCGGATATAGTCCTCGCCCTCTTCCACTTCGGCACCTACTTTGCGCAGTTCAGTGGCCATCGCGAACAGGCGATCGGTCTCTTTAACGCGCCAGTTATAGATGTTACGCATCGTGGTGGTGCCTTTGGCAAACAGTGCCGCCGTGGCAATGGTCATCGCCGCATCCGGGATATGGTTCATGTCCATATCGATGGCGTTCAGTTCACCGCGGGTACAGGAGATGAAGTCATCGCCCCAGGTGACCACCGCGCCCATCTTCTCCAGCACATCGGCAAAGCGAATGTCGCCCTGCACGCTGTTGCGGCCGATACCGGTCACTTTGACAGTGCCACCTTTAATGGCGCCTGCGGCCAGGAAGTAGGAGGCCGATGAGGCATCGCCTTCTACCAGGTAGTTACCTGGCGTCTGGTACTGCTGCCCACCGCGCACCACGAAACGCTGGTAGCTGTGGTTTTCAACTTCTACGCCAAAGGTCTTCATCAGGTGCAGAGTGATATCGATGTAAGGTTTGGATACCAGCTCACCTTTGATGGTGATCGTGGTGTCCTGCGGCGCCAGCGGTGCGGTCATCAGCAGCGCGGTCAGGAACTGACTGGAGACGCTACCGTCCACCGCCACTTCGCCACCGGTAAAGCCACCGCGCAGACGCAGCGGCGGATAGTTTTCCTGCTCCAGATACTCAATCTGCGCGCCGCCCTGACGCAGCGCATCCACCAGGTGGCCAATCGGGCGCTCTTTCATGCGCGGCTCGCCGGTCAGTACGATGTCGTTGCAGCCCAGGCACAGGGCCGCCGCCAGCGGACGCATTGCCGTACCGGCATTACCGAGGAACAGCTCCAGCGCCTCAGCGGAGTGCAGGGCCCCGGCATTGCCGGTCACTTCGCAGCGGGTGCGATCGGCGGACAGGGTATAGTGGACTCCCAACGCTTTCAGCGCATTGAGCATATGGCGAACGTCATCGCTGTCCAGCAGGTTAGTGAGAACAGTGGTGCCGTTGGCCAGCGCTGCCAGCAGCAAGGCGCGGTTCGAGACACTTTTTGAACCAGGCAGATTAATGGTGCCATCTACCCGCGCGATAGGTTGTAACGTCAGGGATTCCATGAAACTTAACTCTCAATTCAACATAATAAAAACCCCGCAGCCTGGCCGCGGGGTAAACAGGGGCGCAATTAACCGTGGCGACGTTCGAAATCAGTCATGAAGTCGGTCAGGGCCTGAACGCCTTCGAACGGCATGGCGTTATAAATAGATGCACGCATTCCGCCCACCACACGGTGGCCTTTCAGCGCGTGCAGACCTGCGGCGAAGGACTCTTCCAGGAACAGTTTATCGAGATTGCTGTCAGCCAGCTGGAACGGGATGTTCATGCGGGAGCGGTTAGCTTTGGCGACGTCATTGCGGTAGAAATCGCTGCCGTCGATCACACTGTACAGCAGCTCAGATTTCTGCTGGTTGATCTTGTTCATCTGCGCCACGCCGCCGTTATTTCGCAGCCATTTAAAGACCAGGCCAGAGAGGTACCAGGCAAAGGTCGGCGGGGTGTTGAACATGGAGTCGTTATCGTTCAGCACGGTGTAATCGAGAATCGACGGGCAGGATTTGTGGGCTTTACCCAGCAGATCTTCACGCACGATCACCAGGGTCAGACCGGCCGGGCCGATGTTTTTCTGCGCGCCGGCGTAGATCACGCCATAGCGGCTGACATCCAGCGGCGCAGAGAGAATGGTAGAGGAGAAGTCCGCCGTCACCACCACGTTCTCGCCAAAGTTGGGCTCTTCATGGATGGCGATGCCGTCGATGGTTTCATTCGGGCAGTAGTGCAGGTAGGCTGCATCCCGGGAGAGCTGCCATTCGCTCATCGGCTTCACCGCGCGTAAACCGTCGACGGTGACTTTGGCATCGATCACGTTCGGGGAGCAATATTTGTGCGCTTCTTTTACTGCGCTGGCCGCCCAGTAACCGGCATCAACGTAGTCCGCGGTGGTTTTGTCACCCAGCAGGTTCAACGGAATGCCCGCGAACTGACCGCGTCCGCCACCGTGGCAGAATAATACTTTGTAATTTGAGGGGATATTTAGCAGGAAGCGAAAATCTGCTTCTGCCTCTTCTGCCACCTGAATAAACTCTTTACCACGGTGGCTGACTTCCATCACCGAGGTGCCAAGACCGTTCCAGTCGCACAGCTCCTGTTGAGCCTGTTTGAGTACATCCGCCGGTAACATTGCCGGACCTGAACTAAAATTAAAGACCTGAGCCATTTCCCCTCACCACGCTAAAAGCCATAAGTTATAACTGTGGATATCGGTTTTATCATTCAGTGACACGCGCCGCAATGTCTAAAACTTATGACCCAGGAAATGTGCCCGCCGTCACACAATACATTCTGCCAGCGGGTTGTCACAAAACCGACAAAATGGCTGTCAGGTGATGCGTTTGGCCCGGCTAACCTTCGTCCATTCCGGATTCGTGCAGCGTGGACATAATTGATGCGCCCCGGCCTGTAGCATCTCAACATGGCCGCAACGTCGACAGGCATAGTCGCCGACTTCGGGTATTGTCATAAAACGTTCCACAAATTCATCCGGCAATATGCACAGTCCGGGCTTAACCTGGTCATCGTCGTAAAAATAGACGCTTATCTGCCCGTTGGTCTCCATAATGGCCAGCTTCACCTGTCCAAGCTGCTCGACGCTGCTCACCCGCAGTTCCATAAAGAACTCAAACTCGGTCATGTTGGCGCGCTTAACTTTTTCCCAGGCCAGCTTGCCCTCTTCGACAATGGCGACCGGTTTACCCTCAAGCAGATCTTCCAGCTTTTCACTTTTCGACATCAGCCACATCACCAGCCGATAGAGCAACGCCAGGGTGACAAAAACGATAAAGACGGGGATCATCGGTACGTCGTCATAAAAGGCCACGTCACCCGCCGCCGACCCCAGCGTCAGAATGATTAACACTTCGAAGAGCGACATCTGACGCACGCCGCGCCGCCCTGTAAGTTTGAGGAACAGGAAAACCAGTACAAAGGTATAGAGACTTCGCAGCGCGACCTCACCTAAAAACTCAACGGGTACTTTATCAAAGGCCATTCGGTGAAGATCGAATGCTTTCATTTTTTATATTCCTTTACAGTAGGTTACTGAATATAAGCATAGCCCAGCCTTTTATTTTCGCCGAAACCGCTGGGGAGATAGCGCCTGCCATGTAAAACCCGTATCATTGCGCGCTTTCCGTACGATATAAGTGATCGCCATGACTCAAACGTTTATCCCCGGCAAAGACGCCGCCCTGGAAGATTCCATCGCTCGCTTCCAGCAAAAACTGACCGACCTGGGCTTTAATATCGAAGAAGCCTCCTGGCTTAACCCGGTCCCTCACGTCTGGTCTGTGCATATTCGCGATAAAGAGTGCGCGCTGTGCTTTACCAACGGCAAAGGTGCCACCAAAAAAGCGGCACTGGCCTCTGCGCTGGGTGAGTATTTTGAGCGTCTGTCCACCAACTACTTCTTTGCCGATTTCTGGCTGGGCGACACCGTGGCGAATGGCCCGTTTGTTCACTATCCAAATGAAAAATGGTTCCCGCTGACGGAAGACGACGAACTGCCGGAAGGGATCCTCGACGATCGCCTGCGCGCGTTTTACGATCTGGACAATCAGCTGACCGCCAGCATGCTGATCGACCTGCAGTCAGGTAATGAAGATCGCGGTATCTGCGCCCTGCCGTTTACCCGTCAGTCTGATGAGCAAACCGTCTATATTCCGATGAATATCATCGGCAATCTGTATGTCTCCAACGGCATGTCCGCCGGTAACACCCGCAACGAAGCGCGTGTTCAGGGCCTGTCCGAGGTGTTTGAGCGTCATATTAAGAACCGCATTATCGCGGAATCCATCAGCCTGCCGGAGATCCCGGCTGACGTGCTGGCCCGCTACCCGGGCGTGGTGGAGTCTATCGCCAAACTGGAAGCCGAAGGTTTCCCAATCTTTGCCTATGACGGCTCCCTGGGCGGTAAGTACCCGGTGATCTGCGTGGTACTGTTCAACCCGGCGAACGGCACCTGCTTCGCCTCCTTCGGCGCGCACCCGGACTTTGGCGTAGCGCTGGAGCGTACCGTCACCGAGCTGCTGCAGGGTCGTAGCCTGAAAGATCTCGACGTGTTCACCCCGCCGACCTTCGATGACGAAGAAGTGGCTGAGCACGCCAACCTGGAGACGCACTTCATCGACTCCAGCGGCTCTATCTCCTGGGATATGTTCAAGCAGGACGCGGATTATCCGTTTGTTGACTGGAGCTTCGCCGGCACCACGGAAGAAGAGTTTGCCACCCTGATGGCGATCTTCACTGCCGAAGGCCAGGAAGTGTACATCGCGGATTACGAGCACCTCAGCGTCTATGCATGCCGTATTCTGGTCCCGGGCATGTCCGATATCTATCCGGTGGAAGATCTGTGGCTGGCGAATAACAGCATGGGTGCGCACCTGCGCGAAACCCTGCTGGCCCTGCCGGAGAGCGCATGGGAGAAAGAGGATTACCTGAACCTCATCACCCAGCTGGACGACGAAGGCCACGACGACTTTACCCGCGTGCGCGAGCTGCTGGGCCTGGCGACGGGCAAAGACAACGGCTGGTACACTCTGCGTATCGGTGAGCTGAAGGCGATGCTGGCACTGGCGGGCGGCGACCTGGAGCAGGCGCTGATCTGGACCGAGTGGACTATCGAGTTCAATGCCTCAGTATTCAGCGCAGAGCGTGCGAACTACTACCGTTGCCTGCAGACGCTGCTGTTGCTGTCCCAGGAAGAGGATCGTCAGCCGCTGCAATATCTGAACGCCTTCACCCGCATGTACGGTGCCGAAGCGGTAGAGAACGCCAGCGCGGCCCTGAGCGGCGAAGCGCCATTCCACGGCCTGCAGGCGGTGGATAGCGATCTGAAAGCCTTCCCTGCTCACCAGTCGTTGCTGAAGGCCTATGAGAAACTGCAGAAGGCCAAAAGCGCTTTTTGGGCTAAATAACGTTACATAACATTACAGATAGTAGGCGTATACATTCGCCTACGTTATATTACGGGGCAATTTTATTGCCCCGTTTTTTATTTCTACGGCGATAAAATTTAATTGTAATAATAAAGTTAAATATTGGTAGCTATAATAATGGCGACCTGACGGTTATTGTTACTTTTTATATGAAATACTCCATTATAATTAACTGTCCGGGAGAGCGTCGGAAGAAAAAAATCAAATCATTTTGTAAGATTTAAAATTTATTTTTATACGGATAATCAAATACTTACTCCGCATTTGCCGAAAAACCACGCACTTTGCGGGCCTATAAGCCAGGCGAGATATGATCTACATCAATTTCTCTTCTATAATGCTTTGTTAGTATCTCGTCGCCGACTTAATAAAGAGAGAGTTAGTGTGAAAGCTGACAACCCTTTTGATCTTTTACTCCCAGCTGCCATGGCGAAAGTTGCCGAAGAAGCGGGTGTCTATAAAGCAACGAAACAACCGATGACGACGTTCTTCCTGGCCATCACTGCCGGGGTGTTCATCTCCATTGCCTTTGTTTTCTATATCACCGCCACCACCGGTACTGCCGGGATGCCTTTCGGTATCGCCAAGCTTATCGGCGGCATCTGTTTCTCACTGGGTTTGATCCTGTGCGTTATCTGCGGCGCTGACCTCTTTACCTCTACGGTGCTTATCGTCGTCGCGAAAGCCAGCGGTAAGATTACCTGGGGCCAACTGGCAAAAAACTGGCTCAACGTTTACGTTGGAAACCTGATTGGCTGCCTGCTGTTTGTCCTGCTGATGTGGTTGTCGGGTGAATATATGACCGCTAACGGCGCGTGGGGGCTTAATGTCCTGCAGACCGCCGACCACAAAGTACATCACACATTTATTGAAGCCGTTGCGCTTGGCATTCTCGCCAACCTGATGGTCTGCCTGGCCGTCTGGATGAGCTACTCCGGACGCAGCCTGATGGACAAAGCCATGATCATGGTTCTGCCTGTCGCCATGTTCGTTGCCAGCGGCTTTGAACACAGTATTGCAAACATGTTTATGATCCCTCTGGGTATTGTAATCCGTGATTTTGCCAGCCCGGAGTTCTGGACCGCAGTAGGTTCCAGCCCGGAAAGTTTCTCTCACCTGACCGTTATGAACTTCATTACTGATAACCTGATCCCAGTCACAATCGGGAACATTATTGGCGGTGGTCTGCTGGTTGGGTTGACATACTGGGTCATTTACCTGCGTGGCGATAACCATCATTAATGGTTTTCTCAGGCAGTAAATAAAAAATCCACTTAAGAAGGTAGGTGTTACATGTCCGAACTTAATGAAAAGTTAGCCACAGCATGGGAAGGTTTTGCCAAAGGTGATTGGCAGAATGAAGTCAACGTTCGTGACTTCATCCAGAAAAACTACACTCCATATGAAGGTGACGAATCCTTCCTGGCCGGTGCTACCGACGCTACCACTGCCCTGTGGGACAGCGTTATGGAAGGCGTTAAGCAGGAAAACCGCACTCACGCGCCTGTTGATTTCGACACCTCCATCGCGTCTACCATTACTTCTCACGACGCGGGTTATATCAACAAATCCCTCGAGAAGATCGTTGGTCTGCAAACTGAAGCGCCACTGAAACGTGCGATTATCCCGTTCGGTGGTATCAAAATGGTTGAAGGTTCCTGCAAAGCGTACGATCGCGAGCTGGACCCGATGCTGAAGAAAATCTTCACCGAATACCGCAAAACCCACAACCAGGGCGTGTTTGACGTTTACACCAAAGACATCCTGAACTGCCGTAAATCAGGCGTCCTGACCGGTCTGCCAGATGCGTATGGCCGTGGCCGTATCATCGGTGACTACCGTCGCGTTGCGCTGTACGGTATCGACTTCCTGATGAAAGACAAATACGCCCAGTTCGTGTCCCTGCAGTCTGACATGGAAAACGGCGTAAACCTGGAAGCGACTATCCGTCTGCGTGAAGAGATCTCCGAACAGCACCGTGCGCTGGGTCAGATCAAAGAGATGGCAGCTAAATACGGCTACGACATCTCCGGTCCTGCGACCAACGCTCAGGAAGCTATCCAGTGGACCTACTTCGGTTACCTGGCAGCGGTTAAATCTCAGAACGGCGCAGCAATGTCCTTCGGTCGTGTATCCACCTTCCTGGATGCCTACATCGAACGTGACCTGAAAGCAGGCAAAATCAACGAGCTCGAAGCACAGGAAATGATTGACCACCTGGTCATGAAACTGCGTATGGTTCGCTTCCTGCGTACCCCTGAGTATGATGAACTGTTCTCCGGTGACCCAATCTGGGCAACTGAATCTATCGCCGGTATGGGCGTAGATGGCCGTACCCTGGTGACCAAAAGCAGCTTCCGTTTCCTGAACACCCTGTACACCATGGGGCCGTCTCCGGAGCCGAACATCACTATTCTGTGGTCTGAAAAACTGCCACTGAACTTCAAAAAATTTGCCGCTAAAGTATCCATCGACACCTCTTCTCTTCAGTATGAGAACGATGACCTGATGCGTCCTGACTTCAACAACGACGACTACGCGATCGCTTGCTGCGTAAGCCCAATGGTTGTTGGTAAGCAAATGCAGTTCTTCGGTGCTCGCGCTAACCTCGCGAAAACCATGCTGTATGCTATCAACGGCGGCGTTGATGAAAAACTGAAAATCCAGGTTGGTCCTAAATCTGAACCAATCAAAGGCGATCTGCTGAACTTCGACGAAGTGATGGAACGTATGGATCACTTCATGGACTGGCTGGCTAAACAGTACGTTACCGCACTGAACGTCATCCACTACATGCACGACAAGTACAGCTACGAAGCCTCTCTGATGGCGCTGCACGACCGTGACGTTGTTCGCACCATGGCATGTGGTATCGCAGGTCTGTCCGTTGCTGCTGACTCCCTGTCCGCTATCAAATATGCGAAAGTTAAACCAATTCGTGACGAAGACGGCCTGGCTGTAGACTTCGAAATCGACGGCGAATACCCGCAGTTTGGTAACAACGATGCTCGCGTTGATGACATGGCGGTTGACCTGGTAGAACGTTTCATGAAGAAAATTCAGAAACTGACCACCTACCGTAACGCTATCCCGACTCAGTCTGTTCTGACCATCACCTCTAACGTGGTTTATGGTAAGAAAACCGGTAACACCCCAGACGGTCGTCGTGCTGGCGCGCCATTCGGACCAGGTGCTAACCCAATGCACGGCCGTGACCAGAAAGGTGCTGTTGCCTCTCTGACCTCCGTTGCTAAACTGCCGTTTGCTTACGCGAAAGATGGTATCTCTTACACCTTCTCTATCGTGCCAAATGCGCTGGGTAAAGACGACGAAGTGCGTAAAACCAACCTCGCGGGTCTGATGGATGGTTACTTCCACCACGAAGCGTCCATCGAAGGTGGTCAGCACCTGAACGTGAACGTCATGAACCGTGAAATGCTGCTCGATGCGATGGAACATCCTGAGAAATATCCTCAGCTGACCATCCGTGTTTCTGGCTACGCAGTACGTTTCAACTCGCTGACTAAAGAACAGCAGAAAGACGTTATTACCCGTACTTTCACTCAGTCCATGTAAGTGGATTTGACTGAAATGACGCCGTAAAACGCGTACAATAAAGGCTCCACGCAAGTGGGGCCTTTTTAACACCTCCCGTACCGCAGTCTCTTTTGCCCGCTATCTATAATGAATGGATAACAGCCAAAACAGACTCGACACAGCCGCTTGAGTTGTGCGTATACACAGGCCCCGGACGGGCCGAATCTGGAGATATCACCGCAATGTCAACTATTGGTCGCATTCACTCCTTTGAGTCCTGTGGCACCGTCGATGGCCCGGGCATCCGCTTTATTACTTTCTTCCAGGGCTGCCTGATGCGCTGCCTGTACTGCCATAACCGCGACACCTGGGATACCCATGGTGGCAAAGAAGTCACCGTTGATGAATTAATGAAAGAGGTGGTGACCTATCGCCACTTTATGAATGCCTCTGGCGGCGGCGTGACTGCTTCCGGCGGAGAAGCGATCCTGCAGGCAGAGTTTGTTCGCGACTGGTTCCGCGCCTGTCATAAAGAGAGCATTCATACCTGCCTGGATACCAACGGCTTTGTCCGTCGCTACGATCCGGTGATTGATGAGCTGCTGGAAGTCACCGACCTGGTGATGCTGGATCTTAAGCAGATGAACGACGAAATTCACCAGAATCTGGTCGGCGTCTCTAACCATCGCACCCTGGAGTTCGCGAAATACATTTCTGGCAAAGGGATTAAAACCTGGATCCGTTATGTGGTGGTGCCGGGCTGGTCAGATGATGACGATTCTGCTCACCGCCTGGGTGAGTTCACGCGTGATATGGGCAACGTTGAAAAAATTGAATTACTGCCGTATCACGAGCTGGGCAAACATAAATGGGTGGCGATGGGCGAAGAGTATAAGCTCGATGGCGTTAAGCCGCCGAAGAAAGAGACCATGGAACGCGTCAAAGGCATTCTCGAGCAATACGGTCACAAAGTCATGTATTAATAAAACGCCCGGTAAAAGCCGGGCGTTTTGTTGTCTAGTTAAAGACGCCATTAATAATGGTGGTCACAATCGCAGTACTCAACGCAATTAAGACCAGATCCTTTCCGACCACCCGCCATTCATAGCCCGGATAAGAAGGTAATTGACCTAACATCGATGCCGGAACGGTCTTCTTCGCGATGCCTGGAGGCAGCGGTTTACCACGAGCCAGGTTTTTCGCAATGCCCGGCGGCAGCGAATCATACCCCGTTAAGCCGTAATTCAACGCCAGGTGCCGGGCATGGTCGTAACTGACGCGTGCATCGACATCGTCTTTAACGCTCTTATTTGATTTGCCTGAATTCTGGTGACCATTATTTTGTTTATGGTCCTGGTTACCAGCATTCCCTTTACCGGAATTGCCGTTACCATGATTGCCGCTATTACCTTGCCCGTTGCCGTGGCCATTTCCATTTCCGTTTCCATTGCCCGGATTAGCCATAGCGGGTGCCGTTGCCAGGGTTAAAGACAAGACTACTGCCAGCGCTGTAGGGATAAAACGACGAGCAGACATGATCGCTGCCTTTTTAGTGATAAAACACATCCAAATTATCACCCGGCGCGATACACAAACAATGCGTAAAACTCTTAGATGTGACAGAGACAAAAAAGCCTGTCAGCGACAGGCTTTTATTTAATCAGGCATGCGCCACCGGCGTTGGATGTTCGCCCACTTTACGCAGAAGCATTAACAGATAAATAAATGACACGCTGGCAATCATGATAAACAGCAGATTGTCGGAAAAGTTCTGCATCAGCATCGAGGTAAAAGTCGGCCCCAGCAAGCTGCCGATGGTATAGCTCAGCAACAGCGCCTGGTTCATCGCCACCAGCTGATGGTGCTCGACTTTCTCACAGGCCCAGGCCATCGCCACCGGATAGAGGGTAAAGCCCGCCGCACCCAGAATAAACAGCGCCGGCGCCATCGCGGCATTACTCAGCATGGCGAGACAGCCCATGATCACTACAAAGACCTGAACGCGCAGCACCAGCAGGCGTCCAAAGCGGTCGGCAAGACGGCCAACCGGCCACTGCCCGACAATCCCGGCGCTGACCATCACCGCCATCCAGAAACCGATCCCGGAATCACTGACTCCCTGATGGTTCAGATAGAGCGGCATCAGGCCATACAGCGAGCCCAGCACAATCCCGGAAATAATGCAGCCGTTCACCCCCAGACGCGCCTGACGCAGTCTGAGCATCGGCCAGATGTGGGTCGCCTCCTGATGCTCGCTGCTCTGGTTCACAATACGCGTAAAGAGCAGTGGCAGAATGGCAGCCAGCACCATGCCGGTCACCCACGGCAGGACGCTCATCAGGTCGGTGGGCAATTTGCTGACCATCAGCTGGCCCAGCACGGTGCCGACGTAATAGACCATCATATAGGCCGCCAGCAGACGCCCCCGGTTGCGGGAAGTACCGCTGCACATCAGGGCGCTTTCAACCACCACCCAGATCATGGCGCAGCCAACGCCGGCGATAAAGCGCCAGACCATCCAGCTCCAGAAACCGACCATCAGCCCTAACCCGGCACAGCCGACGGCAAAAATAAGCGAGGCCAGATAATAGCTGCGATTAAAACCAAAACGTTTAATCAGGCTTCCCGTCATCAGGGTGCCCAGCAGATTACCGGTAAAAAAGGACGAGCTGACCATACCCACCTGCCAGGTAGGTAAGTTTTCATGGGCGAGCCACAGCGGAACGAGTGTATTTAACACCGCGATCGCGAGGGTCAGCAAAAGCAGGCCACAGAGCAACAGGAGCACTGGCCGGGTATAGGTCGACATGGATTAAAAACCGTGAGGAAGTTCAGATTTCGTGCGCATCATGCCACTGGCAAAAACAAAGTCAATCCACCCGATTGTGCCGCACGCACAATATGTTCCCTGTCGATTGAAAAAACTCATCCTGCTAATGCAAAGTCCGCTATCAATATAATTTATGTGTTTGTTTTTGTTTATTTAGCTCCAAAATTAAAACCAGACGACAGTTGAAAAATTTCATGATTGAAAAAAGAAAAGCCGGGCTCTAAGTCCCGGCTTTATATAACAATCATCAGTGTTAACTGGCGACAGCCATTCCAACCGTCATATGCAGACCGTAAAACACCCCGCGGCCAATCAACTCACCCGCCAGTACCAGCACAAATGCCAGCGACAGCAGCGGGAGCGCAGGCTGATAACCTTTCAGCTGCGGCACAATCCAGCACACCAGCGCCGCCGCCAGCAGCACCACACGCCAGGCCATCAGCGAGCCATAATCGGGCACCAGGGCCGAGGCCTGCTGAATGGAACTGTGAATGGTCGCCAGCTCCGCGCCCTGCACCAGGGCCACGACCGTACTCACCGCCAGCGCCAGCAGCGTCACGGCGGGCAGTAAACGCATTGCCCAGCCGTCAACGCCCGCCACGCGCAGGAGCAGGAAGCCCAGCAGCGGGCCGCCGATAAACAGGGTCAGGAAGAAGCTCATCGGCGTCCAGACGCTGTACCAGGTCGGGACCGTGTCGATGGTGTTATAGACCCGCACCATCATCCAGACGAACACCACGCCCAGCACCATGGTCACAATCAGCCACAGAGTGCGTAAGCCTGCCGGCAGTTTTTTCAGTACCGCCAGCAGCCAGCCCAGGCCCCCGACCGCAAAGAAGATCGCCCCGCTGGCGATCTCGTTGCTGAGGGAAGACGCCCCTACACGATTCAGAGAGTTGAACGCGCGCATAGGCGAACCGAGGTGCAGCGTGGAGGCAATAAAGCCGATCCCCATCAGCACCCACAGACCAAACATGCTCAACACCAGCCGCTGCTGTTGCTCCCTGTTCAGATCGCCTTTTAACAACGCCAGGGCGAGAACGATAAAACCGCCCGCCACACACTGTCCGAAAACCGTAAAAATCATTAACGGCCATTCATGCCATCCGCTTCCCATCTCACACCTCCTTCGGATTGGCCAGATAGCCGGTGGTATCACCCGTGGGTCGGCTGTTGGCATTGGGTTTAATGACGATACTCGGCTTCGTGAAGTGCGCCGACGGCAGCGGGGCGACGGCGGCCAGCTTGCCGTGTTTCTGACGCAACTCCTCAATCGGGCCGAAGTCCAGGGCCCGCAGCGGGCAGGACTCGACGCAGATTGGTTTTTTACCGTCGGCGACACGCTCATGGCAGCCGTCACACTTGGTCATATGGCCTTTGGCGGCGTTGTACTGCGGGGCGCCGTACGGGCAGGCCATATGGCAGTAGCGACACCCGATGCAGACATCCTCATTCACCACCACAAAGCCGTCGTCGCGCTTGTGCATCGCCCCGCTGGGGCAGACTTTGGTGCAGGCCGGATCCTCGCAGTGGTTGCAGGCGATGGAGAGATAGTAAGCAAACACATTCTGCTGCCAGACCCCGTTGTCCTCCTGCCAGTCGCCGCCCGCGTACTCATAGATGCGGCGGAAGCTGACGTCCGGGGTCAGGTCCTTGTAATCCTTGCACGCCAGTTCGCAGGTTTTGCACCCGGTGCAGCGGCTGGAATCAATAAAAAATCCATACTGAGTGGTCATCAGCTACTCCTTACGCCTTTTCAACCTGAACCAGGTTACTGTGAGAGGGGTTGCCTTTTGCCAGCGGCGACGGGCGTTGGGTGGTCAGCACGTTAATGCAGCCTGCCTGATCGACGCGGTTCGCGTCCGGGTTGTACCAGGCCCCTTCGCCTAACGCCACCACACCCGGCAGGATGCGCGGCGTCACTTTGGCTTCGATATGCACTTCGCCTCGCCCGTTGAAGATCCGCACCCGGTCGCCGTTGGCGATCCCGCGGCGCTGCGCGTCCAGCGGGTTGATCCAGATCTCCTGCCGACAGGCCGCCTTCAGCACGTCAACGTTGCCGTAAGTGGAGTGGGTGCGCGCTTTGTAGTGGAAGCCGGTGAGCTGCAGCGGGAAATCTTTGCTCTGCGGATCGTCGTAGTTCTCAAAGCCCGGGCTGTAGACCGGGAGTGGATCGATCACATCGCCCTGCTCCAGCTCCCAGGTCGCGGCGATCTGCGCCAGTTCTGCGGAGTAGATCTCAATTTTACCTGACGGCGTGGTGAGAGGATTCGCGGCGGGATCGGCGCGGAAGGCTTTATAGGCCACGTGATGCCCTTCCGGGTCACGCTGCTTGAACATGCCCTGCTGACGGAACTCATCAAACGGCAGCAACTCCGGAATAGCCTGGCGCGACTGCTCATACAGGTGACGCATCCACCCTTCCTGGGTGCGGCCTTCAGTAAACTGCCGCTCAACGCCCATGCGTTTTGCCAGTTCAGTGGTCATCTCATAGATGGTTTTGCACTCAAAACGCGGTTTAATCGCCTGATCGGCAAAAATCACGTACGACATGTTGCCGCAGGAAGCATCCAGGGCGAAGTCCATCTGTTCAGAGGCGGTGCAGTCCGGCAGCAGGATATCGGCATATTTCGCCGACGAGGTCATATGGCAATCCACCACCACAATCAGCTCGCATTTTTTGTCGTCCTGCAGAATATCGTGGGTGCGGTTGATCTGTGAGTGCTGGTTGATCAGACAGTTCCCGGCGTAGTTCCAGATCATCTTGATCGGTACGTCGAGCTTCTCTTTGCCGCGCACCCCATCGCGGGTGGCGGTCATCTCCGGGCCGCGTTCGATAGCGTCGGTCCACATAAACATTGAGATACTGGTCTGAACCGGATTTTCCAGGGTTGGCATGCGCACAAACGGCAGGGAGTACGAGCCTTCACGCGCCCCGCTGTTGCCCCCATTGATCCCCACGTTGCCGGTCAGAATCGCCAGCATGGCGATAGCACGCGACACCAGCTCGCCATTGGCATGACGCTGCGGACCCCAGCCCTGGGAGATAAAGGCTGGTTTCGCCCCGGCGATTTCACGCGCCAGCTTCACGATACGCGCTTCAGGAATACCGGTAATGGCCGCAGCCCAGGCCGGGGTTTTGGCGATCCCATCGTTGCCCTGACCAAGAATATAGGCTTTGTAGTGGCCGTTCGCCGGCGCGCCTTCCGGCAGCGTTTTCTCATCGTAGCCAACGCAGTATTTATCGAGGAATGGCTGATCGACGAGATTCTCCTCGATCATCACCCAGGCCAGGGCAGAGATCAGCGCCGCATCGGTTCCCGGGCGGATCGGGATCCACTCATCCTCGCGCCCTGCCCCGGTGTCGGTGTAGCGTGGGTCGATGACGATCATCCGGGCATTCGATTTTTGTCGTGCCTGTTCGACGTAGTAGGTCACCCCGCCGCCGCTCATTCGCGTTTCGCCGGGGTTGTTGCCGAACAGCACCACCAGCTGGCTGTTTTCGATATCCGACGGGCTGTTGCCATCGGCCCAGCCGCCGTAGGTGTAGTTGAGGCCTGCAGCAATCTGCGCGGTAGAGTAGTCACCGTAATGGTTGAGGTAGCCCCCGCAGCAGTTCATCAGGCGGGCAATCAGGGTTTTGCCCGGCGGCCAGGAGCGGGTCAAGGTTCCGCCGAGGGTGCCGGTGCCGTAGTTAAGGTAGATAGACTCGTTGCCGTAGTCTTTAATCAGGCGCTGCATATTGCTGGCAATGGTATCGAAGGCCTCGTCCCAGCTGATACGCTCGAATTTGCCCTCCCCGCGCTTGCCGACACGTTTCATCGGGTATTTCAGGCGATCCGGGTTATAGACGCGACGGCGCATCGAACGGCCGCGCAGACAGGCGCGCACCTGATGTAACCCCTCGTAGTTATCATCCCCGGTATTGTCGGTCTCAACGTATTTGATCTCACCGTCGATGACATGCATTCGCAACGGGCAGCGACTGCCACAGTTCACCGTACAGGCGCTCCAGACCACCTTTTCATCCGGCTTCACGGCAGCAACGGCTTCAGCCGCAGACGTCAGACGTGAAAAAGGCAAAGACAATGCGCTACTGGCAACTGCCAGGCCGCCAATCGCGGTGGTTTTCATCAGCCCGCGACGGCTAACCTCGGCAGCCAGCAAGGCATCAGGCGTTTTTATTTTCATAGACTCTCACTTTGATTGCTCACAAAGATCCCTGTGCGGCAGCAACCGCTATATAGTTATTTATATAAAGGAGTGATTGCATTAGCAGAGGTTTATGCTAATCAACTGCCTGGAGAGTATTACCCCTTTGGAGGGAGGGGGTATTGCCTGATGTCAAAAGCGGGGCATAAAAAAAGCGCCCGCAGGCGCTTTTTTTATGTTAAGGCAGATTAGCCGATGTACTGCTGGCCTTTCATGTAAGGGCGCAGAACTTCAGGAATTTCGATACGACCGTCAGCCTGCTGGTAGTTTTCCAGCACTGCCACCAAGGTACGACCCACTGCCAGGCCGGAGCCGTTCAGGGTGTGCACCAGGCGGGTTTGCTTAGCGGACTTGCTGCGGCAGCGTGCCTGCATACGACGCGCCTGGAAATCGCCCACGTTAGAGCAGGAGGAGATTTCACGATAAGTGCCCTGCGCCGGAACCCACACTTCCAGATCGAAGGTTTTGCAGGCGCCAAAGCCCATATCGCCGGTGCACAGCGCCATGCGGCGGTACGGCAGACCCAGCAGCTCAAGCACTTTTTCCGCGTGACCGGTCATCTCTTCCAGCGCCTCCATAGAGGTTTCCGGACGCACAATCTGTACCATCTCAACTTTGTCGAACTGGTGCATACGGATCAGACCACGGGTATCACGGCCATAAGAGCCAGCTTCAGAACGGAAGCACGGTGAGTGTGCGGTCAGTTTGATCGGCAGGTCGTCTTCGTCGATGATCTCATCACGTACGAGGTTGGTCAGCGGCACTTCTGCGGTTGGGATCAGCGCGTAGTTGCTGCTGTCGGCCTCTTCGTCCAGCGGACGGGTATGGAACAGATCGCCGGCAAATTTCGGCAGCTGGCCAGTACCGTACAGCGTATCGTGGTTAACCAGATACGGAACGTAGGTTTCGCTGTAGCCGTGCTGCTCGGTGTGCAGATCCAGCATAAACTGGGCCAGCGCACGGTGCAGATGGGCAATCTGGCCTTTCATGACCACGAAGCGGGAACCGGTCAGCTTAACGGCCGCCGCAAAATCGAGCCCCGCGTGCATTTCGCCCAGCGTGACGTGATCGCGAACCTCGAAATCGAACTCGCGTGGGGTGCCCCAGCGTTTCACTTCGACGTTGTCATCTTCGTCTTTACCGACAGGGACGCTGTCGTCAGGGGTGTTCGGGATCGCCAGCGCGATATCACGAATCTCGGCCTGAAGAACGTCCAGATCCGCTTTCGCCTGATCCAGTTCTTCACCGAGTTTGTTCACTTCCAGGCGTAATGGCTCAATGTCTTCCCCGCGCGCTTTCGCCTGGCCGATGGATTTCGATCGAGAGTTACGCTCTGCCTGCAAGTTTTCGGTTTGTACCTGCAGAACTTTACGACGCTCTTCAAGAGCGCGCAGCTTATCTACATCCAGTTTAAAGCCCCGGCGTGCCAGTTTTTCAGCGACTGCGTCTGGCTCGTTACGCAGCAGATTGGGATCGAGCATGCTTATCCTGTGCTTATCGAATTAAAAAATAGGAGGAAATGACCGCAGCCTGCGGTCATCAGATACATTGCCAACATTACCGCAACGATAGCCCTAACGGTAGCGTTTTATAGGGCTATTTTGATCCTGTCCGGCAAGCCAGGTGAGCTTTTCACCAATCTTGCCCTCAAGGCCTCTGTTTGTCGGGCGATAATAGCGTGTTTGTGCCATTTCCTGCGGGAAATACTCCTCCCCGGCGGCGTAGGCGTTGGGCTCGTCGTGGGCGTAGCGATATTGCTGACCATAGCCCATCTCTTTCATCAGTTTGGTCGGGGCATTACGTAAGTGGTCAGGTACATCGTAATCAGGGCGTTCGCGGGCATCGGACATCGCCGCTTTGAATGCGGTGTAGACCGCATTGCTTTTCGGGGCGCAGGCCAGATAGACAATCGCCTGGGCGATGGCGCGCTCGCCTTCAGCGGGCCCGACGCGGGTGAAGCAGTCCCAGGCTGATAGCGCCACCTGCATGGCACGCGGGTCGGCATTGCCGACATCTTCCGAGGCAATCGCCAGACAGCGACGGGCCACGTACAGCGGATCGCCCCCGGCGGTAATAATGCGCGCATACCAGTAGAGCGCGGCATCGGGCGCGCTGCCGCGCACCGATTTATGCAGCGCTGAGATCAGGTCGTAGAAACGGTCACCTTTGTTATCAAAGCGCGCACTGCGTTCCCCGGCGATTTCGGTCAGCAGCGCCGGGAGCAATACCCGCTTGCCGCTGTCGTCGGCTTCGGCCATATCGGCCATCATCTCCAGGGTATTCAGCGCCCGGCGCGCATCCCCGTTCACCAGCTCAGCAATGGCGCGACGGGTATCGTCTGGCAGCACAATATTCTGGCTGCCGTAGCCCCGGGCCTTATCGTCCATCGCCTGGGTCAGCACCTGCTCAATGTCTTCAGTGGTTAACGATTTCAGGAGATAGACGCGGGCGCGGGACAACAGTGCAGAGTTGAGTTCAAACGAGGGGTTTTCAGTGGTCGCACCGATAAAGGTGATAGTGCCGTCTTCAATGTGCGGCAGGAAAGCATCCTGCTGGCTCTTGTTGAAGCGGTGGACCTCATCGACAAACAGGATAGTGCGGCGACCGGCGTTACGGTTCTGGCGGGCACGCTCGATGGCTTCGCGGATCTCCTTCACCCCGGAGGTGACGGCGGAGATACGCTCGACGTCGGCATCGGCATAGCGGGCAATCACTTCCGCCAGCGTCGTTTTACCAGTGCCTGGCGGCCCCCAGAGGATCATGGAGTGCAGATGCCCGGCCTCAATGGCGCGTGGCAAGGGTTTGCCCGCAGCCAGCAGGTGCTGCTGGCCAATATACTGCGCTAAATTTTCTGGCCGCATACGGGCGGCCAGAGGTTGAAACGCATTATCTGAAAAATCGAGCGACAGGTTGCTCACGCACGCCTCTTACTTATTACGTTGGTCATCCACCGTCACGCCCTTCGGCGGGGTAAAGGTGAATTTGGATGCATCAACCGTCCCGTTCTGCTGGGATTTCAGCTGATAGCTACTGCGCTGATCGTCCTGCTCAACCGCACCGAATTGATTGATGGTCCCATTAGTGCTGACGTTAATGGTGAACTGCTTCAGGTTGCCGCTGCTGCCTTTCGGGGTCAGCACGAAGTCATCGCCGTTCTGTTTGATGTTGTACTGCTGCCAGTCGCTGGACTGGTTACGGGCAATCAGCATAAACGGCGTGTTGCTGGCGGCATCTTTCAGCCAGGTCGCCGTAGCCTGCTCAACAAACGGGTTGAAGAACCACAGGGTTTTCCCGTCGGACACCAGAATGCTTTCGTCCGGCTGGGTCATGTGCCAGTTGAACAGATTTGGACGTTTCACCCACAGGTCACCCTGACCTTCCTGCACCGCATTGCCGCTGCCGTCAGTCACTTTCTGGGTGAAGCTGGCGTGGAAGCTGCTCACTTTATCCAGACGGTTTTTCAGGTCGCTGGCGGCGTCAGCCCAGACGCTGCTCGCCACAACGCTGGTCAGTAATGCACAGGTGATTGCAATTTTTTTCATTGGTAGTCCTTACAAAGCGTCATCCCGAAATGGGGGTTTTCTGTCAACTATTCTGGACCTGCCCGCAGGCAGGCGACAGAAGAAAATGCTTAATTATTGCTGATTTACCCATCTTTGCAATCGAGGGGGGATTATTCAAACGGCGGCGGGGCCAGTACTTCACGGTTGCCGTTGTGCCCCTGCTCGCTGACGATGCCCTGCGCTTCCATCTGCTCAATGATACGCGCCGCGCGGTTGTAGCCGATACGGAACTGGCGCTGAACCCCGGAGATGGAGGCTTTGCGTTTCTCGGTGACGAAGTTAACGGCCTGATCGAACAGTGGATCGAGCTCTTCACCGCTATCCGCGCCGCCACCACCGCCGCCTTCGCTTTCGCTGTCAGAGGTGATGCCATCGACATACTGCGGACGACCGCGCGCTTTCCAGTCCTGCACCACGGCATGCACTTCCTGGTCACGCACAAAGGCACCATGGACACGCACCGGAGAGGTGGAGTTCGGGCCGGAGTAAAGCATATCCCCCATACCGAGCAGCGATTCCGCGCCCCCCTGGTCGAGAATGGTACGGGAGTCGATTTTGCTCGACACGGTAAAGGCGATACGGGTCGGGATGTTGGCCTTAATCAGGCCGGTGATCACATCCACCGACGGACGCTGGGTCGCCAGCACCAGGTGGATGCCCGCGGCACGCGCTTTCTGCGCCAGGCGGGCGATCAGCTCTTCCACCTTCTTACCGACGGTCATCATCAGGTCGGCAAACTCGTCCACCAGCACCACGATGTACGGCAGTTTTTCCAGCACCGGATGCTCGGCATCCATGCTGTCGCCCGGCTTCCAGTACGGATCCGGGATCGGACGTCCCATCTTCGCCGCTTCGGCGATGATCTCGTTATAACCCGCGAGGTTACGCACGCCCAGCGCGGACATCAGCTTGTAGCGGCGCTCCATCTCGTTGACGCTCCAGCGCAGGGCGTTGGCGGCATCTTTCATGTCGGTCACGACTTCGGTCAGCAGATGCGGAATGCCTTCGTATACCGACAGTTCCAGCATTTTCGGGTCGATCATGATGAAGCGCACATCTTCTGGCTGCGCTTTATAGAGGATGCTGAGGATCATGGCGTTCACGCCGACAGACTTACCGGAGCCTGTGGTACCTGCCACCAGCAGGTGCGGCATTTTCGCCAGATCGGCCACCACCGGTTCACCGGCGATGTCTTTACCCAGCACCACGCTCAGCGGCGACGGGTTATCGCGGAATTTAGCGTGATCCAGCACTTCGCGCAGGTAAACGGTCTGACGTTTTTTGTTCGGCAGCTCCAGGCCAACATAAGGTTTGCCCGGAATAACCTCGACCACGCGTACGGCCACGGTGGACAGCGAACGCGCCAGGTCGCGGGAGAGGTTGGAAATACGCGCGGCTTTCACACCCGGGGCCAGATTCAGCTCGAAACGGGTGATCACCGGACCCGGTGAATAATTCACCACATCCGCTTTAATACGGAAATCGGCCAGGCGGAGTTCAACCAGGCGCGCCATCTGATCCAGGGCGAAGGTATCAACCGGCTCGACTTCCGTTGGCGGCGGTGTTAGCAGGTCAAATGACGGCAGCGGCGTGGTCGGTCTCTGCAGCGGACGGCTGTCACCGTTACGCATCAGTAACGGATGGATCAGGCTCTGCTGCTGCGGTGGAGGCTGAACCGCAGGTTGCTGCTGTGCAGGCTGCTGAGGTTGCGCGTATTGCTGCGGCTGTACAGGCTGCTGAGGTTGCGCATATTGCTGCGGCTGTACAGGCTGCTGAGGCTGCGCATACTGCTGCGGCTGTGCAGGCTGTTGTGGCTGCGCGTACTGCTGCGGCTGTGCAGGCTGCGGCGGCGTGAACGCCTGGCGCGGCGGCTCGGCTTCCGGCATTACCCCTGGCGTGAACAGCGGTTCACTCGGCGTATCATCCACCAGATCTTTCATCGGTGAGAATTCAAAATCCGCCAGCGAGAACGGGTTCGCCCCTGTCGGTTGTTCCCCGGCGTAACGCTGCTGCTGCGTGGCAGCAAACTGGCGAGCCAGCTCCGCCTCGGCGGCATCATCTTCGTTGTCCTGGGCCTGATATTGCTGTGGCTCAGGCTGGTACTCCTCGCCATAACGCTGCTGTTGCTGCTGGGCGAACTGGCGAGCCAGCTCATCCTGCTGCATTTCATCGACATCATCGTCGTACTGGCCGTCATCATACTGCTGACTCCCGGCTTTACGTGCTTCCTCTTCCGCCATTCGCTGAGAAGGCAGCTTGATGCCATACGAGGCCAGTTCACGGCGAGTTGGAACGCGTACGCGGTTAGGACGCGGCAGCTGTGGACCAATGCCCTCTTTTACCTGTGGACGCGGTGCGCCACTGGTCGCCAGGCTGAATAATGGTGCTGCAGCGCTGGCCGCAGCGGCTCCTGCGGCTGTTGCCTGCTGCACGCTTGCCGCCACCGGTGCGACAACGGATGCAGGCTCTACGGCCGGGACAGGAATAGATGGGATCTCAGCAGCTTTTACCGGGGCAGGTTCTTGTACCGCCTCGGGCACTGGCTGATACCAGGCCGCAAGCTGCTCGCGCTCACGGGCACGTTTCTCTTCCACTTCTTCGAAGTAGTAAAGCGGCGGACGGGTCGGTTTCACCTCTTCAACCGGCGGCGCCTCGACGACCGGCTCAGGCTGATAGACGGCCTGCTGCGGTTCATACTGCTGTGGCTGCTCGTATTGAGGCTGCTCGTACTGAGGTTGCTCATACTGAGGCTGCTCGTACTGAGGCTGCTCGTACTGCGGTTGCACATGCTGCGGTTGTTCGTACTGCGGCTGCGCGTACACCGGTTCAGGTTGATAAGGCGGCTGCCACTGCTCCTGCGGCGCGACGGCGGCATAAGGTTGTGGCTCCGCATAGATCGGCGCGGCTGGCGCTGCGGGTTCCGCTTGCCATTCAACCGCAGGCGGCTGCAGATGGGCATCCGGCATCGATGGCGTTGGCGGGGTCACCGGATCAACCGGGGCAGCAAAGGCCTGAGTGGCGGTGGTCGCTGCGGCAGCGGCGGCAAGCGGCTCAGCCACCGAGTGACCGTTGAGCAGCGGATCGTACTCATCATAGTCGGAGGCCAGCGCACGATTGCCGGAGAACAGGACATCATCCGGATCGGCGGCCACGCCGCGGGCGCTGTATGCCACCTCTTCGTCGTCCATCCGTTTCCCGGAGAACAAGGCTGCATCCGTCTTGCGACCTAATGGATTCGCGAACTTCTCGGCCATGCGCTTACGGCGCGCCAGCGCGCCACGCATAATGCGGGCGCGACGGGATTCACGACGCGCGGGGCTCGGCTCGGCTTCGTCGTAGTCATCGTCTTCGTACTCTTCGTCGACCCAGGTGTCATCGCGACGGGTACGGTTGCTGGCAAAGGTCAGGATATTCAGGATCACGCTGCCAATTTTTTCAGCAATGCTGACCCATGACCAGCCGGTAAACAGCGTCAGCCCTGCGCCCCAGACGCAGAGCAGCGCGATGGTGCCACCGCTGCTGTGCAGCATCGGCTGCAGCGCGGTACTCAGCAGGCTGCCAATCACCCCGCCGGAGGCAAAGTACCAGATGTCATCGGCGTTAATGGACGCCAGACCGCAGGAGGTGAGGATCAGCGCCAGCGCACCAATCAGGCGCAGCGAAACGGCAAAATAGTCGATGTAGTCATCGTTCTGGCGATGGCGCCAGGCAAACCAACAACCACCAATAATGATGACGGGAAGGGTGTAGGCCATCACGCCAAAGATAAAGAACAGCGTATCCGCCAGCCAGGCGCCCGGTACGCCGCCTAAATTATGGATAGGCTCGTGCCATGCGGTCTGTGACCAGCTGGGATCGGAGGGATTGAAACTGAGTAAGGCTGCCATCAACCAGACGGCAAAAAGAGCAACAAGGATCAGTAACGCCTCAAGGAGTCGGCGCCCACTGCTGAGCTTGGTTAAATTGACTTCTTTGTCTTCGGTATATTCCTGGCTCAAAACAGGCTCTCCAGGTATCAGGCAATTCCTGCCTGAGTGCTAAACGGACAACAGTGCCGGGAGGCCCGACACTGTTGCTGTATGGATTACCAGGAGTGTAATCAAAGTACGCTGATAATGCACCTGTTCCGTGTTAGCGCGTCTTAATAACCAGACGATTGCTCTGTTTGACTTCTTCCATTACCACGTAGGTACGGGTGTCGTTCACGCCAGGCAGTCGCAGCAGGGTTTCGCCCAGCAGCTTACGGTATGCAGACATATCAGGTACGCGGGTTTTCAACAGGTAGTCGAAATCACCGGAAACCAGATGACACTCTTGAATTTCTTCCAGTTTTTGTACGGCGGAATTGAACTGCTCAAACACATCCGGCGCACCACGATTCAGAGTAATCTCAACAAATACCAGAAGTGAGGCATCCAGATAATGCGGGTTCAGCAGCGCTGTATAGCCCTGAATAAAACCCTGTCTTTCCAGTCGGCGCACACGCTCGAGGCATGGCGTCGGGGAAAGTCCCACACGTTTTGAAAGCTCGACGTTGGAAATACGCCCATCCTTTTGCAATTCATTAAGAATGTTACGATCGATACGGTCGAGATCTTTGCCAGGGCGCTTCTTGCTATCTACCATTATTATTGTCTCTCTGTATTCCTTCCCTAACTCCTGCCAGGACCCTGTGCACTTCACTGTTCAGAGTCTTTCCCCGCGGTTAATCGCATCGCCTGTTTTATAGTTTGCGCGATTCGATTGGGGTTTATGTGGTATGAAGACCGTTGCCCAGAGGCGGCCATCAACATCACGTATGGCATCTGTCCACACCATGCGTAGATTTCGCTGACCCGGTAAAAATGGTGATTTTGTGCATGACTATGCGTTACACAAAGACCGTTTTTTTTCTTCCTTGAATGTTTTCGCAAAAGCGCAGGGGATTGTCAAAGCAAAACATCGATTTTTAGTACAACATGCCGGATATTCATTACGTCCGGCGATTAATCCTCATTTTATCGCCGTCGTTTCGAGCGATTAGCCATGATTATTGTTATAAAATCACTTTCCCTGCCTCGCCGTTGATTGGCCATTTCTATTACACATATCGTTAACAAAATCGCTGCGCCCTTTTTTTACGGCCATAAATTCCCTACAATCCGGGAAAATGTCTGCCAACAACAATGGGGTTCTCATGGGCACGGCCAAACACAGTAAACTTCTCATCCTTGGTTCCGGACCTGCGGGATACACCGCTGCGGTCTACGCTGCTCGCGCTAACCTGCAACCGGTACTGATTACGGGCATGGAAAAAGGCGGTCAGCTGACTACCACTACCGAAGTGGAAAACTGGCCAGGCGATCCTGAAGGCCTGACCGGACCGCTGCTGATGGAGCGCATGCACGAGCATGCCACCAAATTTGATACTGAAATCATTTTTGACCACATCAACAAGGTCGATCTGCAAAACCGTCCGTTCCGTCTTACCGGTGACAACGCGGAATATACCTGCGACGCGCTCATCATTGCGACCGGCGCCTCTGCCCGTTATCTGGGCCTGCCGTCTGAAGAAGCCTTTAAAGGTCGCGGCGTTTCCGCCTGCGCCACCTGCGACGGTTTCTTCTATCGCAACCAGAAGGTCGCGGTCATCGGCGGCGGCAACACCGCTGTGGAAGAGGCACTGTACCTGGCGAATATCGCCTCTGAAGTGCACCTCATTCACCGCCGTGATACCTTCCGCGCGGAAAAAATCCTGATCAAGCGTCTGATGGACAAAGTGGCCAGCGGCAATATTGTGCTGCACACCCACCGCACCCTGGAAGAAGTGACCGGCGATCAGATGGGCGTGGCCGGTCTGCGTATCCGCGATACCCGCAACACTGACAACGTCGAAACCCTCGAAGTGGCGGGTCTGTTTGTGGCTATCGGCCACAGCCCGAACACCGCGATCTTCGACGGTCAGCTGGAACTGGAAAACGGCTACATCAAAGTGCAGTCCGGGATCCACGGCAATGCGACCCAGACCAGCATCCCGGGCGTGTTCGCTGCGGGCGACGTGATGGACCACATTTATCGTCAGGCGATCACCTCTGCGGGCACCGGTTGTATGGCGGCGCTGGATGCAGAACGTTATCTCGACGGACTGGCCGATCAGAGTAAATAATTTTTACAAATCAGCAACAAACGTAAAAAAGGCGGCGATAAGTCGCCTTTATTGTCTCTGCGATGTAACATTGCCGTGCCCAATACCTAATAACATCACCTGCAAAGCACGCAATGGAAAAAACCCGTCAACAAGAGTTAACACGCTGGCTTAAACAGCAAAGCGTTCTTTCCCGCCGCTGGCTGAATATTTCCCGTCTTTTAGGGTTTATCAGCGGCGTGTTGATTGTCGGTCAGGCATGGCTGCTGGCCCGCATTCTTAACCATATGATCATGGAAAACATCCCACGCGAGGCGTTGTTGCTGCCTTTCATTGTGCTGATTCTGGTCTTTATTCTGCGTGCCTGGGTCGTCTGGCTGCGTGAGCGCGTGGGTTTTCATGCCGGGCAGAATATTCGCTACGAAATTCGCCGTCAGGTGCTCGACAGATTGCAGGAAGCCGGCCCCGCCTGGATTCAGGGCAAACCCGCCGGCAGTTGGGCAACGCTTATCCTCGAGCAAATCGACGATATGCATGACTACTACGCCCGCTATCTGCCGCAGATGGCGCTGGCCGTATTCGTTCCCGTGCTGATCGTACTCGCGATTTTCCCGTATAACTGGGTTGCGGCGCTGATCCTGCTGGGCACCGCCCCGCTGATCCCGCTATTTATGGCGATGGTCGGCATGGGTGCCGCCGATGCCAATCGCCGTAACTTCCTGGCCCTGGGTCGTCTCAGCGGTCACTTCCTCGACCGTCTGCGCGGCATGGAAACGTTGCGTATTTTTGGTCGCGGTGAAGCCGAAACCGACAACATCCGCCACGCCTCCCAGGACTTCCGTCAGCGCACCATGGAGGTGTTACGCCTGGCGTTCTTATCCTCCGGGGTGCTGGAGTTCTTTACCTCCCTGTCGATTGCGCTGGTCGCCGTCTATTTTGGTTTCTCCTACCTGGGCGCCCTCGATTTTGGACATTACGGCACCGCCGTGACCCTCTCAGCGGGCTTCCTGACATTGATTCTGGCGCCGGAGTTCTTCCAGCCGCTGCGCGATCTGGGCACCTTCTATCATGCGAAGGCCCAGGCCGTGGGCGCGGCCGATAGCCTGAAAACGTTCCTCGAAACACCGCTGGCCCATCCGCAGCGCGGGGACGTGACCCTGAACACCAGTAAACCGGTTAGCATTGACGCAGAAGATTTCTGCGTGCTGTCGCCGGAGGGCAAGGTGCTGGCGGGGCCATTGAACTTCAGCCTCGCGGGAGGTCAGCGGGTGGTGCTGGTGGGCACCAGCGGCTCGGGCAAGAGCTCGCTCCTGAATGCCCTATCCGGTTTTATGGCCTACAGCGGCTCGCTGCGCATCAATCAGGCCGAACTCTCTGCGCTCGATCCTGATGAATGGCGCACCCATTTAAGCTGGGTGGGTCAGAACCCGCAGCTTCCGGCGGCCACGCTGCGAGAAAACGTGCTGCTGGCGCGCCCGGATGCCAGCGACGAAGAGCTGCAGTCGGTGCTCGATCGCGCCTGGGTGAGTGAATTCCTGCCCCTGCTGCCAAACGGGGTAGATACGATTGTCGGCGATCAGTCGGCGGGGCTGTCCGTCGGTCAGGCACAGCGTATCGCCGTGGCCCGCGCCCTGCTCAACCCCTGCCAGCTTTTACTCCTGGATGAACCCGCTGCCAGCCTGGATGCGCACAGCGAACAGCGCGTAATGCTGGCCCTGGATGCCGCCTCGCAGCAGCAAACTACGCTGATGGTGACCCACCAGCTGGAGGGCATTGCCCACTGGGATCAGATCTGGGTCATGGACAACGGACAGCTTGTCGAGCAGGGCGATTACGCCACGCTCGCAGCGGCACAGGGGCCGTTTGCGGCTCTGCTGGCGAACCGTCAGGAGGAGATCTGATGCGCGCTTTACTGCCTTATCTGGCGCTCTATATGCGCCACAAATGGATGCTGATCCTTGGCGTGGTGCTGGCGATCATCACCCTGCTGGCCAGTATCGGCCTGTTAACCCTTTCGGGCTGGTTCCTCTCTGCCTCCGCGGTCGCCGGGTTTGCCGGGCTATACAGCTTCAACTATATGCTGCCTGCTGCAGGGGTGCGCGGCACGGCCATCACCCGCACCGCCGGGCGCTACTTCGAGCGTCTGGTCAGCCATGACGCCACCTTCCGCGTGCTGCAGCACCTGCGCGTCACCACCTTCAGCAAGCTGCTGCCCCTCTCCCCTGCCGGGCTGGCGCGCTATCGCCAGGGTGAACTGCTGAACCGCGTCGTCGCGGATGTCGATACCCTCGATCATCTTTACCTGCGCGTTATCTCCCCGCTGGTAGGGGCGCTGGTGGTGATTGTGGTTGTTACACTCGGGCTGAGCCTGCTGGACGTCAACATCGCTCTGGTGCTCGGCGGGATCATGATTCTGACGCTGTTTCTGCTGCCGCCGCTGTTTTACCGCGCCGGGAAGCCGACCGGTGAAAACCTGACCCGTCTGCGCGGCGAATATCGCCAGCAGCTGACGGGCTGGCTGCAGGGTCAGGCAGAGCTGACGATTTTTGGCGCCAGCCGTCGCTACCGGGCGCAGATGGAAAATACCGAGCTGAACTGGCACGAAGCCCAGCGCAAACAGTCGGAGCTGACGGCTCTGTCCCAGGCGTTGATGCTGTTGATTGGCGGGATCGCCGTGATGGCGATGCTGTGGTTGGCGTCCGGCGGCGTGGGCGGTAACACCCAGCCGGGCCCGCTCATTGCGCTGTTTGTCTTCTGTGCGCTGGCGGCGTTTGAAGCGCTGGCGCCGGTGACCGGAGCCTTTCAGCATCTGGGCCAGGTGGTGGCATCCGCGCTGCGCATCACCCAGATCACCGGTCAGCAACCGGAAGTAACGTTCAGCACCACCCTGTCCGACGTGCCTGAGCACCTGGCCCTCCGACTGGCGGATGTCAGCTTTGCGTATGAAGGCCAGGCGCAACCGGCGCTGGACCATATTAACCTGACCATCCCCGCAGGCGCGCACGTTGCGGTGCTGGGTCGCACCGGCTGCGGGAAGTCGACCCTGCTGCAACTCCTGACCCGGGCATGGGATCCGGCTCAGGGCCAGATCCTGTTCAACGATACCCCTGTATCAGAGATGAGCGAGTCCGCGCTGCGTAAAACGGTGAGCGTGGTACCGCAGCGGGTCCATCTTTTCAGCGCTACCCTGCGTGATAACCTGCTGTTAGCCGCCCCCGGCACTGGCGATGATCTATTAACCGCGATACTGGAAAAGGTGGGTCTGCACAAGCTGCTGGAAGACGAGGGGCTGAACAGCTGGCTCGGTGAAGGGGGTCGTCAGCTCTCCGGCGGGGAACTGCGTCGCCTGGCAATTGCGCGCGCGCTGCTGCACGATGCGCCCCTGATGTTACTGGACGAACCTACCGAGGGGCTTGACGCCACAACAGAGCGGCAAATCCTTGATTTACTGGAAAAAGAGATGCAGGGCAAAACGGTGCTGATGGTGACGCATCGCCTGCGCGGTCTGGTGGATTTCGATCAAATTATTGTGATGGACAACGGACAGATTATTGAGCAAGGTAGTCACGCAGAACTGTTGGCAAAACAGGGTCGCTACTACCAGTTCAAACAGCGTCTGTAGTCTATATTTGAACCGATCCCCACTTCGCGTACTGGAGTTTTGTTGTCATGCGCCTGGTCCAGCTCTCTCGTCATTCTCTTGCGTTCCCTTCTCCGGAAGGGGCGCTGCGCGAACCTAATGGTTTGCTGGCCCTGGGCGGCGATCTGAGCCCGTCGCGTCTGTTAATGGCCTACCAGCGGGGGATTTTTCCGTGGTTTTCACCCGGCGATCCAATCTTATGGTGGTCGCCCGATCCCCGCGCCGTTCTGTGGCCCGCACAGTTTCATATCAGCCGCAGCATGAAGCGCTTTCACGCCCGCTCCCCCTATCGCGTCACCCTCAATCACGCGTTTGGTCAGGTGATTGAGGGGTGTGCCGCCGATCGCTTTGAAGGGACATGGATCACTCCTGAGGTGATCACCGCCTATCACCGCCTGCACGAGCTGGGTTACGCCCACTCGATTGAGGTGTGGGATAAGGACGAGCTGGTGGGCGGAATGTACGGCGTGGCGCAGGGCACCCTGTTTTGCGGCGAGTCGATGTTCAGCCGCGCGGTGAATGCCTCCAAAACCGCGCTGCTGGTTTTCTGCGAACGCTTTACCCGCAACGGCGGCCAGTTGATGGATTGTCAGGTGCTGAACGAGCATACCGCCTCGCTGGGTGCGGTTGAGATCTCCCGCCATGAATATCTGGCGCAGCTGGCAACGCTGCGCATGCAGAAATTACCGCAGAATTTCTGGGTCCCCGGCACGTTATTTACGCCCCAGAGATAAATGTTTTCCGCATATTTTTCCTCAAGGTGCTATAATTCTGCCGCAGAGTAGGTTCTGCCTGTTGCCCCGCCGCCGTTTGGGAATAGTTCGCATCCGATAACGCCCTATCGTTTATCCTGCCACCTCCCCTTTACGTATGCGCTTTTCGTACGGTCGAACCGTGACGTCCGGGTAATACGCTGAAACTGCTTTGCTGCGTTTTAAACGCACAAATCTTTACTTAATTGATGAATTTCGGCATTATCTTGCCGGTTCAAAACTTGGTAGTGATACCCCAGAGGATTAGATGGCCAAAGAAGACAATATTGAAATGCAGGGTACCGTTCTTGAAACGTTGCCTAACACCATGTTTCGCGTAGAACTGGAAAACGGTCACGTCGTTACCGCGCATATCTCCGGTAAAATGCGTAAGAACTATATCCGTATTCTGACGGGCGACAAAGTGACTGTCGAGCTGACCCCGTACGACCTGAGCAAAGGCCGCATTGTCTTCCGTAGTCGCTAAGAGTTTTTCGCCGCGAATGGCGTAGAGAGAATACTAAAGGCCGGGTTATCCCGGCCTTTTTTTATGCGTAGCGTCAGTGGACACGCACCACCGTCAGATCGGCCAGCATCGCATGGCTGATCTCATGCAGCAGGCCGGTGAGATGCGGCAGCATTTCGCGGTCAAAATGCGACACCAGCAGCACATGGTTTAACGCCTGGCAGTAATCGCACTGGGCTTCGGTGCTGTCCAGCAGCCACTCCTGTTTGTGTGCTGGCGGTATCTCATCCTCATCCAGCACGCGGAAATCGGTCATCGATTTTTCCAGCTCACTTCTGAATGCGTCCAGGTATGCCGCAAGACAGCGGCAGACGGGCTGCGTCTGCGGCAGCGAATTGCAATCGACCAGGATTTCGGTGAGCAGGTTGCAGCGCGCGGCGAGCGTGGAGAGATCGGGAGTGCTGAGTTCGAGTTCGCTATAAAGCTGGGTGATGCTGTAATTTTCCATAATCATAATCTCCGAAAGTAATTTTTTGCTGACCACCCGAACGCCAACTCAGGCGGTGGACTGAACCAGGTTGGCGTACCGACTACCCTCGGAAAAATCGGCGCTTCAGAGAAGCCCAGGCCCAGCCCACCATAATATGAACGTACGGATTATATCCGCAGCTTTCAAAAGAGTGAACGAAACCGCTGATAGTTGCGCATGCAACATCATTTCCGAGGTTTGGTCAGGACGCCAATCCTGGCACCTGATTTTGCAGGTGCATCGCCATTCTATTACTGGGGTTTTATCCAGCAATATCCCTGTTTAAATTCTGGATAACGCCTCGCAAAATTTTGACGATAGTGTGCGCGCATTCCCCCTCACCCTAACCCTCTCCCTCAAGGGAGAGGGAACCGATCGAGCTTGCAGTGAAAAGCAGGCATAAAAAAACCGGGCTATCGCCCGGTTTTTATCAACACTCAACAAGCTTAGTGAGCCGCTTCCGGCTTATGCTTCGCCGCACTCTGGAAGTCATACGTCAGCTCGTTCTTCGCCTGATCCAGCGCCACGGTCACCTGCCCCCCATCCACCAGCGAACCAAACAGCAGTTCGTTAGCCAACGGTTTCTTCAGGTTGTCCTGGATGACTCGCGCCATCGGACGCGCACCCATCGCACGATCGTAGCCTTTCTCAGCCAGCCAGTCGCGGGCTTCTTGACTCACTTCCAGGGAGACCCCTTTCTGATCCAGCTGAACCTGCAGCTCGACGATGAACTTATCCACCACCTGATGGATCACCTCGGTAGACAGGTGATCGAACCAGATAATGTTGTCCAGACGGTTACGGAACTCCGGCGTAAAGACCTTCTTGATCTCTTCCATCGCATCGGTGCTGTTATCCTGGTGGATCAGGCCGATGGATTTACGCTCGGTCTCACGCACCCCGGCGTTGGTGGTCATCACCATCACCACGTTGCGGAAGTCCGCTTTGCGCCCGTTGTTGTCGGTCAGCGTCCCGTTATCCATCACCTGCAGCAGCAGGTTAAAGACGTCCGGGTGCGCTTTCTCGATCTCATCGAGCAGCAGAACTGCGTGCGGATGCTTAATCACCGCATCGGTGAGCAGGCCGCCCTGGTCAAAGCCGACATAGCCCGGAGGCGCACCGATCAGACGACTGACGGTGTGACGCTCCATATACTCGGACATATCAAAGCGCAGCAGTTCAATGCCCAGCGCTTTGGAGAGTTGGACCGTCACCTCGGTTTTCCCTACCCCGGTCGGGCCGGCGAACAGGAAAGAACCGACTGGCTTGTGCTCATGCCCCAGCCCGGCGCGGGCCATCTTAATGGCTTCGGTTAAGGCCTCAATGGCTTTATCCTGACCAAAGACCAGCATTTTCAGGCGATCGCCGAGGTTTTTCAGCGTATCGCGGTCGCTCTGAGAAACGCTCTTCTCAGGGATACGCGCGATGCGGGCCACCACGGATTCGATATCCGCCACGTTGACCGTTTTCTTGCGCTTGCTGACCGGCATCAGACGCGCACGCGCGCCCGCTTCGTCGATCACGTCAATCGCTTTATCCGGCAGATGACGGTCGTTGATATATTTCACCGCCAGCTCCACCGCCGCACGCACCGCTTTGGCGGTATAACGCACGTCGTGGTGCGCTTCGTACTTCGGTTTCAGGCCGTTGATGATCTGGACTGTTTCTTCCACCGACGGTTCAGTAATGTCGATTTTCTGGAAGCGACGCGCCAGGGCGCGGTCTTTTTCGAAAATATTGCTGAACTCCTGGTAGGTGGTCGAGCCAATCACCCGGATCTTGCCGCTGGAGAGCAGCGGTTTGATCAGGTTGGCCGCATCCACCTGGCCACCGGATGCCGCACCGGCGCCGATGATGGTATGGATCTCGTCGATAAACAGGATGCTGTTGGTATCCTGCTCCAGCTGTTTCAGCAGCGCTTTGAAACGTTTTTCAAAATCACCACGGTATTTGGTCCCGGCCAGCAGGGAACCGATATCCAGCGAGTAGATGGTGCAATCGGCGATCACTTCCGGAACGTCGCCCTGCACGATACGCCAGGCCAGCCCTTCGGCAATCGCCGTTTTACCGACGCCCGATTCCCCCACCAGCAGCGGGTTGTTCTTACGACGGCGGCACAGGACCTGAATCGCCCGTTCCAGCTCTTTTTCGCGGCCAATCAGCGGGTCAATACCGCCGACGCGGGCAAGCTGGTTAAGATTGGTGGTGAAGTTTTCCATACGTTCCTCCCCGCCTGCTTGCTCTTCGCTGTTGGCCTGATGGCCGGAATCCGATGCCTGATTCGGCTCGTCTTTTCGCGTTCCGTGAGAGATGAAGTTGACCACATCGAGGCGGCTGACTTCGTGTTTGCGCAGCAGGTAGGCGGCTTGCGACTCCTGCTCGCTGAAGATGGCAACCAGCACGTTGGCACCGGTGACTTCGCTACGTCCGGAGGACTGGACGTGAAATACCGCACGCTGGAGTACACGCTGGAAGCTGAGCGTCGGCTGCGTGTCGCGCTCCTCTTCACTGACGGGCAGTACAGGTGTGGTCTGTTCGATGAAGGCTTCAAGTTCCTGACGCAGCGCCACCAGGTCCACGGAGCAGGCTTCAAGCGCTTCGCGGGCGGATGGATTGCTGAGCAGTGCAAGCAGCAAGTGCTCGACCGTCATAAACTCATGTCGGTGCTCACGCGCTCTGGCGAAAGCCATGTTTAAACTGAGTTCCAGTTCTTGATTGAGCATAGGCACCTCCCCCAATTTTCATTGCCTTATTCAGGCTTTTTCCAGCGTACACAGCAACGGATGCTCGTTCTCCCTCGCATACTGGTTCACCATCGCCACCTTCGTCTCTGCGACTTCTGCAGTAAAAACACCGCAGATGGCTTTGCCATGATAGTGAACGGTAAGCATCAGTT
The DNA here is from genome assembly GCF_034044995.2 of Leclercia sp. CFBP8987. Lineage (NCBI taxonomy): Bacteria > Pseudomonadati > Pseudomonadota > Gammaproteobacteria > Enterobacterales > Enterobacteriaceae > Leclercia > Leclercia sp. CFBP8987. Next base: position 1,573,271 of record NZ_CM188255.1, on the reverse strand, counting down.
GCGTTGCACGTTCTACATCATAAGAAAAGAACTTTTGTAGCACGTCAATAACAAATTCCATCGGCGTGTAGTCATCGTTCATTAACATAACTTTATACATAGATGGCGGTTTTAGCGCGTCGCGCACTTTATCTTCCGCCAGCTTGTCAAAATCGAGCCAGTCGTTCGTCTTACCCATTGTCAGTCGTCATCTTCGTTTACGCTCTCCGGTCGCGGTTCTGATGCTGACTGGAGGCTATACATAACCTGAATCTACCTCAGATGTCAGATAACTCACATCTATTATTGCCATCCGCGATGTCTGTCACAATACCCGCCAATAGCGTTAACTGCTTCAAATTTTGACGCATTTTTCCCCTCCCTGCCCCGGCAAATGCTTGACGCTGCCTTTGGTTTATCTAAATTGTACAGGCGTGAGTTGGCGAGGTTTTGAACAGCCCCCCACTCCAGCACCGGTTCATTACATCTAACTCAATAAGATTTACGAAGGATGTCGAAGCATGGAAACGGGTACAGTTAAGTGGTTCAACAACGCCAAAGGGTTTGGTTTTATCTGCCCTGAAGGCGGCGGCGAAGACATCTTCGCGCATTACTCCACCATTCAGATGGATGGTTACAGAACGCTGAAAGCCGGACAAGCCGTTCGGTTTGATGTACACCTCGGGCCAAAAGGCAATCATGCCAGCGTTATTGTGCCCATCGAAGTTGAAGCGGTGGCATAGCCCTCTGTTTCATTGTGTACACCCCGCACTCAAAATGCCAGCCCGATGCGCTGGCATTTTTATTTGCGGGCCAACAGACTTATTCCCGGGCTAACGCATCCACCGGATCCAGCCGGGCGGCATTTCGGGCCGGCAGCCAGCCAAACAGCACCCCGGTAAAGGTAGAACAGAGGAAGGCGGTTAACAGCGCCATTGGTGAAAAACCAATTTCCCAGCCGGGTAAAAACAGCTGCAGCGTGAAGGCGATAAGCAGGGAAAGTGTGATCCCCAGCGCGCCGCCCACCAGACAGACCAGCACCGCCTCAATTAAAAACTGCTGCAGCACGTCGCTGGCTCGGGCGCCCACCGCCATGCGGATGCCGATCTCGCGCGTACGCTCGGTCACCGACACCAGCATGATATTCATCACCCCAATCCCCCCGACCAGCAGGGAGATGATCGCCACCAGCGTGAGGAAGAGCTGAAGAGTACGTGTGGTCTTTTCAGCCGTTTTCAAGAGCCCGTCCATGTTCCAGGTGAAGAAATCTTTCTTCCCGTGACGTAGGGTCAGCAGGCGCTCGAGCTGTTGTTCCGCCTGGGCGCTGTCGTAGCCCTCCTTCACCCGAACGGTGATTGAGTTCAGCCAGGACTGCCCCATAATGCGCCCGGAGATGGTGGTGTACGGCAGCCAGACGCGCAGGATCTTGCTGCTGCCAAACATCGACTGCTTCTCCTCCGCCACGCCGATCACCGTCGCGGGCATATTCCCCACCAGGATAATTTCGCCCACCACTTTCGCTTTATTGGGGAACAGCTGCCGCCGGGAGTTGGCATCCAGCACCACCACCTGCGACCGGCCCGCCAGCTGTTCCGCATTGAAAGTTGTCCCCTCGCTGAAGGTCATGCCGTAGACGTTAAAGTAATCGCCGCTGACGCCGTTGGCGCTGGCCGCCACGTCAATATTGGCGTAGCGCAGACGCAGGTTCTGTGACACCGCCGGGGTGGCGGAGTTGACCCACGGCTGCTTCTGAATCGCCGCCAGATCGTCATATTTCAGCGCCTGCTGATACTGCGGCTCATCGTCGCCAAAATCTTTGCCGGGATAGACGTCAATGGTATTGGTGCCGATGGAGCGGATATCCGACAGCACCAGCTGTTTGGCGGCATCGCCCACCACCACAATCGACACCACCGAGGCGATACCGATGATGATCCCGAGCATGGTCAACAGGGTGCGCATCTTGTTGGCGGCCATCGCCAGCCAGGCCATGGTCAGCGCTTCGCGGAAGCTGCTGGCAAACTGCCGCCAGCCGGACGGCGGAGGCAACGCCACCTCCTGACGTCGGGTGGCGTTGAGGCCGGGTGGCGGATTGCTGACCAGTTCGCCATCGTGGATCTCCACGATCCGTCCGGCCTGCGCGGCCACCTGCGGATCGTGAGTGACGATGATCACCGTATGCCCCTGATCCCGCAGCTGATGCAGGATCGCCATTACCTCTTCCCCGGAGTGACTGTCCAGCGCCCCGGTCGGTTCATCGGCGAGGATCACCTGTCCGCCGTTCATCAGCGCCCGGGCGATACTCACCCGCTGCTGCTGGCCGCCGGAGAGCTGCGAAGGCTGGTAATCCACCCGCTCCCCCAGCCCCAGCCGGGTAAGCAGCGCCTGAGCCCGCTCAAGGCGTTTTTTGCGCTCCACACCGGCATAGACCGCCGGCACTTCGACGTTCTGCGCCGCACTCAGGTGCGAGAGCAGGTGGTAACGCTGGAAGATAAAACCGAAATGTTCCCGCCGCAGCTTCGCCAGCGCATCGCTGTCCAGGGTCGCGACATCGGTCCCTGCCACCCGGTAGGTGCCGCTGGTGGGTTTATCCAGGCAGCCGAGAATGTTCATCAGCGTCGATTTACCCGAGCCCGAGGCCCCGACAATCGCCACCATCTCTCCGGCCTCGACCTGCAGGGTGATGCCCTTCAGCACCTCCACCGGCCCGTCGCCGGAGGGATAGCTCCGGCGGATATCATTCAGCTCCAGCAGGGCCGTCATTTAGCCGCCCCGGGCTGGCTCTCGCTGATGACGACCTCTTCACCCTCTTCCAGCCCTTTCACCACCACCACGTCGGTGTCGTTGCGCGAGCCAAGGCTCACCTCACGCTCGCGTGTCTCGCCGTTTCGCAGCACCTTCACGTTGTAGCGGTTGTCGCCCACCGGTTCACCCAGCGCCGCCAGCGGAATGGTCAGCACATTTTTCTCCCCGGCCAGCTGGATATGCACCTGAGCGGTCATGTCCAGGCGCAGCACCCCCTGCGGGTTAGGGACTTCAAATCGGGCGTGATAGAAGATGGCGTCGTTAACCTTCTCCGGGGTCGGAAGAATATCTTTCAGCACCCCTTCGTAGCGGGTTTGCGGATCCCCCAGCACGGTAAACCAGGCTTTTTGCCCCGGCTTGAGGTGGATCACATCCGCCTCGGAGACCTGGGCCTTCACCAGCATGGTGCCCATATCCGCCAGGGTCAGGATGTTCGGCGCCTGCTGGGCGGCAATCACCGTCTGCCCCTGCAGGGTGGTGATTTGCGTCACTTCTCCGGCCATCGGGGCGACGATACGGGTGTAATCGAGGTTGGTTTTGGCGCTGTCCAGCGAGGCCTGGTTGCGTTTGATCTGCGCGTCGATGGTGCCGATCTGCGCCTGCTTAACCGCCAGTTCGGTGGTCGAGGTATCCAGATCCTGCTGCGAGATCGCCTGGGTGGTGGCCAGCTGCCGCTGACGGCTCAGGGTCACCTGGGCCAGCTTACGTTCTGCTTCGGCCTGGCTACGCTGGGCCCGCAGCTCCATCAGGGTCGCTTCCACCTCTTTGATCTGGTTTTCGGCCTGCTCCGGGTCGATGACCCCCAGCAGTTGCCCCTTTTTCACCTTGTCGCCAATCTCCACCGACAGCGTTTTCAGCTGACCGCTGACCTGAGCCCCGACGTCCACCTTGCGCAGCGCGTCCAGCTTGCCGGTGGCAAGCACGCTCTGTTGCAGCTCGCCCGGACGGACAATCAGCGTCTGATAATGCGGCACCGGGGCGTTAAGCACCTGCCACAGCCAGAATCCAGCCACCAGTACAATCAGCACCAGCAGCAGAAACAGCTTCCTGCGTTTTCCCTTAAAGTTCATAAATATTCCAAATAGCTATTCTGGCTTACATAACTGTTGATTCTAACTAAACCGTTCCTCAACGAAACCCCTGCTTTTAAGGATGGGTGAAAATCGTTGAGGAGAGGTTGATTAAACCCCTGCTGAAATAGAGTTCTGGCAACAAGACCGGAATTTATTATGTCATCCATCGCAGAGTCATCTTATTCACTCCAGCCGCAACCCACATCGGGCTGGCAACTCTTTCAACGTCTGGCCTCCGGGACATTAACCCCCGGGCTGGCCTGGCGCAATCCGGCCTACCGCCGCAAGTTTATGCTGCGATCGCTGATGACGCCATTCAGCACCGCCCGCCTGCTGACAAACCTGGCGCAACAGCCGCAGTTACTGCAGCTGCTGCAGGTTCAGCCGGGGCTGCCCTGCCGCCTGCACCGCCCGTGGTTGTCCGTCGCCATTAACCGTCAGCAAACCCTGCAGGCGCTGAGCTGGCACTATCAGACGATGCAGCGTCTGCTTCCGGCCGCGCTGATGAACGGCTATCTCTCCCGGGAAGGGGTAACGCTGCTGACCCTGACCGGCAAAGACGAACAGCAGTTTACCCTGCGCCTGTGCGCCGATGCGTTTCTGGATAAAGAGGGTGAAGCCACGCTGGCGTTTTGCGACGCGGAGCAGACGGTGCTGGCGGAGATAACCTTCACGCTGTGCCAGATTAACGGTACCGCGACGCTGTTTATCGGCGGGATGCAGGGAGCGAAAGCCTTTGTCCCGCACGAGGCGATCCAGAGCGCCACCAAGGCCTGTCACGGCCTGTTCCCGAAACGCCTGCTGGTGGAGGCTGCCATGACGCTGGGCAGCGCCCTTGCCGTGGAGCAGATCGTGGCCGTCAGCAACAGCACCCATATCTACCGCAGCTGGCGCTACCGGAAGAAAAAAGAGGGCAAACTGCTGGCCGATTACGACAGCTTCTGGCAGTCACTCGGCGGCGAGCGCACCGACGAGGGCAACTTCCGCCTGCCGCTCGCCATGCCGCGTAAACCGATGGACGAGATCGCCAGCAAAAAGCGCGCCGAGTACCGCCGCCGCTTTGCCCTGCTGGACAGCCTGATCGATCAGGTCAACCAGGCGACCCGCCGTTAATCGGCTCTCCCGCGCGCCAGCCACAGCACGCGGGAGAACATCTTCCGCAACAGGGGCGGCACCGCTTCAACCCCGCGCCGCCCGGCTTCCATCGCCACCTCAATCGCCAGATCGGGCTTCGACGAGCGGTGAATGGCTTTCACGATCACCCGTCGTATGTTCATCGGAGCATTCTCGGGGATCATCGCTACCCGGTGAAAGACGTCCGCGAAGCCCTGGCGGTACATGAAGTGCTCCATGTCCAAGGCGGGCAGCGTCGTCAGGTGCTCGCGCTCCTCTTCCTTGTCATTGTTGATCAGCCCGCGCACGGTAGCGGCATATTTCTTGCCCGCCTCGTCGCCATCCACCAGCACGTGCCATTCAATGCCCATCCGCCGGGCAAATTTGATCAGCGGTTTTAAGCCCGACTGGGCGAACTCAATCACCTTGATCCCCTCGGCATCGAAGTGGTGACCGCACTGGCGGGCCAGCTCGTTAATCACCCAGGTTTCGGTCTCCCCTTCCACCAGCAGCCAGCAGCGGGCGAACAGGGAGGAGGCGCGATTAAAGCGAATGTGGAAGGCGATTCGGCGGCTGTCTTCGGCGTTCATTCCTCCCGGCCCAAGGCGGAAAGCGGTGACACGCGACGACTCACGCACCAGACGACAGACGTGCTCCACCGGGGTTAACGACAGCAGCTCGCCGGAGTTGGTAGTGGTGATGCGCTGCAACGGCAGCAGATTCAGCAGGTGCCAGGCCACCGAGAGCATAATCGGGTGCAGGCGCGTCTCGGGATCTTCCACCAGCAGCAGCGGGCGGGCATCCCGGTCGAGCCGGACGGTGCCTTTGGCCTGCAGGAGCGTCGAGAAGAGCCCCAGCAGGATCACCCGGTGCGAACGGCCACCGGGACGGTCAATCATCCGGTTGATGATGTCGAGGTAGCGCCAGCTGCGCTGTTCATCGTGGGAGCGCCGCCGCATCAGGCGGTTGCGGACCGGCGAGGTGCCTTGCTCGGTAAAGTAGTGCTCCAGCAGCTGCACCATCGCCGACAGCCCCTGGCGGATCTGGCCATCGGTGAGATTTTGCGGACGGGCCACCAGCTCCCGGGCCAGATAATCCAGCTCGCGGGCGGTAACCTCCACGTCGGGCATGTTGGGCACCGTGCCGTTGCGGATCCGGCGCATAAAGCGGGCGTCGCGCAGGCGCAGCACCGGCATCAGGCGCACCAGATGCCGCGCCAGCTCGTCGATATCCGCCAGCGGCAGAGGATTGCCGTGGTTATCGAGAAACCCGCGCAGGGTCAGCACGCTGTCGTCATCAGCCAGTTCACCTTCCAGACGATAAAAGATGCGCTGATAGTTGTCCTGGCACGGCACCCAGCAGTCGGCCAGGGGGCGGTAGCGACGAACGCGGTGACGGCCCGGCTCGGCTTCACGGAAGGTGAGAATAATATGCAGATGGTGTTCGCGTCCCAGCAGATCCCCGGGAGGGAACCAGAAATCTTCCCGGACAAAATGGTACAGATCGGATTCCGGGGAGAGCAACAGCGTGAGGGCATCCAGCAGGCTGGATTTACCCCAGGCGTTTTCCCCGATCAGCACGTTATTGTGCTCCAGCATCAGCGACAGACGGTTAATGCCGCGGAACCCCACGATTTCCACACGTTCAAGCAACATGTACCCTCCGGGAGAGATGAACTTTTTCCTTTAAGTTTTCAGGAGTATAACGCCAGCGCGCCCGGACGGACACCCGATTGTCTGGGAAATAGTGAAAAGCAGAAATGATAAATTAAGAATTTAACCAACAACTTTCATTTGAAATAATGATTCCCGGCCAATATTCTTGCTGCCGGAAATGCCACTCTGCTTTGCATGTCTTCATTTTCCAATTAAAGGCAACACATTGCCCTACATCAAACTTACCGTATTTATTTAACTGGTGAGGGGAAATGTTCATTTCTAGAATAGGGGCGCTTTAAACTCATCGCCCCTATTGGCGATAAATAACAATGACGCAGGATTGCGTTCTTTTTCTTTGAGGTGGTTATGTTCAGAAAATTAGCAGCTGAATGTTTTGGCACATTCTGGTTGGTATTTGGTGGCTGCGGCAGCGCAGTGCTGGCGGCAGGTTTCCCGGAATTAGGGATTGGTTTTGTCGGTGTTTCTCTGGCCTTCGGTTTAACAGTATTAACCATGGCGTATGCCGTAGGACATATTTCCGGCGGGCACTTTAACCCGGCGGTAACATTAGGTCTGTGGGCGGGCGGTCGTTTTCCGGCAAAAGATATTCTCGGCTATATTATTGCCCAGGTCATTGGCGGGATTATTGCTGCCGCTATTCTGTATGTTATTGCCAGCGGTAAAGTCGGCTTTGATGCCGCAGCCAGCGGTTTTGCTTCAAACGGTTTTGGCGAGCACTCCCCGGGCGGTTTCTCCATGCTGTCTGCCATCGTGATTGAAATCGTGCTGACGGCCGGTTTCCTGCTGGTGATCCACGGCGCTACCGACAAACACGCCCCAGCCGGTTTTGCCCCGATTGCGATTGGCCTGGCGCTGACCCTGATCCACCTGATCAGCATTCCGGTCACCAACACCTCGGTTAACCCGGCGCGCAGCACCGCGGTTGCCATCTTCCAGGGTGGCTGGGCCATTGAGCAGCTGTGGCTGTTCTGGGTGATGCCGATTGTCGGCGGTATCCTTGGCGGCGTGCTGTATCGCACTCTGCTTGAGAAGCGCGATTAATAAAAGCAAAACGGCAACCTGCGGGTTGCCGTTTTTAGTGTGTGCGCCCTCTCCCTGTGGGAGAGGGATGGGGTGAGGGCATCAGGCCGCATTGTTCCGGCACTGTTTTCACCTTTACTGAACCGTCTGAATTGGGTAGTGTCACAGCGCCACTCATATAAAGGACCGGTTGTTCATGTTTTCAGGACTCTTAATCATTCTGATCCCGCTGATTGTGGGTTATCTCATTCCTCTTCGTCAGCTGTCAGCGTTAAAACTGATCAACCGTTTACTGAGCTGGATTGTCTACGTCATTCTGTTTTTTATGGGCATCAGCCTCGCCTTCCTCGATAATCTGGCGGCCAACCTGCTCTCAATCCTGCATTACTCTCTCATTACGATGACGGTTATTTTGCTGTGCAATATCGCGGCCCTGTTCTGGCTGGAACGCGTTATTCCGTGGAAAAACCATCACCATCAGGAGAAATTACCGTCGCGTATCGCCATGGCCCTGGAGTCACTGAAATTATGCGGCGTGGTGGTAATTGGCTTTTTACTGGGGCTGAGCGGGATGGATTTTTTACAGCACGCCACCGAGGCCAGCGAATATACCCTGATTTTCCTGCTGTTCCTGATTGGTATTCAGCTGCGAAATAATGGCATGACCTTAAAACAGATCGTCCTCAACCGCCGGGGTATGATGGTCGCCGTCATCGTGGTGGGCAGTTCGCTGGTGGGCGGGGTCATCAACGCCTTTATTCTCGACCTGCCGCTCAATACCGCCCTGGCAATGGCCTCCGGGTTTGGCTGGTATTCTCTGTCCGGCATTCTGCTAACCGAATCCTTTGGCCCGGTAATTGGCAGCGCTGCCTTCTTTAACGATCTTGGCCGGGAGCTGATCGCCATTATGCTGATCCCGGGTCTGGTGCGCCGCAGCCGCTCCACGGCGCTGGGCCTGTGCGGGGCCACATCGATGGACTTTACCCTGCCAGTGTTACAACGTTCTGGCGGGCTGGAGATGGTTCCTGCCGCCATTGTCCACGGCTTTATTTTAAGCCTGTTGGTGCCGATCATGATGGCCTTCTTCTCCGCCTGATACTTCTTTGGCGGTAGCCTGCTGCCGCCAAAATTGCGCTAAATCAATAACCCTTTCGTTTGTAGAAGAAAGCCCTTCACAGGCTATCACCACAGGCATAATCTTAAACATGTATCTAAAATATAACTTTAACAGGTGTGATTATGTTTTGTGTGCAATGTGAACAAACTATCCGTACTCCAGCCGGCAACGGCTGCTCCTACGCACAGGGCATGTGCGGTAAAACCGCCGAAACTTCCGATCTGCAGGATCTGCTGATTGCTTCCCTGCAGGGTTTATCTGCCTGGGCGGTAAAAGCCCGGGAATATGGCATTGTCGACCACTACGTCGATAACTTCGCCCCACGCGCGTTTTTCTCTACCCTGACCAACGTGAACTTCGATTCGCCACGTATTGTGGGCTACGCCCGCGAAGCCATCGCCCTGCGTGACGCCCTGAAAGCCCAGGCCCTGAACGTGGATGCCACTGCCCGCGTCGATAACCCGATGGCGGACCTGCAGCTGGTCAGCGACGACCTCGGCGACCTGCAACGCCAGGCGGCAGAATTTACCCCGAACAAAGACAAAGCGGCGATCGGCGAGAACATCCTCGGCCTGCGTCTGCTGTGCCTGTACGGCCTGAAAGGTGCCGCGGCCTATATGGAACACGCGCACGTTCTGGATCAGTACGACAACGACATCTACGCCCAGTATCACAAAATCATGGCGTGGCTGGGGACCTGGCCTTCCGACATGAACGCCCTGCTGGAGTGTTCAATGGAAATCGGCCAGATGAACTTCAAAGTGATGAGCATTCTGGATGCCGGTGAAACCACCAAATATGGCCACCCGACCCCGACCCAGGTCAACGTCAAGGCGACCGAAGGCAAGTGTATCCTGATCTCCGGTCACGACCTGAAAGATCTCTACAACCTGCTGGAGCAGACCGACGGCACCGGCGTGAACGTCTATACCCACGGTGAGATGCTGCCTGCCCACGGCTATCCGGAGCTGCGCAAATTCAAACACCTGATCGGTAACTACGGCAGCGGCTGGCAGAACCAGCAGGTGGAGTTCGCCCGCTTCCCTGGCCCAATCGTGATGACCTCTAACTGCATCATCGACCCAACCGTGGGCGCCTACGACGACCGTATCTGGACCCGCAGCATTGTCGGCTGGCCGGGCGTGAGCCACCTTGAAGGTGACGATTTTGGTCCGGTGATTGCCCAGGCACAGCAGATGGCGGGCTTCCCGTACAGCGAAATTCCTCACCTGATCACCGTTGGTTTTGGCCGTCAGACCCTGCTGGGCGCGGCGGATTCCCTGATTGACCTGGTGAGCCGCGAGAAACTGCGTCACATCTTCCTGGTCGGCGGCTGCGACGGCGCACGCGGGGAGCGTAACTACTTCACCGACTTCGCCACCAGCGTGCCGGACGACTGCCTGATCCTGACCCTGGCCTGCGGTAAGTACCGTTTCAACAAGCTGGAGTTCGGGGATATCGAAGGCCTGCCGCGCCTGATCGATGCTGGTCAGTGTAACGATGCCTACTCGGCGATCATCCTGGCCGTGACCCTGGCGGAAAAACTCGGCTGTGGCGTGAACGACCTGCCGCTGTCGCTGGTGCTCTCCTGGTTCGAACAGAAAGCGATTGTGATCCTGCTGACCCTGCTGTCGCTGGGCGTGAAAAACATCGTCACCGGCCCGACCGCGCCTGGCTTCTTTACCCCTGACCTGCTGGCAGTCCTCAACGAGAAATTTGGTCTGCGTTCCGTGACCACCGTTGAAGAAGACATGAAGCAACTGCTGAGCGCGTAAGGAGTAAACTATGACAATGCCAACCCATCAGTGCCCATGGCGGATGCAGGTTCACCACATCCATCAGGAAACGCCGGATGTCTGGACGATTTCGCTGCTGTGTCACGACTATTATCCGTATCGTGCCGGGCAGTACGCGCTGGTCAGCGTGCGTAACTCAGCAGAGACGCTGCGGGCGTACACGATCTCCTCCACGCCGGGTATCAGCGAGTACATTACGCTGACCATCCGCCGCATTGATGAGGGGGCAGGCTCGCAGTGGTTGACGCACGACGTGAAGCGTGGGGATTACATCTGGTTGTCGGATGCGCAGGGTGATTTTACCTGTGACGACAAGCCGGAAGATAAATTCCTGCTGCTGGCTGCCGGTTGCGGCGTGACGCCGGTGATGTCGATGCGTCGCTGGCTGGCGAAGAACCGCCCGCAGGCCGACGTGGCGGTGATCTTCAGCGTGCGTTCACCGCAGGATGTGATTTTCGCTGACGAATGGCGTAACTACCCGGTCACGCTGGTGGCCGAAACCAACGCCACCGAAGGTTTCGTGGCCGGTCGCCTGACCCGCGAGTTGCTGCAACAGGTGCCGGATCTCGCCTCACGCACCGTGATGACCTGTGGTCCGGCGCCGTATATGGACATCGTTGAGGAAGAGGTGAAAGCCCTCGGTGTGACCCGCTTCTTTAAAGAGCAGTTCTTTACCCCGGTCGCGGAAGCCGCCACCAGCGGGCTTAAGTTCACCAAACTGCAGCCGGCGCAGACCTTCTTTGGCCGCGTGGGCAGCACGCTGCTCGAAGCGCTGGAGAGCAATAACGTGCCGGTGGTGGCTGCCTGTCGTTCGGGCGTGTGCGGCTGCTGTAAAACGAAGGTGGTGGACGGGAACTATACCGTTTCCAGCACCATGACGCTGACGGATGCCGAAGTGGCGGAAGGCTATGTGCTGGCCTGCTCCTGTCATCCGCAGGGGGATTTGGTGCTGGCCTGATAAAACGCCCGGTGGCGCTACGCTTACCGGGCCTACGGAACTCGTAGGCCGGGCAAACGCAGTGCCGCCCGGCGCTACTTCCAGACGGGATCGCTCACCACCCCGTACCGCCCTGCCCCTAAAAATGCCACCGCCAGCGCACCCACGAAGAAGTAAACCAGGCTCTCAATCGCCCAGGCTCCCACCGCATCCAGCGCGAAGGTTTTACCGGTGCCCACCATCAGCCATGCCACCACCATGGTAAAGGCCAGCACCAGCGCCGACGGACGGGTGAGAATACCGAGGATAATCAGGATCGGTGCCACCACTTCGCCAATCAGCACACCGTAAGCAATAAAGCCCGGCAGCCCCTTCGCCGCCAGCATGCCTGCAATGCCTCCTACCCCGTCGATGGCCTTATGCAGGCCATGAAACAGCATTAATCCCCCTACCGCCAGGCGCAGTAACAGCTTGCCCGCATCGTCGCACATTAGCTTTTTATTAACAGCAATTAACAATGATTTAACCATTTGATTTACATCCTGTTTTTACCTGAGTTAACACCAGAATATGACGAAATATTGCACATTGAAAGCAACTATTAATCAGGGGGATTAAACCAGCATGCCGGTCAGTTTCATCTAAGCTTGAAAGCGTTAACACATTCAGGAGACGGACTACCATGAAACAAACCGTGGCGAACTACATCGCGAAAATGCTGGAACAGGCCGGAGTAAAACGGATCTGGGGTGTCACCGGGGATTCCCTCAACGGCCTGAGCGACAGCCTGAACCGGATGGGCACCATCGAGTGGATGCCGACCCGTCATGAGGAGGTCGCCGCGTTCGCCGCCGGGGCCGAGGCCCAGCTCACCGGCGAGCTGGCGGTGTGCGCCGGATCCTGCGGACCGGGCAACCTGCATCTGATCAACGGCCTGTTTGACTGCCATCGCAACAACGTCCCGGTGCTGGCTATCGCCGCGCATATTCCGTCGAGTGAAATCGGCAGCGGCTATTTTCAGGAGACGCATCCTCAGGAGCTGTTCCGTGAATGCAGCCACTACTGTGAGCTGGTCTCCACGCCGGAGCAGATCCCGCAGGTGCTGGCTCTGGCCCTGCGCAACGCTATTTTAAATCGCGGCGTCTCGGTGATTGTGCTGCCCGGCGATGTCGCCCTGCAGGCAGCCCCGGAAAGCGCCAGCAGCCACTGGTATCCCGCTCCCCTGCCGGTGGTCACGCCCGCTCAGGCGGAACTGAAAAAACTGGCGCAGCTCCTGCGCTACTCCAGCAATATCGCCCTGATGTGCGGCAGCGGCTGTGCCGGGGCCCATGAAGAGCTGGTGGAATTTGCCGGTATGCTCAAGGCGCCGATTGTCCACGCTCTGCGCGGCAAAGAGCACGTGGAGTACGATAACCCTTACGACGTGGGGATGACCGGGCTGATCGGCTTCTCGTCCGGGTTCCACACCATGATGAATGCCGACACCCTGGTGCTGCTCGGCACTCGCTTCCCGTATCGCGCGTTTTACCCTACCGACGCCAAAATCATTCAGATCGACATCAATCCGGCCAGCATCGGGGCGCACAGCAAGGTGGATATGGCTCTGGTGGGCGATATCAAGGCCACGCTCACCGCGCTGATGCCGCTGCTGGAGGAGAAAACCGATCGCACGTTCCTCGACAAGGCCCTGAGCGATTACCGCGATGCGCGTAAAGGGCTGGACGACCTGGCGAAACCCAGCGACAAGGCGCTGCACCCGCAGTATCTGGCGCAGCAGATCAGCCACTATGCCGATGAAGATGCCATCTTCACCTGCGACGTGGGCACCCCGACCGTCTGGGCGGCGCGCTACCTGAAGATGAACGGCAAGCGCCGTCTGATTGGCTCCTTTAACCACGGCTCGATGGCCAACGCCATGCCGCAGGCGCTGGGGGCCAAAGCCACCGCGCCGGATCGTCAGGTGGTGGCGATGTGCGGCGACGGCGGCTTCAGCATGCTGATGGGCGATTTCCTCTCGGTGGCGCAGATGAAGCTGCCGATCAAAATCATCGTCTTCAACAACAGCGTGCTGGGCTTTGTGGCGATGGAGATGAAGGCCGGGGGGTATCTGACTGACGGCACCGAACTGCACGACACCAACTTCGCCGCCATCGCCGAAGCCTGCGGCATCACCGGCATCCGCGTGGAGAAGGCCTCCGAAGTGGATGACGCTCTCCAGCGCGCCTTCGCCACCGACGGTCCGGTGCTGGTGGATGTGGTGGTCGCCAAAGATGAACTGGCGATCCCGCCGCAGATCAAACTCGAGCAGGCCAAGGGTTTTAGCCTGTATATGCTGCGCGCCATCATCAGCGGCCGTGGTGACGAAGTTCTGGAGCTAGCCAAAACCAACTGGCTCAGGTAAAACAATCGGCATCGCCTTTAAAATAATAAGGAAATGCCATGATTGATTTACGCAGCGACACCGTTACTCGTCCGACGCAGGCCATGCTCAAGGAGATGCTGGCCGCGCCGGTCGGGGACGACGTTTACGGCGACGACCCGACCGTTAACGAACTCCAGCGCTATGCCGCCGAGTTGAGCGGCCACGAGGCCGCCCTGTTCCTGCCAACCGGCACCCAGGCCAACCTTGTGGCCCTGCTCAGCCACTGCGAGCGTGGGGAGGAGTATATCGTCGGCCAGGGGGCGCATAACTACCTGTACGAAGCCGGTGGCGCAGCGGTGCTGGGCAGCATTCAGCCGCAGCCGATCGATGCCGCGCCTGACGGCTCCCTGCCGCTGGACAAAGTCGCCGCCAAAATCAAAGCCGACGATATTCACTTCGCCCGCACCAAACTCCTGAGCCTCGAAAACACCCATAACGGCAAAGTGCTCCCACGCGAGTACCTGAAAGCGGCGTGGGAATTTACCCGCGAGCGCAAGCTGGGGCTGCACGTCGACGGTGCACGCATCTTTAACGCCGTGGTGGAGTATGGCTGCGAGCTGAAAGAGATTACGCAATATTGCGACTCGTTCACCATTTGCCTCTCCAAAGGGCTGGGCACGCCGGTGGGCTCCTTGCTGGTGGGCAACGCCGACTACATCAAACGCGCCAACCGCTGGCGTAAAATGACCGGCGGCGGCATGCGCCAGGCCGGATTCCTCGCTGCCGCGGGTCTGTACGCCCTGAAAAACAACGTCGCCCGTCTGAAGGACGATCACGACAATGCGGCGTGGATGGCGACGCAGCTGCGCGAGATCGGTGCAGATGTGATGCGTCACGACACCAACATGCTGTTTATCCGCGTCGGGGACGACAACGCCGCGGCGCTGGGTGAGTTTATGAAGGCGCGCGGGGTGCTGATCAACGCCTCGCCGGTGGTGCGTCTGGTGATGCATCTCGACGTCAACCGCGAGCAGCTTGCCGAGGTGGTTGCTCACTGGCAGGCATTTTTGCAGCGCTAAGGAGCTAACGTGCCGCAACGTATTCTGGTCCTGGGTGCCAGCGGGTATATCGGTCAACATCTGGTGACCGCTCTGAGCGCACGCGGGCATCAGGTGCTGGCTGCGGCACGCAACGTTGAGCGTCTGCAAAAGCAGAGCCTGCCCAACGTGACCTGCCATGCTATCGATCTCAACTGGCCACAGGAGCTGGGGGCGCTGCTTGAGGGGGTAGAGACCCTCTACTATCTGGTCCACAGCATGGGTGAAGGCGGGGATTTTATCGCCCACGAACGCCAGGTGGCGCTGAACGTGCGCGACCTGCTGCTGGAACATCCGGTTAAACAGATCATCTTCCTCAGCTCCTTGCAGGCACCGGAGCATGAGCAGTCCGACCACCTGCGCGCGCGGCAGCTGACCGCCGAGGTGCTGCGCAGCGCGGGGATCCCCCTCACCGAGCTGCGGGCCGGGATCATCGTCGGGGCGGGCTCTGCCGCCTTCGAGGTGATGCGCGACATGGTCTATAACCTGCCGGTGCTGACGCCCCCGCGCTGGGTGCGATCCCGCACCACGCCGATTGCGCTGGAGAATCTGCTGCACTATCTGGTGGAGCTGCTTAATCACCCGGCCACAGCGCACCGGGTGCTGGAGGCTGCCGGACCTGAGGTGCTGAGCTATCAGCAGCAGTTCGAACACTTTATGGCGGTGAGCGGCCGCCGCCGTCCGCTGATCCCCATCCCCTTCCCGACCCGCTGGATCTCGGTGTGGTTTTTAAACGTTATCACCTCCGTGCCGCCGACCACCGCTAAAGCTTTAATTCAGGGGCTGAAGCACGATCTGCTGGCCGACGACCGCGACCTGCGGGCGCTGATCCCCCAGCAATTAATCCGCTTCGATGACGCGGTGCGCAATACGCTGAAAGAGGAGGAGAAGCTGGTCAACTCCAGCGACTGGGGCTACGACGCGCAGGCCTTCGCCCGCTGGCGTCCGGAGTACGGCTACTTTCCCAAACAGGCCGGTTGTACGGTAAAAACGCCCGCAAGTCTGGCCGCCTTATGGCAGGTGGTGAATCAGATCGGCGGCAAAGAGGGCTACTTCTTCGGCAACATCCTGTGGCAAACCCGGGGGATGATGGATCTGCTGGTTGGGCATAAGCTGGCGAAAGGCCGTCCGGCGGCGCCATACCTGCAAACCGGCGATACGGTCGACAGCTGGAAGGTGATCATCGTCGAGCCGGAAAAGCAACTGGCGATGCTGTTTGGCATGAAAGCCCCCGGTCTCGGCCGGTTATGCTTTACCCTGAAAGATAAAGGCGACCACCGGGAGCTGGACGTCCGCGCCTGGTGGCATCCGCACGGCATGCCGGGCCTGTTTTACTGGCTGCTGATGATCCCGGCGCACCTGTTTATCTTCCGCGGCATGGCCCGGCGTATTGCACTTCTGGCAGAACAAAAGTCAGAAAAAGTCTGATTAAAACTCCGAATCTTTCACGTTTCCCATTGCATAGCGCCGTAATTCACGGAAGAATGCGCACGAAATTCTTTTCAAAACAGTGGATCGATATGAAGGTACTGGTTACCGGCGCCACCAGCGGCTTAGGCCGCAATGCGGTGGAGTTTTTGCGCAATAAAGGCATCAGCGTTCGGGCCACCGGTCGCAATGAAGCGATGGGTAAGTTGCTGCAAAAAATGGGCGCAGAGTTTGTCCATGCCGACCTGACGGAACTGGTCTCTTCCCAGGCAAAAGTGATGCTGGCCGGGATCGATACGCTGTGGCACTGCTCCAGCTTTACCTCGCCGTGGGGAACTCAGGAAGCTTTCGATCTGGCGAACGTGCGCGCCACCCGCCGTCTGGGCGAGTGGGCCGTGGCCTGGGGGGTGCGCAACTTTGTCCATCTCTCCTCCCCGTCGCTCTATTTCGACTACCACCACCATCGCGATATCCAGGAAGATTTTCGTCCGGCGCGCTACGCCTGCGAGTTTGCCCGCAGCAAGGCCGCCAGTGAACAGGTGATCGATCTGCTGGCGCAGTCCAACCCGCATACCCGCTTCACCATCCTGCGCCCGCAGAGCCTGTTTGGTCCGCACGACAAAGTGTTTATTCCGCGCCTGGCGCAGATGATGCACCACTACGGCAGCGTGCTGTTGCCGCGCGGCGGCGATGCGCTGGTGGATATGACCTATTTCGATAACGCCATTCACGCCATGTGGCTGGCCAGCCAGAGCGAGTGCGACGGTCTGCCCTCCGGGCGGGCGTATAACATCACCAACGGCGAACCGCGCTCCCTGCGCAGCATTGTGCAGAAGCTGATCGACGAGCTGAATATTGAGTGCCGGATCCGCTCGGTGCCCTACCCGATGCTGGATATCATTGCCCGCAGCATGGAGCGGCTGGGGAATAAGGCGGCCAAAGAGCCTGCCCTGACCCACTACGGGGTGTCGAAACTGAACTTTGACTTTACCCTCGATACGCAACGCGCCGAGAGCGAGCTGGGCTATAAACCGCTGGTGACGCTGGATGAAGGCATTGAGCGCACCGCCGCCTGGCTGCGGGATCATGGTAAGCTGCCCCGCTGATTAACGCCTGCTGCGGGATTTGAGTTGCTGGTATTTGTGCCACACCTTGTGGGCGTAGATCATCCGCTGCGGGTAGTTCTCTTTTTTTAATCCGGCGTTATAGGCCCCCACCGCTTCCCAGTTGTAGCCATACACCCGGATCATCCCCGACAGAATCGAGGCCCCGACCATGATCGAGGTGCAGGGCTCGGCGATCAGGCGATACTCGTCGATCCCGGCGCGCTGCAGCTCGGCAAAGTGGATGCTGTTAATCTGCATCAGCCCGACATCCCGGGTGCCGTCATGGTTCCAGCCCACCGCATAGGGATTCATCCCGGACTCCACATTGGCAATGGCAAACAGCAGATACGGATCAACGTGATAGCGCTGCCCGGCGCTGTCCCAGCAGTTTGCCAGCGCGCTGTGACTGAGCAGCAACAGCAGAAGAAGTAAGCGTTTCATTTTCATACCCGCCAGACGCAAAAAGACGGGGGCAAAGCCCCCGTCATATCAGGTGCGGAAGATTACTGACAATCTGGTGCCGCGCCCACTTTCACCCAGACGTCGTTCTGGCCTGGTTTGTCACCTTTGGTCCACCATTTGGCACGGTACTCGTTGCCTTCGTAGGTGGTGGTGTCGCCGCCGTTGTAGACCATGGTCGGCATCCAGCCCATTTTCACGTCGCTCATCAGCTCCCAGGCATCCACGCCGAATCCCGGCTGGTTGCCCTGAGTCCAGTACTTCGCTTTCCAGACCAGGTTATCGAAGCTGACGGTGTTGCCGCTGGTATAAACCTTGCTGCTGCTCCACGCTGCGTATTTGCTGGCGTTACCGTCTACCGGGCTGCTGTCACAGCTGCCGTTGTCGGTCGCATCATCCGCAGGCGGGGTGACGTCGTCGGCTGGCGGGGTCACATCATCGGCTGGCGGAGTGACGTCATCGACGGGCTCCTGTGCTTTTGGCGTGACGGTAACGACCACGTTACCCTGCACCGCAGTTTTGCCGTCGCTCACCACCACACTCAGGGTGTAATCAGTGTCGCTGCTCACCTCTGGCGCGGTAATGCTCAGGTTGGCGGTATCGGCGCCGGTAGCGTGCATGTCACCCGGTACGCTCCAGGCGTAGGTCAGGGCATCGCCATCCGGATCCGCAGCCTGGGCATGCAGGGACAGAGGCTGACCCGCTTCAACCGAGACCGGTGCCATGGTGTTAATCACCGGAGCCTGGTTAGCTTTCGGCGCTTTGTTCACCACCTGCACGTCAGCGGTGCTGCTCAGCCCTTTGCTGTCGGTCACGGTCAGGCGGAAGGCCAGAGTCTGGTCATTCGCTACGGCCGCCACGCTGAAGCTGGCCTGGGCGCGGGTGCTGTTGGTCAGGGTGACAGAAGGACCGGCGATCTGCGTCCACATATAGGTCAGGGTATCGCCGTCCTGATCGCTGGAGGCAGAGCCGTCCAGGGTCACGTTCGCCGGACCGGTGACCGTCTGATCGCTGGCGGACGCGACTGGCGCATGGTTGGTCACCACCGGTACGTCAGAGGAAGAGCCGCTCAGCAGGCTTTCGTTCATCGCATTGAGGATGTCGCCGTTATCGGATTCCAGGGACCAGGCAAACAGGCCGCCCAGGTTTTTGTTCAGCACAAACTTGCCTTTCGCCTCGACGGAACGGGCATCGTCATAGGTGATCAGGGTGCCGGTGCTCTTGTTGAACAGGTATGGCGCTTCGGCGGTGGCGTCGTATTTGTATTCCCAGCCCGCTTTGCCTTTGTATTTGTTGACGATATCGCGGTAGTCGACGATGCCAGCCTCCCAGGAGCCAGGGATCGCGCCGGTGGCGGTGCCGGTGAACGGATTGTCGCCGGTGTAGCCGTGAACGCCAGTCCAGCCGCGGCCGTACATCGCCGCGCCGACCACGATTTTGCCCGGCTGAACGCCCTGGGCCAGCATCGCGTTAACGCTGCCTTCGGTGGTTACGCTATCCGGTTTCCAGGTTGGGGCGTGCAGCGCGGTCTGGTGGCCGAGGTCGGTCATGCTCCAGGAGCCGTAGAAGTCGTAGCTCATCAGGAAGATGTAGTCCATGTACTTCTGCGCCGCGTTGTAGTCAACGTTGGCGATTTTCGAGGTGCCTGCGCCAATGGCGGAGGTCAGCTCGTAGGTGCGACCGGTCTGGGCGGAGAGCTCATTGAGCATCGCGCGCAGATCGCGCATCAGCAGGGTGTAGGTCTCTTTATCCACCTGCGGGTTGCCGAGAGATGGGTTCTCACCGCCGCCGCCCGGGAACTCCCAGTCGATGTCCACGCCGTCATAGAATTTCCAGGTTTGCAGGAACTCTTTCACCGAGGAGACAAAGCGGGCGCGGATGGCGTTGTCGTGCATCTGGAAGAACGGATCGGAGAGGGTCCAGCCGCCGATAGATGGCAGAATTTTCAGGCCCGGATGCGCTTTTTTCAGCGCCATCATCTGGCCATAGGTGCCTTTGTAGGGGTCATCCCAGTTCGAGACGCCAGCCTGTGGCATCTGCAGCGCGGCCCAGGGATCGTGGATCGCCAGGGTGTAATCCGGACGGCCCTGGCAGGCTTTCTTCAGGGCTTCCAGCGCGTTACCGGCGCTGGCGTTGATGTTGTCGCCGCACATCGGAATGAAGCCATAAATAATGTGGTTCACGTTGTCAGCAGCAATTTGATCGATGTTGAACTTACGATCGTAGACACCCCATTCTGGATAGTACGCCGCTACCACTTTATCGGAGTGCTGGGCGAAGGATTTGTTGTTTTCCTTCATGGTGGTGTTCAGCGGCAGCAGGTGGCTACCGTCGGTATCAGCAACGATGATCAGCTTGCTGTCGCTGGTGCTGCAGCCGCTGTCGTTACACAGCTGGACCTGCTCCTGGTAGCGACCGCCTTTTTTCACCTTGAAGGTGGCTTTGCCGGAGGCGCTACCCGCCCCGCTCCAGACTTCCTGGCCGTCCAGCAGCACTTTGGCCGATGTCGGGACATCGCCGCTGTAAACGTTCCACTCTACGGTCACGTCAGCGCCGTCCTTGACCTTAATCAGCGAGTTATAGGCCTGCGCTGACTGGTCCACCTCAACAATGGCAAATTTGTCATTCCCGTTACTCAGCGACGGTTTACCCGGCACTGCGGCAAATACCGGGCTGACCGCCGCAGCGACAAATAAAGCCAGATATTTAGGCTGCATGATTTTCATTATTCATTCCTGTTGATATACGTGAACTTAAATAGACCATGCGATCCATTCGGCATGGTAAAAGGGTTATTTAACCCGGAGTTACGATATCGCTCCCTGCATTATTTTTCGCGCCTTCGCTTTCACGAAAAAAACTCAGGAAAAACTTGACCGATGAATTAAAAAGTGAAGATGGCGTGCTGCAGAATAAAGATGGTCAGCCCGGCAAACGCCAGAAAAGGGCCGAAGGGAATAACGTTGTCATTGTCCTGATGCCGGAAACAGATCGCCCAGCCGAGAATACCCCCCAGCGCCGCCAGCAGCAGGATCGAGGGTAACGCCTGCCAGCCGCACCAGGCTCCCAGCGCCGCCAGCAGCTTGAAGTCGCCGTAGCCGAGCCCTTCCCGCCCGGTCACCAGCCGGTGCCCCTGGTAGACCAGCCACAGCGCCAGATAGCCTGCCACTGCGCCATACAGGGCATCGGTGAGCGGCAGCAGGTGGGTATGCAGATTCAGCAGCAGCCCGCACCACAGCAGCGGCTGGGTCAGGCAGTCGGGCAGCAGCCGCTCCCGCAGGTCGATCATTGCCAGCGGCAGCAGGCCGCACCACAGCAGCCACAGAGCCAGCAGCACCGGGAGATCGGGTGTCAGCCAGGCGCTGAGGGCGAAGAAGAGCGCGCTGAGCAGCTCCACCATCAGCACCCGCAGGGGGATTGCTGAGCGGCAGCAGCGGCAGCGCCCGCGCAGCATCAGCCAGCTGACCAGCGGGATGTTCTCCCACCAGCGCAGCCGGTGCTGGCACGCGGGGCAGTGCGAAGGCGGATACAGCAGGTTCCCGGCCCCCTCTTCTTCCCGCATCCACCCCGGGAGGCGTTCCACCACCACCCCAAGAAAGCTGCCGAAGATCGCCCCCAGCACGCCGCTGGCGGCACACAACGCCGGGCTGATCATGCGCTTTTCTTCCAGCTCAGCTGGATATCCGCCTTCACGTCGCTGAGGTGATCCACCGGGGTCAGGTTCATCTTCTCCAGCTGCACGCCGGTGGCGAGATTCATCTCCCGCAGCCAGTTTTTCAGCACGTAGACGTTCACCCGGTTAATGGCGAAGGTCAGGGACTGTCCGTCCTGACGCACGTCGCTGAGGGTCAGGTTGATCTCATGGGCGCTGTTTTCCACCGCGCTGCGCGGATTGCTGGTTTTCAACTGCTGAACCTGGAGATGATTTTTGGTAATTTCATCGCGCATCCAGCGCAGCGTCTCCTGCTGTCGGTTCAGCGTCGACTGGCTGCGCCCGATCATCGTGTCCAGCGGCACCATGCCGCCGTAGTACACCGCAGCACAGCAGAGCGCCGCCGCTCCCAACTTAATCAGGTTGCGCTCGCGCACGCTGTACTGCTGATAGCGATTTTTTAACTGCGCTATTTTTGTTTTCATTTATATTTCCCTGTCACCATCGCGGTATAAGGTGGTGTCGTGGAACCAGGCAGTAAAGAAAAGGCAAAACTGGCGCTCGCCTGCTGCACAAATTCCTGCAACTGCTGCGGGTTTTGTGCTTTGACGCTGAGCGTCAGGTTATTTTGCGCGTTGTCATATTCGATACTGTCTATTTCCATGCCCGGCACCCGCCGTTTAATTTGCTCCAGCGCATCCAGCTGCTGGAAAATACCTTTTTTCTGTTTCTTCAGATTCTGACCAAAATGGTATTTGATGTTGCTCTGCTGGCGCACGCTGGGAAAATGGTGCTGATAGAGCTGCACGATCTCCTGCTGGAGCTGGTTCTCCTTCTGCACCAGCATCCACGCCGTGGCGGCACGCGGCCCGGTCAACAACCCGACGCACAGCAGCGCCATCAGCGCCGTGGCGATCCGCAGCTTTTTCGCCGCGCCGCTGTCGGCCACCCGCGGATCGAACTCCCCGTGCAGGAGGTTCACCCGGCAGGTTTTCCAGCGGGCCTGGATCAGCGCCAGCGGATGCTGCCCCGGCAGGGTTTCGCTGCAGGCCACCCCGTCCGGGGCGTCGCCGTAGCAGCGGATCTTCCCGGTGGTTTTCGCCAGCAGCAGCGGCAGCATAGCGGCGTCTACCTGGCAGGCACCGCCCCCGGCGAAGCGCAGCCAGACCTGCTCTTCCAGCGGCACCAGAGTGCTGCTCTCCGCCTCGCCCGGCAACAGCCAGGCGTCCGGCAGGACCTGCACCACCTTCAGCCCGGCGTCCTGGAAGCGCGCCAGCCACTGATGCAGACGCGGAGCGTCAATCGCCACCGCATCCACCTCGCGTCCGGCTTTGCCCAGCACCGTCCAGTGGAGGGTGTCGACATCGCCGATCAGCGTCTCCTCCGCCATCCACGAGAAAGGGGTGTTCTGCGCCGACAGCGTTTTTTTCGCCAGCGTGAAGTGGCGGAAGATCATCTCGCTCGCCGGTAACAGCAGGCAGACGCGGGACGCCAGCGGGTGTGAGGCCAGCTCGCTGAGCGCCTGATGTCCATTCAACGCCATCACCTGCTGACTGCCCGATTCACACCACCATACTTTTGCGTCCTCGCGACTATCGGGACGCACAAAAATTACCTGTTTCATAGACTCAGACTTTTGTTATTCAATCATTCGGTAACGGCGCTGCCAGGTTCTGACCTCGCCCGCCTCGCGCTCTGCCCGCAGCTGGCTGACCACGCGCAGGGTTAACTCGTCGGTATTGCCGGTGTAGTTGACGCGGAAAAAGCGGCTGTTGACGTCGAGCAGATCGGCGGCCTGCTTCAGGTCGTCCTTCAGCTGCGGGGCATTACGCTCCAGCTGCTCGCTAAACGCCTTCACGCTCTCCCAGCCCTCGTCCGGGCGAGAATCAATCACCCGCTTCGCCTCTTCTTCGGTCAGCTTGCCGGGGAACAGCGCCGCCAGCAGGCCCGCCTGCTGCGGCGTCAGGGTATTGACGTCCACCCGGCTGGCGGTGGTCGGCAGGGCGCAGAACAGCCTGCTCACCTTCGGCCACGCCGCCGCCGGAAAGGCGGGCAGCTGTTTAAGTTCGTTCAGGCTGAGCATCATCCGGTTGGCCGGCAGGCGCGCGGGCTGGAGCCCGGCCCAGGCGTCATCCTCCTGCCCCGCTCTGGCGGTGGTGGTGTCCTCATCGAGATAATCCACCAGCTGGAGGTAAATCTCTTCTGCCGTGAGGGTGCTGACCCCGCTGTCGGTGAGCAACTGCTCAACGATCTGCTGCTGACGCGGCTTTTCCGTTACCGCAGGCGCGGGGGTCTCGTCCTTCCCGGCGCTGGCT
The DNA here is from genome assembly GCF_034044995.2 of Leclercia sp. CFBP8987. NCBI lineage: Bacteria > Pseudomonadati > Pseudomonadota > Gammaproteobacteria > Enterobacterales > Enterobacteriaceae > Leclercia > Leclercia sp. CFBP8987. Next base: position 1,549,333 of record NZ_CM188255.1, on the reverse strand, counting down.
GGCGCCGCCAGCAGGTTATTGACGTTAAAGCACTCCTGGGCGTCCTCCACCTGGCTGACCACCGTGTAGTACTCGCCCTGGGTTTCCAGCGGCTCATGCCACTCGCCTTTCAGGGTCAGGACGCTTTTCTCGCCGCTGATGGCGGCCAGCAGCCGCTCTTTAACCACCCCCTCCTGACGCTGCATCGCCCAGCGCAGCTGCTGCTGGCTCACCTGGTAGTGGGTTTTCTGCAAATTGCGGCAGAACTGCTGGCTGATTTTGGCCGCCAGGGCCGACATCATCACCAGCAGGATCAGCACCACCAGCAGGGCAACCCCCTGCTGTTTACGCACCCGGCTCATGGCTGTGCCTCCGGGGCGGGCGGGGTCTCTGGAGGGGCCGGCGCATCTGGCGGCGTCTCTGCCGGGACATCCGTCGGTTTATCCGCCGTCGGTTCCGCCGGTTTTGCCGCTTCTGCCGGTAGCTCGCCCGGGGTGGTAAAGACCCAGCGCCAGCGGTCGCCACTCTCCATGGTCAACGTCAGCTCCACGCCGTCCGGCTGGGTGTCGCTGTCGCGCCACGCGTTTTGCCACCCCCCCTGCCAGAAGCGCCACTGCACGGCTTTCACCTCGTTAACGATCGGCACTTCATCCGGTTTAGCGTTGGCCGGGCCGTCAAAGGTCGGCCAGACGTCACGCCACAGGCGGCCACCCTCCAGCCGCCAGCGCACGCGCTCCAGCTGCACCTGTCCGCTGACGCCGTTGAGGGTCGTCATCTCCAGGGCGTTATTTTTCAGGCGAAATACGCCGGTCCCGTTACGCGGTGCCCGCGCCTGGAGCTGAAAAAAATCCCGCTCCAGCAGGCTCCAGGCGCGCTGGAGCTGGTTGAGCTTCGCCGCGCTGGCATCGGTGGCGGAGCTGGTGCGCATCGCGCCATCCAGAATCTGCCAGGCCAGGGTGCTGATCACCGCGAAGATGGTCAGCGCAATCATGATCTCCAGCAGGGTGAACCCCTGCTGACGCCGTGTCTGTTTCACTTTTCCTCTCCCGGCGGGATGATATCCACGTTGATGACCGGCTGGCTGTCGTCGCCTTCGGCCCAGACGCGGATCTCATCCACCCGCCCGTGGTCGGCGGATTTCACCCGCTGCTTGCGCCAGGTCCAGCTGCGCCCGCCCTGGGTTTCCGTGCCCTCTTCCTCGCTATCGGGGAAGTCGCTCTGCATCAGCTGCGCTTCCGCGAGCTGGTTTTCCGCCACCCAGCTGGCCTGTAGGGTATCCGCCAGCCCGTAGGTAAAGCGCACGTTGAGGGACACCGAGTTCATCAGCGCCAGCGCGGCGGTGGAGAAGATCACCAGCGCGACCATCACCTCCAGCAGCGTCATGCCCTGTTGTTTAGCCTTAGCCATCGTTTTCTACCGTTACCGGGGCTGCGCCCTGGGAGATCACGCGGAAGCGGTGCTGTTTATCGTCACTTTGCAGCGACAGGGTGAAACGGCTGATTTCGCCATCCGGCAAAAAAAGGATCTGCGGTTCGGCATCCAGGGTCGCCGCCAGCCGCTGGGGGGACAGCGAAACGTGCATCGCCTCCGGGAAATCGCCGCGGGTCGTAATTCGCCCGGCGGTTAACGGCACCCAGCCCCGTTTGCCGTTTTTCTCTTCGAAGGTCACCAGTTGATAACGATCGGTAGTCATCGTCAGGCCAATAATATTGCCGTCCATCACCGCGCGATCGGAACCATATTCCACAAGGGCTTTTAACTGCTGGCCAAATATATCCGCGCCGCTGCGGGATGGAATCGTCGAGACCACCATCATCGCGCAGCTGGCAAATATCACCAGCGCGAGAATAATTTCCAGCAGGGTAAAGCCGCGTTGCTTACTCATTATTTTTTCGCGAGCGACCAGTTAGTAATATCGTCGGCGGTATTGGCTTCGCCATCCGGGCCGGCAGAGAAGATATCGATCGCCCCGTGTTCACCCGGGCTAACCAGCAGATAGTCGTTGCCCCACGGGTCCTGCGGCAGGCGCCGGATATAGCCGTCGGCGCGGTAGCCGTTCGGAATAGGTGCGATTTCCGGCTTGGTCACCAGCGCCTGCAGGCCCTGCTCGGTGGTCGGGTAGCGGTGGTTATCGAGCTTATACATATCCAGCGAGCCTTCGAGCGCGACAATATCGCTGGTCGCTTTCTGGCTATCGGCTTTCTCTTTATTGCCCATTAAATTCGGCACCACCATACTGGCCAGTACCCCGAGAATAACAATCACCACCATTAATTCGAGCAAAGTGAAGCCCGCCTGACGGGTCAGGTTTTTACGTTTCATCGCCATGATTAACCTACCATGTTATTAAGTTGCAGAAGCGGCTGTAATATTGACAGCACAATAAACAGAACAATGGTTGCCATCGACACCACCAGCGCCGGTTCAAATACCGACAGCGTTAAGGTGATGCGATGTTGCAATGCTGATTCCTGGTTTTCCGCCGCGCGGTCCATTAAATTGCCCAATTCACCGCTCTCTTCACCGGAGGCGATCATATACAGCATGGTGGGCGGGAATAATTTCGCCTGATCCAGGGCGTTATATAAAGAGGCCCCCTGACGCACGGTATCGGCCGCCTGCTCCAGCACCTGCCGGGCATACAGATTTTCGATCCCGTCCATGGCGATATACATCCCCTCCAGCAGCGGCACGCTACTGGCCTGCAAAATACTCAGAGTGCGGATATAGCGGGCGCTGTTGATGGCGCAGACCAGCTTTTTAATCGGCGATCGGTTCACCAGCCAGCTGTGCCACAGAAAACGGTTTTTGCTGTTTCGCAGCCAGGTTTTAAATCCGATAACACCCCCGGCGAGGCTGCCGGCGATATAAATGCCGTAAGCCTGCAGAAAATCGCTCACCGCAATCAGGGTACGGGTGGTGATCGGCAGCTGCTGCTTCATGTGGGTGAACTGCTCGATCACCTGCGGCACCACCGCCACCAGCAAAATGCTGATCACCGCAATCGCCACCACCGTCAGGGTGATCGGGTAGACCATCGCCTGGGTGAGCTTGCTTTTCATCTTCTGGCGCTGCTCGTTGTACTCCGCCAGTTTTTCCAGCACGTCGCCGAGGTGACCGCTTTTCTCCCCGGCCATCACCAGGGTGCAGTAGAGCTTGTCGAAGGTGCGCGGAAACTGGCTGAAGGCGTCGAACAGCGTATGCCCTTCCACCACCTTTTCGCGGATCTCCACCACCATCGCCGCCAGCTTTTTGTCTTCCGTCTGTTTCGAGATCGCCTTCAGGGCGCTCTCCAGCGGCAGCGCGGCGTTGACCAGGGTCGACAGCTGACGGGTAAACATCGACAGCACCGGCGTCGAGAGCTTCGCCCCGGTAGCCGCTTTACCGGCGGCCGCCTTCTCGCGAGTTTCGGTGATGCTGACCGGCATCAGCTTTTGCTCCCGCAGCATCTGGCGCACCTGCTTTTGCCCTTCGGCCTGCAGCGATCCGCGCCGGGTTTTACCCGCCGCGTCGGTCGCCGTCCATGCGTAGAAGGCCATTACTCATCCCCTCCCCGCTCGGCGGTGACGCGCATCACCTCTTCCAGCGAGGTAATGCCGCTGATGACTTTCAGCAGGCCGTTCTCGCGCAGGCTGTAGGCCTGTTTGAAGAGCTGGGTTTCGATGGACATTTCGTCTTTGTCTTCATGGATGGCGCGACGCATGGTGCTGTCCACCACCAGAAATTCGTGGATGCCCGCTCGCCCCTGATAGCCGCTCTGGCGGCAGTGTTCACAGCCTACCGCGCGATAGATCGCCTTCGGCGGGGTCGCCATAAAGCTGAACAGCACCTGTTCATTGTCGTCCAGCGGACTGGTGGTCCGGCAGTGGGTACACAGCCGGACCACCAGACGCTGGGCAATGACACCGAGCAACGATGATCCGATTAAAAAGGACTCCAGTCCCATATCGCGCAGACGGGTAATGGCCCCGGCGGCACTGTTGGTGTGCAGCGTGGACATCACCAGGTGACCGGTCAGCGACGCCTGGACCGCGATTTGCGCAGTCTCCCCGTCACGGATCTCACCGATCATCACCACGTCCGGGTCCTGGCGCAGAATAGCGCGCAGGCCGCGGGCAAAGGTCATGTCCACGCGGGGGTTAACCTGGGTCTGCCCGACCCCTTCCAGCTCATATTCAATCGGATCTTCGACGGTGAGAATGTTGCGCTCATGGCCGTTCAGCGCCGACAGAATGGCGTACAGGGTGGTACTTTTCCCGGAGCCGGTCGGGCCGGTGACGAGGATAATGCCGTGGGGGCGGTCAATCAGCCCTTTTAGTTTTTCCAGCTCCTCATCAATCAGGCCGAGCTTGTTGATATCCGGCTTGAGATTGCTTTTATCCAGCAGACGCATCACCACCCGCTCGCCATACTGCGACGGAATGGTGGAGACACGCACGTCGATGGCCTTGCGGCCAATGCGCAGGGAGATACGCCCATCCTGCGGGAGGCGTTTCTCGGCGATATCCAGTTTTGACATCACCTTGATGCGCGACACCAGCAGCGGCGCGAGCTTGCGCGCCGGCTGCAGCACCGGGCGCAGCACGCCGTCGACGCGAAAACGAATGCTCAGGGTGCGCTCGAAGGTTTCGATATGAATATCCGAGGCACCGTCCTTCACCGCTTCGCCGAGAATGGCGTTGATCAGGCGGATCACCGGCGAGTTTTCGTCGTTATCCAGCAGATCCTCGTTGTCGGGGATCTCCTCGGTTAACGCCATCAGGTCGATGTCGGCGTCCATGTCGTCCACCAGCTGCTGGGAGACGCCGCTGTTCTGCTGCCAGATCTTCGCCAGCATCTCGTCAAAGGCCTCGGCCGTCAGGATCGTCGGGGTGAAGGATCGTCCCAGCACCCGGCGCATCTCCAGCAGGGCAAACGCCGGGGCGTCATCCCGCACCCAGACCTGATCCTGATAAAAGAGGACCCCGTGGGTTTTGGCGTAGTTGCTGGTGCATAACTCTTGACTCAGTCCGTCCATGTTGCGCCTCGTCCTTACTCTTTAAACGGGTTGCGACTGGCCGGCGTGGCGCTGGCCGCAGTCGGGTAAGCGGGCAGCACGGCGTTGCCTTCAGGAGCAACGATACCGAGCTTTTTCTCCTCCAGACGCTGCTGCTGACGGGCGCGGATCTGGTCATATTTCTCTTTCGACGAGGCGCTGTAGGTGTCGTCATCACGCAGGACGGTGGTATGGATAAAGACCATCAGGTTACGTTTCGAGGTATCCTGGGAGGTGTAGCGGAACAGCTGCCCTACCAGCGGCAGGTCGCCCAACAGCGGCACCTTCGAGACATTCTGCTTAGTGTTGTTCTCCATCAATCCGCCGAGAACCACGGTCTGCCCACTGTGGACCATCACTTCGTTATTGATGGTACGGGTGTTGAAGGTCGGGCCGAGGCTCGCATCTTCGGTGGCGCTGGCGTCAACGCTGGAGACTTCCTGCTCAATCTTGAGGTGAATAATGTCGCCATCGTTAATCTGCGGCACAATTTTCAGCTTGGTCCCGACGGTTTTACGCTCCACCGAGTTAAAGACGTTGTCGCCGCTGGTGGTCTGCGATCCGGCCAGCACCGGCACATCCTGACCGACGTTAAAGGAGGCCTCTTTGTTATCGAGGGTAACGACGCTCGGGGTCGAGAGAATGTCGTTTTTACCGTCGGTAGAGAGGGCGGTCATCAGGGCACCAAAGTCGCCGTTAAAGAAGCCGGTCGCCAGACCGGTAAAGCTGGCGACTTTCTGGGTGCCATTCTTAATCTGGCTGATCGGCATCCCGGTCGAGCCAAACTGCACCCCGCCGTGTTTGCTGCTCCATTGCACGCCGAGGTCAAGACCGCTCCCGTCCTGCACTTCAGCAATGATCGCTTCCACCAGCACCTGTGGGCGGCGGATATCCAGCTTGTCGATCACCTTTTCCAGCGAATTCATCACATTCGGCTGGGCGGTGATCACCAGTGAGTTGGTGGCTTCGTCTGCGGTGATGTTCAGATCGCTGCTGGCAGACGCGGTTTTGCTTTTCGCCGTGCCCGCCTTGTCTTTCAGCTGCTCGCCAATACCGGTCAGGACCGGCACCACTTTGCTGGCGTTGGCGTATTTCAGGTAGAAGACGCGGGTGTTGCCTTCGTTGTTCTGCTCGCGATCGAGCTGGCCAACCAGTGTCCGGGTACGGGCCCGGGATTCTTCCGGGCCGCTGATGATCAGGCTGTTGGTTTCGTCGTCGGCCACCACTTTGGTCGCCAGCTGCGGCGCGTTCTGCCCTTTCTGCTCTTCGTTGTTGAGGTTGTTCAGCATCTCTGAGAGTTCTTTGGCTGAGGCGTAGCGCAGCGGGACGATCTCCCGGCGCTGCACCCCGGAACGATCGACGCGCTCCACCAGATCCACCAGCCGGTTGACCACCGAGGCGCGCCCGGTCAGCAACAGCACGTTGGAGGGTTCAAAATGGACCACGTTGCCGATACCCGAGGCATCGTTGAGCTGACGCAGCAGCGGAGCCAGCTCGCGCACCGGCACGTTCTCCATGCGCACCACGCGGGTGATGATCTCATCGCCCTTGCCCGGATTTTTGCTGTCGGCCACCGGCACCCCGGCGGTACGCGCCACGCTGGAGCGCACCACTTTGACCATGCCGTTATCCATCGGAATCACCGACAGGCCGTAGACATCCAGCACGCTGAGGAAGAACTGATAATATTCGTCTTCGGTCAGCACGTTATAGGTTCGGACAGAAACGGTGCCCTGTACGGACGGATCGACCAGAATCGTCTTATTCAGGTTGCGGCTTACCGTATCGATAAATTCGCGAATATCGGTATTATTAAAGCTGGCGCTAAAATTAGCCGCCAGCAATGAACTGGAATAGAGCGAGGCGGCGGTCAATACCAGACACGCCCAGGGAATTTTCTTCATGGCTTTACACTTGTTAATTGTTTAAAACATTAACCCGAATATTTTCAAGGTGAGCGTGACGTCTGACGACAACTTCCGCTTCTCTCATTTTCGACCAGCTGGCGATAATATTTTTCGCCTGTTCTTCTTTCGTCATATCGACGGCGTTCACTTTCACAACCACATCGCCTTTTTGCAGTCCGCTATGACTGAAAAAGGCGGACGCGTTCTTCGGCTTAATTTGATAGCCTTCAAGCGCCCCGTTATCGAACCACGGCTTCAGCACGAAATAGTCGTTGAGATGTAAATTATCAGACCCCGCATCGGCCACTGGCCGTGGGGTGGGCGTACTACTGGTATCGCCTTTAAAATAGTCGGGGCGTTTAATGGCCAACGTCTGGGCGGAGCCCTGGTAGTTGATCACCACATTGTCGGGGTTGATCTCCTCAACCCAGGCATCGCTGTAGCCCGTCAGGCTCTCGCCTTCCCGGTAGCTCTGCTGCCCGGAGGGGGTTTTGATGACCGCAAACGACATCCAGGCTTCGTCACTGTTGATAATCCCTTCCACCTCGGCACCAAGCGGCGTTTTTACCGTGCGCTGGGGGGCATCCTGATAAACGGCAGGCTGGAACAGGGCAAAATCCTGCGCCTGCACCGGCTCGCTCATCGCCGGATCGGGATCCGATACCTTGTCGCTGACTTTTTTATACTCTTTGAAGACCACATATCCCTGTTGTCCGCTAAATATCAGCAGAATAAACATCACACAGGGCATTATCAGTCCATATAAGCGCTGCATTTTCATTATTTAGCGGGCCTTTTAATGCAGAATTACGCAGCCTGATGCTGCACCAGATTTGCGCTCATACTAATAAGGTATTCCGTATCGCTCTATCGGCTTTGCCATTAACTTTAATGCAGAAAAATATTGACCCTCACCAGGGGGGATGTTAGGCCTGATATTCAGGTTATTTTTCTCCAGCCTGGAAATTGACCCTCCTTGCGCCATCCCGTACTTTCGGCAGCGAATATCTGTTTCTGTCATCCCAGGGTGTGTCGTTATGTATCTGAGCCATTTTAAATTCACCGGTCAGCCTTTCAGCAAGGTGACACGTTCTGCGGGCGACTTCTTCGTGCCTTACCATCAGGATGTATTCGGCATGCTGAAGGACAAATCGCGAACGCCAGGGATCATGGGGCTGTTTTCCGACGACGAAACCCTGCTCAGCCAGTTCAGCAGTGAGCTGCTGGCGCAGAGGGCCGGGGTGGCGATCAATGCCTTTCCGAAGCTGAGCGCCAGCGCCCTGCTCTATAAGCTCAACCCCAAGAACACCGATGCCAAAAACAGACTTCATGCCATTGATGCAGTGCTGCGCCAATGGCATGAGGCATTCCCGCGCTGTCGCACCCAGGGCCTGGTGCTGAGTATTTCGGCGATCCAGGCGATGCGCGACAACAGTTGGGAGGTTCTGGGCATGCTGCTGACGCGGGCGCAGGAGTGTGATTTGCCGCTGACCATCCTGCTGACCGGCACGCCGGATCAGGAGGCGCGTCTGCTGGCCGATACCGGCCTCGGCGCCCGGATGCATACGCGCCATACGCTGCGCGCCCTCACCGGCCGCGAGTCTCTTCACTATATTCAGGAACAGATTGCCCACCACGGCGCGGATACCTCGCCGTTTACCCCGGCCCGCATTCGTCGGATGCAGGCCCTGACCAAAGGTTCCGTCAGCCAGCTGAACGTGCTGGCGCACCTGGCGTTGCTGGCCGCATGGACTGAACGTGCCGGGCTGGTGGGGACACGCCATTTGCGTCTTGCGGCGGGGGAAGTGTTACCGGTCAAACGCAGCAACAGGCGGCTCACAGTGGGGCTGTTCGCCTGCGTGGTGTTTGCGGCCTGCGGCTGGCATTTCTCTGGGGCTATCACCGGGGCGCTGCCGTTCAAACCGCCGGTGCCAGCACGCTGGATCACTAAGGTGAGTAAACCTCAGGCCCCGGTGCAGCCGGCGATCGACCGCGAGGTGGTGAATCAGCCGGATGCCATGCATCAGCTGTACACCATGTGGGGGTACGATGCGTCCGCCGAGGAGGCCCTGTGCCAGAATGCTGGCCGGGTGAACCTGCAGTGTAAACAGGGCAGCGCGCCACTGGGCACGCTGGAGCAGGAGGGGTATCCGTGGATCGGCGAGCTGAAAACCGGGGATCACCTGAACTACGCGGTGGTGGCGCGGGTCGGGAAAGATTCTCTCGATCTGCTGATGAATAACCGCACCTGGCAGGTGAGCCGGACCTGGTTCACCCAACATGCCACCGGCAACTATACCCTGCTGCACCGTCTGACGCCGTCAGGCAAAGAGGCGATCACCGCCGCCAGCGACAGCCAGGACGTGAACTGGATCGATGCTCAGTTGAGCCAGGCCCTGAATGCGCCCGAAACGCATACTCGCGTCTGGACGCACACGCTGGAGGCACGAACGAAGGAATTCCAGCAAAACATGCACCTGCACGTTGATGGCCTGCCGGGGGAAGATACCCTGATGCAGCTGATGCGCGTCAACCACACCACACCCGCTATTCTGACCTCGCTGAGCGACAGCGCTGCCGCCACGCCGGTTCAGGGGAAAAAGTCATAATGTCCACGATATCTCTTGCTGCCCAGCGCAGCTATACCACCGGCGAGGCGGTGTGGTTCTCTTACCGCCTGCCGTCGATGAAGCGCGTGCTGGGAGGCGTGCTGGCGACGATCCTCTGTCTGTGCGCGATGGTTATCGCCGGGCTGTACGCCCATCTTTACCATGACCTGCGTCATCCGGCGCCCGCCCCGAAACCGGCGGCCGTCGCTACACCTGACACGCAGGTGTCGGATATGCACTATGTCTATGTGTCGAAACCCTTCCCGCAGCCGAAACCAAAACCGGTGCCGATGACGCCGCTCCCCGCGCCGGAAGAGAGCCCGATTATGGACAGTGAGGCCGACTGGCAACAGGCTCCGGACGGAATACCCCAGGATCAGGCCCTGCCCGATACCCATGAAGAGGTTCATACTCCCTCATTGCAGGAAAGGTTTATGCAGGCCGTTAAAGAGCAGCAATTAGATTATTCTCAAGGGAAAATTCCGCCACAGCCGGACGATGAGATTCTGGATACAGGACAGGAGATAAAAAAATCTCCTCCGGTGGAATCGAAGGAGATCAGGCGGGTAAATTTCAGTAACGTTCCGGCAGACTATTGATGGTAATCAATTTGCCTTTCTCGACCACAATATAGTGACCTTTTTTGAGGTCAGAGAGAATTTTAATAATGGTGCTGCGCGCCAGGTTTGTGTATTCCTGAATATAGTCATAAACGTTCACATCGCGTTTATGTAAAACGATCAAATCGTTAATTTCGAGAAGGAATTCACGCACTACGGAATACGCGCTACGGGCAACCAGAATATCATCACGTTTAGTGAGGATACCGATATACCAGACCAGAACCTGAGTCAGCTGAGCCCAGAGGTTATTTTCACGGATGATACGTTCGAAGTCGGATTTTTTGATGGTGCGGATCACAGTGGTGGTGCGGGCAATGCCGTACATGTGGGCAGCATTGTTGTAAACGGACGCGACGCCTAAAATGCCCTGAGTACGCATGGTAAACATGCTTAACTCATCGGATATCCGGCGGATTTCCACTTCGCCACTGACCACGATATGAATATAATTCGTGTCAGCGGTAATGATTTTCTGCCATTTCTTTAACGTTTTTTCCGGACAATCAGCGGTTGCAGCAATAATCGCGTCTATCGCCTGTTGCGGACGACTATTAATACCGTAGATACTTAACATTATTATGCCTGTTTTCAATTTTTTATATATAACGGGGTGCGGCAACATAAATGTCGCAGCAATAAAAAGGGATCAGGTTCAGATAAAAAGATGATGTACTTTATGTTGAGAGTAACTCTCATATTATTTTTTATTTGCTAAATTGCTTAGCAAGCTATGTGTACATATTAAATGCGGGTAATTTTAAGTCAATTAACTAAAAATGAATTGCGGATGTACTTAAGATTAATCTTAAGAAAAAGCGATAAAATTACTCACAAAGGGTTATTTTTCAGGGCTATTTTTGCCCGTATTTTTCCAGCAACGCTTCGGCAATGGCTATTGTTTCTTTATCAGAAACACCATTCCATAATTGCGGACGAAAATGCATTTGAAATGCCATTATTATTCTTTTCTGTTGTGCAGGAGATATATTCTCCGGCACCTCATACCCATACCGGGCTAACAGATCGAGCAATACCGACGTTTCCACCGGCTGATAGGGTGGCTGCCCGTTAAGATAAAACGCCACCCGGGCCGGATCCGGCCAGGCACCGATCCCCTGCTGAGCCAGCGCCTGCCACGGGAACAGTGGACCCGGGTCGTCTTTGCGCTGCGGAGCGATGTCCGCATGGGCTACCACGTTCTGCGGTTTGATGTCGTAGCGCTGGATAATGTCCTTCGCCAGCGGGATCAGGGCCGCTATTTGCGCCGGTTCAAAGGGGACGAAGCGTTTTTGTCCATCGATTTTTTGCCAGCCGCGATTTTCCAGCTCGATCCCAATAGAGGTGTCATTAATCCGGGTCGCGCCGCGCCAGAAGCTGACCCCGGCATGCCAGGCCAGATCGCGCTCCGGCACCAGCTGCCAGATCCGCGGCTTGCCGTTGTGCCGGGGCGGGATCGCCGGGATCAAATAGTGGGAGCTGACGTTTTTATCGGTGAGGGTAGCGAGGGAGCTGTCAAAGTCGTCAGCGGTGTAGTGGATCACCAGCACCTTGACGCGGGGATAGGCCGCCTGCGCCTGACGTCGGGTATCCAGCTCATAGGCGCCTTTGTCCACGACGCCTTTCTCTGTTGCACAGCCTGCCAGCAACAACGCCAGCAGGACGGGCACAATGGCACCCTTCATCGGCGCGTTTTCACCGCCGTACCGCTGACGCTGACCATCAGCATGCTGGCGTCTTTCCCGACGGTTTCGTAGTCGATATCGATACCCACCACGGCATCGGCACCGAGGGCCTTCGCCTGCTCGCCCATCTCTTTGAAGGCGATCTCACGGGCTTTACGCAGCTCTTTTTCATAGGCCCCGGAACGGCCACCGACGATATCGCGAATCCCGGCAAAAAAGTCGCGGAAGACATTGGCCCCGAGAATGGCTTCACCGGTCACTACGCCGCAGTATTCGCTTATCGGCTGCCCTTCCAAAGTTGGGGTGGTGGAAAATTGCATGTTCGTCTCCTTATTGCGCGTTGAGTGCCTAACCGATTAAGAACAAAACCATTATCCGATCGTTACGCTATCATTTAAAGGTTAGTTAATTATTGCAGCCTAATAAGGAAATCAACATGCGCTATTCTGCTTTGACGCTTTTAGTGCCTTGCGCGCTGCTGCTCAGCGCCTGCACCACCCCGGTCACCCCGGCCTTCAAGGATATTGGTACCCGCAGCGGCAGCTGCATCACCGGCGGTCCGGATGCCGTGGCCCAGCAGTTCTATGACTACCGCATTTCGCACCGCAGCAGTGACCTCACCGCGCTGCGCCCGTACCTGAGCGATAACCTGGCCCAGCTGCTGAGCGATGCCAGCCGCGATCCGCAGCATCAAAATCTGCTGAAAGTCGATCCGTTCTCCAGTCGCACCACCCCGCCGCAGACGGCCGTCGTCTCCAGCGCCTCGACCATCCCCAATACCGATGCGCGCAACATTCCGCTGCGGGTGAAACTGACCCAGGGCAGCGAGTCCTGGCAGGATGAAGTGCTGATGATCCGCGAAGGACAGTGCTGGGCAGTTGATGACGTGCGCTACCTTGGCGGCAGCGTCCATGCCCCGGCGGGCACCCTGCGCCAGTCTATTGAGAACCGTTAAGCAGATAAAACCCCGCAAAATGTCTGGCATTTCGTGAGGAATGCCGACATTTATTCTCGTCGCCATCTCCGCTCGCTACTTTGTGCTATGTTTGGCAATAGATACGGTTTATATTTAACTTTTAACGCAGTTATATTGCATAACTATTCTGTGAACGGTACTATTTGCGGCCTCAATTGCTATAGATTGCCTGGATGAGTAAAGACTGCCCCGATGAGTATTCAACTAAACGGCATTAACTGCTTCTACGGCGCACACCAGGCGCTGTTCGACATCACACTGAATTGTCCTGAGGGCGAAACGCTGGTGCTGTTAGGCCCAAGCGGCGCGGGCAAAAGCTCGCTGCTTCGCGTCCTCAATCTGCTTGAAATGCCGCGCTCCGGTACGCTGGATATTGCCGGTAATCACTTTAATTTCGCCAAAGCGCCGTCTGAAAAAGCGATCCGCGATCTGCGTCAGAACGTCGGGATGGTCTTCCAGCAATACAATCTCTGGCCGCACCTCACCGTGCAGCAGAACCTGATCGAAGCCCCGTGCCGCGTGCTGGGTCTTTCTAAAGAGCAGGCGCTGGCCCGTGCCGAGAAGCTGCTGGAGCGTCTGCGCCTGAAGCCCTACAGCGATCGCTATCCGCTGCACCTCTCCGGCGGTCAGCAGCAGCGTGTGGCCATCGCCCGCGCCCTGATGATGGAGCCTGCCGTGCTGCTGTTTGATGAGCCGACCGCCGCGCTGGACCCGGAAATCACCGCCCAGATCGTCAGCATTATTCGCGAGCTGGCGGAAACAAAGATTACTCAGGTGATCGTGACCCACGAAGTGGAAGTGGCGCGTAAAACCGCCAGTCGTGTGGTCTATATGGAAAACGGTCATATCGTCGAGCTTGGGGATGCGAGCTGCTTTGCCCAGCCGCAAACCGACGCGTTCAGAAATTATCTGTCTCACTAATCGAATCGAGAGAACGACAATGAAAAAAATAGTGATTGCCGCCCTGCTTGCAAGCGTTAGCCTTTCTGCCACCGCTGCCGAGACCATTCGTTTCGCCACCGAAGCCTCCTACCCTCCGTTTGAGTCTATCGATGCTAACAACAAGATCGTCGGCTTCGACGTCGACCTGGCTAACGCCCTGTGTAAAGAGATCGACGCCACCTGTACCTTCTCGAATCAGTCTTTCGACAGCCTGATCCCGAGCCTGAAGTTCCGTCGTATCGACGCGGTCATGGCCGGGATGGACATCACTCCTGAGCGTGAAAAGCAGGTTCTGTTCAGTACGCCGTACTACGAGAACTCCGCCCTGTTCATCGGTCAGAAAGGTAAATACGCGTCGATTGATGCGCTGAAAGGCAAGAAAGTGGGCGTACAGAACGGCACCACCCACCAGAAATTCATCATGGATAAACACCCGGAAATCACTACCGTGCCATACGACAGCTACCAGAACGCCCGTCTGGATCTGCAGAACGGCCGTATCGATGCCGTCTTTGGTGACAACGCGGTGGTCACCGAATGGCTCAAAGCCAACGACAAGCTGGCTGCGGTTGGCGATAAAGTGACGGATAAAGATTACTTCGGCACCGGTCTGGGTATTGCCGTGCGCCAGGGTAACACCGCGCTGCAGCAGAAATTCAACACCGCGCTGGAAAAAGTGAAGAAAGATGGCACGTACGATTCCATCTACAAAAAATGGTTCCAGAAGTAAGAACTGATGAACGAAATTTTTCCATTAGCAAGCGCCGCCGGGATGACCGTCGGCCTTGCCGTTTGTGCGCTGATCATCGGCCTGGTGCTGGCGATGATCTTTGCCGTGTGGGAGTCGGCTAAGTGGCGACCTGTCGCCTGGGCCGGCTCTGCACTGGTGACCCTTCTTCGCGGCCTGCCGGAAATTCTGGTGGTGCTGTTTATCTATTTCGGCTCGTCACAGCTGCTGCTGATGCTGTCGGACGGCTTTACGCTCAACCTGGGCGTGGTGCAGATCCCGATTCAGATGCAGATCGAAAACTTCGACGTCAGTCCGTTCCTGTGCGGCGTGATCGCCCTCTCCCTGCTCTACGCCGCCTATGCCTCGCAGACCCTGCGCGGCGCGCTGAAAGCGGTGCCGGTGGGCCAGTGGGAGTCCGGTCAGGCGCTGGGGCTGTCGAAAACGGCGATATTCTTCCGTCTGGTGATGCCGCAGATGTGGCGTCACGCCCTGCCGGGGCTCGGCAACCAGTGGCTGGTGCTGCTGAAAGATACCGCCCTGGTGAGCTTAATCAGCGTGAACGACCTGATGCTGCAGACCAAAAGCATTGCCACCCGCACCCAGGAGCCTTTTACCTGGTACATCGTGGCGGCGGCTATCTACCTGGTGATCACGTTGCTCAGTCAGTACATCCTCAAGCGTATTGATCTGCGTGCGACGCGTTTTGAACGGAGACCAGGCTGATGCTGGATTACTTACCCGAACTGATGAAAGGGCTGCACACCAGCCTGACGCTGACCGTCGCCTCAATTATCGTGGCGCTGGTGCTGGCGTTGATTTTCACCATCATCCTGACGCTGAAAACGCCGGTGCTGGTGTGGATTGTGCGCGCCTACATCACCCTGTTTACCGGTACCCCGCTGCTGGTGCAGATCTTCCTGATTTACTACGGCCCGGGCCAGTTCCCGACGCTGCAGGAGTATCCGGTGCTGTGGCATCTGCTCTCCGAGCCGTGGCTGTGCGCCCTGCTGGCCCTGTCGCTGAACAGCGCCGCCTACACCACGCAGCTGTTCTACGGCGCCATTCGCGCCATTCCGGACGGGCAGTGGCACTCCTGCGGTGCGCTGGGGATGAGCAAGAAGGACACGCTGGCGATCCTGCTGCCGTACGCTTTCAAGCGCGCCCTCTCCTCGTACTCCAACGAAGTGGTGCTGGTGTTCAAGAGTACCTCCCTGGCCTACACCATCACCCTGATGGAGGTGATGGGCCACGGACAGCTGCTGTACGGACGTACCTACGATGTGATGGTGTTCGGTGCCGCCGGGGTGATCTACCTGGTGGTCAACGGTCTGCTGACGCTGCTGATGCGTCTGGTTGAGCGTAGAGCGCTGGCGTTCGAGCGTCGCAACTAAAACTGCATACAATGTGATTAATTAAGGCGGGCAAGTCTAACAATAGTCCGCCTTTTTTTATGACATAGATAATAGTTAATCATTTTTATTGCATATAAATTCATTAGGTGGCATTGTAACCCCCAGCCGCAGACACGGCACATAATGACAAGATTGACAGACGGGAGCTTCACAATGAAAAAGTTAGTTCTGGCCGCTTTACTGGCAACCTTCGCCGCCGGCGCCTCTGCCGCCGATAAAATCAGCTTCGGCGTTTCTGCGACCTATCCGCCATTCGAATCGCTGGATGCCAGCAACCAGATCGTCGGGTTTGATATCGACCTGGCGAAAGCGCTATGTACCCAGATGCAGGCCGAGTGCACCTTTACTAACCACGCCTTTGACAGCCTGATCCCGGCTCTGAAATTCAAAAAATATGACGCAGTGATTTCGGGCATGGACATCACCCCGGATCGTAGCAAGCAGGTAGCTTTTACCGACCCGTACTACGCCAACTCTGCGGTAGTGATTGCGAAGAAAGGGGCTTACAAATCCTTTGATGAGCTGAAAGGCAAGCGCATCGGCATGGAAAACGGCACCACGCACCAGAAATACCTCCAGGATAAGCACCCGGAAGTGAAAACCGTGGCCTATGACAGCTACCAGAATGCGATTATCGACCTGAAAAATGGCCGTATTGATGGCGTGTTTGGCGACACGGCGGTAGTGAACGAGTGGCTGAAAACCAACCCGCAGCTGGGCACCGCTACCGATAAAGTGACCGACCCGCAGTATTTCGGCACCGGTCTGGGCATCGCAGTGCGTCCGGATAACAAAGCGCTGGTGGAGAAACTGAACGGCGCCCTGAAAGCGATTAAAGCGGACGGCACGTACCAGAAAATCAGCGACCAGTGGTTCCCGCAGTAAGATTGTTGTGCCTGTTTTGCCGGGTGGCGCTAACGCTTACCCGGCCTACAAAACCGCAAAACGCACCATCCGTAGGCCGGGTAAGGCGAAGCCGCCACCCGGCGTTACTCACAGCGGCACAAAGAAGCGAAAACTGGCTCCGTTCGCCGCTTCCATCAGCCTGATACCTCCCCCATGCAGCTCCAGCATTCGTTTCACAATCAATAACCCCAGACCGCCGCGATTGTCCCGCGCCGCCTGCTGGCTCAGCGCCGATGGGCGCATAAACAGCTGATCGCGCAGATGCTCATCGACACCCGGCCCGCTGTCATTCACCTCCACCTGCACCTGCTCGCCCTCGAGCCACACTTTTAGCCCGATCTCGCCGCCCGGCGGGGTATGACGAATGGCGTTATCCAGCAGGTTGGTCACTACCCGCTCGATCATCGACAGATCGGCGTTGATCATCGGCAGCTGGCGCGGCACGTCGATATGCAGCCGGAGCTGACGGGTCTCCACCGCCAGGTCAAATTTTTGCGCCACGTCGGAGATCAGCTCCCCGATAGCAAAGCGTTCCCGCTGCGGCTTGATGCTGCCGTGCTCCAGGCGCGCCAGCTCAAACAGCTCCTGGGACAGATGACGCACTTTATGCCCCTGCCGCAGGGCGATAGAGAGATAGTACTGCGTCTCCTGCGGCGAGAGGGTGCCGGCTTTCAGCGACAGGGTTTCCAGATATCCCAGCAGAGAGGTCAGCGGGGTACGCAGATCGTGGGAGATATTGGCGATAAACTCCCGGCGCTGCCGGTCGCTGTCCGCCAGCTGATCCCACTGGCTGGCAATCTGCTGCGCCAGTTCGATAAAGGTGTTGCGCAGCAGGGCCACCTCGTCAGACGGGGCGGCCTGCTGAGGCTGGGCGGCCAGCTGCTTGATGACGTGCATACTTTCCCGATCGAGGCCGCTCACCTCGTCGGTCAACTGCTTCACCGGCCGGGTGACCCAGTACCAGACCAGGCCCCCCGCCAGCGCGCCGAAAAGGGCCACCAGCAGCAGCGACCAGACCACCGTGCTCCACAGCGTTTTCTGCCACGCCCGCTCCGCCAGCGCGTTCAGCTCCTCGCCCTGCAAAATGATATAGAGGTAGCCGCGCAGCACGCCGTCCTGATGCAGCGGCACGGCGCTAAAGACCTTCTCTCCCGTCAGGGTGCGGGGATCGTCCCCGTAAACCGGCATCATCCCCCCGGTGAGAAACTGCTGCACCGGCGCAACAGTGAGCTTCTGCCGCTTGATATGCCCCGGCGGCGCGGCATCAGCGAGGATCTCCCCGTCCGGAGAGAGGATGTAGAGTTCCACGCTGGGGTTATAGGTCATCAGCCTGTCGAACAGCGGCTTGAGCCGGGTGCGATCCACCTGCCCGTTGGCGTCCAGCAGGGTTTCGCGCTGGGCGATGTGCTGCGCCAGCCCGCCGGAGAGGCGCTGCACCATGGCGTTGCCGTACTGCATGCTGGTCCAGAGCTGCACCGCGCAGGCCACCGCCGCACAGCCCGTCAGCAACAGAATAAACAGCAGGGTCAGACGGCGCGTCATTCCGCCTCCCTGGCAAAGCGGTAGCCTTTGCCCCAGACGGTGCGGATCACCTCTGGCTCGGCGGCGTCTTTTTCAATTTTTACCCGCAGGCGGTTGATGTGGGTGTTGACGGTGTGTTCGTAGCCTTCGTGCTGATACCCCCACACCTGTTCCAGCAGCGCCAGACGGGAGAAGACCTCCCCGGGATGACGGGCGAAAAAGTAGAGTAAATCGAACTCACGCGGCGTCAGGTCGATGGGCTCGCCGTGCAGCAGAACGCTGCGGGCCAGCGGGTCGATGGTCAGGCCGTGGGCGGCGATCAGCCCGGACGTCTGCTGACCCATCGCCTGCTGACGGCGGAACAGCGCCCGGATCCGCGCCACCAGCTCCTGCACTGAGAAAGGTTTGGCGAGGTAGTCATCGGCCCCGGTTTCGAGGCCCAGAATGCGTTCGGTTTCGCTGCTGCGGGCGCTGATAATAATCACCGGCAGGTAGTGGTCACGCTGGCGGATCGCCCGGCAGAGGGTCAGCCCGTCAACGTTGGGCAGCATCAGGTCGAGGATCACCGCATCCCAGTGGGTTTGTCCGAGCAGGTGCAGCGCCTTGCCCCCGTCCGCCTCGTGGGTAATTACGTAACCTTCGTCTTCTAAATTGAGGCGCAGTAACGCGGCGATATCGCCGTCGTCCTCCACCAGCAGGATCTGCTTCATCGGTCAGCCTTATTGAATCTTAACAGGTAAAGCTTACCCGATTTCCGCGGCGGGAAACGTTCACATTTTGTTTAAGATTGTGCGCGCTGATCCCCTCACCCTGACCCTCTCCCCATGTACGGTCCGGGGACATGGTAGACAGGTGTTCGGGGACATGGTGAACACTTTTTAACATCCTTTACCCATGGTGATCGACTTTTTCTTCAGGTCGATCACCCCCACTTTCGTGCTGTACCACCACACCTCGTAACAACCGTCCTCCTGTGTCTCCCTCAGCCCCACCTGCTCGCCCCTGAACGCCTTGCCCGCGCTCAGACTGACACCCTTCACGCTCAGCTTCCCGCTGATATCCACCTTCCTGACCATCACGCCCCCGTCGTATTCCGGCGGTGTGGTGTGGCTGCGGTACTGCCGCACGGACGGCTGGTAGCGTGAGGCCGGAACCGCCATATCCAGCCCCTCATGGGGCCGTTCGAGGTTATACACCGTCCGCCAGTGGTCGAAGGCGCGCTGCAGCTCGCTGCTGTCCGCGAACCACTTACCCTGCAGGACTTCCGCCTTCAGGCTGCGGTGAAAACGCTCCAGCTTGCCCTGGGTCTGCGGATGGTAGGGCCGGGAGTGGCCCACCCGTATCCCCTGGCGCATCAGCCACAGCTCAAGCGCCGTCCAGGTGCCGGTGGTGTCGCCCCAGGGTGCGCCGTTGTCCATCGTCATCCGGTCCGGCAGGCCGTAGCGTTCAAACACCCCGACCAGTTGCTGCTGCACGGTCTCACGCCGTTCATCGGGGCAGTGCATCAGGCACAGGGAAAAACGGGAGTGGTCGTCCAGCAGGGTGAGCGGATGGCAGCGCCCGCCGCCGAAGGGAAAGTGGCCCTTGAAATCCATCTGCCAGAGCCGGTTCGGGGCCTCATGTTCGAACCGGCCTGTGGCCGGAACGCCCGGTGCCACACCCGGCAGCAGGCCGTGGCGGGCCATCAGGTTATGGACGGTGCTGAAGGCGGGCATGCGGTGGCCCTGGTCTTCCAGCCAGCGCTTGATCTTGCGGGCGCCCCAGCGTTCATGACGGGCATGGGCCATCCGCAGCAGGTCAGCGATGTCGTCTGATGAACGGTTGGGGGAATGACGGGGCGTACGGGGACGATCCTGAAGGCCGGATAAACCGTCCTCAGTCCAGCGATGAAGCCACTTGTAGCCGGTGGCAGGTGAGATGCCGTAGTGACGGCACAGTGCGCGGATGTTCGCCCCGTCCTGCGAGGCGAACAATACAAACTCGGTACGTAATGACATGGTATCTCTCGCATCCCAGGGCATAAGCGACTCCATAAACGGGTTCTTATGCCTCAGTTGTAAGTGTCTACCATGTCCCCGAACAAGTGTTCATGATGTCCCCGGACCGTACACCCCATAGGGGAGAGGGAATAAACCGTAGGCCCGCGCAAGCGCAGCGCCGCAGGGCAATCAGGACTTAACTAACAGGGTCAGCACTTCATAGTGCGCAGTATGCGGGAACATATCGAACAGCTGCACGCGTGCGATGCGATAGCCGGGCAGATCCCGAAGATCTTTCGCCATCGTCTGCGCATTGCAGCTGGAGTAGATAATAAACGGCGGGGCCATCTGGCTGAGGTAGTCGCACAGCGCTTTGCCGATGCCGCGGCGCGGGGGGTTGACCAGCACCAGATCCGGCACGTTGCCCTGACCGGTGGCGAACCGGGTGGAATCGAGCGCCTGGAAGTGCAAATTTGTCAGCCCCAGCTCGGTGGCCGACTGGGTAGCACAGGCGATCGCCTCAGCGGAGATCTCAATCCCGGTCAGCTTCATCTCCGGAGTCGCGCAGTGCAGGCCAAAACCGCCGACGCCGCAAAACAGATCCCACATATGGTTCACTGGCAGCTGGCGCACCCAGTCGCGGGCGGTGGCGTATAGCTGGCTGGCGACGGTCGGGTTCGTCTGGAAGAAGCTTTTCGGGCGGATCCACAGCGGCACGTCGTTAAACCGTTCCGCCAGCGCCTGGGCGTCGGTGAGGAAAATCTCCTCGTCGCCTTCCATGATCGCCATATGCACCGGCTGAAGGTTCACGGTGATCACCTTCAGCTGCGGTAATTGTTCCTGCAACCACGGCAGCGCCGCGCGCAGCTGGGGCAGCTTAGCATCGGAGCGCAACACGAAGCGCAACATCATCCCGCCATCCCGCTGGCTTTCGGTGAGCAGAATGTACTTCAGCTCGCCGCGCTTGCGTTCCACGTTATAAGGCGTGAGGCCCGCGCGGGCAATAAAGGGTTTCAGGGCAGCAAAGACAGGGGCAAACGAGGCTGGATAGAGCGGACAGTCGGTCAGATCGACAGGCGTGCCGTCCCGGTGCAGCATGCCGAGCAGCGGTTTTTCGACGCTGCCGCTGACCACCATTTTGGCTTTATTGCGAAAGGCCTGTTCCGGCCCGCTGACCGGCGCGCACCACTCCGCCACCGGCAGGTCAGACAGCAAGGTCTGCAGGTCGGCCATCTTAGCGGAAAGTTGAGAAGAGACCGGCTGCTCTATCCACTGACAGGAGCGGCAGCGACCGGCGTCATAGAGTGCGCACTGCATAACGAAACCTTAATACGTCTGGGGGCAGCGATTATACACGTTATTGCAGTCGGAAAAACCGTCGGCTGGCCGCGGGGACAAACAGCAGGCCGAGCACCAGCATGTCGGGCAGCTTTTGCATCACCAGGGTGTGGAAGATCTCGCGTTTCGACTCGCCAGGAATGCTGAACAGCTCCGGATAACCGTAGCCCAGCGACGCGGCCCACAGATAGCCGGTGGCGACAACCTGGGTCAGGAGGTAGATGAGCCGGGCCCAGTTGCGCCCTTTTACCAGCGAAAAGGCGCAGAAAATCTCGATAAACACCAGCATCAGGCTGGCAAAAAAGACCAGCGTCAGGTTCCATGTCTGGACGCTGCGGTGAATGAACTCCCCCATGCCGCGCATGCCCAGAGTATTGAAAATCATAAATACATCGAGGCAGCGGATCATAATAATGGCGAGCGCCGCCACCTGCACCAAAGCAGGAACATTCAGACGGGCATGTGACCGGCTTGTTTTAGTGAAAAATCCCAACGTGATGTCTTCCATGAAACGATGCCGCGTTAACGCGGCATCTCAATTACGCTTCTTTGCAGATTTTAGGAGCTTCAGCCACGTCTTGCACGCTGGATATCGCGCTGGCGCTGTTTTTCAGACCGCGCCATCAGATACCAGGCAATCAACCCGATGATGCCGACTACGCCGAGAATCAGCGTCGCCAGGGCGTTAATCTCCGGATTGACCCCCATGCGCACGCTGGAGAAGACCAGCATCGGCAGCGTGGTCGCCCCCGGGCCGGAGACAAAGCTGGCGATCACCAGGTCGTCCAGCGACAGGGTAAAGGCCAGCAGCCAGCCGGAGACCACCGCCGGCATGATCATCGGCAGAGTGATGATAAAGAACACCTTCAGCGGGGTGGCGCCCAGATCCATCGCCGCCTCTTCAATGGAGTGATCCAGCTCGCGCAGGCGCGAGGAGATCACCACTGCCACATAGGCAGTACAGAAGGTGACGTGGGCCAGCCAGATGGTCAACATGCCGCGATCCGACGGCCAGCCAATGGCGTGCCCCATGGCGACAAACAGCAGCAGCAGCGACAGACCGGTGATGACGTCGGGCATCACCAGCGGGGCGGTGATCATAAAGGCAAAGCCATTGGCGCCGCGGAAACGACCAAAGCGCACCATCACCACCGCGGCGATGGTGCCGAGGATCACCGCCATCGTCGCCGCACAGGCGGCAATGGTCAGGCTTAACCCCACGGCGCTGATCATCGCCTCGTCACGGAACAGCTCGCCGTACCAGCGCGTGGACCAGCCCGCCCACACCGTCACCAGCTTGGAGCTGTTGAAGGAGTAGATCACCAGCATCAGCATCGGGGCATACAGGAAGGTAAACCCGAGCACCAGGATCAGGATCCGCCACGGCGAGCGCACTACCGGTAAGTTGTTCATCCGTGATCTCCCATCTGTTTCTGCTGGTACTTGTGGAACCACATGATCGGCACGATCAGCAGGAGCAGCATCACGATCGCCACCGCCGAAGCCACCGGCCAGTCGCGGTTGTTAAAGAACTCCTGCCACAGCACGCGACCAATCATGATGCTGTCCGGGCCGCCGAGCAGTTCCGGGATCACGAACTCCCCTACCGCCGGGATAAACACCAGCATTGACCCGGCGATAATCCCGCCTTTGGTCAGGGGCACAATCACCGTGAAGAAGGTTTTCAGCGGACGGGCACCAAGATCCAGCGCCGCTTCCACCAGCGAGTAGTCGATGCGCGTCAGGGCGGTGTAGATCGGCAGCACCATAAACGGCAGGTAGGCGTATACGATACCGATATAGACCGCCAGATTGGTGTGCAGAATGGTCAGGGGCTGATCGATAACCCCCAGCCACAGCAAAAAGTTGTTCAGCACGCCGTTGTTTTTCAGGATCCCCATCCAGGCATAGACGCGGATCAGGAACGAGGTCCAGGAGGGTAAAATCACCAGCAGCAGCAGGATGTTGCGCGTCGAGGGCTTACTGTGCGCCACCGCCCAGGCCAGCGGATAAGCCAGCAGCAAACAGCAGATCGTCGAGATGCCCGCCACCTGCAGCGACTGCAGATAGGCCTCAAAATAGAGCGGGTCCTCGGTCAGCTGCAGGAAGTTGCCCAGGTTGAGCATGATCGACAGCTGGCTCTCCCCCCACTCCACCAGATCGCTGTAGGGTGGGATGGCGCGCGCCATCTCCGACAGGCTGATTTTAAACACAATCAGGAACGGCAGCAGGAACAGCAGGATCAGCCACACGTAAGGCAGGGCGATCACCAGCTTGCGCCCGTGGGCCATCTGCATGCGGGTCAGCCAGCTGGTATCAATGTCCGCCGCTACGCGGGTCGCAGGTTCAGGTTTGCTCATCGCCGTTCCTTATACCGTCAGTACAACGCAGCTGTCCGCTTCCCAGCACAACTGCACTTCATCGCCCCAGGTCGGTAGCCCTTTGCGGTAGCGGTAAGTGTTTTGCAGCTGGGCGCTGATCATCTGCCCGCTCTTCAGCCGGACGTGATAGATGGAGAGATCGCCGAGATAGGCGATGTGCACCACCTCCCCGATGGCAAAGTTATAGCCATCGGCAGGCGGTACGTCGCAGAGGGTGATTTTTTCCGGACGCAGCGCCACGTACACCGGGACGTTGTCCACCACCGAGTTGTCGGCAGCGACCTTCAGGGGGTGGATCAGCCCCGGCGAGTCGATGACCAGGCCATCCTCTTCACGCGTTTTCAGCAGCCCTTCAAACACGTTCATGGAGCCGATAAATTCGGCGCTGTAGCGGGTGGTCGGGTGCTCGTAGATCTCTTCCGGCTCGCCAATCTGCACGAATTTACCGCGGTTCATGATCGCGATGCGTCCGGCCATAGTCATGGCCTCTTCCTGGTCGTGGGTCACCATCACGCAGGTGGCGCCGACGCGCTCGAGAATATCCACCACTTCCAGCTGCATGCGGTCGCGCAGTTTTTTATCCAGCGCTCCCATGGGTTCATCGAGCAGCAGCAGTTTTGGCCGTTTCGCCAGACTGCGGGCCAGGGCCACGCGCTGACGCTGGCCGCCCGAGAGCTGGTGCGGCTTACGCTTCGCAAACTCCTGCATGTGCACCAGGCTCAGCATTTCGGCCACGCGGGCGGTGATGTCGGCCTTTGGCAGTTTGTCCTGCTTCAGGCCAAAGGCGATGTTCTGCTCCACGGTCATGTGCGGGAACAGCGCGTAAGACTGGAACATCATATTGATCGGACGCTGATACGGCGGCACCTGAGAGAGGTCGACACCGTCGAGCATAATCTGCCCGGTGCTGGGTTGTTCAAACCCGGCCAGCATGCGCAGCAACGTCGATTTACCGCAGCCAGATGCGCCCAGCAGGGCAAAAATTTCGCCTTTGTAGATAGTCAGGCTGACATCATCCACGGCATTCTGACCATCAAAGGATTTGGTCAGGTTACGGATTTCCAGCAGCGGGGTCAGCGCTTTACGGGTTTTCGCCTGCGGGCGGGGGATCGCGTCGTTCACGGGGTGCTCTCCGGCATCAATCAAACTGGTGCAGGCGCACCAGAACGGTGCGCCTGTTGCCGGGGGCGCTACGCTTGCCCGGCCTACGAGGAGCGGTTATTTACCGCTTTTCACTTTGGTCCACGCACGGGTACGAACGCGGTCGATTTTCGGCTCCTGAACGCTCAGGGTGAACATCTTGGCGCGTACGTCGGCTGGGGGATAGATGCCCGGATTGTCACGCACTTCGGCGCTGACCAGCTTCGTGGCTTCTTTGTTGCCGTTGGCATAGAAGACGTGGTCAGAGATATGAGCAATGACGTCCGGACGCAGCAGGTAGTTCAGGAACTGATAGGCTTCGTCTTTGTTTTTCGCATCAGCAGGCATTGCGAAGACGTCAAAGAAGGCCATCGCCCCCTCTTTCGGGATTGAATAAGCGATATTCACGCCATTTTTCGCTTCTTTAGCGCGGTTCGCCGCCTGCAGCACATCCCCTGCCCAGCCAATAGCTACGCAGGTATCGCCGTTCGCCAGGTCGTTAATGTACTGGGACGAGTGGAAGTAACGGATATTGGGACGCAGCTTCAGCAGCAGATCGGTTGCCGGGCCGGTGTAGTCATCTGCTTTGGTACTGTTCGGATCTTTGCCGAGGTAGTTCAGGACGGTAGCAAACACCTCTTCCGGCGCATCGAGGAACGACACGCCGCAGCTTTTCAGCTTCTCGAGGTTCTCAGGTTTGAGCACCAGATCCCAGCTGTTTACCGGCGCATCTTCACCCAGCGCTTTTTTAACTTTTTCAACGTTATAGCCGATGCCGGTGGTGGCCCACATGTACGGCATGGCGTACTTGTTGTCCGGATCGTGTTTGGCGATAAGCTTCAGCAGCTCGGGGTCGAGGTTTTTCCAGTCCGGCAGTTTGCTTTTATCCAGCGGCTGGAACACGCCGGCAGAGAGCTGACGCTCAAGGAAGCTGGCTGACGGTACCACCAGGTCGAAGCCGGTGCTGCCCGCCATCAGTTTGCCTTCCAGCACTTCGTTAGAATCGAAGACGTCATAAACGACTTTAATCCCGGTCTCTTTTTCAAAATTGGCGACGGTATCCGGCGCAATATAATCAGACCAGTTATAGATATGCAGCGTTTTTTGTTCCGCAGCAAGCGTGCCGGCAGAGACAGCCATCAGAGCACCTGCAACCAGACCCGATAACCATTTTTTATGTAAAGCGATCATAGCGTTAATCCTTCTGAAAGCGCGTTAACAAACGCGCTAAAAATGAACACTCTTAGCCTATGCAAGAAACGTGCATAATTTATCACTCTGCCTGCAGCAGAAGATGTTACTCAGGTGGCGGTATCTGCTCGCATTTAACAGCATCGCAAGAATAAACTGTAGCTTGTCTCCGTAGCTATAGCTCAGATTAAAAAACGCCTTTTAACAATTTTTTATGCAGGAAGTGTCTATGTGATAAGCCGAATTGGCGGGATGGCGGTGAATAATTCTTTAAAGAAAGGTTAAAGCCAGCACAAACGAGGGTGTTATGCAGCCGCCACGACAGCGACTGCCTAAAAGTCAGACAGCGTTAGTGCAGAAAATTGCCCGAAGATTCAGGTTGCTCAACGCCCTCTTCGGCGTTGTAGAGCAGATGATGGGCGCTGGCTTCAAGCATCACCATTGAGATCTGCTCTTCGCTCTGCTGCATGAAGGCGGCAAACTGCGGGAAAGTCAGCCCGACGGCTGCGTAGAAAGACTGGCAAACCACCAGTTTTGGCAGATTATCATCCTGTATATCGAGAAATGCTTTCACGGTCAAAGAACTGGCATTGATGGCGGATAAATCCGATGCTAAGGCCAGTAACGCCGAGGGTTTAACCTCTGCCAGCGCCGAAAAAAGAATTACGTCATTAATCAGATCGAGCTTGGCATCAAACACACCGTCAAAATTTTGCATGTGCGGCAGGTGCAGCGCCTGGCAGGTATCGCATTCAAAAAAGCTGACGCCCATGTTGTCGAGCCAGTGGCGCAAGGTATCAAGTGTCGGTACTACGAGTGAATCCATAACGGTGGAACCTCTTAAAAAAATAACAGTGCGTGGCAGGTGAGTTATCCGCCCGTTTTCAGGCAAAACTCCGGCGTGGCCTGGCGCTCTATCCAGCCGATCATCTTTCCGGCGATATCAACCCCGGTGGTTTTCTCAATGCCTTCCAGCCCCGGTGAGGCGTTAACTTCCATCACCAGCGGCCCGCGATCGGCACGTAGGATATCGACCCCGGCAATATCGAGCCCAAGGGTCTGTGCGGCCTTCAATGCGATCTCCCGCTCCCGCGAGGTGATCTCTGCCACCCGGGCAACGCCGCCCCGGTGCAGGTTGGAGCGAAAATCGCCCTCTTTGGCCTGGCGCTCGATGGCCGCAACCACTTCATCGCCTACCACCAGGCAGCGAATGTCGCGCCCTTTCGCCTCCTGGATGTACTCCTGCACCAGAATGTGCGCGTTCAGGCCACGAAACGCATCGATCACGCTCTCTGCCGCCTGACGGGTTTCCGCCAGCACCACACCAATTCCCTGGGTGCCCTCGACCAGCTTGACCACCAGCGGCGCCCCGCCCACCATCTCGATCAGATCGCTGGTGTCGTCGGGAGAGTGGGCAATGCCGGTGATGGGCAGGTCGATCCCCTGGCGAGCCAGCAGCTGCAGGGAGCGGAGTTTGTCACGCGCCCGGGTGATCGCCACGGATTCATTCAGAGGATAGCTGCCGAGCAGCTCAAACTGGCGCAGCGCGGCGGTGCCATAAAAGGTGATTGCCGAGCCGATACGCGGGATAACCGCGTCGAAGTGCGGCAGCTGACGCCCTTTATAGTGAATGGAGGAGGCCGCCGGGCTGATATTCATATAGCAGGAGAGCGGATCGAGGATTTCCACCTGATGGCCGCGCCGCTCCGCCGCTTCACGCAGCCGTTTACACGACCAGAGCGTTCCATCCCGGGACAATATGGCAATTTTCACCCTGCACCTCTCAGACATGATCCGTAAAAGCCTGCGTATCATACACGCAGGCAGGCGCAGGATGAATGGACTTATCGCGTCGCCCAGCCCTGTTTATGCAAATAATCGAGGATAAACGGACGGTTCTCTTTGATGATGGTGCGCCGGATATGGTCGCTCCAGGTATCGCGGCGATTATTGGTCGCGCGGCTGAGGTAGTAGTTCGCCAGCTCTTCGTCGTACTGCGCCAGCACCTCTTGATCAACCGGCTGGTAGTGATTTTCATGCACCACCATCGCCGCAGGCAGGCGCGGCTTGACGTCCGGGTTATCCGCCGGCCAGCCGAGGCACAGGCCAAACAGCGGCAGGACGTGCTTCGGCAGCTGCAGCAGTTCGGTTACCGCCTCAATGCTGTTGCGGATGCCGCCGATGTAGACGCCACCCAGCCCCAGCGACTCGGCCGCCGTCATCGCGTTCTGCGCCAGCATAGCGGTATCCACCACACCGAGCAGCAGTTGCTCTGCCAGGCCGAGCTGCGCCTCAGGGCAGATTTGCAGATGGCGGTTGAAGTCGGCGCAGAACACCCAGAACTCCGCCGCCTGGGCGACGTGCTGTTGCCCGCCGGTGAGGGTCACCAGCTGTTCACGCATCGCGGGGTCGGTGATGCGGATAATGGAGCTGCACTGCAGGAAGCTGGAGCTGGAGGTGCCCTGCGCACCGGCAATAATGGCCTCGCGCTGCGCATCGCTGATGGGTTCCTGAGTGAAATGGCGAATGGAGCGGTGGGAACGTAGCAGATCAATTACTGGCGTCATCTTCTCTCTCTTTACGGGCGTTACTGACATGTGGCCAGTATAGGCAAAGAAAAGGAGGCTGTAATTGGCCAAACATAGCCTGAAGATATCAATGTAACAGGCAGAACCTGCTTTCCATTACCGATAGTTATCGGCAATATAGCGTCATTCGCCGTCTGGCTTAGTTTCAGGAGAGAAAACATGTTTGCAGTGATTTTTGGTCGTCCGGGTTGCCCTTACTGCGTGCGCGCAAAAGATCTGGCAGAAAAACTGACCGCTGAGCGTGAAGATTTTAACTACCGCTACGTGGACATTCATGCGGAAGGCATCTCCAAAGCCGACCTGGAACAGACCGTGGGTAAGCCGGTTGAAACCGTTCCGCAGATTTTCCTCGACCAGACCCACATCGGCGGCTTTACCGATTTTGAAGCCTACGCCAAAGAGCACCTGGGCCTGTTCGCAGCCCAGTAAGCCTTTCACGCCCTCACTCTGAGGGCGTTTTTACTTTCACACGGCGATGTTCAAGCGCCCGGCGTACAAACAGAAAGCACAGCGCACCTAACGCACACCAGAAGATCCCACTCAGCAGCCAGGCCAGTTCCTGCACCAGCGTCCGTGAAGAGATAAACATCATCCGCATCACGACCAGGCAGACCGGCGCGGCGAGGATCGCCCCCATCAGCGGCCTGATCACCTCTCCCCCGCGGGAGAAGAAGCTGGCAGCGATCCCCGGCACAGTGAAGAAAAGTAATCCCAGCCCAGGGTAACCCGCAGAAAAAAACGCCCCCTTCAGTTTGAACGTCAGACTGACGCACACCGCAGTGAAGAGTAAAAAGCAGCAAGCCACTCCAGACCAGTTACGTTTAATATTCAATCTATCCCCCTGCCATTTCGGACAAATACTTTTTTCGTCCCGTGGACGCCAATTAGTTGAGTCACCCGGCATTCCTTGCCAAAATCAGCACGTCTTTTCGTCATCGCTATCAAAGGGTGATATTTGTTAAAAATTAACTAATAGTTTGATATTACTTTGTGGGATATATTATAATACGCGATCGGGAGGGACCTACCTCCTCTTACAGTGCAAAACAGTAGCCTAAATATCCCACCCCTTCAACCACTTACTGGTAAACGAAAAGTTATCCTCCGTGAACATAAACGTCGCAGAATTGTTAAACGGGAATTACATCCTGTTATTATTTGTGGTACTGGCTCTGGGTCTTTGCCTGGGTAAATTACGTCTCGGGTCGATCCAACTCGGTAATTCTATTGGCGTTTTAGTCGTTTCGTTATTATTAGGCCAGCAGCATTTCAGTATTAACACCGACGCCCTGAACCTGGGCTTTATGCTGTTTATTTTTTGTGTCGGCGTTGAAGCTGGACCCAACTTTTTTTCTATTTTCTTCCGCGACGGCAAAAATTATCTGATGCTGGCGCTGGTGATGGTGGGCAGCGCCCTGCTCATCGCGTTAGGTTTAGGCAAACTGTTTGGCTGGGATATCGGCCTGACGGCAGGCATGCTGGCCGGGTCGATGACTTCCACGCCGGTGCTGGTGGGTGCCGGGGATACGCTGCGCCATCTCGGGCTGGATAACGCCCAGCTGTCGCTGGCGCTCGATCACCTCAGCCTCGGCTATGCCCTGACCTATCTGATTGGTCTGGTGAGTCTGATCGTCGGCGCACGCTATCTGCCGAAATTGCAGCATCAGGATCTGCAGACCAGCGCCCAGCAGATCGCCCGCGAGCGCGGTCTGGACACCGACAGCAAACGCAAAGTCTATCTCCCGGTGATCCGCGCCTACCGCGTAGGCCCGGAGCTGGTAGCCTGGGCGGACGGTAAAAATCTTCGCGAGCTGGGCATCTATCGCCAGACCGGCTGCTATATCGAACGTATTCGTCGTAACGGCATTCTGGCGAACCCGGACGGCGATGCGGTGTTGCAGATGGGCGACGACATTGCGCTGGTGGGCTACCCGGATGCGCACGCTCGTCTCGATCCGAGCTTCCGTAACGGCAAAGAGGTGTTCGACCGCGACCTGCTCGACATGCGCATCGTCACCGAAGAGATCGTGGTTAAGAACCACAACGCCGTCGGCCGCCGTCTGGCACAGCTCAAGCTGACCGATCACGGTTGCTTCCTCAACCGGGTGATCCGCAGCCAGATTGAGATGCCTATTGATGACAACATCGTCCTGAACAAGGGGGATGTGCTGCAGGTAAGCGGCGACACGCGCCGCGTGAAGACCGTCGCCGACCGCATCGGCTTTATCTCCATTCACAGCCAGGTGACCGACCTGCTGGCCTTCTGCGCCTTCTTTATTGTCGGCCTGATGATCGGGATGATCACCTTCCAGTTCAGCAACTTTAGCTTCGGCATCGGTAACGCCGCCGGTCTGCTGTTCGCCGGGATCATGCTCGGCTTCCTGCGTGCCAACCACCCGACCTTCGGCTATATCCCGCAGGGCGCGCTGAACATGGTGAAAGAGTTTGGCCTGATGGTGTTTATGGCGGGCGTGGGCTTAAGCGCGGGCAGCGGCATCGGCCACAGCCTGGGCGCGGTAGGCTGGCAGATGCTGGTGGCCGGGTTAATCGTCAGTCTGGTGCCGGTGGTGATCTGTTTCCTGTTCGGTGCCTACGTGCTGCGCATGAACCGCGCCATGCTGTTTGGCGCCATGATGGGGGCCCGTACCTGTGCCCCTGCGATGGAAATCATCAGCGATACCGCGCGCAGCAACATCCCGGCGCTGGGCTACGCAGGCACCTATGCCATCGCTAACGTGCTGTTAACCCTGGCGGGGACCTTGATTATCATCATCTGGCCGGGGCTGGGATAAGCGAGAAATTTGCGCATTGGCGAAAAATTTTCGTGATGCGCAGAACTTTTCTGTCATACGTCAGTCATAACTATTGCCACTGCTTTTCTTTGATGTCCCCAATTTGTGGAGCCCATCAACCCCGCCGTTTTGGTTCAAGGTTGATGGGTTTTTTGTTGCCTGCCGTTCAGGCAATAAATCAAGCCCGCCCGTCCCCACCCTTCCTCCATTTAAGTGTTACGCTTAATACCTGAGCCCCTAATCCCCCCGAGCCCAAGGAGTACCAATGCTCGCGTTGTACAACACAGTGATCGTGCTATTAACCATTGCCGCCATGGAGTTAGTCGCCGCCCTTGCGCATAAGTACGTTATGCACGGCTGGGGTTGGGGATGGCATGAGTCGCATCACGAGCCTCGCACAAGTTGGTTTGAAGTTAACGATCTTTACGCGGTGGTGTTCGCCGTGCTGGCGATTGTGCTGATTGCACTGGGGACCTGGGGCATTTGGCCGCTACAGTGGATTGGGGCCGGGATGACGGCTTACGGCGCACTCTACTTTATGGTGCACGACGGGCTGGTACATCAGCGCTGGCCGTTCCGCTATATCCCGCGCCGGGGTTATCTCAAGCGCCTGTATCTGGCGCACCGCCTGCACCATGCGGTACGGGGCAAAGAGGAGTGCGTCTCCTTTGGTTTTCTGTATGCCCCGCCGATTGAAAAATTGCAGGCCACGTTACGCCAGCGCAAAGCGCGCAGTGTGGCTAACGCGGGCGCTGCCAGAGCCCGGCCGGACGCGGCGCCTGCGTCGCCAAACGAGAAGTAAGCGCCAGCCCGGCGCCTTTCAGCAGTAATCCCGCCTTCTCAACACCGTTGGTCCCCTGCCGTTTATCCCAGGCGCGGGGGCCCGCGGCGCTCACCTTCATACCAATCTCGCGATATACCCCGTGCGCCGAGGCAATCGCCCAGGCGGATCGCAGCGGTAAACCTGCCAGCCCCGCACGGGCAGACGCATAATAAGGTTCGGCTTCAGCCACCAGCCGCCGGGCAAGTCCCGCGAGGGGTTGACGCATCTGTGGCGTCGCAATCGCCTCCGGGGGGATGTTCTCTTCTGCCAGCCACTGGGCCGGGAGATAACAGCGGCCAACCCGGGCATCCTCGACGATATCCCGGGCGATATTGGTCAGCTGAAACGCCAGGCCTAAATCACAGGCACGATCGAGCACGGCTTCATCGCGTACCCCCATCACCCGGGCCATCATCAACCCCACGACGCCTGCCACGCGATAGCAGTATTGCAGGGTGTCATCGAATGTCTCGTAATGGGTCTCGCGCACGTCCATGGCAAAGCCATCAAGATGATCGTAAGCCAGCTGGAGCGGGATGTTGTGGCCCAGGGCCACCTCCTGAAAGGCGGCAAAGGCGGGTTCATGCATCTCGCCCCCCTCCCACGCGCGCAGGGTCTGGTTTTTAAGCATCTCCAGCCGCCGCTCTGCCTGGGCGCTGTCCACGGGCGTGGTGTTAAAGCCCAGCTCCTGGCCGTCGATAACGTCGTCGCAGTAGCGACACCAGGCGTAGAGCATTAGCACGCTACGTCGGGTCGCCGGGTCAAAAAGCCGCGCCGCGGTGGCAAAGCTTTTCGAGCCCACGGCGATGGTGTCGGTCGCGTGATCCATCAGGGTGGTGTTCATCGGGAAAGCGCCTCCAGCATCAGCCCTGCCGTCGCTTTGGCCGAACCGATCACCCCGGGAATACCGGCGCCCGGATGGGTACCGGCTCCGACCAGGTAAAGATTAGGGATCCGGCTGTCGCGATTATGCGGCCGGAACCAGGCGCTCTGGCGCAGGATCGGTTCGACAGAGAAGGCCGAGCCCAGATGGGCGCCCAGCTGGTCGCGAAAATCAAAGGGGGTGAACATGCGGTGGGTCACCAGCTGGCTGCGCAGCCCCGGCATGTAATGGGCTTCAAGATAGGCGAAAATCCTGTCG
This sequence comes from Leclercia sp. CFBP8987, assembly GCF_034044995.2. NCBI lineage: Bacteria > Pseudomonadati > Pseudomonadota > Gammaproteobacteria > Enterobacterales > Enterobacteriaceae > Leclercia > Leclercia sp. CFBP8987. The sequence continues at coordinate 1,515,638 of NZ_CM188255.1, read as the reverse complement.
CGCAGACGCGGCCCCTCCACGTCCCAGTCGAGATCCGCGGTGCCTAAGTGGGGCACCGGGGCTAACACGTAATAGCTTCCGCAGCCCGGCGGTGCCAGGGAGGGATCGGTCACGCAGGGGGCGTGCAGGTAGAGCGAAAAATCCTCCGCCAGCGCGTTCTTATTAAAGATATCATCGATCAGTTCTTTATAGCGCGGCCCGAAACAGACGGTATGGTGCGCCAGATCGTGCTGCTTGTTAAGGCCAAAATAGAGCACAAACAAGGAGTTACTCATCCGTTTACGCTTGAGCGATGCCGCGCGCGCCGCCCCCACCGGATGATGCCCCAGCAGTTTTTCATAGGTATGCACCACGTCGGCATTGGAGGCCACCGCCGCGGTCGGGATGATCTGGCCGTCTTTAAGCTCTACGGCGGAAATGCGCTCGCCCTCGGCCACCAGCCGGGTTACCTCCGCATTGAGCTGCAACTCGCCGCCCAGATCCTGATAGAGCTTGACCAGCCCCTGCACCAGCGCTCCGGTGCCGCCCCGGGCAAACCAGACGCCCCACTCACGCTCCAGGGCGTGGATCAGGGTGTAAATGGACGAGGTCGCAAACGGATTGCCTCCCACCAGCAGCGAATGAAAAGAGAACGCCTGGCGCAGCTGCTCATTCTCAATAAAGCGCGAGACCATACTGTAGACGCTGCGCCAGGCCTGCAGACGCGTAAGCTGCGGCCCGACGCGGAGCATGTCGCGAAAAGAGAGGAACGGCACCGTGCCGAGCTTAAGATACCCCTCGTTAAACACCTCCCGGGAGTAGGCGTGGAATTTGCGATACCCCTCCACGTCGCGCGGGTTGAAACGCCGGATCTGCTCTTCCAGCCGGGTCTGCACATTGTCGTAATCAAAGACCTCGCCCGTCTCCCAGCACAGGCGATAGAACGGCGTCACCGGGAGCAGATCGACATAATCCGCCATCCGTTTTCCGGCGAGGGTAAACAGCTCTTCGATGGCGCTGGGATCGGTGATCACCGTCGGCCCGGCGTCAAAGGTGAATCCTTTATCCTGATAAACGTACGCGCGCCCACCGGGCTTATCCCGCTGCTCCAGCAGAAGTGTGGCAATGCCCTGCGCCTGCAGCCGAATGGCCAGGGCTAATCCGCCGAAACCGGCGCCAATAATCACTGTTTTATTCATGGTGAAACGCTCGCATCCGGGGAGTGAGTTTCAGTATGGCGAGCATCGCTTCGCCGACGGGGACCGGGGGCTTACCTGCCAGGATCCGCGCTTTATCGGCCAGGGTTAGCTGCCCGGCGTAAAAGCGGGCAATCAGCCCTTCGTTAAGAGAGTAAAAACGTTGCATCACCTGCCAGCGTTTATCGGCATCCCCCGCCAGAAACAGCATGCGGTTGAGGGTGCGGAAAAAGCGCTGCGCCTGCCACTGGTAGAGGGCATAGCGATGAATGACGGAAAAGATGGCGGTCGCGCTGATATCCGCGCTGCCGGCAATGACCTCGGCCAGCGCCACCGCGTGCGGCAACGAATAGCCGGTGGTGGCATGAAACAGCCCGGCGCGCAGGCCGCTGCATGGCTGCTTATCCCGCGCCTGCCAGTACGCCGGAAAATCACCCGCCAGCATAATCGGCAGATGGCCCTGCTCTTCCCGAATCAGGCTCTCCAGGCACCAGCCCTGCTGGCGGGCATAGTCAGCGATGTTTTGCCGCGCGGCGCTGATATGCAGCCGGGCGGCGTCAATGTAGTGAGTGTCTTCGATCAGTAGTTCGGTTGCGGAAAGCGGGAGGGTATAGACAAAACGGTACCCCCCCTGCTGATTGACCGTGGCGTCCATCAGTATCGGCCGGGTCAGGCCGTGCGGCTGGCGCAGGCGCCACTGCTGGCCGAGAAATGACTGGCTGCCGGTGTTGAGGTGCCTGTCCGGTGTGTATCCCCGGCCATCGATTACCGCGCGGGCCCGAAGCGTAGTGCCGTCAGCGAGGGTCACCGTCTCCGGGGTGAGCGCGGTGACGACGGCGTGGGTTTGCAGGTTATCGCCAGCGGCCCCGGTCAGCACCGCGGCAAAACGCGCCGAAGTGATGCTGAGATAGTCCCCGGCCAGGGTCCGGTTCAGGTCGGGAAAGCGGACGTCATACCCCTGCCAGCGATGCGCCACCAGGGGGGCAATCCACTGGTGCTGCCCGGGAGTAATGTCGCCCTGATGAAACGACCAGGTGTGATTTCCGCCCGGCTGGCTGTCGGCCTCGAGAAGCAGCACGCGCAATTCCGGGCGCTGCTGGCGCAACCGTAACGCGATCAGCCCGTTCGCCAGCCCACCGCCGGCCAGAATGATGTCCCACTCGTGCGCCATTACGACTGTGCCACCAGCGTGGCCTGCCGCAGTTGGGCCAGGTCTGCGCTCCCGGTGCAGAAACAGGCGACGCGCAGCTGGTCGATGATCACCTGAAAATGGTCGATGACCGCCTCGCTGGACACCAACGCGCTTTGCAGCACCCCGGCCGCCTGGCCCACTACGCTGGCGCCTAAGCGGATCGCTTTTGCCACCTCAATGCCGTCGGCGATCCCGCCCGAGGCCACCAGCGGCATATCGGGCAGCGCCTGATGCAGATCCTGTAAGGCCGTCGCGGTTGGGATGCCCCAGTCGGCAAAGGCCATTGCCACCGCCCGGTCGTGCGCGGTCACGGCACGTTCGCCCTCTACTGCCGCCCAGCTGGTGCCACCCGCGCCCGCGACATCGAGCATCGCCACGCCCGCGGCAGCCAGCTGACGGGCAACCGGGACCGAAAGCCCATTGCCCACCTCTTTCACCACCACCGGCACATGCAGCGCCTCGACGGTCTGATGAATGGCGTCGATAACCCCGCACCAGTTACGATCGCCCCCGTGCTGCAGCGCCTCCTGAAGCGGGTTGAGGTGAATAATCAGCGCATCTGCCGCCAGAGTCTCTACGGCACGTCTGGCATAGTCGATACCCCGTGGCCCGGCGATTTGCGCCGCACCGAGGTTGGCCATCAGCACCACGTCCGGGGCAAAGGATCGCAGTTCTCCCGTCAGGCCATAATTCGCCTCGCTCTCCAGTGCCACGCGCTGGGAGCCAACCCCCATCGCCAGCCCCAGCGCCTGTGCGGCGAGGGCCAGATGTTGATTGATCTGGCTCGCCCGGCGGGTGCCGCCGGTCATAGAGCTGATCAGCAGCGGCGCGTTGAGGGTTCGGCCAAACAGCCTGGTCGTGAGATCGATATCATCAAGATGCAGTTCAGGCAGGGCACAGTGTCCGAAGCGCCATTTTTCAAAGCCGTTAGTACACTTTTTTGCGCCCGGTGCGCGGTTCAGTACGATATCGAGATGATCGCTTTTACGTTGCGACAGGCTGCTCATTGACACTCCGACAGGGATAACGACAGGCTCTGGCTGATAAGCGTCAGCTGTTTTTCAAACCAGACGTGGACATAGTACCGGGCGGTATTTCCCGGCTGACAGGCGGTAGCGATATGCTGATCGGCGCTGCGCACGTGCTCGCGCAGGCGCAGGAAGACGCTTTCGGCCCCGAGTACGGCGACCAGCGTCGATTTATCTTTATCCTGATGGGGATCTTTGCCGGTGGCATACGAGCCGTCCGTCAGGTCATCAATCAGTTGGAAGGCCTGGCCGAGATCGCGGGCGAAAAAGCGCAGGCGTTCGCTGACCTGGGGCGGCGCGCCGGCCGCAATGGCCGCCAGCTGCAGGGTAGCGTTAAACAGGCTGCTGGTTTTCAGCTCATTGGTGAGCAGGATTTCATCGGCATTACGGCTTTGCCAGGCCTCATTGAGATCGCGAAATTGTCCCTGCACCAGCCCCATATGGCCCACCGACGCCGAGAGTTCAGCCATCGCTCGCGCTTTTACCTCGTGGGTCAGCGCAGGCGCGCGTGAGATGACGCAAAACGCATGGCTCAGCAGCGCCACCGCCGCCAGAATCGCGACGTTTTCGCCATACTGATAGTGAACCGTCGGGCGCCCGCGTCTGAGCATGGCGTTGTCCATGCAGGGCATGTCATCGAGGATCAGGGAGGCGACATGGACCATCTCAATGGCACAGGCCAGGTCCAGAATACCGGTCTGCTCGGTTTTGTAGCCCATATCCGTCGCCGCCAGCAGCAGCAACAGAGGACGCATTCGTTTGCCGGCAACAAGCGTGGCTTCGCGCATGGCTGCATAGACCTGGCCCTCTTGCTCTCCCTCGGGCAACAGTTGTTCCAGACGTCCTTCAAACGCAGACAGCAGCATTTTTACATCATCTTCATGACTAAGGGTCATAGGGGCTTCCCCGGTGTTATGGTGGCGACGTCCGCAGAAGGGGTAAAAACGCTTGCCGCAGGGTGATTTACAAAGCGTAGCGTATCCTTCTGCGTTTTGTTGCCCGCCGGAACAAAGGAAACCTACCATTGTTTTTTATCTATTTTATATCAACAATTTAAAATTATATTCGCGGATAAAATTGCACAGAAATTTACATTTGTATAGATTTTTAATGAGGCCGGTTCTTCACGTTCCCTGACTCTCCTCTTCTTTGCCAAATGCCAGCCGTAACGCGTACTGGCGAATATCCTGCGGCCAGCTCTCAATAGACGCGGTAAACGCCGCCTCATCGTCAGCAAAAAGCGCGCGCAGGCTGGCCTCGTAATCAGGCAGATCTCCCGCCATCTCGTACATAAAGTGATAGGCGCGATCGTGGCGCTGGCGCTTGTTATCCGTCGCTTTACCGGTTTTTCTGGCGCGGTCGATAAGCCTGCGCAGAGTGGCAGACGCCCCGCCGGGCTGGGTGGCCAGCCACTCCCAGTGCCGGGGCAGCAACGTCACCTCTTTGGCCAGGACGCCGAGCTTTGGCCGTCCGCGGGATTTTACGACAGGGGTCTCTGCCAGTTCAGGGTAGACCGCCAGAATATCGGCAATATCGCCATTAAGAGGAATATCGAGCCGTTTTCCACTGCGATCGTTAAAAATGAAAACGCTTTCACGCTGAATGTTAGCGGATTGGATCTGCTGTAACAGTTCGCTCAGCGTACCCTGGGCGATCTGCCGTTGCCGCCAGAAGGCGGTAAGGGTGATATTTGCCATGTAGCCACCTTTTTTACCCGGGTAAAAATCGCGCGGAACGCCAACAGCGGCGTTATATGAATTATACCCGGGTAAAAATAAATGCGAGTCGCCTGGCAGCAGCTGAAGAGTAAAACCGGTAGCAGGTCGCCGCATAACCCACCAGAATTGGAAGTTGACGCATTATCTCAACATGTTAACTTTCCTGAAATTTTTATCATGGATGGTCCCCTCACGCCCGTCAGATCGCACCAGCCACTCTCAACATTATCAATGGCTCCATTGATAGCATTGCATTGAAAAAATAACGAACAAAAACGGAATTAACAGATGAGTATCTCCCGACACAATTTAATCCTGCGTAGCTTGCTGGTTCTGGCGTTCATTTTTGGGTTAAGTGGCTGCTCCGTTCGTTACGATAAAAACGGCAAAATTCTGTTTAACACTGACCTGGCGAGCGTGCTGGGGAATGAAGTCGGTCAGTTCACGCTGGCGGATGGCTCGACAGGCGCGTTACGGGAGCTGAATGGTCGCTACAGCCTGAAGTGGAGCAATCTGATGATTGAGCGCCCGATCGAGGGTGTCAGCTGGGCGAGGATCATCAGTCAGTATCACATCGAAGGACACACCTTGCTGCTGTTGAAAGTGGCTACCCGCTCCTGCCCGGCACAGTATCGCCTGGTCGATGTGCAAAACACCCGTTCCCAGGAGTGGGCCTTCACGGGCGTCTGCGATACAGGACCGGAGATCGCCGCCAGCGCGGACAAACTGCAGCTGAATTTCACCCACGGGAACCGGATCGAACAGTACACCTGGCAGCATGGTGAGGTTTACCATCGTCGCCTCCCCCTTGAGCCACAAAAAACGGTTAAGCGTACCCGCACCGATAGCGTCACATCGTCGCGTAAAGCCAAAGCGCAGCCCGTGGCGAAGCCGGTAAAACAGACCCCGACCAAAACGGTAGAGCCACTCCCACCTAAAGTTGCCCAGCCAGAGCTGGACAATTCCGTGCCCAACGAGATCTATGCACCGACGGAAACCCGCCAGACCAGTCTGGAGCTGAAGTCATGACCGGGCATGTCCAGGAGCAGCCGTGGCCGCAGGACAAGATCAAGCGTTCGGCCCTCCCCTGCTGGCAAAACTGGCTGGTGACGGGCATTACCCTCACCTATCTCATTTGTGAGCTGGCGTTCAACTCCCGCCTGCTGGACCTGGTCGGTAGCGTCTCGACAGCCGATGAAGTTCATAATATGGAGCGCTACGGGCGGACCTTAACCGCCATCGCGGCGGCGCTTCTGGTGTTGCAGTTCTCGCTAATGGGCCTCGTCCGGCTGAAGAAAAAAGGTATCCGGCTGACGGCAAACGTCAGCACGGCCCTGGTGGTGTTGATCTGCCTGATCGCCGGAACCCTGACGTGGCATGCCGTGGAGTGGGTGATCGAACGCCAGGTGACGAAAAGCACGGGCGAGTTTCGTCAGATGTCTCTGCTGGCGCAGCTCTACCAGCATGCATTAATTGAAGGGCAGCAGACGCTGGAAGGCATCCCGCTGGACAGCGGAGGAGGACAGGCCCGGACATGGGCCAGCCCATCCGGAAAGGCATTTCTGGCCACCTTACCGGTGCTGTTAAGTTCGTCGGATCGCTACCGTAAATTACTCGAAAGCGATGCGGAGCAAAATTTACGTGACAATATCAGCGCGCAAGAAGGTGGCGTGCGGGGTTATTACGAGGCGTGGATCAAGGCTCGCGAAGAGGTGCATAAAAAGTTCGTCGCCTATTACAACGATGAGATGGATATCAGCGAAACGGTGCGACTGGAGCAGGCCCGAGCCTGGCAACGCTATGAACGCTCCTTAGAGGCGAAGCGCCTGAAAACCTGGAACGTCCCGCGACGTTATTACGCCACCGTGCGGAATCAGGTGCGCGGGCAAGGGGTTCCGGTCACCAGGGACTGGACGCCATCAGATCGTGCCGGTTTTGATGCGGCGGTGGCGAAAGCCGCCAGAGAGAAATATCTCGCCCAGCGGAGCGTGGTCTACGAAGGCGTGACTATCCCGAAACGACTCGACTGGGGTGTCTTTTTCCGCCTGAACGTGGTGCAGAAAGCGTTACGCGAGAAGCTCCAGCTCCCGGGGAATACGCTTGTTCGTGAGCAGTATCCGCTAAACGATAAGCTGAAGCAGTTTGCTCTTGAGCTCCACGCGCCTCATCTTGACGAGGCGGTGAAGCAAAAATTACCTGAACTGCGTGCGGCGGCACCGAGCTACAGCGCGGGTGGAGTTAATGAGAAACTGGGGGAAGATGCCGCGCGTGCCGTCATTGTGCCGCCCGTTGCGCTGATGTTCTCTCTGGTGGGTGCCCTGACGCACCTGGCAAAACTGCTCTATCTGGTCCTCGTTCCCGTGACGGCGGCGATATTGACCCGGCGTTCCTCGCGCTCCGTACGGCTCATGAATCGCTATCCCTTAGCCTTCCCCGTCGCGTTAATTGCCATTCTGGTGATCACGTTCGGCGTCACCAATAACAGCATCACTGAATCCCCGGCTTACCAGCATTTAAAAAACGGGTTAAAAGAGGCGGAGGTTGCAATTACCGATAAGCCCTTACCGCTCAGCGGCGGGACATTACTGCGGGTGGTTCATGCCGTCAGCATCGGGCAGAGCTACAGCTATCCGGTCAATCACTTTCTGCGCGAACATGTGCTGCAGGGATTTGATTTCGGGTATGTGACGCGGGACGAGTAGTTCCCTGCGGGGCATAAACGAGGTTATGCCCCGGCTATCCTGCCCACCATCGCCCGCAACGCTTCCCGCGTGAGAGGCTGTCGGTCGGTGACAAAATGCAGCGTCATCCCCTCGATAAAGGCGTCCAGCGCCCGGGCAGTGACCGGATCGAACCACTGCTCAAGCGTAGTCTGGCTGGTTTTCATCCAGTCCTGCATCACGGTTTTTAACGAAGCGCTGCGGTTCATAAAGGCATAAAGCTGGTACATCAGCTCCATGTTGTGCGGCGTAGTCACCTGAGAGCTGTAAATCAGGGTGGTGATCGACTCGCAGGCCATCTCCGGCCCCGTCACTCCGGCAAAGAACTCGCGATACTGAACCGACATCTGCTGCGTAAACCAGGTGAAGGCCTCTTCGAGCAGCGCGTCCATCCCGGAAAAATAGTAGGTCATCGATCCCAGCGGCACGCCGGCGCAGCTGGCGATTTTGCGATGGGTGACCGCATTCAGACCATGCTCAGCGATGGTGTCCAGGGTGGCCTGCAATATCCGTTCCCGCCGTTGCGGATCGTTGGGTCGTCTGTTCATTTTTACCTCAGCGCATTTATGTACAAATGTACACAAACTTGCTAGTGTTGTCTTCTATGTTGTCCTTCTGGTACAGAAACCATGACCGTCATCTCACCGCGCAAAATCCTGCAACGCCGCCTGTGGGCGCTGTTTATGTTCTTCTTTATCCCCGGCCTGTTAATGGCCTCCTGGGCCACGCGCACCCCTGCCATCCGCGATATTTTGTCGGTCTCGACGGCGGAGATGGGCATCGTGTTATTTGGCCTGTCGATAGGGTCGATGAGCGGCATTCTCTGTTCCGCCTGGCTGGTTAAGCGCTTCGGCACCCGGACAGTGATCCGCACCACGATGTGCTGCGCGATTGTGGGTATGATGTTGCTCAGCGTTGCGCTGTGGTTCGCCTCCCCGCTGGCCTTTGCCCTTGGGCTGACCGTGTTTGGCGGCAGTTTTGGCGCCGCGGAAGTGGCGATCAACGTCGAAGGCGCCGCCATCGAGCAGGAGATGAACAAAACCGTGCTGCCGATGATGCACGGGTTTTACAGCCTCGGCACCCTGGCCGGTGCTGGCATCGGCATGGCGCTCACCGCTACCGGCATTGCTGCTACTACCCATATCCTGCTGGCCGCGCTGGTCTGTATCGCCCCGGTGCTGCTGGGGATCACCGCCATTCCGGATGGCAACGGCAGAAACGTCGCGGGTGAGACAAAAACCGGTGAAAAAGGGCTGCCCTTCTATCGCGATATGCAGCTGATGCTGATTGGCGTGGTGGTGCTGGCGATGGCCTTTGCGGAAGGGTCCGCTAATGACTGGCTGCCGCTGCTGATGGTGGACGGTCACGGCTTCAGCCCGACCTCCGGCTCGCTGATTTACGCCGGGTTTACGCTGGGCATGACCGTCGGGCGCTTTACCGGGGGCTGGTTTATCGACCGCTACAGCCGCGTGACGGTGGTCCGTGCCAGCGCCCTGCTGGGTGGTCTGGGTATTGCCCTGATTATTTTTGTCGATGTCGACTGGGTGGCCGGCGTGTCGGTGGTGCTGTGGGGGCTGGGTGCCTCGCTCGGCTTCCCGCTGACCATCTCGGCGGCCAGCGACACTGGCCCGGACGCGCCGACCCGCGTCAGCGTGGTTGCCACCACCGGCTATCTCGCCTTCCTGGTGGGCCCGCCGCTGCTGGGCTTCCTCGGGGAGCATTACGGCTTACGCAGCGCGATGCTGGTGGTATTAGGATTAGTGATGATTGCCGCCCTGGTCGCCCGGGCGGTCGCCAAACCGGATTCGCAGGCTAAATCTGCCATGGAGAATGGATATGAGCGTTAAACTGATTGCGGTTGATATGGATGGCACCTTCCTCGACGATGCGAAGCAGTACAATCGCGCGCGTTTTCTGCGCCAGTACGCGCAGATGAAGGAACAGGGCATACGGTTTGTGGTTGCCAGCGGCAACCAGTACTACCAACTGATCTCCTTTTTCCCGGAGATCGCCGATGAGATCGCCTTTGTGGCGGAGAACGGCGGCTGGGTGGTGAATGCCGGGGAAGATGTCTACAACGGCGAGCTGACCCAGGCCCAGTTCGCCACCGTGGCGGAGTTTCTCTGCGCCATTCCGGAAGTGGAAGTGATCGCCTGTGGCAAAGGCAGCGCCTACACTCTGAAACACTATGGTGAAACCTTCCATGACCTTGCCGCCAAATATTATCACCGGCTGGAAAAGGTGGACAATTTCGACAACTTCAACGACATCTTCTTTAAGTTTGGGCTGAACGTGCCGGACGATGAAATCCCACGTATCCAGGCGATGATCCACCAGCAGCTGAGCGACATTATGGTGCCGGTCACTACCGGACACGGCAGTATCGACCTGATCCTGCCGGGGGTCCACAAAGCCAATGGCCTGCGCCTGCTGCAGGAGGTATGGGGCATCGACAACAGCGAAGTGGTCGCCTTTGGCGACAGCGGCAACGACGTGGAGATGCTGACCCAGGCCGGGTTCAGCTTTGCGATGGCCAATGCCAGGGATCACATCAAAGCGGTTGCCCGCTATGAAGCGCCACACAATAACGAAGAAGGGGTGCTGGAAGTGATTGACCGCGTGTTGAACCGGGAAGCCCCGTTCAATTAAGCAGGCGTAGTTTCGTAGGCCGGGTAAGGCGTAGCCGCCACCCGGCTTGATTGTTTACTCCGGCTGTAACGAACTACCCACCCGCTTGTCTTTCAGGAACACAAACATCAGCCCCAGCCACAGGATGCCGTTCGCCAGGTTGAACAGACTGAACAGCCCGTTGCCACCGCTGCTGAAGGCGTGTTTGCTGACTTCGATCCCGACGGTGAAGATCAGCATCTGTAACATCCCCATTGCCGCCGACACCGTGCCTTTGCTCATCTCGCTGGCAAACAGCGTCAGACGCACCAACCCGGCATTCGCCAGCCCAATACCAAACGCATAGATACTCAGCCCGGCGGTCATCCACAGATAGGCGTGGGATGAGACCACCGTCGCCACCGCAGCCACCACCAGCCCAATCACAATCGGCCAGCCGCCCATGATGATTAACGAGCGCACGGTGCGGCGTGACGTCAGCCGGGCCAGCACCAGGTTACCCACAATCAGCGCGCCAAAAATCGGCACCTGCAGCAGGCCATACTCGTAGCTGCTGAGCTTTTCGCCGCTGATGATGATCACCGGCGACTGGGCAATCCACGCCAGCAGCGGCAGGCAGACAAAGCCAATCGCCAGCGCCCCCGCCACAAAGCGGACATTTTTCAGCACCGCTTTATAGTCACGCCCCAGCTCCTGCATGGAGAGCTTCTCTCCGATGCGGGTGGCGGTTTCGGGCATTGCGCGGTACAGGCCGTAAAACGAGATCGCCGCCAGCAACGCAAACAGCACGAACATTCCCTCCCACGGCGCAACGTGCACCCAGGCGGCCCCCACCAGCGGGCCGAGCAGCGGCGCAATCAGCGCTACGTTCGCCATCAGGGCGGTGATTTTGATGCACACCGCCTCCTCAAACGACTCCTGGATAGCGGCGTAACCGACGGCACCGATAAAGCACAGACTCACGCCCTGCAGGAAGCGCAGGACCATGAACTGCTCGATGTTCTGGGCCAGCAGGGTCGCCAGGCAGGTGACGATAAACCACACCACCCCGGTGAGCATCACCGGGCGACGGCCAATACGATCCGACAGCGGCCCGAGCAGCCACTGTAAAAACATCCCCCCCGCCAGATAGGCGGTCATGGAGGTGGGAACCCACTCGATCCCGGCGTTGTACTGCGCCACCACGGCCAGCATGCCGGGCTGGATCATATCGTTACCGATATAGGTGGAGAATTCGTAAAGCACCAGACACAGCGGGAACAGCAGCGCCTGACGCCCCAGGCGAGTGCTGGAAGAAGAACGGTTTAGCATGGAGTCTCAATATCCGATAAAAAATCGCGCAGAGTGTAATGAAATGGCTGCGCCAGCGATAGCAGATTAACGCAGCTGGTCAGAAATAACGCACAAATCGCCGTCGTTTAAGGTTGCCTTAAGTTAGCGCCCGTATGCTTAGGCGTTTTAAGTCATTGGCCCTAATTATGACACAATTTTCTCCGGCTTCAGAATTGTCTAAGTTAAAGACTTCTAAGACAAAACCGCTTTACCCTTTACCGGCACGTTTTTATGGTTATCAGCTGATTACGCTGCTGGTTCTGGCCGGGCTTTTTACCTGGCTTTCGCGGGATGAAACCCTCGACAGGATGCTGACCGGTTACTGGTTTGACGCGGCCAGCCAGCACTTTCCGCTGCAGCAAAACGCGCTGCTGGATCTGCTCAATCATCGGCTGGCGAAATACCTGACCATTGCCGTGGCGGCGGTTACCCTCCTTTACGGCGCGTTCCGGCGCAATGCCCAGCTGGTGACGGCGGCGCTGCTGATGGGGTTGGGTACGGCGGTGGTGGGGGTACTGAAAGCCGTCAGCCACCACAGCTGTCCCTGGAACCTGGTGGAGTACGGCGGCAAAGCCCTGGCCTATCCCCTGTTTGATTCAGCTCCCCTCGGCAGTGGCCCCGGACGCTGTTTTCCCGGCGGTCACGCCTCAAGCGGATTTATGTTGATGGGGTTGTTCTTCGCCTTCTGGCGTGAGCGTCCGCGTCTGGCCTGGGGGCTGGTGGCTGCCGGGATCGTGCTCGGCCTGGTCATGGGCTATGGCCAGGTGATGCGCGGCGCACATTTCTTCTCGCACAACCTGTGGGCAGGTTGGTGGGTGTGGTTTTCACAGGTGGTGGCCTACGGCCTGATCTCCATCTGGTTTGCAAAAGAGTAACGAGGATATGTTAGAGAATCTGAACTACGGACTGTTTTATCTGATCAATGCCACGCCTGCTTCGCCGGAGTGGAGCATTAATCTGGCCATCTTTGTGGCGAAAGACCTGATAACCATTATGCCCGCGCTGATCGCGATCCTCTGGCTGTGGGGGCCGCGCAAGCAGGTGGGTGCCCAGCGTCAGCTGGTAATTAAGATCGCCATGGCGCTGGTGATAAGCCTGGCGGCGTCCTGGCTGCTGGGCCATCTGTTCCCGCATGACCGCCCGTTTGTCGATCGTGTCGGCTATAACTTCCTGCACCACGCCGCAGATGACTCCTTCCCGAGCGATCACGGCACCGCCATTTTCACCTTTGCGCTGGCGTTCCTGTTCTGGCATCGGGTCTGGTCCGGCATTGTGTTGATGATGGTGGCCTGCGCCATCGCCTGGTCCCGCGTTTATCTGGGGGTCCACTGGCCGATGGATATGCTGGGCGGACTGATGGTCGGCCTGCTGGGCTGCCTGAGCGCGCAGATCCTGTGGAACCTGTTCGGGCAGGCTCTCTATCTCCGCCTCTCGCAGCTGTACCGCTTCTGCTTTGCCCTGCCGATCCGCAAGGGCTGGATACGTGACTAATTCAGGTCTCGCGAGGTAAACTTGAGCCCCCGGCGTAACGGGGGCTCATTTATGGCGCTGAGGACCTATGGAAACACGACGTGACGAACGGCTGGCTCAACTGATTAATGCGCTCAAGCGCAGCGATAAACTGCACCTGAAAGAGGCCGCCGCGCTGCTGGGCGTCTCTGAGATGACCATCCGTCGCGACCTCAACAGTGAAAGCGGGCCGGTTGTGCTGCTTGGCGGCTACATTGTCCTCGAACCCCGCAGCGCCAGCCACTATCTGCTGAGCGATCAAAAAACCCGGCTGGTGGAAGAGAAGCGCAAAGCCGCGCGGCTGGCCGCCTCGCTGGTGCAACCCCATCAGACGCTGTTTTTTGATTGCGGCACCACCACGCCGTGGATCATCGAAGCCATCGATAACGACATGCCGTTTACCGGGGTCTGTTACTCCCTGAACACCTTCCTCGCCCTGCAGGAAAAACCCGAGTGCCGGGTGATCCTCTGCGGCGGCGAGTTCCATGCCAGCAACGCTATCTTCAAACCGCTTAACCTGCATGACACCCTCAGCAACCTGTGCCCGGATATCGCCTTTTACTCTGCGGCAGGGGTGCATGTTCGCCAGGGGGCGACCTGTTTTAATCTCGATGAGCTGCCGGTTAAACAGTGGGCGATGAGTATGGCGCAGTACCATGTGCTGGTGGTGGATCACAGCAAGATGGGCAAGGTGCGTCCGGCGCGGATGGGGGAGCTGACGCGCTTTGACGCGATCGTCAGCGACTGCCGCCCGGATGAAGAGCTGGCTACCTGGGCTAAGGCGCAGCAGATTAAGTTGATGTACTGAGTGCGGTTTATTGCCCAGCGGCGCTGCGCTTGCACGGGCCTGGGAACTCCGTAGGCCGGGTAAGGCGAAGCCGCCACCCGGCACTGCACGGAAGCTTTAGTTGAACCAGCCGCCAAACCATTCGTGGAATTTCATCAGCACGTAATCCCACATCCGGCCAAAGAACCCGCCCTCTTCCACCGCTTCCATCACAACCAGCGGCCGCTGCTCAATGGATTTGCCGTTCAGCTGGAAGTCGATAGTGCCGACCACCTGGCCTTTTTTCAGCGGCGCAGTGAGCTGCTTGTCGGTCAGGGTGTAGCTGGCTTTCAGGTTTTTCAGCTGGCCGCGCGGAATGGTGACCGAGCCGCTTTCACCGGCGCCGAGCTTGACCTCGCTCTTGTCGCCAAACCAGACCCGCTGGCTGACAAAGGTGGCATCCGGCTTGATAGGGGTGACGGTTTCGAAGAAGCGGAAGCCCCAGGTCAGCAATTTTTCTGACTCGTTAAAGCGGATGCGGTCGGTTTTGGTGCCCAGCACCACCGAAATCAGACGCATATCGCCCTGGGTTGCTGAGGCCACCAGGTTGTAGCCTGCCCCGGCAGTGGTGCCGGTTTTCATCCCGTCCACATTGACGTTGCTGCTCCACAACAGACGGTTGCGGTTCTGCTGGCGGATCTTGTTGAAGGTAAACTCTTTCTCTTTATGGATCGCGTACTCTTCCGGCACATCATGAATCAGTGCCCTGCCCAGCAGCGCCATATCGCGGGCGGTACTGAACTGGCCCGGCGCGTCCAGGCCGTGAACGGTTTTAAAGGTGGTGTTGGTGAGGCCTAATTTCTGCGCGTAGCCATTCATCAAACCAATGAAAGAGTCCTGGCTGCCCGCCACATAATCGGCCAGCGCGATGCAGGCATCATTACCCGACTGAATGATTACCCCTTTGTTCAGATCGGAAACCGCCACCTGATCTCCGGGCTTAAGGAACATCACCGAGGAGCCGCGCAGCGCGGGGTTGCCCGTCGCCCAGGCGTCTTTGCCGATGGTCACCATGTCGGTGAGCTTGATCTTACCGGCTTTCAGGGACTGCCCTACCACGTAGCTGGTCATGATTTTGGTCAGGCTGGCAGGGTCGAGTTTTTCATCTGCATTGCCTTCTGCCAGGACTTTGCCGCTGGCATAGTCCATCAATATCCAGGCGCGCGCATCAACCGGTGGAGCCTCAGGCGCCGCCTGTTCCGCTGCGTACAGCGAAGGTGCAAAAAGGACCAGCAGCGCAGAACCCGCTACCAGACCGCGTAAAGAAAAAGTGTTTCGCATCATAATGCCACCCGAGTTTCCATTCCAAAAATCACGTCACACCACCGTGTCGCAAGAAGCGATGAGTAATAACGTACTAACGCCTTAAAAAAAACCAAAACCTGGTAAAGTTTTTAAAGTTTATGCAATAACAACCCGATACGCTTTGACCGCATCGATTTTTTTCGCGTCTGTTGCGTATTGGTTGGGTTTATCTCACCATGTAAAGCCATCACCAGGGATCGCATCCTGACAACGGCTTTAATTATAAGGGGTTATTATGATTACTTTGTGGGGCAGGAACAATTCAACCAACGTTAAAAAGGTACTCTGGACGCTGGAAGAGCTGGATTTACCCTTTAAGCAGATCATGGCGGGACTGGAACACGGGGTGAATAAAGAGGCCGACTATCTGGCAATGAACCCTAACGGTCTGGTGCCGCTGCTGCGCGATGACGAAACCGACCTGACGCTGTGGGAATCCAACGCCATTGTGCGCTACCTCGCGGCGCAGTACGGCCAGAACCGTCTGTGGCTCGATGAACCTGCGAAGCGGGCCGTCGGTGAAAAGTGGATGGACTGGGCCAACCAGACGCTCTCCCCTGCCCACCGGGTGATTTTGATGGGGCTGGTGAGAACTCCGGAAGCCGAGCGTGATTACGCTGCCATTGACGCTGCCAAAGCCACCTGCGAATCGCTGTTTGCCATGATGGACGAGGCGCTGGCGACAACGCCATGGTTCTCGGGCGACGACTTTGGCGTGGGTGATATCGCCGTCGCCCCCTTTGTCTGGAACCTGACCAACGTTGGTCTGACGTGGGCACCGCGTCCGCATCTTGAGCGCTGGCTGGCAAACCTGAGCGAGCGCCCGGCCTATCGCAACGTGGTGATGATCCCGGTGACCTGATCTACTCCCTGGACGGGCTGACTTTCAACAGTTGCCCGTCTGTTTCATCGGTCAGCACGTATAAATAGCCATCCGGCCCGACCCGCACATCGCGAACCCGCTGATTGCGGTCGCCGAGGATCCTTCCCTCCTCCGTAACGCTGTCGCCGCTGACGTTCATCACAATCACGTCCTTATCCTTCAGCGCGCCGATAAAAAGTTTATTCTTCCACTGCGGGAAGACGTCGCTGTTATAGAAAGCCATCCCGCTCAACGCCGGGGACTGCTTCCAGACAAACAGCGGCGGCTCGGTGCCCACGGCGGTTTCACCTTTCGCTTCCGGGATCGGCAACCCGCTGTAGTTGATGCCGTGGGTTGCCAGCGGCCAGCCGTAGTTTTTGCCTCTTTCCGGGATATTGATCTCGTCGCCACCGCGTGGCCCGTGCTCATTGAGCCACAGGGTGTTGCTCCACGGGTTCATCGCCATTCCCTGCGGGTTGCGGATCCCGTAAGACCAAATCTCCGGCCGCGCCTGTTTGTTGTTCACAAAGGGGTTATCGTCCGGTACCGCGCCCTGATCGGTGAGACGCACCACTTTGCCCTGTAATTTATCCAGATCCTGGGCGGTCGGGCGCTGGTTATTCTCGCCTAACCCGATAAAAAGATAGCCTTTGCCGTCGAACACCAGCCGGCCGCCAAAGTGATTGCCGGTAGAGAGTTTCGGCTGCTGGCGGAAGGCCACCTTAAAGTCCTCCAGCCGGGTGTTATCCTCGCTCAGACGGCCATACCCCACCGCGGTGCCCGCTTTCCCGTCATCGCCCGCTTCGGCATAGCTCAGCCAGACCCGGCGGGAGGTGGCAAAATCGGGTGCCAGCGCCACGTCGAGCAATCCCCCCTGGCCGCTGTCCCAGACCTTAGGCACTCCGACAATGGGATCGGAGAGCCCTTTGCCCGCCTGCCAGCGTTTAAGCTGTCCGCCTTTGAGCGTGATCAGCATGCCCTGATCCTGAGGCAGGAACGCCAGCGCCCAGGGGTGATCGAGTTTATTTTGCAGTACCGACACCTGCACGTCGGCGGGCGCAGCAAACAGCGAGGCGGATATCAGCAACAATGGCAGGGAAATAAGCGAGGATCGACGCATAACGCACTCCTTTTCGACGTATGGCATAAGACTAGCCACTCAGCGCAGGGGCGTTAATACTTTTACAAAAGCTTAAGCAGATGGGGGAGTCGCCTCCCCCGGGATCAGCTCTGAATCAGCGGTGAATGTGATTTCAGATACTGGATGCAGAGAGTGAGATCGTTCAGACAGTTTTCCAGCTTCTCTGCGTTGACGGCGATGAACGTCGGGCAATCGTGGTTGCCGGTCATCATACAGACGCCTGCGGTGGTGAGCGAACCGGCGGCGCGATAGAGCATCGCCTGCTCCTCGGCATTGCAGTACGCTCTCAGCTCCGGCGCTTTTTCACGCATGTAAGTACAGAGTTCAAAGAAGTTGTCACGCAGATGGTCGCTTTCGCTGACTGACATATACCCTTTCGCTTTCCTTAACTGCAGATAGGCGGCGAGATCGATTCGGGCATTAATCATCTTGTTAAGAAGATCGCGTTTCAGTCTGTCAACGGACATGCTTTTTCCCCCCTTGTCAGCTTTAGTGCACTCTCAGATTATGTCTATTTTTTGTGCAATTTAATGCGTCAGGTCAATAATTCGCAACGGAATAGCAAAATTTACAATGTTAAAACTGCGGGCAAAAAGAGCCGCCCGGAGGCTGTTGATTTTGCTGAGCATAAAATCATGCTTCTCCCTCACCGCGCGTGGCGGGAGGCCTGCTATTTTTGAGAGGGTTAAGGCGTGGAGACAGAGGGCGTATGCCAACGATGCCGGTGTCAGATAAGATCATTTCGTTAAACCGGATCGACCTGAATCTGCTGACCATTTTTTGCTTAATTTACAGCGTAGGCAGTATCTCGAAAGTGGCCGATATGCTGGACATTTCCGCCTCTGCCGTCAGCCAGTCGCTGCGCAAGCTGCGCGAGCAGATGGGGGATAACCTGTTTGTCCGCAGCGGCAACACGCTGTTACCCACCGTGTATGCGGATGAACTGTATGACAACATCCTGCCGATCATCGATAAGCTCGCCACTCTGCTGCCCCTCTCTTCCCGCATCAAAAAACGAAGACTCACCCTCTACACTGAGTCCTTTGTCTCGCCGTTAGTGGTACCGGAACTGACGCAGAAGATTGTCGGGATGAACGCGGATGTCAGCCTGCTGCACCGCACCGCCGAGCTTAACGAAGCGAAAATCACCGAACTGTTGAACATGCGCCAGGCGGATGTGGTGTTCTCCACCTTTTCTGTTGAGAGCAGTAATATTTCTTGCCAGAAGATGAGTGATATGACGCTGGTGCTGATCGCTGCAAAGGATAATCCTCTTTATGAAAATACGGTCACGGAGGAGATGTTCAGGGATGCCAATCTGGTGGGGTACAACACTAAAAACGAAAAGATCATTTATCATCGCAGCATCGTGGATAAAAAATTCCGCTCCAGCGAGCGCTGTCTACTGACCACCTCTTTCGCCTCCATCTTACTGATTGTCTCCACCACCGACTGCCTGGGCATTATCCCGGAAAAAGTCTTTGCGACTTATTCCGGGATGTATCAGCTAAAAAAACTGGAGACGCCATTTACGTTGCCACAATTCAGTATCTATTCGTCCTGCCGGAAAGAGACCAATAAAATGCTCTTTTCACTGTTGGCTGATTTTTTACGCCAGTAAACCAGCATGATGTCCGGGACGATCACTATTTTTTTGCTTTGTGTTTACCGAACTCAACATCATCGGCAATATTCAGGTCAGTGATTAATCTGGACTGTGAAAGCCCGGTGGCAACAGATATGTGCGCCAGCTCGACGCCATAGATGTGAAGGGTTTTGGCCATTTCTAATTTTGATTGCAGATAGATATCTCTCATAACGTACCTCATTTAGTTATCGACGAGGTGAAAGATAGATTATCTGTTTAGCGTATCCAATAAGGGTCCCTTAAGGCCGGGATAAGTAAATCTTAGCCGTTATCGTCGTCGCGCAGGGATCTGTATAAATCCCCGCAAGAACGCTGTACAATCCCTGCCCTGATAACTCCCTAACTGACTACTTTTTAATCTATGAGCAATGTTACGCACCAGCCGAAAATCGGCTTCGTCTCGCTGGGCTGTCCAAAAAACCTGGTGGATTCCGAACGTATCCTGACCGAACTTCGCACTGAAGGCTATGACGTCGTGCCGAGCTACGACAATGCCGACATGGTGATCGTTAACACCTGCGGCTTTATTGATAGCGCCGTGCAGGAGTCTCTGGAAGCCATCGGTGAAGCACTCACTGAAAACGGCAAGGTGATTGTCACCGGTTGTCTGGGCGCCAAAGTCGATCAAATCCGCGAAGTCCATCCTAAGGTGCTGGAAATCACCGGTCCTCACAGCTACGAGCAGGTGCTGGAACATGTGCATCACTATGTGCCAAAACCAAAGCATAACCCGTTCCTGAGCCTGGTCCCGGAACAGGGCGTGAAGTTGACCCCGCGTCACTATGCGTACTTAAAAATTTCCGAAGGCTGCAACCATCGCTGCACCTTCTGCATTATCCCGTCCATGCGTGGCGATCTGGTGAGCCGTCCGATTGGTGAAGTGCTGGCCGAAGCCAAACGTCTGGCGGATGCCGGCGTGAAAGAGCTGCTGGTGATCTCCCAGGACACCTCCGCTTACGGTGTGGACGTGAAACACCGCTCCGGCTTCCACAACGGCGAGCCGGTGAAAACCAGCATGGTCGGCCTGTGCGAGCAGCTCGCTAAGCTAGGCATCTGGACCCGTCTGCATTACGTTTACCCGTACCCGCACGTGGACGACGTGATCCCGCTGATGGCGGAAGGCAAGATCCTGCCATATCTGGATATCCCCCTGCAGCACGCCAGCCCGCGTATTCTGAAGCTGATGAAGCGTCCTGGCTCCGTTGACCGCCAGCTGGCGCGCATTAAGCAGTGGCGCGAAATCTGCCCGGATCTGACCCTGCGCTCCACCTTTATCGTCGGCTTCCCGGGTGAAACCGAAGAAGATTTCCAGATGCTGCTCGACTTCCTGGTTGAAGCGCGTCTGGACCGCGTGGGCTGCTTCAAGTACAGCCCGGTAGAAGGCGCGACCGCCAACGAGCTGGCCGATCAGGTGCCGGAAGAGGTCAAAGAAGAGCGCTGGAACCGCTTCATGCAGCTGCAACAGCAGATCTCTGCTGAACGTCTGCAGGAGAAAGTGGGCCGCGAAATTCTGGTGATCATCGACGAAGTGGACGAAGAAGGCGCGATTGGCCGCAGCATGGCCGATGCCCCGGAAATCGACGGCGCGGTCTACCTGAACGGCGAAACCAAGGTGAAACCGGGTGATATCGTGCGCGTTAAAGTTGAAAACGCTGACGAATATGACCTGTGGGGTAGCCGGGTTTAATTTTCGTTAACGCCTGATGGCGCTGCGCTTATCAGGCCTACGAAAAAGGGGACTTTACGTCCCCTTTTTTATTACTATTAATACTCGAACTGCCGGTAATAACGGCGAATATCCAGACTGTGGCCGGTGTAGTGCTCGAAATGGGCAGCCAGACGGTCCACCAGCAAGGTTGAGATCACGCACGGCGCCAGCAACCAGCGGAACTCATCATCGATCCCCGCCAGCGCGTACTCACGCGGATCAAGCACCACCAGGTTATCGGTGATTTTCGCCGCAAAACGCTCCACGCGATCGTCCAGCGCCCGGCATTTCCCCTCGCCCTTCACCAGGAACAGCGGGACCTCTTTCTCCAGCAGCTCCAGCGTGCCGTGGAAGAACTCCGCCGACGAGACCGATTTGGTGCGCTTCCACTGCATCTCCTCCAGAATACACATCGAGAAGAGATAGACTTCGCCCCACATCTCCGCCCCGCCAATCCACATCATATAATCGGCGTTATGGTATTTTTGCGCGATGGCGTCAGCCTGCGGATCAAATTGCTTTTTGGCGTTCAGGAGATTCTCAGGTAACAGCTCCAGCTGGCTGGCAAAGCGGTCATAGTTTTCAAATTCCCCGTTACCCTGCACCAGGCGGAAAAATACCCAGTACAGCAGCATGTACTCATATTCCACGCCGTTTTTGTGGCGCATCGGAATATGCCAGGTGGCGGCATTGGCCAGCGGCGAGTCGCTGTTTTTGGTGATTGCCACCACGCGGATCCCCTGAGCCTTACACCATTCGGCAATCGCCACCGACTCTTTGGTATCACCCGATTTCGAAAGGGTAATCACCACCGAATCCTTATTTAAGCGTTTATGCCCGGCATGAATTAATTCCGCCGCCTGCTCAAGGTAAACCGGCATCTCAGTTATTTCCCGGGCGAAGGCGTTCATCGCCATCATCGGGGCTAACGAGCCCCCTACCGAGGCGAAAAATAAGGTGCTGAAACCCTGCTGAGTAATCTCATCAGCAACCTGTTCCGCCTGTTTGCGCGCAGCAACAATCTCACGAGCACTGGTCAGGTACTCGTCCTGATTAAAACCTAACATGGTCATTCTCCTTTAGATTTTACTTTTTAAAACCCGATCGAAATCGTCAAAGATACGCACCGAGAGATCGATGCCTTTGGCGCAGGCGGTACGCCAGGCCAGAATTTGCAGAGGAACAATCAACAGCAGCGGCGAGAGCAGATGCGGCAGGCGGCAGTTCAGCGCCAGGGTATCCGGCCCCTCTTCGCCCGTCAGGGTGACCAGAAACGCCCGCTTCACCGCCGGGGCCATATAGTCCCTGAGCGCCCGCAGGCGCGGGTTTGGCGCGTCCTCTATGAAGAACATCACATGCTCAGGGTTGGCCTCCAGATAGGGGCCATGCATGTAGGCCTCCAGCTCAAACCCGCCGGACGGCACCCGCACCGTTTCGGTGAACTTGGTCTCAAACTCTTTCGCCACCCCGGTCAGGGCACCCTCGCCGATGGCGACAAAGCGCGTCCCGGCCTGCAGTTCCTGAACGTGCCGCTCGAAAAAGGCCTCGGTGCGGGCGAGGGTGTCGGGGATCGCTCCCGCCAGCTGGTGCAGCGCTTCCAGATAGTCCTGCGTCTCCTGCTCAGCGATCTGCTGCTGCGCCCGGGCGATAGTCAGCGCGACCAGCAGCAGATTCAGCACCGTGGCGCTAAAGCCGCGGGTGACGAAGCCCACCTTCTCGATCCCGGTATGGATATCCAGCACATGGTCGCAGCGGCGGCCTATCGGGCTATCCGGATCCGAGGTCAGGGCAAACACCCGCAGCCCGGCGGCCTGCACTTTCTCCATCGCCGTCAGGGTCGAGGCGCTTTTCCCGCTCTGGGAAACTACCAGCACCATGTCGGTATGCGGGTCGATGGCCTCATAGTGGACAAAGTTGTATGGCTCTTTGATCTCCACCAGCAGGCCAAACCGGTGTTCAAAGAAGTAGCGCGCGCACATCGCCGCATTCAGCGACGAGCCGGTCGCCAGCACCAGCAGGCGGCGCACCGGATGCTGGCGGGCAAAGTCCTCCACGGACGCCAGATGGCGCGGGTATGCGTTGAGGATTGCCGCCAGCGCCGCGGGCTGCTCTTCGATATAGGTCATCATTGTCGGTTGCATCGTCTTCTCCGCTTAAAACAGGCCAATCCACGAACCCAGAATCCCCACCAGCGCCATGCCCCCGATAATGGTGAGCGGTTTAACCTTGCGCCCCAGCAGCCAGTAGACAATCCCGAAGCTGATGAGCGGCAGCAGGCCAGGCATGATGTTGTTGATAATGTCCTGAACCTCGGTTTTCGCCTCCCCCGCGCCGAAGGAGACGGGGATGGTGATGTTGATCATCGAGGCGGCCATCGCCCCCACCACCATCAGCCCGATAATCGACGCCCCGTAGGTGAGGCTCTCCATCATTCCGCTCTTCTGAACCCGGTGGAGCACCCCGGTGCCCAGCACATAGCCCCAGCGGGTAAAGAGCCAGCGCACCAGAATGTGCGGCACGTTAAACACCAGCAGGAACAGGATCGGCCCGAGAATGTTGCCCTGCAGGGCGAGGCTGGTGCCGATCCCGGTGGCGATCAGGCGCAGCGTTCCCCAGAAGAAGGAGTCCCCCAGCCCGGCCAGCGGCCCCATCAGCGACGCTTTCACGTTGTCGATCGCTGTGCCGTCCATCTCCTGCTGCTGGCTGTTTTTCTCCTCCATCGCGGTGGTGATGCCCAGCAGCAGGGTGACGATATGCGGCGTGGTGTTGAAGAAGACCAGGTGGCGCTTTAACGCCGCCGCCAGCTCTGACTTTTGCGGGTAGAGCTTTTTCAGCACCGGGATCAGGGCATAGACAAACGCGAGGTTCATCTGCCGCTCGTAGTTCCAGGAAAACTCCATCTGGAACGACCGCCAGAACACCCGGCGCAGATCGCGTGCGTTGATGGCATTCTCATCCTGCACCTGAGGCAGGGTCTCTTCAGAAATCTTCGTCGTCATCACTGACTCCTTGATCGGTCGTTGGACGAGGGGCGTTACGTGCAGTCGTGTTAACCATCACCACCGCCACAATGGCACCGAGAATGGCGATACCGGTGACGGGTATTTTCAGGTACGCCATCAGGGCAAAGCCGAGGAAGAAAAAGGGTGCCACTTTTTTGTTAATCAACAGTCGGGCGAGCATCGCAAAGCCCAGCGCCGGAATGATCCCCGTCGCCACGCTGAGCCCGTGCTTAATAAACTCCGGGATGGCATCCAGCAAGGATTTCACCGCGCTGCTGCCCACCAGGAACGACACGGTGACCACCGCCGCCAGCATCAGCGACAGACCAAACCCGGCGATAAGGTGCATTCGCTCAATGCCGCGGGTGTCCGCCTGGTCGGCATAGCCGTCGGCCTTCTGGCTGAGCATCGGGATAAACATGCCGAGATAGACGTTCTTCAGCACCAGGGTCAGGGTGGCAATCGGCAGCCCGAGCAGCAGCGCCGTCTCCGTTCCCGCCCCGGAGGTGATGGCAAACGCCACCCCCAGCACCCCGCCGGTGACCACATCCGGCGGAATCGATGCCCCCACCGAAAACGAGCCGATAAACGCCAGCTCCAGCGTCGCCCCCATAATCACGCCCGTCTGTACATCGCCTAACACCAGCCCGGTTAATAATCCGGTGACAATCGGCCGGGAAAGCAGCGAGGTGCCCAGGGCATATTCCGACTGGGCGATAAACGCCACCAGCCCGAGTAAAAGTGCCTCTACCATAGTGAGTCCTCAGGAATTACAGCGATTCCGCTAATAACTGTTTGCGATCGTTAGGCACCTGGCGTATTTCGATCTCCACGCCGTTGCCCACCAGCTGCGTGAGCTTTTCTATTTCGTCCGGCAGCAAATTAATGGCCTTCGAAATATTCCGCGCCCCCTCCTTCGCTTTAATACCGCCGAGATTGATACTCTTAATGCCGTCAACAGCCGAGGCTAACCGCCAGGCATCCTCCACCGACTCCACCACGATAAACAGGTTATATTTATCGGTGACGCCGCTGTTGATGGCCTCGATTGAGTCATTGATATTTTTAATCACCAGCTTGACCGACGGCGGTTTGGCCAGCTTGATGGTGGTTTTTCGCAGTTCATCGCTGGGCACGCTGTCGTTGGCAATTAAAATGCAGTCCGCCCCGACATATTGCGTCCAGGAGAAGGCCACCTGGCCGTGTAATAAGCGGTGGTCAACACGCAGTAACGTAATCATTATTATTCCTCTTGATCAGAAGTCTTTATCCGCCTGTACCGCACTGGCAATGGTGTGGTTGCAATACTGAATACTTTCCCGGGCGCTTAATAACGCGTCATGGATTAATTTTTCGGTATCCTGTTCATCGGCGGAAATAAGCAGGCCGATCACCAGCGGCAAATTAAGCCCGGCGATCAGATGAAAATTCGGCTGATGCAGATAGCGGATAAATTCGTTATTGACGCTGCCGGCAAAGATATCGGTGATCGCAATTACCTCATCCTGGGCGGGTAGCCCGGCAAGCAGCTCCGCCACCTGCCGGGTGACGTCCTGGTGCTCGTCGACATAGGCGCAGAGGGTGTAGATGTCCTGCTGCTTGCCGAGGATCAGCTCGACCGAGTCGAGTACCCCGCGCGCTAAGGTGCCGTGACTGGCAAATATGTAATGTCGTTTCATCCTGTCCTCGAATACTCATTCCACTTACCAGAAAGAGATTGCAACCCACGTGCCAGGAAAAAGTGGCCCGTGGGGAACAGGAGAGAGCGAGGAATTAAAACTCTTGATCTGCCTGAATAAATTCCGTTTCGAGGGTCAGAATATTGTGGATGTAACAGAGCTCAACAACCGGGATTTTGACACTATAACTGCTCTCAATGACACTAAAGGCCTGGCGCAGCAGGGCCAGCTCGCTTTCAGGACACTGTCGCCCGGCATAGGTGGTGGGCGAGGCGTTGCGGATCAGCCGCTCAATCAGACAGCTGATGTGCACATAGAGCGCCACCTTGCGTTCATTCGGTACCTGGCAGCCCGCCAGATGCTCGTAGCGGAAGACAAACTGCTCCACCTGGTTGATCACTTTGGTGGTATCGAGAATGGTGACCGACTCAATCACCCGCCGCAGGGAGAAGTTCTTCAGCAGCAGATTGTTGATCTCCGCCACCTGCTCTGCCGTGGCGATATCGCCAAAGATGCGCATCAGCGGCTGTGTCCCCTCCCCGGCAATCAGCGAATCCAGCGAGATCCACGGCACAGCGGGCACCTGCGGGTCAAAGGTGCCGACAATCGCCAGCATGTCGTAGCGGTTAAAGGCCACCGTCCGCTCCTGGGCGTCGCTGAGCATCTCGTAGTCACAGGCGATAACCTCTATCCCCAGCGCCTCAGGAATACTGGCCTTCAGCAGATTGCAAAGGTTGGCCGCCGCGCCGATCCCGGTGATGCAGGTGGTGAGAATGACCCGGGGTTTGCTGGCCTGGGGCCAGAAGAGCTGGTGCTCCACCGGCAGATCGTCGGCGATGTCGTGGGCAATCTCCTCGATATGATGCCCCTGCAGGATCCGCTCCCCGACATACAGCGCCATGCTGGTGGAGACATTGTTCACAATCGCCACCGGGGTGGAGACCCGGCGCTGGAAGTGGCTGTGAATGGCATTCAGCGAGCCCATATCCACCAGGATCATCAGCCCCGACGCCAGGGCGTTGCTTTCGATGTAGTGCATCACCTGCTGGGCAATCGCCTCCGGGGTGACGTCCAGCGGCATGTCGAAGGATTCAAACACCGTCTGTTTCAGCAGGCGGTTCGCCACGTTGGCAATGCTGCTGGCGGTGGCGTAGCCGTGGGCGAGGATCACCGCCCGCGTCACCTGGGACTGACTCACCGCCCCCGCTTTATGCAGCCACAGCACCAGCAGCAGAGCGTCGATGCGCTGGGCCTCAATGTCGAGCTTTTGCGTCAGGGCAGCGATCATCGCCTGGCAAAAGCGGTACAGCAGAGGATACTTTTGCGCCAGGAAGTCATCCAGCAGCCGGACCCGCTCCTGGCTCAGGGCCGAGAGCGCGCTTTGGGCGCGATGCACCAGATAGTGGCTCAGGGCGTAGATGCCATTGCCGTTAAACTGGACGTTGAACTGCTGCTCCAGCCGGTAAAACTCCTCCCGCACCTGCTGGGTGGTGAGCTGTAACACCGGCGAAGCGGTGGACTCCCGGTGGTGAAACACCAGCCTGTCGAACAGGGTTTCGATCTCCTCCCCCATCCGCCGATGCACATCCTCCCAGCCCGAGCGGCCGCTGAGCACCTCTTCATACAGGGCCAGCACCTGACACTGGGTATCGTGGATCATCCCCTGGGTGCGATCGTGGGCGCGAAGCAGCCACAGGAGATTGGTCTCCGGCTCGATGGTCAGCGGCTCTTCCGCCACGGGGGCGTCGCTCATCAGTGGGATCGCAGCCAGCACCTTCTCCGGCAGATCCTGAATAGTGACGCCAATCGCCGTCTGCCCCCTTTGTCTGGCCCAGGCGGCGGCGACCGCATACCTGACCACGTTTTTCAGCTCGCCGACGTTGCCGCGATAGAGCGCATGATGCAGCACCTCGCGCAGGCGGGGGGTCAGATTCAGGCGCGCGTCCAGCTTTTGTGCCTCGCGCCAGAAGAACTGGAGGATCAGCGCCTCTTTTTCCTGACGGGAGCGCGCCTGCAGGTCGGGCAGCGTCACCAGGATCGGAATGCGGCGCAGGAAGGTGGTTAAAAAGGTGCTGTGCAGCTCCTCGGTGGTGGCGAAGACCAGCCGTGTGCGGATGGGGCGACCCTGAGCGGTTTCCCCTACCCGGTAGATCTCCTTCCGGTCGAGCCAGGTAAAGAGTTTCTCCTGGCCCTCGGCGTTCAGACGATGCACCTCATCGAGAAACAGCATCCCGCCGTCGGCGGCCTCGAAAGCACCCTGCTTGTCGGTCTGCGCCCCGGTAAAGGCCCCTTTCACATAGCCGAACAGGTTCGCCGCCAGCAGCTCCGGGTTGCTGGCGTACTGGGCGCAGTTAAAGCTGACAAAGGGGGCATCGTCCGCCAGCAGCCCCTGGGAGATAGCGAAGGCGTGCATCAGGTTCGCCATATAGCTTTTCCCGGTGCCGCTGTCGCCGGTGATCAGCAGCGGCAGGCCGCCATCGGGATAGAAGAGCGCCGTTTTCAGCTGGGCGATGGCCTTTTTCAGGCTGCCGTCATGCCCGATGAGAAGAGAAAAGTGATCCGGCGGTTCCTGCCCGCTGTCGCCATCGTTCAGCAGCTGGGCGATGCTGTCGTATTCGTTCCCGGCCAGGCCGAAAAACTGCTGGCTGAAGGCTTTCTTATGCAGGAAATAGACCGGACGGGTATTGATTTTGACCAGCTCCCCCTGAGCCACCAGCTGGTTCAGATAGTGGCTGGCGGTGTTGCGTTTGAGGTCGAACCGCTGTGCGAGGTAGCGGGCGGTAAAGACCTCGCTCAGGTTTTCCGGGTCGAAAAAATCGGTCTGGTTGGCGAGGAAGGTCAGGATTTCGTTGCGCATGGTGTATCCCACGTCTGAGTGTGTCGTGGGGGTATGATGCCCGCAAACGCACGGGCGGAGCGAACGTGACGGCGGGCAATGTGCGCTTTTGTGGGGGAGTTCACAGGAATAAGCGGGTGATGCTTTTATCACGCAAGATGCCCAGAAAGTGCAATAAATCATGATCGTTTTTTAAACTGTATTTGCGCATGACAACATATTTTTGCGCAGCAACCGTTTTATAGGTAACTCGCAACATTATCGCGATTTCCTGAATCGAGAGCCCGCGATATAACCCGGCCATAATTTCCTTTTGCTGGGGACTTATCGTTACATATCTACACCCCGAGCACGTTTTATACCGCGAAAAACCCTCGCTCATTAGCCAGCTACGCCAGGTGGCAGTGATCTTCTGGCTGATTTCTTTAAGAGTTTCTCGTCGCAGGATGTAGATAATATCTGCAAAGCAGGACGGTGATTTATGATAATTATCCGCTTCATCAACCAGGCCAATAACAATGCCTTTTCGCCGCGCGCGCAGATCGGGAAAACAGATGTAACGTTCGCCCTGGCGCAGAGAAAGCACAATCACATCAGCATCAGCAATATTCTCTGGGGTAAAGTCCGTGACATATTCGCATTTACGCCCGAGTTTTATCCAGAACAATTCCTTGAGAAAGCATATCATTCCCTTACGAAACATGGCATCGGGTTCGTTGATTAAAATTTTTAGCATCTTCAACCTGGAGTGTAACGGATAAAGAATTGTTGTTCAGGCCACATAAATCCCTGCAGAAAATGGCATCCTCCACTTTCGGCGATTTCAAAATGCTGGCTATTTTCCACCCCTTCCACCAGCACGGCATTCACACGGTGGGCACAGTGTGCAATAAACTGGCTTAAGGAAGACGGATCCTTAAGGACGCTTTTATCAATCTTAACCCCGTCAAAGCGGCCCAGTTCAGCGTCTAAATCGTTAAGTTGTTCAGGTAAAATATCATCCAGCCACAACTCGGCGCCCATGGATTTTATCATCCGGGCATAGGCATAAAAGGCCTGGCGCTCAGAGTATGTCAGCGAAATAAATCCCTGAGGATCCTGAACTTCAAGAACAATACCCTCCCGTAGCCACGGGAGGAGGTGTTCTACAGCCTGTGAGGAGCAGAGCAATCTGGCAGGAACGTTTAAATAATAACGTTCTCTGTTTTTCATTTTATAAATGATCTGCAACTGCCAGCACAGGATATTCAGACAGGACTGTTCGGATTGCGAAGCAAAATACTGCTCATGATTAATCCCCGGCTGCAATAAACTTAATATCTCCCATGCTTTAATCACTTTTTCAGCCACGGAATATATAGGTTGAAAACGAATTCCGCGCACCGCATTTTCAAAGGGTAAACGATAAGGCATAGTGCACCTTTAAATAAATATCAGAGGTTTATTGGCCGGGGAGTTATTTACTGCCAGGTAAAATCGACGTTCATTACTGACTGGAACGTACCAGCTGTCGCACTGCCCTGCGGAGTAAACATCCTGGCCGACAGCGGGAAGGACGCCGAGCGGTTACTGGTATTGACGCTCTGCTGCAGGGAACTCCCAGGCGTATAGGCCGTTGCGTGGTCACGGCTGGCGATACGCAGCGCCATGTTGCTGCTGGTGCCGCTGTTTTTCCAGGCCGTGGCATCCTGCGAGTCCACCGCACCGCTGAGCATGGCCGTCACGTTAGTCGTACCCGCCGGGCAGCTGGTCAGTAGCAGATCGAAGTCCTGCCACTCGCCGCCCTCACCCGCGTCTCGCAGATCGATTCGCTGCAACGTGCCTAATTCCACGGTTTTGTTCACCGTGTCGGTGTCGACCGTGCACGGGCTGGCGACGACGTTTCCGGAAACTGAAATTGACGAGTCTGCCTGCACAGCAGCAGAGAATAACGTTAAACAAAAAGCTATTTTCAGGCCGGGCTTAAACATAGATATCACCTTTTCGCCCCGGCAAGCCGGGGCGTTTTACACATTATTGATAGGTAAAGGTTGCCGTCACAACGGATTTGATAGTGCCCGGTGTGGCCCCGCCTGCGCTGGAGTAGGCTTTGGCTTTCATCGACATGGTGGCGGTGCGATCTGCCTGCACAGTCTGGGTAATGGTTGTGCCGTTACCCTTCATATAGTTATTACTGGCCTGGATTAACGCCACCGCGACGTTCCCGGCTGTTCCGGTATTTTTATAGTAATCCGTACCGGCAACAGTATCGCTGGTGCCAGAGAAGGTCGCTACCACGCTGGAGGTACCGGTCGGGCAGCTGGTCAATTTAATATCGAACGCTTTTTCAGTTGAAGATGACGCGGCCGTAGCCAGCGTAGTCGCCTGAATATCGCCGAGATCGACATCAATATTGCCACCGCCGCCGTTCACCACACATGGGGAAGCCACCACGTTGCCGGTGATATTCATTGTTACGGTATCGCCAGCATAAGCGCCCTGTGCTGCCATCATCAGGCCGAGCGAAGCCGCTGCGATAAGTGTTAATTTCGCCATTTGTTTAATTCCTTTGTTTATTACTGGTACGTTAAATCAAGGGTCGCGGCTGTATTAGCTTTCCCCGGTAAAACACTGGTTTTGGTCTGATAATAGCGGGCGGTAATCGGGAAGGTTTCCTGCCCGCCTGCCGATTGTTTCAACACAATACGATTATTTAATACTAATGGTGTGCCGTTATATAACAGCTGCACACCGACACCTTTAGCCACATCCGCATTGCCTTGGCCGGTTAAGGCTAATACGCTGGTGGTGCTCACATCCGGGTTTTGAATCCCATTCAAAGAAATATTAATGTTTGAGCCCGCTCCACAATTGAGTGCTAGATTTTGAGTGTTTTGGGCGTTGTCAACTACAGTACCTATCTGACTTCCAAAACTCGCAACCTGAACATCTCCTATCGGAAATACCATATTTGAATTATTAATTGAGCATGCAAGCACAGAAAGATTCAAATTACCTGCCCCTGTCCATATATTATTTAGCTCCCAAGTTCCAGACTGGTTATTTAGAGAATATGATGCCGTCACTGCTGGAATTGAATTTATAACCCCAGAATTTATATCATTTGAGAGTTTAACGAATTGCAGTGACGCGCCCAAACTAAATGATTGAGAAGTATTCTTAGGTAAATGACAGGTATATTGCCTCGAAGAATTATTAATATGGTCATCATATTGAATCGCACAGAAAGTCAAACTACCGGTGTTTAATGCGAAATTATATCTAACACCGACGCCCTGTATATTAGTCGAGTATACATCTGTATATCCTGAAACAGGTGAACCATTTACTTTCATAGTGAAATAAACGTCCCTGTCAGCAGATGCATCTCCAGTACAACTCATATTCCAAACAGCTCCTCCCTGCGCTCCGATTTTGGCACCAACATATCCTACAGCTGTATCTCTTTGCCATGACTGCGTTGCAGAAAACGTATAGTTCCCAGCAGCACTCGCACATGACGCTGCATATGCTTGACTATTTAAAGCAGTCAACAACATTAGCATCAAAAATAATGCAACTCCTGCCATAAAATTGATTAGCACCTTTCTCAATTCAAATTTAATAATTCCCGCGTATGATTCTCTTATAAGCATGTTCATAAATATTTTTAATCACAATTTAAGCTAATGACATGAACACCATTGCTTGTGTTCTGTTCAGTTAATGAATATTTCACCTGACACTGTTGCGAAGCATCATTCCCCCACTTCACCAACAACGTCCCGCTCGGACTTAACCCGGTTAAATAAACCTGCCCCTTATCGCCAACAATAAAGCTGTTATTTTCCTGCCCTTTAATTGTTGCAATCGCGCCAAACGGCACCGGCTGTCCGCTGCTGTGGTTAAGCGTCATCAACACCCGCATCCCCACGTTCGCCACGTAATCCGCTCTTACCACCGCGCCACGGGTTGGAATCACCGTCCTGTTGGTCAGTTCCAGTTCCACGTCATCCGGCAGCGTGTCGGTCATCAGCGCCACGTCGTTCTTGCGGTACGGCGTCAGGTTGCTCACCGCGGTATAGCCGCGCCAGTCGGTTTTGGCCCCGCTCTGGTTCTGGATGCTCACCCCTTTCGCCCCCGGCGCTTTCACCAGCACGTTGGTTTCACCCAGCGGCTGCGAGAAGGTCACGCCGTCGGCATGGGCAATGATCCCGCCCTGCAGACCGTAGTTCAGACGATCGCTGTCTTTGTCGTAGCCATAGCCTGCGGTCACTTCACCGTAGGTGCCTTTGTAATCGGCGTTGGCGTTACCGGTGTACCCCACGTCATCCGTGCCGTAACCCTGCTGAACGTTCCAGCTCAGGGCGTTGTTCTCCAGCGCTGAACCGTTCAGCCCTACGCTGTGCGTGGTGCCGTTGTTCTTGCTGGCGTTCATGCTGTAGTTGGCCCAGGTGCGCGGGAGGAATTTCTCCAGCGGCACGCTGACGTTCAGAGCAATCTGCTGATCCTTGTCGTAGCTGGTGGTGTGGCCATAGCTGTCGGTACTGCCGTTTTTGCTGTAGGTATAGGTGATCCCGTAGTTCACGCTGTTCCACGAGTTGTTATACCCGGCGCTGTACGACTCCATGGTCTTACCGGAATTCCAGTAGTCCTCACGTACCGCGCTCAGCATCATCGAGCCGAAGTTCTGGCCAATGTTCTGGCTCATGGTCAGCTCGGCGCGGTTGCGACGGCGGTCCTGCAGAGCGCCACTGTCGCCGTAGGAGTCCAGCACTTCCTGCATGCCGTAGTAGCCGCTGGTGGAATAGCGGTAACCGGCGATGGCGAAGTTAGTCCCCGTCTCAACAAAGTTCTTGCTGTAGCGGATTCGCCACGACTGACCCTGGCTCTTCGGCATATCTTTCGGGGTGCCCCACGACTGCGTCACGTCGGTGGAGAACGCACCGAAGTCGCCCATGTTTTTACCGACACCCGCCGCCAGGGACTGATACTTACTCGACTCCTGGAAACCGCCGTACATCGTCAGGCCATATGGCAGACCATAGATCCCGGTCAGCTGGCTGAACGGGGTTTTATCCACGTCGCTGTTGTACGAGCGGTACTGACCGCCGGTCACCGCGTATTTAAAGCGCCCTTCACGCTGCAACACCGGCAGGGAGGCAAAGGCTACGGTAAAGTGCTGCTCGCTGCCGTCGCTCTCTTTTACAGTGACGTCGAGGTCTCCCGCGCCGCCGGTCGGGTACATATCGGTAATTTCAAACGCACCCGGTGCCACATAGCTCTGGTAGATCTGATACCCGTTCTGGCGAATGACTACCTGGGCGTTGGTGCGCGCAATCCCGCGAACCACTGGCGCATAACCTTTCAGCGAGTCCGGCATCATGTCGTCATCGGAGGCCAGCTGCGCTCCACGGAACGGAATGCTGTCGAACACGTCCGCCGGAGAGGAACTGTCACCGGTGGTGAGCTGCGCCTTCAGCGGGATGATCGCCCGCTGGCCGTAGGTATAGACCGTATCCCACTTGTCATTACCGCTGCTGTCGCGGGTCCAGGTGGTGTAGTTACGGATCCGCCACGGGCCGACGTTAATCCCCGGACGCAGGTTGGCGTACTGGCTGTTGGTATCGCTGCCGTTGCCGTTACGCGCCCAGTTGTTCGATCCGCTCAGGCTGTAGTTGAGCATCGCGGCGGTGATCCCTTCGTCCCACATCTCGGGCGGCACGTAGCCGCGCGCCTGCGGCGACAATGCCGCCTGCGGAATACTGATCACCAGGCGCTGCACGCCAAACAGGAACTCCGCAGAGGCCTGCGGGATCGCGTTTAACTTTGCGCACTCGCCGCCGGAGGCCAGCTCCGGGAACAGTTCGGTCTTCACGCCCCAGCTTTTCAGCTGTGCCACGCTCAGGCACGGCTGCAGCGACGCCTCGCCATCCGCACCTTGTACCGCGTCAAATTTGATCTCGCGGGTATCGACAATCTGCTCGCCAATGATGACGTCCACACGATAGGTGCCAGGCAGCTGCGAACCGGATTCAAAAGCCGACAGATCCGCACCCTTCATCCCTGGGTTATCCAGCTCAATCAGCTCCGGGTTAAAATAGTCGCGGGCATGCGCGGCCTGTGAGGTCGCGCCCAGTGCAAATGCGATTAAAAACGCAAGGCGTGCAGGTTTGAATCGTCGTTCCTGCTTATTTTTACTCATCACAACTTTACTCCATCCGTACGAAACAGGTGTCCTTTACCCCAGCGCGCATTACATCGTGGCGTTATGTACGTTTCCGGTGCCGCCGTAGTCGTTAATAATTTTGAAGGTCACCGCCCCGCTGCTGACGCCTTTCGGCAAATCAAAACGCGCGCTTGAACCTGGCAATACGTAGGTGACGTCTTCCAGCTTTTTACCTGCCACATTTATTTCGTTGAAGTTCATTACTACGTTAGTGGGATTGGTCACCTGAATCTGATTACCGCTGCGCTGCCAGGTTAATTTATCCGCCAGCTCTTCCGGAATAACGCCCTTCAATGCTGCCGGGCGGTAAATCAGCTTAATACGGGTTTTCACCGCAATTTGCAGGGTATTGTCTTTGCGTGGCGCGGCCGGAATGGCTTTAATATTCAGCCAGTACAGCGACTCTTTATCCTGGGCAACCGAACCGGCTAATACGATACGCTCGACGTTCTGCTGATCTTTATCCAGTCGATATAATGGTGGCGTAATAATAAAAGGTGCTTTCTCAGCACCCCCATTTTGCGTCTCGACCCACGACTGAATTAAATAGGGCGTCGTGTCGGGGTTATTGACGCTAATAGAGGATTCTTTTTTATTGCCATCATAAATAACACGCGTCCCACCAATGACCACACCGGCATTGGCCGCTGAAACGCCAGCAGAAAGTATTGCGCAGGCAATTAAAGTTTTACTCAGAAAGTGCATTTTATACCTCGATAAAAAAGGGGCCGACAGGCTGGCCCCAATGGTTTTTCCGGCAGGAAAATTAGTTGTAGACTACGGAGAAGTTAGCTACAGAGTTTGCCGGACCAGCAGTTACTGCATCAGCAGTAGATTTGTACTGAGCGTAGAAATCCAGGGTGTTGTCAGCAGCTTCAGTCAGGGTGTAGCTGTAACCGTTAGAACCGTGCAGCGGCAGTTGTGCCTTGTCAGCGGTCATCAGGTTGATAGCAACACCAGTAGCAGCACCAGCAACAGAACTATCAACAGCCAGCAGAGAAGAATCAGCAGCATCAGGCGTACCATCGAAACGGACAGAAGCTGAAGTTACGGTTGCCGGGCAGTCTTTCAGAACGATGTCGAATTTAGTGGCAGCAGATACATCACCTGCAGCAGCGAATTCAGACTTGTTGTATTTGCCCAGTTCAACGGTCTGGTTCTGAGAACCGACGTCAACGGTGCACGCTGCGTCCAGAATTTCACCGTTGAAGTTCACGGTGCCAGCAGCAGCGAATGCGTTAGACATAGACAGTGCAGCGGTAGCAACGATAGCAGCAGCGATAATATTCTTTTTCATGAATTGTTTTCCTTAATGATCCTATTAATTTCTGAAATTCAGGCGACAACATCCAGATGGTCGGATGACCATATATTTTTTTGCGCCATTCATTTCATTTCTGATTTGCAACAGGCGGAGCGCAACGATATTTATTGGGTCACGTTGTTTTCACGCCCTGATTTGCTGAAACGAAATTTATAGAAATTGTGTGCCGGGCACAATTCCTTTTTAGGCCAACCGTAGACTTTAAAATTAACATCCATTTAACAAGGCGAAATGTTATAAAATAGCCCTACCAATAGTTATTACACAGTTGTTAATAAACCAGTCCATAATGGAACTAATACAATATGTATTTATGAAATTATCAGATCGATAATCCTCCGCGCATCTTTCCCAATAAAAGATCGTCTGGAGTTAAGATAATGAATACCAAAATCACAACCGGAGATAACCCGGGGATATCATCTGCGCAGGCGGTAAAACCCGTCGCTGACATCGACAAAATAATCGAACAAATTGCGCCTTTTGCCAAAAGCTTTCACGCCAGTAAGGGTGAAATTTTACGTTATTATTCTGGCAATAAACGCACCTGTTATTTACTACATGAAGGAAGCGTTACGCTAAATCGCCGGGGTGACGGGATGGTGTTAAATTCCGAGCAGGCCCGCTTTATTCTGGGGGTGAGCAATCAATTTTCGCAGTCCGAAAATCTCTATCTGCGAGTCAATGAAAATGCGCAGATGAGCCGCTTGCCGCTGGAACGTTTTAACCTGCTGATAGAGAGCTTTGCCATGTGGGAGAGCCTGTGCAAGCTGCTGGTCTATACCGCGTCGCGCGTCTATGAACACTGCACTCTGATTTCGCAAATGTCCTCCTATGAGATCATTCGCTTTCAGCTGCAGGAGCTGATGAACGAATCTGAGCGGATCCGCACCAGCATTACCGCGGCCAACTATATCAAAAGCCGGACTTACCTCTCCCGCAGCGGCATTATGCGCATCCTCGCGGAGCTCCGTGAAGCCGGATATATTGAGCTGAACCGCGGTATTCTGGTCGCCATCAACCATCTGCCGTTAAGGTATTGAATTCATAGCCTGTATCTCAGGTGAGCAGGATCGAAAATCGCACTATACTTGCCATCAAAATACCATGCGCTTTTGACGGGCAGAGTTATGACGACAGGAACATCGCATTCATCGATTTTACGCACCTCAGATTAAGCTCAACAGCTGGTGGATTACCTGAAGCGCGATGCCGGGGTAAAACATATTCTTCCCCGGCGTCGTTTGAGTATGCAGATCGGCGAGGAACGCTTCTGTTATTTAATCCTTAAGGGACGCGTAACGGTTCACCGTCGCAGTGACGATCTGGCGATGGCAACCGTAACGGCCCCATCGCTGGTTGGCATCGGTAATTTGCAGCAGATGCTGATGGATGGCTATATCAAAACGCTGGTCCCCTGCGATATTGCAATCCTTAAAATGGCTACGGTTTACGACATTATCAGCGCGAACCAACTCTGGGAGCCGCTGGCAAAACATATGATGGTGATCGCCGGGAAGTTATTTGAGTCCAGCGAACAGCTTTCTGCCCCCTCTGCCTATGACATCGTCCGTGCCCAGCTTAATGAGCTGATCAATGAAGCCCCGATGGTCAGGAATAACATTACTGCCGAGCGTTATATCCGTGAGAAAACGCATCTGTCCCGCAGCGGCGTGATGCGTATTCTGGCGGGGTTAAAGGCGGGGGGATACATTGAAATGCAGCGCGGGGTACTTATCAATATCGTTAAGCTGCCGGAGAAATATTGAAGACCCGCGGGCTCCGTAGGCCGGGCAAACGCAGTGCCGCCCTGCGTTGTTCAGCAGTCCACTTTTAGACTCATTATGAATTGGTCAAAAAACAGACTAACGATAGTATTCCCCCATCGAGAGGCGACTCACTGGATCACCGTCTCCGTCATGGTAAGGAAGAACTCACCTGTTGCCTGTAAATGACTATGCCCTTTTTGCTTTTAATTTCCCTGCTTACGTTTAGCTTTACCTCGTTTTCTGCGTTCAGTTTTGAATTGCCCGCATCCATGTTAACCGTCAATCGCGACAGCGGCTTTTCGCCTGCATCCGCGCATCAGCAGACCGGGCCGCTGCTCACCCGCATCCTGGTGCAATATCAACAATGGAAAGGAACCCACTATCGGTGGGGCGGCGCCACGCACAATGGCGTGGACTGTTCCGCCCTGATGCAGCACCTGTTTCGGGATGCGGCGCACCTGTCGTTACCGCGTACCACCGGGGAGCAGATCCACAGAGGGGTGAAGGTGGAAGAACTGAGCCTGAAAGCCGGGGATCTGGTGTTTTTCCAGACTGGCGCGCACCGTCGCCATGTCGGCGTGTATATCGGCGATCACCAGTTTATTCATGCTTCCACCAGCCAGGGGGTCACGGTTTCTGACCTGAGTGATGACTACTGGCAATCGCATTTCATCACCGCCCGTCGGGTGACGGGAGATACCTGAATCGGCAGCATCACGATTTTTTGCGAGGCGCCTTCCGGGAATGATTTTCCCGGCTTGTCGCTGCGATCTCTACGCAGTATCTTCCTGATGCGCCTGCAAAATCAGGCGCCGGGATTGGCCTCCCGATAAAAATTACAGGATCCACTAACTTTATCGGAGGCTGCCACTATGGCTACTATCACTACCCGTGCTCAGGCATTATTTACCGTACCTTTCTCCCACAATACCGACTTCACCGAGCTGGCGAACCATTGCGAACGTTTTGCCCATACCTTGCTGGAAACCGACGACCCGGCGGAGAAACTGGCACTCTGCGCCCGGCTTTCTGCCTGTCTCGCGCTATTGCAGCCCACGCTCAACGAGCCCATTCCGCCGCACCTGGTGGAGCGTTTCACCCTGACCGACCTGCCGTCCCGTCTGCCCACCTTCGAACCGGAAAGTGAGCTGCTCGGGCTGTATTGTCAGACGCTCACGCAGCTGCTGATCAGCAACGCACTGCCGCGGGATATGGCAAAGGTGATGGAAGGACTGCTGTATGAGCTGGTGAACTTCTACGCCGACACGCTGAACGCGCCACGCTGGCTGCAAACGCCGGATGGGCGCGTGGCGATTGATGCGTTGAACAACTGAGGAAATACGTAGGCCGGGCAAACGCAGTGCCGGGTGGCGACTGTGAACTGCGCCCCAAAACCTGCCTTTGACCTTGTAGGCCCGGCAAGCATAGCGCCGCCGGGCAATCAGGCCGCACCGGCACTGTTAAGAAAGAGAGAATCGTTCGTGCCAGGTATTATTAAATCGTAATCCGGTAGCGAACGTAATCATCCACTACCGCCAGCTGGTCATACAGCGCCCGGGCCGGATTGCCTGTCCGGGTCATCCAGTAGACCTTCGACCACGCCTTTTGCCGCGCCTCGTCAATGATGGCCTCAATTAATGCCCTGCCCGCCCCTTTGCCGCGCGCCGCGTCAGCCACAAACAGGTCTTCCAGATAGCACAGCGGCCGGGTCACCCAGGTGCCTTCATGCAGTACGCAGATGGCGAAACCCACCACCCCTTGTTCGGTTTCTGCCAGTCGGCAGAATAGGTTTGCATCCGGAGATAACACCCGCCGCCAGGTCGCCTGCGTCACCACCTCATCCAGCTCAGTGCCGTAAAAACCCAGATAGCCCTTCCACAGGGTTAGCCATGCGTCGTAATCGTCCGCGTTCGTCTCACGCACTTTAACCATCGTTGTTATTCCTTGTTTTGTACTCGCGCCCTCGGGAAACAGTCTACTTTTATATCTCACGACATCACCGGAGATAACAATGAAAGTCTTAATGGTTCTCACCTCTCACAGTGACCTGGGAAACACCGGTAAGAAAACGGGTTTCTGGCTGGAAGAGTTTGCCGCCCCGTATTACATCTTCAAAGATGCGGGAGCCGAGGTGGTGCTGGCCTCCCCGGCGGGCGGTCAACCGCCGCTGGATCCTAAAAGTGATTCCGCCGATTTTCAGACCGAACTGACCCAGCGCTTCAAAGCCGATCCGGCGGCCCAGCGCGAACTCGCCAACACCCTCAAGCTCGACAGCGTCCGTCAGGACGATTTCGACACCGTCTTCTACCCTGGCGGCCACGGCCCGCTGTGGGATCTGGCCGAGTCACAAACCTCTATCGCCCTGATTGAAGCCTTTACCCGCGCGGGTAAACCGACTGGCTTCGTCTGCCATGCACCGGGCGTGCTGCGTCACGTGAAGGCCGCCTCTGGCGAGCCGCTGGTCAAGGGCCGTCAGGTGACCGGCTTTACCAACGGTGAAGAGGCCGATGTCGAGCTGACCGACATCGTCCCGTTCCTGGTGGAAGATGAGTTGATCGCCCTGGGCGGGAAGTATCAGAAAGGCCCAAACTGGGGCTCGTACATTGTTGAAGACGGCCAGCTGATCACCGGGCAGAACCCGGCCAGCTCCGAAGATGTCGCCAAAGCGTTAGTCAAGGCGCTGCGCTAACCCCCTGCCCGGCCGCTGGTCGGGCAATCCCTCCTGCGCTTTTAGCATAGAGTGTTAAAGACAAAACGGTGCCGGGCTGCCAGGATTTTGCGATTCACACCGGAGATGCTATGAACACGATTATTGACCTGTTTAACGATCATAAAAGCGAGCGCAGCTTTACCGATCAATCCATTGATGACGCCACGCTTGAGCGCATTATCAGCACCGCGTACCGCGCCCCTACCTCCGTCCATTCCCAGCAGGTGTCGGTCATCGTCACCCGCGATGCGGAAAAGCGGGCGCAGATCGCGCAGATTGCTGGCGGCCAGCCGTGGATTGCCAAAGCCCCGGTGTTTATCACCTTTGTGCTGGATATGTACAAAACCGAGGTTGGCATGAAGCTGGCGGGCAAGGAGCAGGTAGCGCATCAGAGCATTGAGAGCCTGGTGGCCGG
Source organism: Leclercia sp. CFBP8987 (assembly GCF_034044995.2). NCBI lineage: Bacteria > Pseudomonadati > Pseudomonadota > Gammaproteobacteria > Enterobacterales > Enterobacteriaceae > Leclercia > Leclercia sp. CFBP8987. Next base: position 1,474,903 of record NZ_CM188255.1, on the reverse strand, counting down.
CGCGACCGACGTGGGCATTGCCCTGGGCTCAGTGATGGCGGCGGCCCGCTCGGAAGGGCTGGGGATCGTGCCGATTGGCGGGATCCGTCTGCGTCCACAGGAGTTGATTGCGCTGCTCGACCTGCCGGAACACACCTTCCCGGTGGCGGGCGTGGTGATCGGTCACGTCAATGTCCCTTCGCATCACAAACCGCGTCTGCCGCTGGAGACCTTCCGCCATGACGAAGCCTACGTCACCGACGGGCTGGAGGCGAAAATCACCCGCTACAATCAGCAAATGACCGAACACTGGCAGGCCATTGACCGTACTGACGGGGATACATGGAGTGAAAGCGTGAGCGGGTATTACCAGCACATTTACTTCCCGGACGTGCTCCCGGCGCTGCTTAAGCAGGGCTTTGGCGTCGATAAGTAACGTGGAAAATGCCCGGCGGCGCTGCGCTTGCACGGGCCTACGGGTTTTGCACCCTTTGTAGGCCGGGTAAGCGCAGCGCCACCCGGCAACATGCCTGAATCAGGTCGGCATCGAGAAGGTAGTGACCTTATTGGTCTGCGGATCGATAGAGATAATGCAGATAGCGAAGTTGCCGCCAAAACGGTCTTTACGATCGGAAATGCGCAGGTTGTAGGTCTCGGAGAACGAGGTGTAGCCCGAGGAGTTGGTCTCGTTCAGCTTGAAGCCAACAATCTGTTCGAAATAGTCGCGGGATTTACCCACGCTGGTTTTGCACTGTTCATTGGTGATAGTGCCAGACTGTTTTGCTGCCGCCGTGGTTTGCGTGCCGTTGGAAGTTTTCGGCGTCAGGGCCGTATTCACCGCTTTCATCCCGTCACTCATGTTTTTCTGGAAATCCGCGCAAGAGGTAGAAAGTAAAACCATGCCGCATAAAAGGAGCTTTTTCATTGTAATCCTTACAATATTTAACGTTATTGAATCGTTAATCATTATAATTTTTACAAATAGTTAACTCCAGCAAACCTTTTACACGGTATTTTCTAAATCATTGAATAACAATACCTTTCGCAATAACTTCTACCATAATTGGTAGATCATCCCTTAATCCGCGGATCCAGCGCGTCACGCAACCCATCCCCCAGCAAATTAAACGCCAGCACGGTGAGGAAAATTGCCATGCTCGGGAACAGCGCCACGTGCGGGGCAATCACCATATCCGCTCGCGCCTCGTTGAGCATCGCCCCCCACTCCGGGGTCGGTGGCTGAGCGCCTAACCCGAGAAACGACAGGCTCGCCGCCGAGATAATCGACACCCCGATACGCATGGTGAAATAGACCACGATTGAGGAGACGGTGCCCGGCAGAATATGGTTAAACAGGATGGTGGTATCGCTGGCACCAATGCTGCGCGCCGACTCGATAAAGGTCTGCTGTTTCAGGACCAGGGTATTGCCGCGCACCAGGCGGGCAAAGGCCGGAATCGAGAAGATCGCCACGGCGATAATCACGTTCGCCATGCCGTTACCCATCACCGCCACCACCGCAATGGCCAGCAGAATACCGGGGAAGGCAAAGAGCACGTCGCAGATGCGCATGATAATGCGGTCCCACCAGCCCTCGTAATAACCTGCCAGCAGACCCAGCACCGTGCCGATGGCCGCGCCAATCAGCACCGCAAAAACCCCCGCCGCGAGGGAGATCTGCGCCCCCATCAGTACCCGGCTGAAGATATCCCGCCCGAGCGAGTCCACGCCGAACCAGTGCATCATCGACGGCCCTTCGTTCAGACGGTCGTAATCGAAGTAGTTCTCCGCATCGAAGGGGACGATCCAGGGTGCCAGCACCGCCACCAGGATCAGCAGCAGGACAAACAGTCCGGCGGTCATCGCCACCGGCTGCTTGCGAAAGCGCCGCCAGAATTCATGCCACGGGGTGCGGATCTGATCCGGTTTGAGCCCCGGCATCGCCTTTAACATGGCCTGCCGGCGCCAGTTTAACAGTCGCATCTTACTTGTACCTGATAGCCGGATTAATGGCGGCATAGAGCACATCCACCACTAAGTTGATAAGAATAAACTCCAGCGAAAAGAGCAGCACTTCCGCCTGGATCACCGGGTAGTCGCGCATGTCGACGGAATCGACCAGCAAGCGCCCTAGCCCCGGCCAGTTGAAGACCTTTTCCACTACGATCGAGCCGCCGAGCAGGAAGCCAAACTGCAGCCCCATCATGGTCACCACCGGGATCATCGCATTGCGCAGGCCGTGCTTGAGGATCACCCACTTCTCGCTGACCCCCTTCGCCCGGGCGGTGCGCATGTAGTCTTCGTTCAGCACGTCAACGAACGAGGCGCGGGTGAAGCGCGCCATCACCGCCGCCACCGCCGCGCCAAGGGTCAACGACGGCAGGATGTAGTGCCGCCAGCTGTCTGCCCCCACGGTAGGCAGCCAGCCCAGCTCGACGGAGAAGACCTGCATCAGCAGCATCCCCAGCGCAAAGGCCGGGAAGGAGATCCCGGTTACCGCCAGCGCCATCCCCAGCCGGTCCGGCCAGCGGTTACGCCAGACGGCCGCTACAATCCCGGCCATCAGGCCAAACAGCACCGCCCAGGCCATGCTGGCCAGGGTCAGCCAGAAGGTGGGCATAAAGCGGCTGGCAATCTCCTCGGAGACCGGTCGGCGCGACACCATCGAGGTACCAAAATCGCCCTGCACGACGTTGGTGATGTAGTGCCAGAACTGCCGGTAGAGCGGCTGATCCAGCCCCAGCTGCTTGCGCACCAGTTCGATAACCGTGGCATCCGCTTCCGGGCCGGCAATCAGCCGCGCCGGATCCCCCGGCAGCATATGGACGAATAAAAAGACCAGCACCGCCACGATCAGCAGCGTTGGGATCAGGCCCAGCAGGCGTTTAATCACATAATTCAGCATGCACATTCCTCTCATCCCGCAGGCGCGTGCCTGCGGGAATGAGTGCTCTATTTCAGATCCGCGTCGTCAAAGCTAAAGCCGGTGTCCGGCATGATGTAAAACCCGGTCAGCGCCTTGTTGTGCGCCGAGACCAGCTTCTCAACCACCAGCGGCACCCACGGGGACTCCTTCCAGATGGTGTCCTGCGCGTCCTTGTACAGTTTCGCTTTCTCTTCCGGCTGGGTGGTTTTCAGGGCATCGGCCAGATCTTTATCCACCTGCGGATTGCTGTAGAACGCGGTGTTGAACAGGGTTGGCGGCTGGTTATTAGAGGCAAACAGCGGCGACAGCGCCCAGTCGGCTTCGCCGGTCGAGGCCGACCAGCCGGTGTAGAACATCCTCACCCCGCTCTCTTTTTGGCCCTTACCTTCCACTTCAGCGGCACGCTGCCCGGCATCCATCGCCGTTACCTGCACCTTAATGCCCACCTGCGCCAGCTGCTGCTGGGTGAACTGCAGCACCTTCTGAGCGGTACTGTGATTGTGCGATGACCACAGCGTGGTGCTGAAACCGTTCGGGAAGCCGGCCTCTTTCAGCAGCGCGCGCGCCTTGGTCGGATTGTATTCCCACGGATGATACTGCTGGGAGAAAGCAATGGACGGCGGAACCACGCCCGTGGCCGGAGTGGCGTAACCGGCAAAGGCCACCTTCACCAGCGCCTCGCGGTTGATGGCGTAGTTAATCGCCTCGCGCACTTTCGGGTTATCGAACGGCTTTTGCGTCACGTTCATGCTGATGTAGCGCTGCATGATTGACGGGCTGGCCACCAGCTCCAGCTTGCTGTTTTTGCTCAGCAGCGCTGCCTGCTCATACGGGATCGGGAAGGCAAACTGCGCTTCGCCGGTCTGAAGCATCGCCGCGCGGGTGTTGTTATCCACTACCGGACGCCAGGTGATGGTATCCAGCTTCGGCAGCCCCTGCTGCCAGTACCCGGCGAACTTCTTCACCTTCACAAAATCGGTCTGATTCCAGGTCACCAGCTCATACAGGCCGGTACCAACCGGATGGAAGCCGATCTCTTTGCCGTATTTTTTCAGCGCTGCCGGGGAGATCATCGCCGTGGCCGGGTGGGCCAGAATGTTGATAAAGGCCGAGAACGGCGCTTTGAGGGTGATTTTTACCGTGGTGGGATCGACCGCCTCGGTGCTGGCGATATTTTTATACAGGTTATAACGCTTGAGGCTGTTTTCCGGGTTGCTGGCGCGGTCGAGGTTGGCCTTCACCGCGTCGGCGTTAAAGTCGGTGCCGTCCTGGAACTTGACGCCGCTGCGCAGCTTGATGGTGTAGACCAGTCCGTCATCCGAGACGGTATAGCTGTCTGCCAGCACGTTTTTCAGGTTCATCTCTTTATCAAGGCCAAACAGCCCCTGATAAAACGACTTCGCCACCGCCTGGGACAGGGTGTCGTTGGCGTCATACGGATCGAGGGTCGTGAAGTTGGAGGCCACTGCCACCACCACATCTTTTGCTGCGAAGGCTGGCGTGGCGGCCAGGGCTGCCGTTACGCTCGCGGCTAACAGCCATTTGCGAGCAACAAATTTTGTCATTGTTGTGTTCTCCTGTTGTGCTGTGCTGTTGTTCGTTATAGGTGTTTAAAAGCATTATCCTGACGCGGCGGCGCGACGAAGTGACCGGGGGCAATTTCGCGCAATACCACCCGCTCGGTGGATTCTCCCCGCTTGCGAATGTTGCCCGGCAGCTCATCCTGCACCAGCACCCGGCGGACCTGACGATGGGCCGGATCGGCCACCGGCACCGCCGCCATTAACTTGCGGGTGTAAGGGTGCTGCGGATTTTCAAACACTGCCCGCCGCGGGCCAATCTCAACGATCTGCCCGAGATACATCACCGCCACCCGGTGGCTGATGCGCTCCACCACCGCCATATCGTGGGAAATAAACAGAAACGCGATGCCCATCTCCCGCTGCAGGTCGAGCAGCAGATTGATGATCTGCGCCCGGATGGAGACATCCAGCGCCGAGACCGACTCGTCGGCGATCACCACCTTCGGGTTGAGGGCCAGCGCGCGGGCAATGCAGATCCGCTGCCGCTGACCGCCGGAAAATTCATGGGGATAGCGCCAGGCGTGCTCCGGCTTGAGGCCGACGCGCTCCAGCAGCCACGCCACCCGCCGCTGGGCGGCATCACCGTCCAGCAGGTTATGCACCCGCAGCGGCTCCATAATCGAATAGCCCACCGTCTGGCGGGGATCGAGGGAGGCATAGGGGTCCTGGAAAATAAACTGAATATCCCGCCGCAGGGGTTGCAGCTTCCCGGCAGGCAGAGTGTCGATGCGCTCACCATTAAAGGTGATGGTGCCCTCCTGGGTCTCCACCAGCCGCAGCAGCGCCCGTCCGGTGGTGGACTTGCCGCTGCCGGACTCGCCCACCAGCGACAGCGTTTCGCCGGGCCAGAGATCAAAGCTGACGTTTTCCACCGCGTGCACTTCGCGCTTAACCCGGTTCAACAGGCCGCCGCGCAGCGGAAAACGGGTCACCAGGTCGCGCACCTGTAGAATGGGCTCGCCGGGCACCACGGTATCCTGCTCGGTTTCGGCCTCCTGATGGCCAGGATTAGCCAGCGAGATCAGCGGAAAACGGCGCGGCAGGTCGCTGCCGTTCATCGCCCCGAGCCGCGGCACCGCGGCCAGCAGCGCCCGGGTATAAGGGTGTTCAGGGGCATGGAAAATCTGTTCTACGGTGCCGGTTTCAACCGCCTCGCCCTGGTACATCACCAGCACCCGGTCGGCGATATCCGCCACCACGCCCATGTCGTGGGTGATAAAGATCACCCCCATCTCCATCTCCTCCTGCAATACCTTGATTAGCTGCAGGATCTGCGCCTGAATGGTGACGTCCAGCGCGGTGGTCGGTTCATCGGCAATCAGCACCGCCGGACGGCAGGAGAGCGCCATGGCGATCATCACCCGCTGGCGCATCCCGCCGGAGAGCTGATGCGGATAACGTCCCAGAATGGCGTCCGCCTCCGGGATCCGCACCTGCTCCAGCATGCGTCTGGCTTCGGCCAGCGCCTTGTCGCCGCTCAGCCCCTGATGGAGACGGATCGACTCGGCGATCTGCTCCCCCACCGGGAAGACCGGGTTTAGGGAGGTCATCGGCTCCTGAAAAATCATGGCGATATCGGCCCCGCGCACGCTGCGCATCTGCGACGGGTTGAGGTCGGTGAGATCGCTCACCTGACCGTTGCGGCGGCGCAGCAGCAGGCTGTCGCACGCCACCAGCCCGCCGGACTGTTCAATCAATCGCATTAACGAGAGGGCGGTGACCGACTTACCGGACCCGGATTCCCCGACAATCGCCAGCGTTTCGCCGCGTTGTAGCGAAAAAGAGAGCTTTTTGACCGCCGGGATCGGCTCCCGCTCGTCGGGAAAAGCGACGTTGAGGTTATGCACCGCCAGCACCTGATGGCGGTCGAGTTCATCGCTATGCGGCATCCCTTCCCCCTTATTCACGGTAGATGCCGGTGCTCGGCGTATCGCCGGCATAGCCCCAGGCACGGTACATGCCTTCGCTGTTAAAGGGTAAGGCCACGTTACCCTCACGATCGACGGCAATCAGCCCGCCGCTGCCTTCCAGCGCCGGGAGTTTTTCCATCACCACCCGCTCGCAGGCTTCGGCGAGGCTTAAGCCGCCGTAGTCCATCAGCGCGGCGATGTCATAGGCCGCGAGGGTGCGAATAAATACTTCGCCGGTGCCGGTACAGGAGACCGCCACGCTGGCGTTATTGGCATAGCAGCCCGCACCGGGCAACGGGCTGTCGCCCACCCGACCGGGCAGTTTGTTGGTCATCCCGCCGGTAGAGGTGGCGGCGGCCAGGTTACCGGCCTTGTCCAGCGCCACCGCGCCAACGGTGCCCGTTTTCGTCGATTCATCCAGCGGGGCGGCGTGATCGAGCCGGGTCTCCCCTGCGCTGCGCGCCGCCAGCAGCTGCTGATAACGTTCCGGGGTGGAGAAAATATCGGGCGACACCGCCTCCATGCCGTGTTCGAAGGCAAACTTCTCTGCCCCCTCGCCCACCAGCAGGACGTGCGGGCTCTGCTCCATCACCAGACGGGCGGCCAGCACCGGGTTGCGCAGATGGCTGACCCCGGCCACGGCGCCCGCTTTCAGGGTAATGCCGTCCATCACGCAGGCATCCAGCTCGTGGGTTTCATCGCGGGTAAACACCGCGCCAATCCCGGCGTTAAACAGCGGGCACTCCTCCAGCAGGCGTACCGCTTCGGTGACTACATCCAGCGCGCTCTCCCCCGCCTCCAGCATTCGCTGGCCGGTTTCGACTATCGACGAGAGCGCCTCAATGTAGCGCCTTTCCTGTTCCTGACTGAGCTGCGCGCGGGTGATTGCCCCTGCGCCGCCGTGGATCGCGATGACTGCATTCCCCATCTACTTCACCTTTGCGCGCTGAATTGCCGCTTTTTCTATAAATATCATTATCGTTGCCGGAACTTCAGATGATTTTTGAATATAGAAAGACGCAACTGTGATGTAAAGGGTAAGCCCATGGTGTCATACAGTTAAGGGCACTTTTCTGCCATAATGGCCGCCTTCGTTATTCTCTTCCTGGAGTGACCCATGGATTTTACCGCCGGACTGATGCCGCTTGAGACGGCACTCACGCAGATGCTCGATCGACTTTCACCGCTGTCAGATCAGGAGACGCTGCCGTTGCTGCGCTGTTTTGGCCGCGTGACCGCCGCCGGCATCGTTTCGCCCATCAACGTACCGGGTTTTGATAACTCGGCGATGGACGGCTACGCCGTGCGGCTGGCGGATCTGGCGGCGGGTGCCGCGCTGCCGGTGGCGGGCAAAGCCTTTGCCGGTCAACCCTTCCAGGGTGAATGGCCAGCCGGAAGCTGCATCCGCATCATGACCGGCGCCCCGGTGCCAACGGGCTGCGACGCGGTGGTGATGCAGGAAGAGACCGAGCAGACCGACGATGGCGTGCGCTTTACCGCCAGCGTGAAGCCGGGGCAGAACATCCGTCGCAGCGGGGAAGACATTACCCAGGGCGCAACCGTCTTCCCGGCGGGCACCCGACTGACCGCGGCGGAACTGCCGGTGCTGGCCTCGCTGGGTATTGCGGACATTGCCGTGGTGCGCCGGGTGCGGGTGGCGCTGTTCTCCACCGGCGACGAGCTTCAGCTCCCGGGCCAGCCGCTGGCCGAGGGGCAGATCTACGACACCAACCGGCTGGCAGTGCATCTGATGCTGGAGCAGCTGGGCTGCGAGGTGATCAACCTCGGGATTATCCCGGACGATCCGCACAAGCTGCGCGAGGCGTTTATCGAAGCGGATCGCGTGGCCGACGTGGTGCTCAGCTCCGGCGGCGTGTCGGTGGGCGAAGCGGATTACACCAAAACCATTCTCGATGAGCTGGGCGAGATCGGCTTCTGGAAGCTGGCCATTAAGCCGGGCAAACCCTTTGCCTTCGGCAAGCTGCCGGACAGCTGGTTCTGCGGCCTGCCGGGGAACCCGGTCTCTGCGGCGCTGACGTTCTATCAGCTGGTGCAGCCCCTGCTGGCGAAGCTCTCCGGCAACCGGGCCCACAGCCTCCCTGCCCGCCAGCGCGTGCGTGCCGCCACCCGTCTGAAAAAATCACCGGGTCGTCTCGACTTCCAGCGCGGCATTCTGGCGCGTAACGCCGACGGCGAGCTGGAGGTGAGCACCACCGGCCATCAGGGCTCGCATATTTTCAGCTCCTTCAGCCAGGGCAACTGCTTTATCGTGCTTGAGCGCGAGCGCGGCAACGTGGAAGCGGGTGAATGGGTTGAGGTTGAGCCGTTTAACGCGCTGTTTGGAGGCTGAGCATGGAACTGAGCGACCAGGAGATGCTGCGCTACAATCGCCAGATTGTGCTGCGCGGCTTTGATTTCGACGGGCAGGAAGCGCTGAAAGCCGCGAACGTGCTGGTTGTCGGCCTCGGCGGGCTGGGCTGCGCCGCGGCGCAGTATCTTGCCGCCGCCGGTGTGGGGCGCATGACGCTGCTCGATTTCGACACCGTGTCGCTCTCCAACCTGCAACGCCAGACCCTGCACAGCGATGCGACCATCGGCGAGCCGAAAGTGGTGTCGGCCCATGCGGCGCTGACGCGCATCAACCCCAACGTGCAGTTTACGTTACTGAATGCCCTGCTGGATGACGCCTCGCTGCTGGCGCAGATTGCCCATCACGATCTGGTCCTCGACTGCACCGACAACGTCGCCATTCGCAATCAGCTCAACGCCGGGTGTTTCGCCCATAAAACGCCGCTGATTTCCGGGGCGGCGATCCGCATGGAAGGCCAGGTGAGTGTCTTTACCTATGCCGAGGGCGAGCCCTGCTACCGCTGCCTGAGCCGTCTGTTTGGCGAAAACGCCCTGACCTGCGTCGAGGCTGGCGTGATGGCCCCGTTGGTGGGGGTGATTGGTTCGATGCAGGCGATGGAAGCCATTAAGGTGCTGACCCGTTACGGCACGCCCGCGGCGGGAAAAATCGTGATGTACGACGCGATGACCTGCCAGTTCCGCGAGATGAAATTGATGCGTAATCCGGGGTGCGAGGTTTGTAGCCAGTAAAAAAGTCGGGTGGCGGCTTCGCCTTACCCGACCTACAACGGCTCGAACGTAGGCCGGGCAAGCGCAGCGCCGCCCGGCAATACCACTAGATCGACGTCCGTCCAAAGGCGTTCTGCCAGTCCTGCTCGAACTTCGCAATCGCCGCATCCACCGCCGGAGAGGTAATCAGCTGCTGGGCCACATCCAGCGGCAGGGTGATGGATTCACAGCCTGCCAGCAGGCAATCCAGCGCCTGACGCGGGGTTTTGAAACTCGCCGCCAGCACTTTTGACTGCGGCACGTGAAGGGTCAGCAGCTGCTGGAGTTCGGCCACCGTCTGGATCCCGTCCCCGCCCTGCGCATCCACGCGGTTAACGTATGGGGCGACATACTCCGCCCCCGCCAGCGCCGCCATCATCCCCTGCGCTGCGCTATATACCGCCGTCCCCAGGTTCGGTACCCCCTGCGCTTTCAGCATTTTGATTGCCGCCAGCCCTTCCGCCGTGACCGGCACCTTCACCACCAGATCGGCAACGATACCGCGCAGTTTGAGCGCGTCTTCCACCATCCCGTCTGCGGTGGTGGCCATCACCTGGGCAAACAGACGGCCCTGACCGCCCATCGCGTCCTGCAGCTGAGGCAGTAACACCTCGAGCGGCGTTTTGCCTGCGGCAACAATGCTTGGGTTAGTGGTGACGCCAGCCAGCGGAAACACGCGGGCCAGTTTTTTAACAGCAATAACGTCGGATGTGTCGAGATACAGTTCCATGATCGGGTCCTCAAAAATGACTATGCCCTAACCCTACACGGCAAAACCTGCTTCGGAGTTGATTTGCGTCAAGATAACTTTCATTCGAAAGTAATTTAATCTTCATACGCAACAAGAGGCGATATTATGATCTTCAACATTCAGCGTTACTCGACACACGACGGCCCCGGTATTCGTACCGTGGTCTTTATGAAGGGCTGCTCGCTGGGCTGCCGCTGGTGTCAGAACCCGGAGAGCCGGGAGCGGTCGCGGGACCTGCTGTTCGACGCCCGCCTGTGCCTGGAGGGGTGCAACCTCTGCCAGCAGGTGGCGCCCGCGGTCATTGACCGGACGCTGAATGGCCTGGTGATCCACCGCGAAAAACTCGACGATACCCACCTGGATGCCCTCACAAACTGCTGCCCGACCCAGGCCCTCACCGTCTGCGGCGAAGAGCAGCAGGTGGAGGAGATCATGGCCACCGTCCTGCGAGATAAGCCGTTTTACGATCGCAGCGGCGGCGGGATCACCCTCTCCGGCGGCGAACCCTTTATGAACCCTGATCTGGCGCGCCAGCTGTTCCAGGCCAGCCATGAACAGGGCATTCATACCGCGGTGGAAACCTGCCTGCATGTGCCCTGGCACTATATCGAACCGTCACTCCCGTACATCGATCTGTTTCTCGCCGACCTGAAACACGTCGACGGGGCGGTATTTAAGCAGTGGACCGACGGCTCCGCCAAACGGGTGCTGGATAACCTTAAGCGCCTGGCCGCCGCCGGGAAATCGCTCACCATTCGCGTGCCGCTGATCCAGGGCTTTAACGCCGATGAGGCCTCCATTACCGCCATTACCAATTTTGCCGCCGACGAACTGAACGTCCACGACATCCATTTTCTGCCGTACCACACGCTGGGCATGAACAAATACACCCTGCTCGGCCAACCCTACTCTGCCCCAGATAAACCGCTCGATAACCCTGCTTTACTGGACTTTGCCCGGCAGTATGCCGCCCGGAAAGGGTTAACCGCGACCTTACGAGGATAATGTTATGACACAGCTGAATCTTACTACCCTGAGCGATCGCATTAAGGCGCACAAAACGGCCCTGGTCCACATTGTGAAGCCGCCGGTCTGTACCGAGCGCGCGCAGCACTACACCGAAATGTACCAGCAGCATATGGATAAGCCGATCCCGGTCCGTCGCGCGCTGGCCCTGGCGCATCACCTGGCGCAGCGCACTATCTGGATCAAACATGACGAGCTGATTATCGGCAACCAGGCAAGCGAAGTGCGCGCCGCGCCGATCTTCCCGGAATATACCGTCTCGTGGATTGAGAAAGAGATCGACGATCTCGCCGACCGTCCGGGTGCCGGCTTTGCGGTGAGCGAAGAGAACAAGCGCGTTCTGCATGAACTCTGCCCGTGGTGGCGCGGCCAGACGGTGCAGGATCGCTGCTACGGCATGTTCACCGACGAACAAAAAGGGCTGCTGGAAACCGGCATCATCAAAGCCGAAGGCAATATGACCTCCGGCGATGCGCACCTGGCGGTGAACTTCCCGCTGGTGCTGGAGAAAGGCCTCGACGGCATGCGCCACAAAGTGGACGAGCGTCGCTCCCGGATTAACCTCACCTGCCTGGAAGATCTGCACGGCGACCAGTTCCTGAAAGCGATTGATATCGTGCTGGAAGCGGTGAGCCTGCATATCGAACGCTTTGCCGACCTGGCGCGTGAGATGGCCGCCAGTGAAACCCGCGAAAGCCGCCGCGATGAGCTGCTGGCGATGGCGGAAAACTGTGACGTGATCGCGCACGAGCCGCCGAAAACCTTCTGGCAGGCGCTGCAGCTGTGCTACTTCATCCAGCTGATCCTGCAGATTGAGTCCAACGGCCACTCGGTCTCCTTTGCCCGTATGGACCAGTATCTCTACCCGTACTACCGTCGCGACGTGGAGCTGAACCAGTCTCTGGATCGCGAGCATGCCATCGAGCTGCTGCACAGCTGCTGGCTGAAGCTGCTGGAAGTGAACAAGATCCGCTCCGGCTCGCACTCTAAAGCCTCTGCCGGGAGTCCGCTGTACCAGAACGTCACCATCGGCGGCCAGAAGCTGGTCAACGGTGAGCCGATGGATGCGGTGAACCCGCTCTCCTACGCGATTCTGGAATCCTGCGGTCGCCTGCGCTCCACTCAGCCGAACCTGAGCGTGCGCTACCACGCGGGCATGAGCAACGACTTCCTCGACGCCTGCGTGCAGGTGATCCGCTGCGGCTTCGGGATGCCGGCCTTTAACAACGATGAGATCGTGATCCCAGAATTCATCAAGCTCGGCATCGAAAAAGCGGATGCCTACGACTACGCCGCCATCGGCTGTATCGAAACCGCGGTCGGCGGCAAGTGGGGCTACCGCTGCACCGGGATGAGCTTTATCAACTTCGCCCGCGTGATGCTGGCAGCAATGGAAGGCGGTCGCGACGCCACCAGCGGCAAGGTGTTCCTGCCCCAGGTCAAAGCGCTCTCTGAAGGCAACTTTAACAACTTCGATGAAGTGATGGCCGCCTGGGATCGCCAGATTAAATACTACACCCGCAAATCCATCGAGATTGAGTACGTGGTGGACACCATGCTGGAAGAGAACGTCCACGACATTCTCTGCTCGGCGCTGGTGGATGACTGCATTGAGCGCGCGAAGAGCATCAAGCAGGGCGGCGCGAAGTACGACTGGGTCTCCGGTCTGCAGGTGGGGATCGCCAACCTCGGCAACAGCCTGGCGGCGGTGAAGAAGCTGGTCTTCGACCAGGGAGCTATCGGTCAGCAGCAGTTGGCGGCGGCGCTGGCGGATGACTTCGAGGGGCTGACCCATGAGCAGCTGCGTCAGCGTCTGATCAACGGCGCACCGAAGTACGGTAACGACGATGACAGCGTGGATCTGCTGCTGGCGCGTGCCTATCAGACCTACATCGAGGAGCTGAAGCAGTACCATAACCCGCGCTACGGCCGCGGCCCGATTGGCGGTAATTACTACGCCGGGACCTCGTCTATTTCGGCCAACGTTCCGTTTGGTGCGGCCACCATGGCGACCCCGGACGGGCGTAAAGCGCATACTCCACTGGCAGAAGGCGCAAGCCCATCCTCCGGTACTGACCACCTGGGGCCGACGGCGGTAATTGGCTCGGTCGGGAAGCTGCCGACTGAAGCGATTCTGGGCGGCGTGCTGTTGAACCAGAAGCTCAACCCGGCGACGCTGGATAACGACAGCGACCGCCAGAAGCTGATGGTGCTGCTGCGGACCTTCTTCGAGGTGCACAAAGGCTGGCATATCCAGTACAACATCGTCTCCCGCGAAACGCTGCTGGAAGCGAAGAAACACCCGGACCAGTATCGTGACCTGGTGGTGCGTGTGGCGGGTTACTCGGCGTTCTTCACCTCCCTGTCACCGGACGCGCAGGACGATATTATCGCGCGTACTGAGCATACACTGTAACCTCGACAATGCCCGGTGGCGCTACGCTTACCGGGCATGGATTTTCTGGCGCTCTCTTCTTGGTGGGCGTTGAGATACATACATGGCGTTAATCATTCTTAGGTTGCTATTTCTTGACCCTATCTAACGCCATCATTACCGCTTTTTCTGCATCAACCAGTCCATAACCAAACCAGGGACTCCATCCATTACCGTTAAATCTGCCGTCCCTGAAAGGCTGCAAAGGTAAATCGGTTACCTCGCCGCTGACAGAGCCCGGTGCAGTGAAGCGATGTTCATCATAAGGTCTGCAATTAAGGTCTTTTGCGGCAGTACCACAAAGTATATCAGCCAGTTCACAGGCATCTAATTGTGGGTTAGCACTCAGCGTTAGTGCTGCAACACCGGCCACAAGCCCGGCAGCACCAGACGTACCTTTAAAGTTATGGGTGTATCCTTTGATATCTGCGGAACGTGTGGTTAAACCCGGCTCATCAAAGGGAAACGCATCAAAACAGTGACGGTTATTTGAGGGCGCACAGAGGGCAATACCCGGCCCGTAGCTGGAGTAGTGAGCACGGCGACCATACAAATTAATCGCCGCGACGATCAGCACATTTTCAAGATTACATATGGAATGCGTAAATGATGTTGAATATCGCCCTTCGCAAAATACGTTATCTTTGACATACCCGGTAAAAGGAACAGGCGAGTCTGCACAAAAATGAATCGGACACCCTGAATTTCCCGCCGCCCAGATAAAGAGGATCCCCTTACCCCTGCGGCCTCCACTGCGTGACAATTCGCCCATCAACCGGACGGTCTCATCCGGTAAACTCATATGTGGCAGGCTGGCCCAAGTGTTGATGAATATATCGGTTTTATCAGCCAGTGCGGTGAGAATGGTATGGAAACCCTGTGGCGTAATACGAAAGCGTTTATCGTATTCCCAGCGTACCGGTAACAGACGACATCCCGGTGCGACGCCCACTGGCAGGCTGGCGTTTAGTGAACCTGCCATCAGACCGGCAAGCGCTGTTCCGTGGCGGTAACCGGGAATAAACATCTGTGTTTTAATCCTTTGAGTGTCGCCGTATAACAATCTCCCCCGCTCCAGAAAGGCTGCCGCAACAAATTTATTATCAGAACCGCAGGCAATGGCATCCATCAGACATCCATCATCTGCAAATGCGATAACAACCTCATTGCTGCCAAAGCCATTCAAACGACACCATGCACGTTCTGCATTCACGGAACGACAGCGTTGTCCATCCGCCGTTCTGCCATGGAGGTGCCATTGTGACTGAAAAGCAGAGGATGCTAGCAGTTCCGCCGGGAGTACGAAAGAATGAGGTCTCATAAACACGCCTGCTGTTTCCACAGGGAAAAATAGCACCCTTCTTTCTGTAACAGCTCTTCGTGGGAGCCCTCTTCCTGGATGAGGCCATTCTGCAGGACGACAATCCGATTCATTCCAATTACCGACGACAAACGGTGGGCGATGGCAATCACGGTTTTCCCCTCCATCGCATCGTTCAGCGCATCACGGATATCTGCTTCTGTCAGGGAGTCGAGAGCGGAGGTGGCTTCATCCAGAATCAGCACCGGGGCATTACGAAGAATGGCACGGCAGATACTCAGGCGCTGGCGCTGTCCGCCGGAAAGTCTGACACCGCGATCACCAATCAATGTATCAAACCCGGTATTGGTACCGTCAGTAGCCTGAAGAATAAAATCCAGCGCTCTGGCTTTCTGAGCGGCTGCCAGTACATCCTCCTCGCTAAAATTGCTGCAGCCGAACGTGATATTTTCATAAATAGTCCGGTTAAACAGCATGTTGTCTTGGGTAACAACACTGAATTGCTGACGCAGTGCCTCCAGGGAAAGCTGGCGGATATCAGTACCATCGAGCACCACTTTGCCATCAGAGGGATCGTAAAACCTCAAAAGCAGACTAATCAGCGTGGATTTACCAGAACCTGACTCTCCCACTATTGCCACTTTTTCACCTGACTTAATGTGTATATTCAGGCCTCGTATAATTGGTTTTCCGGCTTCATACTGAAAGTGAAGATCGCACAGTTGAATATCTCCCTCTGTGTTACATGAGGATATTCTGAAACTCGCCTCAGTAACCTGATTCTGGTGATGTACAGTTTCTGTGGCCGCCGTAAACAGTCCCATTGCCCGCATCGCACCGGTAAGCTGAGCCATAAGGGAAGCAAGTTGGCCCTCAAGACGAAATACCAGACCAAAGACAACCGAGATTTCACCCACTGAAAGCAAACCTGCGTGCCACGAATAAATACAGATATAGCCTGTAGCCACCATTGCAGTAGAACTCGTTATCAGCAGGAGTGTTTCGGCACAGGTTATCGCCCGGAGAAAACGTTCGTTTTTACCTATAAAATCCCGCATTTTCTCCTTCACAAATTCGCGGTCGTCACCCTGTGGCGACAAGGATTTTACGTTGATGATATTGGAGAAAATGTCGACGAGATGACCATTAATAACGTTAGATGCATCAGCGGATTTACGGGAGCACCGTTTAATTTCCGGAGCGTATTTTACTGATAGCCAAATATACAGTGCCAGCCAGACAATAATGACTACCGCAAACCAAAGGTTAATAACACTCATAAACCCAAGCGCCAGAATGACGTAAGCGATGTTCGACCATATCATCTGGAGTGCGCTGAGCAAAAATTCTGTTACTGCCTGCCCCGCTTGCCAGACTGCCGACGCGATTTTTCCTGCATGATTTCGGTTAAAATATGCTACGTCATTGTTTATAACCTTATTGTAAAACATCCACCGGACCATAGGGCTGAAGCGGGCGCGAAGACACTGGTCACAAAGCAGGCCAAGGCTTAATGACGTAAGTGGTCGGACAATAAGGAACAGAAAAGCGGTAATTAACAGCAGTTGGTTCTGTGTAACAAGATGAAGTAAAGTCGATGACAATGTACCGTTGAGGGAGTCGATCACCAGACCTGCGGTATAGATCACGCCGACATCGACAGCAGCCTTGATGAATCCGGCCAGAGCAATTAACACTACAATGGTTTTTATTTTTTTTACGAAGTACCACAAACCCTGTTTATGATGAAGAAAAGCAGTATCTTTTTCCTGAAAGGGGTTAAGTAAATTTTCAAAAAATTGGAACAGATTTTCGAGCATACGTTTTCCTTAACGGAGAAATAAAGATGGCAACCGGAGTTGCCATCCTGTTAAACCCGACAGCTACATCATGGTGTCACTTACCATCTGCCGCCGATCCCGTTCCCGCCGGGGCTCATGCCGCCACG
This sequence comes from Leclercia sp. CFBP8987, assembly GCF_034044995.2. Taxonomy (NCBI): domain Bacteria; kingdom Pseudomonadati; phylum Pseudomonadota; class Gammaproteobacteria; order Enterobacterales; family Enterobacteriaceae; genus Leclercia; species Leclercia sp. CFBP8987. The sequence goes on along the minus strand of NZ_CM188255.1, from coordinate 1,457,908 downwards.
ACAGCAAAGGAATTCAAAATTCCCATCCTGTTCTTCTTCATCCGTTGATATAAATTTCACCTTTTCAGCGAGTTGATCTGCATTGGCAGGCTCTTTTTTTACGTCTTCCAGCTTTTCTTTCGTCATAGTAATTACTCCGTTAAAGCTATATTGACAGCATGCAACGCAATATCATGCGAGCAATGCCTCTTTGATGCTGAACTTCAGCAACTCCTGCGTCAGATGGCACAGTGGACCGGTCTGACTTATTTCACCGTCCTGCATGCGGGCGGAAAGGCAACCAGACGCACAACTCCATCTGGCAAAACAATTCCGACACTCTGGGAAAGCGTGAACGTCTATTCGGCGTAGGGCGTTGATATTTGCCATATCAAAATCAAACTGCTGACCAGTCCATTTACCGACATGATAAAAATCAAAACCGGCATTATTTTGTCGACTATAGCGGTGACAACCTGCAACATTTCCCTCAGAAGTGACCGCAAATTCGACATTACAGAAACGCGATGAGCGACGTTGAATATTGGTCATCATTTTGCAAGTAACCATAATTCCGTATTGTTTCCCAAGCTCATAAGCCGCGATGAATGCATTAACGAAGGCCTGTTGTGCGGGCTTGTTCATTTCCGTGTCACTGGCACGGCCAATTTCCGCCATCGGTTCAAAGCGGATTGTTTTCACAGCGGTATATCTGTGAGTAAACTCCACCATCTCCTGAAGACGATCGGAAGCCGCGAAGGAGATAGTTGTACGAAAATGACAAGGTACGCCGTGCTTACATAGTAATTGAGCAGCACGCATCACGGCTTTATGCGAATTTTTTCCATTTGGGAAAGATCGGTTGACCTGTAAATCGGGCAGAATATCAAACGAGAGCGTAACGTAGTGAATATGTTTCGCAATCCAGCATGCTTTCTCATCGTTAATTAACACTCCATTTGTGATCAGACGGATCCAATGGTTAACTCCTGCTTCATCGGCCTGGAAACGAATATAATTTGTTGCCCATACAATTAACTCCCACTCAAGTGTGGGCTCGCCACCACCAAGAAATCGGAACTCGGCGGTTTTGTATTTATGTGTTTTTGCATTTTCAATCACCAAATCGATGGCTGCTTTTGCTACCTCTCGTGTCATAGGTGCAAACTTTTGTGTAGTCGCTTTAGCGTAACAATAACTGCAGGCAAGGTTGCAACTTTCGGTAAGTAGAAGAGTCGCCTCAATAGGTCTGAATTCCAACTTATCCTGAACAACCGGCGGCGACTTAAAAACAGTACCCATTAATCCTTTTTGTAGCAGTTTAACGACAAGAGGATGACGATATTCCTGTACGGTGAGAACGGTTCTCTGAACCAGTTTGTTCACTAATGGTTCATTGTTAACATGAGTTTTAAGGGCATAACCTCGGACGGGGAAATGCATGTACAGATAACCGTCATCTCCGCTAAAAAAAAACACTTCAGTATTAATTTTTTCATCCATGACGTGCCTTCCTGTGTTTAAGAAAAAAGCCAACTATTTGTTTTCAGAAAATGGCCAATATTTACCGGAAATATACAATCGAGCCGAGCATAATTTGCTATTTTATCGCTGTGCCGCTTATTAAATAACGCATGCAAATGAAAGTGATATAAACCATCAATGGATAATATATGTAATTCTCTCGGAAAAAAAACGCCACAATGACGACTATGATTTACAAAATGTTGCTCAACACCTTCAGATTTTTTAAAGCGTAAGCCCAGCTTTTTTTTCCAGATTCGTGTGTGAGGATCATATAATGTCCTTCCCTGAACGTGCTGTTTCTTCGCCTGCGGCACGCATAATTCTGGCCCCGGCCTCACTGTGATACAAGAGCAGGTAACAGCATCAACTGCGTTGCATTCCTCTGAAATAAAACGATAAAACTCATATAAATAAACGTCATCCGCATCGTGCATCATGAGCCAGTCGGCGTCGGTATCTGAAAGGATATCTATCAGAAAATTTCTTGCAGCGATCTGATCATACCCACCATCCGCAATACTTAAATCATATCCTGCCCCGAAATCCCGGCTATAAACTGTTATTTTTTCAGAAATATTCCTTGGATTAACGGGTTCTCCATCAGTTATCAAAATTGCTATATTAAAAACATGTTCACATACTTCGGCAAAATGCAGTGTTGCCAATGCAATATGAAGTTCCCTACTGCTTACAGTGCAATAAATGCCAATTTTCATTTTTCGTCAAAAAAATCATGATGAATTTTTATACAACCTACACCTATAAAAATTTGAAGAATATGACTTTAATCAAATTGTGATTAATTAAAACAACCTCTAATAGCATGAAGATTCATTAGATATATTTTACATTAATAGTAAATATAATCCCATTTACAAAGACATCCAGAAATCTTATTTTATTAAAACAAAACGACAAATTTATATTATCTAAGAAGATAATTATCCGTTTTATCATTAAATGACATAAAGTAACATTCTATTTTTTTGTATATGGCTTATTTATTGCTTGAAAGTAGCTCACTAGCGCAGCGGTATGCATAACACTTTGTGCCAACGCTAAAAAACGGCAACCCTGGTTGCTTTTACCTACGCCAACGGCTTTTCACTTTCATTCGAAATTAAATTTGTGGTTTTGGTCACATTGTTATTAGAATGTTGCTGGTCGCAGTAACATCCAGGAGCGCAATGTATGACCGTTAAAGTTATCGTCACCGATATGGACGGAACTTTTCTTGATGACGCCAAGCAGTACGATCGTGACCGCTTTCAGGCGCAGTTCCAGCAACTTCAGGCCCGGAATATTGAGTTCGTTGTCGCCAGCGGCAACCAGTATTACCAGCTCATCTCCTTCTTCCCGGAGCTGAAATCGCAGATCTCCTTTGTGGCGGAAAACGGCGCACTGGTGTTCGATCACGGCGAGCAGATTTTCCACGGCGAGCTGACGAAGCATGAATCGCAGATTGTGATTGGCGAACTGCTGAAAGATACCTCCCTGAACTTCGTCGCCTGCGGTCTGGAAAGCGCCTACGTCAGCGAACAGGCACCGGATGCGTTCGTTGCGCTGATGTCAAAACACTATCATCGCCTGCAGCGCGTCAGCGACTATCGTGACATTGACGACGTGCTGTTTAAGTTCTCACTGAACCTGCCCGACAGCGATATCCCGAACCTGATTGATGCCCTGCACGTCTCCCTTGACGGGATCATGAAGCCGGTGACCAGCGGGTTTGGTTTTGTCGATCTGATTATCCCCGGCCTGCACAAAGCCAACGGCCTCAGCCGCCTGCTGAAGCGCTGGCATATCTCTCCGCAGGAGTGTGTGGCGATTGGCGACAGCGGTAACGACGCCGAAATGCTGAAGTTTGCCCACTACTCTTTCGCCATGGGCAACGCTGGCGAGAACATTAAAGCCATCACCCGCTATCAGGCCGATGACAATAACCACCAGGGCGCGCTGAACGTGATTCAGGCCGTCCTCGATAACACCCCGCCTTTCAGCCACTGATCCTCTCGCCGGAGCCTGCTCCGGCGAACTCCCTTCTTTTTTCTCAGCCTGTGCACTTCATCAAGTTATTTAACTTGCTTTAACTTATTTTTAACCTAAAGTATCACTTGTAATCACTTTTACTTTCGAATGAAAGATAGCGAGGCTGTTATGTCCTTAACCTTTACCAGTGAAACCTTGCCTGCTGACCATAAAGCGGCGATCCGCCAGATGAAGCGTGAACTGCGGGCGCAGATCGGTGACGTGCAGGCGGTGTTCAATCGTCTGAGCGATAAGATTGCCAGCCGGGTGGCAGAAATTAATGCCCTGAAAAGCAAAGGCGATCCTGTCTGGCCGGTGATCCCCTTTGCCGACGTGCAGAGCGGCAACATCAGCCCGGAACAGCGCGACGCGGTTAAGCGTCGCGGCTGTGCAGTGATCAAAGGTCATTTCCCGCGTGAGCAGGCGCTGGCGTGGGATAACGCGATGCTCGACTATCTGGATCTCAACCGGTTTGATGAGGTCTATAAAGGCCCGGGTGACAACTTCTTCGGCTCCCTCACCGCGTCACGCCCGGAGATCTACCCGATCTACTGGTCACACGCCCAGATGGAAGCCCGTCAGAGCGAACGGATGGCCCAGGTGCAGTCGTTCCTGAACCGGTTGTGGACCTTCGAGAGCAACGGCAAACAGTGGTTCAACCCGGACGTGAGCGTCATCTACCCGGACCGCATTCGCCGCCGTCCGCCAGGCACCACCTCGAAAGGCCTGGGCGCACACACTGACTCCGGGGCGCTGGAGCGCTGGCTGCTCCCGGCCTATCAGCAGGTCTTCGCCCGGGTGTTCGATGGCAATGTTGACCAGTACGATCCGTGGAATGCCGCGCACCGTACCGAAGTGGAAGAGTACACCGTGGATAACACCACCAAGTGCTCGGTGTTCCGCACCTTCCAGGGCTGGACCGCGCTCTCCGATATGATCCCGGATCAGGGTCTGCTGCACGTGGTGCCGATCCCGGAAGCGATGGCTTACATTCTGCTGCGTCCGCTGCTGGACGATGTGCCGGAAGATGAACTCTGCGGCGTGGCGCCAGGGCGCGTGCTGCCGATCTCTGAGAAGTGGCATCCGCTGTTGATTGAAGCCCTGACCAGCATTCCGGCGCTGGAAGCGGGTGATTCCGTGTGGTGGCACTGCGATGTGATCCACTCGGTGGCCCCGGTAGAGAACCAGCAGGGCTGGGGCAACGTGATGTATATTCCGGCGGCACCGATGTGCGAGAAAAACCTCGCCTACGCGAAGAAGGTGAAAGCGGCGCTGGAAACCGGGGCCTCGCCGGGCGATTTCCCGCGCGAGGATTATGAGGCTGACTGGCAGTCACGCTTCACCACGGAAGATTTGAACATCCACGGCAAGCGCGCGCTGGGTATGGCTTAAGCGTCGTACAGCCCGTCCCGCTCCACGGCGGTGCGTCTTTTCCCCGGACGTATCCGCCGTACTGATTCCCGCACCGCCAGCATCCCGTTCAGCAGCAAGGTTCCGGCCGGTGCCTCCGGGCGAATCAGCCGTTGCTGGAGCATATGCACCGCTTCGGTTCCCAGCTCATCGCGCGGAACGTGCACCGCCGTTAAAGGCACATCCTGAATCGCCGCCAGATTAAACCCGTCAATGCTCATCACCGAAACATCCTGCGGCACGCGCAGGCCGTGCTTCTGCAGTGCGCTGATGGTGCCTGCCGCCATAAAATCGCCCCCCACCAGAAACGCCGTTGGCAGCGCGTTATCCGGTATCTTGCTGAGCCAGGCGCTGACCTGCTCCTCGGTCTCTCTGGCGCTAAAGCTCGGCACCACCAGCAGATCGCGCTTGTCGTTGAATTTGAGGTTGTGTCCCTGCCAGGCATCGCGGATCCCCGCCAGCCGCAGCTCCATGGTGTACCGCCGCAGGCAGAGCACGTTCAGCACGTCCCGGTGCCCCATCTCGAACAGGTATTCCGCTGCCAGCTCGCCAATCGCACGGTGATCGGGGGAGACGGCGGGCAGGCGCTGGCGGCGGTCGCGGCAGTTGATCAGCATGCAGGGTTTACCCACATCCACGGCGAGATCGTGAATGTGCGGATCGTCAATCCCCAGCAGAATGGCGGCCTGGGTCTCTGCTTCGTTCATCTTCGTCAGAAACAGCTGGGCATCGCTGTCGAACTCCTCCAGTGCGCAGTAGCGCAGCCTCACCTCATGCAGGCCGAGGGCTTTACTCATGCTCTGGATCACCCGGTAATAAAAGATGTCGGAGCGCTCGTCAAAGGCGCGCTGGGGCGCAAACACCACCAGACTGTTAAGCAGCAGCCGTCCGGCAGCCATGCCCTCCATCACCCCCAGTTCCCGGGCGCAGGCCAGCACTTTACTGGTGCAGCCGGGCTGGTGTTGGCCTTTCCGGCCAGCACTCTGGACACCGTGCTGACCGAAAGCTGCGTGCGGGCAGCAATTTCGGCGATTTTTAGTCTTTTCTCCATTTTGTGATCTTGCCCCGATTGTTAAATGAATAAATTTTCACAGCGTCAAAAGTGGGTCATAACTGGCTTCATTAGCATCATGTCAAACTATTAATAACATTTATGAGAAAACTTGCACAAAATCCGCTACTGCGGCTTCTTTTTCTGTCTTAAGTTCAATTTGTCACACCACTCCCATACTAGTTGTATACCAACACCATCAAAAAACGATAAAGCGGTGTGACACCTAACCTCCGTACCCCTACAGTCCGTCTGGAGACAGAACAATGAGTCAGGACATCAATCACACCGTCGCGGTCGGCAAAACTCGCCGCGTTATCAAAAACCTGCGCTGGTATGTGCTGGTTCTGTTTTTACTGGGCGTCACCGTCAACTACATCACCCGTAACTCGTTAGGCATTCTTGCCCCGGAGCTGAAAGAGAGCCTCGGCATCACCACGGAACAGTACTCGTGGATTGTCGGTGCCTTCCAGCTCGCCTATACCCTCTTCCAGCCGCTGTGTGGCTGGTTAATCGACGTCATTGGCCTGAAGATTGGTTTTATGGTCTGCGCCGGGATCTGGGCGCTGATGTGTATTTTCCACGCGGGAGCCGGGAGCTGGCTGCATCTGGCGATCCTGCGCTTCTTTATGGGCGCGTCCGAAGCGGCCGCGACCCCGGCAAACGCCAAAACCATTGGCGAATGGTTCCCGAAATCAGAACGTCCGGTAGCCGCCGGTTGGGCCGGTGTGGGCTTCTCCATCGGCGCGATGCTGGCCCCGCCTATCATCTACTTCGCCCACGCCTCCTTCGGCTGGCAGGGCGCGTTTATGTTTACCGGCGTGCTGGCGCTGCTGTGGGTGATCCTGTGGTGGGCGTTCTACCACAACCCGGAGCAGCACCCGAACCTGAGCAAGGACGAACTGGCGTTTATCAAGCAGGATAACGAGCCACCGGCGGTGAAACTGCCCTTCCTGACCGCGCTGAAAACCGTCTCGAAGAACAAACGTTTCTACGGGATTGCCATTCCGGCGTTTATGGCGGAACCGGCCTGGGCGGTACTGAGCTTCTGGGTGCCGCTCTATCTGGCGAAAGAGCACGGCATGGACCTGAAGCAGATCGCGATGTTTGCCTGGCTACCGTTCCTCGCCGCCGACCTCGGCAGCGTGGCGAGCGGGTATCTCACCCGTCTCTATACCCGCTGGTTCGGCTGCTCCCGCGTCAACTCAGTGGTGGCCAGCTCGGTTACCGGCGCCTTCCTGATGATCTCCTTAGGCATTGTCGCCCTCACCCGCGACCCGTACATCACCATTGCCCTGATCTCCATCGGCGGCTTTGGACATCAGATCATCTCCTGCATGCTCAGCGCCCTGGTGGTGGAGTCCTTCGACAAGGGCCAGATGGCCACCGTCAACGGCATGCGCGGCTCGGCGGCGTGGATCGCCAGCTTCCTCTTCTCCCTGTTGATTGGTGTCACCGCCGACAAAATCGGCTTCAACCCGCTCTTTATTGCCATGGGGTTCTTCGACCTGATTGGCGCTGTTTTCCTGGTGGCATTTATTGCTGAACGTCGCGCTAAGCGCGCCTGATAGTGGATGTATTGCATATGAAAACCCTGAAAAACTGGACCGTAGATAAACAGTCAGCGAACCATCTGGAACTGCTGGTCGATAACCAGCATCGCCTGTGCCTGTATGTGCTGGAAGAGAACCTGTTCCGGGTGTTGATTAAGCGCCAGGGGGCACTGACCCTGGATCGGACCTGGAGCATTGCCCCGGAGCGGGATGTGCCCTGGGAAGGCCGCCGTCGGGACGATCTCAGCGGCTTTAGCTGCCCGACCTGGACGCTGACGCAACAGGACGATGTACTGACCGTGGCCACCGAACAGCTGCGCGTCACCGTGCATCAGCCGCTGTGGCTGGAGTGGCACTACCGCGACGAGGCAGGTGAGTGGCAGCCGCTGGTAAATGACCGTCCTACCAGCGCCTATCTGCTGAACGCCCACGGCGACGGGGTGGCGCACTACCTGAGCCGTCGTCAGGACGAACGTTTCTACGGTCTGGGTGAGAAAGCGGGTGATTTACAGCGCAACGGCAAGCGCTATGAGATGCGTAACCTGGATGCGATGGGCTATAACGCGGCCAGCACCGATCCGCTGTACAAGCATATTCCGTTCACCCTCACCCGCCGGGATGATGTGAGCTACGGCCTGTTTTACGACAACCTCAGCAGCTGCTGGCTGGATCTGGGTAACGAAATCGACAACTATCACACCGCCTACCGTCGCTGGCAGGCGGAAGCGGGTGATATCGATTACTACATTTTCACCGGCAAACGGGCGCTGGAGGTCACCAAAGCCTTTGTCCGTCTGACCGGCAAAACCCTGTTCGGGCCGAAATGGAGCCTGGGTTATAGCGGCTCGACCATGCATTACACCGACGCACCGGACGCCCAGAACCAGCTGATGAACTTTTTCCGCCTGTGCGAAGAGCACGCCATTCCGTGCGACTCGTTCCAGCTCTCGTCGGGCTACACCTCGATCAACGGCAAGCGCTACGTCTTCAACTGGAACTACGACAAAGTGCCGCAGCCGAAGGTGATGAGCCAGGCGTTCCACGATGCGGGCCTGAAGCTGGCAGCCAACATCAAGCCGTGCCTGCTGCAGGATCATCCGCGCTATAACGAGGTGGCGGAGCGCGGCTTGTTCATTCGCGATTCAGAAACCGACGCACCGGAACGCTCCAGCTTCTGGGATGACGAAGGTTCACACCTCGACTTTACCAACCCGCAGACGGTGCAGTGGTGGCAGGAAGGGGTGACCACCCAGCTGCTGGAGATGGGGATCGACTCCACCTGGAACGACAACAACGAGTTTGAGGTGTGGGATGGGGAAGCGCGCTGCCACGGCTTTGGCAATGAAATCGCCATCAAACATATTCGTCCGGTGATGCCGCTGCTGATGATGCGGGCTTCGCTGGAAGCGCAGCAGCGCTTTGCGCCGGAAAAACGTCCGTATCTGATCTCCCGTTCCGGCTGCGCCGGGATGCAGCGCTACGTCCAGACCTGGAGCGGGGATAACCGCACCAACTGGGCGACCCTGCGCTACAACACCCGCATGGGGCTGGGGATGAGCCTCTCCGGGCTCTATAACGTCGGCCACGACGTCGGCGGCTTCTCCGGCGATAAACCGGACGCCGAGCTGTTTGTCCGCTGGGTGCAGAACGGGGTGATGCATCCGCGCTTTACCATTCACTCGTGGAATGATGATGCCACCGTTAACGAGCCGTGGATGTATCCGGGGGTAACGCCGGCCATTCGCGGTGCCATTGAGCTGCGCTATCGTTTGCTGCCCTATCTCTACACCCTGCTCTGGCAGGCCCATGCCGATGACGAGCCGATGCTGCGTCCAACCTTCCTCGACCATGAGCACGATGCGCAGACCTTCGAAGAGTGCGATGACTTCCTGCTGGGCCGCGACCTGCTGGTGGCCAGCGTCGTCGACGCCGGGCAGCGTGAGCGCCGTGTCTGGCTGCCGGATAACGAAACCGGCTGGTACGATTTTTACACCCAGGAGTGGTTCTCCGGCGGGCAGTGGATCGTCCGTGATGCTCCGCTGGAAAAACTGCCCCTGCTGGTGCGTGCCGGTGCCGGTCTTCCCCTCAGCGAACGCATCACGCATGTGTCAGCCGAAAAAGATGATACCCGCGAGCTGAAGCTGTTCCCGGTGAAAGGCGTGGGTGCGACCTCGGGTCTGCTGTTTGAAGATGACGGCGAGAGCTGGGGTTATCAGAACGGCAATGCGCTGTGGGTGGAGTGGGAGATGGTGTGCGATGGGGCAACCATCAACCTGAAGGTCAACGGGCGTGGGGATTATCGTCCGGCGTGGAAGGCGCTGAAGCTGTCGTTACCGGCGGAAGAAAAACGTAAGCTGCGGGTGAACGGTGTGGAAGGGAGTGAGTGGGTGGTGTAATTGCCCCTCACCCCGGCCCTCTCCCCATAGGGGCGAGGGTGAAAACCGCACCGGGCAGTCCCCTCTCCCCTGTGGGGAGAGGGTTAGGGTGAGGGGTTTATTTTAACCGTCGATACCTTTGCTGCGCAGGTAATCTTCATAGTTACCGCTGAAGTCCACCACGCGCTCTGGCGTAATTTCAATCACGCGGGTCGCCAGGGAGCTGACAAACTCACGGTCGTGAGAGACGAAGATCAGGGTGCCCTGATACATCTCCAGCGCCATGTTCAGCGATTCGATCGATTCCATGTCCAGGTGGTTGGTTGGTTCATCCATCACCAGAATGTTCGGTTTCTGCATCATCAGCTTGCCGAAGAGCATACGCCCCTTCTCACCACCGGAAAGCACCTTCGCCGGCTTTTTGATGTCGTCCTGGCTGAACAGCAGACGGCCAAGGAAGCTACGTACCACCTGCTCGTCATCACCTTCAGACTTCCACTGGCTCATCCAGTCGAAGACGGTCAGATCGTTGTCGAAATCTTCGGCGTGATCCTGGGCGTAATAACCAATCTGCGCATTCTCGGACCATTTCACGGTCCCGTTATCCGGAGCCAGTTCACCCACCAGGGTCTTCAGCATGGTGGTTTTACCCACGCCGTTGGCACCCAGAATGGCGATCTTCTCGCCCACTTCCAGCAGCAGATTGAAGTTTTTGAACAGCGGGCCGTTGTCGAAACCTTTTGTCAGCTCTTCGACGGCTAAGGCATTACGGAACAGTTTCTTGTCCTGCTCGAAGCGGATGAACGGGTTCTGACGGCTGGAGGCTTTAACTTCATCCAGCTTAATTTTGTCGATCTGGCGAGCACGGGAGGTGGCCTGACGCGATTTGGAGGCGTTGGCGCTGAAGCGGCTGACGAAGGATTGCAGGTCAGCAATCTGCGCCTTTTTCTTGGCGTTATCGGCCAGCAGACGCTCACGCGCCTGGGTCGCAGCGGTCATGTACTCGTCGTAGTTACCCGCATAGACGCGCAGCTCGCCGTAGTCCAGATCCGCCATGTGGGTGCAGACCATGTTCAGGAAGTGACGGTCGTGCGAGATGATGATCATGGTGCTGTTACGCTCGTTCAGCGTCTGCTCCAGCCAGCGAATGGTGTCGATGTCCAGGTTGTTCGTCGGTTCGTCGAGCAGCAGGATGTCCGGGTTAGAGAACAGCGCCTGCGCCAGCAGAACACGCAGTTTCCAGCCGGGTGCGACTTCGCTCATCAGACCGTAATGCTGTTCAACCGGAATGCCCACGCCCAGCAGCAGCTCACCGGCACGGGACTCCGCAGAGTAGCCATCCATTTCGCCGTACAGCACTTCGAGGTCGGCCACTTTATAGCCGTCTTCTTCGCTCATTTCGGCAAGGGCATAGATGCGGTCGCGCTCCTGCTTCACTTCCCACAGCTCACCGTGGCCCATGATCACCGTGTCAAGAACGGTGAACGTTTCAAAGGCGAACTGATCCTGACGCAGCTTACCGATGCGCTCGTTCGGATCGAGAGAAACGTTGCCCAGCGTCGGCTCTAAATCGCCGCCGAGGATCTTCATGAAGGTGGATTTTCCGCTACCGTTGGCACCAATGAGGCCGTAACGGTTGCCGCCGCCAAATTTGACGGAAATGTTTTCGAACAGCGGCTTACTGCCAAACTGCATAGTGACGTTGCTGGTAACTAACACGGGAGATTCCTGCGAGAAGTGTGATAAACCCGGCATTATGCCACAATTCCGAAATGAGATCCCGTGTAACAACATAACGCTAAACTTTAACGAAACGGAAAAAAGTGTGATTTAGTACACATCCGAATTCCATGCGGTCAGGAATGCACATATAATGCGCTCCCTAAACCGTTCAGACTTTTAAACAACCTGCCAAGTGGCACAGATACCTCGCACACCATGAATATGAAATTAACTTCGCTTTTCGCGGCGGCGTTTGCCGTAGTAGGGTTTTGCAAGACCGCTTCTGCTGTCACCTATCCACTGCCAACCGACGGTAGCCGTCTGGTGGGTCAGAACCAGGTTGTGACCATTGAAGAGGGTAACACCCAGCCGCTGGAATATTTCGCAGCTGAATATCAGCTGGGTCTGTCCAACATGATGGAAGCCAACCCAGGCGTCGATCCGTACCTGCCGAAGGGTGGTACCGTGCTGAATATTCCTCAGCAGCTGATCCTGCCGGACACCGTGCATGAAGGCATCGTCATCAACAGCGCCGAAATGCGTCTGTACTATTACCCGAAAGGCACCAACACGGTGATCGTGCTGCCAATCGGTATCGGCCAGTTGGGGAAAGATACCCCGATGAACTGGACCACCAAAGTTGAGCGTAAGAAAGCCGGCCCAACCTGGACGCCGACTGCCAAAATGCACGCCGAGTACATTGCCGCGGGCGAGCCGCTGCCAGCCGTTGTTCCTGCTGGCCCGGATAACCCGATGGGTCTGTACGCGCTGTACATTGGTCGTCTGTATGCGATCCACGGCACCAACGCCAACTTCGGTATCGGCCTGCGCGTGAGCCACGGCTGTGTGCGTCTGCGTAACGACGATATCAAATTCCTGTTCGAGAACGTGCCGGTAGGCACCCGCGTGCAGTTCATCAACGAGCCGGTAAAAGCAACTACCGAGCCGGATGGCAGCCGTTACCTCGAAGTGCATAACCCGCTGTCCACCAGCGAAGAGCAGATCAACAACAACGTCACCGTGCCGGTCACCCTGACCAGCAACGTGCAGGCCATCACCGGCCAGCAGGACGTGGATGCGACCATCGTTGAGCAAGCGATCAACAACCGTTCCGGGATGCCGGTTCGTCTGAACTGATCGACCGATCGTAAGAGAACAATTCTGTCATAGCAGTGGAATTGTTCCGTTCACTACAGCATCTCTGCATTATGCATACCCAGCTGCGGTGAACGTGTTAAGGGGGCTACCGCCGCCCCCTTAACAATCCCGGCTCCCGGCAAAGAAAATCGCCGCTTCGCGGTTCCCTCAGCTTATTCCTTTCGGCTTTCGGGTCGGGCGTGATCCTACATCCATGTAGGTCACGCCCTCTCGGCGCATCCATGCGCCTCGCCCCGGCCTACAGGAAACGCTTCGGCGATTTTCAGCCGGACTCCCGCCCCTTCCACCTTTACAGCTGTTTGAAAAAATCTTAAAAGAGTTTTTTAACAATTTCTGCATGTGGCACAGGTGTTGAGTCCCGCTGAAATCGGCGAACCGGAGACCGGATGACCAGGGCTGGACGCCATGGATGGCGGCCAGAGGCGAAGCGAGACAGGACGTCGAGTTGAGCCGACCGCAGGCAGCAGGTCGTGAGGTGAGCGCAGTGCGAAGCACCGATTTCGTTGCGGGCCGCGGGGATTGAAAAGGGGGCCGCGGTGGCCCCCTTTCACGTTCACAGGTTCTGGAATGTCATATTCTGGTGGACATAAGGTGAACGGAACACGCCACCGAACTCAATCAGAAAACAATAAAAGATTACTGCTGCGCCAGCTGGTTATGGCGATATTCCCCCTGCCGCTCCAGCATCCAGCCTGGATATTCTCGCGGCAGCGCGCTCACCGCATCCAGCTGTTTCAGCTCCTCGTCGCTGAGATGAATCGCCGTCGCGGCGATATTGTCGTCCAGCTGATCCACCCGTTTTGCCCCCACAATCACACTGCTGACCACCGGCTGGTGGAGCAGCCAGGCGAGGGCAATCTGCGCGACCGATACCCCTTTGCTGTCGGCAATGTGGCGCATCACGTCCACGCAGTCAAACGCCCGCGCTTTATCCACCGGCGGGAAGTCAAATTCCTGGCGGCGGCCACCGCCCTGCACCTGACCGTCGCGGTCATATTTGCCGCTCAGCAGCCCGCCTGCCAGCGGGCTCCAGACCATTAACCCCACCTTCTCGCTTTGCAACATCGGCACCAGCTCGCGCTCAAGATCGCGGCCTGCGATGGTGTAGTAAGCCTGCAGGGAGGCAAAACGGGCCAGCCCCAGCCGCTCGGAGATCCCCAGCGCTTTCATAATCTGCCAGGCCGCCCAGTTGGAGACGCCGACGTAGCGCACATGTCCGTGCTGGACGAGGTTATCCAGGGCATAGAGCGTCTCTTCAATCGGGGTGGCCGGGTCAAAACCGTGCAGCTGATAGAGATCGATATAGTCCAGCTGCATGCGCTGCAGGCTCTCTTTCACGCTGCTGATGATGTGATGACGCGAATTGCCGCGGGAGTTAACCCCGGCGGTGCCCGTCTCGCCAAAGACTTTGGTTGCTACCACCACGTTTTCACGCGGGATCTTCAGGTTTTTCAGCGCCTGGCCGGTGATGGCTTCCGAGCGCCCTTCTGAATAGACGTTGGCGGTATCGATAAAATTGATCCCCGCGTCCAGCGCACGACCCACCAGCTGCTCGGCCTCCTGCTGCTGGAGCTGGCCTATCTTGCCCCACATCCCGCCTTCGCCGCCGAAGGTCATGGTCCCGAGGCAGAGCTCAGAAACAAACAGGCCGGTATTACCCAGTTTTTGATATCGCATTTGACGCTCCTCGTGTGTTGAGTACCCGATAGTTATACCCGGCTCACGCCGACGGCGAATGTGCGGTTCCTGCCCGTTTCTTGCCCAATCCTCTGAACTTATCCGCGCGGGGCGTCGCCAAAGACGGCGTAGTCCGGCAGCTGGACCTGCTGATACGGCTCCCAGCCCCCGCCGAGGGCTTTATAGAGCGCCACCAGATCCAGGGCGCTCTGTACCCGGGCCTGCTCCCGCTGCTGCTGCGCCTGCGCCAGCTGGCGCTGGGCATCCAGCACGTCGATAAAGGTGGCGATCCCCTGGCGATAGCTGCTGCTTGCCAGATCGAAGGCGTTTTGCAGCGCATCGATCGTTTTGTTCAATCCCGCTTCCCGCTTCTGGTCGGTGCGGTAGCTGACCAGCGCATTTTCCACATCCCCCAGCGCGGTGAGCACCGTTTGACGATACTCCAGCACCGCGGCACCCTGCTGCGCCCGGGCGACCTTCACGCTGGAGACCAGCCGTCCGCCCTGGAAGATGGGGATGGAGACCTGCGGCCCGACGCTGTAGAAGTGGCTGCTCCAGTCGGTGAGCCAGCTGGCTTCGCTGTTACGCAGGCCAAACTGGCCGCTGAGCGAGACGCTGGGGAACAGCTGCGCCACCGACACGCCGATCTGCGCGGTGGCCGCATGCAGGTTCGCCTCGGCTTCACGCACGTCCGGACGTCGCCGCGCAAGCGTGGAGGGAATACCGGTGGGGACAATCTCCGGCAGCGCGGGCAGCGGTTTGCTGGCCTGCAGCTCGCCGTCCAGCGCCCCCGGCGGTTTGCCCAGCAGGATCGCCAGGCCGTTCATCGCCTGCCGGGCCTGGGCTTCATACTGCGGAAGCTGCGCCTCAAGGTTGCCGAGCTGGGCGCGGGCGTTCTCCACGTCCATCTGCGGTGACAGCCCGCCGCGCTGGCGGCTGTCGGTCAGCTCCAGGGTCTGCTGCGCGCTCTCGATCTGGGTGTTTAGGGTGGCGATACTGCTCTGGGCGCCGCGCAGCTGGAGCCAGCCGCGGGCGACTTCGGCCTCCAGCGACACCAGGGCGTCGTTACGCTGCTCGATGGCCGCCTGCTGCTGGGCGTCGGCGGCTTCCACCTGACGGCGCACCTTGCCCCACAGATCCAGCTCCCACTGGGCATCAAAGCTGCCCTGGTAGAGGTTAATCGGCTGGGTCAGCGGCCCCAGCGCCCCGCGCAGTTCGGGATCGACATCATCCAGCTGGTCGTACACCCCGTGGGATTTCAGCTCCCCCTCCAGCCCCAGCTGCTGCCGGGTGGCCTGCAGGTTGCCGTTCACCGCCGGGAAGAAGGCCCCGCCCGCCTGATTAATCTGCTCCCGCGCGCCGGCGATGCGCAGCACGGTTTGCTGCAGGGTGAGGTTGCCGGCAATGGCGCGTTCAATCAGGCTGTCCAACTGCGGATCGCCGAAGGTTTTCCACCAGCGCGGATTGATGGCGGTGGATGCGGTTTGCGATTTCGCCCCGCCGTCGCCCGGATCGTTCCAGTGGGTCGGCGTTTGCGGCGCGGGCTGCTGGTAGTCGGGCCCCACGGCACAGCCTGCCAGCAACAGCATTATCATCAGGGGGCTTAAACGTCTGCAAATCATCAGTGTGCTCCTGCACTTCCCTCGCTCTTAACCGGCGAGAGCAACAAACAAAACGGAATCAGTAAGAGAGCCACCACGCTCAGAATGGTGAAGACGTCGATGTAGGCCAGGAATCGCGACTGTTCGATCATCACCTGGTACATGCGCCCGGTGGCGATGCTGGCGGGGTCGCCCACCTGGGTGGTGAAGTTCTGCACCGCCTGCGCCATCTCGCGAAGTGTGTGCTGGAACGGCTCATCGAACGCTGAGGTGTGCGTGGCGAGATGGGCGCTGTGGGCCTGCGAACGCTCGGTAATGGCCGCCGTCGAGAGCGAAATGCCGATCGACCCGGCCACGTTGCGGAACATGGTAAACAGCGCCGCGGCGTCGGCGTTCAGCTGCCGGGGAATCGAGATAAAGGCGATGGTGGTCAAGGGCACAAACAGGAACCCCAGCCCGATCGACTGGGCGCTGCGGAACAGCACCAGGGTCTCGAAGTCGATATCCGGCGTGAGCGTGCGGGACCAGAAGAACGACACCGCCAGACAGGTAAAGCCGAAGGCAATGATCCAGCGCGTCTGCACGATCGGCATCAGTTTCAGCACCAGCGGGATGGTGAGGACGATCAGGATCGCCCCGGGGGAGAGCACCAGCCCGGACCAGGTGGCGGTATAGCCCAGATCCTGCTGGGCCAGCTGCGGGATCACCACTGAACTGCCGTACAGGATCATTGCCATCCCGGCCATCAGCAGGCTGGAGACGGCGAAGTTTTTATCCTTCATGCAGTGCAGATCCACCACCGGCTTTTTGGCATACAGCAGCCAGTAGATGGCACCGATAATGCCAACCAGGGTCAGTACCGCGAAGGTGCGGGTAAAGTTCGAGTTAAACCAGTCTTCGTCCTCGCCCCGGTCGAGCATCACCTGCAGGCAACCGAGACCCAGCGCGATCAGGCCAATCCCCGTCCAGTCGATAGGGATCTTCTCTTTCGATTTACTCTCCCAGGGTGGATCTTCCAGCAGCTGATAGATCGCCAGCACGGTGACGATCCCTACCGGAATGTTAATAAAGAACACCCAGCGCCAGGAGTAGTTATCGGTGATCCAGCCCCCGAGCGTCGGCCCCAGCACCGGGGCGACGATAATGGCAATCGACGACAGGCCAAAAGCCTTGCCGCGATCTTCCGGCTTAAAGTAGTCGAGCAGCACCGACTGCTGGGTGGGCTGCAGGCCACCGCCGAAGAAGCCCTGCATGATGCGGAACAGGATGATCTGCCACAGCTCGGTGGCGATCCCACACAGGAAGGAGCAGATGGTGAACATCACAATGCAGATCAGGAAGAACTGCTTGCGGCCAAAAACCCGGCTCAGAAAGGCCGAGATGGGCAGCACGATGCCGTTGGCCACCAGATAGCTGGTGAGCACCCAGGTGGATTCGTCGTAGCTGGCAGAGAGCGAGCCCGCCACGTGGGGCAGCGCCACGTTGACGATGGTGGTGTCGAGGATCTCCATAAACACCGCGAGGGTGACGACAATCGCCACCGCCCACGGGTTGCTGGCGGGCCGCCAGTTTTCATGGCTGTGCTCACTCATTCCACGGTTACCTTGGGTTCAACCGAGAGACCGAGCGGCAGCGGCTGGTTCGGATCCAGACCTTTATCGATAACGATTTTTACCGGCACGCGCTGGACGATCTTCACGAAGTTGCCGGTGGCGTTCTCCGACGGGAAGGCGGCAAAGCGCGAGCCACTCCCCTGCTGGATAGAGTCGATATGCCCTTCCAGCTCCAGATCCGGCCAGGCGTCCACGCTCAGCGTGACCTTATTACCGGGACGCATCCGCTCCAGCTGCGACTCTTTAAAGTTGGCGACCACCCAGATATCGGTCGAGACCAGCGAAAAGAGCGCGGTGCCGGCCTGCACCAGGGTACCGGTCTGGACGTTGCGTTTCGTTATATAGCCATCAAAGGGGGCGCGGACCTCGGTGTAAGAGAGGTTGAGCTCTGCGGTCTCCAGCTGGGCGCGGGCCTGCTCCACCTGACGCTCCCGGGCTTCGACGTTGGTCTCCTGCTGGCGAATTTGCAGCTGCACCTGCGAGGCCACCTCGAGCTGGGCTTTAGCGCTGGCAAGCTGGGCCTGGGCGCTGCGCAACTGGGCGTTGGCCGCATCGATGCTCTGCTGCGTGGTGGCGCGGGGATCGACGCCGCGCTGGCGGCGATACTCCGCCTGGGCATTGGCGAGATCCGCCTGGGCTTTGATCACCTGAGCGTTAGCTTCATCGCGCTGGGCCGGGTATTGCACCTTCGAGAGCGCCAGCTGCGCCTGGGCCTGATGCAGCTGGGCCTCAGCCAGGCCAAGCTGGGCTTTGGCCTGGTCGCGCTGGGCGCTGGTGTCCCGGGGATCGATGGTTACCAGCAGATCGCCCTTTTTCACCCGCTGGTTATCGCGCACCCGCAGCTCGGTGACATAGCCTGCGGTTTTGGGGGCAATGGTCACAGCGTCGCCTTCGGTAAAGGCGTCGTCGGTGGTCTCCTGGTTACGGGTCATAAACCACCACACCAGCGCCACAATGACCATCACGATCACCACAATGCCCAGAATAATCAGCGGCTTTTTGCCGGGGCGTTTACGTTGAGTCTCTTTATTATCGGTGTTTTCAGAGGGTTGGTTTTCTTCCGCCATAGAACAGCATCCGTCCTGTTAGTGAACGGCATCACAATTTATGCCGCTCACTAAAGTTAGGACGTTGCTATACATTTGCCAGGAAAACCTTACAAATAGGGCACTATTTGAGAAGGAATAATCCGAATCCGATCAGCCCGGCCCAGGCCAGCATCGGCAGGGACCACAGGTGGAAGCGCCACCAGATCCGGCGATCGTTGGCCATCCGCAGGGCGATGAGGTTAGCCAGCGATCCCGGCAGCATGCCAAAGCCGCCAACATTCACCGCCCACGCCAGCAGTGCGGTTGGCGGGACATAGTTAAGCAGCAGGATGGTGGAAGGCACATTGCTGATCACCTGGGACAGGCCGATAGCGGTGAGCCATAGCTGGCCCTGGGTCAGATGGGTCACGTTTTGCAGCACCCCCTGCAAGGCCGGAACCTGAATCAGGAGATGGACGTCGATAAACATCGCCATAAAGACCAGCAGCAGCGTCCAGTCGACGCTTATCAACACCCGGCGAGCCAGTAGCAGAAAACCTCCCGCCACCAGCAGCACGCCCCATAGCTCCTGTTTGAGATCGAGGGCCACGACAAACATCAGATAGAGCGCCAGACAGCTCCACGCCAGCCGCGGTTTCGACTGGGCCGCCGCGCTGCCGCTGTGATAGTGCAGCGGTTTTGCCGGGAAGGCGAACCAGCCCAGGGCTATCAGGGTCAGCACCATCACCAGCGCCAGGGGGGCCATCTGCCAGGTGAAGGCGGCAAACGACAGCCCGGAGCGTCCCCACAGCAGGATGTTCTGCGGGTTGCCAATCGGGGTAAGCAGCGACCCGGCGTTGACCGCCAGCGCCTCAAAGATGATCAGCCGGTTGACCGGGATTTCGCACAGCTTGCGCAGGGTAAGAGTGAGCGGCACCACGATAAACAGCGCCACATCATTAGTCAGGAAGGTCGACAGCAGCGCCGCGGAGAAGACCATAAAGAGCGCTAACCGTCGCTCGGTGGCGAAACGGCGCACCAGCTTACGCCCCAGTACGTCAAAAAACCCGCTCTGCTCGACCCCTTTGGTCAGCATCATCAGCCCGGCGAGGGTAATAATGGTGTGCCAGTCAATGGCGGCAGGCCAGCGCTCAGGGGCGAAGGGCACCAGAAAGCTGAGCCCGACCCCGATAATCAACAACAGATGAAAGAAGCGATCCCGGGCCAGCGCCCGCAAGCCTGGCAGGGTCATTCTGCGGAGGATCCATATTTCAGCGTAAAGGCCTGGAACTGTTGCAGCGTCTCTTCGCTGACGTGATGTTCCATCCCTTCGGCGTCACGGCGGGCGATATCAGGGCTGACGCCCAGCACCAGCAGGAAGTTTTCGACAATCTGATGGCGCTCGCGGCTGGCCTGCGCCAGCTTCTCCCCTTCCGGGGTAAGAAATACGCCGCGCCAGGGGATCATTTCGATCAGGCCAACCGTTGCCAGACGCTTGAGCATTTTTGCCACCGTCGGCTGAGAGACGCCAAGGCGCGCGGCCATATCCACCTGACGGGCCTCCCCCACTTCGCGGATCAGATCTGAGATCAGCTCGACATAATCATCGATCAGCTCGCGGCGATGCGCTTCCCGAACCTGGCGAAATCCTTCGACATGCTCTTCGACATTGACCAGTTGCGTCATTTTTTTTGTTGTTGGATTACCTGCACGGCGGTTCATTGTGCTTCCTCAAGCGGGGGACACATCAAGCGTATCAATAGATAAGCGGCCATTGTAAACCATCACTACACAACCACAAAAAATTAACGATATAGCCATAGCCATATAATATAGCCTGTGCTATATCTGTATGTAATGCAGTCACCCTTCACGGATCGAAGGGATCAACCCGCAGGAGGTCACGATGAACGAATTCAAGAGGTGTATACGCGTGTTCAGCCACTCTCCCTTTAAAGTACGCTTAATGCTGCTGAATATGATTTGCGACATCATTAACGGCAAACCCCAGCAGAACAAACCTTCGAACTAAGCGGCGTCGCGGTACGCCGCTTCATTTTTGTGTCATTTATCCCCTCTATACTGCTCGTCTCCACGCTATGCCCGGACCTTTTTTGCGGAAATGTAATCCCCTTCGCAAAACACCCCCTTTATAACTGTTGACCTTAACGGCCACTGGCTCTATCTTCTTGCAGCCCTGCACTATTTGCGGCTCGCAGATGCGGACCTCCTCTCCCCTTCTACGCATTCTCAGGCAGGTTTTGACCCTTGACGCCAGGGTGAGCACATGGCGTTTTCACGATAGTGACCTATGAATTTAACCCTGAAAGAAACGCTCATCACCCGCAGCCGGGCCTTAAGCCCGTGGACCGGATTCTACTTTTTACAGTCGCTGCTGATTAACTTTGCCTTTGGCTACCCCTTCAGCCTGCTGTATGCCGTTGCCTTTACCTGTGTGCTGCATCTGCTCTGGCTGAGCGCGCCACGGGTACAAAAAGGGCTGCTCGGGATCTGCTCCCTGGTGGCGGCGACCTATTTCCCCTTTGGCCAGGCCTACGGCGCGCCAAACTTTAATACCCTGCTGGCAATGCACTCCACCAACATGGAGGAGTCGACGGAGATCCTCACCATCTTCCCGTGGTACAGCTACGTCGTCGGCCTGTTTATCTTTGCGCTCGGCGTTATCGCCGTGCGCCGTAAGCCGCAGCCTAAAAAGGCGTGGGGCAAAATCGACGGCCTGTGTCTGGTGTTCAGCCTGGTGGCCTTTTTTGTCGCCCCGGTGCAAAACCTGGCCTGGGGTGGCGTCTTCAAGCTGAAAGATACGGGCTATCCGGTGTTTCGCTTTGTCAAAGATGTGGTGGTAAACAACCAGGAAGTGGTTGAGGAGCAGGCCCGGATGGCCGCGCTGTCGCAGATGAAGGACACCTGGAACGTGCTGGCGGTGAAGCCGAAGTACCACATCTATATGGTGGTGATCGGTGAAAGCGCCCGTCGTGACGCGCTGGGCGCTTTCGGTGGACACTGGAACAACACCCCGTTCGCCAGCAAGGTCAACGGCACGCTGTTTACCGACTACGTTGCCGCCAGTGGTTCAACGCAGAAGTCGCTCGGGCTGACGCTTAACCGGGTGGTGGATAACAAGCCGCAGTACCAGGATAACTTTGTCACCCTGGCTAACCGCGCCGGCTTCCAGAGCTGGTGGTTCTCCAACCAGGGACAGATCGGTGAATACGATACGGCTATCGCCAGCATCGCTAAGCGGGCTGACGAAGTGCAGTTCCTGAAAAGCGGTGATTTCGAGGCGGATAAAAACACCCGGGATGAGGCGTTGCTGAAAATGACCGAACAGGTCTTCAGCACCCAGCGCACCCAGCCGCAGCTGATCGTCCTGCACCTGATGGGCTCCCACCCGCAGGCCTGCGATCGCACCCAGGGGAAATATACTGATTTTGTGCAGTCGAAAGAGACCTCGTGCTATCTCTACACCATGACCCAGACCGACGACCTGCTCAGCAAGCTCTATACCCAACTGCAAAACACCGGGGAGAGTTTCTCGATGGTCTATTTTTCCGATCACGGGCTGGCGTTTAAAGAGCGCGGGAAAGAGGTGCAGTACCTGGCCCACGACGACAACTTCCAGCAGAACTTCCAGGTACCGTTTATGGTGCTGTCGAGCGATGATAAAGCCCATCGCATCGTCAAGGCGCGCCGTTCGGCGAATGATTTTTTAAGCTTCTTCTCGCAGTGGACGGGGATTAAGGCGAAAGAGATCGTCAGTAAGTACCGCTTTATGACCAACGACAAGGCGCCGCCGGTGTATGTGACCAACTTTAAGTTGCAGAAAGTGGATTACAACCATCTGGGGACGGATCTGTTTGAGACGAAAAGCCGGTAGGTTTTTTGCCCTGCCGTACGGCCCCCTCTCCCTTGAGGGAGAGGGCTGGGGTGAGGGGGAACATGCTGCACCGGTGGTTGTTCCGTTCACTTCCAGTCTATTGCTTCTCTGTTACTGCGGAACCGGTGAACGTGCCAGGGGGGCTCGCCGCCTCCCCCCTGGCGACCCCGGCTCCCGGCAAAGAAAATCGCCGCTTCGCGGTGCCCTCAGCTTATTCCTTCAGGCTTTCGGGTCGGGCACCAGCCTGCATCCATGCAGGCTATGCCCTCTCGGCGCGTCCATGCGCCTCGCCCCGGCCTTCCGGAAACGCTTCGGCGATTTTCAGCCGGACCAGGGAGTCGCTGTAAGTTATGTATGCTTTTAGAATTTGATCATTGCTGTAGAAGCGAAAATATTACTGGTGGCTCTTCACCCCAAAGGTAAAGAACAAAAACAAAAAACCCGCCGAAGCGGGTTTTTTTTACTGGCTCACCGAAGTGATTAGAAGCGGTAACCTACGCCTGCAATCCAGGTGCCAACGTCAACGTTACGGATGCGGCTCTGCTCATAAGAGAAGTCCAGCGCAACGTTTTCGATTGGGTTGAACTGCATACCAGCGCCATAGGAGAAACCGTAGTCGCTGTTAGTTGCAGTGCGGTTGAAGCCCTGGTTTTCAGTCTGCTGGAATTTACCGTAGCCAACACCCACAACACCGTAGATGCTTGCCCAGTCGTTCAGACGCAGAGCTGGACCAGCAGTGATGCCGTAGTACTGAGCTTTGTTGTAAGCGCCGTCTTCGGAACGGTCTTTCTCAGTGTAGGTGAAGGAACCGATAGCACCCAGCGGGTTGTTGTCCTGCTCGTAGCGATATTTCAGGTTGAAACCGTTGGTTTTATTCATCACGCCCTGCATATCGCTCTGAGCGTAACCGCCAGTCACGGTAGAGGTCGCTGCTACAGCGGAACCTGCGGAAACAGCCAGAACAGCTGCCAGTGCTGAAAGACATGCAATTTTTTTCATAACCACCTCAAATGTGCTTCAAGTAAATCCGTAAGTTTTAAATATATCAAAAAATCTTGTGAAACTCTTTGTGCTTCGTGATGTCTAACGCGGCTTTTCATGTAACTAAACATTTCCAACCACAGCTATCTTGTTCAAAAAACACTGAATTTGTGTTGCGATGAGCTAAGAATGCGCGTCAGTCACAATACATTCATCCAGACAATTCCTAATCTGTTACAGAAATCACCCGGCGCTATGAGGCCATTTTACGGATTTACGGCGACTTTTTTTCAACAAAGTCTCAACCGCGCGGCGTTATTTCCTTTACACTCCCCCTCTTTACTTCCTTTGACAGAAACTGACAGGAGAAAGGATGCCTGGGTTGTCTCGCAGGGCGCCGGTCTGGTTGCCCATAGTTGTCATTCTCATCGCCATGCTCTCAATTCAGAGCGGTGCCTCGCTGGCAAAATCGCTCTTCCCGATAGTAGGTGCCCCTGGCGTGACGGCGCTGCGTATTGCGCTTGGCACCCTGATCCTGGTAGTGATCTTTAAACCCTGGCGGCTGCGTTTCCAGAAAGAGCAGCGCCTGCCCCTGCTGTTGTACGGCCTGTCGCTGGGGGCGATGAACTATCTCTTCTACCTGTCGATTCAGACGGTGCCGCTGGGGATCGCCGTGGCGCTGGAGTTTACCGGCCCGCTGGCGGTGGCCCTGTTCTCCTCCCGTCGTCCGGTGGATTTCGTCTGGGTAGTGCTGGCGGTGCTGGGGCTGTGGTTTCTGTTGCCGCTGGGGCAGGACGTCTCGCACGTTGACCTGACCGGTGCAGCGCTGGCGCTGGGAGCGGGTGCCTGCTGGGCGGTCTATATCCTTACCGGGCAGCGTGCCGGGGAAGAGCACGGCCCGGCCACCGTGGCGCTGGGCTCGCTAATTGCCGCTATCGTCTTTGTGCCACTGGGGATGGCCCAGGCTACCGAGTCGATCTGGCAGTGGTCGATCTTGCCGGTGGGCCTGGCGGTGGCGGTGCTCTCAACCGCGCTCCCCTACTCGCTGGAGATGATTGCCCTGACGCGCCTGCCGACGCGCATCTTCGGCACCCTGATGAGCATGGAGCCCGCGCTGGCGGCGATCTCCGGGATGGTGTTCCTCGGCGAATCCCTGACCTTTACCCAGACCCTGGCGCTGTGCTCAATCATTGCCGCCTCGATGGGGTCGACGCTCACCCTGCGTCGGGAGAGCAAAGTCGAAGAGGTGGATATCCGCTAGCCGCCATTATTTCGCCGGGAAGCGGCTTCCCGGCAAAATATTCCCATTCGCATTTGGTGTCATTATTTTGAAATATCGCCTTATCCCTTCGCCAGGCGAGTGAAAAATAAGATAAATTTACCCCTCAATATAAATACCACTGTATTTTCAATGAATTAACTATCACAACCCGCCTTTCACTATTAAACCAATAGGCAGTACCCAATCGCGCCTTCTATAGCCGGTGCTATACTTGATTTCGGAAATTACTTTGGACGCCAACATCAAGAGGAAATGAGATTATGCCTACCGCTAAACTGGTAAAAACAAAAGCACCTAATCTGCTGTATACCCGTAACGATGTCTCTGACAGCGATAAGAAAGCGACGATTGAGTTGCTGAATCGCCAGGTGATCCAGTTCATTGACCTGTCGCTGATTACCAAACAGGCCCACTGGAATATGCGCGGCGCAAACTTTATTGGTGTACACGAGATGCTGGATGGCTTCCGTACTGCACTGACTACCCATCTGGATACCATGGCTGAACGTGCCGTGCAGCTGGGCGGCGTGGCGCTGGGTACCACTCAGGTGATCAACAGCAAAACAGCACTGAAAAGCTACCCGCTGGATATCCACAGCGTGCAGGACCACCTGAAAGAGCTGGCGGATCGTTATGCTGTCGTGGCAAACGACGTCCGTAAAGCGATTGGCGAAGCGAAAGACGAAGATACCGCTGACATCCTGACCGCCGCTTCCCGCGACCTGGATCAGTTCCTGTGGTTCATCGAGTCTAACATCGAGTAATCCATAGCATTTTGCTATCACACCCTCGCCCTTGGCGGGGGTTTTGCACTTTTATAGTGCAGCCATTTCCCCTCTCTCGCCGCAAACGTAAAGCATTTGTAATAATCACTTCACACAATCGTTAACGAAAGATTGTTTTCTCATCGATATTTGCGCTTAATAGCATAACCGTTAGTGATGGCGTTTCTCTGCACCAAAACAGTGCTTCGTTATGGTGCAATCTGCCGTCATTGCTACACCTTTTGTGCAATGAAATGCGTGCTGGCCTTTTAAAAACAATCCCTTGTAAAGTTGGCACGATTTTTTCATAGAGCCGTTCGTTCTCGCAGGGGATCGCCCCGTGGATATAAAAGGAAATGCTATGAAGTCTGTATTAAAAGTTTCACTGGCTGCACTTACCCTGGCTTTTGCGGTTTCTTCTCAGGCCGCTGATAAAAAACTGATTGTTGCCACCGACACCGCCTTCGTACCGTTTGAATTTAAACAGGGCGATCAGTACGTTGGTTTTGACGTGGATCTGTGGGCGGCCATCGCGAAAGAACTGAAACTGGACTACACCCTGAAGCCAATGGACTTCAGCGGCATCGTTCCGGCACTGCAAACTAAAAACGTTGACCTGGCGCTGGCCGGTATCACCATCACTGACGCACGTAAAAAAGCGATCGACTTCTCTGACGGCTACTACAAAAGCGGCCTGCTGGTGATGGTGAAAGCGGACAACAACGACGTAAAAAGCGCGAAAGATCTCGACGGTAAAGTGGTCGCGGTGAAGAGCGGCACCGGTTCTGTTGATTACGCGAAAGCCAATATCAAAACCAAAGACCTGCGTCAGTTCCCGAACATCGACAACGCCTACATGGAACTCGGCACCAACCGTGCTGACGCCGTGCTGCACGACACGCCAAACATCCTGTACTTCATCAAAACCGCAGGTAACGGCAAGTTCAAAGCGGTAGGTGAATCCCTGGAAGCACAGGAATACGGTATCGCCTTCCCGAAAGGCTCCGACGACCTGCGTACTAAGGTGAACGGCGCGCTGAAAACCCTGCGCGACAACGGCACCTACAACGAAATTTACAAAAAATGGTTCGGAACTGAACCAAAATAATAATCAGGTTCTGAGCAGTTATTATCCTGGGGGCGAACTTCGCCCCCTGTTGTTTTCACCACGGTATACAGGAACACATCATGGAGTTTGACTGGAGCGCCATCTGGCCTGCCATTCCTCTGTTGCTTGAAGGCGCCAAAATGACCCTGTGGATTTCGGTCCTCGGTCTGGTTGGCGGGTTGATCATCGGCCTCGTTGCCGGTTTTGCCCGCACCTACGGCGGCTGGATAGCCAACCACGTAGCGCTGGTTTTCATCGAAGTGATTCGCGGCACGCCGATTGTGGTGCAGGTGATGTTTATCTACTTCGCCCTGCCGATGGCCTTTACCGATCTGCGCATTGACCCGTTCAGCGCGGCGGTGGTCACCATTATGATCAACTCCGGGGCCTATATCGCTGAGATCACCCGCGGTGCGGTGCTGTCGATCCACAAGGGCTTTAGCGAGGCCGGTCTGGCGCTGGGTCTCTCCCGTCGCGAAACCATTCGCCACGTGATCCTGCCCCTGGCGCTGCGACGCATGCTGCCGCCGCTGGGCAACCAGTGGATCATCAGCATTAAAGATACCTCGCTGTTTATTGTTATCGGTGTGGCTGAACTGACCCGTCAGGGCCAGGAGATCATTGCCGGTAACTTCCGCGCCCTGGAGATCTGGAGCGCCGTTGCGGTGGTCTATCTGATTATTACCCTGGCACTGAGCTTCGTGCTGCGTCGTCTTGAAAGAAGGATGAAAATCCTGTGATTGAATTTAAAAACGTTTCCAAGCATTTTGGCCAGACCCAGGTGCTGCACAATATCGATCTGCAGATCCAGACCGGCGAAGTGGTGGTGATTATCGGGCCATCCGGCTCCGGTAAATCGACCCTGCTGCGCTGCATCAACAAGCTGGAAGAGATCACCAGCGGCGATTTGATTGTTGATGGCCTCAAGGTCAACGACCCGAAGGTGGACGAGCGCCTGATCCGTCAGGAAGCCGGGATGGTGTTCCAGCAGTTCTACCTCTTCCCGCACCTGACGGCGCTGGAGAACGTGATGTTCGGCCCGCTGCGCGTGCGCGGTGCCAACAAAGCGGCGGCGGAGCGGCTTGCAAAAGAGCTGCTGGCAAAAGTTGGGCTGGCGGAGCGCGGGCATCACTACCCGTCCGAGCTCTCCGGGGGCCAACAGCAGCGCGTGGCGATTGCCCGTGCGCTGGCGGTCAAACCGAAAATGATGCTGTTCGATGAGCCGACCTCGGCCCTCGACCCGGAACTGCGCCATGAAGTGCTGAAGGTTATGCAGGATCTGGCGGAAGAAGGGATGACGATGGTGATCGTGACCCACGAAATCGGTTTTGCCGAGAAAGTGGCTTCGCGTCTGATCTTTATCGATAAAGGCCGTATTGCCGAAGATGGCAATCCGCAGGCATTGATTGAGAACCCACCGAGCCAGCGTTTGCAGGAGTTCCTCCAGCACGTTTCGTAATGTCTCGCCGGGCGGCGCTAACGCTTGCCCGGCCTGTTATTCCCCCGGAATCTTCCCAAAAAACCCCCGCTTCCGTTCGCCTTCTATACTTATCACTTTGCACAATATTGTCACCGGAGGACGCTGTGCCCTGGATCCTGCTGCTTCTGATAAGCCTGTTTTGCCTGCCTGCTCAGGCGGTCAGCCTGCCGGGCATTCCCGCTGCTGCTGCCAGTGAAGCAACAACTCCGCCTGCCGAGCCGGACGTAGAGCAGAAGAAAGCCGCCTATTCCGCGCTGGCCGACGTGCTGGAAAATGACGCCTCACGCCAGGAGCTGATCACCCAGCTGCGCAGCGTGGCCGCCACGCCGCCGCAGGAGCCGGTGCCCAAAATCACGCCGCCGGAGATCGAAGAAGAGAAGACCGTGCTGGAGAACGTGACCGATATCAGCCGTCATTACGGCGATGCGCTCTCCTCCCGTTTCGCCCAGCTCTACCGCAACCTGATTGGCTCTCCGCATAAAGCCTTTAACCCGCAGACCTTCGTCGTTGCCGCACGGCAGTTTTTGCTCCTCGCCGGGTTAGTCTTTGCCTTTTACTGGCTGGTGAGGCTCTGCGCCTGGCCGTTGTACCGCAAAATGGGCAGCTGGGGACGCAGAAAGAACCGGGAAACCAGCAGCTGGATCCACCTGCCGCTGACCATCGCCAGCGCCTTTATTATCGACCTGCTGCTGCTGGCGCTGACCCTGTTTGTCGGCCAGATCCTCAGCGAATATCTTAATACCGGCAACCCCACCATCGCCTTCCAGCAGACGCTGTTCCTCAACGCCTTCGCGCTGATTGAGTTCTTCAAAGCGATCCTGCGATTGATATTTTGCCCGCGGGTGCCGGATCTGCGTCCCTTTGGGATTAGTGATCGCGCCGCCCACTACTGGTCGCTCCGGCTGAGCATTCTGAGCAGCATGATCGGCTATGGCCTGCTGGTGGCGGTGCCTATTATCTCCAATCAGGTTAACGTCCAGATTGGCGCCCTGGCCAACGTGCTGATTATGCTGTGCATCACCGTCTGGGCGCTGTACCTGATTTTTCACAACAAACGTGCCATTACCGAGGGGTTGCTCCACCTTGCCGACCGCTCTCTCGCCTTCTTCAGCCTGTTTATTCGCGCCTTTGCGCTGGTGTGGCACTGGCTGGCGAGCGCTTACTTTATCGTGCTGTGCTTCTTCTCCCTGTTCGATCCGGGAAACAGCCTGAAGTTTATGATGGGTGCCACTTTCCGCAGCCTGGCCATCGTCGGGATCGCCGCCTTTGTGTCGGGGCTGCTGTCGCGCTGGCTGGCGAAAACTATCACCCTGTCACCGCACGTGCAGCGTAGCTACCCGGAGCTACAGAAGCGGCTCAACGGCTGGATCTCCATGTCGCTGAAGGTGGCCCGGTTCCTGACGGTCAGTGTCGCCATCATGCTGCTGCTTAGCGCCTGGGGGCTGTTCGACTTCTGGAACTGGCTGCACAACGGCGCCGGCGAAAAGACGGTGGATATTTTGATCCGCATCGCGCTGATCCTGTTCTTCTCCGCCATCGGCTGGACGGTTCTGGCAAGCCTGATCGAGAACCGACTGGCGTCGGATATTCATGGCCGCCCGCTGCCCAGCGCTCGCGCCCGCACGCTGTTAACCCTGTTCCGTAACGCGCTGGCGGTGGTGATCAGCACCATCACCATCATGATTGTGCTGTCGGAGATCGGGGTGAATATCGCCCCGCTGCTGGCGGGTGCCGGGGCACTGGGACTGGCGATCTCCTTCGGCTCACAGACGCTGGTGAAGGACATCATTACCGGGATCTTCATTCAGTTTGAAAATGGGATGAATACCGGGGATCTGGTGACTATCGGGCCGCTGACCGGCACCGTAGAGCGGATGTCGATTCGTTCCGTGGGGGTGCGCCAGGATACCGGCGCATACCATATTATTCCGTGGTCTTCGATCACCACCTTCGCCAACTTTGTCCGCGGCATCGGTTCGGTAGTCGCAAATTACGATGTGGACAGGCATGAAGATGCTGAGAAAGCCCAAGCCGCATTAAAAGCGGCGGTGGATGAGCTGCTGGAGAGAGAGGATATTCGCGGTTTGATTATCGGCGAGCCGTCGTTCGCCGGGATTGTCGGGCTGACCAGCACCGCCTTTACGCTGCGCGTCTCCTTCACCACCCAGCCGCTGAAGCAGTGGACGGTGCGTTTCGCCCTCGACAGCATGGTGAAAAAACATTTCGACCTGGCGGAAGTGCGGATGCCGGTGCAGATGTATCAGCTGTTGCCGTCGCCGGGCCCGGCACCCTCTTCGCCTCAGGAGCCAACGCTGTAAAAAAACCGTTAACGCTGGCGGCGTTTGTCGTTATCCATAAAGGTCCAGGCGATAAAGCGGCTCTGCTTTTGACCCTGGGCCATCTCTTTTTTCACCACCTTCACCGCGCCGACGTCCGTCAGGGCGCGATACAGCGGCGGCAGGTTTTCGCTGCGCGAGACCAGAGTAGTAAACCACTTCACCTGACGGGCAAACTGGGCGCTCTCGGCAATCATCTTCTTGATAAAGGCCACTTCGCCCCCTTCGCACCACAGCTCCTGCTGCTGGCCGCCAAAGTTCAGCGCGGCATCGGCCGCCTGGCCGAGGTTGCGGCGCTTACGCTCGCTGCCCGCCCGGGCGGTTTCCGCCGAATCGTGGAACGGCGGGTTGCACAGGGTGGCATCGTACTGTTCGTTTTTATGGATCACCCCGGCAAAAATGGCGGAAGCCTCTTTCTGGCGGCGCAGACGAATGGCGCGGGCCATACCGGGGTTGCCATTAATGATGGCGGTGGCGTTGGCAAATGCCTGCGGGTCCACTTCGCTGCCGGTGAAGCGCCAGCCATATTCATGCACGCCAATCAGGGGGTAGATCAGGTTGGAGCCGGTTCCGATGTCGAGGATCGTCGCCTGGGCAGGTACCGCGCCGTTATTCCCTTCCGCCAGCAGATCGGCAAGATGGTGAATGTAGTCAGCACGTCCCGGTACCGGCGGACAGAGGTAGCCCTCCGGAATATCCCACTGCGCCACGCCGTAGAAATGCATCAGCAGTGCTTTGTTCAGCGTCTTCACCGCCTGCGGATCGGCAAAGTTCACCGTCGGCTCGCCCGTCGGGGTTTGGGTGATAAATTCGCGTAGTGCCGGACAGCTCTCGCATAAGGCATTCATATCGTAACGGCTGCGGTGGCGGTTGCGTGGGTGCAACCCCGGCTTCTCGGGTGTCATGGCGTTCTCCTGTAAACAGCGGCGTAAGATACCCCTTGCGGGCGCAACGGTAAATATTTCTCTGCGCCGCAGAATAAAACACCGAAAATCAGTGACCTGTATGTAGTTGATTTGTCATAAAATTGTCAAAAAATGTTGTTCAAAAAATAAGCAGATCATCATCAATTTTTTGCACTAAATCACACTCTGACCCGTTCTACACTTAGTGTGCATCACCCCGTTGTCAATCAGAGGAAGTGATTATGAAAAAATACCTGGTAATGCTCGCTGCCGCTTCACTGGCAGGCGCGTCGTTTGCTGCATGGTCGATTGAATCACTCAGCAGCAGCGACACCGGCCAACTCAGGCCAGCCGGAACGGTGCAGGCTTCGGGCGCACGTAACCTCGACGACCTGCAGGATAAACTGGCTGAAAAAGCGCGTGAACAAGGTGCCAAAGGCTATATTGTTAACTCTGCCAGCGGCGACAACACCATGTTTGGTACTGCCACCATCTACAAATAGTCTCCCCGCTCTGCACTACATACTGCATCCTCTGGGGTGCAGTTCGTTTTTTGCCCAAAATCCACTTTGTGAAGTTTTTTAGCAGAGAATGTAAATTTACGTATTTCATTTTGTTTACGAGAGTGATAAAAAGTCACGCCAAATGATAATGTTTATCACAATTATTATCATTTGTAGGTTCATTACGGATATTCACGTGGCACAGGAAAAGGCACAGTCCTGCCTGACACCGTAATGGAAACTCGATTCTAAAAATTATAAGTCGCTAAACAATATGGATAAAAATCGCAACGTTCCGAATAGCTTCAGCTCGCTGACCTTTTTTGCGGGGCTGTGTATCGGTCTCTCCCCGGTAGCGAGTGCGCTTGCTGCTGATAATAACGAGAACAAAACTGACGACACCCTGGTGGTGGAAGCGGCCCAGCCTTCGCTCTATGCGCCGCAAAAGTCTGCCGACGCGAAGTTCAGCCGCCCGGTGGCCGATACCACTCGCACCATGACCGTGATTTCCGAGCAGGTGCTGAAGGATCAGGGCACCACCAACCTGACCGACGCCCTGAAAAACGTCCCGGGCGTGGGGGCCTTCTTTGCCGGTGAAAACGGCAACTCCACCACCGGCGACGCGGTGTACATGCGCGGCGTGGACACCTCAAACAGCATCTACGTGGACGGGATCCGCGACATCAGCACCACCACGCGCGACACCTTCAATACCGAACAGGTCGAAGTGATTAAAGGCCCCTCCGGCAGCGACTACGGACGTAGCGCCCCCAGCGGTTCGATCAATATGATCAGCAAGCAGCCGCGTCTGGACTCAGGCATTGATGCCTCCGCCAGCATCGGCAGCGCGTACATGCGTCGCGGGACGATCGACATCAACCAGGTGATGGGTGATACCTCAGCGTTTCGTCTGAACCTGATGGGGGAAAAGACCCACGACGAAGGGCGCGATAACGTCAAAAACGAACGCTACGGCGTGGCCCCTTCCCTCGCCTTTGGCCTGGGGACGGAGAACCGTCTGTATCTGAACTACCTGCACGTGACCCAGCACAACACCCCGGATGGCGGCATCCCGACCATCGGGCTGCCGGGCTACTCTGCGCCATCGGCGGGCACCGCGGCGCTGAACCACTCCGGCAAGGTGGACACCAGCAACTTCTACGGCACCGATTCCGATTACGACGACTCCACCTCCGACACCGCCACGATGCGCTTTGAGCATGACTTCAACGACAATACTACCATGCGTAACACCACGCGCTGGTCGCGGGTGAAGCAGGATTATCTGATGACTGCGGTGATGGGCGGAGCCAGCAACATCACTCAGCCAAATCGTAACGATGTGGATACCTGGACCTGGTCGCGTAACGCCAACACCAAAGATGTCAGCAATAAGATCCTGACCAACCAGACCAACCTGACAACGAAGTTCTATACCGGCAGCGTCGGGCACGATATCAGCACCGGGGTGGAGTTCACCCGCGAAACCCAGACCAATTACGGCGTGGATGCCATCACTCCACCGCCGGTGAATATCTATCACCCGAGCAGCAGTGTCAGCCTGGGCGGCCTGAACAACAGCGGGGCCAACGCCAACGGCCGGACCGACACCTTTGGCCTGTACGCCTTCGATACGCTGCAAATCACCCGTGATTTTGAGCTGAACGGCGGCATTCGTCTCGACACCTACCATACCGAGTATGACAGCGCCAGCATCTGCGGCGGCACGGGTCGCGGGGCGGTTGCCTGCCCGGCCGGCACGCCAAAAGGTTCCCCGGTCACTACCGTGGATACCGCCACCTCGGGCAACCTGGTCAACTGGAAAGCCGGTGCGCTCTATCATCTGACCGAGCACGGCAACGTCTACGTCAACTACGCTATTTCCCAGCAACCGCCGGGCGGGAATAACTTTGCCCTGGCCCAGGGCGGCACCGGCAGCAGCGCCAACCGCACCGACTTTAAACCGCAGAAGGCCAAGACCAGCGAGCTGGGGACCAAGTGGGAAGTGCTGGATAAACGTCTCCTGCTGACCGCGGCGATCTTCCGCACCGACATCGAAAACGAAGTCGAGCAGAATGATGACGGAACTTACTCGCAGTACGGTAAAAAACGTATTGAAGGTTATGAACTCTCTGCCGCGGGCAACATCACCCCGGCCTGGCAGGTGATCGGCGGTTATACCCAGCAGCGTGCCAGCGTGCGCACCGGCAATGACGTGGCCCAGGATGGCACCTCTTCCCTGCCGTATACCCCGGAACATGCCTTCACCCTGTGGAGCCAGTACCAGGCCACGGATGCGATCTCCGTGGGTGCCGGTGGGCGCTATATCGGCAGCATGCACCGTGGCTCTGACGGTGCGGTCGGTACCCCGTCCTTCACCGAAGGCTACTGGGTGGCAGATGCCAAACTGGGCTATCGCGTCAACCGCAACCTCGATATGCAGCTCAACGTCTACAACCTGTTTGATGAAGACTATGTCGCCTCCATCAACAAGAGTGGCTACCGTTACCATCCGGGCGAGCCGCGCACCTTTATGCTGACGGCGAACATGCACTTCTGATCCCGCGTGGGGCTTCGGCCCCACCTTTCGGAGAACTTTTTATGATGTATCACATTCCGGGCGTGCTGAACCCCGATGAGGTGGCGCAGTTTCGCGCTCAGCTGGATCAGGCCCCGTGGATCGACGGCCGCGCTACCGTGGGCAACCAGGGGGCGCAGGTCAAAAACAACCAGCAGGTCGACACTCAAAGCCCGCTCTACGCCACCCTGCAGGCGGCAGTGTTGCAGGCGGTGAATCAGCACGCGCTCTTTTTTGCCGCCGCCCTGCCGCGCCAGATCTCCAGCCCGCTGTTTAACCGCTATCAGCAGCAGGAGACCTACGGCTTTCACGTTGACGGGGCGGTGCGCAGTCACCCGCAGAGCGGCTGGATGCGGACCGATCTCTCCGCGACCCTCTTTTTAAGCGAGCCCGACAGCTACGAGGGCGGGGAGCTGGTGGTAAACGACACTTACGGCCAGCACAGCGTCAAGCTTCCGGCGGGGGATCTGGTGCTCTACCCCTCCAGCAGCCTGCACTGCGTGACTCCGGTAACCGCTGGGGTACGGGTGGCTTCCTTTATGTGGATCCAGTCGATGATCCGTGACGATAAAAAGCGCGCCATGCTGTTCGACCTGGACCGCAACATCCAGGCCCTGCGCACCCGTCACGGTGAAAGCGATGAAGTGCTTTCCCTTCTCAACCTCTACCATAACCTGCTGCGTGAATGGTCTGAAATCTAGCCCTGCGCCTTGATTGTGCGTTTTTTCACCCCATAGTTACTGTACAGCGCAATATCCTGTCAGGAGGGGTGTATGGCTTCCGGTTGGGCGAATGATGACGCCGTTAACGAGCAGATCAACAGTACCATTGAAGATGCGGTGGCGCGGGCGCGGGGTGAAATTCCGCAGGGCGAGAGCCTGGAAAACTGCGAGGAGTGCGGGGAGCCGATCCCCGAGGCGCGGCGCAAAGCGGTGCCTGGCGTCCGGCTGTGTATCGCCTGCCAACAGGAGAAAGATTCACATAATGCGTCGCACGCAGGATATAATCGCAGAGGTTCGAAAGACAGCCAGTTGCGATGACTAGCCTGGCGGCAGCATCGCCACGCAAGCGGTTTCTTTTTTGTGCACGAATTTTCACCGCAGGTTTCGCAAAACGTGCCCTCACCGGCGCGTCTGTAAAGCGTATCGGCAAGAAACGTAAATCCATTCACTGAATTTATTAATATTCAATAACTTATTTGTCATTCAAATTTTTCGAACGATCTCGTCAATTCTCTTCGATTTTATCTCTCGCAAAAAAGCGTGATACTTATCACATCGACGGAACAACGTCCCCTTAACAGAATAACCTGCGAGATACGAACCATGAAAACCATCAAATATGCTGTTGCTGCTGTTGCTCTGACTACCCTCTCTTTCGGTGCTTTCGCTGCGGAATCTTTGACCGCTGCCCAGGCAAACAGCATGAACAAAATCGGTGTGGTGAGTGCTGAAGGCGCGACCACGCTGGACGGTCTGGAAGCTCGCCTGGCGGCGAAAGCTGAAGAGGCTGGCGCGACCGGTTACACCATTACCTCCGCTAACACCAATAACAAACTGAGCGGTACTGCGGTTATTTACAAATAACCTGACCCTTATCTCTGCCCCGCTCGCCAGTTCGCTGGCGGGCTGCTCCAACCCTCATTGACCCTGTTGTTATTTTTTTGGCCCGTCCATCGCTGGACGGGCTTTTTTTTATCTAAAAACTCTGATTAACCCGCGCCAGCCCGGCGTCGACCGTCTCAACCTGACCGGTCGCCAGCAGGCAGCAGGCCATCTGCAGCTTCAGAGAGTGCGGTACCGCTTCGCGTCCGGCGAGGCAGCTCTCAATCCAGCGGGCGGTGGTTTCCGGATCTTTGGCCTGCGGCAGGGAGACATCGCTGTTCTCTTCCCCACGCTCCAGCACCACCCGGGTACCCGCCGTCGGATCGATCAGGGTTTGCTGCGGACAGCGCTGCGGGTTGGCATAGACCTCGCCTTCGGTACCGTGCATCAACAGCCCCCGGCCACCGATATCGGCAAAAAAGGTCGCCACCCGGGTGACATATTCCGGGTGCGAAACGCTGGAGAGCCGCAGGGCAGCATCTTCCGCAAAGGGGGTCGCCAGCTTGGCCAGGGTATGGGCGCTGTTACGCACCCCCATCCGCCAGCGCATCGCCAGCTGTTTCTCCAGCGGCGGGCACAGGGTGCCGATGGGAATATAGACCGGATGATGGCCGTCGAGCTTCGCCTGGGCCTGACCGCCGTGGCGGGTCGGCTCGATGCCCAGCAGGGTGAAAATGGTTTCGGTCAGCACGCGGGAGGGGTCCTCACTCACGCCGTGCACCACCACCGGGAAACCCAGCTTTTGCAGCAGTATCGCCAGCAGCGGAGTCAGGTTGGCCTGCTTGCGCGCGCCGTTATAGCTCGGGATCACCACCGGCATCGGCTTCGCCACCGGCGGCGTCAGGCGCAGGGTTTGGGCCTGCATCGCCTCATAGAAGCCGCGCATTTCGGCTTCGCCTTCACCCTTAATACGCAGCGCAATCAGAATGCCGCCCATCTCCAGCTCCGGCACTTCGCCGTTAAGCATCGCGGTATAGAGCGCCCGTGCGGTCTCCTGATCCAGGTCGCGCGCGTGGTTTTTCCCCCGCCCGACCTCTTTGATAATTTTGCGATAATCCACGTTGTTTCTCCTTGTGACATCTTATTAACACTATAGCGTTGATAAGGTGCCCCCGGACAGACATTTCTCTTATCGCTGCCGGGCGGCGATAACACCATCCCCTTGTAAATAAAGCAAAAATAAAAATTCAACTGTTAATGAAATCACTATTGACCCGGTCAATAGTTATCCATCAACGATTTATTCCGTAAATTAGCCCGGGATAAAAGTCGCCCCGCTTTTTTCATCAATTAATCACAACGGATGTTATTAACACCGGAATTCACTCAGGAATTATTATGCGTAAAATTGTCTCCGGCACCTTTATTGCCACTGCATTGTGTTGTTCTGTTTCTGCCTGGGCTGCGAACAGCGGCGAGGGGCAAGTTAATTTCACCGGCGAAATCATCGACTCCGCCTGCCAGGTGGTGAATGGCGTCAGCAGCCCGCTGGATGTCTCGCTGGGCAAAGTCTCGCAAACGGCCTTTACCGGTTCAGGCTCCACCACCTCGACCACCCGTTTTGATATCCAGCTGAAAGACTGCCCGGAAACCATCACCAGCGCGGCGATCACCTTTGGTGGTTCTGCGGACGGTACCAATGCCAACGTGCTGGCCGTCACTCCGGGTACCGGTGCCGCGACCGGTGTTGGTATTCAGCTGCTGGATAAAACAGAAAATCCACTGAGCCTGTATACCGCCTCCACCAGCTATACGCTGCAGTCCGGCACGACCACTAACGACCTGGTATTTGGCGCACGCTATATCCAGACCGGCAGCACCATCACCGCCGGCCCGGCTAACGCCGTCTCCACCTTTACCGTCATGTACAACTAATCCTGCGACGCCTGGCCGCAGGGCCAGGCAGCGTCAGCTTTATTCAGAGCCTCGCCATGCGTAAATCTATTTTCATCGCCTCCCTGTTAGTCATGACCACCGCCGCGCACGCCGGGGTGATTATCGAAGGGACCCGTTTAATTTATCAGGGAGATAAAAAAGAAGCGTCGTTGGGGCTCTCCAACCCGGATAACCTCGACTACCTGGTGCAGTCCTGGGTAGAGAGCGCCGACAATGCGCGGGATAACGCGCCGTTTCTCATCACCCCGCCGCTGTTTCGCCTCGACGGCAAACAGGACAACATCCTGCGCGTGGTGCGAACCGGGGGCAATCTGCCGACCGATCGCGAATCGCTCTACTGGCTGAATATCAAATCCATTCCGTCAACCAACCACGACGAGAGCAATAACACCCTGCAAATCGCCATTAAGACGCGGATCAAACTGATCTATCGCCCGACGGGAATTAGCGGCAAACCGGATGAGGTGGCGGAGAAATTACGCTGGCATAAACAGGGCAATACCCTGGTGGTGAGCAACCCGACGCCGTTTTATATGAACTTCCAGGCGATCACCGTCGGCGGTAAAAAAGTCAGCAATGTGACCTGGGTGGCACCCGACAGCGACGCGCACTTTGCCGTCCCGGGCGGCATCACCGGGAGCACGGTTTCCTGGAAAATCATTAACGACTATGGTGCGGTGAGCCACGCCTGGTCTGCGCCATTGCAATAAGTCCACCATGGCCTGGGACTACTCCACCAAAGCGCCGCGTAAAACCGCGCACAGCCTGCTGATTGCGCTGGGCTGCGCGGCGCTGAGCTTTTGCGTCCAGCAGGTGCTGGCGGAGGATTATTTCAACCCGGCGCTGCTGGACATCGACACCCCCGGGCAGGGCAAAACCGACCTCTCGGTGTATGAGAAGGGTCCGGGTATCGCGCCGGGGAGTTATCAGGTGGATGTCTATGTGAATAACAACAAAGTGGCCAACCGAAAGATCGCCTTTGGCCTGCAACAGTCGGCCACCGGCCCGGCCACCCTGCAACCTTGTCTGTCAGTAGACACCCTCAAAAGCCTGGGTATCCAGAGCGATAAATTCAGCGTCACAAAGAATGACGACTGTGTCGATCTCTCTGGGTTACCTGCCGCCAGCGCCACCTTCCGACCCGGCCAGCAGCAGCTGCTGCTGAGTATCCCCCAGGCGGCCATCACCCCGGTGCCTCACGGGTACGTGGCGCCGGAAGAGATGGACAACGGCATCAACGCCTTCCTGCTGAACTACAGCTACTCCGCCGGGGACAGCCGCAGCCGGGGTGAAGAGGGTGGCCACCAGCGCAATGAGTACCTGAACCTGCGCCCGGGGCTGAACCTCGGGGCCTGGCGCCTGCGCAACTACTCCACCTGGAGCCAGACTCAGGACGACCGCACCACCCAGCGCGAGTTCTCCTCGGTCTACAGCTACGCCCAGCGCAATATTCTGTCGCTGGGCAGCGTCGTCACCCTCGGACAAAGCACCACTCCCTCCGACGTGTTTGATGGCCTGTCATTCACCGGGGCGCAGATCGCCTCCGACGACGACATGCTGCCGGACAGCCTGAAAGGCTTTGCCCCGCGCATTCGCGGCGTGGCGCACAGCAACGCCGAGGTGGTGGTGCGCCAGAACGGCTACGTGATCTATCAGAACTATGTCGCCCCCGGCGCGTTCGAGATTAACGACCTCTACCCTACCGGCGGCAGCGGCGATCTGAACGTCACCGTCAAAGAGACCGACGGCAGCGAGCAGCACTTCGTGGTGCCTTACGCCTCGGTACCGGTGTTGCAGCGTGAAGGCCGGTTCAAATACAGCCTGACCGGCGGGCGCTACCGCAGCTATGACCACAGCGTGGAGCAGACCCCGTTCCTGCAGGGCACCGGGATCTACGGCCTGCCCTGGGACATCACCGCCTATGGCGGGATCCAGACCAGCCAGTATTACGATGCCCTGGCGATCGGCAGCGGGAAAAACATCGGCGATTGGGGAGCGTTTTCGGTGGATATGACCGCGGCGAAATCACAGATGCAGGGGCAAAAAACCACCCGGGGCCGCGCCTGGCGGGTGCGCTACAGCAAAGATTTTTCCACCACCGGCACCCACTTTACGGTGGCCGGGTATCGCTACAACAGCGCCGGATTTAACACCATGGGGGATGTGTTTGACTCCCACACCCATGACGACGACTGGACGCCCGCCGACAGGCGGCGCAACCGTCAGGAGGCGACTCTCGATCAGTCCCTGGGCGATTCCTTTGGGTCGATGACCTTAAGCCTGGTGAAAGAGAATTACTGGCACAGCGATCAGAGCATGACCTCGCTGAGCCTCGGCTATAACGGCAGCTGGCACGGCATCAGCTACGGCATCAACTATGGCCTGAGCAAAAACACTCAGGATGAAGATGACGATAACCAGCGGGAGAACGAGCAGACCTTCGGCTTTAACGTCTCCGTTCCGCTGGATCGCTGGCTGAGCAACACCTGGGTCAATTACACCCTTAACAACAGCAAGCATGACACCAGCCAGAGCGTCGGCCTGAACGGCACCGCCCTGGCAGACAATAACCTCAGCTGGGGGGTGCAGCAGGGCCACAGCCAGGCTTCCGGCTACAGCACCAATCTGAACAGCGATTACAAAGCCACTTACGGCGAAATGACGGCGGGCTATTCCCAGGATAACCAGCAGCGCCAGCTCAACCTCGGGGTGCAGGGCAGCATGATTGTTCATGCCCACGGCGTCACCTTCGGCCTGCCAATGGGGGATACCGTCGCCCTGGTGGAGGCACCGGGAGCCAGCGGGACCGGGATCGACAACCAGACCGGGGTCAAAACCGACTCTCGCGGCTACGCCATCGTGCCTTACGTCACGCCGTACCATCACAACACCGTGGCGCTGAATACCGAGAGCCTGCCGGCGGGGGCCGACGTCGGCCAGGCGGCCAAAGTGATCACCCCAACCCGGGGGGCGATTGTGCGAACCCACTTTGATACCCGCGTCGGCAGCCGGGTACTGCTGACCCTTACCCGCGCCGACGGTCGTCCGGTGCCCTTTGGCGCCACGGCGGCCCCGGCCCATGACAGCGGTGAGTTTATCGTTGGCGATGGCGGCCAGGTCTACCTGACCGGGATGCACGCCCGGGGCAGCGTCAACGTCAGCTGGGGCAAAGGCGCAGGTGCGCACTGCTCCGCCCACTATCAACTGCCGTCCCGATCCGCTGACCCGGTGATTAGCGTCACCGCCCAGTGCTCCTGACGGCATCGAGGAAAAGATGAAACCCTTCCGCTACGGCTGTGTTCTGGCCCTGTTTGCCGCCCTGTTTCTGTTTATGCCGCAGGCGAAAGCGGCCTGCACAACATCCGATCTGCCCTGGACCGCCACGCCGGGGACGCTGACGGTGCCCACCACCCTCGGGATTGGCAATGCCGTCCCCGGCTCTGCCCTCTCGCACAGGGTGCAAGGCCACTGTGATGCCGCCGACAGCGGCAAGCCGATCACCGCCTGCCATCTTGGCGAAGGCGAGGAAGTGCCGGGAATGCCGGGGGTTTATCGCAGCGGTATCGAGGGGATAGGTATTGAACTGCTGAACAGCGCCGGACAGCCGGTGCGCGGCCGCGCCGCCCACTGCGACAGCCGCAGCACGCCGCTGGGGTACGTCAGCAGTGACGGCTCCGGCAGCTTTAATGTCTCCCTGACGATGCAGCTGATCAAAACCGCGAGCACTACCGGAGAACATGCGTCGACGACGGTGCACAACGGCATCTGGTCGCTGGGGATCTACCCGGACCAGCAGCTCGGCGAGCTGAATGCCGTGCGCTACGGCGGCAGTCTGGCGCTGAAGGCCACCACCTGCTCGGTCGATCCCAAAAGCCTGGTCATTATGCTGGGAGATTTCCCGGTCAGCCTCTTTACCCACGTCGGCAGCACCAGCGACTGGAAAAGCTTCAACCTGACGGCGACCTGTACCGACGCGGTGACCATGACCGCCCGCGTCACCAGCGTCAACGGCAGCACCTCGCTCGGGGACGGCAATGACGTGCTGAACCTGACCCCGGGCAGCGACAGCGCCACCGGTATCGGGGTGAAAATGCTGGTGGGCGGAGTAACGCTGCGCTACGACTATCCGATCCCCTTTGGCGACCAGACCGTGCCTAACCAGCCGTTCAACCTGCCCTTCCAGGTGCAGTATTACCAGACGGGCGCTCAGGCGACAGCCGGGCGAGCCAATACTCTTGCCACCATCGACATTGAATACCAGTGAGATCCCCGATGAAATATGTAGCCCTGATCGTACTGCTGGCCAGCCTGCCCGCGACGGCCACTGACGTGATCCTCAGCATCAAAGGCAATATCTACGATACCGCCTGCGAGGTGGACAGCACCAGCCAGAACAAAGTGGTCGATCTCGGCCAGGCGGTGGCCAGTGATTTTAAAGCGGTGGGGGATACCGGGGTGTGGAAGGATTTTGATATCACCATCTCCCACTGCCCGCAAAGCCTGACCCTGGCGACGATTAACCTCGAGGGGCAACGCGACAAACTGCACCCGTTTAAGTTCGCCAACACCGGCACCGCCAACGGGCTGGCGCTGGAGCTGGCAGACCGCACCGACTCGATCATTCTGGCCCCGGAGTCACGCTTTAATGCGGTGATCGACCCGGTGACCCACACCGCCGATTTCCCGATGGCGGCACGCTATTACGCCTCGCATACCCCGGTCAGCGCGGGTCAGTTCTCCAGCGTGGTGCAGTTTACCTTCACTTACCAGTAGGACCGCGCCTCTTAGCATGGATGCTTTTTTTACGCCCGGCGGCGAGTTTAGCCGGGCGTTTTTTTACCTCGGGCACCTCGGGCTGCTCGATAGGAAAGATCGGCAGGGCATTCAGCAGGCGCTTGCCATAGTTTTTGGTCAGCAGGCGTTTATCGTAGATCACCACCTCGCCCCAGCAGCTGTGGCTGCGGATCAGACGCCCCACCTGCTGGATAAGGTTGAATGACGCCGCCGGCAGACTCTGCACTTCGAACGGGAAGCGATTCAGGCTTTTCAGCCACTCGCCCTCGGTGAGCACCACCGGGCTATCGATAGGCGGGAAGGCAATCTTGTGGATATGCACCTGGGTCAGGTAATCGCCTTTCAGATCCAGCCCTTCGGCAAAGGACTGAAGCCCCACCAGCACGCTGCGCTCGCCGCTGTCTATCCGTTTACGGTGCAGCTCCACCAGCCGGTAGCGGGGCTGATCCCCCTGCACCAGCAGGAGCAGGCGCAGATCGGTGACGAAGGTTAAAAACAGATTCATCGCCCGGGCGCTGGCGAACAGCACCAGCATCCCGGGATATTTTTTGCTTTCGAGCTGTTCGCGGAAGTACGCCGCCATCTCGGCCAGATGATTCTCTTCATTGTCGATCAGCGGTTCATGCTGCATGCGCGGGATCACCAGCTTGCCCTGCTCGCAGTGGTTGAACGGCGAGTCGAGGGCCACAAAGCGATCCCCTGCTTTCTCCTTCAGGCCGCTCATCTCCTGCAGCCGCGAGAAGCTGTTTAGCGAGCGTAATGTGGCGGAGGTGACCACCACATGCGGAACGCTGCGCCAGAGCAGCTTCTCCAACTGATCGCTGACCCGAATGCCCGCGCAGTGGAAGAAGAGATGCACCTGATTCTCTTTGACCTCCCGGGTCGCCCACTTGGTGACCGGCGCGCCGGAGGCCTGAGCCATCGACGCCAGTCGCCACAGCTTGCTCTGCCCTTCGAACATGCCGAGGGCGCGGTTCATCTGCAGCAGCACCCGGTGAACGCGCACCACGTCATGGGTGCCGGTTTTTTCACTGAGATCGTTTAAAAACAGCTCCGCCAGCCCGCGCAGCTTCTCGATAAGCTGCGCCAGCTCGCGACATATGGCCATGATCTCATCCGGCAGCTCGCCCATCTCAAAGCGGTGCTCCGCCTCCTGGGTGGCCGGGAGATAGAGATTGAGGATGTTATTCAGCGAGGCGATGTGGGTGTAGATGGTTTCGCAGTGCTCGCTGAGGCGCTCCGGGACCGCCAGCGGCGGGATGGTTTTCGGCCGGAACTGATCCATGCAGGTGGCGATCAACTTGCAGAACAGATCCAGCTGCAGGCGGAACCAGGGGGCGGTGATCTCGGCGCTCATCTCCAGCGCGTCGCGGGCGACATCCGGCAGATGGTGGCCTTCATCCAGCACCAGCAGCAGGTGTTTCGGGTCCGGCAATACCGATTCGCTCTCCATTGCCGCCATCACCAGCGCGTGGTTGGCGACCACCACTTCGGCCTCCTGGATCTCGCGGCGGGCGACAAAAAACGGGCATTCGCGGTAGTAGTGGCAGTTGCGGT
This sequence comes from Leclercia sp. CFBP8987, assembly GCF_034044995.2. Classification (NCBI taxonomy): domain Bacteria; kingdom Pseudomonadati; phylum Pseudomonadota; class Gammaproteobacteria; order Enterobacterales; family Enterobacteriaceae; genus Leclercia; species Leclercia sp. CFBP8987. Next base: position 1,413,503 of record NZ_CM188255.1, on the reverse strand, counting down.
TCAGGCAGCTGGCTTTGTCGGTGCTGAGCCTGCGCCACAGGTCATCGCCGATAGCCTGATCGGTGTGATCGCGCAGGCCGTCCCACTTGTAGCCGTCAAGATCGGTCTTCAGCTTCGCGCACTGCTCCTGCTCGGCCTTGTTGTTGGGAGTCAGCTCGTCATCAAGAAACGCCAGCAGATCCTGCTGGTTCGGTTCGCTGCTGGCCAGGGCCGCCAGGTTGCGCGGACAGACGTAGCGCCCGCGCCCGAAGGCGGCGGTAAAGCGTAGCTCGGGGATAATTTTGCGCAGCAGGGGCAGGTCTTTGCTGTAGATCTGATCCTGCAGGGCGACGTTGGCGGTGCTGACCACCAGCGTCTTTTGCTCTTCCCGGGCGATAGCGATGCCGGGGATTAGGTAGGACAAGGTTTTACCTACCCCGGTCGGGGCTTCAATTGCCAGATGTCGGCCCTCATCACCGGCGAGCGTTTTCGCCACATCGGCAATCATCTGCCGTTGCGGTGCGCGGGGAATAAAGTCGGGGATCTGCTGTTGTAGCGCCTTATACCAGGCGGCAATTTGCGCTTTCAGCGCGGCGGTTAAAGCCATGATGAACCTGAAATACTGTATAAACAGCCACTATTGTGGCACTTTCTTCAGCGGGCCGCAAAAGAAAAGCCCGGCTTTACGACCGGGCTTCCAGATTACTGTGCGCTGGCAGGTTTGCGCGGACGGCGTCGGCGCTGGCCTTCCCCTGCCGGTTTCGCGTCACCGTCACGGCGCGGTGGCTTGCTGGCCGCTTTCGGCGCGCCGCCTTCGCTACGGCGCGGCTGCTGCTGACCACGACCGCCGCCGCCCTGTCCGCGTCCACCGCCCTGACCACGACCGCCGCCCTGACCACGACCGCCGCCCTGACGACCGTTCTGGATCGGCTCGGCTTTGATTGACGGGTCAACGTCATAACCCTCGAGGGCAATGCGTGGGATCTCTTTCTTCAGCAGACGTTCAATGTCACGCAGGAGTTTGATTTCATCCACGCAGACCAGGGAGAGCGCTTCGCCGGTGGCCGCTGCGCGACCGGTACGGCCGATACGGTGAACGTAATCTTCCGGCACGTTCGGCAGCTCGTAGTTGACCACGTGCGGCAGCTCTTCGATGTCGAGGCCACGGGCAGCGATGTCGGTCGCTACCAGCACGCGGATATCGCCGGATTTAAAGTCTGCCAGCGCGCGGGTACGTGCCCCCTGGCTCTTGTTGCCGTGGATCGCCGCGCTGCGGATCCCATCTTTGTTCAGCTGTTCCGCCAGGTGGTTCGCGCCGTGCTTGGTACGGGTGAAGACCAGCACCTGCTGCCAGTTGCCCTCGCCAATCATCTGCGACAGCAGCTCGCGCTTACGCTTTTTGTCCACCATATGGACTTTCTGGGTCACCTGCTCGGAAGCGGTGTTGCGACGCGCGACTTCCACTTCCAGCGGGTTGTGCAGCAGTTTTTCTGCCAGGCCTTTGATCTCGTCGGAGAAGGTGGCGGAGAAGAGCAGGTTCTGACGGCGGGCCGGCAGTTTTGCCAGCACGCGGCGAATATCGTGGATGAAGCCCATGTCGAGCATGCGGTCAGCTTCGTCGAGGACCAGGATTTCCACGCTGTCGAGCTTGACGGCGTTCTGGTGTTCCAGATCGAGCAGACGGCCAGGGGTGGCGATGAGCACGTCCACGCCGCTGCGCAGTTTCATCATCTGTGGGTTAATGCTGACCCCACCGAACACCACCAGCGAGCGGATGTTGAGATAGCGGCTGTACTCACGCACGTTCTCACCCACCTGGGCGGCCAGTTCACGGGTCGGGGTCAGGATCAGGGCGCGCACCGGGCGACGGCCTTTGGCGTGCGACTCTTTCTGAATCAGGCGTTCCAGCAGCGGCAGGGTAAAGCCAGCGGTTTTACCGGTCCCGGTCTGGGCACTGGCCATCAGATCGCGACCCGCCAGCACGGCAGGAATGGCCTGCTGCTGAATTGGGGTAGGTTCGCGGTAGCCCTGCTCTTCTACAGCACGCAGAATTTCCGGGTTCAGGCCAAGGGTATCAAAAGACATAAAAACTCCGAACCGCCCCGACCATTTCAGGTGTAGTTTTCAGGGAGATAGTGACAAATAGAAGGACAAAAACCACAGTGTCGCGAAGCAGCGGAGTGTAACAGCTTTTGTGATGTGGCGCATAAAATATCCCGTAAACCGATGCATCCACGCTATTACGTAGGCCGGGCAAATGCAGTGCCGCCCGGCGCAACATTGAACAAGCGGACTGGACAAGCTCAAAAAACAGTCATAATCTTAATCAATCGATTGATTAACTTTTAGTGACACTATGAATCCGATCCCGACCACCACCAAGGGCGAACAGGCCAAAAGCCAGCTGATTGCCGCCGCGCTGGCGCAGTTTGGCGAATACGGGATGCACGCCACCACCCGCGACATTGCCGCTCAGGCGGGGCAGAACATCGCCGCGATCACCTACTATTTTGGCTCGAAAGAGGATCTCTACCTCGCCTGCGCCCAGTGGATCGCGGATTTCATCGGCACCAACTTTCGCCCCCATGTGGAGGCGGCTACCGCTCTGCTGGACGAGCCTGCCCCGGATCGCGCTGCCATCCGCGAATTGATCTTAACCGCCTGCAACAACATGATTCAGCTCCTGACCCATGACGATACGCTGAACCTGAGTAAGTTTATCTCACGGGAGCAACTCTCGCCTTCTGCCGCTTATCAGCTGGTGCACGATCAGGTTATCGCCCCGATGCACACCCATCTGACCCGGCTGGTGGCAGCCTACACCGGCCGCGATGCCAGTGACACGCAGACCATATTGCATACCCATGCCCTGCTGGGCGAAGTGCTCGCCTTTCGTCTCGGGCGGGAAACCATTTTATTACGTACCGGCTGGACCGAATTTGATGCGGACAAAGCCGCGCAGATAAGCCAGGTCATCACCTGCCACGTTGATCTGATCCTGCAAGGTTTAACCCAAAGGAGCCTGGAGTCATGAAAAAATCGGTTGTTATTCTTCTGGCAGTGGTGGTGCTGGCCGCCGGATTCGGTGGCTGGTGGTGGTATCAGAGCCAGCAGGATAAAACGTTAACCCTGTACGGCAACGTTGATATTCGCACCGTGAACATGAGCTTTCGCGTCGGCGGACGGCTGGCGTCGTTAACCGTGGATGAAGGGGATGCCATTACCGCCGGGCAGACCCTGGGCGAGCTGGATAAAGCCCCTTATCAGAACGCCCTGCTGCAGGCTCAGGCAGGGGTAGCCGTGGCTCAGGCGCAATACGATCTTATGCAGGCGGGCTACCGGGATGAAGAGGTGGCCCAGGCCGCCGCCGCCGTTAAGCAGGCGCAGGCCGCCTACGACTATGCGCAGAACTTCTTTAACCGTCAGCAGGGGCTGTGGAAAAGCCGCACCGTGTCGGCCAACGATCTGGAGAACGCCCGCTCCGCGCGCGACCAGGCTCTGGCGACGCTGAAATCCTCTCAGGACAAACTGCGCCAGTACCGCTCCGGCAACCGCGAGCAGGATATCGCCCAGGCCAAAGCCAGCCTCGAACAGGCTCAGGCTCAGTTGGCCCAGGCACAACTGGATCTGCACGACACCACCCTGGTGGCCCCTGCCAACGGCACCCTGCTGACCCGCGCCGTCGAGCCCGGCAGCATGCTGAACGCCGGCAGCACGGTGCTGACCCTGTCGTTAACCCGTCCGGTGTGGGTACGCGCCTATGTTAATGAAGCCAGTCTCGGGGAGGCAAAACCGGGCCGCGAGGTGCTGCTCTACACCGACGGTCGCCCGGATAAGCCTTACCGCGGCAAAATCGGCTTTGTCTCTCCAACCGCCGAATTTACGCCAAAAACCGTCGAAACCCCGGACCTGCGTACCGACCTGGTCTATCGCCTGCGCATTATCGTCAACGATGCCGATGACGCCCTGCGCCAGGGGATGCCGGTGACGGTGAGCTTCGATGATGGTCAACGCCATGAATGACGCGGTGATCCAGCTCTCCGGCCTGGTCAAACGCTTTGCCGGGATGGACAAGCCCGCCGTCGCGCCGCTCGACTGCACGCTGCAGAAAGGCTACGTCACCGGGCTGGTGGGCCCGGACGGCGCAGGTAAAACTACCCTGATGCGAATGCTCGCCGGGCTGCTGAAGCCGGACGAAGGCACCGCCAGCGTCCTGGGACTGGACCCCATTAATGACGATCGCGCCCTGCACGCCATGCTGGGCTACATGCCGCAGAAGTTCGGGCTGTATGAAGATCTGACCGTGATGGAGAACCTGACCCTCTACGCCGACCTGCGCAGCGTCACCGGTGAGACGCGGGAGAAAACCTTCCAGCGTCTGCTGGAATTTACTTCCCTTGGCCCCTTCACCGACCGGCTGGCAGGCAAACTCTCCGGCGGGATGAAGCAGAAGCTGGGGCTGGCCTGCACCCTGGTCGGGGAGCCGAAGGTGCTGCTGCTGGACGAGCCGGGCGTTGGCGTGGATCCCATCTCCCGCCGCGAGCTGTGGCAGATGGTGCATGAGCTGGCGGGCGACGGGATGTTGATCCTCTGGAGCACTTCGTACCTCGACGAAGCGGAGCAGTGCCGGGACGTACTGCTGATGAACGAAGGGGCACTGCTCTATCAGGGTGACCCGACTAAGCTGACCCAGAGCATGACCGGGCGCAGCCTGCTATTGCACACGCCCCATGAGAACAACCGCCGCCTGCTGCAGCGGGTGTTGAAGCTGCCCCAGGTGAGCGACGGCATGATCCAGGGGAAATCGGTACGGGTGATCCTCAAAAAAGAGGCCAGCGCCGACGATCTGCGCCAGAGTGCGGATCTGCCGGATCTGACCATCGAGGAGACCGCCCCGCGCTTTGAAGATGCCTTTATCGATCTGCTCGGCGGCGCGGGCACGGCGGAGTCCCCGCTGGGGGCGATCCTGCATACCGTGGAGGGCACGCCGGGCGAAACGGTGATTGAAGCCAAATCCCTGACCAAAAAGTTCGGTGATTTTGCCGCGACGGATGACGTGAACTTTGCCGTGAAACGCGGGGAGATCTTTGGCCTGCTGGGCCCCAACGGCGCGGGCAAATCCACCACCTTCAAAATGATGTGCGGCCTGCTGGTGCCCACCGCCGGCAAGGCGCTGGTGCTGGATATGGATTTGAAAGTCAGCTCCGGCAAGGCGCGCCAGCATCTGGGCTATATGGCGCAAAAATTCTCCCTCTACGGCAACCTGACCGTAGGGCAGAACCTGCGCTTCTTCTCCGGTGTCTACGGCCTGCGCGGACGGGCGCAGGATGAGAAAATCAACCGCATGAGCGAGGCGTTTGGCCTGAGCACTATCGCCAGCCAGGCCACCGACGCGCTGCCGCTCGGGTTTAAGCAGCGGCTGGCGCTGGCCTGCTCCCTGATGCACGAGCCGGATATTCTGTTTCTCGATGAACCGACCTCCGGGGTCGATCCCCTCACCCGCCGCGAGTTCTGGCTGCATATCAACAGCATGGTGGAGAAAGGGGTCACCGTGATGGTCACCACCCACTTTATGGACGAGGCGGAGTATTGCGACCGCATCGGGCTGGTCTACCGCGGGAAGTTGATCGCCCACGGCACGCCTGACGATCTGAAAGCCCAGGTGGCGGATGAGCAGCAGCCCGACCCCACCATGGAGCAGGCGTTTATTACCCTGATTAACGACTGGGATAAGGAGCACGGCCATGTCTGATACCGCCCTCTCCTGGCGTCGGGTGCGCGCCCTGTGCATCAAAGAGACGCGACAGATTGTACGCGACCCGAGCAGCTGGCTGATTGCGGTGGTGATCCCCCTGCTGCTGCTGTTTATCTTTGGCTACGGGATTAACCTCGACTCCAGCAAGCTGCGGGTGGGGATCCTGCTGGAGCAGCGCAGCGAAGAGGCGCTCGACTTCACCCACGCCATGACCGGCTCGCCCTATATCGACGCCACCATCAGCGATAACCGCCAGCAGCTGGTCCAGATGATGCAGGCCGGGCGCATTCGTGGCCTGATTGTCATTCCGGTGGATTTCGCGGCCCGCATGGCGCGCCCGGGTGACACCGCCCCGATCCAGGTGATCACCGACGGCAGCGAGCCCAACACCGCCAACTTTGTGCAGGGCTACACCGAGGGGATTTGGCAGCTGTGGCAGATGCAGCGGGCGGAAGATCGGGGTGAAACGTTCGAGCCGCTGATTGACGTCCAGACCCGGTACTGGTTTAACCCGGCGGCCATCAGTCAGCACTTTATTATCCCCGGGGCGGTGACCATTATCATGACGGTGATCGGCGCGATCCTGACCTCGCTGGTGATCGCCCGCGAGTGGGAGCGCGGCACCATGGAGGCCCTGCTCTCCACCGAAGTGACGCGCACCGAGCTGCTGCTGTGCAAGCTAATCCCCTACTACTTCCTCGGGATGCTGGCGATGCTGCTCTGTATGCTTGTTGCTGTCTTCATCCTCGGGGTGCCGTACCGCGGCTCGCTGCTGGTGCTGTTTATTATTACCAGCCTGTTTTTACTCAGTACCCTGGGGATGGGGCTGTTGATCTCCACCGTCACCCGCAACCAGTTTAACGCCGCCCAGGTGGCGCTGAATGCCGCCTTCCTGCCGTCGATTATGCTGTCCGGGTTTATTTTCCAGATCGACAGTATGCCCGCAGCGATCCGCGCGGCGACCTACATTATCCCGGCGCGCTATTTCGTCAGCACCCTGCAAAGCCTGTTCCTGGCGGGCAATATCCCGGTGGTGCTGATTGTGAATCTGCTGTTTTTGATTGCCTCGGCGGTGATGTTTATCGGGCTGACGTGGATGAAAACTAAACGGCGATTAGATTAGGTTTCGCCCGGTGGCGCTACGCTTACCGGGCCTACGGGTCTTGTAGGCCGGGCAAACGCAGTGCCGCCCGGCGTTTTGAGGAGTGACTATGTTTTACCGTTTATGGACCTTGATCCGCAAAGAGCTGCAATCCCTGCTGCGCGAGCCGCAGACCCGGGCGATTTTGATTTTGCCGGTGCTGATCCAGGTGCTGCTGTTCCCGTGGGCGGCCACCCTGGAGGTGACCAACGCCACCATCGCCGTCTATAACGAAGATAACGGCAAACATTCGGTGGAGCTGACCCAGCGCTTTGCCCGCGCCAAAGCCTTTACCCACGTGCTGATCCTCAACAGCCCGCAGGAGATCCAGCCGACCATCGACACGCAAAAGGCGCTATTGCTGGTGCGCTTCCCGGCCGATTTCTCCCGCAATCTCGACACTCTGCAAACCGCCCCGATGCAGCTGATCCTCGACGGACGCAACTCCAACAGCGCCCAGATTGCCGCCAACTACCTGCAGCAGGTGGTGAAGGAGTATCAGCAGGAGCTGATGGAGGGCAAACCGAAACCGAACAACAGCGAGCTGGTGGTGCGCAACTGGTACAACCCGAACCTCGACTACAAATGGTTCGTGGTGCCATCGCTGATCGCCATGATCACCACCATCGGGGTGATGATTGTGACCTCGCTGTCGGTGGCCCGCGAGCGCGAACAGGGCACCCTGGATCAGCTGCTGGTCTCCCCGCTGGCGACCTGGCAGATCTTCGTCGGCAAAGCGGTTCCGGCGCTGATTGTCGCCACCTTCCAGGCCAGTATCGTGCTGGCGATTGGCATCTGGGCCTATCACATCCCCTTTGCCGGTTCGCTGGCACTGTTTTACTTCACGATGGTGATTTACGGGCTGTCGCTGGTGGGGTTTGGGCTGCTGATCTCGGCGCTGTGCTCAACCCAGCAGCAGGCGTTTATCGGGGTGTTTGTCTTTATGATGCCGGCGATCCTGCTCTCGGGCTATGTCTCGCCGGTAGAGAACATGCCGGTGTGGCTGCAGAACTTAACCTGGGTGAACCCGATCCGTCACTTCACCGATATCACCAAGCAGATCTATCTCAAGGATGCGAGTCTGGATATTGTCTGGGGGAGTTTGTGGCCGCTACTGGTGATAGCGGCCGTGACGGGATCAGTGGCGTACGCGATGTTTAGACGCAATATCGCGTAGCTTTTTATCTTTGGCTAACAGCGAAACGACCGCGGGTCCGGCAAGGATCGCCAGCCCTGCGACGGCCAGCAAATAGTTGTTTTGCAGCACGCGGGACAACAGCCACAACACGATGACGGCTGCACCAAAATACCAGGTGGTGGTCAGCTCTTCGAGCACATCCGCCACTTCGCGCCAGCGCTGATCATGATGACGCTGTAAAAAGAGCATTAACAGTACGGTAACGCCGTACAACACACATAATCCTAAGCCGACACGCACCAGGGCGCCGCTCATCCAGGCCATCACCAGTACGGCCACCACCAATAAATGCAACATAATCTGCCAACAACTGAGACCGGTCGCGACGCGTATGCGTTGTTGCCACTTCATGGCACTCTCCTGAAGGATTTTACTCTGCTTGTTCAGACTATCGCACTTTACGGAAAATTCCGTAACACAGCACCTTTTTGTGACGACGACTACACTTTATTTTCATCAGGATAGTGACGCGGGAAGGAGTGTATGGCCCAACAAACCCGGCATTTTTCGCTTAAAGTGTTAACGATCAACATTCATAAAGGATTCGCGGCTTTTAACCGCCGTTTCATTTTGCCCGAACTGCGCGACGCCGTACGTACCGTCAGCGCGGATATTGTCTGCCTGCAGGAGGTGATGGGCGCGCATGAAGTGCATCCGCTGCATGTGGAAAACTGGCCCGACACCAGCCACTACGAATTTCTCGCTGACACCATGTGGAGCGATTACGCCTACGGGCGCAATGCCGTCTACCCTGAAGGGCATCACGGCAATGCGATCCTCTCTCGCTATCCCATCGAACATTACGAAAATCACGATGTGTCGGTTGGCGAGAGCGAAAAACGCGGCCTGCTCTACTGCCGGGTAGCCGTGCCGGAGCTGGACATCCCCCTGCATGTGGCCTCGGTGCACCTGGGCCTGCGGGAAGCACATCGCCAGGCACAGCTGCAGATGATGGCCGACTGGGTCAACGCTCTGCCCGAGGGGGACCCGGTGGTGGTGGCCGGAGACTTTAACGACTGGCGTCAGCGCGCCAGCCATCCGCTGAAAGCGGAAGCTGGACTGGAGGAGGTGTTTACCCTTGCTCACGGCAAGCCAGCCCGTACCTTCCCGGTCAGGTTGCCGCTGCTGCGTCTCGATCGTATCTATGTCAAAAATGCCCATGCCAGCAGCCCGACCGCGCTGGCACTGAGTAACTGGCGTCACCTTTCCGACCATGCGCCGTTAAGTGCGGAGATTCATCTATGAAATGTTCATGGCAAAGCGGCAACCGAATAAAGCTGCTGGAAAATGGCGATCACTATTATCCGGCGGTATTTGCCGCCATTGAGAAAGCCGAGAGCCGGGTGTTCCTTGAGACGTTCATCTGGTTCGATGACAACGTGGGCCGCAAGCTGCATGCCGTCCTGCTGCGCGCCGCCCAGCGTGGCGTGCATATCGAAGTGCTGCTCGACGGCTACGGCTCCCCCGATCTCGACGACGATTTCGTCGGGGAGCTCACCGCGGCAGGGGTGGTGTTCCGTTACTACGATCCGCGCCCTCCTCTGTTAGGCATGCGTACCAACGTGTTCCGCCGTATGCACCGTAAAATTGTGGTGGTGGATGAGCAGGTGGCGTTTGTCGGCGGGATTAACTACTCCGCTGAACACATGTCTGACTACGGTCCGGAGGCAAAACAGGATTATGCCGTCCAGGTCGAAGGCCCGGTCGTGCAGGATATTTTGCAGTTTGTGGTAGAGAACCTGCCCGGCAAAGCCGCGGTGCGTCGCTGGTGGAAGCGGCGTCATCGCCCCGAAGAGAATGTTAAACCCGGTGAGGCGCAGGCGCTGTTTGTCTGGCGCGATAACGAAGAACACCGGGACGACATTGAGCGGCACTATCTCAAGATGCTGACCAACGCCCGGCGGGAAGTGATTATCGCCAACGCCTACTTCTTCCCTGGCTATCGCCTGTTGCACGCCATGCGTAATGCGGCGCGACGTGGGGTCAAGGTCAGACTGATTGTGCAGGGAGAGCCGGATATGCCGATTGTCACGGTGGGCGCACGCCTGCTGTACAACTATCTGGTGAAAGGCGGGGTAGAGATTTACGAATATCGCCGCCGTCCCCTGCATGGCAAGGTGGCGCTGATGGACGATCACTGGGTGACCGTCGGCTCCAGCAACCTCGACCCCCTCAGCCTGTCGCTGAACCTGGAGGCCAACCTGATTATTCACGATCGCGAGTTTAACCAGACCTTGCGCGACAATCTCACCGCCATCATTGCCGAAGATTGTGTGCGGGTGGATGAGACGATGGTGCCGAAACGCACCTGGTGGAATCTGGGTAAAAGCGTGGTGGTGTTCCACTTCCTGCGCCATTTCCCGGCGCTGGTGGGTTGGTTGCCGGCCCATACGCCGAAGCTGGCGCAGGTGCCGCCGCCGGTACAGCCCGAAATGGAGACCCAGGACCGGGTCGAAGCAGGTCATACGGGAGTGAAACCCTGATGAGCAAAAAACATTCGCGCTGGCGTCTGGCTAAAAAGATCCTCACCTGGGTATTTTTTATTGCCGTTGCAGTGCTGCTGGTGGTTTACGCGAAAAAGGTCGACTGGACTGAAGTCTGGAAGGTTATTCGTGACTATGACCGGGTCTCGCTGCTGAGCGCGATTGCGCTGGTGGTGGTGAGCTATCTGCTGTATGGCTGCTACGACCTGCTCGGGCGGCGCTACTGCGGGCATAAGCTGGCCAAACGCCAGGTGATGCTGGTGTCGTTTATCTGCTATGCCTTTAACCTGACCCTGAGCACCTGGGTGGGTGGCATCGGGATGCGCTACCGGCTTTACTCCCGCCTGGGACTGCCCAGCAGCACCATCACCCGCATCTTCTCCCTGAGCATCACCACTAACTGGCTGGGCTATATCCTGTTGGGTGGGGTGATCTTTACCGCCGGGGTGGTGCAACTGCCTGACCACTGGTACATCGACCAGACGACGCTGCGTATTCTTGGGGTAGTGTTGCTGCTGGTGATTGCGGTCTATTTGTGGGCCTGTGCATTTGCGAAGCGGCGCCATGTGACCATCAAAAAGCAAAAGCTGGTGCTCCCCTCATGGCGCTTTGCGTTAGCGCAGATGGGTATTTCAGCCGGTAACTGGATGGCAATGGGGGCGATTATCTGGCTGCTGTTGGGCGAAGATATTAACTACTTCTTCGTGCTGGGGGTGCTGCTGGTGAGCAGTATCGCCGGGGTGATTGTGCATATTCCCGCCGGGATCGGCGTGCTGGAAGCGGTGTTTATCGCCCTGCTGGCAGGGGAACATGTCTCTCATGGCGCCATTATCGCCGCCCTGCTGGCCTATCGCATGCTCTATTACTTCCTGCCGCTGGGGCTGGCAACAGTCTGTTATCTGGTGCTGGAGAGCCGGGCGAAGAAGCTGCGGGCCAAAAACGAGCAGCAGATGGCGAAGTGAAGGAGGAAAATGCCCGGCAAGCGAAGCGCCGCCGGGCAAAACACTTACCGGCGGTTGCCGAAGATGCGCAGCAGCATCAGGAACAGGTTGATAAAGTCCAGATAGAGCGTCAGCGCCCCGAGAATCGAGTACTTGCGCAGGTTAGAGCTGTCGCGGACGTCGATCTGCTCCCCAATATTTTTCAGCTTCTGCGTGTCGTAGGCCGTCAGGCCGACAAACACAATCACCCCGATATAGGTCACCGCCCACATCAGCGCTTCGCTCTTCAGCCAAAAGTTAACCAGCGAGGCCAGCACGATACCAATCAACGCCATAAACAGCATGTTGCCCATGCCGCTCAGGTCGCGTTTGGTGGTGTAGCCGTAAAGGCTCATCGCGCCAAACATCCCGCCTGCCACCACGAAGGTGCTGGCGATCGAGGAGTAGGTGTAGACGATGAAGATGCTGGAAAGCGTCAGGCCGGTCAGCGCCGAGTAGAGCATAAACAGCGTGGTGGCCATCCCGGCACTGAGCTTATGCACCAGCCCGGACAGGACAAACACCAGCGCCAGCTGGGCGATAATCAGACCAAAAAAGGTAATTTTGCTGGAGAAGACAAACATCATCACGGCAGGCGTGTTTGCGGAAAACCAGGCGACAAACGCGGTGAGCAGCAATCCGCAGGTCATCCAGCCATAGACCTGCGCCATATAAGTTTGCAGGCCGCTACGGGTCTGCACGATAGAATCGGAACGGGGAAATCTGTCCATAACGCACTCCTTTTTAAGTGGACACACTGTTATAGCCTAACACATCCCCGCAATCCGGCTACCAGCGGCTGGCAGCGTCCTTGTCGCTGTCGCGTGATTCCACCCAGCGATCCCCTTCCGGTGTGGCTTCGCGCTTCCAGAACGGGGCGCGGGTTTTCAGATAATCCATAATAAACTCGCCTGCGGCAAAGGCGCTGCCACGATGGGCGCTGGTGACGCCCACGAAGACGATCTCTTCTCCGGGCCACATCTCACCGATGCGGTGGATCACCGTTACCCGACCGAGCGGCCAGCGCTCCCGCGCCTGATCGACGATCTCCGTTAACGCCTTTTCGGTCATCCCCGGATAGTGCTCCAGGGTCAGGGCCTTTACGCTGTCGCCCAGATTATGGTTACGCACTTTGCCGGTGAAGGTAACCACCGCCCCGTCTTCGTCACGCTCCGCCAGCCAGGTGTATTCGGTGCCGACGTTGAAACGCGCCTGATCGACGACGATTTTGGTCTCTGTCATCTCAGCCCCCGGTGACCGGTGGGAAGAAGGCCACTTCATCGCCCGACGTAACCGGATGGTTGAACTCCACCAGGGTCTGGTTCACCGCCGCCAGCAGTTTGCCCGCGTCCAGCGCCAGTGCCCAGCGGTCGCTCTGCGCCGCCAGATGCGCCCGCAGCGCTTCCACGGTGTCGAACTCACTCTCCAGCGTCAGGCTGTCGGTATTCACCAGCTCACGCACCTGCGCAAAAAAAAGTACCTTAATCATTCTCTTCCGCCCTGAAATCACCTGATTTACCGCCGCTTTTCGCCAGCAGGCGAACCGGGCCGATGACCATGTCTTTCTGTACCGCTTTGCACATGTCGTAGATGGTTAACGCCGCCACCGATGCGGCGGTTAAGGCTTCCATCTCCACCCCGGTCTTGCCTGTCAGGCGGCAGAGTGATTCGATGCGCACCCGGTTATGCTCCGGCTCGGCCCGCAGGTTAACCTCGACTTTGCTGAGCATCAGCGGATGGCACAGCGGGATAAGATCCCAGGTGCGTTTCGCCGCCTGGATCCCGGCGATCCGCGCAGTGGCGAAGACGTCCCCTTTGTGGTGACTGCCGTCAATGATCATGGCCAGGGTTTCGGGGAGCATGGTGACGAACGCTTCCGCGCGCGCCTCACGTACGGTTTCGGCCTTGGCGGAAACATCCACCATATGGGCTTCGCCCGCGGCATTAATGTGGGTCAGTTGCGACATAGCTTACTTCTTCAGATGGGGATGGAAATTACACGGACGCGTACGGGCATCCAGCTGTGGGGCAATGACGTTTTCCCACGCGGTGCGGCAGGCTTTGGTGGAGCCCGGCATGGCAAAGATCACCGTGTTGTTGGCAATACCGGCAACGGCGCGCGACTGCAGCGTGGAGGTGCCGATCTCTTCAAACGACAGCATGCGGAACATCTCCCCGAAGCCTTCGATCTCGCGATCGAACAGCGGCAGCAGCGCTTCCGGAGCCTGATCGCCCACGGTAAAGCCGGTCCCGCCAGTGATTAAGACGACCTGCACGTTGTCGCTGGCTACCCAGCGCGACACTTCCGCGCGAATGGCGTAGCGGTTCTCTTTGACGATGACCTTGTCGACAATCTGGTGCCCCGCCTCGTGGGCCGCATCGCGCAGCCAGTGGCCGGAGGTGTCATCCTCTTCACCGCGACGTTCGGACACGGTAAGGATAGCAATACGCGTCGGGATAAATTCAGCGCTTACCTGACTCATCTTCTGATTCCTTTTGCGATTACCCGCCGATGTAGGACAGGTTCTGGGTGATCCCGGTGTTGCCCTGATGCAGGAAGTGGGTCTGTTTTTTGTGCATCAGCGCCTCAGAAATGCGCGCTTCCAGCGCCTGCTGCTGGGCGTCATCGGCCAGCAGATCGCGCAGGTCCACGCCACCGTCGCCAAACAGGCACAGGTGCAGCTTGCCCACCGACGAGACGCGCAGGCGGTTACAGCTGGCACAGAAATCTTTTTCATACGGCATGATAAGGCCGATCTCCCCTTCGTAGTCGGGATGACAAAAGACCTGCGCCGGGCCGTCGCTGCGCTGGCGAAGCTGATGGATCCAGCCGCGTTTGAGCAGTTCATCGCGCAGCACCATGCCGGAGATGTGATGGCGGGAGAAGAGATCGCTTCCCTCGCCGGTTTCCATCAGCTCGATAAAGCGCAGTTGAATGCGGCGGGGTTTGATCCAGGCCAGGAAGGTCTCCAGCTGATGATGATTCACATCGCGCATCAGCACGGTGTTGACCTTCACCTTATCGAAGCCCGCCGTAAAGGCCGCATCGACGCCCTCCATCACCTGGTGGAATTTATCCTGGCCGGTGATGGCGTGAAACTGGCGGGCATCGAGGCTGTCGACGCTGACGTTGATGGCCGTCAGCCCCGCGTCGCGCCATTCGGCGACATCGCGTGCCAGACGATAACCATTGGTGGTCACCGCAATCTGACGGATGCTGTCGTTTTCGCGTACCGCGGCGATGATGTCGGTGAAGTCACGGCGCAGCGAGGGTTCGCCGCCGGTCAGACGGACCTTCTCCGTGCCCATGGCGGCGAACGCACGCGTCACGCGGCGGACTTCGTCCACGGAGAGAAAGCCGTTATTAGTGATGCCGCCGGGTTTGTAGCCGTCCGGCAGGCAGTAGGTGCAACGGAAATTGCACACATCGGTAATAGACAAACGCAGGTAAAAAAACTTACGCGCGAATGCATCGGTAAGTTGTGAAGCCATGTACACCTTTCCTGATACGGGAGGCACAGTCATTTCTTTCTGTACCCTGGTGGCGAAACCGCCACGGCCAGAGCACCATATCTGTCGACACAGGCGCAAAGGCTAGAGTGTATGTTTTCGATTTCGAAAACGTGGTTATGCCGATAGTAGCTCGTTAAAAGCAGTTTCGCTATTATCGTCTTTCGTTATATAAACTTGTATATATCGTCATGATCATGCCATTTCGTCCCAGAATACGTCATTATCATATTATTGCATTGATATATGTCATTTAGCCCCGGGCGGAGCATCGTCATTTAGGGGTAGTTGAGTTACTGTTAAGGTGTTCGTCTTACTAAGGAATTTCTATGCGCAATCGCACTTTTGCGGATCTCGACCGCGTTGTCGCTCTCGGCGGAGGCCACGGACTGGGCCGGGTGATGTCCTCGCTGTCATCCCTCGGTTCACGGCTAACCGGGATCGTGACGACCACCGACAACGGCGGTTCAACCGGGCGAATTCGTCGTGCCGAAGGGGGGATCGCCTGGGGGGATATGCGCAACTGCTTAAACCAGCTCATCGCCGAACCCAGCGTCGCTTCGGCAATGTTTGAGTACCGTTTTGGCGGTAATGGCGAACTTTCGGGGCATAACCTCGGAAACCTGATGTTAAAGGCGCTGGATCACCTTAGCGTGCGGCCTCTGGAGGCGATCAATTTAATCCGCAACCTGCTCAAAGTGGATGCGTTTTTGATCCCGATGTCCGAACTTCCGGTCGATTTAATGGCGATCGACAGTAACGACCATGAAGTGTATGGCGAAGTGAATATCGACCAGCTGGCGCTGCCGCCGAAAGAGCTGATGCTCTACCCCACCGTTCCGGCGACCCGTGAAGCGGTGGAGGCCATTGGTGAAGCGGATTTAATTCTGGTCGGCCCCGGCAGTTTTTACACCAGCCTGATGCCGCTGCTGCTGATTAACGAGCTGGCCCAGGCGCTGCGCAGGACACCGGCGCCCGTGGTCTACATCGGCAATCTGGGTCGCGAGCTCAGCCCTGCCGCCGCCGGGCTTTCGCTGTCCGCTAAGCTGGCGCTGATGGAGCAGTATGTCGGGAAAAAGATTATCGATGCGGTGGTGGTCGGGCCTGGGACTGATGTATCAGGCATGGAAGGCCGGGTGGTAGTGCAGGAGCCGCTCGAAGCGAGCGACATTAAGTACCGCCATGACCGGCATTTACTCCGCGTGGCGCTGGAGAAGGCGGTGCAGGGGTTGGGTTAGGATAGCGCAGCCTGATGCCCTCATCCCGGCCTTCTCCCACAGGGAGAAGGTGCAAACCCTAAAAATGGCAGCCGAAGGCTGCCATTTTGCTTTTACCTAGGACGCCGCAATAAACAGGTCCCGCAGCTGATGCAGCTGGTCGCGGATCTGCGCCGCCTCTTCGAACTCCAGGTTCTGCGCATGCTGCATCATCTGCCCTTCCAGCTCGTGAATTTTCTGCTGCAGCGCTTTTGGCGTCAGAGCAACGGTATCGGCCTCCACCGGTGAACGTGACTTGCCGCGGCCCTTCGCTTTGGTTTTGGCGATGTTCTGGCCGAGCGCAAGGATATCCACCACCTTCTTGTTCAGCCCCTGCGGCGTGATGCCGTGCTCTTCGTTGTACTGCTGCTGCTTCTCGCGACGGCGTTCGGTTTCGCCGATCGCTTTCGCCATCGACGGGGTGATCTTGTCGCCGTAGAGAATCGCTTTGCCGTTAACGTTACGCGCCGCACGACCGATGGTCTGGATCAGCGAGCGCTCGGAGCGCAGGAAGCCCTCTTTGTCGGCGTCCAGAATCGCCACCAGCGACACTTCCGGCATATCCAGCCCTTCACGCAGCAGGTTGATCCCCACCAGCACGTCGAACTCGCCAAGACGCAGGTCGCGGATGATCTCCATACGCTCCACGGTGTCGATATCCGAGTGCAGATAGCGCACCTTCTCGCCGTGCTCCTCGAGGTATTCGGTAAGATCTTCCGCCATGCGTTTGGTCAGGGTGGTGACCAGCACGCGCTCGTTGATGGATGCCCGGGCGCGGATCTCTGACAGCAGATCGTCCACCTGGGTGCCAACCGGACGCACTTCAATAATCGGATCCAGCAGGCCGGTGGGACGCACCACCTGATCCACCACTTCGTCGCCCGATTTCTCCAGCTCGTAGTTGCCCGGCGTCGCGGAAACGTAGATGGTCTGCGGCGCCAGCGCCTCAAACTCTTCAAACTTCATCGGACGGTTATCCAGCGCTGACGGCAGGCGGAAGCCATACTCCACCAGAGTCTCTTTACGCGCCCGGTCGCCGCGGTACATCCCGCCAATTTGCGGAATGGTGACGTGGGATTCGTCCACCACCAGCAGGCCATCCGCCGGCAGGTAGTCAAACAGGGTTGGCGGCGCCTCGCCCGGCCCACGGCCAGAGAGATAGCGCGAATAGTTTTCGATCCCGGAGCAGTAGCCCAGCTCGTTCATCATCTCGAGATCAAACTGGGTACGCTGGCTGATGCGCTGCTCTTCCAGCAGCTTGTTATTATCCAGCAGCGTTTTGCGGCGATCCGCCAGCTCAACCTTGATGTCTTCCATCGCCTGCACGATGCGCTCGCGCGGGGTGACGTAGTGGGTTTTCGGGTAGACGGTAAAGCGCGGAATAATCGACTCCACGTGGCCAGTCAGCGGGTCAAACAGCGACAGTCGCTCCACCTCTTCATCGAACAGCTCCACGCGCAGCGCGAAGTCGTCCGACTCCGCCGGGAAGATGTCGATAACCTCGCCGCGAACGCGGAAGGTACCGCGCTGGAACGCCTGATCGTTGCGGGTGTACTGCAGCTCCGCCAGACGGCGCAGGATGGCGCGCTGATCGATAATCATCCCCTGGGTGAGGTGCAGCATCATCTTCAGGTAGAGATCGGGGTCGCCGAGGCCGTAAATGGCGGACACCGAAGCCACCACCACCACGTCACGACGCTCGAGCAGGGCTTTGGTCGCGGAGAGACGCATCTGCTCGATATGCTCGTTCACCGAGGCATCTTTTTCGATAAACGTATCAGAGCTCGGGACGTAGGCTTCCGGCTGGTAGTAGTCGTAGTACGAGACGAAGTACTCCACCGCGTTATCGGGGAAGAACTCTTTCATCTCGCCGTACAGCTGCGCGGCCAGGGTTTTATTAGGCGCCAGCACCATCGTCGGCCGTTGCAGATCGGCGATCACGTTGGCGACGGTAAAGGTTTTACCCGAACCCGTCACCCCCAGCAGCGTCTGGTGTGCAAGCCCATCCTCCAGCCCCTCTTTCAGACGGCGAATCGCTTCAGGCTGATCGCCGGAAGGACGGAAAGCGGAATTCAGTTTGAACGGTTTACTCATGAACGGCGACCTGATGATGGTTAATACGGCAGGTGTGTAATTTTACTCCTCATGGCTATTTTTGCCAGTAATTTATACTGGATATAAACCCAGTAGCATCCGCGCCATTTTGTGCCACCACCAGCAGGAATCAAGCGAAGCTGCGTAAAATTTCGGCTGTAACGGGATAAAATTCCAACAGGGGTCGGTTATCCCCAGAATT
Organism: Leclercia sp. CFBP8987; assembly: GCF_034044995.2. Lineage (NCBI taxonomy): Bacteria > Pseudomonadati > Pseudomonadota > Gammaproteobacteria > Enterobacterales > Enterobacteriaceae > Leclercia > Leclercia sp. CFBP8987. The sequence continues at coordinate 1,394,905 of NZ_CM188255.1, read as the reverse complement.
TTTTGTTTTTTAACATTTGTCAAGGCGAGCCGCCGGACAGTAGCCGATCAAATTGACACTTTGATGACAATGATTGCTTTTATTTAAAGCGTTGATCTGCATTAAAGTTTTCAAAAAGACGCGTTTCGCAGCAATTCAGGCGCAGGCCGCGTATTCTCTCGCTTACCCTGTGTTTTCTAACTCTAATGCACATGGTTATCCACAGGAATAGTGGATAACTGCCTCCAGCCCATACGGAACGTGACTCGGCCCGTTCCCGGTTTTTACCCACAGCGGGGCGGTAAAAAATTTTTATCACCCAATTATGGCGATCTTATGACAAAAAACAGCGAAAGAATTGGTGAGGCACTACTCACATTTTAACCAAAATAGCACCTGCACCAGCAACCTCATTCAGGGCCCCGACGCGGTGCAGGGTTCGGGCCTCGTCGTGCTGATTTTTGAGCCAATTCTTAAAAAAGGAGCTTTAATCGCCGTTTCCCGGGCAGTGGCAAGAGTCTTGCAGAGTATCAAGGTCGCCGTTACCTGAAAAGGAGCATTACCATGTTAAGCCTGCGCGCCGTAAATCAGTATTACGGGGATCGCCACACCCTGTGGAATGTTGACCTCGATCTCCCTCCTGGCGTCTGCACCGGCGTCGTCGGGCTACCCGGGATGGGGAAAACCACCCTCGTGAGCTGTATTGCCGGCCTGCTGCCTATCGCCAGCGGTACCATGGTCTGGCACGAGGCTCCCGGTGCAGTACACCAGGCCGGGACGGAAATTAGCGTTGTGCCGCAGGACAGGCGGATCTTTTCGCAACTGACGGTGGAGGAGAATCTGCATATCGCGCAGATGGCGAAAGGCATCGCGGGCGGGTCGCTGAGCCGCGACGTTTTTGAGTTTTTCCCGGAGCTATACCCGCTGCGCCAGCTGCGGGCCTCCGGCCTGAACGACGACCAGCAGTATCAGCTGGCGCTGGCGAATGCGCTGGTGACCCGCCCTCGCCTGCTGATCCTCGACGAGCCCAGCCGCGGCACCGGGCAGCTGTTTACCGTCAAGCTGGCGCAGCTGCTGCTGAGGTTCAACCGGGAGCTCGGGCTATCGGTGCTGCTGGCCGAGCAGCACCTCTCCCTGATCCGGCGAGTGGCGGATCGCTTTTGCCTGCTTTACCGGGGGCGAAACGTGGCGCAGGGCCGGGTCAGCGAGCTGGATGACCCGCTGATTGCCCACTGGATGGGGCCGACGGCGTCAGCGCAGTAAGGTCGAGGTATTGCCCGACGGCTGAGGTGTCGGCCTGCTCGCCCAGCCAGGGGATCTCCCCCAGCAGCGGCGCGGAGAGCACGCGTCTGAGCGTCGCCATGTATTCGGCATGGCGTTTGCCGGGCACTACCACCCCGTTCGCCACCCAACCGGCAAAATGCAGCCCCGCCTGGCGGATCGCCTGCGCGGTCAGCATCGCGTGGTTGATACACCCCAACTTCACCCCCACCACCAGGATCACCGGCAGGCGCTCGGCCATCACCCAGTCGGCGAAGGTCTGCTCCTGGGACAGCGGCGTGAACCAGCCGCCCGCCCCTTCCACCAGCACCCAGTCAGCCTGGATCTCCAGCGCCCGCAATCCTGCCGAGAGGGTGGCAAACTCAATGGGCCGCTGCTCGTCAGCGCTGACGATATGCGGCGACGTCGGCTCGGCGAAGGTATAGGGATTCACCGCCGGGTAGCTCAGCGCCAGGCTGCTGTTGCGCTGTAATGCCAGAGCATCGCTGTTGCGCAGCCCCTGCGCAGTCATCTCGCTGCCGGAGGCCACCGGTTTGTAGCCAGCGGTGTGGCGGCCCAGCGCTCGTGCGGCCTGTAACAGGGCGGTACTGGCGACGGTTTTACCGACTTCAGTGTCGGTACCGGTGACAAAATAACGTTCAGTCACGTTCGATAATTCCATGAAAAAGTTGATAAGAGAGCGGGAATTTTCCCGCCTGCTGAGGCCAGGCCTGCGCCAGTTGCTGCAGCTGGCCGCGGGTTAACGGCTTATCGGCCCGCCCGGCGTGCAGATGGGTGGCGCCGATCCCCTTCAGGGAGTGCATGGCGCTAAGCGCATCGTCAAACAGCAGGGTGACGGTCTGAACCGCACAGCGGTATTGCCAGCCGGAGAGGGCATCGCTCACCTGCTGCCCGCTCAGAAAGCGGTTGGCGTGCGGCTGGGTGTCCACTGCCTGCCAGGCCTGATTCAGCTCCGGCAGCGAGCCGTTGAGCAGCGTGGTGAAAGCCACCTTGCCCCCCGGCTGCGTCACCCGCCAGAGCTCGGCCAGCGCCCGGGGCAGGCTGGCGCACCACTGCACCGCCAGATGGCTCCAGACCAGGCTGAACTGCGCATCGGCCAGCGGAATGGCTTCGATATCGGCCTGCAGATAGCTGTCGGCGGCCTGGTTGCGGCGCGCCTCCTCCAGCATCGGGGCGCAGAGATCCATCGCCGTCACAACGCTCCCGGTCTGGCGCCATGCCAGGCTGTTGCTCCCCGGGCCGCAGCCAGCATCCAGCACGCTGGCGAACCGGGTCTCTGCCAGAAAGGCCCGCAGCCCGTCGGCACTTTGCCGCTGGAGTGCATCGTGGCGGGAATAACTCTGCGCCGCCCGGCCGAAGGCGGCGGCAATCGCCTGTTTATTCACCTGCGACATGCAGCGCCTCCACTAACGCGGTGATATCCGCCGGTTGATGGGCCGCCGTCAGGGTCAGGCGCAGGCGCGCCGTGCCCGCCGGGACGGTGGGGGGACGAATGGCCGTTACCCAGATCCCCCGCTCTCTGAGCCTCTGCGCCAGGTGCAGGGCGCGTGCGTTTTCGCCGACGATCAGCGGCTGAATGGCGCTCTGCGAGGCGGTGATCTGCACCGGCAGATCGCGCACGCCCGCGCGGAACTGGTCGATCAAAGCTGCCAGCCGCTGGCGACGCATTTCGCCCTCGTCGCTGCGAATAACGTTAAACGCCGCCAGCAGCGCCACCGCCTGGGCAGGCGGCATGCTGGTGCTGTAGATCAGATGTCGGGCGAACTGCAGCAGGTAGTCGGCAACGGCGTCGCTGCACAGCACTGCCGCCCCGCTGACCCCGACGCCTTTGCCAAAAGTCACCACCAGCAGTTCTGGCTTCACGCCCTGGCTGGCGGCGCTTCCGCGCCCCTCCGGCCCGGTGACGCCGATGCCGTGGGCGTCGTCCACCAGCAGCCAGCTGCCCCGGAGCTGGGCCGCCGCATGAATCACACCCAGCGGTGCGTTGTCGCCGTCCATGCTGAAGATCCCCTCGGTCACCACCAGCTGTTGTCCGTCGCAGGGTTTATCCAGCAGCGAGTCCAGCTGGGCGACATCGTTATGGGCGAAGCGCCGGAGTTGGGCCGGGCTATGGCTGGCGGCTTCCAGCAGCGAGGCGTGGCTTAAGCGGTCGGCGACAATGCGATCCTCTTTGCCGGTCAGGGCGGCAATCAGCGCCTGATTGGCGGCAAAGCCGGAGATAAACAGCAGCGCGCGCGGGTAGCCGAGCCACCCGGCAAGGTGCTCCTCCAGGGCCTGATGCGCGTGGGTGTAGCCGCTGACGTGGCCGGAGCCGCCGCTGCCCACCCCATACTGCTCCGCACCCTGCTGCCAGGCGCGGATAATCTCAGGGTGCTGGCTCAGACCGAGATAGTCATTGCCGGAGAAGTTGCAGTACCGCCGCTGCTCACGGATGAGAAAGCGCCCGGCGCCGTTCTCCACCGGGGTGCGCACGCGCAGGGCGTCTGCCGCCCGGCGTGCGTCGAGGGCGGCATCGATGCGTTGTTGCCAGGTCATACCGTCGCCGCGTTATAGAACTGGTCGGTATCGGCGTTGAAAAGCTGCTGTTCGAGCTGGTGCTGCTGCTCGTTATCGCCGGTCAGCACCGCGGTCTGCTGCGGATTCAGTCCCAGCTTGCGGAACAGCTGCACGTCCTTGTCCTCTTCCGGGTTCGGGGTGGTGAGCAGCTTGCACCCGTAGAAGATGGAGTTAGCCCCGGCCATAAAGCACATCGCCTGGGTCTGCTCGTTCATCTGCTCGCGGCCCGCCGAGAGGCGTACGAACGAGGTTGGCATCATCACCCGCGCCACCGCAATGGTGCGGATAAAATCAAAGGCGTCGACGTCGTCGTTGTCCGCCAGCGGGGTGCCCTTGACCTTCACCAGCATGTTGATCGGCACGCTCTCCGGCGGGGTCGGCAGGTTCGCCAGCTGCAGCAGCAGACCGGCGCGATCGGTCACCGTTTCGCCTAAGCCGACAATTCCGCCCGAGCAGACCTTAATCCCCGCATCGCGCACTTTGTCCAGCGTGTCCAGGCGCTCCTGATAGGTACGGGTGGTGATGATGTTGCCGTAGAACTCCGGGGAGGTGTCGAGGTTGTGGTTGTAGTAATCCAGCCCCGCCGAAGCCAGGCGCTGGGCCTGGGTATCGTCCAGCGTGCCGAGGGTCATACAGGCTTCGAGGCCCATCGCCTTCACGCCCTGCACCATCTGCTCGAGATACGGCATGTCACGCTCGTGCGGGTTTTTCCAGGCTGCGCCCATGCAGAAGCGGGTCGAACCAGCGTTTTTCGCCTGACGGGCCGACTCCAGCACCTGCTCCACCTCCATCAGGCGTTCGGACTCGAGACCGGTTTTGTAGCGCGCGCTTTGCGGGCAGTATTTGCAGTCTTCCGGGCAGGCCCCGGTCTTGATCGACAGCAGGGTGCTGACCTGAACCTGCTGCGGGTCGAAGTGCTGACGGTGGATCTGCTGCGCTTCAAACAGCAGTTCAAGCAGGGGTTTTTCAAATAATGCAGTGACTTGCGACAATGTCCAGCGAGCCTGGTGAGCCATGGGGCGTCTCCAAAGGGGTTTAGTTCAGGATGGGTTCGGTTTATACTCGTAAACCTAAATGTTTTCAAAATGGTTTACAAGTCGATTATGACAACGGACGATCTCGCCTTCGATCGGCAACACATCTGGCATCCCTACACCTCCATGACCCAGCCCCTGCCGGTCTATCCGGTAGCGGAAGCGCACGGCTGCGAGCTGACTTTGGCCAGCGGCGAACAGCTGGTGGACGGTATGTCCTCCTGGTGGGCGGCCATTCATGGCTACAACCACCCCCGACTCAACGCGGCGATGAAAGCCCAGATTGACCGCATGTCGCACGTGATGTTCGGCGGGATCACCCATCAACCGGCAGTGGATCTCTGCCGTCGGCTGGTGGCGATGACCCCAGAGACGCTGGAGTGCGTCTTCCTGGCCGATTCCGGCTCGGTGGCGGTGGAAGTGGCGATGAAAATGGCCCTGCAGTACTGGCACGCGAAGGGCGAAAGTCGCCAGCGATTTATCACCTTCCGCAACGGCTACCACGGCGATACCTTTGGCGCGATGTCGGTGTGCGATCCCGACAACTCGATGCACAGCCTGTGGAAAGGCTATCTGCCGGAAAACCTCTTCGCCCCGGCGCCGCAGAGCCGCTTTGACGGCGCGTGGGATGAGATGGACATGGTCGGCTTTGCCCGCCTGATGGCCGCCCACCGTCATGAGATTGCGGCGGTGATCCTCGAGCCCATCGTGCAGGGCGCGGGCGGGATGCGCATGTACCATCCCGAGTGGCTGAAGCGTATTCGCAGGATGTGCGACCGGGAAGGTATTCTGCTGATTGCCGATGAAATTGCCACCGGCTTCGGGCGTACCGGCAAGCTGTTTGCCTGCGAGCACGCGGGCATCACCCCGGACATTCTCTGTCTCGGCAAAGCCCTGACCGGCGGTACCATGACGATGTCGGCTACCCTCACTACCCGTCAGGTGGCGGAGACCATCAGCAACGGTGAAGCAGGCTGCTTTATGCACGGCCCGACCTTTATGGGCAACCCGCTGGCCTGCGCGGTCGCCAGCGAGAGCCTGGCGTTGCTGGAGAGCGGCGAGTGGCAGGATCAGGTGGCCGCCATCGAATCTCAGTTGCAGGAGGAGCTGGCGGTGGCGCGGGATTCGGAGTTTGTCGCCGACGTGCGGGTGCTGGGGGCAATCGGCGTTGTCGAAACCACCCATCCGGTGAACATGGCGGCGCTGCAACGCTTCTTCGTGGCGCGCGGCGTCTGGGTACGGCCGTTCGGCAAGTTAATCTATCTGATGCCGCCGTATGTGATTCGCCCGGACCAGCTCAGCAAGCTGACCCGGGCGGTGGTGGATGCCGTTCAGGCGCCTGCGCACTTTACGCGTTAGTTTATAGGTTACACTTCTGGCAGAGCTCATTACGGAGAAACAGGATGAAACTTATCAGTCAGGATCTGCGCGACGGCAATAAACTTCCGCTGCGCCATGTGTTTAACGGCATGGGTTACGAGGGGGATAACATCTCCCCGCATCTGGCGTGGGACGAGGTGCCGTCGGGCACCAAAAGCTTTGTTGTGACCTGCTACGATCCGGATGCCCCTACCGGCTCCGGCTGGTGGCACTGGATTGTCGCCAATATTCCCGCCGATACCCGCGTGCTGCCGCAAGGCTCCGGTTCCTCGCTGGTGGCGCTGCCGGAGGGTGCCGTTGAAACCCGTACCGACTTTGGTAAAGCGGGATACGGCGGCGCGGCCCCGCCGAAAGGCGAAACCCATCGCTATATCTTCACGGTGCATGCGCTGAATGTGGAGAGAATAGAGGTGGATGAAGAGGCGAGCGGCGCGATGGTAGGCTTTAACGTCCATTTCCACACCCTGGGCAGCGCGTCGATTACAGCGATGTATTCGTAAAAAAACCGCCGGGTGGCGGCTGCGCCTTACCCGGCCTACGATCGCGTTTTGTCGTTTGTAAGCCCGGTAAGCGCAGCGCCACCGGGCGTGTTTTTACAGGAAGGCCGGTAACAACCCGACCAGACTGCCTTTATTCAGCAGACTAATCGCCGCCTCGATATCCGGGGCAAAGAAGCGGTCGTCATCATAATGCGCCACCTGCTCCCGCAGGATATGCCGCGCCTGCTCCAGCAGTGGGCTCGACGTCAGACCATCGCGCAGATCCGCCCCCTGACAGGCCGCCAGCCACTCCACCGCCAGCACCCCGCGGGTGTTGCCCGCCATCTCCCATAAGCGGCGACCTGCCGCCGGGGCCATCGAGACATGATCTTCCTGATTCGCCGAGGTCGGCAGGCTGTCCACGCTGTGCGGGTGCGACAGAGCCTTGTTCTCGCTCGCCAGCGCGGCGGCGGTGACCTGGGCAATCATAAACCCGGAGTTAACCCCGCCATTGCGCACCAGGAACGGCGGCAGCTGCGACATGTGTTTATCCATCATCAGGGCGATACGGCGCTCCGACAGCGCGCCAATCTCGGCAATTGCCAGGGCCAGATTATCCGCCGCCATCGCCACCGGTTCGGCGTGGAAGTTGCCCCCGGAGACCACTTCGTTTTCCGCGGCGAATACCAGCGGGTTATCGGAAACAGCGTTGGATTCCACCAGCAGCACCTCCGCCACCTGGCGCATCTGGGTCAGGCATGCACCCATCACCTGGGGCTGACAGCGCAGGGAATACGGGTCCTGCACCTTGTCGCAGTTATGATGCGACTCGGCAATGGCGCTGGTGTCGGTCAGGACGTGGCGGAACAGCGCCGCAGCGTCAATCTGTCCGCGCTGGCCACGCACCTCATGAATGCGCGCGTCGAACGGACGACGGGAGCCGAGCACCGCTTCGGTGGTCAGCGCCCCGCAGACCACCGCCGAGGCAAACAGATCTTCGGCTTCAAACAGGCCGCGCAACGCAAAGGCGGTGGAGGCCTGGGTGCCGTTCAGCAGTGCCAGCCCCTCTTTCGCCGCCAGCGTCACCGGAGCCAGACCCGCTTTTTGCAGAGCGGTGGTGGCCGGTAACCATTCCCCACGGTAGCGGGCTTTACCCTCCCCGAGCAGGGTCAGGGACATGTGCGCCAGCGGGGCCAGGTCGCCGGACGCGCCGACCGAGCCTTTGGCAGGGATCCACGGGTACACTCCGGCATTGACCATAGCAATCAGGGCCTGAATCACGCTCAGGCGGATGCCGGAGAAACCGCGCGCCAGGCTGTTGATTTTCAGCACCATCATCAGGCGCACAATGTCGTCGTCCAGCGGCTCGCCAACGCCCGCCGCGTGGGACAGCACCAGCGAACGTTGCAGATTTTCCAGATCATGGGTGGCGATGCGCGTTTGCGCCAGCAGGCCAAAACCGGTGTTGATCCCGTAGGCGGTGCGCCCTTCGGCAACAATGGCTTCAACGCAGGCGACGCTGTCGTTAATCGCTTTATGGGCCGACTCGTCGAGCGTCAGCTGGAGCGGCTGTTGCCAGACCCGGCGCAGCTGGGCCAGTGTCAGGGTACCGGGGGTCAGGGTTAAGGCGTTCATCAGTGCTGTCCTTGTGTCGCAGCGATCATCGGCAGGTTCAGGCCCTGCTCTTTCGCGCAGTCGATGGCAATGTCATACCCGGCATCCGCATGGCGCATTACGCCTGTCGCCGGATCGTTGTGCAGGACGCGGGCAATACGGGCCGCGGCTTCATCGGTGCCGTCGCAGACGATCACCATCCCGGCATGCTGGGAGAAGCCCATCCCGACGCCGCCGCCGTGGTGCAGCGAGACCCAGGTCGCGCCGCTGGCGGTGTTGAGCAGCGCGTTCAGCAGCGGCCAGTCGGAGACCGCGTCGGAGCCGTCCTGCATCGCTTCGGTTTCGCGGTTCGGGCTGGCAACCGAGCCGGAGTCGAGATGGTCGCGACCGATGACGATTGGCGCGGAGACTTCACCCCTGCGAACCATTTCGTTAAAGGCCTGGCCCAGCTTCTGGCGCCACTCCAGCCCGACCCAGCAGATACGCGCCGGCAGCCCCTGGAAGCTAATGCGCTCCCGGGCCATGTCCAGCCAGTGATGCAGATGCTCATCATCGGCGACAATCTCTTTCACTTTGGCGTCGGTTTTGTAGATATCTTCCGGATCACCGGAGAGCGCCACCCAGCGGAACGGGCCGATCCCTCGGCAGAACAGTGGACGGATATAGGCGGGAACAAAGCCCGGGAAGTCAAAGGCGTTGGTGACGCCCATCTCTTTCGCCATCTGGCGGATGTTGTTGCCGTAATCGAAGGTCGGAACACCCTGCTGGCTGAAGGCCAGCATCGCGTTGACGTGCTCGGCCATCGAACGCTTCGCCGCCAGCACGGTGCCTTCCGGATCCTGCTGCGCTTTCTGCTGGTACGCTTCCCAACTCCAGCCTTTGGGCAGGTAGCCGTGGAGCGGATCGTGGGCGCTGGTCTGGTCGGTGACCAGGTCCGGACGCACGCCGCGGGCCACCATTTCCGGCAGGATATCGGCTGCGTTGCCGCACAGGGCAATCGAGACCGCTTTGCCCTGCTGGGTGTATTTGTTAATGCGCGCCAGGGCGTCATCCAGGGAGTCGGCCTGCTCATCGACGTAACGGGTACGCAGACGGAAATCGATGCGGCTCTGCTGGCACTCAATGTTCAGGGAGCAGGCCCCCGCCAGGGTCGCCGCCAGCGGCTGTGCGCCGCCCATACCGCCTAAGCCCGCGGTCAGGACCCAACGCCCTTTCAGGGAGCCGTTATAGTGCTGGCGACCGGCCTCGACAAAGGTCTCGTAAGTACCCTGGACGATGCCCTGGCTGCCGATGTAGATCCAGCTCCCGGCGGTCATCTGGCCATACATCGCCAGCCCCTTCGCATCCAGCTCGTTAAAGTGTTCCCAGGTGGCCCAGTGCGGCACCAGGTTGGAGTTGGCAATCAGCACCCGCGGGGCGTTTTCGTGAGTTTTGAACACGCCGACCGGTTTGCCGGACTGCACCAGCAGGGTTTCGTCGTTTTCCAGTTCGGTGAGGGATTTGACAATGGCGTCATAGCAGGCCCAGTTGCGCGCCGCGCGGCCAATCCCGCCATACACCACCAGCTCATTCGGGTTTTCCGCCACGTCGGGATCGAGGTTGTTCATCAACATGCGCAGCGGGGCTTCGGTGAGCCAGCTTTTGGCCGTTAACGTGGTGCCACGGGGGGCGCGGATCTCTTGCTGGCGATACTTTCCTGACGACATTGTGTGCTCCTCATTGGGGACAGAATATACAGTAAGATATACTTGTATAGACAAGTGCACACAAGGCTGGTTTTAACAATTTAGATACATTTTTGTTATATTGCGTCAGCAATCACGCTTTTGGCTTATGACATGAAATGACCCTGCAGCCGGTAGCGGTTACCCGGGAACAGCAGTCTGGCGTGGGACACAATGTGCGAGGCTGACCAGGTACGGCGGTGGATCAGCAGGCAGGGGTCCTGCTCTTTTATGCGCAGCAGCTCGCACTCCTGCGGGGTAGCGCGCACCGCCTCAACGATATGCTCCCCTTCCGTCAGCGGCGCGACCAGCGACAGATACGCATGGGGCGTGGTGGCGGTGTAGTCCTGAAGCAGGTAATCCGGCACCAGCGCGGCATTGACGCAGCGATCCTCGATCTGTACCGGGGTGTCGTTTTCATAATGCAGCATCAGGGAGTGGAAGATACGTGTTCCCTCTTTGACGTTCAACGCCGTCGCCTGTGCGGCGCTGGCCTGGGTCTCTTCGAGGAACTGCACCTCACAACGGTGCTGATGGTTGCGGGAGGCAATCTCGTCGGCAATGCTGCGAATTTCAAACAGCGCCGACTGCCCTTTTGGCTCGGCCACGAAGGTGCCCACCCCCTGCAGACGCACCAGCAGCCCCTCATCGGTCAGCTCCCGCAGCGCGCGGTTGATGGTCATCCGGCTAAAGCCGAACTGTGCCACCAGCTCTGCCTCGGACGGAATGCGATCGTGCGGGCGCCAGACGCCGGTGGCGATCTGATGGCTAATCGCCTGTTTGACCTTTTCATAGAAAGGGGCTGGCGTGTTGGCCTGCTGCTGCGGGGCGCGAGAGAACATAGCAATTCCTTAAGCCGTGATAAAAAGTCGAGTATATACAGGCTTTACGCCCACCAGTGAGCTATTTGCCAGGCCAGTCGGGCGGCGAGCTTCGCTCCCTGGCCGTCGCGGTCAAAACCGGGGTTCAATTCCACCAGATCTGCCGCCTGCAGTTTGCCGCTGCGACAGATTCGCTCGATGACCGGGAGCAGATCCCGGGCCGGAACCCCCAGTGCGGCAGGTGCCGACACGGCGGGCATCTCCCCGGCAGGCATCACGTCGAGGTCGATGGTGAGATAGACCCGATCGGCATGACTGAGGGTGCTTTCCAGCACCGGCAGCGCCTGCTGCTGGAAGTCGAGATCTTCCACCAGAGTGACGTTAAGTCGGACCGCTTCATCCCACAGCGCCTGGGTATTGGCCGCCCGGCTGACGCCGAGGCAGGCATAGTGAAACTCACGCTGCTGTTCGGCGCAGTACAGCGCCAGCTGGCGGAACGGCGTCCCGGAGGTCGCCTGGCTGGCATGTCGCAGATCGAGATGCGCATCGAGGTTGATAATCACCACCCGCTCGTTGGGAAAAGCATCCAGCACGCCGCGGCCGTGGGCCCAGGCGGTCTCATGTCCACCGCCGAAGACCAGGGTGCGCATCCCGGACTGCTGGCAGGCGGTGACCGTCTCGCTCAGCGCCTGCTGGGCGGGCTCGAGCGACTCCCCTTCCACGTGAATGTTACCCATGTCGGTTAACCGCGCGTGGCCCTGATGGCTTGCCATGTTCGCCAGCGCACGGCGTAACAGGTCCGGAGCCTGCGCCGCACCGGTCCGGCCCTGGTTGCGTCTGACCCCTTCGTCGCAGGCAAAGCCGATCAGGGCGATACCCTCCCCAGACGGATGTGGCGAATCGCTAAGTTGCACGGTCTGGAACAGGCGCAGCGCGTTGCTGGCCTCGCGGGTGTCGTCGCGCCCCTGCCAGATATCAGGTGCTACCGGCTGCCACAGGCTCATTGGACTTTTCCTCTGAATACGCGCTGATAAAGCGGATTACGCCCCGGCTCATACACCATCTCCACCGGGCTTTTCGCATCCCAGACTGCCAGATCGGCGACAAACCCGGCTTTCAGCTGGCCGTGCGTGGCACCGCGACCCAGCGCCTGGGCGGCGTAGCGAGTCACCCCTGCCCACGCCTCTTCGGGGGTTAAACCAAACTGGACGCAGGCCATGTTCATCGCCAGATGCAGGCTGGCAAAGGGGCTGGTGCCGGGGTTGTAGTCGGTAGCAACCGCCATCGGCACCCCGTGCTGGCGCAACAGGGTAACCGGCGGGCGCTGGCGCTCCTGCAAGAAATAGAATGCGCCGGGCAGCAACACCGCCACGGTGCCGCTCTGCGCCATCGCGCATACCCCGGCTTCATCGAGATATTCAATGTGATCCGCAGACCACCCGTGATAGCGGCTTACCAGCGCGGTGCCGCCGAGGTTTGAGAGCTGCTCGACATGGCCTTTAATCGGGATCCCCCGGGCCTGTGCCGCCTGGAATACCCGCTCGCTCTGTTCAGGGGTAAAACCGACGTTCTCGCAGAAGACATCCACGGCGTCGAAAAGGCCTTTCTCCCACAGCTGCGGGAGGGTGTGCTGGCACACGTGGGCGATGTACGCATCCGGATCCTGACGATACTCTTTCGGCACGGCGTGGGCGGCCAGCAGCGTCGGGCTGATCTCAATGGGGTTGGTCTGAGCCAGACGCTGGGCCACGCGCAGCATCTTCTCTTCCGTTTCGTCGTTAAGGCCGTAACCCGATTTGATTTCGATAGTGGTGACCCCTTCGCGCATCAGCCGCTGTAAACGCTGCTGCGCCAGCTGCTCAAGCTGCGCCGGCGTGCTCTCCCGGGTAGCGGTCACCGTGGCGTTAATCCCGCCGCCCTGGGCGCTGATGGTCTGATAGGAGACACCGTTCAGCCGCTGCTCCCACTCGGCGGCCCGGTCGCCACCAAACACCAGGTGGGTGTGGCAGTCGATCAGGCCCGGCGTGACCAGCCGCCCCTGTAAATCGATGGCATTGGGGAGATCCTGAGGCAGGTCGGCGTCAGGTACGATCGACAGGATGGTCTCACCGCGCACGATTAACGCCCGGTTCTCCAGCAGGCCATAAGGTGTGCCGTGGTCGGGATCCAGGGTCGCAAGGCGCAGGTTACGCCAGACTACGTCGTCGGGATGAAGTTGCAGCATCGGGCTTCCGCTTGTCATGAGTTGTATAGACATTTATTTTCATTCCCGTCGCCCTGTCAATCGCCTTTACCGAAATTGTTATTTATTTGTGACAACTTTACCGCTAAGCGTGGGAATAAAAAGTAACTTTTTGCCTTTTAATCTTCCCGTTTCGCTCAACTTAGTATAAAAAAGCAGGCTATTTCGGTTATCCCCCTATTGATATGCTTAGCAGGAGCTTTCCCTTGAACATTTCCAGGATTTCTCGTCTGGCGCTGGCGCTCGCATTTGGCGTGACGTTGTCTGCGTGCAGCTCTACTCCGCCGGATCAACTGCCTTCAGAGCAGGCTGCACCTGGCACGGCTTCCCGCCCGATCCTTTCTGCCGAAGAAGCGAAAAACTTCCAGCAGGCTCGCTACTTTACGGCCATGGATCCTAACGCGACGCCGTGGAGCCCGTACGCTATTCGACTGCCTGCACAGCCAAACTTTGTGGTTGGCCCGGCGGGAACCCAGGGTGTTACGCATACCACCATTCAGGCGGCGGTTGACGCAGCCATTGCTAAGCACAGCAGCTCCCGTCAGTACATCGCCATTTTACCAGGCGAATACGAAGGCACCGTGTATGTGCCTGCCGCACCAGGTAGCGTGACCCTGTACGGGACGGGCGAAAAACCGATTGATGTGAAAATTGGTCTGGCGATCGACTCCGAAATCGATACCGCCACCTGGCGTCGTCTGGTTAACCCGGGCGGTAAATACATGCCGGGTAAACCGGCCTGGTACATGTTTGACCGTTGCCAGAGCAAGCACAGCGCCACCGTTGGCGTGATGTGTTCTGCGGTCTTCTGGTCGCAGAACACCGGCCTGCAGCTGCAGAACCTGACGATTGAAAACAATCTGGGTGACAGCGTTGATGCCGGTAACCACCAGGCGGTAGCCCTACGCAGCGACGGCGATCAGGTGCAGATCGACAAGGTGAATATTCTGGGTCGTCAGAACACCTTCTTCGTCACCAACAGTGGCGTTGAGAACACCCTGAAAAACAACCGCATCACCCGTACGCTGGTCACCAACAGCTACATCGAAGGCGATGTGGATATTGTCTCCGGGCGCGGTGCCGTGGTGTTTGATAACACCGATTTCCGCGTAATGAACAGCCGTACTCAACAGGAAGGCTATGTCTTTGCGCCAGCCACTCTGTCGAACATGTTCTACGGCTTCCTGGCGGTGAACAGTCGCTTTACCGCAATGGGTGACGGTGTGGCACAGCTGGGCCGCTCGCTGGATGTGGATTCTGCCACTAACGGCCAGGTGGTGATCCGCGACAGCGTGATCAACGAAGGCTTCAACATGGCAAAACCATGGGGCAACGCGGCTGTCTCTCAGCGTCCGTACGCGGGTAATACCGGTGCGGTGGATGACAAAGGCAACGTGCAGCGTAACTTCAACGAGGCGAACTTCAACCGCATGTGGGAATACAACAACCGCGGTGTGGGTAGCAAAGTGATCGCAGAACCGAAGCAGTAAGATTTTAGCAAAAAGGGGGAGTGACTCCCCCTTGATGCTGCGGCTGGGCACGTCAGGCACCGGTCTTAAGATACGCATCCAGCAGTTGCAATACTGCAACCATGAGTTGCAGGAACAGAATTACCCATCCCATACTGCTCATACGCCACTCCTTTGGTCAGGAGCACTTCCACTGACTTACCTTTCCGCTGCCTGTCACCAGTGGGCGTTGGTTTACATCGATGTGCTCCGCAGTTAAGGCACTGACGGCACCACCCGCCAGCCAGGACTTGAAAAAGATCCCTGATAGCGGACTGCCACACATTGATACCAACAGCTGATTATAAACAGAGAAGGCTGTATATTTAAACAGCTCTCCATCAAATAAGAATGTATAAAGGGAAGCAATTAAAATCATTATAAATCAAATAGTTATATTTATATCATCATAACCTGATCTAACATCGGTACGTGTCTGAGGTTGTGTAAGCATTATCTGCGGCGCTAAGATAAGTGAGTTGGTTTATATCGATGTGCTCACCCGGCTACCACCGGGCATAAAAAAACCTCGCATGTGCGAGGTTTTTTTATTTCATCCGCCTTAGTAAGCGTTAACCACCACCCACATTGGCCCCTGGCCGACGGCATAACGTCCCTTCTCTTCCAGCAGCCCCTGCTCGCCCTGAATCTCATACAGTGCGATATGGTGCGATTTTTGCCCTGCCGCAATCAGGAATTTACCGCTGTGATCGACGTTAAAGCCGCGCGGCTGGGTCTCGGTCGGCTGAAAGCCTTCAATAGCCAGCACGCTGCCATCTTCAGAGATGCTGAAAATGGTGATCAGGCTGGAAGTACGGTCGCAGGTATAGAGATGGCGCCCGTCAGGCGTGATGTGGATATCCGCCCCCCAGCGCGTGTCGGTGAAGTCAGCTGGCATCATGTCCAGGGTCTGGACACACTCGATATTGCCGTGCGGATCGCGCAGCGCCCAGACGTCTACCGAGCAGTTCAGCTCATTCACTACGTAGGCAAATTTCTGGTTCGGGTGGAACGCCATATGACGCGGGCCAGCACCTTCAACGGTGGTGACTTCTGCCGGCGTTTGCGCCGCCAGTTTGCCGTCATCACCCAGCGTAAACAGGCAGATACGATCCTGTTTCAGCGCCGGTACCCACAGGGTGCGGTTATCCGGGGAGATGTTAGCTGAGTGACACCCTTCCAGGCCTTCAACCACCTCAACGGTCTCCGTCGGGATGCCGTCATCCAGGCGGGTCACGCTGACGCAACCAGCGTTGTAAGAGCCGCTGAAGATAAAGCGCCCCTGCAGATCGGTTGAGATATGGGTCGGGCTACCTGGCAGGGCCGCTTCGGCCGTGTACGTCAGGGCGCCATCGTCAGGAGAGATACGGTACGCGAGCACCCGGAATTCCGGACGCACACCCACATACAGGAAACGTTTATCCGGGCTGATCGCCATCGGCTGAACCTGGCCGGGAACATCGACGACCTGAACCAGGGTGAGTGTACCTTCGGGATTCAGACGCCAGACATGGATCTGCTGGCTTTCAGGACTGGCGGTATAAACGGTTTGTTTCATGAATGCTCCTTTCCTCACTGCGCGTAAAAGTAATGTACCAGGATAGTCTTTTTTAACGGTGAATGCTGAATTTTAACCAGGAATTTTGCAGCGTTAGTTGCGCGGTGTACCATCTGCTCATTCTGCCCTTTCAACATTAACCCGGAAGATCAAATGACCTCGCGTGTGATTGCACTGGATTTAGACGGTACGCTGTTAACCCCGCAAAAAACCCTGCTCCCCTCTTCGCTTGAGGCACTGAAACGTGCTCAGGAAGTGGGATACCAGCTCCTCATCGTGACCGGTCGTCATCATGTTGCGATTCATCCTTTTTATCAGGCACTGGCGCTGGATACACCTGCAATTTGTTGTAATGGCACCTATTTGTATGATTATCAAGCAAAAAAGGTTCTGCAGGCCGATCCGCTGCCGGTTCCCCAGGCGCTGCAACTAATTGATCTGCTCGATGAACACGCCATTCACGGCCTGATGTATGTCGACGACGCGATGCTTTACGAACGCCCGACCGGCCACGTGATCCGCACCAGCAACTGGGCGCTGTCGCTGCCGCAAGCGCAGCGTCCAGTGTTCACTCAGGTGCCGTCGCTGGCGCAGGCGGCCCGGGAGGTTAACGCCATCTGGAAATTCGCCCTCACCGATGAGGACACCACAAAGCTGAACGCCTTCGCTAAACACGTGGAGCAGACGCTGGGCCTGGAATGTGAATGGTCCTGGCACGATCAGGTGGATATCGCCCGCAAAGGCAATAGCAAAGGCAAACGCCTGGCGCAGTATGTGGAGTCCATCGGCGGGTCAATGAAGGATGTCATTGCCTTTGGCGATAACTACAATGACATCAGTATGCTGGAAGCGGCCGGGACCGGGGTGGCGATGGGAAATGCGGACGACGCCGTCAAAGCGCGCGCCAACATTGTGATTGGCGACAACACCACCGACAGCATCGCGCAATTCATCTATACCCACCTGGTGTGATCAGGTGGTAATCGACACGCTCTTGATCTGCGCGTAGAGCCAGAGGCCAGGTTTGATCCCCAGTTCATCCCTGGCCCACGGGCTGATGCGCGCCCACAGCGTGCGGCTGCCGATTTCCAGCTGGACCTCAACCTGACCATTATCGTCGTAACACTGGGCCACTTTGGCGCGCAGAATGTTACGGATGCTGCTCTGTAACGGGGGCTGCAGCACCAGCGAAACATCCGACGCCTGAATGCGAATGCGCAGGTTAGTGTGCAGCGGTTTATCCAGCTTATTCACCCAGACATGCTGATCGCCAATCGCCAGAGCGGTCATGGCGTAGTGGGGATGGTGCTCCAGCACGCTCACCTTCATAATGCTGCTCTGCTGCTCCGGCGGCAGCCAGGGATGCATCACGCTGCTGCCCCACACTTCCTCCAGATTACCGAACGCCTTCACGCTGCCGTTCTCCAGCACCAGCACCTTATCGGCCAGATGCAGGATCTCATCCAGCGAGTGGCTGACATACAGCATCGGGATATTGATTTCGCGCGCCAGGCGCTGCAGATAGGGCAGCAGCTCACGCTTGCGGGGGATATCCAGCGACGCCAGCGGTTCGTCCAGCAGCAGCAGTTCCGGGGCGGTGAGTAACGCCCGGCCTATCGCCACGCGCTGTTTTTCCCCGCCCGACAGCGATGACGGCAGCCGATCAAGCAGGTGCTCAATGCCCAGCAGGGCCACCAGCTTATCGAACTGTCCGGCCATGCTTTTCGCCATGCCGTAACGCAGGTTGCCCAGCACCTTGTAGTGCGGGAACAGCCGCGCATCCTGGAAGACATAGCCAATCCGGCGCTTTTCCGGGGTCAGGTAAATGCGCTTTTCGACATCATTCAGCACCCGATCGTTGAGCACGATGCGGCCAGACTGGGGCCGGGTCAGTCCGCTGATGGCATTGATCAGCGAGGTCTTCCCTGCTCCGGAGACGCCAAAAATGGCGGTGATCCCGCTGGCAGGCAGGGTTTCGTTGAGGGTCAGGCAGTGCTCGCCCAGGGTCTGGGTAAAATTGAGTTCCAGCATGGTCAGTTCCCCATCCGTTCACGACTTACACGGGCCAGCCACTCCGACACCAGCAGCGACACCATCGCCAGCACAATGGAGATAATACACAGACGCGCGGCGGCTCCTTCGCCACCAGGGGTCTGAATCAGGGTATACATCGCCGACGGGAGGGTGCGGGTTTCGCCGGGAATATTGGAGACAAAGGTGATGGTCGCGCCAAACTCCCCCAGCGAGCGGGCAAAGGCCAGCACGGTGCCGACAATAATGCCCGGCAGCGTCAGGGGAAGCGTGATGGTCAGGAAGACGCGCCAGCGCCCGGCCCCCAGCGTGCGGGCGGCCTGCTCAAGTTTCATATCCACCCCTTCCAGCGCCAGGCGGATCGCCCGCACCATCAGCGGGAACGACATCACCGCGGCGGCCATTACCGCCCCGCGCCAGCTGAAGGCAAAGCTCAGGCCAAACCACTCGTACAGACGCTCACCGATAAACCCGCGGCGCCCCATAGCGATGAGCAGCAAATAGCCGACTACCACTGGCGGCAGCACCAGCGGCAGATGCAAAACGCTGTCGAGGAGCGCTTTACCGGGGAACTTACAGCGGACCAGCAACCAGGCGAAAAAGATCCCAAAGGGCAAACTAAATGCAACCGCGAGGGAAGAGACTTTCAGGCTCAGCAGCACGGCCTGCCATTCGGGATCGGTCAATATCATTCGTGAGTCGTAAATCCGTAACGTTTAAAGATTGCCGACGCCTGCGGCCCCTTCAGATATTCGTTGAAGGCGCTGACGGTCGCGTTTTTATGTCCATCGATGATGGCGACAGGATATTCCACTTTCTTGTGCGAGTCTTCCGGGAAGGTCCCGACCACTTTCACCCCTTTTCCGGCAACGGCATCGGAACCGTAAACGATCCCCAGCGGCGCTTCGTTGCGCTCCACCAGCGCCAGGGCACCGCGTACATCTTCTGCCGGGGCCAGTTTTGGTGACAGCGTCTCCCAGGCCCCCAGTTTTTGCAGCGCCTCTTTGGCGTAAATGCCCGCCGGCACGTGGTCCGGATCGCCTACCGCCAGACGCCCCTCTTTCAGCAGGCTGGTCCAGTTGGTCTCTTTATTGATGGCGATCTCGCCCTGAGCACTCGCTTTCGGTGCCACGACCACCAGGCTATTGCCGAGCAGAGTTGCACGACTGGCGGTATCTATCGCTTTTTTCCCGACGGCGTAATCCATCCACTTCTGATCGGCAGAGATAAACAGGTCGGCAGGCGCGCCCGCTTCAATCTGACGCGCCAGGGTCGAGGAAGAGGCAAACGATGATACCACCTCAACGTTTTTCTCTTTTTTATACGCCGCTGCAATATCCTGCATCGCGTTCGTCAGGGAGGCCGCCGCGAAGACGGTAACTTTGCCCTCATCCGCCAGGGCATGCCCGGTCAGGGTGAGGGTCAGCGTTGCCCCTGCGAAAAGGCGTAACCATGCACGTGCCATCTTTAGCTCCTTTGAGTTTCGTTATATACAGCGAAATATAACGATAACCCCAGGGTTTGCCCAGCGTTAAATCGTACCGATCGGTGAGTAGATCAAATTGATGCCAAAAATAATATCGGCGCGGAGGGGGGAAACTTGAGAGCAAAACGCCCGGCGGAACCGGGCGTTTTTACAGGGAATTAATTCTGCTTTTTCGGCTGTTTTCTGTGGCCGACATTGGAAAAGATGTTGAACACCTCACCCAGACCGTAAATAGCACCGAGGATGATAGCCATCACCACTGGCACCATGATTACGGCGAATACCAGACTTTTCAGCAACTCTAACATGGCTTTCTCCAGACAATGTGAATGCTTCATTCTAACCGGAAAAGCGAGAAATACATCCCCTTTTGTGCGGTACAGTTTGCGCATAAAACGAATTCCGTCACAATACCCCTTTTGCCAGGACATTGTTATGCAGGCCGAAATTCTCCTCACCCTACGTCTTCAGCAAAAACTGTTTGCCGATCCCCGCCGCATCGCCCTGCTTAAACAGATCGCGCAGACCGGCTCCATCAGCCAGGGAGCAAAGAACGCCGGCATTAGCTACAAAAGCGCCTGGGATGCTATCAACGAGATGAATATCCTGAGCGAACACCCCCTGGTCGATCGCGCCACCGGCGGCAAAGGCGGCGGCGGTGCGATTCTGACGCGCTACGGACAGCGGCTGATCCAGCTCTATGACCTGCTGGCGCAGATCCAACAGAAAGCCTTCGATGTCTTAAGCCATGACGACGCCCTGCCGCTGGACAGCCTGCTCGGTGCCATCTCGCGTTTCTCTTTACAGACCAGCGCCCGCAACCAGTGGTTTGGCACCGTTACCGCCCGCGATAACGACCAGGTGCAACAGCATGTGGAGGTCTTGCTTGCCGACGGCACCACCCGCCTGAAAGCGGCGATTACTGCCCGGAGCGGTAAGCGGCTGGGGCTGGATGAGGGCAAAGAAGTGCTGGTGCTGCTGAAAGCGCCCTGGGTCAGCATCACTCAGGACAATGAAACGGCGAAGCAGGCGGATAACCAGCTGCCAGGGATCATCAACCATATCGATCGTGGCGACGAGCAGTGTGAAGTGCTGATGACCCTGCCCGATGGCCAGACGCTCTGCGCCACCCTGCCCCTGGCCCAGAGCCTGGGTTTAGAAGAAGGTGCTGAGGCGACGGCATATTTTAATGCTGACCGGGTGATTATCGCCACGTTGTGCTAAGCGCATTGACATTCGCGCCGACAGTGGGTATCCCTGAGACTTATTGCTGCAAAAAATGGGATAAGTCATGTCATCATTGCAAATTTCGCAAGGCACGTTTCGTCTTAGCGATACCCGAACGCTCACGCTCGCGGATTTTACGCTCAATGCTGGTGAAAGCTGGGCGTTCGTTGGCAGTAACGGCAGCGGCAAGTCTGCCTTCGCCCGGGCGCTGGCCGGGGAGCTGACGCTGCTGAAGGGCGAACGCCAGAGCACCTTTACGCGCCTCACCCGCCTCTCCTTCGAACAGCTGCAAAAGCTGGTCAGCGACGAGTGGCAACGCAATAACACCGACCTGCTCAGCCCCGGCGAAGAGGATACCGGCCGCACGGCGGCTGGGATCATCCAGGACGAGGTCAAAGACGAGGCCCGCTGCCGCGAGCTGGCGGAACAGTTCGGCATTACTCACCTGCTCGACCGACGCTTTAAATACCTCTCCACCGGTGAAACCCGCAAAACGCTGCTCTGCCAGGCCCTGATGGCCGAGCCCGAACTGCTGATCCTCGATGAGCCTTTCGACGGCCTCGATGTGAAATCGCGCGGGCAGCTGGCGGATCTGCTGGCCTCGCTCAATCAGCAGGGTTACACCCTGGTGTTGGTCCTGAACCGTTTTGACGAGATCCCCGACTTTGTGCAGAACGCCGGGGTACTGGCGGATTGCACCCTGACGGCGGTGGGTGAAAAAGCCCACCTGCTGAACCGAGCCCTGATTGCCCAGCTGGCGCACAGCGAAAAACTAAACGGCATCACCCTGCCGGAACCGGATGCCCCTTCGGCGCGCCATGCCCTGCCGCAGGATCAACCGCGGATTGTACTCAATGACGGCGTGGTGTCGTATAACGATCGCCCAATCCTCGACCAGCTCAGCTGGACGGTGGATCCCGGTGAGCACTGGCAAATTGTCGGCCCTAACGGCGCCGGGAAATCAACCCTGCTGAGCCTGATTACCGGCGATCACCCCCAGGGGTACAGCAACGATTTAACCCTGTTTGGCCGCCGTCGCGGCAGCGGCGAAACCATCTGGGATATCAAAAAGCATATCGGCTACGTCAGCAGCAGCCTGCACCTCGACTACCGGGTCAGCACCACGGTGCGCAACGTTATTCTGTCGGGTTATTTTGACTCCATTGGCATTTATCAGGCGGTTTCCGATAAGCAGCACAAGCTGGCGCAGCAGTGGCTGGATATTCTCGGCATGGATAACCGGGTCGCGGATGCCCCCTTCAGCAGCCTGTCGTGGGGCCAGCAGCGGCTGGCGCTGATCGTGCGCGCGCTAGTGAAACACCCGACCCTGCTGATCCTCGATGAACCTTTGCAGGGGCTGGATCCGCTCAACCGCCAGCTGATTCGCCGCTTTGTGGATGTCCTGATTAGCGAAGGGGAAACGCAGCTGCTGTTTGTCTCCCACCATGCGGAAGATGCCCCCGCCTGTATCACCCATCGGCTGGAGTTTGTCGCTGACGGCGACAGTTACCGCTACCAGACGGGCCCGGTCTGACACCCTGACGGGGGCCACGCCCCCGCCTTTTTCAGATAACCTGCAACATCCCACCCCAGGCACTTTGATTTACAATCCTTTTTTAGCCGGAACGCTGCTGCGCTTAATGCAGTGTAAGCGATTCCACTATTTTATCCCATGTCACACTTTCCTGCTGTCTGATATGCTAGGATTATCTCATACCATAAGCCTAATGGAGCGAAATATGCGAGTTCTGGTAACAGGTGGTAGCGGTTACATAGGAAGTCATACCTGTGTGCAACTGCTGCAAAACGGCCACGACGTCATCATCCTCGATAACCTGTGCAACAGTAAACGCAGCGTGCTGCCGGTTATGGAACGTCTGGCCGGTAAACAGCCTGCCTTTGTCGAAGGCGATATTCGTAACGAAGCGCTGATGACCGAGATCCTCCACGATCACGCCATTGATACCGTGATCCACTTTGCCGGGCTGAAAGCCGTCGGCGAGTCGGTGTCGAAACCGCTGGAGTATTACGATAACAACGTCAACGGTACGCTGCGTCTGGTCTCTGCCATGCGCGCGGCGGGCGTGAAAAACTTCATCTTCAGCTCCTCGGCCACCGTCTATGGCGACCAGCCGCAAATCCCTTATGCCGAAAGCTTCCCGACCGGGACGCCGCAAAGTCCGTACGGCAAAAGCAAACTGATGGTGGAACAGATCCTCACCGACCTGCAAAAAGCCCAGCCGGAGTGGAGCATCGCCCTGCTGCGTTATTTCAACCCGGTGGGTGCGCATCCGTCAGGGGATATGGGGGAAGATCCGCAGGGTATTCCGAATAACCTGATGCCGTATATCGCTCAGGTGGCGGTGGGCCGTCGTGATTCGCTGGCGGTGTTCGGCAACGACTACCCGACCCCGGACGGCACCGGCGTGCGCGATTACATCCATGTGATGGATCTCGCCGACGGTCACGTCGCGGCCATGCAGCAGCTGGCGGATAAACCGGGCGTCCATATTTATAATCTCGGCGCGGGCGTCGGCAGCAGCGTGCTGGATGTGGTTAACGCCTTCAGCGCCGCCTGTGGCAAACCGGTGAGCTACCACTTTGCCCCACGTCGCGACGGCGATCTGCCTGCCTACTGGGCGGATGCCAGCAAGGCCGAGAAAGAGCTTAACTGGCGTGTCTCGCGCACGCTCGATGAAATGGCACAGGATACCTGGCGCTGGCAGTCTCGCCACCCGCAGGGTTACCCGGACTAAGGATCTGTCATGACCCCATTTAACCCCGTCGATCACCCACATCGTCGTTTTAATCCGTTAACCGGGCAGTGGATCCTGGTCTCTCCGCATCGCGCCAAGCGCCCCTGGCAGGGCGCGCAGGAAACGCCAGCGAAACAAACGCTGCCCCAGCACGACCCGGACTGTTTCCTCTGTCCGGGGAATACCCGCGTCACCGGGGATGTTAACCCCGATTACCAAGGCACCTTCGTTTTCACTAATGACTTTGCCGCCCTGATGACCGACACGCCGGACGCGCCGCAGAGTGAGGATCCGCTGATGCGCTGTGAAAGCGCACGCGGCACCAGCCGGGTGATCTGCTTCTCGCCGGATCACAGCAAAACCCTGCCGGAACTGAGCGTTGAGGCCCTGACCGAGGTGGTGAAAACCTGGCAGGAACAGACCGCCGAGCTGGGGCAGAGCTATCCGTGGGTGCAGGTCTTCGAGAATAAAGGCGCGGCGATGGGTTGCTCCAACCCCCATCCGCACGGCCAGGTGTGGGCCAACAGCTTCATGCCCAACGAAGTGGAGCGGGAAGATCGCCTGCAAAAAGCCTATTTCGCTGAGCAGCAGTCGCCGATGCTGCTGGACTACGTCCAGCGCGAGCTGGCCGACGGTAGCCGCACCGTGGTGGAGACCGAGCACTGGTTAGCCGTGGTGCCGTACTGGGCGGCGTGGCCATTCGAAACACTTCTGCTGCCGAAAGCGCATGTTCTGCGGATCACCGATCTGAGCGAGGCCCAGCGCAGCGATCTGGCCCTGGCGCTGAAAAAGCTGACCAGCCGTTATGACAATCTGTTCCAGTGCTCCTTCCCCTATTCCATGGGCTGGCACGGCGCGCCGTTTAATGGCGAAGAGAATCAACACTGGCAGCTGCACGCCCACTTTTATCCGCCGCTGCTGCGCTCCGCAACCGTACGTAAATTTATGGTCGGTTACGAGATGCTGGCAGAGACCCAGCGTGACCTGACGGCTGAACAGGCCGCAGAGCGCCTGCGTGCAGTGAGTGATGTCCATTTTCGCGAATCCGGAGAATAACAATGACTCTGAAAGATAAAACCCACGCCCTGTTTGCTGAAAAGTTCGGCTACCCTGCCACTCACGCGATTCAGGCGCCTGGCCGCGTTAACCTGATCGGCGAGCACACCGACTACAACGACGGTTTCGTGCTGCCCTGCGCCATTGATTACCAGACGGTGATCAGCTGCGCGAAACGCGACGACCGCAAGGTACGCGTGCTGGCGGCGGATTATGACAACCAAATCGACGAGTTCTCGCTGGATGCGCCGATTGTTGAGCATGACAGCCAGCAGTGGTCGAACTACGTTCGCGGCGTGGTAAAACACCTGCAGAAGCGCAACAAAAATTTTGGCGGCGCGGATCTGGTGATCAGCGGCAACGTGCCGCAGGGCGCGGGCTTAAGCTCATCCGCCTCGCTGGAAGTAGCCGTCGGCACCGTCTTCCAGCAGCTGTATCACCTGCCGCTGGATGGGGCACAAATCGCCCTTAACGGCCAGGAAGCAGAGAACCAGTTCGTCGGCTGTAACTGCGGCATCATGGATCAGCTGATCTCGGCGCTGGGTAAAAAAGGTCACGCGTTATTGATCGACTGCCGTTCGCTGGGTACCAAAGCGGTCAGCCTGCCGAAAGGCGCGGCGGTGATCATCATTAACAGTAATTTCAAACGCACTCTGGTCGGTAGCGAGTACAACACCCGCCGCGAGCAGTGCGAAACCGGCGCGCGCTTCTTCCAGCAGCCTGCGCTGCGTGATGTCTCGCTCACTGAGTTCAATAAAGTGGCTCACCAGCTGGATGCGGTGGTGGCGAAACGCGTTCGTCACGTCCTGACCGAAAACGCCCGTACCGTGGAAGCGGCGGCGGCGCTGGAGAAAGGCGATCTGCGTCGTATGGGTGAGCTGATGGCCGAGTCCCATGCCTCCATGCGCGATGATTTCGAAATCACCGTGCCGCAGATCGACACCCTGGTGGAGATTGTGAAAGCGGCGATTGGTGAACAGGGCGGCGTACGCATGACCGGAGGAGGTTTCGGTGGCTGCGTGGTGGCGCTGGTGCCGGAAGAGTTGGTTCCGGTAGTGCAGCAGGCTGTTGAACAGCAGTATGAAGCCAAAACCGGCATCAAAGAGACCTTCTACGTCTGCAACGCCTCACAAGGAGCTGGCCAGTGCTAAACGAAACCCCTGCTCTCGCCCCTGACGGCCTGCCGTACCGCCTGTTAACCCTGCGCAATAGCGCCGGGATGGTGGTGACGCTGATGGACTGGGGCGCCACGCTCCTGTCAGCCCGCGTCCCGATGCGTGATGGCAGCGTGCGCGAAACCCTGCTCGGCTGCGCGTCGCCTGAGCAATACATTGAACAAACCGCGTTCCTTGGCGCCTCGGTGGGCCGTTACGCCAACCGTATCGCTAAAAGCCACTTTGAGCTTGGCGGCGTGAGCTATGCGCTGCTGCCGAGCCAGGGTGAAAACCAGCTTCACGGCGGCCCGGACGGCTTCGACAAGCGTCGCTGGCGCATTATCAAGCAGAATGATGGCGAAGCGCTGCTGACCCTCCACTCCCCGGATGGCGATCAGGGCTACCCGGGTAACTGTGAGACGAGCGTCCATTATCGCTTAACGGAAGATAACCGGATCGCCATTGAGTACCGCGCAACGGTAGACAAGCCCTGCCCGGTCAACCTGACCAACCACGCTTACTTCAACCTCGACGGCGACTGCAGCGACGTGCGCAATCATAAGCTGCAACTGCTGGCCCAGAGGTATCTGCCGGTTGATGAGATGGGGATCCCGCAGGAAGGGTTAAAAGCGGTTGAAGGCACCAGCTTTGATTTCCGCACCAGCAAAGCCATTGCCGAGGATTTCCTGGTGGATGACGATCAGCGCAAGGTGAAAGGTTACGATCATGCTTTCCTGCTCGATGCCCAGGGCGATCTCGGCCAGCCTGCGGCGCACCTGTGGTCTGCCGATGAAAAGCTGCAGATGACGGTCTACACCACCGCCCCTGCCCTGCAGTTCTATTCTGGTAATTTCCTCGACGGCACTCCGGCGCGGGAAGACGGTGAGTACCGGGCCTGGCAAGGCCTGGCGCTGGAAAGCGAGTTCTTACCGGACAGCCCGAACCACCCGGAATGGCCGCAGCCAGACTGCGTGCTGCACCCGGGTGAAACCTACGTCAGCGTGACGGAATATCACTTTACTGCGCAATAAAAACCGGCCCTCCAGCAGGAGGGCTTTTTTTATCCATCTTGCTGAAAATAGCGTCAGTTACGGACAAAATCACAACCCCTCATTCACAAGCATCTTACACTGCGACACTATTTTCGCTATGGTTAGGGTTAAGCGTTGCCCGTGGCTCAGCTGCGGCAATATAATGAGAATTGTTATCATTCAAATAATGCTTGTTCTGGAGGAGTAAAATATGGCTGTAACTAAGCTGGTTCTGGTACGTCATGGCGAAAGCCAGTGGAACAACGAAAACCGTTTTACCGGTTGGTATGATGTTGACCTGTCCGAAAAAGGCGTTGGCGAAGCGAAAGCGGCTGGCAAGCTGCTGAAAGACGAAGGCTTCAGCTTCGATTTTGCTTATACCTCCGTGCTGAAACGTGCCATCCACACCCTGTGGAACGTGCTGGACGAACTGGATCAGGCCTGGCTGCCAGTTGAGAAATCCTGGAAACTGAACGAGCGTCACTACGGTGCGCTGCAGGGTCTGAACAAAGCAGAAACCGCAGAAAAATACGGTGACGAGCAGGTTAAACAGTGGCGTCGCGGCTTCGCGGTAACACCACCAGAGCTGACCAAAGATGACGAGCGCTACCCGGGCCACGACCCGCGTTACGCGAAACTGACCGATGCTGAACTGCCACAGACTGAAAGCCTGGCGCTGACCATCGATCGCGTTGTGCCTTACTGGAACGAAACCATTCTGCCACGCCTGAAAAGCGGCGAGCGCGTGATCATCGCGGCTCACGGTAACTCCCTGCGTGCGCTGGTGAAATACCTGGACAACATGGGCGAAGACGAGATCCTCGAGCTGAACATCCCAACCGGCGTACCGCTGGTGTATGAGTTCGACGAAAACTTCAAACCAATCAAGCACTACTATCTGGGTAACGCTGACGAGATCGCGGCTAAAGCTGCGGCCGTTGCGAACCAGGGTAAAGCTAAGTAATAAAAAAGCCCGGTCGCGATGGCCGGGCCTTAGGTTCTGAATGCCGGATGCTTATCCGGCATTTTTTTAGCCGCGACGGGCTTTCACTGCGTTCGCCAGCTGACGCAACACCGTTTCAGTGTCGTCCCAGCCGATGCAGGCATCGGTTACGCTCTTACCGTAAACCAGCGGCTCGCTGCCTTCCAGATTCTGATTGCCTTCCACCAGGTGGCTCTCAATCATCACCCCAATAATCGCCTTTTCACCGCCCGCAATCTGCTGGCAGACATCGGTGCTAACGTCCATCTGCTTTTTAAACTGCTTGCTGGAGTTGGCATGGCTGAAGTCGATCATCACCTGTGCAGCCAGACCCGCTTTATCGAGGCCCGCCTTCACTTCTGCCACGTGCGCCGCGCTGTAGTTAGGCTCTTTGCCGCCGCGCAGAATGATATGGCAGTCGCCGTTACCGCTGGTATTTACAATAGCGGAGTGACCCCATTTGGTGACGGAGAGGAAGCAGTGCGGCGCCCCGGCAGCATTGATGGCGTCGATCGCCACTTTGATGGTGCCATCGGTGCCGTTTTTGAAGCCCACCGGGCAGGAAAGACCAGATGCCAGCTCGCGGTGAACCTGAGATTCGGTAGTACGTGCGCCAATTGCGCCCCAGCTCATCAGGTCTGCCAGATATTGCGGGGTGATCATGTCGAGGAACTCACCCGCCGCCGGCAGGCCGCTGTCGTTAATATCCAGCAGCAGCTTACGGGCGATGCGCAGGCCGTCGTTGATCTGGAAGCTGCCATCCATATGCGGATCGTTGATCAGCCCTTTCCAGCCCACGGTGGTACGCGGTTTTTCAAAGTAGACGCGCATGACAATTTCCAGCTCATCTTTCAGCGTCTCGCGCAGCGTCAGCAGACGCGCGGCATACTCTTTCGCCGCCGCAGGATCGTGAATGGAGCATGGACCGATCACCACCAGCAGACGATCGTCATTACCTTTCAGGATCTTATGGATCGCTTTACGGGCATGAGAAACGGTGTTGGCAGCATTTTCGGTGGCAGGAAACTTTTCAAGGAGTGCTACAGGGGGTAATAACTCATTGATCTCTTTAATACGTAAATCGTCATTCTGATAATTCATGTTCTTTCCAGCGTTGCCATATTTTTATAAACGAATGCAATCCCTTCAATCTATCTTGTCAGTCAGGAAGTGTAAACTGGCTTTTACACTACGCACAGATAAATCCTGGAATTCGCTTAAAAAACCCCACAAAGTAGCGAAAAGCGAGATACACCCTAAACTTTTTAACTGTATGCACTGCATTTATTACGTTTATTGAGATTCCATACTGACCTAAGTATGGATCATGGCATCTTTAACCACTGAGCAGTATATCGATTTCGCATATGCACTGTGGAAAGAAGTTATCCAGAACATAACGACCAGAACAGGAGCAGCATGATGAAAATGACTAAACTCGCCACTCTTTTCCTGACAGCTTCGCTCACCATGGCAAGTGGTGCGGCGCTGGCAGCAGACACAGGCTCCAGCACCAATAACGGCCAGGCAAATGCCGCGGCGGATGCCGGAGCAGTAGCGCCTGATGCGCATCAGAATATTGCTCCAAATAATACCGGTAACAGCCAGATTAATACGGGTTCTGGTACCACAGGTACAACCAGCGGCGGCAGCGGCACCATGTTAAATCCTGATGGTACTAACGCCACCACTAGCGGTACGACTACCGGTAGCGGCAATAGCTCTACAACGGGTGGCTCTAATTCCATCATGGGTAATGATGACCCAAGCAAGATGGGTAATGACGGCATGACCAAGGACGATCAGCACAAGAATTCGATGTGTAAAGACGGTAAATGCCCGGATCAGTCCGGTAAAGTCGATTCTGAACGAACTCCGCAAGAACAAAAAACTGACGGCACTACCCAGTAATCAACGGTAATGCGGTTATGATGAAGGAGAGCTACGGCTCTCCTTTATTTTTTGTGCAAGATGTTAAAAACGCTACACTTACAATAATAATGGACCGGGATAGGATTCATGGCGCACACCCACTCACATACCCCTTCTTCGCAGGATGGAAATGCTAAACGCTTAATGCTGGCGTTCGGCGTCACCGCCACCTTTATGATCATCGAGGTGATCGGCGGGCTGATTTCTGGCTCACTGGCGCTGTTGGCTGATGCCGGGCATATGTTAACGGACGCGGCTGCACTGCTGTTTGCGCTACTGGCGGTGGTATTTGCCCGTCTCCCGCCGAGCCATGGCCGCACCTTTGGCTGGCTGCGCCTCACGACGCTTGCTGCATTCGTTAACGCCATCGCGCTGGTATTGATCACCATTTTAATTGTCTGGGAAGCCTTCCAACGGTTCCGGTACCCTCAGCCTGTTGCGGGCGTGACCATGATGGTCGTGGCGGTTGCCGGGCTTATCGCCAATATCCTGGCGTTCTGGATTTTGCATCGCGGCAGTGAGGAGAAAAATCTCAACGTGCGGGCGGCGGCGCTACACGTGCTGGGGGATCTGCTGGGTTCGGTGGGAGCCATCGTTGCGGCGCTGGTGATCCTCTGGACGGGCTGGACGCCGATAGACCCGATCCTGTCGATTGTTGTCTCGTGTCTGGTGTTACGCAGCGCCTGGCGGTTATTGCAGGAGAGTGTGAATGAGCTGCTGGAGGGTGCGCCGGCGTCGCTGGATATTCCGGCGTTAAAGCGCAACTTAACCCGCTCTATTCCTGAAGTGCGCGACGTGCATCATATTCACGTCTGGATGGTGGGCGAAAAGCCGCTGATGACCCTACATGTGCAGGTCGTTCCTCCTCACGATCACGATGCGTTACTGGGGCGTATCCAGCATTTCCTGGAGCACCATTACGCCATCGCGCACAGCACTATCCAGATGGAATACACCCCCTGTAACGGACCGGACTGTCACCTTAACGATATCCAGTCCGGCCACGCCCATCATCACCATTAACGTGCCAGCGCGTGGGAACCTCGTTCACGCGCGCTGTTAATCCACATCCTGCTGCCGTTCAGGGCAATAAAGGTGAGGATCATGTACTCCAGCGACATGGCATAGACGCCCTGCAGGGCAAAGATCACCACGCTTATCACATTGATGATCACCCACAGCAGCCAGTTTTCGACATATTTGCGGGTCATCAGGATCATGGCGGCAATCGACAGCACCATCATGCACGAATCCCAGAACGGGAAGGCATCAGGCTGCAGCTCCGGCATGGTGACGTTCAGGCCCAGGCTGCTCATCACCGACACCGCCACGCGGGTCAGGAAGGCGAACACCGGGTCGATATAGACCGTCATCAGGCCGATAGCCACCACGCAGGCGGCCAGCCAGCCGAGGGCTTTAGGCAACGGCAGCCAGCGGATCTGCAGTTCCGCCTCCTGCTGGCTGTTCTGCCGCGACCAGGCGTACCAGCCATAGATATTGGCCACGAAGAAGAACAGTTGCAGCAGCAGGCTGGCATACAGCTGGATCTGAAAGAAGATGATGGCGAACAGCGTGACGTTCACCAGGCCAAACGCGTAGTTGACGATCTTCTCCAGACTGGCGAGCCAGATACAGAGCAGACCCGCTATCGTCCCGACGGCTTCAATCCATGACAAGTCATAGCCGCCAGCGCCAATCGGTATATGTACCAGAATGTTTTGCGTGCTAAAAAAATCCATCTTTTTCCCTCAGCGTTACGTTACGTTGCTTAAGGACGTAGTGTAGCCGCAAAATCCAGCATCCGGTTAAGCGGAATTAACGCCCCTTCCCGCAGCGCCGCATCTACATGGATTTCATGCGCCGCGCCGCCCGACTCCAGCCCGTCTGCGATGGCTTTCAGCCCGTTCATTGCCATCCACGGACAGTGCGCGCAGCTGCGACAGGTTGCCCCCTCGCCCGCTGTCGGCGCTTCCAGCAGCTCTTTCTCCGGCACCGCCTGCTGCATTTTGTAGAAGATGCCGCGATCGGTGGCAACGATCAGCTGGCGATGCGGCAGCGTTTTCGCGGCAGCAATCAGCTGGCTGGTTGAACCCACGGCATCCGCCATGTTGACGATCGCCTGTGGCGACTCCGGATGGACCAGCACGGCGGCATCCGGGTAGAGACTCTTCATACGCTCCAGCGCCTGGGTTTTAAACTCGTCATGGACGATACAGGCGCCCTGCCAGCACAGAATATCTGCCCCGGTCTGTTTCTGGACATAGTTACCCAGATGCTTGTCCGGCGCCCAGATAATTTTCTCCCCGAGGCTGTCGAGATGCTCAATCAGTTCGACAGCGATGCTGGAGGTCACCACCCAGTCGGCACGCGCTTTGACCGCGGCGGAGGTGTTGGCGTAGACCACCACCGTTCTGTCGGGATGGGCGTCGCAGAAGGCGGAGAATTCGTCGATCGGGCAGCCTAAATCGAGCGAGCACTCTGCGTTCAGGGTCGGCATCAGAATGGTTTTTTCCGGGCTAAGGATTTTTGCCGTCTCACCCATAAAACGCACACCGGCCACCAGCAACGTTGAAGCGGGATGTTTTGCACCGAAGCGCGCCATCTCCAGCGAGTCCGATATACAGCCGCCGGTCTCTTCTGCCAGCTGCTGAATTTCCGGATCAGTGTAGTAGTGCGCCACCATCACCGCGTCGCGCTCTTTGAGCAAGCGCTTGATCTTTTCGCGGTAAAACTGCTTTTCGTCCAGACTCAGCGGGACCGGCTTAGGCGGGAAAGGATAGATGGCGGCTTCAGGATCAAACATCACACTCATTTTGGCTTCTCGTTTTACTGGCTTAACAACATCGCCTTTATTTTGCGCGACACAGCAAAATGAATGGCTATTGTGTTTTGTATACTAAACAAGATAGCGAATCTGAAGAGAAATGTCATCGGGCTGGATAGCAAAAAGGCGCCTTTAGGGCGCCTTTTTACATTGGTGGGTCGTGCAGGATTCGAACCTGCGACCAATTGATTAAAAGTCAACTGCTCTACCAACTGAGCTAACGACCCCTTGCGGGATGTACTGCTTAATTCTTTTCAGGCTGGTGGGTCGTGCAGGATTCGAACCTGCGACCAATTGATTAAAAGTCAACTGCTCTACCAACTGAGCTAACGACCCATTCGGGTGTTGCCTGAAATTTTTACTCGGCACCAATCAAAAAGATTGGTGGGTCGTGCAGGATTCGAACCTGCGACCAATTGATTAAAAGTCAACTGCTCTACCAACTGAGCTAACGACCCGAGTGGTGGGTGATGACGGGCTCGAACCGCCGACCCCCTCCGTGTAAAGGAGATGCTCTACCAACTGAGCTAATCACCCACTCTGTACTGCCGGAACTGCTATTAGTGGTGGGTCGTGCAGGATTCGAACCTGCGACCAATTGATTAAAAGTCAACTGCTCTACCAACTGAGCTAACGACCCACTATTTTGGCTGCTTTTGGGCTGTTTGATATCCCTTGGCAACGGCGGCATATATTACTGATTTAAGAATTCTGCGCAACTAATATTTTGATGAATATCACTTAACTGCTTAGGAAGTATGCGGCAAGACCAGAAAAAACGCGATTTCTGGTCATCCGGCAATCATCCCATCGCAGCAAGACGTTTTTGCGCTTGTTTCGCACCTTCGGTGCCCGGGAACTTAGTGACCACCTGCTGGAAGACGGCCTTCGCTTTCGCGGTATCGCCTTTGTCCTGCATGATCACCCCGACCTTGTACATCGCGTCAGGCGCTTTCGGTGATTTCGGGTAATTTTTTACCACGGAGGCAAAATAGAATGCCGCGTCGTCTTTTTTACCCTTGTTGTAATTCAACTGTCCCAGCCAATAGTTCGCATTGGGCTGGTAGGTTGAATCAGGGTATTTCTTCACGAAGTTCTGAAACGCCGCCATCGCCTCGTCCTGGTGCGAGTTATCCTGCACCAGGGCGATTGCCGCATTGTAGTCAGTATTCGCGTCACCGCTCTGTACAGGCGCCCCTGCTGAGGCTGACGCGTCAGCCTGAGGCGTTGCCGCTGCACCAGCTGCGCCGCTTTGATCGCCTGTTGCTGGTTGCGCTGCTGCGCCGCCATTATTCAGGCTATCCATCTGCAGCAGGATCTGCTTCTGACGCTCCACAACCTGATTGAGCTGATACTGGCTTTCCTGAATCTGTCCGCGCAGTGAGTCAATATCGGTTTGGTTGTCAGAGAGCTGCTGCTGAAGTTGGGTTAAAAGCTGGCTGTGAGCATTAGAAATACGCTCGAGTTGGGTGACCCGGTCTTCTACCGAGCCTGAGCCGACACTACTGATTGGTGCCTGAGCAAAAGCGGCCCAGGGGGCCGCTATACCAACCAGTAACGACAGACTCAACAGATGATGTCTGAAGTTACTGCTCATGCAATTCTCTTAGTAAACCAGTACGGCACGACGGTTTTTGGAGTAAGCCGCTTCGTCGTGACCCAGTACTGCAGGTTTTTCTTTACCGTAAGAAACGATGGAGATCTGGTCAGCAGAAACGCCTTTACCCTGCAGGTACATTTTAACGGCGTTAGCACGACGCTCACCCAGAGAGATGTTGTACTCAGGAGTACCACGTTCGTCCGCGTGACCTTCTACGGTGACTTTGTAAGACGGGTTGCTACGCAGGAAGTTAGCGTGCGCATCCAGCATCGCAGCGAAGTCAGAACGAATGTCGAACTTGTCCAGATCGAAGTAAACAATGTTGTTCTGCTGCAGCTGTTGCATCTGAAGACGCGCTTGCTCTTCAGAAGACATATTGCCATTGGCGTTTGCGTCCATACCGGTGCCGGCACCCATCATGCCTTCGCCGCTCTGGTCGTTGCTTGCGTTCTTGTTAGAAGAACACGCTGCGATTGCCATAACAGGCAGAGCGATCATCAGCCCTTTCAGCACTTTGTTCAGTTGCATTTCTATGATTCCTTTATTATTCAATTAATTATTATTACAGGTACGGCGACCAGGCAGGTGATTTTACCTGTCCATCAGTTGCCGGAATACGCGCTTTGAAACGCCCATCTGTAGAAACCAGATTCAGCACCGATCCCATCCCCTGAGAAGAGCTGTAGATAACCATAGTGCCGTTAGGTGCCAGACTTGGCGTTTCATCCAGGAAGGTTGACGATAAAACTTGTACGCCACCACCACCCAGATCTTGTTTGGCAATGTGCTGCTGACCACCGGCCGAGCTGACCATTACCATAAACTTACCGTCAGCGCTCACGTCTGCGTCCTGGTTCTGTGAACCTTCCCAGGTGATACGCTGCGGTGCACCGCCGTTAACATTAACTTTATAAACCTGTGGACGACCCGCCTGGTCAGAGGTAAAGGCCAGGTTCTGGCTGTCCGGGAACCAGGTTGGTTCGGTGTTGTTGCTGCGACCGTCGGTGACCTGACGGATCTGACCGGAACCGATGTCCATTACGTACAGGTTCAGGCTACCGGTTTTAGACAGCGCAAACGCCAGTTTAGAACCGTCCGGCGAGAAGGCCGGTGCCCCGTTGTGACGTGGGAAAGAGGCAACCTGACGCACCGCGCCGTTGGACAGGGTCTGGATAACCAGCGCTGAACGACCGCTTTCGAAGGTTACGTAGGCCAGCTTAGAACCGTCCGGTGACCAGGCCGGTGACATTAGCGGCTGTGGTGAACGGTGAACGGTGAACTGGTTGTAACCGTCATAGTCAGAGACGCGCAGCTCGTACGGGAACTGGCCGCCGTTGGTCTGCACAACATAAGCGATACGGGTGCGGAACGCGCCTTTGATGCTGGTCAGCTTCTCAAACACTTCGTCGCTTGCCGTGTGACCCGCATAACGCAGCCACTGCTTGTTCACTTTATAAGTGTTCTGCGCCAGCACGGTGCCCGGTGCGCCACCGGTGTCAACCAGCTGGTAAGCCACGGTATAACCGCCGTCCGGGTTAGGCGTAACCTGACCCACGACCACCGCATCGATACCCAGCGCAGACCATGCCGCCGGTTGTAACTCTGCCGCTGTGCCCGGCTGCTGTGGCAGACGAGAACGATCTAACGGGTTGAATTTACCGCTGTTGCGAAGGTCAGCGGCAACAATGCCACCCACATCTTCCGGCGCAGCACCTGGCCCTTTCCACTGGAATGGAACCACACCAATCGGACGTGCCGAGTCGTTCCAGTCGGTAATGTCAATGCTAACTGTTGCATGCACTGTTGCAGTCAACAGGACTAAAAAGCCAAATGCTAATCGTAATGCCTGCTTCATCATATCTCCCTTATCCGAACAATCAGCTCTGGATAATCTAGCAGAAGGTTAACAAACTCAAATACACAACATTATCAGAACCAGGTAACGGATAACGTTACCGTTCTGCTTACGGCTTAAAGTTCAGCGAGGCGTCTTTGAATACCTCATAGACAGCCTGAGTCGGTGGCTTAGGTAGTTTTGCCTGATTCACCGCCACAAGTGCAGCCTGACATAACGCGTCATCGCCACCTTCTGACTCAACGCTCAGCACGGTACCATCAGTATGCAGTTTAATATGCAGTTTGCATGTTTTCCCTGTATACAATGATTTGTCGTTAAGCCTGCTGGATATAGCCGCCGCAATTTGGTTCTTGTAATCGTTGATTTCAGCGCCAGAAGCACCATTGTTCTTAGTGTTACCACTTCCGGCCGGGGCTGCGTTACTTCCTTTAGCCCCACCGCCTGTTTTCGGCGCATTCTTACCTGAGCTCAGATCGCCGAACAGGTCATCAACGTCCGATGCAGCAGCTTTTTCCGCGGCGGCTTTTTTCGCTGCTGCGGCTTTCGCGGCGGCAGCTTTGTCAGCAGCTGCTTTATCGGCAGCTGCTTTCTTATCTGCAGCGGCTTTTTTATCTGCAGCTGCTTTTTCTGCCGCAGCGGCTTTCTTCTCAGCGGCCGCTTTCTCGGCAGCAGCAGCTTTTTCAGCTGCGGCTTTTTCTGCTGCAGCAGCCTTTTTAGCCGCGTCGGCAGCCGCTTTCTTCTCGGCTTCCTGGGCTGCTTGTTTGGCTGCTTCCGCTTCCGCTTTTTTCTTCGCGTCAGCAGCAGCTTTCTTCGCAGCTTCGGCTTCTACTTTCTTCTTCGCATCAGCAGCAGCTTTGGCGGCTTCAGCTTCAGCCTGTTTTTGCGCATCGGCAGCGGCTTTTTTCGCGGCTAATGCAGCGGCATCCGCGGCCTGTTTTGCCGCTTCAGCAGCTTGTTTCGCCTGAGCATCTGCCTGCGCTTTGGCATCCGCTGCGGCTTTGGCTGCTGCCTCTTCCGCCTGCTTCTGTTTTTCCTGCGCTTGCTTCGCTGCGGCTTCCGCCTGTTTTTGCTGCTCCGCCTGCTCTTTCGCCGCTTCCTGCGCCTGCAAACGTTCTTTCTCAAGCTGCTTCAGACGTTCCTGCTCGGCGGCCTGCTTTTCACGCAGCTCTTCCGCCTGCTGTTGCGCCTGCTTTTCGCGTTGCTCTTCAGCACGTTTTGCACTCGCCTGCTGCTGTTGCTGGCGGTTATAGTTTTGCACCACCGCGCCGGGATCGACCATCACGGCATCGATGGATGAACCTCCCCCACCGCCAGCAGCGGTATCGAGATGCTCATCGAACGAACTCCAGATCAGTGCTGCAAAAAGAATGACATGCAGCACCGCCGAGATAATGATCGCCCGCTTAAGCTTATCGTTTTGTTCGGTTGCCTTTGACACTATGGGTTCCCAAAAACTCTGTTGTGTACGCAGATGATCAAATAGGCTGCGTCATCAAGCCGACTGACTTAACGCCCGCGCTATGCAACAGGTTCAGCGCCTTTATAATTTCATCGTAAGGCACGTCTTTCGCACCACCGATTAAGAAGACCGTTTTCGGATTGGACTGCAGACGTCGTTGCGCTTCGGCAATGACCTGCTCCGGCGGGAGTTGATCGAGACGATCCTTTTCAACCACCACGCTGTACTGCCCTACTCCGGATACTTCAATGATGACCGGTGGATCGTCATTGCTACTTACAGCCTGAGATTCTGTCGCATCCGGCAGATCAACCTCAACGCTCTGGGTGATGATGGGTGCTGTGGCCATAAAGATCAGCAGCAGCACCAGCAGCACGTCCAGCAGCGGTACAATGTTGATTTCGGACTTCAGTTCGCGACGACCCCGTCCACGCTGTCTGGCCATGGTTTACCCCTTGTTACTCTCGGTACTGGTAAACGCCTGGCGGTGCAGAATCGCGGTGAACTCTTCCATGAAGTTGTCGTAGTTCAGTTCCAGTTTGTTCACGCGCTGATTCAGGCGGTTGTACGCCATTACCGCAGGAATAGCAGCGAACAGGCCGATAGCGGTCGCGATCAGTGCTTCTGCGATACCCGGTGCAACCATCTGCAGCGTCGCCTGTTTTACCGCACCCAGGGCGATAAAGGCGTGCATGATCCCCCAGACCGTACCAAACAGACCGATATACGGGCTAATGGAACCGACGGTGCCGAGGAACGGAATGTGCGTTTCCAGCGTTTCCAGTTCACGGTTCATTGAAATACGCATCGCACGGGATGCCCCTTCAACGACCGCTTCCGGCGCATGGTTGTTAGCGCGGTGCAAACGGGCAAACTCTTTAAAGCCGCTATAGAAAATTTGCTCGGAGCCGGAGAGGTTTTCACGACGCCCCTGGCTTTCCTGATACAAACGGGAAAGTTCGATACCGGACCAGAACTTATCTTCAAAGGCTTCCGCTTCACGGGTTGCCGCATTGAGGATACGGGTTCTCTGGATAATGATGGCCCAGGAGGCGATAGAAAAACCAATTAAAATGAACATGATAAGTTTAACCAGAAGGCTAGCCTTCAGGAACAAATCAAGGATATTCATGTCAGTCACTGCTTAAACTCCGCGACAATAGACTTAGGAAGCGCACGAGGCTTCATGATGATTGGATCAACACAGACGATCAGGACTTCAGCTTCGTTCAGTACCGTGTTTTCTGCATTGACGATCCGCTGCGTGAAAACCATTGAGGTCCCGCGCATTGATGTTATTTCCGTTTGGACTTCGAGCATATCGTCGAGTCTGGCGGGCGCAAAATACTCCAGCGTCATCTTGCGTACCACGAAGGCAACTCGCTCCGCCAACAGAACCTGCTGGCTAAAGTGATGATGGCGCAGCATTTCAGTGCGTGCTCGTTCATAAAAGGCAACGTAGCTGGCGTGGTACACCACACCACCGGCATCCGTATCTTCGTAGTAGACACGCACCGGCCATCGAAATAGCGTTGTATTCACTTTACATCCCGGTAATACAAAAAGGGTCAGATCTTCTAAACTTCGCTACTATACGCGCGGGAATGGTGGTTTGGAATGGGGGAAAGTAAACAGAGAGTAAATTTTTATGGGCCAGGGTAAGCCCATAATATTAACGGATAGTTCTTATTCAGCTGAAAAAGAAAATCAGGCCCACCAGCAGGATCACATCCGCCAGCAGCGGGCAGAAGATGCCCTGCCAGAGTAAGGCTTTCGGGCGAAAGCCGACGCCGTGGATCACCCCGGCGCACACTGCCCACATGATGAGAAAACCGTGCCAGATTTCCAGCTCGCTGGTCTTCGCCGCAAAGCGCGACGGGTCCCAGAAGATGCAACCCGCCAGCAGTAACGCCATCACTAAGGAAAGCGCCCTCAGCGGGCGCTTGTCCATGATCCCGTAGAGATACGCGATCATCAGTGTTTTTCTTCACCAGCTTTGGACGCTTCAACGTGCTCAAGCGCCAGGGCGGTGATCACACCAAATGCACAGGCAAGAAGCGTTCCTAAAATCCATGCGAAATACCACATATTCAGCTCCTTCCTTAATACATAGAGTGAGAATTACTTTCGATATGTTCTTTCGTGATACGACCGTACATTTTCCAGTAACACCAGGTGGTGTAGGCCAGAATGAGCGGTACGAACACGGCAGCCACAAACGTCATCAGGTTCAGCGTCATCTGACTTGAGGTGGCATCCCACATCGTCAGGCTAGCATTCATCATGGTGCTGGATGGCATCACGAATGGGAACATCGCGATACCGGCCGTCAGGATGATGCACGCCAGCGTCAATGAGGAGAAGACGAAGGCCCATGCGCCTTTTTCCATGCGGGAAGTCAGCAGGGTCAGCAGCGGCAGCACCACGCCCAGTGCCGGGATAGCCCACAGAACCGGCATATTATTGAAGTTCACCAGCCAGGCACCTGCCTGACGTGCCACTTCTTTGGTCAGCGGGTTAGACGGCGCGGTATGGTTAATCGCCGATGTCACTACGTAACCGTCGATACCGAACATCACCCAGACACCCGCCAGCGCGAAGCCGACCAGGGTCACCAGAGCCGCAATCTGCGAGACGGCGCGGGAGCGCAGGTGCAGTTCACCCACGGTACGCATCTGCAGATAGGTGGCACCCTGAGTCAGGATCATCGCCACGCTGACCACGCCCGCCAGCAGACCGAACGGGTTCAGCAGCTGGAAGAAGTTGCCGGTGTAGTACAGGCGCATGTATTCATCGAGGTGGAACGGCACGCCCTGCAGCAGGTTGCCGAACGCCACGCCGATCACCAGCGGCGGCACGAAGCTACCGATGAAGATGCCCCAGTCCCACATGTTGCGCCAGCGGGTGTCTTCGATCTTCGAACGGTAGTCAAAACCGACCGGACGGAAGAACAACGACGCCAGCACCAGGATCATCGCCACATAGAAGCCGGAGAACGCCGCCGCGTAGACCATCGGCCAGGCAGCGAACAGCGCGCCGCCTGCGGTGATCAGCCACACCTGGTTACCGTCCCAGTGTGGGGCGATGGAGTTAATCATAATTCGACGCTCGGTATCATTACGACCGAGGAAGCGGGTGAGCATGCCCACCCCCATGTCGAAACCGTCAGTGACCGCAAAACCAATCAGTAAGATCCCGACCAGCAGCCACCAGATAAAACGCAATACTTCATAATCGATCATTTGACGACTCCTGTCTTAGCGTGCCGGCTGAGAAGCCACGGTGGACTGCTCGTAGTGGTAGCGACCGGTTTTCAGGCTGCTTGGGCCAAGGCGCGCAAATTTGAACATCAGGAACAGTTCAGCCACCAGGAACAGGGTGTACAGGCCACAAATCAGCAGCATGGAGAAAATCAGATCCCCGGCGGTCAGGGAGGAGTTGGCCACCGCGGTTGGCAGCACCTCACCGATAGCCCACGGCTGACGACCGTATTCCGCAACAAACCAGCCGGATTCGATGGCAATCCACGGCAGTGGCATGCCGTACAGCGCAGCACGCAGCAGCCATTTACGCTGACCGATACGGTTACGAATGACCGACCAGAAGGAGGCGCCAATGATCAGCAGCATGATGATGCCGCAACCAACCATGATACGGAACGCGAAGTACAGTGGTGCAACGCGTGGAATCGAGTCTTTGGTCGCCATCTGGATTTGCTCTTCCGTCGCGTCAGAGACGTTCGGGGTATAGCGTTTCAGCAGCAGGCCGTAACCGAGGTCTTTTTTCACGTCGTTAAATTGATCGCGAACGGACGGATCGGCAGAACCGGCACGCAGCTGTTCCAGCAGAGAGTAAGCTTTCATCCCGTTACGGATCCGCTCTTCATGCTGCACCAGCAGATCTTTCAGACCGATAACCGGCGTATCCACAGAGCGGGTGGCAATGATGCCCAACGCATAAGGGATCTGAATAGCAAAGTGGTTTTCCTGCGCATCCTGGTCGGGAATACCAAACAGGGTGAAGGCTGCCGGAGCCGGTTGGGTTTCCCACTCTGCTTCGATCGCCGCCAGTTTGGTTTTCTGCACGTCGCCCATCTCGTAACCGGATTCATCACCCAGCACGATAACAGAGAGGATAGCCGCCATACCGAAGCTCGCCGCAATGGCGAAGGAGCGCTTAGCAAAGGCGAAGTCACGACCACGCAGCATGTAGTAGGCGCTGATCCCCATGACGAACATTGCGCCACAGACATAGCCGGATGCCACAGTGTGAACAAATTTCACCTGAGCGACCGGGTTCAGCACCAGCTCGGAGAAGCTGACCATCTCCATACGCATGGTTTCGAAGTTAAAATCTGACGCGATAGGGTTCTGCATCCAGCCGTTGGCTACCAGGATCCACAGTGCGGACAGGTTAGAGCCTAAGGCGACCAGCCAGGTCACAGCCATATGCTGCACTTTACCCAGACGATCCCAGCCAAAGAAGAACAGACCTACAAAGGTGGATTCGAGGAAGAAGGCCATCAGACCTTCAATGGCCAGCGGCGCACCGAAGATATCCCCGACATAGTGGGAATAGTAAGACCAGTTAGTCCCGAACTGGAACTCCATGGTCAGACCGGTGGCCACGCCCAGCGCAAAGTTGATACCAAACAACTTGCCCCAGAACTTGGTCATATCTTTATAAATCTGTTTGCCGGAAAGGACGTAGACCGTTTCCATAATGGCCAGCAGGAACGCCATACCGAGCGTCAGTGGCACAAAAAGGAAGTGGTACATCGCGGTCAAGGCAAACTGTAAGCGCGACAGTTCGACTACATCTAACATCATGACTCCTTGCTCATCGCATGAAGACTCCGGGAGTGGATCCTGCTAGAAAAGATCCACACACATGCCCCAATACAAAAAATTATCCGCATCCTTTCTTCGTTACTTAATCTTCCCAGGAGGAAAAAGCCATGATGAAAAGTTACAGATACGTTAATTAAAACCCGAAATTGATCCCGCAAATATATTACGCCGCAAAACCCTTACAATAAACAGGTTTTTATTGAAAGCGCTTTACGTTTTACGACAGCGATCAATATATAGCGACTTTACCACTTTTCAACCAAATTGATCGGGAGCAATTTAACGCTTTTTGACGCCCTTTTCCAGGTATTAAATATTGATATAAATCAATATTGCGCAGGCGTGTTAAGGGTGTATCCACATAGTAAACGCAATAGGCGTAATGTTAACGATATGTTTAAATATGCTATTGATCGTTATCGATGAAAGGAGGAAATATAAATAAAGGTGATTTAAATTAACGCGGAAATAGAATCAACTTTTTAATAATTCCGAACTATTAATGCTGGTCATTTCACACTGTTTTTTTATTCTATTTTTATCAGCGCTTTTTATTACAAATATTTTACTTTTGATAATCCGGAAATTAACACAGTAATGTTACCGGTTTGTTTCTCACCGCCAAAAAAAAGGCCATCTTACGATGGCCAACCATGTCGAAACGGACATTTATTATGTCAAAGCTCCCCGCACGGGGAGCAGAGAGGATTTACTTAATGATGGATTTCAGGGCTTCACCGATGTCAGCCAGGCTGCGAACGGTTTTCACGCCTGCTGCTTCCAGCGCCGCGAATTTTTCATCCGCAGTACCTTTGCCGCCCGCGATGATGGCGCCCGCATGGCCCATACGCTTGCCTTTCGGCGCAGTCACACCCGCGATGTAGCCCACAACCGGCTTGGTCACGTGGTCTTTGATGTACGCAGCGGCTTCTTCTTCCGCGCTGCCGCCGATTTCACCGATCATCACAATCGCTTCGGTCTGCGGATCTTCCTGGAACAGCTTCAGGATGTCGATGAAGTTAGAGCCCGGGATTGGGTCGCCGCCGATGCCCACACAGGTGGACTGGCCGAA
Source organism: Leclercia sp. CFBP8987 (assembly GCF_034044995.2). Taxonomy (NCBI): domain Bacteria; kingdom Pseudomonadati; phylum Pseudomonadota; class Gammaproteobacteria; order Enterobacterales; family Enterobacteriaceae; genus Leclercia; species Leclercia sp. CFBP8987. The sequence goes on along the minus strand of NZ_CM188255.1, from coordinate 1,351,411 downwards.
ACCGTAGTCGGTGGTCTGTTTAACCGCTTCATAGGTCAGAGTACCGGAACGGGAGACGATGCCCACTTTGCCTGGCTTGTGAATGTGACCCGGCATGATGCCGATTTTGCATTCACCTGGGGTGATCACGCCCGGGCAGTTTGGCCCGATCATGCGCACGCCCGCTTCGTCCAGCTTCACTTTCACGGTCAGCATATCCAGCGTCGGGATACCTTCGGTGATGGTGATGATCAGTTTGATGCCTGCGTCGATGGCTTCCAGAATGGAGTCTTTGCAGAACGGGGCCGGAACGTAGATCACGGTGGCGGTGGCGCCCGTCGCTTCTACGGCTTCACGTACGGTGTTGAACACCGGCAGGCCCAGGTGAGTGGTGCCGCCTTTCCCTGGCGTAACGCCGCCAACCATCTGCGTACCGTAAGCAATCGCCTGCTCAGAGTGGAATGAACCCTGGCTACCGGTGAAGCCCTGGCAGATGACCTTGGTATCTTTATTAATTAAAACGGACATTATTTCCCCTCCACTGCGGCAACTACCTGCTGAGCGGCATCCGTCAGACTTTTCGCTGCAATAATATTCAGGCCGCTGTCAGCCAGTTTTTTCGCGCCAAGTTCAGCGTTGTTCCCTTCCAGACGCACCACTACCGGGACATTTACGCCCACTTCTTCTACCGCACCGATAATGCCGTCAGCGATCAGGTCGCAACGTACGATGCCGCCGAAGATGTTCACCAGAACCGCTTTCACGTTGTCGTCAGAGAGGATGATTTTGAAGGCTTCGGTCACGCGCTCTTTGGTCGCGCCGCCGCCCACGTCGAGGAAGTTTGCCGGCTCGCCGCCGTGCAGTTTAACGATGTCCATGGTGCCCATTGCCAGGCCCGCACCGTTAACCATGCAGCCGATGTTGCCATCGAGTGCCACGTAGTTCAGTTCCCACTGTGCAGCCTGAGCTTCACGTGGATCTTCCTGAGACTGGTCGCGCATCTGGCGCAGGTCAGCCTGGCGGAACAGTGCGTTGCCGTCAGCGCCCAGTTTGCCGTCGAGGCAGATCAGGTCGCCCTGCTTAGTGATCACCAGCGGGTTGATTTCGATCAGCGCCAGGTCACGCTCCAGGAAGATGTTGGCCAGGCCCATGAAGATCTTGGTGAATTGCTGCACCAGTTTACCTTCCAGACCCAGTTTGAAGGCCAGCTCGCGTCCCTGGTAAGGCATTGGGCCTGCCAGCGGATCGATAGCCACTTTGTGGATCAGGTGCGGGGTCTCTTCCGCCACTTTCTCGATTTCCACGCCACCTTCGGTAGAAGCCATAAACACCACGCGACGGGAGCTACGGTCTACCACGGCACCGAGGTACAGTTCTTTTGCAATATCGGTCGCCGCTTCAACCAGGATCTGGTTAACCGGCTGGCCGCTCGCGTCTGTCTGGTAGGTCACCAGACGTTTGCCCAGCCAGTGCTCAGCAAATGCGCGGATCTCTTCTTTACTGTTAACGACTTTCACACCGCCCGCTTTACCGCGGCCGCCAGCGTGAACCTGACATTTCACTACCCAAGGACCGGCGCCGATTTTAGATGCGGCTTCTTCTGCTTCGCGAGGGGTATTGCAGGCATAACCCACCGGAGCCGGTAAGCCATACCGGGCAAACAGCTGTTTTGCCTGATATTCATGTAAGTTCATGTGTTCTATCCATCCTTCAGGGTAATCGTTAGGTCATGCTTTTATAAGCCCGGCTGGCGACACGCCGCCGGGCAATGGTGCTAAAAACTAGACGTCCAGCAGCAGACGAGTTGGATCTTCTAGCAGCTCTTTAATCGCTACCAGGTAGCCCACAGACTCGCGGCCATCGATCAGACGGTGGTCGTAGGAGAGCGCCAGGTACATCATCGGCAGGATCTCTACTTTACCGTCAACCGCCATAGGACGATCTTTGATGGCATGCATGCCCAGAATCGCGCTCTGTGGTGGGTTGATGATTGGAGTAGACATCAGCGAGCCGAATACGCCGCCGTTGGTAATGGTGAAGTTACCGCCGGTCAGGTCTTCTACAGTCAGCTTGCCGTCACGGCCTTTCACTGCCAGTTCTTTGATCTTCTTCTCGATGTCAGCCATGCCCAGGGTGTCTACATCACGCAGAACCGGGGTTACCAGGCCGCGTGGCGTAGAAACGGCCATGCTCACGTCGAAGTAGTTGTGGTACACCACATCTTCGCCATCGATAGACGCGTTCACTTCCGGGTAGCGTTTCAGGGCTTCAACAACCGCTTTCACGTAGAAGGACATAAAGCCCAGACGGATACCGTGACGTTTTTCAAACGCGTCACCGTACTGCTTACGCAGGTCCATGATTGGCTTCATGTTGACTTCGTTGAAGGTGGTCAGCATCGCGGTGGAGTTTTTCGCTTCCAGCAGACGCTCGGCCACGCGCTTACGCAGGCGGGTCATCGGGACGCGTTTTTCGCTGCGTGCGCCCAGCGCAGGCTGTGCAGCCGGAGCCGGTGCAGTAGCTGGTGCTTTTGCTTCCGTTGCGGCTGGTGCTTTCGCCAGGTGTTTTTCCACATCTTCGCGGGTCAGACGACCGCCGACACCGGTGCCCTTAATGGCCGCCGCGTCGAGGTTGTGCTCGGCCAGCAGGCGACGGATCGCCGGGCTGAGCGCGTCGTTGGTCTGCTCTTCCAGAGAAGCCTGCTGGCGCTGTGCTGGCGTAGAGGCTTTCTCTTCAGATTTGGCGCTGGACTCTTTGCCCGCGCTGTTGCCTTCACGCAGGCGACCCAGCAGCTGACGAGAGGTTACGGTCGTGCCTTCATCTTCCAGCACTGCATCCAGAATGCCGTCCGCCGAGGCTGGTACTTCCAGTACCACTTTGTCAGTTTCGATTTCTACCAGCACTTCATCGCGTTTTACCGCATCGCCCGGTTTTTTGTGCCAGGTTGCAACGGTCGCATCAGCGACGGATTCAGGCAGGTCGGGAACAAGAATATCTACGCTACTCATTATTTATCCTTTAATTAATCGACGTTCAGCGCGTCATTAACCAGATCTTGCTGCTGCTTCTGGTGAACGGACATATACCCTACTGCCGGAGAGGCAGAGGCCGGGCGACCTGCGTAACGCAGAGCAGACCCAAATGGAATCACTTCACGGAAATGATGCTGGCTGCAGTACCATGCGCCCTGGTTGAGCGGCTCTTCCTGGCACCAGACAAAATCATGTACGTGAGCATAAGGTTTTAATGCGTCCTGCATCGCCTGATGCGGGAACGGATAAAGCTGTTCGATACGCACGATGGCGACATCTTTCTGATCGTTCTTACGGCGCTGTTCCAGCAGGTCGTAGTAAACCTTACCAGAACACATCACCACGCGTTTAACTGCCTGCGGATCCAGCTCGTCAATCTCGCCAATCGCCGGCATGAAGGTGCCGTTTGCCAGCTCATCCAGCGTGGAAACCGCCAGCGGATGACGCAGCAGAGATTTCGGTGACATCACCACCAGCGGACGACGCATCCCGCGCAGCGCCTGACGACGCAGCATGTGGTAAACCTGTGCCGGGGTAGACGGAACACAAACCTGCATGTTCTGCTCAGCACAAAGTTGCAGATAACGCTCCAGACGCGCGGAGGAGTGCTCCGGGCCCTGCCCTTCGTAGCCGTGCGGCAGGAGCATCACCAGGCCACACATACGGCCCCACTTCTGCTCGCCAGAAGAGATGAACTGGTCGATAACCACCTGCGCACCGTTTGCGAAGTCGCCGAACTGCGCTTCCCAGATGGTCAGGGTGCGTGGTTCTGCAGTGGCGTAACCGTATTCAAACGCCAGCACCGCTTCTTCCGACAGCACGGAGTCCCAGACCTTGAACTGGCCCTGACCGTTATGCACGTGCTGCAACGGAGTGTAGGTGGAACCGTTGGTCTGGTTGTGGATCACCGCATGACGGTGGAAGAAGGTGCCACGGCCCGCATCTTCACCGGACAGACGAACCGGAATGCCTTCGTCAACCAGGGTTGCGTAGGCCAGGTTTTCCGCGCCGCCCCAGTCGAACAGCTTATCGCCGGACGCCATGGACTGACGGTCAGAATAAATTTTCTGTACGCGGGACTGCATCTCAATGGCTTCTGGTACGGTGCTGATGCGTTTAGCCAGCTCCTGCAGACGCTTCATCTCGACCTTGTTCGGGTAGCTCTCATCCCACTCGTGGTTGAGGTACGGCGACCAGGTAAAGGAGTGCATGTTCATTGGACGCAGCTCTTTCACCACGCACTCGCCGGCATCCAGCGCATCGCGGTAGAGATTCACCAGCTCGGTGGCATCTTCCAGCGTCACAACCTTCTCCGCTTCCAGCTTGTCAGCGTAGATTTTGCGCGGGGTCGGATGCTTTTTGATTTTCTGGTACATCAGCGGCTGGGTTGCACTTGGCTCGTCCGCTTCGTTATGGCCATGACGGCGATAGCAGAAGAGGTCGATCAGTACGTCACGCTTGAAGGTATTACGGAAGTCCAGCGCCAGACGAGTCACGAAAGCGACCGCTTCCGGGTCATCCGCGTTGACGTGGAAAATTGGCGCCTGAACCATCTTACCGATGTCGGTGCAGTATGGAGTAGAACGCGCGTCCAGCGGGTTAGAGGTCGTGAAGCCCACCTGGTTGTTGATCACGATGCGAACGGTACCGCCCACTTCGTAACCGCGTGCTTTGGACATGTTCAGGGTTTCCTGAACCACGCCCTGACCGGTGATTGCCGCATCGCCATGAATGGTGATTGGCAGCACTTTGTTGCTGCTTGGCTCGTCCAGACGATCCAGACGGGCACGCACGGAACCGATCACCACTGGGCTGACGATCTCCAGGTGCGACGGGTTGAACGCCAGCGCCATGTGCACCAGGCCGCCTTTGGTTTCGATATCCGATGAGAAGCCCATGTGGTACTTCACGTCACCGGTACCGAGGTGTTCTTTATGTTTGCCCGCGAACTCGTCGAACAGATCCTGCGGCTTTTTACCCAGCACGTTGATCAGCACGTTCAGACGACCACGGTGCGCCATGCCCAGTACCACTTCACGGGTACCGCTGTTGCCCGCATGGCGGATCAGCTCTTTCAGCATTGGCACCAGCGCATCGCCGCCTTCCAGCGAGAAGCGTTTTGCGCCCGGGAATTTCGCGCCCAGATAGCGCTCCAGCCCTTCTGCTGCGGTCAGTTCGCCAAGGAAGCGCTTCTTCTCGTCAGCATTGAAGGTGGATTTACCGGCAACCGATTCAATACGCTGCTGGATCCAGCGCTTCTCTTCGGTTGAGGTGATGTGCATATATTCCGCACCGATGGAGCCGCAGTAAGTTTGCTTCAGCGCCTCCAGCAGTTCGCCCAGCTTCATCGTGTCTTTGCCGATCGCGAAAGAACCTACGTTAAAGGTTTCCTGGAAATCAGCTTCGGTCAGATCGTGATAAGCCGGATCGAGGTCCGCCACGCGCTCCTGCTGCCACAGACCCAGCGGATCCAGATTCGCATGCTGGTGGCCACGGAAACGGTAGGCGTTAATCAGCTGCAGGACTTTAACCTGCTTTGCATTGGTGTCAGGGTCGGAGATGGCGGAAGAGTAACGTGAGGCATCCTTCGCCAGACGACGGAAATAATCACGTGTTTTGGAATGAAATTGATCCGGTTTGACTCCTGTTCCAGGTAACTGCTGGAACATCGAACGCCAGTTAGCGTCCACTGAGTCAGGGTCGGTTAAGAAGTCTTCATAGAGCTGTTCAATCCAGCTTTGGTTTGCACCAGAGAGGAATGAAGAGTCCAGCCAGGCTTTCATTGCGCCGTTCTGCATCGTGATCCCTTAAGCATTTTTATGCTTACTTTCGCCGTAGAAACTACCACGCACACCACGTGTACGTGCCGGGGTTCACCTGCGAGCTCTTTTCATTTGGCCCGCGAAGGAACCTTTAGAAACTGTCTAAACTTCAGGGCAGTTTTTAAAGGTTTCTGCATTTTGCCCGGTGGCGCTACGCTTACCGGGCCTACTGTGACGTAGGCCGGATAAGCGCAGCGCCATCCGGCGTTGTTACTTACGCACTGCGCTGCAACAACATCGACTTAATGTGGCCGATAGCGCGCGTCGGGTTCAGCCCCTTAGGACATACACTGACGCAGTTCATGATGCTGTGGCAGCGGAATACGCTGAAAGCATCACTCAGCCCTTCCAGGCGGTTGTCGGTTTCGGTATCGCGGCTGTCAATCAGGAAGCGGTACGCTGCCAGCAGGCCAGCCGGGCCGATAAACTTGTCCGGGTTCCACCAGAACGACGGGCAAGAGGTCGAACAACATGCACAGAGAATACACTCATACAGGCCATCGAGTTTTTCACGCTGCTCTGGCGACTGTAAATGCTCGCGAGCGGGTGGATTTTGCCCATTATTCAATAAGTAAGGCTTAATCTTCTCATATTGTGCATAGAATTGCCCCATGTCCACCACCAAATCGCGAACGACCGGCAGACCCGGCAGCGGGCGAATCACAATCTTCTGTCCTGGACGGTTGAGCGCCGAGATCGGAGTGATACAGGCCAGACCGTTTTTGCCGTTCATGTTCAGACCGTCGGAGCCACACACCCCTTCACGGCAGGAACGACGGAATGACAGTGTCGGATCTTTTTCTTTCAGCTGCATTAACGCATCAAGCAGCATCATGTCCCGGCCTTCTTCCGCTTCCAGGGTGTAATCCTGCATATGCGGAGCGTCGTCGACATCCGGGTTATAACGATAAACTGAGAATTCGAGTTTCATTGTCCTGTCTCCGCATTAATAGGTACGAATCTTCGGCGGGAACGCCGGACGCAGTTTCGGTTCCATATTGACGCTACGACGTGTCATGGATTCCGACTCTGGCAGGTACAGGGAATGGCACAGCCAGTTTTCGTCGTCACGATCCGGGAAGTCGAAGCGGCTATGTGCGCCACGGCTTTCGGTACGGAAGTTTGCAGAGACCGCGGTCGCGTAAGCGGTTTCCATCAGGTTATCCAGCTCCAGACACTCAACGCGCTGGGTATTGAACTCGCTGGAAGTGTCATCCAGACGGGCATTTTTCAGACGCTCGCGGATCGCTTTCAGTTGCTCAAGCCCTTTCGCCATCGCGTCACCTTCGCGGAATACCGAGAAGTTGTGCTGCATGCACTCCTGCAGCGCCTTACGAATTTCCACCGGATCTTCACCGTTACGGTTACCGTTCCAGCGATTCAGACGTTCCAGAGAGGCGTCGATGTTGGCGTCGGTGGCATCACGCAGCGGACCCTGCTCGGCAATGGACTCCTGCAGATGCAGACCCACCGCACGACCAAACACCACCAGGTCGAGCAGAGAGTTGCCGCCCAGACGGTTGGCACCGTGTACGGATACGCAGGCAATTTCGCCTACCGCGAACAGGCCCGGGATCACCACGTCTTCGCCCTGCGCGTTCACGGTCAGCGCCTGGCCGGTCACTTTGGTCGGAATACCGCCCATCATGTAGTGGCAGGTTGGGATAACCGGGATCGGCTCTTTAACCGGGTCGACGTGAGCAAAGGTACGGGACAGCTCAAGGATGCCTGGCAGACGGGATTCCAGAACCTCTTTACCCAGATGGTCAAGCTTCAGCTTCGCGTGCGGGCCCCATGGACCGTCGCAGCCGCGACCTTCACGGATTTCGATCATGATGGAACGCGCCACCACGTCACGACCCGCCAGGTCTTTCGCATTCGGGGCATAACGCTCCATAAAGCGTTCGCCATGTTTGTTCAGCAGGTAACCACCTTCACCACGGCAGCCCTCTGTTACCAGTACGCCCGCACCGGCGATACCGGTTGGGTGGAACTGCCACATCTCCATATCCTGCACCGGCACGCCAGCGCGGATCGCCATACCGACGCCGTCACCGGTGTTGATGTGGGCATTAGTAGTAGACTGGTAAATACGGCCTGCACCGCCGGTGGCCAGCACGGTAGCGCGGGCTTTGAAGTAGACGACTTCACCGGTTTCGATACACAGCGCGGTGCACCCTACTACGGCGCCATCTTCATTTTTCACCAGATCCAGCGCATACCACTCGGAGAAGATGGTGGTCTTGTTCTTCAGGTTCTGCTGATAGAGGGTATGCAGCAGCGCGTGACCGGTACGGTCGGCTGCTGCTGCAGTACGTGCCGCCTGCTCGCCGCCGAAGTCTTTCGACTGGCCGCCAAACGGACGTTGATAGATGGTGCCATCTTCCAGACGGGAGAATGGCAGACCCATATGGTCCAGCTCCAGAATCGCTTCCGGGCCGGTTTTACACATATATTCAATGGCGTCCTGGTCACCGATGTAATCGGAGCCTTTCACCGTGTCGTACATATGCCATTCCCAGTTATCTTCATGGGTATTACCGAGCGCCACGGTGATGCCACCCTGCGCTGATACGGTATGGGAACGGGTCGGGAAGACTTTAGAGAGCAGCGCACAGGTCTGGCCGCTCTGGGAAATTTGCAGCGCTGCGCGCATACCTGCGCCACCGGCTCCAATCACTACAGCATCAAATTCTCTGACTGGCAGTTTCATCACACACCCCACACCACAACGAATCCATAAATAACGTAAACCGCAAGAGCAACCACAATAGCCAGCTGCAGAACGAGACGAATCGCCACGGGTTTAACGTAATCGGTCAGTACCTGCCACATACCAATCCATGCGTGGATCAGGATGGAGGCCAGCGCCAGCAGGGTGAAGACTTTGGTGAACGCCGAACCGAAGAAACCGGTCCAGATTTCCCACGTCAGGTCGCCGCTGGTGGCAAAGAAACCGATCATGTAGATGATGTAGAGGGTGAGAACGATAGCGGTAGCACGGACCAGAATGAAGTCATGTACGCCGTTGCGTCCAAATGCGGAGGCGTTGCTTACCATACGAGGACTCCTGCGAGAAGTGAAAGCACGACAGTGATAACAAATGAGATGTTAGCGGTGCGTTTGCCGGTTTCGAAGGTCTCTTCAAGATAACCCACATCCATCAACATATGGCGGATGCCGCCGACGACGTGATAGGCCAGCGCGGTCAGGATGCCCCACATGATAAATTTCACGAAGAAACCGTTCATGATGGCAGAGGCCTGCTGGAATCCTTCCGGAGACGAGAGGCTGGTACCCAATAACCATAACAGGATACCCACCGCGACAAACGTGATCACGCCGGATACACGATGAAGGATGGACGCTATTGCCGTTACAGGGAATCGGATCGTTTTCAGATCCAGATTGACAGGTCTTTGTTTTTTCACATTTCTTATCATGAATAACGCCCACATGCTGTTCTTATAGTTTCCTTCCTCCGGACTGCGATGCGGGTCAGACAGCGTGCCTTTTATATAACTGTGCGTCATGCAAAACATTGCTTCCAGATGCTCAAATGACACGTTACAACGCTGGTTGGCTCGGGATTGCAGGGTTTTCCGGAGACCTGGCGGCAGTATAGGCCGTTCACAAAATCATTACAATTAACCTACATACAGTTTGTCTGGTTTTATGCGGAACAGTGATCAGGGTCACGATAACAACATCTTTTTAATTTTTAATCATCTGATTTGACAAATCTTAAACATTATTGTTACAAACATCACCAGAAAAGGCATATAATGCGCAAAAGTTATGAGGTCTCTCTTTCACCTGAGAATAAGTTATGTAACAGTGTGATGGTATTGACCGAAGTTATCAGGACAGTTATTAGTGATATACAGGTTTGAATAATTCGGACTGCACAAACACTGATTTGCTGTTATTTCTCTGATTTCTCATTCGCTTACCTGCTAGCGCCATTGCTCTGTACCCTGGTTTCTCCTCGTGAGCTGAGCGGCGAGCCAAATAACAAACTGGTAACAATGATAAATCAGTTGAATGCAAATCCGGTTAAGGGCAGTCTTAAGCAATAAGGCGCTAAGGAGACCGTAAATGGCTGATACTAAGGCAAAAATCACCCTAAATGGTGATACTGCTATCGAACTGGATGTGCTAAAAGGCACGCTCGGTCAGGATGTTATTGATATCCGTAGTCTTGGTTCTAAAGGTATGTTTACCTTTGACCCTGGTTTTACTTCCACCGCATCTTGCGAGTCCAAAATCACCTATATCGACGGTGACGAAGGCATCCTGTTGCACCGCGGTTTCCCCATCGATCAGTTAGCCACCGAATCCAACTATCTGGAAGTGTGCTACATCCTGCTGAACGGCGAAAAGCCGACCCAGGAACAGTACGATGAGTTCAAAACCACCGTTACCCGCCACACCATGATTCATGAGCAGATCACCCGTCTGTTCCATGCGTTCCGTCGTGATTCACATCCGATGGCGGTCATGTGCGGGATCACTGGTGCGCTGGCTGCGTTCTACCATGACTCCCTGGACGTGAATAACCAGCGTCATCGCGATATCGCCGCATTCCGTCTGCTGTCCAAAATGCCTACCATGGCCGCGATGTGTTACAAATACTCCATTGGACAGCCGTTTGTTTACCCACGTAACGACCTCTCCTACGCCGGTAACTTCCTGCGTATGATGTTCGCTACGCCGTGCGAAGAGTACGAAGTGAACCCGGTTCTGGAACGCGCCATGGATCGTATTCTGATCCTGCACGCTGACCACGAGCAGAACGCCTCTACCTCTACCGTGCGTACCGCAGGCTCCTCCGGCGCTAACCCGTTCGCCTGTATCGCTGCAGGTATCGCCTCCCTGTGGGGACCGGCACACGGCGGCGCGAACGAAGCTGCACTGAAGATGCTGGAAGAGATCAGCTCCGTTGAGCACATTCCTGAGTTCGTTCGTCGCGCGAAAGACAAGAATGACTCCTTCCGTCTGATGGGCTTCGGTCACCGCGTTTACAAAAACTACGATCCACGTGCAACCGTGATGCGTGAAACCTGCCATGAAGTGCTGAAAGAACTGGGCACCAAAGATGACCTGCTGCAGGTGGCGATGGAGCTGGAACACATCGCGCTGAACGACCCGTACTTCATCGAGAAGAAACTCTACCCGAACGTCGACTTCTACTCCGGTATCATCCTGAAAGCGATGGGCATTCCGTCTTCCATGTTTACCGTGATCTTTGCGATGGCGCGTACCGTGGGCTGGATTGCACACTGGAACGAAATGCACACCGACGGGATGAAGATTGCGCGTCCACGTCAGCTGTACACCGGCTACGAGCAGCGTAATTTCGAAACCGATATTACCAAACGCTAATAGCAATGCCCGGCGGCGCTACGCTTGCCGGGCCTACAAAACGACGTAGGCCGGGTAAGGCGAAGCCGCCACCCGGCTTTTTTATATCTGGCACTCAGGACACCAGTAAAACGGTCGCGACGACAATGTCGTTTTCTCAATTACCCCACCGCACCGCTCGCACTTTTTCCCCGCCCGATGAAACACCTTAAAGCGGAACAGTGCCCCGTGATGCTTCTTCTCGTTCGCCACCCCACGGGTGTTGTACGACAGGCGCGGAATAGCCAGCAGCGCGTGCGCCAGCGCATCGAGCTGCTCTTCGGTCAGCTGTGACGCTTTATGCTGCGGCGCCAGCCCCACCTCCCACAGGATCTCCACCCGCAGATAGTTGCCTAAACCGGCGAGAAACGCCTGATCCAGCAGCAGTCCGGAAAACTGCCGGTTGCGGAATTTTGCTGACAATAACCGCGCTTTCACATCCTCTGCCGTCAGGCGTAAATCCAGCACATCCGGTCCCACCCGCTGCAGGAAGGGATGGGTGGTGAGCTGCTCCGCCGTCAGCATCTCAATATCCGAGGCGCTGTAGAGCAGAATGGTTTTCTCTGCGGTCTGTAACTTAACGCGCAACACCCGCGTAGTCTCTGGCTCATGGCCGGTATCTACCACCCGCCAGACGCCGTAAAGCTGGTTATGGCTGTAGAGCGTCAACTGGTTGGAGAAGTGAGTGAGCAGCGCTTTGCCGCGCGTCTCCAGATGCGTGACCCTCTCCCCGATAAGCCGGGACTCAAAGGGTTTTAACTGAGGAAAAGCAAACCACACGTCGGTGAGTGGTTTGCCTTTTATCGCCACCTCCAGGCTATCCGCCGCACGGCGGATCTCCGGGCCTTCTGGCATCATGACTCCTTATTTAGTGCGTTGCACCGCCGATCACTTTGATGTCGTGCGCCTGGCGCAACGCCACCGTAATGGCAATCTCCAGCGCCTGCTTCACGGTGTGCGCGGCCATGCTCGGGGCTCCGGGGTGCGCCGCGGCCTGCTCAGGCAGGTAGGGGATATGGATAAAGCCGCCTTTCACCTCCGGCCAGTCGGCCAGCTTGTGCAGTACGCCATACATCACATGGTTGCAGACGAATGTGCCAGCCGTCTGCGAAACCGAAGCAGGAATACCGGCTTCGCGCAGCGCCGCCACCATCGCTTTGATCGGCAGCGTGCTGAACCAGGCGGCCGGGCCACCCGGCACGATGGCGACGTCCACCGGCTGTTGCCCGCGGTTATCCGGGATGCGCGCGTCATCGACGTTGAGCGCCACTCGCTCGACGGTGACATCCACGCGGCCACCGGCCTGCCCTATCGCCAGCACCACGGTGGGCTGCAGCGCGTCAATGGCCGCATTCAGCACCTCTAACGACTCGCCGAACACGCAGGGCAGCTGTCTGGCCACCACGCGACAGTCGTCAATAATCATCCCATCAAGCAGCTTCACCACTTCCCAGGAGGGGTTAACGGTTTCGCCACCAAAGGGCTCAAAACCCGTGATTAATACGGTTTGCATCATTTCTCCTTACAGGAACATCAGGAAGTAGAGCAGGAACACGTTGGCAATCAGCAGCAGTACCCCGGTAGGCACCTGCGCCTTGATAACCGCGTTTTTATCGGGCAGCTCCAGCAGAGCCGCGGGCACGATGTTGAAGTTGGCCGCCATCGGCGTCATCAGGGTACCGCAGTAGCCGGAGAACATGCCAATCGCCGCCATCACCGCCGGGTTGCCGCCGTGCTGCAGAACCAGGATCGGAATGCCGATGCCCGCCGTCACAATCGGGAAAGCGGCAAAGGCGTTGCCCATCACCATGGTCAGCAGCGCCATGCCGATGGCATAAACCGCCACCGCGATGAAGCGGCTGTCGACCGCCAGATACGTCTGGGTAAGGTATGAAATCCCCTCCCCGACCCCGGCCGCGGTAAACAGCAGCCCAAGGGTGGCGAGGATCTGCGGCAGAATAAAGGCCCAGCCAATGGAGTCGAGCAGACGGCGCGCCTCCTGCAGGGGCTGATGCACTTTTTCATGGGTCATTTTGACCGCCATCGCCAGACCAACCAGCGAGCCGACCGTCATCGAGAACAAGGTCACCAGCGTCGAGTGGTTGCCCGGCCCGAACAGCGTCTCCTGCAGGCCCGGAATGTGGTTAAACATCAGCACGCCCACCACCGTCACCACCGGGATAGCCAGTGCCGGTAAGAAGAGGCGATTGCCCAGACGCTTTGCGCTGCTCTCACGCTCTTCTGTGGTGCGCTGATGATAGCTGCCCAGGCGCACGCCGCCAAAACCGGCGATCAGCGCCAGCCCGACCACTGCCACACCGACGGCAATATGAACCGTGCGCTTGTCGCCCACCAGCTCGTAGGTCCAGTTGCCGAGCAGGAACAGCAGGCCGTAAATGCCCCAGAACAGGCCGGTGGTGATGCGTCGCGGGTTGGCTTTATCGCGAAACGACATCAGCGCCACGATCAGCAGGATCAGGCCTGCCAGCCAGTAGAGATAGCTTTGCTGGAAATTCATTTCGCTTCTCCCTGCACTTTAGCCAGCTCGCGCTCCAGATGCTTATCCAGGCGGTACAGGCGGGTGGCGTGGATCGCAAAGGCGCAGAGCGCCGTCGGGATACCCCACAGAGCAATATGCAGCGGTTCGGTCTGGATCCCACCGGATTCGAGCATAAAGTTATGCATAAAGATAATGGCGCCAAAGGCGACAAAGATATCTTCGCCAAAGAACAGCCCGACGTTATCGGTGGCCGCCGACATCGCCCGCAGGCGATAGCGCACCGCCCCTGGCAGTTCGCCATATTTCTTCTCTGCCGCCCCTTCTGCCATCGGTGCCAGCAGCGGGCGCACCATCTGTGGATGCCCGCCGAGGCTGGTCAGCCCCATCGCCGCCGTCGCTTCGCGGACAAACAGATAGACGATCAGCAGACGACCGGCGGTAGCGCTGTGGATCTTCGCGATCCACGCCTGGGCCCGCTCTTTCAGGCCGTGACGCTCCAGCAGGCCGATAACCGCCAGTGGGATCAGCAGGATATACGGCAGGTTGCGGGTGTTGAGGAACCCTTCACCCAGTTTTTCCAGGATGGTGGCAACCGGCATCTGTGCCGCGAGGCCAGTGACGATCCCGGCGACAATGACCACCAGCACCGGGTTAAAGCGTAATAAAAACCCGACCACAATCACCGCGATACCGATGAGTGGCCAGAGGGATAGCGTCTCTGCCATGTTCTGTTTCCTGTTGTGGTGTTTGCAAGTGTGCGTTATGCACTGATTTTTATATTGTTTGCTTCAAATTCTGTGCGCAGGCGACGGGCAAAGGCCAGGGCGTGTTCTCCGTCACCGTGAATGCACACCGTCTGCGCGTGCACGGTGGCCCATTCACCGGTAATGCTTTTCACCCGTCCGCGCTGGATCATCTCCAGGGTTTGCGTCAGAGCCTGATCTTCATCGGCGATCAGCGCCCCGGCCTGGGTACGCGGCACCAGGCTGCCGTCAGCCTGATATCCGCGATCGGCGAACACCTCTTCCCGGGTAATCAGGCCATAGCGCGTCCCCGCGCGGATCAGCTCGCTCCCTGCCAGCCCCACCAGAATCAAATCCGGGTCGATGGTAGAGATGGCCCGTGCGATGGCATCGGCCAGATCGCGATCTTTTGCCGCCTGGTTATAGAGCATGCCGTGCGGTTTCACGTGACGCAGCTGCCCTCCTTCGGCGCGCACGATCGCCGCCAGGCCGCCAATCTGGTACAGCACTTGCGCATAGACCGTCTCCGGCGGCAGGGTCATGGCCGTGCGGCCAAAATTTTCCCGATCCGGAAAGCTTGGGTGCGCCCCGATGGAGACCCCATTTTTTAACGCCTCACGCACGCAGGCCAGCATGGTCTGAGCATCGCCAGCGTGAAAACCACAGGCGATATTGGCTGACGACACCAGCTGTAACAGCGCGGCATCGCTGCCGCAGCCTTCGCCTAAATCGGCATTTAAATCAACCGCGATCATGCAACCTCCACGCCAGTTGTTCGATGTATTGCTTCTGGATCCGACGCGCGTCGAGCGCCTCTTCCAGCGTACAGGGGACAAAGTGGATCGGCTGTCCGAGCGGGGCCTGTGCCAGGTGGTACATATCGGCCTCGATGATGCAGGCGATCCGCGGATAGCCCCCGGTGGTCTGGGCATCGTTCATCAGTACGATCGGCTGCCCGTTGTGCGGCACCTGGATTACGCCCGGCAGCAGGCCGTGCGACAGCATTTCACGCTCGGTATTGCGCACCAGCTTCTGCCCCTGCAGGCGATAGCCCATGCGGTTACTTTGCGGGCTGAGCTGCCACGGCAGACGCCAGAGCGCATCCTGCGAGGCCTTATCAAACTCGTGGTATTCCGGCCCCGGCAAAGCGCGCACGCGGTTACCCCACAGCAGCTGCTTAACGCCCTGGGCTTCGAGGAACTCGCGCCCGCCAGGCCGAACCGCCAGCCGATCGCCATCTTTCAGCAGACGCCCTCCGTGGCCGCCGAGTCCCACCTTCAGGTCGGTACTGAGGGAGTTCATCACCGATGGCACGTCGATGCCACCCGCAATCGCCAGATAGCTACGCATGCCGCGCAGGGGGCGATTCAGGGTGAGCTGTTGCCCGGCCTTCACCGGCAGACGCCAGCCGGTCCAGACCGCCGCGCCGTCAAGCCGGGCGTCGCAGCCCGCCCCGGTCAGGGCGAACCAGCCGTCCTGTTCAAATTCAAAAGTGCACTGCCCGAGGGTGATCTCCAGCGCGGCATCGTCCGGGTCGTTGCCCACCAGGATGTTGCCAATCTGCAGGGCCGGTTTATCCAGCGCGCCACAGTAGCTGATCCCCGACTGGCGAAAACCGATGCGTCCACCGTCCTGCACCGAGGTATAGAGCCCTGCGCGAATAACTTTTAGCATACCCCCTCCTTCTGCGGGATAAACCGCACGGTATCGCCCGGTCGCAGCAGCACCGGCTCATCACGTTCGGGATCGAACAGCGGCAACGGGGTGTGCCCAATCAGCTGCCAGCCGCCAGGGGTGGCTAACGGATAAATGCCGGTTTGCGCCCCGCCAATCCCCACCGAGCCCGCCGGAACCTGCAGCCGGGGTTCATCCCGGCGCGGCGTCGCGAGCTGCTCAGGCAACCCGCCCAGATAAGGAAAGCCCGGCTGAAAACCTAAAAACCAGACCACATAATCAATGGACGAGTGCAGCTCCACGACCTGTTTCTCGGTCAACCCGGCGTGCCGGGCCACTTCGCCCAGATCGGGACCCGCTGCGGTGCCGTACACCACCGGGATTTCGATATAGCGCGACTCGGGCTCCAGCGCCTCGCTCTCCTCCCACCAGCGCTGCAGACGCTCAATCGCATCCAGCGCAACCGAGTGAGGATTGCGCAACACCACGGTGATGTTATTCATCCCCGGAATGGCTTCCACCACTTCGGGAATTTCACCCAGTCGCTGGGTCAGTCGCCAGATCCGCTTTTGCGTCGCCAGGGTGACCGGCGGCTCGAGCTCCAGTACGACGGCGGTTTCGCCTAACAGATAACAACGTGCTCGCTGCACTTATATACCTCTCATCAGGCTGGATTAGGGATATCCACAAAGGTGACATCCAGGTCAGTGGTTTCCGTCAGCCATTCGCTGAGGGCGCGAATGCCGCCGCGTTCCGTAGCATGGTGTCCTGCCGCATAAAAATGCAGCCCCTGCTCCCGGGCAGAGTGAATAGTCTGCTCCGACACTTCGCCGGTAATAAAAGCATCGACGCCAAAGCGCGCCGCACTGTCAATAAAGCCCTGCCCACCGCCAGTACACCAGGCGACGCGCTGTACGGTGTCTGGCCCGGTATCGCCGCTCCACAGCGGACGACGTCCGAGTCGGGCTTCAATCCATGACGCCAGCTCCAGACCCGGGACCGGCATGGAGAGTTCGCCCCAGGGCACCAGCGGCTCAATTTCACCCATGATGGTAATGCCAAGCAGCGCCGCCAGCTGGGCGTTGTTCCCCAGCTCCGGATGCGCGTCCAGCGGCAGATGCCAGCCGTAAAGATTGATGTCGTTTTCCAGCAGCGTTTTCAGGCGATTGCGCTTCATGCCGCGGATCACCGGGGACTCCCCTTTCCAGAAATAGCCGTGGTGGACAATGACCGCGTCGGCTTGCTGGCGCACCGCCTCGTCGATCAGCGCCTGGCTTGCGGTCACGCCGGTGACAATCTTCTGCACCTGCTCACGCCCTTCCACCTGCAGGCCGTTCGGCGCATAGTCGCTGAAGCTTGCGCTGTTCAGCTTGTCGTTAATCAGTCTTTCCAGTTCACTGTTTTTCATTGTTGCTCCCTTACGCTTTCCGGGCGGCTTCATACGCTGCCAGCGTGGCGACGCGTGCCTGTTTATGATCGACAACCGGGCGCGGATAATCGAGGGGGATCCCCTGCTTGTCCGCCCAGGTCCAGGGGTCATGGATGGCTTTGTCCGGCACGGTAGCCAGCTCCGGTAGCCAGCGGCGGATAAACACGCCGTCGGTATCGAACTTCTGCCCCTGGGTTGTCGGGTTAAAAATACGAAAATAGGGGGCCGCGTCGGTTCCTGTTGACGCCGCCCACTGCCAGCCGCCATTGTTGGCGGCCAGATCGCCATCAATCAGTTGCGAAATAAAGTAACGCTCCCCGGCTCGCCAGTCGATAAGCAGGTCTTTCACCAGGAAGCTGGCGGTGATCATCCGCAGGCGGTTGTGCATCCAGCCGGTTTCATTCAGCTGGCGCATGGCGGCATCGACGATCGGATAGCCGGTCTGTCCATCTTGCCAGGCCTGCAGCTGGGCATCTTCAGCCTGCCACTTCACATTATCAGTCCAGCGGATGAATGGTCGATATTTACATAAATCAGGGTGATACGTCATCAGGTGACGATAAAACTCCCGCCAGATAAGTTCGTTCAGCCACACTGCGCCCGGCCCGCCCTCCAGCGCCTGGGGTTGCTCAGCCAGCAATCTGTGCAGGCACTGACGGGGTGACAGCACCCCCAGCGCCAGACAGGCGGAGAGACGGCTGGTACCTTCAATCGCCGGGAAATCGCGCTGGGTTTCATACTCGCCCGCATCGTGCTGGCAGAACTGGCGCAGCCGGGCAATCGCCTCTTTCTCGCTTGCCGGAAACAGCGCTGTATCGAACGGCTGCTGCGGATAGTCAAAATCCAGCGCCACGGGCGTGACCTTCTCGCCTTCGCGCCCGGCAGGTGCCGCCGCACACTCGGGTAGCCCCTCTTTCAGCCGCCGCAGCCAGGCGTTTTTAAACGGCGTAAACACTTTGTACATCTCGTGATTGCCGGTCATGACGCTGCCCGGGGGCAGGATAACGCTGTCATCAAATCCCTGACAGGTCACCACCTCCAGCATACGTTCCAGCTGGCGATCGCGCTGCTGCTCGTTCAGTTCGTACTGGTAGTTATAAAAGAGTTGGGTAACGTCATGCTCGTCGCAAAGCTGAACCACTTTCTCAGCCTGCGCCGCAAAATCATCAACCTGGGCATACAGCAGAGGAATGCCTTTATCGGCGAGCTGCTGCTGCAGACCGTTGAGATGGGCGTGAAGAAACGCGGCCTGGCGCGGTGCCATGGCGTGCTGTTGCCACTGTTGCGGCGTGGCGATGAAAAGGGCCAGCACACGGGCATTTTTGTCGCGGCAGGCGGCGGCAAGCGCCAGGTTGTCGTGGATGCGCAGATCGGCGCGAAACCAGACCAGATGGGTGGCCATAACACTCCAGGATTATCGTCTGTAACATCTACAAGTCACCGAGGATACTTTGCTTTAACAAGTGTAGCCATACTGGCATAAAAAAGGCCGCCCTGATGGCGGCCTTAACGCTACTTGTCCTGCGTGAATGAAGTAAGGGTAACGAACACGGCTGGATCGTCACTTCTTACCACGAGTACGCTGGCGACAATGAACGCGATACATAGATAGCGTTTCATTATGCGGTCCCTGCAAACTAACCGCTCCACCGTTCACCACCGGTGATAATCCGGCAGACACAAGCTCTGGTACGAGTTGCAACGGTTGTTGATAGACCTTTCCCGGGACCGGTGCCCATTTGCGAGATGGCGAAAAGAGACGGTTCATAATAGAAGGTATGGCCCGGTGGTAAACCTATGTTACGCTTCTTTGAGAATATGTTTAGGTCACGCGGTTTGACCACGGGTTTCCGTTCAGCGAGAATGGCCTTCTCTGGTAGAGTTGCAGTCTTCCCAACGGACCGCGAATCCCGAGGGATAAAAAAAACCGCCATATTGCTATGGCGGTTTTTTTATTGCTGCAGGTGCTGTGTGTAGTCTTTCTTAATACTTAATAAAAATCACAAGTGGCTTTTTCGGCCTGATCCATCCACACCGGTTTGTCGCTGGTTTTGGCCCAGACGCGATGCAGATAGCTATAAAAACGAGCACGTTCTTTCCAGAAAAGCATCACTGGTAACGCCAGAACACCCGCCAGAACAGCGAAAGTGCGGCGAATAAAAACGATATGTGCCGGATATGCTTTGTAAAATTCCATCATTTTCTCCCCTCTTTCTGGCCGGAAACCCTCTCCGGAAAAATAAAACTGGTTATCTGGTGAAAATAATAACGCTTTGGCTGTAATTTTACTACTCATCCGACCACTTTTTCTTATCCATTTAGTGAATATTTACACATCACGCCGTAATTTAGTTACCGAAAAGTTAAATTTATACTAATCATTAGTTAAATTATGGTTTTATCCCTCTTTATACTTTTTTTACACCTCTCCCTCTGATTTTTGCGAAATCTTTGCGACCGAAATTTTACCCTTTGCACCATTACTAATGTCACCCGGAGGTGAATTGTGAGTGCAGGTGTAATTGCGGGCATCGTGCTGGTATTCCTGTTACTGGGATATCTAATTTATGCCCTGTTGAACGCGGAGGCATTCTGATGGCCGCACAAGGATTTCTGCTTATCGCCGGCTTTCTGCTGGTGCTATTCATACTTGCCCGGCCACTGGGGATGTGGCTGGCACGGATGATTAACGGCCTGCCTCTGCCTGGGGTGCAAGCCCTTGATGCAGGACTGCTGCGCCTGCTCGGGATCCGTTCCGACGAGATGGGCTGGCGTCACTATCTCATGGCAATTCTGCTGCTGAACGGGGTAGGCCTGGCAGCGCTGTTCGCCATGCTTATGTTGCAGGGATATCTGCCGCTCAACCCGCAGCAGCTCCCCGGCCTCTCCTGGCATCTGGCGCTGAACACCGCCGTCAGCTTTGTCAGCAATACCAACTGGCAGTCCTATGCCGGGGAGACCACCCTGAGCTATTTCAGCCAGATGGCCGGGCTGACGGTGCAAAACTTCCTCTCAGCGGCCAGCGGCATCGCGGTAATCTTCGCCCTCACCCGCGCCTTTGCCCGCCAGAATGTCACCACCCTGGGCAATGCCTGGGTCGACCTGACCCGCATAACCCTGTGGGTGTTGCTGCCGCTGTCGCTGGTCATCGCGCTGCTGTTTATCCAGCAGGGCGTGCTGCAAAACCTGCTGCCGTATCAGCCCTTCACCTCGCTGGAAGGGGCCAAACAGCTGCTGCCGATGGGGCCGGTGGCCTCCCAGGAGGCGATCAAAATGCTCGGTACCAACGGGGGCGGCTTCTTTAATGCGAACTCAGCCCATCCGTTTGAGAACCCGACCGCCCTGACTAACGCCGTGCAGATGCTGGCGATCTTTCTGATCCCCACCGCGCTGTGCTTTGCTTTTGGCGAGGCGGTCAGCGATCGCCGCCAGGGGCACGCGATCCTCTGGACCATGTCGATCATCTTTGCGATCTGCGCCGCGCTGGTGATGTGGGCGGAGTGGCAGGGCAACAGCCACTTCATGCTGCTGGGTGCCGACAGCAACAGCAATATGGAGGGCAAAGAGAGCCGCTTTGGCATTCTCGCCAGCAGCCTGTACGCCGTGGTCACCACCGCCGCCTCCTGCGGGGCGGTCAATGCCATGCACGACTCCTTCACCGCGCTGGGCGGGATGATCCCGCTGTGGCTGATGCAGATTGGGGAAGTGGTGTTTGGCGGCGTTGGATCGGGCCTGTACGGGATGCTGCTGTTCGTGCTGCTGGCGGTCTTTATCGCCGGGCTGATGATTGGCCGCACCTCGGAATATCTGGGCAAAAAAATCGACGTGCGGGAGATGAAGCTCACCGCGCTGGCGATCCTCGTCACCCCGGCGCTGGTGCTGCTCGGTACCGCACTGGCACTGATGACCGAGGCCGGACGCAGCGGCATCTTCAACCCCGGGATCCACGGGTTCAGTGAGGTGTTGTACGCGGTGTCGTCGGCGTCCAACAACAACGGCAGCGCCTTTGCGGGGCTGAGCGCCAACTCGCCGTTCTGGAACTGCCTGCTGGCGTTCTGCATGTTAATCGGACGCTTTGGGGTGATTATCCCGGTGATGGCGATCGCCGGATCGCTGGTCAATAAGACCCGCCAGCCCGCCTCTGGCGGCACGCTACCCACCCACGGTGCGCTGTTTGTCGGTCTGCTGATTGGCACCGTCCTGCTGGTGGGCGCCCTTACCTTTATTCCCGCCCTCGCCTTAGGCCCGGTCGCGGAACATCTCTCTTTACGCTGATTTTGCGGAGTAATGGTCATGAGTCGTAAGCAACTGGCCCTGCTCGAGCCCTCGCTGGTTCGTCAGGCGCTGATGGATGCGGTAAAAAAAATCGACCCGCGCGTGCAGTGGCGCAATCCGGTGATGTTTATTGTCTGGCTGGGCAGCCTGCTGACCACCCTGCTGGCCCTTGCCATGGCAGGTGGGTTGCTTCCAGGGAGCGCCTCGTTTACTGCGGCAATCAGCCTGTGGCTGTGGTTCACCGTGCTGTTTGCCAACGTCGCCGAAGCGCTGGCGGAAGGACGCAGTAAAGCGCAGGCCAACAGCCTCAAAGGGGTGCAGAAAACGGCGTTCGCCCGCAAGCTGCGCGAAGCGAAATACGGTGCCGATACCGACCGGGTGCCGGCGGACACGCTGCGCAAGGGCGACATCGTGCTGGTGGAGGCCGGAGACATTATCCCCTGCGACGGGGAAGTCATCGAAGGGGGCGCCTCGGTGGATGAGAGCGCCATCACCGGCGAATCCGCGCCGGTGATCCGCGAGTCCGGGGGTGATTTTGCCTCGGTCACCGGCGGGACGCGCATTCTCTCCGACTGGCTGGTGATCCAGTGCAGCGTTAACCCGGGGGAGACCTTCCTCGATCGGATGATCGCCATGGTGGAAGGCGCCCAGCGGCGTAAAACCCCGAACGAAATCGCCCTCACCATCCTGCTGGTGGCGCTGACTATCGTCTTCCTGCTGGCGACCGCCACCCTGTGGCCTTTCTCGTCGTATGGCGGCACGGCGGTGAGCGTCACCGTCCTGATTGCCCTGCTGGTGTGCCTGATCCCGACTACCATTGGCGGCCTGCTGTCGGCCATCGGCGTGGCAGGCATGAGCCGAATGCTTGCCGCAAACGTCATCGCCACCAGCGGCCGGGCGGTGGAGGCGGCGGGCGACGTCGACGTGCTGCTGCTGGATAAAACCGGCACCATCACCCTCGGCAACCGTCAGGCCTCCGAATTCCTGCCCGCCCCGGGGGTGGAGGAAAAAACGCTGGCCGACGCTGCCCAACTGGCCTCGCTGGCGGATGAAACTCCGGAAGGCCGCAGCATCGTGATCCTCGCCAAACAGCGCTTTAACCTGCGCCAGCGCGACGTGCAGAGCCTGCATGCCACTTTTGTGCCCTTTACGGCGCAGACGCGGATGAGTGGGATTAACTTCCAGGAGCGGATGATTCGTAAGGGCTCGGTGGATGCCATTCGCCGGCATATCGCCGCCAACAACGGCCACTTCCCGCCGCAGGTCGATACCCTGGTGGAGAACGTCGCCCGTCAGGGGGCCACCCCGCTGGTGGTGGCCGAAGGGGCTACCGTGCTGGGGGTGATCGCCCTGAAGGACATCGTCAAAGGCGGCATCAAGGAGCGTTTTGCCCAACTGCGTAAAATGGGCATCAAAACGGTGATGATCACCGGGGATAACCGTCTGACCGCCGCCGCCATTGCCGCCGAAGCAGGAGTGGATGATTTCCTCTCCGAGGCAACGCCGGAGGCCAAACTGGCGCTGATCCGCCAGTACCAGGCCGAAGGACGGCTGGTGGCGATGACCGGGGATGGCACCAACGACGCACCGGCCCTCGCCCAGGCCGATGTGGCGGTGGCGATGAACTCCGGCACCCAGGCGGCAAAAGAGGCGGGGAATATGGTCGACCTCGATTCCAACCCGACCAAGCTGATTGAAGTGGTACATATCGGCAAACAGATGCTGATGACCCGGGGCTCGCTGACCACCTTCAGTATCGCCAACGACGTGGCGAAATATTTCGCCATCATTCCGGCGGCGTTTGCAGCAACTTATCCGCAGCTGAATGCCCTCAACGTGATGCACCTGCACTCCCCCGCCTCGGCCATCCTGAGCGCGGTGATCTTTAACGCCCTGATCATTGTCTTTCTGATCCCGCTGGCGCTGAAAGGGGTGAGCTACAAGCCGCTCACCGCCGCCGCCATGCTGCGCCGCAATCTGTGGATTTACGGTCTGGGTGGGCTGGTAGTGCCCTTTATCGGCATTAAGGCCATCGACCTGGTACTCACCCTGTTCGGGCTGGTTTAAGAGGAAAATCAAATGGCTATGTTACGTCCCGCTATACTGTTGTTTATTCTGCTGGCCCTGATCACCGGGGGTGTCTATCCGCTGGTGACTACCGCCCTGGGGCAGTGGTGGTTTGCCGACCAGGCTAACGGATCCCTTATCCGCCAGCAGGGGGAGATCCGCGGTTCCCGCCTGATTGGACAAGACTTTACCGGAGCAGGTTACTTTCACGGACGTCCTTCCGCCACGGCAGAAAGCCCGTATAATCCGCTGGCCTCGGGCGGCAGCAACCTGGCGGGCAGCAACCCTGAGCTGGATAACGCCGTTCGCGCACGGGTTGCGGCATTACGCGTCGCCAACCCGCAGGCCAGCCAGGCGGTGCCGGTTGAGCTGGTGACCGCCTCGGCCAGCGGGCTGGACTACAGCCTGACGCCGCAGGCCGTCGCCTGGCAGATCCCGCGCGTGGCGCAGGCGCGTCAGATAGCGCCCGGGCAGCTCAGCCAGCTGGTGGCGGAACATACCCAAAAACCGCTGTTCAGCGCGATGGGCGGGGCGGTGGTCAACATTGTTGAATTAAATCTGGCGCTGGACGCACTAAGGAAACCCTAAATGATCGACGAGCCTCAGCGCCCGGACCCGGACAAATTACTGGAGCAGGCTGCCGCCCCCCATCGCGGCAAGCTGAAAATCTTCTTCGGCGCCTGCGCGGGCGTCGGCAAGACCTTCGCCATGCTCAGTGAAGCGCAGCGTCGGCGCGCCCAGGGGCTCGATATTTTGATCGGCGTGGCGGAGACCCACGGTCGTCAGGAGACCGCCGCCCTGCTGGCCGGGCTGGCGACCCAGCCGCCCCGGCGCATTCATCATCGCGGGCGCCTGGTAACCGAATTCGATCTCGATGCCGCCCTCGCCCGCCGTCCGGCGCTGATCCTGATGGACGAGCTGGCACACAGCAACGCCCCCGGCTCGCGCCACCCTAAACGCTGGCAGGACGTCGAAGAGCTGCTGGAAGCGGGCATCGACGTCTTTACCACCGTCAACGTCCAGCATCTGGAGAGTCTTAACGACGTGGTCAGCGGCGTCACCGGGGTTCAGGTCCGGGAGACCGTCCCGGACCCGTTCTTCGACGCGGCGGACGAAGTGGTGCTGGTGGATCTGCCCCCGGACGATCTGCGCCAGCGCCTGCACGAAGGCAAGGTTTACATTGCCGGGCAGGCGGAGCGGGCCATCGAACACTTCTTCCGTAAAGGCAATTTGATCGCCCTGCGCGAGCTGGCCCTGCGCCGCACCGCCGACCGGGTGGACGATCAGATGAGGGCCTGGCGCGATCGTCAGGGCGAGGAAAAAGTGTGGCATACCCGCGATGCGATCCTGCTCTGTATCGGTCACGGCAGCGGCAACGAGAAGCTGGTGCGTACCGCCGCGCGTCTGGCGGCGAAATTCGGCAGCGTCTGGCACGCCGTCTACGTCGAGACCCCGCAGCTGCACCGCCTGCCGGAGAACCAGCGCCGCGCCATTCTCAGCGCCCTGCGGCTGGCCCAGGAGCTGGGGGCTGAAACCGCTACCCTGGCCGAACAGGCAGAAGACAAAGCCATCCTGCGTTACGCCCGGGAGCATAACCTCGGCAAGATTGTTATCGGCAGGCGTTCCCATCGCCGCTGGTTCAACCGGGAGACCTTTGCCGACAGGCTGGCGCAGCGCGCGCCGGACCTCGACCTGCTGATCGTCGCCCTCGACGATAAGCCCGCGGCCCTGCCCGCCAGAACCCCGGATAACCGGACGTTCAGTGACAAATGGCGGATCCAGCTGCGCGGCTGTCTGGTGGCGGTGCTGCTCTGCGCCCTGATCACCGTTATCGCCAGCCAGTGGCTACCGGAATTCGATGCCGCCAACCTGGTGATGATCTACCTGCTTGGGGTGGTGGTGGTGGCACTGTTTTATGGCCGTTGGCCCTCGGTGCTGGCGACGGTGATCAACGTGGTCAGCTTCGATCTCTTTTTCATCGCCCCGCGCGGCACTCTGGCGGTGTCGGACGTGCAGTACGTCCTCACCTTTGCCGTGATGCTGGCGGTGGGCTTGCTGATCGGCAACCTGACGGCGGGGGTGCGCTATCAGGCGCGGATCGCCCGCTACCGCGAGCAGCGCACCCGCCATCTGTATGAGATGTCGAAGGCGCTGGCGGTGGGCCGTACGACGCAGGATATCGTCCAGACCAGCCAGCAGTTTATTCACTCCACTTTTCACGCCCGCAGCCTGATCCTGCTGCCAGATCAGGAGGGCCAGCTGCGCCCGCTGACCCCGGCCTCGGGCATGACGCCCTGGGATGAGGCCATTGCCCGCTGGAGCTTTGACAAGGGCCAGCCCGCCGGGGCGGGAACCGATACCCTGCCCGGCGTGCCGTATCTTATCCTGCCGCTGCAGCATCAGGGGGTGGCCATCGTCGAGCCGTCCAACCTGCGTCAGCTGATGATCCCCGAGCAGCAGCGCCTGCTGGAGACCTTTACCCTGCTGGTTGCCAATGCCCTCGAGCGGCTGGCACTGACCGCCAGCGAAGAGCAGGCGCGGTTAGCCAGCGAGCGGGAAAGCATTCGCAACTCGCTGCTGGCGGCCCTCTCCCACGATCTGCGCACCCCGCTGACGGTGCTGTTCGGTCAGTCGGAGATCCTTACCCTCGACCTGGCGGCCGAGGGCTCCCGCCACGCCCTGCAGGCCAGCGAGATCCGCCAGCACGTCCTGAATACCACCCGGCTGGTGAACAATCTGCTGGATATGGCGCGGATCCAGTCCGGCGGCTTTAACCTGAAAAAAGAGTGGCTGACCCTGGAAGAGGTGATCGGCAGCGCCTTAAAAACGCTGGAACCGGGTCTGGGTGGCCGGCATATCGCGCTCGATATGGCCGATCCTCTGGCGTTGATCCACGTGGACGGCCCACTGTTCGAGCGGGTGCTGATTAACCTGCTGGAGAACGCAGGGAAATACGCGGGCAGCAGAGCGCAAATCGGCATTCATGCCAGCGTCACGCCCGAACAGCTGCAGCTGGAGGTGTGGGATACCGGTCCCGGCATTCCGCTGGGCCAGGAACAGGCTATCTTTGATAAGTTCGCCCGTGGGAATAAGGAGTCCGCCATTCCCGGCGTCGGGCTGGGGCTGGCCATCTGCCAGGCGATTATTGAGGTGCACGGCGGCACCATCACGGCCCATAACCGTCCCGAAGGGGGAGCCGGTTTTTGTGTTACACTGCCGCGCGATACGCCACCCGAACTGAATGAATTCCCAGAGGATTTGTGATTAACGTCCTGATTGTTGAAGATGAACTCGCTATCAGCCGTTTTCTGCGCGCCGCGCTGGAAGGTGAAGGGCTGCGCGTCCACGAGGCCGGCACGCTGCAGCGGGGTTTGATTGAAGCCGCTACCCGTAAGCCGGATCTGGTGATCCTCGATCTGGGTTTGCCGGACGGCGACGGCCTCGACTTTATCCGGGAAGTGCGTCAGTGGAGCCAGATGCCGATCATTGTGCTCTCGGCGCGTCTGGAAGAGACCGACAAAATTGCCGCGCTCGATGCCGGGGCCGACGACTATCTCAGCAAGCCGTTTGGCATTGGCGAACTGCAGGCGCGTCTGCGCGTTGCCCTGCGCCGCCACGCAACAACCTCCCCTGCCGACCCGGTGTATAGCTTCTCTGATATTCGCGTCGATCTGGCCTCACGGCGCATTCAGCGGGATGAGACGGAAATCCACCTGACCCCTATCGAGTTCCGCCTGCTGGCGGTCCTGCTCAACAATCACGGCAAGGTGCTCACCCAGCGCCAGCTGTTAAGCCAGGTCTGGGGACCGAATGCGGTGGAGCACAGTCACTACCTGCGGATTTATATGGGACACCTGCGGCAAAAACTCGAGGCGGACCCCGCGCGGCCACGCCACCTGTTAACCGAAACCGGGATTGGCTATCGGTTTATGCTTTGAGCACAAAAAAGCCCGGTGGCGCTAGCGCTTACCGGGCCTACGAATACAACAAAACGGCAACCAGGTTGCCGTTTTTGATGATTATGCGTTTTTCAGCACTTCACTCACAATTTCAACCGCTTCTTTCTCGATCAGCTGACGGTGTTCGTCGCCGAGGAAGCTTTCACAGTAGATTTTGTACGCGTCTTCAGTTCCGGATGGACGCGCGGCGAACCAGCCATTCTCGGTCATCACCTTCAGGCCGCCGATGGACGCACCGTTACCTGGTGCTGCCGTCAGACGGGCAGTGATCGGGTCACCTGCCAGGGTGCTGGCGCTGACCATTTCCGGTGACAGCTTAGACAGCGCCGCTTTCTGGGCAGAAGTGGCAGAGGCCTGCAGACGGTTGTAGCTCGGGGCGCCAAAACGGGCTGCCAGCTCGTTGTAATGCTCCTGCGGGTTCTTACCGGTGACGGCAGTGATTTCCGCCGCCAGCAGGCACATGATGATGCCGTCTTTGTCGGTAGACCACGGGGTGCCGTTGAAGCGCAGGAAGGACGCGCCCGCGCTCTCTTCGCCGCCAAAGCCAAAGCTACCGTCGAACAGACCGTCAACAAACCACTTGAAGCCTACCGGCACTTCCACCAGCTTGCGGCCCAGATCGTTAACCACACGGTCGATCATCGCGGAGGAGACCAGGGTTTTACCCACGGCAACCTCTGCGCCCCACTGTGGACGATGCTGGAACAGGTAGTTGATGGCTACCGCCAGGTAGTGGTTCGGGTTCATCAGGCCGGCAGGAGTGACGATGCCGTGACGGTCGTAATCCGGGTCGTTGGCAAAGGCGAGATCAAACTTGTCGCGCAGCGCCAGCAGGCCCGCCATCGCGCACTCGGAGGAGCAGTCCATGCGGATCGCGCCATCTTTATCGAGGTGCATAAAGCGGAAGGTCTGATCGACGTGATCGTTCACGATGGTCAGATCCAGCTTGTAGTGTTCGGCAATACGTTTCCAGTATTCGATACCGGAACCGCCGAGCGGGTCGACGCCCAGCTTCAGACCGGCTTTCTGGATCGCCGCCATATCGACGATATCCGCCAGTCCTTCAACGAACGGCTGCACCAGATCCTGCTCTTTCACATGGCCGGAGGCCATC
The DNA here is from genome assembly GCF_034044995.2 of Leclercia sp. CFBP8987. Lineage (NCBI taxonomy): Bacteria > Pseudomonadati > Pseudomonadota > Gammaproteobacteria > Enterobacterales > Enterobacteriaceae > Leclercia > Leclercia sp. CFBP8987. The sequence goes on along the minus strand of NZ_CM188255.1, from coordinate 1,322,414 downwards.
GCCTCGTCCAGGGAAATGCGCTTCACGCCGTTCAGGCCGTCGGCCAGCAGGGCATTGGCACGATCTTCCACCACTTTGGTGACGTTGGTGTCAGCCGGGCCGCCGTTCGGTGGGTTGTACTTGATGCCACCATCTTCCGGCGGATTGTGGGATGGCGTGATCACAATGCCATCCGCCTGTGCGCCGTCTTTCTGGTTATGCACCAGAATGGCGTTAGAGACCGCAGGGGTCGGCGTATAGCCGTTGTTTTCCTGAATCACGACGTCCACGCCGTTGGCCGCCAGCACTTCCAGCACGGAAATAAAAGCGGGCTCTGACAGGGCGTGGGTATCTTTACCCACGTAGCACGGACCGGTGATGCCATTTTTGGCACGCTCTTCCGCGATGGCCTGAGCAATGGCCAGAATATGCGGCTCGTTAAAGCTGTGGCGTACCGCACTGCCGCGGTGCCCGGATGTACCAAACTTCACTGCGTGTTCTGCGTTACCCACTTCCGGCTTCAGCACGTAGTACTGGGCGGTAAGCTGGGCGACGTTAATCAAATCGCTCTGTTGTGCAGGTTGACCCGCACGATTGTGATTTGCCATTGCCTGGTCCTTCTGATGCAAGGGTTAAATAGTGCCGCAAACCTTATCAGTCAATTCCGCCGGGAACTGCATGGACTGCATGATGTGTTCGATCATGCTGCGCTTGCGTCCGGTGTTGGTATTGGTGATCACCCAGTACGGCGTACCAGGCAGGTGCTTGGGCTTAGTTTGATTGCCATTCTGTAACAGCGTTTGCTCGTCAGCCGCGAAATAGACGCGGGTGCGACCGTGGAGAGACTCCGTCGCGTCGGCAAATGCGTTGTTATCCAGTGAATAGAGTGTAGTCAGCACCAGCATAAAGCGGTTAACGGCTTTCTTCTGCTCAGCATATTCGTCAGAAAGCAGCAGTTCGCGCATCGCACGCACTTTGTCTTTTACCGGTGACAGCGGCTTTTCCTGCGCGACAGCAGCGGGCTGGCGCGTTTCTTTGATGGCCGGAGCGGCAGACTGGGAGGCGGCGGCAATTTTCAGCATGCGCCGTAAAATGTCGGACGCGCTCTCACCGATATGCCGCGTCTGGCTGGCGATATACTGATAAAGCTCGTCATCAACTTCGATTGTTTTCATCTTAATCCAGTGCGATATCTTATCTGAATACAAGTCGTTGGGAGTATAAGGTCAAAACCCAACAGCGGATAGCGTCAAGCCAGAATGGCGGCAAAAGTCAGAATTAACTGTTTCCTTGCAGCCGGGCGGCAGAATGGTCAACATGATACCCTAACCTGACATACGTAAAAAAAGAACTTTGCCATGAAATTGAATACCCGAGCGCAATCTGCACAATCGCCGCACAATAATTCTCCCATCGTCCTGGTGCATGGCCTGTTTGGCAGCCTGGATAACCTTGGCGTGCTGGCACGGGATCTGGTGACCGACCACGCGCTGCTGCAGGTGGATATGCGCAACCACGGTCTGTCGCCGCGCTCGGCAGAGATGACCTACGCCGACATGGCCCAGGATCTGCTGGATACGCTGGATGAGCACAATATTGAAAAGGCGATCATGATAGGTCACTCAATGGGCGGCAAAGCGGTCATGGCGTTGACGGCCATAGCCCCGGAGCGGATTGCCGGGCTGGTGGTGATCGACGTCGCCCCAGTGGATTACGACGTACGCCGCCACGATGAGATCTTCGCTGCCATCAATGCCGTCACCGACGCCGGGGTCAGCACCCGCCAGCAGGCCGCGGCGCTGATGCGTGAACATCTGGATGAAGAGGGCGTGGTGCAGTTCCTGCTGAAATCCTTCGTCGACGGCGCGTGGCGCTTCAACGTGCCGGTTCTCTGGGATCGGTATGACCAGATCGTCGGCTGGCAGCCGGTCCCGGCGTGGCCGCACTCTACCCTGTTCATCACTGGCGGCAATTCCCCGTATGTCACCGAAGCGTACCGCGATGCGCTGCTGGCGCAATTCCCTCAGGCCAAAGCGCATGTCATTGCCGGGGCCGGACACTGGGTTCATGCTGAAAAACCGGACGCGGTGCTGCGCGCTATCCGCCGTTACCTCGCTGACATCAATAATTGATTAAAAAGAGAGCGACTGGTCGCCGGCAGGCCTCCAGTCGTTGGCGTGCCGTTTTCGGTGATGTATGATGGCGCGCTTATCGCCCGGGCATTAGCAGGGTGTCTTGTTTCCCCCGAAGTCTCAGAATCATGGCCAAAGAACACACGGACCGCACGACAATAGATCTGTTCGCGAATGAGCGTCGCCCGGGACGACCGAAAACCAATCCGCTATCGCGTGATGAACAGCTGCGCATTAATAAGCGCAATCAGCTTAAACGCGATAAAAGTCGTGGGCTTAAACGCGTCGAGCTGAAACTGAATGCTGACGCTGTCGATGCGCTGAATGAGCTGGCGAATGCCCGTGATATCAGCCGCAGTGAGCTTATCGAAGAGATGCTGATCGCGCAGCTCGAGAAATGGCACGGCAAGGTTTAACTCAGAAAACTCCCCTTCTTGTTGCTTTCATGTAGCACAGAGTGCAGTCCTGCGTGATAGCAGTTTCCGCAGGCTTCTCTGTTCTGCTATGATTGCCCTTATCCGTGGCTAAATTGCGCCACCATACCATTAAGTATCAAGAGGTTATTTTACTCATGGCAATCATCGGCATTTTTTTCGGCAGCGACACGGGTAACACCGAAAACATCGCAAAAAACATTCAAAAACAGTTAGGTAAAGACGTTGCCGATGTGCATGACATTGCGAAAAGCAGCAAAGAAGATATCGAAGGTTACGATATTCTGCTGCTGGGCATCCCGACCTGGTATTACGGTGAAGCGCAGTGTGACTGGGACGACTTCTTCCCGTCTCTGGAAGAGATCGACTTCAACGGCAAGCTGGTAGCCCTGTTCGGCTGTGGCGATCAGGAAGACTACGCAGAATACTTCTGCGATGCCCTCGGCACCATTCGCGACATCATTGAGCCACGCGGCGCGGTGATTGTGGGCCACTGGCCAACCGCTGGTTACCACTTCGAAGCCTCTAAAGGTCTGGCCGATGATAACAACTTCGTGGGTCTGGCTATCGACGAAGACCGTCAGCCGGAACTGACCGCTGAGCGCGTGGACAAATGGGTTAAACAAATCCGCGAAGAACTGCACCTCGACGACATCCTCAACGCTTGATGATGTCGCGGCGCAACGCTAAAGTTGCGCCGCATTGATAGGTAATTCCAATCAAAATAATTGCTACAAATTTTTAACTTTTGCTGCCATACCTGTACAATGATCCAGGAGTAAACGGGGAACCTTGTAACAACTTTGTTGGCGGTACCTCGTTTTTATAAGCATACTTTACTTGAGACTTGCAGTTTTCATTACGTCATGGCAGTTCTATAATGAGACGCATTATCCCAGGTGCATTTTCTGTCACTTCTTCTTTAGAAGTGAATCGTTTAGCAACAGGACAGATTCCGCATGACTGACAACAACACCGCATTAAAGAAGGCCGGACTGAAAGTCACGCTTCCACGGTTAAAAATCCTGGAAGTGCTTCAGGGTCCGGATAACCATCATGTCAGTGCGGAAGACTTATACAAGCGTCTGATCGACATGGGCGAAGAGATTGGTCTGGCTACCGTTTACCGTGTACTGAACCAGTTCGACGATGCAGGCATCGTCACGCGTCATAATTTCGAAGGCGGTAAATCCGTGTTTGAACTGACGCAGCAGCATCACCACGATCACCTGATTTGCCTCGACTGCGGCAAAGTGATCGAATTCAGCGATGATTCCATCGAATTACGCCAGCGCGAAATTGCCGCACGTCACGGCATTCGCCTGACCAACCACAGTCTGTACCTGTACGGTCACTGTGCCGAAGGCGACTGTCGCGAAAATGACCACGCGCACGACACGAAGTAATCCCTGCATCGACACTGAGCCAACCTGACGGTTGGCTTTTTTTTTGCCTTTTTACAGGCAAAAAAAGAGCCCGGTGGCGCTACGCTTACGCGGGCCTACGGGCTCAGTTCCGGCAGTTTGCACCACCGGGCGTGGCAAAAAGCAGATTACTTCGCGTTGTTGCTGCGGATCTCCTGCCAGATTTTATCGCAGTTTTTGGTCACGTCCTGATTGTTACCCGTTTTACGCGCCTGAATACAGGCCTGGTAATCCGCCACTCTGACGGTTTCCTGGGTCGCAAACTGTTCGTGTGCCTTCTCCTGGCGCAGCACGTCCAGTACGCTCTGGCAGGCCTCGATCTTTTCTGGCGAACCTTCAGCGGTATTGATGCACGCGCTGTAGGCCTCTTTCAGACGCGTGTCTTCTTTCTGGGTCTGGGGTTGTGCGCAGGCGGCCAGTCCTGATGCCAGCACCGCGACCAGTACGATTTTTTTCAGCATAACGGTCTCCAGTCAGGCGGGGAATTCCCCGCCCGGATTGTCATCAGAAGATGGTGAATGGGGCGATAACCATAAACTTCACGTCACGCTCATCCTGGAAGATGTTGCCGTAGCCGCCGCCGTAGCTTGGGATATCGGAATGGTTGTCATACTGCGTGAAGTGCAGTTTGAACATAGTCCCTTTCGCGCGGCCATCCTGCAGGGTGTAGATCGCATCCAGGCTGTAGGCCGATTCCTTGATCTTGTTCGAGGCGATATCTTCACGCTGACCGGCACTGTTGATTAACCAGTCGGCCGGTTTCGCATCCCAGGCGTAGACATAAGACGCGCCAACGCTCCAGCCCGCCAGATTCCAGTTGCTCAGATCGTACATGGCGCCGAAGAAGACCGCTTTTTCGCCGTTGGCGTTAAAGTCGGAGCGGTTATCCCACCACACGTCCAGACGACCGTTGGAAGACGCATAGGTTGGGGTCATACGCTGCAGGAAGTAACCCTGCTGCCCTTCTGCCTTGACGTAAGTCCCTTCCAGACGTAAATCGACCTGCCCGACTTTGTAACCCAGGGTCAGCGCCTGTAGCCAGGCCGTACCGTCGTAGATATCGTTCACGGTGCCGCTGTCGGCTTTATCACGCGTGCCGTAGAACTGATAGGTGGTAGAGAGCGGACCGCCGACGATATCCAGCTTATAGCTGGCTTTGGCAAAGTACTGATCGATGAAGCCTTCAGCCTGACCAAAAGCGGCTTCCAGGATCAGGTTATTTTTGAAATCGTACTTCGCGCCGAAGGAGTGGAGATAGTCGACGCGGGTTTTTCGGTCATTCTGATAGAACTTGTCCATCTCGAGATGCCACGGCGCTTTGTACTCGTTGGTCCACATATAAGAGAAGCTCAACGCACCGCTATCGCCGTAGTCAAAGTTGGCCCCGGCTTCGGCACCCTGATAGGTACCCGGCATAAAGCTCCAGTGCGGCGCTAACAGGGTTTGACCGGTTGGCTGTAACCAGCCGCCGCGGGCCCAGGCCGGACCGTATTTAAATTTTGCTGCCGCTTTATACAGGCTGATCCCGCTCTTATCGCCGGACCAGTCCTCTTTATAGGCTTTGTTGCTGGAGGAGAAAGCGATTTCGTTCGGGTGGCCGCTGTCGCCGTTTTCCGCCATTTCGATGGCAGTGAAGGCAGCCAGATCAAGGCCGAACATGTCAGCGGCATAGCCGGACTGGAAATCAAGATTGGCGTTCCAGGTGGAGTGAGCGAGGTTAGTTTTATATTTATCTGACTCAACATCTTTACGGTCACGTTCACGCTGCCAGTAATAGATACCGCCCGTGAGGGTTGAATCATCAATGAAACCTTCGGCCTGAGCTTCCGGAGAAATCACCCAGCCTGACATTGCTGTAACACCGGCGATAGCCAGCGCAAGCGTACTACGTTTGCCACTAAACGTACGCATAATTAATCCTCTTTGACGTATTAAAAGCGCCTAAAACGGCGAAAAACAAAAAAGTTAAAAGTGGAGGTAAGCGGAAATACCCGCTTACATCTCCTGCCCTTAGACTATTTTTCGCGACGCGAATTATCAACGCTTTTCAGCGATCAAAAGTCAGGATTATGACAAAGCGCACATATTTGGTTGCGGTTTGTAACAAAGGAAATGAGGAAGAATATTTATTTAAAATAATCTTCAGAATGAGCGATTTATTTTTAATAAATAAAGATTACATACCCTGCCCGGCCGTATTAGCGATTAATTTGCGAAAAGGAAGAGAAAGCGAACCGTTTTAAGAAACAGAATTAATTCGCAACGCGAAGATTTAAAAGACTAACGGCTTATGGCAGGCCAAAAAAAACGCCGCAGTGCGCGGCGTTTTTTACAGGAAAAAGGGAATTATTCGCCCGCTTTCGCCCATGTATCACGCAGACCGACGGTGCGGTTAAATACCAGTTTGTCGGCGGTGGCATAGCGGCTGTCGAGGCAGAAGTAGCCTTCGCGCTCGAACTGATACGCATGACCGGCAACGGCAGCTTTCAGGGATGGCTCGGCAAAGCCCTGCTTGATCACCAGTGAATCCTGGTTAATCACCTGCAGGAAGTCCTCGGCGGCACCCGGGTTTGGCACGCTGAACAGACGATCGTAAAGGCGGATTTCAACCGGCAGCGCATGAGCCGCGCTCACCCAGTGGATAACACCTTTCACCTTGCGACCGTCGGCTGGATCCTTGCTCAGGGTCTCAGCATCGTAGGTGCAGAAGATAGTGGTGATAGTGCCTTCTGCGTCTTTTTCGACACGCTCGGCTTTGATCACATAGGCATTACGCAGACGCACTTCTTTACCCATCACCAGACGCTTGTACTGCTTGTTGGCTTCTTCACGGAAGTCAGCACGATCGATCCAGATCTCGCCGCTGAACGGCACGTCACGGCTGCCCATCTCCGGCTTGCTCGGATGGTTCGGCATTGTAACCAGCTCGCTTTCGCCCTGCGGGTAGTTTTCGATAACCAGTTTTACCGGATCGATAACCGCCATGGCGCGCGGTGCATTGTCGTTCAGATCTTCGCGAATACAGGATTCCAGCGACGCCATCTCGATGGTGTTGTCCTGCTTGGTCACGCCGATGCGTTTGCAGAACTCACGGATGGATGCCGCGGTATAGCCACGACGACGCAGACCAGAGATGGTCGGCATACGCGGGTCATCCCAGCCTTCAACGTGCTTGTCAGTGACCAGCAGGTTCAGCTTACGCTTGGACATCACGGTGTATTCCAGATTCAGACGAGAGAACTCGTACTGACGCGGATGCACCGGAATAGAGATGTTATCCAGCACCCAGTCGTACAGGCGACGGTTGTCCTGGAACTCCAGGGTACAGAGCGAGTGGGTAATGCCTTCCAGCGCATCGCTGATGCAGTGGGTGAAGTCGTACATCGGGTAGATGCACCACTTGCTGCCGGTCTGGTGGTGATCGGCAAACTTAATGCGGTACAGCACCGGATCACGCATCACGATAAACGGCGAAGCCATATCGATTTTGGCGCGCAGACAGGCTTTACCCTCTTCGAAGCCACCGGCACGCATTTTTTCAAACAGGGCCAGGTTCTCTTCCACGCTGCGATCGCGGTACGGGCTGTTTTTACCCGGCGCGGTCAACGAGCCGCGGTATTCGCGGATTTCGTCAGCGGAAAGCTCGTCAACGTAGGCCAGGCCTTTGTTGATCAGCTCAACGGCGTAGGCGTATAGCTGGTCAAAATAGTCAGAGGAGTAGCAGATGTCGCCAGACCAGTTGAAGCCCAACCATTGCACGTCGTTCTTAATGGACTCTACGTATTCGATGTCTTCTTTCACCGGGTTGGTGTCATCGAAACGCAGGTTGCATTGACCCTGATAGTCCTGCGCAATGCCGAAGTTCAGGCAGATCGATTTCGCATGACCAATGTGCAGGTAGCCATTTGGCTCCGGCGGAAAACGGGTATGAACAGTGGTGTGCTTACCAGTGGCCAGATCTTCATCGATGATCTGACGAATAAAGTTGCTTGGGCGGGCTTCAGCCTCACTCATCGTGGATTCCTCAAAGCGTAAACGACGTATAACGGCATATGATCTTATAAGCCGGGCGTAGTGACAACCTTTAGTTACGTGAAAAAGGTCTGTGGAGAGAATAATCGGGGCGATTGCTGCAAAAAAAAGCGGCGGGGATATCCCCGCCGCTAAGGCATTAACGCTAACTCAGGAGCACTTACTTGCCTTTAATTTCATACAGTGGTGTCTGACCGGCAACAACCTGACCCTGCGCCTTGATGACCAGGCCGCTGAAGTCATCGATGTTGCTGCAGACAACCGGGCTGATCATGGAGCGGGCATTGGCGTTCAGGAAGTCGAGATCCATTTCCAGCACTGGCTGGCCGGCAACCACTTCGGCACCCTCTTCAACCAGGCGCTTGAAGCCCTGACCACCCAGTGCCACGGTATCAATACCCATGTGGACCACGATCTCCGCGCCTTTCTCCGTTTCCAGGCAGAACGCATGGTTGGTGTTAAAGATTTTGACGATAGTACCGGCTGCCGGGGAGACCACGGTTTTATCCGTTGGTTTTACCGCTACACCATCGCCTACTGCTTTGCTGGCGAAGGCTTCATCAGGCACCTGCTCCAGGGCAACCACGTCTCCGGTCACTGGCGAAACCAGCGCAGCGATGGTGGTGGTATTGGCAACAGCCTGTGGCTTAACGGCGGCAGGTGCTGCGACTGGGGCAGAGGTCGCTTCAGCAGCGGCAACCGGGCCGGTGGTTTTCATTGCGTTAGCGATTTTCTCAGCCACGAAGCCGACGATGATCTGCACGCTGGTTTTGTTCAGGCGGATAACGCCAGAAGCCCCCAGGCGTTTCGCCATCGCTTCGTTAACCAGAGAAGAGTCTTTCACGTTCAGACGCAGACGGGTGATGCAGGCATCAATACCGGTCAGATTGTCGGAACCGCCGACTGCCGCGATGTACTGACGCGCCAGACCGGAAACGTCTTCCGTCGCGGTGCCGCTCACGTTCACATCCTGACCATCCGCTTCGCTACCAGCAACCGCCAGCTCACGACCCGGGGTCATCAGGTTGAATTTGGTGATGGTGAAGCGGAACACCACGTAGTAGATCACGAAGAACACCAGACCCTGCAGGATCAGCATGTACCAGTGAACCGCCAGCGGGTTACGGGACGACAGCACCATATCCACCAGGCCCGCACTGAAGCCGAAGCCGGCAATCCACTGCATGGATGCGGCGATGAACACGGAGATACCGGTCAGCACGGCGTGGATCACGTACAGTACCGGGGCAACGAACATGAAGGAGAATTCCAGCGGCTCGGTGATACCGGTGAAGAAGGCCGCGAATGCGCCCGCCATCATGATACCCAGCACTTTCGCTTTGTTCTCTGGACGCGCGCAGTGGTAGATAGCCAGCGCCGCACCCGGCAGACCGAACATCATAATCGGGAAGAAGCCCGCCTGGTAACGACCGGTGATACCGATAACCGCTTTACCTGCTTCGATGGACTGTGCGCCGCCGAGGAAGTTAGGTATGTCGTTGATACCTGCAACGTCAAACCAGAATACGGAGTTCAGGGCGTGGTGCAGACCGACCGGGATCAGCAGACGGTTGAAGAACGCATACACGCCCGCACCGACGGAACCCAGCTTCTGGATGTGCTCACCGAAGTTCACCAGACCATCAAAGATCATCGGCCAGATGTACATCAGAATGAAGGCCACAGCGATCATCACGAAGGAGGTCAGGATCGGCACCAGACGACGACCGCTGAAGAAGGAGAGTGCTTTTGGCAACTCAACGCTACTGAAGCGGTTGTACAGTTCAGCAGAGATGATACCCACCAGGATACCCACGAACTGGTTATTGATCTTACCGAACGCTGCCGGAACCTGGTCCGCAGGGATCTTCTGAATCATCGACACCGCAGCCGGGGAGCAGAGCGTGGTCAACACCAGGAAGCCCACGAAGCCGGTCAGTGCCGCAGCACCGTCTTTATCTTTCGACATACCATAAGCCACACCAATGGCAAACAGTACGGACATGTTATCGATAATGGCAGAACCGGACTTAATGAAGAACGCCGCTAACGCGTTGTCTCCACCCCAACCCACCGGGTCAATCCAGTAACCAACACCCATCAATATTGCTGCTGCTGGCAGCGTGGCGACCGGCACCATTAAGGCGCGACCAACCTTTTGTAAATAACCTAAAATGCTCAATTTATTCCCCCTATGAGACCCCGTTAACGGTGTGTTCTCAGCTGTGTTTTTATTGTGTCACTAACTTATACATACAGTTGATGATTCACTGGCTGATTGAGTGTGTGGAAAATTAATTCGTATCGCAAATTAAAAGCGTACTTTTTGTGAGTTTTGTCACCAAATATTGTTTATCACCCTCCCCTCTACTGGCAAACTGCCAAAACTTATTTTATGATACGAAAAATCAAGACGAATTGCGCCCTCTCGGTGTGAACCAGGTTAGTCTTAATCATGCCCGGACAAGCAATCCGCCAACTTTTATGAAAACTTCAGAGGTGAATAATGAGACTGATCCCCCTGGCAACTGCAGAACAAGTCGGTAAATGGGCTGCCCGCCATATCGTAAACCGTATCAATGCGTTCAAACCGACTGCCGATCGTCCTTTTGTACTCGGCCTGCCGACCGGTGGCACCCCTCTTACCGCCTATAAAGCATTGGTTGAGATGCATAAATCGGGCCAGGTAAGTTTCGAGCATGTTGTCACCTTCAACATGGATGAGTACGTTGGTCTGCCAAAAGATCATCCGGAAAGCTACCATAGCTTCATGCACCGTAACTTCTTTGATCACATTGATATTCAGCCGGAAAATATTAACCTGCTGGATGGCAATGCGCCGGATATTGACGCTGAATGCCGTCATTATGAAGAAAAAATCCGCGCGTACGGCAAAATTCATCTGTTCATGGGTGGCGTAGGCAACGACGGTCATATCGCGTTTAACGAACCGGCCTCTTCTCTGGCGTCCCGTACCCGTATCAAAACCCTGACCCATGACACCCGTGTGGCAAACTCCCGTTTCTTTGATGGCGACGTGAACCAGGTGCCAAAATACGCCCTGACCGTTGGCGTGGGTACCCTGCTGGATGCGGAAGAAGTGATGATTCTGGTGCTGGGCGGCGTGAAAGCGCAGGCGCTGCAGGCCGCGGTTGAAGGCAACGTCAACCATATGTGGACCATCAGCTGCCTGCAGCTGCATCCGAAAGCGGTGGTGGTGTGCGATGAGCCGTCCACCATGGAACTGAAAGTGAAGACGCTGAAATACTTCAACGAATTAGAAGCAGAAAACATCAAAGGTCTGTAATGTTACGCCGCCTCTGTTATCAGGGGCGGGATGCTATTTTTATACCGGGGGTCGTTATGTATGCTTTAACCCACGGTCGGATTTATACCGGCCATGAAATTCTGGATGACCATGCGATTGTAATCGCAAATGGCCTGATTGAACGTGTCTGCCCCCTGGCCGAGCTGCCGGCGGAAATAGAACAACGCTCGCTCAATGGGGCAGTCATCTCCCCCGGTTTTATCGACGTACAGCTTAACGGCTGTGGCGGCGTGCAGTTCAATGATACAGCGGAAGCCGTTACGGTTGAAACGCTGGAGATTATGCAGCGCGCTAACGAAAGATCGGGCTGCACCAGCTATCTGCCGACGCTGATCACCACCAGCGACGATCTGATGAAACAGGGCATTCGCGTAATGCGTGAATACCTGGCGAAATATCCGCACCAGGCGCTGGGCCTGCACCTTGAAGGTCCGTGGCTGAATATCGTCAAGAAAGGCACCCATAACCCGAGCTTTGTGCGTAAACCTGAAGACGAGCTGGTCGATTTCATGTGTGCCAACGCGGATGTGATCACCAAAGTGACCCTGGCGCCAGAGATGGTTGACCCGGACGTCATTCGCAAGCTGGCGGGCGCAGGCATTGTTGTCTCTGCCGGACACTCCAACGCCACGCTGAAAGAGGCTAAAGTTGGCTTCCGTGCCGGTATCACTTTCGCCACCCATCTTTATAACGCCATGCCGTACATCACCGGGCGCGAACCGGGTCTGGCCGGGGCTATCTTCGATGAGCCGGACGTCTACTGCGGCATCATTGCCGACGGGTTACATGTCGACTATGCCAACGTGCGTAACGCCAAACGCCTGAAAGGCGACAAGTTGTGTCTGGTTACCGATGCCACAGCGCCAGCGGGGGCAAATATTGAACAGTTCATTTTTGCTGGTAAAACAATATACTACCGGAATGGACTGTGTGTGGATGAGAACGGTACCTTAAGTGGTTCGGCTCTGACCATGATCGAAGGCGTGCGCAATCTGGTGGAACATTGCAGCATTGCCCTGGATGAAGTGCTGCGTATGGCAACCCTTTACCCGGCACGCGCGATTGGCGTGGACAAGCAGCTGGGCAGCATTGCCCCGGGCATGGTGGCTAACCTCACCGCATTCACACACGATTATAAAATCATCAAGACCATCGTTAATGGTAACGAGGTCGTCACAGAGTAAGTAAACGTATGACACCTGGCGGACAAGCTCAAATTGGTAACGTTGATCTGGTAAAGCAGCTGAACAGTGCGGCGGTATATCGACTGATCGACCAGCATGGACCCATCTCGCGGATCCAGATTGCAGAACAGAGCCAGCTTGCCCCCGCCAGCGTGACGAAAATTACCCGCCAGCTCATTGAGCGCGGGCTGATCAAAGAAGTGGATCAGCAGGCCTCCACCGGGGGCCGTCGCGCTATCTCGATTGTCACCGAAACCCGCAATTTTCACGCCATCGGCGTGCGCCTTGGCCGTCATGATGCCACCCTGACGCTGTACGATCTGAGCAGCAAAGCGGTTGCTGAAGAGCACTATGCCCTGCCGGAACGCACCCAGGAGACCCTTGAGCACGCCCTGCTCAACGCCATTGAGCTATTTATCGACTCCTGCCAGCGCAAAATTCGCGAGCTGATCGCCATCTCGGTGATCCTGCCCGGCCTTGTGGACCCGGAAAGCGGTGTGATCCGCTATATGCCGCATATTCAGGTCGAAAACTGGGGGCTGATCGACGCTCTCGAAAAACGCTTCGCCGTAACTTGTTTTGTGGGTCACGATATCCGTAGCCTGGCGCTGGCTGAGCACTACTTTGGTGCGAGCCAGGACTGTGAAGACTCTATCCTGGTGCGCGTTCACCGCGGTACAGGGGCCGGGATCATCTCCAACGGACGCATTTTTATTGGGCGGAACGGCAACGTCGGCGAGATAGGCCACATTCAGGTCGATCCGCTGGGCGAGCGCTGTCACTGCGGCAACTTTGGCTGTCTGGAAACGGTGGCCGCCAACGCCGCCATCGAGCAGCGTGTGCGTCATCTGCTGGAGCAGGGATACCAGAGCCGCGTTACCCTTGATGACTGTAAAATCAATGCCATCTGTAAAGCCGCCAACAAAGGCGACGCGCTGGCCAGCGAAGTGATCGAACAGGTTGGCCGCCACCTAGGCAAAACTATCGCCATCGCCATCAACCTGTTTAACCCACAAAAAGTGGTGATCGCGGGCGAAATTACCGAAGCCGAAAAAGTGCTGCTGCCCGCCATCGAGGGGTGCATCAATACCCAGGCGCTGAAGGCGTTTCGTCAGAATCTGCCCGTGGTTCGCTCCGCGTTAAATGACCGGTCGGCGATTGGTGCCTTTGCGCTGGTAAAACGCGCCATGCTTAACGGTATCCTGTTGCAGCGTTTGCTGGAAAGCTGACAGCGTTTTATAGTGTCGCCTTCTTTTTTGATGCCGGGAAGTTCATGACCATTAAGAATGTTATTTGTGATATCGACGGCGTGCTGATGCACGACAACGTTGCCGTGCCGGGCGCAGCCGAATTTCTTAACCGCATCATGGAACAAGGCATGCCGCTGGTTCTGCTCACCAACTTCCCGTCGCAGACCGGGCAGGATCTGGCGAACCGTTTTGCGACTGCCGGTATCGATGTGCCCGACAGCGTCTTCTACACCTCGGCAATGGCTACCGCCGATTTTCTGAAGCGTCAGGAAGGCAAAAAAGCTTATGTGGTGGGCGAAGGCGCGCTGATCCATGAGTTATATAAAGCAGGCTTCACCATCACCGACGTCAATCCCGATTTCGTCATCGTGGGTGAAACGCGCTCCTATAACTGGGAGATGATGCACAAGGCAGCGTTCTTCGTCGCCAGCGGCGCCCGCTTTATCGCCACCAACCCGGATACCCACGGCCGCGGTTTTTATCCGGCCTGTGGCGCGCTCTGTGCCGGTATCGAGAAGATGACCGGCCGCATGCCGTTTTATGTCGGTAAGCCCAGCCCGTGGATCATTCGTGCGGCGCTCAACAAAATGCAGGCCCACTCGGAAGATACGGTGATCGTGGGCGACAACCTGCGCACCGATATTCTGGCTGGCTTCCAGGCAGGGCTGGAGACCATTCTGGTGCTGTCGGGGGTATCGACCCTCGATGATATTGATTCGATGCCGTTCCGGCCGAGCTGGATTTACCCCTCGGTCGCGGAAATCGATATTCTATAGTCTGAAACCACGTCCCCGGACGTGGTTTTTTCATTTTGTAGCGGCAAAAACAGCGCCGCGTCTAAACAAAATCGTCATTCATTGAATAATCCTCAATAAATGAGCCCTGCCTGTACGCTTTTTTCAACATTCGGCAATGACCGTTGCACTTTTTCTCTTTTACCCGGCAAAACGCTTGCCGCTCCTCCCCTTTTGCGGCATTTTCATAAGCAAGCAACATCACACTGCAACAGGGTTAATGGAGAAGGTTATGTGTTCAATTTTCGGCGTACTGGATATTAAAACTGACGCAGGCGAACTGCGTAAAAAAGCACTGGAGTTATCCCGTCTGATGCGCCATCGCGGCCCGGACTGGTCCGGTGTATACGCCAGCGATAAAGCGATTCTGGCCCATGAGCGTCTGTCGATTGTGGACGTCAACGCCGGTGCCCAGCCGCTGTATAACGAGAAGAAAACCCATGCCCTGGCGGTCAACGGTGAGATCTACAACCACCAGGCGCTGCGCGCAGAATATGGCGACCGCTATGCCTTCCAGACTGGTTCTGACTGTGAAGTGATCCTCGCCCTGTACCAGGAAAAAGGCCCGGAATTCCTTGATGAACTGCAGGGGATGTTTGCCTTCGCTCTCTACGACAGCGAGAAAGATGCTTATCTGATTGGCCGCGACCACATCGGGATCATCCCGCTGTATATGGGTCACGACGAATTCGGCAACTTCTATGTGGCCTCAGAGATGAAAGCCCTGGTGCCGGTATGCCGCACCATTAAAGAGTTCCCGGCAGGCAGCTTCCTGTGGAGCAAAGATGGCGAAATCCGCTCTTACTATCAACGCGACTGGTTCGATTACGATGCCGTTAAAGACAACGTTACCGACAAGGCTGAGCTGACTCAGGCCCTGGAAGAGGCGGTAAAAAGCCACCTGATGTCAGACGTGCCTTATGGCGTGCTGCTCTCCGGCGGTCTGGATTCGTCTGTTATCTCGGCGATCACCAAAAAATACGCGGCGCGTCGCGTGGAAGATCAGGAGCGCTCCGAAGCCTGGTGGCCACAGCTGCACTCCTTCGCTGTCGGTCTGGAAGGATCTCCGGATCTGAAAGCCGCGCAGGAAGTGGCCAACCACCTCGGCACCGTGCACCATGAGATCCACTTTACGGTGCAGGAAGGGTTGGATGCGATCCGTGACGTGATCTATCACATTGAAACTTATGACGTGACGACCATCCGCGCCTCCACCCCGATGTACCTGATGTCGCGTAAAATCAAAGCGATGGGCATCAAGATGGTGCTGTCCGGTGAAGGCTCTGACGAAGTATTTGGCGGCTATCTCTACTTCCACAAAGCGCCGAACGCCAAAGAGCTGCACGAAGAGACGGTACGTAAGCTGCAGGCGCTGCACATGTTTGACTGCGCCCGTGCCAATAAAGCGATGTCCGCCTGGGGCGTGGAAGCGCGCGTACCGTTCCTGGATAAGAAATTCCTCGACGTGGCCATGCGTATCAACCCGCAGGATAAGATGTGCGGCAACGGCAAGATGGAAAAACATGTCCTGCGTGAATGCTTTGAATCTTACCTGCCGGCAAGCGTGGCATGGCGTCAAAAAGAGCAGTTCTCTGACGGTGTAGGTTATAGCTGGATCGACACCCTGAAAGAGGTGGCCGCGAAGCAAGTTTCCGATCAACAACTGGAAACCGCCAGTTTCCGCTTCCCGTACAACACGCCGGGTTCGAAAGAAGCCTATCTGTACCGTGAGATCTTCGAAGAGCTGTTCCCGCTGCCAAGCGCAGCAGAGTGTGTTCCGGGCGGCCCTTCCGTTGCCTGCTCCTCTGCAAAAGCCATTGAGTGGGATGAAGCGTTCAAAACCATGAACGATCCATCAGGTCGTGCCGTGGGTGTGCACCAGTCTGCTTATAAATAAGCAAAAAGCGTTTCCATGAGGCCCTGCGGGGCCTCTTTTTTTGCCTCGCGTTTTGCTGGACAAAAACGATTAATAACCAATAATTGCCGAATATTCGGCCACGCTGTTCGCAACCTAACCAAACAGTCACATTCCAGACATTTTCGTTGAAAAAGGTGTTGACGCTGCAAGGGTCTATACGCATAATGCGCCCCGCAACGCCGATAAGGTAACGCGAAAAAAAGATGGCTACGTAGCTCAGTTGGTTAGAGCACATCACTCATAATGATGGGGTCACAGGTTCGAATCCCGTCGTAGCCACCATCTTTTTTGCGGGAGTGGCGAAATTGGTAGACGCACCAGATTTAGGTTCTGGCGCCGCAAGGTGTGCGAGTTCAAGTCTCGCCTCCCGCACCATTCCCATAAAAGCGTTGCACGGATGGGGTATCGCCAAGCGGTAAGGCACCGGTTTTTGATACCGGCATTCCCTGGTTCGAATCCAGGTACCCCAGCCATATTTCTTCGATTTTGCGGTTCTCCGCGGTTATTGGGGTATCGCCAAGCGGTAAGGCACCGGTTTTTGATACCGGCATTCCCTGGTTCGAATCCAGGTACCCCAGCCATCGAAGAAAGCAGTACTGGCTACGTAGCTCAGTTGGTTAGAGCACATCACTCATAATGATGGGGTCACAGGTTCGAATCCCGTCGTAGCCACCATATTAGTAAGTTATCGATTCTGTCGGTAAACTAAAAAAAATTGTTGGGGTATCGCCAAGCGGTAAGGCTCTGGTTTCTGATACCAGCATTCCGAGGTTCGAATCCTCGTACCCCAGCCAATTTAAAAAGTCGTTAGATGTTTATTGTTTAACGCAATTGGGGTGTCGCCAAGCGGTAAGGCACTGGTTTCTGATACCAGCATTCCGGGGTTCGAATCCCTGCACCCCAGCCACACTAAAAAAGCTCGCTTCGGCGAGCTTTTTGCTTTTCTGCGTTTCCAGAATGTAAATGCCGGGTGGCGGCTTCGCCTTACCCGGCCTGGAAGACCTTTAGAGCCCTAAGGCGTACTTCAGCGCCTGACGTTTCAGCCCGCCGGCGCGCTGCGCCGCCATTAATCCCACATTACGCAGGACGCGTAGCGGCCCCAGATCGTTGCTGAACCCGGCGTAAAACAGATCCATCCCCGACTGCATAATGAAGTTGTCCGCCATCCGTCGGGTCTGATACCGCTTAAGCACCTGATGGCTGGCCCAGGCTTCGCCGTGGTTACGGGCATTGTTGAGGACATCTATCAACGCGTCGACATCGCGATAACCAAGATTAACGCCCTGCCCTGCCAGCGGATGAATAGTGTGCGCCGCGTCACCCACCAGCGCCAACCCTTCCTGCGCATACTGCAGCGCATGACGGCGCGTCAGCGGGAAGGCCCCGGCAGCGACCGGCTTGACAGCCCCAAGACGCGCCGGGAAATGGTGGGCGATTTCGCGCTGCAACTGCTCCATCGACAGCCCCTGCAACTGGCGAATGCGCGCCGGGGTGTCGTACCACACCAGTGACGCCCAGTTGTCGAACAGCGGTAAAAAGGCGTGCGGGCCATTCGGGGTAAAATGCTGCCAGGTGCTGTCGCCCGGATCGTTCTCACAGGCAATGGTGATCAGCATGCAGGATTGTTGATACTGCCAGGCGTGAATGCCGATCCCGGCCAGCTCCCGTACCCGGGAATTGGCCCCGTCTGCGCCCACCAGCAGTTTCACCGCCAGCTGCTCACCGCTATCCAGTTCGATCAGGTGCTGCTCGTTATGGCGGTGCACATGTTTGATCGACGCGGGGACGCGCAGCGTGACCTGGGGATGCGCCTCCAGCGCCTGCCAGAGCGCGTGCTGCAGAACCGTATTTTCCACCATATACCCCAGCAGGGGGAGTTTAAGCTCCGCGGCGTCAAACACCACATGGGCATTTTCCCACTCCCAGGTCTCCAGGCGGCGATAAGGGTGCGCGCGCATCGCCAGGATGGCATCCCACACGCCCAGCCCGCGAAGCAGATCGACCGAGGCGGCGCTGATGGCGGAGATGCGTACATCCGGTTGCTGAGAGGCGTCAAAAGCAGGCGGTGCCGCCTGTTCGATAACCGTTACCTCGAACCCGTGTTGCACCAGCCCCAGCGCCAGCGCCCCGCCGACCATACCGCCGCCGACGATGGCGATCCCGGTTTGTTGGATAGTCATGGTCATTTGTCCTTATTTGAGAATCCCTTAAGTTTACCGGATTTTTTCGCCTTGGGTCCGGGAACCTTCATACTGGTCACAACCGCACCAAAGCATTACAATACGCGCCCTGCAATCCTGAGCACGAGCAAGTCGATGACAAAAAAACTCCATATAAAAACCTGGGGCTGTCAGATGAACGAGTACGATTCATCAAAGATGGCCGATCTGCTGGATGCCACCCATGGGTATCAACTCACCGACGTGGCGGAAGAGGCAGACGTGTTGCTGCTGAACACCTGCTCGATCCGTGAGAAGGCGCAGGAGAAAGTCTTTCACCAGCTCGGTCGCTGGAAGCTGATCAAGCAAAAACGACCGGACGTTATCATCGGCGTCGGCGGCTGTGTCGCCTCCCAGGAAGGCAAGCTGATTCGTCAGCGCGCGCACTATGTCGATATTATTTTTGGTCCGCAGACCCTGCACCGCCTGCCGGAGATGATCAACGCCGTACGCGGGACCGGACAGCGCAAGGCGATCATCGACGTCAGCTTCCCGGAAATCGAAAAATTTGACCGTCTGCCAGAACCGCGCGCGGATGGCCCGACCGCCTTCGTCTCCATCATGGAAGGCTGCAACAAATACTGTACCTACTGCGTGGTGCCTTACACCCGCGGTGAGGAAGTCAGCCGTCCTTGCGACGACATCCTGTTCGAGATTGCTCAGCTGGCGGCGCAGGGCGTACGTGAAGTGAACCTGCTCGGACAGAATGTGAACGCCTGGCGCGGCGAGAACTACGACGGCAGCACCGGCTCTTTTGCCGACCTGCTGCGTCTGGTGGCCGCCATCGACGGCATCGACCGTATTCGCTTCACCACCAGCCACCCGATTGAATTCACCGATGACATCATCGATGTCTACCGCGATACACCGGAGCTGGTGAGCTTCCTGCATCTGCCGATCCAGTGTGGTTCTGACCGCGTGCTGAACCTGATGGGCCGCACCCACACCGCGCTGGAATATAAAGCGATTATCCGCAAGCTGCGTGACGCCCGCCCGGATATTCAGATTAGCTCAGACTTTATCGTCGGCTTCCCGGGTGAAACGGACGAGGATTTCGAGCGCACCATGAAGGTGATTGGCGATGTGAATTTCGACGTGAGCTACAGCTTCATCTTCTCGGCCCGTCCGGGAACGCCTGCCGCCGATATGGTTGATGACGTACCGGATGAGGTGAAAAAGCAGCGTCTGTATATTCTGCAGGATCGCATTAACCAGCAGGCCAACGCCTGGAGCCGTCGGATGCTCGGCACCGTGCAGCGCGTACTGGTCGAAGGCACTTCACGTAAGAGCATCATGCAGCTCTCTGGCCGTACCGAGAACAACCGCGTGGTGAACTTTGAAGGAACGCCGGATCTGGTCGGTAAGTTCGTTGATATCGAGATCCTTGAAGTGCTGACCAACTCCCTGCGCGGAAAACTGGTGCGCACCGAAGAGGAAATGGGTCTGCGTATCGCCGAGTCACCCGAATCAGTGATCGCCCGCACCCGTAAAGAAAGCGATCTGGGCGTCGGCGTTTATCAGCCATAATGCCTGTGGCCTGCCATTTCTGGCAGGCCTTGTTTTCCCCTCTTCTCTCCCCCATATCCTTCGCAATGCTTGCGCCTTTATTCTCTGGCGTGAATACTTTCATAAGACAGACCCACTGCCTTATGGCATCCAGGACATTAAGAGGAACGGTTTGAATATAGATACACGTGAAATTACCCTTGAGCCAGCAGACAACGCTCGCCTGCTGAGCCTGTGCGGGCCGTTTGATGACAACATCAAACATCTGGAGCGACGTCTGGGTATCGAGATTAATCGTCGCGATAACCAGTTCAAACTCACCGGACGCGCCATTTGCGTCAATGCCGCTGCGGATATCCTCCGTAGCCTGTACGTTGATACCGCCCCGATGCGCGGTGAAACGCAGGATATTGAGCCGGAACAGATCCATCTGGCGATCAAAGAGTCGCGGGTACTGGAGCAGAGCGCAGAGAGCGTGCCGGAGTTCGGCAAAGCTATCCACATTCAGACCAAGCGTGGCGTCATTAAACCACGCACGCCAAACCAGGCGCAGTACATCGCCAACATCCTTGATCATGACATCACCTTCGGCGTCGGTCCGGCGGGGACGGGTAAAACCTACCTCGCGGTGGCTGCTGCCGTGGATGCCCTGGAACGCCAGGAGATCCGCCGTATTCTGCTCACCCGTCCGGCGGTTGAAGCGGGCGAGAAGCTGGGCTTCCTGCCTGGCGACCTGAGCCAGAAAGTCGACCCATACCTGCGCCCGCTGTACGATGCGCTGTTTGAGATGCTCGGCTTTGAGAAGGTTGAAAAACTGATCGAACGTAACGTTATCGAAGTGGCTCCGCTGGCCTATATGCGTGGCCGTACGTTGAACGATGCGTTTATCATTCTGGATGAGAGCCAGAACACCACCATCGAACAGATGAAGATGTTCCTGACCCGTATTGGCTTTAACTCCAAAGCGGTGATCACCGGCGATATCACCCAGGTCGACCTGCCGCGCAGCACCAAATCGGGTCTGCGTCACGCCATTGAAGTCCTGTCCGAAGTGGACGAAATCAGCTTTAACTTCTTCCACAGCGAAGACGTAGTGCGTCACCCGGTGGTGGCCCGCATCGTCACGGCATATGAAGCGTGGGAAGCAGCAGATCAAAAACGTAAAGCAGAGCAGGCCGCGGAACGCAAACGCGAAGCCCAGGAGCAAGAGCAGAAATGAGTCAGGTGATCCTCGATTTACAGCTGGCCTGTGAAGACAATTCCGGCCTGCCGGAAGAGAGCCAGTTCCAGGCGTGGCTGAATGCCGTCATCCCTCAGTTTCAGGAAGAGTCAGAGGTAACGATTCGCCTGGTGGATGAAGCAGAAAGCCACGACCTGAACCTGACCTATCGCGGGAAAGATAAGCCGACCAACGTGCTCTCTTTCCCGTTTGAGGCGCCGCCGGGCATCGAACTGCCGCTGCTGGGTGATCTGATCATCTGCCGGCAGGTGGTTGAGCAGGAGGCTAAGGAGCAGCAAAAGCCGCTCGAAGCCCACTGGGCGCATATGGTGGTGCACGGGAGCCTGCATCTGTTGGGCTACGACCATATTGAAGATGAAGAAGCGGAAGAGATGGAGTCCCTCGAGACAGAGATAATGCTTGCTCTGGGCTATGAGGATCCGTACATTGCCGAGAAAGAGTAGTCTGTTCGGCGGTTTTGCGCCGGACTGACATAATGTGCCGTCGTGTCAGACAAAGGTCCGCGACGGCAGTTTTAAATCAACATGAGAACCCTTAACAAACGCCATGAGCGACGACAATTCACACAGTAGCGACACACCTAACAGCAAAAAGGGATTTTTCTCCCTCCTTCTGAGCCAGCTGTTCCACGGTGAACCTAAAAACCGTGACGATCTTCTGGAGCTGATCCGTGATTCCGGGCAGAACGAGCTTATCGACGAAGATACGCGCGAAATGCTCGAAGGGGTTATGGACATCGCCGACCAGCGCGTTCGCGATATCATGATCCCCCGCTCGCAGATGATTACCCTGAAACGCAACCAGACCTTAGATGAGTGCCTCGACGTTATCATCGAGTCTGCTCACTCGCGTTTCCCGGTGATCAGCGAAGATAAAGATCACATCGAAGGGATTTTGATGGCTAAAGATCTACTGCCGTTTATGCGCAGCGATTCCGAAGCCTTCAGCATGGAAAAAGTGCTACGTCAGGCGGTGGTTGTCCCGGAAAGCAAGCGGGTTGACCGCATGCTGAAAGAGTTTCGCTCTCAGCGCTACCACATGGCGATTGTTATCGATGAATTTGGCGGTGTTTCGGGTCTGGTCACCATCGAAGATATTCTTGAACTGATTGTTGGTGAAATCGAAGACGAATATGACGAAGAAGAGGATATCGACTTCCGTCAGCTGAGCCGCCACACCTGGACCGTGCGTGCGCTGGCTCCGATCGAAGATTTCAATGACACCTTCGGGACACACTTCAGCGATGAAGAGGTGGATACCATTGGCGGGCTGGTGATGCAGGCCTTTGGTCACCTTCCGGCGCGCGGTGAGACCGTGGAAATAGACGGTTACCAGTTCAAGGTCGCAATGGCCGACAGTCGACGTATTATTCAGGTTCATGTAAGAATGCCGGACGATGCTCCGCAACCCACACTGGATGATTGATTTAAATGGCATTTGCCCCACTGTTTGAACGCCAGCGCGTACGTCTGCTGCTGGCGCTAATCCTCGGAGCCAGCGGAACGCTGGCTTTTTCCCCTTATGACTTCTGGCCCGCCGCGCTCCTCTCCCTGATGGGACTGCAGGGGCTGACGCTGAACCGACGGCCCGTACAGGCCGCGGCGATTGGTTACGTCTGGGGTCTCGGCCTGTTTGGCTCCGGTATTAACTGGGTTTACGTCAGTATTGCGCAATTTGGCGGCATGCCGGGTCCGGTGAATGTCTTCCTCGTGGTGCTGCTGGCAGCCTATCTTTCGCTGTATACCGGCCTCTTCGCCGGGGTCCTCTCGCGCCTGTGGCCGAAAACCAGCTGGCTGCGGGTGGCGATTGCCGCCCCGGTGGTCTGGCAGTGCAGCGAATTCCTGCGCGGCTGGGTGCTGACCGGTTTTCCCTGGCTGCAGTTCGGCTACAGCCAGATCGACGGCCCGCTGAAAGGTCTGGCGCCGGTGATGGGCGTCGAGGCGATCAACTTCCTGCTGATGGTAGTGAGCGGCCTGCTGGTACTGGCGCTGGTACAGCGCAACTGGCGTCCGCTGGCGGCGGCGCTGATCCTCTTTGCCCTGCCCTTCCCGCTGCGTTTTATCCAGTGGTTTACCCTCGAGCCGCAACGCGCCACCCAGGTGTCGATGGTGCAGGGGAATATTCCCCAGTCACTGAAATGGGATGAAGGTCAGCTGGTCAACACCCTGAAAATTTATCTGGATGCGACCCAGAAAGAGATGGGCAAGTCGCAGCTGATTATCTGGCCGGAGTCGGCGATCCCGGATCTGGAGATTAACCAGCAGCGTTTCCTCGCCATGATGGACGATCTGCTGCGCGCCCGTGACACCACCCTGATCACCGGGATTGTCGATGCGCGTCTGAACAAGCAGAACCGTTACGACACCTACAACACCATCATCACGCTGGGGAAAGACAATCCGTACAGCTATGAGTCGACCAACCGCTACAACAAAAATCACCTGGTGCCTTTCGGTGAGTTTGTGCCGCTGGAGTCGATTCTACGTCCGCTGGCGCCATTCTTCGATCTGCCGATGTCCTCGTTTAGCCGGGGTCCGTATGTTCAGCCTCAGCTGAGCGCGCACGGCTTTTTGCTGACCGCCGCCATTTGCTACGAGATTATCCTCGGTGAGCAGGTGCGGGATAATTTCCGCCCGGATACCGATTATCTGCTGACCATCTCTAACGATGCCTGGTTCGGTAAATCGATTGGCCCATGGCAGCACTTCCAGATGGCGCGGATGCGCTCCCTGGAGCTGGCGCGCCCGCTGCTGCGCAGCACCAACAATGGCATTACCGCGGTGATTGGGCCGCAGGGCGAAATTCAGGCCATGCTCCCGCAGTTTACCCGCGACGTGCTGACGGCAAAGGTCACGCCGACGACAGGGTTAACGCCTTACGCTCGCACCGGCAACTGGCCGCTGTGGATCCTGACCGTGCTCTTTGGCTTTGGTGCCGTGCTGATGAGCCTTCGTCAGCGTCGTAAGTAATTCTCACCCCTCACCCTAACCCTCTCCCCACAGGGGAGAGGGAATAGTCCTCGCATATTTGCCGCATCCTGGCCTTTTTCCCTCTCCCTTTCAGGGAGAGGGTCGGGGTGAGGGTCAATTCTGGCACGCCGATTGCTTTATTTATTCACGCAAACGCGATTTGGCTTAACGTGCAACCTTGTCGCACCAGCATTGTTCACCGGTAGCACCGAAACGGTGCAACGGGGGATTTATGCCTCTGAATGGTGCGGCGCGCTTCGCAAAAATAAACAATAACGCAGCAAAATCTTTACATTAAGCCAAACTAAATGTTAACAAACACGTATAACACTGCACTCGTATCGCGCGAGCTATAACAACATCACACCGAATATCAATGCGCCCCTGTCGCTGATAAAAAAGGAGTTGGATATGCAATTACGTAAACTGGCCACAGCAATGCTGGTGATGGGATTGTCTGCAGGCGTCGTTCACGCCGAAGACGCTGCGCCGGCGGCGGGCGGCACCCTCGAAAAAATCGCTAAAAACGGCGTGATTGTGGTCGGCCACCGTGAATCCTCTGTTCCGTTCTCATACTACGACAACACGCAAAAAGTCGTGGGTTACTCTCAGGCTTACTCCAATGCCATCGTTGACGCGGTGAAGAAAAAGCTGAACAAACCGGATCTGGAAGTGAAGCTGATCCCAATCACGTCACAAAACCGTATTCCGCTGCTGCAAAACGGCACCTTTGATTTTGAGTGTGGCTCCACCACCAACAACCTTGAGCGTCAGAAACAGGCAGCCTTCTCCGATACCATCTTCGTGGTCGGTACCCGTCTGTTGACCAAAAAAGGCGGCGAGATCAAAGACTTCGACAACCTGAAAGGCAAAGCGGTGGTCGTCACCTCCGGCACCACCTCTGAAGTGCTGCTGCACAAGTTGAACGAAGAGAAGAAAATGGACATGCGCATCATCAGCGCTAAAGACCACGGTGACTCTTTCCGTACCCTGGAGAGCGGTCGCGCCGTCGCGTTTATGATGGATGATGCCCTGCTGGCTGGTGAGCGCGCGAAAGCGAAGAAACCGGACAACTGGGAAATCGTCGGCACCGCGCAATCCAAAGAGGCCTATGGCTGCATGATGCGTAAAGACGACGCGGAATTTAAGAAACTGGTTGATGACACCATCGCTCAGGTTCAGACCTCCGGCGACGCAGAGAAATGGTTCGATAAGTGGTTTAAAAACCCAATCCCACCAAAAAATCTGAACATGAACTTTGAGCTGTCCGACGACATGAAGGCACTGTTTAAAGAACCAAATGACAAAGCACTTAACTAATTAGAACCATTAAGGGGCGGGACCTCCTGCCCTCTCGATTGTCGGGAAGCGCGGACAGACTAAACGTTGAGTGGTCGTTCCCCACTCAGCGCGAATATTAAAGCTTCTCACCAATCTTCGAGGGTAGCGCTGCTACCCTTTTTTTTCTGGAGTTTATTATGTCAATCGACTGGAACTGGGGCATTTTTCTGCAGCAAGCCCCGTTCGGCAACACCACCTATCTTGGCTGGCTGTGGAGCGGTTTTCAGGTTACGGTCGCCCTGTCGATCACCGCCTGGATCATCGCTTTCCTGGTCGGCTCGCTGTTCGGTATTTTGCGTACCGTGCCTAACCGTTTTCTCTCCTCGCTGGGAACCTGCTACGTCGAACTGTTCCGTAACGTTCCGTTGATCGTGCAGTTCTTCACCTGGTATCTGGTTATCCCGGAACTGCTGCCGGAAGATCTCGGCATGTGGTTCAAATCTGAACTGGATCCTAACGTTCAGTTCTTTGTCTCCTCCATGCTCTGCCTGGGTCTGTTCACCGCTGCCCGCGTATGTGAGCAGGTGCGTGCGGCGATCCAGTCTCTGCCCCGTGGACAGAAAAACGCCGCGCTGGCGATGGGTCTGACCTTACCGCAGGCCTACCGTTACGTTCTGCTGCCGAATGCCTATCGCGTGATTGTGCCGCCGATGACCTCGGAGATGATGAACCTGGTGAAAAACTCGGCCATCGCCTCCACTATCGGTCTGGTGGATATGGCCGCGCAGGCGGGCAAATTGCTGGATTACTCCGCGCACGCGTGGGAATCCTTTACCGCCATTACCCTGGCGTACGTGCTGATTAACGCAGTGATTATGCTGGTGATGAACCTGGTCGAACGTAAAGTTCGCCTGCCGGGCAACCTGGGGGGCAAATAATGTACGAGTTTGACTGGAGTTCCATTGTTCCTTCCCTGCCCTACCTGATTGATGGCCTGATCATCACCCTGAAGATCACCCTGACGGCGGTGATTATCGGGATTGTCTGGGGCACTCTGCTGGCGGTCATGCGCCTGTCGAGCTTCAAGCCTGTCGCCTGGTTTGCCACGGCCTACGTCAACGTGTTTCGCTCCATCCCGCTGGTGATGGTGCTGCTGTGGTTCTACCTGATCGTACCGGGCCTGCTGCAGAACGTGCTTGGCCTGTCGCCGAAATCCGATATTCGTCTGATCTCGGCGATGGTGGCCTTCTCAATGTTTGAGGCGGCGTACTACTCAGAGATTATCCGCGCCGGGATCCAGAGTATCTCCCGCGGGCAGTCCAGTGCCGCCCTGGCATTAGGCATGACCCACTGGCAGTCGATGAAGCTCATCATTCTGCCGCAGGCGTTCCGCGCCATGGTTCCACTGCTGCTGACCCAGGGCATCGTGCTGTTCCAGGATACTTCGCTGGTTTATGTGTTGAGCCTGGCAGACTTCTTCCGCACCGCCTCCACCATCGGTGAGCGCGATGGTACTCAGGTTGAGATGATCCTGTTCGCAGGTGCGGTCTATTTTGCAATTAGTTTAAGCGCGTCGCTGTTGGTCAGCTGGCTGAAGAAAAGGACAGTGTAATGATTTCCCTGAAAAATGTTTCTAAATGGTATGGGCACTTTCAGGTGCTGACCGACTGCTCCACGGAAGTGAAAAAGGGCGAAGTGGTGGTGGTGTGCGGGCCGTCCGGCTCGGGCAAATCCACCCTTATCAAAACCGTGAACGGCCTTGAGCCAGTGCAGCAGGGCGAGATTATCGTCAACGGCACCAAAGTGAATGACAAGAAAACCAACCTGGCGACGCTGCGTTCTAACGTCGGGATGGTGTTCCAGCATTTCGAACTGTTCCCGCATCTGTCGATCATTGAAAACCTGACCCTGGCGCAGGTAAAAGTGCTCAAACGCGATAAAGCGAAGGCGCGTGAAAAAGCGTTGAAACTGCTGGAGCGCGTGGGTCTGACGGCGCATGCCGATAAGTTCCCGGCGCAGCTCTCCGGCGGCCAGCAGCAGCGTGTCGCGATTGCCCGCGCGCTGTGTATGGATCCGGTGGCAATGCTGTTTGATGAGCCAACCTCCGCCCTCGACCCGGAAATGATCAACGAAGTACTGGACGTTATGGTACAGCTGGCGCAAGAAGGGATGACCATGATGGTGGTGACCCACGAAATGGGCTTTGCCCGTAAAGTGGCGAACCGCGTGATCTTTATGGATGAAGGGAAAATCGTGGAGGACTCCGCCAAAGAAGAGTTCTTTGCCAACCCTCAGTCCGATCGCGCCAAAGATTTCCTCGCCAAAATCCTGCATTAATCTCCCTGGTGCGCAATCGCTCAGATTGCGCACTGCTTCACGCTTTTCATCTGTTTGCCTCGTCGGCTCCTCTCTTCAGCGTTAGCCTTGCCACAAAACAACACTGAGAAATGGAGAATTCTATGGCACTGCCCATTATCCTCGATTGCGATCCGGGTCATGACGACGCGATAGCACTCGTCCTTGCCCTCGCCTCACCAGAACTTGATGTCAAAGCCGTTACCTCCTCAGCCGGAAACCAGACCCCGGACAAAACGCTGCGTAATGTCCTGCGCATGCTCACGCTGCTAAAGCGCACCGATATCCCGGTAGCCGGCGGTGCCGTTAAGCCGTTAATGCGGGAGCTCATTATTGCGGACAACGTGCACGGTGAAAGCGGTCTTGATGGCCCCGCCCTGCCCGAGCCGGGCTTTGCTCCGCAACATTGCACGGCCGTAGAGCTGATAGCGAAGATACTGCGCGAAAGCGCCGAACCGGTGACGCTGGTGGCTACCGGTCCGCAAACTAACGTCGCCCTGCTGCTGAACAGCCATCCGGAGCTGCATGCGAAAATCGCCCGGATTGTGATCATGGGCGGCGCCATGGGGCTGGGTAACTGGACCCCTGCCGCTGAATTCAACATCTTTGTCGATCCTGAAGCGGCTGAAATCGTCTTCCAGTCCGGTATTCCGGTGGTGATGGCCGGACTAGATGTAACGCACAACGCGCAAATCATGGCGGAAGATATTGAGCGTTTTCGTGCGATCAATAACCCCGTGGCCCGCACCGTAGCGGAACTGCTCGATTTCTTTATGGAGTATCACAAGACGGAAAAATGGGGTTTCCAGGGCGCACCGCTGCACGACCCTTGCACCATCGCCTGGCTGCTGAAGCCGGAGATATTCACCACCGCCAGACGCTGGGTCGGCGTCGAAACGCAGGGGAAATATACTCAGGGTATGACGGTGGTGGATTATTATTTCCTTAGCGGTAACGAACCCAACACCGAGATCATGCTGAATATCGATCGCCAGGCCTTCGTTGATTTACTGGCAGAAAGACTCGCGTTTTATCGTTCGTAGTCTTATGCGGATAATAACGATGCGTCAGATGACGCATCGTTATTATCACTGCTAAGGCTCAAACGGACGACGCTGGAACTGGTCGTGACCGCACTTCGGACAGACCGGCAGCAGGTCGGGGGTATAAACCGCCAGATGGAAGTGACAATTTTCACACACCAGATTGCCGAGCCCAACCACCTCCCCACTGTGATACACGCCGTGATGGTTAAGATCCTGGAACACCTCGCGCCACTCCAGCTGCGTTTTATCGGTAATATCTGCTAGCTCCTGCCACAGACTCTCTTTGATTACCCGCATAAAGACGCTGTCAGCGACCTCATCCTGGCTCTCTTCGTAGCTGCGGGCGAACTCCTCCAGATCCCGACGCACCGCGCGGGTCACCTCCTCCACTTCGGTACGTGTTAACTCACCCGTCTGCATCACCCTCAGGCGCGCCTGTTCGACGAGCGCATCAATATCACGCTCACCATTACGCAGACGTTCAGTTAATGTGGCGACCAGTTCACGGTAAAATTGAGCAACCTTGTTCATCATTTGCCTCCCGGGTAAGTAACTCTCTCTAATGATAGACCTTATTTGCGCCCCGCTTTGTCAGGTCATCCACACTCTGCGTAAATTCCTGCAAGGCGCTTTTGAGGTAAAGGCTGTTTTGACGCGGGCGTTTGGGCTATGCTATGCGGATCTGAATTACCACATCCATTGGCTACGTTTGTAGCTGTATTGAACACAGGACCACTGGCTGCCATGCAAGAGCAATACCGCCCGGAAGAGATAGAATCGAAAGTCCAGCAACACTGGGACGAGAAGCGCACTTTTGAAGTCACCGAAGACGAGAGCAAAGAGAAGTATTACTGCCTGTCGATGCTTCCCTATCCTTCTGGCCGACTACACATGGGCCACGTGCGTAACTACACCATCGGTGATGTGATCGCTCGCTATCAGCGCATGCTGGGTAAAAACGTCCTGCAGCCGATCGGCTGGGATGCGTTTGGTCTGCCTGCTGAAGGTGCGGCGGTAAAAAACAATACCGCGCCTGCTCCGTGGACCTACGACAACATCGCCTACATGAAAAACCAGCTCAAGATGCTGGGCTTTGGCTATGACTGGAGCCGCGAGCTGGCGACCTGCACCCCGGAATACTACCGCTGGGAGCAGAAGTTCTTCACCGAGCTCTATAAAAAAGGGCTGGTCTACAAGAAAACCTCCGCCGTTAACTGGTGCCCGAACGATCAGACCGTTCTGGCCAACGAACAGGTCATCGACGGCTGCTGCTGGCGCTGCGACACCAAAGTAGAGCGTAAAGAGATCCCACAGTGGTTTATCAAAATCACCGCTTACGCCGATGAACTGCTGAGCGACCTGGACAATCTGGATCACTGGCCAGATACCGTGAAAACCATGCAGCGCAACTGGATCGGCCGTTCTGAAGGGGTGGAAATCACCTTCGACGTTGAGAACTACGATCAGAAACTGACCGTTTACACCACCCGTCCGGACACCTTCATGGGTGCGACCTACCTGGCCGTGGCTGCAGGTCACCCGCTGGCGCAGAAAGCGGCAGAGAACAATCCGGAACTGGCTGCCTTCATCGACGAATGCCGCAACACCAAAGTGGCCGAAGCCGATATGGCGACCATGGAGAAGAAAGGCGTTGCTACCGGTTTCTACGCGACACATCCGCTGACCGGCGAAGCGATCCCGGTCTGGGCTGCCAACTTCGTGCTGATGGAGTACGGTACGGGTGCCGTGATGGCCGTACCGGGTCACGATCAGCGCGACTACGAATTTGCCACCAAATACAGCCTGGCGATCAAGCCGGTTATTCTCGCGGCAGACGGCTCTGAGCCGGATCTGTCCGAGCAGGCGCTGACGGAAAAAGGCACCCTGTTCAACTCCGGCGAATTCAGCGGCCTGAGCTTTGAAGAGGGCTTCAACGCCATTGCCGACAAACTGACGGCGCTGGGCGTGGGCGAACGTAAAGTTAACTACCGTCTGCGCGACTGGGGTGTTTCCCGTCAGCGTTACTGGGGCGCACCAATCCCGATGGTTACCCTGGAAGACGGCACCGTCCTGCCAACCCCGGAAGATCAGCTCCCGGTGATCCTGCCGGAAGACGTGGTCATGGACGGCATCACCAGCCCGATCAAAGCCGATCCTGAGTGGGCGAAGACCACCGTGAACGGCATGCCTGCGCTGCGTGAAACTGACACCTTCGACACCTTTATGGAGTCCTCCTGGTACTACGCGCGTTATACCTGCCCGCAGTATCAGGAAGGCATGCTGGATTCCGATGCAGCAAACTACTGGCTGCCGGTCGATATCTACATCGGCGGGATCGAACACGCCATCATGCACCTGCTCTACTTCCGCTTCTTCCACAAGCTGATGCGCGACGCGGGCCTGGTGAACTCTGATGAGCCAGCCAAACAGCTGCTGTGTCAGGGCATGGTGCTGGCGGATGCCTTCTACTACGTGGGCGTGAACGGCGAGCGTAACTGGGTCTCTCCGGTTGATGCCATCGTTGAGCGCGACGAAAAAGGCCGCATCGTTAAGGCGAAAGATGCCGCGGGTCACGAGCTGGTGTATACCGGCATGAGCAAAATGTCGAAGTCCAAAAACAACGGCATTGACCCGCAGGTGATGGTAGAGCGTTACGGTGCCGATACCGTGCGTCTGTTCATGATGTTCGCCTCTCCGGCAGACATGACCCTCGAGTGGCAGGAATCCGGCGTTGAAGGGGCTAACCGTTTCCTGAAACGTGTCTGGAAACTGGTGTACGAACACACCTCACAGGGCGAAGCACCGGCACTGGATACCGCAGCCCTGACGGAAGATCAGCAGGCGTTGCGTCGTGATGTTCATAAAACTATTGCCAAAGTAACCGATGATATTGGTCGCCGTCAGACCTTCAACACCGCAATTGCGGCTATTATGGAATTGATGAACAAGCTGGCGAAAGCCCCGCAGGAAGGCGAGCAGGATCGTGCCTTGATGCGTGAAGCATTGCTGGCGGTTGTCCGTATGCTGAACCCGTTCACCCCTCACGCCAGCTTTACTCTGTGGCAGGAGCTGAACGGCGAAGGCGATATCGACAATGCACCGTGGCCGGTGGCGGATGAATCCGCAATGGTGGAAAACACCACGCTGGTCGTCGTGCAGGTCAACGGCAAAGTGCGCGGTAAAATCACTGTTCCGGTTGATGCAACCGAAGAGCAGGTCCGTGAACGCGCCGGCCAGGAACATCTGGTGGCGAAGTATCTTGATGGCGTTACCGTACGTAAAGTGATCTACGTGCCCGGTAAACTGCTGAACCTGGTCGTTGGCTAAGCGCGGGAGGAAGCGTGCGACAACTGGCAACATTACTGTTATCGCTGGCGGTGTTAGTCACCGCCGGCTGTGGCTGGCACTTGCGTAACACTACACAGGTGCCGGAACAGATGAAAACCATGATTTTCGATTCGGGCGATCCAAATGGTCCGCTGAGCCGTTCTATCCGTAACCAACTGCGCCTTAACGGCGTTGACCTGATCGAAAAAGGAACGCTGCGCCAGGATATTCCGTCATTCCGCGTATTAAGCTATACCCTGAGCCAGGATACCGCGTCCATCTTCCAGGATGGTCGTACTGCGGAATACCAGATGGTGATGGAAGTTCACGCTGCGGTGTTGATCCCGGGTAGCGATATTTACCCTATCAGTACCAAGGTCTACCGTTCGTTCTTCGATAACCCGCAGACTGCGCTGGCGAAAGATGCTGAGCAGACCATTATCGTTAACGAAATGTATGACAAGGCAGCAGAGCAGCTGATCCGTAAGCTGCCGAGCGTCCATACTGCTGAAAAAGAGAATGCTCTAAAAGCGCAGCCTGTGGCTAAGCCAGCGGCATCCTCATCTCGCGTCACCACGACGCTGGGTCAGTAATGCTCAGGTTGTACCCTGAACAACTCCGCGCGCAGCTCAATGAAGGGCTGCGCGCGGCGTATCTGCTTCTCGGAAACGATCCGCTGTTGCTGCAGGAGAGCCAGGACGCCGTACGTCAGCTTGCGGCGACCCAGGGCTTTGAAGAGCATCACAGTTTCACCCTGGATAACAGCACCGACTGGCAGGAGATTTTCTCTCTCTGTCAGGCGATGAGCCTCTTTGCCGCCCGCCAGACTCTGCTTATCCAGTTACCGGAAAACGGCCCTAATGCGGCCATCAACGAACAACTGGCCACGCTGGTAAGTCTGCTGCATAACGATCTTCTGCTGATTGTCCGCGGCAACAAGCTGACCAAAGCCCAGGAGAATGCCGCCTGGTTTACGGCGCTGGCAAACCATTCAGTACTGGTGACCTGTCAGACCCCGGAGCAGGCACACCTGCCCAAATGGGTGGCGGCCCGGGCAAAGCAGAACAATCTGCAGCTGGATGACGCGGCGAATCAGCTGCTCTGTTACTGCTACGAAGGCAACCTGCTGGCCCTTGCCCAGGCGCTCGAGCGGCTGTCGCTGCTCTGGCCGGATGGCAAACTGACCCTGCCGCGCGTCGAGCAGGCCGTCAACGACGCAGCCCATTTCACCCCTTTCCACTGGGTCGATGCCCTGCTCTCGGCGAAGAGCAAGCGCGCCCTGCATATCCTGCAACAGCTGCGTCTCGAAGGCAGTGAGCCGGTGATCCTGCTCAGAACCCTGCAGCGTGAACTGTTGCTGCTCCTGACCCTGAAACGTCAGTCGGCACATACGCCCCTGCGTGCGCTGTTTGATAAACACCGGGTCTGGCAGAACCGTCGCGGCATGACCACCGAGGCCCTGAACCGCCTGAGCCCGGAACAGCTGCGCCAGGCCGTTCAGCTGCTGACGCGTACCGAGCTGACCCTGAAGCAGGATTACGGCCAGTCGATCTGGTCCGAGCTGGAAAGCCTTTCGCTGCTGCTGTGCCACAAGGCGCTGGCCGATATCTTTATAGAAGGGTAAGAGATGCACTCTCTCCAGGCTCTGTTTGGCGGCACCTTTGACCCGATCCACTACGGGCATCTGAAACCGGTCGAAATTCTGGCGAACCAGATTGGTCTGCAGCGCGTCACTATTATGCCGAACAACGTGCCGCCGCACCGTCCCCAGCCTGAAGCCAGCGCCGCACAGCGCAAAACGATGCTGGAGCTGGCGATTGCCGATAAGCCGCTGTTTCACCTCGACGAGCGTGAACTGCGTCGGGACAGCCCGTCCTATACCGCGCAAACCCTGCAGGAGTGGCGCAGCGAACAGGGGCCGGAGAGACCGCTGGCCTTTATCATCGGCCAGGACTCACTGCTTAGCTTTCCAGGCTGGTATCAGTATCAGACGATCCTCGATAACAGCCATTTGATCGTCTGTCGTCGTCCGGGTTATCCGCTGGCGATGAAAGAGGAGCAGCATCAACAGTGGCTGGAGCAGCACCTGACATATCAGGCTGAAGATCTGCATACCCTGCCAGCCGGTAAAATCTATCTGGCGGAAACGCCGTGGTTTGATATTTCGGCCACGCAGATCCGCCAGCGTCTGCAGCAGGGACTCCCCTGTGATGAGATGTTACCGGCGGCGGTGCTACGTTACATTCAACAGCAGGGTCTGTATCAGAAAAGCAGCAACTGACTGGACGCCGGGAGAAAAAGCGCGCCATTCGCGCTCTCAGCATTGACACCCCCGTCCAGGCTGATATCCTCCGCTGCCAGACTTCCCGCCAGCACTGTTTTACAAAAACTGTTTTACAAAAATGGCGATGCAATCTCCGGCATAGGGTGGGATGATACCCGCCTTCGCAGGCCCGTCCGGTGACATTAGTCCCGACACTGCGGCCAGTTCAGGTATACTGTCTGGCTACGAATTTACAGTTATTCAATCTCACTTTCCCAGGGGGAAAACTTGCAGGGTAAAGCACTCCAGGATTTTGTTATCGACAAAATTGATGACCTGAAAGGTCAGGACATCATCGCCATCGACGTTCAGGGCAAATCAAGCATCACCGATTGCATGATTATCTGCACCGGTACTTCCACTCGCCACGTTGCTTCCATCGCTGACCATGTTGTGCAGGAATCCCGCGCTGCCGGTATGCTGCCGCTGGGCGTTGAAGGCGAAGCGACCGCTGACTGGGTCGTTGTTGACCTTGGCGATGTGATTGTCCACGTCATGCAGGAAGAGAGCCGTCGCCTGTATGAGCTGGAAAAACTCTGGGGTTAATGCGTGAAGCTGCAACTGGTAGCCGTCGGCACAAAAATGCCCGACTGGGTACAAACAGGGTTTACTGAATATCTGCGTCGTTTTCCGAAAGATATGCCGTTTGAGCTGGTGGAGATCCCCGCCGGCAAACGCGGCAAAAACGCAGATATCAAACGCATTCTCGACAAAGAGGGTGAACTGATGCTGGCTGCCGCAGGCAAAAACCGCATCGTCACGCTCGATATTCCGGGCAAGCCCTGGGATACACCGCAGCTGGCGCATGAACTGGAGCGCTGGAAGCAGGACGGTCGCGACGTCAGCCTGTTAATTGGCGGTCCCGAGGGATTATCTCCCGCCTGCAAAGCGGCAGCAGAACAGAGTTGGTCTCTCTCCGCGCTGACGCTGCCCCACCCGCTGGTTCGGGTGTTGGTTGCTGAAAGTCTCTATCGCGCGTGGAGCATCACGACTAACCATCCTTATCACCGTGAGTAATGATGACGTCCTGGATAAATTAAGCAGCGGATGAAACTACAGAATTCTTTTCGCGACTATACGGCTGAGTCCGCGCTGTTCGTGCGCCGGGCGGTGGTCGCCTTTTTGGGGATTTTGCTGCTGACTGGCGTGCTAATCGCCAACCTCTATAATCTGCAAATTGTCCGTTTTACCGATTACCAGACCCGCTCCAACGAAAACCGCATCAAACTCGTCCCTATCGCCCCAAGCCGCGGCATTATCTACGATCGCAACGGTACACCACTGGCGCTGAACCGCACGATCTACCAGATTGAAATGATGCCGGAGAAGGTCGATAACGTGCAGCAGACGCTCGACGCGCTGCGCGGCGTGGTCGATCTGAATGATGACGATATTGCCGCTTTCAAAAAAGAGCGCTCCCGCTCGCATCGCTTCACGTCGATTCCGGTAAAAACCAACCTCACCGAGGTGCAGGTAGCCCGTTTCGCCGTGAACCAGTACCGCTTTCCCGGTGTAGAAGTCAAAGGTTACAAGCGCCGCTTCTACCCGTACGGCTCTGCCCTGACGCACGTCATCGGCTATGTCTCGAAAATCAACGATAAAGATGTCGACAGGCTGGATAAAGACGGCAAGCTCGCCAACTACGCGGCAACGCACGATATCGGCAAGCTGGGGATTGAGCGCTACTACGAAGAT
The DNA here is from genome assembly GCF_034044995.2 of Leclercia sp. CFBP8987. Lineage (NCBI taxonomy): Bacteria > Pseudomonadati > Pseudomonadota > Gammaproteobacteria > Enterobacterales > Enterobacteriaceae > Leclercia > Leclercia sp. CFBP8987. The sequence goes on along the minus strand of NZ_CM188255.1, from coordinate 1,285,978 downwards.
ATGCTCCACGGTCAGACCGGTTACGAAGAGGTTGAAGTCAACAACCGTGGCCGGGTGATCCGCCAGCTGAAAGAGGTGCCGCCTCAGGCCGGGCATGACATCTATCTGACCCTGGATCTCAAACTCCAGCAGTACGTCGAAACCCTGCTGGCAGGCAGTCGTGCGGCGGTCATTGTGACTGACCCGCGCAGCGGCAGCATTCTGGCCCTGGTCTCGACGCCGAGCTATGACCCGAACCTGTTCGTTGATGGTATCTCCAGCAAAGATTATTCGGGCCTGCTTAACGACCCGAACACGCCGTTGATCAACCGCGCGACTCAGGGTGTTTATCCCCCGGCGTCCACGGTAAAACCTTATGTGGCGGTATCTGCGTTAAGCGCGGGGGTGATCACCCGCAATACCGGTCTCTTCGACCCGGGCTGGTGGCAGTTGCCTGGCTCGGAAAAACGCTACCGCGACTGGAAGAAGTGGGGCCACGGCCATCTGAATGTCACCAAATCACTGGAGGAGTCGGCGGATACCTTCTTCTACCAGGTGGCCTACGACATGGGCATTGACCGTCTGTCAGAATGGATGGGCAAATTTGGCTATGGTCACTACACAGGTATCGACCTCTCAGAAGAGCGCTCCGGCAACATGCCGACCCGTGAATGGAAGCTGAAACGCTTTAAAAAGCCGTGGTATCAGGGCGACACCATTCCGGTGGGGATCGGCCAGGGCTACTGGACCGCCACACCGATTCAGATGAGCAAAGCGCTGATGATCCTGATCAACGACGGGGTGGTGAAAGTGCCGCACCTGCTGATGAGCACCGTTGAAGACGGCAAAAAAGTACCCTGGTCGCAGCCGCACGAGCCACCGGTGGGCGACATCCATTCCGGCTACTGGGAAATTGCCAAAGACGGGATGTATGGCGTAGCCAACCGCGCCAACGGTACAGCACACAAATACTTTGCCGGTGCGCCGTATAAAATCGCGGCAAAATCCGGTACCGCGCAGGTCTTTGGTCTGAAAGCGAATGAAACCTATAACGCGCATAAAATCGCTGAACGTCTGCGTGACCACAAGCTGATGATTGCGTTTGCTCCATACGAAAACCCGCAGGTGGCGGTGTCGATTATTCTGGAAAACGGCGGTGCCGGCCCGGCGGTCGGTACTATCATGCGCCAGATCCTTGATCACATCATGCTGGGTGATAACAACACTGAACTGCCGAGTGAAAGCCCGGCAACCGCCGGCGCGGAGGACCAATAATCGTGACGGATAATCCGAATAAAAAATCGCTGTGGGACAAGATCCACATCGACCCGGCCATGCTGCTGATCCTGCTGGCGCTGCTGGTCTACAGTGCCATGGTCATCTGGAGTGCCAGCGGCCAGGATCTCGGCATGACGGAACGTAAAATCGGCCAGATTACCATGGGTCTGGTGGTGATGGTGGTGATGGCGCAGATCCCGCCGCGCGTCTACGAAGGCTGGGCGCCCTATCTCTATATCTTCTGTATCATTCTACTGGTGGCGGTGGATGCCTTTGGCGCCATCTCGAAAGGCGCACAGCGCTGGCTCGATCTCGGTATTGTGCGTTTTCAGCCCTCTGAGATTGCGAAAATCGCCGTTCCGCTGATGGTGGCCCGCTTTATTAACCGTGATGTCTGTCCGCCGTCGCTGAAAAACACCGCTATCGCGCTGGTGCTGATCTTCCTGCCGACGCTGCTGGTAGCCGCCCAGCCGGACCTCGGTACCTCGATTCTGATCGCCCTTTCCGGTCTGTTCGTGCTGTTCCTTTCCGGACTCAGCTGGCGGCTTATTGGCATTGCGGCAGTGTTACTTGCGGCCTTTATCCCGATCCTGTGGTTCTTCCTGATGCACGATTATCAGCGCCAACGCGTGATGATGTTGCTCGATCCGGAAAGCGACCCGCTCGGGGCAGGCTATCATATTATACAGTCGAAGATTGCAATCGGCTCTGGCGGCCTGCGCGGTAAGGGCTGGCTGCACGGTACTCAGTCGCAGCTTGAGTTTCTGCCCGAACGCCACACCGACTTTATCTTTGCGGTTCTGGCGGAAGAGTTAGGTCTGGTCGGGATTCTGATCCTGCTGGCGCTGTACCTGCTGTTAATCATGCGCGGATTGTGGATTGCCGCCCGGGCGCAAACCACCTTTGGCCGGGTAATGGCCGGTGGCTTGATGTTGATTTTATTCGTTTATGTTTTCGTAAATATTGGTATGGTGAGCGGTATTCTGCCGGTGGTAGGCGTACCGCTTCCCCTGGTGAGTTATGGAGGCTCGGCCCTGATCGTTCTGATGGCCGGGTTCGGGATCGTGATGTCGATCCACACACACAGAAAAATGTTGTCAAAAAGCGTATAAGGGGCACGCAATGCGTAAGCAGTGGTCTGGGATCTGCATCGCAGTGAGTTTACTGGCAGCCTGTACAAGTGACGATGGTCAGCAGCAAGCGACCGTCGCACCACCGCAGCCAGCGGTATGTAATGGTCCGGTGGTTGAGATCAGCGGAGCCGATCCGCGTTTCGAACCGCTGAGCGCCACCGCCAATCAGGATTACGAACGCGACGGTAAAAGCTACAAAATCGTTCAGGACCTTTCCCGATTCAGTCAGGCAGGCCTGGCAGCAATTTATGACGCTGAGCCGGGAAGCAACCTGACCGCCAGCGGCGAAGCTTTCGATCCGATGCAGCTCACTGCTGCGCACCCGACGCTGCCGATCCCAAGCTATGCGCGTATCACCAACCTGGCGAATGGCCGGATGATCGTAGTGCGTATCAACGATCGTGGTCCTTACGGCAATGACCGCGCGATCTCGCTGTCGCGCGCCGCGGCCGACCGCCTGAATACCTCCAACAACACCAAAGTGCGTATCGACCCGATTATTGTCGCTCAGGACGGTTCGCTCTCCGGCCCGGGTATGGCCTGTACCACCGTGGCTAAACAGACTTATGCCCTGCCCGCGCGTCCCGACCTGAGCAGCGGTATGGGTGGCGCGTCGTCCGTTTCCGAACCTGCACCGCAGGGTGACGTACATGCCATCAGTAACGACACGCTGAAAAGCGAAGACAGCATGGGCGCGCCGGTCAGCAGCAGCGGTTTCCTTGGCGCTCCAACCACCCTCGCCTCCGGCGTGCTGGAAGGCAGCGAACCGCCTGCACCTCAGCCGGTTGTCACCGCGCCGGTGAACCAGACGGCTCCGGTGACGGCACCTGTCTCTGCCCCGACTCAGGCTCCGGTGACGGCGCCCGTTTCTGCCCCTGCCCAGGCCGGTGGCTACGTCGTTCAGGTTGGCGCAGTCAGCGACCAGGCACGTGCCCAGCAGTATCAGCAGCGCCTCGGCCAGCAGTTTGGCGTACCGGGTCGCGTTGAGCAAAATGGCGCGGTATGGCGTATTCAGCTGGGTCCGTTTGCCAGCAAATCTCAGGCGGCAGCTTTACAGCAACGTCTGCAGAATGAAGCGCAGTTACAGTCATTTATCGCTGTTGCGAAATGATTAATCGGCGGTATCCGAATTGTCAGTATTTGTCATGTTGATTCACACTCTCATGCCGAAAGTCGGATGCCGGCCTGTATAGCATTTGCTATAGTAAGGCACTTTTTTTAATTCCATCACGGATGTCGTTTTTCTAACCATGAAGACCACTTTCTCCGCTCGTTTTATGCAGCGCATGGCGCTCACTACGGCGCTTTGTGCAGCCACGCTCTCTGTTGCTCACGCCGATGACCTGAATATCAAGACCATGATCCCGGGCGTTCCGCAGATCGATGCGGAATCCTACATCCTGATCGATTACAACTCCGGCAAAGTGTTGGCTGAGCAGAACGCGGATTCACGACGCGACCCGGCTAGTCTGACCAAAATGATGACCAGCTACGTCATCGGTCAGGCCATGAAAGCAGGTAAATTCAAAGAAACCGACCTGGTGACCATCGGCAACGATGCGTGGGCCACCGGCAACCCGGTGTTCAAGGGCTCATCGTTGATGTTCCTGAAACCCGGCATGCAGGTGCCTGTCTCCCAGCTGATCCGTGGTATCAACCTGCAGTCCGGTAACGACGCCTGTGTGGCAATGGCCGACTTTGCCGCGGGCAGCCAGGACGCCTTTGTGGGTCTGATGAACAGCTACGTTTCCGCGCTGGGTCTGAAAAATAGCCACTTCCAGACCGTACACGGCCTGGATGCTGAGGGTCAGTACAGCTCGGCGCGCGATATGGCCCTGATTGGCCAGGCGCTGATCCGTGACGTGCCGAACGAATACACGATCTACAAAGAGAAAGAGTTCACCTTTAACGGTATCCGCCAGACCAACCGCAACGGTCTGTTGTGGGACAACAGCCTGAACGTTGACGGCATCAAAACCGGGCACACCGATAAAGCCGGTTACAACCTGGTCGCCTCTGCCACCGAAGGCCAGATGCGTCTGATCTCTGCGGTGATGGGTGGTCGTACCTTCAAAGGGCGTGAAACCGAGAGCAAAAAACTGCTCACCTGGGGCTTCCGCTTCTTCGAAACCGTGAACCCACTGAAAGCGGGCAAAGAGTTCGCCTCTGAGCCGGTATGGTTTGGTGATAACGACCGCGCCTCCCTGGGTGTTGATAAAGATCTCTACCTGACAATTCCACGCGGCCGCATGAAAGATCTGAAGGCCAGCTATGTCCTCACCGCCAGCGAGCTGCACGCTCCGCTGAAGAAAAACCAGGTCGTGGGCACCATCAACTTCCAGCTTGATGGCAAAACCATCGATCAGCGCCCACTGGTGGTGCTGGACGAAATCCCGGAAGGCAATTTCTTCGGCAAAATCATTGATTACATTAAACTGATGTTCCATCACTGGTTTGGTTAAGAATTGAACACTTGAAAGTGTGATTTCCATCCCCATATACTATGTAACCTGATAACTCCCACCCGACGTGGGAGTTATTCTTTTTTTGACGTACTGCCGGAGCTCCCATGAAAACCAAACTTAACGAACTGCTTGAATTCCCTACTCCATTTACTTACAAAGTAATGGGGCAGGCGTTGCCTGAGCTGGTTGATCAGGTGGTTGAAGTGGTCCAGCGCCATGCGCCAGGGGACTACTCTCCGACGGTGAAACCAAGCAGCAAAGGCAACTACCATTCCGTGTCTATCACCATCACGGCGACGCATATTGAACAAGTCGAGACCCTGTACGAAGAGCTCGGTAATATCGATATCGTTCGCATGGTACTGTAACGCCTTTCGGTTACCCGCATCGCCGGGTAACCTGTTTCCCCTCTGTGATATACTCCCCGCTCCAGTTTGTTCCTTCGTTCGGAGATCTCGTTTTGTATCAGGATACTATTCTCGTCCGCCAGCTTGGGCTGCAGCCCTATGAACCTGTCTCCCAGGCTATGCATGATTTTACTGACACGCGCGACGAGAACACGCCGGATGAGATCTGGCTGGTAGAGCATCCTCCGGTCTTTACCCAGGGTCAGGCCGGGAAAGCAGAGCATCTGCTGATGCCTGGTGATATTCCGGTTATCCAGAGCGATCGTGGCGGGCAGATCACCTACCACGGGCCGGGTCAGCAGGTGATGTATGTCCTGCTCAACCTGAAGCGCAGAAAACTCGGCGTGCGCGAGCTAGTGACGCTGCTTGAACAGACGGTGGTCAATACGCTGGCCGAATTTGATATCGATGCGCACCCGCGCGCGGATGCGCCCGGCGTCTATGTGGGCGAAATGAAAATATGTTCACTCGGTCTGCGTATTCGTAAAGGGTGCTCTTTTCACGGTCTCGCATTAAATATCAATATGGATCTTTCGCCTTTCCGGCGCATCAATCCTTGTGGTTATGCGGGGATGGAAATGACGCAAATGCGCCAGTGGGTAGAGAACATTACGCCGGAAATTGCGCGTCCTCATTTGCTTAATGCTTTTTTAGCACTGCTAAACAATCCACCCCATAAATATATTACTGCTTAATCACTTCCGCCATTTGGCTCATTATTTGATGAGCCATCCTTAATTCAAAGCTTTTAGGCTTTACAACAATCCGTAGTTTCTATATTTTCAAAATACCCGCAACGCGCCTGCCTATAAGCATTCACCTCTTTTCTGCTCCGGCCTGGCTAACCGACAGGCGTGGAACACACCTGCGCAAAAATTAGACAACCCAATGATTATACTTAAGAATGTTAATTGTCAAAAACAGTTTAGCCACAACAATAAGCACATTATTTAAATTCAACTATTATTTATATTGTGAATAATTAGGGAGGGATAGCGTGGATAATAATAATTCTCCAGGTAAGCGCTTGAGCGATCCAGGCAGTGAAGCAAAACCACAAATTTTTCGTACGTTACGTAATATTGATCTCAACTTATTGACGATTTTTGAGGCGGTGTATGTTCACAAAGGGATCGTCAATGCTGCGAAAATTCTGAATCTCACTCCCTCAGCAATCAGCCAGTCCATTCAAAAATTACGCACCATTTTTCCCGATCCGCTGTTTATCCGCAAAGGCCAGGGCGTGACGCCTACCGCCTACGCCACGCATCTGCACGAATACATCAGCCAGGGGCTGGAGTCGATTCTCGGGGCGCTGGATCTCACCGGCAGCTACGATAAGCAGCGCACCATCACCATCGGTACCACTCCGACCGTCGGCGCGCTGGTACTGCCGCAGATCTACCAGGCCGTGAGGGCCCATGCGCCCCAGCTGTTGCTACGCAATATTTCGGTTAATGACGCCGAGACGCAGTTAGCCCAGTTCCAGACCGATCTTATCGTTGACAGCAACTCCCTGAATGCCCGCGCCCTGAGCCATAACGTCCTTTTTGCAGACAAACTGCTGCTCATCTGCCGTAAAAACCATCCGGCACTGAGCCAGGCCGCCACGGTGGAAAATCTTCAGCAATACGAGCAAACGCTGCTGATGCTGGAAGGACAAAACCTGAATGGCCTGCGACAACGTATTAACGATATTTTCCCGGAACGTCTGGTGAACTTTAGCAGTTACAATCTTTTTACGATTGCCGCCCTGATCGGCAGCAGCGATCTGATCGGTATCATCCCCGAGCGCCTGTTTACCCTGGTGCGCCACTGCTGGCCGCTGGAGCATATCCCCTTCGCCCCGCTCAATGCCGAATGCGTTGAAATCTCGCTGTATTACAACAAGCTGAGCCTGCGCGATCCGGTGCTGGAAAACCTGATTGACGTCATCCGCAAGGCCTTCTGAAAGAGGGTCCTTAGCCTCAAGGCTGTGCTGGCCCACACAAAAGGCACTAAACAACAACTATTTTACAATTTGGCGACCGGGCAGGCTGCTTTCTCGCCCGTATCAATGATATACTGCCTGTCGTTCGTTCAAAAATAGTTGATAAATACAACATTCCCTTGAATTGAAACGCTTTCCTTCGATTTTCGCAACTGGAAGACGCACGCTATGAGTAAACCCATTGTGATGGAACGCGGTGTTAAATACCGTGATGCCGATAAAATGGCCCTAATCCCGGTTAAAAACGTGGCTACGGAGCGCGAAGCGCTGTTAAGAAAACCGGCCTGGATGAAGATCAAACTTCCGGCGGACTCTTCGCGTATTCAGGGAATTAAAGCAGCGATGCGCAAAAACGGCCTTCACTCCGTTTGTGAAGAAGCCTCCTGCCCGAACCTTGCTGAATGTTTTAACCACGGCACCGCGACCTTCATGATCCTCGGCGCGATTTGTACCCGCCGCTGCCCGTTCTGCGACGTTGCCCATGGCCGTCCCGTCGCCCCTGACGCCAATGAGCCGCAGAAACTGGGTCAGACGATTGCTGACATGGCGCTGCGTTACGTCGTTATCACCTCCGTTGACCGCGACGATCTGCGCGACGGTGGTGCCCAGCACTTCGCCGACTGCATCACCGCTATCCGCGAAAAAAGCCCGAACATCAAAATCGAAACCCTGGTACCGGACTTCCGCGGTCGTATGGACCGTGCGCTGGAGATCCTCAACGCCACCCCGCCAGACGTGTTTAACCACAATCTGGAAAACGTACCGCGCCTCTACCGTCAGGTTCGTCCGGGTGCCGATTACAACTGGTCCCTGAAGCTGCTGGAGCGTTTTAAAGAAGCGCATCCGGAGATCCCAACCAAATCGGGTCTGATGGTCGGTCTGGGTGAAACCAACGAAGAGATCGTTGAAGTGATGCGCGACCTGCGTCGCCACGGCGTCACCATGCTGACGCTGGGCCAGTATCTGCAGCCAAGCCGTCACCACCTGCCGGTGCAGCGTTACGTCAGCCCTGAAGAGTTTGACGAAATGAAAGCCGAAGCGATGGCGATGGGCTTCACCCATGCCGCCTGCGGCCCGTTCGTTCGTTCGTCCTACCACGCTGATATGCAGGCGAAAGGCGAAGAAGTGAAGTAGGTCCGTTACAAAAACTTACAGTTCACCCATAAAAAAACCGGCCTGAGCCGGTTTTTTTCTATCGCAAGCCATTAAGGCATGGCCGTTACTCTTTGTGGGAGAGTTTCTCGGCCGCGATTTCCGCATCGGCAGTTTTCTTCGCCGTGGCGTCATCGTCATTCATCGCCTTCTTAAAGCCTTTGATGGCAGCACCCAGATCTCCGCCCAGCGTACGTAATTTCTTGGTACCAAACAGCAGGACAACCAGTGCGGCTACCACCAGCAGTTTGGTAATACTAATCTCACCCATAGATACCTTCTTGACGTAAACAGGCTGCGTTTCGCGCCCTAAAAACCCGACGTTATTAACGGTCATTTGACGCCCGCACACAATAGCAATCTGTAACAAGGTGAATCAAGCGTTGTTTAAAAAACGTCACGCTAATTGCGGAGGGGCGAAGCGTCGGTTGCGCAGGACCGGCAGCTGCTGACGCGCCAGCGTAATGCGCTCCCGGCTCATCTCGGCTAATAGCAGCGCCGGCCCCTCTGCCGCGCCCGCAATCGTCACGCCCAGAGGGTCAATAATGCGACTCTGGCCAATATTCTTGTTGCCGCACTCCCCTGCCGCCACCACATAGCAGGTCGTGTCCAGCGCCCGGGCCGCCAGCAGCGTTGACCAGTGGTGCTCCTTGAGCGTCCCTCTGACCCATGCCGCAGGCAGAACCAAAACGTCTGCCCCTGCCAGGGCCAGATTCAACGCCATCTCCGGGAAGCGCAAATCGTAGCAGGTCATCAACCCCAGACGGACGCCGTCGATTTCGATCAGCGGCGGCACGATCGTTCCCGCGTCCACCAGCCTGGATTCCTGAATGCTGAACGCATCGTAAAGATGCAGCTTGGCATACTGCGCCACGATCTGTCCGGCACGCAGGGCGACCAGGGTGTTAATCGCCCTGCCCGCGGTAGAGGGGACATGCACGGTCAGCACTGTGGTCAATTCGTTACGGGCACTCTCTGCCAGCAGCATCGTTAAAAAGCCGCCGTCCAGCGGCTGGGCCGATTTCACAGACAGGTCGGGATCGTTATCATCGCGGGCCAGCAGCGCTTCGGGCAGCACCAGCAGCGATGCACCTTTCGCGGCCGCCTGCTCCATCAACGACACGCAGGTTTCAGCATTTTTTTGCCAGTTTGCCGTTACTGCAAATTGTCCAACCGCAACGTACATATTTTCCCCTTGCCTTATACGGCGTTACACTCTGAGTTCTTACACATCAAATAGCAGGTATTGTTCGTGTTTCAACTACTTTTAGCCGTTTTTATTGGCGGGGGCACAGGAAGCGTGGCGCGCTGGCTGTTAAGCATGCGGCTTAACCCTCTGCACCAGCAGATCCCGTTCGGTACGCTCACGGCCAACCTTATTGGCGCCTTTATCATTGGGCTGGGGCTGGCGTGGTTTAACCGAATGACCCACATCGATCCGGTGTGGAAACTGTTAATCACCACCGGCTTCTGCGGGGGGCTGACGACCTTCTCAACGTTCTCGGCAGAGGTGGTCTTTCTGCTGCAGGATGGCCGCGCGGCCTGGGCGCTGCTGAACATTGCGGTCAATCTGCTGGGTTCGCTAATGATGACCGCGCTCGCATTTTGGTTAATCTCTGCGGTAAATGCTCACTAAAACCCGCGGCCTTAATGTTGGCTTAATTTTTCTCAGGCAACCTGTCACCACATACACTGAGGGTGACGCAATGAAAGAGAAAATAACAAATGCGGGGATGGTAGTGCTGAGCGTGGCGATTCTGGCCAGCTTTTTGAGACTGTACTTGTTTAGCTGAGCCAGAACGAAAAAAACCCGCTCAGGGAGCGGGTTTTGAAATTCTTGCTGGTCTCGACTGAATTACAGTGCGATGACGTTAGCAGCAGAAGGGCCTTTGGCACCGTTAGTGATTTCAAACTCAACGCGCTGACCTTCAGCCAGGGTTTTGAAACCATTGCTCTGGATTGCAGAGAAGTGTACGAACACGTCTTTGCTGCCATCTTCCGGAGTAATGAAACCGAATCCTTTGGATTCATTAAACCACTTAACGTTACCTTTAATCTTAGACATCAAAATTACCTTTACATGAAAATTGGACACAAATGCTGTGTCGGGTATCAGTACAACAATTGTGAGCGGTTTTGTCCAGCGCCTTTTTGAAGAAAAGTGACAAAAGTCGCGTTAATTTTTGGCCCCCAATTTTTATCCTTTACTCTTCAATAAGTGGCTATTAAATCACCAGCATGTAACGTTTTTTCAGCTAAAACTGAAAGCGCATCCAGGCAAAGTAAACGTTGCCGTTGTTATAGGTTCCCGGGATATAGGTCATCTGGAACGTAGCCGGGCCGTACCCTACTGAGGCCAGCGGCAGGACCAACGGAACGGGGATGTAATTCCAGTTATCACGCGCCGTTACGGCAGCGGTAAAGCCCAGCCCCAGATGGAGGTTATCATCGTTCAGCGGGCGCCAGGTTTTCTCCCAGCCGTAGCCCGCAATCGGCTCCCATTTATTGTAGGAGTCTTTAAATGCCATCGCGTAAAGGCCATGCCAGTTACCTTTTTCATCCCAGCGTGACTGGCCAAACCCCGCGCCCCACGGTCGCTCGTTGTAGCGATCGGTCTTCTCTTTGTCGTAAGCGAAGCGGGCATGCCAGGTAATGGCGGGCACGTAGAGATCGTAATGCTGAGGCGCTTCCCAGGTCTCAATCATATCGTTATGAATCGTTTTGACCCAAGCTCTGAGAGGGGGCACGTCTTTAGCCGTTGCCGCAGTTGAAAATGTTAACTGAGCAAAAATAAAAGTAAAAATAAGAAAGAAATTATTAATAACTGTCACAATCCTGTTACCACTTAACTATTCGCCGGGTGTTCTGGCCTAGAATAGTTGAATGGAATCAAGGCGGCATTGGCGTTTATCTTAATTGTTTGCTTAATTTCATAAGAATACTCCTGGGAATAAAGAGTGCGCCTTAAAATATTTAAGGCGCAATTAAGAAAAATTAACGCTGATGCAATAGCTTATACAGCGCGGGAATAACCAGCATGGACAACAGTGGCGCGCTGACCATACCGCCGATCATCGGGGCAGCAATGCGCTGCATCACCTCTGCCCCGCTTCCTCCGCCCCACATTACCGGCAGCAATCCGGCCATAATGGTCGCCACGGTCATCACTTTGGGGCGCACGCGCAGGACAGCACCTTCGTGAATAGCCTTAATTAACACGCTATTTTCGCTATCGCCATCTCGTGTGCGATATTTATCCAGCGCCTGATTAAGATAGAGCACCATAATAACGCCGAACTCTGCCGACACGCCTGCGAGAGCAATAAATCCAACCGCCCCAGCCACCGATAAATTATATTCCAGCAGCCATAATAACCAGACTCCACCAATAAGTGAAAAAGGTAAGGTTCCCATAATGATAAGAACATCTGAAATACGCTTAAAGGTCAGCCAGAGGAGAACAAATATAATTATCAGGGTGACGGGAAGCACTATTTTCAGCTTCGCAGTGGCCCGCTCGAGATATTCAAACTGACCGGACCAGGCGAGGGATACCCCCTGCGGCAAAATAACCTCCCGGGTCACCCGCTGCTGCATCTCCTCTACGGCTGATTTCAGATCGCGCCCGCGCAGATCCACATAGATCCAGTTCGAGAGGCGGGCATTTTCACTTTTCAGCATCGGCGGCCCCTCGGTCACCAGGATATCCGCCAGCTCGCCCAGCGCTATCTGGCTGCCGTTGGCTGCCACCACCGGCAATGTCCGCAGCTTATCGACAGAATCCCGGCTGTCGCGCGGATACCGCAGGTTAATGGGGTAGCGCTCGCGCCCGAGGATCACCTCGCCTACCTTATCCCCGCCCACCAGCGTGGCGACCATCCCCTGCAGCTCCTCCACGGAGACGCCATAGCGCGCAGCTTTCTGGCGATCGATACGAATATCGACGTAACGCCCGCCCGCCAGCCGCTCCGCCAGCGCGGAGGTGACGCCCGGCACCTGCTTCACTACCTGCTCAATCTGCCGGGCAACGCGTTCGATATCGGCCAGATTGTTGCCGTTGACCTTGATCCCCACCGGGCTTTTAATGCCTGTCGCCAGCATATCGAGGCGGTTGCGGATCGGCGGTACCCAGACGTTGGCAATCCCCGGCAGCTGGACGGTGCGATCCAGCTCCTCAACCAGTTTTTCCGGCGTCATGCCCGGCCGCCACTGGTCACGCGGCTTAAAGTGGATGGTCGTTTCCAGCATGGTTAACGGCGCCGGATCGGTTGCCGTCTCCGCCCGTCCGGCCTTGCCGAACACCGATGCCACCTCCGGCACGCTTTTGATCAGCCGATCCGTCTGTTGCAGCAGCCGGGCCGCTTCCCGGGCCGAGATCCCCGGCAGGGTTGATGGCATATACAGCAGGTCCCCCTCGTTCAGCGGCGGCATAAATTCGCTCCCCAGCCGACTCAACGGCCAGAGCGTGACCAGCAGCAGGAACGCCGCCAGCGCCAGCGTCATTTTTGGAAAACGCAGCACCCGGTCGAGCAGCGGCTCATACAGGCGGATCAGCACCCGGTTGATCGGGTTGGCCTTCTCATCCGGGATGCGTCCGCGAATGAAATAGCCCATCAGCACCGGTACCAGGGTGATGCCGAGCCCCGCCGCCACCGCCATTGCCCAGGTTTTGGTGAACGCCAGTGGGGCGAACATGCGCCCTTCCTGCGCTTCCAGCGAAAAAACCGGGATAAACGACAGGGTGATGATCAGCAGGCTGCAGAACAGCGCCGGGCCCACTTCAATCGCCGCCCGCTCCGCCAGCCGCCAGTAATCGGCTGAGGTTGGCTCCTGACCCGGGTTATCGTGCCGCCACTGCTCCAGCACTTTGTGCATATTCTCGATCATCACAATCGCGGCATCGACCATGGCACCGATGGCGATGGCAATCCCACCGAGCGACATGATGTTGGCGTTGATCCCCTGGTAGTGCATCACCACGAACGCCCCCAGAATACCTAGCGGCAGGGAGACCACCGCCACCAGCGCCGAACGGAAATGGAACAGGAACAGGGCGCAGACCAGCACCACCACCACGAACTCCTCCAGCAGCTTGTGGGTGAGGGTTTCGACGGCATCCTCAATCAGCGTCGAGCGATCGTAGACCGGAACAATCTGCACCCCGGTGGGCAGCGTTTTTTGCAGCTCAGCCAGCTTCGCTTTTACCGCATGCAGCGTCTCCAGCGCGTTCTGCCCGTAGCGCATCACCACCACGCCGCCGGCCACTTCACCTTCGCCGTTCAGCTCCGCCACGCCCCGGCGGATCTCCGGACCATAGCCGACGATTGCCACGTCGCCCAGCAGGATCGGCACCCCGTCACGGGAGGCGATCACCACGTTGCGAAAATCTTCCAGGCTGTGCAGATAGCCGGTGGTGCGCACCATGTACTCCGCTTCGCCCTTCTCCAGCAGCGCGCCGCCCCCTTCTTTATTAGCCGCCTGTAGCGCCGTCACGATTTGCCCGTGGGTGATATTGAGGGCCCGCATTTTCGCCGGATCGGCAACCACCTGATACTGACGCACCATGCCCCCGATACTGGCAACCTCTGACACATTTGCCACGCTCTTGAGCTCAAACTTCAGGGTCCAGTCCTGAATGGCGCGCAGATCGGCCAGGCTATGTTTGCCGCTGCGATCGACCAGCGCGTACTCATAGATCCAGCCCACCCCGGTGGCATCCGGGCCCAGGGCGACATTGACCCCGGCCGGCAGCTGCGACTGGACCTGGCTTAAATACTCCAGCACCCGGGATCGCGCCCAGTAGAGATCGGTCCCGTCCTCGAACAGCACGTATACATAGGCATCGCCAAACATCGAGAACCCGCGCACCGTTTTCGCGCCCGGAACCGAGAGCATCGAGGTCGTCAGGGGCCAGGTGACCTGGTCCTCAATCACCTGCGGTGCCTTGCCCGGAAAACTGGCGCGGACGATCACCTGCACGTCCGACAGATCCGGCAGGGCATCCAGCGGCGCACGCTGCACCGCCCAGATGCCCCACCCCGCCATCATCAGGGCCGCCAGGATCACCAGCAGCCGGTTACGCAGGGACGCTTTAATCACCGCCGCGATCATTTCGTCACCTCCGGCAGCGCGCTGCGCAGGCTGGCTTCGGAGTCGATCAGGAACTGCCCGGAGGTGACCACCTCATCCCCCTCCTGCACGCCGGATCGGATTTCGGTCCACCCCTGGGCGGTGATCCCGGTCTCCACGTTCACCGGCTGGAAATAGCCGTTGCCGCTGGCCAGCAGCAGGCGTTTGCTGCTCCCGGTGTCGATCACCGCCTCTTCCGGTACGGCCAGCACCGGTGCTTGCGCCATCGACTGCGCCCGGGAGACGGTCAGGAACATGCCCGGTTTCAGCTGTTGCTGCTGATTGTCCACCAGAATTCGCGCCTTCAGGGTGCGGGTGGCGGTATCCATCTGGGGCAGCAGCTCGCTGACCCGCCCGTGAAAACGCATCCCCGGGAAGCTCTCTGAGGTTGCCACCATTTCGCTGCCGATGCTCAGGGCCTGCGCCTGCGACTGGGGATAATCCACCACCAGCCAGACCGGATCGAGACGCGCCATTTCAAACAATGCGGTCATCGCCGCCACCTGTGTCCCTTCGCGCACGTCCAGCTTCGCCACATAGCCTGCATGAGCGGCCCGGAGGATTAGCGAGGTCTGTGGCTTCCCACTGCGTTCCAGCGCGCGGATCACCTCCTCAGGCATAAACTGCAGCTTCAGCCGCTCCCGGGCGGCGGCGGTTAATGCCGTATCGCCCAGCGCGCGCACCGCCAGATACTCCTGCTGCGTCTGCGTCCACTGGGGGATCCACAGCTGGGCCAGCGCTTCACCGGCTTTCACCTGCTGGAGCGGTGCCCGGACATACAGCTTCGTCACCACGCCCGCTGCGGGTGCCGAAACCACCGTGACGCTGCGCTCATCGGCGGCAATGGTTGCAAAGGCCGTAAAGGGCGAGACCAGCTCCCGACGCTCTGCGCGGGCGGTCTTCATGCCCAGATTTTGCTGTCGGTCGGTGCTGATCCCCACGCCTGCCGTCTCATCCTCCTCGTCGGCATAGCGCGGCACGAGATCCATATCCATAAACGGCGACCGCCCCGGCTTATCAAAACGCTGGCCCGGGACCATCGGATCGTACCAGTAAAGCACCTTGCGTTCGGCAGGGGCCGATGCCGCCTCGTGTGGGGCGTGACGCTGCCCCGCGTAATAGCCGCCCGCTGCCAGCAGCAAGGCCAGAGGCACGGCGACCCGGAATGTGATTTTCATTGTGCCCACTCCTGCGGGATTAACCATTGGATCGCAGCCCAGGTACGCGCCATCTCGCGCTCGGCCTGATTGACTGCCAGTTCGCTGTCCAGCACGCTGCGTCGTGCCTCGAGCAGGGCGGGCAGCTCTGACTGACCCGAACGATATTGCGCATTCAGCACCGCCAGCCGCTGATGCTGTAACGGCAGCACCTCGTCGCGCTGGCGCTGCCACAGGGTTTGCGCGGCCTGATACTGGGCCACCAGCGACTGCACCTGGGCGATGTGCTCCCGCTTGATCAGCGTGAGTTCATCCACCGCCTGCAGAGAGCGGGAGAGCTCTGCGGCATAGTCCTTGTCCTGGCGTCCCGACTGGAACAGGGGCAGATCGACCGTGAACATCACTCCGGCCATATCGTCATACCCTTCGGCACGATGGGCGTAGAACACCTCCACATCGACATCCGGGATCGCCGCCACCGCCGACTGCGCCGAGCGGGCTTTCGCGGTCTCGGCTTCTCGCCGGGCGGCCTCTACTTCCGGGTGACGGGCGATGGCCTCTTCGAGCTGGCTGACGTCGGCAGGCAGACGCTGATAGCGCGGCAGCGGCCCCTGCACGTCCTCGACCTGCTGGCCGGTGAGTTGCAGCAACCGGCTCTGCGCCAGCTGAACGTCACGCCTGGCCAGGGTCGCTTTGTCGCGCATGGCGCTGAGAGTCATGCGCAGGGCCAGCACGCTGTCCGGGTTGGCACTCCCGGCCCCGACGCTGGCCTTCTGCACAGTCAGCTGCCGCGCCGTCTCATTGACCAGCCGTTCCGCCGTTTTCAGTCCCTGCTGCGCCAGAGCCAGCTCCAGCCAGGCCTGGGCGGTATCCCGCTGCAGGGCAGCACGCACCGCGTCGGCTTTCGCCAGCACGCCCCGCGCCTGCGCCTGCAGGGTTTGCGCCTTTCGCTCTCGCTTCTGCTGGCTGACGTAGCTCTGCATGATCCCGACCCGCTGCATGGTCATCCCTTCCCGGGTAAAGCGCCGGTCATTGCTGCCCTGCACCGGGACGTTTTCAATCCCGAACTTCAGTTTTGGGTCAGGGAGCTGGGTGGCGGAATCCGCCATCGCATCCAGCGCCCGGGCCTCGTTACGGCTGGCGGATAACGCCGCCGAGTAGCGTTGGGCTGCGGTCAGGGTTTGCTCCAGCGTCCAGGGTGCGGCCTGCCCGGCCGCACTGAAAAGCCCGAGCATCGCCCCACCGAGCCAGATGCTCAGTGTGATTGTTTTCATGGGAGCCTCGCTTAGCGCAGCGGCGTGAGCGAGATTATCCGGAAGCCGTCACCGGCCCGCTCCAGCGTAAATGTCACCGGCTGGCCCGGTTTCACGGCGCTGAGATCGACATCGGCTGAAAAGGCAAACGGCATAGTCATGGCAGGCCACTTCAGGGCCGGGATAGGATCATGCTGGATAACCAACGCCTGCGCGTCGATCGCCCGAATCACGCCCTGCCCCTGCCACTGCGGGGTCACCGGGGAAACGTTCGTGGTCGCCTGAACGGAACAGGAAGAGAGGGTAAAGCACGCGCCAAGCAGCGCGGAAAAGAGTAAAGCACGCATGATAAAGCTCCTGTTAAACGTAATTGAAAGTAAATCAACCAATTAACAGGCGTGTTTATTCCCGGAACCGGCAAAAACGGATCGTTGCCGGTGGCCCCACGGCGGGCGGCGTGACGACGCAGGACGACGATGCAATAGCGGTGCAGTCCGGGTCATTGAGGGTAATCATCATGGCGGCAGGTAGCGCCACCAGCTGCGGATGCCCGGTGTCTTTTTGCACCTGCTCCGGCACGCAGTGTTTATCACACAGCCCCGACGGCGCAGGCGCGGCGTGATGCTGCGGCATCGCCATCATGTCCAGATGCTGAAGGGTGGCCGTCTCGCCCTGCACGTTGATGGTACAGTCGTGCGAGGCCACCGCCACCTGGCTCTGGATCAACAGCCAGCCGAAAGCGAACATCAGCATCAGCAGATGTTTTTTCAGATAGCGCAGTCGAAAGATCCAGCTGGCAGGCATAGCAGCGTCTTGAGGTTGCAAAAAGAGTCCCGAGTATAAGCAGGGATATTGCTGAGATAAAAGCCGTTTTAGATTTATTTACGTTTTGTATGGTTATTGCATTTCTCTACGCCATACAGGACCACCCCGCACACCTTCATGGCACGACAGCAGCAAAATCGGCCAGGTTACCCCTTTAGTAGTCGTTTTATTGATTTTGGTCAGCGAGGCCGGACCATTATTTCGGCACATTTTGTCACCTTAATTTCATTGCTCATTTCTCCTTTCGCTCTGGGGCGTCGGGATACAGAGGGATCCATGCTAACGTTTATCGAGCTCCTGATCGGGGTAGTTGTCATTGTCGGCGTCGCGCGCTACATCATCAAAGGCTACTCCGCCACCGGGGTGCTGTTTGTCGGCGGCCTTGTTCTGCTGATCGTCAGCGCCCTGATGGGCCATAAGGTGCTGCCGTCCAGCGCCACCAGCACTGGCTACACCGCAACCGACATCGTCGAATACATCAAAATCCTGCTGATGAGCCGCGGTGGCGATCTGGGGATGATGATCATGATGCTCTGTGGGTTTGCCGCCTACATGACCCATATCGGCGCCAACGATATGGTGGTCAAGCTGGCCTCGAAGCCGCTGAGCTATATCAACTCCCCTTACCTGCTGATGATCGCCGCCTATTTCGTCGCCTGTCTGATGTCGCTGGCCGTGTCGTCAGCAACCGGTCTGGGTGTCCTCCTGATGGCAACCCTGTTCCCGGTGATGGTCAACGTGGGGATCAGCCGCGGTGCGGCGGCGGCTATCTGTGCCTCCCCGGCGGCGATTATTCTCTCCCCGACCTCCGGTGACGTGGTGCTGGCCGCTAAAGCCGCTGAGATGCCGCTGATCGACTTCGCGTTTAAAACCACCCTGCCGATCTCCATTGCGGCCATCATCGGCATGGCGATTGCGCACTTCTTCTGGCAGCGCTACCTCGATAAAAAAGAGAACATCTCCCACGAAAGACTCGACGTCAGCGAAATCACCACCACGGCACCGTCCTTCTACGCCATCCTGCCATTTACGCCGATTGTCGGGGTGCTGATTTTCGACGGTAAATGGGGCCCGGAGCTGCACATCATCACTATTCTGGTGATCTGCATGCTGCTGGCGGCGGTGCTGGAGTTTGTTCGCGGCTTCAATACGCAAAAAGTATTTAGCGGTCTGGAAGTGGCCTATCGCGGGATGGCGGATGCCTTCGCGGGCGTGGTGATGCTGCTGGTGGCGGCCGGGGTCTTTGCCCAGGGGCTGAGCACCATCGGCTTTATCCAGAGCCTGATCTCCATCGCCACCTCGTTCGGCTCGGCGAGCATTATCCTGATGATGGTGCTGGTGGTTCTGACCATGCTGGCGGCGATGACCACCGGTTCCGGTAACGCGCCCTTCTATGCCTTCGTGGAGATGATCCCGAAACTGGCGCACTCCTCCGGGATTAACCCGGCCTACCTCACCATCCCGATGCTGCAGGCCTCCAACCTGGGCCGTACTATCTCCCCGGTCTCCGGCGTGGTCGTGGCCGTCGCCGGGATGGCAAAAATTTCACCGTTCGAAGTGGTGAAACGGACCTCAGTTCCGGTCCTCGTTGGTCTGGTGATCGTGATTATCGCCACGGAAGTGCTGGTACCGGGCACCGCTATAGGCTAAGTCGCCCTGGAGCATAAAGCGCCTGCGGGCGCTTTTTGTGCTTTAATAGCCCTCAGCAATATTTTGCTTTCAATCATCAGGAATTGACATGTTCAGAAAGGATCTCGTTTTGCCTGTCAGCGCAACCGCAGTTGTGCTGTGCGCGTTTGCGGCGCAGGCCGCCCCGCTTCAGGCAACGCAATATGCGGATTTTGATCGCTACGTGCTGGCGCTCTCATGGCAGTCCGGCTTTTGCCAGAGCCTGCATGACCGCAACCGCGCGGCGCCGGATGAGTGTCGCCTGCAAAAAGAGCGTGACGATAAAGCCACGATCCTCACCGTTCATGGCCTGTGGCCGGGCTTACCGAAATCGATCGCCGCACGCGGGGTCGACGATCGCCGCTGGATGCGTTATGGCTGCGCGACCCGCCCGATCCCCAATCTGCCGGAGGCAAAAGCCAGCCGTAAATGTGACGCCGCCGAGACCGGACTTTCGCTGACCGGTGCCGCGAAGTTGAATGAGGTGATGCCCGGTGCAGGCGGTAACTCCTGCCTGGAACGGTATGAATATGCAAAACACGGCGTCTGCTTCGGCTTCGATCCCGACGCCTATTTCGGCACTATGGTGCGGATGAATCAGGAAGTGAAGGCCAGCCCGCTGGGGCAGTTCCTGGCGGCAAACTACGGCAAAACCGTTACCCGCAGCGCCTTTGACGCCGCAGTAGCCAGAAGCTGGGGCCCAACGACGGTGAAAGCCGTCAAGCTCAGCTGCAGCGGCAACCCGGCCTATCTCACCGAGGTACAACTCACGCTGACCGCCGCCAGCATTAACGCCCCGCTGGCGACCCGCTCGTTTATGGCTCAGCCGCACCCGGGTAACTGCGGCAAGCAGTTTGTGATCGACAAGATCGGTTACTGACCGCCCGCTTTTCGGGCGTCCGGGCGGACCAGGTCAAAACGTTGATCTTCACCGATGGCGAAATACGCCGTCGGGCCACCGGCACGCAGTACCGGCTGCGCTTTCGCCGTCTGGTAGATGCCGTCATGCAGCAGGCTTTCATCGATGTGGATCCCAACCACTTCCCCCAGCACCAGCCAGGTATCGATCTCTGCTCCGTTTGCCGCCGTCAGCTGGATGCACTGCGACAGGCGGCACTCAAAGTTGACCGGACTTTGCGCGACGCGCGGCACCTTCACTACCCGGCTTTCTGCTTTGGTCAGCCCGGCACGTAAAAACTCATCCTCGCCGTGCGGCAGGCTGGCGGAGGTTTCATTCATGGCGCTGGCCAGTTCGCGGGTGGTGAGATTCCATACAAACTCCCCGGTCTCGACAATATTGCGCACGCTGTCTTTCCAGCCGGTGCTGGCAAAGCCGATGATCGGCGGATGGTAGTTAAAGCAGTTGAAGAAGCTGTACGGGGCCAGATTCGGGCGGCCTTCAGCATCGCAGGAGGCAATCCAGCCGATCGGGCGGGGTCCGACAATGGCGTTTAACGGGTCGTGCGGCAGGCCGTGTCCCTGGGAAGGTTGATAAAAGTACATAGTGCTCTCTGGATAATTCAGGAATAAAGACCGGCAGGCACGGATTACGCTTCGCTCATCCCCCTACCCCAAGGGGATCAGCGTAACGCAATCCGTAGAAAAGTAAGACTGAATTCAGTGCTACAGTCTTCGTTGTTCTGCTGTTATGGGTGTGTCACGCTACATAACCTGCGCCTTAGAAGGATAAACCAAATTGGCGAAGGATCACCTTTTTCGCCTGAATTTCATACTAACGACCCAGTTGCTGCCCGCGAATTACATCCACACCATGAATGTGACACGCATCACTTCAAACCGGGGCACAGACTCAGTATTATCAGACAGTGTTAAACCCTCGCTACCGGATGGCGAGGGTTTTCTTTTGGCATCTCTTCTGCGGCTGTCGCAGCATTAACGACATGGAGTAAATAATGTCCAGACCCACAATTATCATTAACGAACTCGATGCTGAGCGTATTGACCGCCTGCTGGAACAACCGGCCTTTGCCTCGCTGCCCGTCGCCGCTGCCCTGAATGACGAACTGGATCGCGCGCAGATGTGCGCCCCGCAGGACATGCCCGCTGACGTGGTGACCATGAACAGCCAGGTGAAATTTCGCGATCTGGCTACCGGCGAAGTACGTACCCGCACGCTGGTCTATCCGGCGAACATGACCGACAGCAGCACGCAGCTGTCAGTGCTGGCACCGGTGGGCGCCGCGTTAATCGGCCTGCGTATCGGCGATACCATTCACTGGGAACTGCCAGGCGGTATCGCCACGCATCTGGAGGTGCTGGAACTTATCTGGCAGCCTGAAGCCGCGGGCGAGTACCTGCGCTGATCCCATCTGAACAAGCGTTAACCCGCTTTGCCCAGAGGATGCCAGGGCATCCTCTTTCCGCTTCCTCCGCTATCAGATAACGCCGCCCGGCACAGGGTTGACCAGCCCGGTTACCCGCTCTTTTGCCACTTCCGCGCTTTGCGCTCCGGGTACCAGAATGATTTTCCGGCAATCTTCCTGACGTTTCTCAAAGATCTCGTAGCCGCGGGCCGCCTCTTCAAACGGCATATAGTGGGTCACGATCTCCTCCGGTGTCAGCAGCCCTTGCTCGATCAACGGCAACAGCTCCCCAAGCCAGGCGTGGACGTTGGTCTGCCCCATCTTAAAGGTGAGTCCTTTGTCGAAGGCGTCACCAAACAGGAAACCGTGGATAAAGCCGGCATAGACGCCCGGCACGCTGACAATCCCCCCGCGCCGTACCGCCGCAATACACTGCCGCAGGGCTTTACCGCTACTGCCCTCAAGCTTGAGGTTAGTCAGCACCGTTTCCGTGGTGCTCCCTTTCGCCTCAAAGCCGACCGCATCAATTACTGCGTCCACCCCGCGCTGGCCTTTGGTCTGCTCGATGATTTTTTCTGCGGCGTCGTCGTCGCGGTCAAAGTTGATCGGGATCGCGCCGTAACGCATCTCGGCGAAACGCAGCCGGTAGTCGTGGTGATCGACAATAAAAATCTGCTCAGCCCCGAGGTAGCGGGCGCAGGCAATGGTCAGGAGTCCCACCGGCCCGGCACCAAACACCGCGACGCTGCTGCCCTTAGTAATCTGGGCATTTTTGACGGCCTGCCAGGCGGTGGGCAGGATATCCGAGAGGAACAGCGCTTTATCATCTGAGAGCAGCGGCGGGACTTTGAAAGGCCCAACGTTGCCTTTTGGCACGCGGACGTACTCCGCCTGCCCGCCGGGCACGCCGCCGTAGAGGTGGCTGTAACCAAAGAGCGCAGCCGGAGGTGGGATCTGTTTTTTGTTCAGCGCCGCGCCATGCCCGTCGTTGGTTGTTTCACAGGCGGCGTACTGCTGCATGCGACAGAAAAAACAGTCGCCGCAGGCGATGACAAAGGGGATCACCACCCGATCGCCCTTAACGAGATTTTTCACCTCCCGCCCGGTCTCCACCACTTCGCCCATAAACTCATGACCGAAGATATCGCCATGTTCAACCTTAGGTATCTTCCCGCGATAGAGATGCAAATCAGAACCGCAGATCGCGGTTGCAGTGATGCGCAGAATGATATCGTCAGCTTGCTCAATGACCGGATCGGGTACTGTTTCAACCTTAACGCTGTGTGGTCCGTGATACGTCAATGCTTTCATTCGACCTCCGGATTCAGAGAAAAAATGCGGGTTTACCTTAAAAGGGTAGCCATCAGCAGGGGTATACCGGGAAATTGCACGGCTTTGGGATTATTCCTGGCTGCAAAGCGATACGGCAAAACGCTCACCATCGGGGCGATATTAAAAAGTGTCAGCGAGCTATCAGAATCTGAATATATTTTGTGTTTGAATGAATTAAGCGTAAATAAACAGGGAGAAACGGTTATGTACCAGACGATTATTATGCCGGTGGATGTTTTTGAGATGGAATTGAGCGACAAGGCGATCCGCCACGCTGAATTCCTGGCGCAGCAGGATGGCATTATTCACTTACTGCATGTTTTACCAGGCTCTTCCAGCTTTGGTTTGCATCGCTTTGCCGCCGATATGCGCCGCTTCGAGGAGCATATCCGGAACGAGGCACAAACCCGGCTGAAGACCATGGTCAGCCATTTCAGCATTGATCCGTCGCGGATCAGGACCCATGTCAGTTTTGGTAACGTACGTGACGTGGTCAACGAGATGGCCAGCGAGCTAAAAGCGGATATCGTGGTGATCGGGTCGCGTAATCCTTCGATTTCCACCCATCTGCTGGGCTCGAATGCCTCGAGCGTGATCCGCCACGCTTACGTTCCGGTGCTGGTGGTGAGATAAAAAAAAGAGGCTACCGTCAGGTAGCCTCTTTACGTTGCAGGTGTTGTCTTACGTTTTTATGCTTTGGTACGAATCAGATGATCAAAGGCGCTCAGGGACGCTTTCGCCCCTTCACCGGTAGCGATGATAATCTGTTTGTACGGTACGGTGGTGCAGTCGCCCGCCGCAAATACGCCCTTCACGCTGGTTTCACATTTAGCGTCAATGATGATCTCGCCCATGCGGTTACGCTCAATCGCGCCTTCCAGCCAGGTGGTGTTTGGCAGCAGACCAATCTGCACGAAGATCCCCGCCAGCGGCACGCTGTGCACATCGCCGCTCACGCGGTCACGGTACTCAAGACCGGTCACTTTGCTGCCGTCACCTTTCACTTCAGTGGTCTGTGCGTTCAGGATGATATCGACGTTTTTCAGGCTGCGGACTTTATCCTGCAGGACCTGATCGGCCTTCATCTCTGGTGCGAACTCCAGCAGCGTGACGTGCTCAACGATACCCGCCAGGTCGATAGCTGCTTCAACACCGGAGTTACCGCCGCCGATCACCGCCACGCGCTTGCCTTTAAACAGCGGGCCGTCGCAGTGCGGGCAGTAGGTCACCCCTTTGGTGCGATACTGGTCTTCGCCAGGCACGTTCATGTTGCGCCATTTGGCACCGGTGGCAATGATGATGCTGCGTGCTTTCAGCACCGCGCCGGATGCGGTTTCAATCTCATGGAAGCCGCCTTCCTGCGCCGCAGGCACCAGTTTGCTGGCACTCTGGCTGTCAATCACATCCACTTCATAGTCGTTGACGTGCGCTTTCAGGGCGCCAGCCAGTTTCTGACCTTCGGTTTTCGGCACGGAGATATAGTTTTCGATATCCACGGTATCCAGCACCTGGCCGCCAAAACGTTCGCCCATCAGACCGGTACGAATGCCTTTACGCGCGGAGTACACCGCAGCCGCAGCACCCGCCGGGCCGGAGCCGACGATCAGTACATCGTAAGCGTCGCGCTTGTTCAGCTCTTCCGCTGCGCGTTTTTCCGCGCCGGTATCTACTTTGGCGACGATCTCAGTCAGCGTCATACGACCCTGACCAAACTCTTTCCCGTTCACAAATACCGCCGGAACGCCCATCACGTTGCGATCGGTGATTTCGTTCTGGAACACGCCGCCATCAATCGCGGTGTGTTTGATGCGCGGGTTCAGCACGGCCATCAGGTTCAGGGCCTGCACCACGTCCGGGCAGTTGTGGCATGAGAGCGAGTAGTAAGTTTCAAACTCAAAATCACCGTCGAGGTCGCGGATCTGCTCCAGCAGCGCCTGGGCCTCTTTCGACGGATGACCACCGGTCCACAGCAGCGCCAGGACCAGAGAGGTAAATTCGTGTCCCAGCGGGGAACCGGCAAAGCGCGGGCCCTGGGTAGAGCCTGGGTTGGTGATCAGGAAGGACGGCTTGCGCACCGGCAGGCTGTTATCTTCTTTAAAGGTCACTTTCGCAGACAGTTCGGCAATTTCAGCCAGCAGTTCCTTGATTTCTGCCGATTTAGCGCTGTCATCCAGCGTGGCAATCAGCTCAACAGGCCTGGTCAGTTTCTCAAGGTAGGCCTTGAGCTGGGTTTTCATGTTGGTGTCGAGCATTATTCATCTCCTGCTTAAAAAACATCATCATGCAAGCGGCCTTATCCGGGCTGCCTGAATGCAACTTGCATCATGGTGTTGGAATGAAATGGGCGCAGATGCGCCCATTGATTGCCCGGGCAAGCGTAGCGCCGCCGGGCGTTGCAGACTTAGATTTTGCCAACCAGGTCCAGGGATGGAGCCAGAGTCGCGTCGCCTTCTTTCCATTTCGCCGGGCACACTTCGCCTGGGTGAGAAGCAACATACTGAGCCGCTTTGATTTTGCGCAGCAGGTCGGATGCGTCACGGCCAATACCTTCAGCGGTAACTTCGATGGCCTGGATGATGCCCTGCGGGTCAACGATAAAGGTGCCGCGGTCGGCCAGACCTTCGTCTTCACGCATGTTTTCAAAGTTACGGGTCAGGGCGCCAGTCGGGTCACCGATCATCGCGTATTTGATTTTAGCGATGGTTTCAGAGCTGCTGTGCCACGCTTTGTGGGTGAAGTGGGTGTCGGTAGAGACAGAGTAAACGTCTACGCCCAGCTTCTGCAGTTCGTCGTAGTGATCTGCAACGTCACCCAGTTCGGTCGGGCAGACGAAAGTAAAGTCAGCCGGGTAGAAGAAGAACACGCTCCAGCGGCCTTCGGTATCTTTCTCGGTGATCTCTACGAAGTCGCCGTTTTTGAACGCCTGGTTTTTGAAAGGTTTGATTTTGGTATTAATTAAAGACATCTGTACTTCCTCCGTGTTTTCGTTGAGAGCTAAGGTAACCAACTTTGCCGTTTCGGGCTAATGCGTTTGCCGTATCAAATCAATCAGCAATACCTAACAACCCGTGCAGAGGCCACAAAGTAAAAAGGCCGCCTGACGGCGGCCCTGATACCTGAGCTACCCGAAGGTAACATCAGTGCCAGCCGAAGCTGGCGATGCGTTGCGCTCTACATTACCTTTAGCAAGGTCGTAACAGCGAAGGGATTACATCATCCTGCCAACGAAAGGGCAATTGGCTAACGGGGTGATAATCCCTATGACTGTGATAGGTTTTACCGAACCTTCGCTTTAATAAATAGATAACAAACATGAATTATGCCCGCTGCTGGGCATACCCGATAACAGCCCACCAGACAGGATGATGGGCCCGGGTTAATACAGGAGTAGCGGCATGAATTCAACATAGCCGTCCGACTTTTGTGGATAAAATTATTTAAACAATAGCGTCGCTTTTATTTTATTAATCTGTAGCCATGATATATTAAGCTGGAATTTAAAATTAGTTAAGTTAGCCAATCAAATGGATGGAGAATGGCTAACTAACTTCTATAGTTATCGTGTATAAGATTACGGTAACAGCACAGCTAATCAGGATGAATCATGGCTAATCTCTACGATCTGAAAAAATTTGATTTAAACTTGCTGGTCATATTTGAATGCATCTATCAGCACCTGAGTATCAGCAAGGCCGCTGAGACCCTGTTTATTACCCCTTCAGCCGTAAGCCAGTCGCTGCAGCGTTTACGCAACCAGTTGAACGACCCGCTGTTTATCCGCTCCGGTAAAGGCATTACCCCCACCACCGTAGGCGCCAACCTGCATAAGCACCTGGAAGAGAACCTGAATCAGCTTGAGCAGACGATTAACATCATGCATGGTTCGTCGCTGGAGAAGAATATCATCATCTACTCCCCACAGGTGCTGACGCCAGATCGTCTGTTCACGCCAATGAAGATGCTGATACGGGAACACAATTACGAGATCGAATATCATGATTTGCTGCTCTCCAAGGATACGGCGGAAGATTTGCTGGCCTATCGTAAAGCCGATCTCATCTTTTCATTTTTCCCTATTAATAACCGCTCGATTATCTGTACCCATTTTTTGACCTTGCCCATTTCCATCGTGTGTCGACAGGATCATCCGCGCATCGATGACAGTGCCACAATGGAGCAGTTGAAGGCAGAGAAATTCACCTATTTTATCGCTAATGAACCCGGCATCAGTCACTTCCGCACCGAGACAGAAAAGCACTTACCTGACAGAAAAATCGGTTTTCGCAGTGACTCCTTTTTCTCGCTTATCAATATGATCAGCTCTTCTAATTTGCTGGGTTATGTTCCAGAACTAGCCTATCAACAGTATCGTGACACCTTGAAACTGAAAAAGGTGAAAACGCCCTTTGAATTGCCTCCAGTAAACATTTATATGATGTATAACCGTGCGGCATTAACCAGCAAAATATTCTCCAGCTTTATTGAAAAGATCAGCACGGAAGGGTTTGAATATGACTGATACTAAAAATTATATTTCCGATTTATTATTAGCATCAACAAAATACACCGGAGTTATTTTATTATTCCGGTGTATTTAATATAACAGGCTAATGATTCAGAGCGAGTTCAGCCGTTCCGCCGCCGCCAGTAACGTCGCTTCCTGCTTGGCAAAGCAGAGTCGAATCAGCCTGTGCGGGAACGGATCGGCGCAGAAGACCGATAACGGGATCGCCGCCACCCCCACCTCTTTGGTTAACCACTGGCAAAAACTGACGTCATCTAGATCGGAGATGGCGCTGTAGTCTGCCAGCAGGAAATAGGTCCCTTCGCAGGGTAAAATCTCCAGCCGACTTGCACTTAAGGCATTAATAAACAGATCCCGGCGGGCGCGATAGAAGTCCGGCAGTTCCCGGTAATGTTCCGGCTGGTGGCGCAGCATATCGGCAATCGCCAGCTGTGCCGGGGTGTTGACCGCAAAGGTCAGGAACTGATGCACCTTGCGCAGCTCGGCGCTGATGGCCGCCGGAGCCACACAGTACCCCACCTTCCAGCCGGTCATGTGGAAGGTTTTCCCAAATGATGAGACAGCAATCGCCCGCTCACGCAACTGCGGATGGGCCAGCACGCTGGCATGCCCTGCGTCGGCAAAGCAGATGTGCTCATACACTTCATCGCTCAGGACATAAATTTCACGCTCGGCAATGGCCTGCCAGAGGGCGGCGAAATCCGCCTGTTGCCACACCGTCGCCGACGGATTATGGGGCGTATTCAGGATCACCAGCCGGGTTTTATCGCTCAGCAGCGCCGCGAAGGCCTGCCAGTCCGGACGAAAGTGCGGCGGCTGGAGCGCCACGCGCTTGACCACGCCGCCAGATAATTCAATCGCCGGGGCATAGCTGTCGTAGCTCGGGTCAAAGCAGATCACCTCGTCGCCGGTACGCACCAGGGCGGTAATGGCCGCGTACAGGGCTTCGGTGGCCCCGGCGGTCACGGTGATCTCCGTGTTCGCATCGGGTTGATAGCCGTACAGTTCGGCGGTTTTATCGGCGATCGCCTCACGCAGCGGCTGCGCTCCGGTCATCGGCGCATACTGGTTGGCACCGTTCGCCACATGGTAAGCCAGCCGTTGTTGCAGATAGTCCGGGCCATCGAAATCGGGAAAACCCTGCGACAGGTTGATCGCCTTATGCTGCTGCGCCAGGGCGCTCATCTGAGTGAAGATCGTGGTGCCGAGACCGGGAAGTTTACTCTCTGGAATCAATGGGTTATTGCGCATGTCGACGGGCCTGTATGTAATACATATGTTGCTGCCACTATAACACGATGTTAGTATTTGGCAATCAAGACGCTTAGACGTCTAAACCATAATGATATTCCTGCCGAAGAGGTAAGAAGGATGACAGACAACCTGCAACTCACATCCCTGGTCGACGCCTGCCACTGGATCGGCGCAAAGGGCTGGGCCCCGGCCACCGGCGGCAACATGTCCGTGCGGCAGGACGCCAGCTGGTGCTGGCTCAGCGAATCCGGTAAAGATAAAGGCAGCCTGACCCCCGATGACTTCCTGCAGGTTGAGATTGCCACCAACCGCGCCCCCTCCGGGCGAAAACCCTCGGCGGAAACCGGGCTGCATACTCTGGTCTATCGCCTCTTCCCGGAAGCCAACGCGGTGCTGCATGTCCATACGGTGAATGCCACGGTGCTGTCACGACTGGTTAAAGAGCCTGAGCTGCACCTCAGCGGCTTTGAGATGCAGAAATCCCTCCGCGGCCAGACCAGCCATCTCGATACCCTGCCTATTGCCGTGTTCGATAATGACCAGGACATCGACGCGCTGGCCTCCCGAATCGCTCATTACGCTCAGGAGTGCCCGCTGAATTATGGTTTTCTTCTGCGCGGTCATGGCTTAACCTGCTGGGGACGCGACGTGGCAGAAGCCCGGCGTCACCTTGAAGGCCTCGAATTCCTGTTCGAGTGCGAGATGCGTTTACGACAACTGGAGAGAGTATGATTCGCGCGATTGTGACGGATATTGAAGGCACCACCAGCGATATTCGTTTTGTCCATAATGTCCTGTTCCCCTATGCGCGCGAGCGGCTGGCGGCCTTTGTCAGCGCCCAGCAGTATGCCGAACCGGTCAACACCATTCTGGATAATCTGCGCGAAGAGATTGCTCAGCCGCAGGCCAGCACCAGCGACCTAATCGCCACCCTGTTCACCTTTATGGACGAAGATCGCAAATCGACGGCGCTGAAAGCGCTGCAGGGGATCATCTGGCAGGATGGCTATGTCAACGGCGACTTCACCGGCCACCTCTACCCGGACGTGCTGCCTGCACTGGAAAAATGGAAGTCGCAGGGCATTGATCTCTATGTTTATTCCTCCGGCTCCGTGGCAGCGCAAAAACTGTTATTTGGCTACAGCGACGAAGGTGATATTACTCATCTGTTCAGCGGCTATTTTGATACCCATATCGGCGCCAAGCGTGACGTCCAGTCTTACCAGAATATTGCGGCACAGATTGGCGCAGCCCCTTCGCAGATCCTGTTCCTGTCGGATATTCATCAGGAGCTGGACGCCGCAGAACAGGCGGGTTTCCGCACCCTGCAGCTGATTCGCGGGGATGAGGACGGCGCCAGCCATCATCATCAGGTGCACCAGTTCGACGACATCAATCCGGAGCAGATCCCTTCATGAGCGCATTGACCATTTTTTCCGATAAAGAAGCCAGTGAGCCGCAGTGGCACAGCACCGACCCTGAGGCGATCCAGCAGCAGCTGAATGCCCGTGGCGTCCGCTTTGAGCGCTGGGAAGCCGACCGGGATTTAGGCCACGATCCGGCTCCCGACGCCGTGATTAATGCCTATCAGCATGCCATCGACAGGCTGGTGGCAGAGAAAGGCTACCAGAGCTGGGACGTGATCAGCCTGCGGGCGGATAACCCGCAAAAAGAGGCCCTGCGCGCGAAGTTTCTAAATGAACACACCCATGGCGAAGATGAAGTGCGTTTCTTTGTCGAAGGTGCCGGGCTGTTCTGCCTGCACATTGATGACCAGGTCTGTCAGGTGCTGTGCGAGAAAAACGACCTGATTTCAGTCCCCGCCGGCACACCGCACTGGTTTGATATGGGCTCTGAGCCGAACTTTACCGCCATTCGTATTTTCGATAACCCCGAAGGCTGGGTGGCGCAGTTTACGGGTGATGCCATTGCGGATAGCTATCCAAGATTGCCTTGAGGCTTTTCCCCTCACCCTAACCCTCTCCCCATAGGGGAGAGGGAACTGCACGGAGCCGTCTTTTCTCCCTCGCCCCTATGGGGAGAGGGCCGGGGTGAGGGGCTCAGACCGCACTATTATCAAAAATCCCGCGTTCTACATCCTCCGGCAACACCACCCCACTATCCAGCACCCAGCCGCTAATCAGCGCCGCGGGCGTGACGTCGAACGCCGGGTTATAGACCTGGGCGTTTTCCGGCGCCCACTGCACCGCGCCGAAGCTCCCTGCCACGCCGGTCACCTCCCGGGCATCGCGCTGCTCAATCGGGATCGCCTCCCCGTTCGGACACGCTGGATCGAGGGTGGTTTGCGGGGCCGCCACGTAAAACGGAATGCCGTGGAATTTCGCCAGCACCGCCAGGGAATAGGTGCCGATTTTGTTCGCCACGTCGCCATTGGCGGCAATCCTGTCTGCCCCGACCCACACCGCGTCCACCTGCCCTTTGGCCATCAGGCTGGCGGCCATCGAATCGGTGATAAGTTGATACGGCACGCCCAGCTCGCCCAGCTCCCAGGCGGTTAATCTGCCGCCCTGCAACAGCGGACGGGTTTCATCCACCCAGACGTTACTGACGTTGCCCTGCTGATGCGCGAGGGCTATCACCCCCAGCGCGGTGCCGACGCCCGCCGTCGCCAGCCCGCCGGTGTTGCAGTGGGTCAGCAGGCGACTGCCCGGCTTCACAAGCTGACTTCCCGCCTGCGCAATGGCATCGCAGAGCCGCTTGTCTTCATCAATCAGACGCAGCGCCTCCGCCACCAGCGCCGGGACAAAATCCTCCTGCCACAATACCTGCTTCATGCGGTCGAGATTGTTCATCAGATTCACCGCCGTCGGACGCGAGGCGCGCAACGTTTCCAGCGCGGTTGCCAGCTGGTCCCGGCTGAGGCCGTTCTCCGCCAGCAGCGCCAGCAGCAGGCTGGCAGAGAGACCAATCAGCGGCGCACCGCGCACGCGCAGGGCGTGAATATGCCCCACCAGCGCCTCTACCGTCGAGGCATCCAGCCAGCGTTTCTCCTGCGGAAGCGCCTGTTGATCGAGAATAAATAACTGATTGTCCGCCACTCGCAGGCTGGTCGTCTGTAATCTCTGCATGTCGTTAATTCTCTGTTGCGTTGTTGTAGCACATTGTGTCAGGATAAAATTCAGATGTATAGACGTCTAAATGTCTTTATTACCGGAACAGATGAGGAACTGGCAATGTCGCAATACCGTACCTTTACCGCTCAGGACGCCGTGGCTTATGCCCAACAGTTTGGCGGCCTCGAAGACCCCTCGTCACTGGTGGAGGCGCAGGAGGTAGGCGACGGCAACCTCAATCTGGTGTTTAAAATTTTCGACCACGCAGGCGTGAGCCGCATCGTGGTTAAGCAGGCCCTGCCCTACGTGCGCTGCGTGGGTGAATCCTGGCCGCTGACGCTGGACCGTGCCCGCCTCGAAGCGCAAACCCTGGTGGAACACTATCAGCACAGCCCGCAGCACACGGTGAAAATCCATCACTTCGACCCGGACCTGGCGGTGATGGTGATGGAAGATCTCTCCAGCCATAAGATCTGGCGCGGCGAGCTGATCAACAATGTGTTTTATCCTCAGGCGGCACGCCAGCTGGGGGAATACCTGGCTCACACCCTGTTCCATACCAGCGATTTTTACCTCCATCCGCACGCCAAAAAAGCGCAGGTAGCCCAGTTCATCAACCCGGAGATGTGTGAGATCACCGAAGACCTGTTCTTCAACGATCCGTACCAGATCCACGAGCGCAATAACTACCCGGCGGCGCTGGAAAACGACGTCGCCGCTCTGCGCAACGACCATCAGTTGAAGATTGCCGTCGCTTCCCTGAAGCACCGCTTCTTTTCCCAGGCCGAAGCACTGCTGCACGGCGACATCCATAGCGGCTCAATTTTTGTCGCCGACGGCAGCCTGAAAGCCATTGACGCGGAGTTCGGTTATTTCGGCCCGATTGGGTTTGATGTGGGTACGGCCATCGGCAATCTGCTGCTGAACTTCTGCGGCCTGCCGGGCCACCTCGGCATTCGCGACGCGGCAGCCGGGCGTGAACAGCGTCTGATCGATATTCAGCAGCTGTGGACCACTTTCGCGGAACGTTTCCAGGCCCTGGCTACGGAGAAATCCCGCGATGCGGCACTGTGCGTGCCGGGCTATGCCAGCGAGTTCCTGAAAAAGGTATGGCATGACGCGATTGGCTTCTGCGGCACCGAACTGATCCGCCGCAGCGTGGGCCTGTCGCACGTGGCGGATATCGATACCATTCGCGATGAAGAGATGCGCCATGAATGCCTGCGCCACGCCATCACCCTCGGTAGAGCGTTGATTGTGATTGCCGACCGAATCGACAGCGTGGATGAGCTGGTGGCGCGGGTGCGTCAGTACAGTTGAGTGCGGCCTGTTGCCCTCACCCCAACCCTCTCCCACAGGGAGAGGGAGAAAACCGCACTCACCCCAGATACTCAATCACCGACAACCCGCCGTTGTAATCCGTGCTGTAGATAATCCCCTCTGCATCGACAAACACATCGCAGGACTGGATCACCCGCGGACGCCCTGGCCGGGTGTCCATCATCTTTTCCGGTGCGGCAGGTACCAGCGCCCCGGTCTCCACCGGACGATACGGGTCCGAAATGTCGTATGCGCGCACGCCCGCATTCTGGTACGTGGCAAAAATCAGCGTTGAGCTGACAAAGCTGCCGGGACGATTTTCATGCAGGTTGTGCGGCCCGAAGTGCGCCCCTTTGGCCACGTAATCCCGCTCTTTTGGTTGCGGGAAGGTGGCGATACTGACCGGGTTCGACGGCTCGCGAATATCAAACAGCCAGATCAGCTTTTCGCCATCCTCCTGATTGTCGAGCACCGCTTCGTCCAGCACCACCAAAAGGTCGCGATCCGGCAGCGGTAGCGCGGTATGGGTGCCGCCGCCAAACGGCGGGCTCCAGTTGCGGTGGCTGATCAATTTCGGCTGGCTGCGATCCTTCACATCCAGCAGCGTCAGGCCGCCGTCGCGCCAGCTGCCGTAGGCGGTATCCCCGGCGATAATGGCATGATGCAGGGCATAGCGCTTGCCCTCCGGCCAGTCCGGTTTTTCGCCTGCCGCCTGGTTCATCCCCGGCAGCCACCAGCGCCCGGCGACTTCCGGCTTGCGCGGATCCGCCAGATCGATGGTCAAAAAGATGTAATCGGTAAAGCCGTCGATCAGCGCCGAGACATAGGCCCAGCGCCCGCCCACATACCAGATGCGGTGAATACCGATACCACTCAGCGAGAGAAAACCGATCTCCCGCGGCTTATCGGGGGTGGAAATATCAAACACGCGCAGCCCGGCGCTCCAGCCTCTGTCCTTCACGTCGCTGACCGTCTCCCCCACCTGGCGGGTGTAGTAGACCTTTTCGTCAGCAAAGCGGGCATCGGCGAACAGATCCCGGGCGTTGATTACCAGCAGCAGGTCGTCGTGCGCCTGCAGGTGCACGTTCCAGGTACCCGGCGGCGCAGGCACATAGCCTGCGGCCTTCGGGTTCTTCGGATCGCGCACGTCAACGATCGAGAAGCCCTGCGACACCATATGGCCGATGTAGGCAAAGCCGCGATGGACCATCAGCTGCACGCCGTCCGGGCGACCGCCCTGATCGCTGTGGCCGATTAAGCGCATATTGCGGCTGTATTCGGGGGTGGGTAAGGCAGACACGTTAGCTCCTGTTGCCCGGTGGCGTTGGTTTTCACCCTCTCCCTGTGGGAGAGGGCCGGGGTGAGGGCATCAGGCCGCACCCGATGCCACCCGGCAATGTTATTTTGCCTTCGCTTCTAAAGTAGCAAACCACGGGGCGATAAAGTCTTCGGTCTGGCCCCAGCCCGGAATGATTTTTCCTAATGACGCCACGTTCACCGCGCCCGGCTGGGCCGACAGCAGCGCCTGCGGAATAGCCGCCGCTTTAAAGTCATAGGTCGCTGGCGTCGCTTCGCCGGCAATCTTGTTGGCGATCAGACGCACGTTGGTGGCGCCAATCAGCTTCGGATCCACCGCCACGCTCACCACCCACGGGCTGCCCGCTTCACGCATCAGCTGCAGATCCTGGTTGGAGATGTCGATGCTGTAGAGTTTGATCTCGGTACGGCCGTTCTCTTTCAGGGCCTTATAAGCACCCTGGCTGAAGGCATCCCAGGTGCCCCAGATGGCGTCGATCTTGCCTTTCGGGTATTTCGCCAGCACCGCGCCCACCTTGTTGGCGGTGTCACCCTGCACGTCAGAAGACACTGCGCCAATGGACTCCAGCTCTTTGATGCCCGGGTTCTGCTTCAGCAGTTCCTGATAGGCGGTCTGACGACGCTCCATCGGCGGGAAGCCGGCCACCCACAGTTTGATGATGTTGGCCTGGCCGTTGAAATCTTTCACCAGCTGGCCGAAGGAGAGGTTGGTCAGGGAGGCATCATCCTGCTGGGTCACGGTCACGCCCGGGATCTCCCCGTTTACCGCGGTATCGAATACCGCCACCTTGATCCCGGCATCAACCGCCTTTTTCACCAGCGCGGTGGAGTACGGATCGCGCCCCTGGGAGAGGATAATCCCGTCATATTTCTGGGTGATCGCCTGGTTAACGAAGTCCTGGAATTTAGCGTCGTCGCCGTTGCTTAAAAAGGTGCTGACCTTAAAGCCGAGCTTTTTCCCTTCCTGGATGGCACCGGCCACAAACTGGGTGGTGTTGTCGTCAGAGCCGAGGTTACGGATCACCGCGATGCGGATCTGCCCGTCGTGGTTGGCGATGGCTGCCGGCACCGGCGCAGGGGTCGCCGCATAGCCCGGCAGTGAACTCAGTAATCCCAGGGTCAGCAAAGAGAGTGCAATTTTTTTCATTTTTATTCCCGTCGTGTTGTTAACGTTTTTGTACGTAGGTGATGGCCAGCGCAATCGCCAGCACCAGCCCTTTTATAATGTCCATGGCGTAATACGGCACCGAGAGCATCACCAGCCCGTTGGAGAGCACCCCGAGGATCACCGCCCCCACCAGGGTGCCCAGCGCGTTTGGCTTGCCGGAACCGGCGAGCGAAAACCCGATCCATGCCGCCGCCACCGCATCCATCAGATAGCCGCCGCCCGCATTCACCTGTGAGGAGCCGATGCGCGAGGCCAGCAGAATGCCGCCGAGGCCCGCCAGCAGAGAAGCAATCACGTAGGCCGCCACCTTGTAGCGGGTGGTGCGAATGCCGGACAGCCGCGCCGCCTCCGGGTTGCCGCCAATGGCGTACATGCGGCGTCCGTGAGTGGTCAGGGACAGCCCCAGCTGCGCCAGCAGGGTAACCGCCAGCATGATTATGACGATGGTCGGCACCTGCCCCAGCGCGCCAAACGCCGCCGGAATAGTCCCTTCCGCCATGTCGCCGCTCGGCAGCACCATGTTTTCGGTGATCGACCCGCCGTAGCTGTAGGTCATCGCCACGCCCTGGATCACAAACAGGCTGGCCAGCGTCGCGAGCATGTCGGGAATGCGCAGGATGACGATTAAAAAGGCGTTAAACAGCCCCACCAGGGTACAGAGCGCGAGGGTGATCAGAATGGATTCGGTAGTGCCGAAGCCGTGCCAGACAAACAGCGAGATCACCAGCGCATTGGCCAGCGAGGCGGTGGACCCCACCGACAGGTCAAACCCGCCTATGGTCAGCGAGATGGAGACGCCGATGGCAATCACCGTCACGATGGCGATGGAGCGCAGAATGTTGATGATGTTGTTCGGATCGAGGAAATTCTCTGACGCCACGCCGAAAATGGCCACCAGCGCGACCACCGTCAGCAACATGCCCCATTTGTAGAGAAAATCGAAAATTTGCTGACGGCCAGACGCCGCCGCCGTCACTGAAAGGGCCTTGCTCACGACGCCGTTCCTCCGGTTGAATAATAAAGTAATGTCTCTTCGCGGGCGGTTGCCCCTTCGAGTTCCGCCACGATGCGCCCGTCCCACAGCACGCAGATGCGGTCGCACAGGCCCACCAGCTCGGCGAATTCCCCCGAGGCATAAATCACCCCTTTGCCTTCCCGCGCCAGGCCGTCAATCAGCTGGAACAGATCGGTTTTGGCCTTCACGTCCACCCCTTTAGTGGGCTCGTCGAAGATCAGCACCTGGGCGTTGCCGCGCAGCCATTTGCCGATCGCCACCTTCTGCTGGTTGCCGCCCGACAGACGGCGCAGCACCTGCCCCGGTCCGCGGGTGCGCACGCCCACCCGGGCGATCACCTCTTCCGCCCAGCGCCACGCCTGACGATGGCCGAACAGGCTCCAGCGCGAGAAGCTGTTATCCGCTGACACCGACAGGTTCATGCTCACCGGCTCATCGATAAAAATACCCTCTTTGCGTCGCTCTTCGGGCACCAGCGCCAGCCCGCGCAGGACGGAGTCCGCCGGGTCGCGCGGTTTCCACGCTTTTTGATTCAGTTCACCGCGCGCCACGCGGCTTTTGCTGGCGCCAAACAGCGCCTTGCAGAGCTCGGTTTTTCCGGCGCCCGCCAGCCCGGCAATGCCGAGAATTTCGCCCTTGCGCAGGTGCAGGGAGATATCCTTCAGCAGCCCTTCGTCATGTAATCCTTCCACGCGCAGCAAGGTTTCGCCGCTGTGTGGAGGTCGCGCAGGCGGGTAGATATCACTCAGCTGATGGCCCAGCATCTTCTCGACGATCGCTTCTCCGCTGAGATCCGCCATCGGGCCGGACTCAATCAGCTTCCCGTCCCGCAGCACCGTTAAGGTGTCGCAGATGGCCTTCAGCTCGTGAATGCGGTGAGAGATAAACACCACCCCGATCCCCTGCTGCTGCAGGCGTCGCACCACGGCGAACAGCCGCTCGCTCTCGTGGGCGTCCAGCGGGGCGGTGGGTTCATCCAGAATTAAAAAGCGGCAATGATGGGACAGCGCCCGGGCCAGCAAAATTTGCTGCTTTTCCGCCAGGGTGCAGCCGTCGATGGAACGCCGCACGTCAAGGGTGACGTCCAGCTGCGCCAGCGCCTGTCGGGCCTGCTCGCGCAGTTTCCCCCAGTGGAAGCGGTGTCCCGGCTGCGCCAGATGATCGAGCATGATGTTTTCCGCAATGCTCAGGCCGGGGATCAGCGCCACGTCCACCTCCTGCTGCACCAGATGGATACCCAGCTGTTTAGCATCCACCGGCTCGCGAAGGGTGACGAGCTGGTTATTGATGCTGATTTCGCCTTCATAGCGCGCGTGCGTACCGCACAGGACCGCCATCAGGGTGGATTTCCCGGCGCCGTTCGCGCCCGTTAGCGCGTGTACCGATCCGCCCGTCAGGGTGAAATCGACGCGCGACAACGCCTGAAAGCCAGAAAAAGCCAGGCTGATGCCGCGCATCTCGAGGCGACTGGTTGACATTCGCTGCGATCCCTTATCATTAATCTTTTGATTTATGGAATTTTTCACAGCCGGGACTGGCTGGCAACGAAGGAAAAAGCATAAGATAAAGCAAAATAGTATTAGCCATCTGGATGTCTAGCCATAACATCGGGTTAGCGCTTCATAAAAAGGACACCATCATGAGCAACACTGATATCCGCGTCGTACCTGGCCCGGCCAACTACTACTCTCACCGCGGAGCCCTTGCCCACCTGGACGCCTTTTTCACCCCGGAACAGCTCTCCCGGGCGGTATGGATCTACGGTGAACGCGCCCTTGCCGGGGCGAAACCCTTCCTGCCGGAGAGCTTCCATACCGAGGGAGCCAGACATCTGCTGTTTAAAGGCCACTGCAGCGAGCACGATGTAAATCAACTGGTGCAGGAGGCGGGCGATAACCGCAGCGTGGTGATTGGCGTCGGCGGCGGCGCGCTGCTGGATACTGTCAAAGCGGTGGCCCGCCGTCTGGGCCTGCCGGTAGTTGCCATTCCCACCATCGCCGCCACCTGCGCCGCCTGGACCCCGCTGTCGGTGTGGTACAACGATGCCGGTCAGGCGCTGCACTTCGAGATTTTTGACGATGCTAACTTCCTGGTGCTGGTCGAGCCGGAGATTATCCTCAATGCCCCTGCGGAGTACCTGCTGGCGGGGATCGGCGATACCCTGGCGAAATGGTATGAAGCGGTGGTGCTGGCCCCGCAGCCCGAGCTGCTGCCGCTGACGGTCAGGCTCGGCATTAACGGCGCGCTGGCGATCCGCGACGTGCTGCTGGAACAGAGCGAGCAGGCGCTGGCGGACCAGACCCGCCGCGAGGTCACCCGGGAGTTTCATGACGTGGTGGACGCCATTATCGCCGGCGGTGGCATGGTGGGCGGGCTGGGAGAACGCTACACCCGCGTGGCGGCGGCGCATGCGGTGCATAACGGCCTGACGGTGCTGCCGCAGACCGCGCAGTTCCTCCACGGCACCAAAGTGGCGTACGGCATTCTGGTGCAGAGCGCCCTGCTCGGCCAGGACGAGGTGCTGCGCGAGCTGATTGCGGCGTACCAGCGCTTTAATCTGCCGACCACCCTGCGCGCGCTGGAGGTGGACATCCACAACCGCGACGAGCTGGATCGGGTGATCGCCCATACCCTGCGCCCGGTGGAGTCGATCCATGCCCTGCCGATTACCCTGACGCCAGCGATCCTGCGCGCCGCGTTTGAGAAAGTGGAAAACCTCAGCCACCCGGCGCATTGACGCCGGACACGCGCCTTCTATACCTAATGAGGGTTCTCATCACTCTTGAGTTGAGGTCATCATGCAGATCGATTTAACAGGTAAGAAGGCGCTGGTTACCGGTGCCAGTCGGGGTTTAGGTCGCGCCATTGCGCTCTCGCTGGCGAAGGCGGGTGCCGATGTGGTTATCACCTACGAGAAATCCGCCGATAAAGCCCAGGCCGTTGCCGATGAAATTACGGCGCTGGGGCGCCTCAGCGAGGCGATTCAGGCTGACAGCGCCAGCGCAGAGGCTATTCAGAATGCCGTCACCCATGCGGCGCGCACCCTGGGTGGGCTGGATATTCTGGTGAATAACGCCGGGATTGCGCGCGGCGGCCCGCTGGAGTCCATGACCCTGGCGGATATTGACGCCCTGATTAACGTCAATATTCGCGGCGTGGTGATCGCCATCCAGGCCGCGCTGGGGCATATGTCCGACGGCGGACGGATCATCAACATCGGCAGCTGTCTGGCCAACCGCGTCGCCCAGCCGGGTATCGCGGTCTATTCGATGACCAAATCGGCGCTCAACTCCCTGACCCGCGGCCTGGCGCGCGACCTCGGCCCGCGCGGCATTACCGTCAACCTGGTCCACCCCGGCCCTACCAACAGTGATATGAACCCGGAAGATGGTGAGCAGGCCGCATCCCAGCGTCAGCTTATTGCCACCGGGCATTACGGTCAGCCGGAAGATATCGCCGCCGCGGTCACCTTCCTCGCCAGCCCCGCCGCCGGGCAGATCTCCGGCACCGGGCTGGACGTGGATGGCGGCCTGAACGCCTGACGCCTGCTCGCAAAGGTTATGCATGCCTCTGTCGCCCGGCAGAGGTATTTTCGACCCGCCTCGACGATCCGCTTCTTGCCGCTTTCTCCGCGCCAGCCCCCGACCTACAGTACCTCATAAGACATTCGGAATTTATCTAACAGTCTTATTATTTCCTTATATTTTGTGTGGGCGTACAGTGGAGGTACGGATGAAGATTGTGTGGTCAAGAACCGCTAAGCGCGATCTGGCAAAGATAGATAAACGCTACCAGATGCGAATTGAAGAGAAAATGGCGGCAATCAACGACAGAAATGCGCCGCGTCCTGATATTAAAAAACTCGATATGGGTGAGGATTATTATCGCTTACGGACTGGAGATTACCGGGTGATCTTCATTTTCCAGGGAGAGTCGCGGGATGTTTGCTACATCGTAGCCGTCAAGCGAAGAACGTCCACCACTTATCTGCATGAGGAGAACACTCTCTATGGCTGTACAAATGATCAATGATGACGAAGGTAAGCCGCAATATGTCGTTATTCCTTACGACGAGTACTTCCGTATGCAACTGCAACTGGCGGAATATGATGATGAAAATGAAGAAGAATGGGAGAAAATTGATAGCGAAACCGACATCTATGATCATGTTGGTTTACCCGAAGATGTCTGCCGCATTATGACTTATGAACA
This sequence comes from Leclercia sp. CFBP8987, assembly GCF_034044995.2. Taxonomy (NCBI): domain Bacteria; kingdom Pseudomonadati; phylum Pseudomonadota; class Gammaproteobacteria; order Enterobacterales; family Enterobacteriaceae; genus Leclercia; species Leclercia sp. CFBP8987. The sequence continues at coordinate 1,245,001 of NZ_CM188255.1, read as the reverse complement.
AGTCAGCCTGCAGGCCGCCTGGCGCATCCTGCGCGGCTTATCGCAACAGGAGGTGGCCGACAAACTGGGCATCAGCCAGTCCGCCGTGTCACAACTGGAAGCCGTTGACTCTCGTCCGCAAAAACGCACCCGTGAAAAACTGGCGGCTATTTACGGCTGCAAGCAGGAGCAGATCAGCCTGTACCTGCCGAAAGAGGGTTAACAGCACTTCGCTCCGCCTTTGGCGCCGTAGCGGGCGTCCTGGCGATCGCGGAAAAACGCTTCATAGGTCATTGGGGTCTGGTCGGGATGGTTGATGCGCATATGCTCAACGTAGTTGTCATAGTCCGGCACGCCGATCATCATTTTTGCGGCCTGGCCTAAGTACTTACCTGCTTTGGATAGGGTGTCGAACATATCGCTCATCTCACTGGAAATGTGGGCCGGGTAAGCGCAAGCGCCACCCGGCATTGTCTTTAATGGGCACTTTTCGCCTGGGTCACAATCTCTTCATAGTTGGCAGGCATCGGCTCATACGGTGTCTCTTTCGCCGTTGGCTTGTCCTGCTTCAGGGCGGCCAGCGCGGTCTTCAGAGAATACAGCGCCAGCACCACAACCACCACCATAAAGAAGATGGTCAGCCCGGCATCCAGACGGTTGTTAAACACCAGCTGTGACAGCTGCGACTCGGTGTACTGCGCCGGAATCTTGCCGCTGTCGATCATCCCCTGGAACTTATTGGCGATAGCAAGGAAGCCGACTTTCGCATCCGGGCTGAAGGCTTTCTGCCAGCCGGCGGTCAGGGTACAGATCAGCAGCCAGGCCGTTGGCACCAGGGCCACCCAGGCATAACGCTGACGTTTCATCTTGAACAGCACCACCGCGCAGAGCATCAGCGCCATACCGGCCAGCATCTGGTTAGCAATACCGAACAGCGGCCACAGGGTGTTGATGCCGCCCAGCGGATCGACCACCCCCTGATGCAGGAAGTAGCCCCACGCCAGTACGCAGAGTGCCGTCGCCAGCAGGTTGGCCGGCAGCGATTCGGTGCGTTTCAGCCCAGGAGAGATGACCCCCAGCAGATCCTGCAGCATAAAGCGTGCCGCACGGGTTCCCGCATCCACCGCCGTCAGGATAAACAGCGCTTCGAACAGGATCGCAAAGTGATACCAGAACGACACATCCATCAGGCCGCCCAGCGCGCCGTGCAGAATGTAGGCCATCCCCACCGCCAGGGTCGGCGCCCCGCCCGCACGGGAGATAATCGACTGCTCACCCACCTCATTGGCGATATGGGTCAGGGTTTCCGGGGTAATAGCAAAGCCCCAGCCGCTCACCACCTGGGCCGCCGACGCCACCACGTCCGCCGTACCGGCCGGAGCCAGCACTGCAATCGGGCTGTTCATCGCAAAGTAGACGCCTGGATCGATAATGCAGGCCGAAACCAGGGCCATAATGGCGACGAAGGACTCCATCAACATGCCGCCGTAGCCGATAAAGCAGGCCTGGCTTTCATTGGCCAGCATTTTCGGCGTGGTGCCGGAAGCGATCAGGGCATGGAAGCCAGAGACCGCGCCACAGGCGATGGTGATAAACAGGAACGGGAACATGTTGCCGGACCAGACCGGACCGGTGCCGTCAATAAACTTAGTCACCGCAGGCATGGTCAGGGTCGGACGCATAATCAGAATGCCGATCGCCAGGCCGACGATGGTGCCGATTTTCAGGAAGGTGGAGAGGTAATCGCGCGGAGCCAGCAGCAGCCACACCGGCAGCACCGCCGCCACAAAGCCATAGCCCACCAGCATCCAGGTCAGCTGGACGCCGGTATAGTCAAAGTACGGGGCCCAGGTTGGGCTCTCGGCCACCCAGCCACCGGAGATAATGGCGAAAATCAGGAAGAACAGACCAATCACCGACACTTCGCCAATGCGCCCCGGGCGCAGATAGCGAATGTAGATCCCCATGAAGATCGCCAGTGGAATAGTAAAGGCGACGGTGTAGGTTCCCCACGGGCTGTGGGTCAGGGCTTTCACGACGATCATCGCCAGCACGGCGAGGATAATCACCATGATCATAAAGCAGGCCACCAGGGCAATCACCCCGGCGGTAGGGCCCATCTCCTCTTTCACCAGCTCGCCGAGCGAGCGCCCGTCGCGGCGGGTGGAGACGAACAGCACCATAAAGTCCTGCACCGCACCGGCCAGCACCACCCCGGCGAGGATCCAGATCATCCCCGGGAGATAGCCCATCTGCGCGGCAAGCACCGGCCCAACCAGCGGCCCGGCCCCGGCAATCGCGGCAAAGTGGTGACCAAACAGCACCTTTTTGTCGGTCGGGACGTAGTCCAGACCGTCGTTATGCCGCACCGCAGGTGTCATGCGCGTCGGGTCGAGAGAGAGCACGTTACGGGCGATAAACTTACCGTAAAAACGGTAGGCAATCAGATAGATACAGACCGCTGCGACGACTATCCACAGCGCATTGATCTGTTCACCGCGGTTGAGGGCGATATAGCCCAGCGCAAAGGCCCCCACCACGGAGAGCCCTGCCCAGATGAGGTATTTCCCTGAGTTGTTCATGATATGGTTTCCATCATCGCAGAAGTGAGATGTTACATTTTGTATCTATAACACTCGCTTAAGATTTAACAACTCAACTACACGTAAAAACAGACATCCAACCAGTCATTTACATAACATTGTTAAGCCGATCACTTTCACCCCGCTCCACAGCTTATCCAGTTCACAATTCAGGCAATTTTTGCCGTATCTGAAATTACAGAATGATTTACATCAGTTTTTTTCTACCTTTTCTCACCAGAATAGCCTTGCAGGACACTACGTTAACAAGGAAAAGGATATGAAAAGTTTACCCCCTGAGGAGTACAAGGTTGGTCCCGGCGCCTATTTCGCTCTGGCGTTTGCGGCGGTATTTTTCTCCGGCCTGTTAGGCGGAAAAGAGTGGTATGGCGTGTTCGATTTCACCACCCTGAACGGTGCATTCGGCAAGGTGGTCAGTAAAGCGAGTCTACAGGATGGCACCTTAACCACCACTACCAGCGCCTTTCGCGGCTCCGGCGGCAGCGGCGCGATGGACGGTTTTCTGTTTGCTCTGGGTCTTATTCCAGCGGTGATGTTTGCCCTCGGCATGATTAACGTGCTGGAGCATTACGGCGCGCTGCGGGCCGCACGTAAACTGCTGACGCCGCTGCTGCGCCCGCTGCTGGGCATTCCCGGCACCACCGGGTTGGCGTTGATCGGCAGTCTGCAAAGTACCGACGTGGGAGCGTCGCTCACCCGCAACCTCGCGGATGAAGGGCAGATCAGCGAGAACGAAAAAGATGTCTTCGCCATGTTCCAGTTCTCGGCGGGCGCGATGATCACCAACTTCTTCTCATCTGGCGCGATCCTCTTCACCCTGGTGGCTATCGACGGCACGGCGGCGGTGCCAACCTCCATCGGGGCCTGCATCGCGGTGATGTTCATTATGAAAATCGTCGGCGCCAATATGATGCGCCTGATTGTCAGATTCCAGACTAAAGCCCCCGTCACCACCCCGGCAGAAGGAGAAGCCTGATGAGCGCCCCGAACACCAATCCTGTTATTACCGATGTGTTTGTCGAAGGCGCCCGCAAAGGCTGGGGTATCGCCACCAGCAGCACCCTGCCGAACGTGGTGATGGCCTTTATCATCATTAAAGCGCTGGAGATCACCGGCGCATTAAAAGGGCTGGGGATGCTATTCGCCCCGCTGATGGGCCTGTTTGGCCTGCCGGGGGAAGCCGCCGCGGTGCTGATCGGCGGCTGGATGTCGATGGGCGGCGGCATTGGCGTCGCTATCGGCCTGTTTGATAAAGGCATTCTCACCGGTGAACACCTGGCGATCCTCGCCCCGGCCATCTACCTGATGGGCTCCCAGGTGCAGTACCTCGGGCGCATCCTCGGGGTAATTGGCACCCGCGCCACCCGCATTCCGCTGATGATCGCCATCTCGGTGATCAACGCCTTCTTAGCCATGCTGCTGATGCGCATTATTCTCTGAAAAAGGACCTCTCATGAATCTTGAACACTATATTGAAGAGCTGAAAACCCTGGTCAACGTTGATTGCGGAACCAAAACCCTCGACGGCGTGGCGACGGTAGCGGGCATTATGCAGCGCCTGTGGCAGGCTGAAGGCTGGCACACCGAACAGGTTGACCTGGGCGATCGGGTGGGGCCCGGCGTGTTTGTCACCAACAAACCGCAGGCGCAACAATTCGACGTGCTGCTGGTCGGCCATCTCGACACGGTATTTGCCCCTGGCACGGCGGCGGCGCGTCCGCTGAGTCAGGATGACACCCGGCTGTACGGCCCTGGCGTCTCGGACATGAAGAGCGGCCTGCTCAATATTCTGTGGGCGATGCGCGGCCTGGACGATAGTGATAAACAGCGGCTGTCGATTGCGGTGGCGATGAACCCGGACGAAGAGACCGGCTCGGTGTACTCGCACCACTGGATCGGCGAGCTGGCAACACGTTCCCGCTGCGTGCTGGTATGCGAAGCCGCCCGTGCCGACGGGTCGCTGGTGAAGGCGCGTAAAGGGATGGCGGGCTATCAGCTGCACTTCAGCGGCGTGGCGGCCCATGCCGGTAACGACCCGGAAAAAGGCCGTTCGGCGATCGTGGCGCTGGCCCACAGCATTCTGGCGATTAACAACTTAACCGACCTGGCGCGCGGCACCACGCTGAACGTTGGGGTGATACAGGGCGGCAGCGCGGGCAACGTGGTGGCCGACAGCGCAGATGCCGAGCTGGACGTGCGCTTCTGGGAGAACGACGAATACGATCGGGTGCATCAGGCGCTGGAGGCGCTCTGCGCGAAAGGTTTTCTCGACGGGGTCACCACCACCCTCACCCGCGTGAACCATAAACCGGCGATGGCCGCCAGCGAAGCGACGCAGGCGTTGATGGCGCAGGTTGAGAAAGCGGGACGCGAAGAAGGGGTCGCTATAACATGGCAGGCGGTCGGCGGCGGCAGTGATGCGAACCATACCGCGGCGCTCGGTATTCCGACTCTCGACGGTTTTGGCCCGATCGGGGCCGGTTTCCACAGCCCGGCAGAGTGGCTGGATAAGTCCTCGATTGAACCGCGTATCCGGTTGTTGAAGCGGGTCGTTTCCATGCTGTAACCCCTCACCCCGCCCTCTCCCCATAGGGGCGAGGGAGAAAAGACGGCTCCGTGCAATTCCCTCTCCCCTATGGGGAGAGGGTTAGGGTGAGGGGCCCAGAGCGCACAATCTCAACCTACCCCAACACCATGGTACTCAACCGGCAGGTACAGCACCGCCGTCCCTGCTCGTCATACACCACAATCTCCCAGCTCTGGCTGGTGCGCCCGAGGTGAAGCGGCTGACATACTCCGCGCACGATACCCTGCGACACCGCCCGGTGATGGGTGGCGTTCAGCTCGGTCCCCACCACGCTCTGTCCGTCGCGCGTCATCAGAAAACCGGCCATTGACCCCAGGGTCTCCGCCAGTGCCGCCGAGGCGCCGCCGTGCAATAAACCAAACGGCTGATGGGTGCGGGTATCCACAGGCATCTCGGCCTCGAGGGTGTCGTCGCCGATGCGGGTATAGAGGATCCCCAGATGCGCCACCATAGTATTCAGGCTGGTGGCGTTCAGCGCCTCCAGGGATAAATGTCGTCTCCAGATCATCTAGGCCCCCAGGGTGGAGCCGCCGTCCACCACGATATCCTGCAGGGTGATGTGGCTGGCGAGATCGGAGGCGAGGAACAGCACGGTACTGGCAATCTCCTGCGGACGGGCGATTTTGCCCAGCGGAATGCCGAGCTTGAACTGCTCGCCAAAGCCGCGAATGCGCTGCTGTTCTGCGTCGTCGCTCACCCACAGGGTGCGCTGCATGTCGGTATCGGTAGAGCCCGGCGACACCAGATTACAGCGCACGCCGCTGCCCGCCAGCTCGAGGCCGACGGTCAGGGCCAGGCTTTTCAGCGCCGCTTTCGAGGCCCCGTAGGCGCTCATACCGATGCGCGGAGTGTGCGCCGCGTCGGAGGCGACGGTGACAATCGCCCCGCCCTGCTGACGACGGAACTGGCCCATCGTCTGCTGGAACAGGTTGAACGCCCCGCCGACGTTGACCGCAAAGGTCTGCTGCCAGTCCTCCTGCGAGAGCTGGTCAGTTGCCCCCATCCGCAGGATCCCGGCTCCATTCACCAGCACATCCAGACGTTCAACCGTCGCCAGTAAACGTCCGCAGACATCGTTCACCTGAACAGCGTCCGCCACGTTCAGCACTTCGGTGGTAAAGGGATAATTTGCCTGCGGAAAGGCGACGTCAAAGCCCGTCACCTGCGCGCCCGCCTCTGCGAACGCCAGCGCGGTGGCGTAACCGATGCCTTTCCCGGCTCCGGTCACCCAGACGGTTTTCCCGGCGAAATCGAACGTAGCCATTACTTCACCTCGCGGGAGAGCAGCGCCCACCAGGCATCCAGGGTCGGGTTTTTCGCCAGCATCACGAAGTCGATATCGCCATGCACTTTGCGCCAGCGCGCCGCCAGGGCCATCATCCGCACCGAATCCAGACCGTAGTCGATCAGGTTTTCGTCATCCAGCGGCTCGTCGGACTCATCCAACAGAGGCAGGATCAGCTCGCGCAGCGCCGCTTTCGAGACCGGAATGGACGGCAGCAGTTCGTCGGTGGTCACCACGCGCCCGGACCGACCGGCCACATAGTTGAGCGACATCAGATGCTCGTCACGGGTGAAATCCGCCAGCGCATCGGCGACGAAGAACGGCTGAATGTCGCGCATAAAGGCGTCGGTGGCGGTGGTCATGCAGCCGATGTGAGCGTACACGCCGGTGATAATCAGCTGGTCGCGGCCGCTCTCTTTCAGCATCTGCTCCAGCGGCGAGCGGTGGAAGGCGCTGTAGCGCCACTTCACCAGCACGGTGTCGGCTTCATCCGGGGTGAGCTCCGCAACAATGCGCTGCTGCTCCGGGGAGCGGGTCAGGCCCGGCCCCCACATGTCATTCAGCAGGGCGCGGTCTTCATCGCTCTGCTCTTTCGGCTGGGCGGTGTAGTAGACCGGAATATTGTGCTGTTTGCAGTAGTCACGCAGGCGGGCGATGTTCGCCACTACCTGAGCCATCATCGGGCAGTTATCACCCCAGAAATTGAGGAAATACTCCTGCATATCGTGGATCAGCAGCGCGGCGCGCGCGGGCTCCATCGTCCAGCTCACTTTGTTGGTCGGCAGATCTGCCGCGCCTGGCAGCGCGTAACCGGTTAATTTTGGAATTGCCATCTTCTGCTCCTCAGCCCTGCGCCCGTTCGGCCAGCCACAGGCGTAATTGTTTTTTATCGACTTTGCCTACCGGCGTCAGGGGCAGTGCCTCCAGGCACTCCACGCGATCCGGCAGTTTGAATTCAGCCACGCCCTGCTCGCGCAGGAAGCGGCGCACTTCGACCGCGCGCAGGGGCTGTTTCACCACCAGATACGCGCAGCTCTTCTCGCCCAGCAGGCTGTCCTCCATGCTGACCAGCGCGGCGTGGATCACCGCCTCGTGGCGCAGGAGCAGGTTCTCCACCTCTTCGGCGGCAATTTTTTCCCCGCCGCGGTTGATCTGATCTTTCTCGCGCCCCTGTACGGTGATGTAGCCCTGCTCGTCGATGGTGATCAGATCTCCGGAGCAGTAAAAGCCGTTGGCATCAAAGGCGCTGGCGTTGTGTTCTGGGCTCTTGTAGTAGCCGCGGAAGGTGTACGGCCCGCGGGTCATCAGACGCCCGACCTCGCCGCGCGGGAGCGGATTGCCGTTCTCATCAGCTACCCACACTTCGTCATCCGCGCACATCGGGCGGCCCTGGGTATTCATGATGCGTTCCGGGGCATCGTCCAGCGCGGTGTAGTTCACCAGCCCTTCGGCCATGCCAAACACCTGCTGGAGCTGGCAGCCGATCTCCGCCGTAATGCGGGCCGCCAGGGTGGCGGAGAGTCTCGCCCCGCCCACCTGCAACAGCTGCAGCGAGGCCAGTTGGGCATTGCCTGCCCCTTCCGCGATAGCCTGTAGCCACAGGCTGACCGCAGGCGGCACCAGCGAGGTGACGGTAATCTGATGCTGTTCGATTAGCGGGAAGCAGAGCGTGGCGCTCGGATCGTGGGCCAGCACCACGCAGCCCCCGGCCATAAAGATCCCCAGCGAGCCGGGTGAACTCATCGCGAAGTTATGCGCCGCCGGAAGAGCGTTCAGGTAGCGGGTTTGCGCACTAATACCGCAGATCTCGTTGCTGCGACGGATGCTGTAGTAATAGTCGTTATGCGTGCGCGGGATCAGCTTCGGCGTGCCGGTGCTGCCGCCGGAGAGCTGGAAGAACGCCACCTCATCCGCCGGGGTCGGGCTGGGGATAAAGTTCTCTGCCGGACGGGCAATCTCTGCCTCCAGCCCTTCGCCGCGCAGCAATACCACCCGCACGGAGCGGTGCTGATCGACAAAGGTATTGATGAAGTCGTCGCCAGCAAACAGCCCATGGGCGCGGTCGGCAATCAACAGCGTGGGTTCAATCTGGCTCGCGTAGGCGTTCAGCTCGCTGCGCTGATGGCTAAAGAGGGCATTGACCGGGGCCACGCCCACCTGCAACAGCGCGAAAAAGGTGATGTAGAATTCGGCGACGTTGCCCAGCTGCACCAGGGCGGTTTCACCCCGCTGGACTCCCTGCGCCTGGAGGGCTGCCGCGAGATTATTGACGGACTGCTGGAACTGGCGATACGTGAAGCGACGCTCGCCGTCGATAATCGCCAGCGCATCGCTGTCGGCGTGGCGGGTCAGAATCTCTGTCAGGGGCAGATCCTGCCAGTAGCCTTTCTCACGGTAGCGGCGGGCGAAGTCGTCGGGCCAGCGGGTAAAGGGAATAGTCATGGTGGATCCTTAGTGCAGGCCGAAAACGTTGAGCATGGTAGTCAGTTTGACGCCGGTCTCGCGCCACTCGGCCACCGGTGAGGAGGCAGGGACAATCCCGGCGCCGGCAAACAGGCGCACGCTGTTGGCGCGAAGGCGCGCGCAGCGGATGGTCACTACCCACTCGCCGTTGCCTTCGCTGTCGCACCAGCCGACGATGCCGCCGAACAGTTCGCGGTCGAACGGCTCCAGCTCGGCAATCAGTTCTTTCGCCGCCTGGTGCGGGAAGCCGCTCAGGGCCGGGGTCGGGTGCAGCAGGCAAGCCAGGGTCAGGGCGTTTTCATCTTCATGCGCGTCGCCTTCCACCGGGGTGGCGAGGTGCCACAGGGTCGGGGTGGTCACCAGCTGCGGAGAAGCAGGCATGGTCAGCTGATGGCTGCGCGGGGTCAGGACCGCTTTCATCGCCTGGGTGACCAGCTCATGTTCGTGACGATCTTTTGCCGAGGCCAGCAGCTTGTTGCCCGCCTCGCGATCGAGCATGTCATCCGGCTGACGCCGCGCGGAACCGGCCAGCGGCAGGGAGCTGAAATGCGCCCCCTCTTTGCGCAGCAACAGTTCCGGGCTGGCGCCGAGCAGCACCCCGCCATCCTCCAGCGGGACGTGGAAGTTAAAGCTGGCCGGGTTCTGGGCAATCAGTTTTTCCAGCAGCGCGCCGCTGTCGAGATTCTGTTCAGTGGTGATATCGATCAGGCGCGACAGCACCACCTTATTGACGCGCGGGGTGGCGGTCAGGGCGGCGGCGCGGGCCACCATCTCTTCAAAGGCTAACTGGGCCGGGATCTCGGTGCGGGATGTGACCGTCAGCGGTGAGGTCCGGGTGGCGTAGCGGGCAGACTGCTGGCGCGCCGGGCGGGCAAAGCTTTGCCACTCCTGCGGAATGAACAGCGACGACGGCTGGCGGGTATCAAAGGGGATCGCCCCCACCATCACCGGGTTAGCAATCCCGGCGGCTTTGGCGTCGGCAAAGGCCTGCGCCAGCTGCTGCTGAAACGCGCTGGCCGGATCGTCGCCGCCGACGGCTGGGGTGGAAAATCGGGCAAAGCAGCCAGACGTGGTAAAGCTGCGATAAGGCGACATAAAGAAGAAGCTCTCTTTTTGCAGCGTGGTCGCGGTGTGCTGAACGTCCTCAGCCAGTGACGTATCCATATCATCCTCCTGAAATGATAAAAGCAGTAAGAATTATTATCATTTATATTTTCGCTGGCTAACCTAATCCCAGAGCGCGATGGTGTCAACCGTCGACGGCGCAACTTGTGCGACTATCGCTTGCATCCCGGCGGCTCATTTATGAAAATGAGAAGCATTAACTTCAACGAAAACAGGATGCCCCTTAGTGAAACTGCCCGCTGTTTGTCGTAACACCCTGCTTTTAATGGGACTTTTAATTTCAGGATTAACCTCAGCGCTGGCCGCCGACTGGCCGCGTCAGGTCACGGACAGTCACGGAACCCACACGCTGGACAGCAAACCGACGCGGATTGTCTCCACCAGCGTGACCCTCACCGGCTCGCTGCTGGCGATTGATGCCCCGGTGATTGCCAGCGGGGCGACCACGCCAAACAACCGGGTGGCGGACGATCAGGGCTTTTTGCGCCAGTGGGGCGAGGTGGCTAAACAGCGCAAGCTCGCACGCCTGTACATCGGTGAGCCGAGTGCCGAAGCCGTTGCCGCTCAGATGCCGGATCTGATCCTGGTCAGCGCCACCGGCGGGGATTCTGCCGTGGCGCTGTACGATCAGCTGTCGGCCATCGCCCCGACGCTGGTGATTAACTACGACGACAAAAGCTGGCAGGCGCTGCTGACTCAACTGGGCACCCTTACCGGACAGGAGAAGCAGGCCGCCGCGCGGATTGCGGAGTTTGATACCCAGCTCACCCGGGTGAAACAGCAGCTGAAGCAGCCCCCGCAGCCGGTGAACGCCATTGTCTATACCGCCGCGGCCCACAGCGCCAACCTCTGGACCGCCGAGTCGGCACAGGGCAAGCTGCTGCAACAGCTGGGCTTCACGCTTGCCACCCCGCCCGCCGGGCTGAACGCCTCCCAGAGCCAGGGCAAGCGCCACGACATTGTGCAGTTAGGGGGTGAGAACCTGGCGACCGGCCTGAACGGCGAAGGGCTGTTCCTGTTTGCCGGGGATCAGAAGGATGTGAATGCGATCTACGCCAACCCGCTGCTGGCCCATCTGCCAGCGGTGCAAAACAAACGCGTCTGGGCGCTGGGTACCGAGACTTTCCGCCTGGATTACTTCAGCGCGATGCGGGTGTTAGGGCGTTTAGAGGGGTTGTTTAAATAAGGTGCGGCCTGATGCCCTCACCCCGGCCCTCTCCCACAGGGAGAGGGAGAAAACCGTAGGCCGGGTAAGGCAAAGCCGCCACCCGGCAAATTCCACCGTTTTAAACCGGTGCTGGCTCCTGCCGGAACCGGCGTAACTCCACCAGGGCCACCAGCAGTATCGCCCCTACCATCGCCAGCACAAACCCGCTGCTGCTGGCCGAGGCCACCGGGGTCATAATCACCCCCAGCCCGCCGAGAATGGCGGCGCCTATGGCATCACCCGTCACGTTCTGCGCCGTCCACAAACCGTTGATGCGGCCAAGCATCGCTTCCGGAGTCTGGGTCTGGATCAGGGTATATTGCAGCAGCGAACTGACCGCGCTCAGCCAGCCAAACAGCGCCAGACAGATCACGCCCAGCGCCCAGACCGGCATCAGGCTGAAGAAACCAATCGCAATAAACGAGGCCAGGGTCGCCACCAGCATAATCAGACCCGGACGGGCACTCTGCGCCAGGTTACCGCTGGTGAGCGCGCCAAAAGCCGCCCCCAGCGGGATCGCCGCATACAGCAGGCCAATCTGCGACACGCTCATCTGCCACTCCATCGCCAGTGCCGGATAGAGTACCCGCACCGCGCTGGCCATCGTCAGCAGGCCGCCCAGCAGGGCGATGCCGCCAATCAGCGGATTAGTGAACAGAAAACGGATCGCCGCCATCAGCGATTTCAGCGGATGTTCACGCGGCTGCGGCGGAGGCGGCAGCAGCGGCAGACGCAGCAGGGTTAAGGTGGTGATAAAGGTCCCCGCCGCCGCCAGGCCATAGTTCCAGGCCACATTCCCGGTGCCGAGCAGCAGGCCGCCGACCATCGGCGAGATCACCGAGCCCAGACGCACGGTCAGCATGGTGATCGCCCCCGCCTGCATCAGGTTTTCACGCCCTACCAGCGCCGGTGTCGCTGCCAGCAGCGCCGTCACCCCTATTGATGCAAAAAATCCGTCCCACAGGCCCAGGGCATAGATGGCAATCAACGACGGCTCCGGCAGCATCGCATTCAGACATAACCCGACAAACCCCACTCCGCAGGTGCCGCGCGCCAGCAAAATCAGCTTCTTACGCTCGTAGCGATCCGCCAGCACCCCGCCGACCATCAACCCGATAAACATCGCCCCGCCGGTCAGGGTGACAGCCAGCCCCACCAGCCAGCTGGAGTGGGTCATCATCTGGATTTGCACCGGTACGGCCACGCCGAGCAGGCCAAGGGATAAAATCGAGATAAAACGGGCAATAAAAACAGCACGAAACGCCGGATGGGTCTTCAGCAGACTCAGATTGAGCAGCCAGGATTGTCGGGTCATTACAAAGCCTTAATGGTTTCTTTTGTACCAATTCCATGGCCGCACATGCTAACATAGCTAAATAAGATAGATAACGATAATTACTATCATTATCAAATCATGGACGTTGCTATGTCGTACTCCTCTTCCGCGTCACGCGCCCTTGCCGTGCCCGGTTTACTGCTGCTACTCACGTTTGCCATCGCCCTCAGCCTGTCGGTGGGTGCGAAACCGCTGCCGTTTTCCGTGGTGGTGGATGCCCTCACCGCCACCTGTCAAAGCGCCGACTGCACTATCGTGCGGGATGCCCGTCTGCCGCGCACCCTCGCCGGACTGCTGGCCGGTGCCGCCCTCGGTCTCGCCGGGGCGCTGATGCAAACCCTGACCCGCAATCCGCTCGCCGACCCGGGGATTCTCGGCGTTAACGCCGGAGCCAGCTTCGCCATCGTGCTGGGCGCGGCGCTGTTTGGTTTCTCCTCCCCCGGCGAACAGCTGGTGATGGCTCTGTGCGGGGCCTTTGCCGCCTCGCTGCTGGTGGCCTTTACCGGCAGCCAGGGCGGAGGCCAGCTCAGCCCGGTACGCCTGACCCTGGCGGGCGTGGCGCTGGGCGCGGTGCTGGATGGTCTCTCCAACGGCATTGCCCTGCTCAACCCGGACGTCTACGATCAGCTGCGCTTCTGGCAGGCGGGCTCGCTGGATATCCGCACCCTGCAAACCTTACAGGTGGTGAGCGTGCCGGTGCTGATCGCCGCCGCCGTGGCGCTGCTGTTAAGCCGGGCGCTCAACAGCCTGAGCCTCGGCAGCGACACCGCCACCGCCCTCGGCAGTCGCGTGGCGCGCACCCAGTTGCTCGGATTACTGACCATCACCGTTCTGTGCGGCAGCGCCACGGCGGTAGTGGGCCCCATCGCCTTTATCGGCCTGATGATGCCGCACATGGCACGCTGGCTGGTAGGGGCCGATCACCGCTGGTCCCTGCCAGTCACCCTGCTTGCCACCCCTGCCCTGCTGCTGTTTGCCGATATTATCGGGCGCCTGCTGGTGCCCGGCGAGCTGCGGGTATCGGTGGTCAGCGCCTTTATTGGCGCGCCGGTGCTGATTTTCCTGGTGCGCCGCAAGCGCGGAGGTGGACTGTGATGGCCCCGTCCCGTCGTTTAGTTCTCAGCTGCCTGATGCTGATATTGGTCAGCCTCGTCGTGGCCCTGTTTAGCCTGCGCAGCGGGGCGGTGACGCTTGATTTCAACCAGGTCTTTAACGCCCTCACCGGCAGCGCACCGCGCAATATCACCATGGTGGTCACCGAATGGCGCTTACCAAGGGTGATGATGGCCCTGCTGGTGGGCGCAGCGCTTGGGATCAGCGGCGCGATTTTCCAGTCGCTGATGCGCAACCCGCTGGGCAGTCCGGATGTGATGGGCTTTAACACCGGGGCCTGGAGCGGCGTGCTGGTGGCGATGGTGCTGTTTGGTCAACACCTGACGGCCATTACCCTGGCGGCGATGGCGGGCGGCATTCTCACCTCGCTGATCGTCTGGGGGCTGGCGTGGCGTGACGGGATCGAAACCTTCCGCCTGATCATCATTGGCATCGGCATGCGCGCCATGCTGATGGCCTTTAACACCTGGCTGCTGCTGCAGGCCTCGCTGGAGACCTCGCTCTCTGCCGGGCTGTGGTTCGCCGGGTCGCTTAACGGCCTGACATGGGCCAAAACCCTGCCCGCCGCCCCGCTGATCCTGCTGATGTTTGTCTGCGCCTTGCTGCTGGTGAAGCGCATGCGTTTGCTGGAGATGGGCGACGACAGCGCCTGCGCGCTGGGAGTCAGCGTTGAGCGCTCGCGTCTGCTGCTGATGCTGGTCGCCGTCGTCTTAACCGCCGCGGCGACTGCCATTGCCGGGCCGATCTCCTTTATTGCGCTGGTAGCGCCGCACATCGCCCGTCGCCTGAGCGGCACCGCCCGCTGGGGGTTAACCCAGTCGGCGCTGTGCGGATCGCTGCTGCTGCTGGCCGCCGATCTCTGCGCCCAGCAGCTGTTTATGCCGTATCAACTTCCGGTGGGGGTCGTGACCGTCAGTCTTGGCGGCATCTACCTCATCGTCTTGCTTGTTCAGGAGTCCCGCAAGAAATGAGTGCCAATCAAACCCGCTTGCGCGGCGAAAATCTGACCCTCGGTTACGGTAAGAAAATCGTGGCCGAGGATCTGCAGGTGGCGATCCCCGACGGCCACTTCACCGCCATTATCGGCCCTAACGGCTGCGGCAAGTCGACCCTGCTGCGCACCCTCAGCCGCCTGATGACCCCGCTGCACGGCAACGTGTTTCTGGATGGCGAACAGATCCAGCGCTACGCCAGCAAAGAGGTGGCACGCCGGGTCGGGCTGCTGGCGCAAAATGCCACCACGCCGGGAGATATCACGGTGCAGGAGCTGGTGGCGCGCGGGCGCTATCCGCACCAGCCGCTGTTCACCCGCTGGCGTAAAGAGGATGACGTGGCGGTCACGAAAGCGATGCAGGCTACCGGGATTACCGATCTGGCGGCGCAGAGCGTGGACACCCTCTCCGGCGGGCAGCGCCAGCGGGCGTGGATTGCGATGGTGCTGGCCCAAGAGACGTCGATTATGCTGCTGGACGAGCCGACCACCTGGCTGGACATCAGCCATCAGATCGATCTCCTGGAGCTGCTGAGCGACCTGAACCGCACCCAGGGCTTTACCCTGGCGGCGGTGCTGCACGACCTGAACCAGGCCTGCCGCTATGCCACCCATTTAATTGCCCTGCGCGAGGGTAAGATTGTGGCCGAAGGTGCGCCGAAAGAGATTGTCACCCCGGCGTTGATCGAGCGGATCTACGGGATGCGCTGCATGATTATTGACGATCCGGTAGCGGGCACGCCGCTGGTGGTGCCGCTGGGGAAACGTGCGGTCTGAGCCCCTCACCCTAACCCTCTCCCCATAGGGGAGAGGGGATCGCACGGAGCCGTCTTTTCACCCTCGCCCCTATGGGGAGAGGGCCGGGGTGAGGGGAAATTACCCCAGAATCCCCTTAATCACCGGTCCTATCGTCTCAAACGCCTGCAGGGAGATAATGTCCACGTGGGCGCAGTCCTGAGAGTAGACCTCCAGCTCCCCTACCCATGGCGACCAGGCGACGAGCGGATCCATGGTTCGCGTGCGTTCGGCAACAAACAGCGTCGCTTTGCCGTCAAACTTCGCGCTGTGCGCCGTGGTCAGGAGACGCACCGCATCGGCATAGTTGCCTTCAATCGCGCTGAACAGCTCCCCGGATGCCTGCCCCTGTTGAGCGGCGAGGAATGCCTGACGCTCACGCTCGATCTCCGCTAACACTTCCGGATCGAGGCCGTTAGCCTCTTTTTCGGACCAGTTTTGCGTCTCCGGCGGCCAGGTATCCAGCAGGCCGAGGAACGCTACCTCTTCACCCTGCGCGCGCAGGCGGGCGGCGATGCCCTGCGCCAGCGTGCCGCCCAGCGAATAGCCGAACAGATGATAGGGTCCGTGCGGCTGTTGAGCCCGCAGCGTTGCCAGATGATGCTCGATCACCTCATCCAGGGTGGCGCAGTGCTGCATCGGGCCCGGTCGCGGCGACTGGATACCCACGATCGACCAGCGCGGATGGAGGTAGCGCGCCAGGACGCTGAACTGCCAGGCAAATCCGGAGGCCGGATGGAAGCAGAACAGCGTCGGGCCGTGGCTTTCGCGCAGGGGCAATATCGTCTCGTAACCCAGACGGCGGGCCTGCTCGTCGCTGATGTCGGATGCCAGCAACGCACTCAGCTTGCCCACCGTCGAGGCTACCATCACCTGGCCGGGGGTAACCTGGCGGGCAAAGTGACGACTCAGGCTGGCGGCAAGGCGCATCGCCAGCAGCGAGTGGCCGCCGAGGGCGAAGAAATCCGCCTCGATGTCATTGATCTCACAGCCCAGCAGCGTAGAGAACGCTGCGGCAATCGCCCGTTCGGTATCGCTTTCCGGGGCGCGGCCCTGGGTTTTCACCGTTAGTTCCGGCAGCGGCAGCGCCTTGCGATCCAGCTTACCGTTGGCGCTGAGTGGCAGCGCGCTGAGCTGCAGCAACACCACCGGCACCATATGCGGTGGCAGCTGGGTTTTCAGTTCAGCCAGCAACGCGTCGCGGTCCAGCGGCAGGCCGGACTCCGACACCACGTAGCCCACCAGCTGACGGGCATCGCCGCCGGTGTCCGCCGCCTGGTTGATGACGCAGGCATGGGTCACCGCCTGGGCCACGTCCGGCAGGGTCAGCATCGCCCGGTCGATTTCCCCGAGCTCAATGCGCTGGCCACGAATTTTCAGCTGATCGTCGCTGCGCCCGAGATACTCCACCGCGCCGTTATCCAGCCAGCGGGCCACGTCGCCGGTGCGGTACATGCGCTCGCCCGGCACGAACGGATCGGCGATAAAGCGGCTGGCGGTCAGATCCGGACGGCCCAGATAGCCCTGCGCCAGCTGGATGCCGGTGAGATAGAGATCCCCCGCCACGCCGAATGGCACCGGACGCATCATCGCATCCAGAATGCGCAGGCCGGTATTCCACACCGGGAAGCCGATCGGCACGCTGTTGCCTGTAACCAATGCCAGTTCCGGGCCAAAGGCCGGATACCAGCTGACATCCACCGCGGCTTCGGTGGGGCCATACAGGTTATGCAGCGGCACCTGGGTCAGCTGCTCCCACTCCCGGCACAGGGCGGTTGGCAGGGCTTCGCCGCTGCAGAACACCTGTTTCAGGCTGGCGCAGCAGGCGACGTTTTCCGGGGTCAGCGAGGCGACAAAGGCCGCCAGCATCGACGGGACAAAGTGGGTGGTGGTGACGCCGTACTTCGCGAAGAAATCCTGCATCGCCAGCGGATCGCGGTGCGCTTCCGGCTCGGCCATCACCAGCTTCGCCCCGGCGATAAACGGCCACCAGAACTCCCATACCGAGACGTCAAAGCTGCACGGCGTTTTCTGGGCCACCACGTCGGCGGCGGTGAGCGGGTAGTGGTTTTGCATCCACAGCAGGCGGTTGACGATAGCGGTCTGGCCGACCATCACCCCTTTCGGCCGCCCTGTCGAGCCGGAGGTAAAGATGATATAGGCGGTCTGTTCCGGGGCACTAAGGTTGAGCGGTGCGTTGCCCTCAGCATTGAATAGTGTGTTGTAACTAAATACCGCCACGGGCAGATGGCTGAAGCGCGGGCGCTGGTCGTCAGTAGTGATGAGCAGCGACGGTTTCGCGTCCTCGATCATCATCTGCAGGCGATCGTCGGGATAGCCGGTGTCCAGCGGCAGCCACGCGGCCCCTGCTTCGACGATGGCGTGCAGGGCCAGGGTCAGGAATATCGAACGCGGTAGCGCCACCGCCACGCTGTCGCCGGGCTTCACCCCCCGGACACGGAGCTGGTTCGCCAGGGCCACTACCTGCTCGCGCATCTGGCGATAATTCAGTTCGTATTGCGTATCGACCAGCGCCGGGGCGTCCGGGGTTTTCGCCGCCTGCTCTGCCACCAGCCCGCTCAGGGTGGTGAGCGGCAGAGAAACCGCTGTCTGGTTAATCTTTTCCAGCTGCTGGTATTCGGCCTCGGAAACCGTTTCGGCCTCCCCGCAACGCAGGTCGATATTGGCGGCAAACTGCGCCAATAACCCATGGAGGCGCTCGACGTGGCGCACCAGGGTGGCCTCATCGTAACGCTGCTTGTTGGCGAGGATCTCAATGCTCAGACCGCCCTCTTCGTCCGGGAACAGTGCCATCTCGAGATCGTTGACCGGGCCGGTAGCGAGAGTGTGAGTCACCGCCTGCACGCCCTCGATATCCAGCTGGTAATCGAAGACCTTGACGTTGAACACCGGGCCAAACAGGGCTTCGTCGCTGGCGGCGCGCCCGCTGTCGCGGACAATCTGCTCGGCGTCGTAACGCTGATGGCGGCGCATCTTTTTCATCTGCCCGGCCAGGCGCTGGGCCAGCTCCGGCAGGGTTTCCAGCGGATTAATGTTCACCGCCAGCGGCAGGACGTTCAGCACCGGGCCGGTAGCGGTCAGCGCCGCGGAGCCCATCCGGCGCATAAAGATAAAACCGGCAGCATAGTTCATCCGTCCGGTGAGGCGGGCCAGCCACAGGGCCACCAGCGCCAGAGCGAGGTCGGTGCGCTGAGTCTGGCTGGCCGTTGTCAAACGGCTAAACGCCTGACGATCGGCGGTCAGCTTCAGGCGCAGAATATCGGTGGTGGCGGCGCGACCCGGCAGCGGGGCGCTGGAGAGCGATACCGGCGGCGGGAGCTGCTGGCGCTGTTCGGCCCAGAAGGTGCCGTCGCGCACGTATGCTTCGCTGTCGCGGTAGCGCTGATACTCCCCCACCACCTCCGCAAACGGCGTAAACGGCGATTGCGGCGTGGCGCCGCCGTCAGACCAGGCGCGATAAATGGCGGCGATCTGGCGGGTAATGGCCGGGAAGCTGAAGCCATCCACCACCAGATGGTGATAACGCTGATACCAGTACCAGCGGTTGTCCGCCACCTGAATCAGCAGGTGGAAGGCCAGCGGCTGACCGCTGTCGACGCGCAGGTTCTGGTTAAGATCGGCATGCATCTGCGCCAGCGCCGCGGCATGCGGATCGGCGTTAGCTCGCAGGTCGATGATCTGCGGTGCCGGCAGAATGACACTCTCGTCCACCCACTGGCGGATCTCGCCGTTGTCTTCGGTAAAACGCATGCGCAGGGTATCGGCCTGCATCATCCCCGCCACCACCGCTTTCGCCAGCAGGGGTGCGTCTACCGGGCCGGTCAGCTCGACGTAATGGGCTACGCTCCAGGCGTTAGGCAGGTCGGAAAGCTGTTCCGCCATCCAGATCCCAGGCTGGGCGGCCACGAGAGGAAGTTGTGCGCTCATGGGTTCACCTGTGCAAAATGGGCCGGGATCAGGGTTTGCCACCGGGCGGCAAGCCACTGCTGACAGGCGTCCTGCGACTGCGGCTCGCACACCACGCGCCAGCCGTCGGGTAAGGCGCACTGCTGCGGCCACAGGCTGTACTGCTGCTGCGCGTTTTGCACAATGGCGAACAGACCCTGCGGATCGTCGAAGGGGTTACTGAATTCCATACCAGACTCCGTCATTAAATAATCGGCTGCCAGAGAGTCATCAGCCCCTGCGTCAGCCCTCCCCGCCAGCAAAGTGCATCATGTCCGCCGTCCACCGGACGCCAGTAAACCTGCTGCTGCGTATGCTGTAGCCCGGCGTACAGCGCCTGACAGGCGCGGTAGATCAACGGTTCCCGTCGCCCCGCTTCCAGCACAATGCGCAGGCCCTGAGCCGACAGCTGTTGGTTTTTAAGCTGTTCGATAATCACGCCGTCCTGCTTGCCTCCGCGATGGGGCCACCAGAAGGAGCCCGACTGGCTGAGCACGCAGCCAAAACGCTCCGGCCAGTGCAGCCCGGCATAGAGGGCGGAGAGACCGCCGAAGCTCTGCCCGGCAACCACCGTGCGGTCGGCGCGATCGCTGAACGGGGCCAGCTTGCGCACCTGCGGAAGGAGTTCCTCCTGCACCGCCAGCCAGAAGTCGGGGTTACAGGGCAGCTCGCGGCTGCGGTGGGCGGTGTCGATCACATCGATCAGCACATAGATCGCGGGCGGCAGTTGGCCTGCGGTGGTGAGCGCAGAAAGCGCAGGCCAGACCGGCATGCTTTCAGCCCAGAACTGGCCGTCGAGCAGCACCGCCAACGGGCGCTCTTGTACGTTTTGTTCACCGGTAGTGAAGATCCACACCCGGCGGGTGTTGCCGAGCCTGGCGCTCTGCCAGGAAACAGACTGCGGGGGAATATAAGGGGTGTCAGGCTGATTCCAGCCGGGCTGAACCGGGGCCTCGGGCATCTCCAGCGCCGACACCGGATGGCCGCGTCCGCCGCGCCAGTGCTGGCGGTTAAGCGGATCGGCAATCGCGCGCGGCAGCAGCTTGCGCCAGCCTTCGCGCAGGGCCATGCGGTCCGGCGGATCGGTGGCAAACACCGCCTCACTGAAGTCGTCTTCATTAACAGAGGGGATAAAACAGTAGCTGCCCCGCCAGTGTGGGCTGAACTCGCCCTGCCACTGCCAGACATCGGTTCCGGCAATGCGCGCCAGCGTCTGCGGGCGGGCATTATGATGGTGATCGGTCACGCCGGTGATGTACAGCCACACCCGCTTCAGGGGCGAGGAGTGCTCTGTTCCGCCCGGATCGCGCCACCAGAAGGTCACCCGGTAATGGTCCCCTTCCCGTACCCACTCGGGCCCCTGTTTCGACTGCCACCAGGCGTCGCTTCCCGTTTCCAGCGTCGTCACTGATATAACCCCATGACCTGTTCGGTTTTTTTGATTAAAGTTAAACAATATCGATAATATTATTGATAACTATTTTCATTTGCAATAGCGTATGGGCGCGCTGTGGGAAGCGCGAACAGTAAATAACCATGCCATGCGCTGCGTACTGACTCAGGGTCGAGGGGTTTTCGCAGACTGCGGGCGATATCCTTCCGCCGCCTCATCCATTCGGGACGGAGCCCTGAGGCATGCGGCATTGAAAAGCAGGACAGACAATGAATAATAAGCTTCACTCACTGGCCTTACTGGTCAATCTGGGGATTTACGGTGTGGCCCTGCCTGCGATGGCAGCCGAAACCGCGGGCAACGAAGACACCATGGTGATCACCGCCGCCGAGCAGAACCTGCAGGCGCCGGGCGTATCGACCATCACCGCCGATGAAATTCGTAAAAACCCGGCAGCACGCGATGTGTCTGAGATCATCCGCACCATGCCGGGCGTGAACCTCACCGGTAACTCCACCAGCGGCCAGCGCGGCAACAATCGCCAGATTGATATCCGCGGCATGGGCCCGGAAAACACCCTGATCCTGATTGACGGTAAGCCGGTAACCAGCCGCAACTCTATCCGTCTGGGCTGGCGCGGCGAGCGTGATACCCGCGGCGATACCGGCTGGGTGCCGCCAGAGATGATCGAGCGCATCGAAGTGATCCGTGGCCCGGCAGCAGCGCGATACGGCAACGGCGCGGCAGGTGGCGTGGTGAACATCATCACCAAAAAGGTCAGCAACGAGTGGCATGGCTCCTGGAACACCTATCTGAATGCCCCTGAGCACGACGAAGAGGGCTCCACCAAACGCACCAACTTCAGCCTCAATGGCCCGCTGGGCGGCGATTTCAGCTTCCGTCTGTATGGCAACCTGGATAAAACTCAGGCCGACGCCTGGGACATCAACCAGGGTCATCAGTCTGAACGTACCGGCGCCTACGCCGATACCCTGCCTGCCGGACGCGAAGGGGTCGAGAATAAAGACGTCAACGGCGTGCTGCGCTGGGACTTTGCCCCGATGCAGGCTCTGCAGTTCGAAGCCGGTTACAGCCGCCAGAACAACCTCTACGCGGGCGATACCCAGAACACCAACAACGACAACAGCAGCAACGGGCTGGTGAAGAAGAACTACGGCAAAGAGACCAACCGTCTCTATCGCCAGAACTTCGCCCTGACCTGGACCGGCGGCTGGGATAACGGCATCACCACCAACAACTGGGCGCAGTACGAACATACCCGCAACTCGCGTCTCGGCGAAGGGCTGGCGGGCGGTCTGGAGGGGCTGTTCAACAGCAACACGTTCACCGATACCGACCTGTCCGACGTGATGCTGCACAGCGAAATCAGCCTGCCGATCGACTTTATCGTTAACCAAAACCTGACGCTGGGCGCCGAGTGGGATCAGCAGCGGATGAAGGATATGTCCTCCAACGGCCAGGCCCTGCAGGGCGGTGCGGTTCCGGGGATAAGCGACAGCCGCAGCCCGTACTCCGATGCGGAGATCTTCTCCCTGTTCGCGGAGAACAACATGGAGCTGACCGACAGCACCATGCTGACTCCGGCGCTGCGCTTCGACCATCACTCCATCGTGGGCAACAACTGGAGCCCGTCCCTGAACCTGTCCCAGGGTCTGGGAGATGATTTCACCCTGAAGATGGGCATCGCCCGGGCCTATAAAGCCCCTAGCCTGTACCAGACCAACCCGAACTACCTGCTCTACAGCAAGGGCCAGGGTTGCTACGCAAGCTCCGACGGCGTCGGCTGCTATATGCTGGGTAACGAGGATTTGAAAGCCGAAACCAGCATCAACAAAGAGATCGGCCTGGAGTGGAAACGCGACGGCTGGCTGGCGGGCGTGACCTGGTTCCGTAACGACTATCGCGACAAGATTGAAGCGGGCTATGCCCCGGTGGGGCACACCTCTTCCGGTAAAGTGCAGACCGATATTTACCAGTGGGAAAACGTGCCGAAAGCGGTGGTGGAAGGGCTGGAAGGCACCCTGAACGTGCCGGTCAGCGATACCATCAACTGGACCAACAACATCACCTACATGCTGCAAAGCAAGAACAAGGAGACCGGCGACCGTCTGTCGATCATCCCGGAGTACACGCTGAACTCAACCCTGAGCTGGCAGGTACAGCAGGATGTCTCCCTGCAGTCGACCTTCACCTGGTACGGCAAGCAGCAGCCGAAGAAGTACAACTACAAAGGCCAGCCGGCGAGCGGATCGGAGCTGGACGAAGTGAGTCCGTACAGCATCGTTGGCCTGAGCGCGACCTGGGACGTGACCAAATACGTCAGCCTGACCGGCGGCGTGGATAACGTCTTCGATAAACGCCAGTGGCGTGCGGGGAATGCTCAAACCACCGGGAATACCACGACGGGAGCGTATATGTATGGCGCAGGGGCATATACCTATAACGAACCAGGCCGCACCTGGTATATGAGCGTGAATACGCAGTTCTGATAGTTAAAAGCAAAACGGCGACCTGGTCGCCGTTTTTGAGAGTCGTACCGCCCATGTAGCGTAGATAGCAAAGCGCCCGCCAATCTGTCCTAGAACGTTAACCCCGGCGGTAGCTGTCTGTGCTCTGGTTGCACTGGCTGCGGCTGCAACAGCGGCCTGATACTCCATTTCCTCATGGTTGCCGTTAAGCCACCTGTACAGGGCACTGCGCTTTTTCGGTATTCCACTTTGTGTTGCAGATAAACCGAATTAGCAAACAACAGAAAGGCCGGGATAAAGCCCAGCCTTTCTGTTCACACATGGGATTTACTCACTGCGAAAGCCGGGTTTACCGTTGGCTTTACGCCATTTCTGCACTTCATCAGCAATCGCTTCTGGGGTTGCTTGTTTACCCGATTCTGGGTAATAGATTAAATCAGAACCTGAGGGATGCTCCGATAAATCAATGAACTGTTCTAAAAGTTCGTCCTGATGACTTTCTCCCCCTTCAGCATTAATAATTTCTGCAATTAGCTTTATGAAATCGTTTCTTGATAATTCGCTCATATTTTTCAAACTATGTCCCTCAATGAACATCAATGTGGCGTTTAGGTATCGTGATACCCATATTGTCCACGTTATAGACATCACCACCTTGGCTCACTGGCTTGATGTGGTAAATTTCAAAAGAACGCCTTTTCCCTACTGTCTCTACAAATCTTGTTCGCGGCGACAATCCATACTTCATTCGGGCTGAGTTGCTGGGGATAAATTGCTTTGATAGTTCAGAATCTTTACTGACTTCTTCCCAGAATGCTTCCCTGAAGCTATTAATATTGGAAAATGTACGCCCACGCAGCTTATCGGCAATCTGAGACGGGACAGGCGAGCCGTTGCCCTGATTCGCATCGGCTAACCATGTGCCTGTAACCTTCTTGCCCTTGCCTGTGACTTGCCCCGGATTGTTGCGAATGTAGATATAAATCGGCGGGATATCTGATACGGGAAGGATCAAAATGTAATCCGCGAAATTCTTCTCATCCGGTGCCGGGGTTGTCGTACTGGTGATATGAGTTCCATCGGGTAATGGGTTAACGAGTATTGTTCCCGGCAGCCTCGGTGGAGTCTGGTTACCCGTGTTTGTCGGAGTGTTAGCACCAGAATGATCGGGAGTCCAGATGATGGTTACCGGGCTTTCTTCTTCGGTGGTGAAGGTGTACGCCTGTCGGGAGCTGTCCCACTGCATTTTACGCACCCTCCATTTCTTCATGGTTGCCGTTATGCCATTTGTACAGGGCGCTGCGCTTCTTCGGTATTCCACTTTGTGTTGCAGATAAAGTGAATAGCAAACAACAGAAAGGCTGGGATAAAGCCCAGCCTTTCTGTTCACACATGGGATTTACTCACCGCGAAAGCCGGGTTTACCGTTGGCTTTACGCCATTCTTTAACCAGCTGAACGATACCTTCCGGGCTATCGTCCTGTCCGTCTTCAGGGTAAAAGATAAGATCAGACCCAGCAGGATGTTCAGCTAATCTTTTGAACTCCCTTACGATTTTTTCCTTCTTCCTCTGTCGCAATATCAGCTAAGCAGATTTTGCTTAGCAGCGCCAAGAACTCGTTTTCCATATAGTCTGAAATGGTATTCAGAGTGATCCTTTATAATTGCTTTTATCCACGCGATTTACTGTTCAGTACGCTCAAATACAAGCTGATAATCATGATGCTGAAAATCAATTTTGTGAGTAAACAATGGCTGTAAATCACTTATCCAAGATGCCAATACATCGAAGCCACCATCATAGATCCTGCCATCAAACGGTAAACCGAACTTCTTGATGATGCTGCCATCGTTCCCCAAGTCCGTAGATGTTTCTTCTCCAACAAAAATCTCATCTGACTTTCTAAACCATTCCAATGTTAGTTTCAGTCCCATAGCGCCCTCACAGATATCATTTAATACTTCTGCCTTTTACGGCGGGTTTCAATTGATTTCCAGTCTTATAGTCCACTGACCCTAAATGTTCGCCATCACTGGCCCTGTACTCTTCCAGCTCTCCATGCTGCGAATCCCATTCATATATTCTTTTACCTTTTGCGTCGATCCATCGCTCTCTTAAGCCCCACCACCTTGTTTCGGTGTCTTTTTCTTAGCTTTTTGAATGCCCGATATTCCCACAATCTCCTCTGCTTTTGGTGCCGGGTGATAGCTATGATCTTTCTCCGGAAGCCCTTCCCGCGCTTTACTGAGATAGATATAAATCGGCGAGATGTCTGACAAGGGAAGGATCAGAATGTAATCCGCGAAATTCTTCTCATCCGTTGCCGGGGTCGTCGTACTGGTGATCTGAGTTCCATCAGGTAACGGGTTAACGAGTATTGTTCCCGGCAGCCTCGGCGGGGTTTGGTTATCCGTGTTTGTCGGAGTGTTAGCACCAGAATGATCCGGGGTCCAGATGATGGTTACCGGGCTTTCTTCCTCGGTGGTGAAGGTGTACGCCTGTCGGTGCTGTCCCACTGCATTTTACGCACCCTCCATTTCTTCATGGTTGCCGTTAAGCCATTTGTACAGGGCGCTGCACTTTTTCGGTATTCCACTTTGTGTTGCAGATATAGTGAATTAGCAAACAACAGAAAGGCCGGGATAAAGCCCAGCCTTTCTGTTCACACATGTGATTTACTCACCGCGAAAGCCAGGTTTACCGTTGGCTTTACGCCATTCTTTGACCTGCTGAACGATACCTTCCGGGCTATCGTCCTGTCCGTCTTCAGGGTAAAAGATAAGGTCCGAACCAGAAGGATGTTCGCATAACCTTACAAACTCCAGGATATTTTCCACATCTTCCTGCTCAGTTTCCCCTTCAGCATTAAAGATTTTACGTACAAAGCCCAAAAATTCGTTCTCGGTATAATCAGAGATTTCTTTCCTATCCATCATATTATTTCCTCGATCCTGCGAGATGTATTTCTATGTGGCGCTTCGGGGTTACAACGCCCATATTATCGACATTGTAGACCTCACCACCTTTGCTTATGAGTTTGATGTGATGTATTTCAAACTTTGTTCTCCCACCGACTCTGCCATCACCAAAAGATACTGGCGCTCTTCCTTTCTGCATATGTCGAATATTTGCTCCCCGAAATTGTCTTGATAGCTCAGGGGTTTTACTGACTTCTTCCCAGAATGCTTCCCTGAATCTGTCAAAGTTTGAGAAGGTATGCCCACGCAGCTTATCGGCAATCTGAGACGGGACAGGCGAGCAGTTGCCCTGATTCGCATCGGCTAACCATATGCCTGTAACCTTCTGACCTTTACCTGTGACTTGTCCCGGATTGTTGCGAATGTAGATATAAATCGGTGGGATAGCGCATACGAGTCGGCGCTTCACTCATCTGTGCAAGCCGCATACGGTCGATGAAATCCTGTTCACCGTCGTTCAGTCATCCGGGCATCATGCCAACTAAAAAACCGGCAACGGATGCACCTGCACCAGCCGTTGCGATTTCAGCCCCGCGTACCGCCCATGTACCATAGGTAGCAAAGCGCCCGCCAAT
Organism: Leclercia sp. CFBP8987; assembly: GCF_034044995.2. Lineage (NCBI taxonomy): Bacteria > Pseudomonadati > Pseudomonadota > Gammaproteobacteria > Enterobacterales > Enterobacteriaceae > Leclercia > Leclercia sp. CFBP8987. The sequence goes on along the minus strand of NZ_CM188255.1, from coordinate 1,218,115 downwards.
CTGTTCTAGAACGCTAACCCCAGCGGTAGCTGTCTGTACTCTGGTTGCACTGGCTGCGGCTGCAACAGCGGCCTGATACTCCATTTCCTCATGGTTGCCGTTAAGCCATTTGTACAGGGCGCTGCACTTTTTCGGTATTCCACTTTGTGTAGCAGATAAAGTGAATTAGCAAACAACAGAAAGGCCGGGATAAAGCCCAGCCTTTCTGTTCACACATGTGATTTACTCACCGCGAAAGCCGGGTTTACCATTAGCTTTTCGCCATTCTTTGATTTCTTGAACAATCGCGAGCGGTCCACCTTTCCCTTCTTCCGGGTAGTAAATCAAGTCTGAGCCTGAAGGATGCCCAGAAATCCTTTCAAATTCAGCAACAGCAGCCATATGAGCCTTTTCTGAGGGGTAGGTATCGTTACAGATATCTTCGACAAACTTGAGGAATTCAGCTTCAGTAAAATCAGCGATTTCTTTATGTGCTACCATTTTATTTTCCTTGATGAATTTCTATGTGCCGTTTCGGCGTGGTGACGCTCAAATTATCAACGTCATAAACTGCACCGCCATTTCTAATCTCTTCGATATGGTGAAGCTCATATTTTACCCTTTGCCCAACACTTTCAAATTTTCTGGCATAAGCAGAACGACCATTCTTCATAGTCGCTAAGTTACGGATATCAAATTGACTTGATAACTCAGGGGTTTTACTGACTTCTTCCCAGAATGCTTCCCTAAACCCATCAAAATTGGAGAAGGTACGACCGCGCAGTTTATCGGCTATCTGAGATGGTATCGGCGACCCGTTGCCCTGATTCGCATCAGCTAACCATGTACCTGTAACCTTCTGACCTTTACCTGTGACTTGCCCCGGATTGTTGCGAATGTAGATATAAATCGGCGGGATGTCTGATACGGGAAGGATCAGAATGTAATCCGCGAAATTCTTCTCATCCGGTGCCGGGGTTGTCGTACTGGTGATCTGAGTTCCATCAGGTAACGGGTTAACGAGTATTGTTCCCGGCAGCCTCGGTGGTGTCTGGTTACCCGTGTTTGTCGGAGTGTTAGCACCAGAATGTTCGGGAGTCCAGATGATGGTTACCGGGCTTTCTTCCTCAGTGGTGAAGGTGTACGCCTGTCGGGTGCTGTCCCACTGCATTTTACGCACCCGCACCATATCTTTACCCGGCGGGGTGTGCCAGCCATGCGGAACGGGATTTCCGTTGCTGTCATTCTCCCATGTATAGCGCACACGAGTCGGCGCTTCACTCATCTGTGCAAGCCGCATACGGTCGATGAAGTCCTGTTCACCGTCGTTCAGTCGTCCGGGCATCATACCCACTAAAAACCCGGCAACGGATGCGCCTGCACCAGCCGTAGCGATTTCAGCCCCGCGTACCGCCCATGTACCATAGGTAGCAAAGCTCCCGCCAATCTGTTCAAGAACGTTAACCCCAGCGTTAACTATCTTTACTCTGGTTGCACTGGCTGCGGCTGCAACAGCGGCCTGATACTCTATTTCCTCATGGTTGCTGTTAAGCCACCTGTACAGGGCACTACGCTTCTTCGGTATTCCACTTTGTGTTGCAGATAAAGTGAGTTAGCAAACAACATAAAGGCTGGGGCAAAACCCAGCCATTCCGCTCACAGATGAAATGCACCAAATCAGGCTAACTTAATTTTCGGCCTTGCCGGAATGCTTCGCGCGCTTCGTTCAAACTCATAACATTAGCCCCACCTCTGTAGTCTGGCTCTTCAGCCTGAACAGGATCATCTTCCCAGTTGCAAACCGGGCAAATCTCATAACTTCCCTCTTCGGGGAATTCATACTGACCGCAACAAGAGCATGAGTGTACAAGATCCATCATTTTCAAACTTCGCCACCTGAAATCTGATAGTCGAGATCTTCCTGATAGAATTCTTGGCCTAAAATCCCTTCAATGGCTCTAACTTTTTGTTCGGTCAGATTCCACCCCCCAAGCCCCGCAGCAAAGTCGTTATAGTCCTCTTCGCTCCACTCCATAACCTCACTAACTTCAGGAAGTTTTTCTTTAGGTACTTCAACCTCAAAAACAAGTAGTTCATCTACACGATCAAATGCATCAACAGTATAAATAATTGTCATTTTTCTACCCTTCTGGTTGGATCCGCCGGCTTAGTCTGCTCTCCTGATACAGGATCAAACTCCCCGAGATGGTTTCGGCCTGATCGATCATACATTTCAACCGTACCGTGCTGTGAGTCCCACTCGAAAATACGCCCTTTAGAATCCTTCCATCTTGAACGTAGTGTTCCCCCACCTTTTACTGGGGTTCTTTTCTTAGCCGTTTTAGCATCCGGAAATGCGGGTAATGGCGGTGTACCTCGTGGAGCCACGTGATACTTATGATCCGCATTCAAATAGATATAAATCGGCGGGATGTCTGATACGGGAAGGATCAGAATGTAATCCGCGAAATTCTTCTCATCCGGTGCCGGGGTTGTCGTACTGGTGATCTGAGTTCCATCAGGTAACGGGTTAACGAGTTTTGTTCCCGGCAGCCTCGGTGGTGTCTGGTTACCCGTGTTTGTCGGAGTGCTAGCACCAGAATGATCCGGGGTCCAGATGATGGTTACCGGGCTTTCTTCCTCGGTGGTGAAGGTGTACGCCTGTGGGTGCTGTCCCACTGTATTTTACGGACCCTCCATTTCTTCATGGTTGCCGTTAAGCCATTTGTACAGGGCGCTGCACTTTTTCGGTATTCCACTTTGTGTTGCAGATAAAGCGAATTAGCAAACAACATAAAGGCCGGGATAAAGCCCAGCCTTTATGTTCACACATATGATTTACTCATCGCGAAAACCGGGCTTGCCGTTGGCTTTACGCCATTCTTTGACCTGCTGAACGATACCTTCCGGGCTATCGTCCTGTCCGTCTTCAGGGTAAAAGATAAGATCAGAACCTGCGGGATGTTCCGTAAGCCTATTAAATTCTAAAATATTTTTGATGTCTTCACTTTCGGTTGTATTCGCAAAATCGCATAATCTACGGACAAACTCTAAAAACTCCCTTTCAGTATAATCGCTGAATATCCTTTTCAAGCTATTTCTCCGCCAGCAATTTGCACGATAACGTCATCCGAATAAAATTTTTCGCCGAGTAAATTTTCTAAATCCAATGCCTGTTTTTGGCTGACATTAAATCCTGCGATACCTTTGACAAATGCATCTTCGTCATCAGACCCCCATCCCATAATAGCAGCAACTCCTTTCAACTTGCTTTGAGGGATCTCGACTTCTAAAACCAACTCTTCGTTTTGTTTATCAAAAATTTCCACAGAATAGATTATCATCACTTTTCTACCTTTCTGGTTGGATCTGCTGGCTTGGTCTGCTCACCAGTTATATGATTAAACTCGCCCAAATGGTTACGTCCCGAACGATCATAAACTTCTACTGTGCCATGTTGAGAATCCCATTCGTAAATTTTACCTTTGGAGTCTTTCCATCTTGCTCGAAGTTGCCCGCCACCTTGAATAGCCGTTTTACGCGGCGCTCTCTTCGCATCAGGAAATGCGGGTAAGGGAGGTGTTCCTTTTGGTGCAGTGTGGTATTTGTGCTCCGCATTCAAATAGATATAAATCGGCGGGATGTCTGATACGGGAAGGATGAGAATGTAATCCGCGAAATTCTTCTCATCCGGTGCAGGGGTTGTCGTACTGGTGATCTGAGTTCCATCAGGTAACGGGTTAACGAGTATTGTTCCCGGCAGCCTCGGTGGTGTCTGGTTACCCGTGTTTGTCGGAGTGTTAGCACCAGAATGATCGGGAGTCCAGATGATGGTTACCGGGCTTTCTTCCTCGGTGGTGAAGGTGTACGCCTGTCGGGTGCTGTCCCACTGCATTTTACGCACCCGCACCATATCTTTACCCGGTGGGGTGTGCCAGCCATGCGGAACGGGATTTCCGTTGCTGTCATTCTCCCATGTATAGCGCACACGAGTCGGCGCTTCACTCATCTGTGCAAGCCGCATACGGTCGATGAAGTCCTGTTCACCGTCGTTCAGTCGTCCGGGCATCATACCCACTAAAAACCCGGCAACGGATGCGCCTGCACCAGCCGTTGCGATTTCAGCCCCGCGTACCGCCCATGTACCATAGGTAGCAAAGCGCCCGCCAATCTGTTCTAGAACGCTAACCCCAGCGGTAGCTGTCTGTGCCCGGGTTGCACTGGCTGCGGCTGCAACAGCGGCCTGATACTCCATTTCCTCATGGTTGCCGTTAAGCCATTTGTACAGGGCACTGCGCTTCTTCGGTTTTGGGATATCCTCCGGAGCTGGTGGCTTTTTCTTTGCTGTCTGTGCGTGCTGTGGTGCATCTGAATCGGTTGCTGCATCAGTAGCTGGTGCCGCCTTAAACAAGCCCATATCAGCAAAATTGGTATGAGGCTCCTGCTGCGTCCCTGCATCGTTACAGCCTTCACCACGAAGACAGGATTTAGCAAAAACCCGGTTACGTTCCTGCTCTTCTGCCCGTCGCTTCTCTTCGGCTTCCTGAGCAGCTTTACGTTCTGCAAATAGTTGTGCTCGTGCGGCAATCGACGGATCCTCTCCCGGCCCTACCCACTGCCCGGCAGGTGCGATAATCCGGTTAGACCCTGAAGGGCAGGCACAGCGCACGATTGAACCATCTACCGCTGCTATTTTACCCATATTGGTATCGCGTGGTTCTCCCGAAACCACAACCCCAGGTTCGCCACACTTGAGGCATCGGGTCGTTTTGTCACCAACTCGCATGACTCTGCGCCCGTGCTCGATATCATTGGACATAGAAGCAATACATACAGCGCCAGTGGTCGTTTTATCACCTTCCAGCGCCGTTCCCCGTCCGTAGCAATCTGAACGATTTCCCATTACGCTACCTCATGGGCAGATAAAAAATTCTCCGCTACAGGGTCATCTTCATACTTAACAATAAATCCACTGTTAGCAGGCGTGCTGACGATTTCATCCCCGTTTTCCAGAAGGCTTCCAACCAGCCCTATTCCTTTACCTGCCACGGTGTGAGACTGACCTGCGCTGGTGGCGATCCTGCTTTTTGTGCCATCAGCGTAGGTAACGGTGCAGCCTTCATACAATACACTGGCGTACTGACCATTACTGAGTAGGGCTTTTACGCCTTTGTTCGGATCGGGTTCAAATTCATCAGCAATACCTCCCTGCCGGGTCAGGCTGCCTGCAACAGCAGGTCGATAAATGGCAGCGACAGGACGTTGTTGTAACGCCAGTTGTTCCATGACAATTTTGCGGGCATCTTCAGGCATTTCAGCGATTTGTTCAGAGGTGAACGCGGGTTCTTGCAGGCTAGCCAGAATTTCCGGAGTAAGATCGTTGTTGTACTGTTTCATAAGTCCCTCTACTTGTTATAGAAATAATCACAGAGGTCATTTTACAAGCAATAACCACATTCTCAACAAGGATTTTACTTAAGGAAAATTCCCATCGGTGACATTCAATAAACGGTCTTTCATGCTTCCACTACTCTCACCAAAGGGGAGAGGGAACAGTCGGAACGCGTGTGCTACCATGGCGTTCCTTTTTTAGCGGTGAGAAACAGATGTACACCACTTACTCCACGTTTCTTCTGGCCGGGCAAACCGTTCACTGCATCACCTTCGATTCTGCGACCTTTACCGAGGCCGATCTTCTGTGGCTGCCGCACCATCAACAACTGAGCCACGCCGGGCGCAAGCGTAAAGCCGATCATCTGGCCGGTCGGCTCGCCGCGTTTCATGCCCTGAACCGGCAGGCTATTCCTGCCATTGGCAGCAGCGGTGAACCGCTGTGGCCTGCGGGGGTGAGCGGGAGCATTTCCCACAGCGGCAATCAGGCCGTGGCGATCTGCCAGGAAAACAGCCTTGTAGGCATCGATTGTGAAGCCATCATTGACCAAACTGAAGCCCGTGAAATTCAGGACGGCGTGATTGAAGCGCAGGAAGCTCAGCTCCTGGTCGCGAGTCATCTCCCCTTCCATCTGGCCTTTACCCTCGCCTTTAGCGCCAAGGAGAGTCTGTTCAAAGCCCTGTTCCCCGAGGTGCAGGCGTGGATGGGCTTCGACAGCGCGCGTATCACGTCGCTTACCGCCCACACCCTGACCTTAACCCTCACTCGCCCTCTCCCGCCCTTTGCACAAAATCAGGCATTTACCGCGCACTGGTGTCAACACGACGCGACGGTAGTGACCCTGATCTGTGCTGCTTAATTGCTCAGGATCGTGATCCTTTTCTCCTTTTAAACAAATTAGCTGCCTAAACCGTAGACAGTTTTATCAGGCAGACTTATCGTTACATTGAATAATAAATCATTATTGAATAAATATTCAATGTGGAGAAAAAGAATGAACACGACCTTTGTAAAATCCGCTTTACTGGCCTCAATGATCGCCGCTTCCGGTTCCCTGTTTGCCGCCGATAACGGACTCATTGCGATCATTACCCCCTCACACGACAACCCGTTCTTCAAGGCAGAAGCCGACGGCGCGGCGGCGAAAGCGAAAGAGCTGGGTTACACCACCCTTGTCGCCTCGCACGACGACGACGTGAACAAACAAAACCAGCTGATTGAGACCGCCATCGCCCGTAAAGCGAAAGCGATCATTCTGGATAACGCCGGGGCGGATGCCACCGTCGGTCCGCTGGAGAAGGCCAAAGCGGCAGGCGTCCCTGCCTTCCTGATCGACCGAGAAATCAACAAAACCGGCATTGCGGTGGCGCAGATTGTGTCGAACAACTATCAGGGGGCCCAGCTTGGTGCAGAGAAGTTCGCCAAACTGCTGGACGGCAAAGGCAAATACGTTGAGCTGCTGGGCCGTCCGTCGGATACCAACGCCCACGTCCGCTCCCAGGGCTATCACGACGTGCTGGATGACTACCCGGACATGAAGATGGTGGCGCAGCAGACCGCTAACTGGAGCCAGACCGAAGCCTTCACCCGTATGGAAGCCATCCTACAGACCAACCCGGATATCGTGGGCGTGATCTCCGGCAACGACACCATGGCGCTGGGTGCCGAAGCGGCGCTGAAAGCCGCCGGAAAAACCAACGTCATTGTGGTCGGCTTTGACGGCAGCGACTACACCCGCGACTCGATCCTGAAAAACGGCAACATCAAAGCCACGGTTCTGCAGCCGGGCTGGGAGCAGGCGCAGATGGCCGTTGAGCAGGCGGATTACTACCTCAAAAACGGCAAAGCGCAAAAAGATGAGAAACAGCTGATGGATTGCGTGCTGATTGATGAGACCAACGCCAGCAAGCTGAATGTGTTCAATCTCAGCAAATAAGCGGAGGCAGTATGCGGTTAACACAATGGGGCGCCGCGCTGACAGGCGCAGCCGCCCTGTTGCTGACGGCCTGCACGGTGGTGGATCTGGATGAGAACGGCAAGCCAATCATGCCTGCCGATCCCAACGCCAAAGCGAGCTTTGACAACCAGACCCCACAGCAGATCGCGCAACAAACCTGGCAGCCGCGGATCCTCGACGCCGCCAAAAATCATGCCCTGGACGCCAGCGCCCTCTCCACTCAGCTGAAGACCCCCTCTGACAAACCGCAGAGCGTCTTTGTGCGCCTCAGCGGCAAAGTGGAGCGCGTGGAAGCCAGCAGCGCCAACGAGCAGAAACTGGTGATGACGGTGAACGGCCAGCCGCTTCAGATCCAGACCGGGCCGGTGATGCGCGGCAACGCCCTCCGCGATGCCGCCGGGTTCCGCTTCGATGAATTTACCAATCAGGTGCAGTACGCCCAGCTCTCCCGGGCGTTGAACCGCGAGGCGGTAAAGCATCTGCCGAAAGTGGATGAGAGCTGGAGCGGCAAAAATGCCACTGTCCTGTTCGCCACCACCCTGACGGGCGGCAAAGCGAATGAAGCGGCAGCGCTGGAACTGAAACAGGAGGCGCCGTGATGAGCGAAAGCCCTGTAGAGGAGATTATCCTCAGCACCCGCGGTATCTCGATGCTGTTCCCCGGTACCGTGGCGCTGGATAAGGTCGATTACCGCGTCTGGCGCGGCAAAGTGAACGTCATTATCGGTGAGAACGGCGCCGGGAAATCGACGCTGATGAAGATCCTTGCCGGGGTGCAGCAGCCCAGCCTCGGCGAGATGTGGCTCAACGGTAAGCAGGTGGCGTTCGCCAGCACCCGCGACGCCGCCGCCCACGGGATCGGCATGGTGCATCAGGAGCTGAACCTGTTTGAAAACCTCAACGTGGCGGAGAACGTCTTCCTCGGCCGCGAGCTGCAAAAAGGGGTGACACCGATCAACGAGGCGGAGCAGGAGTCCCGCACCGCGGCGCTGCTGAAACGCCTCGATCAGCCCATCTCCCCGCGCGAGCTGGTCGGTAATTTGAAGGTCGGGCAGCAGCAGCTGATTGAGATTGCCAAAGCGCTGGCCGAGGACGCCGATATCCTGATCCTCGACGAGCCCACCTCGGCGCTGAGTAAAACCGAGGTGGAGATCCTGTTTCGGGTGATCCGCGAGCTGACCCGCCAGGGGGTCACCATCATCTATATCTCTCACCGGCTGGAAGAGCTGATGGCGATAGGCGATGTGATCACCATCCTGCGCGACGGCAAATTCCAGGCCGAAGCGAAGGTGCAGGATATCGACGTGCCCTGGATTGTGCGCGAGATGCTCGGCAGCGATCCGGTGAGCAACTTCCTCGAACCGGGCCGCACCTTCGGGGCACCGGTGCTGGAGGCGGAACATATCACCTGCGTCAATGCCGCCGGGAATACGGTGGTCAATGACGTCAGCTTCCAGGTGAACGCCGGGGAGATTGTCGGGATTTACGGCCTGATGGGGGCCGGGCGCACCGAGCTGTTCGAGTGCATGCTCGGCACCGAACGCAACTATCTGGGCAAGCTGTGGCTCGACAGCAAACCAGTGCCGCAGCGCTTAACCACCGCCGATCGCATCCGCATGGGGATGAGCCTGGTGCCGGAAGACCGCAAACGCACCGGGATATTTCCGGGCTCGTCGGTGGCCAGCAACCTGACCATCGCCAGCCTGTGGCGCCGCCTGCAGCGCGGTTTCACCATTGCGCAGAAAGCGGAGCAGGCGGTGGTGGCCAGCACCATCGGCAATCTGTCGATCAAGGTCTCCACCCCGGAGGTCGAGATCCAGGCCCTGAGCGGCGGTAATCAGCAAAAAGTGGTGATTGGCCGCTCGCTGCTGACCAATCCGAAGGTGCTGTTTCTCGATGAACCGACCCGCGGCATTGACGTGGGTGCCAAAGCGGACGTGTTCCGCATGATGGTGGAGCTGTCGCAGCAGGGCATCGCGGTAGTCTTCTCCACCTCCGATTTGAAAGAGATTATGGCGGTATCGGACCGCATTCTGGTGATGTCCGGCGGCAAACTGACCGCCGATATTGTTCGCGATCGGGCCGACGAATCGGCACTGGTAACCGCAAGTGCTCAGGGGTTCTAAGATGAAAACAACACAGTCTGTCGCGCTGACGCCGCAAAAAGGGGCCGCGCCTTCCCGGGAAAAACTGCTTCTGCTGCTGTTGAAAATGCGCACCTTCATTGCGCTGTTCCTGATTGTCGGCTTTTTCACCATGACCGTGCCGGGCTTTCTCTCGGCGGGCAGTCTGGTGATCATGATTAAGCATATCGCCATCAACGCCTTCCTGGCGCTGGGGATCACCTTCGTGATCATCACCGCCGGGATCGACCTGTCGATCGGTGCGACGCTGGGGCTGTGCGGGATGATCGCCGGGTGGATGATCACCAAAGGGATCGTGCTGCCGATGTTTGGCATCGCCATCTTCCCGAGCGTGTGGGTGATTGTGCCCGTGGTGCTACTGATTGGCGCGCTAATAGGCGCGATGAATGGCTGGATCATCACCCGCTATAACGTCGCCCCCTTTATCTGCACCCTCGGCACCATGTACGTCCTGCGCGGGGCGTCGATGCTCACCTCCGACGGCCAGACCTTCCCGGGTCTCTCCGGCAACCCGCAGTTGGGGAATACCGGCTTCGATGAGATTGGTGCCGGAACACTGCTCGGCATTCCATGGGCCATCTGGATGATGATCGTCCTGGCGCTGGTGATCGCCTATATCGCCCGCCGTCTGCCGTTTGGCCGCCACGTCTACGCCATCGGCGATAACGAGCGCGCGGCGGAACTCTCCGGCGTGCGGGTCAAGCAGGTGAAAGTGCTGGTCTATACCCTGTCGGGATTCTGCGCCGCCATCGCCGGGATTGTGGTCTCCGCGCAATTGCTGGCCAGTCACCCGGCCAACGGCACCGCCTTTGAGATGAACGCCATCGCCGCGGTGGTACTGGGTGGCACCTCGCTGGCAGGCGGGCGCGGCACCATTCTCGGCACCCTGATTGGCGCCTTCGTGATCGGCTTCCTCGCCGACGGCCTGGTGATGATGGGAGTCAGCGAGTTCTGGCAGATGGTGATCAAAGGGATCGTGATTATCGTGGCGGTGATCATCGACCAGATGCAAAACCGGATGCAGCAGAAGGCAGCCGTGGTGGCGCAGAAAGCGGTCATGGAAGGGAGGTAAAAGCAAAACGGCAACGCAAGTTGCCGTTTTTAGTGTTTGCACCCTCTCCCTGTGGGAGAGGGTCGGGGTGAGGGCATCAAGCCGCACCGATCCCGGGCGCTTTGCCTGATTACCCTTTCAACAAACTCCGCGCCGTCGGGTAATCGGTGATCAGCACATCGATATACTTCCCGACCAGCGCCCCGTGAATGGCATTGCGTTTTTCTGCGCCACCGGCCAGGGCAATTACCTGCGGACAGGCGCGGATCTGCGCCAGCTCCATGCCAATCACCGGGTCCTCTTCCGGGCTAAGCACCGGCTCGCCTTTCGCATCGTAGTAATGCAGGCAGATATCCCCTACCGCCCCGCGTTCGGCCAGCAGCTTGAGCATCTCTTCGGTGTAATAGTTGCCGGAGTTTTTCAGCAGCTGCGACGGCTCCAGCTCGCCAATGCCGACAATCGCCACGTCCACTTCGGCAAACTTGCCCACCACCGCCGCCACGTCCGGGCTGCTCACCAGCCGGGCGCGCTCCTCCACCGAGTGTTCAATACTCTGGGACGGCAACAGCCCCGCCGGACAGCCGAGATGCGCCGCCAGTTGCTGGGTCAGAATGGTGGCCTGCACGTTGCCGTTCGGCCCGACGCCGCCTAACAGCTGGATCACTCCGGCGGCGCGGATATTCTGCGGGTGCATCTCATCCACCATGCAGCGGATGGTGCTGCTCCAGGAGGAGATCCCCACCAGGTCTTCCGGGCGCAGACGGGTTTCGACATAGTGTGCCGCCGCGCTGCCGATGGCGTGCTTGATCTGGGCGTTGGTCGGGTCTTCGCCTACGTCCACCACGATGGCCTGGCGGATGCCGTACTGATCTTCCAGCGCCTTTTCCAGCGAGACAAAAATGTTGGTCGGTTGCACCACGGTAATTTTGACCAGCCCCTCTTTCTGGCAGCGGGTCAGCGCCCGCGAGACAAAGGACTGCGAGAGATGCAGCAGCGAGGCAATCTCGGACTGCTTTTTATTCTCGCTATAGTAAAGTGTGGCGATCTTGACCAGCAGTCGCTGTTCATCCTGCTTCGACATAACGTTCCCCTTAATCGGCTGTCGTTATTTTTATTCATCACTGAATATTTAACAAGCCAACGCCGCCGCGATCCGCCGGGCAAATGTGATCCTTTTCTCTTTTCTTCGAAATATGCCTGCGCAAACCGTAGACAAACGCCTGAGCCGGGCATATCTTACTATCATGAATAATAAATCAGCATTGAATATATATTCAAAGCGGTCATAGCTCCCTGCTCTGACAACGAGAACAGGGAAAAACGTACCCGGCTGGAATAATTATTCACAACAGATTATAAATTCAGGAGGTATGTTATGAATCCGTTTTCGCTCTCCATCGCGGAGCTCGAAACCCGGGCGCGCTCGATTCGTCGCAAGATCATCGTGCTGAATGCCGAAAGCCCGGCGGGCGGCCATACCGGGGCCGATCTTTCACAGGTCGAACTGCTCACCGCCCTCTATTTCCGCATTCTGAACTGCTCCCCGCAGCTGAAGGAGAGCGATGAACGCGATATCTACATCCAGTCGAAAGGCCACGCGGTGGGCGGCTATTACTGCGTGCTGGCCGAAGCCGGGTTTATCCCCGTCGAGTGGCTTTCCACCTATCAGCATGCCGACTCTCACCTGCCGGGCCATCCGGTGAAACACAAAACGCCAGGCATTGAGCTGAATACCGGCGCGCTGGGCCATGGTCTGCCGGTGGCGGTGGGGATCGCCCTGGCGGCGAAACGCAGCAACAGCAAACGCCGGGTGTTCGTGGTAACCGGGGATGGCGAACTGGCGGAAGGCAGCAACTGGGAAGCCGCGCTGGTGGCCGCCCATTACCAGCTGGATAACCTGTTTATTATCAACGACAAAAACAACCTTCAGCTGGCGGGCTCCACCAAAGAGATCCTCAATACCGACCCGCTGGATGCGAAATGGAAAGCGTTCGGCCTGGAAGTGACCGGCTGCAACGGCAACGACATGGCGGATGTGGTCGCCACCCTCGAAGGCCTGAAGCCCAACGGCAAACCGCATGTGGTGATCGCCCACACCACCAAAGGCGCGGGGATCTCGTTTATCCAGGGACGGCCTGAATGGCACCACCGGGTGCCGAAAGGGGAAGAAATTGAACTGGCGCTGGAGGAACTGAAAGATGAGTAATAGCGAACACCTTGCCACGGTGATGGTTAATGCCTTTATCGATGCCGTCGATCGCGGCGTGGATCTGGTCCCGGTGGTGGCAGACTCCACCTCGACGGCAAAAATCGCCCCCTTTATGCAGCGCTTTCCGGGCCGACTGGTCAACGTTGGCATCGCCGAGCAGACCCAGGTAGGCGCTGCCGCCGGGCTGGCGATTGGCGGCAAGATTGCCGTCACCTGCAACGCCGCGCCGTTTTTGATCTCGCGCGCTAACGAGCAGATCAAAGTCGACATCTGCTACAACAACACCAACGTCAAGCTGTTTGGCCTGAACGCCGGCGCCAGCTACGGCCCGCTCGCCAGCACCCACCACAGCATCGACGATATCGCCATTATGCGCGGCTTCGGCAACATTGAGATTTATGCCCCGTCGAGCCCCAACGAGTGCCGTCAGATCATCGACTACGCCCTTGACCACGTCGGTCCGGTCTATATCCGTCTCGACGGGAAAAACCTGCCGGAACTGCACGATGAAAGCTACCGGTTTGCGCCGGGCAAGATTGACGTTCTGCGTGCGGGCCAGGATGTGGCGCTGGTGGCCATGGGTTCCACCGTACATGAAATAGTGGAAGCCGCCGCACAACTCGCGGAAGAAGGTATTGACGCCACTGTTATCAACGTTCCATCTATTCGTCCCTGTGATACCCAACAGCTGCTGGCAGCCATAGGATCCTGCAAGGCGGTGGTGAGCGTCGAGGAGCATAACGTCAACGGCGGCGTCGGCAGCCTGGTGGCGGAAGTGCTGGCCGAAGCTGGCTGCGCCATCCCGCTGAAACGCCTTGGGATCCTGGATGGACAATATGCGATTGCCGCCGACAGAGCGTCAACGCGGGCACGCCATGAGATTGATGTCGCCGGCGTGGTGAAACACGCCCGGGAAATGATCGCGCGACTGGCTTCCTGAAAATAACAACAACATCTTACTGGAGAAATGCAATGTCCCGAATTCCTCAACAACTGACGATGGGCGTGATCATCGGTAACCGCGGATTTTTCCCGAGCTATCTGGTGGCAGAAGCGCGCGAGCAGGCGATTGCCCTGTTTGGCCGTCTGGGTATTAACACCATCATGCTCGATCCGAGCCAGACCGAACTCGGCGGCGTCGAAACCCGTCAGGATGCCAAAGTCTGCGCCGAACTGTTTCGCGCTCATCGCGATCGCATTCACGGCGTGGTGGTGCTGTTGCCCAACTTCGGCGATGAAAAAGCGATTGCGGAAACCCTGCGTCTCTCCGGCCTGAACGTGCCGGTGCTGGTCCAGGCCGAGGAGGACAACCTCGACAAAATGGGGCTGGCAACCCGCCGGGACAGTTTCTGCGGCAAGATCTCCCTGTGCAACAACCTGCGTCAGTACGGCATTCCGTTCACCCTCACTACCCAGCACGTCTGCGCTCTGACCGGCGAGGTATTTGAGCAGGATTTGCGGCGCTTCGAACAGGTGTGCCGCGTGGTCACCAGCATGCGCGGCGTGCGCGTGGGGGCGATCGGTGCCCGTCCGGCAGGCTTTAACACCGTGCGCTACAGCGAGAAACTGCTGGAACGCCTGGGCATTGCGGTGGAAACCCTCGACCTGTCTGAAGTCTTTACCCGGATTAAAACCCTGCGCGATGACGATATTCGGGTGGATGAAAAACGCCGGATCCTGATCGACAATGCCGACGCCAGCCGTATTCCGGCCGACAAGCTGGTGACCATGGCGAAGCTGTTTGTGGTCATCAGTGAGTGGGTGGTCGCCAACGACATTGATACCACCGCCATTCAGTGCTGGACCTCCCTGCAGGAGAACCTCGGGATTAACGTCTGCTCGATCATGAGCGTGATGTCCGGGCAGCTGATGCCGAGCGCCTGTGAAGTGGACGTGATGGGGGCGCTGTCGATGTTCGCCCTGGCCAGCAGCAATATGAATCCGGCCTCGATTGCCGACTGGAATAATAATTTCGGCGACGATCGCGACAAATGCGTTCTGTTCCACTGCGGGAACTTTGCCGCCTCCAGCCTCGAATCCCCACATATGGGCACCGCCGATATCATCGGCACCACCGTCGGGAAAGAGAACACCTGCGGCGCGGTCCACGGTCGTCTGAAAAGCGGGCCGCTGACCTATTTCCGCCTGAGCACCGACGATCTCACCGGGGAGATCAAAGCGTACGTCGGCCAGGGCCAGTCGGTGGACGATCCGCTCGACACCGTGGGCTGCCGGGCGGTGATCCAGGTTCCGCATCTGGAGAACCTGCTGAACTGGATCTGCCGCAACGGCTTTGAGCACCACGTGGCGATGAACCACTCCGCCAGCGCGGAGATCCTGCATGAGGCCTTCACCCGCTACCTCGGCGTCTCAACTTATCTCCATCGTTAAGGCCGGAGGCCGCTATGTCGGTGAACAAGGACATCATTATTGCCCTCGACGAGGGCACCACCAATGCCAAAGCGGTGGCGCTGGACGCAAACGGGCACGTGGTGGCGAGCTTCTCCCGGGCGCTGGCGATCCAGACCCCGCACGAAGGCTGGGTGGAGCAATCCGCTGAACTGCTGGTTGAAGCCTCGCTTGAGGTGGTGGCCCGGGCTATTGCCACCGTCGGAGTAGACCGGGTTGCCGCCCTGGCGATCAGCAATCAGCGTGAAACCGTGGTGGGCTGGGATCGGGCAACCGGCAAGCCAATTGCCCCGGCGCTCAGCTGGCAGTGCTCCCGCACCGCGGCCTTTTGCCACCAGCTGCGTGAGCAGGGCCACGGACCGAACATCAAAGCAGCGACCGGCTTACCCATCGCGCCGCTGTTTTCGGCCTCCAAAATGCGCTGGCTGCTGGATAACACTCCCGACGGTGCGCAGCGTGCCGCCCGGGGCGAGATTTGCCTCGGCACTGTCGACAGCTGGCTGCTGTGGAACCTGACCCAGGGTCAGGCCTTCAGCTGCGACTATGCCAACGCCGCCCGCACCCAGCTGATGAATCTGCACGCTGCGGACTGGGACCCGGAGATGCTGGCGCTGTTTGCCATCCCGCGAGCAGCGCTACCGGATATCAAGCCCTCCAGCGGCCTGTTTGGTTACACCCGCGGCTGCTCGTCGATCCCGGACGGACTGCCGGTAATGGCGATGATCGGTGATTCCCACGCCGCGCTCTTTGCCCACGGTCTGGGCGCCGAAGGCTGCGTGAAAGCCACCTATGGCACCGGTTCGTCAGTGATGGCGCCGGTCTCTTCCGCTCGCTGCGACGTCAGCGCCCTGGCGACTACCGTGGCGTGGCATGACGGTGACAATCTGGTCTACGGTCTGGAGGGCAATATTCCCCACACCGGCGATGCGGTGGCGTGGATGGCGGACAGCACCGGTTTAAGCGAGCTGTCGCAGGCGGAGCTGGCCCATGAGCTGAACACCCTGCCCCGCTCGGTGGACTCGACCCTCGGGGTCTATTTTGTTCCCGCCCTTACCGGCCTCGGCGCACCATGGTGGGATGAAAACGCCCGCGGCATGATCCACGGCCTGAGCCGGGGGGTGAAGCGAGCGCACCTGATCCGCGCGGCGCTGGAGTCGATCGCCTATCAGATTGCCGACGTGGTGCTGGCGATGCGCGTTCATCCGGGCTTTAGCCTGAACGCGCTGATGGTCGACGGCGGGCCGACGAAAAACGACTGGCTGATGCAGTATCAGGCGGACCTCCTCGGCTGCCCGGTGATGCGCAGCGACGTGGCAGAACTTTCCGCGATGGGGGCAGCGCTGCTGGCGCGTAAGGCGCTGTTCAATCTGACCACCGCGCAGCTGCGCCAGTATCTGCCGGAACATGTCACTTTTAGCCCGGATATGGCGCGTCACGCCCGGTTGCAGACCCGCTGGCAGGCCTGGCAGGAGACGGTTGCGCGGGTCAGGACGTAAAAATGCCCCGTCCGGCTCATCACCAGACGGGGCAAAAAAACGGGTGCCTGCACCAGACCGACAATCGGATAAGCGGGGATTGCTCCCCGCGTACCGCTACTTCTTCGTTTCGTAAGCGAGAACAGCTTTCACTTCCATATCGCGCTCCTTGAAGCTCACTTCGCATAACTGCTCATGAACCAGAAACGTGACTCCCAGCACCGTTAAACTCAGGACCAGGATCGCCGCAAAGGCGTACTTGTTAAGCATGTCATTGCCTCCTTGCTAAGAAGAGGCTACCATCCAAATTGTCTAGGTTTGGTGATGGTAGCCCCGGTTGATGGAAACATCTCCGGGGCTTTTGCTTTCTGCCTCACCACACCTGCCTGAGCTCAGAAAGCATCAGGCACCCGCCGCAATATTACTCCCGTACCGTCGAAAAAATCGCCTTTAAGCTGGATATTTAACCAGTAGAATAGCGTTTTCAGAATACGTTTAGATCTTCGGTTGAAGAATAAAAATGCCCCGCCTGACTCATCACCAGACGGGGCAAAAAAACGGGTGCCTGCACCAGACCGACAACTGGATAAGCGGGGATTGCTCCCCGCGTACCGCTACTTCTTCGTTTCGTAAGCGAGAACAGCTTTCACTTCCATATCGCGCTCCTTAAAGCTCAGTTCGCATAACTGCTCGTGAACCAGAAACGTGACTCCCAGCACCGTTAAACTCAGGACCAGGATCGCCGCAAAGGCGTACTTGTTAAGCATGTCATTGCCTCCTTGCTAAGAAGAGGCTACCATCCAAATTGTTGAGGTTTGGTTTGGTAGCCCCGGTTGATGGAAACATCTCCGGGGCTTTTGCTTTCTGCCTCACCACACCTGCCTGAGCTCAGAAAGCATCAGGCACCCGCCGCAATATTACGCTTGAATCGCCGAAAAGATCGCCTTTAAGCTGGATATTTAACCAGTAAAATGGCGTTTTCAGAATACGTTCAGGTCGCTAAAAAATCAGACCGATTCCGGGCGAACATGAAATGTCTCAAGCCGCCTGATTTGCCGTCCTTCAGCATCAAAATTATCCGCGGCCAGCCAGCCGCGAATAGCTGCATCCCGTTCCGGCCATTCGCTGTCGATAATCGACAGCATATCGCTGTCGCGGTTACGGCCTTTGCGCACCAGTTTTTGACGCAGCCGCCCTTCCCAGGTAAAGCCCAGGCGATCGGCGGCCCGGCGGGAGGCAATATTCATCGAATCGCACTTCCACTCCAGACGCCGATAGCCGCGTTCGAAGCCATACTTCAACAGCAGCCAGACAGCCTCAGTGCCGAGCGGGCTGTTTTTCATTTTCCGCGACCAGGTGACATGACCGATCTCCACCGAGCCCAACTGCTGTTCAATCGCCATATAACAGACCAGTCCGACGGCGCGCTCGCTGTGGCGATCGATCACCGCAAAGGGCACCAGCCCTTCGTCCTGCACTTTGATCTGCAACCAGTCGACGGTGGCCTCGACGCTGGCAGGCTGATTGCTGGCAAGCCAGGTCCAGTCGCTGTCATCACCTAAGGCATAAGCCTCGAACAGATCTACCGCATGTTCTACCGCATCCAGTGGTTCAAGGCGGCAAAAACGCCCTTCCAGCACTCCACGCTCTAATACGCTGGCCCCTTGCCAGTCGGGAACAGGATCGTTAACGGTCTGCCCCCAGATATTAATTTCCGGCACGCTCTACCCCTTTTTGTTTGTTAATAGATTGTTATTTCACAATACAGGATTGACGACATAACAGTACTGCTGAATCGACTGAAACTACAGCAGGTGTTTGATCGGAGGGTCATGCTTAGAGGGGAACATCGGATGAAACAGTGTTATTGCCCGGCGGCGCTGCGCTTGCACGGGCCTACAAGGTGGGGTGAGATTTATAGGCCGGGTAAGGCGTAGCCGCCACCCGGCACTGCAGATTACATCAGGTTCTTAAGCTGTTTCACCGTGGCATCGATATCGATTTCATCTTCGGAGAAGATGAACGTTTTGCCCTGGAAAGTGGTGATCGCCAGTTTTTTCACCGTACGCATCTCACTTACTTTCGCAGTTGATTTTGGGGCGATATTACCCATCAGGCTCTTCACCGACAGCACCTCTTTATCAAGTTTGGTGTCGCCAGACTCTTCTTCGCTGTAGACGAGGTAAGACTTGATGGAGGTGATCTTATGACGCTCGCCATCAATGAAGATGTATTTGCTTTCCGGGACCACTTTTACCGCAAAGGCAGACAATCCTTTGTTATTGGTGGTGGGTTCGAACGTCACCGCGGCATCTTTCTTAATCAGCTCAGGGTTGGCGACCTTAATCACATGAAAATAACGGTTATCGCCGTTTTCATCTTTGATAAATCCAAAACCCTTGTCTTCAAACCAGGTTGTGATTGTTCCGTTCATCGCCATTACCGTTACCGCCTAATTAATCGTTTATCAACTCAACTTTTGCCGCGCGCAGTGTAAAGCACAATGTCTGCACAGACCACGCCTTTAATACAAGGAACTACTCATTGCCCCACTGATTGAGGAAATTGGCAATATCATCGATACGCTGGGCATTAATACCGGCTTCCACCGCCATCTCAGTCTGCGCCGCTTCGCTGATCTCTTCGTTATTCATCAGACGGGTGATCAGCAGTTGAAAATAGAGCGCCAGGGGATCACGCTCTGCTTCGCTCACCGGCGTTGCGGCTTCCGTCGTGTACTCATCCACGATGTCATAATATTTAATCGGTACGTCGTTGCTCATAAGGGATCCTCAGGGTGTCAGTTTCTGCCTGGATAATAGCATTCTCACGGCGTTTTTTCCGCGAGCCCGACAATAGACTTGCTCATATTGATCCCGGTAATTCCAAAACCGCTGGTCTCGTAGAGATGCCGGGCGCGGGCATTATCCCCTGCTACACGCAGTCTGATCTCTTTAAAACCCTTCTCGCAAAGATGCGCTTCAAGAGCGCGGAGAGTCTGTTTACCCAGCCCTTGTCCCTGGCAGGAGGTGAAAATATGAAAATCATAGATAAACACTGAGCGCATCATCGTATCGGGTTTGTACCAGAGATAACCGACATGCCTGTCGGTCTGATCTATTGGCGCAACAAGAGAGAGTAAAACGTGTCCATGGGTATTCACGCCTTCAGGAAGCATTTCGGCAATTTCCTGCTTTGCTCTGGCAAGCGAATCATGTTGAGAGAGCCCGTAGTTTGTAGCGATCTCTTTGGCATAATCATCAATAAAATAATCCAGATAAGCAGGATACTCATCTTCTGTCAGGGGTCGAAACGAGACCATTGCTTACTCCTTAGCGTTAATAATCAGGCCAATATTAATAGCGATAACGACTCTGGAGCGTCAAGGTAGACTGAGCCTCTCCCACAGTCAGAAGGAGAACGTCACCCGTTGTCTATACTCAACTCATCACAGACAACGGAGTGCGCTATGCCTTTACCCGACTTTCATTCCTCTGAGCCCTACACCCTCGGCATCGAACTCGAATTACAGGTGGTGAACCCGCCGGGCTATGATCTGAGCCAGGATTCGTCCGCCCTGATCGACGCCGTGAAAAACGATATCAAAGCCGGAGAGGTGAAGCACGATATCACCGAAAGCATGCTGGAGATCGCCACTGGCGTGTGTCACAACATCGACCAGGCGGCGGCGCAATTTTCCGCCATGCAGCAGAGCATTCTGCGTGCGGCGGCGGAGCACCATATCCAGATCTGCGGCGGCGGCACGCATCCGTTTCAGAAATGGCAGCGTCAGCAGGTATGCGAGGACGAGCGGTATAACGCCACCCTGGAGCGCTTTGGCTATCTGATCTTGCAGGCCACGGTATTCGGCCAGCACGTCCACGTCGGGTGCCGCACCGGCGATGAGGCCATCTATCTGCTGCACGGCCTGTCGCGCTTCGTGCCACACTTTATCGCCCTGGCGGCAACCTCCCCCTATATGCAGGGCACCGACACGAAATTTGCCTCCTCGCGACTCAACATCTTCTCCGGGTTCCCGGATAACGGCCTGATGCCGTGGGTCAACAGCTGGCAGGAGTTCGAGGGGCTGTTTCGCCGCCTGAGCCACACCAGCATGATCGACAGCATTAAAGATCTGCACTGGGACATTCGCCCGAGCCCGCATTTCGGCACCGTCGAGGTGCGGGTGATGGATACGCCGCTGACGCTGGCCCATGCCATCAACATCGCCGGGCTGATTCAGGCCACCTCGCACTGGCTGCTGACCACGCGGCCTTATAAGCATCAGGAGCAGGATTTCTTACTCTACCGCTTCAACCGTTTTCAGGCCTGTCGCTACGGGTTAGCGGGGATCCTGACGGACGTGCATACCGGGGAGCAGAAAACCATCGCCGAGGATCTCGCCTGGCTACTGGAGCGCGTCGCGCTGTCCGCCGAGAAGCTGGGTGCCACAAGCGCGATTCAGGAAATTGCCCTGATGCTTAAGCAGGGCAAGAGCGAGGCGCAGCGCATGCGGGACTTTATCGCAGACGGTGGCTCGCTCATCTCCTTAGTGCAAAAACATGCCGAACTGTGGGCTACGAGTCCGTAAGCCGGTGTCCCCACTCGCGCAGGCGCTGGAACAGCACGAACAGCGCCGGGATAAAGACAATCCCTACCACGGTGGCCACCAGCATGCCGCTGAACACCGTGGTACCGATGATGCGGCGGCTCTGGGCCCCCGCCCCGCTCGCCAGCATCATCGGTAGTACCCCGATAATGAACGACACCGCGGTCATCATCACTGCCCGGAAGCGGCGGGAGGCCCCCTCTCTCGCGGCATCGACAATCGCCATCCCCTCCATCCGCCGCGCGCGGGCGAACTCAACGATCAGAATCGCGTTCTTGGCGGCCAGGGCTATCAGTAGCACCAGCCCAATCTGCACATACACGTCGTTAGCGTATCCGGCGGCCCACAGCCATACCAGCGCCCCGCCGATGGCGAACAGTACCGAGAGCATCACGCTCGCCGGTAAAGTCCAGCTCTCATACTGGGCGACAAGGAACAGCCACGCCATCACCACCGCCGCCAACACGATCCAGATCGCCTGATTCCCGGTCTGCTGCTCCTGATACGACATCCCGCTCCAGGCGTAGTCGTACCCGGCAGGCAGGTTATCCGCCAGAAGCTCAGCCATCGCCGCCATCGCCGTGCTGCTGCTCACCCCTTCTGCCGCCGAGCCGCTTACCGACACCGACGGGAACTGGTTGTACTGCTGCAGAAACGGCGCGCCGACGGTCGGGGTGATGGTGACGAGGTTGCTCAGGCGCACCCGCTCGCCATTGTTGCTGCGCACGAACAGCTCGCTGATTTGCTCTGCGCGCTCGCGCCACTGCATCTCGTTTTGCATCACCACGTGGTAGACGCGGTTGTTGACGCTGAAATCCCCGGCTCGCGTGCCGCCAAAGGCGGTTTGCAGGCTGCTGAAGATGCGCGAGACCGGCACGTCAAGGCGCGCGGCGCGCTCGCGGTCAACGGTCAGGGTCAGCTGGGGTACGTTACTGCTCCAGGTAGTGAACACCCGGCTCAACTGCGGATGCTGGTTGGCCTTCGCCAGCACCTGTCGGGTGACGCGCTCCAGCTCCGCCGGGCTCTGCCCTGCCTGGGCCTGAATGCGCAGGTCGAAACCGGAGGCGTTGCCCAGCCCCGGCAGCGTCGGCGGGGCAAAGGTCATAATGGTCGCCTCCGGCAGGGCCAGCAGCTGGCGCTGCAGGGTGCCCATCACCTCATCCAGGGCGGGACGCTCGCTCCAGTCCTTCAGCATCACGGAGATAAAGCCGCCGTTGGAGGCGCTGGTGCCGTTGAGAATGTTAAACCCGGAGACCTGAATCACATCCTCCACCGCCGGATTTTTAGCAATCAGTTCGCGTGCCGTGGTCATCACCGCTTCGGTACGCTCCAGCGAGGCCGACTCCGGCAGCTGAACGCTGGCGAAGAAGTAGCCCTGATCCTCCTGGGGCAGGAAGCCTTTTGGCATCGACATAAAGCTGAACACCACTACGGCCGCCGCGCCTGCTGTCGCCAGCAGCGCCAGCCACGGGCGCAGGTTGAACGCGCTGACAATCCGGGTGTAAAGGTTGCGCGTCGCATCCAGCCCGCGGTTAAAGCCACGGTAAATCGCCGCCGGACGCTCAGGGCGCGGACGCAGCAGCAGCGCGCAAAGCGCGGGCGTCAGGGTCAACGCCACCAGGCTTGAGAGGGTCACCGCCGTGGAAAGCGTCACCGCAAACTGGCGGTAGAGCTCGCCGACAATCCCCGGCAGCAGCGCCACCGGGACAAATACCGCCAGCAGCACCAGAGTGGTGGCAATCACCGGCCCGGCAATCTGACGCAGGGCCAGCGCGGTGGCCGCCGTGCGGCTCTGCCCTTCTGCCATCAGGGTTTCCACACTCTCCACCACCACGATGGCGTCATCCACCACCATGGTCAGGGCCAGAATAATGGCGAACAGGCTGAGCGTGTTGGCCGAGTATCCCAGCGTATAGAGCACTGCAAAGGTGCCCACCAGCGACACCGGAATGGCGAGGGCCACAATCAGCGTCGCGCGCCAGCTCTGCAGGAACAGGGAGACGACCACCACCACCGCCAGCAGGGTCAGCGCCAGCGAGACGCCAATCTCCTTGATGGTCGCGGCGACAAACTGCGTGGTGTCGAACTTCACTTCCCAGGTCAGATCGTCCGGAAAACGTGTCGACAAGCGCTCCAGCTCGGCGCGCACCGCGTCGGCCACGCGCAGAGCGTTGGCGGACGGCGTGGGATAGATGCCGAGATAGGCGGAGTCATGCCCGTTCAGCTGTGCGCCGGAGCTGTAGCTGCGCGAGCCAAGTTCGATACTGGCGACATCCTTCAGGCGCACCAGCTGGCCCATCTCTCCCGCGCGGATAATGATCCCGGCGAAATCTTCGGCCTGATTTAAGCGCCCCAGCCCGTTAATGGTCAGGGTCTGCTGCTGGCCATTAAACACCGGTGGCGTCCCCACCTGGCCTGCCGCGCCCTGCACGTTCTGCTCGCGCAGGGCCTGGGCCACGTCGTCGGTGGTGACGTTGAGGGCGTTCATGCGGTCCGGACGCAGCCAGATGCGCATGCTGTAGTCGCGTGCGCCAAACATCTGCACCTGCCCGACGCCCGGCAGGCGGGACAGCGCCTCACGCACCTGGGTGCTGGCGTAGTTGCTGACCAACAGCGGCGAGTGTGTCTTATTCGGTGAGTAAAGGCTTACCCCCATCATCAGGTTGGTGGCGCGCTTGCGCACCTGGACGCCGTTTTGCTGCGCCTCGGCGGGCAGTTGCGCCACCGCCTGCGCCACGCGGTTTTGAACGTCGATGGCGGCCAGATCCGGATCGGTGCCCGCTGCGAAGGTGATGTTGAGGCTGTATGCGCCCTCGTCCGAACTGGTGGACTCCATATACAGCATGTGATCCACGCCGTTAAGCTGGGTCTCCAGCGGCGTGGCGATGGCCTCCGCCACGTCGGCCGAGCTGGCGCCGGGCCAACTGGCCGAGACATTTACTACCGGCGGCGTGATCTGCGGATACTGCTCCACCGGAATGATCTTCAACGCGATGGCCCCCAGCAGGGTGATAACCAGCGCAATCACCATCGCAAAGCGCGGGCGTTTGATGAAAAACGTCAGCATGATGGCTCCTTAATTCAATATCTGGACGGCTGCGCCAGGCTGTACCCGTTGCGCGCCGTCAGTAATCGCTCGCTCACCGGACGCGATGCCAGAGGCGATCTGAAACTGCTGGCCGATCTGCCCGGCAACGTTCAGCGGACGCATTTCTGCTTTGTCGTCAGCGTTAACCACCCAGGCAAAGAATCCGTCGCCGTTTTGCTGCACCGCCGCGGCGGGCAGGGTCAGCACCGGCTCCTCGCTTGCCGGGCGCAGAAACAGATTCACATTCCCGCCGGGCAGCAGCTGATGCCGTGGGTTGGCGAACTCGGCGCGCAGCATCACACTGGCAGTGCGCGGGTCGATGCGATTATCCACCGAGGTCAGTTCCCCGCTGATGCGCTGGCCGTTGCTCTCTATCAGGGCCCGCCAGGCTTTTTTCATGGTGCTGATATCCGCATGCTGTCCGGCTTTGGTGGCAAACGTCCCCTCCTCCAGCGCAAAGGCGATGCGGATCGGGTCGAGCTGCACCACCTCCACCAGCACGCCGCTTGCAGGATTCACCAGGCTGCCCACGTGGAAGCGGCTGTGCCCCACGCGACCATCAATTGGCGCAGTAATGCGCGTGTATGCCAGAGTGACGTTGCGAGTTTCAAGCCGGGCTCTGGCCTGCTCCAGCGCCGCGCTGGCGACGTCGCGCTGCATCCGGGCGTTATCCACATCGTGACGGCTGATGGCGTTGTTGTTGCCCAGGCTTTCAAAGCGGGAGAGCTGCTGCTGCGCCTGACGCAGGGTGGCTTCGGCGCTCTTCACCTCGGCCTGGGCCAGACGCACGGCGGCACGCGGCTCGGCATCGTCCAGTTCAAACAGCAGGTCACCTTTTTTCACATACTCCCCGTCGCGGAAGTGAATCCTGGTGATCGCTCCCTCGGTGCGGGCCCGCAGCTCAACGGTGTGAATGGCTTCAACGCGGCCCGGGATCTGGCGCTCGGCGGCGTGGGCGGTCTGCTCCACGGTGGCGACACGCACGGGAATGGCGGCGAAGGCGGGTTGCAGGGTGCAGGCGAGGAGTGCGCTGGTCAGGGCGGCGCGCAGGAAAATGCGTTTCATCGGGATTATCTCGGTGTTTGTCCCCTCACCCCGGCCCTCTCCCCAAAGGGGCGAGGGAGAAAACCGGACTATCCCCTCTCCCCTTTGGGGAGAGGGTTAGGGTGAGGGGTAAGGTTTTTGTTATGCAGCCTTACGGAACCTGCGGGTCAGTCGCTTCTCGATTTCGACAATGAAGAACATCGCGCTCGCTATGGCCAGGGTGACACCCCAGTAGCGCAGCGGCAGGGCTTCGGTGCCGAACAGCATCTGCATAAACGGCAGGTAGATAATCGCCAGCTGCAGCAGGAGCAGCACGCCCGTTACCAGCCAGATCCCTTTGTTCGCCAGCAGGCCGCGGTTGAGGGAGAAGCCTTCGGTGTTGCGGCAGTTAATCATGTAGACCCACTGGGCGCAGACCAGCATCTGCAGCAGCACGGTACGAATGAACTCCGCGCTGTGGCCGCGCGGGGCCAGCCAGGCTTCCAGCGCAAAGGCGGCGACGGCAATCAGTGTCCCGACGAAGGCCACGCGCCAGACAGCATAGGCATCCATGACGTGCTGTCCGGTCTGACGCGGCGGACGACGCATGATGTTGCGCTCGGCGGCTTCAAAGGCGAGGCCGAAGGAGAGCGTGGCTGAGGTCGCCATGTTCATCCACAAAATCAGCACCGGCGTCAGCGGAATGATGTTCCCCGCCAGCAGGGCAATCACAATCAGCAGCCCCTGCGCGAGGTTGGTCGGCATGATGAACAGAATGGTCTTCTTCAGGTTGTCGTAGACGCGACGCCCCTCTTTCACCGCGCTGGCGATGGTGGCGAAGTTATCGTCCGTCAGCACCATGTCGGCGGCCTCTTTGGTCACTTCGGTGCCCTTGATGCCCATGGCGATGCCCACGTCCGCCTGGCGCAGGGCCGGAGCGTCGTTCACACCGTCGCCGGTCATGCCGACGATCTCGCCCTGCTCCTGCAAGGCCTGCACCAGACGCAGCTTATGCTCCGGGCTGGTGCGGGCGAAGATGTCATACTCCACCGCCGCTTTCGCCAGCTCAGTATCATCCATATGCTCCAGCTGATAGCCGGTCACCGCCTGGGCGCTGTTGGTGATCCCCAGCATCTGGCCGATGCTCATCGCGGTCTGGGGGTGATCCCCGGTGATCATCTTCACGCGGATCCCCGCCTGCTGGCAGGCGTGAATAGCGTCGATCGCCTCCGGGCGCGGCGGGTCCATCATTCCGGCGATGCCGAGGAAGATCAGGCCGTGGCTGAGATCGTCGTGAGTCAGCGACTGCTCGCCGTTGGCCGGTTTGAACGCCGCAGCCACCATGCGCAGCCCCTGGCGGGCATAACGCTCCATCTCCGCTTCCCAGTAGGCGCGGTTAAAGGCTTCGGCTCCGTGACGGGTCTGCTGCTGCGAGCAGAGGGCGAAAAGCACGTCCGGCGCGCCGGTGATCAGGATCTGCTCCTCACTGCCGATCTGGTAGTGGGTGCTCATGTACTTGTACTGCGAGTCGAACGGGATCTTGTTGATAAGCGTGGTCATGACCGGTGTGAGGTGGGCTTTCGCCGCCAGCACCTTCAGCGCGCCTTCGGTCGGCCCACCGGTAATCCCCCACAGGCCGCGCTCGTCCTGAATCATCTGGCTGTCGTTACACAGGTCGACGGTGCGCAGATACTGCTCCAGCACGGTGCCCGGCTGGATCTGCACCGGCTCGTCGCTACCCTCAAGGCAGATATTGCCTTCCGGAGCATAGCTGTCACCCCCGACGCGATAGCAACTGTCGGCGGTGATGATCGCTTTGACGGTCATTTCGTTCATGGTCAGGGTGCCGGTTTTGTCCGAGCAGACCACGGTCATCGCCCCGAGCGTTTCTACGGTAGGCAGTTTGCGGATAATCGCCCGCTTACGCGCCATCGCCTGCACGCCCAGCGACAGGATAATCGAGATAATGGCTGGCAAACCTTCCGGTACCGCGGCCACTGCCAGGCTGATTAACGACAGCAGCAGCTCGCCAATCGGCATATCGCGCAGCAGCAGGCTGAAGACAAACAGCGCGACCATCATCGCCATGATCAGGCCGAAGATGGCTTTGCCGAGTTTGTCCATCTGCACTAGCAGCGGGGTGCGGTGCTTTTCAATGCCGGCCATCATCTGGTTGATGTGGCCCAGTTCGGTCTCCTGGCCAGTGGCAATCACCACGCCCATGCCGCCGCCTGCGCTAACGGTGGTGCCGGAAAACAGCAGATTGGTGCGGTCGCCGAGGGTTAATTCTCCGGTTAAGGGCTTAATATGTTTATCGACCACCGTGGATTCACCGGTCAGGATCGCCTCTTCCACGCGTAAATTATGCGCTTCAATGACCCGCATATCTGCCGGAATACGATCCCCGGCGCGCAATACAATAATATCCCCGGGAACTATTTCAGTTGTCGGTATTGTTTCGTGAACGCCCTCACGAATAACGCGCGCGTCACTGGCAAGCATATTTCGGATACTGCTCAGGGATTTCTCGGCGTTACTCTCCTGAATATGACCAATTAAGGCATTAATCACCGCCACACCCAGAATCACCAGCGTATCGACCCAGTGGCCCATAATGGCAGTTAATACCGCGGCGGCCAGCAGGACGTAAATTAAGACGTCGTTAAAATGGGCCAGAAAACGCAGCCATGCTGGTCTGGCTTTTTTTTCCGGCAGGGCATTCGGGCCATGCTGCTGCAGGCGTGCCTGCGCCTCGGCGCGGTTCAGGCCGGCAGCGGTGCTGCGCTGTGCCTCAAGGGTCTGTTCGACGGTCTGCTGATAAGCCTGCGTCGGTGCGTGGCCCGGGTTGGACCGGGGCGTGTGGGTATGATGCATTTTGGTCATATTTCAGCTCCTTCAATTTGCGGTGAGCAAAAGCCTGAATTCCATGTCTGCTTTTATAAATCGTCGGGCGTTAATTTAATGGGTTGTCAGGACAATTAATTTAACGCACTATTATTTCTGTCGATGGCATTAAACAGATAACGTTTCATTTCAATAGAGTGATTTTTACAAATTATTTCTAAACCGAAACTAAACGAGAGGTAAGCATGTTTGGGATTTATCGCGGGCGCCGCCTGGCGTTATATATTATCGTTGCCATTGTTATTGCGACGTTAATTGGATATAGCACATATACCTTCGTAAAATTATTTGCCGGAGGGTGACAATAATTTACGTTAATCAAGATTAATTGAATAAGCGGACACCTGTCGGGAAAATAGCAGCGAATTAATGGGTGATTATTTATCGCCCGCGCGCGTTGCGGTTGATATTGCTTTACGAAGCCCTATCCGTGACAATGTTATTTTTAACTGACGATTAACATAATTATGAAACACCCACTGGAATCGCTGTTAACGGCAGGCGGCATCTTGTTGATGGCCTTTCTCTCCGTTCTGCTGCTGCCTGCTCCTTCCCTGGGGCTGGTGGTGGCGCAGAAGCTGATGAGCACCTTCCATCTGATGGATCTCAACCAGCTCTACACCATTATCTTCTGCCTGTGGTTTTTACTGCTCGGCGCCGTGGAGTTCTTTATCCTGCGCTTCGTCTGGCGCCGCTGGTTTTCCCGGGCGTCGTAAGCCGGTGAAATCACGCATCCCGTGGATCAGCGCTTCACACCAGGCCGCGTAGTCGTGGCCGCTTGACGACGGGTGGAAGCTGACGCGATAGCCTTTCTCCTGCAAAACCTTTTCGAAATCCTTCGTGGTGCGGTAGATCCCGCCCCCTGGCCCCGTGGTTTCAAACTTCCCGGCCTGCAGCCAGAAGCGGACCGGATACGGTGGAGACTGCTGATACTGACGCGTCAGCCAGCCGGACGCTTCACCTTTCGGCGCCCACCAGTACGAGCCAGAAAGACTTAGCACGTTGCCAAACAGTCGCGGGTAGCGCAACGCCACCCATGAGGAGGCTATGCCTCCGTAGCTTGAACCCGCCAGCACCGTTTTCTGCCGCTGCATCGCCATCCCCTGCCCGCGCAACCACGGGAGCAGTTCATGGGCCATAAAGTCGGCGAAATCCGGGTTCGGCGGTAATTCTTTGCTGCGTCGGGCGTGATCGAGGCTGTCGATAAACACCAGGTTGACGGGCGGCAGGTGATGGCGGGCAATCAGGCCATCCAGCACGTTAGCGAAATGGTAGTCGTCCTGATAGATCTGCCCATCGAACAGGATTAAGGTCCAGCGCGCGGGCTGGGCAGTGCGCGGTTTGTAGATCATCACTTCACGCGCATTGCCAAGGATTGTGCTGTTAACCATCTGGCGGGTCAGCGTGCCGCTCACCAGCGGCTGGGCTGCGGCCTGCGCCGAGCAGTAACGCGCCGGGCTGAGATCGAGCAGAGAAAAGCGGTTCCAGCGATCCGCCTTCTGTTCACCAAAGGTGTTTGGATTGAGCGGATCGGCCTGGGCGCTTACGAGGATCGCCCGTCGCTGATCGCGAGGAGAGCCGTCAATCAGCGGCACATCCGGCGCGAGTTTATACTGCATCACCGTGTCGGCGGGGACCACGTAGCTGCGAAACCAGACGTCGCTCTTACCGAGGCGGAACAGCGGATCGTGATCGCCCGCCGGAGAGCCCAGAATAAAGACGTTGTCCCGCGCGCCACGCCACAGGAAGGTGACACGCTTATGGCTGGCATCCACCGGCTCCACCATCGGCGTGCCCTGCTGATGCTGCGCCTGCCAGAACGCATCCGTACTTCCACCGGCAGCAACCGTTTTTGCCAGCGCCTGCAGCGTCGGGCTATCCGGCTCGAGCATTTGCACCCGCGGTAAGGCAGTGGTCTCTTTCATCCGCCACTGAAAACGCCAGGCTTTGCCCTCCTCCCCCTGCAGCACCAGCGAGGTGTTTTGCTTCACGGGCAGAGCAAAGAGCAGCGTGTGTTCCCCATCGGCAGGACCCTTTTCAACCAGGGTGCGAATCTTTCGGTTTTGTTCGTCCAGCAGGCGGGCATCCGTTACGCCGTTCAGCGTGGCGGAAACGTAATTCTCGTCCAGCGGCGGCAGTGAAAAACAGACTTCGCCGCTGGCATCAAACTTCCCCTGTACGTCTCCCTGAAGGGAAGAATGTTCACAGGTCGCCGCCATCGCAGGCAGCGCGCCGATCCCTAATAACAACCCACTCCATACCCTCTTCATTACCGCATGTCCCCGACGAAATTTGTTACCAACGCTAATGCAAATGGTAATAATTTTCAATATCATTAGAGGGATTGGCGGTTTTGCAGGCCCGGTAAGCGCAGCGCCACTGGGCTATTAGCAGGTTTGATGCTTTAATGCGCCCGGCTGTGGTTATCCTTGCGATAAGCGCCAGGCGGCTGGTTAAAGGTGCGGGTGAAGACGCGGGTAAAGGTTTGCTGGGAGTCAAAACCGTAGCGCAGACAAATGTCGTAAACCTTTTCGTCCGATTCAAGCAGATCCCGCGCCGCCAGCCGCAGCTTACGTTCCCGAATGTACCGCCCCAGGCTCTCACCTTTATACTGCATAAACAGCCGCTGTAGGTGCCATTTAGAATAGCCCGCGTGACGGGCGATATCCTCGATCCGCAACGGCTGATGAAGGTTGTCGTCGATCCACTCGACAATGGTGTCGATAACCTGAGCGGAAATAGTCATGTTGCTCTCCCCCTCTGCTCTTCGATTAAACATTATTCCCACCACGCGCGAAATTGTTGCGTGGCATCATCCACTCTGAGCGGCTCACCGAGTTCCGGCGTCAGCAGGCGATACGCTTTATCCTTGCTGGCCTGCGACAGCTTGATCAGCGGGTCGTTCCAGGTATGTTTTGCCAGTACAAAGCGCCCGGAGTGACCCGGCACCACCGCCCTGGCGTTCAGATCCGCGGCGGCCTGCGCCGTTTCAGAAGGCTGCATGTGAATGTACTTCCAGTCCTGGTCGTACTGTCCGTTCTCCATGATCGCCAGATCGACTGCACCAAACTGTTCGCCGATGGCGCTAAAGTGCGGGCCGTAGCCAGAATCGCCGCTGTAAAACACCTTCTGCTGCGGGGTGACAAACATAAAGCTGCCCCACAGCGTCTGGTTGCGCTTCAGTCCGCGGCCGGAGAAATGGCGCGCCGGGAGAACGTGCACGGTCAGATCATCGCTGATGCGTACCGACTGATCCCAGTCCCGCTCCTCAATGATGGACGGCGCCATGCCCCAGTAGCGCAGATGCGATCCCACCCCGAGCGGCGTGACCACGCGCTTCACTTTCGGCAGCAGCGCCTTGATGGTGGCGTAATCGAGATGATCGTAGTGATCGTGGGAGATAATCAGCAGATCGATATCGGGCATCTCTTCAGCATGCCACGGATACTCTCCGGCAAAGGCTTTGTTGAGGAAGGAGAAAGGTGCGGCATAGTTGCTGAATACCGGATCGATCAGAATACGTTTGCCCGCCAGCTGCAGATACCATGAGGAGTGACCGAGCCAGACCAGCGTGTCCTGATCCAGCGGCAACTGGGCGAGATCGGTTTTTACCAGCGGCAGCGGCTGGGCCGGACGCGCGTTTTCACGTTTGGTCACCAGAAAATCCCACCAGGCCGTCAGCATGTTCTTGTTGCCGGTAAAGCCCGGCGTGGGCAGGGTGTTATGGAACTGTCCGTCGCGATACTGCGGCGAAGCGGCAAACTCACTTACCTGCGCGCCCTGTGGCGGCTGGCCGAATCCGGCATTCAGTACGAACGGCAAACTCGCCGCTGCTGCAATAATCATCACTACCACCAGGCTAATAATAAAACGCTTTTTCATATCCCGACCCGAATTCGCGCCCCATCCGATGGCCTGCGCGGGCAAAACTTGATTATGAGTGAGTAAGCACTCATTATAGAAGTGATGCGAAAGTCGTCAAGACGTTTTAAGATCTTTGACATTCCGCGTTGCAGCCCCGCAAAGAGCATGATTCAATCAGGGTTTTTGCACATAAACTGGAGGAAATGCAGTGGCTCGTCCGAAAAGTGAAGATAAAAAACTGGCGTTGCTGGACGCGGCAACCACCGCTTTTGCCCAGTCGGGCATTGCGGCCTCTACCGCGTTAATCGCCCGCAGCGCAGGGGTGGCTGAAGGCACCCTGTTTCGTTATTTCGCCACCAAAGACGATCTGCTCAACGCCCTCTACCTGCACCTGAAACAGGATCTGTGCCAGACCATGCTGGCGAATATGGACAGGGCCCTTACCCAGCCAAAAGAGCATACCCGCAATATCTGGAACAGCTACATTGACTGGGGGATCCGCAACCCGGTGGCCCACGGCGCCATCCGCCAGCTCGGGGTGAGCGAGAAGATTAACGCCGAAACCGAACAGGCGGTGCACGAGATGTTCCCGGAACTGCATGAACTTTGCCGTCGTTCGATTCGTCCGGTGTTTATGTCTGAAGAATTTCGTCTGTTTGGCGATGCCCTGTTTTTGTCGCTGGCGGAGACGACGATGTCTTTCGCCACCCGCGAACCGGCGCGCGCCACCGAAATCAAGGCGCTGGGTTTTGAAGCCATGTGGCGAGCGCTGGCTGAAGAGGATGTCCATGGACAGTAAAACCCTTACCGGCTGCGCGCAGAAAGTGGCACTGGAACTGCCGTTTACCGAACACTGCTGGCCGTTTGGCCCGGAATACGAGGTGTTTAAGGTGAGCGGCAAGATTTTTATGCTAATGGGCAAGGCGCACGGACGTCTGCACGTCAGCCTGAAATCCGATCCGCAAAAATCGCTGCTCAATCAGCAGATCTACCAGGGAATTGAGCTTGGCTACCATCTGAATAAAAAGCACTGGATCTCGGTTTACGCCGCAGAGGATATTACCCCGGCGCTGATAGCCGATCTGGTCAACGATTCGTGGCATCTGGTGGTGGATAAGCTGCCGAAAAAAGAGCAAAAACGTCTACGTCCCGGCGGTTAAACGCCCGTAATGCCCTTACCTTTGCCCCCTTCCCTTTGTATTATTTTCCCTTTTGCACTGAACCCCAGGAGTCGTAATGGATATCATCTCTGTTGCCTTGAAGCGTCACTCAACCAAGGCCTTTGACCCGAGTAAAAAACTGACTGCCGACCAGGCAGAACAGATTAAAACCCTGCTGCAGTACAGCCCGTCCAGCACCAACTCGCAGCCGTGGCACTTTATCGTCGCCAGCACCGAAGAAGGCAAAGCGCGCGTGGCAAAATCCGCAGCCGGTGGCTTTGTCTTTAACGAACGCAAAATGCTGGATGCCTCGCACGTGGTGGTCTTCTGCGCCAAAACCGCGATGGACGATGCATGGCTGACCCGCGTGGTGGATCAGGAAGAGGCCGACGGCCGTTTCAACACCCCGGAAGCGAAAGCCGCCAACCACAAAGGCCGCACTTTCTTCGCCGATCTGCACCGCGTCGAGCTGAAAGATGACGACCAGTGGATGGCGAAACAGGTTTACCTTAACGTCGGCAACTTCCTGCTGGGCGTGGGCGCCATGGGCCTGGACGCGGTGCCGATTGAAGGCTTCGACGCGGCGGTCCTCGACGAAGAGTTTGGTCTGAAAGAGAAAGGTTTCACCAGCCTGGTGGTGGTGCCGGTTGGGCATCACAGCGTGGAAGATTTTAACGCCACGCTGCCAAAATCACGCCTGCCGCTGAGCACGGTTGTGACTGAGTGCTAATGCAAACGGGCCGCGAATAGCGGCCCGTTACTTTTTACTGATAACCAGTCTGCGATGCGGATGCACATCACGATCGTATCCCCAGGCGAACGCAATCCAGCGCTCTTCCAGTTCAGCATATGAATTAACTGGCGTTAAATGCCACTCTTCCCCTACCGTGCCGTCCGCCACACTGATCTGATAATTCATGGTAAACGCCCAGTCGATCATCCGTAGCCAAAAGCGTTGTCCATCCCCGGTTTGCTCGCTGTCTGACACCACGACATTGTATTCGCTCAGGAGCCACTGGAAAAAGAATTGCGGAAAACCGCTCACCACAGATTGATGAAGAGTACGCGGGGTACGCCAGACCATCACCTGCGTGGCAGCACCGTGGGGGAAGGTAATCTCGTTGTGAAATTCCAGCTTAACGGCATATGCCGTGTAAGGCTTTCCCTCGTCAGTGGTTACGATCCGATACTCGTCGCTGTAAAGCGATTTTAAAAGACGGTAGCCCACAGGCAATACAAAGCCCGGCAGATGAAAATCCGCAGTACCGCGCGCAAGGAAAGCTTCGGTATGTTCAACGTTTCGGGAGACGAGTCCCAACTTGTGGCTGAAGTCAGCAGAATCAATCATCAATGGCGACATCGGGTTGTTTCTCATCGCGTAATTATAGTCCACTTCGTTACTCATCGAAATGATGGAAATTCAGTGGGTTGTATAACGTTGACTTGTACTCAATAAAGTGTAATCTGCGGATGCTTAACGCCGCACACCAGCGCATAACGCGTTAAGGTATCCAGGCTCGCCCGGGTAATATTGGCTTCCATTCGGGATACCGTTGGCGCGCTGACCCCCATTCGCTCTGCCACCTGAGCACGCGTAAGCCCGGCCTGTTTGCGCCACTGCGCCAGCATCTCACGCAGACGCTCCTTGCGTTCTTCGGCATCAAAAGCAGCCTGTACGTCTGAATCGCCTAACAGCTCTGCTCTTAATACATCCCAGTCAATAATCTTCTTGCTCATCCAACATCTCCTGTTGTCGTTTCAGTGCCAGACGGATTAGCGAGAGGATCTCCTCTCTGACTGCCTGATGAACGATGAGTCTGAACACGTTTTTTCATCCCTGAAGATATTAGCATGTAAGGCAATTTGCATTAAAGGCTAATTTTGCATTTCGTGATTTACCTTACACGCTTTATCCGGGTCAGGCCGAAATCGCATCCATTCCCTGAAAGCTCCTCGCAAAAATCTTACTTCGACCCACTTCCCCCATGCCAGATCCGCTCCGCATAGCGCCCGATTACCGCCAGCGACGCCGCCAGGATCAGGAAAAACAGCACCTTATTCATCCCGTCCCAGAAGTATTCGAAGTAGCGGGTATAGAGGTTGATCCCGAGAAACGTCAGGCCAAAACCGCGCAGCATGCCGTCGTCGGTTTTCAGGCTGATGTAAACAGAGACCACCGCCGCCACGGCAAACAGCAGCGCCCACGGCAACAGCACCGCGCGCGTTCCTGTTTGCGGGTGACGTTCATTTGGCCTGCTCCGTTAGCCACGTCAGCGCGCGCTCGCCCTCGTCATCCACCGGGAGATAAACCAGCAGGCGCGAGCCGTTACGCGGAGCGGAGTACCAGTACATCTGCTGGAGATGGAAATCTCCCAGCTCGGGATGGGTAAACAGTTTCAGCTGGTTTTCCACGCCGCGCACATCGTTGCGCTGGTGCCACAGGGCTTCAAACTCCCCGGACACCGCAAAGAAGCGCGCCAGTTTGGCTTCCCACTGCGGGTCACCCCGGTGCTCGGCCATCGCCGCGCGGAAGTAGGAGACAAAAATCGGCAGCACGTCGCCGCGCTTGCCCAGCCGGGCGCGCCACGCCGGGTGGGTAAGGAACAGGTAGATGCAGTTGCGGTCTTCCGGTGGGATGGCGTTAAAGTCAACGCCCATCAGATGGCCAAAGCTGTCGTTCCACGCCACGATATCGAAGTTCGGCTTCTGAATACTGGCGGGTTTCGGCATCAGGGTATCGAGCAGACGTCGGGTGCCTTCGCTGATCCCCTCGCAGCACACCGCCTGGGGCGCTTCCCCCGGTGGCAGACCAGCCAGCACAAACAGGTGTCGGGCTTCGGTTGGGGTACACTGCAATGCTTTCGCCACTGCCGCCATCACCGTGCTGGACGGATTGACGTCCCTGCCCTGCTCCAGCCAGGTGTACCAGGTCACACCCACGTCGGCCAGCATGGCGACCTCTTCACGACGCAGACCTGGCGTGCGACGGCGGCCGCTGCGCGGCAGGCCGAGGCGCTGCGGATCGAGACTTTCTCGCCGGGCACGTAGAAATGCGCCGAGCTGTTTACGGGTGTCATCCTGGAGTGAGGTGACGAGTTCAGACATCAGCGCCATAGTGCCCCCTGCATGGTAGTGCCAGTACCAGTATAAGCAAGAACTGGTACCCGTTTATCAGATGGTTGATGCTACGACGCTACGCTGTTTGACGCAATGGAGTCACCATGAATACGTCAGTTGTTTCACCGGGCCGGGCAGGCCTGATATTGCTGTTAACTGGCCAGATGCTGCCGCTGATTGATACCTCAATCACCAACGTGGCGCTGGACTCCATCACCCACTCGCTGCACGCCACCGCCACCGGGCTGGAGCTGATTGTCGCCCTTTACGGTGTGGCCTTTGCCGTCTGCCTGGCGCTCGGCAGCAAGCTGGGAGATAACCTCGGTCGCCGCCGTCTGTTTATGTGGGGCGTGGCGAGCTTTGGCCTGGCCTCGCTGCTGTGCGGGATGGCGGGGAATATCGAGCAGCTGCTGGCCGCGCGCATCGTTCAGGGTGCAGGCGCAGCGCTGATCATGCCGCAAATTCTCGCCACCCTGCACGTGACGCTGAAAGGCACCGCCCACGCCAAAGCCATCAGCCTGTTTGGCGGCATCGGCGGAATTGCCTTTATCGTCGGGCAGATGGGCGGCGGCTGGCTGGTGTCGGCGGATATCGCCGGGCTGGGCTGGCGTAACGCCTTCTTTGTCAACGTGCCGATCTGCCTGCTGGTGCTGGCCCTGAGCCGTCGCTACGTGCCGGAAACCCGACGCGACACGCCGTCGCGCATCGACTGGCCGGGCACCGCGCTGCTGGCGGCGATCCTCTGCTGTCTGCTGTTCCCGATGGCGCTGGGGCCGCAATGGCACTGGTCCTGGCCGCTGAAGGCGGCGCTGATTGCCATTATTCCGCTGGCGTATTTGATGGCGCTGAATGCGCGTAAAAAAGAGCGCGAAGGCGCCCATCCGCTGATCCCGCCGCGCTTAATGCAGCTCGGCAGCATCCGCTTTGGCGTGCTGATTGCGCTGCTCTTTTTCAGCGTCTGGTCCGGGTTTATGTTCTGTATGGCGCTGACCATGCAGACCGGTCTGGGGATGGCACCCTGGCAGTCCGGCAACAGCTTTATCGCCCTCGGGGTGACCTATTTCGTCTCGGCATGGTTTGCCCCGCGCCTGATTGCCCGCTATCGCACCAGCACCATTTTGCTTACCGGGCTGGCGATCCAGATAAGCGGCCTGCTGGCGCTGATCGCTACCTTCCGCATCTGGGGCCTGGAGAACACCGCCCTGACCCTCGCCCCGGCCACCGGGCTGGTGGGCTACGGCCAGGCGCTGATTGTGAACAGCTTCTACCGCATCGGGATGCGCGATATCCAGCCTGACGACGCCGGGGCCGCCAGCGCCATTCTCAGCACCCTGCAACAGGCGGCGCTCGGCCTCGGCCCGGCGATCTTCGGTGCGATTTTGCTCCACGCCCTGCACAACCATCACGGGGATTACGCAGAGGCAATTAACCTCTTCCTGGTGGTGGAAACCGTCATGATGATCGTCCTGGCGCTGGCCACCCTGCGGCTGCGCCATCGCCTGTGTTTACCGGTGGTGAAGCCCTGTCAGGCGGTAAAATAGGTCTGGCGAATTTGCATAATAGATCCACAGCCGCCATTATGGCGGCTGCTTTAATACAGGAGACGTTATGCAGGAGTTCATTTCCCTGGTCGAAGAGACGGGTATTGAAATTAATCACACCACCTCCCTCGCGATCATTTTTGGCATTATTTTTCTTACTGCACTGATTATTCATTTTATTCTGCACAAAGTGGTGCTCCGGGCGTTCGAGAAACGCGCCCAGGCCAGCAGCCATTTATGGCTGCAAATCATTACCCAGAATAAGTTATTTCACCGTCTGGCCTTTACCCTGCAGGGGATAATCGTCAACGTTCAGGCGGTATTGTGGCTGCAAAAAGGCAGCGACGCGGCGGAAATACTTACCACCTGCGCCAGGCTGTGGGTGATGGTGTACGCCCTGCTGGCCTTCTTCTCGCTGCTGGACGTGATTTTCAACCTGTCGCAAAAGATGGCCACCGCCTCGCAGCTGCCGCTGAAGGGGATCTTCCAGGGTATCAAGCTGGTGAGCGCCATTCTGGTGGGCATTCTTATTATCTCCCTGCTGATCGGCCAGTCCCCCGCTATTCTGATTAGCGGCCTCGGCGCGATGGCCGCGGTATTAATGCTGGTGTTTAAAGATCCGATCCTCGGGCTGGTGGCGGGCATTCAGCTCTCGGCCAACGATATGCTCAAGCTCGGCGACTGGCTGGAGATGCCGAAATATGGTGCTAACGGCACGGTGACCGATATCGGCCTGACCACCGTTAAGGTGCGGAACTTTGATAACACCATTACCACCATTCCGACCTGGGCGCTGGTCTCCGACGCCTTTATCAACTGGAGCGGGATGTCAGCCTCCGGCGGGCGGCGGATTAAGCGCAGCCTGAATATTGATACCACTAGCATCCATTTTCTCGACCAGCAGGAGCAGCAGCAGCTGATTCAGGCGAAGCTGCTCAAGCCCTATATGGCCACGCGCCACGAGGAAATTACGCTGTGGAATCAGGAGAATGGCGAAGGGGAATCGGTGCTCAATCTGCGCAGGATGACCAATATTGGCACCTTCCGCGCCTACCTGAATGAATATCTGCGCAACCATCCGCGTATTCGCCAGGATATGACCCTGATGGTGCGGCAATTAGCCCCGGATGCCAACGGGCTGCCGATTGAAATATATGCGTTTACCAACACCGTAATCTGGGCGGAATATGAGGCGATTCAGGCCGATATTTTCGATCATATCTTCGCAGTGATCGATGAATTTGGTCTGCGCATTCACCAGACGCCGACCGGAAACGATATTCGCTCCCTGGCCGGGGTCCTGGCGAAATAACTCAGGTACTGGCGCGGGAAATAAAGTGCCAGTTCATCATCACCCGCTCGGTGGGGGCATCGGGGTTGTCGATTTTATTCAGCAGTAGATCGACCGCCTTGCGCCCGATATCCCGCGACGGCTGCTCGATAGTGCTGAGCTGCGGGGAGACCATCTCCGACAGCTCGGTGCCGTCGAACCCGACCACCGCGATATCCTGCGGCACGCGTAACCCGGCCTTTTCGATAGCGCGTAACGCTCCCGCCGCCAGGGTGTCAGACACCGCAAACACCGCATCCGGGCGCGGTTCAGCCGCCAGCAGTCTGGTCATCGCCGCCATCCCGGCCGCCGCGCTGAGATCGCTGGCGTACTCAATAGCCTGATACGACAGATCCCGCAGGTGCAGGACGCTTTTGTAGCCCCGCTCGCGCAGACGGGCATATTTGTAGCTCAGGTCGTGGTTGATCAGCGCAATCCGTTGACGCCCACCGTCCGCCAGACGGCTGACCACGTGCTGGGAGGCATCGACATCGTTGATCCCGACGCAGGAGACCGCCCCGGCATCGGCGTATTCGGCGCACTGCACCCAGGGCGCATCGCCAATCAGCGCCGCCAGTTCGGTGAGGCGGGTAAAGGCATCCATGGTGATAATGCCGTCGACCATTTTGCCGGTCAGCAGGCTCAGCCCCGAGCGGGAGCGTTCAATATCGGAGCCGGAGTTGCACAGCAGAATGCGGTAGCCGTTTTTCTCCGCCTGCTCCTCAATACCCTTCACTACTTCGGCGCAGAACGGGTTGGCGATGTTAGAGACCATCACCAGGATCATATAGCTGCGCGAGGTGCGCAGTTGACGAGCGAGAAGATTGGGCTGGTAGTTAGCCTCTTTAATCGCCTGCAAGACGCGATCGCGGTTTTTGGCTTTGACGGTATCGCTGTTATTCAGCACGCGCGATACCGTCGCCACCGAGACGCCCGCCAGTTGGGCGATTTTCTGAATTGACATAGCGACGAGTGATCCTGCAGTTAGCGTTTGCAGCAGGCTACCATAAATTTGCTGCCCGGCGTAACGGGCAGCCTGTTACTGCGCGACGCTGACCCAGCGCTGCTGCTGATGGCTTTTTACTATCGCGTCAATGATATACATCACGTTCGCCCCGTCGTGGAAGGTGGCAAACAGCGGTTTTTCCGGCATGGTACCCGCCTGCACCGCGCGATAAAACTGCGCCATCATGTTCTTAAAGGCGTCCGGCCAGCCCTCAATGTGGCCGCCCGGGAAGTGGGCGCTGTCGGCCACGTCGCGGTTCATCAGGCCCGGATCGTCCGTCAGAGTCTGATTGGCCTGCGCGCGATGGCCCACCCACAGCCGCTGGGGCACCTCCTGATCCCAGGCCACGGAACACTCGCTACCGTTCACCTCGAGGCTGAGGCGGTTTTTCCGTCCGGCGCTGACCTGCGAGACGGTAAAGCTGCCTTTGCTGCCGTCGTCGAAGCGGAACAGCACCGAGCCGAAATCCTCGGTGGTGACGGGCTTGTCTTCATACACCGCATCGCCCGCCTGGCTGAAGGTCTGGTTCCCGGCCACGTTGGCCTTGCGGGTCGGCCAGACGATAGAGAGGTCGGCCATGACTTCAGTGATGCGCCGTCCGGTCAGGAACTGGATGGTATCGCACCAGTGGGAACCGATGTCCGCCACCGCGCGAGACGCTCCCCCGAGCGCCGCGTCGACCCGCCAGTTGTAATCCGTTTCCAGCAGCATCCAGTCCTGCAGATAACTGCCGTGGGCAGCAAACAGTCGCCCCAGCGTGCCCGCCTCTACCATGCTCGCCGCCTGGCGCACCATTGCAAACTGGCGATAGACAAAGCTCACGCCGTGCACCACGCCCGCTTGCTCCGCCAGGGCCACCAGTTCCCGCGCCTCGTCCGGGGTCATGCACAGCGGTTTTTCCGAGAAGACATGCTTCCCGGCGCGCAGGATCTGGCGGTTGATCCCGGCATGCAGATGGTTGGGCGTGCAGTTGTGCACCACGTGCAGATCCGGGTGGGCCAGCAGGGCGTCCACGTTGCCATAGGCGTGGGGAATGTTCAGCGCCCGGACTTTCTCTTCGGCCTGCGCCTGAGAGCCGTCGCACAGGGCGACGACCTGCACAAAGCCGAGACGGCGCAGGGCTTCGATGTGCGCCGGGCCAATAAAACCGCTGCCGATAATGCCGACGTTAATCATGAAGTTCTCCTGCAGCGAAATCGTCAAACGCCCGATCGGAAACCGGAATAATGTGGCGGGAGATAAACTCGCGACCTTCCCGCGCCCCGGTGTCGCCATCCTTCAGGCAACACTCCCACTCCAGCACCGCCCAGCCGTCGTAGTCGTACTGGGTCAGCTTGCTGAAGATGCCCTTGAAGTCGATCTGTCCGTCACCCGGGGAGCGGAAGCGCCCGGCGCGGTTGATCCAGCTCTGGTACCCGCCGTACACCCCGCTGCGCCCGTTGGGGCGGTACTCGGCATCCTTGACGTGAAACGCCTTGATGCGGGTGTGGTAGTGGTCGATAAAGGACAGATAATCCATCTGCTGCAGCAGCAGGTGGCTCGGATCGTAGAGGATATTGCAGCGCGGATGGTTATCCAGAAGCTGAAGGAAACGTTCGAAGGTGACGCCGTCGTGCAGATCTTCGCCGGGGTGGATCTCATAGCAGACATTCACCCCCTGCTCGTCGAAGGCGTCCAGAATCGGCCGCCAGCGGCGGGCCAGTTCATTGAAGGCCTCTTCAAAGCGCGCCTCGTTATGCGGCGGCCAGGGGTACATGAACGGCCAGGCCAGCGATCCCGAGAAGGTGGCGTGGGCGGTTAACCCGAGCCGGGCCGAGGCCACCGCCGCCTTTGTCACGATATCGGTAGCCCACGCCTGGCGGGCGGCGGCATTGCCGCGCACCGCCTGCGGGGCAAAGTTATCAAACGCCTCGTCGTAGGCCGGGTTAACGGCGATCAGCTGCCCTTCGAGATGAGTGGAGAGCTCGCTGATGACCAGCCCGTGCTGGGCCAGTTTGCCGCTGATGTCGTCACAGTAGGTCTGACTTTCAGCCGCCAGCTCCACGTCAAAAATTGCCTTATGATTGCAGGGAATTTGCAGCGCTTTATAGCCCTTCTTCGCGGCCCAGCCTGCCAGCCCGTCGAGAGTGTTAAACGGCGGTTGCCCACCGATAAACTGCGACAGAAAAATTCCCGGGCCTTTAATCGTCCTCATACCACCTCCAGAAATTACGCCTTGTCATCTTCATATTTGAACGAGACAAGGAAAACGAGTGCAATCACGGCAGCAGCCACCGCCGGGATCCACCAGAATGTTACCCACGCCTCGGGCACGGGTTGCCCGGCCACCAGACGGTTGTAGAGCGCGCCAGAGATCTGCGAGCCCAGCAGCATGCCGATACCGTAAGTGAACATCACGATCATGCTCTGCGCCTGGCCTTTTACCTTTTCGCCCGCCACGCGGTCGGTGTAGATAAAGCCCACCACAAAGAAGAAGTCATAGCAGACGCCGTGCAGCAGAATGCCGAGGTACAGCAGAATGCGGCCCTCTTCACTTACGCCCATGGCAAACATCGCGTAACGGACGAACCACGCCAGCATGCCGATCAGCAGCATGTATTTCACGCCCAGACGGCGGAACAGCAGCGGGATCACCAGCATAAAGAAGATTTCAGACATCTGGCCGAAGGACATGGCGGTACTGACGTCGGCAATACCGGCATCCGCCAGATAGGAGGCGGTGTAAGCGTAGTAGGTGCCCAGCGGCACGGAGATCAGCATCGCGCACAGGCAGAAGATAAAGAAGTGACGGGTTTTCAGCAGGGCAAAGGCGTCAGCGCAGAACAGATCGCGTATCTGCACCGGCATCCCTTTGGCCGGCGCTGGCGTGTGCGGCAGCGTCAGGCTGTAGAGCGCCAGCAGAACGGAGCTGGCCGCCGCCACGTGGAAGATGGTAACACTGGAGGCCACGCCGGTGACGCCGATAAAGATCCCGGCCACAATCCAGCCAATGGTGCCAAACACGCGAACCACCGGGAAGGTCTTGTCGACATTCGCCAGGCTGTGGAAGGCGATGTTGTTGGTCAGCGCCAGGGTTGGCATATAGCAGAGCGTGTAGCCGAACAGCAGGCCGATCAGCAGCGCGCCATTTTCCGCGATCAACGCGCCCGGTACGAACCACAGGATCGCCGCCCCGGCGAGGTGCATCACCGCCATCACCTTTTGCGAGGCGAAGAAGCGGTCCACCAGCATGCCGAGGACGAACGGCGACAGAATCGAGGCGATCGGCCCGGCGGAGAAGGCATCGCCGATCAGCAATGACATGTTGTGCTGGGTCATCACCAGACCGAGGGTCACCGACCAGCTACCCCAGATAAAAAATTGCAGGAACATCATCAGCGACAGGCGCGGCACCAGCATCCGGTGCTGCCCTATCACCTTTCCACTACTTTCAGTTGTTGACACCATGATCTGCCCCACCCTTAAAAAGTAATCGATTACAAAACCGTATCACATGAAAAGTAATCGATTACAAAATAAAGATCCTGTGAGTTGATTGAGAAGTGCGAAGGGGGTCACGATAAAGATGAGGATAGGTGCGGAGAGGTGCCGGGTGGCGCTGCGCTTACCCGGCCTACTAAATCATAACGGCCCCGAACTTGTAGGCCCGGTAAGCGTAGCGCCACCCGGCATTTGCAGTTATAGCCTTTTGGCTATATTCTGTTATAGCCAAAAGGCTATAAGGAAATAACTATGTGGGAAGTCGAAACAACGGATACGTTTGACGAATGGTTTCATAATCAGAAACAAGCTCTGAAAGAAGACGTACTGGCAGCAATGTACATTCTTTCAGAGTATGGTCCACAACTTGGGCGTCCCTTGGTCGATACTATCAAGGGCTCACAATTTACCAATATGAAAGAGCTGCGCATTCAGCATGCAGGCGATCCGGTTCGTGCTTTTTTTGCCTTCGATCCCGGTCGTAAAGCCATTATTTTATGCGCTGGCAACAAGACCGGAACCGTTGAAAAGCGATTCTATAAACAGATGATCGTCATAGCTGACGCTGAATTCAGCAGGTATCTGGCAAATCAGGAGGCCAAATGGCAACGTTAAAACAACTCATGGCCCAGCAGAGTGAAGAAAGTCAGGAGCGGATTGCCGCTAAAGTTGAGGAGCTGCGTATTATTGTCGCGCTGAATCAACTGCGTGAAGAACTCAATATTTCGCAAACTGAGCTTGCCGCCGCGATGGGGGTTAAACAGCCTACCGTTGCAAAGATCGAACAGCCTGATAATGACCCCCGCCTTTCAACGCTTAAACGCTATGTTACTGCTCTGGGGGGCGAAGTGAGTATCGATGTCACCCTGCCGACCGGTAAGCGGGTGGCGTTTCATTTTTAACAAAATGGCCTGCAATCGCAGGCCATTTTCAGGATTAACTCGCCTTCCGCCGTGACAGTTTGAACGCCGCAAACAGGAACACAATCCACACCGGCAAC
Source organism: Leclercia sp. CFBP8987 (assembly GCF_034044995.2). NCBI lineage: Bacteria > Pseudomonadati > Pseudomonadota > Gammaproteobacteria > Enterobacterales > Enterobacteriaceae > Leclercia > Leclercia sp. CFBP8987. Next base: position 1,173,378 of record NZ_CM188255.1, on the reverse strand, counting down.
AGAATGGCCGAGGTGCGCATGCCGTCCATGGTGCACATCAGCACCAGGATCATCGCCAGGAAGGCGATACAGATGTAGTTCCCCGCCGGGTAGAGCAGCGCTTTGAACTGGGTCTCACGCCCTTTGCGACGCATCGCCGCACGGAAACGCAGGTGCGCCAGGCAGATCATGATCCAGTTCAGCAGCAATGTCGCGACCACCAGCGCCATCAGCAGGCCAAAGGCTTCGTGCGGCAGCAGGTAGTTGACCAGCACCACCAGGGAGGTAATGCCCCCGGAGAGCAGCAGGGAGTTCACCGGCACGCCGCGACGGCTGACGCGGGTTAAAAACTTCGGCGCGTTGCCCTGCACCGAGAGGCCAAACAGCATCCGGCTGTTGGAGTAGACGCCGCTGTTGTAAACCGACAGCGAGGCCACCAGAATCACAAAGTTGAGCGCCGAAGCCACCACGTTGCTGTTCAGATCGTGGAAAATCATCACAAACGGGCTGCTGTCGGACTTCACTTCCACCCACGGGTAGAGCGCCAGTAACACCACCAGCGAACCGATATAGAACAGCAGAATACGGTACACCACCTGGTTGACCGCTTTCGGGATACTTTTATGCGGATCCTGCGCTTCGGCGGCGGTAATGCCGATCAGCTCCAGCCCGCCAAAGGAAAACATAATCACCGCCAGCGACAGCACCAGCCCTTTCCAGCCGGTGGCGAGGAAGCCGCCGTGCTGCCAGAGGTTGTCGATGGTTGCCCGCTCGCCGCCGTGTCCGGAGAAGAGCAGCCACAGGCCAAAGCCGATCATGCCGATGATCGCCAGCACCTTGATTAAGGCGAACCAGAACTCGGTCTCACCGTACAGGCGCACGTTCACCAGGTTAACGGCGTTAATGATGATGAAGAACACCGCCGCCCAGATCCAGGTCGGCACGTCCGGGAGCCAGTACTGCATATAGATGCCTGCGGCGGTCAGCTCTGCCATGCCCACCAGCACGAACATCACCCAGTAGTTCCAGCCGGAGAGGAAGCCGGCAAACGGGCCCCAGTATTTATAGGCAAAGTGGGCGAAGGAGCCGGACACCGGCTCTTCCACCACCATCTCGCCGAGCTGGCGCATGATCAGAAAAGCGATAATGCCCGCGATGGCATAACCCAGCAGCACGGCCGGGCCGGCCATCTGAATAGCGGGACCGATGCCGAGAAACAGCCCGGTGCCGATGGCGCCACCGAGGGCGATAAGTTGAATATGTCGGTTCTGTAAACCACGATGCAGCGTCGGTGTCTGTTCCGACGAGGCTTCAGCAACACCATTGCCTGAAGCGGATGACGCGTTTTTCACGTCTGACCCCTGTCTCTTTTTATGGAAGGGGCACCTTTTAACACTTCAGGCAGACGGGAGCAAGTTAAACGCCGGGCAACGGTTGCTGCCCGGCGAGAGGCGATCACGAACCGATAATGCCGCCGTCCGCTCTGGTGATGACCACCGTCGAGGCGCGGGGACGCCCTTGCGGATTGTTGTCCGGCCAGTTAGAAACGGCGCGCGGGTTAGCCGGGTCGGTAATGTCGTCCCCGCCCTCCCCCGGATGCTGAATATTAATAAACAGCGTGCGGTTGTCCGGGGTGAAGGCAATGCCCGTGATTTCGCAGCCGCGCGGGCCCGTCAGGAAGCGGCGATACTCGTTGGTGCCCGGAATGGTCGCCACCATCTGGTTATTGCCCATCCCCTCATACGCTTTCTTGTTAATGGTGCTGGAGGAGACGTCGGTCTGGATCCAGAGCACGCCCTGATGGTCAAACGACAGGCCGTCCGGGCTGCCAAATTCGGCACCCTTCATGCTGCCCTTCGCCTTTTCATCAACGGTGTCCGTGCGCCCGGCCAGCACCAGGATGTCCCATTTGAAGCGTAACGCCGCAGGATCGCCGCCCTCTTCGTGCCAGTGCATAATGTGGCCGAACGCGTTGTTTGCTCGCGGGTTGGCCGCATCCACCGGCGCTTTGCCCTCTTTGCCGCGATCGCTGTTGTTGGTCAGGGTGCAGTAAACGCTGCCGCTGTTATGGGGATCGACCGCAATCCATTCCGGACGATCCATCTTCGTCGCCCCCACGGCGTCGGCCGCCAGACGGGTTTTAACCAGCAGATCGCCCTGGCTTTCGAAGCCTTTGCTCTTATCCAGGCCGTTCTGGCCAAACACCAGTGGCAGCCACTCGCCGGAGCCGTCGTCGTTGAATCGGGCGACGTAGAGCGTGCCCGCGGTCAGCAGCTGCAGGTTGGCGTCGCGATCCGCCGGATTGTATTTATTGTCGGAAACAAATTTGTAGATGTACTCAAACTTCTGGTCGTCGCCCATATAGGTGACCACGCGCTTATCGGCGGCCAGGGTGACGGCGGCGCCTTCATGCTTGAAGCGCCCCAGCGCGGTGTGCTTGCGCGGCGTGGAGTCCGGGTTGTAGGGATCGATCTCGACCACCCAGCCAAAGCGATTCGGCTCGTTGGGGGTTTTGTCAACGTTGAACCTGTCGTCCACTTCGCTCCAGCGGTAGGATTCATCGCTATCGCTGATGCCGTAGCGCTTCTCCAGGGCGTTACGCTCGCCTTTCTTGACGAAAATATCTGACCAGTTCTCTTCGCAGGTGAGGTAGGTTCCCCAGGGGGTGTAACCGTTGGCGCAGTTCTGCATGGTGCCCAGCACCCGCTCGCCCTGAGGATCGGCGGCGGTTTTCATCAACGTCTGCTGACGCGCCGGGCCGGTGAGCTGCATCGGGGTGGTCACCGTGATGCGGCGGGCAAAGCCGGAGGGACGCACCACTTCCCAGTCGCTGCCGCTCTTTTTCACTTCGATAATCGACACGCCCATGGCGTTCTGGCCTTTGCGCGCTTTATCCAGGTTCCAGCTGGCGGTACCGTCGGTAAAGAGCATGCCGTTGTCGATGTACTCGTGGTTCATCGCCAGCAGGCCGTGACCGGGATTCTCCTCCCCTTGCGGCAGGCTAAACCACGCCATGCCGTCATGGTGCATGCCCGCCTGCGCCGCCTGCTCGTCCGCCGTGTTGCTGGCGTCAAATTTGAATTCAGGCATATTCCCCTTGATGCCGGTGGCATCGCCCCAGCGGTAGAAAGGCCGCGCGATATAGCCCTCGGGCACCCTGACCGTATCGTCGGTCGAGACCGGAATGCTGGTAAAGCCGAGCGAGACCGCTTTGCTCAGGGCTGAAGGCTGTGAAACCGCGGCCAGGGCGTTTTCAGGCTTGAGTAAAAAGGGGAAGGAGGCAGCGGCACCGGCAACGGCGCCCATCTGCAGGAAACGTCGGCGGGAGAGGAACATCTCCGCCACGCTGGAAAATACCGGGTTAGCACTGGGATTGCTGACATCGTCGCGATGTTCTTTTTTAAATACGGACTTAAGAGGTTTACCCACGATGGCTTCCTGTCTTTAGGCTAAGAAATGACAAAGTGGGAACACTATAAGAACAATTGATTACATTTTTATAACAGTCGAGAGGTGGGGCATCCCTGCCCCGATAACGAGGGTCGAACTCAGAACTCGTAGCCGACGGAGACCTTAAAGGTGCGCGGCTCACCCTGGAACAGGTAAGTGCCGCCGTCGTCCACGCTTGACCAGTAGTTCTCGTCGGTGACGTTTTCAATCCCGGCGCGAACGGTCATCTGGTTCTGATCGTTGTTCACCGCGAAGCGATAACGCATGCCAAGATCCAGGGTAGTGTAGCTGTCCAGCTTTTTGCTGTTGGCCAGATCCGCATACTGCGAACCAGAGTGGTTCATGCGGGCGATGGCGGTCAGACCATCGACCGGCTTGATGTCATACTCCGCGCCGAGCACGCCGTAGAACGACGGGACGCCAATGGCGTCGTTACCCTGGTTAACCCCGTTGTTGGTTTTGGTCAGCTCCGCCTGCAGCCAGGTGGCGCTGGCGTTCAGACGCAGGCCCAGCATCGGCTCGCCAAAGACGTTCAGCTCCACACCGCGGTTACGCTGCTCGGCATCCAGACCGTAATATTTGGTCTGGCTGTCGAGAATGGCGGACGGCATTTTGATCTCAAACAGCGCCAGCGAGCCGCCCACGCGACCAAAGTCGGCCTTCACGCCCACTTCGTTCTGCTTAGAGTGGACGATACCGGTGCTCTGGCCGTAGTTGATCGCGGTGTTAGGCGCGGTTTTACCCGGCTGCAGCGCCTCGGTGTGGTTGGCATACAGTGAGATCTCGTTCCACGGCTTGTAGACTACGCCATAGGTCGGCATCCAGCGGTCGCCGTCGAAGCTGTCGCCCGCGTTTTCGATGCCGGTCACTTTGTTATAGCCGCGGATCACCACCTTCTGATGACGGGCCCCGACGGTGAAGAGCAGTTTGTCATCCAGCACGCCGAGGGTATCGCTCAGCAGCCAGCCCTGGGTGCGGGTGCGGCCGCTGGTCAGCGGATCGCTGTAGTTACCGCCCGCCCCGTTGGAGTTGGTGCTCGGCGGCGCGTCCACGCCGGTGTTGTGGTAGATGTTGGTCACCGGGTTATCCTTCGCCGCCGACATCTTCCACGCAATTTTCTCGTTTTTGGTCATCGCCGAGTAGCCGACGTTAACCTTGTGGGTTACAAAGCCGGTGGCAAAGTTACCGCGGATGCCCGCCATGCCGCTTACGCTGTCGCTGATGCGGTTGGTATCCAGGCGGGACGCGGTGGCTTTGCCGCTCCTGTCGACCAGCTTCGCCCCGCTGTACAGCCCCTCTTCATGGGCGTGCTGGGCACCGAGACCGGTATAGGCGGTCCAGCTGTCGGTGATGTCGTACTCGCTGCGCCACATGCCGAATTCGTTTTCGATGTTGCTGTAGGCCCATTTCTGCGAGTAGTTGCGATCGTTTTTCGGCGGCTCAGGGACGAAATCCACCCCGGAGATGTTGACCCCGGTCTCGGAGCCGTGGAAGGTTTTCTTCTGATACCCCATATCCACGGAGGTGCGGAAATTCTCCCCGGCATAGTCGAGGCCGGTGGAGAGCAGCGTGGTGCGACGACGGTCGTTAGCGACCGGCGCTTCGCCTTCACGGTGCACCACGTTGACGCGGGCGCCAAACTGGTCGCTGTCGCCGAAGCGACGACCGGCATCAAGAGTGGTACCGATCTGCGAATCTGAGGTGTAATCGACGCCCACTTTCGCCTGCGGGGTTGCGCCCGCGTGTTTTGGCTCAAGGTTGATCATCCCGCCGACGCCGGAGCTGGCCGCGCCGTTCATCAGGGAGTTAGCGCCTTTGAAGATCTCAATTCGCTCCACCATCTGCGCGTCCACCACCTGACGCGGCAGCACGCCGGAGAGGCCGCCGAAGGTCATGTCATCCCCGTCGAACTTCAGGCCGCGAATACGGTAGCTTTCCGCGCTGTTGCCGTAGCCCTGCACGGACTGGACGCCCGCATCGTTCGCCACCACGTCGCCAATGGTCCGCGCCTGCTGATCTTCCACCAGTTTGGAGGTGTAGCTGATGATGTTAAACGGCACGTCCATCGCATTTTGCTGACCGAGCATCCCCATACGTCCGCCGTTCGCCACCTGCCCGTCAAGGAAGGCCGGCACCAGTTGGTCGCCGCCGGATTTAAAGTCGCTGGCAGCGGACTGCACCACGATGGTCTCTTCTTTTTTGCTCTCGGCCGCCACGGCGGAATGAGCGATTGCGCCAATGGCGAGGGCCAGCAGCGTTTTGTTCATTTTTCTGGTGTGGTTCATGATTAACTCGTTCAAAGTACGCGCAAAATGGCCCGTTTCCGGGCCTTAATTGTTATGGGAAAAAATTACTTCAGGGCGATACGCACAACGCTGTCCGGCCCGTTGGTAGAGTGGTCTTTGTTGAACGCCTGTTTAACGGTGACGTACAGGGTCTGACCGTCCGCCGACAGCAGCAGGCTGTTCGGATTCGGCGGCAGATCCCAGCTCTGCTTCACGGCATAGGTCTTAGCATCGAGGCTCAGCAGCTTGCCGCTTTCGCGCTGGGTGATGTACAGCTCGTTACGCGCCGGGTTGAATTTCACCCCCATTGAATCGCCGACATCCAGCTGCTTGATCAGCTCGCCGGTACGGATATCCAGCACCAGGGTGGTTTTGGCCTTCGAGTTGTCGGTCACGAACAGGCGACCCGTCGCGTTGTCTTCCGCGAGGTTCAGCAGCAGCGCAGGTTTGTCCCCGAGCGGCTTCCAGCGTTTTTCGATGCGGTTGCTCTTAGGGTCGAGCACCAGGATTTCACCCCCACCGTTCGCCACGTAAATGCGCTGGGTTTGCTCAGACCACATCAGGCCGGTGACCCACTGGCCCGCATTTTTGATGGTCTTTTTCAGCTTCAGCGTGTTGGCATCTACCACCCAGATCACCGCCGGATCGGCGACGCCGCCGATGTACAGCACGTCGTTATGCAGCAGCACCTGACGCGCGCCGTACGGGTAACCCTCTTTGTTGCGCTCGGTAAACAGCAGGCGTTTTTTGACCTTGCCGTCAGCGGTGCTGATGGCGCTGATCCCACCGTCCAGCGAGTTAGTGGCATAGAGGGTCTGACCGTCTTCAGAGAGTGCGAGGGCGAAGTTTTTCAGATCGGTATGACTGCGACCAATGGTCTTCAGGGTCGTTGGATCGAGCTTGTAGACCACGCCGCCCTGCACGTCCTTAAAGCCTTCTGAGCTGGCAACGTACAGCGCATCGCCTTTCGGGCTCAGCACCATTTCGTACAGGCCATCCGCCAGATCGCGTTTTACCACGTTGGTTTGCGCGGGGGCGGCAGGTTTCGGGGCATCGGCAGCGGGCGCGGTTGTCGCCGTGTGCTGTGCGGCGCAGCCGCTAAGGGAGACGGCGACAAGCAGCGCCAGGGCGGACAATTTCTTGGTCATCAGGGACATCCTTTACCGTGCAAATCAAATTTGAGGAGGACGCCTGCGTCGCATAATGGTTGCGATTATGGTTAGGGTTTCAGGCCGTCAGGCCAGTGCAGCGTCCACCGATAACACTCAGTGTTCCGTGTGAGATCTGCACTCACTGTTGATGCGGGATAGTCCCTACGCGCCCGCAAACACTAAAGAGAATGAGAACTATACTCATTATCCATCTGTAATCAAGTGTAAACAGGGGCAACAAAGTAAAAAAACGATGAGAAAACAACCCAGAGGGGGCGAGACTATCCTTTGGTACTGCGCAACGGCGCCGGGAGTGGCGCCCCCACTATCGGCGTCGGGCTGTCCGACAGGGCCGCCATCCCCAGCGCCGACGCAATCCCGCTTGCGATGGTCTCATCGGAAAACGGCACGTTGCCATTCTCCTGATGAATAATGGCCTTACTCAGCGCGGTTAAGACATCTGGCGAGGCCACATCCAGCCGGGTGGTCGGGGTGACGCCCAAGGCCTGACTGACGTTCTGAATGTACGCGGTCGTATTGTTATTGTCCTGCGGCGGCGCCCAGCGGTTAATAATTTTACTGATGGTATCCAGCCCGCGCCGCTGGTAAGCAAGCAGGTTGACGCCCAGGGCGCGGATGCCGTGTTCCGGGGACGCAAAGGTGGCAAAACGCCCGTCGGTGCCATTCTGCCCCTGCCAGGTGAAGGCCCAACTGGCCTCCAGATTGCCGGGGTTGTTATTGCGGATCCCACGGATACCCCCGACCGACGACCATGCGGGCCCGGTGCGGCTGTTGCGGTACTGAGGTAAGCGGTTCATCAGCGCGAGCTGATTTTCACGCCAGCCCTGCAGGCTGGCGTACTGCCCCAGTTGCTCAAACGAGGCGGGCGTGGCGGTCACCGAGGCATGACGGCGGTCGGCAGGTTGCGGTGAGCTTGCCGCAGGCTGGGCGACGATCGGCTGCGCAGAATGGGTTAACTGCTGAAAAGAGGCGGGTACGCTGGTCTGCGTCATTCCGGCTGACGACGGCTGCGCCGATAGCGTGGCCACCTGCTGCGGGCTGCTAATCTGCTGCTGTTCATAGTAATGCGCAATACCGGACATCATTCCCTCTTCATATTCACCCGACATCCGCGCAGGGGCTGCCAGCGCGTTCGGCGCTATTATACAGAAAAATCTTTGTGAGAATGGGGTCAAGTCTCAGGCCAATACCCGGTGCGAAACCGCAGCCTGGGAGTAGCGGGTTAGTCCGTTGAACACGGCAGCTTTTTTTTACGGATAAAAAGGGATAAGGGGACAACTGACAGACTTAAATGGTACGCCCTAAAGGATTCGAACCTTTGACCTACGGCTTAGAAGGCCGTTGCTCTATCCAACTGAGCTAAGGGCGCATGGAAATGCGTGTAGTGCGAGGTGGTGAAACGCCTGGAATTATACGGTCAATGTCTGGTGAGTCAATGCCTTTTGGCGCGATCGCTTCTCTTATATCCTGTTGCCCGTGGTTCCTGAATGAAGACGTCTATTTTTTCGCCATAGCGCCTCCCGCATAACTACGAAATGCCTTAGCCATAATTAAGCCGCGCCTGCTATTTTCGCCCCCCGTTTGCCCGCACACTACCCGCGATGTTCCGGTGCCCGTATGCCGGAACACAACAGGATAGTGAAGTGGGTGCCGCATGCTTTTCTGCTCTGCCAAAAAATGGCCTGATCCGATTGTTGCGCTTAGCTTCTCAAACAGCAGAGGGATGATATGCGCATCAATGTACGCCGCTACCGACGGCGTCGCACGGGAAGTGATTCTATAGGTTTTGCACAACCCCCCTTCAGTGCGCCCTTTTTTGACCGCCTTGTTTACCTGAGCCAGTCCATCAATCAGCGCCGTAAAACAGATGCCCCCTGGCTGGTGCTGGTCACTGACGATCGTTTTCTCTGCGCCGGATTACAGGCTGGCCCCTTCCCACTGAATCACTGCCGTCAGTTTGACACTCTTACGCCTGCAATAAGCACGATCCAGCAGTGGCCCTCGGCAAGGCTGGTGATTGATATGGAGTGCCGGACGCAGCCCCTGATGGATACGCTCGACAGCCTGCGCAGGCTGAGGCTGTATCCCCCCTACACGCCGGTCCATCTGCTGGTGCGTGCAGATGACGTCGACCGACGGCTTTTTTGCCGGGCTGCCGGTCCGTTTAACCTCATTGAACGCCAGTCCTCTGCCGCCCTGCTTCAGCAGAAGCTCTCCCGCAACCATCGCCCCGTCACCTCTGGCAGGGAGTGGTTTACGCGGGAGGAGTGGGCCATTCTGCGCCTGTTAACCTGTGGGGAGTCGTTACGCAATATTGCGTGCCTGTGCGATCGCCCTTACAGCCGCATCGTCTACCGGGTGGGGCGCATCGTCGATAAGCTCGGCCTGCATCGCCGCCAGGCGTTGCTGCACCTGTTGCATCGCCTGGCCGGTTAACACGTTATCCCCTGGATCGTGACGAGATAACTGACGCATTGTTGTAATTTTTATGCATTAATTTAACAACTTACAAACAATAGCAACTATTCCTAATTGCCCCTTCCAGCAACGTTAAATCCCGAGCGACGGGCGCATTGCAACATTTTTGCTCAGTCGTTAAGGTTTGGTTGAGTCGGTTAATATTATGATAATGATGTAAAACAAATTACTTCAGCACTCCTCGCCCTGGGGCACTGAATGGCATGCAGACGATCCTGCGATCCCGGCATGAGGAACGTTTTACGGATGCCAGCGACCATCACAAAATATTAACAATCAGAGGGTTGTATTATTTTTATTATGAGAAAATCACGATAATCCATGCAAATGAAAATTAGTGGATATTTAGCCTCTTTTTAAAATATTCACTTAAATTATCCAGAAGATCATGTTGAGAAAGCGGATGAAGTCAATCTTCAGACTTTTCGCACAACCGTTAAAAGGTATACTAAGTCATATTCCAGCCGTGAATGAAAAATACAATTTCATTTATCTGGATAATTTCTTTTCAGTCACTGCGCTGCGGGACTCTTTTTAGTATGACGTAAACAAGGATGCTTTCGCTCTTTCCAGGGAATAAGAACTATCCTTCCGGCTCACCCGCGCTTAAACAATCTGAGGCATAACAATGAAACCGGCATCCGTCATCATTATGGACGAACACCCTATTGTCAGAATGTCGATAGAAGTCCTGCTACAGAAAAATAAAAATATTACCATCACGCTTAAATCGGGAGACTGTCATGAAGCCCTCGAGCATATCCGTCATCACCCGGTCGATATGGTGATCCTTGATATTGACCTTCCGGGAATGGATGGATTTACCTTATTGAAAAGAATCAAAAAATTAAATAATAAAATCAAAGTCCTGTTCTTGTCGTCAAAATCAGAATCTTTTTATGCCGGGCGAGCCATGCGTGCCGGGGCCAATGGCTTTGTCAGCAAGCGAAAAGATCTGGGTGATATCTATAATGCCGTACAGATGCTGCTCGCAGGATATTCATTCTTTCCTGCCGATACGCTAAATCTTATAAACCATTCAACTACGCGCAAAGGGAATCCGAGCGACATGCCGTTATCCAACCGGGAAGTCACGGTATTGCGTTATCTGGCAAATGGATTATCGAACAAAGAAATTGCTGCACAATTATTACTGAGCAATAAAACAATTAGCGCCCATAAGTCAAATATCTATATGAAATTAGGCGTGCAGAGTATTGTTGAGCTTATTGATTATGCCAAAGATCATGAACTGCTTTAAATAAAGCCCCTCCCTGTCGCACCATAATGTCTCAGGGAGGCTTCACGCTTAATAGTAATTAATCATAAAAGTCGCATCTGAGTCGGCGCGTCCCGGCTGAGGATTGTTAGCCGTGGCAATATAGTTGGCATAAAACGCCAGCTCCGCATTTCCTGCCGCATCCACCGTCACTTCGCGACTGGCCTGCTGAAGCGGCAGCCGCGTTTTGGTGCTATCAAGAATCTCCACCGCCACCGAGCGTGCCTGGCTGGCATCATTCAGGGCCAGCAGTTGATTATCACTGGCATCCGCGATGCCAGAAAAGGTGACTGACGCGGCCCCAGGTGGACAGCCCGTGAGCTTCAGGGTAAAAGGTATCGCCTGCGTCCGGCTGCCCGTGGCACTGAGCTGTCGGGTCGGCCAGCGACCCAGCTGCACCGTTTTGTTGCTGTCACTGCCTTCTGCCACGCACGTAAAATCCACAATGTTGCCGTAGAGCTGAATATTGATATTCCCCAGAGGCGAATCCGCCTGAGCGTGCGGCAGCCACAGCGCGGCGGCGGCCATTACCCCCGTGATCCCTTTACGCATGTTGTCTCCTTACTGATAATCCACGCGCAAATAGCCGCGCGAGGTAAAGCGCCCTTCCGCCGGTTTATGGCCAGTGATACTCACCGGCCACGCCATAATCCCCACCTGTGCTGAGGCGTTATCATCCAGACGGAACGGGATCAGGCTGCCGGGATGGTTGGGTGTAAGTGGAGTACCGGACGCATTCGCCACCACAAATCCCACATCCGGGTTATCGGACACCAGCGTGCTGCCGGAGGCTTTTTCCGCCTCGATGCGCAGGGTCAGCCAGGCGTTGGCCTCGACGTTGGTGCATTTGATGGCCAGGGTTTTGCTCTGCGCCGATACCCCTTCAGGCCGGTTTCCGGCCCCTGCTTTGCTGAACAGCGAGGCGCCGATATCACCGAAATCAAATTCCACGATCTGCCCGACGTTGATCGCGCAGCTCTGCGGCACCTGAATAGTGCCGCTATAGGAGAGGGTATAAACCGGCGAACTGAACGGATCGGAGGAGGTTGTCGTGACGTAGACGCGGAACATCGTTGCACGCGGGATCACCACCATATTGATAAACCGCCGCGTCACTTTCAGGCGGAAGATCAGGCTGGAATCTTGCACCGGAAAGGCCTGGTTCTTCGGCACGTTTGGATGGCTTCCCATCTGGATATAGTTTTGCGGGGGATAAAAGACGCCGGCATAGCTGTCGGTAATTTTCATCGCCCCCTCCAGATACTCATTCAGTCGCAAATATTTATAGTTATCCATCATTGTGGTTATCGGGAAATCCGTGACATAGCTGCGCAGGGTGGTGGTTCCCGTCGTCCCTTTTGGGCAGACCGCCTTGACGCCCACCCACTGGGATTTTTCGCTGAGGGTGACGATTTGCCCCGGCTGGTTATTGGAATGGGTAAAGGTATCCGACAGATCGTAAAAGATATCCGTCGGCACGCCCGTTTCGTTGACGCAAACGCTCGCCAGCGCCTGCGCGGCGGGCAGCAATGCCAGCAGCGGCACCAGCAGGCAGCGGGTATTAATCACAGCGGATCTCCTTAAGCGTGATCGCCTGTTGCAGGCTCTTTTCCGGCAGCGTGTAGGGCGCGCGACACTGTGCATTCGCGCCCTCGCCCCACTGAATTAACAGCTCACCGCTAAGCGGCAGGCCGCTCAGGTAAATTTGCCCGTCCTCCCCCGCCATACTGGTGACACCCGTTTTGCTCTCGCGCACGACGGCACCAAACGGCACCGGCTGGCTGGCGTGGATCACGGTCAGCAAAGCGCGCACGCCGATGCGGGTATCAAAGCTGGCACGCACCAGCGCACCTTTGGTAGGCACCACGCTGCTGACGTTGTTTTCAATGTCGGTGCTGGTGCTCATGGTGTTGGTATTCAGCGCAACGCGGTTGTAGCGATACACCGTGGCGTAGGGCATCACCGCGTAACCGCGCCAGTCGGTTTTCACCCCGGTCTGGTTCTCGATGCTGACGCCCGATGCGCCCGGGGCTTTGATCAGCACGTTGGTATCTCCCAGCGGCTGGCTTAAGGTGACACCATCCGCATGCCCCACCACGCCGCCCGACACCTGCCAGTTGAGATCGTGCTGCTGGCGGGAGTAGTTATACCCGGCCCCCAGTGAGCCGTAAGTGGCCTGCCAGTTGGCACCGGCGCTACCGCTGCCGCCGGTGTGACTATTGTGGCCCTGGGTCAGGCTGTAGCTCAGGTTGTGCTGGTCCAGGAGCGTGCCGCTGATGCCGGTTTGCACGCTGGTATCGCCCCCACGGCTACGGCTCGCCGAGGCTGTCGCCCAGGCACGATCCCACGCGCTGTCGCGGCGAAAACCCTGGCCGGTAAACAGGCTGAACGGAACCGACACATTCAGGGAAACAATATTGTCGGTGCCGCCACTCTCCGCGGCCTGGTTCCACGACCAGGAGACGGAGTAGCTCACCCCCCGGGTGCCGCCAGCATAGCCGAGCTGATACCAGACGCTGGCGTCGCGGTTTCCCCACCAGGTCTGTTCGCTGCCGGAGAGATACACCGAGCCATAATCCCCCAGCGACTGAGAAATATTGACCTGCAGGCGCCCTTTTTTATTCCACGCCAGGTTGTGATAACTCTGCACATCCGGCACGCCGTCATGGTCGCTGTCATCGCCATACTGATAGCCCTCCATCGTGCGCCATGCCACGTCATCGAGGGTGTAAAACCCGGTGGTTGAGTAGCGATAACCCAGCAGCTGGAGGTGTGTCCCCAGGGTGTTCAACGATTTGGCATACAGGAAGCGCAGGGATTGCCCTTCGTGGCGGCTGTCGTCCGCCAGCTGGCTGCGGGCGTGGGTGACATCGAGCGAGAGGGCTCCCCAGTCGCCGAGATTTTTACCCGCCCCAAGGGCCAGCGCCGTGTAACGTGCGGCGAGCTGCGTGCCGCCGTAAAGCGTGTAGCCCTTCGTAAGACCTGCAATCAGCGTCCCCTGGGCGAAGGAGGGTGACTCCTGGTCGCGGTTACCGCTGCGGTAATCTCCGGCAACCAGATCATATTTCAGGCGACCTTCACGCTGCAGCAGCGGCACGGTTGAGTACGGCACGGTGTAGCGTTGCTGGCTGCTGTCGTTCTCTTCCACCGTGACGTCAAGATCGCCGCTTGATGAGGTCGGGTTCAGGTCGGCGATGGCAAAGGCCCCGGCCTGGACATAGCTTTGATAGATTACGTACCCGTTTTGACGGATCACCACTTTGGCCGGCGTTCGCGCGATGCCCCGCACCGTGGGGGCATAGCCCTGCATGCTGTCGGGGTACATGCTGTCCGAGGAGTACAGTCGCCCCCCGCGAAAACCCACGCTGTCAAAGACGTCGTTCCCGGTGTTGCTGTCGCCCACCACCAGCTCGCTTTTCAGGGGAATAATCGTGCGCTGCACCCAGGTGCCAATGTTTTGCCATTCGGTATGCCGACTGCCGTTGCTGCGGGTATCGCGCCACGAGCCGGTGTTACGCAGTCGCCAGGCCCCATAATTCAGCCCGCTTTGCAGGTTCAGATAATAGCTGTCATCGTCAGTTCCCCGGTTGCCGCTGAAGCTGTAGTTCAACAGCATCGCCGGGATGCCCTGATCCCACTGGTCCGGGGGAATGTAGCCGCGGGCGCTGTTGTGCATCGCCACCTGCGGCAGGCTGATGTTCAGGCGTAGCGATGCAAAATTAAAGTCAATTTCACTGCCCGGAATGGCCGTTTTCAGCGGGATACAGTGCCCTGGCGCCACCGTTGCCAGCGCCGGGAACGCGGGCACATTCACCCCCATCCGCTCCAGCATGGCGCGGGTAATACAGGGTGTCAGCCCCCCGGCAGGCGGCGGCGAATCCTCGTCTGCTGCCTCAAAAGGAATATCCAGGGTGCCGATAAACTCATCGTAACGCCAGACGTCAACGCGGTACGTGCCCGGTGCCTGCTGGTGGCCCTGCTCGAAACGCGACAAATCCGCCACATTGGCCGTGCCGTCGGTTAAAAAGGCCGGGTTAAAGTAGCTTTCGCTTTGGCTCAGCGGTGACCAGATCGTGGTTATCAGGGCCACTGCCATCGGGCAATAACATCCTCGCGCGTGCGTCATGATCCTGCCTCTGCTCACAGGCTGACACTGCGGGCTGGCGTAATCGCGCCGTAGTCGTTAACGCTCTGCCAGGAGAGGCTGCCGCTGGCCCCGGCCGGGATCGCCTGCATGGCGTGATTTTTTGGGGCGATCATCAGGTTATCCAGTTTCTGCCCGCCGAGCTGAACATTGACCAGCGTGATGTAATAAGGTGAGGCATTACTCACCTTCAGGTAGTTGCCTGTGCGCGCAAAGCGCAGATGCGACAGGGCTTCCTCCGGGGGCATCTCTAGCCTGGCTGGCCGCACGAAGAGCTTGATCCGCGACAAAATCGCCAGCTGCAGGACGTTTTTGCCTTCCAGACTGGCTTTATTCACCGACGGGATCGCCTTCACGTTCATATAAAAGAGCGATTCGCGATCGGCGGGCAGCGGCGGCCCGGCGTAAATAATCCGCAAGGTGTTCTCACTGTTCGGCTCGCTGACAAACAGCGGTGGCGTCACGGCGAAGGTTTTTTCTTTTTTTCCCTGCTCGTTTTCAATCCAGGCATTAATTAAATAGCGCTCTTGTTTATTGCTGTTGGTCATTGCGAGGGAGGTCTGCTGCGCCTCTGCCGGATAAATAACCCGGGTGGCGCCCAGAGCAATACCTCCCGATGCACAAGCAACCCCGGATAAAAGGCTATAAATAAAATAAACAACCGCGCCCGATTTAACGATCAGGTTCATCACCAGGTTACCTTTAATAAAATATTTACAGATCTGTATGTCGTCAGAAATAAACGTTAGCCAGACACAAGGTAAAAGGTCTCATCCCTGAGACCTGACGCGCTATTATTCGTACTTCATCACGAAGGTTGCGTCGGCGTTTGCCTGGCCGGGTTGGGTGGTCGCCGCGGTCGCTTTATAACGTGCGGCAAAGTTCAGGGTGTTAGAGCCTTCAATCAGCGCCTGGGCCGCAGAGAAGCTGGCGCCATCCGGGGTCAGCGTGCTGGATTTATTGTCGAGGATTTCAATGCCCACGCCTTTTGCCGCGTTGTCGTTGCTGCCGGAAGAGACTGCCAGCAGGGTATCGTCAGTGGCATCAATCTGACCGGTAAAGGCCACGGACGCGGTTTTCGCCACCGCCGGATCGCAGTCGTTCAGTACAATGGTAAACGGGATATTCACCGTGGTGTCGCCCACTTTGGTAAATTTCGCCGTCCGGTACTGCCCCAGATAAACAATCTGATCGGCAGATTTGGTATTTACTGCACAGGCCGCGTTGACTAATTCACCTTTAAAATGCACGGTGCCGCCATTAACCGAAACCGCTGGCGGATCTTCAGCCCAGACTGCGCCAGACATTAATACCAGAGTAGCAACCACAGCCGCTGAAATAGTACTTAAATTCATAGGATTTCCTTTAAATGTAAAAAGCCCTTCCCGATGGCAACCGGAAAGTAGCGTGACTATCACTTGCATAATTGATGCATTATTTTGGACGTGGCTAAAGTAGCCCAGGAATAAAGCGGTGAATATGCCCAAATACTGCCAGTTAACCCGGTTACCTCCTAAAATCGCCTAAGAAAGTACCCATCCCGAATGCGGGGTTATCGGGGGTGCGCGGCAGGCGAATGGTGAAATCTCGCAAAGTGTGACTGACATCAGCCCTCGCTTCTGACAAAATATGCGCAATCCCCCTTTCATACCTTACAGATGGAATCTTCTCTCTGATGGCAGCAAAGATTATTGACGGTAAAACGATTGCGCAGCAGGTGCGCTCTGAGGTTGCGGAAAAAGTGAAGGCGCGTACAGCGGCCGGAAAACGCGCCCCCGGGCTGGCCGTTGTGCTGGTCGGCAGCAACCCGGCATCGCAAATTTATGTCGGCAGCAAGCGTAAAGCCTGCGAAGAGGTGGGCTTTCTCTCCCGCTCATACGATCTGCCGGAAACCACTTCCGAAGCAGAGCTGCTGGAGCTGATTGATACCCTGAACGCCGATAGCGCGATCGACGGCATTCTGGTCCAGCTGCCGCTGCCTGCGGGCATCGACAACGTGAAGGTGCTGGAACGTATTGCGCCGGACAAAGACGTGGACGGTTTCCATCCGTACAACGTTGGCCGTCTGTGCCAGCGTGCGCCACGCCTGCGTCCGTGCACCCCGCGCGGCATCGTAACCCTGCTGGAGCGTTATAACATCGACACCTACGGCCTGAACGCCGTGGTGATTGGCGCGTCCAATATCGTGGGCCGCCCGATGAGCATGGAGCTGCTGCTGGCTGGCTGCACCACCACCGTCACCCACCGCTTTACCAAAAACCTGCGTCAGCACGTCGAAAATGCCGACCTGCTGATCGTGGCCGTGGGCAAACCGGGCTTTATTCCGGGCGAGTGGATCAAGGAAGGGGCGATTGTCGTGGACGTGGGGATTAACCGTCTGGAGAGCGGCAAAGTGGTAGGCGATGTGGTGTACGAAGATGCCGCTGCCCGCGCCTCTTATATCACCCCGGTTCCAGGCGGCGTAGGTCCGATGACCGTCGCCACACTGATTCAGAATACTTTGCAGGCGTGCGAAGAGTATCACGACGTAGAGGAAGCGTAAGATGGCCACTTTTTCATTAGGTAAACACCCGCACGTTGAGCTGTGCGATCTGCTGAAGCTCGAAGGCTGGAGCGAGAGCGGCGCCCAGGCCAAGATCGTCATTGCTGACGGTCTGGTTAAAGTGGATGGCGTGGTAGAGACCCGCAAGCGCTGCAAGATTGTTGCCGGTCAGACAGTCAGTTTTGAAGGTCAGAGCGTGACCGTTACGGCCTGAGTCGTCTGATGCCCGGCGGCGCTTCGCTTGCCGGGCCTACAACCCCCTCCTCTCCAATCCCTCACACCTATCACGGTTAATTATCGATCAACTTCAAATAATCACTATTTCATCTGTTGAAATGTGAAAATTAAGTTGCGCGAATTTCAGGCTTTCATCACGATAAGTAGAACGTTCTACTAAAACGTTCTACTCACTATAACAGCGCTCACAGAGCGCACTCGGGGGAAATCAGCATGAGTCTGATATCAGGGTTTGTTAAATCGTTGTCGAAATTATCAATGATTGGTCGCGCCTTAATGCTGCCGATCTCACTGCTTCCCGCTGCAGGCCTGCTGTTGGCCTTCGGGGATAAGTTCCACCTGCCGCTGATGATGAACGCGGGCGGCGTCATTTTTGATAACCTGCCGATGCTGTTTGCCATCGGTTCGGCCGTCGGGCTGGCATCCGAATCCGGGATCGCGGCGCTGTCGGCGGCGGTGGCGGTGTTTGTCACCAACATCACCATCGGCACCGTACTCGGCATTACGCCGGAGATGGCCTCCCAGGGCGGGAAATACGCCATGGTGGTGGGCATCCCGACGCTGCAGATGGGGGTCTTTGGCGGCCTGCTGTGCGGTATCCTCGCCGCCTGGTGTTATAACCGCTTCCACACCATGCAGTTGCCGGAATTCCTCGGCTTCTTCTCCGGGAAGCGTTTTGTCGCCATTGCAACGGCGTTCCTGTCGTTCCTGATGGGCCTGCTGCTGCCCTATATCTGGCAACATATCCAGGCCGGAATCGATGCCCTGTCGGTGGTGGTTAACGGCGATAACCAGGCGGCATCAACCTTTATCTTTGGTCTGGTGGAACGTGCGCTGATCCCGCTGGGTCTGCACCACATCTGGTATCCGTCGTTCTGGTATTCGTTCGGGGATTACACCACCCAGGCGGGCCAGGTGATCCACGGCGACCAGACTATCTGGTTCAAAATGCTGGAAGAAGGCACCAAATCCTTCAGCAGCGACACCTACCAGAACGCCGGTAAGTTCATGCAGGGCGAGTTCCCGCTGATGCTGTTCGCGCTGCCTGCGGCCTGTCTGGCGATGTACCACGAAGCGCACACCAAAAACAAAAAGATTGCGGCCGGGATCCTGTTCTCTGCGGCACTGACCTGCTTCCTGACCGGGATCACCGAGCCAGTAGAGTTCACCTTTATCTTCGTGGCGCCGATCCTCTACGTCTTTAACGCCATCATGGCGGGCCTGGCATACATGACCATGTACCTGATGCATGCCCATATCGCCAAATCCTTCTCTGCCGGCTTTATCGACTACCTGTCGTTCGGGATCCTGCCGTCGTTTAACGGCTACCAGACCAACTTCCTCAACGCCATTATCATCGGGATCCCGATGGCGCTGATCTACTACTTCACCTTCCGCTTTGTGATCCGTCGTTTCGACGTGAAAACGCCGGGCCGTACTGAAGTCACCGCCAATGCGAATGACAAAACGGATAGCGAAATCGCCACCGAAATCATCGGCCTGCTGGGCGGGGCGCAGAACATCGACTCCGTCGGCTCCTGCATCACCCGTCTGCGTCTGGAAGTGGCGAAGAGCGAGATGGTGGAT
Organism: Leclercia sp. CFBP8987; assembly: GCF_034044995.2. NCBI lineage: Bacteria > Pseudomonadati > Pseudomonadota > Gammaproteobacteria > Enterobacterales > Enterobacteriaceae > Leclercia > Leclercia sp. CFBP8987. The sequence continues at coordinate 1,154,225 of NZ_CM188255.1, read as the reverse complement.
AAAGACGGTCTGAACGGCCTCGGCGCACGCGGCGTGGTCTTCGTCGGCGACTCCGGCATTCAGGTTATCTTTGGCGCCAGGGCGCAGTTTATCGCCCAGACGATGTCCACCATGATCGGTAAATAATAAGCTGCCTGACCGACACGTCTCCTGTATCTTACGGGAGACGTTGTCTTATCGGGCATTTCAGGGAGAAGATGTGAAGAAGGTCAGCATCATTGATGTCGCCAGAGAGGCAGGGGTTTCCGTCTCCACCGTCTCGCTGGTCCTGCGTCAGAAAGGAAAGATCTCCGAGGCGACGATCGACAAAGTCAATGCCGCCATCACCGCCCTGGGCTACGTGCATAACATTGCCGCTGCCAACCTTCGCGCCAACACCTCTAATCTTATCGGTTTGATCCTGCGCGACTTCAGCGACAGCTTTTCCATCAAGGTGATGGCGAGCATCGTCCAGGAGCTGGAGAAGCAGGGTTATATGGTTTTTCTCGGCCAGCCGCTGAACGATGGCGAGCACCTGGAGCGCTGCCTGCTCTCTTTTAAGCAGCAGGGCGTCGCCGGGGTGATCTACCTGGCGTCTGACACCCGTCATGCCGCTCTCCCGGCGTTGATCCGTCAGTGTCCGCTGCCGCTGGTGGCGGTGTCGCAGTCGCTGCTGGATGAAAACTGCAATCTGGTGATGCGCGATAACCGCCAGGCGGCGCATCTGGCCACCCGCTATCTGATTGAGCGCGGCCATCGCAATATCGCCTATATCGGCGGGATGGAAGGGGATCTGATCCGCGAGCAGCGTCTGCTCGGTTTTCGCAGCGCGATGACGCAAAACGGGCTGGTGTTCCGGGATGAATCCGCTCCCGCCTGCAGCGACGATACACGGGCGGTAAGTTTCGCCACCCGGCAGCTGCTGGAGAAAAACAACACCATCACCGCCCTGCTCTGCCACTCGCCGGATGCGATGATCGGCTCCATCTCGGGTATTCACCACGTGGGCCGCACGGTGGGGAAAGATGTGTTTCTGACCCAGCAGGTGGCGCTGGTGGGGTTTGAGGATATGCTGCACGTCAACCTGACCTCGCCGTCCTTTACCTATGTCTCCTCCGCCAGCGAAGAGACGGGCCGTCAGGCGGCAGGGCTGATGATCCGCAAGCTGAAAGAGCCTGAACTGCAAACCCAGCGCATTACCCTGTCAGGGCAGCTGATCGCCCGTGAGTCGGCATAATTCAGATTTACGCCCGGCTCTGCGGTTAGCCGCGCTCTGCTATATTTCCATGATTTGCCATGGATAATTGTTATGCCAACCATCATTACCCACGCCGCGGTGCCGATTTGCCTGGGCTTAGGGCTGGGCACCCGGGTTATTCCCCCTCGCCTGCTGTTTGCCGGGATTGTCCTCGCCATGCTGCCGGATGCCGACGTGCTGTCGTTTAAGTTCGGCGTCGCCTACGGCAATATTTTTGGTCATCGCGGCTTTACCCACTCTCTGCTGTTCGCTTTTGTGGTGCCGTTACTCTGCGTGTTAGTCGCCCGACGATGGTTCAGGGCCGGCCTGGTACGCTGCTGGCTGTTTTTAACGGTATCGCTGCTGTCACACAGCCTGCTGGACTCGGTGACGACGGGCGGGAAAGGGGTCGGCTGGCTGTGGCCGTGGTCGGATGAACGCTTCTTTGCGCCCTGGCAGGTGATCAAGGTCGCGCCCTTTGCGCTGTCGCGCTACACCACGCCTTACGGGCATCAGGTGATTCTTTCGGAACTGCTGTGGGTGTGGCTGCCGGGGGTGGTGCTGATGGGGTTGTTGTGGTGGCGGCGGCGGTAAAAAAAGCCGGGTGGCGCTGCGCTTACCCGGCCTACGTTCTATTCCCTCTCCCCTATGGGGAGAGGGTTAGGGTGAGGGGTTACTTACGGCGCCAGGTGGTGCCCTGCGGGCCATCTTCCAGAATGATCCCCATCTCGGTGAGACGGTTACGCGCGGCATCGGCTGCGGCCCAGTCTTTCGCCTGACGGGCTTCCAGACGGGCTTTGATCAGCGCTTCAATCTCCGCCACTTCGCCATCATCCGCCTGAGCACCGCTCTGGAGGAACACTTCCGGCGCCTGCTCCAGCAGACCCAGCACGCCAGCCAGCTTACGCATATGGGAGGCCAGCGCGTTAGCGGCATGGGCATCTTCGCCTTTCAGACGGTTCACTTCACGGGCCATATCAAACAGCGCCGAGTAGGCTTCCGGGGTGTTGAAGTCGTCGTTCATCGCTTCGACAAAACGGGCTTCGAACGCCTCGCCACCGGCCGCCGCTACGGAAGTGTCGGTTCCGCGCAGGGCGGTGTACAGACGCTCCAGGGCGGAACGCGCCTGCTTGAGGTTCTCTTCGCTGTAGTTCAGCTGGCTGCGATAGTGGCCAGACATCAGGAAGTAGCGGATGGTTTCGGCATCGTAATACTTCAGCACGTCGCGCACGGTGAAGAAGTTGCCCAGCGATTTAGACATCTTCTCGCGGTCAATCATCACCATCCCGGAGTGCATCCAGTAGTTCACATACTCGCCGTCGTGGGCGCAGGTGGACTGGGCAATTTCGTTTTCATGGTGCGGGAACATCAGGTCTGAACCGCCGCCGTGAATGTCGAAGTGGTTACCCAGCTGTTTGCAGTTCATGGCTGAACATTCGATATGCCAGCCTGGACGGCCCGCGCCCCACGGCGATGGCCAGCTTGGCTCGCCCTCTTTGGACATCTTCCACAGCACGAAGTCCATCGGGTTGTGCTTCACGTCAACCACGTCCACGCGCGCCCCGGCCTGGAGCTGATCCAGGTCCTGACGGGAGAGCTGGCCGTAGTGCGGATCGGTCGGGACGTCGAACATCACGTCGCCGTTGTCCGCCACGTAGGCGTGACCTTTGGCAATCAGCTGTTCGGTGATCTCAATGATCTCAGGGATATGGTGCGTGGCACGCGGCTCGAGGTCCGGGCGCAGGATATTCAGCGCATCAAAATCCTTGTGCATTTCGGCAATCATGCGATCGACTAACGCGACGAAGTTTTCACCGTTCTCGTTAGCACGCTTGATAATTTTGTCGTCGATATCGGTGATATTGCGTACATACTTAAGGTTGTACCCGAGGAAACGCAGATAGCGTGACACTACGTCGAAGGCGACGAAGGTACGGCCATGGCCGATATGACAGAGATCGTAAACGGTAATACCACACACGTACATGCCGACTTCCCCGGCATGAATAGGTTTGAATTCCTCTTTTTGGCGCGTCAGTGTGTTGAAGATTTTTAACATCGAAGATTCCATGTGAGACGTGTGTGGGTGAAAACGGCATATTCTACACGCAAAATCATTTAAGTTGCATCAAGGCGGCAAGCGAAGAAATCCCCGGGAGCATAGATAACTATGTGACCGGGGTTTCTGAACGCAGCCAACGATGAGGCAGCTTAAAGGATGAGGCGTGTACCCGTAATTCAAACGCGAAGCAGCACACAATGCAAGGTGATCGCGCCGTGAGGTTATGCTATAACAAGCGCTTATTGTGGCCCCCCGCGGGGTCGAAGCACCACTATAAACGGAACAGGATGCAAAAATGGTTACTTTCCACACTAATCATGGCGATATCGTAATCAAGACCTTTGATGACAAAGCGCCTGAAACAGTTAAAAACTTCCTGGACTACTGCCGCGAAGGTTTCTACAACAACACCATTTTCCACCGTGTTATTAACGGTTTCATGATTCAGGGCGGCGGTTTTGAGCCTGGCATGAACCAGAAAGAGACCAAAGCGGCGATCAAAAACGAAGCCAACAACGGTCTGAAAAACACCCGTGGTACGCTGGCAATGGCCCGTACTCAGGCTCCGCACTCTGCAACCGCGCAGTTCTTCATCAACGTGGCAGACAACGACTTCCTGAACTTCTCCGGCGAAAGCCTGCAGGGTTGGGGCTACTGCGTGTTCGCAGAAGTGGTTGAAGGCATGGACGTTGTTGAGAAGATCAAAGGCGTTTCTACCGGCCGCAGCGGTATGCACCAGGACGTTCCAAAAGAAGACGTAGTGATCACAAGCGTGACCGTCAGCGAATAATTCGTGGCGACACTCTTTATTGCAGATCTGCATCTGCAAACAGAAGAACCGGCGATCACCGCCGGTTTTCTGCGTTTTTTACAGGGTGAAGCCCGGCATGCCGATGCGCTTTACATCCTCGGGGATCTGTTCGAAGCCTGGATTGGCGACGACGATCCCAACCCGCTGCACCGCGAGATAGCAAGTGCGCTTAAAACGCTGGTTGATTCCGGCGTCCCCTGCTTCTTTATCCACGGCAACCGCGACTTTCTGATCGGCAAGCGTTTTGCCCGTGAAAGCGGCATGACCCTGCTGGCGGAAGAGACCGTCCTCGACCTGTATGGCCGCCGCGTGCTGATTATGCATGGCGACACCCTCTGCACCGACGATACCGGCTATCTGGCTTTTCGCGCTAAAGTGCATACCCCCTGGATCCAGACCCTGTTTCTCGCCCTGCCGCTGTTTATCCGCAGCCGCATTGCGGCGAAGATGCGCGCCGGCAGTAAAGCCGCCAACAGCAGTAAATCGATGACCATCATGGACGTCAATCCGCAGGCGGTCGTCAGCGTGATGGAGAAACATCAGGTGCAGTGGCTGATCCACGGCCATACCCATCGCCCGGACGTGCACGATCTGACCGTCAACGGCGAGCCCGCTCACCGCGTGGTGTTAGGGGCCTGGCACACCGAAGGCTCGATGATCAAGGTCACGCCCGAAGGCGTGGAACTGATCGCTTTCCCATTCTGAATTCCCCCGCCCGAAAATCATTCAATTTTTTTGAATAGTATCGGCAAATTGTTTTGATTTTAATCACACTCTGGTCGGCCTATGATTACTCACATCAGGGCAACAACGCCCTACCCCAAACAAAATCATTTAAGGAATACGACCATGAAATCCATCAAAACTTTCGTTGCAGTTGCCGCGCTTTCTCTGATCTCTTTCGGTTCTTTCGCTCAGAGCGTCAGCGCTACCGCCTCTACCCTGGACCGTGCCGAAGCGCAAATTGCCGCCCAGGCCGCTAAAGAAGGCGCCGCGTACAAAATCACCAGCGCCCAGTTCGACAACCGCGTGCACATGACCGCTGAACTGACTAAATAATTTAACTGATTGCCGTGCCGCCAGATAAGAGCCCAGCGACAGCGACAATACGATGAAGAAGGAAAAGAGAATGAAAAATATCAGCATCGTCAGCGCCCTGCTGCTGGCCGCTTCACTGTCATCTGGCGCAATGGCTGCAGAGCATCACGTCTCCATGCCGGAGGCCGGGTCGAATATCGACACCAGGTTCCAGCAGAATCATATTGATGTGAACCATGCCTTCGACAAAGAGAACCTGACCGCAGGCAATCTCCTGTAACGATAGCGTAAGCCTCCTGTGAAAAGACCGCCGAAAGGCGGTTTTTTTGTTCCTGCAACAGACGGACGTTGGCAGAAGTTTTAGCCGCGCAACCGTTTTCCTTGCCTAGCTATCGTGCTATTCTCTGTCACCTCAAAAGCCGAGAATTGAGCACCACAGGAGTTTTAAGACGCATGTCTTCCAGCAATAATCCGGCGCGTGTCGCCATCGTGATGGGGTCCAAAAGCGACTGGGCTACCATGCAGTTCGCCGCCGAAATCTTTGACATCCTGAACGTTCCTCACCACGTTGAAGTGGTCTCCGCACACCGCACCCCCGATAAACTGTTCAGCTTCGCCGAAGGCGCAGAAGAGAACGGTTATCAGGTGATTATTGCCGGTGCCGGCGGGGCTGCGCATCTGCCCGGCATGATTGCCGCCAAAACCCTGGTGCCGGTGCTCGGCGTCCCGGTACAAAGTGCTGCCCTGAGCGGCGTCGATAGCCTCTACTCCATCGTGCAGATGCCGCGCGGCATTCCGGTGGGGACGCTGGCGATTGGTAAAGCCGGTGCCGCTAACGCTGCTCTGCTTGCCGCACAGATCCTCGCCACTCATGATAAAGAACTGCATCAGCGCCTGGTCGCATGGCGTACCGCCCAGACCGACGAGGTACTGGAGAACCCGGACCCGCGAGGTGCGGCATGAAACAGGTGTGCGTCCTCGGTAACGGTCAGTTAGGCCGCATGCTGCGTCAGGCCGGTGAACCGCTGGGGATCGCCGTCTGGCCGGTCGGGCTGGACGATGAACCCGAAGCCGTGCCCTTCCAGCAGAGCGTGATCACCGCAGAGATTGAGCGCTGGCCGGAAACTGCCCTCACCCGTGAACTGGCTCGCCATAACGCCTTCGTTAACCGCGACGTCTTCCCGATCATTGCCGACCGTCTGACGCAAAAGCAGCTGTTCGACGATCTGCACCTTGCCACCGCGCCGTGGCAGTTGCTGACGGATAAAAACCAGTGGTCCGGCGTGTTTGCCACCCTGGGCGAGCTGGCAATCGTCAAGCGCCGCGTCGGCGGCTACGACGGACGCGGCCAGTGGCGTCTGCGCGACGGTGAAACCGACCAGTTGCCGGATGAGTGCTACGGGGAGTGCATCGTTGAGCAGGGGATTAACTTCAGCGGCGAAGTGTCGCTGGTGGGTGCCCGCGGCCACGACGGCAGCACCGTCTTTTATCCCCTGACCCACAACCTGCATCAGGACGGCATTCTGCGCACCAGCGTGGTCTTCCCGCAGGCCAATGCGGCTCAGCAGGCGCAGGCCGAAAGTATGCTCTCGGCGATTATGCAGGAGCTGGGCTACGTCGGCGTAATGGCGATGGAGTGCTTTGTCACCCCGGATGGCCTGCTGATCAACGAGCTGGCCCCGCGCGTGCATAACAGCGGCCACTGGACGCAAAACGGTGCCTCCATCAGCCAGTTTGAGCTGCACCTGCGCGCCATTACCAGGTTGCCGCTGCCGCAGCCGGTGGTCAACAGCCCGTCAGTGATGATCAACCTGATCGGTACCGATCTGAACTACGACTGGCTGAATCTGCCCCTGGTGCATCTGCACTGGTATGACAAAGAGGTTCGTCCAGGGCGTAAAGTCGGCCACCTCAACCTGAACGACAGCGATATTTCTCGCCTGAGCGCAACGCTCGACGCCATTGTGCCTCTACTGCCGCCGGAGTACGCCAGCGGTATCGCCTGGGCGCAGTCCACGCTGAGTTAAGCCCCACCGCCGGGGAGTTGCTATTCCCCTTCCCCGGCGTAAAATCCTGCCCATCGCTGTTTTGAGGGATCCTTATGAACGATGGGACGGACTACCGCGCCATTCTTACTTCCGACACGCCAGTAATTGATGTGCGTGCCCCCGTGGAATTTGCTCAGGGCGCCATGCCTGCGGCTATCAACCTGCCGTTAATGAATGACGACGAACGCGCCGCCGTGGGCACCTGCTATAAACGCCAGGGGCCGGAGGCGGCGCTTGCGCTCGGCCATAGGCTGGTGAGCGGCGAGACGCGCAATCAGCGCCTCGAGGCCTGGCGTGCCGCCTGTCTCGCGCAACCCCAGGGGTATCTCTGTTGCGCCCGGGGCGGGCAGCGCTCGCATATCGTGCAGGCATGGCTGAAAGAGGCTGGCGTCGATTACCCGCTGATCCACGGGGGCTACAAAGCCCTGCGCCAGGCGGCAATACAGGCTACCGTCGAGCAGGTGCAAAAACCGACCGTGCTGATTGGCGGCTGTACCGGCAGCGGCAAAACGCTGCTTGTGAAGGCCCGGCCTGACGGGATTGACCTCGAAGGGCTGGCGCACCATCGCGGTTCGTCGTTTGGCCGCACGCTGACGCCGCAGCTTTCGCAGGCCAGCTTTGAAAACCATCTCGCGGTGGAGCTGCTGAAAAAGGACGCCGCGCGCTGGGTGCTGGAAGACGAGGGGCGGATGATTGGCTCTAACCACCTGCCGGAGTGCCTGCGTGACCGCATGGTGCAGTCGCCGATTGCGGTGGTGGAAGATCCGTTCGAGGCGCGTCTGGAGCGTCTGCGGGAAGAGTATTTCGAGCAGATGTGGCAGGCTTTTCGCACTGCGCGGGGCGAAGAGGCGGGCTGGATTGAGTACGGTGAGTACCTGCACCACGGTCTGTTTGCCATCCGCCGTCGGCTGGGATTACAGCGTTTTGCTGAATTAACGGCCCTGCTGGATAGCGCGCTCGTCGAGCAACAGCGCACAGGTGATACCGAAGCGCACTTTAGCTGGCTGGCACCGCTGCTGAACGATTATTACGATCCGATGTATCGCTTTCAGCTGGAGAAGAAGGCGGACAAGATTGTTTATCGTGGGACGTTTGAGGACGTAGCTGGCTGGCTGAGTCGTTGAAAAAAGCCGGATGCGCTAACGCTTATCCGGCCTACAAGTTCTACCCGACTATTCCCTCTCCCTTTCAGGGAGAGGGTTAGGGTGAGGGTTAGAAGTCGTAACGCAGACGCACCAGGTTCATATCGCCCAGATCGTCGGTGCTGGAGGTGAACACGTGCTCATAATCCACACGGAAACCGTAATCCAGCTGGAAGCTGATACCCACGCCGTTGTCGATGCGCTGGTAGTTGCGGCCATTCATGGTTTCAATGCGATCGCCCATGAAGTAAGGCTGGATGGATTTCACCGCATACTGGCCAATCGGGAATTTATAGCCCGCAAAGTACTCAATCCCCCACGCATCGCCCGCGAAGTAGTCATTTACTGACACTTTTTTGCTGGTCGTAAAGTTCTGATACCAGCCGCCGCCTGCGGAGAAGGTCCAGTTGTCCGGGGTCCAGCTCAGCGCGGTACCGAGGATGTTCTGATCCCAGGACTTGCTGTCGCCGTTATCCGGGTTACGCATGTCGGCACGGGTGTAGTTCCAGGCCGCGCCCCAGGTCAGGTCGGTGGTCAGACGATAATCCACACCCAGCGAGCCGCCGCCTTTACGCTTGTAACGCAGGCCGTTGCCCGGCAGATATTCGCTGTCTTCGAACAGGTAAGAGGCGTAGATGTCCGCATCGCCGAGGGTTTTCTTGTACTTCAGCATCTGGCGTGAACGGTAAGAGCCGTCGTAGTCGCCGTTGATGCCGTTACCCGGTGCCTGGCCGATCATGTCGTAGTCCCAGATATCGGTTTTCGCGCCCACCACATCATAGTAAACGCTGTTCTGCTGGCCGAAGGTCAGAGTACCCCAGGTGTCGCTTTTCAGGCCGGTGTAGAGCATACGGCGGGAGGTGTCGTGCGCACCGTCGGCATGGTGATTGTCCCAGTTGAACTGGGCCGGAATGTTCACGCCCAGCTCGTAATAGCTGATCCAGCTGATGTCATCAAAAAGGTAGTAATCTGCTGCGAAACGGAAGCGGGTGCCGCCGTCAAAGCCGTTACGCTTGTAGCTGTTCTTGCCGTCGTCGCCGGTCATGTTCTGGAACTGAGGACGGATACTGCCGCCCACGGTGAAATTCAGACGGCTCAGCGGGTCACCCGCCTGCGGATCTTGTTTCAGTACGATGATTTCAGCCTGGGATGCAAAAGACGCCAACGCCACTGCTGCGCCGATCGTTACCGCCAGCGCTTTTTTAGTTATGGTCATTATTTTTCCTTGATAGACACACTGCCATTTATTTAGCAGGTGAATATTAACCAGGATTAATCCGTCCGTGTTGCCCGGTTTTTAATGATTTGTGCCACTAATACTCAAGGAATTATCTTTTTATGCTACTTAAGTGGAATGCGCCGGTATATTAACCGGCGCGTAATGATTGCGGAGGGGAATTAACCGGAGAACTGACGGAACAGGGCTTTGCCTTTCAGTAAACGAGCGCCCAGCCAGCCGCCGCACAGCGAGAGCATCACCGCCCCGCAGAGCGGCAGGATCACCCACAGCCGCCAGTCCGGCTCCCACGGGAAGTCGAATACCCGGGTTTGCAGCACCGCCAGCGCGGTTTCAGCCCCAATGGCCGCCACCAGGCCTGCCACCAGCCCCAGCAGGGCAAACTCGCTCCACAGGGTGGTGCGCAGCAGTTTTTTGCCTGCTCCCAGGGTGCGATAGACCACCAGCTCCTGATGACGCTGACGCATCCCGACCTGCACCTGCGCCAGCAGCAACAGCACGCCGCATATCGTCACCAGTACCACCATTACCTCCAGCGCCCGGCTCACCTGCTCCAGCACCTGCCCGACCTGTTTAAGGATCGCGCCGATATCCAGCAGGCTGATGGTCGGGAACTCGCGGTTAAGCTGGGTGAGCATGCCGTTGCCGTTCTCCCAGCGGAAGCTGGTCAGCCAGCTCTGAGGCTGCCCGTCCAGCGCCCCGGCAGGGAAGATAAAGAAGAAGTTCGGTCGCAGGCTCTCCCAGTCGACCTTGCGCAGGCTGGTGACCTTAGCGCTAAAGTCCTGGGTATCGCCGGTAAAGGTTACCGTATCCCCCAGCCCGACGTTGAGGCGTTTCGCCAGCCCCTCCTCCATCGACACCTCCCCCGCTTTCGGCGGCCAGCTGCCGGCGGTGATCGGATTATGGTCCGGCCGTTTATCCTGCCAGGTCAGATTGAGTTCGCGGTTAAGCGATTCATCCTTGTTGCCCTCGGTCGTCTGGCCGTTAATCTGAGTCAGACGCGCCCGCACGATGGGGTAGTACGATTCGGGGATAATCTGGTGCTCCGCGAGGAACCCCTTCAGCGGTGCGATCTGCTCCGGGGCGATGTTGATCAGGAAATAGTTCGGGCTCTCCGGCGGGAGCTGCTGTTGCCAGCGATCCAGCAGGTCGCCGCGCAGCACCAGCAGCAGCGCCAGCAGCATGAACGACAGCGAAAACGCCGACAGCTGGCTGAGGGTCGACCACGGCTGGCGCAGCAGGCGGTTCACCGCCAGACGCACCGGCAGGGATTTCACCGTCAGCCCTTTCAGGACGCTGAGCAGCATCCAGCCCAGCACGCCGCACAGCAGCGCCAGCACCACCGCCCCGGCCAGTACCGCCCACAGCAACATGCTGCCGCCCATCAGCCAGGCGAGCAGCGCCACAACCACCGCGACGATAACCGGAATGTAAAACTTCAGCGGCCAGACGCTGGCGACCACATCCCGACGCAGGACGCGCAGGGGCTGGGTTGCCAGCAGCAGGCGATACGGACGCAGCCCCACCAGCAGGGAGATAACGATCATCGCCCCGATGGCCCACAGCCACGGCCACAGACTGGCAGGCGGCAGCGCGGCAGGCAGCACCGGCTTGAGCAGCACCATCAGCACTTTTTCAAACAGCAGCCCCATCGCCCCGCCGGTGATGGCAGAGAGGGCAAGCACCATCAGCCACTGGCCGACGATCAGCTTGCGCAGCTGCGCCCGGCCCGCTCCCAGGGTTTTGAGGATCGCCACCAGGTCGTAACGGCTGCGGCAGTAGTGGCCCATCGCCACCGCCACCGCCGCTACCGCCAGCAGCAGAGTCAGCAGCGCCGAGAGCAGCAGGAACTGCTGGGATCGCTCCAGCGACTTGCCGAGCGCACCCTCTTCCTGCTCCATCCCGGACCAGCGATGCTCCGGCTTCAGCTGCGGCAGGAGCCACTTCTCGTAACTCGCTAATTGTGCGGGCGTGCCGCCAAACTTAATGCGCCAGGTGACGCGGCTCCCGGGTTGTACCGCCCCGGTGTTGGCCACATCCGCGGTGTTCATCAGCAGGCGTGGCGCCATCTGGAAGGGGTTAAATCCGGAATCGGGTTCCTGAACCACCTCCCCGGCAATTTTCAGAGTGGCATCGCCGACGTCGATGCTGTCGCCGGTTTTTAAATTCAGCAGGGCCATCAGACGCGAGGCCAGCAGCACCGTGCCCGGAGCCGGTTTCAGGCCCGGCGGGGTGGTCTGCAATTCGCCGTACAGGGGATAAAGATCATCGACGGCCTTCACGCTCGCCAGCTGCGGGGTATCGGCGGCAAAGGTCATGGTCTGGAAGCTCAGCTGCTCGCTGACCTTCAGCCCCGCTTTTCTCGCCTCCTCAAGCCACGCCTGCGGCACCTCGCGGGAGCTGCGCAGCGTCCGGTCGCCGGCCATAAACTCACGGCTTTGCTGGCTGAGTCCCTTTTCCATCCGATCGCTGACGCTGCCGAGGGCCAGCACGCAGGCCACCGCCAGGCTTAACGCCAGCCAGACGATCAGCAGCGAGGGGGAGCGCCATTCGCGCCAGAACCAGCGGGCAATCATGCTTCCTCCCGCAGTTCACCGTTCACCAGGCGCAGACGGCGGTCGCAGCGGGCCGCCAGCTGGGGGTCATGGGTGACGAGGATCAGCGTGGTGCCGTGCTCGCGGTTCAGGGAAAAGAGCAGATCGGCAATTTTATCCCCGGTCTGGCGATCGAGGTTGCCGGTGGGCTCATCGGCAAAGAGCACGTCCGGGCGGCCGTTAAATGCCCGGGCCAGCGCCACGCGCTGCTGCTCCCCGCCGGAAAGTTGCGCCGGAAGGTGATCGAGGCGTTTGCCCAGCCCCAGCTGCTCCAGCAGCGCTTTGGCACCTGCCCGGCTCTGGCCGGTACTTTCGCCGCGCAGCAGCCCCGGCAGCTCGACGTTCTCCAGCGCATTGAGGGTCGGGATCAACATAAACGACTGGAAAACAAAGCCTATGTGCTTCGCGCGCAGGGCGGCACGCGCCTCTTCATCAAGCGCATGCAGCGGTTGCCCGACCAGGTGGACCTCACCGCTGCTGCCGTCATCCAGACCGGCAAGGATCGCCAGCAGGGTGGATTTGCCGGAACCCGACTCACCAATCAGGGCGATGCTCTGCCCGCGTTTGACAATGAGTTCAACTCCGGTAAGGATGGAAAGCTCGTGCTCACCCTGACCCACGGACTTCTTAAGATGATGAACTTCAACAATGTTTTCCGCTGGCATTTGCCCTTCCTGTTTCTGATTCTGATGACATTTCGCGCCGCGGCGGCGGACACGTTATTAATTCTGGGCGACAGCCTCAGCGCGGGCTACCGGATGGCGGCCAGTGCCGCCTGGCCTGCGCTGCTGAACGATAAATGGCAGACTAAAACGACCGTTATCAACGGCAGCATCAGCGGCGATACCTCCCAACAGGGGCTTTCGCGCCTGCCTGCCCTGCTGAAACAGCATCAGCCGCGCTGGGTGCTGGTGGAACTCGGCGGCAATGACGGTCTGCGCGGCTTCCAGCCTCAACAGACCGAACAGACCCTGCGCAAAATTTTGCAGGATATTCGCGCCGCCAATGCCCAGCCGCTGTTGATGCAAATTCGTCTGCCCGCCAACTACGGTCGTCGGTATAATGAAGCCTTCAGTGCGATATATCCGAAGCTTGCCAAAGAGTTCGATGTTCCGCTGCTGCCCTTTTTTATGGAAGAGGTCTACCTGAAACCGCAGTGGATGCAGGATGACGGTATTCACCCCAATCGGGACGCACAGCCGTTTATTGCCGACTGGATGGCAACCCGGCTGGCTCCCTTAGTTAAACATGACTCGTAATTCAGCGGAGATCCTGACAGGTAAAGTTATGCAAAAATCGGTCTTAATAACAGGATGTTCCAGCGGAATTGGCCTTGAAAGCGCCCTTGAACTGAAGCGTCAGGGATTCTGGGTACTGGCCGCCTGCCGCAAACCCGAAGACGTTGAACGGATGAACGGGATGGGTTTTACCGGCGTATTGCTGGATCTGGATTGTACCGACAGCATTGAGCGCGCCGCCGAAGAGGTGATCGCCCTCACCCATAATCGTCTGTACGGGCTGTTTAATAATGCCGGTTTCGGCGTTTACGGCCCGCTGCAGACCGTCACCCGCCAGCAGCTTGAACAGCAATTTTCCGCCAACTTTTTTGGCGTCCACCAGCTCACCATGCGTCTGCTGCCTGCCATGCTGCCGCACGGCGAAGGGCGGATCGTGATGACCTCCTCGGTGATGGGGCTGATCTCCACGCCGGGACGCGGGGCTTACGCCGCCAGCAAATACGCCCTGGAAGCCTGGTCGGATGCGCTGCGCATGGAGTTGCGCCACAGCGGCATTAAGGTGAGCCTGATTGAGCCCGGCCCCATCCGCACCCGTTTTACCGACAACGTCAATCAGACCCAGGCCGACAAGCCGGTGGAAAACCCGGGTATTGCCGCACGTTTTACGCTCGGCCCGGAGGCGGTAGTCGCTAAAGTGCGCCATGCTTTTGAGAGCAAAAACCCTAAAATGCGTTATCCGGTCACCCTGGTGACCCATGCCGTCGGCCTGCTGAAGCGCCTGCTGCCCGGCCGGATGATGGACAAAATTTTACAGGGCTGAGTTGAAGCCACGCGCCGCGCCCCCATGTAAATTAAAACTCATAACCGAGAATGCCGCATGTCCGTACAGAATATTGTCAACATTACCGAAGCCAACCTGCACCAGACCCTTGAACAGTCGATGACCAAACCGGTGCTGTTCTACTTCTGGTCTGAACGTAGCCAGCACTGTCTGGAGCTGACGCCGGTGCTCGAGAAGCTTGCGGCCCAGTACAACGGTCAGTTTATTCTGGCAAAACTGGATTGCGACGCCGAGCAGATGATCGCCTCACAGTTTGGCCTGCGCGCCATCCCGACGGTGTATCTGTTCCAGAATGGTCAGCCGGTAGATGGCTTCCAGGGTCCACAGCCGGAAGAGGCGGTTCGCGCCCTGCTGGATAAAGTGCTACCGCGCGAAGATGAGCTGAAAGCGCAGCAGGCAGCAGCCCTGATGGCCGAAGGCAAACATGACGACGCCCTGCCGCTGCTGAAAGAGGCCTGGGAGCTCTCCGGTCACAACAGCGAAACCGGCCTGCTGCTGGCGGAGACGCTGATTATCCTGAAACGCTCCGAAGATGCCGAAGGCGTGCTGAAGACTATCCCTCTGCAGGATCAGGACACCCGTTATCAGGGCCTGGTGGCGCAGATTGAACTGCTGAAGCAGGCCGCGGATACCCCGGAAATTCAGCAGTTGCAGCAGCACGTCGCCGCCAACCCAGCCGACGCCGCGCTGGCCAGCCAGCTGGCCCTGCAGCTGCATCAGGTCGGTCGTAACGAAGAGGCGCTGGAACTGCTGTTCGGTCATCTGAAAACCGATCTGGCTGCCGCTGACGGTCAGGCGCGTAAAATGTTCCAGGAAATTCTGGCCGCGCTCGGCACGGGTGACTCTCTGGCCTCAACCTATCGCCGTAAGCTTTACGCCCTGCTGTACTGATCCTCTGGTCAAGTCATTCATCGGGCCCCGCCATTTTTAGCGGGGCTTTTTTATGTCTGGATCCTGCCCGCCTGGTTGATTCGGCGCGAAGTTGGCCCTGTTTGTCGGTATACTTGTGGGTAACAAACGAACAGTTGTTATCGCCACATGGAATACAAAACAGGAGGTTTTATATGTTCATCGTCATCCCCATTCTGATCTTCGTCGCGCTGGTCATTGTTGCCGCCGGGGTGAAAATCGTCCCGCAGGGCTATCAGTGGACGGTTGAGCGATTTGGTCGTTACACCAACACCTTGCAGCCCGGCTTAAGCCTGGTGGTGCCCTTCATGGACCGCATTGGTCGCAAGATCAATATGATGGAGCAGGTGCTGGATATCCCCTCCCAGGAGGTGATATCCAGGGATAACGCTAACGTCACCATCGACGCGGTCTGTTTTATTCAGGTGATTGACGCGCCAAAAGCGGCCTACGAGGTGAGCAACCTTGAACTGGCGATTATTAATTTGACCATGACCAACATCCGTACCGTGCTGGGTTCCATGGAGCTGGACGAGATGCTCTCCCAGCGCGACAGCATTAATACCCGCCTGCTGCATATCGTCGATGAAGCCACCAACCCGTGGGGCATCAAAGTCACCCGCATCGAAATTCGCGACGTGCGCCCGCCCGCAGAGTTGATCACCTCCATGAACGCCCAGATGAAGGCCGAGCGAACCAAACGCGCCTACATCCTCGAGGCGGAAGGGGTGCGCCAGGCGGAGATCCTGAAGGCCGAAGGGGAGAAACAGTCGCAGATCCTCAAAGCCGAGGGTGAACGCCAGTCCGCGTTTTTACAAGCTGAGGCCCGGGAACGTTCGGCGGAAGCGGAAGCCCGCGCCACCCAGATGGTCTCGGAGGCGATTGCCGCCGGGGATATCCAGGCGATTAACTACTTCGTGGCGCAGAAATACACCGAAGCATTGCAGCAGATCGGCTCCGCGGATAACAGCAAAGTGGTGATGATGCCGCTGGATGCCAGCAGCCTGATGGGCGCGATCGGCGGCATTGCGGAACTGATCAAAACCAGCGGCAACGAGCGCAAATTATGATCGAGACGATCGCGCTTCATCCGCATGTCTTCTGGCTGAGCCTTGGTGGCCTGCTGCTGGCGGCTGAAATGCTCGGCGGCAACGGCTACCTGCTGTGGAGCGGCGTGGCGGCGGTGATCGTCGGGCTGCTGGTCTGGGTATTGCCGTTCGACTGGGCGTGGCAGGGGGCGCTGTTTGCCGTGCTGACCCTGACGGCCGCCTGGCTCTGGTGGCGCTGGCTCTCAAGGCAGGTGCGCAGGCAAAAACCCGCCGATGCCCGCCTCAACCAGCGCGGACAGCAGCTGGTGGGGATGCAGTTTACCCTGGATACCGCCCTGGTGAACGGGCGCGGTCATATGCGCGTCGGCGACAGCTCGTGGCCGGTCATTGCCGAGGACGATCTCAGCCCCGGCACCAAAGTTGAAGTTGTGGCTGTCGAAGGGATCACCCTTCGCATCCGGGCCCTTTCCCGATAAGAACAGGAATAGCATGATGGTCAGGAAGACAACGCTGGCAATCAGCGTTAGCGCATTACTGGCGAGCGCCGCCCCGGCATTCGCCTCCTTTGATATGGAAGACTGCAACTGGAGCGATGAGCACTGCCTGCTGAAAGGCGATCCGGTGCTGATCCCTGGTAACGACTCCCGCGACAATCTGCTGCGTCTGCTGAGCGAAGCCAAATCCTTCGCCCTGCCGGTGCAGTCGATGCCTGCGGATATCACCCGCTCCCGGGATGTCTACTTTGCTTACCACCCGGAGTGGGATGACGTCGATGCCCCGGCCGCCGCAGCGGCGGATAAACCGGCCGAACAGAGCCTTCTCACGAAGCAGCTGGCCGCGTTGCAGCTTGAGCCCGTCGAAACCCATCAGGACGGCGAGCAGGAAAACCGCTTCGTCTCAAACAGTGCCGACAGCCTCAGCCAGTTTTTTGCCGCGCTGCTGGCCGACGATTCCCTGACGGCTGAGCAGCGCCATGCCCTGGGCCAGGCGCGTCTGGGGCTCTACGCGGGTGCCACCGATGAGCAGATTTCCGCCGCCCTGGCGACGCTCCCGGCGGGATCCTCTGCCCTGCTGTATAAAACCTATCTGACCGGAGCGGCCCATTTTTATGCCGGGGATTACGCGGGTGCGGATCGGGCCTTTACCTCGCTTGTCGACAGCGATCGTCCGTGGCTGGCAGAGACCGCCAGCTATATGCTGATGCGCACCGCGTTGAACAAAAGCAGCCAGAACAGCATGGGCGAGTACGGCGATTTTGATATCGATCGCATCGACCGCCCGGCCGCTGAACAGGCGCAGAAAGCCGCCCAGGCCTATCTCCAGCGCTGGCCGGAGGGGCGTTATGCTGAGTCGGCGCGTGGCATGCTGCGTCGCATCAACTGGTATCTGCAGGCCTGGCCGCAGCTGGCGGGTCTGTATGAGCAGCGGTTCCAGCAGGCTGGCGATGCAAAGGCGCTGCGTGGGCTGGTAATTGAATACGATAATGTCTACGGCATGCAGTTCAACGGTCGCGCCGTGCGGGAGGCCTTCCCCGACGCGCCGCTGATCAGCTATATCGAACTGCTGCGCGCCCTTCGCCTGAACAGCGACGAGAAACCGACCCTGACCCAGGAGGATCTCAACGCCAGCAAACCGGCGTTTGAACAGAGCGGCAAGCTGGCGCTGTGGCGCAATCTACAGTTGAACCTGTGGCAGGCGACGGGTAACCAGGCCGCTATTCTTCAGGCCGTCAAACCGGCGGAAAAACTCCCGACGCACGACATTCTCGCCTTCAGCGAGCAGGTGCTGTACGGCGACGCGCTGATGGCGCAGAAGCAGTGGCCCGCAGCGCGCGATTTCTGGCTGAAACTGCTGAAGCTCAGCCAGGATGCTGAACAGCAGCAGTATGTACAGGCCAGACTGGCGGCGACCCTGGTCTTTAGCGGCAATACCGAGGCGATTTTTGCTCCGGATAGCGCCGTCACCAGTCTGCGTTATCGCTCCCGGGTGCTGAAAGCCGTGGCCTCGCCTGAGCGGTTACGCCAGCAGGCCAGCGAGGGGCCCAACAACGAAGAGCGCACCATTGCGCTGCATACCCTGCTGGTGCGCGATTTGACGGAGAACCGCTTTAGCGACTGGTTAAATGACAGAAAGCTCGCCAGCGCCATAACGTCACCCGTGGTGGGCAAGGCCTTTGACGATGTTAACCTGAGCACCTTCGACTGGAACGGTGAGGCCGCCGAAGCCGGTTACGTCTGCCGTAGTCTGGATAAAACCGTGCAGGTTCTCAGCCAGAACGCCAAAGATGCCCATGCCCTGAACTGTCTGGGCGAGTTCTTCCGCACCTCGAATACCCATGTCGATCTGTGGAAAGACAGCGCTGGCAACGTCGTGCTGGAAGCGGCGATCCACCGCAAAGCACCCTACGGGCAGTTCAACAGACAGGCTTACTACCAGCAGGTCATCGCTTCACCGAAGGCGGAGCATGAAGATAAGAGCTACGCGCTCTATCGGGCCATCATGTGTTACGCCCCGTCCGGCTATAACGAGTGTGGCGGACCAGAGGTGGAAAAAGCCCAGCGCAAAGGCTGGTTCTCGCAGTTGAAAACGCAGTATCCGGGCAGTCCGTGGGCGCAAAAACTCAAATACTACTGGTAGCCGCGCTGCTGGCCGGACAGGCGCAGGCGGCGGATATCGTCACCGCCCGGGAGCACCCTGCTTTCTGGCTCTGGTCGGGGGTGAAGGCCAGCGACGCGTTGCAAGCGGCGCAAACGGTCTATCTCCATCAGGGTGAAGTGCTGGCCCGGCCGAATGAGGTGGTGTTTCAGCGCCTCGGCCTGCCGGTCAGCCGCCTGACCTTTCCCTCCATCTGGCTGACCGTGCGCTTTACCACCCTTGAGGTGCCGCCAGCCATCGTGCCGAGAATTGTCCGCCTGATGCAGCGCTGGCAGGCTGCCGGGAATCAGGTGGTGGGTTTGCAGGTCGATTTTGATGCCGCAACCCACCAGCTGGCAGACTACGCGCGCTTTTTACAGCAATTACGCCAGCAGCTGCCGCCCGAGTTTTCCCTGGGGGTGACCGGGCTGCTGGACTGGGCGAAAACCGGGGATGTCGCCACGCTGAACGCGCTGGCGGTGGATGAGCTGGTGATCCAGAGCTATCAGGGCCGCCATACGGTAGAGAATTATCAGGCCTATCTGCCCGCGCTCTCCCGGCTGCGCATTCCGTTTAAGCTCGGGCTGGTCCAGGACGGCAAACGGGATCGCCAGGCCGAAGCGCAGCTCCAGCGCTCCCCCTGGTATCGCGGGACGGTGGTGTTTATGCTCAACCCGGCGCGCGGTTAGGCCTTCGCCTTGCGGTGGCAGCAACCGGAGAGGTTGTCGATGATCGGGCAGTCGGCGCTCTCATCCCCCGGGCAGCTTTCGGCCAGCGCCAGCAGCTGGTCGCGCATCGCCTGTAATTCCAGGATATGACGTTCGATTTCGGCCACCTTCTCCAGGGTCCGGCTTTTCACATCGGCGCTGTGCCGGGCGGGATCGTTAAACAGGTTCACCAGGTCGCCGCACTCATCCAGATTGAACCCCACCTGACGGGCCTGGCGCAGCAGCGTCAGTTCATCGAGGTGCTTTTGCGTATAGCTCCGGTAGCCGTTCTCACTGCGCAGCGGCGGCGTCACCAGCCCCTTCTCTTCGTAAAAGCGGATCGCTTTGCTGGTTAAGCCGGTTTTTTTGGCAACATCACTGATATTCACGTTTCCCCCTTGACCTTCCCCTTGATGGAAGGTTTAACCTTCATAACAGTTAGATGAAAGTGTCCCTCCGGTCAATATCTGGCTGGAGATTTATAAGGAGTATTCGTATGTCTCACACCATCGATCTGACACTGGACGGCCTCTCCTGCGGCCACTGTGTCAAACGCGTCAAAGAGAGTCTGGAGCAACGCCCGGACGTTGATACCGCAGAGGTCACCATCGACCACGCCGCCGTGACCGGCAGCGCCAGCGCCGATGCCCTGATCGACACCATTAAACAGGCCGGTTACGGCGCGGTGTTAAGCCACCCAAAGACTGATCCGCTGACAGCGTCAACAACGCCGTCGGAAGCACTGACAGCGGCCCCCTCTGAGCTTCCGGCAGCTCACGACAGTGATGACAGCCAACAGCTGTTGATCAACGGCATGAGCTGCGCCAGCTGCGTGACCCGGGTCCAGAACGCCCTCCAGGCGGTACCGGGTGTGGCACAGGCACGGGTCAACCTGGCGGAACGCACTGCGCTGATTATGGGCAGTGCCTCCGCCGCTGATTTAGTCCAGGCCGTTGAAAAAGCGGGCTACGGTGCCGAGGCGATTGAAGACGACCTCAAGCGCCGGGAGCGCCAGCAGGAGACCGCCATCGCCACCATGAAACGTTTTCGCTGGCAGGCGATTGTTGCCCTGCTGGTGGGGATCCCGGTGATGGGCTGGGGAATGCTCGGCGACAACATGATGGTCACCGACGACAACCGCACCCTGTGGCTGGCGATCGGCATTCTCACCCTCGGGGTGATGATCGTCGCCGGCGGCCATTTTTATACCAGCGCCTGGAAGAGCCTGAAAAACCGCACCGCCACCATGGACACGCTGGTGGCGCTGGGTACTGGCGCGGCGTGGCTCTACTCGATGAGCGTTAACCTCTGGCCGCAGTGGTTCCCGATGGAAGCCCGCCACCTCTATTATGAAGCCAGCGCGATGATTATCGGCCTGATTAACCTCGGCCATATGCTGGAGGCGCGGGCCCGTCAGCGCTCCTCGAAAGCGCTGGAAAGATTGCTCGATTTAACCCCGCCGACCGCCCGGGTGGTGACGGAAAATGGTGAACAGAACCTGCCCCTGGCGGAGGTTCAGGCCGGGATGATCCTGCGCCTCACCACTGGCGATCGCGTCCCGGTAGACGGGGAGATCACCCAGGGCGAAGCCTGGTTTGACGAAGCGATGCTTACCGGCGAACCGGTGCCGCAGCAGAAAAGCGACGGAGAGAGCATCCACGCCGGTACGGTGGTGCAGGATGGCAGCGTGCTGTTCCGCGCCAGCGCGGTCGGCAGCCACACCACCCTGTCGCGCATCATCCGTATGGTGCGCCAGGCCCAGAGCAGCAAGCCGGAGATCGGCAAGCTGGCAGATAAGATTTCCGCCATCTTCGTGCCGGTGGTGGTGGGGATTGCCCTGTTCAGCGCCGCTATCTGGTACTTCTTTGGCCCCGCGCCACAGATCGTCTACACCCTGGTGATCGCCACCACGGTGCTGATCATCGCCTGTCCGTGTGCCCTAGGGCTGGCGACGCCGATGTCGATTATCTCCGGCGTGGGTCGTGCCGCGGAGTCCGGCGTGCTGGTGCGTGATGCCGACGCCCTGCAGCGCGCCAGCACCCTGGATACGCTGGTGTTTGATAAAACCGGGACCCTCACCGAGGGTAAACCGCAGGTGGTTGCCGTCGAGACGACGGGTGGGATTGATGCCGCCGAGGCCCTGCGCCTGGCCGCCGCGCTCGAACAAGGTTCCAGTCACCCGCTGGCGCGGGCCATTCTGGAGAAAGCGGACACAGTGTTACCGCAGGTAAGTAACTTCCGTACCCTGCGCGGGCTGGGGGTCAGCGGAGAGGTCGATGGCCATGCGCTGCTGTTGGGCAACCAGGCCCTGCTGGCAGAAAACGGCATCGACACCGGGGCGCTGGATGCGCAGCTGCAGGCCCATGCCGCTCAGGGCGCCACCCCGGTACTGCTGGCGGTGGAGGGTCACATCGCGGCGCTGTTTGCCGTTCGCGATCCGCTGCGCGCTGACAGCGTTAGCGCACTGCAACGCCTGCACCGCGCGGGCTATCGTCTGGTGATGCTCACCGGTGACAACGCCGTCACCGCTCAGGCTATCGCCCGCGAGGCCGGTATTGATGAGGTGATCGCCGGAGTGTTGCCGGATGGCAAAGCGGACGCAATCATCAAATTGCAGGGCCAGGGTCGCCAGGTGGCGATGATTGGCGACGGCATTAACGACGCCCCGGCGCTGGCCCAGGCGGATGTCGGGATTGCGATGGGCGGCGGCAGTGATGTGGCTATCGAAACGGCGGCTATTACCCTGATGCGCCACAGCCTGATGGGGGTGGCCGACGCGCTCGCTATCTCGAAAGCCACCCTGCGCAACATGAAGCAGAACCTGCTGGGGGCCTTTGTCTATAACGTCATCGGCATTCCAGTCGCCGCCGGGATCCTCTGGCCGCTGACCGGAACGCTGCTCAACCCGGTGGTGGCGGGTGCCGCGATGGCCCTCTCCTCGATTACCGTGGTGAGCAATGCCAACCGCCTGCTGCGCTTTAAACCTAAAGAGTAACAAGGTGCATAAGACAAGGACGTCTTGCACCGCCCTTCCCCACGCGCTAGCATGAATTTTTCCCTTCATGGAGCGCGTATGAGTCTGTTTCAACGTATAAAAGCATCGTTTCGCGCCCTGTTCCCCCGCCGCTATCGCTGGCCGGGCCTCGATATTTCCCTGCCCGGCGGGCAGCATCTGCATCTGGTCGGCAGCATCCATATGGGCACCCGGGATATGTCTCCTCTACCCGAGGGGCTGATCGCCAGGCTGCGTCACGCCGATGCGCTGATCGTGGAAGCGGATATCTCAGGTAATGAGTCGCCCTTTGAGGGGCTGGCGATCCCGCCTCCGCTGAATGAGCGTCTCAGCGCCAGTCAGCTGGCGGAGCTGGAGCGGCTTGCCGACGAGCTGGGGTTATCGCTGTCCATGCTGGAGAGCCAGCCGCTGTGGCAGATCGCGATGGTGTTGCAGGCCACCCAGGCACAGCGTCTGGGGCTGCGGGGGGATTACGGCATTGATTATCAGCTGTTGAATGCCGCACGCGCGCAGCAGCTGCCCATTATCGAGCTGGAAGGGGCCGACAGTCAGATTGCCCTGCTGCGCCAGATGCCGAACGACGGGTTACTGCTGCTGGAAGATACCCTGACTCACTGGCATACCAACGCGCGCCTGCTGCAGACTATGGTGAGCTGGTGGCTGGATTCGCCCCCTGTCGTCGACAGGCTGGCGCTCCCGGCGACCTTCAGCGAATCGCTGTATGACGTGCTTATGCACGAGCGTAACCAGGCGTGGTGCGAGAAGCTGCACGCGCTGCCTGCGGGACGCTATGTGGTGGCGGTGGGGGCATTACATTTATACGGCGAGGGAAATTTGCCGTCGTTGCTGAGATAAAAAAGTGGCCAATATTTCTATTGGCCCGTCAAAGAGGAATTTCATCGTTGTTATTATGCCGGAGGAGACCCCCGGTTGAGCCGATTGTCGCTCAAAGTGACCATCACTGCCAACACTATATGCGCAAGATGGTGCTATTTTTTAGCCTCTTCTGAGGCGTATGCTTAGGGCGTTTATTGTCCGGGCTAAGAAGGATTGCTATGACTCCCGCCGTTAAATTACTCGAAAAAAACAAAATCACTTTCCGGATCCATACCTACGACCACGATCCGAACGAAACCAATTTTGGCGATGAAGTGGTGCGTAAGCTGGGGCTGAATGCCGACCAGGTTTATAAAACTCTGCTGGTAGCGGTCAATGGCGATATGAAGCATCTCGCCGTCGCGGTGACGCCGGTTGCCGGACAGCTGGATCTCAAGAAGGTCGCAAAGGCGCTGGGCGCCAAAAAAGTGGATATGGCCGACCCGATGGTGGCCCAGCGCACAACCGGGTATCTGGTGGGGGGAATTAGCCCGCTGGGGCAGAAAAAGCGCCTGCCGACGCTGATTGATGCGCCCTCTCAGACTTTTGAGACGATCTATATTTCGGGCGGCAAGCGCGGGCTGGATATTGAGCTGGCGGCCAGCGATCTGGCCAGAATGCTCGATGCGCAGTTTGCGGATATTGCGCGTCGGGAGTAAAAAGCACCGGGTGGCGGCTTCGCCTTACCCGGCACAGCATACCGCTCCTCCGTTAATGTTTACGGAAAAAGTCGTTATACAACATGTACAGATGTGCTGCGCTCCAGGAGAAGTTGGGGGCGCCTTGCTGCGCGCCGTTCAGCGGATTGTAGTTTTCCTGGATCGGGCCGTCAGAAGTTAACCCCTTTGCGTGCTTAAAGAAGTTTTCAGCCAGCGTTTGTGCCTGTTCCCGATAGCCATAGCGTTGCATCCCTTTCAGGCCAAACCAGAACTGGTCGACCCAGACCCGGCCGCGCCAGTAGATATCCGGGCCAAATGCCGGGTTGGTAAGCGCGGCCGTCCCGAGCGGCACATAAGTGTTGAATTCTTTCGGATCCAGCATCACCTTCACCACGGCATTAGCATGCTCCTGCGTTGCCGCACCGTTAAACAGCGGCGACCAGCCTTCCGGGCCTTTGCCGCGCTCGACGATCGGTTTACCCGCACAGCCATTCTGAAGCGGTTTATCCTCGATGCGAATGTCATAGTAAAAACCGCTTTTCGCGTCGAACATGCAGGTATTGATGTAGGTCGCGAGCTTATCCGCCAGCTGGCGGTAGTGGCTGGCCTCCTGCTCTTTCCCCAGCAGGCTCGCCATCTGTGCCAGATAGTGATTGTCGCTGTACATATAGCTCGCCTGGTCGACGGACTCCTGCAGCAGCGAATAGCCCAATAGCCTGCCCTCTTTGTCGCGGTTTTCGGCAAAATTCACCGCCCAGTCGCTGCGTTTGCCGCCGTTTTCGACGTATTTATCCAGCTGGGATTGATCGATAAAACCGAAGACGGCGGCGTCATCCCGCCCCGATTCCCACGAGGCTGCAACCTGCGCTGGGATCTCCAGACTGTCGTAATGGCCCTTGTCGACCACACGGGCATAGTTGTTCAGACCGGAAAGCGATTCCTCTTTATCACCTTTTTTCACCGTGAAGAGCATCTCACCGCTGGCGGTATTATGGGCTTTATCACCCGTCGCGCCGTACTCCGGCACGCCGTTGCCGTTATGGTCGCGGTTGCGTAGCCACCAGTCGTGGTAGGCCACCAGTTTAGGGTACATCTCTGCCAGCCAGGCCTTGTCCTGAGTGGTGTTGTACACCTCCATCACTGACCACGCGGCAAGGCTCGGTTTGGTATTGCGCTCGTTCCAGTTGCCGCCGTCCCCGCCGCGTTCCGGGCTCAGGTTCCAGGCGATAAGATCCGGCACAAAGCCGGCATCCTGCGGGCGGACCGGATCGTCGGGTTTGATTTGCCAGGAGAAGACCGCGCGAATGTTCTCTTTGGCGATCTCCGGGTTGAAATGCGACATGGCAAATGCCTGTTTCCAGGTATCCCACGGCCAGGTCTGGTTGCCGGAGAACCAACGTCCGGTGACGGATGGCGTCACCGTGTTATAACGCACCGCGCCGCCCGGTGAGCGCCAGTTGCCGTTCAGCGTTTCGATGGCTTTCACCGCCACGCGGGTTTGCTCTGGCGTCGCGTTTGGGTTGGTTAACCCTTTCTGCAAATAGCCTTCCCAACGCTGTTGCGAGGCCGTCATATAGGCGGCCGGGCGCGCCAGAATATCGCGGATCGGCATCTGCTCCCGCTTCACCTCATCCGCGTTGAGCAGATGGGAATAGGTGGTATACAGCGTGGTGCTGCCGGTAATGTGCGCCCGGCTGGTAAAGCGATGCCCGTCGACGGTGGTGTCGACGGGGATGGATTTATGCACCTGATATTCGGAACTGCCGGAGGTCAGCAGATCCCAGGTGGAACGCACTTTGCCAAAGGTCACTTTCAGGCCGTCACGGGTGGAGACCAGCTTGCGCTGGTAATCCGGATACGCGCCGTCGATAGTTTTATCCGACAGCGGTTTGCCCTCTTTCGCCTCCAGCTTTTCCAGCAGTTTGCCATCCCACACCAGGTCGAGCGGTGTCTTGCTGGTGATACGGGTTTCCAGCAGCGAGGTGCGCGCGGTGGCAAAGCGCAGCGTCATCGCGATCTGTACATCTTTGGCATTTAGCGTCTGCACCAGCGCGCCGGGAATGCTGTAAGCCTCAAGGGTAAAATCCACTTTTTTGCCGTTCTGATACACACTCAGGCGATCGAAATTCGTCGCCATAAAGTTGATGTACTCTTCGGTGAGAAGCGCTATGCCGGGAAATCCTCCCTGGGTCTGCGGCCCGTTCGGCAGTAAATGCCCATGCCAGGCGCCCAAATCGAAAAAGGGATTAAAACGCTGGTGGTCGTCATAGTCGAAATCGTGCATGTACGCCGGGGCACCGGTACGGTTGATGACGTTTTTAAAATCAGCTGTGCTGGCGGCGTGAGCCGAAAAACTGAGCGCCAGCGCGCAGGCCAGTGGTGTAAGGCTGAGTTTCATGGTGGAAGATCCTTTTACCAGTAGACGTATTGCATCAGGAAGATCCGATCGCTCGGGTCGCCGGAGGCATTTTTCATATAGAAGCGGCTGTCGGCAGCGGTAGCAAAACGCCCATCGCCGTACTCGTACCAGATACCGAACTGCATAAATGAGGTCGTTTCATCGGCGGCATTGTCCGGGCGGTGCTTTGCATAGCTGTAAGCGGTGGAGAGATAAACGCCTTTTAACGCTTCAACCATAGCGCTGACCATATAGCCGGTCTCTGTGCCGGGGACGTCTTTACCGCTGGCCCGGCCGGTGTGATGCCAGGCGCGCGCCGCCAGGTTGGGCGACAGAATGCCGGTTAAATAGAGCTGACCGGTGCCATCCGTGACTTCAAGGCCGTTCATCCAGGTGACGTCTTTGACGATGTCATACTGGATATAACCGTTGGCCATCGCCGGATAGGTATACTTATCGTCATAGCGATCGTATTTGCCAAAGTGCAGCCAGGCTTTGCTCTCGTCATGGTGCCCCGCAGGCGTGGCGGTGACGCTATAGCGCAGGTTCCCGGAGAGGTTCTGTACTTTCAGCGCATACATAATGTCGCGGGTGTTGGGGATCACATAGCCCAGATCGGGCGTGAAGTCCCCCCACCACTGCAGGTCATCGAGGGAGGAGTCCTGACGCAGGCTGAGCATGATCTCGGTGCTGTTGTCGGTTTTGTAGCCGCCGTAAAAGCGGTTAAGCCCACCTTCAAACCCGCCCCAGCTGTGATCGGGCACCCAGGCGTTTCCCTGATGGTCAGCCTGTACGGTCCAGCCTTCGCCATAAATCAGGCCGAACCAGTGCCCGTGCTTTATTTCCAGACCGCTCTCAATATAGGTCCCGTCACTGTATTTATGTTTATCCTGACCTTCTAAATCCATATATCCGCCAACCCCCAGTTCGCCATCAAAACGAAATGATGGAGAGGTGATTTCCGGGGTTCGGGTATCATCATGTTCAGCAGGCCGGGCGTCTTCTGCGGCAAATGCAGGGCAGCAGAAAGAGAGGATAGCCAGTATCCAAATTATTTTATTTTTAATTTTCATGCACTTATCCCAATGATAAAATATTCACATCTTCACTGTTAATGAATATTTGATGCAGGTAACGCTTCTATTTGTTGTTGTTCTTTTGATAATCCCTTGACGTATTTGCTGTATTTCCACCAGGCAAAGCCGAGGAATAAAACAATGCCACCGACGTTATAGAAAATAATCGTCATAATATTGGCACCGGTAGGGAAAGTTGAAGCCACAAAGCCGATGGCAAAAATCACAATCAGCATCGACACCACCACAATACCCGTGGTGCGTGAGCCCATTTTGAAATCGCGCGGGAGATGATCGAGCTTGCGGCGCAGATTCAGGTAAGCCAGCATGATGAACAGCGGCGGCAGCATAGAGGCAGCGGCGGTCATGTTGATGACGGTGTTCATCAGCTCCTGCGCGGTATTCGATCCCATGGTTGGGATAATCATTAACGGAATGACGATCAAATACTGGATCCACGCCGCCCGCGCCGGGACGCCATTCTCGTTCAGCGCCACCGTTTTTGGCCCAAAAATGCCGCTCGGGATTTCAGAGAAGAAGATTTTGACCGGGGTGGCCGTCCACATCAGCAGGGAGCCGAACATCGCGGTAAAGGAGACCAGGCCGACAAAGCGGTTCATCAGCACTTCCGGCAGGCCAAACCATACCGCCAGACCATGGAACACCTGCACCGAGCCGCCGGTAAACTTCAGCTCCTTACTGCTGATAAAGACGTTAATCAGCACGGAGGAGATAGAATAGAGCACGCCGATGAAAATCCCCGCCAGAATGATCACCTTAACGAAGGATTTTGAGCCGCCCTTGACGTCGTTAACGTACACGGCAACGGACTCTGCGCCCCCGGCGGCCATGAATATCCAGGTGGTGATGCCGAGGAAGGCCCAGTTGAAGTCAGGGATCATCGCGTCAACGGTAATCGGGTCGGCTGGCTGTACGCCGCCCATGAGCGCGGCACCTGCCAGCAGAATATAGGAAAGGGTCAACAGCAGCATGAGCGTAGAGGTCACAGACGTGATCGGCCCCAGCATCTTCGCCCCGTTGGTAGACACCCAGGTCGAGAAGGCAAACAGCACCATGCTCAGTACCGTGGTGGCGAACGGCGTAAGAATGTACTCATATCCCAAAAAGGCGTAAGAGGCGTAGGCAATGACGCGCGGTAATAACGAGGTGAAGAAGAACAGGTTCACGAACCAGTAGGTGTAGGCGGTAATAAACGCCCAACGCCCAC
Organism: Leclercia sp. CFBP8987; assembly: GCF_034044995.2. Lineage (NCBI taxonomy): Bacteria > Pseudomonadati > Pseudomonadota > Gammaproteobacteria > Enterobacterales > Enterobacteriaceae > Leclercia > Leclercia sp. CFBP8987. Next base: position 1,125,449 of record NZ_CM188255.1, on the reverse strand, counting down.
CCAGCGAACTTTTCACCCAGGCGTACACACCTGCTTCGGAGTTTTTATTCAGGGAGACAAACTCCGCGATAATTAAGCAGAAAGGAATGAAGTAGAACAAGGTGGCTAAAAAGAACATCGGCGCGGAGGCAAGCCCCAGCTCGATGTTGTTATTAATCACGTTGTTAAAACTGAATACAGCGGCAAAGGTCAGCGACAGCAGGCCGAATTTGCCGATGGTATTACGCTTAGTGGTTCCAGACATAATATTTCTCCGGGTACGAGGAGGAGAGCGGTGCTTCACTGGCACCACTGGATTATTATTTGTTATGGAAATAACCGTCTTCGACGGTCACATAGAGGACGACTTTTTTTGCCGGCGTATCACTGATAAAGCGATACGCCTCATGATTCTCACAAATCACGACATGCCCCTCGCGCACCTGTTCGGTATGACCCACACCTTTCAGATATTCGCGGTCGGTTTCATCGCGGTAGCACTCCACAAGCTGAAGGGCTTCTTTTGCGGCATACTCAATTTTTTGCACCCCCTGCAGGTAGTAATGCACCTCGAAATAGCGGCGATGACCGACGAACAGCGCGTCGGTGCTGGCATCGCGGGTCACGCGGTAAGCCAGCGAATCGCCAATCGAGTGGGCAACACCGGGCTGGATGTGGTCGATATTGTTGATGGCCTCTACGCAGCGCTGCCATTTACGGCCCGCACGGTAAAGCTGCTGGAACTGTTCCAGGCTATCCAGAACGATCATTTTTCTGCCTCGCTGTGTGAATTCATGGAGAAGAAACCGGTGCCGAACCGATGGCGCGCCAGCGTCTGCGCGGCGGTTTGTCCGCCTTCCAGCGGGAGCAGGGTAAAACCGTAGCGGAACGGTCTGAACCAGACGCGCCAGCTGTCCAGCACTTCGCTTCCCCAGGAATTGGAGCCTAAGCCCAGGACCTGATGGTCGAGATTGAGGGTGATGTCCTCGCAGCGCCGCAGTTCGTTGCAGTGCTGTGCGGCGTGAATGTTCTCTGCCGTGTAGTGCCAGGCGCTGAAGTGAATGGGTTGCTGAGGCACCACCAGCAGGCCGCTGCCGTGGCGGTTGGCAAGCGTTGCCCAGCGCACCTGCTGGCGGTTACCGTTGTTCTGCGGGAACGGGTAGTTTTCAAACATCTCATCCACCGTGGTATGCCACAGGTCTATGGTGCTGGCATGCTGGCTGTCCGGGTAGTTCTCTCCTGGCCCGCGTCCGTAATAGCTCACCTGGTCGAATTCGCCGTTGATGCCGAGCGTAAAGCCGATGCAGGGAATGATGTGCGGATAATCGCCGTAGCGTTCACCGCTCAGCTCTACGTTGATTTGCCCGTCGGCGGCAATGCGCCAGCGATAGGTGCAGCGCATACCAAAATCAAACACCGGCGGGGCAATCAGGCTGCGGGTCGTGATGATGACCGCATCGTCCTGATGCTCAACCTCGAAACCGCGCAGATGCTCCTGCATGATCTGCAGGTGGTTGGGTTGCCAGAGTCCCTCATACTCCTGCTTGTGGTTATCAATCATCGGTTTAAAAAAGTTAATCTTCGGTTCGCGGGTGATGTTTTCCTCACCGTTAACCTGCCAGGAGCAGAGTTTTCCCGTCACTTTTGAGAAGCTGGCGCGGAAGTTATGCCCGGTCACGCTGCAGCTCAGGCGATCCTCTTCCAGCAACAGCGGCGTCGCGTTGGCGTTAATAAACGGCGTGGCATGAGCCGTGCACGCGTTTAACGGGAACTGATACACCGCGATCTCGTGCCCGGCTTCGCTGTAGCGCGTGCGGCTGTTTTTGCTGATGCGCACGGTCAGGAACGTTTCGCGTTCATCGGGTTCGGGCAGGTCGAGAGGCATGCTGCGTGCGCTGTTGGGAGCAAGGCCGGTGATGACCAGCGGCTGGCTGTAGAGCGTTTCCCCTTCCGCACGCACCTCGGCGAGCAGGGTGTAATCGTCCAGGCTGGTGAACCAGTAGCGGTTTTCAACGTGCAGCTCGCCGCTCTGCCAGCGCAGCTTGACCGGGGCAATCACCTGCTTATATTCACGCAGGCCAGGACCTGGCGTTTGGTCTGAGTAGATCAGCCCGTCGAGGCAGAAGTTATAGTTATTCGGGTAATCACCAAAGTCGCCGCCGTAGGCGTAATACGTATTGCCGCTGGCGTCCGTGGCCTGAATACCGTGGTCGCACCACTCCCAGACGTAGTGGCCCTGAATACAGTCGTGGCGATCGAAGACGTTCTGATACTCGGTCAGGCCACCAGGGCCGTTGCCCATCGCGTGGGCGTATTCGCAGATGATGCGTGGCTTAGCGTGGGGATACTCACCGAACAGATTCATCAGCGGCACGCGGGTGTACATGGTAGAGATGATATCCACCACCTCGGCGTCGCGATCTTCTTCGTAGTGCAGCAGGCGCGTATCATCCAGCGCCTTTGCCGCCCGGGCCATGGCGCGGATATTACAGCCGTAGCCGGACTCGTTGCCAAGCGACCAGATGATGATTGAAGGATGGTTTTTCTGGGCGTGGATATGTCGCTCGATGCGCTCAACGTAAACGGGCTCCCATACCGGATCGTCCGTGATGCGGCTCAGATCGCCGACGTTGGCAAAGCCGTGAGATTCCACATCCGTTTCCGCCATCACGAACAGGCCGTAGAGGTCGCACAGTTCATAGAAGCGCGGATCGTTGGGGTAGTGGGCGGTGCGTACCGAGTTGATGTTGTGCTGCTTCATCAGGATCAGGTCGCGCTCGACGCGATCCATGCCCACGGCGCGGCCCTTCTGGTGATCGTTGTCGTGACGGTTTACGCCGTGCAGCTTCAGGTAGCGGTTGTTGACGTAGAACAGACCGTCGCGCACCTTGATGTCCCGGAAACCGATGCGCTGCGGGATAACTTCCAGCGTCTGCCCGTGCGCGTCCTTTAACGTCATCACCAGATGGTAGAGATAGGGCGATTCGGCAGACCACTGCTGAGGCTGTTTGACCTCAATGCTGAAGGCGGTTTCCGCGCCGCGGATCGCGGTCAGGCTGTCGGTCGTACCCTGCTGGAGCACCGCCTCGCCATCATAGAGAGTATACTCCAGCGACAGGGTTGATGCGTGCGGGGCCAGGTTTTCCAGTTCAAGCTGACAGAAGAGCGTCGCGTCCTGATACGCCTCGTCGAAGGTGGTTTTGAGGGTGAAATCGCGCACGTGAGCGGGATTTTTTCCGACCAGATAAACATCGCGGAAAATGCCGGCCGTCCACCACATGTCCTGATCTTCAATGTAGGTGGAATCCGCCCACTGCATCACCCGCACGCACAGCAGGTTTTGTCCGCTGTGCACCGCATGGCTGATATCAAACTCGGCGGTCAGTCGGCTGCCCTTGCTAAAGCCAATGTACTGACCATTCACATAGACTTCGAAATAGGTTTCGACGCCGTCAAACTTGATGAGGGTCTGCTTATTTTGCCAGGTGTCGGACAGGGTGAAGTAGCGCTGATACGCCCCGGTTGGGTTGTCCGCAGGCACCCAGGGAACGTCTATCGGGAAGGGGAAGCCTTCGTCGGTGTACTGCAGCTGGCCGTGGCCTTCCATCTGCCACATGGCCGGAACAGTAATGTCGTCCCAGCCGGTCATGTACTCAGAGGTGAAGCTTTCCGGTACATACAGCGGATGCGTGAAGAAACGAAAATTCCACTGGCCGCTGAGTGATAAAAAGTGGCCACTGGCTTCGCGGGCAAAGGTACGAGCCTGCGCGACAGTGTCATATGAGAAGAAATACGCACGCGGCGGGAGCCGGTTCTCATGCGTGAGTTGAATATTTTCCCAGCGATTCATGCGATCTCCCTGTAGGGGTAAACATCATTGCCGAGGATTTTAGTAAAAATTTTACTAAATAAAATCAGTAAAGGTGATTTGCTTTAACTTGATCACAAATAAAAAAAATGCCGGGCATGCCCGGCAGCGTGTTTAACGTGGGGATTAGCGGGTAGTACCGCGCAGTTTGAGCACGCTCGGCACAAAGACCTGAAGCGGCAGTGCACGACCATCGCGGGATTTTTCCAGCAGCAGGTTAACCCCCTGGCTGCCCATCATTTCCGAGTGGATACGCACGGTAGAAAGTGGCGGGAAGGTGAAGCGGGCGGTCGGGATATCGTTCACGCTGATGAGTGAAATATCCTCGGGGATCGACAGCCCTTTTTCATGAATAGCGCGCAATACGCCGATGGCTATCGAATCAGAGGCCACAAACAGCGCGCCGGGCCAGCTTGCCTGTGTCAGCATGGTTTTTGCCAGTTCATATCCGGATGAGCTGGAAAAACCGCCGCGCCAGATATCCTGCTCTGACACTACCCCTTTCAAACGGCCATACTCCACGAAAGCGGCTTCGCGGATATCGGCTTTGCCGGGCTCATCTTCCCCGCCGATAAAACCAATGCGCTTAACATGCTGATGAATAAAGAAATCAATGATCTGCTTGCTGATGCGCGAGAGGTCAATATCGACGGAATCGTACTGGCTGCCGGGCTCGTGAAAATCGATAAAGCAGACGTTGTCCGTTAAGGCCATCGCGGTACGGCGAATCGCTGAGGAGGGCTTGCCAACGATCAGTACGCCGGTGAGTTTTTTAATCTCAGGCAGGGTGGCATTGGCGTAACAGTTGCTCAGGTCGACGCCCAGCTTTTCACACTGCGTCTCAATGCCGTGGCGGATGGCAAGGTAGTAGGGATCGTTAATCTCCAGCTCTTGCTGATAGCTATAAAGCGCCAGGATGTGTTGCTGACCCATAGTGGCAGACTGCATTTTGCGGGACGTTGTGCTCTTATATTCCAGCTTTTCAGCAATCTCCAGAATGCGGTGTTTGGTCTCTTCTTTTACGTTCAACGTTGGGTCATCGTTTAAAACCCGGGATACCGTCGCCAGCGAGACGCCAGCCTCCGTCGCGATGTCTTTGAGCGTTGCCATGTTTATCCTTATTCCCGACGTAATAACCCATTGTAAAGGATGAGTCGGGACATGCATCAGTTTTTACTAAATATACTGCCCATTGCTTCCGGCAAATACCGTGCTAGTATTTAGTAAAATTTTACCAAGGAGAGAGAATGGATACGGTAGCTTACGATGACTTTGCAAAGCTGGAGATCCGCGTGGGAACGATCTTGGACGTTAAGCGCCACGCTAACGCAGACAAACTCTATATTGCGCAGATTGATGTGGGCGGCAGGACGCTGCAAACCGTAACCAGCCTGGTGCCGTATTACCGGGAAGAGGCGTTGATGGGGAAAACGGTGGTGGTGCTGTGTAATCTGGCGAAAGCGAAGATGCGCGGCGAAACCTCTGAATGCATGTTACTCTGCGCGGAAACCGATGATGCCAGCGAAAGCGTGTTATTAACGCCGGAGCGGGCGATGGCGGCGGGCGTACGTGTTGTATAAAAAGCCGGGTAAGGCGTAGCCGCCACCCGGCACAACAGCTCCGTTACTGCCAGCTCACCTCACCTTTCGGTTCATACGCGTTCACATCCAGCGGAGAGTTCTGCTGGATGTACTGCTTCAGCACCTCGGCGTCGATAAAGCCGGTATTCACATAGCCTGGTTTATCATCAATGTGCGGATAGCCATCGCCGCCGGTGGCGTTAAAGCTTAACGTCGCCATCCGGTAGGTTTTCGCTGGGTCAACCGGTTCGCCTTTGATTTTCAGGTCGTTGAGTACCCCGCCCTTCGCCACAAAGCTGACGTTGGCGAACTGCGGATAGGCCCCGGAGTCAGGCTTCATCTGCGCCACCGCGGTCAGATAGTCCGTCACCTCTTTACCGGTCATATCGACATACACCAGCACGTTGCCGAACGGCTGCACCTTGAGCACATCTTTATAGGTGATATCGCCGCCCTCAATGGAGTCGCGGATCCCACCGCCGCTCATCACCGCGAAATCGGCATTGGTACGTGCCATTTGTGCGGCCAGCACCAGATGACCCATGTTGGTCTGCACGAAACGCACCTTGCTGCGATCGCCTTCCAGTCGGCCGGAGAGCGTGCCGATCTTCACATCCAGCTGCGCCTTGCCCTTATTCTGGAACGGTGACAGCAGGGAGAGCATCTGCGGGTTTTCCGCAATTTCCGGCGTATAGAGAACACGCTCGCTCTGGCCGTTATCGTAAGTCACCTTCTTCTTCAGGTTGACCGGGATCAGCTGGTAGTGCACCAGCTTCATCTCGCCATTACGGAATTCGAAATCCGCGCGGCCTACGTATTTGCCCCACTCATGGGCCTGCACAATCCAGATCCCGTTCTGCTTGTCCGGCGCGCAGGGGGTGCCTGGCACATAATCGACCTGCTTTTTATTCTCTGAGGCCATGCAGACCGGATCCTGAGAGTGACCGCCGACAATCATCGCCAGCGAACCCGCCGGCAGGCTGCGCGCCATCTCAACATCGCCCGGAGCGTTCGAGCCGTGGTCACCATTATCGTAATGACCCATGTGGGTCGTGGCGATAATCACGTCCGGCTTTTCGTTCTGCTGTAATTCCTGGATCACCAGCTTCGCTTCGTCGGCCGGTTTACGGAATTCGATATCGGTAAAATATTCCGGGTTGCCAATTTTGGCCGTGTCATCGGTGGTCAGCCCCACCACGGCAATTTTAATATCCTGGCGTTTGAAAATGGCCCAGGGTTTAAATAAACGCTCCCCGGTGCTTTTCTGGTAAATATTGGCGGAGAGGAACGGGAATTTGGCCCACTTCTCCTGCTGGCGTAATACGTCGATTGGATTATCAAACTCGTGGTTACCGACGGCCATCGCATCGTAGCCGATCAAATTCATGCCGCGAAAATCGGGCTCTGCATCCTGTAAATCCGATTCCGGCACGCCGGTATTAATGTCGCCGCCAGAGAGTAACAGCACGCTGCCGCCCTTCGCCGCGACCTCTTTACGGATCCCGTCCACCAGCGTCTTCTGCGCCGAGAGGCCATACTCGCCGTATTCGCTGCGCCAGAAGTGGCCGTGATGATCGTTGGTATGCAGGATAGTGATGTTATAGGTTTTATCCTGCTCCCAGGCCTGAGCAGGCAGGCTTAACAGACCGCACGCCGCGATGATTGCCAGCGCGACGCCTCGCTTCATTAACTTCATTTCTTCACTCCCTGATCCATAGACAAAGGCAAAAATTACAGCGAGTAAGCAGAATAGACAAATAAGTTTTCAGAATTGCGACTTTCCTCAAATGTCGGGGGAAGGTATGTTAGCTGAATAATAATTACATCCTGCACTTCCTATAACAATCGACGTGGTATTTATGGCAATCAGTGAATCTACTCCACCGGTGTCGGCTGCTAAGGCTCGCACCTCATTTGGTATTCTCGGCGCAATCAGTCTTTCGCATCTGCTTAACGATATGATCCAGTCGCTTATTCTGGCGATCTATCCGTTATTACAGTCCGAGTTCTCTCTTACCTTTGTCCAGATCGGCATGATCACCCTCACCTTCCAGCTGGCGTCGTCGCTGCTGCAACCGGTGGTGGGCTACTGGACGGATAAATATCCGATGCCGTGGTCGCTGCCGATTGGCATGTGCTTTACCCTGAGCGGCCTGATCCTGCTGGCGATGGCAGGCAGCTTTGAGGGCGTATTAGTGGCCGCCGCGCTGGTGGGTACCGGCTCGTCGGTCTTCCACCCCGAGTCGTCCCGCGTGGCACGCATGGCCTCCGGTGGCCGTCACGGGCTGGCGCAGTCGCTGTTCCAGGTGGGCGGTAACTTCGGCAGCTCCCTCGGCCCGCTGCTGGCGGCGGTGATTATCGCCCCGTACGGTAAAGGTAACGTGGCCTGGTTCGTGCTGGCCGCGCTGTTAGCTATCGTGGTGCTGGCCCAGATTAGCCGCTGGTATGCTGCCCAGCACCGGGTTAATAAAGGCAAACCACAAGCGCCGGTAATTAATCCCCTGCCGCGCAACAAGGTGATTCTGGCGGTCAGCATCCTGCTGATGCTGATTTTCTCCAAATACTTCTACATGGCGAGCATCAGCAGCTATTACACCTTTTATTTGATGGAAAAATTCGGATTATCGGTGCAAAACGCCCAGTTTCACCTCTTCGCCTTCCTCTTTGCGGTGGCCGCGGGGACGTTTATTGGCGGGCCGCTGGGGGACAAGATTGGGCGTAAATATGTGATTTGGGGCTCTATCCTCGGCGTAGCGCCTTTCACCCTTATTTTGCCCTATGCAACCCTGTGGTGGACGGGGGTTTTAACCGTGATCATTGGTTTTATCCTCGCGTCTGCCTTTTCTGCCATTCTGGTGTATGCCCAGGAGCTGTTACCGGGGCGTATCGGCATGGTTTCCGGGCTGTTTTTTGGATTTGCCTTTGGGATGGGTGGCCTTGGCGCGGCGGTATTAGGGCTGATTGCAGACCATACCAGCATCTTTTTGGTCTACAAAATCTGCGCTTTCCTGCCACTTCTCGGGATGTTGACCATATTCCTGCCTGATAACCGGCATAAAGCCTGATTTATCCGCGGTCAAACTCCAGGTTTGGCCGCAACCTCCCCTACTGCCATAAGCCTTTCTTAGCACAGCCTCGTAAAAATCGTCCTGTTCTGCTTCCGTTTAACCCTTATTGCTGTTTTACTCAAATTTCAATAATTATTCATAAACATAATCATTAAATTTGTCATAAACTATTACTCGGCTTTTTGGTTTTGAACCAAAAATGGATTAACTCAGCAACGAAAGGAGACGGAATGCATCACGCCACACCGCTTATCACCACCATTGTCGGTGGACTTGTACTCGCATTTATACTCGGCATGCTTGCCAACAAACTTCGCATTTCGCCTCTGGTGGGCTATTTATTAGCGGGCGTGTTAGCCGGTCCTTTTACCCCAGGTTTTGTTGCTGATACTAAACTTGCCCCGGAGCTGGCGGAGCTTGGCGTGATCCTGCTGATGTTCGGTGTTGGTTTGCATTTCTCCCTGAAGGATTTGATGGCGGTAAAGTCGATCGCCATTCCCGGTGCGATCGCCCAGATAGCCGTGGCGACGTTGCTGGGTATGGCGCTTTCAGCGATGCTGGGCTGGCCGCTGATGACCGGCATTGTGTTTGGCCTCTGTCTTTCCACCGCCAGTACCGTGGTGCTGCTGCGCGCGCTTGAAGAGAGACAGTTGATTGACAGCCAGCGAGGGCAGATCGCCATTGGCTGGCTGATTGTTGAAGATCTGGTGATGGTCTTAACCCTGGTGCTGCTGCCTGCGGTCGCCGGAATGCTTGAAAAAGACAACGTCGGCTTTGCCACCCTGGCGCTGGATATGAGTATTACCATCGGTAAGGTGGTGGCGTTTATCGCCATTATGATGCTGGTAGGCCGCCGCCTGGTGCCGTGGATCCTCTCCCGCAGCGCCGCTACCGGCTCCCGCGAGCTGTTTACCCTTGCGGTACTGGCTCTGGCGCTGGGTATCGCCTTTGGCGCCGTCGAGCTGTTTGATGTCTCCTTCGCTCTGGGTGCCTTCTTCGCCGGAATGGTGCTGAACGAATCGGAACTGAGCCACCGTGCCGCCCACGATACCCTGCCCCTGCGCGACGCCTTTGCGGTGCTGTTCTTCGTCTCCGTCGGGATGCTGTTCGACCCGCTGGTGCTGATTGACCAGCCGCTGGCGGTGCTGGGCACCCTGGCGATCATCATCTTTGGTAAGTCGGTTGCCGCGTTCTTCCTGGTGCGTCTGTTCGGCCACTCGCCGCGTACCGCGCTCACCATCGCCGCCAGCCTGGCGCAGATTGGTGAGTTTGCCTTTATCCTGGCCGGACTGGGCATGGCGCTGGATCTGCTGCCGCAGGCCGGACAAAACCTGGTACTGGCGGGGGCGATCCTCTCGATTATGCTCAACCCGGTGCTGTTCGCGCTGCTGGAAAAATACCTCGAGAAAACCGAAACCCTCGAAGAGCAGACGCTGGAAGAGGCGACGGAAGAAGAGAAACAGATCCCGGTGGATATCTGCAACCATGCCCTGCTGGTCGGCTTTGGCCGCGTCGGTAGCCTGTTAGGTGAGAAACTGATGGCGCAGGGAATTCCGCTGGTGGTGATTGAAACCTCCCGCACCCGGGTGGACGAGCTGCGCGAGCGCGGTATTCGTGCGGTACTGGGCAATGCGGCGAACGAAGAGATCATGAATCTGGCGCATCTGGACTGCGCGCGCTGGCTGCTGCTGACTATCCCTAACGGTTACGAAGCCGGTGAGATTGTGGTCTCCGCCCGCGAAAAATACCCGCACCTGGAGATTATCGCCCGGGCGCATTATGACGACGAAGTGGAATACATTATGGAGCGCGGCGCGAATCAGGTGGTGATGGGCGAGCGTGAGATTGCCAATACCATGCTGTCGCTGCTGGAGAAACCGCCGGTGGAAGCGGTGGTGACGGGGTAAAATTTTTGCGGCCTGATGCCCTCACCCTGGCCCTCTCCCACAGGGAGAGGGAACAAACACTAAAAGCGGCAACCTCTGGTTGCCGCTTTGCTTTTACCTGTCCCAGTACGACTCTTCCAGACTATCTTCTCTTTCCGGCAGGCCGCGCGTCAGACGCGGTGAGTGCTGGTTCAGCACCTGATAACTCACGCGGTTCGCGTACTTACACACCTGGGCCAGCGACGAGTAGGTCAGCCAGGAGAACTTGTGTTTGCTGGAGTTCGGCACGTTGGTGCGGTGGAAGGCGTTCGCGGTGATGTCGTGCAGCAGCGCCGCCAGCGCGCCGTCGCCTGCCCCGTTGGTGTTCATGATCTTCTCTGGCCCGCCCATGTACGGGGCGATGTGGGAGAAGATGCGCAGCGGGTTAACGCAATCTTTGTGGCGCATGGCGCGGCTGAACTCAAACTGGTTAAACTCGGCAATCGCCCCCGGCAGCAGCGGATGCTGGGTTTTGCGTTTCGCCTCTTCTTCGGTGAAACCGGCCATATACAAGCCAACCGGCCCGGCGGTGCAGAGCACCAGATCGACCCAGTCCAGCGCCTTGTCAGACGCCAGGAGCGGATCGCTTTCGCCGGTCAGGGCTTCGGCCTCTTCTTCATTCATCGCCAGAATAGAGACGTGCTCTTTCAGGAACGCCTGCCACCACTCAGGGTTATCGGCGATCACGAATTTGGTGCCCAGCGTCAGGACCACCGGCACGTTGTACTTCTTCGCGTACTCCACCGCCTTCATGGTCGCTTCCGGCATTGGCTCACCCGGCTTGCAGCGCACCAGATAGGAGGTCAAGACCAGCGCTGATGCCCCGGCAATCACCTCTTCCGGGATGCTCTCGGCGCGCAGCTTATTCATGTGCCCCGGGCTGATGGCGAAGGTGCGCTCTCCGGATTCGCCGATCAGCGTAAAGCAGCGGCCAATTGCCCCGTCCACGCCCTGGAGGTAGTTCAGATCGGTACGGCTGGAGGTGTTGCACAGATAGCGGTAGGCGTAGCTGCCAATTTCGATGTTGCTGCACATCACGCCCAGCAGCACGGAGCGGTCATCGGCCAGCACCGAGTAGTTGTGCATGGTGTTGCCGATAGTGCCCCCGGCAAACTGATGGGTGATCAGGTTATTCCGCACCAGCTCCTGATAGAGCGCTTCCGCCACATCATCTTCGATCACCAGAGAGTGCCCGGCGCTCAGGCCGTAACGCGCGACAAACGCATCGTCCACTTTGGCTTCGATGTCCACCAGCGTCTGATCGATACCCACCACCCAGGCGGCGTTGGTCTCATTTTCCGGCTGAATTTGCTGCAGGAGCGGATCGCGGGCGTTAACGGGAAAGTAGTGTTTGGATTTGCGTTTACCGGGAAATTTCATGTTCAGTGCTACGAGTGACGGTTGGGCCGGAAATGGTAGCATAAACCCGGCCCGGAGTGCGATTAGCGGCTGTTGGTCACCAGGGAGACCATCATCTCGATGTGTTCAGGGTCGTCGTTCAGCGCCGGAATGTACTCATACTTTTCCCCGCCCGCTTCGAGGAAGAACTCCCGGTTTTGCACCGCGATCTCCTCCAGCGTCTCCAGACAGTCTGCCGCAAAGCCCGGCGACATCACCTGAATATGTTTCACTCCCTTCTCACCCAGCATTTTGAGGGTCTCGTCGGTATAAGGAGTCAACCACGGCTCGCGACCAAAGCGCGACTGGAAGGTCATCATCACCTTCTCCGGCGGCAGGCCAAGGGCGGAGACCAGCTCACGGGTGGTATCGCGGCAGCGCTGCGGGTAGTCATCCCCTTCGTCGGCAAATCGCTGCGGAATACCGTGATAGGAGAGCAACAGCAGATCCGGCTCGCCGTGTTTTGCAAAGGAGGCGCGGGCGCTGCTGGCAAGGGCATTGATATACATGTCGTTATCCGCGTAGTCGCGAATAAAGGTCACGGAAGGAATACGGCGGCGGGTCGCCAGAATACGTGCCAGCTCGTCCCAGACGGCGGCCACGGTGGAGCAGGAGTATTGCGGATAGAGCGCCAGCACCACGATATGGTCCACGCCCTGCGCCAGCAGTTTATCAACGGCGCTTTCCAGGGATGGTTTACCGTAGCTCATACCGAGCACAACGGGCGTATCCGGCAGACGGGCGGCGAGCGCTTTCTCCTGACGACGGCTGTAGACCATCAGCGGCGAGCCCTCTTCCATCCAGACGGACTGATAGAGTTTTGCCACGCGCGGGGAACGGATCGGCAGGATCACGCCGCGCAGCAGTGGCCACCACAGCAGGCGTGGGGTATCCACAACGCGCGTATCGCTCAGAAACTGACGCAGATAACGGCTGACCGCTGCGGGGGTTGGGGCTTCGGGGGTACCTAGATTGGCAAGCAGGATGCCGGTTTTCGCCTGACTCATTCACGCCTCATAACCTTTTAACAGGCTGATAAGTGTATCTGAAAAGTGCGTAAACGGAACCAATTGCAGTAAGAGGTGAGATGAGAATTTTTCTCACCCGGGAAACCGGGTGAGAGAGGTGCGATTAGCCGAGGATTTTTTCCAGCTCTGCACGGACTTCTGCGACAGGCTTGGTGCCGTCGACTTTGGCGTATTTGGTATTACCCGCTTGCGCTTCTTTAGAGTAGTAGCCGATCAGCGGAGCAGTCATCTGATGGTATTCCACCAGGCGCTTACGCACGGTCTCTTCCTGATCGTCTTTACGGGTGGTCAGCTCTTCGCCGGTCACGTCGTCTTTGCCTTCAACCTTAGGCGGGTTGAATTTGATGTGGTAAACGCGGCCAGACGCGGCGTGTACGCGACGACCGATGATACGGTCAACGATCAGTTCGTCCGGTACGTCGAACTCCAGCACGTAATCCACGTTGATGCCCGCTTCTTTCATGGCATCAGCCTGAGGAATGGTACGTGGGAAGCCGTCCAGCAGGAAACCGTTGCGGCAATCTTCCTGAGTAATGCGTTCTTTAACCAGCGCGATCACCAGCTCATCGGTCACCAGCTTGCCGGCGTCCATAATGTCTTTCGCCTGTTTGCCCAGCTCGGAGCCAGATTTAACAGCGGCACGGAGCATGTCACCGGTAGAGATTTGCGGAATACCGTATTTCTCCATGATGAACTGAGCCTGAGTTCCTTTACCCGCGCCCGGAGCGCCAAGCAGAATAATACGCATTGCGAAAATCCCCTCAAAAGTTGGTTCAATTTTTCAAAAGCGCTAAACAATACCATCAGAACGAATGTGGCTCAAGGAAGGCGGGAAGGCTGAAACGGTTAATGAGGGGAATATATTAGAAAGCCCTCTCCCGGGGGAGAGGGCTGTATGAAATGATTACGCTAACAGCAACGCATTCACGCGCTTGATAAACTGGTTTGGATCTTCCAGCGTGCCGCGCTCGGCCAGCAGGGATTGATCCAGCAGAAGTTCAACCCACTCGGCAAAGCGTGTCTCGTCCTGTGTCTCGGCCGCGCGTTTCACCAGGGCGTGATCCGGGTTCAGTTCAAAGATGTACTTCACTTCCGGTACGCTCTGGCCCGCAGCAGCGAACAGCTTCGCCATCTGGGTGCTCATATCGTCGGCTTCGGTAGTCACGATGGCCGGGGTATCGGTCAAGCGGTGAGTGAAACGCACCTCTTTCACGCGATCGCCCAGGTGGGTCTTCACGCGCTCAACAAACGGCTCCAGCGCTTTTTCCGCCTCTTTGGCGGTTTCGTCCACGTCATCCGCCAGCTTGTCGATGGACTCATCGGCTTTGGCAACGGACTGGAACGCTTTACCGCTGAACTCGGTCAGGTAGTTCATCATCCACTCATCGATGCGATCGGAAAGCAGCAGCACTTCGATGCCTTTCTTACGCAGCAGCTCCAGGTGCGGGCTGCTCTTCGCCGCGGCATAGCTGTCGGCGGTGATGTAGTAGATCTTCTTCTGCCCTTCCTTCATGCGGGAGATGTACTCTTCCAGCGACACGGTCTGCTCGGAGGAGTCGGTGTGCGTGGAGGCAAAGCGCAGCAGTTTGGCAATGGCTTCCACGTTAGAGGAGTCTTCCGCCGGGCCCTCTTTCAGCACCAGGCCGAACTGTTTCCAGAAGGTCTGGTATTTTTCCGCGTCGTCTTTCGCCAGCTTGTCCAGCATCTGCAGAGCACGTTTGCTCAGGGCGGTGCGCAGGTTGCGGGTGACGGTGCTGTCCTGCAGGATCTCACGGGAGACGTTCAGCGGCAGGTCGTTGGAGTCTATCAGGCCACGCACAAAGCGCAGGTAGTTCGGCATGAACTGCTCGGCTTCGTCCATGATGAACACGCGCTGCACGTACAGCTTCAGGCCGTGCTTGTGATCGCGGTTCCACATATCCCACGGGGCCTGCGCCGGGATGTACAGCAGGCTGGTGTACTCCTGCTTACCTTCCACACGGTTGTGGCTCCAGGTCAGCGGATCGGTAAAGTCGTGGGCGATATGCTTGTAGAACTCGGTGTACTCTTCGTCTTTGATCTCAGACTTGTTGCGCGTCCACAGCGCCTGCGCCTTGTTGATCTTCTCCCAGGAAATGACGGTTTCGCCGTCCTGCTCTTCCTGTTTTTCGATCTCGACCGGCAGAGCGATATGGTCAGAATATTTGCTGATGATGGAGCGCACGCGCCAGTCGTTAAGGAAGTCGTCTTCCCCTTCGCGCAGGTGCAGGGTGATCTCGGTCCCGCGATCGGCTTTGGTGATGTCGGCCACGGTATATTCGCCTTCGCCGTGGGATTCCCAGAACACGCCGCTTTCGGCGCTTTCGCCTGCCGCACGGGTACGCACGGTGACTTTATCCGCCACGATGAACGCCGAGTAGAAGCCCACACCGAACTGGCCAATCAGCTGGCTGTCTTTCGCCTGATCGGAACCCATCGACTGCAGGAAGGCTTTGGTGCCGGATTTGGCGATGGTGCCCAGATGATCAATGGCTTCATCGCGGGTCATACCGATGCCGTTATCGGCGATGGTCAGGGTGCGGTTCTCTTTATCAAAGGAGACGCGCACGCGCAGCTCGCCGTCACCTTCGTACAGCTCTGGCTTCGACAGCGCACGAAAACGCAGCTTGTCTGCCGCATCAGAGGCGTTAGAGATAAGCTCGCGCAGGAAGATTTCTTTATTGGAGTAAAGAGAATGGATCATCAGGTGCAGAAGCTGTTTTACTTCTGACTGGAAACCGCGGGTTTCTTGTCCTTTCATACTAAGTCGACCTCAACAATGCCATTTAATGGGGTTTAAAAGCGTTGAGGGAGAGATGGGGATACGCGGAAAGGTTTTCAAGCGGAGGCCACGCATGCAGCCTCCGTTTGGTCAGAAAATAATCTTGTGACGTCCGGCCAGAGAGTGTGACAGCGTGGTGCCGTCCACCATCTCCAGCTCGCCACCCACCGGAACACCGTGGGCGATGCGGCTGGCTTCAACGCCGGATTCGGCGCACAGCTCGGCGATATAGTTGGCCGTCGCCTCCCCTTCCACCGTTGGGTTGGTGGCGAGGATCACCTCGCTGATCGTTTCCGATTTCAGACGCTGTTCCAGACGGTCCAGACCAATATCATCCGGGCCAATACCGTCCAGCGGTGACAGGTGGCCCATCAGCACAAAGTAGCGGCCAGAAAATTGCCCGGTCTGTTCGATGGCGTAGATGTCCGCAGGACTCTCCACCACGCAGATCTGACCATTTTCCTGACGACGCGGATTAGTGCAGATGTTGCACACCTCCTGCTCGGTAAAGGTGCGGCAGTCCGCACAGTGACCGATTTCTGACATGGCGCGGGTCAGAGCCTGCGCCAGACGCATCCCGCCGCTGCGATCGCGCTGCAGCAGGGTAAACGCCATGCGCTGCGCTGACTTCGGGCCTACGCCCGGCAGGCAGCGTAGCGCTTCCATTAACTGCGTGAGCAGCGGACTGGTTTGCATCAGAACGGCATCTTAAAGCCCGGTGGCAGCTGCATTCCGGAGGATACAGAGGCCATTTTTTCTTTCTGGGTTTCGTCGATACGGCGCGCAGCATCGTTAAATGCAGCGGCGACCAGATCTTCCAGCATGTCTTTGTCGTCTTCGAGCAGGCTTGGGTCGATCTCCACGCGACGGCAGTTATGCGCACCGTTGATGGTCACTTTGACCAGACCTGCGCCAGATTCGCCAGTGACTTCCATCTGCGCGATCTCTTCCTGCATCTTCTGCATTTTTTCCTGCATCTGCTGGGCCTGCTTCATCAGACCACCCAGACCGCCTTTACCACCAAACATAGGCTTCTCTCTTCTTTCACGTTAAAGATAACAACCGTAAGTCAGACTCACGATCAAATGGGTCGAATACTCTCTTCATCCAGTTCTGCATCAAAGTAACGCTGCAGGGTCTGAATGTTATTATCCGCGATAATCGACTCACGCGCCTGCGCGAGTTTCTCTTCGTAAATGGCCTGACGCCACTCCAGCGGCGTTCGCACCGCCGGATTATCATCTTCAATGATAGTCAATTCAACCGGTGCGCCCTGTAATGTGGAGAGCGCCTCCGTCAGCACCTGTTGTGCGCTCGCCGAGTTCAGGTGACGCTGGCCCGGACGCAGATGCAGGCAGATCCGGTTGCCGTCCTGTTCACGCCAGGCGTTCAGGGCAACCTGCTCCACCAGCTTGGGCAGTTTCAGCTGACTGACCTCTGCCGCCCAGGCATCACGCTCCAGCGACTCTCCGGCAAGCTTAGCGGCCAGTTCCGGCGTCTTCTCGTGCTCCAGCGCCTTTTTCAGCGCCTTCGGCGTGGCGACTTCTACCTTCACCTCTTCGGTGACGGTGGTGGCTTTCCAGCGATACGCTTCTTTCTTTGCCGGAGCCTGTGGCTCAGGCGTGGCCGAGGCAGAACGCGTCTGCACCCGATCCGTGACCGAGGCCAGACGTTCAAGCGCGGCGTTATTTACCGGCCGCGCTCTTGCAGGCGCTGCCGGTTCACTCTTTTTTGGCTTGGTTGCTCCCTGCGCGCGTTGCAATTGACTGCGGGCGGCGAGCACCGAACTGGTGGCATCCGACAGCGGCGCATCGTGGCGCGGCGGCGGAGGCGCACTCTGCTGCACGGGCACCTGCGGCGGCGTCAGCACTGCAGTGGGGGCGACCGGGGCAAACGACGGCTGCTGCACCTCGGGTTCCGGCAGCGGCATGCGCGGATGGAACGCCAGCGCGCGCAGCAGGGTCATTTCAACCCCCATACGGCGGTCAGGGGCGAACGGCAGCTCTTTACGGCCAATTAACAGGGTTTGATAGTAGAGCTGCACGTCGGTTGGCGGAATGGTTCGCGCCAGCTCACGCATGCGCTGCTCAATCGCGGCCATGTCCGGACCCAGCGCCGCCGGGGAGAGCTGTACCATCGCGATGCGGTGCAGCAGGCTGAGCATCTCAACCAGCAGGGCTTCCCACTCGATGCCGCGCGCCGCCGAGGCGTTGACTAACTCCATCACCCGCTCGCCGTTGGCCTCGACCACCGCCTCAATCAGCGACAGGGCCTGATCGTCATCCAGGGTGCCGAGCATGGTGCTGACCGCCAGGGTGGTCAACTGACCGTCGCCGCTGGCAATCGCCTGATCGGTGAGGCTCAGGGCGTCGCGCAGGCTGCCGTCGGCGGCACGCGCCAACAGCTGCAGGGCACGCGGTTCATGCGTGACCTGTTCTTCATTCAGAATATGTTCAAGCTGATCGCGGATCTGCCCGACATCCAGCGCCTTCAGATGGAACTGCAGGCAGCGGGACAGGATGGTCACCGGCAGCTTCTGCGGATCGGTGGTCGCCAGCAGGAACTTGACGTGTGCAGGTGGCTCTTCCAGCGTTTTCAGCAGGGCGTTAAAGCTGTGGCGCGACAGCATGTGCACTTCATCGATCAGGTAGACCTTGAAGCGGCCACGCGCCGGCGCGTACTGGACGTTGTCCAGCAGATCGCGGGTATCTTCGACTTTGGTGCGTGAGGCGGCATCGATCTCAATCAGATCGACAAAGCGCCCCTGCTCGATTTCACGGCAGTTATCGCAGACACCGCACGGCGTGGCGGTGATCCCGCTTTCGCAGTTGAGGCCTTTCGCCAGTAAACGGGCGATAGAGGTTTTACCGACGCCACGGGTGCCGGAAAAAAGATAGGCGTGATGGATACGTCCTAGCGATAAGCCGTTCGCCAGGGCGGTCAGCACATGTTCCTGGCCGACAACGTCAGCAAAGGTTTGGGGTCGCCATTTACGGGCTAACACCTGATAACTCATGGGCAGGCTCTGCAACGCTGGAAGGTGGATATTCAGGGGGGTAATGCTAACACAACCTCACCCGTTGGGCGAGGTTGCGGGCGGGAGGATTAATGTCCCGGGAATGGCACGAGGCAGTAGCTGGTGATGCCCTGTTTTTCCAGGCGCTGTTCGCCACCCAGATCGAACAGGTTGATGATGAAGGCCGCATCGGTCACTTCGCCACCCAGACGACGGATCAGCTTCACGGTTGCCTCAATGGTGCCACCGGTTGCCAGCAGATCGTCAACCACCAGCACTTTATCGCCTGGCTTGATCGCATCGATATGGATCTCGAGCTGATCGGTGCCGTACTCCAGCTCGTAGCTCTCGGCGATGGTTTCGCGTGGCAGTTTGCGTGGCTTACGCACCGGCACAAAGCCGACGCCCATCGCCAGCGCAACCGGGGCGCCAAACAGGAAGCCGCGGGCTTCGGTGCCGACAACTTTGGTGATCCCGGCGTTTTTGTAACGCTCTACCAGCAGTTCAATGCTGAGGGCGTACGCTTTCGGGTCTTCCAGCAAGCTGGTGACATCACGGAAAAGGATGCCAGGTTTTGGGTAGTCCTGGATGCTTTTGATGCTGTTTTTAAGGTATTCAAGCTGCTGCGCAGTTGCGGTCATAAATGGATGCCTGATGAAAACGGTGTTACTCACGGAGCGGATAGTGGGTCGGTCAAGGTAACAATTGTTTAACCTTTAACCAGGCCTGCCCGTGCTCGAAAACGGTCGAATTTACTGGCTGCGCACAAGAATTGCAACAGCCAACCCGAGGATTATTGCTTTTGTTGCTTTTCATCAACCACGGGGATCCGCCACATGAAAATCAGCAGGCATGAGAGGATCGCCAGCAGCAGGATCCGCACCCACATGATCTTTACCAGCCATAATGAGATGGCGAAGGTAATAAGGATAACGGCAATAGCCCGCGGCTTCGCGCCGGGCGGCATGGCGCGGTGCTGTTGCCAGTGGCGCAGATAGCCGCCAAACCACGAGCGATACAGGAGCCAGTGGTGAAAACGCGGCGAGGAGCGGGCGAAGCACCAGGCCGCCAGCAATATAAAGGGCGTGGTTGGCAGAAGGGGCAAAACGACGCCCAGCGTGCCGAGCACTACCGCAAGCCAGCCAATGATGAGTAAAATAGTACGCTGCATAATGCGAATCGTTATCAAAATGAACGGCTACTGTACCACTGGAGAGCGGATTGAAAACAGCCTTGCTTTTACAGACGCTGCAAAATCAGCTGACGGCCCTGCGAAACCAGGCCGCGCCTCTGATGCAGCACGCTACCCTGAAGCCGCGTTTTGACCGGCAGCTGTTCCGCACCCGCAGCACGCTGATTAAAGATTACCTGGATGAAGCCCAGCACAATCTGGATGAGCTGGGTCGTGCGGTGGAGAAGGCACAAACGGAGCAGGTGACCTGGCTGGCCACCCATCTGGCGGAGCAGATCGCCGCCCTGCACCGGGAGATCGCCGCCTGGCCTTTACGGGTCTGGGACAGCCCTTCTGCCGGGGCAACTAAATGGCAGCGCAAGCGCCTTGAGCATCAGGAGTTTGAGCGGCGGCTATGTGAGATGAAGTCTGAACGTGAGACCCGGCTGAACCAGGTCGAAACGCTGGAAGAGCAGCAGATGCTGATGCGCGAAATTACCGCGCTGGAGGGGCGGCTTGAACGCTGTCGTAAGGCACTGGATGATATTGAGCGCGTGATTGCGCGTCTGACCCGTTAACAGGAGTAGTGTGTGTCACTGGAAAACGCCCCCGATGAAGTGAAGCTGGCCGTGGATCTGATTATGCTGCTGGAGAATCATGATATTCCCGCCGAGACGGTGCTGAAGGCGCTGGAGATTGTGAGGCGGGATTTTGAGGGGAAAATATCCCCTCACCCCGGCCCTCTCCCCTGAGGGGAGAGGGTGAAAGGTCATGTCACGCTGGCGTCGGATCGTCACCCTTCACTTCACGTTTCACTTCCGTATGCTCGTCGCCCTTCTCATTGCGCAGATGCACTTCAAGCTGGTTGAACGCGATGTTGATGTCGTTCTCGCGGCACAAGCGTTCAATGCTGCGGTTCAGTTCATCCACGGTGTAGCTGCGGTCGCGCAGTTCACGCACGTAGAGACGCAGCTCGTGATCCAGCGTGCTCGGGCCAAAGGTGGTGAAGAACACCGCCGGTTCCGGATCGTGCATCACTTTCGGATGTTCCATCGCCGCCTGCAGCAGGATTTTTTTCACTTTATCCAGATCCGAACCGTAGGCCACGCCGAGACGGATCACCACGCGGGTGATGGTGTCGGAGAGCGACCAGTTGATCAACCGCTCGGTCACGAAGGCTTTGTTCGGGATGATCACCTCTTTCCGATCGAAGTCGGTGATGGTGGTCGCACGGATACGGATCTTGCTGACGGTCCCCGAGAAGGTGCCGATAGTCACGGTATCGCCAATGCGCACCGGACGCTCGAACAGGATAATCAGACCCGATACGAAGTTACCGAAGATCTCCTGCAAACCAAAACCAAGACCCACCGACAGCGCCGCCGCCAGCCACTGCAGTTTGTCCCACGAGACCCCGAGCGAACCGAAGACGGTCATCGCCCCCGCCACCAGAATCACATAGTTCAGAATAGTGGTGATGGCGTAGGAAGCCCCCTGGCGCATATTCAGGCGCGAAAGCACCAGCACCTCCAGCAGACCCGGCAGGTTGCGGATCAGAGCCCAGGCCACCATCGACGACACCAGCGCAAACAGCAGGCTGCCCATGGTGACGTTTTTCACCACTGCCGCCCCCGCTTCGGTACCGTTGTAGTGCCACAGGGTGATGCTGTCGAGATAGGCGAAGACGGTGATTAAATCTGACCAGATGGCCCAGAACATCACGCCGAACAGGGCGATCATCACCAGCATGGTGATACGCAGCGTCTGCTGGTTCACCTGCTCCAGAGCAATGGTCGGCTCCTCCTGCGGCTCCGCGCCTTCGGCCCCCTCTTTCACCATATTCTGCCGACGCGCCAGGGCGCGGCGATAGGCGATACGCCGGGCGGCAACGCTCAGCCCGCGCAGGACGGTCTGGTAGAGCAGGTTCCAGAGGATCACCAGATAGACGGTTTCAATCCAGCGGCCTGACAAACGCAGGGTGGTATAGAAATAGCCGGTAGCCGTCAGCACCATCAGCGCCAGCGGGATAATGGACAGCACGGTGACCGTCGCCAGACGGATGGCGTGGGACTCTTTATCCCGCCAGCTGTCGCGGCACATCGGCCACATCAGGACGGCGATCAGCAGCAGGTTAAGCAGAATGACGAACTGCCCCAGCACATCGTCCATCAGGTGCAGCGGGGAGAGCTCGGCCACCACCGACCAGAAATGCAGCGGCAACAGTGCCAGGCTCACCCGCACGATCTGGCGTCGCCAGTGGCTGGTGAGCTGGGCAGGCATATTGAAATGACTCACCGCCACGCCGTCTTTTTCCAGCACTTTCCAGCACAGGCCAAACACCAGCCAGAACAGCGCCAGTTTTTTGCTGAAGGCCCACAGCAGATCGCTGATATTGAGCTGCATGGTGAGCAGGATCAGTCCCGCCGCCAGAATTAACAGACAGACCGGCAGGGCGCGGATCAGATCGATCAGAATCGCTTTCGGGGTGTGAAGCTGGCTGTCATTACGCAGCTGCCCCACTTCACTCGCCAGCTTCGCCTGGTATTTTTTCAGCCAGCCGAGACGCCAGCGGATTAACCCGGCAATCAGCAACAGCGGCAGACCCGCCAGGAAGGCAAAGGCCACCGCCGGACCAGCTTTTTCCCAGTTAACGGTGATGTTCATCCCTTTAATCTGGTCTTTCAGCATGCCCGGGAAGGATTTGATCCAGTCCCAGTCCATCGGTTTGTTGCTGTTTACCCAGAAGATCTGCTGGGTGAGGATCTCCTGCAGGCTTTTGGAGACGCTCACCAGCTGCTGCTGGTTGATCTGCAGGTTAATGGCCATCATCAGCTGATTGCCCAGCTGCTTATTCAGCTGATCGAGCAGCTCGCGGCGCATATCCACCACCTGCAACAGCGCGTCGTGGACTTCATCATTGACGTCGCTGCTGTGCCCCTCTTCCACTTTGGCAACGAAGGCATCGCTCTGGAACAGGGCGTCGCGCTGCTGGTTGACCTCAAACTGTTCAAGACGCAGATCCGCAATGCGGTTGGTCATGTCCTCCAGCTCATCGGCGGAAGGCAAGGTTTGCTGCTGCTGATACAGGATACGCGACAGCAGCAGACTGCCTTTCAGGACGGCGATCTGCTCTTTGATGTTGCGTTCAGACTGCAGGGCGCGATCCAGCCAGTTTTTAACTTTGATGTTCTGCTGAACCAGCGAGTTGCCGTTTTCGGTCGCGGTGATCAAACGCTGGCTGAGCTGGTGGTTGGCATCCAGCTCCTGCTTCACCAGCGGGTTTTCCTGGATGCGCGCGGTTTCGTCCGGGTTGACGGCCTCCTGGGCGGTTTTCTCCGTCAGGGTCAGGCGCTTGCTGTTAACGGCCTCCTGCAACAGCTGGAGTTGATGCTCCAGACGGTTGATGTTGGCGGTGACATAGTCGCGCTGCTTTTGCAGGGTATCCTGCAGGACGGTGTTACCTTCCAGACTCTTACGCTGCTGTTCGATCTGCGCATTGAGCAGTTGCTGCTGGGCCAGGAGTAGCGTTTGTTGGGTCGGGCGTAATGCCGCTTCGCCCGCGGAGGTTCCGTTCAGGCGATTGCGGATCTGCTGCAGCTGTTGCGACGCAGTGTACATTGCATTCTGCACGCGCTCCGGCTGGGTTTGCAGGGACACCAGCTGGCTGTTGTAGGTGGCCAGATCGCTTTGCGCGGTTTGTAAATCGTCGAGCAGCTGCGCCACGCGCAGTTCCAGCTGACGCAGGGATAAGGTCGCCAGCGTTTTGCGGGTCTCCGCATCATTATCGACATCGCCCAGCGCATTGAGGCTCTCGGTCGCCTTGCGCATCGCTTCCGGCGCCTGAGCCACTTTCTGGCGAAGCTGCGTGGTTTCGGCTTTGATCCGCTCGAGCTTGTCGACCGTCTCAAGGGTTTCCGTCAGATCCTGCTGGACCAGCTTGTCCTGCGGCGTAAGCTCTTTCTGTTTGCTCAGGGCGTCGAGCTGGCTCTGAACATCTGCCCGCGTAGGGATGTCGCTGGTATTATCGGCACGCGCAAACGCAGCCGGTGAAGCCATCAACGAGAGAAAGAAAACCAGAATAAAGGCAAAAATGGGATGCTGTTTGCGTGTGTAGTGCAACATAGTTATGTGTGATTCGTGTGATGAATGACCAGGAAGACCGGCGTGAAGAATATCACGGCAATCGGGCGCAATATAGCGTCAACAGGTGGCTCCCGGACAATTCCTGGGGTCAGGCCGGGAGCGGCTCTGGCTGCCCACGCAGGGTTGGGCAGAACTGGTACATCTCCAGCAGGATCGCCACGTAATCACGGGCTTCACGTTGCAGATCAAAAGACTGGGGGGCAAAAAGCCAGTTTTCCATAATGCCGGAAATATAACTGCGCATCAGAATAGCGGCGCGACGGGTTAATAGATTGGCCGGTAACATGCTGGCTTTAATACAGTGCATCAGGGTCTGTTCGATACGATCGTAACTCTCCAGACACAGACTGCGCTGCGCCTGTTGCACCACCGCCATCTCCCCGACAAACTCACATTTGTGGAAGATGATCTCCATCATCAGGCGACGACGCTCTTCAATAACAGTCGCCTCAAGGATATAGACCAGAATCTCTCTTAAAACTGAGAGTGGATCGTCAGGGAATTTTGCCCGATACTCAGTCTCGAGATCCCCAATATTGGATTCTGAAAGCTCCCAAATTTCACCAAATAAATCTGACTTATTTTTGAAATGCCAGTAAATCGCTCCACGGGTTACCCCAGCCGCCTGAGCAATCTGTGCCAGCGACGTGGAAGAGACCCCTTGTTGCGAAAACAAGCGCAAAGCAACATCAAGGATGTGCTGGCGTGTCGCAAGTGCTTGTTGTTTGGTTTTTCGTGCCATACCCAGGTGAATTTACAGGAGTCAGATTTACATACATTTATGAATGTATGTACCATAGCACGACGATAATATAAACGCAGCAATGGGTTTGTGGACGCGTGATCCATTGATCAATTTGAAATCGGAAACTCGAGGTTTACATATGAACAAAAACAGAGGGTTAACGCCTCTGGCGATCGTTCTGATGCTCTCAGGCAGCTTAGCGCTTACAGGATGTGACGAAAAACAGGCTCAACAAGGGGCTCAGCAGGTGCCAGAAGTTGGCGTCGTGACGCTCAAATCCGAACCTCTCCAGATAAAAACAGAACTACCCGGCAGAACCAGCGCTTACCGCATTGCTGAAGTGCGTCCACAGGTGAGTGGCATCATCCTGAAACGTAATTTTACGGAAGGCGGCGATGTTAAAGCCGGTGAATCTCTGTATCAGATTGATCCCGCTACCTATCAGGCTAATTACGAAAGTGCAAAAGGCGATCTGGCAAAAGCCCAGGCTGCGGCAAAAATTGCTCAGCTGACCGTCAGCCGTTATCAGAAACTGATTGGCACCCAGTACATCAGCCAACAGGAATTCGATAGCGCCCAGGCCGATGCCCAGCAGGCTAACGCTGCGGTTACTGCTGCGAAAGCCGCGGTTGAAACTGCACGTATTAACCTGGCCTATACCAAAGTGACCTCGCCTATCAGCGGTCGCATTGGTAAATCGTCAGTGACCGAAGGTGCTCTGGTGCAGAGTGGCCAGACCAACGCGCTGGCTACCGTGCAGCAGCTTGACCCGATCTATGTCGATGTCACCCAGTCGAGCAATGATTTCCTGCGTCTGAAACAGGAGCTCGAAAACGGCACCCTGAAGCAGGAAAACGGCAAAGCGAAAGTGGAGCTGGTCACCAGCGACGGTATCAAGTTCCCACAGGCTGGCAGCCTCGAGTTTTCTGACGTAACGGTCGATCAGACCACCGGTTCTATCACCCTGCGCGCCATCTTCCCGAACCCGAACCATACGCTGTTACCGGGTATGTTCGTTCGTGCAAGCCTGGAAGAAGGGACTAACCCAACCGCACTGCTGGTTCCACAGCAGGGTGTGACCCGTACGCCGCGCGGCGATGCCAGTGCAATGGTCATTGGCGCTGAAGACAAAGTCGAAGTCCGTCAGATCACGGCAACCCAGGCGATTGGCGACAAATGGCTGGTCACCGACGGTCTGAAAGATGGCGATCGTGTCATCATTACCGGTTTGCAAAAAGTTCGCCCGGGCGCCCAGGTTAAAGCGCAAGAGGTCACGTCTGACAATCAACAACAAGCCTCCGCAGGCGGCCAGTCAGAACAACCTAAGTCTTAACTTAAACAGGAGCCGTTAAGACATGCCTAATTTCTTTATCGATCGCCCCATTTTCGCGTGGGTGATCGCCATCATCATCATGCTAGCCGGGGGACTTGCGATCCTGAAGCTGCCAGTCGCGCAATATCCAACTATTGCGCCGCCAGCAATTTCAATCGCCGCAACCTACCCAGGGGCTGATGCCAAAACGGTGCAGGACACCGTAACCCAGGTTATCGAACAGAACATGAACGGTATCGATAACCTGATGTACATGTCCTCCAACAGTGACTCCACCGGTACGGTGCAGATCACGCTGACCTTCGAATCCGGTACGGATGCGGACATCGCTCAGGTTCAGGTGCAGAACAAACTGCAGCTGGCGATGCCGTTACTGCCGCAGGAAGTTCAACAGCAGGGTGTGAGCGTGGAGAAATCCTCCAGTAGCTTCCTGATGGTTGTCGGCGTTATCAACACCAACGGCACCATGACGCAGGAGGATATTTCCGACTACGTGGGCGCCAACATGAAGGACGCCATCAGCCGTACTTCTGGCGTGGGTGACGTGCAGCTGTTCGGTTCCCAGTACGCGATGCGTATCTGGATGGACCCGAACAAACTGAACAACTTCCAGCTGACGCCAGTGGACGTGATCACCGCGATTAAAGCGCAGAACGCCCAAGTGGCAGCCGGTCAGTTAGGCGGTACGCCACCGGTCAAAGGCCAGCAGCTCAACGCCTCGATCATCGCGCAGACCCGTCTGACCTCGGCTGATGAGTTCAGTAAAATTCTGCTGAAGGTGAATCCGGACGGTTCCCAGGTTCGCCTGCGTGACGTGGCGAAGGTGGAGCTGGGCGGTGAAAACTACGACGTTATCGCCAAGTTTAACGGCCAGCCGGCATCCGGTCTGGGGATCAAACTGGCGACCGGCGCGAACGCCCTGGATACCGCTACCGCGATCCGTGCTGAATTGAAGAAAATGGAACCTTTCTTCCCGTCAGGCCTGAAAATCGTTTATCCGTATGACACCACGCCGTTCGTTAAGATCTCGATTCACGAAGTAGTGAAAACCCTGGTCGAAGCGATCATCCTGGTCTTCATCGTTATGTACCTGTTCCTGCAAAACTTCCGTGCGACGCTGATCCCTACCATCGCCGTTCCGGTCGTCCTGTTGGGTACCTTTGCGATACTGTCGATCTTTGGCTATTCGATAAACACCCTGACGATGTTCGGGATGGTGCTGGCGATAGGCCTGCTGGTGGATGACGCCATCGTGGTAGTGGAAAACGTCGAGCGTGTTATGTCCGAAGAGGGACTACCGCCGAAGGAAGCCACCCGTAAATCGATGGGTCAGATCCAGGGCGCGCTGGTCGGTATCGCGATGGTACTGTCGGCGGTATTTATTCCGATGGCCTTCTTCGGTGGCTCAACCGGTGCGATTTACCGTCAGTTCTCCATCACCATTGTGTCGGCGATGGCTCTGTCGGTACTGGTCGCTCTGATCCTGACCCCGGCCCTTTGTGCCACCATGCTGAAACCAGTCGCCAAAGGCGATCACGGCGAAGGCAAAAAAGGCTTCTTCGGCTGGTTTAACCGCATGTTTGATAAGAGCACGCACCACTACACCGACAGCGTGGGCAACATCCTGCGCAGCACCGGTCGTTATCTGCTGCTCTATATCATCATCGTGGTCGGTATGGCGTACCTGTTCATTCGTCTGCCAAGCTCCTTCCTGCCGGACGAAGACCAGGGCGTATTCCTGACCATGGCCCAGCTGCCAGCAGGTGCATCCCAGGAACGTACCCAGAAAGTGCTGGATGAGGTCACCGATTACTACCTCACCAAAGAGAAAGCCAACGTTGAATCGGTGTTTGCGGTTAACGGCTTCGGCTTTGCGGGTCGTGGCCAGAACACCGGTATCGCCTTCGTTTCTCTGAAAGACTGGGCTGACCGTCCGGGCGAAGAGAACAAGGTTGAAGCCATTACTGGCCGCGCGATGGGTACCTTCTCGCAGATTAAAGATGCGATGGTCTTTGCCTTTAACCTGCCAGCGATCGTTGAGCTGGGTACGGCAACCGGCTTTGACTTCCAGCTTATCGATCAGGGCGGTCTGGGCCACGAAAAACTAACTCAGGCGCGTAACCAGCTGTTTGGTGAAGTCGCCAAACATCCTGACCTGCTGGTGGGCGTGCGTCCTAACGGCCTGGAAGATACGCCGCAGTTCAAAGTGGATATCGATCAGGAGAAAGCACAGGCGCTGGGCGTTTCTATCAGTGACATCAATACCACGCTGGGCGCGGCCTGGGGCGGTAGCTACGTCAATGACTTCATCGACCGCGGTCGTGTGAAGAAGGTGTACGTGATGTCTGAAGCGCAGTACCGTATGTTGCCTAGCGATATCAACAACTGGTACGTTCGCGGCAGTAACGGTCAAATGGTGCCATTCGCCGCCTTCTCTACCTCACGCTGGGAGTATGGCTCGCCGCGTCTGGAACGTTACAACGGTCTGCCATCCATGGAGATCCTTGGTCAGGCTGGACCGGGTAGAAGTACCGGTGAGGCCATGAACCTGATGGAAGAGCTGGCGCAAAAACTGCCAGCAGGCATCGGTTATGACTGGACGGGGATGTCCTATCAGGAACGTCTGTCCGGCAACCAGGCCCCTGCCCTGTATGCCATCTCTCTGATCGTGGTATTCCTGTGTCTGGCGGCGCTGTATGAGAGCTGGTCGATTCCGTTCTCGGTTATGCTGGTTGTGCCACTGGGGGTCATTGGCGCCCTGCTGGCGGCCACGTTCCGCGGTCTGGGTAATGACGTTTACTTCCAGGTGGGCCTGCTCACAACCATTGGCTTGTCGGCGAAGAACGCGATACTTATCGTGGAATTCGCCAAAGATCTGATGGATAAAGAGGGCAAAGGGCTTATTGAAGCCACGCTGGACGCGGTCCGTATGCGTCTGCGTCCGATTCTGATGACCTCCCTGGCCTTTATCCTTGGTGTTATGCCACTGGTCATCAGCACGGGTGCTGGCTCCGGTTCTCAGAACGCCGTAGGTACTGGCGTAATGGGCGGGATGGTCACCGCAACCGTACTGGCTATCTTCTTTGTTCCGGTATTCTTTGTGGTGGTACGTCGTCGTTTCAGCCGTAAAAACGACGATATCGAACACAAACATTCGGTGTAAGACCACCGGAACCTGTTGTTAACCGTTAAAAAGGCCGCTAATGCGGCCTTTTTTTTGGCAATTGAAAATCATAAAATAAGCTTATGGGCGGTTTATATATTTTATGTCGGCTTTAAACGACTTCTCATATTTAACCCATTCCTCTTACATAAATTCTTAAATTCATGCGTTGCTTCTGAGTTATTAAGAGTATTCCTGGTGTTTTTTGTTTGTGATGACGCCTGATTGTTTTTTTGAAATGGGCGTAAAATCGAGACGGGTGATAAGAAAGGATCGTCCTGCGGGTAAAACAATATATAACATAGTGACCGCCAAACCCTTTAACCTGTGGCGTAATTGTAATTTTTCGTAATAGCGCGGTGAAATCCTGATCAGAGTAGATTATAGTTAACGTTAAGACGCATACAGTAGTCGTTGACGCTAAGTCAGTTGTACCCTTCCCGACAACGATGTTCGGTGAGTAAAAAATCACTCAAAAAGGGGATGCGCTATGGACGAATACTCGCCCAAAAGGCAAGATATTGCACAGTTGAAATTCCTTTGTGAATCCCTGTACCATGACTGCCTGACCAATCTCGATGAGAGCAACCATGGCTGGGTGAATGACCCTACTTCTGCCATTAATTTGCAGTTAAACGAGTTGATTGAGCATATAGCAGCCTTCGCCCTTAATTATAAAATTAAGTATAACGAAGATAATAAGTTGATTGAGCAAATTGACGAATACCTGGATGACACTTTTATGTTATTCAGCAGCTACGGCATTAACGCGCAGGATTTGCAAAAATGGCGTAAATCAGGCAATCGGCTTTTTCGTTGTTTTGTCACTGCAAGCAGGGCTAACCCGTTAGCTTCTCCGGTTAAAATTATTACAAACAATTAGGTGAATTTATGTCTGATAAACCATTAACCAAAACAGATTATTTGATGCGTTTGCGACGCTGTCAGTCAATTGACACCCTTGAACGTGTGATTGAGAAAAATAAATACGAGCTTTCTGATAATGAGTTAGCGGTATTCTATTCTGCAGCCGATCATCGCCTGGCTGAACTTACCATGAATAAGCTGTACGATAAAATCCCGACCGCTGTGTGGAAATTTGTACGCTGATTGGGTGACACCCAGCGGAAACGCTGCGTGGTACTGAACAGTTTGACCGCCTCATCTGACCCGCCCTTTTCTGGCAACTGTTATGTTTTTTCTTAGCGTAACTGTTACTTTCCACAAACATTGTGGTCACTTAAAATACACGGATCCCCCCGTTTTGAGTTGATTTAGAAAGGGCAGAAGATGACCGAGATACAACGCCTGCTTACCGAAACCATTGATGACCTCAATGTTCGCGAAAAGCGTGACAACAGACCGCGCTTTAGCATCAGCTTTATTCGCAAACATCCGGGCCTGTTTGTCGCCATGTACGCCGCCTGGCTGGCTACGCTGGTAGTGATGCTGCAGTCGGACACGCTGATCGGTTCCGTCTGGCTTCTGGTGGTATTGTTCGTCGTCTTTAACGCCTTCTTCTTCTTTGACGTTAATCCGCGTTACCGCTACGAAGATATTGATGTGCTCGATTTTCGCGTCTGCTACAACGGTGAGTGGTACAACACGCGCTATGTGCCCAACCAGCTGATCGACAGCATCCTGCACTCACCCCAGGTTGACTCCCAGCAAAAAGAGAAGCTGCAAAAAATGATCGCCACCAAAGGCGAGCTCTCTTTTTACGACGTCTTCACCCTGGCCCGCACGGCTGCCTGAAGCCCGCTCTGACCTGCCGCCGACAGCCTCGCTGTTAGCGGCAAGCCTCTTATTCTGGCCTAACGTTTCTTCTTACGACCCTGCACCGCCTTGAACCGCGGATTGGATTTGCATATCACATACAGCCGTCCCTTACGTTTGACGATCTGGCAATCCGCATGTCGTTTTTTGGCGCTGCGCAATGAATTGAGAACCTGCATATTTACCCTTCCTGAAATGAATTGTTATAACATAACAATTAGCATATCCGAGTGGCGGTGGAAAAACAACCCACGGCGGATAAGCGGCCCGTAAACTCATCTAAAATAGTTCTACACTTCAGCGTGGCTTTCCGTTTTAATGTCATCGACTTGTGCGCCCCACGCCCGGCGTAATAAAAAGGAAACAGGAGCATGACAACCCGACACCTGGTAAGTGTGGTGACTTGCGTACTGGTTATTGCAGTGCTTGTTCCTGTCTGCCTGAGCGTCTGGCTGGCGCACCGTAATGCGGAAGATAAGTTTGTTGAGGATCTGAACGACTACTCAGCGCGGGTCCAGATCCGTACCGACAGAGTGATTACCCAGGCCAAATCCGCTCTCACCGAAATGCAGTCCTTCAAAGGCATCCCCTGTAGTCGCGAACATGCGCTGGTAATGCGCCGCGCCTCTTTCTCCTGGCGCTATATCCAGGAGGTGATCTACGTTGACGATCTCAAGCCGCGCTGCTCTTCGCTGGAACAGGAGAGTCACACTCCCCCCTTTCCTCCGGCATTGCGGATCACGCCCGATGGCTATCGGGCCTGGGTGACCTCGCATAACGATCTGAATATTAACCGTTATATGGCCGCCCTGGGCACCGGCCATTATATCGTGATGATCGACCCGGCCTCGCTGATCGACGTGATCCCCTTTGGCTCCTGGCCGATCGACGTCGCCCTGGTGGGGATCCGCCGCAATCTCGTTTTCGCCAGCAGTAACAGCCTGGACATGCAGGTCTTCAACCAGATGCAGCGGGATAGCAGCACCCATTTTCAACATAACGGCGCCATGTATAACGTGCACAACGTGCCCGACCTGGGGTTTGCAATCGTGGCGTGGGCTTCCCTGAAGCCGCTAAAAGAGAGCTGGCACCACCAGCTCTATTTCTGGCTGCCTTTTGGCGTGTTGATCAGTTTGCTGACGGCCTGGTTTGTGCTGCGAGTGTTACGCCGCCTGCAATCTCCCCGGCATCGCCTGCTGGACGCCATCAGTGCCAGAGAGTTTCAGGTTCATTTCCAGCCGATTGTCGCACTCAACAGCGGCAAGCTGACCGGGGCGGAAGCGCTCGCCCGCTGGCCGCAGCCGGACGGCAGCTATCTCTCTCCCGATATTTTCGTCTCCCTGGCTGAGCAGACTGGCCTGATGAATCAGCTGACCACGCTGATTATCGAAAAAGTGTTTGAGGAGATGGGCGAGTGGCTACGTCAGCATCCGGACCAGCATATTTCGATTAACCTTGCCCCGGCGGATTTGATCTCGGGGACGGTGCCTCCGCTGCTGAGCCGTCTTCTGAATCAGTGGCAGATCCCGCCGTCGCAGATTGCGCTGGAGCTTACCGAGCGTGGATTTGCCGATCCCACCGTCAGTGCCCCCGCCATTGCCCGCTTCCGGCGCGCAGGACACTCTGTCTATATTGACGATTTCGGCACCGGCTACTCCAGCCTCAGCTATCTGCAGGATCTGGACGTCGACACCCTGAAAATCGATAAGTCATTCGTGGACGCGCTGGAGTACAAAAACGTGACGCCGCATATCATTGAGATGGCCCGATCGCTCAATCTGGCGATGGTGGCGGAAGGGATTGAAACCGAAGGCCAGCTGACATGGTTGCGCCGCCACGGGGTGCAGTACGGTCAGGGCTGGTTTTACAGTAAAGCGCTGCCGAAAGAGGCCTTTATTCAGTGGGCGGAAAATAATCTCGACCCGGAATCACACGCATAGTGCCCGGCGGTGAGTGCCGCCGGGCACCAGGCTTACTCGTCCAGAAGCGGCGAGAAACCGCCATAAATCATCCGCTTACCGTCAAACGGCATCGATTCGCCAAATTCTTTCATTCTGGGATCGTTCATCATCTTCTGATTCGCCTCGTCGCGAACCGCTTTGGAAGGGTATTCGATCCAGCTGAAAACCACCTCTTCGTTCTCTTCCGCCTTCACCGCCAGGCGGAAGTCCGTTAATTTGCCGTCGGGTACGTCATCGGCCCAACACTCTACGATGCGAAGCGCGCCAAACTCTTTGAACAGCGGCGCGGCTTTCGCTGCCAGCTCGCGATAAGCCTCCTTATTATTCGCGGGAACGGCAACCACAAAACCATCGACATACTTCATCAGATAAACCTCCGAAGTGAATGTGCGGCCACATGGTGTGACCGCATCAGCGATTAAGTTTAGTTCTGTTGCCAGCTAAAGGTGTAACGCACCTTTTTCCCCTGCAGGATAAACTCCGGCGACACGCTGGGGCTCCAGGAGTCGTCGCCCCCGACGCCCATATGAAACGCATCCAGGCTCAGCCAGCAGCCGGGCTCTTCCCGTAACAGATGGTGATGGGAGGTCTCGCGCAGCTGCGTCTGGCTGTAACGACTCACCCCAAAGTGGAAGTCGCCGTCCAGCTGATGCCGCCCCAGCGTCAGCTGTCGGGTGTTGCAGCGCAGGCCGTTTTCGGTCGGGAAAATATAAGGGGTATGCAGCGCCGCCAGCGGCAGCTCCCAGCGCCCCTGTCGGGCGGCAAGCTTGCGGTCCGGGTAGTTCTCATATGGCCCAAGCCCGTGCCAGATCACGCTCTGCGGCGCCTGCGCCAGCTGACAGCTCAGCCCGATACGCGCGGGCTCCGGCATGTCGCTTGCCACCTGCACCTCAACATCGCCATGCAGCACGCCATGGCTGTCGATGCGCCAGCATTTGCGGCTCAGGAACAGGACCTGATTGTCATGCTCCCAGGCATGTAGAGTAGCGATCGTCACCGCCTGTGCCAGCTGCTCGCCTGTGCACTCCAGCAGACGTGGTTTAAGGCTGTACATCCCCGCCGCCTTCCAGCGCTCCACCCAGGCATTGGGATCGATGCGGGTCGCTTCGCTGACGCCGATATCGTTATCCAGCGGGGCGCGGGTAAAGTTGTCTGTCAGCGGGGCGAGCAGCGTCGCCTCCCCTTCCCGCCACCACTGAGTCAGATCGCCGCTGGCGCAATCAAACTGCCAGCGCTGCTGCTGATGGGTCACCACCAGCACGTCATCTTCACGGGTGAACTGAGGTGCGACCCCTTCAGCTTTCGGCGGTACGATCGTTAACGGGGCGGGAAGCGACCACTGATCCCAGGCGCAAAGATGATTTTCTTCCGACCACGGTGTGGCCGCGGGCTGGAATACCTCAACATTCAGCCACAGCTCGCCCGGTGCCGCCGCCCACTGCGGGAGCGCGATCTCCAGTCGTTGCGTACCTTGCGCCGGGATAGTGAGTGCCACCACCTCAGAGGCCAGCACCTCGCCATCCCGCACCACCGACCAGCGCAGCTGCTCGTTGTCGGTCTCGCGGAAGAGATAATCACTCTGCACCTCCACCACCAGCGGCGAGCGGCTGACCAGGGTAAAAGTAAAGAATTGCTGGGCGCGCTGGGCCTCGTACAGGGCCGGATGCGGGGTGCGGTCCGGGAAGACCAGCCCGTTCAGACAGAACTGGCGGTCATTAGGTTTATCGCCAAAATCGCCGCCGTAGGCCCAGAAAGGGTTGCCCTGTTCGTCATGCTTCGTCAGGGCCTGGTCCACCCAGTCCCAGACGAAACCGCCCTGCAGGCGAGGATGCTTGCGGAAGGCCTCCCAGTATTTGGCGAACCCGCCAAAACTGTTGCCCATCGCATGGGCGTATTCGCAGAGGATCAGCGGACGCGTCTCATCCGGCATGCCGATCCACTTTTTAAGGGACCATTTCGGTACCGCCGGGAAGGGCTGATCCTGATCGACGCGGGCATACATCGGACAGACGATGTCGGTGGCCGCGGTGTTGGCTCCGCCGCCCTCATACTGCACCGGGCGGGTGGGATCCGTCGCCTTTACCCAATGGTATAGAGCATCATGGTTAGCACCGTGGCCGGACTCATTGCCCAGGGACCAGATAATGATCGATGGGTGATTGCGATCGCGTTGCACCATGCGGGTAACGCGTTCGCTCATGGCCGGCAGCCAGCGGGGATCGTCCGCCAACCGGCTCATCGGCACCATGCCGTGGGTTTCGATGTTGGCCTCATCCACCACGTACAGCCCGTAGCGATCGCACAGGCGATACCAGAGCGGGTGGTTAGGATAGTGCGAGCAGCGCACGGCGTTGAAGTTGTGCTGCTTCATCAGCTCGATGTCGCGGCGCATGGTGGCTTCGTCCATCACCTGCCCGTGCTTAGGGTGATGTTCATGGCGGTTAACCCCGCGGATCAGCAGCGGTTTGCCGTTGAGCTTCAGCAGCCCGTTGCTGATTTCCACCCGGCGGAAACCGACGTCGCAGGCTTCAACGTCCAGCACCTGGCCCTGCCCGTTGCGTAGCACGAGGGTTAACCGGTAGAGAGCCGGGATTTCCGCGCTCCACAGGGCGGGTTGATCCACCTTGAGGGAGACATGGACCCGCTCCTGCCAGTGGCCGCGCTCGTCGACAATGGCCGAGCCCGGCGTGCCGGTGGCGCTGGCGATACACTCCCCTGCCCGCCACAGATTGACGTTGACCTCGCAGTCTGCGTAGTCGGCTCCGCCGAGGGTCAGCCCCAGCTGGAGCTGGGCCCGGTCATAGTCGGCGTTCAGCTCAGTGACAACATGATAATCGGCAATATGGGTGTCAGCTTTGTGCAGCAGGGTGACGTCGCGGAAGATGCCGCTCATCCGCCACATATCCTGATCTTCCAGATAGCTGCCGTCACACCAGCGAAGCACCATCACCGCCAGGCGGTTGCTGCCCGGGCGCAGGAACGAGGAAACATCAAACTCCGCAGGCAGGCGGCTGTCCTGGGAGTAGCCGACCCACTGCCCGTTGCACCACAGATAAAACGCCGAGTTGACGCCCTCAAACACCAGCCGCGTCTGCCCGCTCTCCAGCCAGCTTTTATTCATATCGAATGTGAGCGAGTAACAACCGGTGGGGTTTTCGGCCGGAACAAATGGCGGATTGACCGGGATTGGATAGGTGACGTTGGTGTAGATCGGGGTATCAAAGCCCTGCATCTGCCAGTTGGAAGGAACGGGCATTACCACCGCATCCGCGCAGTCCTCCTGCGTCCAGCTATCGGGAACCTGCTCGGGCGCAGCAAAGTAGCTGAACTGCCAGTCGCCGTTTAACGAGCGGACGGAAGAGGAGCTCCCCTCCTCCCGCGCGGCTTGCTCGTCACGCCAGCCGCTGAGCGGGGCATGGGCAGGGAGTCGATTCCATTGGGTGACACCGGGATTTTCCCAGTCACGACGCGTAACCAGAGTGCTGAGAGTCAGCGGAGCAGGATGGGACATAATTACCTCTTTGCGAAGCGCTCACAATTTTTAGTTACAATGCCCTGTCAGGGTAACAGGGTAAAGCGGGAGAGCGTGATGAAGCGATGGCGATCACAAAAGCGTTAACGTCGCGCCAGCTGTTCGGCCAGTATAGCCAGAGATTTTAGCTGCTGGGCCAGATCGTCACTGCCCTGCGGGAGCCCTTCCCGGGCGGTGGAATGTCGCTCGACCAGGGTAACAGGGAGACGGGTTTGCGCGGGAGCCTGCCCGGCATTGCCCTGCTGCGCCAGCAGCCACTCCACGCTGCGCAGCCCTGCCTCACGAAACGCCTGGCGAACGGTGGTCAGTGGCGGGGTAAACCAGGCGCTGTCGGTGGTATCGTCAAACCCCACCACCGAGAGCTGGCCCGGCACGGCAATGCCCTTTTCGGCGCAGGCGCGCATCACGCCGAGCGCCATCTGATCGTTCGCCACAAGGATCGCCTGCGGAAGCGTAGCCCCGGCCAGTAGCTGATGGCCTTTCTCGTAACCCGAGGCCGCACTCCAGTCGCCCTGAGCGAGGGCAAAGGGTTCAACGCCCGCCGCCTCCAGAGTCGACAGCCATCCCGCAAGACGGGCCCGCGCCGAAACGGAACTTTGCGGCCCGCCGAGCAGAGCGATCCGCTGATGCCCCAGCGCCAGCAGATGCTGCGCACCGAGGGTTGCCCCCTGTTCGGCATCAAACACCAGGCTGTGCACCCGGGCGCCAGGCGAGACATCAAGAAACAGCACTGGTACCGGAACGGCCTGCGCCTGCAGGCTTTCGGCCTGCTCGTCCTCCAGCGGCACGTTAACCAGCAACCCCTCCACGCGCTGGGCCAGCAACTCCTGTACCGCCGCCAGACACTGCTGTGGATGTTCGACCATTGAGATCAACACGCTTGCTCCGCACTCGCCTGCGCGGGTCTTGACCGCAGAGGCAATCTGCGAGGGGGCATGCAGGGCCAGATCGGTAGTAATCAGCCCCAGGGTGCGGGTACGTTTGCCGGCCAGCTGCTGGGCTCCGCGGTTGGGAACATAGTGCAACTCGGCCATCGCCTGCAGCACTTTTTCCCGGGTCCGGGCGGACACGTGCGCCGCGTCATTGATGACCCGCGAGACGGTTTGATAGGAAACGCCCGCCAGGCGGGCAACATCGTATAGGGTTATGGCTTTCATGCGCGTCGCGTTGCAGTGACTGATGCGCGTATTCTGTCATAACCCACTGTGTAAAGCATGTGAGCGCTTCGCAAAATCAGACAACGCGCTCAGGCTGTGGAACTAACGTACGCGGCTTCTGACGAAACCACGGCAGACAGATCTGGATCAGCGGGCCGATGCTTAAGGCATACAATACGGTCCCCACGCCAAATGTGCCTCCCAGCACCCAGCCCAACAGCAGAACTGAAACCTCAATCGCCGTACGCACGCTGCGAACTGACCAGCCGGTACGAGCATTGATCCCGGTCATCAGGCCATCGCGCGGCCCGGCGCCAAACCCGGCCCCGATGTACATCCCGGTCGCCAGCGCATTGACGATCACCGCGCTGATCAGCAACAGGCTGCGTGCCACCAGGGAGTCGATAGCCGGGATAAACGTCAGCGCGACATCGGCAGCCAGGCCAATGACAATTACGTTACTGATGGTGCCAAGACCCGGGCGCAGTCGCAGCGGGATCCACAGCATCAGCACCAGCACGCCGGTGAGGATGATGACGGTGCCAATATCCATTTCCAGCAGTTTTGCCACTCCAATATGGAAGACATTCCACGGATCGGCGCCCAAATCCGATCGTATAAACATCGCCGTTGACAGCCCATACAGGCTTAATCCGACGTAAAGCTGAAGTAATCGACGTAACATGATCTTTCTCCGGTTAGCTATGCTTTCATCATTACCTGAAATGGCACTATGATTAATGTCCAGTTTTGAAAAAGTGGACTGCTTATGTCATCGCGTCGATTTGGAAGTCAGTCATTAGTTCGCCTGTTGGGCCACTGGCAGCAGGAGACCTCCCGTACCCCGCTGTGGCGTCAGCTTGCCGATGCGCTACGCCTGCTGATCCTCGACGGCAGGCTGGCGCTGGATACGCGCCTGCCGGGCGAGCGCGAACTGGCCTTAACCCTGGAGGTGAGCCGTACCACCGTCAGCAGCGCCCTTGCGCATCTGCGCGATGAAGGCTACCTCGAAAGCCGCCATGGCAGCGGGTCGCGCGTGATCCTGCCCGACAGCCGCACGCCCCCTACCCGCGCCAACGCCAGTGCGGCACTGGATCTCTCTACCGCCGCCCTGGGTGCCGGGCCAGAGATCCATCAGGCCTATACCCACGCCCTGACCGCCATGACGCCGCATCTGACGCAAACCGGCTACGACCAGCTGGGTTTGCTGGCGCTACGTGAGGCCATCGCCGCGCGCTACACCGCACGCGGTCTGCCTACCCGGGCGGAAGAGGTGATGGTGGTTAACGGTGCGGTCAGCGGGCTGGCGCTGGTGCTGCGGATGTTCACCGGACCCGGCGATCGAGTGGTGGTAGATCACCCCACCTACCCGCTGGCTATCGCCGCCATTCAGGGGGCTTCCTGCCGGCCGGTTGGCGTATCGCTGCCGGAGACCGGGTGGGATATTGACGGTTTTGCCGCCACCCTCGCCCAGACCGCGCCGCGCCTGGCTTACCTGATGCCCGACTTTCACAATCCCACCGGCCGCTGCATGGACGCGAGCAGCCGGGAGGCTATCGCCGCCATTGCCGCCCGGGCCCGTACCACGCTGGTGGTGGATGAAACCATGGTTGATCTCTGGTTCGATGCCCCCCCGCCGCCGCCGCTGGCCTCTTTCTGCCCGAACGGGAATGTCATTACTCTCGGCTCGGCGGGAAAAAGTTTCTGGGGAGGCCTGCGTCTGGGCTGGGTTCGTGCTCCGGCGCGCACCATCGCGACGCTGGCACAAACCCGCGATACGCTCGATCTCGGCTCGCCGCTGCTGGAGCAGCTGGCCACCCTGTGGTTGATTGAAAATGGCGACGCATTTTTACCCGCCCGGCGGCAGATGCTGCGCGAGCGACGGGATCGCTGTGGGGTGTTACTGCGGGAACACTTCGCGGAGTGGCGTTTCCAGATGCCGGAGGGTGGGCTCTCCTACTGGGTGGAGCTGCCGGATATGCTGGCAACCCAGCTGGCCACCCGCGCCGAAGCGGCTGGTATTCATCTGGGAACCGGGACGCGCTTTGGCCTTTCTGGTGCCTTTGACCGTTATCTACGGATGCCCTTTTCGCTGGAGCCAGCGGAGCTGGAAAGTGCGCTGATGCGGATCAAGCCGCTGTGGCTGGCGCTGAATAAAAGCGGGCAATCATTCAAACGCCCCCTTGTATAACGTCTGCAACAGCAATAGTTATTACCGGAAAAAGTGAGCGAGCGTACAAATAACCACGCAGACGAGATGATTTAAAAATGTCTGACTGTAATCGTTACAGTCAGACATTTTCAGCAGGGAGGAAGTCAGTGCTGAGCAGGGATAGGAAAACCTTTCAGGGAAATAACAAAACTATCGCCTTCTTTCTTTATTTTCGCGCCGGTATCACACCAGTCAGACGCAATTCGAAAGAACTCATCACTGCCAACATCCCAGCCCAGACGGACATGTTTGACATAGCCAGAGCGCAGAAGCGTGCAGGCTTCCAAGTAGCTGCTGGCGGTTGATTGCTGATGTTGTTTCATTTTTTCTTCTTCAGAATTTTTCTTAATGCTTTGATTTCTTTAGGAGTAAAAGGTGCTACGCTCTCTTCTTCCGTATGTTGATTGTCGATATCCTCTTCCGTTACTCCCGCCTCGTCTGCTACAGCAAAGGCCATTTGCAGCAGTTTCTCTGTGGTAACGCTAAGATTCTCATTATTCACTTCTGCGTAATGACGAAGCTTCTCTTTCAGCGCTTCGTCAATTTTTACATTCAGCACGGCAGTGGTCATGGTGGCTACATCCTTGACATCAATTTATTAAATTAATACACGAAGTTATCATTATTATCCAGATATATATTGCCTGCTTATATATCATAAAAATGTCACACTTACCCTGCACGCCATTTATGACAAAATAATGACAACCACATTTCAGTATGATGACAATTAAGAAAATAAACAGGCTGGCTGAGAAATATATAATGTGCTTACTGTTGTTATGGGTAAAAGCGTCGATGTCGGGCTGGTGGCCTGAGAAAGCTGAATGCGGAGTGGATACGAGAAGTTTTGCCGAAGGCAGAAATGGGTGGGGGCCCTGCCAGCTACATCCCGGCACACACGTCGTCTGCCCTGGCTGCTTCCTTCCGGACCTGACCTGGTGAACAGAGTAGCGTTGCGGGAGAACCAACAGAGCCCCCATTGAGAGCGTTGTTAACCAACGCGCTGGCGCATTATCACTGTACCAGATAGCAATTGCAAGTTAACCGCGTCCGGGTGATGTTTTATTGCGCAAAGCGTTTACAGAGTGCACGTTTTCTTCCTGTCTTGCCGGGTAATCTCTATCATGCTCTCAACACAGGAGCACAAAAATGGACGAACACGACGCTTTTCCCCAGCGGGTCTGGCAGATAGTAGCCTCGATTCCCGAAGGTACCGTCACCACCTATGGCGAAGTGGCACGACTGGCGGGTTCTCCGCGCGCAGCACGGCAGGTGGGCGGTGTGCTTAAACGGTTGCCGGAAGGAAGCACCCTGCCCTGGCATCGGGTGGTGAACCGCCACGGCGCGATCTCCTTAACCGGCCCCGATTTACAGCGTCAACGTCAGGCGCTGCTCAGCGAAGGGGTTCAGGTATCAGGCAGTGGGCAGATTGATTTGCAGGCGTACCGCTGGCGGTATTAAAAAGCCCCTCTCAGGCGAGAGGGGCTGGAGAGATTAAAGCTGAGTAGGCGCCGGGGTGGCCGTAGACGGGCTCACCTGAGTTGGCGATGTGGAAGGTACGGTAGTTGGCGCACCGCCACCAGGCTGCAACGGCAGCGAGGTCTGCTGCACAGGCACCAGGACCAGATCGGCTTTAGTACCACCCTGATTGATTACCGGTTTCACGATATCAGTCATCAGCACAACTTTATCGTTAATGGTGATCGCGGCACTCAGTAGGATCCGCGCGTTAGGCTGCACATCCGCCGGGTTAAACGGCAGTTCAAATTTGAACGGGGCCTGTTTACCTTCAGTACGGGTCGCCCGCTGTGCCAGTACTTTAGATGGCGAATCCGCCAGCGAAGCATCAGACAGAGTGACGGTTAATACCGCATCTGGCGGCAGAGCCACTTTCTGACGGATCCAGATAGTCCCGGAAACATTAGGCTGCTGAATAGTTGGCTGTGTCGCCACGCCAGCAGTATTTGGGTTTGGCGCTGGCGTCTGGATGTCTGCACTTTTATCCGCGCAGGCAGAAAGAGCAACCGCTACCGCTAAACCACTTAACACGTGCACGAGTTTCATTGAGTTCTCCTTATCATCAATGCACCAGCGGGATCGATACCGCCAGATGAGTGGTTAATACCAGGTTAACGGAAGTAAGTGTGGCACACATCAATTATTTATGCCTGGAATCTCCCTGTTATTCAGATTATTGCACCCATCGGACCACTTCCCTTTCGCCGATGTGAACGCGAGGCTACCTGATATAGATGGGCCGCCACTGTTCGATGTCGAGATAGTTTCGAACGATTACACGATGAACTGAAAAGATGATCCTTCAAGTACTGCGAGGCACATCATTAACGTAGTCGCCATTATCAATGCAGTCCGATATGTATTCCTTTAACCACTCCGTTGATTTTTTTCTGCCACTGCGCTTGTGCGACAAAATCTTTACGGTAAATGGTGGGGCGAAGAAGGGGAGCTTAAAGGTTTTCACATTCGCCATCTGTTCAATTTTGCCTGCTACAAACGTAGGTATTGCCATGAGCAATTCACTTTCGGCGACAACGTGGGGTGAACTCAACATTGACGGTGTTTTGAGGGTTATACGTCTCTCAAGCCCCATGCGTTCAAGGTGGGTATCCAGTAATCCCCTCTTTTCATTCCATGGCGTTACCACCAGGTGACCGGCTTTAAGATATTCCTCGAGTGAAAGGCTATTACGGCGAGCATTGCTTATCACAACAAACTCGTCCTGGAACAAATCTATTTCATCCAGATCTGGGTGTTTAACTTCATCCGGCTCACTGAAACTCAGCGCCAGATCGACCTCACCCGCCAGTAATTCATTGAGAGCCGGATTATGGGGTAAATGGCAGAGTTCAAAATTGATACCAGGCGCAATGTTATGGATCTCCTTCATTAGCACAGGAAATACACAGAACGCCGTGTAATCCGTGACCGCAATACGGAAAAATTCATTACTTGTAAGGGGGTCAAAGGGCTTCACCGGGCTAAGGTGCTGGTTGAGAGCCTGTAAAGCGTCAGCAATATGAGGCGCAAGCTGAAAGGCATAGACGCTGGGACACATTTTATGTCCTTCACGGTAAAAAAGAGGATCCTTCAGGAATTCTCGCAGTCGCGTTAAAGCATGACTCAGAGCCGAGGTACTCATTGACAGCTCATCTGCAGCGAGTCTGACAGAACGATGCCTGAACACGGCATCAAATATCGGAAGCAGATTTAGATCCAGACGCCTCAAAGCCTGATGCACGAAATTCACCTTTTATTGATTTTATTGCACTTAATTCATTGAACGATACCGTTTATCCTGATGACTAACAAACGCCAGAGCGGAATAAATGTATATGAGTGTTACGATTAGGCAGGCAAGCCCACAGGATGCTGATGCCATCTATAACATGATCAACGGATTATCCGTCTACCGAGAGGCGCCACAGGATGTGATCCCCGATGTGGAAGAGATACGAACGTCCCTGTTTTCTTCAGATACCACCGCAGAAGCCTATATATGTGAAATTGATGGAAATATGGCTGGTTACTCTGTCATTTCAATGAGTTACTCTACATGGTTAGGCCGTCATAGCCTCAATATGGAAGATCTCTATTTTATGCCTGACTATCGGGGATTAGGGGCGGGTAAAGTAATGCTTCAGTATATTGCTCAACTTGCCGTCAGCAGAAAATGCAGCCGAATCGAATGGAACGTTCTGGAGTGGGATAAATCAGCAAAAGATTTTTATACCAGTATTAATGCCCTTCCCCTGACTGAGTGGGTTCGCTATCGCCTTGACGGGCCGGCGCTTGAAAATTTCGCTACACGGGAAGCACTTTAACGTCATTCACACTTTCCTCCTGTAAGTCCATTCATCCTGCTCTAAATGCGCGAAATTGTATAAGTGTGCGCAGACTGTTCTTGTATTTTGTGGGTTCAGTTTATTCATTACGGAACCCGGAATATGAAAGATATTTCCCTTCTTCTAATCACAGGCTCTGCCCGCCATATTGGTGAGGCCATAGCGTCCGGCGAACTTACTTCTGTCGAGGCTACTGAGTGGTATTTAAAGCGCATCCAGCTATTGAATACGGGTGTGAATGGCCTCAATTGCGTCAGAAGTATTTCCCGACTCGCCCTGGATGAGGCAAAACGCGCTGATGACGAACTTGCTGCAGGCCGTTCAAGAGGCCCT
This sequence comes from Leclercia sp. CFBP8987, assembly GCF_034044995.2. NCBI lineage: Bacteria > Pseudomonadati > Pseudomonadota > Gammaproteobacteria > Enterobacterales > Enterobacteriaceae > Leclercia > Leclercia sp. CFBP8987. Next base: position 1,081,395 of record NZ_CM188255.1, on the reverse strand, counting down.
CTCCATGGCGTTCCTTATCTGGTTAAAGATAATGTGTTTACCCTCGACGGCAGCTTTGCTTCCGCCGGGGCAAGCGCACTGGCGGAATTTATCCCGCCTTATGAAGCAACGTTAGTTTCGCGTCTGCGTGAAGCTGGCGCAGTATTGCTGGGTAAAACTAATCTGACTGAATTCGCGGATTTTGTGGCTGACACCATGCCTTCCGAGTTCAGCGGAGCAGGCGGTGTGGTACGCAATCCGTTAGGGTTACAGTATGGACGCGGGCAAGGTTCAAGTGTCGGTTCCGCTGCCGCGGTTGCAGCAGGTTTTTGTGCCTTCGCAATAGGATCTGAAACGCAAAATTCTATTCAGGCTCCGGCCATTCACACCTCCGTTGTTGGCTTTAAGCCCACCGTCGGTCAGGTTAGTCGCCACGGGCTCATTCCTCTTGTCCCAAGCCAGGATTCACCCGGACCGCTGACACGTTCTGTCGATGATGCTCTGCTGATATTTCAGGCTATAGCGGGACCGGATATAAATGACACCGCCACGCTTGCTGATTTCTCTGAGGAAGCGCGCGGTAATAAAGATCTGCAGGGTCTGCGAATTGGTATTCCCCGCCGCTTTATTGCCGACAATTTGAATACCGATGACCATAAGGCTATTTTCAACGATCTTCTTGCCTCTCTGTCCCGGGCTGGCGCCACCATTGTCGATCACTGCGATATGCCTGCTGCTGAAGAGCTTAACGCGGTGCGTTCATGCGTTTTCCGTTCCGAGTTCCATGAGAGTCTTAACCGATTGCTCGCCAGTCTCAAGCCGTGCGGTATGACTTCTATGCGTGACATTATCGAATGGAATACATCACACCCGGAGGCGATCCCTTACGGTCAGTCGCTTCTCGAAGCTGCCGAAGCAGCCCCTGATATTCGTTCCGCACAATATATTAACGACCGCAGACATGACGTTGCATTGAGCCTTCACAAAGGTATTTTGGCTGCATTGAACAAAGGCCATGCTGATGTCCTGATCTCTCCCATGACGGTGGCGGCTAAATGTACCGGCAAAGCAGGCGTGCCGGTGGTAGCCATCCCCGCAGGGTTGGATAGCGCAGGTCTGCCGTTCGGGGTCACGGTGTATGGCGCACCAGGCCATGACTACGCTGTTATTTATGCTGCAAAAGCGATTGAGAACGTTATTGGGAAGCGCGTGTTAGCGCATTTTAACGTGACAAATTAATGCTTACACAAACCTGTAAGTAAAGTCATCTCAGTGGTAAGGGTTCGAATCTTCAGTAAAAAGAAAAGGGCTGCTATCTGGCAGCCATTTTTTCCTGATTGGCAATTTTAAGCAATAAACAGTCAGTAAGGCGCACAAAGAACAACCCCGCATTAATGCGGGGCGGCTGAGAGAATAAACTCCTTTGATAATCAGAACGCGAAGCAGCTGCAGCCCAGTGCACCCCAGAAGGCGTTATCCTCGGAAACCGGCAGATTGGCGCCGCGAGCAATGTCATGCGAGTGGCTGTGTACACCGCACGGACCGCTGCACTGATGAGGCATCTGCTGCATACCCACACGGGTTGCTGCCGTTGGCGGTGCGCTGCGGTAGTGACCAGGTACCTTCACCACAGGTGACCATTCTGGCAGAACCGGAATTGATGGCGGAGCTTCGCTACTGAACGAGCCGGCTGCATAGACTATTTTCCCGCCCACTACAGTCAACACCGACTCAATGCCCTTAATCTCCTCTTCCGGCACGCTGAAGAAGTCCTTACTCAATACTGCCATATCAGCCAGCTGACCGACTTTGATTTGGCCTTTTTTACCCTGCTCGCTGGAGAACCAGGCGCTACCCTGTGTCCATAGCATGAGTGCGGTATCGCGATCCAGGCGTGCGTTGACATCATACATCTGCATCCCGCCGACGGTACGACCCGAGACCAGCCAGTACAGTGCAGTCCAGGGGTTATAGCTGGCGACGCGCGTCGCGTCGGTACCCAGACCGACTGGCACACCCGTTTCCAGCATTCGAGCGACAGGAGGGGTGTGACGAGTGGCCTCAATTCCATAACGCTCAGCGAAGTATTCGCCCTGGAAGGCCATACGGTGCTGCACCGCGATGCCGCCGCCCAGTTCTTTAATGCGATCAATATTGCGCTGGGTGATGGTCTCAGCGTGGTCGAAGAACCATTGCAGGCCGTCAAACGGAATGTCGCGGTTGACCTTCTCAAATACATCCAGCATACGGCTTATCGATTCGTCATAAGTGGCATGCAGGCGGAATGGCCAGCGGTATTCCACAAGGTGACGAACTACGCGCTCGAGTTCATCTTCCATTCCTGGCGCCAGATCCGGACGTGGTTCCAGGAAATCTTCAAAATCGGCAGCGGAGAAGACCAGCATTTCGCCTGCGCCATTATGGCGGAAGTAATCGCTGCCCTGCCCCGGAACCAGCATATCGGTCCATTTTTCAAAATCTTCCAGCTCATGCCCCGGGCGCTGCGTGAAGAGATTGTAGGCAATACGAACGGTCATCTGGTTTTTCTGATGCAGCTCCGCGATCACCTCATAGTCTTCCGGATAGTTCTGGAAGCCGCCGCCTGCATCAATAGCACTGGTCAGGCCCAGACGATTCAACTCGCGCATGAATTGACGTGTGGAGTTGATCTGTTGCTCCAGCGGCAGTTTCGGGCCTTTTGCCAGCGTAGCGTACAGGATCATGGCATTCGGGCGGGCAATCAACATACCCGTTGGGTTGCCGTTCGCATCACGCTGGATTTCTCCGCCCGGCGGGTTAGGCGTGTCTTTGGTGTAGCCTACTACTTTCAATGCAGCGCGATTAAGCAAGGCACGATCGTACAGGTGAAGAACAAACACCGGGGTATCTGGTGCAGCTTCGTTGATCTCATCCAGCGTTGGCATACGGCGCTCGGCAAACTGGAATTCATTCCAGCCCCCTACCACACGCACCCACTGCGGGTTTGGGGTACGAAGAGCCTGCTCTTTCAGCATACGTAACGCATCGGCTACCGAAGGAACGCCTTCCCAGCGTAATTCAAGGTTGTAGTTCAGCCCGCCGCGGATCAAGTGCAGGTGAGAATCGTTAAGGCCCGGAACGGCCGTGTGGCCTTTAAGGTCAATGATTTTAGTACCGTCACAGTGGTGTTCCATGACCTCTGACTGGCTGCCTACTTCAAGAAACTTACCGTCGCGAATGGCTACTGCTGTTGCAAGCGGGTTTTCGCGATCGACGGTATGAAACCGCCCATTAATAAGAATGATATCGGCTTTACCGAGGGTAACCATAAGATCTCCTGGATTGAATTGTCCGATGCGGAAATGCGATCCGCGGACTGATAATTGCTGTCGAACAGACAGAGATTGAGATAGCGGAAATTATGGTCAGTAAGCCTGGAAAACGTCCAGTTATACAAAGGGATAGATATACAATCGTATAGTATACCTAAAGATAATAGTCCGAAAAATAAAAGCTTCCTACACTGAGCCCCAGACAGACACCAACCGTTATATTCACGGAATTCCGTAGCTTTTATTTGAATGGGCAAAATAATGACCAATAGCAAACTTGAAGTATTAACGCCGCAAAACTGCCAGATTATCTTCATCGACCAGCAGCCGCAGATGGCCTTCGGCGTACAGTCAATCGACCGTCAGGTGCTGAAAAACAACGTTGTTGCGCTGGCTAAAGCAGCGAAAGTCTTCAACATCCCAACTGTACTGACCACTGTTGAAACCGAAAGCTTCTCCGGCAACACCTTCCCGGAACTGCTGGACGTTTTCCCGGGCCAGGACATCCTGGAACGTACCTCCATGAACTCCTGGGATGACCAGAAAGTGCGTGATGCCCTGAAAGCTAACGGTAAGAAAAAAGTGGTGGTTTCTGGTCTGTGGACCGAAGTGTGTAACAACACCTTTGCCCTGTGCGCGATGCTGGAAGGCGATTACGAGATCTACATGGTGGCTGATGCATCCGGCGGCACCACCAAAGAAGCTCATGACTATGCCATGCAGCGCATGATCCAGGCGGGCGTGATCCCGGTAACCTGGCAGCAGGTGATGCTGGAGTGGCAGCGTGACTGGGCTCACCGCGATACTTACGACGCAGTGATGAACATTGCTAAAGAGCATTCAGGTGCTTATGGCATTGGTGTTGACTATGCCTATACCATGGTTCACAAAGCGCCTTCTCGTCAGAAGAGTGAGCACAAAACTCTGGCGCCGGTTCCTGCTCCGGTTCGTTAATTGGTGATACAGGCTGGCCCACAACGGGCCAGCCGATACGTTAAGGAGGACCTGTGAGTCCTTTATTGATTTCTCTGGGTGCGGGAGCATTAATCGGTGTGATGTATGCCCTGCTGAAGGTCCAGTCTCCGGCTCCGCCGGCGGTGGCGCTTGTGGGCCTGCTTGGGATGGTTATCGGCAGTGCGCTGGGTGGAAAACTCTTTCACAGCGAATCGACTGCCTGGGTCCCGGCCAGCCAACATACACAGGTTGCTCAGGAAACGCGGCCGCCATTAACCACACTCAGTACAAAACAGGCGGGCTGACTATGTTGAAAACCTATTCTGTTTCGTTATCTGTAGGTATTCTGGCTGGGCTTGTTTATGCCATCCTCGACGTTAACTCGCCGGCTCCACCTATTATTGCTCTGGTGGGACTGTTAGGAATGCAGATCGGTGAGCACGCTATCCCACTGATTAAAAAAGTAATTAAACGCGAGCCTATTAATTTCCATTGGTTCCGTCATGAGTATCACCATAAAATCGGGGACACCCCACCGCCCTCCGGTGACAAAACCTCCTGAGTCAGCGCCACATATAAGTAAGTGAATTTTTAAAGGAAAACAGCATGCAGCTGTCGCAGCGCATTGTCGTCGTCGATGATGAACGTTCTGTCCGCAACGGTCTAACCAACCTGCTCCAGTCTGAAGGCTATCTGACCGAAGCCTTCGAGTCGGCGGAATCTCTTCTTTGTGATGAAGCAGCGATGGCAAATGCCGCGCTTTTTATCATTGATGTGCAATTGAAAGGCATGAATGGTTTTGAGCTTTTCATCAATCTTACCCGGCGACTTGAAAAACCGCCGGGTATTATCATTTCCGGCAACGGCGATGAAGGGATGTTGCAACAGGCTCTCGATTTGGGCGCACTTGCGTTTCTGCCTAAGCCGATCGAAATTGATACATTATTTGAATATATTCGTCATGAGTTCTCCCCGAAGGTCGCTCCTCAATGAGAACGAATCCGGAAGTGTTAAATACAGCAGAAAACGATCAGCTGGTCCTGTCAGAGGAAGTTAGCTTCAACCTCCTGGCCCAGGAAGGGAATATTGACTGGTTCTTGTGCCAGCATGCCACGACGGGGGAGACCTTTGTCCTTGCGACTGCAGGAAATGAAGAGTCGCTATTTCATGTCACCGGGTTGCTCAAAAATGAATATGGCCTTCGCGCAAAATTATCTGAGAGCTGGTCGCTGCAACCCCAACGACATACCCTTTATCAAGGGCGTTACGCGCTGGTTTATCATCCTTTCACTTATCGTACTCTGGCCGATATGTTGTGCATGCCGCCCGGCACTATTCCGGAATTTCTCAGTTGTGCAGTAAAACTCAGCGCAACGTTAAGCATGGTCCATCAGCATGGACTGGTGCATGGTGACATAAAGCCTGCTAATTTCTTTTTCAACGATGAGGGCGACGTTCGCCTTGGTGGGTTTGGGCTTTCATTAATACAGAACGATCTTCTTCAGCAGTCCAGCATTCCGGTTTCAGGGGGGACGCTGGCTTATATGTCTCCAGAACATACCTACCGCTCTTCCCATCCGGTCGATAAGATCAGCGATCTCTATAGCCTTGGCATCGTGCTGTATGAATTACTGACCGGGCGATTGCCTTATGGCAACGCTGAAGGAGGCCATGCTGAGTGGGTCCATCATCATATTGCCTCCGAAGCCCTGCCTCCACATATGATCCGCCAGGATGTGCCGCTTGTTTTGTCTTCTATTATTATGCGATTGCTGGCCAAATCACCGGAGTATCGATATCAAACCGTCGAGGGCTTGCTGGCCGATCTTCGTCGGTGTGCTTCCACACTAAGGCCTGATGGGATCATAGAGCCTTTCGCTCTCGGGCTTCAGGATTTGCAGCCTTCCACCTTTGCACCAGAAATCCTTTTTACGGAGCATTCACAGGCACAGGAGATCCTTTCTGCTTTTGAGGATGTCAGCAAAAGCGGCCAGCATAGAGTGGTAGCAATAAGTGGCGTACCGGGTTCGGGTAAATCCTCCCTTATTGCTTCGTCTTTAAAACTGCTTCGTAATAAAAACGCTTTAATTACGGTTGTAAAAGCGGATCAGCACTCTCCTGTTTTACCTTACGCCGTATTTACTGCGGCATTCAGAACGCTGGCTCTGCATGTTCTGGGCCTTCCAACAGAAGAGATGACTCGCTGGAAAACACATATTACACAGCTGTTGGGAAAATACGTCGGACTGGCAGTGAACCTGGTTCCGGAGCTTGGGATACTACTGAATCAGAGGGCAACGGTTCAGACCCATGCGCATTCTCTGGATGCACGCGATCGTCTCAATCTTGTGGCATGTAGCCTGGTTAAAGCCTTTACGGCACCGGGACGTCCGCTGGTGATTCTTATTGACGACGTCCACTGGGCCGATCAAGCCACACTTCTCCTGCTGCAAAATCTGCTCACGTTAAGCGAAGATATTCCGCTATTACTGGTGATTACTCATAGAGACAGCGTTTCTTTACCCTGCCCTACCATCGCAGCCAACCTGAACCGTATTCGCTCCTGTGCTGCGCGCATTACGGATATTACGCCTGCCCCGCTTTCAGAAAAAAATATTGCTGACTGGCTTGCCGGACTTTTCCATAGCCGTCATCAGGAAACAGCGGAACTGGCAGAGATCATTCATGAAAAAACAGATGGCAATCCGCTAGCGACCCATGAATTTTTCAGACAGGCTGTCAGCGACGGTTTAATTACGCACGATGCCCCCTTTAAATGGGCATATGATTCGCAGGCGCTCAAAAACTGCCACTATACGCAAAATGTGGCCGCCAGTGTGCTACACAATATATCTACGTTGCCCCTTCCGACCCGGATACTTTTGGGCAAGTTAGCTTCTCTGGGGAGTTCGGGTGAACTGAATGTCACCGGCAAAATTATCAATGAATCAGTAAAAGATATTGAACTGACGCTTATGCCAGCCGTCACGGCCAGGCTGGTCTCGCTGAATGCAACAGGTTATGCATTTTTGCATGGCAGCATGCACGAGGCGGCACTTGGACTGCTGGCCGACGAAGAAAAAGATGGGTTCCATTACGCGGCTCTTCACTATTACATGCACGAATCCAGCCTGGATATCACGAACGCACTTCTTTTCAGAGCTGCACACCATTTGCTCTCCGTGAAAAATCTTTCATTACTGACGCACAATGCTCTGGCGTTATGCCAGTTAATGATAAATGCCGCCAGACGAGCAAAAATGACAGGCGATTACGTTTCGGCACTGCGTTATCTGAAGATAACCCGTTTAATCAATGGCAGTGCGGGCAATGAAGAAAGCGTAGAGTTTCTGCTCGAGGAAGCTGAGTGTGAATTTCTTAACGGCAATTTACCTGCCGCGCTGGAGTTATGTAACACAATCCAGTCTCTTCCAGGGGAGATAACAGATAAAGCAGAGGCCGCTTGTCTGATAGCTGAAATTCACATGCGTCAGTCGGACAGCCAGCTCGCACTGGAAACGGCTCTTGCCTGGCTTGCGGTATTTGGCATTCACCTGAATCGTAATCCGAGCCAGCAGGAGTGTGATGAAGCAAGGATTGTGCTTAAGGATGACGTTGGTAAAAACCCTTATACCCGATTCCGGTCGCTGCCGGTAGTAACCTGCAAGGACACGGCAGCCATAATGAATCTGCTGGCCAGCGCCAGTACCTTTGCTGCATTCACCAATCCTCGTCTGCACTTTATGCTCCTTTGTAAATTGCTTCATCTCAGCATGGCCCGCGGGCTGAGCGGGGCATCAACATTGGCGCTGTCATGGTACGGGGTCGTATGCGGCGATCAATATGATGAATACAGCCGTGGTTTCGCCAGCACCCTGCTGGCCCGGGAATTAGTGTACAAGCACGACTTTGTCAGCTTCAAAGCGCGCACGCTTCTGCCACTCGATCAGGTCAGTGTCTGGACCATGCCGCTGAGTTATGCCATCGAGCGCGCGAAAGCGGCCTTTGACGTAGGCGTCGAAACGGGCGACCGGACATCAGCCTGTCTGGCTCTACGGCACATCGTCATGAACTATCTCGCCCGGGGGGATCATCTCGAAAGCGTGCATACTGCCATCTCCCGCGGTATTCAGTTCGTCCGTAAGGTGCAGTATCAGGATGTTGAAGTGATCCTGAGCATGCAGCAGGATTATGTATCATTTCTGCGAAAAACCCGCGGCACTTCGTTTTCGGGGGACGATTTCCTGCCACCGGTGCTTGAGGTTGTTAAGCCTGAAAAATCGGTAGAACCCATGTTCCTTATGCAGTTCTGGTCGCGGCTTTATAAAGGCATGGCGCACTTCTTTGCTAATGAATACGCTGCAGCCGATCGTTGGTTCAGGGAGGCAGAGCCCTATACCCGACTTATACCCGGGCATATCCATATGCTTGATTTTCATCTGTATAGCGCCCTTTCACTCACGGTACCGCTTACTTCAGGAACTATGAATGACGCGTTGCGTCAGCAGTTGAACATCCATCTCGATCGGATAGTGACCTGGTCCAATGAAAACGCCAAAACGTTCAGCGATAAAGAAGCACTGTTACGTGCTGAGCTGCTTCGTCTGGAGGGGGAGACCGCACAGGCCGCAGAATATTTTGAAAAAGCGATTACGTTATCCCGCGAAGGTCAGTTCCATCACATCAACGGGCTGGCGTGCGAACTGGCTGCGCGAATGGCAATCACCAGAAACATGCCCTTTGCTTCTGAGGGATATATTAAAGGGGCCATTGCCGCATGGGATCGTTGGGGGGCTGGCGCCAAGGTGCATCAGTTGGAAGCACAGTACCCGACGCTTGCCAGCCCTCACTCTCAGACAGCGCTGAGTACCGTCTCCTTTGAACACAGCGCGGTGATAAGCGATCTGCAGAGTATGGTGACCGTCATGCGCGCCCTTACAGAAGAAATTAATCTGGATCGTCTGATCCATATCCTGATGATGATGCTGGTCGAGCGCGCGGGTGCGCAACACTGCATGCTGATCCGTTTGATTGATGGCACCGTTCCTGAAATTCAGGCAAAGGCGTCTACAACGATAGATGGCATTAAGGTCAGAATCGTCAGGGAAATACCCACAGCCACCGATCTGCCACTTTCGGTTCTTTCAGCAGTTATCAGAACCGGGCAGGAGATCCGTACCGGCAAACCAGAGGCATTCAATCCCTTTAGCCAGGACAATTATCTGGTTGCATCTGGTGCAGCCGTTATGTGCGTCCCGATGTTCAGGCAGGCGCAGATGGTAGGCGTGCTGTATCTGGAGAACAGGTTAATGCCTGATGTCTTTACTGCCGATCACTCCAGGATTGTTTCAATGTTAGGTGCCCAGGCCGCGGTCTCACTTGAAACTGCCCGCCTGTATGCCGAACTGGTTGATGAAAACAATCAGCGGAGAAAAATTGAGAAGCAGCTACGGGCAAGTCAGACCTCACTGATTCTTGGTGAAAAAATCAGTCATACCGGAACCTGGCACTGGCATGTTGAGCCTGACATTCAGTACATCACAGACGAATATAAACGCATTATGGGATTGCCAGCAGAGCAAACTACAACCTCTATGGCTGAATTTCAAAGTCGTGTACACCCGGATGATATTCAGTCTCTGCGTGAGCTGATAGAAACGAGCGTGAGCCATGGGGGGATTATGCAGGCCGAGTTTCGTATTATCCGGGATGATGGGGAATGCCGTTATATAAAAGGCATTGGCGAACCGAATGAGAACTGGCCAGCGGTTGCTGAATACTTCGGTACGCTTACCGACATTACCCCTCAGCGCCAGGCTGAAGATGCCGTCAGGATCGCTCAGGTGGAACTTGCGCGTGTGGCACGTGCTACTACCGTTGGCCAGTTGACCTCTTCAATCGCGCACGAAATAAATCAGCCTCTGATGTCGATTGTCGCGAATGCCGGCGCAAGCCAACGTTGGTTGAAACGTGACCCTGCCCATCTGGAGCATGTTGTAAGTAGTCTCGATGAGATCATACGGGAAGGACGTCGGGCTGGCGAAATAATACGTGGGCTGCAGGCGCTGACCCGTAACCAGGCCTCCGAACTTGCACCCGCGAGTCTGCATGTGATCACAAGGGACATCATAAATCTTTCCCGCCTTGAGCTGGAGCGCCGGGCCGTTGCGCTTGAACTCGATCTCGCTGCACATAGTGATGCGATCATGTGCCAGAGCGTTCAAATTCAGCAGGTATTGTTAAACCTTGCGATTAATGCGATCGAAGCGATGGTGCACAATAAAGGATCACGGACATTAAAAATCTCGTCTTATAATCCTTCAGATGCTCTGATTAGAATTGAAGTCGCTGATAGCGGAACGGGACTTTCTGGCGAGGTCATCGATAAAATCTTTGATTCCTTCTACACCACTAAGCCTGAAGGTATGGGAATGGGATTAACCATCAGCCATGCAATAATCAAGCGACATGGCGGGATATTAAGCGCGGAAAATCGCCTGGAAGGGGGGAGTCTGTTCTGGTTTACGCTTCCGGTGATAGCTCAGTCTAATTAAGTCCTTTCACTACTCCCGCAGCATGTTGCGGGAGACAGGTTAACTACTCTGGCGACACAGCATTTATTGCCAGTCAGGGCAGTTAATTATCATGAAGAATTCCAAGTTTTTCAGCAGCTCTTATGAGCTCAGGTACAGACCGTACCACCATTTTGTCCAGAACCCGCCGTTTATGTACTTTGGCTGTGATTTCACTAATTTCCATTTCTGAAGCAATCTGCTTATTCAGCAATCCACGAATGATATGCTGCATCAGCTCTCTTTCTCGAGGTGTAAGAGAATTATAACGCGTAGTAAGGAGCAGTTTTTCCTGAGACTGTGCCGCACCTTTTTCTGACAAGGCCAATGCGTCTGAGACACTGATTATCAGCTCATCCGGGAGCACTGGCTTGGTGAGGAACTCAAACGCACCTGCCTTCATCGCTTTAACAGACACAGGGATAGTGCCATGCCCTGTCAGGAAAATTGTTGGGATCGAGTAGCCTCGCTCATTGAGCACCGTTGAAACATCAAACCCATCAAATCCCGGCATGTTCAGGTCAACGATGAGGCAACTGGGGGTGACATAGCCTTGTAAGTTCAGGAATTCTGAGGGCGAGGTAAACGCTTCGATTTGAAAACCTTCTGAACGGAGAAGATTTTGCAGCGCATCAATGACGGATTCATCGTCATCCACGATATAAACTTTTTTCATCATATTGACTCATTATGACTCTGCAGAGTGCTGTAATTTACAGGTGCCTCAATATATCCTTTTAATTATGCTTTTGAAATAAAGTTTCGTATGAAACACGCTTAGAAATAATCGCATTCTTTGTATGGAAATGGTCATTGGGAGAATGCCTAATATCACTACAGGATGTATGGCTTTGGTTTTGGTGGTTGTAGCACCGATAATGCTATACATTTTCGCATTGTGATTTAAAGCTAAATAATAACACTCTCTTTAACAAAAACTCAGGCACTCATGGCGGGTAATGAATGTCTGATTTTTGAAACTAAAAAAAGCGATGATATTTTATACATGCTTGCATCCGGCAAGGGTTTTCAATTATCCATTAGTATAATTATCCCACGGTATAACTATCCCTTTGTATACTACAGGTTTCTTGCCTCATCACCGATAATTATTCCCAGACAAACTTGTTCATTCCTGCTCCCAACCTTACACGGCTGTTAAATTTGTATACTGGAAAATCATATGGCACATGCGACCTCTGACCAGCAGATAGAGATGGTGAATAATAAAATCATATCTAATGTCATAAAAGATATCCTGCCCTGGATCGAAGAGAATCTGTATGACGAATGTTTTCGGGTTAAGGCTGTCAGCCACCGAAGCGGGTATAGCCGTTGGCATTTCCAGAGAGTATTTCGCGAACAAACAGGCTATAACCTTGCGACGTACATTCGAGTAAGGCGTATAGCAAGGGCTGCGCATTCCATTGCCTTTACCGACAAAGACCTAAAAGACGTTGCCTGTGAAAATGGATTTACAAGTCAACAAAATTTCAGCCGGACATTTAAGAAATATTTCGATAAAACACCGTCTCGGTTTAGAAAAGAGTGCTCCGGGCAAGAGGATATTTTTTACAGAATTTCCGGAAAAATTTGCAAAGAATATGAAGGCGTTTTTTTTTAAAACTTTAACCTGAAACTGTGCAAAACCATAATAAGAAATGAAGCATACAACACCATTTTAAAGGGAAAGAGATGAGATTTAATTATGTGGCCTTGGCCGCGCCATTAATTGTACTGGTAGGAGAAGCATCAGCTGCGGAAATTTATAACAAGAGTGGCAATAGACTGGATTTGTACGGTCTTGTTTCAGGTTTGCATTACATTACTGACGATAAAAGTCAGGATGGCGATCAATCTTATATGCGTGTCGGCTTTAAAGGCCAGACGCAAATATCAGATATGCTGACGGGTTATGGTCAATGGCAGAGTCAATTTAATGCGAATCAGCCAGAGAGTAAAAATGAATCCATGTTTACTCGTCTCGCTTTTGCAGGTATTAAAGTAGAAGATTTTGGGTCGTTAGATTATGGGCGCAATGCAGGCGTGTTATATGACGCACTAAGCCAGACAGATATGCAACCTGAATTTGATGCTCAAACCTATAACACCGATCAGTTTATGTTCCGTCGAGGTAATAGTCTGGTTACCTACCGCAATACAGACTTTTTTGGGCTGGTGGACGATCTCAATTTTGCCCTTCAATACCAGGCAAAAAATGATGGTAGTGGCGAACCAGGCGCCAGGGATGTGTTACGCCAGAATGGTGCCGGTTATGGCATGTCGATTTCATATGCGTTTGAAAATGGCATAAAAGCTGTCGGTGCGTTTACCCACTCCGACCGGACGAACGAACAAAATAATACACCGGGTATGATGGGGCGCGGCGACAACGCTGAAGCTTATTCTGCCTCTCTCAAATATGAAGCAAATAATGTCTATCTCGGGGTAATGTTTACCCAGGCTTATAACGCCTCACGCTTTGGTTCAAGTGCCAGTTCAGACATTTATGGCTTCGCAAATGAGTCACGGATATTCGAAGTTTTTGCCCAGTATACCTTTGATTCAGGATGGGTTCCTTTCATTGCGTACAACCAGTTACGTGCTAAAGATCTCGGACGAGCTGGAGATGCGGCAGTCTTTGGGAAGCAGGATTTAGTTAAGTTTGTTGATTTTGGAACATCTTACAACTTCAACCGCAATATGCTGGCATACGTGGATTATAAAATTAACATGGTTGACAAAAATACCTTCACCAAAGCAGCAGGCGTTTCGACCGATGACATTGTGGCTTTAGGCCTGGTGTATCAATTCTGATACCGAACTCGACAAAATCTGTGAGGCTTATCAGCGTTGCACTATTTGCAGCCGAACTATTGTGAAGGTAAAAACATGTTGCAGACTGCATACCATCATATTCAGACAAGAGCATCATTTTTTCCTGCCGTGAACACGACTCGCCTGCCTTATATGAGGGTAAGGGAGAAAGATAAACAGATAACGCTTCATTTGCATATCCCTCTTAACGAGGATGGTGTGAAAGAAGTCGAGCTCAGCAATACAGCCTCTGCCCGACTGGGCGTGCGTAGCGAAAAAATGTTTGCCGTTATCCAGGAAATGGTCGTCTGGATTGAGGATCGCCTCAGCGCCCCCCTGAGCGTGCAGGAAATATCACGCAAAAGTGGATATTCAGTATGGCATCTGCAACGTACGTTTAACCAGTTAACAGGCTTTAGCGTATATGAATTTGTGCGTACCCGGAGAGTCATTAACGTTATTTATGCCTTAATACAGGGTGATAAGCCCCTACTGGACGTGGCTCTTGAAAATGGCTTCAACTGCCAGGTCTCGTTTACACGAACCATCAGGGAACTTACAGGTTTTACGCCCGGATATATAAGGCAAAACTTCACACTAAATAATAAGTGGTTAATCAGCATTCTTGAATCGTTAATCACTAAAAAATAATTATCTGGATTATATTTCCTCGTACCGGAAAGCATTAATTTCACTGCCGTGATACTAATCTGCGGTAACGATAAAGCGTTAAATGGGTTATGACTAAACAATTTTATTACAGGGGATATTTGTGAATTTTAAAATCAAAGCGTTAGCGGTACTTCTTGCTGCTCAGATGAGCGCAGCATTTGCGGGCTCCATGGAGAATACACCTTCGCCTACAAAAGGTGTGGACGCGTTTCTTCAGGCTCTGAATAGCGCAGGCGGAAAACCTATTGAGCAATTATCTGTGCCCGAAGCACGTAACGTGCTTATTGGTGCGCAGTCAGGGATCAAATTACCTCCTGCCAGTGTTTCTGAGAAGACAATTACCGTTCTTGGCAAACCGCTCACTTTAACCATTGTTAAACCGGAAAACGCGACCGGGACTCTACCGGTATTTATGTTTTTCCACGGCGGCGGCTGGGTACTGGGTGACTTCCAGACCCATGAACGCCTGGTCCGTGATCTTGTAAACGGATCCGGGGCTGCAGCCGTGTTTGTAAACTACACCCCGTCTCCCGAAGCACACTTCCCGGTGGCCATTACGCAGGCCTATGAGGCAACTAAGTGGGTTGCACAGAACGGTGCTGAAATTGGTGTTGACGGAAAGCGTCTTGCACTTGTCGGTAACAGCGTGGGTGGCAATATGGTGGCATCAGTAGCATTGCAGGCCGAGCGAAACCATAGCCCAGCCGTCCGCTACAATGTAATGCTGTGGCCGGTAACGGATGCCCACTTTTCTAATGAGTCTTACAATCAGTTTGCGGAAAATCATTTCCTTACTAAAAACATGATGAAGTGGTTCTGGGACAATTACACAACCTCAGAGCAGGATCGCGCTAACATTCTCGCTTCGCCTCTGCGCGCCAGTGCCGCTGAATTGAAAGGATTACCACCGACGCTCATTCAGACTGCCGAGCTGGATGTACTTCGTGATGAGGGCGAAGCTTTTGGTCGTAAGCTCGATGCCGCCGGTGTTCCGGTGACAGTGACCCGCTATAACGGCATGATCCATGACTATGGACTTCTGAATGCCCTGAGCCAGGAGCCTACCGTGCGTACCGCCTTACAACAGGCATCTTCTGAACTTAAAACGCATCTGCAGTAACTGTCCTGAATATTACCTTCCACTGATCTACTTGTAATACTTTATGCCCGCGGCACGCGGGCTTTTTTAATAATGTTAAATGTCATTTTTAATTTTTCATTTAATAAATGTCTTTCTCGATTTACCTTCTCTTGCCAGTGGCGTACTGCAAAATAAATCAGCACCAAAAAAGAACTGACCGAAAAGTTATTTTGATGGACTCAATCAACGTCATCTGCTGTTTTAAAAACGCTCAACTATTGTTTAATTCTTTGAAATTCTTCAAATCGACTATTGAGATCTATGCGTTATACTCTGCCTATCTTTCGCCACGGCGTTTTAATTGAGGACGACTATGAGTCAGGCACTAGGCAATCTGCTGACATTATTAAACCTGGAAAAAATTGAAGAAGGACTCTTTCGGGGACAAAGCGAAGATCTGGGCTTGCGCCAGGTATTCGGCGGTCAGGTTGTAGGACAGGCCCTCTACGCAGCTAAAGAGACAGTACCTGCAGAACGCTTTGTGCACTCCTTTCACAGCTACTTTTTGCGTCCTGGCGACAGCCAGAAACCGATCGTCTATGACGTGGAAGTCCTGCGCGACGGCAACAGCTTCAGCGCCCGCCGCGTGGCGGCAGTGCAGAACGGCAAGCCGATCTTCTATATGACCGCGTCGTTCCAGGCCCCGGAGCCGGGCTATGAGCATCAGAAAACAATGCCCCCAGCCCCGGCGCCGGACGAATTAAAGTCTGAAACGGACATTGCCCGTGCGCTGGCGCATCTGCTGCCCCCGCAGGTTAAAGAGAAGTTTCTCTGCGACAAGCCGCTGGAGATCCGCCCGGTTGAGTTCCATAACCCGATGAAGGGCCATACCGCCGAACCGGCGCGTCAGGTCTGGATCCGCGCCAATGGCACAGTGCCGGAAGATTTCCGCGTCCATCAGTATCTGCTGGGTTACGCGTCCGATTTCAACTTCCTGCCGGTTGCCCTGCAGCCGCACGGCGTGGGTTTCCTCGAGAAAGGGATGCAGGTTGCCACTATCGATCATTCGATGTGGTTCCACCGTCCGTTCGATATGAACGACTGGCTGCTGTACAGCGTGGAGAGCACCTCGGCGTCGAGCGCGCGCGGGTTTGTTCGCGGTGAGTTCTATACCCAGGATGGGGTGCTGGTGGCGTCTACGGTGCAGGAAGGGGTGATGCGCAACCGGGGATGACGGTATGTGCGGCCTGATGCCCTCACCCTGACCCTCTCCCACGGGGAGAGGGAACAAACACTAAAAACGGCAACCGAGGTTGCCGTTTTGCTGCTTATCAGGCGTTATACGCATTCTCGCCGTGGCTGTTGACGTCCAGACCTTCGCGCTCCTGCTCTTCCGGTACGCGCAGACCCACCGTCATATCTGCCAGTTTGTAGCCGATAAAGGCCACTACACCCGACCAGACCACCGTGAGGCCGATACTTTCCAGCTGCACCAGCACCTGATGACCCATGGTCACGCCTTCTGCGTAGCCGACGCCGCCCAGTGAAGTAGAGGCAAAGAAGCCAGTCATGAGGCAGCCAACAATGCCGCACACGCCGTGCACGCCAAACACATCACAAGGATCGTCCACACGCAGAACACGTTTCAGCGCAGTGACGCCCCACAGACCCGCCAGGCCCGCCACGATACCGATGATCAGCGCACCGCCAACACCGACAAAACCACAGGCCGGGGTGATGCCAACCAGACCGGCAATGGCTCCGGAACAGGCACCCAGCAGGGAAGGTTTACCGCGTACTGCCCACTCGCCAAAGATCCACGAGAGGATTGCGCCCGCCGTGGCCACAACGGTGTTCACGAAGGCCAGCGCCGCGATTTCGTTTGCTGCACTGGCAGAACCGGCGTTAAAGCCAAACCAGCCGAAGTAGAGGATCGCGGTGCCGGTAAAGACCATCGGCAGGTTGTGCGGCTTGAAGGCTTCTTTGCCAAAACCGACGCGTTTGCCGATCAGATATGCACCCACCAGGCCCGCCACTGCGGCGTTGATGTGCACCACGGTGCCGCCAGCAAAGTCCAGCGCGCCATGGGAGGCCAGCAGACCGCCACCCCAGACCATATGCGCTACCGGCACATAGGAGAGCGTCAGCCATACCACCACGAAGATCAGCACCGCGGAGAAGCGAATACGTTCCGCCAGCGCCCCGACAATCAGCCCAACGGTGATACAGGCGAACGAGCCCTGAAACGCGACGTGGATGTACTGATAGAAGCTGCCCATTACCGCGGTCAGCTCGATATTTTTCAGCATCGCCCAGTTAAAGCTGCCGAAGAAGGCGTTGCCCTCCCCGAAGGCCAGCGAGTAGCCGTAGACCACCCACAGAACGCACACCAGCGCGAAGGTGACCGTCACCTGGGTGAGCATGGAGAGAACGTTTTTACCGCGGATCAGGCCGCCGTAAAACAGCGCAATCCCCGGAATGGTCATAAACAGCACCAGCGCGGTGCAAATCATCATAAAGGCGTTATCGGCTTTGTCTGCCACCGCCGGTGCAGCCATTGCCAGCCCCGGCAGCAGTGCCAGAGACCCCAGACCTGCTTTGAGTGTTGTTGTGTTCATTTTCTCGATCCCTATCACTGTGTGCCTGATGTTTTACAGTGCCGCTTCGTCAGCTTCGCCGGTACGAATGCGAATAACGCGCTGCAGCTCAGCAACGAAAATTTTGCCGTCGCCAATTTTGCCGGTGTAGGCTGCTTTACTAATCACGTCGATAACCTCATCCAGCTGATCGTCGGCAATCGCCACGTCAATCTTCACTTTTGGCAGGAAGTTGACGCTGTATTCGGCGCCCCGGTACAGCTCCGCATGACCTTTCTGTCGCCCAAAGCCTTTCACCTCGGTGACGGTCAGTCCCTGAATACCCATTGAAGAGAGTGCTTCACGCACGTCTTCGAGCTTGAATGGTTTGATGACCACGGTAACCAGCTTCATATATCCCTCCAGTCAGAATTCGGTAATGGCTCGCGAACTGATTAGGTATTGCAAGGGATGTGCCAGAATTGAAAAAGGAGGAAGGATGAGGCGTGGCGACGTGATGGCGAAAAAAAACGCACCATGACAGTGCATGATGCGTTTCATTTTTGCACCAACCGATTCAGCGGCTGGCAGGTTGCTTAATTTTAGTGCATCAGGCGCTGAGCGACTCTTCCCGCGAGCTGGCGGCCAGCTCTTCACCGGCCAGCTGCAGTTGATACATCTGCCAGTAACGCCCTTTCGCCTCAAGCAGTTGCTTGTGGGTGCCGCGCTCTACCGCCTGGCCACGATGAAGCACCAGAATGGTATCTGCCTCGACAATGGTCGACAGTCGGTGGGCAATCACCACCAGGGTGGTCTGTTCACGCACCGCGGCCAGCGCCTGCTGGATCGCCTGCTCGGTGCCGGAGTCGATGCTGGCCGTGGCCTCATCGAGGATCAGCACCTGCGGGGTATCAATCAACACCCGGGCGAGGGCCAGAAGCTGTTTTTGCCCGACGGAGAGGTTATTCCCCTGTTCGCCCAACCGGGTGTGAATGTTGTCGTGCAGGCCGCGCGCCAGCTCTGCCAGCTGCACTTTCTCCAGCACCTCCCACACCTGCTCCTCGCTGAACGGTCGCCCAAGCGTGACGTTAGCGAAGAAGGTGTCGGCCAGCACCACCGGATCCTGTTGCACCATCGCCACCCCTTTACGCAGCACGGCGTGGCTCAGGGTCGCGAGAGGACGACCGTCGAGGCGAATTTGCCCTTCGGTAAGCGGGTAGTAGCCCATCAGCAGGCTGGCGAGGGTACTTTTACCGCTGCCGGTATGGCCCACCAGGGCGACAAAACTCCGGGACGGCACCTTCAGATCGATATCCTGCAACACCAGCCGATCGTCGCGATAGGCAAAGGAGACATGATCAAATTCAATGGTGCCGCTTTGCAGGTCGCGATCGTCATCGCCGTAGGCCTGACGCGGGCGATCCATCAGCTCAAAGACGCGTTCACCGGCGACCACCGCCTGCTGCAGCATCGACTGCTGAGTGGTGAGCTCAATCAGGGGTTCGTTTAGACGGCCCAGATAGCTGATAAAGGCGTACAGCACCCCGACCTCAATAGTACCGCCTGCGGCGAAACCAAACTGCATCAGCAGCCCGCACAACACCAGCGCCGAGAACAGGCTGAGCAGCGGACGCAGAAGAAAACCGTCCAGCCGCAGGGTCTGCATGCGGGCCATATAGTGGGAGCGGCTGGCTTCGCCCATCCGCTCGCCAAAGCGCTCCTGCTGGCGGAACTGCTGGATGACGCTCATGCCGTTGATGACTTCGTTAAAGCCGTCGTTGATATCCGCCAGATAGGCGCGCACGCGACGGACAATCGGCGTGCTGTAACGCTGATAGATCAGCATCACAATCATTACCGCCGGGAAGATGGCCATCGCCACCAGCGCCATGCGCCACTCGAGACTGAACATCGCCACCAGCATGGCGCCGACCAGCGCGGCGCTGCGCAGCACCGTGGCCACCACCGTGACATAGAGATCGCGGATCACTTCCGTATCGTTGGTGACACGGGAGATGATCTGCCCGACGGGCTGGGTATCGAACGCGCTCAGCGGCTGGCGCAGGGCGGCATCCATCACGTCGATACGCAGCTGCTGTACCACCCCGACGGCGGCCTGGTTAAACAGCAGCGACTGGGCGTAGTGCAGCCCGGCCGCCAGCAACTGCAGGCCGATATAGGCCACCGCCAGCCCGGCCACCAGACCGAGCGGGAGGTAGTTTTTCGCCACCATGTTGTCGATGAAATAGCTGATCAGCAGCGGGCCGGTCACTTCGGCAATGGCCGCAATCCACAGCAACACCACCGCCAGCGAGAGCGGTTTGCGCCACGGCGAGCCATACGCCAGGAGGCGTTTAAGGGTCGGCCACAGCTGGGAAAAACTACGCATCGGCGGCCTCCTCATTCATATCCGGCACGTCATCCAGCGCCGCTTCCAGTTGTTGATAGCGATACATATCGCGATACCATCCCGGCTGGTCCGCCAGTTGTTCATGCTGCCCGCGCTGCGCAATATGTCCGTGCTGCATCACCAGAATTTCGTTCGCCTCGGTCAGGGCCGACAGACGATGGGCGCTGATGATCACCGTGCGCCCTTCTCCCCACTGTCGCAGGTTATGCAGGATCTGGTGTTCAGTGCGACCATCGACGGCAGACAGGGCATCGTCGAGGAGCAAGATTTCGGCATTGAGCAGCAGCGCGCGGGCAATAGAAATACGCTGCTTCTGCCCGCCCGAGAGCATCACCCCGCGCTCCCCCACTTCGGTTTCATAGCCCTGGGGCAGGCGCAGGATATCTTCATGCACGCTGGCGAGACGGGCAACGTGCTCGATCGCTTCCCGGGTGGCTTGCGGGCAACCCAGCGCAATATTGTTGGCAACCGTATCGGAAAAGAGGAACGGCGTCTGGCTCACCACCGCCAGCCGGCTGCGCCAGCTATCCAGCTGCAGCTGCGTCAGAGGTATGTCATGGAAGCGGATCTCGCCCTGGTCAATATCAAAGTGGCGCTGGATCAGCGACAGAATGGTGCTCTTTCCAGCACCCGTTGGGCCGCAAATGCCCAGCATCTGCCCGGGTTGCAGCCTGAAGCTGACGTTTTCGAGGATCACCTGCTCAGTGTGCGGATAGGTAAAGGCGCGGACGGCGACATTCAGCTCACCGCGGCCCGGCGGCACCGGCTCGCTGCCGTCATTCACCACTGGCGCCTCGGCAAGCATGGCGCGGATCCGGGTGTAGGCCGCACTGCCGCGCTCGACGATATTAAACATCCAGGCCAGAGCCAGCATCGGCCAGATCATCAGCCCCAGATACATGGCAAAGCTGGTCAGTTGGCCGAGGGTCAGCGAACCGTTAATCACCATCCAGCTGCCGCCGCCGATGGCCAGCAGGTTAGCGGTGCCAATGGCGATATAAATGGTGGGATCGAAGCGGGCGTCGATGCGGGCGACGCGCAGGTTTTTGGCTCCGGTATCGGCGGCATCGGCGGCAAACAGCGCCGACTGGCGATCTTCCAGGCCGAAGGCTTTGATCATCCGGATACTGGTCAGGCTCTCCTGGGTGCGGTCGTTGAGCGAGGAGAATGCCGCCTGGGCCAGCTTGAAGCGTTCATGCAGCTGGTCGCCGTAGCGTTTGATCGCCAGCGCCATAATCGGCATCGGCAGCAGGGCCAGCAGCGTCAGCTGCCAGCTGATTTGGGTGGACATCACAATCAGCACCGCGCAGCCCATCACCAGCGAATCCACCAGGGTCAGCACCCCTTCCCCGGCGGCAAAGACCACGCGATCCACATCGTTGGTGGCACGGGCGATCAGGTCCCCGGTGCGATGGCGGAGATAAAATTCCGGATGCTGGCGGCTAAGCTGGCGGTAAAAATCTTCCCGCAGCTCCACTGCCAGCTGGTAGGAGGCCCCGAACAGCAGCACACGCCAGACATAGCGCAGCAGATAGACCACCACCGCCGTCAGCACCAGCGTGCCGATCCACATCATCACCCGTGCGGTGGTGTAATGCTGTTCCGTAACGCCGTCCACGACATAGCCCACCACTTTCGGCGGGATGAGCTGCAGAACGGCAATGATAATAAGCAGAGCCACTGCACCGAGATAGCGTTGCCACTCCCGGCGAAAGTACCAGCTTAACTGAGCAAATAATCGCACGCGGTCTTTTCCTGAGGATCGTATTCCGGCCAGGCCGGGAAGTTATTCAATGGGTAAGGCGGTGGTGTATTTAATCTGTTCCATCGCAAAGCTGGAGGTGACATTCGACAGACCTGGCACGCTGTTGACCAGCCGTTTGTAGAAATCATCATAGCGTTTCATGTCCGCCACCTGAACGCGCATCAGGTAGTCGTATTCGCCCGCCATGCGCCAGAAGCCCAGCACTTCCGGCATTTCCGATACCACGCTGACGAATCCACAGTACCAGTCGCTGCTGTGATGCTGCGTTTTTATCAGAACAAAGGCCGTCAATCCAAGCCCCAGTTTTTCGGGATCGAGCAGCGCCACGCGTCCCAGCAGGATGCCTTCATCTTCGAGTCGCTTGAGGCGTTTCCAGCAGGGCGTGGTGGTCAGATTAACGGCATCCGCCAGTGCCTGCAAAGAGAGGGTGCAGTCGCTTTGCAGTAAGGACAGCAGCTTACGGTCAATTTTATCTAGCATACCCACCCCCGCAGAGAAAATTTTTCTCCTTACATTCTATTTTAAAGGCCAGATAGCAACAATTTTTTCTGTGCTTTTCGCTATGCTGGGCACAAAATGACAAACGGATTACCGCGATGAATAGCACCTGGGTTAAAACCGCCATCAGTGAAATTAACGCCGATTATCAGCGCTCGGCGGATACACACCTTATTCGCCTGACTCTCCCGGGTTTTGCCGGGATTCAGCTCTATCTGAAAGACGAAAGCACCCACCCGACCGGCAGCCTGAAGCACCGTCTGGCGCGCTCGCTGTTCCTGTATGGGCTGTGTAACGGCTGGATCAATGAAGGCACCACCATCATCGAATCGTCCTCCGGCTCAACCGCCGTCTCTGAGGCCTATTTTGCCCGCCTGCTCGGCCTGCCGTTTATCGCCGTGATGCCCTCCTGCACGGCGAAACGCAAAATCGAACAGATCGAATTTTATGGTGGACTCTGCCATTTCGTCGAAAGCGCCTGCGAAATTTATGCCGCCTCAGAGATGCTGGCCCGGGAGCTGAACGGTCACTATATGGACCAGTTTACCTTCGCGGAGCGGGCAACGGACTGGCGCGGCAATAACAACATTGCCGACAGTATTTTCCGTCAGATGCAAAATGAGCCCCATCCGGTGCCGGCCCATATCGTAATGAGCGCCGGGACCGGCGGCACCTCGGCTACCATTGGCCGCTATATTCGCTGCCAGGGGTACGATACCCGCCTGATGGTGGTGGATCCGCAGAACTCGGTGTTTCTCGATTACTGGCAGCAGCGCGACCCCGCCCTGCGCAGCCCGGTAGGCAGTAAAATAGAAGGGATTGGCCGTCCGCGCGTCGAGCCGTCGTTTATTCCTGACGTGGTGGACGAAATGCTCCGGGTGCCAGATGCTGCCAGCGTCGCCACCGCCCACTGGCTGGAAACGCAGCTGGGGCGCAAGGTTGGGGCCTCTACCGGGACCAATATGTGGGGCGCATTGCAGCTGGCCGCGCGGATGCGTGACGCCGGGGAAACCGGCTCGATCGTTACCTTGCTGTGCGACAGCGGCGAGCGCTACCTGGATACCTACTACAACGCGGAGTGGGTGAAAGCCAACATTGGTGACGTGACGCCGTGGCTGGCGGAGATTGCCCGGCTGGTAAAATAAAAAAAGCCAGACTGTCGTCTGGCTTGCTGGAAGGGTCTCACTATTCGGGGGAATAAGGAAGATCGGGTGTATCCAGCCAATGGGTTAAAAAGTGGGACACGGCCTCGTTGCGGCAGTGTCCGATAACCGGTAAATGCGAGAGCTCAGCGATCAGCTGCGGCATCGCATTGCCCATGATCAGACCGCGGCCTACGCTGCCCAGCATCTCGCGATCGTTCATCGCATCGCCAAACGCCATACACTCCTGCATCGTTAAGCCCAGATGATCGCTCAGCACCGCCAGGGCAGACCCTTTGTTGCACCCGACCGGCAGCACTTCGAGGCAATCTATTGCCGAGAAGGTCAGGTGCGCGCGGTTACCCAGCGCCTCGTTAAGCTGAATGCGCAGGCGGCAGAGATCGTCGTGATCGCTGCAGAAACAGATTTTGGTCACCGCGTGCGCCGGAATACGGCGCAGATCGGTCAGCTGATACTGGAAGCCGCTGTAGACGTGCGCGTCCAGCAGCGCCGGGATCTCTTTTCCGGTCAGCCAGCCAGTATCATTAAACACGTGAATGCTGGCCTGGGTATCCCAGGTGGTATGCAGCACCTGCTCCGCCACGTCCGGCGCCAAATCCTGACGATAGAGCACCTCGCCTTCCAGGGAGTGAATGCGCGTCCCGTTGCCGGTAATCAAAAACGCATCGAGGGCAAGCGCGCCCATCAGGTGGCGCATCTCCAGCACATGCCGTCCGGTGGCGAAGGTGAGCGTAATGTCGCGCTCATGCAGTCGCTTAAGCGTGCTCAGCGTCTTGTCGCCTAAACGGTGGTCCGGCATTAACAAGGTGCCGTCCATATCAAATGCAGCCAGCCGCGCCATGGGAACTCCGAAAATGTGAGGAGGTTAACTTGTGCATCAGTATTGCGTGATATATACGGAAGTAATACTGAATAGATGGAAATTATTGTTCCGGGTTTACTATGCGCCAGCTTAATCGACTTAATCAGTACCAGAGACTGTGGCAGCCCTCAGCCGGTGCGCCGCAACAGGTGAGCGTGGCCGAACTGGCCAGCCGCTGTTTTTGCAGCGAACGACATGTGCGCACGCTTTTGCGTCAGGCCCAGGAGGCGGGCTGGCTAAGCTGGCAGGCACAGTCCGGGCGCGGTAAGCGCGGTGAGCTGCGCTTTCACGTCACGCCAGAATCGCTACGCAATACGATGATGGAGCAGGCGCTCAAAAACGGTCAGCAGCACAACGCGCTGGAACTGGCCCAGCTGGCACCCCAGGCGCTGCGTGCCCTGCTGCATCCTTTTCTCGGCGGGCAGTGGCAGAACAATACCCCGACGCTGCGCATTCCCTATTACCGGCCCCTCGATCCGCTCCATCCGGGCTTTTTGCCCGGCCGCGCCGAGCAGCATCTGGTCGGGCAGATCTTTTCCGGCCTGACGCGGTTCAGCGACACCAGCAGCGAACCGGGCGGCGATCTGGCGCATCACTGGGAGATCTCAGCCGACGGGCTGCGCTGGCACTTCTATATTCGCTCCACGCTGCACTGGCATAACGGGGACAAAGTCGAGGCGGCTCAGCTCCAGAGCCAGCTGGCACGGCTGCTCACCCTGCCCGCACTGCGCAAACTGTTTAACAGCGTGAAGCAAATTGCGGTGACCCACCCGCAGTGCCTGACCTTCGTGTTACATCAGCCGGATTACTGGCTGGCGCACCGTCTGGCGAGCTATTGCAGTCGTCTTGCTCACCCTGAACAGCCCCTGACGGGGAGCGGACCGTTTCGGCTGGCGATATACGACGCGGATCTGGTCCGGCTCGAGAGCCACGAGCAGTATCATCTGGGCCATCCGCTGCTGAAAGCCATCGAATACTGGATCACCCCCCAGCTTTTTGACCAGGATTTAGGCACCAGCTGCCGCCATCCGGTGCAGATCGCTATTGGCGAGCCGGAAGAACTCGCCAGCCTGCGGCTGGTCAGTAACAGCATCAGCCTCGGCTTTTGCTATCTCACGCTGAAGCAGAGCGGCAGGTTAAGCGAGGCCCAGGCCCGCAGGCTGATCGACATCATTCATCACACCTCGCTGCTGCATACCCTGCCGCTGGACGAGAATCTCATCACCCCGACTCAGGAGTTGCTCCCGGGATGGTCTATCCCCCGGTGGCCGCAGGCGCAAACTATCGCTCTGCCGGAGACGCTGACCCTGATCTATCACCTGCCGGTAGAGTTACACACCATGGCGGAACAGCTTAAACGCTACCTGGCCCACGAAGGCTGTCAGCTGACGGTGATTTTTCATGACGCGAAAACCTGGGATGGCTGCACCGCCCTGGCGGAGGCCGATATCATGATGGGCGACAGGTTGATTGGTGAGGCACCGGAATACACCCTGGAGCAGTGGTTACGCTGCGATGCGCTCTGGCCATATCTGCTCAGCGCCCCGCAGTTTGCGCACCTGATGGCGACCCTGGATGCGGTTCAGATTCAACCCGACGCCGCGGCGCGCCATCTGGCATTAAAAGAGGTGTTCGCACAATTAATGGAGCGTGCTGTCCTGACGCCGCTGTTCAACTATCAGTATCAAATCAGCGCCCCGCCGGGGGTGAACGGCATCCGCCTGAATCCGCGCGGCTGGTTTGATTTTACCGAGGCCTGGCTGCCCGCCCCGAAAACGTGAAGAAGCTGGTCGCCGCCACGGGCAGACGTTACCATACGTTTTTAACCGTCAAAGTTGGGAAGATTAATGAAACGTGCCGTTGTCGTGTTCAGTGGAGGCCAGGACTCCACCACCTGTCTGGTTCAGGCTCTGCAGCAATATGATGAAGTCCATTGCGTGACTTTTGACTATGGTCAGCGCCATAGCGAAGAGATTGAGGTCGCGCAGAAACTGGCGGTGAAACTCGGCGCACGGGCGCATAAGGTTCTGGATGTCACCCTGCTGAATGAACTGGCGGTGAGCAGCCTCACCCGCGACAGTATTCCGGTGCCGGACTACGAACCGGACGCCGAGGGGATCCCGAATACCTTCGTGCCGGGACGTAATATCCTCTTCCTGACCCTAACCGCCATCTATGCTTACCAGGTCAAAGCCGAAGCGATCATTACCGGCGTGTGCGAAACCGACTTCTCCGGCTACCCGGACTGTCGCGACGAGTTTGTGAAAGCCCTCAACCATGCAGTGAGTCTGGGGATGGCCAAAGATATCCGCTTCGAAACGCCGCTGATGTGGCTCGATAAAGCCGAAACCTGGGCGCTGGCTGACTACTGGGGCAAGCTGGATCTGGTGCGTAACGAAACGCTGACCTGCTACAACGGCATTCAGGGCGATGGCTGCGGTCAGTGCGCCGCCTGTAATCTGCGTGCCAACGGCCTGAATCATTATCTGGCGGATAAAGTCGGGGTGATGGCGGCTCTGAAAAAGAAAACCGGTCTTAATTAATCCGGGCCAGCCTGCCGGGTGAAGGATCTGCTTCGCCCGGCATCAAAAACGGGCTTATGTGATTAACAGCTCCAGCTTCTCACGCAGTTCCCCTTCCAGCGGCAGCGCTTTCTGCGTTTTCAAATCGATGCAGACAAAAGTAATTAACGCATCTGCCACCACCTGCCCTTCCGGTTCCAGCGTCACCACCTGACTTAATATCCCACTTTTGCCGTTCAGCTGCTGAAGCTGGCTGGTGACGGTGAGGAGATCGCTGAGCACCGCAGGACGGCGATAGTTAATGTTGATATTCGCCACCACAAAGGCGATACGCCGCTCGGTCATCCACTGAAAGCTGTCGCTGTTTTCCAGCCCTTCCCAGCGCGCCTCTTCGAGAAACTCGAGATAACGTGCGTTATTAACGTGTTGATAAACATCAAGGTGATAACCGCGTACTTTGATTTGGGTCTGCATAGCGCAATAGCCTTCAGGGTTGTTATTTGTAAGAGTCAGAGGTCATAACTGGTATGACCTCTTTATCCTGGCAAATTTTTGCCACTGTGCAAGTTATTACAGCGTCAGATACGCAAGATTCCGCTCCACCAGCGCACCGCCCATACCGGGGACCTGCTTGAGATCGTCGAGGGTTTTAAACGGGCCGTACTCTTCCCGGTAGCTGACAATTGCCTGGGCTTTCTTCAGCCCCACGCCGTTCATCACCCGCGCCAGCTCCTCCGCCGGGGCGGAATTAATGCTGATCCGCCCCTTCTCCGCTTCCGCCGCTTTCGACTGCTGGGGTGGGGGCGGTGCATCGGACTTCCCTTGTGCGACCTGCGTTTTGGCGGCTGGTGTCGCCGCCAGCGCGCAGTGGCTCATCCCGGCAGACATAAGGGCAAGCGTAATATAGAGGGCTTTGATTCCATGTTTCATGCTGTTTTCTCCTTGTTTGTTGACAGCTCACTCACCATAAACGGGCCGCTTTTCCGGAACAAACAGCAGATTGCAGAAATGGAAAAGGCCGCGAAAGCGGCCTTTTGGTGTTGCAGTACGTTGCTCAGATTTGCGAGCAGCGCCGTAATTACTGCTGGGTCATGATATCGCCCAGCTTAATTTTGGCTTCTTTACGCAGATTGCTCATCAGAGCTTCGAAGGCAATTTGTGCGTTGTTCTGGGTGATTCCCTGAACCATCGCTTGCTTCTGCGCTTCCGGCATGGTGCCCGCTTTCACTTCGTCCAGCGCCAGAACCACCACGTTGCCCTGCATATCGTTGGCGATACCGAAGCTCGGCTTGTCTTTTGCCGGCAGGCTCAGACCAAATGCCGCCTGGCTGATCGGATCCTGACCAGTACGGCTCAGGGTCCTGGCCTCACCAAAGCTCAGGCCAGCCGCTTTCAGCGCCTCGTCACCTTTACCCGCTTTCAGCTCAGCCAGCAGCTTCTCAGCATCCAGCTTCGCCTGTTGCACGGCTTTATTATGTTTCACCAGCGCAGCGATCTGATCTTTCACCTCGTCCAGCGGCTTAATCGACTCTGGCTTGTGCTCAGCCACGCGCAGAACAAAGGCGCGGTCGCCGTCGACGGTGATGATGTCAGAGTTGCTGCCCGGGGTGCCGTTTTCGCCTACCAGACCGCCGTTGAAGATAGCATCCGCAACCGGTTTGAAGTTCAGCTCTTCCGGCAGATTGTCACGACCAAACCAGCCGGTAGTGACCGCTTTCGCACCTGCTGCCTGCTCTGCGCCTGCCAGTGATTCGTTATCATTGCTGGCCGCGTCGCTTACCTTCTGCTGCAACGCATAGAAGCCATCCAGCGCTTTCTCCTGCTTCACTTTCGCCGCGATGTCATCACGGACGTCAGCCAGCGGTTTGGTGGTCGCAGGGGTGATATCATCCAGACGCATAACCAGGAAACCAACAGAGGATTTGATCACTCCAGAAAGTTGACCTTTCTCTTTCAGACCGGCATTTTTCAGCTCGTCCGGCGTGGTGCCCTCTTCCAGCCAGCCCATGTCACCGCCATTTTTGGCAGAGATGATGTCGGTGGATTTCGCTTTCGCGACCGTGGCGAAGTCAGTGCCCTTGTTCAACTCATCCAGCGCCGCTTTGGCGTCGGCTTCAGTTTTGGTCTGAATGACGCTGAAACGGTTACGCTGTGGCTGAGTGAACTGATCCTGATGCTGATCGTAGTAAGTCTGGATCTCGGCATCGGAAGCGTTTTCCTGCATCGCCGCTGCATCCAGCTTGATGTAGCTTACGCGGAACTGCTCCGGGGCGGTGAAGTTGTTTTTGTTCTGCTCGTAGTAGCTTTTCACCTCTTCGTCGCTCGCCTGCTGTTTAGCAGCCAGGGCGTTAACGTCGAAGGTGGCTTCGCGCACGACGCGCTGCTGAGAAACCAGCGTTGCCAGTTCATCCGCTTCGCCTTTGAGCATGAAGTCGGTGCCCACTACGGCGTTGATCAGTTGCTGAGTGGTCAGCTGGTTACGCAGCGCCTGAGCGTATTGATCCGGCGTCATCCCCATCTGATTCACGATCGCGTTATAGCGGGTGTTATCGAATTTGCCGTCATTCTGGAAAGCCGGAGTGGAGAAAATGGCTTTCTTGACCTGATCGTCGCTGATGCTCAGACCGATCTCACGGGCGTACTGATCCAGCAGCGCTTCGTCGATAAGACGGTTCAGCGTCTGCTGACGCAGGTTTTTCATGTACCCTTCATTCGCCGCCAGTTCAGAGAACTGTTCGCCCAGCTGTTGCTGCATGCGGTTACGTTCACCGGCAAATGCATTTTCAAACTGCCCACGGCTGATTTCCTGGTCGTTCACTTTTGCGGCGTAGTTTGCACTACCGCCAATCAGGTATCCGCTCACGCCGGTCAAAATGAACGACACGATAATGATACCGAAAATAATCTTGAGCACGAGACTGTTAGCAGCCGTGCGTAAGCTGTCCATCATGGTGTAACCACACTCCGCTGTAGGTGACTGGTGACCTGACGCTGGCGGAAATCCTGACCGCAGCGCATAAAGACGTATTGTGACAAGAAACCGGGGCGATTGTCAGCCCACAACTCGCATAAACTCACATAAATCAGGCCTGGACAAACAAAAAAGGCACATCAAATGATGCGCCCTTGTACTTTTCAACTTCCCTGAAGTAAGAAAGCGATCAGTTTACTGCGTCTTTCAGCGCTTTGCCGGCGCGGAAGCCCGGAACTTTAGCAGCAGCGATGGTGATCTCTTTACCGGTCTGAGGGTTGCGGCCAGTACGGGCAGCACGCTCTTTAACAGCAAAAGTACCAAAACCTACCAGCGCCACGTCGTCCCCAGCCTGCAGAGATTCGGTAACAGAAGCAATCAAAGCATCTAACGCACGTCCAGCCGCAGCTTTGGAGATGTCAGCACCCGCAGCAATTTTGTCAATCAGTTGAGATTTATTCACTCTTCTCTTCCTCTCTTTATAATTTATATCGCGTCTGAATCCTTCACAACGCGACCGCGCAGCAGTTATATCAGGCCTGCCATGACCTTACAACACCCGTTGTTGATGGCTGGCCCAATCAGCAATCTAAATTAGCTATACAAAAAAAGGCTGGCAAGCCCGAAATCGCTCACCAGCCTTGTTTTTATTGACGCTCTTTGCGCGAGGTCACTATTTTGCGGTCACAACCTGCATTCCGTAAGGCTCATTCTGCAGTGCAAGGGTCAGAACTTCCTCAATTCGTTTCACCGGATGAATATCCAGATCGGCGATAACGTTATCCGGAATCTCTTCCAGATCGCGCTTGTTCTCATACGGGATGAGGACCGTTTTAATGCCGCCACGGTGTGCAGCCAGCAGTTTTTCTTTCAAACCGCCAATCGGCAGAACCTGGCCACGCAGGGTGATTTCACCGGTCATCGCCACATCAGCACGCACCGGGTTGCCGGTCAGGCAGGAGACCAGGGCGCTACACATCGCGATACCCGCGCTTGGACCATCCTTCGGCGTTGCCCCTTCCGGCACGTGAACGTGAATGTCGCGTTTTTCGTAAAAGTCCGGATTGATACCCAGTTTTTCCGCACGCGCGCGCACCACGGTCAGCGCAGCCTGAATGGACTCCTGCATCACTTCACCCAGCGAGCCGGTGTAGGTCAGCTTACCTTTACCCGGTACGCAGGCGGTTTCAATGGTCAGCAGATCGCCACCCACTTCCGTCCACGCCAGACCGGTTACCTGACCGACGCGGTTTTCGCTGTCCGCACGGCCATAGTCGTAACGCTGAACCCCGAGGTATTCGTGCAGATTGTCGCCATTAATTTCAATGTGCTTCAGCGTCTTGTCGAGCAGCAACTGTTTCACCGCCTTACGACACAGCTTGGAGATTTCACGCTCCAGGCTACGCACGCCCGCTTCACGGGTGTAGTAACGAATAATGCCGATGATCGCACTGTCATCAACGGTCAATTCGCTCTCTTTCAGTGCGTTACGTTCAATCTGCTTCGACAGCAGGTGACGACGGGCAATGTTCAGTTTTTCGTCTTCGGTGTAGCCAGAAAGACGGATCACTTCCATACGGTCCAGCAGCGGGGCCGGGATGTTCATGGAGTTGGAAGTAGCCACAAACATCACATCGCTGAGGTCGTAGTCCACTTCCAGGTAGTGATCGCTGAACGCCACGTTCTGCTCTGGATCCAGCACTTCAAGCAGGGCTGAAGCCGGATCGCCACGCATGTCGGACGACATTTTGTCGATCTCATCCAGCAGGAACAGTGGGTTTTTAACCCCTACTTTTGCCATTTTCTGGATCAGTTTGCCCGGCATGGAACCGATATAGGTTCGACGGTGACCGCGGATTTCCGCCTCGTCACGCACGCCGCCCAGCGCCATACGGATGTACTTACGTCCGGTCGCTTTGGCAATGGACTGGCCCAGAGAGGTCTTACCCACCCCCGGCGGCCCGACCAGGCACAGAATTGGGCCCTTGAGCTTATTAACACGGCTCTGAACCGCGAGATACTCAAGGATGCGGTCTTTGACGCGTTCCAGGCCGTAGTGGTCGGTATCCAGGATCTCCTGGGCCTGACGCAGGTCTTTTTTGACCTTGCTGCGGGCATTCCACGGAACCTGAACCATCCACTCGATATAGCCGCGAACCACCGTTGCTTCTGCCGACATTGGAGACATCATTTTCAGCTTCTGCAGTTCTGCTTCGGCCTTCTCTTTTGCCTCTTTCGGCATTTTCGCCGCGTCGATCTTACGCTTCAGCGCTTCGTTTTCGTCCGGTGCATCGTCCATCTCACCGAGCTCTTTCTGGATGGCTTTCATTTGCTCATTCAGATAGTACTCACGCTGAGATTTCTCCATCTGCTTTTTCACGCGGTTGCGAATGCGTTTCTCAACCTGCAGCAGATCGATTTCAGACTCCATCATCGCCATCAGATATTCCAGACGTTCGTTAACGTCGGACATCTCCAGCACGGACTGTTTGTCAGCCAGCTTCAGCGGCATGTGCGCAGCGATGGTGTCAGCCAGACGTGCAGGATCGTCGATGCTGTTCAGCGACGTCAGCACTTCTGGTGGGATTTTTTTATTCAGCTTGATATAGCCTTCAAACTGACTGATCGCGGTGCGAACCAGCACCTCCTGCTCACGCTCGTCAAGCTGAGGCGAGTCCAGGTATTCGGCTTTTGCTGCGAAGTGTTCGCCATCATCAGATAGCGTGGTAATACGCGCACGCTGCAGCCCCTCGACCAGCACCTTCACGGTGCCATCAGGCAGCTTCAGCATTTGTAAAATAGAGGCCACGGTCCCGACGGTGAAAAGATCGTTTACACCCGGCTCATCCGTTGATGCTTCTTTCTGCGCAACCAGCATGATTTTTTTATCATGATCCATGGCGGCTTCAAGGCAACGGATAGATTTTTCCCGCCCTACAAATAAGGGTATGACCATGTGCGGATAAACCACCACATCGCGCAATGGCAATACGGGGATTTCAATGCGTTCAGAACGCTCAGGATTCATAGAGCTCTCTCTTAGTTTAGTGTCCGCCAGGTAATCAGGTTGCAGGACTGTGCTTCATGCAACCATTAACATGTAATCCAGTATATGGGGATGATTCCCACACATTCAACGCCATGTTTACGGAAAAATAAAAGGGGGGATTAAATCCCCCCTTTTTGATTAACTGCTTGTATGCTCTGGCGAATTATTCGCCAGAGGCCTGCTGGGCTTCCGGCGTGCCGTAAATCAGCAGCGGCTTGCTTTGGCCAGCAATGACGGACTCGTCGATAACCACTTTTTCAACCTCTTCCATTGAAGGAAGATCGTACATGGTATCGAGCAGGGCAGCTTCAACGATTGAACGCAGACCACGTGCACCGGTTTTACGTGCCATTGCTTTTTTAGCAATCGCATCCAGTGCTTCGTCGCGGAACTCCAGCTCAACGCCTTCCAGATTGAACAACGCCTGGTACTGCTTGGTCAGGGCATTTTTCGGCTCTTTCAGGATCTGAATCAGCGCGTCTTCACTCAGTTCTGTCAGGGTGGCGACAACCGGCAGACGACCAATGAACTCAGGGATCAGACCAAACTTGATCAGATCTTCTGGCTCAACCTGGGTCAGCAGTTCGCCCTCTTTCGCTTTTTCAGACTTCGCCTTCACCGTCGCGCCAAAGCCAATACCCGAGCCGGTTTCAACGCGGTTAGCAATGACTTTATCCAGGCCAGCAAACGCACCGCCACAGATAAACAGGATCTTGGACGTATCAACCTGCAGGAACTCCTGCTGAGGATGCTTACGACCGCCCTGCGGTGGAACAGCGGCAACCGTCCCTTCGATAAGTTTCAGCAATGCCTGCTGCACGCCTTCACCGGACACGTCACGGGTGATCGACGGGTTATCGGATTTACGCGAGATTTTGTCGATCTCATCGATATACACGATACCGCGCTGGGCTTTCTGAACGTCGTAATCGCACTTCTGCAGCAGTTTCTGGATGATGTTTTCCACATCCTCACCCACATAACCGGCTTCGGTCAGGGTGGTGGCATCCGCCATGGTAAACGGAACATCCAGCAGACGCGCCAGGGTTTCTGCCAGCAGGGTTTTACCCGAACCGGTTGGGCCGATCAGCAAAATGTTACTTTTGCCCAGCTCAACGCCGTTGCTGTTATCCCCGTTACGAAGACGTTTGTAGTGGTTGTACACCGCCACTGCCAGCACTTTCTTCGCCTGTTCCTGGCCGATGACGTAGTCATCAAGATGATGACGGATCTCATGCGGCGTTGGTAACGCGCTGCGCTCACGGTGTGGTGCGACTTCTTTAATCTCTTCGCGGATGATGTCGTTACATAAGTCGACACATTCGTCGCAGATATACACGGATGGCCCGGCAATCAGTTTGCGCACTTCATGCTGGCTTTTGCCGCAAAAAGAGCAATAAAGCAGTTTGCCCGATCCATCTTTGCGTTTATCTGTCATGAGTCAAAACCTCTTTTTAAGTTCTTTGTGCCGCACATGACGACGCAAATGCCATTCTCAGACGCAGGCTGCTGGTTAGCAAAATGCCGCCCTACCATAGTATAGCGGCACACCCACGCCGTGGGCATCAATTACGGTGGGTCAAAATGGAGTCGACTAAGCCGTACTCTACTGCCTCTGGTGCGGACAGGAAGCGATCGCGCTCGGTATCACGCTCGATCTGCTCTAATGATTGACCCGTATGATGAGCCATAAGTTCATTCATGCGCCCTTTTACCTTCAGGATTTCACGGGCATGAATTTCAATGTCTGTTGCCTGGCCCTGGTACCCGCCCAGCGGCTGGTGAATCATTACGCGCGAGTTCGGCAGGCAGAAACGCTTACCTTTCGCCCCTGCGGTCAGCAGGAATGCGCCCATCGATGCTGCCTGGCCCATACAAATGGTGCTTACATCAGGCTTGATGAACTGCATGGTATCGTAAATGGACATCCCGGCAGTGATCACGCCACCTGGGGAGTTGATGTACAGGTAAATGTCTTTTTCCGGGTTTTCCGCTTCCAGAAACAGCATCTGCGCTACGATCAGGTTCGCCATGTGGTCTTCCACCTGGCCGGTCATGAAGATAACGCGTTCTTTAAGCAGACGGGAGTAGATATCAAAAGAACGTTCACCTCGAGAGGTTTGTTCAATAACCATTGGCACCAGCGCCATATGGGGTGCAAAGTTATCTCGTTCGCCACTGTATGACATTTCCGTCTCCTGGATAAAAAATGAAAATACCTGCTGTACTGATTGTAACCTTGTGGACGGATTATCAGCCAGTCTCTTTAATACTGCTTCCCCACTAATGGGGGCGGCTCAGCCCTATTTCAAGCATAACAATCTTTTGTTTTAACGCTAACACTGAAAAGGCGTTTTATCACGCTTTGGGATTTATAACCGTGATAAAAAAAACCCGCCGCCGGGAGGCAACGGGTTTTTTGCTCAAACTTTAAACGAAGCAGGCAGAATTAAGCCTGTTGGTTCATCAGTTCGTTGAAAGAAGTGGCTTTTTCAGACACTTTCGCTTTGGCCAGAACGGCTTCAACAGCCTGCTCTTCCAGAGCCACGTTGCGCATGTTTTCCATCAGCTCTTTGTTGCTGCCGTAGAAAGCAACCACTTCTGACGGATCTTCATAGGCAGAAGCCATCTCTTCGATCAGGCCTTTAACACGCTCTTCGTCAGCTTTCAGCTCGTGGGTACGAATCACTTCGCCCAGCAGCAGACCAACAACAACGCGGCGTTTAGCCTGCTCTTCGAACAGCTCACGTGGCAGTTCCAGAGCTTGTTTCTCGTTGCCACCGAAACGCTGTGCAGCCTGGCGACGCAGAACGTCGATTTCGCTGTCGATCAGGGCCGCAGGGATTTCGATTTCGTTCGCTTTAACCAGACCGTCGATCGCCTGAGACTTAACGCGGTTACGCACGGCGCCTTTCAGCTCGCGTTCCATGTTTTTACGCACTTCTGCACGCAGACCTTCAACAGAACCATCTTCAACGCCGAAACGTTTGATGAAATCTGCAGTCAGTTCTGGCAGTTCGCGGTCTTCAACTTTCTTCAGGGTAATCGCGAATTTCGCTGCTTTACCTTTCAGGTTTTCAGCGTGGTACTCTTCCGGGAAGGTCACGTCGATAGTGAACTCTTCGCCTGCGCTGTGGCCTTTGATACCGTCTTCAAAGCCTGGGATCATACGACCCTGGCCCATTGCCAGTACGAAGTCAGAGGCTTTGCCGCCTTCGAACTCTTCGCCGTCTACTGAGCCGGAGAAGTCGATGGTGACGCGGTCTTCTGCATCCGCAGCACCGTCTTTGTCTTTCCAGGTCGCCTGCTGCTTACGCAGGGTGTCCAGCATGCCGTCAACGTCAGCTTCAGTCACTTCAACGACTGGTTTTTCAACTTCGATCGCGTCCAGACCCTTCAGCTCAACTTCAGGGTAAACTTCGAACTCTACCGCGTAGGTGAAGTCTTCGCCCATTTTGTATTCGCCCGGAACATAGGTCGGGGAACCGGCTGGGTTGATTTTTTCTTTGATGATCGCGTCAACGAAGTTGCGGCTCATCAGGTCACCCAGCACGTCCTGGCGAACAGAAGCGCCATAACGCTGAGCAACGACATTCATCGGTACTTTTCCCTTGCGGAAGCCGTCAATACGGACTTTCTTTGCTACGTTGACCAGCTCGCTTTTTACAGCGTTTTCGATGCTGTCAGCAGCGATTGTAATCGTTACACGGCGGCCAAGGCCTTGAGTGGTTTCAACTGAAACTTGCATCTTGTTACCTCAAAAAAATCACAGTGCTCGGTCAACTCTGAATTTGCCTCGCAATACCGGGATGCTCTCTTAGCAGATTCACATTCCCTGTCGCCAGAATCATCCCGAAGACATTCATATTAAGACGCGGCATTATAGCGGCATCACTTTAGTGAGTCGAGAACGGTTGGCGCATGTTGCTGCGGCTTTTTTCACAATTTCAGGCTATTTTCGGCCTTAAAATCGCGCCACCGGCTCAAAACCCGGACAAAACAAAACGGCCCGCAGGCCGTTTTGACGTAATCTTTATGCAACATACTGGAAAAGCTCCCGCTGTTGCAAACAGGATTTATTACGCGATCGTCCCGGCCCCGCGGCACGGTGGCGATGCGAAAATCGTATCCTGCAGTCCCTTCCACTCTTTGATCGTATACGTGTGTAATGCCAGCGCATGGACCGTGGTTGAGAGCTCTTCCGTCAGGGTTCCGTAGATCATACGGTGACGATTGAGAAAACGCTCACCAGCGAAACGATCGCTGACCAGCACCACTTTAAAGTGGCTCTCAGAGCCTGCCGGTACGTTATGACGATAGCTTTCGTCGACGACTTCGAGGAACACAGGTTCAAACGCCGCCCTTAACTTATCTTCAATCTGTTCACGTATCATCATGAAATTACTCCTCCGACAACGCTGAGATGTCACCCATCCCTTTAAATGTTAGCCGCTTTTACCGCTTGCATAACAAGAAGACAACAAAAATTTAGCTTTCATCTGATTTTCTCATTCAAGCGTATGAAGCCCTATAAGGGGGGAGTCGTTTTGTCGCCCGGATAACGGAAAAGCGTTTCAGGTGGTCAGTTTTCAGACAAGGCGATGAATTTACATGCGTTGACCACTTCCCCTTGCCGTTGGCGATGTTATGATGGCGGCAATTTTTTTCTATATATGCTTACGATTCGCTGAGAGCCTGAACATGTTAAAAAAACTCCTTTTCCCTATGGTCGCCCTGTTTATGCTGGCCGGCTGTGCAACCCCGCCTACCACCATTGATGTTTCTCCGAAGATCACTCTGCCACAGCAGGATCCAAGCCTGATGGGCGTCACTGTGAGCATCAACGGCGCGGATCAGCGTAAAGACCAGGCGCTGGCGAAAGTGACCCGTGATAACCAGCTGGTGACCCTCACTGCTTCACGCGATCTGCGTTTCCTGTTGCAGGAAGTGCTCGAGAAACAAATGACTTCCCGCGGTTACATGGTTGGCCCAAGCGGTGCGGTTGATCTGCAGATTATCGTCAATAACCTTTACGCTGACGTTTCTCAGGGCAATGTGCGCTACAACATCGCGACCAAAGCCGATATCGCCATCATCGCCACCGCGAAGAACGGCAATAAGATGAACAAGAACTACCGCGCAAGCTACTCTGTTGAAGGTGCCTTCCAGGCCACCAACAAGAATATCGCTAATGCCGTCAACAGCGTGCTGACCGACACCATCGCCGATATGGCGCAGGACACCAGCATTCACGACTTCATCAAGCAGAACGCACGTTAATCCTGCCTGCTGACCCGACCTCCGGTCGGGTCAGTTTGCCTGCTCATGTCCAGTCAATACTTACGTATTTTCCAGCAACCTAAATCAGCTATCCTGCTGATCCTCGGTTTCGCCTCCGGTTTACCCCTTGCCCTGACATCCGGCACGCTACAGGCGTGGATGACCGTAGAGAATATCGATCTTAAAACTATCGGCTTCTTCTCGCTGGTCGGCCAGGCCTATGTCTTCAAGTTCTTATGGTCGCCGATGATGGACCGCTACACCCCGCCGTTTCTCGGCAGGCGTCGTGGCTGGTTGCTGATGACCCAGGTATTGCTGATGCTGGCGATTGCCGCCATGGGCTTCCTCGAACCTGGATCGCAGCTGCGCTGGATGGCTGCGCTGGCGGTGGTGATTGCCTTCTGTTCGGCATCCCAGGATATCGTTTTTGATGCCTGGAAAACCGACGTTCTCTCTGCCGAAGAGCGTGGCACCGGAGCTGCGATAAGCGTTCTGGGCTACCGTCTGGGAATGCTGGTTTCAGGCGGACTGGCCTTATGGCTGGCGGATCGTTACCTCGGCTGGCAGGGCATGTACTGGCTGATGGCCGCGCTGCTCATTCCCTGCATGATCGCCACGTTCCTCGCCCCGGAACCGAGCGATGTTATCCCGGTTCCTCGCTCCCTCGAACAGGCGGTTGCCGAACCGCTGCGCGACTTCTTTGGCCGTAACAATGCCTGGCTCATTCTGCTGCTGATTGTGCTGTATAAGCTCGGGGATGCGTTTGCCATGAGCCTGACCACCACCTTTTTGATCCGCGGCGTAGGCTTCGATGCCGGTGAAGTCGGCGTGGTAAATAAGACGCTGGGGCTGATTGCCACCATTATCGGCGCGCTGTATGGCGGCGTGCTGATGCAGCGCTTAAGCCTGTTCCGCGCGCTGCTGATCTTCGGCATTTTGCAGGGGATTTCTAACGCCGGTTACTGGCTGCTCTCGATTACCGATAAACAGATGCTCAGCATGGCGGCGGCGGTGTTCTTTGAAAATCTGTGCGGCGGGATGGGAACGGCTGCGTTTGTCGCGCTGCTGATGACCCTGTGCAACAAATCCTTCTCCGCGACACAGTTCGCCCTGCTCTCTGCGCTCTCGGCCGTGGGCCGGGTCTATGTCGGCCCTATCGCTGGCTGGTTTGTGGAAGCGCACGGGTGGGCTGAGTTTTATCTCTTCTCGGTCTTTGCGGCCATTCCGGGATTGCTGCTGCTATTAATATGTCGCCGCTCGCTGGAATATACCCAGCAGACAGAACACTTTATGGTCAGGACGCATTTCCCGTCGGCCTATCGCTTCGCATTAAGAATATTGCTGGCGGGATGTGTGATGCTGGCCCTGTGGCTGGTGGTCCTGATCGTTAATGCCACGACCATTCTCGCCCTTCCGTTTGCCCTGCTGCTGCTGGACATCGGTGCGCTGTTGGCGCTGACCGGGATCCTCACAGGGGGTCTCCTCGACTACCTGGCTATGCGTGAGAGCCAAAAGGTGTAAAACCATAAAAAAGGTTATTTTACGTTGTAATCACCCTGGTAAATTATAACGGCGAATAAATTCGTTCGCGCAAAATAATATTTGTTGTTTCGTGCCTCTTAGAATTTCGGAAATTATTGGAACAAGGAACAGAGGATATTTTTCGTTAACCGATTCAGCAAACGAAACATTAATTTTACGTTTTTTAGTTGTCTCTTTATTGATAATTATTTGTTAATGATTTGTGTTTTTTTAGCAATGGTTATACCAATTGCCCTTTTTACCCTACCTACAGAGTCTGTTTCGTTATAAAGCCCGGCTGGCGGTGCTTGCGTCTGAAAAACGGCTATAATTTGCAACATCTGTGACTTCCCTGGCAGAACCCGGTAACACGTTCCTGACACAGGTCTAATGATGTTTACAGTAATGTAACCTTCCCGTAAAATGCCCCCACACTTTAAACGCCACCAGGTCCCCGTGGAATTGAGGTCGTTAAATGACACTTAGGAAATACAATAAATGTTTGGGATGGTTGTCGTTATTTGCAGGCACTGTTTTACTCAGTGGCTGTGATTCTGCGCTGCTAGACCCCAAAGGACAGATTGGACTGGAGCAACGTTCGCTCATTCTGACGGCTTTCGGCCTGATGATGATCGTCGTGATTCCCGCCATCTTGATGGCTGTTGGTTTCGCCTGGAAGTATCGTGCGAGCAACAAAGATGCGAAGTATAGCCCTAACTGGTCACACTCCAATAAAGTGGAAGCTGTGGTCTGGACGGTGCCGATTCTGATCATCCTGTTCCTTGCCGTACTGACATGGAAAACCACTCACGCGCTCGAACCTGCAAAACCGCTTGTTCACGATGAGAAACCGATTACGATCGAAGTCGTCTCCATGGACTGGAAATGGTTCTTCATCTACCCGGAACAGGGCATTGCTACCGTGAACGAAATCGCCTTCCCGGCGAACGTCCCGGTGCAGTTCAAAGTAACGTCTAACTCCGTGATGAACTCCTTCTTTATCCCGCGTCTGGGCAGCCAGATTTACGCGATGGCCGGTATGCAGACCAACCTGCACCTGATCGCGAATGAAGCAGGCACCTATGATGGTATCTCCGCCAGCTACAGTGGCCCGGGCTTCTCTGGTATGAAGTTCAAAGCCATTGCCACTCCGGACCGTGCCGCTTTCGACCAGTGGGTTGCTAAAGCGAAACAGTCTCCGAACACCATGTCTGACATGGCTACGTTCGACAAAGTGGCAACACCTAGCGAATACAACAAGGTGGAGTACTTCTCTAACGTGAAACCGAATTTGTTCAAAGACGTTATTGGCAAATTTATGGACCACGGCAAGAGCATGGACGTGACCCAACCTGAAGGTGAGCATAGCTCGCACGAAGGGATGGAAGGCATGGACATGAGCCACGCGGAAACCTCTCACTAAGGGGCCGAGGAAGAAAATGTTCGGAAAATTAACACTGGATGCAGTGCCGTACCATGAGCCGATTATCATGGTTACGATTGCTGCCATTGTCATTGGTGGCGCAGCCTTAGTTGGCTTAATCACTTACTTCGGTAAGTGGAGCTACCTGTGGAATGAGTGGCTGACTTCGGTTGACCACAAAAAACTCGGTATCATGTACTGCATCGTCGGTATCGTCATGTTAATTCGTGGCTTTGCTGATGCAATCATGATGCGTAGCCAGCAGGCGCTTGCCTCCGCTGGCGAAGCAGGCTTCCTGCCGCCGCACCACTACGACCAGATCTTTACCGCGCACGGCGTGATTATGATCTTCTTCGTGGCGATGCCGCTGGTTATCGGTCTGATGAACGTTGTCGTTCCGCTGCAAATCGGCGCGCGCGACGTTGCGTATCCGTTCCTGAACAACCTGAGCTTCTGGTTCACGGTTGTCGGTGTGATTCTGGTTAACCTCTCTCTG
Source organism: Leclercia sp. CFBP8987 (assembly GCF_034044995.2). Taxonomy (NCBI): domain Bacteria; kingdom Pseudomonadati; phylum Pseudomonadota; class Gammaproteobacteria; order Enterobacterales; family Enterobacteriaceae; genus Leclercia; species Leclercia sp. CFBP8987. The sequence goes on along the minus strand of NZ_CM188255.1, from coordinate 1,039,473 downwards.
GGCGTAGGTGAATTCGCACAGACTGGTTGGCTGGCTTACCCACCGCTTTCGGGAATTGAGTACAGTCCTGGCGTAGGTGTTGATTACTGGATCTGGGCGCTACAGCTCTCCGGTGTCGGTACTACCCTGACCGGTATTAACTTCTTCGTGACCATCCTGAAGATGCGTGCACCAGGTATGACGATGTTCAAGATGCCAGTATTTACCTGGGCATCTCTGTGCGCCAACATCCTGATTATCGCGTCATTCCCAATTCTGACTGTCACCGTCGCGCTGCTGACCCTGGATCGCTATCTGGGCACCCATTTCTTCACCAATGATATGGGCGGCAACATGATGATGTACATCAACCTGATTTGGGCATGGGGTCACCCTGAAGTGTACATCCTGGTTCTGCCGGTCTTCGGTGTGTTCTCCGAAATCGCAGCGACCTTCTCACGTAAGCGTCTGTTTGGTTACACCTCGCTGGTGTGGGCAACCGTGTGTATTACCGTCCTGTCGTTCATCGTCTGGCTGCACCACTTCTTCACTATGGGTGCAGGCGCGAACGTAAACGCCTTCTTCGGTATCACCACCATGATTATCGCGATCCCAACCGGGGTTAAGATCTTCAACTGGTTGTTCACCATGTACCAGGGGCGTATCCAGTTCCACTCAGCCATGCTGTGGACCATCGGCTTCATCGTCACCTTCTCCGTAGGTGGGATGACCGGCGTACTGCTGGCTGTACCGGGCGCTGACTTTGTACTGCACAACAGCCTGTTCCTGATTGCGCACTTCCATAACGTTATCATCGGCGGCGTCGTCTTCGGCTGCTTCGCTGGCGTAACTTACTGGTGGCCAAAAGCGTTCGGCTTCACGCTGAACGAAAAATGGGGTAAACGCGCGTTCTGGTTCTGGATCATCGGCTTCTTCGTGGCATTTATGCCGCTGTACGTGCTGGGCTTCATGGGTATGACCCGTCGTCTGAGCCAGCAGATCGATCCGCAGTTCCACCCAATGCTGGTTGTTGCAGCGGTGGGTGCAGCGCTGATTGCCTGTGGTATCGCGTCCCAGCTGTATATGTTCTACGTCTCTATTCGCGACCGCGATCAGAATCGTGATCTGACCGGTGACCCATGGGGTGGCCGTACGCTGGAGTGGGCAACCTCTTCTCCTCCGCCGTTCTATAACTTTGCCGTTGTGCCGCACATTCATGAGCGTGACGCATTCTGGGAAATGAAAGAAAAAGGCGAAGCGTATAAGCAACCAGCGCATTATGAAGAGATCCATATGCCGAAAAACAGCGCAGCGGGCATGGTTATCGCCGCCTTCGCTACGGTATTTGGTTTCGCTATGATCTGGCACATCTGGTGGCTTGCGATCGTCGGCTTTGCTGGCATCGTGATCAGCTGGATTGTGAAGAGCTTTGATGAGGACGTGGACTACTACGTACCAGTCCGTGAAGTTGAAATTCTGGAAAAACAGCATTTCGACGAGATTGCTAAAGCGGGGCTGAAAAATGGCAACTGATACTTTAACCCACGCGACTGCCCATGCGCATGAACACGGGCACCACGATACAGGGCCGATGAAAGTTTTCGGCTTCTGGATCTACTTGATGAGCGACTGCATCCTGTTCTGCTGTCTGTTCGCAACCTATGCCGTTCTGGTGAACGGCACAGCGGGCGGCCCGACCGGTAAGGACATTTTCGAGCTGCCGTTCGTACTGGTTGAAACCGCACTGCTGTTATTCAGCTCCATCACCTACGGCATGGCTGCCATTGCCATGTACAAGAACAACAAGAGCCAGGTTGTCTCCTGGCTGGCGTTGACCTGGCTGTTTGGTGCTGGATTTATCGGGATGGAAATCTATGAATTCCACCACCTGATTGCCGAAGGTTTCGGTCCGGATCGTAGCGGCTTCCTGTCAGCGTTCTTCGCGCTGGTCGGTACCCACGGTCTGCACGTAACCTCTGGTCTGATCTGGATGGCGGTTCTGATGTTCCAGGTATCCCGTCGCGGCCTGACCAGCACTAACCGTACCCGTATCATGTGCCTGAGTCTGTTCTGGCACTTCCTGGATGTGGTGTGGATCTGTGTGTTCTCTGTAGTCTATCTGATGGGGGCGATGTAATGAGTCATTCAAACGATCATGGCGCTTCCCACGGTAGCGTAAAAACCTACATGACAGGTTTTATCCTGTCGATCATCCTGACGGTGATTCCGTTCTGGATGGTGATGAACGGTAGTGCGTCTAAGCCGGTTATCCTGGGTGCAATCCTGGTGACGGCGGTGATTCAGATTCTGGTGCATCTGGTTTGCTTCCTGCACATGAACACTAAATCCGATGAAGGCTGGAACCTGACGGCATTTATCTTTACCGTGATTATCATCGCAATCCTGGTAGTCGGCTCCATCTGGATTATGTGGAACCTCAACTACAACATGATGGTTCACTAAGAGCGGCGAGTATGTTTAAGCAATACCTGCAAGTCACAAAACCTGGCATCATCTTTGGCAACCTGATCTCGGTGATCGGAGGGTTCCTGCTGGCCTCGAAAGGCAGCATCGATTACACCCTCTTTATCTACACGCTGGTTGGGGTGTCACTGGTTGTTGCGTCCGGTTGTGTATTTAACAACTACATCGACAGGGATATCGACAGGAAGATGGAAAGGACAAAAAATCGGGTGCTGGTAAAAGGCCTGATGTCCCCTGCCGTCTCGCTGGTGTACGCCACCTTGCTGGGTATTGCTGGCTTTATGCTGCTGTGGTTCGGCGCCAACCCTCTGGCCTGCTGGCTGGGGGTGATGGGTTTCGTGGTGTATGTGGGCGTCTACAGCCTGTATATGAAACGTCACTCCGTCTACGGTACGCTGATTGGTTCACTCTCCGGCGCTGCGCCGCCGGTGATTGGCTACTGCGCGGTCACCAATGAGTTCGACAGCGGTGCGCTGATCCTGCTGGCTATCTTTAGCCTGTGGCAGATGCCGCACTCCTACGCCATTGCGATTTTCCGCTTTAAGGATTATCAGGCAGCGAACATTCCGGTACTGCCGGTGGTGAAAGGCATTTCCGTTGCCAAGAACCATATCACGCTCTACATCATTGCCTTTGCGGTTGCTACGCTGATGCTCTCACTGGGCGGTTACGCTGGGTACAAATATCTGGTGGTTGCTGCGGCGGTGAGCGTCTGGTGGCTCGGTATGGCACTGCGGGGTTATAAAGTGGAAGACGACAAAGTCTGGGCACGCAAACTGTTTGTGTTCTCAATTGTCGCTATCACGTCTCTGTCGGTGATGATGTCCGTCGACTTTATGGTGCCGGATTCACATAATCTGCTGACTTACGTCTGGTAAGATGTGGTCAAATAAAAAGGGTGCTTCGGCACCCTTTTTTATTCATAAAATCTATTAATAACGCATGTAATATTTGTTAAATAACAGGTTGTTTACCCCGCCCCTTCCCCGCACTACACTAATGCCTGCTTTTGATTTGAGGTGGTAATGAACGATTATAAAATGACGCCGGGCGAGCTACGCGCCACCTGGGGTTTGGGCACGGTTTTTTCGTTGCGTATGCTCGGCATGTTTATGGTCCTGCCCGTTCTGACCACATACGGCATGGTATTACAGGGAGCAAGCGAGGCGTTAATTGGTCTTGCCATCGGTATTTATGGCCTGGCGCAGGCGGTCTTTCAGATCCCCTTTGGCCTGCTCTCCGATCGTGTCGGTCGTAAGCCGCTGATTGTCGGCGGGCTACTGGTGTTTGTTGCCGGTAGCGTGATCGCCGCCCTCTCCCACTCTATCTGGGGCATTATTCTCGGTCGTGCGTTGCAGGGCTCCGGCGCCATCGCCGCCGCCGTCATGGCGCTGCTGTCGGATCTAACCCGCGAACAGAACCGTACCAAAGCGATGGCCTTTATTGGTGTCAGCTTCGGCGTCACCTTTGCTATCGCGATGGTGCTGGGTCCAATCATTACCCATGCGCTCGGGTTAAACGCCCTCTTCTGGATGATCGCCGTGCTGGCAACCGTCGGCATCGCACTGACGATTTGGGTGGTGCCCGACAGCAAAAATCATGTGCTGAACCGCGAATCGGGGATGGTTAAAGGCTGCTTCAGCAAGGTGCTGGTCGAACCGCGTTTGCTGAAGCTCAACTTCGGCATCATGTGCCTGCATATTCTGTTGATGTCCACCTTCGTCGCCCTGCCCGGGCAGCTGGCCGCAGCCGGTTTTCCGGCGGCTGAGCACTGGAAAATCTACCTCTTCACCATGCTTATCTCTTTTGTCTCCGTGGTGCCGTTTATCATCTACGCCGAAGTGAAGCGCCGGATGAAGCGCGTCTTCCTGGGCTGCGTTGCCCTGCTGCTGATCGCCGAAATCGTGCTCTGGGGTTCCGGCCCGCACTTCTGGGAGCTGGTCGCGGGCGTGCAGCTCTTCTTCCTCGCCTTCAACCTGATGGAAGCCCTGTTACCATCGTTAATCAGTAAAGAGTCTCCGGCAGGCTATAAAGGCACGGCGATGGGGATCTACTCCACCAGCCAGTTTATCGGCGTGGCCATCGGCGGCGCGCTGGGTGGCTGGGTCGATGGCATGTTCGATTCACAAACCGTATTCCTGGCGGGCGCGCTGCTGGCAACGGTCTGGCTGCTGGTGGCCAGCACCATGAAAGAGCCACGTTACGTCAGCAGCCTGCGGGTGGAAATTCCGCATGATGTGGAGGTGAGTGAGGGCTTAAAACAGCGTCTTGAAGCCAAAGAGGGCGTCAGTGAGGTATTACTGGTGCCGGAAGAGCGCAGTCTGTACGTTAAAATCGACAGTAAAGTGACAAACCGCTTTGAAGTTGAGCAGGCGCTTAAAGCCTGAAAAAAAGCCCGGCATCGCCGGGCTTTTTCTTAATCGCGGAAGTTTTTGAACTGGAACGGCTGGCCGAGATCGCCGCCACGCACCAGCGCCATCACACCCTGCAGATCGTCGCGGGATTTCCCGGTAACACGAATCTCTTCGCCCTGAATCTGCGCCTGCACCTTCAGCTTGCTGTCTTTGATGAGCTTAACGATTTTCTTCTGCATCGCGCTCTCAATGCCCTGCTTCAGTTTGGCTTCGACAAACCAGGTTTTGCCGCTGTGAACGAAGGTCTCCGGCACATCGAGGGAGGTCCCTTCGATGCCGCGCTTCAACAGCTTGGCACGCAGAATGTCCAGCAGCTGGGTGACCTGGAAATCGGACTCACTCAGGATCTTAATGGTCTTATTTGCGTCGTTCAGCTCAAAACTAGCCTCAACGCCACGAAAATCGAAACGTGACTCAACTTCACGGCTGGCATTGTCCACGCCGTTACGTACTTCCTGGATATCAACTTCGGAAACAATATCGAAAGATGGCATCTTTTCTTCTCCCTTCACTTTTGTTGCGTTGCATAATACCCGCTACGGGGCATAACTCAACAGAAGCTTAGTTGTCGACGCTATACTACATGTTGTAACACCTGGCGCAGTTGCAGGTGAGGAGGAACGATGAAAATTACCGTGCTCGGATGCGGGGCACTGGGACAACTTTGGCTCGCCGCACTTTGCAAACAGGGACACGAAGTCCAGGGCTGGATGCGCGTGCCACAGCCCTATTGCAGTGTAAACCTGATTGAAGAAGACGGGAGTATCTTTAACGAATCTCTTATCGCCAACGATCCGGATTTCCTGGCCCAAAGCGATCTTTTGCTCGTCACCCTGAAAGCCTGGCAGGTCTCTGATGCCGTGCGGACGCTGGCGTCCACCCTTCCCCCTACGTCACCGATAATGTTGCTTCATAACGGGATGGGGACCATTGAAGAGCTTAAAAGCGTTCCCCAGCCGCTGCTGATGGCCATCACCACCCATGCGGCCCGCCGTGACGGTAATGTGATTGTTCATGTCGCCAGCGGGATGACCCACATCGGCCCGGCCAGAGCGCAGGAGGGGGACTACAGTTATCTGGCGGATCGTTTCCAGCAGGTACTGCCGGATGTCGCCTGGCACGATAACATCCGCCCACAGATGTGGCGCAAGCTGGCGGTAAACTGCGTGATTAATCCGCTGACCGCCCTGCTGGATTGTCCAAACGGTGAGCTTAAAAACCATCCGCAGACCATCGCCACGCTGTGTGCAGAGGTCGCGGCCGTCGTGGAGCGCGAGGGCATCCACACCTCGGTGGACGATATTCGCTATTACGTTGACGAGGTCATAGAGCGCACCGCCCAGAACATCTCTTCGATGCTGCAGGATATCCGCGGGCTCCGGCATACCGAAATTGATTACATTACCGGTTACCTGCTAAAACGCGCCCGCGCACACGGTATCAGCGTGCCGGAAAATGTCCGTCTGTACGAACAGGTTAAACGTAAGGAGAGTGAGTATGAGCGCGTCGGCACTGGTATGCCTCGCCCCTGGTAGCGAAGAGACCGAAGCGGTCACTACGATCGATCTGCTGGTTCGCGCCGGGATTAACGTCACGACAGCGAGCGTCGCCAGCGATGGCAATCTGATCATCACCTGCTCGCGTGGGGTAAAGCTCGTGGCAGATGCCCCGCTGGTAGAGGTGGCCGACGGTGATTACGACGTGATCGTTCTCCCGGGCGGTATCAAGGGCGCGGAGTGCTTCCGTGACAGCCCCCTGCTGGTCGAAACCGTCAGGCAGTTCCACCATTCCGGGCGCATCGTCGCCGCCATCTGCGCGGCCGCCGCCACGGTGCTGGTGCCGCACAATATCTTCCCGATTGGCAATATGACCGGTTTCCCAACGCTGAAGGATAAGATCCCCGAAGAGCAGTGGGTGGATAAGCGTATGGTCTGGGATCCACGCGTAAACCTGCTCACCAGCCAGGGGCCGGGCACGTCGATTGATTTTGCACTGAAGATTATCGAGCTGCTGGTCGGGCGCGAAAAAGCCTATGAAGTGGCCTCTTCGCTGGTGATGGCGGCGGGGATCTATAACTATTACGAAGCGTAATGCGTAAAAAAAGCCGGGTGGCGGCTGCGCCTTACCCGGCCTACAAAGAGCACGAACCTGTAGGCCAGGCAAGCGCAGCGCCGCCGGGCATTTTAACTACGGGCGATACACCTTCACATTGGTAAAGCCCTGCTCGCGAAGATAGAGCGCCTGCAGACGGCTCATCACCCCGCGCTCGCACCAGAGCAGATAGGTTTTGTTCTTGTCCAGATCGCCAAATTTGGTGCTCAGCTTGTAGAACGGCACTGATGCCACTTCCACACCTTCCGGCGTAAACGGCTTCGCATCCTGCTCGTCAATCGAACGAATATCCAGCAGCACATCGTCCGGGCCGAAACCACTGACGGTTTCGACCTCCACAACTTCCTGCTCGGTCTGCTGGGCGATTTCACGGATATCGATGTTGGACGCTTCAGCCACCACTTTCTCAAGGATGCTGAAATCGAAGTTCTCTTCTTCCGCTTCGATCTTCGCCTTCACTGCTTTCACGGTCGGGCTCTTGGAAATCACGCCGCAGTATTCCGGCATGGTGCGGGCGAAGTCTTCGGTACCGATCTCACGCGCCAGATCGATAATGTGCTCTTTATCGTGGGAGATCAGCGGACGCAGGATCAATGTATCCGAGACGTTGTCGATCAGACGCAGGTTGGTCAGGGTCTGGCTGGAGACCTGGCCCAGCGCTTCGCCGGTGACCAGCGCCTGCACGCCATAACGCTCAGCCACTTTCGAGGCTGCACGTACCATCATGCGCTTCAGCACCACGCCCATCTGGCCGTCGTCGACTTTTTCGAGGATCTCGCCAACCACCGGCTCAAAGTTGATCGCCACAAAACGCACGCGGTGGGAGCTGCCGAAGCGGTTCCACAGATAATGAGCCACCTGACGCACGCCGATTTCATGCGCCGCGCCGCCGAGGTTGAAGAAGCAGTAGTGCACGCGGCAGCCGCGACGCATCAGCATATAGCTGGAAACACCGGAGTCGAAACCGCCGGAAATCAGCGACAGCACGTCTTCCTGGGTACCGATTGGGAAACCGCCGATACCTTCATAGCGGCCTTTCACCAGCAGCAGACGGTCGTTTTCGATTTCCAGATTAACGGTCACTTCCGGGTTGGTCAGACGCACGCGCGCAGACTCAACGTGCTGATTCAGCCCGCCGCCGACGTAGCGTTCAACTTCAATGGAGCTAAACTCATGCTTACCGCGACGCTTGGCGCGCACGCAGAAGGTTTTACCTTCGATCTGATCGCGATACTGCGCCAGCGCTTTTTCGAAGATGTCGTGCAGGGAGGTGAAAGGAACATCTTCCACTTCCAGAATATGGTGGATCCCCGGAATACGGGTTAGGGCATCACGAATGTCCAGGCGCTTGTTTTCATCTTTAGCGCGGACTTCAACATGATCCCAGTGACGCACGACGGCCAGCGTCTCGTCGTAGTGCTTCAGAACGTTACGAATGTTCCCGGTTAAAATTTTAATAAAGCGCAAACGCACAGATTGGCTTTTGATGGTGATTTCAGGGAACAATTTAATGATAAACTTCATGGCGGCAATGTTTCTTTGGCAAGCGATAAGGCTTGTAATGGAAAAGTACAGCAGCCCACATTTCCAGGGCTGCATCCAGGCGCGGAAGTATACCACCATCGCGTGGCTCCTGCGCACATTGCGCGTTATTTGATAATTACCCTGAGTCCGATACCATATCAGGGATAAAAAACTGAGAGTCAGACATTCACTATGCCGAAGAAAAACGATGCACCCGCCAGTTTCGAAACTGCGCTGAGTGAACTGGAGCAAATCGTTACCCGTCTGGAAAGCGGCGACCTGCCGTTAGAAGAGGCGCTTAATGAATTCGAACGCGGCGTGCAGCTGGCGCGCCAGGGCCAGGTTAAGCTGCAACAGGCGGAACAACGCGTGCAGATCCTGCTTTCCGATAACGAAGATGCCGCCACGACCCCCTTCACACCGGATGCCGAGTAGATGGACTTTTCGAACCAGCTTCAGGCGTGCGTCGGGCGTGCTGACGACGCACTGCGCCGTTTTATCGCTCCCCAGCCTTTTCAGAACACTCCACTGGTTGAGGCCATGCATTATGGCGCACTGTTAGGCGGTAAACGCCTGCGTCCTTTTCTGGTGTATGCCACCGGTGGAATGTTCGGCATCAGCGCCGATACGCTGGATGCGCCAGCCGCTGCGGTCGAGTGTATTCACGCCTACTCGCTGATCCACGACGATCTGCCGGCGATGGACGACGACGATCTGCGTCGCGGTCAGCCGACCTGCCACATTAAATTTGGCGAAGCGAATGCCATTCTGGCGGGCGATGCCCTGCAAACCCTGGCGTTCTCGATTCTGAGCGATGCGCCGATGGTGGAAGTGGCGGATCGCGATCGTCTGGCGATGGTCTCCGAGCTGGCAATGGCCAGCGGCGTTGCCGGTATGTGCGGCGGTCAGGCGCTGGATCTGGAAGCAGAAGGCCGTCAGGTTAATCTGGAACAGCTGGAGCGAATTCATCGCCACAAGACCGGGGCGTTGATTCGTGCAGCCGTTCGTCTGGGCGCACTGAGCGCGGGTGAGCAGGGTCGCAAAGCCCTGCCGGTTCTGGATCGTTATGCAGAAAGTATCGGTTTAGCCTTCCAGGTTCAGGATGACATTCTGGATGTCGTGGGCGATACTGCAACATTGGGTAAACGTCAGGGTGCCGATCAGCAGCTTGGCAAAAGTACCTATCCCGCCCTTCTGGGCCTTGAGCAAGCCCAACAAAAAGCCCGGGACCTGATTGCGGATGCCCGTCAGTCGCTAGAGCAACTGGCCGCGCAGTCACTGGACACCTCGGCACTGGAAGCGCTAGCGGACTATATAATCCAGCGTGATAAATAACGAAAACACCACGATGAGTCTCTGATGAGTTTTGATATTGCCAAATACCCGACACTGGCGTTGGTTGACTCCACCCAGGAGTTACGTCTGTTGCCGAAAGAGAGCCTGCCGAAGCTGTGCGATGAACTGCGTCGCTATCTGCTCGACAGCGTCAGCCGCTCCAGCGGCCATTTCGCCTCCGGGCTTGGCACGGTGGAACTCACCGTGGCGCTGCATTATGTCTATAACACGCCCTTCGATCAGCTGATCTGGGACGTGGGTCATCAGGCTTATCCGCACAAAATTCTCACCGGTCGTCGTGATAAAATTGGCACCATTCGCCAGAAAGACGGCCTGCATCCGTTCCCGTGGCGCGGCGAGAGCGAATACGACGTGCTGAGCGTCGGTCACTCTTCCACCTCCATTTCTGCCGGGATCGGTATTGCCGTTGCCGCCGAAAAAGAGAACAAACAGCGCCGCACCGTCTGCGTCATTGGCGATGGCGCGATCACCGCCGGGATGGCCTTTGAGGCGATGAATCACGCGGGCGATATCAAACCCGACATGCTGGTGGTACTCAATGATAACGAGATGTCGATTTCCGAAAACGTCGGGGCGCTGAATAACCACCTGGCGAATCTGCTTTCGGGCAAGCTCTACTCCAGCCTGCGCGAAGGCGGTAAAAAAGTTCTCTCCGGCGTACCGCCGATCAAAGAGCTGTTGAAGCGCACCGAAGAGCACATCAAAGGCATGGTGGTGCCGGGCACGCTGTTTGAAGAGCTGGGCTTTAACTACATCGGCCCGGTAGATGGGCACGACGTGCTGAGCCTGGTCTCGACGCTGAAAAACATGCGCGACCTGAAAGGCCCGCAGTTCCTGCACATCATGACCAAAAAAGGCCGGGGCTACGAACCGGCCGAAAAAGATCCGATCACCTTCCACGCGGTGCCTAAATTCGACCCGACCAGCGGCTGCCTGCCAAAAAGCAGCGGCGGGATGCCGAGCTATTCAAAAATCTTCGGTGACTGGCTGTGTGAAACCGCCGCCAAAGACAGCAAGTTGATGGCCGTGACCCCGGCGATGCGCGAAGGCTCCGGGATGGTCGAGTTTTCCCGCAAATATCCGACGCAATATTTTGATGTTGCCATCGCCGAGCAACATGCGGTGACCTTTGCCGCAGGCCTGGCAATTGGCGGTTACAAGCCGGTAGTGGCGATCTACTCCACCTTCCTGCAGCGCGCCTATGACCAGGTGATCCACGATGTCGCCATTCAGAAACTGCCGGTGCTGTTCGCCATTGACCGGGCGGGTATTGTCGGCGCCGATGGCCAGACGCACCAGGGGGCGTTCGATCTCTCCTTCCTGCGCTGTGTCCCGGATATGGTGGTGATGACCCCAAGCGACGAGAACGAATGCCGACAGATGCTCTTCACCGGCTATCACTATCAGGATGGCCCTACCGCCGTGCGTTATCCTCGCGGTAACGCCGTGGGCGTCACCCTGGAGCCGCTGGCAAAACTGCCGATTGGTAAAGGCGTCGTCAAACGTCGCGGTGAAAAGCTGGCGATCCTGAACTTCGGTACGCTGATGCCGGAAGCGGCAAAAGTGGCGGAATCCCTTAACGCGACGCTGGTGGATATGCGCTTTGTGAAGCCGCTGGATGAAGCCCTGATTCTGCAGATGGCATCGCAGCATGAAGCCCTGATCACCCTGGAAGAAAATGCCATTATGGGTGGCGCAGGCAGCGGTGTGAACGAAGTGCTGATGGCGAAACGTAAAGTCGTGCCGGTGCTGAACCTTGGCCTGCCGGATTACTTTATCCCGCAGGGTACCCAGGACGAAGCGCGCGCCGACATCGGTCTGGACGCTGCAGGTATCGAAGCCCGCATCACCGCCTGGCTGGCATAATCCCTCCCCTTTCCGCTCCTGCTATGCTTAACGGTACGTTTTAAGTAATCAGCAGGAGTGGAACCATGCAATACAATATATTAGGAAAAACAGATCTTAAGGTTTCCCGACTTTGCCTGGGCTGCATGACCTTTGGCGAGCCGGACCGGGGTAAGCACGCCTGGACGTTGCCGGAAGAGAGCAGCCGCCCAATCATCAAACACGCCCTCGAAGGCGGCATTAACTTCTTTGATACCGCTAACAGCTACTCCGACGGCAGCAGCGAAGAGATCGTCGGCCAGGCCCTGCGCGACTTTGCCCGCCGTGAAGAGGTGGTGGTCGCCACCAAGGTTTACCATCAGACAGGCGATCTGGCAGAAGGCCTCTCCCGGGCGCAGATCCTGCGCTCTATTGATGACAGCCTGCGACGCCTGAACATGGAGTATGTCGATCTGCTGCAAATCCACCGCTGGGATTACAACACGCCGATTGAAGAGACGCTGGAAGCGTTGAATGACGTGGTCAAAGCGGGTAAAGCGCGCTATATCGGCGCCTCGTCAATGCACGCCGCCCAGTTTGCCGAAGCCCTGGCGCTGCAGGAACAGCACGGCTGGGCGCCGTTTGTCACCATGCAGGATCACTACAACCTGATCTACCGCGAAGAAGAGCGCGAGATGTTGCCCCTGTGCTATCAGCACGGCGTGGCGGTGATCCCGTGGAGTCCGCTGGCACGCGGGCGGTTAACCCGTCCGTGGGGCGAAACCACGGCCCGCTCGGTATCGGATGAGTTTGGTAAAACGCTGTATGAGGAAACCGAAGCTAACAACGCGCAAATTGCCGAACGTGTTGCGAGGATTGCTGAGGAGCTCGACGTGACGCGCGCCCAGGTGGCGCTGGCGTGGGTGTTAAGTAAACGAGGGGTTGCCGCACCGATTATCGGTGCCTCGCGCGAAGAGCAACTGGATGAGCTGATCAACGCCGTGGATATCACCCTGACGCCGGAACAGATTGCCGAACTGGAGACGCCGTACAAGCAGCATCCGGTGGTGGGATTTAAGTAATAAAAAAGCCGGGTGGCGGCTTCGCCTTACCCGGCCTACGAAGCGTGCATAGTGTTGTAGGCCGGGCAAGCGCAGCGCCCCCGGCACAAACCGCACAATGCTAACATCACGCGAAGTGATCGTACCCTTTCCAGTCGAGCGTCACCGGCGAGCCGTTCTGCACGAACTGCATCCCTTCGCTTTCCGGCATGATCTGGCCGATGCAGGTAAACCCGGCGCCCAGATTGGCTAACGCCACATCCAGCGTCCCGCGATTCAGCTCAGGCACGGTAAAGCACAGCTCATAATCTTCGCCGCCGGAGAGCGCCCAGCGCAGCGCCTGCTCAGGCTCAACATGCCTGCGCATCGCCTCAGATAGCGGGAACAGATCGAGATCGATCCGCGCCCCCACGCCGCTGGCTTTCAGGATATGGCCCAGATCGGAGATCAGGCCATCCGAGAGATCGATAGCTGAACTGGCGCGGTCGCGCAGTGCCTGGCCGTGCAGAATGCGCGGCGTCGGGCGCAGATGGCGTTGCACAAAATAGGCCGCGTCATCTGCACGCTCTACGGTTAAGCGATTCTGCAAGATTGCCAGGCCCGCGGCGCTATCTCCTGGTGTACCGGTGACGTAAATCCAGTCGCCCGGTTTCGCGCCAGACCGTTTGAGTGCGCGTCCATTAGGCACATAGCCGTGGATCGCCAGGGTCATCGACAGCGGACCGGCGGTAGTATCGCCACCGATCAGCTGCATATCGTAATAGTTAAGCTGTTCAAACAGCGCGTCGCTAAAGGCCTCAAGCCAGCTTTCATCGACTTTTGGCAGGGTCAGAGCCAGCGTTAACCACGCCGGATCGGCCCCCATCGCCGCCAGATCGCTCACGTTCACCGCCAGCGCTTTATAGGCCAGATCGGCAGGATCGATATCCGGCAGAAAATGGTGACCAGACACTAAGGTGTCGGTGCTGATTGCCAGCGTCTGTTTTTCGGGGATATTGAGAAGTGCACAGTCGTCGCCGATGCCGGTTTCCACATCACGACGCGAGCTTCTGACTCGGTCAAAATAACGGGCAATCAGGGAAAACTCGCCACATGCCATGCGTTATGCCTCAGCAAAGAAAATAAAAAAACCGGAGCCCGCACCGCCCAAAGGCGATACGAAACTCCGGCTTGCGGATCACTTTTTACGGGGACGGATCGCAGGTGCAGCTTTATCCAGCACGCCATTCACAAATTTGTGACTGTCTTCAGCACCGAAGGTTTTCGCCAGCTCGATCGCTTCGTTGATGGCCACTTTGTAAGGCACATCATCACGTTTAGCCAGTTCAAACAGGGCGATACGCAGCACCGCTTTTTCAACCTGACCCAGCTCTTCGAGCAGACGGGACAGGTACGGCTTCATCAGACCGTCGAGATACGCGCTATTAGTCGCCACTCCCGACAGCAGTTCACGGAAGTACACGACGTCAACGTCTTTGACGTCTTGTTCCGCCAGGAACTGGTATTCAACATCAGCGATGTCGTTCTGGGACAACTGCCAGGAGTAAAGTGCCTGAACGGCACATTCACGGGCGCGGCGACGAGCAGCAGGTTTCACGGAATTCCCCTTACAAAAAAATCAGGCCTTGATGGCTTTCAATACATTGATCATTTCAAGCGCGGTCAGTGCAGCTTCTGCACCTTTGTTACCGGCTTTGGTGCCAGCACGTTCGATGGCTTGTTCAATACTTTCAGTGGTGAGTACGCCGAACGCGACAGGAATTTCTGCTTCCTGTGCCACGTGCGCCAGACCGTTGCTTGCGCCACCGGCCACATATTCAAAGTGCGCGGTACCGCCACGAATCACTGTACCCAGCGCAATTACCGCATCGTATTTGCCGGTTTTCGCCAGTGCGCCCGCTGCCAGTGGCAGTTCGTAAGCACCCGGAACCCAGACAACGGTAATGTTTTCGTCTTTCACCTGGCCGATACGTTTCAGGGCGTCAATCGCACCATCCAGCAGGCTGTCGTTGATGAAGTTGTTGAAACGCGCAATGGTGATGGCGACGCGAGCGTCCGGGGTAGCAACGGCTGCTTCAATAATGTTCATACTCTTCCTTAACGGGTTCATTTGGTGGCCCCGCAGGGGGGCGGATTTTATCATAATATTTTGCGCACTGCTTCCCTATTTAGGCAAGCCTTACGCGGTGGTCAGGTGGAGACAGAGATCCGGTCCAACCGGGCGTATCTCGCTAAAGTTAAATGCTGGCGCATCCGCCAGCGTTTCCAGCCCTGGTAACACGCACAAGCCGCGGGCGTCGCTGCCTAACAGTTTAGGCGCCAGATAGACAATCAGCTCATCCACCAGCCCGGCCTGCAACAGCGCGCCGGCCAGCGTCGGGCCCGCTTCTACCCAGATACTGTTGATCTGCTGTTTGCCCAGCAACATCATCAGCACCACTAAATCCACGTGCCCATTGTGCTCCGGCACCAGAATGCTGCGTACGCCTTCGGGCCAGCTGCGCTCATCTTCCTGAGTGCGGGCAAACCAGGTTTCCCCGGGCTGCTGCACAATGCGGTGCTCAGGGGTAACCTGGTTCTGCCGGTCGACCACAATGCGCAGCGGCTGGCGCAAATTCTCTTGCGGGTACAATTTCTGGGTGTCGGCATTCAGCTCATCCCAGCGCACGGTCAATGCCGGATCGTCGGCCAAAACGGTGGCATGGCTGGTGAGAATAGCATGGCTTTGCGCGCGCAGACGTTGCACATCGCGCCTTGCCTGCGGGGAGGTGATCCACTGGCTTTCGCCGCTGGCCATCGCCGTGCGGCCATCCAGCGAGGCGCCCAGCTTCAATTGAATATAGGGAAAACCGGTACGCATCCGCTTGAGGAAGCCTTTATTCAGGCGCTCGGCTTCACTCATCATCAGGCCGTGGCTGACCTCAATCCCCGCCTGCTGCAGGCGATACAGGCCGCGACCGGCGACCTGTGGGTTAGGATCCTGCATGGCCGCGACAACCCGGGAGACACCGGCCGCTATCAGCGCATCGCAGCACGGCGGCGTACGCCCATGATGGCTGCAGGGTTCCAGCGTGACGTAGGCGGTGGCGCCGCGCGCCTTCTCGCCGGCCATACGCAGGGCATGCACTTCAGCATGCGGCTCACCGGCACGATAGTGAAAACCTTCCCCGACGATCTCGCCATCTTTAACGATAACGCAGCCGACATTGGGGTTGGGATGGGTCGTAAAACGACCGCGCTGCGCCAGCTTCAGCGCTCGCGCCATGTAAATCTCATCCTGCATATGCTTAATCCTGTAGGCGGGCGATCTCTTCCCCGAACTCTTTAATGTCTTCGAAACTGCGGTAAACAGAGGCAAAGCGGATATAGGCGACTTTATCGAGCTTTTTAAGCTGTTCCATCACCAGGTTGCCGATCATTTTGCTCGGCACCTCACGCTCGCCGGTGGCACGCAGCTGAGTTTTGATGTGATTAAGCGCCATTTCGACGTCATCTGCGCTGACTGGCCGTTTTTCCAGTGCTTTTAGCATCCCGCTGCGCAGCTTTTCTTCGTTGAAGGGTTCGCGGACGTCATTACTTTTTACGACGCGGGGCATCACCAGTTCTGCCACTTCAAAGGTGGTGAAACGTTCGTTACACACCAGGCACTGACGACGGCGGCGTACGGATGAGCCCTCTCCCACGAGGCGGGAGTCGATTACTTTGGTATCCACGGCGAGACAGAATGGGCAATGCATACGGTGTCCTGGCTATCGGGTTGACTGAGCTCCATTTTACCCTGAACTGGGCTGACAACAAAGAAGGAGCGTTTTTGAGATAAAGGATCTATACGCGGGGCAGCGTCGTTGACTACCCTTAGCAGAATCCGTTATTTCAGGGAAATAATTGCCATGACAAGACGTTACCTACATGTTTTGCTGCTGGGAAGCCTTTTTAGCCTCAGCGCCTGCGCCCAGCAAAGCGAAGTGCGCCAGATGAATCAGAGCATCAGTTCACTGAATACCACTATGAACAAGCTCAACCAGGAAACCGTCAAGATCACTCAGCAGAATGCGCTGAACGCCAAATCGACCAGCGGCGTCTATCTGCTGCCAGGGTCAAATACCCCTGCCCGGCTGAACAGCCAGATTGGTACGCTGAAGATGTCACTGGTGAACGCGGCGCCGAACGCCGACGGTACCCGCGCCACGCTGCGTATCCAGGGGGAATCAAACGATCCGCTGCCGGCATTCAGCGCCACCGTGGAGTGGGGCCAGATCCAGGGCACGACCGACAGCTTCCAGGAAGTGAACGTCCAGACCCAGCTAATTAATGCTCCGGCCAGCGTGCTGGCACCGAGCGATGTCGACATTCCGCTTCAGCTAAATGGCCTGACCCCCGATCAGCTCGGTTTCATCCGTATCCACGATATTCAGCCCGTCGCGCAATAATCCCCCTGCGGAACGTGTTACACGTTCCGCTCCCCTCTTTATTTACAAACATTGGCAACAGAAATGTTTGCTATTACAATCCGCTCCGTTAAAAATACGCAAACGTGAACGCAATCGATTACGTATGTGAGAGAACTGTGAAACAACACATATTTTTGTGAGCAAGGATTCCTATAATAGGCTCCCAGAAATACGAAATATTTAGAAACGCAATTCGCGCCTTTTTCACTCCCGTAAGGGATTTCAAATCAGTGGCATCATTATGAAAAAAACATTACTGGCAGCCGGTGCAGCGCTGGCACTTTCTTCAACTTTCTCTGTGCAGGCAGCAGAAAACGATAAACCAGAATACGTTTCCGACTGGTGGCACCAGAGCGTTAACGTTGTGGGCAGCTACCACACCCGTTTTGGACCGCAGATCCGCAACGATACCTACCTGGAATACGAAGCGTTCGCCAAGAAAGACTGGTTTGATTTCTATGGTTACATGGATGCACCGGTCTTCTTCGGTGGTAACACTGATGCGAAAGGTATCTGGAACCACGGTTCCCCACTGTTCATGGAGATCGAACCGCGCTTCTCCATCGATAAACTGACCGGCACCAGCCTGGCGTTTGGTCCGTTCAAAGAGTGGTACGTCGCAAACAACTACATCTACGACATGGGCCGAAACAAGTCTGGTCGTCAGAGCACCTGGTACATGGGTCTGGGGACTGATATCGACACCGGTCTGCCGATGAGCCTGTCCATGAACGTGTATGCCAAATACCAGTGGCAGAACTACGGTGCAGCGAACGAAAACGAGTGGGATGGCTACCGTTTCAAAGTGAAATACTTTGTGCCAATCACCCAGCTGTGGGGCGGCAACCTGAGCTACATCGGCTTCACCAACTTTGACTGGGGTTCAGACCTGGGCAACGACGACTTCCGTGACCTGAACGGTAAGAAAGCGCGCACCAATGACTCCATCGCCTCCAGCCACATCCTGGCGCTGAACTACGATCACTGGCACTACTCTGTTGTGGCGCGTTACTGGCACAACGGTGGCCAGTGGAACGACGACGCCAGCCTGAACTTCGGCGACGGTGACTTCAGCGTCCGTTCTACCGGCTGGGGTGGTTACCTGGTTGTGGGTTATAACTTCTAATCCTGTAGTTGTGCCGGGTGGCGAAATAAAAGCAAAACGGCAACCTTCGGGTTGCCGTTTTTTATGTTTGCGCCCTCTCCCGTGGGAGAGGGTCGGGGTGAGGGCATCAGGCCGCACTTACCGTAGGCCGGGTAAGGCGTAGCCGCTAGCCGGCATCTTATTGCTTCACCTTCCTCAAAAAATCCGCCAGCGAACGCTCCGCGCTTTCGCTAAAGCGTCTGTCCGCCATCGTGATATTCAGACACCTGTCGAGCCGGAAACAGCGGTAGTCATCACGCCGTTCGCACCAGGCCGCCAGCAGCCAGTGCTCGCCCCAGAAGAACAACCCCAGCGGCTGAACGTCCCGGGAGGATAACTGCCCGCTCTCATCCCGATAGTGCAACCCCAGCACCCGCTGAGCGGAGATCGCCTGATGGATCACATCGAAGCCGCTGCGGGAGTGCGGCTGAAGGGCAATGTCCGGGGCGTAGATCCGGGTCTGCTCGGCCTTGCGACGGCTCTCCTCCGGCAGGATCGCCAGCACCTTTTCCTGGGCCGATTCCAGCTCACGCGACAGCGACTCCCCGCCCCAGGTTTTCAGCAGGCGGATCGCCACCATCAGCGCCTCGGACTCCTTGTTGGTCAGCATCAGCGGCGGCAGGTCGAAGCCCGACATCAGGCGATACCCGCTTCCCGCCTCCCCTTCCACCGGCACGCCAGAGAGCGACAGATCCCGGATATCGCGATAGACCGTGCGTTCCGACACGCCGAGCCTGTCCGCCAGATGCGCTGCGGTCGTCAGCCGCCTGCCACGCAGGATCTGCACAATCTGGAACAAACGGTCGGCGCGTCGGGTCATCGGTTCTTCGCTTTACAGGTGAATATCAGGCGGGTTGATGAAGTCCAACCCGGTTGCCTTCGCTGTCGGTAAACAGCGCGATGGTGCCAATACCGCGCGGCAGCTCAAGTGGGCCAAACACGCATGCGCCGCCAGCAGACGAAACGCGATCCAGCGTGGCCGCAAGGTTGTCAGTATGCAGGTAAATAATAGCGCCCTGCGACGAGGGTGTAATGCCGTCAAATTTTGCCAGCGCGCCGCCGGTGGCCGGATCCTCATGGGGGAAAATGGCCAGCTCGGCAACGTCCATTTGCTCGCGCTTCAGCGTCACCTGCAGCACCGGCTCGTAAAATTTGATGGCACGATCCATATCAGCGACCGGAATTTCAAACCAGTTAATCACACTTTTCATACATCCTCCTGCCTGTTGTTTAGGTTCAGAAGGAGTCTACGCCAGGCCTCCTGACAGCATACTGTCAGGAGTGTTTGTCAGGAGCAGGCAAAAAAAATCCCGGCCATAAGACCGGGATTTCGTCACGCATCAGACAATGCCTTACGGCAGAATGGACGGCTGATCCGCCCCTTCTTTTTCTACTTTCTGCTGAAGCAGGTGTTCGCGCTTCATGCCAAGTTTCAGTGCCAGCGCGGACGCGACGTAGATGGATGAAGCCGTACCGATGGAAACACCGATCAGCATGGTCAGCGAGAAGCCTTCCAGAATCGGGCCGCCGAAGAGATACAGCATCAGGATCACCATCAGGGTGGTCCCGGAGGTGATCAAGGTACGGTGCAGCGTCTGGGTCAACGACACGTTAAAGATCTCGTACGGCGTACCGCGACGGATCTTACGGAAGTTTTCACGGATACGGTCCGATACCACGATACTGTCGTTCAGCGAGTAACCGATAACCGACATCAACGAGGCCACAATGGTCAGGTCGATCTCGATATGGAACAGCGACAGAACGCCCATGGTGATCACCACGTCGTGCGCCAGGGCGATAACCACCCCGGCCGCCAGACGCCACTCGAAGCGGAAACCGACATACACCAGGATGGAGATCAGCGCCACCAGCAGTGCCATCGCACCGGTCTGGGCCAGATCCGCACCCACGCTCGGGCCGACGAATTCAATACGCTTAACGGTTGCGGTCTGGCTGGTTGTTTCGTTAATCACGTTAACAACCTTGCTGCCCAGCTCCTGGCTGCCGTTGGCATCATGAACCGGCGGCATACGCACCATGATGTCGCGGCTGCTGCCGAAGTTCTGCAGCAGCGGCTCTTCAAAGCCCGCCTTCTGCAGCGACTCACGCATCTGGTCCATATCGACCGGTTTTTCCAGGCTAATCTCAATTACCGTACCGCCGGTGAAATCGAGCCCCCAGTTAAAGCCCTTCACGCCCATAATGGCGATGGACAGAATCAGCAGAAAACCTGAAATGCCGAAGGCCCAGTAGTCCCAGCGCATAAAGTCCCAGACTTTACGGCCGTAGTTCAATTGTTCAACAGTATATTCCTGTGCCACAACGCACTCCTCAGATAGACAGCTTTTTAACGCGCTTGCCGCCGTACAGCAGGTTCACGATGGCACGGGTGCCGACGATAGCGGTAAACATTGAGGTCGCCACACCGATACCGGTAGTGATAGCAAAACCTTTAATGGCACCAGTACCGACTGCGTACAGGATAAGAACCTTGATAAGCGTGGTGATGTTCGCATCGAAGATGGAACTGAACGCGCCACGGTAACCTTCGTCGATCGCCTGTTGTACTGAACGCCCGTTGCTCAACTCTTCTTTGATACGTTCGTTGATCAGTACGTTAGCATCGACCGCCACCGCAAGGGTTAAGACGATACCTGCGATCCCCGGCATGGTCAGCGTCGCCCCGGGCAGCAGGGACATAATGCCGACGATCAGCACCAGGTTCGCAATCAACGCGCTTGTCGCAATCAGACCAAACTTCTTATAGAAGAAGATCATGAAGATGATGGAGATCGCCAGACCGGCCAGACAGGCTTCAAGACCCTGAGTGATGTTCTGCATACCCAGAGTTGGACCGATGGTCCGCTCTTCAACAATCTGAATCGGCGCAATCAGCGCACCGGCACGCAGCAGCAGCGAGAGCTGACGTGCTTCGTTCGGGTTGTTGATACCGGTGATACGGAAGCTATTACCCAGGCGAGACTGGATGTTGGCGATGTTAATCACCTCTTCCTCTTTCACCAGGATGGAGCGACCGTTCGCATCTTTTTTACCGCTGTCTTTGTACTCCACGAACAGGGTCGCCATCGGTTTACCGATATTGTCCTTGGTGAAGTTAGACATGATGTTACCACCGGCGCTATCAAGCGAGATGTTAACCTGCGGCTGGTTGTATTCGTCCTGGCTGGAGGTCGAGTCGGTGATGTGGTCACCGGTCAGGATCACCCGCTTGTACATCACAACAGGCTGGCCTTCACGGGTCTGCTTCACTTCAGAGTCGCCCGGAACGCGACCAGACGCGACAGCGGACTGATCGACGTTGGTGTTCACCAGACGGAATTCGAGGGTCGCGGTTGCGCCCAGAATCTCTTTCGCACGCGCGGTATCCTGGATACCCGGCAGCTCAACCACGATACGGTCAGCACCCTGACGCTGTACCAGCGGTTCAGCAACACCAAGCTGGTTTACACGGTTACGCAGGATGTTGATGTTCTGCTGAACCGCGTATTCACGCGCTTCTTTCAGACGTTCATCGGTCATCACCGCACGCAGCTGGTTGCTGCCCTGAGAGGAGAGGACCAGGTCGCGATGACGCTGGGTCAGGTAATCCATCGCCTGATTACGGGCAGTGCTGTCGCGGAACGCGATGCTCATCCCGTAATTATCTTCCTTACGCACGGTGGTGTAAGGGATGCCTTTTTCGCGCAGATCGCTACGCAGGCTGTCGATGTTTTGTTCCTGGAGTTTGCCAAGGGCGGTTTCCATATCCACTTCCATCAGGAAGTGTACGCCGCCACGCAGGTCGAGACCGAGTTTCATCGGCTCCGCGTTGATAGAAGCTAACCAACGCGGCGTTGCAGGAGCAAGGTTCAACGCCACGACATATTTATCACCCATCACGCCCATCAGCGCTTCACGAGCGCGGAGCTGCGTGTCGGTGGAGTCGAAGCGAGCAAGAATAGCGCCCTCTTCCAGTGCCACAGACTTAGCGGTAATTTTTTCTTCTTGTAAAGTTTTCTGGACCTGGATCAGCGTTTGCTCACTGGCGGCGACGCCGCGCGCGCCAGTGATTTGAACAGCCGGATCCTCACCATACAGGTTGGGAAGCGCATACAGCAGGCCGACGACAATGACGACGACCAGCATGACGTACTTCCACAAAGGATAACGGTTTAACACGGCAGTTCCCTTTGGGAAAAGTTAATTACAGCGCTTTCATGGTGCCTTTCGGCAGAACGGCAGCAACGAAGTCACGTTTAATCACTACTTCAGTAGTATCGTTCAGCGCGATAACGATGTAGCCGTTATCAGCAACTTTGCTTACGCGACCTACCAGACCACCGTTAGTCAGCACTTCATCGCCTTTCGCGATGGAGTCCATCAGCTTTTTGTGCTCTTTGGTGCGCTTCTGCTGTGGACGCAGGATCATGAAATAGAAGATCAGACCGAACACCACCAGCATCAGAATCAGAGACATCGGGCTGCCCTGCGACGGTGCACCTGTTGCCGCTACCGCATCAGAAATAAAAAAGCTCATTAAAATTCCCTCATTAAATAAATTAATCAACGTTCAAAGGTGGGACATCCCGACCCTGTCGTTGGTAAAAATCGGTCACGAAGCTCTCTAATTTACCCTCTTCGATAGCCTTGCGTAAACCAGCCATTAAGCGCTGGTAATAGCGAAGGTTATGAATCGTGTTGAGACGCGCGCCCAGTATTTCATTACAACGATCAAGATGATGCAAATAGGCACGAGAATAATTGCGACAGGTATAGCAATCGCACTCGGCATCGAGCGTGCTGGTGTCGCTTTTATGCTTCGCATTACGGATTTTTACCACGCCGTCGGTCACGAACAGATGACCATTACGGGCGTTGCGGGTCGGCATAACGCAGTCGAACATATCAATGCCGCGACGTACGCCTTCAACCAGATCTTCTGGTTTGCCGACGCCCATCAGGTATCGAGGCTTATCTGTTGGAATTTGCGGGCAAACATGCTCCAGAATACGGTGCATATCTTCCTTCGGTTCCCCCACAGCCAGACCGCCGACAGCGTAGCCATCAAAACCTATCTCTACCAGACCTTTAACAGAGATATCGCGTAAATCTTCGTAAACGCTTCCCTGAATAATGCCGAACAGCGCATTTTTGTTACCGAGGCCATCAAAGCGGTCGCGGCTGCGCTTCGCCCAACGCAGCGACATCTCCATCGAGCGTTTGGCGTAATCCCAGTCTGCCGGGTATGGCGTACATTCGTCGAAGATCATCACGATGTCGGAGCCGAGATCGTACTGAATCTCCATCGATTTTTCCGGATCGAGGAAGATCGGGTCGCCGTTGATAGGGTTACGGAAGTGAACGCCTTTTTCAGTGATCTTACGGATATCACCGAGGCTGAAGACCTGGAAGCCGCCGGAGTCGGTCAGGATTGGGCCTTTCCACTGCATAAAGTCATGCAGATCGCCGTGCAGCTTCATCACTTCCTGACCCGGGCGCAGCCACAGGTGGAAGGTGTTGCCGAGGATAATTTGCGCGCCCGTGGCTTCGACTTCTTCCGGCGTCATCCCTTTTACGGTGCCGTAGGTGCCAACAGGCATGAAGGCTGGCGTTTCGACTACGCCGCGATCGAACACCAGACGGCCACGGCGTGCGCGACCATCGGTGGTATCAAGTTCAAATTTCATTTTTTCTCCAGCGTCAGAAAAACAGTCCGGCGCGTTAGACCAGTGCCGCGGCGTTATTCCCCGACACGTTCATTCAAAGCTTGCGGATTGTACGTGATAAACATCGCGTCACCGTAGCTAAAAAACCGATATTTTTGTTCTACCGCAGCCTTGTAGGCGTTCATGGTGTTTTGATAACCAGCAAATGCCGACACCAGCATGATCAAGGTTGACTCCGGCAGGTGGAAGTTGGTCACCAGCGCATCGATCACTTTGTACTGATAGCCCGGGTAGATAAAGATTTGGGTATCGCCAAAGAAGGGTTCGATCAGATCGTTTTTAGCGGCCTGGGCGGCGCTCTCCAGCGAGCGAACCGAGGTGGTGCCGACGGCAATTACGCGGCTCCCACGGCCTTTCGCCGCCATCACTGCATCCACAACTTCCTGCGGCACTTCGGCGTACTCGGAGTGCATGATGTGATCTTCAATGCTGTCGACACGCACCGGCTGGAAGGTGCCCGCCCCGACGTGCAGGGTCACAAATGCCATCTCAATGCCTTTTGCGCGCAGTTTTTCCAGCAAAGGTTCATCAAAGTGCAGGCCTGCGGTCGGCGCCGCTACCGCGCCAGGTTTCTGGCTGTAGACGGTCTGATACAGCTCGCGGTCAGCCTCTTCATCCGGACGCTCAATGTACGGCGGCAGCGGCATGTGGCCGATGGTGTTCAGAATATCCAGCACCGTGCGCTCGTCATTAAACTCGACTTCAAACAGCGCATCGTGGCGCGCCACCATGGTGGCGTTGATGCTCTCGTCATCGCCCAGCAGCAGCTCCGCGCCCGGCTTTGGCGCCTTGGAGGCGCGAATATGTGCCAGAATACGTTTATCATCGAGCATTCTTTCGACCAGCACTTCAATCTTGCCGCCGCTGGCTTTGCGGCCGAACAGGCGGGCCGGAATAACGCGGGTGTTGTTGAACACCAGCAGGTCACCCGGGTTGAGCTTGTCGAGCAGATCGGTGAAAGTACCGTGCGTCAGCGCACCCGTCGGCCCATCCAGCGACAATAAGCGGCAGCTACTGCGCTCAGGCATAGGATAGTGGGCAATCAGGGACTCGGGTAATTCAAAGGAGAAATCGGCGGCGCGCATGGCATATACTCGTGACTTAAAAACAGGCGGCTTAGTCTAGTGCTCACACCTCTTTGCTGCAACAACTAGCCGACTCCGGATAACGAATCGCATGAATTTTCTCGCTCACCTGCACCTCGCCCATCTCGCTGACAGCTCGCTTTCCGGCAATTTGCTGGCCGATTTTGTGCGCGGCAATCCCGCCGAGGACTACCCCGCTGACGTGGTGGAGGGCATTTTCATGCACCGCCGGATCGACGTCATGACTGACAATCTGCCCGAAGTGAAAGAAGCCAAAGCCTGGTTCCGCCCGGAAACCCGCCGGGTCGCCCCTATTACGCTGGACGTGATGTGGGATCATTTCCTCTCCCGCCACTGGGAACAGCTCTCCCCGGAGATGCCTCTGCCAGCGTTCGTGCGCTATGCCCACGCCCAGGTGGCGATTATCCTTCCGGACTCTCCGCCGCGCTTTGTGAATCTGAATAACTACCTGTGGTCAGAGCGCTGGCTCGAACGCTATAGCGAGATGGACTTTATTCAGCGGGTGCTGAACGGCATGGCCAGCCGCCGTCCGCGCCTCGACGCTCTGCGCGACTCCTGGCAGGATCTGGATGCCCATTACGACGCACTGGAGACCCGCTTCTGGCAGTTCTATCCGCGAATGATGGAACAGGCGAAATATAGACAGCTTTAATATAAATGTGATTGATAGGTAAAAGCTGGGTTAACGATTGTCAGCGCCTCTTTGTCTTTAGAGCGAACACTCTCTATACTGGCCCGCGTTGCGTTCCAAATAACCTTAGTAATCACAGGAGAATCACATGGTTCTGGTAACTCGTCCGGCCCCGGATTTTACAGCAGCAGCTGTACTGGGCAGCGGTGAAATCGTTGAAAACTTCAACTTCAAACAGCACACCAACGGTAAAGCCACCGTTCTGTTCTTCTGGCCAATGGACTTCACCTTCGTTTGCCCGTCTGAGCTGATTGCCTTCGACAAGCGTTACGAAGAATTCCAGAAGCGTGGCGTGGAAGTGGTTGGCGTCTCCTTCGACTCTGAGTTTGTACACAACGCATGGCGTAACACCCCTGTCGACAACGGCGGCATCGGTCAAGTGAAATACGCGATGGTTGCGGACATCAAACGCGAAATCCAGCAGGCTTACGGTATCGAGCATCCGGACGCGGGCGTTGCCCTGCGTGGTTCCTTCCTGATCGACGCTAACGGTATCGTGCGTCACCAGGTGGTGAACGATCTGCCGCTGGGTCGTAACATCGACGAAATGCTGCGTATGGTTGACGCGCTGCAGTTCCACGAAGAGCACGGTGAAGTGTGCCCGGCTCAGTGGGAAAAAGGTAAAGAAGGTATGGCCGCTTCTCCAGCAGGCGTTGCTAAATACCTGACCGAAAACGTATCCAGCCTGTAATCGGCACGGTTTACGAAAAAGGCCCGCAAATGCGGGCCTTTTTTTATGCCTTACGCTGTGTCTCCCGCCAGATGCGCCAGGCCATGCCTGCCAGCAGAATCACGCCCGCAATCAGTACGCCCCACACCAGCAGTGCGGTCATCCTGCTCTCCCGCTCGGCCGCGGAGGTGGCGGTCAGACGCCCCTCGCCGCCTAACGCGACATTATCCTGAATATCAGCCTGCGGCAGGTTTGCCATATCATAGGTTTTGCGCAGGTCGGCAGGGATCAGCATGTCGGGCTCCACTTTCGCAGGCTTTGCCGCCCCGTTGCCCCAGGCGAGCACATACGGCGCTTTCCCCTGCGCGTTGAACACCAGCTCATAGCGGTCGCGATGCCCCATGAGGCCCGGCAGGTATTCTGGCAAACGCGCATTCAGCGTCGTAATTTTCACCGCCTGCACCAGACCCCCGTTAAGCGAAACCGGTGGAGACATTTTCCCTTCCAGACGGTAAAGGACCTCTTTTTTCAGCGGGTGCCATGCGTCTTTTTTGCTACTCCGCCACGCGATCTCCACGGGAAGGATGCCATCGCCATTCAGTGAGATGCTGACAGCACTCAGCGGCTGCGGTCGCGTCCAGTGCCACTGGACTTCACTTGTCGATAACTGTTCTCCTTCCCCTTCCAGGCTGATCTCTTCCGGGGCCGCCTGCGCAGGTGCGCTAATTGCGTTTACGCCGGTCAGGGTTATCTTCTGGCTTTGCGTATTCAGCACCACCATGAGATAGCGATTCGCATCGGGAGATAAAACCATATCGGTATCGATCCGGTCGAGCTTAAGGCGATCCTGGCCGCTGACCACGTCCAGCAGAGGCATATCCTCGCGCAGGGTATACCACTGCTTAAGATCCTCGCTGTAATAAACCGACGCCGTTCCCTGCCACGGCGTCTGAGGGCTATTCCAGAGCAGCTGCAACTGGGACAGGGCCATCTCGCCCGTCGCCTGCTCCGGCAAGGTCAGCAGATAATGTTGCCCGGCTGCGGCGGCTTTTTGCCCCTCCAGCACAATCTCTACGCCGTTTCGGGAGCGGAGCAGGATTTTATCGCTATCCTCATCCCCGCGCGCAGGTGCGAGCGGCGAGGCGTCCAGAGTAAAGAGGCGAAGTGGTGTGGATTGCGCTGACGCTTGCGGACGCGTTACGGTGACCAGGCTGAAGGGAACCGGCTCGCCCGACTGATTAAAGACGCGGACATCATGCAGATCGGGTGACGTGCTCTGCTCATAGACGGCGAGCGGGAGCGCGACCCGATACCACTGGGAAGGGGCGGACGTATCCAGTGAACGACCAAAGGCATAGTCCCGGGGCGATTCCGTTTGTCCCTCGTCGCAAAGCGCCGGGCCGGAAAGCATCAGCAGCGCGCTACACGCCACCGCTTTCATCCATTTCATTTTTCATCTCCTGTTTTGGGCGGCAGCGGTGAGAAATAACCTACGATCAGTACCAGGATTGCCACGCCGATAAACGCCACCGCTCGCGACAGCCCGCCTCCGCCCGCGCTGTCTACCAGCATCAGTTTAACCATCACGACACCCAGCAGCGCAGCGCCGCAGAGCCACTCCTGCCGGGAAGCCCGACGGGTGGCATGGATCATGACCACCAGCGCGCTCAGCATCCAGAACAGGGCAAAACAGGTCTGGACAAGCCGGGAATCCCACAGCGATTCCATATTCCAGGCCACGTCGCCATACCAGGCCAGCGCGCGCATTAGCGCACCGTTAAGCCACCAGAATCCAAACGCCATAAGCGCGACGGCAGGCCACGGGCGGGCTTGCGAAAGCAACGCGGGGTAGTAGCGATCCACCGCCCGATAAAAGATCACCAGCCCCAGCAGCGCGAACGCGGCCCCTTCCTCAAGCGGGTTCACCAGCGGTAGCCAGGTCTGGCGATAGACCACGCCGTCCTGGAAATTGGTCACGACCAATAACACCAGCAGCGCCACGACAACAGGGATCGGTGCCAGGCAGGCGTATAGCGCTGGCCACTCCCGGAACGGCCACCCGCGACGCCGTACCGCCGCAGAGAGCGCCATAATTAAACCGCCACCCGCGGCCATCGCCAGTCCACTGCCCCAGGCCTCCATCCCCCACGGCAACGACCGGGCAAACCAGTAAAGCTCGGCGGCCAGCGCCACTAAAATCATCCAGAACAGCGACAGATGCAGCCCCATCGCGATGCGCGGCTGGAGCCTTTTACCGTCGCGCCGCAGCAGCATCAGTGCGGCAGGAAGCGCAACGCACCAGGCCAGATTTGACCAGTCAGCGGCAAAGACCTGCTGATGCCAGAGCTGATAAGCCACCATCAGCAGCATCAGCGGCCACAGCAGCCATTTGCTGGCATCCAGCTCCCGCCACGCCAGACGAGCGGCCGCCTGCCGCCAGCCCAGGACCGAGACGGTCGAGAGCGCCAGCACGCCTGCCAGAACGGATAATTCCTGCTTCAGCATCAGCTGCGACGCCCCCAGCAGCGCCACTATCCAGAACAGCAGCCCGCCGGCCAGCAGTACCCAACTGACGGGCAGAACGATTTCCCGCCACAGCCAGGCCGCAGCCAGCCAGCAAAGGCTGAGGACGGCGAAGATAAGCAGCAGGCTCAGCGATGTCACACCGTTCGTTTGCGCCCACAGCGCGCTACCCAGTGCCAGCACCAGCAGCGCCGTCCCGCTATAGCTCATGCGCCGCTGCTGCTGTTGCACGCCCAGCCAGAGGATACCCAGCCCCTCCAGCCCCCAGGCCATCGCCGTCCAGCGAGCCGACAGCGCCAGCGGAATGGCGAGCGTGGCAAACCCGCCGCCGATCGCCAGCGCCGCCATGACCAGCGGCCGTCCGAGGGAGGGATAGCGCCGTAGCGCGAGGAACGCCAGCGAGAGGTAAAACGCACCGTACCCCAGCGCGCTGAGCGCCGGGCCGTAGGTCCAGTGCTGAGTCATGCCGTACTGCATTCCAAAACCAACCAGCGGCGGGGCAAACAGCAGCACGCCGTCAATAATCTGCTTCCCTTTCTCCTGCGCCCGCAGCGACAGCGCCACGCTCAGCACGCCGAATATCAGCGTGTTGGCAATCAGGAACAGCTGGCAGATCCCATAGTCTTCAGGCCGGTATTCGTTCAGCCCCCAAAGGCCGCCGACGCCGAATGTAAACAGCAGCCCGAGCAGATTCAGCTCGCGCCAGTGCTGCCAGATGCTGATCGCGAGAATGCCGATGGAAAGCAGAAGGTAGAAAGAGAAGAGCGCCACAAAGCTGCCGCCTCCGGTAGACAAGAGCAGCGGCGCAAGATACCCACCGAGACTCGCCAGCATAGCGAGGCTCAGCGCCCTCTGCAGCACCGCCAGCCCGACGCTCGCCGCGCAAATGACCACCAGCAGTGCAAAGGCCAGCGTCATCGGCAACATCTGCCAAAGCCGGAAGGCGCCAAAGACGGTCAGATAGAGGATGCCTGTCGCCCCACCCTGGAGGATCAGGGAATAGACGCGCTGTTTGTGCCGCAGCCGCCACCCGAAGACCAGCAGGACCATAGCAAACAGCGCCGTCGCGGCCAGGCGCAGCTCAAGCGGAAACAGGGAGTGCTCGACGGTATAGCGCAGGAGAAATGAAAGGCCGAGAAAGAGCAGCAGGATCCCAAGCTTCGCCAGCGGATTGCCCTGCATGAACCAGCGCACCAGCGACGTCAGTATGCCGCCAAAGGCAGAAGGCTGTTTTGCCGCGGGCGCAGGAGCCGGAGCAGGTGCTGCCGCGGCAGCGGGAATATTCGGGCGCCAGGGGTCGACAGGCGCGGGCGCGTCGTCAACCACCGGCTCGGCCACGACCACCGGCGCAGCAGCCTGTTCAGGATCCGGCGCTTTTTCTGTCACGCCGCGCTGCTCAAGGGCCTCAATGCGCTGGCGCAGCCGGGCGATCTCCTGTTTCGCCGCCGTGCTTCGATTAAATCCGATAACCGCAAGCACGGGCGCAACCACCAGCGCAAAAATCAGGAACAGACAGCCAAGGATGTAAAGCTCGTCCATGTTTCCACCTTCACCGTTAACAATCCGTTAAGATTGACACAAATCGTTGCATTTACGCCATCTTAAAAGGTGGGAACCGTTCCGCCCGACATTAACTGCCGAACCAGACCGCAGCGGAGATCGCAGGAAGCGTGAGCACGCCATCCTGGAACGTCGCTTTACCCTCTTTGCTCTTCCACGTTTTACCCGCCAGCAGCGGTGAATCTTCCAGCACCACTTCGCAGGCATCGCCCCGATTAATGGCCACCAGCACCCGCTGCTGGTTGTAGACGCGCATAAAGACCACCACGTTGTCGTGAGCGTAAACCACCTGACAGCCGCCGTAGCGCAGCGCCTGGCTCTGTTTACGCAGTTTGATCAGCCGCTGATAGAGCGTGAACAGCCCCTGGTCCTGCCTTTCGGCCTCCCACGGGAAGGTCTTGCGGCAGAACGGATCGTTATTGCCGTCCAGCCCGACCTCGTCCCCGTAGTAAATGCACGGCACCCCAGGCCAGGTAAACAGCCAGGTGACAGCCAGCGGCAGGCGCGCCACGTCTTTGCCGAGCAGCGACTTAAAGCGAGCGGTATCATGGCTGTCGAGCTGGTTGAACATGCGTAACTGCTGCTGATGCGACAGGCTGGCGCGGTAGTTATCCATCCATTTCATGCAGGTTTCAGCGTCGATGTGCTGCGGATCGTAGGAGATATCGGTGTTGGCGAGGAAGCCCCACACCGGGAAGGTGAAACCGCGATAGTTCATCGCCGAATCTTCCGCATCGGCCTGCAGCCACTGGCGGGCATCCCCAAAGTGCTCGCCAAAGACGAAGGCATCGGGCCGGGCCTGCTTCGCGGAACGGGTGATCCCAGCGACGTGCTGCAGGTTATGGCGCGCTCCGCCCCCTTCCCCGAGCATATGCACCACATCCAGCCGCCAGCCGTCCATACTCCACGGGGCCTTCAGCCAGTGGCGGACGATACTCTCTTCGCCGCCGTAGATCTCGTCCACCAGGGAGGGTGACTGATAATCGAGCTTAGGCAAGCTGGCGTAGCCCAGCCAGTCGAGGGCCCGGCCTTCGTCGTCAAAGCTATACCAGTCCCGCTGGGTAGAGTCCGGGTTATGGCAGGCGCCGCCCGTTCCGCGATTATGGCGGTCGAACCAGGCGTGAGAATCGCCGCTGTGGTTAAACACGCCGTCGAGGATCAGGCGCATCCCTTCCCGGTGGGTATTTTCCCGCAGGCGTAACAGGGCCTCGTCGCCGCCAAACTGCTCATCCACGTGGCGGTAATCTTCAGTGTCGTACTTATGCACGCTGGGAGCGACAAACACCGGGTTGAGGTACAGCGCTGTGACGCCGAGTTTTTTCAGATACGGCAGCTTCTCGCTGATGCCATCGAGATCGCCGCCGTAAAAAGTTGAGCCCCCCGCCTGGGCGGTAACCGGCTCATCCCATTGATGGAAAATCGTCTCGTGACCGGCGGCATGGTGAAAGTAGGTTTTATCCCGCTCCGGGTTGCGCTGCTGGCTGCGGGCGAAGCGGTCCGGGAAGATCTGGTAAAAGACCTGCTCGACCACCCACTCCGGCCCGGCATCCGGGTAATCGACGGCGAACTGCTCCAGGCGGGCGGGTGGGAAACGGCTGAACCCCTGCGGGGTAAACCACAACTGGCGGTTATACCAGAGCATTTTAAAGCTGTAGCGGTGCCGCGGCTGCCCTTTCGTTGTGTCGATAGTGGCCCGCCAGGCGGTGACGCCGGGCTGTGGCTGGCTGCGCAGCTTGTGCATCGGCAGCGAGGTCTCTTCATTATCGAATTCAGCGCGCATCGTTACCCGCTCAGGTAGGTTCTCTCCCGTCAGCCACAGCGTGATGACGAGTTTATCGTTGTTTTGCTTAACAAATGGGGCAACCGGCAGGTGCCATGCATTCAACATCTTTTATCCCCTATCCCAGAAATGAGGTCACCTTGCCACAGGGTAGTTGATGTTCACTCCTCACGATGAGGTTTATTGGGGGAGGAGAACGGGGGAGGAGAAAAATGCCCGGCATTTGCCGGGCATTCTGATTACTGCGCTTCTGCTAACTGACGCTCGCGGCGGCGTTTAAACACCCAGCCCACCAGCAGCAGGGCAATCCACGCGAAGCCGACATACAGCGAGATGCGGGTTTCCGGGTGGTAACCAATCAGGCCGATAATAAAGACCAGGAAGATCAGGCCGACCACGGTCGTTGCCACCCCGCCCGGGACTTTAAACTTCAGCGCTTTCACCTCATCCGGCGACAGACGACGGCGGAAGCCAATCTGCGACATCAGAATCATGATCCACACCCAGACGGTGGCAAAGGTCGCAAGCGACGCAATCACCAGGAAGACGTTCTCCGGCATGATGTAGTTCAGATAGACCGACAGCAGCAGCGCCACGGTCATCACCAGCACCGTCACCCACGGCGTGCCGCGGCTGGAGGTTTTGGCGAAGGCCTTCGGCGCACTGCCCTGCTCCGCCATGCCGTGCAGCATACGCCCGACGCCGAAGACGTCGGCGTTGATGGCGGAGAGCGAGGCGGTCAGCACCACAAAGTTCAGGATGCTGGCGGCAAAGGTAATGCCCAGATGCTGGAAGGTGAGCACGAACGGGCTGCCGTTGGTGCCGACCTGGTTCCACGGATAAATGGACATGATCACAAACAGCGTGCCCACGTAGAAAATCAGAATACGCATCGGCACCGAGTTGATGGCGCGCGGAATAGACTTCTCAGGGTCTTTCGCTTCACCGGCGGTAATACCGATGATTTCGATCCCACCGTAGGCGAACATCACCATCTGCAGCGACATCACCATGCCGATCCAGCCGTTGCTGAAGAAGCCGCCGTTGCTCCACAGATTGTGGATCCCGGTCGGTTGTCCGCCGTTGCCAATCCCCCAGATGATGATGCCGATACCGGCGGCAATCATGATGATAATGGTGGCAACTTTGAAGAAGGAGAACCAGAACTCCAGCTCGCCGAACACCTTCACGCTCATCAGATTGATGGCGCAGATGATCAGCACCACGCTGAGTACCCAGACCCAGTGCGGCACCGTCGGGAACCAGACGCCCATATAGATGCCGAAGGCCGTCACGTCAGCGATGGCCACAATCAGGATTTCGAAGCAGTAGGTCCAGCCGGTGATATACCCGGCCAGCGGGCCTAAGTTTTCCTGAGCATAGCGGGAGAAGGAGCTGGCCGACGGGTTATGAACGGACATCTCCCCCAGGGCACGCATGATGATGTAGGCGGCAACACCGCCGATAAGATATGCCAGCAGAACGCTGGGACCGGCCATTTTGATGGCATCTGCCGAGCCATAAAAAAGACCGGTGCCGATTGCAGAACCCAGCGCCATAAAGCGGATGTGGCGGGCGCTCAATCCACGCTTGAGTTTGTTAGTGCTTTCCATTTTTTGACTTGCCAATTGAGACTAAAAAAAACAAAAAACCACGGGGCATTACGCCCCGTGGTTTAACTTTCAGCCGTTGCTTAGTGCGCGTTCGAAGTAACCTGACGCCCTGCAGCACGATCCCAGATAATAGCCAGTACCAGTGCCACAACGGTAGGCATCAGCCACGCCAGACCCTGTTCAGACAGCGGCAGACGCTGTGTCCAGGCGGGCAGCATGGCGCTGATTGCCGATGCCTTAATGCCGTCAAGCATACCAAAAAGCAGACTGATAAACATGGCCGGGGCGATAATTCGTGTGGAATTATT
The DNA here is from genome assembly GCF_034044995.2 of Leclercia sp. CFBP8987. Lineage (NCBI taxonomy): Bacteria > Pseudomonadati > Pseudomonadota > Gammaproteobacteria > Enterobacterales > Enterobacteriaceae > Leclercia > Leclercia sp. CFBP8987. The sequence continues at coordinate 1,005,144 of NZ_CM188255.1, read as the reverse complement.
CCACCAGCCACGGGTGAAGCTCAGCACAACCAGCACGATGCACGGCGGGTAAATGGTGGTCAGCACCGGAATAGAGACCTGAATCAGGTGGCTCAGACCCAGGTTCGACACCGCCATCGAGAAGCCGCCGAGGATAAACACCAGCGTACGATAGGAGAGCGGAACGTACTGAGCAAAGAACTCTGCACAGGCACAGGTCAGGCCAACCGCAGTCACCAGACAGGCCAGGAAGATCAGGATAGCCAGCATCATGCTGCCCGCGCCGCCGAAGGTGTGCTGCACATAGGCATGTAAAATAGCTGCACCGTTCGCGCCCTGGTCAACCAGCACGCTGCTGTCGGAACCCAGACGGAACAGCGCCAGATAGAGCAGTGCCAGGCCCGCACCCGCCATCAGGCCAGCCCAGACGGTGTAACGGGTCAGCAGACGCGCTTCGGTCACGCCACGGGAACGCGCGGCGTTAACGATCACGATCCCGAACGCCATCGCGCCCAGCGTATCCATGGTCAGGTAGCCGTTCACAAAGCCGTTAGAGAAGGCCGCGTTTTGATAGGCTTCGGTAGCCGAGCTCAGCGGGCCAGCCGGCCAGACAATCGCCGCGACCGCAAGCACTACCAGCGCCAGAATCTTCAGCGGGGCGAGGAAGTTGCCCACGGTATCCAGCAGTTTACCCGGGTAGAGCGACACCAGGATCACGATAGCAAAGTAGACCAGGCTGTAGATAAACAGCGGCAGCGGGCCATCACCGGTCAGCGGGGCAATCCCCACTTCGAAGGAGACGGTCGCGGTGCGAGGGGTCGCAAACAGTGGACCGATCGCCAGATAGCAGACGACGGCCAGCATCACCCCGGCCACTTTACCAATCGGCGCGCTGAGGCTATCGACACCGCCGCCAACTTTCGCCAGCGCCACGACGGTCAGAACCGGCAGGCCCACAGCGGTGATCAGAAAGCCAAGCGCCGCGGTCCAGACGTGTTCACCCGCCTGCAGGCCAACCATAGGCGGGAAGATGATGTTGCCTGCGCCAACGAACAGCGCAAATGTCATAAAGCCCAGTGCGATGATGTCACGCGATTTCAATTGATGGGTCATAAAACCTTACTGCCTGTGGATGTGGTGTTGAAAATGTTGAATTTTTCGCTATCCCTTGCGGAACAAAACAGCGGAAAAAATGTGCAATTTCAGCGGGAAATGCTCTCCTGCTGCCGTGGTCAGGAATATTTTTTCGATTTACCACGCAAATACAGTCTGTCCGACAATATCAGGAGGGCAATTTAAACGCTTATAACGTTTAAAGGCAATATGGGATCGCAAAACCAGAACAATATACCAGCCTGAAAGTCAGACCTGAAACATTACACCAATTATAAGAAAAACCCATGGCTAATCATGCGAACAAAAAAGCAACAGGCGTATAAAATTTATCCGCGCTTCGGTTGACTGCAAAGCAAACAGGCCAGCATATGCTGGCCTATGGCAATATCTGATTACAGGTTGGCTGTCAGGCGCTGTTACTGGCAATCAAACGTTCCGGGATCACGAAGCTGAAACGCGTACTTTTGCCCGGCGTACTGACGATATCGAGACGGCTGTCGTGGTGATTAATGGCGTGCTTGACGATAGCCAGCCCCAGACCACTGCCGCCGGTCTGGCGGGAACGCGCTTTATCCACCCGATAAAAACGCTCGGTAAGACGGGGAATATGCTCCGGGCCGATACCCGGGCCATCATCCTCGACGCTGAACTCCGCCCCCGTGGGCGCATGCTGCCAGCGCACGGTGATATGGGTCCCCGCCGGGGTATGATTCACCGCGTTATAGACCAGGTTGGAGATGGCGCTGCGCAGCTCATCGTTACTGCCGCGCACTTTCAGACTGGTATCCACTTCGAAGGTGATCTGGTGCTGCTGCTGGCTTAAGGTTTGCGCCTCACGCTCTAACATCCGCAGCATCATCGGCACATCGATGGTTTCGTTGAGCGCTAAGGTTGGCGCGGCCTCAATACGGGAGAGGGTCAGGAGCTGTTTCACCAGCCCTTCCATCCGTTGCGTCTGCTCGCGCATGGTCTGCAACGCTTTTTCCCGCGGCGCGCCCTCCAGGGTCTGCTCCTGCATCATCTCCAGATAGCCCTGCAACACCGTCAGCGGCGTGCGTAATTCATGGCTGACGTTGGCGAAGAAGTTGCGCCGCGCCCCTTCCAGCTGGTGCATCTGGGTCACATCGCGCGCCACCATCAGCCACTGTTTGTCGCTGTAGGGCATCACGCGGATCTCCAGATGGCGACCGGTGTTCAGCACCAGATTGTGCGGGCGGGTGAAATCGCGTTTTTTCAGGTACTGCGCAAACTCAGGATAACGCAGCAGGTTGAGGATGTTCTGTCCATTATCGTCCGGCCAGCGCAGGCCCAGCAGCTGTTGCGCCAGTCCGTTACACCAGAACATCGCCCCCTCTTCGGTGGTGAGCACCACCGCATCCGGCAGGGATTCCGCACCGCTGCGAAAGCGTTTGATCAGGCTGCCCAGCTCGCGTCGGCGTTTTTTATTACGCATCTGCATCTGGTGCAGGCCATACAGCAGCGGTTCCCAACTGCCGCTTCCCGGCGGAGGGGTCATGCTTCTGTCCACCCACAGCCACCATGACAGGCGGAGCAGATTCCAGAAGTGCCAGACCAGCAGTCCCGTGACTGCCGCCAGCAAAAACCAGGGTAGATAACCGAAAATGGCCCCGAGGATCAGGGCCGGGATACAGCAAAGAATCAGTTCAAAGCAGAGCCTTTTCCATGACAGACGTTCCAGCACGCGTCACACTCCTGTCATTGTTCAGAAACGGGTTGAGAAACGATAACCCGTGCCGCGGACGGTCTGTACCATGCGATCGTGACCGCTGGTTTCCAGGGCCTTACGCAGACGACGAATATGTACATCCACCGTCCGGTCTTCAACGTACACGTTAGTGCCCCAGACATTATTGAGCAACTGCTCGCGGCTGTAGACGCGCTCCGGATGAGTCATGAAGAAGTGCAGCAGTTTGAATTCGGTAGGCCCCATATCGAGGGGATTTTCACCAGTCATGACGCGGTGCGAGGTGGGGTCCAGGCTCAGGCCCTGCATCTCAATCACCTCTTCCACCGCCATCGGTGAAATACGACGCATCACGGCCTTGATACGCGCCACCAGCTCTTTCGGAGAGAAAGGTTTGGTGATGTAGTCATCCGCGCCGGTCTCAAGGCCGCGAACACGATCTTCCTCTTCGCCGCGCGCGGTCAACATCATCACCGGGATATCGCGGGTTAAGGCTTCACGTTTGATATGTTTGATGAATTGCAGACCTGAGCCGCCGGGCAACATCCAGTCGAGCAGGATCAGATCGGGCCAGGGTTCGTTGAGCTGATTCACCGCGCTGTCGTAATCTTCGGCTTCTACCGGTTGAAAGCCATTTTGTTCGAGCACAAAGCAGACCATTTCACGAATGGGTGCTTCATCTTCTACGACCAGAATACGTCTCGCCATACTTAGCCCTGTCTTATTTAGGTTACATGTTTGTAATACGGCGTCATTATGCGTCAGATTTATGACAGATTTATGAAAAACCTGCCCACCAATAAAGGCAAGCCGTTGTTTTCTGGCTGCCCTGATTGTAGCGGTTATCTTCCTTCCCCTGAATGTTTATAATCCCGCTTACTTTTTTTTGCCACGGATCTGTTATGCGCATACTTCACACCTCGGACTGGCATCTGGGACAAAACTTTTACAGTAAAAGCCGCGCCGCCGAACATGAAGCCTTCCTCACCTGGCTGCTTGAGATGGCAGAATCCCACCAGGTGGACGCCATCCTCGTGGCCGGGGACATCTTCGACACCGGATCGCCGCCAAGCTATGCGCGAGAGCTGTATAACCGTTTCGTGGTCAACCTGCAGAAGACCGGCTGTCATCTGGTGATTGTTGCGGGCAATCATGATTCCGTGGCCACGCTGAATGAATCCCGTGAAATTCTGGCCTTTCTTAATACCACCGTGGTCGCCAGCGCCGGTCACGGGCCGCAGATCCTGCGCAAACGCGACGGGACGCCCGGGGCGGTGCTGTGCCCGATCCCGTTCTTGCGCCCTCGCGACGTGATGAAAAGCCAGGCAGGCCTCTCGGGGATCGAGAAACAGCAGCAGCTGTTAGAGGCCATCACCCACTATTATGCCGATCAATATACCGCCGCCTGCCAGCTTCGCGGCGACAGCGTCCTGCCGATTATCGCCACCGGGCATCTCACCACCGTCGGGGCCAGTAAAAGTGACGCGGTACGTGACATCTACATCGGGACGCTGGACGCCTTCCCGGCACAGCATTTCCCGGCGGCGGACTATATTGCGCTGGGCCATATTCACCGCGCCCAGAAGATTGGCGGCTGCGATCACATTCGCTACTGCGGCTCCCCTATCCCCCTCAGCTTTGATGAAACCGGCAAAAGCAAAAGCGTGCATCTGGTGAGTTTTGACCAGGGTAAGCTCAGCGCCGTCGACGCCCTGGAGGTGCCCATCACCCAACCGCTGGCGGTGCTGAAGGGCGATCTGGCGGCCATCGCCGCCCAGCTTGAGCAGTGGCGCGGCGTGGCGCAGACGCCTCCCGTCTGGCTGGATATCGAAATTGCCACCGAAGAGTACCTGCACGACATGCAGCGTAAGATTCAGCACCTGACGGAAGATCTGCCGGTAGAGGTGCTGCTGGTGCGGCGCAGTCGCGAGCTGCGTGAGAAGCTCCTCGCCAACAGCCTGCGTGAAACCCTCAGCGAGCTGCGGGTGGAGGAGGTGTTTGAGCGCCGCCTGGCGCAGGAGACCCTCGATGACGCCCGGCGGGCCCGGTTAAACGAGCTGTTCAGCCATGCCCTGCACGCTCTCGATAACGAGGAGGATAACGCATGAAAATTCTCAGCCTGCGTCTGAAAAACCTCAACTCGCTCAAGGGCGAATGGAAAATCGACTTTACCGCCGAGCCTTTTCTTAGCAACGGCCTGTTTGCCATCACCGGCCCCACCGGCGCCGGGAAAACCACCCTGCTGGATGCCATCTGCCTGGCGCTGTACCACGAGACGCCACGCCTCAACACCGTCTCGCAATCGCAGAACGATCTGATGACCCGCGACACCGCTGAGTGTCTGGCGGAGGTGGAGTTTGAGGTGAAAGGCGTCGCCTACCGCGCCTTCTGGAGCCAGAACCGGGCGCGCAATCAGCCGGACGGCAACCTGCAGGTGCCGCGCGTGGAACTGGCCCAGTGTGAAGACGGCAAAATCCTCGCGGATAAAGTGAAGGATAAACTGGAGCTTGTCGCCTCGCTGACCGGGCTGGACTATGACCGCTTTACCCGCTCGATGCTGCTCTCCCAGGGGCAATTTGCCGCCTTCCTCAACGCCCGGCCGAAAGAGCGCGCCGAACTGCTGGAGGAGCTAACCGGGACCGAAATTTACGGCCAGATCTCGGCGATGGTATTTGAAAAACATAAAGCGGCGCGCAGCGAGCTGGAGAGGCGTGAAGCCCAGGCCGCCGGGGTGGTGTTACTCAGCGACGAGCAACAGCAGCAGCTCCAGCAAGGTTTGCAGGTACATACTGACGAAGAACAACAGCTGCTGGCCCAACAGCAGGCCCAGCAGAAAGCGTTTAACTGGCTGACCCGCCACGATGAGCTGCTGCGCGAGCAGCAGCGATCGATGGCCGCCCGGCAGCAGGCGCAGCAGGCCCTGACCGACGCCACTCCCGAGCTGGAAAAGCTGCATCTGGCTCAGCCCGCCGCCCTGCTGCGCCCGCAGTGGGATCGGCAGCAGGAGCAGATCGCCCGCCTGGCGCAAACGGAACAGCAGATGCTGGATGTGAATACTCGCTTACAGTCCAGCGAGGCGCTGCGCGCGCGGATCCGCAACGGAGCGCTGCGCGTACAGGATCAATTGCAGACCGAATTCACCACCCTGACGCAATGGCTGGCCGACCACGACCGCTTCCGCCACTGGGGTCAGGAGATGGCGGGCTGGCGGGCGCACTTCACCCAGCTAAACCGGGATAAAACGCAGCTCGCGACGTTGACCCGGCGTATCGCGGAATTACGCCAGAAGCTGGCGGGCCTGCCGGAAAACACCCTGACGCTTACGGCAGAACAAGCTGCCGCCGAAATGGCGCAGCAAACTCAGGCCCGCGCGGCGCGCCAGCGTCTGACCACTCTCCACGCCCGCTATCAGCCCCTGCAAAAGCGGCTCAGTCAGAATAATGAGAGCGTGCAAAAGGCGCAGGGCGATCTGGCAAAACTCAATGAAACGCTGACGCTGCGCCGCCAGCAGTACAAAGAGAAAAACCAGCACTATCTCGATCTAAAGGCCTTATGCGAGCAGGAAGAGAAGATCAAAAAGCTGGAGAGCTACCGGGCGGAACTGGAGGCCGGCAAACCCTGCCTGCTTTGCGGGTCCACCGAGCACCCTGCCATTGCGCAGTACCAGGCGTTAGCGCTCACGGAAAACCAGCTTCGCCGGGAGGCGATGGAGAAAGAGGTCGCCACCCTTAAAGAGGAGGGCCTGCTGGTGCTGGGCCAGGTGAATGCCCTCACCACCCAGATGCAGCGAGAAACAGACGAGGCGCAGACGCTGGTCCGGGACGCGCAGGCGCTCACTGAAGAGTGGCAGCAGGTTTGCGCCTCCCTGAGGGTGAACCTGAATATTCAGGATGATATCGCCCCCTGGCTGGATCAGCAGGAGCAGTACGAACAGCAGCTATACCAGCTTAGCCAGCGCCTGACGCTGCAAAGTCAGCTCCACGAAGAGGAAGCCCTGCAACAAAGCTATCTCCAGCAGCTGGCGGCAGCCCGCACCGCGATGGAACAATCTCTTCAGGCGTTGTCGCTGGCGATGCCCGAAGACGGCGCAGAGCAGGCCTGGCTCGCGGAACGTGAACAAGCGTCGCAGCGCTGGCAGGCACAGCAGTCTCAGCATAACGCCCTGCGGGACCGCATCACTGCCCTGACACCGCTGCTGGAGACCCTTCCGGCCACGGAATCGACTGAAGCAGAAAGCGTTATCCCGGAAAACTGGCGCGAGATCCATACCGAGTGTGTGTCGCTGCACAGCCAGCTTGCCACCCTGCAACAGCAGCGCAAACTGGAGAGCGAACGCCTGCAGCATGCCGAAGCGCAGTTTGCTGCCGCGCTGGCTGCCAGCGTCTTTGCCGATCGCGAGGCGTTTCTCGCCGCCCTGCTGGATGACGATACCCTCCACCGCCTGGAGCAACAGAAGCAGACCCTGGAGAACCAGATCCAGCAGGCGACGGCGCTGCTCCAGCAGGCCGGTCAGCGGCTGAACGAGCATCTGGAACACCGCCCCGAAGGAGTGACCTCAGAAGCCCCGGTTCTTCAGGAGCAGCTACAGCAGCTCGCGCTCCGGCTTCGCGAAAACACCACCCGCCAGGGGGAGATCCGCCAGCAGCTCAAGCAGGACAGCGATAACCGCCTGCACCAGCAGGCGCTGATGCAGGAGATTGAGGCCGCAGCCCGGCTGGCGGATGACTGGGGGTATCTCAACGCGCTGATCGGTTCTAAAGAGGGCGATCGCTTCCGTAAGTTTGCCCAGGGCTTAACCCTCGACAACCTGGTGTGGCTCGCCAACCAGCAACTGACCCGCCTGCATGGTCGCTACCTGCTGCAACGCAAGGCCAGCGACGCGCTGGAGCTGGAGGTGATGGATACCTGGCAGGCGGATGCCGTGCGCGATACCCGTACTCTCTCCGGCGGGGAGAGCTTCCTCGTGAGTCTGGCGCTGGCGCTGGCGCTCTCCGACCTGGTGAGCCATAAAACGCAGATTGACTCGCTGTTCCTCGATGAGGGCTTTGGCACCCTCGACAGCGAAACGCTGGATACCGCCCTGGATGCGCTGGACGCGCTGAATGCCAGCGGCAAAACCATTGGCGTCATCAGCCACGTCGAGGCGATGAAAGAGCGCATTCCGGTGCAGATCAAAGTGAAGAAGATTAACGGGCTGGGGTACAGCAGGCTGGATAAGGTATTTGCGGTGGATTAACGGTGCGGTCTTTACCCCTCACCCTGACCCTCTCCCCACAGGGGAGAGGGAACAAACACTAAAAACGGCAACGTACGTTGCCGTTTTGCTTTTATTCTGGCCACAACCAGGCCGCGCCGCGTACGCCGCTGGAGTCGCCGTGCACCGCTTTGCGGATAGGGGTTTCGAATTCACCGCCAAACACCCACTGCTTCACCAGCTGCGGAACGGTGGTATACAGACGATCCACGTTGCTCATTCCGCCACCCAGCACAATGACATCCGGGTCAAGGATATTCACCACGTGCGCTAGCGATTTGGCCAGCCGCATTTCGTAGCGGCTAAAGGCCAGCTCCGCGACGGCATCCTGCTCTTCCACCAGGCGCATGATCTCGTTGCCTTTCAGCGGATGCCCGCTCAGACGGCGGTAATCGGTGGCGAAGCCGGTGCCGGAGATAAAGGTTTCGATACAGCCCTGTTTGCCGCAGTAGCACGGCACTTCAGCGCGGTACTTCAACTCATCCTCATCCATCCACGGCAGCGGGTTGTGCCCCCACTCCCCTGCGGTGCCGTTGCCGCCGCTATGGGCGCGGCCGCCAAAGGCCACCCCTGCTCCGCAGCCGGTGCCGATGATCACCGCAAATACCGTCTGCGCGCCCGCCGCTGCACCATCAATGGCTTCCGACACCGCGAGGCAGTTGGCGTCGTTCGCGAGGCGCACCTCACGGTTCAGCCGCTGGCTTAAATCGCGGTCGAAGGGCTGGCCGTTAAGCCAGGTGGAGTTAGCATTTTTCACCACCCCGGTATAGGGCGAAATCGAACCTGGAATGCCCATGCCCACCGTGCCCGTCTGGCCGGTGGCCTTTTCGGCCATCTCCACCAGACTGGCGATGGTTTCGATGGTCTGCTGATAGTCGTCACGCGGGGTCGGCAGGCGATGGCGGAACAGCTGTTCCCCCTGCTCGCCCAGGGCAATGACTTCTGTTTTGGTGCCGCCGAGATCTATACCAATTCGCACAGGACGTTCCTCATTTTTTTGATTATCAACAGAGTAGAAGCCTGCTACCCGATTAGCAATGCAAGCGATGCGACAATTCGCTATCATGCCCGCTGAATTAAACGACAAGACCGTGGAAATTATCATGCTGTGGTTCAAAAATTTGATGGTTTACCGTCTCAGCCGCGACATCGAGCTGCGCGCCGACGAGATGGAAAAACAGTTAGACCTTTACGCATTTACCCCGTGTGGCAGCCAGGACATGGCGAAAACCGGATGGGTTCCGCCTATGGGATCACAAAGCGATGCGCTGACCCACACCACCAATGGTCAAATCATCATCTGTGCGCGTAAGGAAGAGAAGATCCTGCCGACGCCGGTGGTGAAACAGGCGCTGGAAGCCAAAATTTTCAAGCTTGAAGCCGAACAGGGCCGTAAGCTGAAAAAAACCGAAAAAGATTCGCTGAAAGATGAAGTTCTGCACTCGTTGCTGCCGCGTGCCTTTAGCCGCTTCAGCCAGACCATGATGTGGATCGACACGGTTAACGGCCTGATTATGGTCGACTGCGCCAGCGCCAAAAAAGCGGAAGATACGCTGGCGTTGCTGCGTAAAAGCCTCGGTTCGCTGCCGGTGGTGCCGCTGACGATGGAAAACCCGATCGAGCTGACCCTCACCGAGTGGGTGCGGGGTAACAGCGTTCCGCAGGGCTTCCAGCTGCTGGACGAAGCCGAACTGAAAGCAATCCTCGAAGACGGCGGCGTGATCCGTGCCAAGAAGCAGGAGCTGGTGAGCGACGAAATCGCAGTACACATCGAAGCCGGCAAGCTGGTAACCAAGCTGGCGCTCGACTGGCAGCAGCGCATTCAATTCATGATGTGTGACGATGGCTCGATCAAGCGACTGAAGTTCTCCGATGAGCTTCGCGATCAGAACGACGATATCGACCGGGACGACTATGCCCAGCGTTTTGATGCTGACTTCATTCTGATGACGGGTGAACTGGCGGCGTTGATTCAGAGCGTGGTGGAAGGATTGGGCGGCGAAGCACAGCGTTAATGCTTAATGCCAGGCTTTATGCCAGAAACAGGAGCCGGGTTAACCCGGCTCTTTTTTTACAGGTAACGACACAGATAGGACGCAGGCTCAGCTACCTGCAGATGGAACTCGCTGTGGCCAGGTACGTTAAAAACATCGCCCGGGTTATACACTTTCCACTCCGTCTCCCCCGGCAATAATACTTTCAGTGAACCGCTGACCACGGTCATCTCTTCAGGCTGCGCGGTACCGAAGGCATACTCCCCTTCCGCCATCACGCCAACACTGGCACGGCCAGTAATGCTGCTGGTAAAACCAATGGACTTCACTTTACCGGAAAAGTATTCATTACTCTGAAGCATGGACTGGTCCTTATTGTCATTGGATGTGAATCCAATATAGGGGGGACGCTCCATGCCTGTCACGCAAAATCATCAGACCAACAATTCCGAGGCCAGCCGGGCTACCAGCACGTTTGACAGCAGCACCGGCACATCCAGCGTTTTTTGCAGTAAATCGCGGTGGCGTTGATGGAAACCGAGGCAGTCGAGCATCAGAACGTCCGCGCCGCGCTCCAGCAGATCGCGTCCGGCGTCGATCAGTTTCGCTTCGCTGTCCCAGAACGGATTCGCCACGGAAAGCAGCGGTGTTTTGACCAGCCCGCGCCACTTGTGCGACTGGTTCTCCAGCAGTTCCGGGATCGGCACGATCACCCCCACCTGATGGCTGTCGACAATTGATCCGACCAGCGGCGGGATGATCCGCATCGGCTCCAGCAGGATCGCATTACGGGCAACGAGCCCGGTGATAGGCGCAGTACTCATCAGCAGGATGACTTCATAATCTCGGTTATCGAGCACTTCGATAACGCTTTGCAGGGCGCGCTCGATCTTTGGCTGCGAGACATTGCCCAGCTCGCCGTCGCTGAGCAGGGTTGGCAGCAGCGCCTCCCCCGGTTCAGGGGCGTAGTCTTCCATGACCTCTTCCCGGCTCAGCGTACCGAGCAGACTGTGATGTGTAATCTGTTGTTCAGAGATATGCTCCGTTAAGAGCGGGAGTACTTCGCTTACCGGGACTACCCCAATGGTGAGGATCGCCAACGTCGCTTTCATTGTTCTCGCCTTTCTTTACTACCACTACCGTGATCGGGACACAGAGACAGGCTCGCTTCGCTGTACAGTGCGCTGTTCAGAAAAAGTGCTGAAAAGCGTAGCAGTTGATTAACGAGCCGGAATGTAAAGATCCGCGAGCCTGACAGGATGTGTCTGTTAAGCCAGTACATTACCCTCCGTTTAAAGTTATCGCTTTTTAAATAGTGTGATTAGGGTACGGTTTTTTCCGCTTTCAGAATTTGATCAGGCTTTATCGGGATCTTCATAACGCTTTTTGGCATCCTGCGCTTCCAGCTCCGTTTCGTGCTCGCTGATCAGCGAATCGGGTTTTGGGTGGTCGGCGCGCAGCTGATACCAGGTGACAGTCTGGCCCGTCGCACCTTTTTCAACGGCAACAATACGGGCTTCACGCGGATAGGGAGGTCTGGTTGGCATAGTTCATCCTTTTTTTTCATGGCTGAACTAACAGTATAGACATCAGTTAGCTGGCGCATGCCAGATGCAGTGCGGTTACGATATTTTGCACCACCTGAGCCGGTGGCAGAGAAGCATCCACCACGTGGTGAGCCGCTTCGCGATAGAGGGCGTCGCGCTCGGCCAGCACTGCGCTCACCTCTTCGCTGATGGGCTTGCCGGTCAGGGTCGGGCGCTGGCCCTCTTCCGGGAAGGCTTCAAGGCGTTCGACCAGCACCGGCACCGGGGCGCAAAGGTAAATCACCGTTCCCTTTTCGCGCATAAACTGCCGGTTATAAGCCGATAAAATAATGCCGCCGCCGGTGGCAATGATGCCGGAACCCGCCGTCACCGCCTCGAGAGTGGCCGTCTCGCGGGCGCGGAAGCTCTCCCACCCTTCCTGCTCAACGATCTCAGCAATGCTCTTACCGGCATGGGTCTGCAACCAGTGATCGGTGTCAACAAATTCGCTCTGGCACAGACGCGCCAGTTCCAGGCCGACGGTGGTTTTTCCACAGCCGCGGGGGCCAATTAAAAAAATAGGCTGGGTCATAACCAGGTGTTCCCCTTAAGGCCGCAGGCATGCGGTGGGTGAAGTCGAAAAGAGTGCCATGATACCATTAAGCTAGTACATAAGTAATCGTAAAAAATTTATTACATCAGGCGTGGCGTTAATATGCCATTTCAGTCAATGCCAGAAATATCAGGGGATATCCTGTAAAGAAATGATTGCACTTAACGGTGCGCTCACCTTACCTGAACCCACCCGCCGTTGACAACCCCGGAACGGGGTAATAGTGGCCGAATCATATGTCACAGTGATGATTAACCCTGGCGGCGTTTCACTTCCAGCAGCCATTTATCGAGTTCGGCAGCAAACACTTGTCTGTCGCGCTGGGACAAACTGTCCGGCCCGCCGGTCTGGACGCCGCTGGCGCGCAGCGTATCCATAAAATCGCGCATCGTCAGCTTTTCGCGGATGGTGGCCGGGGAGTAACGCTCCCCGCGCGGATTCAGCGCCGCTGCCCCTTTCTCCAGCACTTCTGCCGCCAGCGGGATATCGGCGGTGATCACCAGATCCCCGGGGCTGCACTGGCGCACGATTTCGTTATCGGCCACGTCAAAACCGGCCGGCACGCGCAGGGTGCGTATAAAGCGGGACGGCAGCACGCGCAGGGTCTGATTCGCCACCAGCGTCATCGGCATCTGCACGCGCTCGGCGGCACGAAACAGGATCTCTTTAATGACATTCGGACACGCATCGGCATCCACCCAAATCGCCATCTTCTCTCTCCGGCATATAATGCTGCGTGATAAAACCTGATAGGCTAAAGTTCCACAATCATAACAAAGTTTAAGAGGGAGACGTGATGGAGAAGAAAATCGGTTTTATCGGCTGCGGTAACATGGGCAAAGCCATTCTCGGCGGTCTGATCGCCAGCGGCCAGGTGCTGCCTGGCCAGATCTGGGTCTATACCCCGTCGCCTGACAAGGTTGCCGCTCTGCACGATCGGTATGGCGTCAACGCCGCGCAAAGCGCCCAGGAAGTGGCGCAGGTGGCCGATATCGTCTTCGGCGCGGTGAAGCCGAACATGATGGTGAAAGTCCTGAGCGACGTCACCTCCAGCCTGAATAAAGATACGCTGGTGGTCTCTATCGCCGCGGGCGTTACCCTCGACCAGCTGGCGCGCGCCCTGGGACATGACCGTAAAATTGTCCGCGCGATGCCTAACACGCCGTCGCTGGTCAACGCAGGCATGACCTCCATCACCCCTAACGCGCTGGTGACCGCTGAAGAAGTGGCCGATGTGATCAATATTTTCCGCTGCTTCGGGGAAGCCGAAGTGATTGCCGAGGCGATGATCCATCCGGTAGTCGGGGTCAGCGGTTCGGCGCCTGCCTACGTGTTTATGTTTATTGAAGCGATGGCCGATGCGGCCGTTCTGGGGGGAATGCCCCGTGCGCAGGCCTATAAATTTGCCGCACAGGCGGTGATGGGGTCAGCCAAAATGGTACTCGAAACCGGCAAGCATCCGGGCGAGCTGAAAGATATGGTCTGTTCCCCGGGCGGCACTACCATCGAAGCGGTGCGGGTGCTGGAGGAGCGCGGCTTCCGTGCTGCCGTCATTGAAGCCATGACGAAGTGCATGGAAAAATCAGAGCTGTTAAGTAAGTCCTGACCGACTGCCGGGCGTCAGGCGGCCACTTCGGTGCGGTTACGTCCGGCATTTTTCGCTTTGTAGAGCGCGATATCCGCCGCTTTAAGCCACTCCTGATAATGCACCATCGACGTCGTGAGCGGCGCTACGCCGACGCTGATGGAGATCTTTACGTGCGGCGGCCCCGGCAGTTGTAAATCTGCCAGCCGCTCGTGTACCCGCGACATCGCCGCAATGGCGCTCTCCGCCGTCGTCCCGCTCATGATCACCGCGAACTCATCCCCGCCAAAACGGCCAATAATATCGCTGGCGCGTAACGTGAGCTGCAGCTGACGGGTGACGGCGACAATCGCCTGATCGCCCACGTCATGGCCCCAGCTGTCATTAATCCTCTTGAAGTGATCGATATCGATCAGCAGAAGCGTGGCGCTACGCTGGTAGCGGCGACAATTTTCATACTCCGTGCGCAGCAACACTTCCCAGTGGCGACGGTTAAAGACGCCCGTCATGCCGTCCAGGGTACTCATCAACTCAAGCCGGCGCTTATGCTCCACCAGACGACTTGTCGTATGGAAGCTCACCCAGGCAAACAGCATGGGGTAACAGACGATCACCGGCAGCGCGAGCCCGATTTCCAGCGGCGTGCTGGCATAGTCCGGCGTGACGTGCGTAAGCTGCAGGGAGACCAGCGCGGCCAGCGCGGTCATTATCACCCCGGGGCCGTACAGCCGAATGCCACCCACGCCAATCAGGTTCATGCTCATCATCATCACCAGCGCCGCGCTGGGCATGGCGTTAACTCCCATCACCCCAATCCAGACCCCGGCCATAATGGCGTCGACCTTGAGGTTAAACATCTCACCGTTCCAGGGATTGGTCGAACGCGCCGCTAATTGCCAGGCCAGATGGGGCCAGACAAACGCCCAGCCAACCAGCAGCAGCCACCAGACACCGTTGACTGGCTGCGCAACCAGCACGCTGGCAATCGGGAAAAAGAGAATGGCCAGACCCGCTGTACGCGGCCAGCGCAACTGACGCGCCAGGCGGAGACCCGAGCGGTGATGCTCATCCGCCGAATATGCCTGACCGATTCCTTCCCGGGAAAAGATTTTGCTGTAAAAGTTTTCATCATTCATGGTTTTTGGGAACACTCAAAAGCATTTTCCCAAATTATAGAAAGGCTTACTTTAGGCTAAGTATGATATTTCGGGTGAGCGTCCGGGCTCGCTCACCCGTTTGAACTAGCCGGTTTTCTTCAGACAGGCGCTCATAAACTTATTTCGATCGTCGCCTTTGAGGGATTGTTGGGTCGCCTGGCTATTACATTCGCGCATCTTTTGTTGCTGAGGATTCAGGCTTTTTTCGCCCGGTTTCGAGGAGGCGTTTTTCAGGCAGTCGCTCATGTAAGTCTTGCGGGAGTCGCCCTTCAGAGCCTGGGCGGTCGCCTGTTGATTGCAGGTGGTCATTCGTTGCTGCTGCGGGGTGAGCTGTTTATCCTGTGCCCCTACCGGGGTAAGAGAAAACAGGCCGACAAGCAGGGTAACCAGCAGGGTGATTTTCATAGCACTATCCTTCTGTGGATGATCACAGTAAGTCTGGTTCGTGCTGCTGAAAAAACCACCCGGCAGACGTTTTTTTCCTGCCGGTCAGCGGCAGGCTGGGTAATATCACCCTGGGCGGCACGATTATCCAGAACTCTGGTCGATGCCACAGTTTCAGCATAAATCGCAGGGGTAAATAACAGGGGAAGTAATGCAATATAACGTGCGCTCTGTTTCACTTATTTTCTCCATGGAGAAATAGATAAAAAATAAAACAGAGCGACTATAGGCAACCGATATGACGGATCTATGACACAAACTTAAGTCATATGACCGTTCAGCTGCGCGGGTGCCGTAACAGCTTTTTTACGTATTGCTGCAGCATTTCGCTGTCCTGGGCCGATACCTGCGTAGCCGGTCGGGCCTCATCCAGCGCGCCTTCCACGCTGTCGATCAGCGCCTGCTGCTCGCTTTTCGCCATCTGGCGTAACAAGGCAGTCACCACAATTTCCAGGGCTTCGACCTGGGCCACCAGCTCTTTCGACTCTTCTTCCTTTTGGGCAAGCTTCAGCAACAACTCAGCAATGAGATTTTTCACAGCGCTATTTCCTTATCACGTTTTTTCCGACGTTATCATTATGCCTGAGGCTTGCAAAGTAGTTAAAAGTACTATTTTTAGCCAAACGCCACACGCCTCATAAATTAATCTGGCTGGCTGCCGGAAAAGTGTGACTTAAATTAAATTCAAACTGAGTCCACAATGCCAAATAAAAGCAGAACCGCCATTTCAAATAAAAGATAATGACAGCCCGGCTTAACTCTATTCTACAGCGGCGCTACAATCTTTTACTCGCCCGCGTCCGGGCTTCCTGCTGGCGTCGATGCCGCATGGCCCATGCCAGCTGGATTATATTGAGCAATACCACCACCGCGGTAGCGGCAAACACCCAGCGGAATCCGGCCATCGCAGAGACCGCCGCCCCCATCAGCGGACCGGCGACGTTCCCCAGATACATAAACGACTGGTTATAGCCGAAGATCCGCCCGGTCACCCGATCGCTGGAGTACTTAATTAGCAGCGTTTGTACCGCAGGCAACATGGCGCCATCGGCAAAGCCCAGCAGGAAGCGCAGCACCCCGAGCTGGAAGGGGGTGGTGACAAAGGACATGGCAAAGAAGAGCACCACCGCCACGATAAGCGTCGCCATCAGAATGCGGCCGGTGCCGATGCGATCCCCCAGCTTACCGAGACGCGGGGCCGACATCAGCGCCGAGACGCCCGGCACGGCGGCAATCATCCCGCTCAGGAAGGCGATATTGGTGCTCTCCGGCGCCATCGACTGAATAAACAGCGCGAGGATCGGCCCTACCGAACCGTTGCAGAGCTGGATCACCATTGTGGTGATAAACAGGCTGATCATCAGCCATGGATAAGGTAGCGAGGCAAAGACCGCCTTACCGCTGAGGCGCTCCGCCTTGCTCACGCTCGGACGCGCCCCCTCTTTAATCAGAAACAGCGTCACCAGAAAACTGATCACCAGCAGGACAGCGGTGATGAGGAACACCGCTCGCAGACCGACGTGGTCAGCCAGAAAGCCGCCCATCAGCGGGCCGCCAATCACACCGCTGATCTGCGCCGTCGACAGCGTGCTGATGGCCCAACCGCTGCGGTCCCGGGGCACCTGGGATGCCACCAGCGCCATGGCGTTTGGAATATAGCCGGAAGTCAGCCCCATCAGCGCACGCAGCAGAAACAGCTGCCAGACGTTGGTGGCAAAGGCCTGGAGCAGGATCGCAATTGCCATTCCCAGGGAGGCGCGCAGCAGCATCAGCTTGCGCCCTTTACGATCGGCAAGGCTGCCCCACATCGGCGAGACGATAGCGGAAACCAGAAAAGTGACGCTGAAGGTCAGGCCTGACCACATCGATAAGGCCTCGTGGGACGAGACGCCAAGCTGGGAAACGTACAGCGGCAAAAAAGGTAAAATCTGGCTGATGGCAAGGCCGGTGAAAAAACAACCAAACCAGACCGAAATGAGGTTAACTTTCCAGGATTCCATAGGCGGATACTGTCTACATTTTGCGTGAATTCACTATCAGATTAGCAAGTTACACTGCGCCGAAAGTTGTCAGGGATGCGCCTGCCGTGACTTCGGTGTTTTATCTTCCCAGTCATCATATCTGTGAAACATGTCACATATTTTGGCCTTTTGTCTGGTGATTTATGCTTTGCGGGCAGTAGCCAAATCCCCGCATCCCCAGATGAAAATGGTTGGCGTGGGCGGCATTGTAGTCCGGCCCGAGGGCATTACCGAAATAGCCGCAGCTGGCACCCAGCAGCGCCCGCAGCCACGGCCCGGAAGCGTCATTTTTCCAGCCGCGCAGAACCGAGATCCGCTGGCCGTTCTCCAGCGTAAAGCCGCTGATATCCAGCGCCTGGGCGGTAGCATGTTCGCTGCGCCGGGCATTGGGCCGATGATAGATATTCCGGCAGGCAAAGCTGCCGAGATGATCAATGCGCGACAGGCTGCTGCCCATCATGGTTTGGGTCAGGGGCCGGGCCTGCTGATTGACGAACAGCGCCGAGCTGAGTGCCAGCGGGCAGCTGGCGAGGAAACTGCTGCTGAGACTGACCTGGCCAAAACTGCGCACGCGCACCACATCACTCAGCGGGCACTCCCCGGTGCTATCGGCCACCGTCTGGGTGCGGATCAGCTGGCGCGCATTGGCCTGCGCCAGCAGGATTTCACAATGCTCAGGGGTCAGGCGACGCAGCTTAAACTGGGTCAGAGTGCCGGGGGGATCGTCGAGGGAAAGCGGTGCAAAGGGGTTGTAATACGACGGCAGCCAGCGGTAGCCCGCGATGGCCGCAGCAATGACTGCAATACAGATAATCAGGCTTTTCCCTTTCACTCATCCTCCTGAAACAATGTGCCAAAACATTATGGCAGAAGGCGGCGAATTCCGCCGGGCATCGTGATAGGGTAAGCGTTTTGAGTCAGAGTGGATGAGCGAAGTGATGGCGAAGTTGCGGGTAGGTATTGTCTTTGGGGGAAAATCAGCCGAGCACGAAGTGTCGCTGCAATCGGCCAAAAATATCGTTAACGCGATTGATAAGAGCCGCTTTGAGGTCGTGCTGTTAGGGATCGATAAACAGGGCCAGTGGCACATTAACGACGAGCAGGGCTATCTGCTCAATGCCGACGATCCCGCGCGCATTGCGCTGAACCCGTCTGAGATTAGCGTTGCCACCGTACCGGGGGTAATGCAGGGCCAGCTGATCAATGCCAGCACCGGACAGACGCTTTCGCACCTCGACGTTATTTTCCCGATCGTCCACGGCACGCTGGGCGAAGACGGCTCCCTGCAGGGGATGCTGCGAATGGCTAACCTGCCGTTCGTCGGCTCTGACGTCCTCGGTTCCGCCGCCTGCATGGATAAGGACGTGACCAAACGCCTGCTGCGCGATGCCGGGCTGAACGTGGCACCTTTTGTCACCCTCACCCGCGCCAACCGCGACCAGCATACCTTTACCGATCTCAGCGCCCGCTTCGGCCTGCCGCTGTTCGTTAAACCGGCAAACCAGGGCTCCTCCGTCGGCGTCAGCAAAGTAAACAGCGAAGCGCAGTTCAGCGAGGCGGTGCGTCTGGCCTTCACCTTCGATCACAAAGTAGTGGTGGAACAGGGAATTAAAGGCCGTGAGATCGAGTGCGCGGTACTGGGGAATGATTTCCCGCAGGCCAGCACCTGTGGCGAAGTGGTCCTGAACAGCGAGTTCTACTCTTACGACACCAAATACATCGACGACCAGGGCGCGCAGGTTGTGGTGCCTGCCGTGCTGGATGCTAAGGTTAATGACGCGATCCGCGCCATTGCCATCGAAGCGTATCAGGCGCTGGGCTGTCGCGGCATGGCGCGTGTTGATGTCTTCTTAACGGCGGATAATCGCGTTGTTATCAATGAAATCAACACCCTGCCAGGCTTCACCAACATCAGCATGTACCCGAAACTGTGGCAGGCCAGCGGCCTCAGCTATCCGGATCTGATCACTCGTCTGATTGAACTGGCGCTGGAGCGACATGCCGCTGACAGCGCGCTTCAGATTTCGGTAACAGGTTAATCCGCCTCGTTTGCCGTCGTCTCTTCCGGGCGGCGGCGAATGATAAACCCAGCCAGCCAGAAACTGACAACCCAGGTCACCAGCCCTACCGCATAGGTTTGCCAGCCCTTCGCTTCAAAGCCCAACAGCCCCACCACCCCATTCAGAATAAAGATAAGCCCAATAGCAAAGGCGTAGAAATGCCAGTCACGGCGGATTTTGGCAGGCAGTTTCATGGTCGCTCCAGAAGAAAAAATCTATCCTCGCACAGTTTTGTCGTCAGGTCTGTGGCGCATGCGGAAAATCTGAAATGAGAGGGAATTTCACTTAAGTAAAAAATCTGTGATGTGCGGCAAAATTCGCACATCCAGGAGAATTCTCCAGGCTAAATTACCATCATTCCGATATTGACATCGGCCATGTGCTGTCAAACTCAACGTGTACAACAGGCATTTAGCCAGACAGAACATACCGGAGGTAGTTATGGCAGACTTTACTATGTCGAAGCCGATTTTCAGCACCAGACAACCTAAGACCTCCACGGCAGGAAATATCGCTTACGCTCTGTTTGTGCTGTTCTGCTTCTGGGCAGGCTCACAGCTGCTGAACATCCTGGTGCATGCGCCCGGCGTGTATGAACACCTGATGCAGGTCGAAGATTCCGGGCGGCCGCGCGTGGAAATTGGGCTGGGCGTCGGAACCGTCTTCGGGCTGATCCCGTTCCTGGTGGGGCTGGTGGTATTGGGCGCCGTTGCGCTGGTCGTGCGCTGGCGCCGCTACCGTTAATTCAAGGCCATACACTTCGCCCGGCGATCGTCTACGCGCTGGGCAAACCAGGCGGTAGTCAGATTGCGGGTGATTTTCGGGCTCTCAAGCTGGATCCCTGGCAGCATCGCTTTCGGTAATGTCTTGCCGCTCTTCTGCTCCGCCAGTTTATACACCTGCTGATACAGCTCGGTTTTCTCAAATGCCAGACTGTCGCCTTTCCCCAGTTGCTGGCGGATCTCACTGTCGCTCATGTCCAGCTTGCCTTTCAGCTTACGCACCGCCAGCTCTGTCTTCCCTGCCTCGCTACTGCCATAGGCAATCAGATCCCCGTCCAGCGCCAGCTTCACGCCACTGGCGCGGCTGACCGCATTCTGGAATGCTGCATTGCGGCTGGCGTACCAGCCAGCGTTGAAGTCAGCAAAGCGGTAGAGCGGCACATCGTAGTTGGCGGGATAGTTCAGCAGATGGTAGGTGCCGAACCACAGCCCGCCGCGCAGGGAGAAGACCTCCTGACGCACCGTATTCTCGATTTTCCACGGATAGCCGTCGGTATGCTTTTCAGCGAAGGCGATACTGACCTGCATCGGCCCGCCGGTATGTACCGGATTCAGGGAGCCAAACAGGGTCTGGCCCATCGGCACCGTCCCGATCATATCGTCAAAGATGGCGCTGAGCTGTTTCTCGGTTTTCACCGTATCCAGCCGCTCGCTATAGCTTTTCCCGTTCGGCGAGGTGATTTTCAGCGCCGTGTGGACCAGAAACGCCGGAATGTGCAGCTTTTCTGCCCGACGGTCGATCTCTTTCCAGGCGATCTTATTCAACCCCGGCACCGCCGGATCGGACTGATACAGCGACTCCTGCTGCGCCACTGCCAGTACCGAGCAGATATTCTCCTCGGTAGGGGCGATCTTCTGGCTTTCGAAGGTTTTCGCCAGCGCCGACGCCCACTGATCCCGGTCTTTCACCGAGGCAGGCATTTTTTGCCGCACGACGCTTGCCACATCGACGGGCTTTTCGCCCTTTTTCAGTGGCGCAGCCCCCTTCTCTGCACACCCGGCTAACACCAGGGCGGCAAGCAACGACAACGGTAACGCACGCGGTACGGTAAAAGACATAACGACTCCCTGTATTAGCTCAACGTATGGGTCACTTCCTGTAGATCCTGACCATCCAGCTCATGTTCGAAACTGCGTAAACGTTTATAGATGGACATCAGTTCCACCAGCGTAGTCCAGGAGTTGATCAGGTACTGGAACGAACCGCGTACCCGGTCAAAAACGTTGGTGATTTGGGTCATCAGACCGAGCGTAATCGTACCGGCCACAATCGAGGGGAACAGCAGGATTATGCCGAAAACGTTATCCGCCTGCAGATAAAGGATGCGGGCGATATTGAAGTACATGTAGTGGAAATAGAGGCGGAAATAGTTGCGACGCACCGCGCTGAACAGCTCGCGTACCGTCGGCGGCGAGGCGCGGCTGGCATCGTCTTCGCCATAGACCAGCTCTTTACGGTAAGCCGCCTCAACGCGCTGGTTTTTAAACTCCAGCCCCGGCAGCTTGATCCCCACTACTGCCAGCAAACCGGTGCCCATTACCGACCAGACAATAGCAGCGATCACCAGGCCGTACGGCAGATGACCGACGACCGGCAGCTCCGGCACGTGCGCCGACAGCGTCACCAGCACCGGCAGGAAAGCGATCAGGGTCATGATGGCGTTGAGAAAACTCACCCCCATATTCTCCAGGGTAGAGGCGAAACGCATGGTGTCTTCCTGCACACGCTGGGCCGCCCCTTCGATATGGCGCAGCTGCTGCCAGTGCGCCATATAGTATTCGTTCATCGCGGTACGCCAGCGGAACACATAGTGGCTGACAAAGAAGTTGTTCAACACGCCAATAACAACGGCGATCAGGGCGATGCCGAGGAAGGCGCCCACTTCATGATAAAACTGGTTGAGGGTGACTTTATGCGGCGCGCTGAGGGCGGTCTGGATCAGGTCATAGAAAGGGGCATACCAGGCGTTGATCGCCACCCCAACTTCCACCAGAAACCAGGTGACGAACACGATCAGCGAGGTGCCGAGAATAGACCAGTACTGCCAGCGGTGCGGCGACCAGATAAACCAGAACAGGGCAAACGCCCCGACGCAGAGGGCGTAATACGCATAGAAAAGCAGATTGCCCGGCGACCAGAAACGCGCCGCGCTAATGGGTACATCGCCCGTGATGCTGAACAGGCGCTCTAACCAGGCGCCACCACCGGCCTGCCAGAAAATGACAACGATCAGAGCCCAAATAAAGGCCGAGAGAAAAAAGGGTCCCGGTTTTGGGAAAAACGACTTAAACATAACGCTTCCTTCTTGTAGTTATCGCTACTGCTGTGGACGACGGATTATCAGACCTGCCGGCCCGATTTTAGTTCGTCGTCAACCGCCACCTGAGCGGAAAAGTAAGTGAACCTGACAGGTATCATAAGCGCAATGTCACAAAACATGAGATCGGTAATAACGAAATTGTTTGTATTTACCCATGGTTACGTTTTTCACGCTATCGTTATGCTGTTCAGGCCTTTGCAATACGCCGTTTAGTAGTATAAATACGCATACTTTTTTCATTCACTTCATGGATGCTTTCGTTGAAACGTAGTCTGTTACTCTCCGCCGTGCTGTATACGGCCAGCCTCACCTGCGTGCAGGCTGCCCCTGCCCAGCCGATTGCCGATCCGGCTTTCGCCTCCGATGTGGTCGATCGCTATGCGAACCTGATTTTTTACGGCAGCGGCGCAACGGGGATGGCCCTGGTGGCGATTGACGGCAATCAGCGCGTATTTCGCAGCTTTGGCGAAACGCGTCCAGGAAACAACGTTCACCCGCAGCTGGATTCGGTGGTGCGCATTGCCTCCCTGACCAAATTAATGACCAGTGAAATGCTGGTGAAACTGCTCGATCAGGGCGTGGTGAAGCTGAACGATCCGTTAAGCAAATATGCCCCGCCGGGGGCACGGGTGCCAACTTACCAGGGCGCGCCGATTACCCTCGTCAACCTGGCTACCCATACCAGCGCCCTGCCACGCGAACAGCCGGGCGGCGCCGCGCATCGTCCGGTATTTGTCTGGCCGACCCGGGATCAACGCTGGAACTGGTTATCCACCGCTACCCTGAAATCATCGCCGGGCTCGCAGGCCGCCTACTCAAATCTGGCCTTTGATCTGCTGGCCGATGCGCTGGGCACCGCGGCGGGCAAACCCTATGCCCAGCTGTTCGACGAGCAAATCGCCCGTCCGCTGGGGATGAAAGACACCACCTTTACCCCCTCCCCCGATCAGTGCAAGCGTCTGATGGTGGCGGAGAAAGGAGCCAGCCCGTGTAACAACACCCTGGCAGCGGTGGGCAGCGGCGGAGTTTACTCCACCCCGGGCGACATGATGCGCTGGATGCAGCAGTTCCTCTCTTCTGATTTCTATGCGCGCAGCAATCAGGCCGACAGAATGCAGACGCTGATTTATCAGCGCAGCCAGTTAACGCGGGTGATTGGCATGGATGTGCCAGGCCGCGCGGATGCGCTGGGCCTCGGCTGGGTCTATATGGCACCGAAAAATGGTCGTCCGGGCATTATCCAGAAAACCGGCGGTGGCGGTGGATTCATTACCTATATGGCGATGATCCCGCAGTCTAACGTGGGCGTATTCGTGGTCGTGACGCGCTCGCCGCTCACGCGTTTCGTCAATATGAGCGACGGCGTCAACCAGCTGGTGGTTGAACTGAGCGAGAACAAGCCGCGGGCGATCCCCGCGTCCTTAGACTAATATTCAGCGGGCAAATGGTTGACCCTAATCAGTTTGCCCCTTTCCATAATGATGTAGTTCCCCTGCCGTAACGCCGCCAGCACCTCTGCCACCACCGAACGTGAAATGCGCGTGCGTCGCTGAATGTAGCTCATCACCCCCACCCGCATCCGTAAGGATTCATCCCACTGGGCCATATCCAGCAGCGTGGCGCGGATCTGGCTGTAGGAGTTATTGCCCACCAGCTGCTTATCGCGGATCTCCATCACCCGGTGGTGCCAGGAGAGCCAGCAGAACGCATCAGACCATAAACCGGCCTGTTGGATCAGATGGCGGGCGCCAGAGGCGGGGAGGTAGAACCCGGAACAGGGGGATTGTGTTACCAGCAGGTACTCTGTGCTGCAGCCCATCATGCCGGCGTTGATCCCGAAGATGTAGGGTGCGGCGACAATCTCAACCAGCAGGTCATCCTGCTGTCGGTGAATACTGAGCGATCCTGACTGCAGTACGACCGCGTAGTACTCTTCTTCATTGCGCTCCGCAAACACCGGAAGCTGGGCAGAGAGTTTGAACGGCGTGCTGTGCGCAGAGAGGCACTTTTCGAGCCGGGAGAATTCAGAAATGGGTTTTGCATACCGGTTCATGCAGATCTCGAGTCATCTTAACTGACGCAAAAAAAGCGGGGAGATAATCCTCCCCGCATCAGGCGTGTTACCAGGTGTATTTCACACCGAGGTTGGCACCCCAGTTTTGATCAACATCACCACCACCAAGGTAAGTGGCATCAGTGTAGGCACTGAAGTTTTTGGTGAAGCTAAACTGCGTACCCAGGCCCACACGTACCGCGGAACCTTTCACACCGTTATCGATGTTGTCACCGTTAACGCTGGCATCTTCACCGGCGTCGTCATAAACGTAGGCCAGTTTGAAGAACGGTGTCAGCGCCTGATCGTCGCCGTAACCGAAGGTGTAGCCCGCGTCGAAACCGGCTTCATAACGCATGCTGTCGTAAGACTGGCTACCCACGCGCAGATCGTTGCTCAGGCGGTAATCATCACCTGACTGGAACAGGCCGGAGATGGCAGCATACGGCGTGAGGTAACCGGCAGTATTCGGTTTCCAGTCGTAGCCCAGCTTCAGCCCAAAGCCCCAGGCGTCAGTCGTGGTGTTGCCATCAACGTATTCGCCCGTGCTCATGTTGGCAGAGAGATCGTTATTGAAGCGTGAGTAGCTCAGGGAGCTGTCGATGAAAACATCGTTAGCAAAGCGTGCCGCGGAGTAGAGCATCGCGGACTGGCTGTCCTGATCCACCTGGCCGCTGCGATCGTTCATATCGCCTTTGGCAAAGCCGGCTGCCGCACCGAAGATCCAGTCGGCGTTGTTGCCATCAATATGGGTATCGAGACCCACCATGATGCCGCTGACGTCCTGATCGTAGTGGATAGTGCCGTTATCGCCGTCGAAATTGCCGCCGAAGACATTCACCCATGCGCCACCGTTGTCCGCCAGGCCGTGACGGCTGTTGGTCAGACGGTTAGCCAGTGCATCCTGCTGCAGATGCCAGATGTTGGTGTTGGCAGACGGAATGCTCAGCGCCATGTTGGCGTAATCGGTCAGGCGCTCCTGATGCAGCACCACGGTGTCGTCCTGCTGCTGCGCCTGGTAAGTGTAAGCCCCGAGATCCGCTTTGTTGGCCGCGGTGAAGCTGGCCTGAGTATCAGCGTTGTTATCGTAAATACGAACGATCTCTTTGTTTTTATAGTCGGCAACGGAACCGGCCCCGGTCGCATTATCCAGACGGACTTTGTAGTTACCGGAGACTTCACCGTTCACCGCCAGATGACCATCCGAGTTCAGAGCGATGGTCCCGAAGTCGTACTCTGCCTGGTGGATATCGTTGGTGACATAGCGGGCATTGTTCAGATCGGAATTGAACACGTAATCGCGGCTGGCCACGTTCAGCACACCGCCGTCGGTCAGCACCAGTTTATGGGTGTCGACCTGGCCCAGACCCAGCGCCAGCTCTGCACGGTTATCCACGGTAATGGTGTTGGCGTACAGCTCCGCTGTTTCCTGAGTCAGGGTGGTCAGGCTTGAACTGTCGAGATACAGGCTGTCGGTTGCCACACCACCGGCATCGCCGATATTCATGGTGGAGGCGTTGGTCAGCGTGATGCTGTCAGCCAGCAGGCTGGAGCTCTCTACGTTCACCTGCGAACGGTTGTTGACGGTCAGGGTATCGATGTTGGACTGCTTACGGGTATCCCATTCGGAACCGTTATCCAGCGCAACGTTGAAAATCCCGCTCTGATAAACCTGGTTGCCCACCAGATGGCCGTTGCTGTTGAAGGTGGAGCCTGGCCAGATGCTGTTCGGTACCAGGCTGTGCCAGTCGACGCTGCTGTAGCCGAGGCCATACATATCAGCAGGTCCAATCGCTTCGACGCTGGAAACCGCCGCACCGACCCACTTGCTGCCGTTGGTCAGGGTCAGATCCAGTCTGTCAGTCCCGTCCCAGCCGTTGGTGGTTGGGTTGTAGACGCCGTCAGCGGTGGTGTCGGTGGCCGGATCGCCATCCGGATAGAAGTTATTGTCGAAGGTGCTGCTGAACAGCACATCACCGGTCAGGGTGGAGTGATCGAAGGTAGCCGTGGTGCGCATGGCGTTATCCGCGCTGCTGGCCGCCACGATCAGCGCCGCATCATCCAGGGCGGTGGCTGCGCTTTCACCGTAATCGCTCGGTTTCGCCGACTGGCCATAGAAACCGCTGGTGCCTAGATCGCTATAAGCACCGGAAGTGACAACGGAATCGTTCACCTGCAGGGTATTGGTGAAGACATGGCTGTTATCTTCGATGCCGGTGACCGCGTCATATGGGGTGTTATCCAGCTGGTGATAGCCCTGAGTCAGGGTGATCCCGGCGATGCGGGAGTTGTTCTGGATAACGATGTCAGATTCCACGTCGAGGGTAATGGCGTTGCCCAGCGCGTGAGTGTCCCAGTATTGGGTGGTAGTGGTGGAGCCGTTCACCACGTCATAAGCGTAATGCTCATAGGTGTCGTTGATGGTGGTGTTGTCCACCGTCAGTGCAAAACGATCGTACTGTTGATGCGTCGTACCGTCGGTATTCAGACCGCCGGCACATTCGGTGGTCATGCACTCGGAGGTGATCATCCCGTTAATGGTGCTGTTGGCGATCGACAGGGCGTTGGCCCGACCGCCTGCGCCATCATCCAGGTAATAGGCTGAAATCACGCCGTTCACCGTCGACTTATTGATGACGGGATAGATATCGCCATCATGGGCCGCAGAAGAGTAATTCCAGTCGGTATATCCGTTATACCAGGCCGAGGTGGCGGTATTATCGTAACCGAAGGTGTTGTAAGTGCTACCAGAAATATCTTTTGCATTGGCCTGAGAAGCGATAGCCAGCGTGCAGGCTAATGCAAGTTGAGATACAACAAGTTTCTTTTTCCATGTTTGCATTGGGTCATCCCTCCTCAGGGACGTAAGCAAGTTTGTCCGTAAATACAGTGCAAATATATTGCGAGGCGAATTATGCAGCCTCAAAACAAAATGGTTCAATGAATCCAGCAATTATGTCCGGAAACAGACGGAATAAGTTAAATACTTTTTGAAATATAAAAAATAATAAAAACTCATCCAAATACAACAATTTATACCCATTCGAAAGCAAGCAAATTAGAGGTGAAAGATCATTGAAAGTTATAAAACAAAAGCAAATAAGAGATTAAATAAATAAGTAACAACGCGCACATAAAAATAGAATCCCGCCAGGTTAGGATGTTACCTGGTCCCGATATATCTTTGGGACAGATTTATCTTAGGTAAATAGAGCGTAAAGTTATTTCAGACGATAAAATGAAACCCGGAAATAAGGCCAGACTATCCTGCCCCGCATTCTGCGGGCTAAACGACAACTTTAGTAAAACAGTCGACGGGCGTTTCGGGTACACTGGCCCTCTTTGATTCACACTCGTCAGGCATATCATGAACGATTTAATTGCTCGTCCCCGTCGTCTGCGCAAATCCCCGGCTCTGCGCGCGCTTTTTGAAGAGACAACACTGACCTTAAACGATCTGGTGTTGCCGATTTTTGTTGAAGAAGAGATTGATGACTACAAAGCCATCGAGGCCATGCCGGGCGTCATGCGTATCCCGGAGAAACACCTGGCGCGCGAAATTGAGCGTATCGCCAACGCCGGTATCCGGTCGATCATGACCTTCGGCATCTCCCACCACACCGACGCTACCGGCAGTGATGCCTGGAAAGAGGACGGTCTGGTGGCGCGCATGTCGCGCATCGCCAAAGAGACGGTGCCAGAGATGATCGTCATGTCCGACACCTGCTTCTGCGAATACACCTCCCACGGCCACTGCGGCGTGCTGTGCGATCATGGCGTGGATAACGACGCAACTCTGCTCAACCTGGGCAAACAGGCTGTCGTGGCCGCCGCCGCCGGCGCTGACTTTATCGCCCCGTCTGCCGCAATGGACGGCCAGGTGCAGGCCATTCGCCAGGCGCTGGACGCCGCGGGCTTCACCGATACCGCGATCATGTCCTACTCCACCAAATTCGCCTCCTCCTTCTACGGCCCGTT
Organism: Leclercia sp. CFBP8987; assembly: GCF_034044995.2. NCBI lineage: Bacteria > Pseudomonadati > Pseudomonadota > Gammaproteobacteria > Enterobacterales > Enterobacteriaceae > Leclercia > Leclercia sp. CFBP8987. The sequence continues at coordinate 976,556 of NZ_CM188255.1, read as the reverse complement.
CCGTGAAGCAGCGGGCACCGCGCTGAAAGGCGATCGCAAAACCTACCAGATGAATCCGCTGAACCGCCGGGAAGCGATCCGTGAATCGCTGCTCGACGAAGCCCAGGGCGCCGACTGCCTGATGGTGAAACCGGCCGGCGCCTATCTGGACATCCTGCGTGATATCCGCGAGCGCACCGATCTGCCGCTGGGCGCCTATCAGGTGAGCGGCGAGTACGCGATGATCAAATTTGCCGCCCAGGCGGGAGCGATCGACGAAGAGAAAGTGATCCTCGAAAGCCTGGGGGCGATCAAACGCGCGGGCGCGGATCTGATCTTCAGCTACTTCGCGCTGGATCTGGCCGAGAAGAAAATTCTGCGTTAATCCGTAGTGCCGGGTGGCGGCTTCGCCTTACCCGGCCTACGACAAACCTTCACCACACTGCAATACCACCGACATCTGGCGCTTCTACTGTCTGAACAGGACAGCAGGAGGTGCCACTATGTTTAGTCTCGACAGCGTTCTCGATGACCTTTGGCCGCAGGCGAGGCCTACACCCTGGCAAAAAAGGCTGTTAAAGAAGTTATTCCACGAAGAGGAGTTCCGGCAGTTTGCCGCCGACCACCGCCACCTGAAAGGGCTGGATATGGTGGAACAGGTTCTGGACCATCTCGATATCCTCTGCACCATTCCCGCTCACGACCTCGAACAGATCCCCGCTCACGGCCCGTTAATTGTTATGGCTAACCACCCTACCGGTACGCTGGATGGACTGGCGCTGCTGTATGCCGTCTCCCGGGTGCGCCGGGATGTGAAAGTGGTGACCAACCGCATGCTGACGCATCTGGAGCCACTGAGCTCGCTGTTTATTCCGGTGGACAACATGGGCGGGCGGACGGCGAAATCCTCGTTCACCCTGATGGAACAGCACCTGCAAAACGCCGGGGTGCTGATCTTCTTCCCGGCGGGGGAAGTCTCCCGCCCGACGCGCACCGGGATCCGCGATAAAAAGTGGCACCCCGGCTTTATCAAGCTGGCGGGCAAATTCCGCGCGCCGCTGCTGCCGGTCAATATCGACGCCCGCAACAGCCTGCTGTTCTATGCCAGCACCCTGCTCTCCCCGAACCTGTCGATGCTGCTGCTGATGCAGCAGATGTTCCGCCGCCGCCACAGCCGCCTGCCGGTGAAAATCGGGCAGCAGATCGGCTGGCAGAAGTGGTTCAGCCCCACGCTCTCCCCGCGGGAGATGGCCGAGCAGTGCCGCCAGCACGTGCTGCGTCTCGGTAAGGGGCTTCCGGGGGTATTCAAAACCGAATCCGCCATTGCCCGGGCGGAAGACCGGGCGATCCTGAAGCGCGAGCTGGCGCAGGCGGAATCGCTGGGCACCACCGCCGATGGCAAAACCATCTATTTGTGGCAGCGTAACGGCCAGGAAGAGGCACCGATCCTGCGCGAGCTGGGACGTCTGCGGGAGATCGCTTTTCGCGCGGTGGGAGAAGGCAGCGGCAAGCGTCGGGACACCGACAGCTTTGATGATGACTATCTGCACCTGATTTTGTGGGATGACGAGGATCTGGAGATCGTCGGCGCCTACCGCTTTATCCCGACGGCAATGCGGGAGCCGGAGGGGCTCTACAGCTACAGCCTGTTCCACTACGACGATAAAATGCAGGACATCCTTGAACACGGCATCGAACTGGGGCGCAGCTTTATTCAGCCGCGCTACTGGGGACGGCGCGGACTGGATTACCTGTGGTCCGGGATTGGTGCTTATCTGGCGCGCTATCCGCACTATCGCTACCTGTTCGGGCCGGTCTCCATCTCCGGTGGGTTACCGCCCGCGGCGCGGGATCTGCTGGTGGCCTTCTACCGGCTGTGGTTCCCGGCAAGCCATCCGCTGGCCGCTTCGCGACGCCCCTATCCCGCCTCGTTACCCGAGGTGCTGGCGCAGTTTGGTGGGGAAGATTACGTGGAGGATCTGACCCGGCTGAAATCGCTGCTCGGCAATCTGGGGTGCGGCATCCCGCCGCTCTACAAGCAGTATTCCGAGCTGTGCGAGCCCGGTGGGGTGCAGTTTATCGATTTCGGCAGCGACCCGGCGTTCAACAACTGTGTGGACGGGCTGGTGCTGGTGGATCTCTGTTATCTGAAAGCCAGCCGTTATCAGCGGTATATCGAAGCGCATTTAACACCCTCACCCTAACCCTCTCCCTGAAAGGGAGAGGGGACAGTCAGGTGCCGTATGTGAAGATGAGCACGTACAGCTTTTCTCCCTCGCCCCTTTGGGGAGAGGGCCGGGGTGAGGGGATCAGCCCGCACGGAAGAAAGGTTTATCCCCCAATATCGTTGCCCGGTGCATAATGCGCCGCTGCGGCAAGTAATCGGCATTGGCGTAATGCTGCGTTACACGGTTATCCCAGATCGCCAGATCGTTCTCCTGCCAGCGCCAGCGCACCTGGAACTCCGGTTTGGTAACGTGGGCAAACAGGAACCCCAGCAGCGCCTCGCTCTCTTTCTCGCTCAGATCCACAATCCGCGTGGTGAAGCCCTCGTTGACGAACAGCGCCTGCTTGCCGCTAACCGGATGGGTACGCACCACCGGGTGCAGCAGCGGCGGATGTTTCGCCACCGCCTCCAGCCAGCGCTGGTGCTCCTCTTCCGTTTTACGGTACTTGTACTCCTGGAAGGATTTTTTGAAATCATGCTCCGCCCGCAGGCCGCTCAGCAGCTGCTGGAACGGCGCGGATAACGCCTCAAATGCCGCTATCCCGCTGGCCCACAGGGTATCTCCCCCGCTCTCCGGCAGCTGTTTGGCCGCTAGGATCGCCCCGGCGGGCGGCGTCTCAATAAAGGTCACATCGGTGTGCCAGTTATCGTTGTCCGGCGGATTATCGTTGTGGGTATCGAGGACGATGATCTCCTCCACCCCTTCCGCGTGCGGATAGACCGGGTGGATATGCAGATCGCCGAAACGGAGCGCCAGGGCGCGCTGCTGCTGCGGGGTGATCGCCTGCTCGCGCAGGAACACCACCTGATGGCGCAGCACCGCATGATAGAGCTGCTCAAACTGGTTATCGCTTAATGGCCGGGTGACATCCAGGCCAGAAATCTGTGCGCCAATGTACGGCCCCAGCGGGGTAATGGTCAGACGTTCACTCATTGTATCTCTCCATGCCAGGGCGTCAGGCGACGCTGAAGTGCGCGCAGCCCCAGTTCTAATCCGAAGGCGATCACGGCGATCACCATGATCCCTGCCAGTACCACGTCCGTCGCCAGGAACTCCCCCGCCGACTGGACCATAAAGCCTAACCCGCGCGTGGCGGCGATCAGTTCTGCCGCCACCAGCGTTGACCAGCCGACCCCGAGCCCGATCCGCAGCCCGGTGAGGATCTCCGGCAGCGCGCCGGGTAAAATCACAAACCACAGCACCTGGGTGCGGCTGGCACCCAGCGACTGTGCCGCGCGGATCCGCACCTGCTGGGCGCTTTTAACGCCGGCTACCGCCGACATCGCCACCGGGGCGAAAATCGCCAGGTAGATCAGCAGGATCTTGGAGGTCTCGCCGATGCCAAACCAGATCACCATCAGCGGCAGATAGGCCAGCGGCGGTACCGGACGATAAAGCTCAATCAGCGGATCGAGGATCCCGCGCACCGTCGGGCTTAAGCCCATCGCAATCCCCACCGGAATACCGAGGATCACCGCCGCCAGCAGGGCCACCAGAATGCGCCCGAGGCTGGCCGCCAGATGCTGCCACAGGGTGGCATCCATAAACCCTTCCGGACCGGCAATGGTGAACAGTTTCACCAGCACCTGACCCGGCGGCGGCAGGAACAGGGGGCTGATCCACTGCGCCGCCGCCACGGCCCACCACACGGCCAGCAACACCAGCAGGGTGCTGACGCTGAGGGTTAACTGGCGGGAAAAGGGCCAGCGCAGGGTCAGGCGTTTGCCCGCCGTTTTGTCATTCACCACAATGCTCATGAGAAGGCCTCCCGCTGTTCAAACACGCGGCTCAGGACGTATTCACGTCGGGCGATAAAATCAGGATCGGACTTAATGCTGCGCACCGGCTCCCCGGCGACATAGCGGCGGGCAAAGTTGAGCGGCAGACGCTCCAGCACCCGGCCCGGCCCCGGCGAGAGCAATACCAGCTCGGTGGCCATAAACACCGCTTCTTCGATGTCATGGGTGATCAGCAGCACCTGCTTGCCGGTCTCGTGCCACAGGCGCAGGAGCAGGGTTTGCATCTGCTCGCGGGTAAAGGCGTCCAGCGCCCCGAAGGGTTCATCCAGCAGCAACAGCTGCGGATTCGCCGCCAGCGCCCGGGCGATGCCGACCCGCTGACGCTGGCCGCCGGAAAGCTGCCAGATAAAGCGTTTTTCCGCCCCTTCAAGGCCCACTTTTTTCAGCATCTCCCGGGCGGTGGCCAGCCGCGCTTCCCGCGAGGTGCCCGCCAGCTGCAGGCCGAAGGCGACGTTCTCCTGCACGTTACGCCACGGCAGCAGCCCTTCGTTCTGGAAGACCACGCCACGCTCGGCGCCGGGGCCCTCCACCTTTTTGCCTGCCAGTTGAATGGTGCCGTGCTGATAAGGTACAAACCCGGCGATCAGATTCAGCAGCGTGGTCTTCCCGCAGCCGGACGGGCCGAGGACCACCAGCAGCTCGCCGCTATCCAGCGTCAGGTTGATATCCTCCAGCGCAGGCTTGCCAGCGTAATCAGCGTACAGATTTGTAATATTCAGCATCCGCTCCTCCTTACTTCACAAAGCGATCGGTCACGTACTGGCTGTAATCCGCCGCCACCGCGGGCACTTTGCCCTGCTCTTTCAGGAAGCCAGCAGTATCAACAATCGCTTTATTCACCGGGCCCGCCAGCTGTTGCAACTGCTGGGCAGGCGTCAGGTAGGTATTGCCCTTCACCAGACCCGGCACGTCGGCCTCCGGCACCCCGCTCAGGCGGGCGAGTTTCTCCAGGTTGGCAGGCTGTTTCAGCCACTCATCCGGGTTGGCAATGTAGGGCTGCTGGGCGTCGATGGCGCTTTTGGCGAAGGCTTTCACGATCTCCGGATGCTTCTCGGCAAAGTCTTTGCGCACCACCCAGACGTCGAGGGTTGGCGAGCCCCACTGGCCTACCTGGGCGGAGTCGGTCAGCACGCTGCCATCTTTCTGCAGTTCATTTACCGCAGGCGACCAGACGTAGGCCCCGTCAATATCGCCCCGCTGCCAGGCGGCGATAATCGCCGGGGGCTGCAGGTTAATGATTTCCACCTGCCCCGGCTTGATCCCCCAGTGTTTCAGGGCGGCGAGCAGGCTGTAGTGGGTGGTGGAGATAAAGGGCACCGCGATGCGTTTGCCGATCAGATCCTCGGGCTTAGTGATGTTTTTCTTCACCACCAGCGCTTCGGAATTGCCGAGCTGGGAGGCCAGCAGGAAGACTTCGATCGGCACCTGCTGACTGGCAGCCACCGCCAGCGGGCTGGAGCCGAGGTTGCCAATCTGCACGTCGCCGGAGGCCAGCGCCCGCACGATGCTGGCGCCGCTGTCGAACTTACGCCAGTCGACTTTCGCGCCGCTCGCTTTTTCGAAAGTGTTATCCGCCTGCGCCACTTTTGCTGGCTCAGCGGAAGTTTGATACGCGATGGTGACGTCCACCGCCTGCGCCTGAACGGCCCACAGCGCCAGTGCGCCAAATAAGGTAAAACGCGATGAAATTGCCATAATGTCTGCTCCCCGAGTTGTTATGGGGGCAGTATTTCCGGCGGCGGAATTTTGATAAAGGAATTAAAAAGCATCGTTAATGCCGAATCGTTTTTAGAAAAAAAGTGGCAATAGATAGTGAATTTTGTGCGGTCAGCATTGCCCGGCGGCGCTGCGCTTGCCGGGCCTACAAAATCGCCACCCGGCATTTATTGCAATTTTGTTACATCCGTTACATAACCGCAGCCGCACAATTGCCAGCCCGACGCGGACAGGCATCATAGAGACACTATTCCGCAAAGGTATCTGAGATGATCAAAGTGGTGCTGGTAGACGATCACGTGGTGGTGCGGTCCGGGTTCGCCCAGCTGTTAAATCTGGAAGACGATCTGGTGGTCGAAGGTCAGTACAGCAGCGCCGCCGAGGCCTGGCCCGCCCTCACCCGCGATGCCGTCGACGTGGCGGTACTCGACGTTGCTATGCCCGATGAAAACGGCCTGAGCCTGCTCAAACGCCTGCGCCAGCAGCGCCCGGGGTTTCGCGCCATCATCCTCAGCATCTACGACACTCCCGCCTTTGTGCAAAGCGCGCTGGACGCCGGGGCCAGCGGCTATCTCACCAAACGCTGCGGGCCGGAAGAGTTAGTGCAGGCCGTGCGTTCCGTCGGGATGGGCGGCCATTATCTCTGTGCCGATGCGGTGAAAGCCCTGCGCGGCGGCGAGCCGGTGTCCCAGGCGCTGGCCGCCCTGACCCCGCGCGAGAAAGAGGTGTTTGAGCTGCTGGTCAAGGGTGACAGCGTGAAGGAGATTGCCTTCAAACTCGAACTCAGCCACAAGACCGTTCACGTGCACCGCGCCAACGTGCTGGGCAAACTGCAGTGCAACAGCACCATCGAGCTGGTGCATTTTGCCCTCGACCACCAGCTGCTGACCGGCCACTGATGCGGCGCTCCCTGCGGCACATCATTCTCTCGCTGTTTATTATGCTGGCCTGGGGCACCGGCTGGCTGATGCTCTGGACACTGAGCTTTTACCTCACCCAGAACGGACAGCAGGCGGCGCTGTTTTTGCCCCAGGGCGTCTATCTGGCGCTGCTGATCGTGCTCTCGCGCCGCTTCTGGCCAGCGCTGATCCTTCCCCCGCTGGCGGCGATGCTCTGGCTGCACAGCGAACAACTGCTCACCCATCATCTGATGCTGGTGGTGCCGCTGGTGGGCACCGTCTGTGCGTGGCTGGCGCAACATTTCTGGCACCGCTTTCCGCTCTACTGGCAGCGCCTGTCGCTGCTGATCGCCGCGGTGAGCCTTAATGCCCTGCTCCAGACTTTGATCCTGGCGCCCTTTCTCGACAGCCCGACTACGCTACTGGCGCTGGCCTCCTTTACCGGCGGGGTGCTGCTGACCCCGTTCGTCTACCTGGTGTTTGAGTTTTTACGCCAGCAGCACCGCTATCATCTGCTCGGGCTCGACACCAGCAACCCGCCCCTGCGTACCTCGCTGATTATCTGGTGCAGCCTGTTTTTTATTATCGGCATCGGCACCCAGATGGTGCTCTCCCCGGCCCTGGAGCGGCTGCTGCTGATCGTAGTATTTCTGCCCAACGTGGTGATGGCGTGGAAGTTCGGCTGGCAGGGGGGCGTGCTCTCCGGCCTGCTGGGAAGCATGATGATCACCATCGCCCGCCAGGTCGGGGTGGGGTTCAGCGACTTGCTGGAACTGGAGATTTTCCTCGCCACCCAGTCGCTGCTGGGGATCGGGCTGGGGATCGCCATCAGTCGCCAGCAGCATCTGGCGATGAACCTCGATCACTACCGCCGTCGGCTGGAGGCGGAGTTGCAGGCCCGGCGCGCGCTGGCGGAAAAGCTGATCCACACCGAAGAGGATACCCGCAAGCACCTGGCCCGGGAGCTGCACGACGAAATTGGCCAGAACATTACCGCGATTCAGATCCAGTCCCAGCTGGTGAAGCGGGCGAGCGATACCCCGCAGGCGCTGGAGGCCGCCGGGCAGATCAACGAGCTGGCGCGGCGCATCCATCACTCCACCCGCCAGCTGCTGCGTCAGCTGCGCCCCCCGGTGCTGGACGAGCTGTCACTCAATGAGGCCCTGCACCATCTGGTGAACGAGTTCGCCTTTGCCGAGCGCGGGATCCAGTGCCGGTTTGAGTACCAGCTGGCGGCCCCGCCCCAGAGTGAAACCCTGGTCTTTACTCTCTATCGCCTGCTGCAAGAGCTGCTGAATAACGTCAGCAAACATGCCGATGCCAGCGAGGTCAGCATTCTGCTCTGCCAGCACCACGACCAGCTGCGCCTGGAGGTGCGGGATAACGGCAGCGGCATCAGCCCGCAGCAGATGCCCGGTTTTGGAATTCAGGGGATGCGCGAGCGCGTGCATGCTCTCGGCGGGGAGTTAACCCTGGAGTCGCAGGGCGGCACGCGCGTAATTGTTAACCTGCCCACAGTTTTGCAACAAACACACCGCTAACCAGGAAAAAGTCTTAGTCACGCCAGACTTTCTCTCATCCCTTTTTCGTCGCGCTTTCATACAGTCATCTCAAACGGAGAACGCCATGCCCGCACTGTCAGCTGACCAGGTTACTCAACGCTATCGTCGGCTTCGTCCGCGACTGCTGATCTGCATGGTGATTGGTTACGCCGCGTTTTACCTGACGCGCAAAAGCCTCAACTACGTCCTGCCTGCATTGCAGATGGATCTGGGGCTGAGCAAAAGCGATATCGGCCTGATCGGATCGCTGTTTTACCTGAGCTACGGCCTGTCGAAATTTGCCGCCGGACTGTGGCACGACAGCAAAGGCCAGCGGGTGTTTATGGGCATCGGCCTGATGGCCACCGGGGTACTGAACGTGCTGTTCGCCTTCGGCGACTCCCTGCCGCTGCTGCTGTTTATCTGGACGCTGAACGGCTTCTTTCAGGGATGGGGATGGCCGCCCTGCGCCAGACTGCTCACCCACTGGTATTCGCGCAACGAGCGCGGCTTCTGGTGGGGATGCTGGAACACCTCTATCAACATCGGCGGGGCCATTATTCCGCTGATCTGTGCCTTCGCCGCCCATCGCTGGGGCTGGCAGGCAGCGATGCTGACACCGGGGATCATCAGTATCGTGCTCGGCCTGTGGCTGACCACACAACTGCGGGGCACACCGCAGGAAGAGGGTCTCCCGACGGTCGGGGAGTGGCGCAACGATCCGCTGGAGTTGCGCCAGCAACAACAGAGCCCGCCAATGGGGCTGTGGCAGATGTTGCGCACCACCATGCTGCAAAACCCGATGATCTGGCTGCTCGGGGCGTCCTATGTGCTGGTCTATCTGATCCGCATCGCCCTCAACGACTGGGGCAACATCTGGCTGGCGGAGAGCCACGGGGTCAACCTGCTGAGCGCCAACGCCACGGTGATGCTGTTTGAGGTCGGCGGCCTGCTCGGGGCGCTGTTCGCCGGCTGGGGATCGGATCTGCTGTTCAGCGGCCAGCGGGCACCGATGATTTTGCTGTTCACGCTGGGATTAATGGTGTCGGTGGCGGCCCTGTGGCTGGCTCCGGTTCATCACTACGCCCTGCTGGCGATGTGCTTTTTTACGGTGGGATTTTTTGTCTTTGGTCCGCAGATGCTCATCGGCCTTGCCGCCGTGGAGTGTGGACACAAGCAGGCAGCAGGCTCGATTACCGGTTTTCTTGGCGTGTTCGCTTATCTGGGGGCGGCGCTGGCCGGATGGCCGCTGTCACAGGTTATCGAACGCTACGGCTGGTCGGGGATGTTCAGTCTGCTCTCGATTGCCGCCGTGCTGATGGGTTTACTCCTGATGCCCCTGCTGATGGCGGGCATCACCGCTTCTCGCAGTCACATAACGTCATAACAAGGGCTGAATAATGAAAACAACGCTTCTCTCTACCCTCATTGCTTCCGGGATCGCGCTGGCCACCTTAACCGGTGCCGCCCAGGCCAAAGGCCGTCTGGTGGTTTACTGTAGCGCAACCAACGAAATGTGCGAAGCCGAAACCAAAGCGTTTGGCGATAAGTACGACGTCAAAACCTCGTTTATCCGCAACGGCTCCGGCAGCACCCTGGCGAAGGTCGATGCCGAGAAGAAAAACCCGCAGGCCGACGTCTGGTACGGCGGCACTCTGGACCCGCAATCTCAGGCCGGTGAGATGGGGCTGCTGCAGCCGTACAAATCCGCCAACCTCGAGCAGATCATGGAGAAATTCCGCGATCCGGCGAAGGTAAAAGGCAACCTCTCCTCGGCGGTCTATGTCGGCATTCTGGGCTTTGGCGTTAACACCCAGCGCCTGAAAGAGAAGAACCTGCCGGTGCCACAGTGCTGGAAAGATCTGACCAAGCCGGAATACAAAGGCGAGATCCAGATTGCCGATCCGCAAAGCTCCGGCACCGCCTATACCGCACTGGCGACCTTCGTCCAGCTGTGGGGTGAAGATCAGGCCTTCGACTACCTGAAGCAGCTGAATGGCAACGTCTCCCAGTACACCAAATCGGGTATTGCACCGGCGCGTAACGCCGCCCGCGGCGAAACCGCCATCGGCATCGGCTTCCTGCACGATTACTCGCTGGAAAAAGAGCAAGGTGCGCCGCTGGAGCTGATCTCTCCGTGCGAAGGCACCGGGTATGAAATCGGCGGCGTCAGCATTCTGAAGGGCGCGCGTAACGAAGAGAACGCGAAGCTGTTCGTGGACTGGGTGCTGTCGAAAGAGGCTCAGGAGCTGGCGTGGAAACAGGGCAAGTCTTATCAGATCCTGACCAACACCACCGCAGAAACCTCCCCGAACTCGCTGAAGCTGGATGACCTGAAGCTGATCAGCTACGACATGGATAAGTACGGCTCAACGGACGTGCGCAAGGCGCTGATCAACAAGTGGGTCAGCGACGTGAAGATGGGTAAATAAGCCCACTATGCGGTAAATGCCGGGTGGCTCGACGCTTACCCGGCCTACAACTTCATCAACACCCGGAATACCTATGTCACAGACACTCGCTCTTCATCCCGTGAAAAAACGGGATGCGGTCTTCCTTTGGGTTTTCGTTGGCTGGCTGGCCTTTGCCCTGCTGCCGAGCTGGAGCCTGGATTATGGCCTGCTGGAATCCACCGGGGATGAGATCCTCGCAGCCTACAGCTGGTCGCACTTCAACATCAGCTGGCTGTGGTATCTGCTCCCGAGCCTGCTGCTGGTGCGCCCGTTTAACGAGGCAAAACGCGAACAGCGCAGCCGCCACTACCTCGACGCCGGTTGGGCGCTGCTGTGCATGGCCTTTATCGTCATCAGCGCCACGATCGAAGGGCGCGGTTTAGGCTATGCCACGATCGTGTTGTTTGTGGCGCTGGGGGCGATCATGACCCTGGCCCTGACGCGCCTTGAGTGGCTGGGGGGCGACCGCTTTGTGATCGGCTCGCTGATCGCCATCGTCGCGCTGATCGGCATCTTTATCGTCTGGCCGAGCATCGCCATCTTTATTCCGATGTTCACCAACGACGCGGGCGAGTTCGCCCCGCTGGCGTTTATGAATGTGATGTCGCAGTCGCACATCATTCAGGTGATCATCAACTCGATCCTGCTCGCCATTGCGGTGGGGATCGGCTGCACCTTCTTCGGCCTGGTGCTGGCGATCTACACCACCCGCATCGCCAGACGCAGCGCCATTATTGGCCGCATCTTCTCGATCCTGCCAATCGTCACCCCGCCGTTCGTGGTGGGTCTGGGCGTGACGCTGATGATGGGGCGCTCCGGCTACGTTACCGAGCTGATGGTCGACTGGTTTGGCCTGACCAACACCAACTGGCTGTACGGCTTTACCGGCATCTGGCTGGCGCAGGTGCTGGCCTTCACCCCGATGGCCTTTATGATCCTCGACGGGGCGATCAAGACTATTCACCCATCGCTGGAAGAGGCCTCCTATACCCTGCGCGCCAGCCGTTGGCAGACCTTTAACGGCGTCTTTGTCCCGCTGCTGAAACCGGCGCTGGCCAACGCCTTTTTGATCGTCATCGTCCAGTCGCTGGCGGACTTCAGTAACCCGCTGGTGCTCGGCGGTAACTTCGACGTGCTGGCGACGCAGATCTACTTCTACATCACCGGCTCGCAGCTCGATTACCAGGCCGCCAGCACCCTCGGGGCGTTCCTGCTGCTGTTCTCGCTGCTGGTGTTCTGCATCCAGTACATGTGGATCGGCAAACGCTCCTACGTGACCGTCTCCGGCAAGTCCTATCGTGGTGACGTCCAGCCGCTGCCGGTGACCCTGGTGTGGGGAGTCGTCGCCCTGCTGACGGTGTGGATCGCCTTTAACGCCCTGCTCTACGGCAGCATTTTCTACGGCAGCTTTACCGTCAACTGGGGGGTGGATTACACCCTGACGCTGGATAACTTTATCAAGCTGTTCGGCCAGGGGATGAGCGACGGGGCATGGCCTTCGCTGCTGGATACCCTGCTGTACGCCGGGATCGCCGCACCGATCACCGCGGGCTTTGGTCTGCTGATCGCCTGGGTGGTGGTGCGCCAGCAGTTCAGGGGCAAAAAAACCATCGAGTTCACTACCATGCTGTGCTTCGCGGTGCCTGGCACCGTGGCGGGCGTCTCCTACATTCTGGCCTTTAACAGCGCCCCGGTGTACCTCACGGGCACCGCCGCCATCGTCATTATCTCAATGGTGATGCGTAACGTGCCGGTAGGCATTCGCGCCGGGATTGCGGGCTTAGGCCAGATCGACAAGTCGCTGGATGAGGCCTCGCTGAGCCTGCGTGCCGGGTCGCTGCGCACCATTACGCACATCCTGCTGCCGCTGCTGCGCCCGGCGATTCTGTCAGCGCTGATCTACAGCTTTGTGCGGGCCATTACCACCGTCAGCGCCATTGTGTTCCTCGTCACGCCGGATACCCGCGTGGCTACGGCGTACATTCTGAACCGCGTGGAAGACGGCGAATACGGCGTGGCGATCGCCTACGGCTCGATCCTGATTGTGGTCATGCTGGCGATCATTTTCCTCTTTGACTGGCTGATCGGTGAGGCTCGTATCTCCCGCTCTAAAGCCAAAAACCAGGCGTAACACTATGACTCAGAAACATTTCGTTGAACTGCGTAACGTGACCAAGCGCTTTGGCGCGAACACGGTGATTGAAAACATTAACCTGGCGATCCCGCAGGGGCAGATGGTGACCCTGCTCGGCCCGTCCGGCTGCGGTAAAACCACGGTACTGCGTCTGGTGGCCGGGCTGGAAAAGCCCACCGACGGGCAGATTTTTATCGACGGCGAGGACGTGACCCACAGCTCCATTCAGCAGCGTGATATCTGCATGGTGTTTCAGTCCTACGCCCTGTTCCCGCACATGTCGCTGGGCGAGAACGTCGGCTACGGCCTGAAGATGCTCGGCGTGCCGCGTGGCGAGATCAAAACCCGCGTCAAAGAGGCGCTGGCGATGGTGGATCTGGAGGGCTTCGACGATCGCTATGTGGATCAGATCTCCGGCGGCCAGCAGCAGCGTGTGGCCCTGGCCCGGGCGCTTATCCTCAAACCGAAAGTGCTGCTGTTCGATGAGCCGCTGAGTAACCTCGACGCCAACCTGCGCCGCAGCATGCGCGACAAGATCCGCGAGCTGCAAAAGCAGTTCAACATTACGTCGCTGTACGTGACCCACGATCAGAGCGAGGCCTTTGCGGTCTCCGACACCGTGCTGGTGATGAACAAGGGCAACATCATGCAGATTGGCTCGCCGCAGGATCTCTATCGCCAGCCGGCCTCGCGCTTTATGGCGAGCTTTATGGGCGATGCCAACCTGTTCCCGGCCAGCTTCAGCCACGAGTCTGTGGCGATCCACGGCTACCGCCTGCCGCGTCCGCTGCACTTTGCTGCGCAAGGTACGGGCACCGTCGGCGTGCGCCCGGAGGCGATCACCCTGAGCCAGCACGGCGAAGAGAGCCAACGCTGCGTGATCCGCCACGTGGCCTATATGGGGCCGCAGTACGAGGTGATTGTGGAGTGGCACGGGCAGGAGATTTTGTTGCAGGTCAACGCCACAAGGTTGCAGCCGGACGTGGGGGAAGCGTATTACCTGGAGATCCACCCGTACGGGATGTTTGTATTGGCTGAAGTGGCCTAGGTAAAAGCAAAACGGCAACTCTGTTGTCGTTTTTAGTGTTTTCTCCCTCTCCCTGTGGGAGAGGGCCGGGGTGAGGGCATCAGACCGCACATCACCCTCGGCGGCAATATCGCCCGGCGGCGCTGCGCTTGCCGGGCCTACGAACTACACAAAACGTAGGCCGGGTAAGGCGTAGCCGCCACCCGGCACTATCCTCAGCGCTGTGCGTTCAACTCTGCAATATCCTTCGGCGTCGTGCGGCAGCACCCGCCGATCAGCTTCGCGCCTGCCGCTAACCATTGCGGCAGATACCCCGCCAGCGTTTCGCACGCCTCGCCGTGGTGATGCCAGGTTTTGCTCACCGCATCGTAATGCTCGCCCGAGTTCGGGTAGACCACCAGCGGCAGCGCGGTCAGGCTTTGCAGATGTTGCAGCGCGGCGGTGGTGTTCTCCAGCGCGATACAGTTAATGCCCAGCGCAACAACCTGCGGATAGTTCGCCAGCACCGACACCACGTCCCGCAGCGGGGTGCCATCGCTCAGATGCTCGCTGTCGCGCAGGGTGAAGGAGAACCACGCCCGGGCGCGCGGCCAGGCGGTCAGCAGATCCGCCAGAGCTTTAATTTCAGCAAACGACGGCAACGTTTCGCAGGCCAGCAGGTCGGCACCGGCATCCAGCAGCGCTTCCACCCGCGGACGGTGAAACGCAGCAAACACCTCAGCACTGCGCACATAGTCACCGCGGTATTCCGACCCATCGGCCAGATACGCGCCATAGGGCCCGACCGAGCCGGCCACCAGCAGCGCACCGGCCTGCGGGTTTTCAGAGAGATACGCTTCCCGCGCCTTGCGCGCCAGCCCCACGCTTTTACCGATCAGCGCCCGGGACTGGGCCTCGTCCAGCCCGCGGGCGGCAAACCCGTCCGGTGTAGCCTGATAGCTGGCGGTGATCGCCACCTGCGCCCCGGCGCGGAAGTAGTCGAGATGCACGTCGCGGATCAGCGCCGGGTTTTCCATTAACACTTTGGCCGACCACAGGCTGTCGGCGAGATTGCAGCCGCGCGCTTCCAGTTCCGTTGCCATCGCCCCGTCCAGCACCACAAACGGCTGGGTCTCAAGGAGGGCGGTAAGCGGATTATTCTGCGACATGTTCAGGCTCCTGCGTTTTCATATTTTGAGTAAAGTAGTACGCACCGTAGCACAGCGCCACAAACGGCAGGCCACAGTAAAGGGCGATGCGCTGGCTCGGGTCAAAGGCCAGGCCAATACAGGCCACCAGACACAAGACAAAGCCCAGCACCGGCACCAGCGGGTACCAGGGGGCGCGGTAGTGCAGATCGCTAAGGGGCTTACCCGCCTGCAGATGACGACGGCGGAAGACAAAATGCGAGGCGCAGATGCTGATCCACACCGCCACTACCGCAAAACCTGAAATGGCCGACAGGGCGACAAACACCGTGTCCGGGGCCACCACGCTTGAGAAGAGCGCCAGCACGCCGCCGAGCATCGACACCGACAGCGCGGTGAGCGGCACGCCGTTTTTATTCACCCGGGCAAAGCAGCGCGGCAGGGTTTTCTCGTTCGACAATGACCACAGCATGCGCCCGGAGGCGTACAGCCCGGAGTTGGCCGCCGAGAGGATCGCCGTCAGGATCACAAAGTTGACGATATCTGCGGCATACGGAATACCGACCTTCTCAAACACCAGTACGAACGGGCTTTTTTCCACCCCGGCCTGCTGCATCGGGATCAGCGCCGCCAGCACAAAAACGGTGCCGATAAAGAAGATGATCAGGCGGGCAATGGTGGTGCGAATGGCGACAGGGATCACCTTGTGCGGGTTTTCGGTTTCACCTGCCGCTATGCCAATCAGCTCGGTGCCGGAGAAGGCAAAGTTGACCGCCACCATGGTCATCAGGATCGGCAGCCCGCCGTGCGGGAACCAGCCTTCGGCGGTGATGTTGCTCAGCCCCGGCGCGGGAGAACCATCCTGCATCGGGATAAAGCCAAAGATTGCCGCCCCGCCGAGAATGATAAAGGCAATGATGGTGATGACCTTCACCAGCGAGAACCAGAACTCCCCTTCAGCAAAGAAGCGGGTCGAGATGACGTTGAGGGCGAAAATGACCGCGCAGAAGACCACGCACCACACCCAGACCGGCACCTGCGGGAACCAGTACTGCATGCAGAATCCGGCGGCGGTAAAGCTCGATCCCAGCGCCACCGTCCAGGTGAGCCAGTAGAGCCACGCCACGGTGTAGCCGGTCGCCGGGCCGAGATAGCGGGTGGCGTAGACGTGAAAGGCGCCGGTCTCCGGCATCGCCACGGAGAGTTCGCCGAGGCACTGCATCACCAGCCAGACCACCAGCGCGCCAATCAGATAGGCCAGCAGCGTCCCCGCCGCCCCGGTGGTGGATATAATGTAACCCGTATTAAAAAACAGCCCGGTGCCGATCACGCCGCCGAGGGAGAGCATGATCAGGTGGCGGGTCTTCATGGTGCGCTGTAGCTGCCCGTTTTGTTCTGTTTGCATATCACCTTCTATACGTATGGACATCTAAACATCCAAAGAAGGTGTTTTTATACCGCGATTGTTAACAAATTGCTAGCCATGCACCAGACGAAGTCGAGCGCGACGAGCGCTTAGCCGGGGTCGAACCGTGTAAATAACGTATAGATAGGGTCGCCATGCCATAAGAGACCTCCTGCAAGCCGATACGTAAAGCATGTACCGCGCCGGTCGCCCCGTCGGTCAAACGAAAGTGGTATCTGTTTTCTCTCACTAAACTTTAGAGAGCGTCGCGGCCTGTTGCCCGGCGGCGCTGCGCTTGCGCGGGCCTACTAATCCACGTAGGCCGGGTAAGGCGCAGCCGCCACCCGGCGTAACAGCGCAATATGTTAAATTACGTAAAACACTCTATAGTCGTAGTGTTTATTACATAAAGGATGAGCTAATGCGATTTAACGGACTGACCAAAGGGTTTTTCATACTCATACTCCTGATTGTCACCTGGGCGTTTTTTGATGTGTTGTCACCCTACTTCTCGGCGATCCTGTGGGCCGCGATCCTGGCGGTGATTTTCTACCCGGTCAAAAATACGCTGCGTATCAAAATGGGCGATCGCAACGGGCTGGCGTCGCTGTTGAGCGTGCTGCTTATCTGCCTGATCGTCTTTATCCCGTTGATGGTGATCTTTTCCTCTTTAGCCTTTGAACTCAATATCGTCTACACGCGCCTGCAGCAAAACGACACCCAGTTTTCCGGGGTATTCGCGAATCTGTTCTCGCATCTGCCTGACTGGCTGCGTGCGCTAATGATCGAGCATGACCTGGATACCGCCTCGCAGATCCAGCAAAAGCTCTCTGATGCGGCATTAAGAGGTGGACAATACCTTGCCGGCAGCGCCTTCCTGATTGGTAAAGGCACCTTTGGCTTCGCCATCAGCTTTGGCGTGATGGTCTATCTGCTGTTTTTCCTGCTGAAAGATGGCCCCTGGCTGGTGCGCCAGATCCTCGACAGCCTGCCGCTGTCGAATTTCGCCAAACAGCATCTGTTTGCTAAATTCGCCGGGGTCGCCCGGGCGACGGTAAAAGGCACGGCGGTGGTGGCCATTGTCCAGGGGGTGCTGGGCGGGCTCGCCTTCTGGTTCGTCGGTATTAACGGCAGCATCCTGTGGGGTGCGTTAATAGCGTTCCTGTCGCTGATCCCGGCGGTCGGCTCGGCCATTGTCTGGGTGCCGGCGGCCATTTTCCTCTTCGCCACCCATCAGCTGTGGCAGGGCCTGTTTATCGTCGGGTTCTTTGTGCTGGTGGTCGGCCTGGTGGATAACCTGCTGCGTCCGCTGCTGGTGGGGAAAGACACCAAAATGCCCGACTATCTCATTCTGATCACCACCCTTGGTGGGATGGAGATTTACGGCATCAACGGCTTTGTAATTGGTCCGCTGATCGCCGCGCTGTTTATCGCCTGCTGGAATCTGCTCTCAGGTCGCGATCATGCCGGTAATGCCGAGGAGATTGACGATGCAATTATCGAAGAAGGGAGAAATTCACCTGATCTTTGAAGAAGGAATAAGCCGTGCGTATCGCCACTATCACTAACTGGGCATACGGCGCCACGGTCTGTCTGACCCTCGCTTCCGGTGTGGCCATGTTGATGGCCTCCAGCGCCGAAAACGTTGAGCGACAGGCCGTTGAACAGCGCTACGTATTCGATCAACTCACCGAAGAGGTGGAGGTTGACGCCTGGGCGCTCTCCGACCTGGCGCGGCTGTACGTCATCAAGCAGGATCCTGCGGTGGCAGACGAGTACCGCCAGAAAGCGCAAGCGATGGTGAAGATCGAGCATCGCCTGCAAAAACTGAATGACGCGGGCGCCGGTGAGGAAGAGCTGGCTTTGCTGCATGAAGGTTTGCAGGTGGCCGATGCCCTGCAGGATGAGCAACAGCGCGCTATCGCCAGCGTGGGGCGCGGGCAGCAACCCCAGGCCATCGAGCTGATTTATGGTGAGCGTTACGAGCGCGAGCTGGAGCAGGTACAGAATCAGCTCGACCATTTCCGGCAGATGCTGGACAGGCGCACCGACGCGGCGATTGACGATGCCACGGTCAAATCCCGGGCACTGCGTACGCTCTCGGAGGTGATGGTTGGCCTGACCGCGCTGATGTTTTTGTTTGTGCTCGGGTTTATCCTCAAACGCCGGGTGCTGCGCCCGGTGGTGCGCCTGAGCGATGTGGTCAACCGGCTGGCGTCGCAGGATTATGCGGTCGAAGCGCCGGACTACCGTCAGATCGATGAGATTGGCGATATGGCGCAGGCGATCCGCATCTTCCGCGAAAACGGCCTGGTGCGACAGCGGCTGGAGCAGGAGCGTGATGCCGACTGGGCGATCCGGGAGCTGCTGGCGCGCATGACCCAGCGGCTGCAGGGCTGCGAATCCGTCGAGGATGTTCTGAACGTGGCACGGCTGTTCGCGCCAGGCATTGCGCCGGGCATCCCCGGACGGCTATGGCTCCTCGAACGGGAGCCGTGGCAGATGCACTGTGCCGCCGAATGGCTTGACCCGCAGGACGAGTCCGCGCCCTTCCACCCGGACCAGTGCTGGGCGGTGCGCCGCGGGCAGAGCCATCCGCCGGTGACCGGTGAGCCGGATATTACCTGTTATCACCTGCCAGACACCTGCGCCAGCCATTCCCTCTGCGTGCCCCTGATTGCTCAGGGCGAGACCATTGGTTTGCTCTCATTCCAGAACGTAACCCCGGCGATGGCTCCCTCCCGCGCCTATCTGGAGCTGATGGCCGAGGCACTTGGCCTGGCGCTGGCCAACCAGCGCCTGCGCGATGCTCTGCTGGAGAAAGCGTTGTTCGATCCGCTGACCAATCTGCGCAATCGTCATCATCTTGAGGATGCCCTGCGCACCCAGCTCAGCCAGGCGCAGCATACCGGTCAGCCGGTAAGCTGTCTGATGATCGATATCGACCATTTCAAAGCCATTAATGACAAATTTGGTCACGATGCTGGCGATCTGGTGATTAAAAGCGTGGCGACGGTGGTGCAACGCGCGGTAGGCGACAAGGGGATGGCGTTTCGCTATGGCGGGGAGGAGTTTCTGATCCTGCTCCCGGGGGCAGACGACGCTGCAGCCTTTGCCTGCGCCTCGGAAATCCATACCAACGTACACAGTCTGGCCCTGCGTTATGAGCTGGCGGAGATTGGCACGGTGGACGTATCGATCGGCATTGCCAGCTATCCGCAGCACGTCCAGAGCGACAACCTGCTGCGCGCCGCCGACGTGGCGCTGTACCGGGCCAAGGAGCTGGGGCGTTCACGTATTGTCAGTTTTGGGGGACTGGAGACGGGGTAAATGAGCACCTTATATCGGTTATGCCCATCATTTATATGACAAATTGTGAGCCTCCACGCAATAACGACAATCAACGTGGTTCACCTCTTGCCACATTGATAGCGATCAAAAAGATGAATACCGTCTGGTCGGTATGATCCGCAAATGAACAACACAGTCCAACACCGGAAAAACCATCCTGTCCGTTTACAGGAGCTGCTGCTGGATTCCGAGGCAACCTTGAGGCCATGATGCGCTACAACATCAACGCCCGGATAATCTACGACGCCTCCGACGGGACCCTGACCCTGCCTGGCAGCCCGGAGCCGGACAGCCAGCTCTCAATCACTGCCAGCGCTCTGCTCTATTTTATGCTGCGTTATACCGGGGTGATCAGCCGTGACGAAATCCTGAAAAAAGTCTGGGATGACAACGGACTAACCTCGTCTAACAGTAATCTCAATCAGTACCTGAGCATGCTGCGTAAAACCTTTCGCCACTATGACATCGACAACATTATTGTCACCGTATCGCGCGGGTTGTTGCAGCTCAATCCAGCCCTGAGCATTGAGATGATAGATGCCAGTAGCCCCATGGTGGCCGAAAATGATCCCATCCCGGCACCGCTTCCCACGGCGGTGACGAACACAGCGCCGCCGTCACGCGGCACCTGCTGGTATATGGCGGGTACAGGTATGCTGGTGACCGCACTGCTGCTGACGCTCCTCGGTTTGGTGGGGAAGAGCGAGTTACGCCCCATTAGTCTCATGCAGTTACGTCACAGCGAGTGTGAACTGATGGCCAGCGATGACATGCTGCGCTCCGTCGCCGAAAGCGCATGGGGGAATAACTTTGAAGCGGTGCGCCAGCGGCTAAAGCTGCAATGTAAGCCGGGTGAGCGCTTCGTTTTCTTTTATGGCGACAGGCTGGAGACCAACGGTCTTGGCCGTGTCTTCCTGGCGAACTGCGCCATGCATGAAGATAACCCGTTCAGCTACTGCGATAATTATTTTTACTACTCCTGGAACCCGCAATGAGACTCGCCCCGCGCTCCTTTTTTGCCCTCTCCTCGCTGGTGCTTATCGCCGCTACCGGGTTTAGCGCCTGGAGACTTCTCCCTGCGGAAAATGCCGGGGTGATGAGTTGCTCGACCAAAGTGATCATGCGCTTTGAGAACATGGATAAAGAGAATGTGAATGGCAACGTGCACTTCAACTTTAACGCCAATGGCCGTGGCTCTATGGTGGTGGAAGGTTACACCGACTCCGCCGCCGGCTGGCTCTATCTGCAACGCTACGTTAAATTCAACTGGACCAGCAAGCGCATCTCCTCCACTGAACGCCAGTACTTCGTCAACAAGTGGGATGCCAGCGCCTCGTCGATAGATGAATCCCCGAACGTGATTTTTGACTACTTCATGCGGGAGATGTCCGATAGTCATGATGGCCTGTTTGTCACCGCCCAGAAGCTGAACGAGAAAGCCATTCTGCTCAGCTCCATTAACTCCCCGCTCTACATCTGTACCCTGAAGTCCGGCAGCAAACTTGACTGACCTCACACTCCATTTTTCCCCCACACCAGCCTCACGTTAAAACCGCACATTTTGTTTTCACCTCCCGCAAAAATAGATGACCAAAGCCACACTTTAAGCGTGGATATTTCACGCTTAGCACCCATGTGTTTAGCAATTTCTTAACATTCATCCGGCTGGCATGCAAACCCGAAAAACCTGCCTTATCCATCACTACATCCCCTGGGAAAAATCAGCATAAAGGCATAAAAACGCCTGCATAAAAACCTAAATAGCAGCATTAAAAACTAAAAATAAACGCCTACCGAATTTAAATTTCAATGAAAGCGCCTTTGCTTATAGTGAGCTGCGAACGCCGCTTCAGCGTCCTGACGTCGTTACGCGAACGGTTTTCCCGAATCTAAAACCTGTCCTGAAGGAGAAATCATGGGTGATGCATTGGGGCTTATCGAAACGAAAGGTCTGGTGGCCTGCATTGAAGCCGCGGATGCGATGTGCAAATCCGCCAACGTCGAGCTGATCAGCTATGAAAACATCGGCTCCGGCCTGGTCACCGTGATGGTGAAGGGTGACGTCGGGGCGGTGAAGGCGGCTGTGGATTCCGGCGTGGAGTCTGCGCAGCGCATCGGGGAAGTAGTGACGTCGCTGGTGATTGCGCGTCCACACAACGATATCAACAAAATCGTTATTAAACACAAGGCGTAAAGCCAGGAGAACACAAATGGGTGATGCATTAGGTCTGATTGAAACCAAAGGTCTGGTGGCCTGTATTGAAGCGGCTGATGCGATGTGTAAAGCCGCCAACGTCGAGCTGATCGGCTATGAAAACGTCGGCTCCGGCCTCGTGACGGCGATGGTGAAAGGCGACGTCGGAGCGGTGAAAGCGGCTGTAGATTCCGGCGTGGAATCGGCACAGCGCATCGGGGAAGTGGTGACCTCTCTGGTTATCGCCCGCCCGCATAACGACATCAACAAAATCGTCTCGCACTACAAAATCGCAGAATAAGTGGAGAAAAGCTGATGAAAGAAGCACTTGGTCTCATCGAAACCAAAGGTCTGGTGGCCTGTATTGAAGCGGCAGATGCGATGTGCAAAGCCGCCAACGTTGAACTGATTGGTTACGAGAACGTGGGTTCTGGTCTGGTGACGGCAATGGTGAAAGGCGACGTCGGAGCGGTCAACGCCGCTGTGGATTCTGGCGTGGAAGCGGCAAAGCGCATCGGTGAAGTCGTCACTTCCCGGGTGATTGCTCGCCCGCATAACGATATCGAAAAAATCGCCAAACAGCACAAAGCATGACCTGACAGGGCATGCCCCGTCACCACTCTTTACGTCTGATGAAGGATAGACTCATGATTGAACTGGACAACGATTTGCAGTCCCGGCAAAACGCCCGGGCGCTGGTGCGCAATGCCAAAAAGGCACAGGCGATTCTGGCCACCTTTTCGCAGCAGCAAATCGACGCCATCGTGAAGAACGTGGCCCAGGAAGCGGCGCATCACGCCGAAGCGCTGGCGAAAATGGCCGCGGAAGAGACCGGCTTTGGCAACTGGCAGGATAAGGTGCTGAAGAATCGTTTCGCCTCGCTGCGCGTTTACGATACGATCAAAGAGATGAAGACCGTCGGCATCATTCATGACGATCCGATACAAAAAGTGATGGACGTGGGCGTGCCGCTGGGCGTGATTTGTGCACTGGTGCCGTCGACCAACCCCACCTCTACCGTCATCTACAAAACGCTGATTGCGCTGAAAGCCGGTAACGCGATTATCTTCTCCCCGCATCCCGGCGCGCGTCAGTGCAGCTGGAAAGCGATTGAAATCGTTAAACGTGCAGCCGAAGCGGCAGGCGCCCCGCCTGGTAGCGTTGACGTCATAAGCCATTTGACACTCGAAGCCACTTCAGAGCTGATGCACAGCAAAGACGTGTCGCTGATCCTGGCGACCGGCGGCGAAGGGATGGTGCGCGCCGCCTACGCTTCCGGCACGCCAACCATCAGCGGTGGTCCGGGTAACGGCCCGGCGTTTATCGAACGCAGCGCCGATATCCCCCACGCGGTGAAAGATATTATCACCAGTAAAACCTTCGATAACGGCGTGATTTGCGCCTCCGAGCAGTCGATCATCGTCGAACGTTGCATCTACGACGACGTACACCGCGAGCTGGAAGCCCAGGGCGCATACTTTATGACCGAAGGCGAAGCGGCGAAAATGGCGGCCCTGCTGCTGCGCCCGAACGGCACTATCAATCCCAAAGTGGTCGGTAAAACCGCGCTCTATCTGAGCCAGATGGCCGGATTCTGCGTCCCGGCCAGCACCCGGGTGCTGATTGCTAAACAGTCCACCGTTTCACACTCCAACCCCTACTCGCGGGAAAAACTGTGCCCAGTACTCGGCCTGTACGTGGAAGAGGACTGGAAAGCCGCCTGCCACCGCGTAGTAGAACTGCTGACCAACGAAGGTCTCGGCCACACGCTGGTGATCCACACCCGCAACCAGGATGTTATCCGCCAGTTCTGCCTCGAAAAACCGGTTAACCGCATTCTGATTAACACCCCGGCAGCGCTGGGCGGCATCGGCGCGACTACCAACCTCACTCCGGCCCTGACCCTGGGCTGCGGCGCGGTGGGCGGCGGCTCCAGCTCAGATAACGTCGGGCCGATGAACCTGCTCAACATCCGCAAAGTGGGCTATGGCGTTCGCTCCATCGATGAGCTGCGCGCGCCGGGCAGTCGCCCGGAACCGCAGCCGAACATCGTCAGCCCGACGGTCAGTCCTAACCGCAGCATCTTTAACGATGAGCGTTTCCACACCCCGGTTGCCGCAACAATGACGGTGAGCGCAGACGATCGTTTTGCGACGGCTCCCGATGTGGAAAGCGAGATCAATGAGGAAAACGTAGAACGCGTTATCCGCCAGGCGCTGGAACGCATTGGCAAGTAACACATTGATATAAGGCGATAAAAACATTGATTCTCGCAAAGGTAGTCGGACATGTCGTCGCCACACAGAAGTGCGATGAGCTACGGGGCAGCAATCTGCTTCTGATCGTCAAATTAGATGATGACCAGCACCCGATGAAAGACCAGACCTGGGTCGCCGTTGATAGCGTCGGCGCCGGTATGCACGACATCGTGCTGGCCGAAGAGTATCTGGCGCTCAATAAAGAGCACTACAAGGCCATGTCAGTGGTCGCCATTGTCGAGAACGTGTTTCGGGACGCTTAAGGAGTTAATAACCCAATGAGTGAATTTTTGCTGAAACCCCGGATCCGCTTTGGTCAGGATGCACTTTCCATCCTGAACGAGCTTCCCGCCCGCAACGTGCTGCTGGTAACCGACCAGGCGATGGTCAAGTTTGGCCTCGCCCAGCGCGTCACGCAGATCCTGGATGCCCGCAGTATCGCCTTCCAGATCTGGGACGACGTGGTGGCCGACCCGGATATCGCCACCCTGGTGCGTGGTATGAAACGGATGGATAACAGCTATCCGGATCTGGTTATAGCCCTGGGCGGCGGTTCGGTGATTGATGCAGCCAAAGCGGTTATTTTCGCCCTGGCGCAAACCCGTCCGGACGCGCGTCGCGAACCGCCTTGCTTTGTGGCGATCCCCACCACCAGCGGCACCGGCTCGGAAGTCACCACCTTTTCGGTGGTGAAGGCTCACGCCGAGAAGCTGGTGCTGGTGGATCCGTCGCTGCTGCCGGATATCGCCATTCTCGACCCGGCGCTGGTGGCCTCGGTGCCGCCAGCAATTACCGCCGATACCGGGATGGACGTACTGTGCCACGCGCTGGAAGCCTATGTCTCCCGCGCCGCGAGCGACTTTTCCGATGCGCTGGCGGAAAACGTGGTGCAGCAGGTGTTTCGCTTTCTGCCGACCTGCTGGCGCAACGGTCGCGATCTGCTGGCGCGGGAAAAGATGCATAACGCCTCCTGCATGGCGGGTATGGCCTTCACCAACGCCTCGCTGGGCATTACCCACAGCCTCGCCCACGCGCTCGGCGGCGTATTTCGCGTGCCCCACGGTCGCGCCAACGCCCTACTGATGGCGGATGTAGTGGCCTGGAACGCCGATTATCACGGGCAGTGCGCGACCGATGCCGCCCGCAAATATGCCCGATTAGCCCATCTGCTGGATCTGCCTGCGGCCACTACCCGCCATGGCGTCGCCAGCCTGCTGGTGGCCATTCAGGCGCTAAAAGACGAAATGACGATACCGGCCGGCATTCGGGATACCGGCATCAGCGCAGCCGAGTTTGAACAGCGGCTGGCGGACATGGTCGGCCAGGCGCTGCGCGATAGCTGTACGCCGACCAACCCACGCACGCCGGACGCTCTTGCCCTCACCGAACTCTATCGCCGGGCGTGGACCGGCAACGCCGTTCAGGGCCACTGATAACAAGAATTGGAGAACTTTACCCATGGCACACTACAGCTTAACGCCGCGCGTCAAAGTGTTGGCAGAACGTTTACTCGCACAAAAAAGCATCCTGTGCACCGAGCATGCCACCACGCTGAATGCCCTTGATAACGATATCGCGGGGGTCCCCGCCGCCGTCAAACCGGCGCACCGCTTCTATGAACTAATGCGCCAGCTACCGCTGTGTATCAGCCCCGACGAGCTGATCGTCGGTAACCAGACCCGCAAACCACACGGGGCGATTTTCCACGAAGAGTGCGCCGCCCGTCGTCCGTCCGTCTTCCAGTTTCTCAATCTGAACAGCGACCTCGACTCTCCGGACTATAAGCTGGTGGTTGAAAAAGGTGTGCTGGCGATAAAACACCAACTGGAAGAGAAAACCCGTGCGCTGAGCAGCGCAGTCAGCCGCAGCGGTATGGACGAAGTCAACGGTTGTCGCGCCGCGATTTACGCCTGCGATGCTCTGATGGCACTGGCGCAAAAACTGGCAGAAAGCGCGGAGCAGCTTGCCGCCGCTGAAACCAATACTTACCGCAGGGCTGAACTGTTAGACAGCGCGGCCATTCTGCACCAGGTTCCGGCGCATCCGGCACGCGGCTTTAAAGAAGCCTGCCAGGCGTTCTATCTGTTCCAGCTGGCGCTGCAATTAGACAACGGCAGCTACGCCGTCAACCCGGAAGGTGCCGATAAGGCCCTGCTGCCTTACTACCAGCACGATATCAATAATGGCGCGCTGAACGAGCAGCAGGCCTATGAGATCGTTGAAAGCCTGTGGTTCAAACTGGCAGACCTTTGCGAAGTACGCGCCGCCTGCGCCGTCGATGGCTATCCGATGTTCGATGCCCTGCTGCATGGTGCGAGCCTTGAAAACGCCAGTATCAATGCGCTGTCTGATATGTTCATCAACGCCCAGCGCAACCTCAGCGCGCTGAATCTGCCGGTGCGTCTGTTTAAAGGCGTGCAGCACGTTTCCACCGCGCCGTGCGCCGCCTGGAGCGACACGCCGGTGATGGAAGGTCTGACCCCACGCATGCAGCGCCTGCGCAACCACTACCTGACCGTGCGCCCAAGCGTCGCTATCTACCGCGCGCTGGCCTTTACCGAAGTGGTAAAAGCCAACCCCGGAATGCCGACGATTCTTTTGCGCGCCAAAGCCTTCCGCCACGCCTGCGAAACCGCGCCGATTCTGATTCAGGACGATGAGCTGATCGTCGGCCATCCGTGTGGCAAGCCGCGCGCGGGAGCCTTCTCGCCGGATATCGCCTGGCGCTGGGTACGCGACGAACTGGAAACCATGAGCACCCGTCCACAGGATCCTTTTGAGATCAGCGAAGAAGATAAGAAAACCATTCGCGAAGAGATCGTACCGTTCTGGGAAGGCCGTTCGCTGGATGAGATCTGCGAGGCACAATACCGCGAAGCGGGCGTGTGGGCGTTCAGCGGCGAAACCTTCGTCAGCGACCTCTCCTACCATCAGATCAACGGCGGGGGCGATACTTGCCCGGGCTACGACGTGCTGCTGTTTACTAAAGGGATGAAAGGCATCAAAGCCGATGCCGAAGCGCATCTCGCCAGCCTGAGCATGGAAAACCCGGACGATATCGACCGCATCTACTACTACAAAGCGGCCATTGAGACCTGCGAAGGGGTGGTGAACTATGCCCATCGCATTGCCGCCCATGCCCGCGAGCTGGCTACGAATGAGCCGAACGCCCAGCGCCGCGCCGAATTGCTGACCATTGCCGAGGTGAACCAGAACGTTCCGGCTAATCCACCGAAAACCCTGCAGGAAGCGCTGCAAAGTATCTGGACCGTGGAGTCGCTGTTTGAAATCGAAGAGAACCAGACCGGCCTGTCGCTGGGTCGCGTCGACCAGTACTGCTACCCGATGTTCGAAGCCGATATCCGCGAAGGCCGCCTGACCCACGACGCCGCGCTGGAACTGATGCAGGCCTTTATCATCAAGTGCGCCGAGCTGATGTGGATGTCCAGCGAACTGGGGGCGAAATACTTTGCCGGTTACCAGCCATTTATCAACCTGACCGTTGGCGGTCAGAAGCGCTCCGGCGGCGATGCCTGTAACGATCTGACGTACCTGATTATGGATGCCGTGCGCTTCGTGAAGGTGTACCAGCCGTCGCTGGCCTGCCGTATTCACAATCAGTCGCCGCAAAAGTACATGGAAAAAATCGTCGATGTGGTGAAGGCGGGGATGGGTTTCCCGGCCTGCCACT
Source organism: Leclercia sp. CFBP8987 (assembly GCF_034044995.2). Lineage (NCBI taxonomy): Bacteria > Pseudomonadati > Pseudomonadota > Gammaproteobacteria > Enterobacterales > Enterobacteriaceae > Leclercia > Leclercia sp. CFBP8987. The sequence goes on along the minus strand of NZ_CM188255.1, from coordinate 948,754 downwards.
TCGATGACTCCCATATCAAGATGATGCTGCGCAAAGGGTTCGACTTTGAAGACGCCCGCGACTACTGCCTGATGGGTTGCGTCGAACCGCAGAAATCGGGGCGTATCTACCAGTGGACCTCCACCGGCTACACCCAATGGCCAATCGCCATCGAGTTCGTGCTCAACCGTGGTCGGATGGTGCTGTTCGACAGCTATCAGGGGCTGGATACCGGCGACCTGCGCGACCTGCACACCTTCGAAGAATTCGATGCGGCGGTGAAAAAGCAGATTGCCCATATCGTACGCCTGTCGGCGATTGGCACGGTGATCAGCCAGCGCGTCCACCGCGACGTGGCGCCGAAGCCGCTGATGTCGCTGCTGGTGGAAGGCTGCATGGAGCAGGGTAAAGACGTGGCCGCCGGCGGCGCGATGATCAACCACGGACCGGGGCTGATCTTCTCCGGGCTGGCGACCTATGTCGACTCCCTCGCCGCGATCCGCAAGCTGGTATTTGAGGACAAGAAATACACCCTCGAGCAGATGCGCGACGCGATGCTGGCAAACTTCGAAGGCTTTGAAGGCCTGCGCCGCGACTGCCTCAACGCACCGAAGTACGGCAACGACGACAACTACGTTGACCAGTATGCGCTGGATATCACCGAGTGGACCGAGCGCGAGTGCCGTAAGTACCAGATGCTCTACTCCACGCTGAGCCACGGCACCCTGTCCATCTCCAACAACACCCCCATTGGTGAGCTGACCAACGCCACACCGAACGGTCGCCTGGCGTGGATGCCGCTCTCTGACGGTATCAGTCCAACTCAGGGCGCGGATAAGCAGGGTCCGACCGCGATCATCAAGTCGGTGAGCAAGATGAATGTGGAAACCATGAACATCGGCATGGTGCACAACTTCAAGTTCCTTAAAGGACTGCTTGATACCCCGGAAGGTCGCCATGGCCTGATCACTCTGCTGCGCACCGCGTCGATTCTCGGCAACGGCCAGATGCAGTTCAGCTATGTCGATAACGAAGTACTGAAAAAGGCCCAGCAAGAGCCAGAAAAATACCGCGATCTGATCGTTCGCGTGGCGGGTTATAGCGCCTACTTCGTTGAGCTGTGCAAAGAAGTTCAGGACGAGATTATCAGCCGTACGGTGATTGAGAAGTTCTGATAAACAGACAGACGTTTCGGGACAGGGATGTCCCGCTATTTTTCTGGAGGAAGCGTGTATACAGAATTAACCGGCCGAATATTCAATATTCAGAAATATTCGATCTATGACGGCGATGGCATTCGCACGTTGGTGTTTTTCAAAGGCTGCAATATTCGTTGTCCGTGGTGCGCCAACCCCGAAGGGCTGAGCAGCCAGTTTCAGGTGATGTTCTCAGAGGATAAATGCATTAACTGCGGCGACTGCGTGAACGTCTGTCCGATGGGTATTCACTCCCGCGCGGATGAAAACGGCGAAATGAAGCACGTCGTCAACCGCAATAAAGACTGTATAGGCTGTCGCAAGTGCGAAGAGATTTGTACCCGGAATGCGCTCGATATTATGGGCAAAGACGTGACCGTCAGCGAACTGATGGAGATCATCATGCAGGATTATGATTTTTATATCGCTTCCGGCGGCGGCGTCACTATCGGCGGCGGCGAAATGAGCCTGCAAACCGATTTTGCCGTCGCGCTATTTAGTGAATGCAAAAAGATGATGCTCAATACCGCCGTGGAAACGCAGGGCACGACTCCGCTGGCTAATTATCAAAAGCTGGCGCCGGTGACTGACACCTTCTTATTCGATATTAAGCAAATTAACAGCGAGCACCATAAAGCGTTATTTGGCATTGGCAACGAAGGCATTCGCCGCAATCTGGAATGGCTGGTGGATTCTGGCGCTAACGTGATCATTCGCATGCCGCTGGTTCGTGGATATAACGACTCCTTCGATGCCATTACCGGGGCTATTGATTATGTACAAAAGCTGGCGAAGCGCGGAAATATCCGCCGCATCGATATGTTGCCGTACCACCAGCTCGGGCGCAAAAAATATGAACGTCTCGATATACCCTACCCCATTACCCAGGACCCGACTTATTCCGCCGAAGAGTTAGATCGGCTGGAGAGGTTCTTCACGCAGTTTGATTTTGATATTCGCTTAGTTCGCCATTAACAGGAGCCGACAATGAAAAGTTTAGGCGTAATTGAAACGCGAGGATTAGTGGCCGCCGTTCAGGCGGTGGATGCCGCCTGTAAAAGCGCAGGCGTAACCTGCATCGGCTATCGTAAAGTCGGTTCGGGGCTAGTGAGTGTCTGTTTTGCAGGTGAGATCAGCGCCATTCACACCGCTATCGAACGTGGCGTCGCCGTTGCAGCGGCCATTGACCCGCAGGTCAATTCTCTGGTGATCGCCCGTCCTGAGCGCAGCGTCGTGGAAGCTCTCAGCTCCTTAAAAGGTCGCCCCCCGCGCGCTGAACCCCCCGCTGTAGCGCCTCCTGAAGTTGACGTCGTCGAGCCCGCCCCCCCGCTCGTGCAGGTGCCGGCGGAAGTTAAAAATGCGGCTATGGGGAAAGGGAAAAAGGGATGATCGACACTCTGCTACATGAAAAAATCGCCGCCCGCCTGAGCCATGTTGCTCCGGCCATTCCGGTCGGCATCTCTAACCGCCATGTCCATCTGGCGCAGCAGGACGTCGAAGCGTTGTTTGGCAAGGGCTACGTCCTGACGCCATTTAAGCCGCTGCACCAGCCGGGGCAGTTCGCCGCCAAGGAGTGCGTCACCGTGGTTGGCCCGAAGGGCTCGCTCACCCATGTTCGCGTCCTTGGCCCGACCCGCCCGGTATCGCAGCTGGAAATCTCCCGCGCCGACTGCTTTGCGCTCGGTATACAAGCGCCGGTGCGCGAATCCGGTCAACTGGAAAATGCGGGCAGCGCCCTGCTGATCGGCCCGGTAGGCCATGTTGAACTGCACTCTCAGGTGATCTGCGCCTGGCGACATATCCATATGTCGCCCCAGGATGCCCGTCAGCTGAACGTCACCAATGGCCAGAAGGTTAGCGTCCGCAGCAACGGCGAACGCCAGTTGACCTTCGATGAAGTGGTAGTGCGGGTACGCGAAGACTTCGCGCTGGAGTTTCATATTGATACCGAAGAGGCCAACGCCGCCGGCCTGAAAAACGGCGCGCAGGTCATGCTCATCGGTTAAACGGAGGCTCGCCATGACCGACGAACAAATTGAATGCCTGGTTGAACGCATTATTCAACGTCTGCGGTCGCCAGTACTGGTGATGGTAACCGCCGCGGCAGGCTATCGTCATGCCATTCGCCAGCGGCTGGCCGACTGCGGCGAGAGTCTGCATCTGGTGCTGGATGGCGAAATTGAAGACAACGAGCAGTGGCAGGCTATCGGTAAAACGCTGTCTGCGGCCGACTGGCAACATGGACTGCCTTCAGCTCCGTATAAAGCGCTGCTGCTGCCATTTCTTGACTACCCGCTGGCGGCGGATCTGGTGCATGGCTCCCTGCACAGTCCACTTGCCCGCCGCGTGCACGATGCTCTGCTGAGCGGCCTGCCGGTGCTGGCGCTGCGCTATCACTGCGATCCCGCCAGCGAGCTTAACCAGCTGCAGGGCGCGCAGCCGAACTCCGCCTACGCCGGACATATACAGGCCACGCTTGCCCGCCTGGTCGAATGTGGGGTTACGCTCTGCACCATGAATGAGCTGCTGGCCAGGCTGGCATCGGGTAGCGACGTCACGGCACCTCAGGCAGGCACCGTGCGGCGTTATCTCACTGTCACAGACGTGGTGAATAATCCGGCGCTGGCCTGTGCACCCGAAGCGCAGTTAACCGATGCCGCCAGTGATTTTTTAAAAAACAGAAAAAAGAACCTTACCTTAACCAGTTAACCCGGAGTTTAATTTATGTCTTCAAAAACAAAATGTTGGCTATGGATGCTGTTGGTTATTGTTTCAGAAACCTCCGCCACGTCCACCCTTAAAATGTTCGGCAGCAGTGAAGGGAGCACCAAAATGCTGCTGCTCGGGCTACTGGTGCTGCTGTACTGCACCTGCTACTACTCGCTGTCCCGCGCGGTGAAGGATATTCCCGTCGGGCTGGCCTACGCCACCTGGTCCGGCACCGGTATCCTCGTGGTCTCCACGCTGGGAATGGCGTTTTACGGCCAGCACCCGGATACTGCCGCCATCATCGGTATGTCGGTGATCGCCGCAGGCATCATCATCATGAATCTGTTTTCGAAAATGGGCAGCGAGGAGAGCGATGTTGCTCCCGCAGAACCGGTTAACCCTCTGGATACGAAAACCGCCAACTAACAGGAAAGGAAAAGCACAACATGTTTAATCTTGGATTTTTATGGCTGGCACTCTCTATCTGCTCCGAAATTACCGGCACCTCTATGATCAAAAAGACTAATGGATTCAGCAAGCTGGGGCCTTCCCTGCTGGTGATCTGCGCCTATTCCCTGTGCTATTTCGCCCTGACCCGCGCGATGAGCACCATCCCTGTCGGCGTGGCCTACTCTCTGTGGTGTGGGTTCGGGATAGTAGGAGTCACTATTTGCTCCATGATCCTGTATAAGCAAAAACCAGATCTGCCTGCGATCTTCGCTATGCTGCTGATTATCTCTGGCGGCATTATTATGAACGTGTTTTCGCAGATGTAACGACTGTCGGGTCTTCGCGGCGTTCAGTGAAGGCCCGGATAACAGAAAAAGCTCTCAGACATTTTTCGTATGAGTAAGGGTGCACACGTTGCTCTACACTGGCAGCAGCTCTTGCTTCTGACCCTTTTAAAATGATAACCATCGAAAAATCCAGCCCGACCTCCACCGACTCGGAGGCACTTATCGAGCAACTCTCCGCTGAGCTGGCCGCGATTACTGGTGACAGCGGTAAAAGTCACTTTAATCCCCAGGATGTCTCAGGTGCGCGGGCCGTGTGGGCCATCGCGAAAGATGAAAACAATCATCCCGTTGGCTGCGGCGCGTTGCGGCCCCTCTCGGACACCACTGCCGAACTCAAGCGAATGTTCTCTTCCCGCGCTTATCCGGGCACGGGGGCAGCGCTGCTCGCCTGGCTTGAAGAGGCGGCGCGAACGATGGGCTATCGTGAGCTGTGGCTGGAGACGCGAAAGATTAACACTCGTGCCGTGCAGTTTTACCTGAAGCATGGCTATGCACAGATAAACAACTATGGCCCCTATGTCGGGCGTGAAGAGGCGATCTGTCTGGCAAAACGGTTACCGGACCAGGCCTGATTACTCTCCCGCCAGAATCACGTATCATTGCCCTCCCCTGTTTTCGCTCATGCCATTACTGTCCTATGAATCTCAATTCCCTCTGTTATTTTCTTCTGGTCCTTACCGCGGTGGGCAGCACCCTGCTGCCACACCCTTTGCCGACGTGGTTTGTGCTTTCCAGCGTGCTGACGCTGGTTATCTACGGTGCAGACAAACTGGCGGCCCGCAAAGCCTGGCGCCGGGTACCTGAGTCGACATTGCTGCTATTTGGCGTGGTGGGCGGATGGCCTGGGGCGATCCTCGGCCAGCAGCTGTTTCGCCATAAAACCCGGAAACAGCCGTTCAGGACGTACTTTATGATCACTGTAGTAGTGAACGTCGTGGTGCTGCTGGCAGCCTGGCGGTTCTGGCCTTGATTGACAGCCGCTTGTGAAACATGGTTGTATAGTACAACTAAATAGCACAAGTTAAGGTTAATGATGGCTGATTCGTCGATTGTTGAAGAAATTCGTATCTCGTCGCGCCTGATGGTGCGGGAACTCGGATTCATGAATCACACCCTGGCGGCAACGGACTACTCCCCTTCTGTGGTGCATACCCTACTGGAAATGGAGAGCCGGGGCTCAATGACGGCAGCCCAGATCGTGCAGGTTCTGGGACTGGAGAAATCCAGCGTCAGTCGGATGCTCGCCAAACTGATTAAGGCCGGTGAGCTGGAAGAAACCCCCTCCACGGAAGATGCACGGTTCAAGCAGCTGAGCCTTAGCGCACAGGGCAAAGAAACGGTGCGCAAGATTAATGCCTACGGCAATGAACGCGTCATTTCTGCTCTGCAAAAAATGGACGCCAGCCAGCAGCGCATCGTTTCCGAGGGTCTTGGCTTCTATGCCAGCGCCCTGAAAGCCTGCCGCGATGATGCCGACCTGAACACCAGGAGCGCCATCGAGATTGTCTCTGGCTATCACCCGGGCATGATTGGCCGCATAACGGAAATGCATGGCAGCTTTTATGCTCGCGAGCACAATTTCGGCAGTTTCTTTGAGAGTAAAGTCGCCGCGGGCCTGGCAGAATTTTCAGGGCGTCTGGATAACCCGGACAATCAAATCTGGCTGGCAATGCTCAACGGGCGCATCGTCGGCTCTGTCGCCATTGATGGCGAAGACCTGGGAAACAACGAGGCGCATTTGCGCTGGTTTATCCTGGATGACGGCTGTCGCGGCAGCGGCGTGGGCAGAAAGCTGATTGCCGAAGCGATGAAATTTTGCGATGAGAAGGCGTTTTCTGCGGTTCAGCTGTGGACCTTCAATAAGCTGGCGGCGGCGCGGCGTTTGTATGAGTCATTCGGTTTTGAATTAACAAAAGAGTGGCAGGGCGACCAGTGGGGTAGCTCCATCACCGAGCAACAGTTTACGCGCAGATAACTCATTCACAGGCCGGGTAAGCGTAGCATCACCCGGCGTATGAGCTGGCCCGCCCTTCACCACCTCCCCTTTCCCCCTGCCACTTATCAAATCGCCTCATAACAGCATTCTCGATTTAAGAGTAATCCCACCCCCATCGCCGTCTATGCTTAACGTTTAAAAAAACAGACGACACAGTCGCACCCTCTCTCTTTTTTATCCCCTTTACATACCGGAGGCCTGGCATGAGCAACCAAGGCGAATACCCTGAAGATGGTCAGTCGCACGATTTCAGCCTGTCCCGACGGGATCTGATCAAAGTCAGTGCCGCAGCGGCGGCAACCGCGGCCGTTTATCCCTGTGGCGCACTGGCCGAGGGCGAACCCGCCGTTACGCCCCCACCTGAGATCCTGCCCCTGACGCTGCGCGTTAACGGCAAAAGTCAGCAACTTGAGGTGGATACACGCACTACCCTACTGGATGCGCTGCGCGAGAATTTGCAGCTTACCGGCACCAAAAAAGGCTGTGACCATGGCCAGTGCGGGGCCTGTACCGTGCTGGTGGATGGCCGCCGGATTAATGCCTGCCTGACGCTGGCTGTCATGCATCAGGATGCCGATATCACCACTATCGAAGGACTGGGTACGCCTGACAATCTGCATCCCATGCAGGCGGCATTTATCAAACATGATGGTTTCCAGTGCGGTTACTGTACATCAGGGCAAATCTGCTCTTCTGTCGCGGTCCTGAAAGAGATCGAGGCGGGCATTCCCAGCCACGTCACGCTCGATCTTGTCTCCCCTCCACCAATGAATGCGGATGAAATTCGCGAACGCATGAGCGGCAACATCTGTCGCTGCGGCGCGTACGCCAACATTCTGGACGCCATCGAAGACGCTGCGGGGGAGCTTAAATCATGAAAGCCTTCACCTATGAACGGGTAAAAACCCCGGCCGAAGCTGCTGCCAGCGCCAGGGATAAAAGCGGCGCAAAATTTATCGCCGGTGGCACTAACCTGCTTGATCTAATGAAGCTGGAGATCGAGACCCCCACCCATCTGATCGACGTCAACGGGCTCGGTCTGGACCAGATTGTCGCCACTGACGAGGGTGGTCTGCGCATTGGCGCGCTGGTGCGAAACACCGATCTGGCCGCCGACGAGCGCGTGCGCCGTGACTATGGTGTGCTTTCCAGGGCGCTACTGGCGGGCGCTTCCGGGCAGTTACGCAACCAGGCCACCACGGCCGGTAATCTTCTTCAGCGTACGCGCTGCCCCTATTTTTACGACACCAACCAGCCCTGCAATAAACGCCTTCCCGGCAGCGGCTGCGCGGCGCTGGAAGGTTTTAGCCGTCAGCACGCGGTCGTGGGCGGCAGCGAAGCCTGTATTGCCACGCATCCGGGTGACATGCCTGTCGCGATGCGCCTGCTGGATGCGGTAGTGGAAACCATTTCCGCTGACGGCAAAGCGCGCAATATCCCGCTGGCCGATTTTTATCGCGCCCCGGGGAAAACGCCCCATATTGAAACCGTTCTGACGCCAGGGGAGCTGATCACCGCCGTCACCCTGCCGCCACCTGTCGGTGGGCAGCACATCTACCGTAAAGTCCGCGATCGCGCCTCCTACGCCTTTGCGCTGGTATCGGTCGCCGCGATTGTCCAGCCCGACGGTAGCGGACGCGTCGCCCTGGGCGGCGTGGCCCATAAGCCCTGGCGGGTTGAGCAGGCCGATGCGCAACTCCCTCAGGGCGCTCAGGCCGTCTATGACGCGTTGTTTGCCGACGCTCACCCGACGCCTGAAAACGCGTTCAAATTAACCCTGGCGAAGCGAACGCTTGCCTCCGTGCTGACAGAAGCGAGGGCTGTGGTATGAAATTCGATAAACCCGCAGGTGAAAACCCGATCGATCGCTTAAAAGTGGTCGGTCAGCCCCGGGACCGTATTGACGGCGCATTAAAAACCACCGGCACGGCACACTACGCCTACGAATGGCATGATAAGGCGCCCAATGCGGCCTATGGCTATGTCGTTGGATCGGCGATCGCCAAAGGCGAGATCGCTACCCTCGACACCCAGGCTGCGAAAAACGCGCCGGGCGTGCTAACGGTAATCACCGCCAGTAACGCAGGCGAGCTCGGCAAAGGCGAAAGAAACGCGGCCACGCTGCTGGGCGGCCCGAAGATAGAGCACTACCATCAGGCCGTTGCGCTGGTGGTGGCAGAGACCTTTGAGCAGGCCCGGGCGGCAGCGTCGCTGGTGCAGGTAAGCTACCGGCGTGAAAAAGGATCGTACTCGCTGGCGGATGAAAAACCCAATGTTAAACAGCCTCCCGAGGATACGCCCGATAAAAACACCGGGAATTTTGAATCCGCCTTTTCCACCGCCGCGGTGAAGCTGGATGCCACCTACACCACTCCCGACCAGAGCCATATGGCGATGGAGCCGCACGCCTCGATGGCCGCCTGGGAGGGCGATAAGGTGACAGTCTGGACCTCCAACCAGATGGTGGCCTGGTGTCGCACCGATCTGGCGGAGACCCTGAAGATCCCAGAGGAGAATGTGCGCGTCATCTCCCCGTATATCGGCGGCGGCTTTGGCGGGAAGTTGTTCCTGCGTAGCGATGCGCTGCTGGCCGCGCTGGCCGCCCGCACCATAAAACGCCCGGTTAAGGTGATGCTGTCGCGACCGACGATCCCCAATAACACCACCCACCGTCCGGCCACCATTCAACATATCCGTATTGGCACTGACAGCGCCGGGAAAATCACCGCCATCGCCCACGACAGCTGGTCCGGCAATCTTCCCGGCGGTACGCCGGAGACGGCAGTTCAGCAGACTGAACTGCTCTACGCTGGCGCGAATCGCCATACCGGTCTGCGGCTGGCCAAACTGGATCTGCCGGAGGGCAACGCCATGCGCGCCCCTGGCGAAGCACCAGGTATGATGGCGCTGGAGATCGCCATCGACGAGCTGGCGGAAAAAGCGGGCGTCGATCCGGTTGAATTTCGCATCCTCAATGACACTCAGGTCGATCCGGCCGATCCCAGTCGGCCTTTTTCCCGTCGTCAGCTGATCGAGTGCCTGCGCACCGGCGCTGAGGAGTTTGGCTGGAAACAGCGCAACGCGACGCCCGGCCAGGTTCGCGACGGTCGCTGGCTGGTGGGTATCGGCATGGCCGCCGGTTTTCGTAATAACCTGTTAGATAAATCCGCCGCCCGGGTGCATCTCGACGCGGCCGGGAACGTGACGGTCGAAACCGACATGACCGACATCGGCACCGGGAGCTATACCATCATCGCCCAGACGGCAGCGGAGATGCTGGGGGTGCCGCTGGAAAAGGTGACGGTTCACCTCGGTGATTCGAGCTTCCCGGTCTCCGCCGGATCAGGGGGACAATGGGGGGCCAACACCTCTACCTCGGGGGTGTACGCCGCCTGCGTGAAGCTGCGCGAAAGCATTGCCACGAAGCTGGGGTTTGATCCCAACCAGGCGCAGTTTAGCGACGGCAAGATAACGACTGATACCCGCAGCGCGGATATTGCCGAGGCCGCCGCCAATGGCACGCTGACTGCCGAGGACGGCATCGAGTTCGGCGATCTGGATAAGCAGTATCAGCAGTCAACCTTTGCCGGACACTTTATCGAGGTGGGCGTGGATAGCGCCACCGGGGAAGTGCGGGTGCGCCGGATGCTCGCGGTGTGCGCAGCCGGACGCATCCTTAACCCGAAAACCGCCCGCAGTCAGGTTATCGGTGCGATGACCATGGGGCTGGGTGCGGCGCTGATGGAAGAGCTGGCGGTGGATACCCGGCTGGGCTATTTCGTCAACCACGATATGGCCGGGTATGAAGTCCCGGTCCATGCCGATGTTCCCGAGCAGAAGGTCATTTTCCTCGACGACACCGACCCTATCTCCTCGCCGATGAAAGCCAAAGGCGTGGGTGAGCTGGGCCTGTGCGGCGTGGGCGCGGCTATTGCCAATGCGGTGTATAACGCGACGGGGGTGAGAGTCCGGGACTATCCCATCACCCTCGATAAACTGCTCAGCAACCTGCCGGACGCGGTTTAAGGAGGAACCATGCCCCAACTTTTTAATCTGGCGGACGATCTGCGCCGGACGCCGGAACGGGCGTTTCTCACCGACGACAGCCGGGAGATAATGCGCTTCGCGGTAGAGACCCTGATGTCCGGCCAGGAGGCGGCGCTGGTGATGCTGACGGAGATACGCGGCGGCGCGGCGCGATCCCTGGGGGCGCAGATGGTGGTGCGTGAGGATGGCCAGTACTGTGGCTTTGTCTCCGGGGGCTGCGTCGAAGCGGCGGCGGCGTTTGAAGCGCTGGAGGTCATCGCGACAGGAGAGGATCGCGAGGTGCGTTACGGTCAGGGCTCCCCCTGGTTCGACATTGTCCTCCCGTGCGGCGGGGGGATTACGCTTGCCATTCATAAGCTGCGTTCGGCGCAGCCGCTGCTGGCGGTGCTGAATCGCCTTGAGCAGCGCCAGCCCGCCGGGTTGCGCTACGCCCCGCAGAGCCAAACCCTCACCTTCCTGCCTGCGACCACCCGAACCGGCTGGCATAACAACGGCATTGAGATGTGCTTCCACCCCTGCGTGCAGGTGCTGATCCACGGGGGGTCCATCGAAGCGCAGGCGACGGCTCAACTTGCGGCGGCGGCAGGGTATGACGTTTGTCATTTCGATCCCTTCTCGGGTCACCCTGCTTCGCAGATTGATGCTGACACGGCGGTGATCCTGCTGTGGCACGATCTTCACCGGGAACTGCCCGTTCTGCAGGCCGCCCGCAACGCGAACCCCTTTTACATCGGCGCGCTGGGCAGCCAGCGAACCCATATGCAGCGGCGGCAAAAGCTCAGTGAGCTGGGCTGGCGGGAGGAAGAGATAGATCGCATCAAGGCGCCGATCGGCATCTTCCCGAAAGCCCGGGATGCGCGCACCCTGGCGCTGTCCGTTCTGGCAGACGTGGCCGCCGCGCGCCTGCGTCGGGACGAAGGCTAATGTCCTCGTCGGTTGTGCTTATTCTCGCCGCCGGACGTGGCGAACGGTTTCTCGCTTCGGGGGGCAAAACCCATAAGCTGGAGGCGTTGTTGGACGGGAAAACCGTGCTGGCACATGTCATTCAGGCGGTAGAAGCCGCGCACCTGCCCTGGCATCTGGTCAGGCCCGAGGGCGGCACCTGTGGCATGGGGGAGTCGATCTCACTTGGGGTGCAGGCGACGGCTGAGGCGTCGGGATGGTTGATTCTGCCTGCGGATCTGCCGTTGATCCAGCCAGCTTCCTTGCTGAGTGTCGCTGAAGGGCTTGGGGAGAAAGGGATTGTGGTTCCTCACCACCAGCAGCAGGCGGGGCACCCGGTGGGCTTCCGGCGGGAATATCGCGAGGCGTTGTTGGGGTTAAGTGGAGACAGGGGCGCACGGGAGATAGTCATGGATGCGCGCAGCCAGGGGGATGTTCTGGATCTTTCGCTGGCGGATTATGGGGTTACGTTTGATATCGATACGCTGGCAGATTTACGGACAGCGCAGGAAATACGGTAGGTAACCTCCGATGTTCCTGACTGATACGGGTTTAACTACCCTTATCCAGGGTAGTAGAATTCAATTTCAATCTGATTGGCCAGCCCGTTAATTTGACTGCCGGACATGCCGGTCAAGAAAATCACGCACGTCGATACCTATCTCTTGAGCATGCGTTTCAAGGGCGAAGTGGCCGGTGTCATAAAAGTGTATTTCAGCTTCAGGCAGATCACGTTTCCAGGCTTCAGCTCCCGCCGCCATGAAAAACGGATCGTTTTTTCCCCATACGGCTAATAATGGTGGCTGATACTGGCGGAAATAGTGCTGAAACAGCGGGTACATCTTCACGTTAGAAGCATAATCCAGTAGCAGATCCAGCTGAATATCCGCATTACCCGGCCGTAATACCTGCATCCCTTCAAGCGTATAACCATCAGGTGAAACCAGACTCTGATCGGCAACCCCTTCCAGATACTGCCATTTGATTGAAGCTGGCGTCGGGAATTCACTCAGCGAACGTCGGTTTTCAGAAGTGGGTTCGTGCCAGTATTTCTGTATAGGTGCCCAGGCCTCTCCCAGGCCCTCTTCGTAGGCATTGCCATTCTGAGAAATAAGGGCTGTCACGCGCTGCGGATGGGCTAATGCCAGACGCCATCCGACAGGGGCACCGTAGTCGTGGACCATCAGAGCATAGCTATCGAGATTGAGCGCTTCGGTAAACTGCTCAATGGTCTTAGCAAGCTGGTCAAAGGTATACGCATATTCACCTCGTGCTGGCGCCTCGGTAAAACCAAAGGCCGGCAAATCTGGCGCGATGAGATGATAACGATCGGCCAACTGGGCAATAAGATCACGGAACATAAAGGATGAGCCCGCGAAGCCGTGAAGCATCAGCAATACAGGTGCAGCCGGATCGCCTGCTTCCCGGTAGAAAACGTTAACATCGCCTGACTGTTGATAGCGGTAATGGATCTGCGTAGCTGGCGAGGCAGATGCGTTATCTGTGATGGAGGTGGTCATGACAAATTCCTTGTAACCGTTAAATTGATAATTTGAAGGTTACATGCAAATTTGGTAACCTGTCAAAATGATTTTATGAGTTACGGATAATTATGGAATTCAAACAACCTCCCTCTCAGCCTCTCTTCCTGGCCGATAACCTCGCACTGGATTTTATTAACAGTGAATATGGGACAGGTGATGAGCGGCATGATTGTTTTGAAGACAATCTCAGCGTCATCGACTGGCTGGAAACGGCGGGCCTTGTGCCGAAAGGCACTGAAGCACCCGATGACTTACTGGTTGAAGCCCGTCAGCTGCGCGATGCCGCCAGAGCAGTGGTCCACGCCGCGATGAAATCCGTTGCGGCTAACCTGACGGTGATTAACAGGGTGCTGCAAGCAGGACGTCCTGAGATCGGGCTGCAATGGGATGAAAATACACAGCGATACCGTGTTGATGTCTGTTCCAACGCGCATAGCTCTGCAGGCCTGCTCTGGCCCGTTGCTGATGCCCTGGTGAAACTGGTCACGGATGACAAGTTCGAATACGTGAGACAGTGTGAAGCACATAACTGTATTTTGCTTTTCCAGGATTTGAGCAAATCGCATCGCCGCCGCTGGTGCAGTATGGCGACGTGCGGTAATCGCATGAAAGTGGCGGCCTACCGCAACAGAAAGGGTTCATAGCAATGCTGGTCACTTGGTCTTTGTCAGGTGACACGTTCAGGCTGGCCGTCCCCATCTCATTAACCCATCAGGTCAAAAAGAGTGTTGACGCGCACTTGACCGAGGAGAACGATCGTTCTACCATTAACCTATGAACAAAAATACGACTGATACCCGAGAAAAAATTCTCGCGACCGCTGAACAGCTCATTTATCAGAACGGTATTCATGCCACCGGTATGGATCTTCTGGTAAAGACTTCAGGTGTGGCGCGCAAAAGTATTTATCGCTATTTCGCCAACAAAGACGAAGTGGCGGCAGCAGCGCTGAACGCACGGGATGTACGCTGGATGGAATGGTTCAGGACTGAGTGCGACAAAGCGGATACGCCGCAGGAACGCATCCTGAATATGTTCATCGTGCTCAAAGGATGGTTTGAGTCAGAGGGCTATCGCGGGTGCGCATTCATCAACACCGCGGGGGAAGTGGGTGACAGTGCCGATCCCGTTCGCCAGATTGCCAGACTGCATAAACAAAAAATCCTGGACTATGCCCTTGAACTTACCGGACAGCTGAATATTGAGCACTCCTCAGCACTGGCAAGGCAGTTGCTGTTATTGATTGAAGGTGCCATCACCATGTCACGTGTTATGGGCGATTACAGCGCCGCAGATGATGCCAAAGATATTGCTCAGCTATTACTGAAACAGGTCTCATAACAGAGACCTGAATTCCAGAGATAAAATACTCACTGAATATCCAGTATTACTGGAGGCTTTGACACATATGTGATTAATTTAATTGCACACTGTGCTATGAAATATTAACACCCTGCATCTACTTCTATTATCGTTAATTCAAAGTTAACGATAGATATCGTATTCTGTTTTTCCTACCCCTTACTCCCACCACTATTCAACCTCTCGAAAAAAACCTTATTATTCATTAACTTAAAAAAACCTCTTGAGAGGTTTTTTTATTATTTAACTATTTTTATAAAGACTATCTTGACGAGGTAGAACGATCGTTCTACCATCAATTCATAGACACAACGCCCCCTCTGAAAATGAATGCCAGTGCTAATAGACAATGCTGAACCATCAAATAACAGTGGAGGAATTTATGTCTGAGTTTCGTAAAGCAGGATCATACCGATCCCCCCAAATTTACAGGAGTCTTTACCATGTCTGATGCACAAATCCGTCCACCGCTTCCGCCGTTTACCCTTGAATCAGCGATTGAAAAAGTAAGGCTTGCTGAAGATGGCTGGAACAGCCGCGATGCTGAAAAGGTCTCGCTGGCCTATTCTCTGGATACCAAATGGCGTAACCGCGCAGAATTTGCCAATAATCGCGAAGAAGCCAAAGGATTCCTTGAGCGCAAATGGAAAAAGGAACTTGAGTACCGTCTTATTAAAGAATTATGGGCATTTGGCGGCAACCGCATTGCAGTCAGATATGCCTACGAGTGGCGCGATGATTCAGGTAACTGGTTCCGTTCTTACGGCAACGAGAACTGGGAATTCGGCGAAGATGGTCTGATGCAACGTCGTTTCGCGTGTATCAATGATATGCCCATCAAGGAAAGCGAGCGCAAGTACCACTGGCCGCTGGGGCGTCGTCCGGACGATCATCCAGGGTTATCGGAACTGGGCCTGTAACGTCCCGGTTTATTTCGCCAAGCCCGGCTACTGTTCTGGTCGGGCGCTTATTTTTTCCTGCAACAATATGATTTTCAAAATGTAAATAATGCCCTGGGCTTATAAAGTAGTGATAAGCCTGACGTTGGTGAACTTGAGCAGACGTTGAGAGATGCTGAGTGGTGCCGATAATAGGAGTCGAACCTACGACCTTCGCATTACGAATGCGCTGCTCTACCAACTGAGCTATATCGGCTTTCAGGAGAGGTACTACGGTGTAAAAGGGTAAGAAAAAGCGCCCACCTCGTCAACCCCTCACCTTTTAGTCGTTGATTTTTACACCAACCCGCCTTTAGACCCTACAAATAAAAGGGCTATCATCGCCTTTCTTCACATTTTGCGGCTACTTGCCCACGCCGGAGAGGCCATCTCCCCCGTTTCCCTCCAGGATCGGCTATCTTGAAGTTTTACATTTCAAAATAAAGCCCCGCCAGAACAGGTCGATACTAATTCTAATCGGAACACAGAAATGCCTGAGAGAGTGGGTAAATAATGCATAAATTTTTTGTCACCGATGATATATCCGGCACGGATCTGGAGCCGAAAAGAACGGCGACCTTTATCAAACGTGCCCTGCTGCTGATGGTTGCCCTGCTGTCAGGGCTATTTCTCATCGCCATCATCGCGCTGCTGACGATTGTGCAAAACATCAATCAGGACAGCGATAAGCACAGTGCCATGCTGCTGGAAAAGGCGATCCATAACCGCGTCGATACGCTCACCACCCATGTCAAAGACTACGCCTGGTGGGGCGAAGCCTACCAGCATCTTCATCCCAGCGTGGATACTGACTGGGCGTACACCCGGCAAAACATGGGTGCCACGCTGTGGCGCGATTTTGAGTACGAAGGGCTGTTCGTCGTGGACGGCAGCGGGCAGACCCGTTACAGCGTGATCGACGGCAAGCTGGTGACAGGCTCGCTGCAAACCTGGCTGGGAGACGATCCTCTGCCCGAGCTGCTGCAGAAAATAGCCCAACCGGACGCCATGCCGGTGTCCAGTACAGTGGTGATGAAGGACGGCCATCCGGCGCTGGTGGCGGCAGCGCGCATCACCACGGGTGACGACATGAGTATCCCTGTGGCTCCTGGCCCGGCCTCCGCGCTGGTCTTTGTTGACGTGCTGGACGCCCGTAAGCTCAGCGCGCTGGGTGAAGAGTACGGTATCGCCCAGACCCGCGTGCAGCACAAGGGTGCCGCGAAACTGGCAGGGCGACGCGGGGTGGCAACCCTTCCCATTGATGGCCAGCAAATCACCTTTGAATGGAAAAGCGAGAACCCTGGTCGGGAACTGCTGCGCTATATCCTGCCGCTGTTGATCCTGCTGGCGCTCTGCACCGCGATCCCCGGCCTGATGCTGGGACGCAACGCGCTCAAAAAGGCGCGGATGTATGATGAAAATACTTATCTGCTGGCCCAGAACCGTCTGGCGCTCACCGCCAGCGAACGCCGTTTTCGTGACGTCGCCGAGGCGACCACGGACTGGATCTGGGAGACCGATCCCGAGCTGCGTTTTACCTGGCTTTCCGAGCGTTTTCCCGGCATTACCGGGCACAGCATATCAGCCTGGATCGGCCGCCCGCTGAGCGAGTTAATGTCCGCTGAAAACCAGTCGCTGGCGGAGTGGATCACCCTCCCCGGCCAGACGGGTCATCGCCGCCTGCTGCACTGCCGCTATCTCTCCGCGATGGGCCACCAGCGCTACTGCCATATTGCGATCAAACCGGTTATCACCCCGGAAGGGATAACCGGCTACCGGGGCACCGCCACGGATGTCACGCTGGAGGTCGAAGCTCAGGCGCGCGTGGAGTATCTCTCCCGCCACGACGAGCTGACCGGGCTGCCCAACCGGGTGCGGATGCGCGAGTTTCTGGAGGGCAAACTGCGGGCGCAGCCGACGCAGATGCACCCGCTGGCGATGCTTAGCCTCGATCTCGATAAGTTTAAACCGGTCAACGATCTGTTCGGTCACGGCGCCGGCGATATCGTGCTGCATGAGGCCTCGGCCAGGCTCCGGCACTGTATCCGCGATTACGATCTGGTGGCGCGCCAGGGCGGAGACGAGTTTATTCTGGTTATCTCCGACATTCATGATCGGCGGTACATTGATACCCTGTGTGAACGTATTATTGCCGAGTTGACCCGCCCCTTCCTGATCAACGGGAATGAGATCGTGATCGGGGCCAGCATCGGAATCGCGATGGCGCCGCACGATGCCGTCGATGCGGGCGAACTCCTGCGCTTCTCGGACATCGCGCTGTACAAAGCCAAAAGCACCGGGCGCAACAAGTGGGTGTTCTATATGCCCGAAATGGCTGAGCAGATGGTGCAGCGCCGGGAGATGGAAGAGAGCCTGCGCGACGGCATTAAAAAAGAGCAGTTCCGTCTGGTCTACCAGCCGCGTTACGGCCATGACCTGTCGCGGATCATCGCCGTGGAGGCGTTAATCCGCTGGGATCACCCAGAGCTTGGCCTGATCATGCCGGATCAGTTTATTTCGCTGGCCGAAGAGACCGGGCTGATCATTCCGCTCAGCGACTGGGTGCTGAAGACCGCCTGTCGGGATGCACAGCAGTCTCTGCACGGTCTCTCGGTCTCGGTGAATATCTCTGCCGTCGAGTTCCAGTCCTGGCAGGTAGTGGATCGTATTAAGGATGCGCTGCAGATCTCACAGTTAGACCCGGCCCGGCTGGAGATCGAAATCACCGAAAACGCCACCCTGTGGAACCCGGAAAACAGCCTCGAAATCATGCTGGCGCTGAAGAAGCTGGGCGTGAAGCTGCTGATGGATGATTTCGGGACCGGCTACTCCTCCCTGAGCTATCTGCGCAATTTCCCGTTCGATGGCATCAAGCTGGATAAGTCCTTTATCGACGGCATGCCGGATAGCGACAGCGCCAACACCATCGTTGAAAACATTATCGGCCTGGGTAAAGCATTCTCGCTGAGTATTACCGCTGAAGGGGTAGAGACCGAAGGCCAGCTGCAGAAGCTGATGATGATGAAGTGCGATGAAACGCAGGGCTATTTAATCAGCAGGCCACTCAGCCTGACGGCGTTGCAGGAGCAAATTGCCACGCTGGACTCGGCGGCACAGGAACGTATCGAACAGAATTCACAGGGATAGCGCGGGCAGCAGTTGCCGCCCGCACGGGGATTACGCCCGAATGGTATCGTCGCCGAAGCCGACCCACTTGTAGGTGGTTAAGGCTTCCAGCCCCATCGGGCCGCGCGCGTGCAGCTTCTGGGTGCTGACCGCCACTTCGGCGCCGAGGCCAAACTGGCCGCCGTCGGTAAAGCGGGTGGAGGCGTTGACGTAGACGGCAGACGAGTCCACTTCGTTCACAAAGCGGTTAGCGTTGCTCAGGGTACGGGTGAGGATCGCGTCCGAGTGCTGAGTGCCGTGGGCGCGAATGTGGGCGATGGCGTCGTCCAGATCGGCAACCACTTTCACGTTCAGATCCAGCGACAAAAACTCGTCGTCATACTGCTCTGCTTTCACTTCCTCAACCTTCGCCGGGCCCGCTTTCAGCAGCGTCAGCGCATTGGCATCGGCGTGCAGGGTGACGCCGCTCTGCGCCATCTGCTGGCTCAATGCAGGCAGGAAGCGTTCGGCGATATGCTGATGCACCAGCAGCGTCTCCACCGTGTTACAGGTGCTCGGACGCTGGGTTTTGGCGTTGACGATGATCTTCAGGGCCGGTTCGATCTCAGCAGTCTCATCGACAAAAATATGGCATACGCCGATACCGCCGGTGATCACCGGGATGGTCGACTGCTCGCGGCACAGCTTGTGCAGCCCTGCCCCGCCACGCGGGATCAGCATGTCGATGTATTTGTCCATCCGCAGCATCTCGTTGACCAGGGCACGATCCGGGCTTTCAATCGCCTGTACCGCACCGGCCGGCAGGCCGCACTCTTCCAGCGCCTGCTGGATCACTTTTACCGTTGCAGCGTTGGTACGCCAGGTCTCTTTCCCGCCGCGCAGAATGGCAGCGTTACCGGTTTTCAGGCACAGAGAAGCGACATCAAGGGTGACGTTAGGTCGTGCTTCGTAGATCACGCCAATTACGCCGAGCGGCACGCGGCGACGTTCAATGCGCAGACCGCTGTCCAGCAGCCCGCCGTCAATCACCTGCCCAACCGGATCGGCCAGGCTGCATACCTGACGCACATCGTCGGCAATGCTTTTCAGGCGCGCGGGGTTTAAGGCCAGGCGATCGAGCATCGCCTCGCTCAGGCCGTTGTCGCGCGCTTCGGCTAAATCCTGTTCGTTGGCACGTAAAATCTCTGCGGATTGTGATTCCAGATACTCTGCGATTTTTTCCAGCACGCGGTTTTTCTCGCGGCTGGAAAGGAGCGCCAGTTTGTACGAGGCGGCTTTGGCAGCGGCGCCCATTTGTTCCAGCATGTCCTGCTCCTTAACGGGTGATCATATCGTCGCGATGGACAGCAACCGGGCCATACTCATAGCCGAGAATGGCATCGATCTGCTGTGAATGGTGGCCTGCAATACGGCGCAGCGCGTCGCTGTTGTAGCGGCACACGCCGTGGGCAATGTCGCGCCCTTCCAGATTACAGATACGGATCACTTCACCACGGGAGAAGTTGCCTGTCACGTTTTTAATTCCTTTTGGAAGCAATGAGCTGCCTCGTTCCAGAATCGCGGCGGTGGCACCTTCATCAACGGTGATCTCCCCGGCAGGCGGCGCGCCGAAAATCCAACGTTTGCGGTTTTCCAGCGGGGTGGCTTCGGCGTGGAAACGGGTTCCAACCGAAATGCCTTCCATCACATCGCCAATCACGCCCGGACGGCTGCCGGCGGCGATGATGGTGTCGATACCCGCCCGGCACGCCACGTCGGCGGCCTGCAGTTTGGTGCCCATCCCGCCGGTGCCAAGGCCAGAGACGCTGTCGCCCGCAATGGCACGCAGCGCATCGTCGATGCCTTTCACATCGGTGATCAGCTCGGCCTGCGGGTTGGTGCGTGGGTCAGCGGTGAACAGCCCCTGTTGATCGGTGAGCAGCAGCAGCTTATCCGCACCCGCCAGAATGGCGGCCAGCGCCGAGAGGTTATCGTTGTCGCCAACCTTAATTTCGGCGGTGGCGACCGCGTCGTTCTCGTTAATGACCGGCACGATGTTGTTATCCAGCAGCGCGCGCAGGGTATCGCGGGCATTGAGGAAACGCTCGCGGTCTTCCATATCGGCGCGGGTCAGCAGCATCTGCCCGACGTGGATACCATAGATAGAGAACAGCTGTTCCCAGAGTTGAATCAGTCGGCTTTGTCCGACGGCAGCCAGCAGCTGCTTGGAGGCAATGGTGGCCGGGAGTTCGGGGTAGCCCAGATGTTCACGCCCGGCGGCAATCGCCCCGGAGGTCACAATCACAATACGGTGCCCTGCGGCATGCAGCTGTGCGCACTGGCGCACCAGTTCGACAATGTGGGCGCGATTAAGGCGGCGCGATCCGCCTGTTAATACACTGGTGCCGAGTTTTACCACCAGCGTCTGGCTGTCACTCATGATTCTCTGCCGTTTAATAATAAGGGAAATGATATCAATCAGACTTTTTATCAGGACTGGGGCCCGTTGCCAACCGCCATAACACGCAGGCTGGCACTTTGTTGCGCGGGATCAGGAAGCGTAGCGGCAAACGTTGACACTTTTATTACTGAAATAAAAAAATACGCTTTTTTAAACTTATTCTGTATTTGTCATAAAACGTTCATTTCAGAACGTTAAAACCCTTCCTGTTTTTTCACGGAACATAAGCTTGAGCTGACTGTTCAGCGAATATTAGCGCGTTTATAAGAAACCAGGATTGAAAATGAAAAAGAGTACTCTGGCATTAGTGGTCATGGGCGTTGTAGCAACTTCATCTGTACAGGCAGCCGAAGTATTTAATAAAAACGGCAATAAACTGGACGTGTACGGTAAAGTAAAAGCCATGCATTATCTCAGCGATGATGATGCCAAAGATGGTGACCAGACTTATGTGCGTTTCGGCTTTAAAGGCGAAACCCAGATTAACGAACAGCTGACCGGTTATGGCCGTTGGGAAGCTGAATTCTCCGGCAATAAAGCCGAAAGCGACGCGACACAAAAAACCCGTCTGGCCTTCGCCGGTATCAAGCTGAAAGACTTCGGTTCATTCGACTACGGTCGTAACCTCGGCGCCCTGTACGACGTCGAAGCCTGGACCGATATGTTCCCGGAATTCGGCGGTGACTCCTCCGCGCAGACCGACAACTTCATGACCAAACGCGCCAGCGGCCTGGCTACCTACCGTAATACCGACTTCTTCGGTGCCATTGATGGTCTGGACCTGACCCTGCAATATCAGGGTAAAAACGAAGGCCGTGAAGCGAAGAAACAGAACGGTGACGGTTTCGGTACGGCGCTGACCTATGATTTCGGCGGCAGCGACTTCGCCATCAGCGGCGCCTACACCAACTCTGACCGCACCAATGCCCAGAACCTGCTGGCACGTGGTGAAGGTGAAAAAGCCGAAGCCTGGGGCACCGGTCTGAAATATGACGCCAACAACATTTACCTGGCGACCATGTATACCGAAACGCGCAATATGACGCCAATCTCCGGTGGCTTCGCCAATAAAGCACAGAACTTCGAAGCGGTTGCTCAATATCAATTTGACTTTGGTCTGCGCCCTTCCCTGGGTTATGTCCAGTCTAAAGGCAAGGATATTGAAGGCATCGGTGATGAAGATATCGTGAAATATATCGACGTCGGCGCGACCTACTATTTCAACAAAAATATGTCCGCGTTTGTTGATTATAAAATCAACCAGATTGATGACGACAATAAACTGGGCGTGAGCAGCGATGATATCGTGGCCCTGGGCATGACCTACCAGTTCTGATTGAGCGAAATAAAAAACCCGGCGCTGGATGGCCGGGTTTTTTTATTGTCTGCTTTTTACGCCGGACGTTAAGCGGTCAGCTTCACCGGTTCGTTGGTGAAATCATCCGCAGGCTCGAGTTTCAGATCGAACGTCGCCAGCAGCGCGCGGGCTTTCTCATGGAATTCACGCAGGGTGTGCTCCAGGCGCTGAACCACTTCAGGATCCTTAATCGCCGTCGCCTGCCAGTGACCGTCTTTATCGAACAGGCCAAACTGGTAGTTATAGGTGAAGCGTGACGCTTCGGCTTCCATTTCCATCCACCATCCCCAGAATTCGCGCTTTTCCGGCGATGGCTTTACGTTAACGCAAACGGCCAGACAGTCGAAAAAAAAGCGATTCTCTTCGCACTGCTCTTCGCGGATGTAGGGGCCAAGAGCCATAAACTTCTTGATCATTCTACTTTTGGGATGTCCACTCGGTAACGTCATTGCGATCTCCTTTTATGAAGCCACTGTTGTACCAAAACACCAAAAATTAGCAATCTCTTAACTCAATCTCTGATGGATCCAGCGCGCTATCTGTTGCAGTGCCTTGTCAAAATTCTGATACACAGGATTGAACGGCACCTCCAGCAGCTTGCCATCGACAGATGACGAGGTGATTAAGCGGGACTCCTCTTCCGGGCTGAAGGGATCGTTTTTCCAGAAGCCAGAGAGCATCGGCGTCGGACAACGACGGCCCAGTAAGCCCTGGGTTTTCAGGGAGTAGCGATTGAGTTCCACGCGCAGCGCCTCGTCGGAGGCATCGTGCATGCCGAGGCTACTGGCCAGCACGTCGAGGTACATTTCCGGCACGCTGCCCTGCCGCGCAGGTTCGCTTAACAGCGCATGCACCACCGGCCCCAGACAGGCCACCGCTTTCAGGCGTGAGGATTCCAGATAGGCCAGACGCACGGCGACGTTAGCGCCAAAGCGGAAGCCAAACGCCGCCACCCGGGTATGATCCACCCACGGATTCTGCTCCAGCGCCTTGAGGGCATGCTGGTGGAGCAAACTGGAATCCTGAGTCAGTTTCCACTTGGACGAGAAGCCGATTGACGGCATGTCGAGGGTCAGCATCGCCAGCCCTTTCGGGGCTAAGTAGCGCTCATACAGGCTGTAGTAATCGGTTTGCAACGAGTCGAGGCCGCCGCACATCATCACCGTCGGGAAGGGGCCGTCGCCTGCGGGCATATGCAGGAAGCCGGTCACCGCCGGGCCGCCAGGGATGGTAAAGGTGAGTTCGCGCATCTGACCCGGCAGATGCTGGGCCGCTTCCTGGTAGGCGCGGTTCGCCAGCGCCTGCGCCTGCTCGGCCAGTTCGTCGCCTTTCAGGTGCGGGTAAGCCGCAATGCTGTAGAGGTTACAGGCATGCAGCCAGTGCTTGCCGCTTAGCAAGGGATCTTCTTCCTGGCTCGCCTTTTGCTGCCAGATCATCGCCTGGGTTGCCCATTCGTAAATCCAGTTGCCACCGCGATAGCCTACCACCGTGTCGTACAGATCGTCGTCGGTACGTTCGGCCTGACTCATCACGATACGCGCCTGCACATCCAGAATTTCACGAGGATCGATGCCGCGCCAGATCCACATCAGACGGTTAACCATGCGATACCAGTGCGGGATGTTTTTGCCATCCAGCGCCGATTGCACTGACGGTTGTACGCCACTGTTGAAGCGACGAACCAGCGTCGAGGTTTCCGGGTGTTTGAATTTGGGCTTGAAGAGAATTTCGCTGAGATTCGCCTGGGACATTGCGCGCTGCCTCTTAAGATACGTCAGAGGGCATCATTGTAACGCGACAAGGGCGAAAAAAATAACGCCCGGCATCACCGGGCGTTAAAAATGTATGGATTAGCGGCCTGAAATAGGTGGGACGAATACTACGCCCATATCCCATGGCTGCTCGATCCAGGTATCCTGCGGGATATCAATCACATAATCGTCAACCAGCGGCTGACCGGCTGGCTTAGCGAAGATGGTAACGAAATGGGCTTTTGGATACATTTCGCGAATGGCGACTGCTGTACCGCCGGTATCAACCAGATCGTCAATCACGATGAAACCTTCACCATCGCCTTCAGCGCGTTTCAGCACTTTCAGCTCACGCTGGTTGTCGTGGTCGTAGCTGGAGATGCACACGGTATCGACATGGCGAATACCCAGCTCACGTGCCAGCAATGCCCCCGGTACCAGGCCACCGCGGCTAACCGCGATGATGCCTTTCCACTGCTCAGATGGCATCAGGCGTGCAGCCAGTTTACGTGCATGAATCTGCAACATGTCCCAGGTGACGATGTATTTTTCGCTCATGTGAATTGTCCCAGCCTGTTTATATACGGCTTAAAAAGTGTTCGAGGGGGAAAATGGTTGCGCGAGATTATAGAGATCTGAAGCACTAAAAACCAGTGCTAAGCGGCCCGGCCCGGAGTTTTTACTTGCTAACCCCTACCAGCCGACAGAGAAAGTGGTATTCTCGAACCCACCTCGCAAGTCTGACTTGTGGTAACTCTAAACCTGCTAACCCCGTGACCTGCAACATTGTCTGCAGGCCATCGACAAGGAGACTTACTGTGTCTGAACTGTCTCAGTTATCGCCACAACCGCTGTGGGATATTTTTGCCAAAATCTGCTCCATTCCTCACCCGTCTTATCACGAAGAACAGCTTGCCGAACACATCATGGGCTGGGCGAAGGAAAAAGGGCTGCACGCCGAACGCGACCAGGTTGGCAACATTCTGATCCGTAAACCTGCCACCGCCGGGATGGAAAACCGTAAACCGGTTGTGCTCCAGGCGCACCTGGACATGGTTCCACAGAAGAACAACGACACCGTTCACGATTTCACCAAAGATCCGATTCAGCCGTACATCGACGGCGAGTGGATCAAAGCCCGCGGCACCACTCTGGGTGCCGATAACGGTATCGGTATGGCCTCTGCGCTGGCGGTACTGGCAGACGATCGCGTTGAGCATGGTCCGCTGGAAGTGCTGCTGACCATGACCGAAGAAGCCGGGATGGATGGCGCCTTTGGTCTGCAGGCGAATTGGCTGCAGGCGGATATCCTGATCAATACCGATTCCGAAGAGGAAGGCGAAATCTACATGGGTTGCGCGGGCGGTATCGACTTTATCTCCACCCTGCCGCTGACTCGTGAAGCGATCCCGACAGGCTTCCAGACCTTCAAGCTGACGCTGAAAGGGCTGAAAGGCGGCCACTCCGGCGGTGACATTCACTTAGGGTTAGGCAATGCCAACAAGCTGCTGGCCCGCTTCCTGGCCGGTCATGCTGCCGAATTGGATCTGCGTCTGGTGGATTTCAACGGCGGTACGCTGCGTAACGCGATCCCGCGTGAAGCCTTTGCCACCGTGGCCGTTGCCGCAGACAAAGCCGATGCGCTGAAAAAGCTCTCCACCGTCTATCTGGATATCCTGAAAAACGAACTGGAAGCGAAAGAGAAGAACCTGACCGTGGTGCTGGAAGCGGTTACGACGGATAAAGCTGCGCTGACTGAACAGTCCCGCGACCGCTTTGTTCAGCTGCTGAACGCTACGCCAAACGGCGTGATCCGCAACTCTGACGTGGCGAAAGGCGTGGTAGAAACCTCCCTGAACGTCGGCGTGGTGACCATGGCTGACGACAGCGCAGAGATTATCTGCCTGATCCGCTCCCTGATCGACAGCGGGAAAGAGTACGTGGTGAGCATGCTGGAATCTCTGGGCAAACTGTCTGGCGCGCAAACCGTCGCCAAAGGCAGCTACCCGGGCTGGCAGCCAGATGCGAGTTCACCGGTGATGGCGCTGGTGCGTGAAACCTATCAGCGTCTGTTCAACAGCACGCCGAACATTCAGGTGATCCACGCGGGTCTGGAGTGTGGTCTGTTCAAGAAACCGTACCCGGATATGGATATGGTTTCCATCGGGCCGACCATTACCGGTCCTCACTCTCCGGATGAGCAGGTGCATATCGAAAGCGTGGGCCATTACTGGACCCTGCTGACCGAACTGCTGAAAGCGATCCCGGCGAAGTAATCCCCTCACCCCAGCCCTCTCCCACAGGGAGAGGGAGAAATACCCAGGCCCGGTAAGCGTCAGCGCCACCGGGCTTTTTTACAGCCCCAGCACTAACTGCCGCTCCAGCTGCGGATCCAGCAGCGTGACATGCAACCCCACCAGCCGTACTCCCCGCCCTGCCCGACGCTCTTCCCAGGTTTTCTTCGCGGTGGCAATCAAATCCTCTTTGTTCAGCCGCGGCCAGACGTGCTCCTGGGTGGTTTGCTGAAAATCGTTGAACTTGAGTTTTACCCCCTGGCGGGCAATCAGCAGATCCGGTTTGACCTTCGCCAGCCGCCGCTCCAGCTCAGGATAGAGCTGCCCGACGATAATGGCTTCGCAGTCTGCCCAGTCATGAATATCCTCCGCCAGGGTGCGTTCCACCCCCACCGATTTACGCAGCCGCTCGCTGTTAACATTGCGCTCATCAATGCCCTGGCTCCGCTCCCACAGCACCCGGCCAAACTTACCGAAGCGCTTTAACAGCATCCCCAGATCGCTGTTCTGCACATCTTCACAGGTGCGCAGCCCCAGGTTCTCCAGCTTTGCCGCAGAGACTTTCCCTACGCCGGGGATCTTGCCCAGCGGCAGCGTTTTGATAAACGCCGGCACTTCGTCAGGGGTGATCACATACTGGCCGTTGGGCTTATTGAGATCCGAGGCGATTTTGGCGAGAAATTTAACCGGCGCGACGCCCGCCGAGGCGGTGAGCTGCAGTTCATCAAAAATCGTCTGACGGATCTCCTGGGCCATCAACGTGGCGGAGCCGTGACAGTGAAGGCTGTCGGTGACATCCAGATAGGCTTCGTCCAGCGACAGGGGTTCGATCAGGGAAGTGTAGCGGGAGAAGATCTCACGAATATGGTGGGACGCTTCTTTGTAGGCCTCGAAACGGCCTGGTAACAAGGTGAGGTGCGGGCAGAGTTTTAACGCCATCGCGGTCGGCATGGCGCTGCGCACGCCAAATTTACGTGCCGGGTAGTTCGCGGTACTGATCACTCCGCGCTGCACACGACTACCGCCAATGGCAATGGGGATATCCCGTAGCGCCGGATTATCCCGCATTTCCACCGCAGCAAAAAAACAGTCCATATCGACATGGATTATTTTGCGCATCATCTTCACCACACCTGTAATTATGCACAGTATAACAAAGTGCAAAAAATGCGTCAGCAGATTTACTGTCGCACTTCTGTCATTAAACCGTGGTACAAGGATAAGCCATTGGGCATTTACAACTCATTGAATTACATGATTTAAAATGGAAAATTATTCATGAAAAAGATGATTATCGCTTCACTTCTGCTAACGACCTCCGCCTGGGCCAGCCCACAAATTATCGCTCACCGCGGGGGAACCGCCGATGCGCCGGAGAATACGCTTCCGGCCATCCAGCTTGCGCTGGAAAACCGCGCTCAGGCGATCTGGGTCACCGTGCAGCTCAGCCGTGACGGCGTGCCCGTTCTCTATCGCCCGAGCGATCTCAGCGCGTTAACCGCAGCAAAGGGCAACGTCTCTCAGTACACCCAGGCCGAGCTGGCGACCTTTGATGCCGGTGCAAAATGGAAAGAAAAGGTCGCCGGAACCACCATTCCGACCTTGAAAGCGGTACTGGAACGCTGGCCTGACGTACACTTTTACATCGATATTAAATCCCCCGACGCCGATCCGGCTGAGATGGGCAAACAGCTGCTTGGCGTGCTGAAAGAGACCAACAGCCTGGCGCGTGTTCGCGTCTATTCCACAGAGGATCGCTATCTGGATGCTCTGCCTGCAGAGGTGCCGCGCTTTGTCACCCGGAGTGAAACCCGCACCCGGCTGGCGAATATCTCCCTGAACCACGTTTGCCAGACCCCGGCAAAGAAAATGGATGCGTACTGGTACGGGCTGGAGCTGAATCGCAAGGTGGAAGTGGTGGAGAAATTCACACTGGGGGATGGTATCTCCCCGGCTACCCTGACATGGGATAAGGAGGCGATGGACTGTTTCCGCTCACAGGGGAATGCCCATGTGATCCTGCTTGGTGTTAACTCCGCTGAGGATTATCAGAAAGCCCAAACGTTGGGGGCCGATGGGGTGATGGTGGATTCTCCGGCCCAGGCCAGAGCGTGGGTTAAGTAAAAAAAACAGGCCGCTGTTGCGGCCTGTTTCGTTCAGAGGATTCGGTTTTGCTGGCGCTGTGCTTCGCGTTCCATGCGCTTTTTACGCGCGTCGCACGGCTCCGGGCAGTCGCAGACTTTCTCCATCCCCAGCGAAGAGATGCCGCCGCAGCTGCCCTGAATGCTTTTACGCTTAATCAGCCAGCCGAGCGACATGCCAAATATCACCAGCACAAAGATCGCGAAGGTCAGCAGGAAGGTCACCATCATCAGCCTCCAAAATCATCCAGCATGATGTTCTCATCTTCCACGCCGAGATCCTGCAGCATTTTGATCACCGCGGCGTTCATCATTGGCGGCCCGCACATGTAGAACTCGCAGTCTTCCGGAGCAGCGTGGTGTTTGAGGTAATTTTCATACAGCACGTTATGAATGAACCCGGTGTAACCGGTCCAGTTATCTTCCGGCAGCGGATCGGACAGCGCAATGTGGAAGCTGAAGTTTGGGTTATCCCGCGCCAGCTGTTCAAACTCCTCCTGATAGAACATCTCCCGCAGCGAGCGGGCGCCGTACCAGAAGCTGATCTTACGTTTGCTACCCAGACGCTTAAGCTGATCAAAGATGTGCGAGCGCATCGGCGCCATCCCGGCCCCCCCACCGATGAATACCATTTCGGCATCGGTCTCTTTGGCAAAGAACTCACCAAACGGACCGGAGATAGTTACCTTATCGCCCGCTCTCAGCGACCAGATATAGGATGACATGATCCCCGGCGGTGCATCCGGTACGCCTGGCGGCGGCGTGGCGATACGCACGTTGAGCATGATGATGCCCTTCTCGTCCGGGTAGTTGGCCATGGAGTAGGCGCGCAGCGTCGGCTCCTTAACCTCAGAGACAAAGCGGAACAGGTTGAATTTATCCCAGTCGCCGCGGTACTCATCCGGCACGTCAAAGTCTTTATAGGCGACGGTATGCTCCGGGCATTCGATCTGAATGTAGCCACCCGCGCGGAACGGCACGTCTTCGCCATCGGGCACCCGCAGCTTCAGCTCTTTAATGAAGGTGGCTTTGTTATCGTTGGAGATAACCTCACACTGCCACTTTTTCACGCCGAAGATCTCCTCCGGCAGCTCAATCTTCATGTTCTGACGCACCGCCACCTGGCAGGCCAGACGACAACCCTCTTTCGCCTCACGCTTGCTGATGTGCGACAGTTCGGTCGGCAGGATATCGCCGCCCCCCTCTTTGACCGTGACCCGGCATTGCCCGCAGGAGCCACCGCCGCCGCAGGCAGAAGAGATAAAAATGCCATTGCCGGAGAGCGTATTCAGCAGCTTGTCACCCGCAGGGGTGCGGATCTGCTTATCCGCCTCATCGTTAATCTCAATGATCACATCGCCGGAATTCACCAGCTTTGACCGCGCCACCAGAATCAGCCCCGAGAGCACCAGCACGATCAGCGTAAACATCACCACGCCAAGAATAATTTCCATACAGTTTGCCCTTACAGCTGCACACCGGAGAAGGACATAAAGCCCAGCGCCATCAGACCGGTGGTGATAAAGGTGATCCCTAAGCCGCGCAACCCGGCCGGCACGTTGGCATACTTCATTTTTTCACGCAGGCCCGCCATCGTCACGATAGCCAGCATCCAGCCAATGCCGGAGCCGAAGCCGTAGACCACCGACTCGCTAAAGTTGTAATCACGTTGCACCATGAACGACACGCCGCCGAAAATGGCGCAGTTCACGGCAATCAGCGGCAGGAAGATGCCCAGCGCGGTGTAGAGTGACGGGAAGTATTTATCGAGGATCATCTCGAGGATTTGCACCAGCGCCGCGATCACCCCAATGAAGGTGATGAAGTTGAGGAAGCTCAGATCAACGCCATCCACCAGCGCGCTGTCGCGCAGCACCAGGTTAAAGACCAGGTTGTTGATCGGCACCGACAGCCCCAGCACCACCGTAACGGCAACGCCCAGGCCGAAGGCGGTCGACACCTTTTTGGACACGGCGAGGAACGTACACATGCCGAGGAAAAACGCGAGCGCCATGTTTTCAACAAACACCGCCCGCACAAACAAACTCAGGTCATGAGCCATTGTCGGTTACTCCTTTTCCTGCTGCTCAGGGCGCCAGGTTCTCACCGCCCAGATCAGCAAACCGATAATGAAGAACGCGCTGGGGGCCAGCAGGAACAGGCCGTTCGGCAGATACCAGCCGCCGTTTTGCACGGTATCGAACACGGTGATACCAAACAGTTTGCCGCTGCCGATCAGCTCGCGCAGGAAACCGACCGTCAGCAGGATCACGCCGTAGCCAAGACCGTTGCCGATGCCATCCATAAAGCTCGCCAGCGGCGGCATCTTCATGGCGTAGGCTTCTGCCCGCCCCATCACGATGCAGTTGGTGATAATAAGGCCGACAAACACCGACAGCTGTTTTGAGGTTTCGTAGGCAAAGGCCCGCAGCAGCTGATCCACCACGATCACTAGCGAGGCGATGATCGCCATCTGCACGATAATGCGCACGCTGTTGGGGATGTGGTGGCGGATCATCGAGATGAACATGCTGGAAAACGCCGTCACCAGAGTTACCGCCAGGGTCATCACCACCGCGGTTTCCAGCTTGGTGGTCACCGCCAGCGCCGAACAGACCCCCAGGACCTGCAGGGTAATCGGGTTGTTGGCGATCAGCGGCCCGATAAGAACCCGTTTAACTTCTTTCAGTTCGCCCGCATCAGCCATTGTTCAGCTCTCCTTCACGTACCTTTTTAAGAAAGGGTCCAAAGCCCAGCTCACCCATCCAGAAATCAAAGCTGTGCTGAACGCCGTTTGAGGTCAGCGTGGCACCAGAGAGGCCATCGACAGCGTACTCATCCCCCGGACGTGCGGCCCCTTTCATCACTTTCAGCGCCGGTTGACCGTTATCATCCAGCACCTTTTTGCCGACAAACTGCGCCCGCCAGGCCGGATTCTCTACTTCGCCACCCAGCCCCGGGGTTTCGCCCTGGTCGTAATAAGTGATGCCTTTAACCGTGCGGCCATCAGTATTGAGGGCGACGAAGGCATACATCATCGACCACAATCCGTTGCCGTACACCGGCAGAACCAGCTCCTGGACGCGTTGTTGCTCATCCCGCACCAGGTAGATCTCCGCCGTGTTGCTGCGACGCTTGATGCCAGCCGGATCCTGACTGGCCTCCAGCACGGTGCTGCGCTGTGGATCTTTCAGCGCCTGCGCCTGGTTGTAGCTGGACGGATCGCTCTCAAGCAGCTCGCCTGTATTGAGATCCACCAGACGCGGGGTGATGCGTTCGGCAAAGGTCTGCGCCACATCTTCGGCGCTCATTTCGCCCTGCATCAGGCCGGCCACCGCCAGAATGTTACGTTGCTTATCGAGGGCGCGTTGTTCCTGCTGACGGGACTTAAGCCCTACCGCAGAGCCCGCCACCACGATGGAGCAGACCAGGCACAACACGATGACCACCATCAGCGTCTTGCCGATGCTGTCATTATTTTTTATCTCAGCCACGCGCCTTCCTCCGTTTGATGTTGGCCCGCACTACCAGGTAATCGAACAGCGGCGCAAACAGGTTGGCGAACAGGATCGCCAGCATCATCCCTTCCGGGTAGGCCGGGTTCACGACGCGGATCAGTACACACATCACACCGATCAGCGCCCCGTACCACCATTTGCCTTTATCGGTAAAGGAGGCTGACACCGGGTCGGTGGCCATAAACATCATGCCGAAGGCGAAACCGCCCAGCACCAGATGCCAGTACCACGGCATGGCGAACATCGGGTTAGTCGTCGAGCCGATCAGATTAAACAGCGTTGCGGTGAGGATCATGCCGAGCATGACGCCAGCCACGATGCGCCAGGAGGCGACGCGGCCAAACAGAATGATGGCACCACCAATCAGGATCATCAGCGTGGAGACTTCGCCTATCGAGCCCGGAATGGTACCGATAAAGGCATCGAACCAGCTGACCGGTTGCCCGGTGGCGTTGTTGACCAGCGCCTCGCCGCCGTGGGCGGCCCACTGCGACAGCGGCGTCGCACCGGAGAAACCATCCGCCGCCGTCCAGACCAGATCGCCGGAGATTTGCGCCGGGTAGGCAAAGAACAGGAACGCACGTCCGGCAAGGGCCGGGTTGAGGAAGTTACGCCCGGTACCGCCGAAGATCTCCTTCGCCATCACCACGCCAAAGCTGATGCCCATCGCCGCCTGCCACAGCGGCAGCGTTGGCGGGACAATCAGGGCAAACAGAATGGAGGTGACAAAGAAGCCTTCGTTGATCTCGTGCTTACGGATAATCGCGAACAGCACTTCCCAGAAGCCGCCGACCAGGAAGACCGTCAGGTAGATGGGCAGGAAATAGACCGCCCCCAGGGTCATCATGCTGATCCAACCGGCATCAGGGGTAAAGCTGACCCCCAGCATCTGCGCCACCCGGTAGTGCCAGTCCCCCGCGATAATCTGCGGCAGCTGCTGGGCATCATAAAGATGCGTCAGCGCCGGGATAGTCTGCAGGCCGACGTTGTACATGCCCCAGAACATCGCCGGGAACACCGCGAACCAGACGAGGATCATCATGCGCTTGAGGTCGATGGCGTCGCGCACGTGCGCGGCCCCTTTGGTGACCTGGCCAGGCGTATAGAACAGCGTCGCGGTCGCTTCAAACAGCGGGTAGTACTTTTCCAGCTTGCCGCCGTGGGTAAAGTGCGGCTCCAGCTTCTCAATGAGATGTTTCAGGCCCATCAGTTATCCTTCCTGCTCAATGCGGGTTAATACCTCGCGCAATACGGGTCCGTATTCGTATTTACCGGGGCAAACGTAGGTGCACAGGGCCAGATCTTCTTCATCCAGCTCGAGGCAGCCCAGCGCCTGGGCACTGTCAGTATCGCCCGCCAGCAGATCGCGCAGCAGCAGGGTCGGCAGGATGTCGAGCGGCATTACGCGCTCGTAATTGCCGATGGGCACCATCGCCCGCTCGCCGCCGTTGGTGTCGGTGGAGAAGTTGAACAGCTTGTTGCGCAGGAAGTGGCCGAGCGTGGTGCGGGTGACGGAGAACTTCTCTCTGCCGGGCATCACCCAGCCGAACAGCTCTTTCTCGCGCCCCTCTTTCACCACGCTGACCTGGAGATGAAAGCGCCCGAGATACGCGTGGGTGCCTGTGGCATGCCTGCCGCTCAGAACTGAACCCGAAATATGACGGTTTTCGCCGTCCAGGGTTTCGTCCGCCAGCAGGTCATTAAGATCTGCCCCCAGGCAGGTGCGCACCAGACGTGGGTTGCGCATCTGCGGGCCGCCGAGGGCGATAACCCGCTCGGTACAAAGCTCGCCGGTGGTGAACAGCTTGCCGATGGCGATCACCTCCTGGTAGTTCAGATGCCAGACCTGTTTGGTCAGGCTGACGGCTTCCAGGAAATGGATATGCGTCCCTGGCAAGCCTGCCGGATGCGGCCCGGCGAAGGCGTTGAACGTCACCTTCCCTTGCGGGTGCCCACCCAGCTTGCCGCCGCCCGCCTGGCAGACATGTACTTTACCGTCCGTCAGGCGCGTCAGGAGGGTCAGTCCGGCATCAAATGCCTGACGCTGGGCCAGGATAATCGGCTGCGGGTCGGCGCTGAGCGGATTGGTGTCGATGGCGGTGACGAAAATGGCGGCAGGCACGGTGCCAGGCACCGGGGTTTTGCTGAATGGACGGGTACGCAGCGCCGTCCACAGCCCTGATTCCAGCAGTTGCGCCTGCACCGACTGGCGTGAAAGCGTGGGCAGGTCAGCAGTATCGTGACGGGTAAACTCGCGCTGCCGATCGCCCTCCAGCCGGATCACCACCGATTGCAGTACCCGACGCTCGCCACGATGAATGGCCACTACCGTTCCGCTGGCGGGTGCGGTGAAGAGGACGCCGGGATTTTTTTTATCCTCGAAAAGCGCCTGGCCCTTCATGACGCTGTCGCCCTCCTGCACCAGCATGGTGGGACGCATCCCCAGGTAATCGTCCCCGAGGATCGCTATATGGCGCGGTGTTGCACCGGGCGAAATCTGCTGTACGGGAATGCCGGAAATCGGCAAATCAAGTCCTTTTCTTATTCTGATCATAGTGTTAGTTGATATCCATGAATAACCGTTCCGCCCAGAGGGGCGGACGAGTCAGAAGTCGTTGCACAGGATAAAGAAAGGCGGCGAGAACTCGCCTGTGTGAACAGCAGGATCGCGGATGATCCTGAAAAAGCGTCCTTTCTTACCCTTCGGTCATAAGACGGGCGCAGTGTACCATTTTCACCTATCAGGAGGCAGAGATAACGCAGCGGCAGGTGCTAAAATGCGACCGATTACGCAAAGTTCTCAATGCCAGCGCGACCGATCCAGGTTATAAGGGAAAACTATTTTGTAAACCGTCGAGCTGGCGCTTGCGAAAAAATGCAGTGGTGCTAATGTGAGCACGCCCGATACAGACAAATCTGATTTCGGCTCTCTTTTGCCGTCCTGGCAAGTTGGTTATGTTTTATCAAGGAACATGTAGTATGCGTAAAATCGCATTGTTCATTGCGATGCTTCTTATTCCGTGCGTTTCGTTTGCCGGGCTGCTCAGCAGCAACAGCTCCACGACGCCAGTGAGCAAAGAATACAAGCAGCAGTTGATGGGCTCTCCGGTCTATATCCAGATCTTCAAGGAAGAGCGTACGTTAGACCTGTTTGTGAAGATGGGTGAGACGTATCAGCTGCTCGACAGCTATAAAATCTGTAACTACTCCGGCGGCCTCGGCCCGAAACAGCGTCAGGGCGATTTTAAAAGCCCGGAGGGGTTCTACAGCGTTCAGCGTAGCCAGCTAAAACCCGACAGCCGCTTCTATAAAGCCATCAACATCGGCTTTCCGAATGCCTATGACCGTGCGCATGGCTATGACGGTAAATACCTGATGATCCACGGGGCATGTGTTTCCGTTGGCTGCTACGCCATGACCGACAGCGGGATTGATGAGATCTTCCAGTTTGTGACCGGGGCGTTGGTGTTTGGCCAGTCTGCCGTGCAGGTGAGCATCTATCCGTTCCGGATGACCGATGCCAATATGGCGCGTCACAAAACGTCCTACTACGCGGAGTTCTGGAAACAGCTGAAACCGGGTTATGACTACTTCCAGCAGACCCGTAAGCCGCCGACTGTTTCGGTGGTGGATGGACGTTACGTGGTCAGCAAGCCGCTGAGCCACGAAGTCGTCCAGCCACAGCTGGCGTCAAACTACACGCTCCCCGAGACAAAATAAGATCCACTCGCCTGGCATAATCTTTTGCCAGGCTTCGTTGCCCGTCAGCGGCTGCGTTGCAATCACAGTAACCACATCGTTCGGTGTGGTCTCTTTCTGAAAGTCAATTTCCACATCCTGATCCAGCAGCTTTGCCACGCCAAACGGCGCCCGGCGGGTGATCCAGAACAGATTCGTGGAGCAGAACGCCATCACGTAGCGCCCGTCAGACAACAGCATGTTAAACACGCCCTTCTCACGTAGCTCGGACGCCAGCGACGCAATGTATTTAAACACTGCGGTCATGTTGCTCGGGGTGCGTGGATAGCGCTCGGTCAGCTTATGCAGCAGCCAGCAGAAGGCTTTTTCACTGTCGGTTTCCCCCACCGGACGGAAGTTGCCGGTCTCCAGCGACTTGTAACCGCTCAGCTGGCCGTTATGAGCATAGGTCCAGTTGCGTCCCCACAGCTCGCGGGTAAACGGATGGGTATTTTCCAGCGCGACTTCGCCGCGGTTGGCCTGGCGAATATGGGCCACCACCGAGCGGGATTTAATCGGATAATCCTGCACCAGTCTGGCAATCGGGGAGTTAAAGCTGGGTTGTGGATCCTTGAACGTGCGACAGCCTTTCCCTTCGTAGAAGGTGATACCCCAGCCGTCTTTATGCGGCCCGGTTCCTCCACCGCGCTGCACCAGCCCGGTAAAACTGAAGCAGATATCGGTCGGCACATTGGCGCTCATCCCGAGCAGTTCGCACATACATCACCTCCACAACTGCGGGGGCGATATGCCCCCAGCGAAGTCTTACTTAACCATCTCTTTTTCGATTAACTGAATCAGGATATGGATCACTTTGATGTGAATTTCCTGAATACGGTCAGCGTAACCGAAGTGAGGCACGCGAATTTCGATATCCGCCGTACCCGCCATTTTGCCGCCGTCTTTGCCGGTCAGGGTAATGACTTTCATCCCCTTCTCGCGTGCCGCTTCAATCGCTTTGATCACGTTACCGGAGTTGCCGGAGGTGGAAATCCCCAGCAGGACATCCCCTTCACGACCCACCGCTTCAACATAGCGGGAGAAGATGTGATCGTAACCGAAGTCGTTGCCCACGCAGGAGATGTGGCTGACGTCAGAGATGGCGATCGCCGGATAGCCCGGACGGTTTTCACGATAACGACCGGTCAGCTCCTCGGCAAAGTGCATGGCATCACAATGTGAACCGCCATTGCCGCAGGAGAGCACTTTACCGCCCTCTTTGAAGCTGTCGGCCAGCAGGACCGCCGCGCGCTGAATAGCGTGAATATTGGCTTCATCTTTCAGAAAGTTAGCCAGCGTTTCCGCCGCTTCGTTCAGTTCGTTACGAATAAGATCCTGGTACATGAGGATAATCCTTCAGTATTGATGAAATAACAGAGCAAGTTTACCGGATAGCGGTAAAAGCGAGAAGCTAAAGCCGCATGAATCGGCGGGCGTTTTGCTTATTTGTGCCGCGTAAAACATGAACAATGTGAACCAGGTTGTAATTATTTTGTGAATGCATTGCTAAAAGAAATAACATCCACTACAACCATATCATCACAAGTGGTCAGACCTCCTACAAGACAGGGAGCATTTCTTTATGATGATTTTAAGTATTCTTTTATCCGTTATGCTGATCGGGGTGTTGTTCTATCACCGGGTCAGCTTGCTTTTGAGCAGCCTCATCTTACTGGCCTGGACCGCTGCGCTCGGCGTCGCTGGCATCTGGAATATCTGGGTGCTGGTGCCGGTGGCGATTATGCTGGTGCCGTTCAACATCCCTTCCATGCGTAAGTCGATGATTTCCGCTCCGGTATTCCGTGGCTTCCGCAAAGTCATGCCGCCGATGTCGCGTACCGAAAAAGAAGCTATCGATGCGGGCACCACCTGGTGGGAAGGCGATCTGTTCCAGGGCAATCCTGACTGGAAAAAGCTGCATAACTACCCGCAGCCGCGCCTTACTGCGGAAGAGCAGGCGTTCATTGATGGTCCGGTTGAAGAAGCCTGCCGGATGGCGAATGACTTCCAGATCACCCATGAGATGGCCGATCTTCCGCCGGAACTGTGGGCATTTTTAAAAGAGCACCGCTTCTTTGCGATGATCATCAAGAAAGAGTACGGCGGGCTGGAGTTCTCTGCTTACGCTCAGGCTCGCGTGCTGCAAAAACTGTCCGGCGTCTCCGGGATCCTGGCGATCACCGTCGGCGTGCCTAACTCCTTAGGCCCGGGCGAACTGCTGCAACATTACGGTACTGAAGAGCAGAAAGATCACTACCTGCCGCGTCTGGCACGCGGTCTGGAAATCCCATGCTTCGCACTGACCAGCCCGGAAGCGGGTTCCGATGCCGGTGCCATCCCGGATACCGGTGTGGTCTGCATGGGCGACTGGCAGGGTGAGCAGGTGCTGGGTATGCGCCTGACCTGGAACAAACGCTACATTACGCTGGCGCCAATCGCCACCGTGCTGGGGCTGGCCTTTAAACTCTCCGACCCGAATAAGTTGTTAGGCGGTGAAGAGGATCTGGGCATTACCTGTGCGCTGATCCCTACCTCTACCCCGGGCGTGGAAATTGGTCGTCGTCACTTCCCGCTGAACGTGCCGTTCCAGAACGGTCCGACCCGCGGTCAGGATATCTTTGTCCCAATTGATTACATCATCGGCGGCCCGAAAATGGCCGGTCAGGGCTGGCGTATGCTGGTGGAATGTCTGTCTGTTGGCCGCGGCATTACCCTGCCGTCGAACTCAACCGGCGGTCTGAAATCGGTGGCGATGGGGATTGGTGCTTACGCTCATATCCGCCGTCAGTTCAAAGTCTCTATCGGTAAAATGGAAGGGATTGAGGAGCCGCTGGCGCGTATCGCAGGCAACGCCTACGTAATGGATGCAGCTGCCTCCTTAATTACCTACGGCATTATGCTGGGTGAAAAACCAGCCGTGCTGTCCGCCATCGTGAAATATCACTGTACCCACCGTGCGCAGCAGTCGATCATCGACGCGATGGATATCGCTGGCGGGAAAGGCATTATGCTCGGCGAAGGTAACTTCCTGGCACGCGGCTATCAGGGCGCACCTATTGCCATTACCGTGGAAGGGGCCAACATCCTGACCCGCAGCATGATGATCTTCGGTCAGGGCGCAATCCGCTGCCATCCATACGTACTGGAAGAGATGGCGGCCGCACAGAACAATGACGTGGATGCTTTCGACAAGCTGCTGTTTAAACACATCGGCCACGTCGGCAGTAACCAAATGCGCAGCTTCTGGCTGGGTCTGACCCGCGGCCTGACCAGCGCCACGCCAACCGGCGATGCTACCCGTCGTTACTACCAGCATCTGAACCGTCTGAGTGCCAACCTTGCGCTGCTCTCCGACGTGTCGATGGCGGTGCTGGGCGGTAGTCTGAAGCGCCGGGAACGTATCTCCGCTCGTCTGGGTGATGTGCTGAGCCAGATCTTCCTCGCCTCTGCGGTACTGAAACGCTACGACGATGAAGGCCGTCATGAAGCGGATCTGCCGCTGGTGCACTGGGGCGTGCAGGATGCGCTGTATCAGGCTGAACAGGCTATTGACGATCTGCTGGTGAACTTCCCGAACCGCGTTGTCGCCGGTGCCCTGCGTGTGGTCATCTTCCCGACCGGCCGTCACTATCTGGCGCCGTCCGATAAGCTGGATCATAAAGTGGCGAAGATCCTGCAGGTGCCGAGCGCAACCCGCTCCCGTATCGGCCGCGGTCAGTACCTGACCCCGAGCGAGCATAACCCGGTGGGACTGCTGGAAGAGGCGCTGCTGGATGTGATGGCTGCCGATCCGATTCATCAGAAGATCTGCAAACAGCTCGGTAAAAACCTGCCGTTCACCCGCCTGGATGAGCTGGCGAAACAGGCCCTCGCCGGGGGCATCATCAGTCAGGACGACGCTGCCCTGCTGATCAAAGCGGAAGAGAGCCGTCTGCGCAGTATTAACGTCGATGATTTCGACGCCGATGAGCTGGCAGCACAGCCGGTAAAGCTGACAGAGATCGTGCGTAAACCGGAAGCCGCATAACCCGTTGCAGTGCTAAACAACCCCGCCTGGTGCGGGGTTTTTTATTGCAGCCCGTTTCTCTGATTGTCGTGCTACAGTGTCAAAATGTGGTTCTTCGAGGAGTCTTACTGTGCCTGGTTTGAAGATTACGCTTTTGCAACAACCGCTGGTGTGGATGGATGGCCCCGCCAATCTGCGCCATTTTGATCGTCAGCTGGAGGGGATCGCCGGACGCGACATCATTATCCTGCCTGAAATGTTCACCACCGGGTTTGCCATGGAAGCGGCAAAACAGTCCCTGCCGCAGGAGGATGTAGTGGCCTGGATGCAGGCCAGAGCGCAGCAAACTCAGGCGTTAATCGCCGGGAGCGCCGCGTTGCAGACCGAACGTGGGCCGGTTAACCGTTTTCTGCTGGTTGAGCCCGAGGGCAAGGTGCATTTCTACGATAAGCGCCATCTGTTCCGCATGGCGGATGAGCACCAGCATTATGAAGCGGGTAATGAGCGGCTGGTGTTTGAGTGGCGCGGCTGGCGCATTCTGCCGTTAGTCTGTTACGACCTGCGCTTCCCGGTATGGTCGCGTAACCGTAACGATTATGACCTGGCGTTATATGTCGCTAACTGGCCTGCCCCGCGCTCGCTGCACTGGCAGGCGCTGCTGACCGCACGGGCAATCGAGAACCAGGCCTATGTCGCGGGCTGCAACCGGGTGGGTACTGACGGCAATGGGCATCACTATCGCGGCGACAGCCGGGTGATAAACCCGCAGGGGGAGATAATCGCCACCGCAGAGCCGCATCATGCCACACGCATTGACGCCGAGCTGTCATTGACGGCATTGAGAGACTATCGGGAGAAGTTTCCTGCCTGGCAGGATGCGGATCCGTTTAGCATTAACTAAACATCTGCCGGGTAGCATCAAAGCGTGTTGCCCGGCCAAATCAGCAGCGCGATAAAACGAGAAAGGCCTGAATCATTGCTGATTCAGGCCTTCTGAATAGTGGCGGAACGGACGGGACTCGAACCCGCGACCCCCTGCGTGACAGGCAGGTATTCTAACCGACTGAACTACCGCTCCGCTGTGTTCCCTTGGGAACGAGGCAGATATTACGGTTTGCCTCCGATCCCGTCAATGCTTTTTCTCTGCTTTTGAATCGTTTGCTGCAAAAACGATCCAAACGGTTATTTTACCAGCATTTCTGTCGCAATTAACTGCGCCAGAGGCAGCTACCGCCCTTCTTCTGCACCAGATCCAGGCGTGATTCATGTTCCAGTAACTCTTCATCGCTGGCAAGAATGACGCGCAATGCGCTGGCCTGACGAACAATGCGCTGAATTTCGTTCTCTCCGGACTGCTGCTGGGAATCATTTTCGGCGTTAAAGGCCAGCGCTGTCTGGCCCCCCGTCATGATCAGATAGACATCGGCCAGGATTTGGGCATCGAGTAATGCCCCGTGCAGCGTTCGTTTGCTGTTATCTATTTCATAGCGCGAGCACAACGCATCGAGGCTGTTACGCTTGCCGGGGAACATCCTCCTCGCCATCGCCAGACTGTCGGTGACTTTACAGAAGGTATCGGTCTTCGGCAGGCCGCGGTTGAGCTTGCTGAATTCATAGTCCATAAAGCCGATATCAAACGAGGCGTTATGAATGACCAACTCGCCGCCTTTGATGTAGTCGATGAACTCATCGGCGACGTCGGCAAAGGTGGGTTTATCCAGCAAGAATTCATCTGCGATACCGTGAACGCCAAAGGCTTCCGGGTCCACCAGCCGGTCTGGCTTCAGGTAAACGTGAAAGTTATTGCCGGTAAGACGGCGGTTGATCACCTCTACCGCACCGATCTCGATAATCTTGTGCCCTTCATAGTGAGCACCGATCTGGTTCATACCGGTGGTTTCGGTATCGAGGACGATGATCCTGTCGGCATTATGTGTGTCTGCAATACTCATTCTGAAAACCTGCTCTGTTCAACGGCGACATTGTAAACAACCTGGCCAGGCCTTCAAAGGCTAATTCGCACCGACTCTATTTTGCAGTGCTGATGGCGACCATTTATGTCAGACTTACCGTTTTGATTACAGGATGTCTGCCAGGATGCGTAAACAGGTAGAGATTTACACCGACGGATCGTGCCTCGGCAACCCGGGA
The DNA here is from genome assembly GCF_034044995.2 of Leclercia sp. CFBP8987. NCBI lineage: Bacteria > Pseudomonadati > Pseudomonadota > Gammaproteobacteria > Enterobacterales > Enterobacteriaceae > Leclercia > Leclercia sp. CFBP8987. The sequence continues at coordinate 906,722 of NZ_CM188255.1, read as the reverse complement.
CCGGGGGGCTACGGTGCAATTTTGCGTTATCGCGAACACGAAAAAACCTTCAACGAAGGCTATCGCCTGACCACCAACAACCGTATGGAGTTGATGGCGGCGATTGTGGCCCTTGAGGCGCTGAAAGAGCACTGCGATATCGTGCTGAGCACCGACAGCCAGTATGTGCGCCAGGGGATCACGCAGTGGATCCATAACTGGAAAAAACGGGGCTGGAAAACTGCCGACAAAAAACCGGTGAAGAATGTTGATCTCTGGCAGCGTCTGGATGCGGCACTCAGCCAGCATAAAATCCAGTGGGAGTGGGTGAAAGGCCACGCCGGGCATCCTGAAAACGAACGCTGTGACGAACTGGCCCGCGCAGCGGCGATGAATCCGCAGCATGACGATGTAGGGTATAAACCGGAAGCCTGATCAGGGCTTACGGTATTGGCGCGTCGCACCCACGGCGGCACGCAGCGGCGTTTTCGCTTTGCTCTGTTTCATGGGGTTAAGCGTCAGAGGGATGGTGCGCTTGCGCGCCACAATCAGCTGCATACAGCCCAGCGCCGGGAAATGGGTGCTGAGCATCTTCCCGCCCTGCCGCGTCCAGGGTAAAACCTGAAAACCGCTATGGTGCATCACCTCAAAGTTGAGCAGCGACAGCCAGTCGAGCTGACGCATCAGGGTGAACATCCGGCTGTTGTACGGCGGGGTGTGGCGCAGAACCGGCACCAGCTTACGCAGTCCCATCAGACTCATCGGGTTAAACCCGCTGATCACCAGCCAGCCATCATCAATCAGCACCCGATCAGCTTCCCGCAGCAAACGGTGTGGATCTTCGCACCAGGGCAACGAATGCGCCAGCAGGCAGGCATCCACAGATTTTTCAGCAAACGGCAAATGTAACGGGTCCGCCTTCACCTGAACGGGCTCGCCCCCCAGCGAAACATTAACCTGATGTGAGATCCCGCAACTTTCGGTGTTGATTTCCGCGCTCAGATTGCCAATCTTAAGCAGGTGAAAACCATACATTTTCGCAAACCAGGGCTTAAGCTGCTGCTCAAGCGCTTCGCGATAATATTCGCCCCAGGGCAATTCCGCCCAATGTGCTGGTGCTGAGACAATCTGAGGTATCCTTGCCGGTTTCATCAAAACACCCGCCACGCTATGAGAGGTAATGTATGAATCTTATCAGTATTCCTGCTTTTCAGGACAATTACATCTGGGTTTTAACCAATGATGAAGGTCGCTGCATCATCGTCGATCCTGGCGAAGCAGAGCCGGTGCTGAAGGCCATTGAGCAAAACCAGTGGCAGCCGGAAGCGATTCTTCTGACCCATCATCACCACGACCACGTGGGCGGCGTGGCAGCAATCTGTGCAAAATTTCCGCATCTTGTGGTCTATGGCCCCGCTGAGACACAAGATAAAGGAGCTACCCGCGTAGTCGAAGATGGAGAAAAGATCCTCATTCTTGCGTCGGAGTTTTCCGTAATTGCCACACCGGGTCACACTTTAGGACATATCTCGTACTTCAGTTTTCCTTATCTTTTTTGTGGCGATACCATGTTCTCCGGAGGCTGCGGAAGACTGTTTGAAGGCACGCCAGCCCAGATGTACCAGTCCTTCCAGAAAATTAACGTCCTTCCCGCCGACACTCTCATTTGTTGCGCACATGAATACACTTTAGCGAATATGAAGTTTGCAATGCACGTTTTGCCCGAGGATACGGCGATTCAGGATTATTACCGCAAAGTTAATGAGTTACGTGCAAAAAAACAAAAAACACTCCCCGGAATTCTGAAAAATGAACGTAAAATTAATTTATTTCTCAGAACTGATGACGTTGATTTAATTAATAAAATTAATGAAGAAACAAATATGCAACAACCTGAAGAGATTTTCGCATGGTTAAGGGCTAAGAAAGATAACTTCTCATAATTGTGTGTTGCCTTTTCAAATATTCGTCGTTATCATCGCTCGTCTTTTAAGCAACTATTGACACACACATGAAGGCAAAAGCGATATTACTCGCCTCTGTCCTGCTTGTGGGTTGCCAGGCGTCTCAGAACACTGGCAACGTACAACAGCACGCACAGAGCCTTTCTGCAGCTGGTCAAGGGGAAGCAGGGAAGTTTACAAGTCAATCGCGATGGGCAGACGATGGGACGTCTTTCGCACAGGATCAAGACTTGTGGGTCTCTATTGGCGACGAGCTAAAGATGGGAATTCCGGAAAACAGCCGGATTCGCGAACAGAAACAGAAGTATTTAAGCAATAAGAGCTATCTCCACGATGTAACTTTACGGGCAGAGCCGTATATGTACTGGATAGCAGGGCAAGTTAAGAAACGTAACATGCCTATGGAACTGGTACTACTACCCATAGTGGAGAGCGCTTTTGACCCACATGCAACGTCTGGCGCCAAGGCCGCAGGTCTTTGGCAGATCATTCCGAGCACAGGGCGAAATTATGGTTTAAAACAGACCCGCAACTACGATGCGCGTCGTGATGTGGTCGCTTCGACGACTGCAGCACTCGACATGATGCAACGTCTGAACAAGATGTTCGACGGTGACTGGCTGCTGACTGTCGCTGCGTATAACAGCGGTGAGGGTCGTGTACTGAAGGCAATGAAAGCGAATAAAGCACGGGGTAAACCTACCGACTTTTGGTCGCTTCCACTGCCACGGGAAACCAAATTATACGTACCAAAAATGCTGGCTTTGAGTGAAATTTTCAAAAACAGCCAACAGTACGGCGTGAAGCTGCCGACCTCGGACGAGAGTCGCGCGCTGGCGAGAGTGCGTATCAACAATCCTGTTGAACTGAGACAGGTTGCGGATATGGCAGGGATCTCGGTCACCAAACTGAAAGCCTTTAACGCAGGTGTAAAGGGCTCTACGTTGGGTAACAGCGGGCCGAAGTACGTTCTGGTGCCGCAGAAACACGCTGAACAGTTACGGGTATCTCTGGCGGCGGGTGAAATTGCTGCGGTTCAGTCTACGCTGATCGCGGATAATTCACCGGTTAACAGCCGTAGCTATCAGGTACGTACAGGCGATACGCTTTCAGGTATTGCATCACGTCTTGGCGTGAGCACCAACGATCTGCAGCAGTGGAACAAGCTGCGCGGCTCCAGCCTGAAAGTGGGTCAGAACCTGACGATTGGCGCGGGTACCAGCGCGCAGCGTCTCGCCAATAACAGCGATAGCATTACCTATCGCGTGCAAAAAGGCGATTCGCTCTCTAGTATTGCGAAGCGTCACGGCGTGAACATCAAAGATGTGATGCGCTGGAACAGCGATACCGACAATCTGCAGCCTGGCGATCGGATAACGTTGTTTGTGAAAAACAACGCGACACCGGATTCCTGATTTCAGAGACCTGATGTAAAAAAGGCACCGATTCCCCCGGTGCCTTTTTTGTTTTATCCCGCTTTCCGGGCTTCAGCGAAGAGCGTATCGCTGGTGAATGAGCCCTCCTCCTGCAGCTCAAAATAGGTTTTTACCTCCGCGGAAGCGCTATCCTGATAGAGACGAATTGCCTGGCTCAATGCCTCTGGCGTGCACATACGGGCAATCCATGAAGAGAACTCCAGGGTCAGCCTGTCGGTCTGCAACGCCCGCGTAATCAGCCCGGCGTCAGTGAACATCGATAACCATTCGCCGCTGGAGTAATTACGGACATGCGAGGTATCACGCAGGGCTTCAACCGTCTGCAACCAGATATCCCGAACAGGATGGCCGGGCGACATGATATCCATGATGATGACCAAACCGCCCGGTTTCAGCACCCGCTTAACGTCGCGTAACGCCTGGCCGACATCGTGCCAGTGGTGCGCCGAGTAGCGGCTGATAACGATATCAAAAGAGTGGTCGGTGAAGGGTAAGGATTCGGCATAACCCTGGCGGGTAGCAATATTCCCCAGCCCCTTCTCAATGGCAGCCGCAGCGACCACCTCCAGCATCTGGCTGGATAAGTCATATGCCGTCACATGAGCGACCTGCTGTGCCGCCACAAAGCTGGCATGACCCGCTCCGCAGCCTAAATCCAGCACGCTGGCATCGGGAAAGTCAGCCAGACGCTCAGCCAGGCGCTGCAGATCGCGCCCGGACGCGTGAACCGCGCTGGTGAGATAGGCCTTCGCCTGGGAGCCAAACTGTTTTTCTACGTTGTCATGATGGGACTGTGTTGTCATTTTTTGCTGTCCTTTGGTTGATGAAAAATAAAGGGCAGCACCCGCACAGGCCTGCCCCACGGCAGACCTGACATACCTCTATCTCTCAGGCTTGCCGGGACTGAATTCGACGAGTAGCGGATTGTGATCGGATGCGCGCGTCACCAGCACTGAGGCTTCACTGACGTTCAGACCACGATAGAAGACAAAATCGAGCGGGCGGCCAAACGCCTTGCGACGTTGGTCATCAGTAAAGCGTACTTCGCGCAGCGACATCTCACGCGCGAAGCGATAAAGCGCATTCATCCGCGGGCGGCTCCAGGCATTGAAATCACCGGCCATTACCACCGGACCGCTGTGATGCGCGATCTGATCGCCAATAGGCAGCAACTGTTTGCTGTAGACGTCAACGCCGAGACTGAAATTAACCGCATGGATATTCACCACCATCAGCAGACGGGTATCCGGCAGTGGGTAGACGGTGACCAGGGCAGATTTTGCCAGGCGCAGGAGCGGTTCTCGTTCCCGCAGCGGGCAGCAATAAACAGGATGGGCGGCAGAGAGCGTCATCACGCCTGACGGATGCTGAGGCAGGACAAATGCCGGTACCTGGTCAGCAGCAAGATAGTTAGTGGTCGCAAACCTGACCAGCTCTGGTGTGGTTTGCGCCTCCTGCAACAGCACCAGGTGCGCATCTTTACCAAAGTTTTGCAGAACGGATAACCATTCGGCGCGCTGCTGTTTGAAGATATTCCACACCAGCACCCGGATTTTTTCATCACTGCTTAAAGGTGCGCCCGCGGGCAACGCCTGGCCAATGCTCGCAAACGACCCCGGAGGCAAAATTCTCTCCGCAGGTTGTCCGGCAACATAACGCATGGCATAGGTATTTTTTCGCACGATGTGAAACGACCTCTATAGACAGAACCCGTCCAGAAACAGGAGCGGGTTCTAATGTTATAGGGTTTTAAGCTCACACTTTCAACGCAATTACTGATAAACCGCTGTTTGGTTTTGTTAGCAAGTGCTTACACCAACTTATTCCATCACAACACGAGGGGTCTTATCCAGGCGACCGCTCAGGCCAATCAGCATCAATGCCGCGAGTACAATTACCGCCCCAATCCATGGCGTTTGTGCCAGACCAAAGTGCTCTACGGTCTGCCCGCCAATAATAGACCCCAGCGCAATGCCCACGTTGAAAGCGGCGATGTTCAAACCAGAGGCGACATCCACGGCATTAGGGGTATAGAGCTCGGCTTTCTGTACCACGTAGACCTGCAGGCCCGGTACGTTGCCGAAGGCGAAGATCCCCATCACCAGTACCGTCGCCAGCGCGGCATATTGCATCGAGGCGGTAAACTGGAAGACCATCAGCAAGACAACCAGTGCGGCAAAGATAATTTTTAGTGCCGGAACGGCGCCGTGCTTATCTGCCAGCTTGCCGCCCCAGATGTTGCCGATCGCCACCGACACTCCATAGCCGAGCAGGATCCAACTGACTGCGCTCGGTGAGAATCCGGCCAGATCCTGCATCATGGGTGCCAGGAAGGTAAAGGCGGTAAACACGCCGCCGTAACCCAGCGCCGTAATGGCGTAGATCATCAGCAGGCGAGGATGGGTCAGTACCTTCACCTGATCGCGCAGCGTTGCTGCCGCACGACCCGGAATGTTCGACGGGATCAGTATCAGACTGCTGATCAAAGCGATCACCCCCAGCAGCGAGACCGCAAGAAACGTTTCACGCCAGCCAAAATGCTGTCCGATAAAGGTGCCCAATGGGACACCGGTAACCAGCGCCACGGTTAAACCACCAAACATGATGGCAATGGCAGAGGCTGCTTTCTCTTTAGGCACCAGGCTTGTCGCGATGGTCGAGCCGATGGAGAAGAAGACCCCATGGGCAAGGCCGGTCAGCAGACGGGCAATCACCAGGGTGGTGTAATCAGGTGCCTGCCAGGCAAGAATATTGCCGGCGGTGAAAAGTACCATCAACGCCATCAGCAGTTGTTTACGCGGCAGACGGCCTGTAAGGGCAGTCAGCACCGGCGCGCCGATCGCCACGCCCAGGGCATAGATGGAAACCAGCAGACCCGCAGAAGGCAGGGAGATGGCAAGCTGGTCTGCAATTGTTGGAACCAGACCTACAATAACAAATTCGGTAGTGCCGATTGCAAAGGCACTGATCGTCAGGGCAAGTAGCGCCAGAGGCATATAAAACTCCGTCTCATCAGGATTAAGATGACACGGAGTATGCGCCAGTGTTTAAATAACAAAAATGCTCAAAGTATCAATACAATTTTGCGGATTAAGCAACAATGAAAGCAACCTCTGAGGAACTGGCGATCTTTGTCGCCGTCGTTGAGAGCGGCAGCTTTAGCCGCGCCGCCGAACAGCTCGGTCAGGCCAATTCAGCCGTCAGTCGGTCGGTAAAAAAGCTGGAGATGAAGCTGGGCGTCAGCCTTCTGAACCGGACGACCCGCCAGCTAAGCCTGACAGAAGAAGGCGAACGTTATTTCCGTCGCGTGCAGTCTATCCTGCAGGAGATGGCGGCGGCAGAAACAGAGATTATGGAAACCCGGAGCACGCCGCGCGGCCTGTTGCGTATCGACGCCGCCACCCCCGTGGTGCTCCATTTTCTGATGCCTTTAATTAAACCTTTCCGCGAGCGTTATCCGGAAATGTCGCTGTCTCTGGTCTCATCAGAAACCTTTATTAACCTGATTGAGCGCAAGGTGGATGTGGCGATCCGCGCCGGGACGCTGACCGACTCCAGTCTGCGGGCACGCCCGCTGTTCACCAGTTATCGCAAAATCATCGCCTCTCCGGCCTATATTGCCCGTTTCGGCAAGCCTGAGACGATTGAGGAGCTCAAGCAGCATCTGTGCCTGGGCTTTACGGAGCCGGTTTCCCTTAACACCTGGCCCCTTGCCTGCCGGGACGGCCAGCTTCATGAAGTGGTGAGCGGGTTATCCTCGAACAGCGGCGAGACGCTCAAGCAGTTATGCCTTGAAGGGAACGGGATTGCCTGTCTTTCGGATTATATGATTGATAAAGAGATTGCCAGGGGGGAGTTGGTGGAGCTGATGGCGGATAAGCGCCTGCCGGTTGAGATGCCCTTCAGCGCGGTCTATTACAGTGACAGAGCGGTAAGTACCCGCATCAGGGCCTTTATCGACTTTCTGAGCGAGCATGTAAAACAGCTCCCGAAGGAGCTGTAAGAGGGTTTTGGGTACAGAGGCAGGGTTAAATTAATCCCAGTTCGGCGCCAGCCCTTCCGGGCTCACCAGGCGATCGTTGCAATCCAGTGCCGCAATCGCTTTTTTATCATCCTGATCCAGCGTCAGATCCTGTGCCAGCAGGTTGCTCGCCAGGTTTTCACGTTTGGTTGAAGAAGGGATCACCGCATATCCCTCCCCCATCGCCCACGCCAGGATAACCTGCGCGGCAGTGGCGTTATGTTTGGCAGCGATACGCAGAATGGTTTCATCTTTTAGCGCTTTGCCGTAAGCCAGCGTCATATAAGAGGTGATATGTATGTCGTGCTGCTGCGCCCACTCCACTACCTGACGGTTCTGCAGATAAGGGGAAAGTTCGATCTGATTGGTCGCGATATTTTCTGCGCCAACAGCCGCAATCGCCTTTTCCATCAACGGGATAGTGAAGTTAGAAATCCCAATCTCACGCGTCAGCCCCTGGGATTTAGCTTCCAGCAACGCCTGCATAAACTCTTCAACTGACACGGTGTCGTTTGGCGATGGCCAGTGGATCAAGGTCAGATCGACATAATCGGTGCGCAGCTTTTTCAGGCTCTCTTTCAGGCTTGGAATTAATTTCTCTTTGCTGAGGTTCTCAATCCAGATTTTGGTGGTGATAAAAAGTTCGTCGCGCGGCACGCCGCTCTCTTCGATGGCCTGGCCGACCGCAGCTTCGTTATCATAGATCTGCGCGGTATCAACCGCGCGATAGCCCAGTTCGAGGGCAGTTTTAACGGATGCGATGACAACGTCGTCTTTAAGGCGGAAAGTGCCGAGACCAAATGCAGGGATAGTCATTGAATTCCTCTTTTCTTCATCATGTTTGTTAATAAAGAGGATTATTACTGCTGAGGCTATGTGAAAAAAGAGCGTATTAAGCAGAGGATTTTTGCGTTTATAGCAATAATCAAACGACAGGTAAGAAAAAAGCCCTGAGCGTTAGCTCAGGGCTTCCAATAGGTGGCGGAACGGACGGGACTCGAACCCGCGACCCCCTGCGTGACAGGCAGGTATTCTAACCGACTGAACTACCGCTCCACCGAATACTTCTGTAACCACCGGATTAACGCCCCGGTTCACTACGTAATTTGATGCCTGGCAGTTCCCTACTCTCGCATGGGGAGACCCCACACTACCATCGGCGCTACGGCGTTTCACTTCTGAGTTCGGCATGGGGTCAGGTGGGACCACCGCGCTACAGCCGCCAGGCAAATTCTGTTGTTCACCCCGCCCTCAGGCGTGATGAGTAATCTGTAATCAGCTGAAAATCGTCTTTCAAATCCGCCGAAACAGCTTCGGCGTTGTAAGGTTAAGCCTCACGGTTCATTAGTATCGGTTAGCTCAACGCATCGCTGCGCTTACACACCCGACCTATCAACGTCGTCGTCTTCAACGTTCCTTCAGGACCCTTAAAGGGTCAGGGAGAACTCATCTCGGGGCAAGTTTCGTGCTTAGATGCTTTCAGCACTTATCTTTTCCGCATTTAGCTACCGGGCAGTGCCATTGGCATGACAACCCGAACACCAGTGATGCGTCCACTCCGGTCCTCTCGTACTAGGAGCAGCCCCCCTCAATTCTCCAGCGCCCACGGCAGATAGGGACCGAACTGTCTCACGACGTTCTAAACCCAGCTCGCGTACCACTTTAAACGGCGAACAGCCGTACCCTTGGGACCTACTTCAGCCCCAGGATGTGATGAGCCGACATCGAGGTGCCAAACACCGCCGTCGATATGAACTCTTGGGCGGTATCAGCCTGTTATCCCCGGAGTACCTTTTATCCGTTGAGCGATGGCCCTTCCATACAGAACCACCGGATCACTATGACCTGCTTTCGCACCTGCTCGAGCCGTCACTCTCGCAGTCAAGCTAGCTTATGCCATTGCACTAACCTCCTGATGTCCGACCAGGATTAGCTAACCTTCGTGCTCCTCCGTTACTCTTTAGGAGGAGACCGCCCCAGTCAAACTACCCACCAGACACTGTCCGCAACCCGGATTACGGGTCCACGTTAGAACACCAGCCATTAAAGGGTGGTATTTCAAGGTTGGCTCCACGCAGACTGGCGTCCACGCTTCAAAGCCTCCCACCTATCCTACACATCAAGGACCAGTGTTCAGTGTCAAGCTATAGTAAAGGTTCACGGGGTCTTTCCGTCTTGCCGCGGGTACACTGCATCTTCACAGCGATTTCAATTTCACTGAGTCTCGGGTGGAGACAGCCTGGCCATCATTACGCCATTCGTGCAGGTCGGAACTTACCCGACAAGGAATTTCGCTACCTTAGGACCGTTATAGTTACGGCCGCCGTTTACCGGGGCTTCGATCAAGAGCTTCGCGTTGCCGCTAACCCCATCAATTAACCTTCCGGCACCGGGCAGGCGTCACACCGTATACGTCCACTTTCGTGTTTGCACAGTGCTGTGTTTTTAATAAACAGTTGCAGCCAGCTGGTATCTTCGACTGATTTCAGCTCCACGAGCAAGTCGCTTCACTTACCATCAGCGTGCCTTCTCCCGAAGTTACGGCACCATTTTGCCTAGTTCCTTCACCCGAGTTCTCTCAAGCGCCTTGGTATTCTCTACCTGACCACCTGTGTCGGTTTGGGGTACGATTTGATGTTACCTGATGCTTAGAGGCTTTTCCTGGAAGCAGGGCATTTGTTGCTTCAGCACCGTAGTGCCTCGTCATCACACCTCAGCGTTAGTAAGGTTCCGGATTTACCTGGAACCTCCGCCTACATGCTTAAACCGGGACAACCGTCGCCCGGCCAACATAGCCTTCTCCGTCCCCCCTTCGCAGTAACACCGAGTACAGGAATATTAACCTGTTTCCCATCGACTACGCCTTTCGGCCTCGCCTTAGGGGTCGACTCACCCTGCCCCGATTAACGTTGGACAGGAACCCTTGGTCTTCCGGCGAGCGGGTTTTTCACCCGCTTTATCGTTACTTATGTCAGCATTCGCACTTCTGATACCTCCAGCAGACCTCACAGTCCACCTTCAACGGCTTACAGAACGCTCCCCTACCCAACAACACATAGTGTCGCTGCCGCAGCTTCGGTGCATGGTTTAGCCCCGTTACATCTTCCGCGCAGGCCGACTCGACCAGTGAGCTATTACGCTTTCTTTAAATGATGGCTGCTTCTAAGCCAACATCCTGGCTGTCTGTGCCTTCCCACATCGTTTCCCACTTAACCATGACTTTGGGACCTTAGCTGGCGGTCTGGGTTGTTTCCCTCTTCACGACGGACGTTAGCACCCGCCGTGTGTCTCCCGTGATAACATTCTCCGGTATTCGCAGTTTGCATCGGGTTGGTAAGCCGGGATGGCCCCCTAGCCGAAACAGTGCTCTACCCCCGGAGATGAATTCACGAGGCGCTACCTAAATAGCTTTCGGGGAGAACCAGCTATCTCCCGGTTTGATTGGCCTTTCACCCCCAGCCACAAGTCATCCGCTAATTTTTCAACATTAGTCGGTTCGGTCCTCCAGTTAGTGTTACCCAACCTTCAACCTGCCCATGGCTAGATCACCGGGTTTCGGGTCTATACCCTGCAACTTAACGCCCAGTTAAGACTCGGTTTCCCTTCGGCTCCCCTATACGGTTAACCTTGCTACAGAATATAAGTCGCTGACCCATTATACAAAAGGTACGCAGTCACCTGACGAATCAGGCTCCCACTGCTTGTACGTACACGGTTTCAGGTTCTTTTTCACTCCCCTCGCCGGGGTTCTTTTCGCCTTTCCCTCACGGTACTGGTTCACTATCGGTCAGTCAGGAGTATTTAGCCTTGGAGGATGGTCCCCCCATATTCAGACAGGATACCACGTGTCCCGCCCTACTCTTCGAGTTCACAGCAAGTGTATCTTCGTGTACGGGAGTATCACCCTGTACCCTGCGACTTTCCAGACGCTTCCACTGACACACATGCTGATTCAGACTCTGGGCTGCTCCCCGTTCGCTCGCCGCTACTGGGGGAATCTCGGTTGATTTCTTTTCCTCAGGGTACTTAGATGTTTCAGTTCCCCTGGTTCGCTTCGTTAAGCTATGTATTCACTTAACGATAGTGTGACGAATCACACTGGGTTTCCCCATTCGGAAATCGTCGGCTATAACGGTTCATATCACCTTACCGACGCTTATCGCAGATTAGCACGTCCTTCATCGCCTCTGACTGCCTAGGCATCCACCGTGTACGCTTAGTCGCTTAACCTCACAACCCGAAGCTGTTTCACTTCTGATTGCGAAAATTTGAGAGACTCGAACACACCTACCATCTGCTCTTATTACGGAGAGCAGACACAGTGTGTCGTTTCAATTTTCAGCTTGATCCAGATTTTTAAAGAGCAAAACTTCGCAGCGCACCTTCGCAGGTACACTCTGAAGTTTTTGTGTTGTCGCAGTAAAGGATGGTGGAGCTATGCGGGATCGAACCGCAGACCTCCTGCGTGCAAGGCAGGCGCTCTCCCAGCTGAGCTATAACCCCATCGCAAAATGCTAATCTCTGTACCGCTCATCCTTACAAGAAGGAGTTTGGTAGGCCTGAGTGGACTTGAACCACCGACCTCACCCTTATCAGGGGTGCGCTCTAACCACCTGAGCTACAAGCCTGCAGAGATTTTTTACTGCTTACTTTTCATCAGACAATCTGTGTGAGCACTGCAAAGGCAGGTTCTTTAAGGTAAGGAGGTGATCCAACCGCAGGTTCCCCTACGGTTACCTTGTTACGACTTCACCCCAGTCATGAATCACAAAGTGGTAAGCGCCCTCCCGAAGGTTAAGCTACCTACTTCTTTTGCAACCCACTCCCATGGTGTGACGGGCGGTGTGTACAAGGCCCGGGAACGTATTCACCGTAGCATTCTGATCTACGATTACTAGCGATTCCGACTTCATGGAGTCGAGTTGCAGACTCCAATCCGGACTACGACGCACTTTATGAGGTCCGCTTGCTCTCGCGAGGTCGCTTCTCTTTGTATGCGCCATTGTAGCACGTGTGTAGCCCTACTCGTAAGGGCCATGATGACTTGACGTCATCCCCACCTTCCTCCAGTTTATCACTGGCAGTCTCCTTTGAGTTCCCGGCCTAACCGCTGGCAACAAAGGATAAGGGTTGCGCTCGTTGCGGGACTTAACCCAACATTTCACAACACGAGCTGACGACAGCCATGCAGCACCTGTCTCAGAGTTCCCGAAGGCACCAAAGCATCTCTGCTAAGTTCTCTGGATGTCAAGAGTAGGTAAGGTTCTTCGCGTTGCATCGAATTAAACCACATGCTCCACCGCTTGTGCGGGCCCCCGTCAATTCATTTGAGTTTTAACCTTGCGGCCGTACTCCCCAGGCGGTCGACTTAACGCGTTAGCTCCGGAAGCCACTCCTCAAGGGAACAACCTCCAAGTCGACATCGTTTACGGCGTGGACTACCAGGGTATCTAATCCTGTTTGCTCCCCACGCTTTCGCACCTGAGCGTCAGTCTTTGTCCAGGGGGCCGCCTTCGCCACCGGTATTCCTCCAGATCTCTACGCATTTCACCGCTACACCTGGAATTCTACCCCCCTCTACAAGACTCTAGCCTGCCAGTTTCGAATGCAGTTCCCAGGTTGAGCCCGGGGATTTCACATCCGACTTGACAGACCGCCTGCGTGCGCTTTACGCCCAGTAATTCCGATTAACGCTTGCACCCTCCGTATTACCGCGGCTGCTGGCACGGAGTTAGCCGGTGCTTCTTCTGCGAGTAACGTCAATCACCAAGGTTATTAACCTTAATGCCTTCCTCCTCGCTGAAAGTACTTTACAACCCGAAGGCCTTCTTCATACACGCGGCATGGCTGCATCAGGCTTGCGCCCATTGTGCAATATTCCCCACTGCTGCCTCCCGTAGGAGTCTGGACCGTGTCTCAGTTCCAGTGTGGCTGGTCATCCTCTCAGACCAGCTAGGGATCGTCGCCTAGGTGAGCCATTACCCCACCTACTAGCTAATCCCATCTGGGCACATCTGATGGCAAGAGGCCCGAAGGTCCCCCTCTTTGGTCTTGCGACGTTATGCGGTATTAGCTACCGTTTCCAGTAGTTATCCCCCTCCATCAGGCAGTTTCCCAGACATTACTCACCCGTCCGCCACTCGTCACCCGAGAGCAAGCTCTCTGTGCTACCGTTCGACTTGCATGTGTTAGGCCTGCCGCCAGCGTTCAATCTGAGCCATGATCAAACTCTTCAATTTAAGTTTGATGCTCGTGAATTAAACTTCGTAATGAATTACGTATGTTCACTCAGAGACTTTGGTATTCATTTAGTGTCCGAAGACATTAAGAATCCATGTCACTTTGAGTGCCCACACAGATTGTCTGATAAATTGTTAAAGAGCAGTGCAACGCGGCTTTCGCTCACCGTTGCGAGGTGGCGTATATTACGCTTTCCTCTTTCAGAGTCAAGCGTTTATTTTCGCTTTTCTCTTCAACCGACCCGGCTGTTTGTGTGAAGTGATTCACATCTGCCGTGTCGATGGAGGCGCATTATAGGGAGTTCTCTGGCAGTGACAAGCGGAAAACGACAATTTTATTTCAACCGCTCACCTTTTCGCCACAACGTCTATTTTTGCTGCTTTTTGATGGTTTCCGGCAGCGCCGCCAGGCTATTAATCACCCAATCCGCTGCATTTTCTGCTTCTGGCGTGACGGGTTTACCAGTACGCACCAGAATTTTATGGCCTATACCTGCCGCGGCAGCTGCCTGCATATCTTCCAGTTTGTCGCCCACCATATATGAAGCACTCATATCTATATGAAGGAACTCTTGTGCCGAGATGAGCATGCCCGGATGCGGTTTACGGCAATCACAGGTCTGACGATACTCTTCTACGGTTCCCTGCGGGTGATGAGGACAATAATAGATGCCGTCCAGGTCAACGCCACGATCGGCCAGTGACCAGTCCATCCATTCGGTTAATGTCTCAAACTGTGCTTCAGTGAATTTACCGCGCGCGATGCCTGACTGGTTGGTTACTACCACCAGCGCAAAACCCATCTCTTTTAATTCACGCATGGCATCGATAACGCCATCGATGAATTCAAATTCGTCTATCTCATGCACGTAGCCATGATCGACATTAATCGTGCCATCACGATCGAGAAAAATTGCGGGTACTGATTTTGCCACCGGTTTGCTCCTGAAAAGGGATGTCCGGCTAGTATCTCATGAATCACCGAGCAATAAAGTGCTCATCGCGCAGAGTTGGATTGATTTAGACGTCTGGATGCCTTAACATCCGTTTTGTTGACGGTCATCGCCCGTACAAGGCAGCAGAAAATGCCACGGCTAACTTACATACGATAAAAATAATCTAATGATTAAACTTTCGAATATCACCAAAGTGTTCCAGCAAGGGAACCGAACCATTCAGGCGTTGAACAACGTTAGCCTGCATGTTCCGGCTGGACAAATTTATGGCGTCATTGGCGCCTCCGGTGCAGGTAAAAGTACGCTCATCCGTTGCGTTAACCTGCTCGAACGCCCGACTCAAGGTCAGGTACAGGTTGACGGCCAGGAGCTGACAACCCTTTCCGAAACGGATTTAACCAAAGCGCGCCGCCAGATTGGCATGATCTTCCAGCACTTTAACCTGCTCTCTTCACGCACCGTGTTTGGCAACGTCGCCCTGCCGCTGGAGCTGGACAATACGCCAAAAGACGAAATCAAACGTCGCGTCACCGAGTTGCTGGATCTGGTTGGCCTGAGCGATAAGCATGATATCTACCCGGCAAACTTATCCGGCGGCCAGAAACAGCGCGTGGCCATTGCGCGTGCGCTGGCAAGCAACCCAAAAGTGTTGCTCTGTGACGAAGCCACCAGCGCTCTGGATCCTGCAACCACCCGCTCAATTCTGGAACTGCTGAAAGACATTAACCGTCGCCTGGGGCTGACCATCCTCCTTATTACGCACGAGATGGACGTGGTTAAACGCATCTGCGATTGCGTCGCGGTGATCAGCAACGGTGAACTGATTGAACAAGACTCCGTCAGCGAAGTGTTCTCGCATCCTAAAACCCCGCTGGCGCAACAGTTTATCCAGGCCACCCTGCATCTGGACATTCCGGAAGATTATCTGGCGCGTCTGAAAACGCAGCCGGAAGCCGACAGCGTTCCGATGCTGCGAATGGAGTTTACCGGCAAATCAGTGGATGCTCCGCTGCTGTCTGAAACCGCCCGTCGTTTCAACGTGAACAACAACATTATTAGTGCGCAGATGGATTACGCCGGTGGCGTGAAGTTCGGCATCATGCTGACCGAAATGCACGGCACGCAGCAGGATACGCAGGCTGCTATCGCCTGGCTGCAAGAGCATCATGTAAAAGTAGAGGTACTGGGTTATGTCTGAGCCAATGATGTGGTTGCTGGTACGCGGCGTATGGGAAACGCTGGCGATGACCTTCGTATCCGGCTTTTTCGGTTTTGTGATTGGTCTGCCGGTGGGCGTCCTGCTGTATGTTACCCGTCCGGGGCAAATTATTGAGAACGCAAAACTGTATCGCACGCTCTCTGCGCTGGTGAACATCTTCCGTTCGATTCCCTTCATTATTCTGCTGGTGTGGATGATTCCCTTCACCCGCGTTATTGTGGGGACCTCCATCGGTCTGCAGGCGGCGATTGTTCCCCTGACCGTAGGCGCTGCTCCGTTTATCGCCCGTATGGTCGAGAACGCGCTGTTAGAGATCCCGTCGGGTCTGATTGAAGCGTCACGCGCCATGGGTGCAACGCCCATGCAGATCGTTCGCAAAATCTTACTGCCAGAAGCCCTGCCGGGTCTGGTCAATGCGGCAACCATCACGCTGATTACTCTGGTGGGTTACTCAGCGATGGGCGGTGCTGTAGGTGCAGGCGGTCTGGGTCAGATCGGTTATCAGTATGGCTACATTGGCTACAATGCTACCGTGATGAATACCGTACTGGTCCTGCTGGTTGTGCTGGTTTATCTCATTCAACTCTCTGGCGATCGCATCGTCCGGGCTGTTACGCACAAATAACGTTACACAATACAAACTCGACGAGTTAAGGATAAGAACATGGCGTTTAAATTGAAGACCTTTGCTGCGGTAGGCGCGCTGATCGGCTCTCTGGCACTGGTAGGCTGCGGCCAGGATGAAAAAGATCCAAACCATATCAAAGTGGGCGTTATCGTCGGTGCGGAACAGCAGGTTGCAGAGACGGCAGCCAAAGTGGCGAAAGAGAAGTATGGCCTCGACGTTGAGCTGGTGACCTTCAACGATTACGTTCTGCCGAACGAAGCGCTGAGCAAAGGCGATATCGATGCTAACGCCTTCCAGCACAAACCGTACCTCGATCAGCAGATCAAAGATCGTGGCTATAAGCTGGTTGCGGCCGGACACACCTTCGTTTACCCAATCGCGGGCTACTCCAAGAAAATTAAATCTTTAGAGGAGCTGCAGGACGGTTCTCAGGTTGCAGTCCCGAACGACCCAACCAACCTTGGCCGTTCTCTGCTGCTGCTGCAGAAAGTGGGTCTGATTAAACTGAAAGACGGTGTTGGCCTGCTGCCGACCGTTCTGGACGTGACTGAAAACCCAAAAAATCTGAAAATTGTTGAGCTGGAAGCTCCACAGCTGCCACGCTCTCTGGACGATGCGCAGATCGCCCTGGCGGTTATCAACACCACTTACGCCAGCCAGATCAACCTGACCCCAGCCAAAGACGGCATCTTCGTTGAAGATAAAGAGTCCCCGTACGTTAACCTGATCGTTACCCGCGAAGACAACAAAGACGCGGAAAACGTGAAGAAATTCGTACAGGCTTACCAGTCTGACGAAGTTTACCAGGAAGCCAACAAAGTCTTTAACGGCGGCGCAGTTAAAGGCTGGTAATCTGACCTTTGTGTAATATCATTCATGACGGGCGAAAGCCCGTCTTGTCATTTATGCAGGCAACTGATTCAATATCTGACGATTTGATTATTCATAGAGGAAATATTATGCGTGCTTTACCGATCTGTCTTTTAGCACTGATGCTGAGCGGCTGTTCTATGCTAAGCAGATCTCCTGTTGAACCTGTTAAAAGCACAGCAACCCCGCCTAAAGTGGAGCCTGAAAAGCCAAAAGCGCCCCGCCCTGCCCCGGTCAGAATCTATACCAGTGCTGAAGCCTTAGTGGGTAAACCGTTCCGCGATCTGGGTGAAGTCTCCGGCGAATCTTGCCAGGCCAGCAATCAGGACTCTCCTCCGAATATCCCAACTGCGCGTAAACGCATGCAGGTCAATGCCTCGAAAATGAAGGCCAATGCGGTTCTGCTGCACAGCTGTGAAGTGACCAGCGGCACGCCAGGCTGCTACCGCCAGGCCGTTTGCGTGGGTTCTGCCCTTAACGTCTCGGCAAAATGAGTGCATTCCAGTTCGAGCAGGTAGGCGTTATCCGCTCGCCCTATAAAGAGAAGTTTGCTGTCCCCCGCCAGCCCGGGCTGGTAAAAAGCGGTGGCGGCGAACTTCACTTGATCGCGCCTTATAATCAGGCCGATGCCGTACGCGGACTGGAGGCCTTTAGCCACCTGTGGGTACTGTTTATCTTTCACCAGACCATGGCAGGCGGCTGGCGACCGACCGTGCGCCCGCCTCGTCTCGGCGGTAACGCCAGGATGGGTGTCTTTGCCACGCGCTCGACCTTCCGTCCGAATCCTGTCGGCATGTCGCTCGTTGAGCTGAAAGGCATTCGCTGTCAGAAGGATCAGGTGATCCTCGAGCTGGGCAGTCTGGATCTGGTCGACGGCACGCCGGTGGTGGATATCAAACCCTACCTGCCCTTTGCCGAAGCCTTACCGGATGCGCGTGCCAGCTATGCCCAGCAGGCACCGCAGGCAGATATGCCCGTCTACTTTACCGATGAGCTGGCCCCCCGGTTAATCCAGCTTGAAAAACGCTACCCTCGTCTGCGGGATTTTATCGTCGAAGTGCTGGCACAGGACCCTCGCCCTGCCTATCGCAAAGAAGAAGAGGCCGGGAAAACCTACGCCGTTCTGCTGCTGGATTTTAATGTTCGCTGGCGCGTCACGGCGGCAGGCTTCGAAGTGTTTGCCCTCGAGCCGCAGTAATTTTATTCTCTTCTCTTTTGGCATCATTGCCACACTGGTAAACTAAACCACTTTTTTTGTGTCAGGCTGCCGGTCAGCCTGTTCCAATCGTCGAAATGGAACCGTAACAACATGCGTACTAGCCAATACCTGCTCTCCACACTGAAGGAGACACCTGCCGACGCCGAAGTTATCAGCCACCAGCTGATGCTGCGCGCCGGGATGATCCGTAAGCTGGCCTCCGGGTTGTATACCTGGTTGCCGACCGGCCTGCGCGTCCTGAGAAAAGTCGAGAACATCGTGCGTGAAGAGATGGATAACGCCGGTGCCATTGAGGTGTCCATGCCTGTTGTTCAGCCCGCTGACCTGTGGGCGGAGAGCGGCCGTTGGGAGCAGTACGGTCCCGAGCTGCTGCGTTTTGTTGACCGCGGCGAGCGTCCGTTTGTTCTGGGTCCGACGCATGAAGAAGTGATCACCGACCTGATCCGTAACGAGCTGAGCTCTTACAAGCAGCTGCCGCTGAACTTCTATCAGATCCAGACCAAATTCCGTGACGAAGTGCGTCCACGTTTTGGCGTGATGCGCTCCCGCGAGTTCCTGATGAAGGATGCGTACTCCTTCCATACCTCACAGGAATCTCTTCAAGAGACCTATGACAAGATGTACGACGCGTACAGCAAAATCTTCACCCGTATGGGTCTGGATTTCCGTGCTGTGCAGGCCGATACCGGTTCCATCGGCGGTAGCGCATCTCATGAATTCCAGGTACTGGCGCAGAGCGGCGAAGACGATGTGATCTTCTCTGATACCTCTGACTACGCGGCGAACATCGAGTTTGCTGAAGCGCTGGCACCAACAGCGCCACGCGCGGCAGCCACTGAAGCGATGACCCAGGTTGATACGCCGAATGCCAAAACCATCGCCGAGCTGGTTGAGCAGTTCAATCTGCCGGTTGAAAAAACCGTGAAAACCCTGCTGGTGAAAGCGGTTGAAGGCAGCAGCTATCCGCTGGTTGCCCTGCTGGTTCGTGGCGATCACGAGCTGAACGAAGTGAAAGCAGAAAAACTGCCGCAGGTTGCCAGCCCGCTGACCTTCGCGACCGAAGCGGAAATCCGTGCGGTGGTGAATGCAGGTCCTGGTTCCCTCGGCCCGGTCAATATGCCGATCCCGGTAGTGATTGACCGTACCGTTGCGGCGATGAGCGATTTCGCTGCCGGTGCTAACGTGGATGGTAAGCACTTCTTTGGCATCAACTGGGATCGCGATGTTGCAATGCCAGAAGTGGCCGATATCCGTAATGTGGTCGCAGGCGATCCGAGCCCGGATGGCCAGGGCGTGCTGCAGATCAAACGCGGTATCGAAGTGGGTCACATCTTCCAGCTGGGCACCAAGTACTCCCAGGCGCTGAACGCATCAGTGCAGGGCGAAGATGGTCGTAATCAGATCCTGACCATGGGTTGCTACGGTATCGGGGTAACACGCGTGGTGGCTGCGGCGATTGAGCAGAACCACGACGAGCGCGGTATCGTCTGGCCGGACAACATTGCGCCGTTCCAGGTGGCGATCCTACCGATGAATATGCACAAGTCCTACCGCGTGCAGGAGCTGGCCGAGAAGCTCTACAGCGAGCTGCGTGCGCAGGGTATCGAAGTGCTGATGGACGATCGTAAAGAGCGTCCGGGCGTGATGTTTGCCGATATGGAACTGATCGGTATTCCACACACCGTGGTCATTGGCGATCGCAACCTCGACAACGACGAGATCGAATATAAATATCGTCGTAACGGTGAGAAGCAGATGATTAAAACCGGTGACGTGCTTGATTACCTGGTGAAAGCCATCAAGGGCTAAGCCACAAAAAACCCCGCTCCGGCGGGGTTTTTTATTTCAGCTATTTGCTGTCGCAATTCTTACCCGCTTCAAACCTGGCCTTCCGGTCCGGCACCAGCGTTTTCACTCTCTCCCCACTATCCGGGTTGGCTTCCAGCGTAAAGTGGCCGTCAACCGTCAGCAGTACCGGTTTAGTATCATTCCCGCGCGCCGCCGCATAATCCCGTTCCAACTGGGCGTTATTCGCCACGCTCACCTTTTTGCCGGTGGCGCAGTCGGTGAAGATCGCTGCATCAGCCATATAGAAATACATGCCGCGCATCGCCATTGGTGTCGCGGGCAGCGCGGCGGTGACCGGTGCCAGCGTGTAGTTAAACTGCGACGCTATAGGGTTGCCCTGTGTATCGAGCATCTCCAGCCCTTCGCCTTTGGCGCGGAAATAGCGCTTTTCGCCCGCCGTATCCGTCAACACCAGCTTATCGGCGGTACGGGCCCAGGTACCATAGCTGGCAAACGAGGAAGGTGCTTTGGCGCCCTGGTAGTGCTGGTTCATCACCCAGGTGCCATCTTTCTCCAGAAACAGCGAGGTTTCGATACCTTCGCAATCGGCGCAGGGTAAGACGCCACGCCAGCTCTGCTGCATCGGTTTTAACGCTTCGGCCTGGGCATGGGTCGGCTCCATGACCTGCATCTCTGCACGGTTATGACATCCCATCAAAACGAACAGCGTGCTTACTGCCACCACTGAAAATATCGCTGTTTTCACTCTCTATTCCTTATCCTATTCCGACTGTCGCCCGTTAATCCTGCGGGCGTCGGACTTTGCCACGCAGCGCCTTAACGGACGATTTCTGTGATTTCGAAGCCAGCCGGCGCTCTTTCGAGGCGCGGGTCGGGCGGGTGGCCCGACGGCTTTTTTGTACTACCGTTAATTCCTGGATCAGCGCCACCAGCCGGGCCAGCGCCGCCTCCCGGTTCATCTCCTGGCTGCGGTACTCCTGAGCCTTGATGATAATCACCCCTTCGCTGGTGATCAGATGATGGCTGGCGGCCAGCAGGCGTTCTTTATAGTACTCTGGCAGGCTGGATGCCCGAATGTCAAAGCGCAGATGAATGGCCGTTGAGGTTTTATTCACATGCTGGCCGCCCGCGCCCTGTGCGCGGATCGCGGTGATCTCCACTTCATTATCAGGAAGGGTGACAGTTCGGGACAGAACAATCATGAGCGGGACTGCCAGGCTTCAGGATGGATTTCCAGATTATTCTCAGCATCCGATAACCAGATAGCGCCATCCTGAATCGTCGCCTGCAGGATCATGGTCCGCCCGGCAAAAGCACTCAGCGCAGAAAGCTGTTCATCATTCAGATACCAGACCGAGAGGTTATTGAATTGTGAGCATTTATTCTTGTTCTGCTGCCACCATATCTCTGCGGCGCGACTGTTATAGGTGAAGAGCGCCACTTCGGCAGACTGGGTGCAGGCTTTCTTAATGCGGCGCTCATCCGGCAGCCCGAGTTCGATCCACAGATCGATGCCCAGATGATCGTTGAGCAGCCAGGCTTCCGGCTCGTCTTCGGCACTTAATCCGCGGGTAAACTGCAGCCGCTCGTTGGCGTACTTAATCCATGCCAGCAGGCGCAGCATCATGCGCTCCTGCGTTTCTGATGGATGACGCGCCAGCGTCAGGGTCGCATCCAGAAACTGATTGCGGTCTAAATCCGCCACATTGACCGCGGCTTTGTAAATTGTCGCTTTAAGCGCCATGAGAGAACTCCTTTCGAATCAGGTGCGCATTGTAGCGAAATCTCCGCCAAAAGGCTGTTACAGGCTCGCGAATCTCTGCGACATCAACCTGCTGATATTGCTTAAATGAGTATGGTATAGTCACCTTGCTAAACCGGGTTTATGCTCGTAGGCTTAATTGTATCTCACAGTAAAGTCAGTGCGCTGGCAGGAGGGGATGTGAATAATTATTGTGAGTTAATTCGCAAACGGTATGCGGAAATTGCCAGCGGCGATCTGGGGTACGTCCCTGATGCGTTGGGCTGTGTATTGAAAGTTCTGAATGAAATGGCGTCGGATGACACGCTTTCAGAATCGGTCAGAGAAAAAGCAGCATATGCTGCTGCGAATTTACTGGTGAGCGATTATGTCAATGAATGAAACGTATCAACCCATCAATTGCGATGACTATGACAACCTCGAACTCGCCTGCCAGCATCATCTGGTTCTGACGCTGGCGTTAAAAGATGGCGAAGTCCTGAAGGCTAAGGCGAACGATCTGGTATCCCGTAAAAATGTGGAGTACCTGGTGGTCGAGGATGGCGGCGCAACGCGTGAACTCCGTCTCGATAAAATCGCCAGCTTCAGTCATCCCGAAATCGGCACCGTCGTGGTGAGCGAGTCCTGATCATCCGCTGTAACGGGCAGCCCGCTGTCCGTTACGCTTTCCACTCCAGCTGTACGCCCGTCTCCGTATCCGCCGTGCCTTCCAGTGTTACAAATACCCCCGCAGCCGCGACCAGCGTTTCGCCGTAAAACAGCAGCGGAGTGGTATCCCGACGCCAGGGGGCAACATTAAGCTCCTGCCAGATTTTTTTGATCTTACGTCCACCGTTTCGCCCGACAATGTGCAGCACTCCGCTGGCCTGGAAGCGTACCGTCACCGGCTCATCGCCCCGGGGCAGACGAAGATTGCCGCCAGCACTAAGATGAAGCGTGCCCAATCCTTCCGGCAGTAGCAGGGGCTTTTCTAAGGAGGGCCAGTCGATAATCCGATCGGCCAGCGAGGCGTGGCTTTTTACCCACCACAGTTGCCCCTTAAAGCGCCTGATCTCTCCCTCGCCGGAACGCAGTCGCGGTGTCGCATCCTCCCGGGCCAGCGCCACTTCGTCCCAGAGCCGGGTGAGCATGGCGCGGGACGGCATTAAGGCTCCGTGCGCCGCCAGCCATCTTCGCAGCAGCGCCGCCCGACGCACCGCACTCATCGCCTCCAGCGGCGCGATAGCCAGCGCCCCGTCGTCGGAAACCAGGGCCGACAGCTCATCTGCCAGCAGCTCATCAAGCAGCTGCTCCTGCTCCGCGCACAGCGTGGCGCTGCGAGAGGTGGCCTGGGCAAAATGCGGCCAGCGTTGTGCCAGCAGGGGGACTACGCGCAGACGCAGGAAATTGCGGTCATAGCTGTCGTCCTGGTTACTTTCATCCTCTAACCAGCGCAACCCGTGAGCCTGCGCCCAGCGCAGGAGGGATTCACGCGTCTCGTCGAGCAGGGGACGGATCTGTTCGGTATCAGCAAAACGCCCCCGCACGGGCATAGCCGACAGTCCCGCCGGGCCGCTGCCGCGCTTGAGCGCCAGCAGAAAAGTTTCACACTGATCGTCCAGGTGTTGTGCCGTGACCAGCGCTTCACCGGGTAGAAGCGCCTCCCGAAAGGCAGCATAACGCGCCTTACGCGCCTGCGCTTCCAGCCCCAACCCCTCTTCCGCCAGCGTCACTCGCGCCACGATCAGCGGAATAGCCCATTCGTGACAGAGGCGTTCGCAATGCGCGACCCAGCTGTCAGCGTGCGGGCTCAGACCGTGATGAACATGGATAGCCCGTAGTTCGAGACCGGGCGCCTGCTCACGCAAGTGCATCAACTGATGCAGCAAAACCGTGGAATCCAGGCCACCGCTAAATCCCACCAGCAGTCGGCGGTACGGGTGAAGGGCTTGCTGAAGATCGGCTGTGGTCATGGTCGTCATCTGTGCAGGAAGATGCCCGGCACGTTACCGGGCAATTCCCAGGGAGGCAAGCGTTACTGCTGGTAGAGCTCCAGCGGCAGGCCATCCGGATCGTTGAAGAAGGTAAAGCGTTTTCCGGTGAAGGGATCGATACGAATAGCTTCACACTTTACGCCATGGGCGTCGAGATGCTGCACGGCCTGATCGATATCGTCCACGCTAAAGGCAAGGTGACGCAGACCGCAGGCTTCCGGCCGGGACGGACGCGCCGGCGGGAAGGGGAACGAAAACAGCTCAATGACGTACTGGCCGTTCAGCGCCAGGTCGCCCTTCCAGGAGTCGCGCTCTGCGCGGTAAAACTCACTCTGCAGGGTAAATCCCAGCGTATCGCAGTAAAACGCCTTACTCGCGGCGTAGTCGGTGGCAATAATTGCAATATGGTGAACCTGCTTTAAGCCCAGCATAGTCTCTCCTTTTTAATGTGCCTGAACGTTATATCCGAACACCCATGCCGTGCAAGGGGTCACTGCGCTTTTAAGACCCGTACCCGGTAGATGCCGTTTTCATCCCGTTTGGCACCGTGGATATCGGTTTCGAATCCTGGATAGTGACGGCCAATCGAGCAGAGCATAAGCAGGAAATCGAGCACCGCCCTGCTCTGCTCGGTAATCATCTCCCCTGGCATCAACAGCGGTACACCAGGTGGATAAGGCAGGATCATGTTAGCCGAGATCCGTCCGACCAGATCCTCGAGATCGACCGTTTCTACCTCCCCTTTCACCTGCTGCTGCCAGGCATGGTGCGGGGTGAGCTTCATTTCCGGCAGAACGTCAAACGCCTGCAGCATCAGCCGCGGCAGATCGTGCTGGCGGATCAATTTATGGATCCCCTGAGCCAGATCCTGAATGCGCATGTTGCGGTAAAAATCAGGATCCTCAGCGTAGAGATCCGGCAGCATGTTTTTGACCCGCAGGTTCAGATCGTAGGCACGCTTAAACTCCATCAACCCGCGCAGCAGTCCCATCGCCCGGGTTTTGTCGATACCGATACTGAACAGAAACAGCAGGTTATACGGCCCGGTCTTTTCGACCACTACGCCGCGCTCATCAAGGAACTTCGCCACCAGCGCCGCCGGAATACCCTCTTCACCCATGATCCCCTGCTCGTCCATGCCCGGCGTGAGAATGGTGACTTTGACCGGATCGAGGAACATATGATCCGCATCGGCATCGCGAAAGCCGTGCCAGCTCTCCCCCGGCGCAACCGGCCAGCATTCGGCTTCGTCGATATCGTCCGGCTGCCAGATATCAAAGAACCAGCCGTCGGCTTCATCTTTAAGGCGCTGGACCTCCTTGCGAAAATGCAGGGCGCGCTCAACGGAGCGGTTGATCAGACGTTTACCGGGATTCCCGCGCAACATCGCCGCGGCGGTTTCAATCGAGGCCACCAGCGGATAGCTCGGCGAGGTGGTGGTGTGCATCATAAAGGCTTCGTTGAAGGTCTCTTCGTCGTATTCACCTTTAATGTGAATGAGCGACGCCTGAGAGAACGCCGCCAGCATCTTGTGCGTGGACTGGGTTTCAAAGAACACTTTTCCCGGCACCCGATCGCCGCTCATGCCGCTTTTACCGGCATAGATCGGGTGGAAATTGGTGTAGGGCACCCACGCGGAGTCAAAGTGGATCGAGGGCACATCCAGGGTCTGTTTTACCCAGTTGGTGTTGTAGAGCAAACCGTCATAGGTGGAGTTGGTGATCACCGCGTGAACCGGCCAGCTTGCCCCCGGCACGGCAGCCACTTTGCTCTCAATCGCCGTATGGGAAAACTCCCGGCGTGGGATCCCGCCGAGAATGCCCAGCGCATTACGGGTGGGCGACAGCCAGATCGGCACCACGTCACTCATCATCAGCAGATGCGCCAGCGACTTGTGGCAGTTGCGGTCAATCAGTAGCGTACTGCCGTCCGGTGCGGCGTACATGCCGACAATCTTGTTCGAGGTCGAGGTGCCGTTGGTCACCATATAACTCTGCTCAGCACCAAAGGTGCGGGCGATGTACTCTTCAGCTTCGAGATGCGGGCCGGTATGATCCAGCAGCGATCCCAGTTCCGTCACCGAGATCGACACATCCGCCTTCAGCGTGTTCCCACCAAAGAAGTCATAGAACAGACAGCCCACCGGGCTTTTCTGATACGCCGTTCCCGCCATATGCCCCGGGGTGCAGAAGGTATACTTCCCCTCTTTCACATAGGTGAAAAGCGCGCGGGTAAACGGCGGGGTGATGGTATCCAGGTACTCGCCGGTATATTGCTGAATGCGAGTAGCAATATCCTCAGCCACCCCCAGCGAATATTCAAAGAACCATAGCGCCATGCGCATATCATGGGCACTGACGTCCATCGTGGAGTGGGTATTGATAAAAGCGTACAGCGGCAGATATTCATTGAGTTGATTGATATCGCTGCACAGATCGAGGTCGTATTCGTCCCAGTCGAAGATGACGCCGCAAATCCGCGGGTTATGTTCGATAAACTTCAGTAGATCGGCGCTGTTCTGCGGCCAGATAAGTTGAAACCCGCGCGACCTTAACGCCTGCTCCAGCTCCTTGATGGGTTCGTCTTTATAAAAGACGCCGTGTGGCCCCATAATGGCAATAATGTTCACGGTATACCTCCTTAAAAAACATTCACTAAGCATAGTTGAGGTAAACCGCAGGCATAAAAAAAGCCGCAACGATGTGCGGCTTTTCAGAGTATGACGTAGCTTAGGCGTAACCGTAGCTCATCAGACGCTGGTAACGACGGTTAAGCAGATCTTCTTTGCTCAGCACGTCGAGGTCTGCGAGGTCAGCCAGCAGCTGAGCTTTCAGAGAGGCGGCCATCACTTCCGGCTTACGGTGCGCGCCACCCAGTGGTTCCGGGATAACGGTATCGATCAGCTTCAGCTCTTTCAGACGCGGGGCGATAATGCCCATCGCTTCGGCAGCCAGCGGCGCTTTATCGGCGCTTTTCCACAGAATGGATGCACAGCCTTCCGGGGAGATAACGGAATAGGTGCTGTACTGCAGCATATTCACTTTATCGCCCACGCCAATCGCCAGCGCACCACCGGAACCACCTTCACCGATAACGGTGCAGATGACCGGCACGCTCAGGCGTGACATTTCGCGCAGGTTGCGGGCAATCGCTTCAGACTGGCCGCGCTCTTCTGCACCGACGCCAGGGTATGCACCCGGGGTGTCGATGAAGGTGATGATCGGCATGTTGAAACGCTCGGCCATCTCCATCAGACGCAGCGCTTTACGATAACCCTCTGGCGCTGGCATCCCGAAATTGCGGCGAATTTTTTCTTTGGTTTCGCGCCCTTTCTGGTGGCCAATAATCATCACTGGACGACCGTCGAGGCGTGCGATACCGCCAACGATAGCTTTATCGTCGGCATAAGCGCGATCGCCTGCCAGCTCGTCGAATTCATCGAACGCCAGGCGGACATAATCCAGGGTGTACGGACGCTGTGGATGGCGCGCCATCTGGGCAACCTGCCATGCGCCGAGATCGGCAAAGATTTTGCGCGTCAGTTCTACGCTTTTTTCACGCAGACGATGCACTTCTTCGTCGATGTTAATATCCAGTTTTTCATCCTGACGGCCAACGGCGGTCAGAGAATCGATTTTCGCTTCCAGCTCTGCAATCGGCTGTTCGAAATCAAGGAAATTCAGACTCATAGTATTCCTGTATTAGTCAAACTCCAGTTCCACCTGCTCCGAACCAATGAGGCCACGCAGATCGTTAAGTAAACGATCGCTCGGAGAGACACGCCACGACGCACCAAAGCGCAACCGTGCACGCGCATCCGCCCTCTGATAGTAGAGATGTACTGGAATGGTCCCCGAGCGGTGGGGTTCCAGAGACTGACGGAGTCGGTTTAAAAGCTGGTCATCAATTTGCCTGTCCGTCAGCGAGATAGCAAGCCCGCGAGCATATTTTTCCCGGGCTTCGTCAATGTCCATCACTTCGCGGGCGGTCATTTTAAGCCCCCCGCTGAAGTCATCAAAGCTGACCTGTCCGCTGACGATAAGTATGCGGTCTTTTTCCAGCAACTGCTGGTATTTATCCAGTGCGTCAGTGAATAACATCACCTCCAGCCGCCCGGAACGGTCATCCAGCGTACAGATGCCGATACGATTGCCGCGCTTGGTGACCATAACCCTCGCGGCAATGACGAGCCCCGCAGCCGTGGTCATCTTACCACGTTCTGTCGGATGCATGTCTTTCAGCCGGTAGCCTCCGACATAGCGCTCAATTTCTTTAAGATACTGGTTGATCGGGTGCCCGGTCAGGTAGAGACCCAGGGTTTCACGCTCGCCGTCCAGCACCGTCTGTTCCGGCCATGGCTGACAGCTGGCGTAGGACTGTTCGATCTGCTCCGGCTCTTCAGCCAGCACGCCGAACATATCCGCCTGACCAATGGCTTCGGCTTTTGAGTGCTGATCGGCGGCCTTCAGGGCGTCGGCCAGCGAGTTCATCAGCGCGGCGCGATGCGGTCCCAGACGGTCAAACGCCCCGGACATGATCAGCTTTTCCAGCACCCGACGGTTCAGTTTTTTGATATCGGTCCGCGCGCACAGGTCAAACAGCTCGCGGAAGTAGCCGCCCTGGTTACGGGCTTCAATGATGGCTTCGATCGGGCCTTCACCCACGCCTTTAATGGCGCCGATACCGTACACAATCTCCCCGTCGTCGTTGACGTGGAAATGGTACAGACCGGAGTTGATGTCCGGCGGCAGGATCTTCAGCCCCATGCGCCAGCACTCGTCCACCAGGCCAACCACTTTCTCGGTGTTGTCCATATCGGCGGTCATTACCGCGGCCATAAACTCTGCCGGGTAGTGGGCTTTCAGCCACAGCGTCTGGTACGAGACTAATGCGTAAGCGGCGGAGTGTGACTTGTTAAAGCCATATCCGGCGAATTTCTCTACCAGATCGAAGATTTTAATTGCCAGTTCGCCATCAACGCCGTTTTTCTTCGCCCCTTCTTCAAAGGTGCCGCGCTGCTTGGCCATCTCTTCCGGCTTTTTCTTACCCATCGCACGACGCAGCATGTCCGCGCCGCCGAGGGTGTAGCCGGAGAGCTCCTGGGCAATCTGCATTACCTGTTCCTGATACAGGATAATGCCGTAAGTGGGTTCCAGAACCGGTTTCAGACACTCGTGCTGCCACTGTACGTCCGGGTAGGAGATCTCTTCCCGGCCATGCTTACGGTCGATAAAGTTATCTACCATCCCCGACTGCAACGGCCCCGGACGGAACAATGCGACCAGAGCGATCATGTCTTCGAAGCAGTCAGGCTGCAGACGTTTAATCAGATCCTTCATGCCGCGGGATTCAAGCTGGAACACCGCGGTGGTTTCCGAGCGCTGCAGCATGTCGAAGCTTTTCTTGTCATCCAGCGGGATCGCCGCGATATCAATCGGCTCCAGGCCCTGCTTGGCCCGGCGCGGGTTGATCATCTTCAGCGCCCAGTCGATGATGGTGAGCGTACGCAGGCCGAGGAAGTCAAACTTCACCAGGCCGGCGTATTCCACATCGTTCTTATCGAACTGGGTGACCGGGTGC
This sequence comes from Leclercia sp. CFBP8987, assembly GCF_034044995.2. Classification (NCBI taxonomy): domain Bacteria; kingdom Pseudomonadati; phylum Pseudomonadota; class Gammaproteobacteria; order Enterobacterales; family Enterobacteriaceae; genus Leclercia; species Leclercia sp. CFBP8987. The sequence goes on along the minus strand of NZ_CM188255.1, from coordinate 877,067 downwards.
GAGCCGGTCTCATCGCAGTACAGCGGCGCAAAATCGGTAATTTTGGTCGGAGCAATAACCACCCCACCGGCGTGTTTACCGGCGTTACGGGTGACGCCTTCCAGCTTGCGCGCCATGTCGATTAGCGCTCTGACCTCTTCGTCGGCCTCGTAGATCTCTGGCAGTTGCGGTTCAGCTTCAAAAGCTTTCGCCAGGGTCATGCCCGGATCGGGCGGCACCAGCTTCGAGATGCGGTCGACAAAGCCATACGGATGCCCCAGCACGCGGCCCACGTCGCGGATAACCGCTTTTGCCGCCATCGTACCGAAGGTAATAATCTGCGACACCGCATCGCGGCCGTACATGTCCGCCACATGCTCGATAACCTGGTCGCGTTTTTCCATGCAGAAGTCGACGTCGAAGTCGGGCATCGAGACACGTTCCGGGTTAAGGAAGCGTTCGAACAGCAGGTCAAACTCCAGCGGATCGAGATCGGTAATTTTCAGCGCATAGGCCACCAGCGATCCGGCACCTGAACCACGGCCCGGCCCTACCGGTACGCCGTTGTCCTTCGACCACTGGATAAACTCCATTACGATCAGGAAGTAGCCGGGGAACCCCATCTGGTTGATAACCTGGAGTTCAATATCCAGACGCTCGTCATAGGCCGGGCGCTTTTCGGCGCGCACGGCCGGGTCCGGGAAGAGGAATTCCAGACGCTCTTCCAGACCCTCTTTCGATTTCACGACCAGGAAATCTTCCGTGGTCATGTCGCCAGTCGGGAACTGCGGCAGGAAGTACTCGCCCAGGCGGACGGTGACATTGCAGCGTTTGGCAATCTCTACGCTGTTTTCCAGCGCTTCCGGGATATCGGAGAACAGCTCGCACATCTCCTCTTCGCTGCGCATATACTGCTGCGGCGAATAGTTGCGCGGGCGTTTCGGATCGTCGAGGGTGAAGCCATCGTGGATGGCGACGCGAATTTCATGGGCGTCAAAATCGTCGGCGTTGATAAAGCGCACATCGTTGGACGCCACAACCGGCAGCCCATGCTGTTCTGCAAGGGCTACTGCGGCGTGCAGATAGGACTCTTCATCCGGACGGCCGGTGCGGATCAGCTCCAGATAGAAGCGATCCGGGAAATATTCTTTATAAAAATCGACACACTGCTCAACCAGCGCGTCATTGCCACGCAGCAGGCATCGACCAACGTCGCCCATGCGCCCGCCGGAGATCAGCAGCAACCCCTCGTTCAGCTCCGCCAGCCACTGGCGATCGATCCATGGGCCCTGTGCGCCATAGCCGCGCTGATAGGCCCGGGAGATCAACAGCGTCAGGTTCTGATAACCGGTGTTATTCATCGCCAGGACGCTGATCTGCGTCATTTCATCGGCGAGAAGCTCGCTCTGAACGTGAAAATCGGCACCAATCACCGGCTTCATACCGGCACCATGCGCCGTTCCGTAGAACTTCACCAGACCGCACAGGTTAGTGAAGTCGGTGATCGCCAGCGCAGGCATGCCAAGCGCGGCCGCCTTTTTCACCAGCGGCCCGGTCTTCGCCAGCCCATCAATCATGGAATAGTCGCTGTGCACCCGCAGGTGTACGAAACGTGGTTCAGCCATCTTCAGATTCCGCGTTACTTATTGGCGTCTTGATTCAGGACACGAGTCCCAGTGCGCGTTTCACCGGCCCAAAACTGCGGCGGTGATGTTCAGTTGCGCCGTGTTCAGCCAGTCTTTCCAGGTGGAAAGCGGTAGGATACCCCTTATGCTGAGCAAAGCCATACTGGGGAAAAGTGAGATCCAGCGCAGCCATTTCGGCATCGCGGGAGACTTTGGCAATGATCGAGGCGGCGCTGATTTCAGCCACCCGGCTGTCGCCTTTGACGACCGCCAGGGACGGCATGGGCAGCGCCGGACAACGATTTCCGTCGATCAGCACATACTCAGGCACCACGCTCAGCCCGGCCACCGCGCGCTGCATCGCCAGCATGGTGGCATGCAGGATATTCAGTTCGTCGATCTCATGCGGCTCTGCCCGCCCCAGACTCCAGGCCAGCGCTTTCTCTTTAATTTCATCGTACAGCGCCAGGCGGCGCTTTTCGGATAATTTCTTTGAGTCATTCAGACCGATAATCGGACGAGCAGGATCGAGGATCACCGCGGCAGTGACAACAGCACCCACCAGCGGCCCACGTCCCACTTCATCCACACCCGCCACCAGATGGGTGTGAGGGTAAACAAATTCCATCACTGTGCTAACTCCAGCACCGCGTCAGCCGCCTGTTCATCGGCATTACAGCGGATCTGCTGATGTAATTCCCGGAAGGTGTCATGCATTTCATGGCTGGTTTTGCCGTCGGCCAGCAGCGGTTGCAGCGCGGCGGCTAACGCCTGTGGCTGGCACTCATCCTGCAGTAGCTCTTTGACCAACTCGCGGCGGGCAAGCAGGTTCGGCAGGGAGACGTAATCGGTTTTCACCAGACGTTTCGCCAGCCAGAAGGTGAACGGCTTCATACGATAGCCTACCACCATCGGGCATTTCGCCAGCATGCACTCCAGCGCGGCGGTGCCCGATGCCAGCAGCGCGGCATCGCTGGCGACCATTGCCTCACGGCCTTTGCCATCTAACAGATGAACATGCAGATCCGGGGCGACCTCTGCCTTAATGCGCTCGAACTGCTCCCGGCGTTTGGCATTCACCAGCGGCACGACCACTTCGAGGTCAGGGTAGGTCTGACGCAGGATCTGCGCCGTTTTCAGGAAATCTGCGCTGAGCATTTCCACTTCAGCTCCACGACTGCCCGGCAACAGGGCCAGACAGTGAGCGTCATGCGGAATTCCGAGCACGTCTCGAGCCGCATTTTTATCGGGATCCAGCGGCATGGCATCAGCCATGGTGTGGCCGATAAAGCGGCACGGCACGTTGAATTTATCGTAAAACGCTTTTTCGAAAGGCAGGAAAGCCAGAACGAGATTCGTCGATCTGCCTATTTTGAAAACGCGTTTCTGTCGCCACGCCCAGACGGACGGACTGACGTAATGGATGGTTTTGATCCCCTGCTTTTTCAGATTACCTTCGAGGGTAATGTTGAAATCAGGCGCATCAATGCCGACGAACACATCGGGCTGTAGTTCGGTAAAACGGCGCGTCAAATCGGCGCGGATATGCAGCAAACGGCGCAGACGCCCCAGCACCTCGACGATGCCCATCACCGCCAGCTCTTCCATCTCGTACCAGGCTTCACACCCTTCAGCCTGCATCAATGGACCAGCAACGCCGACAAAGCGCGCGTTGGGAACGCGCGCTTTGAGCGCTCGAATAAGACCGGCACCAAGAATATCGCCGGAGGTTTCTCCGGCGACAAGGGCGATCGTCAGCGGGCGACTATCAACCATTAACGAATCAGACCGCGAGTTGAGCGTGCGAAGAATTCCACGAACGCGTTCACCTCAGGATGCTGTTTCGCCAGTTCAGCGATTTCCGGCTTCGCCTCTTCCAGCGTTTTACCGTTACGGTAAAGCTGTTTGTAGGCGTTACGGATAGCCATAATCGCTTCACGGCTGAAGCCGCGACGCTTCAGGCCTTCGATGTTAACGCCAAACGGCGTCGCATGGTTGCCCTGCGCAATCACATACGGCGGGACGTCCTGCGCCACGCCGGAGCAGCCGCCAACCATCACGTGCGCACCAATGATGCAGAACTGATGGACCGCGGTCATGCCGCCAATGATGGCATGATCGTCAACTGATACGTGTCCCGCCAGCGTTGCGTTGTTGGCGAGAATACAGCGGTTACCAACGGTACAGTCATGCGCGATATGCGCGTTGACCATAAACAGGTTATCGCTGCCCACCTTCGTCAATTCACCACCCTGTACTGTGCCACGATGAATGGTGACGCTTTCGCGAATGCGGTTACGATCGCCAATTTCCACACGGGTCGGTTCGCCAGCATATTTCAGATCCTGGTTAACTTCACCGATGGAGGCGAACTGATAGATCACGTTATCGCGGCCAATGGTCGTATGACCATTCACCACGACGTGAGATTTCAGTACGGTACCCTCACCAATTTCAACATGGGGTCCAACAATACAAAATGGACCAATGTGAACGTTAGCACCGATAACGGCACCCTCTTCCACAATGGCGGTTGGATGAATAAAGGCGGTTTTATCAATCACGTATCAGGCCTCCCGGCTACGCGCACACATCATGGTAGCTTCGCAAACAACTTTGCCGTCAACCAGAGCTACGCCTTTAAAGCGAGTCAGGCCGCGACGCGTTTTTTCAAAAGTCACTTCCATGATCATCTGATCACCAGGCACGACCGGGCGCTTAAAGCGCGCTTCGTCAATACCTGCGAAGTAATACAGCTCACCCGGCTCCAGTTTACCAACGCTTTTAAACGCCAGAATACCGGTAGCCTGAGCCATCGCTTCCAGGATCAATACGCCCGGGAAGATAGGCTTCCCAGGGAAATGCCCCTGGAAGAATGGCTCGTTTACAGAAACATTTTTCACTGCGCGCAGAAAACGACCTTCTTCAAAATCCAGCACACGGTCTACCAGCAAAAACGGGTAGCGGTGCGGCAGAAGTTCTAAAATCTCTTCAATATGCAGAGTATGAGTGTCAGTAGTCAAAATACTCTTCCTGTCAAAATATCTGAATGGCAATAATAACACGGCCTGCCGGTTTATAAGAAAGCCGACAGGCCGGGAAGTGTGCGTTAAACGGGTGAACGCTTAGTCTTGTTGATCGATTTTGCGCTCAATGGCCTTGAGGCGCTTGCTCATATCATCAATATTCATTACCAGGGCAGCAGTTTTACGCCACGCCTTGTTAGGCTGTAACGGTATACCTGAGGAGTAGACGCCCGGCTCAGTGATAGGACGCATAACCATGCCCATGCCTGTCACCGTGACTTTGTCGCATATTTCCATATGCCCGTTAATGACGCTGGCGCCGCCAATCATACAGTAACGGCCAATCTTCAGGCTGCCTGCCATAATAACGCCACCGGCAACCGCGGTATTGTCGCCAATCACAACGTTATGTGCAATCTGGCACTGGTTATCGATGATAACACCATTACCGATAATCGTGTCATCAAGCGCACCACGGTCAATGGTGGTACATGCGCCGATTTCGACACGATCGCCGATGATCACCCGTCCCAGCTGCGGGATCTTCACCCAGTTACCACGATCGTTGGCATAACCGAAACCATCCGAACCGATAACGGTGCTGGACTGGATTAGGCAATGTTCACCAATTTCGATTTCATGGTAAACGGAGACATTGGCCCACAGACGAGAGCCTGCACCAATTTTTGTTTTTTTACCCACGAAGCAACCGGCGCCAATCACCACGTTATCGCCCAGAACGACGTCTGATTCGATAACGGCATTGGCACCAATTGATACGTTGTTACCCAGCTGCGCCGTCGGATCAATCACCGCACTGGGTGCGATGTTCTGTGCCGGCTGCGGCGTGGTATCGAGAATTTGTGCCATACGGGCATACGTCAGGTAGGGATTCTTCACTACCAGCGCAGCACCTGCGGCAAACGGCAAATCGTCCTGCGTCAGTACGACAGCAGACGCCTGGCAAAGCGCCAGATGTTCACGGTACTTCGGGCTTACCATGAAGGTGATAGTGCCTGCTTTAGCAGACTGCATGGACGCAACAGCGGTGATGACGATATCGCCATCACCGTGTAATTCTGCATCCAACTGCTGAGCTAAATCAGCGAGTCGAATTGAAGGCATTACTTATTTAACCTGTTTCAGGACATCAGCGGTGATGTCTTTAACATCGCTGCTGTTGAATGCAACAGCGTTAGCATCAACAACCAGATCGATGTTCTGATCGGCAGCAACAGCTTTCACAGCAGACTGGATACGGGTAACCAGTTTGCCACGTTCTTCGTTAGAACGACGTTGACGATCCTGCTCAAAAGCTTGCGCTTTCTGAGAGAAGGTCTGACGCTGAGCCATTACGTCTTTTTCCACTTTGCTGCGCTCGCTCGCTTTCATGGTAGAACCATCGCGCTGCAGACGCTGCATTTTGGATTGCAGATCTTTTTCCATACCTTGCAGTTCGCTTGCACGGCCTTTGAACTCGTTCTCCAGCGTGGCAGAAACACCTGTTTTCTGCGCAACCTGCTGGAACAAGTTACCCATATTGACGATTGCAATTTTGTCTGCTGCCTGAGCAGAAGTTGCCATCGCTAAACCGAGACCTGCAGCTAATAACCACTTTTTCACAATTAACTCCTTACCATCCCATTGGTACCCGAAGGTACCGTTCTTTGCGTGGCAAGGCGATCCTGCGATCGCCAGTTGTCAGCGCTACACTGCCAACGCATTCCTTTGCGGCGGACAATTACCAGGTTTTACCAATGTTAAACTGGAACTGCTCCGCTTTGTCTCCCTCGTATTTCTTAAACGGCTGGGCGTAGGAGAAGACCAACGGCCCCAGCGGTGACATCCATTGTAGTGCGAGACCCGCAGACATACGAATATTGCTCGGATCGCTGTAGTCCGGAATGCCTGCAGCACGGGTCGCACTGGTATTTTCCCAGTTAGTATCCCATACGGTACCCGCATCCAGGAAGAAGGAGGTACGTACGGAATTGGCATACTTATCGCTGATAAACGGCGTAGGCGTAATAAACTCCAGGCTGGCAACACCCATGGCGTTACCACCTACTGCATCATCAGAGCTACACACTTCGCTCGATGAAGCCTTATCGCAGTTATCTTCGTCATTGCCACCGTAATACGCTGCTTTCGGACCAATGTTGTTGGACTGGAAGCCACGCACGGTGCTTGAGCCGCCCGCGTAGAAGTTCTCGTAGAATGGCAATTCTTTGCCACCTAAACCATCGCCGTAACCCCAGCGCGTACGACCCAGAACCACCCATTTATGGTCTTCGTCGATCGGGAAGTAGGACGCGGTATCGAGGGTGACTTTATAGAACTCATTATCTGAGCCCGGAACCGTGACTTTACCGTTCAGGTTGACGCGCGAACCTTCGGTCGGGAAGAAACCACGGTCGAGGCGGTTGTACGTCCAGCCATAGTTGAAGGTGAAGTCATCGGCGGCAAAGCCGTTATCATCATTCGAGGTGCTGGCAGACTGTCCGATAGAATCCAGATAACGCCACATTGCCACCTGCGGCTGCATGTTGGACAGGTCGTTATGCACATAACCTAAGCCAGCACGCAGGGTGTTGTATTCGTTAATCGGGAAGCCGAGCGTACCATCAACGCCGTAGCTTTTGTTGGTATACGAGGACAGGTCCGCATCATCCGCTTTAAAGTCGTTATAGAAAATACGACCGCCCAGACTCACACCATCAACGGTGAAGTAAGGGTTAGTAACGGAGAGCTCGGAGTAGGTCTGGTAGTCGTTTTTGGTACCGTTGATACCGACGGAATAGCCAGTACCTAACCAGTTATCCTGCTGCACGCCTACCTGGAAGCTGACGCCGCTTTCAGTACCGTAACCGACACCAAAGTTAAAGCTACCGGTATTACGCTCTTTAACCTTGTAGACGACGTCTACCTGGTCCGGTCTACCTGGTACGCGCTGCGTATCAGTATCGACGGTTTCGAAATAACCCAGACGGTTCAGACGCTCTTTACCCTGGTCAACCAGATCGCTGCCCAGCCACGCGCCTTCCATCTGGCGCATTTCGCGGCGCAGAACAGAATCTTTGGAGGTGTCGTTACCTTCAAAGCGGATCTTACGAACGTAGAAACGGTTACCCGCATCAACGTTAACGTGGAGCTTAACGGTTTTATCCGTATCGTTGATTTCAGGCTGAGTCTGTACGCGTGGGTAAGCATAACCATAACGGCCGAGCAGCTTTTTAATGCCGTCTTCCATTTTGGTCACTTTCGCACCGCTATACAGTTCACCCGGCTGCAGTTTGGTCAGGCTTTCGATCTCGGCAGAGTGACCCGCGAGGTTACCACTCACTTCCACACCAGAAAGCTTGTACTGATCGCCTTCGGTAATGTTAACGGTGATGTAGATGCCTTTCTTGTCTGGCGTCAGGCTGACCTGAGTCGAGTCGATGTTGAAGCGCGCATAGCCGCGATCCAGATAGTAGCTGCGCAGGGTCTCGAGATCGCCTGCCAGTTTCTGTTTCTGGTATTTACGGTCGCCTACTACGTTCCACCACGGCACTTCGTCACGCAGTTGGAAGGTAGAGATCAGCTCGTCGGTGCTGAACGCATGGTTACCGACGATGTTAATCTGCTGGATCTTCGCGGAAACGCCTTCCTGGAACACCAGCTTCAGATCGACACGGTTACGTGGCAGCGGAGTCACAACCGCTTTGACGCTCGCGCTGTATTTACCGACGCTGTAGTAGAAATCTTCCAGCCCTTTCTCGATATCAGACAGGGTGGTGCGATCCAGAGATTCGCCAACACGGACGCCAGAGGCCTCAAGGTTTTGCTTGAGCATGTCGTCTTTCACCGACTTGTTGCCGGAGAAAGTGATGCTGGCAATCGTTGGACGCTCTTTTACCTGAACCAACAGCGTATCACCATCGCGCAGGACGCGAACGTCCTCGAAGTTGCCAGTGGCAAACAGCGCGCGAATGGTATTACTAATGTCTTCATCATTAACCGTGTCGCCTGGGCGCACTGGCATACTGAGGAGGGCCGCACCAACGGCGACACGCTGAAGGCCTTCGAAATGAATATCTTTCACTACGAACCCGTCAGCACCGTATACGGTCGCGCTGCTAAACAGCAGCGACGCTATGAGCAACTTTTTCATCGCCATCGTTATTATGCGTTCTTCCTAACACTCTCTTACAACCGAGAGAAATCATTGAAAAGTGCAAGCCCCATTAACAGCACCAGTAAAATCGAACCAATGCGATAACTAAAGTCTTGAACTCGCTCGGATACCGGTCCGCCTTTTAGCTTCTCAATCGCTAAAAACAGCAGATGACCCCCGTCTAAAACAGGCAGTGGGAACAGGTTTATTATCCCGAGGTTCACGCTAATGAGCGCAAGGAACATGAGATAGTAAATCACCCCGAACTCTGCTGACATCCCAGCCCCCTGAGCGATCGAAATCGGCCCACTGAGGTTGTTCAGTTTTACGTCACCGGTAATCAGTTTCCCCAGCATCTGCACAGTCAGCTTCATCAGTTGCCATGTTTTATCCGTGGCTTCAAGAATGGCGCTAAACGGCCCATACTGGCGTATTGTCTTGTACTCATCAGGCAGCGGAATCACTTTTGGCACCACGCCTGCAAAACCTTCGGCCTTTCCGCCACCCGGTTTGGTATCCGGGATGAGCGTTAAAGAGAGCGGACTCCCCTGCCTTTCTATCTCCAGCGCCAGTGGCGTACCTGGATTATCACGCACCAGAGTAACAAAGGTCATCCACTGCGTTAAAGGTTGACCATCGACTTTAACGATCCTGTCGCCCGCTTGCAAACCTGCTTTACGCGCAGCGGAATCGGACTGGACTTCAGCAAGCACCGGTTCAATCTGCGCGCTGCGTGGGCGGATGCCTAACGCAGCAACGGGATCTTCTTTATCTGGCTCAAAGGTCCAGCTACGTAAATTCAGGATTTTATCCTGACGCGCACTGGAACCGAAAGGCGACACGCTAACGGTCGTTTGCTCATCACCAATTTTGGCAACCAGTTGTAACCGCACGGCATCCCAATCAGGGGTTTCGATACCATCGATCGCTTTAAGTTCCATGCCCGGATTAATTTGCGCGCTTGCCGCGATGGAGTTGGGTGTTATTTCACCAACAACCGGACGAACGCCAGGGACACCGATGATAAACACCAGCCAGTAAGCAAAAATGGCGAAGATGAAGTTTGCCACCGGACCGGCAGCAATGATTGCGGCGCGCTGGCCGACGGTTTTGTTGTTGAACGCGTAATGGCGCACTTCAGGCGCCACTGGCTCGACGCGCTCATCCAGCATTTTGACGTAGCCGCCGAGTGGGATAAGGGCAATAACAAATTCTGTGCCGTGGCGATCGTTACGACGCCAGAGCGCTTTCCCAAAGCCAATTGAAAAGCGCTCTACACGCACGCCACAGCGCCGAGCAACCCAGAAATGGCCAAATTCATGCACCGTGATAAGTACACCCAGTGCAACAATGAACGCCGCCAGATTCCAGAGAATGCTAAGCATAAAACCTTCCGTTAAATCGTCCCAAATACCAGCAAAAACAGGCAGGCAAACACGGGTACCGCTGCCGTCAGGCTGTCTATACGATCCAGGATACCGCCGTGCCCTGGAATAAGATTGCCACTGTCTTTGATCCCTGCTTCACGCTTAAACATACTTTCAGTCAAATCACCCAGCACGGAAGCCAGCGCTGCGACGATTGAACAGACCAATAATGTTGCCGGTGCCACCTCAAGGTTGGCCCATACGCCATAACCCCAGGAGATAATCGCCGCCGTAAACAGACCGCCGATAAAGCCCTGCCAGGTTTTACCCGGGGAGACCTTCGGTGCCAGTTTATGTTTGCCAAACAGTTTACCAAACATATAGGCGCCAGAGTCAGCCCCCCACACGAGAATCATGACATACAGCAGCCATAATGCCCCACTGTAAGGGTTGTCGTCGTAGTGCCAGGTACGGAGGGCCAGCATTCCCCAGAAGAAAGGAACAATGGTGAACAGCCCAAAGCAGAGGCGCAGTAGTTTCGAATTACGCCATAGCGACGCAGAGCCGGGATAGAAGAGCACCAGCAGCAGCGCTGCCAGCCACCATCCCAGCGAAAGCCAGAGCGAACCCGCTATTATCGGCTGATGAATATTGTGATGGTACTCTGGCAGCATAAAGAGCATCAGCGCCAGTATCAGTCCGCACAGCACCGCCAGCCATACCCGCTGAGAACGCGAGGTAAAGCCGCTAAACTGCCCCCACTCCCACGCTGCCAGCATGCATACGACCAGTGTGACAATAGCGAAGCCCACCGGTGGCAGTAAAAACAGCGCCGCGATGACAACAGGTATTAAAACAAACGCAGAAATCAGGCGATACTTCAGCAAAAGCTACCCCCATCAGGCGTTGTCGCCACCAGGCTCGGTACCACCAAAGCGACGCTCTCGATTGGCAAAGGCATGCAGCGCACCTTCAAAGTCTTGTTCATCAAAATCGGGCCAAAGAACATCTGTAAAGTAAAGTTCGGCGTAGGCAATTTGCCACAGCAAAAAGTTACTGATGCGATGTTCTCCCCCTGTCCTAATTACTAAATCCACGGGTGTCAGTTCACTCATGCAGATTTGCTGACTCAGCGCCTCTTCATTAATCTGGTCCGGCTGTAATAGCCCTTCCTGAACCTGTTCAGCCAAATGCCGTACACCCTGGACAATGTCCCAACGTCCGCCATAATTCGCCGCGATATTGAGCGTTAAGCCGGTGTTTTGTTCGGTCAACGCTTCCGCTTTACGAATACGTTCCTGCAAACGTGAGTTAAAACGACTGGTATCGCCGATAATACGCAGGCGAACGTTGTGGCGGTGCAGGCTTTTTACTTCGCTGTCGAGCGCCCACACGAACAATTCCATCAACGCGCTAACTTCCTGCGCAGGTCGATTCCAGTTTTCACTGCTGAAAGCATAGAGCGTTAACGCGTCAATGCCGTTATTGGCGGCAAAAGAAACGGCGCGGCGAACAGATTTCGCCCCAGCTTTATGCCCAAAGGCTCGGATCTTCCCTTGTCTTTTCGCCCAGCGGCCATTGCCATCCATGATGATTGCTACATGACGACAGCCATGTGCTGGCAAGTTCTCGCTTATTGGTTGATTCGCAGACAACATAACGCGTTTTTGGTCCCTGAAAGGATTTAACGGTACTCAGGAATACTGAAGCCTTTACGTAAAAAAGCCGTGTCATACCACGGCTTACCTGACCACGTAACGTCAACTACCCGTAATCAGGTGGCGCAGACTATATCACTGAAGCCCAACGCTAACAAATAGCATGACCATACGCGGCTGGATTATCACCAGCTTGCGAGGTGCGTCACCGCTTTTTGCGCCGTGAGCCTGGCTTTCGCATCGACGGTCAGCACATCATCCACACTTTGCGGCTCGCGTAAATCCATCGCCTCAAGAACAGAGAGGTTCAGCGCAGCGATATCCGTAAAGCGGATCCGCTGTTCGAGGAAGGCGGCGACAGCAATCTCGTTCGCCGCATTAAGGGCGGTTGTTGCCGCTTGCCCCTGCTCGAAGGCCTCCATCGCCAGCTTCAGGCACGGATAGCGCTGATAATCCGGCGCGCTGAACGTCAGCGCACTTAATTTGCAGAAGTCGAGTGGCTTCACGCCGGAGACCACGCGGTTAGGCCAGGCCATCGTATGGGCGATAGGCGTCCGCATATCAGGTTCGCCTAACTGCGCCATTACGCTGCCATCCCGGTAACGGACCATGGAGTGGATCACCGACTGCGGGTGAATCAACACTTCCATCTGCGCTGCCGAGGCGTTAAACAACCAGCGGGCTTCAATGTATTCCAGACCTTTATTCATCATGGTGGCAGAATCGACGGAGATTTTACGTCCCATCGACCAGTTCGGATGACGACAGGCCTGATCCGGGGTCATTGAGACCAGGTCAGACAACGGCGTATCGCGGAACGGGCCACCAGACCCGGTAAGCAGGATAGAAGAGACACCATTCTGCTCCAGATCAGCGTACCCCAGGTTTTGCTGAAACGGTTGCGGTAAACTCTGAAAAATAGCGTTATGTTCGCTATCTACCGGCAAAAGACGCGCGCCGCGCTGCTTCACCGCCTCCATAAACAGGCGTCCGCAGGTCACCAGCGACTCTTTGTTGGCCAGTAACACCGTTTTCCCGGCATCGATCGCCGCCAGCGTCGGCAGCAGGCCTGCAGCACCCACAATCGCCGCCATCACCTGGTCTACATCATCGAGGGCTGCCATGTCGCAGGCGGCCTGTTGACCGCTTAATACCTCGGTCCGGCTGCCGTTTTCGGCCAGCAACGCTTTTACCTGGCGAGCACTCTCCTCGTCGTCCATAACCGCATAGCGTGGCGCAAACTCAAGACACTGCTCGACCATGCGCTGAACGTTTTTCCCGGCAACCAGCGCGGTCACGGTGTAGTGTTCAGGATTGTGGCGAACGACGTCGAGCGTGCTGCAACCGATCGATCCGGTTGAGCCGAGGAGTGTTAATTGCTTCATGAATTGTCCAGAAGTAGTGAAACCAGCAAAGCAAAACGCCGCCAGCAAAGCCCAACGGGCCTTCTGTACGGCGTTTTATCAGAGTACGTCAGAAATCAGAACTGCATCAGTTCCGCTTCTTTTTCTGCCAGCGCCGCATCAAGTTTCTTGATAGCTGCATCGGTCAGTTTCTGTACGTCGTCCTGAGAACGGCGATCGTCATCTTCGCTGATCTCTTTGTCTTTCAGCAGCGCTTTCACTTTATCGTTCGCGTCACGGCGTACGTTACGCACGGCAACACGGCCCTGCTCTGCTTCACCACGTACTATTTTGATCAGATCTTTACGACGCTCTTCGGTCAGCGCTGGCAGTGGAACACGGATATCCGTGCCTGCAGAGCTTGGGTTCAGACCCAGATCGGATGCCATGATGGCTTTCTCAACGGCCGGACCCATTGAACGATCGAAGACGTTGATTTTCAGCGTACGGGTATCTTCTACCGTCACCTGCGCCAGCTGACGCAGCGGGGTTGGCGTACCGTAATATTCCACGATGATGCCATCCAGCAGGCTTGGAGAAGCACGGCCAGTACGGATTTTGCTGATTTGGGTTTTGAACGCTTCTACGCATTTGTCCATGCGTACTTCAGCATCTTTTCTGATGTCGTTAATCACGTTACGAATCCTTGGAAACTTGTCTCAGGCAGACTATCTACCAACACAACGCTACAGGTGTGCTAAGTATAGTCGCGTTTAATTCATGACAACGCCAAAGGCGCGTCCAGGTAAGATATCACTACAAAGTAAAGCGGAATCTTACCTGTATTTATCGTCTACGGAAATTATTCCGTGATCAAAGTGCCTTCTTTTTCACCCATGACCACGCGACGCAGGGCGCCAGGCTTGTTCATGTTGAAAACACGGATCGGCAGTTTGTGGTCGCGAGCCAGCGTGAAAGCGGCAAGATCCATCACTTTCAGCTCTTTATCCAGTACTTCGCTGTAGGACAGCTGATCGTACATGGTGGCGGCAGGATCTTTGGCAGGATCGGCAGTAAACACGCCATCCACTTTGGTCGCTTTCAGGACCACATCGGCTTCGATCTCAATACCGCGCAGGCAGGCCGCGGAATCGGTAGTAAAGAACGGGTTACCCGTACCGGCGGAGAGGATCACCACGCGGTTGTTGCGCAGCAGGCTGATGGCTTCGGCCCAGCTGTAGTTGTCACACACGCCATTCAACGGAATAGCGGACATCAGGCGTGCATTCACATAGGCACGATGCAGTGCATCACGCATAGCCAGGCCATTCATGACCGTTGCCAGCATACCCATGTGGTCGCCCACCACGCGATTCATGCCTGCTTTTGCCAGACCCGCGCCACGGAAAAGGTTACCACCGCCAATGACTACGCCAACCTGGATGCCCAGTTCAACCAGTTCTTTGATTTCCTGCGCCATGCGGTCAAGGATGCTTGCGTCAATACCGAAGCCTTCCGACCCTTGCAGCGCTTCGCCACTCAGCTTAAGCAGAATGCGTTTGTAAACGGGTTTTGCATTGGTAGCCATATTTCTTTCCTGGGACTGTCAACGATTAAGATGGGGTTAATTCTGGCGACATGATATATCGCATCTCAACACAGACACTATAGGCGTCTGGCTGATTTACACATAACGTACACAAAAAGAAGCCGCCCTCAGGCGGCTTCTTTTCGCTGATTAAGACTGCTTGGACATTGCAGCAACTTCTGCTGCGAAGTCAGTCTCAACTTTCTCGATGCCTTCGCCCACTTCGAAGCGGATGAAGCCGGTTACGTCAGCGTTGTGCTCTTTCAGCAGCTGAGCAACAGTTTTGCTTGGATCCATAACGAAAGGCTGGCCAGTCAGAGAAACTTCGCCGGTGAATTTCTTCATGCGGCCTTCAACCATTTTCTCTGCGATTTCTTTTGGCTTGCCAGACTGCATGGCGATGTCCAGCTGAACCTGGTACTCTTTCTCAACAACTTCAGCAGACACGTCTTCTGGCTTAACGAATTCTGGCTTGCTTGCAGCGATGTGCATTGCCAGCTGTTTAACCAGCTCTTCGTCAGCGCCTTTAGCCGCAACCAGAACACCGATACGTGCGCCGTGCTGGTATGAACCCAGAACGTCACCTTCCAGAGAAGATACGCGACGGATGTTGATGTTCTCACCGATTTTAGCAACCAGTGCAACACGCTCTTCTTCGAACTGTGCTTTCAGAACTTCAACGTCGGTGATTTTGCCAGCAATAGCTGCGTCCAGAACTTTGTTAGCAAATGCCTGGAAACCGCCATCTTTAGCAACGAAGTCAGTCTGGCAGTTAACTTCCAGAATGATGCCGTAGGTGCCGTCGATCTTAGTGATGATCACGCCGTCAGCAGCAACGTTGCCTGCTTTCTTAGCTGCTTTGATCGCACCAGATTTACGCATGTTTTCGATTGCCAGCTCGATGTCGCCGTTCGCTTCGGTCAGCGCTTTTTTGCAATCCATCATGCCTGCGCCAGTACGTTCACGCAGCTCTTTTACCAGGGATGCGGTAATTTCAGCCATTCTTAAATCCTCGGGAGATGTGAACTGCCCGGCCAGAAGCCAAACAGTATAAATTGAAAAAAGGGGCCGATAATTGGCCCCTATTCATACACGGTACTAATAAGGGGTAGAACCTTATTATTCAGCTTCTACGAAGCTTTCTTCCGCCTGAGAAGCCAGATCCTGGGAACGGCCTTCACGAACGGTAGTAGCTACAGCGCTCAGGTACAGGCTAACAGCACGGATTGCATCGTCGTTACCCGGGATAACGAAGTCAACACCGTCCGGATCGGAGTTGGTATCAACGATTGCGAATACTGGGATACCCAGGTTGTTAGCTTCTTTGATTGCGATGTGCTCGTGGTCAGCATCGATAACGAACAGCGCGTCTGGCAGGCCGCCCATATCTTTGATACCGCCCAGGCTGTTTTCCAGCTTGTCCAGCTCACGAGTGCGCATCAGCGCTTCTTTTTTGGTCAGCTTTTCGAAAGTACCGTCCTGAGACTGGGTTTCCAGATCTTTCAGGCGCTTGATAGACTGACGAACGGTTTTCCAGTTAGTCAGCATACCGCCCAGCCAGCGATGGTTCACGAAGAACTGGTCGCAGCTGTTAGCAGCTTCTTTCACAGCTTCGCTTGCAGCGCGCTTAGTACCAACGAACAGAATCTTACCTTTACGGGAAGAGATCTTGTTCAGCTCAGCCAGGGCTTCGTTGAACATTGGTACAGTTTTCTCAAGGTTGATGATGTGAACTTTGTTACGTGCGCCGAAGATGAAAGGCTTCATTTTCGGGTTCCAGTAACGGGTCTGGTGACCGAAGTGAACACCAGCCTTGAGCATGTCGCGCATGGAAACAGTTGCCATGTTTTAAAACCTCTATTTAAAAGTTGGGGTTATGCCTCCACGTATCCCATATTACCGACCCCAAAGGGCACCCCGGAATATGTGCCGATACGTGTGTGTTGTTACACAAAGTGAGATTTGTCGCTTCCGTCCATTCTGTGTATCTGAAATGGATCGGAAGTCCGGCGCGCTTTATACCACAAAATGCTACCCGAAACCAACAATTGTTGGCGGAGTGTGCGGCGAAGGAATCTCAATTTGGCAGCATGTGCGCCAGACTGATACCATTGACAACACTTAGACTAGTATTGTCGAAAAAATCGACACCGATGGACAGATTACATGGCTATCTCTATTAAGACACCTGAAGAAATTGAAAAGATGCGCGTCGCCGGTCGTCTGGCCGCTGAAGTGCTGGAAATGATCGAGCCGTTCGTCAAACCGGGCGTCAGCACCGGCGAACTGGATCGCATCTGTAATGATTACATCGTGAACGAGCAGCAGGCGATCTCCGCATGCCTTAACTACCACGGCTTCCCGAAATCAGTCTGCATCTCTATTAATGAAGTGGTTTGCCATGGCATCCCGGATGACGAAAAGCTGTTGAAAGACGGCGACATCGTCAACATCGACGTGACCGTCATTAAAGATGAATACCACGGTGACACCTCTAAAATGTTCATCGTTGGTAAACCGACCATTCTGGGCGAGCGTCTGTGTAAAGTGACCCAGGAGAGCCTCTACCTGGCCCTGAAGATGGTCAAGCCGGGCATTCGTCTGCGTACCCTCGGAGCGGCGATCCAGAAATTCGTAGAAGCAGAGGGTTTCTCCGTGGTGCGCGAATACTGCGGTCATGGTATCGGCCGTGTGTTCCACGAAGAGCCACAGGTTCTGCACTATGATGCGGATGACGGTGGCGTGGTGCTGCAGGCGGGCATGACCTTCACCATCGAGCCGATGGTCAACGCTGGCGACTACCGCATCCGTACCATGAAAGATGGCTGGACGGTGAAAACCAAAGACCGGAGCTTGTCTGCCCAGTACGAGCATACTATTGTGGTGACCGACAACGGCTGCGAAATTCTGACGTTACGCAAGGATGACACCATCCCGGCGATACTCTCGCAAGACGCATGATAAGAAGCCGGCAAATGCCGGCTTTTTTAATGGCTATCGTTTTTTCTTATGGGTGGCGCGCAATGAGTAACCTTTTACCCGAACAGTATGCCAATACGGCCCTCCCTACCCTGCCTGGCCAGCCGGACAACCCCGGCGTCTGGCCGACGGCCGAGCTGACCTGCGCGGGCATTAAAGCGCATATCGACACCTTCCAGCGCTGGCTGGGGGAGACCTTTGACAGCGGCATCTCCGCCGAAGCGCTCATTGAAGCGCGCACGGAGTTCATCGATCAGCTCCTGCAGCGCCTGTGGATTGACTACGGCTTTGGTCAACTGGGCGATGTGGCACTGGTCGCCGTCGGCGGCTATGGTCGGGGTGAGCTGCACCCCCTTTCGGATATCGACCTGCTGATTCTGAGCCGGAAAAAGCTGCCGGATGAACAGGCGCAAAAAATCGGCGAGCTGCTGACCCTGCTGTGGGACGTCAAGCTGGAAATCGGCCACAGCGTGCGCACCCTGGAAGAGTGTCTTCTGGAGGGGTTGTCCGATCTTACCGTCGCCACCAACCTGATTGAATCACGCCTGCTGATTGGCGATGTGGCTCTGTTCCTTGAGCTGCAAAAGCACATCTTTAGCGATGGCTTCTGGCCGTCGGAAAAATTCTTCGCCGCCAAGGTCGATGAGCAGCAGGTGCGCCACCAGCGTTACCACGGCACCAGCTATAACCTGGAACCGGATATCAAAAGCAGCCCGGGTGGCCTGCGCGATATTCACACTCTGCAGTGGGTCGCCCGCCGTCATTTTGGCGCCACCTCGCTGGATGAGATGGTCGGCTTTGGCTTTCTCACCGAAGCCGAACGGACCGAGCTGAATGAGTGTCTGCATCTGCTGTGGCGTATTCGTTTTGCCCTGCATCTCGAAGTGACCCGCTACGACAACCGTCTGCTGTTTGACCGCCAGCTGAGCGTCGCCCAGCGCCTGCACTACAGCGGCGAGGGTAACGAGCCGGTCGAGCAGATGATGAAGGATTTCTTCCGCGTCACCCGTCGGGTGGGTGAACTGAATCAGATGCTGTTGCAGCTGTTCGACGAGGCGATCCTCGCCCTGACCGCCGATGAAAAACCGCGCCCGATTGATGATGAATTCCAGCTGCGCGGCACCTTAATCGACCTGCGCGACGAAACGCTGTTTATCCGCAAGCCGGAAGCGATCCTGCGGATGTTCTACGCCATGGTGCGTAATAGCACCATCACCGGGATCTACTCCACCACCCTACGCCACCTGCGCCATGCCCGCCGCCATCTGACCCAGCCTTTGTGCTACATCCCGGAAGCGCGGTCGCTGTTCCTTAGCATGTTGCGCCATCCGGGCGCGGTCAGCCGCGGGCTGCTGCCGATGCATCGTCACAGCGTGCTCTGGGCCTATATGCCGCAGTGGTCGCATATTGTCGGCCAGATGCAATTTGACCTGTTCCACGCCTATACCGTTGATGAACACACAATCCGCGTGATGCTGAAGCTGGAAAGCTTCGCCAATGAGGAGGTGCGCAGCCGCCACCCGCTCTGCGTTGAGCTCTGGCCGCGCCTCACCAATCCGGAGCTGATCCTGATTGCCGCCCTGTTCCACGATATCGCCAAAGGGCGCGGCGGCGACCACTCGATCCTGGGTGCGGAAGACGTGCTGAAATTTGCCGAGCTGCACGGGCTCAACTCGCGCGAAACCCAGCTGGTCGCCTGGCTGGTACGCCATCACCTGCTGATGTCGGTCACCGCCCAGCGGCGCGATATTCAGGATCCCGAGGTGATCAAACAGTTTGCCGAAGAAGTACAGACCGAGAACCGACTGCGCTTCCTGGTCTGCCTGACGGTGGCTGACATCTGCGCCACCAACGAGACACTGTGGAATAGCTGGAAGCAGAGCCTGTTGCGCGAACTCTACTTTGCCACCGAAAAGCAGCTGCGCCGTGGTATGCAGAGCACCCCGGACATGCGCGAGCGCGTGCGCCATCACCAGATGCAGGCCCTGGCGCTGTTGCGGATGGAGAATATCAATGAAGAGGCGCTGCATCTGATTTGGGCCCGCTGTCGCGCCAACTATTTTGTCCGTCACAGCCCGAACCAGCTGGCCTGGCATGCCCGCCATCTGCTGCAGCACGATCTGACCAAGCCCCTGATCCTGCTCAGTCCGCAGGCGACCCGCGGCGGGACGGAGATCTTTATCTGGAGCCCCGATCGCGCTTATCTGTTCGCCGCGGTCTGTGCGGAACTCGACCGACGTAACCTCAGCGTACACGACGCGCAGATCTTCACTACCCGGGACGGGATGGCGATGGATACCTTTATTGTGCTGGAGCCGGACGGCAGTCCCCTTTCCGCCGATCGTCACGAGCCGATTCGCTACGGGCTGGAGCAGGCGATCACCCAGCACAGTTGGCAGCCACCGCAGCCGCGTCGACAGCCGGCCAAACTGCGCCACTTTACCGTCGATACCGAAGTCAATTTCCTGCCGACTCATACCGACCGTAAATCCTTCCTCGAGCTGATCGCCCTCGACCAGCCGGGGCTGCTGGCGCGGGTCGGACAGGTGTTTGCCGACCTGGGAATTTCGCTGCACGGTGCCAGAATTACAACCATTGGCGAGCGAGTAGAAGATTTATTTATAATCGCCACAGCCGACCGTCGTGGGCTTAATAATGCCCTGCAACAGGAAGTGCAACAACGGTTGACAGCAGCCCTCAATCCAAACGATAAAGGGTGATGTTTTTTTTTACCTGGAAAGAGTTGAACTATGCAGCAGTTACAGAACGTTATTGAGTCCGCTTTTGAGCGTCGCGCCGACATTACTCCGGCAAATGTGGATACCGTGACCCGTGAGGCGGTCAATCAGGTGATTTCTCTGCTTGATTCCGGCGCACTGCGTGTAGCCGAAAAGATCGACGGTCAGTGGGTCACTCATCAGTGGCTGAAGAAAGCGGTACTGCTCTCTTTCCGTATTAACGATAACCAGGTTATCGACGGTGCGGAAAGCCGCTACTTCGATAAAGTCCCAATGAAATTCGCTGACTACGACGAAGCGCGTTTCCAGAAAGAAGGTTTCCGCGTAGTGCCACCAGCGGCCGTACGTCAGGGTGCGTATATCGCCCGTAACACCGTGCTGATGCCATCCTACGTGAACATCGGCGCTTACGTTGACGAAGGCACCATGGTGGATACCTGGGCAACCGTGGGCTCCTGTGCGCAGATCGGTAAAAACGTTCACCTCTCCGGCGGCGTCGGTATTGGTGGTGTTCTGGAGCCGCTGCAGGCCAACCCGACCATCATCGAAGACAACTGCTTCATCGGCGCACGCTCCGAAGTGGTTGAAGGCGTGATCGTGGAAGAAGGCTCGGTAATCTCGATGGGCGTTTACATCGGTCAGAGCACCCGTATTTACGATCGTGAAACCGGCGAAGTGCATTACGGTCGCGTTCCGGCGGGTTCCGTGGTGGTTTCCGGCAACCTGCCATCAAAAGATGGCAAATACAGCCTCTACTGTGCGGTGATCGTCAAAAAAGTCGATGCGAAAACCCGCGGCAAAGTTGGCATCAACGAACTGCTGCGCACCATCGATTAATCGGGTATAACAAAAAGCGGGGGCAACCCCGCTTTTTTTATATCTCAGGGTGGCGAAAATAGATTTTTTCGTGAATTATTCATGGGTTATGTTGAGATCAAGGGTACCGCTATGTACGATAATCTGAAAAGTCTGGGCATTACTAATCCTGATGAAATTGACCGTTACAGCCTCCGTCAGGAAGCCAACAACGATATCCTGAAAATCTATTTCCACAAGGATAAAGGCGAGTTCTTCGCCAAGAGCGTGAAGTTCAAATACCCACGTCAGCGTAAGACTGTCGTTGCCGATGGCATCGGTCAGGGTTACAAAGAGGTGCAGGAGATCAGCCCAAATCTGCGCTATGTGATTGATGAGCTGGATCAGATTTGCCAGCGCGATCGCACTGAAGTGGATCTGAAGCGGAAGATCCTGGATGACCTGCGTCATCTGGAAAGCGTCGTTGCCCACAAGATCACGGAAATCGAAGCGGATCTTGAGAAGTTGACCCGTAACAAGTAATGCCCGGTGCGGCCTGATGCCCTCACCCCAGCCCTCTTCCACCGGGAGAGGGTGCAAACACTAAAAACGGCAACCAAAGGTTGCCGTTTTGCATTTACCTCGTAGGCCGGATAAGGCGCAGCCGCCACCCGGCAAACAACATCACCGCTGCTCATCCAGTTGCAACGCCACATACAACAACAGCCGGTCGTCAAAATTCCCCAGATCCAGCCCCGTTAACTCCGAAATACGGTTCAGGCGGTATTCCAGCGTATTACGGTGAATAAACAGCGCCTTTGAGGTCGCCAGCGGCTGCACGTTATGACGGAACCACGCCTGCAGCGTGCGCCGCAGCAGGCCGTTGTTATCCATCGCTTTCAGACGTACCAGCGGGCGGGCCAGTTCGTTGGCCTGCCAGCCGCCGCGCAGGCTGTCGAGCAGCACTGGCAGCATCAGATCCTGATAAAAATAGCTGCGGTTTTCCGGCATACGCTGCTTGCCGACCATCATGGTGGTGCGAGCCGTACGCCAGGAGCGGGCTATGCTGCCCGGGCCGGTGAAGTAGTTACCTAATGCCACCCGAAAACGCAGCTGTCCGTTCTCTTTCATCCGCGCGATCAGCTGCTCCACCCGTCGCCGATGATCTTCCGCATCCCAGCGACCAAACTGGTTTAACGCCGGTTTGAGTACCACCATCTCGGTCAGCGAGACGATCGCCACCAGGTTATTGCGCTCCGGCGTTGCCAGCGCGTTCTGCAGCTGCTGCAACTCCACCATCGCGCTGTCGACCCCCAGCTGACCGCTGTCGACCTCGATCACCGCCACCACGCGGGGCTGGTTAAGGTCGATGCCCAGACGTTGCGCCCACTCGGTCAACGCCGGGGTATGCTCTTCCGCCTGGATCAGGTTCATGACTAGCTCTTCACGCAGGCGGCTGTCCTGCGCCAGGAGGTGCATCAGGCGGGATTGCTCCAGCATCATTTCTGCCGTCATACAGACCAGCTCGCCATATTTGCGCAAGGATTCCGGCTCACCGGTCAGGCCGATAACCCCGACGATCTCGCCCTCCAGACGCAGCGGCAGGTTGATTCCCTGGCGCACGCCATGCAGATGTCGCGCCACCGCGTCATCAATATCCACCACGCGCCCCTGAGAGAGCACCAGCAGCGCACCTTCGTGCAATTCCCCAATACGCTCACGATCGCCGCTGCCAATAATTCGGCCACGTGCATCCATCACGTTGATATTGGTGTCGATGATGCGCATTGTTCGCGCCACGATATCCTGCGCCATTTTGGTATCAAGATGCCAGCCAGCCATGTCGCCCTCCTCTGAGCAGAGCTCAAGCATAAGGAAGATTAATTAGGCCTGCATTGTGCGAATGCACAAACTGATGGGGAGAAGTATGGACTTGTGGAAGGGTTCACAGAAAGGGATGAAAAAGCCCCTGTTTCCAGGC
This sequence comes from Leclercia sp. CFBP8987, assembly GCF_034044995.2. Lineage (NCBI taxonomy): Bacteria > Pseudomonadati > Pseudomonadota > Gammaproteobacteria > Enterobacterales > Enterobacteriaceae > Leclercia > Leclercia sp. CFBP8987. The sequence continues at coordinate 853,832 of NZ_CM188255.1, read as the reverse complement.
AGAAACAGGGGCTGAACAGATTACTGCATCAGCAGATAGAGAGAGGTGTCGCCACGCTGGATATTCAACGCCAGCACCGACGGTTTGCTGTCGAGAATTTTGCGCAGCTCTTCGACGTTCTTAATCGGCTGCTGGTTGGCGCCGATAATCACATCCCCCTTCTTCAGGCCGATACGGGCAGCCGGGCTGTTGGCTTTGACGTTATCCACCGACACGCCTTTATCCTGGCCTTTATTGCTCATATCCGCGCCTTCGATACCGCTGAAGACCGCGGTAGCACCACCCGCCGGATTCTGGCTGCTCTGCTGCAGTTCCAGGGTCACCGTTACCGGTTTACCTTCACGCAGCAGACCCAGGGACACTTTGCTACCCACCGGCATGGAGCCCACTTCCGCACGCAGTGCCGCGAAGCTGCTTACCGGTTTGCCGTTCAGGGTGGTGATCACGTCCCCGGCCTTGATCCCCGCTTTCGCCGCAGAGGAGTTTGGCATCACCTGGCTGACAAAAGCGCCGCGCTGGGCGTCAACTTTCATGGCTTTCGCCAGCTCGGAGTTCAGCTCGGTGCCGAGGATACCCAGCTCGCCGCGTTTCACCTGGCCAAACTCCACCATCTGCGCGGTCAGGTTTTTCACCATGTTGCTTGGGATCGCAAAGCCAATCCCGATATTGCCGCCGTCCGGGGCGAGGATCGCGGTGTTAATCCCGATCAGCTCCCCATTCAGGTTGACCAGCGCGCCACCGGAGTTACCGCGGTTAATCGCCGCATCGGTCTGGATAAAGTTTTCGTAGTTTTCTGCGTTCAGACCGCTACGGCCGAGGGCAGAAACAATACCGGAGGTGACCGTCTCACCCAGACCAAACGGGTTACCGATCGCCACGGTGTAATCCCCGACGCGCAGCGCGTCAGAGTCAGCCAGCTTAATCGCGGTCAGGTTTTTAGGATCCTGAATCTGAATCAGGGCGATATCAGAGCGCGGATCTTTCCCGACCATTTTGGCGTCAAGCTTGCGCCCGTCGCTCAGCTGGACCTTGATACTGCTGGCATTGTCCACCACGTGGTTGTTGGTGACGACATAGCCTTTGGCGGCATCAATGATCACGCCGGAACCCAGCGCCATAAATTTCTGCTGCTGACCGCCGCCGCTGCCATCACCTGCCCCGCCCTGACAGAACGGTGAGCTCTGGAATGGCGACCCCTCCTGGCAGAACGGCGAGTTATCACCAAAGAACTGCTGGAAGTTACGCGGCATACGCGGCGTGTTGACGGTAGTGCTGCCTTCGACATTGATGCTCACTACCGACGGCATCACTTTTTCCAGCATCGGTGCCAGGCTTGGCATCTGTTGCGCCGTGGCTGCGGAAGAGACGGTCTCTGCTGCGCTGGCAGACAGAGGGGATAACGCTAAACCTAAACTCAGAGCCAGTGCACTCATTGCTAATGTGGTTTTTTTCATGTTTCTTAATCTCGATTTACAGGTCACGCACAATTGCTGTGTATATCAGATTCGTTTCGTCGCGCTAAGTTCCGGCATTAAGTTTCTGGAAAAAGTAAAAATTTATTGGCCGTCTTTACAAAACTCAGCCTTATTCCACCGCCATCAACTTACGGTATTCATCCCAGGCATATAAGTCTGTCATTCCGCTGATATAGTCCTGAATCAGGCGGCAGCGATAATAAAACTCCAGCACCGGCCAGTCTGGCTGCTGCCGATCAAATTTACTGACCGACTCGACATACGCCAGCCGATGGCGCGGCGAAAGTTTATGAAATAGCCGGGATTCAATCGGTAAACGGCGAACGCGTTCCTTTTCGGCCAGCTCGCTAAATTCCTCCACCGATAATTGCAGCAGCGGACGATAGATTTCCAGCAGGCCGGTTATCACCCGGTAGCCCTGTAATTCCAGCTGCTCGACCTCGGGATGGCTGAACACATGGCGCATAGCGACATTCTTATAGAGTTCAAGCAGTTGGCTAAAGCTGCTGTCGTCCTCCAGCAGGGCATGGTTGAATTCACCGCTGTAAATCTGTTCGATATTGTCGATAAAACGCTCAGCCGCGTAGGGCACCAGCTTATTTAATGTATTGACGCGTAAATACATAAAGAACTGATCTTCAGTGCTGCGACTGAGGGAATTGGAGCGTGATTTCTCCCAGGCGTTTTCAACCACCTGAGAAAATAAAGACCCTTTCTCGTGGTTGCCCCAGGCCTCATAAAGATGCTGATAAAGCCCCTCGACGCTGAATATTCTTTTCTCTACCGCATCTTCCAGATCGGCCACGCAATAGGAAATATCGTCTGCTGCTTCCATAATCCAGGTCAATGGAAAACGGCCATACGGCGGGAGGGACAGTTCCTGACGGAGCCGCTCGATATACGCCTCTTCCGAGAAATAGTACCCCGGTTTTTTCATTAAATAATTGTGCGTCGCGGGCGGGTCACCCTGCCACCAGGCGGGACGGGTATATTTCAGTATGCATCCCACCTGCGCCCAGGTGAGGTTCATGCGCATCAGGGAGTGCACCAGGCGGATGCCCTGCGCATTGCCCTCAAAATGACACAGATCCTGACGCACCTTGCGTCGCAGCCCGTTCAGCGTCTCTTCGCCTTCACGCAGCCGTAGAGCCTGGACCACGCAGCGGTCGTCGCTGAGCGGCTGGCTGGCGGCATCAGAGGGGAACAGGCGCTGGCGGAACCAGTCATTGATAGCCGCTTCGCCAAAATGACCGAAGGGGGGATTACCGATATCGTGCATCAGGCACGCCATCTCGACGATGCTTTCGAACGGCCCGGTCAGTTCATCCAGCCCGTAGGTCTCAAGCAGGCGCTGCTCCTTGAGGCGGCTTAAGATCTCTTTGGCGATATAGCGGCCCACCTGCTGCACCTCCAGCGAGTGGGTCAGGCGGGTACGGACGGCGGCGTTACGTTCGAGGGGAAAGACCTGCGTTTTCTGCTGCAGGCGGCGGATCGCCGGTGAATTAACGATGCGTCCGCGGTCGCTTTCGAAGATCCGCAGGATCTCATGTTCGCTCTTGTTCCCCTGCGGAGAGCGATACCGGCGACGCCAGTTAATTTTGGTACGAAAATCGATTGGTGCCATGTGCTCCCCCGCGTGAGAATGCGTTTCCCCTGAAGCGCATGATAGACTATGCATCTTAACAAGGCACATCGCGAGTAAATCTATGAAAATCGGTATTATTGGAGCAATGGAACAAGAAGTTACGCTGCTGCGTGACAAAATTGAGAACCGTCAGACCCTCTCTCTGGGTGGCTGCGAGATTTACACCGGCACGCTGAACGGGACAGAAGTTGCTCTGCTGAAATCGGGTATCGGTAAAGTTTCCGCCGCGCTGGGCGCAACCCTGCTGCTGGAACACTGCAAGCCAGACGTGATTATCAACACCGGCTCTGCGGGCGGCCTGGCGCCAACCCTGAAAGTGGGCGATATCGTGGTGTCTGACGAAGCGCGCTATCACGACGCCGATGTGACCGCCTTCGGTTACGAGTACGGCCAGCTCCCGGGCTGCCCGGCCGGTTTCAAAGCCGATGACAAACTGGTTGCCGCCGCAGAAAGCTGCATCGCGGAACTGAACCTCAACGCGGTACGCGGCCTGATTGTCAGCGGCGATGCCTTTATCAATGGCTCCGTGAACCTGGCGAAAATCCGCCATAACTTCCCGCAGGCGATTGCCGTTGAGATGGAAGCTACTGCCGTTGCCCACGTCTGCCATAACTTCAACGTCCCCTTCGTGGTGGTTCGCGCCATCTCTGACGTGGCAGATCAGCAGTCTCACCTGAGCTTCGACGAGTTTCTCGTGGTCGCTGCCAAACAGTCCAGCCTGATGGTTGAGACCCTGGTGCAGAAACTGGCGCGTGGCTAAGCCGCTCCTCAGGGCGCTTCTGGCGCTGTTTCTGCTGACACCGGCGTGGCTTCTGGCCGCGCCGCGTGTTATCACCCTCTCCCCTGCCAATACCGAACTGGCCTTTGCCGCCGGGATCACCCCCGTCGGGGTCAGCAGTTTTTCCGACTATCCCCCCGAAGCGGCGAAGATTGAGCAGGTCGCCACCTGGCAAGGCATGAACGTCGAACGTATCGTCGCCCTGAAGCCCGATCTGGTACTGGCCTGGCGCGGTGGCAACGCAGAACGTCAGGTGAACCAGCTGGCCTCGCTGGGGATTAAAGTGCAGTGGATCGATGCCACCCGCATTGAACAGGTCGCCCAGGCCCTTCGCGATCTCGCTCCCTGGAGCCCAACACCAGACAAGGCCCGGCAGGCTGCACAGCAGATGCTGACCGATTATGCCGCCTTAAAAACCACCTACGGCACCCTGCCGAAAAAACGGGTATTTCTCCAGTTCGGCCAACAGCCGCTGTTCACCACCAGCCAGGGTTCCCTGCAACATCAGGTGCTTGAGCTGTGTGGCGGGGAAAATATCTTCGCTGCCAGCCGTGTTCCCTGGCCCCAGGTAAGCCGCGAGCAGGTGCTGGCGCGCCAGCCGCAGGCGATTGTGGTGGCCGGTTCTGCGGGCGATATTCCTAAAATAGAACAGTACTGGCAAAGCCAGCTAAAAATACCCGTGATTGCGCTGAACAGCGACTGGTTTGAGCGCGCAAGCCCGCGTATTATCCTCGCCGCAAAACAACTCTGCTCTGCGCTGTCGCAGGGCCACTCATTTTCCCGAGGATGACGATGCTCGTTTATTGGCTGGATATTCTTGGCACAGCCGTTTTTGCGATCTCCGGCGTTCTGCTGGCCGGTAAATTACGCATGGACCCGTTTGGCGTGCTGGTGTTAGGCGTAGTCACCGCCGTAGGCGGGGGGACGATCCGCGACATGGCGCTCGATCATGGCCCGGTATTCTGGGTCAAAGATCCCACCGATCTGGTGGTGGCCATGGTCACCTGCCTGTTAACCATTATTCTGGTCCGCCAGCCGCGCCGCATGCCGAAATGGCTGCTGCCGGTACTGGATGCGGTGGGCCTCGCGGTGTTTGTCGGCATTGGTGTGAATAAAGCCTTTATGGCTGGCACCGGCCCGCTGGTGGCGATCTGTATGGGGGTGGTCACTGGTGTGGGTGGTGGGATTATACGCGATATTCTGGCCCGCGAAGTGCCGATGATCCTGAGAACGGAAATCTACGCCACGGCCTGTATTCTGGGTGGGATCGTCCACGCCACGGCCTGGTATACCTTTCACGTTCCGCTGGAACAGGCGGCGATGCTGGGGATGGTGGTGACGCTGGGGATCCGGCTGGCGGCAATCCGCTGGCACCTGAAGCTGCCAACCTTTGCGCTGGATGAAAACGGCAGGTAAAGGGAAGGGTTTTGTAGGCCCGGTAAGCGAAGCGCCACCGGGCATAACTATTAGATGCTGAACGACGAGCCACACCCGCAGGTGCTGGTTGCGTTCGGGTTGGTCACCACAAAGCGGGAACCTTCCAGACCTTCGGTGTAGTCCACCGCGCCACCCACCAGATACTGCAGGCTCATCGGGTCAACGACCAGCGCGACGCCCTGCTTCTCAATGGTCATGTCGCCGTCGTTAACCTGATCGTCAAAGGTGAAACCATACTGGAAGCCGCTGCAGCCGCCGCCCGTAATGTAAACACGCAATTTCAGTTCCGGGTTGTCTTCATCGGCAATCAGGTCTTTTACTTTTTTGGCTGCTGCTTCGGTAAACTGCAACGGCAGCGCTACGTCATCACTCATCTTATGCTCCCATGAATACTGCTAGTGGGTAAAAATCACCCAATTCTTGTTGTCATTATCTAATACCCTGGTAATTCATTCAAGTATTCTGCTTCGCCAGGGTACGGGCAAGAATGGTGGAGTATAGCGGTTTCCCGCCAAGGAACTGGGCTAATAGTGTGGCCCCCAGGCAGGTAATGATCATTGGCAAAATGAGCTGGTAATTGTCGGTCATCTCCAGCACCAGCACGATACCGGTCAGCGGCGCGCGCAACGACGCCGCCAGCAGCGCCCCCATTCCGGCGATGGCGAAGGTGCCGGCCTCAAGATGATATGCCGGGAAACCTGCGGCAGCGGCCATGCCAAAAGCCGTACCCAGCAACGTGCCCAACGCCAGCATCGGGGCAAAAATGCCCCCAGGCGCGCCGGAGGAGAAGCAGAGTACGGTGGTAATAACCCGGGAGATAAACATAAACAGCAGCAGGCCGATACTGAAATTACCCGCCGCCGCAATCGGGATCAGGCCAAAGCCCCCGCCCGCCGCGTTAGGTTCGATAAAGCCGAGTACGCCGCACACGCCCCCCAGCAGGCCGCCCACCAGCACCCATTTGGTGGTATTGCCGCCGTGGATGCGCTGGAACATATCCTGAGCGCGAATAATAAGGGCATTAAACAGCGGACCTACGATGCCAAAAATCATGCCGAGGATCAGATACAGCCACAGCGTATTGACTGGCGCGTTGGTCAACTTACCGACCTCAATCACCGCCCCTTCACCATTGAAAAGCCGAAAGACAATGCTCGACATAATCACGCCGGTGAAGACCGCTTTAATCGAGATCAGGTTATAGCGAAACTGAGCGCGCATCTCTTCGATGATAAACAGGATCCCCGCCAGCGGGGCATTAAAGGCGGCAGAGAGCCCCGCGGCGGCACCGGTGGCCAGCAACGTATGGCGTGCTTCCGCGCTGCGCATCCTGAACAGATCGCTGACCATACGGCCAACGTTACCGCCCAGCTGCACGGTCGGCCCTTCTCGCCCGAGCACCATCCCTGCGCCAAGCGTCCCCATCCCGCCGATAAACTTAACGGGCAGTACGCGCCACCAGCGCACCGGACGCAGCTCCTCGAGCGCCCCTTCTATCTCGGGGATCCCCGAGCCGCCCGCTTCCGGCGCGAATTTACGCACCAGAAAATAACCGACCATCGCGAACAGGGCAGATAAACCAAACGCCAGGATCCAGACCAGCACGTCACGATCGGCATGACCCGCCACGGTGCCAATACGCCAGTTAAGCACGCCATTGACGGCCTTTTCGAACGCGACGCCTACCAGCCCGGCCAGCGTGCCGACAACGGCCGCGCCCAGCAAAATCGCCAGCGGTGTCTTGTCGCGGTTGAGCAGCCGCCGGATGCTGATACGGTATCGCGCCCGCGCAAACTGTTGTTCTTCAAATGAGGGAGAATCTGCTTTCATTGCCCGTTATCTTTCGTCATACAAATAGCCGCAGGGATTTTACCAGAGACCGCCCGGCCGTCTCCGGAAAATTGCTTAACAATTGTTAATGGATTACCTGGGTAAAGATTTCATAACCTTCCACGAATCACTTAGAATAGTGGGCTTAATCATTTTATACGAGCCAGGAACGACGCCATGAGCAAGTCTGAAAACCTCTACAGTGCAGCCCGCGAGCTTATCCCCGGCGGTGTGAACTCCCCGGTCCGTGCCTTTACCGGCGTGGGCGGTACACCGCTGTTTATCGAACGTGCCGATGGCGCCTATCTGTACGATGTGGATGGCAAAGCCTATATCGATTATGTCGGCTCATGGGGCCCGATGGTGCTGGGTCATAACCACCCGGCGATCCGCAACGCGGTGATCGAAGCGGCGCAGCGCGGATTAAGTTTCGGTGCGCCGACCGAGATGGAAGTGAAAATGGCGGCGCTGGTGACCGAACTGGTGCCGACCATGGATATGGTGCGCATGGTGAACTCCGGTACCGAAGCGACCATGAGTGCCATCCGTCTGGCCCGTGGTTTTACCGGCCGCGATAAAATTATCAAGTTCGAAGGCTGCTACCACGGCCACGCGGACTGCCTGCTGGTGAAAGCCGGTTCCGGCGCGCTGACCCTCGGCCAGCCGAACTCCCCGGGCGTGCCGGCGGATTTCGCCAAGCACACCCTGACCTGCACCTATAACGATCTGGATTCAGTGCGCGCGGCGTTTGAACTGAATCCGCAGGCGATCGCCTGCATTATTGTTGAACCGGTAGCGGGCAACATGAACTGCATTCCACCGCAGCCGGGCTTCCTGCAGGGCCTGCGTGCGCTGTGCGACGAGTTCGGCGCGCTGCTGATTATCGACGAAGTGATGACCGGTTTCCGCGTGGCCCTCGCGGGTGCGCAGGCCTATTACGACGTGGTGCCGGACCTGACCTGCCTGGGCAAAATCATCGGCGGCGGGATGCCGGTAGGCGCCTTCGGTGGCCGCAGAGAGGTAATGGACGCACTGGCACCAACTGGCCCGGTCTATCAGGCGGGTACGCTCTCCGGTAACCCGATTGCCATGGCGGCCGGTTTCGCCTGCCTGAACGAAGTGGCGCAGCCGGGCATTCACGCCACCCTCACCGAGCGCACCACTCAGCTGGCAAACGGCCTGTTGGAGGCGGCTGAAGAGGCGGGTATCCCGCTGGTGGTGAACCACGTTGGCGGCATGTTTGGCCTTTTCTTCACCGACGCGAAAACCGTGACCTGCTATCAGGATGTGGTGAAGTGCGACGTTGAGCGCTTCAAGCGTTTCTTCCATCTGATGCTGGAGGAAGGTGTCTATCTGGCACCGTCAGCGTTTGAGGCAGGCTTTATGTCGGTCGCGCACAGCGAAGAGGATATCAATAACACCATCGACGCAGCGCGTCGGGTGTTTGCGAAGCTCTGATAATTTGCCGGGGTGCGGCCTGATGCCCTCACCCCGGCCCTCTCCCACAGGGAGAGGGAGCACACATAAAAAACGGCAATCGTTGGTTGCCGTTTTGCATTGACCTCGTAGGCCGGGTAAGGCGCAGCCGCACCCGGCTTTTCTATCGGCTCTGTTTCCGCAGAAGATAGATAAAGTACGGCGCACCGATGAAGGTGGAAAGCAGCCCCGCCGGGATCTGATACGGGAACAGCACCATCCGGCCACACCAGTCGGCGAACACCAGCAGGATCCCCCCCGTTAACGCCGACATCACAATGTGCGGCATCGTCCGGCGGAAGCCCATCATTCGCGCGATATGCGGCGCCATCAGCCCGATAAAGCTCAGTGGACCAATGGTCAGGGTAGCTGTGGCCGTCAGCGACGCCGCCAGCAGCAGCAGACCGATGCGCGAAGCACTCAGCGCCATCCCCACCGACCGGGCCGTGTCGCCCCCCAGCGGCAGCACCGTCAGCCATCGACGGCACAGCGGCACCAGCGCCAGCAGCACGATCATCGCGATACCGGTACTCACCACCTGTTCGGTAGTGGCGTTATAGGTTGAGCCTGCAATCCAGGTCAGGATCTGCGCCATGCGCGGATCGCCGCTGGCCTGTAGCATCATCAGCAGCATGGTGAACGCAGTGCTCAGGGCCATCCCCGCCAGCAGCATCCGGTGCGGCGAGAAGCCGCCCCGTCCGGCGGCAATCATGATGATCAGCAGGGTCACCGCCGCACCGATACTGCCCGCCGGCATCAGCCAGCCGAAGGCATTACCCGGCACAAAGAAGAGCATCACTACCACGCCGAAGGCCGCACCGGAGCTGATCCCCAGCACTTCCGGGCTCGCCATCGGGTTGCCGGTCAGACGCTGGATAATGCAGCCCGCGACCGCCAGCATCACCCCGGCAATCAGCGCGGCAAAGATACGCGGCGCGCGCCACGGCAGCAGCTCATCGAGCATCGCCCCGCTCGCCCAGTGCCAGCCCCCGGCATCCCGGCCAAACGCCAGCGCCGCAATCACCGCCAGCATCAGCACCGCGCCGCCCGCCAGGGCAAACCACAGCACGTGGTGACGCTCAGCCTGCACGTTATCGCCGGCGTTCATCGCCGGGGCGCTCATGCTGCGCAGACGCGGCAGCAGCCACAGCAGCAGCGGCGCGCCAATCAGCGCCGTCACCGACCCGGTGGAGACTTCCATCCACACCCGGGTCAGCCAGAGGATCACCTGATCGGAGAGCCAGAGGATCAGCGCCCCAATCAGCGGGGCAAGGATCAGGCGGGAGAGCAAGCGCCGCGCGCCGAGCATTTTTGCCAGCAACGGCGCGAACAGGCCGATAAAGCCGATGATGCCGACCGCATTCACCAGCAAGGCGCTGATGACAATCGCCAGGGTCAGCGCCGCCAGACGGGCCAGCGACAGTGCCAGGCCAAGGTTGCGCGCCACGCCATCGTCCAGCCCCATCAGGGTCAGGGGACGCAGCAGCAGCAGGGTCAGCAGCACGCCGCCGAGCAGCTGCGGCCACAGGCGCTGAACGATGCTCCAGTCGGTTTGCGTCAGCGTCCCGGTGCTCCAGAGGAACATGCTCTGCAGCTGGTCGTGATGGAATATCACCAGCAACTGGTTCACCGCCCCACAGTAAAGGCTCACCACCAGCCCGGCGAGGATCAGCGTTACCGGCGAGAGGCGTTTGCCCCAGGCCACACCAAAGACAATCGCCCCGACGACGCAGGCGCCCACCAGCGCGGCAAACTGCGGTGCCAGCGCCCCCGGCAGCGCCCACAGGGTGATAATGGTCATCCCCAGTTGGGCACCGGTGGCCACCCCCAGGGTGGTCGGCTCCGCAAGCGGGTTACGCAGTACCTGCTGGAACAGCACGCCCACCAGCCCAAGCCCGGCACCCACCAGTAGCGAGATCGCCAGCCGCGGGAGCAGGCTGTAGTGGAACAGCATCTGTTGAATATTGTCGATATCCGGGGCTACCAGGGCGGTGCCCCACTGGGCGCGCGGCAGGGCCAGATTGAGATTCGACCAGGTTAAGCCCAGCGCCACCACCACCAGCAGCGTCATTAACAGCGCCGGGAAAAAGGCGATTCGCGATCTCATGCCTGGCCTCCCAGCGCGCTATCCAGCACACGGGCAAAGTGCATGGCCGACAGGGTCGCGCCGTAGAACCACACCGCCGGGACGCGCTTCACACGCTGCTGGCGGACAAAGGGCATTGCCTGCCACAGCGGCGTCGCCATCAAGGTCTGCATCTCGCGCTCGTTGCCGTGATCGAAGCAGAGCACGTCCACATCGCGGAACATGGCCAGACGGTCGATGCCGACGGCGGTGCTGCCCCAGAAGGTCATCTCCCCTTCCCAGGCGTTTTTAATTCCGAAGCGATCCAGCACTTCCTGGAACAGACAGTTATTGCCAAACACCAGCATATGGCGGGCATCAAGCAGGGTGACCATCAGCAGCGGGCGATCGCCCCGGCCGGCAAAACGCGGTTTGTAGCTGTCGATCACGCTGTCGAAATGATCCAGATGCGAACGGGCAGCCGCCTCCATGTTCAGCAGCTGCGCCATCTCGGTTAAGGATTTGCGGGCATTAGTCAGCGGCTTTCTACCGTCGCTAAAGGCGAACCCGCGCCCCGGCGCAATCCGCGCCAGCTTCTCTTCCGACGGTCCATATCCGGCCGACCAGACCAGGTACGACGGTTTCATCTGGGTGAGCAGCTCGAGGTTGGGCTCGGTACGCAGGCCAATGTCGATCACCGATTCCGGCAGACGAGGCTCATTCACCCACAGGGTGTAATTAGGAATATCGGCCACGCCGTAGGGCGTGACGCCGAGGGCCAGCAGCAATTCAACGGGCAGCCATTCGAGGGCGACAATGCGATGAGGATCGACAGTCGCGGCATGCGCCGTGCCCATTTTCCACAGCAGCGGCGAGAGGGCCATCGCCGTCAACAGTCGACGACGGCTAATATGTGTTAACTCAGGCATCAATAGACAAAGCTCACCGGTGCCGCTCCGGCAGGATGCGGCAGAATACCCATTGGAATTCCGTAAATGTTTTCCAGCGTTTCACTGCGCATCAGCTCGGCTGGTGTGCCCTGGGCGATCATCTCGCCACCGCGCAGCGCCACCAGATAGTCGCAGTAACGCGCTGCCATATTGATGTCGTGCAGCACCGCAATCACCGTCAGCCCGCGCTGCTGGCTTAAGCGATGCACCAGCGCCAGCACGTCCACCTGATGGGCGATATCCAGCGCCGAAGTGGGTTCATCCAGCAGTAAACACCGGCTGTCCTGCGCCACCAGCATGGCGATCCACGCCCGCTGGCGCTCGCCGCCGGACAGGCTATCCACCAGACGGTGGGCCAGCGGTTTTAACCCCACCAGCGCAATCGCCTCCTCCACTTTCTCGCGGTCGGCTACGCCGAAGCGACCCAAGGCACCATGCCAGGGATAACGGCCAATCGCCACCAGCTCGCGGACGGTCATGCCTTCCGCCTGCGGCAGCTGCTGCGGCAGATAGGCCACCTTGCGTGCAAAGGCCTTGCTGTTCCAGCTCTCCAGCGGCTGTCCGTCGAGCAGAATATCGCCGTCGGAAGGCGGCTGATGGCGGCCAAGCATTTTCAGTAAGGTGGATTTGCCGGAGCCGTTATGGCCGATCAGGCCTGTCACCTGGCCTGCGGGAAAGGTCAGCGAAAGCGGATGCAGCAGCGTGCGTCCGGGAACGCGAAAGGAGATGCCATCGAGTGCAAAAGTGGTATCGGACTGCGGGTTGTTTTCCTGCATGTTAGCCAACTTAAGTAAAGAAAAGGGCACGAAAATCGTGCCCAAGTTTAACGATTAGAAGCGGAAGGTCGCAGTCGCAACAACCTGGCGTTCTGCACCCCAGAAGCAGCCATAGGTGTTGAAGCAGCTGGCGACATATTCACGATCCAGCAGGTTGTTCACATGCAGCGCCACGTTCGAGCCCGCCATGCCAACACGCGCCAGATCGTAACGGACCAGGGCATCCATCACCGCATAGCTGCCCACCTTGAAGGAGTTCGCCGGATCGCCATAGCTGGAGCTGGAGAAGCGACCGCCGGTACCCAGCGTCAGGCCAGAGAGTGCGCCATCATAGAAGGTGTAGTCACCCCACAGGGAGGCCATGTGCTCCGGCACCTGCGCCGGGGTGTTGCCTTTGTAAGTGGTGTCGGTGGTGTACTCCACGTCGGTGTAGGTGTAAGAGCCCACCACGTTAACGCTGGCAGACAGTGCCGCTTTAGCTTCGATTTCCACGCCACGGGCGCGGATCTCGCCGCCTTCAACCGAGAAGAACGAGCCCGCAGGATCGGCCATCAGGTTGTTGGTTTTGGTCAGCTGATACAGCGCCCCGGTCAGCACGATCGGACGATCGCTCGGAACATACTTCACGCCCACTTCGTACTGCTTGCCTTTCGACGGCGCAAACGGCTTGCCTTGTGCGTCGGACTGGGAGGACGGCTCGAAGGATTCGCTGTAGCTGAAGTAAGGGGTAACGCCGTTATCGAACAGGTAGTTAACCCCGCCACGCCAGGTGAACTGGTTGTCATCCCGTGACGCGGTAGTGCCCGCAACGCGGTTGATAGAGTCCTGATCGGCCCAGTCGTAACGACCACCCAGGGTAACCAGCACTTTATCCCACTGCGCCTGATCCTGGACGTAGAGACCGGTCTGCTGCTGCTTGTTCAGGATCTGATACGGGCCGGAGTTGTCCGGGTTTTGTGAGCCGAAATCGAAATCGCTATACACCGGATTGTAGAGATCCAGCAGCGGGACGGAACCGTCATAGCCGAACCACGAGTTGATGTCGTTACGCATGCGCATAAAGTCAACGCCGGTCAGCAGGATATGGTCAACTTCGCCGGTAGCGAATTTGCTCTGCAGCTGGGTATCGACGGTGAAGTTTTGCAGCTTCTCATCATCAACCACGTACTTACGCGCCAGGTAATGGCCTTTGTCCGCAGGGGATAACGCGTTACACAGGGCGTTGCCACTGTTCGCCGCATCGGAGCAGACGCCGTAGCCATAGACGCTGTTCTGCGAGGTTTTGTTCTCGGCAAAGCGCAGGTTCTGACGCACAGTGAAGGTGTCGTTAAACTCGTGATCGAAGCTATACCCGACCATTTTCTGGTTACGGGAATAGGTATTGTTTTTCGCCCCTTCGTTGAAATCGGTCGACAGACGATCGCCGTTTGGCAGCGGATCAACCGTGCCCTCTTTTGGCAACCAGCCGTAGTAACCGGTTTCTGGCTCGTTCTGGAAATAGGAGAGGAAGGTGAAGGTGGTTTTATCTGACGGACGCCAGGAGAAGGATGGCGCAATGGTATAACGCTGCTCTTCCGCGCGCTCCTGCTGGGCGTTGTTGGAACGCGCCAGGCCGGTCAGACGATAAGAGTAAACGCCGTCATCATCCAGCGCATCGCTGAAGTCAAACCCGGTCTGGAACAGGCTGTCCGTCCCAACTTTAAACTGGATCTCTTTCAGCGGCTCTGTCAGCGGACGTTTGCTGACCATGTTCAGCAAGCCACCCGGGCTGCTTTTGCCGTAGAGAACAGAGGTCGGCCCGCGCATCACTTCCGCGCGCTCGATCATATAAGGGTCAATTACCGCGTCGTTATAGAAGTTGCCCTGCATCTTCATGCCGTCGAGGTAGTTGTTCTGGCTTTGGCCATCGGCAGCAAAACCACGAATAATCAGGTAGTCATAGGTGTTCGACGCACCGCGCGTACCCACTGCCACCCCTGGCGTATAGCTCAGAGCTTCTTTCACCGAGCGTGGCTGGTGCAGGGCCATCTCTTCCGCGGTCACTACGGAGATAGACTGCGGTACCTTCTCAATGGAGGTATCGGTCTTGGTCCCGGTAGCGGACTGGCGTGCGGCAATGGTTGCCGCCGGACCCCAGGCGCTCTCCTGTGGAGCTGACGCTGCGGTTACGGTGATGGTTTCTTCTTTTTTAGGGGTGTCAGCAGCCTGGGCAAAAGCAGACATGCCGCTAACCGCTGTAGCTACAACAACTGCGATTTTACGCAGCGAAGATTGCATTGGCTGAGCAGTTTTTGAATGCGCCATTGGTATATCTCTGATGAAAGAGTGAATGATAACGTAAACGAGAATTATTATTATGACCGCAGCATATTATGCGAAACATTCACGGCATAGCAAGTGATATGCGGCCCTACAGGAAATGAGGGTATAAGAAATAAACAACGGAAAACGCAGGGTTAATAAACGGGAATTTTACTGTTGGAGGGATGTTGAATTGAGGTGAAAAGTCCCCCTCCCGCAGGAGAGGGACTTTTGATTAGTTACCGCCGAACATATCTTTGATCCAGCCCGCGACGCCGTCGCTGTCCTTCTTCTCATTCTGCTGCTGCGGCTGTTGCTGCTGCTGCGGCTGCTGAGGAGAAGACTGCTCAAACGGGTTGCCCGTTGGCTCTGGCGTTGGCGCCTGGCACAGGGAGTCCGGGTTGGAGGTCCAGACCGGAACGCTACGCATCCCGCCGCCACACACGAAGTTGCCCGACTGATCCACGCCCATATCGACGATATCTTCCGGTGGCGTCAGGGTTAATGGCACCGGCGACTGGTTAGCCAGATAGCGCTGGTAAATCGACATCGCCCCACTGGCACCGTACAGTTTCGTCGGCTGGTTGTTATCGCGTCCGACCCAGGTGATCACCACTTCACGCCCGTCGATGCCGGCAAACCAGGTATCGACGTTGTTGTTGGTGGTCCCGGTTTTACCCGCCAGATGCAGACCCGGATACTTCGCGCCAAGCTGGCGACCGGTCCCGCGCTGTACCACCTGCTGCATAGTCCACAGGGTCATGTACGCGGCCTGCGCCGGTACGGCACGCTCCGCCTGCGGGAAGCTCTGGTACAGCGGGGTGCCATCTTCGGCAATCACCGAACGCAACGCCGAGAGCGGAGCACGGTTACCGCCGCTGGCGATGGTCTGGAACGCCTGCGCCACTTCGATTGGCGTCAGGTTCAGGGCACCTAACAGCATAGCCGGAACCGGATGCAGCTGATCTTTTGGCACGCCCAGCTTCAGCCAGGTATCGGTGACCGCTGGCAGACCCAGCGCCATCCCGAGGTTAACCGTTGGTACGTTCATGGACCGCGTCAGGGCATCCACCAGCATCACCTGACCGCTGTACTGTTTGTCGTCGTTCTGCGGCGACCACACCTGGCCGTTTGGCTGGCGCAGGGCAATCGGGGCATCGGCAATCCAGGTATTGAGACGATACTGGTTCGGCTGGCTCAGGGCGGTGAGATAGGTCGCTGGTTTTGCCAGAGAACCGATCGAACGGCGTGCCTGCATGGCGCGGTTGTAGCCCGCAAACTGCGGCTCTGCCCCGCCGACCATCGCCCGCACTTCACCGGTGGTGCGATCGACCACCACCATCGCGGTCTCCAGATCGCTCAGCTTACGCTGCTTTTTCAGCGCCGGAATGCCTTCCACCGCCGCTTTCTCTGCGGCATCCTGCGCCACCGAGTCAAAGGTGGTGAAGATCTTCACGCCGGAGAGATCTTTTACTTTGTCGCCGAGCTTAGCCTGCAGCTCCTGACGCACCATCTGCATAAAGGCAGGCTGCGGGGAGATGACGCCGCCGCGCGGCTGAACGCCTAACGGACGCGCACTGAGCATGTCGTACAGCTCCTGGTCGATCACCTGCTGCTGTTGCAGCAGACGCAGGACCAGATTACGACGCTCCAGCGCCAGTTTCGGGTTACGCCATGGGTTGTAGATTGACGCCCCTTTCACCATGCCCACCAGCAGCGCCTGCTGGTCGAGACTCAGCTCTTCCACCGGACGGCCAAAGTAGTAGAGGCTCGCCAGCGGGAAGCCGCGGATTTCATTGTCGCCGCTCTGACCGAGGTAGACCTCGTTCATGTACAGCTCAAGGATGCGATCTTTGCTGTAGCGGGCGTCCATCAGCACCGCCATGTACGCTTCGTTAGCCTTGCGCCAGTAGGAACGTTCGCTGGAGAGGAACAGGTTCTTCACCAGCTGCTGGGTCAGGGTACTTGCCCCCTGCACCGTCCGTCCGGCGGTCAGGTTGGCCAGCACCGCACGGCCAATGGAGTACAGGCTGACGCCATCGTGCTCATAGAAGTGACGGTCTTCGGTTGCCAGCAGAGTATCCACCAGCAGATCCGGGAAGCCGTTACGTGCGACAAACAGACGCTGCTCGCCGTTTGGCGAGGAGAGCATGGTGATCAGCCGCGGATCGAGACGGAAGAAACCGAACTGACGGTTGTTCTCCATGTTCTCGATGGTGTCGATATGATCGCCGTCGAAGGTCAGACGCGCACGCACCTGCCCCTCTTTGCTGTCCGGGAAGTCAAACGGACGGCGGATCATCTCGATGCTTTTCGCCTGCACCGTAAACTCACCAGGACGGGTCATCTTCGTCACCTGGCGGTACTGGGTGGCCTCCAGCAGCTTGACCATCTCGTTCTTGCTGATGGTCATCTCCGGCTCGAGGTTGACCATCCGGCCATACACCGCCGCTGGCAGTTGCCAGACTTTACCGTCGATACGGCTGCGGATCTTCTGATCCAGATAGACGCCGTAGATCGCCAGCAGGACGATGAAAACAATTAACAGCTTCAGCAGCAGCCAGAACCAGCCGCGCTTGCCGCGAGGTTTACCTTTTTTGCCTTTTCCTTTACGTGGCACGGGCGCTTCATCCTCATACTCATTATCAACGTCGTCATACTCCTCATCACTGAGGCGACGACGGCCTGCCTTTTCTTTCGCCGGACGTGAAGGCTTTCCTTTACGTCCTATTGGCTCGCGGTCATTCCCCGCCATGCTCTCTCTCCGCAACTATCAGGCGCAAGGGCCCGATTCTCAGTTCTTCCCCCTGATGGAGGAAGAAGAAATCTCTCAAAATAAACAGCAAGACGTTTATGAAATAAACGTCTTTAGTGTTTGCTCCCTCTCCCCGTGGGAGAGGGTCGGGGTGAGGGCATCAGGCCGCTCGGTCCCCATTGCCGGGTGGCGCTACGCTTACCCGGCCTACAATGACCATCACGAATACTTTTTAGTCCGCCGGGTGGGCGCCGTATTTGCCGGATCGTCCGGCCAGACATGTTTCGGGTAGCGTCCTTTCATCTCTTTTTGCACCTCGCGGTAGCTGCCGGCCCAGAAAGCACCCAGATCGCGGGTAATCTGCAGCGGGCGCTGAGCCGGGGATAACAGCTCCAGCACCAGCGGCACACGCCCCTGGGCAATGGCTGGGGTGATCGCCTCGCCAAACATCTCCTGCATCCGTACCGCCAGCGCCGGAGGATTATCTTCATGATAACGAATGGCTATCCGGCTGCCGGTCGGCACAGTGTAATGCCCCGGAAGCTCAGTATCCAGACGTTGACGTAACGACCAGTCGGTTAAGTTCTGTAACGCCGCCTTAACATCCAGTGATTTCAGGGCGCGAAGTGAATGCACGCCCTGCATTTGCGGCAGTAGCCACGTCTCAAGAGACGCCAGCAGCGAGGCGTCATCCACCGCCGGCCAGGCAAACTCCGGCAGCCACTGCGCCGCGCAGTGGAGGCGGATCCGGTACTGCTCCGCCTCCGGGGTCCAGTTCAGGACGCTGAGCCCTTTATCGCGGATGCCGTTGAGCATCGCCTGGTGCAGCTCCTCTTCCGACGGCTTGGCCAGCGGCTTGACGTTTACCGTCAGGCGGCCAATCTGCGCACGGCGAAATGCCTTCAGCGTGCCCTGGGTATCATCCCACTCGACGGTGTCAGACTGCGCCACCAGCCCCGGCGAGGTGGCAATCAGGGCATCGATATCCACGGCCAGGCCCAACAAAATGCGGGCATCCGGTGACTGGCTGCCCTGCAATAACGACGGGGCAATCAACCACTCGTGACGGGTCATGGCGTCGTCGCTCTGCAACATCGCCCCCATGCCGTTCGCCAGCTGATAGCGACCGTCGAGCCCGCGGCGGCGGGCGATCCTGTCAGGAAACGCCTTTGCCAGCAGCGCAGGTACGCAATCGCTGTCCGGCGCTCCGCCGCGGCTGTTGAGGCGCGAACTTAACTGCCGGGCGCGCTGCTGCCACTCCGGCTGATTGCGGGAGAAGGCCTGGGCCAGATCGCTGCTGCCGCCTCGCGGGGGCTGTTCAAGGATAGCCGCCAGTTTTGCCGCCGTCGCAATTTCGTCTTCACCTCTGGCGCTGGCCAGCATCGCCGCCAGCCGCGGGTCGTTGCCGAGCCTCGCCATCTTCTGGCCAAACGTGCTGAGCTGCTCCCCTACCAGTGCCCCAAGCTGGGTTAACAGGCGGCGGGCCGCAGCAAGGTTAGTCGCTGGGGGCAGATCCAGCCAGTTCAGTTGGGAAGGATCCCGGCATCCCCACTGCAGAAGTTCCATCAGCAGACCGCTGAGATCGCTTTGCAACATTTCCGGCGTGCCCTGGGCGGCGGCGCGCTCGGCCTGTTCAAACGGCGTAAGGTGCAGGCAGATGCCCGGCTCCAGTCGCCCGGCACGCCCGGCGCGCTGGGTCATCGAGGCCTGGCTGACGCGCTGGGTCAGCAGGCGGGTCAGACCGGTGCGCGGATCGAAATTCGCCACCCGCTCCTGGGCTGAATCCACCACCAGCCGGATGCCTTCGATGGTCAGACTGGTTTCGGCGATGTTGGTCGCCAGCACCACTTTGCGCTGTCCGACCGGCGCAGGCAGGATCGCCTTACGCTGCTCGGACAAGGACAGCGCGCCATACAGCGGACAGAGCACCACGTCGTCAGCCACCCGGCGGGCGAGCTGCTCCTGTACGCGCTGGATCTCGATCACCCCCGGCAAAAACAGCAGCAGCGAACCGGGCTCCTGACGCAGCAGTTCGGCAGTCGCCACCGCCACCGCTTCGTCGAAACGCTGCTGGGTGGAGAGCAACTGATAGCGCCGCTCAACCGGGAAGGTACGCCCCTCAGAAACGATCGTCGGTGCCTCAGGGAGCAGGCGCTGAAGCCGATCGTTGTCCAGGGTCGCGGACATGATCAGCAGCTTAAGATCGTCCCGTAGCCCCTGCTGGACATCCAGCAGCAGCACCAGAGCCAGATCCGCCTGCAGGCTGCGCTCGTGGAACTCATCGAGGATCACCAGCCCTACGCCGGTCAGCTCGGGATCCTGCTGCAGCATACGGGTGAGGATCCCCTCGGTGACCACCTCCAGCCGGGTATTCGCCCCCACGCAGGTTTCAGCCCGCATCCGGTAGCCCACCGTCTCTCCCGGTTTTTCCCCCAGCAGGTCGGCAAGACGCTGCGCCACGTTGCGGGCGGCGATCCGCCGCGGTTCGAGCAGAATAATTTTGCCGTTAATTTTCCCTTCGGCCAGGATCTGCAGCGGCAGCCACGTCGATTTCCCCGCACCAGTAGGCGCAGTAAGCAGAACCTGGGGGGCGTGGTGTAACGCGAGGAGAAGTTCAGGAAGGACAGCGGCGACCGGCAACAGGGACACGAATGGCTCCAGAGGGTTAACTTTAGACGGCGTACATTGTAGCATCGCCACAATTCATTACCGAGTGCCCCGTATGTCTGAGTCGAAAAGGCTGTTTTTTGCCATTGAAATGCCTGCCCCGATCCAGCGGCAGATCGTGCGTTGGCGCGCCGACCACTTTGCCCCGGAAGCGGGCCGCCCGGTGGCCGGGGCCAACCTGCACCTGACGCTGGCGTTTTTAGGGGATGTCAGCGACGAGAAACGTCAGGCGCTGGCGGCGATGGCCGGACGCATTCGCCAGCCGGGGTTTACCCTGACCCTGGACGATGCCGGGCAGTGGCTGCGCTCCCGCGTCGTCTGGCTGGGCACCCGCCAGCCGCCCCGGGGAGTGTTGCAGCTGGCGAATATGCTGCGAGCCCAGGCGGCGCGCAGCGGCTGTTACCAGAGCCCGCAGCCGTTTCACCCGCACATCACCCTGCTGCGCGACGCCAGCCACGCGGTGGCCATTCCGCCGCCGGGTTTTCGGTGGACGTTTCCGGTGACGGAATTTGTCCTCTATGAGAGCCTTTTTGCCGGAGGGCGCACCCGCTATACGCCGCTCCAGCGCTGGACGCTTACCGAATAACAAGGAATCTGCATGCTGTTTACCCCTGCCCTGAAACCCGCCACGCTGGTGCAGCGCTACAAGCGTTTTCTCGCCGACGTGGTGACGCCGGAAGGCGAAACGCTGACCCTGCACTGCCCGAATACCGGGGCGATGACCGGCTGCGCCACGCCCGGCGATACCGTCTGGTACTCCACCTCTTCCAATATCAAACGCAAATACCCCCACACCTGGGAAATAACCCAGACTGCCGCCGGAGACTATATTTGCGTCAATACGCTGCGGGCGAACCAGCTGGTCAAAGAGGCGATTACTCTGGATTTAATTCCTGAACTGTGCGGTTACAACACCTTAAAAAGTGAAGTGAAATATGGTGCTGAAAACAGCAGAATCGACTTTATGTTGCAGGCAGAGGATCGCCCTGAGTGCTATATTGAAGTGAAATCAGTCACGTTAGCTGAAAGGGATAATGGCTACTTTCCGGATGCGGTCACGCTGCGAGGGCAGAAGCATCTCCGGGAGTTGATAAGTGTGGCGGCGGCAGGCAAGCGCGCCGTGCTGTTATTTGCGGTGTTGCACAGCGCAATTAGACGATTTTCACCCGCCCGCCATATTGACCTTAAGTACGCGCAACTGTTGAATGAGGCACAAAAGCAGGGGGTCGAGGTTTTGGCTTATAAAGCGGAACTTTCTGCCGATAATATGACTCTGAGATCCGCTCTTCCCGTCACGTTATAAAAGGGGTTGAGTGTTGTTTATTAAGTGTTCTGGTCGTGTGCGCAAATACGCTTTTCCTCACAGGCTTGTCAAGTGTTACGTTTAGATAATTGCCTTACGGAAAAGCATCTGCTATTTATAGCGGCCTGATTTTTCCCCCAACACGGGGATCGATAGTGCGTGTTAAGGAGAAGCAACATGCAAGAAGGGCAAAACCGTAAAACATCGTCCCTGAGTATTCTCGCCATCGCTGGGGTGGAGCCGTATCAAGAGAAGCCGGGCGAAGAGTATATGAACGAAGCCCAGCTGTCGCACTTCAAGCGAATTCTTGAAGCATGGCGTAATCAACTCAGGGATGAAGTCGATCGCACCGTTACTCATATGCAGGACGAAGCCGCTAACTTCCCGGACCCGGTAGACCGTGCCGCCCAGGAAGAAGAGTTCAGCCTTGAACTGCGTAACCGTGACCGCGAACGCAAACTGATTAAGAAGATTGAAAAGACGCTGAAAAAAGTCGAAGACGAAGATTTCGGCTTCTGCGAGTCCTGCGGTGTCGAAATCGGCATTCGTCGTCTGGAAGCCCGTCCAACAGCCGACCTGTGCATCGACTGCAAAACGCTGGCAGAAATCCGCGAAAAACAGATGGCCGGTTAATTCCGACCCTGTCGTGACGCTATCACAGGCGGGAGTCTTCTCCCGCCTGATTACTTTCTGCGCTGTGTGATTATGCCTGCTGACTATATTGGGCGCTTCGCGCCATCCCCCTCTGGCGAACTGCATTTCGGCTCGCTCATTGCCGCGCTTGGCAGCTATCTGCAAGCCCGTGCCCGCCAGGGTATCTGGCGTGTACGTATCGAAGATATTGACCCCCCGCGTGAAGTTCCCGGTGCAGCAGAGACCATTCTGCGTCAGCTGGAACATTACGGCCTGCACTGGGACGGCGAGGTGCTGTGGCAATCTCAGCGTCACGACGCCTATCGCGAGCGCCTGGCCTGGCTGCACGCCCAGGGACTCTCCTACTACTGCACCTGCACCCGCGCGCGCATTCAGAGCGTCGGCGGCGTCTATGACGGCCATTGCCGCACGCTGCATCATGGCCCGGAAAACGCGGCGGTGCGCGTAGTGCAACAGCATCCGGTGACCTGCTTTACCGACCAGTTGCAAGGCCTGCTCCACGCCGATCCACGGCTGGCGGATGAGGATTTTATTATCCATCGCCGGGACGGGCTGTTTGCTTACAATCTGGCGGTGGTGGTGGATGACCATTTTCAGGGAGTAAACGAGATTGTCCGCGGGGCCGATCTGATCGAACCCACCGTGCGGCAGATTTCGCTCTACCAGCTGTTTGGCTGGCCAGTACCGGACTATATCCATTTGCCGCTGGTGGTGAATGAAAAAGGGATGAAACTCTCGAAACAGAATCATGCCCCGGCGTTACCGACAGGCGATCCTCGCCCAGTTCTTATCAATGCCTTACAATTTCTCAACCAGGATGTAACACATGAGTGGCAGGATCTGCGAACCGAAGAATTACTGGAAAAAGCGGTGGCCCAGTGGTCGCTAAACCGCGTGCCGAAAATCCAGCATTCTCAAATGCGTCTCGCTGAGCTATGATTAGCCGCTATTTTTTGTCCTGAATTCTGAAACACACACTACCGAGGTGTACTATTTTTACCCGAGTCGCTAATTTTTGCCGTAAGGTGCTGAGCCGCGATGAGAGCATGGCGGATGACGTCATTGTTCAAAATACGATGTCGGTTATTCCGCGCGAGCAGCATGCTATTTCCCGCAAAGATATCAGTGAAAACGCCCTGAAGGTCCTTTATCGCCTGAATAAAGCTGGCTATGAGGCCTATCTTGTTGGTGGCGGGGTGCGTGACTTACTGCTGGGCAAAAAGCCAAAAGATTTTGACGTGACCACCAGCGCCACGCCTGAGCAGGTGCGTAAATTATTCCGCAACTGCCGCCTGGTCGGTCGTCGCTTCCGCCTTGCTCACGTCATGTTTGGCCCAGAAATCATCGAGGTCGCCACCTTCCGTGGTCATCACGAAGGTACCCCATCAGACCGGACGACCTCTCAGCAGGGTCAGAACGGCATGCTGCTGCGTGACAACATCTTTGGTTCTATCGAAGAAGATGCTCAGCGCCGCGATTTCACTATCAACAGCCTCTATTACAGCGTGGCTGACTTTACCGTCCGCGATTTCGTCGGTGGCGTGCCGGACCTGAAGGCGGGTCTGATCCGCCTGATCGGCAACCCGGAAACGCGCTACCGTGAAGATCCGGTGCGTATGCTGCGCGCCGTGCGTTTCGCCGCCAAGCTGGATATGCAGATCAGCCCTGAGACCGCCGAGCCGATCCCGCGCCTGGCGACCCTGATCAACGATGTGCCGCCGGCGCGTCTGTTTGAAGAGGCGCTGAAGCTGCTGCAGGCAGGTCACGGTTTTGCTACCTATCAGCTGCTGCGCGAATACAGCCTGTTCCAGCCCCTGTTCCCGACCATCACGCGTAATTTCACCGAAAAAGGTGACAGCGCAATGGAACGCATCATCGACCAGGTGCTGAAGAATACCGATAACCGCATTCAGAACGATATGCGCGTTAACCCGGCATTCCTGTTTGCGGCGATGTTCTGGTATCCGCTGCTGGAAACCGCGCAGAAGATTGCCCAGGAAAGCGGTCTGGCCTATTACGACGCTTTCGCCCTGGCCGCCAACGACGTGCTTGATGAAGCCTGCCGCTCGCTGGCGATCCCGAAACGCATTACCACGCTGGTGCGTGATATCTGGCAGCTTCAGCTGCGGATGTCCCGTCGTCAGGGTAAACGCGCGTGGAAGTTAATGGAGCATCCAAAATTCCGTGCAGCTTACGATCTGATGGCCCTGCGTGCCGAAGCGGAAAACAACCGCGAGCTGCAGCTTCTGGTGCAGTGGTGGGGTGAGTTCCAGGTGTCAGCACCACCGGCGCAGAAAGACATGCTGGGCGATCTGGATGAAGATCCGGCTCCGCGTCGTCGTCATCGTCGTCCACGCAAGCGCGCGCCGCGTCGCGAAGGCGCGGCATGACGCTGGCGTATATCGCCATCGGCAGCAATCTGGCCTCTCCCCTGGAGCAGGTCAATGCTGCCGTTCAGGCGTTAGGCGACATCCCGCAATCCCGCGTTGTCGCCCTCTCCTCGTTTTACCGCACTCCCCCGCTGGGCCCGCAGGATCAGCCCGACTACCTGAACGCCGCCATTGCGTTGAAGACCGCGCTCAGCGCCGAATCGCTGCTGGACAATACCCAGCGCATCGAGCTGCAGCAGGGTCGCGTGCGTAAAGAAGAACGCTGGGGACCGCGCACCCTCGACCTGGACATCATGCTGTTTGGTGATGCAGTGATTAACACCGAGCGCCTGACGGTGCCGCATTACGACATGAAGCGCCGCGGTTTTATGCTCTGGCCGCTGTTCGAAATTGCCCCCGATCTTCTCTTCCCTGACGGTGAAAGTCTGAGCGCCCTGCTTGCACAGCTGAACGCCGAAAAACCCGCCCGCTGGTAACGCCACTTTTCTGTTAATAAACCCTAAATCTTTTATGGTTTATCGAACACCTAAAATCATTGTTCCCTCGAATGTTACTGTTAGAATGCGCAAAGATTCGCTTTGGGCTATCAGGAAACAGTATGAAACCAACCACCATCGCCACCTTGCAGAAATGCAAACAGGACAAGCAGCGCTTCGCCACGATTACGGCCTATGACTACAGCTTCGCCAAACTCTTTGCCGAAGAGGGCATTAACGTCATGCTGGTTGGCGACTCGTTAGGGATGACGGTCCAGGGACATGACTCCACGCTGCCGGTGACGGTAGAGGATATTGCTTACCACACCCGGGCGGTGCGTCGCGGGGCTCCCGCCTGCCTGCTGCTCGCCGATCTGCCGTTTATGGCCTATGCCACCCCGGAGCAGGCGTTTGAGAATGCCGCCACGGTGATGCGCGCCGGGGCCAATATGGTCAAAGTGGAAGGCGGCGCCTGGCTGGTTGAGACCGTGCGCATGCTCACCGAGCGCGCAGTGCCGGTCTGCGGCCATCTGGGGTTAACCCCACAGTCGGTCAATATCTTTGGCGGCTACAAGGTGCAGGGCCGCGGTGATGCCGCCCAGACGCTGTTTGACGATGCGCTGGCCATCGAAGCCGCGGGCGCCCAGCTGCTGGTGCTGGAGTGCGTGCCGGTCGCGCTGGCGAAACGCATCACCGACGCGCTCACTATTCCGGTGATCGGCATTGGTGCCGGTAACGTCACCGACGGCCAGATCCTGGTTATGCATGACGCGTTTGGCATCACCGGCGGGCATATCCCGAAATTTGCGAAGAATTTCCTTAGCGACGCAGGCGACATGCGCGGCGCGGTCAGGCAGTATATTGCCGACGTTGAATCGGGTGTTTACCCGGGTGAAGAACACAGTTTCCAGTAAGGAGTCTCGTTGTGCTAATCATTGAAACCCTGCCGCTGCTGCGCCAGCACATTCGTCGTTTGCGCCAGGAAGGCAAACGTATCGCCCTGGTGCCCACCATGGGCAACCTGCATGACGGCCACATGAAGCTGGTGGACGAAGCCAAAGCCCGCGCCGATGTGGTGGTGGTGAGTATCTTCGTTAACCCGATGCAGTTTGATCGTGCCGACGACCTGGCGCGCTACCCGCGCACGCTGCAGGAAGATTGCGAGAAGCTGAAAAAGCATAAGGTGGATTTCGTCTTCTCCCCGGCCCCGAATGATGTCTATCCGAAAGGCACGGAAGAGACCACCTTTGTTGACGTGCCTGGCATCTCCACCATGCTGGAAGGGGCCAGCCGTCCGGGTCACTTCCGCGGCGTCTCCACCATCGTCAGCAAGCTGTTTAACCTGGTGCAGCCGGATATCGCCTGCTTCGGTGAGAAAGATTTCCAGCAGCTGGCGCTGATCCGCAAGATGGTCGCCGACATGGGCTACGACATCGAGATCGTTGGCGTACCGATCGTGCGCGCCAAAGATGGTCTGGCGCTGAGTTCGCGCAACGGCTATCTCACCGCTGACCAGCGTAAAATCGCCCCGACGCTGTACAAGGTGATGAGCAACATGGCCGCCCAGCTGAAGAATAAAGAGCTGAGCAGCGAAGAGATTGTGGCCCTGGCAGAACAGGCGCTGAACGACGGCGGCTTACGGGCTGACGATGTGCAAATCCGCGATGCCGACACCCTGCTGGCGCTCTCGTCTGACAGCAAGCGGGCGGTGATCCTGGTGGCCGCATGGCTCGGCCAGGCGCGTCTGATTGATAACACAGTAGTTGAACTGGCTCAGTAAGCACTGAGCATATCCATGCTAACGGATTAGTTTCCTCAGCCCCTTCTTCGGGAGGGGATACGACAAAGAGTTAAGGTAACGTCATGATTCGCAAAATGCTGCAAGGTAAGCTTCACCGTGTGAAGGTCACGCAGGCCGATCTGCATTATGAAGGCTCCTGCGCGATCGACCAGGATTTTCTCGACGCAGCGGGTATTCTTGAAAACGAAGCCATTGATATCTGGAACGTGAGTAACGGTAACCGTTTCTCAACCTACGCTATCGCGGCTGAACGGGGTTCTAAAATTATCTCCGTCAACGGTGCGGCAGCGCACTGCGCCAATGTGGATGATATCGTCATCATCGCCAGCTTTGTCATGATGTCCGATGAAGAAGCGCGCCGCTGGCAGCCAAAAGTGGCCTACTTTGAAGGGGATAACGACATGAAACGTACCGCGAAAGCGATTCCGGTTCAGGTCGCCTGATTTTTATCCTTGCGGCTGATTACTGATCAGCCGCGACATCGTCTCTAACGAATCCGTTCTGAGCACATATAAGCGCTTCAGCAGGAATGGATTATCCCCCGGTTTCACCTTCCCTTTCACCGTCGTCACCGCCAGATGAAAACCAGCGTCGTTAGCCGCTTTTACCGCGTTATCGTTATAGCCGCCGAACGGGTACGAAAGGTACAGCACGTGCGGGTTAAACTGCGCCAGCGCGCGACGGGAGTGCTTAAAGTCCATCACGATGTTCTGGTAACTGCGGCTCAGCAGGATCGGATGACGGTTGTTATCCACCCGGTGCAGGAAATGGGTGTGTGACTGCACGTCAAACACGTCCTGGATCTCACGCAGCTCGGAAATGCTCATAAACTGCAGCGATTTGGGATCCCATTTCAGCGGATGGGCTTTGATCCGCGACGAGATAATAAATGCCGTGGCGTGAAAGCCGTACTGCTTCAGGATCGGCCAGGCGTAGCGGCTGACCGATTTCAGGCCATCGTCAAAGGTGATCACCACCGCGCGGGCCGGCAGGTTCATTTTGTTACGCACGTAGCCTTCCAGCTGGTACATCGTCAGGGTGGTGTAACCCTGATCGCGCAACCAGGCCATCTGGTTATTGAAGGCGCGCACGCTGGTGGTGGTTGAGGTATGGCGAAAACGGGTGTTCTCTTCATCGCGCAGGATATGGTGATAGGTCAGCACCGGCAGGCCGTTATCCTCCTGCGCGTCCAGGCTGCTGACCCAGGCGAGGCGGTTGGCAATGCGGATCTGATACCAGGTCTGATTAAGCCGGTCCTTCAGCTTGCTGAGGATCGGATAACGCAGATTGCTCGCCAGAGTGCCAAACGGCGCGCTGCCGGCATTGGGGGCGTTGTAGACCGGCGTGTCCTTCCAGGTGATCAGGTTCTGATTGCTGAGCGGTTTGTTCAGATCCCCCAGGCTATCCTCCACCCGCTGTTTGCCCTGCACCTTGCCGAGATGGCCTTTGTCGATAAAGCCGGTGCCAAAGCCAAAGCGGAACTCATAGTAATCCGCCGCGGTGGGCACCACCGCAATGATTTGCCCGGCACGCAGGTTGCCTACGGTGACGACCTTGTTGCCCACCTGCGCCCAGATAGCGGCATCTTCGGTGGTTTGCATATAGCGGGGCGGAAGCCCTTGCTGGCTGAGCAGACTGGCAGAGACGCCGCCGGAGACCAGCAGCAGAAGCAGGAAAAAGATACGCGAGAACATAGGGTTTTATTCAGTACGAAAAACTGACGGCATTGTAACAAAAGCGCCAGTAATACCAATGCCTAATATTTCTCCACGTTATGGAGCAGAACAAAAGGCGGGTTTTTCTGCTGCTGATGCCACAGGCTGCTGACCCCCGGTGCACCGCGGGCCACGATGGTGTCGCGAAAGCCGGTGCTGTCGGTCATCTCCCGCAGGGGATACATCATCTCCAGCAAGGGATAACCGATCCCGGAGATCACTTCGCAATTGTCGTGCTTGTGGCTGAGTAGCGCCGCCGCGCGATAAGGGGCGGCGCCAGAGATATCGGTCAGGAAGATCACCCCGTCACCGCTGTCGACCTGATGCTGGGCATCGCACAGCATACGGCTGAGCATATTGACGCTTAATCCGCGCCAGAAATTGACCACCTGGCACTGCACCAGCGGCCCAAACCGGACGGCGAGCTTATCCGCCATCTCCTGCGCATGTTCATCATGGCACGTGATTACCCAACCCAGCATCGTCACCTCTCATCAGAAAGGGGTAGTCTAGCGGGGTCGGGAGAATATGGGGGTGATGATGGTCAATAAACCGGCCCGGCAACAGAACGCCGCCGGGCCTGAGGATCAGCTGCGCAGTCCGCGTCCGCGCTGGATCAGGTTCCAGCACAGCAGATAGAAGGCGACGATAAAGATCACCAGCACGCCGACGGTGGTCACCAGCGGCACATCGGAAATACCGAGGAAGCCAAAGCGGAAACCGCTGATCATATAGACGATCGGGTTCAGGTGTGACAGCCCCTGCCAGAACGGCGGCAGCAGCGTCAGGGAGTAGAACACCCCGCCGAGGTAGGTCAGCGGCGTCAGGACGAAGGTCGGGATCAGGCTGATATCGTCAAAGGTTTTGGCGAACACCGCATTCAGCAGACCGGCCAGTGAGAACAGCACCGCCGTCAGCAGCAGCGTCAGGCCGACAAACAGCCAGGAGTGCACCTGGAACGGCACAAAGAACAGGGAAATCGCCGTCACCAGCACGCCGACGCACAGTCCGCGCGCCACGCCGCCGCCGACGTAGCCAGCGATGATAACGTGGGTAGGCACCGGGGCCACCAGCAGCTCTTCAATGTTGCGCTGGAACTTGGCGCTAAAGAACGACGACGCCACATTGGCATAGGCGTTGGTGATCACCGCCATCATGATCAGGCCGGGCACGATAAACTGCATATAGGTGAAGCCGTGCATCTCACCGATCCGCGAGCCAATCAGGTTGCCGAAGATAATAAAGTAGAGTGTCATGGTGATCACCGGCGGCACCAGGGTCTGGATCCAGATGCGCATAAAGCGGTTGATCTCTTTGGCCCAGATACTTTTCAGCGCCACCCAGTAAAGCTGCATCATGCGCGATCTCCTTGTTTCTCATGGACCAGCGAGACGAACAGCTCTTCCAGTCGGTTTGCTTTGTTACGCATACTTAATACCTGAATCCCCTGCTGGCTCAGCTGGCTGAAGACGCTGTTGATCCCCTGCTCGCGCAGGACTTCCACTTCCAGTGTGGAGGTATCTACCAGACGGTACTGATAGCCTTCCAGCTTCGGCAGGGCGCTTTTCGCCGCCAGATCGAGAATAAAGGTTTCTGATTTCAGCTTGGAGAGCAGGCTCTTCATCGAGGTGTTTTCCACCAGCTCGCCATGCTGAATGATGCCGATGTTGCGGCACAGCATTTCCGCCTCTTCCAGATAGTGGGTAGTGAGAATGATGGTGGTGCCTTTGTCGTTTAAATCCTTCAAAAAGCCCCACATCGAGCGGCGAAGTTCGATATCCACCCCGGCAGTCGGTTCATCCAGAATCAGCAGTTTTGGCTCATGCATTAACGCCCGGGCAATCATCAGACGACGCTTCATGCCGCCGGACAACATCCGCGCACGTTCGTTTCGTTTTTCCCACAAATCGAGCTGTTTGAGGTACTTTTCGCTGCGCTCAACCGCCTCTTTGCGCTCCACGCCGTAATAGCCCGCCTGGTTAACCACAATCTGCTGAACGGTCTCAAACGGATTGAAGTTGAACTCCTGCGGCACCAGCCCCAGCTGGCGCTTGGCGTTCACCACGTCCTTTTCCAGGTCGTAGCCGAAGACCTTTACATGGCCAGAGGACTTATTCACCAGCGAGCTGATAATGCCGATGGTGGTGGATTTACCTGCCCCGTTGGGCCCCAGAAGCGCATAAAAATCACCGGCTTCGACTTTAAGATCTATGCCGCGCAGTGCCTGGACACCACCCGGATAGGTTTTTTTAAGCTGCTCGAGCTCCAGTGCAATGGTCATGAAATAGAGTTACCTATAGTGCTGACACGCGAAGTGTTGTTTTAAAAAAAATGGAGTTGCCCTATATTAGCGCAACGCATTAACCCGGTTACAGGCCGTTTATCTCCATGAATGACATAGATACACTCATCAGCAATAACGCACTATGGTCAAAGATGCTGCTGGAGGAAGATTCCGGATTTTTTGAGAAACTGTCTCAGGCGCAGAAACCACGCTTTCTCTGGATTGGATGCTCCGACAGCCGCGTTCCCGCTGAACGTCTGACTGGCCTCGAACCGGGCGAACTCTTTGTTCACCGTAACGTCGCAAACCTGGTGATCCACACCGACCTGAACTGCCTGTCCGTGGTGCAGTACGCCATTGACGTGCTGGAAGTCGAACACATCATTATTTGCGGTCACTACGGCTGCGGCGGTGTACAGGCGGCGGTCGAGAACACCGAACTGGGTCTGATCGACAACTGGCTGCTGCACATTCGTGATATCTGGTTCAAACATAGCTCACTGCTGGGGCAAATGCCGCAGGAGCGTCGTCTGGATACCCTGTGTGAACTGAACGTGATGGAGCAGGTCTATAACCTCGGCCACTCCACTATTATGCGGTCTGCGTGGAAGCGCGGGCAGAAAGTGACGATCCACGGCTGGGCGTACGGCATCCACGATGGCCTGCTGCGCGATCTGGAAGTCACTGCCACCAACCGGGAAACCCTTGAGCAGCGCTACCGTCGCGGCGTCTCAAACCTGACCCAGAAGCACGATAATCATAAGTAAAAGCAAAACGGCAACGCAAGTTGCCGTTTTTAGTGTTTGCTCCCTCTCCCTGTGGGAGAGGGTCGGGGTGAGGGCATCAAGCCGCACCCAACTTACCTTACTCGTCCAGCAGCACCACTTTGCCGACATACGGCAGATGGCGATAACGCTGAGCGTAGTCAATGCCGTAGCCCACCACGAATTCGTCCGGAATCGAGAAGCCAACATACTCCACGGGAACCTGAACTTCACGGCGGGTCGGTTTGTCCAGCAGGGTACAAATCGCCAGCGATTTAGGTCCACGCAGGCTGAGAATTTCGCGCACCTTCGACAGGGTGTTGCCGGAGTCGATGATGTCTTCAACAATCAGAACATCTTTGCCGCGAATGTCTTCATCCAGGTCTTTAAGGATTTTCACATCACGAGTGGTCGACATACCGCTGCCATAGCTGGAGGCGGTCATAAAATCGACTTCATGGGAGACCTGCACTTCGCGGCAGAGATCGGCCATAAACATGAAGGAACCGCGTAACAGACCCACCAGCACCATCTCGCTGCCGCTGTCTTTATAGGCTTCGGTGATCTGACGACCGAGTTCGGCGATACGCGCTTTGATCTCCGCTTCCGGGATCATCACTTCAACAGTATGTTTCATTTTACTAACCGTATGTTTTTAGAACGAATTTCTCAATGCCGATGGATTCGCGTCCGGCATCGCTACATAAGCCCTGAAGTATACCAGCAAATGGATCCTCCTGGCGCATCCGTTCATAAAAGCCAGATTTGTGATTCCGATCACACTTGTTAAGTTCTATAATTAATTGCTATCAAAAAATTAACAAACTTAAAGAGTACTTTTTATGGCGGAAACAAAGGTTCAACACTCACGGTTACTCGTGAGGCTTACAGCGCTGTTCGCAGCCCTGTGCGGGCTCTACCTGTTAATAGGGGGAGTCTGGCTGGTGGCGATTGGCGGCTCCTGGTACTACCCGATTGCTGGCGTAGTGATGTTAGGCGTCACCCTGTTGTTATGGCGCAGTAAACAATCGGCACTGTGGCTTTATGCCGTCCTGCTGCTCGCTACGATGATCTGGGGCGTCTGGGAGGTCGGCTTCGACTTCTGGGCGCTGACCCCACGCAGCGATATTCTGGTCTTCTTCGGTATCTGGCTGATCCTGCCTTTCGTCTGGCGTCGTCTGATCGTGCGCTCCGGCGGGGCGGTTACCGCGCTGGTCGTGGCGCTGCTGATCAGCGGCGGGATCCTGACCTGGGCTGGTTTTAACGATCCGCAGGAAATCAAAGGCACGCTGAATGCCGATTCCACCCCGGCGGCGGCTATCTCCGACGTGGCAGATGGCGACTGGCCTGCCTACGGTCGTAACCAGGAAGGCCAACGTTACTCCCCGCTGAAGCAGATCAACGCGGACAACGTGAAAAACCTGAAAGAAGCCTGGGTATTCCGTACCGGCGATCTCAAGATGCCGAACGATCCGGGCGAGCTGACTAACGAAGTGACGCCGATTAAAGTGGGCAACATGCTCTACCTGTGTACGGCGCACCAGCG
The DNA here is from genome assembly GCF_034044995.2 of Leclercia sp. CFBP8987. Lineage (NCBI taxonomy): Bacteria > Pseudomonadati > Pseudomonadota > Gammaproteobacteria > Enterobacterales > Enterobacteriaceae > Leclercia > Leclercia sp. CFBP8987. The sequence goes on along the minus strand of NZ_CM188255.1, from coordinate 820,744 downwards.
TCTGTTCGCGCTGGATGCAGCCACCGGTAAAGAGAAATGGCACTTCGATCCGCAGCTGAAAACCAATAACCAGTTCCAGCACGTAACCTGCCGTGGTGTCTCTTACCACGAAGCCCGTGCTGATAATGCCAGCCCGGAAGTGGTTGCCGACTGTCCGCGCCGCATCATGCTGCCGGTGAACGACGGTCGTCTGATTGCTCTCAACGCGGAAACCGGCAAGCTGTGCGAAACCTTTGCCAACAAAGGCGTACTGAATCTGCAGACCAACATGCCGGATCAAACTCCGGGTCTGTATGAGCCGACCTCACCGCCGATCATCACCGATAAAACCATCGTGATTGCCGGTTCAGTAACAGATAACTTCTCCACCCGCGAAACCTCCGGTGTGATCCGTGGTTTTGATGTTAACACCGGTAAGCTGCTGTGGGCCTTTGACCCGGGTGCGAAAGATCCAAACGCTATCCCGTCGGATGAGCACACCTTCACCTTCAACTCCCCGAACTCCTGGGCGCCTGCCGCCTATGACGCGAAGCTGGACCTGGTCTACCTGCCGATGGGCGTGACCACGCCGGATATCTGGGGTGGCAACCGCACGCCGGAACAGGAGCGTTATGCCAGCTCTGTGGTGGCACTGAATGCGACCACCGGGAAACTGGCGTGGAGCTATCAGACCGTTCACCACGATCTGTGGGATATGGATATGCCGTCCCAGCCGACGCTGGCTGACATCACCGTTAACGGCCAGACCGTACCGGTGATCTACGCCCCGGCGAAAACCGGTAATATCTTTGTGCTGGATCGTCGTAACGGTCAGCTGGTCGTGCCGGCACCGGAAAAACCGGTTCCACAGGGCGCAGCAAAAGGCGACTACGTCACCAAAACCCAGCCGTTCTCCGATCTGAGCTTCCGTCCGAAGAAAGATCTCAGCGGGGCAGACATGTGGGGCGCCACTATGTTTGACCAGCTGGTGTGTCGCGTGATGTTCCATCAGCTGCGCTATGAAGGTATCTTCACCCCGCCGTCCGAGCAGGGCACGCTGGTGTTCCCGGGTAACCTGGGGATGTTCGAATGGGGCGGTATCTCCGTGGATCCGAACCGTCAGGTGGCGATTGCTAACCCGATGGCCCTGCCGTTCGTTTCTAAGCTGATCCCACGCGGCCCTGGCAACCCGATGGAGCAGCCGAAAGACGCTCAGGGTACCGGTACTGAATCGGGTATTCAGCCACAGTACGGCGTGCCGTATGGCGTGACCCTGAATCCGTTCCTCTCTCCGTTTGGTCTGCCGTGTAAACAGCCTGCCTGGGGTTACATTTCCGCTCTGGATCTGAAAACCAATCAGGTGGTATGGAAAAAACGTATTGGTACGCCACAGGACAGCATGCCGTTCCCGATGCCGATCCCGGTGCCGTTCAATATGGGTATGCCGATGCTGGGTGGCCCGATCTCCACCGCCGGCAACGTGCTGTTCATTGGCGCGACTGCCGATAACTACCTGCGCGCATATAACATGAGCAACGGTGAGAAACTGTGGCAGGGTCGTCTGCCAGCCGGTGGACAAGCCACGCCAATGACCTATGAGGCCAATGGTAAGCAGTTTGTGGTGATCTCCGCGGGCGGTCACGGTTCGTTTGGCACGAAGATGGGCGACTATATTGTTGCCTACGCGTTGCCTGACGAGAAATAAAAGCAAAACGGCAACGAAAGTTGCCGTTTTTAGAACTGTAGGCCGGGTAAGGCGTAGCCGCCACCCGGCTTTTTTATACCGTGAAACCGAGCATCATCCCCGTATCTTCATGCTCTAACAGGTGGCAGTGCGCCATATAGGCATACTCTTTCGGCGCGTCGTGATCGAACTTCACTAATACCTCACTCACCCCACCCTCAACGCGAACCGTATCTTTCCAGCCCGCGCGATGCACCGCTGGCGCTTTACCGTTTTCCGCCAGGATGCGGAACTGCGTGCCGTGGATATGGAACGGGTGCAGCATCATGTCCCCCTCACCTGAGATCGTCCAGCGCTCATACTGCCCTTTCGCGGCGGCGAACTGCGGCGTGTGCATATCGAAAGCTTTACCGTTGATGCGATTGCCGTTACGGAAATCAAACCCATGCATGCTGTGATCCATCCCGCCCATCTTGCCGTGATCCATCTGGCCATGATCCATGCCCGCCATGGCCTGATGGCCGTACTTCTTCATTAAGGCCTGCATGCCCATCATGTCGAGCATCGGATCCATCGACAGCTGCAGTTTGCGCTGGGTCAGCCCCTCCAGTGATGGCAGCGCCGGCAGGGTGGTCAGCGTCTCTGGCAATGTGCCCGATGCGGTCACCAGCAGCGGCTGAATGCGCAAAACCGGCTGCGGCTTATCAAACGGTGCCACCGCCATCCCCATCTGGCTGACCGGCAGGGTCACCAGATCAAACGGCTTGCCGTCGCTGATATCCACCAGCACCTCAAAACGCTCGCCCATCAGCATCGGCAGCTCGGTCACTTTCACCGGCTCGGCCAGCAGACCGCCGTCGCTGGCAACTACGTACAGCGGGCGCTTATCGCTGGCGGCAAAGTTAAGCGAGCGGGCGTTACAGCCGTTGAGCAGACGCAGGCGCAGCCAGCCTTTCGGGGCATTGTGCTGCGGATAAATAGCGCCGTTGGTCAGCAGCGTATCGCCAAACCAGCCCACCGCGGCGCTCATCACATCCAGCTGGTAATCAATCTGTCCGTCGGCGGTGAATTTTTTGTCCTGCACGATCACCGGCACATCGTCGATGCCCCATTGCTTAGGCAGGCGCAGCAGGCGGCTTTCATCATCCTCAATCAGTACCAGCCCGGCGAGCCCCATCGCCACCTGATGCCCGGTTTTGCCGTGCTGATGGGGATGGAACCAGCAGGTGGCCGCCCGCTGATCCGGGGTAAAGGTCACTGTCCGCTGGCCACCGGGTTTAATGATGCCGTGCGGGCCACCGTCCACCTCGCCCGGTACCTCCAGACCGTGCCAGTGGACGGTGGTCTCTTCATTAAGGGTATTGTGGATATTGACGGTCAGCGCTTTTCCCTTGCGTAGCTGAATGGCCGGGCCCAGCAGATTGCCGTTGTAGCCCCAGGTGGTGGCGTTGTGCGGTCCAAAGGTGGTTTTGCCCGCCTGCACCACCAGCTTCACCTGATTACGCGCGTCGGGTGTGAGCAAATTGGGGATCGGCAGGACGGGACGCTCGGCCGCAAAAGCGGCGCGGCTCCACAGCGGTAAGGCACTGGCGACACCCAGTGCGGCAGAATATTTTAAAAAATCACGGCGTTGCATGTTCATCTCCTTATTCGCAGCATTCGATGTCATGAGCATAAACCCTCCCCCTGCCGGAAGGTCAAGAAAAGCGGAGATAATAAAGATCGTCGCACCGGCGGGAAGTGTGCTAACGTTGAATTTCCGTGACGTATTGGTAGAAGCAATGAAGACGTTTTTCCGAACAATCCTGTTCAGCACCCTGATGATAAGTTGCGCAAACAGCTATGCGCTGAGTGAAAATGAAGCCGAAGACATGGCGGATTTAACGGCGGTGTTTGTATTTCTGAAAAACGACTGTGGCTACCAGAATTTACCTAACGGTCAGATTCGTCGCGCGCTGGTCTTCTTTGCTCAACAGAACCAGTGGGATCTGAGCAACTACGACAGTTTCGATATGAAAACCCTCGGTGAAGACAGCTACCGCGATCTCAGCGGCATCGGCATTCCCACGGCAAAAAAATGTAAAGCCCTGGCTCGCGACTCGCTGAGCCTGCTCGCCTACGTTAAGTAACTCCCCTCCCGATGCCCGATTGCTGAATTGATGACCGTGCAACCACGGTCATTGTTAGCTATGATGTTTCGCCCGTTTTAACCGGGTGTTAACAAAGGAGGTATCATCCCATGGCCGAAAAGAAAATGTGGCATGAAACGCTGCATGACCAGTTTGGACAGTACTTTGCCATTGATAACGTGCTCTATCATGAGAAAACCGATCATCAGGATCTGATCATTTTCGAAAACGCGGCCTTTGGCCGGGTGATGGCGCTGGATGGCGTGGTGCAGACCACCGAGCGTGATGAATTCATTTATCACGAGATGATGACTCACGTCCCGCTGCTGGCCCACGGCAATGCGAAGCATGTGCTGATCATCGGCGGCGGCGACGGCGCCATGCTGCGTGAAGTGTCCCGCCATAAAAACGTTGAAAGCATCACCATGGTCGAGATCGACGCTGGCGTGGTCTCTTTCTGCCGCCAGTATCTGCCCAATCACAATGCCGGAAGTTACGACGATCCGCGCTTTACGTTGGTGATCGACGACGGCGTCAATTTTGTTAATCAGACGGCGCAGACTTTCGATGTGATCATCTCCGATTGCACCGATCCGATTGGGCCCGGCGAGAGCCTCTTTACCTCGGCGTTCTATGAAGGCTGCAAACGCTGCCTGAATACCGGCGGGGTCTTCGTCGCCCAGAACGGCGTCTGCTTCCTGCAGCAGGATGAGGCCCTCGACAGCCACCGTAAGCTGAGCCACTACTTTACCGACGTCAGCTTCTACCAGGCGGCGATCCCGACCTATTACGGCGGCGTAATGACCTTTGCCTGGGCGACGGACAATGATGCCCTGCGTCATCTCTCTACCGGCATCATTCAGGCGCGCTTCCAGCACGCGAATCTGACCTGCCGTTATTACAATCCGGCCGTCCATACTGCAGCCTTTGCCTTACCACAATATTTGCAGGATGCTCTGAGGGGGTGAATGAATTGAAAAAGCTAAAACTGCATGGCTTTAACAACCTGACCAAAAGCCTGAGTTTTTGTATTTACGATATCTGCTATGTGAAAACGGCGGAAGAGCGCGATGGTTATATCGCCTATATCGATGAACTCTATAACGCCAACCGACTGACCGAGATCCTGTCAGAAACCTGTTCCATCATCGGTGCCAATATCCTGAACATCGCCCGTCAGGATTATGAACCTCAGGGCGCCAGCGTCACCATTCTGGTCAGCGAAGAGCCTGTCGATCCGACGCTTATCGACCCTACCGAGCACCCCGGCCCGCTGCCGGAAGCGGTGGTGGCCCATCTCGATAAGAGCCATATCTGCGTCCATACCTACCCGGAGAGTCATCCGGAAGGCGGATTATGTACTTTCCGCGCCGATATTGAAGTGTCGACCTGCGGAGTCATCTCCCCTCTCAATGCGCTGAATTACCTGATTCATCAGCTTGAGTCCGACATCGTGACCATTGATTACCGCGTGCGCGGCTTTACCCGTGATATCAATGGTATGAAACACTTTATCGATCATGAAATTAACTCGATCCAGAGCTTTATGTCTGAGGACATGAAAGCGCTGTACGACATGATGGATGTGAACGTGTATCAGGAAAATATCTTCCATACCAAGATGCTGCTGAAGGAGTTCGACCTGAAGCACTACATGTTCCATACCCGGCCGGAAGATTTAAGCGAAGATGAGCGGAAGGTTATTACTGACCTGCTGTGGAAAGAGATGCGCGAAATTTACTACGGCCGCAACATTACGGCCGTATAAGGTGCGTCCGGAGCAGGGAGGCTCCGGATCTTACTTCTGTTTCATGAAATCACGGTAGGCCGCCACCACCTGCAGAAAATCCTCTACGCCGCACAGCGACAGGCTCTCTTCATCGTAGTAGTTCATCCCCTCTTCCATCTCGTCGCCGGAAAACTCCAGCTGATTGGCGCGAACCATGACCTCTTCGCCGTCCATCCACAGCGTGTATTCATGCCCGGTACGTTGCCAGGATCGTTCACTGCCTTTTACCGTGCGCGCAGCCTGTTCCACTTCATCGAGCAGGCTCAGGTTCTCTTTCACTTCCTCATTGAACCAGTGACCGACCACTTCGTGGCCCATCGACATGCGCACTTTCACCACGCCGGTAATATCACGCAGAAATTCGTAATCCATAGTATTTTCCTCTGCAAAGCCCTTACAGTAATTATCGCAGCAGCGAGGCAGAAAAAAAGCGGAACGCGTGGAAGGAATGAAAATAAAAAGGTGAGGGCAAGACCCTGCGGTCTGATGCCCTCACCCTGGCCCTCTCCCACAGGGAGAGGGAACAAACACTAATTATACTGCCGTCTGGAAGATAACCCCGTCAGCCTTCTCGGTGTACTGAGAGAGCTGGTCGAAGTTCAGATAGCGATAGGTATCCACCGCGGTCTTATCTACCTGGGCCACGAAGGTCTGGTACTCTTCCGGGGTTGGCAGCTTGCCAATCAGCGCCGCAACCGCCGCCAGCTCCGCAGAGGCCAGGTAGACGTTTGCACCGGTACCTAAACGGTTCGGGAAGTTACGGGTTGAGGTGGAGACCACCGTCGCACCGTCAGCCACGCGCGCCTGGTTACCCATACACAGGGAACAGCCAGGGATTTCGATACGCGCCCCGCTCTTACCAAAGATGCTGTAGTAACCTTCTTCCGTCAGCTGGGCCGCGTCCATACGGGTTGGCGGTGCCACCCACAGACGGGTCGGCAGCTGGCCTTTGTGGGTATCCAGCAGTTTACCGGCAGCGCGGAAGTGACCGATGTTGGTCATGCACGAACCGATAAACACTTCGTCAATCTGTTCGCCCTGAACGTCAGACAGAGGACGCGCGTCGTCCGGATCGTTCGGCGCACACAGGATTGGCTCTTTGATGTCGGCCAGATCGATGTCGATCACTGCCGCGTATTCTGCGTCAGCATCGGCTTCGAGCAGCTGTGGATCCGCCAGCCATTTCTCCATGCCCTGAATACGACGCTCCAGAGTACGACGATCGCCGTAGCCTTCAGCAATCATCCACTTCAGCAGCACGATGTTGGAGGTCAGGTACTCTTCGATTGGTGCCTGGTTCAGCTTGATGGTACAGCCGGCAGCGGAACGCTCAGCAGAGGCATCGGTCAGTTCAAACGCCTGCTCCACTTTCAGATCCGGCAGACCTTCGATCTCGAGGATGCGGCCAGAGAAGATGTTCTTCTTACCTTTCTTCTCAACGGTCAGCAGGCCCTGTTTGATCGCGTACAGCGGGATCGCATGCACGAGGTCACGCAGGGTGATACCCGGCTGCATTTTGCCTTTGAAACGCACCAGAACAGATTCCGGCATGTCCAGCGGCATCACGCCGGTCGCAGCGGCAAAGGCCACCAGACCAGAACCCGCCGGGAAGGAGATCCCAATCGGGAAACGGGTGTGAGAGTCACCACCGGTACCGACGGTATCCGGCAGCAGCATGCGGTTCAGCCAGGAGTGGATTACGCCATCGCCCGGACGCAGAGAGACACCGCCACGGTTCATGATGAAGTCTGGCAGGGTGTGGTGGGTAGTGACGTCAACCGGCTTCGGATAGGCCGCGGTGTGACAGAAGGACTGCATCACCAGGTCAGAGGAGAAGCCCAGGCACGCCAGGTCTTTCAGTTCGTCACGGGTCATAGGACCGGTGGTGTCCTGAGAGCCCACGGAGGTCATCTTCGGCTCGCAGTAGGCACCCGGACGGATACCGGCTACGCCGCAAGCGCGACCAACCATTTTCTGCGCCAGAGAGTAACCACGGTTGCTTTCGGCGACGTCTTTCGCCTGACGGAATACGTCGCTGTGCGGCAGACCCAGCGCTTCACGCGCTTTGGTGGTCAGGCCACGACCGATGATCAGCGGGATACGGCCACCGGCGCGCACTTCGTCGATCAGCACGTCGGTTTTCAGCTCGAAGGTCGCCAGCAGTTCGTTAGTTTCGTGGTTACGCACTTCACCTTTGAACGGGTAGACGTCAATCACGTCGCCCATGTTCAGGTTGTTCACGTCCACTTCAATTGGCAGAGCGCCGGCATCTTCCATGGTGTTGAAGAAGATAGGGGCAATTTTGCCGCCGAGGCACAGACCACCGCCGCGCTTGTTCGGCACATGTGGAATGTCATCGCCCATAAACCACAGCACGGAGTTGGTGGCGGATTTACGGGAAGAACCGGTACCGACCACGTCACCAACGTAAGCCAGCGGGAAACCTTTCTGTTGCAGGGCTTCGATCTGCTTGATCGGGCCGACGGCACCAGGCTGATCCGGCTCAATGCCTTCGCGGGCGTTTTTCAGCATCGCCAGGGCGTGCAGTGGGATATCCGGGCGTGACCAGGCATCCGGCGCCGGAGAGAGGTCATCGGTATTGGTTTCGCCGGTCACCTTGAAGACGGTGACGGTCATTTTTTCCGCCAGCGCAGGACGGCTCAGGAACCATTCGGCATCAGCCCAGGCCTGCATAACCTGCTTCGCGTAGCCATTGCCCGCTTTCGCTTTCTCTTCTACGTCGTAGAAGTTGTCGAACATCAGCAGCGTATGGGACAGGGCTTTAGCGGCAATCGGTGCCAGCGTGGCGCTGTCCAGCGCATCAATCAGCGGATGAATGTTATAACCACCCTGCATGGTGCCGAGCAGTTCAATCGCTTTTTCAGGGGTAACCAGTGGGGAGGTTGCTTCGCCTTTGGCAATCGCAGCAAGGAAACCGGCTTTAACGTAGGCGGCTTCATCGACGCCTGGCGGTACACGGTTGATCAACAGATCTAACAGGAATTCTTCTTCGCCTTTTGGCGGATTCTTCAGCAGCTCGACGAGCCCAGCCATCTGGGTAGCATCTAAGGGTTTCGGTACAATCCCCTCGGCGGCACGTTCTGCTACGTGCTTACGGTATTCTTCTAGCACGACGGTTCTCCTCGCTCTCATTGTCATATGCGGCCGGCGTTCTCTTCACGCTCCTGTGAGACAGCAGTTTGTAGGGTAAATGCCCGATACCGCGTCGGGCAGCATAGCAGGATTTTCAGACAGTGTTAATCCGTTTACAAAAAAGCAACATTAAATCGTTTGCTGAATCGTTAAGCATGGTATAGCGGCGAGGCGGGAAGAATTTTGGGCACAAAAAAACCGCTCTAAAGCGGTTATTTTGTTGCCTTGCGGTGGTAGCACACCGGGTTAGCAGATTTGTGGCAAAGTCCCAACGAAGCTGATTTTGCTCCCAAGTCTGCTCACTTGCAACTGGTTAGTTCACTTTTGCGCAGGCTTATCCAGTTTCAGATGAAACTGCATGTAATTATCTCTTCCTGCTATTGCGTTCCACATGAATCCGCTATTGTTTTTATCGGCCTGCTTCGCTGGTGTAGCAACCAGTCACCGGGTCCGGGAGCAGTTCCGTAACCTACGTGGCAAAGTCCCAATTTGCCTGGTTCTGCCTTTCCCGGTGAAGAATGAACCCGCGTAGCCTGCAAAGGAACGCTCGCAATGGAGATGCGATTCTATACGCTGATCGTTGTGATCGGTTTACTGCTGACGGCACTGCACGGTGGCTGGAGCATATCCGACATCACAGTGCTGTTTGTCATTAACCTCGGCAACTAGCTGCTGGCCGCTCGCAAGAGCGGCCATTTGAAACCCCAACGGATTTTGCGTCATCGGATATAATCTGTGTAATAAATGCTCACACTCTTTCTCCGGCCGGTCGGCACGGTTCCCTGTTTAAGTCAAAAAAGTAATACCCGGGTGCATATACTCGCGGCAACGTAAACGCCTTACGGCCTCGCTCTCGTCGGAGTCTTACTATGAAGTTGCCCCTTAAGCCACATCTGATTGCTCTCCTGTGTAGCGCCGGGCTGTTAGCCGCCTCGGGCGTTGTCTACGTGAATAGCCGCGCACCGGAAACCATCACTCAGCCTCCCCCACCCGTGCAGCCCGCTCCGGTCACCCAGACTGCGCCAGTGGCTGTGCCCCAGGTGCCGGTGGCCTACACCGCAGCGCAAATCGATCAATGGGTCGCCCCGATTGCGCTGTATCCGGACGCACTGCTGTCGCAAGTGTTGATGGCCGCCACCTATCCGGCGAACGTGATCCAGGCAGCCCAGTGGTCGCGGGACAATCCGAAGATGCAGGGAGATGCGGCGGTTCAGGCGGTCGCGGGGCAGCCCTGGGATCCGAGCGTAAAATCGCTGGTCGCCTTCCCGCAGCTGATGTCGCTGATGGGGGAAAACCCGCCGTGGGTGCAGAATCTCGGGGATGCGTTTCTCGCCCAGCCGAAGGATGTGATGGACTCCGTCCAGCGCTTGCGCCTGCTGGCGCAGCAAACCGGCGCGCTGCAGTCTACGCCGCAGCAGACGGTGACCACGGTGGCGAAAACCGAACCGCTAAAAGCCTCGACTTCAACCTCAACATCAGCTCCTGCCCCAACGGTGATCAAAATTGAATCCGCCGATCCGCAGGTGGTGTATGTCCCAACCTATAACCCCAGCACGGTTTATGGTACCTGGCCTAACACCAGTTATCCGCCGGTCTATCTGCCGCCGCCTCCGGGGGAGCAGTTCACCGACAGCCTGGTGAAAGGGCTGGGCTTCAGTCTCGGGGTGGCCACAACCTATGCCATCTTCAGCAATATCGACTGGGATGACGATGATGACTGGGATCATGACCATCATAACGGGGATCACCACGGCGGCTATTCGCGTAACGGTGATAACAACATCAATATCAACGTGGATAACTTCAATAAGATCAGCGGTGAACGACTGGATGCTAACCGCGGCTGGCAGCATAATCCGGCGTATCGCGGGGGCGTACCCTACGCCACCAGCCAGTTAAATACCCGCTACCCGCAGAACAACACCGCGGTGCGCCGGACCGCTAACACCAGCCCCACAACGCCGCCAGGGACCGTCAACCGCGACGCCCAGCGCCAGGCGGCAAGCCAGCAGTTGAACCAGCTCTCCCAGCGCAATAACTACCGGGGATACGACAACGAGCGCCCGAAAGCCACCAAACGGGAAAATAACGCCCAACGCAGCGCGACCCGTCAGGAAACTGCCCGTAAGGCACAACCGCAGCAGCGCACTGAGCAGACCCGGCAGCGCACCACGCAAACGCATCAGCGGGCCAACGCCCTCAGCGGCAACGACAGCCGCTCGGCCAGCTGGCAGGCCCAACAGCAGCGTGGGATGCAGAGCCGTCAGCAGTCGGCCCGTACCCCGGAACAGCGCAGCGGTGGCAGAGCCCAGATGTCTGAACGCCGGGGCGGCGGTGAACACCGTGAATTTCGTCATCGTTAAGGGAGAGGACAATGAAAAGTAAATTACTCAGCGGAATGATGTTGTTCATGGTATCGACCGGCGTCTTTGCCCAACAACATTTCAGCACGCCCGAACAGGCGACCGATGCGCTGGCGAAAGCCATCAACGAGCAGAACGACAAGGAACTGGTCAACCTGCTCGGCGAAGACTGGCGCACCTTCTTACCGGCCGACGGCGTTGACCCGGAAGCGGTGGATCGTTTTAAGCGTGACTGGCAGGTGAACCATCATACGGTGATCGACGGCGACATGGCCTGGCTCACCGTGGGGGAGTACCACTGGCAGCTGCCGATCCCGGTGGTGAAACGCGCCGAGGGGTGGCAGTTCGACATGCAGGAGGCCAAAGAGGAGATCCTCAACCGTGAAGTGGGTCGCAACGAGCTGGCCGCCATCGAGGCGCTGCACGCCTACGTCGATGCGCAGGAGAGCTATTACGCCCTCACCAGCCAGTATGCGCAGAAAATTGTCAGCAGCGAGGGTAAAAAAGATTGTCTCTACTGGCCGGTGAAACCCGGTGAAGCCCCCAGCCCGCTCGGCCCGGCCTTCAGCCCGAAAGAGCCGGGTCAGGGCTACCACGGCTACCACTTCCGCATCCTGCCGGACAGCAAATCAGGCTTTGCGATGATTGCCTGGCCAGTGAGTTACGGTGAAACCGGGGTGATGAGCTTTATGATCAACGGGGATGACCGGGTGTGGCAGGCCAATCTGGGTGAGGCGTCGGCGGAAGAAGCCAAAGCGCTGGCGGCGTTTAATCCGGGCGGTCGCTGGCAACTTGTGGCGCAGTAGGGTTTTGCAGGATAAAAAAAAGCGGCTCATGAGCCGCTTTTTTATTGCCGGAAGAAAATTACTTCTTCTTCGCTTTCGCGTTTGGCAGGTCGGTGATGCTGCCTTCAAACACTTCTGCCGCCAGGCCAACAGACTCGTGCAGAGTCGGGTGAGCGTGGATGGTCAGCGCGATGTCTTCAGCGTCACAGCCCATTTCGATCGCCAGACCGATCTCACCCAGCAGCTCGCCGCCGTTGGTGCCGACAATCGCACCACCGATCACACGGTGAGTCTCTTTGTCGAAGATCAGTTTGGTTACGCCATCTGCGCAATCAGAAGCGATAGCACGGCCAGAAGCAGCCCACGGGAAGGTGGCGGTTTCGTAGCTAATGCCTTTCTCTTTCGCTTCTTTCTCGGTCAGACCAACCCAGGCAACTTCTGGCTCAGTGTAGGCGATAGATGGGATTACTTTCGGATCGAAGTAGTGCTTCATGCCGGCGATAACTTCTGCGGCAACGTGACCTTCGTGAACACCTTTGTGTGCCAGCATTGGCTGACCGACGATATCGCCGATAGCAAAGATGTGCGGCACGTTGGTGCGCAGCTGCTTGTCAACGCGGATGAAGCCACGGTCGTCAACTTCCACGCCCGCTGCACCTGCATTGAGGTTTTTACCGTTCGGCACACGGCCGATCGCCACCAGCACGGCGTCATAACGCTGCGCTTCTGCAGGGGCTTTTTTGCCTTCCATGGAAACGTAAATACCGTCTTCTTTCGCTTCAACGGCAGTCACTTTGGTTTCCAGCATCAGGTTGAACTTCTTGCTGATGCGTTTGGTGAAGACTTTAACGATGTCTTTGTCCGCAGCCGGGATAACCTGGTCGAACATTTCAACCACGTCAATCTCTGAACCCAGCGCATGGTACACGGTGCCCATTTCCAGACCGATGATACCGCCACCCATAACCAGCAGGCGTTTTGGTACTTCTTTCAGTTCCAGCGCATCGGTGGAGTCCCACACGCGTGGATCTTCATGAGGAATGAACGGCAGTTCGATCGGACGGGAGCCCGCCGCGATGATCGCGTTGTCGAAGTTGATCACGGTTTTGCCGTTTTCGCCTTCCACTTCCAGGGTATTTGCCCCGGTAAATTTACCCAGACCGTTGACCACTTTCACTTTACGGCCTTTGGCCATACCAGCCAGACCACCGGTCAGTTGAGTGATAACTTTCTCTTTCCAGGTACGAATCTTGTCGATATCGGTTTTCGGCTCGCCGAAGACGATACCGTGATCGGCCAGCGCTTTGGCTTCTTCGATAACTTTTGCAACGTGCAGCAGCGCTTTAGAAGGGATACAGCCGACGTTCAGACAAACACCACCGAGGGTGTTGTAACGTTCTACGATGACGGTTTCCAGACCTAAATCCGCGGCACGGAATGCTGCGGAATAACCTGCCGGGCCTGCCCCAAGTACTACGACCTGAGTTTTGATTTCTGTGCTCATCATGACCTCTTAATTTATACCCGTCGTCCACCGGGTCGTTCTATCCGCTCGTATTTTACAAAATTGTTAACAATTTTGAAACAACAAACGGCTCACGAATTTTTGCTTTCGCCAATAAGCTCACGAACTGCATGAGATTATCAGAAAAAAGCCGGCCGTCAGGCCGGCTTTTCGATTACATCACCAGGCGGCGAATGTCGCTCAGGGTGTTGTTGATGATGGTAATGAAGCGGGCACCATCAGCACCGTCGATCACGCGGTGGTCGAAGGAGAGAGAAATCGGCATCATCAGACGCGGCATAAACTCTTTCCCGTTCCACACTGGCTCCATCGCGGACTTGGAGACACCGAGGATCGCCACTTCCGGCGCGTTCACAATCGGCGCGAAGTGGGTAGTACCCAGGCCGCCGATGCTGGAGATGGTGAAGCAACCGCCCTGCATTTCGCCAGCAGTCAGCTTACCGTCACGCGCTTTCTTAGAGATCACGGTCAGTTCGCGGGACAGCTCAGTGATGCTCTTCTTGTTCACGTCTTTAAAGACCGGAACAACCAGACCATTTGGCGTATCAACCGCAACACCGATGTTGATGTATTTCTTCAGCGTCAGCTTCTGGCCATCTTCGGACAGGGAGCTGTTGAAACGTGGCATCTGCTCCAGAGCAGCGGCAACGGCTTTCATGATGAAGACAACCGGGGTGAATTTCACATCCAGTTTACGCTTCTCAGCTTCGGCGTTCTGCTGTTTACGGAACGCTTCCAGATCGGTGATATCAGTTTTGTCGAAGTGGGTAACGTGCGGGATCATCACCCAGTTACGGCTCAGGTTAGCACCAGAGATCTTCTGGATACGGCCCAGTTCCACTTCTTCGATTTCACCAAACTTGCTGAAGTCGACTTTCGGCCATGGCAGCATGCCCGGGATACCGCCACCGGTGGCAGCAGCAGGTGCCGCTTCAGCACGCTTAACCGCGTCTTTCACGTAAGCCTGAACGTCTTCGCGCAGGATACGGCCTTTACGACCGGTGCCTTTCACTTTCGCCAGGTTCACACCGAATTCGCGCGCCAGGCGACGAATCAGCGGAGTCGCGTGGACGTAAGCGTCGTTTTCAGCGAACTCAGATTTGCCTTCTGCTTTCGCAGCAGGGGCTGCAGCAGGTTTAGCTGCCTGAGCCGGTGCAGCAGCAGGTGCCGGAGCGGCCGCCGCAGGGGCTGCAGCAGGCGCAGCGCCTTCCACTTCGAAGACCATGATCAGGGAGCCGGTAGACACTTTGTCGCCGGTGCTGATTTTGATCTCTTTAACGGTACCGGCGAACGGCGCAGGGACTTCCATAGAAGCCTTGTCGCCTTCAACGGTGATCAGTGACTGTTCAGCAGCAACTTTGTCGCCCACTTTAACCATCACTTCGGTCACTTCAACTTCGTCGCCACCGATGTCCGGGACGTTAACGTCTTTCGCACCGCCAGCCGCTGCTGGGGCAGCAGCCTGTGCCGGAGCAGCAGCCTGAGCTGGCGCGGCAGCAGGTGCTGCACCTGCCACTTCGAAGACCATGATCAGGGAGCCGGTAGACACTTTGTCACCGGTGTTGATCTTGATCTCTTTAACGGTACCTGCGAACGGCGCCGGGACTTCCATAGAGGCTTTGTCGCCTTCTACGGTGATCAGCGACTGTTCAGCGGCAACGGTGTCGCCCACTTTGACCAGGATCTCGGTAACTTCAACTTCGTCACCGCCGATGTCAGGCACGTTCACTTCTTTCGCTGCCGCGGCAGCTGCTGGAGCAGCGGCGGCCGGAGCGGCTTCTTTCTTCTCTTCCTGCGCAGGTGCAGCAGCTGCTGCACCGTCGGCGGAATCGAAAATCATGATCAGTTTGCCAGTCTCGGTTTTATCGCCAACAGAGACTTTGATCTCTTTAACGATGCCAGCCTGAGGAGACGGGACTTCCATAGAGGCTTTGTCGCCTTCTACGGTGATCAGCGACTGTTCAGCTTCAACTTTGTCGCCCACTTTGACCAGGATCTCGGTGATTTCAACTTCATCAGCCCCGATGTCCGGTACATTGATTTCGATAGCCATTATTCTTTTACCTCTTACGCCAGACGCGGGTTAACTTTTTCTGCATCGATGTTGAATTTGGTAATTGCGTCTGCAACCACTTTCTTATCGATTTCGCCACGTTTAGCCAGTTCGCCCAGTGCTGCTACAACCACGTAAGAAGCATCAACTTCGAAGTGGTGACGCAGGTTTTCGCGGCTGTCAGAACGACCGAAGCCGTCAGTACCCAGAACGCGATAATCATCAGCTGGTACGTAAGTACGAACCTGCTCAGCGAACAGTTTCATATAGTCAGTAGAAGCGACCGCTGGCGCGTCGTTCATCACCTGAGCGATGTACGGAACGCGTGGAGTTTCCAGCGGGTGTAGCATGTTCCAGCGCTCACAATCCTGGCCATCACGTGCCAGTTCGGTGAAGGAGGTCACGCTGTAAACGTCAGAACCTACGCCGTAGTCGTTCGCCAGGATCTGCGCTGCTTCACGAACGTGACGCAGGATAGAGCCGGAGCCCAGCAGCTGAACTTTACCTTTGCTACCTGCAACGGTTTCGAGTTTGTAGATACCTTTACGGATACCTTCCTCGGCACCTTCCGGCATCGCCGGCATGTGGTAGTTTTCGTTCAGAGTGGTGATGTAGTAGTAAATGTTCTCTTGCGCTTCACCGTACATACGGGTCAGGCCATCATGCATGATGACTGCCACTTCGTACGCGTAAGACGGGTCGTAAGAGATACAGTTAGGGATAGTCAGAGACTGAATGTGGCTGTGACCATCTTCGTGCTGCAGACCTTCACCGTTCAGGGTCGTACGACCGGAAGTACCACCTACCAGGAAGCCGCGAGCCTGTTGGTCGCCAGCCTGCCAGCACAGGTCACCGATACGCTGGAAACCGAACATGGAGTAGTAGATGTAGAACGGGATCATCGGCAGGTTGTTGGTGCTGTAAGAGGTCGCAGCAGCCAGCCAGGATGCGCCTGCGCCCAGCTCGTTAATACCTTCCTGCAGAATCTGGCCTTTCTCGTCTTCTTTATAGTATGCAACCTGCTCGCGGTCCTGCGGGGTGTACTGCTGACCGTTCGGGCTGTAGATACCGATCTGACGGAACAGACCTTCCATACCAAAGGTACGCGCTTCGTCAGCAATGATTGGAACCAGACGATCTTTGATCGACTTGTTCTTCAGCATCACGTTCAGGGCACGCACGAAGGCGATAGTGGTGGAGATCTCTTTGTTCTGCTCTTCCAGCAGCTGAGAGAAGTCTTCCAGCGCTGGCAGTTCCAGTTTCTCAGTGAAGTTCACCTGACGGGACGGCAGGTAGCCGTTCAGTTTCTGACGCTGCGCGTGCAGATAGGTGTGCTCTTCAGAACCTTCCGGGAAGGTGATGTAGGAGAGGTTTTCAACCTGCTCGTCTGTCACTGGAACGTTGAAACGGTCGCGGATATAACGCACGCCGTCCATGTTCATTTTCTTCACCTGGTGCGCGATGTTTTTACCTTCGGCAGTATCACCCATGCCATAACCTTTAACGGTATGCGCCAGGATTACAGTTGCTTTGCCTTTGGTGTCCTGCGCTTTTTTCAGTGCAGCGTAGACTTTCTTCGGATCGTGACCACCACGGTTCAGGGCCCAGATCTGATCGTCAGTCCAGTCTGCAACCAGGGCTGCAGTCTCAGGGTATTTACCGAAGAAGTGCTCACGTACGTAGGCACCGTCTTTGGATTTGAAGGTCTGGTAGTCGCCGTCAACGGTTTCCTGCATCAGCTGGAGCAGTTTACCGCTGGTGTCTTTACGCAGCAGCTCATCCCAACGACCACCCCACATGACTTTAATCACGTTCCAGCCAGCACCTGCGAAGATGCCTTCCAGTTCGTTGATGATCTTGCCGTTACCGGTTACCGGACCATCCAGACGCTGCAGGTTACAGTTGATGATGAAGCACAGGTTGTCCAGCTTCTCACGGGTAGCGATGGTGATCGCACCTTTAGATTCTGGCTCATCCATCTCGCCGTCGCCCAGGAAGGCGTAAACGGTCTGCTGGGAGGTGTCTTTCAGACCACGGTGTTCCAGATATTTCAGGAACTTAGCCTGGTAGATCGCACCGATTGGACCCAGGCCCATGGATACGGTCGGGAACTGCCAGAATTCTGGCATCAGTTTCGGGTGCGGATAAGAAGAGAGGCCTTTACCGTGAACTTCCTGACGGAAGTTGTTCATCTGCTCTTCAGTCAGACGACCTTCCAGGAACGCACGTGCGTACACGCCCGGAGAGATGTGGCCCTGGAAGTACACCAGGTCGCCGCCGTCTTTCTCGGTGCGCGCGCGGAAGAAGTGGTTAAAGCACACTTCATAAACGGTTGCAGAAGACTGGAAGGAAGCCATGTGGCCGCCCAGCTCCAGATCTTTTTTGGACGCGCGCAGAACGGTCATGATGGCGTTCCAGCGAATTGCAGAACGGATGCGGCGTTCCAGATCCAGATTGCCCGGGTATTCCGGTTCGTCTTCGACGGCAATCGTGTTTACGTAGTTGTTAGCCCCTGCACCTGCAGCTACTTTCACGCCACCTTTGCGGGCTTCAGAAAGCATCTGTTCAATCAGATACTGAGCGCGCTCAACACCTTCTTCACGGATGACCGATTCGATCGCCTGTTGCCAGTCGCGAGTTTCGATCGGATCCACGTCATTTTGGAGACGTTCTGACATGGGGGTATTCCTTATCTATCTAATACGTTGATTTGTCTGGAACCTGTCCCATTGTATTTTCGCCAGAAAACACAATAAGACAGGTTCTGCGTTTAGTTGCCGCGCTCTAAAAAACTGGCGCTTAATCCTTTCGTTGCTGTATGCGGCGCAGTGAACGTTCTCGACGACTCTGTTCACGGCTGCGGTCCAGCAAGATTTCCTCAATGAAAGCCAGGTGACGGTGCGACGCTTCACGCGCCTGCTCCGGCTCCCCGGCCATTATCGCCTCGAATACACGAGTGCGATGGTTGCTGACCAGCGGGAGCATCTCCCGACGGGCATACAACAATTCAAAATTCTGACGAACGTTTTGGGCAAGCATTGGCTCCATGCAGCGTAGCAGATGGAGGAGCACCACGTTGTGGGCTGCTTCAGTGACGGCAATTTGATACTGGACGACGGCGTCGGACTCGGCGTCGAGATCGCCGGACTGTTGGGCCCGTTCAATGGCCTGATGGAGTTCGCGAATGCGTTCACGATCTTCATCGTTGCTGCGCAGCGCCGCGTAGTAAGCCGCGATGCCTTCAAGCGCGTGACGGGTCTCAAGCAGATCGAACTGGGATTCTGGGTGGTCGGAGAGCAGCTCCACTAACGGGTCGCTGAAGCTCTGCCACAGGCTGTTTTGCACAAAGGTTCCGCCACCCTGGCGACGAAGCAGCAGGCCCTTGGCTTCGAGACGTTGGATCGCCTCACGCAGCGAGGGACGGGAAACGTCGAACTGTTTAGCCAGTTCGCGTTCAGGTGGTAGTTTTTCACCGGGGCGCAGGGTCCCCTCCAGGATCAAAAACTCCAGCTGCTGCTCAATCACATCGGATAATTTTGGTTGGCGAATTTTGCTGTAGGCCATATTCCCTGTCTTACGCCTTTTTGCCCGGAGTCAATTGGTCTTACCAATTTCATATTCGTATCGCTAAAGTAACAAAGTATTCACCTTCTGTCCATATTGGTTTTGACCGAAATCAGTAAACCCTGCTTATTTTAACAACCTTACAGAAATAACGTTTCAAAAATGTAACTCTGCACAAATGAAATGATTACTCCTAAAGAGGCAGTTTTAACGTTATCGAAACGATGAAAAGTGCGATCTGAACCGATTTAGCGGAGTAAAAAATGAAAAACTGCCCACTTATGGAGCATTTTTATTCTATAGGTTGATGAAGGGACGCAAACGGAACGATTTACAAATGCTTTCTTTTTATTCGAACTCGCTTTCTCCACGCATAAAGCAGGTGCATTCGCCGTCGCTTAACACTATTCTTCCGATTACGGAAGACACATCCGGTTATTTCAGCCAATTGAACCGTAAACTAATAAATACATGAAATGGAATTTCATAATTACACACGCCTGAGCGTGAACATAACAACCACACACGAGGTTTCATAATGGATGGTCAACAGCACGGCGATCAGCTGAAACGCGGCCTTAAAAACCGCCATATTCAGCTTATCGCGCTCGGGGGCGCTATCGGTACTGGCCTGTTTCTGGGCAGCGCATCGGTTATTCAGTCTGCCGGTCCGGGTATTATTCTGGGTTACGCCATTGCCGGTTTTATTGCCTTTCTGATTATGCGTCAGCTCGGTGAAATGGTGGTCGAAGAGCCGGTCGCCGGTTCTTTCAGCCATTTTGCCTATAAATACTGGGGCAGCTTTGCCGGCTTCGCCTCTGGCTGGAACTACTGGGTGCTGTATGTGCTGGTGGCGATGGCGGAACTGACCGCAGTTGGTAAATACGTCCAGTTCTGGTGGCCTGAGATCCCGACCTGGGTCTCCGCGGCAGTCTTTTTCGTGGTGATCAACGCCATTAACCTGACCAACGTGAAAGTGTTCGGTGAGATGGAGTTCTGGTTCGCCATTATTAAAGTTATCGCAGTTGTGGCGATGATCCTGTTCGGCGGCTGGCTGCTGTTCAGCGGGAACGGCGGCCCACAGGCAAGCGTAAGCAACCTCTGGGATCAGGGCGGCTTCCTGCCACATGGCATGACCGGGCTGGTGATGATGATGGCAATCATTATGTTCTCCTTTGGTGGTCTGGAGCTGGTGGGTATTACCGCCGCTGAAGCCGACAACCCGGAGCAGAGCATCCCGAAAGCCACCAACCAGGTGATCTACCGCATCTTGATCTTCTATGTGGGCTCGCTGGCGGTGCTGCTCTCCCTGCTGCCATGGACCCGCGTTACCGCGGACACCAGCCCGTTCGTGCTGATCTTCCACGAGCTGGGCGACACCTTCGTGGCCAACGCCCTGAACGTAGTGGTACTGACCGCGGCGCTGTCGGTGTACAACAGCTGCGTTTACTGCAACAGCCGTATGCTGTTCGGCCTGGCTCAGCAGGGTAACGCCCCGAAAGCGCTGCTCAATGTCGATAAGCGTGGCGTACCGGTTAACACCATTATTGTGTCGGCGGTTGTGACGGCACTGTGCGTGCTGATCAACTACCTGGCCCCGGACTCTGCCTTCGGTCTGCTGATGGCGCTGGTGGTCTCCGCCCTGGTGATCAACTGGGCGATGATCAGCCTGGCGCACATGAAGTTCCGTCGTGCGAAACAGCAGCAGGGCGTAAAAACGCGCTTCCCTGCCCTGCTCTACCCGCTGGGTAACTGGGTTTGCCTGATCTTTATGGCCGCGGTACTGGTTATCATGCTGATGACGCCGGGCATGGCGATCTCGGTCTACCTGATCCCGGTCTGGATTGTGATCCTCGGGGTCGGCTATATGTTTAAAGAAAAAAATGCCAAAGCAGTAAAAGTACATTAATGCCCTTCCCCTCTGCGTCCCCCGGACGCAGAGGGTTGTTACCTTCCTCACACTTTCCCGTCTACAGCCATTTTATCCATATCACCGACGTTATACTGCAACGCATATTTTGCTTCGGCAGCGAATAATTCTCTCCATACCGAACTCGGAGAATCGTCGATGGATAACAATAAACTTTCAGTAAAAGAAAAGATCGGCTATGGAATGGGGGATGCCGGATGCAACATCATCTTTGGCGCCATCATGCTGTTTGTGAACTATTTTTATACGGATATTTTCGGTCTGGCCCCGGCGCTGGTGGGGGTGCTGCTGCTCTCCGTGCGCGTCATTGATGCCATTACCGACCCGATTATGGGTGCCATTGCCGATCGTACCCGCAGTAAGTATGGGCGATTTCGTCCATGGCTGTTATGGATCGCCTTCCCCTATGCGCTGTTCAGTATTCTCATGTTCACCACCCCGGACTGGACCTACAACAGCAAAGTTATCTATGCCTTTGTTACCTACTTCCTGCTCTCTCTGACCTATACGGCGATCAATATCCCCTACTGCTCGCTGGGTGGTGTGATCACTAACGATCCCAAAGAGCGCGTGGCCTGTCAGTCCTACCGCTTCGTGATGGTCGGTATCGCCACGCTGCTGCTGTCGCTGACGCTGCTGCCGATGGCTGACTGGTTCGGCGGCGAAGACAAAGCCAAAGGCTACCAGATGGCGATGACCGTGCTGGCGCTGATTGGTACCTGCATGTTCCTGTTCAGCTTCTCTACCGTGCGCGAGCGCGTGCGCCCGGCAGTGCAAACCCATGACGAGCTGAAAAACGATCTCAAAGACGTGTGGAAGAACGACCAGTGGGTACGCATTCTGCTCCTGACCCTGTGCAACGTCTGCCCGGGCTTTATCCGCATGGCGGCAACCATGTACTACGTTACCTGGGTTATGGGCCAGAGCACTCACTTCGCCACCCTGTTTATCAGCCTGGGCGTGGTGGGCATGATGCTTGGCAGCGTGCTGGCAAAAGTGCTGACCGACCGCTGGTGTAAGCTGAAGGTCTTCTTCTGGACTAACATCGTGCTGGCGATCTTCTCCACCGCCTTCTACTTCTTCGATCCGAAAGCCACCGTGACCATTGTGGTGCTCTACTTCCTGCTGAACATCCTTCACCAGATCCCGTCGCCGCTGCACTGGTCGCTGATGGCCGACGTGGACGACTATGGCGAGTGGAAAACCGGTAAGCGCATCACCGGGATCAGCTTCTCCGGCAACATCTTCTTCCTCAAGCTGGGCCTGGCAATTGCCGGGGCGATGGTGGGCTTCCTGCTCTCCTGGTACGGTTATGATGCGGGTGCTAAAGCGCAAAGCGCGGACGCCATCAACGGCATCGTGCTGCTGTTTACCGTCATCCCTGGCGTCGGGTATCTCGTTACCGCTGGCGTGGTCCGTCTGCTGAAAGTCGATCGCGAAACCATGAAGCAGATTCAGGAAGACCTGGAAAAACGCCGGAACAACTATCGCGAGCTGAATGATTTTCAGGAACTCAAAGCCGCTGAGACTAAATAAGGAAAGCCGAATGCAAACCTGGCCAAACCCGTTTATTGAACAACGCGCTGACCCGTACATTCTTCATCATGAAGGGCAATACTACTTTATTGCCTCGGTGCCGGAATATGACCGGCTGGCGATCCGCCGTGCCGACACGCTGGAGGGGCTGCGCAGTGCCGATGAGGTGGTGGTCTGGCGCAAACCGGCCACCGGCCCGATGAGTCAGCTGATCTGGGCCCCGGAACTGCACTGCATTGACGGCAACTGGTACATCTATTTTGCCGCCACGCACACCCAGGCGCTGGATAAACTCGGGATGTTCCAGCACCGGATGTTTGTGCTCGAATGTACCGACAACGATCCCCTGACAGGAGAGTGGACGGAAAAAGGGCAAGTTAAAACGCCCTTCGATACCTTTGCGTTAGACGCCACCACTTTTATTCATCAGGGGAAACGCTGGTATCTCTGGGCGCAAAAAGCCCCGGATATCACCGGTAACTCGAATCTGTATCTGTGCGAGATGGAGAACCCGTGGACCTTAAAAGGCGAGCCGGTGATGCTCAGCAAACCGGAGTATGACTGGGAGTGCCGTGGGTTCTGGGTCAACGAAGGTCCGGCAGTGCTGTTCCACGGCGAGCGGTTGTTTATCAGCTACTCCGCCAGCGCCACGGATGAAAATTACTGCATGGGGCTGCTGTGGATCGACCTCAATGCCGACCCACAGAACCCGGCGAACTGGCATAAATCACCGCAGCCGGTATTCACCACCAGCTACGAGAACCGTCAGTACGGGCCGGGACACAACAGCTTCACCCAAACGCCGGACGGCGAAGACGTGCTGATTTACCATGCACGCAACTACACCGAAATCGAGGGCGATCCGCTCTACGATCCAAACCGCCACACCCGCCTGAAACTTGTTCGCTGGAATGAAAACGGGATGCCTGATTTTGGCATCCCGTCAGCGGATACAGTGTAAGTCCTGCGGCACGCTGGTTTAGATCAGCGTGCCGTAAATGGTCAGCAGCGCCACAATTACCACTACTACAAACGACGTTTTCTTGGCCATTGAGACGGCCGCTTTCGGCGTTTCGATCTTATCGGTGTGCGGCTCGCGGGCCAGCGAGAACTGCGCCAGACGCGTTAACACCAGGTACTGCGAGGTATGACGATCTCCCAGCGAGGCGAACCATGCCGGCAGGGCTTTCTCACCATGCCCAATCAACGCATACACCACCCCGAACAGCCGCACCGGCAGCCAGTCCAGCACATGCAGAATGGCGTCGATCCCTGACTGCAATCGCTCGTGCGGGGTCAGGTAGCGTGCCAGCCAGCTCTGCCAGGCGCGTAAAAAGGCATAGCCCATCATCAGGACCGGGCCCCACGCACCGCCCACCACAAACCAGAACAAGGGTGCCAGATAGAAGCGGAAGTTAATCCACAGCAGCGCATTCTGCAGCTCGCGTAAAAACTCGCGCTCATTGCACTCCGGCGGGACGCCGTGGATCAGCGTCAGCTCGCTGGCCATCGCCCCGCGGGCATGGGCATCATTGTTGGTTGCCGCCTTCAGGTAGGCATGGTAGTGCAAACGCACCTTGCCCGCGCCAATGCAGAGGACGCCGAGCAGGATCCACACCACCAGCAGCGGCACATTAAAGAACAGGCCATACAGCGAACGCAGCAGCAGGAACACCACCAGCATCACCCCCGCCGTCATCAGCAGGGTGCGGATCATGGAAAAATGGCGGATGCGACGAAACAGCACTTCCATCCGGTGATCCAGATGCCAGTGCTCGCCCAGCTTGAACAAACGCTCAGCAATCATTACCAGCAGCATGGTAAATAACGTCATGTCATCTCCTTTTCTGACAGGGCGGTAAGCAGGGTGTTGAATCGTTGCCAGTCAAACGCCGGCCCGGGGTCGGTCTTGCGCTGCGGCGCAATATCGCTGTGTCCGGTCACGTTGCGGGCGATAGCCGGGTAGAGGCTGATAAGCGTGCGCGTCACCGCGGCCAGCTGCTGATACTGCGCATCGGTGTAAGGCAGCGTATCCGTGCCTTCCAGCTCGATACCAATAGAAAAATCATTGCAGCGTTCACGCCCCTGATACTGAGAAACGCCTGCATGCCAGGCACGTTTATCAAAGGGAACATACTGGACGATTTCACCGTCACGGCGAATCAGACAATGGGCCGAAACGCGCAGGTGAGCGATCTCCGCGAAAAAGGGGTGAGCATCGGGATCGATTGTCCCGGTGAATAGCGCGTCAATCCACGGACCGCCAAACTCGCCTGGCGGCAGGCTGATGTTATGCACCACCAGCAGCGACGGGATCTCATCCTCCGGGCGGCAATCGTGGTGTGGCGAAGGAACACGCCGTGCCTCTGCCAGCCAGCCATGTTCTGAGTGCATGCAGGATCTCCTTATATATGGTGCTGATTCCCGGTTCAGAGTAGCATGTTTCAATCTTATGATTCGTTACCAATTTGGAGTTTTAACATGCCGCCTCGTCGCTACAACCCCGACCACAGACGTAACGTACTGCTGGAACGTATTAATCTCGATATTCCGGTAAGCGTCGCCAATGCGTTGCGCGAAGATCTGGGTGGAGACGTCAACGCTGACAACGACATTACCGCCCAGTTGCTGGCGGAAGATGCCCGTTCCCATGCGGTGGTGATCACCCGTGAGGATGGTGTGTTCTGTGGTAAACGCTGGGTGGAAGAGGTCTTTATCCAGCTGGCCGGGGACGGCGTTCAGGTGACGTGGCATGTTGAAGATGGCGATAACATTAAAGCTAACCAGCCGCTGTTTGAACTGGAAGGCGCATCGCGAGTCCTGCTGACCGGTGAGCGCACCGCGCTCAACTTTGTCCAGACGCTCTCCGGCGTCGCCAGCGAAGCACGCCGCTATGTCGATCTGCTGGAAGGCACAACGACCCAGTTGCTGGATACCCGCAAAACGCTGCCGGGCCTGCGTACCGCCCTGAAATATGCCGTGCTGTGCGGCGGCGGCGCCAACCACCGTCTGGGATTATCCGATGCGTTCCTGATTAAAGAGAACCACATTATCGCCTCGGGATCCGTTCGCCAGGCCGTGGAAAAAGCCTTCTGGCTGCACCCGGATGTGCCGGTGGAAGTGGAAGTGGAGAATCTGCAGGAGCTGGACGATGCGCTGAAAGCCGGGGCTGACATCATCATGCTGGACAACTTTACGACTGAGCAGATGCGCGAGGCCGTCAAACGCACTAACGGCCAGGCCCGCCTTGAGGTCTCTGGCAACGTGACGCACGAAACCTTACGTGAGTTCGCCGAAACCGGCGTCGATTTCATCTCCGTTGGCGCGCTGACCAAACACATTCGCGCCCTCGACCTGTCAATGCGCTTTCGCTAAGTGACACTAAGCCCGGTCAGCACTGGCCGGGCAAACCCGATTTACGACCCGCCTCGCAAACCCGCTGCATTGCTCTGTAACGCCCGCACATCTCGCTGAATCATGCTTCACAAATCGATTTTTGCCCCTCGCCCCCGGTCTGTCCCGCTGCCACAGTAGCGTGCGTCAACTTAAGGAGCGACCCATGGAAAGACAAAAAGGATTTACCCTCATCGAGTTAATGGTGGTCATCGGTATCGTCGCCATTCTCAGCGCGATTGGCATTCCGGCTTACCAGAACTACCTGCGTAAAGCCGCTCTCACCGACATGCTGCAAACCTTTATGCCCTACCGTACCGCCGTCGAACTCTGCGCCCTCGATCATGGCGGAACTGAGCGCTGCGACGCAGGCGTCAACGGCATTCCCTCCCCGGCAACCAGCCGCTATGTCTCCGGGATGAGTATCGCTAAAGGTGCCGTCACCCTTACCGGCCAGGAGAGCCTGAATGGTCTCGAGGTAGTAATGACGCCGCAGTGGGATAATGGCAACGGCATCACCGGCTGGAAGCGACTCTGCACCGTGGGCGAGGACAGCGCGCTGAAGCAGGCCTGCGAAGAGGTGTTCCGCTTTACGGCTGAGCAGGAGAGCGGGCAATGAAGCCTGAACAGTTAACGGCGCTGTGTCGGCGTCATCACGCCCTGCTGCTGACCAGCGACCCGGACAGAATCAATATTGCGGTGGTCGGCAACCCGCCGACCGAACTGCTGGAGGCGTTACGTTTCGCGACGCAGAAAAGAATCGATATTGAATGCTGGACCGCCGAGCGCATGGAAAAGCAGCAGCAAACCACGTCGGAGGCACATCTGCCCGTGGTTAATACCTCGACGCGTTCCGCCACCGACCTTCTTAACCACACCCTGACTCACGCCCTGAGCCAGCGCGCGTCGGATATTCATATCGAGCCCACCGACGAGAGCTGGCAGATCCGCTTGCGCATTGACGGCGTGCTCTATCCGCAGCCGCCGCTCTCAGCCGAACTGGGCACAACGCTAATCGCCCGGCTGAAGGTGCTGGGCAATCTGGATATTGCCGAACGTCGCTTACCCCAGGACGGGCAATTTACCGTCGAGCTTTCGGGCTCCCCCGTCTCGTTTCGTATCGCCACGCTCCCCTGTCGCAGCGGCGAAAAAATCGTTCTGCGGCTTCTGCAGCAGGAGCAACAGACGCTGCAGCTCGAACAGTTGGGGATGAACGAGACCCAACAGCGACTCTTCGCCAGCGCGCTGAACAAATCCCAGGGACTGATTCTGGTGACTGGCCCCACCGGCAGCGGCAAAACCGTCACGCTTTATAGCGCATTACAGGCCAGGAACACGCCCGAAGTAAATATCTGCAGCGTGGAAGATCCTGTCGAAATCCCGCTGGCGGGGCTCAATCAGACCCCCATTAACCCGCGGGCGGGGTTAACCTTTCAGAGCGTATTGCGGGCGTTTTTACGCCAGGATCCCGACATCATCATGGTGGGCGAAATTCGCGATGGCGAAACGGCGGAGATCGCCATCAACGCTGCCCAGACCGGCCATCTGGTGCTGTCGACGCTGCATACTAACTCCACTGCAGAGACGCTGGTTCGCCTGCAGCAGATGGGGGTGGCGCGCTGGATGATCTCCTCGGCGTTGTCTCTGGTGATCGCCCAGCGGCTGGTGCGCCGATTATGTCCCCATTGTCGTACTGAGTTGCGTCGGGATGCGCCGCTACCCCAGGCGCTGTGGCCTCGCCCTTTGCCGCACTGGCAGCCCGTGGGCTGCGACCGCTGCTATCACGGCTTTTATGGTCGGGTGGCAATCTTCGAGGTGATGGTCATCACCCGTGAGCTGCGCACCGCCATTGCCAGCGGCGCGCCGGTCGAAGAGATTGAAAAACTGGCCCGGCAGTCAGGCATGATCACGCTGTTTGAGCATGGCTGTATGGCGGTAGAGCAAGGCCACACCACCCTCGGGGAGCTGGTACAGATGCTGGGCGAATCAGATGACAGGTAATCAACTCTGGCGCTGGCGGGCGCTCACCCAGCAGGGGGAGCAGCAGACAGGCGCGCTCTGGGCGCCCGACAAACAGACGGCGTGGGATATCCTCTCAGGCCGGGAGCTGGTTCCCCTTGAGCTCAGGCGCTGCCGGCAACAGACGCGCTGGCAGGCGCAGCATCGCTACGAGATGATCCACCAGTTGGCGACGCTACTGCAGGCGGGCTTAACGCTCTCGGCCGGTCTGGCGCTTCTGGCCCAGCAGCATCCGGCCCGACAGTGGCAGGCCTTACTGCAGAGCGTGGCCGACGATCTTAGCGCCGGATGTGCCTTTTCTGAAGCCATGAAAAAGTGGCCGCACGTCTTCCCTCCCCTCTATGTGTCGATGATCAAAACCGGGGAGCTGACCGGCAAGCTTGATGAGTGCTGCCGTCAACTGGCCCAGCAGCAAAAAACGCAGCAACAGCTCAGCGCGAAGGTGAAAAAGGCGCTGCGCTATCCGATCATCATTCTCGCCCTGGCCGTCGCCGTAGTGCTGGCGATGGTGACCCTGGTGCTGCCGGAGTTTGCCGCGATCTACAAAACCTTCAATACGCCCCTACCGGCCCTGACCCGGGCCGTAATGGCGCTAGCGACCACGCTTCAGGAGTGGGGGGCCGGACTGGTGTTAAGTCTGCTGGCGGCGGCATCTGGCCTGATGTTGGTTCGCCGCAACCGGCGGTGGCAACGTGCTACGCAGCGTCTGCTGCTGAACAGCCCGGTGATTGGCCCGCTGGTGCGCGGGCAAAAGCTCAGCCAGATCTTTACCGTGCTGTCGCTCACCCAGCAGGCAGGCATCGCCTTTCTTCAGGGGCTGGACAGTACCGAGGAGACGCTGACGTGCCCCTTCTGGCAGGAGACATTACAGGCGGCACGCCAGCGCATCATGCAGGGTGCGCCTATCTGGTCTGCCCTGAATGAAGCAGCGATCTTTACGCCGCTCTGCATTCAGCTCGTGCGCACTGGTGAAGCGTCGGGGTCGCTGGATATCATGCTGGCAAATCTGGCGCAGCATCATAATGAACAGACTTTTCAGCAGGCTGATAATCTGGCCTCGCTGCTGGAGCCGCTGCTGTTGATTGTGACGGGGTTAATTATCGGCACGCTGGTGGTCGCGATGTACCTGCCGATTTTCCATCTGGGGGATGCGATGAGTGCGGGATAACGCTGGCGCGAGATGCGCCAGCGAGAGTGCATTACAGGCTATTGAAAACGCGGTTTTCCTGTTCCTGAACGCGGATAAAGGTGGTGCGCTTGGTCAGCTCTTTCAGGCGGGATGCGCCCACGTAGGTACAGGCTGAACGCAGGCCACCCAGGATATCACGCGCGGTATTCTCAACCGGGCCGCGCAGTGGCAGTTTGACGGTTTTACCTTCTGCCGCACGATACTGAGCAACACCGCCTACGTGACGGTTCATCGCCGATTCAGAGCTCATGCCGTAGAACAGCATGAATTTTTCACCGTTTTCATCAACCACGGTACCGCCACTCTCTTCGTGGCCTGCCAGCATACCGCCCAGCATGACGAAGTCTGCGCCGCCACCAAAGGCTTTCGCCACGTCACCTGGCGTGGTGCAACCGCCGTCGCTGATGATCTGGCCGCCCAGGCCGTGAGCGGCATCAGCACACTCGATTACTGCGGAAAGCTGCGGATAGCCAACACCGGTTTTCACGCGGGTGGTGCAGACGGAACCCGGGCCAATGCCCACTTTCACGATATCGGCGCCGGACAGGATCAGCTCTTCACACATTTCACCGGTAACCACGTTACCCGCAATAATGGTTTTGGTCGGCCAGGCCTGACGCGCTTTGCTGACGAACTGCACGAAATGCTCAGAGTAACCATTGGCGACATCAATGCAGATGAAGTTCAGGTTCGGGTTGGCAATCAGGATCTGTTTCGTTTTTTCGAAATCGGCGTCAGAGGTGCCAGTGGAAACCATCACGTGCTTAAGCACGGTTTCAGATACCGAGCCTGCAAACGCATTCCACTCTTCAACGCTGTAATGCTTATGCACCGCGGTCAGAATGTCGAAGGAGGCCAGTGCTTTTGCCATCGCAAACGTCCCAACCGTATCCATATTGGCGGCGATAACAGGCACGCCAGACCAGGTCTGACCGGAATGCTTAAAGGTGAATTCACGTTCGAGTTCAACGTCGGAGCGACTTTTCAGGGTAGAACGTTTAGGGCGGATAAGAACGTCTTTGAAACCTAACTTCAGATCTTCTTCGATACGCATTTGCGGATTCCTGGGGTACTGGGGTAAATGTCGAAAAACGAAACACACAACTCCAGTGACGCTATCATACGCACTAATACCTGTTGCGCAAGACTGCGAAATTCACTTTTTTTACGCTACAATCCTATAAATTTACCTGGTAAAAAGTCCGTAAGCAGAGCTTAACCATTGCCGTTAAAAGATTAAATCTTAAGCAATTGATATCAATAATGAATATTTCCCAGGATTTTAATTAATGGGGTACATCGTTGCATTAACGGGAGGCATTGGCAGTGGCAAAAGCACTGTGGCCGACGCCTTCTCACGTCTGGGTGTCACAATTATTGATGCCGATATCATTGCCCGCCAGGTGGTAGAGCCCGGTACACCTGTATTACACGCTATCGCAGAACATTTCGGCCACGACATGATTGCGCCCGACGGTACCTTAAACCGCCGGATGCTGCGTGAACGCATTTTCTCGCATCCTGCAGAAAAAGCCTGGCTTAATGCCCTGCTTCATCCGCTGATCCAGCAGGAGACGCAGAAGCAGATATCGCAGGCGACCTCCCCTTATGTACTCTGGGTCGTACCGCTTCTGGTGGAAAATAAGCTTCACGACAAAGCTGACCGGGTCCTGGTGGTGGATGTCTCTCCGACAACACAAATTCAGCGCACCATCGCCCGCGATAATGTCGGGCGCGAACATGCTGAACAAATTCTTGCCGCGCAGGCCACGCGTGAAGCGCGCCTTGCCGTCGCGGATGATGTTATTGATAATAACGGCGCACCGGATGCCATCGCCTCCGATGTTGCCCGCCTGCATCAGTACTACCTGGCGCAGGCCGTTTTACAGGAAAAAGCCTAATGCACACCCACGTTCTTTTTGAGCATCCCCTCAATGAAAAAATGCGTACCTGGCTGCGCATCGAGTTTTTAATCCAGCAGCTTTCAGGCCTCCTGCCGGTACACGACCACACCTCGGCGCTGCATTTTTTTCGTAACGTAAGCGACCTGTTGGATGTGTTAGAGCGTGGCGAAGTCCGCACTGAATTACTGAAAGAACTGGAGCGTCAGCAGCGTAAATTGCAGGCCTGGGCCGAAGTCCCGGGCGTGGATAACAGCCGCATTGACAGCCTGCGTCAGCAGCTGAAACACAACAGCACAGTATTGATGGCTGCGCCGCGTATCGGCCAGTTTTTGCGAGAAGATCGCCTGGTAGCATTGGTTCGTCAACGTCTGAGCATTCCTGGCGGCTGCTGCAGTTTCGATTTGCCGACCCTGCATATCTGGCTGCATATGCCGCAGGAGCAGCGCGATATTCAGGTCCAAAGCTGGCTCGGCAGCCTTGAGCCACTGACGCAGGCGCTGTCGCTGATCCTCGATTTGATCCGCAACTCCGCGCCGTTCCGCAAGCAAACCAGCCTGAACGGGTTTTATCAGGATAACGGCGAGGATGCCGATCTGCTGCGCCTGCAGCTGACCCTTGCCGATCAGCTTTATCCGCAAATTTCAGGTCACAAGAGCCGCTTTGCGATTCGTTTCATGCCGCTCGACAGTGAACATGGTCTGGTGCCGGAACGTCTCGACTTTGAGCTGGCGTGTTGTTAAGGAGTCATGATGTCTGATGTAACTACCGTGAACTGCCCCACCTGTGGGAAGCCCGTTATCTGGGGCGAGCAGAGTCCTTTTCGTCCTTTTTGCTGCAAACGTTGTCAGCTGATCGATCTCGGTGAATGGGCGGCAGAGGAGAAACGTATTCCGAGCGAAGGCGATCACTCTGAAAGCGATGACTGGAGCGAAAGCCAGCAGTAACAGTATCAGCCTGCTGGCGCTTCGCTGAGCAGGCTTACTCGATACCCACTAAGCGGGTAATAACAGGCGCATTGGCCGGCGGGAATTTATCGGCATCACTTGCCTGAAGCGTAACCCAATTCCCCGGCTGCCCCTCTTTGCCCCACGGCTCCCCTTCCCAGCTTTCTACCAGCCAGAACCACAGCGTGATATGGCGATCGGGAAACGCATATTCCAGTTTATCGAACAGGGTCGCACCAAGCGGGGTGATCCCCACCTCTTCCTGAAGCTCGCGGATCAGCGCCTGCTCCGGTGTTTCGCCAGCCTCGATCTTCCCACCGGGAAACTCCCATTTATTCGCCATGTGCGCATCGGCCGCACGCTGGGTAATAAAGATTTGATTATCGGAATTGCGAATGATCCCGACAGCGATTTGCAGTGTTTTCATTGTCCTGATTCCATAAAAAAGGCGCAGATATCTGCGCCTTTTCAGTTGGTTTAATGCTTAGCTCAGACGGCCATGGCACTGTTTGTACTTTTTACCTGAACCACATGGGCACGGATCGTTACGACCGACCTTACGCTCACCGGCCTGCGCAGCAATGGCGGCAGCGGCGGCTTCTTCGTCGTCCTGATGGCTGAGCTGCTGCATCTGGGCCAGACGTTCAGCCTCTTCGCGACGCTGCTGCTCCATCTCTTCCACTTCTTCCGGCATGCGCACCTGCACCTTACTCAGGGTGCTGATCACTTCGTATTTCAGGGATTCAAGCATCGCGGCAAACATGGCAAAGGATTCGCGCTTGTACTCCTGCTTCGGATCTTTTTGTGCATAGCCGCGCAGATGGATACCCTGACGCAGATAGTCCATCGCCGCCAGGTGCTCTTTCCACAGGGAGTCCAGAGTTTGCAGCATCACGCCTTTCTCGAAGTGACGCATCATCTCAGCGCCGACCACTTCTTCTTTACGCTGATAAACTTCAATGGCATTAGCAAAAATACGTTCGCGCAGGGTCTCTTCGTGCAGCTCCGGCTCTTTATCCAGCCACTCCTGGATAGGCATGTCGAGGTCGAAATCGTTTTTCAGACGCACCTGCAGGCCTTCGATATCCCACATCTCTTCCAAGGATTGCGGAGGAATGTGAGCATCGATCGTGGCTTTAAACACGTCTTCGCGGATGCTGTTGATGGTTTCGCTCACGTCGGACACGTCCAGCAGCTCGTTACGCTGGGTGTAAATCGCGCGACGCTGGTCGTTAGCCACGTCATCATACTCAAGCAGCTGCTTACGAATATCGAAGTTACGGCTTTCCACTTTACGCTGGGCGTTGGCGATAGCTTTGGTCACCCACGGGTGCTCGATCGCTTCGCCCGGCTTCATGCCCAGCTTACGCATCATACCTGACACACGGTCAGAGGCGAAAATACGCATCAGCGCATCTTCCATCGACAGGTAGAAGCGGGATGAACCGGCATCACCCTGACGGCCTGCACGACCACGCAGCTGGTTGTCGATACGACGGGATTCATGGCGTTCAGTACCGATGATGTGCAGACCGCCCGCGGCCAGTACGGCATCGTGACGAACCTGCCAGTCGGCTTTGATCTGCGCGATCTGTTCCGGGGTTGGATCTTCCAGCGCGGCCACTTCTGCCTGCCAGCTACCGCCCAGCATAATGTCAGTACCACGACCCGCCATGTTGGTAGCGATGGTCACCGCTGACGGATAACCCGCCTGGGCAACGATATCGGCCTCTTTGGCGTGGAACTTGGCGTTCAGAACGTTGTGCTTGATCCCGGCTTTGGTCAGCTCTTCGGAGACTACTTCCGATTTTTCGATGGAAATTGTCCCCACCAGAACTGGCTGGCCCGCGGCGGTACGGTCGCGAATATCTTCGATGATGGCCTGAATTTTTTCCGCTTCGGTCATATAGACCAGATCCGGCATATCTTTACGGATCATCGGACGGTTGGTTGGCACCACCACGGTATCCAGCTTGTAGATAGAGCTGAATTCAAAGGCTTCGGTATCCGCCGTACCGGTCATCCCTGCCAGCTTCTCGTACAGACGGAAGTAGTTCTGGAAGGTGATAGATGCCAGCGTCTGGTTTTCGTTCTGGATATCGACGTTCTCTTTGGCTTCAACCGCCTGGTGCAGACCGTCAGACCAGCGGCGACCCTGCATGGTACGGCCGGTGTGTTCGTCGACGATAATGACTTCGCCATCTTTAACGATGTAGTCCACGTCACGGGTAAAGAGCACGTGCGCACGCAGCG
Source organism: Leclercia sp. CFBP8987 (assembly GCF_034044995.2). Classification (NCBI taxonomy): domain Bacteria; kingdom Pseudomonadati; phylum Pseudomonadota; class Gammaproteobacteria; order Enterobacterales; family Enterobacteriaceae; genus Leclercia; species Leclercia sp. CFBP8987. The sequence goes on along the minus strand of NZ_CM188255.1, from coordinate 786,552 downwards.
CTGCGGTCACGTGGTGCATCAGCATGATGTTGGTTGGAGAGTAAAGTGACTCACCCTCTTCCATAATGCCTTGCTGCACCAGCAACTCTTCAATCTGGACCAGACCACGTTCGGTCAGGTTTACCTGACGGGATTTTTCGTCCACGGAGAAGTGGCCTTCACCCTGGAAGCTATCGGAGTCCTCTTTTTCCTGACGGATCAGGTGAGGAATGATTTTGTCGACTTTGCGATACATCTCGGAGCTGTCTTCAGCCGGGCCGGAGATGATCAGCGGAGTACGGGCTTCATCGATCAGAATGGAGTCGACCTCATCCACCAGCGCATAGTGCAGTTTACGCTGAACGCGCTCTTCCGGGCTGAACGCCATGTTGTCACGCAGGTAGTCAAAACCGTATTCGTTGTTGGTGCCGTAAGTGATGTCCGCGCCGTAGGCTTCGCGTTTCGCCGGAGCCGGCAGGCCTGACATGTTGATCCCAACGCTCATGCCGAGGAACTCAAACAGTGGGCGGTTGTTTTCGGCGTCACGCTGCGCCAGATAGTCGTTGACGGTAACGACGTGAACGCCTTTACCGGACAGGGCATTCAGGTAAGCAGGCAGGGTCGCGGTCAGGGTTTTACCTTCACCGGTACGCATCTCGGCGATGCAGCGGTCATTAAGGACCATACCGCCCAGCAGCTGCACGTCGAAGTGACGCATGCCAAACACACGCTTACTCGCTTCGCGGACAACGGCAAAGGCTTCCGGGATCAGACTTTCAACGGTTTCGCCTTTTTCAAGGCGGGCACGGAATTCGGCAGTTTTGCCTTTCAGTTCGTCATCAGAGAGTTTTTCCATTGCCGGCTCAAGGCCGTTGATGACGCTGACAGCTTTGCGCATGCGGCGCAAAGTACGATCGTTACGACTACCGAAAACTTTAGTTAGTAATTTGATTAACATAATAAATTCTCAAACGCCCCATCATGGGCAGTTAAATTAAGGTATTGAAAAGGGTTAATTTAGCTGAGGCGTTGAGGTCCGGCGCGGATGCCCTGTACCTGACTAATCCAGGCCGACACGGAGAAAGCGGATGGGGGATAAAATGCGGTAAGGGCCACCTGACGAACAATGACCGGCGGCTCGCTCTGCTGGGTAAGCAGTGAGTTGAGCGTATCCAGCAGCGCCAGATGGTGCGCCTGAACCGGTAACGTCTCTTCAACAGCAGGCAACGCCTGCGGTGCCATGGCGAAAGAAAGATGGCGAATAACGGTGCGGATAGCGTGTTGATGCCAGTAATCTACCGTGTAATTCGGTCGGCGGTTCGCTTCCAGCAGGGCAAGGTTAGTGAAATTAACCCGCGTGTTCAGATCTTGTCGGGAGGTAGCGGTCTTCGCAGGATTAGCCGCTTCGGCATTGCTGCTGAGCGCGGGCAGGCCAAAACTCGCCGCGACCATCCCCAGAAGGAGATGCGGCCAGAAGTAACGTCTGCCAAATTGTCGCCAGCGCGTCAGAATTCCGCTCAATTGCCCCACCACAAGTAAGTAAGCCTTAAGACTCACCGTATGATTTTTATATTTTCGCGCCCAGATATTACCACTAAAGCTACTTCACAGCAGCAGTAATGAGGCACCGCAGAGGTTAAAAATGGTGATGAAATCAGCAAACGCGCCATTGACTACGGCAATTCAGAAAGGACAAAAACAAAAACGACTGGTCTTGCTGGCCGGAGAGAGTGCCAGGTCAACCAGTCGAATTTAGATAACGGGATCTACCGTTACGCCAGAACCGTGCTCGGTGCTTTGAATGCTAGCGGCAGTTCAGCTTCGTCTTCGAAGGTCACATATTCCCAGGCTTCCTGTTTTGCCAGAACAGCCTGCAACAGTTTGTTGTTCAGTGCGTGACCGGATTTATACGCGGTAAACGCACCAATGATATTGTGACCACACATGAACAGGTCCCCAATCGCATCCAGCATTTTGTGACGAACGAATTCATCTTCAAAACGCAGGCCGTCTTCGTTCAGTACGCGATAATCGTCAACAACGATGGCACAATCGAAGCTACCGCCCAGGCACAGGCCGCGGGACTGCAGATATTCGATATCACGCATGAAACCGAAAGTACGTGCACGACTGATCTGACGCATAAACGCATCAGCAGAGAAGTTCATCGCATAGCGCTGGGTGCTGGAATCAATCGCCGGATGGTTGAAGTCGATGGTGAAGTCCAACGAAAAACCATTAAACGGCTTGAATTCAGCCCATTTGTCGCCATCCTGGACACGAACGGTCTCTTTGATACGCACAAATTTCTTCGCACTGTTCAGTTCTTCAATGCCAGCGTCCAGCAACAGATAAACGAACGGTGCAGCGCTGCCATCCATGATCGGGATTTCCGGCGCATCGACTTCGATAACGATGTTGTCGATACCCAGACCCGCCAGGGCGGCATTCAGGTGCTCTACGGTAGAGATCCGCACGTCATGCTCGTTCACCAGGCAAGTACAGAGCATAGTATCACGCACAGATTTGGCATCAGCCGGGAAATCTACCGGTGGATTCAAGTCGGTGCGACGATAGATGACCCCGGTATTGGCCGGCGCAGGGCGCAACGTCAGTGTGACTTTCTTGCCGGTATGTAAACCGACACCAGTCGCCTGAACGATACGTTTTAATGTCCTTTGTTTGATCATCGTATAATCTCGCCAAGTTACTTATCCAACCGAGAGTGTATATCACTATCGGGCGGCCAGTTTAGCACAAAGAGCGTAAATTCCCTAATTCCAGCTAATTCTTAATCAGCTTGCTTACGCAGGAACGCTGGGATATCCAGATAATCCGGCTCTTTCTGGGTCTGGGTTGTATTGTCATTGACCACTTTCGCGGCCGGTTTTTGCTCTTGCGTCAGCGGCGCCATGCCGTGCGGCTGGTAGCGATCCATCACCGGCTGCTGAGCAGTTTTGTTAGTTACCAGGGTGATCTCAGGACGTTTGTCCATGCCGATACCGGTAGCAACAACCGTTACGCGCAGCTCATCGTTCATTTCCGGATCAAGGGAAGTACCGATTACTACGGTGGCGTTGTCAGAGGCGAACGCACGGATGGTGTTACCCACGGTTTCGAACTCATCCAGACGCAGGTCGAAGCCCGCGGTAATGTTGACCAGCACGCCACGTGCGCCAGAGAGATCGATATCCTCCAGCAGTGGAGAAGAGATCGCCATTTCAGCGGCTTCTTCTGCACGGTCTTCACCTTTCGCCACGCCGGAGCCCATCATCGCGTAGCCCATTTCGGACATCACGGTGCGCACGTCAGCAAAGTCGACGTTCATCAGACCCGGACGGGTGATCAGCTCGGCGATACCCTGGACTGCGCCCTTCAGCACATCATTCGCTGCGCCAAAGGCGTCCAGCAGAGAGATGCCACGGCCCAGCACCTTCAGCAGCTTGTCGTTAGGGATAGTGATCAGCGAGTCCACATGCTTGGACAGCTCGGTGATACCCTGCTCGGCAAACGCCATACGCTTCTTGCCTTCAAAGTTGAAAGGCTTGGTCACGACAGCAACCGTCAGGATACCTAAATCTTTAGCAACTTCAGCAACGACTGGCGCAGCACCGGTTCCGGTACCACCGCCCATACCTGCGGCGATAAACACCATGTCTGCACCATCAAGCGCAGCACGCAGTGCCTCACGGTCTTCTTCTGCAGCATTGCGGCCGACTTCCGGGTTTGCCCCAGCGCCCAGCCCTTTGGTGATGCCGCCACCGATTTGGATCGTCTGGCCAACCGCCGTCTTACGCAGTGCCTGCGCATCGGTGTTCACCGCGAAGAACTCTACACCTTCGATGCGCTCGCGCACCATGTGCTCTACAGCATTACCGCCGCCGCCACCGACGCCGATGACTTTAATCACCGCGTCGTTGGTCAGTTCCATAGGTTCAAACATAGTTTCTCTCCGTTTTGTGCCTGTCGCCCGAAACCGTTAATTTTCGCCGGTCTCTTACTAAAATTAAAATTCTTTTCGCAGCCAGGTGTTGATTCGTTTAAACCACGAACCTACCGACACGCGTTTTTCTACTTCTGCTTCACCACTGAGATGCGTTTCTTTCCCGTAATGAAGCAAGCCCACTGCCGTTGAATAATACGGCTCCTGAGCATAATCCGTCAGACCGGTGATGTTCAGCGGTGCGCCGATGCGCACCTGCGTATGGAACACTCGCTGAGCACAGGCCGCAAGACCTTCAATTTGCGCCGCGCCGCCGGTTAATACAATCCCCGCCGCAAGATGGTGTTTGACACCCTGCTGGCGAAGCTGTTCCTGTAACTGCAAAATCTCTTCGTTGACCAGGTTGAGCAGCTCGGTATAACGCGGCTCAATGACCTCGGCTAACGTCTGGCGCTGCAGGCTGCGCGGTGGACGTCCACCGACGCTTGGCACTTCAACGCTCTCATCTTTGCCCACAATGGAGCCCAGTGCACAACCGTGGCGCACTTTAATCGCCTCTGCATCGCTCGGTGGCGTGCCAAAGGCGTAGGCGATATCGCTGGTCACCACGTTCCCCGCATAGGGGATAACTTTGGTGTGGCGCAGCGCACCACCGGTATAGACGGCCATGTCCATCGTACCACCACCGATATCCACTACACAGACGCCCAGTTCACGTTCGTCTTCGGTCAGCACAGAATAACTTGCCGCCAGACCGGCGAAAATCAGTTGGTCAACTTTAAGACCACAACGTTCAACGGCTTTGACAATGTTCTTCGCCATATCGTTGTGACATGTGATCAAGTGCACTTTTGCCTGCATACGTACGCCGGAAAGGCCTACCGGATTTTTAATCCCTTCCTGGTAGTCGATCGCATACTCCTGCGGGATCACATGCAGAACGCGATGCTCGTCGCGAACGCGCACAGACTTGGCAGTATGCACGACGTTTTCGACGTCTTCCTGCGAGACTTCTTCTTCTGAGATCGGCACCATGCCAATCTCGTTCTGGCAGCTAATATGCTTGCCAGAGAGCGCCAGATACACGGAGGAAATCTGGCAATCTGCCATCAATTCGGCCTGATCGATGGCGCGCTGAACGCATTTAACCACCGATTCGAGGTCGTTTACCCCACCTTTATCCATACCACGAGACGGGCAGCTACCCACACCAATGATATTGACCATACCGTCGGGCAGAACTTCCCCTACTAAAGCGGCAACCTTCGCAGTGCCAATCTCCAGTCCTACTACCAGTTTTCTGTCCGTCGCCTTGATCATTGTTATTCTGCCTGTACCTGAGCCTGATTCTGTTGCTGATTAGGTTCCTCAACCGGCGCCGGGATCCACCCGACCGATGCGCCTGAGTCATAGCGCAAATCAACGTAGCTAATCCTTTTGCCTTCAGCCTGCCCCTGCTGCTGCAGAACGGGATAAAGTTCTACAAAACGGGCCAGACGCTTCATCGTGTCACCCCGGCCAAGATTCAGCTTAATGTCGTTCGTCAGCGTCAACTGCCAGGAACGACGCGCCGTCATGGCGGCTTGTTTCAGGGTAAAACGATCTTTAGCCAGCACTTGCCCCATGTTACGGAAACCTTCAAGCACTTCATTTTCGCTGCCTTCCGGACCATATAACATGGGTAAATTTTGCTTGCTGACACGATCGGCCGGGACGCTGAAAGAAATTCCATCTACGTCAACCATATGCTGATCATTCCAACGCGCAATGGGTACATATTCAACCAGATGAATCTTCAATTCATCTGGCCACTGCTTTCTGACGCTCGCCTGTTTAATCCATGGCAAGCGTTCAATCTGGCTCTGGATAATATTCACGTCCTGCGTCATGAAGGTGCCGGGCGATCCTAATGCCAGAATCGACTGCCGGATATCATCATTACGCGTGTAGTGACGGTCACCCGTCACCACCAGTTTCGACAGAGGCAGACGTTGTGCATCTTCCATCCAGCCGAGCACCATCCAGCCGCTGACAAACACCGTACACAGCACGGCGAGCAGGAAGGTGATCCCTGCAAGACGCGTTCCATTACTCCGACGCGAAGAAGAATACTCTTCTTCTTCGTCACGGTTTCGCGTGTTCAGCGCAGCCTGAGACATATCAGCCCGCCTGGTCCAGAATGCGAACCACGAGCTGCGAGAAACTCATTCCCGCCTGGCGCGCCGCCATCGGCACCAGGCTATGGCTGGTCATCCCCGGCGAAGTATTGGCTTCCAGCAGATAAAACTGCCCATCACTATCCTGCATCACGTCGATTCGTCCCCAGCCACGGCAGCCAAGTACATGCCAGGCTTTGAGCACCAGAGCCTTTAAAAGGGTCTCACGCTCCGCTTCCAGACCACTTGGGCAGAAATATTGCGTCTCATCAGAGAGATACTTCGCCTCATAATCATAGAAGGTTCCTGCTGGTTGGATACGAATTGACGGTAAAATTTCTTCACCGAGCATCGCAACGGTAAATTCCGGTCCGCTGAGCCATTTTTCTATCAGAACTTCTTCATCATGTTGAAATGCCAGCGCTAATGCAGATGATATATCGCCTGCTTCGTCAACTTTAGACATTCCTACGCTTGAGCCTTCACGGCTCGGCTTAACGATTACCGGCAATCCCAGCGCCGCAATACGTTCAGTGACGCTAGCATCAAGGCCCTGCTCAAATTCACGACGGGTCAGTGCCATCCATGGCGCAACCGGCAAACCGGCCCCCTGCCACAGCAATTTGCTGCGCAGTTTGTCCATGGAGATGGCCGAGGCCATTACGCCGCTGCCGGTATATGGCAGGCCGATGATGTCCAGCAAGCCCTGCAGCGTACCGTCTTCACCGCCGCGGCCATGCAGGGCGATAAAGACTTTAGCAAAACCCATCTCTTTCAGGCGCGTCACGTCAGTCTCTTTCGGATCGACCAGGTGCGCATCAATGCCGCCTTCGCGAAGCCCTGCCAGTACCGCAGCACCGGAATTCAGGGAAACCTCGCGCTCTGCAGAGGTGCCGCCAGAGAGGACCGCAATCTTATCAGCCATGACGCTCTTCCTCCGAAATTTGCGGCTTAAGTTTGATTTCGGCCAGCGTACGGGCGATCTTGCCGATATTTCCCGCACCCTGCACCAGAATCAAATCATTGCCGGTCAACACCGGGGCAAGCATCGCGGCTGCCTGGGCATGATCGGAGACCAGAATCGGGTCGATCTTGCCGCGGCCGCGAATGGTGCGGCACAGGGAGCGACTGTCAGCGCCCGGAATGGCCGCTTCGCCCGCTGAGTAAACATCCAGCATCAGCAGAGCATCAACCTGTGACAGCACGTTTGCGAAATCGTCGTACAGGTCACGGGTACGGGTATAGCGGTGTGGCTGGAACACCATCACCAGATTTTTGTCCGGCCAGCCCGCGCGCGCCGCTTTGATCGTCGCATCCACTTCGGTCGGGTGATGGCCGTAGTCATCAACCAGCATCGCGGTGCCGCTTTTTCCGTTAACGGTTTCCAGTGGGAACTCGCCGAGGAAATCGAAACGACGACCGGTACCCTGGAAGCTTTCCAGCGCCCGCAGAATGGCTCCGTCGTCAATGCCTTCTTCTGTAGCTACCGCAACGGCCGCTGCAGCGTTCAGGGCGTTGTGACGGCCTGGGGCATTCAGCGTGACCTGCAGCAGCTCTTTATCCTGACGCGCGAGGGTGAAATGCCCCTGCGCACCGACCTGCTTGTAGCTTTCCACACGCACGTCAGCGTCTTCGCTGAAACCGTAAGTAGTGATCTGACGACCGACGCGCGGCAGCAGCTCGCGGATCACCGGGTCGTCAACGCACATTACCGCCCGTCCATAAAACGGCAGATTGTGGAGAAAGTTTATGAATGTTTGCTTTAAATTTTCGAAGTCGCCCTGGTAGGTATCCATATGGTCAGCTTCGATGTTGGTGACAATCGCCACCATCGGCTGCAGATGCAGGAAGGACGCGTCGCTTTCATCTGCTTCGGCAATCAGATAACGGCTGTTGCCCAGGCGCGCGTGTACGCCTGCGGCTTTCACCAGCCCGCCGTTGACGAAGGTCGGATCGAGGCCCGCTTCGGCATAAATACTGGAGACCATCGCCGTGGTGGTGGTTTTACCGTGAGTACCTGCGATGGCGATGCCGTGACGAAAACGCATCAGCTCGGCCAGCATCTCGGCACGGCGGATCACCGGGATACGCGCTTCGTGTGCGGCAACGATTTCCGGGTTGTCGGCAGAGATGGCGCTGGAGACTACAACCACGCTGGCATCAAGGACGTTTTCCGGGCGATGGTTAAAATAGATGGTCGCACCAAGGGACGCCAACTGTTGCGTAACAGGGTTCGGCGCCAGATCGGAACCGCTGATCTGGTAGCCTTCATTCGCCAGCACTTCGGCAATACCGCCCATACCGGCGCCGCCGATGCCAACAAAGTGAATGTGCCGGACGCGACGCATCTCGGGCACGATTGAACGCAGTTTCGCCAGTTGTTGTGTATTCATTCTCTAAACGCCATCGACTACTTCAAAAAATTCGTGCAGCGCAACACGCGCTGCGAGGGTTAAACCTGGGCTGCCAGGCTCACTTCTTTCGCCACCCGCTCCGTTGCATCCGGGATCGCTGCGGCACGTGCGTGCTGCGCCATCTCCAGTAATGTCTCCCGGTTCCAGCCCGCCAGGGTGGTGGCGACCGCTTCTGCGGTGAACTGCGGCTGTTCAAAAATTTTCGCGGCGCCGGCTTTCTCAAGCGGCAACGCATTCCAGTACTGCTGACGATCTTTGTGCTGGAACGGCACAAACAGCGCCGGTAAGCCTGCGGCGGCAATTTCGCTCACCGTCAGCGCGCCGGAGCGGCAGACCACGACATCGGCCCAGGCATACGCCGCCGCCATGTCGTCGATAAATTCAGTCACTTTATGCTGCGGCTGGCCCGCGTCGGCATACGCCTGTTCGACCGTTTGCTGACCGCCCTTCCCGCTTTGATGCCAGATGGTCACCGCGTCACCGAGCTTCGCTGCGACTTGCGGCAGCGTCTGGTTCAGAATGCGCGCGCCCTGAGAGCCGCCCACCACCAGCACACGCACCGGACCTTCACGTCCGACAAGGCGCTGCTGGGGCAACGGCAGCGCCAGCACGTCTACACGCACCGGATTGCCCACCACGTCCGCTTTCGGAAACGCGCCGGGGAAGGCCTGCATCACTTTGCTGGCGATCCGGGAGAGCCACTTGTTGGTCAGGCCAGCAATACCGTTCTGCTCATGCAGCACAACCGGGATCCCCAGCGACCACGCCGCCAGTCCACCTGGACCAGAGACATACCCGCCCATTCCCAGCACCACGTCCGGCTTAAAACGCTTCATGATCGCCCGCGCCTGGCGCCAGGCGTTGAAAATGCGCACCGGTGCCAGCAGCAGAGCTTTAATCCCCTTGCCACGCAGGCCGGAGATATGGATAAAGTCGATCTCGATCCCGTGCTTCGGCACCAGATCGGCCTCCATGCGGTCTGCGGTTCCCAGCCAGCGTACCTGCCAGCCCTGATCCATTAAATGGTGCGCAACCGCCAGTCCCGGGAACACATGCCCGCCGGTACCGCCTGCCATCACCATTAACCGCTTCGGTTGATTCATCGTGAACCTCGTGTAAACGCCTGGGCATTTTCCAGACGCGTTTCATAATCTATGCGTAGCAAAAACATAATGGCGGTCGACATGATCAACAGACTCGAACCACCATAACTGATTAACGGCAACGTCAGACCCTTGGTTGGCAGCATACCCGCTGCGGCACCGACGTTAACTAAAGCCTGAAAACTGAACCAGATACCGATTGAACAGGCCAAAAAACCCGAGAAACGGTGGTCGATAACCAGTGCTTTCCGGCCGATCGACATCGCACGGAAAGCCACGAAGAATACCATTAAAAGTGCCAGTACCACACCGATATAACCCAGTTCTTCCCCAATAATGGAGAAGATGAAGTCGGTATGCGCCTCGGGTAAATACTCGAGTTTTTGCACGGAATTCCCCAGCCCCTGGCCCCATACTTCACCGCGGCCAAAGGCCATCAGTGACTGGGTCAGCTGATAGCCGCTGCCGAACGGATCTTCCCACGGGTTCCAGAAAGAGGTCACACGGCGGATACGGTACGGCTCGGCAAGGATCAGCAGCACCACCGCCGAAATCCCCATCCCGATGATGGCGATGAACTGCCACAATTTTGCTCCGGCCAGGAATAGCATCGCCAGGGTGGTCACGAACAGCACCACCACGGTACCGAGGTCAGGCTGGGCCAACAGCAGCACCGCCAGCACAAGGATCACGCCCATCGGTTTTAAGAAGCCGCGCAGGTTGTTGCGGACCTCATCCACCTTACGCACCAGGTAGTTGGCGAGATAGCAGAACAGCGACAGCTTGGTGAATTCCGCAGGCTGTATACGCAGCGGGCCGAAGGCAATCCAGCGCGATGCCCCGTTTACCGAGCTACCCACCACCAGCACAATCAGCAGCATGACGATCGAGGCGATCAGCATTGCGGTACTGTGGCGCTGCCAGAATGACATCGGCAGACGTAACGTCACCATCGCCAGACAGAACGCCAGGATGATGTACAGCCCGTCACGCTTGGCGAACAGGAAGGGATCGTTAGCCAGACGCTGCCCGACGGGCATCGAGGCCGAGGTCACCATAATAAAGCCAATCGCCGCCAGCCCCAGCGTGAGCCAGAGCAGCATGCGGTCGTACATAATCAGGCTATCGGAATCTTTATCCCGGGAGCCCATGACCCAGCCCTTTAACGCCGACGAGATCCACATCAGGATGCCAAATCCTGGCATCCGGGGCATCCGGGGCATTCTCAGGTGAGGGAGAGAGAAGCGCATCAGCCTAACTCCTTCGCCAGGCGGGTAAAGAGATCGCCGCGTTGCTCGAAGTTCTTAAACTGATCGAGACTGGCGCAGGCCGGGGAAAGCAGCACCATGTCGCCCGGCTTCACGCGCGGGGCAATCAGCCGCATCGCCTGCTCCATGGTGTCGGTTTGCTCGGCAACGTCCGGACGCAGCGCCGCCAGTTCGGCACCATCACGACCAAAGCAGTAAAGACGCACGTTGTCACCGCCGAGGTACTGCTTCAGCGAAGAGAAATCAGCCGATTTGCCGTCGCCACCCAGCAGCAGATGCAGGGTGCCATCAATGTGCAGACCATTCAGCGCCGCTTCGGTGCTGCCGACGTTGGTGGCTTTTGAATCGTTGATCCAGCGTACGCCGTTATGCTCCAGCGCCAGCTGGAAACGATGCGCCAGACCGCTAAAGGTAGTCAGCGCTTTCAGGCTGGTGGCGCGCGGCAGACCGGCGGCATCCGCCAGCGCCAGTGCGGCCAGCGCGTTGGTATAGTTATGCTGACCCGTCAGGTGCATCTCTTTCACGTTCAGCACCTTCTCACCCTTCACCCGCAGCCAGGTTTCGCCCTGCTGACGATTCAGGTGATAGTCGCCCATATTGATGCCAAAGCTCACGCAGCGTTCGTCCGCCCCGCGTACCGGCATGGTCAGCGCATCATCGGCGTTCACCACGCAGACATGGGCATTTTCATAGACACGCAGCTTGGCGGCACGATACTGCTGCAGGCCAAACGGATAGCGATCCATATGGTCTTCGGTCACGTTGAGGATGGTCGCTGCCACCGCCTGCAGGCTGGAGGTGGTTTCCAGCTGGAAGCTGGAGAGCTCAAGGATGTACAGCTCGCGGGCCGCATCCAGCAGCATCAACGCTGGCAGGCCGATATTACCGCCCACGCCCACATTGACGCCCGCCGCTTTCGCCATTTCACCCACCAGGCTGGTAACGGTGCTTTTGCCGTTAGAACCGGTAATGGCCACAATGGGCGCCAGGGCTTCACGGCAGAACAGTTCGATATCACCGACGATCTCGACGCCCGCATCCGCCGCAGCGCTTAACGCCGGATGAGCCAGGGCGATACCCGGGCTGGCGACAATCAGATCCGCAGCGTTGAGCCACGTTTCATTCAGACCACCAAGGTGGCGTTCAACCTGCTCCGGCAGTTTATCCAGACCAGGCGGAGAAACACGCGTATCCATTACGCGGGGCGTCACACCCCGCGCGAGGAAAAAGTCCACGCAGGAGAGGCCGGTTAAGCCTAACCCGATGATGACGACTTTTTTACCCTGGTAATCTGCCATGATTAACGTACCTTCAGCGTTGCCAGGCCAATCAGCACCAGCATCAGCGAAATAATCCAGAAGCGCACGATCACGCGCGGTTCGGGCCAGCCTTTCAGTTCATAGTGGTGATGGATAGGCGCCATCCGGAAGATGCGCTGTCCGCGCAGCTTGAAGGAGCCTACCTGCAGGATCACCGACAGGGTTTCGACCACGAACACGCCGCCCATGATTACCAGCAGGAACTCCTGACGCAGCAGTACGGCGATAATGCCCAGCGCGCCGCCCAGTGCCAGCGAACCGACGTCGCCCATAAAGACCTGCGCCGGGTAGGTGTTAAACCAGAGGAAACCGAGGCCCGCGCCGACAATCGCCGTACAGACGATCACCAGTTCACCGGCATGGCGCAGATACGGGATGTGCAGGTAGCTGGCGAAGTTCATGTTGCCGCTCGCCCAGGCCACTAAGGCAAAGCCCGCCGCGACGAAGACCGTGGGCATGATCGCCAGGCCGTCGAGGCCGTCAGTCAGGTTTACCGCGTTGCCGGTACCGACAATCACGAAGTAGGCCAGCAGGATGTAGAACAGACCCAGCTGCGGCATGACGTCTTTGAAGAACGGCACCACCAGCTCGGTGGCCGGGGTGTCTTTGCCTGCCAGATAGAGCGCAAAGGCCACGCCCAGCGCAATCACCGACATCCAGAAATACTTCCAGCGGGCGATCAGACCTTTGGTGTCTTTACGCACCACTTTGCGGTAGTCGTCGACAAAACCGATAATTCCATAGCCCACCAGCACCACCAGCACGCACCAGACGTACGGGTTTGACGGGTAAGCCCACAGCAGCACCGACACCACAATCGCGGTGAGAATCATAATGCCGCCCATGGTCGGCGTGCCGCGTTTACTGAAGTGTGATTCGGGACCGTCGTTACGCACAACCTGACCGAAAGAGAGTTTTTGCAGACGGGCAATCATGCGCGGGCCCATCCACAAGGAGATGAACAGCGCAGTCAGCAGGCTGACGATGGCGCGAAACGTCAGATAGGAAAAGACGTTAAAGCCGGAATAATATTTGACCAAATGTTCGGCCAGCCAAACTAACATGTCCCATTCTCCTGTAAAGCGTGCACAACCTCTTCCATGGCGGCACTGCGTGAACCTTTCACTAAAACTGTCACAATTTGTTGTTCTTCGACCAGGGCCTTAAGGCGGGCGATCAACGCCGCTTTATCGGCAAAATGCTCGCCGACGCCGCTGGCCTGGCTGATATTTTGACTAAGATGACCGGCGCTTAACACGCGATCGATACCGGAGGCTTTCGCCGCTTCACCCACCTGGATGTGACAGGCTTCGCTCTCATCACCCAGCTCGGCCATATCGCCGACCACCAACACGCGATAACCGGGCATCTCAGACAGAACCTGTACCGCAGCGGTCATGGAGCCAACGTTGGCGTTGTAGGAGTCATCCAGCAGCAGTTTGTTTTCCGCCAGCGGGATCGGGAACAGGCGTCCGGGAACGGCTTTCAGGTTCGCCAGACCGGCTTTGATAGCCGACAGCGGTGCGCCGACCGCCATCGTCAGCGCAGTGGCGGCGAGGGCATTGGCGATATTGTGACGACCCGGCAGCGGCAGCAGTACATCCACATCCCCCGTTGGGGTCTGCAGCGTAAATTCGGTACCGTGGGAGGTCACATGGACGTTGGTGGCGGTGAAGTCGCTGTTGGCGGCATTCGGTGAGAAGCGCCAGGTTTTACGATCCCCGATAACGCTTTTCCAGTTCAGCCAGTCGTTGTTGTCGGCATTCATGATGGCGATGCCGTCGACCGGCAGGCCGGTGTAGATCTCGCCCTTCGCTTTCGCCACGCCTTCCAGCGAGCCGAAACCTTCCAGATGCGCTGCGGCGAGGTTATTCACCAGCGCCGCTTCCGGCTGCGTCAGGCTAACGGTCCAGGCGATTTCGCCCTGATGGTTAGCGCCGAGTTCAGTCACCGCATATTCATGCTCGTGGGTCAGACGCAGGAGCGTCATCGGCACGCCGATATCATTATTCAGATTGCCTGCGGTATAGAGGGTGTTGCCACACTGACTAAGGATCGCGGCGGCCATCTCCTTGACGGAGGTTTTACCGGAGGAGCCGGTCAGCGCCACAATGCGCGCCGGGACCTGCTGGCGAACCCATGCCGCCAGTTCACCAAACGCCAGGCGGGTGTCTTTCACCACCGCCTGCGGCAGGTCGATATCCAGTTTACGGCTCACCAGCAGCGCGCCTGCGCCCGCGGCTTTCGCCTGCTCCGCAAAATCGTGCGCATCGAAACGCTCACCCTTCAGCGCCACAAACAGGCAGCCGGGAGTGATTTTACGCGTGTCGGTGGTGACCGCATCGAAGGTCAGCTCGCCGCTGACGTCTGCGCCCAGGATAGTGGCCAGCTGGCTTAGCGTTACGCTAATCATGCCATCACTCCCAGCAGACGCGCTGCGGTCACACGGTCGGAGTAGTCCAGACGATTGGTGCCGACGATCTGATAATCTTCATGGCCTTTCCCGGCCAGCAGCACGACGTCGTTCTCGCCAGCCTGCATGATGGTGTTGGTCACCGCTTCGGCGCGACCCTCGACAACACGGGCACGCCCGGCATCCAGCATCCCGGCCAGAATGTCGTTGATGATGGTGCGCGGCTCTTCGGTACGCGGGTTATCATCGGTCACAACCGCGATATCCGCGAACTGCTCGGCAATGGCCCCCATCAGCGGACGCTTGCCTTTATCGCGATCGCCGCCGCAGCCAAAGACGCACCACAGCTTACCGGCGCAGTGCAGACGGGCCGCTTCCAATGCTTTTTCCAGTGCATCCGGGGTGTGAGCGTAATCCACTACCACGGTAGGTTTACCTGGGGCAGTGAATACTTCCATCCGTCCGCAAACCGGCAACAGACGCGCGGAGGTGCTGAGCAGCGCTGGCAGCGGATAACCCAGCGCCAGCAGAGTGGCGAGAGCCAACAGCAGGTTGCTGACGTTGAACGCCCCCATCAGGCGACTTTCGATTTCGCCTTCACCCCAGGAAGAGGCAAAGCGGATGGTCGCCCCGCTGTCGTGATAAGTCACGTCAGTGGCTTTCAACCAGCGGCCGTGGCAGTTGGGATTGATATGGTCTTCCATGGAGACCGCAACGGCATCCGGCAGCTTAGCCAGCCAGCGACGGCCCACGTCATCGTCAGCATTGATAATCGCCTGACCGGCGTGGTGCGTGGCATACAGCTGCCATTTTGCCGCTTCGTAGTTTTCCATGTCGCCATGGTAGTCAAGATGGTCCCGGCTCAGGTTCGTGAACACGGAGGCGGCAAATTTGAGCGCCGCAACACGATGCTGGACCAGCCCGTGGGAAGAGACTTCCATTGCTGCGAAGGTTGCACCCTGCCCTGCCAGACCGGCCAGCACATGCTGCACGTCGACGGCGGAGCCGGTGGTGTTTTCCGTTGGGTTCACTTTGCCCAGCAGGCCGTTACCCACGGTGCCCATCACCGCGCTGGTTTCACCCAGCAGCTGCGCCCATTGCGCCATCAGCTGCGTGGTGGTGGTTTTACCGTTAGTGCCGGTCACGCCCACCAGGCGCAACTGGTCAGAAGGTTCGTTATAAAAACGCCCCGCCAGCGCGGAGAGACGTTCGGTTAACTGGCTGAGATAGATGACCGGCACACCGTGCATTTCACGGATTTCACCATCAGCGGCTTCATCTTTTGCCTCAGCAATAATGGCAGCTACACCTTGCGCTATCGCCTGCGGGATATACCGACGCCCGTCCGCCTGATGACCAACCACTGCCACAAAAAGATCGCCCGACGCAGCCACACGGCTGTCGAGTACCATCTCCCGCAGTTCTCGCGCAGGTAAACCAGCTACCCACGGAGCAAGAAGGTCGCGCAAATTACGATCTGCCACCTGTTCCCTCGCCTTGATTAATTACAAATTCACTTTTCTCGCCCGTTGCCAGCGCATCCGGCTCGATGTTCATGGTGCGAAGTACGCCGCCCATGATGGCACCGAAGACCGGCGCAGAAACGGCGCCACCGTAGTATTTACCCGCCTGTGGATCGTTGATAACCACCACCAGCGCAAAACGCGGATTACTCGCAGGCGCAACGCCTGCGGTATATGCAATGTATTTATTGATGTAGCGGCCATCCGGCCCGACTTTTTTCGCCGTACCGGTTTTAATCGCGATGCGATAGCCTTTGATCGCCGCCTTCACGCCACCGCCGCCGGGCAGGGCCACGCTTTCCATCATGTGCACGACGGTGCGTACAATCGATTCCGGGAAGATACGCTCACCGGGAACCGGCGGATCGACTTTGGTAATCGACAGCGGGCGATAGACGCCATAGCTGCCAATCGTTGCATAGACACGCGCCAACTGTAACGGGGTTACCATTAGCCCGTAGCCGAAAGAGAAGGTGGCCCTCTCTATGTCAGACCACCGTTGTTTTTGAGGATATAAGCCACTGCGTTCTCCGACCAACCCCAAATTGGTCGCTTTTCCCAGCCCAAAACGTGAGTAAGTATCTACCAACGCTGAGGACGGCATCGCTAACGCCAACTTAGAAACGCCGACGTTACTCGACTTCTGTAAAACCCCGGTGAGGGTCAATTCGCTGTAACGCGCCACGTCTTTGATTTCGTGACCGTTGATTCGGTAAGGCACGGTGTTGAGCACGGTATTTTCATTGACGATGCCGCGCTGCAGCGCCGTCATCACCACCATCGGTTTAACCGTTGAACCCGGCTCAAAGACGTCGGTGATGGAACGGTTACGCATGGCGTCTTTGGCCGTTCCGGCAAAATTATTCGGGTTATAGGACGGGCTGCTGGCCATCGCCAGCACTTCGCCGGTGCTGACATCCACCAGCACCGCGCTGCCGGACTCCGCCTTGTTAAAGGCCACGGCGTTATTCAGTTCACGATAGACCAGCGCCTGCAGACGTTCGTCGATGCTCAGCGCCAGGTTGTGCGCCGCCTGGCTGTCCGTGGAAGAGATATCTTCAATAACGCGGCCATAACGGTCTTTACGCACCACACGCTCGCCCGGCTGGCCGGTCAGCCACTTATCAAAACTCTTCTCGACGCCTTCAATCCCCTGGCTGTCGACGTTGGTAAAGCCGATCAGATGCGCGGTTACTTCCCCGGACGGGTAGTAGCGACGGGACTCTTCACGCAGGTGAATGCCGGGCAGCTTCAGCTTTTTGATGTAATCCGCCATGTCAGGGTTAACCTGACGCGCCAGATAGATAAAGCGCCCTTTCGGGTTAGCATTAACGCGGGCCGCCAGCTGATCCAGCGGCATTTTCAGCGCGTCAGAGAGAGCTTTCCAGCGGTTATCGAGAGAGATCCCGCCCGCATCATGCAGCTCTTTGGGATCCGCCCAGATCGCCTTCACCGGCACGCTGACCGCCAGCGGACGACCGGAACGGTCGGTGATCAGGCCACGCGAGGTGGAGACCTCCTGCACGCGCAGGGAACGCATGTCGCCCTGACGCACCAGCATGTCGGGAGCGATAATTTGCAGCCATGCCACGCGTCCCAGCAGGAAACCCAGCGCCAGTAAAATGCAGCCGCAAAGCAACGCAAAACGCCAGCTGATAAAGCTGGCCTGTTCTTCCTGACGTTTTGGTTTTAGCGCCTTCGCCGCGGGTTTCATGCGTCGCGTTTTCCCTTATTTTTGTACTACGATATTTTCCTGAGAAGGATCAACATGCTGCAGCTGCAGCTTTTCCGTTGCGATCCGTTCAACCCGGCTATGATCGCCGAGCGCATTTTCTTCGAGGATCAAATTTCGCCACTCGATATCCAGCGCATCACGCTCCAGCACCAGCTGTTCGCGTTGCGCCGTTAACAAACGGGTATGGTGAGCGGTGGTCACCACGGTAACCGCCGTCACAATGATGCAAATGAAAAGACACAGTGGCAGCTTGCCGAAACGCAACAGGTCGTCCCAGATAACGCCCGGCAAGGCATGACGCTCGTTGCTGCCTAACGTCTCTTTTACCTTGCTGAGGGTGTCTGCCACTCTGCCGATCATGCACTGGTCCTTTCTGCGATACGCAGCACTGAACTACGGGCGCGTGGGTTCTCTTCGACTTCCGCTTCGCCTGGCATTAACTTGCCTAAAGCGCGCAGCTGGCGACCGCCCAGTTTTCTGAGCTGCTCTTCCGTCATCGGCAACCCGGCCGGCACCTGCGGACCACGGCTTTGCTCACGCATAAAGCGCTTCACAATGCGATCTTCCAGCGAGTGGAAGCTGATCACCGACAGGCGACCACCCGGCGCCAGGACGCTAATCGAGTTTTTCAGCGCCTGCTCGATCTCTTCGAGCTCGCTGTTAACCCAGATACGAATCGCCTGGAAGGTACGGGTTGCAGGGTGTTTGAACTTATCTTTCACCGGCATGGCTGCAGCAATAACGGCCGCCAGCTCTTTGGTACGGGTCATGGGCTCAATGCGGTTGCGTTCAACGATGGCGCGGGCAATACGTTTGCCAAAGCGCTCTTCCCCGAAGGTTTTGATCACCCAGGCAATATCCGCTTCTTCTGCCGTTTGCAGCCACTCGGCGGCAGACTGGCCGCGCGTTGGATCCATACGCATGTCCAGCGGACCATCGCGCATAAAGGAGAAGCCACGTTCAGCATCATCAAGCTGCGGTGAGGAGACGCCAAGATCGAGAAGGATCCCGTCAATCTTGCCGGTTAAATCGCGCTGGCCGACATAGTCAGCCAGCGCGGAGAAAGGTCCATGAACGATGGAAAAGCGTGGGTCATCGATGGTTTTCGCCACGGCAATAGCCTGCGGATCGCGATCGATTGCCAGCAAACGGCCGTCCGCGCCCAGATGGGAGAGGATCAAACGTGAGTGGCCACCCCGGCCAAAAGTGCCATCAATATAGATGCCATCAGGACGAATATTCAGGCCGTTGACGGCCTCATCCAGTAGCACCGTCGTATGTTTATAATTTTCCATCATTTTTTATAGAGACAAATCCTGCAATCGTTCCGATAATGTTGCGGAATCGGACTGCTCAGCGTCGATATCTTCCTTGACCCGTTGATACCAGGCCGTTTCATCCCACAGTTCAAACTTATTGAACTGTCCGACCAGCATCACTTCTTTTGTCAGACCGGCATGCTGCCGCAGCACGGGCGCAATCAATAAACGTCCCGCGCTGTCCATCTGACATTCACTGGCATGACCCAATAACAGCCGCTGCACGCGGCGCTCCTGCGGGTTCATGCTCGACAGTCGAGACAGCTTTTGCTCAATGATTTCCCATTCAGGCAAGGGGTAAAGCAGCAGGCAGGCGTGGTTGATGTCAATGGTGCATACCATTTGACCAGAAGCGCTCTCGTTCAGCTGGTCGCGATATCGGGTTGGTACCGATAAACGCCCTTTGCTGTCGAGATTGACTAACGTCGCTCCACGGAACATGCCAGTCTCACCCCTCCTCGCCACTTTAACCCACAAATTCCCACTTAAGGGAGTTTACGGAGCGATGGAAAAGCTTGTCAAGCCAGGACTTCCGCGACATCTGTCTAAATGTCACTGATTTACGAATGGAAGTTGGCCCGGCTATTAACTGCACAACTGGCGCGGCAAAATTAACGTGATGAATATTTGTGAGAAAAAACGCAAATATGCATACCCGTCTTAAAAACCCCTCATATCATCACGGGGAAATATAAAGTGTCAGTTTGCGACGCGGGCGGCATTTTAAGCCATATTGCAGGGGGATGACAGCGCCAGATGCACCGCGGGCGCGAAGCCTGTAGCGGGCAGGTGCAGGCAGGGAGATCCAGAGAGAAAAAACGGCTGATAATTCAGCACCGGCGGTCGGTTATGTAACAAAATAATACAATTCATCGCACTAATAACAATAATATAAACATGAAGTGACGTTTTAAACAGTAAAGGGAATTAAAACGCGTAGCAGGCAAAGATTTTAAAGGAATTATCTTAAAAATAATGTGGAAATTAACAGGTTGAGGCAGGATGAGAAATTCAGGGCAGCGCGTACTGCCCTGACGTCATTACGAACGGCTTAATATGCCGCGACGATAAAGATTACGACGAATACGCGTCAGACCCGGTTTCGGCTTACGCGGTTCATCGAGGCTTGCCAGTACGATCTCCAGCACCCGCTCGGCCACATCGCGATGACGCTGCGCCACGGCCAGCACCGGGCACTGCAGGAAATCGAGCAATTCATGATCGCCAAAGGTGGCAATCGCCAGATCGGATGGCAGCTTGCCTTCACGACGCAAGGTCACGTCCATGACCCCCTGTAACAGCGCAAAAGACGTGGTGAACAGGGCCTGCGGCATCGGATGGGTTTCGAGCCACTTCTCGAACAGCTGGGCCGAGGCTTCGCGCTCGTAGCTGTTGGCATAGAGGTAATCCACTTCACGGGGATCGTCTTTCCAGGCGGTGCGGAAACCCTGCTCGCGCAGGAAACTCACGGAGAGTTCCGGCAATGCTCCCAGATAGAGGACATTTTCCGCCGGGAAGGTGCGCAGCTCTGCCGCCAGCATTTCAGCATCGTCCTGATCCGCACCTACCACGCTGGTGAAATGCTCACGATCCAGCGCACGGTCGAGGGCGACAATCGGGAACGCATCATTGGCCCAACGCTGATAGAAGGGATGTTCAGGGGGTAAGGAAGTGGAAACGATAATGGCATCAACCTGGCGTTGCAGCAGATGCTCAATGCAGCGCATCTCATTATCGGGCTGATCTTCGGAACAGGCGATCAGCAGCTGGTAGCCGCGCTGACGCGCCTGGCGCTCAAGGTAGTTTGCGATCCGGGTGTAGCTGGTGTTTTCCAGATCCGGGATCACCAGACCGATCGAACGGGTGCGCCCGGCACGTAAACCTGCCGCCACGGCGTTCGGATGGTAGTTATGTTCACGAACCACTGCCATGACTTTTTCAACGGTCTTATCGCTGACACGATACTGCTTCGCTTTACCGTTAATCACATAGCTTGCCGTCGTTCGCGACACACCGGCTAGCCTGGCGATTTCATCCAGTTTCACAATTGCCCCTTAAAAAAAAGAAAAGAGTCCATGACCTCGTCAGGGTTATGGCTAAATCTTGTAACATCTAAGCGCAGAATAGCCTGTCCGGCAACCGCTTTTGTCGGTACAGCGACATCGGTGCACAAAAAAAAGCCCGGTCATTCACACCGGGCAAGCTCGAGGCGAAACTTTTATCCTTAACGCATCACTTTGTCACCGCGGGAAAGTCCCACGACGCCAGAACGCGCCACTTCAACAATTTTGGCGACATCCCGCACCGAGGCGAGGAAGGCGTCCAGTTTATCGCTGGTGCCGGCCAGCTGAACGGTATAGATAGAAGGGGTAACGTCGATGATCTGCCCGCGGAAAATGTCCGCATTGCGTTTCACCTCTTCCCGCCCGTAACCGGTGGCCTGAATTTTCACCAGCATAATCTCACGTTCAACGTAAGCCCCCTGCCCCAGCTCGCTGACGCGTAACACATCAACCAGTTTGTGCAGCTGCTTTTCGATCTGCTCCAGCACCTTGGCGTCACCGACCGTCTGGATAGTCATGCGTGAGAGTGTGGGATCGTCTGTCGGGGCAACCGTCAGGCTTTCGATGTTGTAGCCGCGCTGTGCGAAGAGCCCAATCACGCGCGACAGCGCGCCGGACTCGTTTTCCAGTAATACAGATAATATCCGGCGCATATCAGGTTCTCTCCGTTTTGCTTAACCACATTTCATCCATACCGCCGCCGCGAATATGCATCGGATAGACATGCTCGGTGCCATCAACCACGACATCGACAAACACCAGGCGGTTATTGTTGACGTGCTCAAGGGCTTCGCTGAGCTTCGCTTCCAGCTCTGCCGGATCGCTGATACGAATGCCAATATGGCCGTAGGCTTCAGCCAGACGAACAAAATCAGGCAGCGATTTCATATAGGATTGTGAATGACGACCGGAATAGATCATATCCTGCCACTGCTTCACCATGCCCAGATAGCCGTTGTTCAGGTTGAGCACCAGCACCGGCAGGTCGTACTGCAGCGCGGTGGAGAGCTCCTGGATGTTCATCTGAATACTGCCATCGCCGGTCACGCAGACCACCGTTTCGTCTGGCAACGCCAGCTTAACCCCCAGCGCGGCGGGCAGGCCAAAGCCCATGGTGCCCAGGCCACCGGAGTTGATCCAACGGCGCGGCTTATCAAACGGATAATAGAGTGCGGCAAACATCTGGTGCTGACCCACGTCAGAGGTCACGTAAGCCTCGCCTTTGGTCAGTCGCCAGATAGTCTCGATCACCGCCTGCGGCTTGATGCTCTCACTTTGGGTGTCATATTTCAGGCACTGCCGCGCGCGCCACTGCTCAATCTGCAGCCACCAGTCGCGGATCTCATCGAGCGGCTGGACGCTGCTCTCCTGCGCCAGTAACTCCAGCATCTGCTCCAGAACCTGCCGCGCGTCGCCCACAATGGGCACATCCGCCGGGACCGTTTTGGAAATGGAGGTTGGATCGATATCAATGTGCAGCACGGTGGCGTTGGGGCAATATTTCGCCAGATTATTGGTAGTGCGATCGTCAAAGCGCACCCCCACAGCAAAAATGACATCGGAATTGTGCATCGTCATGTTGGCTTCGTAGGTGCCGTGCATACCGAGCATGCCGAGCGCCTGACGATGACTGGCCGGGAACGCCCCCAAGCCCATTAATGAAGAGGCTACCGGCAGATTCAGCTTTTCGATAAGCGTGCGCAGCTGCGTTTCACACTTAGCATTCACCGCCCCGCCGCCGACATACACCACCGGCTTTTTGGCGGCGATCAGGGTTTGCAGCGCCCGCTTGATCTGGCCTTTGTGCCCCTGGGTCGTTGGATTATAGGAGCGCATGCTGACTGACTCTGGCCAGACATAAGGCAGTTTGTTCGCCGGATTGAGGATATCTTTCGGCAGGTCAACCACCACCGGCCCCGGACGCCCGCTCGCCGCCAGCCAGAAAGCTTTCTTCAACACGCCGGGAATATCTTCCGTCTGTTTGACCAGGAAACTGTGTTTCACCACCGGACGGGAGATGCCGACCATATCGCACTCCTGAAAGGCATCGTAGCCAATCAGCGAGGTCGCGACCTGACCGGAGAGCACCACCATCGGAATGGAGTCCATATAGGCGGTAGCGATACCCGTAATGGCGTTGGTTGCGCCGGGGCCGGAGGTTACCAGCACCACGCCAACCTCACCTGTCGCACGCGCCAGTCCGTCGGCCATATGTACGGCAGCTTGCTCATGACGCACCAGGACGTGATCGATACCGCCCACGGTATGTAGCGCATCGTAAATATCGAGGACCGCGCCCCCGGGGTAGCCGAACACTTGCTTCACGCCCTGATCGATTAACGACCGGACGACCATTTCGGCGCCAGACAACATCTCCATGATTAGCCTCCAGGCTTATCGTTTCAGACGGACAGGAAAAATATGCACCGTGCCGTCTTTTTTGTCAGGGTCACCCCTGGCGTTTTTTTATTGTGCAGAGTGACAGTTACCATAACCGCTCCCCGGAAGGCAGGCAATTAGCAAACCCGCGCGAACGCAGAAGCGTGAAAGAAGAAATATGAGGTATTAATATTTGTTATGGATAAATCAACTACGATAACGAAGCGCCGTGAGCATTCATCATTTAAAAAGGGAAAGGTGCAGTAATTCATGCAATTTTACTGACCGAAAGCGGCAATGAAAAAAATGGCTACAGAATAATATTTCAATAATAAAAAGAAAGTCAGGATAAATAACAACAACAGCGCCATTTATCCTGAGGTCGATTAGCGGCGGCAGACGCTCACCAGCAGCTCTTCCATCCACTGATGGCCTTTGTCGCGTCCGGCAGCTTCATGCCACGAGAGATAACACGTCCGCGAGTTCAGGTTCAACGGCAGCGGCAATATCCGCAAATTCAGCGGCTCGGCAAACTCCTCTACCAGCCAGCGCGGCGCAATAGCAACCAGCTGCGTTTGCGAGACGACGTTTAATACGCTGACCATCGCCATTCCCTGATACGCTACGCAGGCCTGTCTATCCGGGGTGTCATACCACGGCTGGCTAAAGGATGCGTAGCGATCGAGGGCGACGACCGCATGCTGTTCGCGATAAATATCGCTCTCCAGCAGCGTACCGTGCAGGCGCGGGTGTGTTTTGCTGGTCACCAACACCATTTCATCTTTGAATAAGGGTACGCAGGAAAATTCCGGACGGCGGAACTCTTCATAGCCAATCACAAACTCGGTTTCCTGATAACGCAGCTGATGTTCAGTATTCTGGTTAAGGGAAGACTTGAACACCAGATGAATATTAGGAGCGACCTTTTCAACCTTATTATAAATAAGCGAGGTCAGATAATTATCGAGAGGGCTGCAAACACACAAATGGAAAATACGCTCGCTGCTGGACGAGTCGAATCCCGATCCCGGCAGCTCATTCTGCACAAGCTGCAAAGCCTGGCGTACCGATGCAAACAGCTGGAATGCCCGTGCCGTAGGCTGGATCCCGCGGCCATAGCGCACAAACAGTTCGTCATTGAACATGACCTTGAGTCTGGCAACGGCATTACTCACCGCGGGCTGGGACATCCCCAGCGACTGCGCGGCACGCGTGATATTTTGCTCCTGCATCACCGCATCAAATACCGTTAACAGATTCAGATCTACCGTACGGAGCTGTGGTTTTGCCCCGTCGAGTGCTGCCGGTTTTTCATTTTTTTCTTCAGACATATCCTGCTCCACTGTCACGCTAAACTCCCTTTACTCGTCCGCAACAATCATTTTTAAAAATATGATTTACCACGCATATAAAACAAGAAAAAGAGAAATGTTACAAATTAGGAATATATAAATACCCGTCAATCGTGACAGGGACACAAAATAAAACGTGAGAACATGTTCAGAGAGAAAAAACATATCTATAAGTTTATAGATCGAATGAAACCATAAATCACACAAATAAACAATATGGCGTTTAGTTAAGGCTTATTTAAGTTTTAATAAAATATTAATAGCAACTTAATTTAAATGCTTAACATTTTATTATCAGTAACACTACCTTCGCAGGCTTTATACGCTTGGCATCAGGCTAACATAATGAAAGTTAACACATTCAAAAGGCCGATGTATTGTTTCGAAAGTTTGAACAATTGCAATTAAGTATATTAAAACAATTCTATCGATGTATTCAGCGACATCCTGCAGAAGAACAAAATTGTCAGAAAGGGAAAAACCAGCACAATAAGCTAATTCCACTGATGGCGTCTGGTATGCCGAATCACCGTTTTCACCTCTCAGGGGTTGACATCAAACGGCGTATCCAGTACCACTAAAAGCATATCTTATTTATCTGGGGCATGATTCATGAATCACAGCATTCGTTTCACCGGTCTACTACTACTAAACGCATCCACTGTGCGCGGTAGGCTGGCGGGCGAAATTCAGCGTTGAATCGTTCTCTGGTAACACAAAAAACCCGCGCCACTGCGCGGGTTTTTTTATGCTCGTAGCAAGGCGCCCAAATTCAGACAAGGACCTAACCCATGAGCCAGCAAGTCATTATTTTCGATACGACCTTACGTGACGGTGAACAGGCATTACAGGCAAGCCTGAGCGTTAAAGAGAAATTGCAGATTGCTCTGGCCCTGGAACGTATGGGCGTAGACGTGATGGAGGTGGGTTTCCCGGTCTCTTCTCCAGGTGATTTTGAATCCGTTCAGACCATTGCCCGCACCATCAAAAACAGCCGCGTGTGCGCCCTGGCCCGCTGCGTTGAGAAGGACATCGATGTGGCCGCTGAGTCGCTGAAAGTCGCTGAAGCCTTCCGAATTCATACTTTTATTGCTACTTCGCCAATGCACATCGCCACCAAGCTGCGCAGCACGCTGGATGAGGTGATTGAGCGCTCCATCTATATGGTGAAACGCGCCCGTAATTACACCGACGACGTTGAGTTCTCCTGTGAAGACGCAGGCCGTACGCCAATTGAAGATTTGGCCCGCGTGGTTGAAGCAGCGATCCGTGCCGGGGCCACCACCATCAACATCCCTGACACCGTCGGCTACACCATGCCGTTCGAGTTCTCCAACATCATTACCGGGCTGTATGAGCGTGTGCCGAACATTGATAAAGCGATCATCTCTGTACACACCCACGACGATTTGGGCCTGGCGGTGGGTAACGCCATTGCGGCCGTCCACGCCGGTGCACGTCAGGTAGAAGGTGCCATGAACGGTATCGGTGAGCGCGCGGGCAACTGTTCGCTGGAAGAAGTGATCATGGCGATCAAAGTGCGCAAAGACATCATGAATGTGCAGACCCGCATTAATCACCATGAAATCTGGCGCACCAGCCAGACCGTCAGTCAGATCTGCAACATGCCGGTCCCGGCAAACAAAGCGATTGTCGGCACCGGGGCCTTCGCCCACTCCTCCGGTATCCACCAGGACGGCGTGCTGAAGAACCGCGAAAACTACGAGATCATGACTCCGGAATCCATCGGTCTGAACCAGGTGCAGTTGAACCTGACCTCCCGCTCTGGCCGTGCCGCGGTAAAACACCGCATGGAAGAGATGGGCTACAAAGACGCCGACTACAACATGGATCATCTGTACGACGCCTTCCTGAAGCTGGCCGATAAGAAAGGTCAGGTCTTCGATTACGATCTGGAAGCGCTGGCGTTTATCAACAAACAGCAGGAAGAGCCGGAGCACTTCCGTCTGGACTACTTCAGCGTGCAGTCCGGTTCAAGCGATATCGCTACCGCCTCCGTCAAGCTGGCCTGCGGCGACGAAATCAAAGCTGAAGCCGCCAACGGCAACGGTCCGGTGGATGCCATCTACCAGGCGATTAACCGCGTCACCGAATACGACGTTGAGCTGGTCAAATATGACCTGACGGCCAAAGGCCAGGGCAAGAACGCGCTGGGCCAGGTTGATATCGTGGTCAACTACCATGGCCGCCGCTTCCACGGCGTGGGCCTGGCGACCGATATCGTCGAATCCTCCGCCAAAGCGATGGTTCACGTCCTGAACAACATCTGGCGCGCCGCCGAAGTGGAAAAAGAGTTGCAACGCAAAGCTCAGAATAAAGAGAACAATAAGGAAACCGTGTAATGTCGAAGAATTACCATATTGCTGTGTTACCGGGCGACGGAATTGGCCCCGAGGTTATGGCACAGGCGCTGAAGGTTCTGGAAGCGATCCGCACCCGTTTTGCGATGAAAATTACCACCAGCCACTACGATGTGGGCGGTATCGCCATCGATAATCACGGCACGCCGTTGCCGCAGGCGACCGTGACCGGCTGTGAAAATGCCGACGCGGTGCTGTTTGGCTCCGTGGGTGGCCCGAAATGGGAACATCTGCCGCCAGCCGGGCAGCCTGAGCGCGGCGCGCTGCTGCCGTTGCGTAAACATTTCAAGCTGTTCAGCAACCTGCGTCCGGCGAAGCTGTACCAGGGGCTGGAAGAGTTTTGCCCGCTGCGCGCCGATATCGCCGCCAACGGTTTCGACATTCTTTGCGTGCGTGAGCTGACCGGCGGCATCTACTTTGGTCAGCCGAAAGGCCGCGAAGGCAGCGGTCAGCACGAAAAAGCCTTTGATACCGAGGTGTATCACCGTTTTGAGATCGAACGTATCGCCCGTATCGCGTTCGAATCTGCCCGCAAACGTGGCCATAAAGTTACTTCGATCGATAAAGCGAACGTGCTGCAATCCTCGATCCTGTGGCGTGAGATCGTCAACGAAATCGCCCGGGAATATCCGGACGTGCAGCTGTCGCATATGTATATCGACAATGCCACCATGCAGCTGATTAAAGATCCGTCCCAGTTCGACGTACTGCTGTGCTCCAACCTGTTCGGTGACATCCTCTCTGATGAGTGCGCGATGATCACAGGCTCGATGGGGATGTTGCCGTCCGCCAGCCTGAATGAAGAAGGGTTTGGCCTGTACGAGCCGGCAGGCGGCTCAGCACCGGATATCGCGGGCAAGAATATTGCTAACCCGATTGCGCAGATCCTCTCTCTGGCGCTGTTGCTGCGCTACAGCCTGGATGCGAACGACGCGGCAACGGCAATCGAGAGCGCCATCAACCGTGCGCTGGAAGAAGGCATTCGCACCGGTGATTTGGCCCGTGGCGCTGCCGCAGTTACTACCGATGAAATGGGCGACATCATCGCCCGCTATGTCGCTGAAGGGGTGTAATCATGGCGAAGACGTTGTACGAAAAGTTGTTTGATGCGCACGTGGTCTTCGAAGCGCCGAACGAAACCCCATTGCTCTATATTGACCGTCACCTGGTTCACGAAGTGACCTCGCCGCAGGCGTTCGATGGCCTGCGCGCGCATAATCGCCCGGTGCGTCAGCCAGGCAAAACCTTTGCCACGATGGACCATAACGTCTCGACGCAGACCAAAGACATCAACGCTTCCGGTGAGATGGCGCGCATTCAGATGCAGGAGCTGATCAAAAACTGCAACGAATTTGGCGTGGAACTGTACGACCTGAACCACCCGTACCAGGGCATTGTTCACGTAATGGGGCCAGAGCAGGGTATCACCCTGCCGGGCATGACCATCGTCTGCGGCGACTCCCATACCGCCACCCATGGCGCCTTTGGTGCGCTGGCCTTCGGGATCGGCACCTCAGAAGTGGAACACGTGCTGGCGACCCAGACCCTGAAGCAGGGCCGGGCGAAGACCATGAAGATTGAAGTTACCGGCCAGGCTGCACCGGGCATCACAGCCAAAGACATCGTGCTGGCGATCATCGGTAAAACCGGCAGCGCCGGCGGCACTGGTCATGTGGTGGAGTTCTGTGGCAGCGCGATCCAGGCCCTGAGCATGGAAGGCCGTATGACCCTGTGCAACATGGCCATTGAGATGGGCGCAAAAGCCGGTCTGGTTGCCCCGGATGAGATCACCTTCGCATATGTGAAAGATCGTCTGCATGCGCCGAAAGGCCAGCACTACGACGAAGCCGTTGCGTACTGGTCGACCCTGAAAACCGACGAGGGTGCACAGTTTGACACCGTGGTGACCTTGCAGGCCGAAGCAATTGCGCCGCAGGTCACCTGGGGCACCAACCCGGGGCAGGTGATCTCCGTTAACGACAGCATTCCTGACCCGGCCTCGTTCGCCGATCCGGTTGAACGCGCCAGTGCAGAGAAGGCGCTGGCCTATATGGGGCTGAAACCGGGCGTGCCGTTGACCGACGTAGCAATTGATAAAGTATTTATCGGCTCCTGCACCAACTCACGTATCGAAGATTTGCGTGCGGCGGCAGAAGTCGCGAAAGGCCGTAAAGTGGCCCCGGGCGTGCAGGCGCTGGTGGTGCCAGGCTCCGGTCCGGTGAAAGCGCAAGCCGAAGCCGAAGGGCTGGATAAGATTTTCATCGAAGCCGGCTTTGAATGGCGTCTGCCGGGTTGCTCCATGTGTCTGGCGATGAACAACGACCGCCTGAATCCGGGTGAACGTTGCGCCTCTACCAGCAACCGTAACTTTGAAGGTCGTCAGGGTCGCGGCGGGCGTACCCATCTGGTCAGCCCGGCGATGGCCGCAGCTGCCGCAGTGACCGGCCATTTTGCCGATATTCGCAGCCTGAAATAAGGAGACCATCATGGCAGAGAAATTTACCCAACATACTGGCCTGGTGGTCCCTCTGGACGCGGCCAACGTCGATACTGACGCCATTATTCCCAAGCAGTTTTTGCAGAAGGTTACCCGCACCGGTTTTGGTGCCCATCTGTTTAACGACTGGCGTTTCCTGGATGACAAAGGCGAAGTGCCGAATCCGGAGTTCGTGCTGAACTTCCCGGAATTCAAAGGCGCGTCAATCCTGCTGGCGAGGGAAAACTTCGGCTGCGGCTCCTCCCGCGAGCACGCCCCATGGGCCCTGACCGACTACGGTTTCAAAGTGGTGATTGCCCCGAGCTTTGCCGATATCTTCTACGGCAACAGCTTCAACAACCAGCTGCTGCCGGTGACGTTAAGCGATGAGCAGGTCGACGAGCTGTTTGCGCTGGTGCAGAGCCATCCGGGGATGACCTTTGAGGTGGATCTGGAAGCGCAGGAAGTAAAAGCCGGAGATAAAACCTATGGCTTTAACATCGATACTTTCCGTCGCCACTGCATGATCAACGGCCTGGACAGCATCGGACTGACCCTGCAGCACGAAGACGCGATTGCCGCCTACGAGAACAAACAGCCAGCCTTTATGAATTAATTTAATGGCCCGCTTAGCGGGCCATTAAAAAAGGTGCCTGAGCCAACAAACACTCTGGAAAGGCGGGGAAAAAGCTCCCCGCCCTCGCCTTAACGTTTCACTTCACACGCTAACACTGCCGCCAGCTCTGTATGATCCTGTCGGTATCGCAGCTCACACAGCGAGTCGCGAACCATCCAGGTGAAGATCAATAACGTTATACAGATCATCAACAAACCTAACAGCAGAGTACGTTTTGGCATTCCAGCCTCCTTATTGCTTTCCAGCGATGAAGAGGCTACCCTCATAGGGTCAAGTATGTTGTGTTGGGTAGCCTCACATCAATGTTAAGTTGAGTGGGGCTTTCTTCTGTCTACCCTTGCGCAAATGCTTCAGGCAAACAGCCTCAAGCACCCGCCTGAACTCTATTCGTATTCCCCCCCGCTGTCAGAATGGGCTCTCATTTCGTGAAGCCGCCTTCCAGAATTTCACTCTCTTTTACCCGCCAGGTCAGCACCAGCGCCACCAGCGAAATCGCTGCAATTACCCAGTACACCACGTAATGACCATAGCTTTGCACCAGCGCCCCCTGGATGATCCCCGCCAGAATCACCCCGGTTGAAATGCTGTTGGTAAACAGCGTAGTGGCTGAACCTGCCCGCCCCGGCATCAGATCCTGGAACCAGAGCATGCCAATCCCGGCGACGATGCCGATAAAGACCGCGTTGAACAGCTGCAGGGCAAGTAACGCTTCACGGCTGTGGAAGAGGATCAGCCCCAGATAAAACAGTACGCCTGCCGCCACCGCAATCACCATCATCCGCCGTTTACCAAAGTGTTTGACGTAATAACCGGCGAGGATCATCGCCGGGATTTCCAGCCCGGCGGCGGTGCCCATTAAGATCCCGGCCAGCTTGTCCGGCAGGCCCAGATCGCTGCTGATCCACAGCGGCATGTCGATGATGTACATGGTGTTGCAGGTCCACATCAGGGTGGAAGCGATAAACAGCCTGCGGACGTTTTTGTTCTTCCAGCCGCTGACCTGGGTCACCGGTATCGCGCCTGCGGAATCCACCCGGGCAACGGAGGGCAGCGCAAAGGCGATTAACCCCAGGCTGATGGCAAAAATGGCCGCCGCAATCGAGAACATGGCGGTAAAGCCATAGTTAAGCGCCAGCATAAAGGCCAGCGGCGGGCCGATAACCCACGCCAGCGATAGCTGGGCACGCATCACCGAGCTGAACATCACCACTTCCCGCGCCGAGCTGTCGGCATATTCCCGCGCCAGGGCAAAAAGCTGTGGCATAGCGGTATTAGCCAGCGAAGCCAGCAGTACGCCGCAGGTGAGTAAGGTCAGATAGTGACGGTTAAAAGCAAACAGCAGCGCATTGCCGATTGCCATCGCGCAGCAAAAGAGGATCAGCTTGCGGCGATCGCCCTGGCTGTCGGATCGTTTCGCCAGCCACAGGCTGACCAGGATCCCGGCGACGGCGTTGACGGTGTAAAAAATTCCTACCCAGAAGGGCTGAGCCCCCACCTCGCGGCTCAGGAACAGGCTCAGGGTCGGGGCCTGCAGCGCACCGGCGATGCCCATCATAAAAGCCACCATTAAAAAGGCAGCATAAACACCGTTGAGACGGCGTCCCATCGTCATTAACCAGAGCATTACCTGTTCCCTTTAGCGCAAGTGAAAACGAAAAAAGCCAGCAGATAATACCTGCTGGCGTGGTGATTCGCACCAATACTCAGTCACACATGATCGAAGCCATTCAGCGTTCCGAGGTCGATGTTGTCACCTCCCACTGCATCAGATCTTCCAGTATTTTCAGCCGCTGCTCTGCACACCGGCGGGCCAGCCAGGACATTCCCTTTGTCGCTGAGAAGTACTGTTGGTAAAACTGATTCGTGGTCGACCTCTTCATATTCACCTCCTCGCTTCATCGAAGAAGATTATTGGCCTAATATAGGGATTAATAAATTGCTGATTTTTTGTCAGGAGTTCCTCTTTTATGCCCTCTGGTCGTCTGCAACAACAATTCATCCGCCTGTGGCAGTGCTGTGACGGCCAACCCCAGGAGACCACGCTCAGCGAGCTGGCCGAGCTGCTCAACTGTTCGCGCCGTCATATGCGCACCCTGCTTAATACCATGCAGCAACAGGGCTGGCTGAGCTGGGAGGCCGAAGCCGGGCGCGGCAAACGTTCCCGCCTCACCTTCCTTTACACCGGCCTCGCCCTGCAGCAGCAGCGGGCAGAAGATCTCCTCGAGCAGGATCGCATCGAGCAACTGGTGCAGCTGGTGGGTGACAAGGCCGCGGTACGCCAGATGCTGGTCTCCCACCTGGGCCGCAGCTTTCGCCAGGGCAGGCATATCCTGCGGGTGCTCTACTATCGCCCGATGAAAAACCTGTTACCGGGCAGCGCACTACGACGCTCCGAAACCCATATGGCACGGCAGATCTTTAGCGGCCTGACGCGCATAAATGAGGAAAACGGGGAACTGGAAGCCGACATTGCCCACCACTGGCAGCAACTTTCCCCGTTGCACTGGCGCTTTTTCTTGCGGCCCGGCATCCATTTTCATCATGGACGTGAGCTGGAGATGGCCGACGTCATTGCCACCCTGCAGCGCGCCCGCGAGCTGCCCCTCTATTCACACATTACCCGGGTCCAGTCCCCCACCGCCTGGACCCTGGATATTCAGCTCTCGCAGCCCGACCGCTGGCTGCCATGGTTGCTGGGATATGTGCCGTCGATGATCCTGCCGCGCGAGTGGGAATCGATGCATAACTTTGCCAGCCAGCCGGTGGGCACCGGGCCGTATGCGGTCTCCCGCAACAACAATAACCAGCTGAAGATCCGCGCCTTCGATGACTACTTTGGTTACCGGGCGCTGATTGATGAGGTCAACGTCTGGGTCCTGCCGGATATCAACGAAGAGCTGAGCGTCGGCCTGACGCTGGAAGGGCCCACCGAGGGGGAAAAAGCGGTGGAGAGCCGGCTGGAAGAGGGCTGCTACTATCTGCTGTTCGACGCCCGCTCCCACCGCGGCGCCAGCGCAGAGGTGCGGCAGTGGGTAAGCCGGATCCTCTCCCCGGCGAACCTGATCTACCAGGCCGAGGAGGTATATCAATCCTACTGGTTCCCGGCGTATGGCCTGCTGCCGCGCTGGCACCACGCCCGCCCGGGACGCGGCGACAAACCGGCCGGGCTGGAGAGCCTCACCCTGACCTTCTACCGCGAACATATCGAGCACCGGGTGATCGCCCGAATGATGAGCGAACTTCTGGCCGCCGAGCAGGTGACGTTAAACATTCAGGAAGTCAGCTATGAGGAGTGGCATCGCGGCGAGACGGTGAGCGATATCTGGCTCAACAGCGTCAACTTCACCCTGCCCCTCGACTTCTCGCTGTTCTCGCATCTGTATGAAGTCCCGCTCCTGCAGCACTGTATTCCCCGCGACTGGCAGCAGGACGCCGCCCAGTGGCGTGCGGGTGAGATGAACCTTGCCGTCTGGTGCCAGCAGCTGCTGTCCCAGCAGGCGATTGTCCCGCTGATCCACCACTGGCTGATGATCCAGGGTCAGCGCAGTATGCGCGGTTTACGCATGAATACCCTGGGCTGGTTTGACTTTAAATCGGCGTGGTTTGCACCGCCGGAACCTTAACACTTTCGTAATATTCACCAAATCATTACAATACCGTCGTTCTCAACGGGGTGCTGCGCGCAAGCGTGTGCTGAGAAAATACCCGTCGAACCTGATCCGGATAACGCCGGCGAAGGGATTTGAGGCTGTCGCTCAAAATCCTTTGCCACTCTCACATACAGAGGTGCAAAGTGTTCAAAACTGTTCTTCCCCTGCTGGCGCTGATTGCGCTGCCTGCCGTTGCCAGTCCTGTCCTGACGGTCTACACCTACGACTCCTTCGCCGCCGACTGGGGCCCTGGCCCGGCGGTCAAAAAAGCCTTCGAAGCCGACTGCAACTGCGAGCTGAAATTCGTGGCGCTGGAAGATGGCGTCTCGCTGCTCAACCGTCTGCGGATGGAAGGCAAGAACAGCAAAGCCGACGTGGTGCTGGGTCTCGATAACAACCTGCTGGAAGCGGCCACGCAAACCGGGCTGTTCGCCAAAAGCGGCGTGGCGGCCGATGCGGTTAAAATTCCTGGCGGCTGGAAGAACGACACCTTTGTACCCTTCGACTATGGCTACTTCGCCTTCGTGTATGACAAAAACAAGCTGAAAAACCCGCCGAAGAGCCTGAAAGAGCTGGTTGAGAGCGACCAGAAATGGCGCGTGATCTACGAAGATCCGCGCACCAGCACCCCGGGGCTGGGTCTGCTGCTGTGGATGCAAAAAGTGTATGGGGACAAGACCCCGGAAGCCTGGCAGAAACTGGCCGCCAAAACCGTTACCGTCACCAAAGGCTGGAGCGAGGCCTACGGGCTGTTCCTGAAAGGCGAAAGCGACCTGGTGCTGAGCTACACCACCTCTCCGGCGTACCACATTATTTCGGAGAAAAAAGAGAACTACGCCGCCGCTGATTTTGCCGAAGGTCACTACCTGCAGGTTGAAGTCGCCGCCCGCACCTATGCCAGCAAACAGCCGGAACTGGCGGAGAAGTTTCTGAAATTTATGGTCTCGCCGTCGTTCCAGAATACGATCCCAACCGGCAACTGGATGTACCCGGTGACTGACGTCGCTTTACCGGCCGGTTTCGACAGCCTGGTCAAACCGCAAACCGCACTGGAATACTCTCCGCAAGAAGTGGCCGGGAAACGTGCCGCCTGGGTCAGTGAATGGCAACGCGCCGTCAGCCGCTGATCGCCGGCTGGTTACTCCCGGGGCTGATCGCCGCCATCCTGATGGTGACCGTCGCCCTGGGAGCATTTCTGGCGCTGTGGTTTAACGCGCCAGCCACCGACGTCACGGCGCTGCTGCACGACAGCTATCTGTGGCACGTCATCCGCTTCTCGTTCTGGCAGGCGTTTCTTTCCGCCCTGCTCTCCGTGGTACCCGCTATTTTCCTTGCCCGCGCCCTCTACCGGCGGCGCTTCCCCGGACGGCAGGCGCTGCTGCGCCTGTGCGCCATGACCCTGATCCTGCCGGTGCTGGTGGCGATATTCGGTATCCTCAGCGTCTACGGGCGTCAGGGCTGGCTTGCCGCGCTCTGTCAGGCTCTGGGGCTGGAGTGGACCTTCTCCCCTTATGGCCTGCAGGGCATCCTGCTGGCGCACATCTTTTTCAACATGCCGATGGCGACGCGGCTGCTGCTGCAGGCGCTGGAGAATATCCCTGGCGAGCAGCGCCAGCTCGCCGCTCAGCTCGGGATGCGCGGCTGGTCCTTTTTCCGCTTCGTAGAGTGGCCGTGGCTGCGCCGTCAAATTCCGCCCGTTGCCGCGCTGATCTTTATGCTCTGCTTTGCCAGCTTCGCCACCGTGCTCTCGCTGGGCGGCGGACCGCAGGCCACCACCATTGAGCTCGCCATCTATCAGGCCCTGAGCTACGACTACGATCCGGGCCGGGCGGCGCTGCTGGCGATGGTGCAGATGTTCTGCTGCCTGGGGCTGGTGATGCTGAGCCAGCGGCTGGGTAAAGCCATCGCCGTGGGCAGTAGCCAGCTTACCGGCTGGCGCGATCCGCAGGATAGCCTGCGCAGCCGTCTGACCGATGGCCTGCTGATCACTCTCGCTCTGCTGCTGTTACTCCCGCCGCTGCTGGCGGTAGTGGTGGATGGCCTGAATCTTAACCTGCTGTCGGTGCTGCAACAGCCGGTGCTGTGGCAGGCGCTCGGCACCTCGCTGCGCATTGCCCTGGGAGCGGGGCTGCTCTGCGTGGTGCTGACCATGATGCTACTGTGGACCAGCCGGGAGCTGTATGCCCGTCAGGCAAAGGTGGCTGGGCAGGCGCTGGATCTCAGCGGGATGCTGATCCTGGCGATGCCCGGCATTGTGCTGGCGAGCGGGTTTTTCCTGCTGTTCAACAGCACCGTTGGCCTGCCGGAATCCGCCGATGGCATCGTCATCTTCACCAACGCCCTGATGGCCATTCCGTATGCGCTGAAGGTACTGGAAAACCCGATGCGCGACCTCAGCGCCCGCTACACCCTGCTCTGCGATTCACTGGGCATGCATGGCTGGCAGCGGCTGAGGGTGGTGGAACTCCGCGCCCTGAAACGCCCCCTGGCGCAGGCGCTGGCCTTTGCCTGCGTGCTGTCGATCGGTGATTTCGGGGTGGTGGCGCTGTTTGGCAATGATGATTTCCGCACCCTGCCGTTCTGGCTGTATCAGCAGATCGGCTCGTATCGCAGCCAGGACGGTGCCGTGACGGCACTGCTGCTGTTGCTGCTGTGCTTTGCGTTATTTACCGTTATCGAAAAACTCCCGGGGCGTGATGCTAACTCTCACTGATGTAACCTGGCTTTATCAGCACCTGCCGATGCGCTTCACCCTGTCCGTGCGCCAGGGGGAATTGATCGCCGTGCTCGGCCCCAGCGGGGCGGGGAAAAGCACGCTCCTCAATCTGGTGGCCGGTTTTCTGCAACCGGCCAACGGCCAAATTACGATTGAGGGACGGGATCATACCCACACGCCGCCTGCTGAACGCCCGGTGTCGATGCTGTTTCAGGAAAACAATCTCTTTACCCACCTGACCGTGCGCCAGAACATCGGCCTCGGCATGCATCCGGGCCTCCGGCTGAATGCCGGACAACAGCAGAAGCTGAGCGATATCGCGGCGCAAATGGGGATTGGCGATCTGCTGGAGCGGTTGCCGGGTGAGCTCTCCGGTGGCCAGCGCCAGCGCGTCGCACTGGCACGCTGTCTGGTACGCGAGCAGCCGATCCTGCTACTGGATGAGCCCTTTTCGGCGCTTGACCCCGCGTTACGTCAGGAGATGCTGCTGCTGGTCAAAGAGGTGTGTGAACGCCAGAACCTGACGATGTTGATGGTGTCCCACAGCGTGGAAGATGCGCTTAAAATCGCTCATCGGTCGGTGGTGATTGCCGATGGCCGTATCGCCTGGGACGGCGATACGGAACAGCTGGTGAGCGGCAAGGCCAGCGCATCGCGCCTGCTGGGGATCCACTGACGACGGTCAGCGGCTGACGACCTTCAATAAAATCTCACCGTAGACCGGCATCAGCGGATGGCGGACCAGGGCCACCAGCGCCACTACGGCAATCCCCAGGGTGACGGGCGCTACCCAGAATAAGCGCCCGCGCGGCAGGTAAGTGCTCAGACGATCCGCGGAAGCTCTTCCGCTGCGCCACAGCCGCCAGCAGAGCCAGGCCGCCAGCCACAGCAGCAGCGCGGTTGCCAGCAGCAGCCACTTAAAGCCGCCGCTCTGCACCCCGGCAGGAATATCGATGGCCGCCCCGGCCAGAATGCCCGGCAGGAAGTAGATCGGTGGCCAGAACAGGCAGCCCAGCAGGTTCGGCACGATGAACTTGGTCACCGGCAGATCCAGCATCCCCGCCACCATCGGCACCAGCGGACGCGTCGGGCCGACAAAGCGGCCCACCAGAATGGTAAACATGCTGTGCTGATGCAGCGCGTGCTCGGTTTTATCGAGCAGGGCTTTGTTCTTCTTCATGAACGACCAGCGGTGGAGCGGTTTTTTAAAGCGCCAGCCCAGCCAGAATGAGATCCAGTCCCCCAGCAGACATCCGACGATGCCCGCCAGCCATGCCTGCCAGAAGTTCACCTCGCCGCTGCCGATCAGGGCGCCGAGACCGGTCATCATCACCGTGCCGGGTAAAATCAGGCCGACCAGCGCCAGGGATTCAAGAAAGGCCACTAACGCCACAGCGATAAGCGAGTAAGTAACGGACTGGGTAATGAAATGTTCCAGCAATGCCTGCATAACAGTTCCGGTCAGGTGGCGAAGCAGGGATTCTGCGAACAGAGGCCTGCTGCGTCAAGACAACAATTGTCTGAATAGTTTACCGGGTGTGAACGGCATTCAGCGAATATGTTTAGTTTTATTTACCTTCTATTCACAGCCTGCGCGAAATTCGCTCGGGCTGGCCCCGGTACATTTTTTGAAGACCCGGGAGAAATAGAGCTGATCCTCAAAGCCGACGTTGCGTCCGACAGTGGCAATCGGCATCCGGGTGGTGCTGAGCAGCAGCTTGGCCTGGCTGATACGCTGATCCTCGCGCCAGCTCAGGACACTCACCCCCAGCTGCTGGCGGAACAGGTGAGACAGACGCGACGGCGACAGGCAGACATGCTGGGCGACGCTGGCGATATCAAACTGGCTGTCCGCCAGATGGTCGCTGATGTACTGGCAGGCTTCGCGCACCCGGTGATCCAGCGGCGGGTTCAGGGATTCGTTGATCGCCTCCATCCGCCGCAGCAGGAGCTGCTCCAGCAGGTTGATCGCCAGCAGTTCGGCATAGCGCCCTCCCGCCTGTCCGGCCTCGATAATCTGGGCAAAGAGCTCACGAAACTGCGGCTGATGAACCTCATCCGGACGATAAAAGCCGGTATGGGCAAACATCGACGGCCAGGCCAGCCACTCATGCCAGTAGGCGCGGGGGCGGAAGTAGACCCACTGGTGATACCACTCCCGGGCGTCAGGATGGCGACCGTAGTGGTGAATCTCCCCCGGCGGGAAGAGCAAAATATCCCCTGGACGGCAGACGAAGGTCTGGTCACCATTTTTGATTACCCCCTCCCCGCGCACGGTCAGGTTGAGGATATAGCCCTTCATCCCCAGCGGTCGGTCAACGTAAAAATCGAGATAGCCGTCGGCCTCGATGGGCGTCAGCCCCGCCACCAGATGCGCGTTAAACGAGTAGCCCGGCAGCAGGGGATCACTTTGCGTTTCAGCCATATTGTCTGTACTCCTGACGGTCCTGAAGGAAACCATTTGTCCATATCAACAAAAGCGGCATAAAAACGGGCCAGTCAAAGAACGAAAAGGTATCAGCCCGCTTTTAGGTCCGCCATCTTAACGCTTCCGTTGCGATTTAACCGTAACATCGAGCGGGTCGGCAGTAACAAAAGTGTCTATAACCACGGCAGAAATGTCCACATCGATTATTTGCACGGCGTCACACTTTCCCATGTCACAGCAAAATCATCCATAAGATTAGCGGATCCTGCCTGACGATTTTCCCCCTCACTCTCTAATGTTCATGCATATCTGTTTTTTGATGGAGCAACACCATGGCAATTGCGATTGGCCTCGATTTTGGCAGTGACTCAGTACGCGCCCTGGCAGTGGAGTGCACAACGGGTCAGGAGATAGCGACCAGCGTTGAGTGGTACCCACGCTGGCAGGAGGGGCGCTTCTGCGATGCGCCGAATAATCAGTTCCGCCATCACCCGCGCGACTACATCGAGTCGATGGAAGCGGCGATCAAAACCGTGCTGGCTGAGTTAAGCGAAGCACAGCGCAGCCAGATCGTCGGCATCGGCGTGGACAGCACCGGCTCCACCCCGGCCCCGATTGACGCCGACGGCCAGGTGCTGGCCCTGCGTCCGGAGTTTGCCGACAACCCGAACGCCATGTTCGTGCTGTGGAAAGACCATACCGCGGTGGAAGAAGCCGAAGCCATCACCCGTTTGTGCCATCAGCCTGGCAAAAGCGACTACTCCCGCTACATCGGCGGCATCTACTCCAGCGAATGGTTCTGGGCGAAGATCCTGCACGTTACCCGTGAGGATCAGCGCGTTGCCGAGGCGGCGGTATCGTGGATTGAGCTGTGCGACTGGGTTCCGGCCCTGCTCTCCGGCACCACGCGCCCACAGGATATCCGCCGCGGCCGCTGCAGCGCCGGGCATAAATCCCTCTGGCATGAGAGCTGGGGTGGCCTGCCACCTGCCGCCTTCTTTGACGAGCTCGACCCGATCATCAACCAGAACCTCGACTACCCGCTGTTTACCGACACCTGGACCGCCGATATTCCGGTGGGCACCCTCTGCGCCGAGTGGGCAGAACGTCTGGGCCTGCCGCAGCAGGTGGCGATCTCCGGCGGGGCATTTGACTGCCATATGGGTGCGGTCGGCGCCGGTGCCCAGCCAAATACGCTGGTGAAAGTGATCGGCACCTCCACCTGCGACATTCTGACCGCCGACAAAGCCAGCGTCGGCGACCGCGCCGTGAAAGGCATCTGCGGTCAGGTGGACGGCAGCGTGGTACCTGACTTTATCGGGCTGGAGGCGGGTCAGTCCGCCTTTGGCGACATCTACGCCTGGTTTGGCCGGGTGCTGGGCTGGCCGCTGGATCAGCTGGCGGCTACACACCCGGAACTGAAAACCCAGATTGACGCCAGCAAGAAACAAATTCTGCCGCAGCTGACCGAAGCCTGGGCTAAAAATCCGTCGCTGGAGCATCTCCCGGTGGTGCTCGACTGGTTTAACGGTCGCCGCACGCCGAACGCCAACCAGCGTCTGAAAGGCGTTATTACCGATCTGAACCTCGCCACCGACGCCCCGGCGCTGTTCGGCGGGCTGGTGGCCGCCACAGCCTTTGGCGCACGCGCCATCATGGAGTGCTTCACCGAGCAGGGGATCGCCGTTAATGAGGTGATGGCCCTGGGCGGTATCGCCCGTAAGAACCCGGTGATCATGCAGGCCTGCTGCGACGTGCTGAACCGTCCGCTG
The DNA here is from genome assembly GCF_034044995.2 of Leclercia sp. CFBP8987. Classification (NCBI taxonomy): domain Bacteria; kingdom Pseudomonadati; phylum Pseudomonadota; class Gammaproteobacteria; order Enterobacterales; family Enterobacteriaceae; genus Leclercia; species Leclercia sp. CFBP8987. Next base: position 745,526 of record NZ_CM188255.1, on the reverse strand, counting down.
CAGATTGTCGCCTCCGATCAGTGCTGTGCCCTGGGCGCGGCGATCTTCGCCGCGGTCGCGGCGGGAGTCCATGCCGATATCCCGACGGCGCAGCAGCATATGGCGAGCCAGGTGGAAAGCACCCTGCAGCCGCGCCCACAGCAGGCGCAACGTTTTGAACAGCTTTATCAGCGCTACCAGCAGTGGGCGAAGAGCGCTGAGCAGCACTATCTCCCTGTCGCCGCCCCGGTTAAGAGCATCCCGGAATCTACGGCAACCCTGACACATTAAGGACACGATAATGACGATTTTTAATAATTATGAAGTGTGGTTTGTGATTGGTAGTCAGCATCTTTACGGGCCGGAAGCCCTGCGCCAGGTGACTCAGCACGCAGAACATGTGGTCAACGCCCTGAATGCGGAAGCAAAACTGCCGTGCAAACTGGTGCTCAAGCCGCTGGGCACCTCACCGGATGAAATCACCCATATCTGCCGCGACGCCAACTACGACGACAAATGCGCCGGCCTGGTGGTGTGGCTGCACACCTTCTCCCCGGCCAAGATGTGGATCAACGGCCTCACCATCCTCAACAAACCGCTGCTGCAGTTCCATACCCAGTTCAACGCGGCGCTGCCGTGGGACAGCATCGACATGGACTTTATGAACCTGAACCAGACCGCGCACGGCGGCCGCGAGTTCGGCTTCATCGGCGCGCGTATGCGTCAGCAACACGCGGTGGTCACCGGCCACTGGCAGGATAAACAGGCCCACCAGCGTATTGGCTCGTGGATGCGTCAGGCGGTATCGAAGCAGGATACCCGTCATCTGAAAGTGGCGCGCTTCGGCGATAACATGCGCGAAGTGGCGGTGACCGACGGCGATAAAGTCGCCGCGCAGATCAAATTTGGTTTCTCCGTCAATACCTGGGCGGTGGGCGATCTGGTGCAGATCGTCAATGAGGTCAGCGATGGCGACGTCAATGCGCTGGTGGATGAATATGAAAGCAGTTACCGCCTGACGGCGGCGGCACAGGTGAATGGTGACAGACGCCAGAACGTGCTGGATGCGGCGCGCATCGAGCTGGGCATGAAGCGCTTCCTCGAACAGGGCGGCTTCCATGCCTTTACCACTACCTTTGAAGATCTTCACGGCCTGAAGCAGCTCCCGGGCCTGGCGGTACAACGTCTGATGCAGCAAGGCTACGGCTTTGCCGGGGAAGGCGACTGGAAAACTGCCGCTCTGCTACGCATCATGAAAGTGATGTCGACCGGTCTGCAGGGCGGCACCTCCTTTATGGAGGACTACACCTACCACTTCGAGAACGGCAACGATCTGGTGCTGGGCTCGCACATGCTGGAAGTCTGCCCATCGATCGCCGTGGATGAAAAACCGATCCTCGACGTTCAGCAACTCGGCATCGGCGGCAAAGCCGATCCAGCCCGTCTGATCTTCAACACCCGCACCGGCCCGGCGATTAACGCCAGCCTGATCGACCTGGGGGATCGCTTCCGCCTGCTGGTCAACTGCGTAGACGCGGTGGAAACCCCGCACGCCCTGCCGAAACTGCCGGTGGCCAACGCCCTGTGGAAAGCCCAGCCGGATCTGGCGACCGCGTCCGAAGCCTGGATCGTGGCAGGCGGCGCCCACCATACCGTCTTCAGCCATGCGCTGGATCTCAACGATATGCGTCAGTTCGCGGAACTGCACGACATCGAGCTGACCGTGATTGATAACGACACCCGGATGCCAGCGTTCAAAGACGCCCTGCGCTGGAACGAAGTCTATTACGGTTCAAAACGTTAACAGGGGAACCTTTGGCCTGCCGCAGGGCGGGCCTTTTTTCCTGGAGGATACATGCTGGAAGATCTCAAACGTCAGGTGCTTGAAGCCAACCTGGCCCTGCCGGAACACAATCTCGTCACCCTGACCTGGGGCAACGTCAGCGCGGTTGACCGCGACGCTGGCGTGTTCGTTATTAAACCGTCCGGCGTCGACTACCGGGTGATGACCGCCGACGATATGGTGGTGGTCAGTATCGCCACCGGTGAAGTGGTGGAAGGAACGAAAAAGCCCTCCTCCGATACGCCGACCCATCGCCTGCTGTATCAGGCTTTCCCGTCGATCGGCGGCATCGTTCACACCCACTCCCGACACGCGACCATCTGGGCGCAGGCCGGGCAACCGATCCCGGCGACCGGCACCACCCACGCCGACTATTTCTATGGCACCATCCCCTGCACCCGCAAAATGACCGACGCCGAGATCAACGGCGAGTACGAGTGGGAAACCGGGAACGTGATCGTCGAAACCTTCGAGAAACAGGGGATCGACGCGGCGCAGATGCCGGGGGTGCTGGTTCACTCTCACGGCCCGTTCGCGTGGGGCAAAAATGCCGAAGACGCGGTACACAACGCCATCGTGCTGGAAGAGGTGGCCTATATGGGCATCTTCTGCCGCCAGCTGGCACCACAGCTGCCGGATATGCAGCAGACCCTGCTGGATAAACATTATCTGCGTAAGCACGGCGCGAAAGCCTATTACGGTCAGTGATTGTTCCCTCTCCCCTTTGGGGAGAGGGCCAGGGTGAGGGGATACCTGTATAAAACCCCAGCAAAACACCCGCAACCAGGCTATACTCACGCCTGGTTTTGTTTTATGAGAAAACGGCGTGGCGCAGGCGCAAGAAGGCTTTTTACTGACCCGACACTGGCGGGATACCCCGCAGGGTACCGAAGTGGAATTCTGGCTGGCGACCGACAACGGTCCGCTGCACATCACCCTGCCGCCGCAGGAGTCCGTGGCCTTTATTCCTGAGCCTGACGTCGAAAAAACGAAACAGCTGCTGCGCGGTGAAAGCGGCTGGCGGCTGACCCCCCTTGAACTGAAAGATTTCCAGCGTCGTCCGGTCTACGGCCTCTACTGCCGCGCCCATCGCCAGCAGATGCGCTATGAAAAACTGCTGCGCGAGGCGGGCGTGACGCTGTACGAAGCCGACGTTCGTCCCCCGGAACGCTTTCTGATGGAGCGCTTTATCACCGCTCCGGTCTGGGTAGACGGTACACCTCAGGGCGATCGGCTGATCAATGCCCGCCTCAAACCCAACCCACACTATCGCCCGCCGCTGAAATGGGCGTCAGTGGATATTGAAACTACCCGCCACGGCGAGCTGTACTGCATCGGCATTGAGGGCTGCGGCCAGCGGGTGGTCTACATGCTCGGCCCGGCCAACGGCGATGCCAGCGGCCTCGATTTTGAGCTTATCTACGTCAACAGCCGCCCGCAGCTGCTCGAGAAGCTTAACGCCTGGTTTGCGCAACACGATCCGGACGTAATCATCGGCTGGAACGTGGTGCAGTTTGACCTGCGGGTGCTGCAAAAGCATGCTGAACGTTACCGCATCCCCTTGCTGCTCGGGCGCGGCAACAGCGAGCTGCAGTGGCGCGAGCACGGCTTTAAAAATGGCGTCTTCTTTGCCCAGGCGAACGGGCGGCTGATTATCGACGGCATCGAGGCGCTTAAGTCAGCATTCTGGAGCTTTTCGTCATTTTCGCTGGAGTCGGTATCGCAGGAGCTGCTCGGGGAAGGTAAGTCCATCGACAACCCCTGGGACAGGATGGACGAGATTGACCGCCGCTTCGCCGAAGATAAACCGGCCCTGGCGACCTATAACCTGAAAGACTGCGAGCTGGTAACGCGGATTTTCCACAAAACCGAGATCATGCCGTTCCTGCTGGAGCGCGCCACGGTCAATGGTCTCGCCGCCGACCGGCACGGCGGCTCAGTGGCTGCCTTCAGCCACCTCTATTTCCCACGCATGCACCGGGCGGGTTATGTGGCCCCTAACCTCGGCGACGTACCGCCTCAGGCCAGCCCCGGCGGCTATGTCATGGACTCCCGCCCCGGTCTTTACGACTCGGTGCTGGTGCTGGATTATAAAAGCCTCTATCCGTCGATCATCCGCACCTTTCTGATCGATCCGGTCGGGCTGGTGGAAGGTCTGGCCCAGCCGGATGAGCAGCACAGCACCGAAGGTTTTTTGGGGGCGCGTTTCTCCCGGGAAAAACACTGCCTGCCGGAGATTGTCAGCCAGATCTGGCACGGGCGCGAAGAGGCCAAACGCCACGGCAACAAACCCCTCTCCCAGGCGCTGAAGATCATCATGAACGCCTTTTACGGCGTGCTCGGCACCAGCGCCTGCCGCTTCTTCGATCCGCGCCTGGCGTCGTCGATCACCATGCGCGGCCATGAGATCATGCGTCAGACCAAAGTGCTGGTGGAATCCCGGGGCTATGACGTGATTTATGGCGATACCGACTCAACCTTCGTCTGGCTCAAGGGCGCGCAGAGCGAAGCGGAGGCGGCGGCCATCGGCCAGGCGCTGGTGACCTACGTGAACGACTGGTGGCGGTCCCATCTGCAACAGGCGGGCTTAACCAGCGCCCTTGAGCTGGAGTATGAAACCCACTTCTGCCGCTTTTTAATGCCCACTATCCGCGGCACCGATCAGGGCAGTAAAAAGCGCTACGCCGGGCTTATCCAGGAGGGCGAAAAGCAGCGGATGGTGTTTAAAGGGCTGGAGACCGTGCGCACCGACTGGACGCCGCTGGCGCAGCACTTCCAGCAGGCGCTGTATCTGAAAATCTTCCGGCGCGAGCCCTATCAGGAGTTTGTCCGCGAGACCATCGCCAGCCTGATGGCGGGTGAGCTGGATGACCAGCTTATCTACCGCAAACGCCTGCGCCGCCCGCTGGCGGAGTACCAGCGTAACGTGCCGCCGCACGTTCGCGCCGCCCGGCTTGCCGATGAGGAGAACGTCCGTCTCGGGCGGGCGCCGCAGTACCAGAACCGCGGCACCATCAAATATGTCTGGACCACCGGCGGGCCTGAACCAGTGGATTATCAGCGCGCTCCTCTTGATTATGAGCACTACCTGACGCGGCAGCTGCAGCCGGTGGCAGACGGAATTTTACCTTTCATGGACGACGACTTTGCTACACTGATGACAGGTCAGTTGGGGCTATTTTGACAGGTGACGAAATCGCTGCCATCCAGTACCATAGCGCCCTTTCCATTCCCGGACCCATTATTCGATTACCGTCATTTCTGATCGGTGGTTGAACTATTGCCTGCAATTAAAGATTAGAGCCGAACAAATATGCCTTTTACACTTGGTCAACGCTGGATCAGCGACACAGAAAGCGAACTTGGGTTAGGAACTGTGGTAGCGCTGGATACGCGGATGGTGACTCTCCTGTTCCCCGCCACCGGTGAAAACCGTCTGTATGCTCGCAATGATTCCCCTGTTACCCGCGTGATGTTCAACCCGGGCGACACCGTTACCAGCCATGAAGGCTGGCAGCTGAAGATTGAAGACGTAAAAGAAGAGAATGGACTGCTCGCCTATATCGGGACTCGCCTCGATACCGACGAGACCGATGTGATGCTGCGTGAAGTGCTGCTCGACAGCAAACTGGTCTTCAGCAAGCCGCAGGATCGCCTGTTCGCCGGTCAGATTGACCGCATGGATCGCTTCTCGCTGCGCTATCGCGCGCGTAAGTTCCAGAGTGAGCAGTACCGTATGCCGTGGAGCGGCCTGCGCGGCCAGCGCACCAGCCTGATCCCCCACCAGTTAAACATCGCCCATGATGTGGGTCGTCGCTATGCGCCGCGCGTCCTGCTGGCGGATGAGGTGGGTTTAGGTAAAACCATCGAAGCGGGCATGATTTTGCATCAACAGCTGCTCTCCGGCGCGGCCGAGCGCGTGCTGATTGTGGTGCCGGAAACCCTGCAGCATCAGTGGCTGGTGGAGATGCTGCGCCGCTTTAACCTGCGTTTCTCCCTTTTCGATGACGAACGCTATGCCGAAGCCCAACACGATGCCGATAACCCGTTCGAAACCGAACAGCTGGTGATCTGCTCCCTGGACTTTGTCCGCCGCAGCAAGCAGCGCCTCGAGCACCTGTGTGATGCCGAGTGGGACATCATGGTGGTCGACGAAGCCCACCACCTGGTGTGGAGCGAAGAGGCCCCGAGCCGTGAGTATATGGCGATTGAACAGCTGGCCGAACGCGTGCCGGGCGTACTGCTGCTGACCGCTACCCCGGAGCAGCTGGGTCTGGAAAGCCACTTTGCGCGTCTGCGCCTGCTGGATCCCAACCGCTTCCACGACTTTGAGCTGTTCGTCGAAGAGCAGAAAAATTACCGCCCGGTCGCCGATGCGGTGGCCCTGCTGCTGGCGGGCAAGCACCTCTCCAACGAGGAGCTCAACACCCTGAGCGAACTGATTGGCGAACAGGATATCGAGCCATTACTGCAGGCCGCCAACAGCGATCGTGACGGTGCCGATGCCGCGCGTCAGGAGCTGGTCTCCATGCTGATGGATCGCCACGGCACCAGCCGCGTCCTGTTCCGTAACACCCGTAACGGGGTGAAAGGCTTCCCGAAACGCGAGCTGCACACTATTCGACTGCCGCTGCCAACCCAGTACCAGACGGCCATCAAGGTCTCCGGCATCATGGGCGCACGTAAAACGGCAGAAGAACGCGCCCGGGACATGCTCTATCCGGAGCAGATTTATCAGGAATTTGAAGGCGACAGCGGCACCTGGTGGAACTTCGACCCGCGCGTTGAGTGGCTGATGGGCTACCTGACTGCCAACCGCTCCCAGAAGGTGCTGGTCATTTGTGCCAAAGCCGCCACTGCGCTGCAGCTGGAGCAGGTTCTGCGCGAGCGGGAAGGTATCCGCGCGGCGGTGTTCCATGAAGGCATGTCGATTATCGAACGCGACCGCGCCGCGGCGTGGTTCTCCGAAGAGGACAGCGGCGCCCAGGTACTGCTCTGTTCCGAAATCGGCTCCGAAGGGCGTAACTTCCAGTTCGCCAGCCGTCTGGTGATGTTCGATCTGCCTTTCAACCCGGATCTTCTGGAGCAGCGGATCGGTCGTCTGGATCGTATTGGTCAGGCGCACGACATTCAGATCCACGTCCCGTATCTGGAAAAAACCGCCCAGTCGGTACTGGTGCGCTGGTTCCACGAAGGGCTGGATGCGTTTGAACATACCTGCCCGACCGGCCGTACCATTTACGACAGCGTGCATAGCGAGCTGACCGGCTACCTGGCGACGCCGGAAAATACCGACGGCTTTGACGATCTGATCAAAACCTGTCGCGAGCAGCATGACGCGCTGAAAGTCCAGCTGGAACAAGGCCGTGACCGTCTGCTGGAGATCCACTCTAACGGCGGCGAAAAAGCCCAGGCACTGGCAGAGAGTATCGAAGAGCAGGATGACGATACCAGCCTGATCAGTTTCGCCATGAACCTGTTTGATATCGTGGGTATCAACCAGGACGATCGTGGCGAGAACATGATTGTGCTGACCCCGTCCGATCACATGCTGGTTCCGGACTTCCCGGGCCTGCCGGAAGATGGCTGCACCATCACCTTTGAGCGTGATGTGGCCCTCTCCCGCGAAGATGCGCAGTTCATCACCTGGGAGCATCCGCTGATCCGCAACGGTCTGGATCTGATCCTCTCCGGCGATACCGGTAGCAGCACTATTTCGCTGCTGAAGAACAAGGCACTGCCGGTGGGGACGCTATTGGTAGAGCTGATCTACGTGGTGGAAGCCCAGGCACCGAAACAGCTGCAACTCAGCCGCTTCCTGCCTGCCACGCCGGTGCGTCTGCTGCTGGATAAAAACGGCACCAACCTGGCGGCGCAGGTCGAGTTTGAGAGCTTCAACCGTCAACTGAGCGCAGTGAACCGCCACACCGGCAGCAAGCTGGTGAATGCGGTGCAGCAGGATGTGCACGCCATTCTCCAACTGGGTGAATCCCAGATTGAGAAAGCGGCGCGGGCACTGATTGACGCGGCACGCAGCGAAGCGGATGAAAAACTGTCGGCGGAGCTGTCGCGTCTGGAAGCCCTGCGCGCGGTGAACCCGAACATTCGTGACGATGAACTGGCGACGATTGAGAGCAATCGTCAGCAGGTGCTTGAGAGCCTGGATCAGGCAGGATGGCGTCTGGATGCGCTGCGTCTCATCGTTGTGACGCATCAGTAAGCGGAGCGCAACATGTTGATGGAACCCTACAATCCGCCGCAGGATCCGTGGCTGGTCATTCTGTATCAGGATGAGCACATTATGGTGGTCAACAAGCCGAGCGGCTTGTTGTCTGTTCCGGGCAGGCTGGACGATCACAAGGACAGCGTCATGACGCGCGTTCAGCGCGATCATCCGCAGGCGGAGTCTGTGCATCGTCTGGACATGGCAACCAGCGGGGTGATTGTGGTCGCGCTGACCAAGGCGGCAGAGCGCGAGCTGAAGCGTCAGTTTCGTGAGCGCGAGCCGAAGAAGCAGTACCTGGCGCGCGTCTGGGGACATCCACAACCGGCGGAAGGTCTGGTTGACCTGCCGCTGATCTGCGACTGGCCGAACCGCCCGATGCAGAAGGTCTGTTATGAGACCGGCAAGGCGGCGCAAACCGAGTATGAAGTGCTGGAGTACGCAGCGGATAACAGCGCCCGCGTACTGTTAAAACCGATTACCGGGCGCTCGCATCAGCTGCGCGTGCATATGCTGGCATTGGGTCACCCGATTCTGGGGGATCGCTTTTATGCCACGCCGGAAGCCCGGGCCATGGCGCCGCGTCTGCAGCTGCATGCGGAGATGCTGACCATCACCCACCCGGAATACGGTACGCCGATGACCTTTAAGGCCCCGGCGGATTTCTGATGTTTTGCCCGGCGGCGCTTCGTCTGCCGGGCAACTCTCTTTACTTAAATCCCTTCTGCTCTTTGATGAGCTCGTACGCTTTCTGAATTTCCTGCGCTTTTTGCTTCGCCATCTCCATCATTTCCGGCGGTAAACCTTTCGCCACCAGCTTATCCGGATGATGCTCGCTCATCAGCTTGCGATAGGCGCGCTTAATGGTCGTCGGCTCGTCGGTCGGCTTCACGCCCAGCACGTTACAGGCATCTTCCAGGGTAGGCCCACGCTGCGCCTGCTGCCAGCCGCCACCGCCCGCCTGCTGTTGCTGATAGCCGTCGCCAAACTGCGCCCCACCCTGCATCATCCGCAGGAACTGATCGAACTGGGTACGGGAAATGCCCAGCTCTTCAGCAATGACATATAGCACCGCGCGTTCGTTCGGGTGGAGCGAGCCGTCAGCAAAGGCTGCCTGGATCTGAATCTCCAGAAACATCCGAATTAAGTCGAAGCGTCCGAAGCAGATGCTGCGAAACTGACGCATTTTTTCGCGCAGGGGATAGTTATCCGCCTTGCCGATGCGAAATGCGTGTTGCGCCGCGGCCCGCGAGTCACCGTGCAGGTTCATGCGGTCCATAAACTGGCTGGCGATATGGATGTCGGCCTCGGTCACCCGCCCCTTCGATTTGGTCAGATGGCCCATCACCTCAAACGTCGTGGCAAAAAAAAGTGCCTGACGTTCACGCTGGTTGGCAAACCAGGCCATCTTACGACTTCGAGCTTTATCAAACATATGGCCGATAATCAGGCCCAGAACGATACCCCAGAAGCCCGCGCCCATCAGTAAAGCGAACGCCACGCCGATAATTTTTCCCCAATACTGCATATACTCCCCAAATGGTGATGTATTTGATCCCGCGAACGCCATCATTCCGGTGGCCTGGCCACGGTCAATTGAAGGACATCGCCTATAATTTGCATTATCATACTCGTCATTCAATAACGAGCCTATCACCACGGCTTGTTTACGGGCAGGATTAACGCTGGCACTGTGATGATGAGTAAGATAGTCTCTGACCGTTTGCCAGCGATAAGCCACTGATGACGGAACAATAAATAAAACGTATGAAAAAACGTATCCCCACCCTCCTGGCCACGATGATAGCGTCTGCCCTGTACAGTCAACAGGGTCTGGCTGCCGATCTCGCCTCGCAATGTATGCTGGGTGTGCCCAGCTATGATCGCCCGCTGGTTCAGGGTGATACGAACACGCTACCGGTCACCATCACTGCTGACAATGCGAAAGGGAATTATCCTGACGACGCCGTCTTTAGCGGCAATGTGGATATTAACCAGGGCAACAGCCGTTTGCTGGCCGATGAAGTTCAGTTGCACCAGAAACAGCCAGAAGGCGCGGCAGAACCGGTACGAACAGTGGATGCACTGGGTAATGTGCACTATGACGATAATCAGGTCATCCTGAAAGGTCCGAAAGCCTGGTCGAACCTGAATACCAAAGATACCAACGTCTGGGAAGGTGATTATCAGATGGTGGGTCGTCAGGGGCGCGGTAAAGCCGACCTGATGAAACAGCGCGGTGAAAACCGCTATACCATTCTTGAGAACGGGACTTTTACCTCCTGTCTCCCGGGCTCTGATACCTGGAGCGTGGTCGGCAGCGAAGTGATCCATGACCGCGAAGAGCAGGTTGCAGAGATCTGGAATGCTCGCTTTAAGCTCGGCCCGGTGCCGGTCTTCTATAGCCCGTATCTGCAGCTGCCGGTGGGCGACAAACGTCGTTCCGGCTTTCTGATCCCGAACGCGCAGTACAGCACCTCGAACTATTTTGAGTTCTACCTGCCGTACTACTGGAACATCGCGCCCAACATGGACGCCACGATCACGCCGCACTATATCCACAAGCGCGGCAATATCATGTGGGAAAACGAGTTCCGTTATCTGACGCAAGCGGGTTCAGGCCTGATGGAGCTGGACTATCTGCCATCGGATAAAGTCTTTGAAGACGAGCATCCCACCGAGGGCGATCGCCACCGCTGGTTATACTACTGGCAACATGCCGGGGTGATGGATCAGGTCTGGCGCTTCAACGTTAACTATACCAAAGTCAGCGATCCCTACTATTTCAACGACTTTACCTCGAAATACGGTTCCAGTACCGACGGTTATGCCACGCAGATCTTTAGCGCAGGCTATGCGGTGAAAAACTTTGATGCCACGGTATCGACCCGCCAGTTCCAGGTATTCAGCAGCCAGAACGCCAGCACCTACGGCGCGGAACCGCAGCTGGACGTCAACTGGTACCAGAATGATGTCGGCCCGTTTGATACCCGTATCTACGGCCAGGCCGTGCATTTCGTGAATACCAACTCCGATATGCCAGAAGCCACCCGTGTTCACCTTGAGCCGACAATCAACCTGCCGGTATCAAACGACTGGGCCAGCCTGGATACCGAAGTGAAGCTGATGGCGACTCACTATCAGCAGGACAATCTGGACACGTACAACACCAACAACGGTACTAACCTGGAAGAGTCCGTTAACCGTACGCTGCCGCAGTTTAAAATGGACGGCAAGCTGGTCTTCGAGCGCGACATGAACTGGAGCGAGGGTTATACCCAGACCCTGGAACCGCGCGCGCAGTACCTGTATGTGCCATATCGCGATCAGAGCAAAATCAATAACTACGACTCGTCACTGCTGCAATCCGACTACAGCGGTCTGTTCCGTGACCGTACATATGGTGGTCTGGACCGTATTGCTTCAGCCAACCAGGTGACGACCGGGGTCACAACCCGCGTTTATGATGATGCTGCCGTTGAACGTTTTAATGCTTCTGTGGGTCAAATCTACTACTTCACAGAATCGCGTACCGGCGATGACAACATCAACTGGGAGAAAAACAACAAAACGGGTTCCCTGGTCTGGGCCGGCGACACCTACTGGCGCATGACCGATCGCTGGGGGCTGCGTGGCGGTCTGCAGTACGATACGCGTCTGGATAACGTTGCTACCAGCAGTGCCGCCATTGAGTATCGCCGTGATGAAGACCGGATGGTGCAGCTTAGCTACCGTTACGCCAGCCCGGAATACATCCAGGCGACACTGCCTAACTTCTCGAATGCCGATCAGTACAAACAGGGCATTTCGCAGGTGGGCGGTACCGCCAGCTGGCCGATTGCCGATCGCTGGTCGATCGTCGGGGCGTACTACTTTGATACCAATCAGAGTAAGGCGGCCGATCAGATGCTGGGTCTGCAGTACAGCTCCTGCTGCTACGCGATCCGTGTCGGGTACGAGCGTAAGCTTAACGGCTGGGATGTCGACAAAAATCAGAGCGAGTACGATAACGTCATCGGCTTTAACATCGAATTGCGTGGCCTGAGTTCAAACTATGGTCTGGGTACTCAACAGATGCTGCGTTCACCGATTCTGCCGTACCGTAGTTCCTTATGATCTACTTGATTTACAACGTAATCCGCATTGCGGTTAATTGATATGGAAAAAGTATGAAGAACTGGAAAACGCTGCTGCTCGGTATCGCTATGGTTGCGAATACCAGCTTCGCGGCCCCACAGGTTGTCGACAAAGTCGCTGCCGTTGTGAACAACGGTGTGGTACTTGAGAGCGACGTTGATGGTTTAATGCAGTCTGTGAAGCTCAACGCGGGTCAGGCAGGTCAGCAACTTCCGGATGATTCCACACTGCGTCATCAGATCCTTGAACGTCTGATCATGGATCAGATCGTTCTGCAGATGGGTCAGAAGATGGGTGTGAAGATCTCTGATGAGCAGCTCGATCAGGCTATCGCTAACATTGCGAAGCAGAACAACATGTCAGCCGACCAGATGCGCAGCCGTCTGGCCTATGACGGCATCAGCTATTCGACCTACCGCAATCAGATCCGTAAAGAGATGCTGATTTCAGAAGTGCGTAACAACGAAGTGCGTCGTCGTGTGACGATTCTGCCGCAGGAAGTGGACGCGCTGGCAAAACAGGTGGGTAACCAGAATGATGCCAGCACCGAACTGAACCTGAGCCACATCCTGATCCCACTCTCAGAAAACCCCTCTTCCGACCAGGTTGCTGAAGCGGACAGCCAGGCCCGCTCTATCGTCGATCAGGCGCGTAACGGCGGTGACTTCGGCAAGCTGGCGATCACCTATTCGGCGGACCAGCAGGCGCTGAAAGGCGGCCAGATGGGTTGGGGCCGTATTCAGGAGCTGCCATCTATCTTTGCCCAGGCGCTAAGCACGGCGAAGAAAGGCGATATCGTCGGTCCAATCCGTTCCGGCGTTGGCTTCCACATTCTGAAAGTGAACGATCTGCGCGGCCAGAGCCAGAGCATCTCGGTCACCGAAGTGCATGCCCGCCACATTCTGCTGAAACCGTCCCCACTGATGAATGACGATCAGGCGCGGGCGAAGCTGCAGCAGATTGCCGCCGATATCCGCAGCGGTAAAACGTCCTTCGCTAACGCCGCGAAAGAGTTCTCTCAGGATCCAGGTTCTGCGAATCAGGGCGGCGATCTGGGCTGGGCGGCAGCGGATATTTACGATCCGGCCTTCCGCGATGCGCTGATGCGGATGACCAAAGGTCAGCTGAGCGAACCGGTTCACTCCACCTTTGGCTGGCACCTGATTGAGCTGCTGGACACCCGCAGCGTGGATAAAACCGATGCGGCCCAGAAAGACCGTGCGTACCGCATGCTGTTCAACCGTAAGTTCTCTGAAGAAGCGGCAACCTGGATGCAGGAACAACGCGCCAGCGCTTACGTCAAAGTTCTGAGCAAGTAATGAAACACCATCGTGTTGTTATCACTCCCGGCGAACCTGCCGGGATTGGTCCTGATTTGGTCGTCCAGCTTGCCCAGCGCAGCTGGCCGGTCGAACTGGTGATCTGCGCCGATGCCAGCGTGCTTGAGGCGCGAGCCAAACAGCTCAAGCTGCCGCTCACCCTGCTGCCCTATCAGGCAGAAAACGCGCCTCTTCCCCAGCAAGCGGGCACCCTGACGCTGTTGCCTGTCCCCCTGCGAACCCCCGTCGTCCCCGGTCAACTCAGTACCGAAAACGGCCTCTATGTGGTGAAGACGCTGGCGCGCGCCTGTGATGGCTGCCTGAGCGGCGAATTTGCCGCGCTGATCACCGGGCCGGTGCATAAAGGGGTGATCAACGATGCCGGCGTGGCTTTTACCGGCCATACCGAGTTTTTTGAAGAGCGTTCCCACAGTGCAAAAGTGGTGATGATGCTGGCCACCGAGGAGCTGCGCGTTGCGCTGGCTACCACCCATCTGCCGATCAAAGCCGTTTCCGAGGCCATTACGCCGGATCTGCTGCGCGATGTGATTGCCATCCTGCACCATGACTTACGCACTAAATTCGGTATTGCCGATCCGCACGTGCTGGTGTGCGGCCTGAACCCGCATGCGGGCGAAGGCGGTCACATGGGTATGGAAGAGATCGACACCATTATTCCGGTGCTGGATGAGATGCGGGCTCAGGGGATGAATCTCAGCGGGCCGCTGCCTGCCGATACCCTGTTTCAGACTAAATATCTCGATCATGCAGACGCCGTGCTGGCGATGTACCACGATCAGGGCCTTCCCGTGCTAAAATACCAGGGATTTGGCCGCGGCGTGAATATCACCCTCGGTTTACCCTTTATTCGTACTTCTGTTGACCATGGCACTGCACTTGATTTAGCGGGCCAGGGGAAAGCAGATGTCGGCAGTTTTATTACGGCGCTTAATCTCGCCATCAAAATGATTGTTAATACTCAATGACTAATCGAGTCCATCAGGGCCACTTAGCCCGTAAACGCTTCGGGCAAAACTTCCTCAACGATCAGTTCGTGATCGAAAGTATTGTTTCGGCTATCAATCCACAAAAAGGTCAGGCGATGGTCGAGATCGGCCCGGGTCTGGCTGCACTGACCGAGCCGGTTGGCGAGCGTCTGGATGAACTGACCGTCATCGAACTGGACCGCGATCTGGCAGCCCGTCTGCAGACGCACCCGTTCCTTGGGCCGAAACTGACGATTTATCAGCAGGATGCCATGACCATGAACTTCGGCGAGCTGTCGGAGAAGCTCGGTCAGCCGCTGCGCGTGTTCGGTAACCTGCCGTACAACATCTCCACCCCGCTGATGTTCCACCTGTTTAGCTATACTGATGCCATTGCCGACATGCACTTCATGTTGCAAAAAGAGGTCGTTAACCGACTGGTTGCAGGGCCAAACAGTAAAGCGTATGGTCGTTTAAGCGTGATGGCACAATATTTCTGCAACGTGATCCCGGTACTCGAAGTGCCGCCATCTGCGTTCACGCCACCGCCAAAAGTGGAATCTGCGGTTGTGCGTCTTGTGCCGCATAAAACGAAGCCGTTCCCGGTCAAAGAGCTGCGCGTACTGAGCCGTGTCACCACAGAAGCCTTTAACCAGCGCCGTAAAACGATTCGTAACAGCCTTAGCAATTCGTTTACCGTTGAAGTGTTAGCTGAACTGGGTATCGACCCGGCAATGCGTGCGGAGAACATCTCCGTAGAGCAGTACTGCAAACTGGCTAATTACATCAGCGACAATGCGCCGCCGAAGGAGAGCTAAGCCATGATTGATTCGCCCCGCGTATGTGTTCACGTACAAAGCATCTATGTTGAGTCCCAGTCCACACCGGATGAAGAGCGCTTTGTTTTTGCTTATACGGTAACCATTCGTAACCTGGGGCGGACGCCTGTGCAGCTGCTTGGGCGCTACTGGCTTATCACCAACGGCAACGGTCGTGAAATTGAAGTGCAGGGCGAAGGCGTGGTGGGTGAACAACCGCACATTGATCCCGGCGAAGAGTATCAGTATACCAGCGGCGCGGTAATCGAAACGCCGCTGGGTACCATGCAGGGCCATTATGAAATGGTCGATGCCGACGGCAATGCATTCCGCGTTGCCATTCCTGTTTTCCGTCTGGCTGTTACAACACTCATTCACTAAACATGTCTACATATCTCATTGGCGATGTTCATGGTTGCTACGATGAACTGATCGCGTTGTTAAAGCAGGTGGATTTTACCCCGGGTACGGACACGCTATGGCTAACCGGCGATCTCGTTGCGCGCGGGCCTGGCTCACTGGATGTGCTGCGTTATGTGAAGTCGCTGGGTGACAGCGTGCGGCTGGTCCTTGGCAATCACGATCTGCATCTGCTGGCGGTCTATGCCGGTATCAGCCGTAATAAACCGAAAGACAGGATCACCCCGCTGCTGGATGCGCCAGACGCTGATGAGCTTATTAACTGGCTGCGTCGCCAGCCACTGTTGCAGGTTGATGAAGAGAAGCAGCTGGTGATGGCCCATGCGGGCATTACACCGCAGTGGGATCTGCAAACCGCAAAAGAGTGCGCGCGCGACGTCGAAGCCGTGCTCTCCAGCGACTCTTACCCTTTCTTCCTTGATGCCATGTACGGCGACATGCCCAACAACTGGAGCATGGATCTCAGCGGCGTGGCGCGCCTGCGTTTTATCACCAACGCCTTCACCCGCATGCGCTACTGTTTCCCGAACGGTCAGCTGGATATGTACTGCAAGGATGTGCCGGAAAATGCGCCGACCCCGCTCAAGCCATGGTTTGCGATCCCCGGTCCGGTGACGGAGCATTACAACGTGATCTTTGGTCACTGGGCGTCGCTGGAGGGCAAAGGCACGCCTGAAGGCATTTACGGTCTGGATACCGGCTGCTGCTGGGGTGGAGACCTGACCTGTCTGCGCTGGGAAGATAAAGCGTACTTTGTTCAGCCGTCGAACCGGCATCTGGATTCAGGCGAGAAGGAAGCGGTAGCGTCGTAGCGGAGAGCTGCACCTCTCCCGTCGGGAAAGGTGCAGTAAATCATTAGCGGCGTTCAAGGATCTCGAAGCAGTAGCTGTGCGAATTTTGCGCGTCCGCGTCGTGGAATTCGCTAAATACCGATTCCCACTCGTCAGGATCGTAGTCCGGGAAATGGGTATCCCCTTCCACTTCAGCATCAATGTGGGTCAGATATAATTTCTGCGCTTTTGGCAGGAATTGCTCATATACACGGCCGCCACCAATCACCATGATCTCTTCGGCATCGCCGCAGGCAGCGATGGCTTCGTCAATGGATTTCACCCACTCAACACGCTCATCGGTGCCAGGCTGGCTGCTGATGACGATGTTTTTACGGCCCGGCAACGGACGCCCGATTGACTCCCAGGTCAGGCGCCCCATTACTACCGGCTTGTTCAACGTAGTACGTTTAAACCACGCGAGATCGGCAGGCAGATTCCACGGCATGGCATTTTCCATACCGATCACGCGATCTACCGCAAGCGCCGCAATCAGACTGATCATTGATTATTTCCCGGATGCAAAAAATTGCCGCCACTATACGGAAAGCTTAATCTTTCGTCGACTGGCGGCAGAGTAAAGAACAGGAAATTTTTTATATTTGCTGGCAACCCCGCTTCACGCCAGCGGTTTACTCTCCGGCTCGTCCCCCGGATCCCCGGTATGCTTGCCCTCTTCGGTTCCCTGCCAGCCGTGACGCTGGGTCAGCGAGAGGTGATTGCGATCCTCATTGATGATGTCCATCAGCATGGCGCTGGTGCGTTTAACCACCGCCGCGCGTGACGTGGCATCGTTCTCCGCCATTGCAGCCATCTCTTCGACCATCTCAATATTAAACCGGCGGAACAGATCGGCCCGCTCCCGGGCTTCATACGCCCCGAGCCCCAGACTCTCCAGCGCCAGCCGACCGGATTTCAGTGCCCCTTCAAAGGTTTCACGCTCCGGCGCATCAACACCGCTCTGACGCAGCTTGATGTAATGATCGATATCGCGCGCGCGGGAGATGATCTTCAGATGCGGGAAATGGGTTTTCGCCAGCTCGACCAGCTGCAGGCTGTTCTTCGGATCGTCTATCGCATTGATCAATACTTCGGCCTTCTGCGCTCCGGCAGACTCCAGCAAATCCACGCGCGTGGCATCGCCGTAAAAGACCTTCATATCAAATTTACGCAGGGTCTCAATATGGTCGGGATCGTGATCGAGGATGACCATCTTCACGCCGCTGGAGAGCAGCAAACGACCGGTAATCTGGCCGAAGCGACCGAACCCGGCAATGATCACCCGCGGCTGTTCTTCGTCGATTTCATCCGCCTCGCGCTCCTGGCCGCTGTTGGCCGCTTCCAGACGGGTCAATACCACCAGCAGCAGCGGCGTTACCGCCATGGAGAGCGCCACCGCCAGGGTCAGCGCCTTGGCCCACTCCGGATCGAGGACGTTCGCCATATTGGCCGCGCCAAATACCACGAATGCGAATTCACTCCCCTGCCCCAGCAGCACTGCAAACCAGCGGCGCTGTTTCCCGGGCACCTTCAGCGGACGGGCCACCAGCCAGAGCATCGCCATTTTAATGACCAGGAAGCCCACCAGCAGGATCGCGATGCGCAGCGGATGAGTCACCAGGGTGCCGAAGTCGACAGACATCCCCACGCCGATGAAAAACAGCCCCAGCAGCAGCCCTTTAAAAGGCTCGATGTCGCTTTCCAGCGCGTGGCGGTATTCCGAACTCGCCAGCAGGACGCCAGCCAGAAACGCGCCCATCGCCATAGAGAGCCCCGCCTCTTCCAGCATCAGGCCAAAGCCGAAGACCAGGAACAGGGCCACGGCGCTGAACACTTCCCGCAGGCCGGAACGGGCGACAAAGCGCAGCAGCGGTCGGCTGACGTATCGCCCGAGCAGGACCACCAGCGTTAATGCCCCGACGACCTTTAATGCTGAGAGGGCAAAAGCACCGAAGGTAGTGGAGGCCCCGGATACCGCCAGCAGCGGGATCATCGCCACCAGCGGGATGGCCGCGATATCCTGGAACAGTAGCACCGAGAAAGCGCTGCGCCCCATCTGGGTCACCGTCAGGTTGCGTTCGTTCATAGCCTGCATGGCGATGGCCGTGGAAGAGAGGGCCAGCGTCATGCCGATTAGCCCTGCCACCTTCCAGTCCATACCCAGCAGGATACAGAACCCGCCCAGCAGCAGACCGCAGGCCAGCATCTGCAATGCCCCACCGCCAAATACCGAGGCGCGCAGCTTCCACAGACGCCGCGGATCCAGCTCGAGGCCGATGACAAACAGCATCAGCACCACGCCGATTTCGGCAAAATGCAGAATCGACTCGGCGTCGGTAACCAGCCGGAATCCCCACGGCCCTATCACGCACCCGGCGATCAGATACCCCAGCACGGAACCCAGCCCGAGGCGTACCGCAACCGGCACAATTAGCGCCGCGGCGCCTAAATAGATCAGCGCCTGAATCAGCGTATGGCTATCCATGGTGCGCCTCCTGCCAGTCGAGTAAACGTTGTTTATAGTGTCGGGCCTGGGCCTGCAGCGTTTCATCGTCACAGACGAAGGTGCAGTGCATGGCAAACGGCGGGAGCCAGTTCAGGCCGCAATAGAGCGCGGTGGCCTGTAGCGGCTGCGCCAGCACCTCAAAACCAGGGAAGGATCCGATGTCAAAGTGGCTTTCACCGCCCCCGGTGGTGACTGCCCACAGCAGGCTTTTGCCCTTCAGCGCCCGGCCGTTATGACCGTATGCCCAGCCGTGAGAGAACACTTTGTCGATCCACAGTTTCAGTAATGGGGGCGTGCTGTACCACTGCATCGGGTGCTGCCAGACGATCAAATCGGCCCTGGCAATAGCGTCCTGTTCGGCAGCAATATCAATATTGAAGTCGGGATAGAGCTGATAGAGCGAGCGGATCTCTACGCCCTCAAGCGTCTTGACCTGCTCAAGCATCCGCTTATTCGCATGCGAGTGCTGCGGATACGGATGCGCGTAAATAATGAGTATCATGATTAACCTGATGAACTGCTTTCTTGTTGTGACAGTCAGTGTAGACAGGAAAGAGAGGTGTTTGAAGAGGTCTGCAGCCTTGCGAGGCTTAACCGCAACGATTGATAAACCGCTGTTCAAAGGAATTTATCTTTTTTATTCAAATCATAACGAATTAGAATAATATTTAATATCTAGATCGATTAAGCGAAAATAATAAAAATCGTGAAATAATTAAATAAGAATAAATCCACTCTTTAAAAATAATCGCTATACATAAATGATTTAAGAATGAATAATTTCACTTTTAATTAAAAATTTATTCCATAAAAATCAGTTATTTACAAGAAATTACCTTCTCATTAAGATACGCATTCTTTTAAACACAAAATGGATGTGGCAATGAAAAGTAAAGCTCCACAATTAAATAAGACGACAAAATCATTAAAAAGTCTTTTTCCCACCTTATCAGCATTAATCGTATTTACGCCGTTAATGGTATCCGCAGAAACAACAATCAGTGGTTCAACGAATACCGCACAAATTTTTTCTTCAGATAGTGATTACATCATCAATCCAGGCGTCACTATTTCCACTAGTACTACTGACCCCTCTGTTACCATTTCTGGCAGCACAGTCCGTGGTGTTACTAATAACGGAGAGATCACTGGTGCCGGCGATGGACTTTTAATCACAACAGACGGACAAACACTACAGCTGGATAACCAGCAAAATGCCAGTATTAAATCTACTGCCGCTAACGGCATTACTGTCATTGATATGGGCGGTGAAATAAACAACGCCGGGAGTATCACTGGTGCAGAGTCCGGTATTAAAATTGACGAAAATTCAGGCAGTTTTAACGTCTCTAACACCCGTACAGGTATTATCGAAGGCAAAACCGCGCTTTCAGCAGATGCTGGCTTTACGCTTAATAATGCAGGGCTCTTTAAAGGCGATACCGGGAACGGTGTTGAACTTCAAAAAGCGGGTAAAACCAAAATTGAAAATAGCGGGACAATTGAAGGTGCTCAAAACGGCATTATTACGAGTGATAATAATCGACTGCAGCTTATAAACTCCGGTCTCATAAAGGGTTCAGAAAGCGCGATTACCTTCAAAAGTACTCAAAACAACTCACTGACGCTGGAAAGTGGCTCTCAGCTTGATGGTGACGTTATTTCAACCAACTCAACGGGTAATACGCTCACTTTGCATGGTCAGGGCTCAGAAAACAGTAATTTTCGTGGTCTGAATGCGGGTGACGGCTTCGCTACACTGACCATGGATGGTGAAGAGTGGAATCTGACTGGCAATGTCGATGTGATCGGCACTGGCGACTCAATTAAAGTAAATACCGGGAAACTGACCCTGGCAGGCGATATAAAAAATGAGGTCGGCAACACCCTAATTTCCAACGTCGGCACGCTACAGCTGGGTGACGGCGTTAATACCGGCTCACTGACCGGCACCGTCACCAATAACGGCACCTTTATCTTCAACCAGGGCTCCGACTCCACCTTCGCTTCGGATATTACCGGCAGCGGCAGTGTGGAAAAAACCGATGCCAACATCCTGACCCTGACCGGCAACAACAGCTACACCGGCAATACCCTTCTGCGCAGCGGCACTACGCTGGTCGCCGAAGGCGCAACCCTGGGTAGTTCAGGCAACACCGCCACCCTCACCGTTGATAACGGCGCAACCTTCGCCAGCGCAGGCAGCGTAAACAACAACGTGGATATCCTCAGCGGCGGCGTGCTGGCATCCTGGAATGCCGTGCAGGGGACCGGCGCTTCCACTGCATCCACCGTTAATACCATCAACGGCAACGTTACCAACAGCGGCACGTTGCAGATAGCCGGGCTGAACGACAGCGTGGGTAACGATTTCACCATTAACGGTGACTATACCGGCGTTAGCGGCAGCCTGATCGCCATGAACAGCGTGCTGGGCGATGACAGCTCTGCCACCGACCATCTGACTATCACCGGCGACAGCGCGGGTGAGTCTGGCGTCAGTATCAGCAATATCGGCGGGATGGGCGCGCAGACCGTGAACGGGATGCAGGTTGTCAGCGTAGGCGGTAACTCTGATGCTGCATTTTCACTCTCCAGACCGGTCGTGGTCGGGGCGTGGGAATACAGCCTGAATCAACACACCGATGGTAACTGGTATCTGGAGTCTGCATCTACGGCACCGGCCCCTGCTCCAGACCCTGTCCCGACGCCTGATGATAACAGTGTCGTTCCTGATCCTGTTCCCGCTCCTGATGACAACAACGATGACGGCTATACCCCACCAGAGATGAGCAATCTGGCCCCGGAAGTTGGTGCTTACTTAGGTAACTACCTCGCCGCCCAGGACATGTTCCTGCACAAACGTGACGATCGCGATCAACTGACCCTGCGCAACGAGGACGATCTCAACACCTGGATGTACGTCAAAGGCCGCTATCATGAAAATGATGTGGCAGGCGGCAAAGTCAACTATGACACCACCCAGTACGTGATGCAGGTCGGCAGCGATTTCATCAGCAAGAAGATGGACACCGGCGTGCTGCATAGCGGGATGATGTTCGGCGCCGGTCAGGCCAAAACCGACTCCACCTCAACCGGCAGCAAACGCTCTGCGCAGGGTAAAGTCGATGGCGTGAACGTCGGCGTATACGCTACCTGGCAGGAAGATCAGCAGTTGCGCAAAGGCAGCTATATCGACAGCTGGGCCTCTTTCGGCTGGTATCACAATAAGCTGAGAAGCGACGATCGCAGTGACGAGTCCTATAACAGCCAGGGCTTTGCCGCCTCGCTGGAAGCGGGTCACGCCTGGATTGTTGACTCTGAAAGCGAAAGAACCTGGAAAATCGAACCGCAGATCCAGGCCGTTTACAGCTATCTGGACCAGGATGATCATACCGATGCCGACGGCGTGCGTATTACCACGCTCGATAACGACAGCATTCTGGGTCGCGTTGGGGTGAAAACCAGTTACTTCGATCAGAAAGATGTGCAGGCCTGGCAGCCGTATGTTGCGGTCAACTGGCTGAAAGGCGCCGGACAGAACGATATCGCCTTTAACGGTGAAGCGTTCAGCAACGATACCCCGGATGACCGCGGTCAGCTGGAGTTGGGCGTTACCGGCAATCTAAACGAGACCACGCTGATCTCGCTGCGTGCCAGCGGCGAATGGGGTGAAAACAGCTACGATGCTTACGGCGGTCATATCCTGCTGAACCACCGCTGGTAATCGTATTACCGAAACGATCGATGCAGTGGCTCAGGCCACTGCATTTTTTTATCAGTTCTTCAGTTCACCCATGGACTTAACCTGATCGCGGTTAATCTGTTCCGTCTGACCGGTTTCGGCATTATCAATAGACATCATTCCAGTATCGTCATCTACCTGCGGCTTCCCGTCGGTGACGATAGTTTTACCGTCAGTGGTTTTCACCGCCTGATTAGATGAACAACCGGCAACGGTGAACAGTGCTGCGGCAGCAAAAATTGAGGTCATCAGAAGTTTAGTTCGCATGGTGTTCTCCCTGCTTTTCAGTTGGATTTAATTATCGACCTGATAATTTTAGGCTAACTGACTGATGGGAGATGGAAAAGCAGAAGGTTCTGAAGAGGAAGGCAGCCATCGTAGGGCGGGTAAGCGAAGCGCCACCCGCCGTCTGCCCGGGGCACTTTCGCTTCCCGGGCCTACGATAACCTGCGTATTACTTGTTAATCTGCGCGTGCATTTCCTGCACCGAAATCACCTTCTCGGTAGCATCCGCGTTCAGCGCCATGGCTGTCGCGAAACCGCCGTTCAGGGTGGTGTCGTAGTGCACTTTGTACTGCAGCGCGCTGCGGCGAATCAGCTTGGAGTCTTCAATTGCCTGACGCCCTTCGGTGGTGTTGATGATGTAGGTATATTCGCCATTCTTGATACGGTCCTGAATGTGCGGACGACCTTCATGCACCTTGTTCACCAGACGCGGGTTGATACCAGCTTCACCCAGCACAATCGCGGTACCGTGGGTTGCATCCAGCTCAAAGCCCTGTTTCAGCAGCTTGGCAGCCAGGTCAACCACGCGCTCTTTGTCCCCTTCACGCACGGAGAGCAGCGCACGGCCCTGCTTCTTCATGGTGGAGTTGCTGCCCAGCTGCGCTTTAGCGAATGCTTCTGCGAAGGTGCGGCCCACGCCCATCACTTCCCCGGTAGAGCGCATTTCTGGCCCTAACAGCGGGTCAACGCCCGGGAATTTGTTGAACGGCAGCACCACCTCTTTCACCGAGTAGTACGGTGGGATGATCTCTTTGGTCACGCCCTGCTGTGCCAGAGTCTGGCCCGCCATCACGCGCGCCGCCACTTTCGCCAGCGGTACGCCGGTCGCTTTGGAGACGAACGGTACGGTACGCGCCGCACGCGGGTTAACTTCAATCAGGTAGACTTCGTTGTCTTTCACCGCAAACTGCACGTTCATCAGACCACGCACCTGCAGCTCGAAGGCCAGCTTCTGCACCTGGTCGCGCATCACGTCCTGAATCTCTTTGCTCAGCGTATAGGCTGGCAGAGAACAGGCGGAGTCGCCGGAGTGAACCCCTGCCTGCTCGATGTGCTCCATGATGCCGCCAATCAGCACCATTTCGCCGTCGCAGATGGCATCCACGTCCACTTCCACCGCGTCATCCAGGAAGCGGTCCAGCAGCACTGGTGCATCGTTGGAGACGCTCACCGCGGTCTGGAAGTAACGACGCAGGTCGGCTTCGTCGTAGACGATTTCCATCGCGCGGCCGCCCAGTACGTAGGATGGACGCACCACCAGCGGATAGGTGATCTCTTTGGCTTTCTCAACCGCCTGCTCAATGGCTGTCACGGTGGCGTTAGCCGGTTGTTTCAGCTTCAGACGGTCAACCGCCTTCTGGAAACGCTCGCGGTCTTCCGCACGGTCAATCGCGTCCGGGCTGGTACCGATAACCGGTACGCCTGCGGCTTCGAGGTCACGCGCCAGCTTCAGCGGCGT
Source organism: Leclercia sp. CFBP8987 (assembly GCF_034044995.2). Lineage (NCBI taxonomy): Bacteria > Pseudomonadati > Pseudomonadota > Gammaproteobacteria > Enterobacterales > Enterobacteriaceae > Leclercia > Leclercia sp. CFBP8987. The sequence goes on along the minus strand of NZ_CM188255.1, from coordinate 720,976 downwards.
CTGGCCGCCGTACTGCACGATAACGCCTTTTGGCTTCTCAATGCGGACGATTTCCAGCACGTCTTCCAGCGTTACCGGCTCGAAGTAGAGGCGGTCGGAGGTATCGTAGTCGGTAGAAACGGTTTCCGGGTTACAGTTGACCATGATGGTCTCGTAACCATCTTCGCGCAGCGCCAGTGAGGCGTGTACGCAGCAGTAGTCGAACTCGATGCCCTGGCCGATACGGTTTGGACCACCGCCCAGCACCATGATTTTGTCGCGGTCAACGGACGGGTTCGCTTCGCACTCGTCTTCATAGGTGGAGTACATGTACGCGGTGTCGGTGGCAAATTCTGCCGCGCAGGTGTCCACGCGTTTGTAGACCGGGTGCAGGTTGTACTGGTCACGCAGCTTGCGGATTTCCGCTTCGCGCACGCCCGCCAGTTTAGCCAGACGCGCATCGGCAAAGCCTTTACGCTTCAGCATGCGCAGGAAGTCAGCGTCGAGGCCGTTGATGCCCAGATCCGCGACTTTCTCTTCCAGACGCACCAGCTCTTCAATCTGCACCAGGAACCAGCGGTCGATGTTGGTCAGGTTGAAGACGCCATCGACGGACAGACCGGCACGGAAGGCGTCGGCGATGTACCAGATACGCTCGGCACCGGCGTCTTTCAGCTCGCGACGGATTTTGGTCAGCGCTTCCGGGTCGTCCAGGCTCACTTTCGGGTCGAAACCGGTGGCGCCTACTTCCAGGCCGCGCAGGGCTTTCTGCAGGGATTCCTGCTGAGTGCGGCCAATCGCCATCACTTCACCGACGGACTTCATCTGAGTGGTCAGACGGTCGTTGGCACCGGCAAATTTCTCGAAGTTGAAGCGAGGGATTTTGGTCACAACGTAGTCGATAGAGGGTTCAAACGACGCCGGGGTACGGCCGCCGGTGATGTCGTTCATCAGCTCGTCGAGGGTATAACCTACCGCCAGTTTCGCCGCTACTTTAGCAATCGGGAAGCCGGTCGCTTTCGAGGCCAGCGCAGAGGAGCGGGATACGCGCGGGTTCATCTCGATAACAATCAGACGACCGTTTTTCGGGTTTACCGAGAACTGAACGTTAGAGCCGCCGGTTTCGACGCCAATCTCACGCAGTACCGCCATCGAGGCGTTACGCATGATTTGGTACTCTTTGTCGGTCAGGGTCTGGGCTGGCGCCACGGTAATGGAGTCACCGGTGTGGATGCCCATGGCGTCGAAGTTTTCGATAGAGCAGACGATGATGCAGTTGTCGTTTTTATCACGCACCACTTCCATCTCGTACTCTTTCCAGCCAATCAGCGACTCATCAATCAGCAGCTCTTTGGTTGGGGAGAGATCCAGACCGCGCTCGCAAATCTCTTCGAACTCTTCACGGTTATAGGCGATACCGCCGCCGGTGCCGCCCATGGTGAAGGACGGACGGATAATGCACGGATAACCCACGTCAGCGGCAACCGCCAGCGCTTCTTCCATATTATGGGCAATACCAGAGCGCGCGGTGTCGAGACCGATTTTCTTCATCGCCACGTCGAAACGGCGGCGGTCTTCGGCTTTATCAATCGCGTCGGCAGTCGCGCCAATCATGGTCACGCCGAACTCGGCCAGCACGCCCTGACGCTCCAGCTCCAGCGCGCAGTTCAGCGCCGTCTGGCCGCCCATGGTCGGCAGCACCGCATCCGGGCGCTCTTTTTCGATAATTTTACGTACCACTTCCCAGTGAATCGGCTCGATGTAGGTCGCATCGGCCATTTCCGGGTCGGTCATGATGGTCGCCGGGTTGGAGTTCACCAGGATAACGCGGTAACCCTCTTCGCGCAGGGCTTTACACGCCTGGGCGCCGGAGTAGTCGAATTCGCAGGCCTGGCCGATGACAATCGGGCCAGCGCCAAGGATCAGGATGCTTTTTATGTCTGTACGTTTTGGCATGGTCTTCTCGGCTCCTGATTATTTAGCGGTCTTACGGTATTGCTCGATAAGTTCGATAAAGTGATCGAACAGCGGCGCGGCATCGTGTGGGCCAGGGCTCGCTTCCGGGTGTCCCTGGAAGCTGAACGCCGGTTTGTCGGTGCGATGGATGCCCTGCAGGGTGCCATCGAACAGTGATTTGTGGGTCACACGCAGGGTGGCCGGCATGGAGGCTTCGTCCACCGCAAAACCGTGGTTCTGCGCGGTAATCATCACCGTGTTGTTGTCGATATCTTTCACCGGGTGGTTACCACCGTGGTGACCGAACTTCATCTTCACGGTTTTGGCACCGCTCGCCAGGGCCAGCAGCTGATGGCCGAGGCAGATACCGAATACCGGAATGTCGGTTTCGAGGAAGGTCTTAATTGCGTCGATGGCGTAGTCGCACGGGGCCGGGTCACCCGGGCCGTTGGAGAGGAAGATCCCGTCCGGGTTCATCTTCAGCACCTCGTCTGCCGGGGTCTTTGCCGGCACAACGGTCAGACGGCAGCCGCGATCCACCAGCATGCGCAGGATGTTGCGCTTGGCGCCGTAATCGTAAGCCACCACGTGGAATGGCAGCTCCTCTTCTTTTTTGGCTTCCGGCAGTTCACCTGCCAGCGTCCAGCTACCCTGAGTCCAGCTGTAGGCCTCAGTGGTGGTCACTTCTTTTGCCAGATCCATGCCGTTCAGCCCCGGGAAAGCTTTGGCTTTTTCCTGCGCCAGCGCCGCATCCAGGTTGTCGCCAGCGCTGATGCAGCCGTTCTGGGCACCTTTTTCACGCAGCAGACGCGTCAGCTTACGGGTATCGATATCGGCAATCGCCACGATGTTATGGCGTTTCAGGTAGGACGAGAGGTCTTCGGTGTTGCGGTAGTTGCTGGCAATCAGCGGCAGGTCGCGAATAATCAGACCTTGTGCATGTACCTGGGAGGACTCTTCATCAGCGGCGTTAGTGCCGACATTACCGATATGGGGATAAGTTAGAGTAACGATTTGGCGGGAATAGGAAGGATCAGTGAGGATTTCTTGATAACCGGTCATTGAAGTATTGAAAACGACTTCCCCAACCGCCGAACCTGTTGCCCCAATGGCCCGACCGATAAACTGGGTTCCGTCTTCCAGAACCAATAGCGCTGACTTAATCAAAACACCCTCCAGAGAATATTCACTCACTTTATTTGCATATTAATGCACAACCATAGTGTGAAGCAATGCAAATCTGCTGCCAGTGGATTTTCGGCAAACGGCGGCATTCTGGAGATTTGGCAGGGGAAAGTCAACTTAAAAAGCGGCTTTTATTTGTAGTTTTTGCGGCACTGATGGTCAGGAAGGTTGTTAATGGGCAAAAAGATCAACTAAATCACGTAAGAAAACGCTTGCGGGTCATTTTTATTGTTAACCCGGCCTTACCAGCCTCAAAAAGTGGACCACTTGGTCAAAATTCACAATTTTGAAACAGAAATAATGGAGATAACTTATATTTATAAGTACTTCAAATCAAAAAATCTTAAAAAAAGCTAAAATTAAAGGGCAATAAATTATTGCCCTCTGCAATCAACTAATTATGACTGCAATAACCACATCACGAAGGGTAAACTTGATTATAAATTGTTAAGATCGAGCACGTCACGCATGTCAAAGAGACCATCTTTTTTGCCTTTCAACCAAATTGCTGAACGAACAGCCCCATTTGCAAAAGTCATCCGACTGGACGCTTTATGGGTGATTTCAACACGCTCGCCGATATCGGCAAACATTGCGGTATGTTCACCCACGATGTCGCCCGCACGAACGGTGGCAAAACCAATGGTGCCAGGAACGCGTTCGCCGGTATGACCTTCCCGGGTGTAGACCGCACACTCTTTCAGATCTTTGTCCATCGCCTGAGCAATCGCCTCGCCCATCGCCAGCGCAGTGCCGGACGGGGCATCGACTTTATAACGGTGATGCGCTTCGATGATTTCGATGTCGGTGTAATCCCCCATTACCTTCGCCGCCTTCTCCAGCAGCTTGAGCATCACGTTCACGCCGACGCTGAAGTTCGCCGCAAAGACAATCGCAATCTCTTTGGCCGCATCCTGAATAGCCTGCTTGCCTGCATCATCAAAACCGGTAGTGCCGATAACCATGCCTTTACCATGCTGACGGCAAAACGCCAGGTGAGTCAGGGTGCCTTCAGGACGGGTAAAATCGATAAACACATCAAAGTCATCTTTAACCGCCTCGAGGCTGCTCTGGACGGTGACACCCGTCTTCGCTGCGCCCGCAAGCTCACCTGCGTCAGCGCCCAGAAGCGATGAACCTTCGCGCTCCAGCGCCGCGCCAAGTGCCACGCCATCCATCTGTAGTGCCGCCTGAATAAGCTGACGGCCCATACGTCCGCCCGCGCCCGCAATCGCGACACGGATCTCTGCATCATGCATAGTTATTCTCTTACGTTAAAATGATGTAAACCGTTTTCAGATTAACCAGCCCTGACGAAGGCTGCCACTGAAAACGCCGATAATTAGAATTTAATGATAAACAGGGAGAGATATCAGTGAAAGACATGATCGTCAGCGAAAACCGCATGATTCACGCACCACCAGCGCAGGCGGCAGGATGATGCGTTTTGCGGGTTAATCACCATCCTGTTAATCGAGCGCATAGGTGACCACCAGCTGCCCTTTTTTCATTTTCAGTCCGAGGATCTGCATTACCCCAATCTCCGCCAGTTGTTTAACGTGCGTTCCTCCGCACAGGTATGCCGGGAGATCGCCAAAGCGGACCTTGCGTCTGCTGGATTCAATTTCGGTATGGCGAAGCAGGTTGTCGGCTTTCCAGCCGTCAATCATGGCCATCAGAGCGCTGGCATCAGGCAGGGGGTCCACACTTTCACCGGGCATAAAGGTAATCCGCCCTTCACCGGGCCAGTGGTGGGCTTTTACCGGTTTCCAGCCAAACTGCTCGCCGGCATAGCCAATCAAATGGCCTGCGCTGTGCCAGCGGGAGTGACGTTCTCTCATATCTTCATCGACCTGCATCTCCACCTCACCCGGCGCAAGCGCGCCGGACACGATGTGGACGACATGCTCCCCGCGCAGGGAGACCTCTTCTACCGCCATCCCGGCGATCCATCCCCGATCCGCTGGCTGCCCGCCCCCCTGCGGATGAAAAAGGGTCTGATTGAGTTCAATGGCGTAACGGCCGTCAGGCTCTTCAGTGCAACGGATCACCTGTGCCCGGCCTGCTGTCGCGTCACTTGAGTAATAAAGTCGTTCTGTCATGATTGCTCTCCTCTGTAGCCTGACAGTATATTCGTCACTTAAATGTCGATAATCTGCCGCTCACACATTGCACTCTTGCCTGGTATGCACAAATGAAACCTGCCCTGCTTCCCGATCTCGCCACTTTCGTCACCATCGTAGAGCAGGGTAACTTTTCAACCGCAGCCCGTCTGACTGGCGCAACGCCCTCCGCGATTAGCCGCTGTGTTTCACGTCTTGAAAAAGAGATGGGATGCAAATTGCTGCACCGCACCACGCGCAAGCTGGCCCTTACCGTGACCGGAAAATCGGTTTATGAACATGCGCTGGATATGCTGGACGCGGCGCAACAGGCGATGGATTCTGGCAGCAGCCTGCAGACCGTTGCACAGGGAAAGCTCACCATGAGCGTGCCGAAAGCCGTGGGACGCTTTGTGATCCATCCTTTAATCCCGGCATTCCTTGAGCGCTATCCGCAAATAGATGTCTGTCTGCGGCTGGAAGATCGCTATATGGATTTGATCGACGACGGCGTCGATCTGGCGTTACGGATCACTACTACCCCCTCCCCCGGCCTGTACGGTAAATCGCTGATGCCAGTCACCCATGTTATCTGCGCCACGCCAGAGTACCTTCATCGCACGGGAACACCCCAGCATCCGCACGATCTTCGGGAACACAGCTGTATCTCGCTCGGTGAAACCCCAGCCGATTCACGCTGGAAGTTTGCTTTGAACGGGAAAACGGAAACGGTACAGACCCACGGACGTTACGCCGCTAACCACACGAGTGTGAGGCTGGATGCGGTAAAGCGCGGCCTGGGAATCGGGAGTTTACCGCTGTTCACGGCGCGTGAGGCGCTGGAAAGCGGGGAAATTGTGCAGGTACTGCCGGAGTGGGAGTTTATCAGTAGCTATACGGGCGATCTCTGGCTGCTGTGGACGCGCAATAAACATATGCCTGCCAGGATGCGGGCGATGATCGACTACCTGAATGAAAAAATGCCAGTCATTCAGTGACTGGCATTTTTAAAAGCTTACTTAACTTCGCGGGCATCAATTCGCAGCTCTTTCGGGACTTCGAAGACGATATTCTCTTCGCGCCCCGCCAGCGGGATGGCTTCTCCGCCACCCAGCTCCTGCAGACGGGCAATCACATTCTGTACCAGAATATCCGGGGCAGACGCGCCCGCCGTCACGCCAACACAGGCAGCATTCTTGACCCAGGCTTCCTGAATATCGGTCGCATCGTCAATCAGGAATGCGGCTTTGCCCATTCGCTGCGCCAGTTCGGCCAGACGGTTGGAGTTTGAGGAGTTTTTCGAGCCGACGACCAGCACCACGTCCGCCTGCTCCGCCAGAGCGCGCACCGCTTCCTGACGGTTAGTGGTGGCGTAGCAGATGTCATCCTTACGCGGGCCGACGATTTTCGGGAAGCGCTGACGTAAGGCATCGATAACATCAGAGGTGTCATCCACCGAGAGCGTGGTCTGGGTCATAAACGACAGCTTCGCTTCGTTTTTGACGTTCAGCGTCAGCACATCATCCGGAGATTCGACCAGGTACATGCCCCCTTCCGGGTTGCTGTACTGGCCCATGGTGCCTTCCACTTCCGGGTGACCAGCGTGACCAATCAGGATCGACTCTTCACCGCGACGGCTGGCGCGTGCCACTTCCATATGTACTTTGGTGACCAGCGGGCAGGTGGCATCAAACACGGTCAGATCGCGATTTTTCGCTTCGTTACGTACCGCCTGGGAGACGCCATGGGCGGAGAAGATCAGGATTGCACCATCCGGCACTTCGTCGATCTGCTCAATAAAGATCGCCCCGCGGGTACGCAGGCTATCCACCACATAGCGGTTATGCACCACTTCGTGACGGACATAAATCGGCGCGCCGTAAAGCTCCAGCGCGTTTTCAACAATGCTGATAGCGCGGTCTACTCCGGCACAGAAACCGCGCGGGTTAGCCAACAGGATCTGCATTCACATCCTCCAGTACCGGGTCAATTTCCAGCACTTCAACATCAAAATGGACGGTACGCCCGGCGAGCGGGTGGTTGAAATCGACGGTAATGGAGTCGCCGTTGATCTCACGGATCACGCCAGGCATTTCGCTGCCATCCATAGCGGTAAAGAGCATGATTGCCCCGATTTCCGGTTCGCCCGCATCCATAAACTCACGGCGCGAGAAGTACTGAATCAGGTCCGGGGACGGCACACCAAACGCGGCATCCGGCTCCAGAGTGAAGGCTTTTTTCTCGCCCTCTTTCAGGCCCAGCAGCTGTTGCTCAAGACCTTCCGACAGAGAGGTATCGCCAAGACGAAACAGCGCCGGTTTGCCGTTGTTGCGGGTGGACTCTGCGGTGGAGCCATCATCCAGTTTCAGCGTGAAGTGAACCAGCATCGCGCTGTTGCTCTGTACGGATTTAGACATGCAAATTGCTCGCTAATTTTGCCCGGTGGCGCTGCGCTTACCGGGCCTACGACGATCGTAGGCCGGTGCAAGCGCAGCGCCGCCCGGCGGGTTTTGTTACGCCTGCTCTTTCGCTGCGGGTTTAGGCAGGAAGCCTTCCAGCACAATCATCGCCGCACCGATACAGATCGCCGTATCGGCCAGGTTGAAGGTGGCGAAGTGCCAGTTGCCGACATAGAAGTCGATCATATCGACCACAAAGCCATGCCACAGACGGTCGAACAGGTTACCCAGCGCGCCGCCAATGATCAGCGCGTAGGCGATGTTATTCAGCTTCTGCGTGGCTTTGCTGCGGTACATCAGCACCGCCAGAACCACACAGATACCGAGAGCGATACCCGCGAAGAACCAGCGCTGCCAGCCGCCGCTGTCAGCCAGGAAGCTAAACGCCGCGCCATAGTTGCGCGCATAATGCAGATTAAGTGACGGGAACAGCGGCATCGTATCCCCCAGAGCAAAGCTCTGGAGGATCAGGTACTTGCTGCCCAGATCAATAATCAGCACGACTACTACCAGCCACAGCCAGCGCAGCCCTGTTGAAGAGAGTGATTTACTCATCAGGCAAACTTACGTTTTTCGCCATCACCGGCGACGTTGCTGACACAGCGTCCGCAGATCTCTGCGTGTTCCGCCACCTTGCCGACATCAGTGGTGTAATGCCAGCAACGCGGACATTTCTCACCATCGGCTTTCACCAGCGCCACCTTCAGCCCTTTGAGCAGTTCGCTCTGCTGGGCATCTGCGCTCGCGTCGGCATAATCCGCAACATTCGCACCGGAGGTCAACAGGACAAATCGCAATTCATCGCCCAGCGCCGTCAGTTTCGCCGCCAGCTCAGGTTCTGCGTACAGGGTTACTGCCGCTTCCAGAGAGCCGCCCACTTTCTTGTCGGCACGCGCCTGCTCGATCACCTTGTTCACTTCGCCGCGCACTTTCAGCAGCTCGTCCCAGAAGCTGTCGTTCATGGCTTCGGTCTCTGCCAGGCCAAACAGACCCTGGTACCACTCGCCGGTGAAGACATACTTCTCACGATCGCCTGGCAGGTAGCCCCAGATCTCATCCGCAGTGAAGGACATGATCGGTGCCATCCAGCGCACCAGCGCTTCCGCGATGTGGAACAGTGCAGTCTGGCAGCTGCGACGCGCCACGCTGTCCGCTTTCGCGGTGTACTGACGGTCTTTAATGATGTCGAGGTAGAACGAGCCCATCTCGATGGAGCAGAAGCGCATCAGGCGCTGCACCACTTCGTGGAAGTCGTAAGACTCGTAGGCTTTCAGGATATCTTCCTGCGCCGCTTGCGCGCAGCCTACTGCCCAGCGATCCAGCACCACCATCTCTTCCGGTTTCACCATATCTTTTGCCGGATCGAACCCATTCAGGTTCGCCAGCAGGAAGCGCGCGGTGTTACGGATACGACGATAGCTGTCAGCAGCACGTTTCAGGATCTCATCGGACACCGCCATTTCGCCGGTGTAGTCAGTTGATGCCACCCACAGACGCAGAATATCGGCGCCCAGTTTGTTCATCACATCCTGCGGAGAAACGGTGTTACCGATAGATTTGGACATCTTGCGGCCCTGACCATCCACGGTGAAGCCGTGAGTCAGTACCTGACGATAAGGTGCCTTGCCCTTCATGGCGGTGGAGATCATCAGGGATGACATGAACCAGCCGCGGTGTTGGTCAGACCCTTCCAGATACATATCGGCAGCGTGACCGGCAAATTCCGGACGCACATCAACCACAGAAGAGTGGGTAGAACCCGAGTCAAACCAGACGTCCAGAGTATCCGGCACTTTCTCGTAGTTGTCCGCGTCAGCGCCGAGGATGTCGCGGGAGTCGAGATCCCACCACGCCTGAATGCCGTCAACTTCGACGCGCTTCGCCACTTCTTCCATCAGTTCCAGGGTGTTCGGGTGCAGCTTCTGCGTCTCTTTATGCACGAACAGAGACATCGGTACGCCCCAGGTACGCTGACGGGAGATACACCAGTCAGGACGGTTGGCAACCATGGATTCGATACGCGCCTGGCCCCAGTCCGGGATCCACTGCACGCCTTTGATCTCGGAAAGCGACTGCGCACGCAGGCCTTTCTGATCCATGCTGACGAACCACTGCGGGGTCGCACGGAAGATGATCGGTGACTTGTGACGCCAGCAGCACGGATAGCTGTGCTGCATTTTTTCAACGTGCAGCAGCGAACCGTTGTCGCGCAGCATGTTGACGATGATGTCGTTGGCTTTAAAGACGTTGATGCCGTCCAGCGTCGGATATGTGCCTGGCAGATACGCGCCGTCCGGGCCAACCGGGTTGGCGATCTCCAGACCGTATTTCAGGCTGATGCTGTAGTCGTCCGGGCCGTGACCACCGGCGGTATGCACCGCACCGGTACCCGCTTCCAGGGTGACGTGTTCGCCCAGGATCGCTGGCACATCGAAATCGAGGAACGGGTGCTTAAAGCGCAGATGCTCCAGCTCAGCACCTTTAACGGTACCGAGAATACGGTATTCGGTGATGTTCGCGCGTTTCAGCACGCTCTCCACCAGGTCTTTCGCGAGGATCAGCGCGCGACCTTCAACCTGTACCAGCGCATAGTCGAACTCCGCAGAGAGGGAGATCGCACGGTTGGCAGGCAGGGTCCACGGGGTGGTAGTCCAGATGACCAGCGAGATTGGGCCTTCTACGCCCGGCAGACCAAATTTGCCCTGCAGCGCATCCTGATCGACGCCTTCAAAGGCCACGTCGATGGATGGAGAGGTTTTGTCGTAATACTCGACTTCCGCCTCAGCCAGCGCCGAACGGCAATCCACGCACCAGTGCACCGGCTTGGCGCCTTTATGCAGGTGGCCGTTGCCGATGATTTTGCCCAGCGCACGGATGATGTTGGCTTCGGTTTTAAAGTCCATGGTCAGGTACGGGTGTGACCAGTCGCCCAGCACGCCCAGACGGATAAAGTCTTCACGCTGGCCGTCAACCTGGGTGGCTGCGTATTCGCGGCATTTGGCGCGGAATTCGGCGGCAGTGAACTTCTCGCCCGGCTTACCGAACTCTTGCTCCACTTTCAGCTCGATCGGCAGACCGTGGCAGTCCCAGCCTGGAACGTAAGGCGAGTCAAAGCCCGTGAGGCCTTTGGACTTCACGATAATGTCTTTCAGAATCTTGTTTACAGAGTGACCAATATGAATGCTGCCATTCGCATAAGGAGGGCCATCATGCAGGATGAAGGTTTTTTTCCCTTTTTTGGCTGCACGGATGATGCCGTACAGGTCATCATCGGTCCAACGCGCCAGCATTCCCGGTTCACGCTTGGCGAGATCGCCGCGCATCGGGAACCCTGTTTCCGGCAAATTCAGGGTTGATTTATAGTCACTCATCAGATTCTCAGTTCCGTATTTATATCTCAGGCATTAAGCCGGGTTTGATAGCCCAAAAATTTCGCGGGCTGTTAACTCATCTCTCGCGATTTGCGCTTTTAGCTCATCAAGCGAGGCGAATCGCTGCTCATTGCGTATTTTTTTACGCAGGATTACATCTATATGGCGACCATAAAGGTCCATTACAACGTCCAGCAAATGCACTTCGAGCTGCTGGCATACGCCAGCCACTGTCGGACGGGTACCAATATTGGCAACGCCGGGCAGGGGCTTATCGCCCAGCCCCGTCACTTCTACCGCAAAGACCCCTTTTACCGGGGAAACCTGACGACGCAGCGGTAAGTTCGCCGTCGGGAAACCAATGGTGCGACCCAATTCATCGCCATGCACGACGCGCCCGGATATAGAGAACGGGCGACCGAGCAGGGTTGCGGCGGTATCCAGATCGTCGTCAGCCAGCGCCTGGCGTACTGCCGTGCTGCTGATGCGTACACCGCCTTCGCAGAAGGTCTGGGTGCTGGTGACGTCAAAGCCATACTCCAGGCCAGCCTTCTGTAATAGCAAGAAATCCCCCTGACGACCAGCGCCAAAGCGGAAATCATCTCCCACCGCCAGAAAGCGCACGCCAAGGCGATCCACTAACAGGTCGCTGACAAAATTTTGTGCCGTCAGGGCGGCGAAGCGCCGATCAAAACGGACGCACAGGACGTAGTCCACGCCGCACTGCGCCAGGTAACGTAACTTTTCACGCAGACGGGTCAGGCGCGCAGGCGCCTTCTCGCTGGCAAAAAGCTCCAGCGGCTGCGGCTCAAAAATCATGACTACTACCGGCAGACCTCGTGCCCGCCCCTCTTCACGTAACCCCTGCAACAGCACCTGATGCCCACGATGCACGCCGTCGAAATTACCAATAGTCAGCACACACCCGTGTGGGGCCTGACTGAGATTATGTATGCCGCGTATCAGCTTCATGACTGGCTCAAAACAGTGAAAATCGCCAAAGTATACCTTGTACAGCGGTTAAGGTTAACCGGCGATTGTTCACGCAAAACAGAAAGCCGTAATGATTTCATCAGGGTTGCCTTTCACAGCGAAAAAATCTGGCTGCAGATGAGGATTTTTGTATCGAAAAGCTGTATTCAGGAGAGACAAGCTGGTAGAATCCTGCGCCATCACTACGTAACTTAGCGTCGCTTATTAACGGCGCTTATTTGCACAAATCCATTGACAAAAGAAGGCAAAGAGGGCATATTCCTCGGCCTTTGAATTGTCCACATAGATCATATTTGGGAGTTGGACTTGGCTAATATCAAATCAGCTAAGAAACGTGCCGTTCAGTCTGAAAAGGCTCGTAAGCACAACGCAAGCCGTCGCTCTATGATGCGTACTTTCATCAAGAAAGTATACGCAGCAATCGAAGCTGGCGACAAAGCTGCAGCGCAGAACGCATTTAACGAAATGCAACCAATCGTGGACCGTCAGGCTGCTAAAGGTCTGATCCACAAAAACAAAGCAGCGCGTCATAAAGCAAACCTGACCGCGCAGATCAGCAAACTGGCTTAATCGCCACTTGTTGTTGCTTGTTTAAAGAACCCGCTTAACGCGGGTTTTTTTATGCCTTCAGATTGCCGGTGGCGTAAACAGTGCCGAGTAGTCACGGTTACAGATACGCTGTACCGCCGGATGCTGAATCATTCTTTCCGCAAATATTGCGTGATACTCCTCCATCACGTTATCCACCCTGCCAATCTCCGTAATCCCGATGTCCGAATAGAGATCCTGCGCGTAAAGCGTCGGGGCAACGAAGATCGCGTTGTGCGCTTCGCCAAAGGCCTTCATCAGTGCCGCATCATCAAATTCACCCAGAATCTCGACCTTCAGCCCCTGGGAGTTAAACCAGTTCAGCAGCTTGCGGCCGAGCATGGAGCGTCTGCCGGGCACCAGCAGACGGCGCTCTTCCAGACAGGCGGGAAAGGGTTTTTCCGGCGGCGGGTTGATGCACCAGAAGCTCACCCCACACTCGCCAATCTTCACTGAGAACAGCCCTTCCTGCTGGGTGGAGTCGATCGGGCAGTCGGAGATAATCATATCCAGCTTATGCTGGCTCAGCTGCTCGAGCAGCATCTCGTGAGTGGATTCAAAGCAGCGCAGGTGGATTTGCTCATCTTCAACCACCGCCGCGTCCAGCACGCCGCTGACCAGCCGTTTTGACAGCGCATCCGCGACACCGACGTCAAAGAGCAGGTTCGACTCCTTGCGGTAGTTGACGATATCGAGCATCTCCTGGCTCAGGGTGAACATTTTGTCAGCGTAGCGAAATACCAGTTCGCCGAGCTCGCTGGGTTCGATTCCGCGTCCCTTACGCTTGAATAACTTCCCCTGCAGGCGCTCTTCCAGGGCTTTGATCTGCCCGGTAATCGTCTGCGGCGTCAGGTAGAGCGCCTCTGCAGCGCCGACAACCGAGCCCTGCTTGTAGACATGCCAGAAGTAGTAAAGATGGTTGTAATTCAAATGAGACATCGTGAATTCACTCCCTGATCGTAAATCGGGAGAAGGCTCCCCTTCCCCCGCTTTCCTGTTATGCCTGGACGGCCTGTCCGGACAATTTTACCTTCAGCAAGGTATAGCCCGTCACCGCAGCCAGTAATGACCCGATGAGAATGCCGAGTTTTGCCCAGACGATAAGCTCAGGCGCATGCGCACCAAACGCCAGCGTCGAGATAAAGATCGACATGGTAAAGCCAATTCCGCACAGCACGCCCACGGCCGTTATCTGCCTGAAGGTGGTGCCGTGTGGCAATGATGCCAGCTTCAGTTTCAGCGCCAGCCAACAGAACAGGCTGATACCTAACGGCTTACCGATAAACAACCCGGCAATGATGCCCAGCGGAAGCACTGACGTCAGCCCGTCCAGCGTCACCCCGCTAAGGGAAACACCCGCGTTAGCAAAAGCAAACAGCGGCAGGATCATAAAGGCCACCCACGGATGAAGCACATGCTCCAGCTGGCTGGCAGGTGATTTGCCATTTTGCGGTTTAAGCGGTACGAAGAAGCCGACGATCACCCCTGCCAGCGTGGCATGCACGCCCGATTTCAGTACCGCAGTCCACAGCACCATCCCCACCAGCACGTAAATGCCGATACGGCGTACGTTGAACAGGTTCAGCAGCGCCAGCACTGCAATAGCGCCTGCAGCAACGCTCAGCGACAGTATCGACAGTTCACTGGTGTAGAACAGCGCGATAATTACAATAGCGCCAAGATCGTCAATGATAGCCAGCGCCATCAGGAAGATTTTCAGCGCTGCCGGAACGCGGCTTCCCAGTAGTGCCAGTACCCCAAGGGCAAAGGCGATATCCGTTGCCGCCGGGATTGCCCAGCCGTGGCGCGCCACCGGATCCTGCCAGGTAAACGCCAGGAAGAGCAGCGCCGGAACGACCATTCCACCCAGCGCGGCAATGACCGGAAACGCCGCACGCTGGCGGCTGGCAAGCGAGCCCACTATCAGCTCGCGTTTCACCTCAAGCCCCACCAGCAGGAAGAACACCGCCATAAGTGCATCGTTGATCCACAGTAGCATGTTCTTATTAATTTCAAGCGCCCCGACCTTCAGCTCTACGGGCGTTTCCAGAAACGCATGGTAGAACTCACGGGTGATACCCAGGTTGGCCAGCACCATCGCGGCGGCGGCAGCGATAATCAGGATGATGCCGCCGGACGCTTCACTGCTAAAGAAACGGTGTAATAATTTCACTTAAGCTCTCTCTTTTACAACAATACCTCGATAAAACCATAATACCAAGCCCAACAACTCGGCAAAAACAGATTAATATTGAGTATAAATTCAGTTTTACCGAGCAATACCCACAAATAGAAAAAGCCCGGAATCGCTTCCGGGCTTTTTTAAAAATGAACGTCAGCTAATGGATTAGCGAGTCAAATCGTCAAAGAATTTTTTCACGCCATCAAAGAAGCTTTTGGAGCGCGGGCTATTGTTCTCACCCGTTGGGCCGCCAAAGCTTTCCTGCAATTCCCGCAGCAGCTGCTTCTGTTTCTCATTCAGGCCAACCGGGGTTTCAACCACCACGCGACACAGCAGGTCGCCCTGTGCGCCACCACGGACCGATTTCACGCCTTTACCACGCATGCGGAACAGCTTGCCGGTCTGGGTTTCACCAGGCACTTTCAGGTTCACGCGACCGTCGAGGGTTGGCACTTCAATTTCACCGCCCATCGCCGCCATCGCAAAGTTGATCGGCACTTCGCAGTACAGGTTGTTGCCTTCACGTTCGAAAATCGCGTGCTGCTTCACCTGCACCTGAACGTACAGATCGCCTGCCGGTGCGCCATGCTCACCCGCTTCGCCTTCGCCAGACAGACGAATACGATCGCCGGTATCCACGCCTGCCGGAATTTTAACGGACAGGGTTTTGCTCTTCTCAACGCGACCGTGACCGTGGCATTTGTTGCACGGATCCTTGATCAGCGTACCGCGGCCCTGACAGTGCGGACAGCTCTGCTGTACTGCAAAGAAGCCCTGACGCATCTGTACCTGGCCGGAACCGTGACAGGTTGGACAGGTCTGCGGTTTGGTACCCACTTTCGCGCCGCTGCCGTGGCAAATGTCACACTCTTCCAGGGTTGGAATGCGGATCTCTTTCGTTACACCGCGTACGGCCTCTTCCAGCGTCAGCTCCATGTTGTAGCGCAGGTCTGCGCCACGGGCTGCACGCTGACGACCGCGGCCGCCGCCGAAGATGTCGCCAAAGACGTCACCAAAGATATCGCTGAAATCTGCGCCGCCGCCACCAAATCCGCCGCCGCCGCCCATGCCGCCCTGTTCAAACGCAGCGTGGCCATACTGATCGTAGGCCGCACGTTTCTGGGCATCGGTCAGGATTTCGTAGGCTTCTTTGATCTCTTTAAATTTGGCTTCGGCCTCTTTGTCACCCTGGTTGCGGTCCGGGTGAAATTTCATGGCCAGGCGCTTATACGCCTTTTTGATTTCACGCTCTTCCGCTGTTTTGGAAACGCCTAAAATCTCGTAATAGTCTTGCTTAGCCATCTTGTTTTATCTGCCCCTAACATGCGTGCACGGGCGGAGAGGAAACCTCTTCGCCCGTGCCAGTGTATTACCCGTTCAAAGGGCGATTATTTTTTGTCTTTCACTTCTTCAAACTCTGCGTCGACAACATCGTCATCTTTCGCGTTGTTTGCTGAAGCGTCAGCACCCGCGCCAGCCTGCTGCTGTGCGTGTTGCTGCTGCGCGATCTCCATCAGCTTCTCGGAAACCTGAGCCAGCGCCTGCATTTTCGCTTCGATATCGGCTTTGTCTTCGCCTTTCAGGGACGCTTCCAGCGCGCTCAGTGCAGACTCGATAGCGGTTTTGTCGTCAGCTGGCAGTTTGTCGCCGGCTTCTTCAACCTGCTTACGGGTGCTGTGCAGCAGATGGTCACCCTGGTTGCGGGTCTGAACCAGCTCTTCGAACTTACGGTCAGACTCGGCGTTAGCTTCCGCTTCGCGAACCATCTTCTGGATCTCTTCTTCGTTCAGACCGGAAGAGGCCTTGATAGTGATCTTCTGCTCTTTACCGCTGTTTTTGTCCTTCGCGGAAACGTGCAGGATACCGTCAGCATCGATGTCGAAGGTGACTTCGATCTGTGGCATACCGCGCGGCGCCGGGCTGATACCATCGAGGTTAAACTGACCCAGATCTTTGTTATCTGCGGCACGTTTACGCTCACCCTGCAGCACATGGATGGTTACCGCAGACTGGTTGTCTTCAGCGGTAGAGAACACCTGGCTGTGCTTGGTCGGGATGGTGGTGTTTTTGGCGATCAGCGCCGTCATCACACCGCCCATGGTTTCGATACCCAGAGACAGCGGGGTAACGTCCAGCAGCAATACGTCTTTAACTTCACCAGTCAGAACGCCACCCTGAACGGCAGCACCGATAGCAACGGCTTCGTCCGGGTTAACGTCTTTACGCGGCTCTTTACCAAAGAATTCAGCCACTTTCTTCTGAACCATTGGCATACGGGTTTGACCACCCACCAGGATAACGT
The DNA here is from genome assembly GCF_034044995.2 of Leclercia sp. CFBP8987. NCBI lineage: Bacteria > Pseudomonadati > Pseudomonadota > Gammaproteobacteria > Enterobacterales > Enterobacteriaceae > Leclercia > Leclercia sp. CFBP8987. Next base: position 703,859 of record NZ_CM188255.1, on the reverse strand, counting down.
CCTGGATTTCGGAGACGGACAGACCCGCATCCTGCAGAGCAACTTTCAGCGGCTCGATGGAACGGTTAACCAGGTCTTCAACCAGGCTTTCCAGTTTCGCGCGAGTCACTTTGATGTTCATGTGTTTTGGACCGGTCGCGTCTGCAGTGATGTACGGCAGGTTCACGTCGGTCTGCTGCGCAGAAGAGAGCTCAATCTTCGCTTTTTCTGCGGCTTCTTTCAGGCGCTGCATGGCCAGCGGATCGTTACGCAGGTCAATGCCCTGATCTTTCTTAAACTCGTCAACGAGGTAGTTGATCATACGGCTGTCGAAGTCTTCACCACCCAGGTGGGTATCACCGTTGGTCGCCAGAACTTCGAAGGTTTTTTCGCCGTCAACTTCGTCGATTTCGATAATGGAGATATCGAAAGTACCACCACCGAGGTCATATACCGCGATAGTACGGTTGCCGACTTCTTTATCCAGACCGTAGGCCAGTGCCGCTGCGGTTGGTTCGTTGATGATACGTTTGACTTCCAGACCCGCGATACGGCCCGCGTCTTTGGTTGCCTGACGCTGAGCATCGTTGAAGTATGCCGGTACGGTGATAACCGCTTCAGTTACCGGTTCGCCCAGGTAATCTTCAGCCGTTTTCTTCATTTTCTTCAGCACTTCAGCAGAGATCTGCGGCGGTGCCATTTTCTGACCTTTAACGTCAATCCATGCGTCGCCGTTCTCAGCGCCGATGATTTTGTACGGCATGATGGCTTCATCACGCTGCACTTCTTCGTCCTGGAAGCGACGGCCAATCAGGCGTTTGATCGCAAACAGGGTGTTTTGCGGGTTTGTCACTGCCTGACGTTTAGCCGGCTGACCAACCAGAGTTTCACCATCCTGGGTATAAGCAATGATAGAAGGCGTGGTGCGATCGCCCTCGGCGTTCTCCAGCACACGTGCAGTGGTGCCATCCATAATCGCTACACAAGAGTTGGTAGTACCCAGGTCGATACCAATAATTTTACCCATCTAAACGTCTCCACTAAAAATTCAGTCAACATGTGGTTGTGTACCTGTAATAAGGGCAGAAGGTGCTTTTTCAACTGTCCAGATTTGAATTTTTTCAGGTCCACACACTGCGGTTGACTACAAGATGGGGTCGCAACGGCATCCATCAAGGGGGAAGGATAAAAAAATTTTTAATTTCACCCTGATTAGATCATAGACGGCGCTGATGCCGCCCATTATGATGCCGCGCCCCGCCAGGGAGAATTGGCGTGGGATTCACCATTTCACCATATTAATGATGATTTTTTTGAGGACTTATGGGCAACACTAAGTTGGCTAATCCGGCTCCGCTGGGCCTGATGGGTTTCGGCATGACCACCATTCTGCTGAACCTGCACAATATCGGGATGTTCCCGATGGACGGCATTATCCTGGCGATGGGCATTTTTTACGGCGGTATCGCACAGATCTTCGCGGGCCTGCTGGAATATAAGAAAGGCAATACCTTCGGTTTAACCGCATTCACCTCTTACGGCTCGTTCTGGCTGACCCTGGTCGCCATTCTGCTGATGCCGAAAATGGGTCTGACCGAAGCGGCGAACCCACAGTTCCTGGGTGTCTACCTGGGCCTGTGGGGCGTGTTCACGCTGTTCATGTTCTTTGGCACCCTGGTAGGTAACCGTGCGCTGCAGTTCGTGTTCCTGAGCCTGACCGTGCTGTTCGCTCTGCTGTGTGTCGGTCACCTGGTGGATAACGGCGAGTCCATTATTCACGTAGCCGGCTGGATTGGCCTGGTCTGCGGCGCCAGCGCCATCTACCTGGCGATGGGCGAAGTGCTGAACGAGCAGTTCGGCCGCACCGTTCTGCCGATTGGTGAAAAACACTGATCCCCCTTCGTGCCCGCCCTGCGGGCACGAAATCACCTCCCCCGTCACTGCCCTCTTTTTCAACACGGTCATTTTTCGACCACATCAGAAACGGTTAGTAAACAAAATGCGCATAATCACCTTATTCAATTGATAAGCATTATCATTGCGAATAGTGTGACCCGGCGCATCCCGGATATGGATATCATGCAGTGCCGAACAGGAACCCAAGGGGATGAAATAATTCTGTTGTGTTGCATAAGGTTAACCGATGAATTCCAGCCTTGCCGCCAGCGATCAAACTGGCGAATCCATTATCGCGTCACATTACCGTAAGGTTCTCGTCCGGCGCTTTGCCCTGGCAGGGGTGCTGTTCTTCTTTATTATTTGCTCTCTGATCCTCGACTTCACGCTCGGCCCGTCAGGCATCTCCGTTTCTACCCTCTGGCACACCTTAGTCAACTCCGCCGCGGCCGATGCCGGGACGCGGGTGATTGTCTGGGATTTGCGCCTGCCGTTCGCGTTAATGGCCGTCGCCGTTGGCATGGCGCTGGGGCTGGCGGGGGCTGAGATGCAAACCATCCTTAATAACCCGCTTGCGAGCCCGTTTACGCTGGGCGTGTCGTCTGCCGCCTCTTTTGGCGCCGCACTGGCCATTGTGCTCGGTTTAGGCATTCCCGGCATTGCTGATAAGTGGTTCATTCCGGCGAATGCTTTTATCTTTGCGCTGCTGGCCTGCTTTATTCTGGACGGCATCAGCCGCTGGACCCGCGTGGCGACCTCTGGCGTGGTGCTGTTTGGTATCGCCCTGGTCTTTACCTTTAACGCACTGATTTCCATCCTGCAGTTTGTTGCCAGCGAAGATACCCTGCAGGGGCTGGTCTTCTGGACGATGGGCAGCCTGGCGAGAGCCTCGTGGGATAAGCTCGCCATTCTGGCCGTCGCGCTGCTGATTATCGTGCCGCTGTCGCTGAAAAACGCCTGGAAACTGACGGCGCTGCGTCTGGGGGAAGATCGTGCCGTCAGCTTTGGCATCAACGTGAAAAAGCTGCGTCTGACCACGCTGTTGCGCATCAGTATCATCTCGGCCCTGACGGTTGCCTTTGTCGGCCCGGTCGGCTTTATCGGCCTGGTGGCGCCGCACATCTCCCGCATGATGTTTGGCGAGGATCACCGGTTTTATCTGCCCGGCAGCATGCTGATTGGCGCGCTGGTACTCTCGCTGGCCTCGGTATTTTCCAAGAACATCGTTCCCGGCGTCATTATTCCCGTGGGCATTGTCACCTCGCTGGTGGGCGTGCCGTTCTTCCTCAGCATCATTATTCGCAACCGGGGGAACGTATGACCGACGGCCTGCGCATCCGCGATCTGCACACCGGCTATCGCAAGAAAAAAATCATCAGTGGTCTGAACACCCCGCTGCTCCCGCGCGGGCAGATCACCGCCCTGCTGGGGCCAAACGGCTCGGGCAAGTCCACCCTGCTGCGCGCCCTGGCTGACCTGAACCCCGCTCAGGGAGAGTTGCAGCTCAACGGCGAAGATCTGATGACCCTGCCCGCGGCGAAGCGCGCGCAGAAGGTGGTTTATCTGCCGCAATCCCTGCCCCAGGGGGTGCATCTGCATGCGCTCGAATCGGTGATTGTTGCCCGTCGGGCCAGCGGCAGTCCTTCTGGTCTCAATGTCGAACAGGAAGCGTATTCCATCCTCGATAAACTGGGCGTCGCCCATCTGGCGATGAGCTTTCTCGACCAGCTCTCCGGCGGGCAAAAACAGCTGATCGGCCTTGCCCAGTCTCTCATTCGCGAGCCGGATCTGCTGTTGCTGGATGAACCCTTAAGCGCCCTCGACCTCAACTACCAGTTCCATGTGATGGATATCGTCGCCCGCGAAACGCGGCTGCGCAATATCGTCACCGTCGTGGTGATCCACGACATCAACATAGCCCTGCGCCATGCGAACTTTGCCCTGATGCTGAAAGGCGGCGAGCTTATCGCCAGCGGCCTGCCGGGTGAGGTTGTCAACCCTGCCAACCTGGCGACGGTGTACGGCGTGGATGGCCGGGTTGAATACTGTTCCCGTGGGCTGCCGCGTGTGGTGGTCGACGGGTTAACACCATAAGAAGAAGACGGGAAAAACATGACGCTGAAAAAACTCATTGCCGCCGCGGGCGGCCTGGCACTGTTACTTTCACCCTTACTCGCCCAGGCAGAGAGCTGGCCGGTGACGGTGAAAGACCTGGATAACCGCACGGTCACGGTTGAACATGAACCGCAGCGCATCATTCTCCAGGACGGACGCGACATCTTTGCCCTGGCTCTGCTGGAGCGCGATAACCCCTTCTCCAGAGTAGTGGCGTGGAACAACCTGCCGAAGAAGCAGGACACCGAAACCTGGAACGTACTGAAGCGTAAGTGGCCGGAAGCGGAGAAGATCCTCGACATGAAGTTTTCTGACCAGGGCAATGTCGATCTCGAAACGGTGATCTCCCGCCAGCCCGACCTGATGATTGCCCAGCTGCGCGCTAAGCCGTCGCTGGTGCAGACCGGCGTGCTGGCGCAGCTGGAAGCCCTGCATATTCCGGTTATCTTCGTGGATTATGAACTGCACCCGGTGAAGAACACTCTGCCGAGTATTGCCCTGCTGGGTAAGGTGATGGGGCAGACCGGGCGCGCGCAGGCCTATATCGATTTCTATCAGCAGCGTCTGGACAGGATCCACCAGCGTCTGGCCACCGTTAGCAAAAAACCGCTGGTCTTTATCGAACCGATTGCCGGTGTCGGCGGGCTGGATAACGGCTGCTGCTTCACCCACGCGCGCAACGGCTGGGGCGGGCTGGTAGAGGCCGCTGGCGGAACCAACATCGGCTCGCAGCTGCTGCCGGGTGCAAGCGGAAATATCGCGGTAGAGAAGATTATCTCCCTGAACCCGGATTACTACCTGATGACCGGCTCAAAACGTCCGGGTAAAGGCACGGCGATTATCCCGTTTGGCTATAACGTCCCGGCACATGATGTCAGCGCAGCCTTTAACGCCCTGCTGACGCGTCAGGGCGTTGCCAGCATTCCGGCCGTCGCGCAAGGCCACACCGGGGCGCTCTATCACCACTTCTACAACAACCCGTACAACATCGTCGCTATTGAGACGCTGAGTAAAATCTTCTACCCGACGCTGTTTAAGGATGTGGATCCGCTGGAGGACTACCACGCCATTATCAAAAACTTTACCCACATTCCGGATGACAACATCATCCTCAGCTTTACTTCGTCGCACTAACAAAAAGGCCGGGCAATATGCCCGGCCTTGTTATTCTCCGGCGAGGACCGGTACTTCTACGGGCTTCTGGCGCAGCCAGAGGCCTAACACCAGCCCCATTAGCGAGAGCGCCAGCACGTACCAGGCGGGTGCCATGGGCGACACGCCCATCAGCAGGGTAACAGCAATCGGCGTCAGCCCACCGAAGATGGCGTAGGAGACGTTATACGAGAAGGAGATCCCAGTGAAGCGTACTTCCGGTGGGAAGGCGCGGACCATGACGTAAGGCACGGCGCCCACCACCCCGACGCACAACCCGACCACGCCGTACAGCAGGAACAGTTGCTCCGGATGGCTGCCCACCAGGTGATAGAACGCCCAGCTTGATGCAGCCAGCAGCAGGCTACCGATGATAAAGGTCAGGCTGGAACCGATACGATCCACCACCAGCCCGGCAATCAGGCAGCCAAAGCAGAGCATGATAGTCGCGATGCTATTGGCCTGCAGCGTTACCGCCGGGGCAAAGCCGTACTGTTTTTGCAGCCAGACCGGCGACATCAGGATCACTACCACAATCCCCGCCGACAGCAGCCAGGTGAGCAGCATCGACACCACTACCGCTTTTTTATGGCGCACCACTACCGCTTTGACCGGCAGCTCCTGCGCCAGCGCCTTGCGTTGCTGCATCTCAAGGAAGACCGGGGTCTCCTGCAGCCAGCGACGCAGATACATCGCCACCAGACCAAAAGCACCGCCCAGCAGGAACGGAATACGCCAGCCCCAGTCGAGCACTGCCTGTTGAGTCATGCTGGTGTTCACCAGGGTCGCCACCACGGAGCCCAGCAGAATGCCGACCGTCAGCCCTGCGGTCAGCGTACCGCAGGCAATGCCAATCCGCCGGGCCGGCACATGTTCCGCCACAAACACCCAGGCACCCGGCACTTCACCGCCAATCGCCGCCCCCTGCAGGATGCGCATCAGCAGCAGCAATACCGGGGCAATAATTCCCATCGAGGCATAGGTCGGCAGCAGGCCGATCGCCAGGGTCGGAACGGCCATCAGCAGGATGCTGAGGGTGAACATCTTTTTGCGTCCCACCAGATCGCCGAAGTGGGCCATGATGATGCCACCCAGCGGACGCGCCAGATACCCGGCGGCAAAAATGCCAAAGGTCTGTACCTGACGCAGCCATTCGGGGATGTCTGCCGGGAAGAACAGCGCCCCGACGACAGCCGCGAAAAAGACGAAGATGATGAAGTCATAAAACTCCAGCGCGCCGCCGAGTGCGGCCAGGGTGAGAGTCTTATAATCCTGACGATTGAGAGGCCGGTTGTAATGTGACATAGCGAACCATTATGAGCTGAATTGTTGAGTTATATTTACAGTGATCGTAAAGAAAAAATTACTATACCGTAAATCAATTAGCACGCTACTACCGTTACAGCATATGTCACATTATTGTTAATTTCAGGAGATTGTTTCACGCCTCGCGCTTTTCGGGCGAAAAGCTGCTACTACCTGCGGGTCGGTTTCCACATATGGCCCTTCAAGCAGCTGTACACAATAAGGTACACTCGCGAAGATACCTGACACCACCACCTTCCCGTCGGCCTCTTTCACCCCTTCCAGCGTCTCTTTAATCGACTTCGGCTGGCCCGGCAAATTGAGGATCAGCGCCTGCTTGCGGATCACGCCTACCTGACGGGAGAGGATCGCCGTCGGCACAAAGTGCAGGCTGATCTGGCGCATCTGTTCACCAAAACCCGGCATTTCACGATCGGCGATGGCGAGGGTCGCATCCGGCGTCACGTCGCGACGCGCCGGCCCTGTTCCGCCCGTGGTCAGCACCAGGTGGCAGCTCATTTCATCAACCAGCTCACATAAGGTTTGTTCGATGATCGCCTGTTCATCCGGGATCAAGCGGGTTTGCACTTCAAAAGGGGTGGTGAGGGCAGAAGCCAGCCAGGCTTCCAGCGCGGGGATGCCTTTATCTTCATAGACACCGCTGGAGGCGCGATCTGAGACGGAAACTAAGCCAATGCGTAAGGTATTCATATCTATTCCATTCAAACAATACAGATTGAAGGAATGATACACGCAGCAGGGGGATTCAGACAGGGAACAAGAGAAGTAGCGTGACCGGGAGCCCGGTCACGCAGGAATGATTACAGCAGTTCGCCGATCATTTTTTCCAGTTTTTCCTGGTCGATAGCAAACTTACGGATACCGTCCGCCAGTTTGTCTACGGCCATTGGATCCTGGTTGTGCTGCCACAGGAACTCGGACTCAGTGATGCGCTCAGGACGGGCTTTCACTTCGCCGCTGAAGCTCAGCTTACGCTCGATCGCGCCTTCGCTTTCTGCCAGCTCTTTCAGCAGCGCAGGGGCGATGGTCAGGCGGTCACAGCCAGCCAGTTCCAGGATTTCGCCAACGTTACGGAAGCTTGCACCCATCACCACGGTTTCATAGCCGTGCTGTTTGTAGTACTCGTAAATCTCGGTAACGGAAACCACGCCCGGATCTTCAGACGCCGCGTACTCTTTCTTGTCGGTATTGGATTTGTACCAGTCCAGAATACGGCCCACGAATGGAGAGATCAGGAACACGCCCGCTTCTGCACAGGCACGCGCCTGAGCAAAGGAGAACAGCAGGGTCAGGTTACAGTTGATACCTTCTTTTTCCAGCTGTTCTGCAGCGCGGATGCCCTGCCAGGTGGAAGCCAGTTTGATCAGGATACGGTCGTTGCTGATGCCAGCATCGTTGTACAGTTTGATCAGGCGTTTGGCTTTGGCGATAGACGCTTCGGTGTCGTAGGACAGACGCGCATCGACTTCAGTCGAGATACGGCCCGGAACCAGCTTCAAAATTTCCAGACCAATGTTAACAGCCAGTTTATCCGTCGCATCGACAACCTGCTGATCGCGGGAGCTGCTCTGGCTTTTCGCCCAGGCAACGGCGTCGTCGATCAGTTTGCGGTATTCAGGGATCTGTGCGGCGTTCAGAATCAGAGAAGGGTTCGTTGTGGCATCCTGCGGCTGGTACAACTTCATTGCCGCGATATCTCCGGTGTCAGCGACAACAGTCGTGAACTGACGAAGGGAGGTTAATTTATCCGTCATGATAGTGTTTCTCTTTAACTTGCCCTGGATAATTCGCGTTACCAGCGGGATGCCAGAAACGGAAAAATGACAGGTTTACTTGTTAGGGGGATGTAACCGGTCTGCCCTGATGATAACACGACGGAAGGTCAGCGCAACCGCAGACAATGCGCTGAAAGATACTGTGATAAACTTGGCAAAACTCCGGACTGCTAATTACCTGTTTGCTCACTCATTAGTAGCGATTACCTATTCACTTTGGCATCAACAAGAGGGACGTTAATGCCTGATTATCTGTCGTTTATTAATGAAATTTTGTGGGGTTCGGTGATGATTTACCTGCTGTTTGCGGCAGGGATTTGGTTCACTTTTCGTTGCGGATTTATTCAATTTCGCGCCATTCCTCAGTTGCGCAATAATCTGAAAAATAGCCTGACTCCCCAGCCGGGCGGCTTAACCTCGTTCCAGGCGCTCTGCACCAGCCTGGCAGCCCGGGTCGGCAGCGGTAACGTAGCCGGGGTGGCGCTGGCGATCTCGGCGGGTGGCCCGGGGGCCATCTTCTGGATGTGGATGACCGCCATCATCGGCATGGCGACCTCCTTTGCCGAATGCTCGCTGGCCCAGCTGTATAAGGAAGCGGATAAGCAGGGGCAGTTTCGCGGCGGCCCGGCCTGGTATATGGCCCGCGGCCTTGGCATGCGCTGGATGGGCGTGCTGTTTTCTCTCTTCTTACTCATCGCCTACGGCCTGATCTTTAATACCGTTCAGGCCCACTCGGTTGCCCACGCGCTGCGTTTCGCCTTCGACTTCCCGGAAATCATCACCGGCGGCGTGATGGCCCTGTTCACCTTAGTGGTGATCCTCACCGGCATCAAAGGCGTCGCCCGGCTGATGCAGTGGATGGTGCCGGTGATGGCGCTGCTGTGGGTGATCGCCAGCATGGTGGTCTGCGCCTGGCATGCCGACCAGCTCCCTGCGGTCTTCACCCTGATCGTAAAAAGCGCCTTTGGCTGGCGCGAAGCCGCCGCCGGTGCGCTGGGTTATACCCTGAGCCAGGCCCTGACGGCCGGTTTTCAGCGCGGTATGTTTTCCAACGAAGCGGGCATGGGGTCAACCCCCAATGCCGCCGCGGCTGCTGCCTCCTGGCCCCCTCACCCGGCCTCGCAAGGCATCGTGCAGATGATTGGCGTCTTCGTTGATACCATCATCATCTGCACCGCCAGCGCGATGATCGTGCTGCTGGCAGGCCCGGTGGATCTACCGGCTAATACCGACGGCGTGCAGCTGGTGCAGCAGGCACTGATCAATCTGACCGGAGGCTGGGGCGCTGATTTCGTGGCCTTTATCATCGTATTGTTCGCCTTCAGCTCCATCGTGGTGAACTACATCTATGCCGAAAACAATCTGATCTTTTTGCATCCCGATGCCCGGAAATCCCGCTGGCTGCTACGGGGCGGCGTGGTGCTGATGGTGCTGCTCGGCTCTCTGTTAAGCCTGCCAGTGGTCTGGCAGCTGGCGGATATCGTTATGGCGCTGATGGCGATCACTAACCTGACGGCGATCCTGCTGCTCTCTCCGGTGATCAACGTGATCGCCCGGGATTATCTGCGCCAGCGGAAGCTGGGGGTCCAGCCGGTTTTTGATGCCTCACGTTATCCCGAGATTGCAGCGCAACTGGCACCCGGCGCCTGGGACGATTTGCCGCGTCAATAACAGCCATCGATCAATCGAGGCGGTTTTTTTGTTAAAATCGCACCAAATCTCCTGCAAGGACTGGATATGCTGATTCTGATTTCACCTGCTAAAACGCTCGACTACCAGAGCCCACTCGCCACCGAGCGTTATACCCAGCCTGAACTGCTGGATCATTCGCAACAGCTGATCCGCGAGGCGCGCAAGCTTTCAGCGCCGCAAATTGCCAGCCTGATGAGCATCAGCGACAAGCTGGCGGATCTTAATGCCACCCGCTTTCACGACTGGCAGCCGGATTTCACGCCATCCAATGCCCGCCAGGCGATTCTGGCCTTTAAAGGCGACGTCTATACCGGCCTGCAGGCAGAAACGTTCAGCGAAGCTGACTTTGATTTTGCCCAACAGCATTTACGCATGCTCTCCGGGCTGTATGGCGTGCTGCGCCCGCTGGATCTGATGCAACCTTATCGTCTGGAGATGGGCATTCGCCTGGAGAATGCAAAAGGCAAAGATCTGTATCAATTCTGGGGCGAGACCATCACCGACACGCTGAACGATGCGCTGAAGGCGCAGGGTGACAATATCCTGATCAACCTGGCGTCGGATGAGTACTACAAATCGGTCAAACCGAGAAAGCTGGATGCGGAAATCATCAAGCCGGTGTTCCTCGACGAGAAGAACGGTAAGTTCAAAGTGATCAGCTTTTACGCCAAAAAAGCGCGCGGGCTGATGAGCCGCTACATCATTGAAAACCGTCTGACGAAGCCAGAGCAGCTGACGGCATTCGACAGCGAAGGCTATCTCTTTGACGAGGAAGCGTCAGGGAAAGGTGAGCTGGTGTTTAAACGCCACGAGCAGTAACGCAAAACCCCGCCGGTTGGCGGGGTGAGTTTAATGGTGCTTCCAGTCCGGTCCATGACGGTGATCGTCATGACGATCGTTGTGGCGATTATCGTGATGCTCGCCATGCGGACGCCAGCGATTGTCGCGCCACTCGTAGTGGGACTTCCACCAGTCATTGTCACGCCAGCGGCCGCCATCCCAGTGGTGACCCCGATTATCCCGATCGCCAATCTGCAGTTTAACCGCCGGTACCAGGGTGATTTCAGCGGCCTGAACCGCCATCGGAGCCACCAGCATCAGCGAAAGTGCGATAAGTGCAGGCTTCAGTTTAGACATAGGTTACTCCTTATTATTCTTGCCCGATGTGGGCCGATGTAAGGAGATTACGTGAGGGGCGTGGAGGATGTTATTCTCTGCAATCCTATTCTGTAAGTGACCGCATTTATTGGGAATTTCTACTTTTTCCCTGCTATTTTTCTCCTTATTTTCTCCATAAAAAAGCCGGGTGGCGGCTTCGCCTTACCCGGCCTACGGTATGGTGCTTTTGTTTACCCGCGGGTCATCATCAACTTACGCAGCTCGGCAAAATCGGCTGGCAGGCTGTGGGACAGCAGCGGCAGATCGGCACGCTCGGCCAGCTCTTTTGGCAGCGGCAGCGATTCACCGAGGATCTCGTCCACGCTCTCTTTGAACTTCGCCGGATGCGCGGTGCCGAGGAACAGACCGTACTCGCCCGGGTTCAGCTGATCGCGCAGGGCGCGGTACGCCACCGCCGCATGCGGTTCGGAGGTGTAACCCACCTGCTTCAGCTCGCGCATGGTCTCTCTGGTGGTGTCGTCGGTCACCGCAGCATAACCCAGCTCATTGAGACGCCAGATTTTACGGCGGAACAGCTCTTCCACACGTGGCCAGTTGTTAGGCTGTGACACATCCATGGCGTTGGACAGGGTGGCCTGCGTGGTGTTTGGCGTCCACTTGCCCTCTTTCAGGAAACGCGGCACCGTGTCGTTGGCATTGGTGGCGGCGATAAAGCGTTTCACCGGCAGGCCCAAAGACTTCGCCAGCAGGCCAGCGGTGAGATCGCCAAAGTTACCGCTCGGCACCGAGATCACCAGCTGGTTGCGCGCTTCCTGCGGCAGCTGGGCTACCGCTTCGAAGTAGTAGCAAATCTGCGCCAGCAGGCGGCTGATGTTGATCGAGTTGGCGGAGTTCAGACCCAGCGCGACCTTCAGCTCTTCGTCGTCAAAGGCCTGCTTAACCAGCGCCTGGCAGGCATCGAAGTCCCCGTCGATGGCGACGGTTTCAATGTTGCCCCCGAGGGTACAGAACAGTTTTTCCTGCAGCGGGCTGATTTTTCCCTGCGGATAGAGGATCACCACGCGCACGTTTTTCAGGCCATAGAAGGCATGCGCCACTGCCGCGCCGGTATCGCCGGAGGTGGCGGTCAGGATGGTGACCGGCTTATCGCCGCTGATGTGAGTCAGCATCTGCGCCATAAAGCGGCCGCCGAAATCTTTAAATGCCAGCGTCGGGCCATGGAACAGCTCCAGGCAGCCCACGTCCGGCTCAACCTGGCTTACCGGCGCAGGGAACGCAAAGGCCGCGCGGACGCGCTCTTCCAGCAGCTCCTGCGGGATCTCATCCCCGATAAAGGCGGAGAGAATTTTGGTGCTGCGGGTGACGAAATCCTGTTTCAGCATCTCGTCGATTTCGGTCAGACCAAATTCCGGCAGATCGTGCGGGAAGAACAGCCCCTGGTTTTTACCCAGCCCCTGCGTGACGGCCTGTGCAAAGCTAACCTGCTCGTTATGATCTTTAAGATTGTAGAGTTTCATCGTTTATCCCAGTACTCGTGCGCCGGCCGTATCCAGACGGCAAATATGAACAAAGCCTTCCTGATTTTGCAGGTAATTTTTCCCCAGCCATTCTGCGACCCGCTGCGCCGTATCCGGTTTGTCGCACAGGGCAAACAGGGTCGGACCGGAACCGGAAATGCCGCAGGCCAGGGCGCCGATATCCAGCGCCGCGCTGCGCGCTTCGTTGAAGCCCGGCAGCAGTCTGGTGCGGTATGGCTCGGCAATAACATCTTTCATCAGTTTTGCCGCCAGAAGCGGCTGACGGGTATAACAGGCATGAATAAAGCCCGCCAGATGGCGACCGTGCGCAATGCAGTCCTGACGGCGGTACTGCGCCGGCAGGATGGCGCGCGCTTCCGCGGTCGACACTTTGATGCCCGGATAGGCCAGCACCCACAGCCACTCATCAAAGCCTGGCACCTGCTGGCTGATGATGCCGTTCTCTTCGATCATCAGCTGCATGCCGCCCAGGAAACAGGGGGCGACGTTATCGTAATGAATACTGCCGGAGATGCGCCCTTCCAGCTCGCCCATCAAGGCCAGCAGGCGGGTGTTATTCAGCGGTTTGCCGCAATGTTCGTTCATCGCCACCAGCGCGGCCACCACCGAACAGGCGCTGGAGCCCAGCCCGGAACCGATCGGCATGCTTTTTTCGAGGGTCATGGCGACCGGCACGTTTTTGCCGATCTCCTGACAAAAACGCTCCCAGCACTGATAAACGATATTCTCACGCGGATCGGTCGGCAACTTGCTGGCGAAACGCCCGACGTTGCTCAGACTGAAGCTGTCCGCGGCCTCAACCGTAACCGTATCCCCCAGCGATGAACCATCCACCGGCGTCACCGCCGCGCCCAGCACATCAAACCCAACGCTCATATTGGCGCTGGAAGCCGGGGCATAAACTTTGACCATGTTAAACTCCTAACTTCCATGACAGGGTACGCAGCAGATCGGCAAACACGCCCGCCGCCGTCACATCATTCCCTGCGCCATAGCCGCGAAGGACCAACGGCAGTGGCTGATAATAGTGGCTGTAAAACGCGAGGGCGTTTTCACCATTTTTCACTTTGTACAGCGGATCGTTACCGTCTACCGCCGCCATCTTCACCCGGCAGACGCCGTCTTCTTCAATGTTGCCAACATAGCGCAATACCTTCCCTTCATCACGGGCTTTTGCGACCCGGGCCGCGAAGACATCGTCCAGCTGCGGCAGCCGGGACATAAAGGTCGCCACATCCCCGGAGTCGTCAAAACTTTCCGGCAGCACCGGTTCAATCACGATATCCGACAGCTCCAGCTCCCGGCCCGTTTCGCGAGCGAGGATCAGCAGCTTACGCGCCACGTCGGTGCCGGAGAGGTCGTCACGCGGATCGGGCTCGGTGTAGCCCAGCTCGCGCGCCACGTTGGTCGCTTCCGACAGGCTCATGCCTTCGTCCAGCTTGCCGAAGATAAAAGAGAGGGAGCCCGACAGGATGCCAGAGAAGCGCTGCAGTTCATCCCCGGCATTAAGCAGGTTTTGCAGGTTTTCGATAACCGGCAGCCCGGCGCCCACGTTGGTGTCGTAAAGGAACTTACGGCGGGATTTCGCCGCCGCGTGGCGCATCTGATGGTAGTAATCCATCGACGAGGTGTTGGCCTTTTTGTTCGGCGTGACCACGTGAAAGCCTTCGCGCAGGAAGTCGGCGTACTGATCGGCTACTGCCTGGTGCGACGTACAGTCAACAATCACCGGGTTCAGCAGATGGTACTCTTTCACCAGACGGATCAGGCGGCCGAGATTAAACGGCTCTTTCGCCTCCGCCAGCTCTGCCTGCCAGTTCTCCAGGCTCAGCCCGTGAACGTTGGTCAGCAGCGCTTTTGAGTTCGCAATACCGCAGACGCGCAGATCGATATGCTTCTTCTTGAGCCACTCCTGCTGACGCTTGAGCTGCTCCAGCAACGCCCCACCCACGCCGCCGACGCCAATCAGGAACACTTCAATCACCTGATCGGTGTTGAACAACATCTGATGGGTGACGCGCACGCCAGTGGTGGCGTCGTCGTTATTCACCACCACGGAGATGGAGCGCTCTGACGAGCCCTGGGCGATGGCGACAATATTGATGTTCGCCCGCGCCAGCGCCGCAAAGAATTTCGCCGAGATGCCGCGCAGCGTGCGCATGCCGTCCCCGACCACGGAGATGATCGCCAGATGCTCCTGGATAGCCATCGGCTCCAGTAGCTCTTCTTTCAGCTCGAGATAGAACTCTTCTTCCAGCGCCCGGCGGGCACGCAGGCAGTCCACCTGCGGAACGCAGAAGCTGATGCTGTATTCGGAGGAGGACTGAGTGATCAACACCACCGAAATACCGTTGCGTGACATGGCGGCGAACACGCGTGCCGCCATCCCCACCATGCCTTTCATGCCCGGGCCGGAGACGTTGAACATCGCCATGTTGTTAAGATTGGAGATGCCTTTAACCGGCAGGCCATCGTCGTCATTGCTGGCACCAATCAGCGTGCCTGGCGCCTGCGGATTGCCGGTATTTTTAATCAGGCAGGGGATCTGGAACTGGGCGATAGGGGCAATGGTGCGAGGGTGCAGGACTTTAGCGCCGAAGTAGGAGAGCTCCATCGCCTCCTGATAAGACATCGACTTCAGCAGGCGGGCATCCGGCACCTGACGCGGGTCGCAAGTATAAACGCCATCGACGTCGGTCCAGATTTCGCAGCAGTCGGCGCGCAGACAGGCGGCCAGCACGGCGGCAGAGTAGTCGGAGCCGTTACGGCCCAACACCACCAGCTCCCCTTTTTCATTCCCGGCGGTGAAGCCCGCCATCAGGATCATATGGTCAGCAGGAATTTTGCCTGCCGCAATGCGACGGGTAGATTCGGCAATATCTACGGTAGATTCGAGGTAGTGGCCAACAGCGAGCAGTTTTTCGACGGGATCGATCACCGTGACGTTATGGCCACGCGCTTCCAGCAGACCCGCCATGATGGCGATGGAGAGTTTTTCACCGCGGCAGATCAGCGCCGCGTTAATGCTGTCCGGGCACTGCCCCAACAGGCTGATACCATGCAAGACGTGTTTAATCTGGGCAAACTCTTGTTCAACAAAAGCTTTCAGCTGGGCATGCGGAAAACCAGGCTGGGCATCCGCCAGGCCCTGCAGCAGGTTAGCAAATATCTGCTCTGCGTCGCTGATGTTCACCAGTGCATCCTGACCCCCGATGGTTTTTTCAATCATCGCCACCAGGTGGTTGGTAATTTTAGCCGGGGCAGAGAGTACCGTCGCCACCTGCCCCTGCCTGGCATTGCTCTCCAGGATGTCGGCAACACGCAGAAATCGTTCTGCATTTGCCACTGATGTACCGCCGAACTTCAACACTCGCATGGTTGTTACCTCGTAATCTTTAGCCGAAAAAAAAGCCCGCACTGTTCAGGTGCGGGCTTTTTTCTTTCTTTCCTGTACGCGTCAGCCCGCACCGTTACCTGTGGTAATGATGATGGTTGTGGTAATGGTGGTGATGCTGATGCGTTTCATGGATGTTGTGTACTCTGTCATTATTATCTGTCTGTGCTGTCTACCTATATTGGTTAAAGCATACGTGCCGCTAAGTCAACGAATTTCTGATTTAAGCGCCTTTCCCGACCCTGTCAAGTCTCACTGTCTGAGATTTTATTTCTGCCCGGATCGGGCCGCCTGCAATCCATATCCTGGAATATTTAACCATAATAAAAATTTATGACAGACGTTTACTCTGCCAGCTTTTTTTCGATATCGTGCAGCAATCGGTGCAACATTGCCGTGTCTCGCTGCGCTAACAGACCCAACCGCTGCTGTAGCCACTCCACCATTTTTTGGTCGTCAGCGACATCCAACGTCGTCAGCAAACGATCGGTGCGCGCACGTAACGCGGCAAGCTGGTTTTCATCTACCTCCGCCGCCGGGGCAACCGGCATTTGCATCAGAGAGGCTAATTGATAGCAATAGACCATTACCGCCTGGCCTAAATTCAGCGACGGGTAATCCGCCACCATCGGCACGCCGGTCAACACATCCGCCAGGGCCAGTTCGTCGTTGGTCAGGCCGGAATCTTCGCGGCCAAACACCAGCGCCATTTTCGGCATCCACTGACTTTTCTCTGCCATCAGCGGCACCAGCTCAGCCGGCGTGGCGTAGTAATGGAACTTCGAACGGCCGCGGGCCGTGGTGGCGACCGTAAACGAAATATCGTGCAGCGCGTCCGCCAGCGTTTCATAAGTGGTTAAATTATCGAGAATATCTCCCGAACCGTGCGCCACACGCCGCGCCGCCGGATCGTTATGGGCGTCACTGGCAACGATACGTAAATCAGTAAACCCCATGGTCTTCATGGCGCGTGCAGCGGCACCGATGTTTTCTGCTCTTGCGGGGGATACCAGTACGATTGACAAATGCATTTATGCTCTCTTTTTAGGCAGTTAGCCGATAAAAATGTGATGGACATCATCATATTACGCAGCACGAATTTACAAAATTGCAACACAAATCACCGAAATAGCGTTTCACTACAAATTAAAATCGCTAAACTATTTCAGGAATGAACTTTACGCGATAATGTTAAAGAATAGCACTTATCCCCATGTTTAATAATGATATTGCATTCCTGTGCCGGGTGTTGACATTGGATTCGCCTTGTTTATTAATCAATGAACGCAACTGGTTGGTTTATTGAAAAAATGTGACAAAGGCTAGCAAACAGCTACGATGATTTCATCAAACTGTTAACGTGCTACAATTGAATTTGATATATGTCAACGAAGCGTAGTTTTATTGGGTGTCCGGCGTCTCTTAACCTGTTATGTTGCTGTTAAAATGGTTAGGATGACAGCCGTTTTTGACACTGTCGGGTCCAGAGGGAAAGTACCCACGACCAAGCTAATGATGTTGTTGACGTTGATGGAAAGTGCATCAAGAACGCAATTACGTACTTTAGTCACGTTACGCCGGTCATGTTAATTTGTGACATGTATCAGGCAGGTCAGGGACTTTTGTACTTCCTGTTTCGATTTAGTTGGCAATTTAGGTAGCAAACATGCAGACCCCGCACATTCTTATCGTTGAAGACGAGTTGGTAACACGCAACACGTTAAAGAGCATTTTCGAAGCAGAAGGCTACGATGTCTTTGAAGCGACCGATGGCGCAGAGATGCATCAGATCCTTTCTGAAAATGATATCAACCTGGTCATCATGGACATTAACCTGCCGGGTAAAAACGGCCTTCTGCTGGCGCGCGAACTGCGTGAGCAGGCGAACGTTGCGTTAATGTTCCTGACCGGCCGCGACAATGAAGTTGATAAAATTCTTGGCCTGGAAATCGGTGCGGATGACTACATCACCAAACCGTTTAACCCTCGCGAGTTAACCATTCGTGCCCGCAATCTGCTGTCCCGTACCATGAATCTGGGCACGGTCAGCGAAGAGCGTCGTAGCGTAGACAGCTACAAATTTAACGGCTGGGAACTTGATATTAATAGCCGTTCCCTGGTGAGCCCACAGGGTGACCAGTACAAACTGCCGCGCAGTGAATTCCGCGCCATGCTGCACTTCTGCGAAAACCCGGGCAAGATCCAGTCCCGTGCAGAACTGCTGAAAAAAATGACCGGCCGTGAGCTGAAGCCGCACGACCGTACCGTTGATGTCACCATCCGCCGTATTCGTAAACACTTCGAATCCACGCCGGATACCCCGGAAATCATCGCCACCATCCATGGTGAAGGCTATCGTTTCTGCGGTGACCTGCAGGAGTAACCCTGCACATCGGCCATAAAAAACGGCGCTTTCGCGCCGTTTTTTTATTTCCATAACCGCATCGCCTCTGTATCCGGTTCCGCCGGTGGCTGCGGACGCTTTGGCTGTGAAAGCGAGTACCAGTCAAAGTGACGAGTCAGATACATCACCGCAAATAGCGCCAGCGCCAGTACGGCCGACCCCAGCAGCAGCGCACTGTCCTCCGATCGCAGCAGGAACCACATCACCACGTCCAGCCCCAGCAACGCCAGCACAAACATGCCGCTGCGTTTCCAGCTTTTCAGCACCGCCTGCAGGTAAATACCGTTCATGACCGCCCCCACCAGGCTGGCGATAATCCAGGCGGGCGTAAAGCCTACATGCTCAGACAACGCCAGCAGTACCAGATAGAACAGCACCAGCGACAGCCCGACCAGCAGATACTGCATCGGGTGCAGGCGCAGCCCGGTCAGGGTTTCGAAGACAAAGAAGGCCATAAAGGTCAGGGCAATCAGCAGAATGGCGTACTTAATTGCGCGATCCGTGAGCTGATACTGATCCGCAGGGGTCGCGACCGTGACGCTAAAGGCCGGAATCGCACTCCATTCAGGAACATCGTTGTCGTTGAACCAGCCTCCGAGATTATTGGCGAACCAGCTGCTCTGCCAGTTAGCCTGGAAACCGGAATCGCTAATCTGATGTTTAACCGGTAGGTAATTGCCCATAAACCCCGGATGCGGCCAGTTGCTGTTGAGGGTCATGGCGCTATTACGTCCCACCGGAACCACCGCAAAGCTGCCGGTACCGGTCAGGTTCAGAGACATCTCCAGCGGGAAGCTTTTAGACTCGAGGGCTTTATCACTTAGCGGCATGTGAATGCCAGATAACGCCCCGTAAACCCCCGCCCCCGGCTCGATGCTTAACGTCTCACCATTGATTTTTGAAACGCTGACCGCGCCAATACCTCGCGCATCCCCGACGCCGACCACGATAAAGGGTTTCCCGAGGGTCATGGTTTCACCCTTCAGCTGATCCAGTTCATCAAGCGTAAATCGGGCGCTGATTTTTAGCTCAGTATTCCAGATCTGCCCGTCATAAATCCCGATGCTTCGCGACTCAACGTGCTGATTACCGTTGACCTGCAGCGACTCCGGCAGGATGAAGTGCATGTAGCGCTTCTTATATTCAACCTGCTTTCCCTCCTCAGCCTTGAAGTAAGTTTCCGTCACCGGAATGGCGACAAGCGGGCCAACCAGCTGCTGTGGACCACTGGTACTTTGGCGCAGGGTGTTTTCGACCTCGTTGCGATAGCTCTCGCGCTCCGAAATCAGATTACCCACCATAAACAGCGGGACGAGTAACAGCAGGATGCACCCCAACAGGGTGCTGACTTTCCAGAACAGGGGGGATTTCATAGTGGCTCTCCTTTGTGATGAGGAGAGCCTAACTGCGCTATGTGGGGCCAGTTTGAAGTTATGTGAAGGGACGGTGAAGCGTCAGCGTAGCCGTCACGCCGCCGGCGGAGCGATTCTGCAAATCAATACTGCCCTGATGCAGACGCGCCACCTCCTGAACAAAGGCCAGCCCGAGCCCGCTGCTTTTCAGCCCGTTCTCCCGCGGGAGCGAATAGAAGCGTTCAAAAATCCGCGCCAGGGCGTAGTCCGGGATCCCGCTGCCGCTGTCGGTCACGGTAATGTTCACCTGCCCGTGGGCTTCCGTGGCCGCAAGCTGGATCGCCCCACCCTGCGGGGTGAAGTCGATCGCATTGTCCAGCAAGTTACCCAGCGCCTGCTCAAGCAGGTCGGGATCGCCCGCCACGCAGCACGGCGTGCGCTGGCAGGTCAGGGTGATATTTTCCGCTGCGAGCGTTACCGCCCGCGCATCGGCAAGCCGCGTAAAGAGCGCGTCAACGCTGACACTCACCGGAACGATCTCTACCCGATTTTCCAGCCGGGCCTGAGCGAGAAGCTTTTCCACCAGCGACTGCATGCGCGCATTTTGCACCAGAATATTGTCGATAAAGCGGGCAGCTACCTGGGGCGGCGGCTGTTCTGCCAGAATCTCCGCCGCGCCGCGGATCGCGGCTAACGGGCTTTTCAGCTCGTGGGTGAGGGCATGAACATAGTGTTCAATGTAATTTTTCCCCTCAAGGCGAATACGCATATTCTCCAGGGCCTGCGCCAGCTTGCGCAGTTCGCTGCTTCCCGGATCGGGCAACGGCAGCGGGGTATCGCTGTTGACCGAGTCGGCATAGCGCGACAGGGTGTGAATCGAGCGGTTGATCCACCAGGCCACCGCCAGACCAATCAGCAACGCAATACCCAGCAGCGCCCCACCGGCCCACAGGATCCGCCGCTCGCTGCGCTTGATGACCGGGGCCATCGCGCTGTTGGGTTTGCCGACCGACAGTACGCCGATAATCCTGCCCTGATCGACCACCGGCGCGGCCACGTACATCACCGTACTCTCAGGATCGTCCGGATTGCCCGGGGTGCTGCGGGCGCCATATTCACCGCGCAGGGTCAGCCAGACATCGTTCCAGCGCGAGTAATCCTGGCCCACCGCCAGCCCGGCGGAATCAAACACCACCCGGCCACGGGCATCGGTCATGTAGACATGATATTCGTTACGCACTTTGTGAATGCCGCCGATATTGGCGCGAAAAGGTCGCTGATGAAGCTGCGAAAAAGCCTGCGCCAGCCTGCCCAGCTGCGCATCGCCCGAGAGCAGATCTTCGCGTCCGACTTCGGCCAGCAGCGTGGCGGTGTCGATCAGCGTCCCTTCCGTGGCCCTGCGCACGCCGGGCTTCACCTCCTGGACAAAGATCGACAGCACAAACCATGCCGCGATAGCCACAATCAGGAAGTACCCCAGCAACAGCCGCATGCCAATGCGCATTAATACAGTCCCAGGCTGTAGCCCATGCCGCGGTGAGTGCTGATGGGAGAAAGCTGGTCATTCACCGCCCGCAGCTTGGCACGCAGGGTTTTGATATGGGTGTCCACGGTGCGATCGTAGCTATCGCCCTCCTCTCCCCAGACTTTATCCATCAGCTGCTGACGGGAATAGACGCGGCCTGGCGCGTTCAGCAGCGTTTTGAGCAGCAGAAACTCGTAGCGCGTCAGCGGCAGCGGCTCTCCTTACCAGCTGATGCGGGCGGCGGGCTCATTCAGTTCAAACTCGCCGATACGGACGATATCGGACGGCGCGGCGGATTTTTGCATGCGCCGTAAAATGGTTCGCACCCGGGCGCACACTTCCCGGGGTGAAAAAGGTTTGGCGACGTAATCATCCGCGCCAATCTCCAGCCCGAGCAATTTATCCACCTCATCGCTGCGGGCGGTCAGGAACAGCACCGGCAGCGCGGGATGCTGCGCAAGCAGCTGGCGACACAGCTCAAAGCCGCTGATGTCCGGCAGGCCGACATCCAGAATGGCAAGCGCCGGGATCTGCCGACGCGCTTCTTCCAGCACGGGCAGGCCGCGTTCGAAGGCCTTTACCGCAAAGCCCTCCTGCTGGAGCATGTAGATCAGCGTATCAGCGATACTGATTTCGTCTTCAACCAGCCAGACCACGGGTTGCTGCATGGGATAGTCCTGATTTAATGCCACGGCATGATCGGCACCGCGCTGAGGGCGTTTTTCGGCGATCCCTCCACGACCTTATCCGAGTAGGCCAGATAGGCCAGCGTATTACGCTTCGCATCATAGAAACGCACGACCTGCAGTTTTTTGAACACCAGCGAGGTGCGTTTCTGGAATACCACTTCGCCCTGCGACTTGCCGTTTTTAATCTTATCACTCAGCTCAACCGGCCCCACCTGCTGGCAGGAGATCGCCGCATCGGAGGTATCTTCCGCCAGTCCCAGTCCGCCTTTAATGCCGCCGGTTTTGGCCCGGCTGATATAGCAGGTCACATTTTTCACTTCGGGATCGTCAAAGGCTTCAACAACGATTTTATGGTCAGGCCCGAAAACTTTAAATACGGTATCAACGGAACCAATTTCTTCTGCCTGCGCGGCATGTCCGGTTAATAAAAGCAGCGTAGTAAGGATCAATGTCTTGTATTTCATATTGTTACCATATTTGAAAATTACATTGCGTCATTATTCAACAATGATGAGAAAAAAGGTAGCCAGATCACAGGATTAGAATATATCTCCCCGAAATGCCGGGCAAAGCGCATTTAAGCGCAAAAAAAACACTGAATGCTAAAACATCAAAAAATGCTATTATCCGCTAACCTGTTTAGCAGGGTGTCTGCTGTATTAAGGATGAGGATAGTATATGGATCAGGCTGGAATTATTCGCGATCTTCTTACCTGGCTGGAAGGCCATCTGGACCAGCCTTTGTCACTCGATAATGTGGCGGCAAAAGCGGGATATTCTAAGTGGCATTTACAACGGATGTTCAAGGATGTCACCGGTCACGCCATCGGCGCCTATATCCGCGCGCGTCGACTTTCCAAATCCGCCGTGGCGCTTCGCCTGACCGCGCGTCCTATTCTGGACATCGCCTTACAGTATCGTTTTGATTCGCAGCAGACCTTTACCCGCGCGTTCAAAAAACAGTTCTCGTTGACCCCTGCGCTCTATCGTCGCTCGCCGGACTGGAGTTCATTCGGGATGCGCCCGCCGCTGCGTCTGGGCGAATTCGAGATGCCGAAGCACGAGATGGTCACCCTGCCGGAAACCCACCTGATCGGCACCACCCAAAGCTACTCTTGCTCGCTGGAGCAGATCTCCGAGTTCCGTCACCAGATGCGGGTCCAGTTCTGGCGTGATTTCCTCAGCCACGCCCCGGCCATTCCGCCGCTGCTGTATGGCCTGAACGAGACGCGTCCAAGTCTGGAAAAAGATGACGAGCAGGAGGTCTTCTACACCACGGCGTTAACGCCTGAGATGGCTAACGGCTATATCCAGGGCTCAAAACCGGTGGTCGTGGAAGGGGGTGAATACGTGATGTTCACCTATGAAGGGCTGGGCACCGGCGTACAGGACTTCATCATGACGGTGTACGGTACCTGCATGCCGATGCTGAACCTGAATCGCAGAAAGGGTCAGGATATTGAGCGTTACTATCCGTCAACGGATGTTAAACCGGATGAACGCCCAATCGATTTGCGCTGCGAATACCTGATTCCGGTTCGCCGTTAACGCTGTAGCTCATCTAACGCAGGGGCATCGAGATGCGAGATATCCCCTGCCATTTCCACAATCCAGCCTGACGCCAGCCACGGACTCTGCTGATAATCGATGCGGGAAAGCGAGCAGTTACGCAGACGCAGGCGACGCTCAGCCCATGCCGGCAGTCCGAGGATGGTACTGACCAGGCAACCCAGCGCCATACCGTGACTTACCAGCAGCGGTCGACTGCCCTCAGGCAGCTCCAGACAGGTCGCCAGCGCCGCGTGCATACGCTCGCTCAGCTCCAGCATCGATTCGCCTTCCGGTATGCGGCCATCTTCAGAGCCGTTAACCAGCGTACGACGCCATGCCTCTTCCTCTTCGGTCAGGGTATCGATAAGCCGCTTCTCCAGCACCCCCATGTCCAGCTCGCGCAGGCGGGCATCCACAGTGACATCGCAGCCGCAGGCCTGCGCGATGATCTCTGCTGTGCGCCGCGTGCGACCTAAATCGCTGGCGATGATGTGAGTGATGCCCAGTGTTCTGGCGCGTTCGCCAACCTGCCGGGCCTGTTCCTCACCCTTGGCCGTGAGTGGACTGTCTGACTGGCCTTGAATACGTCGCTCGGCGTTCCACTGCGTTTCACCGTGGCGAACAAGGTATACCTGTAACATGCTTTTTTTCCGTTATACTGCGATGATATTTTTAGAGTTAGGCTTAATTATGCACCAGGTTGTCTCTGCTACCACTAATCCTGCCAAAATTCAGGCAATTCTAAGGGCATTTGACGAGATCTTCGGCGAAGGATCCTGCCATATTGCCTCTGTCAGCGTCGAGAGCGGCGTCCCGGAACAACCATTCGGCAGCGAGGAAACGCGCGCTGGCGCACGAAACCGCGTGGCTAACGCCAGGGCCGCCTGTCCTGATGCGGACTTTTGGGTAGCGATTGAAGCCGGTATTGACGAAGGGGCCACCTTTAGCTGGGTGGTTATCGAGAGCCGCGACCAGCGCGGTGAGGCACGCTCGGCCACCCTGCCGCTGCCGGAAGTGATCCTGGATAAAGTGCGGGCAGGTGAAGCGCTGGGCCCGGTGATGTCACACTACACGGGCATTGATGAGATTGGTCGCAAAGAGGGGGCGATTGGCGTCTTTACCGCCGGGGCACTGACGCGCTCAAGCGTTTACCATCAGGCGGTGATTCTGGCGTTAAGCCCGTTTCATAACGCGATTTACCGTTAATTGCCGGATGGCGACTGCGCCTTATCCGGCCTACGGTTTGCCCTCAAGCAATACCTGTTCGAGCCAGTGGCGCAGTTCAACCGGCGCCGATTTCAGGCTGTTCGATCCGCGGGTGATAGTCGCTATCCCTGCCCCCAGCTCGCTTTTCAGTTCGCGCTGGCTCATCTCACCGCGGAGTAACTCCTCGATGATCCGCACCCGCGTACCCAGCGCCTCGCGCTCGTCGGGGGTGAGCATCAGCTGCAGCAGCGGCAGATGCAAATCCTGGTCATAAGATGCACGAAGCAGCTCCACAAAACGAAGCCACTCCTGATGACGTTGTTCGGCCATCGCCGATGAATAGGGGGAATGCTGGGTCATGTTATGCCGCCTGTTGTACTCTTAAACGAGTACAAGCATAACATAACCCACACCGATCAGTAACGTCGCTGCCACTCACTGTCGCTCATCAGGGCATCTTTCTCTCCCATGAAGTAGCGATAGTAAGCATCATACGCCAGCACGTTCTTCACATAGCCGCGGGTTTCCGAGAACGGAATGCTCTCGACAAAGGCCACCGCGTCGATGCGTCCGGCGCTGTTGCCAAGCCAGGTGCGCACCCGCCCTGGACCAGCGTTATAGGCCGCCGAGGCGAAGATACGGTTATTACCGAACTGGTCGTAGACGCTTTGCAGATAGGTGGTGCCGATGTTGATGTTGGTCTCCGGATCCAGCAGCTGCGATGGGCTGCTGTAGCCTGGAATAGAAAACTTCTTCACCGTATGGGCGGCGGTGGCCGGCATCACCTGCATCAGACCGCTGGCCCCCACCGGTGAGCGCACTTTCGGGTTCCAGGCGCTCTCCTGACGGGCAATCGCCATCGCATAGCTCTGCGGAATCTCTTTCCCGCTGGTGTAGCGCTTGAACAGATCGTTATAGGCCAGCGGGAAACGCTCTTCGAGATGATCCCACAGCTTGCCGGCGATCGTCGCCTGCACGCTCAGATCCCACCAGCGGTTATCAAAGGCATAGCGCGCCAGCTGGGCTTTCTCATCTACGGTGCGGCTGGTAACCAGATTCGCCCATTCACTGCGGGCGGTGTTATCCAGATTCCAGTACATCAGCTCACGCACCCGCGCCATCTCCGGCCCGTTCACCAGCGCCGCATTGACGCCAGCCGGGGCTTTATCAATCTTAAGGCTGTACTCTTCGCCAAGGCGCTGAGCCGCCGCCATCGGATAGAAACCACGCTGCTGCATCAGGGCGTGCAGGATCGATTTGGCCTCGTCCTCTCGTCCCCGTTCCAGCAGGAGATCGGCCTGCCAGTAGCGCCATTCGTCTTTCTCTTTGGCTTCCATCGGCAGACGTGCCAGCCAGGTGTTCAGGCCGCGGCGATCGCCGTTGCCCAGCGCCATCCGCACCCGGCGCTCCACCAGCGACGTGGAGTTTGAGCGCATGATGGCATCATCGCGCCAGCGTGCCTGCTCGTCGGTGAGGTCATTGCCCATCAGACGCCACGCCACGATATCGCGCAGCTCCTGGGTCTGATCGTCATTCAGCTGCTGTGCCTGGGCCAGGGATGGGATCATCAGCCGGGCGTTTTCCACGTCATCCCGCGCCACGCTGGTAAAGGCCACTGCCGCCATCTGACGGGTAAAATCGGTAGCGCCGGTGTTGCGGGCAAAATCCATCACCGTCTTCGGATCGTTCGCCAGTTGAATCAGGGCGCTGGAGATGGTCTGGTACTCCGGCGGCATCTGCCCGGCGAGGGTGGTCACCAGACGGGTATTACCCGCTTTCATCGCCAGACGGATGCGCTCGAGATAGGCCAGCGGATCCTGCTTGCCGGACGCGCGCCAGGCGCCAAACAGCGAGTCGCAGGCGTTCGGCTGGCTTTTGCCGGTCAGCCACAGCTCTTTGGCACCGTTCCAGGCCTCTTCCTGCTGACCCGTCGCCCACTTCGCGTAGTAGTAGTTGCACTGTGCTTCGGTGGTGCCAGGCTTATCCGGGCTAAAGGCCAGCAGACCACGCCAGTCTTCACGACGCGCCAGCTCATTCACAAAGCGCGACTGCAAGGTACGCGCGGGCGGCAGCGTCGGATTGGCCTGAATAAAGTTTTTGACGGTGACGGTCGGCTGGTTCATCAGATCGTCAGTCAGCTGACGGTATTCCAGATACGGATACAGCGGATAGTCTTTCAGCGTCGGCATCAGGGCCTGCACCGTCTCCATCTGCCGCTGATCCCATGCCTGTTTGATCTGGGCATAGCGGTTACGTTGTTCATCCAGTGAATCGGCTCGCGCCGCGCTGCTGATGGTCAGCACGCATACGCTGGCAGCCAGCACTTGCCAGGCCACCTGTTTGGCTTTTACCACACGCTCGTCCTCTGTTAATCGTCGTTAAATGCAGCGTCTTGCCGCGCAAAAGCGTAATTAACTTATGCTAACCAGGCATCGCTTAACGCGCCACGTCATGGACACATTTTTACCTTTCTTGCGCGCTTTAACACTCCCGGCGTCGATGGCTGGGATTAGGCAGGGAAAAAGGCTACACTTCGCCACTATTCTCATCACGATAAAAGAGGCGAAGTCCAACGTGGCTCAATTCGTTTATACCATGCATCGTGTCGGCAAAGTGGTCCCGCCGAAACGTCATATTCTTAAAAATATCTCGCTGAGCTTCTTCCCGGGCGCAAAAATCGGTGTTCTGGGTCTCAACGGTGCCGGTAAGTCCACCTTGCTGCGCATCATGGCGGGCATCGATACAGACATCGAAGGTGAAGCCCGTCCACAGCCTGGCCTTAAAATCGGTTACCTGCCGCAGGAACCGAAGCTGAATCCGGAGCACACCGTTCGCGAGTCCGTCGAAGAAGCCGTTGCCGAAGTGGTTAACGCACTGAAAGGTCTGGATGAGGTGTACGCGAAGTACGCTGAGCCGGACGCTGACTTCGACAAGCTCGCGGCTCAGCAGGGCAAGTTTGAAGAGATCATCCAGGCACACGACGGTCACAACCTGAACGTGCAGCTGGAGCGCGCGGCCGATGCCCTGCGTCTGCCAGACTGGGATGCCAAAATTGAAAAACTGTCCGGGGGTGAACGCCGCCGCGTCGCGCTGTGCCGTCTGCTGCTGGAAAAGCCAGACATGCTGCTGCTCGACGAACCGACGAACCACCTGGATGCGGAATCCGTTGCCTGGCTGGAACGCTTCCTGCACGACTTCGAAGGCACCGTAGTGGCGATCACCCACGACCGTTACTTCCTCGATAACGTCGCGGGCTGGATCCTCGAGCTGGACCGCGGGGAAGGTATTCCGTGGGAAGGCAACTACTCCTCCTGGCTGGAGCAGAAAGATCAGCGTCTGGCGCAGGAAGCTTCTCAGGAAGCGGCGCGTCGTAAGTCGATTGAGAAAGAGTTGGAGTGGGTTCGTCAGGGCGCGAAAGGCCGTCAGTCTAAGGGCAAAGCCCGTCTGGCACGCTTTGAAGAGCTGAACAACGCCGAATACCAGAAGCGTAACGAAACCAACGAACTGTTTATTCCACCTGGAGCCCGTCTGGGTGACAAAGTGGTGGAAGTCAGCAACCTGCGTAAATCCTACGGCGACCGCGTGCTGATCGACGATCTGAGCTTCTCGGTACCGAAAGGCGCAATCGTGGGCATCATCGGTCCGAACGGCGCGGGTAAATCGACGCTGTTCCGTATGATGTCCGGTCAGGAAGCCCCTGACAGCGGCACCATCACCCTGGGTGAAACCGTGAAGCTGGCCTCCGTTGACCAGTTCCGTGATGCGATGGATAACAGCAAAACCGTGTGGGAAGAAGTCTCCGGCGGGCAGGATATCATGCGTATCGGCAACACCGAGATGCCAAGCCGCGCCTACGTGGGTCGCTTCAACTTCAAGGGTGTTGATCAGGGTAAACGCGTGGGCGAACTGTCCGGTGGTGAGCGTGGTCGTCTGCATCTGGCCAAACTGCTGCAGGTTGGCGGTAACGTGTTGCTGCTCGATGAACCGACCAACGACCTGGACATCGAAACCCTGCGTGCGCTGGAAAACGCCATGCTGGAGTTCCCGGGCTGCGCAATGGTTATCTCCCACGACCGTTGGTTCCTCGACCGTATCGCGACCCACATTCTGGATTACCAGGATGAAGGTAAAGTGGAGTTCTTCGAAGGTAACTTCACCGAGTACGAAGAGTACAAGAAACGCACGCTGGGCGCCGACGCGCTGGAGCCGAAGCGTATCAAGTACAAGCGTATCTCGAAATAAAATGCAAAACGGCAACCTCGGTTGCCGTTTTTAGTATTTGTACCCTCTCCCGGTGGGAGAGGGCCAGGGTGAGGGCATCAGGCCGCACGAGGGCCTAACCCTTCTCCCCCATCATCTCTTTCACCAGCTCCACGCAGCGCAGGAAGCGGCCGTCATAATCCGCCTCTTCCACATGCACAAAGTCGATATTGTTCGCTTCCAGCATCTCAACCAGCATGGTCTGGAACTCTCTGCGATCCACTGAGCTGCCCAGGCTGCGCATCCCGTCCGCCACCCACGGAGTGTTGTTCTCCAGCAGGATCACCAGGTCAAAGCGGTACTCGTCGATCAGCGCCTGCACAAAGGGGTGCTCGCGCCCTTCGTACTTTTTACAGAACGCCTGAGTAGTGACGAAGTCGGTATCGACAAAGGCCACTTTATTGGCGTATTTGACCGCGAAATCAATGTACTGGGCATGGCCCAGCGCAATCTTGTCGTAGTCGGAATACTGGAGCGCCATCTCATCCCCGCCGAGGTGCGAGAAGACATAATCCCGGCCATACTCCCAGGCGCTGGTGGTGTTGAAGATGTTCGCCAGCTTGTTAACCAGCGTCGATTTACCGCTGGACTCGCCGCCGAGGATCGCCACGGTACGCACAAAGAACGGCTTCACTTCCGTCGGGATGTATTCCCAGTAGCGGAACGGGTTTTCGCGGATCTGCGCCCCGCTGATGTTCATAAAGGTGCGTTTAGGGTCAATCAGCACCGTTTCCGTTCCCAGATGTTCAGGGTATTGCAGGGCATCGGACTCTTCAGAAGTGTAGATCCAGTTAGGCTGGATCCCTTTCTCTTCCATAAAGGCTTTTATGCCGTTGCTCCACACGTCCCAGCCGTGGGGATAAGGTTCCATGCCCTCTTCATTAAAGGCATGAATACGAATATTTTTCTGATACTTGAAGGTCTGCAAGAGCCAGCGCAGGCGGTCAGAGACGGTCGGCTGCTGGGACATGGCGCTGGCTTCGAACAGCTCGCGGTCGCGCGTGTCATCGTAGCCCATGATGATATGCAGTTCGTCCACCTGGCTACAGGCGCGCTGGATCAGGTAGACATGCCCGGTATGCAGCGGGTAAAACTTGCCGAATACCACGCCGATGTTCTTTTGCATGCGCGGAAACTCAAGCCCCAGAAAGCGATGCAGCGCTTCCAGCTTCTGCGCGCTGGGGCTTTTGATTTTGGCATTCAGCAGCTGGCTTAAATAGCCCTTGGTCATACCGCTGGCTTCCGCCACCTGCTGCAATGTGCAGCCCTTCTGGCGGATCGCGGTCTTGATATAGTCAAATGACGACATAAATTACGGTGCCTCCTGCAACAACGAATAGGTAATTATAAGTCGTCAAAGACACTTAGCGCATCAGAGAGTTTTTTAACGGGGAAAACCGTCATCCCTTCCGGCAGCTTTTTCGGCACGTTGGCGGCGGGCACAATCGCCCGACGGAAGCCGTGTTTTGCTGCCTCGGAGATACGTTCCTGGCCGCTCGGCACCGGACGGATCTCCCCGGCCAGCCCGACTTCGCCAAAGACCACCAGATCCTGTGGCAACGGACGGTCGCGCAGGCTGGAGACCATCGCCAGCAGCAGCGCGAGGTCGGCGCTGGTTTCGGTGACTTTTACCCCACCGACCACGTTCACAAACACGTCCTGATCCGCCATCTGCAGGCCGCCGTGGCGGTGCAGCACCGCCAGCAAAATCGCCAGACGGTTTTGCTCGAGGCCTACCGCCACGCGACGCGGGTTGCCCATCATGGAATGATCGACCAGCGCCTGAATCTCCACCAGCAGCGGGCGTGTCCCTTCCCAGACCACCATCACCGAGCTGCCGGACGTCACTTCATCTCCGCGGCTTAAGAAGATGGCCGACGGGTTGCTGACTTCACGCAGCCCCTGCTCGGTCATGGCAAACACGCCCAGCTCATTCACCGCACCGAAGCGGTTTTTGTGGCTGCGCAGGGTACGGAAACGGGTGTCGGCATCGCCATCCAGCATTACCGAGCAGTCGATACAGTGCTCGAGCACCTTCGGACCGGCCAGCGCGCCATCTTTGGTGACGTGGCCGACCATGATGATCGCCACGCCGCGCGTTTTGGCGAAGCGCGTCAGGTAGGCTGCGGTTTCACGCACCTGGGCGACGCTGCCCGGCGACGACTGCACGTCGGCCATGTGCATTACCTGGATGGAGTCGATCACCATCAGCTTCGGCTGCTCTTCTTCAGCAATCATGCAGATCTGCTCGATGCTGGTTTCGGAGAGCATATTCAGATCCTGGGTCGGCAAAGAGAGCCGGTGCGCGCGCATCGCCACCTGCTGCAGCGACTCTTCCCCGGTGACGTACAGCGTTTTCATCTGTGACGCGAGCTTGCACAGGGTTTGCAGCAGCAGGGTCGATTTCCCGGCCCCTGGGCTACCACCGATCAGAATGGCGCTGCCCGGTACCACACCGCCGCCCAGCACCCGGTCAAACTCTTTAAACCCGGTGGAGAAGCGCGGCAGCGCTTCAAGGCTGATGTCGGAGAGCTTCTGGACTTTTGATACGCCCGCGTTGCCCGCGTAACCGCTCAGGCGCTCGTTACGGGCTACGGTGGGTGAAGCGGCAACTCCGCGCACTTCGGTGATGGTGTTCCAGGCATGACAGGCGCTGCACTGCCCCTGCCAGCGCGGATAATCCGCACCACATTCATTACAAACAAATGCGCGTTTTGGAGCTTTCGCCACGTTTTACCTCTTTATTTCTGATTCACACTGCCGGAGAGAATGCAGAACACCCCCATCAGGTCAGCATGACGGATAATGACTTCCGTCTTTTCATTCACGGTCGGTTTAGCATGATAAGCAATGCCCAGCCCGGCCACTTTAATCATCGGCAGATCGTTCGCGCCGTCGCCAATCGCCACCGTCTGGGCAACCGGGATATCATATTTTTCCGCCAGACGCGTCAGGGTGCTGGCCTTGAACTGAGCATCGACGATCTGGCCAACTACGTTTCCGGTCAGCTTCCCGTCCCTGATCTCCAGTTCGTTGGCGACCACCGCATCCAGACGCAGCTTGTCGCGCAGATACTCGGCAAAGAAGGTGAACCCGCCGGAGGCGATGGCCACTTTCCAGCCCAGCGTTTCCAGCTTCAGCACCAGCTGCACCAGGCCCGGCATCAGCGGCAGCTTTTCACGCACCTGCATAAGAATATTGGCGTCGGCATCCTTCAGGGTCGCCACGCGCTGTTTCAGGCTGGCAGTGAAGTCCAGCTCGCCGCGCATCGCACGCTCGGTCACTTCGGCCACCATCTCGCCGGTACCGGCCAGTTTGGCGATCTCGTCGATGCACTCGATCTGAATGGCGGTGGAGTCCATGTCCATCACCAGCAGTCCCGGGGTTTTCAGATGCGGAATTTTACCGAGCGGAGCCACATCCAGCCCGGCGTCGTGTGCCAGACGGGTGGCGCGCTGGGTCAGGGAGCCGGCCAGACGAATGACCTGATAATCTTCCACGCACCAGGCGGCAACGATCACCATCGCCGCACCCAGCTTGCTTTGATACTGGGTTAACTGCTGTTTATCCAGGCCGCGTCCATACAGCAGCCAGCCGCTACGGCCAGCATGGTAGTCCAGAGGCATTACCTCATCACCACTTAATGAGAGCGGCAATCCTGGCCATAAAGAGACATCGTTGGGCAGGTCGCACCAGGTAATGTTTGGCATTAAAGCTCCTGTAAAATCGTTCGCGCCGGGAAGTATCCAGGGGGTGAAAATAACGCATGAGGCTACCTTGTAACCATCACTTCTGGCAACATTAACCCCGAAAATTTTCAGCAGGTGGAATATGGCTCGTGCAAAACTGAAATTCCGGCTTCATCGTGCCGTGATTGTCCTCTCCTGTCTCGCCCTGTTAGTGGCGCTGATGCAGGGCGCATCCTGGTTCAGCCAGAATCATCAACGACAACGTAACCCGCAGCTTGAAGAGCTGGCACACACTCTGGCCCGTCAGGTGTCGCTTAACATCGCCCCCCTGATGCGTACCGAATCACCGGATGAAAAACGTATCGGCCAGATCCTGCATATCCTGACGGATGAGAGCCGGATCCTCGATGCCAGTGTCTATGATGAAGAAGGCGAGCTGATTGCGCGTTCGGGCGAGCATGTTGAGGTGCGTGATCGGCTGGCGCTGGATGGTAAAAAAGCCGGCGGCTACTTTAACCAGCAGCTGGTGGAGCCGATTCAGGGCAAAAACGGCCCGCTCGGCTATCTGCGTCTGACCCTCGACACCCATACTCTGGCCACCGAGGCCAAGCAGGTGGATAACACCACCAACATTCTGCGCCTGATGCTGCTGCTGTCGCTGGCGATTGGCGTGGTCCTGACCCGCACGCTGCTGCAGGGCAAACGCACCCGCTGGCAGCAGTCGCCTTTCCTGCTTACCGCCAGCAAGTCGGTGCCGGAAGAGGAAGAGAGCGAGAAGAAGGAATAGTGTTAAAGTAGCGAGACGATTCAGAAAAGGAACTTTGCCATGACGACGTTACGCCTGCTTATCTCTGACTCTTACGATCCCTGGTTTAACCTTGCGGTGGAAGAGTGCATCTTCCGCCAGATGCCCGCCACGCAGCGGGTGCTGTTCCTGTGGCGCAACGCCGATACGGTGGTCATTGGCCGGGCGCAAAATCCGTGGAAAGAGTGCAACACGCGACGCATGGAAGAGGACAACGTCCGCCTGGCGCGTCGCAGCAGCGGCGGCGGCGCGGTGTTCCACGACCTCGGCAATACCTGTTTTACCTTTATGGCCGGGAAGCCGGAGTACGACAAAACCATCTCCACCAACATTGTGCTTAGCGCGTTACAGGCGCTGGGGGCCACGGCGGAAGCGTCAGGGCGCAACGATCTGGTGGTGAAAACGCCAGAAGGCGATCGGAAGGTTTCTGGCTCGGCCTATCGCGAAACCCTGGACCGCGGTTTTCACCACGGTACCCTGCTGCTGAATGCCGATCTCAGCCGCCTGGCAAACTACCTCAATCCCGACCAGAAAAAGCTGCAGGCCAAAGGCATTACCTCCGTGCGCGGACGGGTTGCCAATCTGGTGGATCTGCTCCCGGGCGTGACCCACGAGCAGATCTGCGACGCGATCCGCGAGGCGTTTTTTGCCCACTATGGCGAACGGGTGGAAGCGGAAGTGATCTCCCCGGACAAGACCCCGGACCTGCCGAACTTTGCCGAGACCTTTGCCCGCCAGAGCAGCTGGGAGTGGAACTTCGGTCAGGCCCCTGCCTTCTCGCACCTGCTGGATGAGCGTTTCACCTGGGGCGGCGTGGAATTGCACTTCGACGTCGAGAAGGGCCATATCACCCGCACGCAGGTCTTTACCGACAGCCTGAACCCGGCCCCGTTAGAAGCCCTTGCGGCCCGTCTGCAGGGCTGTCTGTATCGGGCAGATATGCTGCAGCAGGCGTGCGATGCGTTGATCGGCGATTTCCCGGAACAGGAGATTGAGCTGCGTGAGCTGTCGGCCTGGATTGCGCGGGCGGTGAGATAATAAAAAGCCCGCTGACGCGGGCCTGTAAAGCGTAGGCCGGGTAAGGCGAAGCCGCCACCCGGCAGAACATTCACGCCATTCTTTGGACCATTACTTCAATATCACTTAATCGTGCTTGCATACCCGCTGCGATCTGGCGGAAGTTTTCACTTATCCGCCCTTCAGCCATCACCTTCTCCCAGAACCGTGCCGCCAGCGGCAAGGCAAACTCCCAGGCCTGGCGCGATACCGTACTGTCAAAACGTATCTCACAGGTTTCCTCACGCATCATGCCCGCGCTGGAAGGGGCAAACGCCATCGGCAACATGTCATAAACGGGGGCGAGGGATAACGGCAAGCCGGAATAATAAAAGGATAGGTTTCCCGCGTGCATATCGCTGTTGCCAATCAGGCGGCCAAATGCCCATATCTTTTCGACCTGGCCCACGGCCATTGTCTCCAAGATTCCCGCCTGCACCAGCTCATTGACCGTGTGCGACCACGAGGCGCTTGCGGTGACAAATTCACTTTGCACCGCCTCCAGGGACACAATGGCCCTTCTGCCGGCGACACCCTCACAGTCGAAGCGTTTAGCCTCCAGAAAAACCTGACCGTTTTCCCCTTGCAACGCTACTGCATCGCTGGCCGCGATCCCCGCATCCGCCAGCGTACTGAGGGCAATAGCCTCCGCCAGCAGCAGATCCCCCCAGCGAACCGAAACTGCGCTCAGTTGTGGGGCGGTAAATTTGACCAGCACATGCGCATCACCTGATGCCGTCCGGGTAAAGCAGGAAAACTTGGGCTGTTCCCCGCCCGCCGACGACCCCACGATCTCCCCTGCCAGCGCCTCCCGGGATAATTGCGCATAGCGTCGCGGCTTTTGATCGTCGGGGATGGCCTGCGGTGGCGTGGCAGAGAGCCAGCGCTGATAATTGTCTTCACCCACCAGCCAGCCGCCAGAATGCTCACCTGAAAACTGGCTAAGCGCATACAGCACGTCGCTTTCCTGCCACAGGCGAATATCTTCCGGGAGTGAGCATTGCTGCGCCATGCGGCGGCCCCAGGCACGGCCTAAAAAGCCCTGGGGGCGAAGATCGGTCAGGTACCAGGGAAGCCCATCAAACCATTGCCAGTCGCCTTCGGCCTTTAATACGAGGCAACTCCCCTGCGGCCAGGTGGGGTAAATCTCGCCGCCTTTAATGGCCCGGCCCTGCTCATTCACTCGCCAGAAGGGAAATACGCTCATCCCCCGCACCGGCCTTAGCAGGGCGTAGCGCGTGGCACGTGCTTTTCCAAACTGGATCACGCGTTCCTGCGCGGAAACCAGCCGTGAAAACGTCGCCTGGCTGATGCCCAGGTGCTGGCAAAGCTCTGGTGCCGCACGCGGCCCCTGTAACAGCAGGTCAGTTATGGTTGTCATCAGTGAATGGTTTTGTGAATAGATACTTGAATGAATTTCATAGCATATTCAAATGAAATGTAAAGGGAAATGGCGAAGCAGGAGGGAGAATATGAATAGATTTAAAAAAAATGGGGGCAGCATGCCCCCAAGGGAATGCTTACTCTTTATCGCCCAGCAGAACGGATTCCAGCGCGATTTTGATCATATCGTTGAAGGTGGTCTGACGCTCAGCGGCAGTGGTCTGCTCGTGAGTACGGATATGGTCAGACACGGTGCAGATGGTCAGGGCTTTCGCACCGAATTCTGCTGCCACACCGTAGATGCCTGCCGCTTCCATTTCCACGCCCAGGATGCCGTATTTTTCCATCACGTCGAACATCTCGCCGCCGTCTGGCGCATAGAACAGGTCCGCAGAGAAGATGTTACCCACGCGAGCTTCAACGCCCAGCGCTTTGGCAGCGTCAACTGCGTCACGTACCATGCCGAAGTCAGCAATCGCCGCGAAGTCGTGATCTTTGAAACGCATACGGTTTACTTTGGAATCGGTGCAAGCCCCCATGCCGATCACGATGTCACGCAGCTTAACGTCCATACGCACGGCGCCACAGGAGCCCACGCGGATGATTTTCTTCACGCCGAAATCGGTGATCAGCTCTTTGGTGTAGATGGAGCAGGATGGGATACCCATGCCGTGACCCATTACGGAAATTTTGCGGCCTTTATAGGTCCCGGTGAAGCCCAGCATGCCGCGAACGTTGTTCACTTCACGCACGTCTTCGAGGAAAGTTTCCGCGATGTGCTTCGCGCGCAGTGGGTCGCCCGGCATCAATACGACGTCAGCGAAATCACCCATCTCTGCATTAATGTGAGGAGTTGCCATCTTCAGATCCTTTTATATTGTTGTTTTTGCCGGGTGGCGGCTGCGCCTTACCCAGCCTACATGATGTTCTCCCTCTCCCTGTGGGAGAGGGTCGGGGTGAGGGCATCAGGCCGCACCCATCAAAATCAGAACATGGCTTTGCCATATTCCATGTCAGACGTACCAAAGTATTTCGCGATGGTCTGGCCGATATCCGCGAAGGATTCACGGTGGCCCAGCGAGCCTGGTTTCACTTTCGGGCCGTACACCAGCACCGGAATGTGCTCACGGGTGTGGTCGGTACCGGTCCAGGTCGGGTCGCAGCCGTGGTCGGCGGTCAGGATCAGAATGTCATCTTCCCCTACCAGCTCCATCAGCTCCGGCAGACGGCGGTCGAACAGCTCCAGACCCGCAGCGTAGCCTGCAACGTCGCGACGGTGGCCCCAGGAGGAGTCGAAGTCTACGAAGTTGGTGAAGACGATGGTGTTGTCGCCTGCTTCTTTCATCTCTTTCACGGTGGCGTCAAACAGCGCGTCCAGACCGGTAGCTTTCACTTTTTTGGTGATACCGCAGTTGGCGTAGATGTCCGCAATTTTACCGACGGAAACCACCTGGCCCTCTTTCTCATCGACCAGTTTTTGCAGCACGGTTGGTGCTGGTGGCTCAACGGCCAGGTCGTGACGGTTGCCGGTACGCTGGAAGTTACCCGCTTTGTCGCCCACAAACGGACGCGCGATCACGCGGCCAATGTTGTAGCCGCCTTCGGTCAGCTCTTCACGGGCGATTTCGCACAGCTCGTACAGACGATCCAGGCCAAAGGTCTCTTCGTGGCAGGCAATCTGGAACACGGAGTCAGCCGAAGTGTAGAAGATCGGCTTGCCGGTTTTCATGTGCTCTTCGCCGAGCTGATCGAGAATCACCGTCCCGGAGGAGTGGCAGTTGCCGAGGTAGCCCGGCAGGTTGCCGCGCTCAACCAGCTTATCCAGCAGCTCCTGCGGGAAGCTGTTTTCGTGGTCAGAGAAGTAGCCCCAGTCGAACAGAACCGGTACACCAGCGATTTCCCAGTGACCTGACGGGGTGTCTTTCCCGGAAGAGAGCTCGTGCGCCCAGGCGTATGCGCCCACCACTTCCGCGTTGCCATCCATACCCGCGGCAACGTTGCCGGTAGAGCCTTCGTGGGCTTTCACCAGACCCAGACGGGTCAGGTTTGGCAAATTCAGCGGGCCCTGACGCCCGGTGTTCGCTTCGCCTTTTGCACAGGCTTCTGCGATGTGACCCATGGTATCTGCACCTGTGTCACCAAAGCGATCTGCGTCTTCTGTAGCGCCGATGCCGAATGAGTCCAGCACCATAATAAATGCACGTTTCATATGTTCTCCGTACTCAGTGCTTATAAAAAAGCGATCAGATCAGTATACCGCTATTCGGTAATACGACGATAGACACAAGGCGTGGTTTCTGGCGCTTTATCTGCCAGAGTAATGGCCGCCTTCACGGCTTTCGCCGCATCCTGCCAGCTGTTTTCATCTTTCGCGTGGATCACCGCCAGCGGACGTTGGCCGTCAACGCTGTCGCCCAGACGGGCCATGTCGGTGAAGCCGACGCTGTAATCAATGGTATCCGACGCCTGACGACGACCGCCGCCCATCGACACCACCGCCATACCCAGCGCGCGGGTGTCCATTGCCGAGACAAAGCCTTCGGTATCCGCGTAGACCGCTTTGCTGAGCATCGCGGTTGGCAGGTATTTGGCGTAATTTTCCACGAAGTCGGTCGGGCCTTTCTGCGCGGCGACCATCCGGCCAAAGATCTCGGCCGCTTTGCCGTTATCCAGCACCGCCTGCAGTTTAGCGCGGGCTTCGGCGTCATCTTTCGCCAGGTTGCCTGAGATCAGCATCTCAACGCACAGCGCCATGGTC
The DNA here is from genome assembly GCF_034044995.2 of Leclercia sp. CFBP8987. Taxonomy (NCBI): domain Bacteria; kingdom Pseudomonadati; phylum Pseudomonadota; class Gammaproteobacteria; order Enterobacterales; family Enterobacteriaceae; genus Leclercia; species Leclercia sp. CFBP8987. The sequence continues at coordinate 665,195 of NZ_CM188255.1, read as the reverse complement.
ACATCGAGCAGACGCGGATTACGGTATTCGCCGGTCAGGAACTGCACCGCTTCACGTACTTCGACGGCGTTACCGGCGCTGGAGGCCAGGACCTGGTTCATGTCGGTGAGCAGCGCGGTGGTGCGCACGCCTGCGCCGTTGGAGACGCCAACGATCGCTTCGGCCAGCGCGGCAGAGAGTTCATAGGTCGGCATAAAGGCGCCGCTGCCCACTTTGACGTCCATCACCAGCGCATCCAGACCTTCAGCCAGCTTCTTGGCGAGGATCGAGGCGGTGATCAGTGGGATGGAGTCGACGGTCGCGGTAATGTCACGCGTGGCGTAAAAACGCTTATCCGCCGGGGCAAGGGAGCTGGTCTGGCCGATAATCGCCACACCCACGTCCTTAATAATGTCGCGGAAGCGATTGTCATCCGGGAAGATATCGAAGCCCGGGATGGCTTCCAGTTTGTCGAGCGTGCCGCCGGTATGGCCGAGGCCGCGCCCGGAGATCATTGGAATATAGCCGCCGCAGGCAGCGACCATTGGGCCCAGCATCAGCGAGGTGACATCACCCACGCCGCCGGTGGAGTGTTTATCCACGATCGGGCCATTAAGATTAAGGCTCTTCCAGTCCAGAACGGTCCCTGAATCCCGCATCGCCATGGTCAGCGACACGCGCTCCGGCATCGCCATATCGTGGAAGAAAATGGTCATCGCCAGGGCCGCAATCTGCCCTTCAGAGATGGTATTGTCGCGAATGCCGTTGATAAAGAAACGGATCTCTTCGTCGCTTAAAGCATGACCATCACGTTTTTTACGAATAATTTCTTGTGCGAGAAACACGGTAACCTCCCGAAAGTAGGCCGGGAGCGCTACGCGTCACCCGGCAATTCAAATCTTAGTAGCTGCTTGCGCTCTTACCGTCGCCGTGACCCAGCGCTTTCAGCAGGCTGGCCAGCAGGCTGGAGGCGCCAAAGCGGTAGTGGCGGGAGTCGGCCCAGTCGGCACCGAACAGCTCGTCGGCAATCGCCAGGAACTGCTGCGCGTCTTCCGCAGTACGTACGCCGCCTGCCGGTTTGAAGCCCACGGTTTTTTCCACGCCCATATCGCGGATCACTTCCATCATGATGCGAGCGCTTTCCGGAGTGGCGTTTACCGGCACTTTACCGGTAGAGGTTTTAATGAAATCAGCACCCGCTTTGATGGAGATTTCAGACGCTTTACGAATCAGCGCTTCTTCTTTCAGCTCGCCGGTTTCGATGATCACTTTCAGCAGCACGTTTGCCGCAGCGCAGGCTTCTTTGCAGGCTTTCACCAGATCGAAACCGATCTGCTCATTACCGGCGATCAGCGCGCGATACGGGAAGACCACGTCCACTTCATCGGCACCGTAAGCGATAGCGGCGCGGGTCTCTGCCAGGGCGATCCCGATATCGTCATTACCGTGTGGGAAGTTGGTGACAGTGGCGATACGCACGTCCGGCGTACCCTGCTCGTTCAGCGTTTTACGCGCGATCGGAATGAAACGCGGATAGATACAGACGGCCGCGGTGTTGCCCACGGCGGTTTTTGCCTGATGACACAGGGCGATCACTTTCTCGTTGGTGTCGTCGTCATTCAGGGTGGTCAGATCCATCAGTTTCAGGGCGCGCAGGCTGCTTGCGGTTAAATCGGTCATAACATTCTCCCGGCGTATAGCCGTAAAATTTTACCTTGCGGGTCTGTGAGTATTCTAACATCCACCCGCATTCTCACTTCGACATTCATCACAGTTAAGGAAATCCGCATACAAATTTGCATAACCGTAATGAGATCAACTTCAAATATTTTAGCTACAACTGCTGATTAAAGCGCCAGGCACACGCGCAGGATCAATGGCCACCGACGAGAAGCTTTCTACAATTCTTCCCCACCACTGCAGAAAAAGAAGGAAGCGAATATGTCCCCCGATGGCCTGCAACTACGTTGCCAGCAAATTGTGACAAGCCCGGTGTTAAGCCCCGAACAAAAACGCCACTTTCTGGCGCTTGAGGCGGAAAACAATCTGCCTTATCCGTCGCTTCCCCCTGAAGCGCGTCAGGCGCTGGAGGCGGGGTTTATTTGCGATATGTTTGAAGGCCACGCGCCGTACAAGCCGCGCTATGTGTTACCGGACTATGCGCTGTTCCTGAAACAGGGTTCGCAATGGCTGGAGCTGGAAGGGGCGCAGGATCTGGACGATGCCCTGTCGCTGTTAACCATCCTTTACCACCACGTTCCGTCCGTTACCGGCATGCCGGTGTTCCTCGGCCATCTCGATACGCTACTGCAGCCGTATGTTAGAATTCTAACACAACAAGAAATCGATATTCGAATAAAACGTTTCTGGCGCTATCTCGATCGCACCCTGCCGGATGCCTTTGTCCACGCCAATATTGGCCCGGCCGATGGCCCGGTAACGCGCGCCATTTTACGTGCTGATGCAGAGCTTAAGCAGGTCTCACCCAATCTGACCTTTATTTATGATCCTGAGATCACCCCGGACGATCTGCTGCTGGAGGTGGCCAGCAATATCTGCGAATGCAGTAAGCCGCATATCGCCAACGGGCCGGAAAATGATAAAATTTTCACAAAAAACGGTTTTGGCGTGGTCAGCTGTTACAACTCCCTGCCGCTGGGTGGCGGAGGCAGCACCCTGGTGCGCCTCAATCTGAAAGCCATCGCGGAACAGAGCGATACCCCAGAGGCGTTCTTCACCCGCATGCTGCCACACTACTGCCAACAGCAGATCGCCATCATCAATGCACGCTGCGACGTCCTGTACCAACAGTCCGGTTTCTTTGAGAATAGCTTCCTGGTTAAAGAAGGGCTGATCGATCCGGACCGTTTTGTGCCGATGTTTGGCATGTATGGCCTGGCCGAGGCGGTGAACGTGCTGTGCGAGAAAGCCGGGCTTAAAGGGCGCTACGGCAAGGATGTCCAGGCCAATGCGCTGGGCTACCGCATCAGCGAACAGCTGGCGGCCTTTGTGGAACATACGCCGGTCAGATACGGCTGGAAACAGCGCGCTATGCTGCATGCCCAGTCGGGGATCAGCTCTGACGTCGGCACCACGCCGGGGGCGCGTCTGCCTTACGGCGATGAGCCCGACCCCATCAGCCATCTGCTGGCGGTGGCGCCGCATCACCGGCACTATCACGCCGGGATCAGCGACATTCTGACCCTGGACGAAACCATCAAACGCAATCCGCAGGCGGTGGTGGAACTCTGTCTGGGCGCCTTCCGCGCCGGGATGCGCGAGTTCAGCGCCAATGTCTCGGGTAACGATCTGGTCCGCGTGACCGGCTATATGGTGCGGCTCTCCGATCTGGAAAAATACCGCGCTGAAGGGTCCCGCACCAACACCACCTGGCTGGGCGAAGAAGCTGCCCGCAACACCCGCATTCTGGAGCGCCAGCCGCGCGTGATAAGCCATGAACAACAGATGCGCTTTAGTCAGTAAGGTTATCCCGTTTTCCTGCGTCGACGGGCCCGGCAGTCGCCTGGCCCTGTTCCTGCAGGGCTGTAACCTGCGCTGTAAAACCTGCCATAACCCGTGGACGATAGGACGGTGCAACGACTGCGCCGCCTGCGTACCGCACTGCCCGCATGACGCGCTGAACATTCAGGCCGGACGGGTCTGGTGGGATGAGGCCCATTGTCAGCAGTGCGACACCTGTCTGCAGATGTGCCCGCAGCAGGCGACGCCGATGGCGCAGCGGTTAAGCGTCGAGGAGGTGGTGGCGCAGGTCCGCAAGGTGTCGCCCTTTATCTCCGGCATCACCGTCAGCGGCGGGGAAGCTACCACCCAGTTGCCGTTTCTGCTGGCGCTGTTTGCGACCCTGAAAGCCGATCCGCTGTTGCAGCACTTGTCCTGCCTGGTGGACAGCAACGGCCTGTTAAGCGAGACCGGCTGGCGAAAACTGCTCCCGGTGTTTGACGGGGCGATGCTGGATCTCAAGGCCTGGGATAATGAACATCACCGCTACCTGACCGGGCGTGACAACGCACCGATCAAGCACAGCATCCGCTGGCTGGCGGGGCACAACCGGCTGAGCGAGCTGCGTCTGCTGGTGATCCCGGATCACTGCGATTACCTGACGCACCGCCGGGAACTGATCGCGTTTATTCGTCGGTTAGGGGACGTGCCCGTCAGGATCAACGCCTTTCATGCACATGGCGTCTATGGTGAAGCCCGGCACTGGCGCAGCGCCACGGCAGAGGATGTTGAACCCCTGGCACAGATGCTGGAGCGGGAGCGGATCAGAGTGATCCGCCCGGCGCTCTACTTATAGCGGCAGATCGAACAGCGTGCGGGTGTTGTTCAGCAGCGCCTCAGCGATCTCATCCGCGGGTTCGTCACGCAGTTCACACAACGTAGCAAATACTCTCGCCGCCTGTTCCGGGCGGTTCGGCTGGCCCTGAAAACCGTTGAGGGGCATATCCGGGGCGTCCGTTTCCAGCAGCAGAGCGGAAAGCGGTAATTGCGCCATCACATCCCGGGTTTTACTGGCCCGTGGATAGGTGATGGTGCCGCCAACGCCAATTTTATACCCCATCTCCACGAAGCGCTGCGCCTGCTGCAGGCTGCCGGCAAAGCCATGGACCACGCCGGTCCGGGGCAGATCCTGGCGCTTGAGGTGCATCGCCAGTTTGTCATGAGTGCGCCGGGAATGGAGGATCACCGGCAGATCGTAGCGTTTCGCCAGCTTCAGCTGCGCATCGAGGATCGTCTCCTGACGATCGAAGTGAGGATCCTCCCGGTAGAGATCGAGGCCGATCTCCCCCACCGCCACCAGCCTTTCCGGTCGCGCCGCCAGCACCGCTTCCAGCTGGTCAAGATGCTCATCGCGATGAGATTCGATCACAATCGGGTGCAGGCCCAGGGCCATATAGAGCGTCGGATAGCGCGCCCCGAGGCGCAGGACACGATCGATGCTCGCCACATCAATGGCGGGCACCACAATCGCCGTCACCCCGGCGTCGGCGGCACGCTGGATGCTGGCGGGCTCATCGTCGGTGAAAGGTGGGAAATCAAAGTGGCAATGGGTATCGATAAAGCGGTAAGTCACGCCAGATCCTCGCTATCAAACAGGGTGTCATTGGCCTGGGGCGTAATCACCAGCGGTGTGGCAACCACGTCGTTGGCGACGCTTGCCGGGGGCACCACCCTCGTGGCCGGGGCGATGATCCGACGCAGCGGCGGACGCTCGGCCAGCAGTTTGCCCACCGTCGCCAGGAAATAGCGCCCGCACAGGCGCCCGGTTTTGTAGTCGTCGCGCAGGGCGGGCACGCGACTACCCAGCGCCATACTGTTGAGCGGCCGCGGGGGATAAATTTCAAAGATCCGCAGCTTGCCCGGCGGCTTCTCGATAAAACGCTGGATGGTGTGGTAGCTGGCCTCGTGATGTGAGACCAGATTCAGCATCGGTTGCAGGCTGCTGGCGCCCAGCCAGCGCTCCATCCGCTTAAACCACTCCGGTGTATAGTACATCTGCGACGGCACGGTACGGATCACCACGATAGTTTGCGCCCCGCGTCGGGCCGCCTCCTGCACCGGGATCGCGTCGCTGACCCCGCCGTCCAGATAGGCGATGCCGTCCAGCGCCGCGCCGGTACGGTAGAAGCCGGGGATCGCACTGGAGGCGCGAAGGATATCGAGCCAGTTCTCTTTTTGTGGTGAGAAGTAGCTGGCCGAGTAGTCATCGCCGCGACAGGCGCACATCCAGAAAGCTTTGCCGGTATCGAACAGCCGCGAGGCGTTATCCATCGCCAGCGGCATTTTGCTGGCGGTGGCATCCAGCAGCCAGTCAAGATCGATCAGATTGCCGCCGCGCACAAAGCGCAGCGGATCGAAGAAGTCGCGGGAGGTGGTGTAACGCATGATCACTTTGCGGGCATAGCCCGGCTGATTGCAGACGTAGGCCGACAGATTCTGCGCCCCGGCGGAGGTGCCGAAATAGAGATCGAACGGATTAAACTGCGCGCGCATGAATTCGTCCAGGACGCCTGCCGTGAAGATCCCTCGCTGGCCGCCGCCCTCACACACCAGGGCTATCTGGCCTGGTCGAAAAGGTTTCAGCGCCAACGGCGCAATGTTGCCGAGCGTGACCGGAATTCGCTGTCCCACCTCTGCTTTCCTGTTTTTTTATTTATTCTGTTACTACACAGTAGCCTATACCTGACGTATGACTCAAATCGGATGCTGACGAACGTCAGACATAAAAAAAGGCTCATGTTAACCATGAGCCTTTTTCTTCAAAGTACCTATAACCTGAGCTATGGACGACGGCGTCCGGTGAACAGGCTAACCAGGAACAGGATAATACCGACGACGAAGACGATTTTCGCTGCGCCCGCCGCAGTACCAGCCAGACCACCAAAACCCAGAGCGGCGGCAATTAACGCGATTACCAGAAAAATGATGCCCCAACGAAACATAAGACTCTCCTTAACCATAGTTAATGTCGACCGCATGGTGAGCGCTCAGGTTGCTCACGGCGATATCTAAGGTGTAATTCTTATCTCGCCTTCTGGCCTCAGCCAGAAGGACGATTGTGGTGTTTTATTTAACTTTCAGATCGTTTTTAACACTTTTCACGCCATCAATGGCTTTTGCGATGCTCTCAGCACGGTCACTCTGTGCTTTTGAATCAACGGTACCGCTCAGCTGAACAACACCATCGGTGGTTTCAACTTTCACTTTACGTGATGGCACGATGTCATCCGCTAACAGTTTAGCTTTGATTTCGCTGGTCGTTGCGGTATCGCCCGCATAGCCTTTGGCAGACTGCTCTTTACCGTCACGCACGTGCAGTTTGTCGCTGACAGAGGTCACACCCTCTACCTTTTTCGCCACGGCAACAGCTTTTTCAGCCTGCGCCTGGCTTTCAACAAAGCCGCTCAGCGTAACAACGTTTTTCTCGGTTTCTACGGAAATATCGGTGCTCTTGATGTCATCAGCATCCACCAGCGCAGCTTTTACTTTTGCTGTGATAGAGCTGTCATCCATGAAGTTACCGACTTTATTCATAGAGTTATCGATTTTTTCCCCTGCGGTATTCGCTGTGGACTGTGCTTTTTCCGTGGCGGTGGTTTCTGCCATTGCAGAACCGCATACCAGAGCACTACCCATCATTACCGCCAGCAGAGTTTTCGAAATCTTCAATTTTTTAGTATTCATCGATGTATTCCTGTGTTTTGCTCCGAATTCGAGCGTAAATCATCATGCGTAAGTAGTCTTTCATACTACCAATCAACACTCGGGCGAGATGAGAACCTTATCAACACGCATTGAGTGGAGCTTTCATCTGCGCCCGGTGTTAAACACTGAGTTAAATATAGATCACTCTCGGCGCGCTGCTTTCAGAATCGGCTAAAAAATGAGCAACAAGTAACAAAAGATGATGAATTAAGAACATTCCGCAAGGGATTAATAAGGCAGGGATTTAAGCAGAGCACGGCGGCTGCCGTGCTCTGAGAAGGGATTAGTGCTCGCGGGTTTTGCGGAACTGAACGTCCGGGTAACGATCGTGCGCCAGGTTCAGGTTGACCATGGTTGGGGCGATATAGGTGAGGTTATCACCACCGTCCAGTGCCAGCTGGATCTCGTTCTTACGCTTAAATTCTTCGAATTTCTTCACGTCAGAACACTCTACCCAGCGCGCCGTCGCCACGTTGACCGATTCGTAAATCGCTTCAACGTTGTATTCGCTCTTCAGACGGGCAACCACCACGTCGAACTGCAGCACCCCGACGGCGCCGACAATCAGATCGTTATTGGAAATGGGGCGGAACACCTGCACGGCCCCCTCTTCCGACAGCTGAACCAGCCCTTTCAGCAGCTGTTTCTGCTTCAGCGGATCCCGCAGGCGGATACGACGGAACAGTTCCGGCGCGAAGTTCGGAATACCGGTGAACTTCATCATCTCGCCCTGGGTGAAGGTGTCACCAATCTGGATGGTGCCGTGGTTATGCAGACCAATGATGTCGCCCGGGTAGGCCTCTTCCACATGGGAACGGTCACCGGCCATAAAGGTCAGCGCATCGGAGATCACCACGTCCTTACCGGTACGCACCTGGCGCAGCTTCATGCCCTTTTCGTATTTACCGGACACCACGCGCATAAAGGCCACGCGGTCACGGTGTTTCGGGTCCATGTTGGCCTGAATCTTAAATACGAAGCCGGTGAACTTCTCTTCGCTGGCGACCACTTCACGGGTGTCGGTTTTACGCGGCATCGGCTGCGGCGCCCACTCCACCAGACCGTCCAGCATATGGTCGACGCCGAAGTTACCCAGCGCGGTACCGAAGAAGACTGGGGTGATTTCGCCCGCGAGGAACAGATCCTGATCGAACTCGTGGGACGCACCTTTTACCAGCTCCAGCTCGTCACGCAGCTGCTCTGCCAGCTCATCGCCGACCGCCGCGTTCAGTTCCGGGTTATCCAGCCCTTTCACGACGCGCACGTCCTGAATGGTGTGACCTTTACCGGTCTGATACAGGTAAGTTTCGTCTTTATAGAGGTGGTAAACCCCTTTGAACAGCTTGCCGCAGCCAATTGGCCAGGTGATTGGCGCGCAGGCGATCTTCAGCTCGCGCTCCACTTCGTCCATCACTTCCATCGGATCGCGGATGTCACGGTCGAGTTTGTTCATAAAGGTGAGGATCGGCGTATCGCGCAGACGGGTAACTTCCATCAGCTTGCGGGTACGATCTTCAACACCTTTCGCGGCATCGATGACCATCAGGCAGCAGTCCACCGCCGTCAGGGTACGGTAGGTATCTTCGGAGAAGTCTTCGTGCCCCGGGGTATCGAGCAGGTTCACCAGGCAGTCGTGATACGGGAACTGCATCACGGAGGTGGTAATCGAGATACCACGCTGCTTTTCCATCTCCATCCAGTCAGATTTTGCATGCTGGCTGGAACCACGGCCTTTTACCGTACCGGCGGTCTGGATCGCCTGTCCGAACAGCAGCACCTTTTCGGTGATGGTGGTTTTACCGGCATCCGGGTGAGAGATAATGGCAAAAGTGCGGCGCTTGGCCACCTCTTGCAGATAAGGAGACAACGTCATAGTAAAATCTTCTTTAATAAGCGCGGCAGTACGCCACGCATTTGGAATACGAATTTGCGGCTATTTTACCCATCAACGGGGGGCAGGCAATCAATGTTTACACAGGAGTTGCTCCAGTTCGCTCAGGGAGGCCACGGTCCAGGTCGGTTTGATTCCTTCCGGCAGGGGGCGGTTATGCGCATTCAGCCAGCAGGTGGACAGCCCGGCGTTCATCCCGCCAAGGATATCGGACTCTGCCGTATCCCCTACCATCAACACCTTTGCCCGGTCAGGGTTTCCGGCCTGGGCCAGCGCATAATCAAAGATTTTCGCGGCCGGTTTGGCCACGCCAACCTGTTCGGAGATCACTAACAGATCAAAATAGTCACGGAAACCGGTGCGCTCAAGGCGGATCTGTTGCAGGGCGGTAAAGCCGTTGGTGATGATCCCGAGCTTCGCCTTTCCTTTCAGGGAGGCGAGCAGCGACGCGGCACCCGGCAGCGGGGCGCAGATCTCGGCCATCGCGTTAAGGAAGGCGTGGTTCAGATCGCCTGGCGGAACGTTCAGACGCTCAGACCATCCCTGGAAACGTTGATGCTGCAGCTGTAACGCGGTGATGGCTCCGTTCTGGTAATCCACCCACAGCGGTTTGTTCACCAGCTGGTAATCCTGGAAATCTTCAGCGGTAAAGGTCACGCTGTAGTCGAGAAACATCCGCTGTAAGCCGCCAAACGAATCAAACGTAAACAGCGTTTCGTCAGCATCAAAGAAAATCCAGTCCCAGTTCATCGTTACAACCTTTTTAGTTATCCAAGCGGCAGAGCCATGATGATGGCGTCTTCACGTCCTTCTGCGGTGGGGTAGTAGTTACGGCGGATCGTCGCCTCGTTGAAGCCCAGGCTTTCATAGAGTGCGATGGCGGCGGCGTTCGAGGCGCGTACTTCCAGCCACAGCGTGAAAACGTCTCGTGTTTCCAGCTCGCGAATTAAATGTTCCAGCAGCGCTCTGCCCAGCCCACGGCGCTGAAAGGCAGGATCCACGGCGATGTTAAACAGCGTCGCCTCATCCAGAACGACCTGCGTAATGGCGAAAGCCGCCAGGGTATTATCGACATCCAGCCGATAGTTGAGGTAACGCTCGCCCTGGTTGCTGGCAAACGTTTTTTCACTCCACGGAAAGGCGTGGGCGCGTTTTTCGATCTCAAAAGCCTGGGCTAAATCAGTCGTCGTGAGGGAAGAAATTGTGTTCATGTTCGCAGATTTGTTGCCACAGCGCGCGACGTGCCGCCGGGTTCGCGTTAAGTTCGTCCAATACCGGGGTGGCCAGGTTGCCGCCCTCCAGTGCCATCTCTTCCGTCACGCCAAGCTGCCAGCTGTTACAGCGACCGTCTGGCGGCAGCATGGCTACGCGCTCGGGCGTCAGCTGCAGCACCTGATCGGCGTCCAGCTTCAGGGCGCGCAGCACGTCAGCAATCAACGGCTCGTTCAGCGCGGGCAGTTCCTGCGCCACCATCACCAGGCGAATGTGCGCCGGAAGCGAGATGGCGATTTCGCCCTGCAAGGCCGCCGGGCGACGCAACGCCCACTGGGTGATGCCCAGTTGCTGTAATTGCCTGTCTCGTCGGGATGCCATTGCGAAAACTCCTGTCTGTCAGGCGCGCAAATATACCAAATGTGTCGAATCTGCGCCATCTACCTACTATAATCCCCGCCTGAGTTTATTGAGGAACAATTCATGTCTGCATTTACCCCGGCAAGTGAAGTCTTGCTGCGCCACAGTGATGATTTCGAACAAAGCCGTATTCTGTTTGCCGGAGATATGCAGGATGACCTGCCTGCCCGTTTCGAGTGCGCTGAGAGCCGCGCCCACACCCAGCAGTATCACCACTGGCAGTTACTGAGCCGCCAGATGGGCGAGCGTGTTCGCTACAGCCTGGTAGCTGAGCAGAGCGACGTGGCGGACTGCGATACGCTGATCTACTACTGGCCGAAGAACAAACCCGAAGCCCAGTTCCAGCTGATGAACCTGCTCTCCCTGCTGCCAGTGGGCTGCGATATTTTCGTGGTCGGTGAAAACCGCAGCGGCGTGCGCAGCGCCGAGCAGATGCTGGCAGATTATGCCACGCTGAACAAAGTCGACAGCGCCCGCCGCTGTGGCCTGTACCATGGTCGTCTGGACAAAAAACCGACCTTCGACGCAGAAAAATACTGGGGCGAATATCAGCTGGATGGCCTGACCATCAAAACGCTGCCGGGCGTCTTCAGCCGTGACGGTCTGGACGTTGGTAGCCAGCTGCTGCTCTCCACCTTCACGCCGCACACCAAAGGTAAAGTGCTGGATGTCGGCTGTGGCGCAGGCGTGCTCTCCGTAGTACTCGCCAGCCACTCGCCGAAGGTGCGTTTAACCCTCACCGATGTCGGCGCATCCGCGATTGAAGCCAGCCGCGCGACCCTGGCCGCTAACGGCATTGAAGGTGAGGTATTCGCCTCCAACGTGCTCTCCGACGTGACCGGTCGTTTCGATATGATCATCTCCAACCCGCCGTTCCATGACGGGATGGAAACCAGCCTCGAAGCCGCACAGACGCTGATCCGCACCGCGGTACGCCATCTGAACAGCGGCGGTGAGCTGCGCATCGTGGCGAACGCCTTCCTGCCGTATCCGAAAGTGCTGGATGAAGTCTTCGGCTTCCACGAAGTACTGGCCCAGACCGGCCGCTTTAAGATCTACCGCGCGATCATGACCCGTCAGGCGAAGAAGTAACGTCCACATCTGGCCCGATCTCCCCGATCGGGCCATTTTTGCAACAATCAAAACATCCGGCACAATTATCTGTTGACGAATAGCTGAAAACATCTAGAATGCGCCTCCGTGGTTGCGATACTTTTTTGTATCGTTGGTATGCGAAGGTGGCGGAATTGGTAGACGCGCTAGCTTCAGGTGTTAGTGTCCTTTGGATGTGGGGGTTCGAGTCCCCCCCCTCGCACCAACAACCATGATTGATATTGCTCGCACTGGGCGAAGGTGGCGGAATTGGTAGACGCGCTAGCTTCAGGTGTTAGTGTCCTTAGGATGTGGGGGTTCGAGTCCCCCCCCTCGCACCAACGAGGCGATATCAATAAAATAAGATGACTGTGCGAAGGTGGCGGAATTGGTAGACGCGCTAGCTTCAGGTGTTAGTGTCCTTAGGATGTGGGGGTTCGAGTCCCCCCCCTCGCACCAATTATCTTATCTCTCTCCTGCAATTCTCTCTTGTTATCCTCTCAGTTCAGATTCATCGCCAGAACCCACATGCCCGCAATCAGCGCGACACAGGATGGCAGCAGCACAAAGTGCCGTAGTTGTTTATGCCAGATCATGGCGGATGAGATCAGCAATCCCGACACGATAATCAGTTTCCAGACCGCCAGCGACAGATCGGTAAAGGCCAGCCCGGCCATCATCGCCCCCGGCAGTATCACTCCCCATCCACTCCCTAACGCTCTGCTCAACATGATCTGTCTCCCGCCTCGATAATGATAACCAATATCATATGATATAATTTCTCATTTGTCAGCGCAGGGCGTAAATGTGTAAAAAATCTTGCGCACGGTTTTATCTATAGTTAGGATTGGCAATCATTATCATTTAGATTTTTATCCAGCTCACTTATGGCCATACGCTCCGCACACGTCATTGAGAATGTTATCTGGCAAACCCGCCTTCCGACCGGGCCTTCAGGGCTTGCGGATGCGGTACGCGATGCCATTGCCGAAACGCGTGCGCATATGCTGGATGTCATTAAGCTGGATGAAACGCCTCCGCATCACGCCCTGACGCTGGCACAGTGGCAACGCCCTGCCGAACTGCAGTCGCTGCTGGCGACCTATGCGGATCACATCTATCGCAATCAACCTACGTTAGCGCGCGAAAACAAGCCGCTGCTGTCGCTGTGGGCGCAATGGTATATCGGGCTGATGGTGCCGCCGATGATGCTGGCCCTGCTCACTCAGGACGTGGCGCTGGATCTCTCCCCTGAGCACTTCCACGTTGAGTTTCACGAAACCGGGCGCGCCGCCTGCTTCTGGATCGACGTCCAGGAAGACAGTCAGACGACCTCGCTTTCTGCGCAGCAAAGAATTGAAGTGCTGATTACCCGGGCGCTGATCCCGGTGGTTGAGGCGCTGGAAGAGACAGGTGAGATCAATGGCAAGCTTATCTGGAGCAATACCGGGTATTTAATTCACTGGTATCTGACCGAAATGAAAACCCTGCTGGGTGATGAGAAGGTCGACGCGCTGCGCCAGTCCATCTTCTTTGCCCGCCAGCTGTCGGATGGGCGTGATAACCCGCTTTATCGTACGGTGGTTCCGCGCGACGGGTTGCTGGTGCGTCGCACCTGCTGCCAGCGCTATCGCCTGCCGGATGTGCAGCAGTGCGGGGACTGCACGCTTAAATAAACGGGTGCGGCCTGATGCCCTCACCCTGGCCCTCTCCCACGGGGAGAGGGTACACACATTAAAAACGGCAACCTTTTGGTTGCCGTTTTGCTTTTACCTATGCCACCTGCTGACTTTCTTCGTCGGCACGCTGAGCCTCTTCGGCTTCCTGCGCCAGCAGCTGCTTCTCGTACACTTTGAAGAACGGGTAGTAGATGATGGCGGAAACGAGGGCTAACAGCACCACCAGGACCGCCGCGCGGAAATCCCAGCCCAGCGCCCAGGCGGCCCCCACTGGCGCCGGCGCCGTCCACGGCACTACGGAAATCACGCGCCCAATCAGATCCAGCTTCATCGCCGCCCACGCCAGCACCGCATTCACCATCGGGGCCAGCAGGAACGGAATAAAGAACACCGGGTTCATAACGATCGGCGTACCAAAGATCACCGGTTCGTTGATGTTGAAAAGACTCGGCACCACGCTCAAACGACCAATCGAACGCAGGTGCGCCGAACGGCTACGCAGGTAGCAGAACACCAGCCCCATCGTCGCCCCGGAGCCGCCAATCACAATGAAGAAGGTCCAGAACGCTTCCATAAAGATATGCGGCAGCGGCGCGCTCTGCGCCAGCGCGGTCTGGTTAAGCCCGAGGTTGGTCAGCCAGAACATCTGCAGCATCCCGGAGACAATCGCCGCCCCGTGAATGCCTGCAAACCACAGCAGATGGCCGATCAGCACCGCCAGCAGGATTGCCGGCAGCGAATCCGCAGCGGATACCAGTGGCTTAAAGATAGCCATAATGGCCTGCGGGATCAGCATGCCAAACTCCGACTGAATGAACAGGCTCAGCGGATAGAGGGTTAACACCACCACCAGCACCGGGATCAGCAGATCGAAGGAGTTTTTGATCATCGGCGGAACCTGATCCGGCAGGCGAATACCGATGTTGTGCGCCTTCAGGAAACGCATCATCTCCACACAGTAGATCGCCACCAGAATGGCGGTGAAAATCCCGGTTCCCCCGAGGCTGTCCACCGGCAGCATGCCTTTTGTTTTTGGCGCAGCAATCAGCAGGAAGGCCATCAGCGACAGCATGGCGCACATGAAGGGATCGAGCTGGTGCGATTTGACGTAGTGCTTGCCGAGGTTATAGGCGATAGCGGCGCAGATATAGAGAGACATCACCCCCATGGTCATATCGAACGGGGTCAGGATCTGGCCTTCAAACTGTTTCGCCATATCCAGCCAGGCGCGGGCAAAGCCCCAGGTGGTGTCCGGTGAAAACGGCGGGTAGGCAAACACTAATAAGAAAGAGCCGACAATCATAAACGGCATGGCGGAGATAAAGCCGTCGCGGATCGCCATCACGTGACGCTGGGAAGAGATGCGTCCGGCAATGGGGCTGACATAGTTTTCGACAAAGCGGAATATCAGGTTAAACGCAGCATGGTTGGCAGACATAACGGCTCTCCTGTCAGACGATCGTTTCGGGCGCAGTCACGCCGCACGGTGTTCCATATACCACTTTCACCACCTTGCTGGTTCGCTTACCAGCGGTACTGCTCAAACGGATAGGTTTCATAATCGACTCTTATTATTTATGGGATACAGGGGAAATGACGTAATCAGTATTAATCTCTGATTCGCGGTCTGCAACCGGTTACTGTAACCGGTTTCCGTGATTGTGAAGAGGATCCAGAAATCGCTGATGTTGGAGTTTTGTTACTTAGGGAATATTTACAGAGCATAATTTCTTATGACAGATTACGCCGAGTATTTTTCTGGAGGAAACAATGAGTTTGCAGTCTGTGCGCCAGTTTTTTGCTGACCATGCCCCTGACGTTGAAGTCATCGAGCTGGGTCAAAGTACCGCTACCGTTGCGCTGGCTGCCGAGGCGCATAATGTCGCGCCGGGTCAGATAGCGAAAACGCTGTCGTTGAAAATTAAAGATGAGGTAATTCTGGTGGTTGCCAAAGGTGACGCGCGCCTGGATAACAAAAAGCTGAAGCAGACCTTTGGCGCAAAAGCCCGGATGCTGAGCAGCGACGAGGTGGTGACCGTGACCGGCCATCCCGTCGGGGGTGTATGCCCTTTCGGGCTGGAAAATCCGCTGGCGATCTACTGCGATATTTCGCTGCGGGAGTATGCCGAAGTCCTGCCTGCAGCAGGCGCCATTCACAGCGCGGTGCGCATTTCACCGGAACGCATGGCCGATCTGACCAAAGCCACATGGGTGGACGTTTGCCTGTAAGCCCTGCGCCAGCCCCGGGACTGGCACAGGCGCTGTATCGCGGCTCAGGAATGGAGCGCAGGAAGGAAGCGCGGCGCGCGGTGATCGGGCACCGGGAAGTGCGTCAGAATATCTGCCGCATCCAGAAGCCCCACGTCGGAGTGCACGCCGAGCTTCATCATGGCATTAAATTTATGCGCACGGATGGTTTTGATATTGCGATCCAGCTGGGTAGCAATCTCCTGGATAGAATAGCCGCAGGACATAAACTGTAAAATGGCGCGTTCGGTCGGGCTCAGCAGCCGACCACGATGAATATTCCAGTGGTTGTTTATGCTGTCATTCACCCGGCGATTCTCATTCAACAGTTTGCTGAGCTGCTCCTGCAGACTTGCCAGCGGATCGGACTTGAGAATAATCCCGTGCAGACGTGAAGGTGAAAGCTGATTCATCAGGCTGGCTTCTTTCTCGTCTGACGCCAGCACAACGCGCTGAATCATACCGTGGCTGGCAGCCAGCTCTTTGATACATACCAGACAATTGCGTCGTTCTTCACGCTCATCTGAGAGTGAATAAATTAACGTTGAATACGGGACAAAATTAAGTGTGGATTGAAAACTGGCGATGTTATTAAACAGATGTACTTCATAACCATTAAATACCGGGCTGGTAAAAAGGTGCTTCAGCCCCATAGCACTCATCATGCACTTTTCGACGATAGCGATATGTCTTTTTGCGGCGCTCTTTTCCATTCGTCTTGCTCTCCATAGGCAGAGAATAAACTCAGCTCTTTCATTCCCTTGGTGCTGTTAATCCACGCATACATTTCGGCATTACTGGTTAAGGAGAGTCTTCTCATGGCGCTATTCTTTTGCGCGCTTACCGTTTTATTACTTTTTTTCAGTAATGTTGCGATCTGATTAATTCCCCATCCTTTGCCAAGCAGGCGCAGTACTTTTCGTTCCGAAAAGGTCAACATGACATCATCCTGATTGTCATAAAACTCTTCCGGCTCGGGTTTTAACAATGTCTGACTAATACGTTCCGCATGCTCGCTCCCGGATCGGATGGCGTTCACCACGCCTTCAATGGGCTCAATGTCGGAAAGCAACGTGCTTTCTGGCCGCATCAAGAGCTCGACAGCAAGGGGATAAATGGTACGCGGAACCAGATAAATCCAGTGAATGTCCCGATACTGATTTTGTAGCCTGTAATACTGTTCACAGAGGCTACGCGCATTGCGCTGGTCGCCAGAAAGATCCGTAATAACTACAATAGCGCGGCGTAGCTGAAGAAGCGTGAGTTCTTCCTGAGACCGGCTAAATGCGCGCTCATAGTCCGGAAAATAACGAGACATAACGCTACCGAGACCGGTTTGCATTATGGGTGATTTACTAATTATTATTGCGCTTTTACAACCTTTAGACGGCATTGGCGCTCCGAATCCATTCATACAATCATTCCACGTCTTTCATCCATTTGAAATACCTGTCTCTTTTACAGGGCGACGTAAAAATGTAATGTTTTTCCTTTTTCATTAGCTGAGCGAAATGAGAGTGCGATAAGAACCAGCATCACAAATTTATACACCGCCAAAACCGGCGTCAATATCGCAAAATCAGCATTAAAAGTTAATCCCTTATCCGTGATATTATCCACAAAAGCACGTTAGATATTCTAAATATAAAAAATATAACTATATAAATATAAAACCCATAATAATTAATAATTAGTTGTTCCGCTCTTTTCACTGTCATGGGGCGCTAATCTGCCTAAACCTTGATCTAACCCAGAGCAAGCGCCACCGGGTTGTGTGCTAAAAGTAACCATTGCAACTATCCAACCGTCACTCTCTCCTCAGGGCAACAGATGCAGGCAGATCAGTCATCACAACGGGCCGCTACGCGACTGTGTATTCAGTGCGGCCTTTTTTTATTGCAACACGGGGCAGAGAGCGCCCTGGTGGAGGAGCTCTCCACCCGACTGGGGCTGGCGCTCGGCATGGACAGCGTGGAGAGTGCGATCTCCTCGAATGCCATTGTGCTAACCACCATTAAAGCGGGCCAGTGTCTGACCTCCACGCGCAAAAACCAGGATCGCGGGATCAACATGCACGTCGTCACCGAGGTGCAGCACATCGTCATCATGGCGGAACATAAGCTGCTGGATGCACAGGGGGTCGAAAAGCGTTTCAGCCAGATCAAACCGCTGCGCTATCCGCGCTGGCTGGTGGTGCTGATGGTTGGCCTCTCCTGCGCCTGCTTCTGCAAGCTCAATAACGGCGGCTGGGACGGCGCCTTTGTCACCTTAATCGCCAGTACCCTCGCCATGTACGTGCGACAGGTGCTGACCCACCGGCATCTGCACCCGCAAATTAACTTCTGTATCACCGCCTTTGTCGCCACTACGGTCTCCGGCCTGCTGCTGCGGGTTCCGGCCTTCACCACCACCCCCACCATCGCCATGGCCGCCAGCGTGCTGCTGCTGGTGCCGGGGTTTCCGCTGATCAATGCGGTGGCTGATATGTTTAAAGGGCACATCAATACCGGCCTGGCGCGCTGGGCGATTGCCAGCCTGCTGACTCTGGCCACCTGTATCGGGGTGGTGATGGCCATGACCTTATGGGGGCTGCGCGGATGGGCATAATCGATTTTCTGTGGGCGCTGGCCCAGGACATGGTGCTGTCGGCCATACCGGCGGTGGGTTTCGCGATGGTATTTAACGTTCCCCATCGCGCCCTGCCCTGGTGTGCGTTATTGGGGGCCATCGGTCACGGCTCGCGGATGGCGATGATGACTGCCGGGCTGAACATCGAGTGGTCGACCTTTATGGCCTCGATGCTGGTAGGCAGCATCGGGATCCAGTGGTCGCGCTGGTATCTGGCCCACCCGAAGGTGTTTACCGTCGCGGCGGTTATTCCGATGTTTCCCGGCATCTCCGCCTATACGGCGATGATTTCGGCGGTGAAAATTAGCCATTTTGGCTACAGCGAAGCGCAGATGATCATGCTGCTGACCAACTTCCTGAAAGCGTCGTCGATCGTCGGCGCGCTCTCGATCGGGCTCTCGATCCCCGGGCTCTGGCTCTACCGCAAACGCCCCCGGGTTTGAGAGTTGTGTTATCCCGCTGTGGTGGTGATAATCCTGTGTTCTCATGTGGCTAAGTAAGGAACGGATGTGTCTACCCCTGACAGCGAACACGCAGAAAACAGTGACGGATCCCGCCTGAAAGACAAAATTTTTCTCAGCGCCCTCTCGCTGTTTGCCGAGTACGGACTGAACGGCGCGCGCATGGAGCAGATTGCCGAAAAAGCAGGCACCACCAAACGCATGGTGGTGTATCACTTTAAGACCAAAGAGAACCTCTATCTGCTGGTGCTGGAGTATGTCTACACCCAGATCCGCGCCAGTGAAAAGCAGCTCAGTCTGGATGCGCTGCCGCCGGTTGAAGCGCTGGTGAATCTGGTCGAAACCACTTTTGATTATCACGCTGACCACCCGGATTACATCCGGATTATCTGCATGGAGAACATGCAGCGCGGACGGTTTATGCAGCAATCGGCGCTGCTGCGCCAGGTAAACCGCAGCGCGCTGGAGCTGCTGGAATCCATCCTTGAGCGTGGAAAAGCGAAGCAGCTGTTTAACCAGACGGTCAACGCCCGGGATCTGCACCGCCTGATCAGCAGCTTCAGCTTTCACTATGTGGCCAACAGCTACACCTTCACCCTGCTGTTTGAAGACGGGGCCGATGAGCAGGCCCAGCGCCAGCACTATCGAAAGATGGCGGTTCAGGTTGCCTTGCGTTATACCTGTCCATAGCTTGCACACAACCCTGAAATAAGGAACTCAACATGTCTTTAGATAAAGTTGTTTATACCGCCAAAGCCAAAGCCACCGGGGGCCGTGATGGCCGCGCCACCTCGTCCGACGGCGTTCTGGATGTCAAACTGGGTGTTCCCAAAGAGATGGGCGGCGCGGGCGGGGAAGTGACCAACCCGGAACAGCTGTTTGCCGCAGGCTATTCGGCCTGTTTCCTCGGCGCGATGAAGTTTGTGGCTAACCGCGACAAAATCACCCTGCCGCAGGACGCGTTTATTGAAGGGGAAGTGGGGATCGGCCCGCTGCCAACCGGGTTTGGTATCGAAGCGAAGCTGAATATTCATCTGCCGGGGATGGACGCCGCCGAGGCGAAGAAACTGGTCGATGCGGCGCATATTGTCTGCCCGTACTCCAACGCCACCCGCAATAATATTGACGTGACGCTGAACATTATCTCCTGATTTTTCAGGGGGGCAGAGAGTGGGTATCAGACCCCTGCCAGCCCCCCTCCTCTCTGTGCTACCATAAGCCCATATCACGTCCGCAGTAATCCAGTAGAGAAGTATTATGTCCTCCAGAATTTTGACCAACAGCGTCACTGGCATTGATGCCTTTATGCACGATCCCCGCGGCGTGCTGGCCAATGCTGAAGGCGGTACTGTCGCCGTTTTTGCCGATAATGCACCGGCTTTTTATGCGATCACGCCCCAGCGTCTGGCTCAGCTGCTGGAGCTGGAAGCGCGCCTGGCGCGCCCGACCAGCGATGTCACTCTGGATACGCAATTCTTCGACGAACCCACCAGCGCGCCGGTTGCCGTGCCGATGGGCAAATTTGCCATGTATAACGGCTGGCAGCCCGACCCCGATTTCCAACGCCAGGCGGCGCTGTGGGGCATTGCCCTCACCCAGCCCGTCGCCCCGGAAGAGCTGGCCGCCTTCACCGCTTACTGGCAGGCGGAAGGGAAAGTCTTCCACCATATCCAGTGGCAGCAAAAGTTGGCCCGCAGCGTGCAGATCAACCGGGCCAGCAGCGGCGCACAATCAAAACGCGACGTGAATGCCTTTTCAGAACCGGATAAACAGATCCCCCACGGATTCCGAGGTGCCAAATGAAAGAGTTCGGCGAACTGATGAAACGTCTGCAGAAGATGATGCCTGCCAACGTCAAACCGGCCTTTACCACCGGCGAAGAGCTGCTGGCGTGGCAGAAAGAGCAGGGTGAGATCCGCGCGGCTGCGCTGGCCCGGGAAAACCGCGCCATGAAGATGCAGCGCACCTTCAATCGCTCCGGTATTCGCCCCCTGCATCAGAACTGCTCCTTCGATAACTACAACGTGGAAAGCCAGGGGCAGCTAAAAGCCCTGCAACAGGCGCGCCAGTACGTGGAAGAGTTCGACGGCAACATCGCCAGCTTTATCTTTAGCGGCAAGCCGGGCACCGGTAAAAACCACCTCGCGGCGGCGATCTGCAACGAACTGCTGCTGCGCGGCAAATCGGTACTGATCATCACCGTGGCCGACATTATGTCGGCGATGAAAGATACCTTCAGCAACCGGGAAACCAGCGAAGAGCAGCTCCTGAACGATCTGAGTAACGTGGATCTGCTGGTGATCGACGAGATCGGCGTCCAGACCGAATCGCGCTACGAAAAAGTGATCATCAACCAGATCGTCGATCGTCGATCCTCCTCCAAGCGCCCGACCGGCATGCTCACCAACCACAACGTGGATGAGATGACCCGCCTGCTGGGTGAGCGGGTGATGGATCGCATGAAGCTCGGCAACAGCCTGTATGTGATTTTTGACTGGGAAAGCTATCGCAGCCGCGTGACCGGCAAAGAGTATTAGGATATTTACCCAGGAAGTCCGGTGCCGCGGGGGTTTATACTGCCAGCCACTCCGCCCCGGCGGGCCATCGACAGAGTAGCTCCTATGAAAACACATTTTCTTCTCAGCGCCGCCTTAAGCGCCCTGCTGGTCACCGGTGCAGCACAGGCGGCAACCTCCTGGCAGGATTCGCTCAACAGCGCTGCCAGCCAGCTCAGCGCGGGCAACAGCACCACCACGTCCCAGACCGGCGGTCTTTCTCTCTCCTCACTGACCGGCCTGCTCAACAACGGCACCGACTCCCTCAGCGCCAGCAACATGAATAACGCAGCCGGGATCCTCGAATACTGCGCCAAAGAGAAGCTGGCCTCGATGACTGATGCCACCAATATTAAAAATCAGGTATTAGGGAAACTGGGCCTGGATACCCCGCAAGAGCAGCAGCAGGACACCAACTATCTGGAAGGGATCCAGGGTCTGCTGAATGCGAACAACGGCCAGCAGCTGAACCTGGAAACCATCGGCAACACCCCGCTGGCGAAAAAGGTCAAAGCTCAGGCCTGCGATTTTGTCCTGAAACAGGGTCTCAGCTTTATCTCCTGATCCCACTACGCCGCGATTAACGTCGCGGCGTCTCACCCTTCTGCGTAAAGCGACGCCCGTCAAACATTGCATTTTCTAAACCAAATCCTAACAACAGCACAATTCCGTGACACTACAATTGCAGCTAAATGGCATCGCCATTACATTGTATCACCCAAAAATTATACAGTTAGTCCGCTAACCAGCGACTGCCCTTATTGAGGATAAGTTGTTGTCAGAGTTTATTTCTGTTGCCCTGTTTCTCGCCTCGGTGGTGATTTATTCCCGCAAGGCGGGTCGTAATACCTGGTGGTTTGCCGTCACCCTTCTGGTGCTGGGGCTTTTTGTCGTTTTAAACATTACCCTCTACGCCAGCGACTATTTTACCGGGGATGGTATTAACGATGCCGTCCTTTATACCCTGACCAACAGCCTGACCGGCGCAGGGATCAGTAAGTACATCCTGCCTGGCGTCGGCGTGGTGGTTGCTCTGGTGAGCGTATTTGCCCTGCTGGGCTGGATCCTACGCCGCCGCCGTCATCACCCGCACCACCTCGGCTACAGCCTGCTGGCGCTGGTGCTGGCGCTCGCCTCGGTGGACGCCAGCCCGGCGTTTCATCAGATCACCGAGCTGGTGAAATCGCAATCGCGCGACGGCGATCCTGATTTCGCAGCCTATTATAAAGAGCCGGGCAAAACGATCCCGAACCCGAAACTCAATCTCGTCTATATCTATGGCGAGAGCCTTGAGCGCACCTATTTTGATAACAACGCCTTCCCGGATCTCGCCCCGGAGCTGGGCGCCATCAAAAATGAAGGGATCGACTTCAGCCATACCGCGCAGCTGCCCGGCACCGACTACACCATCGCCGGAATGGTCGCCTCCCAGTGCGGGATCCCGCTGTTTGCGCCGTTCGAGGGCAACGCCTCGGCGTCGGTCTCCAGCTTCTTCCCGCAGAACATCTGCCTTGGCGATATCCTGAAGAACTCCGGCTATGAGAACTACTTTATGCAGGGTGCCAACCTGCGCTTCGCCGGGAAAGATGTGTTCCTGCAGTCCCACGGCTTTGACCATTTGTACGGCGCGGAAGAGTTAAAAACCACCGTCGCGGACCCGACGTACCGCAACGACTGGGGCTTTTACGACGACACGGTGCTGGACGAAACCTGGAAAAAATTCGAGGAGCTGTCGCAGTCCGGCAAACGCTTCTCGCTGTTTGCCCTGACGGTGGATACCCACCACCCGGACGGCTTTATCTCCCGCACCTGCCAGCGCAAAAGCTATGCGATTGATGGTAAACCCAATCAGTCCTTCAGCGCGGTGGGCTGCAGCCAGGAGCATATCGCGGCGCTGATCGAAAAAATCAAAGCCTCGCCGTACTTTAAAAACACGGTGATTGTGGTCTCGTCCGACCATCTGGCGATGAAAAACAGCGCCTGGGAGGCGCTGAACAAGCAGGATCGCAGCAACCTGTTCTTTGTCCTGCGTGGCGACAAACCTCAGCAGGAGGTGATGGCCGTTAAGCGCAACACCATGGATAACGGCGCAACGGTGCTGGATATTCTCGGCGGGGATAACTTTATCGGCCTCGGCCGCAGCAGCCTCTCCGGGCAGTCGCTGTCCGAGGTATTCCTCAACATGAAGGATAAAGTGCTGGCGTGGAAGCCGGACGTGATCCGCCTGTGGAATTTCCCGAAAGAGCTGAAAGAGTTCACCATCGACAGCCAGAAGAACATGATGGCCTTCTCCGGGAGCCATTTCCGTCTGCCGCTGCTGCTGCGCGTTTCCGATAAGCGGGTCGAACCGCTGCCGGAAAGCGAATACTCCGCCCCGCTGCGCTATCAGCTGGCCGACTTCGCCCCGCGGGATAACTTCGTCTGGGTCGATCGCTGCTACAAGATGGGTCAGCTGTGGTCGCAGCCGCTGGCGCTCTCTACTGACTGGTGTGTTTCCCAGGGCCAACTGGGCGGCGAGCAGACCGTACAGCACGTTGATAAAGCGCAGTGGAAGGGTAAAACCGCCTTTAAAGAGACCGTCATCAGCACCGACCGCTATCAGCGCAACGTCGATATGTTGAAAGTCTCCGACAACGACATCCGCTACAAAGCCGACAGCTTCGTCTTTAACGTCGCTGGCGCGCCGGAAGAGGTGAAGCAGTTCAGCGGTATTTCACGTCCGGAGTCCTGGGGCCGCTGGTCCAACGCCCAGCTCGGGGATGAGGTGAAGATCGAGTACAACCAGCCGCTGCCGGCGAAGTTTGACCTGGTGATCACCGCCAAAGCCTGGGGGCCAAACGCTAATAAACCGATTCCGGTACGCATTGGCAATGCCGAACAGACCCTGACCCTCGGTAACGACGTTACCACCACCACGCTGCATTTCGACAACCCGTCGCACAGCAGCACCCTGGTGATTGTGCCGCCTGCGCCGGAATCCACCAACGAGGGGAATATCCTCGGTCACTCCCCGCGTCAGCTGGGGATCGGCATGGTGGAGATCAAAGTGGTTAACGCCGAAGGCTGACAGCATAAAAAAGCAGCGCCCAACCTGACCCCGGGCGCTGCATGGCAAGCTCAAAATGCAATCACACCCTTAATCAGCCCGCGATTATTAATCACCTCCGCCTCGTACACCTCCGCCAGCTCGCGAAACGCATAGTGGTGGGTCAGCATCATCTCTGCGCTTAACTTCCCTTCGGCCATCAACCGCCCGACTTTGGCAAAATCCTCTCCGGTGGCGTTACGGCTGCCCATGATGGTGGTCTCTTTCTTGTGAAACTCCGGATCGGAAAACTGCAGATCGCCTTTATGCAGCCCGACGAAAACGATCGACCCTCCGTGACGGATCAGATTGACAGCATTGTTCATCGCCTGCGGATTGCCGGTGGCATCAATCACCTTCTGGGCCAGCGGGCCGCCGCACTGCGCCCGCAGCTGGTCAGTAAAATCAGCCGCGGAGGGATCCAGCGTCGGCACCCCGAGGCAGGCCTGGACATGCTCGCGCCGGGCCGGGCTGGTATCGGCCACGATCACGTTCGCCCCCTCCGCGTGAGCAATCGCCGCCGCCCCCAGACCAATCGGCCCCGCCCCCACCACCAGCAGACAATCCCCTGACTGAATGGCTGCCCGGCGCACCGCATGGGCGCTGATGGCAAAGGGCTCGATCAGGGCCGCCGCCTCCGGATTAATGCCGTCGGCGGGCAGCAGATTACTCACCGGCACCGACAGATACTCGCTGAAACCGCCGTCCTGATGCACGCCGATCACCGAGATCGCTTCACAGCAGTTGGTTTTACCGCTCTGGCAGGCCGGGCACTGCTGGCAGGCCACGTAAGGGATAACCGCCACCTGCTGGCCTATATTTAGCGTCTGAATATTTTTTCCCAGCGCCACAACGTCGCCACATATTTCATGCCCGAGCACGCGGGGATAATTAAAAAAGGGCTGATTGCCGCCCCAGGCATGTATATCCGTTCCGCAAATCCCCACGGTTTTTATTTTTATTAGCGCTTCGTTATCCCGGGGAGCGGGCACGTCCCTTTGCACCCAGCGTAATTTTTTCGGCTCCTGACACACCAGCGTATTCATCGTCGTCATTTTTTTCGCTCTCCTGTTCTTTCGTGGTTTCAGATATTGATGAAAACGCGAAATAACGGGCAGACAAAAACAGGAAGTGTGAATTCCCGCGCATAAAGCCGTTTTAAATAGGGTTTTAATACGCCGAAATAACCGACAGTGCGATATGTTCCCCCTCACCCCAGCCCTCTCCCTCAAGGGAGAGGGAGTAAAAGGAGCCCCATGAGCCGTTCACAAAATTTGCGTCACAACGTGATTAACCAGGTGATCGACGATATGGCCCGGGGCCACATCCCGTCGCCGCTGCCCTCCCAGAGCGCGCTGGCGGAGATGTACAACATCAGCCGCACCACCGTGCGCCATATCCAGACCCATCTCTGCGACTGCGGCGTTCTGACACGGGTCAACAGTGACTACGTGATTGCCCGTAAGCCCGACGCCGGGGACGGCTTTACCTGCGAAATCGCCCCGCTGGCGGAGCAGACCCGGCTGTTTGAGCAGAGCTTTTTGTCGATGATTAACCAGCGCATCCTGCGTGCCGGGGAGGCCTTTTCGGAGCTGGAGCTGGCGCGTAGCGCAGGCGTCAGTCCTGTGGTGGTTAGGGAGTACTTACTTAAATTCAGTCGCTACAACCTGATTGAGAGCGAAAAACGCGGTCAGTGGCGGATGAAGCAGTTCGACCAGTCGTGGGCCGAGCAGCTGTTCGAGCTGCGCGAAATGCTGGAAACCCATGCCCTGCAGCATTTTCTGAACCTGCCCGACAGCGACCCGCGCTGGCTGCAGGCCCGCACCCTGCTGGAGGAGCACCGGGCCCTGCGCGACAGCATCGGCGACAGCTTTCGCCAGTTCTCCCGGCTGGATCGCGACTTCCACTCCCTGCTGCTCTCCGCCGCCAACAATATCTTCTTCAACCAGTCGCTGGAGATCATCTCGTTTATCTTCCATTTCCACTACCAGTGGGACGAAAGCGACCTGAAGCAGCGCAATATCATCGCCATCGACGAGCACATGACCATCCTCAGCGCGCTGATCTGCCGCAGCGATCTCGATGCCAATCTGGCGATGCGCAACCACCTGAATACCGCCAAACAGTCGATGATCCGCTCCATCAAACAGAGCGCGACGGTCTTTTATTAAGTACCGATTAAAAACAGCAAATCTATACGGACTGCACGCTTCCGCAATCGGGCGCACGCGGGAAATTAGCGGCTGCCTATGCTCACCTGGAGTCGACTTATTTTCGTGAGTGGTGATGAATACCTTTATTTCATCACTGGTCGTTATAGATATTTCTCCAATAAATAGACCCGAGAAATAACCCTACATTTATTCAGGAGTCCGGCGTGGAAAAAAGCAATATAACTCTCGACCCGCAGACCACCTTTGACAAAGAAAATATACCCGATATGTCTCTGCCGCCAGCGGGCACTATTCAGCGTAGCGCGCGTATTAAGCGCATCCAGACCACGGCGATGCTGTTATTATTTTTTGCCGCGGTGATTAATTATCTCGATCGCAGTTCGTTGTCGGTGGCGAATTTAACCATCCGCGAAGAGCTGGGGCTCAGCGCCACCGAGATCGGCGCCCTGCTGTCGGTCTTCTCGCTGGCGTATGGCATCGCGCAGCTGCCCTGCGGCCCGCTACTGGACCGCAAAGGCCCGCGCCTGATGCTGGGGCTGGGGATGTTCTTCTGGTCGCTGTTCCAGGCGATGTCCGGGATGGTTCACAGCTTTACCCAGTTCGTGCTGGTACGCATCGGGATGGGTATTGGCGAAGCGCCGATGAACCCGTGCGGCGTAAAGGTGATCAACGACTGGTTCAACATCAAAGAGCGTGGCCGTCCGATGGGCATTTTTAACGCCGCCTCGACCATCGGCGTGGCGATCAGCCCACCACTGCTGGCGGCGATGATGCTGGTGATGGGCTGGCGCGGGATGTTTGTCACCATCGGCGTGCTGGGCATTTTCCTCGCCATTGGCTGGTACATGCTCTATCGCAACCGCGAGGAGATTGCCCTGAGCGGCGTCGAGCAGGCGTACCTTAATGCCGGGAGCGTTAATGCCCGCCGCGATCCGTTAAGCTTTGCTGAATGGCGCAGCCTGTTCCGCAACCGCACCATGTGGGGGATGATGCTGGGCTTCAGCGGCATCAACTATACCGCCTGGCTCTACCTCGCCTGGCTGCCGGGGTATCTGCAAACCGCCTATAACCTCGATCTGAAAAGCACCGGCCTGATGGCGGCGATCCCGTTCCTGTTTGGTGCGGCGGGTATGCTGGTGAACGGCTTTACCACCGATGCACTGGTCAAACGCGGGATGGCACCGGTCCGCAGCCGTAAGCTGTGTATTATCAGCGGGATGCTGTTATCGGCGGCCTTTACCTTTGTGGTGCCGGAAGCCACCACGGCGATGAGTGCGGTACTGCTGATTGGGATGGCGCTGTTCTGCATCCACTTTGCGGGAACGTCGTGCTGGGGGTTGATCCACGTGGCCGTGGCATCACGAATGACCGCCTCGGTGGGCAGCATTCAGAACTTCGCCAGCTTCATCTGCGCCTCGTTTGCGCCGATTGTCACCGGGTTTATCGTCGACACCACCCACTCGTTCCGCCTGGCGCTGATCATCTGCGGCTGCGTCACGGCATTGGGGGCACTGGCGTATATCTTCCTGGTGCGTCAGCCGATTAGCGATCCGCGCCAGCAGTAATAGTGTGGAATTGCCCGGCGGCGCTGCGCTTGCACGGGCCTACGGGTTTTGTAGGCCGGGTAAGGCGAAGCCGCCACCCGGCAAAACAGCGCCCTGCCTGAACAGGGCGCTTTTTACATCAGAAGGTTTCCCAGTTATCACCGCTGTCGGTAACGGCCGCTTTACGCGTCGTCATCGGCGTGGCAACGGTTTTCGCCGCCGCGTGCGCACGGGATTTCTGCTGGTCCTGCTGAATACGGAACACCGCCACTGCCTGAGTCAGGCGGCTCGCCTGCTCTTCCAGGGCCGCGGCGGCTGCCGCAGATTCCTGCACCAGCGAGGCGTTCTGCTGCGTCACGCGATCCATCTCGGCAACCGCCAGACCCACCTGGTCGATACCGCGGCTCTGCTCGTCAGAGGCAGAGGCGATTTCGCCCATAATGTCGGTCACGCGGGTGACCGCGCTGACAATCTCGCCCATGGTTTCACCGGCGCTCTCTACGAGGGTAGAACCCAGCTCAACGCGACCCACGGAGTCTTCAATCAGACTCTTGATCTCGCGTGCAGCCTGGGCGCTGCGCTGCGCCAGGTTACGGACTTCACCGGCAACCACCGCAAAGCCACGACCCTGCTCACCGGCACGTGCCGCTTCTACCGCGGCGTTCAGCGCCAGGATGTTGGTCTGGAAGGCAATGCCGTCGATCACGCTGATGATGTCAGCAATCTTCTGCGAACTGCCAGCGATGTCACGCATGGTCTGCACCACGTTATCCACCACTTTCCCGCCTTTCTGCGCGGTTTCGGACGCGCTCAGCGCCAGATGGCTTGCCTGACGGGCGTTCTCGGCGTTCTGCTTCACGGTAGCGGTCAGCTCTTCCATGCTGGCGGCGGTCTCTTCCAGGGAAGCGGCCTGCTGCTCGGTACGGGAGGAGAGATCGTTGTTGCCCATGGAGATTTCGCTCGCGCCGCTGTAAATGGCATTGGCACCATTACGCACGTCGCCCACGGTACGCATCAGCTCAGCCTGCATATGACGCAGGTTATCAGCCAGCTGACCCATCTCGTTAGTCCCGTCCACCTCAATGCGCTTCACCAGATCGCCGCTGGCGATATGGCGAATGCTGTCGGTCAGACGGTTCAGCGGAGAGATCAGCGCGTGACGGATACCGACCCAGACGCCGACAATCACCGCCAGCACCAGGACCAGCACGCTTAACAGGATCCAGATCGCCTGGCTGTAGGAGCTGTTGCTGTCATCGACCGCGGTCTGATACAGATGATCGTTCTGCTGCAGATAGTTGACGTACTGCTTCTCAAAACCGTCCTGGTAGCCCTGGGTCGGCTGATCGAAGAACTCATTGATCTTGCCCGCACCCAGGAGCTGGATCAGCTCGGCCAGCGCGCCGTGGTAGATATCGTAGTTACGTTTGATTTCCAGCGCGGCAGCTTCGCTCTGACGCGGATCGCGCGGCAGGGCTTCGTACTCCGCCCAGTTTTTTTCCGCCTGCTTCAGGGATGTCGACGCAATCTGCATCAGATCGTTCACGGTCGCACCGCTACCGATATTGTTCTGATCCATCATGTAGCGGATGCCCGCGCGGTTCAGGGTATTACGGGTTTGCAGCAACGCTACCCAGCTGCCGTTAAGCGTGGATTGTTGCTGACGAATGGTTTGCAGAACGGTGAAGTTTTCTTTGTCATGCTTCAGAGCATTAAAGAAAAGACCACCGGATGTGAGTTGTAACAGGCCAAAAATAACCAGGACCAGCAATAAGCTGGTAACAATCTTTATACGATTTAACATGAGTTCTCATTCCACCAGACAGGTACAGAATTTTCGGCCTGGGAAGCGAAAACTTTACGGAAATCATCCTGAAATTTGTGGTTTTTACTCTTCTTCTCGCTCTGCGACTTGCCGGTTTCCAAGTTCAATAAACGCTTCCAGCAGCGCCGTCAGCTGCTGCATTTTCTCCGGCGAATACTCCGCCTCAATGCGCTGATAGGCCTCTTCCACCTGAGCCTGAGCACGCTCATACAGGGCGCTGCCCTCTCTGGTGAGCGACACATACAGCTTGCGCTGGTCGTTAAGCGGCTTTAAGCGCAGCACCAGCCCGTCGCGCTCCATGCGCGTGAGGATCCCGGTCAGGCTCGGGCGCAGAATGCAGGTGCGAAAGGCCAGATCGTGAAAATCCATCGACGGATGTTCCGCCAGCACGCGCACGATCCGCCACTGCTGCTCCGTCAGATTGTGCTGCTTGATAATTGGGCGAAAAAAGGTCATCGCGGTTTCCCGCGCCTGGAGTAGTGCGATAGTTAACGAATCGTGCATGGCGCTCCCACCTCAACATCATTAATAACGAAACAATCAATGCCTCACGCGGCTTCCCGGCACCAGCGGCGCGGACAAAAAGTCTAACAGATATCACATAAAAATATTAACTTATTGATCTAAATAAATAAATTACAGTGAATGTAAATTTATTGTTATTGCTATCACAAATTATTTACTTCTGTTTGCCAAACACCCGGCAAGGGGCTAAAACCTAATCATTAACATATTAATGAACTCAAAACCCGATACCCGGGCCCGAGGAGAAAGGAATGAAAGGTACTGTTTTCGCGGTGGCACTCAATCACCGCAGCCAGCTTGATGCCTGGCGCGACGCATTTCACCAGCCCCCTTACAACACGCCGCCGAAAACCGCCGTCTGGTTTATCAAACCGCGTAATACCCTGATCCGCTCCGGCGAGGCCATCCCGCATCCCGAAGGCGAACAGGTGCTGAGCGGCGCGACGGTGGCGCTGATTGTCGGCAAGACCGCGAGCAAAATCAGCCCGCAAGAGGCCGCCGACTATATTGCCGGGTACGCGCTGGCCAACGAGGTGAGCCTGCCGGAAGAGAGCTTCTACCGCCCGGCGATCAAAGCCAAATGCCGGGACGGGTTCTGTCCGGTAGGCGATCGCGCGACGATCGACAACATCGATGACCTGACGATCGTCACCGAGATCAACGGCCGGGAAGTGGATCGCTGGAACACCGCCGATCTGCAACGCAACGCCGCGACCCTGCTGAGCGAGCTGAGCGCCTTCGCCACCCTCAACCCGGGCGACGCCATTCTGCTGGGCACCCCGCACTCCCGCGTGGCGCTGCACCCGGGTGACAGTGTGCGCGTGCTGGCGGAAGGGCTACCGACGCTGGAAAACAGCGTGGTTAACGCCTGCGAACTGCCTGCTCAGCAAACCTTCGCCTGGCCACTCTGCACCAGCGGGACGCTGTTTGCCCTCGGGCTGAACTACGCCGATCACGCCAGCGAGCTGGACTTCAAGCCGCCTACCGAGCCGCTGGTGTTTATCAAAGCCCCGAACTCCTTTAACGAACACAACCAGACCTCGGTGCGCCCGGACAACGTCGAGTACATGCACTACGAAGCCGAGCTGGTGGTGGTGATCGGCAAAACCGCGCGCCACGTCGCCGAAGCCGACGCCATGGACTACGTGGCGGGCTACACGGTCTGCAACGACTACGCCATCCGCGACTACCTGGAAAACTACTACCGCCCGAACCTGCGGGTGAAAAGCCGCGACGGCCTGACGCCCATCGGCCCGCAGATCGTGGATAAATCGGCGATTGCCGATCCGCACAACCTCACCCTACGCACCTGGATCAACGGCGAGCTGCGCCAGCAGGGCAGCACCGCGGATCTGATCTTCAGCATCCCGTTCCTGATCGCCTGGTTGAGTGAATTTATGACCCTGCAGCCGGGGGACATGATCGCCACCGGCACGCCGAAAGGGCTGGCCGACGTGCGCCCGGGCGATGAAGTGGTAGTGGAAGTGGAAGGCGTTGGCCGTCTGGTCAACCGGATTGTCAGCGAGGAGGCAAACTCATGAAAAAGATAAACCACTGGATCAACGGCAAAAACGTGGCGGGTAACGACTATTTCCACACCACCAACCCGGCCACCGGCGAGGTGCTGGCGGAGGTGGCTTCGGGCGGTGAAGCGGAGATCGGCCAGGCCGTAGCCGCCGCTAAAGAAGCCTTCCCGAAATGGGCCAACCTGCCGATGAAAGAGCGCGCACGCCTGATGCGTCGTCTGGGAGATCTGATCGACCAGAACGTGCCGGAGATCGCGGCGATGGAGACCGCCGACACCGGCCTGCCGATCCACCAGACCAAAAACGTGCTGATCCCGCGCGCCTCCCACAACTTCGAGTTCTTCGCCGAAGTGTGCCAGCAGATGAACGGCAAGACCTACCCGGTCGATGACAAGATGCTCAACTACACCCTGGTCCAGCCGGTGGGGGTGTGCGCCCTGGTGTCGCCGTGGAACGTGCCCTTTATGACCGCCACCTGGAAGGTCGCTCCCTGCCTGGCCTTAGGTAACACCGCGGTGCTGAAGATGTCTGAACTCTCCCCGCTGACCGCCGACCGTCTGGGCGAGCTGGCGCTGGAGGCGGGTATTCCGGCGGGGGTGCTGAACGTGGTGCAGGGTTACGGTGCGACGGCGGGTGACGCCCTGGTGCGTCATCAGGATATCCGCGCCGTGTCGTTCACCGGCGGCACCGCCACCGGACGCCGGATCATGCAGGCCGGTGGCCT
Source organism: Leclercia sp. CFBP8987 (assembly GCF_034044995.2). Classification (NCBI taxonomy): domain Bacteria; kingdom Pseudomonadati; phylum Pseudomonadota; class Gammaproteobacteria; order Enterobacterales; family Enterobacteriaceae; genus Leclercia; species Leclercia sp. CFBP8987. Next base: position 632,404 of record NZ_CM188255.1, on the reverse strand, counting down.
GAAAAAATACTCCATGGAGCTGGGCGGTAAGTCGCCGGTACTGATCTTTGAAGACGCCGATATCGAACGCGCCCTGGACGCCGCCCTGTTCACCATCTTCTCGATCAACGGCGAACGCTGCACCGCCGGCTCGCGCATCTTTATTCAGCAGAGCATCTACCCGGAATTCGTCAAGCGCTTTGCCGAGCGCGCCAACCGCCTGCGGGTGGGCGATCCGACCGATCCGAACACCCAGATCGGGGCGCTAATCAGCCAGCAGCACTGGGAGAAAGTCTCCGGCTATATCCGCCTCGGCATTGAGGAAGGCGCCACCCTGCTGGCGGGCGGCCCGGACAAACCGACCGATCTGCCTGCCCACCTGAAAGGCGGCAACTTCCTGCGCCCGACGGTGCTGGCGGATGTCGACAACCGGATGCGCGTGGCCCAGGAGGAGATCTTCGGCCCGGTGGCCTGCCTGCTGCCGTTTAAGGACGAAGCCGAAGGACTGCGGCTGGCGAACGACGTCGAGTACGGCCTGGCCTCCTACATCTGGACCCAGGACATCAGCAAGGTGCTGCGCCTGGCGCGCAACATCGAAGCGGGGATGGTGTTTGTAAACACCCAGAACGTGCGCGATCTGCGCCAGCCGTTTGGCGGCGTGAAGGCCTCCGGCACTGGCCGTGAAGGCGGGGAATACAGCTTCGAGGTGTTCGCGGAGATGAAAAACGTCTGTATCTCCATGGGCGACCACCCAATCCCGAAATGGGGGGTATGAGATGGGCAAGTTAGCGTTAGCCGCAAAAATCACTCACGTGCCGTCGATGTACCTCTCGGAGATACCGGGCAAAAACTTTGGCTGCCGTCAGGGGGCCATCGACGGGCATAAAGAGATCAGCAGACGCTGCCGCGAGCTGGGGGTCGATACCATTATCGTCTTCGACACCCACTGGCTGGTGAACAGCGCCTATCACATCAACTGTGCGGACCATTTTGCCGGGGTCTACACCAGTAACGAGCTGCCGCACTTTATCCGCGACATGACCTACGACTATAACGGCAACCCGGAGCTGGGCCAGCTGATCGCCGACGAAGCGGTGGCGAAGGGCGTGCGTGCCAAAGCGCACAACATCCCGAGCCTGAAGCTGGAGTACGGCACCCTGGTGCCGATGCGCTACATGAACGCGGATAAGCACTTCAAAGTGGTCTCCATCTCGGCGTTCTGCACCGTGCATGACTTTGCCGACAGCCGCAGGCTGGGCGAGGCGATCGTCAGCGCCATCGAGAAATATGACGGCACCGTGGCGGTGCTGGCCAGCGGCTCGCTGTCGCACCGCTTTATCGACGATCAGCGTGCCGAAGAGGGAATGAACAGCTACACCCGCGAGTTCGACCGCCAGATGGATGAGCGGGTGGTGAAGCTGTGGCGCGAAGGCCAGTTCAAAGAGTTTTGCAGCATGCTGCCGGAGTACGCCGACTACTGCTACGGCGAAGGCAATATGCACGACACGGTGATGCTGCTGGGCGTACTTGGCTGGGACAACTACGACGGCAAGGTGGAGTTTCTCACCGAGCTGTTCCCCAGCTCTGGCACCGGCCAGGTTAACGCCGTTTTCCCTCTGCCCGCTTAAGGACGCCCCATGCCGCACTTTATTGTCGAATGTACCGAGAACATCCGTGAGCAGGCCGACCTGCCGGGCCTGTTTAGCCGTGTGAACGAGGCGCTGGCCGCCACCGGGATCTTCCCCCTCGGCGGGATCCGTAGCCGCGCGCACTGGGTGGACACCTGGCAGATGGCCGACGGCAAGCACGATTACGCCTTTGTGCACATGACGCTGAAGATCGGCGCCGGGCGCAGTCTGGAGAGCCGTCAGCAGGTGGGCGAGATGCTGTTTACGTTGATTAAAGACCATTTCGCCGGGCTGATGGATGCCCGTTACCTGGCGCTGTCGTTTGAAATCGAAGAGCTGCACCCGACGCTGAACTTCAAACAGAACAACGTGCACGCCTTATTTAAGTAATACCGGCACGGCCAGTCCCCTCTCCCTTTGGGAGAGGGTTAGGGTGAGGGGAAATCTCTGCGGCCTGATGCCCTCACCCCGGCCCTCTCCCACAGGGAGAGGGAGAAAACAAATATAAAACAGGATATCGCCATGCTCGATAAACACACCCATACCCTGATCGCCCATCGACTGCATCAGGCGGAACAGACCCGGGAGCAGATCCGCGCGATCTCGCTGGATTACCCGACGATCACCATTGAAGACGCCTACGCCGTGCAGCGCGAATGGGTGAGCCTGAAAATGGCTGAAGGCCGCACCCTGAAGGGCCACAAGATCGGCCTGACCTCGAAAGCGATGCAGGCCAGCTCGCAGATCAGCGAGCCGGACTACGGCGCCCTGCTCGACGACATGTTCTTTCACGACGGCAGCGACATCCCCACCGACCGCTTTATCGTCCCGCGCATCGAAGTGGAGCTGGCCTTCGTGCTGGCGAAACCGCTCCGCGGCCCGAATTGCACGATGTTCGACGTCTATAACGCCACCGACTATGTGATCCCAGCCCTGGAGCTGATCGACGCCCGCTGCCATAACATCGATCCTGAAACCCAGCGTCCACGCAAAGTGTTCGACACCATCTCCGACAACGCCGCCAACGCCGGGGTGATCCTCGGGGGTCGTCCGATCCGCCCGGACGAGCTGGATCTGCGCTGGATATCCGCCCTGCTCTACCGCAACGGGGTGATCGAAGAGACCGGCGTCGCCGCAGGCGTGCTCAACCATCCCGCCAATGGCGTGGCCTGGCTGGCGAACAAGCTCGCGCCCTACGACGTACAGCTGGAGCCCGGGCAGATCATCCTCGGCGGCTCCTTTACCCGCCCGGTCACCGCCAGCAAAGGCGACACCTTCCATGTTGACTACGGCAACATGGGCTCCATCAGCTGCCGCTTTGTATAAGGAGACCGCATGAATAACGCCTTTAAAGACGCGCTGAAGGCCGGGAAACCGCAGATTGGCCTGTGGCTGGGGCTGACCAGCAGCTACAGCGCCGAGCTGCTGGCCGGGGCAGGCTTCGACTGGCTGCTGATCGACGGGGAACACGCCCCCAACAGCGTGCAGACCGTCTTAACCCAGCTGCAGGCGATAGCCCCCTACCCCAGCCAGCCGGTGGTACGTCCGTCGTGGAACGATCCGGTGCAGATCAAACAGCTGCTGGACGTGGGCGCGCAGACCCTGCTGGTGCCGATGGTGCAAAACGCCGACGAAGCCCGGCTGGCGGTGCGCTCGACACGTTATCCACCGGCGGGTATTCGCGGCGTTGGCAGTGCGCTGGCGCGGGCGTCACGCTGGAACCGCATTCCGGATTACCTGCATCAGGCCAACGACGCCATGTGCGTGCTGGTGCAAATCGAAACCCGCGAGGCGCTGAAAAACCTGCCGCAGATCCTCGATGTGGACGGGGTAGACGGGGTGTTTATCGGCCCGGCGGATCTCAGCGCCGACATGGGCTTTGCCGGTAATCCGACTCACCCGGAAGTGCAGGCCGCTATCGAGCAGGCCATCGCGCAGATCCGCGCTGCGGGGAAAGCACCCGGCATTCTGATGGCCAACGAGCAGCTGGCTAAACGCTATCTCGAACTCGGGGCGCTGTTTGTCGCCGTCGGCGTCGACACCACCCTGCTCGCCCGCGGCGCCGAAGCGCTGGCGGCACGCTTTATCGATAAACCGGTTACGTCTGTGAATAACAATAAATCCGTCTACTAAAGGTAAGATCTGGAGCGCAACATGACGACCTCTACCCTGCACCCTGATAATAAAAAAGCTGTAGAACATCGCGTTATAAATAAGCTGTTCCGTCGTTTGATCGTCTTTCTCTTTATTCTGTTTGTCTTCTCGTTCCTTGACCGGATCAACATCGGCTTTGCCGGGCTGACGATGGGCAAAGATCTGGGCCTCACCTCGACGATGTTTGGCCTGGCGGCGACGCTGTTTTACGTCACCTACGTGCTGTGCGGGATCCCGAGCAACATCATGCTGGCGAAGATTGGCGCACGCCGCTGGATCGCCGGGATCATGGTGGTGTGGGGCATCGCCTCGACCTGCACCATGTTCGCCACCAGCCCGCAGACGCTCTACATCCTGCGCATGCTGGTAGGCATTGCCGAAGCCGGTTTCCTGCCGGGGATCCTGGTCTATCTCACCTGGTGGTTCCCCGCATATCATCGCGCCCGCGCCAACGCCCTGTTTATGATTGCCATGCCGGTGACCATGATGCTGGGCTCGATCCTCTCGGGTTATATTCTGGCCCTGGATGGGGTGTGGAACCTGAAGGGCTGGCAGTGGCTGTTCCTGCTGGAGGGGCTGCCGTCGGTGGTGCTCGGGGTAGTGACCTGGTTCTTCCTCAACGACACGCCGGATCAGGCCACCTGGCTGGACGACGAAGAGAAGCAGACCCTCAAAACGATGATCGCCCGTGAGCAGGAGAATGCCGTGGCACACGCCGCCACGCCGCGCTCGACGCTGCGCGAAGTGCTGACCCCGGCGGTGCTGCTCTATACCCTGGCCTATTTCTGCCTGACCAACACCCTGAGCGCCATCAACATCTGGACGCCGCAGATCCTGCAGAGCTTCAACACCGGCAGCAGCAATATCGTGATCGGCCTGCTGGCGGCGATCCCGCAGTTTTGCACCATCCTCGGGATGCTGTGGTGGAGCCGCCGCTCCGACAGGCTGAAAGAGCGAAAAAAGCACACCATCCTGCCCTATCTCTTCGCCGCGGCGGGATGGCTGCTGGCGTCGGCAACCGATCACAGCCTGATCCAGCTGCTTGGCATCATTATGGCCTCAACCGGATCCTTTACCGCCATGGCGATCTTCTGGACCACCCCGGATCAGGTGATTAGCCTGCAGTCCCGGGCGGTAGCGCTGGCGGTGATCAACGCCGTCGGCAACGTCGGCTCTGCCGTCAGCCCGCTGCTGATCGGCATTCTGCGTGACGCCACCGGCAGCTTCAGCTCCGGGCTATGGTTCGTCGCCGGTCTGCTGGTGGTGGGTGCGCTGGTGTTGACCCGGATCCCGATGACCCGCCAGGAGAGCCGTGACAGCGAGCCGGGGATGGCGGCGCAGAAGATCCATTGAGGAGCGGTTATGTGCCAGAGCCCGATTGCCAATATCGACATCAGCAAAGAGTACGACGAGAGTCTGGGGACGGACGATGTGCATTATCAGTCCTTTAGCCGGATGGCGGCCTTTTTTGGCCGCGATATGCAGGCCCATCGCCACGACCACTATTTTCAGATGCACTTTCTGGATACCGGGCAGATTGAGCTCCAGCTGGACGATCACCGCTACTCGGTGCAGGCACCGCTGTTCGTCTTAACGCCGCCGTCGGTGCCGCACGCCTTTTTTACCGAATCGGACAGCGACGGCCATGTGCTGACGGTGCATGAAGATCTGATCTGGCCGTTACTCGAGGTGCTCTATCCCGGCACCCGGGAGACCTTTGGCCTGCCGGGGATCTGCCTGTCGTTAGCGGATAAACCGGATGAGCTGGCGGCGCTTTCTCACTACTGGCGGTTGATTCAACGGGAATCCACCGCTCAGCTTCCAGGGCGGGAGCATACCCTGGTGCTGCTGGCCCAGGCGGTGTTTACCCTGCTGCTGCGCAACGCCAGTCTTGACGATCATGCGGCCAACGGCATGCGCGGCGAGCTGAAACTGTTCCAGCGTTTTAACCAGATGGTCGACGGCCACTTCCACCAGCACTGGACGGTGCCGGATTACGCCAGCGCGCTGCACCTTACCGAATCACGCCTGACCGACATCTGCCGCCGCTTCGCCAACCGCCCGCCCAAACGACTCATCTTCGACCGACAGCTGCGCGAAGCCAAACGGCTGCTGGTCTTCTCCGATAGCGCGGTAAACGAGATTGCCTGGCAGTTGGGGTTTAAAGATCCGGCCTATTTTGCGCGCTTTTTTAACCGACTGGTGGGCTGCTCGCCGAGCAGGTATCGGACGCAGAAGGTGCCGGTGTCGTGAATTTCCTGAGTGGTGCTGAGTGGTGAAAACAGATGACCTTGACATCACACTCATCGGGTAGTTTACTTTTTTGATTATAGTGACACCATGAGTGAATCTATGTCGTCGAAATTAAACTGGTTACTGCAAAACACCTCTCCTGGCAGCCTGGTTTTACAATCCTGGCTGACCCGGAACAACATCTCGCCCTCTCTGGCATTTAAATATGCGCAAAATGGCTGGTTAAACAAACTGCGTGCCGGCGTTTATGCGCGCGCAGGGCGTGAACCAGACTGGAGCGATGCTCTGGCGTGTCTGCAAAACCAGCTTGCCGCCCCTGTTTATCTGGCCGGGCTGTCCAGCCTGTCCTGGCAAGGACGTTCTCATTATCTCCAGCTTAAACAGAGCCAATGTTGGCTTAGCGCTGAAAACAAAACGTTACTCCCTAAATGGTTTAAAGAATTTCCTGGAGTTAACTGGCGAGTGATATCCGGCCTGAAACTTCCTCAACTGGATGAAAAATACCGTACTGAGCTTGAGGTAAACGGGAAAAAAATAACGGCCAGCGCGCCAGAACTGGCAGCCTACGAACTGTTAAGCGCGGTGCCTCAGAACGTCTCATTTGAGCATGCAGCCGAACTTTTTCAGGGACTCGTTAACCTTAACCCTCGCAAAGTAGAGAAATTACTTGTACTCAGCGAAGCAGTCCAAACCAAGCGTTTATATCTGTTTTTCGCCAGTTTCTATGAGCATGCCTGGCTCAAACGTATGGATATCAGCAAAATCAATCTGGGGTCGGGCAACCGTCAAATCGTTGCTAATGGCAAGCTGAACACGCAATACCAGATCACCGTGCCCGAAAAATTCACTATGAAGGGAAGAAACTATGGATAGAACCTCCCCCTACTACCGCCAGGTCACTTTGCTGGTGCGCACACTGCCTTATGTCGCCAACGAGAGCTGTTTTGCCCTGAAAGGTGGAACGGCGATCAATCTGTTTATTCGCAATTTTCCGCGCCTTTCAGTTGATATCGATCTTGCCTATATTCCGCTGGAGAGCAGGGAGGTGGCTCTGCCTAAGGTACGGGAAGCGCTCAGCCGCATCGCTACTAACCTGGAGACTCAAGCCGGGATAAGCGCTGTGCTACAAACGAATAATTCGGATGAGATGCGCATAATTGTCACTACTGACGATGCACAAATTAAAATCGAAGTCTCGCCCGTTGCCCGGGGAACCTTGTACCCCCCACAAGAACGTGATGTTGTCGAAGCCGTAGAAGATGAATTTGGGTTTGCCGCGATCCCGGTTGTCTCACTGCCTGATTTGTATGGTGGGAAATTATGCGCCGCGCTGGATCGCCAGCATCCCAGAGATTTTTACGATGTAAAAATGCTCCTTGATACACAAGGAATTGACCGCGCTATTTTCAATGGTTTTATCGCTTACCTGCTCAGCCATAATCGTCCGTTGTCCGAAGTCCTTAACCCCCGCTGGAAGGATATTAGCGAACCTTTTCACAATGAATTTAGCGGCATGACCTTTCAGGATGCATCTCTAAAAGATCTGATTGAAGTCCCCGAAAGAATGTTAAGCACGTTGAAAAAACATTTCACTCAGCAGGATTTCGATTTTCTGATGTCATTTAAACAAGGTGCACCTGACTGGAATTTAGCGCCAGAAAGCCATATTCAGCATTTGCCCGCCGTGCAATGGAAATTGCACAATATTGGCAGGATGTCAGAGAAAAAACGCGCTCAGTCGATGGAGAAACTGGAAAGGATTCTGGAAGAATGGGTAAGCTGATGTACTAATTTTAAGATAGTTACGCCAGAAGTGTATTCAGTGCTCTCTTTCCCCCGGTGGCGCTTCGCTTACCGGGGCTACGAAACCGTAGGCCGGGTAAGCGTTAGCGCCACCCGGCAACCAGACCGCACAAAATTAATGCACGGTCAGGTACGGCTCCTTCACAAATTCCGCTAACAGATACACCACGTCATGCAGTAACCCCGTTAAGGATGTTGCCAATGGCGGCGGCAGCGTATTGCTCAGTAGTGCCTGGGTCAGCGCCTGGGCATACTCCACCAGGGTGGCGGTCTCCTGCCAGCAATCGGGGATGCACGAGGTTACGTTTTCACCTGCAATCAGCTGCTCGATGAGATGCGGCGGTAAATCCTCATCGCACAGATGGCGGAACTGATTTAACGCCTGCAATAAGCGCCCACATAAAGCATTGCTTGCTTCATCGTCGTGAGTATCGACGAGGACGCAGACAAATGCGGCACACGCGTCCGCGACGTCGAAAAGATCTGCCGAGGCCGGGAGGGGTTGGGTAATGATTTGGTGGATAACGTCTTCTTCGAAGTGGGAGTAAGACGGGGTTGGGATAGTAGTCATTAAATAACCTCCATGTGTATTTATTGGCACCACCAAAGTTCTCACGCCTTGGTGGAGACGCTGACGGGGGTGAGAACCGGTACACATGAACCCGGCCAACCCTAAGGTTGCCCCGCCAGCGTCGCCGTAATTTTAACGGCATGTCTGCTGGTACGGTACTTAAACCGTATAGTCATATGTAATCAGGTTCTCACGCCCGGCTGCGGTTATCGCCGCAACACAGGCACCTTACGACTCAACGAACACAAAAAAAAGACAAATCCCTGTGTTTCATCAGGTTACTTTAGACTTTGCGAGCATGCTTCCAGAACCCGCTAGTCCGGGTTTTTGTTCGTGGATTTTGCGCATAAGATGACAGCCCATTGCACATCGTAAACTATGGGCTACAATAATGATTAAAATTCAGCACTACATAACAGCCGATGGACGCGACCCGTTCGATGAATATTTGCGCAGCGTAAAAGACCCGATAGCAAAAGCTATGATCGCAACTCGCATTGCCCGAATGGCGACAGGGAATTACGGCGATTGCAAACCCTGCAGGGAAAGCGTTTCAGAACTAAGAATTGCCCAGGGGCCGGGCTATCGCGTCTATTTCAGCGACGTCACCGATCCGGTCGATGGAGCAGTCAGTCTGCTTCTCCTCGGTGGTACTAAAAAGAAACAAGATGCAGATATAGATAAGGCCGTTAAGTATCTTAACGACTATAAGAACAGGACATGAGAGGTAAGTGTTATGGCAAAGTCAGTGCTTCATGATGATGCAATGGTAAAACTCCTTAAGGATGATCCGGCATTCGCGCCGATCTACCTTCACCAGGCATTCCTCGAGATTGATGAAGAGGGCGGATACGAAGCGTTCATACTCGCCCTGCGCCATGTCATCGAAGCAACCGGAGGCATGACAGCCATCGCGAAGCGTGCCGGTATTAGCCGCGAGTCTCTATATAAGTCACTGTCGCCAAATGGCAATCCGTCTTTCAAGCGTGTTGCGGCGGTTGCCTCTGCTACAGGGTTCCCTATCTCCCGCATAGCGACAGTCTCGCAACACGCAGTGGCGTAACCGTAGGCCGGGTAAGCGCAGCGCCACCCGGCAAAACCCACCCCGATCACAATTCTCACTCCCGCCTGAAAAGTACCCGTCGTTGACCTATTCGTCCCTTCACGAAACCCCTGCATGGCGCTTCAATTAAACAACAAAAACAAAACACAAATTTAACAACTCTGTACCGATACGAGGTCCCTATGAAACCCGAAGATTTCCGTGCCAGCACCACCCGTCCGTTGACCGGCGAAGAGTATCTGAAGAGCCTGCAGGATGGCCGGGAGATCTACATTTATGGCGAACGCGTAAAAGATGTGACCACCCATCCGGCGTTTCGCAATGCGGCGGCCTCGGTCGCGCAACTGTACGACGCGCTGCACAAACCTGACATGCAGGACGCGCTGTGCTGGAACACCGATACCGGCAGCGGCGGCTACACCCATAAGTTCTTCCGCGTGGCGAAAAGTGCCAACGACCTGCGCCAGCAGCGGGATGCCATCGCCGAGTGGTCACGCCTGAGCTACGGCTGGATGGGTCGTACCCCGGACTACAAAGCCGCCTTCGGCTGTGCGCTGGGTGCTAACCCGGCCTTTTATGGTCAGTTTGAGCAGAACGCCCGCAACTGGTACACCCGCATTCAGGAAAGTGGCCTCTACTTTAACCACGCTATCGTCAACCCGCCGATCGATCGCCACAAACCCGCCGATGAAGTGAAAGACGTCTACATCAAGCTGGAAAAAGAGACCGACGCCGGGATCATCGTCAGCGGCGCGAAAGTAGTCGCCACCAACTCGGCGCTGACCCACTACAACATGATCGGCTTTGGCTCAGCGCAGGTAATGGGCGACAACCCGGACTTCGCCCTGATGTTCGTCGCTCCGATGGATGCCGAAGGGGTGAAGCTGATCTCCCGCGCCTCCTACGAGCTGGTGGCCGGCGCGACCGGCTCTCCTTACGACTACCCGCTCACCAGCCGCTTCGACGAGAACGACGCGATCCTGGTGATGGATAAGGTGCTGATCCCGTGGGAGAACGTGCTGATCTACCGCGATTTCGACCGCTGCCGTCGCTGGACTATGGAGGGCGGTTTCGCCCGCATGTATCCGCTGCAGGCCTGCGTGCGTCTGGCGGTGAAGCTCGACTTCATCACCGCCCTGCTGAAAAAATCGCTGGAGTGTACAGGTACTTCCGAATTCCGCGGGGTACAGGCCGATCTCGGTGAAGTGGTGGCCTGGCGCAACATGTTCTGGGCGCTGAGCGACTCCATGTGCTCGGAAGCCACCCCGTGGGTCAACGGCGCGTATCTGCCGGACCACGCGGCGCTGCAAACCTACCGCGTGATGGCCCCGATGGCCTACGCCAAAATCAAAAACATCATCGAGCGCAACGTCACCAGCGGCCTGATCTACCTCCCGTCCAGCGCCCGGGATCTGAACAATCCGCAGATCGACAAATACCTGGCGAAGTACGTGCGCGGCTCCAACGGCATGGACCACGTGGAGCGCATCAAGATTTTGAAACTGATGTGGGATGCCATCGGCAGCGAGTTCGGCGGTCGTCACGAGCTGTATGAGATCAACTACTCCGGTAGCCAGGATGAAATCCGCCTGCAGTGCCTGCGCCAGGCGCAGAGCTCCGGCAACATGGACAAGATGATGGCGATGGTTGACCGCTGCCTGTCTGAGTACGACCAGAACGGCTGGACGGTTCCGCACCTGCACAACAACACCGATATCAACCTGCTGGACAAGCTGCTGAAATAACGCAGCGGGAGGTCAAGATGCAACATGATGAACAACGTCTGCGTTTTCGCGACGCGATGGCCAGCCTCTCGGCGGCGGTCAATGTGATTACCACCGATGGCGACGCCGGACGCTGCGGCATTACCGCCACGGCGGTCTGCTCGGTGACGGATACCCCGCCGTCGGTGATGGTGTGCCTGAACGCCAACAGCGCCATGAACCCGGTATTTCAGGGTAACGGCAAGCTGTGTATTAATGTGCTCAATCACGAGCAGGAGCTAATGGCGCGCCATTTTGCCGGGATGACCGGCATGGCGATGGAAGAGCGATTTACCCTCTCCTGCTGGCAAAAAGGCCATCTGGACCAGCCGGTATTAAAAGAGGCGCTGGCCAGCCTGGAGGGAGAGATAAACCAGGTCCAGACCATCGGCACCCATCTGGTATACCTGGTGGAGATCAAAAATATCCTCCTGAGCCAGGAGGGACACGGGCTGATTTACTTTAAGCGCAGATTTCATCCGGTGTTAATTGAACAAGAAATGACCGTTTAATCCCCTGCGCCAGCCGAATTTTCGGCTGGCGCTTATTTGTTTTCCACTTGCTCAAAATGAAACAATCACAATCTGAAACTAATCACAATATACGTTTCTTCTCTCCCCACCAGAGTTAATAGTTGTTTCGGACTTTTCCCCTTTTTCAGGGCAGATTTCTTAAATTTGAAATGACACAAACTGCAAAATTATGTAATCTTCGCGACACAAAAACACTTTCATGAATAATAAAAAAACGTTTTAGTTGTTTACTGAATAGTTTTTTTATGGCAGCACCCTAAAGCAAACTGGACACTTCTTGACCGGAATCGTCATTTCCGTGCGGTAGCCTACCTTTTTTTTGCCCTTTTTTGCTCCACTTCCTCAGCTATGCCGCCTCTGCTTCCTGACCTTCAGGTCAACTATTTGGGCAATATAAACAGTCGGGTACCGACGAATTTTTATATTTACACGCCAGGTTCCGAATATATGGAAAATATTTACAAATGAAGAACGCAACTCGCCTTCTGGTGATTTCGCTCGCCCTCATTCTGAGCGGCTGTGCATATTCCCCGAAGCAGGTTGAAGCCTCCCGACCGCTTGTCAATCCGGCCGCTTCAACCACACTCCAGCCTATGTCAGCCAACCTGCAACAACCTCTGAATACCCTGCCTCAGGGCGCGGCTCTGAGCGCCAATGGCAATACCTATATCCTGGGCCAGCGATATGTCTCCGCCCTGGGTCTGGAATGTATTGAACTGCTGCGTAACCGCAACTACAACCAGTCGCAGCATGGCGTGACCTGCAAGAACGGTGATACCTGGTATCTGGTACCGCAACTGGAACAGGCATCCGCCAGCAACCTGCTTGCCGTGCAATAATTTTGAAGAGAAATGTTGTGAAAATAACGAAATTTCGGCAATTGAGTGCCATTCTGCTGCTGGCCTGCGCCTCTTGCGCTGCCTTTGCTGCACCCACTAAGGAAGATGCCCAGGCCTTTGGCATGAATACCCCGGCAGATACCGGCGATGGCCGACTGCAACTCGGTGGTGAACAGGCGATGAGTGGCCAGGCAAATACCTCCTCCACCACCGGTACCTTTGCGCAGCAAAACCGCCAGGGCATGTTACTTCCGGGCGAGTCCGACGTGCGTAAACTCCTGCCGCAGTCCGAGTCCGGCCTGCCCCCTCCATATGGTGCCAACCTGTTTGCCGGTGGCTATGAAACCGAGCGCAGCGACGGCTTAAACGATAATTACCTGATCGCTCCCGGCGATAAGCTGAATATCTGGATCTGGGGCGCGGTCAATTTCTCCAACGTGGTGACCGTTGACAATCAGGGCAATATTTTCATTCCTGACGTCGGCCCGATTAATGTCAAAAACGTGGCGGCAAGTAAAGTCAATAACTTAGTCACCAGCCACATCAGCGAAGTATTCACCAATAACGTTAATGTTTACGTTAATCTGCTTACCGCGACCCCGGTCAGCGTATTTGTTACCGGCCCGGTGATCCGTCCGGGACAATATGCCGGACAATCATCCGATAGCGTTTTATATTTCCTGAAACGCGCAGGCGGCATCGACTCCGATCGCGGCAGCTACCGTCATATTAAGGTGTTACGTCAGAACCGGGTCGTCCAGCAGATCGACCTGTACGAATTTATGCAGCAGGGCAAAATGCCGAAGCTGTCCCTGAAGGATCAGGACGTCATTCTGGTTGAGCCGCAGGGCCCGATGATCAATGTGGCCGGTAAAGTGCGTAACCCGTTCCGCTTCGAGTTAAAAAACAGCACCGCGCTCGGCTCGGAGCTGATCGACTACGCCCTGCCGCTCGCCAAGGTGAGCCACGTGGGCGTGATTGGCGATCGCTCCAACGGCCCGTTCTCGGTCTATATGCCATATAAAGATTTTGACCGCATTCAGCTGAGCGACGGCGACAAAGTGCTGTTTAACGACGACATGCATGCGCAGGTTTACGACGTGCAAGTGATGGGCAGCTACCGCGGGCCATCTTACTTCACCGTGCGTAAAGAGACCCGTCTGCACGATCTGCTGAACCACATCCCGATTGACCCAAACATGGCGGATTACGGCTCGATCTACATCATGCGTAAGAGCGTGGCGGCACGGCAGAAAGAGATGCTGGAAGACTCCCTCAACCGCCTGGAGCGCAGCGTGTTTACCGCGCCTGCCAGTTCCGACGGTGAAGCCTCCATTCGGACCAAAGAAGCCGAGCTGGTGATGCGATTCGTGGAAAAAGCCCGCAAGATCCAGCCGCTGGGTAAAGTGGTGGTGTCGGATAAAGGTGTGATTGCCAACATCCTGCTGGAACAGGGCGATCAGATTGTGATCCCGAACAAGACCGACCTGATTCAGATTGGCGGCGAAGTGATGATGCCGCAGGCGGTGGTCTACAACGAAGGTGCGAAACTTGAAGACTACGTTGCCTGGGCGGGCGGCTTTACCGACCGTGCGAACGACCAGCGTATTGCCGTGGTGCATGCCAACGGGCTGATGGAGTTTAAAGACGGGGGCAATGTCATGCCGGGCGATCAGATTCTGGTCATGCCGAAAGTGGACAGCAAAATGATGCAGTCCATCAAAGACATTACTCAGGTCATCTATCAGGTTGCCGTGGCGGCCAATGTGGTCCTGAACTAACCCTCACAGCGGGCTCGCTTAACGGCGGGCCCGTTCTGTTATATCGGCCTTCTCATGCTTAAACCTGTTCTCAATCAAACGCCCCGCAGCTCGTTTCAGGTGCTGCGGGATGTCACCTTTGGCCTGCTTATCCGTGAACTGAAAACACGATTTGGGAGTTACCGGCTGGGGTATGCCTGGGCGCTGCTGGATCCGTTGTTGATGATTACCGCGTTTAGTTTGATTTTTGGTATGCGTAGCTCTGGCGGGTTTGGAGGGGTCCCTGCACCGCTATTTATTACTGCTAGTTACTTACCATTCCTCTTTTTCAGAAATGTGGTGAGTAAATTACAATCCGCAGTTAGTGCCAATATGGGTCTATTCTGCTATCGGCAAGTAACTCCATTCGCCACGTTTGTTGCTCGTTTTATCCTTGAGGTTATTATCGGCCTGGTTGTGGGTTGTGTTCTTGTATTAGGACTAATGTGGTTTGGTTTTGATGCTACCCCTAACGATCCTTTACTCGTCATACTCATTTATTTTTTACTTATGACCTTTTCTTTTTCTTTAGGAATTATCTTCTGTGTTGTATGTAACTTATTCAAAGAGGCAAGTAAATTTCTCGATTTATTAATGATGCCATTAATGTTTATCTCTTGCGTCATGTACCCCTTGGCAACAATTCCGACACAGTACCAACACTGGTTTGTATGGAACCCACTCGTTCATGCAGTGGAATTGATTCGATGCGGCTGGTTAGCCGGTTATGTTAGCCCTGATGTCAGCTGGGGCTATTTATCATGTTTAACGCTAGTTCTGCTAACGTTTGCAATGAGCTGCTATCGCTTGAGCCATCGCCGCCTGATTGCCAGCTAAGTGAATTACGATGATCATTCTGGATAACGTCTCAAAGTATTACCCCACCAAATTCGGTCGAAACTATGTGCTGCGTGATGTAAGCATCATACTACCTCGCGATCGCAATATCGGTATTTTAGGTGCCAACGGGGCGGGTAAATCAACGCTATTACGCCTATTAGGGGGGATGGATACACCCAGTAAGGGAAAAATCTCTCGTCACTGTCGCGTATCCTGGCCCCTGGCACTTAATGGGGGATTTCAGGGCAGCATGACCGGACGAGAAAACACCCGTTTTGTCTGCCGTATTCATGGTGTACGCGATACGCATGCTATTGAAGAGTGGGTGAAAGAGTTCTCAGAAATTGGTCAACATTATGAGCTGCCGATTAAAGGCTATTCCAGTGGGATGAGATCAAAATTCTCCTTTGCCGTCAGCATGGCCTTTGATTTTGAAATCTACCTGACCGATGAAATCACTTCCGTAGGTGATGCCCGTTTCAAACAAAAATGTATTGATGTCTTTAATCAAAAACGCGAGACCGCCAGTTTAATTATGGTGTCGCATGATATGAAGAACTTACGCCAGCAATGTGACATGGGAATTGTGCTGCGTAACAGCACGCTTGAAATGTTCGACAATATCGAAGATGCCATCAGTATTTATCAAAAACTATAACAAGCCAATAAAATCATGACCCAGCCAACCCGTTCCAATAAATCTTCCGGTTTGATGCGCAAACTGAAAAAATTAAAAACTAAACCTAAACATTTCATTGTTGATTCCAGCGGCTACAAGCTTGCCCATAACTCGTGGAAAAAAAGCCTTAAGCTTGGCAGTTTTCAATGGGTATTAGCCTGTTTTGCCGTCGCCGTCATCTATTTTGGTTTCATTGCCTCGGATCGTTTTGTAAGCCGGGCTGAGCTGGTGGTTAAACAGGCAGACCAAATAAAAATGTTGCCCGATGCCCTCTCGATGCTGGGGCTAGGGGGTAACAATCATCAGGATGCGCTGCTCATTCAGGACTATCTCAAGTCTGCCGATCTTCTTAATAAGCTAGATAAAGAGTTAGGTCTGAAAGCCCATTACCAGAGCCATAAAGTCGATTACTTCTCTCGCCTGCCTGACAATGTCAGCCGGGAAGAGTTTCTGAAGTATTACCGTGAACACCTCACATTGCGCCTGGATGATATCTCCGGTGTGCTGACGATTGAATTGCAGGCATTTGATCCCGCCTATGGTCAGAAAGTAGTAGGTGTAATGTTGAAAGAATCTGAGGGTTTTATTAACAAACTGGGTCATCAGGTCGCACTGGAACAGCTTGCCTTTGTCGAAAAAGAAGTTGATCGCGCCTATCAGCGGGTACAGGCCGAAAAAGCCAAAGTGCTTGAATTTCAAAATACCCATCATCTTATTAGTCCCGAATCTACCAGCACGGCCCGCATGAGTGTAGTTAGCCAGATTGAAGGCCAACTGGCCCAGCAACAGGCCCAGTTAAAACAGTTGCAAAGCTATATGAAAGTAACCGCACCTGCAGTGGTTTCTGTGCAGGCTCGAGTCGACGCATTAACCCAGCAGCTTGCACAAGAGCAAGCTCGATTAACCGGTGAAGATAAAAATGCGATGAACGAAGTCACCGCCAGCTATATGGACGTTCAAACTCAGGCCACACTCGCGGCAGACCTCTACAAAACCGGTCTTATTAGCCTAGAACAAGCCAGAATAGAAGCGTACCGCAAACTTAAACATCTGCTGGTTATCAGCCAGCCGACACTGGCTGAAGATGCCGAATATCCACGCCGCCTGTATAACCTGGCCACCATCGGCGTATTACTGTGCCTGTTATATGGCTTGCTCGTCATGGGTCTTGCAACTCTGCGTGAGCATCAAGACTAACAGCATATTGCGATGAAACCAGAATCACCCCCAGGTGAGCTCAGGCCTTTCGCTACCTAATCATAAAGTGGTCGCCCTGCCGATCACGCTAAATAATCATTGTTCTCATATTGAAGGGATCTCCCCATGGGCACTCAGCAAAGCAGCCGTTCACAGGCAATCCGCAAGCAAACAACAGTGAAACAAACAAATACCGAGCTGGATTTCATTTTCAAGCGCTCTATTTTTTGGCGCCCTTCTTACATCGCACAATCCGCCTGGTTAGAACATATTCCATTTGCTTTCTGGTTAGTCGACACCCTGCAACCCCGCAAAATTGTTGAACTGGGCACCCATTACGGCAGCTCCTATTTTTCTTTCTGCCAGGCAATAACGAAGTTAGATCTCGAAACCCAATGCTATGCAGTAGATACCTGGGGTGGCGATGAGCATGCAGGCCAGTACGGCGAAGAAGTTTATCGGCAGGTCTCTGAGCACAACCAGCAACATTACTCCGATTTTTCTACGCTGGTGCGCAGCACATTCGACCAGGCTCTGGAACACTTCCCGCAAGGCAGCATTGATTTGCTGCATATTGATGGCCTGCATACCCTCGAAGCCGTGCGTCATGATTTTGAAAGCTGGCTGCCGAAGCTGTCTGACAGAGCCGTTGTGATCATGCATGATACCAACGTGCGGGAACGCGGCTTTGGGGTATTCCAACTGATGGATGAGCTTAAGCTGCAGTATCCTCATTTTGAGTTCGCCCATGGGCACGGGTTAGGCGTGATTGGCGTAGGCAACGAGCAATCATCGGAGATGATGGGCCTGTATGACCTTTCAGGTAATGCATCAGCAACACGACAAGTGCAAGAGGTCTTCTCTCGTCTGGGTAAAGCCTGCGGTTACAGTTGGGAAAACGGTGAGATAAAGCGCCAGATGGTCGCGCTGCAAGCAAACCAGCAAGCCGAAACCCAGGATGTTATGGAGCAACAGGCTCAGGAAAGGGGTCGCCTGGCAGAGAAGATCACCGCACAGCACCACGCCATTAAAGCGCTGGAGGACAAACTTGCACAACACGCCGATCAAACCGCCGAACTCAGCCTTCAGAAGCAGCAGGTAAGCACGTTAACCGCAGAGCTGGCGGCGTCCAGTCAACATACCTCCGAACTGCAAACAGACCTCACGCTTTGTGAACAACAACGAGACGAGAGTCTGACACGCCAGCAAAACCTGGAAACTGCGCTGGCAGAAACCCGAGAGCAATTTACCCAGACTGTTACAGAACGTGACTTGCTTGCGCAAGAAAAGCAGTCATTGCTGGAGCAACAAACAGAAGCGCAGGAACAGCAGGTCGTCCTGCAACAGCAACTGCATGAACAAGCGCTGCATCTTAATGAAGAGACCCAGCGTGCCGCGCAGCTCACTCTCGCACTCAGCAAAAATAACGGGGTGCTGACCGAGTATGCAGACCAGCTCAGTGCGCTGCAGCAGCAGATTGATGAACTGACTACCGCGTTGACTACTGCGCATCAGCAGCAGGATGAACTCAGCCAGACTCTGGCGACCGAAGCCCGCCACTGGCAACAACAAAAACAAACACTGACTGAAGCCCAAGCTCAGATCCAGGCTCAGTGTGATGCCTTAACCACAGACCTCGCGGCAAGCCACACTAAGCTGGAGCAGTATGAATCGGCTCAGCAAATCTGGCAGACGCGTGAACAGGAAATGGTTAGCAATCTGGATGCTCGTGCTGGCGAAATTACTAGGCTGAACCAAGCACAGGCAGTTAGCGCTCAGACAATTGATAAACAGAATAGTGAACTTGAGCAAACGCGTGAAGAATTGTCTACTTTGCTTCAGCGGCATCACGCAGAACAAGCGGAATATCAGCATCATTTAAGCCAGCTGAATCAAAGCCTGAGCGAGCGGTTTACTGAGATCGCAACACTGACTCAATGGCTGGAAGAGCGTGAACAGACGTCAGCAAATGAACAAAAGAAACTGACTGAAGAGTATCAGCAACAGGCAGGTGTGCTGAACCAAAAGCTGGGTGAGCAGGTTATTGAAATCACGGTCCTCACCCAAACACTGGAAGAGCGTGAACAAGCCCATGCAAAAGCGGCTGAAGAACATCAGCTGCATCAGCAAACATGGCGCGAAGAGCAGACCCAACTCGGTAACCGTGTCAGTGAACTGGCTAAGCAAAACGAATCACTGGAAGCCAACATCAGTGAGCGTTTCCGCGAGCTGGCAATCATGACTCGTCATACCGAACAGTTAACTCGTGAACTACAACAAAAAGAACAGCAACTTCAAAAAGCAAAAGATCGCGCACAAAACCTTAAGCAGACCGTGTCGTGGAAACTGACTGCACCGGTGCGTGCGCTGGGTCGTACCTTTAAAGAAAGCCCATCAACCACATCATCAGTTACCGTAAGCAATGCAGAACGTATTGCGGCATCTGGCCTGTTCGACGAGCTCTGGTATTTGCATCGTTATCCGGAAGTTGCGGACTCCGGCCTGTCGGCCATTGAGCACTTTATTCAGATTGGTGCTGATAAGGGCTATAGCCCAAGTGCTCTCTTTGATACACGCTGGTACTTACAAACTTATGCGGATGTGGCCCAAGGCTCTATTAATCCATTACTTCATTACATCCTGCATGGAAAGGCAGAACAGCGTCATTGCCTGCCAGACAACATGAGAAAATAACAATGACCGTTGAATTCAACAAGGACGAGCTGCTCACGCATTTCGATGAGCAATGGTATTTACAAACCTATCAGGACGTACGCCAGACGGGACTTCCTGCAAGAGAACATTTCAAACGTTATGGTACCCTGCTGGGACGTAAACCCTGTGCTGACTGGGTCACGTCAGTACGGAGTCCAATTGCAACAGCAGTACATTTGCCCTGGATCGCGCTGAACCAACTTTCTGCGGACCCTGAGTATATGCATGGATGGAAATCAGAAGGGAATGATCCTTATTTCATTCTAGATTTGCAGCACCTGCCTCAAACAGGAAAAGGATGGTATCAGTTTAACTTGACGCTGAATTGCTCTGGAAAACAAGGGCTAGCCAAGTTCTATCTGGATACCGGGAAAGGGTTCAATGAATTTGAAACCGTTACCCTGCCGTACAAAAAAGCAGTAACGGCCAGCCGCCTGTTTTATCTCGAATCCCCATTGATCGCACTGCGTTTCGATCCCCTGGAACAAGAAGATACCTTCTCTGTTAGCCAGTTCGAAATTACGGCAATCAGCGACAGCCAAATAGAGCCCGCATTGCTGGCTCGTATTCAGCAGGAACATCAAAGTTATCGTGATATGGAAATGACGATGATTAAGGAGTCTATTTCTTCTGAAAGCGGTAGTCTGTCGATGGATCGTTTGGTGGCACTCTATAACGAGACCTTTAGTTTCACTTTACCTTCTGTTGACTATGAAGAGTGGATTGAAACCGTCGAAATACCTTCCTTGCCAAGTAAAGCAGACGTTGCTGCAATAATGGCAACAATGACCAAACCACCTGTTATTTCGGTAGTGATGCCGGTATACAACCCGGCAGAGATCTACTTACGTGCATGCTTAGATTCTGTGATCGCGCAAAGTTACCCGCACTGGGAACTGTGCATTGCAGATGACAAATCGCCAAAAGAACATGTTCAGCGTGTGCTACGTGAATATGAAGCAAAAGATCCTCGCATTAACGTGGTCTACCGCCAACAGAATGGTCATATTTCGGCAGCGTCTAACAGCGCGCTGGAAATCGCCAAAGGCGATTTTGTAGCATTACTGGATCATGATGATGCCCTGCCAGAACACGCTCTGTTGTTCATGGCGCAAGCTATTTGTGCACAGCCAGAAACCCAGATTCTTTACAGCGATGAAGACAAGCTTAACGGCCGCGGCGAGCGTTTTGATCCTCATTTCAAAAGCGACTGGAACCCGGATCTGTTCTTCTCACAAAACTACGTTTCTCATCTCGGGGTCTATCGCCGCAATCTGCTTCAGCAAATCGGTGGTTTCCGTCTGGGTGTAGAAGGAAGCCAGGATCAGGATCTGCTGCTGCGCTGCTTGCCTTATGTACAGGCGGAGCAAATTGTGCATATTCCTCGCGTGCTTTACCACTGGCGTACTATCGAAGGCTCAACCGCGCTGGCATCTGGCGAAAAAAGCTACACCACCGATGCGGGCATCAAAGCATTGCGCGACTATTTTGCTACCCAGCAAGCAGGCGTGGAAGTTGATGCCGGGTTGGTGCCTAATACCTATCGGGTACGTTATCCAATACCGGACCCCGCACCACTGGTTAGTTTGCTGATCCCTACCCGCGATCGACGTTCACTGACCGAAACTGCTGTGCGCAGTATTCTTGAGAAAAGTACCTATACCAACTACGAGATCCTTATCCTTGATAACGGCAGCGTAGAAGCCGACACGATGGAGTTTTTCAACCAGATCCAACAGGAAGATCGTCGCGTCAAAGTGCTCGCATACGACTTCCCGTTTAACTACTCAGCGATTAACAACTTTGGTGCGCGTCATGCCAAAGGCACCGTTATTGGTCTGGTCAATAATGATGTTGAAGTAATTAATCCGGATTGGTTAACTGAAATGGTGAGTCAGTGCCTCCGTCCTGAAATTGGCTGTGTAGGTGCCAAACTTTATTACAGCAACGATACCGTACAACACGGCGGCGTTATCCTGGGGATTGGTGGTGTAGGTGGACACTCTCATAAACACTTCCCTCGTCATCATCCTGGATATTTCAGTCGCCTTGTACTGACCCAGTCACTTTCTGCTGTCACTGCCGCTTGTCTTCTTATTCGTAAAGAAGTCTTTGATCTAGTTTCAGGCCTTGATGAAGAGAACCTCAAAGTCGCATTTAATGATGTAGATTTCTGTCTTAAAGTACGCGAGGCGGGATATCGTAACCTTTGGACTCCTTATGCGGAACTTTATCATTATGAGTCGATTAGCCGAGGTGCTGAAGACTCGCCAGAGAAAATTGCCCGTTTTGCTCAGGAAGTGAATTTTATGAAGTCCAAGTGGGGAAAACTTCTTGAAATTGATCCTTTTTATAGCCAGAACCTGACACAATCGAGAGAAGATTTCAGTATCTGACTTTGACTTCTTATAGGTAATAATATGTTTTGTATTGGTGCAATTTTTAAAAATGAAGGCCCTTATATCCTCGAATGGATCGCTTATCATCAAGCTATAGGTGTTAATAGATTTTACATTGTCGATAATGTAAGCAATGATGCTTCATCAGAGTTACTTTGTGATTTACACACATTAGGAATTATTACCAGAATTGAATATAAGAATGAGAACGGCGTTAAACCCCAATTACCAGCATATAAAAAAATCATAAATGAGCTTAAAGATGAAGATGAATACATTTCCTTTATAGACGCGGATGAATTTATCTATTTAAATGATACAACACAAGGCATCAATGCTATCGTGAATATTTTTAACGATAGTGACATTGGTGCCGTGGCTTTGAACTGGGCTATATATGGTTCATCTAAATGTATATCTCCCCGTCATGACTCATTGGTAATTGAACGATTTGATCATAGAGCATTTCAAGATTTCCCTACTAACACCCATTATAAATCCGTCATCAGAAAAGATGCCTTAATCGATACGGGCGAAAATGCGCACTTTTTTAAAGTTAATGGAAAATACGTACAAACTAACTTAACAGAAATAAACAAATTAACTGGATTAAGCGAAACTGTTTCTTGGGATATTTGTCGGCTCAATCATTACGTTGTTAAATCTAAAACTGAATTTTTTGCTAAAAAAGCGGCGAGAGGTAGGCCCTCAGGAAAGGATTCTGATTTAAATGAAAAATTCTTCAATAATCATGACGTAAACACCGTTAGAGAGCAATATCCATATTCATTTATATCTAAAGTAAAAGACAACATAGATGTTATTGAGTCATCTCTTTTAAATAAAAAAACACGCATAAAAATTCATTCTTTATATAAATCCGATCAAAACCCTGGAACGTGCTGCGTTGATAACATCACCCACGCTGATGGAGTTGTTGTCATAACAGGTTGGGCGGTTTCAAAAAATAAAGAGTCATTACATGACATTAAGATATTAATTAACAATGAAAGATTTATGAATGACTTTCTGTTTGAGAAAATTGAAAGACTTGACTTATGTGGGCATAATATTGCCAACGACACACACTGTGGTTTCATGATTTCAATTGATACAAAAAAAATATTTTCAAACGGCATAATTAGCCTTTCCATACATATATTAGACAATACAAAAAATTCGATATGTGAGCTAAACTTAGGTAAACATAAAGTTATCTTAAATTCTGCCTTTCCAAACTTGATTTAACCTCTGCAATAGAATTGCACTAGGTGTTTACATATGATTAATGATGTTAAAAGCGTTTTTTATTTTGCATATTTTGGTACTGACGCCGATGATGATGAAAGAATAATGAGTCGCGCACGATATATTAATGAACAATTATCTTTCCTTTCCAAATTATGTGATGAAAATAATATAAGCTTGAAATTTATTGTTGCAACGATACCTGAAAAATTTTCTAAGATTCTTTTGAACATGGCAAAAGAATGTAATTTTTTCATTTATAGCAAATATATATCCGACCAGAATAACTATGAATACAATGGCATCTCAGCTTGCATTGACTTTGCTAAAAAGGGACCAGAATCATTAATTTTCTACTGCCATTCGAAGGGTTCTGTTAATAATAATGAGCTTTCTATGGGTATATTCAAGTTTCATTGCGAAAACAACCTTAAATGGGACACGAATCGTTTAAAAAGCAGTAATGAAATATATAAAGCAGGGCTTTTCCCTTCAGAGTACGGCTGGTTATGGCATAATTTCTTCTGGGTAAAATCTAGTTATTTAAGAGATAAAAAACTTCAACCTGATGGTACCAGACATTATTACGAAGCGTTTATAGGCGAAAAAAACAATAAACAAGCTCATGAAGGCGTCATATCCACACTTCCTGAAGAATTTTTTGATTCACAAGAAACGCTAAGGAAGAGTTGTTTTTATGAGGCACATGACATCAATAAATGTGGTTTTTTGAACCGTGAATTCCGTCGTTTAGGAAAATAATAAAGAATTGCTCATAATGAAAATTAAAATATTAATTACTGGTGCTTCTGGATTTATAGGTCATGCATTAAGCAAATACCTCTTAAACAATGGAAATTATAAAGTAGTTGGCATCGATAATATGAATGCCTATTACTCTGTTGAGCTTAAAAAATCAAGATTAGCTACCCTGGAAGGGAATCCTAATTTTACCTTTTATCAGATGGATATAGCAGACCATCAATCGTTAGACGATCTTTTTGATAAGCACCAATTCGACTACGTAGTCAATCTCGCCGCTCAGGCTGGTGTAAGATATTCTATTGAAAACCCCAAAGCTTATACAGAAAGCAATCTGGTCGGTTTTTCAAATATCCTGGAAGCCTGCCGCCATCACAAAGTAAAGCATTTGGTGTTTGCCAGTTCATCAAGTGTGTATGGCCGGAATGAGAAGGTACCGTTCTCTGAGGAAGATCGTGTTGATCTGCCGGTGAGTTACTATGCAGCGACTAAAAAAGCGAATGAAGTAATGGCTGCAAGTTATTCGCATTTATACAACCTTCCTATTTCTGGGCTTCGCTTCTTTACAGTGTATGGCCCATGGGGACGTCCTGATATGGCACCATGGCTGTTTACAGATGCCATTTTGCATAACCGCCCTATCAAAGTGTTCAACAATGGGGACATGCTGCGAGACTTCACTTATATCGATGATATCGTCGAAGGTATCGTTAGATTAATTGACACTCCACCAGCTAATGATTTGCCATATGAAATCTATAACATTGGTAACAACCGACCTGAAAAATTAGCAGATTTTATTTCAGCGATTGAAAAAGCCTGTGGTGTAGTGGCTGATAAAGTTAATTACCCAATGCAGGATGGTGATGTTCCTGTAACCTACGCAGATACAAGTAAATTGAACCAAGCTGTCGGATTCTCACCTGATACTAAACTTCAATCTGGAATTGATCGCTTCGTCGCCTGGTTCAGGGAATATCATAAATTATAGTGATTCCCTTATGTATTGGCTGAGATGGCTTCATCAATATTGTCTTTCAATGGAATGTAATTACTTTATTTAAGCGATCCACAATGAATATTACAATCGCCGGAACCGGCTATGTCGGCCTTTCCAATGCTGTACTTCTTGCTCAGCATCATCAAGTCATAGCCCTTGACGTCGTGCCTGAGAAAGTCGAGCAAATTAACCAACGACAGTCCCCTATTGCCGATAAAGAGCTTGAGGATTACTTAGCCAACAAGCCACTTAATCTTCGAGCCACGCTGGATAAATTCGAAGCCTATGAAAGTGCAGAATTTATCATTATCGCCACTCCGACCGATTACGACCCTGAGACCAATTACTTCAACACTAATACTGTCGAAGCCGTGATCCGCGATGTGATGAGTATTAATCCGCATGCCGTTATGGTCATCAAATCCACTATTCCGGTGGGCTTTACCGAGCGGATGCGTCAGGAGTGTGGTACTGAGAATCTGATTTTCTCCCCTGAATTCCTGCGTGAAGGGCGTGCTCTTTATGACAACCTTCATCCGTCACGTATCGTGGTGGGTGAGTGCAGCGAACGTGCGCAGCGTTTTGCCGATCTGCTCAAAGAAGGTGCTATTAAGCAGGACGTTCAGGTGCTGTTAACCGGCAGTACCGAAGCCGAAGCCATCAAGCTGTTTGCCAATACCTACCTCGCCATGCGAGTCGCCTATTTTAATGAGCTTGATACTTATGCTCAGTCTCACGGATTAGATAGCCGCCAGATTATCGAAGGCATTGGTCTGGATCCGCGAATTGGCACGCACTATAACAACCCTTCGTTTGGCTATGGCGGCTACTGTCTGCCTAAAGACACCAAGCAGTTGTTAGCCAATTATCAGGAAGTGCCGAATAACCTGATCCGCGCGATTGTTGACGCTAATACAACCCGTAAGGATTTTGTTGCTGACAGCGTCATCGCCCGCCAGCCTAAGGTTGTGGGCATCCATCGTCTGGTGATGAAAGCCGGTTCTGATAACTTCCGCTCCTCAGCTATTCAGGGGATCATGAAGCGTATCAAAGCGAAGGGGATCGAGGTGGTCGTGTTTGAACCAACCATCAAAGCAGACAGCTTCTTTAACTCTCGCGTCATACGCGAACTGGATGAATTTAAAGCTATTAGCGACGTGATACTTTGCAACAGGATGGCGAGCGAGTTAAGCGAAGTAACGGATAAAGTGTATACAAGGGATCTTTTTGGATCTGATTGATTTATAAATAAATTCCCAAGGAACAAGCGGATATGGCTACCTCTGAGTTGTATTCATTTTTTTGTCTCCGGTGAAAAATATACTGTCATTCCACATGATTAAGCGTGTAACCGAGCGTTAATCGGGCCTTACGAATTGTTATCGTGCTATATAATTTCCATGCATACTTCGTAAGTGGTCTATCCACCCAAGCAATACTAATAATAACTTGAGTGTCGAAAAGAATGACAAACCGATACACGCTTTCCGCAACACCATTGACTGCCTCTAATGCACAGTTGCGCTGGAACATTGATACAACCTCTAACCAGGAGCCCCTAACGCTAACCCACGGTCGCGTTGAAGTCCGGGGCTGGCTACTGGCAGATGGCGAACGCTCACCACGTCTTGCCATCAAGAACGATTACGCTACCTATAGCTATCCGTTCAATGTCAAACGCCCTGATGTCATAGCTGCCGTCCTGCAGGAACCCGCGGATAATCATTCCCGCTTAAACTGTGGCTTCAGCATTAATGTGCCCTTCTCGTCTCAAATCACCCTCGGACTTGAGTCTGATGGTTTGATTACCTGGCTGACGGAGTTGAATTTCTCCCCGGCCTGATAAGTTTTACCTGGTGCCAGCATCAAGCATTCCTGCTGATGGCTGGCACGGTATTCCGATAATCGGTTGGATAAAAATGTGAACCTCTATATTGCCGCCATCGTTAAAGATGAATTTGCAGGCCTGCTTGAGTGGATAGCGTATCACCGGGCTTTAGGTGTGAATGGATTTGTAATTGCAGATAATGGCAGTCGTGACGGAAGCCGCGAGTTGCTCGCTTCCCTGGCGCGTCTGGGGATTGTGACGGTTATCGATCAACCGGATGTAGTAAATCAAAAACCGCAGCTCCCGGCCTACGAGCGCATTTTACGTAGCTGTTCCCGCGATATTGATCTGCTCGCCTTCATTGACGCCGATGAGTTTTTATTGCCGTTATCGCCCGATGTAAATGTCGTCGATTTCTTCGCGTCGCATTTTTCTGATGAAAGCGTCAGCGCCATTGCCCTGAACTGGTCCATTTTTGGCTCAAATGGCGAACTCTTTGCCGAAGAAGGTCTGGTCACAGAACGTTTCACTCGCCATGCACCTATAAAATTTAATGTTCACCACAACTTTAAAAGCGTGGTGAAACCTGAGCGCGTGAACCATTTTCATAATCCACACTGTGCCGATCTGCGCTATGGCCGCTACATCGATGCGCTGGGCAACGACATGGTTTTACACCCGAAACATGGTCCCGGTGTCAGCGCCGAAGTAGTCTGGAACGGGGTGCGGGTTAACCATTACGCAGTTAAATCACTGGAAGAGTTCTTACTCGGTAAACACCTGCGCGGCAGCGCAGCATCGGCAAACCGCGTAAAACACAAAGCCTATTTCAAAGCCCACGATCGCAACGACGAAACCTGCCTGCTGGCGGCCGCCCTGGCCCCGAAAGTCAAAGCAGAAATGGCCGCGTTGCAGGCGCAGCTGGATGCCTTGCCAAAAGAAGAGAGTCCGCAGAAGAGCGACTCCTGGCTGGCGACCCGCGTTAAAAAGTTAATCGGCTAATCGACGTTTTTCCCCATATTCGACAGGAGTCAGAAGTGGCCTTCCCCACTTCCGGGTTGTGAATCCCTAATGCATAGCGATTACCACTGGCACCCTCTGGCGCTGCCAGACACCTCTTTATCCCGCGCGGGCTGGTTCCTGATCCAGGGCTCCCTGCGTGCCCGCCAGCCGCGGGGTGAAACCCGTCTGCGCTGGCAGTGCAGCCAGGGGCTCTGGCATGAACAGATCCTGCCGATTACCCGCCGTGGCACCCTGCAGGAGCTGGTCTGGCTACCGGTGGGTGCCTGTCAGGTGGGCCTGCTCGCCAGCAGCGAAGGGGCGGAATGCGAACTGAATATTACCCGCTTTGCGCAGGTGTCGGCGGGCAACAGTCTCTGGCGCCGGTTGCGTCGGGTGTGGCCTTTTTATCAGCGCCTGAATGCGCAAAAGCGCAAGCGTCTGGGGCTGTCGTGGCACCTATGGTTTACCGATTTACAGCAGGCTTACGAGCTGGTTGGCAAGATCCGCGACGACAGGCCGCTGCACGCCTACGAACACTGGCTGGCTAATTTCGATATCGTGCAGCCCGGTGAGCGCCGGCTGATCGATCGTCTGCTGACCCGCTGGGGCAACCTGCCCCACGTCTGCCTGCATCTGGTGAACGGCGGCGATGAGGCGGCACGCCAGCGCACGCTGGCCAGCATCGCGGCACTCTGTTATCCGACAACGCATATCACCGTGCTGGAGCAGCCGCCTGCCGCAGACAGACCAGAGGGCGAATGGCAGTGGGCCATCCCCGTGGGGGCTGAACTGGCTCCGGCCGCGTTAGTGTGGCTGGCGCACCAGTTGCGTCAGACCCCGGACGCAAAATGGATCTACGGCGATCACGATCTGCTGGATGAAAAAGGCAAGCGCCACTCGCCGGACTTCAAGCCGGACTGGAACGAAACCCTGCTGCACAGTCAGAACTATATCGGCTGGTGTGGTCTCTGGCGGGAACAGGGCTCTGCCGCCATTCCGCAAGATGGGGCCGACAGCTATCGCGGATGGTTGCAGCTGGCCCACCAGCTCGCCCCGAAGGATATCGCGCATATCCCTGCTCTGCTGATGCACGTCCCGGACACGCTACCGCAGCAGGACGGGTATGAAACGCTGGCCAGCCTGCTGCAGGACCTGCCCGTCGGGGTGACGCTGGAGTCGGCTCCGCACGGCATCTGCCGCTGGCGCTGGCCGCTCCCGGCAGAGCTGCCGCGGGTATCGGTGATTATTCCCACCCGCAATGGCCTGGCGCATCTCAGGCCCTGTATTGAAAGCCTGGTGCAGCACACCCGTTATCCAAATATCGAAATCATGGTGATGGATAACCAGAGCGACGACCCTGAAACCCTGGCTTATTTTGAACATATCACCCAGGCGTACGGGGTCCGGGTTATCGCCTGGGATCGTCCGTTTAACTACTCCGCTATTAACAATGCCGGAGTGCGCGAAGCCACAGGCGAGCTGATCTGCCTGCTCAACAACGACACCGAGGTGATCAATCCGCTGTGGCTGGATGAGATGGTCTCTCACCTGCTGCGTCCGGGCGTCGGGATAGTCGGGGCAAGGCTCTTTTACGGCGATGGCCGGGTGCAGCATGCGGGCGACGCGGTCGGGCCAGGCGGCTGTGCCGATCACTTTCACAGTGGGCTGGCCGCCGATGAACCTGGCTATCAGCGCAGGGCGGTGAGCGCCCAGGAGCTGTCGGCGGTGACGGCAGCCTGTCTGCTCACCCCTCGCCAGCTCTTTTTGTCCCTGAACGGCTTAGATGAAGTGAATCTGCCGGTGGCCTTCAACGACGTGGATTACTGTCTGCGGGTCGGCGAGGCTGGCTGGCGGATCGTCTGGACCCCCTTTGCCGAGCTGTACCATCATGAGTCGGTCTCCCGCGGCAAAGATGTCACGCCAGAGCAGCTGGCGCGCTCCCAGGGTGAGCTGCGTTACATGAAAAAACGCTGGGCGCAGCGGCTCCAGCACGATCCCGCATACAATCCCAACCTGAGCTATGACCGACCCGATTTCTCGTTAAGTCATGCTCCTAATGTGGTGTTGCCATGGACGAATTAATCAGAAAGGCACTCTTTAAACCCTACCTGAAGTTGAATAAGCAAAGCAGCGAGACGCAGCCGGAGAGCTGGCCCGAGTGCCGCTCACTGTTGATTTTGCATGAGGGGAATTCACCGACGCTGGCCTATTTTGAAGCGGCAATCAGAAGTCGTTTTCCCGACGCCGTCTGTCGGCTGGTGGATACGTTGACCACGCCGTCTATCGAAGTGGATAAAGGGACCGCCATCGTGGTCATTCGCTTTATCTCCACAGAGTGGCAGCGGGAGATAACGCGCAATATCGACGACCTTTCCCAGGTGGTCTATTTCATGGATGACGATCTGTTCGATCCGTCAGCCTTAACGGCGTTGCCCAAAGCCTACCGGACCAAAATCATCCGGCGCTCTGCGGCGCAGCACCGCTGGATCACCACCCACTGCGACACTATCTGGGTCTCGACGCCGTATCTGGCCAACAAATATGCGCACCTGAATCCCGATGTGGTGCCCGCCCAGCCCACGCCGCAGCTGCTGGCCGTCACCCGGCCGGTTAAAATTGCTTATCACGGCTCCAGCTCGCATCAGGCAGAAAAATACTGGCTGCGGGAAGTGGTCGAAGGCGTGCTGAGCCAGTGCCCACAGGCCAGCTTCGAAATTTTTGGCGAGCATGAAATCTATAAGCTTTACCGGGACTTACCGCGTGTGACGGTTTTACACCCGATGAGCTGGCAGAACTATCTGGATTACACCCAGCATCACCGGGTTGATATTGGTCTGGCCCCGTTACTGAAGTCGGAATTTAATATGGCGCGCGGGCCAGTAAAATTTTATGATTTCGTGCGCATGGGCGCGGTAGGGGTTTACAGTAATTGCGCCCCGTACAGCGACTTTATCGAGCAAAATATCAACGGCGTGCTGCTGAACAACGATCCGCAAAAGTGGATCGATACCTTATCGCTGCTGGTAAATTCCGGGCAAAAGCGTCAGGCGCTGGCGAATAATGCGAAGGAATATACGTATTCGTTAATGCATTAACACAGGACAGAGCAGAGACTGCCTTCTGGTGACCATTTCATCCAATAGAAAAAGTAAAAAACGCTTATGAAAATTCTTGTAACCGGTGGAGCCGGTTTTATCGGTTCTGCTGTTGTTCGCCATATCATCCGTGACACTCAGGATGCGGTGATCAACCTTGATAAGCTTACCTATGCAGGCAACCTCGAATCCCTCGCCGACGTGGCCGCAAGCGGCCGCTACGCCTTCGAGCAGGTAGATATCTGTAACCGTGCTGAGCTGGACCGGGTCTTTGCCACCCACCAGCCGGATGCGGTGATGCACCTGGCCGCCGAGAGCCACGTGGATCGCTCCATCACCGGCCCGGCCGATTTTATCGAAACCAATATCGTCGGCACCTACACGCTGCTCGAAGCAGCCCGCGCCTACTGGAGCGAGCTGGATGAAACCCGCAAGCAGGCGTTTCGTTTCCACCACATTTCTACCGACGAAGTGTATGGCGATCTGCCACACCCGGATGAAGTGAGCGCAGGCACTGAGTTACCGCTGTTCACCGAAACCACCCCGTACGCGCCAAGCAGCCCGTACTCGGCGTCGAAAGCCTCCAGCGATCATCTGGTGCGCGCATGGCGTCGTACCTATGGCCTGCCGACCATCGTCACCAACTGCTCCAACAACTACGGCCCGTATCACTTCCCTGAGAAGCTGATCCCGCTGGTGATCCTCAACGCGCTGGACGGCAAGGCGCTGCCAATCTACGGCAAAGGCGATCAGATCCGCGACTGGCTGTACGTCGAAGATCACGCCCGTGCGCTCTACACCGTGGTTACCACCGGCGTGGTGGGCGAGACCTACAACATCGGCGGCCACAACGAAAAGCAGAACCTCGACGTGGTCCACACCATCTGCGACCTGCTCGACGAGATGGTGCCGAAAACCGGCTCCTACCGCGACCAGATCACCTACGTGACTGACCGCCCGGGCCACGACCGTCGCTATGCCATCGATGCCAGCAAAATGAGCCATGAGCTGAACTGGCAGCCGCAGGAGACCTTCGAGTCAGGCATCCGCAAAACCGTGCAGTGGTATCTGGATAACCAGCAGTGGGTCAACAACGTGAAAAGCGGCAGTTATCAGGACTGGATCGCGAAGAACTACCAGGAGCGCAACTGATGCATATTCTGCTGTTCGGCAAAAATGGCCAGGTGGGCTGGGAGCTGCAGCGCGCGCTGCTGCCGCTGGGACGTATTACGGCGGTGGATTTTGACTCTACCGATTACTGCGGTGACTTCAGCAACCCGGAAGGCGTGGCCGAGACCGTGCGTCTGCTGAAGCCGGACGTGATCGTCAACGCCGCCGCCCATACCGCGGTGGATAAAGCCGAGAGCGAGCGTGACTTTGCCGAGCGGCTCAACGCCACCAGCGTTGCCGCCATCGCCAAAGAGGCCGAGGCGCTGGGCGCGTGGCTGGTGCACTATTCCACCGACTATGTCTTTAACGGCAGCGGCGAAAAGCCGTGGGTCGAGACAGACCAGACCGCCCCGCTGAACGTCTACGGCGAAACCAAGCTGGCGGGCGAACAGGCCGCTTCGCTCTGCTCCCGTCATCTGATCTTCCGTACCAGCTGGGTCTATGCCGCCCGCGGCGCCAACTTCGCTAAAACCATGCTGCGTTTTGGTAAAGAGCGTAGCGAGATGTCGGTCATCAACGATCAGTTTGGTGCCCCGACCGGAGCAGAACTGCTGGCCGACTGCACCGCACATGCAATCCGTATCGCGCAGGATAAACCTGAAGTGGCCGGGCTTTATCACCTGATCGCCTCTGGCACCACTACCTGGTTCGACTATGCCCAGCGCGTATTCGCCACCGCTCGTGCGGCAGGCGTTGAGCTGGCCGTAACCCAGGTGAACGCCGTCCCGACCAGCGCCTTCCCGACCCCGGCAAAACGTCCGCATAACTCACGTCTCGATACCAGCAAGTTCCAGCGCACCTTCGGGATGACGCTGCCGGACTGGACTATCGGCGTGGATCGCATGCTGGCCGAAATTCTCGGGAAATAAATACAACCCAGGGTATGCTATGCATGCCTTGTTGTAGGGCGTTTTGCCCTCCCGGAACATGTAACCAAACAGAAGAATGAAGGATTATGAACAAGCGTAAAGGTATTATTCTGGCCGGTGGGTCAGGGACTCGTCTCTATCCGGTCACCATGGCGGTGAGCAAACAGCTGCTGCCGATCTACGACAAACCGATGATCTACTACCCGCTGAGCACCCTGATGCTGGCCGGTATCCGCGATATCCTGATCATCAGCACCCCACAGGATACGCCGCGCTTTGAGCAACTGCTCGGCGACGGCAGCCAGTGGGGCCTGAACCTGCAGTACAAAGTGCAGCCAAGCCCGGACGGTCTGGCTCAAGCCTTTATCCTCGGTGAAGAGTTCATCGGCAGCGACGACTGCGCGCTGGTGCTGGGCGACAACATCTTCTACGGTCACGATCTGCAGAAACAGCTGGAAGCTGCCGCGGCGAAAACTGCAGGCGCCACCGTCTTTGCCTATCATGTACATGATCCTGAGCGTTATGGCGTGGTGGAGTTTGACCATGCAGGCACCGCGATCTCCCTGGAAGAGAAGCCGCTGGAACCGAAAAGCAACTATGCGGTAACCGGCCTCTACTTCTACGACAACCGTGTGGTTGAGATTGCCAAAAGCCTGAAACCATCGCCGCGCGGCGAGCTGGAAATCACCGACGTGAACCGCATCTACCTTGAGCAGGGCGATCTGTCAGTCGCCATGATGGGCCGTGGTTATGCCTGGCTTGATACCGGCACCCATGAGAGCCTGATTGAGGCCAGCAACTTCATCCAGACCATCGAAACCCGTCAGGGGCTGAAAGTGGCCTGTCCTGAAGAGATTGCCTACCGTCTGAAGTTTATCGATGCCGATCAGGTGCGCAAATTAGCCGCGCCGCTGGCGAAGAATGCGTACGGGCAATATCTGCTGAAAATGCTCAAGTAGTCATCATTAACTCCTGGGGCGTGAAGCCCCATTTATGAATCAGGCTGTCACCATGAACGTAATTCAGACCGCAATTCCCGACGTATTTATCTTTGAGCCAAAAGTGTTTGGCGATGACCGTGGTTTCTTCTTCGAAAGCTTTAACCACCAGCAGTTCGAAGCCGCCATTGGCCGCAGCGTAAACTTCGTCCAGGACAACCACTCCAAATCCTCAAAGGGCGTGTTACGTGGCCTGCACTACCAGCTGGCGCCACATGCGCAGGGCAAACTGGTCCGTTGCGTGGCCGGGGAAGTATTCGACGTGGCGGTGGATATTCGCCAGTACTCCCCGACCTTCGGTCAGTGGGTGGGTGTGCATCTGTCGGGTGAGAACAAGCGTCAGCTGTGGATCCCGGAAGGTTTCGCCCACGGCTTTATGACCCTGAGCGACACCGCAGAATTCCTGTACAAAACCACTAACTACTATGCGCCGGAGAGCGACCGCGGTATCCGCTGGAACGATGAGACCATCGGAATTACATGGCCAGAAATCGACAGCGAGATCCTCACCTCCGCCAAAGACAGCGTTGCCAAATCCTTCCCTGACGCAGAGTACTTCTGAGTCACACGCCCCGCAGTGACGCGGGGCGTTTTCTGATGCACAGAGCGCACATGAAATTTTACACAGGTTCAGCCGGGATCCTGGCCCGAAAAGCACAGCTCGAGCCGATGCTTGGCCGTCCGCTACACGCCTTTAAAACGGGCATGCGGCTGGCGCAGGACGATGTGCTGGTCGGCTGGGGCCAGAAAGCCAATACCCGACAGATCAAACAGAAAGCCCACGATCTCGGCCTGCCGTACTGGCAGCTGGAGGATGGCTTTATCGGGTATATCGGCCACCCCGCCAGAGGGGGCAAGGCCGTCTCGCTGATCGCCGATCCTGTGGGCATTTACTACGACGCTCGCCAGCCGAGCCGCCTGGAGCAGCTGATCGCCACGCCGTGCGATGACAGCATGCTGGCGCGGGCCGACGCACTCATCTCTGAACTGCTGCGCCTGGGCATCACCAAGTACAACTGTTATGCCGCCGACAGCGGCCTGCCCGACGCGCTGGCTGCCCTTCTGCACAATGACACCCGCCCCAACGTGCTGCTGATCGACCAGGTGGCAGGGGATCTCTCTATCCCCGGTGCGCTCGCCAGCGAGGCGGATTTTATTGAGATGGTCGCGGCTGCGCGGCGGAATCACCCTGACGCCCGCCTGCTGCTGCGCACCCATCCGGATACCCGGCTGGGCAAGAAGCGCGGCGTACTGGCGCAGATGCAGCTGGACGAGGTGGAGCTGGTCACTGAGCACTGCCATCCCCATGCCCTGCTGAATGAGGTGGAGGCGGTCTATACCGTCTCCTCGCAGATGGGGTTTGAAGCCCTGCTGCTGGGCAAAGCGGTGTACTGCTTCGGCATGCCGTTCTACGCCAGCTGGGGGCTGACCCACGACAGCAAACAGTGTGAACGTCGTCAGGCCCAAATTAGCCTGCCGCAGCTGGTGGCGGCGGCGTTAATCCTCTATCCCCGCTATCTGGATCCGGTCCTGGGCCAGCGTTGCGAAGTGGAGCAGGTGCTGGAGGTCATTGCGGGTCAGTTGACCCCGGCCCCGCGCTATCGCCGCCTCTATATGGTGGGCTTCTCGCTGTGGAAGCGCGCCTTTATGCGCGCCTTCTGCCAGCCGCTGGCCACGGAGCTGCGCTTCGTGCGCACTCCGCCTGCACAGCTGGCCGCTGACGAGCAGGTGCTGGTCTGGGGCAGCCGTTATCCTGAGCTGGCAAACCCGATCCGGGTGGAAGATGGCTTTATTCGCTCCCGGGGGCTGGGCTCGAACCTGTGTCGCCCCTCTTCGCTCTCCATCGATCCGGTGGGGATCTACTTTGACAGCCGCCGTCCGAGCGGGCTGGAGCAGTTGCTTAATGAGCAGCCGCTCAGCGAGCAGGCGCTGGCGCGCGGTGCGGCGCTGGTGGATCTGCTCCGCCAGCACGGGGTCAGTAAATATAACGTGGGCACCGTGCAGCCCTTCACGCCGCCCGGCGACGGACGTTCGCTGGTGCTGGTGGTGGGCCAGGTCGATGGCGATGCCTCGATCCTCACCGGCAGCCCGGTGATCCGCAGCAACGAGCAGCTGCTATGGGCGGTGCGCGCTGCCCGGCCCGAGGCGCATATCCTGTTTAAACCGCACCCGGACGTGGTGGCGGGCAACCGGGCCGGTGCCATCTCGGCCGAATGCCTGGCGAGCTGCGTGGACAGCCAGGTGCTGGATCTCGGCCTGACCAGCCTCTATCCCCATGTCGACGAGCTGCACACCATGACCTCCCTCAGCGGGTTCGAAGCGCTGGTGCAGGGGGTGAAGGTCACCACCTGGGGCCAGCCGTTCTACAGCGGCTGGGGATTGACCGAAGATATCCATCCTGCTGAGCGCCGTCAGCGTACCCTGCCGCTGGCCGCGCTGGTCTACCTGACGCTGGTGGCCTATCCGCGTTATATCGACTGGCAGAGCGGTTTGTGGATGAGCCCGGAACAGCTGATCCGTCAGCTGGCGGTGCAGGGAAACTCCTCATCGCAGAAGGCCAGCCGCTGGCAACGCTGGCAGCTCAAGCTGAGCTATCTCGCGCAGACACTTCGCTAGCGAACTATTTATCCTGATTTATTAAAGAAAAGCGGTCATCAAGCCGTTACACACTGTTCATCAACGGACCGATCTGGGAAAAATAATGGAAGAGCAAGCTATCCGCCATCTGCTGAATGGCCGTCGATATCTGTTACTACAAGGACCGATGGGCCCCTGCTTTTCACGTCTGGCAAGCTGGTTGCAGAGCAGCCACCGTGAAGTGAAGCAGGTCTGCTTTAATGCCGGGGACTCATGGTATGCCGCGAAAGAGACCGCGCTGCACTATACCGGCTCAGTAAAGAATTTTGCCTTCTGGCTGCGTGAGTTACACAAAACCTACCCCTTCGACACCATCGTCTGTTTTGGTGACTGCCGACCGATGCACATCGAAGCGAAGAAGTGGGCCCGCAGCAAATCCATCGATTTCCTGGCGTTTGAAGAGGGCTATTTCCGGCCGTTCTACATCACCCTGGAAAAAGGGGGCGTGAATGCCTTCTCGTCGATGCCTGTCGATGCGAAGTATTATCGCGAGCAGCCGCTGCCGGAGGTAAAAACCCCGACGCCGTGGAAGCCGAGCTCCTTTAACCGTGCCGCCCATGCCATGCTCTACTATGCAGCGGGCTGGTTTGGCCGCCATCGCTACCGCGGCTACCGCCACCACAAGTCGTTCTCCCCGTGGTACGAGATGCGCTGCTGGTTCCGCGCCGGTCGCCGTAAGCTGTGGTACCGCTGGCAGCAGCGCAACATGTTGAGCCATATCACCGGCACGCTGGATAACGAATACTACCTGGCGATTTTGCAGGTCTATAACGACAGCCAGATTATTCACCATAGCCCGTATAAAGACGTGCGTGACTATATCGAAACCGTGATCCGCTCCTTTGCCCGCCATGCGTCGAAAGAGCGCCATCTGGTGTTCAAGCATCATCCGATGGATCGCGGCCATCGTTTTTACGGCACCCTGATCAACAAGCTGACCGAGAAGTACAACATTACGGGCCGGGTGATCTACGTCCACGATCTCTCCCTGCCCGCTCTGCTGACTCACACCCGGGGGGTGATCACCGTCAACAGCACTGCAGGCCTGTCGGCGTTGATCCATAACAAACCGCTCAAGGTGATGGGCAAAGCGCTGTACGACATCGAAGGGTTAACCTGGCAGGGGCCGCTGAACCAGTTCTGGCAGGCGAACTTTGCCCCCGATATGAAGTTGTTCCAGCGTTTTCGTACGCATCTGCTCTATCACACGCAGATCAATGCCGTCTTTTACGGCAAGTCCGACTGGCTCAACATTCCGACAGAAGTCCCTCTGACGACACCGCTTGCCGATTCCGAACTCGAACGATAATTCCTCCCCACGCCGGGGAATTTGCCCCGGCGGATCCGATCTATCCCTCGCTTTTATCCCTTCGTTGCAAAAATCCCTAATGTTTATCCCGAAACTGGCCGTTATAACCTAAGACAAATTTTTATGCCCAATTCTGTACTGACATATTTTGTCAGCCGCACCGGCATAATTCACAGCAATGGTTTAAATAACGGGAAGCTAATATGACAATTCCGACCAGGAGTCGCTCGGCTGAAAGGTTGGTTGATATTCTGCTGGAGCTTCATTTACACGGCGTGGTTACCCGCCAGGCATTGATGCATAAATTTAATATTACTGAGCGCACGGTCTATCGCGATCTGAATGCACTTTCGCCCATTGTGGAACGCTGCGGAGACGGGCAGTACCGGCTTATTCATACCCGTCCGGGTCAGTCAGGCCCGGGGCTGCATCATATCATTGCTAACTTTCTGAATGTGGATGATTTTTTCCCGTCAACGGGCCGCGAGTTCTGGGACAAGCTGGAGTCACGGGTCGAGGAAAACCATATTATGATCCTCGGCAACGATGCCGAGCGCACAGGACCCAAAGATATTCACGGCCTGTTAGCCGCCTTTGAAAAGGCGATTAAGGGCCAGCAGGTTTGCCAGATCCTGTATAAAGGAAAGTCCCGACAGATTAATCCCTATAAAGTAATTAACAAAAAGAACATATGGTATTTACAAGCTACCGAAGAAAAGCGTTTGAAATCGTTTTCTTTGAGCCTGATCCAGTGGCTGGATATTCGTAGCGAAACCTTCACGCCGGATAATGACACCCTCGACCTGCTGGAAAAAAACCTCGATCCCTGGGTCAGCGAAGAGACGTTTGAGGTAGACGTATTTATTCCCACCAGCATTGCGCACTATTTTACGCGCCGCGATCTGCTCCCTGGTCAGCAAATTCTGGCGCAAGAGCGCCAGGGGATCACCCTGCGCTGCCATGCCGCACATGAGAACCAGATCCTGCCGCTGCTCTTCTACTGGCTGCCCAACATACAGGTGCTGGAACCGGCCTGGTTGAAAGCCTCATTTTTTAAAACTTTAGAAGATTACCTGGCAGCGGCCCCTGAGTCTGTGGATTAAGGCGGACGTTGCATTAAAGACGACACACAATGGAGAAAAACTAATGGCCTTACCTTTTATCATTCTGGGCGTTGCGGCAGCAGCGACCGCTTTTGGTGGGAAAAAAGCGTATGACGGTTATCAGAAAAAATCTGAAGCCAACGATATTTTTGAGGGTGCCCAGGAGCGTTTTGATAATCGTAAAGAGACTTTCGAGGCGGCCAATACCCTCTCTTCACAGAAGCTTGAACGCCTGGGCGAGAAAGAGTTGCAAATTGGTACTGAATTCAAAGAGTTCAATACCATCGCTAAAGCACTGTTAGAAAAAATGGCCAAAGAGGGGCAGACAGATCTGAACGTGCAGGTTCCCCAGCATCGTCTGAACCAGATTGAAAAACTCTCGATCTCCGCAACAGAGTTTTTAGGCACCGTCATTGGCGCAGGTACCTCTGGTGCCGCGGCAGGCTTTGCCGTCTACAGTGGGGTGATGGCGTTTGCGGCGGCCTCTACCGGCACGCCAATTGCAGCCCTCTCTGGCGCAGCCGCCTATAACGCCACCATGGCCGCTATCGGCGGCGGGTCTCTGGCGGCAGGTGGCTGGGGTATGGCCGGCGGCGCTATGGTGCTGGGCGGTGCCGTTGTGGCGCCACTGATCGCCATTATGGGCTGGGCCTACAATAACCATGCCGAAAAGGCGCTGGAAAATGCCCAGGAGATGGCACGCAAGGTGCGCAAGGCCATTACTCAGATGGATCAGGCCGAAGCCCACCTGATCAACGTGAACCACTATGTGGATAGCATCTATCACTCGCTGGTGCGCATGCATGAAAGTTTCGAACGTTATTTCGACATCCTGAAAGCGACTCATCAAAAAATTGCGGCGGGTCAAAAAGAGATTAACGAACCAGAATCCGTTCTGCAGGCAATTCAAAACGGGTACATGCTCGCCGCCATTATGACCGACGTCATTACCACTCCGCTGTTCAAACCGGTCACCAACGCCCTGAACGAGGCGGTTATCAATGACGATGGCGTGATTGAGCTTGAGGTGGACGAAAACGGCATCAACGTGCTGAACAAACAGGCACTGGATAAGGCTCTGGAAACTTCAGACCAGGAATACGTCCGCTTTTTAGCGAAAGCCTAACCTTGCTGCCGGGCTCCGGCCCGGCACACTGATTCAGGAAACGTCATCATGAGCACAACAACCTTCGACTGGGGAGCCGAGCTACACACCACGGTCGTGAAAAGCCTGACCACCTCATTCGGGCTCGATTTTTTACTGTTCGAAGACAAAAACGGTGGTGATGTGAATACCATCCATAATGTCCGGCAAAACATTTATGGTACTGAAGCGGAGCGCCAACGCTATGAACAGCGCGAAGACTACAACTCCACCCTCTATCATCATGATAAAAACTATATCAACACCAACCGCGAGGGCAAAAAGCAGCGCGAGGCGGGACAATTAAAAGATAGTTACACCGGGGCGACCTTCGCTGCCAATGGGGTGACCAATCTCGATCACATCATTGCGGCCAATGAGATTCACCACGATGCCGGACGCATTCTGGCGGAGATGGACGGCGTCGAGCTGGCGAATGATGCCAGCAACCTGACCTTCACCAACGAATCGCTTAATAAGGCCAAAAAAGCCAAACCGATGAGCGATTTCATTAAGGTGTTGCAGAAGGAATATCAGGCAACGACACAGGAGATTGCCGTGCTGAAAAGCAAACCGGCACTCACGGAACAGGAACAGAAGCGCCTTAAAAAGCTGGAGAATAAAGCCAGCGCCGATTTTGACAAGATGCGCGAGGCGGATGAAAAAGCCCGGGAGCGATACAACGCTACCCTGAGCCAGGCATATTACACCAGCAGCAAATTTGCCCTAAATGTCTCACAAGCATCGCTGACTAACGGCTTCAAAATGGGCACTCGCCAGATGCTGGGTCTGGTACTGGCAGAAGTATGGTTCGAATTTCGCGAACGCATTCCGGCCATGTTCCAGCGCCATCGTCACCATTTTCAGGCCAGCGATTTCGTCGGAGATCTTGGCGATGCGCTACGCGCCGTATGGGAGCGTATCCGCATCAAATTCAAAGAATTCCTCATTGCCTTCAAAGATGGCGCCATCGGTGGCGTGTTATCCACTGTGACCACCACTCTGATGAATATCGTCTTCACCACCCAAAAAATGGCGGTGAGGCTGATCCGAGAGATGTGGAATAACCTGGTGCAGGCGTTGAAGCTGATGGTCTTTAACCCGCAAAACCTGACGCCGGGCGAACTGATGAAAGCGGTCAGTAAAATCATTGCCGCTGGTGTCGCGGTGACCGCTGGCGTCATTATCAACGAACAGTTAGCGACGCTTTTCGCCTTCCCCTTCGGTCCGGAACTGGCAGCATTTTGTGGCGCATTGGCGACCGGCTTGCTCACGCTGACCATGCATTATTTTCTGGAACACAGCAGTGTCATGAAAAGCGTCTGGGCATTTCTGGATCGCTTCCAGGATAAATTCCAGCGTGGCCTGGCCTATTACGAGAAAGTGAATGTCGAACTGGATCGCTACCTGAAGGAGCTGGCAGCGCTTGAGTTTTCAATGAATGTCGAAGAGCTGGCGTTTTTCTCCCATCACCTCAGCCTGGTCAACAGCGAGCTAGAACGGGAGTTCATGCTGCGCCAGGAAATTGAACGACGCAACATCGCTCTGCCCTTCGAGGCGGGAAATCTTGCCTCTGTCAACGACTGGCTAAAATCCTTATGATCCTGACGCCCGCGTTTCCCTGCAATCAGTGCGGTGCCTGCTGCCGCCACGTTAACCGGGCAGATGAGACCCGGTTTCTCGACCGTGGCGATGGCATTTGCCGGCATTACTGCGTGGAGACAAAGCTGTGCAACATCTATGAAAACCGCCCCCTGATTTGCCAGGTGGAAAAACAATTTGTGCTCAATTATCA
Source organism: Leclercia sp. CFBP8987 (assembly GCF_034044995.2). Classification (NCBI taxonomy): domain Bacteria; kingdom Pseudomonadati; phylum Pseudomonadota; class Gammaproteobacteria; order Enterobacterales; family Enterobacteriaceae; genus Leclercia; species Leclercia sp. CFBP8987. The sequence continues at coordinate 590,229 of NZ_CM188255.1, read as the reverse complement.
GCAGCAATACAGCTGGAGCGAGTTCATCGCGCTGAATCAGATCGCCTGTCAGGTGCTTGAAACCCTGGACTGAGCCCCTGTATCACGTGATCCCCTTCACACTATTCCCCCCTGCGACGGCGAGCCTGAACCACTCGCCCTCACCTTTGACCGCTCATCCCGCCATACAACCACTCACCGATTTACCTTCCTTTACGCGCGTAAGGCTCTGGCAAGATCGCCTCAGCATTACTCAACATCTCTCACAGCGAACCCTGACCCTTTTTTTCATCTAAAAAACCAGGTTTTATTATGGACACTAAAAAACTACTTAAGCACGTTCCCTGGCTGCTGCTCGGGATCCTCGGTGCCTGTTGCCTTGCCGTCGTGGCCCTGCGCCGCGGCGAGCACATCAGCGCCCTGTGGATCGTGGCAGCCTCGGTATCGGTCTATCTGGTGGCGTACCGCTACTACAGTCTCTATATCGCGCAGAAGGTCATGAAACTCGACCCGACGCGTGCCACTCCGGCGGTCATTAACAATGACGGCCTGAACTACGTGCCGACCAACCGCTACGTGCTGTTTGGTCACCACTTTGCCGCCATTGCAGGCGCGGGCCCGCTGGTCGGCCCGGTGCTGGCCGCACAGATGGGCTACCTGCCGGGTACCCTGTGGCTGCTCGCCGGCGTGGTGCTGGCGGGTGCGGTGCAGGACTTTATGGTGCTGTTTATCTCTTCCCGCCGTAATGGCGCGTCTCTGGGTGAGATGATCAAAGAAGAGATGGGCCGCGTGCCAGGCACCATCGCCCTGTTCGGCTGCTTCCTGATTATGATCATCATCCTCGCGGTGCTGGCCCTGATCGTGGTGAAAGCCCTGGCGGAAAGCCCGTGGGGCGTGTTCACCGTCTGCTCCACCGTACCGATTGCGCTGTTCATGGGGATCTACATGCGATTCCTGCGTCCAGGTCGCGTGGGTGAAGTGTCGGTGATCGGGATTGTGCTGCTGGTGGCGTCCATTTACTTCGGCGGTGTGATTGCGCACGACCCGTACTGGGGCCCGGCGCTGACCTTCAAAGACACCACCATCACCTTCGTGCTGGTTGGCTATGCCTTTGTCTCTGCCCTGTTGCCGGTATGGCTGATTCTCGCCCCGCGTGACTACCTGGCGACCTTCCTGAAAATCGGCGTGATCGTCGGGCTGGCGATCGGCATCGTGATCATCAACCCGGAGCTGAAAATGCCTGCGGTGACCCAGTACATTGACGGTACCGGTCCACTGTGGAAAGGCGCCCTGTTCCCGTTCCTGTTTATTACCATCGCCTGTGGCGCAGTGTCTGGCTTCCATGCCCTGATTGCTTCCGGCACCACGCCGAAGCTGCTGGCGAACGAGAACGACGCTCGCCTGATTGGTTATGGCGCAATGCTGATGGAATCTTTCGTGGCGATCATGGCCCTGGTGGCAGCGTCCATCATCGAGCCGGGTCTCTACTTCGCGATGAACACCCCGCCAGCCGGTCTGGGCATTACCATGCCGAACCTGCATGAGATGGGCGGTGAAAACACGGCGCTGATCATGGCGCAGCTGAAAGACGCCAGCGCTCATGCGGCGGCAACCGTCAGCTCCTGGGGCTTCGTGATCTCTCCTGAGCAGATCATGCAAACCGCGAAAGACATCGGTGAACCATCGGTGCTGAACCGTGCCGGTGGCGCACCAACCCTGGCGGTGGGTATCGCCCACGTGTTCCACAAAGTGCTGCCATGGGCGGACATGGGCTTCTGGTACCACTTCGGTATTCTGTTCGAAGCGCTGTTCATCCTCACCGCGCTGGACGCCGGTACCCGTGCGGGTCGCTTTATGCTGCAGGATCTGCTGGGTAACTTCGTGCCGTTCCTGAAGAAAACCGACTCTCTGGTTGCTGGGATTCTGGGTACGGCGGGCTGCGTCGGGCTATGGGGCTACCTGCTGTATCAGGGCGTGGTCGACCCACTGGGCGGCGTGAAGAGCCTGTGGCCGCTGTTCGGGATCTCTAACCAGATGCTGGCAGCTGTAGCCCTGGTGCTCGGTACCGTGGTGCTGGTGAAGATGAAGCGTACCAAGTACATCTGGGTGACCGTGGTCCCGGCTCTGTGGCTGCTGCTCTGCACCACCTGGGCGCTGGGTCTGAAACTGTTCAGCACCAATCCGCAGCTGGAAGGCTTCTTCTTTATGGCTAACCAGTACAAAGAGAAGATTGCCGCAGGCGATGAGCTGACGGCGCAGCAGATTGCCAACATGAACCATATCGTGGTGAACAACTACACCAACGCCGGTCTGAGCATTCTGTTCCTGGTGGTGGTTTACAGCATTATCTTCTACGGCATCAAAACCTGGATGAAAGTGCGTAACGCCGACGACCGTACGGACAAAGAGACCCCGTATGTGCCGGTGCCGGAAGGCGGCGTGAAGACCTCTTCACACCATTAATCCTTTCCCCCTCTCCCCTTTGGGGAGAGGGCCGGGGTGAGGGGAAACAACGCCCGGCGGCCCTCGCCGGGCTTTTTCTATCTGGATGACACAATGTTTGGTAACTTAGGCGAAGCTAAAAAATACCTCGGTCAGGCGGCGAAAATGCTGATTGGCATCCCGGACTATGACAACTACGTTGAACATATGAAGACCAACCATCCGGATAAGCCGTACATGACCTACAACGAATTCTTCCGCGAGCGTCAGGAAGCGCGCTACGGCGGAGGAGGAGAAGGCGGCGTACGCTGCTGCTAAAGGAGAGACCATGACACCGATTGCCGTTACCCTACTCACCGGTTTTCTCGGCGCGGGCAAAACCACCCTGCTGCGCCACATCCTCAACGAACAACACGGCTTTAAAATCGCGGTCATCGAAAACGAGTTCGGGGAAGTCTCCGTTGATGACCAGCTGATTGGCGATCGCGCCACTCAGATCAAAACCCTGACCAACGGCTGCATCTGCTGCACCCGCTCAAATGAACTCGAAGATGCCCTGCTCGACCTGCTCGACAGCCGCGATCGGGGTGAGATTGACTTCGACCGCCTGGTGATTGAGTGCACCGGCATGGCCGACCCCGGCCCGATCATCCAGACTTTCTTCTCCCACGAAATCCTCTGCCAGCGCTACCTGCTGGACGGCGTGATCGCCCTGGTCGATGCAGTTCATGCCGACGACCAGATGAACCAGTTCACCATCGCCCAGTCGCAGGTGGGCTACGCCGACCGCATCCTGCTGACCAAAACCGACGTGGCGGGTGAGAGCGAAAAACTGCGCGAACGTTTAGGGCGCATTAACGCCCGCGCGCCAATTTACACCGTGACCTTTGGCGATATCGATCTCGCCCAGCTGTTCAACACCAACGGCTTTATGCTGGAAGAGAACGTCACCGCTAAACCGCGCTTCCACTTTATGGCTGACAAGCAGAACGATGTCTCCTCTATCGTGGTCGAGCTGGATTATCCGGTAGATATCAGCGACGTCTCCCGGGTGATGGAGAACCTGCTCCTGTCGTTTGCCGACAAACTGCTGCGCTACAAAGGGATGCTGTGGATCGACGGCGAGCCAAACCGCCTGCTGTTCCAGGGCGTGCAGCGGCTCTACAGCGCCGACTGGGACCGCCCGTGGGGCGAGGAAACGCCGCACAGTGTGATGGTGTTTATCGGGATTGAACTGCCCGAAGAGGAGATCCGCGCGGGGTTTGCTGAATTGAAGAAATAACATCGGCACTCCCTTTTTTCACCGAAAGGGAGTGTAAATAAAGGTTAGAAACTGTAAAACTCAAATCGGCTTGCGTAAGTAAACTCATCTTCATTATTCCGCCGCACACGCTTATCTGTGCGCTATTCAGCGTCTGTTTAGGGAATAAACTAAATCGATCTTAAACACGCTTAAATCAAAGATTGACCCCACAACAAAGTCACCATTCCGCAACAATAACACTGAAATAAATTCACACAATCAGCATAAAAACCCGACCCCGATCACATTTGCAGTCATAAACGTCGCTTGTTAAGGTGCCCTCAGATTAATTTGATGACGAGGCATAAAACATGAAAAAGCTTAATATCCTTCTCCTTTCTGCGCTGACTGCTGTATCAGGTTCTGCTCTGGCTATGGGCGGCAGCATTGAACAGGGTAAAAACTTCACCAACCTGAATGTGGAAATGGGTAAATCCTCATCCGGTCTGTATACCGAAGGTAACTGGCTGAAAAATACCGATGACGGCACCCAGACCGGTGGCGTTGGCGCAGGCTACAACTTTGAAGTCGGCCCGGTAATGCTGAATGCCGGTGCAAAAGCGATCTACATCGGCCCGAAAAAAGGCGATAACGGCGTGGCATTCCCGGTCGGTGGCGGCGTGAACGTAGCGCTGACCGACAGCATCAACGTGTTTGGTGAAGGCTACGTGGCACCAGACGGCCTGAACAACAGCGTTAAAAACTACGTTGAAGCTAACGGCGGCGTAAGCTGGACGCCAGTTAAACCTGTTACGCTGAAAGTGGGTTACCGCCACGTGAGCGTTGACGGCAAAGACGGTCGTCCAAACCACACCCTGATTGACGGCGCCTATGTTGGCGGCGGCGTAAGCTTCTAACCACCGCGTAAACTAAAAAAACCTGCCATCTGGCAGGTTTTTTTATTACCGCAGGGAAAACGCCTGATGGCGCTACGCTTATCAGGCCTACGGTTGAGTAGCCCCGGCAAGCGCAGCGCCGCCGGGGAAAATAGCTAGCGGCGAATCACCACCAGCTTCTGGTTCACAAACTCTTTAATCCCCAGATCCGACAGCTCACGCCCGTAACCGGAGCGCTTCACGCCGCCAAAAGGCAGTTCTGCAGCGGTATCGGTGAGCCAGTTAATCCACACCATCCCGGTCTCGATTTTCGAGGCCATCTTTTTAGCGCGATCGATATCTTTACTGAACACCGCGCCGCCCAGACCGTAGTGCGAGTCGTTGGCGAGCTTCACTGCCTCGTCATCGTTTTTCACCACGTAGATCTGCGCTACCGGGCCGAAGAACTCTTCGAAATAGGCGGGGTTATCCCGGGTGATGTTGGTCAGAATGGTCGGCTCAAAGAAGCTGCCTTCGCGCTGGACCGGTTTGCCGCCGTAATGCAGCGTCGCACCATTCTTCACCGCCTCGTCCACCTGTTTCGTCAGGGTCTCAAGCGCATCTTTTGAGGACAGCGGCCCCAGCCGGGTGCTCTCGTCCAGCGGATCGCCGATCCTGATGTTGCGGAATGCCTCGGTGTATTTCTCGAGGAACTGCTCGGCCACCTTCTCATGCAGAATAAAGCGCTTGGCGGCGGTACAGACCTGCCCGGCATTGGCGAGGCGCGCGTTGACGCCGATCTTCACCGCCTTCTCCAGATCCGCGTCGTCCAGGACCACGAACACGTCGTTGCCGCCCAGTTCGAGGGTCGATTTCTTGATGTGCTTCGCCGCCTGCGCGGCCACTATGCTACCGGCCTTCTCGGACCCGGTCAGGGCCGCACCCTGCACGCGATCGTCCGCGATGATAGTTGCTACCTGATCTGAAGAGATAAACAGGTTAGTCCATGCCCCGTCCGGGGCACCGGCTTCACGCACCAGATGGGCGAAAGTCTCGGCACAGTGCGGAACGATGCTCGCATGTTTGGCGATCACCGGGTTACCCGCGGCCAGGTTCGGGGCCAGGACGCGCATCAGCTGGTAATAAGGGAAGTTCCACGGCTCGACGGCCATCACCACGCCAATCGGGTGGTGCTCGACCCACGCCTCGCCCATCTCAGACGGGTATTTCACCGGGGCAAGAAATTGCTTCGCGTTATCCGCGTAGTAGCGGGCGATCTGCGCGCAGAGTTTAACCTCGCCGCGGCTCTGGGCAATGAGTTTACCCATCTCCTCACTGGCAATTTTCGCCAGCTCTTCGGTACGGGAATCAATCAGATCCGCCAGCTTATGCAGCACCGCCAGGCGTTTATCCATGCTGCCCTTCGACCAGTCGGAGTGGTAGAGCGCATCAGCGGTGCTCAGTGCCGCTTCGACATCAGCATCGGTATGAGAAGGATATTCTTTGATGAGTTTGTTGTTGGCAGGATTCACTGTCTGATAGGCCATTGTTGCCTCCTTTTTTACCGCGTTGGGTATTAAGGGTAGTCAAAATGGCTGGGTTTGCAGGTAAAGTTAGGTATACATGTTAACGTACTCCTGTGGCAGTAAGGTTAATTACCGGGATAATCAGATTTTCCTGAGCGTAGAACATCGTCAGATTACTGAAAGAATAGATACGCCCTGATAACTTAACATTAACGGTATTACCGTAGCCGCTAATTGTCGCGCTACCATTATCTGAAACGAGAAAAGGCTCGCTTTTCCTGAGCTGCTCTATCGTCTGATTTTTATCATCCAGGTAATAGCGATAAATATCAGGTACGGTTGCACCGCCCCCATACTGCGTGACGTAAAGCGTCACGTTTTCTGAAATCGCCTTTTGCATCACTAAACGATCGTCGCTCCGGCTCTTCATGAAGTATTCATACGAAAAATAACCTGCAACGATAATAAGTAACAGGATGGTGGTCAGTCGATGTAACCCTTTAATAGCCGTGCTGACGTGCATAGTTTATTCCCTTAATAATTTTCCCTGATATTCCTGTGATACCGTTGCGGTATTATATGTCCCACTGTTCTTATCACATAACGACCTCTCCCCAAATTATCACAGGCGACACCCTTCTCCGCTCATGCTATAAACACCTAAACCTCTCCGGTAAACACCATGACCCATACGCGCCACGTTAATCAGACCTTCCTTCGCCAGCCCGGCGTGGAACTACGTAGCACCTGGCAAAGTACCCAGGCCTACAAACGTCACAGCCATGCACAGCTGTCCATTGGTGCCATCCTGGAGGGGCAAACCTGTTGCACCTGCAACGGCGAGCCGTTCACCCTTTACCCTGGCGATCTGATTGTTATCCCCGCGCAGATGCCGCACAGCTGTAATCCGATCGCCGGACAGCCGCGCAGTTACCATATGCTTTATCTGGAGACCGACCTTCAGCCCGCCATGCAGGTGATCCGCAATGAAGCGCTGTTTCGCCAGTATCTGACCGTTGTCGAAACACTTTCAGCCCCGGCTATCGACAGGCTTCTCTCCCTGCTTGCCGCCAGGGCAACGTCGCCTGTACCCCTGCGTCCCACCAGCCTTGCGCTTCAGCAGGCACTTCGCCACAGCCTGCAAACACCGCCGTCGCTGGACGCATTAGCCCAACGCTTCTCACTGCGCAAAGAGACGCTTATCAGAACCTTTAAGCAGGATACCGGCCTGACGCCGGGCTCTTTTCTTGCCATCTCACGGATAGAGTTCGCCAAAGCGCGCCTGCGTGCCGGGGATGACATTGCTGATGTCAGCTACCAGAGCGGCTTTGCCGATCAGAGCCACTTCCATAAAACCTTTGTCAGCTACACGGCCGCCACCCCACGCCAGTACGCCACCGGCCGATCAATATCCGACAATAATTAGCGCCCGCGTCGGCGTAGCCTGACCTCAGTTTTGCTGATGAGGTCACTATGGAACTGCTAACCACTCTCTTCCCGCCCGCTTTTTTGGCCCTCGCGCTGGCGCATTTTGTCGCCCTGCTCAGCCCCGGCCCGGATTTCTTTTTGCTGATGGGCTTCGCCGCCCGCCACCGCCTGCGCGGCAGCGCCGGGCTGTGCGTGGGGATCGCCGCGGGTAACGGGCTCTATATCCTGCTGGTGATACTGGGCTGGAGCGCGCTGCGTCAGTTCACGCTGCTTTTCAGTATTATTGAACTGCTGGGCGCGCTGTATCTGCTGTGGATCGGCTGGCATCTGGCGCAAAGCCGCGCCCGCACGCTGGCACTGGATAGGGCCGAGCCGGAGCGCCCCTCCTGGCACCGACAGTTCCTGCTGGGGCTGGGGTCGGCGGTGTTAAATCCGAAAAACGCGCTCTTTTATCTGGCGCTGATGACCGCGCTGCTCGGCCCGAACGTCACCCTGTTGCAGCAGTCGGTCAGCGGGATCTGGATGGTCACGGTGGTGTTGATGTGGGATCTGGCGGTGGTGTCGTTTATCGCCCTGCCCAGCGTACAACGGCGGCTGAGCAACAACCTCTGGAAGATTGAGCGTGTGGCAGGGGTGGTGCTGATAGGGTTTGGCACCTGGATAATAGTCATGCGTTTTTAAGCGGGTGTTTCCAGCAGCGTGCGCCAGAAATCACTGACCAGGTTTTCAACGTGCGCCGCATTCACATCAAGGTTTTGCCGCACCATGGCATCCACCAGTTTTTGCATATCAAACTGCTGAAGGCTGGCTCGGTTTTCGTCGGTCATCAGTGCGGCCACATCGCTGCCCGCCAGCAGCGCACCCATGCGTTCAGGGTCCCACTCCACGCTATCGCCCCATTCGCCGTTATCGTAAAGACGAGACTCTTCAACGTGATGATACTCATGCAGGATCTTGTGGATATCAATGGCGTCTTTGGTAAATTCATCCCCTCGCTCACGCCAGGCGAAGAGTTTTAGCAGCAGCAGTCCAGGCAAGGAACAGAAACGCACGTCGCCGCAACCGGGTATCTCAATCGTCAGAGTATTAGCATATGCCTCTTCAAACCCTTCGACGGACATCGCCACATCCAGCTCCGGCGGCCAGAGGATCTCATTGCCCCGTGCAATCTCGCCGAAGGGTAAAATATCGACCTCGACCCCTTCCCATAACAGGCGCTGCACTTTACCCGGTATCTCAATTGCCCCCTGCGCCTGCATAGCCGCTTTTAGCGCATGAAAATCGTCCCAGCGATGAATAAGGACAGCAATATCAATATCACGCGTATGCCGTCCGCTATTTCGGCCATAAAGATGCGTTAATACCACTTCACGTGCCATCGCACCGGCAATAAAAAAGTCGCATTGCGCCTCGCGGCAAACGGTCGAGATACGCGCCAGCGTGGCACTAATGTTCTCAGACAGTGGGCTTTGTAATGTGAAGGTATTTTTCATTAATTTTTCTCGCTGTCTCAATGTTGCGATCGTCATTGGTCGCCAGTAGCTCAGCGATAGTTAACAACGCCCAGGCGCGTTCATTTTCGCGTACAGGAAATGTCTCTCCCCAGAAGCACTCAATCAACTCCCAATTTCCGGAGGGTGTGGGACGCATATCAAGTTTTTTCCGCCGCTCATTAAAGCTGTAAGGGGTAAATAATTTCACGTTTTCCGGATGCAAATACCCCCCGCTGAGAATGTGACCTGCAACCTCCCCCGACCAGCATTCACCCGCTAATAACAGGTTGTCACTCCATTGCACTTCACCCTGCATCTTCAGCGTCTTCAGTTTGGGCCGCAACACTAAAGGATATTCCTGTACCCACAGCCAGTAGAGATCGTTAACACGGGTTAAACGCCGTCCGCCCTGACTCACGCGGTAGAGGTTTTTACTCTCCAGATAATCAAAGCCTTTGCTGACCATGCCCAGCGAAATTCCCGCCAGTTGCGCTATCTCCCGATAGGTATAGTTAATGGCCTTGTCATCCGCGAGCAAAACAAACAGCAGTTTCATGATGCCGACAGAGACGGTGCCTGAAGGCGTGGCCCGTTCCCCCTTCTTGCCGCTGATATGGATATAGATGCCGGGGGCCACAATTCGGGCGTTTCCTGCCCTATCAATAAAGTTGATATTATGTTCGACGCAGTACTGTTGAAGTGCGGGAGAGAGATAAAGGCATGCAACCAGGGGTGGCAAGGGATCGTTTTGATGCCGCATGTGCCATTGCTCAAGCCAGGATCGTCGTGGTTGCGTTTTTATCTCCACATTAAAAGCGATCGCTTCACTGCCAGGGATGCTCATCTTCAGAATGCCGTCGTCGCCGTAGTCTTTCCCGGACTGCGAGGAGACAAAATCAAGAAATCTCAGCTCCGTGGGAAGCTGGTCAAAGAGACTCTCTATAATATCGTTTTCCGTCATCGCTTGTTCACGCCCTTTTATTGTTCACGCATCATGAACGCTGCTATTTTATGAACAAACCTTCGCTACCTGCAACTGATGTTTTAGTATCCACAGGTTCAACGGAATGGAAACCTTATGATTGTTTCACTTTTGCCAGACACGGCCGGACGGGATTTTATCCTCGGGGATTTACACGGCCGCTGGACGATGCTGGAAGCCTTACTCAGCCACGTTCATTTCGAGCCCCAACGCGATCGCCTCATCGTCACTGGCGATCTTTTTGATCGCGGCGATTCACCGCTGGAGTGCCTGCATCTGCTTAACCAGCCATGGTTTTTTTCCGTGCGCGGCAATCATGAACAGAATCTTATCAACTGGCACCGGGCCAGCCATTCAGCCAAAATGTCGAAAAAAGAACAGATCATTGCGGACGGAGGCGGCTGGTTTTTTGCCCTGGCCGAAGATGAACGGGCTGCGCTGTGCAAGAAAATAGAAAATCTGCCCATGGTGATTTTAGTTTCTGCTGGCGAGCGACGTCTTGCGGTGCTTCATGCCGAAATCCCGGAGAACATGCATCATTTCGACGAATTCTTACAGGCGCTCTGGCAACAACATCCCGCCGCGCATCACAGCTGTCTCGTTGGCCGCCGTCGCCGCAGACTCACAGTCTCAACACCTGTCGCCGATATCGATTTAGTGATTTGCGGCCATACGCCGGTGGAACCATCACGTTGTTTACGTGAAAATACGCTGAACCTGGATTTTGGCCTGCCACCTCGTCATCCTCAATCCGGGCTCGGGTTATTCGATACCGCCAGCGGGACGCTCTGTTTATGCAGTCCCGGGATGACAATAACCTCCATTGTTTGTTCACGGCTACAAAACGTTCACGCAACGTGAACAAAATGAAAGTGTGAACAAACAGAACTATTTTGCATCTTCTCGCCGCTTCCCTCTATCCTTAACCCTATGGAAAAACTCGCTGAACTCAAACGCGCCAAGCTCCTGGCGCTGTCGCTGCTGCTGATTGCCGCTGCGACCTTTATCGCCACCCTCTTCCTGCCTCAGACCTTCTGGGTGCGGGGGGTGAAGGCCATTGCCGAAGCGGCGATGGTCGGTGCTCTCGCTGACTGGTTTGCCGTGGTGGCCCTGTTTCGTCGGGTGCCGATCCCGTTTATTTCGCGTCATACGGCGATTATCCCGCGTAATAAAGACCGGATTGGCGATAATCTCGGCCAGTTCGTGCAGGAGAAATTTCTGGATACCCAGTCGCTGGTGGCGCTGATTCGCAAACATGAACCAGCACTGCTGATCGGCAACTGGTTCAGCCAGCCGGATAACGCCCAGCGCGTCGGGCAGCATATCATGCAGGTGATGAGCGGCTTCCTTGAGCTGACCGACGACGGGCGCATTCAGCGCATGCTCAAGCGGGCGGTGCACAAGGCGCTGGATAAGGTCGATTTCAGCGAAACCAGCGCCGCGATGCTGGAGAGCATGACCAAAAATAACCGCCACCAGGTGCTGCTGGATGCGGTGATTAATCGTCTGATTACGCTCCTGCAGCGCGACACCACCCGCGACTTTATCGCCGCGCAAATCGTCCACTGGCTGAAGACCGAACACCCGCGCAAGGCGATGATCTTGCCCACCGAGTGGCTGGGGGATCAGAGCGCCGAGCTGGTCTCTAATGCGGTGAATGCCATCCTGGATGACGTCAGCCACGACCGCACCCACCAGATCCGTCAGGCCTTCGATCACGCGGTGCTGAAGCTGGTGGAGAACCTGAAAAACGATCCTGAAACCGCGGCTAAAGCGGAGAACATCAAAGAGTATCTGAAGAACGACGAGGCCTTTAACCGTTATCTGGGTGAGATGTGGGCCGACCTGCGCCAGTGGCTGAAGGCTGACATGCAGAGCGACGACTCCCGCGTCAAGCAGCGCCTCGCCAACGCCGGGCTGTGGTTTGGTGAAACCCTGGTGGCGGATACCAACCTGCGCGCCTCGCTGAACGAACACCTCGAGCAGGCTGCCCATCGCGTGGCGCCGGAGTTTGCCGCGTTCCTGACCCGCCATATCAGCGATACGGTCAAAGGCTGGGATGCCAAAGATATGTCCCGGCAGATTGAGCTCAACATCGGCAAAGACTTACAGTTTATCCGCGTCAACGGCACCCTGGTGGGCGGCACCATTGGGCTGATTCTGTTCCTGCTCTCGCAGCTGCCCGAGGTCCTGCCTCTGATCGGCCGATAGCCAGCCGCCCTGCTCGTACTCCAGCAGCAGCAGGATGGTTAACGCCTGAGCATAGGGCACCGGGGCCATGGCGATATCACAGTAGTACTGAATATCCCAGCCCAGCATGGTGCCGCGCGAGGCTTCCAGCACGATGCCCTCGTCGTCGATGCGCGCCATCACCGCCTCGAAGGCGCGCAGGGCATGCGCGCTGAAGGACGCATCCAGCATCCCCATCCGTATCCCGCGCAGCATGCCCCAGGCGATGCCCGCCGTGGCGGAGGACTCCTGGGGCGAGAGCAGATCGTCGAGCACCGTGTGCCACATGCCGTTCTCCGCCTGCAGTTCGCACAGACTGCGCACCTGCCGCGACACCACCTGCGACAAATAGCGGCGCACGCTGGCATCCAGATGCTCGCCCATCAGCGCGATAAATTCCGGAATGGCGACGGTGATCCACGCATTGCCCCGCGCCCAGAACGCCCCGGCAAAGTGGTGCTTATCGACAAAAGTCCAGCCGTGATACCACAGGCCGCTGACCGGATCGCTGAGGTAGCGGGTGTGGAGCAGAAACTGGTAGCTGGCCTCGTCGATCAGATCCCGACGCTTTAACACAATGCCCGCCACCCCGAGGAACAGACAGGTCATAAACAGGGTGTCATCCCACAGCTGGCCGGTGTTGGGCTGCTCTTTCACCACGTGCTGGAACCCGCACTCTTCCGTTTTGGGCAGATCGCGCAGCAGGGCATCGGCCCAGTCGCTGACCGTCTCCAGCAGATCCTGGCGCTGATGATGTCCGGCCACCAGCGCCAGGGCGATCATCGGCGCGGTGGTGTTGATCTGCATCTCCGGCAGCCCTCTGGCAATTTGCCCCTCGTACCAGGCGAGGATCGACTGCTGTAGAACGGCATCCTGCTGATGCTCCGCAAAGCGCCAGAAGCCATACAGCCCGACGCCAATCTCCCACTCCCACTCTTCGAAGTTGATGGCGAACCCGTCCCCGACGCCCACTTCATCGAGATTTTTCAGGCGACAAAACCCGCGCACCACGCGATCCAGAGTCTTCATCTGCTGTTCTTTGTTCATGCTTTTGCCCCTGTAAGGTATGCCTCTGCCTGCTCCCGTAGCGTCCGGGTATCGGCCGCGCGCATCAGCGCCAGGCGCTGCTGTTGCTGCCCCCGGCGGCCCGAGGCGATAAACAGTGCCTCCGGGAACAGCTGCCCCGCCAGATACTGCGCGGTCTGGAAAGCGAGCACCTTCTCATCTCCCCAGAACGCCATCACATCGCAGCCCCGCTCGTCGTGCCAGTAGCGATAGCCCAGCACCGTGGATTTCACCCGTCGCCACAGCACCCCAGGGAAGTACTCCCCCTGGTGGCGATGCCAGAGGGAGAGCAGCGCCAGCAGTGCAAACACCGACCCCTCTTCCCGGCCGCTGACGCACTTCAGGGTGCGCAGCAGCAGGGCGTCGAGTTCCGGGCCATACTCGCGCTGCGCCATCATGGTCATCAGACGGCAGGCGCTGTCGTCCTGGGCTGGCTCGCAAACCGCTGGCGGCGCGATCGGCGGACACGCCTCCGGCAGCGCGACGCCGAGCGTGGGTTCGTCGAGATAAATCATTCCCAGGGCAAAAAGTGTCTCGCGCTCGAAGAGCTCTTCGAGATGGATCAGCAGGCTGTTTCGGCCCGCGTTTAGCCTCAGCGGGGCGTCGGTATGCTGCAATATGTTGCGGGCAAAAGGGGTGAAGCACGCCAGCAGCTCGCCGTCATTCCAGATCCGTACCCCGCCGCAGGTCGCCAGGCGAAAGGTAAAGATCCCGCGGTAGGGCGCGAACAGATCCACCCTCAGCCAGCGCTGCAGATGGTAGGCCTGCGGGCGGAACCCCGAAAAAGCGAGGGTATTATCCACGCCAGCAGTGGCTTCCCGGCACGGCAGCGCCTGGGCGGGATCGACATGCCGCCGGGCGTGCGTCTGCAGAAACACACGGCGGCAAAAGGACACCGCATCGGGCCCCACCTCACGGGCAGGATCGTCCGTTTCACCGGTATAAAACTCGGCAAAGCGCTCTGCTTTTGCCCCTGAAACCAGAAAACGCGTGAGCGCGTCGCCCTGTGCTAACTGCCAGTCACCCTGGGACATATCTTCCTCATCTCTCGCAAAACGAATACATTGCGCCGCTATCATCAGCAGATTCGATATCTGCCGCGAGCAGCGGGAAGCGGGGATTAGCGGGAACTGCCCGGCAACTCACAAACTGGCCGCGACGGGGAGACGGAGCGTGATGCGGATCGCATTCCGCCGCGGATGGAGAGAGAAAAAGATGAGAAAAATCACGCCGGTTTTATAAGCCAACCCCACCGACGTGATATGCATCACACAAACTAGCCCTTCAGCGCTTTTAGCTCGTCGCTCAGGCTGTCCGCCAGGGCGCGCACCCGGGAGGCATCGAACAACACGTGCAGGCCGGGGGAGGCGTCGGCATGTTTCAGGCAGAAATCGTCCAGCTCGGCGGCGCTGCGATACAGCTCCTGAATGTTGATCTGGCAGATCTCGCGCATGCTCCAGCTGTTCTCCACTTCCCGGGCAAACCGCAGGGTAAAGAAGGCTTTCTGGGCGTGAACAAACAGATGGCAGTAGAGCGCAAAGCCCTGCCACTCCTCCAGCCAGCGGCGTTTCAGCGCCCAGGGGAACGCGGCGGTGTCGGCAAAATGCAGAGCCTGCTCCTGCAACACCTCTGAGGCATCCCGGGCGTCATCCTTCTCGCGGGCAATGCGCGACAGCGACGCGGAAGAGGCTTCCACATCGCTGGCGCTGAAGAAAATATCGCGCTCCGATCCCGGCAGCCAGTGGTTTCGGTTGAGCTGGCCGTAGAGACTCCACACCGCCTGGCTGTAGCTCTCCGGCACCTGGCTGTGGCGATGGAACACGTGATCGCGCACGTAGAGGGCGCCGTACAGCACCTGTCCCGCCTGCTCCAGCAGGGAGCGGAAGGTGTCAAAAGTCTCGCCATCCGGGCACCAGCCGTAGCGCTCATCCAGCCAGTCGCTCAGCAGCTGTGCCACGCTGAGATGACGGCCATCGCTGGTGACTATCCGGCTACAGGCCACCAGATTGCACTCGCTCAGGGTGCCCATCACCCAGTGATTATCGACCCCCTCCCAACTGGTTTTGCACACCACGCCGCGGATCGCCGGGTTCGAGCGGCACCACAGCAGGCGGCCCTGCAGTTCGTCGATGCGCAGCCAGGGGAGTACACCCCAGCCGACTTCCTCCCCCACCAGATCGATATCCGCCCACACCTCCCGCTCCTGCACCGCCAGCAGCGCCGGGTTATTGGGAAACGAGGGCCAGAAACGTTCCGGGGTGAGTTTGATCGAGACGCTAACGCTCTGTGGCAGGGGGCGAATCGCCTCCAGCACGTTGTTGAGATCGTGGTTGCCTGCCGGGAACACCCGCAGCACCAGGTGCTTGTTCTCAGCCTGCATGGTGCGGGTCATGGCATTGAAGCAGCGGCTGTAGATCGCCAGACTGCGTTCATCGCGCTGGGCCGGATTGACCTCACCCTCCGCCTGCAACTCCCAGTTGGGGCGGGACACCGGCAGCAGGCCATCGGTGCTGGAGATCGCCACCAGCAGGCCGCTGAGAGCCGGAATGCGCTGGCAGATCAGGGCGATTTTGCGGGTCAGATATCCGCACCAGAAATCGACGTCGAGCCGCACGCCCTGGCCCGGCTCAAACAGATGCGGGTGCGCCAGCAGCAGCTCGGTGGGGAAGCTGAACTCTTTGGCCTGCAGGTAAAAACGCAGCCCCTTTTGCTGGCACAGCAGCCCCAGACGGTTGAGGTAGACGCAGCGGGCACGCTGCTGGCTGGAGAGGCGGTCGTTGTCGAGATGCGGCGTGTAGCCTTTCGGGGAGACCAACTTGTCGAACAGATCCACCTGACCGACTACTACGGTATTAAAATCATGCGCCACGGCCCAGTCGACCAGCTCGCAGGCCTTATCCCAGTTCCAGTACGCCTGATTATTCAGCTCCAGCGCCCGCGTCTGCCACATATCGTCATCCCTTTTGTCGGCCAGTTAATCGACCGACAGTGATAGCACAGAACGCGGGGAAGATGTGTGCTACGGATTGCGGATCACGTAGCGCGTCGGCGCAAAGCAGTTAAGGATCAGATGCATAATGAACACCATCGTCAGGGTCGCCACCAGCGCCACCGTCACCGAGACGATGCGGTAGAGATCGCTGAACACCAGGTCGCCGTCCGGGTGCATGTTCTGGCCGAACATGATCCCGATGGTGGTGATGCTGGCAAAACCGACCCCGGCCCCCACCTTCTCCATCACGTGCAGGCGGGCACCAAACGCCAGCCCAAGGCCAATCAGGGGCATCATCAGCAGCATATGGCTGCTGTGATCGTACAGCACCAGCTGCACCAGCAGAATGTAGAGGCAGCCGAGCACCACCCCGACCACGCGCCACAGGGAGCTCATCACCGCCCCGCGGTAGTGCATCGGGAAGAGGATCAGTACTCCCGCCATCAGCGCCGAGAGGGAATCGCTGAGATCGCTTATCTGGAACACCACAAAAATCAGCGTCGCCACGGTGCCGGAGAGCAATGACTCGTGGCGCACGCGGGCGGCGTCTTTCTCCAGCCGCGGCGGCGGCGTGCGCGGCTCGACATCCGGCAGCAGGTAGTGCATCAGCGCGCTCAGGCACACCGCCATCACGCTGGCTTCGAGGTTGGAGAACAGCAGCGTGTGCCAGTTGGTGGTGGGATAGCTCATAAAGTTGAGCATGGTGCTCTGACACACTACCCCCATCGAGCCGAACAGAAACAGCGGCCCCTGGCTCATAAAGCGAAAACGCATCACGTAGAGGCCAAACACCACCAGGGTCATAATTACCGGCCACTGCGCCAGATAGCCGATAATAAACACCATTTCGATGCAGTTCAGCGCAGAACTGAACACAAAATGCTTAGCGACGTGGCGGTTAAACACCGGTACCAGCGACAGGAGCATGATCGGGTAGATCACGAAGAAGACGCCGTAACTGGTGTTGTAGAAGCTCGACACGCTCAGGGCAATCATCCCTGCAATCACGATCCGCAGCGTCTGGCGAAAGTCGTTGGCGGTGTAGACGATGTTGCCGTGCGGGGTAAAGACCCTCGCGAGGGTATTAATAGACATAATGCAGCAGGCTGACGAGGTGGATCTGCATCCCGGAGAAGAAGCGGGCGAACGGACCTTCGCTGTTGTAGAGCTGCACGGTGGCGCGCGCCCCGGTCGGGAGGTGCTTCGGCAGGGTGTCGTCCAGCGCTACGTGGATGCGCATCCGTTGGGCGTCACGCACCCAGCGGTTGGAGGTTTCCGGCTCCGACAGCTGGCCGTTGACTGCCTCCTGACCTGCTAAAATCCCGGCATCGCTGCTGGTGACGTGGGCGCGGAACACGCGGCCCGGGAAGGCGTCAAACACCACCGCGGCGTCGGTGTTCTGGTGGGTATGGCGCAGGCTCTTTTCGCGGAAATCGGCGACGATATCGCTCTGGTTGTTTACCAGCGCCAGCGCCGCCGAGCCGGAGGCAGCATAAAAGCCGGGGCTCAGCTGAACGTTGCTGACCGTGCCGTCGGCCTCGGCGTAGATTTTGGTCCAGCCGAGGTTGAGTTGAGCCTCGTCCAGCGCGTTGCGGTATTTTTGCAGGGATACGTTATGCTGTTCATCCCGCTCGCCGCGCTCAATACGCAGCTGATGGATGGTGGCCTGCAGATTCGCCACCGACTGCTCGCTGCCCTGCCAGGTGGTACGCACCTTATCCAGATCCGCCTGGGAAACATTCTGCAGGGTGCTGAGTTTCTGATAGCGATCGAAGGTGACTTTATCGTTGCGGGCGGTGAGCTGGGCGGTTTTCAGGCTGGCCTGGGTCGCCACGATCTGCGCGTCCAGCTGCTGATTGGCGAGACGCGCCTGCTGCAGGGCAATCTCAGCGGCCTCCACCTTATTACGGAACGGCGTGGCGTCGAGCTCAAACAGCAGATCGCCCTTCTTCACCTGGCTGTTGTTGTGGACATGCACCGCTGCCACATAGCCGGAGACGCGCGCCGACACCGGCGTGACCACGCGCATCACCGTGGCGTCCGGCGTCAGCGGGATCCAGATATCGGCGACGATAAAATAGACAAACATCAGCAGGAAAGAGGCAATACTTACCCTTACCCAGCGGGCAAACTTTTGTTCAGGGGTCATGATTATTGGGTCTTGTTATCTTCTTCGCGGATTGTCCGCAAATTGCAGGCGATTTGATTAAGTGTGGCGCTGAAAATCTCCAGATGCTCCGGGGCGATATTCTGCGATACCCGTTTCTGGAACGTTTCGATAACCCGGGTCAGCGTTTTCAGCACCGCGTTCCCTTCGGGTGTGAGCGTCAGCAGCCGGATGCGCTTGTCATAAGGCGATGTGGTGCGCAGCAGATAGCCCTGCTTTTCCAGCTGTGAAAGGGTGCGCATCAGCGGCGGCAGTTCAATGCCCTGCACTTCCGCCAGTTCGCTCACCGAGACGTTCTCCCCCAGTTGATCAAGCTGCATCATCACCGTCCAGCTCGACTGGGTTAACCCGGTCTCGAGAATGGCGTCGTCAATCACCGCGCGCCACTGACGCACAATCATTGCCATCCGCATGCCCATCGGCCTGCGGCAGAACAGATCTTCTTCACGCATGGGGGAACCTCGCTTCACACGCTGAGAAGATAATAGTTATCAGGGTAAGTATCAAGAAACGAGGATGTTAAGAGCAGGAATTGCGAAAGCGTGCGGGCCCCTCCCGGGATCAAACACGCTGATCAAATTTCTTATACAAGCCGGTCAGATTGGTCACGGCGAATTTTCGATAAATATTGCGTCGATGATGGCTGACGGTTTTTCCGGTCACGTCCAGGTAACGGGTAATTTCTTTATTCTTTTTCCCCGACACAATATAGGGCAACAGCATGGTCTCCATACGGGTTAAGCGTTGCTCTTTTTCAAGATGATGCCAGCGGGCATTTTTAAAAATAGTCACCGGCTGATCTTCCTGTGCAAGGTGGGTAAGACAGGCGTGTAATTTTCGCACCGCACTTTTACAGTCGATGGTGTAATCGGCGATGGTATTAATGAGAATATTTTCAATAGTGCTTTCGTAGCACACATCCCGGGTAATAAAAATAAAATAGCTCTGCTCGTAACGGTTTTTAACGTCCAGCAGCGCATTCAATACTTTAATATCCGACTCGCCATAATCCACCACAATGGCTTTGGTCAGGGCAAGATCCTCTTTCGTCGCTTTTTTAATGTCATCAAGATAAAGCACCCGTTGAAATGAGGGTGAGTCGATCAGTAACCGATCGACCAGCATGTTAAAGCCCTGCTGAAAGTATCTACAGGATGTTAATACTATAATCATTGCCCATATCCTTATCATCACTGTGGATTTAATCATAATCCTTGAGAATGTAATTATTTTCAATTAACAGTTTTCCGGTGATTGTAGGAATATTCCTAAGCAATGAGCAGCAATTCGTGCTATTGCTCACATAAAAAGATATTTGAAGTAATTATTAAGCTGTTATTACAGCGAGATATCCGACCACTTAAGATTTTTCCAGGCAATGGAAGAGCAATCTGCCCCTTGTTTTTATTTTCTTTTGATATGCTGCGAAATGTAACGAAGGATTAAACGGTGTATGCATTTTTATATTCGCCATCGCGAAATAAAATCATTACGTAATTAGAGGGACACCTTATGAATAAATCATTTCGCCTGAATCAGCTGGCTATCAGTATGAGTATGATTCTGGGCAGCAGTTTAATTTTGGCACCAGCACTGGCAAATACCTGTGCGGGCACGGCATTTACCGGAACCTGCGGATTAACGCAATATGACATGACGTCCCCGATAAATCCAAAACCTACCGCATGGTATTTCACGCAAAAAACTCAGGATGCGGCCATTAATAGTGCGGCTGAAGCGAAAAACATCTATTTTGCCAGCGGCAGCTCTTCCCGAACCTCTTCGGATATACAGCAGCTTCTTGTTGATGGCGCGAATCTGAGCGGCCATTATATCAACATCAGTAAAGATGGTTCAGCCACCGTGGTCCTGAACAATGGGGCCGCAGTGGATGCCATTGAGGCGGGAAGCTCAAAATACGAAACAAATACCCATATCATCGTTGATCACTCAACCCTGAACGGTGCCGCTAAGGGGGTGGATTATGATATGAAAAACACTGCGAATCCGAAGAGTTATTTTGTCGGGAGCGCCATTTATCTGGATGCTGCCGACGGCGGCAATACCGATATTGATATCCAGAACAATAGCCTGATTACAGGCAAGATCTACGCAGGCGGCGCGGGGACACACGACATTAATGTGCAGGACAGCCGTATTCTGGCAGGCAGCATTTTGCTGTACAACACCAAAGATAACAACACGATTAGGGTTGAGCGCAGCACCATCGATACCACCGATGCCGTTGCCAAAACGGCCAATGCGATAGAAATCACTAACCTCAGCATCACAGATAAAACGCACGCGATTGTGGTCGACCACAGCCAGTTGACGGGCTCGGTGGCCCTCGCGACCTCAGGGAGTAACAGCACGCTGTCCGTTACGGGTTCCAGTATCACCAAAACCACCCAGAAAGACGGTAACGCCATTAGCATGTCCAATGGCAAAACCACCCAGTTGACCGTCAACAACGACAGCACCATTGTCGGCCATGCGGTGCTTTCCGGCTCAGACAGCATTACCGCCTCGCTGGCAGACTCCTCCCTTAACGGCAACCTGATTGCCAACAAAGCCGCACTGATAGCGATGGATATCACCCGCTCCGTGCTGACGGGCAATATCGACGCCAGCACCGGCAAAGGCAGCGTGGATCTGCATCTGACCGACAGCACCCTGACCGGGGACGTCAATCTGAAAGGCACAACGGTACTCCGCTCCGACATCTGGCTGGATAACACTGAGGTGGCGGGCCAACTGTACGGCAGCGGCGAGGCAAGTACCCTGCACCTGGCGAACATGCCTGAATTTGGCGGGACGCAGTTCAGCAACTTTGGCAAGCTGGCCGTTGCGGGCGACCTGGTCCTGACCGACGGTTTTACCGACGCCAACGTGGGTAACGCCCTCACCGTTAACGGCACCACAGTGACCGCCCCGGTGCAGCTGAGCAGCGGTAATTTAACCTTTGATAACACCAAACTGATCGCCGATACCCTGGCGCTGAGCAGCGGCGCGTCGCTGAACATGGTCAACCATAGCCAGCTGCAAACCCGTTCCGACCAGCTGTTCAACCTGGCGGCCTCCTCCCTGCTGCCTGAAGGCTATAACGAGACCGGCGCGGGCATGAGCTTTACCGACAGCACGCTGATCCTGACCGATGACACCTACCATCTGGACTATGTGAAGGCAGTCAATGACCTGCTGGGCGCGACGGAAGGCAACAGCCTGGTGATGCTCGGCACCCTGCAGAATGCGGATAACGTGGCGGGCACCGCCAGCGTGATCGACGCTGCCATGACCCAGGCGGTGCTGGCTAATACTCAGGTCACCTCCAGTAAAAACCAGCTCAGCATCGGCGAGAAAGATGCCATCACCGATGATGCCATTTTCGTGCGTAACGGCTTTGGCGCGGCACAGCTGCGGTTTGAAGGTGAAGGCCAGCCGTCAGTGGCGATTGGCGGCAACCAGACCCTGACCCTGACCGGGGCCGCAGGCGCGTTGTTCGACGTGGCTGGCGCACCGGATACGCCTGTTGCGGTCGCGGTCAATAACGGGACGCTGAACTTAGGTACCACGGCGATGCAGGATGTGACCAGCCATCTTACCGGCACCGTCACCGTGGCCCCGGAAGGCACACTGAACATCGTGGCAGGCGACCATACTCTGGTCTCCGGCGGATCCGCGGCCGGCGTTATCAGCAGTGGCCTGGTCACCGTGCAACAGCAGGCCACCCTGCACAGCGACATGGCGCTGCAGGAGAGCGCTCAGCTGGCGGTGAACGGTTCCCTGCAGGCAGGGCAGCTTACGGCCAGCCAGGATGCGCAGATCACCGTCGGTGATGTCACCGCTGCGGGTACGCTGATGGCAGAACGTTTGGATCTGCAGGGTGCGCGGATGTTTATCGACCCGGCATGGACCGAGGGCGGCACGCTGGCTAACGCCTCCCGCGTGGCAAGTGGCGGCAATGAGATCAACGGTCGCGTGACCGTGGGTCAGAACGCCCTGCTGGTACTGGGGGATACCACTACTACCGCAGCAGAAGCCCGTTTCGCCGACAGCGGCTTAACCTGGGGTGAAAACGCCATCACGGCGGCGGTCTCTGTTCATACCCCGCAATTCCTTAACGCCTCCCAGGGCGGGCTGCGGGTCGACGGCTCTCTGACCGGCAACTCCGCCGACCGTGACGCCGCCTTTAACAGCGTCGACTTTGCCGACCACTCTCTGCTGATGGTTAACACCAAAGAGATGACCAACGGCCAGGCGGCGCTGAATGCGACCGACGGCAGCCTGAACGTGGCGGACAGCGCCGCACTCTACGTTGCCGATGCGAAGGCCAACCAGACCTACGCGGTTGCCCGGGGCTTTAGCGACGTCAATTTCACCGGAAACGGCTGGCAGAATGAGAACCTGCTGCTGAACAAACTGCTGACGGCCACCACCGAAGAGCGTGACGGCGAGGTGCTGGTCACCACCAAGGCGCGCGCGGCACAGGACGTCCTGCCGGGCGTAGTCACCACCCATGCGCTGGATCAGCTTATCGCCAGCGGGGAGAACTCACGTTCTGCCAGCCAGGCGGGGGCGCGTTATCTGTCGGTAGCCATCGACACGCCACAGGCGAGCGTGGATGAGGTGGTGAGAACCGTCAACAGCGCGGCGCAGATCGCCACCGCGGGCGGGGTGCAGCACAACACCTGGGCGGCGGGCAATGCGGCGGTGGATGCCGTCCTGGAGCGTAACTCCGTTGCTAACCTGGCTCTGCAACCTACTGACACCGACGCCAGCGTCTGGGTTCACACCCAGTACGGCAACCCGCGCAGCAGCGACCTGAATGCCGGGAACCTGAGCTACGGCCAGAACAGCAAATTCTACGGCCTGATGATGGGAGGAGATAAAGCCTGGCAGACCGAACACGGCACCCTGCGCAGCGGCGCGGCGTTCCATGCCGGTAATGGCGACAGCGATTCACGCGGCGACGTCAACGCCACCCACAATGATTTCAGCTTCTGGGGCGTTACTCTGTACCAGAACTGGAACCAGGATCGCTGGAACCTGACGGGCGATGTCAGCCTGACCCAGACCAGCAACGATGTTGACCAGAAACAGCCGGGCTGGATGGAAGCAGGCAACAAGCTGAAGGCGAACGTGGACGGGATGCTGTTCAGCGCGGGCGTGCGGGGCGAGTACCTGATCGAAACCAACGTGCTGGATATCATTCCTCATGCGGGCGTGCGCTATAACCAGCTCACGACCGAGGCCTTTGATACCAAAAATGGTCAGGATGAACGCGTCTTCCATACCGATAAAGGTACCCAGAACATCTGGCAGTTCCCGGTAGGGGTGAAAGTGGCGAAAACCTTCGCACTGGATTCCGGCTGGAAGATGAGCACCCAAGCCGATGCGGGCGTGGTGGCTGTCACCGGCGACCGGGAGAGTCAAAATACCCTGCGCACCGTGGGCATCAGCGGCAGCGATACCATCCGCGCAGAGATCATGGACGACACCGCCTTCAACGGCCAGTTGGGGGTCAAAATGCAGAAAGGCACGATGACCTTCGGCGTGGGCTATAACGTGAATGCCTCTCAGCACGACACTAATCAGACAATGAGCGCCACCTGGTCGCTCGCCTTCTAAAACAAATAAGCCGCATACATAAGTATGCGGCTTTCTTTTATAACCAGTAGTGAATATTAATTTATCACGTTATGCGAATGACGCTCAGATCCGTTTTTCCCTTCAGAAAATAATAGAAACTGTGACGCCGAAATATATTGTTCAACCGCATTCCACGCCACAACATCAGTATATAACTCCGTAATCAGGGTCAGCAGACACTGCTTTTTGCTCATCCATACGGCATGACTGCCGGTCTGGCTGTAGTTTTTTTCGATAAGCGCTGCCAGAAGAGCTTTAACGTCTTTAAGCGCTTTGCGCAGCGGAATGGGGACATCACTGCTTCCGAGACGGGATATATAATTTTCGGACAGTGCGGCAAGGCTGTCTACCGTCCCTGTGCCCTCTGATAATGAAATAATACTCTGGAACAGCACGCTCTCTGCGTAACTCTTCATTTTAGACACAATATATCTTCTCCCTGTTAATACATTGCACTTTTAAACAACTCGCTATTTAGCTGGCGGGATCGCAGCTTAATTTTTTATGCTACATGAGAATCCTCAATCACGATAATAGTAAAAAGCGACATGCGAAAATTCTCAAACCAAATAGATTTAATTTATGAATAAGTTCAGCATTACATATAAGCAATGCAAATAATTATGAAGCATCGTTACGCGCTGACGCCGGGTGGGTGCTGTTTTTGTAGGCCCGGCAAGCGTGCGCCGCCGGGCGTTTTCTCAGCGGCTAAAATGCCGATCGATGGCACGCTGACCTGATGCTGTCACTACCACCTCGCGAAACCCCACGACCCGCTGGATCCAGCCTTTGGTTTCGAGATGCACCAGCAGCGCCGCGCCCGCCTCACCGCCCAGATGAAACCGCCGCTCGCTCCAGTCCAGACAGGCGCAGCAGGCTTTACGCCGGGTTTTGCTATTTAACGTGATCCCCAATGTCAGGAATGCCTCGCGCCCGCTCAGGGTGAGGGCTGACCCATCTGCCACCAGCCACCCCTCCGCCTGCATAAAATCATAGATCTGCACCGCGACCGTGCCCGCCAGATGGTCGTAGCAGGTGCGGGCGTGACGCATCGGTACCGGCGCGGTGGTCTGCGGCGGCGTGATGCGCCCCCACGACAGCCCCATCATCTGCTCCACCAGCTCCGCGACGTCATGCCCTGCCAGCCGATAGTAGCGATGCCGACCCTGAGACAGGCAGGTGATCAGCTTCCCGTCCAGCAGCCGGGTAAGATGCCCGCTGGCGGTAGAGGGGGCCACATCCGCCACAGCGCTGAGTTCGGTGGCGGTCCACGCCCGCCCGTCCATCAGGGCGCAGAGCATTTTCACCCGGGACGGGTCCGCCATCGCCGTCGCGACGGCCGCAACGGCCAGCTCCAGCGCGGCGCTGTTATCGGGAGGTAAACTGGTCTTTAGCATTGGCAACCCATGGCCCGGTGATCTCTGCGGCCAGCTTATCATTATCCGTCAGCAGAATAAGGTGGTTCGCATGATCGCTGTACTGGGTGAGGATGGACACCCCCTGCCCTGCCAGCGCGGCGGCGATCTCCCCCAGCTCGCCGGGACGCTCCTGTCTCAGCTTACGGATCAGCGGCTTTCGCACCGCCTGCACGTTAAACCCGCCGTCGAGCAGCACACGCCGGGCCTTTTCGCCCTCCTCCACCAGAAAATGCGCCTCCACGCCAAAGACGCCGCCGCCCTCCAGCCCCACGCCGTGTTGCCCCAGCAGCTGACCAAAACGTGCCAGCTCGCCGGGCACGTCGTTAAAAATCACATGGACGTCATACATCGGCATGCCCTCCGGTTTCTGAGGCGTATTCCCGTATCACCTGCGCCACGCGAATGCGGTAGCAGGCAAAGATCGACGCTCGCCCTTCGGCCTGCGCGGCCTGGTGAAAGACGTTTTGCTTCCAGCTCCGGATCGCCTCTTCGTCCCGCCACCAGGAGAGGGAGAGGATTTTGCCGTCGGTGGTCAGGCTCTGAAAACGTTCGATGTCGATAAAGCCGTCGATATCCGCCAGCAGCGGCTTCAGCTCGGCGGCCAGCTGCAGGTAACGCGCCTGATGCGCGGGTTGCGCTTTGGCTTCAAACAGCACTGCAATCATGAGGGTCTCTCCGTTGTGAGGGTCAGGAGAGGATGAAGGAAAGAAAAAGGTGATGCTTCGGTGAGGAGCGAAATGTGGGGATATGATTGAAAAACGTCCTGTTCAGCTTTATAGTCATCGTACGGAAAATATCCGTACAAAAAAATAACCCCGGAGTAAAAATGCCAGCACTGAAAAAACAGCGCATCGACCTCAGGTTAACTGACGACGACAAAAATCTGATCGAAGAAGCTGCGGCGATGACTAACCAGACAATCACCCAGTTTATGGTTAACAGTGCCTCTGAACGTGCTGCCGAAGTCATTGAGCAGCATCGCCGCCTGATCCTTAATGAGGATTCGTGGGATCGCGTTATGGATGCACTCGATAACCCGCCAGAGCCCAATGACAGGCTGAAACGCGCAGCAAAACGTCTGCAAAACATGGAGTAAGGCGTGGCTAATCTGACAATAAGGATGTTTTCGCAAGAGACTCACTATGATTTAACAGGCTTCAACTGCGGGGAAATCAGCCTTAACCGTTTTCTGTTGGAACACCTTGCGCGCCAGCATGGTGGTCGACTGTTACGCGCCTATCTTCTCGTTACCGACGACCCTATACCAAAAGTGCTGGGCTACTATACGTTGTCTGGCAGTTGCTTTGAGAAAGAGACCCTGCCCTCAAAAACGCAGCAGCGCAAAGTGCCGTATGTCAATGTGCCCAGCGTCACACTCGGGCGCCTTGCGGTACACCAGGATCTGCAAGGTCAGGGTTGGGGGATAACGCTGGTGACACATGCCATGAAAGTGGTCTGGCTGGCATCGCAGGCTGTGGGTATTCACGGCATGTTTGTGGATGCACTCAACGATAAGGCGAAAGATTTTTATCTGAGGCTCGGCTTTATTCCTTTGACGGGTAGCAACGCCGATGCTCTTTTTTATCCCACAAAATCCATTGAAAAGCTTTTTGTCGAATAAGCTTGGGTTGCCGGGTGGCGCTGCGCTTACCCGGCCTGGAAAGGCCCGAACCGTAGGCCCGGCAAGCTTGCGCCGCCGGGCGTTTTTTAGCCGAGGATCGACTTCGGTTCCATAAACGCGCTGAGCCCCCACGCCCCCATCTCGCGCCCCACGCCGGAGTGCTTGAACCCACCAAAGGGCGCTTCAGGCTCATGGGCGAGGGTATTTACCAGCACGCGGCCGGACTGGATCTGCTCCGCCACGCGGCGGGCGCGTTCCGCGTCACTGCCCAGCACCAGCGCGCTCAGGCCGTAGTCGGTGTCGTTGGCAATGGCGATGGCTTCTGCCTCGTCGCGATACGGGATCACGCACAGCACCGGGCCAAAAATCTCCTCCCGGGCGATGGCCATCTGGTTATGCACATCGGTAAACAGCGTCGGACGGACAAACCAGCCGTCCCGGGTGCCTTCCGGCCGTCCTTCCCCGCCCGCCAGCAGGCGCGCGCCCTCCTCCAGCCCTTTGCGAATATACCCCTGCACCCGCTGCCACTGTTTTTCACTGACCATCGGGCCGACTTCGGTGGCGCTATCGCGCGGATCGCCCGATTTGACCGCCGCGATAGCCTGGGCCAGCGCCTGCTCGAATTCCGCTTTCCGCGACTGCGGCACCAGGATGCGCGTACCAGCCACGCACGCCTGCCCGCTGTTCATCAGCCCGGCCTGCACCGCCAGCGGAACGGCCTGGTTGATATCGGCATCATCAAGAATAAGCGTCGGGGATTTGCCGCCCAGCTCCAGGGTGACGCGGGTAAAATTCTCCGCCGCGTTGCGCAGGATCGCTTTGCCGGTCTGCGTTGACCCGGTAAAGGAGATTTTCGCAACAAGAGGGTGACGGCTGATGGTCTCCCCCACCGTGTCGCCGCGCCCGGTAACGATGTTAAACACCCCCGGCGGCAGGTCGGCGGCGTGCAGCGCCTCGGTCACGATCTGCGTCTGCAGGGCGCTCATCTCGCTGGGCTTGATCACCGCCGTGCAGCCTGCGGCCAACGCCGCTGCCAGTTTGCCGCAGATAAAGCCCGCGTCGCTGTTCCACGGGGTGATCAGTCCGGCCACGCCCAGCGGAATCATCTCTACCCTGGCTGCGCCTGCCGTGGTGGTGAATTCAAACGCCTTCAGCGCCGTAATCGCCTGGCCAATAACCTCCGCCGGATAGCGTGCCATCCACGCCGAGCGCGACGCGGGTGCGCCGTACTCCTCGATCACCGCCTCCAGCAGATCGTCGTGACGGGCCGCCACCGCAGCCTGCATCCGTTGCAGCGCGGCAATGCGCTCCTGCTTTGTGGTTTGCGACCATGCCGGAAAAGCGGCTTTCGCGGCGGCAATGGCGCGTTCGGCATCCACCGCGTCGGCCAGCCGCACCTGACCGATCACCCGCGCCGTCGCCGGATTACAGAGATCAAAACGTTCCGTCCCGTGTGGGGTGACAAATTCACCGTTGATATAGATCTGTTCGATGTGCTGCATATAAACCTCCTGAGACTGGATGAACCCAGTCTGGCACGCCTTCTCCGTTGCGATAATCCACGCTATGCTGCAAAGGTTGTTTCGATTTTCAGGATAATCTATGCACCGTTCAGGACTGACCGAGCTGGAAGTGGTGATGGCCGTGGTGCGTCGCGGCAGCTTTCGCGCCGCCGCCCAGGAGCTGGGGATGTCGGCCACCGCCGTAAGCAACGCCGTTGCCGGGCTGGAGAGCCGTCTGCAAACCCGCCTGTTTAACCGCACTACCCGCAGCGTGGGACTTACCGACGCCGGGCAGCGCTATGTGGCGCGCATCGGCCCGGCGTTGCAGGAAATTCGTCAGGCGGATGAAGAGATCCACAGCGATACCGACGAGCCTGCCGGTACCCTGCGCCTGAATATTCCCAATAATGTCGGCGCGCTGTTTCTGGATGCGCTGCTGATCGACTACATGATCCGCTACCCAAAAATGCGCGTCGAGGCGGTGAGCGAAGCGCGGATGATCGATATCGTGGCGGAGGGCTACGACGCCGGGGTGCGCCTCGCGGAGTCGGTGCAGCAGGACATGATCGCCGTCCCGCTCACCCCCGACATTCGTCAGCTGGTCACCGCCACGCCGGACTATTTTGCCCGTTACGGCACGCCGCAAACCCCGGACGATCTGCTGCATCATCAGGGGATCGGTATGCGGATGGCCCACGGAGGGATCTATCGCTGGGAGCTGGCGCGGCGCGGGGAACAGATCGCCCTGGCAGTGCCGCCGCGTTTTGCCACCTCGGATCTGTTTGCTTCGATCCGGGCAGTAAAAGCGGGTCTGGGGGTGGGATTTTTACCGGAACTCTATATTCAGCAGGAGCTGGAAAGCGGGGAGTTGGTGAGCGTGCTGGAGGAGTGGTCCCAGCCCTTTGCCGGGCTGCGTCTCTACTACCCCGGGCATCGCCACGTCCCGCCCGGGCTGCGGGCGCTGGTGGCGATGATCCGCGAGCGCGGTCTTACTCGAGGTTAGCTTTGTTCAGGCCTTAGGCGCCATCCAGCGCGCCGGGTTCCATCCGGGAGGTGATCCCTAAGCGGTTCCAGGCGTTGATCGCCACGATCGCAAAGTTCAGCTCGGAGATCTCAATCTCCGAATAGTGTTCCGCCACGCTGCGGTATAGCACGTCGCTGACGCCGTGCGGGCCGATCTGGGTCAGGGCTTCGGTGAAGGCCAGCGCCGCTTTTTCACGGGCGCTGAACAGCGGTGACTCGCGCCATGCGGTCAGGTGGTAGAGGCGCAGCTCGCGCTCACCGGCAATTTTGGCCTCTTTCGAGTGCATATCCAGACAGAAGGTGCAGCCGTTGAGCTGGGAGACGCGGATGTCGATCAGGTGCTTCAGCGCCGGGTCGATGGAGGTCTGGCTCACCGCCATGCTCAGGTCAGAGAGCGCTTTAGCGAGGGCAGGTGTGGCTTTATGGTGGTTAACGCGAGTGCTCATTGTCTTTCCTCTTGATGTGCGGCATATGAAATGCGATGGGGCAAATCTACGCCGTTCATGACATAGTAAAAAGATACAAAAAGCGCGAAATGAGGTAGGACATGAAGCCGGGCTATCACGACATCTACACCCGCTACCGGGACAATATCACCCGCGGCGTCCTCAAACCCGGCGACAAGGTGCCCGCCATCCGCGTGATGGCGGAAGAGCTGAAGGTGGCGCGTAAAACGGTTGAAACCGCCTATGCCATTCTGATCGGCGAGGGCTATCTGGTGAGCCACGGGGCGCGCGGCACGTGGGTCAACCCGGACTTAACCCTTCCCGCCATGCCTCCACCGCCCAATGACCCGCTGACGGGCCAACTGCCGGAATCGCTGGTCAGCCAGCGGGAACGGGCGGGCTTTTTGCGCCCCGGCATCCCGGCGCTGGACAGTTTTCCGTATAAAAAGTGGCTGCTGCTGGCCGGACAGGCGGTGCGCGCCATGCGTCAGGAGGAGATGCTCAACCCGCCGGTGATGGGCTGGGCTCCCCTGCGTCAGGCGATCGCCAGCTATTTGAATATCTCCCGCGGCTTGTCCTGCACGCCGGACCAGGTGCTGATCACCAGCGGCTACAGCGGCAGCCTGCGGCTTATCCTCGACACCCTCGCCAGCCGCAACGACAAGGTGGTGTTTGAAGATCCGGGCTATTTTATGGGCCAGCAGCTGCTCCGGCGGATCGTGCCGCGCCTGCACACCGTGCCGGTGGATCGTTCCGGGATGGACACCGACTATCTGCTGCGCCACCACGCCGACGCCCGTTTTGCCATTGTCACTCCGTCGCACCAGAGCCCGCTGGCGGTGACGCTGTCGCTGCCACGCAGGCAGCAGCTGCTCGACTGGGCCGGGCAGAACGAGGCCTGGATCATCGAGGACGACTACGACGGCGAGTTTCACTACACCCGCAAGGTGCTGCCGTCGCTGAAAAGCCTCGATCGTCAGGATCGGGTGATCTACATGGGCACCTTCAGCAAAACGGTGATGCCCTCCCTGCGCCTCGGCTACGTGGTGATGCCCGCCAGCACGGTGTCGGCCTTTAACGACTGCGCCGATCTGCTCGCCAGCGGCCAGCCGGTGCTGACGCAGAAGATCCTCACCGCCTTCCTCAACGACGGCCACTTCTTCCGCCATCTGAAAAAGATGCGCGCCCTCTATCAGCAGCGGCGCGACTGGATGATTGCCGCCCTGCACGAGGTCTACGGGGATCGGTTCTTCACCGAGCAGAACGACGGCGGGATGCATATCGTGGCGTTTTTAACCACAGGCAGCTGCGACCAGGAGATCGCCCGCTGCTGGCAACAGCAGCAGCTGCAGGTCAATGCCCTGTCGGCGTGGTACAGCGGGTCGGACAAGCGCTACGGGCTGGTAATGGGGTACAACAACGTGCGCAGCTATGACGAGGCCGTTGCCCTGCTCACGCGACCGAAGATCCAAACCTGCGATCTTCTTAAATAGCAACCCCCTGATTTTGCACCATAAAAGGCTGGATTCAGATAATGATAAAGGTATGAATTACCGCGACGGCCTTTATAATCAACACGCAAATTTAACACCTACAGGGACAAGAAAAATGAAATCACTTCTGGGATTCGATTATCTGTTAACGCCGCGCGTGCTGGTCTTCTTCTACTGGATCGCCATGCTGTTTATCCTCATCGGCGGGATCTACTCCATGTTTACCGAACATCTGATCGCGGGCTTTTTCGGGATGCTGTTCAGCCTGATCGGTACCCGCGTGATGTTTGAGCTGATCATGGTGGCATTTAAAAATAACGAATATCTGCGCCGTATTGCGGAAAACACCGGAAAACCTGGCGTCGAGTGATGCCTTTTATGCCGGGTGGCGGTTGCGCCTTACCCGGCCTACGATTCGGATGTGTTTGTAGGCCCGGTAAGCGCAGCGCCACCGGGCAATACACTACACATCAAATCGCGACAGCCCGACATCCTTTAACTGCTCAACGCTCATGCCGTGCAGAATCCGGCGCGTGCGGTTAATGCGATACCACTTTTTCACCGCCCGCCCGATCCAGATAAACACCGCAAACGGCCGTTTGGCCCGGTTTTCGTAAAATTCCATGATGCGCTCCTCATCGTGTCAGTAGGTTTATCATCACGGAAATGGGGAGCGGCAATACAGATTCAAAAACAACTTTTGTTTAACATACAGATCCGCTAATAATGCCTCTGAATGGCATTTATCGCCGCAATCTGTACTGGTCTTTGCATCTGTATGGTGAAAACAAAGGATACAGCATGACGCGCTACCAACATCTGGCCAATCTGCTGGCCCAACGCATTGAACAAGGGCTGTATCGCAGCGGGGAGCGTTTACCCTCGGTGCGCGCGCTGAGCCAGGAGCACGGGGTCAGCATCAGCACCATACAGCAGGCCTATCACATCCTCGAAAATTTACAGCTGATCACCCCCCAGCCGCGCTCAGGCTACTTCGTCTCCTCGCGCAAAGCGCAGCCGCCGGTTCCGGCGATGACCCGCCCGGTGCAGCGCCCGGTAGAGGTGACCCAGTGGGATGAGGTGATGATGCTCCTCGATGCCCGCGCCGATAAGGAGATGATCTCCTTTGGCGGCGGCTCGCCGGATCTGAATCAGCCGAGCCTGAAGCCGCTGTGGCGTGAGATGAGCCGCATCGCCCAGCATAATCCCGGGGAAATGCTGAGCTACGACGTGCTGGAGGGGCGGCACGAGCTGCGCGAGCAGATCGCCCGCCTGATGCTGGACGGCGGCTCGACGGTGGCGGCAGATGAGATTGTGATCACCAACGGCTGTCACGGGGCGCTGTCACTGGCCCTGCTGTCGGTGTGCCAGCCGGGGGATATCGTGGCGGTGGAGTCGCCGTCGTTCCACGGCACCATGCAGATGCTGCGTGGGTTTAACATCAAGGCGATTGAGATCCCTACCGATCCACAAACCGGGATCAGCATTGAAGCCCTGGAGCTGGCCCTGGAGCAGTGGCCGATCAAAGCGGTGATCCTGGTGCCCAACTGCAATAACCCGCTCGGGTTTATCATGCCGGAGGCGCGCAAACGTCAGGTGCTGGCCCTGGCCCAGCGCCACGATATTGTCATTGTGGAGGATGATATTTACGGTGAGTTGGCGGTGGAGTACCCGCGCCCGCGCACCATTCACTCGTTAGATATCGACGGACGCGTGCTGCTCTGCAGCTCCTTTACCAAAACCGTGGCCCCCGGGCTGCGCGTCGGCTGGATTGTGCCGGGGCGGTATTACGACCGGGTGATGCACATGAAATATGCCGCGGGCGGGTTTAACGTGCCGGGCACGCAGATGGCGGTGGCAGCGTTTATCCGCGACGGGCATTACCATCGTCACGTGCGCCGTATGCGCCAGATTTATCAGCAGAATATGGAGCGTTACACCTGCTGGGTGCGGCAGTATTTTCCGGCGGAGATTTGCGTCACGCGCCCGCAGGGCAGTTTCCTGCTGTGGGTGGAGCTGCCGGAACAGGTGGATATGGTGTGCGTCAGCAAGCAGCTGAGTCGCCTGAAGATCCAGGCCGCGGCGGGATCGCTGTTTTCGGCGTCGGGGAAGTATCGCAACTGCTTGCGGATCAACGTGGCGTTACCGCCGAACGAGAAGAACCGCGAGGCGTTGAAAAAGATGGGTGAGGCGATTCATATTGCGATGGAGGCGTAGTGGGGTGCGGCCTGTTTGCCCTCACCCCGGCCCTCTCCCACGGGGAGAGGGAGCAAACACAAAAAACGGCAACGAGGTTGCCGTTTTGCTTTTACCTCCACATCAGAACTTCCACGACACGCTGCCAACGATGCTGCGCTCGGCACCAAAGTAGCAGTATGACAACGAGTTACACGCCGCCACGTAGCTTTCGTCCGTCAGGTTGTTAACGTTCAGCTGGGCACTCACTCCCGTCAGCCCGACCTTCGACAGGTCATAGCCCACCGCCAGATCCACCAGTGTGTACGACGGCAGCGTGTGGGTGTTCATGCGATCGCTGGTCACGCCGTTCACATACCGCACGCCGGAGCCCACCGTCAGGCCATCGAGCGGCCCGGTTTTGACGTCATAGCTGAGCCAGCCGCTGGCCATATTGCGTGGCGCATAGACCGCACGCTTGCCCTCTTCCTCCGGGCTGCTCTTCTTGTAGCGGATGTCAGTGTAGGTATAGGCCGCCTGCAGACGCAGGTTGTCGGTCAGCTGCCCTACCGCTTCCAGCTCCACCCCTTCAGATTCGATCTCGCCGATAGAGCGGTACGGATCGGTCGGCTCCTCTTTGGTGGCGATGTTTTTCTGGTTGATGCGGAACACCGAGGCGCTGAACTGGCTGTTCATCCCTTCCGGTTCAAACTTCACCCCCGCTTCCCACTGCTTGCCTTCCATCGGATCCAGCAGATCGCCGTTGGCATCGGCAAAGCTGGTCGGCGTGAAGGCGGTGGAGTAGCTGATGTACGGCGCGATGCCGTTATCAAACAGGTACAGCAGCGCCGCACGGCTGCTGAAGTTGTTCTTGTCCAGATCGCTACGGGTATCGTTGAGCTTGTCGATATTCGACACGCTCACCTGGTCGTAGCGACCGCCCAGGGTCAGACGCCAGCGGTCCAGCGAGAGCTGATCCTGCAGGTAGTAGCCGGTCTGGCGCAGCTTGTGCTTCTCCTGACTGTACATGGTGATGTAGTCAGGCTTCGCACCGTACACCGGGTTAAAGGCGTTGATCGGCGGGAAACCGCCGTAATAGCCGGTGGTATTGTTGCTGCGATCCTGATAGTCGAGGCCAATCAGCACCCGATGGTTCACCGCCCAGGTATCGAAGCTGCCGTCGATCTGGTTATCGAGGGTGATGGCATCCATCTTCTCGTCCGAGCCGGAATATCCGCGGTTAAGCTCGGTTTCGTTCAGCCAGCCGGCAGCGTAGACCTGATTCAGCTCCACTTTGGTATGCAGATAGCGCAGCTTCTGGCGCACCGACCAGCCGCTGTCAAACATATGCTCGATGTTGTAGCCGACCATCTCCTCGCGGCGATCGTACTTGTCATAATCATCCTCACCTTCGAAGAAGGTGTTGGAGATCATCTTCCCGTTATGCGGCACCACGGTGCCGTCGTACGGCAGGCCGGAGTGGCTCCCGCCCTCAGGGTCGCGGTGCAGATAGGCCATCAGATCCAGACGGGTGTTATCGGTGATGCGCCAGGTCAGGCTTGGCATCAGGGCGTAACGTTCTTCCTTCAGGGGATCGAACTGGGAGTCGGCATAGCGGGTCATGCCGCTCAGACGGGCCGCCACCCGGTCGTTGTCGTCCAGCGCGCCGGTGACATCAAACATCGCCCCGCGCTGATCGTTATTCCCGGCGAACAGCTTGATCTCGCCGCCCGGATCGAACGAGGGTTTGCGCGAGGTGAGCGCCACGATCCCGCCCGGAGAGGAGCGGCCATACAGCACCGAAGCCGGGCCGCGCACCACTTCAATATTTTCCAGGAACCAGGGATCGACCACCAGCGAGCTGTGGGAGTTGGTGTCGCCCATCATCTTCAGACCGTCGAGGTAGACGTTGTCCAGGCTGCCGTCGGAGAAGCCGCGCAGCACGATGTAGTCAAAGCGGTTTGAGGCGCCGATCTGGTTGCTGTAGACGCCCGGGGTGTAGCTCACCGCCTGACGTACGCTGGTAGCACCCTGCTCTTCGAACTGCTCGCGGGTAACGATCGACACCGCCTGCGGGGTCTCGATATCGGGGGTCGCCAGCTTGGTGGCGCCGCTCTGCATTTGCGAGGTTACCACCACGGTTTCGGTTTTCGGCGTCTCCTGCGCCATCAGGGGGAGTGCAACGCTCCCGGTAACCCATCCCACTACCAGTGCCAGCCGCGATTTAGCGAACATGAAAATCTCCAAAACCATTTCTAATTGTTAATAAGAATTATTACCTTTTTCATTTGGAAGATAGCTATGCGCGCCGCCAGAGTACGTATGCGTAATGCCAAACCGCATCAATAACGTTGGCGATCGGGGAAAAGCGGGTTAACTACTGCTGCGGATCGTGCCGGGACAGACGCCGTAGCGACGACGAAAGGCGGTGGCAAAGTTGGTGGCGTGCTGATAGCCCGACATCCACGCCGCCTGCTGGACGCTGTGGCCTTCCAGCAGATAGCGCCGCGCCTGCGCCAGACGACAGTCGCGCAGGTAGTCGAACACCGTGCAGCCGTAGGCCTGACGGAATTTACTCCGCAGGCTGCTGGGGCTCATCGCCGCCCGGGCCGCCAGCTGGGCGAGGGTGTAATCCTGCTCCGGGGCCTGTTCCAGCAGGTGGCGGATCTGCTCCAGCCGGGCGTGCTCCCCGCTGGACGCCGCTGCCAGCGCCGTACCCTGCTGCTCCCGCAGGTGCAGGCCGTGGCCCAGCAGTTGGTACATCACCCCTTCCAGCAGCAGCTGGCGCGAGAGGCTGCTCCGCTCGCGCTGTCGGGCATGCTGAATGCCGGCCAGCACAAAATCGGGTACCTGCCAGACAAAGGTGGGCGCGTTAAGTTTCTCCCACTGCGTCAGCAGAGAGGCGAGCAGGCTTTCACGGCGGGCATCGTCAGGGTAGACGCCAAAGGAGAGGGTTTTCAGGGCAATATCCGCATCGTGACGGGCAGACATTGCCTGCTGTTCGCTCAGCCTGGCGCTGAACGCCATGCCGGGCCGGACAGAGTAAACTTCGCCGCTTAGGGTCAGGGTCACGCAACCTTCCAGCACCACCAGCACGTACAAGGGACTGCTGTGGCGAGAGGTGGTTTCATAGGGTTGCAGCACGCGTACATCGGAATGGGTTAACGAAATGCCGGACGGGAGAGTCATCTCTTCGACATCACCGTGCAGCACGGGGCTGGTGTTGGCACAGGTATCGGTCAGCAGGGGAAAGCGGTAGTCAATGCCGTAGCGCTCGCCAAATACCTTAAAGTCTGCCACGGAAAAGGTTTTTTTCGTTGCAGCGGTCGGATTATGGAGCCTTGTGTTGGACATGCCTGCGCCTGGAGGAAGCTATTAAAAATAAAACAGTATCACTCCTTTAGCGCGGCGGCAATGCAGGTAAAATTGCCGCCTTTTCAGCAATATTAAGCTCCGGCGAAACGCCAGAGCCAAATATTAATAAAGTGGATCGTCAGAGCATTACGCCTCTTGCCAGCTCGCAAACGTCTCTTCATGATTTTTATTCAGCACCACTTTATTGCCGTCAATTTTATCGACCCATTCCAGCGGGATATAATGGTGTTTGCCGCCGGATTCGGAATCGTTTTTTGCCAGCTTAATACGCTCGCCGTCAAGATGGTCAACCGTGCCGACATGGTGACCGCAGCTTGCAACAACCGGAGCATGTTCCTTGATTTCACTCTTGTTTACCATGGTTAATTCTCCTCATCATGTGTTTGCGCGTTGTGATACGAAACTAACTGTAGACCATAAATTCGTTATTTACCGCTTCATTAGCATTTCGAAACATTATTTACGCAACGGCCTGGAGGTTATATTAAATATATAAGAATGTGCCGAGAAATATTCTACACCCGTTACTGTGCGACATAATTAATATCACGCACTCAACACGGAGGCATATATGGTAGAAGCAAATCACACCGAAATATCCCTGGCTCTTGGTGAAGCGGTTTTAGAGGTTGTGCAAAAAGGCCAGGAGGTGTCGAGAGAAAATCTTGCCCGGGCCATGAAAAGCAAAGCCGAGCGAGAAAGCGATGACGAGCGTCTTCTGGATTACTGGAGAGCTTGTCATATCCTCGCGGCTTAACGTTGGCGGCGTGGGGCCTGCGCCCTGCGCCGCCGGTACGATCACTCGTCGAAGAACCAGTATCCCTGGTTAATCAGACCGGTCAGCTCTTTTACAAATGCCGGATTTTGCAGCGCAGCGCCGAGCTCCGCCTGGCCCAGCTCAGTGTAGCGGCACAGGGCATCCGCCGCTGTCGCATCCACCGTCTCCAGCTGTTCGCTGTTGATAAAGACGCTACCGCCGATATTCAGCACCCGCAGCCCGCTTAGGCGCGTCAGGATTTCACCGCCCAGCAGCGCGTCGAGCACCTCTTCAGACGTATATTCCGGCTCGGCAGGGGCAATATCCAGCTCATGGCGCGGGGTGGAGATGAAGCTACCAAACCACTGCTTAAAGTCATCCGGCTGGCTGATCATCTCGATCATCATCTTGCGCAGGCGTTCGAGTTCGTACTCCTCTACCCGACCCGGGTGTTCACGACAGGTCAGATCCGGATCGCTGTAGTGCTCGCCGCCCAGATCGTTTTCCAGCGCGTAATCGGCAAAGCTGCTGATCAGATCCCGGCCGTTCGGACCACGGAAGCCCACCGAGTAGTTAAGGGCAGTCTCATGGGTGAAGCCGTCGTGCGGGAATCCAGGTGGAATGTAGAGGATATCGCCCGGGGCCAGATCTTCGTCGATGATCGGCTCAAAAGGATCGACATGCAGCAGCGCCGGATGCGGGCAGAACTGGCGCATCGGCAGTTTGTCCCCTACGCGCCAGCGACGACTGCCCATCCCCTGGATGATAAACACATCGTACTGGTCGATATGCGGACCCACGCCGCCGCCCGGGACGGAGAAGGAGATCATCAGGTCGTCCAGACGCCAGTCCGGCAGCACGCGGAACGGACGGACCAGCTCGGCAGCCGGAGCGTGCCAGTGGTTGACCGCCTGCGCCAGCAATGACCAGCCGGTTTCGCCTAAGTCGTCGAAGTGCTCGAACGGACCGTTGCTGGCCTGCCATTTACCCTCTTTATGGCTGACCAGGCGACTGTCCACTTCCGGCTCCATCGCCAGCCCTGCCAGCTCATCCGGGCTGATAGGATCGATAAAATTGGGCAGGGCGTTTTTTAATACGACAGGTTTCTTTTGCCAGTATTTTTCTAAAAATTCCGGCCAGTTGAGGTTGAGTTGATACGCCATGGTTAGCACCAGTGAAAAGACAAACGGGCCTGATTATAGAAAGAGGCCGGGCCAGGCTGCCTTGTCGTGGGTCAAGCGGGGATGAAATCTGCTGCATTCAGCCATTCGCATGACACAGCCTGACAGTTTCACGCTTTATCGTGAGCGCGAGTTACAGAGCGACTTATATCGTTAATGACAAGGAGTGTATTGCTATGAGGCCTGCCATGAGCCCATTTATCGAATTGCCCGTTTCCGCCTGTGTGAAGACCTTGATGGGGGTCTATACGCGAAAAGAGAACCCGTCCGTTTTCGCACCTGTGGCCGACGAGCTGCCTGCGGGGAGCCGCATCAGCGTGCAGGCGACAGTGGTGGGCGATGCGGTGCAGGGCAATCCGCACTGGTACCGGATTGATGAGGATACCTTTATCTGGTCGGGTGCCTGTACCCGGATTGAGCCTTGCCCCGCGTTTCCGCCATATACCAGAGTCAAATGGACGGCGGTGGTGTTTGAGGTACGTTAGGTGATGATCACCCGCACATCCTGCGCCGCAAAGGCCGCGATCGTCTCCTGATCCAGGTTCGCCTCTACCACCAGCACGTCGATGTCGCGGCTTTTCGCCACCACAAAGCGCGCCACGCCGGGGATTTTATCGGTGGTGAGCGCCACAATGGTCTGGCTGCTCTGGGCGATCACCGCTTTCTTGAACTCGCAGTCGGCAAAGTCGAACCCGGTTAACCCCATCCCCGGATCCATCGCGCAGCCGCCGATAAATGCCTGATCGAAAATAATCCCCTGGATCTGGTTCGCCGCCGTGGCCCCCACCGCACCGCCGGAGGTGCGCTGGATCTGGCCGCCGGTGATAATCACCTCGCACAGGGGATGACGCAGCAGTTCGGTGGCAATGGCCGGAGAGTTGGTAACCACCGTAAGCGCCAGATCCGCTGGCAAAGCCTTCGCCAGCGCGAGGTTAGTGGTGCCGGTATCAATAAAAATAGAGCTGCCTGGTTTGATGAGGGTTGCCGCTTTCTGCGCGATCGTGACCTTTTTTGCGTAATTTTTTTGCTCGCGGCTAAAGAAGTTCCCGGCATCCGCCAGCTGCAATACCGCCCCGCCGTAGACCTTCTTACAGAACCCCTCTTTGCTAAGCTCATGTAAATCCCGGCGAATGGTGTGTTCCGAGACCTGCATTCGGTTCGCCAGTTCGGCGCACACTACCCTGCCATTTTCCTGCAGGATCTGGCGGATCAGATCTTGTCGTTGTTCCGGGAAAGCTGCATAATCGAGCATAAATTATCTTCTCTGGATTTGAATCGAGCAACAATGCGCATAATGTTGCATGACGGCGCGCTCTGTCAATCCACC
The DNA here is from genome assembly GCF_034044995.2 of Leclercia sp. CFBP8987. Taxonomy (NCBI): domain Bacteria; kingdom Pseudomonadati; phylum Pseudomonadota; class Gammaproteobacteria; order Enterobacterales; family Enterobacteriaceae; genus Leclercia; species Leclercia sp. CFBP8987. Next base: position 549,841 of record NZ_CM188255.1, on the reverse strand, counting down.
AGGCCTTAAACCGGAGCGTCACGATGAAATACGATGATAATTACCGCCAGCAGGTGCCCGCCACCAGGCCCCATGACGGCTTCCTGTTTGAGCCTGTAACCGCCAATGCGCGCGCCGGGGAAAAGGAGCAGCATAAAACACCGGCCTCCCCGGGACTGAAACCTTATAAGGATGTGAAATGACCCAGCAGACCACCGGCGCCGTTCAGCGGCTTGCCACCCGGATCGTCTTTTTTATTGCCGGCTACGTCACCGCCACCTGGGCGGTGCTGGTGCCCTACGCGAAGGCCAATACTGGCGTCAACGAGGCCACGCTCGGCTCGCTGCTGCTGTGCCTGGGAATGGGGGCGCTGATTGCGATGCCGCTCACCGGGATGCTGACCAGCCGCTACGGCTGCCGTCGGGTGATTGTCACCGCGCTGGCGATCGTGATGCTCACCACGCCTCTGCTGGCGATCATTCCGGATCCGCGCCTGCTGGCCGCCGCATTGCTGCTGTTCGGCGTGGGCGTGGGGGTGACAGACTGCGCCATGAACATTCAGGCGATCATCGTCGAGCGCGACTCGCCCACGCCGGTGATGTCCGGTTTTCACGGTATGTACAGCGTCGGCGGGATTGCGGGCGCGGGGGCGATGACCCTGCTGCTGACCCTCGGAGCCAGCGCCTTTGCCGCCTGTCTGATCATCATCCTGAGCGTCATTCTGATGCTGGCCGCCAGCCTGAAAGGGCTGCTGCCGTGGGCCAACCCTGCCTCCGGCCCGGCCTTTGCCGTACCGCGCGGCGTGGTGCTGCTGATTGGTGCCATCTGCTTTGCGGTGTTCCTCGCCGAAGGGACGGTGCTGGACTGGAGCGCGGTGTTCCTGACCGAAGTGCGGGGCGTACCGGAGTCGCTGGGCGGGCTGGGCTTCACCTGCTTTGCGGTGGCGATGACCCTTTTCCGCTTAACCGGCGACAAACTGATTGCCCGTACCGGCGCCCTGCGTGCGGTGGTCGGCGGCGCGCTGGTGGCTGCCGTCGGCTTTGCGCTGGTGACCTTTGTCCCGCAGTGGCAGCTGTCGCTGGTCGGCTATGTGCTGGTGGGTGCCGGCTGCGCCAATATCGTGCCGGTGATGTTCTCCGCCGTTGGCCGTCAGACCCGCATGCCGCAGGCGGTTGCCGTACCGGCCATCACCACGCTGGGCTATCTCGGCGTGCTCGCCGGACCCGCGATTATCGGCTACGTGGCGCATGCCACCTCGTTAACCCAGGCGTTTATGGTCATTATGGTGCTGATGCTGGTCGTCGCCGCGCTGTCTGTGACCGTCACCGCCAACCAACCCGCCCGCAGCGAGGGATAAGATGAATATTGCACATGTCGCACTCTGGACCCGCAACCTGAACGCCCAGGTTCACTTCTGGGAAACGGTGTTTGGCGCACGCTGTAACGAGCGCTACCTGAGTAAAAACCGCCCGGGATTTGCATCGCACTTTATGACCCTCAGCGACGGGCCGACCATCGAGCTGATGACCGTCCCGGATCTGCCCGATGCCCCCGCCCACCCGGAGTTTATCGGCTGGGCGCATATCGCCCTGAACGTCGGGAGCAAAGCGGATGTGGATCGCATGGCGGAGCAGGCGCGGTTAAACAACACGCTACTGAGCGCCCCACGAATGACCGGAGATGGCTATTATGAGGCGGTGATTGCGGATCCGGATGGGAACCGTATTGAGCTGGTGGGGAAGTGGGTACCCACTGAATACTACCTGGAGTAAAAGCCCCGCAATGCGGGGCTTTTTCGTTTATTTCGTTTGTTGTGCTTTTCGTTTGTTTCGATTACAGTTCTCTATGGTGTACTTTTACTCACCGTAAACATGAAACTCGACACTACTGGAATACTGAAATGACAAACTCACTTCTGAACAGCCTTACGTTACCGGCTCCAAAGGAGATTGAGGCAGCTGTACGCGGACAAAGGGAGCTTGCTACGTTTCTGTCCACAAAGCAGGAAACGCAAAAAATTACGATCCAGGATGCACAGGATGTCACTCATCAAATAGAGCTGCCAACCTCTTCACTGACGCTTCTGATGAGTATTCTCGGTGAACTTGCTGCGGGCAACGCCGTCCAGGTTGTGCCTGTGCATGCCGAACTAACTACGCAGGAAGCAGCCAATATCCTGAATGTTTCTCGCCCACATATGGTGAAACTTCTCGAGGAAGGCAAGCTACCGTTCCATAAAACTGGCCGTCATCGCCGTATTCTTTTTGCAGACCTGATGAAGTACAAAGATCAGCGTGATGCAGAAAGCATACAAGCACTTCGCGAGCTGGCGGAACAAAGTCAGGAGCTTGGCTTTTACTGATGACACACTCACCCTATCCCGTCGTTCTTGATGCCTGCGTGCTATACCCATCAATGCTGCGGGATCTTCTCATGCACATAGGGAAGACTGGCTTATATCAGCCCAAATGGACTACCCAGATACACGATGAATGGCAGCGAAATCTGCTTATTAATCGCCCTGATATCACCCCAGACCAGCTGAAGCGCACCGAAATGCTAATGAATAAAGCCTTCGGCGACGCCTTCGTATCAGGGTATGAGAGCATTATTGATGGCCTTAACCTGCCGGATCAGGATGACAGGCATGTGCTCGCCGCAGCTATTCGTTCGGATTCCGAAGTGATTGTGACCTACAACCTTGTCGATTTTCCTGGCGGAAACCTGGCTGAATTTGATGTCAAAGCGCTTCACCCTGATGAGTTCTTATCAGACCTTTTTGACCTGAACCATGCGCTGGTTCTCGAAGCGGTGAGAATGCAGCGTTCGCACCTGCGTCATCCCCCCTCACCCCAGACCAATTTTTGCAAGGCCTGCTACAGCTGGGCTTGCCGAAAACAGTGACTGAGCTGGAAAAATATAGAGTAATGATTTAGCCCTCTCTCCGGCATGCGCCTGAACCCACTGCGTTTATCACTCACCCCTTCTCAATTGCCGACAATTTAACCATTTCTGGCCTACGCTTACTCAATGTGAAAAGCGGTTTTGAAAAACCACATATTGCTTTCATATAGTTATCATATTGTTAAATGATAATGAGAATTAATGTGTTAGAGTAGTTGCGTTCGAAGGCTGCCACCATAATCGCTTGAACATCAGGGGGTGGTTTTCACGCTGAGCGAAAATCCTCTCATCTCTGTCAGGCTGAATCATTGGGGCTATTAATGGAACACATTGTTTACGTCGTTGATGATGATCACGCTGTCAGGCGGTCCGTGGTTGGGCTGCTGGAGTCTGCCGGGCTGAACGCCCTCGATTTTTCTTCGGCAGAATCTTTTCTGCAACACACCTTTGAAGATGTGCCCTCCTGCGTGATCCTCGATATGCAGATGCCGACCATCAGCGGGTTTGAGGTGGCGGATGCCCTGAAGGCCGGTGGGCGCGAAATCCCAATTATCTACCTCACCGGGCACGGGACCATTCCCATGTCGGTGAAGGCGATGAAGGGCGGCGCGTACGAGTTTCTCACCAAGCCGGTCGCATCGAACGATCTGATCGACTCGATTGGTGCGGCGCTGAAGCTGGCGGAAGATAATGCCTCGCACCTGCGGGAGCAGTACTCCCTGAAACAGCGCCATCTCTCCCTCACCCCGCGTGAGCAGCAGGTTTTACAGCTGGCGATCAGCGGCCTGCTGAACAAGCAGATTGCTGCCGAGCTGGGTGTCAGCGAAATCACCGTTAAAGTCCATCGCCGCCGGGTGATGGACAAGATGCAGGCCCGCTCGCTGGCGGATCTGGTCAGGGCCGCCGAGCGCCTGACCTGAAGCCTGCCGTCAGAGTGATTCCTCGCTCGCTGCCAGCGGCAGGGTAAAGGCGAAGATACAGCCGTGCGGCTCGCGATTGCGGGCCGTCAGCTTGCCCCGGTGCCGCTCGATAATGCTGTAGCTGATGGTCAGTCCCACCCCCATCCCCTGGGCTTTGGTGGAGTAGAACGAGTCAAAGATGCGCTCGCTCATCCCCGGCCCGATGCCGGTACCGCTGTCGGCGATTTCAAAGGTAATCCCCCCGCCCTCCGGGTTCGACGTCGACAGCAGCAGGGTGCCGGGACGATCCTTGATCTCAGCCATCGCCTCCACCGCGTTCATCACCAGGTTCAGCAGCACCTGCTGGATCTGCACGCTGTCCCCCACGATAAAGCTGTCCGCCGCCGCCAGGGCATAGTTGACGCTGATGCGTCGCTGCTCCAGCTCGCTGCGCGACAGGGTGATAATGTGCCGCACCAGATGGTGCAGATCGATGCGGGCGAAAGCCGGGTCCTGCTTGCGGGTGAGGGATTGCAGGCTGCGGATGATCTCCCCTGCCCGCTCGCCCTCGGAGACGATCTCCTCCAGCCCGATGCGGGCCTTATCCAGCCGGGCCGGATCGCGGTTGAGCCAGCGCAGGCTGGCCCCGGCGTTGGCAACAATCGACATCAGCGGCTGGTTGATCTCATGGGCTATCGACGAGGTGAGCTGCCCGACGGTGGTGGCGCGCGCGACGCGGGCCAGCTCCGCCTGCGCCACCCGCATGGCGTCTTCCGCCGTCCGCTGGGTGGTAATGTCGGTGATGATGCCGTAATACTCGTTCACTTCGCTGCCCACCCCCACCGGATCGCCAATCCCCAGAATGGTGCGGGTGGCGCCGTCGGCGCGGATGATGCGGAACTCGGCGCGCATGGTCAGGCCATCGCGCACGCTCTCCGTCACCAGGGTGCTGATGCGCGGATAGTCATCCTGATGCACAAACGTCAGGAACTCGGCCATCGAGATCATCTTCTGCTTTTCGGGCAGGCCAAGGATGCGGGCGTACTCTTCCGACATAAACATCAGATCCTGCTGCAGCTCCCAGCGCCAGCTGCCGGTGTGGCTGATCTGCTCCCCGAGCATCAGCGAGGTCTGGCTGGCCCGTAGCTCTTTCTCAACCCGACGGCGCTGGAGGTTCTCTTCCAGCAGCTCGGCATACAGCCGGGCGGTCTCCAGCGAGATGGCGGCGTGCGCCCCCAGCAGGCTCACCACCCGGGAGTGTTCCACGGTAAAGACTTCCGGCATCAGGCGGTTCTCCAGATAGAGCACCCCCACCAGCCGCGCCTGTTTGAACATCGGGACGCACATCACCGCCGCGCCGGAGGTCACCAGATACGGGTCCTGACTGAAAGGATGGAACTCCTCCGGTTTGCCGGTGTGGATCTCCTGCCCGGTGCGGATCACCGCCGCCAGTACCGTCAGCGGCATGTCGGTGGCCAGCGGCACCTGTTTGCGGATCTGCACCCGCACCCCGTCGGTGGTAGTGCTGGCGCTGGCCTCGATCTCCGGGATGTTGTTGTCATTCACCCGAATCAACAAGCCGCGCTGGGCCCCGGCCCGCTCCAGCAGGATGGTCATCAGGGTTTCGATCAGCCGCTCGAGGTTGATCTCCTCCGACAGGGCGCGCGAGGCCTTGATCACGCTCTGCAGATCGCGGATCTCCTCGTTGCGGGCAAAGGTCACCGTGTCCCAGGCGTTGGCCTGACCGGGAGTCAGCAGGTAGGGGAAATCCCGCTCCAGCTGGCGCACTTTAGACTGCGCCCCGGCCCGGCCCCAGGCGGTCATCGCCCCGCGGAAATGGGCATCGGCGGCGGTGGTGTAGCCGCAGGCGTGGGCGAAGCGTCCGGCCAGCTCGTGGGCCAGAGCGTTGAACGCGTTAAAGCCTCCCTCGCGCGATAGCCGCACCGCCTTCTCGTACTGCTCAAGGGCGATGCTGTTCATGCCGTCGAGCCGTACGATCTCGGCGTAGATCAGCGCCTCTTTATCAGCAAAGGTGCCGGGATTGATCCGCGCCCAGAGAACGATTTTGTCGTAATGAAGGTGGATCTGACGGCGCAGATCGGCGGAAAAGGTCTCCGGCGTCAGCTGCTGCGAGAGCGTCAGGGCGCTGTAAAGATGGTAATCCAGAAGATGAATATGGCCCGGCGCGGACCAGGCAAATCGCCCGGCCTGGGCAAGGTTATCCGCCGCCTGCGGGAACTCGCCGCAGGCGAAGTGGGCCATCCCGCGGTAGAGCCAGAACCAGAACAGCATGGTGGAGGTCTGCTCCGTGGCCTGCTCTGGCGCGGCAGGCAGCAGGGACTCCGGCAGCACGTCGATGGCGGTCCAGTGGCCGCTCACCGGAGTGCGCAGGTGCTCCACGTAGTGGCGCTGGATCATCAGGATCGCCTCCACGTCCTGGAAATGGGTTTTGCGCACAAAGGCCAGGCCGCGCTCAATGCTGGTCAGCACCCCATCGAGGTGATCGCCCCGGGTGAGGAAGTTGATCACCTGGTGGCAGGCGGCAAAGCAGGCCATCGTCATGTCTCCGTGAGTGACGGCGGAGGTGAAGCAGGCTTTGGCGCACTCGATGGCCCAGGAGAGCGGCTGGGTCCAGACGCTGAGCTGATCCAGCGGCAGCAGGGTTTTGGCCTCAAAGGCGTCGAAGCCGTGGCGGTTGACCAGATCCCGCGCCAGGATGCCGTACTGGAACCCGAGACGATACTCGGCGTAACGGTGGCCAATCAGCACCCCGAACCAGGCGATCGCCGGGGCGGAGGCGCCGGTAATGCCGTGATCGAGGGTCAGGTGCATCATCCGGCACAGCAGAACGAAATGCAGGCGCGAGCGGGTAAAGCTAGCGAACACGCAGGCGCTGTTGAGCAGATTCATCACCGCTTCGGTGTCGCCGTCGTTCATCAGCGGCAGCCCGGCAAAGTGTTCCTGCGGGTTATCGCCGACGCGGTTGCACAGGCTGTGCCAGGCCTCGTCGCATTCGGCGGCTTCCGGGTGGCGGCTGACATGAATGCCAAACACCGCCAGCCAGCTCAGGGTCGCCTCCAGCGCCAGCTGGTTATCGGACTGGCGCATATAAACTTCGGCCAGCAGGTTGGCCGCCCGCGCTTTTTCCGCCAGCCCGCCGGGGGAGTTGAGAATGCGGTCGCACAGCTGACGAGTGCTGTCGAGATTGCCCAGCGCGAACTGGCACCCGGCCTCCTCGCTGTCCAGGGTGAAGTCGCTGGCGCTCTCCGGCAGCGCACCGGCGTTGCCCAGCGCGCGGGCGGTCTGGATATAGCTCAGGGCCGAGAGGTAATCCCCCGAGCGCCGGGCGCGGCGGGCCGCCAGCAGGCTTAGCTCGCGGAACATCTCCCGCTGGGGCGCAGGCTGAATACAGTCCAGCGCCGCCGTGACGTGATGCACGGCGCGGAACAGGATCTCGTTGCCCGCCGCCTGACGGGCCGACTCCGCCAGCAGGCTGGCGGTGGTAAGGTGCAGACGGCTGCGCTCGGCGTTATCCAGCAGAGCGAAGGCCGCCTCCTGCACCCGGTCGTGGGTAAAGGCATAGCTGCCGTCGCTGAGGGTCAGCAGCTGCGCCGTCACCGCCGGGTGCAGGGCATAGCGGATCTCCGGCACCGACATCGCCACCACGCGGCAGACCATCTCCAGCTCGCCGCTGCCGCCGAGACAGGCGATGCTGCCCAACAGCCGCCGGGTCTCTTCCGGCATCTCCTCCAGCTGCTGCAGCACCAGGGTGACCACGTTTTCGGTGTAGTGCCGGATGCGGATGGCGTGCAGATCGTAGTGCCACTTATCCTGATATTTATTGTGCGTCACCAGCCCGTCATCAACGATGCGGCGAAAGAACTCATGCACAAACAGCGGGTTGCCGCCGGTTTTTTCGTGGATCAGCCCGGCCAGATCGGCGGTGTTCGCCGAGCGGGTATGGAAGATGCTCGCCAGCCAGCGCGAGACCGCCTTCACCGACAGCGGCTCCGGGCGCAGCTCGGTGGTATTGCGCGAGGCCCGGTGCAGGCTGGCCAGCTGATTGTGCAGGACATTGTCCGGCAGCGAGCAGGCATCCCGGTGCGCCACCACCATCAGCAGCGGCACGCTGCCGCCATGGGTCAGCAGATACTCGAGAATTTGCAGGCTGGCGGGGTCGATCCAGTGGATATCGTCCAGCAGCAGCACCAGCGGGCTGCCCGCGCTGGCGAAGGTGTTGACCAGGGCCAGCACCATGTGGCTGAAGCGCGCCCGGGCATCGATGGAGAAAGTGTCGCTGGAGAAGCGCGGTTTGCTCTCCAGCAGCAGCCGCAGCTCCGGCACCAGGCTGACGGCTAAGGCTTCGTAGCCCTCCAGCTCGCGCGACAGACGGACCTTCCACTGGGCCACCTCCTCCGCCGACAGCCCCAGCAGATGCAGCACCAGGGTACGAAACGCCGAGGTCAGCGCCGCATAGGGCAGCGTGGGGGAAAACTGATCCACCTTGCCCACCGCCAGCAGCACGCTGCGGTGCTGCAACGCTTTCAGCCCGGAGGCGATCAGCGAGGATTTGCCGATCCCCGACGGGCCGCTGATGGCCACAAATCCGGCGAGCTTATCGCGGCTCACCCGGTCAAAGGCGTGGATCAGATCCGCCGCCTGGGGATGGGCGGTGTAAAGGGTATCGGTGAGATGAAAGGCCGGAGAGCGATCCTGCAGGCCAGGGGTAAAGGCGGCAATCTCCCCGTCGTCGCTGAGGGTGGCCTGGCAGCGGCGCAGGTCGGCAATCAGGCCATCGACGGTCTGGTAGCGATTCTCCGGTTTTTTTGCCAGCAGTTTGAGGACGATAGCCGACAGCATGGCGGGCACGCCGGGGTACACCGCGTCGGGAGAGCGCGGTTCGGAGGCGATGTGATAGTGCGCCCACTTGCCCTGATCCTCGCCGCTCAGTTCAAACGGCAGGCTGCCGGTGAGCAGTTCGTAGAACACCACCCCCAGGCTGTAGAGATCGCTGCGGCTGTCCACCGCCCGATGGGTGCGGGTGGTGTGCTCCGGCGACATGTAGGCGGGCGTGCCGCCGATGGTCGTCAGCCGCGCCTGCTGTAGCTCTTCTGAGGTGCCGGACGACAGGCCAAAGCCTCCCAGCCGACAGCTGTTGTCATCGTGAATAAAGATATTGCCGGGCTTGATATCCCCATGCACCAGGTTGCGCAGGTGCATCAGGCGTAAAGGCAGGCTGATGCGGATCGCCAGATCGAGAAAGCTCTGGATACAGGCTATCGGCGCGCCGACAATCCTGGTTAGCAGCACAAATGAAAAGGGGGCATAAACCAGTGCAAAGCGCCCGTGGTACTGCGTGCTGGCCACCGGGCGGATAGCCCAGTCGTCACTCAGGTACTCCCGCAGGGCAAACTCGTTGCGCAGCAGGCGCGTTGCGCTGGCCTCTTCTTCATCGCTCACCCCGGTGGCGATGATAAACGACCCGCCGGAGCTGGGCAGGCGGGCATTCAGCCAGCAGAGGCTCCCCTCCTGCCCCAGCGGGGTAAAAATGACGTCTTCTTTAAGCACAAAAGCCCGCCCTTCGGATAAATTTCCGGGGGCGGGCCAGAGTGCAGGCAGCGATGGGTTGTTCATCAAAGTGCCTCCTGGAGGCTTCATTCAGTCGGGCGTAAAGGAAAATTGGTGGTACCTAATCTAACTTCTTTTTGTGATTTCATATTTTTTTACCCTAATATGCACGATATGAAACGCGCATATAAATATCGGTTTTATCCAACACCTGAACAATCTGAGCTTTTAGCGCGGACGTTTGGCTGTGTGCGTTTTGTCTATAACAACATCCTCCGCTGGCGCACTGATGCGTACAACGAGCATCAGGAAAAAATCGGCTATACACAGGCCAGCGCACATCTGACAACACTGAAAAAGAAGCCCGAACTTGCATGGCTCAATGACGTTTCTTGCGTACCACTCCAGCAGTCTCTGCGCCACCAGCAGAACGCTTTCAAAAACTTCTTTGAAGGTCGTGCCGCATATCCAGTATTCAAAAGTAAGCGCCATAAACAGGCCGCTGAATTGACCGCCAGTGCGTTTAAATACCGCGATGGCAAGCTGTATATAGCCAAGAGCAAGGTACCGCTAGATGTACGCTGGAGTCGCCCTTTGCCGTCCAGCCCTTCCACTATCACCATCACCAGAGATGCCGCCGGACGGTATTTCGTATCCTGCCTGTGCGAGTTTGAACCTGTACCACTGCCGATCACTGCTAAAACGGTCGGCATTGATATTGGTTTAAAACATTTGTTCGTCACCGATGCCGGATTCAAACAAGGTAATCCCCGCCATACTGCAAAGTATGCGGCACGCCTGGCGCTACTCCAGCGCCGGTTAAGCAAGAAAGCGAAAGGCTCGAATAACCGCGCTAAAGCCCGCTTAAAGGTAGCTCGACTCCACGCGAAAATTGCCGATTGCCGACTGGATAATCTGCACAAGCTATCCCGCAAATTGATTAACGATAACCAAGTTGTTTGCGTTGAATCCCTCAAAGTGAAAAATATGCTCCACAATCCGCGGCTATCCAAAGCAATTGCCGATGTAAGCTGGGGTGAGTTAGTGCGCCAGCTTGAGTATAAAGGCGAGTGGGCGGGACGTAATGTAGTCGCTATCGATCCGTTTTTCCCGTCCTCAAAGCGCTGTAGCTGCTGCGGTTTCACCATGCAAAAAATGCCTCTTAATGTGCGTAAATGGCGCTGCCCGGAATGCAGCGCAGACCATGATCGTGACATTAACGCGGCCCGTAATATCAAAGCTGCCGGGCTGGCAGTGTTAGCCCATGGAGAGACAGTAAATCCTGAATCGTATAAAGCGGCTTAGGTTCGGCTCCGTGAAGTGGGAATCCTCGCCGTTTACGGTGGGGAGCAGTCAACCACGTTCCTTATTGTTCTTCATTAATGGTTCTCGTGGGGATGTTTGCAGGTGTTGTCAGGTGGTGAGCGCGCGATGAATGTGCGCCAGCAACACATCGACATTAATCGGCTTGCGCAAAAAAGCAACGGCGCCGTGATCAACAGCGTAGCGCTGGATATTGTCATCCGCATGACCGGAGATAAAAATAAGCGGGGGCGGCGAGGTGGCGATAAGGCGCAGTTTGTCGAACATCTCCAGCCCGGTCATCCCGCGCAGGCGGATGTCGACAATCACCAGCGCCGCGTCTGTCAGCGCGGTGGGGTGGCTGAGAAAACACTCCGCCGAGTCGAAGGCTTCCGTTGCGTACCCCTCCGACTGCAGCAGGTTGCTTAACCCGCTGCGAACAGACCGTTCATCATCAATGATGGCTATGCGCTGCGGCATGCTCTCTTTCCTCAAACGAAACGTGATTAACCCTCGCTACCGTCACCGGGACGGGGTGGAGGCGCAGTGCCGCTGATTTTGGGGACGCATTCATGGCGAAACCAGCTCATCGTCAGCTGACGGCTGAACAGGCGGCGGCCAATCGGGATCAGCTGTTCCCCCACCAGCATGCCAAACAGCCCTAACAGGGCGACAACGGGTGGCGCGGGCGAGTGTACATCAATTGCGGCATAAATCACCCCTGCCAGAATTCCACAGCTCAGCGAAACAACCCAGGCTTTCATGACGAGGCTCCTGTGGAGAGGGTGACGGGCGCTTTTTGCGCGGTGTCATCAGCATGCAGAAAATGGCGGGTGGCCTGTTCGCCTGCCAGCATCCCCAGCAGGCCAATCAGCGCCAGCGCAGGCGGTGCGGGGGAACGGACTTTCAGCAGCGCGTACAGCAGGCCGATTAACACGCCTGCCGCAAGGGAAATTAACCCAGTACTCATGGTGGACTCCAGAGAGGTCAACGGCAGGCCGGATGAGGGCCCAGCCTGCCGCTGAAAACTTAGCGAACCGGAGCCGGGACTGGCGCCAGGGTTTCGTGCTCGCTCTTCTGGCGAGATGGGGCTTTGTGCACCATGGTGTAGGCGTAATCCACGCCCATGCCGTAGGCGCCGGAGTGCTCACGCACGATATCCATCACCGCGTTGTAGGTCTCTTTGTGTGCCCAGTCACGCTGCCACTCCAGCAACACCTGCTGCCAGGTAACCGGGATCACACCAGCCTGGATCATGCGCTGCATCGCGAAGTCGTGAGCTTCTTTTGAGGTGCCGCCGGACGCGTCCGCCACCATGTAGATCTCGTAGTCGCCTTCCAGCATTGCGCACAGGGCGAAGGTGTTGTTGCACACTTCAGTCCACAGGCCGGAAACCACCACTTTCTTCTTGCCGTTAGCTTTCAGGGCGTCACGCACTTTCTGGTCATCCCAGGAGTTCATGGAGGTACGCTCAAGAATGTCTTTGCCCGGGAAGACGTCCAGCAGTTCCGGGAAGGTGTTGCCGGAGAAGCTCTGGGTTTCAACGGTGGTGATGATGGTTGGGATGTTGAACACGTTGGCCGCTTTCGCCAGCCCTACCACGTTGTTTTTCAGCACCTGACGGTCGATAGACTGCACGCCAAACGCCATCTGCGGCTGCTGGTCGATGAAGATCATCTGACAGTTATCCGGGGTTAACACTTCGAGTTTTGAGTTAGACATAATGGTATCCAGTGAGGTGAACAGATGAAATCCGTCGCACGACGCGGCGACGATGCGATACCTGTATCCTGGATGACTCTCCGCGCTGGCGTAATTATCTCTTTGTATAATTAACCTTTCGTATAGTTATACGCAGGTATAGTTATACTTTGGTATAGCTATCCCATTGTATAACTGGTTTTTTCCGGTAACCGGTTCCAATAATCCTGACATTTCCCCTCTCAGTCAGGAGCAGTTATGACTTCCTCTGCTAAAGCAGATTTGATTCTGGTGAATGGCCAGTTTCATACCGTCGATCGTGAAAACCCGCTTGCCGAAGCCGTGGCCGTGCGCGACGGCAAATTCCTTGAAGTGGGCACCGTTGCCGAGGTGATGCAGTACCACGACGACGCCACCAAAGTGGTTGATCTGAAAGGCCACACCGCTATTCCCGGCCTGAACGACTCGCACCTGCACCTGATCCGCGGCGGGCTGAACTACAACCTCGAACTGCGCTGGGAAGGCGTGCCCTCGCTGGCTGACGCCCTGCGGATGCTGAAAGAGCAGGCCCTGCGCACCCCGTCTCCGCAGTGGGTCCGCGTGGTGGGCGGCTGGAACGAGTTCCAGTTTGCCGAGCGCCGGATGCCGACCCTGGACGAGATCAACGCCGCCGCGCCGGATACCCCGGTCTTTATCCTGCACCTGTACGATCGTGCCCTGCTCAACCGCGCGGCGCTGAAGGTCGTCGGTTACACCAAAGATACGCCGAACCCACCGGGTGGTGAGATCCAGCGCGACGCCAACGGCAACCCGACCGGGATGCTGATCGCCCGTCCGAACGCCATGATCCTCTACGCCACCCTCGCCAAAGGGCCAAAACTGCCGCTGGAACAGCAGGTGAACTCTACCCGCCAGTTTATGCGCGAGCTGAACCGTCTGGGGCTGACCAGCGCCATTGATGCGGGCGGCGGTTTCCAGAACTACCCGGAAGACTATGAGGTGATCGCCGAGCTGCATGAGAAAAAGCAGATGACGATCCGCATCGCCTACAACCTGTTTACCCAGCGTCCTGGCCACGAGCTGGAAGATTTCGAGAAGTGGACCGATATGCTCAAGCCGGGCCAGGGCACCGACTTCTTCCGCCATAACGGCGCGGGCGAAATGCTGGTCTTCTCTGCTGCCGACTTCGAAGATTTCCTCGAGCCGCGCCCGGATCTGGCCCCTGGGATGGAGGACGAGCTGGAGCGCGTGGTGCGCCATCTGGTGGAGCACCGCTGGCCGTTCCGCCTGCACGCCACCTACGATGAGTCCATCAGCCGGATGCTGGACGTCTTCGAGAAGGTCAACCGGGAGATCCCCTTCAACGGCCTGCACTGGTTCTTCGACCACGCCGAGACCGTCACCCAGCGCAACATCGACCGCATCAAGGCCCTTGGCGGCGGCATCGCCGTGCAGCACCGCATGGCCTTCCAGGGCGAGTACTTTGCCGAACGCTACGGGATGGAAGCGGTGCGCCACACGCCACCGGTCACCCGGATGCTGGAGACCGGCGTGCCGGTAGGTCTGGGCACCGACGCTACCCGCGTGGCGAGCTACAACCCGTGGACCGCGCTCTACTGGCTGGTCTCTGGCCGTACCGTGGGCGGGATGCAGATGTACGATCACAGCGCCCGTCTGGATCGCGACACCGCCCTGATGCTCTGGACCCAGGGCAGCGCGTGGTTCTCCAACGAGCAGAGCCAGAAAGGCCAGATCAAAAAAGGCCAGCTCGCGGATCTCGCGGTGCTGAGCAAAGACTTCTTCCGCGTGCCGGAAGAGGAGATCAAAGGCATCGAGTCGGTGCTGACGGTGGTGGATGGCAACATCGTCTACGCCGCAGGCAGCTTCGGCCCGCTGGCCCCGCCATCCATCCCGGTATTGCCGGAGTGGTCGCCGGTGGTCAAGGTACCAGGCCACTACCGCAGCGCGCCACCGCAGGCCACCCGCGTGGGAATGCAGGCTGTGCACCACTGCAGCGGCCCGTGCGGGGTACATAACCACGGGCATGATTTCGCCCGCAGCGCAGAGATGCCGGTGTCCGACGATAACGCCTTCTGGGGAGCGCTGGGCTGCAGCTGCTTCGCGTTTTAATCATGATGAACTCACACACACAGACCCTGCCCCGGATTGACCTGGGGCTGTTCTTCCTGCGCATCACCGGTAGCCTGCTGCTGTTGTACGTGCATGGCCTGCCGAAGGTGCTGCATTTCAGCGAAGAACTGACGCGGATCGAAGATCCCTTTGGCTTCGGGCCGTATTTCAGCCTGATCCCGGCGATCGTCGCCGAAGTGATCTGCCCGATCCTGATCCTGTTCGGCGTGGCGACCCGGCTGGCCTGCGTGCCGATCATCGCCGTGCTGCTGGTGGCGATGCTGGTGGTGCATCCGGGCTGGTCGATTGCTGAAGGCCAGTTTGGCTGGCTGCTGCTGATCATCTTTACGACGCTGGCGATCACCGGCCCCGGCGCGTGGCGGGTACGCTCGCGTGTCACGGAGAGATTCGCATGACCCAGATTACCGACGCGCACGTGGAACATCCGCCTGCCCCGACGATGTCCACCTGGCAGCCGCTGCACCAGCGGGTATTCCGCATGCTGTGGATCGCCACGGTGGTCTCCAACGTTGGCTCCTGGATGAGCGACGTGGGGGTCAACTGGAGCATGCTGACCCTCAGCGCCGATCCGCTGGATATCGCTCTGGTGCAGGCGGCGAGCAGCCTGCCGATGTTCCTCTTCGCCCTGCCTTCCGGGGTGATGGCGGACATCGTCGACCGGCGTAAATATCTGCTTTTCTCCCAGCTGTGGATGTTTATTGCCGCCGCGGGGCTGGCGGTTCTGAGCTTTACCGGGCAGGTCACGCCGACGGTGCTGTTGGCCGCGGCGTTTCTGCTGAGCGTCGGCAGCGCCATGAGCTCGCCGCCGTTCCAGGCGGTGGTGCCGGATCTGGTGAGCAAGGCGGAGCTGGGCCCGGCGGTAGCGCTGAACTCGCTGGGGGTGAACATCAGTCGTGCCATCGGCCCGGCGCTGGGGGGCTTTTTGCTCTCGCTGGCCGGGCCGTGGATGGTGTTTATGCTCAACGCCCTGTCGGTGTTGGGCGTGGCCTGGGTGCTGTGGCGCTGGAAGCCTGCGGCATCCGTGCAGCGCCTGCCGCCGGAGCACTTCTTCTCGGCGGTGCGCGCCGGGGTGCGCTACGTCCACGCTGCTCCGGTGCTGCGTAACGTGTTGATCCGCACCGTGGCGTTCTTCGTCTTCGCCAGCGCGGGCTGGGCGCTGCTGCCGCTGGTGGCGCGTCGCGAGCTGGGCCTCGGTCCGGCGGGGTACGGCATTATGCTGGCCTGCATCGGGCTGGGGGCGATTGCCGGGGCGGTGCTGCTGCCGCGTCTGCGCCAGCGTCTGAACGCCGACCAGCTGATGGTGGCGGCAAGCCTGGTCTTCGCCCTCACCATGCTGGCTCTGGCCTTTGTGCGCCACTTCTGGCTGCTGAACCTGTTTGAGTTCTTTACCGGCTTTGCGTGGATTGCGGTGCTCTCCACCCTCAACCTGGGGGCGCAGCGCAGCGCCGCACGCTGGGTAAAAGCCCGCGCGCTGGCGGTCTATCTGACGGTCTTCTTCGGCTCGATGACCGCGGGCAGCGCCATCTGGGGACAGATTGCCTCGCACGTTAACACCGCCACGTCACTCTGTGTGGCGACTATCGGGATGCTGCTGGCCAGCGCCACGGTGCTGCGCTGGAAGCTGGAGAAAGATCCCAACCTGAACCTCGATACCAGCGGCCTGATTGCCGACGACGCGCGGGAGAGCATCCCCAACGAGCGCGGCCCGGTACTGGTCTCCTGTGAGTATCTGATTGATCCTGAAGCGGTAAGCGATTTCCTGCAGGCCGTCCACGAGCTGCGCCGGGTGCGCCGCCGCGCGGGCGCCATCAGCTGGGCGGTGTATGAAGATATCGACCAGCCGGGTCTCTATATCGAGACTTTCCTGATGGGATCCTGGGTGGAACACCTGCGCCTGCAGGAGCGTCACACCATGAATGACCACCTGCTGCAAAGCCGCGTGCTGGCTTTTCATCAGGGCGATGCACCCCCGGCGACCCGTTATCTGGTGGCGCCGGTTTAAAACCTAAAACAACTTTTTGAGGAAGAGACTATGGCGACGATTAAAGCGAAAGATGGCACTCAGATTTACTACAAAGACTGGGGTGCAGGTAAACCGGTTCTGTTCAGCCACGGCTGGCCGCTGGATGCCGACATGTGGGACAGCCAGCTTAACTATCTGGCCGAGCGCGGTTTCCGTGCCATCGCCTTCGACCGCCGCGGCTTTGGCCGTTCAGATCAGCCGTGGAACGGTTACGACTATGACACCTTTGCCTCTGACATCAACGACCTGATCACCACGCTGGATCTGCGCGACGTGACGCTGGTGGGCTTCTCGATGGGCGGCGGCGACGTGAGCCGTTATATCGGCACCTACGGCACCGAGCGCGTGGCAGGCCTGGCGCTGCTGGGTGCGGTAACGCCGATCTTTGGTAAATCCGACTCCTACCCGCAGGGCGTGGATCAGTCTGTTTTCGCCGGTATTCGTGACGGACTGCTGAAAGATCGCGCCCAGTTTATCAGCGATTTCGCCACCCCGTTCTACGGCCTCAACGCCGGGCAGAACGTCTCTGAAGGCGGCCTGACACAGACCCTGAACATCGCCCTGCTGGCGTCGCTGAAAGGCACCCTCGACTGCGTGACCGCTTTCGCCGAAACCGACTTCCGCCCGGATATGGCGAAAGTCGACGTGCCGACGCTGGTGATCCACGGCAGCAACGACCAGATCGT
Organism: Leclercia sp. CFBP8987; assembly: GCF_034044995.2. Classification (NCBI taxonomy): domain Bacteria; kingdom Pseudomonadati; phylum Pseudomonadota; class Gammaproteobacteria; order Enterobacterales; family Enterobacteriaceae; genus Leclercia; species Leclercia sp. CFBP8987. Next base: position 532,628 of record NZ_CM188255.1, on the reverse strand, counting down.
ACCGTTCGAAACCACTGGCAAAGTGGCGGCGGAGCTGATTAGCAAGGCGGAACTGAAGGTGTATGACAATGCACCGCACGGCTTTGCGCTGACCCATCAGGACCAGTTGAACGAAGATCTGCTGACGTTTGTGAAGTCGCTGTAAGGCGTTGCCCGGGGAGCGTGAGCTCCCCGGTTATCTTTTTTCCCGTCGTGTTCACACTCGTCGTTGCCGACAATACTTTTCCTCCCCTTCTCGCCTTACACTCAACTCACTGAATACATTGCCCGGAAGGTGAGATGAACAGCACTGTCTTTGACGCATTCCGTTGCCTGAATCTGCTGGCGACAGGGAGTCGTGCTTTTGGTATTCGTGAGATTGGCCGTGAGATGGGGCTGGATCCGGCGAAAGTCTCCCGCCTGATGCAAACGCTGCTGGCGCTGGAGATGGTGCAGCAGGACGCCAGGCGCAAGTACAGCCTGGGGATGGGCATCCATCGTCTCTCGGCGAACGCGATCCATAATTCAGCGTTTTATACCGCCGTGCTGGAGATGCTGGAGGAGACCGGCAGCCACTCGGTGTCGATTGTCGTAGGGGTGTTAAGCGGCAAAAACGTGGTCTACCTCATTCATACCCGCGGCGGCAAAAGCATCGCCAGAGCCATCGGAAACTACGAATCTTTTCCGGTGCATGACTCGGTGATTGGCATCAAACTGCTGTCGGCCATGAGTGACGAAGAGATCGTGGCGCGCCTCGGCGTACACGATTATCAGCTGCTCAAACGCGATATCGAAGAGGCCCGGCGCCATCAGGTGTTTGGTAAAACCTTTAACGAAACGGATTACCGGATGGCCTGCATTATTCCGGGAATGCAGGCCGCCATCGCCCTGTCGAACATCCAGGGCGATAAGCTGGACATCGACAAGCTACGCCATTTTCTGATCTCTGCCGCGCGCAAAATCAGCGGCGCCGCGCTCCCGCCCCTCTAGCAGTTGCACGCAACGCTCCGCCGTGGCGGCGACCGACTGCCCGGGGCGATAGAGCGCACTGCCGATCCCCACGCTGTCGTAGTAACGCAGATAATCGGCGGCGTTATTGACGTCCACGCCCCCCACCGCCGAAAAGCGCACCGGCGCTGACAGCGGGCCCTTGATAAGTTGCGGATAGTTTTCCGGAAGGGCGCTGGCCGGGAAAATCTTCAGCACGTCGGCCCCCGCCTCGCAGGCGCTGAAAATCTCGCTGGGCGTCATCACCCCGGCGCACACCCCCAGCCCCTGGCTTTTTGCCGCGTGGATCACCCGCAGATCGAGGTTGGGGGTGAGGATAAATTGCCCCCCGGCGGCGGCGCAGAGTGCGACATGCTCTGGCGTTAACACTGTGCCAGCGCCCACCGTCACCCCATCGCCAAAGGCATCACGCAGCCGTCGCAGGCTGGTGATCCACTCCGGTGAGTTGGTGGTGATCTCAATAGTGGTGATGCCATGATCGCGCAGGCAGGCCACCTGCTCCACGCAATCGGCAGGGGTGATGCCACGTAAAATCGCAATAATCCCGGCGTTAACCATCATGTCGAAATACCTCATTGAGCCCGGCAATCAGCGCGGTTTCCGCCTCGAGGGTGGAACAGGGCAGCCCGATGTGCTCGCAGGCCTGCTGGTAGAGGGGAAGCAAGGCACGGCTGCCGATAAAACAGACGCGCGCATTTCCGGGGTGACCGCGCAGGATCTCGTGTCCAATCAGCAGGCCGGAGAGCCAGCTTGCGGCGCTGGCCGGGTCGAGATCCCCCAGAATGTATCGTCCCCGACAGCGGAACAGCTCGCTCACCAGCTCGCCCTGCCCGGCCTCGACCGATTGCGCCACGGCGACGCCCTCGCTGAAGGCGCTGGCGGAGGTCACCTGAGGGGGGAGCCCTTTACCCACCACCGAATGATTTAACACCAGGTGATAGAGCTCGCCGGTCATCAGGGTGCGCAGGCCCGTCACGCGCTGCTGCTGGCGGTCAATGGTCATCCATTTGCTGTGGGTACCCACGGCGGCAAAGGTGCAGGCGTCCGTCAGGGCGATGGCCCCGGCTAACTGCATCTCTTCGCCACGGCAGACTTCGTTAGCCAGCGGATCGCAGATACCGGGTCGTAAGGTCAGCGGATTGCTAAGGATACCGGGCAATTCGCGGCCCTTACCCAGCAGGTCGCGGAAGCTCAGCGGCAACGCCATGTAGCCCGCATCGGCAATACCAATATTGCTGCCAATCATGCCGCACAACAGCACGGGCAAATGCGGGTCCCAGGCCTCTTCCAGCCGCAGCAACTGCTTACGCAGGATCGACGGCAATTCAGCGCGCTCGCAGGTCGCCACGCCGCAGGTCTCCTGCACGGTGCGGATCACCTGGCCGTCGCGCACGCTTATCGCCCGAAAATTGCTGGTCCCCCAGTCAACGGCAATGTAATTCATACCCGCGCTCCAGACACCGCCAGCGGCAGCGCGTCGGTGAGATCCTGCAACTCGTCGCGGGTGACCGCGTCCAGCCGTTTGGCCGGTTCGCGCACCACGTCAGTGGTGAAGATCCCCGCCCGGTGCAGCACGGTTTTGTGGATCGCCACGCCGATGCCCGGCTGCACGCCATAGCGCAGGAAGGGAAGATAGCGGTAAAAGAGCGACTGCGCTTCCCGCGGGTTATGCTGCCAGGCCTGCAAAATCATGTTGATGACGTCCGGGAATTCGCAGGCGGGCATGGTGCCGATCACCCCGCGGCGTAGCTCTTCGTAGAGAAAACCGGCGTTCAGGCCGCCGAACAGCCCGACGCTGTCGCCCAGCGCCTGCTTCAGGGCGGTAATTTTCAGCGTGGTGGGCGGTTGCTCCACTTTGATGTACTTGATAGCCGGAAACGACTGGCACAGCGTGACCAGGGTGGCCACCGGGATGTTTACCCCGGTCATCAGCGGCGCGTCCTGAATCATGATGTCGATATCGCAGGCCGCGCAGATCTCCCGGTAAAAATTAACGATCTCCTCCGGGCCAGGTTTCACCACCGACGGCGGATTGACCATCGCCACCTGCGCCCCCCAGCGCTGTATCCGGGCGATATCTTCTATCGCCACCGCAGAGGCGGCTCCCCCGGCGGCGGCCACCAGCGGCAGATCGCCGGTGAGTTTTTTCACGCAGGCGAACAGCGCCTCTTTTTCGCCCAGGGTCAGGGCATAGCCTTCAGAGGCATTGCCGAACAGCGCCAGGCCATCGACGCCCTGTTGCAGGAGGAATTTCACCAGCCGCTCAATCGAGGCGAAATCCACTTCGCCCTCTGCATCAAACGCGGTGGCCAGAATCGGTACGTTGCCTTTTAACATGTTGCCTCCATGACGGCGTCTTCATTGATTTCAATACCCAGCCCCGGCCCCTGCGGCAGCTGATACGCCCCCTGCTGGCAGATGAGCGGCGTGGTGAGAAGTTGGTTGGCAATCTCAAAGACCGGAGGCTGATACTCCAGCATGTAGAGATTGGGGATGGCGGCGGCGACGTGCAGCGACGCGGCGATACAGGGCGCAAGACCGACGCTGAGATGCGGGGCGACCTTCAGGTTCCAGGTCTCCGCCAGCGAGGCGATGTGCATCAGCTCGCTGATGCCGGTGCGGCCCACGTCCGGCTGCAGAATGTCCGCCGCCCGCTGCTCGATAAAGGGTTTGAACTGGTAGCGGGTGCGCTCGGTTTCGCCCAGCGCAATCGCCACCGGGCTTTTGGCCCGCAGCTCACGGTGCCCTGCCACATCTTCCGGCAACAATGGCGCTTCGAGAAAACCGACGCCGAATTCGCGCAACGCCGTGGCCAGCTCGGCGGCTTCTGCCACGCTGTAATTCCAGTGGGCATCGAGGAAGATTTGCGCCTCTTCGCCCAGGGTTTCACGTATGGCCTTCACGTTGGCAATGTCTTCCCGCACGCCGTAGCCCAGCGCCAGCTTGACGGCATTAAAGCCCTTCTCCTGCCAGCGTTTCGCCAGCTGACAACGGGCGGGCAGGTCCGGCTCGGGCAGCCCGGAAACATAACAGGGGATCGTCTGGCGATAAGCGCCACCAAGCAGTTGCCACACCGGCTGGCCGAGCAGCTTGCCTTTGAGATCCCACAGAGCGATATCCACGGCGGCAAGGGCATCGATATGGTAGCCGGTGATATGGCCGCGATCGCGCATCGCATCGTACATGCGGGCGTTCAGCACTCCGCTTGAAAAAGCCGATTGCCCGATCAGCAGCGGGGCGAAGAGCTGGGTGATAAGTTCCGCGATCACCTGCGGAACCACCGGGGCCAGCGCTTCACCCCAGCCTACGCAGCCGTCGTCGGTGGTAATTTTGACCAGGCAGGTCTCCATTTTGCGCGAGTAGACGCAGCGGTACTCCGGGCGATAGTAGTAATCGCTGCCATGCCCCTCAACGCTCCCCCCGAGATAGGCCTGCTTTGGGGTAATCTTCAGCGGAAAACATTCAACGTGACGTATTTTCATAACAACTCCGGGAACAGTTAATCCAGCACCTTGCCGGCGGTCTCTTTGGCCAGCCACACGGCAATGAATGAGATAAGCGCGGTGATCATCACGTACCACGCAGGGGAAAGCGGATCGCCGGTTAGCGAGATCAGGCTGGCGGAGGCCAGCGGCGTGACGCCGCCGAAGATCGCCACGGTAAGGTTGTAGGCGATGGCGATGCTGCCGTAGCGAATGGCGGTCGGGAACAGTTCAACCATCGCCGCGCCGCAGCCGCCGTTAAACATGGCGACAAAGATGCCCAGCATGCTCATGGCCGCGATGGAGGAACCCACCGATCCCTGGCTCATCACCAGCATTGCCGGGTAAGTGAGCAGGATGAAGCCCCCACAGCCCATCAGCATCAGCGGGCGGCGCCCCCAGATATCGGAGAGATAGCCGGTGATCGGCATACAGACCGCGACGCTCAGTAATCCGAGCGTGGTGATGAGATAGGCGTCGGTTTTGCTGTAGTGCAAATGGGTCGAGAGATAGCCCGGCATAAAGGACTGCAGCACCCAGCTGCTGACCGCTTTTACTACCACGAAGCCGGTGCAGAACAACAAGGCGCGTGAAGAGGTGGAGAGCGATTTGCGCAGGGGCGATTTCTCCAGCTTGCCGGTCTGTTTCAGCTTTTTAAATTCGCTGGAGTCTTCCATATTTCGGCGCATATAGAGCCCGCCTAACCCCAGTGGGGCCGCCAGCAGGAACGGAATGCGCCAGCCCCAGTCGTTCATGGCACTTTCGCCGAGGGTATGGGTGAGAAACAGCACCAGCCCGGAGCCACAGACGAAGGCCATAAAACTGAAGTTTTCACTCCAGCAGGTGAGCGTGGCGCGCCGGTTGGGTTTGGCGCTTTCGGCCAGATAGGTAATGACGCCTGAGCTTTCACCGCCAGCGGCAAAGCCCTGCACCAGACGGGTAATCACCAACAGCACCGGGGCGAGTATTCCTACCTGATGCCAGGTCGGCAAAATGCCCATCACGAAGGTGGAGCAGGAGGTGATGACGATGACGGTCACCAGCACCTTGCGCCGCCCTAACCGATCGCCCATCGAGCCAAAGAAGAGCCCGCCCAGCGGACGCATCAGAAAGCCAGAGCCGAAGACCGCGAAGGATTTCAGCAGCCCGATAACCGGATCGCCGCTGGCGAAGAAGTTGGTGGCGATAATCGCCGCCAGGGTGCCGTACAGCCCGAAATCAAACCACTCGATAAAATGCCCGATGCCCGCCGAGAGCATCATTTTGGTACGGCTTTGGGCGGGCGCTTGCTGCCCGGCAGGGGCGTAATCACCTGCGAATTCAGAGTCGGTATTAGCCATATAACCTCCTGAGGTCAGGAAAGGAGTCAACAAATGTGACGTGATTGTTATGAAGCTGAGTGTAAAGAATCCGCAGAGGCTGACGAGCGCAGGATCGGGATGCGTGAGGGGAATCAAAGAAGCGTCGAGCGAAATGTTTCACATAGTGAAACAGTGAGGAAATGGGCTGAGGCTATATACCCGAACTGGCCTGAAAACTTTTACGCCGGGTGGCGCTGCGCTTACCCGGCCTACGAAACCTGTAGGCCCGTGCAAGCGCAGCGCCGCCGGGCATCAGGCTGACGTAAAGACCATTCCCGCATACGGCTGCTGCCGACACGCCGCCAGCCGCGCGGCCAGATCCCCTACATGCAGTTCCAGCTTGTGCCCATCCGGGTCAAGAAAGTAGAACGACTCCCCTTCGCTTTTGTTCTCTTTCCACACGGTAACGCCAGCGTCTTGAAGCTTTTGCGTGAAGGTTGCGAAGTGTTCTGGATCGATGGAGAACGCGTAGTGGGTGTAGTCGCTGTTCTGCGGCGGGATGAATTGTCGGGTTTCATCATATGACAGGCAGAGCCAGAGATCGCCGCAGGTGAGATACGCCCCGGTGTGCCATTCAGCGTGCAGGCGCAGACCAAGAAGATCGCGCCAGAAAGCGATGCTGGCCGGCAGGTTGCTGACGGCGAGGGTCAGATGGTTGAGGGCGTGGAGCATGGGGGGCTAGTCCTGGATAAGGGTGAATGTCACTTCTTTAGCATGTTTATCGACGTATAAAAAGAAACGCCGGGTGACGCGTAGCGATCCCGGCCTACAAAACCCGTAGGCCCGTGCAAGCGAAGCGCCGCCGGGCGATGCCGGTTAGTGCTTCACCATCACATGCCGTACCACGGTGTAATCCTCCAGCCCGTACATCGACATATCCTTGCCGTAGCCGGACAGCTTCTGCCCGCCGTGCGGCATCTCGCTCACCAGCATAAAGTGGGTGTTCACCCAGGTGCAGCCGTACTGCAGGCGGGCGCTCATGCGGTGCGCGCGGCCTACGTCCTGAGTCCAGACCGATGAGGCCAGGCCGTACTGTGAGTCGTTGGCCCACTCCAGCACCTGCTCTTCGTCGTCGAACACGCTGACGCTCACCACCGGGCCGAAGACCTCGCGCTGGATAATCTCATCCTCCTGCTTCGCCCCGGCCAGCAGGGTCGGCTGGAAGTAGTACCCCTTGCCACCCGCCACATTGCCGCCGGTGACCACGTGGATGTGCGGCAGGGCTTTGGCGCGTTCCACCGCCTCGCTGACGCGGGTCAGATGGGCGGCGGAGCTGACCGGTCCCAGCTCGGTGGTCTCATCCTCCGGGGCGCCCATTTTCAGGCTGGCGACGGCGACGCCCAGTTTTTCCACCAGCGCGTTGTAGACCTCTTTCTGGGCATAGATGCGACAGGCCGCGGTGCAGTCCTGCCCGGCGTTGTAGAAGCCAAAGGTGCGCACGCCCTCGACCACCGCGTCGATGTCGGCGTCGTTAAAGACGATCACCGGCGCTTTGCCGCCCAGCTCCATATGCGTGCGCTTAATCGACGGCGCGGTGTGGGAAATGATGTGCTCTCCGGTGGCGATGGAGCCGGTCAGGGAGACCATCCGCACCTTGTCGTGGCCGGTCAGCGGGTCGCCCACGGTTTTACCCCGGCCAAACAGGACGTTAATCACCCCTGCCGGGAAGATATCTTTGGCCAGTTCGGCCAGTTTCAGGGCGGTCAGCGGGGTGATCTCCGACGGCTTGAGCACCACGCAGTTCCCCGCTGCCAGCGCCGGGCCCAGCTTCCACGCCGCCATCATCAGCGGGTAGTTCCAGGGGGCGATAGAGGCCACCACACCCACCGGGTCGCGGCGGATCATCGAGGTGTGCCCTTCCATATACTCCCCGGCAGCGAGGCCGTTCAGGCAGCGGGTTGCACCTGCGAAGAAGCGGAACACATCGACAATGGCCGGGATCTCGTCGTTCAGCACGCAGTGCAGCGGTTTGCCGCAGTTCAGCGACTCCAGTCTGGCGAAGGTGTCAGCGTTCTGCTCGATGACATCCGCCAGTTTCAGCAGGCATTCGGCACGTGCTTTTGGCGTGGTCTGGCCCCACTGGCGGAAGGCACGATCGGCGGCCTGCACCGCGGCATCCACCTGCTCCGGGCTGGCTTCGGCAATCTCCAGCAGCACCTCGCCGGTCGCCGGGTTATAAACGGGCTGCTTCTCACCTGAACCCGCAATCAGTTCGCCATTGATCAATAAGTTGTCTTGCATAGCCGACTCCATTGTTTTTATGTTCCGGGAAATTACAGAGGTTGTCCTGCGTTGAGGCGTTTTGCATGCTCAATCGCGTCATTTTCCGGCGCGTTCGAGCGCCCGAACGGACGGGCCAGCGCCATGTAAATCAGACCGGAGATCACCACCACCGCCAGGCCCACCAGCACCGTCCAGCGGTCGATAAAGCTGGCGCTCTCGGCCGGTTGCGCCAGCAGCCAGATGCCGCACAGGCCATAGGCCAGCGCCAGAATATTGACCAGCATCCCCCAGCCGCCGACGCTCCACTCCCCGGCCGGTTTCCAGCCCTTCAGCCGCTGGCGCAGCGCCGCCAGGACCACCATCTGGAAGGAGATGTAGATGCCGATAACCGCAAAGGCGGTGATACGCGCCAGGTTATCCGGCTGGAAGTAGACCCACACGCAGATCAGCACCGGCAGCAGACAGCTGACGATCATCGCGTTGTCCGGGACGCTGTTTTTCGACAGCTTCGACATCCAGGCGCTACCCGGCAGCATCTGGTCGCGGGAGAAGGAGAAGATCAGACGGCTTAACGCGGCCTGCAGGGAGAGGATGCACGACAGCATGGCGATCACCGCGATGATGATAAACACCGTGGCACCGGTCTCGCCGAGGGCTTCGTTGAGGATCGCCGGGATAGGATCGGCGATCTGGCCGTTGACGATATTCATCAGGTTCGGGGAGGCCAGCAGGTAGCCGAGGATCGACACCATCGCCGAGAGGGCGCCAAACACGATGCTGAGGATCATCGCAATCGGGATCTTTTTGCTCGGGTTTTTCACCTCTTCCGCCACGTTGCCGCAGGCTTCAAAGCCGAAGAACATAAACAGGCCAATCAGCGCCGCCGCCATAAACGCGGGCTGGTAGCTGCCGTCTTTGGCGATCACCCCCATCGAGTCGAAGACCACCGAGAAGGGCTGGGCGCGGTGGAACAGCAGCAGGTAGATCCCCAGCGCGATCACGCTGATGATCTCACACCAGAAGCCAATCCGGGCGACCCGGGCGAGGTTTTTGGTGCCGGACATGTTCACCGCCATCATCAGCAGCAGCAATACCACTGAGGTGATCAGCATATTGCCAGCCGAAATCTCAAATCCGAACAGCGACCCGACGAAGGTGGCGGTGTATTCCGCCACCGAGGTGATGGTCACCACCAGCGCCCAAAGGTAGATCCAGGCGGCGATCCAGGCATATTTGCGGCCCCACAGGCGGCGCGCCCAGGGGTAGAGACCGCCAGTGATCGGGTACTGCGACGCCACTTCGCCAAACACCAGCGCCACCAGCAGCTGCCCGCAGGCCACAATCGGGATCCACCAGATCGCCGGAGGCCCCGCCAGCGTCACCGCCAGGGCAAACAGGGAGTAGACCGCCGTCAGCGGTGAGAGGTAGGTGAACCCGAGCGAAAAGTTAGAGATAAGGCCGATGGAGCGGTTGAAATGCTGTGTAGTATCGCTATGAATTGCTTCACTTTTCTTGCCAGAAGTCTGTTCCATACGTTTATTCTCTGTGATGTGGTTGAGTCGCAGGTAACACGAATCAAGGTATAGAAGAGCGCCTCAAGGCCGTACAGCGTCGCTCGGGCGATTTGTTAAGATTTGTATGGATATGTCACGTTTTTGTTAAGGATAACCATGATTTTCCGTGAGGCGCATCACGCGAGGTTTTTCACATCTCTACCTGTACATGCATTTTCCCCGCCATTTCGCCGTTTTTCACGCCTTCATCACAAAATTCAAACATTCACTGCGGAACAGGCCCATTTCGTAAAAATGTAGATATTTTTAATTTATGGCTACGAAATGCACTGCCCTGCTCCTGAAACTTTCTGAGAGGATTGATTCTGATGAATGCACTTACCGCCGTAAAACAGCCCGACGAGGCGTTGTCCCGGACCATCACCGGTTTCAGCATCGCGACATCCGTGCAGTCTCCGCGTTTGCTGGAGCTGACGTTCTCAGCGGAGGTCACGCAGCAGTTCCTGCGGGAGGTGGAGCAGTGGCCCATTCAGGCCCTGGAGTACAAATCGTTCCTGCGCTTTCGGGTGGCGAAGATCCTCGATGACCTGTGCGGCAATCAGCTCCAGCCCCTGCTGCTGAACACCCTCCTCAGCCGGGACCAGGGCGCGCTGCTGATCGACGCCGAGGGGATAGATAACGTCGCCCAGGCCGACGAGATGGTGAAGATCGCCACCGCAGTCGCACACCTGATTGGCCGCTCAAATTACGACGCCATGAGCGGCCAGTACTACGCCCGCTTTACGGTGAAAAACGTTGATAATTCAGACAGCTATCTGCGCCAGCCCCACCGCGTGCTGGAGCTGCACAACGACGGCACCTTCGTCGACGAAGTCACCGACTACGTGCTGATGATGAAGATCGACGAGCAGAACATGCAGGGCGGCAACTCCCTGCTGCTGCATCTCGACGACTGGGAATCGCTGGATAAATTCTTCAGCCATCCGCTGGCCCGTCGCCCCCTGCGCTGGACGGCCCCCCCGAGCAAAAACGTCGCCGCCGATGTGTTCCATCCGGTGTTTGACGTCGACCAGCAGGGCCGCCCGGTGATGCGCTATATCGACCAGTTCGTCCAGCCGAAAGATTTTGAGGAGGGCGTCTGGTTGAGCGAACTTTCTGACGCGCTGGAGAGCAGCAAAAGCATCGTTTCCGTTCCTGTTCCGGTGGGTAAGTTCCTGCTGATTAACAATATGTTCTGGCTGCACGGCCGGGATCGCTTTACCCCGCACCCGGATCTGCGCCGGGAGCTGATGCGCCAGCGCGGCTATATCAGCTACGCCACTACTCACTATCAGACTCATCAGTAGGGATGGCGCGGATGTATGACTTCGTGATTATCGGCGGCGGCATTATCGGCATGTCCACCGCCATGCAGCTGATTGAGCTCTACCCGGATGCCCGCATTGCGCTGCTGGAGAAGGAGGCGGGCCCCGCCAGCCACCAGACCGGGCACAACAGCGGGGTGATCCATGCCGGGGTCTATTACACCCCCGGCAGCCTGAAGGCGCAGTTCTGCCTGGCGGGCAACCGGGCGACCAAAGCCTTCTGCGATCAAAATAATATCCGCTACGACACCTGCGGCAAGATGCTGGTGGCCACCTCCGGACTCGAAATGGAACGGATGCGGGCCCTGTGGGATCGCACTGCCGCCAACGGCATCGAGCGCGAGTGGCTCAGCGCCGCCGAACTGCGCGAGCGCGAGCCAAACATCACCGGCCTGGGCGGGATTTTTGTTCCCTCCAGCGGGATCGTCAGCTATCGCGAAGTGGCGGCGGCGATGGCGAACCGCTTCCAGGCGAAGGGCGGAGAGGTGTTTTATCGCGCCGAGGTCTGCGGCCTGAAAGAGCACGCCGACGGAGTAGTGATCCACACCCATGACGGACGCGAGTTTGAAACCACCACCTTAATCAGCTGCTCCGGGCTGATGGCCGACCGGCTGGTGAAGATGCTCGGCATCGACCCCGGATTTATTATCTGCCCGTTCCGCGGGGAGTATTTCCGCCTCGCGCCGGAGCACAATCAGATCGTCAACCACCTTATCTACCCCATCCCCGACCCGGCGATGCCGTTTCTCGGGGTGCATCTCACCCGGATGATCGACGGCAGCGTGACGGTGGGGCCGAACGCGGTGCTGGCCTTTAAGCGCGAGGGCTACCGCAAGGGCGATTTCTCCCTCTCCGATATGCTGGAAATTATTGGCTCAACGGGCATCCGCCGGGTGCTGCAGAACAACCTGCGCTCGGGCCTCGGCGAGATGAAAAACTCGCTGTGCAAAAGCGGCTATCTGAAACGGGTGCAGAAGTACTGCCCGGGCCTGACGGTGAAGGATCTGCACCCCTGGCCTGCGGGTGTGAGGGCGCAGGCAGTTTCGCCAGAAGGTAAGCTGATCGACGACTTTTTATTTGTCACCACGCCGCGCACCATCCATACCTGTAATGCCCCCTCCCCGGCAGCGACCTCGGCGATCCCCATCGGGGCGCATATTGTGAGCAAGGTTCAGACCCTGCTCGCCAGCCAGCACAACCCCGGGCGTGCGCTGCGGGCTGCCGGTAGTGTGGAGACCTTACATGCCGCGTTTACCCGTTAATCATTCTGAGACAGGAAGCCATCATGCAACTCAACGATCCCAGCTTATTCCGCCAGCAGGCTTATATAGAAGGAGAGTGGCGCGACGCCCACCGTGGTGAGACCCTCGCCGTGACCAACCCGGCGAACGGCGAGACCCTGGGCAGCGTGCCGAAAATGGGCACCGACGAGACCCGCGAGGCGATTGAGGCCGCGAACCGTGCCCTGCCCGCCTGGCGAGCGCTCACTGCCAAAGAGCGCGCCACTATTCTGCGCCGCTGGTTCGATTTGATGATGGCTAACCAGGACGATCTGGCTCAGCTGATGACCCTCGAGCAGGGTAAACCGCTAGCGGAAGCCAAGGGTGAGATCAGCTATGCCGCCTCCTTTATAGAGTGGTTCGCCGAAGAGGGGAAACGCGTCTACGGGGATACCATTCCAGGCCATCAGGCGGACAAGCGGCTGATCGTGATTAAACAGCCGATTGGCGTGACGGCGGCCATCACCCCGTGGAACTTCCCGGCGGCGATGATCACCCGCAAGGCCGGCCCGGCCCTGGCAGCCGGCTGCACCATGGTGCTCAAACCCGCCAGTCAGACGCCGTTCTCCGCGCTGGCGCTGGCCGAACTGGCGCACCGCGCCGGGATCCCCGCTGGGGTGTTTAACGTGGTCACCGGTTCGGCGTCCGACATCGGCAACGAGCTGACCGGCAACCCGCTGGTGCGCAAGCTCTCCTTTACCGGCTCGACCGAGATTGGCCGCCAGCTGATGGCCCAGTGCGCGAAGGACATCAAAAAGGTCTCCCTGGAGCTGGGGGGCAACGCACCTTTTATTGTCTTTGACGATGCCGACCTCGATAAGGCCGTGGAAGGGGCGCTGGCCTCGAAGTTCCGCAACGCCGGGCAGACCTGCGTCTGCGCCAACCGCCTGTACGTGCAGGATGGCGTTTACGATCGCTTTGCCGAAAAACTCCAGCAGGCGGTGGCTAAGATGCAGATCGGCGACGGCCTGACCCAGGGCGTCACTATCGGGCCGCTGATCGACAGCAAGGCGGTGGACAAGGTCGAAGAACACATTGCCGACGCGGTGGAGAAAGGCGCGCGCATTATTACCGGCGGATCGCTGCATAAACTCGGCGGCAACTTCTTCCAACCGACTATTCTGGTAGATGTACCCGGTGATGCGAAAGTGGCTAAAGAGGAGACCTTCGGCCCGCTGGCGCCGCTGTTCCGCTTTAAGGATGAAGCAGATGTTATCCATATGGCTAACGACACCGAGTTCGGCCTCGCCGCCTATTTCTATGCCCGCGATCTGAGCCGCGTCTTTCGCGTCGGCGAGGCGCTGGAGTACGGCATCGTCGGGATCAACACCGGGATTATCTCCAACGAAGTCGCCCCGTTCGGCGGCATTAAAGCCTCCGGCCTGGGTCGGGAAGGTTCCAAATACGGCATCGAAGATTACTTAGAAATCAAATATATGTGCATCGGCCTTTAATTCAGGAGCATCCAATGAGCACCAACAAAGAGTTAATGCAGCGTCGTAGCAATGCCGTGCCCCGCGGCGTGGGTCAGATCCACCCTATCTTTGCCGCCCGGGCCGAGAACTGCCGGGTGTGGGACGTCGAAGGCCGTGAGTATCTTGATTTCGCCGGAGGGATTGCGGTGCTGAACACCGGGCATCTGCATCCGGAGGTGGTCAGCGCCGTGGAAGAGCAGCTGAAAAAGCTGTCGCACACCTGCTTCCAGGTGCTGGCCTATGAACCTTATCTGGAGCTTTGTGAAACCCTGAACCAGAAAGTGCCGGGGGATTTTCCGAAAAAGACCCTGCTGGTGACCACCGGCTCCGAAGCGGTCGAGAACGCGGTGAAGATTGCCCGCGCGGCGACTAAGCGCAACGGCACCATCGCCTTTACCGGGGCCTATCATGGTCGCACCCACTACACCCTGTCGCTGACCGGGAAAGTGAACCCTTACTCAGCAGGCATGGGGCTGATGCCGGGCCACGTCTATCGCGCGCTCTATCCCTGCGCCCTGCACGGCATCAGCGATGACGACGCCATCGCCAGCATCCATCGCATCTTCAAGAACGATGCCGCGCCGGAAGATATCGCCGCCATCGTGATCGAACCCGTGCAGGGTGAAGGCGGCTTCTACGCCACCTCCCCGGCCTTTATGCAGCGCCTGCGCGACCTGTGCGACGAGCACGGCATCATGCTGATCGCCGATGAAGTGCAGAGCGGCGCGGGCCGCACCGGGACCTTCTTCGCCATGGAGCAGATGGGCGTGGCGGCGGATATCACCACCTTCGCCAAATCCATTGCCGGCGGCTTCCCGCTGGCGGGCGTCACCGGACGTGCCGAGGTGATGGATGCCATCGCTCCGGGTGGGCTGGGCGGCACCTACGCCGGGAGCCCGATCGCCTGCGCCGCCGCGCTGGCGGTGATGAAAGTCTTCGAGCAGGAAGATCTGCTGGGTAAAGCCAATAAATTAGGTAACACCCTGCGCGAAGGCCTGCTGGCTATCGCTGAAAAACACCCTGAGATCGGCGACGTTCGCGGCCTGGGGGCGATGATCGCCATCGAGCTGTTTGAAGAGGGCGACCATCATAAGCCGAACGCCGCCCTGACGGCGCAGATTGTGGCCCGGGCGCGGGACAAAGGGCTGATCCTGCTCTCCTGTGGCCCGTACCATAATGTGCTGCGCATCCTGGTGCCGCTGACCGTGGAAGAGGCGCAGCTCCAACAGGGGCTGGCGATTATCGCCGCGTGTTTTGACGAGGCGAAGCAGGGTTAATCTTTACGCCCGGTGCAGGCCGGGCCGTATTCAAGGAGCACGACCATGACCATCATTTCCCAGGCAACGGCCATCGACGGCTACCGCTGGCTGAAGAACGACATTATCCGTGGGGTGTATCACCCGGATGAGAAGCTGCGGATGAGCCTGCTGACCTCCCGGTATGAACTGGGCGTCGGCCCGCTGCGCGAAGCGCTGTCGCAGCTGGTTGCCGAGGGGCTGGTCACGGTCATTAACCAGAAAGGCTACCGGGTGGCCCCCATGTCCGAACAGGAGTTGCTCGATATCTTTGATGCCCGCGCCAATATGGAGGCGATGCTGGTGCGCCTCGCCATCGAGCGCGGCGGCGAAGAGTGGGAAGCCGACCTTCTCGCCCGGATGCATCTGCTGAACAAGCTCGAATCCCGCGACGCCAGCGAGACGATGCTGGACGAGTGGGATCAGCGGCATCAGGCATTTCATACCGCGATTGTGGCCGGGTGTGGGTCGCAGTATCTGATGCAGATGCGGGAACGGCTTTTTGATCTGGCGGCGCGGTATCG
This sequence comes from Leclercia sp. CFBP8987, assembly GCF_034044995.2. NCBI lineage: Bacteria > Pseudomonadati > Pseudomonadota > Gammaproteobacteria > Enterobacterales > Enterobacteriaceae > Leclercia > Leclercia sp. CFBP8987. The sequence continues at coordinate 517,123 of NZ_CM188255.1, read as the reverse complement.
GTATGTGTGGCTGCGGAAGACGGTGCTGTCGGTGGCGATGTTAGAAGAGAAGCATGTGGAGCATCAGAAGCTGATGGACGCGGTGCTGGCGCGGGATGCGGATAAGGCGGGGGAACTGATGTATCAGCATTTGTTGACACCGATTCCGATAATTAGGGGGGCGATGGGGGTGGGTCTGGCGACCTGAAAAGTTAAATGCACCTTAAAACAGGCAATTTGAAGTGGATGCGTGTTTGTGCGCCTGGAAGCGATGCTGCACTGGCGGATGCAGATGCGCCGCGCCCCAAATAATCATCCGCCAGGGGGACTACACCTCCAGCAGGTACGGATAGGCCTTGTTCTTTCCTTTAATGCGGTAAACGCAGAATTGCATCACAGCTTCCCTGGTTCGTCAGAAAAGCGGCCGTGGGTTTCAAAAAAGTGGCGCATCTCTTCCAAACCTTCCCTGTTCTCTTCTGTCCAGCGAGCGGCCTGCAGCCGTTTCTGTTCGTCGAGCAGTGCTTTATTAAGGAGAGCGGATATGTTCGCCCCGGATTGCTTCACTTCATCGTAGAGGGCTGGGTCCACGGTCAGGGTGACGGCTCTCTTTGGTTCTGTACGAAACATGATATTTATCCCTATATGTATTTGGGTACATATCCATTTTGGCTGGTCCGCTCGTGAAAGCAGAATGCCTTTAAGCACAACCTTCCCACAAGATAATCGGGAAGGCCGTATCAGAATGCGAGGAGGAATCACAAAGGGACGTTATTTTTGCTTACTTGCGGGCTTAACATCCGCCACCCAGGTAGGTAAATCCCAGGTGCCCCCGAGGTGCAAATTACGGCACATCCCGGTTGTGGCAAGGCTACTTTTGCGGAATGTCTCACCATCCCAAACCCAGCTTGCCAACGTCCAGCAATCCCCGATGCCACGTCCTTTCTGACTCATTGAAATCACACCCTCGGCGTAATCAGAGCCAGAATTTGTAATCAGAACCGGTTTTCCCTCAAGCTTGCTGTCAACCACCCAGTAACCGTATCCCTCGTTATAGGCTGCTCGCCAACAATAGAAAACGCGAATCAACGCAGCTGCATGATCGCTTCTGGAGCCCCTTCAAATATGAATGGATTGAGGAACGCTCGTCCCCACAAAAACCTGCGATCCACTTCACTCAATGAAGCCTCACCACATATCGTTTCCCAGTTCTCGTGAACCGACCTGATACAGTGGGAGATGAGTTCAATAGCTTCCTGCTCACTCAGCAGAAATTTGGCCGACGCCGACAGACAAACCGCCAGATTGCTCATTCGATTGTCGCCAATAATTAGCATGGCCTGCGTGGCTTCATTACCTGCACGTCCCTGAGGGCAAATATCATAAGCAGGCGTCAGGCTCAGCTTTTTACCGTCCCAAAATGCTGCATGATTTCGGGCGTGATCGTCCGTGTTGCCGCAAATAATATTAAAAACCAGACGACCAAATAATTCCCGTAACGTCTCTTTAGGTGCATCGAAGCGCTGACGAATAATATCCGTCAAATCCTCATAGCTCGCGTATCTTGCCATCATCTCATCAAGACCAAAAATGGTCAGCGCAGAGACCATCATGCGACGCTGCCATTCTGTATGGCTTCGTATCCGATCGAAGCGTTCAATCAGTATGACGTCTTTACCCGCCGTGTGGCGCAGAAGAACAGGCGCAACGTTTAACCCGGCACAAGCAGCCAGGCGCATAGCGACATATTCAGCTTTAACGACGTTATACGTGTCAGTAGAGGAGGAGAACTTGGCGATAAATTTACGCTCCCCGGCTTCTATCATCGCCTTTGGCCGCGCTCCCCCCAGGGAACTCCCATGAAATAACGCTTGTTCCAGCTCAGGGGTTAAGGGCCTGCCACTTTCAACCATTGATGCCGCCTGCATCAACTCTTCAAGAGAGGCGCTTTGAGACGCTCGCGGCACGTACTCCGTAGCTGATAGCTGGAAGTCGAGCCCTCCAATTCTGTCTGAGCCAGATTCAAGCAAATAAGTCAGCTCATCCAGCCTGTCCGGATCGACATCCCTTCCCTGAGCGCCCATCAACCTGTTCAGGATCACCCGACGCCCCCAGGCATCCGGGGCAGCATCACGTAATGCACTCGCCTGTTGCAGACCCGGTGCCGGGAAAATCGCGCCCCGGACCAGCGGGAGTTCCGGTTCATAGAGAGGGATCGCATCTTCCCGCTCCAGATAGCTGCGCCCGTAGTTGAATATAAACCGGTTACCATCCCGATTTAGCACGCCTGCAACAACCGGCTGCGTTGCGTCAGGCAACCAGACCCATACATATGCCCGGTCATGATGGTTATCAGAAGTCATCATCTATCACCTTCCTTGAATGATGTACTGAACGTGGCATCAGCGATAAGGTTTTCTCTGCATTAGCGGTATGTAATGCCATCGATGCCGGGTCAGGGGTAAAAAGTGGAACGCCTAAAATGGTTGCCAGTTCAAATACTGCGCCGATTGCACAGCCCATATCCCCTTCTTCAGCACGATAAACCAGTCCCCGCGATACCCCGGCACGTTCGGCCAGCTCCTCAACGGTGAGTTGGCGTTCAATACGTGCCGTACGAAGCATTAACCCCAGCAATCGTGCAGCATCGCGGCTATGGCGGGAATAAGTTCGGGTAGAGGGTTTTGCCATCACAGGCCTCTTTGTTTCATTAACAGGTCATTTGAGGTAATTATAATCCGTTTATGGAACAATAAAACTTGTTTGCCTGTATGTTCATCATGGGTATGTCCCATAAGCCGCTTTTGTCGAAATGCACAATAACGTCCATTTGGGTTGTGATTAGCGGTACAACCATTTCCCGGCTTTAGCTGATTCGATCAACATGCTAATCGTAAAGTCGGGAACAGGAACAGGGGCAGATTTCTTAAACGGATTCCAGGAAAAAGGCTCGTCGGGATAATAGATCTTTATATTAAAGCTTCCTCTATTAACATTAAATTCTCTAAAAAACTCCTCCATGAGTGCTTCTGCTTCGTCGACATCCAGCAACATATCCGTATCGAGGTCTGTAGTGGCATTGAGTAATTGTTGGTTTTTCTCGTTATTGATGAGGTACACGCCGTTATAACGTCTGGCAAGCGCATAGATACGTTGTTCGATATTCCCGGTCATAACTTATCATTTCCTTATGCGTAAAATTATAAATCACAGAAAATTAATATATTTAATGGATATTCGAAAGCAGCCGAATAACGCTTATTACTTTTTATATTACTCTGGACTTATTTTTATTTACTGGGTAAATTTACAGGTGTTATTTAACGCAATACGGGCATGCGCCAACATGCCCGTATCGCTCATCACAATCACTATTTATAGGGAATAGTAACCATGACTGGTATCGATTGTATTGCAGAATCACTGCAACCAGAAGTATTTGAAGCTGACGACCGGGTATTTACCGTAAGTTATGCGACGCGGTATGGAGATTACACCCGCATCCCTGCGTTTATCATGAAAGGCCTGTGGCTCAATGAAGCCGGATTCAGCACCGGAACGAAGGTGGATGTAAAGGTGATGAAGGGCTGCATGATCCTGACATCCCGGCAGGGAGAGCCTGAGATTGAAAAGCTGATGCGTGAGGTGAGTCAACTGTCGGACCAGAAACAACAGCAGGTGATGGACTTTGTTGGGGTGATCTCCGGGAAGCTTCGAAAGGCTTAAGGCAACGATGAAATGAGAAAGGCGCTGGTGGGCGCCTTTCATGTTTGTAGAAAACGGGCTGATGGGTAAAAAGCGAGGCTCCCTGAAAACATACCGGAAGCCCGGGTCATATTATTTTATAAACTGAACACCCCAGCGAATGAATTCAATTATGGAATACTGCCCAAACAGTTCGCCCTCATTTGTTACCCAGATCGGGAAAAACAGTAACAGGGACGTTGTGAGCAGGCTTGTCAAAATAAAACTCATGAACCAGCCGCTACGTAAAATCTTCCTGTTAACCGCCCACTTAGCCAGATGCTGACCCATCCGCCAGCGGACCCATCCCCTGCGCCATAAATAACCCAGGAAAGCGATCGCAATGGCAACGATGGCGATAAATAAGCCACAGTAACGCGCCAGTATTTCCAGGGAAGTGAGTAAATTATGCTGGTTATCCCAGCGCAGGAGCGGGGTAAGATAGACCCGTCCTGTCATGTCGTTGAACCAGATGTCGCCATAGGCCGTGTACAGAGGCATCAACAGATAGATTACGACCGCGCTGAAGATTGCCCACTTCACCACCGACCAGTTCTGGACCGACTGGGTAATGGCTTTCAGGCTGGTCAGGGCTTCATCAATATAGGTTATGGTAACGCCTCGATTCATCGCTTCGCGGAGCATCTCCCCGGATTTACCCGCACGATTCGCATCCAGCATATCCTGGTGAGCTTCCGATTCCATAAAGGTGGCCACCGTTTTACGGCTAACCGCCGCAACAAGCGGGTTCAGTAACTTCCCTTTTGTGCTTCGATAGACGAGCTCATTGAGATCGTTTTTCAGCATCAACTCAACGACATGTCCCGCATCCAGTATTTGCGGATGACGACCGTAAACGACCCAGTTAACAGGTTGTTCAGCAAGCTGAGCCTGACGTAACTGGCTCGTAAATCGGGCAAAGGGTACGCTGGCGTTGTAGATAAAATTAACGTTACGCAACCCCTCATCAATACTGGAATCCGCCAGCTCAACGGCGCCATAACTTGCCAGTTCCGGGATGCCCGCTTTGTAGAGGCCATCTTTAATGAACGTCGGCACATCTTCACGATGGTAGATCAACTGGTAACGAGGCACGGCAACGCTGGCAAGCCGGGTAATGCGGGTTGTTTCGCCTGTTCCGTCGCAGGGGGAACAGCGCTGGTTTCCCGAGCCGCTACAGTGGCCGCAGTTCACCTTACCGCCTGTGCAGGTGTAGCACATCCGGTAGTGGCTCTCCGTGCGATACTGATTGGTGTAGTGATCGAAATGGCTTCGCTGTTCCAGTACCTGCCCACTTCCTCCACAGGTGGTGCAGCTCACGCGACCAGAACCATAGCACCAGGAGCAGTTGACCTGTCCGCGTCCATTGCAGCTAGTGCAGTTTTCAATTAAACAGAGGCGAGTTGGATGGGAATAGATCTCTTGCTCTTTTTCAAGAGCCCCGTAAGGCTGGGAAAGGACCAGCGCGTGAGCTTCACGCAGTGTTTCTGCCCGGGACAAGACCGCGCTGGTTTCCGCCTGGAGAGCCTCGTTGTACTGGAAATTACCCGTAAAAATCCGCGTGCCGCTCCCGGGGCTGACTCTCCCCACCTGAGTATATTCTGTAGCCTTAATACGAAAATCGAGACTTAAGTTAATCTGGTAGTCAAAATCGATTTTTTCGACCAGGTCCAGTTCAAGATTATCTGGCTGTAGCCTCGTAGAGCGTTCCACGAAGTTTTGGATGGTGGTAGAGCACGTATCCAGCCACGCGTCTTTCATCTTCATTCCCTAAATTGAGATTTGTTTCGGCAGAATGATATGGCTTTGCCTACGTCAGGCAACTACTAATAAACGGAGTTGGGGGCATTAAGCATGACGCATCTTGCATATATAAAACAAAATGAGTGGAAATCGAACTGAATTAACGCCTCGCGTAAAGCCAATAATTAATTCATTTTTATTAAATGTCATCCCACGCCTGAAAGGCCTAAAAAAACTCATAACCTCAATTTTTTAAAGGTTGCTGATGGACTGAAGCCGGAGCCAGCGCTCTTAGCCTCAGAGCATCTTCGATTTAAACCTCCACCCGCTCAAGGATCCTTCTTAGATATTCTCCAAGCTGATGTTTATGCAAATAAGCCTCAATTTCCCGCGCCCAGTTTTCTCCGTCGCCAAGCAGGGCGCGACTATGGGTTGAAGCATAGAGATAGCGGGTATCATAGAGATTAATCAGCGTCTGATTTATCCCCTCAACGCTGCATGCGGGGTTTTTACGTTGCTGTAGCTCCAGCGCATGGACAATACGCTCCTGATGCTGCGGATCGGAGGGAAACTCTCTCTCATGCAGTTCACTGAGCACCAAAAACTGCGGTGGGATCCCCTCTGCAATGGCCGCCTGCAGACGATAATGACCGTCAAGGATCACAAAAGACGCCAGCCCGGCAATGTGCCGGACCAACACCGGCGGCAGTGTGCCTTCACGGCATTTTTTACGCCACCATTTCAGCCGCCCCGCATCAGTGTTTATCGGGTAACGTCCCAACAGCAAATTACCGCCCCACCACCAGTCCACGTGCCTGACCTTTTGCGGGTCCGCTAAATCAGGGAAGTCCTCGCCATAGAGCACCCAGTCGCAGCCCATATTTCCGGCGCTGGCGGGGGAGTCAAAACGCCAGCCTGCGATGGGTACAGAGGGTTGCGCGGAGCGACTTACCGGTGCCATAGGCCTTAACAGCCAACGGCCGGCAGTCAGCAATGGCGCTGGCGAATCCATCAGCCGCCGGGCAAAGTAGCGACACCATTCGCCTGTCCATGCCTGCGCGCCCTGCGCTTTAACCGACTCCACCTCTGCCGAGGTCACTGACGGTAGTAGCGCCTGCTGACCGGGATGATCGGCGTTAAAGACCAGCCAGACGCCGGAATGATCTTTCAACACTGTGGCCCAGAACAGCGTCTCGCCCTGAAACTGCAATGCCATGCGCCCATGGTGGCCGCTGAGCATCTCCATGGCATAACCGGGATGCTGCTCAGCCCGGACCGTCAGCTCCAGCCCCTGCCAGCGATTGTTCCGATCCAATAAATCTTTCCACCAGTATTGCGTCATTTTTCCTTCCCTGTGAGCGGCTTGCAGAGGATTAAAATATAGGTGATGGGAATGGCAGAGTAAATTTGGTCACCTGATTAAAGGTGTTGGAGTCCGCCCTTCAACTGCAAAACGTCACAAATTCACCAAATACATAGATTCACCGTTTACATCACCATTCATTTATTGTGTGATCCTGTTACAGGTTTCGGTAGTTAACCAGGCTACCTACCCAATAGCTGAGAGAGTTGGAACAATATGGCGGGAAATAACGCAACGAGAAGGCTATTACAACCGCTGAGAATACAAGCCCACTTATGAAGTCAGTATTGATAGGCCGGTGAACTACGGTGATACCGAAGCCATCGATAACCTGCGCTACATCATCAGCTACATTCCCAAAGAAGAGCAAAAGCAGGGCCATTATCATTACGGAGCCAGTGAGGTACCGCCGCCCAGCGGACTGGGGCGTCCTCGCACGGTGTAAATCACGTTCTGCACTTTTTTACGTATCAATCCATTGATGTGGAAGGGCTGGTGGTAACGAAGCAATCATCACTGGCTCAGGATAATCCCACAATGGAAGACAGCATCATGACAGAACAAATTTCTTTGCTTGGTGAACAACTGGTGGATATGCGCTTCATCACGAAGCTTACAGGGCTTACGGACAAATGGTTTTACAAGCTTATAAAAGATGGCCAATTCCCAAAGCCCATTAAACTCGGTCGCAGTTCCCGCTGGCTACGGAGTGAAGTCGAAGACTGGCAAGAGGAACGCATTGCTCACTCACGAGGCAGTTGATGCAACCTACTCACTCTCACAGCATGCACACTTCACTATTCAGCCCTCTTTGGCAACGAACATTACATAAATGACTCAGAGGTTTCTGTGAAGCCCGTGGCGACTCAGTTTCTCCCTTTTATCTTTCAACTCCAAACCATCACTCCTTAAAATGGCATGCCCTGCACTAATTCTCATAGTACCCATGCTCCGCTGATAGCAAAATCACTTCTGCATGATAAAGAAATACAAGAAGCGCGGCTGAAGGTTAATGTGCCTAAAATCCATTCGAGAGCATAAAATCGTTTTTATGAAAAATATGTACTGTACATTGATAATCTTACTTATGGCGCTTGGCTACAATAGCATGCTTGGTAATATAGATTATAAAACACCAGACTAGCTGCCTGGTAAGTAATGTAATAGCAGAGGAAATATCACGATGGATCTTGTAGATAGTGTCAAAGCAGGCAAGCTGACGATCAGTGAATTGATTGATTCACTGGCGAAAGATAAAAATTACTCAGCTTCCAAGTGGGATCAGCGATACCGTGAATTTACGACCTTGCTACAACAAACCTCAACTTTTGCTGAGCCTGAAACGGATGATTTAGTTAAGAGGCTCTGGTATGAACGTGATAACGGTATTGCCAGTATTCGTCAGGGCGTTCCATCATTAGCAGAATATCAGCAAAGCATCCCATTGCTTAGAGAACTCACTGAACGTGTTCGTCAGCAACCGAATGAAGCTACCTACCAATATGTAGGCAGTGCGCTGCAGCAGGCCAAAGAGACCGGAGAGCTTAAGCGCATGTATTGGAGTTTAAGAAATCGTGTCTTTGCCGCGTTCTCGCCAGAAAACTACACCAGTACTGTGGATGAGAATGCTTTCAATAAAGCAGCAGAATTCCTAAATCAACACTTCCATCTCGGTTTGGTACTGACCGGAAATTGGTTACAGAAAAACTATGAATTGAAACAAGCCATACACGCCCAATCTCCTAACAAAGATCCTTATTACGTGAATATGGCCATCTGGCATCTCTATGAATTGCTCCGTGAACGCGACAATGAACAAAAGCAGGAGAAAGTAGCTAGCACGACATCCATAACCAGCATTGAGCCCATCGAGAACAAGACCATTCCACATTCACCAACTAACGTGATCTTCTTTGGCCCCCCAGGCACTGGCAAGACCTTCACGTTGCAGCAAAAAATGAAAGAGTACACTTCTCATGCAGTTCCTGCTGATCGTGATGCCTGGCTGGATTCTCGCCTTGAATCGTTGAACTGGATGCAGGTTATAACGCTGGTGCTGCTCGATCTTGGGAAACGAGCCAAAGTTCGCCAAATTATTGAACATATGTGGTTTCAACGTAAGGCATTATTAAACGGTCGTAATGGCAATCTATCGAATACTGCCTGGGCGGCTTTGCAATCCTATACCGTTCCGGAGTCGTTAACTGTTGATTATAAGAATCGGCGTGAGCCTGCCGTATTTAACAAAACAGATAACAGCGAGTGGTTGCTCGTCGATTCACAGCTCGAGCAAGTGGAGGACTTGGTAGAGCTCTACGCCGAACTTAAACGCGGTCCAAAATCTGCCGAAGCCATCCAGCGTTTTGCAGTGGTTACCTTCCACCAATCTTACGGCTATGAAGAATTTATTGAGGGTATCCGCGCTCGCTCCGATGAAAGTGGCAATATCTCTTACCCTATTGAGCCGGGTATCTTTATGCGGCTGTGCCAGCGTGCCAATGCCGATCCAGCCCATCGCTACGCCATTTTCATCGACGAAATCAATCGCGGCAATATCTCCAAGATTTTTGGCGAATTGATCTCACTCATTGAAGTAGACAAGCGTGCCGGTATGTCCAATGCAATGAGCCTGCAGCTGTCTTATAGCGGCGATCACTTCAGCGTACCCGCCAATGTCGACATCATCGGAGCCATGAATACCGCAGACCGTTCTTTAGCTCTGATGGACACGGCTTTGCGCCGTCGCTTTGACTTTATCGAGATGATGCCTGATCTCTCTTTACTTAGTGGAATCAAGTTAAAGGGCATAGAACTCGAGTCGTTGTTAGAGAAACTCAATAGCCGCATCGAAGCGCTTTACGATCGTGAACATGCACTGGGGCATGCGTTCTTTATGCCGGTAAAAAATGCACTCGATGCTGGTGATGAAGAAGCTGCATTTAAACAACTGAAGATCGCATTCCAGAAAAAGATCATTCCGCTTTTACAGGAATACTTTTTCGATGACTGGAACAAGATCAGGTTGGTGCTGGCGGACAACCAAAAGCAAGACGACAGCCTGCAATTCGTAATTGAGAAAACCGACGATCTGGATACTCTTTTTGGTAACAACCATGCTTTACGACGCCATGATCAGCAATCGACAGCTTACGAGCTAGAAGCATTTGATCAAGAGATCTGGAATATGCCACAGGCTTACCGTGCTATCTATCAGCCACAGCAGACCACCCTTGATGAGCAGGCTGTAAACCATGGATGAAGTGGTCTCTGTTTTTGAATATGACCTGCTAGGGAGTGGAAAAGCGGCGTCAGTTGGCGCAAAGCTTGTTCCTCAACAGGTCTTTGATTATTTAGAAGCGCTCAGCCTAACGAATATTCAAGGAAGCCAATTTCTCAAGCTCACCTCTCGCTCAGGTTTCAAATTGCTTCAGGTGCAAAACTACGCTGGTATGCTTTCCACACCTCACGGTTTCCAGCTTGAGATACTGCCTAAGGTGGGTAAAAACCTCACTACAGCGAGTGCGCGAGAAACACTGCTGACAATGCTAAGCCATCTGCCTGGTTTTCGGCATATTCAAACCCAGCAGGCCACTCTTCAGGCACAGCGCATGCCGTTGCTCGAGATTTTTATCAGTCAGTTTTTACATAGCGTCAGCCAATTGCTTAAACAAGGTTTACGCTCTGACTATGTGAGCGAGCAAAGGAATCTGCCTTTTATGAAGGGCAAACTGATGCTTTCCGCGCAGTTGCGGCATAACGTGGTGAATCGTCATAAATTTTGTGTCAATTATGATGACTACATGCCGGATTGTTCAGCCAATCGGCTCTTACACTCCGCGCTGGATAAGCTACCTAGTCTAAAGATGTCATCAGAGAATCAACGCTGGCTTTACGAGCTGCGCTTTGCTTTTGACGGTATTCCACTTAGTCGGGATATTGAAAGCGATATAAACAGCTTACGCCTGGAACGTGGTATGGCCCATTACAACGAACCAATAGCGTGGGCGCAGTTGATCCTTGCAGGAATGAGCCCGAGTGCCTTGCAGGGAAATACCAAAGCGATATCCCTCTTGTTCCCTATGGAAGCGGTGTTTGAATCTTTTGTTGCGCAAACGCTGCCCGGCGAATTACCCCCTCACCTCAAAGTTAAACCGCAGGCTGCCACTCATTCTTTGGTAAAGCATGGGCTTAACGATTGCTTTAAGCTTCGTCCTGATTTGTTGATTCAGTCACATCATCTGGCTAAAACCAAAATGGTGATGGATACGAAATGGAAGCTGGTGAATAGTAGCCAGCAAACAAAATCACTATATGGACTGGCACAAGCTGACTTCTATCAAATGTTTGCCTACGGCCAAAAATATCTTGATGGGACTGGTGAAATGTACCTGATCTACCCTGCGCACGATGACTTTAACCAACCGATACAGCAGCACTTTGCTTTCTCGAACACCTTAAAATTATGGGTTGTGCCATACCAGATAACAGCAAAGCGTGGAGAGAGGATGATGTGGCCGAGTGACGTGTCCTGTACAATGAGACCCAACCCAGATCGGATGGCTGCTTCAGTATCCTATAGTGGAGGCATGAGATGACCCATGAATACCAGCGACAAAGCCTGGAACAACTAATTACTCAGCAAACAGCAGCTCCCAGAAGCGCTGCCGTTGTATTTAATGAGAACCAAACTCTCTGGCAAACACTTGGCTTTAGCCAGTCTCAAGTTTCGCTATGGCTTGCCTCATTGCCTCAAAGTAATCATCTAAAAGGGTCCACAACGGCAACGTACCAGGTTACACCTGATGTTGCTGCACATTTAGTATCATTGTTACAACAAGCCGGTGGGCGAATGCCCTTGGCACAAGTACTGAAAAAACTCCCGGCAGGCATTACGACCAGTGAACAGCAGATACGCAAACTGGCGCAGAAGCACGCGCAGATAGAGATTAAAGGCCCCTTGCTGGTATTGATAAATTAGCCGACACTTGTAGTAACCATTGGCTGTATTAAAGGAATTAAGAAAACATCATGGCAAAAGAAACAAAGGTAAAAAAGCAAGATCCGCAACAGCAGCTAGAAGTACTGTTCAATAAACTGGTCAACCAGCACACCGAGTTTACTCAGCCATTGGTCGAATTACCCGAGCATGAATTCGCCAAAGCAGGTCTCATTCAAGGCTTGGTTGAAGGAAATTTAACACCTACTGTAATGTTAATTACCTTAAATTCAGATCGTTGGGAATATGCTTCAGATTTTACAAAACTAGAGCAACTTATTATTGAGTTGCTCGGAGATACAGATGTAGAACTGTGGCCAATATTCGCAGTACTTTACGATGGCAGTAAAATACAATATGTTCGCTTGTTTAGCTCGCAAGGAACTCTAGCTGTAGATAAACTCCCCACATTAAGTGAACTGAAAGAGTACAAAACACTCGAAAGGGACCAAACCTTCAGATGGTCAATGAAGACTTATACCGACTTGATGAAAAAACTAAATTTCTGGCACGAATCGGTATTCAGGTTCACCAGGGATAATGTTGATGACAAAAATGCTATTATTGAAGAAGTAGCAAAACTGCTTTTTCTCGAAAGTTTTCGAGTTCACCACGATGCAAACTTGACGTTCAAGTCAAAGAGTGGGGATGAGTACGTGCTAAGCGAAGTATTCACATGGCAATATGTAGAACAGCATGGTGCAAAAGCGGTTGAACTAATCCGTGATGCATTTGAAGCTCTAAAAAGCCACGAAGATTATATCGTTATCACTGATGATGGCACTAAAAACCCGATTTTTTCCGAACGCGTTCATATTAATTTAAATCGGCCTGAAAACTTCATTTCACTGTTAAAAGCGATTCAAGATCTCGGGCCTGTAACCGATAATCGCGGCAATATTGTTCATCATCAAGGTAATTTAGGTCATGTTTCAGGAGACTTATTAGGCCGCGTATTCGATGTTTTTTTGCGAGCTAATTTCGACTCTAAAGGTGGAAATGGGGTTTACCTGACTCCTAATCCGGTCAAACAGGCAATGGTAGAAATCGCCTTACATGATATTGCTTCCGATAGTACAGAATTAGCCCGTTTATCTAATGGTGACTTCCGTTTCTGTGATCCTACTTGTGGATCCTTTGGCTTTGGCTCTGTGGTATTAAGCCAATTGCAAAAGCTTATTGATAATGAAATTGGTATGCCGGATTTAGAAAAGGAGAAGCTGAAAGCAACGTTAAAATCTCAAGCGTTTACCGGTGCTGATTCGACTCCCAGAATGGTTATGTTAGCAAGAGTTAATATGGCTCTACAAGGCGCTCCCAAAGCTCAGATCTTCCAGACACAAGACTCTCTAGTAACACAGGCATTGAAGCCGAATAGTTTTGACCTTATTTGTACCAACCCACCGTTTGGTTCGCCTAACTTTGGTAAAAACGAGCAGGAATCTAAAAAAGATTATGAGCGCCATATGGAGCAAGTGCTCGGTGGCTTCCGTCCTACCGTAAAAGTGGCAGATAGCTACAACGCCTATTACGACCACATAAAAATGAAGTGGCAGGATATTGGTGATTTAGAACTGGATGATAACGGCAAGCCTAAATGGGCAGGTTACCGCACCGATTTGCGCCGCACTGGTGGCACTGATAAAAAGCCGATTTACAGTTTGCAACCTACGACCGAAGGACTGGCCCTTGGCAGCAAACCCGATAGCAAAGGCAACTGGCAACCAGTAGGTGCCACCATCGACCCAGCTGTGTTGTTTATTGACCGATGCCTGCAACTGCTTAAACCCGGTGGCCGCCTAATGATTGTGCTACCCGATGGCATTTTATGTAACTCGGGCGACCGCTATGTGCGTGAGTACATTATGGGCAAAAAAGACGAGCAAACCGGCGAGTTTGTTGGTGGTAAAGCCATAGTCAAAGCAGTGATTTCTCTGCCAAGCGATTGCTTTAAGCTCTCCGGCACAGGCGCCAAAACCTCGATTTTGTATTTACAAAAACGCCATGCTAATCCCAACCAGCCAGAGAAATTTCTACCTGAGCCCCAAATCGAAGTATTTATGGCGGTGGCAGAAACGTTGGGTTATGTGGTGAAAAACAATATAGAAGACTATAACGCCGGTGTCGCCAACGATCTGGATCACATAGTGTCAGCTTATAAGCGGGGTGAATGATGACAACTATTTTTAAAAGAACACCCGAACAATTGTCTGAAAGACGGATTGATCCTTGGCATTATCAACCTCGATTTGAAAGGCAAATTAATAAGATAAAAGACAACCTAGGTGCTTTGACTCTGGAAGCGGTAATTGATTCAAAGCGCGGGGTGGCTAGCGGCGCAACGCCCTTAGGCGCAAATTATTTAGAAAAAGGCCGTGTTAAGTTTTATCGCACTTCTGAAGTTGAAGAAATGTTCTTGCAAGCCGAAGAAGCTGTTTTTATTAACGATGAAGATGATGAAAAATTAAAGCGTAGCCGTTTAGTAGATGGTGACGTTTTACTTACGATTACTGGTGCAAAATTTGGTAAATCGGCTGTTGTGTCAGCTAAACATCTGCCGGCCAACATTAGTCAGCACTCAGTCAGATTCAAGCCTGATCCAAAAAAAGTTGACGCACACTTCTTGGTGGCATACTTGAATAGCAAAACCGGACAAGTTGCAATCTGGAAGGAAGCATATGGCGCAACTCGCCCCGCAATTGACTTTCCAAGTGTCCGCTCGCTAGCTGTTCCTAAAGTTTTACCTCTAGCCCAAAGATACATCGGGGATAAAGTTCGCCAAGCCGAGCAACTGCGCACTTGGGCGAAGTCGATACAGCAAAAAGCATCAGAGACATTCCCTGCATATATTAATGATATTCAACGTAATGAAACCAAAAAATATAGAGCAAAAGAGCTTTTCACTGAACGTTTAGACAGCGTTTTCTATCACCCAGACTACATCGCGCTAGAAGATAAAATGAGAGCTAAAGGCTGTAAACGCCTAGGTTTAATTACAAAGCAGGTTAAAGGTGCATGGAATAAAAATAAAGCTGATACATTTGAGTACTATGAAATTGGTGGGTTAGACATTATAACGGGCCAAGTTTCGTCAGTACCAACGCCAACGACAGATGCACCATCACGAGCTAAAACTAAAGTTCAGCAAGGTGATGTGCTAGTTTCTACGGTAAGGCCAAATCGGAAAAATGTTGGTTTTATAGTTGATAATGTAACCCAGTCAGAAATGGTTGCGACATCTGGCTTCAGTGTTCTAAGGTTTTCATCTTTAACACTGGCTGCCTTTTATCATGCATGGCTAAGAACCGATGATGCTACCACCCAACTTATGCGCTGGAACTCAGGTAGTGCATATCCCGCCATTGATGACAATGTACCACTTAATATCATCACTCCTGATTTTGAAAAGACATTTGTTGATGGCTGGGGCCAAAAACTTCTCAATGCGCAATTTGCTTATGTCTATGCTAAACGTCTTACCGAAGCTGCAAAAAACCTTGTCGAATCCCTGATCGAAGGCCAACTGACCGAGCAACAATTAATCAAGGCCCAACAAGCCCTGGAAGATGGCGACAACAGCTTAGACCAGGCGATTTTAAGCAAACTGAGCGCTGAGGGTTATGCCATAGAAGGCGCCACACCGCTATTTAGCGATGTGGACGAGTTATACAGTTTGCTGGAAGATGCGGCACAAGCTGAGGCTGAAGAGTAAAGATGGAGATAAGGGGCATGGACAGCAGTACAACCGGGCAAAATAACGACACGTTAAATAGCGAAGCGGCACTTAACCTCTTCCAGCTGCTTTGGCAACAAGGTGGTTTGATGGCCAACAAAGCAGCGTTGTTATTGGCGGCTGTGCCTGCCCTTAGGTCACTGTTACAACCAATAATGCAGCCGAAAAAGAACGACGCCGAAGCTGATATTCTTAGCGCCTATAGCCTCACCGCACCATTGCTTAATGCCTTTAACGGTTTAAGCCAGTCAGGTGAATGGCAATTAGCGTTGTTAGGCTTAAACTCAGATATTCGCCAACATTGGATAAATCTAGCTGCTGCTCGCTGCCAGGAAGCAGGCGCGATGAATGACACAATGGTATTGGTTAAACTCATTCAGCAACTGGGCAATGCCAGTGAATGGGTCTTAGCCCAACTGGAAAGCACTGCAACCACGCCGCAAATCATTGCCGGCCCATTGGCGCAAACCGAACGCGATTTACTCGGCCATAGCCTAAACGACAACGCAGCCATTCCCGCTTTATGTCGTATTTTGCGCGCCTGTCATACTTTGCTGAAGCTAAGCGAACAAAATGAACCACAGGCACCTATACAAGCAGTGGATTTAACCGCAAAACAACTTGCAAACAATTGGTGTAGCGGGCGTTTGTTAGCACTTCCTAATACCTTGCTTGATGAACATGACCTTAAACCCAATGCCGATTGGTTATTGGTCTCCCGCTCAGGTCATGATAGCGTGCCGCTTACCGAGCTATTTGCCCAACAACCCTGGTTATTTTTACTCAGTCTCATTATCTTTGTGCAAGATGCTTGGGCTGCGGAGCAGCGTGGCGGCTTGTTGCTCACTTTACCTGTCGGGCAAAATGCCTTTGCCCCCGGTCAAATAAATGTGGCGGTACAAGGTATTGAAGGTGATGAGGTGAGCCTGGGCAGTTTGGCTGAGTTTCTTGTGCTTCTGCTCGGTGAGCTCAATATCACCCTCTACCCGGCGCTCGATGCGAATACAGAAAGCTTCAATCGCCTAAACCAAACCCTAAGCCCATTAATTGCCGAATTATTGGCAAAAAAAATCTGGCGGTTTACCGAAGTCGGCCGTGGCGAATCCGGTCACTACAGAATTCACACCAGCTTTAGCGATGCCTGTTACAGTCTGCCGTTAGCACCGATTTTTAGCTACAAAAGCCAAACTTTACAACGGGCCATTAAGCAACTGGCGCAAAACTGCTATGCCAATAAAAAACGCGCCGCCAATAGAACAAACCTTCAAGGATCGTCGTTATGAGTTTTGATTTAAACGAACAGATGGTTGATAGCCTGGCAAAACAACATCGCTGGGCGGCGACGGGCGTATCAGATTACCCACCTCGCGACCCGTTAGTGGGCCAGAGCCGATTTTTCAAACGCTTTCAAACCTTTTTGCATACGGTAGATCACGACGATGATCGCTTTGCCCATGTGTTTGCCGTCGAGGCCGAATGGGGCCGGGGTAAATCACGTTTGGGCCATGAATTGGTCGCGCAAATTAATGACTGTTCCAGGGGCTGGTTTGTTCGCGATGAACAAGGCCAACTGCACGATAAGCAGCTGTTTAATCACGAAGCACAAGATAAATACCTGGCGCTCTATATTCGCTACTCGCAAGTGGCATCAGATTATCAAAACTCGGATAACTGGTTTGCTTTTGGTTTATATCAGGCGCTATTACCACTGGCCACCCAAGCCTTTGATGGCTCGATTCAAAGTGAAATAGCTAAACAAGCCTTTGAGCGCTTAATGCCATTTGGCTTTAAAGCCGAACTGTTAGCAGATGCCTTACAGCTGAACGCCAACTACAGTGAAGAAGCTCTCTATACCGACCAAACTCTGGTAGTAAGTTTGGTGCAAGCTGCCTACCAGGTATTAAAGAGCTTTGGCGTGCAGTATATGTTGGTGGTGCTGGACGAGCTGGAAACCGTGGCAGAAGCCGCCACCTTCGGCCTGGAAGATGAACAAGACAAGCGCCTCGATGGCCAGGCCATTCGCCTGATTGGTAAAGCGATCAAAGAAGAAGACCCGCGCCGTAAACTTCCATGGCTGCGCTATGTGGCACTATGTTCACCACTGCTTGGCCAGCAATTGCGCGAAATTCAATCGGTCGCACGCCGCTTTGAGTTAGTGGAACTTGAGCACAATGCCTTTGCCGATGTATCAGACTATGTGGCAAGCCTCTTAAAAGACGGCAAGCTGGGTTTTAATTACCCGGCTGGTTTAGTGGAAGCTGCTTACGCCATGAGTGGTGCCAACTTCGGTTGGTTTAACGTGGTCATGGCTAATGTGGATGCGGTGCTGAGTCAATACCAACAAGCAGGCCGCAGTATCAAGGATGTGGGCGATTTATTTGAAGCTGTGCTGGCAGGTTCTGGCCGCGTGGCCAGGCATGTGCTGGATAAAGGCGCGATAGAAGGCATTCAAACCCGCGACCAGGCACTATTGACCGAATGTCGTAGTTTGCTCTACGGCCAATTACCCGTGCGCTTAACTGAAGTGAGCCATGCCAGTGAATTGCTGGCGCTGAAAAACGAAGATCTGGAACCCATAGCAGCTCATTACCGCAAACTGAGCATTGACCGCCTACAGTGCCGACAAGCCCTGGAGCAAGCCAAATTCCGCCGCGATAAAGATGAATGGTACTACCCTGCAGTAGATCAAGCGCTAAGCTTAGATACTTTGCTGGATAACCTGCGTACTTTTTCGATTAAAGAACAAGCCGCAAGCGGCGATAAAGGCGCGGTATTACTGCCACTGTCAAAAGGTGAGTTTAAATACTTACTCAGCTTGGTGTATGACCACCCAGCGATTGAATTTGCTGCCGATGCCTTATGGCACAAGTTAGTGGGTGAAACTACCGAGCTGGACGCCAGCGAAGCAACCCATATTGGCCCCAGTGTGGCGATGTTACTGCGCCTGGATTTGCGCTATCGCAGTGCCCAGCAAAACTCGCTGATTTTTAAAGATCCCGCCATGGGCGATGGTCATGAACAGGCTATGAGTGAACTTAGCAAACAAAGTAGCCAGAAGCCGCTCATCAAGGCATTAGCCCGTGTAACGGGCTTTGTGAGATTACTGGATAACAACTGGCGCTATGATGAAATCTTGCTGAGTAATAAAACGGGCAGCGACGATGCACCTCTGGCCATTTTAACCGAGCCCCGTGGCCGCCAGGGTGGTTTATTTACCCTGGATGGATTTAAGCTTCACCCAGAAGGTAAAGCCTTGTTTGCCTGGGTCAGTAACCTAATTGAGTTAAAAAGTCTTCACACCTTTGCGGCAAACCACAGCCAGCAAAATGGCCGTACACCGGTATTAGCGTTAACCGCTTCCGCACATCTCATGGAGCAATACAGCCGGCTGGATGAAAGAAACGAATTGCGTGATGCGATACTGCTGCATTATGTCAACCCAAGCGAAGCAGACCAGCTAGAGCGTATTGGATTAAGCCTGGAAGCATACCAACTGCACGGAGTGAATTTAACTTCCGACAGCTTTACCGCGAAATTCAAAAACAAGCTGCATGCCCTGGCTACCTTTGCCACGGATGCCATTCACAAGTGGCGTCAGCGTTTGCAGCAGCGCGGTTTAATTGCCTGGCCGTTAAAGGTAGATGGTAAATTATCGCCGAATGACCGCGACCTGTTGTTTAAAGGCTGGTACCAGCTCGCTATTGCTCACCCTGAGTTAAACGGTATTCTCGATTTACAGCAGCAACACGGCGTGCCAGTGAATGAGCTGAGCAGCTTGTTGGATAAACTTAAAGTGCCGGGCAGCTATATTGCCAAAGGCTACACGGCCGATGAACATGCCGGGCTATTTACTGAACTTAATAATGTGCAGCGAAGCCAGGCGCAGATCCCATTATTTTTAGCCCGTATTGCTCATCCTAATAAAAAGCACAAGTGGCAATTCGAAGGCTTTAAGCAGCAGTTTTATTTCGCCTATGTGGCTGAAACGAGCATTACCGCCAAAGGCGTGTTTAATGACTGGATGTGGTGGTGTGGAGAGCTGAACTTGCTCACTTTAACCAATCCAACAGAAAAACAGGCAATTTGGGAGCATTACCCGCGCTCCCGCTTAGAAAATGCCATTAGCGAAGCACAAAACTGGTTCAGCGGTAACGATATGGGCAGCTACGCAGCCAATGTGGAAGTCATGAGCCGCGTGTATGGTTATGCACGCATTAATGAAATGTTCGCGCCACTGGGTACAAATAAGCTGGGTTTTGTCACCGTGGAAGCTAAAGAGCAGTTGGAAAAAGCACAATCACTATTTAACGTGCTCAAACAGCTAGAAGAACAACTGGCTGACATTGCCGAAGCCAATGACACGCAAGTACTGGCTGGGCTTATCCACAAACGTGCTGACGTGCTGGAGCTAGTAGCAAAGGTTAAACCGCTTAATAGTTCCAAGCCCATGCTAAAAGATGCCCATATTCTTAGCTTAGAAGACAAAACGACCTCGCTTTATCAACGGATTGAACAGGCCTGTTTATTTGCCGATTTTGTTGAGCGCAGCGCTGAGCGTATCAACAACCGACTCGCTGATTTAATCATAGATGTTGAAACAGAGTGTGCCCCACTGACGAATTTCCCGAAACGTCTGTACACCAACACGCTGCGCACCATTGGTCATATTTTAGACGGCGCGTTAAAAGAAGATACTAGCAGTGCCACTGGCCAAAAAGAGCAGCAAGCAGACAGCGATACCTTACTGCATTACCTGCGTAAACTCGATTTAGGTAAAGCACAAGACAAGCTTTCAGCCTTAGCGCAAGAAGTGGGTTTAAACCTGCACAGTGATCAACAGCTGCCGATAGCGGAGATTCAGGGAAATATTTTGTCTAGCTACCGCAACTGCAAAGAACGATTTGGGAAGCTGGTTAATAACCTCGCAGAGCAAAACCAACGCGCCCAACAGTTGCAACAATGGCTTAGTAGCGCCACGGCTGAGTATAAGTACGCTGATGACATTGCAGAGCTACCAAAACTGCTAATGAAGTTACAGCTCATTGAAGACGCTATTGCCGATCTCCCCAGCGATGCAGAGAGTAAGCGCCAAGGTATGCAAAACAGTTTACGCAATGGGCAGTTTTCATCGTTACGGGATTTACCAGAAGAGCTTTTAAAACCGGCACGCGGTCAAATTACACCGATTCAAGGCCAGCTACTTAAAATTGAAGAGCGTCTAAACCAAGTAAGACGCAGCTCCATCGAGCAGGTAAACAGCTGGCTGCCGTTATTAAAACCACTATTAGCTTCTCAAAAGCAAGCGGAACCAGCAGCGTTGACTCTTGGGGATGTGAGCAATTTGGGTGTCAGTGAACTTCAATTGGTGTGTGATAGCACCCAGGCCAAATGGCAGAGTCAAGGTGAGCAAATATTAAAGGATACAGGCTTAACACTGGCGGATTGGCAACCGATTTATCAGGCTTTGAGCCAAAACCAAGAGCCCGCGTTAACACCTGAGCAACAGAAAGGACTTGTAGACAAAGGGATTGTAAAAATGCGCCTTACCTTTGCCACTGGTTTATAGAGGCGATGCGATGAGTCTTTATTTATCTGCGGCACTGGCCAGTACTCGTAAAGGCCGATTTTTGCATACTGTTGCGGGTGCGGCACCGTTAACAACGGATTGGATTAGCTCACCTCCAACCAGCGGTTTGTTAATAGTGCAAGCAGAAGAGTTGACTGACACTGATACTTTACAGCGGCTGTATCTCTGGGCTATGCAGGCAGGCTGTGCCGCTTTGGTAATAAACCCGAAAGCTGAGCAATTTACCTTATTAGCTCAATTACCCTGCCCACTAGACTGGCAATTAGTACCAGCGACTTTGAGGATGCAGGAACCGGGGCTAACCGCTTTGCTAACCAGTGAAACAGACCAGGCTATTGCTGGCTTTACTGGTAGTGCAGATCGCCACCAACACCAGGCCGGCGATGTGGTGCATACCCGCTATATACGAAAACACAGCAACAGTGGGCTATTGGCCTTTACCACTTTACCTTTGTGGTCGCTAAATTTACTCGATCATAGTGAGCTCTTAGTGAGCTGGTTGAATTGGTTTATGGACCACGCAGGCATTGCAAAGCAAATCACCGAACCCAAAGCACCATCAACTGATTACATACCCGATAAGCACGATCTGGTTGTATTGCTACTGTTCTACGCCGGAAGTTCCATGAGCTTACAAGCGCTGTCTGAGCATAATGCGGTTAAGCTGATGTTTGATGTCAACAGCCTTGATATTGTCAAGCGGGGTGAGATGTTGAGGCAGCACGATTTTATCGACGAAGCGGGCATAACCGCCACCGGTAAAACATGCCTACAAGCCTCGCAATATTGGGCTTATGCCCCATTACTTAGCGAGCAGCTACACACAGGAGCGCTATAAGCATGAATGAGAACAAAACGATGAATTTAGCACAATCTCTCGCCATCGATAGCCAGCTCCGCTTACCTGGAAGTGCAGGACGTTTGCTTAAACAGGTCCGTGATATTGAGCAAGTGGCACCGCTGTTTCGTGATGCTGGCTTGGTGAAAGCGGTCCCCAAGCCCACTATCGTTAATTTACGCGTAGCTGGTATTGCGACTAAATCGTGCTTAGACAAGGTATTGGGTGGTTTTATTTATGCCAGTGCAGCAGTGCGCACAGATTTGCTAATAGATGACAATAAAGTCAGCACGGTGGGTAGCGACTCGGTATCAGAATTAGATGATATTGATTTTGAAGCACAGCGTAAACGGCTTGATTTAATTGAAATTCGTCAGGCATATCAGTTAGTTGAGAAAAAAATTTTAAGTTATGAGCCTAGCGATTTAATTTTGCTGGATACGCCGTTGTTTTTAGCACGGGATATGGCTCCCCTGGAGCGCAATGTTCGTCATAAACAAGAGTACGAAAAAACCAAGCAAGTGATAGAAGGTTTTTGGCAAAACCATCGCTCTAAACTTTTCCCATGGAATCAGAATGGTGTAGTGCTTGCGAGCATTTTGGCTGAGCGCTTTGGCGCAATTGTCAGTATCGCCAAGCAAGATTTACGTACCGAACAAGGCCGCAAACAAATTTTAGCATCTGATGGGTTTTCTAAGGAGCTGATGCAAAATCTGGCAGGCCTGGATGAAAGTTTGGTGGGCGTGGGAGATTTGCGATTTATCAATGGCATTTTAGGCAACTATTCGCGCACCATCGCATTTCGTTTGTCTGAACAAGAAAACCGCATTGAACCTAACATTGAAGCTAAACAAGGGTTAATTGGTTTTCACTTCCGTAGTGCCCGAGGCGGGCAGATAAAAATGGTGCAGTTAGCGGGTGACGAACCAGAGTGGAAAAGTGCTGATCTCGATTTAGTTGCATCTCGCCTGATGGCGCTGGATATGCAAAACAAAGGTAATGCAATGCCGCTACCGCAATTACTTGGCTATCAACAGCTTGGTATTTTACCGAAATTTGCTACGTTTTATCGCCAGGGTTTACACCAGGCACTGAAGAATAATGATATTGAGGCAGGATGGTTGGCAGGCCTGGATGAGGGATTGAATAATGGCTTATAAAGTTTTAGGTAAATTAGTCGGTAACACCGGTGATGCCAGCCAGTTAACTATGGTTGTGCAAGACTCGTTTTCAGTACGCCGTGGTGAGTTTGTACGCATTATGCACCAGGAACGCAAAGATGAGGGGCAAGTCGCCGTACTGGGGCGAGTGACCAAGATCAGTCGTACCAATATGCTCTATAACGCCGGCTTTGGCGATGGTGTGACTGAGCTAGAGCTTTTGCCCGGTGCGAATGTAACCGGTGAGAATATGTTTGCTCAGGTCGAATTGGTTGGTTACCGCGATCCTGTGACTCGTCAGATCAAAATTCCACGTCGCCCACTTAACCCGGGTACCGCTGTTGAAACCGTCGATTTTCAGTTTTTAAGTGATTTTTACGAATTTAATGAACACTCCAGTTTGCACTTGGGCAACTTAGTAGGTTACGACAAAGGCGAGAATACGGTTCCGGTTTTTATTGACGTCAACAAATTGGTCACTGAGCACCTGGCTGTTCTGGCGATGACGGGGTCAGGTAAGTCTTATACTGTTGGCCGCATTATAGAACGTTTAGTCGCGGTTAATAACGGCACTGTGGTGGTATTTGACCCACATGGTGAATACGGTAAAGCCCTCGCTGGTGGCAATCTGCAATTCTCAAGCTTCTTAGATGCCACTGACGATAAGCGTGATCAAGAAGCACTGCCACTGATTAAACAGACCTTTGAAAAGCTGCAAGCCGTCAGTGCTGGTATTCAAGTTTACTCGCCGCAGCACGAATCTTTTAAACATAAATACGCCAGTAAGAATACGCCATTAGCGCTTCAATTTGACCATTTTGAAATGGACGATATTGCTGAAATATTACCTGGTTTAACGGAACCGCAACAACGGGTACTCGATGTTGCAATTCGTTATTGGCGCTCTGCAGATAAGAGCGAGCCACGAGATATTAACCGCCTACGCTTTTTATTAGGTGATGGCATTGAAGAGTTAAAAGAGTGGGACGACCTTTCTGAAGCTGAGGCGAAGGCGTTATCAGGCCGTAGTGCCGCCGTCGCCTCGATGAAGCTTTCACGCGTGCTTAATGAAGCCAAAAGTTTTTACAGTGCTACGATGGCTGAGCCAACTGATATTTACAAAATGGTGGGACGCCCGAGCAATCAACAAGGGCGTTTAGTCGTTGTTGACTTACAAGGTTTGAGTGATACCGCTAAGCAAGTCATTTGTGCACTGTTATCTAGTGAAATATTAAAGGCGGCCTCGAGCAAAACGGACCCGCTGCGCCCATGCTTTATCATTTACGAAGAAGGCCATAATTTTGCTCCGGCCGGTGGCAATGCAGTCAGTCACCGCATTATTAAAAAGATCGCCGGTGAAGGTCGTAAATTTGGTGTTGGATTTGGCATTGTGAGCCAGCGTCCATCGAAATTAGATTCAGATGTAACCTCTCAGTGCAATACGCTAATTACGATGCGCTTAAAGAACCCAGACGATCAACGATTTATAGCTAAAGCATCAGATATGGTGAGCAAAGCTGACCTGGAGGAACTTCCGAGTTTATCAACCGGTGAAGCTCTGGTGTGTGGTCGTTCAATCCCTGCACCACTGCTTGTTAAAGTTGGTAGTAAGGCATTAATTCACGGTGGTGAATCACCGGAGGTATTGCGTGTTTGGGGCTCTTTCAATGGCTAAGGTGCCTATGCCTGAAGTAGCTTGGGTAAATGAGACGTTTCCACTTTTAGCAAGCAGTAAGCTATTGGACCAGGATGTATTGGTCCACAGCTTAGGCTGTAGCGTTTGGAATACATTCGGGCATGAACAGTCATTTATGGCGGTAGTGGAATGTCCGGCTCCAGGTACATTTGGTGCTGATATTCGCTCAGACTCGGGCTGGTTTCATAAATCATCTGCATCACCTATGTGTTTAATCGAGTTTGAACGCTTTGATGGTTCAGCGAAGGGGCAGCAAAAGCTAGAAGAAAAATTAAAAAACTTACTGGAAGCAGCGCAGCGCTGGAATCATTGCCCCAAAACCCTGGTCCTCAGTGCCTGGAGCCAAGGCTTAGTAGGTGCGCCTGATACCCGAAAACTGAAAGACATTTGCCGCATGGGTTTCACTTCGTCCACTGGTACCCAAGTAAGCGCCGCTCCTGATGTTGAGGTGGTGTTTAGTCGCTTTTTATTTATCAAAAATCTGAGCATGATTGTTTTGGACAGAATTCACTATGAGGTGTTGATGTGAATATAAAATCAGCACATTTTTTGCCAGGGACGAATAAACGCCTTGGTGACAAATACCTGTTACTTGAATGCCTTGGTGATGGCAGCCATGGTTGGGTATGGCGGGCGGAGCGCCTGCAAGATGGAAAAATTGTCGCAGTAAAAATCCCTAAGGATATTACTCGGGAAGACCGCCAGCTTGCCGAAGGTAAAGAGCTTTTAGACGTCGAGCCGCACGAAAATATTGTGCAAATTTTTGATATGGGCCGTATAGATAATGAATGGTTCTATATTGAAATGGAATATTTCCCAAGCCAAACCCTGGCGCAAAAGCTCGATGACAGGCAGCGTAATTTTGGCCAGACCTATGAACGTTTATTCAGAATATATCGTCAAGTGCTCTGTGCTGTACATTATTTGGCCGAGCTACCAGTGCCAATATCCCATGGAGATATTAAGCCACATAACATTTTGGTTGGCGAACGGGACCTGGTGAAGTTGACGGACTTTGGCAGCTCAGCTTTACCAGAAGAAATTTACGTTCGTACCCGAGAAAATGGCGGGACTGTGTTGTATTCGGCCCCAGAGTTCTCCAACGTCGATAGCCGTAGGGGTAGTCTAAAAGAGTTGCTGTTGGGCGACATCTATAGCTTAGGTGTTTTGCTATACCAGCTGCTGACAGGGAAACTGCCCCATGATACGCCAGCACAAGTTCAGCGTCACGCACCTTTCAAGCTTCCGACAGAGATTAATAGCTCTATTCATACGGACTTGGAGCAAGTGGTTCTTACCTGCTTACAAAAACGAGCGGAGGATCGCTTTTCAACTATTTCCGACTTAATTCATGCATTTGATGCAGCTACCACTAAGCAACTAAAAGTTAGTGCTATTGCTCCAGTTTTTCAGACTAAACTTGATCAGGACTGGTCAAGTGCGGTACTTGAAGCAATGTCCAATCAATCTTACCAAAAGGCTGCCCAGTTAGCGTCGCAGGAGTATGGCCGCAGTAAAGATCTACAAGCTTTACATCAGCAACTTATTGCCTTGTACCGCGCCAATCGCTTATTCGACTTTGAAAAAGTTGTAGAAGATAATAAAGCGATCTTGCTCGAGGGTAAATTGACTCAACCTGCGGCTTTGTTCGAGCTGATAGTTAAGACAAACCTACAGTTGCGCAATATAAGTCAAGCAAAATCCTGGCTGTTGCAAAGAAAGCAAGTTGAAGCAGAAAATGCGACTACCATGTATTTAGAATCATCTATCCTTGGCCTTGAAGCAAAATATCCTGAAGCAAGAGCACTATTGGAGAGAGTAAACCAAACAACTCCAATGAAGTTCCATGTGTTAAGCCAACTCATTTTAGTTTGCGAGCAAATGCGTGATTACTCTGGTGCTGCAGCTTATTTGAAAGCAGCATTACGAGTTGCACCATTGGATAACAGCATGAAAGAGAAAAAAGAATTGTATGTAAAGCTTGGGGTTATTTGATTGAAAAGATGACCATTAGGCGAACAAGATACCTTGGATATTTAACACTTCCGTTCACATACAGGAAAAATAAAAATTTACATAATGATTACTTTTTCCATTGAGTAAAAAAAAGCCTCCCCCATTAGAGCGGAGGCTTCTCAGTTATAAGCTTTTAATTCATATGAACTGAACATTCAATATTTATCTAGCGTTATCGTAAGTATCCTGCTTAAACGGACCATTAACTTCTAGAGTTCTTACGACATACTGATTATGTCCTCTGAGGAGAAATCGCTATGCGTAAAATCCGATTCACTTAACACCAAATAATCGCCATTCTAAAGTCCATAGAAGCAGGACGAACTGTCAAAGATGAGTGTCATGAGGGCGAAATATGGTGGCATGGTGTTCTAAGCATTATCGAACCGAAAATGCCATTATCTGTATCAACATCTATTGGTAGATGCAAGTTGAAGTCGGTTGACTTTGAGAGAGTTAAAATAGCGGGAATGATGGGTGAATACTGAATTCCAGACACAAAAAAAGCCGCCCTTAAGCGACTTAATTTTTGCATCTTTTGGTGCCGAAGGCCGGACTCGAACCGGCACGTATTTCTACGGTTGATTTTGAATCAACTGCGTCTACCGATTTCGCCACTTCGGCACTGAAGGGGATGCGGAAACGTTGTGGATTATACCTGTCGCGCGCCGCCATGCAAGCGGCGACGCGCTAAACCGCGCTAAGTGCCCAAAAAACCAGCGCCCCTCTCAATCCAGTTCCGTAACCGCCAGCCGAATCACCCTCGCCGCCTTCTGCTCCGGCAGCGCAAGCACCTTGGCCCACATCGCCTGCACCAACTCGCAGGTGAGCTTCTCTTTGCCCACGGCGTTCTCCGGCATTACCAGCAGCTGGATCGCCACCCCGTACTGGCTGGCGAGGTCCTGCATAATCGGGCGCACATCCTCCACGGCGGCGGCGTGTTCTTCCGGGGTCACGGTGTGGCGATCTTTACCCCAGCCCGCGCGCATCATGTCGGCATCGGCCTGCAGGCGGCGCTGCATCATATCTTTATCCAGCACCCGCATCGGGTTGACGCCGCCCTTCACGGCAGGGAATAAAAAGCGGAAACAGGCATCGTCACTCACCTTCTGAATGGCGGCGGTCTGCTCCATGTTGATCGTCATCCAGCCCACCGCATTCGCGTCGGGGGCATATTGCAGGCGCGACATCTGCAGCGCGAGGATCTGCGGCTGGACCACGTCGATGATCTCCTGCTCAGACTCCCCCGCTTTCTGCATGGTGAGGATCTGCTCACGGATGCGTGTCACAAACCGGGGGGCCTGCTCCTTCAGCACCTGCCATGAGGGCATGGCGTTCAGGACGGTATCAAGCCGATGTTCGGGGGTGTTCTGCAGGCGCTGCTTGTCGTAATAAACCCAGAAGGCCACTGCTGCGGAGATAACCGCTACCACTGCTATACGAGTCCACGCTCTTCTCATCGTTACGCATCCTTGATCCTTTAGCTATGCCGGTTTACACCGGCACGCCGCTATGGAAGCGAAACGCATTGTCCGGTGATGAGATCAGTGTGGCTTCAATTTCGCCAAAAAGCTGTATGCGGGGAGAGATATCGTCGTCGCTGACCTGTTGGGCAAGCGTCAGATAGTCCTGATAGTGCCGCGCCTCGGAGCGCAGTAAGGATAAATAAAACTCCTGCAAATCTTCGTCGAGGAACGGGGCCAGCGCGGCGAAGCGTTCGCAGGAGCGCGCTTCGATGTAGGCGCCGCAGATCAGCTTGTCGATCAGCGTCAGCGGCTCGTGGGTGCGCACGGCGGACAGCATCCCTTTGGCGTAGCGGCTGGCAGTAATTTTGACGTAGGGAATGTTACGCATCAGCATCGCCTCCCGCACCTGCCAGAAATGGTGCAGCTCCTCTTTAATCAGCAGCACCATGCTGTCGATGAGCGCCTGGCCCCAGGGGTCGTCGGTCTTCGGCATCACGCTTTTGCCAATCTGCTTATGCAGGGCGACAAAATCCGGTTCCGGGCCTTCGCGGAAGGTAAAGGCTTCATAGGGCTTGAGCCACTCCAGCAGGGCATCGGCACCGCTCTCGTCGGCAACGTATTTTCGCACTAATAGCAGCGCGGTCTGGGCGGCTTTAAGTTCGCACACCATATGGTCGGTGAGCAGCAGCGGCAGGTTCGCCGGGTCGCGGGCTTTATCAATCCACGCTTGCGGGGTCGGACACTGGAGGAAGTTGAGAACAGGGGCGAGTATCTGCGGGTAATCCATTTTCTGCCTTAAAGTAGCGGCAGCCGAAGCTGCCGCAAATCATACTTAGTGACGCACGCCGTTATCGTCTTCGTCGAAATCTTCGTCGTCTTCTTCGTCACCCTCTTCGCCGTTCGGATCTTCGAAGTAGGTGCCCCAGCCGTCGTATTCCACTTCAAAACGTTCAGCCAGGTCCATCAGCTGTTCAACCTGGGCGTCGATCAGCTCTGCCTTCAGCGCGCCTTCGCTCAGGATGTCGCAGCAGATGACGGTGTCGCCCTCTTCCACTTCCAGCTCTTCTGGCTCTGTCACTTCGTAACCCAGACGGAACGCTTCAACCGCCAGCTTTTCCAGCGCTTCGAAATCATCCGCAGAGAAATGGTGCTCGATGGTGTACAGCGCATCCGGATCGCTGCCGTCTTCCAGCAGTTCTTCAATAATCAGTCGCGTCTCTTCGCGCTGTTCTTCCAGCAGTTCTGGGTTTGCCATGGCTCGTTCCTCTTTAAAGTGCGGCAGATACTTCTATTTTCACACACGGATGTGTTTGCCTCCACCTTTGTAAGAAAGATTTGTGAAACAGGGTTGCAACTGCATATTGATACATATAAATTGAATTTTAATTCAAAAAGTGGCCTTTGCCATGTGAGGATAAAATGTCTGAACTGTATAAAAAACACTTCCTGAAATTGCTCGATTTTACCCCTGCACAGCTCAACTCCCTGCTTGCCCTCTCAGCGCAGCTGAAGTCCGACAAGAAAAAAGGGAAGGAAGTACAGAAGCTTACTGGCAAAAACATCGCGCTCATCTTCGAAAAAGACTCAACCCGCACACGATGCTCTTTCGAAGTTGCCGCATTTGACCAGGGCGCACGCGTAACTTATCTCGGGCCGAGCGGTAGCCAGATTGGGCATAAAGAATCAATTAAGGATACCGCCCGCGTGCTGGGCCGGATGTACGACGGCATTCAGTATCGCGGTCATGGCCAGGAAGTTGTCGAAACGCTGGCGGAATTTGCCGGCGTGCCGGTGTGGAACGGGCTGACCAACGAGTTCCATCCGACCCAACTGTTAGCCGACCTGCTCACCATGCAGGAGCATCTCCCGGGCAAGGCGTTTAACGAGATGGTGCTGGTCTATACCGGCGACGCGCGCAACAACATGGGTAACTCGATGCTGGAAGCGGCGGCGCTCACCGGGCTGGATCTGCGTCTGGTGGCCCCGAAAGCCTGCTGGCCGGAAGAGAGCCTGGTGGCGGAGTGCAGCGCCCTGGCAGAGAAGAACGGCGGCAAAATCACCCTCACCGAAGATGTCGCCGCGGGCGTGAAGGGCGCGGACTTTATCTATACCGACGTGTGGGTGTCGATGGGCGAAGCCAAAGAGAAGTGGGCGGAGCGGATTGCGCTGCTGCGCGGCTATCAGGTGAACAGCCAGATGCTGGCGCTGACCGGTAACCCGGACGTGAAGTTCCTGCACTGTCTGCCGGCGTTCCACGATGACCAGACCACCCTGGGTCAGCAGATGGCGAAGGAGTTCGATCTGCACGGCGGGATGGAAGTGACGGACGAGGTATTTGAGTCAGCGGCGAGTATTGTATTTGACCAGGCCGAGAACCGGATGCACACCATTAAAGCGGTGATGGTCGCCACGCTGGGTGAATAACTTCTGCGTTTAAAATGACGGGAGGGTTGTCGCCCTCCTGATATTTATATTATCCGTTCGGGATATTAATTATTTGCCGCGACCCGCGTCTTGCCGTAG
The DNA here is from genome assembly GCF_034044995.2 of Leclercia sp. CFBP8987. Lineage (NCBI taxonomy): Bacteria > Pseudomonadati > Pseudomonadota > Gammaproteobacteria > Enterobacterales > Enterobacteriaceae > Leclercia > Leclercia sp. CFBP8987. The sequence continues at coordinate 486,282 of NZ_CM188255.1, read as the reverse complement.
GGGCATTTTTTAAAAATACATTTTGCCGTAGCAGTGCACGTCGTGCTGTCCGGCTCGCGATGGCCGGGGCAGCTGGACATGTTGTGCATCACGCGCCACAGAGTGGGACTGTATTTGTCGATCTGCAAAATATTGATATCGCATAGCTCGTCATTGACGACTAAATGGTTGTAACACACCTCTATTTTGTCGCCGGGTTTAAAAAGCTGCTCGCCGTTATACCACAGAATATATTTATGATTATGCTGAGTAAGAATTTTTGAAAATAACGTTCCAGTCGCCGGACTGGCAATTGTACCCAAAGAGATCCATGTTTTCGAAGCAGTCATAAAATACCTTTTAAACGAGCCATGCAAAATGCGGAAAGCCATACGGTTAATGAGTGTAAAAGAACAATTACCCTATGAGTAATAGGCACAGCCTATCTTTTTGATTGCAATCCATAAGCATTAGATATGACTTAAGTCAAATTTTACAGTCATGCTCGTCAGGGCCGTTATTGCGATCGGCCGGGGCCGCGCCTCCCGGGTCGATTGATTTTTCAGCGCAAACAGGGTAGGTTTTGGCCTTAATTCCAGCGCGGATGTGCCGATCTTATGCCTATTATTCAATCTGTTGAACGTGCCTTGCAGATCCTCGATCTGTTTAACGAGCAGGCGACGGAACTCAAAATCACTGACATCAGTAAACAGATGGGCCTGAGCAAGAGCACGATCCACTCGCTTCTCAAAACCCTGCAGCTGCACGGTTATATCGATCAGAATCCGGAGAACGGCAAATACCGCCCTGGCATGAAGCTGGTCGAACGCGGTCATTTTGTGGTGAGCACCATGGATATTCGCCAGAAGGCGAAGCACTGGCTGACGGAGCTGTCGGAGCGCACCGGCCAGACCACCCATCTGGGCATTCTGGACGGGCGCGAAGGGGTCTATATCGAGAAGATTGAAGGCAAGCTGGCGGCCATCGCCTACTCGCGCATAGGCCGTCGCCTGCCGGTGCATGCCACCGCCATCGGCAAGGTGCTGATCGCCTGGCTGAGCGACGCCGAGCTGAACATCCTGCTGGAGGGTTATCAGTACACCACCTTCACTCCCGCGACCCTCGCCTCACGCGAGGCGCTGCTGGCCGCGCTGGCGCAAACCCGCGAGCAGGGTTATGCCCTCGACAGCGAAGAGAACGAGCAGGGGGTGCGCTGCGTGTCGGTCCCGGTGCGCAACCATGAATCTAGGGTGATCGCCGCCCTGAGCCTGTCGACCCTGACCTCTCGTGTTGATGATGCCGAACTGACCCACTTCCGCGAGCAGTTGCAGGAGGCCGGGCGCCAGCTCTCACGCGCCCTGGGCTACCCGGCCTGAGCCGTTATACCGGCTCGTAGGTGAAGTAATCAAAATCAGCGTGGCAGCCGTCACCGCTGATGTCCTCGCAGTGCAGCCCGACAAAGGCGCCGGTGAAGAAACCGCGCCCGCCGATATAATCATCCGACAGTTTCCACGCCTCATACGTGACGGGCACGGTGTGCCACGTTTCGCCGTCGAATGAGTAGCTGTAGCGGTAGACCAGCTTATCCACGTCAACGCGCAGCCAGATGCTCTGCGCCTCATCCGGCACCGGAATGGGCTGCTCGTGCAGTGGCCACGACGGCACGTTGTGGTCAAGCTGGATCACCTTGATGGTTCTGCCCTGCCCCTCCTCGTAATCGACAAAGCAGTAGCTCCAGTTTTTGCTGTTGTAGTAGCAGGTCAGGCCCGCGCTCTGCTGGAAGTGACGCGGGGCGAACTCCATCCGCGTTTCGGCGCGAAAGGTGAAGTGCTGCCAGCGGCGCGCCACGGTGGACTGGGTGAAGGTCGAGTTGAGGGAGTCGTTGCCGTACAGGCGTAAAAAGCCCGGACGAACGCGCAGGGAGCCGAGGCTATCGTCGAACGGAATGCGCAGGGTCTGTAACTCCGGATCGAGGCGCTGGCCGTCGAAATCGTCCCGCCAGTCGGGCTGCGCCATGCCCGGACTCTCGATCATCTGCGGGCCTGGCACCGTCAGTTGGGCGTGTTTACCCCCTTCCACGTACGGCCAGCCGTCGCGCCATTCGATGCGTGCGATGCCTGTCTCACGCCCCAGCGAGCAGTATCCGCGCCCGCCGGAGGCCAGCAGCGGAATGCCCGGCAGACGCTGCGGACGGCTGGTGAGCCAGGCCATGTACCACTCCCCGGTGTGGGTCTGGAGCAGCGAGCCGTGCCCGCTTTTTTGCAGCGGGTTCTCCGGCAGATGCCAGCTGGTCATCATCGTCACCTCCGGGTGCAGCTCGTAGGGGCCGTCCAGCGTTTTTGCCCGCAGCACCACCACCGCGTGCTCGTAGCTGGTGCCCCCTTCGGCGACCATCAGATAGTACCAGCCCTCTTTACGGTAAATATGCGCCCCTTCGGTGTAGCACAGCGGCGTGCCGGTGAAGAGGGTTTTACGCTCCGGCGACAGGGTGCGGGTCTGCGGATCAAACTCCTGCATCACGATGGTGTTGTGCGGATTGCTGTGATGCCGCGGCCCCCACGGGCGGTAGATGTAGTATTTGCGGCCATCGTCGTCGTGGAACAGGGAGGGATCGAACCCGCCGTTGCCCATCGGGATCGGCTCGCTCCACGGGCCTTCGATGGAGGGGGCGGTCACCAGGAAGTTACGCCCGTTTTTCCACGGCGAATCGACAATTTTCACATCGGTATAAAGCAGCCAGAACTGCCCGTCGGCGTAGCTCAGGCACGGCGCCCAGATGCCGCCGGAATCGGGGTTGCCCTTCATGTCCAGCATCGACACGCGATCCAGCGGGGTGCTCACCAGCCGCCAGTTTTTCAGATCGCGGGAGTGGTAAATCCGCACCCCCGGGAACCACTCAAAGGTCGAGGTGGCAATGTAGTAATCCTCGCCCTGACGGCACATCGACGGGTCCGGGTTAAAGCCGGTCAGAATCGGGTTGGTAATGGTGTACATAGTGCCTCCTCCTTAATGAGATGGTGCCGTCGCCGCGTCGGGGATCGCCTCGCCCTGCGCCGCGCGATGCTTGAGTAACTGCTGGCTGATGGCCTCCACTCGCGCATCCGAGAGCTTATAAAACGACAGCATGGTAAACATGCCCACGTAGAGCACCACCGGCACCACGCAGAACAGAATTTTGATGGTGGTTAACACCTCAACCGGCTGGACGCTGTTACCGGCGGAGTAGTTGACGTACGCCAGGATCCAGCCCACCACCGCGCCACCAATCGCCAGGCCAATCTTCAGGCTGAACAGGTAGGTCGAGAACACCAGCCCGTCCAGACGACGGCCGCTGCGGCTCTCTTCGTAATCCACCACGTCGGAGGCCATCAGCCACTGCAGCGGCGTGGTGGTGTTAAAGACGAACAGGAACAGAATGTTGAGGGCGAAAATCAGGGCCATATGTTCGGCCGGGGTGAAGAAAATCAGCAGGCTGATCAGGGAGTAGATAACGATGATCCACTTGAAGGCCTTCACCCGGTCGAAACGCCCCAGCAGACGGGAGGAGCAGAGCGAGCCAAACATGGTGGCGATGCTGCCGTACAGCAGGAACTGGGTCGCCATCTCCGGATGGTCCATCACATATTTCACGAAGTAGAGCGTCGCCCCGCCGCGCACCACGTTGGAACAGGTGGCCATCATCTTGAAGGCGCACATGATCCGCCACTGGCTGTTGCCGAGCAGCAGCTTGAGATCTTTCGCGACCGACGATCCCGGCTGCACCTCAAAGGTGTAGCGCTCTTTGGTGGTGAAGAAGCAGACGTACAGCAGCACCACGCCGCTCAGCCCCAGCACGCACATCGCGCCAAAGTAGCCGAGCTGTTCGTTGCCTTTCCCGATGATCCCCACCAGCGGCAGAGCAATGCCGCTGATCGCCAGCGATCCCGCCGCAGCGAGGAAGAAGCGCCACGACTGCAGGGCATGACGCTCTTTCGGATCGGCGGTGATCACCCCCGGCATGGCGCAATAGGGCACGTTCACGAAGGTGTAGACCAGGGTCAGCAGGATATAGGTGACGCAGGCGTAGATAATTTTGCCGTTGGCGGAGAAATCCGGGGTGTAGAAGGTCAGCATGCAGACGATGCCAAACGGGATCGCCCCCCACAGCAGGAACGGGCGGAACTGGCCGTGACGGGTGCGGGTGCGGTCCACCAGCAGCCCCATCAGCGGGTCGGTTACCGCATCCAGCACGCGGGAGACTAAAAACAGCGTCCCCATGATGCCCGCGGAGAGGCCAAATACATCGGTATAGAAATAGGCCAGCAGGAACATGGTCGCCTGCCAGACAAAGCCGCAGGCGGTATCACCCAGCCCGTAGCCAATTTTATCTTTCATGGTTAATTGCATCATCAGATATACACCCTTATTTCGTGTGCTGAATGACAACATCGTGTTAATGGAGTGTAATAAGCTGTTCAATTAACCAGCAATGGTCATATCTTGTTTCTGAATTATGTTATTTTGCTTTTGTGATGCCACTCGATATATATCAACTTATTGTTTTACTTGATAAATAAAAACAAATGAAAACAGCCCGCGGGATATTTCCCGCAGGCTGAAACTATTAAAAATAGAATTACAGCCCGAGCGCTTTTTTACCGGCGTTAATTACCTCGATAATTTTATCGGTATCGTAAATACAGCCTTTCCAGGTCCCGCCGCTCACCGACTGTAATGCCGCCCACAGCCGCGTATCGTCGGGTAAAAAATCATGGGCATGCAGTTCCGGGTGTGGCTGACGACGCGCCAGCTCCATCGCCCCCTCTTCCGGGGTGAGCGGTGCCAGTGGTGTGCCGATAAAGTTGACGCTGCCGGTCAGGGAGAGGCGATCCACTGCGATCTCGATGATGTCGTTATCGCGCAGCTTGCCAATCGGCCCGCCCGCCAGCGCTTCGGGGGCGACATGGCCAAAACAGGCCCCGGTGGAGACACCCGAGAAGCGGGCATCGGTGATCAGCGATACCGTTTTACCCCAGGAGACATGCTTGAGCGCCGAGGTCAGCTGGTAGGTCTCTTCCATCCCGGTGCCGGACGGCCCACCGCCGATCACCACCATAATATCGCCCTGCTCGATCTCGCCGCTTTTGATCGCCTTGATCGCCCGGGCTTCCGAGACAAATACCCGTGCCCGGCCGGTATGGCGGTAAACGCCATCTTCACCCACCACCGACGGGTCGATCGCAGTGGCCTTGATCACCGATCCTTCCGGGGCGATGTTGCCCACCGGGAAGGCCACCGTGGAGGTGAGCCCGCGAGCTTTGGCGCGTTCCGGGGGCAGGATCACGTCGTCTGGCTCCACGCCGTCCTGCTCCCGCAGGCACTGGCGGAAGCGCTCCCGCCGCTCAGAAGCCTGCCACCAGTCGAGATTCTCCCCGACGGTCTGGCCGGTAACGGTCATGGCATCCAGATGCAGCAGACCGAGGTCGCGCAGATGGAGCATCACCTCCGGCACGCCGCCCGCAAGGAACGCCCGCACCGTCGGGTGATAATCCGGCCCGTTCGGCAATACGCTCACCAGCCGCGGCACCTTACGGTTGATGCGCGTCCAGTGCTCGACGTCCGGGATTGTGCAGCCCGCCGCATGGGCGATGGCCGGGATGTGCAGCAGCAGATTGGTGGAGCCGCCGAACGCGGCGTGGATCACCATCGCGTTCTCAATGGCTTTGTCGGTGAGGATATCGCGGGTGGCAATGCCGCGGTTATCCAGTTCAAAGACCGCCCGTGCGGACTGGCGGGAAATCTCCAGCCATACGTCCTGCCCCGACGGAGCCAGCGCGGAATGCGGCAGCGCCAGGCCTAAGGCTTCGGCCACCACCTGCGAGGTGCCTGCGGTGCCGAGGAACTGGCAGCCACCGCCCGGGGAGGCGCAGGCCCGGCAGCCCAGCTCGGCGGCCTCCTGCAAGGAAAGTTCATGGTTGGCGTAACGCGCCCCGATGGTCTGGACCTTCCCGGCATCCTCGCCGAAAGTAGGCGGCAGCGTGGCGCCACCGGGCACCAGAATGGTCGGCAGGTTGTGCATCGCTGCCAGCGCAATCATGGTGGCGGGCAGGCCTTTGTCGCAGGTGGCGACGCCAATCACCGCCCGGCGCGTGGGCAGGGAGCGGATCAGCCGACGAAAGACGATGGCCGCGTCGTTGCGGTACGGCAGGGAGTCGAACATGCCGTGCGTGCCCTGGGAGCGCCCGTCGCACGGGTCGCTGACAAACGCCGCAAAGGGGATCCCGCCGTTGCGGGTGATCTCTTTTGCCGCGGCCTGCATCTGGAGACCAATCTCCCAGTGTCCGGTGTGGTAGCCCAGCGCCACCGGGCGGCCATCGCCCGCGCGGATCCCGCCCTGGGTGCCGATAATCAGCACCTCTTTGCCGGTGAGCTTATTGGCATCCCAGCCCATCCCGGCGTTCTGCGTCATACCAAACAGGTTGCCGCTCGGGGATTCCATCAGCATCTGCGGGGTCAGGGGCAGCGCCCCCTGTGGCCCGGCGGCGTGGGTGATCACCGAATAGAAGGCGTCATCCTGCGGGGTAAAAATCGTTTCTATCGACATCGTGACCTTCCGGTTCAGCAGAGCTTGAGCTGTTGCAGCAGCGCTTTCAGCTGCGCCTTGCGCGGTTCATCCAGCGGCCCGGCAGGCGGCAGCACGTGGGTGGAGACCGGACGCACGCAGAGCGCAATCGCCTCTTTAATCACGTTCACAAACGGGGCATCCAACTGATACATCTGCGGGATTTGCAGCATGGTCTGATGATAGTGCGCCGCCTGCGCCAGGTCGCCATCACGGAAGGCCTGCAGCAGATTCACGGAGATCTGCGGGGCAAAGTTGCCGCTGGCTGAGATCGCCCCGTCGCCGCCCAGCAGCAGGGTATTGAACAGGTGATCATCATAGCCGCACAGCACCACAAAGTCCGGGTGCGCCGCCTTAACGGTGAGGATCATGCTGCGCAGATGGGCCACGGAATCAATGGTGTCTTTAATCCCGACGATATTGCGGCGGGAGTCCACCAGGGTTTTGACCAGCGCCGGGGTCAGATCCTGCCCGGTCAGCGCCGGGAAGTTATAGAGGATCACCGGCAGGTTGACGCTGTCAGCCACCTGCTCGAAGTAGCGGATCAGGTTCGCTTCCGAGACTTTCCAGTAGTAGGGGTTGATCACCACGATGCCGTCCGCACCGGCCTGCTGCGCGTGCTGGCTGAGCTCGATGGTTTCCCGGGCGTTGGTGCCGCCGGTGCCGATCAGTACCGGTACGCGGCGATCCACATGGGCAATCGCGAATTCGGCAATGGCTTTACGCTCGTCGGTGTTGAGCTGGGAAAACTCGCCCCCGCTGCCGAGAAAGAACAGGCCATTGACGCCGGCGTCGATCATGCTGTCGATTAACGCGGCGGTACCGGCTTTATCCAGGGCACCGTCGGCGGTGAAGATAGTGGAGACGGGGGGAATAATTCCCGAGAACTGTTGAGTCTGCGGCATGCGATCTCCTTGCTGATTCATTTTGTTCTACATTATAGAACAGCGTTCGTTTATTTAACGATCATACTATGACGCAGAAAAAGCGCAGGTAAATGAGAGGAGAACAGGGAGTGCGGGAAATTTAAGCTGGATCACATTATACAAGAGTGCGGCTTGATGCCCTCACCCTAACCCTCTCCCACAGGGAGAGGGGACTTTGACTCCCTCTCCCCAGGGGAGAGGGCCCAGGTGAGGGGAAATTACCCCACCAGCATCTTCACTACCACCTTGCGCACCTGCGCAGGGGTGCCTACTGCGCACAGCGGTTTGTGGACTTCGCCCGGGTAAAACACTACGAAGTCGCCTTCGTTCAGCACCACGGTTTTCTCCTGCTCGCCGCTCGGCAGAAACGCGATATCTTTATCCGCCAGCCAGTCGGTGTCCGGCGTGCCGTTTGGCAGGGTGCTGAAGGTCATCCCTTCCTGGCCTTTCAGCACGATCTGGATATCCAGATAACGGGCGTGATACTCCGCGCGACGCTCTTCGAACGGCTGGGTCATGTCCTCAGAAACCAGGAAGAACAGATTGTTGCCGTCGATGTCATGCTTACCGGTAGGGGTCGCGTCTGAGACATGCGCTTTAACGTGTTCAATTGCCTGACGCAGCTCCTGCGGCAGCCAGGACTGGAGGTTGTGAATGTTGCCTACGATCATGGTGAAATCCTCAATATAAAACATCGTTTCATTTTAAACTTTTATACGAGAAATTCAGCTGCCATACCACCCCTTTTTGTCCGGGATTTGCTCTTGCGCATAACCATGCACGCGGAAACCTTTACGTTGCTTAAAGTGTGCATTATTCGCTTGATCCATCATTCAGGCTGCGTATAATGCCCCACAATTTGCCAGGAGGAAGCATGGTCAAACATGGTCGACAGAGTGCCGTAGCGCGTCTTAAAACAGACGCTGGCCTGCCGTTTTTCTTCCCGTTGCAATCCCTATTCCAGAAGCCCCTCATTTGAGGGGCTTTTTTTTGCCCGGCGTCAGGAGATAAAAATGAATCCGCTTTATCAAAAACACATCATTTCCATCAACGACCTCAGCCGTGAAGAGCTGGAGCTGGTTCTGGCAACCGCGGCAAAACTGAAAGCTAACCCGCAGCCGGAGCTGCTGAAGCACAAGGTGATCGCCAGCTGCTTCTTTGAAGCCTCCACCCGTACCCGTCTGTCGTTCGAGACCTCCATCCACCGTCTGGGCGCCAGCGTGGTGGGCTTCTCAGACAGCAGCAACACCTCGCTGGGCAAAAAAGGTGAGACCCTGGCGGACACCATCTCGGTGATCAGCACCTACGTTGACGCCATCGTGATGCGTCACCCGCAGGAGGGCGCCGCGCGTCTGGCAACCGAGTTCTCGGGCGGCATTCCGGTGCTGAACGCCGGGGACGGAGCGAACCAGCACCCGACCCAGACCCTGCTGGATCTGTTCACCATTCAGGAGACCCAGGGCCGTCTGGAGAACCTGAACATCGCCATGGTCGGTGACCTGAAATATGGCCGCACCGTCCACTCCCTGACCCAGGCGCTGGCGAAGTTCAACGGCAACCGCTTCTACTTTGTCGCCCCGGACGCGCTGGCGATGCCGCAATACATCCTCGATATGCTCGATGAGAAAGGCATCCAGTGGAGCCTGCACGCCAGCATCGAAGAGATGATGGCCGAGGTGGATATTCTCTATATGACCCGCGTGCAGAAGGAGCGTCTGGATCCGTCGGAGTACGCCAACGTCAAGGCGCAGTTCGTTCTGCGTGCCAGCGACCTCGAAGGCGCGCGCAGCAACATGAAGGTGCTGCACCCGCTGCCGCGTATCGATGAGATCACCACCGACGTGGATAAAACGCCGCACGCCTGGTACTTCCAGCAGGCCGGGAACGGCATCTTCGCTCGCCAGGCGTTACTGGCACTGGTTCTGAATCGCGACTTAGCTCTGTAAGGGGAAATGACCATGACACACGATAACAAACTCCAGGTCGAAGCCATCAAACGTGGCACCGTAATTGACCATATCCCTGCGCAGGTGGGCTTCAAGCTGCTGACCCTGTTCAAACTGACCGAAACCGACCAGCGCATCACCATCGGCCTGAACCTGCCTTCCGGCGAGATGGGCCGCAAGGATCTGATCAAAATTGAGAACACCTTCCTGACCGACGAGCAGGTTAACCAGCTCTCCCTGTACGCGCCGGATGCTACCGTGAACCGCATCGACGACTACGAAGTGGTGGGCAAATCCCGTCCGAGCCTGCCGGACCGCATTAATGGCGTGCTGGTGTGCCCGAACAGTAACTGTATCAGCCATGCTGAACCGGTAAACTCCAGTTTTGCAGTGAAAAAACGCGCCAATGACATCGCACTCAAATGCAAATACTGCGAAAAAGAGTTTTCCCATAATGTGGTGCTGGCCAACTAATCGCAGTGGTAATGCATGCCTGCCTCTCTATAATGGCAGGCATATTCATAACGCTGTTATTCAGGAGAAATCATGACCAAAGTACTCGCGACGGAAAATGCACCTGCAGCTATCGGCCCATACGTTCAGGGCGTTGATCTTGGCAGCATGATCATCACCTCCGGCCAGATCCCGGTGAACCCAAAAACCGGTGACGTGCCGGAAGACGTCTCTGCGCAGGCGCGTCAGTCGCTGGAAAACGTCAAAGCGATCGTGGAATCCGCTGGCCTGAAAGTGGGCGATATCGTTAAAACGACGGTATTCGTGAAAGATCTCAACGACTTCGCCACCGTTAACGCCACCTATGAAGCCTTCTTCACCGAGCACAATGCGGGCTTCCCGGCGCGCTCCTGCGTGGAAGTGGCGCGTCTGCCAAAAGACGTGAAAATCGAAATTGAAGCGATTGCCGTGCGTCGCTAATAGTTGATTTTAATATGCAAAAGGCAGCCTGAGCTGCCTTTTTTATTTCCTGAATACACAGAGCGAAATAACCTTCAAGCATTTTCATTATTCTTTTTCATCGCAGCTTAAAATGACTAATTTTTTATTCCGGACGACACTAGCCGTGCCCAAAAAGCATTAATCCCCTTTAATGGAATAAAAAATGAAACTGTCTAAAATTGCATTGGCACTTGCCACACTCACGGTTGCTTCATCGGCTTTAGCTCATGGTTATGTAGAATCTCCAGCCAGCCGCGCTTATATGTGTAAGCTCGGTAAAAATATTGATTGCGGCACTGTGCAATATGAACCACAGAGCGTAGAACGTACCTCCGGCTTCCCTGAAGGCGCACTGCCACCGGACGGACAGCTGGCCAGCGCCGGTATTTCCCAGTATTCTCAGCTGGACAAACAGAGCCTGAATGCCTGGACCAAAACCCCGATCACGGCGGGTGCAAATAAATTTACCTGGTACCACACTGCGCCACATAAAACGGTTAACTGGCGCTGGTATATTACCAAGCAAGACTGGAATCCAAATAAACCGCTGACCCGCGATCAATTTGAATCCACCCCATTCTGTACTGTTAGCGGTAATGGCCAGGCACCTGCTCAGCGTCAGGAAATGAATTGTAATGTTCCACAGCGTACTGGCTACCAGGTTATTTACGCGGTATGGGAAATTGCCGATACCACTAACAGCTTCTACCAGGCAATCGACGTTGATTTCGGTAACGGCGGCAACGTCACCCCAGACGAAACCCCAGCGGTAGTTTCCGAGTGGACCAAAACGCTGGATGGCCAGATCTCTGGTAACAACATCAACGCAGGCGACAAAGTTATCGCTCGCTTCTTCGATGCGAATGGCGAAGTTAGCTCCCTGCGTACCGAACTGACTGTCTCCTCTGCGTCCCAGGGTCAGGCAAGCCAGTGGTCCTACGACCTGGCACAGGCGATCAACGCGGCACACAGCGATGTGCGTGTCGGTATGAAAGATGAAAGCGGTGTGGTTAACCCGGTTCACGGCGCGAACAACGTCTACGTGAAAGACGGCAGCTCCCTGAAATCTGTCGCCATCTCTTATGAAGAGCAGCAGACTCAGGCCAGCGAAGATATCGCTGTGTCCAACGTGCAGTTCAGCAAAATCAAAGATGGCGCGGCAACCGTGACCTTCCACGTCAACACCCAGGGTGATGTAAACCTGGAAGCGCGTGTGATGAACCACGCCGGTGCTGAAAAAGGCTATGTGAAGCAGGACATGAATAACGCCAACCAGGACGTTACCATGAACCTGACTGACGTGACCCCAGGTCACCACATGCTGAAATACTACGCGACCAACAAAGATGGCGTAATGTTCGCGCAGGACGTGATTGACATGATGCTGGAAGGCGAAGCGTCAAACACCGACAACGGTGCAGCGGGTAACTACGAGTTTACCTTCCCACAGAACCTCTCTTCTTACAAAGCGGGTACCGTGGTGCTGCAGCCGAAAAATGGCAAAACTTACCAGTGTAAGCAAGCGCCATACAGCGGCTACTGCGTCCAGTACAAACCTGCCGCTAACCAGTACGAACCAGGTGTAGGTTCCCACTGGCAGATGGCGTGGACCCTGAAGAAGTAAGGTGTCCTGATGCCCGGCAAACAGGCTTGTGCGGTCTGTTTGCCGGGTGGCGGCTTCGCCTTACCCGGCCTACGGGTTGGTGCGGACGTTACAGGCCCGGTAAGCGTAGCGCCACCGGGCATTTTTTACTGATTGCGCGTCGCGCGCAGCAGTTTCTCCAGCGGGTAGACCGCTGCAATCACCACTTCATCCTGAATCTGCGCCGCCTTATCCAGCTCACTTTGAATCGACGCGATCTCGGTATCATCCAGGGTTCCCTGACGCGCCACCAGATCCGTTAAGCGCAGCCCAATTGCCGCCAGTTTATCTACCGTCTGAATCACCGGCTTCATCGTTTTTAACTGATAGCTGCTTTCGGCCAGCGCCAGCGCGTCCGGAGTATTGCTCTGCCAGCGGGTAAACAGATGACGCAGCGACTCGGCGCTTTCACTCTCTTCCGCATCGCTCACCAGCCGCTCGGCCCAGCGGTTCATCTGCCGCACGGTGTTGCTTTCCGGCGCCAGGGCATCCGCCAGGCGGTTCAGCGGCTCAAACAGATCGTAATTCCCGGCCTGGAACTTGAGATGATTGCGGGTGTAATACTGGGCAGGCTCCAGCGCCTGAGCGAGGATGTTCAACGCCATGGTGTCGGTGGTGTTCCCCAGACGGGTAAACTGCACCTGCTGGCGGGCGTGCTGCTGTAGCCCCACCGAGACCGTCGACCAGCTGTCCATTGCCTGCAGGCGAGTGTACATGTTATCCACATCGTTCACCTCCTGCGCCGACCACAGCCGCTCCGCCACCGCAAACGCCCGCGGCCAGAGCTTGATATCCAGCACCGGGGCGGCGACGTTTTCTGCCCACAGGGCCGCTTCCCCGCCCAGCAGATTGGCCTGCTGGCTGGCATCCGGCACCACCGGGGCGATCCCTGCCGGCACCGCATCCAGCCGCTGGCCGGTCACCGGGTAGCGGCTGTTGCCAAGCAGGAAATAGCCCTCAATCTTGTCGTCTTTCACCGTCACCACCGGACGGGTCTCCCCCATCCAGGTATCGACGGTAAAGCTCACCTGGTTGTCGCTGCGCCAGTCGATCTCCTGCACCGCCCGCCGCGATTTGCCAGCGAAATCGATAAACCCGCGCCAGCCCGCGTCGCCTTTCACCAGCGTAAAGCTCCCCTCCAGCGGCTTGCCCTTCAGGCGTGGCAGGGTGAAGGACCAGCTCTGGGCGCTGTCGCGGTCAGTGATCGCGTCCACGTTGTTCAGCCCCTGAGGGACGATCTCATTCCGGTAGTGATAGGCGGTGTACTGGGGCTGATCGAGATAGAACCCGGTGGAGAGGATCCCTTTGTAGCCCTGCTTCGCCACCTCGCCCAGCGCGTCCTGCCCCTGCCAGGACTGGATCAAAATGCTCTTCGGCAGCTCCGGGTGGAAGATCTCATCCCAGCCCACCATCTGACGCTGGTTTTTCTCGAGGATCGTCTCCAGCTTGCGGTTGAAATACGCCTGCAACGCGTGGCTGTCGGCCAGCTTGTTGTCGCGCATAAACTGCTGGATCGCCGGATTGGCTTTCCACTGGCTGTCATCTACCTCATCGCCTCCTATGTGCAGGTAGGGATCCGGGAAGATCGCCGCCAGTTCGGCGATCATCGCGCTGGCAAAGGTATAAGTGGCCTCTTTGGTGGGATCCATTACCGGCTTGAGCACGCCCCAGTGGCGCTCCATCTCATAGGGGCCGGGGGCGCTCATCAATTCTGGATAGGCCACGGCAATGGCCGAGGCGTGGCCGGGCATGTCAATTTCTGGCACCACGCGAACGCCACGCGCGGTGGCGTAGCGCACCACGTCGCGCATCTGATCCTGGGTGTAGAACAGGCCGTCGCTGGCCAGCTCGGTCAGTTTCGGGTAGCGCTTCGAGGCAAAGCGCCAGCCCTGATCGTCGGTTAAGTGCCAGTGCAGGACGTTGAGCTTCGCCGCCGCCATGCCGTCGATCTGACGCTTGATGTCGTCGAGCGGAATAAAGTGACGGGCCGAGTCGAGCAGCAGGCCGCGCCACGGGAAGCGCGGGGCATCCTCAATGGCGACCCACGGCAGGGAGGTGTTCTCCGGGCCATTCTGGATCAGCTGGAGCAGGGTCTCCATCGCCCGCAGAGCACCGAAGCGGGTGTTAGCGGTGATAGCCACCCCGCTGGCGTCGACGGTGAGTGTGTAGCTCTCATCGCTGTCCGGTTTGGGCTGGGGGGCCACCTTACGGGCAATGGCGATGGTCACCGTCGGCTTCTCTGATTTGTCGGTCTGCGGCCGGAGCGTCCAGCCGGTTTGCAGCGCCACCCGCTGACGCAGACGGGTTACCGCGTCGCCGAGATCGTCCCCGGTGACGCTGACGGAGAAGTTATCGTTGATGACCAGCGCGCCCTGAGTGGCAGGACGTTCGACCTTCGCAGGCCAGGGCATCAGGGGGAGATCGCCTGCCGGGGCGGCAAACGCAGAAAAACCGAGCATAAGCCCGGCGGTCAGGAGGCTGTACCGTAACATGAATGTTCCTTATTTGACGGGCCGAAAAAAGGCAAAACATTCTGTTAACATGTGCGCAAATTAGCGTCAAGCGCGGCGGGTGATGAAGATCACAGGTTGTTGAATTTGGGAGGAAACGGCTCCCTCTCCCCTCACCCTAACCCTCTCCCCATAGGGGAGAGGGGATTGCACGGAGCCGTCTTTTCTCCCTCGCCCCTTTGGGGAGAGGGCCGGGGTGAGGGGTAAGGTTTCACTGCCACCCGTAGCGACGGCTATAGAACCCTTTCACCATCTGGGTCAAAACCATGTACCCGGCAAGGATCGCCACCAGCCACGGGAAGTAGCTCAGCGGCAGCGCCTGCAATTGCAGATACCCCGCCAGCGGCGAGAACGGCAGCGCGATGCCGAGCACCATCACCAGCCCCGTCATTACGATCAGCGGCCAGGCGGCGCGGCTCTGCAGGAACGGAATGCGCCGGGTGCGGATCATATGCACAATCAGGGTCTGCGACAGCAGCCCGACCACGAACCAGCCGGACTGGAACAGGGTCTGCTGATCCGGGGTGTTGGCGTGGAACACAAACCACATCAGGCAGAAGGTCAGAATGTCGAAGATCGAGCTGATCGGGCCGAAAAAGAGCATGAAACGGCCGAGTTCTGCCGGTTCCCAGCGCTGCGGCTTCTGGATCTGCTCCTCGTCGACGTTATCAAACGGGATCGCCACCTGGGAGACGTCATACATCAGGTTCTGGATCAGCAGATGCAGCGGCAGCATCGGCAGGAACGGCAGAAACGCGCTCGCCACCAGCACGCTGAAGACGTTACCGAAGTTGGAACTGGCGGTCATTTTGATGTACTTGAGCATATTGGCGAAGGTGCGGCGGCCTTCGATCACCCCCTCCTCCAGCACCATCAGGCTCTTCTCCAGCAGAATGATATCCGCCGCTTCCCGGGCGATATCCACCGCGCCGTCGACGGAGATGCCGATGTCCGCCGCACGCAGCGCCGGCGCATCGTTGATGCCATCCCCCATAAAGCCCACCACATGCCCCTCGCGCTTCAGCAGGGTGACGATACGCTCTTTATGCATCGGGGTCAGGCGCGCAAACAGCGTGGTGCGCTTAGCCAGAGACGCCAGGTCGTCGTCGGAGAGCGTTTCGATCTCGCTGCCCGTTACCACCTCGCCCGGGTCCAGCCCCACTTCACGGCACACTTTCGCCGCCACCAGCTCGCTGTCGCCGGTAAGGATTTTCACCACAATGCCGCTGGCTTTCAGCGCTTTGAGCGCCGGGGCGGTGGTCTCTTTCGGCGGATCGAGGAAGGCGATATAGCCCTCGAGGATCAGATCCGATTCGTCGATGCGCTGGTAATCCCCAACGCGGGCCGGCAGGAACTTGCTGGCTACCGCCACCACCCGCAGCCCCTGGCGGTTGAGGTTGTCGGTGACGCGCCGGATGCGCCGCAGCATGCTGTCGTCCAGCGGGACAATTTCACCGTTATGCCACACCTGCGTGCAGACGCTGAGGATCTCCTCCAGCGCCCCTTTGCAGATCAGCTGATGCACGCCCTGCGCTTCGCTCACCACCACCGACATGCGGCGGCGCTCAAAATCAAAGGGGATCTCATCCACCTTCTGCCAGCGGGTTGAGAGGGTGCGGGCGGCGGCTTCATCCACCCCTTCCAGCACCGCGACGTCGAGCAGGTTCTTCAGCCCGGTCTGGTAGTGGCTGTTCAGCCAGGCGGTATTGAGTACCCGCTCGCAGACCTTGCCGGAGACGTCGGTATGGTGCTCCAGCGCGATCTTGTCCTGGGTCAGGGTGCCGGTTTTGTCGGTGCAGAGGATATCCATCGCGCCAAAGTTCTGGATAGCGTCGAGGTGCTTGACGATCACCTTTTGCTTCGAGAGTTTTACCGCTCCACGTGCCAGGGTCGAGGTGACAATCATCGGCAGCATCTCCGGGGTGAGCCCCACCGCCACCGAGAGCGCGAACAGCGCCGCTTCCCACCAGTCGCCTTTGGTGTAGCCGTTAATCAGCAGCACGATGGGCGTCATCACCAGCATAAAGCGGATCAGCAGCATGCTGACCCGACCAATCCCCTGCTGGAAGGCGTTGGGCTCGCTCTCCTGCTCGCTGACGCGTCCGGCCAGCTGCCCAAACCAGGTGTTGCCCCCGGTGGCGATCACCATCGCCTGCGCCGTACCGCTGACCACCGTGGTGCCCATAAAGCACAGGGTGTCGCACTCGAGCGGGTTGTTCTGCTGCGGATCGCGGCTGTGGGCGACTTTCTCTACCGGCAGGGATTCACCGGTCAGCGAGGCCTGGGCCACAAACAGGTCCCGGGCCTGGAGAATGCGTAAATCCGCCGG
This sequence comes from Leclercia sp. CFBP8987, assembly GCF_034044995.2. NCBI lineage: Bacteria > Pseudomonadati > Pseudomonadota > Gammaproteobacteria > Enterobacterales > Enterobacteriaceae > Leclercia > Leclercia sp. CFBP8987. The sequence continues at coordinate 469,395 of NZ_CM188255.1, read as the reverse complement.
GATCATGTCCCCGGCCGCCAGCTTCACCAGATCCCCCGGCACCAGCTGGTCAATCGGCACCTCCCGCCAGCCGCTTTCGCCTTTATCGTTAAGGGTGCGTAAGACGGTGGCGGTGTTGCTGACCATCGCCTTCAGGGCATCCGCCGCCCGGGTGGAACGGGCCTCCTGGATAAAGTTCAGCAGCGTGGAGATGCCCACCATCAGGCCGATCACCCCGGCGGCAAACAGGTCTTCGGTGGCATAGGAGATAAGGCCCAGCACCGTCAGCAGCAGGTTGAAAGGGTTGCGATAGCAGATCCAGAGATGCACCCACCAGCGGGCCGGTTTTTGCGCCGGGATCTGATTCTCGCCGTGCATGGCGCGGGCGGCGTCGACCTCTGCGGCCGTCAGCCCTTCCGGGTGGCTGGTAAAGCTCCGCCACAGCGCGGGCTCGTCCATCGCGGCCACCCGCAGACAGTGGGCGGCAAGCGCACCGGGGATGACGGTATCGGTTTTGCCTGTTGCCATCGGGTCGCGCTGCACCAGACGGCGCGGCAGGTGGCGGCTCAGCCGGGTAAACAGCTGTTGGGTGAAGTTTTTGAACATAATGCGTCTCCCGCCCCCGTAAAAACGGAGGCAGTCTTGCCTTCAGGCGTGACAAAGCCATACCTGAAAGGCGGTATCAGTTATGCAGGGACGCAGAAAAACGTCGCTGCCTTACGCATCCGGTAAGGCAGTGAGATCAGGCTTACCGGAAAGAAAGGGGTCTCCCTGGGGGGAGAGGGGTGGGATCGGGATCCATATCGCCTCCGGTAAGTAAAAAAAGCGTAAGTCGGCGCGCAGTATAGTGTTTTAGCCGTACCGCTCGTGACAATTCGGGCGGTATGATACCGCCCAGGTATTAAACCAAACGTAAACCAGACTTTGCCCATTGCGGATCCACCCCTTCGCTTTAGGCTTAATGATTATTTCATTGATGCGTCACAGGGAAACAAGCATGCAGAACCGCCTCACCATCAAAGACATCGCGCGTCTGAGCGGCGTGGGTAAATCCACCGTCTCACGGGTGCTGAACAACGAAAGTGGTGTCAGCGAGCGCACCCGCGAACGCGTCGAGGCGGTGATGAATCAGCACGGCTTCTCCCCTTCTCGCTCGGCGCGCGCCATGCGCGGGCAGAGCGACAAAGTGGTGGCAATCATCGTTACCCGTCTGGATTCGCTGTCGGAAAACCTGGCCGTGCAGACCATGCTGCCGGTCTTCTACGAGCAGGGCTACGATCCGATCATGATGGAGAGCAAGTTCTCGCCGCAGATGGTGGAAGAGCATCTCGGGATGCTGAAACGCCGCAACATCGACGGGGTGGTACTGTTTGGCTTTACCGGCCTCGGCGAGCAGATGCTCGGATCGTGGCAATCGTCGCTGGTGATGCTGGCCCGCGATGCCCGCGGCTTTGCCTCGGTGTGCTACGACGATGAAGGGGCGATTCGCGTTCTGATGCAGCGCCTGTACGACGGCGGTCATCGCCATATCAGCTATCTTGGCGTGCCGCACAGCGACGTCACCACCGGCCAGCGCCGCCACAATGCCTACCTCGAATTCTGCAAGCAAAACGCGCTGCCTGCGGTGGCTGCGTTACCCGGGCTGGGGATGAAGCAGGGCTATGAAAAGGTGGCCGACGTGCTGACCCCGCAGACCACTGCGCTGGTCTGTGCCACGGATACTCTGGCTCTGGGCGCAAGTAAGTACTTACAAGAGCAGCGCCTCGACAGCCTGCAGCTGGCGAGCGTGGGCAACACGCCGCTGATGAAGTTCCTCCACCCGGAGATCATCACCGTCGATCCGGGCTACGCCGACTCCGGCCGTCAGGCCGCTATGCAGCTGATTGAGCAGATAAACGGCCGCAGCGAACCCCGCCAGATCGTCATTCCCGTCACCCTCTCCTGAGCGTCAAAAGACGCTTTATTGTGATCCTCGCCCGATTTCGGGAACGTTCCCATTTTCCGCGTTACGCTGAAAGAGTAGGCTTGCCTCCAGTCCATAACCCCTACCATCTGTCATGAGGTTTCATGATGAGCAAAGTAAAACAAACGGATATCGACCAGCTGATCGTGCTGGTTGGCGGACGTGACAATATCGCCACCGTCAGCCACTGCATTACCCGCCTGCGTTTTGTGTTAAACGATCCGGCCAGGGCCAACCCGAAAGCCATCGAAGAGCTGTCGATGGTGAAAGGCTGCTTCACCAACGCCGGGCAGTTCCAGGTGGTGATCGGCACCGAAGTCGGCGACTACTACAAGGCGCTGCTGGCCACCACCGGCCACTCGTCGGCGGATAAAGAGCAGGCCAAGAAGGCCGCGCGCCAGAACATGAAGTGGCATGAACAGCTCATTTCACACTTTGCGGAGATCTTCTTCCCGCTGCTGCCGGCGCTGATCAGCGGGGGCTTAATCCTCGGTTTCCGTAACCTGATCGGCGATATACCGATGAGCGACGGCAAAACCCTCGCCCAGCTGTACCCGGCCCTGCAAAGCATCTATGACTTCCTGTGGCTGATTGGCGAGGCGATCTTCTTCTATCTGCCGGTGGGGATCTGCTGGTCGGCGGTGCGCAAAATGGGCGGTACGCCGATTCTGGGTATCGTGCTGGGCGTGACCCTGGTCTCTCCGCAGTTAATGAACGCTTACTTACTTGGGCAGCAGGTGCCTGAGGTGTGGAACTTCGGCCTGTTTACCATCGCCAAAGTGGGCTATCAGGCGCAGGTGATCCCGGCCCTGCTGGCCGGTCTGGCGCTGGGGATGATTGAGACCCGCCTCAAGCGCATGGTGCCGGATTATCTCTATCTGGTGGTGGTGCCGGTCTGCTCCCTGATCATCGCGGTGTTCCTCGCCCACGCCTTTATCGGTCCGTTTGGCCGCATGATTGGCGACGGCGTGGCGTACGCGGTGCGTCACCTGATGACCGGCAGCTTCGCTCCGATTGGCGCCGCGCTGTTTGGCTTCCTGTATGCCCCGCTGGTGATCACCGGCGTGCATCAGACCACCCTGGCAATCGATATGCAGATGATCCAGAGCCTCGGCGGCACCCCGGTGTGGCCGCTGATTGCCCTGTCGAACATTGCGCAGGCCTCGGCGGTGACGGGCATCATCATCGTCAGCCGTAAGCATAACGAACGTGAAATCTCGGTTCCGGCAGCGATCTCCGCCTATCTCGGGGTCACCGAACCGGCGATGTACGGCATCAACCTGAAATACCGCTTCCCGATGCTCTGCGCGATGATCGGCTCCGGGCTGGCGGGCCTGCTGTGCGGCCTGAACGGCGTGATGGCCAACGGCATCGGCGTCGGTGGTCTGCCGGGCATCCTCTCTATCCAGACCAGCTACTGGCAGGTCTTCTCCCTGGCGATGGCCATTGCGATTATCGTCCCGATGGCGCTGACCACCATTATCTATCAGCGCAAGTTCCGTCAGGGCACTTTGCAGATTGTTTAATCTCTTTCGGGGCGCCGTTGCGCTCCTTCGCATTTGCAGGAACGCATCATGAATACCCTTCCTCACTGGTGGCAGAACGGCGTCATCTATCAGATCTACCCTAAGAGTTTCCAGGACACCACCGGGCGCGGCACCGGAGATTTGCGCGGCGTGACCCAACGTCTCGACTACCTCAGCACCCTCGGCATCGACGCCATCTGGCTGACGCCGTTTTATATCTCCCCGCAGGTGGATAACGGCTACGACGTGGCGAACTACGTCAGCATCGATCCGGCCTACGGCACCCTGGATGATTTCGACCAGCTGGTGGCCGAAGCCCATCAACGTGGGATCCGCATCGTGCTGGATATGGTGTTTAACCACACCTCAACGCAGCACGCGTGGTTCCGCGAGTCGCTCAATAAAGAGAGCCCGTACCGGGAGTTCTATATCTGGCGCGACGGCACCCCGGAGCAACTGCCCAATAACTGGCGATCCAAGTTTGGCGGCAACGCCTGGCGCTGGCATGCCGAAAGCGAGCAGTACTATCTCCACCTATTTGCCCCCGAGCAGGCAGATCTCAACTGGGAAAACCCCGAGGTACGTGCCGAACTGAAAAAAGTGTGCGAATTCTGGGCCGATCGCGGCGTGGACGGCCTGCGTCTCGACGTGATTAACCTGGTGTCGAAAGACCAGGATTTCCCGGACGATACCATTGGCGATGGCCGTCGCTTCTATACCGACGGGCCGCGCATTCACGACTATCTGCAGGAGATGAGCCGGGACGTCTTTACCCCGCGCAACCTGATGACGGTGGGCGAGATGTCCTCCACCCGCCTGGAGCACTGCCAGCAGTACGCCGCCCTCGACGGGCGCGAACTGTCGATGACCTTTAACTTCCACCACCTGAAGGTGGATTATCCCAACGGCGAGAAGTGGACGCTGGCGAAACCCGATTTCGTGGCGCTGAAAGCGCTGTTCAGCCACTGGCAGCAGGGGATGCACAATAAAGCCTGGAACGCGCTGTTCTGGTGTAACCACGACCAGCCGCGCATCGTCTCGCGCTTTGGCGACGAAGGCGAGTACCGCGTCCCGGCGGCGAAGATGCTGGGGATGGTGCTGCACGGCATGCAGGGCACGCCTTACATCTATCAGGGGGAAGAGATTGGCATGACCAACCCGCACTTCACCCGCATCACCGACTACCGCGACGTGGAGAGCCACAACATGTTCGCCGGGCTGCGCACCCAGGGACGGGATGCGGACGAGCTATTGGCGATCCTCGCCAGTAAATCCCGTGACAACAGCCGGACGCCGATGCAGTGGGACGCCTCCGCCAATGCCGGGTTTACCACCGGCGAGCCGTGGATCGCCCTCGGGAATAACGCCGAAGCGATCAACGTCGAGGCGGCGCTGGCCGATCCGGATTCGGTGTTTTACGCCTATCAGACGCTGATCCAGCTGCGTAAAACCCTGCCGGTGCTGACCTGGGGGGATTACCATGATTTGCTCCCGGATCACCCGTCCCTGTGGTGCTATCGCCGCCAGTGGCAGGGCCAGACGCTGATGGTGGTCGCCAGCCTGAGCCGTGAGTGTCAGTCGTGGCAGCCGCAGGCGGTTGAGGGCGACTGGCAGGTGGTGATGAGCAACTACACCGAAGTGTCGCCGCAGCCTGACGCCATGACCCTGCGTCCGTTTGAGGCGGTATGGTGGCTGCAGGCCTGACGTTCTCCGCCGGGGACCGCACGGTTGCCCGGCGCACCCCTTTTTTGGTGGAAAATCAACCAGATTTGCGCTTGCAGAATTTACAAACCCCGGATCGCCCGCCATCTGTACACTTCGTTTTTTACCTTGTCCTGAATCAAATAAATCGCAAACTTGTTTGATGCAAAGCACTACATATAGAACTTAAAATGCTCGCCGACCCAAGATGTTGTATTCATCGTCTATTATTGCCACAAGACGATGCAAACCACGCTGCGCAAAAGTGTGGATAAAAAGGGTCAATATCAGGAGAAATCGCGCGCGCGTCGGCAGTTACGGCCCCGACCCCTTTCCCTGCCTCTGTGGATAACCTGTAGTTATAAATAGATGAATGGAGTGATCATGACACCGCATGTGATGAAACGAGATGGCTGCAACGTGCCTTTCAAATCAGAGCGCATCCAGGAAGCGATTCTGCGTGCAGCTAAAGCAGCGGGAGTCGATGACGCAGATTACTGCGCCACCGTCGCAGACGTTGTCAGTAATCAGATGCAAAACCGCAGCAAGGTGGATATCAACGAGATCCAGACCGCGGTAGAAAACCAGCTGATGTCTGGCCCTTATAAGCAACTGGCCCGCGCCTACATTGAATACCGTCACGACCGGGATATCGAGCGTGAAAAACGTGGTCGCCTGAACCAGGAGATCCGTGGCCTGGTGGAACAGACCAACTCTGCGCTGCTCAACGAAAACGCCAACAAAGACAGCAAGGTGATCCCTACCCAGCGCGACCTGCTGGCCGGTATCGTCGCCAAGCACTATGCCCGTCAGCACCTGCTGCCGCGCGACGTGGTGCAGGCCCACGAGCGCGGGGATATTCACTACCACGATCTCGACTACTCGCCGTTCTTCCCGATGTTCAACTGCATGCTGATCGACCTGAAGGGCATGCTGACCCACGGCTTTAAGATGGGCAACGCCGAGATTGAGCCGCCAAAATCAATCTCCACCGCCACCGCGGTGACCGCGCAGATCATCGCCCAGGTCGCCAGCCATATCTACGGCGGCACCACCATCAACCGCATCGACGAAGTGCTGGCCCCGTTTGTGACTGCCAGCTTTAACAAGCACCGTCAGACGGCAGAAGAGTGGCAGATCCCGGATGCCGACGGCTATGCCCGCTCCCGCACCGAGAAAGAGTGTTACGACGCCTTCCAGTCGCTGGAGTATGAGGTGAACACCCTGCACACCGCCAACGGCCAGACGCCGTTCGTCACCTTTGGCTTTGGTCTGGGCACCAGCTGGGAATCCCGTCTTATCCAGCAGTCCATTCTGCGTAACCGCATCTCTGGCCTCGGCAAAAACCGCAAAACCGCGGTGTTCCCGAAACTGGTGTTCGCTATCCGCGACGGCCTGAACCACAAGTTCGGCGATCCGAACTACGACATCAAACAGCTGGCGCTGGAGTGCGCGAGCAAGCGCATGTACCCGGACATTCTGAACTATGACCAGGTGGTGAAAGTCACCGGGTCGTTCAAAACCCCGATGGGCTGCCGCAGCTTCCTCGGCGTGTACGAAGATGAAAACGGCGAGCAGATCCACGACGGACGTAACAACCTGGGCGTGATCAGTCTGAACCTGCCGCGTATCGCCCTGGAAGCCAAAGGCGACGAAGCCGCGTTCTGGACGCTGCTGGACGAGCGCCTGCTGCTGGCGCGTAAAGCGCTGATGACCCGTATCGCCCGCCTGGAAGGGGTCAAAGCCCGTGTCGCGCCCATCCTTTATATGGAAGGGGCCTGCGGCGTCCGCCTGAAGGCTGATGACGATGTGTCGGAGATCTTCAAAAACGGCCGCGCCTCTATTTCGCTGGGCTATATCGGCATCCACGAAACCATTAACGCCCTGGCAGGCGATCAGCATATCTACGACAGCGAAACCCTGCGGGCGAAAGGCATCGCTATTGTCCAGCGTCTGCGCGATGCGGTGGACCAGTGGAAAGACGAAACCGGCTACGGTTTCAGCCTCTACAGCACTCCAAGCGAGAACCTGTGCGACCGCTTCTGCCGTCTGGATACCGCCGAGTTTGGCGTGGTGGAGGGGGTGACCGACAAAGGGTATTACACCAACAGCTTCCACCTCGACGTGGAGAAGAAGGTGAACCCGTACGACAAGATCGACTTTGAAGCGGCCTACCCACCGGTGGCAAGCGGCGGCTTTATCTGTTACGGCGAGTACCCGAACATTCAGCACAACCTGAAGGCGCTGGAAGACGTATGGGATTACAGCTATCAGCACGTGCCTTATTACGGTACCAACACGCCCATCGATGAGTGCTACGAGTGCGGCTTTACCGGCGAGTTCGAATGCACCAGCAAAGGCTTCACCTGCCCGAAATGCGGTAATCACGACGCCGCCCGCGTCTCCGTGACCCGCCGGGTGTGCGGTTATCTCGGCAGCCCGGATGCGCGTCCGTTCAACGCCGGGAAGCAGGAAGAGGTGAAGCGCCGCGTGAAGCATCTGGGGAATGGGCAGATCGGTTAATCCCCTCACCCTAACCCTCTCCCCACAGGGGAGAGGGGACTGCACGGTGCGGTCTTTTCCCCCTCTCCCTTTCAGGGAGAGGGCCGGGGTGAGGGTCTCAGCGCGCACGACTTTCTGGACATCTTCTATGCGATATCACCAGTACTACCCCGTCGACATCGTCAACGGTCCTGGCACCCGCTGCACCCTGTTTGTCTCCGGCTGCATCCACGAATGCCCCGGCTGCTACAACAAAAGCACCTGGCGGCTGAACTCCGGCATGCCGTTCACCGCTGAAATGGAACAGCGGATCATCGACGATCTCAACGACACGCGCATCAAACGCCAGGGGATCTCCCTCTCCGGCGGCGATCCCCTGCACCCGCAGAACGTGCCGGATATTTTGCGGCTGGTGCAGCGCATTCGCACCGAGTGTAAGGGCAAAGATATCTGGGTATGGACCGGCTATAAGCTGGATGAATTAAACGATGACCAGATGCAGGTTGTAGACCTGATCAACGTGCTGATCGACGGCAAGTTTATGCAGGATCTGAAAGATCCGATGCTTATCTGGCGCGGCAGCAGTAATCAGGTGGTGCATCATTTGCGTTGAGTTTTACAGCCGTTGATTTGCGTCACGGTAGACGGCTGATTTTTCGCGTTTTCCCACTGCGACCACAAAAACGGTGATGACTTCATCCCTGACCTGATACACCAGCCGATAACCGGACGCTTTGAGCTTGATTTTGTAGCAGTCCGGCATGTTATGGAGCCTGGCAGATTCTATCCGCGGGTTGGACAGTACGACCTTTAGCCTCTTTTTAAACTGGGTTTTAACAGTCTCACCCAGTTTGTGCCACTCCTTTAGCGCACGCGGATCGAATTCAAGCTCATAAGTCATCCAGACTAACCTTGATCCCTTTTTGCGGATTTGCCAGCCGTTCCCTGACCGTTCTGATCAGCTCATCTTCGCTGTCGCTCACCGTCACGGTTTTGACCGGCATGCGGCCATTTTCTGCGACGTATTGGAACAGAAGCCGGACAGCTTCTGTGGGGGTGATATTCAGTTTTTCCAGCACGGCATAAGCCTCGTTTTTAAGTTTGTCATCCAGACGGACATTCAGCGTGGCCATTATGCCTCCGATAAGATCGAATTTGTAATGCAGTTTAGCATTACAATCGCATTACATCGAATTCTGGATAACGCCTCTCAAAAACGACTCAAACACTCCATCGCCACGGTTTTAAACTCGTCAAAATCGTGGCATCCGCACAGTCGGGTCATCGCCCTTTCACGCAGGAAGGTGACGAAGATATCGTAGATCGCCATCGCCTCTTCGTACTCGCTTTTACTGATGGCGAGCAGGAAGATGACGTGCGCGGTATCGTCGCCCCACTGGATGCCCTGCGGGGCCAGCACGGTGTAGACCACGGTTTTTTGCGCCAGCAATCCGAGGGAGTGCGGCAGGGCGATGCCGTCGCCGAGCAGGGTGCTGACGATGGCCTCACGCTCCACCACCGAATCGAGAAACTCCGCGTCAACAAACCCCTCCTCCTGCAGCTGACCGCACAGCTCGCGGAACAGCGTCTGCTGGTCGATGGGGCGATCGATAACCCGGAAATGGCTGGCGTCGAAGAACTTCTCCAGCATCCACGGGCGCGTCCTGTCCACCAGCACCAGCTTGCCGATCTGCTCTAACTGGTAGTCGGTCGGGAACGGGGCGATCTGTACCACCGGCTTGGCTTTTTCCGCGATTCGCGCAGTGGAGATAACGAAATCTTCGCTGATGCTCTCGCACTGCTCGTACTCCCGCAGCGTCAGGGTGCGCGTCACCTCGATTTGCGGATACTTGCGCTGCAATACCGCCTCGATCATCCGTACCATCGCGTTGCCCGCGTCGCAGACCAGCAGCACCCGCGGCTGGCGCTGATAGCCAATGTTGTAGTGGCGCTCCAGCCCGACGCCGATGTGCAGCACCAGGAAACCGATCTCGTTTTCGCTGATCACGTACGGGGTGTATTTCCCCCAACTGGAAACCGCGGCGAGGGTCATGTCCCACGCCATCGGGTAGTGCTGCTTGATATTATCCAGCAGCGGATTGGGGATCATGATCTGGTAGCGCACGCGGGTGATCATGGTTTTTATGTGGGTCAGCAGATCCGCATGCAGCTGAGTGTCGTCGAGCAGGTTGTAGTTAAAGTGGGTGTTGATATAGCGCAGGATGTAGTTGACCAGCGCCTCTTCGTCATCGGCGTTGATGGCGCTGGGGGAGATCTCCTGCACCTGGCGCGCGGCGATATGCACCCCCAGCCAGGTCTCTTCCGCGGGCGAAAGGGTCTTATCCGCCAGCCGGGCGATGGCGCTGGCGATATCCCGGGCGGCATCGCGCACGTTCTCGGCCACCTCTTCGGCGTTAAATTCCGGGAGCGGATAACCTTCGCTGATGCGTCGCACCGTCACCGCGCCGTAGAGGCGCAAAAACAGTTCGCCCTCGTCGGTGAGGCGAATATGGTGGCGGGTGAAGGTCTCATGCAGGACGGCGGCAAGCTGTTCCGGCACGCCGGCGTTGAGCGCCACTTCCGTCACCAGCGGATTGAGGTTGTCCTGCTGCGCCAGCTGCCACAGCAGATCGGTCAGGCAGGCGCGGATCGCCATCTCACTGCCAAACAGCTTCATGCCGTGGCGCGGGCGGGTCTCCAGCGTCAGTCGGTAGCGGTGAAACCACTCGCGCACCTCCGCCATATCGCTTTGCAGCGTGGCCCGGCTGACAAACCACTCGTCGGCCAGATCTTCCAGCTTGAGGGAGAAGGCCGAGGTGAGAAAGCGCACCACCAGGTAGTGCACCCGCTCCGGGCCGGTACGCGGAATACGCAGCATCCGCGGATGGGAATCCTGCAACTGCTGATAGCGGGCCGGATCGTCAATTTTCAGCTGATAGCCGTTCCCGCGGCTGAGAATAAACTGCGCCCCGTTTCCCGCCAGCAGCGCATTGAGTGCGGTAATGTCAGCCCGGACGGTACGCGTGGAGACCGACAACCGTTGCGCCAGTTCATCCTGAGGCAGCGTTTCGTTTTGCAACAGATCGAAAAGTTGCGCTAAACGTTGGTTGGGAAATCGCACGTGGTTGTCCTCTTACAGCTTAGGGTGAAATGACCATCTGGGATGGACTGCCGACCGGGGTATAGTCTGGTTCGAAGCTCAGCTTGCCGTCCTGCGCCACGCGGAAACGGGTGATGTTGTCGCTGCGCTGGTTCATGACGTACAGCCAGCGCCCCTGTTTATCCAGCGTCAGGGTGCGCGGGTAATCGCCCCGCGTCCAGACATCATCCTGATGGGTCAGCGTGCCATCCGCCGTTACGGTAAAGTGCCCGATGCTGTTATGCAAACGGTTAGCGACATACAGCTGTTTGCCATCGGCACTGAGTGCCAGCCCGGCGGCAAAACTGGTGCCTTTGTAACCCTCTGGCAGCGCCGAGACCGTCTTGCCCTCTTTCAGGGTGCCGTTAGCCTCCACGGCATAATGGGTCAGCGTAGACGCCTCTTCGTTAATCAGCCACAGGGCATCCCCTTTTGGCGTAAAGACGAAGTGGCGCGGCCCGGCTCCTTTCGAAGAGGCGTTGATAAACGGCGGATCGTTCGGGGTCAACGTCCCGGTTTGATCGTTAAAACGGTACTGGTAGATCCGATCCAGCCCCAGATCGGTGGAAAAAACATATTTCCCGCTCGGATCGGCGGCGATCATGTGCGCATGGGGGCCATTGTGATCGCTGATGGCAAAGCTGCCCTCTGCCGCCGCTTCCGGTTTCGCGGCGCCAGGTTCACCCTGATCCTGATGTTTGTCGGTGGCATCACCCAGACTGCCGTCTGCGTTGATCGGCAGAACCGCAATCGAACCGCTGACGTAGTTCGCCACCAGCAGATGTTGGCCGTTCGGCGTCAGGGAGAGATACACCGGACCCGCCCCACCGGAGGCCACCTGATTGAGCTCACTCAGCTCGCCGTTATCGCCCACCCGCAGCGCCTGCACCACGCCCTGCTCCACTTCGCTGGCCAGATAGAGCGTTTTGCCGTCGTGCGAGACGGTCAGCTGCGCGGCGTTCGGCAGCGTGCTCACCAGCGTTTTGTTGGCGAGCGCACCGGATTGCGGGTCCAGGGTAAAGCGGTACAGACCTTCACCGTTGGGGTTGTAGGTGCCCACCCAGGCATACTGCGTCTGGGCGACGGCGGCGGTGGCAAGCATTGAGAGTGAAGCGACAAGCAGGTTACGGGTGTGCATGGTGGCTCCTTAAGGTGTGTGCGGTTTTTTCCCCTCACCCTAACCCTCTCCCCAAAGGGGAGAGGGGACGATTACACCCTCTCCCCTTTGGGGAGAGGGCCGGGGTGAGGGGTTGGTTTTTATTACTTCACCAGCTTCTTCGTCATTTCCAGCAGCGTACGGACATCTTCCGGACGGGTGTCGCCGCTGGCTTTGTCGATGATCGAGCTGTAGATATGCGGAATGATCTTGCTCACGCCAGCATCGAGGGCGATCTGCAGGATCTCTTCATAATTTTCCAGATCGATGCCCCCGGTCGGCTCCAGCCAGAAGTCGTGACGGGCGCAGGCTTCCGCCACCGCCTGGTATTCGTCACGGCATTTCAGGCCGCCCATCGGGAAGTATTTGATTGAGCTGCCGCCAAAATCCTTCAGCAGGGCAATCGCGGTTTCCACCGGGACGATACCGTCCGGTGCCGCGCTGCTCAGCGGGCCGGTGGAGATCTTCACCATCCCGACGGTGCCGGTCGGGGAGACCAGGCCGTTGACCACGGATTCACTCTGCCCCAGCAGCGCGCGGCTGGTGGCGACGCCGGTAAAGACCTGGTTCACGTGCTGTGGCTGCACCTGGCGGGAGATCTCGCTCACCATCGCCGACTGGTTCGGATCGCCCGCCCCGAGGCCCACGGAGAGCGCATTGTCGATAAGCTGAGCATACTCGCGCATATCCGCCACGGCGCTCTCCACGTCCGGGTAGTTTTTGGAGAGCACGCCCACCAGCACATGGCCTTCTGCCGCCTCGTAGATGGCGCTGGCGTTAGCTTTGGAACCGGCCAGCACGTTCAGGCAGACGCGGTCGCGATAAAAATTGGGGGTCAGTTTCATGCCTTTTTCTCCTGGCCTAATACTTCGCTGATGCGGCGATAGACGATATTCAGTTGGTCAGCGCTGACGCTGCGCACGTCGGCTTCGATGATCCCTTCGTTAGCCTTGTAGCCGCGGAAGTAGATGGCGTATTCGCCCTGCTTCAGTTTCGCGACCAGATCTGCGGTGCCGACGCCGGTGGTGGCTTCGTCGAACTTGATCTCGGTGCGGGCGATGTCACGCCCGGCGCTGTCCCACACCACGCGGGCGGTCACGCCGTTGAGGGTATTCAGGGCATCGATAAACGGCGTCATCTTCGCCACCATCTCGTCGCCGCTCTCTTTGGTCGCCGTCAGGTAGTGTTCAATGGCGCAGGTCAGGCCCAGAATGCCCTCTTTACCTACCTTCATGGCGCGGCCAATGCCCGCCGTCTGGCGTTTGACCCACTCAACGTACTGAGTTCGGCCGATCACCAGGCCGCTGGTTGGCCCTTCGATGGCCTTCGCGCCGCTGTAGATCACCAGGTCCGCGCCGGAACGGTAGTAAGCGTGCAGATCTTCTTCCGCCGCCGCATCGACGATCAGCGGCAGATCGTGTTTACGGGCTACTACTGCCGCCTGCTCGACGCTGAGCATGCTCTTCTGCACGCAGTGGTGGGATTTGATATAGAGGATTGCCGCAGTGCGCGGAGTGATCGCCGCCGCCAGCTGATCGGCGGAGCATTCGTTGGCGTAACCGGCTTCCACCAGCTTGCCGCCGCCCAGCGCCACCATGGTGCCGACCGGGGCGCCAAAGTTGACGTTGTGGCCTTTCGGCAGAACGATCTCGTTGTTCTCAATCGGGGTGATGTGCAGGTTCTCCAGCAGCCAGTCGCTCTCTTTGACCAGGACCGCCGCCACCGACTGGGCGATGCCCGCCGAGGCGCAAGAGACGACGGTCGCCCCTTCCACATCCAACAACTTCGCGATGTACTCACCGGTTTTGTTGACCAGATCCTTCATCTCGAAGTACTGGTTCATACCCTCCATGGCCGCCTGCACCACTTCCGGGCGCGGGGTGGAGACGCCGAGCGCGGTCATGCGCCCGGAGGTGTTAATGACCTGTTTTAAATTGTATTTCTCAAAAATTGAAGGCATGTTCCGTGCTCCCTTGTTCGGTCATGTAGCCCTTGCCCGCGCGGATCGCGGCAAGCGGCACCAGAATGTGTTCAGCCTGCAGGCTGTCGTTTTCGGCATCCGTCAGCACGGTTGGCTGGCGTTTAATGGTGAACAGCGTCAGGTCGGCGTCGAGGCCTGGCTGAATGCGGCCTTTATGGGCCAGGCGCAGGCCGTCGGCGGCGTTGGCGGTCACGCACTCAATCACCTGCGGCAGCGACATGCCAATGGCGAGGAATTTCGACATCACGCTGGCCAGCGAGCCCACCGGGCCGTTGATGCGGTTGCGACAGTAGATATCCGAGCTGATGGTGTGCGGCAGAATGCCCAGCGCGATGGCGCGTTTCGCCACCTCAAAGCTGAAGCTCGCCGTGCCGTGGCCGACATCCAGACGCACGCCGCGTTTCAGGGCGTTGGTGACAGAGGCACGCAGCTCGCCGGACGGGGTCAGAATGCGGTTCGGTTTGCCGTTGTAGCAGTGGGTAATGATGTCCCCGGAGCTCAGCAGGTCGGCAATCTCATCAAGGTTCGGCGGGTTGTTGCCGATGTGCACCATCAGCGGCAGATCGCCGTTCTCTTTCTGGATGGTTTTGGCGCGCTCCAGCGGCGTAATGCCGTTCTCACCGACCACGCTGCTGCTCATGCGCGCTTTCAGGCCGACGATAAAATTCGGGTGGCGTTTCACCGCCTGCTTCACCGCGCTGGCGTCGATATTGGCCATATTGGCCAGTTCGTTCTGGGCAATCAGCCCCACGCGGGAGATGTTCAGCAGGGCAAAGACCTCGGTGGCGGCTTTACGGGTGATTTCATAGAAATCGTCCACGTCGTCCGCCCCGGTACTGCCCGCGTCCACCACCGAGGTGACGCCGGTGGCAATGCCCACGCTGTCCGGCTCATCATGGTAAATCGGGGAGTTCGGGTAGCAGTGGACGTGGGAGTCAATCCAGCCTGCGCTGACCCAGGTGTCACCGTTCAGCTCAACGGTATGATGGGCGGGATCGGTGATGTCGCCCACCGCTGCGATCTTCCCGTCCTGAATGGCGATATCGGTCAGGGTATCGTCGGTAAGGCGCGCACGGCGCAGGAGTAAATCAAACATGGGGTTCTCCTGATAAGGCGGGCGCCTGAGCGCCCGCGGGTATTAAAGGGCGACCGGGAACAGCCAGCCCAACAGCATCGCGCCGAGGATGGCGCCACCGGTAATCGGCTTCTGCCAGATGTAGAACAGCAGAGCACCTAACAGGGAACCGATGCCGATGGGGATCGACGCGGTCATGGCGCTGAGGATAATCAACGGCCCGAGGAAGCGGCCGGAGGCGTTACCGGCCCCCATCATCACATCCGCCCCGTAGGTGGAGTTGCTCTGGTTGATGGTGAACTTACGCGCCAGGATGATGATGTAACCAATCGCCAGGCCAATCACCAGGCCGGTTACCAGCGAGGCAAGGAAGTTGGTCACCGGGAACATAATCCCTGCTCCCAGCAGCAGCGCCGGAACACCTAAGCCGACGCCAGTCTGGATCGCCCCGCCGATATCAAGGATCCCTACCAGGGAGCCTTCGATAATACGGGCGAACAGGAAGCTGGCGCCGAAGGCGGCAACCGCGCCGTAGGCACCGGTATCGATGCCCGCTTTCAGCATCGCCACGAAGGCCACTTCGTTAAAGGCACCGATGCCGTAGAGGTAGTACATGTGCGTCCCGGCGAACACGCCGGAGGAGAGCAGGCCAACGAAGATCGGGAACGACCAGTCGGCATACCAAAAACCTTTATTCTGTTCCATTTAGAGGCTCCTGTTACTTGCCGCTGAGCGAGTTGTGGATCATGTCGAGCCAGTTCGGCACGGTCAGATGGAAGGATTCAATCATCTTCATGTCGAAGCCGCGGAAGAAACCACTCAGCACGAACAGCAATACGATGGCGACCATCATCACTTTGGTGACGTGGTTCCAGCCGCTCTCTTCCACACCTTTTCCGATCAGGATCCCCAGCACCAGGCCCGGTACGGCGTTACCCATGATCAGCTGCGCCGCGCCGCCAAAGACGGTGGCCCAGAAGCCCGATTTTTTACCCGCGTCGATAGCCGCCAGCCAGAAGATCACCGGCATCACGGTGTTCACCAGCAGGTTTGCGGCCGGTACCAGCACCTTCACGGCGGTGACCTGCAGAGCTGCAGGAACGGACGAGGCGGTAAGGTTCAGGAAGGTGACGACCATCATGCCGATCACGCCGCAGGCAATCGCCATTTTGCGGGGATCGTGCAGCGTCTCGCCGACGTTACGGTTTTTGATCATCAGTGCCGCGGCACCCCAGTTCGGGATGATGCGGTGGTCAACGTCCTGGGTGAAGGAACCCGCCGCAACCGACGAGGCCCAGGCGTTGAAGAAGAAGCCTAACCCAAAGGAGAAGTGAGAGGCCGGATCCCCTTCACAGGAGTTCAGCTCCCCCAACGTACGAAATGCGCCCATACCCTGAGTGGTAGGCGCATGGAACATGCGTGCAGCCCCGGCGCCCACGCCGACGCCAACCAGGCCGCCGATGATGAGCGATTTTATTAAAATTATCAGGAACATTAGTCTGCCCTATTAGTAAGAATCAGCGTTGCGTGACAAAGTCCACCTGGTCCAGATTGATGGCAGTCACGTTGACGGTCACATCCAGCTCCACGCTGTAGGTGCGTCTCTCCCGGCGCAAAAAGAAGAACAGAAACGCCTCTTTACGCACCGCTTCTTGCGCCTGAACAACCTGCACATCCTGTGGCTCAATACGCAGTAAGATATGCGGCGATGCTTTCATCACCGCGGCCTGAACGTGGTTCAGCGCGTCGGCAAAGGCGCGCGCTTTGGCGTCACCCTTGCCTTTCACTCTCACCGTGGTGGTGAACTGTTCTTTCATGCTTATGCGCCGTGCTTCTTCTGCCACGCCTGTACCAGACGCTCGCCCAGCTCTTCTTTATCCATAAAGCCAAAACCGAGCACGTTGCAGCCTTCGTTGATGGCGGTGACGCCCTCTTCCACGGAACGCATGCCGTACTTCGCTTTGTAGCCATATTTGGTCTGAGCGGTGATCGCCCCCGCGCCGCCGCTGCCGCAGAAGGAGATGCCGAAGGTGGCGTTTTCCGCCTTCATCACGTCACCCAGCTTCATGTCTGCCGCCACGCCTGGCACAACCACGGCGCGACCACCCGCTTTTTCAACGCCTGCTGCAACCTTCTGACCTTTACCCAGGCGATCGCCGATAACGACTGTAATTTGTTCCATAGTGTTGCTCCTTAAAGGTTGTCTTTTGCGACTTCAAAGTGAACGGAGAGCAGCCAGGCTTCTTCATCAGGAAGGTTGCCAAACTGCGCCACGACTTCGCGGGCAAGCCGCATTGATTCAGGTGAAATTTCGTCGAACAGGTCAGCCTCAACCTCTGGCAGCGGCTCACCGGTCACCGACCGGTGCGCCATCGCGCGAACGTGGGAGGTGAGCATCTGCTCCTGAACGGCATTGGGGATAATGTGGTGATGACTAAGCAGAGTGAACGTCTGCTTGAGCATGGTGTCGGCGAGCTGTTCAGTTTGCGCCGCCTGGTCTCCAGTGTCGTTTATTACCGTTCCGTTAATCACTCGTCTTACCCCGTTATTGGCTCTGGGATAAAACTAACGCCGGGGGTTAATTGTTTGTAGCGAGTTCCTTTCCACTTCGAAGTGGAAAGGAACCCGGCGCCAGTGATCTGTGCCACATAATTGCACTGAATGATGATAATTCGCTGGGTTTACGTGATGAATATCACGCTCCTGAGCGGGTAAAGCGGCGTTGTGGAAGTGAAAAAGTTTACGAGCAGACTCGTAGAAATGTGAGCTGGATAAGGTTTTCTTATGCGGATTGGGTAGAGTGGCCGTGGGTGCTTGAGACTGACCGTCTCATGCATGGGACGGGAAGTGGAAAGCCCCGCCTGACTAAAAATCAGGGCGGGGGCTCGAAACGACACGTCACACCGTGGAGTTCGCTACCTCGCCCGCTTTAAAAGCAAGGAGGCATCCATGAAACGCAGAGATCCCAGTATCAGGGTTTTGATGATCATTTCTTTGACAATAATCATCTTCCGCAACACGGGAGAGGACGTAAGGCTCAGGCACCCATTAGCGGTATTTTTTGTGATAAGTATTACGCGTGGTGACAAACCCATCGGCTGCCGCCTGTGCTTCTTTGACTTTGCCTTCGTTGGCCAGCTTCAGCGCGCCGTCAATCTGCCCCACCAGGGTCTCCAGACCGTGACGGAAATCTTTCATCTCCGCGCTGTTTTCCGCTTTGCCTTCCAGCTTCGGCGGGGTCTCTTTTTGCGCATCCACCGCAGCAGTACGCATTTTGGTCAGGGCGTCTTTCATTTCCGCCGCATTGTCCGTTTTCTGCACCACCTTCAGATTTTCGCTGAGGGTGTCCATGTTGTCTTCCAGGTCAGCCAGGACCGACGTACTCATTACCAGCGTTGAAGCTGCGACGATTGCTAACAGATGTTTACGCATTGCTCACTTCCTTTTTTATTATTAAAAAAAAGCGCACCGGAGTGCGCTTGAGTATTACTGGCCGGCGATCTTCATCTCCGGTAACAACACCGATCCACACTGTATATTACTGCGGGTTTCAATATCGTTGCCCACCGTCACGATATTGCGCCACATATCCTTTAAGTTGCCGGCGATGGTAATTTCGCTCACCGGATACTGAATTTCACCGTTTTCTACCCAGAAGCCGGACGCCCCGCGCGAGTAGTCGCCGGTCACGCCGCTAACGCCCTGGCCCATCAACTCGGTTACCACCAGCCCGGTGCCCATCTCTTTCAGCATCTGCTCAAAGCTCAGGCCACGACCCGGGATCCGCCAGTTGTGGATGCCGCCCGCATGGCCGGTGCTTTGCAGCCCCAGTTTGCGTGCGGAGTAGCTGGTCAGCAGCCACTGGGTCAGGATGCCGTCTTTAATGATATCGCGACGCTCCGTGCGCACGCCTTCGCTGTCGAACGGCGTAGACGCCAGCCCTTTCAGCAGGTGCGGGTGCTCTTCAATGGTCAGCCATTCTGGCAGAATTTGCGTACCCAGCGCGTCGAGCAGGAAGGTCGATTTACGGTACACCGCGCCACCCGCGATCGCCCCGACCAGATGCCCGAACAGCCCGGTCGCCACTTCATTGGCGAAGATCACCGGTGCTTTCATGGTAGACAGTTTTCGTGGAGCGAGGCGGGACAATGTGCGTTTTGCGCACTCCATCCCAACCCACTCTGGCGACTGAAGATCGCCCAGCGCGCGGCCAATGGTGTAGGCGTAATCACGCTCCATGTCGCCGTTCTCTTCAGCGATGACGCAGCTGGAAAGCGAGTGGCGGGTGGAGCTGTAGCCCTGCAGCATGCCGTGGCTGTTGCCAAACACCTTGATGCCGTAGTGGCTGTTAAAGCTGCCGCCTTCGGTGTTGGTAATGCGCTTATCGGCATTCAGGGAGGCCTGTTCTGCACGCGCGGCGAAATCAATGGCTTCATCAGGGGTCACTTCTGCCGGGTGGAACAGATCCAGATCCGGGGCTTCAAAGGCCAGTAATTCTCTGTCTGCCACGCCCGCATAAGGGTCCGGGGAGGTGTAGCTGGCGATATCCAGCGCCGCCTGCACGGTACGCGCAATAGCGTCCGGGCTGAGGTCGGTGGAGGAGGCGCTGCCTTTACGGTTCTGGTGATAAACAGTAATCCCTAACGCGCCATCACTATTAAATTCAACGTTTTCCACTTCGCCATAGCGGGTGCTGACGCTCAGACCGGTGGTTTTACTGACGGCGACTTCTGCCCCGTCGGATTTCGCTGACGCCAGCTCCAGGGCCATGGAGACGGCCTCTTCCAGTGCTTTACGCTGTGCTGCAACTTGTGAGATCACTTTCATCGTAAATGCCATAATGTAAGGTGTAGTTAGCTGAAGTCTATCAGAGAACCGTTTCTCAGTACGCGCCTAAACTGGTAAGATTAGCCTCTTTTTTTAAGGAGCCTGACATGACTAAGCAGCCCGAAGACTGGCTCGACGACGTTCCCGGTGATGACATCGAAGACGAAGATGATGAGATCATCTGGGTCAGTAAAAGTGAAATTAAACGCGACGCCGAAGAGTTAAAACAGCTTGGTGCGGAAATGGTAGAGCTGGGTAAGAACGCGCTGGATAAAATCCCGCTCGATCCGGATCTGCGTGCCGCCATCGAACTGGCACAGCGCATCAAGAAAGAGGGCCGTCGCCGCCAGCTTCAGTTGATTGGTAAAATGTTGCGTCAGCGCGACGTAGAGCCTATCCGCCAGGCGCTGGATAAGCTGAAAAACCGCCATAACCAGCAGGTTGCCCTGTTCCATAAGCTGGAGCAGATCCGCGATCGTCTTATTGATAATGGCGATGATGCCCTGGCGGAGGTGCTGAACCTGTGGCCGGACGCCGACCGCCAGCAGCTGCGAACGCTTGCCCGTAACGCCAAGAAAGAGAAAGAAGGGAATAAGCCGCCGAAATCTGCGCGTCTGATCTTCCAGTATCTGCGCGAACTGGCGGAAGCCGAAAGTTAATCCTCGTGCATGCTGTTCGCCGGATGGCGGCGTAAACGCCTTATCCGGCCTACAAATGCGCACGAACTGTAGGCCCGGTAAGCGTTAGCGCCACCGGGCTTTTTTATTACTCTGCTACTTCTGCTTTCTTCGCCAGACCGTCCAGCAGCTTCTGATGGATCCCACCAAACCCGCCGTTGCTCATCACCAGAATGTGATCCCCCGGCTGAGCGGCTTTCACCACCATATCCGCCAGCACATCGACATCCGCACTCCAGTGCGCAGGCTGAATACAGGCGTCCGCGACTTCTGCGACCTGCCATGGAATGTGCTGCGGCTGCAGGAGGAAGACCTCATCCGCACGGCCTAACGACGGGGCGAGATCGTCTTTGCAGATGCCCATCTTCATGGTGTTGGAGCGGGGTTCCAGCACCGCCAGAATGCGTGCCGTGCCGCCCACTTTGCCGCGCAGAGCCGCCAGCGTCGCGAGGATCGCCGTCGGGTGATGGGCAAAATCGTCATACACCGTCACGCCGTTAGCTTCACCACGCAGTTCAAGACGGCGACGGGCGTTGATGAATGACCCCAACGCATGGGCCGCGTCGGCAGGCAATACGCCCACATGACGGGCGGCGGCAATCGCCATCAGGCCGTTATGCATGTTGTGTTCGCCCACCAGCGCCCAGTGCACTTCCCCGACCTTTTCACCGTCCAGCAGCACTTCCCACTGGGAGGCATCGTTGGTCAGTTTTTTCGCCTGCCAGTGGCCCTGCTCGCCCACCAGCTCCTGCTCGCTCCAGCATCCCATCGCCAGGGTCTGCTTCAGATTGACGTCGTTTTCCGGCAGGATGATGCGCCCCTGGCCCGGCACGATACGCACCAGGTGGTGGAACTGCTTCTGAATCGCCTTCAGGTCGTCGAAGATATCCGCATGATCGAACTCAAGGTTATTGAGGATCAGGGTGCGCGGGCAGTAATGAACAAATTTAGAGCGCTTGTCAAAGAAGGCGCAGTCGTATTCGTCCGCTTCAATGACAAAGAACGGGCTGTCGCCCAGGCGGGCAGAAACCTCGAAATTCCCCGGTACGCCGCCGATCACAAAGCCCGGCTTGTAGCCGCAGGCTTCGAGGATCCAGGTCGCCATCCCGGCGGTGGTGGTTTTGCCGTGCGTCCCCGCAACAGCAACAACCCAGCGATCGCGCAGCACAAAGTCATGCAGCCACTGCGGGCCAGACATGTAAGGAATGTTGCGCTCCAGCACGGCTTCCACGCACGGATTTCCACGGGTCATGGCGTTACCAATGATCACCAGATCTGGCTGCGGCTCCAGCTGGCTGGCGTCGTACCCTTCAATCAGTGAGATGCCCTGGTTTTCCAGCAGCGTGCTCATCGGCGGATACACATTGGCGTCCGAACCTGTCACCTCATGGCCAAGAGCGCGCGCCAGCATAGCCAGGCCGCCCATGAAAGTGCCACAAATCCCCAATATATGAATGCGCATACGTCACTATCCCTCTTCAATGTGGCGCACATTTTACGCATATGTCTGCGGCAGAGAAACGCATTTCAGGAAAATCTGTACCTAGCTGGCGCGATTCACCTCTGCGCGAAGATTTGAAAGTTTGTTAAGATTGTTGGGCATCAACAACTTTACTCAACATCCAATGCAGGGAAGGTGTTATGAAAACGTTAGGTGAATTTATTGTCGAAAAGCAGCACGAGTTCTCGCATGCTACCGGTGAACTCACTGCTTTGTTGTCGGCAATAAAGCTGGGCGCCAAGATCATCCATCGCGATATCAACAAGGCCGGTCTGGTCGATATCCTGGGTGCCAGCGGTGCTGAAAACGTGCAGGGCGAAGTTCAACAGAAACTCGATCTGTTCGCGAATGAAAAACTGAAAGCTGCACTGCGCGCACGCGACATCGTGGCGGGGATCGCCTCCGAAGAAGAAGACGAAATCGTGGTCTTTGAAGGGTGTGAACACGCAAAATATGTCGTTCTGATGGATCCTCTGGATGGCTCCTCCAACATCGACGTTAACGTCTCTGTCGGCACCATTTTCTCTGTTTACCGCCGCGTTACCCCTGTCGGCACCCCGGTAACCGAAGAAGATTTCCTGCAGCCGGGCAACAAGCAGGTTGCGGCAGGCTATGTGGTTTACGGCTCCTCCACCATGCTGGTCTACACCACCGGCTGCGGCGTGCATGCCTTTACCTACGATCCGTCGCTGGGCGTGTTCTGCCTGTGCCAGGAACGCATGCGCTACCCGCAGAAAGGCAGCACCTACTCCATCAACGAAGGGAACTACATCAAATTCCCGTCCGGGGTGAAGAAATACATTAAATTCTGCCAGGAAGAGGATACTGCCACCCAGCGTCCCTATACCTCACGTTATATCGGCTCCCTGGTGGCGGATTTCCACCGCAACCTGCTGAAAGGTGGGATCTACCTCTACCCAAGCACCGCCAGCCACCCGGAAGGTAAGCTGCGTCTGCTGTACGAGTGCAACCCGATGGCCTTCCTCGCCGAGCAGGCGGGCGGCAAAGCCAGCGACGGTAAAGAGCGGATTATGGATATCATTCCTGAGAGTCTGCACCAGCGCCGTTCGTTCTTCGTCGGCAACGATCATATGGTGGAAGACGTTGAACGCTTAATCCGTGAATACCCGGATGCCTGATTGTTGAGTTTGACCAGAAGGGGCCGCAAGGCCCCTTTTATTTTTCCAACGATTTATACCGGTGTCGGTATAAAGCTATATAAAAATGCTGCTGTAACCCGCTGAATCAATCCGTCATCATTACGGCGTTCAAATAGTGTTCAATGGAAATCAGCAGAAATGAAAAATCTCTCTCGCTCATCCACTGGGATCGACCTCAATCTGATTCCGGTATTTATTGAAGTCGTCAGGTGCGGGAGCATGGCCAAAGCCTCTTTACGTCTTGATATGTCCAGACCCGCCGTGAGCCTGGCGCTGAAACGCTTTGGGATGCTTTTTAATGCGCCGCTGTTTAACCGCAAGGGTCTGTTTCTGGAGCCAACGCCTTATGCGCTGCACCTGACCGCCGAGATGGAAAAGCTGCTGGGCTTGATTCACGACCATATCGCCAGCGCGCCGTCCATCGGTGAGAGCATCCCGACGCCTGCTGCGGCGCCGGAATGTGATAACGCTATGCCTGTTGCATCGACAGTTTAAAGGACGACATCGCCTCGATCAGCTCGCGGGACTGCTCTTCCAGCGAGCGCGTCGCGGCGGAAGATTGCTGGACCAGCGCCGCGTTTTGTTGCGCGGTTTCGTCCATCTGATTGACCGCAATATTCACCTGCTCAATCCCCCGGCTCTGCTCGTGCGACGCGTTAGCAATCTCACGCATCAGGCGGGTCATGCGCATCACCTCGGTGGCAATCTCATCCATGGTTTCACCCGCCTGCTGGGCCAGCTCGCTGCCTTCGCTGACGTGTGACTGCGAATCGCTAATCAGGGTGCGGATCTCTTTTGCCGCATCGGCGCTACGGCTGGCGAGGATACGTACTTCCCCGGCCACCACCGCAAAACCACGGCCCTGCTCACCCGCGCGGGCGGCCTCGACCGAGGCGTTCAGCGCCAGGATATTGGTCTGGAAGGCAATGCCGTCGATAACGCTGAGAATATCGGCGATACGGCCGGCGCTGCCGGAGATGTCGCGCATCTTCTCAATCACGTAGCAGACCATTTCGCTGCCGCGATCCGCGGTATCAGACATCGTCTTCGCCACCTGATGCGCCTGCTCGGCGTTGTGGGCGTTCTGTTTCACCGTGGCGGTGAGCTCTTCCATGCTGGCTGCGGTCTGCTCCAGAGAGGTAGCGGTCGTTTCCGTGCGCTGGGCCAGGTGCATGTTACCGGCGGTCAGCTCCCGGCTGCCGGTGTCGATCTGCGAGCTGGCGTCGCGCACGCGCAGCACCGAGCCCATCAGTGACTGGCGCATCTCTTCGATGGCGGCATTCAGGCGGTTAAACTCCTGGCTGGCGGGCGCGGTCAGGGCGTGGGTCAAATCCCCGGCGGCCACATGTTCCAGCTGGGCGATGGAGGTGGAGAGCGGTTTGAGCAGCATATGGCGCAGGGCCAGCCAGGCCAGCACAATGATGCCCGCGGTCAGCAGCGCGGCGACAATAATCAGCATCATCACCTTACTTTTACTGGCCTGCACCGCCGCCACTTCGGCTTTGCCGCGGCTTTCGCTCCAGGTCTGGAAGGCCTGCATGTCGTTATCGAACTGACGCGCCACCGGTACCAGATGGTTCTCCAGCAGATCGTAATACGCATCGGCGCTCTGCGCTTTCAGGGCGTTCTGCATCGGCACGATCCCCTGGGCGTTATAGGCCGCGAGACTCGCCGCAACCTTCTTCAGCAACGCTTCACCTTCTGGATCGTCCACGCCGCTATCGATCACGTTTTTCAACGTGGTTTGTGCCTGGGTGATTTCGTCATTGATGTTCTTCACCGATTTGGCGGCGTCATCCAGCAGGCCGACCTCCATCATGCGAACGGCCTGCCCCGCTTCGTTGCGCGCGCGCAGGATCAGGGTGTAGCCCGAATTGAGCTGCACCAGCTGCTCGCCCTGAAGATGATTAATGCGCTGCAGTGAAGCGGAACTCTGCGTGAGGGCATAAATGCCAATACCGCTGACGAGCAGCAGCAGGAGGGTCATGACGGCCAGTAACGAAAGCAAGCCGGTACGAATCGATAGCGTTTTCAGCATGATGTAATTTCCGGTAGCGAGATAAATCTGGACAGAATTAAGGGTTATCGGCCGCTACCGGAAAAGATTTAGACATTGCGAAAATTCAGCGGGTTACCGCTTGAGGGTGGTGGTGCTCACCCGGGTGACAGGGGAGCTCTGGCGGTTCTCCCACAGCACCGTCAGACCACGCTGCAGGGCGATAAAGATAAACAGCAGGATGCCAATCGCAATCTTGGTCCACCACGAGCTGAGGGTGCCGTCGAAGTTGATATAGGTCTGGATCAGCCCCTGGATCGCCACCCCGAACAGGGTTCCCAGCACCGTGCCGACCCCGCCGCTGAGCAGCGTGCCGCCAATCACCACCGAGGCAATCGCGTCCAGCTCCACGCCCACTCCTGCCAGAGCGTAGCCCGCTTGGGTATAGATGGAGAAGACGATCCCCGCCAGCGTCGCCAGCCCGGTGGAGAGCATATAGATGCGAATGGTGGTGCTGCGGGTGGAGATGCCCATCAGGTTGGCGGAGGTCGCGCTGCCGCCGATGGCGTACACCTCGTTGCCGAAGCGGGTGCGGTGGGCAAGGAAAATGCCAATCACCACCACCCCCAACATGATCAGGCCAAGAATGCTCAGCCGACCGCCGCCGGGAATTTTCCACGCCAGGCTGGAGAGGGTGTCGTAGACCGGATGGTTAATCGGGATCGACTCCTCCGACACCAGATAGCTGACCCCGCGCAGGAAGAACATCCCGGCGAGGGTGATGATAAACGCCGGGATCTTCAGGGCGTCGATCAGCAGGCCCATAAAGGCCCCGAAGGCGCAGCCCATCACCAGCACCAGCGGGAAAGCCAGCAGCGGGGAGATCCCCCAGTAGCCGATCGCTTTCGCCAGGAAGACGCCGGTAAAGGCGATCACCGACCCGACGGAGAGGTCGATCCCGCCGGAGAGGATCACGAAGGTCATGCCGACGGCAATGATCCCGAGGAAGGCGTTATCGGTCAGGATGTTGCAGATCACCCGCGTCGAGGCAAAGCCGGGGAACTGCGTCAGACAGTAGAGATAGCCCAGCACGAATACGCCCAGGGTGATCATTAGCGGTAAATTACGTTTTATCATGGCCACGCATCCCCTTAATAAGACTGATAAAGCGCGGCGACTGAACGATCAGCACGCAGAGCACCACTACCGCTTTCACCACCTGGTTGAGTTCCGGCGGGAAGCCGGACAGCAGGATCCCAGTGTTCATCCCCTGAATAATCAGCGCGCCAATCACCGACAGCAGCAGGTTGAAGCGCCCGCCCATCAGCGACCCGCCACCGATCACCACTGCCAGAATGGCATCCAGCTCCAGCCACAGGCCGGCGTTGTTGGCATCCGCCCCGCGAATATCCGCCGCAACAATAATCCCGGCAATAGCGGCGCACACCCCGCTTAAGACGTAGGTCAGCATCACCATCAGGCGGGTACTGACCCCGGCGTTTTTCGCCGCGCGAATGTTAATCCCCACCGCTTCAATAAACATCCCGAGCGCGGTTTTGCGGGTGAACAGCCAGAAGGCAATCAGGGTCACCACCACGATGATCACCGGCGTCGGGAAGAACAGCAGCGAACCGCTGCCGATCCACGCCAGATTAGGGGCGTTAAAGGTGACGATCTGCCCGGAGGTGATCAGCTGCGCCACCCCGCGTCCGGCCACCATTAAAATCAGGGTGGCGACGAAGGGCTGTATTTTGAGGATCGCGACCAGGATACCGTTCCACAACCCCGCCAGCACCCCGGTGCCCAGGGTCACCAGCAGCACCACCGGCAGGCTGTGTCCGGCCACGGTCATCGAGGCCGCGGTGGCCCCGGCGATAGCCATCACCGCCCCTACCGACAGATCGATCCCTCCGGTGGCGATCACCAGCGTCATGCCAATCGCCAGCAGCGCCACCGGGGCAGCGCGGTTTAAAATATCAATCGGACTGCCGAACAGGCGGCCATCCTGGAGGATAATCTGATAAAAATGCGGCGAAACGAGGCTATCTACCAGCAACACCAGCAGCAGCGCAATGATTTGCGGCATACCGGTGGGCCAGCGGAAGCGGCGCTTCGGCTCGCCAGTCTGAGAAAGTGAACGTGGCATCACGATCTACTCCTTATGCCGCAATGGCGTTCATGATTGCCGGAACGGACAGCTCGTCCAGCGGGATCTCGGCCACCTGCTGGCGGTCGCGCATGATGATCACCCGATCCGCGTAGCCCACCAGCTCCTCCAGCTCCGACGAGATAACCAGCAGCGCCAGGCCGTCGGCGCAGAGGGTTTCGATCAGGCGGATGATCTCCGCATGCGCCCCTACGTCGATACCGCGCGTCGGCTCGTCGAGGATCAGGAACTGCGGTTTGGTCAGCAGCCAGCGCGACAGCAGCACCTTCTGCTGGTTGCCGCCGGAGAGAAATTCGATCGGCTGTTCCGCACTCGGGGTACGGATCCCCAGCTGGCGAATAAAGCGCTCGGCAATGGCGTTCTGCTCTTTACGCGGGATCGGTCGCAGCCAGCCGCGCTGGGCCTGCAGGGCCAGAATGATGTTTTCGCGCACCGAGGCGGCGGCAATAATCCCGTCGGTTTTCCTGTCTTCCGGGCAGAAGCCAATCCCGAGGCTGGAGGCCTGATGCGGGGAACGCAGCGCCTGGGGTTTGCCTTTGATCAGCGCGCTGCCGGTGTCGGCAGGCTTGATACCGAAGATCACCTCCGCGGTTTCGGTCCGACCGGAGCCCAGTAGCCCCGCCAGGCCGACGATTTCGCCAGGGCGCACCTCGAGGTTAAAGGGGGCAATGGTGCCCTTCCTACCGTAATCCTTGAACGCCGCAATGGGTTTCTCGCTGAGCAGGGTGCGGCCCGCACGCTGCAGGGCGTTGGTTTCCAGCTCGCGGCCGAGCATCATTTTGACCAGCTCGATTTGCGGCAGCTCGCGGGTTTCACGGCAGCCGACAAAGCTGCCGTTACGCAGGACGGTAATGCGGTCGCTCACTTCATACACCTGATCGAGGAAGTGGGTGACGAAAATCAGGCTCACCCCCTGATCGCGCAGCTGGCGCATCAGGGTGAAGAGCATCTCCACCTCCTGGGTATCCAGGCTGGCGGTGGGTTCATCGAGGATCAGCACTTTAGCGGAGAGGTCGATGGCGCGGCAGATGGCGACGATCTGCTGCATCGCCACTGAAAAACGGTTCAGCGGTTCGCGCACGTCGAGGGAAAAGCCGTAGGATTCCATCAGCCTGGTGGCGCGGGCCTCCATCTCCTTGCGGCGCAAAAAGCCAAAACGCCGCGGCTCGCGACCGATAAACAGGTTATCGGCCACCGACATGTTCGGCAGCAGGTTCACTTCCTGATAGACCGTCCCGATCCCCAGCTGCTGGGCATGGGCGGTGTTTTTGGGCGATATGGCCTGGCCTTCCAGCCAGATGGTGCCGCGATCGGCGTGATAGACGCCGGTCAGGGCTTTGATTAGCGTGGATTTCCCGGCGCCGTTCTCTCCCAGCAACGCCATAATCTCACCACGGCGCAGGCTGAAATCGACGCTATCCAGCGCTTTTACGCCGGGAAAGTACTTGCTCAATCCTTCTGTGCGGAGGATTTCCTGGTGTTGGTCTGTGGTCATAATGTCGTCCCCCGGCACAACCCGTAGGCCGGGCAAGCGCAGCGCCGCCCGGCAATTCCCCTCACCCTACCCTCTCCCGGAGGGAGAGGGAAAAGTGATCAGTAGCCCATATTTTTCTTCTTCTCTAACTCTTCTTTCGCGGTATCAGGCAGGTAGAGGGTGGATTTGGTGATGGTGACTTTTTCCGGCATGGTGCCGTCTTTCTTGAATTTTTCCAGCGCGTCGAAGGCCGGGCCTGCCATGTTTGGCGTCAGCTCAACGCTGGCGTTGGCCTCTTTGTCGATCATCGCTTTATAGATATCCGGCACGCCGTCGATGGAGCCGGTCAGGATATCGGTGCCCGGTTTCAGACCCGCTTCTTTAATGGCCTGAATGGCGCCGATCACCATGTCGTCGTTATGGGCGTAAACCATGCAGATGTTTTTGCCGTTGTTCTCGGCTTTGATGAAGCTCTCCATAACTTCTTTCCCTTTACTGCGGGTGAAGTCGCCGGACTGAGAGCGGATAATCTTGATGTTAGATGCTTTGGAGATGGCATCGGCAAAGCCTTTCTTACGGTCGATGGCCACGCTGGCACCGACGGTGCCCTGCAGCTCAACCACGTTACACGGCTTGCCATCCACCTGTTTCACCAGCCACTCACCGATTAATTTGCCTTCCAGAACGTTGTCGGCAGTGACGGTAGTCATATAGAGAGATTTGTCTTTTACATCGATGGAACGATCGAGCAGGAAGACCGGAATTTCGGCATCTTTGGCTTCTTTCAGTACCGGCTCCCAGCCTGTTGCCACGACCGGTGCAATGAAGATGGCGTCAACGCCCTGGGCGATAAAAGAGCGTACCGCTTTGATCTGGTTTTCCTGCTTTTGTTGCCCATCCGCGATTTTCAGCGTGATGCCGCGCTTTTCGGCCTCGCTTTTCGCGACGTTGGTTTCAGCCGCTCGCCAGCCTGATTCCGAGCCGACTTGTGCGAATCCTACGGTTAATGGGGCGGCCATTGCCATAGACGACATGGCTGCTGAAACTGCTGTGACAAGAAGTAAGCGCTTCCACATAAGAACGTCCTCGTAGGGTAGTTTATTGTTGGGTAAAAGGTGTTCTGCGAAAAAACTATAGACAATGCGAGATGTAACGGAGTGTGTTACATCACACTTCGGAGAAGTGAATAAAACGTTAATCACAAGTTTGTAATCGCTTTCATTGGACCATTAAAAAAGCGGCTGAGTTTATGGATTATCTTGTCATGAGAAAGGGCTGATAGTGACATCAGGGAGCGGGTAATAGCGAAAACAGGCGAAGACATTCCGTGCCAGTTGGCTATAATACTCGCCACTTGATTACCAATCATTTTAAAGGACACAGACATGAGCTTACTCAACGTCCCAGCGGGTAAAGAACTGCCGGAAGACATCTACGTAGTTATCGAAATCCCGGCGAACGCTGATCCTATCAAATACGAAATCGACAAAGACACTGGCGCGCTGTTCGTTGACCGTTTCATGTCTACCGCGATGTTCTATCCGTGCAACTACGGTTACATCAACCACACCCTGTCTCTGGACGGTGACCCGGTAGACGTGCTGGTCCCAACCCCATACCCACTGCAGCCAGGCGCGGTTATCCGCTGCCGTCCGGTTGGCGTTCTGAAAATGACCGACGAAGCCGGTGAAGATGCGAAACTGGTTGCGGTACCGCACACCAAACTGAGCAAAGAGTACGATCACATCAATGATGTGAACGACCTGCCAGAACTGCTGAAAGCGCAGATCACCCACTTCTTCGAGCATTACAAAGATCTCGAGAAAGGCAAATGGGTTAAGGTTGACGGCTGGGACAACGCTGAAGCGGCAAAAGCTGAAATCGTTGCCTCTTTCGAACGCGCGAAGAAGAAGTAATTCTTTCTGCGTGAAGAGCCCCGACTTGTCGGGGCTTTTTTTTGTCTGTGCGACCTGCTGCCGGGTGGCGGCTACGCCTTACCCGGCCTACAAAACCGTCCGCGGATGTCAAAAAACAACGCCACCCGAAGGTGGCGTTGTTTATCTCAGTACTGGTCTCTGTCTAACCAGTTACCGCTTTCAATCAGCGTCAGGCCGTCGACCGAACGTTGGTACACGTACATCCATGCACTGCCGTAGGGGGTCTGGATCAACCGGCGAGCGTATTCCCCGCCCTTGGTGCGCAAAGCATCAAGTTCGGCCAGCGTAGCGTTATC
This sequence comes from Leclercia sp. CFBP8987, assembly GCF_034044995.2. Classification (NCBI taxonomy): domain Bacteria; kingdom Pseudomonadati; phylum Pseudomonadota; class Gammaproteobacteria; order Enterobacterales; family Enterobacteriaceae; genus Leclercia; species Leclercia sp. CFBP8987. The sequence goes on along the minus strand of NZ_CM188255.1, from coordinate 438,338 downwards.
AATACGATAAACCTCACCCTGTACCGTTCCGTTCCCCGGAACCGCGCCTGGATAGTGGCCCAGACTGTACAACTGGTAGTGTTCAATATTGTAATTTCCCAGCAACTGGGCGTTGGTCATCCAGTGGCTGTTGCCTTGCTTGGTTCGTAAACTGCCGTAAACAAATATTCGCATTGCTAAAACTCAAACTGATAGAGCAAATCGAGCGCCTGGTCTACGCCAGACACCGCTTCCAGATATAGCTTAGGCATCAGGCGATAGCGTAACGTGAGTGTCGCCAGCGAGTCAAAGATCCCCACGCCATATTTCACCTGCAGACCCGGCAGTACATAGCCGCTGACCACCACCTGCGAAGAGTCACCGACTCCCTGGGTGTCCAGCGCCAGATTGCTTACGCCAAACGTCTCCCCGATTTTACCCACAACCTGACCACTTTGTGCAACCCCCAGACCGACTAACATTGAGGTCATCGCTGCACTGTCGCTCTGATTGCTGTCCAGACCTTGCCCGCGCAGCAGGTATGAGAGCGCTTCCTGCTGGGACATTGCCGGGTCGGAGAAAATTTCCGCTTTCGGTTCGTCGGCGGTGCCGGTCACGCGCACCCCGGCGATCACGTCATTTTCGGTGGCTTCCGGATTACGGATCGCTTCGATATTCAGCAGCGGCTGATCCGGCGGACCGGAGAACAGCAGCTCGCCTTTACGCACGATCAGATCCTGGCCGTAGGCGTGGAAGCGCCCTTCCGGAATGGTGATCTGCCCGTTCAGGCCCAGACCCTGCTTATCCTGCGCGACCTTCAGATCGCCGGTCAGCCTCGCCTTCAGACCAAAGGCATCCAGCCGCACGTTGTTGCCCACGTGCACGATCAGGTTGCTGTTGATCGGAATCGAAGCCCGCTGCGCCTCTTCCGGCTGCAGATTTTTATCGAGCATCACCTCGTCGCTGGAGACGCCTACCGCGCTCTCCGGCAGGTCATGCACCACGATGCGCGCCCAGGGCACATCGACCCGGCCATCGAGGGTGAACAGCTGCGGCGTGGCCTCAAAGACCACATCCGGCGAGACGTCCAGACGCACCATCGGCGGCACCGTGATGCGCACCTTGCTGCCCTTGGCCGCTACCCGCGCGCGCCAGTTATCGAGCTGGCTCCAGTCGGCATCGCCGCTGAGGTTGATCTGGCCCTGCTGGGTACGCACCGTCCCGGTCAGGGTCGAACTCATGCCGTTGAAGTTCATCGCCAGCTGGCTCGGCTGCATATCGAATGGCATAAAGTTGCCGTCGATATCCACGCCATTGAGCTGCATCTGACCAAACAGCTGCGGGCTTTGGGCGTTACCCGCCAGCCGCAGGTTGGCATTCAACATGCCTGCCGCCTTCTCGCCGCGGGAGAAAATAGCGTTCGCCATCGCCAGGTTGAGATTGCGGATATTGACGTTGCCGCCCAGGTTGCGCTGCCCTTGCGGATCGGTGACCTGGATCTGGCCGTCAAACTGGCCGTTGTTGGCAAGACGGATCAGCCAACCCAGCTCGGCGCGGTTGTTATGCAGATCGGCGGTAAGATTGAGGGTGGTAAACGCCAGCGGCAGCGGCGCGTCGTTCACCACCTGGGTGACCTTCACGTTACGCCCGGAAAGCGTGACGTTGCCCTGCGGCAGCCCCGGCTTAGTGGCATCCCAGGCGACATCGGCCTTGCCGCTGAACACGCCGCTGGCCTGGGTCGACTCCGGCATAAACGGCTTCAGCATTGCCAGGTCGAAACGGTTGAGATTGACCACCGCCCGCCCTTCGGCCCCAGCGTCAACGGTCTGTGGCACGCACAGCTCGGCGTTCGGGTTGGTCCAGCAGTGTGGCCCGATGCTGATCTTCTGCTCCGCATTGCGATAATCCAGCGCAATCGAGCGGGTTAACGACCATGGCCCCACCGGGGTGGCGAAGCGGGTATTATCCAGCGTGCCTTTCCAGCGCATCTCTTTGCGGTCAAAGCTGCCCGCCAAGTGCAGCTGGCCGGAGACCGGCTCGCCCTGGACGCGCAGCTGGAGGTCGTGCTGTTTCTCGCTGCCTTTGGCTTCCAGGGTGACCTGACTGAGGTTCACGCCCGGCTGGGAAATACGATCGACGCGCAGGTTGAGATGCCCGGCGATCTGATCGGTGGATTTGACGTCGCCATCAACGCGCAGGCGGGCGATGGTAAGCTCCTGCCAGCGCAGGCCGTTGGCGGTGATATCGGCCAGCAGCTGTGGGGCTTCGACCGTGCCGCGCACTTTCACCAGCCCTTTCGCCGTCCCGCCCAGCCCCGGCAGGGCATTATCAAGATTCGGCGCGTCGATGGTGGCATCCAGATCGAGATCTTTCACCCCCAGCTCGCCCTTGATGTCGGCGGTATTGCGGCCCAGCGCCACGTGCAGACCCGGGATGATCCACTGCAGATAGCTGTTGCCCTTCAGCGAGCCATTCACGTTGACCTTGTTCTGCTTCACGTTGCCGGTGATTTTCAGCTCCGGGACATCCATCTGCCAGCTGCCGCCGTACAGACTGCCGCGGGTTTTAATCAGCCCGTCGAGCTTCGATGGCCAGTCCGGCACCTCTTTGGCGGTGTTGATCCCGGTGAGCTTCAGCTCCCCGCGCCAGCTGATCGCCTTCTGCCAGTCGAGCAGCGCCGTCAGCTCGGTTTTACCCTCCAGCGCCGCGACCGTCAGCTTATCGAGGTTGATCTGCTGCTCGTTGCCCTTCGCATCAAGGGTAATGCCCGCGGAGGGTAGCCCCTCCCCTTTCACCGCCGTGCGGAACGACAGGGTGTAATCGGTCATTTTGCCAGTGAGCTTCAGCTTCACGTCATCGGCCTGGTACTGCTTCTCGCCGGTGAAAGGCCAGTAGAGCTGTTCGCTGACCACTTCCAGGTTGAGCGGCAGGCCCGCTTCGGCAAGCCGGGTCTGACCGCGCAGCACCATATCCACCGGACCGGAGAGGTTAACGCCAAACTCCAGCTGCTCGCGCAGGGCACCGCCCACCTTCAGCTTCACCTTCTCGCCCTTGATCGGGTCGATGTTCAGGCTGCTGTTAAGGGTGATATCCACCGGCCAGTTATCGCGCAGCTGCGCGTTACCGGTGGCGTTGACGCTTCCCTGGTTGGTATCGATATCCAGCGCGTCGAGCTTCATATCGCCGTCGATGCTGCTCACCTTCAGCAGCATGTTGAAGACCGTCAGATCGGTATCGCCGGTCAGACGCAGCTGCTCGCCCTTGAACTCCTCGATGTTGAGGTTCAGCGGCAGGTGAACGTCGGTCATCTCCGGCAGGACCGGTTTCGAGAACAGATCTTTCAGCGTTTCGCCCAGCGGCTTCTCTTCCGGCTGCGGGTTCTGAATTTTTGGTTCGACGATCTCTTCCTGCGCCACCTCGGCCACTTTTGGCAGAGCGATCAGCAGCCCCTGCAGGCTGGTCGGGGTCAGGGTCAGGTTCTTCTCCTGCCAGCGCAGGCCGGAGGTGAAGTCCATCACCGACACGGTGGTGTCGTCGATTTTAACGTTGACGTTGTTCAGCGCCACCCGGCTAAGGGCAATCGGGTATGGCGTGGAGAGATCCAGCGGCCCGCTATCCTCTTCAGCGACCTGCTCCGATTGCGGCATTTTTTTCGAATCGATCGTTACGAAGACGTCTTTTAACGACAGATCGTTGATGCACAGGCTGCTGTCGCGCAGACAGCTGAGCTTCACCGCCAGGTGCAGATCCCCGGCGTTGACCGCCACGCCCGGCTGGTCATAGCGGACGTTTTTCAGATGCAGGTCCCGCCAACCGCCGGTGACCTGGCCAATCTCCAGCCCCGGCACCCAGCGGTTAGCCGCCTTAAACAGCAGATGTAGCCCGCTGGTGGTGCCCACCAGGAAGGCCACCGCAGACAGCAGCAGCAGGATAAACAGCACAACGCCGAGGCTGATTTTCTTCCATAAACTCATAATTCAGGCCCCAGACCGATGTAAAACTGTAAACCGTGTTCATCTTTATCACCCACCGGCACGGCGAAATCGAGCTTGATCGGCCCGACCGGTGACTCCCAGCGCACCCCGACACCGGCGCCGGTTTTGAAGTCGCTGCGGCGGATATCGCTCACCGCCTCCCCGCTGTCGATAAAGGTCGCCCCCCACCATTTTCCGGTGACGTTGTACTGATACTCCAGCGAGCCGGTGGCCAGCTTCGAGGCCCCGATCAGCTTGCCGTCGTCATCTTTTGGCGCGATGGATTTGTATTTATAGCCACGAATGCTGCGATCGCCCCCGGCGAAGAAGCGCAGATCCGGCGGCACTTTTTCGAAGTCGCCGGTTTCAATCCAGCCGAGATTGCCCCGCATCACGAAGCGGTGACGATCGTAGAGGGTGCGGATCCAGGCGTTCTGCGCCTGCACCACCACAAAGTCCACATCCGAGCCCCAGGCGGTATTGGAGTAGTCCACCGAATAGCGCTGGGAATCGCCCCAGGTCGGCATCAACCCGCCGCGGGAGCGGGTCCGGCTGATCATCACCCCCGGATAGAGCAGCATGGTGGTGTTGGTCACGTTCGCCTGGGTAAAGTGGTCGAGACTCCAGCGCAGGTTAATGGCACGCTGCCAGCCGCTGGAGAGATCCCAGTAGCGCGACACTGCGAGGGTCGTGGAGTCCGCTTCGGTATCGTTCAGATCGGTGCGCTTAAAGCCGCCCTGCACCAGGTAATACTGCTCGAGCGGGTTTTTCAGCAGCGGCATTTTATAGCTGAAATCAAGCTGTTGCTCAGGCGCGGAGATACTGGCGTTAGTGGTCAGGCTGTGGCCCCAGGAATTCATCCACGGCTTTTTCCACGTCGCTTTGACCCGCGGGCCGACGTCGGTGGAGTAACCCACCCCGGTCTCAATGGTGTTCTCGGTACGTGGCGACACCACGCCGTGCAGCGGTAGGACTTTGGTCTGCCGCGCTTTATCAAATTCCGGCGCCACCACCACCGAGTTAAACCAGCCGGTAGCCGACAGGCGGCGGTTGAGCTCGGCCAGATCTTTCGACTGGTAATAGTCGCCCTCTTTGAAGGGGATCAGATTCTGCAGGTACTCGTCGCGGATCTGCGACCCTTCAAAGGTGACGTCGCCAAAGCGGTAGCGTTCCCCGCTGTCGTAATCGATATCCCAGAACGCCTGATGCCGGTCGAGGGAGACGCCGAGCTGGCTTTTATTGAACTGGCTGTCGAAGTAGCCTTTGCGCAGAGCCACTTTCGTCAGATCTTTTTTGAAGCCGTCATAGTCGCTGTGATTGAGCACGGTGCCGTTCTTCGGGCGCGTACTCAACAGATCAAGGTAGTCATGATCCGTGCGCGCGCCGCCGCGCAGCACCACATCGGTACCGCCGATCAGCACCGGCTCACCCGGCTTGACGCGGGCAATCAGCACCTGCCGACCTTTGGCCGGAGGTGGACGCAGTTCGAAGTCGATAGTCGGTTCGTAGTAACCGAGCGCTTTTAAACCGCCGCGGATAGCATCATCCACGCGGGCGCGGAAGCGACGGTCTGGCGTCACTTCGTCGCTCTCGATCGTGGAGAGCTGTGCGCGGACGTTTTTTTGCAGCGCGCCGGATAACCCCTCAACCTGCAGACGAACATTCGCCGCGTCGGCGATTCCGCTTGTCAGCAAGAGACTGACAAAACATAACTGGCGGATTTTTGGCACGTTTTCTCCTGAATATCCTTGTTTCCACCCCTGGAAGCAGATGAAGTGCCGCTCCGCAGCAGATCACGGCATAAAGCCCAAAACCCAATTTACGGGTTGAAAAATGGTTAAACACCCTAATATTTCTTATGTTTAAATCTAGACTCATTCACCGCATTTATTGTGTTCAATTAAACGCGTCGTGACAACCTTAACCCAAACATCACCTGCCCGGAGGTCACACCGTGAGTTTATTCGATAAAAAGCACCTTGTTGCTCAGGCGGAGGCATTGCCGGGACGTAACACCCCGATGCCCGTCGCCACCCTGCACGCCGTGAACGGTCACTCAATGACTAACGTCCCGGACGGCATGGCCATCGCCCTGTTCGCCATGGGCTGCTTCTGGGGCGTGGAGCGCCTGTTCTGGCAGCTGCCGGGCGTCTATAGCACCGCGGCGGGCTACACCGGCGGCTATACCCCTAACCCAACCTATCGCGAAGTCTGCTCCGGCCAGACCGGTCATGCCGAGGCGGTGCGCGTGGTGTATGACCCGAACGTCATCAGCTACGAACAGCTGTTACAGGTGTTCTGGGAAAATCACGATCCGGCGCAAGGTATGCGTCAGGGCAATGACCACGGCACCCAGTACCGCTCGGCGATCTATCCACTGACCCCGGAACAGGATACCGCGGCCCGCGACAGCCTGGCGCGCTTCCAGCAGGCGATGCTCGCTGCCAACGACGACCGTCAGGTGACCACCGAGATCGCCACCGCCCTGCCGTTCTACTACGCGGAAGACGATCACCAGCAGTACCTGCACAAAAATCCGTACGGCTACTGCGGCATCGGTGGTATTGGCGTTTGCCTGCCACCGCAGCTGGCATAACAATAAACCGGTTCTGCCTGTTTGCGGGCAGAACCGGCTCAAAAAGTGATCTCTGGCGACTTTACAGTTCGTTACGCTATACTAGCCGCTGAAATAACCGGCCTACCGCTTCGGACCGGTGTTCAAAATATCTACAACCCTGTGTGACCAACTTCCCTCCGAGGATCTGGCGAGAAGCCGGATAAGATATGTTAAACAGTATTTTAGTAATACTTTGTCTGATAGCCGTCAGTGCATTTTTCTCAATTTCAGAAATTTCTCTGGCCGCATCCCGTAAAATCAAACTCAAACTGCTCGCCGATGATGGCGATATCAATGCTCAACGCGTGCTGAAAATGCAGGAAAACCCGGGGATGTTCTTCACCGTGGTGCAAATCGGCCTCAACGCGGTCGCCATTCTTGGCGGTATCGTCGGTGATGCGGCGTTTTCACCGGTGTTTTATAGCGTCTTCTCCCGCTACTTCTCCCCCGAACTCTCCGACCAGCTGAGCTTTATTCTCTCCTTCTCCCTGGTGACTGGCCTGTTCATTCTGTTTGCCGATTTGACCCCGAAACGCATCGGTATGATTGCGCCCGAAGCCGTGGCTTTGCGCATCATCAACCCGATGCGCTTCTGCCTGTATGTGTTCCGCCCGCTGGTGTGGTTCTTCAACGGCCTGGCGAACACTATCTTCCGCCTGTTCAAGCTGCCGATGGTGCGTAAAGACGACATCACCTCTGATGATGTCTACGCGGTATTCGAAGCGGGTGCGCTGGCGGGTGTGCTGCGTAAGCAGGAGCATGAGCTGATCGAGAACGTGTTTGAACTGGAGTCGCGTACCGTGCCGTCGTCAATGACCGGCCGTGAGAACGTGATCTGGTTTGATCTGCACGAAGACGAGCAGAGTCTGAAGAACAAGGTGGCGGAACATCCGCACTCCAAGTTCCTGGTCTGTAATGAGGATATCGACCACATCATCGGTTATGTGGACTCCAAAGACCTGCTGAACCGCGTGCTGGCGAACCAGAGTCTGGCCCTGAACAGCGGCGTGCAGATACGCAATACGCTGATTGTCCCGGACACCCTGACGCTCTCTGAAGCGCTGGAAAGTTTCAAAACCGCCGGGGAAGACTTCGCGGTGATCATGAATGAATACGCGCTGGTGGTAGGGATCATCACCCTCAATGACGTGATGACCACCCTGATGGGCGATCTGGTGGGTCAGGGTCTGGAAGAGCAGATTGTGGCCCGCGATGAGAACTCATGGCTGGTGGACGGCGGTACGCCGATTGACGACGTCATGCGCGTGCTGGATATCGACGAGTTCCCGCAGTCCGGCAACTACGAGACCATTGGCGGCTTTATGATGTTTATGCTGCGTAAGATCCCGAAACGCACCGACTCGGTGAAGTTCTCGGGCTACAAGTTCGAAGTGGTGGATATCGATAACTACCGCATCGACCAGCTGCTGGTGACGCGCATCGACAACAAACCGACCGTGCTGGTGCCGAAACTGCCGGACGCCGAAGAGAACGCTTCGGCCTAAGCCAGAAACATCAACGGCTCCCTCTGGGAGCCGTTTTTTTTACAGCTTTATTACTGCATAGCACGTTGGTTAAGCCATCTCAGTTTGCAGACGCATAACCTGACGGTTGACTTCGGACATCACAGAAAAGTGCTGTTTATCCTTCACTTTCGGGACAAGGATTTTGCCCTTATCAAACTCAAAAGCGCCAACATCCTTGATATACAACCGTCCACGGAACAGGATTTTTACGTATTTCGCCACCTGAAGCGGATTGTAGCGTTGAAAAATTTTCATTCTATTATCTCCTGCGAATCATACGCTCTTGCGGCGCCACAATCGGGCCGACTCTCTGGAGCGCAAATTTATTGCCCAATGACTATAGTCCAGAAAAACAGTGATACCCAGTCTGCATAAGTTTATTTACCTTTTGATGACAAATAATCAGAATATTCTTTGCAATGGTAACTTTCGGACAGTATAAGCCTTCGTTTTTGTGCAGATATGTGCGTTTCCCCTCACTCTGGCACCGGGATTGCGGGTAAATCGCCGCGATCGCACATATGATTAAAACGTCAGACCAAGTGGTCGGATCACCTGCTAAAAAAATAAGGAAACACCATGACCCTACGTAACATTCTGGCAACCGCCTGCCTGATGCTGCCACTGATGGCTTCCGCACACAGTTTTGAGAAGGGACAACGTGTGCCGCCGGTGGGCATCGCCGACCGGGGAGAATTGATCCTCGACAATAATGAGTTTAGCTACAAAAAATGGAATAGCGCGCAGCTCCCAGGCAAAGTGCGAGTTGTGCTGCATATTGCCGGTCGCTCATCGGCAAAAGAGAAAAACGCAACCTTAATTGAAGCGATCAAGTCGGCAAATTTACCTAAAGATCGCTACCAGACCACCACCATTGTGAACACCGATGATGCGATTCCGGGCTCCGCCATGTTTGTGCGTAGCAGCCTCGAGAGCAATAAAAAGCTCTATCCGTGGTCACAGATTATCGTCGACAGTAACGGCACGGCGCGCGGCGCATGGCAGCTGAAAGAGGAAAGTTCGGCGATTGCAGTGCTGGATAAAGAGGGTCGCATTCAGTGGGCGAAAGACGGGGCGCTGACCCAGGAAGAGGTGCAGCAGGTAACTGCCCTGCTGCATAAGCTCGTCGGTCAGTAAAGCGAGACCCGGAAGCCGGGATTGAGGAAGGACTCACGCGGGGTATAGTCGAGCGGCTTGCCCTGCCAGTCGTGAACGTGCGCCCCCGCAGCGGCGGCAACGGCATGACCTGCCGCCGTATCCCAGACGTTGGTTGGCCCGAAACGGGGATAGAGCTGCGCCTGCCCTTCCGCCACCAGGCAGAACTTCAGCGAGGAGCCGATCGACGTCGTCTGATGCTCGCCCAGCTGATGCAGGTACTCCTGCAGTTCGTTATCCGCGTGCGAGCGGCTGATCACCACCAGCGGTGGCCGGGCATCACGCACCTGAATCTGCTTGCGCACGCCGCACTCCTCTTTCCACGCTTTGCCGTCGGCAGCGCTGTACATCACCTTCAGTACCGGGGCATAGACCACCCCCAGCACCGCTTTGCCTTTCTCAATCAGGGCAATGTTCACGGTGAATTCACCATTACGTTTGATGAACTCCTTGGTGCCGTCCAGCGGGTCGACCAGCCAGTAACGCTGCCAGTGCTGGCGCTCTTCCCAGGGCTGAGGATCCTCTTCGGACAGCACCGGAATATCAGGCGTCAGCGCCTGCAAGCCCTGGAGGATCACCCCGTGCGCCGCGAGATCGGCGGCGGTCACCGGTGAGTCATCGATTTTTTGGATCACGTCCATCGGGATCTTGCCATCATAGACCTGCATAATGGCATCGCCCGCATCCCGTGCGAGCTGACAAATTTTATCTAACATTCTCCACCTCTTTGTTAACACAGTGGGTTTAACTCTTTGTTTTATTTATATCGCATTGTGAATAAATCCGCTATCTGTGAAGCAATTCCGGTTTCAGGGCACTTTTTTCTGGCAGGATTCACAATTCTGTAAGCAAAAAAATATAGATACATATTCTTTTGTGGCCTGGTTCAAAAAAAGGACTCCTCTGATGATTAAGTTTAGCGCAACGCTCCTGGCGACGCTGATTGCGGCGAGCGTACAGGCAGCGACGGTCGATCTCCGCATTCTGGAAACTACCGACCTGCACAGCAATATGATGGACTTCGACTACTACAAAGATGCGCCGACGGAAAAATTCGGCCTGGTGCGCACTGCCAGCCTGATTAATGCCGCCCGTAGCGAAGTGAAAAACAGCGTCCTGGTCGATAACGGAGACTTAATTCAGGGTAGTCCGCTTGGCGATTACATGGCGGCGAAAGGTCTGAAAAAGGGCGATATCCATCCAGTTTATAAGGCGCTAAACACCCTGGATTATGCGGTGGGTAACCTCGGTAACCACGAATTTAACTACGGGCTGGATTATCTGCACATGGCGCTGTCGGGGGCCAAATTCCCGTACGTTAACGCCAATATCATCGACGTTAAGACCAACAAACCGCTGTTTACGCCTTATCTGATCAAAGAGACCATCGTAGTCGATCAGGATGGAAAACCGCAGACCCTGAAGATCGGCTATATCGGCTTTGTGCCGCCGCAGATCATGACCTGGGATAAAGCCAACCTGAGCGGCAAAGTGACGGTTAACGACATTACCGAAACCGCGCGCAAATATGTGCCGGAAATGCGCGAAAAAGGCGCCGATCTGGTGGTGGTGGTGGCGCACTCCGGTCTCTCTGCCGATCCGTATCAGGCGATGGCGGAAAACTCGGTCTATTACCTCAGCGAAGTGAAAGGCGTCGACGCCATTCTCTTCGGCCACGCCCACGCGGTGTTCCCGGGCAAAGATTTCGCCAATATCAAAGGGGCGGACATTGCCAAGGGGACGCTGAACGGCGTGCCGGCGGTGATGCCGGGCATGTGGGGCGATCACCTGGGGGTGGTCGATCTGGTGCTGAATAATGACGGCGGTAAATGGCAGGTGACCGAGTCGAAGGCCGAAGCGCGGCCGATTTACGATCTGGCCGCCAAAAAAGCGCTGGTGGGCGAGGATAAAAAGATCGTCGAGGTGCTGAAGCACGACCACGATGCCACCCGCGAGTTTGTCAGCAAACCGATCGGCAACTCTTCCGACAACATGTACAGCTACCTGTCGCTGGTGCAGGACGATCCTACCGTGCAGGTGGTGAACCTGGCGCAGAAAGCCTACGTGGAGCGCTATATTCAGGGCGATCCGGATCTGGCCAAACTGCCTGTGCTCTCCGCCGCCGCGCCGTTTAAGGTGGGCGGACGCAAGAACGATCCGGCCAGCTATGTCGAAGTGGAGAAAGGCCAGCTGACCTTCCGTAACGCCGCCGATCTCTATCTCTATCCGAACACCCTGGTGGTGGTTAAAGCCACCGGCCAGGAGGTGAAGGAGTGGCTGGAGTGCTCAGCCGGGCAGTTCAACCAGATCGATGTCAACAGCACCCAACCGCAGGCGCTGATCAACTGGGACGGATTCCGCACCTATAACTTCGACGTCATCGACGGCGTGGAGTACCAGATTGATGTCTCCCAGCCAGCGAAATATGACGGCGAGTGCCAGGTGGTGAATGCCCAGGCGGAGCGCATTAAAAACCTGACCTTCAACGGCAAACCAATTGATCCAAAAGCGACCTTCCTGGTGGCCACCAATAACTACCGCGCCTACGGCGGCAAGTTTGCCGGGACCGGTGACAGTCACATCGCCTTTGCCTCCCCGGACGAGAACCGCTCGGTGCTGGCGGCGTGGATCGGTGAGCAGTCGAAAAACGCAGGTGAAATCCACCCGGCAGCGGACAACAACTGGCGCCTGGCGCCGATCCACAGCAACGTGAAGCTGGATATTCGCTTTGAGACCGCGCCATCCGAAAAAGCGGCGGCGTTTATCAAAGAGAAAGCGCAGTATCCGATGCAGCAGGTAGCCACCGATGAGATCGGATTTGCGATTTATCAGGTGGATTTAAGCAGGTAAAAGCAAGTGCGGTTTCGTAGGCCGGGTAAGGCGCAGCCGCCACCCGGCAATCAGACCGCGCAATGCCCGGCGGCGCTTCGCTTGCCGGGCCTACAAAACCGTCAGCCAGGCAATCAGGCCGCACGATCCCCCCTGTTACTCATCACCTGCGGTAAATTCAGCTCGATCCAGTCGGCCAGCGCTGCCACCTTCTCGCTCACCTCTTCCCCCAGCGGCGTCAGGCTGTACTCCACGTGCGGAGGCACCACCGGGTACGACACGCGATTGATAAAGCCATCCTGCTCCAGGGCCTGCAGCGACTGGGCCAGCATCTTCTCGCTCACCCCGCCCATCTTGCGCCGCAGATCGCTAAAGCGATGGGTGCCCTGACGCAACGCCACCAGGATCAGCACGCCCCAGCGGCTGGTTACATGCTTAAGCACATCCCGGGAAGGGCACTGCTCGGCAAAGAGATTGCCGTCGCGCATCTGCTCGCTGAGGGTTGGATTGGTCATTTGATACTTACCTTTTTGTACGTACTTACTAAAAGTTAGTTTGGGTGGTAGTGTGCCACAACATTCACACGAGACGAAGGATATTCATCATGATCGCGATTACCGGCGCTACCGGCCAGCTTGGCCAACTCGTTATTGAACAGCTGCTGAAAACTGTTCCGGCCAGCCAGCTGGTCGCCATTGTGCGTAACCCGGCCAAGGCCGACGCGCTGAGCCAGCAAGGGGTGATCGTCCGTCAGGCCGATTACACCGACCAGGCCGCCTTTACCGCCGCACTCGCGGGCGTGGATAAACTGCTGCTGATCTCCTCCAGTGAAGTGGGCCAGCGCGCGCCGCAGCATCAGAACGTGATTAACGCGGCTAAGGCGGCGGGGGTGAAATTTATCGCCTACACCAGCCTGCTACATGCCGACACCTCACCGCTGGGGCTGCACGTGGAGCACGTCGACACCGAAAAAGCGCTGGCACAATCCGGCATTCCTTACGCCCTGCTGCGTAACGGCTGGTATACCGAAAACTACCTCGCCAGCGCCCCACCTGCGCTGGAGCACGGGGTATTCATCGGCTCTGCGGGTGAGGGCAAAATCGCCTCTGCCACTCGCGCCGACTATGCCGCCGCCGCGGCCCGGGTTATCAGCGAAGAGGGTCATGCCGGGAAAGTGTACGAGCTGGCGGGTGACCAGGCGTGGACCTTAAGCGACCTGGCTGCCGAACTCAGCCGCCAGAGCGGGAAAAACGTGGCGTACCAGAACCTGAGCGAGGCCGATTTTGCCGCCGCGCTGAAGGGCGTGGGCTTGCCGGCGGGCCTGGCGGATATGCTGGCCGACTCCGACGTGGGTGCCTCGAAAGGCGGTCTGTTTGATGACAGCCGCACCCTGAGCGCGCTGCTGGGTCGCCCGACCACGACGCTGGCCGAGAGCGTGAAAGGCATCCTGTAATTGTTAAAATGTGGTTAATTATTGTGGCATCCCCGCGGGTCATCTCTGATAATGAAATCTGACCCGCGAGGAGGCTCACCGTGCAAGGCGTACCCGAACAGTTCTTCGATGAGAGAGACAGCGCGCGCTTTCGCCATCTGGCGCAGCTGCCGGGCGTAGAGCTCTATCACGCCCATATCTCACGCTACGCCTTTGAGCCGCACACCCACGAGGCCTTCGGTATCGGCGCCATTGAAGCCGGTGCCGAACGCTTTCGCTATCGCGGGACCCAGTACGTGGCCCCCGTCCATTCCGTTGTCACCATGAATCCCGATGAGCTGCATACCGGCGAGGCCGAAACCGCCGACGGCTGGCGCTACCGGATGATCTACCTCGAGCCAGATTTGCTGGAAGAGGTGACAGGCATTCGTCACTGGTGGTTTAGCGACGTGACCCGCCACGATCCGCGCCGTTCCCGGCAGATCTGTCAGCTGATCTATGGCCTGTGGCACACCGACGATCCGCTGGCGCAAAAAGGCCTGCTGCTGGATCTGATTGATACCTTCCAGCCGCTGGCGCGTCATGCTCCGGTATTGCCTGAAGGGGCGCATCGTTTCGATCGCGTGCGCGATTATCTGCATGACAACTATATGCACTCCCTGACGCTTGATGAGCTGGCGCAGGTGGTGTCCCTCAGCCCGTACCATTTTCAGCGCCAGTTCAAGGCCCACTTTCACGTCACGCCCCATCAGATGCTGATGGCGATCCGCCTGTGGCGCGCCAAAGCCTTTCTTACGCAGGGCCTGCCAGCGGCAGAGGTGGCCGCCGCAACGGGTCTGACCGATCAGTCGCACCTGACCCGGGCGTTTACCCGTCGGTACGGCATCACTCCCGTGCGCTACCAGAAACAGGTCGCGAAGCGCTAATGCGCAATCTCATACAATACGCCCCCCTTCTGCCCTTCTACACTGCCAGCAGGTTTAGCGAAAATGGATACGAAAATGGTTAGCGGCGTGTTGTATGCCCTGCTTGCAGGGTTAATGTGGGGGCTGATTTTTGTCGGCCCGCTGATTGTGCCGGAGTACCCGGCGGCGTTGCAGTCGATGGGGCGCTATCTGGCGCTGGGGCTGATCGCCCTGCCGATCGCCTGGCTGGGCCGGACGCGGTTACGTCAGCTTTCTCGCCAGGACTGGCTGACCGCCCTCGCGCTGACCATGATGGGCAACCTGATCTATTACATCTGCCTGGCGAGTGCCATCCAGCGCACCGGGGCGCCCGTCTCGACGATGATCATCGGCACGCTGCCGGTGGTGATCCCGGTGTTCGCCAATCTGCTCTACAGCCAGCGCGACGGCAAACTGGCGTGGTCAAAGATGGTGCCCGGCCTGGTGGCGATTGCGCTGGGGCTGGCCTGCGTCAACATTGCCGAGCTGCGTCACGGCGTGGCCGGGGGCAGCGGCTGGCGCTATGTCTCAGGGATCCTGCTGGCGTCGGTGTCGGTGGTCTGCTGGGCGTGGTATGCCCTGCGTAATGCCCGCTGGCTGCGGGAAAATCCGGACAAACATCCGATGATGTGGGCCACCGCTCAGGCGCTGGTGACGCTGCCGGTGTCGCTGCTGGGCTATCTCGCCGCCTGCGCCTGGCTGAATGTGCAGCAGCCGGACTTTGCCCTGCCGCTGGGGCCGCGGCCCTGGGTCTTTCTCGGGCTGATGGTGGTGATTGCTGTCTGCTGCTCGTGGGTGGGAGCCCTGTGCTGGAACGTCGCCAGCCAGAAATTACCGACGGTGATTTTAGGGCCGTTGATCGTTTTCGAAACCCTGGCCGGGCTGTTGTATACCTTTTTGATGCGCCAGAGCCTGCCGCCGCTGTTAACCGGGACGGGGATTGTGTTGCTGGTGGTGGGAGTGGTGATCGCGGTAAGTGCGAAGCCGGAAAAACCGGCAGTAGTGCCGGTTTCGTAGTTCCGTAGGCCGGGTAAGGCGAAGCCGCCACCCGGCATCTGTCAGAAGGTTTCCCAGTTAGCGTCCGTGGTCGCCAGCACCGGTTTTGCTTTTGCAGTATAGGTTTTCACCGGCGCCGCTTTGGCTGCCTGGCCGTGGACAATCTTAAACACCGCTACCGCCTCGTTCAGACGTGCCGCCTGCTCTTCCAGCGCCGCCGCTGCCGCTGCGGACTCCTCAACCAGCGAGGCGTTCTGCTGGGTCACACGATCCATCTCGGCGACCGCCTGGCCTACCTGATCAATCCCCCGGCTCTGCTCATCCGAGGCGGAAGCGATTTCGCCCATGATGTCGGTCACGCGGGTCACGGCGCTGACAATTTCCGCCATCGTCGCTCCGGCTTCATTCACCAGCGCGGAACCCGCACTGACGCGCGCGCCAGAGTCGTCGATCAGGCCTTTGATCTCTTTCGCGGCCTGGGCGCTGCGCTGGGCCAGAGTACGTACTTCCCCTGCTACTACCGCAAACCCACGCCCCTGCTCGCCAGCACGCGCCGCTTCTACCGCCGCGTTCAGCGCCAGAATGTTGGTCTGGAAGGCAATGCCGTCAATCACGTTGGTGATCTGGGCAATCTTGCTGGAGCTGGTAGCGATCTCGTCCATGGTGCGCACCACGCCTTCAACCACGTTACCGCCTTTCTTCGCGGTAGAGGAAGCGTCCAGGGCCAGGCGTGACGCCTGACGGGCGTTATCGGCGTTCTGCTTCACTGTGGCCGTTAACTGCTCCATGCTGGCCGCCGTCTCTTCCAGGGAGGCCGCCTGCTGCTCGGTACGGGAAGAGAGATCGTTGCTGCCTGCGGAGATTTCACCGGCACCGGTATAAATGGTATCCGCCCCATCGCGGACCACGCCTACGGTATTGGCCAGCGCCTTTTGCATCTCGTCAACGTTGCGTGCCAGCATCGCCATTTCGTTCTGGCCGTGGGCATTAACCGGCTGGGTCAGGTCGCCGGCGGCAATAGCGCGAATATGGGCAATGACCTCATGCAGCGGCTTCAGCAGCACGTTGCGCATGGCGATCCAGCTGGCGACAATCACCGCCACCACAATCACCATAATGGACGAGAGGATCCACAGGATACGCTGGTAGTCGTTCTCGTTATCGGTGATGCCCGCGCGGGTCAACTTCGCCTGCGCCTCACGCCATTCGCGGTATACCGCCTGCATCGCCACCTGCTTCTTCTCGGCATTCTGCTTGAACATATCGTCCAGCTTGCCCTCGGCCAGCAGCTCGTTCATTTTCGCCAGCGTGGTGTGGTAAGCGCGATACTGCTCTTCCAGCCGCTCCGCCAGCTTCTCATCCATGCCCGGTGTTTCCGGCAGGGCATAATATTTGTCGTAATGGCCCTGCGCCTCGGCCAACAGCGCTTTTGCGGCAGTGACCAGCTCACCCAGCTGCGTGCCGTTGATCTCGGTCGCCGTGCTGCTTTGCAGACGGAGCATGCCGCGGTTAAGGGTAACGCGCGCCTGGTTCAGGCTGATCCACGCGTCGGTAAACTCTGCCACGTTCTGGCTGGACAGCTGGGAGACGGTGAAATTGTCCTTATCATTATTCAGGGCATTGATAAAAACTGTCGCGGCGATGATTTGCATCAGTCCGAGCACCAGCAGTACCGAGACTAACAGGGTGATTACTTTAATCCGTTTAAACATTCTTAACCTTATGTGCAGGACATTGTCTGTGGAGGACATATCGGCAAAGCAGGCGTGTTATTTAACGTTTCGTGGTCTAACCACCCTGTTTTTCGGAAATAATTAAATCCTTTCAGCAAGTTAAAACATAAGAAAGTTTTTAGAATTGCCCGCCTTTTTACCCTCTGCTCCTAAAGGGTTATATCCTCGCCTCAAAGATGCATTTAAAATACATCTTATCAAATAACGATGAGGTAACGACCATGGCCTTCCGCGACCAACCTTTAGGCGAGCTGGCGCTCTCCATTCCACGCGCTTCTGCGCTGTTTCGTAAATACGATATGGATTACTGCTGCGGCGGTAAGCAAACCCTGGCGCGTGCGGCATCGCGTAAGGAACTGGATCTGGACCTCATCGAAGCTGAACTGGCGAAACTGGCTGAGCAGCCGCTGGAAAAAGACTGGCGCAGCGTGGCGCTGGGCGAAATTATCAATCACATCATCGTCCGTTACCATGACCGTCACCGCGAACAGCTGCCGGAACTGATCCTGCAGGCGACCAAAGTTGAACGTGTCCATGCGGAGAAAGCCTCTGTCCCGCGCGGCCTGGCGAAAAACCTGACCATGCTGCACGAAGAGCTATCCAGCCACATGATGAAAGAAGAGCAGATCCTGTTCCCGATGATTAAACAGGGGATGGGTAGCCAGGCGATGGGGCCTATCAGCGTGATGGAAAGCGAGCATGACGACGCGGGTGAACTGGTGGAGGTGCTCAAACATATCACCAATAATGTCACCCCACCGGCGGATGCCTGCACCACCTGGCGCGCGATGTATAACGGGATTAACGAGATGATCGACGATCTGATGGAGCACATCAGCCTCGAGAATAACGTGCTGTTCCCGCGGGCGCTGGCCGGGGAATAAAAAAAGCCGCTGCGGCCTGATGCCCTCACCCCGCCCCTCTCCCACAGGGAGAGGGAGAACACATAAAAAACGGCAACCGACGTTGCCGTTTTGCTTTTATCTTACGCCTGCCATTCTTTTCTTACCGATAAACAGCCAGCCCAGCCCCAGCGCGATAAACCACAGCGGCGTGACGATCAGCGCCTGACGGGTATCCTCTTCCAGCGTCAGCAGTACCAGCACAAACACGAAGAACGCCATGCAGACCCAGCACATCAGCTTGCCCAGCGGCATCTTGTAGATCGATTTTTCATGCAGGTGTGGACGCTTTTTGCGGTACACCAGGTACGAGCACAGGATGATGGTCCAGACGAACATGAACAGGATCGCCGAGACGGTGGTGATCATGGTGAACGCGCCAATCACGCTCGGATTCACGTAGAGCATCACCACGCCGCCCAGCAGACAGATACAGGAGAAGGTCAGCCCTTTCGCCGGTACCGCACGCTTTGACAGCTTGGCGAACGCGCTCGGCGCCACGCCTTCCTGCGCCAGGCCGAACAGCATGCGGCTGGTGGAGAACACGCCGCTATTAGCCGACGAGGCCGCAGAGGTCAGCACCACGAAGTTAATCAGGCTCGCCGCAGCCGGCAGGCCAACCAGCACGAACAGCTCAACGAACGGGCTCTTGGTCGGTACGACGGAGCTCCACGGCGTGACGGACATAATAATGATCAACGCAAACACATAGAACGTGATGATGCGGATCGGAATGGAGTTGATCGCCCGCGGCAGGGATTTCTCCGGATCTTTGGTTTCTGCGGCAGTAGTACCTACCAGCTCAACCCCCACGAAAGCGAAGACCGCAATCTGGAAGCCGGCAAAGAATCCGCTCAGCCCTTTCGGGAACCAGCCGCCGTCATTCCACAGGTGGGAGAACGAGGCTTCTACGCCCGTCGGAGAGGTGAAGTGGGTCATCACCATCACCAGGCCGACCACAATCAGGCCAACAATGGCGACGATTTTAATCATCGCGAACCAGAACTCCATCTCACCGAACATTTTTACGGTGGCGAGGTTAAGGCTCAGCAGCAGAACAATCACTGCCAGCGAGGCAACCCAGTCCGACAGTCCGGGGAACCAGAACTGGGCATAGGCCGTAATGGCGACAACATCAGCCATCCCGGTGACCACCCAGCAGAACCAGTAGGTCCAGCCGGTGAAATAACCCGCCCACGGCCCGAGAAGGTCGGAGGCAAAGTCACTGAAGGATTTGTATTCGAGATTCGAGAGCAGCAGCTCTCCCATTGCACGCATCACGAAAAAGAGCATGAAGCCGATGATCATATAGACAAAAATGATCGACGGACCGGCAAGGCTAATGGTTTTGCCTGACCCCATAAAGAGCCCGGTACCAATGGCACCGCCAATGGCGATTAACTGAATATGACGGTTTGTGAGATTGCGCCGTAGCGACTGTTCAGACGGTGCCTCTTCGTCGGCAACGACTTTTACCTGATCTACCATGTGATGTTTTCCTGTTGTAACTGCCTGTGTTGTTTAGGCTCTTCTGGCCCTTTATTACGTCGAAAAGCGACGGCCCGATTAAGGACTCATCGATATTAGGTAAGAATCGGCGGGATGAATACTATGATTTAAATATTATGTTAACAATATGTTGAAAGTGAGTGTCATATCACTTAAGCAACGCAAAACAGCTCACAAAAATACACTTAATGCGATCATTTGCAAGATAATCTGTTGATTAGCGCGTAACTATAGGTTTTTTAACTGATTTCCCCTCCCCGGTCGGGGAGAGGAAAGAGAGCAGGATTACAGAATTTCCAGCAGCTCGACTTCAAACACCAGGGTGCTGAATGGCGGGATGGACGCGCCTGCGCCACGCTCGCCGTAGGCCAGGTTCTGAGGAATAGTCAGTTCCCATTTGGAGCCTACCGGCATCAGGGTCAGGGCTTCGATCCAGCCTGGGATCACGCCGTTGACCGGGAATTCAGCCGGTTCGCCGCGGGCAACGGAGCTGTCGAACACGGTGCCGTCGATCAGTTTACCGGTGTAGTGCACGCGAACGTGGTCGGTACGCGCCGGGATTGCGCCGTCACCCTGGTTGATCACGCGGAACTGCAGGCCGGTTTCGGTGCTGTTCACGCCTTCGCGCTCACGGTTCTCTTCGAGGAATTTCTCGCCTGCCGCAGCCATCTCTTCAAAACGCGCGCGACGCACGGAGTCAGCACGTTCGTGGATTTCGCGCAGCGCGCGGTGAACCACATCTACCGGAACAGCCGGGTGCTTACCTTCCAGTGCATCGGCGATACCCGCCACCAGCGCTTCTGGTAACAGACCCTGCAGCCCTGATTCGCTCAGCTGCTGTCCTACCTGCAAACCAATACCGTAGCTTGCCTGCGCTTCGATTGTGTCAAAAGTCGGGGTGGTCATGGGATTTCCTTCCATCACATTTAAAGTAGCGGGCAGCATAACAGCCACCTTCCATCCGGTAAAACTTTGTCTTATCGAAAGATGACAAATTGCGATGAAACGGAAACAATAGAGACTATCTGGATTTTTCCCGAATGTGTGTCACGGAAGCCGGGTTTGCTACGCTCATCAGGCAGTTAGCGAACTATACTTCTCGGGACAGGAAAAAAGACGCGGAGCAGGAGGAGAGCCATGCCCGGGCCATTTGAACTAAAACCTACCCTGACGAAAATCTGGCATGCGCCAGACAACTTTCGCATCATGGACCCGCTGCCGCCCCTGCACCGCAGAGGCATTATCATCGGTGCGCTGATGGTTATCGTTGGTTTTCTGCTGCCAGGCGCTGACGACAGCGCGACAACGCCTGTCAGGCGGGATGCCGAACTGGATTTCCGCTCGCAGACGCAGCCGCAACCTGATACCCAGCCGATGCAGACGCAGCTGGTTTCCCCGACAAACGATCCGGGCCAGATGGCGCCGGTTGAGCCGGAGCCGATTCAGGAAGAGCAACCGCAGGAGCAGGCCGCCGCGCCTGTACAGTCGCAGCCGGTGCCGGGTATCGAACAGCAGTGGCGTTCTTACCGGGTAGAGTCCGGCAAAACGATGGCGCAGCTGTTCCGCGATCACAACCTGCCGCCGACGGATGTCTATGCGATGGCACAGGTTGAAGGTGCCGGTAAGCCGCTGAGTAATCTGCAAAACGGTCAGATGGTGCAGATCCGCCAGAATGCGAGCGGCGTGGTGACCGGGCTGACCATTGACAGCGGCAATGGCCAGCAGGTGCTGTTTACCCGTCAGGCGGACGGCAGCTTCGTTCGCGCAAAATAGCCCTTTGCCCGGTGGCGTGATGCTTACCGGGCCTGTTTTCCACTCACTTTATTGACCCACCAGATCCCCGAGCAGACCAGCACCAGCGCCACGGCATATTTGATCTCGAGGATATTTTCCCCAAGGAAAATGGCGGAAAGCACGGTGCCGGCCACCGGTACTAAAAAGTTGAAAGGCGCAATCATGCTGACGCGGTTGTACTTCAGCAGCAAACTCCACAGCGCGAACGCCACCGACGAGAGCAGGGTCAGATAACCCAGGATTGCCGCCGCTTTGACGCTGGGGAGTGCCAGCGTCCCGCCGGTGATGTAGCCGCCCACCACCAGCATCACCCCACCGATCGCCAGCTGCCAGCCGGTCATCACCATCGGATCCACCGTCTGGGAAATACGTTTGCCGTACAACGTGGCGGCAGAGAGGATAAACGCCGCCAGCACCACAAAACCGTCACCGTTCCAGACAAAGTGGAAGTCCTGCAAGCCGCTGTTAAAGTTGACGATCATCACCCCGGCAAAACCGAGAATACAGCCGAGAGCTTTGTTATAGCTGATCCTGTCGTTCTGATAGATGAAGTGCGCCAGCATGACGCTGAAGAAGGTGGCGGTAGCGTTCATGATCGACCCTTTCGCGCCCGTCGTGTAAGCGAGGCCGATATAAAAGAAGGTGTACTGGATCGCCGTCTGCGTCAGGCCGAGGATCGTTAGCTGGCCAAACTGCCGTGGGCTGAGCCGACCAATTGGTTTGCGCTGGGCAAGGGCTAACAGCAGCAACAGCAGGCCGGCAAACACAAAGCGATAACCGGCAAAGACCACTTTTGAGGGAATGTCGTTGGTGGCGATCTGAAAGAGTTCGTAGCCGCTCTTAATCGCGGGATAGGAGCTGCCCCATAACAAACAGCACAGCGTCGCGCAGGCGAAAACGATGTTTTTACGGGCAAAAATCGGCGTGGGGAGAACGGAGTCCATAGCAAATCTCGAAGATAAAATGGCGTTTCATTTTATTATCAGAGAATGCAGCGGGAATAGCTACCCTGGAAGGCAAAAGGTGGGACAGGTCTCATTAAAAAGCAAAACGCCGGCACAAGGCCGGCGCTTCGACGTGGTGACGAGTAATTACTTACTCAGCAACAACGTTAACAACCAGTTTAGCGAAGACTTCGCTGTGAACCTGGAAGTCCACTTCGTGCTCACCGGTGGTACGCAGAACGCCGTTCGGCATACGAACTTCGCTCTTAGCCACTTTAACGCCAGCTGCAGTTACTGCATCAGCGATATCGCGGGTACCGATGGAACCGAACAGTTTACCTTCGTCGCCTGATTTAGACGCGATAGTAACGGTGCCCAGTGCGTTGATTTCTTCAGCGCGAGCGTTAGCAGCCGCCAGAACGTCAGCCAGTTTGGCTTCCAGTTCAGCACGACGTGCTTCGAAAAACTCTACGTTTTTCTTGGTAGCAGGAACAGCTTTACCCTGTGGAACCAGGAAGTTACGAGCGTAGCCCGCTTTAACGTTTACCTGATCACCCAGGCTGCCCAGGTTTGCTACTTTATCAAGCAGAATAACTTGCATTACCTTATCCTCTTAAAGTCGTATTAATGGACCGTGCCCGATTACTGATGACGATCAGTGTACGGCAGCAGGGACAGGTAGCGAGCGCGTTTGATAGCGCGAGCCAGCTGACGCTGGTATTTTGCACGAGTACCGGTGATACGGCTTGGGACAATCTTACCGCTTTCGGTGATGTAGTTTTTCAGCGTTGCGATATCTTTATAGTCGATCTCTTGAACGCCTTCCGCGGTGAAACGGCAGAACTTGCGACGACGGAAATAACGTGCCATATGGCTAGTCTCCAGAATCTATCAAATCAATCTGCTCGGCATGCAGAACCATTTTGCTCAGGCCGTTCTTTGCCTTGTGGCAAGAAATGAACCCCTGAACGATTACTGCGCTACCGACCGTTATACTGTGAGTAATGGCCTGGTTTTCGTGTCCGCTAATAATAACGGGCATTTGGCACCACGCCTGCCGGTGAAACCCGGCTTCCTCCTGCACTGAACGATGCTCAAGCACGAACTGGCAGTGAGGAATTCCTGATGGGCTGACCTTACGAAGGGGGGTCCTGCACACGGTACCGGACAACACCAGACGGTTGGTCATCAGAAATTACTCTTCAGAATCCCCAGCATCAGAATCATCTGCGGTTTCGTTTGCGAAATCATCGCGACGCTCACGGCGCTCGTCTTTCGCTTTAACCATCGGAGATGCTTCGGTCACTGCGTTTTTGGTACGCATAACCATGCTGCGGATAACGGCATCGTTGAAGCGGAAGTTAGTTTCCAGCTCATCGATCGCTTCCTGCGGCGCTTCAACGTTCAGCAGAACGTAGTGAGCTTTGTGCAGTTTGTTGATCGGATAAGCCAGCTGACGGCGGCCCCAGTCTTCCAGACGGTGGATCGTGCCTTCTGCTGCAGTGATTGCACCAGTGTAGCGCTCGATCATACCCGGAACCTGTTCGCTCTGGTCAGGATGGACCATAAAAACGATTTCGTAATGACGCATCGAATTGCTCCTTACGGATTATTCAGCCTCCTGTCTGGGTCAGCCGAGGCCCGGGGAGGCAAGGAACGTGTTAAAGGTCGGCCGAAAAATTGACGCGCCATAATACTTGCCCCCCCCTGGAAACTCAAGCGCATTGCATAAATAATTCGCACAAAGCGTAAAGCGCGTCTAAGTGGGTGATTTACCATTGCTCAGGGTCGATCGTGGCGTTTTTTTGAACAACAGCATCAGAAATGGTCGCCAATACCCGCCAGATAAGGGGTTACACTTTAATCAGACCCCTTCTGAGGACCAAACCCGAAGTGA
This sequence comes from Leclercia sp. CFBP8987, assembly GCF_034044995.2. Taxonomy (NCBI): domain Bacteria; kingdom Pseudomonadati; phylum Pseudomonadota; class Gammaproteobacteria; order Enterobacterales; family Enterobacteriaceae; genus Leclercia; species Leclercia sp. CFBP8987. Next base: position 414,107 of record NZ_CM188255.1, on the reverse strand, counting down.
TTATCGTCGCACCGTAGTTTGTCGTGGAGCGCATATCATGAAAAAGATAAACCTTGCCATTCTGGCTGCGCTTTTGCTCAGTGCAAACGCGACAGCAGCGATTGAGGTTGACGGCCGACAGGCCAGAAATATGGATGATGTACAAAGTCTGGGCGTCATCTATATCAACCACAACTTCGCCACGGAAAGTGAAGCGACTGAAGCCATTAATGCAGAAGCCGATGCGCGGGATGCCCGCTACTATCACGTCATGCTCACCCGTGAACCGGGCAGCAACGGCAATATGCACGTCAGTGCAGATATCTACCGGTAATAATGCTTTGACGCTAGCACCAGGAAAGCCAACAACGAGAATATGTCATAGTCGAATTAGCCCCCTGCCCGGGGGCTTTTTTTATTTTTGCCCGTAATAGGCATTCGGGCCATGCTTCCGCATAAAGTGCTTGTTCATCAGGTAGCTGTCGATCGGTTGCAGGCGCGGGTTGATGCCGCGGGCAATCCACGCCATTCTTGCCACCTCTTCCATCACCACGGCGTTATGCACCGCATCCTGGGCATCATTACCCCAGGCAAAGGGGCCATGCTGGTAGACCACGATCCCCGGCGTGTGCAGTGGTTCACCCTCTCCCAGCGTGTCGATGATCACCTTGCCGGTATTGAGCTCATACTCGCCCTGCACTTCCTCTTCGCTGAGCGCCCGCGTACAGGGGATATCACCAAAAAAGTAGTCTGCATGGGTAGTGCCCAGCGCCGGGATCGCCAGCCCCGCCTGCGCCCAGGCCGTGGCATGGGTGGAGTGGGTATGCACCACGCCGCCAAGGGAGGGATAACGCCGGTAGAGCGCCAGATGGGTGGCGGTATCGGAGGAAGGCCGCCACTGGCCCTCCACCACCTTGCCGTCGAGATCCACTACCACCATATCTTCCACCCGCATGGTCTCATAGGCTACCCCGCTGGGTTTGATCGCCACCAGCCCGCGGCTCCGGTCTATTGCACTGACGTTTCCCCAGGTAAAGGTGACCAGGCCGTAACGCGGCAAATCCATGTTTGCCTCAAAGACCTGCTGTTTAAGCAGCTGCATTTTCGCCTCCCCTTAACCCGGCCCGCGCCATCCGCGCCAGCACCCAGTCGCGGGCTTTCGCCACTTCGAGCAGCGGATCCTCTGCGGTTTCGCTCCACATCTCAATCAGGTAAGGCCCGCAGTACCCGCTGTGATTAAGGGTGGCGAAACAGGCTTCGAAATCCACCACGCCCGTGCCGAACGGCACGTTTTTGAATACCCCAGGCCGGGTGTCTTTGACGTGTACCGCCACGATATGGCCGATCCCCGCCTGCAGCTCCATAGGCACATCGTTATCCCACGCGGAGAGGTTGCCGATATCAGGATAGAGCTGGAACCACGGATTATTGAGGTAGTGGGCATAACCCAGCGCCTTGCTGATGGAGTTCATCAGCGGGTAGTCCATGATCTCCATCGCCAGCGTCACCTGGGCGCGGCTCGCCATCTCCACGCTCGCTTTCAGCCCCTCACGAAAGCGCCGCCGCGTTTCGTTGTTGGCCTGCTGGTAGTAAACGTCATAGCCCGCCAGTTGGATGACGCGGATCCCCACGTCCTGAGCAAAACGAATCGCTTTACGCATGATCGTCAGCCCCTGGGCGCGCACGGCATCATCTTCACTGCCGAGCGGAAAGCGACGATGGGCGCTCAGGCACATCGAGGGGACGCGCACCCCGGTTTCGGCCACCGCATTCACCAGCGCCAGACGCTGCTCGCGGCTCCAGTCGAGGCGGGAGAGGCGCGCATCCGTCTCATCCACCGACATTTCGACGAAATCGAACCCCAGAGACTGAGCCAGTTTCAGCCGTTCGAGCCAGCACTCCCCGGCGGGGAGTGCCTTTTCATAGATGCCAAGTGGCACCTGCTTGCTTAACATAACCGCTCCTTATCCCCACAGCTTGGCGATGGAACGTTTGAACTGGCGCGCCGCTTCCACCGGCGAGGCGGCATCACGAATGCTGCGCCCGGCGATAAAGACATGGATCGGGATACCCTGGAACAGCGGCAGATCCTCCAGCGCCAGGCCGCCGGTGACGGTGACCTTAAAGCCCATCTCCGCCAGACGCTTAACGGCACTGATATCCGCGTCACCCCAGGCCACGCCTGCGGCCTGCGCATCGCGGCTGCGGTGATAGACCACCTGCTGAATACCCGCCTCGCGCCACTCTTCCGCCTGTTTCCAGGTCCAGAAGCCGGTGAGTTCGATCTGCACATCGCCGTTAAACTCTTTCGCCACGTCCAGCGCGCCTTTAGCGGTGTTGATATCCGCGCAGCAGATCACCGTCACCCAGTCGGCGTTGGCTTCGAAGCACATCCGCGACAGGATTTTGCCCGCATCGGCAATCTTTGCGTCTGCCAGCACAATTTTGTGGGGATAGAGCGCCTTCAGATCGCGTACGGCGCGCACGCCCTCCCCGACGCAGAGGATGGTGCCCACTTCGATGATGTCCACCTCTTCGGCGATCAGACGGGTGGTTTCGTAAGCGTGGGCCAGAGTCTGGTTATCCAGCGCAACCTGCAACATTGGTAATGACATTTCAGTTCCCTCTTAGCGTGCCGCCGCAGTGGCGTTATCGATTAAATCCAGCACGTCCTGCTCGGTACGACAGGCGCGTAAACGGTCGAAATTGGCTTCGTCTTCAAACAGATTGACGATCTGCATGATGCCCACCTCCTGATGCGTGTTGGCATCAACGGCCGCCATAGTGATCAGAATATCGACCGGGTCGTTATCCTCATGGTTAAACACCAGCGGCGTTTTCAGGGTGACCAGTGCGAACCCTGTCTTTTTAACCCCCTCCTCCGGGCGGCCATGCGGCATCGCCAGCCCCGGCGCAATCACAAAGTACGGCCCAAATTGCTCAACGCCATCGAGAATGGCCTGGTAATAGCGCGGCTCAACCACATCAGCTTTAACCAGCAGATCAACGCTCAGCTTTACCGCCTCCTGCCAGGTGCTGGCCTCGGCCTGTAACAGGACGGAGTGGTTGTCTGCCAGCGAATCACGGAGTTTCATAGCGCCTCCTTACTTCACGTCTTGCGGGAAGTGTTCTTTGATCACATCCAGCAGTTTTGGGCCAAAATCCGCAGGCGACAGCATGTTGCGCACGCCCACCACATATTTATTGCCTGTGACGCTAATTTCCCCGGCGATATGGGTCGAGGCGATGATGATGTCCGCGCCGTTCAGTTCACTTTTGTATTCACCCACCGCGCAGCTGTTCACCGTGTGGTCAATGTTTGACTGGGTTAAAAACTGGTCCACTTTCATTTTCATGATCATGGAGCTTCCTTGTCCGTTGCCACATACAGCCAGAATACGTACGGTCATAGTCAAAACTCCTTAGTGAGCAGAAACTTCTGCTGTTTGTTTTTCCGCATCTTCTTCCGCCCGCAGCGAACGGCCAGCGAAGAACATATAAGCCAGGGCAATAAAAATAATGACGGCCATAAAGACAATGCCGAGGGAGGCGAAGCCCTGCATCATTGGCGGGGCCAGAATTGACCAGTCCGCCATGCCCATCCAGGCGCTCATGCCGGTGAGCTTGACCGCCCACACGCAACCGAAGATCTCAATCATCCCCATTATCAGGCAGATCTTGAGCGCCGCGCGCCAGCCGCCAAAATGGTTGGCAAAGACGCCAATGGTGGCGTTAGAGAAGAACATCGGGATAAAGCCAGGAATGATGAGGATGGAAGAGCCACAGCCCACCAGGATGCCCACCGCAATCAGCTGGCCGATGGTGCCCCACATAAAGCCCCAGACCACGGCGTTCGGCGCAAAGCTATAGATAGCCGCACAGTCGATCGCCAGCACCGCGCCGGGGATCAGACGCTGCGAGATGCCGTTGAAGGCTTCGGAGAGCTCGGCCACGAACATGCGTACGCCCTGGGTAATGATGAAAATCGCCACCGCGAAGGAGAAACCGGTTTGCAGGATGTAGATGGTCCAGTGAGTTTTCCCGGCCATCGCCTGAATCACATCGGTACCAAACGAGAGCAGAATCGCACCGAAGAAAATAGTCATCACGATCGCCGTCGAGACGATATTGTCGTGGAAAATATTGAGCCAGCCCGGCAGCTTGAGATCCTCCACGCTCTCCTCTTTCTTGCCGAGGTACGGCGCGACTTTATAGGCGATCCAGGAGGCGAACTGCTGCTGGTGGCCGATGGAGAAACCGCAACCGTCGGTCACGTCCTGGGTCGGCTTGAACATCATGTTGGAGGTGATCCCCCAGTAGAGCGACACCAGCACTGCCGTACAGATGATGGTGGTCCACATTGGGTAGCCGTAGATAAAGAAGAAGACGGCAATCAACCCGGCCTGCTGGAACATGATGTGGCCGGTCAGCATGATGGTACGAATACCCGTAATCCGGCGCAGCAGGACGTAAATGATATTCAGCGCCAGCGCCAACAGCACGGCATATCCCACCCAGCTGTAGGCGTCGCCCATACGTTCGATGGTCGCCATCATTGATGCGTAGGTGTCTGATATTGCGCCATTAATGCCGTAGACCTCGGACATTTTGGCGACGACGGGTTTAAAGGTGCTGGTTAAAATGCCGGACCCCGCCTGGAGGAGCATGAAACCGATGATGGTTTTGATGGTGCCTTTGATAATGACGCTGACGCTCTTGCGTAGCAGGATGTAGCCCAGACACGTCACGATACCCAGCAGCAGCGGGGCATTAGTCATTACCTGATTAAAAAAGACGGTAAAGACGCTGTAGAGGATCTCCATAACACTCTCCGATAAAGGCAGTACGCTGCGTAATGCTCGTACAACAGGCCCCCACTCTATTAATCACAAATAATCACCACAAGATTGTATTTGATTATTTGTGACGCATCACGCAAATTATTTCCCCTCATACTGTAATGACTTTTATTTCAATCTTTGAAATACCGATATAATTTTATATTTCAATAATTTGCAAAATAATCATGTAACAATCATCAACATTTATCACATCTGTAATGCGCTTTTAAAGGAAGTAAGGCTTCAAAATGTGCGTTGCAATGCTGATTTATTGGTGACAATATAAATCATATTGAATCATTAATTGATTACTTATGAGAACAAAAGGGAGTCTGGTAATGAGTAAAGTGCACACTATCACCCGAGAATCATGGATCCTCAGCACCTTCCCGGAATGGGGAACCTGGCTGAATGAAGAGATTGAACAAGAGCAGGTTGCGCCTGGCACCTTTGCCATGTGGTGGCTGGGCTGCACCGGAATCTGGTTGAAATCTCAGGGCGGCGCCAATGTCTGTGTCGATTTCTGGTGCGGGACCGGCAAGCAAAGCCACGGTAATCCGCTGATGAAGAAAGGGCATCAGATGCAGCGTATGGCGGGGGTGCAGAAGCTGCAGCCAAACCTGCGCACCACGCCGTTTGTCCTCGATCCGTTCGGCATTCGTCAGATCGATGCCGTGCTGGCGACCCACGATCATAACGATCACATTGATGTGAATGTCGCCGCCGCCGTAATGCAAAACTGCGCGCCAGATGTGCCCTTTATCGGTCCGCAAACCTGCGTGGATATCTGGATGGGCTGGGGCGTGCCGAAAGAGCGCTGCATTGTGGTTAAGCCGGGCGATGTGGTGAAAATCAAAGATATAGAAATTCATGCCCTGGATGCGTTTGACCGTACGGCGTTGATTACCCTGCCGGTAGACCAGAAGGCAGCCGGTGTGCTGCCGGACGGCATGGATGAGCGGGCGGTGAACTATCTGTTCAAAACCCCGGGCGGAACGCTGTACCACAGCGGCGACTCGCACTACTCCAACTACTATGCCAAACATGGCAACGAGCATCATATCGACGTGGCGCTGGGATCTTATGGCGAGAACCCGCGCGGCATCACCGATAAGATGACCAGCGCCGATATTCTGCGCATGGCAGAAGCACTCAATACCAAGGTCGTGATCCCGTTCCACCATGATATCTGGTCAAACTTCCAGGCCGATCCGCAGGAGATCCGCGTCCTGTGGGAGATGAAAAAAGATCGTCTGAAATATGGCTTTAAGCCGTTTATCTGGCAGGTGGGCGGCAAGTTTACCTGGCCGCTGGATAAAGACAATTTTGAGTATCACTACCCGCGCGGCTTTGACGACTGCTTTACCATTGAGCCGGATCTGCCGTTCAAATCATTCCTGTAATTACCTCTTCATCGCCAGGCGCAGCGCCTGGCGGTTCCATCTTTTACTTAGTAATTTCAGGCTATTTCAAATATCATCTTTTGAAATCAATTTATTTCGGAATAGCTCATGACAGAAGCACAGCGGCATCAAATTTTACTGGAACTCCTGGCACAAACGGGGTTTGTTACCGTGGAACAGGTGATTGCCCGGCTGGGCGTCTCCCCCGCTACCGCGCGCCGGGATATCAATAAACTTGATGAGAGCGGGAAGCTGAAGAAAGTCCGTAACGGTGCCGAAGCCATTAGCCAACAGCGCCCGCGCTGGTCACCGATGAATATCCATCAGGCGCAGAATCACGACGAGAAAGTGCGCATAGCCCGGGCCGCCTCCCAGCTGGTAAATCCTGGTGAAAGCGTGGTGATCAACTGTGGTTCAACCGCCTTCCTGCTGGGCCGCGAAATGTGTGGCAAGCCGGTGCAGATCATTACCAACTACCTGCCGCTGGCCAACTACCTCATCGATCAGGAGCACGAAAGCGTGGTGATCATGGGCGGGCAGTACAACAAGAGCCAGTCCATCACCTTAAGCCCGCAGGACAGCGAGAACACGCTGTATGCCGGACACTGGATGTTTACCAGCGGAAAAGGGCTCACCGCCGAGGGGCTGTATAAAACCGATATGCTGACGGCGATGGCGGAGCAGAACATGCTGAACGTGGTTGGTAAGCTGGTGGTGCTGGTCGACAGCAGTAAAGTTGGCGAGCGTGCGGGTATGTTGTTTAGCCGCGCCGAGCAGATAGACCTGGTGATCACCGGTAAAGGTGCGGACCCACAGATCCTCCAGAAACTGGAAGATCAGGGGGTGAAGATCCTGCGCGTTTAAAGGTGCTGACGGAAAAACGCCACCGTGGCATCGAGGGCGGTCGGCGTGATGCGATGTTTAACTCCCGTCTCCCACAGACAGGTCAGGTTCTTATCCAGCCCTTCCTGCTGCAGGGCCTGCTGCAAACGGAAGGTCTCCGCGGCGGGCACGACGTCATCCGCCTCCCCGTGCCACAGCAGCAGCGGGCGGTCAGCCAGACGGGGTAGCGCAGTTGTCACCTCCCAGTCGGCAAGCGGAGAGACCATCGCGTCAAATGTCTCAGGTTGCAGCGGCGGAAACAGCGTGCGGGCCAGGGAGGTAAAGTAGCCCGAGCCCATCAGGCTTGCCACGCATTTCACCTCCGGATGGCGCGCCATAATACCCAGCGCGGTCATCCCGCCCATCGAGGCACCGGCCACCGCAAGGCGTTTATCCGCCACCAGCCCGGCCTGATACAACCCATCCCTTAGCGCAGCAAACTCCGTGAGGTTGCCATGCAGGATTGGCCAGAACTGCCCCAGACGAGCCTGCTCATCCCCTGCAAAGCGTGCGCCATGATCCGGTGCATCCGGCATCACCACCCGAAAACCGGCCTGCGCCAGCGCTACCGCAAAATAGCTGTAGACCAGCTTTGATGAAGTAAAACCATGATAAAAAATAATAACCGGCAGCGGTTGAGATCGTTTTCCTGCCGGAACCGCGTGTACACTTTCATGGTCGCCAAAGTGCCGTATTTCAAGTTCAATCATCAAAAGGCCTCATGCTAAAGGGTGATTTAAAATGTTGAGAACTGGATTACGCTTTCGCACAATTTTCATTCGAAATTTACGCCACAGCTAACAATTTGGGAACATTCCCCCAATCCTAAATCAACAGAGTTCTACACTATGGCTATCAGGAAACGAGATATGGTTATGCGAAGGTTTGCTGCTTTATTGCTGATGCTGGTATTGGGCGGATGTAGCGTCCTGGAAGGCACGCCACAGCCTGCACCTCCGGTTGCCGACCACCCACAAGAAATTCGCCGTAATCAGACGGAAGGATTACAGCGGATGGGTACCGTCACCGCACTTGAGCGAGGCTCTCCCGCCGATGTGGAAGATGCCATTAAAGCAAAAGCCGTCGCCGCGAAAGCAGATTATTACGTCATCATCCTTATCGATGAAACTATCGTGACAGGACAATGGTACTCGCAGGCCATTTTATACCGTAAATAACGAGCGGTATTTAAACGACATTTACACTGCTTTGCGTCCATAGACGTATTCCTGTCCACAATAAACTCCATGCCTGCGGCAATGGAAATGAGTTTATTAGCGAAGGATTGCCCGGCGGATACCGGGGACACGTAAAATGGAGCTGACGATGAAACGATCTCTTGCTTTGACCTCACTGTTACTCTCAGCCGGTCTGGTGAGTACTGCCGCACAGTCAGCCGAATTTGCCAGCGCTGATTGTGTGACGGGTTTGAATGAAATTGGACTGATTTCCGTAAATGATATCTCAGGGAGTCCGCAGGATGTCGAGCGCATGATTGCGCTAAAAGCAGATGAACAGGGAGCATCCTGGTATCGCATTATTACCATGCAGGAAGATAGCCATGTCAATCGCTGGCGGGTACAAGCCATTCTCTACGCCTGAAAAGCGCCCATAAAAAGCCACTAAAAAAGAGTGGCTTTTTAATATTTACAATTCTATTATCCTTGTCGCTACTACCTCGAGACAATACCGTAACATTTTGTTACATAAAGCTAATAAATGTTATCCCCGCTCTGCCGTTGAAAAGCGTTACCTTTTTAGCAATGAGCAATTTATGATCAACTTTTTTCGCCGTGCAGGTCTGGGCACCAAGCTATCGCTGCTTACCGGCTTGAGTGTTGCCACACTCTTTCTGCTGTTCACTTTTCTCCTGAGCTATAACACCAGTCAAAAACTCGAATCGCTGGCCATAGAAGACCTGCATAACCAGTCTACCGGCGTGGTGGATATGGTGCAGATGTTCAATACCAGCCTCACCGAAGAGGTGGAGAGCTATACCCGCCTGTTCACCACCTTTTTGCCGCAACCGCTGACCATTGATGCCAGCCAGACCCGCACCATCAACGGTCAGAACGTCCCGCTGCTGAAAGGCGGTGAGACGGAACTCCATGAGAACAACACCACGCCCGATGATTTTCTGAATCGTACCGGGGCCATCGCTACGCTGTTTGTCCGCAGCGGCGACGACTTTGTCCGCGTGGCAACCTCCCTGCGTAAAGAGAACGGCGACCGGGCCATCGGTACGGTACTGGATCACGCCAGCCCGGCCTGGGCGGTGGTCAGCAAAGGTGAGGTCTATCGCGGCCTCGCCCTGCTGTTCGGCAAACGCTACATCACCCAGTATCAACCGGTTAAGGATGCGGGCGGACAGGTGATCGCCATCATCTTCGTCGGGGTCGACATTACCCACTCGTGGAACGTCATGCGCGAGAAGATCCTCAGCCGCCGCCTGGGCGAGAGCGGCCACTTCTTTGTGCTGGACCGCAGTCATGGCAAAAATCACGGCCAGTACCTGTTCCATAGCGCAGAAGAGGGGCAGTTGCCGAAATGGGAGAACGACGTTCAGCAGCAGCTGCTGGCGGATAAATCCGGCACCCTGGAGCGCCAGAGCGCCGATGGTCGTACGCTGATTATGGCCTGGACGCCGCTTCCGGGCTGGAACTGGACGATAGTGGGAGAGGTGGATAAATCCGTCCTGCTGGCCGACGTTACCAGCCTGCGCGATCGCTTCCTGCTGGCCGGCGTCGTCCTGTCCGCACTCTTCGCCATGCTGTTCGCATTTATTATCCGCCGCTGGCTTTCACGTCCGCTGCGCGATGTGATTGGTCTGGCAGAACAGTATGCTGCAGGCGATCTGCGCAACACTCTGCCTGCTACCCGTCAGGATGAGGTGGGTCAGCTGATCAATGCCATCAACGGCATTGGCGGCGGGCTGCAAAAAATCGTGCTGCAGGTGCGTGAAGCCGCAGGGGATATCCATCAGGGAACCAACGCCCTGGCGGCGGATACCGGTGAGATCTCTGAGCAGATCAACAAGCAGGCCAGTAGCGTGGAAGAGACCTCCGCCAGTATGGAGCAGCTGGCGGCCAGCGTGCAGCAGAACGCGGCCAATATGGAGCAGACCCAGCAGCTGGTAGGCGAAACCTCACGGGCGGTGCATCAGGGCGGGGAGACCGTCAGCAATGCTGTCGCTACCATGGATGATATTCGCGAAGCATCGAAACGTATCGAAGCCATTACGCGGGTGATTGAAGGTATCGCTTTCCAGACCAATATCCTGGCCCTGAACGCCGCCGTCGAAGCCGCCCGGGCGGGCGAGCACGGTAAAGGCTTTGCCGTGGTGGCTCAGGAAGTGCGCGCCCTGGCAGCGCGTAGCGCCAACGCGGTGAAGGAGATTGAGCAGCTGATTGGCGATACGCTCAGCAAGGTGAGCGAGGGCCACGCCCTGTCGGAGCAGACCCGGCATGCGATGGAGAGCATCATCGAGCACATCGACAATATCAACCAGCTGGTCACGGAGATTAACCATGCCTCCCGCGAGCAGTCGGCAGGTATCGGTCAGGTGAACCTGGCGATGACGCATATCGGCGAAGCGTCGCACATCAACGCCGATCGCGTCTCACGCAGCGAACAGACGGCACAGGTTCTCCGCGGAAAGGGTTCCCACCTGACCGATCTGGTCAGCCTGTTCCGCCTGTAAGAGTCAGGCTACACCGCCCGTGGCGCGCAGCAGCAGGTTGTCCTGGACCTGCTCGCTGAGCAGGGATCCTCCACGAGCGTCAAGCATTTCACGACACCAGGCCTGCGCCACCGGCGGTGACGCATGGCGCAACATCTGTGCCCCCGCGCCCAGCAGGAAGATCTGCCGGGCGATCTCCCTGCCCTGTGCCTCCTGGGGTTTACGCAGCTTCTGCTGTAACTGGCGCCAGCTGCGATCGAAGTGCCGATCCTGCCCCTTCACGCCGGCAAAATCCTCGGCCAGCAGATCCATCACCGCAGGCTGCTTCGCCAGCACCCGCAGCACGTCCAGCCCCATAATATTGCCCGAGCCTTCCCAGATGCTGTTGACCGGCATCTCCCGGTAGATACGCGGCAGCTCGCTCTCTTCGCAATAGCCGATACCACCCAACACCTCCATCGCTTCCGCGACGAACGGGATCCCGGCTTTACAAATCGCCAGTTTCGCGGCCGGGGTAAACAGCCGTGCCCACAGGGCGTCGTGCTCGTTATCCCGGCGATCCCAGGCCCGCGCCAGGCGGAACAGGAGCGCCGTTTGTCCCTCCAGCTGCAGCGCCATGCGGCTTAACACATCGCGCATCAGCGGCTGATCGATCAGGTTTTTGCCAAAGGTTTGCCGCTGGTGAGCATGATACAACGCCACCGAGAAGGCCCGGCGCATCAGGCCGTGACTGCCGAGCGCACAGTCGAAGCGGGTAAGTCCGCCCATCTTCAGGATCTGGCGCACTCCTTCCCCCTCTTCGCCCAGCAGCCAGCCGGTGGCCTCAAGAAACTCAGCTTCGCTGCTGGCGTTGGAGCGGTTGCCCAGCTTGTCTTTCAGACGCTCCAGATGGACGGCATTGCGCAAACCGTCAGGCAGAAAACGGGGAACGAAGAAGCACGACAGGCCGCCTTCGGCCTGCGCCAGTACCAGATGCGCATCGCTTTGCGGCACCGAGAAAAACCACTTATGGCCCACCAGCCGGTAGCTGCCGTCGCCGCAGCGCTCTGCCCGGGTGGTGTTGCTGAGAACATCCGATCCGCCCTGCTTCTCCGTCATCCCCATGCCAATCAACAGGCCGCGCTTCTGGTTGCCCGGAGCCAGATGGGAGTCATACCGGTCGCTAAGGAGCGGCGTCAGCCAGTCATGGAACATGCGCGGTAGCGCCTGCTGCAGCAACGGCGTGGCGGCATGGGTCATGGTGATCGGGCAAAGCGTGCCGGCCTCCACCTGCGCATGCAGGATAAAACGCGCCGCGCGGGCCACGAAGGCCCCTTTTCGCGCCTCCTCTTCCCACGCCAGGTTATGCACCCGGTTAGCGCACAACCCCTGCATCAGCAGGTGCCACGCGGGATGAAAGCGCACATCGTCCAGCCGGGCACCGCTGGCGTCAAAGCGCAGCAGCTCGGGCGGATTGGCGTTAGCAAGGCGGCCCAGTTCCAGCGATTCTGCCGTACCCAGCTGCTGACCAATACTGGCGAGCAGCTCCGCGTCCCAGTCAGCGCCTTCACGGCTGACCGCTTCACACAGGGCACGATCGGAAAGAAAAAGGTTGCTGTTGGTGAGTGGCGCAGGCTGATTAAAAACCGTGTGCGTCTGCCAGTGCATAATGTATCCCTCCTTCTATGGCAATGAGGTAATTATGGACAGACCGGGCAGACGCTGCACGGCAGCGGGCACAAAATTTCGCCCTCTCCAGGCGTGAGTCTGGTCACAGATTGGGCGAATAATAAATTTCATACCGGCTTTTATAGTGAATAATTTATTCTTAACCTCATGGAGAGAATAACGATGCAATCCACTCAGCGGGCGCCGGATGCCCACAAGCGCGCATTAGTTGCAGGCTCAATCGGTAACTTTATCGAATGGTACGAATTTGCGGTGTATGGTTTTCTGGCCACCGTGATTGCAAAAAACTTTTTCCAGCTCAGCGGTGAGGCGGGACTGACCAGCCTGATCCTCACCTACGCCTCGTTTGCCATCGCCTTTTTCTTCCGTCCATTAGGCGCCATCGTCTTCGGTCGGATCGGGGATCGTATCGGGCGTAAGCCCACCCTTATCATCGTATTGGTGATGATGACCCTGGCCACGGCGGCGATTGGTCTGGTACCGGTGTATGCCAGCATTGGTATTGCCGCCCCGCTGATCATCACCGGCCTGCGGATCCTGCAGGGGCTGTTCGCGGGTGGTGAGTATGGCGGCGCGGTATCGCTGATGACCGAGTTCGCCCCGCGCGGCAAACGCGGGCTGTACGGCGCCTGGCAGTCCTTTACCGTTGCGCTGGGGCTGCTGGCCGGCGCAGGGATCGTGGCATTGCTCTCGGCCCTGCTGACGCCAGAAGCCCTGCATGACTGGGGCTGGCGCATCCCGTTCTTTATCGCCCTGCCGCTGGGGGCGGTGGCCCTGTGGCTGCGGGTGAGCATGGAAGAGACGCCGAGCTTCGTGAAGCAGCAAACCAAACCGGTAGTGGCGAAAGCCCGCACCAGCGACACGCTGAAAGCTATCGTGATGGGGATCGGCCGGGTGATGGTCTGGTCTGCCGCAGGTTATACCTATCTGGTGATCATGCCCGCCTACCTGCAGTCGGCCCTGCACACCGGCTTTAACCAGGCGCTGCTGATAGCGGTGATCTCCAATATCGGCTTTGCGCTGACCATTATTCCCTCAGGGATGTTGAGCGATCGTATCGGCCGCCGCACGGTGATGGTGATTGCCGCCGTTCTGCTGCTGATCCTCGCCCTGCCGCTGCTGAAAATCCTGCAGGCGGAGTCCAGCACACTGGCGGTGAAAGCGATAGTGGTGCTGATTGCAGGTGGCCTGGTGGGGATGCTGGCAGGGCCAGGACCGGCCATGCTGTCAGAGATGTTCCCGACGCGGGTGCGCTATACCGGGTTGGGGCTGGCCTATTCGCTGTCGAATGCCATCTTCTCGGGCTGTGCGGGCTTAATTATTACCGGACTGATAAAAGAGACGGGGAATCTGGATATTCCGGCCTATTACGTGATGGCGACGGCGGTGGTGAGTATTTTTGCGCTGATGACGTTAAGAAAGGATGACCATTTGCGGTCGCTGGAGGAGTGAGGTATGTGCCGGGTGGCGCTGCGCTTACCCGGCCAGGACGATCACCGTCTGGTGCCCTCACCCCAACCCTCTCCCACGGGGAGAGGGAGAAAACACTAAAGGCCTTCAAAGAAGGCCTTGCTGTTTATTTCCCGCGCTGGCGCACCGCTTCGAACAGGCAGATGCCGGTTGCCACAGAGACGTTCAGGGACGAGACGCTGCCCGCCATCGGAATGCTGATCAGCTCGTCGCAGTGCTCGCGGGTCAGACGACGCATACCTTCCCCTTCCGCGCCCATCACCAGTGCCAGACGGCCGGTCATTTTGCTCTGGAACAGAGTATGGTCCGCTTCACCGGCGGTGCCGACGATCCAGATATTCTCTTCCTGCAGCTGACGCATGGTGCGCGCCAGGTTGGTTACGCGGATCAGCGGCACGTTTTCCGCTGCGCCGCAGGCCACTTTTTTGGCCGTGGCGTTGAGCTGTGCAGAGCGATCTTTCGGCACGATCACCGCGTGAACACCCGCGGCATCGGCGCTACGCAGGCAGGCACCGAGGTTGTGCGGATCGGTCACGCCGTCGAGGATCAGGAAGAACGGGTTATCCAGGGTGGCGATGAGATCCGGCAGATCGTTTTCCTGGTACTGGCGACCCGGCTTGACGCGGGCGATGATCCCCTGGTGCACCGCACCTTCGCTTTTCTCATCCAGATACTGACGGTTCGCCAGCTGGATCACCACACCCTGCGCTTCCAGGGCGTGGATCAGCGGCATCAGGCGTTTGTCTTCACGCCCTTTCAGAATAAAGACTTCCTGAAAACGCTCCGGTGCGCGCTCCAGCAGGGCCTGCACCGCGTGGATGCCGTAAATCATTTCACTCATTGATGATTCTCATTAATTACTGTTCTCCTCTCCCGAAAGGGAGAGGATCAAGGTCAGGGAAAATTATTCCGATACTTTTTTCTTCGCTGCGCGCTTCGCTTTGGTCGCGGCGGCGATTTTCTGGGTTTTGTCCGACGGTTTTTTCGCTGCTCTGGCTTCTTTCTTCGCGGCCTTCGGCTTCTGTTTTTTCTCGCCACGGAAGGCGCTGTCCGGCTCGAAGTTCACCTTCTTACCGGTCTGACGACGCTTGCCGCTGGTTTTGCCAGCCGCCCCTTTCTTCGCATGGTCGCGTGCGGTTTTACCCACGTTGCGCGGCGCACGTTCGCTGGAGATCAGGCTGAAATCAATCTTACGCTCATCCATATTGACGGCTTCAACCTTCACTTCCACGCGATCGCCCAGACGGTAAGTCTGGCCGCTGGATTCGCCGGTCAGACGCTGCCCAACCTGATCGTAACGGTAGTAGTCGTTATCCAGGGAGGAGACATGCACCAGGCCATCAATAAAGAGTTCATCAAGACGGACAAAGAAGCCAAAACCGGTGACGCTGGCAATCACGCCTTTAAACACGTTCCCAACCTGATCCAGCATGAAGTCACACTTCAGCCAGTCAGCGACGTCACGCGTGGCTTCATCCGCCCGGCGTTCCGCCATCGAACAGTGCTGGCCCAGCTGCAGCATCTCTTCCATGGAGTAGTGGTAACCCCCGGTTTCCGTGGTGTTGCCTTTATGACCCTGCTCCTGCGCCAGCAGATATTTAATAGCGCGGTGCAGGGAGAGGTCCGGGTAACGACGGATCGGCGAGGTAAAGTGGGCATAAGACTGCAATGCCAGGCCAAAGTGACCGCGGTTTTCCGGATCGTAAATCGCCTGCTTCATGGAGCGCAGCAGCATGGTTTGCAGCATTTCGGCGTCAGGGCGATCGGCGATGGACTCCAGCAGCTCGGCGTAATCGCGCGGCTCCGGCTTGTTGCCGCCCGGCAGTTCAAGGCCCAGCTCCGCCAGTACGGTACGGAACGAGGTAATGGCTTCGGTGGTCGGTTTGTCGTGAATACGGAACAGCGCTGGCTCTTTGGCTTTCTCAACGAAGCGTGCCGCCGAGATGTTGGCCAGGATCATGCACTCTTCAATCAGCTTGTGGGCATCGTTACGCTGGGTCTGTTCGATCCGCTCGATGCGGCGCTCGGCGTTGAAGATGAACTTCGCCTCTTCGCTCTCAAAGGAGATCCCGCCGCGCTCTTCACGCGCCTGATCCAGCACTTTATAGAGGTTATGCAGCTCTTCGATGTGCTTCACCAGCGGCGCATACTGTTCACGCAGATCCTGGTCACCCTGCAGCATGTGCCACACT
Source organism: Leclercia sp. CFBP8987 (assembly GCF_034044995.2). Classification (NCBI taxonomy): domain Bacteria; kingdom Pseudomonadati; phylum Pseudomonadota; class Gammaproteobacteria; order Enterobacterales; family Enterobacteriaceae; genus Leclercia; species Leclercia sp. CFBP8987. Next base: position 397,993 of record NZ_CM188255.1, on the reverse strand, counting down.
TTGGTGTAGGTCAGGCGAGCATGTGAACTCATCACCGCTTCATAGAATTTGTAGCCGGTTAAACGCCCTTTGGTGGAGATGGTCATTTCACACACCATGCACAGACGGTCAACCTGCGGGTTGAGGGAGCACAAACCGTTGGAGAGCACTTCCGGCAGCATCGGCACGACCTGGGACGGGAAGTAGACCGAGGTGCCACGGTTGCGGGCTTCACCATCCAGCGGGGTACCTGTGCGGACGTAATAGCTCACATCCGCAATGGCCACCCACAGACGCCAGCCGCCGCCGCGTTTTTTCTCGCAGTAGACAGCGTCATCAAAGTCACGGGCGTCTTCGCCATCGATGGTGACCAGCGGCAGGCTACGCAGATCCACACGGCCCGCTTTCGCCGACTCCGGGACCTGCTCTTTCAGGCCTTCAACCTGCTCTTCAACCGCTTTTGGCCAGACGTATGGGATTTCGTGGGTGCGCAGCGCCATGTCCACGGCCATGCCGGTGCCCATGTTATCGCCCAGCACTTCGACAATCTTACCGACCGCTTTGGTACGGCGGGTCGGACGCTGGGTCAGTTCAACGACCACCACAAAGCCCATCCGCGCGCCCATCACCTCTTCCGGTGGAATAAGGATATCAAAGCTCAGACGGCTGTCGTCCGGCACCACAAAACCGACGCCGGCGTCGGTGAAGTAGCGGCCCACGATCTGGCTGGTTTTTGGCACCAGCACGCGTACCACGCGTGCCTCACGACGGCCTTTACGGTCGGCACCCAGCGGCTGGGCCAGGATCTGGTCGCCGTGAATGCACATCTTCATCTGTTCAGAGGAGAGATAGAGATCGTCCTTGCGGCCTTCGACGCGCAGGAAGCCGAAACCATCCCGGTGACCAATCACCATGCCTTTCAGCAGGTCGAGGCGTTCTGGCAGGGCATAGCACTGGCGGCGAGTAAAGACCAGTTGTCCGTCGCGCTCCATGGCGCGCAGACGACGGCGTAGGGCTTCAATCTGCTCTTCGCCTTCAATGTTTAATTCAACGGCAAGTTCTTCACGATTAGCGGGTTTTTCGCGTTTGGTTAAGTGTTCAATGATGAACTCGCGGCTTGGGATAGGATTAGCGTATTTTTCAGCTTCGCGTTCCTGGAAAGGATCTTGTGACATAGCGGTTCCTCCGTTGTCATCTCCGGTGGAAATTTTCTTCATTCCACCAGCAATAATTTATACAGCGGTTGATTCTCTTCAACCAAATCGGCCAGCGTGTAGTTATCCAGCTCCATGAGAAAACTTTGCACGGCCTTTGAAAGCGCCTGTTTCAGACGACAGGCGGGCGTAATGTGGCAGAACGCGCTGCTACAGTTCACCAGAGTTAATGGCTCCAGTTCGCGTACCACATCACCAACACGAATACTCTGTGCCGGTTTACCGAGGCGAATGCCGCCATTTTTCCCGCGGACGGCAGCAACGTATCCGGCACGGCTAAGTTGATTGATTATCTTGACCATATGATTACGGGACACGCCGTACACCTCTGTCACCTCAGAGATACTGGTCATCTTCCCTTCAGGTAACGACGCCATGTAGATCAGCGCGCGTAATCCGTAATCGGTGAAACTTGTTAACTGCACATCAACCTCAGGAAAAGGGTAAATCGCGGTATATCCGCAGAGATATTCATTAATGATGATAAACCAGCCAGATAGTTGGCGGCTAATTTATTTGAACTGAAAGGCGGGAAGGAGAAAGAAAAGGCCGGATGCGCGTTGCTTATCCGGCCTACGATGGAGGTCTGTAGGCCCGGCAAGCGCAGCGCCGCCGGGCAAAACCATCATTATGCGTCGAACGGGTCGCGCAGAATCATCGTTTCACTACGGTCCGGGCCGGTAGAGATAATATCAATCGGCACACCGGTCAGTTCTTCAATGCGCTGGATATAATCCAGTGCCGCCTGTGGCAGGCCGCTACGCTCTTTCACGCCGAAGGTGGTTTCAGACCAGCCTGGCATGGTTTCGTAGATCGGCTCGATGCCCTGCCAGTCGTCAGCTGCCAGCGGAGTGGTAGTCACTTCGCGGCCATCCGGCATACGGTAGGCAACACAGATTTTCACTTCTTTCAGGCCGTCCAGGACGTCCAGTTTGGTCAGGCAGAAGCCAGACAGGGAGTTGATCTGCACCGCACGGCGCACAGCAACTGCATCCAGCCAGCCGGTACGACGACGACGACCGGTGGTCGCGCCAAACTCGTTACCCTGCTTACAGAGGAACTCGCCGGTTTCATCAAACAGCTCGGTCGGGAACGGACCTGCACCCACGCGAGTGGAGTAAGCTTTGATGATACCCAGAACGTAATCCACATAACGTGGACCCAGGCCAGAGCCGGTTGCCACGCCACCTGCGGTGGTGTTAGAGGAGGTCACGTACGGATAAGTACCGTGGTCGATATCCAGCAGCGTACCCTGCGCACCTTCAAACATGACGAAATCGCCACGCTTGCGCGCCTGGTCCAGCAGATCGGACACATCAACAACCATACCGGTCAGGATGTCGGCAACGGCCATTACATCGTCCAGTACCTTCTGGTAGTCAACCGCGTCAACTTTGTAGAAGTTCACCAGCTGGAAGTTGTGATATTCCATCACTTCTTTCAGTTTTTCAGCAAAGGTAGCTTTGTCGAACAGGTCGCCAACACGCAGACCGCGACGGGCAACTTTATCTTCGTAAGCCGGGCCGATACCACGACCGGTAGTACCGATCGCTTTCGCGCCGCGCGCTTTTTCACGTGCCAGGTCCAGCGCAACGTGGTAGTCGAGGATCAGCGGGCAGGCTTCAGAGAGCAGCAGACGTTCGCGAACCGGGATGCCACGGTCTTCCAGGCCTTTCATCTCTTTCATCAGCGCAGCAGGAGACAGCACAACACCGTTACCGATGATGCTGGTCACATTGTCACGAAGAATGCCTGATGGAATAAGATGGAGGACGGTTTTTTCACCGTTGATTACGAGAGTATGGCCCGCGTTGTGACCACCCTGATAGCGTACAACAAATTTAGCACGTTCAGTCAGAAGATCGACGATCTTCCCTTTACCTTCGTCACCCCATTGGGTGCCCAGTACGACGACGTTGTTACCCATTTTCAAAATCACCGATTGCTTAAAAATGGATTCTACCATCGGTTTTGATGATGTTCAGCTTTTTTTGTATACAAATTTCGTCGAACTTGCCGGGTTCATCACCAATTAATCGATTACCTCAATATGTTGTGTGAAGAGCCGTTTTTCATCACAAGCGGTGCGGCGCTATCAGCGATTACGCTGGTTGGAATGACAAACGCCTTTATAGCATCTTCAGAATTTGGGCCTCAGAGTCACAAAAAAATGGCGCCCCGAGAGGCGCCATTGTCGTCTTCAAACCGTAAAATTAGCGGCTTGTCGTCGGTGATTTCATGTAGCGGAAGAAATCGCTATCCGGGCTGAGTACCATCACATCCTGATTGCTCTGGAAGCTGCTTTCATAGGCACGCAGGCTACGGATAAAGGCATAGAAGTCTGGATCCTGGCTGAACGCGTCGGCGAACAGTTTCGCGGCTTCGGCATCACCTTCACCACGCTGGATACGACCCTGACGCTCAGCTTCTGCCAGCGTTTTAGTCACTTCATAGTCTGCGGTTGCACGCAGCTTCTCAGCCTCTTCCTGACCCTGTGAACGATGGCGACGAGCTACCGCTTCACGCTCAGCGCGCATACGGTTGTAAATCGCTTCGGACACTTCGGTCGGCAGGTTGATCTGCTTAATACGTACGTCAACCACTTCGATACCTAACGCAGCCATACTGTTCGGGTTGATCACCGGCACTTTGCCGTTGGTTTCAGCCTGAACACGTTCAGCCGCTTTGGCGATCGCGTCGTCAGCCGCTGGCGTGGTCACTTCATCTTCCGTGCCCGCAGAGCCGGAGTTCAGGGCATCGCGTACTTCCAGGGTCAGACGACCACGGGAGTCGGTAACGATGTCTTTCACATCCAGACGACCAATTTCAGAACGCAGACGGTCAGAGAACTTACGTTTCAGCAGCACTTCGGCCTGGGAGACGTCACCGCCGCCGGTCGCCAGGTAGTAACGGCTGAAATCGCTGATGCGCCACTTGATGTAAGAGTCGACAATCAGGTCTTTCTTCTCTTTGGTCACGAAGCGATCGGCCTGGTTATCCATGGTCTGGATACGGGCATCCAGCGTTTTAACCGATTCGATCATCGGGATCTTAAAGTGCAGACCCGGCTCGTAAACCAGCGGTTTGTTTTCGCTGTCACGCAGAACTTTGCCAAAACGCAGGGTAATACCGCGCTCGCCCTCTTTAACCACAAAAATAGAGGTATAAAGCACGACCAGCACGATGATGATGATCGCAATAACTGACTTACGCATCGTTATTCCCCCTGACGCTGGTTGTCGTTACGCTGCGCGTTGGCGCGGCGTTGGTCCATGATGTCACCATCGCTTGAAGAAGAGGTGGTATTGGCTCTGGTGTTGCCAGTCGACGCTGGCGGCAGACGCAACAGCTCATTCGCTCCGCTGTTATTGGCCTTTGCACCACTCGCATTCCCGCCTTTCAGCATCTGATCCAGCGGCAGAACCATCAGGTTGCCATTTTTGCTGTCATTCACCAGCACCTTACGGGTGTGGCTCAGCACTTTTTCCATGGTCTCGATATACAGACGCTCACGGGTAATTTCCGGTGCGGCTTTATATTCAGGCAGCAGTCTCGCAAAACGCGCCACTTCACCCTGAGCTTCGAGAACGGTCTGAGTCTTATAGGCGCGCGCTTCTTCGAGAATACGCTGTGCCTGACCGTTTGCACGCGGCTGGACTTCGTTGATGTACGCTTCCGCTTCACGGATGTACTGCTGTTCGTTTTCACGGGCAGCAATCGCATCATCAAATGCCGCTTTCACCTCTTCCGGCGGACGAGCAGCCTGGAAGTTGACGTCCAGCAGGGTGATACCCATGTTGTACGGACGAATGGTCTCTTCCAGCTCACGCTGGGTATCGCTACGAATAACGGTACGACCTTCGGTCAGAATGCGGTCCATGGTGTATTTGCCGATTACGCCGCGCAGGGCGCTGTCGGTAGCCTGACGCAGACTGTCGTCCGCGCTGGTCACGCTAAACAGGTAGTGCTGCGGATCGGTGACACGGTACTGCACGTTCATCTCAACGCGGACGACGTTCTCATCGGACGTCAGCATTACGCCGGACGCCGCCAGTTCACGTACCGACTCAACGTTAACGGCGCGCACGTTATCAACGAAGGTAGGTTTCCAGTTCAGGCCTGGCTCAACCAGATGGCTGAACTTACCAAAACGGGTGACAACACCGCGCTCGGCTTCTTTGATGGTGTAGAACCCGCTGGCAGCCCAGATAATTACCGCTGCAGCCGCAACAATAGTCACCACGCGACCGCCCATATGAGGACGCGGCCCCTGGCCAGTACCGCCGCCAGTGCCTTTACCACCGCCAAGACCGCCCAGCTTTTTACTCAGCTTGCGGAAGATATCATCCAGATCGGGTGGCCCCTGCTCGCGACCACCTTTGTTGCCATTTCCCCCGGAGTTGCCGCCTTGATTATTGCTGCTCCCCCACGGGTCGCGGTCTTGTCCGTTATTACCGGGCTGATTCCACGCCATGTATGTGCTCCATATTTGTTATGCGGTGATATACCTTCAAACGCCTGGCATGCCGGAGCATCCATTGCGATTCGGGTATCCCAAAGGGCAAAAACCTTCAGGCATCTCCTATCCGGTCAGACGACGTAGTCGACCAGCGCAGGTTCTTGTTTACAGAGGCGACGCCAGTCAACGATCGGCATACGCACTTGCAACCCCACGCTGCCGTCATCCTCCATCCACTCTTTTTCTATCGCCTGAAGCTGATAAAAACGGCTGCGCAGTCGGCCTTCCTCGGGGGGTAGACGCAGCGTGTGCTGAGCCACTTCACCGGAAAGACGTTCTGTTAAGGCCTGGAAAAGCAGTGGTACACCAACACCGGTCTGGGCAGAAAGCCAGACCCGAATCGGTATGTTCTCTTCATCCCTGTCGATACGCGGCTCAAAGCCATCCAGCATATCGATTTTGTTCATCACCAGCAGCGTTGGGATCTCGTGCGCATCAATCTCTTCCAGCACGATATTCACTGCATCGATGTTTTCCTGCAGGCGGACATCCGCAGCGTCAATGACGTGCAACAGCAGCGTCGCCTGACGGGTCTCCTGCAGGGTGGCTTTAAATGCGGCCACCAGGTCGTGCGGCAGATGACGGATAAACCCAACGGTATCCGCCAGCACGGTTTCACCGACGTCCGTCACATCAATGCGGCGCAGCGTCGGATCCAGGGTCGCAAACAGCTGGTCTGCGGCATACACCTGGGCCTCAGTGATCTGGTTAAACAGGGTGGATTTACCGGCGTTGGTATAACCGACCAGCGACACCGTTGGAATGTCTGCTTTCTGTCGGGAGCGGCGCCCCTGCTCACGTTGCTTCTCAACTTTTTCAAGTCGTGAGAGGATCTGGGTTATACGGCCACGCAGCAAGCGACGGTCGGTTTCGAGCTGGGTTTCACCCGGGCCACGCAAACCAATCCCGCCTTTCTGTCTTTCAAGGTGTGTCCAGCCGCGCACCAGGCGCGTTGCCAGATGGCGCAACTGCGCCAGCTCGACCTGCAGTTTCCCTTCATGGGTACGTGCACGTTGAGCAAAAATGTCCAGAATCAAACCCGTTCGATCGATAACGCGACATTCGCACAGACGTTCCAGGTTGCGTTCCTGGGCCGGTGTCAGGGCGTGATCAAAAAGCACGACTGATGCGCCAGTCGCTTTAACGGCATCCGCAATCTCTACTGCTTTACCTTCACCAACAAAATACTTTGGGTGCGGCGCTTTACGGCTACCGGTAATCACCTGCATTGCTTCGACACCGGCGGAAGAGACCAGAGCTTCAAACTCCTGGAGATCTTCCATATCTTTGTCTTGCGAAAAATAGATGTGTACCAGCACCGCCTGCTCACCGGCATCATAACGGTCAAACAAGCGTAAACCTCTCAAAAAAGATCAGCGGGGAACGCAGAAAATCTGGCTCCCCGATATGGAAATAACAGCCAGTAACCTTATTCGGTTTCTTCACTGTCCTGCGCAGGCGCAGAAGAACCCTGCGCGTTGCTGCCATGATGGTAGTTACTGGAACCGCCGCCAGCGTTATTGCTGTGATGAGATACTGGACGAGACGGAACAACAGTAGAAATCGCGTGCTTGTAGACCATCTGGCTGACCGTGTTTTTCAACAGGATCACGAACTGATCGAAAGACTCAATTTGACCTTGCAGCTTAATACCATTCACCAAATAAATAGAAACTGGAACACGTTCACGACGCAGTGCGTTCAAGAACGGATCTTGTAAAGATTGCCCCTTAGCCATTCTATCTTTTCCTTATATGCTTGTTTTGTACTTAGAACCTTGCGATTCTGAAAAATTGCGCACGATACGACTTAATTGTACACATTCAGTCTGCGATATCACCAACAACCTGTAATAGATCATGTAACGCCTGTTGGGGCTTTTCACTGTCTAACCAGTGGATACCATCCCAACCGCGCAACCAGGTCATCTGGCGTTTCGCCAACTGTCTCGTGGCGCAAATACCTCGATAAACCATTTCATCATGTGAAATTTCACCTTCAATGTATGACCACATCTGGCGATAACCCACACAACGAATGGAAGGCATGTCCGTATGCAAATCTCCACGGGCAAATAGCGCCCGCACTTCTGCTTCAAAATCTGAAGCTAACATCTGATGAAAACGCTGCTCAATTCGCTGATGGAGCAGTTCACGGCTCGCCGGGGCGATGGCGAACTGATGCACCTGATACGGCAGAGCCTCTCCTGACGTTTGCGTCAGTTCCGTTAAAGTTTTACCCGAAATGAAAAAAACTTCCAGTGCCCGGGAAAGCCTTTGCGGATCATTTGGATGAATACGTGCTGCGGCAACCGGATCGATCTCAGCCAGTTGCTCATGCAGCGCACCCCATCCCTGCTCTGCCGCCTGTTGCTCAATCTTTGCTCTAACCGCAGGGTCTGCCGATGGCAACGGCGATAACCCTTCCAGTAAGGCTTTGAAATAGAGCATGGTTCCACCCACTAACAGGGGAATACGCCCTGCTGCGGTGATCTCTGCCATCTGCGCCAGCGCATCGCGACGAAAATCTGCCGCCGAATAGGCCTGCGCCGGGTCAAGAATATCCAGTAATCGGTGCGGGGCCGCGCGTAACTCGTCTGCGTTAGGCTTTGCCGTACCAATATCCATCCCCTGATAAATAAGGGCGGAATCAACGCTAATCAACTCTACTGGCAAAACTTTACGTAACTCAATGGCTAACGCGGTTTTACCGGAGGCCGTTGGCCCCATCAAAAATATCGCCTTAGGCAGGCTGGTATTACTCAAGTCACTCATTTTTCAGGGCGTTCTTAGCCGTTTGTAGATCTACAGGTTGCAATAAACCACCCGGCGGCGCTTTTACCAGCTGCGGGCAGAGGCGTTCGACCTCCGCCAGCACCGTAATCGCCTGCGCCATACTCCACGTCGAATGTTCGCTGGCCAACTGGCGGGCGATCCACTGTGCGGTGTTGGCGGCATCAAACGTCGTCTGTTGCGCCAGGTAGCCTATCAGTTCAGGAATCAAGTTTTGTAAATTTTGTTGGCGTAAGGGTAAAGGCACCGCCCGAAGCGTGACATGGTGCGCTTCGGTCACTACCTCGATGCCCATTTCAGCCAGCGCCGTTTGATAACGCTGGATGATCTGCGTCTCTTGCGCCGAGATTTTTATCCGCACCGGGATCAGCAGCGGCTGGGCGCAGGCCTGCTGTGGACCAGGTGCAAGCTGCGCCTGTTTTAACCAGCTCTCGGCTATCGGCAGGGACAACAGCGCCAGCTGGCCGTCACGCTCCAGCAGGGCCGCATCCGGTGATACGATGGTCAGTACCCGACCAAAACTCTGGCTATGCCCTACCAGCGTAGAGGTTGCAGGTGCGACATCTTCTGTTTTCTGGGCAGGCGCCGGGGTATCGAGCAAGGTGCGATAGACCGCGCCCGCCTGCTTCTGATAGCCCGGCTGGGCATGGGGATAGCTGGCACCTGAGGTCCGGGAAGCTGAGCCGCCGGATGCAAAGCGCGGGGCGGCAGGTTCACGGGCGACAGCCGGTTCAGCAAACTGGTTTTTGCCCGCCGCAACGCGGTTTTCCGGGATCGTCCGCGGCGCAGGCTCCACGTTACTCAGCGGCAGAGTCGGGTCGGCCTGCTGCTGCAATACGCTCAGCACGCCCTGGTAGATAAAGTCATGCACCAGCCGCGACTGATGAAAACGCACTTCATGCTTCGCCGGATGGACATTCACATCCACCTGATGCGGGTCGATCTCCAGATACAGCACAAAAGCGGGCTGCTCTCCGGCACCGAGTTTATCCTCGCACGCCTGGCGGATGGCATGGTTGATCAGGCGGTCGCGCATCATACGTCCGTTGACGTAGCAATACTGGATCTCCGCAAATGCCGCGCTGCTGGCTTTTGGATCCGCCACCCAGCCGCGCAGGGTCAGATCGCCATGCTGCCACTCAATAGCCAGCGCCTGTTCCAGAAACGGCGTACCGCAAATGGTGCCCAGCCGACGCTCTTTCTGCCCGCCCTGCGCCACGGCGCGGTACTGACGCATCATCTTGCCGTTATGGCTCAGGTTGATGGTGACATCGAAACGCGCCAGCGCGATGCGTCGAATAATCTCGTCGATATGACCGAATTCGGTTTTCTCGGTGCGCATAAACTTGCGCCGCGCGGGGGTGTTGTAGAACAGGTCCAGCACTTCCAGCGTGGTGCCCACCGGGTGCGCGGCAGGTTTGACCGTCACGTCCATATCCCGGCCTTCGGCGTAGGCCTGCCAGGCTTCCGGCTGTTCTGCGGTGCGGGAGGTGAGCGTTAAGCGGGAGACGGAGCTGATACTGGCCAGCGCTTCGCCGCGAAAACCGAGGCTGATAATGGCTTCGAGGTCGTCGAGGGAGGCGATTTTGCTGGTGGCGTGACGGGCCAGCGCCAGGGCCAGCTCCTCTTTTTTGATGCCGCAGCCGTTATCACGGATGCGGATGAGTTTCGCGCCGCCGCGTTCAATATCAATGTCGATGCGGGTCGCGCCCGCATCAAGACTGTTTTCCACCAGCTCTTTCACCACCGACGCAGGGCGTTCTACCACCTCACCGGCGGCGATTTGGTTCGCAAGCTGCGGCGGCAGAACCTGAATCGGCATGAAATCTCCTTAGTTGGTCGAGGTCGACTCGCCCGGTAATACGGCGCTGGCGGTCTGCCCCGCGCCACCCTGCGGTGCAGACTGGAGCGGATGCGAATCAAAATACTTGCGCAGGCCTTTATAAATCGCCTCGGCAATCTGCTGCTGGTAGCTGTCGCTGCCCAGCAGGCGCTCTTCACCGTGATTACTGATAAAGCCCGTTTCCACCAGAATGGACGGGATATCCGGCGAACGCAGCACGCCCAGGCTGGCATGTTCCGGGCGGCGTTTGTGCAGAGAACCGACACTTTGCAGCTGATTCAGGACGTTAGTCGCCACATCATACCCGACACGCTGGGAATGGCCGAACTGTAAATCCAGTACCGCCTGGCTCAGGTAGGGATCCGACTGGCTGTTCGCCAGTACGTCGCCTGCCCCGCCTAACAGCTCGGATTGCTTTTCATGTTCCTCAAGCCAGTTTGCCATTTCGCTGTTAGCACGACGGTTGGAAAGCACCCATACGGATGCTCCCGTCGCGTTGCGGTTGGGAGCTGCATCGGCATGCACAGAGACGAGGAAGTTAGCGTTCTGCTGGCGCGCCACGTCAGACCGGCCCATGACCGAGATAAAATAATCGCCATCGCGGGTTAACACGCCTTTAAACATCGGGTCGTCATTCAGCAAGGTCCGCAGCTTACGGGCGATGGCGATGGTCACGTTCTTCTCACGCGTCCCGCCCGGCCCGATGGCGCCAGGATCATCGCCACCGTGTCCGGCATCAATCGCAATAATGACTTTGTCGCCGGTTGTCTGGCGCGCCTGGGCTGCCGGACGCGTCACCGTGTTGCTACTGGTAACGCTGGTAATCCGATCGCTGCCGGTTTTAAACGGATTGCGGGCCGGCTCTGACGGGCGCTGTGCCACAACAGGCGCTTCCACCCGCTTCGCTACTACCGGCGGTGGTGGCGGAGGCGGCGGTGCATCGGCATTGATGGTGAAGATCACCATATAGTTGGCGCCGTTCTGCTGCTTCACCGCCCGGGTCTTACCGTTCTGCGTTAAATCAACCACCAGACGCAGGGACTGATCGTCTTTCGGCGTACCGGAACGAATGCGGTGCACCAGATTATTGCCGCTAAACTGCAGCGGTAACCCTTTGATGACGCCGGTCTGTTTAATATCCAGCGCGACGCTGCGCTTATCGTCCTGCGAAAACGCATACTCTGGATCGCCCATAAAGCTGAAGGTGATCCTGGCCTGATTATCGCCGTTTGAGACCTGAATATCGGACAGCGTTGCCGCCCCGGCCTGGGCACAAAACAGCACCGTTGCAGCCATCAACCAACTTTTAACGCGATTAATCATCCCGTTATCTCTTCTTTTAACCGGCTAACCGCGCCAGTATGGAGTTACCTGATGCGGAGACAGCAGTGACGCGGGCTTCACGCCCTTGCGCCTGATACTCCAGGTGAATTTCAACATCCGGGTCAGGCAAGACGCCTGTTCCCTGCTGCGGCCACTCTACGAGGCAAATAGCATCGTTGGCGAAATAGTCACGGATCCCCATAAATTCCAGCTCTTCAGGGTCGGCAAGGCGATAGAGATCGAAGTGGTACACCATCAGGTTGTCGAGGGTGTAGGGCTCAACCAGCGTATAGGTCGGGCTTTTCACGTTTCCCTGATGCCCCAGCGCCTGTAAGAAGCCCCGGCTAAAGGTGGTCTTACCCGCGCCAAGGTCGCCATACAGATAAATGACGGTTGCGCCCTCGCAGGCCTGCGCCACGCGCTGGCCGAGATCTAAAGTTGCCTGTTCGTCGGGTAAAGGGATCACTCGATTAATCATTTTCTACGTCAATTATTTCCGGGTTAACAACACGCCGCAGCGTGTCAAAAAGATCGGTTGCCAGCATACCGCGCGTGCCATACTGGTCAGCCAGCCGATCGGCGGCTGCACCGTGGGCGACGCAGCCTGCGCAGGCGGCATCATAAAGCGCCAGTTTCTGTCCGAGCAACGCCCCGATAATACCGGAAAGCACATCGCCCATACCGCCGCTCGCCATGCCGGCATTGCCGACATCAATGATACCTGCAAAGCCGCCCTCGCTGGCGACGATGGTGCCAGCGCCTTTCAGCACCACCACACCACCGTAACGTTTTACCAGACGCTGGGCAGAATGTAAGCGATCACTTTCAATTTCTGCAACGCTGCAGTTAAGCAGACGCGCGGCCTCACCGGGGTGCGGCGTCAGGATGCGATTGTGACGTTTATCCGGATTGATTGCCAGAAGGTTCAGCGCGTCAGCGTCCCACAGCATGGCGTGCCGAAAGCTCTCAACCTTACGTAACGCCTCTTTACCCCACGGCTCCTGACCCAGACCGGGGCCAATCACCACCACATCGGCCCACTGCAGGCTCTTATCCAGCGCCTCGGCTGTCAGTTCGTGCACCATTAGCTCAGGCCGGGCGGTGACAATGGGGGCTATATTTTCGCGGCGGGTCAGGACACGCACCAGCCCCGCTCCCGTCCGTAACGCCGCTTCGCCGGTCATGCGGATAGCACCTGCGGTGCCGTGGTCGCCGCCGATAATGACCAGACGCCCGTGATCGCCTTTATGAGAGGTGGGACGGCGCGGTGGAAGCCAGTGTGCCAGCTGCGCGGCATCAAAGCGGCTGAGTGCCGTCTCTTGCCCGGCGAGCCAGCCCTCCAGCCCGAGGGCGTTATGGTGCAACGCCCCGACGACATCACGCGCTTTCCCGGTCAGCAGGCCGGGTTTAAGAGCGATAAAGGTCACCGTATGGTCGGCGTGGATCACTTCGCCGGGCGTGGTGCCGGTCTGCGCGTTCAGCCCGGAGGGGACATCCAGCGAGACGACGGGGGCCGGATGCTGGTTGGCCTGCGTGATTAATCTGGCAACCTGATTGCGTGGCGCGCTGCGTAAACCGGTTCCCAGCAGACCATCGACAATCAGATCGATGCCTTCGGGCCAGACCGACTCCGCGGCATGGATAACGCCTGCCGCCTCCAGCCAGGTTTCCCGCGCTTTTGTCGCCTCTTCGGGGAGGGGTTTATCGCTCTCCAGCGCCAGCAGCGTGACGGTAATGCCTGCGGCGAGCGCCAGTCGGGCCACCACATAGCCATCGCCGCCGTTGTTGCCATGGCCGCACAGGATCAACCAGTGTCTGCTCTGCGGGTAAGCCGTGCGGGCAACGGCAAAAGCGGCCTCGCCTGCACGCTGCATCAGCTTATAAAGGGTCATGCCGATGCTGTCTGCCGCCTCTTTTTCGATGCGACGTAGCGCCTCCGCTGGCCAGACAGAATGTGGTATACTTGCGGGGTTTTTCTTCACAGTATGGTCCGTCATGTCACAGCCCCTCGATCTCAATCAGTTAGCGCAAAACATTAAACAGTGGGGCGCTGAGCTTGGTTTTCAACATGTGGGTATCACCGATACCGATCTCTCTGCCAGTGAGCCAAAACTCCAGGCATGGCTGGATAATCAATACCACGGCGAAATGGAGTGGATGGCGCGTCACGGCATGATGCGCGCCCGTCCGCATGAACTGTTGCCGGGGACCCTGCGCGTGATCAGCGTGCGTATGAATTATCTTCCCGCCCGGGCAGCCTTTGCCAGTACGCTGAAAGACCCCACGCTGGGGTACGTCAGCCGTTATGCCCTCGGACGTGATTATCATAAACTGCTGCGTAACCGACTCAAAAAGCTCGGGGAAATGATCCAGCAGCAGTGCGCCACGCTGAATTTTAGACCCTTTGTCGATTCCGCGCCTGTTCTTGAACGCCCGCTGGCTGAAAAAGCAGGGCTTGGCTGGACAGGTAAGCACTCACTTATCCTCAGCCGCGATGCTGGCTCCTTCTTCTTCCTCGGTGAATTACTGATTGACCTCCCTTTACCGGTGGATAAACCGGTCGAAGACGGCTGCGGACGCTGCGTGGCCTGCATGACCATCTGCCCCACCGGGGCCATCGTTGAGCCTTACACCGTCGATGCCCGCCGCTGCATCTCCTACCTGACTATCGAACTGGAAGGGGCCATCCCGGAAGAGTTTCGGCCGTTAATTGGCAACCGCATATACGGCTGCGATGACTGCCAGCTGATCTGCCCGTGGAACCGTTATTCACAGTTAACGGAGGAGGACGACTTCAGCCCGCGTAAGGCTCTGCACGCGCCGCCGCTTCTGGAGCTGTTTGCCTGGAGCGAAGCCTGGTTTCTGAAGGTGACGGAGGGATCGGCTATTCGCCGCATCGGACATCTGCGCTGGCTGCGAAATATTGCGGTCGCGCTGGGAAATGCCCCCTGGGACGAAGCCAATATTCAGGCCCTGGAAAGTCGCAGAGGTGAGCACCCACTTCTTGATGAGCACATAGAGTGGGCGGTTGCGCAGCAAATCGCCAAACGAAACGCCTGCGTTGTAGAGGTACAATTACCGCAGAAAATCAGGCTGGTACGGGTGGTCGAAAAAGGGCTACCACGCGATGCATGATGTTTCCACAGGCTGTGAATAAAATTTAAAAGCCAGAGTTAGTCCGGGCCCGGCTACAGGTCAAGTGATCGGCTTAACATTTTGAAATGAAATTTTCTTTATTATTTTCAACAGATTATAAAGTTACTATTCATCAGGCGAAGTATTTGGCTATTCGCTGAAAAATAGCAAAGCTGTGGATAAGTCTGTTAAGAAGAGTTTGTCAGAAATGAAACAAATCATCCCCGGCGGGGCTTGCCGCTGTGGATATCTGGAAGAGGAGTAAAAAATTTGGAGCGGGAAACGAGACTCGAACTCGCGACCCCGACCTTGGCAAGGTCGTGCTCTACCAACTGAGCTATTCCCGCTTGGGTGGTGCGTATCTTGCGATACCTTTCAAATTTTGGAGCGGGAAACGAGACTCGAACTCGCGACCCCGACCTTGGCAAGGTCGTGCTCTACCAACTGAGCTATTCCCGCTTAATCTTTGTCTTTCAAGCCGCCACTGCGTTGGCTGCCTTCACTCACCTTAGTCACTTACTTTAGTAAGCTCCCAAGGATTCGTTCAGTTGCCGCCTTGTTGCAACTTGAAATCCTGCGATTGGTGGTCTTACTGCGCAGCGAAAGATTTGGAGCGGGAAACGAGACTCGAACTCGCGACCCCGACCTTGGCAAGGTCGTGCTCTACCAACTGAGCTATTCCCGCAAAATCTGTGCTGTCGTAACGATGAATTCTCTGTCGTTACGGGAGGCGCATTATACGAGAAATCCTTTCTGCTGCAACCCCCCAAAAAGCGATTTTTTATAAATTAAGTTCAAGTGCTGCAATATTCGTCACATTGCGCATTTTTAAATCGTTTTAGCGATTTAGACCCGACAAGCGCTGCCCGCCGGGCCTGCAGCTTACAATTTAATAAAATGTTCGCGGTAGTAAGCCAGCTCCGCCACCGACTCGCGGATATCGTCCATCGCCTGGTGAGTGCCCTGCTTCTTAAAACCGTCCAGCATCTCCGGCTTCCAGCGACGGGCCAGCTCTTTCAGGGTGCTGACATCGAGATAACGGTAGTGGAAGTACGCTTCCAGCTCCGGCATGTACTTAAACAGGAAACGGCGATCCTGACCGATGCTGTTACCGCAGATCGGTGACTTGCCCTGCGGCACCCACTGCTTGAGGAACTCAATGGTGGCCAGTTCGGCTTCACGATCCCCCAGCGTACTGGCTTTAACACGTTCCACCAGCCCGCTGCCGGTATGGGTGCGCACGTTCCAGTCATCCATCAGCGCCAGCTGCTCGTCGGACTGATGCACGGCAATGGTCGGCCCTTCCGCCAGCACATTCAGGTTCGCGTCGGTCACCAACGTGGCGATCTCAATAATGCGATCGCGCTCGGGATCCAGTCCGGTCATCTCCAGATCGATCCAAATCAGATTGTTTTCATCTGCACTCATGTTATTTTCCACCCTTCTCGTATAACCGGCCGTGGCAGGTTAACTAGTATTAATTAGTGTGTATCATAGAGGTTTTGCCCAATATGGGCGACCAGGAGCCAGCACGATTGAGTAAAAATAAACTCTCCAAAGGGCAACAGCGCCGCGTGAAAGCCAATCACCAGCGCCGTCTTAAAACCACTTCGGAGAAGGTCGATTACGACGACAACCTGTTTGGCGAACCCGCTGAAGGCGTGGTGATAAGCCGCTTCGGTATGCATGCTGATGTGGAATCGGGCGATGGCGACGTTCACCGCTGCAATATCCGCCGCACCATCCGCTCGCTGGTCACCGGTGACCGCGTGGTCTGGCGTCCGGGTAAAGCCGCCGCAGAAGGCGTGACGGTGAAAGGCATCGTGGAAGCCGTGCATGAGCGCACGTCGGTATTGACGCGCCCCGACTTCTACGACGGCGTAAAACCCATTGCCGCCAACATCAATCAGATCGTGATTGTCTCTGCGATCCTGCCTGAACTGTCACTGAATATTATCGACCGTTATCTCGTCGCCTGTGAAACCCTCGAGGTTGAGCCGCTGATTGTCCTGAACAAAATCGATCTGCTTGATGACGAAGGCATGGACTTCGTTAATGAGCAGATGGATATCTACCGCAAGATTGGCTATCGCGTGCTGATGGTCTCAAGCCGGAAGCAGGATGGCCTGAAGCCGCTCGAAGAGGCATTGACCGATCGCATCAGCATTTTTGCCGGTCAGTCCGGCGTGGGCAAATCCAGCCTGTTGAACAACCTGCTTGGTCTGCCGCAGGAGATCCTGACCAACGATGTCTCTGACAACTCCGGTCTGGGTCAGCACACCACCACCGCCTCGCGCCTGTATCACTTCCCGCATGGCGGCGACGTGATCGACTCCCCTGGGGTGCGTGAATTTGGTCTGTGGCATCTCGAGCCCGATCAAATCTTTAACGGCTTTGTCGAATTCCTCGACTATTTAGGCGCGTGTAAATACCGTGACTGTAAGCACGATAACGACCCTGGCTGTGCCATTCGTGCAGCGGTCGAAAACGGTGAAATTGCGGAAACCCGTTTTGCAAACTATCACCATATTCTCGAAAGCATGGCGCAGGTAAAAACGCGTAAAAGCTTTTCTGAATCTGATGACTGACAACTAAGCTAAGCGTCGCTAAAATCGTCCCCTTTTTTCAGGTTCCGGCTCTCCTGCAGCCGGATCAGGAACGACAAAACAATGGCCTGGAGGCTACCTTGTTAAACTCATTTAAACTTTCGCTTCAATACATTCTGCCGAAACTGTGGCTCACTCGCCTGGCGGGCTGGGGCGCGAGCAAACGAGCGGGCTGGCTGACTAAGCTGGTGATCGATCTGTTCGTGAAATACTACAAGGTCGACATGAAAGAGGCGCAGAAGCCGGATACCGCCAGCTACCGCACCTTCAACGATTTCTTTGTGCGTGCCCTGCGTGATGAAGTGCGTCCGCTGAATACCGACCCGAACGTGCTGGTAATGCCTGCTGACGGCGTGATCAGCCAGCTGGGCGCGATCGAAAACGACAAAATCCTGCAGGCCAAAGGCCATAACTACAGCCTGGAAGCCCTGCTGGCAGGTAACTACCTGATGGCGGATCTGTTCCGCAATGGTTCCTTTGCCACCACCTACCTGTCGCCACGCGACTATCACCGCGTGCATATGCCGTGCAACGGCATTCTGCGGGAGATGATCTACGTTCCGGGCGATCTGTTCTCGGTAAACCATCTGACTGCGCAAAACGTGCCGAACCTTTTTGCCCGTAACGAGCGCGTTATCTGCCTGTTCGATACCGAGTTTGGCCCAATGGCGCAGATTCTGGTGGGTGCCACCATTGTCGGCAGCATTGAGACCGTCTGGGCGGGAACCGTTACGCCACCGCGCGAAGGCGTGATCAAACGCTGGACTTGGCCTGAAGGTGAAAACGAAGGCTCCGTGGCGCTGCTGAAGGGCCAGGAGATGGGCCGCTTCAAGCTCGGCTCCACCGTCATCAACCTGTTTGCTCCGGGTAAAGTGAAGCTGGTTGAGCAGCTCGAAAGCCTGTCGGTCACCAAACTCGGCCAGCCGCTGGCGGTGTCGACGGAAACCTTCGTGACCCCGGACGCAGAGCCTGCCCCGCTGTCCGACGAAGAGATTGCCGCCGAACTCGAAGCCAGCCCGCTGGTTGATGACAAAAAAGACGAAAGCTAAGTAAAGGTAAACTGACGTGCGCCTGATTATCACTTTGCTGATGGCCTGGTGCCTCAGTACGGGGGCGTACGCCGCTACGGCCCCCGACAGCAAACAAATCTCACAGGAACTGGAGCAGGCGAAGGCGGCAAAGCCCGCCCAGCCGGAAACCGTTGAGGCTCTCGAGGCTGCGCTGAACGCGCTTGAGGAGCGTAAAGGCTCCCTTGAGCGTGCCACGCAGTATCAGCAGGTCATCGATAACTTCCCCAAACTGTCACAAACCCTGCGCGCGCAGCTGAACGATCTGCGTGAAGAGCCGCGCCAGGTCCCTGCGGGCATGACCTCTGACACCCTGAATCAGGAGATCCTGCAGGTCAGCAGCCAGTTACTGGAAAAAACCCGTCAGGCGCAGCAGGAGCAGGAGCGCGCCCGCGACATCGCTGACTCCCTGACCCAACTGCCTCAGCAACAAACCGATGCCCGCCGTCAGCTCAATGAGGTTGAACGCCGCGCCGGGGCGCAAACCGGCAATACCGCCCTTAGCCAGGCTCAAACTCTGGGCATCCAGGCGGAATCCGCCAGGTTAAAAGCGCTGGTGGATGAACTGGAGCTGGCGCAGTTGTCGGCCAACAATCGTCAGGAGCTGGCGCGTATGCGCTCTGAGCTGGCGAAAAAGCAGAGCGAGCAGCTGGATGCTTATCTCCAGGCGCTGCGCAATCAACTCAACAGCCAGCGCCAGCAAGAAGCTGAGCGGGCGCTGGAGAGCACCGAACTGCTGGCAGAGAACAGCGAGAACCTGCCCGCCGGGATCGTCGAGCAGTTTAAGGTCAACCGCGAGCTCTCTGCCGCGCTGAACCAGCAGGCCCAGCGCATGGATCTGGTAGCCTCCCAGCAACGCCAGGCGACCAATCAAACCCTGCAGGTGCGTCAGGCGCTGAATACGCTACGCGAACAGTCGCAGTGGCTCGGTTCGTCAAACCTGCTTGGTGAAGCCCTGCGCGCTCAGGTTGCCCGCCTGCCCGAAATGCCAAAACCTCAGCAGCTTGATACTGAAATGGCGCAGCTGCGTGTGCAGCGTCTGCGCTTTGAAGATCAACTCAACAAGCAGCCGCAGCTGCGCCAGATCCATCAGCCCGACGGCAAAGCGCTCACCGCCGAGCAGAACCGCATTCTGGAAGCCCAGCTGCGCACGCAGCGTGAATTACTCAATTCACTGTTGCAGGGCGGCGATACGCTGCTGCTTGAGCTGACCAAACTGAAGGTCTCCAACAGCCAGCTGGAAGATGCGTTAAAAGAGGTCAACGAGGCGACGCACCGCTACCTGTTCTGGACCTCGGACGTGCGGCCGATATCCTTCTCCTGGCCGATTGATATTGTTCAGGATCTGCGGCGTTTAATTTCGCTGGATACCTTCAGCCAGTTAGGCAAAGCCAGCGTGATGATGCTCACCAGCAAGGAGACGATTTTCCCGCTGCTGGGCGCGCTGATTCTGGTTGGGTTCAGCATTTACTCCCGCCGACACTTCACCCGCTTCCTCGATCGCTCCAGCGCGCGCGTCGGCAAGGTGACCCAGGACCATTTCTGGCTCACGCTGCGCACGGTCTTCTGGTCGATTCTGGTCGCCTCGCCGCTGCCAGTGCTGTGGATGACCCTCGGCTATGGCCTCCGGGAAGCCTGGCCTTATCCGCTGGCGGTGGCCATTGGCTACGGGGTGACGGCCACCGTACCGCTGCTGTGGGTGGTAATGATCTGCGCCACCTTCGCCCGACCAAATGGCCTGTTTGTCGCCCACTTTGGCTGGCCGCGTAACCGCGTGGCGCGGGCGATGCGCTACTACCTGATGAGCATCGGGCTGATTGTGCCGCTGATTATGGCGCTGATCATGTTTGATAACCTCAACGACCGGGAGTTTTCCGGCTCGCTCGGCCGGCTGTGCTTTATCCTGATTTGTGGTGCGCTGGCGGTGGTGACGCTGAGCCTGAAGAAGGCCGGGATCCCGCTCTATCTCGACAAAGAGGGCAGCGGCGATAACATGGTCAACCATATGCTGTGGAATTTGCTGCTCAGCGCCCCGCTGGCGGCGATTCTGGCGGCGGCGGTCGGCTATCTGGCCACTGCCCAGGCGCTGCTGGCGCGTCTTGAAACTTCGGTGGCGATCTGGTTCCTGCTGCTGGTGGTCTACCACGTTATCCGTCGCTGGATGCTGATTCAGCGTCGTCGTCTGGCCTTCGACCGGGCGAAAAACCGCCGGGCCGAAATCCTCGCCCAGCGTGCGCGCGGCGAAGAGGAGCCCGCTCACATGCTTAGCACGGAAGGCACAGTGGAGGTCGATGAAACCGAGCTGGATCTGGATGCCATCAGTACCCAGTCCCTGCGTCTGGTCCGCTCCATTCTGATGCTGGTCGCCCTGCTGTCTGTCATTGTGCTGTGGTCGGAAATTCATTCAGCGTTTGGCTTCCTGGAGAACATCACTCTCTGGGATGTGACCTCGACGGTTCAGGGCGTGGAGAGTCTGGAGCCGATTACGCTCGGGGCGGTGCTGATAGCCATTCTGGTGTTCATCATCACCACCCAGCTGATCCGTAACTTCCCGGCGCTGCTGGAACTGGCCCTGTTACAGCATCTGGATTTAACGCCGGGCACCGGCTACGCCATTACCACCATCACCAAATACCTGCTGATGGTGTTTGGCGGGCTGGTGGGCTTCTCAATGATCGGCATTGAGTGGTCGAAGTTGCAGTGGCTGGTAGCCGCACTCGGGGTCGGGCTCGGGTTTGGCTTGCAGGAGATCTTCGCCAACTTTATCTCGGGTCTAATCATCCTCTTTGAGAAGCCGATCCGTATTGGCGATACCGTAACGATCCGCGATCTGACCGGCAGCATTACGAAGATCAACACCCGCGCCACCACCATCAGCGACTGGGACCGTAAAGAGATCATCGTCCCTAACAAGGCGTTTATCACCGAGCAGTTTATTAACTGGTCGCTGTCGGACTCCGTGACGCGTGTGGTGCTGACCGTGCCGGCCCCGTCGGATGCCAACAGCGAAGAGGTAACGCAAATTCTTTATACCGCGGCCGAGCGCTGTTCGCTGGTGATCAGCACGCCGGAGCCGGAAGTGTTTTTAGTGGATTTACAGCAGGGGATCCAGATTTTCGAACTGCGTATTTACGCGGCCGAGATGGGCCATCGCATGCCGCTGCGCCATGAGATCCACCAGCTGATTCTGGCGGGCTTCCGTGAGCACGGTATCGATATGCCGTTCCCACCGTTCCAGATGCGTCTGGAAACGCTGGACGGGCGTAAGACGGGAAGAACCTTGACGTCGGCGGCGAAGTCGCGCCCGGCGGGGAGTTTGTAATCAGGAGGGGTGCGGTCTGATGCCCTCACCCCAACCCTCTCCCACAGGGAGAGGGAGAACAACCAAACCGTCAGGCGCGGTCTACGGTAAAAGCAATCACATCACCCAACTGCTCAGCGCCCAGCGCCAGCATCACCAGACGATCAACCCCCAGCGCCACGCCGGAGCAGTCCGGCAAGCCGGCTTTTAACGCGCCCAGCAGATTGTGGTCGATGGGCTGCTGCGGCAGGCCGCGCGCGGCGCGCTTGCGGTTATCCTGATCGAAACGCTGCTGCTGTTCACGGGCATCCGTCAGTTCGTGGAAACCATTCGCCAGCTCAATACCTTTAAAGTACACCTCGAAACGCTCCGCCACGCGGTGATCTTCGGTGCTGATCTGAGCCAGTGACGCCTGGCTTGCCGGGAAGTGATAGACAAAGGTCGGGCGATCTTTGCCAATCTGCGGCTCAACGCCAAAGGTAAAGAGCAGCTGCAGCAGCGTGTCGCGATCTTCTTCAGTATCGGCAACATTGCTGAGATCCAGTTTTGCCGCCGCTTCACGTAGCTGGGTTTTGTCCGCAGAGAGCGGATCAATCTCCAGATGACGCTGGAAAACCTGCTGATAAGAGAGGGTTTCAGCTTCCGGGCACTCCAGGACCTGCTGCAGCAGATCATCCACCTCATTCATCAGGCGATACATATCATAGTGCGGGCGGTACCACTCCAGCATGGTGAATTCAGGGTTGTGATGACGCCCCATCTCTTCATTGCGGAAACTGCGGCACAGCTGATATACCGGCCCACATCCCGCCGCCAGCAGGCGCTTCATGTGGTATTCCGGGCTGGTCATCAGGTAGAGATTCATTCCCTGGGAGTGACCAGGACCAACAAAACGGGTTTCAAACGGCACCAGATGAATATCCGTTACCGTCGCCTGACTCATGCAGGGCGTTTCCACCTCCAGCACACCGCGATCGGCAAAGAAGCGGCGAATCTCCGCCATAATTGCTGCGCGTTTTAACAGATTGGGGATGGATGCGCTCGGCTGCCAGGTGGCCGTTTCGCTCATGAGAATTTCTCCGATTTCAGACAAGGGGACGAAGTCTACTCGTAACCCATGGCGGAGACAAATTTTGCACAGTCAATTTTGTGGTTTTCATAATTCCCAATAATTTCGTGACGTGATTCATCAATTGCAGTGATAAATCCAGCGAAAGAACCGCAAAAAAATCGAACACGTCAAATTTCCCTTTCTTTCCTGGGGCTATACTGCGTTACCCATAAAGGAGCAGTGGAATCGCTTTCGCATTTGCCCTCCCCGGCCGTGCACTACCTTAGGGTAGGTGAGATGCGAAATATCAAAAATCTGGAGGAATGTCGTGCATACCTTTCAAGCCGATCTTGCCATTATTGGCGCAGGCGGAGCGGGATTACGCGCAGCGATTGCTGCAGCCCAGGCTAACCCAAACGCTAAAATTGCCCTGATTTCAAAAGTCTACCCGATGCGCAGCCATACGGTCGCCGCTGAAGGGGGGTCCGCTGCCGTCGCGCAGGATCATGACAGCTTTGATTATCACTTTCACGACACCGTAGCCGGTGGTGACTGGCTTTGTGAGCAGGATGTCGTTGATTATTTCGTGCATCATTGCCCGACGGAGATGACCCAGCTCGAGCAGTGGGGTTGCCCGTGGAGTCGCCGTGAAGATGGCAGCGTCAACGTGCGTCGCTTCGGCGGCATGAAGATTGAGCGTACCTGGTTTGCCGCCGATAAGACCGGCTTCCATATGCTCCACACCCTGTTCCAGACCTCGCTGCAGTTCCCCCAGATCCAACGCTTCGACGAACATTTCGTCCTCGACATTCTGGTTGATGACGGCCAGGCCCGCGGTCTGGTGGCGATGAACATGATGGAAGGGACGCTGGTCCAGATCCGCGCCAATGCCGTGGTGATGGCGACCGGCGGTGCCGGACGTGTTTACCGCTATAACACCAATGGCGGCATCGTGACCGGCGACGGGATGGGCATGGCGCTGCAGCACGGCGTTCCGCTGCGTGACATGGAGTTCGTCCAGTATCACCCGACCGGCCTGCCGGGTTCCGGCATTCTAATGACGGAAGGCTGCCGCGGTGAAGGCGGGATTCTGGTCAATAAAGATGGCTATCGCTATCTGCAGGATTACGGCATGGGTCCGGAAACCCCGCTGGGTGAGCCGAAGAACAAATATATGGAGCTCGGCCCGCGGGATAAAGTCTCTCAGGCCTTCTGGCATGAGTGGCGCAAAGGTAACACCATCCCCACCCCACGCGGCGATGTGGTCTATCTCGACCTGCGCCACCTGGGCGAGAAGAAACTGCTGGAACGTCTGCCGTTCATCTGTGAACTGGCAAAAGCTTATGTCGGCGTCGATCCGGTTAAAGATCCAATCCCGGTACGTCCAACCGCGCACTACACCATGGGCGGTATCGAAACCGATCAGCAGTGCGAAACCCGTATCAAAGGCCTGTTTGCGGTGGGCGAATGCTCCTCCGTTGGTCTGCATGGCGCTAACCGCCTGGGTTCTAACTCGCTGGCCGAACTGGTGGTGTTTGGCCGTCTCGCGGGTGAGCAGGCGATGGCGCGTGCCGCGACGGCTGGCGCCGCTAACGGTGCTGCGCTCGATGCGCAGGTTGCCGATGTTGAGCAGCGCCTGAAAAACCTGATGAATCAGGAAGGCAGTGAGAACTGGGCGAAGATCCGCGATGAGATGGGGCTGTCCATGGAAGAAGGCTGCGGTATTTACCGTACGCCGGAACTGATGCAGAAAACCGTCGACAAGCTGGCTGAGCTGCAGGAGCGCTTCAAGCGTGTGCGTGTCACTGACACCTCCAGCGTCTTCAACACCGATCTGCTCTACACCATTGAGCTGGGTCATGGCCTGAACGTTGCCGAATGTATGGCGCACTCCGCCCTGGCGCGTAAAGAGTCGCGCGGTGCCCATCAGCGGCTGGACGAAGGCTGCACGGAGCGTGACGACGTCAACTTCCTCAAGCATACCCTCGCTTATCGCGACGCGGACGGCACCACCCGTCTGGACTACAGCGACGTGAAGATCACCACGCTGGCACCGGCGAAACGCGTTTACGGTGCAGAAGCGGAAGCAGCCGAGAAGAAGGAGACGACCAATGGCTGAGATGCAAACTCTGAAAGTCGAAGTGGTGCGCTACAACCCGGAAGTGGACAGCGCGCCGCACAGCACCTTCTATGAAGTGCCTTACGATGAGCAGACCTCGCTGCTGGACGCGCTGGGCTACATCAAAGACAACCTGGCGCCGGACCTGAGCTACCGCTGGTCCTGCCGGATGGCGATTTGCGGCTCCTGCGGCATGATGGTCAACAAGGTGCCTAAGCTGGCCTGCAAGACCTTCCTGCGTGAATACCCGAAAGGGATGAAGGTCGAAGCCCTGGCGAATTTCCCGATTGAGCGCGATCTGGTGGTCGACATGACCCACTTTATCGAAAGTCTGGAAGCCATTAAGCCGTACATCATTGGCAACCCGCGTACGCCGGATCAGGGGCCGAACAAGCAGACCCCGGCGCAGATGGCCAAGTATCACCAGTTCTCCGGCTGCATCAACTGTGGCCTGTGCTATGCCGCCTGCCCGCAGTTTGGCCTGAATCCGGAGTTTATCGGCCCGGCCGCCATCACCCTGGCGCATCGTTATAACGAAGACAGCCGCGACCACGGCAAGAAAGAACGTATGGCGCAGCTGAACGGCCAGAACGGCGTCTGGACCTGTACCTTCGTCGGCTACTGCTCGGAAGTCTGTCCGAAGCACGTCGACCCGGCCGCCGCGATCCAACAGGGCAAAGTAGAAAGCTCGAAAGACTTTCTTATCGCCACCCTGAAACCACGCTAAGGAGTGCATGATGACGACTAAACGCAAAGCCTATGTACGGCCGATGCCGTCCACCTGGTGGAAAAATCTGCCGTTTTATCGCTTCTATATGCTGCGTGAAGGCACGGCGGTTCCGGCGGTATGGTTCAGCATCGAACTGATGTACGGCCTGTTTGCCCTTAAGCACGGTCCGGAAACCTGGGCCGGTTTCGTCGGGTTCCTGCAGAACCCGATTGTGGTGATCCTGAATATCATCGTGCTGGCGGCAGCGCTGTTGCATACCAAAACCTGGTTTGAGCTGGCGCCGAAAGCGGCAAATATTATCGTCAAAAATGAAAAACTGGGGCCAGAGCCGATCATCAAAGGACTCTGGGCGGTGACTGCGGTCGTGACCGTGGTAATTCTTGGCGTAGCCCTGTTCTGGTAAGGAGACCACTGTGATTAATCCAACTCCAAAACGTTCTGACGAACCCGTCTTCTGGGGCCTCTTTGGGGCAGGCGGCATGTGGTGTGCCATTATCGCGCCGGTCATTATTCTGCTGGTAGGGATTATGCTGCCGCTGGGGCTCTACCCCGGCGATGCGCTGAGCTACGAGCGGGTCCTGGCTTTTGCCCACAGCATTATTGGGCGGGTATTCATCTTCCTGATGATTGTTCTGCCGCTGTGGTGTGGTCTGCACCGTATTCATCACGCCATGCACGACCTGAAGATCCACGTCCCTAACGGGAAATGGGTGTTCTACGGTCTGGCTGCCATTCTGAGCGTGGTCACGCTGGTTGCCGTTGTCTTTATGTGATCCTCCCCCGCTCTCCTGCCTGCCGGCGGGAGAGCAAAATTCCAGACAGGTTCTACACTTATCAAAAATCCTGTAAGGAAAAGCCTATGCGCATCCTGCCCGTCATCGCCGCCGTTGCCGCTGCATTTCTGGTTGTTGCCTGTAGCGCTCCCACCCCGCCCCAGGGCGTGACTGTCGTCCGGCCCTTCAACGCCCAACAGTTCATGGGCACCTGGTATGAAATCGCCCGTTTTGACCATCGCTTTGAACGTGCCCTGCAAAAGGTAACGGCCAATTACAGCCTGATGAGCGACGGCGGGATCCAGGTTATTAACCGGGGCTACAATCCTGAGCGCGGCATGTGGCAAAAAGTGACGGGGAAAGCGTACTTTACCGGCGCGTCTGACACCGCCGCGCTGAAAGTCTCTTTTATCGGGCCTTTTTATGGCGGCTATAACGTGATTGCGCTGGATAAGGATTACCAGCATGCGCTGGTGTGCGGGCCGAATCGTGACTACCTGTGGATCCTCGCCCGCACACCGACGATTTCAGATGAGATGAAACAGCGGTTACTGGCTTCTGCCACCCGTCAGGGCTTTGATATCAGCCAGCTGGTCTGGATTGAACAGCCCCATTAATGGGTGCTGAGCTTCAGCCCAATAATGCCCGCGACAATTAATGCGAGGCTGGCGATACGCGCCAGACTCGCAGACTCACCCAGCAGTAAAATGCCGGTAATGGCCGCGCCTACTGCACCAATCCCCGTCCACACCGCATAAGCCGTCCCTACAGGCAGCGAACGCATGGCCCACGAGAGCAGCACAATGCTCACTATCATCGCAGAAACGGTAATAATGCTGGGAGTGAGACGCGTAAACCCGTGGGTGTATTTCAGGCCAATGGCCCAAACCACTTCGAGTAAACCGGCAATAAAGAGAATAATCCAGGGCATACAGGCTCCTTAACTTAAACAACAGTTGGGGCCGTCCCCGATGAGAGAAGCGCTTACAGGTCGTCCCGTAAGGCAGGTGAACGATTTATTGTGAAGAGCATGAATTCATTTTTCAACTGCTTTGTTTCAGGCATCACTTCAGCGGCTGAAAGCAAGAAATAGACGTAATTAGCAACGAAATTCCTTCATTTATAACACATCCGACTTCTTTACTATGAGCTACTTCCTGAAAGCAGGAAGCGACAACACTTTGCCGATTGCGAAAAACAAATGTTCAAAATTCTTTTGATTGACCGGTGTCATTACACCCGCATGGGCCTGGAAATGTGGATCAATCATTCAGGGCTGTTCCCCTCCCCCGTTTTGGTGACGGGCCTCAACAATCTCTTTCTGGCCAGGGAGCATATCCTGCAATGGAAACCGACGCTGGTGATTGCAGATTTGCAGGGGTTTACGTCAGATATTCAGCATATCCAGCAGCTCTCTTCTCTGATGAGCGCCAGTGAAACCGTGCCTTTTGTTTTGCTGCAATCAGATGAGCAACCTGAAACCTCGGCCTTTATGAACACCTTTCCTCTGTGGGCATCGTTGGCCAAAAAGACCTCGCTGGAGGTTCTGGCGCAAACCATTAATGAGGTATTGGCCTCACAGGAAATCAGTGAACCTGCGGTGGTCGCGACGCCATTGCTGACGCGTCAGGAAGAGAAGGTGTTAACGCTATGGATGGACGGGGCCAGCAACCAGAAGATTGCCAGTAAGCTGAGCATTCACGGAAAGACGGTATACACCTACAAGCGCAATATTCGGATGAAATTGCACATGGATACGCGATACTCGCCGTTTTTGTCGCTGCCCTGACAGGTAAAACTGAGGGTACGGCGACGTATTCAGCCCCGTACCGCCCAAGATTACTGCTGTGCTTTAGTTGCCGCACCAGAGATCGCGCTACCGCCAGTGGAGATATCCTCACCGACGCCACGAGTGGTATTACAGGCAGTTAGTACTGACGAAAGCACCAGAACAGAAAAGATCGCTACAAATGTTTTCTTAAGCATAATGTCTTCCTTTTTTAGCCAAAGTTATTGTGTACAGCAACATAAGCATAGCCAGGATCCCGGCGAGTGACGGAAAAGGAAGAATTTTTAGGAAAAGTAGAAAGAATCAGGAGGCGGCGCGCGAAATAGCGTGACCCAGACTTTTAATGTCTTCCCCGACGCCACGGGCTGTGTTGCATCCGGAAAGCAGAGAACTGGCAAGAACCATCAGCAGTAAAATTTTGATTGTGTGCTGCATCGTCCATGAACCTTCTTTAGGTCGATAAGGCGCAGCAGAACACTGCGCCTTTCATCCCGAAGTGAATTACTTCACGCGAGAAACGTATTCACCAGAGCGGGTATCTACTTTGATGATTTCGCCAGTCTGGACGAACAGTGGAACTTTAACCACTGCACCGGTAGACAGCTTGGCTGGCTTACCGCCAGTACCTGCGGTGTCGCCTTTCAGACCTGGATCGGTTTCAACGATTTCCAGTTCAACGAAGTTTGGTGGGGTCACAGCGATAGGCTGGCCGTTCCACAGGGTTACGATGCACTCCGCCTGATCCAGCAGCCATTTAGCGCTGTCACCCACGGCTTTCTCGTCAGCAGACAGCTGCTCGAAAGTGGAGTTGTTCATGAAGTGGTAGAATTCACCGTCGTTGTAGAGGTAGGTCAGGTTCATATCAACAACGTCTGCGCCTTCAGCGGAGTCGGTGGATTTGAAGGTTTTCTCTACACGGGTACCGGTCAGCAGGCGACGCAGCTTAACGCGTGCGAATGCCTGACCTTTACCTGGTTTAACGAATTCGCTGGCTTCAACCGCGTACGGTTCGCCGTCCATCATGATTTTAAGACCGGCACGAAAATCGTTGCTATAGTAAGTCGCCATAAGGCCCTCTGAAATTGTTAACTGGTAGCTAAGCCACAAAATGGCGCATATTGTAACCCTAAACACCCCATCCAGAGAAGATTGGTTATTGCAACTTGCAGATGTAATCACCAGTCCTGATGAACTGCTGCGTCTTTTAAATCTGGACGCTGATGAAAAACTCCTCGCCGGACGTGATGCGAAACGCCTGTTTGCCCTGCGTGTTCCGCGTGCTTTTGTGGCTCGTATGGAAAAAGGTAATCCTGACGATCCGCTTTTAAAACAGGTACTCACCGCGCAGGATGAGTTTATCGCTGCCCCCGGTTTTAGCACCGATCCCCTCGAAGAACAGAACAGCGTAGTACCCGGTTTACTGCACAAGTACCGCAATCGCGCGCTACTGCTGGTTAAGGGTGGCTGCGCGGTAAATTGTCGATATTGCTTCCGACGTCACTTCCCGTACGCCGACAATCAGGGTAACAAGCGCAACTGGCAAGCGGCGCTCGACTATATTGCCGATCATCCTGAGCTGGATGAGATTATCTTTTCCGGCGGCGATCCTTTGATGGCGAAAGATCACGAGCTGGACTGGCTTATCACCCAGCTGGAAGCGATCCCGCATATCAAGCGGTTACGCATTCATAGTCGTCTACCGATTGTGATCCCGGCGCGTATTACCGTCGCGCTCAGCGCACGGCTGGCGCGATCGTCGCTGCAAATCTTGCTGGTTAACCATATTAATCACGCCAATGAGATAGACGAGGACTTCCGCGCGGCAATGACGCGTCTGCGGCAGGCCGGGGTGACGTTGCTGAATCAGAGTGTGTTGCTGCGCGGGGTGAACGATAACGCCCAAACGCTCGCTAACCTGAGCAACGCGCTTTTCGATGCGGGCGTGATGCCCTATTACGTTCATGTGCTGGACAGAGTTCAGGGTGCAGCACACTTTATGGTCGAAGATGATGAAGCCCGGGCGATTATGCGCGAACTGTTAACCCTGGTTTCTGGTTATATGGTACCTAAACTGGCGCGTGAGATTGGTGGCGAACCGAGCAAGACACCGCTGGATTTGGGACTTCAACAACGCTAATACACAGTAACGCTGGGCCTGAAAAGAGGCTCTCAAGCGGTCATCTCTTCAAACCCTTTGCCCGGGTATCTCTCCCTCTGTTGAGAGAGATACCCACCGCAATATCAGTTCGGACACTTATAAACCTGGCCCTGCATCTCACTGGCGGTCGGAACAAAGCTTGATAACATGCCTTGCGTTGGGCTGCTCACGCCATAAATGACGTTCCCGCCCATTTCAGCCGCCTGGTTACGCAGACCATTCGCCGCGCCACGCATTGAGCCGCCCTCTTCGCCATGCTGGCCAGAAAGCCAGTTGCTTTGCTTGCCCGTAGCGGTGCCAATCAGCTGGCATTCGCTTCCCGGCTTATCTTCTACAAAGCGAACGCTCTGCCCACCTGCAGACAGCTCGTTGCCGGAGCTGCAACCCGCCAGCAGCAACGCTGCTCCTACAATCCCTGCACAAACGTTAACGCGCATGTTATTCCTCGTTTTCAATAAGCTGGGCAGGTGCGCCCGCGTCTAAACCTTATACTAAAAAGATGACCAAAAGAAAAACCCCCGATCATTTCTGACCGGGGGTTTATTCATTTCTGCGAGGTGCAGAACAACATGATTACATCATGCCGCCCATGCCACCCATGCCGCCCATACCACCAGCAGCACCTAAATCAGGCGCGTCACCTTTTGGCAGGTCAGTAACCATGCACTCGGTGGTGATCATCAGGCCAGCAACAGAGGCCGCGTACTGCAGAGCAGAACGGGTCACTTTAGTTGGGTCCAGGATACCGAAGTCGATCATGTTGCCGTATTCTTCGGTAGCAGCGTTGTAACCGTAGTTACCTTCGCCCGCTTTCACCATGTTCGCCACAACAGATGGCTCTTCACCAGCGTTGGAAACGATCTGACGCAGCGGAGCTTCCATTGCGCGCAGCGCAACTTTGATACCCACGTTCTGGTCTTCGTTCTGAGCGGTCAGGCCAGTCAGTTTCGCTGCAACGCGAACCAGAGCAACACCACCACCGGCAACCACGCCTTCTTCTACCGCAGCACGGGTCGCGTGCAGGGCATCGTCAACGCGTGCTTTCTTCTCTTTCATTTCAACTTCGGTAGCTGCACCGACTTTGATGACTGCCACGCCGCCTGCCAGTTTCGCTACGCGCTCCTGCAGTTTTTCACGGTCGTAGTCAGAGGTCGCTTCTTCGATCTGCTTACGGATCTGAGTAACACGGCCCTGGATTGCATCTTCTTCACCCACGCCATCGATGATGGTGGTGGTGTCTTTGTTGATAACAACGCGTTTTGCCTGACCCAGGTCTTCCAGCGTCGCTTTTTCCAGCTCCATACCGATCTCTTCAGAGATAACGGTACCGCCAGTCAGGGTTGCGATATCCTGCAGCATCGCTTTACGACGATCGCCGAAGCCAGGTGCTTTAACCGCAGCCACTTTCACGATGCCACGCATGGTGTTAACCACCAGAGTCGCCAGCGCTTCGCCTTCAACGTCTTCAGCGATGATAACCAGCGGCTTGCCTGCTTTCGCAACGGCTTCCAGCACTGGCAGCATTTCGCGGATGTTGGAGATTTTTTTGTCAGCCAGCAGGATGAACGGGCTTTCCAGCTCAACAGCACCAGTTTCTGGCTTGTTGATGAAGTATGGGGACAGGTAACCGCGGTCGAACTGCATACCTTCAACCACGTCCAGTTCGTCTTCCAGACCGGTACCGTCTTCAACGGTGATCACGCCTTCTTTACCGACTTTATCCATCGCTTCAGCGATCAGTTTACCTACGGTTTCGTCGGAGTTAGCGGAGATGGTACCAACCTGAGCAATGGCTTTAGAGTCAGAGCACGGTACGGACAGTGCTTTCAGCTCTTCAACTGCAGCAATAACAGCTTTGTCGATACCACGTTTCAGATCCATCGGGTTCATACCCGCAGCTACAGCTTTCAGGCCTTCAGTGATGATCGCCTGCGCCAGTACGGTAGCAGTGGTGGTGCCGTCGCCTGCAGCGTCGTTCGCTTTAGAGGCAACTTCTTTCACCATCTGGGCACCCATGTTTTCGAACTTGTCTTCCAGCTCGATTTCACGCGCTACGGAAACGCCATCTTTGGTGATGGTCGGCGCGCCGAAGGATTTGTCCAGAACCACGTTACGGCCTTTCGGGCCCAGGGTCACTTTAACTGCGTCTGCCAGTACGTTTACGCCGCGCAGCATTTTCACACGAGCGTCGTTACCGAATTTTACGTCTTTAGCTGCCATTTTAATCTTTCCCTTAAATTCGTATGTTCAGTGTCGTTCGCGGATTACGCTTCAACAATTGCCAAAATGTCGCTTTCGGACATGATCAACACTTCTTCATTGTCGATCTTCTCGGACTTCACACCGTAGCCATCATTGAAAATGACGATGTCACCAACTTTAACGTCCAGAGGCTGCACATTTCCGTTTTCCAGAATGCGACCCTTACCGACAGCGATGATTTCGCCACGAGTTGATTTTGCTGCTGCAGAACCGGTCAGAACGATGCCGCCAGCAGATTTGGTTTCAACTTCTTTACGTTTGACGATCACACGATCATGTAACGGACGAATACTCATTGATAGCTCTCCTTTGAGAAAGTCATTATCAGTTATGGGTGACGCCGGGCCGTAAGCGGTTTTCCGGCTAGTGCCCTGAGAGATGGGGATGGGGTTTTACCCCTTCAAGGGGTAGTCGAAAAAAAATTTGTGAAAGTGTTACCATCGCCTCTCTTTTGACAGGGGCAGGACAACGGAATGAGTGGACTCAAACAGGAGCTGGGACTCGCGCAGGGTGTTGGCTTACTTTCAACCTCTTTATTGGGCACGGGGGTATTTGCCGTGCCGGCGCTGGCAGCCCTGGTCGCGGGTGATAACAGTCTCTGGGCATGGCCGGTGCTCATCGTGCTGGTGTTCCCGGTGGCGATTGTATTTGCCATTCTCGGGCGTCACTTCCCGAGTGCCGGTGGCGTAGCGCATTTTGTCGGGATGGCGTTTGGACCACGCCTGCAGCGCGTCACCGGCTGGTTATTCCTCTCCGTGATCCCCGTGGGCTTGCCTGCCGCCCTGCATATTGCGACAGGTTTTGGCCAGGCGCTGTTTGGCTGGCATGATGCGCAGCTGTTGCTGGCCGAGCTGGGTACGCTGGCGATTGTCTGGTGGGTCGGCTCACGCGGGGCCAGCTCCAGCGCTAACCTGCAAACCCTGGTGGCGGTGCTAATCGTAGCGCTGATTGCCGCCATCTGGTGGGCGGGCGATATTCAGGTCACAGAGATCCCCTTCCCGGCGATAAGCGATATCGACCATTCGCAGCTTTTTGCTGCTCTTTCCGTCATGTTCTGGTGTTTTGTCGGCCTGGAGGCCTTTGCGCACCTGGCATCGGAGTTTAAACAGCCGGAACGCGATTTCCCGCGGGCGCTGATGCTCGGCCTGCTGCTGGCGGGCACGGTCTACTGGGCCTGTACCGTACTGGTCCTTCGCTTCACCGCCTACGGGGCCGATATGGCGGCCGCGGCCTCGCTGCCCGGCATTGTGGTGCAGCTGTTTGGTGTGAAGGCGCTATGGATCGCCTGCGTCATTGGCTATCTCGCCTGCTTCGCCAGCCTGAATATCTACATCCAGAGCTTTGCCCGACTGGTATGGTCCCAGGCGCTGTATAAGCCGGAAAGCCGCCTCGCACGCCTGTCCAGACGTCAGTTACCCCTCAACGCCCTGAACGCGGTGCTGGGCTGCTGCGTGTTAAGCACGCTGGCGATCTACTGGCTGGATATCAATCTCGATGCGCTAATCGTCTATGCCAACGGCATCTTCATCATGATCTATCTGCTGTGCATGCTGGCGGGATGTCGACTGCTGAAAGGCCGCTATAAAGCGCTGGCCGTTGTCGGTGGGGTGCTCTGTTTACTGCTGCTGGCGATGGTGGGATGGAAGAGTCTGTACGCCATTCTGATGCTGGCGGGGCTGTGGCTGTTGTTGCCTAAGCGTGGTGCCATCTGACTGCCAGATGGCGCTGTGCTTATCCGGGCTAGGGTTTCGTAGGCCCGGCAAGCGCAGCGCCGCCGGGCAATTTCTGTTAACGATCGTCTTTATGATCCAGACGGTCGCGCTGGTCATCCTTGCGCTGATACTCCCCGTCGAACGTCTCTCCGTTACCTGGGCCAGTAGTGAATCCGCCCCCCGGCATCCGGTTAAAACGCAAATGCGGCATCAGTTTCAGCGTCAGGAGCTTTTGCACTGGCGGGAAGAGCAGCAGCAGGCCGAGGAAGTCGGTGAAAAACCCAGGAATAATCAGCAAGATACCGCCAATAATCAGCGATACGCTTTTAATCATCTCTGCCGCCGGGCTCTCGCCAGCAGCCATCTTCTGCTGCATTAACAGGAAGTTTTTGAAACCCTGATTGCGCACCAGCGACATGCCAATGACCGAAGTGAAAATCACCAGGATCAGCGTCAGCAGGACGCCAAGCACATGGGCGACCTGAATAAAAATAGAAATCTCTATGTAAACATAGAGAAAGATTGCAGCTAACGGTATCCAGCGCACTGGCTTCTCCTGTGTGGCAGACGCCGTTAAGGCCCCTGTCGGTATCAATTTGCGATTCGCGTCTGTAAGAAATGGAGGCGGTTAGTCAAAATTCAATCGGTTTGCACGGATATTTTTTCTGGAAATATTCAAGCGGTGATTCATTTCACAGATTGATAAATATCATGTAACAGGGTCCATAATAAGTGATCCAGGTTACGGCATTTCGCTATCATCAGCATATCATTCCGGGTATCTGGCCGATTCAGGGGATAATCGTCGGTCAG
Source organism: Leclercia sp. CFBP8987 (assembly GCF_034044995.2). Taxonomy (NCBI): domain Bacteria; kingdom Pseudomonadati; phylum Pseudomonadota; class Gammaproteobacteria; order Enterobacterales; family Enterobacteriaceae; genus Leclercia; species Leclercia sp. CFBP8987. The sequence goes on along the minus strand of NZ_CM188255.1, from coordinate 362,807 downwards.
AAAATAGACATAACCACAGATGTACTGTGTGTTTAGTACAATCAATCGGCAGCTTGAAAAGAAGGTTCACATGTTAAACAACATTCGTATCGAAGAAGACTTGTTGGGTACCAGGGAAGTTCCAGCGGATGCCTACTATGGTGTTCACACTCTGAGAGCGATTGAAAACTTCTACATCAGCAACAGCAAAATCAGCGACATCCCTGAGTTTGTGCGTGGCATGGTGATGGTGAAGAAAGCCGCAGCTATGGCAAACAAAGAGCTGCAAACCATTCCGAAAAGCATCGCCAATACTATTATCGCCGCCTGCGATGAAGTGCTGAACAACGGCAAGTGCATGGATCAATTCCCGGTCGACGTCTATCAGGGCGGCGCGGGTACATCGGTGAACATGAATACCAACGAGGTACTGGCCAACATCGGCCTCGAGCTGATGGGCCACCAGAAGGGTGAGTACCAGTACCTGAACCCAAACGATCACGTCAATAAATGCCAGTCTACCAACGACGCCTACCCGACCGGTTTCCGTATCGCCGTCTACGCCTCGGTGGTGAAGCTGGTGGATGCCATTAACCAGCTTGGCGAAGGTTTCCAGAACAAAGCTGTCGAATTCCAGGACATACTGAAAATGGGCCGCACCCAGCTGCAGGACGCGGTGCCGATGACCCTCGGCCAGGAGTTCCACGCGTTTAACGTGCTGCTGAATGAAGAAACCCGCAACCTGATGCGCACCTCTGAGCTGCTGCTGGAGGTAAACCTCGGCGCAACGGCCATTGGTACACGTCTGAACACCCCGGATGGCTATCAGCAGCTGGCGGTGCAGAAGCTGGCCGAAGTCTCCAACCTGGCGGTTGTACCGGCAGAAGACCTGATTGAAGCGACTTCCGACTGCGGCGCTTACGTGATGGTGCACAGCGCGCTGAAACGTCTGGCGGTGAAGCTGTCCAAAATCTGTAACGATCTGCGCCTGCTCTCTTCGGGTCCACGTGCGGGTCTGAACGAAATCAACCTGCCGGAACTGCAGGCGGGCTCGTCCATCATGCCAGCCAAAGTGAACCCGGTAGTGCCAGAAGTAGTAAACCAGGTGTGCTTCAAAGTCATCGGGAACGACATTACCGTCACCATGGCTTCAGAAGCCGGTCAGCTGCAGCTCAACGTGATGGAGCCGGTGATTGGCCAGGCGATGTTTGAGTCGATTCACATTCTGACCAACGCCTGCTACAACCTGCTGGAGAAATGCATCAACGGCATCACCGCCAACAAAGCGGTATGTGAAAGCTACGTCTATAACTCCATCGGCATCGTCACCTACCTCAACCCGTTCATCGGTCACCACAACGGTGATATCGTCGGTAAAATCTGCGCCGAAACCGGGAAGAGCGTGCGAGAGGTCGTACTTGAGCGTGGCTTGCTGACAGAAGCCGAGCTGGATGATATCTTCTCGGCTCAGAACCTAATGCACCCGGCCTATAAAGCAAAAAGATACACGGATGAAAGTGAACAATAACAGTTCAGGTTAAACTTCATGAAGGCACGTCACTTGACGTGCCTTTTTTGTTTTTAGGCGTTACCAAAACACAACAATTCAATATCAACTTGTTAATAAGCAAGGTAGGCACTCATGTTTGGAGCAGAACTCGTCGTCGTCCTGTTGGCGATATACTTAGGGGCAAGGCTCGGGGGGATCGGCATCGGTTTCGCCGGTGGTCTTGGCGTGCTTGTACTTACTCTCTTTTTTCAAATTAAACCCGGCGCTATTCCGTTCGACGTTATTGAGATCATCATGGCGGTTATCGCCGCTATCGCTGCCATGCAGGTTGCGGGGGGTATGGACTACCTGGTGAGCCTGGCGGAGCGTATGCTGCGCCGCCATCCGAAATACATTACCTTCCTTGCGCCGCTGGTCACCTGGTTTATGACCATTCTGGCCGGGACCGGCCATACCGCGTTCTCTACCCTGCCGGTGATTACCGAAGTGGCGAAAGAGCAGGGCATCCGTCCATCCCGTCCGCTCTCTATCGCCGTTGTCGCGTCACAGATTGCCATCACCGCCTCGCCGATTTCCGCGGCGGTGGTGTTCTTTGCCGGTATTCTGGAGCCGATGGGCGTGAGCTACCTGACGCTGCTGTCGATCTGTATTCCGGTCACCCTGATTGCGGTGATGATCACCGCGGTATTCTGTAACTTCCTCGGCGCCGAGCTGAAAGACGATCCGGTCTATCAGGAACGTCTGGCGAAAGGCGAAGTGAAGCTGCGCGGCAGCCAGGCCTTTGTCCTGAAGCCACACGCTAAACGCTCCGTGCTGCTGTTCCTGATCGGGATTATCGCGGTGATGTTCTACGCCACCGCCATCAGCGATACCGTAGGGCTGATTCAGAACCCGGTTCTGCCGCGTAACGAAGCGATCGTGGTGTTCATGCTGACCATCGCCACGCTGATCAGCATCACCTGTAAAATCGACACCAGCGAAGTGCTCAACGCCAGCACCTTTAAATCCGGTATGAGCGCCTGCGTGTGCGTACTGGGTGTGGCCTGGCTGGGCGACACCTTCGTCAAAGCCCATATCACCGATATCCAGACCGTCGCCGGCGATCTGCTGCATAACTATCCGTGGCTGCTGGCGGTGGTGCTGTTCTTTGCCGCGACCCTGCTCTACTCCCAGGCGGCGACCACCAAGGCGCTGATGCCTGCGGCCCTGATGCTGGGCGTCACTCCGCTGACGGCGATTGCCTCGTTTGCTGCGGTTTCCGCGCTGTTCGTGCTGCCAACCTACCCGACCCTGCTGGCCGCGGTTGAGATGGATGACACCGGCTCCACCCGTATCGGTAAGTACGTGTTTAACCATGCCTTCCTGATCCCGGGCGTGATTGCCATTACCCTGTGCGTGGTCCTTGGCTTCATCATCGGCGGGATTGTGCTGTAAACCGCTTTTGGTTGTAAAAAGAGTTAAAGTCGGGCCGCTTAGCGGCCCGATTCATTAATGAGCAGCAGCCGGTCGTGATATAGTGATTTTTTTCGCGATACCGAGGTCGACTTGTGAATACGCCCGACACTGTTGTTGTTCTGTGTACCGCTCCCGATGAAGCTACCGCTCAGGATCTTGCCGCCAAAGTGCTGGCAGATAAGCTCGCAGCCTGCGTGACCATCCTCCCCGGCGCCACTTCCCTCTACTACTGGGAAGGCAAGCTGGAACAGGAGTACGAAGTGCAGATGCTGCTTAAATCCAGCGTGGCCCATCAGCAGGCGCTCCTCGACTGCCTCAAATCCCATCATCCTTACCAGACACCGGAACTGCTGGTTTTGCCAGTGCTCCACGGCGATAACGACTATCTCTCATGGCTCAACGCTTCCTTACGCTGATCCTGCTGCTGTGCAGCACGTCAGTCTTTGCCGGGTTGTTTGATGCACCCGGCCGCTCGAACTTTACGCCTGCCGATCAGGCTTTTGTCTTCGATTTTCAGCAAAACCAACATGAACTGAATCTCAACTGGAATGTGAAGGAGGGATACTACCTCTATCGCAAGCAGATCAGCATCACGCCCGCTCAGGCGCAGGTAGGCGCCCTTCAGCTGCCCGCCGGGGTGGCGCACGAAGATGAATTCTACGGCAAAAGTGAAATCTACCGGGGCCAGCTGTCAGTGCCCGTCGCCGTCGCGCAGGCGGATAAAGGCGCGACCCTGACGGTGACTTATCAAGGCTGTGCCGACGCCGGTCTCTGCTACCCGCCGGAAACCAAAGTTATTCCGCTCAGCGAAGTGAAAGCGGCCGCCGTCCCTGCGGTTTCCCCTCTTCCCGCAGAGGAGAAGACCAGCGCAGGAGGCGAACTGCCCTTCTCCGCTTTCTGGGCGTTGTTGATCGGCATCGGTATCGCCTTCACGCCATGCGTGTTGCCCATGTATCCGCTGATCTCCGGCATCGTGCTCGGCGGTCAACAGCGACTCTCCACCGGCCGCGCGCTGCTGCTGGCATTTATCTACGTACAGGGGATGGCGCTCACCTATACCGCGCTCGGGCTGGTGGTCGCGGCCGCCGGGCTGCAGTTCCAGGCCGCGCTTCAGCACCCTTACGTGCTTATCGGCCTGTCGATGGTCTTTATCCTGCTGGCGCTGTCGATGTTTGGCCTGTTCAGCCTGCAGCTGCCCTCCTCCCTGCAAACCCGCTTAACGCTGATGAGCAATCGCCAGCAGGGCGGCTCTGTGGGCGGCGTGTTTGCCATGGGGGCCATTGCCGGGCTGATCTGCTCGCCCTGCACCACCGCCCCGCTCAGCGCGATCCTGCTCTATATCGCCCAGAGCGGGAATATGTGGCTCGGCGGCGGCACGCTGTATCTCTACGCCCTCGGGATGGGCCTGCCGCTGATGCTGGTGACGGTATTTGGCAACCGCCTGCTGCCGAAGAGCGGCCCGTGGATGGAGACGGTAAAAACCGCGTTTGGTTTTGTTATTCTGGCGCTGCCGGTGTTCCTGCTTGAGCGGGTGATCGGCGATGTCTGGGGCCTGCGTCTGTGGGCGATGCTGGGCGTCGCCTTCTTTGGCTGGGCCTTTATCAGCAGCTTAAACGCCCGCAAGCCGTGGGTCCGGGTGGTGCAGATCCTGCTCCTGGCCGCCGCGCTGGTCAGCGTGCGACCGCTGCAGGACTGGGCCTTTGGTGCCCCCGCAGCCCATAGCCAGGCGCACCTGAATTTCACGCCGATCGAAAATATCGACGCGTTACATCAGGCGCTGGCCAAAGCCGAGGGGAAACCGGTGATGCTCGACCTCTACGCCGACTGGTGCGTCGCCTGCAAAGAGTTCGAAAAATACACCTTCAGCGATCCGCAGGTGCAAAACGCCCTGAAAGATACTGTTCTGCTGCAGGCCAACGTTACGGCGAACGGCCCGCAGGATAAGGCCCTGCTGAAAGCGCTCAATGTGCTCGGTCTGCCCACTATCTTGTTTTTCAACGCACAAGGTCAGGAGCAGCCTGCACAGCGAGTGACAGGTTTTATGGATGCCGCATCGTTCAGTGCACATTTGCGCGATCGCCAACCGTAAACGACACTTCAGATGGGAAAGTACGAAAGTAAACGGAGGAGAAAACCGTGCAACGTGAAGATGTTCTGGGCGCAACCCTGCAATTGCTTGAAATTCAAGGGATAGCCAGCACCTCGCTGGAGATGGTTGCCGAGCGCGTGAATTATCCTCTGGATGAACTACGTCGTTTCTGGCCCGATAAAGAGGCGCTGCTGTACGATTCTCTGCGCTATCTCAGCCAGCAGGTAGATACCTGGCGCAGACAATTGATGCTCAACACCGAGCTTTCGGCAGAGCAAAAATTACTGGCGCGTTACTCTGCGCTTACCGAATGCGTGCGTAATCATCGCTATCCGGGCTGCCTGTTTATTGCCGCCTGTACCTTTTTCCCGGATCCGGGTCACCCGATCCACCAGCTTGCCGACCAGCAAAAACGCGCCTCGCATGACTTTACGCATGAGCTGCTGACCACCCTGGAAGTGGACGATCCGGCGATGGTGGCAAAGCAGATGGATCTGATCATGGAAGGGTGCCTCAGCCGGATGCTGGTGAACCGCAGCCAGGCCGATGTCGATACGGCACAGCGTCTGGCGGAAGATATTCTGCACTTCGCGCAGTGCCGCAAAGGTGGGGCGCTGACTTAAGCCAGCATCCCCGCCCAGGCAGAAATGAAGAGACACAGCGCCATCAGGCGCTGAAAACGCACCATCGCCGCCGCGGTCCGAAACAGCCTGTTCACCGCCTGCCCCAGCCATGCCCAACACAGCAGGCAGGCAACGGAGATCAGCAGAAACCAGAGCGCCATCAGGGCGATATCCCGTAACGCATGCTCTCCCGCCGGGGCAAACAGGCTGACCACCGCCAGCGCCATCATCCAGGTTTTAGGGTTGATCACCTGCAATAACGCCGCTGCGCGCGCGGTAAAGTGGGTATGCGTTTCGCCGGACAGGTTTGCCGCGGGCGCACAAAACAGCTGCCAGCTCATCCAGCTTAACCACAGCACGCCAGCCCAGCTCATCACCTGCCGCACCAGCGGATACTGGCGCAGCACCTCACCCGCCCCGGCTCCCGAAATCAGCACAATGGCGCTGGCCGCCACGCAGGCGCTCACCAGCGCAGGCAGGGTCGCCTTTACCCCATAATGCTGGCTGTTGGTCAGAATAAGGATATTGGTGGGCCCCGGCGTTATCGAGGCAACAAAAGCAAACAACAGAAACGGCATCAGATTCACAGGTGACTCCTTATTATAAGAGCCCTGACATTGCCGCTATTTTCTGGAAACGTCTGGAAGGTTTGTGCACAACCGACGGTAGTGGGCAGGTGTGATCCGGTAAGCCCGCTGGAACCAGCGGCCTAAATGGCTTTGATCGGCAAACCCCAGCGCCGCTGCCACATCCACGGGCAGATCCCCGCGCGCCAGAAACTGTCGCGCTTTCGCCAGCCGCAGCTGAATCAGCCAGGCATGGGGCGCCAGGTGGAACTCGCGCTTGAAGCAGCGGGTGAGCGTGAAGCGATCGGTGCCGGTCTCCCGGGCAAGGTCGGAGAGACCAATATTGTCGCCGAGATGGGCATAGAGATAGTCCCGCGCCCGGTGCGCCACTGCCGCGCTCTGCAACTGTGAGGGTAATTTTTTGCGCCAGTGACAGTGGGAGGTGAGCTGCGCCAGCAGATTATCCATCGTGCTTTGCTGGACGATCTTCATCTCGTCATTGTGCAGCGTCGCAAAGGTGTCGCCAATGGTGCGCACCAGCTGCGGCTCGCGAGACAGGGTTTGGGTGAAATGCAGAGAATAACTGCCGGGCGTGGAATCATACAGGCCGTGCAGGGTATGGATGAGCCAGCGCTCGTCGAGATAGAACGTCAGATAGGTGAAGCCGCCCGCAACCGGCGCGTCGCCGTCGTGGATCTCGCCTGGCTCAAGCAGGAACGCATCCCCCGGATGGCTACGGTGGCGCTCCCGGCGGCAATGGAACTGCTGGGTGCCGCTGAGGGTGATCCCCACCAGATAGCTGTCGTGCCAGTGCGGATCGTAGGCGTGCCCTTCAAAGTGCGCCTTGATGGTTTCAATTCCCGTATCTGCATGCTGTCGCAGCTCAAGCCAGTCGTTCACTGTCGCGCCCCCTTTTTCGCTGTCAGCATTGCCCGGGTTTACCTCTGTGTCTGGAAGATTTGTGCAAAATCGCCGCGCAAACCGACAGATTGCCGCAAACTTAAGCAGTTGAACAGCTTTTCCCGAAATAAGGTTGACGACCGTACGTGATTGCGGTTTAATGCGCCCCGTTGCCCGGATAGCTCAGTCGGTAGAGCAGGGGATTGAAAATCCCCGTGTCCTTGGTTCGATTCCGAGTCCGGGCACCACTATTTAAAGAACCCGCCCAAAAGGCGGGTTTTTGCTTTTGGAGAACCGGACTCTCCATCGAACTACGTTCGATTATTCGCCGCCAGCGGCTCACCCCTTCGGGGCCAGCGCGACGAGCGCGCTGTTCAACGCCTTCGGCGTTAGTCCGAGTCCGGGCACCACTATTTAAAGAACCCGCCCAAAAGGCGGGTTTTTGCTTTTTGCTAATACCGCATCTAAATAGACGACCCTACCACCTTATTGGTTGCAAATAATATCAATCAGGCATTAACCAAATCCCCCAACGTCACCATCAACATCATCGGATCCATTGGCGACGGCTCAAACCCCACCCGCAGGTAAAACTCTCGCGCTTCGTCCGACAGAGCGTGAACAAGCATCCCGCGAATGCCAATAGTCTCTGCCACCTGAATCACCCGCAGCCCGGCATCCCGTATCAGCGCTCGCCCGAGGCCCTGCCCGTGCAGTGATTTATCCACTGCCAGACGGCCCAGCACTACAACCGGGATAGGATCAGGCATATTGCGGCGGAAGCGACCGGGCGCATTATTTGTCACCACAGCGCTTGAAGCCAGCGAGTAGTAAGCCATCACCTTAGCATCGTCGCAGCAGACAAACGTACGGGATGCGCCAGAAAGCTGGTTCTTCATCGCCCGCTGTTTCAGCCAGTTATCCATAGAATCCACACCGCAGCAAAACGAGGTAGGAATATGCCCGGCATGAAGCGGTTCTGGCGCGGAGATCACTTTTCCTGCTCCCACGGCGCAGGGGTCTGCATGGTTTTACGCAGCGCGGCATTGGGCGCAGGAGCCTGGTCCAGACGGGCAAGAAATTCCTGATAAGCTTGCGGATCGGCCATGATGATACGTTGCTCGATCAACGCTTCCTCGGCGGCGGCACGGGCGGCCTCCAACACAAAGTCAGTGCGGTTTTTCCCTCTTGCTTTCGCCGCTCGATCGATGAGATCGCGCTCAGCGGGTCTGATGCGCAAGTTCAGAGTTTCGCGTTTAATCGCCATACTGTTTGCGGCTGGCATGGGGTTGTCCTCCTGGATTTATGTGGATATTAAGTATACAACATGCGTAACGCAGATGTCATTACGATAGATTTAGAAGGAACGAACCAGAGTAGCGAACCAAATGCTTTTCTGCGCCCTCACTCAATCATCACCGACGACAGCCGATACCAGCCATCGCTCAGCTTCCCCTCGTTAGCAAGCTGAATACGCGCTTTGTTGTTTTTATCCACCAACCCCACATCCAGCTGATAGCGTCCTGCCTGCAGATTACGCGGGGTGGCCAGCTGATATGCCGAGCTGTGCCTGCCCGGTAGCCACTGGCGGATATCATCCCCGGCGCTGCCCTGCGCGACCGTGTTCCCGCGCGGGTCCTGTAGACGCCAGGCGAGGGTATAGCGCAAATAAATCGGTGCCACGCCGTCGTTGGCCCACTGGCTATGGAGGGAAACCGCCTGACCCGGGCGGGCGCTTGCCGAATGGGTCAGCGACACCACCCGGAATCGGTAACCCATTTTTGCCAGCGCCTTGTCGAGGATATCGCGGTATACCTGCGGCACATCGGTGGATTTCAGGTTCAGGGTGCTGGCATGCTGCGCCAGGGCCCAGTCAAAGGTGGCCTGCACCTCTTCCCGGGTATACTTCTGCTCGCTCAGCCATTCCGCCATATGGCCGCAGATCTCCAGGCTGACGGGGGCTTTTTTCCACGCCTGGGTAAACCCCGGCCAGGCCGCGTCTGCCGCCGCAATGCGCTCCGGATAATCATTGCTCATGTGGCTCCAGGTACGGCTAAAGTTGCGCCAGTCGCCGAGGCAGTCCGCCCGCCAGCCCGCCCCTCTCTTTGCCGCATAAGCCACAGAATCATAGCCGTTGAGCAGCATGATTTTAGGAGTATCAGGGAAGGCGCTGAAGTGCATGTCGACATAGCGGTTGAGCAGCGCTGGAGGATAGCGTTCCTGCAATGGTTGCAGGGTCGGGAAGTTGCTGTTGTGCCACTCTCCCCATGCGCCAACCATCCCGATATCGATAAACGCCAGCTCCGGATTGTTGTTATAACGCGCGCCAAACGCCTGAAGGAGACGCTGGGCGTAAGCCAGATAGGTGGGATCGTCCAGATCCGGGACAAAGGTCTTATGATCCGGCGTCCAGCTGCCTTTGATACCTTTATCGATCAGCCACTGCGGGATCTCTGAGCCCGACTCTGGTCCATCAAGGATCATAAACCGCAGGCCAACGTTCATCGCCGGTTGATGCGCTGCCGCAGCGGCAAACCCCTCATCCACCAGCGCAAAATTGTACTGCCCCTCCTTTGGTTCCACTTCGCTCCAGTAATAGCGACGATACTCGAGGCCTGTCGCCGGATATTGCGCGACGCTTAAGTCCTGGTCGTGAAAACGGGCCACGCCACTGCCCGGGTTGGTCAATAGTCCGCTGATGGCCGGAGGATTCACCGTTTGCAGCGGCTCCGTACTCTCCGCCTTCACCCAGCCCGATGAGAGGGTGAGCACCCCAGCAACAAGCAGCCACAACCGACTTTTTTTGCATGACAGATTGTCTACGCGCATTGAATGTTCCTTTACCCTGGGGCCAGTTAATAAGCTGTGGCAGAATTAAAGTTTATTTTATTTCATACGATATATCCCGGACTCACCCATTCCTATTATTTCTTTGCCTAACCATTCGTCATAAGGTTGTTATACTATGAAATATCCTTTTCCTCTCTGGATTTATTAATACCTTTTGATGGGAAGCGCGGCAAAATGTTTAATAAAAATAACAGGATAATAAAAAAGCTGTTCTTCCATGAGTCCTGGGACATCATGGTCATTAACAGCCATGGCCAGCACGTTTTCCCGGAAAACACGCTGGATATCCTGCGTACCAGCAAAGCACAGCAGCTTGATAAAAAATATACTTTCCAGGCCGATCCTTTTATTATTGATAAAAACGATCTGCTGTATGTTTTTTATGAAGCGTTTTCTTTTCTGAATTCGAAGGGGGTGCTGCGCTGCCGTATCCTCAATAAAAATCTCGACGAGATCGATGATCTGAAGCTGGAAGGATTTGATGACTTAAAATGCCATCTCTCTTTTCCCTTTCTGTTCCAGCTCGACGGGAAACTGTTCATGATCCCGGAGTCGTCAGAACGCAAAGAAGTGATTCTGTTCCAGTCCGTCGACTTCCCCGCGCGCTGGGAAAAGGTCAAAGTGCTGGTCTCCGATATGGCCGTCACGGATAACGTGGTCTTTGAGTTGAATGGCGTCAGTTACATGGTCTCAACCACCATGGATAACGAGCTGGTGATTCACACCTCAGAGGGCATTCTGGGCGACTGGACCCTGATCTCCCCGAACCTGGATGTCTGCAACGTTCATTTTCGCGGGGCCGGTAAGCCGTACTCCATCAACAATAAAACCTACATCTTTACTCAGGAGAGCCATCCTGAGGTATACGGGAAATCCATCTTCATTAAGGAATTAACCACGTTAACCCCGCATAAATACCAGGAGAAACTGGTGGGGAAAATAAGTGCGTCGATTAACAACAGCGATGGGATCCACACCTTAAACTTCACCGACAACTATATTGTCTACGATACCAAGCACCTTACCTTCAGCCTGCTCTCTACGCTTAAAAAGCTGGCGTATAAAATTATGGTTAATCACCGTAAGCGGCTTTTCAACTAAGTGACAATATCGGGAAGCCGCACTACGCTAACCAGAGCGGCAAAATAAAATACTGCGAAAGCGCATCTCTGTTCCGGCGGGTCTTTGTGTCGGCTGGTGATGGCTTTTTGGGGGATTTATTATGGCAATTCTGGTCACGGGTGGCGCAGGCTATATTGGTTCTCATACGGTGCTGGCATTACTGGAGAGAGGCGAAGATGTTGTCGTCCTTGATAACCTCTCTAATGCCTCGCAGGAGTCATTACGCCGGGTCGCAGAATTAACCGGCAAACAGCCAGTAATTTGCATCGCTGATATTCTGGATCGTCACGCGTTAAAAACCCTTTTCTCGCAATACACCATCACCGACGTTATCCATTTCGCCGGTCTTAAATCCGTTTCAGAGTCCATTGCCCATCCCCTCGCCTATTACGAAAATAATGTTGTCGGGACACTAGTGCTGCTGGATGAAATGCAGCGCGCGGGCATCCACAGTCTTATTTTCAGCTCCTCGGCCACGGTGTATGGCAATCCCGAATCGGTGCCTTTAAGCGAGCAGTCGCGCACCGGCGGTACCACCAATCCGTACGGTACCTCCAAGCTGATGGTGGAGCAGATTTTAGCTGATTTTTCCGTCGCCGAGCCGCACTTCAGGATCACCTGTCTGCGCTATTTCAATCCCGTTGGCGCGCATCCCTCCGGGCGTCTGGGAGAAGATCCGAACGGTATTCCGAATAACCTGGTGCCCTATATTTCTCAGGTGGCCATCGGCAAGCTGCCGTGCCTGACGGTCTTTGGTGATGATTATCCGACGCCGGACGGCACCGGCGTGCGGGACTATATTCACGTGATGGATCTCGCCCACGGCCATCTGGCCGCGCTGGATCATAAAGACGAGGGCGAGGCATTTAAGGCCATCAATCTCGGTACCGGGGTGGGCTATTCGGTGATGGATCTGATCAAGGCTTTTGAAAAAGCCGCCCAGACCAAGATTAACTACCGGGTTGTCGGCAGACGTTCCGGCGACGTGGCAGAGTGCTGGTCGGACTCATCGCTGGCACGCCAGCAGCTGGGATGGCAGGCCACGCGCAATCTCGAGGAGATGATGCGCGACGCCTGGAACTGGCAGAAGAACAATCCCGGCGGTTACAGCGCCTGATTACTGGTATTTCAGATTGAGCCACCAGTCCCAAATCCCGACGTGGTAGTTCTGGAAAACGTCTATGCCCAGCGCAGATTTGATCATGTACAACGTCAGCAGCACGCAACACAGCAGGAACAGGGTGGCGAACAGGATAAGAAACGTCACCACGATACGCGACAGCTTTGACTCCGGACGCGAGCGGGCACGCAGATCCCGTCCCAGCAGGAACACCATATAGAGGCGTTTGCCGAAGAAAGGAAAACTTTTACGGAAATCGATCCGGTGCCGCGACGCCAGGGTAACCGAGACAATCGCGCTCTCGATCTCCTCTTTTTGCTCCGGGGTCAGCTGGGCGCTGACATCCTTATCAAGCACTTCATAAAAACGGTCGATAACAATCGGGTTTCGGGGCTTACTGGTCAATTTTAACCTATTGTTTTGTCTAATCTATGGTAAATGGACACGGTTTTTCTGGCGATCTCATCCCAGTTGTAACGCTGCAAAAAATCGCCGTAATCAATCCGGGGTGAGTCCGCCCATCGGGACATTTTATCTGCCAGGTCAGCGACATTACCCAGCTTAAAACTGGTCTCAGCCGGTAAGCCGACCTCAAGGTTCGGCAAAATATCGCTCACCACCACCGGGAGCGAAAACGACATCGCCTCCAGCAGCGCAATGGGCAATCCCTCATGGTACGAGGGCATCACAAACAGCGAGGCCTGAGAGAAGACGACCTGCAGCGCCTCACCTTTTAAAAAGCCGGTCATCACGACGCCGGGCGTCTGAAACGCCAGCTGTTTCAGGTGGATGCTGTACTCCGTATCATGATCCGCATCCCCGACCAATACCAGCGGCAGCGTCAGGCCCGACTGCTGGTACGCGGCGATGGCATCATGCATCCCCTTCTCTTCAACGAACCGCCCGACCATCACGATATAACGCCCGGGCTGCAACTCATACCGCCCGAGGATCCTGTCGATGGTCTCGTCAGCCAGCGGCTCCGGCACGTTAACGCCGTTATAAACCAGATGCGCATTGTAGCGATGGTATTTCTGCTGGATCAGCTGGTTGATCACCTCAGAAATAACAATCACTTCGTGGGCATACTTCACCGCCACTTTCTCACCGAGCATCAGGATTTTTTTTGCCATCCTGCCCCACTTCTGGCGCTCGTAGTCCGGCCCATGATGGGTAAAGACCACACGTTTGCCCATCAGGCGTAGCAACGGCACCACGAGGCCGGGTCCAATGGCGTGAACATGCACAATATCGGATCGGTCAACGAATGTCCTCAACGCCGCAATAACAGAGTGCACAATGGCTTCGAAACTGCGTTTTTTGGGCGCCCAGATCGCCAGCGTCTCGACATTTTTATAGCTCGAGCGCCGGTAGTGGACATAGGGTGACCGGGCGATCACGCAGATCTCCACGTCATATTGCTGGCGGATAGCCGGATACAGATTCTGACAATGGGTTTCGACGCCGCCTAATACATCGGGGATCCCGCGGGTACCCAACACCGTGATTTTTTTTGGCATATTATGGCCTGTCGAGCAGTTCGCGATAGAGCGACTGCAACGTCTCCATGTGCTTGCGCAGTGAGTATTTCTGGCAAAGCCGTACCCGGCCTTTCAGCCCCATCGCATGGGCCTGCGCCGGGTTTTCCGCCATCACGTCCAGCGCATCGGCCAGATCCTGAGCGTTGCCAGGTTCAAACAGCAATCCCTCCACACCGTGACGTACCTGCTCCGGGATCCCGCCGATGCGGGCGCCCACCACGGCCCGGGCGAATGACATCGCCTCCAGCACCGCCATGGAGCAGTTTTCATAACACTCTGACGGCAGCACCACGGCCCGGGCGTTTTGAATCAACGCATCCAGCGCCGGGCCCTGCTGCACATAGCCGAGGAACTCCGCGTTGGGATAGTCCACCACCATCTCGTCATACAGCGGCCCGTGGCCGACGATTTTTAACGGCATGTGATTGCGCATGAGCTGATGCGCCCGGGCCAGGGTCGGGACCCCTTTCTCCCGGCTCAAACGCCCGACGTACAGCAGGTATCCCTCATCCTTCCCCGCCTCCGGCGTGTGGCTGTCGTTGATACCGTTCACAATCACATCGATGCGCGAATCCGGCAGAGAGCGTTTCAGCTCGCTACGCAGAAACTCGCTCGGGGAGACAATAACGTCCAGCGCCTGATAATTTTGCGCGATGTACTGCCAGGTCGCCTCCAGCGACAGCAGCAGGCTCTTCGACGCCGAGCCCTCCTGGCAGCGATAGCGAAACGCATTAAAGACGCTGCCCGTGACGCAGGCGTCACACACTTTGCCGTCGCGCAGCATCGAGTACGACGGGCACATAATCTTATAGTCGTGGGCGGTCAGAACGGTCTTACAGCCGAAATCCCGGGCGACCTTGATCAGGGCCGGGGTCAGCTGGTGATAGATATTGTGGAAATGGACGATCTCCGGGCGCGTCTGCTCCAGCAGCGCCCGCATTTTTTTACAGGCCGCCCGGTTGTGAATAAAGTTGATGGCGGTTTTCGCCCCCGCCAGCAGGCCGCCCTCTTTGTGATAATCGACATTGCTGACGAAGTGGTCGGCATACTCAGACGGAAAGTTCTTCTCATGCTGCATGGAGAAATCGATCACCTCCACACCGGCCTCTTTCAGCATCTGACGTTCCTGAAAATAGACCGTCTCAGCGCCTCCTTTGATAAAGAAGAACTTATTCACCAGTAAGACTTTCATTACTCTACCTGTTCATGAATAACTTTATTATCCGGCGGAACCCGGGGATCGCGCTGCGGGTGGAAAAGCCCTTTCACCAGTCCGGCAGAGAGCACGGCGAGGTTGATCACGCTGTTCAGGCCATTTTTTAATGAGCGGTTACGCAGGGTTTTTAGCAGGATAAAGGCCAGCAGCGGCAACAGCGCGATATCAATCAGGCTGACGTCGAAAGAGAAGAAGGCAATCAGCACGATGAAGATGTAGCTCGCAAAGATCACTTCGTTTTTCACCATCATCAACGCATCACGGAACCAGGGTTTCCCCCACGCGCTGCGCAGCAGTTCGCCGGGCGCCTGATGGAAGCCGCTCTTCCAGCGATAGCGCAGCATCCTGAAGGTCGGCATCGTGTAGGAGGTATGACGGAAATAGGGCACGTTCAGGCGATGCAGTTTATAGCCCGCGGCCAGCAGGCGCATGCCTAACTCCGCCTCTTCATAGGCGTGCAGGCTGCGGTTGGTCAGGTAGCCGATATCGGCAATCGCAGACAGGCGATACAGGCCGCCGCCACCCAGATGGTCGCTGTCCCCCAGCGGGTAGATTTTATTGATACGCTGCTTGCGGGAGGTAAATTCGTAGTTTGAGGCGTCATCCATCTCCACCGTACCGGCCACGCCAGCGTACGTCGGGTTATTCTGCAAAAACGCCACCGCATGATCGATAAAACCGGGCTCCAGCTCCATATCGCCATCCATCAGCAGGATGAACTCCCCTTCGCTGTGAAGGTAGCCCAGCTGATGCCCGACGCCGCAGCAGCGGTCTGTCGGTTCGGTTAACGACACCACCATCACCCCTTTATCGCTGGCCAACTGCTGGGTGTTATCCGTTGAAAGACTGTCGGCAACAATAATTTTATGCGGATACGTACCCAGCTGGCTGCGGATACTGTCGATGGTTTTCTCAATACATTCGGCTTCGTTAAAGGTTTTGATACTGACGGTAATAAAGGGTTTGTACATCAATAATGCCCCGTATGACGGCGTACGGTCCGGCGAATAATCAAACTGGAACCTAACGACATATAAAACAAGAACTGCAACATTGGCGTAATCATCAGTATCTGGCTGTACGGCAGGCTGAGCAGACAGGCGATGGCGAAGATGTTAAACGCCGGCGCAAAGCTCAGAAGCTGAACGTCCGGCTTATCGAGCTGCTCCACAGACAACACCGGCTCGGGCCGGGCCGCCTTCAGGATGTAGATAAACAGGCCCACAAACAGCACCGTCCCCACCACGCCCACTTCCCATAACAACATGCTCAGGGAGGTACTATCGAGATACAGGTTATAATACTGATGCAGGAAGCCAGGGGAGACGGCGCTGCCGCTGTTGGTGGCGTTCAGGCCGTAGCCGAACAGCGTTCCCGGCAGCCCTGACAGATCGTTATGCTGTGCCCAGAACAGCAGAGAGGTGAAGCGGCCCACTTCCCCGCCGGGGGTAATAAAGTCCGGATCGAAGATGTAATCCATGGAGTCGAGGAAGACCACGAAGGGGTTCTCCGCCGTATCGCCGCCGTAGGCCGTTGAATAGGTATAGGCCAGAGCGACGACCGCCAGCCCGATCAGCAGCGCCATGCCGATCAGAATAGAGAGCAGCACGCCCAGGTTGACCTTGCTCGCCTCTTTAACCCAGGAGGGGGTCAGCCACACCCAGCCCAGCAGCAGCGGCGACAGCAGGATCACGAATTTAACTTCGCCAATGATGCACATCACAAACCCCAGCACGATATGCAGCGCCATGGATTTGAAGCTGGCCAGCCCATGTTTATATTCCGAGACTTTAAGCAGCATGATCAGCAGACAGAACAGCCCCATCGCGGCAGTGTTGCCGCCACCCATAGGATCGCCGCCAAAGGTCCCCACCACCGAGTCCCATTTCTCCGCCTCGCCGCGCAGCGCCACGCGCTCCGGCAGGACAAAGATCAGCTGATAAATGGCCACCGGGAACTGGATGTAAAACACCCAGTACAGCGCCCGGGTCACCTGATAGATCTGCGATTCCCGGCAGAAGCCCAGCAGCAGGCAGACCATTACCAGCGACAGCCCAATCTCGTTCTTGAATCCGACGAGGGTAATCAGCGCCCCGCCCTGAAAGAGGGTCGACATACCGGCCAGTACGATAAAAGCACCATACAGCGTCAGGATGATGGCTTCCTGGACATCCAGTCGCATGGGCTCTTCGCGGGTCTGCAATACCAGGAAACCGGCCATCAGCAGCGTCATGACAAAGGGCAGCCACAGTACCGCCAGCTCACCGGTAAAATACTGCACCAGCCCGCAGAAGATCAGGGTAAACAGCGCGAAGCTCTGTAAATAATGTCCGGTATTAAGATTCATGATGTCACTGACCCGTTTCTCAGAATGTCGGCGCGCTTGTTCACCTTCAGGTAGATAAAGGCGTAGCGGATAAACGTCAGAATCGAAAATAAGATGATGGATGTCGCATAGTCATTGTAGAAATAGGGCACAACGACGAACGCGATCCCCACGATCGCCAGTTGCTCAAGCTGGATCCGCAGGAAGTAGCGGTGCGAGCCAAAAATCAGCTCTATCACCGTCAGCGGACAGACCGCCAGCGCCGGGAACAGGTACGGCAGCATATAGCGCGAAGTCGGCACGGAGGCGATCCACTCCTCGCTGAACCCCAGATTCATCACAATCGGGTAGAAGATAAACACGCCCAGCGTGCAGACCACTCCCAGCACCAACAGCAGCAGCCGGACCTTCGTGTACTCTTCGTAGTTGAAGATGTTGTTTCTGAAATCAATCGACCATTTCGAGAAAATGGTATTGCGCACCGCATTGCCGATGATCACCACCGGGGCCAGGCAGAAGCGGCTGACCACCGAGAAGTAGCCCGCCGTCAGGGCCGAGAACCAGAAGTTGATCAGCATAATCGGCAGGTTGTTGCTCGCCATCGCCAGCACTTCGGCACTGCCCACTTTGGTAACGTGATGAATATTTTTTTTCAGGAACGCCAGGTTACTGGAGGGCCGCAGGTGATGCAGGGTGATGCTGCGAAGATCAAATGCCCGCATGATGCAGGCGCTGGTCAGCACCATCATCAGGATCGCCCACATCCAGTAAAACGCCATCACCTGGCGGGTGAGCAGGACGGACAGCACCACCACCACCGAAACGGAGATGCGCTGGACCACCAGAAAGCGAAAGTTTGCCGTCCGCAGCGACAGGTTTTCTGCCACCAGCACCCAGGTATTCGAGAGCGTAAGCAAGTACAGAAAGAGCATGTTCTGATGAAACAGCCAGCCCGTCAGCACGGCATAGGGGACGGCGATGGTCAGGCTTTGCAGGAGACAAAACACCACGTTCTGCGCCAGTTCCTCATCCGGCTGCCTGGGGATCAACAGCTGTGAGGCAAAGGTACAGACCTGGGCCCCAATCAGGGCAATACTGTAGTTGAGCGCGTAGAGCCCCACTTCGCCAAGATCGTACTTATGCGAAATGAGCCAGATCGACAGGGCACCAATCAGCTGTGAAATAACTGATGACCCTGCGATCGTGGAGGCGCTCCTGAGCAGGCTCATGCCCGGCCTGTGTTGTTCATCAATTCATGGGTATGGTAGTTGAGCGAACGCAGCCCCTCTTTGCTCTCCAGATTTTTATCCACCACCTGATTCAGCACCCCACCGATCACCACGCAGCGATCGCTGGCGGCTTTATCAACGGCATGGGCGATGGTATCGGCACTGTTCTGGCCCGCTTTCAGGACGAAGATCAGACCATCCGTCACCTGGCTCACCAGCTGCACTTCCTGGCTCTGATTCACCGCAGCCACATCAATGATGATGCGCTGATAACGGCTGCGCAGCGTCTCGAGCAGCGGTTTTAACCGTTCAGGCGACAGCAGCAGCAGCGCCGAGACCGGGGTATTGCCGCGCGGCAGGAAATCGAGCTTATCGTTGACCTTCACCAGCACGCTGTCAGTGTCGCCTTCACCGCGCAGCACTTCCGCCACGCCCGGCGCTTTTGGTGAGCCCAGCTCGCCCGACAGACCGTCGTTGTTGAAGAAGTCCATATCAATCAGCAGCGTTTTCTGGTCAAAGCTAAAGGAGTTCGCCAGCAGGTTCGCCAGCAGCGTCCGTCCCTCTCCGGCTTCCGCCGAGGTGACGGCGATAACCTGCAGCGGGTGACTGCTCAGCATGATCTGCGTACGCATGCTGTGAATAACGTCGGCATTGAGCGGATCGCTGAACATCAGATCGCGGATCTTGCCCCGTCCTCCCACGCCCCTGAAGCGGCGAATCTCCCCCAGCGGCATAAGGTTAAGCCGTTTCTGCATCTGGCTGAGGGTATTCACAGACCGGTCCGTCGCCGCTTTCACCATCACGTACATGACGTAGAAGAGCATCACCAGCAGCACGATCATCAGCATCAGCAACGGTTTATTCGGCTTCGCAGGACGCGTGGCGGGCACGGCAGGATCGTAAAGCTCCGCGTCGGCATCGGTATAGGTGCCCGGCAGCATCAGCTCCTGCGTACGCTGGTAGACCACCTTGTACATCTCTTCCGTTTTATCCAGTGCCAGCTTCAGTTCGTTGTAGCCTTCGCGCTTCATCGACAGCTTCTGGAAGTTCTGGCGCTGCTCATCCAACTGCTTCTGGTAATTCTTTTCATCCGCCACCGCCGCCTCGTAGCTCTGGCGTAACCCGGCCTCCTGCTCTCTGAGGGTCATCGCCGTTTGCGCCTGGATCGCGCTGATACGGGCCCGCGCCTGGATCACTTTGTCATGCTGTGGCCCGTAGGATTTCTCCAGCTGAGAAAGCTCGCTGTTAGCCTGGATCAACGCAATACGTAAATCCTGGATCTGGGCATGATTTGAGATCGACGGCAGCGAGATGGCTCTGCCGCCACCGGAACGCACTTCATTATAGATAGACTCAGCCGCCACCCGACGCTCGGTGGCATTCGCCAGACGGTTGGTGACAATGCCCATCTGTTCGGTTTCAAACCCGTCAACGCCGCGGAAGGTCAGTAACCCCGCTTTCGCCAGATAGTCATCCAGCGCAGTTTTCTGCTGGATCATCTGCTGCTTGAGCTGCTGCAGCTTGTGCTGGTTATCTTCGCTGGCCTGCAGCGTTTTCTGCTGCTTGAGCCCTAAGCTGTAATTGATAAACGACTCAGCCACCCCGTTGGCAATATCTGCCGACAGCTGCGGCGAGGTGGACTCATACGAGACGGTGGCCAGATGGGTGGTACGCACGCTGTTAATGGTGAGGTTCTTGCTCAACGTTTTCAGCGCATTGTCGATCCGCTGCTGCTCGCTCTCTTTCCCCGTTGCGCCGTCATCGTTGCTGCCGGTGAACGCGGGATTTTGATCCAGCTTCAGGGTACGCACCGCCTGCTCAAGCACCACGCGCGACTGCATCAGCGCGTTTTGAGTTTCGTAATACCCATTACGGGTTGAGTCATATCCCTCAACCTTCTGGAAAGGGGTGACATTATCGGGCTGGGCTTTGAGCAGGACCGTGGCCGTAGAGACATATTTTGACGGCATCAAACTCATTAGTGGCCAGGCAATCGCCCCGGCAATAATGCCGGCGAGAATGATTTTCCAGAGGTTCTTTTTTATTTCACTGGCAAATCTGGCGATATCGATAGCGCTTTCTCGCTTTTTGCCATTTTCCACTATTGATAGTTTCATGGTCAGAAGAACCCTATGCCTATAATTACGAGATCACCGGGGAGCACGGAGTGAGTCACATCAACATTTTCGAGTAACTCGCCAGTGGATGATTGTCGAATACTGAGGTCACTGCGGTCTGCACGGTCGGTATATCCCCCGCCTAAGGCGATAGCTTTTTCCACGGTCAGCCCTGGTTCATAGGCATAACCATTGGGATTCTCTATCTCACCCGAGATATAGAATTTGCGGAATTCAGCAATATTCACGGTCACCATGGGATTAAGCACAAACCCTTTACGCAGGCGTTGCGTAATCTCTGCATCGACCTGACTTGCGGATTTGCCCTTTAATTCCAGCCTGCCAATATAGGGGTAATTAATAGCCCCACTATTATCAAGTACTACTTTCATGGTCAGGTCAGGTTGCCCGGCAACGTTAATGTTGACGGTATCACCGGAGCCCAGTAAATAATTTGCTGTATCAACCACGCTATTGTCCTTTAACGTCGGCTGCGGTGATTTGCAGCCAGCGAAAACAATGCTGAGGAGTAAAAACGCGCACAGTTTAATTATTTTCATTTTAAATCTGAACCTTAGCTGTAAGCATAATCAAAGATTGATCATAGCCCAACGTTTCAGTCACTACGCGGTCATCGTTGGGGCCGATGGTAAACGTATCTGTATCTTTATTAGACTTAAGCGTATCAAGATGATATTCCACACCAACGTTAATCGATGGTGTGAGGTCATAACCGACAATAAATGAAAACACGCCATTCTTGTCGTGACGATCCTTGTCCTGATCTTTGTAGTCTTCGGTGATGTATGCGTAATCAAGCAACGTCGTTAAACGGTCGTTCATCCATAGGTGTTTGTAAGAGATGCCGTATTCCGTGACTAAATTATATCCTCCCGCTTCGGAAGGGTCTTTAATACTTTGGGATGTTCTTAACGTAAAAATTGACTGCTGAAGAGGTCGCCATTCACCGAGAATATCCCAGTTAATCCCGTTGAAATCCTTCGACCCGGGGTTATTTTCAAAGGTTTTATAGAGCCACGACACGTTCGCATCGACGTTTGTTTTGCCCGTTACCTGCGACTGAATGCCGTAACGCAAATAATATTCATTACTGTCTTTTTCCGACGCATGGCCATAACGAAACTGGTTGGTAATAAAACTATAGCGAAAACGCGTCTTAGATGTGTACTGATCGAAAATTTCTGCAATCAGCGTATTTTCATCCCACTCCTGCTCGTCGATATATTGTGCGAAGTCCTTATCCTGGCTTTCAACCTGACCGGTATTGCCAAAGGTCCACTTGCGGTGCATCAACGCCAGGTCTGCCCTTCCCCGTCCGTCCGGCGCACCATAACTATAGCGTAGCTCGCTGTTGAACAGATTGGTGGTTAACGGTGACCTAACGCCAAATTGCCGGAACTGTTCAGGCAGAAATCCTTCCGTCACCCCGCGCCCGCGCGCCTCATGACCGAGTGAATCTTCAAGATTCAGGGTCAGGCCATGCATCAGACCAAAACGCCAGTCACCTTTGAAGCGGAAGAGGTGATCGTCATAATCGTCCGTAGAATCGCTGGAGTAGTGGCGATAATCCCCGGAGTACATCAGCAGGTATTTATCCTGCCCACGTTCCCCGTTCAGCGTTATCACGGGCTTGAGCCCCTGGAAGTCGGAGCCTTTAGCGTCGCTATCGTGATGCTGGTAGGTCACGTTATCGTTATGCCCGTAATCCACACCGACGTTGCTTTGAAAATCGATGCCCGCCCAACCGATGTGTGATTTTGGCGTTAATTCTGCCACGGCAACCGGAGACGCTATCATCCCAGCGATAATAATAATTTTAGTATGCATTCTTACCGACAAATCCCTTAAAAATGGTTTTAATGATGATTTTTATATCTAACCAAAAGGACCAGTTCTGAATATATTCAATGTCGTACTGGACTCGCTTTTCCATTTTGTATAGCGCATCAATTTCGCCACGATAGCCATTAATTTGCGCTAAACCTGTGATCCCAGGCTTTACTTTATGGCGAATCATGTAGTTTTCGACTTGCTTACGGTAAAGCTCGTTGTGCGCCACAGCGTGCGGCCGTGGCCCGACAATAGACATATTCCCCTGTATTACATTAATGAACTGCGGCAGTTCATCCAGAGATGTCCGACGTAAGAATGCGCCAAAGCGGGTGACCCGAGGATCGTCTCGTGTCGCCTGAACCACCTTGTCGGTATTTTCCATCACTTTCATCGTCCGGAACTTCCAGACTTTAATCTTCTGCCCGCTCAGGCCATAGCGATCCTGTTTGAAGAAAACAGGCCCACGTGAAGTGAGTTTGATGCCGATGGCAATTACGATCATTAACAGCACAATCATTACCATAATCACGCTGCCCAGCACCAGATCTTCTGCGCGTTTAATAAACGCCCCCACCCCGTCCAGCGGGGAGGTGAAAATGCCGATGGTCTGCAGGTTGTGGATGGAACGGATCTGAGAGGTATTGGTGCTGTAAGCGTAAAAGTCCGGCACAATATAAGTATCCACCGTGGTATCGGACATCATCGCCAGAAAATGGCGGATGCGATCCAGCGCCACCATCGGCAGGGCAATATAAATTTCGTCGACCCGGCCGGCATTGGCCTCTTCAACCAGCTTGATCACCGGCCCGTTATAGGGGCTGGTAATTTTGGTGGCCAGCTCGCCAAGCCGCTCAGGGCCACGCTCATCGTAGAAGGCGAGGTCCAGTTGAACGTCAGCGTACTCCAGGCGCAGCGCCCGTTCAGCCGCCAGGCCGTTATCGGTAATGCCGATAATGGCCACCCTTATTTTCTTTTTCGCCGACAGCTTAAAAATAATCAGACGGACGACATAGAGAAAAGGGATCGGCGAGGCGTACCAGAGCGGCATAGCAGGAATATTACGCACGTCGATAAAGCTGACGTAGCCTAAGGCGTATAATTTCGCGACCAGCAGACGCACCAGGCCGATAAAAAGGATGGCTAAAAAAGCGGTCAAAAACAGGCGTCTTTGGTTACGCAAATTGTTGTTTTTAGGACGATAGAGATAGCACTGCGTGTATTCACCAAACAGTAAAAAGGCAGTGGAGTACAGTAAGCTGATCAAAATTACAGTATCGAAAGATTCCATTTTCAATACCCAACCACTGAGTATTAAAATTAAATTAATTGAAAAGAAATCAATTAATTTAATGAATACCGAGTAACTTCCATGGGTGATCTTTTGCGAATTTCTCAGCATGTCCAGCCCTACTTATAATTTATCTTCGGTATTATTTTTGCTGTGCCCGTTGCACCTGTGGATATATTACAAAAGTTAAAATGCCGTTTCGGGAAAAGGTAAACCGTCGAAAAGAATCAGCATTTCGGGCTATGTGTGCGTGGAAATCTAGATTGGTGTGAAGCTCAGCATACATACCCCTCACAGAGAAGAAAGCGTCGATTTTATAGAGACATCCGCTTATATACAGCGTAAGCACTATTCAGTAAAACCGCCAATAAACTTTCGTTGTATTCCATTTGGGTATGAAAAAAAACCCGGCTAGCGCCGGGTTTGTTATTTACTCATTAATGCGGGGGTGTTGATCGACCAGACGGGTACGCTTCTCTTGTAGCGTCGCAATTTCAGCATCGATATCTTCTATCTTCTGCTCAATGTTGTCGTGGTGCTCACGCAGGATCTCTTTGGCTTCCTGAAGGTCAGAGGCAGCAGGTGTCGCCCCTTTCAGCGGCAGGTTCGCCGTCTCCTTCATGTAAATGCCGGTAATCAGGCCGATGACCGCAATCACCATCAGATAGTAGGCAGGCATCATCAGGTTCTGCGTGCTCTCCACCAGCGAGGCTGCCAGCGTCGGCGTCAGACCGGCGATCAGTACCGAGATGTTAAAGGCCGCCGCCAGCGCGCTGTAACGGATGTGCGTCGGGAACATCGCCGGCAGGGTCGACGCCATCACGCCAATAAAGCAGTTGAGGATCACCGCCAGCATCAGCAGCCCGGCAAATATCAGGCCGATGACATCACTGTTAATCATGATGAAGGCCGGGATAGCCAGCACAAACAGCGCGACGCTGCCGAAGATAATAAACGGACGACGTCCGAAGCGGTCGCTCAGCAGGCCCATGATCGGCTGCACAAACAGCATCCCCACCATAATGGCGATGATGATCAGCACGCCGTGGTCTTCTGAGTAATGCAGGTTATGCGACAGGTAGCTCGGCATGTAGGTCAGCAGCATGTAATAGGTCACGTTGGTGGAGATCACCAGACCAATACAGGTTAGCAGGCTACGCCAGTGGCGCGTGGCGATCTCTTTGAACGAGACCTTCGGTCCTTCCTGCAGACCTTCACGATCGCCCTGCTCCAGCTTTTCAACGTGCTGCTGGAACGCCGGGGTCTCTTCTAACGCGTGACGCAGATAGAGGCCAATAAGCCCCAGCGGCAGCGCCAGGAAGAACGGAATACGCCAGCCCCAGGCGAGGAAGTTCTCTTCGCCCACGACGGTAGAGAGCAACACCACTACGCCCGCACCCAGCACGAACCCGGCGATGGAACCAAAGTCGAGCCAGCTGCCCATAAAGCCGCGCTTACGGTCCGGAGAGTATTCGGCAACAAAAATAGATGCCCCGGTATACTCACCCCCAACCGAGAAGCCCTGAGCCATCTTACACAGCAGCAGCAGGATGGGTGCCCAGATGCCTATGCTCGCATACGACGGGATCAGGCCGATACAGAACGTACTGACCGACATAATCACTATCGTGATAGCGAGGATTTTCTGGCGACCGTACTTATCCCCCAGCATCCCAAAGAACAGACCCCCTAACGGGCGTATAAGGAAGGGAACAGAGAATGTCCCGAGCGCGGCAATCATCTGCACGCTGGGATCGGCACCAGGGAAGAAGACTTTACCCAGCGCGTAGGCCACGAAGCCATACACACCGAAATCGAACCATTCCATCGCATTACCGAGCGAGGCGGCGGTGATCGCTT
Source organism: Leclercia sp. CFBP8987 (assembly GCF_034044995.2). Classification (NCBI taxonomy): domain Bacteria; kingdom Pseudomonadati; phylum Pseudomonadota; class Gammaproteobacteria; order Enterobacterales; family Enterobacteriaceae; genus Leclercia; species Leclercia sp. CFBP8987. Next base: position 337,162 of record NZ_CM188255.1, on the reverse strand, counting down.
TGCGCAGTTTTCCGTCGTCAATAATGGTGACGTCGCGCAGGGTGATCGGTTTAACTTTTTTCCTTTTCAGCATGGCTATCCTCGTTGACTAAGCCCAGTCCTCACCACAGCGCCTGAAAAGTGCGCTCTATGGAACCCGGGAAGCGCCTCATGCGCATTCTCCTTTCTCAAGCGTAGCAGGTTTACTTACACTGACCTTTCGGAGCGGTACAACCGAACCTGTTGACGCCTGTCTGGGCTGTTTATGGAGCCATTACCCTACCAGCGTTTATATTTGTGATCAACTTCACATATATTTTTAAGGTTTTTACCAGAAGTGTCAAAAGTGTAAATAAGCCGTATTGCGTTATTTCTAATACCCGCCTCTGGAAATACTCTTTCAGACGTTATTATTTGCTGTGAAATGAAAAAATAACGACATTTTTTTACAATGCGTTCACAGCCATTTTAATAATCAAGGGGCGAAAATCGTCTTTCCTTAAAATATGTGATGAAGATAACTAAAACACTGTTTTATTTTCATTGAATCATCATTCCAACGATCGCATCATAAGCCTGTCAAAACGAGTGGGGTGGCCTTCACGTGAAGGCTTAAAAAACCAAACTGGTTATATCTGCTGTATGAACAACGAATTGCCTGGCGTCGTGAAGTCACAATCCGTTGAATTCATTAGATTATTAAATATCACTTGTCCGCTGGCGATGCGTGATGAGGTGTGAGGGTTAATGATGAAGATTAAAGCCACGATTGAACGCATCCCCGGAGGGATGATGCTGGTTCCGCTGGTACTGGGTGCAATTTTAAATACCTTAGCGCCTGATACCGGAGCCTATTTTGGTGGATTCACCAAAGGCATGATTACCGGGACAGTTCCGATTCTGGCGGTCTGGTTCTTCTGTATCGGCGCCTCCATTAATTTACGGGCAACGGGCACAGTATTACGTAAATCCGGTACGCTGGTGATTACCAAAATTGCCGTAGCCTGGGTGGTAGCGATGATTTGCGCCATGTTTATCCCGGAAAATGGCATTCAGACTGGCTTCTTCGCGGGCCTCTCCGTGCTGGCGATTGTCTCTGCGATGGACATGACCAACGGCGGCCTGTACGCCAGCCTGATGAATCAGTACGGCACCAAAGAAGAGTCTGGCGCCTTCGTGCTGATGTCTCTGGAATCTGGCCCACTGGTCACCATGCTGATCCTCGGCTCTGCCGGTCTGGCCTCCTTTGAACCGCACCACTTTGTCGGCGCCGTCCTGCCGTTCCTGATCGGTTTTGCCCTCGGCAACCTCGACCACGACCTGCGTGACTTCTTCAGCAAAGCGACCCCGGTTCTGATCCCATTCTTCGGCTTCGCGCTGGGTAACACCATCAACCTGAACGTGATTCTGGATACCGGCCTGCTGGGTATCGTGCTGGGTGTGGCGGTTATCATTATCACCGGTATTCCGCTGATTATTGCCGACCGTGTTATCGGTGGAGGGAATGGTACTGCGGGGGTTGCAGCGTCATCTGCTGCAGGGGCTGCGGTAGCGAACCCGATGATTATCGCCCAGATTAACCCGGCGTTCGAACCGGTTGCCGCTTCCGCCACCGCGCTGGTTGCAGCAAGCGTCATCGTGACGGCGATTCTGGTTCCGATTATTACCGCGCTGTATGCCAGACGTTATGGCAACATCCCGGCCAAAACGCCGGAACAGAGCCCGGTTGAATCACTGCATCATTAATTAATAAGTAGACCTCCCTTCGGGGAGGTTTTTGCAATTAAAGCACTATAGTAATAACAAAAAATGAAAGGCTTACAGCGGCACCCTGGTCCGGCTGGAAATCGCTGAGGCGTTGACCGCAGGCCGGGGCGAGGCGCAGGGATGCGCCGAGAGGGCGTGACCTACAGGGATGTAGGATCACGCCCGACCCGATAGCCGAAGGGAGAAAGCCGAAGGCACCGCGAAGCGGCGATTTTCTTTGCCGGGAGCCGGGATTGTGAAGGGGGCGGCGGCGAGCCCCCTTCGCACGTTCACGGGTGAGGCAGCTAACAGAGAAGCGCAGAACCTGAGGTGAACGGAACCACCACCTGAGTCGCATGTTCCCCCTCACCCTAACCCTCTCCCCAAAGAGGAGAGGGGATCCGTCCGGTGCGGATTTCTCAGCCCTCTCCCTCAATGGAGAGGGAGCCAACCGACCAAAACCTTACTCCCCAAACACCTCTTCCACCATCGCTTTTGCCAGCCTTGCCGCCGAACAAAGTCTCGGCATCCCCAGCGCCACATTCTGCCAGCTCTGCGTCACTGACCAGCACACCGGATGCCGGTCGGCATCACACCAGTCCCCCAGCCAGCCGAGCATATCTTTATGGTCGATAATCCCCGGCGTACTGGGCGTGGTCAGCCACTGATGATAAAAATGGCGGGTCGCAGGAGACGCATTGATCCCCTGCGCCAGATAGTTAGCCACCATGCTGCACAAATTATCTTTCAGCATGGCGCTGACATCCGCATTCGCCAGCCGACAGGCGTCACCGAACGCCCCCCAGCGCAGCTCCTCCAGCACTACATAGCCGCGTCCGGCCAGCGACCAGCCGTCATAATGCCCGGCCCGCCAGCGGGTAAAAATCTGTTCGCTATGAACGCCGGCCTGCACCGTTAACCCGCGCTGGGTTAACGCTTTCTCTTTAAACTGCGCGCGTTGGTGGAAATGCGCGGAGAGAACCTCGTACTGATGTACCGCGCCAATGGGCGGTTGATTACGCAGATTAGCCTGCTGGCGCAGCGTGGTGAGGGTCTGGGTCATGCGGGTCAGCGCCAGATGGCCGGGATCAACCATGCCCGCCAGCTTCTCTGCCAGCCCGAGCCGCAGCACAGCATTTTCGCTGAACATTCCTCCCATTGCCCACTGGCGAAGCTGAGCCTGCGCCATGATCTCCGAAGTTAAACGTTCACGAAAGTGCTGCTGTTGCGACCCCACAGAGGTGTGACGCTGCGCGTCAGCCCCCTGCACCAGGTCGACCATAAATTTAGGATGAATACATTCCAGCGTCCGCCCGGGACCGTCCAGTAATTGTTTTGTCATGGTTGCTCTGCCGCGAATAGCGTTTGAATATCATCGCGTAACAGTCGGGTATCTTCCTGAATCCACGTCGCAGTGGTAATACATTGCTGCAGCAGCTGGCTGAGCGCGCGTGTGGCATGCTCATTCTGCTGGCGCACCGCGAGGCTATCACGCAAGCTTTCCTGTAACCCTGCAAGGCATAAAGAGAATTCCGCAAAGAATGTCGCCATGCCTGCTGTAACAGAGACATCGACCTGGGCGGCCAAAGCTTTACGGATTTGTTCACAAAAGTGATCAATATGGTGTTTAAGTTTCTCATGAAGCTGTGACACGTCGATAACATACCGCGTCCGCGTCATGACATAGTCTTCCCAGCCCCAGTCCGGATTGTTCAGCCAGCGGGAGACCGTCTCGCGCAGCGCGCTGCCAGCCCCCTGAGACTGACCGGCAGGCTCACTCTCCTGGGCGATAGCGTCGTTGAACAGCCCCTGAGTATTGAAGTTAAGCTGGCTGGCCTGAAACGCCGGGAAACTGATCCGCGCCCGGAAACCGGCATGGCTCAACTCCTCTTTAATGCGCGTTTCAATCGGGCGCATGGCGTCATTCAGCGCCCGCGCCAGCGTCGACTCCAGTTGGTCGAAACGCAGCGCCAGCTCACGACCGATTTTTGCCTGCGCATCCAGCATGATCAGCTCACAGGCGGAGCGGATTTTGCTCAACAGGATCTGCGCCTGGCCTTCATCCTCCAGCACCAGCTGACCGGGCGTCGCTGCGGTATCAGCCCGCTGCTTATGCGGATCAAACCCCGCCAGATCGAGCATATTGTCAGGATTGAAGACATGGGCGATGGCGAGTTTGATTTCGCTCTGCTGGGCGGAAAGAAACAGGTTTGAGGCACTCAGCGCCTGGCTCACTTCGTGCCGGACTTCATCGCTCACCGACGCCTGACGGGAGTGCAGCAGCGCCATGTCATCTTCCAGACGGGTAATATTGTTCTGCAACTCGTCGAAGGCCACCGTCAGCCCCTGATAACGGAAATCCAGGTACTCGCGGGCGTTCTGGGCGTAGTTCAGCAGCTTATGCGACGCGGAGCGTAACGCGTACAGCGAGGCATTAGCGTAGGCGGCATAGATCAGCTTGCGGATCGGCTGCTCAAACAGGGAGTCCTCCCACAGCAGATCGGCGGAGTGGCGAACGTGTTCAATATCATCCAGATCGGCGGTGCGCCAGCGGCGGCCCAGTGCAGCTTCGGCGAAGTCCTGCACCCAGCGCTGCTCCTGGTGATCGGGCAACTTACCGTGCATCGCCAGTTCGTGACGCGCCCGGTTCGCCAGGTATCCCCACATCGAGGAGACCGGGAAGATCTGGCCCGGAGAGATATGGCCCTTCATCAGGGTGCCGGAGATCATCGCCCGCACCTGCTCTTCATCATCGCTGTTGCGGTCTTTCTGATCGAACTTATTGACCAGGGCGTACAGCGGCACCGATTTGCCGACGGCAGAAATGGCCAGCCGTACTTCGGCATCGGAGATCGACTTCAGTTGGGTATAGTCCATCACCGCCAGTACCGCCGAGGCGCGGGCGAGCTGCTCGGTGAGCATTTTTTGCAGATGTGGCTGCCCGGCCTCGTTCGGCCCGGGGGTATCCAGCAGGGTTAATTGCCCCAGATGCGCATCCAGCCCCGCCAGATGGACAAACTCCACCTCGATAACCGGGATATTCTCGATCGCGGCATAGGCCGGGAAGGGGAAATCGGTGCCCAGCGCCTGAGAAAGCCGCACCAAATCATTCAGGTTTTTTAAACAGTTAAATATTGGCTGCGCACCTAAATAATGTTTTTCAAATGCCTCGCCGGTTTCAATGCGCCCGAGTAGCGCATTCATATCTTTGTCAATTTCCAGCTGCTGCGCCAGCTTGCCCCGATCGTAATTGGCGAGCTTCTTTTGCATTTGCTTTATTAATGTATCGATGGGCGCAACGTGAGAAAAATGCAGCACCGGCTCTTTCTGACCGGGCGTATGACGGATAAGCGTCGGCAACGCGGTCATCGGGCGGTTGCGGTTGGGTAACACTTCGGTGCCCACGATGGCGTTAATGGTGGTGGACTTCCCGGCCTTCATGGTACCCACGATCGCCAGCACCATCTCCAGGCGGGTAATTTTACGCAGCTCATTATTCAGCATCGACTGCTGCGCCTCTAAGCCGCGGGCACTAAAATGCAGCGGTAATACATTGCTGGGTTCGCCGGTAATGGCCGACGTGGCGCTATCCAGCATCGCGGCAGGCATGGCGCTTAACGCCTCAAGATTTTGCAATGAGAGCTGCAGCAGCCTTTCAGCTTCCTGGCTTAATTCAAATATGGTCTGTGTGTGCATAGTAAAAAGCCTTCCCTAACACAAATTTTATATAACCGAATTGTTTTTAAGAATGAAAGATCGGCTTATATGATTACGTGTTGTAAATATGTTCGACGCAATATAATTCACTGATGTCAGTAAAAATATATTCTTTCAGCGTATAAGCAGCGGAGCACGCTCCTTCGGTCAGGGAAACCGAAAGATTAAGAGCGTAGCTCAAATTTTAAAAAAATCAGGGAAAATCACCATCAGTTACCCACCAAAAATGAGGGGTAAATCATCCTTTGCAGACCAGGGATGGCTATTAAAGCAAGTAAGTGAAATATCATTAGTGTCTTCACCTTATCTGAAATGACACGGCGTATCAATTTGCCGCAATAAAATATTCTCGCTTTTAATCAGGCGCGTTTCTTTCCCGCGTCTGACCTCCAGCATCGCCTGGATCACTGACAGAGAATGTCATTGAAAAGACTTTTTTTTGCCAAAAGCGAAAAATAATGTCACCGACAACAGTAAGGACATGCGTTATACTTGCCGCCTTTTTCGACAACCTGTCGATTTTTGGCGGGCCTGATTGCCGCCGGTTCGCACTATTTTGAGGAGAACACACCATGTCACTGCCACACTGTCCAAAATGCAGCTCTGAATATACCTATGAAGATAACGGGATGTTCATTTGCCCTGAATGCGCTCACGAATGGAACAACGCAGAACCTGCGCAAGAGAGCGATGAGCTGATCGTGAAAGATGCCAACGGCAACCTGCTGGCCGATGGCGATAACGTTACCGTTATTAAAGATCTGAAAGTGAAAGGCAGCTCGTCGATGCTGAAGATTGGCACCAAAGTCAAAGGCATCCGCTTAGTTGAAGGCGACCACAACATCGACTGCAAAATTGATGGTTTCGGCCCAATGAAGCTCAAATCCGAGTTCGTGAAAAAGAACTGATTTTTTTTATCCAGGCCCGGCAAGCGAAGCGCCGCCGGGCGCTTTTGCCGGATGCGCTGCGCTTATCCGGCCTACAAATACCGAACTACACTTACTGAGCTTCTCTTTACCTGAGGTAATGATTATGCCATTAAGTCCCTACATCTCGTTCCCCGGTAACTGCGCAGAGGCTACCGCCTTCTATCAGCAGGCCGTCGGCGCAGAACTCCTCTATAAAATCACCTTCGGCGAAATGCCTAAAGACGATAACAGCGACGAAGGCTGTCCGTCCGGCATGTCGTATCCGGATTCCGCCATCGCCCACTCCAACGTGCGCATCGCCGGCAGCGATATCATGATGAGCGACGGCACGTTCGGCACAGAAGCCACCTACGCTGGCTTTACGCTGGTACTCGACACCCAGGACGTGGCAGAAGGCAAGCGCTGGTTCGATAACCTGGCCGCGGGCGGCACCATCGACATGGCCTGGCAGGAGACCTTCTGGGCCCACGGCTTCGGCAAAGTGACCGATAAATACGGCGTTCCCTGGATGATTAACGTCGTTAAACAGCAATGATCCCGACGGCGGGCCCCCGCGCCCGCCTGTCATCGCTTTCACGTCAACTCTTCAAACTCCCGCAACCAACACTTAACCCAAATGTCACATTGATCCGCCAGCATGAGGCCACATTTGAATCGAGGCCTCACCCATGCAAACCGTCATCCGCGTCGAGAAACTGAGCAAGACCTTCCATCATAACAAGGCCCTGCATGCCGTTGATCTGACCGTCCAGCAGGGCGAAATGGTAGCGCTGCTGGGGCCCTCCGGTTCAGGTAAATCCACCCTTCTGCGCCACTTAAGCGGCCTTATCACCTGCGATAAAACCTCTGAAAGCCACGTAGAGCTGCTGGGCAACACCGTGCAGCGCGCGGGCCGTCTGGCGAGTGATATCCGCAAAAGCCGCGCGCAGACCGGCTACATCTTCCAGCAGTTCAACCTGGTGAACCGTCTGACGGTGCTGGAGAACGTGCTGATTGGCGCGCTCGGCAGCACCCCGTTCTGGCGCACCTGCCTGCGCTGGTTCGCACCTGAGCAGAAGCAGGAAGCGCTACAGGCCCTGACCCGCGTCGGGATGGCCCATTTCGCTCACCAGCGCGTCTCCACCCTGTCCGGTGGACAGCAGCAGCGCGTGGCGATTGCCCGGGCGCTGATGCAGAAAGCCAAAATCATTCTCGCCGATGAGCCGATTGCCTCGCTGGACCCGGAATCGGCCCGCATCGTGATGGAAACCCTGCGCGACATTAACCAGAAGGACGGCATCACCATCGTGGTGACGCTGCATCAGGTGGATTACGCCCTGCGCTACTGCGAGCGCATCGTCGCCCTGCGTCAGGGGCACGTGTTCTTTGATGGTGCCAGCCATCAGTTTGATAACGACCGTTTTGACCATCTCTACCGCAGCATCAATCGCGTCGAAGAGAACGCGCAGGCTGCATAACTAAACCCGATCCGAGGAAAGTCCATGAGCTACAAAGCCGTTGCCGCGCTGGCCTTTACCAGCATGTTCAGCATCAGCACCCTGTTAAGCCCGGCGTACGCCCAGGAGCAGGAAAAAGCGCTGAACTTTGGCATCATTTCGACGGAATCACAGCAGAACCTGAAGCCGCAGTGGGAACCCTTCCTGAAAGAGATGGAGAGCAAACTGGGGATCAAAGTAAACGCCTTCTTCGCCCCGGACTACGCGGGCATCATCCAGGGGATGCGCTTTAACAAAGTCGATATCGCCTGGTACGGCAACCTCTCGGCGATGGAAGCGGTGGACCGCGCTAACGGCCAGGTCTTCGCCCAGACGGTGGCCGCCGACGGCTCGCCAGGTTACTGGAGCGTGCTGATCGTCAACAAAGACAGCCCGATCAACAACCTCAACGACCTGCTCGCCAAACGCAAAGAGCTGACCTTTGGCAACGGCGACCCGAACTCCACCTCGGGCTTCCTGGTCCCGGGCTATTACGTTTTCGCCAAAAACAACGTCTCCACCAACGAATTCAAACGCACGGTCAACGCCGGGCATGAAACCAACGCCCTTGCCGTCGCCAACAAGCAGGTAGATGTGGCCACCAACAACACCGAAAACCTCGACAAGCTGAAGACTTCCGCCCCGGACAAGCTGAAAGAACTGAAGGTGATCTGGAAGTCGCCGCTGATCCCGGGCGACCCGATTGTGTGGCGTAAAAACCTCTCCGAGAGCACCAAAGACAAGGTGTACGACTTCTTTATGAACTACGGCAAAACAGCGGAAGAGAAGAGCGTGCTGGAACGCCTGGGCTGGGCGCCGTTCCGCGCCTCCAGCGACCTGCAACTGGTACCGATTCGCCAGTTGGCGCTGTTCAAACAGATCCAGGGCGTGAAGGAGAACAAGGGTCTGAAGGAGGAAGAGAAGCGCAGCAAGATGTCTGAAATTCAGGCGCAGCTGGACGATCTCGACCGCCTGACCGCCGCGCTGGGTGCGATGAGCAGCGTGAATAAAGCGGTGCAGTAAGGCTTCTACCCCTCACCCTAACCCTCTCCCCATAGGGGAGAGGGGACTGCCCGGAGCGGTCTTTTCCCCCTCGCCCCTTTGGGGAGAGGGTCGGGGTGAGGGGACATAAACCAACGGAGTTATCATGCAAACCATCACTCTCCCACCGCCCAAACGCAGCTGGTTCTCGCTGATCGGCTGGGCCGTCCTGCTCGCGGTGCTCGTTGTCTCCTGGAAGGGCGCGGAAATGGCCCCGCTCACGCTGATTCAGGATTCCGGCAATATGGCGACCTTCGCCGCCGACTTCTTCCCGCCGGACTTCAGCCAGTGGCAGGACTACCTCGGTGAAATGGCCATCACCCTGCAAATCGCCGTCTGGGGCACCGCCCTCGCCGTGGTGCTCTCCATTCCGTTTGGCCTGATGAGCGCCGACAACATCGTGCCCTGGTGGATCTACCAGCCGGTGCGCCGCCTGATGGACGCCTGCCGCGCCATCAACGAAATGGTCTTTGCGATGCTGTTTGTGGTGGCCGTCGGTCTCGGGCCGTTCGCCGGAGTAATGGCGCTGTTCATCCACACCACCGGGGTGCTCTCCAAGCTGCTCTCGGAAGCGGTGGAAGCCATCGAGCCCGGCCCGGTGGAAGGCATTCGCGCTACCGGGGCCAACAAGCTGGAAGAGATCCTCTACGGCGTCCTGCCCCAGGTGATGCCGCTGCTCATCTCCTACTCCCTGTACCGCTTTGAATCCAACGTCCGCTCCGCGACCGTCGTCGGTATGGTCGGCGCGGGCGGGATTGGCGTCACCCTGTGGGAAGCGATTCGCGGTTTCCAGTTCCAGCAAACCTGCGCCCTGATGGTACTCATCATCGTGACGGTCAGCCTGCTGGACTTCCTCTCTCAACGTTTGCGTAAGCACTTCATCTGAGAAGCGAGGCTTTGATTTGTATGCACTTATCCAGACATCCGACCAGTTACCCCACCCGCTGGCAAGAGATTGCCGCGAAGCTCGAAGTGGAGCTGCGCACCCACTACCGCTGCGGGGACTACCTGCCCGCCGAGCAACAGCTCGCCGACCGCTATGAAGTGAACCGCCACACCCTGCGCCGCGCCATTGACCAACTGGTCGAGCGCGGCTGGGTGCAGCGCCGTCAGGGGGTTGGCGTGCTGGTGCTGATGCGCCCGTTCGACTACCCGCTCAACGCCCAGGCGCGCTTCAGCCAGAACCTGCTCGATCAGGGCAGCCACCCCACCAGCGAAAAACTGCTCTCGGTGCTGCGTCCGGCCTCCAGCCACGTCGCCGACGCGCTGGGGATTTCGGAGGGCGATAACGTCGTCCACCTGCGTACCCTGCGCCGGGTCAACGGCGTGGCGGTGTGTCAGATCGACCACTACTTCGCTGACCTGACCCTCTGGCCAGTGCTGCAAAACTTCGCCAGCGGCTCGCTGCACGACTTCCTGTTCGAGGCCACCGGGATTGCGCTCAAGCGCACCCAGACCCGCATCAGCGCCCGCCGCGCGCAGGCTAAAGAGAGCAAGGTGCTGGAAATCCCCAACATGGCACCCCTGCTCTGCGTGCGTACCCTCAACCACCGTGACGGCGAGATCAACGCGACGGAGTACTCCGTCAGCCTGACCCGCGCCGACATGATTGAATTCACCATGGAGCACTGAATGCATTTCGATACCTCCACCCGCCAGCACTGGATGGCCGTGCTGGCCCACAGCCAGCCGGCGGCGCTTGCGGCGCGGATGTCGGCGCTGAGCCTGACGCCCGCTTATGAGCGCATTCGCGCCCCGGAAACCGGGCTGGTGCAGATCCAGGCGCGGATGGGCGGCACCGGGGCACGCTACTTTGCCGGGGATGCCACCCTGACCCGCACCGTGGTGCGCCTGGCCAGCGGCACGCTCGGCTACAGCTACCTGCTCGGGCGCAATAAAACCCATGCCGAGCAGTGTGCGGTGATCGATGCCCTGCTGCAGGAAGCGCCGCACTTTCAGACCTTAATGGAAACCCTCATTGCCCCACTGGAAGCCGACCGCGCCGCACGCCTTGCCGCCCGTCAGGCCGAAATCAACACCAGCCGGGTCGACTTCTTTACGCTCGTTCGCGGAGACAATGCATGACCCTTCAACCCGCTTTTACCCTTGCCGTGCAGGATGCCCAACACAGTTTTCGCCGTCTGCTGAAAGCGATGAGCGAACCGGGGGTGATCGTCTCCCTGCATCAGCTGAAACACGGCTGGCAGCCGCTGAACCTCGCCACCACCAGCGTGCTGCTGACTCTGGCCGATAACGACACCCCGGTCTGGCTGTCGGGCGCCGTCGGCAACGATATCGTCAGCAGCAACCTGCGTTTTCATACCAGCGCCCCGCTGGTGGATCAGCCCCAGCTGGCGGTGTTCGCCGTCGCCGACGAGCAGATCAGCCACCAGCAGCTAAACGCCCTGAGCGAAGGCAGCGCCGTGGCACCGGAGACCAGCGCCACCCTGATTTTGCAGGTGCCGAGCCTGAGCGGCGGACGCATGCTGCGCCTGACCGGGGCCGGGATCGCCGAGGAACGCATGGTCGCTCCACAGCTGCCGGAGTGCATTATTCATGAGCTGACCGAACGCCCGCACCCGTTCCCGCTGGGGATCGACCTGCTCCTGACCTGCGGCGAACGCCTGCTGGCGATCCCGCGAACCACCCACGTGGAGGTGTGCTGATGTACGTTGCCGTCAAAGGGGGCGAGAAGGCGATCGCCGCCGCCCACGCCCTGCAGGAGCACAGACGCCGGGGCGATGAGCAGCTCCCCGAGCTGAGCGTCGCCCAGATCGAACAGCAGCTGAACCTCGCCGTGGACCGGGTGATGACCGAAGGCGGCATTGCCGACCGCGAGCTGGCGGCGCTGGCGCTGAAGCAGGCCAGCGGCGATAACGTCGAGGCCATCTTCCTGCTGCGCGCCTACCGTACCACCCTGGCGAAGCTGGCGGTGAGCGAGCCGATCAACACCGCGGAGATGCGCCTCGAGCGCCGAATTTCGGCGGTGTATAAAGATATCCCCGGCGGGCAGCTGCTCGGCCCGACCTACGACTACACCCACCGGTTGCTCGATTTCACCCTGCTGGCGAACGGCGAAACTCCGCCTCTGAAAACCTCAGACGCCCCGCAGGATGCGGCCCCGCACGTCTTTAGCCTGCTGGCCAGCCAGGGGCTGGCGAAAGCGGAAGAGGATAATGGCAGCGAGCCGGACGACATCACCCGCACCCCGCCGGTCTATCCCTGCTCCCGCGCCTCGCGCCTGCAGCAGCTGATGCGCGGCGACGAGGGCTACCTGCTGGCGCTGGCCTACTCCACCCAGCGCGGCTACGGGCGCAACCACCCCTTTGCCGGAGAGATCCGCAGCGGCCATGTTGATATTGAAATTGTGCCGGAAGAGCTGGGTTTTGCGGTGAACGTCGGCGAACTGCTGATGACCGAGTGCGAAATGGTTAACGGCTTTGTTACCCCGGATAACGACGCCCCGCACTTCACCCGCGGCTACGGGCTGGTGTTCGGCATGGGCGAGCGCAAGGCGATGGCGATGGCGCTGGTCGATCGCGCCCTGCAGGCCCCGGACTACGACGAAAACCTCGCAGGCCCGGCGCAGGACGAGGAGTTCGTACTGGCCCACGCGGATAACGTTGAGGCCGCCGGGTTTGTCTCGCACCTCAAGCTGCCGCACTACGTCGATTTCCAGGCCGAACTGGAACTGCTGAAACGTCTGCAACAGGAGCGCGATAATGGCTAACCTCAGCGGCTACAACTTTGCTTATCTGGATGAGCAGACCAAACGCATGATCCGCCGCGCCATCCTCAAAGCGGTGGCTATCCCCGGCTATCAGGTGCCGTTCGGTGGCCGGGAGATGCCGATGCCCTACGGCTGGGGCACTGGCGGAATCCAGATCACCGCCAGCGTGATTGGCGAAGCGGACGTCCTGAAGGTCATCGACCAGGGGGCCGACGACACCACCAATGCGGTGTCGATCCGCCAGTTCTTCCAGCGCGTTACCGGGGTCAACACCACCGAGCGCACCGAAGACGCCACGCTGATCCAGACCCGCCACCGCATCCCGGAAACCCCGCTCACTGAAGATCAGATTTTGATTTTCCAGGTGCCGATCCCGGAGCCGCTGCGCTTTATCGAGCCGCGGGAAACCGAAACCCGCACCATGCACGCCCTGGAAGAGTACGGCGTGATGCAGGTGAAGCTGTACGAGGACATCGCCCGCTTCGGCCATATCGCCACCACCTACGCCTACCCGGTGAAGGTCAACGGCCGCTACGTGATGGACCCGTCGCCAATCCCGAAATTCGATAACCCGAAGATGGACATGATGCCCGCCCTGCAGCTGTTCGGCGCCGGGCGCGAGAAGCGCATCTACGCCGTCCCGCCGTACACCCGGGTCGAGAGTCTCGACTTCGACGACCACCCGTTCAGGGTCCAGGAGTGGGACGAGCCCTGCGCCATTTGCGGATCGCAACACAGCTATCTCGATGAAGTGGTGCTGGATGACACCGGCAAGCGGATGTTTGTCTGCTCCGATACCGATTTTTGCCGCCAACAGAGCGAGGCCAACAGCCAATGAAACCGCTGCTTTCGGTCAATAACCTGACCCACCTCTATGCGCCGGGCAAAGGCTTCAGCGACGTGTCTTTCGACCTCTGGCCGGGGGAAGTGCTGGGGATTGTCGGCGAGTCCGGCTCCGGCAAAACCACCCTGCTAAAGGCGATCTCCGCCCGTCTGGCCCCGCAAAACGGTGAAATTTTATATGAAGATCACTCCCTGTACGGCATGAGCGAGGCCGAACGCCGCCGCCTGCTGCGCACCGAGTGGGGCGTGGTGCATCAGCACCCGATGGACGGCCTGCGCCGCCAGGTCTCGGCGGGGGGGAACATCGGCGAACGGCTGATGGCTACCGGCGCGCGGCATTACGGCGAGATCCGCGCCACCGCCCGGAAGTGGCTGATCGATGTGGAAATTCCGGCCTCGCGCATCGACGACCTGCCGACCACGTTCTCGGGCGGGATGCAGCAGCGTTTACAGATCGCCCGCAACCTGGTCACCCATCCGAAGCTGGTGTTTATGGACGAACCCACCGGCGGGCTGGATGTGTCTGTTCAGGCGCGGCTGCTGGACTTGCTCCGCGGTCTGGTGGTGGAGCTGAACCTGGCGGTGGTGATTGTCACCCACGATCTGGGCGTCGCCCGCCTGCTGGCGGACCGTCTGCTGGTGATGAAGAGTGGCGAGGTGGTGGAAAGTGGGCTGACCGACCGGGTGCTCGACGATCCGCACCATCCGTACACCCAGCTGCTGGTGTCATCCGTTTTGCAGAATTAAGAGGCCAACATGATCCGCGTCGAAAACGTCAGTAAAACCTTTGTGCTCCACCAACAAAACGGCGTGCGCCTGCCGGTGCTGCAAAATGCCTCCCTTGAGGTCAACAACGGCGAATGCGTGGTGCTGCACGGCCACTCCGGCAGCGGTAAATCGACCCTGCTGCGCTCTTTGTACGCCAACTACCTGCCGGACGAAGGCCACATTCATGTCCGTCACGGCGACGAATGGGTGGATCTGGTGCAGGCCCCGGCACGCAAGGTGCGGGACGTGCGCCGCACCACCATCGGCTGGGTCAGCCAGTTTTTACGCGTCATCCCCCGCGTGCCGGCGCTGGAGGTGGTGATGCAGCCCCTGCTGGATCTCGGCGTGCCGCGCGACATCTGCGCCGCCAAAGCCGCCAGCCTGCTGACGCGCCTCAACGTACCGGAGCGCCTGTGGCATCTCGCTCCCTCCACCTTCTCCGGCGGAGAGCAGCAGCGGGTCAACATCGCCCGGGGCTTTATCGTCGATTACCCGATTTTACTGCTCGATGAACCCACCGCCTCGCTGGATGGCAAAAACGGTACGGCGGTTATTGAACTGATCGAAGAGGCCAAAGCGCGCGGCGCAGCGATCGTCGGGATCTTCCACGACGACGCGGTGCGGGATCGCGTGGCGGATCGTCTGCACCCGATGGGGATCACCGTATGATCGTAAACAACGTAAAACTGGTGCTGGAAAACGAGGTCGTTAACGGCTCCATCGAGGTTCAGGACGGCGTCATTCGCGCCTTTGCCGAAACCCCGAGTCGCTCACCCGAGGCAATGGACGGCGAAGGCGGCTGGCTGCTGCCGGGGCTTATCGAGCTGCACACCGACAACATGGACAAGTTCTTCACTCCACGCCCAAAAGTCGACTGGCCCGCCCATTCGGCAATGAGCAGCCACGACGGAATGATGGTCGCCAGCGGCATCACCACCGTGCTGGACGCGGTGGCGATCGGTGACGTGCGCGACGGCGGCGACCGGCTGGAGAATCTGGAGAAGATGATCAACGCCGTGGAGGAGACGCAGAAGCGCGGCCTCAACCGCGCCGAGCACCGCCTGCACCTGCGCTGCGAGCTGCCCCATCACACCACCCTGCCGCTGTTCGAGAAGCTGGCGGGCCGCGAGCCGGTGACTCTGGTGTCGCTGATGGATCACTCCCCGGGTCAGCGTCAGTTCGCCAATATTGAAAAGTACCGTGAATATTATCAGGGCAAATACTCCCTCAATGACGAGCAGATGGCGCGCTACGAAGAGGAGCAGTTGGCCCTGGCGGCACGCTGGTCGCAGCCCAATCGCCAGGCCATCGCGGCCCTGTGCCGGGAGCGCAATATCGCCCTCGCCAGCCACGATGACGCTACAGCGGATCATGTGCTCGAATCCCGGCAACTTGGCAGCACGATCGCCGAATTTCCCACCACTTTTGAAGCGGCAGAAGCCTCCCGCCAGCACGGCATGAACGTCCTGATGGGCGCCCCAAATATCGTGCGCGGCGGCTCGCACTCCGGCAACGTAGCGGCCAGCTCGCTGGCGTCGCTCGGGCTGCTGGATATTCTCTCGTCCGATTACTACCCGGCCAGCCTGCTGGATGCCGCATTCCGGGTGGCTGACGACGAGGGCAACGCTTTTACCCTGCCGCAGGCGATCCGTCTGGTGACGAAGAACCCGGCGCAGGCGCTGAACCTGCACGACCGCGGGGTGATTGGCGAAGGCAAGCGGGCGGACCTGGTGCTGGCGCACCGCAAAGGCGAGCATATTCATATCGACCACGTCTGGCGTCAGGGAAAACGGGTGTTCTGATGGGAAGAGTGATCTGGTTAATGGGGCCTTCGGGCTCCGGAAAGGACAGCCTGCTGGAGGCATTACGCCAGCATACCCACCCGCAGCTGCTGGTGGCGCACCGCTACATCACCCGCCACGCCACTGCCGGGAATGAAAATCACATTGCCCTCAGCGAGCCCGAGTTTTTTACCCGCGCCGGGCAGCAACTGTTTGCCCTGAGCTGGCACGCTAACGGCTATTATTATGGGGTGGGTCTGGAGATCGACCTCTGGCTGCACGCCGGGTTCGACGTGGTGGTGAACGGCTCGCGGGCCCATCTGCCCCAGGCGCAGGCGCGCTATGCGGCAGCGTTACTGCCGATCTGCCTGCAGGTATCGCCAGAGATCCTGCGTAGCCGACTGCAAAGCCGTGGCCGGGAGAACGCCCGGGAGATCGACCAGCGGCTGGAGCGTGCCGCCCGCTATACGCCCTCCCACTGTCCTGTCCTGAATAACGACGGAAGTTTGCTCCAGTCCGTCGAGCACTTCCTCTCACTGATTCACCAGAAGGAGAAAAACCATGCCTGAGTGTGAGTTGCGTCCCGCCACGGCGGAGGACGTTGACGCGGTATACGGCCTGATTTGCGAACTTAAGCAGGCCGAGCTGGACCGATCGGCTTTTCACGCCGGTTTTGCGGCCAATCTGCTGGATCACAATATGCGTTACCAGCTGGCCGAACAGGATGGACACATTGTCGGCATGATCGGCCTGCATATGCAGTTTCATCTGCATCATGCCAACTGGATCGGCGAAATCCAGGAGCTGGTGGTGATGCCGCAGGCACGCGGGCTGAGGGTGGGCAGCCAGCTGTTAGCCTGGGCCGAGGCGTTCGCGCGTCAGGCCGGGGCAGAAATGACCGAGCTCTCCACCAGCGTAAAGCGCCTCGACGCGCACCGCTTTTATCTTCGGGAAGGGTACACACAGAGCCATTTTCGCTTCACCAAACCGCTGTAAGGGGGCGCTATGAGTCTGACCATTACGTTAACAGGAACCGGTGGCGCCCAGCTGGTGCCCGCTTTTGGCTGTGACTGTCCGGCCTGCCGTCGGGCGCGTTTGCAGGACGCCTGGCGCCGTCGCCCCTGTAGCGCGGTGGTCAAATTCAACGACGCGGTGACGCTGCTGGACGCGGGGATCCCGCACCTGATGGACGACTGGCCCGCAGGCAGTTTTCAGCAGTTTTTACTCACCCACTACCATATGGATCATGTCCAGGGGCTGTTCCCGCTGCGCTGGGGCGTGGGGGCGACCATCCCGGTATACGGCCCGCCGGATGAAGCTGGCTGCGACGATCTGTTTAAGCATCCCGGTATTCTCGACTTTAGCCACACGCTGGAGCCCTTTGTGGTGTTTGAACTGCAGGGTTTACGCGTGACGCCGCTACCGCTAAATCATTCGAAGCTGACGTTTGGCTATCTGCTGGAGAGCGCCCATAGCCGGGTGGCCTGGCTGTCGGACACCGCCGGGCTGCCGGACAAAACGGTGAAGTTTTTACTCAACAACCACCCGCAGGCGATGGTGATTGACTGCAGCCACGAGCCGCGCACGGAGACGCCGCGCAACCATTGCGATCTGAATACGGTGATCGCCCTGAATGAGGTGATTGGCTGCCCGCAGGTGATCCTGACCCATATCAGCCATCAGTTTGACGTGTGGATGATGGACAACCCGCTGCCAGAGGGGTTTGAGGCGGGGTATGACGGAATGGTATTGGTGCTGGACTGAGGCATCGCATCGCCGGGTGGCGGCTACGCCTTACCCGGCCTACGGTTCGTGGCCATTTGTAGGCCCGTGCAAGCGAAGCGCCGCCGGGCATCAGCGCCGATCGTAATCATCCTCTAACCGCCGCTCGTCCTCTTCCAGCCGACGCCGGTCTTCGTCCAACTGGCGCTGGCGGTCATCCAGCTGGCGGCGCCGATCCTCAAGCTGCCTGCGCCGATCGTCATACTGACGGCTGTCGCTGCTGCGACGGCTCTCTTCATAGCGATCGTCGTCGGAATTGCGATTATTGCTGTTGGGGTTGTAGGCATCGTTAATCGCCTGCTGAATATTGCCGATCGCATCGTCAACGATGTCGGCATGCGCCAGCTGGCTGGTTAAAGAGAGCAGACCAAATAACAGAGCGGTAAAGGTACGTTTCATAAAGCCAGTCTCGCAGGGTGAGCTGGCCTTACGGTAATAAACGACAGTCAGAGCGAGTAGCGGAGGAATCTCAAATTCTGTAGCCTGAACTCCCCTCCATCATTTGATTCGCTCGTTGCCTGTTCTCCGCCACTAAAACGACACCATGGCATTTTTGGTCAGGCGAAATACTCCAGATACGCTCCTCAGGAATACAGCCGCCATCGTAAATCACTTTACTGCCATCATAGGGCCAAAATGCGCCTTGCTCGGTATCCAGGACAAAAACAGCAATTTGATCGGACTCACGTGCAATCTTTTGCCAAAGCATCTTACCGCCTTCGTACTGGTCGAAATCGCTTACCAGCGTGATACCACAGTGCAGGATTAACGCCTCATACAACCGGGTTGCCAGCCCTTTATCTCGCTCTGCGGGATCGACACAAATCCCCTCGACCTGAATAATATTGGCATCTTCCCAGCAGCGTTCAACAGCAACAATATCTTTCCCCAGGGTGGGTTTTCGCTGTAAATCCAGCGCCGCCACCACACGATGGCGCGGTACCCCTTCAAAGGTTTCGATATCCGCTTCAATAATGGCCGCACGAGGCGTCTGTGGATCGTAGATAACATGCAGCAGTCGCCCGGAGAGCTCAAACTCTTCCACCTGTTTAAAGGCGCGCGCGACTGTCATCGGGCTATAGGTTGTAGGCATCACGATCATATGTGAGTCCCCTCTCGTCAGTACCGGCATAATTCCCTTTATATCCTAATCCGCTTATTTTTGCGCAGATTAGCACCACCGATGCCGCGGAAACGATTGATTAATTCTTAAACACTGCGGCAAATTTTCTCCGCATTCGTATCGATTTTACGCAGCGCCTGCGCCAGCTGCCCGCGGGTGAATGGCTTACGCAACAGCTCCACTTCTGGCAGCTGCGGGTTGTGCGCCGGACGCAGATCCTGGCCGCTCATCAGCAGTACCGGGAGATGCGGAAAATGCTGGCGCACATGCTGGATCACTTCCGCGCCGCTCAGGTTGCCGGGCAGCATTAAATCGCTAATAAACATCTCAATATCCGCAGAGGCGTTCAGCATCTCCAGCGCCTGCTCGCCGGTTTCAGCCTCCAGGGTCAGGTAACCCAGCTGATGGAGCTGCTCGCACAGCATCTGTCGGACGTCGGTCTGATCGTCCAGCACCAGCACCAGCCGGTCGCCTGGCGGCGAAGTCAATGTAGCACTGGCTTCCGGGGAGGGGACCGCCTGTAAGGTGGCGCGCGGCAGATGCAGCCGCACGGTAGTGCCCTGTCCGGGGGCACTTTCGATCTCCACCCGACCGCCGGACTGGCGCACGAAGCCGTAGACCATCGACAGCCCCAGCCCGCTGCCGCTGCCGGTCTGCTTGGTGGTGAAGAAGGGTTCAAAGACCTGGGATTTGATCGCCTGCGACATCCCGGCGCCGTGGTCGATCACCTCCAGCGCCACCATGTCCTGCTTACGCCCGTCGCTGCGGGTCACGCGCTGGTTCCAGGTGCGGATTTTGATGGTCCCGCTGTGTCCTTCCATCGCATCGCGGGCGTTCATCACCAGGTTGATGAGGGCGTTTTCCAGCTGACCAACGTCAATCCACGCCGGCCACGCCGGGGTCTGCGCTTCGATATCCAGCGCCACCGTGGCGGGCAGAGAGTGGCGCATCAGCTCGGCGAGGTTTTCCAGCAGGGGCTTCATCTCCACCGCGTGCGGGTTCAGGGACTGCTTGCGGGAGAAGGCCAGCAGGCGCTGGGTCAACAGCGCCCCGCGCTCGGCGGCCTTCAGTGCGCGGCTGATGCGCGGGGCATCCGGCGAATGGGGGTCGGCCAGCTCGAGGCTGCCGATGATCACCGCCAGCAGGTTATTGAAATCATGCGCCAGCCCGCCCGTCAGCTGGCCGACCGCCTTCATCTTCTGGCTGTGCAGCAATGCTTCTTCCAGCCCCTGACGTTCAAGACGATCCACCTCCATCTGCGAGGTCTTCTCCTTCAGCAGCCGCGTAGTATGCTCCAGCGAAGCGGTATTACGGGCAAAGACGTTAAATGCCCGGGCCAGCTCCCCCAGCTCATCCCGACGCTGGAGCGCAGGTACCGAGACATCCTGCTCGCCGTGGGCCAGTCGCGACATCGCCCGGGAGATAGCGGTGAGGTTAGTACCCAGATTGCGGTAGATATACCAGCAGGCAAAAGCGGTGATGATCAGCGCCAGCACGGCAAACAGGGTGATAAAGATGCTGATGGAGCGCAGCTCCTGATGGCTCTCGGCGGTACGCAGCTGCGAGGCCTGCGCCACCTGCTCTACGTAGCGGTTGATATCGCTGTTCAGGATCGCCACCAGCGCCTTGATGTGGAACATATACCAGCTGATCGACAGATCGCTCTGTTCCAGCTGCCCGGAGAGCGGGCCGAGCTTGTTGAGTTCGGCGTTAAAATCAGGCAGGACGAAGCTCACCACCGGCTGCGTGGCCTGACGGGGTAACATCGCCGTCACCGTATCCAGCTGCTGAATAGTGGCGCGCGGCGAGGGGGTTTCGATGGCGGCGGCGATCAGCCGGTCCATCTCACTGAGCAGCCGGGCGTCGGGCAGGTTGCTGGCATCGCGGCGGTTGATCTCCTGCAGATGGCGGAGATAGCTCTGGCTCTGGTAGAGGGAGCTGAGCAGCGCGTTACGCTCCAGGTGGCGTCGCTGCCCGCGCTCCAGCATGCCGGTTACGCTTTGCTGAAGCTCGTTGCTGCGCTGGATGATCCGCGCCACCAGCGCCGGCTCCTGCTGCGCCAGCGGCGCGTCGGCAAGCTGCTCCAGCGCGCGGCCCAGCGCCGTCTGGGTCTGTTTCAGCCGGTTGGCTTCATCTTTATACTCCAGCGCCCCCACCACCTGCGACAGCCGCACCGCCGCCGTCGCCACGTTGGCGGTTTCCCGCGCCAGATTCATGCTGCCGGTCATGTCGTCCAGGGTCTGGCGCTGCACCTGCTCCTGAATGTTACTGGCATGGCGAAAGCCCAGCACCGCCACGCCGCTGACCATTAACGTCACCGCCACCACCAGCAGATTGAAGATCAGCAGGCGGCCACGAGCACTGGCGAAGAAGGGGGGACGGCGTGAGGGCATTTAGGTTGGCTCCGGTGCTGTGTGTATCCCCTCACCCTAACCCTCTCCCCAAAGGGGAGAGGGAACAATTACACCCTCTCCCCTTTGGGGAGAGGGAAAAAAGCGGGGAATTGTGACGGCGGTTAACTATTCATAACTATGACAAATATGAACGACTTCTGACATTTTGCATTTACCGGGGTGTGATGAAGTGCGGATATCGACCCTCACAGGAGATCCGCCATGAGCAGAACCCCGGTTTTAGAGATGCGCAACATTGCCAAAACCTTTGGCAACTTCCACGCGCTGAAGGGTGTGGATCTGACGGTCTTCCCCGGCGAAATCCACGCCTTAATGGGCGAAAACGGCGCCGGAAAAAGCACCCTGATGAAAATCCTCGCCGGGGCCTACACCGCCACCGGCGGTGAGATCCTGATCGACGGCAAACCGTTTCACATCAAAGGCCCGAAAGACGCCCTGGCAGCGGGCATCACCCTGATCTATCAGGAGATGCAGCTCGCCCCCAACCTCACCGTGGCCGAGAACATCTTCCTCGGCAGCGAGCTGTCGCGCGGCGGGCTGGTGCAGCGCAAAACGATGGCCGCCCAGGCCCAGGCGGTGATCGACCGCCTGGGCGCCCACTTCAAAGCCACCGACCTGGTCATGAAGCTGACCATCGCCGAACAGCAGCAGGTGGAGATCGCCCGGGCGCTGCACCGCAACAGCCGCATCCTGGTGATGGATGAACCCACCGCCGCCCTCTCCTCGCGGGAAACCCACCGTCTGTTCGAGCTGATTTTGCGCCTGCGCGACGAAGGGATGGCGATTATCTATATCAGCCACCGCATGGCTGAGGTGTATGAGTTATCCGATCGGGTCAGCGTCCTGCGTGACGGCCAGTACGTCGGCAGCCTGACCCGCGACAAGCTCAACGCCTCTGAGCTGGTGCGGATGATGGTCGGGCGGCCGCTGAGCGATCTGTTCAACAAAGAGCGCGATATTCCTCTCGGCAGCCCGCGTCTCAACGTCCACCACCTGACCGACGGCGGCAAAGTGCAGCCCTGCAGCCTGCTGGTGCGTTCCGGCGAAATCGTCGGCCTCGCCGGGCTGGTAGGCGCTGGTCGCTCTGAACTGGCGCAGCTGATTTTCGGCGTGCGCAAGGCGACGGGCGGGATGATTGAGGTGGATGGCGAGCCGGTGGTGATCCACTCCCCGCGCGCCGCCATCGATCATGGGATCGGCTTTTTAACCGAGAACCGCAAGGAGCAGGGGCTGTTTCTCGAGCTGGCGGCGCAGGAGAACATCACCATGGCGACCCTGGAGCGCGACGCCACCTTCGGCTGGCTGAACCGTAAAAAAGCCCAGTCGATCTCCGATGACGCCATCGCCCTGCTCAATATTCGCGTGCCGCACTCCCAGGTGCGGGCGGGCGGGCTCTCGGGCGGTAACCAGCAGAAACTGCTCATCTCTCGCTGGGTGGCGATTGGCCCGCGCATTCTGCTCCTCGACGAGCCGACCCGCGGCGTGGACGTCGGGGCCAAAAGCGAGATCTACCGGATCATGAACCAGATGGCGCGCAAAGGGGTGGCGATCCTGATGATCTCCAGCGAACTGCCGGAAGTGGTCGGCATGAGCGATCGCGTGTACGTCATGCGCGAAGGGAGCATCGCCGGGGAACTCCATCGGGCCGATATCACACAAGAAAACATCATGACGCTGGCGACCGGCGTTAACGACTCTCACCATCGGGCGGTATAACCATGACGCAACCTAACACTCCGCAACAGGTGGCCAAAGCGGCCTCCGCCAAAAAAATGCTGATGGGCGATCTGATGCAAACCATCGGCATCCTGCCGATATTGATCCTGATTGTCGCGGTATTTGGCTTTATCGCGCCAAACTTCTTCACCGAGAGCAACCTGCTGAACATCACTCGTCAGGCGTCGATCAACATCGTGCTGGCGGCGGGGATGACCTTCATTATTTTGACTGGCGGCATCGACCTGTCGGTGGGCTCGATTCTGGGCACCACCGCGGTGGCGGCGATGGTGGTCTCGCTGATGCCGGAGCTGTCGATGCTCTCGGTACCGGCGGCGCTGATGCTCGGGATGGTGCTGGGGCTGTTCAACGGCGCGCTGGTAGCCTTTGCCGGACTGCCGCCCTTTATCGTCACTCTCGGCACCTATACGGCGCTGCGCGGCGCGGCCTACCTGCTGGCCGACGGCACCACGGTGATCAACTCCAGCATCAGCTTTGAATGGATCGGCAATAACTATCTCGGGCCGGTGCCGTGGCTGGTGGTTATTGCCCTGGCGGTGATCGCCGTCTGCTGGTTTATCCTGCGCCGCACCACCCTCGGGGTACATATCTACGCGGTGGGCGGCAACATGCAGGCCGCGCGCTTAACCGGTATCAAGGTCTGGATGGTACTGCTGTTTGTCTACGGCATGAGCGGCCTGCTCTCGGGCCTCGGCGGGGTGATGAGCGCATCCAGACTCTACAGTGCCAATGGCAACCTCGGCACCGGCTATGAGCTGGATGCTATCGCGGCGGTGATCCTCGGTGGCACCAGCTTCGTCGGCGGGATCGGCACCATCACCGGCACGCTGGTGGGGGCGCTGATTATCGCCACCCTCAACAACGGCATGACGCTGATGGGGGTCTCCTATTTCTGGCAACTGGTGATCAAAGGGGCGGTGATCATCATTGCGGTTCTGATCGATAAGTACCGTACCCGACACCATCAAAGTGCATAACAACAATACCCTACGTGAGGATTACAGCATGAGATTAAAGCCATTAGTTACCGCGCTCTGTGCTGGCGCACTGCTCGCAGCAGCCCCGTTTGCCCAGGCCAAAGATCTGAAGTCCATCGGCGTGACGGTGGGCGACCTGGCTAACCCGTTCTTTGTCCAGATCACCAAAGGGGCCGAGCTGGAAGCGCGCAAACTGGCGGGCGATAACGTGAAAGTGACCCTGGTCTCCAGCGGCTACGATCTCGGCCAGCAGGTTTCTCAGATTGATAACTTTATCGCCGCAAAGGTCGATATGATCATCCTCAACGCCGCTGACTCGAAAGGGATCGGCCCGGCGGTGAAACGCGCGAAAGACGCCGGGATTGTGGTGGTGGCGGTTGACGTGGCGGCAGAGGGTGCCGATGCGACCATCACCTCCAACAACACCCAGGCCGGTGAGATGGCCTGTAAGCTGATCACCGACCGCCTGAAAGGCAAAGGCAACGTGGTGATCATCAACGGACCACCGGTCTCTGCGGTGCAAAACCGGGTCGAAGGCTGCAAGGCTGAGTTTAAAAAACATCCGGATATCAAAGTGCTTTCCGATAACCAGAACGCCAAAGGCAGCCGTGACGGCGGACTGGAGGTGATGACCTCCCTGCTGGCCGCCAATCCGAAGATCGACGGCGTATTCGCCATCAACGATCCAACGGCGATCGGTGCCGATCTGGCAGCAAAACAGGCGCAACGTAACGAGTTCTTTATCGTCGGCGTTGATGGCTCGCCAGATGCCGAAGAGGCGCTGAAGCGCGAAAACTCCCTGTTTGTTGCTACCCCGGCGCAGGACCCGCAGGTGATGGCGGCGAAAGCGGTGGAGATCGGCTATGACATTCTGCAGGGCAAACCGGCGCCGAAAGAGCCGGTGCTGATCCCGGTGACGCTGATCGACAAGAGCAACATCGGCAATTACAAGGGCTGGACGGTTAAGTAAGCCTTGTGCGGCCTGATCCCCTCACCCTAACCCTCTCCCCTATGGGGAGAGGGTTAGGGTGAGGGGGTTTTGCACACCATTCAAGGAGTCATTATGAAACGCTCCAAAATCAACGAGATCCTCGGCCACACGCGACAGTTTTTCTCGATGCACGATGTGCATCTGCCCCCCTTTGCCAGCTTTCCTCCCACCCGCTGGCAGCAACTTAACCCTGATGCCTGGCAGGAAGTGTTCGACCTGCGGCTTGGCTGGGACGTGACCGCCTTCGGCGGCGACAACTTTGCGGCGCAGGGCTTAACCCTCTTTGCCCTGCGCAACGGCTCTCCCGGCGGCAAGCCATGGGCCAAATGCTACGCAGAGAAGATCATGCACGTGCGTGAGGGCCAGGTGACCCCCCTGCACTTTCACTGGCGTAAACGCGAGGACATCATCAACCGCGGCGGCGGGAATCTGATCGTCGAGCTGTGGAACACCGATGAAGATGAGCAGAAAGAGGATGGGGATATCAGCGTCGCCATCGACGGATGCCTGCAGACCCACGTGGCGGGCAGCCATATTCGCCTCGCCCCGGGGGAGAGCATCTGCCTGCCGCCCGGTCTGTACCACAGTTTCTGGGGTGAGAAGGGCTTTGGTGACGTGCTGGTGGGTGAAGTCTCCTCTGTGAATGATGACGAGACGGACAACCATTTCCTGCAGCCCACCGCCCGCTATAACAACATCGATGAAGACGAACCGGCCGTGCTGGTCCTGTGCAATGAGTACAGCCTGTTTCGTCAGTAAGGAGTGAATCATGCCACTTATCTCTCTCGCCGACGGGCTGGCGCACGCCCGCGAGCACCGTTACGCGCTGGGGGCGTTTAACGTCCTCGACTCTCACTTTCTGCGGGCGCTGTTTGCCGCCGCCCGTCAGGAGAACTCGCCCTTTATCATCAACATTGCCGAAGTGCATTTTAAGTATGTCTCGCTCGACTCGCTGGTGGAGGCGGTCAAATTCGAAGCCGCCCGGCACGACATTCCAGTGGTGCTGAACCTCGATCACGGCCTGCATTTCGAGGCGGTGGTGCGGGCGCTACGCCTGGGATTCAGCTCGGTGATGTTCGACGGCTCCACGCTGAGCTACGAGGAGAACATTCGCCAGACGCGGGAAGTGGTGAAGATGTGCCACGCGGTGGGCGTGTCGGTGGAGGCGGAACTGGGTGCCGTGGGCGGCGATGAGGGCGGTGCCCTGTACGGCCATGCCGACGAAGCCTTTTTCACCGATCCTGCGCTTGCAAGGGAGTTTGTCGACCAGACCGGCATCGACGCCCTGGCGGTGGCAATCGGCAATGCCCACGGCAAGTACAAGGGCGAGCCAAAGCTCGATTTCGCCCGTCTTGACGCCATCCGACAGCAGACCGGCCTGCCGCTGGTGCTGCACGGCGGGTCCGGGATCAGCGACGCCGATTTCCGCCGCGCCATTGAGCTGGGGATCCACAAAATTAACTTCTATACCGGCATGTCCCAGGCCGCACTGGCGACGGTGGAGCAGCGAATGGCCAACCGCCAGCCGCTGTACGACGAGTTTGCCGAACTGCTGCTGGGCATCGAAGAGGCAATTACCGACACCGTGGCTGCGCAGATGCGCATCTTTGGCAGCACGGGGTTTGCATAATGGAACGCCGGGGCATTATCGCGGCGGGCAATATGCTGGTGGATCACGTCCACCAGATTGTGCAGTGGCCGGAGCGCGGCTGGCTGGCGGAGATCGTCCACAGCGAGCGCGCCACCGGGGGTGCGCCCCTCAACGTGCTGTTAACTCTGGCGAAGATGCATTCCGGACTCCCGCTGCAGGCGGTCGGGCTGGTGGGGGATGACCATGACGGAGATTATATTCTCGCCATGCTTGACCAGTATCACGTCAATCGTCAGCGGGTGCAGCGCACCACCTTTGCCCCCACCTCCATGTCGCAGGTGATGACCGACCCCAGCGGCCAGCGCACCTTTTTCCACTCCCCGGGAGCCAACCGGCTGCTGGATCTGCCCGCCTTCGACCGGCTCGATCACAGCCTGAAGATCTTCCATCTGGGCTATCTCCTGCTGCTGGACAGCCTGGATATGCCGGACGAAGAGTACGGCACCCGCAGCGCGCGGCTGCTGGCGCAGATGCGCGAGCTGGGGTTTCAGACCTCCCTCGACCTGGTGTCGCGCAAGGGCGATCCGCGCTATCAGCCGCTGGTGCTCCCTGCCCTGCGCCATCTCGACTATCTGGTGATCAACGAGCTGGAGGCGGGCGAATTCAGCGGCCTGCCGATGCGCGATGACCATGATGCGCCGGTAATCGCTAATATCGCCGCGGCGGGGGCAGAGCTGCTGGCGGCGGGCGTGAAGTCACGGGTAGTGATCCACTGTCCGGAAGGGGCCTGGGGACAGGAGCCGGACCAGGAGGGAGGCTGGATCCCCTCATGGCGACTGACCCGGGAGGAGATTGTCGGCAGCGTCGGGGCGGGAGATGCCTTCTGCGCCGGTTTTTTATATGGCTGCCACGAATCGCTGTCGCTGGCGGAGAGCATCCGCATGGCGCATGCCTGCGCGCGGGCCAGCCTGCTGGCGGCCAACGCCATCGACGGGGCGAAAACCCTGTCGGAGCTACAGCTGTTTATTCAGGAGAACCCGCTGGCTTAAGCCGCCCTGTCGCCGTGCTGCACGTCGGCGGCAAAGACATAGCCTAGCCCGCGGATGGTTTTAATCAGCAGCGGCTGATGGGGGTTGATTTCAATTTTGCGGCGCAGACGCATGATCAGCACGTCGATGGTGCGATCGAATACCTCCGCGCTTTCGCTGTGGGTCAGCTCCAGGAGCTGTTCGCGGCTCAGTACCCGGCGGGCATTTTGCGTCAGGGCCAGGAGCAAACCATACTCGCCCTGGGTCAGGGCCACCACGCCGCGCTGCGGGTCAATCAGTTCACAGCGGGTGGTGTCCAGCGTCCAGCCGTTAAAGCCGATCCCGGCCACCCGGGCAACGACAGGTTCTGCCGCCAGCGCGCCAGTGCGGCGCAGCACGGCTTTGACCCGCGCCACCACCACCCGGGGGTTGAAGGGCTTACCGATGTAGTCGTCGGCCCCCATCTCAAGGCCCACCACCACGTCCGACTCACTGCCGAGGCCGGTAAGCATGATCACCGGCAGTTCCGGGCGCTGCTTTTGCAGCTGCTGGAGCACCTGCAAGCCGTTGATATCCGGCAGCATCATATCCAGCAACACCAGCGCGATCTCCGGTACCTGCTGCGCCAGCCGCAGGGCATCCTGGCCGTTGTGGCACACATGGACAGTAAAGACGTGCTCGTTGAGCACATCCTGCAACAGTTCGCAGACCGCGGTGTCGTCATCGACCACCAGAATTGCTGGTTTCATCACGGGATTCCATTGGGGAGGTAAAGATCAGTCTGGCCCATTCTGTGCAAGGCTCCAGCCAAAACGCCTTTTCCGTCACGGATCTTCAACCGCCGTCACATCCCCATCGCTTCCGCTGTCGCAATTTTTGACGCGGGCCTGTTTTCCGTCAGGGTTTTGACCCGGATTCGCCCGTAAAGTCAGGGGAAACCTACATGTCAGCATCATTTGAATCTGGAGCGAGACCGATGCAAAACGTCATCACGGTGTGCCCCTATTGCGCCTCAGGATGCAAGATCAACCTGGTGGTCGATAACGGCAACATCATCCGGGCGGAGGCAGCCGACGGGAAAACCAATCAGGGCAAGCTGTGCCTGAAGGGCTATTACGGCTGGGATTTTATCAACGACACCCAAATCCTCACCCCGCGGCTGAAGAGCCCAATGATCCGCCGCGAACGCGGCGGCAGGCTGGAGTCCGTCTCCTGGGATGAAGCGCTGGACTATGTCGCACAGCGCCTCAGCGCCATCAAGGAACAGTATGGTCCGGACGCGATCCAGACCACCGGCTCCTCGCGCGGTACCGGAAATGAAACCAACTACCTGATGCAAAAATTTGCCCGGGCGGTGATTGGCACCAACAACGTCGACTGCTGCGCACGCGTCTGACACGGCCCCTCGGTTGCAGGTCTGCACCAGTCGGTCGGGAATGGCGCCATGAGCAATGCTATCAACGAGATTGATAACAGCGATCTGGTGTTTATTTTTGGCTATAACCCGGCAGATTCGCACCCGATTGTCGCGAATCATATTCTGCGCGCGAAGCAGAACGGGGCCAGAATCATCGTCTGCGATCCGCGGCGTATCGAAACCGCGCGCATTGCCGATATGCACATTGCATTGCGAAACGGCTCGAACATCGCCCTGCTTAATGCCATCGGCCACGTGATTATTGCCGAGAACCTCTACGATCGGGCCTTCGTCACCACCCGCACGGAGGGCTTTGATGCGTACCGTCAGATTGTGGAACGCTACACGCCGGAGTCGGTCGAGGCCATTACCGGCGTGAGCGCGCGGGAGATCCGCCAGGCTGCACGCCTGTATGCCGGGGCGAAAACGGCCACCCTGCTGTGGGGGATGGGCGTGACCCAGTTCTGGCAGGGGGTGGAGACCGTACGCGCGCTGACCAGCCTCGCCATGCTGACCGGCAACCTCGGCAAAGCCCACGTCGGGGTCAACCCGGTACGGGGGCAGAATAACGTCCAGGGTGCCTGCGATATGGGCGCATTGCCGGATACCTACCCGGGCTACCAGTTCGTTAAGTTCCCGGAAAACCGTGAGAAGTTCGCCAGAGCCTGGGGTGTCGACAGCCTGCCAGCGCATCCCGGGTACCGTATCAGCGAGCTGCCGCACCGCGTAGCCCACAAAGAGGTGCGGGCGGCGTACATCATGGGGGAAGATCCGCTCCAGACCGATGCTGAGCTTTCGGCGGTGCGTCAGGCGTTTGCCGATCTTGAGCTGGTGATTGTCCAGGATATCTTTATGACCAAAACCGCGGCGGTGGCGGATGTGATCCTGCCGTCCACCTCGTGGGGCGAACATGAAGGGGTCTACACCGCCGCTGACCGCGGCTTCCAGCGCTTCTTTAAGGCCGTCGAGCCGAAGTGGGATCTGAAAACCGACTGGCAGATTATCAGCGAGATCGCCACCCGGATGGGCTACCCGATGCACTACGACAACACGCAGCAAATCTGGGACGAGCTGCGGCAGCTGTGCCCGGGCTTTAAAGGGGCAACCTACGAGAAGATGGGCGAGCTGGGCTATATCCAGTGGCCATGCCGGGACGAATCGCCGGAGGACCAGGGCACCTCGTTCCTGTTTGCGGAGAAATTCGACACCCCGAACGGGCTGGCGCAGTTCTTCACCTGCGACTGGATGGCCCCCATCGATAAGCTGGATGACGACTATCCGATGGTACTCTCCACCGTGCGCGAAGTGGGTCACTACTCCTGCCGCTCAATGACCGGCAACTGTGCGGCCTTGTCGGCGCTGGCGGATGAGCCCGGCTATGTGCAGATCAACACCGAGGATGCCAAACAGCTGGGCATTGAGGATGAGGCGCTGGTGTGGGTCAACTCTCGCAAAGGTCGGGTCATCACCCGGGCCCAGGTAAGCGATCGGCCAAACGTTGGTGCGGTGTATATGACCTATCAGTGGTGGATCGGGGCCTGCAACGAGCTGGTGACGGAAAACCTCAGCCCGATAACCAAAACGCCGGAATATAAATATTGTGCTGTGCGCGTCGAGCCGATAGCGGATCAGGCTGCCGCCGAGCAATATGTGATTGATGAATATAATAAGCTGAAAAAAGCGTTACGGGAAACCGCGATAGGTTGATGCAATTAATGGAGCTATTAATAAAACGGGGTGAAATATTTACCCCGCTTTTATTTGCATAATAATAACGAAATATGGCGAATATTATTTTGCGAGCATGATTCCAGATAAATGTAATTGCCCACAAATTAAATTACATTTTTTCTTTTTAGTTCATAGGGATAAGATTACCGACGGGTGCTTAAGGCTTTCTGTCTTGAGCATAAGTTGAGGGACAGAAAGTGAAAAACCCCGGAAATGTTTCCATTAACCGGGGGCTATCCCTCAACTCCACACAAGTTGAGGATAGCCCCTTATTCTTTTATTAGCAAGGAGTAAAGGGCATGACGCCATTAAAAACCGTGTTAGGCATAATAGTTATTATTTGCCTGACTATAATAATATTCGCCTTTATTAATCGCGGCATGTTATGCGAACTCACAATATACCCAAAATAATTCGAGTTGCATGAAGGCGGCGACGCAGCGAATCCCCAGGAGCTTACTCTGGTAAGTGACTGGGGTGAGCGAGGAAAGCCAACGCACAGGCAACTTGAAGTATGACGGGTATAAAGAGTGAACAGTATGAAGTGGCGTCTAATTAGCCTGCGCAGCAGGTTAACGTCAGCGGGCGGGGAAACCCGCCCGGCTTGTGGGGAGGTGAGGTCTTAACGCACCCATTTTTTTCTTCTCATACCGCGCTTATACTGCCCGTTATCTACCCCTACGAAAATAACGCATGAAACCTCTTTATCTGTTGTTGATCCTTTTTTCTTCCCTGGTTTGCGCCGAGGAGATTGGTGGCCAGTACCTGAAGCAGGCTGAGGCGGGCGACAGCCGGGCTCAGTATTATCTTGCCGAAACCTGGTACAGCTCGGGTGATGATAAGCAGGCCGAAACCTGGGCCGAGAAAGCGGCTAAAAACGGTGACGTGGATGCCATGGCGCTGCTGTCGCAAATCAAGTTTAAACACGGCGATCTGGCGCAGGCGAAGGGGCTGGCGCAGCAGGCCACCGTGGCGGGCAGTTCACCGGGTGCAGTGATGCTGGCGCGTTTACTGGTGAATACCGGGGCCGGGCAAACCGACTACCCGCAGGCGCTGACCTTACTGCATAAGGTTGCCGGCAATACCGAGGATGACGCCGCCGTTGATGCCCAACTGCTGCTGGGGCTGATCTACGCCAACGGCGTGGAGGTCGCGCAGGATGACGTCCAGGCCGCCCAGTGGTTTAAGCAGAGCTCCACCCTTTCGCGCACGGGTTACGCAGAGTACTGGGCAGGCCAGGTATTTCACCAGGGCGAGGCCGGGTTTATCACGCCGAATAAACAGAAGGCGCTGTACTGGTTAAATCTGAGCTGTAGCGAAGGCTTTGATACGGGGTGCGAGGAGTTTGATACGTTAAGCGGGGAGTAGTGCGGTCTTCGTGCCGGGGGCGCTTCGCTTGCCCGGCCTACAATGCTGTAGGCCGGGCAATGTACTTTACTGGTCTGCCGTCTTATCGAAACGACCCAGCACCTCACGTTCATACGCCAGGGCTTTCTTGCGGTCGAATTTGTGTTCCCACTTGGCAATCACCAGCACCGCCAGGGCATTACCCACCACGTTCAGGGCGGTACGCGCCATGTCGAGAATACGGTCAACACCGGCGATAAACGCCAACCCTTCCAGGGGAATACCCACGCTACCCAGCGTTGCCAGCAGTACCACAAACGACACGCCCGGCACGCCAGCAATCCCTTTCGAGGTCACCATCAGGGTCAGTACGAGAACAATTTCCTGCCACAGGGAGAGGTCGATACCGTACAGCTGAGCGATAAAGATCGCGGCGATACTCTGGTACAGCGTCGAGCCGTCAAGGTTAAACGAGTAACCGGTCGGCACCACGAAGCTGGTGATCGACGCCGGCGCCCCGTAGGCTTCCATCTTCTCAATAATACGCGGCAGCACGCTCTCGGAGCTGGCGGTAGAGTACGCCAGAATCAGCTCGTCTTTCAGGATGCGGATCAGGATCCAGATGCTCAGGCCACACATCCGTGCCACCAGCCCCAGCACCACCAGGGCGAAGAACAGGATCGCGAAGTGAACCAGCAGCACCAGCTTCGCCAGCGGCCACAGGGAGGCAAAGCCGAAGTTCGCCACCGTCACCGAGATCAGCGCGAACACCCCGACCGGCGCATAACGCATCACCATGTGGGTCACTTTGAACATGGTTTCAGAGATGGAGCGGAACACGGTCACCAGCGGCTCGCGATGGGTGGACGGCAGTGACGCCAGCCCCAGACCAAACAGCACCGAGAAGAAGATGATCGGCAGCATTTCGCCTTTCGCCATCGACGCCACGATATTGGTCGGCACCAGCGACAGGATGGTTCCCATCAGGCCATGAGAGTGACTTTGCACATCGGCGGTCGTGCTTTGGTATTTCGAAATATCCACCGTCGCCAGCTGCGACATATCAATGCCCGCCCCAGGCTGGAACACATTCGCCAGCGTGATGCCGAGTATGATCGCCACCGTAGTGATCACTTCGAAATAAAGAATGGTTTTTGCACCGATGCGGCCCAGCTGCTTCGCATCACCGACCCCGGCAATCCCTACCACCAGCGTCGAGATGACAATCGGCACCACAATCATCTTGATCAGATGGATAAAGATATCACCGGCTGGCGACAGTAAGTTAGCGATCAGCCATTCGCGGCTGTCACTGTGATAATGCAGATAACTACCCAGCAAGATACCCAGCACAAGGGCCAGCAAAATTTGCCAGGCAAGGCTGACTTTCAAATTTTTCATGACAAGAAACTTCCTCAATGAAGTGTTCGTACTCGTAAAACGATGGGGACGACACATACTGAAAGGGTATGAATTGTGTTGCGTTCATTTATGGGGTTTTTTAACGCGCCGTATCAGTACCATTTGCACGGCATGCTGCGCAAGCCTTTAAGAACGAGGCATTTGACTGACAAAAGGCGTTATCACGCTAATTTGTATTAGTCATGATAAATAACCTTTTGTTATAAAAACGCTTTTTTATCCATAAATGTAAATAATCCGCAAGAGTAATTATTTTTCTGCAAAGTGTCATTTGCTCAATTTTCGAACTCTTTAATTTTTGCGTGATCTGTCGCCCAAATAGTAAACAAAGGTCCCAAAGCCCCTACTATTAACGTTTTTGCGACATATTATTAACATTCTACAAGGAGAACAAAAACCATGAGCCAGGTCCATAAACACGACATTCCCGCAAATATTGCGGACCGCTGCCTGATTAATCCGGAGCAGTACCAGGAGAAGTATCAGCTCTCTATTACTAACCCTGACGCCTTCTGGGGTGAGCAGGGCAAAATCCTTGACTGGATCACGCCGTATCAGACAGTCAAGAACACCTCTTTTGCCCCCGGCAACGTCTCTATTAAATGGTATGAAGACGGCACGCTAAACCTCGCCGCCAACTGCCTGGATCGTCATCTCGCCGAGCGCGGCGACCAGACGGCAATCATCTGGGAAGGCGATGACGCCACTCAGAGCAAAAATATCACCTACCGCGAACTGCACCGCGACGTCTGCCGCTTTGCCAACGTCCTGCTGGCCCAGGGCATCAAAAAAGGCGACGTGGTGGCTATCTATATGCCAATGGTGCCGGAAGCGGCCGTGGCGATGCTGGCCTGCGCCCGCATCGGCGCCGTGCACTCCGTGATCTTCGGCGGCTTCTCGCCGGAAGCGGTGGCCGGACGCATTATCGACTCCAGCGCAAAACTGGTGATCACCGCCGATGAAGGCGTGCGTGCTGGTCGTGCCGTTCCGCTGAAAAAGAACGTCGACGACGCGCTGAACAACCCGAACGTAAACACCGTTAACAGCGTGATTGTGCTGAAACGCACCGGTAATGCTGTTGAATGGCATGAGGGACGCGACCTGTGGTGGAGCGACCTGATTGAACAGGCCAGCGACCAGCACCAGCCGGAAGCGATGAACGCGGAAGATCCGCTGTTTATCCTTTATACCTCCGGTTCTACCGGCAAGCCGAAGGGGGTGTTGCACACCACCGGCGGCTATCTGGTCTATGCCGCCACCACCTTCAAGTATGTCTTTGATTATCATCAGGGCGATATCTACTGGTGTACCGCCGACGTGGGCTGGGTCACCGGTCACAGTTATCTGCTGTATGGCCCGCTGGCCTGCGGCGCGACCACCCTGATGTTCGAAGGGGTGCCGAACTGGCCGACCCCGGCGCGCATGAGCCAGGTGGTGGACAAACATCAGGTCAATATTCTCTATACCGCCCCGACTGCGATCCGTGCGCTGATGGCCGAGGGCGACAAAGCGATTGAAGGGACCGACCGCTCCTCCCTGCGCATCCTCGGATCCGTAGGCGAGCCGATCAACCCGGAAGCCTGGGAGTGGTACTGGAAGAAGATCGGTAACGAGAAGTGCCCGGTGGTCGACACCTGGTGGCAGACCGAAACCGGCGGGTTCATGATCACCCCGCTGCCGGGCGCTACCCAGCTGAAAGCCGGCTCCGCGACCCGTCCGTTCTTTGGCGTCCAGCCTGCGCTGGTGGATAACGAAGGCAATGCGCTGGAAGGGGCTACCGAAGGCAACCTGGTGATCGTCGACTCCTGGCCAGGCCAGGCGCGGACCCTGTTTGGCGATCACGATCGCTTCGAGCAGACCTACTTCTCCACCTTCAAAAACATGTACTTCAGCGGCGACGGTGCCCGTCGGGATGAAGACGGTTACTACTGGATCACCGGCCGCGTGGACGACGTGCTGAACGTCTCCGGCCACCGTCTGGGCACCGCCGAGATTGAATCAGCGCTGGTGTCGCATCCGAAAATTGCCGAAGCGGCGGTGGTCGGTATTCCGCACAGCATCAAAGGCCAGGCGATCTACGCCTACGTCACGCTGAATCATGGTGAAGAGCCGTCGCCGGAGCTGTATACCGAAGTGCGTAACTGGGTGCGAAAAGAGATCGGCCCACTTGCCACTCCGGACGTACTGCACTGGACCGACTCGCTGCCGAAAACCCGTTCCGGCAAGATCATGCGTCGTATTCTGCGCAAAATCGCCGCGGGTGATACCAGCAACTTAGGCGATACCTCAACGCTCGCCGATCCTGGCGTGGTGGACAAACTGCTCGAAGAGAAGCAGGCCATCGCAATGCCATCGTAAAAGCACTCCCCCTCACCCTAGCCCTCTCCCCATAGGGGAGAGGGGATAAAAACAAACCTACCTTACCTCTGGAGATTCTGTGATGAATGACAATATTTGTCAGCAGATAGAGAATAGTGCGCACTACAGGGAGCTCGTAGAAAAACGGCAACGGTTTGCCTACATGTTATCTATCATCATGCTGATCATTTACGTTGGCTTTATTCTGCTCATCGCCTTCGCCCCACAGTGGCTCGGTACCCCTCTGCATCCGGGTACCAGCGTGACCCGCGGGATCCCCATTGGCGTCGGTGTCATTTTGATCTCTTTCGCCCTGACCGGAATATATATCTGGCGGGCGAATGGTGAGTTTGACCGTCTGAACAAAGCTGTGCTGCGCGAGGTAAAAGCATCATGAAGAGAGTCCTGACGGCGCTCGCCGCCACGCTACCCCTTGCAGCCAACGCAGCGGATGCCATTAGCGGTGCAGTCCAGCGCCAGCCAACCAACTGGCAGGCAATTATCATGTTCCTGGTGTTTGTCGTGTTTACGCTCGGTATTACCTACTGGGCGTCAAAACGCGTGCGCTCCCGTAACGACTATTACACCGCAGGGGGCAATATCACCGGTTTCCAGAACGGGCTGGCGATTGCGGGCGACTATATGTCTGCCGCCTCATTCCTCGGTATCTCCGCGCTGGTGTTTACCTCTGGTTATGACGGGCTGATCTACTCCCTGGGCTTCCTGGTGGGCTGGCCGATCATTCTGTTCCTGATCGCCGAGCGCCTGCGCAACCTGGGCAAATATACCTTTGCCGACGTCGCCTCCTACCGTCTGAAACAGGGGCCGATTCGTGTTCTCTCCGCCTGCGGTTCGCTGGTGGTGGTGGCGCTGTACCTGATCGCCCAGATGGTGGGTGCCGGTAAGCTGATCCAACTCCTGTTCGGCCTGAACTACCACATCGCTGTGGTGCTGGTGGGCGTGCTGATGGTGATGTACGTTCTGTTCGGCGGCATGCTCGCCACCACCTGGGTACAGATCATCAAAGCGGTGCTGCTGCTGTTCGGTGCCAGCTTTATGGCCTTTATGGTGATGAAGCACGTCGGGTTCAGCTTCAATAACCTGTTTACCGAAGCGATGGCGGTGCACCCGAAAGGGGAAGCGATCATGAGTCCGGGCGGACTGGTAAAAGATCCGATATCCGCCCTGTCCCTGGGTCTGGGACTGATGTTTGGTACCGCCGGTTTACCGCATATCCTGATGCGTTTCTTCACGGTATCCGATGCCCGCGAGGCGCGTAAGAGCGTCTTCTTCGCCACCGGTTTTATGGGTTATTTCTATATTCTGACCTTTATCATCGGCTTTGGCGCCATCATGCTGGTGGGCGCGAACCCGGCGTTTAAAGACGCGACGGGCGCACTGATTGGCGGCAACAACATGGCTGCGGTCCATCTGGCGAATGCCGTCGGCGGTAACCTGTTCCTTGGCTTTATCTCGGCAGTGGCTTTCGCCACCATTCTGGCGGTGGTTGCTGGTCTGACGCTGGCCGGCGCGTCTGCGGTCTCCCATGACCTCTATGCGAACGTGTTCCGTAAAGGCGCCAGTGAACGTGATGAGCTGCGGGTGTCCAAAATCACCGTCCTGGTGCTGGGCGTCGTCGCTATTCTGCTGGGGATCCTGTTCGAGAATCAGAACATCGCCTTTATGGTGGGTCTGGCCTTCTCGATTGCGGCAAGCTGTAACTTCCCGATCATTCTGCTCTCCATGTACTGGTCAAAACTGACCACCCGTGGGGCGATGGTGGGTGGCTGGCTGGGGCTGTTGACCGCGGTGATCCTGATGGTGCTCGGCCCGACCATCTGGGTACAGGTGCTCGGTCATGCCAGCGCAATCTTCCCGTACGAATACCCGGCGCTGTTCTCCATCGCTGTGGCCTTCATTGGGATCTGGTTCTTCTCCGCCACCGATAACTCGGCGGAAGGTAATCTGGAGCGTGAGAAGTTCCGCGCCCAGTTTATTCGTTCTCAAACCGGCCTGGGTGTTGAACAGGGCCGCGCGCACTAAAATCCCCTCCCCGGCCGCTGGTCGGGGATCACATTTTTTTCCCCTTCTGGTGACGTTTATCACGTCACCAGAACGGAAAAAGCCGATACGCATCACAGGCTTTATCTGCGATCCGCAAAGGCCATCACACTTTTCCCGATTTCACGCCAATCCTTCGCTTTCCCCTTGCCCCCCGTACAGACAATCCCCCTCTCAGTTTTTATGCTGTAGTTACAGCGACTCGCTCAGGCTTCTGGCAAAGCGCTCCAGCCGATCCGGGCTCAGCAACAGCGGCAGGAATAACGGGCCGCTGGCGGGCGGGTCCGCCAGCCAGCGATCCAGGGTGTCGGTGTAGTCAAGCAGCCGCTGCTGATGCTTCTGCAGGGTGTCAGCGGGCAGGCTGTTGGCGCCGTAATGGTCGAGCCACAGCACGTCGGTCACCGCGGCGGCCACGTGGGAGAACATCTGGCTGTAAATCTCCGCGCTGCGCCAGGCGGCAAGCAGGATCGCCAGGGTGTCGTCCGGGCAGGTAATACGCGGCATCAGCTCACGCAGGTTGTGCAGCGTGCGTGATGCGAGGAAGCAGGCGGCCTCTTTCTCCAGCGCCATCCGCTCCCGCTGCTCTTTGCCCAACGTGGGATCGTCAGTGGGCATCAGCGGCTGCCAGGCGTGCATCCAGTTGGCGCTGCGGGTATCCATATGCAGCAGTTGCTGCGCCTGGGCGATGCTCTCCGGGATCTGGCTCTGATAGTGCAGTCGTCGCCCGAGAAGGTTCGGCGTTTTGCACAGCCAGTCATAGCTGGCGTGGACGATAGCCGAGAGCTGATGCTTGTCCTGCAGAGAGCGAAAGCCGAGCTGATGGTGTGCCGCCCAGCGATCGAAGGTGGCGGGCAGCGCCGCATCGGCGGCCTGGTTGGCGGCGGTGAGGCCGAACAGGTTGATGGCGTTGGCGGAGTCCATGACCCGGCTGTCGGGCAGCCACTGCCAGCTCACGCGGGAGGTGATGGCTTCGATTTCGTTTTCGGCGGCGCTGAGCGCCCAGCTTAAGCGGCCGCTGATCTCATCGCCCAGATAGCACGGCAGCGCGGTCCAGCCGTAGCCAGTGCCGAAGAGGTCATACTCGATCCACTTTTTATGCCCCGGCAGGGTGGCGATGTGCGGGTGGTTGGCAAAGCCGGGGTGGTAGTCCAGCTCGGTGGCTTTTACCGAGGCGCGCACGTCGTCCGGCAGCGTCGCCAGAATGTTCGCGAGCTGCTGGCGCGGCCAGCTGTTATCAATGAAGTCGCGCAGGATCAGCTTTTTGCCCCGGGCGCGCAGCAGGCTCCAGACATCATGCAGGCTTTGCTGCCAGCGGGTGGTCTGAAAGTCCGGCGTCGTCAGGCTGAGAATAAGCCCGCTGAGATGGGGCAAGGCGTGTAATAGCGGATGCAATATGGCGGCATAAAAATGGTGCCAGAAATCCGGCGCGCTTTTTTCGTCGAACGTCAGTTCAGGAAATTTACGCTTAATAATGTCGTCATTGGGCGCGGCCTCCCCCTGAAGCCAGAACGACAGGTTATTTTCCGCCAGATAACGATCGACACGGGTTAAATATTGCAGGGCGTAATTTTGCTGATGAATAAGGTTCTCGACGTTGAGTTTTTGACTTAACGGCGAGGGCGTCGCAAGTACTGAAAGCAGTTCCTGTTGGTGCAGGATGATCCCAGTGAAACCGTGCTGTTTCGCGCTTTTTACCCCCTGAATAAACCAGGGCCAGTGCCAGATAAAAGTGCTGTTCAGCTCCATCAACTGATGTGGAATACGTTTCATTGATTCACCTTGCTGATATTTATTTTCTCATCTTAATCGAGGATGCCATGAAAAAATATGCTCTGGTCGGAACCGGCGGTCGTGCGGGTTTATATATTTCCGCCATTGGCGGTGCCTGGCGGGAAAATGCCAGAATGGTCGCGTTTTGCGATACCAACACCACGCGGATGCACTACGCTAATCAGCTATTAAAAAACGAAGGGGCTGAGCCGGTTTCCACCTGGCAGGCGGCGCAGTTTGAGGAGATGATCCGCGAAACGCGTCCTGATGTCGTCATCGTCACCACCATGGATCGTACCCATGACGACTACATCGTTCGCGCCCTGCACGCCGGCTGCGATGTGATCACCGAAAAGCCGATGACCATCGATGAACAGCGCGCCCTGCGCATTCTCGACGCCATCGAAGAGACCGGCCGCAGCGTGCGGGTGGCCTTTAACTACCGCTACGCCCCGCACCACAGCAAGGTGCGCGAGCTGCTGATGCAGGGGACGATCGGCACCGTCACCTCGGTACACTTCGAGTGGCTGCTCAACACCGAACACGGCGCGGACTACTTCCGCCGCTGGCATCGGGAAAAACGCAACAGCGGCGGCCTGCTGGTGCACAAATCCACCCACCACTTCGATCTGATGAACTTCTGGCTCGGCAGCTACCCGGAGCGGGTTTACGCTGAAGGCAGCCTGCAGTTCTATGGCCGGGAGAACGCCGAGAAGCGCGGCGTGACGCACTTCTACCCGCGCGCCCACGGCTTTGCCGGGGCGAAAGCGGATCCCTTTGCCCTGCAGATGGCGGATAACGCCCAGCTGAAAGCGCTCTATCTCGACGCCGAGCACGAAGATAACTACTTCCGCGATCAGAGCGTGTTCAGCGACGGCATCACCATCGAAGACACGATGTCGGTGCTGGTGAAGTACCAGAACCAGGTCCAGCTCACCTACTCCCTCAACGCCTACCTGCCGTGGGAAGGGCTGAACGTGGTCTTTAACGGCACCGAAGGCCGGCTGGAGATGAAGATCGTCGAGAAGTCCTACGTCAACGCCGGGGGCGAGCGGGAAAACGAGGGCAGCCTCGAACAGTGCGATCTCACCGTCTTCCCGATGTTTGCCGAACCCTGGAAAGCGACGTTCAGCCTCGGCGAAGGGGGCCACGGCGGCGGCGACAACGCCATGCTGGCGGATCTGTTTGGTGCGCCGGGCCACGACCCGCTGCAGCGCGCGGCTGACCATCGGGCCGGGGCGATGTCAATCCTCACCGGCATTGCGGGCAATATTTCCATGCAGCAGCAGCGTCCGGTCAACTTTAAGGAGTTTGAGCTGGTTTCCCGTCTGACGAAACGCTAAGGGTGCTGGACCGTTATTCACCTGCTTAATAATAAAAGTCCCGGAGAAAAATAATGAATAAACTCCTGTCAGGTGTCATCGCATCGCTGTTATTTTCCTGTACCTCTGCCTGGGCGCAGCCCGTTGAATTACGCATGTCGTGGTGGGGTGGCAACAGCCGCCACCAGGCCACGCTGAAGGCGCTGGAAGCCTTCGAAAAAGCGCATCCGGAGATCAAAGTGAAGGCCGAATACACCGGCTGGGACGGGCATCTTTCACGCCTGACCACCCAGATGGCGAGCGGCACCGAGCCGGATGTGATGCAGACCAACTGGCCATGGCTGATCATCTTTTCCAAAAGCGGCGAAGGCTATTACGACCTCGACAAGTTGAAAGCGGAGCTCGATTTAAGCCAGTACCAGCCGCAGGATCTGCAATCCACCACCATCAAAGGCAAGCTTAACGGCCTGCCGATCTCGGTCAACGCCCCGGTCTTTTACTACAACGATGTCACCTGGCAGAAAGCCGGGCTGGCGTACCCGAAAACCTGGGACGACTTTTTTGCCGCCGGGAAAACCTTCCAGCAAAAGCTCGGCAATAACTACTATCCCTACGCGATGGTCGATCAGGACGTCATCCTGCTGCTCAATGCGTACATGATGCAGAAGCACCAGAAGCCGATGTTCAACAGTGACGGTAGCTTCGCCTGGAACGATGCCCAGTGGGAGGAGGCCTTCAGCTTTGTGAAGCGCCTGAGCGACGATCGCGTTCTCCCGTCGCCAAAG
This sequence comes from Leclercia sp. CFBP8987, assembly GCF_034044995.2. NCBI lineage: Bacteria > Pseudomonadati > Pseudomonadota > Gammaproteobacteria > Enterobacterales > Enterobacteriaceae > Leclercia > Leclercia sp. CFBP8987. The sequence continues at coordinate 295,297 of NZ_CM188255.1, read as the reverse complement.
ACCCTCTCCTCCTACGGCAAAGGCAATCTCTATGAGATGAAGCCGTGGATTAACGGCGAATGGGGCGGCCTGTTCACCTGGAACATCACCATCCGCATGTTTGCCAACAACATGACGCCGCCGGCGAAGCTGGTGCTGGGCGACTACGTGATGCAGCCCGGGACGGAGGAATCAGGGGTGTACTTCAAAACGGCACAGATGCTGTCGGTGGCGAAATCCACGAAGCATCCGAAAGAGGCGGCGATACTGGTGAACTACCTGCTTAACGATCCGCAGTCGGTGGACGCTCTGGGGCTGGAGCGCGGCATTCCGCTCAACAAGGCGGCGGAAACGCAGTTAACGGCGAAAGGGGTGATTGACCCTCAGGATCCGGTGATTGCCGGGTTGCGTCAGGCGCAGGCGCTGCACACCACCGTCGTCGCCACGCCTTATATTGAGGATTTGCAGGTGATCGACCAGTTCACCTCGGCGCGGGAAAAACTGGAGATGGGCCAGGCTTCCGCCCAGATCGCGGCGGATTTCCGGCAGAAGGTGGAGCGGATTGTGCGGCGTTTGAACCGTTAGCATTCATTGCCGGGTGGCGCTGCGCTTACCCGGCCTACAGAACCGTAGGCCCGTGCAAGCGCAGCGCCGCCGGGCAAAAATCAGAACATCAACCAGCCCACCAGCGGGGCCACCAGCACCATCACCACGCCGGAGAGCATCATCACCAGGCTGGCGACCACGCCCTCCTGCTGGCCCAGCTCATAGGAGCGCGCGGTACCGGCGCCATGGGAGGCCGCGCCAAACCCGGCCCCTTTCGCCATTCCTTCGCGGATCGAGAGCCGTAAAAACAGCATGTCCCCCACCGCCATGCCAAACACCCCGGTCACCACCACGAACAGCGCCACCAGATCCGGCTGTCCGCCGAGCGGTTTTGCCGCCGCCAGCGCAAACGGCGTGGTGACGGAGCGCACCGCCAGGCTGCGCTGGATCTCATCCGACAGCGTAAACAGCCGCGCCAGCCAGACCGAGCTGGTGACGGCCACAACCGTGGCGGTGATCACCCCGGCGGAGAGCGACATCCAGTGACGTTTGATCACCGCGAGGTTGTCATACACCGGTACCGCAAAGGCGATGGTCGCCGGGCCGAGCAGCCACAGTAGCCAGTGCGCTTCGCCGATATAGTTCTGCCAGGAGATATGGCCCCATACCAGCATCATCACCAGCAGAATCGGGGTGAAGACCAGCGGCATCAGGGGCAGTTTACGAAAGCGGCGATACAGGCGCTTGTTGGCGAAGTAGATAATCAGGGTCACCACCAGGCAGAGGACGCTGACCTGAAAGTTAGTCATGTTTCTGCCTGCTGATTTCATAGCGATAGACTTTATCCACCACCCACGCGGTAGCACCCAGCACCATCAGCGTGCTCAGGGCGATCACCGCAAAGATACGCCAGCCGTCCACCATCAGCAGCTGGACATAATTGACCACCGCCACCACCGCCGGCACAAAAAAGAGCAGCATCTCCGCCAGCAGCCAGCGCGAGCCGGCCCGGACCCAGTTCAGGGGGATGACGCGGCAGAGGATCAGGCTGAACATCAGCACCATCCCGACCAGATTGGCCGGCAGCGGCAGATGGAGCCAGCTAACAAGGTATTCAGCGAAGACAAAAAGACCCGCGTAAAGCAGTACCTGAACCGGTACCTGGAGTCGTTGCACGACGGCAGGCGTAACGCGACCTAACGCCACGGTCATGGGGGATTTCCTCAAAATGAGATGGAGAGCCAGTATAGTCAGCGCCCGTAATTGACTGAAATGAATTAAAATCATCAAAGGTATAGTTTCGAGGAATAGTCATGGACATACGCACGCTGCGTTACTTTGTCGAAGTCGTCCGCCAGCAGAGTTTCACCCGCGCCGCGGAGAAGCTTTTTGTCACTCAACCCACGATCAGCAAAATGCTGAAAAACCTCGAAGATGAACTGAACTGTACCCTGCTGATCCGCGACGGGCGCAAGCTGTTGTTAACCGACACCGGCCGGGTAGTGTTTGAGCGCGGGCTGGCGATCCTCGCCGAGTTTCGCCAGCTGGAGGCCGAGCTGGGCGACATCAACCACCTCAATAAGGGAGTATTGCGCCTCGGTATTCCGCCGATGGTGGGAATGATGATGGCCGGGCCCATCGGCCTGTTTCGCCAGCGCTATCCCGGCGTGGAGCTGAAAATTTCTGAATTTGGCGGGTTAACCGTCCAGCAGGCGGTGATCAACGGCGAGCTGGACCTGGCGATGACCGCCCTGCCGGTGGAGGAGGATAGCGGCCTGACGGCCCTGCCGCTGTTCAGCCACCCGCTGTGCGTGCTGGTGCCGCGCTCTGGCAACTGGTTGACGCTCGACGCCATCAATCCGGAGCTGCTGGCCGAGCATCCTCTGCTGATCTACAACGAAGATTTCGCCCTCAGCCGCCAGCTGATGCAGCTCTTCAGCCAGCATGGGGTTAAGCCGCGCATCGCGGTGCGCAGCGGGCAGTGGGACTTTCTGGCGGCGATGGTGCAGGCGGGTGTGGGGATTGCGATATTGCCGCAGCCCATCTGCGAGCGGCTGGATAAAAACACGCTGCGCTGGATACCGCTCCAGAGTGACCTGCACTGGCAGCTGGGGATGATCTGGCGGGAAGGGGTCTATTTGTCGAACAGCGCCCAGGCGTGGCTGAAATGCTGTGAAGGGTTTTGGGTGCCGAGGTAAACGCAAAACGATAACCACCAGGTTACCGTTTTTAGTGTTTGCACCCTCTCCCTGTGGGAGAGGGCCGGGGTGAGGGCATCAGACCGCACTCACCCTACTGCTTCTCTATCAACAACGCTTCCATCAGATCGAGATCGTGCAGCAGCTTCTGCAGCGTCTCGTTGCTGATCTCCCGGGTAGCGCGCAGGTGATACAGCTCCGCGCGTTCAGAGCGCAGCGCAGCCAGACGGAAGCGGCGCTCGAGGTTCTCTTCCATCAGCGAGCTTTCCACGTCATTGCGGCCATCCGCGCGGCGGCGCAGGTTACCAATTACCCGCGAACTCACCTCTTTCAGCAGCTGGTTATCGATGTTCTCTTCGGTATCGGCGGCCAGACGCTCCTCCATCTTCTGGATGGCGACAATGGCGACTTCAGCGGTTGCCGCCCGGGCAATACGCGCCTCTTTATGCTGCTGAACGTGATCGCCCACCTCCATATGTTGCAGCAGGATCGGCAGCATCACCACGCCAACAAACAGTGAGAACAGGATCACCCCTGCCGCCAGGAACACCAGCTCGTAGCGGGCCGGGAAGACGTCGCCGGTCGGCAGCAGCAGTGGAATGGAGAGCACACCGGCGAGGGTAATCGCCCCACGTACCCCGGCGAAGGTTGAAATCAGCAGTTCACGCGTGGTCCAGGAGCCAAACTCCATCGGTTTCTTTTTCAGGAAACGCATGCTGAAGTTTTTCATCGTCCACAGCCAGCCGAAACGCACCAGCATCAGCGCGGCGTAAATCAGCACGATGTCGGTAAACAGCATCCAGGTTTCGACATTCGGGTCAGCCTCGGCCGCCACCAGCGAGGACTCGAGGATCCCCGGCAGCTGCAGGCCCAACAGCAGGAACACCATGCCGTTAAAGACAAACTCCAGCATCGACCAGGTGCTGTTGGCACGCAGGCGCATCGCCAGCGGCGCACGGCGCATAACCCCGGCGCGGGTGATGGTCATCCCGGCCGCTACCGCCGCCAGAATGCCCGACACGCCAAGGTGTTCCGCAATCAGGTAAGAGGCGAACGGCAGCAGGAACAGCAGCACGATCTGCGTGGCAGGCTCGTCGCCACCCCAGCGGCTGAGGAAGCGCAGCGAGCGACCGTACAGCCAGCTCACCACGAAGCCGGCAATGATGCCGCCAATCGCCACCTTAAAGAATTCAACGGACGCCCCGCCGATAGTGAAGACCATGGTGCCCATCGCCACGGCGACGGCAAATTTCAGCGCCACCAGGCCGGAGGCGTCGTTCATCAGCGCCTCGCCCTGCAGGATGCCCATGATTTTCTTCGGAATGCGTCCTTCACCGACGATCCCGGACAGCGCCACGGCATCGGTGGGTGACAGCACTGCTGCCAGCGCAAAGGCCGGTATCAGCGGGATCCCCGGCACCACCCAGTAGATGAGAAAACCAATCCCCACCACGGTGACCACGACCAGCGCCAGCGCCAGACCGAAGATCTCGCGCCCATGCTCGAGAAACTCCCGCGTCGGCGTTTTCCAGCCGTCGGCAAACAGCAGAGGTGGGATAAACAGCACCAGAAACAGTTCGGGATCAAACTCGACATGCAATCCGAACGTCGGCCACGCCAGCAGAGCACCGATGGCGATCTGCATCAGCGGCAGCGGTAACTGGAAGGGCAGTACGCGGGTGACTACCCCGGAGAGGGAGACCAAAAGGGTCATGATGAGTATTGTGAAGAAGATTTCCATGCGTTCCCTGTTTGCGAGATTTCTGTACGTTTACATCACTGGCATCTTGCCACAGTGTATCTCCCCCAGAGTAACGCATAAGGCAACAAGATGTGTTCCGAAAATAAAAACGGGCGGCCTGAGCCACCCGTCTTTTTACGCAGTTGACAGCTTAGATAGCCCAGCCGCCCGCGTAGAACGCCACCAGCGCCACGGCAATCACCACCGTACCGATGTTCAGCTTACGCCATTCACCGGAGACAACGCGCCCGATCACCAGCGAAGCGAAGCCGATCATGATGCCGGTAACAATGTTACAGGTCAGGACGATAAACACCGCGGTGATAAGACCGGCCATCGCGTCAACGAAGTCGGCAAAATCAATCTTCGCTACGTTGCTCAGCATCAGCAGGCCAACGTACATCAGCGCAGGGGCGGTCGCGTACGCCGGCACCAGATACGACAGCGGGGCGAGGAACAGGATCAGCAGGAACAGCACGCCGATGGTAATCGCCGTCAGACCCGTTTTACCGCCTGCCGCCGTACCCGCCGCAGATTCGATATACACGGCTGCCGGCGCGGCACCCACTAAACCCGAGAAGACGCTGCTCAGGGAGTCGGTGGTCAGCGCTTTGCCGCCATCGATAATCTGACCGTCTTTATCCAGCAGGTTCGCCTGGCCCGCTACCGCGCGGATGGTGCCGGTAGCGTCGAAGACCGCGGTCATCACCAGCGCCAGCACGCTTGGCAGCACCACCGGGTTCAGCGCGCCCATGATATCCAGGCTGCCAATCAGGGAGTTGCCGTTTTCATCGCTCAGGGATGGCATGGCGAACACGCCGGAGAAGTGCACCGCCGGATCGAAAATCAGACCCACAACCGAGACGCCAATGATGGTCAGCAGGATGCCGCCCGGCACTTTCAGTTTTTCCAGACCGATGATCACCGCCAGGCCAATCAGCGACATGATCACCGGGAAGCTGGCGAAATTACCCAGCGCAACCGGCAGACCGTCCAGCGGGTTTTTGATCACCAGGCCAACACCGTTGGCAGCAATCAGCAGCAGGAACAGGCCGATACCGATCCCGGTGCCGTGCGCAACGCCCTGCGGCAGGTTGCGGAGGATCCAGCTACGGATGCCGGTGGCAGAGATAATGGTAAACAGCACACCCATCAGGAACACGGCCCCCAGGGCAACCGGGACGCTGATCTGCTGACCCAGCACCAGGCTGAACGCGGTGAAGGCGGTCAGCGAGATGGCGCAGCCGATCGCCAGCGGCAGGTTGGCCCACAGGCCCATCACGATGGAGCCCACACCGGCCACCAGACAGGTGGCGACAAAGACCGCCGCCGGTGGGAAACCGGCTTTGCCCAGCATGCCCGGGACCACGATCACCGAGTAGACCATCGCCAGGAAGGTCGTCAGACCGGCAACGATCTCCTGACGCACGGTACTGCCGCGGGCAGAAATTTTGAACATGGCGTCGAGTGAACCGCCGGTACGCGCAGATGGCGTAGACATAGAAAACATCCCCTGAAAATTATTATCGTCGTCGGTCAGCGTGATGGACACTCCACGACCAGCGAAACGTCTTATCCCTGTGCTGCGTTTATGACAAAGAGGGGCGTCATAAAAAAAGCAAACGTTTAGCTTCGCGCTGACAAAACGGGTGTTGAATTAAAGGCAAACGATTATCCGGCTTAAACATGGGCGTTTTCAACTTAACTTTGCCGTTTTTCGCTAATTTGCATGCGGGGTGGTGAAGAAGTAGACAGAGTATGCGCAAACGTTATCGTGAATGCGCAATTTGATAACATTTTCAGGACGCGCCAGGGATTTCAAACGGACCGCCCTGCTGGATCGCCCGCTGCCAGGCCGGACGCATTTCGACGTTTTTCTTCCACGTCTGCAAGTGAGGGAGATCGTCGATGCCGCCCCGCTCCAACAGGGCAAACACCGGAAAACTCATCTGCACATCCGCCATGGTGAGATTCTCCCCGGCAAACCAGCGATGATCCTTCAGCCAGGACTCCAGAAAACGGGCGTGGGTTTCCAGCTGGCGGTTGAGGTACGCCTTCTGCACCCCCTGCCCCAGCACTTTGCCCAGCGAGCGCAGGCCAAACGGGATCGGCGGTTTACCGAGGCTGGAGAAAACCAGCTTCATTAACAGGAGCGGCATCAGGGAGCCTTCCGCGTAATGGAGCCAGAAACGGTAGTGCAGTTTCATCTCGCGATCCTGCGGCTTAAGCTGCGACCCGGGATCGTAGGTCTCCTGCAGATATTCGAGGATCGCGCCCGATTCGGCCAGGATCAGGCCGTTATCCTCCAGCACCGGGGATTTACCCAGCGGGTGGACTTTGCGCAACGCGGCGGGTGCCATCATGGTTTTATCCCGCTGATAACGTTCAATCTGATAAGGCAGAGCGAGCTCTTCCAGCGCCCAGAGCACGCGCTGGGATCGGGACTGGTTGAGGTGGTGGACCTTAATCATGGTTATCTCCAGTTGGGCTTGTCCACTAACTATAGAAAATTGCACAACCTGGCGAAAAAATTTTGCCGAGATTTTGCGCTGTGGCGCTGGCAAACCCGGGCTCCCGGCCTAGACTTAAATTGTCAGCACAAACCGGAACCTCCAAAGCATGCTCGACTGAGGGGTGTTGATGTCGGGGGAAACCCTCCTGTAAACCAGCGGGATAGAGAGAAAGACAAAGACCGGGAATAAACTAAAGCGCTCAGTTGTGGCGCTTTAGTTTTTTATGCGTCGGGCTAATCCTCTTCCAGCAGCCGCGCGCCGGTGCCCTGCTCGCCCAGCCTATCGCCAGGGTTACGCAGCGGGCAGTCGCTACGTGACAGACATCCGCAGCCAATGCAGCCGTCAAGCTCGTCCCGCAGCGCCTCCAGGGTATGAATGCGCCGATCCAGCTCGTCGCGCCATTGGGAAGAGAGTGCCTTCCACTCCTTCGCGCTCAGGGTATGCCCCTCCGGCAGGATACCTAGCGCTTCGCCAATGGTGGCCAGCGGGATGCCGATGCGTTGAGCAATCTTAATGATCGCCACATAGCGCAGCACGTCGCGGGTATATCGCCGCTGGTTGCCGGTGTTGCGGATGCTCTTAATTAACCCTTTGCTTTCATAGAAATGCAGTGCTGACACCGCCACGCCGCTGCGCCTTGCCACCTCGCCCGGCGTCAGCAGCGGTTTAATCCGCGGTAATTTCTTTTCCATAAAACCTCTTTACCTCAAGTTAACTTGAGGAATTATACTCGCCCGCAGACAAAACGACGAATTAACCGATACAGGTGTAACCAGAAAGAGGCTGCTCTATGTCGCATCAACAAATTATTCAGACACTTATTGAATGGATGGATGACCATATCGATCAACCCTTGAGTATCGATGTGGTGGCAAAAAAGTCGGGTTACTCGAAGTGGTACTTGCAGAGAATGTTCCGCGCCGTTATGCATCAGACGCTGGGCGAGTACATTCGTCAACGCAGATTATTATTGGCGGCTCAGGCGTTACGCACCACCCAGCGCCCTATTTTTGATATCGCCATGGACCTGGGCTATGTCTCCCAGCAGACGTTTTCCCGCGTATTCCGCCGCGAGTTTGATCGCACCCCCAGCGACTATCGTCATCAGCTGAATTAGTGGCTGTGGGCGAGTGATGGCGTGACAGGCTGTTGCTGCCAGGTCATGAAATCCTGCGGCGACATGGCCTTCGCGAAGTGCCAGCCCTGACAATACTGCACGCCGCGCTTGTTTAACCAGGTGACCTGTTCCGGTGTTTCCACCCCTTCGGCGATGGTTTTTAAGCGCAGGCTTTGGGCCATTTCAATAATGTGCTCGACGATCAGGTGGCTGGTGCTGTTGGTGGTTAGCGTGTCGATAAAGGATTTATCGATTTTCAGGATATCGACGTTCAGCGAGTAGAGGTTGTGCAGGTTGGAATAGCCGGTACCGAAATCATCGATCGCCACTTCATATCCCGCCTGACGAAACGCCTGGATCACCGGCGTCGTTTTCGGCACGTCGATAAACCCGCGCTCGGTCACTTCGATTTTGATTTGCTGGGCCCGAACGTTGTAGTGGCGGGCTTTGTCGCTGATCATCGCAATCAGGCGTGAAGAGTGGAAGTCCGTGGCCGACAGGTTAATGGAGATATAGATATGCGGGTTGCAGGCCAGGAAAGGGCCCAGATCGCTGAAGACTTCTTCCACCACGTAGTCAGTGATGCGCTCGCTCATGCCCTCTTCTTCTGCCAGCGGGATAAATTCTACCGGGCTCATCACCGGGCCGTTAAAACCTGGCCATCGCAATAGCGCCTCCGCCCCGACACAAACATTGCTTTTAATATCGATAATCGGCTGGTAGTGCAGGCAAAGCTGTCTTTTATTTAATGCCCGATGCAATAAGCGACCCGGAGAGTTAAATTCGCGTCGCGTTCTCGACCACATCAGTAAAATAATAATACTGCTGATCATTCCCAGCGGCAGGGTTAATGTCGCCTGATGATAAAGCACTTCATAAAAACGCTGGTTAGTGGTGGAGACAATGGCGGCAATCGGGCGCTTGTCTGAACGAACAATAGTATAAAAACGGCCTTCATTCTGAAATGCGAGATTGTTCTCGCCAATCAGCGCTTTTAATTCTTTTTGATTAGCCTGTTCACTAACGGAAAAGAAGGCATTGGTCACCGTATCAAATACGCCCCACGCCAGAGAGCGATCCGAAGACATTACTTCGCTATAGGTCAGAGGGTTAACGACCACCACATAATGACCTAACTGCATATAGATCATTTTATATCCCTCATAAAAGGGCGTGTCGCGGTAATAATAGATAGAGACGTCTGGCTGGCGTTGGTAATTGGCGGCGGAAATCGTATAGGGATCCGCGGGGGTGCTCGTCGTTGAGCAAAGAAATTGACGGCCATCCGCATACAATAGATCGGCAATGTAGAGCCGACCGCGGACGATATTTAACATATATTGCCGGTGTGCCGGCGTGCAAATATCGCCCGAATACTGTTCTGCAGAATGACGAGCCAGCTCAACCTGCTGAATGACCAGTTCAGTTTTATCTAAAGCGAGTTCCGCAAAGGATCGAAGTTGGCTGCTTGTTTCGTTAACCGCGCGTTGCTGGGCAAACCATAGCGCAAGCATCACAGGTAGCAAAACTACCATGATAACCCCGACTATCCTCAGCACCTTGTCCCGTGCGCTACGATTCATTTCCGCCCTATATCCCTGCTTTTTATGTGCCTGTAATCTTGAAGGCCGGATGCTTTGCTAAACAGGTGATTACGTTGCATGAATCATGCGAAGTTAGCAACTGACTTTTAACACCAATAACCTAATAGTTGGTTATGCCGATAATATTTGTCCGTAAGCCAAACTGAAAGTATTCGTTTCCTGTTTATTAAGGAAAATAATTACCGGTTCTGAAAGCCAGGCTCCCGGATAACTCAACAGAATGTCGTCGATTAAGTCAAACTACCGACAGCGTGAAAAAAGCGCAACTTCATCATGAGATTTTGTGCTATTTATCCCATGATAATGATTAAAGTGATTTATAAATAATCAACCGCGACGATTGTTTTTCCTCTTCCCGCACGCTTGGCATCATAAAGTGCCTTATCTGCGCTAATGAGTAGCGAGGAGGTATCATGCTGTTTGTCGCTCACCTCCACCACTCCCGCGCTGAAGGAGAGAGTCAGCCTCCGGCTACCGACGTTAAGGGGCGTGATGGACAGCGCCCGGCGCAGCCGGGTGGAGAGCCGCACCGCCGCGTCGCTGCGGGTCTTCGGCAGCAGCAGTAAAAACTCCTCTCCACCTACCCGACCCAGCGCCGAGCCGGGCGGGATCAGCCCCCGCAGGCAGTCGCAGAAATGCACCAGGGCGGCATCCCCCACCAGGTGACCCCACTGGTCATTAATCTGTTTAAAGAAATCCAGGTCAAACATCAGGACCGAGAAGTGGCTGTCGGCCTCCTGCCGCTGGCTGATCTCCAGGGCAGCGGCAATCTGCTGCAGGATGGCAAAACGATTTAAGCAGCGCGTCAGATCGTCGGTCGTGGCCTTCATCTCCAGCTGCCGCTCCACTTTTTTGCGGGCGGTAATATCGAGCCCGATATTGAGGATCGAGCCGTCCGGCAGGGAGATGTTCGACCACAGGATGGTCAACTGCATCCCGTCCCGGCGCACCGGGTGCCATTCGTACATGTCGTTCAGCGGGGAGGTGTTAACCGACTCGTGGACCCGGCGACGCACCTCCGGGTCAGAATAAAACAGCGCCAGCGGATCGGCATGAGCGTTGATCTCCGCCATCGTCCAGCCAAACACCTTTTCGCATTCAGCATTCCACAATACGCAGCGGCTACTCCGGTCGAAAGAGTTCATCAGCACCGGCGCCCGTTCAAACAGCGTTTTGTACTGGGCGATCATCCGCTGCATCTCTTTTGCCGTACGCTCACGGGCCACCAGCCCGGTGACAAAATCCTTCAGCTTTTCAACAAGGATAATCACCACCTCTTTCAGCACGGTGAGGGTGCTTTGCGGTTGCGTAAACCCGAGGAAGAAGTAGCCGTGCTGATGCGGGGCCATTTTACACAGCACGCCGCACTGTAACTGGTGATGTCCCGGATGCCCGGGAGGAAATATCAGCGTGCCGGTATTCTCTTTCCAGCCGATTATCTGCCATGAACGGGGATGACGTTGCAATAACTGGCTGGCAATAAACCCATTAATTTCCAGCGGATGGCAGGTTAATTCCCCGGCACTGACAAACTGCGGCTGGCCCGTATCATCCTGCATCATCATCCAGCTGAGCTGGGCGCCAAAGGTATGATTAATCGTCTCCAGCAGCGACGTTAAGGTCGCATGGGATGATAATTTTGGCATTAATTTAGCTAATGCGTGCAGGGCCCGGGTACTGTCATTAATATTTTCTCGATTTACTTGCTTCATTGTTTATTCGTAGCTCATTAACGAGACAGAAATACCGCAACGAATTAATCAGGAATAAAATGATATTCAGCCAGCATACATTAATGTGACTGTCTTACCGGGACGCGTGTGTAAAATTAAAATGACAAAAAATAATAAACAGCAAAAGACGTTCAAGCCTGATTTATTTATTACGAACAGAGTAAGCAACCGCAAGAAGCATAAGCTATAGCTCTGAGGCTGTAAATATTGTACATCGCCATCCGGCTTGTACATGTTTTCTTATCCCGATGAATTCTCAGCAAAGTTGTCATAAATAGACCGCTTAGCAGCCTAAATATATATTTCTGCTCACTAAAACCCTGGTAATAATAGGGTTAAAAAAGGCCATTTTTATGCATTTGCCCAGTGGCGAATAAAAGAACAAACGTGATATAGTTCACATATCTTATGTAACAAGAAACATTGTTTCATTGTTGTGAGTCTGAGCCTGCCGATAGCCAGTTTGCCACAGTGTGTGGGCAACGTCGCGCTATCCCCGGCGGCGGTTATCTTTGAGGATCGTTTTTATGGCAGCTATTACCACTGGCGTTGTGTTTGCACGCTGGGAGTTGTTGAGCGCAGTGCTGATGTTTCTGGCCAGCACGCTGAACATTCAGTTTCGTAAATCAGATTACACGGCGCTGGCGGTGATCAGTACCTGTCTCGGTCTGGCGGCGGCATGCTGGTTCGCCACCGGCCTGCTGGGCATCACCCTGCTGGATGTGGCCGTTATCTGGAACAACGTTAAAGCGGTAATGGTTGAGGCGATGAGCCATACGCCACCAGACTGGCCAATGATGTACACCTAGTGAATATAAAAAAACCCAGACCATGTCTGGGTTTTTTGTGGTTGCGAAACGCAGGTTCTGATTATCAGAATGGGATGTCGTCGTCGAAATCCATTGGCGGTTCGTTGGACTGCGCGGGTGCAGACGGCTGCTGCTGCGGACGAGACTGCGCGCCGCCGCTGAACTGGTTGCCGCCCTGTGGCTGCTGAGGCTGACCCCAACCGCCCTGCTGCTGCTGCTGACCGCCACCTGCTGGTGCACCACCGCCCTGACGGCCACCCAGCATCTGCATGGTGCCGCCGACGTTTACCACCACTTCGGTAGTGTATTTTTCTGCGCCGGCCTGATCGGTCCATTTGCGGGTACGCAGCTGGCCTTCGATATAGACCTGGGAGCCTTTACGCAGATATTCACCGGCCACTTCGGCCAGTTTGCCAAACAGCACAACGCGGTGCCATTCGGTCTGCTCTTTCATCTCACCGGTCGCTTTATCACGCCAGGATTCGGAAGTAGCCAGCGTAATGTTGGCCACTGCACCACCACTCGGCATATAGCGTACTTCCGGGTCCTGGCCCAGATTACCGACGAGAATCACCTTGTTTACGCCTCTGCTGGCCATGATCGTGTCTCCTGAAAACTTGTCTGAATAGTGTAAGCGCGCGAGTGTACCATTTCCACGTGGTCTTTCGATAGTTTCGAAGCATCTTCCAGAGTTCTCACGAAGGTTACATTGTTGCACAAGTAATCAGAAGATGCATTCCAATACTGTATATCCAGCCAGTTCAATTTGTGTCATAATTAATCGTTTCTGCCGGTTGTCCTTCAAACAAACCAGGCATTCCGTGTATCTACCTACCGGGAAAGGTGAATGGATAAGATAGAAGTTCGGGGCGCCCGCACCCACAATCTCAAGAATATCAACCTCGTCATCCCTCGCGACAAACTGATCGTCGTGACCGGGCTTTCAGGCTCAGGCAAATCCTCCCTGGCTTTCGACACCCTGTATGCCGAAGGTCAGCGTCGTTACGTTGAATCGCTTTCTGCTTATGCGCGTCAGTTCCTGTCGCTGATGGAAAAGCCGGATGTCGACCATATCGAAGGGTTGTCGCCAGCTATCTCTATTGAGCAGAAGTCGACCTCCCATAACCCGCGCTCTACCGTCGGGACCATCACCGAAATCCATGACTACCTGCGTCTGCTGTATGCCCGCGTGGGTGAGCCGCGCTGCCCGGACCATGATGTCCCGCTGGCGGCTCAGACTGTCAGCCAGATGGTGGATAACGTGCTGGCGCAGCCGGAAGGCAAACGCCTGATGCTGCTGGCGCCAATCATCAAAGAGCGTAAAGGCGAGCACACCAAAACGCTGGAAAACCTGGCCAGCCAGGGTTATATCCGCGCCCGTATCGACGGGGAAGTGTGCGATCTCTCCGATCCGCCGAAGCTGGAGCTGCAGAAGAAACACACCATCGAGGTGGTGATCGACCGCTTTAAGGTGCGTGACGATCTGACCCAGCGCCTGGCTGAGTCGTTCGAAACCGCGCTGGATCTCTCCGGCGGTACGGCGGTGGTTGCCGACATGGACGACCCGAAAGCGGACGAGCTGCTCTTCTCTGCCAACTTCGCCTGCCCGATTTGCGGTTACAGCATGCGCGAGCTCGAACCGCGTCTGTTCTCGTTCAACAACCCGGCCGGCGCCTGCCCGACCTGTGACGGCCTCGGCGTGCAGCAATATTTCGATCCTGACCGGGTGATCCAGAACCCGGAGCTGTCCCTGGCAGGCGGCGCGATCCGCGGCTGGGATAAGCGTAACTTCTACTATTTCCAGATGCTGAAGTCGCTGGCTGAACACTATAAGTTCGACGTCGAAGCGCCGTGGGGCAGCCTGAGCCCAACCGTGCACAAAGTGATCCTGTTCGGCTCTGCGAAAGAGAACATTGAGTTCAAATACATGAACGATCGCGGCGATACCTCGGTGCGCCGTCATCCGTTCGAAGGCGTGCTGCACAACATGGAGCGCCGTTACAAAGAGACGGAATCCAGCGCGGTACGTGAAGAGCTGGCGAAGTTCATCAGCAACCGCTCCTGCGCCACCTGTGACGGCACCCGCCTGCGTCGCGAAGCGCGCCACGTGTATGTTGAAAACACGCCGCTGCCGACCATCTCGGACATGAGCATCGGCCATGCGATGGACTTCTTCAATAACCTGAAGCTCTCCGGACAGCGGGCGCAAATTGCCGAGAAAGTGCTGAAAGAGATCGGGGATCGCCTCAAGTTCCTGGTTAACGTCGGCCTGAACTACCTGACTCTTTCCCGCTCGGCTGAGACCCTGTCCGGCGGCGAAGCGCAGCGTATCCGTCTGGCGAGCCAGATCGGCGCGGGTCTCGTGGGGGTGATGTATGTACTGGATGAGCCGTCCATCGGCCTGCACCAGCGCGACAACGAACGCCTGCTCGGGACGCTGATCCACCTGCGTAACCTCGGCAACACGGTGATTGTGGTTGAGCACGACGAAGACGCCATCCGCGCGGCCGACCACGTGATCGACATCGGCCCGGGGGCTGGTGTCCACGGTGGCCAGGTGGTAGCAGAAGGGCCTCTGGACGCCATTATGGCGGTCCCGGAATCCCTGACCGGCCAGTACATGAGCGGTAAGCGTAAGATTGAAGTCCCGCAACAGCGTGTGCCCGCCAATCCGGAAAAAGTGCTGAAGCTTACCGGTGCTCGCGGCAACAACCTGAAAGACGTGACCCTGACCCTGCCGGTCGGCCTGTTCACCTGCATCACCGGGGTGTCGGGTTCCGGTAAATCAACGCTGATTAACGATACCCTGTTCCCGATTGCTCAGACCCAGCTGAATGGGGCAACCCTGGCTGAACCGGCGCCGTATCGCGAGATCCACGGCCTGGAGCACTTCGACAAGGTGATCGATATCGACCAGAGCCCGATCGGTCGTACGCCGCGTTCCAACCCGGCGACCTATACCGGCGTGTTTACGCCAGTACGTGAACTCTTTGCCGGCGTGCCGGAATCGCGTTCGCGCGGCTATACGCCGGGCCGTTTCAGCTTTAACGTTCGCGGCGGGCGCTGTGAAGCCTGTCAGGGCGATGGGGTGATCAAGGTCGAGATGCACTTCCTGCCGGACATTTACGTGCCGTGCGACCAGTGCAAAGGCAAACGCTATAACCGCGAAACGCTGGAGATTAAGTACAAGGGCAAGACCATCCACGAAGTGCTGGATATGACCATCGAAGAAGCGCGTGAGTTCTTTGATGCCGTTCCGGCGCTGGCGCGTAAGCTCCAGACCCTGATGGATGTTGGTCTGACCTACATTCGTCTGGGCCAGTCGGCGACCACCCTATCGGGCGGCGAGGCGCAGCGCGTTAAGCTGGCGCGTGAGCTCTCCAAACGCGGCACCGGTCAGACGCTGTACATTCTGGATGAGCCGACCACCGGTCTGCACTTTGCTGATATCCAGCAGTTACTTGACGTGCTGCATCAGCTGCGCGATCAGGGCAACACCATCGTGGTGATTGAGCACAACCTGGACGTGATTAAAACCGCGGACTGGATTGTGGATCTCGGTCCGGAAGGCGGCAGCGGCGGCGGCGAAATCCTGGTTTCCGGTACCCCGGAAACCGTTGCGGAGTGCGAAGCCTCGCACACGGCCCGCTTCCTTAAACCCCTTCTGAACTAGTCAGACTGACAACTGCTGCCGGGTCATCTCCGGCAGCAGTTCCACCGCCTGCTTGTAAGAGGCATCCACCAGATAGTAAATCTGCGAATCCGGTATCGATCCATCCAGGTAGACCGTGCTCCAGTGCGCCTTATTCAGGTGCTTGCTGGGACGCACGTCGGTGTGCTGCTGGCGCAGCAGATCCGCCAGTTCCGGGCTGGTTTTTAGCGCGGCCGCCGGACGTCCTTCCACATCTTTCACCATCGCAAACAGCACGTCTGCGACCTTAATCTGGGTTGCCTTCCAGTCGCTGTGCACGCTTTGCTCCGCACCCGGCTTATTCATGCAGTACTGAAGTATCTCCGAAATTGTCATCATTATTCCCCTTGTAGCGTCGCGATAATGGTGCGCGAACCGCCATGGATACGGTGTTCTCCCAGCCAGATCCCCTGCCAGGTGCCGAGCTGCACGCGGCCGTGATTGACCGGCAGCAGCAAAGAGACGCCCAGCAAAGAGGATTTAATATGGGAAGGCATGTCGTCTGGCCCCTCGTCATCATGTTCCCAACGGGCATCATCGGGAACGGATTTAAGAAAATGCTGCTCCATATCGGAACGGACGGTGGGATCGCAATTCTCGTTGAGGGTGAGAGAGGCTGACGTGTGTTGCAGTAACAGATGCAGTAAACCGACCTTGATGCGGGATAGATCGCGGATCTGTCCGAGGATCTCGTCCGTCACCAGGTGAAAACCTCGGGACCTGGCGCGCAGGGTCAGGGTTTGCTGATACCACATGTGCTGCTCCGTTCTACAGGATAATCACTCTAAGTGTGCAGCAATACGACGAAAGGTAAAACCCGTAGCGGGTAAATCTGCTTAAAAAAGCGTCTTTTCTGCCCCGATCAGGTACTCAGTATTCTGAATTGACGATCACCTCTTCGCCAAACGCCCCGGCCTGCGGCAGCGGTTTCCAGGTCGAGTTAGAGGCACGCAGCACCCGAATGCCTCTGGCCCCCGCCTCGCGAGCGGCAATGATGTCGCTGTCGGCATCGCCGTAGTAAATCTTGATCTGCTTCTGCTCCATCCATGAGGCTTTGTTGTTTCTGCCTGAGCTCTCACCGGCAAAAATAACCGGGTTCATGGCCGCGGCGGGGATCAGAAAGGCGTCCTGCAAGGCTTTGGTGACGGATTCGGTTTTAGTGGCATGCCGCCCGGTAATAAACCAGATCCTGTCGCCACGCTTAACGTGCATGGCAATCAGCGCGCGGGCCACCTCTTTCGGAATGCTGAACTCATCCCAGCCGTTGTTCATCTGCTGCCAGAAATCCGGGTTTTTCAGGTAATCGTCGCTGTCCGGCGACCAGCTCTTTTTACCCCGCCAGAAGCCCGGGCTGGAGAACAGCACGGTGTCATCAATATCAAATCCTACCGACATGGGCGCACGCCCCATCAGGCTGTTTTCAATCTGGGCCACGGACACCCAGTGGATTGGGGCCTGCTCGGCCAGCCTGGCGGCATTGGTGCCGGTGTAGAGCGGTGGAGGTGATGAGGGGCGCGCCACCGCCGGGTGGCTGAGTGAGAGCAATAAGCAGACAGCGCTGAGCGCCTGTGTGATCTTGCGCATATTTTCCCCTGAATATTCAAACCGTTATTTTTATTTTGAGCGGATGGTCAAAAACCACATCGAAAATAACCGTAGCCGCAGGGGATTGAAAGGGAATTTTTTATATAAGCCGTAATAAAAAGAGGGATATCACAACGCGGGGTTTTACCCATTCCGGCCCCCTCGCAAAAGAAGGAGGCCGTGAGTAAGTACTTACATTACAGCGGCAAAGGCCTGCGCTACGCGCTGAACATTGCTGCTGTTCAGGCCCGCCACGCACATGCGTCCGCTGGCAATCAGGTAGACACCAAACTCATCGCGCAGGCGATCCACCTGCTGCGCGCTGAAGCCGGTGTAGCTGAACATGCCGCGCTGCTGCAGCAGATAGTCGAAGCTGTGCCCCGGCACCGCCTCTTTCAGCACATCGACCAGCGTCTGACGCATGGAAAGGATACGGATACGCATCGCTTCCACTTCCGCCAGCCATTCGGCTTTGAGCTCGTCATCGCCCAGCACGGTCGCCACCACCTGCGCACCAAAGTTTGGCGGGCTGGAGTAGATACGACGCACGGTGGCTTTCAGCTGGCCCAGCACGCGTCCGGCGGCATCGTGATCTTCGCAGACCACCGACAGACCACCGACACGCTCGCCATACAGCGAGAAGATTTTGGAGAAGGAGTTGCTGACCAGCGCCGGCAGGCCTGCGCTGGCGATGGCGCGAATGGCGTAGGCGTCCTCTTCCATCCCGGCGCCAAAGCCCTGATAGGCAATGTCGAGGAATGGGATCAGGTTGCGGG
Source organism: Leclercia sp. CFBP8987 (assembly GCF_034044995.2). NCBI lineage: Bacteria > Pseudomonadati > Pseudomonadota > Gammaproteobacteria > Enterobacterales > Enterobacteriaceae > Leclercia > Leclercia sp. CFBP8987. Next base: position 277,006 of record NZ_CM188255.1, on the reverse strand, counting down.
CCTTCAGCACTTCAATCACCGCATCCCACTGATCGTTGGTCAGATCGGCACCGGTCGGGTTATGGCAGCACGGGTGCAGCAGCACGATACTGCGCTCCGGCAGGGTGCTCAGTTTTTCCAGCAACGCGCCAACGCGCACGCCGTTGGTCTGATCGTCAAACCATGGGTAGGTGTTAACCGTGAAACCCGCGCCTTCAAAGATAGCGACGTGGTTTTCCCAGGTCGGGTCGCTCACCCAGACAGCGGATTCCGGGAAATACTTGTGCAGGAAGTCGGCACCCACCTTCAGCGCGCCTGAGCCGCCCAGGGTCTGGATAGTGGCAACACGCTTTTCCACCAGCACCGGATGGTCTGCGCCAAACAGCAGCGGAGCAATGGTGTGACGATAGCTGTTCAGCCCTTCCATCGGCAGATAGAGCGACGCACCGTGCGGCGTGGCATTGAGACGTGCTTCGGCTTTGGCCACCGCCTGCAGCTGCGGAATAATGCCTGCTTCGTTGTAGTACAGACCGATACTGAGGTTAACTTTATCGCCCCGGGGATCTTCTTTGAAACGCTCCATTAAGGAGAGGATGGGGTCGCCAGCATAGGCGTCGACTTTCTGGAACACGCGATGGTTCTCCGGATAATAATGAGGCAGGGAATTCAACAATAAACCGGAAGCAGAAGAAGATCGAGAGGATGTTAAGGAAGATGGGGTGTGGGCGACAGAACCTGCTTTACTCCCTCTCCCAGGAGGGAGAGGGAAAGTCCGGATCAATCGAGGTAGTGCATCGCCACCCGCGACGTCAGTCGGGTAATAAGTTCGTAAGCACTCACTTTTGTAATTTCTGCAATCCGCTCCACGGGTAAACCTTCACCCCACAGGGTCACCGGATCGCCCGCTTTCTCCTGCGCCTCTGGCCCGAGGTCAACGCAGATCATGTCCATCGCCACGCGTCCGACGATGGTCACTTCCCGACCGTTCACCAGCACTGGCGTACCGGAGGGGGCAGCGCGCGGGTAGCCGTCGCCATAGCCCATCGCCACCACGCCCAGACGGGTGTCACGCTCGCTGACCCAGGTACCGCCGTAGCCTACCGGCTCCCCGGCTTTGTGCTCGCGCACCGCAATCAGGCTGGAGGTGAGCGACATCACCGGCTGAAAACCGAAGTCCGGCCCCCAGGGTTGGCCCTCCAGCGGCGAAACGCCGTACAGAATAATGCCCGGACGCGCCCAGTCGAAGTGGGACTGCGGCCACAGAAGAATACCGCCGGAGGCCGCGATCGAGCGCATCCCCGGCTTGCCTTCGCAGAAGGTGTTGAAGATATCGAGCTGCTGTTCGGTCGCGCCGCACTCGGGCTCGTCGGCCCGGGCGAAATGGCTGACGATATTGACCGGCTGGCGAACGTTCTGGCACTGGCTTAAGCGCTGATAAAAGGCCTCCGCCTGTTCCGGACGCACGCCCAGGCGGTGCATGCCGGTGTCGAGCTTCATCCACACGGTAACGGGCTCGCAGAGCACCGCGTTCTCCAGCGCCTCGAGCTGCTCCATGTTGTGCACGGCGGTATGCAGCTGTTTTGCGGCGATGGTCGGCAGGTCGGCACTATTAAAGAAGCCTTCGAGCAGCAGGATCGGCTGGGTGATGCCCCCCTCGCGCAGGCGCAGGGCTTCTTCGAGACGGGCGACGCCAAAGGCGTCGGCATCGGGGAGCGTTCGCGCGGTCTCGATCAGACCGTGTCCGTAAGCGTTCGCTTTCACGACTGCAACCAGTTTGCTGGCGGGAGCCAGTTCACGCAGGCGTTGCAGGTTGTGTCGCAGAGCGCGGCGGTTAATGACTACAGTTGCCGCTTGCATTTGAATTCCTTAGAAATCACTCATCATCATATTGCGGTCCCGCATAGTTGTCGAAGCGTGACCATTGGCCGTTAAAGGTCAGACGCACCGTACCGATTGGGCCGTTACGCTGCTTACCAATAATAATTTCTGCGATGCCTTTCAGGTCGCTGTTCTCGTGATAGACCTCATCACGGTAGATGAACATGATTAAGTCGGCATCCTGCTCGATGGAGCCCGATTCACGCAGATCGGAGTTGACCGGACGCTTGTCGGCACGCTGCTCCAGGGAGCGGTTAAGCTGCGACAGCGCCACCACCGGCACCTGCAACTCTTTCGCCAGTGCTTTCAGCGAGCGGGAGATTTCGGCAATTTCCAGGGTACGGTTGTCCGACAGCGATGGAACGCGCATCAGCTGGAGGTAGTCGATCATGATCAGGCCAATGCCGCCGTGCTCGCGGGCGATTCGGCGCGCGCGGGAGCGCACTTCCGTCGGCGTCAGGCCGGAGGAGTCATCGATATAGATGTTCCGTTTTTCCAGCAGAATACCCATGGTGCCGGAGATCCGCGCCCAGTCCTCGTCGTCCAGCTGGCCGGTACGAATGCGGGTCTGGTCCACGCGGGACAGCGACGCCAGAGAACGCATCATGATCTGGTCCGATGGCATCTCCAGACTGAAGATTAATACTGGTTTATCCTGCAACATCGCCGCGTTTTCGACGAGGTTCATCGCAAAGGTGGTTTTACCCATCGACGGACGTGCGGCGACGATGATCAGATCCGACGGCTGAAGACCGGCGGTCTTTTTATTCAGATCGTCATAGCCGGTGTTGACCCCGGTGACCCCGTCATGCGGCTGCTGGAACAGCTGTTCGATACGCGCAATGGTCGAATCGAGAACGTCGGCAATGTTCTTCGGCCCTTCGTCTTTATTGGCGCGGCTTTCGGCGATTTTAAACACCCGGGACTCGGCCAGATCGAGCAGTTCGTCGCTGTTACGCCCCTGCGGATCAAAACCAGCTTCGGCAATCTCATTGGCGACGGAGATCATGTCACGCACCACCGCACGTTCGCGTACGATATCAGCGTAGGCGCTGATGTTCGCCGCACTTGGCGTGTTTTTCGATAATTCGGCCAGATAGGCGAAGCCGCCAACGGTCTCCAGTTGCCCCTGACGCTCCAGCGATTCCGCGAGGGTGATCAGATCGATAGGGCTGCCCGACTCCTGCAGACGCGCCATCTCGGTAAAGATATGGCGGTGCGGGCGGGTATAGAAGTCGTCGGTGACGACGCGCTCGGCAACGTCGTCCCAGCGCTCGTTATCCAGCATTAAACCGCCCAACACCGACTGTTCCGCTTCAATCGAGTGCGGCGGGACTTTTAACCCGGCTAACTGCGGATCGCGTTCACGGGGTTCAGTCTGTTTGTTGAAGGGTTTGTTTCCTGCCATAGTGAATGGAGTTACCGAGATAGAGAGTGGGTCGAAAGATTACCATATTTTCTAATTCTAATGGAGGGAGCATGGCAACGCGTATTGAATTTCATAAGCACGGCGGCCCGGAGGTTTTGCGGGCGGTAGAGTTTACGCCCGCCGCGCCAGGCGAGCAGGAAATCCAGGTCGAAAACAAAGCCATTGGCATTAACTACATTGACACCTATATCCGCGGGGGCCTCTATCCGCCTCCGGCCCTGCCAAGCGGGCTGGGTACCGAGGCGGCCGGTGTAGTGGTGAAAGTAGGCAGCGCCGTTAAGCATATAAAAGAGGGCGACCGCGTGGTGTATGCGCAATCTGCCCTTGGCGCCTACAGCTCGGTTCACAACGTCCCGGCGGATAAAGCCGCCATTCTGCCGGACGCCATCTCCTTCGAGCAGGCCGCCGCCTCCTTCCTGAAAGGGCTGACGGTCTTTTATCTGTTGCGCAAAACCTATGAGATCAAGCCTGACGAACAGTTCCTGTTCCACGCGGCCGCAGGCGGCGTCGGGCTGATTGCCTGCCAGTGGGCAAAAGCGCTGGGGGCCAAGCTGATCGGCACCGTTGGCAATGCGCAAAAGGCGCAGCGCGCGCTGCAGGCAGGTGCCTGGCAGGTAATTAACTACCGCGAAGAGAGCATCGTTGAGCGGGTGAAAGAGATCACCGGCGGTAAAAAGGTGCGCGTGGTGTATGACTCGGTGGGCAAAGATACCTGGGAAGCCTCGCTGGACTGTCTGCAGCGCCGTGGCCTGATGGTCAGCTTCGGCAACGCCTCCGGCCCGGTGACCGGCGTCAATCTGGGCATTCTTAACCAGAAAGGTTCGCTGTTTGCCACCCGTCCTTCGTTGCAGGGTTACGTCACTAATCATGACGAACTGGTCGAGGCCAGCAACGAGCTGTTCTCGTTGATTGCCAGCGGGGTGATTAAGGTGGATGTGGCAGAAGCGCAGAGGTATCCGCTGGCTGATGCGCAACGCGCGCATGAGGTGCTGGAGAGTCGGGCGACGCAGGGTTCGAGTTTACTGATCCCCTAAAAAGAAATTGGGCTTCCCGAAGGAAGCCCTTTTCTTTTCTTTTTTTAGTTCGGCTGTATGTAGGGTACAGCGCGATGAATTCTTTAACGGCGGCAATAGTGACAGATTCGATAAGTAAATCCTATTCCGTTCTAAGCAATGCTGCCGTAAAAGTTGCAAGGATGTGACGAACCACTCAATACCTTAGTAACGAAAGCGGTTATTGCGCTGATAGCGTGGGATTTTTGGCGATTTAATCGCCCGTATCGCCCACACCACCGCCACGGCCAGCAGCAACCACGGCAGCAGTTTCAGCATCAGGGCAAACAGTCCGCCGATAAACATCACCACGGTGGCGACCACCAGCGCGGCAATGATCCCCAGCAGCGAGACGCCGGTTGCCATCAACATGACAAAAAATCCAATCACAAAAAGTAGTTCCAGCATGGCTCTCTCCCGAAATGCATCACAACGATACGCTAATTAATACCATTACAAGATCCGTGCCAAAACATAACCAATTGAATTAAAAGCAAAACGCCCGGCGATATTGCGCCGGGCGTGGTGAATTTGACGAAGTTTTAGTGAAAATTATCGCTTGTCTGCCACCAGACGCAGCGCCTGCTCCAGCACTTCAATATCGGCACCGGCTTTATGAGCATTTTCACTCAGGTAACGGCGCCACTGGCGCGCGCCCGGGATCCCCTGGAACAGACCCAGCATGTGGCGGGTCACGTGGCCCAGATAGGTACCGTCGCTCAGCTCGCGTTCAATGTAGGGATACATCGCCCGCACCACTGCCACCGGATCGCGATCGGCGCTGTCCACACCGAAGATCTCACGATCTACCGCCGCCAGCACGCCCGGGTTCTGGTACGCCTCGCGCCCCACCATCACGCCATCCATATGCTGTAAATGCGCTTTGGCCTCCTCAAGGGACTTAATGCCGCCGTTGATCGACATCGTCAGCTGCGGGAAATCACGCTTCAGCTGATAAACGCGGGGGTAGTCCAGAGGCGGGATCTCCCGGTTCTCTTTCGGGCTCAGGCCAGAGAGCCAGGCTTTACGGGCGTGGATGATAAACATCTCGCACTCGCCCTTGCCGGCCACCGTGCCGATGAAGTCGCAGAGAAATTCGTAGCTGTCCTGATCGTCGATGCCGATACGGGTTTTGACCGTCACCGGAATGGAGACCACATCGCGCATCGCTTTCACGCAGTCGGCCACCAGTTGCGCATTGCCCATCAGGCAGGCACCGAACATACCGTTCTGCACGCGATCGGAAGGGCAGCCGACGTTGAGGTTGATCTCGTCGTAGCCGCGCGCCTCTGCCAGCTTCGCGCAGTGCGCCAGCGCGGCCGGATCGCTGCCGCCGAGCTGCAACGCCACCGGATGCTCCTCTTCGCTGAAGGCGAGGTAGTCGCCCTTGCCATGAATAATCGCCCCGGTGGTCACCATCTCGGTATAGAGCAGAGTATGGCGCGACAGCAGGCGCAGGAAGTAGCGGCAGTGTCTGTCTGTCCAGTCGAGCATCGGCGCGATGGAGAAACGGTGCGGCGGGAATTCAGCAGATTTCTCAGGTATCACGCTGGTTTTCAACGCGTTTATAGACTCTTTGATATGATGCATTTTTAAACTTTTTTTGGCGTATTTCTAATTCCTCAGTACACCAAACAGTACACCGCATAAGGAGTGTACTCAGATACAGAGGTCGACGAAAATAGGGCTTACTATAACATAGTCAACCGCCCTCACAGGGAAGGGACTAGATGGTTTTAAGCTGATTGATAATAAAAGGGTTGGTCTGTAACAACAGCAAGAGTTTTCGCGGTGCGCCAGTAGGCTGCCGCCGTTTTGTCTCCCAGCTTCTTACAAGGTCATAGCTGACGCCGACGGCCGCCGCGAAATCCTGCTGTTTTAACCCAGTCGCCTCTCGAATTGCCTTAACATCAATCGGGCTAAACGTATGAACGTGCTCCGGCTGTGGCGTCTGTTCACCCTTTTCAATTCTTACCATTTCTTCTGCACTGGCCAGCAGATCGGCAAATAATTCATCTTTCATCTGTACCTCATTGCCCTCGTTGACACCGTACCGGGCCTTATTCTTCGCCCATATGGGAGTTACAGAACCTCGGGGCTATGCCAGCATATCGGATAACTGCTTGAGTACTTTCTTTTGCTCTTCAGTTAAATCATCCTGCTCATTTTTTGGATAAACCAGAGCCAGATAAATTCGCCCTTTACGCGTCACATTATAGTAAATCACCCGCACGCCACCGCGTTTTCCCATTCCCGGGCGACTCCAGCGGATCTTCCGAAATCCCCCGTCCCTGCGATAGTGTCTCCGGCTTCAGGGTCTTCAATCAATGCCTCCTGAAAGGCCCGAAACTCGTCATCTGGCAGAAGCGCCCGGCGCTGTTTACTAAAACCCTGCAGTTCAATAAAAGTAAACATCTCGCTCCCTGAGGTTACTTAATTCTTATAGCACCTTAAGTGTACCCCGTACATTATTCAAGTTATTTAATGTACCCGGTACATATTTACAGAAAGAACATTGATATGAGAAAGCGTTAACCCTCTGATAAAAAATCAGATCGCCTCCGGATCCGGTCAGAACCGCACGCTGAATTGCGCCCCGGCACCCCAGGTTTCATCTTCCCCGACAATGCCGGTAAGATCGAAATGCACGGTGTTAAACGGGGCGAAACCGAAACCGCCGGTGAAGACGTTGCTGTCGTTGCCCTTCACGTCCCCACGAAAACCGCCGCGCACCGCCAGCCAGCCGAGCAGGGACACCTCCGCCCCCACCCCGATATACTGCGAGTTTTCTTCGCTCCTGAAGCCCCGGGTTTCGGTCAGATCGCCATCGGCGCTGAGGGTGATAAGACCGGTATGCCAGGCCACGCCTGCCGTGACAAGGGGCCGGATTTGGTAGGTGTCCTGATAACTCACCTCTTCCCCAGTGCGCCCGTTGAGAATGCGGATATCGTTGGTATCAATGTCACGTGAGAACAGGTTCTGCCCGCTGAGGCCCACTGTCCAGTTTTCACCAAAGTCGACCGCCACGCCGACATCAACGTTAAAACTGGTGTCGTCATTCCGGTAGCGGCTGCTGTTAAAGTCGCTGCTGTCGTAGGTATAGATGGAGGTGGTGTAGTTGTAGAGCCAGGTTTGCTGCAGCTTTGGCGTCACGCCGACCGAAACAGGCAGACCGTTGAACTCAAACTGGCGGGCCACCGCCACGCCGTAGTCAGAGACGATCGCCGCCCTGCCCAGGGCGACAGAGTTAAGGTTGCGGGTAATCACATCGCTGCCGTTTCGCGCCGCCCCCAGCGCCATCTGGTTGGTCATCCCTGCATTGCCCTGCAACCTGCGCAGGAACGCAATATCTTGCGGATCGATCTCCGAACTGACGCGCGCATGGGCATTGGCCTTAGCGACAAACGCCAGCGACAGCCCCGAGCCCGGAATACTGACGGCTATTCCTGCCCCGGCGTTGCCGTGGGCGGTTTTGCCCTCGAGGAACTCCAGCTGATCGGCCAGACTGCCTGCTGCGCCCTGAAGATCGCTGAGCGTCCCCTGAGGATCGGCCAGGATCTGCGCCACGGTGAGATCGTCGATCATCTCCCGATCGGCGCGGATCTCATCGCTGATTTCATCGATCTTGTCCTGCAGATTGTCTTTATCGCTGATTTGCGCCCCGACCGAGGGAAATATTATGGCGACATCATCCTCTGCTTGCGATTTTGCCAACAGGGCCGGGTTAATCAGCACCCCGCTGCTATAATGCGCCGCCGCAACGCCCGTCCCACCCATGGCATCGCCGCGTGCTTCCGTCCAGTTATTTGCTGCTCCAGCGTGATTAGGCAAAAGAAAAGCGGTGGCAATTCCCGCCACAGAAAGTTTGAATTTAATTTTCACAGGACACCTGACTTATTGTGGGTGAATAAACCCCGGCGGCTAAATACCGCGCAGGGGCATACGTCCTTTGTGAAAAAAGTATGAGAAGCCGAATTTATCTAAACTTTAGTATTAGATTAAGTTATTGATTTCCTTATTTCTTTAATATGTATAGAACAAGAAATTACTTTTGCCCTGGTTTTCCATCATGAGGACCAAAAAATTGCGGCGGATGATCTATCCAGCGATCTTCGCGCGTGGCGGCATATACCGCATTCAGCGGATAATAAATACGGTTATATTTTTTATTCGCTTCTCCCACAACTAATAACCGTACCTCTTCACTGGTGTTATTAATAAAGGTGTGGCAGACCCCTGTCCCGGCAGGAAAACCGACGCTGTCCCCCGGCTCCAGTTTCCATAAATAACCGTTGATCCAGGCTTCGGGATAACCTTCGAGCACAAAGATGAACTCTTCTTCGTCGCTTTCGGCATGCGGGTACGAAGTACGGCGCCCGGGCGGAAGGCGCTCATGATGGATACCGAGGCGGCCCAGCCCCAGTGCTCGGGCCAGCGGTGCGCCAATGGAGAAACGCTCTGTGCTGTCGGGATAGGTTGAATTGTCAGCGCCTTCTACTTCGCGCCAGTGCCGAATACAGTCAGGTCTTTTCATCTTTTCATCCCCTGTGGTTTTTCGTCAGGGTAGCACACCCGGGGGATCTCGGCGTTTAGGCCAGAACATGGTAAACTGGCGGTTTGTTATTCCACGTTATTCGAGGTGCAAAATGGAAACGACCACAATGCAGGCACTGTTAGCGCAAGCCGAAAAGCTGTGCGCGCAACGCAATGTGCGCCTGACTCCGCAGCGCCTTGAAGTGTTGCGTCTGCTGAGCCTGCAAAACGGGGCCATCAGCGCCTACGACCTGCTCGACCTGCTGCGCGAAAGCGAGCCGCAGGCTAAACCGCCTACCGTCTATCGGGCGCTCGATTTTTTACTCGAGCAGGGTTTTGTACATAAGGTGGAATCGACCAACAGCTACGTGCTGTGCCATCTGTTCGATCAGCCGACTCACACCTCAGCGATGTTTATCTGTGACCGCTGTGGCAGCGTGAAGGAAGAAGGCGCTGAAGGGGTGGAAGATATCATGCATACCCTGGCAGCGAAGATGGGGTTTGCTCTGCGCCACAACGTGATTGAAGCGCACGGTCTGTGCCGCAACTGCGTGGAAGTGGAAGCCTGTCGCCATCAGGAAGATTGTCAGCACGATCACTCTATCCAGCTGAAGAAAAAGCCGCGCTGAGGGCAAAAAAACGGGCGACCTGAAAGGTCGCCCTGGGCGTACATCCGTGTACCTGCGGGTATAGGTTAATTACCAGCGATAGTTGTTACGGGTTTCCCAGTCACCAACTTCTTTCTCCGCCTGGTCTTTCTCATAACCATAGCGTTCCTGGATTTTACCCACCAGCTGGTCACGTTTACCTTCAATGACGGTCATATCGTCATCAGTCAGATCGCCCCACTGTTCTTTTACTTTACCTTTAAATTGCTTCCAGTTACCGCCGACTTGGTCTTTATTCATCATCGATTCCTCTTCGTTCGGTCGTTAAGGTTAAGTTCGTCCTAAAATACGTTTCGTGCTGGACGTGATAATAATTATAGATAAGCCTGCGGCGTTAGGTTTGTTATTCGGAATCTTTTACCATTTGGCCAAGCGAAGCCGCTACAGAAACCAGGTTCCGTTGCGCCAGTGCCGGTGCCAAATCCACGCCAGAGAGAGCCCACGCAGGGCCAGGAACACGCTCAAAGCCAGCCACAGACCGTGATTACCCAGCCACGGTAGGGTGAACAGCGTCAGGCCAAACCCGGCGGCCGCCACGGCCATGCTGTTGCGCATCTCTGCTCCGCGGGTTGCGCCGATAAACATGCCATCCAGCAAATAGCACCAGACGCCCACCACCGGTAACACCACCTGCCAGATAAGATAGTGGCTCGCCAGCGCGCGCAGCTCGGGTAGCGAGGTCAGCAGGGCAATGATGTTGTCGCCTGCCAGGGCATAGATGAGCGCAAAGGCCAGCGCCACCAGGCCGGACTGACGGCAGGCCGCCCGCCACACTTCCCGCAGTTGACCGCTTTCCCGGGCACCATAGGCCTGCCCGGAGTGCGCTTCGACCGCATAGGCGAAGCCATCCAGGGCGTAGGCGGTAAAGGTCAGCAGGGTCATCAGCACGGCGTTGACGGCGATAATCTCCGGCCCCAGCCGCGCACCCATTACCGTCAGCGCCCCGAAACAGAGTTGCAGCAGCAGCGAGCGCAGCATGATGTCGCGATTGAGGGCCAGCAGCTTGCGGATATTGCCCCGCCAGCTTGCCTTCAGCAACGCCAGCGAAATACCGCGCAGGGCCAGCACCCGCCACACCATCCACAGGCCGATCGCCAGGGTGGCATATTCTGCGATAGCGGTCGCCAGGGCCGCGCCCTGCACGTTCATCTGCAAACCCATCACCAGCCAGAGATCCAGCACGATATTGAGCAGGTTACCCACCACCAGCAGGATCACCGGCGCCCGGGCATACTGAACGCCCAACAGCCAGCCCAGCAGGACCAGGTTAGCCAGCGATGCCGGGGCGCTGAGCCAGCGTATTTCAAGGAAGCGTCGCGCCTGATGGAGAACGGCCTCGCTGCCACCGACGATATGCAGGGCCAGATCGATAAGTGGCGTGCGCAACAGCACAATCAATAATCCGGCACCCAGAGCCAGGATCAGCGGCTGTACCAACGCCCGGGCCAGACGCAGCGGATCTTTCGCGCCATAGGCCTGGGCGGTAAGCCCGGTGGTGCTCATGCGCAAGAAGAGCAGCAGCATAAACAGGAAGCTGGTTGCCGTCGCGCCGATGGCGACACCGCCCAGATAGATGGGCGAATCGAGATGACCAATTACTGCCGTATCCACCAGCCCAAGCAGAGGGACGCTGATATTGGAGACGATCATAGGAAGTGCAAGACGCCACAACGCCTTATCGGAAGCAGTCAGGAGAGACATGAGAATGTTCGCCGGAAGCAGAAGAAGCAGAAGAAGCAGACTGCGACAGGGCCGCAGTCTGTCAGAAAGCAGTTATAACCACTCACCGTTGCGGATGACGCCAACCGCCAGGCCTTCGATGGAGAAGTTATTTTCACGCAGGTCGACAACAATCGGGGAAAACTCACTGTTTTCCGGCAGCAGTTGTACGGTATTGCCCTGCTTTTTCAGGCGCTTAACGGTCACTTCGTCGTCGATACGCGCCACAACCACCTGGCCGTTACGCACGTCCTGCGTTTTATGCACCGCCAGCAGATCGCCGTCGAGAATACCGATGTCTTTCATCGACATGCCGCTTACGCGCAGCAGAAAATCTGCGCTCGGTTTAAACATGCCAGGATCGACCTGATAGTGGCCTTCGATATGCTGTTGCGCCAGCAGCGGTTCACCAGCGGCGACGCGACCGACGAGCGGAAGGCCCTCTTCGGCTTCAATCAGCAGACGAATACCGCGAGACGCACCGGAGACAATCTCAAGCACACCCTTGCGCGCCAGTGCCTTAAGGTGCTCTTCAGCGGCGTTTGGAGAACGGAAGCCCAGACGCTGCGCGATTTCTGCACGCGTCGGCGGCATACCCGTCTGGCTGATATGATCCCGAATGAGATCAAACACCTCTTGCTGCCTGGTCGTTAACGCTTTCATTCCGCCCCCTGGGTGTATATACAGTTATGCTGTGAGTATATACAGCTAAAGGTGATTTTGGAACCACAAACCGCATAAAAAACCAGAGACTTGTTCGGTTTCTGAAGGCTTATCGTAAATGTCCCCAAAGCAGCGTGACCCAGGTAAACAACGCAACGATAATCGCCATCAGCACCGCGGCAGAGCCCATATCTTTCGCCCGGCCCGAGAGCTCGTGAAAATCAGTGCCAATGCGGTCGACTACCGCCTCGATCGCACTGTTCAGAATTTCGACTATCATCACCAACATCACCGAGCCAATCAGCAATACGCGGGTGATAGGATCAACATCCAGCCAGCAGGCAATAATAATCGCCACGGCGACCGCAACCCCCTCCTGGCGAAATGCGGCTTCATTGATCCAGGCAGCACGGATGCCTTTCCATGAATAACCGGCAGCTTTAATGATTCGGGTTAACCCAGTGGTATTATTGGCCATTAAAAGAAACCTTTCTTCGAAAATAGCGTCAGAAACGGTGGCTTAAGCGCTATGCGCCGCCCCCGGAAGTATGACGGGTAACAACAGAAATCTTGCGCGCTTTCTGTTATCCTTGCGCCGCAATTGCATTTTTAACCAGAGGCTTTACATCGTTTATGTCTGGCTGGCCACGAATTTACTACAAATTACTTAATTTACCATTAAGCGTCCTGGTAAAAAGCAAGTCTATCCCGGCGGTTCCCACGCTGGAATTAGGACTCGATACCTCGCGTCCTATTATGTATGTGTTGCCTTATAACTCGAAGGCAGACTTGCTGACGCTGCGCGCCCAATGCCTGGCGCACGATCTTCCCGATCCGCTGGAGCCGCTGGAGATCGACGGCACCCTGCTGCCGCGCTACATCTTTATCCACGGTGGCCCTCGTGTGTTCACCTGGTACACGCCGAAAGAAGAGTCGATCAAGCTGTTCCACGACTACCTCGATCTGCACCGCAGCAACCCGCTGCTGGACGTGCAGATGGTCCCCGTGTCGGTGATGTTTGGCCGTCGTCCGGGGCGCGATAAGGGCGAAGAGAATCCGCCGTTGCGCATGCTCAATGGGGTGCAGAAGTTTTTCGCCGTCAACTGGCTGGGCCGCGACAGCTTTGTCCGTTTTTCGCCGTCAGTCTCACTGCGCCGGATGGCCGATGAGCACGGCACGGATAAGACCATCGCCCAGAAGCTGGCCCGCGTGGCGCGTATGCACTTTGCCCGTCAGCGTCTGGCTGCGGTAGGCCCACGCCTGCCCGCGCGTCAGGATCTGTTTAATAAGCTGCTGGCCTCAAAAGCCATTGCCCGCGCCGTTGAAGACGAAGCGCGCAGCAAAAAAATCTCCCATGAGAAGGCGCAGCAAAACGCCATCGCCCTGATGGAAGAGATTGCGGCTAACTTCTCCTACGAGATGATCCGCCTTAGCGACCGTATCCTGAGCTTTACCTGGAACCGGCTCTATCAGGGGATTAACGTGCACAACGCCGAGCGTGTGCGCCAGCTTGCCCACGACGGCCATGAGATTGTCTATGTGCCCTGCCACCGCAGCCACATGGACTACCTGCTGCTCTCGTACGTGCTCTATCACCAGGGGCTGGTGCCGCCGCACATTGCTGCGGGGATCAACCTCAACTTCTGGCCGGCAGGCCCGATCTTCCGCCGTCTGGGTGCGTTCTTTATTCGCCGTACCTTTAAAGGCAATAAGCTCTACTCGACGGTGTTCCGTGAGTATCTGGGCGAGCTGTTCAGCCGTGGCTACTCGGTGGAATATTTCGTGGAGGGTGGCCGTTCCCGTACCGGGCGTTTGCTCGATCCGAAGACCGGCACCCTGTCGATGACCATTCAGGCGATGCTGCGTGGCGGTACGCGTCCAATCACCCTGGTGCCGATTTACATTGGTTACGAGCACGTGATGGAAGTGGGTACCTACGCCAAAGAGCTGCGCGGCGCCACCAAAGAGAAAGAGAGCCTGCTGCAGATGCTGCGTGGTCTGAGCAAGCTGCGTAACCTCGGTCAGGGGTATGTCAACTTCGGTGAACCGATGCCGCTGATGACCTACCTGAACAACCGGGTACCGGAGTGGCGCGAGTCTATCGATCCGATCGAAGCGGTACGTCCGGCCTGGCTGACGCCAACGGTGAATGCCATTGCTGCCGATCTGATGGTGCGTATTAACAACGCCGGGGCGGCTAACGCCATGAACCTGTGTTCTACCGCCCTGCTGGGCTCTCGCCAGCGCTCGCTCACCCGCGAACAGCTGCTCGAGCAGCTCGACTGCTACCTGAACCTGTTGCGCAACGTGCCGTACGCGGAAGATGCCACGGTGCCGACCGCCAGCGCCAACGAGTTGCTCGAGCACGCGCTGCAGATGAACAAGTTCGAGGTCGAGAAGGACACCATCGGCGATATCATCATTCTGCCGCGCGAGCAGGCGGTACTGATGACCTACTACCGCAACAACATTGCGCATATGCTGATGCTGCCTTCGCTGATGGCGGCCATCATCACCCAGCATCGCCAGATCACCCGTCAGGCGCTGCTGGAGCATGTGACTGCCCTCTACCCGATGCTGAAAGCCGAGCTGTTCCTGCGCTGGGACAACGACGAGCTGGCAGAGGTGCTGGATAAGCAGATTGAAGAGCTGACCCGCCAGGAGCTGATTTCGCAGAGAGATGACATTCTGCTGATCAATCCGTCCCGGGCACGCACGCTGCAGCTGCTGGCGGCGGGGGCACGCGAAACCGTGCAGCGCTACGCCATTACCTTCTGGCTGCTGAGCGCCAACCCGTCGATCAACCGCGGGACGCTGGAGAAAGAGAGCCGCACCCTGGCACAGCGCCTGTCGATGCTGCACGGCATCAACGCGCCGGAGTTCTTCGATAAAGCGGTGTTCAGTTCGCTGGTGTTGACGCTACGCGACGAGGGCTATATCAGCGACAGCGGTGATGCCGAGCCGGCCGAGACGATGAAGGTGTACCAGATGTTGGCGGACCTGATTACCTCAGACGTGCGCTTAACGATTGAGAGCGCGACGCAGGGCGAGTAGTGCGTAAAAAAGCCGGGTGGCGCTCACGCTTACCCGGCCTACGATTCGGCACAATATGTAGGCCGGGTAAGGCGAAGCCGCCACCCGGCTTTTTTTACGCCAGGTAACTCACCGCCAGCCCCAGGAACAGCACCAGACCGACGTAGTTATTGTTCAGAAACGCTTTAAAACAGGCTTCGCGCTCGCGGTTGGCGATAAGTTTCTGCTGGTAGATAAACAGCACGCCTGCCGCCGCGACTGCCGCGTAAAACGCCCCGTTCAGCTGGTTCAGGTAACCAATTGCCACCATTAGCCCCAGCACGGCCACCTGCAAAAGCCCGATGATCAGCTTGTCCTGCCGACCAAACAGAATGGCAGTGGATTTGATGCCGATTTTCAGATCATCATCCCGATCGACCATCGCGTATTGCGTATCGTAGGCCACCGCCCAGAGGATGTTGGCCAGGAACATCAGCCAGCAGCTCAAGGGTACGCTCTCGCTGACGGCGGCAAAGGCCATCGGGATCGACCAGCCAAAAGCGGCGCCCAGCACCACCTGCGGCAGATGGGTATAGCGCTTCATAAACGGGTAGACCCAGGCCAGAGCCAGTGCTGCCACGGAGAGCAGGATGGTCATGGTATTCAGGGTTAACACCAGCAGGAACGACAGCAGGACCAGCACCACAAACAGCGTGCGCGCCTCTTTCTCGGTGACATCGCCGCTCGGCAGCGGGCGATTAGCGGTGCGTTTTACATGGCCATCAAACTTACGGTCGGCATAGTCGTTGACGACACAGCCTGCCGCACGCATCAACCAGACGCCCGCCACAAACACCGCCAGGATCCACAGCGGCGGCAGCCCGGGGGTCGCCACCCATAGCGCCCACAGCGTCGGCCACAGCAGCAGCAGCGCCCCGATCGGCTTGTCGGTTCGCATCAGACGGTGGTACGCCAGCAGCTTGTTCTGCGTCAGACTCCACTCCATTTTATCTTCCTCTTAGTACAACGGCGACGCCGGTAAAAACAGCTCGGTCAGCATCAAGGGTTTACCACTCAGGCGCAGGCGGGAACGACGTCCTAATAGCCCGGCATCGCGACCAATCTCAATAAAATCACGGGTAAGCTCGGAGGAGGTGAACAGATAACGTCCCAGCGGGGTTTTGCCCATCTGCTGCAGCGCCAGCTCCGGCCCGGTAAGAGTAGATTCCGGCACCACGGTGCGCCCGGCCAGCCACGGCTCGCCGTCGGCGCAGAGCAGGATCTCCCGCAGCCAGTAGCGGGCCTCTTTCGGCAGCAACGGCAGTTCATCCGCTACCGCGTCAGGCGTGACGAATCCTTCCTGAATAAGGGTCACGGTGACCTTTTTGCCCTGCTGCTCAAAACGTTTGGTCATGGAATCTTCCAGCAGCAGCCAGTCGAGCTGCTCCGGTTCCAGCGCAGGGATTTCGTCAAAATAACGCAGCGCGCGCAGTTGCGTTAGCGCGGGGTGTGACATGCCAGACTCTCCGATACATAACGTGAAGCTATTGTATCGCAGAAACGCGGAATGGGGGCGGGCAAACGTGAACTAGCGAACATTATCGCAACAGAGATGCAACAGCGGCAGACCGTGCAAAAAAAGTGCGCCCGTAAGGGCGCACCAAACTACTGACAAAATCAGCACTGTGGGGAGACGGTCACCCCTTGCCTTTTACACTGCTGATAAAGGTGGAACGGGCAGTGGTCGAGCCTAAACGCTCGGCTTCATCAAGGAGTTTCAGCGCCTTGTCGACGTCGCCTTTAGCAACTGCCTGTTTAATCGCCTGATTGAAGTAGGTTTCGGTGTCGTTAAGCACCGGCTCGCTCTTCTTCGCGGCAACCGGGGCAGCGACTGGGGCAGCAGCGGTAGCCGGTGCAGCGACTGGCGCGGCATAGACCGGAGCTGGCGCTGCGGTGTTACCCACCGTGACCGGACCCGGGCCGGAAGAGCCAAACAGCGGGCCGACCAGCACGCTGGAGGCGTTGTTGGTCGAGACTTTCAGCTTCAGCTCACCCTCGGTAACGTGGCGGGCAAGCGGGTCCGGAATATCCGGTACGGCGTTGCCGGTGCCTTTGGCATAGGCTTTTGCCGGGTTGAGAAGTTTGGTGGTTTGCTGCAGATCTTTATCGGTAGTAAACACCAGCACATAGAGTTTTTGCTGACCCAGCGCTGGCGTCAGGCGCATGACCCCTTCCAGGCGGTCCGCGCTCATCACGCCCGGCTCCTGGTAGGTGAAGTATTCGCTCGGGAAGTAAGCCGATGGCGTCAGGTTCTGATCCAGAATCAGCACGTTCGGGGCAAATACGCTGGTTTGTTTATTGACAATACTGGTCAGCGTGAGGGTGATTTCACCGATATTTGCAGGCACGCTGTAGGCGGCCACCGGGCCGGCGATCCCCGGCACATTCAGCGACTGACCGCCGGTAGAGAGCTGGGTGGTCTGGGTTTTAGACTGGTCGACAGGCGTCCAGACCAGCTGTTGCAGCGCGGCGGCCGGAACAGCAGGCGCGGCGCTGGTGTTTTGCGGAACAAAATTGACGTTCGCCAGGGTGATGGCGGGAGCACTTGCCAGCAACCCTGCAGAGAGGCACAGCGCGACGAGACTTTTCTTCATTTTCATTGTTATTACCTCAGATAGCATAAGCACTGCGGTGGCCAGGCAATAGCGCGCAGGACTCTATGAAGAGAGGGGCTTGCGCCCCTCTTTTAGGTCAATACATCAGAGACTACGTCTTACCACCAGATTTCCATCTGGGCACCGAAGGTCCACTCATCGTTGTCGCCGCGGCTGAAGGTCTTCGCGGAGGTGTCGTTATACGCTACGCCAGAGGAGTAACCGGTATCGCCATTGTTAGCGTAACCCCATTTCTCATCCCACTTGGCGTAGGTTGCGAAGACACGGATAGCCGGACGAGACCAGATGCTGTCGCCAGCCTGCCACTGTTGTGCCAGGGTGATTTTGTACTGGTTGTTGTTGTCTTCAGTACGCTGGGATTTCACGTTGTCATAGCCAACTTCCAGCAGGGTGGACATGATTGGTGTCCATTTGTACATAGGACGAATACCGACGGTCCACCACTCGGTACCGTTGTTGTTGTCCAGATCGATATTCTGGTACATACCGACGTACATCAGATCCCACTGGTCTGCCAGGGTGATGGCACCGTGGTCGAGAACGCGGATCAGAGAACCGTTGTTGTTCAGGCCAGCACCCTGCGGAATACCTTTCCCGTTGGAGGTCATGGAATCCGTTGCGTACTGCAGCACAAACTTGTTGAAGCCTTTCAACATGCTCTGGGTATGTTCAGCGGTGAACATCCAGCCATCTTTAGAGGCGCCAGGCTGCAGGTAGTAGTCGTCTGGAATGTTGGTGTGACCGTAGTCAACGCCCAGCTCCAGGGTACCGCCTGGGTTGATTTCCATACCGGCTAAACGAACGTCGAAGACATCGTTCGGCACGATATTGTCGTAAATACGGTTGCCATCAGTATCGAAGTCAGCGAACGCAGAAGAGCCGCCGGATTCAGAAGAACGGGTCGCTGCCAGAGAGAGTTTACCGAAGCCCAGATCGATGTTTTCGATACCCGCACCAGGACCAGAGATATCCCAGTAGTAGAAGTCGATCATGTGAACGTCATGACGCTGATAGAAGCGCTTACCGGCCCAGATGGTGGAGCCTGGCAGCCATTCAATCAGGTTTTTACCCTGCACGTTTGCTTCACGGAATGCCGGGTCAGTGGCTTCCCAGTCATTACGCTGAGAAACGGAATACGCTACGTTGGTGTCGAAATAGAAGCTCTTGTCGCCCTCTTTCCACACTTCCTGGCCCAGTTTAATCTCGGCATAGGTTTCACATTCGTTACCAAGACGGTATTTACTTTGTGCACCTGTTGCCTGGAAACACTGCTGTTCGCCACCACTCCCGGTCCAGCCAATGCCAGAACGAGCATAACCTTTAAAGTCTACAGCGCCGGCCTGGGCAGACAGGATGCCTGCCGCAATGGCGACCGCCAGAGGGACTTTGCGCAGAGTAATCATTGTTCTATCTCCTGAGATCATTGCTTTTCTTTGAACACTTCACCTGATGGTTTCGTGCTTATTATTGGGGTTACTTAAACGCCGGGCTCCTGATGCAGCCGACGACATGCAGTGCCATCTTCCCGGAAGAGATGGCAGCGCTCTGGCGGCAAGCCGATAGCGAATGTGGCACCCTCTTTTACCAACACCACGTCATTCTGGCGGTACACCAGGTTCTGACGAATGGCGGGGATCTGGATATGAATCTGTGTTTCGTGACCAAGTTGCTCAACCACCTGAACCTCGCCTTCAAGCGTCACATCGGCGATGTGGCTCGGCAGCAGGTGCTCAGGACGGATCCCGAGGGACATGTTGGCCCCGACGTTGACGTTTGCGCTGTCGACCGGTAACCACACCTGCTGGCGGTTCGGCAGTTCAACCTGAACCTGTTCAATGGCGGTGGCGGTGACTTTGACCGGCAGGAAGTTCATCTTTGGCGAGCCAATAAAGCCCGCAACAAAGCGGTCTGCCGGGTAGTGATAGAGTTCCAGCGGTTTGCCCACCTGCGCCACGCGGCCGGCATCCAGCACCACAATCTTGTCGGCCAGAGTCATCGCTTCGACCTGATCGTGGGTGACGTAAATCATGGTGCGGCCCAGACGCTTGTGCAGGCGGGAGATTTCAATACGCATCTGCACCCGCAGTGCGGCGTCGAGGTTCGACAGCGGCTCATCGAGCAGGAACACGCGCGGTTCCGCCACCAGCGTACGGCCAATCGCCACACGCTGACGTTGACCACCGGAGAGTGCCTTCGGCTTACGCTCCAGCAGGTGCGCCAGCTGAAGCACTTCGGCGACCTGAGTCACGCGCTGGTTGATGACCTCTTTTTTGGCGCCGGCCAGCTTCAGGCCGAACGACATGTTCTCGGCAACGGAGAGATGGGGATAGAGCGCATAGGACTGGAAGACCATCCCGACGCCACGTTCCGCAGGCGGGATATCGTTCATCCGGGTATCGCCAATCATCAAATCACCGCTGGTGATGGTTTCCAGACCGGCAATCATGCGCAGCAGCGTCGATTTACCGCAGCCTGACGGGCCAACAAAAACCACGAATTCGCCTTCCTGGATATCGAGGTTGATATCTTTTGACACCACCACGTCACCCCAGGCTTTCGTTACGTTACGCAGTTCTACGCTCGCCATGCCCTACTCCCTTCGTTACAACCTGTCGCCGACAGAAACATTCAAGATAAGTTCACTATGGGGTATCACGCGGCGTCGCAAATCCTCCACCCCCAGCCTTTTTTATGGGGGAGGAGGCGGGAGGATGAGAGAGAGGACTCCGCCAGCGCGACCGGGGGGCTGAGGCTAAATTCGTGATGTCACTGGCAAAATTCACCGTACTTTTATGTGCGCTGGGACACATAACTTAAATTTATGCAACGCAGATCACATAAAGCGGGGGTGGGGCGTAGGGGACAGGAGGATGGAAAGAGGATGTCAAATAAGGAGACTGAGCGACGTTGAACCACCTCATGTATCCACAGCACATCACCAAAAAGGATGGCAGATATGAATATCAAGACTGGCGCACGCGTTTTCGCATTGTCCGCCCTTGCAGCAATGATGATCTCCGCTCCGGCGCTCGCCAAAATTGAAGAAGGTAAGCTGGTAATCTGGATTAACGGCGATAAAGGCTACAACGGCCTGGCCGAAGTGGGTAAAAAATTCGAGAAAGACACCGGCATCAAAGTTACCGTTGAACACCCGGACAAGCTGGAAGAGAAATTCCCGCAGGTTGCGGCGACCGGCGACGGCCCGGACATTATCTTCTGGGCGCATGACCGTTTCGGCGGCTATGCACAGTCTGGCCTGCTGGCGGAAGTCTCCCCGGATAAAGCCTTCCAGGACAAACTGTTCCCGTTCACCTGGGATGCCGTACGTTACAACGGCAAGCTGATCGCTTACCCGGTCGCGGTTGAATCCCTCTCCCTGATCTACAACAAAGACCTCGTACCGAACCCGCCGAAAACCTGGGAAGAGATCCCGGCTCTGGATAAAGAGCTGAAGGCGAAAGGTAAGAGCGCGCTGATGTTCAACCTGCAAGAGCCGTACTTCACCTGGCCGTTGATTGCTGCCGATGGCGGTTACGCGTTCAAATTTGCTGACGGCAAATACGACGTGAAAGACGTCGGCGTGGACAACGCAGGGGCGAAAGCCGGTCTGACCTTCCTGGTTGACCTGATCAAGAACAAGCAGATGAACGCGGATACCGATTACTCCATCGCTGAAGCGGCCTTCAACAAGGGCGAAACCGCGATGACCATCAACGGTCCGTGGGCGTGGTCCAACATCGACAAGAGCAAGATTAACTACGGCGTGGCGGTGCTGCCAACCTTCAATGGCAAGCCGTCTAAACCCTTTGTTGGCGTGCTGAGCGCCGGTATCAACGCCGCCAGCCCGAACAAAGAGCTGGCGAAAGAGTTCCTCGAAAACTACCTGCTGACCGATCAGGGTCTGGAAGAAGTGAACAAGGACAAACCATTGGGTGCCGTGGCGCTGAAATCCTTCCAGGAAACGCTGGCGAAAGATCCGCGCATCGCCGCCACCATGAGCAACGCCGAGAAAGGCGAAATCATGCCGAACATCCCACAGATGGCTGCCTTCTGGTATGCCACCCGTACTGCGGTGATCAACGCCGCCAGCGGTCGTCAGACTGTGGATGCCGCGCTGAAAGATGCTCAGGGTCGTATTACCAAGTAAGACTGGCTGTAACCCCCTCATCCCGGCCTTCTCCCTCAAGGGAGAAGGAGAAAACCGCCCCCTCTCCCTCAGGGAGAGGGTTGGGGTGAGGGTTGTTTAATTGTTGTAGAGGAAGATCCCCATGGATGTCGTTAAAAAGAAACACTGGTGGCAAAGCGACACGCTGAAATGGTCAGTGATTGGTCTGCTGGGCTTGCTGGTGGGTTACCTTATCGTTGTAATGTACGCCCAGGGGGAGTACCTGTTTGCCGCCATGACGCTGATCTTAAGCGCGGTCGGCCTCTATATTTTCGCCAATCGTAAAGCCTACGCCTGGCGTTATGTCTATCCAGGCGTGGCCGGGATGGGACTGTTTGTCCTGTTCCCCCTGATCTGCACCATCGCCATTGCCTTCACCAACTACAGCAGCACCAACCAGCTCGCGCAAGAGCGCGCCCAGCAGGTGCTAATGGATCGTTCCTATCAGGCTGGTAAGACCTTCAACTTTGGCCTCTACCCGTCCGGCGACGAGTGGAAGCTGGCCCTGACCGACGATGCCGCAGGCAAATACTACGTTTCCGACGCCTTTAAATTTGGCGGCGAGCAGAAACTGGCCCTGAAAGAGGCCGACGCCCTGCCGGAAGGGGAACGCGCTAACCTGCGTGTTATCACCCAGAACCGTCAGGCGCTGACCCAGATTACCGCCGAGTTGCCAGACGAAAGTAAAGTCATTATGAGCTCGCTGCGCCAGTTCTCCGGCACCCGCCCGCTCTACACGCTGGGCGATGACAGCACGCTCACCAATAACCAGACCGGCGTGAAGTACCGCCCGAACAACGAGATTGGCTTCTACCAGTCTGTGAATGCCGACGGCAACTGGGGCGACGATAAACTGAGCCCGGGCTATACCGTCACCATCGGCTGGGACAACTTTACCCGCGTCTTCACCGACGAAGGCATTCAGAAACCGTTCTTCGCTATCTTTGTCTGGACCGTGGTCTTCTCGGTACTGACCGTGATCCTGACCGTGGCCGTCGGGATGGTGCTGGCCTGCCTGGTGCAGTGGGAAGCGTTAAAAGGGAAAGCGATCTACCGCGTCCTGCTGATCCTGCCGTATGCCGTGCCGTCGTTCATCTCGATTCTGATTTTCAAGGGTCTGTTCAACCAGAGCTTTGGTGAAATCAACATGATGCTGAGCGGGCTGTTTGGCATCAAACCGGCCTGGTTCAGCGACCCAACCACCGCTCGCACCATGATCGTTATCGTCAACACCTGGCTCGGCTATCCGTACATGATGATCCTGTGCATGGGGCTGCTGAAGGCTATCCCGGATGACCTGTACGAAGCCTCGGCGATGGACGGTGCGACCCCGTTCCAGAACTTCTTTAAGATTACGCTCCCGCTGCTGATCAAGCCGCTGACGCCGCTGATGATCGCCAGCTTCGCCTTTAACTTTAACAACTTCGTGCTGATTCAGCTGTTAACCAACGGTGGCCCGGACCGTCTCGGCACCACCACGCCAGCCGGTTATACCGACCTGCTCGTGAGCTACACCTACCGTATCGCCTTCGAAGGCGGCGGTGGTCAGGACTTCGGTCTGGCGGCGGCGATTGCCACCCTGATCTTCCTGCTGGTAGGCGCGCTGGCGGTGGTAAACCTGAAAGCCACACGCATGAAATTCGACTAAGGAGGGCACAGAATATGTCTATGGTCCAACCCAAATCTCAGAAGCTGCGCCTCTTCGCCACGCACTTAGGCCTGCTGATTTTTATCGCGGCGATCATGTTCCCGCTGCTGATGGTTATCGCCATCTCCCTGCGTTCGGGTAACTTCGCCACCGGGAGCCTGATCCCGGAGCAAATCTCCTGGGAGCACTGGAAACTGGCGCTGGGCTTCAGCGTGGAACACGCTGATGGCCGCGTCACGCCGCCGCCGTTCCCGGTCCTGCTGTGGCTGTGGAACTCGGTGAAAGTCGCCACCATCACCGCGATCGGTATCGTGACCCTCTCCACCACCTGCGCCTACGCATTTGCCCGTATGCGCTTCAAGGGGAAAGCGACGCTGCTGAAAGGGATGCTGATTTTCCAGATGTTCCCGGCGGTACTGTCGCTGGTGGCCCTGTACGCCTTGTTTGACCGCCTCGGCCAGTACGTGCCGTTTATCGGTCTGAACACCCACGGCGGGGTGATCTTCGCCTACCTCGGCGGGATTGCGCTGCACGTCTGGACCATCAAGGGCTATTTCGAAACCATCGACAACTCGCTGGAAGAAGCAGCCTCGCTGGATGGCGCCACCCCATGGCAGGCGTTCCGCCTGGTGCTGCTGCCGCTCTCCGTGCCGATTCTGGCGGTGGTCTTTATTCTGTCGTTTATCGCCGCCATCACTGAAGTGCCGGTCGCGTCACTGCTGCTGCGTGATGTGAACAGCTACACCCTGGCGGTAGGGATGCAGCAATACCTCAACCCACAAAACTACCTGTGGGGCGACTTTGCCGCAGCCGCCGTCCTTTCCGCTATCCCGATCACCGTCGTGTTCCTGCTGGCCCAGCGCTGGCTGGTGAACGGCCTGACCGCGGGGGGCGTGAAAGGGTAAGTTCCATCGTTATGCCACTGCAACCCTCAACTTTGCCTTGATGTACTAATCCAACTTGTGACTGTTTTCGGCGGCCCTCGGGCCGCCCTTTTTTATTCCCGTTTCAGTCGCTTCGAGTTGCACAGCCAGAGTGTGACCACCAGCAGCAGGATAGCCGCCGAGTAGAGCAGCACGTCGAGGGGCGATTTATGATCGACGATAATCAGTCGCACAATCGCGGTGATGCCAATGTAGACAAAGTAGCGCAGCGGGAAGTGAAAGCCAGACTGAAAGTACTTGACGATCAGGGCGATAAATTCGAAGTAGAGAAAGTAAACCACCAGCCCTTCAACCAGCTCGTATTTGCTGGTTTGCTCAGGGGCAAAAAGCACATCAGCCAGATGTACCGTCTCTTTACCGAGGAAGACCACCAGGATCAGGCCAAGGCTCAGCAGACCCAGGTTCAGCACGGTCTGCAGAATGGTTGAGATAAACTCAACGCGTGGGCGAGTCAGGGATGTCATACAGCACCTCATTCTCCGGGGCGAGGTTCCTGTATAACGCAAAAATGTGACGGGGATCTATATTTTTTGTTTATGTTTTGTGCAGATCTGCCGGGCGGCACTTCGTTTGCCCGGCCTACGGGGTTTTGTAGGCCCGGTAAGCGTAGCGCCACCGGGCACACAGACCACAGCAGACTTACTTATGCACGCCAGGCTTTATAACGGTTAATCAGACCGTTGGTGGAGCTGTCGTGGCTGTTGATATCCTGGTTATCACCCAGCTCTGGCAGAATGCGGTTTGCCAGCTGTTTGCCCAGCTCAACGCCCCACTGGTCGAAGGTGAAGATGTTCAGGATCGCGCCCTGGGTGAAGATTTTGTGCTCATACAGGGCTATCAGCGCGCCCAGGCTGAACGGGGTGATCTCACGCAGCAGGATGGAGTTGGTCGGACGGTTGCCTTCGAACACTTTGAACGGCACCACGTGGTCCAGGGTCGCCGGATCTTTACCCTGATCGCGATACTCTTGCTCAACCACATCACGCGCTTTACCGAACGCCAGCGCTTCAGTTTGCGCGAAGAAGTTCGACAGCAGCTTCGGATGGTGATCGGACAGTGGGTTGTGGGTAATGGCCGGGGCGATAAAGTCGCACGGAACCATTTTGGTGCCCTGGTGGATCAGCTGATAGAACGCATGCTGGCCGTTGGTACCTGGCTCACCCCAGATGATGGGGCCGGTCTGATAATCCACGGCGTTGCCGTTACGGTCAACGTATTTGCCGTTGGATTCCATGTTGCCCTGCTGGAAGTAGGCCGCGAAACGGTGCATGTACTGGTCGTACGGCAGGATCGCTTCGGTTTCGGCACCGAAGAAGTTGTTGTACCAGATGCCGATCAGCGCCAGCAGCACCGGCAGGTTTTTCTCTGCCGGGGTGGTGGCGAAGTGGTTATCCATCGCATGCGCGCCGGAGAGCAGCTCAACAAAGTTGTCGTAGCCCACGGAGAGGATGATCGACAGACCGATAGCTGACCACAGGGAGTAACGACCGCCCACCCAGTCCCAGAATTCAAACATGTTGGCGGTGTCGATGCCGAACTCGCCTACTGCTTTGGCATTGGTGGAGAGCGCCGCGAAGTGTTTCGCTACGTGCTGCTGATCACCAGCTGTTTCCAGGAACCAGTCGCGCGCGCTGTGGGCGTTGGTCATGGTTTCCTGAGTGGTGAAGGTTTTGGACGCCACCAGGAACAGGGTGGTTTCCGGATTGACGTTTTTCAGCACTTCGGCGATGTGGGTACCATCGACGTTAGAGACAAAGTGCATGTTGAGGTGGTTTTTGTACGGACGCAGCGCTTCGGTCACCATGAACGGGCCGAGGTCGGAGCCGCCGATACCGATGTTCACCACGTCAGTGATCGCCTGGCCGGTATAGCCTTTCCAGCTACCTGAGATGATCGCTTCAGAGAAGGTCTTCATCTTTTCCAGCACCGCGTTCACTTCCGGCATCACATCTTTGCCGTCAACGATAATCGGCGTATTGCTACGGTTACGCAGGGCCACGTGCAGCACAGCGCGGTCTTCGGTGCGGTTGATCTTCTCACCGGAGAACATGGACTTGATGGCACCGCTCAGATCGGTCTCTTTCGCCAGATCCTGCAGTTTTGCCAGCGTCTCTTCAGTGATGCGGTTTTTGGAAAAATCTACCAGCATCTGATCGTCGAAGGTCGCGGAGAACTTGCTGAAACGATCGGCGTCTTTCGCGAACAGCTCCGCGATGGTGACGTCTTTCATTTCATCAAAGTGTTTCTGTAATGCCTGCCAGGCTGAAGTCTGCGTTGGATTGATATTTTTCATAGCAATACTCTTCTGAATTGAGAATTGTGACCTCGGTCGATTGTAGCCTCTGTCGCTAAAAATTGTGATGGTTTTTATGCCATTGGCCTGGCCTGTATCAAGTGCGGCGCAAAAGCTCCAAAAGTATAGCTGTTATAAGTCCTGTTTCTCATATGGAAGGCAGCATGAAAAATCCGCATAATCCCGGCGTTGACAGGATCCCCTGCACATTTTATTTATACACACGGTATTTGCGCCTGCACCGATAAAACTATTTTGTCCTTGTGCCATGGTCGCTTTTTTCCTTCCCTGACACGAGGTTGTTATGACGAGTTTTGTTGTCGCCAAATTTGGCGGTACCAGCGTGGCCGATTTTGATGCCATGAACCGCAGCGCCGATGTGGTGCTGGCCGATCCTGATACCCGCCTGGTGGTGTTGTCCGCTTCGGCTGGCGTCACTAATCTGTTGGTCGCCCTTGCTGAAGGGCTGGAAGCGAGCGAGCGCCAGGCGAAGCTCGCAGCGCTGCACAAAATTCAGTTCGATATTCTTGGCCGTCTGCGCAATCCGAGCGTGATCAGCGAAGAGATTGAGCGCCTGCTGGAAAATATCATCACCCTGGCGGAAGCGGCCTCGCTGGCAACCTCCACCGCTCTGACCGACGAGCTGGTCAGCCACGGTGAGCTGATGTCGACCCTGCTGTTTGTTGAAGTGCTGCGCGAGCGTAACGTTCAGTCGCAGTGGTTTGACGTGCGTAAAGTGCTGCGCACCAGCGACCGCTTTGGCCGTGCCGAGCCGGACGTTACCGCCATTGCCGAACTGACCACCCAACAGCTGGCGCCGCGTCTGGCTGAAGGGATTGTCATCACTCAGGGCTTTATCGGCAGCGAAGCCAAAGGCCGTACCACCACGCTGGGCCGTGGCGGCAGCGACTACACCGCAGCCCTGCTGGGTGAAGCCCTGCAGGCCTCCCGCGTCGATATCTGGACGGACGTACCGGGTATCTACACCACCGACCCGCGCGTGGTGCCAGCGGCAAAACGTATTGACGTGATCGCCTTTGAAGAGGCCGCTGAGATGGCGACCTTTGGCGCGAAAGTGCTGCACCCGGCGACGCTGATGCCTGCGGTACGCAGCAATATCCCGGTCTTCGTCGGTTCCAGCAAAGATCCAAAAGCGGGCGGCACTATCGTGTGCAACACCACTGAAAACCCACCGCTGTTCCGCGCCATCGCCCTGCGTCGCAAGCAGACCCTGCTGACCCTGCACAGCCTGAGTATGCTGCACTCCCGCGGCTTCCTGGCCGAAGTGTTTAGCATTCTGGCGCGCCACAGCATTTCGGTGGATCTGGTGACCACCTCAGAAGTGAACATCGCCCTGACCCTGGATACCACCGGCTCAACCTCTACCGGGGATACCCTGCTGACCCAGTCCCTGCTGATGGAGCTGTCGGAACTGTGCCGCGTCGAGGTGGAAGAAGATCTCGCCCTGGTGGCCATCATCGGTAACGAGCTGTCCCGCGCTAGCGGCGTGGGCAAAGAGGTGTTTGGCGTGCTGGATCCGTTTAACATCCGCATGATTTGCTACGGCGCATCCAGCTACAACCTGTGCTTCCTGGTACCAGGCCATGAAGCCGAGCAGGTCGTGCAGAAACTGCATCACAATTTATTTGAGTAACAGGAAAGGGCCCGGGAAACCGGGCCCTTTTTTTATCCCGCCAGCACCGTTCTCAGCAGCAGCGAATCCAGCGAGGCTATCTTGCCATCCCGGCTGTCCGGCAGCGTGGGCGGGTTTTCGCCTCGCGCCAGCTCCCGGGTGATGAATGCGTGCAGCAAGGGGCGTCTCGGGCCGTACTGCGCCTCTCCCCCACGCTGTTTTATCGCCAGCAGCGCATCGATCTCCTGACGTAACGGCGTATCGAGATCGCTTCCCGCCAGCAGTTCGGCAAAGCGCATCGGCGGCATACCTTTTCCGGCCTCTATCCAGCGCACCGCTAACAGTGGACGCAGGACGTAAAAGTACTTCTTCAGCCGCACCTCTTCGCCCTGTAAATAACCGCGGAAGTTTTTGCGCGCCATGGAGTAGTAGTGCCAGCGCGCACGAACCGGGGAAAACCAGGCGGGTACCTGTGCGCGTAGTTCTGTTATCACGGTTTCGCTCTGCTGATAGACCACCGGCGAATCCAGCCACTCGATAAGCGTAGGGTTAGCCGCTTTCAGCAGGCCAAGCGCCTTGCGCCACTCCCAGCCGCTCACGTCCAGCTCGTCGTCGATAGGCAACTCGATCACGTCCCGCTGCGGCTCTACGCGCAAATACCAGTCAGGTTTATGCACATACAGGAAGCGCACGTCATAATCGCTATCCGGCGACGCAAAGCCCCAGCCCCGGCTGCCCGATTCACAGGCGTACAGCACGGTCACATTAAATCGTTGTTCTATTTCGTTGAGTTGCTGCCGCACGCGCTCGCGCATGACAGTATCTACACCATTATCAGCCATCTGCTTTATCCTTTTACACATACCACCTGGCGCAACGTATGGACGATTTCGACCAGCGACGACTGCGCCGCCATGACCGCATCGATGTCTTTATAGGCCATCGGGATCTCATCGATGACCTCGTTGTCTTTTCTGCACTCGACGTGGGCCGTGGCGCGGATCTGATCGGCCACGGTGAAGCGTTTTTTAGCTGCCGTGCGGCTCATCACCCGCCCTGCCCCATGACTGCAGGAGCAGAAGCTCTCTTCATTGCCCAGACCGCGCACAATGAAGCTCTTCGCCCCCATCGAGCCGGGGATGATCCCCATCTCGCCCTTCTGCGCCGACACCGCCCCTTTGCGCGTCACCAGCACCTCTTCACCAAAATGACGCTCTTTCTGCACATAGTTGTGATGGCAATTCACCGCCTCCTGCTGGGTCAGGAAAGGCTTTGGTACGATGCGCGACAGCGCGGCCAGCACCCGCGACATCATCGCCTCGCGATTATGGCGGGCAAAATCCTGCGCCCACTCCACGGCTTCGATGTAGTCGTTATAGTGCCGGCTCCCCTCCTGGAAATAGGCCAGGTTCCTGTCCGGCAGGTTGGCGATGTGCTGCTGCATATCCTTCTGCGCCAGGGCGATAAACACGTTGCCGATCGCGTTGCCCACGCCACGCGAGCCGCTGTGCAGCATGACCCACACCCGTTGCTGCTCGTCCAGACAGATCTCGATAAAGTGATTCCCGGTGCCCAGTGTCCCCAGGTGCTGATGGTTATTGGTTTTCAGCAGTTGCGGATACTTATCCGTCAGCCGTTTGAAGCGCGGCGCCAGCTGTCGCCAGTGGTTATCCACTTCATCCGGCGTCTTTTCCCACGCCCCTTTGTCGCGACGGGAGCGGGTGTTGGTACGCCCGTGTGGCACGGCCTGTTCAATGGCGCTGCGCAGTCCGTGGAGGTTATCCGGCAGATCGCCTGCCAGCAGTGAGGTCCGCACGGCGATCATCCCGCAGCCGATATCCACCCCTACCGCCGCGGGAATAATGGCCCCTTTGGTGGGAATTACGCTGCCAATGGTGGAGCCTTTTCCGAGATGCACATCCGGCATTACCGCCAGATGTTTAAAAATAAACGGCATCTTCGCGGTATTCAGCAGTTGCTCGCGCGCCTCTGGCTCAACGGGCACCCCGTGCGTCCACATTTTTACCGGGGCGCTGTGTTGCGCCTTTAATACATCAAAATCATTCTGTTTCATGGTGCTCACCCTCAGGGCTGTCTGTTACTGAGAAGTATTGCCAGAAGCGTGCCAGATTACTCACCCTGTTCATAAAAAAGATATGCCATTGATTGTGCTATTTTTTGTCTTCAACACTATTCCGGGCATTGCGTAACCCGCAGAACCTTTTTATCTTTTAGTATCGATTTTTATCTTTCAGGATAAACATGAAAAAGCGGCGAGTGGTTATTGGGGTCCTGGGTACGGTGATGGACAAACGCGGCAAGCGGGCCAACCGCTTACGCAAATGGCGCCCAACGGTCGCGCTTTGCCAACAGCCCGATCTCCCCGTCGACAGGCTTGAACTGCTCCACCAGCCCCAGGATCGGGGGATGGCGGAACAGCTAACGGAAGATATCAGGCTGCTCTCACCCCATACCACCGTGCGCCCGTGTCCCGTAACCATCGCCGATCCCTGGGATTTTGAAGAGGTCTACGCCGCGTTTCTCGATTTCGCCACACGCTATAAGTTTGACACCGAAAATGAAGAGTACCTGGTGCATATCACCACCGGCACCCACGTCGCGCAGATCTGCTGGTTTTTGCTGACCGAAGCGCGGTACCTCCCCGCCAGCCTGATCCAGACCGGCCCCGCCAGCAGGGATGCGCCGGAAGAGGCCGTGCCCGTCGGACGTTACTCGATCATCGATCTGGATTTAAGCCGCTATGCCACGCTGACCAGCCGCTTTCAGCGTGAACAGCAGGAATCCGTTTCGTTCCTGAAAGCCGGGATTGATACCCGCAATGCCACCTTTAACGCCTTAATCGATCAGATTGAACGTGTGGCGCTGCGCTCGACCGCTCCTGTTCTGCTGACTGGCCCAACGGGGGCCGGAAAATCCTTCCTCGCCAACCGTATCTACCAGCTTAAGCAATCCCGCCATCAGCTGACAGGCAGGCTGGTGGCGGTAAACTGCGCCACGCTGCGGGGTGATAACGCCATGTCGACCCTTTTCGGTCATGTCAAAGGCGCCTTTACCGGAGCAGCAACGGCCCGCGCCGGGCTGCTACGTGAGGCCGACGGCGGCGTGCTGTTTTTAGATGAGATCGCCGAACTGGGCCTCGACGAACAGGCCATGCTGTTGAAGGCTATCGAAGAAAAAACCTTCTTCCCCTTTGGCTCCGACAAAGAGGTCAGGAGCGATTTTCAGCTGATTGCCGGCACGCACCGGGATATGCGTCAGTGGGTAGCGGAAGGCCGTTTCCGGGAGGATCTCTTCGCCCGTATCAATATGTGGAGTTTTGCCCTGCCCGGCCTGGCGCAGCGCCGGGAAGATATCGCCCCGAACGTGGAGTACGAACTGCAACGCTTCGCAGCCGAAGCCCAGTCTCAGGTTCGCTTCGACAAAGAGGCGCGCGAGCGCTATCTGCGTTTTGCTGACTCGCCTCAGGCGTTATGGCGGGGTAACTTTCGTGAACTGGGCTCCTCGGTGGCGCGGATGGCCACGCTTGCGGATCAGGGGCGCATCACCTTAGCGCTGGTTGAGGAAGAGATTGCCAGGCTGCAGGCGAACTGGCAGACCGCCACGCTATCAGTGGCGATGGAACTCGATCTCTTCGACCAGCGGCAGCTGGAAACCGTGCTGGAGGTGTGCCGCCGTAGCGCCTCATTATCCGAGGCCGGCCGCGAACTCTTTGCGGTCTCCCGGATGAAAAAGGTCAATCCTAACGATGCCGACAGGCTGCGCAAATATCTCGCCCGCTTTGGGCTGAGCTGGGAAAGCCTGCACCCGGGATCATGAAGAAAATTTGGTTGAATAAAATTAGTTAGCAGGATAAACACTATCTCTAAGCCGGGCTCGAACCCGGCTTTTTTATAACTACATGACACAACACAATCGCAAGGAATCCGTATGTTATCCGCCATCACCCGGCTGTTCCCGTTATGGGCGCTGCTGCTCTCTGTATTAGCGTATTACACCCCAACCACTTTTACTCCTATCGGCCCGTGGGTCACCACGCTGCTGATGCTGATCATGTTCGGCATGGGCGTACACCTGAAAATCGACGATTTTAAACGCGTCCTGTCACGCCCGGCGCCGGTCGCGGCAGGGATTTTCCTGCACTACCTGGTGATGCCGCTGGCGGCATGGTTGCTGGCTATTGCTTTTAAGATGCCGCCGGATCTTTCCGCCGGGATGGTACTGGTGGGCAGCGTCGCCAGCGGGACGGCCTCCAACGTGATGATCTATCTGGCGAAAGGCGATGTGGCCCTGTCGGTGACCATCTCTTCTGTCTCCACGCTGGTGGGCGTAGTAGCGACCCCGCTGCTGACGCGTCTGTACGTGGATGCCCACATTCAGGTGGATGTGATGGGGATGCTGCTGAGCATTCTGCAGATCGTGGTGATCCCGATTGCGCTGGGGCTGGTTATCCACCACCTGTTCCCGCGGCTGGTGAAAGCCGTGGAGCCGTACCTGCCAGCATTTTCAATGCTGTGTATTCTGGCGATCATCAGCGCCGTGGTGGCCGGTTCTGCGGCGCATATCGCCTCGGTTGGTTTTGTGGTGATTATCGCCGTGGTGCTGCACAACACTATCGGCCTGCTGGGCGGTTACTGGGGCGGGAAGCTGTTCGGCTTTGACGAATCCACCTGCCGCACGCTGGCGATTGAGGTGGGGATGCAAAACTCTGGCCTGGCCGCGGCGCTCGGCAAAATCTACTTCTCGCCGCTGGCGGCACTGCCGGGCGCGCTGTTCTCGGTATGGCATAACCTGTCCGGCTCGCTGCTGGCAGGTTACTGGTCGGGTAAGCCGATCGATGACCAAAAGAAACGCGATGTGGTGAAGGAAAGTTAATTCAGCTTCGCGACAGCGAAGGCATGCTTTACACTGAAGCCTCGTCCACAGGAGGCTTCAGGTATGTCCACACCGAGATTGACCCAGAAAGAGATGACGGAAAGCGAGCAGCGCGAACTGAAAACCCTGCTCGATCGCGCCCGTATCGCCCATGGCCGACTGCTGACCAACGCCGAAACCAATCACGTTAAAAAAGAGTACATCGATAAACTGATGGCTCAGCGTGAAGTGGAAGCCAAAAAAGCCCGCAAACTTAAAAAAGAGCAGGCTTATAAAGTGGATAAAGAGGCAACGTTTTCCTGGTCGGCCAGTACCCCAACCCGTGGAAGGCGCTGATTAGCGCCCTTTCTTTTTGCGCCCTGGCTGGGTAAAGCGTTTTCCGTTCCCGGCCGGTTTGGCTTTGCTTTTCTCTTCCCCCTGCGGGGCTTTAACCACCGGGCGTTTAATGCCCTGCGTTTTCGGTTTTGCCTTCGCTTTCGGCTTCGCTTCTGAGGACGAATTCTCGATCAGCTTAAACAGCTCAATCAACTCATCCCCGGTCAGATCGCGCCATTCACCCAGCGGGATGCCGGAGAGACTAACGTTCATGATGCGGGTACGTTCCAGCCTGGTCACTTCGAAACCAAAATGTTCGCACATGCGGCGGATCTGGCGGTTTAAGCCCTGAACCAGGGTGATACGAAACGCGAACGGCGCTTCTTTCTTCACCTTGCACTTTTTCGTCACCGTACCGAGGATCGGCACGCCCGCCCCCATCCCGCGAATAAAGTCGTCCGTGACCGGCTTGTTGACCGTGACGATGTACTCTTTCTCGTGGTCGTTACCGGCCCGCAGGATTTTATTCACCAGATCGCCGTGGTTGGTGAGGAAAATCAGCCCCTGGGAGTCTTTATCCAGACGGCCAATCGGGAAGATACGGCTGCTGTGGTTGACGAAATCGACGATGTTGTCGCGCTCGCCATCCTCTGTGGTACTGACAATGCCAACCGGTTTATTCAGCGCGATAAACACCAGGTCTTCTTCGTCCCGGGGCTCGATCAGTTGACCATTCACTTTGACCACGTCGCCAGGGGCGACCTGATCGCCGATGGTGCCGCGTTTACCATTGATAAACACGTTGCCCTGTTCGATGTAACGGTCAGCCTCGCGACGCGAGCAGATCCCGCTCTCGCTAATGTATTTGTTTAATCGGGTGGATTGAGTTGGCAGCATAATTTCTCCTGTAGAGGCGAAATATACCTTAGGTTGCGGGCAACAAAAATGGGTTAGTATCCATTGATGAGAAAATCGAGAGCATCCCGTAATGCGGTTCGTTCATGGGTTAAAGCAGCAATACGCTCGCCGACCTCCTTTGCCGGGATCCCCGCCATCATATGCGTCATCACCACATGTGGCTTTTCGGCTATGTCGACAACAGGACAAATTTTGGCAGGTGGTTTATTACCTGACAATTGAGCTAATTCGATCGCTGGCGCCACCAGCACATGCTTTAACACACTGGCTATCGGGTGCTGAAGATTAACCAGATAAGGATAAACTCCTTTTCCGGGTCCTTTATTCTGGTACGCGAAGAACTGTTCCATCAGAACGATCGCTGAAAATCACTGAATGAGCCGTTTTCATCTACCCACTGATTAACCGCTTCAATGGAAGAGGCGTTGTCCTGCAACCACTCCGCCCGTTTATTTTCACGAAATTTCTCCATCAACGCTTCGGTCAAAACTGCGGACAGGTTGATGTTAAGTTGACGTGCATGCTCCAGTACCTCTGGCGACAGAGAGACATTCACAGATTTTTTAATGCCTGGTCTGGTGCGCATGATAACTCCCGTAGCAATGCGCATGATGTGTTGCAGCGTAGCGTAGTAAATGAGCATTTTCTATACCCTCCGGGAAAATAAGGGCTTCACGGTAGCGTGCCAGAGGACTGTCGTCACGCCCCGCAGTTCACTTCTGCGAGGCGTTATCCAGATTAATACTCATCCCGGCCATCATCTTCATCCGGCTGCTCCATCACGCTGTACGCCACCGCGCAGAACAGGGAGTTGAGACGTTTCATATCCCCCAGCAGCCCCATATGCAGGGAGCTGGTCTCGATACTTTGCACGTTCTGCTGGTGCAGCCGGTCAACGTGCGCGTGGGAATAGCGGCGGTTGAGAATGCGGAAACGGTGCTTGTTACGGCGCAGACGACGGGCGCTGGCCAGATCGCTGGAGAAGAAGACTGACATCGCCAGCTTCAGGTTGGCGAGCAGCTGATCGTGCAGCGCATCCAGCTCTTTAACGCCTTCGAGGGAAAACGCCCGGCGAGCCGCCAGCGATTTATCCGCAATTTCACTCCCCATGCGCTCGACAATATCGGAGGCCTGCTCGAGGTTGAGCGACATCTCGATGATCTCCGCCCAGCGACGGGACTCCTCCTCCGCCAGCTCATCTTTTGGCATCCGCGCCAGATAGAGCTTGATGGCGGTATAGAGCACGTTGATGTCATCCGCGAGCTTGCGCAGCTCTTTCTCTTCTCGCGGTTCGCCGTGCATCACCTTTTTCAGCCCCTCCAGCATCTGCTCCATGGCATCGCCCATGCGCAGCGTTTCCCGGGCGGCATTAGCCAGTGCCAGCGCCGGGGTATCCAGGGCTGAAGTGTCCAGATGCTTGGGTTTCAGGCGCGCATCCAGCTCGGGTTCATCACGGATAATTCGTTCACAGAATCGTGCCATCACGCCGGCAAAGGGCACCATCACCACGCAGCGCACCAGGTTGTAGAAGACGTGGAAGTAGATCACCAGCTCCGATTTCGGCAGCGGCAGGTTGTCCATCAGATTCGCCAGCGGATAAATGAACGGCAGAATGGCCAGGCTACCCACCAGCTTGAACAGCAGGCTGCCGAGCGCCACGCGACGGGCTGCAGCGTTAGCGGCGCTGTTGTTGAGTACTGCCAGCAGGCCGGAGCCAAGGTTGGCGCCAATCACCAGACAAAGCGCCACCGGGAAGGAGATGATCCCCGCCGCGGTGAGTGTGGCGGTTAACAGCACAGCCGCCAGGCTGGAGTAACTGATCAGGGCAAACACCGCGCCAATCAGCGCATCCAGCAGGATATCGCCGGTCAGCGAGGCGAAAATGACCTGAACGCCGCTGGCCTGGGTGATAGGGGTGACGGCCTGGACGATCAACTCCAGCGCCAGCAGAATCAGACCAAGGCCAATTCCCACGCGTCCCAGCTGACCGGCGCGGGTCTGCTTGCGGCCAAGGAAGAAAATCACGCCGATGAAAATCAGCAGCGGCGAC
Organism: Leclercia sp. CFBP8987; assembly: GCF_034044995.2. Taxonomy (NCBI): domain Bacteria; kingdom Pseudomonadati; phylum Pseudomonadota; class Gammaproteobacteria; order Enterobacterales; family Enterobacteriaceae; genus Leclercia; species Leclercia sp. CFBP8987. The sequence goes on along the minus strand of NZ_CM188255.1, from coordinate 240,539 downwards.
AGCCAGGAGAGATCGAAGGTTAACACGCGCGCCATCAGGGCGGTGCCGACATCAGCGCCAAGGACAATCACCAGCGCAGGGGTCAGCGCCACCAGATCCTGAGCCACAAATGAGGTGACCAGCATGGTGGTGGCGTTGCTGCTTTGCACCAGCGCGGTCACGCCAATGCCGGCGCAGAAGGCGAGCGGCTTTTTCTCAACGCTGCGGCTGAGGACGGTACGTAAACGGGCACCAAAAACACGCATCACGCCGGTACGGACAATGTGCGTGCCCCAGACCAGCAACGCCACGGCAGAAAGCAGATGTAGCAGAGTCAGCACGGATGTAGGTTCTCCTTTTCGTTATCAGTTCCTTAAGCCCATGCCAGAAACGCCGGATGGCGCTTCGCTTATCCGGCCTACGCCTGACCTGAGCTCTTCTCAAGTATAAGGGGTCAAACGTAAGAAAGAGACAGGGCACCCTGTAGGTGCCCTGTTTGTTGTAAGGAAACGTGACCTTAATCCGCGTCGTACCCCAGATTCGGTGCCAGCCAGCGCTCAACTTCAGAAACGCTCATCCCTTTACGCAGAGCATAATCCTCCACCTGATCGCGCTGGATCTGCGCCACGGCGTAATACTTGCTGTCAGGATGGCTGAAATACCAGCCGGACACCGACGCCCCCGGCCACATGGCGAAGGACTCGGTGAGTTTCATCCCGGTATGGGTTTCAACATCCAGCAGCTGCCAGATGGTGCCTTTCTCGGTATGTTCCGGGCAGGCCGGGTAGCCTGGCGCCGGGCGAATGCCCTGGTAGTTCTCGCGGATCAGCTCCTCGTTGCTGAGGTTCTCGTTCGGCGCATAGCCCCAGTGCACTTTACGCACCCGCTCATGCAGGTATTCGGCAAAGGCCTCGGCCAGACGGTCGGCAATCGCTTTGACCATGATTTTGTTGTAATCATCGTGCTGCGCTTCAAAGGCCTCCGCCAGCGCGTCCTCCTCCAGCCCACCGGTGACGGCAAAGGCACCGATGTAGTCCGCTTTGCCGCTCAGCTTCGGCGCGACGAAATCGGCCAGACAATAGTTGGCGAAACCGACCTTCTCGGTCTGTTGACGCAGATGATGGCTGACCGTCAGTACATAGGTGCGGGTTTCATCGCGATAGATTTCGATGTCATCCCCCACGCGGTTGGCCGGGAACAGCCCTACCACGCCGCGCGGGTTGAGGGTTTTCTCAGCGCTGAGCTGATCGAGCAGGTCATTAGCGTCTTTAAACAGGCGCTGGGCCTCTTCACCCACCACCTCATCTTCGAGAATGCGCGGGTATTTTCCGGCCAGCGACCAGGTCATAAAGAACGGTGTCCAGTCGATGTAGTTGCGCAGGGTCTCGATGCTGGCCGTGACCTCCTGCACGCCCAGACGATGGGCAACCGGCGGCGTATAGCTTGACCAGTCAAAGGCCAGGTCGTTATCCCGTGCCGCGGCCAGGGTTACCGGCGGGGTACGCGGCTTTTTGCGCGCGTGCTGGATACGCACCGTTTCGTACTCTTTGCGGGTTCGGGCGACAAAGTCGTCCCGCTGGGTTGCCGACAGCAGCGCCGAAACCACGCCCACCGTGCGCGAGGCGTTCTGCACATACACCGTCGGCCCGCTGTAGTTCTGCTCGATCTTCACCGCGGTGTGCGCTTTCGAGGTAGTCGCGCCGCCAATCAGCAGCGGCAGGGTAAAGCCCTGGCGCTCCATCTCTTTCGCCACGTTGACCATCTCGTCCAGCGACGGGGTGATCAGCCCGGAGAGGCCTATCAGGTCGGCATTCACTTCCCGCGCGGTTTTGAGGATTTTATCCGCCGGAACCATCACGCCCAGATCGATAATCTCGTAGTTATTACACTGCAGCACCACGCCGACGATGTTTTTGCCGATGTCATGCACGTCCCCTTTCACGGTGGCGATCACCATCTTGCCGTTACTGGAGCCTTTTTCTTTACTGGCTTCGATGTAAGGTTCCAGGTAAGCCACCGCCTGTTTCATTACGCGGGCGGATTTGACCACCTGCGGCAGGAACATTTTGCCTTCACCGAACAGATCGCCCACCACGTTCATGCCGTCCATCAGCGGGCCTTCAATCACCTCAATCGGACGCGCGGCCTGCTGGCGGGCCTCTTCGGTATCCAGCTCGATAAACTCGGTGATGCCTTTTACCAGCGAATATTCGAGACGCTTTTTCACGTCCCAGGAACGCCACTCCGCCTGCTGCACGTTGGCGCTGTCATCGGCTTTGCTGCCGCGATATTTTTCGGCCAGCTCCAGCATGCGCTCGGTGGCGTCGTCGCGACGGTTGAGGATCACGTCTTCAACGCCGTCGCGCAACTCCGCTGGCAGGTCGTCATAAATCGCCAGCTGGCCGGCGTTAACGATCCCCATGTCCATCCCGTTACGGATGGCGTAGTAGAGGAACACCGCGTGGATCGCCTCACGCACCGGGTCGTTACCGCGGAACGAGAACGAGACGTTGGAGACACCGCCGGAGATCAGGGCATGCGGCAGCTCGCGTTTGATGTCTTCGCAGGCGCCGATAAAGTCCTGGGCATAGTTGTTGTGCTCTTCGATCCCGGTCGCAACGGCAAAAATGTTCGGGTCAAAGATTATGTCTTCCGGTGGGAAGCCGACCTCTTCGGTCAAAATCTGGTACGCGCGGCGGCAGATCTCAATTTTGCGCTCACGGGTATCGGCCTGGCCGACTTCATCAAAGGCCATTACCACCACGGCGGCACCGTAGCGGCGCACCAGTTTGGCGTGATGGATAAAGGGCTCAACCCCCTCTTTCATCGAGATGGAGTTGACGATGCCCTTGCCCTGGATGCACTTCAGGCCTTTCTCGATCACTTCCCATTTTGAGGAGTCGATCATAATCGGCACGCGGGCAATGTCCGGCTCACCGGCAATCAGGTTGAGGAAACGCACCATCGCCGCTTCGGCGTCGAGCATCCCCTCATCCATGTTGATATCGATAATTTGCGCGCCGCTCTCTACCTGCTGGCGGGCAACATCCAGCGCTTCGCTGTATTTCTCTTCTTTGATCAGGCGCTTGAATTTCGCGGAGCCGGTGACGTTGGTACGTTCCCCGACGTTCACAAACAGGCTGTCATCGCCGATGTTCAACGGTTCAAGGCCAGCAAGGCGGCAGGCAACCGGCAGCTCGGGCAATTTACGCGGTGGCAGCCCCGCCACGGCATTGCTCATGGCGGCGATATGCTCTGGCGTGGTACCGCAGCAGCCGCCGACAATATTCAGGAATCCGGATGCTGCCCACTCGCGGATCTGCTCCGCCATCGTCGCGGCGTCGAGATCGTATTCACCAAAGGCGTTTGGCAGGCCAGCGTTCGGGTGGGCGGTCACGTAGCAATCAGCGATACGGGACAGCTCCTGCACATACTGGCGCAGTTCGTCCGGCCCCAGGGCACAGTTCAGGCCGAAGCTCAGGGCATCGGCATGGCGCAGGGAGTTGTAAAACGCCTCGGTGGTCTGCCCGGAGAGGGTACGGCCAGAAGCATCGGTGATGGTGCCGGAGATCATGATCGGCAGGTCCACGCCCAGGGCGTCGAACTCCTCTTTAACCGCATAGATTGCGGCTTTGGCGTTGAGGGTATCGAACACCGTCTCGATCATGATCAGATCGGAACCGCCTTCCACCAGCGCGCGGGTCGACTCGCGGTACGCGGCCACCAGCTGGTCAAAGGTGACATTACGGAACGCCGGATCGTTCACATCCGGTGAGATAGAGGCGGTGCGGTTGGTCGGGCCAAGTACCCCGGCAACGTAGCGCGGTTTCTCTGGCGTGCGGGCCGTCCACTCGTCGGCACAGGCACGCGCCAGTTTGGCCGCCTCGTAGTTAATCTCCGCCGACAGGGATTCCATCTGATAATCCGCCATGGCGATGGTTGTCGAGTTGAAGGTGTTGGTCTCAACGATATCCGCACCCGCCTCGAAATAGGCGTAATGAATGGCGGCGATAATCTCTGGCTTGCTGAGCACCAGCAGGTCGTTGTTACCTTTCAGATCGCAGGGCCAGTCGGCGAAGCGGTCGCCGCGAAAGTCGTCTTCACTCAGACGATAGCTCTGGATCATGGTGCCCATACCGCCATCCAGCACCAGAATGCGTTCATTTAACTGCGCACGAAGTTGATCTACTTTGCTGCTCACACTTGCTCCCGACAACGCTCAACCAGGCCAAAAGGCCAGCAGACCATACTGGCATAATCTTGCAAAGGGGAAAAGTCACACCGCGGTAACATGAGACATGTTCACTATAACTCCTCCGATCAGTAAGGATAGCGGTTGCAAAACAGCCAAATAAAACGAAAATGATTTCCACGATACAGAAAAAGGAGCCTGTCATGGTTGCCACCGTTCCCGCTAAACGCGGCAGAAAACCTGCCGCCGCAACCGCCCAGCCGGGCGGACAAGTCCAGTCCCTGACGCGGGGCCTTAAACTGCTGGAGTGGATAGCCGAGTCGCACAGCAGCGTGGCGCTCACCGAGCTGGCCCAGCAGGCAGGCCTGCCGAACTCCACTACCCATCGCCTGCTCACCACTATGCAGCAGTTGGGCTTTGTCCGTCAGGTGGGCGAGCTGGGGCACTGGTCCGTGGGCGCCCACGCGTTTATCGTCGGCAGCAGCTTTTTGCAGAGCCGTAACCTGCTCGCCATCGTCCATCCGATCCTGCGCAAGCTGATGGAAGATTCCGGGGAGACGGTCAACCTGGCGGTGCTCGACCAGAGCGATCACCAGGCGATTATTATCGACCAGGTGCAGTGCACCCAGCTGATGCGCATGTCTGCGCCGATTGGCGGCAAGCTGCCGATGCACGCCTCCGGGGCAGGAAAAGCGTTCCTCTCCCAGCTCAGCGAGGAGCAGGTCACCGGGCTGCTGCACCGCAAAGGCTTACATGCTTATACCCACGCGACGCTGGTTTCCCCACTGCATCTGAAAGAGGATTTAGCCCTGACGCGCAAGCGCGGCTACTCCTTTGATGATGAAGAGCATGCCCTCGGTCTGCGCTGTCTTGCCGCCTGCATTTATGACGAGCATCGTGAACCCTTTGCCGCCATCTCCATTTCCGGGCCAATCTCGCGAATGACCGACGATCGCGTGACCGAGTTGGGGGCGCTGGTGATCAAAGCGGCGAAGGAAGTGACGCTGGCGTATGGTGGGATTCGTTAAGTCGTGTATCTGACGCTAAACCGCTGCTTGCGCCGGTAAGCATACACATCTTCCACATGCCCGTTCTGGATGCGCGTCTGCAGGCTCCGCCAGTAGTCAGCGCGAAACAGATCGGCATGCATCTCTTCAAACAGCGCTCCGATGCGCGGGTCAGCGCAGAGCCAGTGCCGAAACTCCTCCGGGAAAACGTCCCCCGGCGAGACGCTATACCACGGCTCGCTGGCGAGCTCATCCTCCGGATAACGCGGGGGCGGGATCTGGCGGAAATTCACTTCCGTCATGTAGCAGATTTCGTCGTAATCGTAGAACACCACCCGCCCGTGCCGGGTGACGCCGAAGTTTTTAAACAGCATATCGCCCGGAAAGATGTTGGCCGCCGCCAGCTGGCGGATAGCGTTGCCATATTCTTCTATCGCATCGTGAAGCGCCTGCCCCTCCACCTGCTCCAGCCAGATATTGAGCGGCACCATCCGCCGTTCGATATAGAGATGGCTGATGGCGATCCGGTCGCCCAGATCGGTAATCTTGCCAGGCGCTTCCTGCAACAGCAGCGCCATCAGTTCCGGCGCAATCTGCCGCTTATCCAACACGAAGTTCTCAAACTCCTGGGTATCCGCCATTCGCCCGACGCGATCGTGCTCCTTCACCAGCTGATAGCAGGCGCGCACGTGGGCGGCCGTCATCTCTTTTTGCGGGGCGAATTTATCCTTAATCACCTTAAACACCCGATCAAACCCCGGCAGGGTAAAGACCAGCATCACCATGCCGCGAATGCCCGGCGCCTCGATAAACTGCTCATCAGCACGGTTGATATAGTGCAGATACTCCCGGTAACTCTCGGTTTTGGCGTGTTTCTGGCAGCCTATCGCCATGTACAGTTCGGCGGTGGTTTTACCCGGCAGGATCTCCCGCAGCCACTCTACCAGCGCCCCCGGCAGCGGGGCATACACCATAAAATAGGAGCGGGCGAAGCCGAAAACGATGCTCGCCTCGGAGCTGGTGGTCAGACAGGTATCGACCGCCAGCTCCCCTTCATCGCTGCGGTGAATGGGCAGCAAAAACGGCAGCGTGACGTCCGGCGTAATCAGCTTACCTACCAGCCAGGCGGCTTTGTTGCGATAGAACAGTTCGTTAGCGATTTGAAGATGGCAGTTCTGCAGGTTATCGGTCCCGAGCGTTTCCGAGAGATGAGCAATGATATACCCGACATCACGCGGGCGATTTTGCCACGGCAGACGCAGGGGCAGATCGGCTAACACCTTGGTTAACAGCGCCTCCCAGCCGTGCTCGGGAAAAAATGCTTTCGCCAGCGGACGCGGCAAGGCACGAAGGCGTTGCTCAGGCTGAGAGCTAAAAATAAAGAGCCGCTCCGGTGACAGGGAACGGTGGTCAAACAGCCGACAATAGACGGAATTGAAAAAGCTTTCCGCAATTTCAAAGCGAGGGTAATCCGGCAGCAGATGGGTGTAATGCTCTTTCACCTGCAGCAAGAATGCGGCATCGGTACTGGTGTGGCCGGTGATGCAGCGCAATTGCTCCACCACCAGGCCAACGTGATGATCGTAAAGGTGGATACGCTGCTTCATGGCCTGCTGCACCGCATGCCAGTCGGCCTGCTCAAAGCGCTGCTGCGCCCCAGACGTCACTTCAAGGAAACGACCATACTGGGCATCAAAGCCCTGCAGGATGGTTTGTGCAATCAATAATTCCAGGCCACGCGACATTGATTCCCCCTCACCCTAACCCTCTCCCCAGAGGGAAGAGGGGAAAAATATCAGAACTGTGCTTCTTCGGTTGACCCGGTCAGGGCAGTGACGGAGGAGGCGCCGCCCTGAATAATAGTGGTGACTTTATCGAAGTAGCCCGTGCCCACTTCCTGCTGGTGCGAGGCGAAGGTGTAGCCCTGTTTGCTGGCCTCAAATTCCGGCTGTTGGACCTTCTCAACGTAGTGCTTCATGCCTTCGCCCTGGGCATAAGCATGCGCCAGGTCGAACATGTTGAACCACATGCTGTGAATACCCGCGAGGGTGATGAACTGATATTTGTAGCCCATGTCCGACAGCTCCTGCTGGAAGCTGGCGATGGTTTTATCGTCCAGGTTTTTCTGCCAGTTGAAGGACGGGGAGCAGTTATAGGCCAGCAGTTTGCCCGGGTATTTCGCATGGATGGCGTCAGCGAAGCGTTTAGCCAGGGCCAGATCCGGAGTGGAGGTTTCGCACCACACCAGGTCGGCATAAGGGGCGTAGGCCAGACCGCGGCTGATCGCCTGCTCAATGCCGGCATGGGTACGGTAGAAACCTTCGCTGGTGCGCTCCCCGGTAATGAACTGGCTGTCGTAAGGGTCACAATCGGAGGTGATCAGGTCCGCCGCATCGGCATCGGTACGGGCAATCACCAGCGTCGGGACGCCCAGCACGTCAGCGGCCAGACGAGCCGCCACCAGTTTCTGGATCGCTTCCTGAGTCGGGACCAGCACTTTGCCGCCCATATGTCCGCACTTCTTCACCGAGGCCAGCTGATCTTCGAAGTGAACAGCCGCTGCACCGGCCTCAATCATCGATTTCATCAGCTCGAAGGCGTTCAGTACCCCGCCAAAGCCCGCTTCCGCATCGGCAACAATCGGCAGGAAGTAATCCACAAAGCGCGGATCGTTTGGCTCAATACCGGAGGCCCACTGGATCTGATCCGCACGACGGAAGGTGTTGTTGATGCGCTCCACCACGGCCGGAACGGAGTTTGCCGGGTAGAGGGACTGGTCCGGGTACATGCTGGACGCCAGGTTGGCGTCCGCCGCGACCTGCCAGCCTGAGAGATAGACCGCTTCAATCCCCGCTTTCGCCTGCTGCAAGGCCTGGCCGCCGGTCAGCGCGCCGAGGCTGTTGATGTAGCCCTTTTTCGATTCGCCGTGCAGCAGACGCCACATTTTGGCCGCCCCAAGCTGCGCCAGGGTGCACTCCGGGTTAACCGAGCCGCGTAACTTCATCACTTCCTCTGCGCTGTACGGGCGTTCAATGCCTTCCCAGCGCGGTTGAGTCCACTCGTTCTGTAATGCTTCGATTTGTTGGGTACGGGTTTTCATGTGCAGATGCTCCATTATTGTTATGTGGTGAAATCAGGCCAGCAGGCGGTAGCCAGGCAGCGTCAGGAAGTCGATTAAGTCATCTGAGGTGGTGATCTGTTCCATCAGGCGTGCGGCGGCATCGAAGCGACCGCTGCTGAAGCGGTGCTCGCCCAGCTCTTCCTGAATGTTCAGCATCTCTTCCGACAGCATCTGGCGGAACAGGGCTTTAGTCACCGGTTTGCCGTTGCTGAGGGTCTTCTGATGGTGGATCCACTGCCAGATAGAGGTACGTGAGATCTCGGCGGTGGCGGCATCCTCCATCAGACCGTAAATCGGCACACAGCCGTTGCCGGAGATCCATGCCTCGATGTACTGCACCGCCACGCGGATATTGGCGCGCATCCCCTCTTCGGTGCGCTCGCCCTCGCACGGCTCGAGCAACTGAGCGGCGGTGATGGGCGCATCGTCTTCGCGGGTCACGTGCAGCTGATTTATGTTATCGCCCAGGATACGGTTGAACACCTCCATGGCGGTATCGGCCAGCCCAGGGTGCGCCACCCAGGTTCCGTCATGGCCGTTGCTGGCTTCCAGCTCTTTGTCGGCCTTCACCTTGTTCAGCACCTGATTGTTACGTTCGCTGTCTTTACTCGGGATAAAGGCTGCCATGCCGCCCATCGCGAAGGCGCCGCGTTTGTGGCAGGTCTTGATCAGCAGACGTGAGTAGGCATTCAGGAATGATTTATCCATAGTGACCACCTGACGGTCCGGCAGGACGCGATCCGGGTGGTTTTTCAGGGTCTTGATATAGCTGAAGATGTAATCCCAGCGGCCGCAGTTCAGGCCCACAATGTGGTCGCGCAGGGCATGCAGAATTTCATCCATCTGGAACACAGCTGGCAGGGTTTCAATCAACAGGGTGGCTTTGATGGTGCCGCGCGGCAGATCGAAACGATCCTCGGCATAGCTGAAGACCTCACTCCACCAGGCCGCTTCCTGCCAGGCCTGCGTTTTCGGCAGGTAGAAGTAGGGACCGCTGCCTTTGGCCAGCAAGGTCTTATGGTTGTGGAAGAAGTAGAGGGCAAAGTCGAACAGGCTGCCGGGGATCGCTTCCCCGTTCCAGGTAACATGTTTTTCCGGTAAATGCAGGCCGCGCACGCGACAGACCAGTACCGCCGGGTTGGGCTTGAGTTGATAAATTTTGCCGGCTTCATTGGTGTGGCTGATGGTACCGTTCACCGCGTCGCGCAGGTTGATCTGCCCTTCGATCACTTTGCTCCAGTCAGGTGCCAGCGAATCTTCAAAATCGGCCATAAAGACTTTCACATTGGCATTCAGCGCATTGATCACCATTTTGCGCTCTACCGGGCCGGTGATCTCGACGCGTCGGTCCTGCAGATCCTGCGGAATGCCGCGGATCGCCCAGTCACCTTCACGAATGGAATCGGTTTCCGAAATAAAGTCAGGCAGCTTTCCATTATCAATGTCTTGCTGCTGCTGGATACGTGCCGCCAGTAACTTATTGCGTTTTGGCGTGAAGCGGGTCACCAGCTCGGTAAGAAATTCAACGGCATCGGGCGTCAGAACCTGCTGCTCCTGCTCCCCATGCGGTTGGTTAAAGGCCAGTTCATCGATAATGGTTGCCTGTTGATTCATTTTACTGCTCCTCGTCGTTGATCCGAATTCACTTCCCCCACGCGAACGAAGATCGTTGTGTAGTTTTCGTTCAGCAAAATTAAGACTATCTGGATTTATCGTAAAATCAAAAACTATTTCCATTTTTAATTTTAAATGCATGTAATGCATTGATATTGATGAGTTTAAAAATCATTCACCAGACGGATGGGATTTCGGAAATAAAAAAGGCACCCGAAGGTGCCTTAACTGGAGAGCTGAAACGCTACAGGATGAGGATCCTCAGAGGATTACTCCAGCGTCGGATTCATGTGGCGCAGATCGTATGGCGTGATCTGGTAGACGTAATAGTTGAGCCAGTTAGTAAACAGCAGATTGCCATGGCTGCGCCAGGTTGCCCGCGGTTTGTTCTGTGGATCGTTTTGCGGGAAATAGTTGTACGGCACGTCCGGGTTCAAACCCGCTTCGACATCACGGAAATATTCGCTCGCCAGGGTATCGGGATCGTATTCCGGATGGCCGGTGACAAAAGCAATACGCTTGTCTTTGCTGGCGAACAGGTAGGCATCACCCTCTTCGCTCTCGGCGAGGATCTCCAGATCGGTGTAGTCGCGGATCAGTGCAGCCGGGAAATCGGCATAGCGTGAATGAGGGGCCAGGAAGGAATCATCGAAGCCACGTGTCAGCAACGCATGGGGGTGCAGAATATGGTGCTCATAGACGCCCGACAGTTTTTCGCTCCGGGTCTGCTTAGGTATGCCATAAAGAATATTGAGTGCAGCCTGCACTGCCCAGCAGACAAACAGCGTGGAAGTGACATGATCTTTAGCCCACTCCAGCACCTGCTTGATTTGTGGCCAGTAGGCCACGTCGTTGAACTCTACCAGGCCCAGTGGTGCGCCGGTGACAATCAGGCCATCGAAATTCTCGTCGCGGATATCATCGAAGTTGCAGTAGAAGTTATTGAGATGCTCTGAAGGTGTGTTGCGGGACTCACGCGCATCAATACGCAGCAGCTGAATATCGACCTGCAGCGGGGAGTTAGAGAGCAAACGGAGGAACTGGTTTTCAGTCTCAATCTTCTTTGGCATCAGGTTGAGGATAAGCACCTTCAGAGGACGAATTTCCTGACCTGTAGCGCGCGATGCCTTCATCACAAAGACATTTTCATCACGCAAGAAATTGACGGCTGGTAGCTCGTCCTGCACCCGAATCGGCATAACCTTAAATCCTCAAAGCATACGTATAAACGTTTAGACATCCAGATAGCTGACAATAACCAGGAATCAGGCAAATGTCGAGTCTGCATGTGAAAGGTGAGAAAGTTTCAAGGAAGGGATTGGGTGCGGCAGGGGTATGAACCGGAAACATGGGTAACACTTTAGACCGGATACATGGGTAACAGTTATAACTGGCATAGAAGAGGAGACTCGCTATGCCCTGGACTGAGACCCGACCCATGCAACGCCTTGATTTTATCCGTGCCTGCCACGCAGGCACGGACTCCTTTTCCGCCCTCTGTCGGCTCTTCGGCATCAGCCGCAAGACCGGCTATAAATGGCTTCAACGCTTCGACCCGGATGACCTCTCATCCCTCTCTGACCACTCCCGTGCCCCGCACTCGCACTCCCGGTCCGTTCCGGATGGTATCGCGGCTTACCTGACGGCCCTGCGGCAAAAGCACCCTGACTGGGGGCCCAAAAAACTGCGGATGTGGTGCCTCAATCATCATGTCGGTTTTACCGTGCCTGCCGCCAGTACCATCGGCGATATCCTTAAACGGGAGGGCCTGGTTCCGGATAAAAAGCGAAAACGCCGGACGCCGGGCAACCGCCAGCCCCTGACCACCATCAGTGAGAACAATCAGGTCTGGAGCGCGGACTTTAAGGGCAGGTTCAGGCTGCTGAGCAGGGAATACTGCCACCCCTTCACCCTGACCGATAACCACAGCCGGTATCTGCTGAGCTGCCGGGGAACGGACCGGGAGAGCGAGCCCTTCGTCAGACAGTGCCTGACTGATGCGTTCCTGGAGTACGGGCTCCCGGAGGTGCTCAGAACCGACAACGGTCAGCCCTTCGCGGGGACAGGTATCGCCGGGTTAAGCCGTCTTGCGGTCTGGCTGATAAAGCTGGGCGTCAGGCCGGAACGTATCCGGCTGGGTCATCCGGAGGAAAACGGGCGGCACGAACGCATGCACCGTTCCCTGAAAAGCGCGCTGAAACATGGCAATACCTTCATGACGATGGAGGAGCAGCAGGTCTGGTTCAGCCATTACCGGAAGGAATTTAATCATGAAAGGCCCCATGAAGCGCTGAACGGGGCAACACCCGGAACCGTCTGGACACCCTCCGGACGGCGCTGGGATGGCAGGGTTCCGGAGTTCACCTATCCGGCAGGAGCCCGGCTGCATAAGGTGATGTCGAAAGGGGCACTTTATATGGGAAAAATGGTGTTCCTGAGTGAAGCGTTGATCGGGGAGTTCGTCATGCTGGAAGAGCAGGATGATGGCCTTGAGGCCATCATCTTCAATGGAATAACGCTTGCGTACTATGACCGGAAAACCCAGAGTGTGATCCGGATAGACTAGAAAAGTGTTACCTGTGTTCCCGGTCTGATGTGCCACCTGTGTATCCGGTCATACACAGGTGTTGCCCGGTGGCGCTACGCTTACCGGGCCTACAGGCCCCGTAGGCCCGGTAAGGCGCAGACGGCAAAAAAACCCCGCACCTTCCGGTACGGGGTTTCTTTAATTGATGCCTGGCAGTTCCCTACTCTCGCATGGGGAGACCCCACACTACCATCGGCGCTACGGCGTTTCACTTCTGAGTTCGGCATGGGGTCAGGTGGGACCACCGCGCTACAGCCGCCAGGCAAATTCTGTTGTCAGGACGCAGCGTGTGCGGCCTGAGTAATCTGTATCAGCTGAAAATCGTCTTTCAAATCCGCCGAAACAGCTTCGGCGTTGTAAGGTTAAGCCTCACGGTTCATTAGTATCGGTTAGCTCAACGCATCGCTGCGCTTACACACCCGACCTATCAACGTCGTCGTCTTCAACGTTCCTTCAGGACCCTTAAAGGGTCAGGGAGAACTCATCTCGGGGCAAGTTTCGTGCTTAGATGCTTTCAGCACTTATCTTTTCCGCATTTAGCTACCGGGCAGTGCCATTGGCATGACAACCCGAACACCAGTGATGCGTCCACTCCGGTCCTCTCGTACTAGGAGCAGCCCCCCTCAATTCTCCAGCGCCCACGGCAGATAGGGACCGAACTGTCTCACGACGTTCTAAACCCAGCTCGCGTACCACTTTAAACGGCGAACAGCCGTACCCTTGGGACCTACTTCAGCCCCAGGATGTGATGAGCCGACATCGAGGTGCCAAACACCGCCGTCGATATGAACTCTTGGGCGGTATCAGCCTGTTATCCCCGGAGTACCTTTTATCCGTTGAGCGATGGCCCTTCCATACAGAACCACCGGATCACTATGACCTGCTTTCGCACCTGCTCGAGCCGTCACTCTCGCAGTCAAGCTAGCTTATGCCATTGCACTAACCTCCTGATGTCCGACCAGGATTAGCTAACCTTCGTGCTCCTCCGTTACTCTTTAGGAGGAGACCGCCCCAGTCAAACTACCCACCAGACACTGTCCGCAACCCGGATTACGGGTCCACGTTAGAACACCAGCCATTAAAGGGTGGTATTTCAAGGTTGGCTCCACGCAGACTGGCGTCCACGCTTCAAAGCCTCCCACCTATCCTACACATCAAGGACCAGTGTTCAGTGTCAAGCTATAGTAAAGGTTCACGGGGTCTTTCCGTCTTGCCGCGGGTACACTGCATCTTCACAGCGATTTCAATTTCACTGAGTCTCGGGTGGAGACAGCCTGGCCATCATTACGCCATTCGTGCAGGTCGGAACTTACCCGACAAGGAATTTCGCTACCTTAGGACCGTTATAGTTACGGCCGCCGTTTACCGGGGCTTCGATCAAGAGCTTCGCGTTGCCGCTAACCCCATCAATTAACCTTCCGGCACCGGGCAGGCGTCACACCGTATACGTCCACTTTCGTGTTTGCACAGTGCTGTGTTTTTAATAAACAGTTGCAGCCAGCTGGTATCTTCGACTGATTTCAGCTCCACGAGCAAGTCGCTTCACCTACCATCAGCGTGCCTTCTCCCGAAGTTACGGCACCATTTTGCCTAGTTCCTTCACCCGAGTTCTCTCAAGCGCCTTGGTATTCTCTACCTGACCACCTGTGTCGGTTTGGGGTACGATTTGATGTTACCTGATGCTTAGAGGCTTTTCCTGGAAGCAGGGCATTTGTTGCTTCAGCACCGTAGTGCCTCGTCATCACACCTCAGCGTTAGTAAGGTTCCGGATTTACCTGGAACCTCCGCCTACATGCTTAAACCGGGACAACCGTCGCCCGGCCAACATAGCCTTCTCCGTCCCCCCTTCGCAGTAACACCGAGTACAGGAATATTAACCTGTTTCCCATCGACTACGCCTTTCGGCCTCGCCTTAGGGGTCGACTCACCCTGCCCCGATTAACGTTGGACAGGAACCCTTGGTCTTCCGGCGAGCGGGTTTTTCACCCGCTTTATCGTTACTTATGTCAGCATTCGCACTTCTGATACCTCCAGCAGACCTCACAGTCCACCTTCAACGGCTTACAGAACGCTCCCCTACCCAACAACACATAGTGTCGCTGCCGCAGCTTCGGTGCATGGTTTAGCCCCGTTACATCTTCCGCGCAGGCCGACTCGACCAGTGAGCTATTACGCTTTCTTTAAATGATGGCTGCTTCTAAGCCAACATCCTGGCTGTCTGTGCCTTCCCACATCGTTTCCCACTTAACCATGACTTTGGGACCTTAGCTGGCGGTCTGGGTTGTTTCCCTCTTCACGACGGACGTTAGCACCCGCCGTGTGTCTCCCGTGATAACATTCTCCGGTATTCGCAGTTTGCATCGGGTTGGTAAGCCGGGATGGCCCCCTAGCCGAAACAGTGCTCTACCCCCGGAGATGAATTCACGAGGCGCTACCTAAATAGCTTTCGGGGAGAACCAGCTATCTCCCGGTTTGATTGGCCTTTCACCCCCAGCCACAAGTCATCCGCTAATTTTTCAACATTAGTCGGTTCGGTCCTCCAGTTAGTGTTACCCAACCTTCAACCTGCCCATGGCTAGATCACCGGGTTTCGGGTCTATACCCTGCAACTTAACGCCCAGTTAAGACTCGGTTTCCCTTCGGCTCCCCTATACGGTTAACCTTGCTACAGAATATAAGTCGCTGACCCATTATACAAAAGGTACGCAGTCACCTGACGAATCAGGCTCCCACTGCTTGTACGTACACGGTTTCAGGTTCTTTTTCACTCCCCTCGCCGGGGTTCTTTTCGCCTTTCCCTCACGGTACTGGTTCACTATCGGTCAGTCAGGAGTATTTAGCCTTGGAGGATGGTCCCCCCATATTCAGACAGGATACCACGTGTCCCGCCCTACTCTTCGAGTTCACAGCAAGTGTATCTTCGTGTACGGGAGTATCACCCTGTACCCTGCGACTTTCCAGACGCTTCCACTGACACACATGCTGATTCAGACTCTGGGCTGCTCCCCGTTCGCTCGCCGCTACTGGGGGAATCTCGGTTGATTTCTTTTCCTCAGGGTACTTAGATGTTTCAGTTCCCCTGGTTCGCTTCGTTAAGCTATGTATTCACTTAACGATAGTGTGACGAATCACACTGGGTTTCCCCATTCGGAAATCGTCGGCTATAACGGTTCATATCACCTTACCGACGCTTATCGCAGATTAGCACGTCCTTCATCGCCTCTGACTGCCTAGGCATCCACCGTGTACGCTTAGTCGCTTAACCTCACAACCCGAAGCTGTTTCACTTCTGATTGCGAAAATTTGAGAGACTCGAACACACCTACCATCTGCTCTTATTACGGAGAGCAGACACAGTGTGTCGTTTCAATTTTCAGCTTGATCCAGATTTTTAAAGAGCAAATATCTCAAACGTAACTCAGAGAGTTAGTTTTGAGATATAAAGGCAGGTGACTTTCACTCACAAACCAGCAAGTGGCGTCCCCTAGGGGATTCGAACCCCTGTTACCGCCGTGAAAGGGCGGTGTCCTGGGCCTCTAGACGAAGGGGACACTAAAGTCTGCTTCGGCAAGACGCCTTGCTTTTTACTTTTCATCAGACAATCTGTGTGGACACTGCAAAGGCAGGTTCTTTAAGGTAAGGAGGTGATCCAACCGCAGGTTCCCCTACGGTTACCTTGTTACGACTTCACCCCAGTCATGAATCACAAAGTGGTAAGCGCCCTCCCGAAGGTTAAGCTACCTACTTCTTTTGCAACCCACTCCCATGGTGTGACGGGCGGTGTGTACAAGGCCCGGGAACGTATTCACCGTAGCATTCTGATCTACGATTACTAGCGATTCCGACTTCATGGAGTCGAGTTGCAGACTCCAATCCGGACTACGACGCACTTTATGAGGTCCGCTTGCTCTCGCGAGGTCGCTTCTCTTTGTATGCGCCATTGTAGCACGTGTGTAGCCCTACTCGTAAGGGCCATGATGACTTGACGTCATCCCCACCTTCCTCCAGTTTATCACTGGCAGTCTCCTTTGAGTTCCCGGCCTAACCGCTGGCAACAAAGGATAAGGGTTGCGCTCGTTGCGGGACTTAACCCAACATTTCACAACACGAGCTGACGACAGCCATGCAGCACCTGTCTCAGAGTTCCCGAAGGCACCAAAGCATCTCTGCTAAGTTCTCTGGATGTCAAGAGTAGGTAAGGTTCTTCGCGTTGCATCGAATTAAACCACATGCTCCACCGCTTGTGCGGGCCCCCGTCAATTCATTTGAGTTTTAACCTTGCGGCCGTACTCCCCAGGCGGTCGACTTAACGCGTTAGCTCCGGAAGCCACTCCTCAAGGGAACAACCTCCAAGTCGACATCGTTTACGGCGTGGACTACCAGGGTATCTAATCCTGTTTGCTCCCCACGCTTTCGCACCTGAGCGTCAGTCTTTGTCCAGGGGGCCGCCTTCGCCACCGGTATTCCTCCAGATCTCTACGCATTTCACCGCTACACCTGGAATTCTACCCCCCTCTACAAGACTCTAGCCTGCCAGTTTCGAATGCAGTTCCCAGGTTGAGCCCGGGGATTTCACATCCGACTTGACAGACCGCCTGCGTGCGCTTTACGCCCAGTAATTCCGATTAACGCTTGCACCCTCCGTATTACCGCGGCTGCTGGCACGGAGTTAGCCGGTGCTTCTTCTGCGAGTAACGTCAATCGATGAGGTTATTAACCTCACCGCCTTCCTCCTCGCTGAAAGTACTTTACAACCCGAAGGCCTTCTTCATACACGCGGCATGGCTGCATCAGGCTTGCGCCCATTGTGCAATATTCCCCACTGCTGCCTCCCGTAGGAGTCTGGACCGTGTCTCAGTTCCAGTGTGGCTGGTCATCCTCTCAGACCAGCTAGGGATCGTCGCCTAGGTGAGCCATTACCCCACCTACTAGCTAATCCCATCTGGGCACATCTGATGGCAAGAGGCCCGAAGGTCCCCCTCTTTGGTCTTGCGACGTTATGCGGTATTAGCTACCGTTTCCAGTAGTTATCCCCCTCCATCAGGCAGTTTCCCAGACATTACTCACCCGTCCGCCACTCGTCACCCGAAGAGCAAGCTCTTCTGTGCTACCGTTCGACTTGCATGTGTTAGGCCTGCCGCCAGCGTTCAATCTGAGCCATGATCAAACTCTTCAATTTAAGTTTGATGCTCGTGAATTAAACTTCGTAATGAATTACGTATGTTCACTCAGAGACTTTGGTATTCATTTTTCGTCTTGCGACGTTAAGAATCCATGTCACTTTGAGTGCCCACACAGATTGTCTGATAAATTGTTAAAGAGCAGTGCAACGCGGCTTTCGCTCACCGTTGCGAGGTGGCGTATATTACGCTTTCCTCTTTCAGAGTCAAGCGTTTATTTTCGCTTTTCTCTTCAACCGACCCGGCTGTTTGTGTGAAGTGATTCACATCTGCCGTGTCGATGGAGGCGCATTATAGGGAGTTCTCCCGGAGCCGCAACCCTTAAATGACAGAAAAATGACTGACTGCTGCATTCCCCAGCAAAACCCCGCCTTATACCTGATTACTCACAGACTTATCCACAATGCGACGAAAAAGTGAAAATGTGCGAGCGTTGCGCAAACGTTTTCGTTAAAATGCTCGCGCTAAATAAAGTGGCCCCGCCAGGTGTGTTAGTTGAGTTTTTATGTAGAAAACTCACCTAACGCTCTCTGTAATCGTCAAATCCAGGGGATTTACCATGCAACAACGTCGTCCAGTCCGCCGCGCTCTGCTCAGTGTTTCTGATAAAGCCGGTATCGTCGAATTCGCTCAGGCACTTTCTGCACGTGGTGTGGAGCTGCTGTCCACTGGCGGTACTGCCCGCCTGTTAGCAGAGAAAGGCCTGCCGGTAACCGAAGTGTCCGATTACACCGGTTTCCCGGAAATGATGGATGGACGTGTCAAAACCCTGCACCCGAAAGTTCACGGTGGCATCCTGGGTCGTCGCGGTCAGGATGACGGCATTATGGATCAGCACGGGATCGCGCCAATCGATATGGTTGTCGTTAACCTCTATCCATTCGCCCAGACCGTTGCCCGTGAAGGCTGCTCGCTGGAAGACGCCGTAGAGAATATCGATATCGGCGGCCCAACCATGGTGCGCTCCGCCGCCAAGAACCATAAAGATGTCGCCATCGTCGTGAAGAGCAGCGACTACGACGCCATCATTAACGAGATGGATGCCAACGAAGGCTCCCTGAATCTCGAAACCCGTTTTGACCTCGCGATTAAAGCCTTCGAACATACCGCCGCCTACGACAGCATGATTGCCAACTACTTCGGTAGCCTGGTACCTGCCTATCACGGCGCAAGCAACGAACCGTCCGGCCGCTTCTCTCGTACCTTAAACCTGAACTTCATTAAGAAGCAGGATATGCGTTACGGTGAGAACAGCCACCAGCAGGCAGCCTTCTATATAGAAGAAGAAGTAAAAGAAGCCTCCGTTGCGACAGCGCAGCAGGTTCAGGGCAAAGCGCTTTCCTATAACAACATCGCGGACACCGACGCGGCGCTGGAGTGCGTGAAAGAGTTCAGCGAGCCAGCCTGCGTGATCGTCAAGCACGCTAACCCATGCGGCGTGGCGGTCAGCACCTCGATTCTGGATGCTTACGATCGCGCATACAAAACCGACCCGACCTCTGCGTTCGGCGGCATTATCGCCTTCAACCGCGAGCTGGATGCTGAAACCGCTCAGGCAATCATCTCCCGTCAGTTCGTTGAAGTGATTATCGCCCCTTCTGCTACTGAAGAAGCCCTGAAAATCACCGCGGCGAAACAGAACGTGCGCGTGCTGACCTGTGGCCAGTGGGCGGAGCGCGTTCCGGGCCTGGACTTCAAACGTGTGAACGGCGGTCTGCTGGTTCAGGATCGCGACCTGGGTATGGTGACAGAAGCCGACCTGCGCGTGGTCAGCAAGCGTCAGCCGACCGAACAGGAACTGCGTGATGCGCTGTTCTGCTGGAAAGTGGCGAAGTTCGTGAAATCCAACGCCATCGTCTATGCGAAAGAGAACATGACCATCGGGATAGGCGCAGGCCAGATGAGCCGCGTCTACTCCGCGAAAATTGCCGGTATCAAGGCAGGTGATGAAGGGCTGGAAGTGAAAGGTTCTGCCATGGCCTCTGACGCCTTCTTCCCGTTCCGTGACGGTATCGATGCGGCGGCAGCGGTAGGCATCACCTGCGTGATCCAGCCTGGCGGTTCTATCCGCGATGACGAAGTCATTGCCGCGGCTGACGAACACGGCATCGCGATGATCTTCACCGACATGCGTCATTTCCGCCATTAATTCCCGGAGCAGAGAATGAAAGTATTAGTGATTGGTAACGGCGGGCGCGAGCACGCCCTGGCGTGGAAAGCGGCGCAGTCTGCGCAGGTGAAAACCGTCTTCGTGGCCCCGGGTAACGCCGGTACCGCACTGGAGCCCGCCCTGCAGAACGTCGCCATCAGCGTGACCGATATCCCGGCGCTGCTGAGCTTTGCCCAGAACGAGAAGATCGATCTGACCATCGTCGGCCCGGAAGCGCCGCTGGTGATTGGCGTGGTGGATGCCTTCCGCGCTGCGGGCCTGACCATCTTCGGTCCGACCGAAGGTGCCGCCCAGCTGGAAGGCTCTAAAGCCTTCACCAAAGATTTCCTCGCGCGTCACAACATCCCGACCGCGGAATACCAGAACTTCACTGAAGTCGAGCCAGCCCTGGCTTACTTACGTGAAAAAGGCGCCCCGATTGTGATTAAAGCCGACGGTCTGGCTGCCGGTAAAGGCGTGATCGTGGCGATGACCCTCGAAGAAGCCGAAGCCGCGGTTCAGGATATGCTGGCGGGTAACGCTTTTGGCGATGCGGGCCACCGTATCGTGATCGAAGAGTTCCTCGACGGGGAAGAGGCGAGCTTTATCGTGATGGTCGACGGCGAGCACGTGCTGCCGATGGCCACCAGCCAGGACCATAAGCGCGTTGGCGATGCGGATACCGGTCCGAATACCGGTGGGATGGGGGCTTACTCCCCTGCGCCGGTGGTGACCGATGAAGTTCACCAGCGCACCATGGACCGCATCGTCTGGCCAACCGTGAAAGGCATGGCGGCGGAAGGCAATACCTACACCGGCTTCCTCTATGCGGGCCTGATGATCGACAAGCAGGGCAACCCGAAGGTGATCGAGTTCAACTGCCGCTTTGGCGATCCGGAAACTCAGCCGATCATGCTGCGCATGAAATCCGATCTGGTGGATCTGTGCCTGGCGGCCTGCGAAGGCAAGCTGGACAAGAAAACCTCCGAGTGGGACGAACGCGCATCGCTGGGCGTGGTAATTGCAGCGGGCGGTTATCCGGGCAACTACAGCACCGGGGATGAAATCCACGGTCTGCCGCTGGAACAGGTAGAAGGCGCGAAGGTGTTCCATGCTGGCACGACGCTGTCTGATGACGATCGCGTGCTGACCAACGGGGGCCGCGTCCTGTGCGCCACCGCGCTGGGTCATACCGTCGCAGAAGCACAGCAGCGTGCCTATGCCCTGATGGCGGACATTCGCTGGAACGGTAGCTTCAGCCGTAGCGATATTGGTTATCGAGCGATTGCGCGGGAGCAAGGGGAGTAGGTTTTCCCCTCACCCTGGCCCTCTCCCCACAGGGGAGAGGGAACCGATCGCGGCCCCATCAAAAGCTTTTCTCTGTCGGCTGCCAGGTACAGAAATCTTCGTTCGCCACCAGCAGCAGCTGTGATCCTTCCGGCGCTTCCAGCCACGCGACGCTCACTTCCATGGAGGAGTGGCTCTGACGGCGTCCGATATGTTCCGTCGCCCAGCTATCAAGATCCGGTTTCAGGGTCTGGCCTTCGCAGGTGGTCACTGTGCCATCGGCATGCCAGCGCCCCTGATGCAGCACTACCCGCCCCTGTCGCAGCGCGTCACTGGTCTGACGAACCTGGTCAGCACGGTAGCGGTAGAGGTCAATTTGGTCGGTTGAGAGTTGCTGCTTATGACCGCCGATTTCGCGCTGCATAAAGCTCAGCTCACCATGGTCGTCAAAACGCACCCGCACATGCTCGGGCACCTTACTGTAGATATTCACGTCGATAAGGGTAAGCGTATCACCCTGCCAGCTGTACTCGCTGGTCGTGGTACTGCCGCTGTGCCAGGGACTAAAGGCGGAGAGCAGATGGACTTCATCGTCGGTGTCTTTACGCCAGATACGTACCGCACCCTGATTGTCAGCGTAACCGCTGGCAGTAAAAGGCGGCAGAGAGGCGTCATGGCTGCAGGCCGACAGCAAAAGTATGCCTGCCAGCGCCATTGCCTGGCGCCAGACAGACAAAAGGGGCGAAACCGCCCCCTCGATAAAACTGTTCACTGCTACGCGGCTTACTTAACTGCGTCTTTCAGTGCTTTGCCAGATACAAATGCTGGCACGTTAGCTGCAGCGATTTTGATCTCGTTACCGGTCTGCGGGTTGCGGCCAGTACGCTCAGCGCGGTGGTTCACTTTGAAGGTACCGAAACCTACCAGTTGTACAGCATCGCCTTCTTTCAGAGACTCAGTAATAGCAGCCAGGGTGGATTCCAGAGCAGCTTTAGCCTGCACTTTAGACAGATCAGCCTTGTCCGCAATTACATCAATCAGTTGAGTCTTGTTCATAAGTTATCCTTTCAATGTGTTTATCGCTTGCTAAGCATCGAGTGCGACGAAAATGCCAAAAAAGCACTCTCCTGCATACACGCACCGATAGCCACTTTTTTTCGCCCCCCAAATGTAGACCAGACGGGGGGCAGAAGGGAAGAGTACAGGTATGACAAAACAGGCGTAAAATCACGTTTTATTGTTTCACTGGTGAAGATTTATACCAATGTTACTCTCGCCAGCCTCACGCAAGTCTGCACGCAGACCTTTGATCAGCTCGATATCGCGTTCTTCGCACTCTGCCAGCAAACGGAATATTTCCCACTGAATGTCCCATTCCTGCTCAACCGCCGGGTTTAAACGGAGCTCTTCATCGGTCATTTCCCGACCTTCCTGGGTCATCTCCAGCATCGCCACTGACGTAATTGAAGCCTTACTGACTTCGATGGCATGCTCGAGCGTTTCGCCACTCAGGCGCGAGTGAATCAGTTCACTTAATGCCACGCAGGCATCAATCGCCGGATAGACGCCATAGACATCATAGTCATCAGCCGCCGGGATCGCCTCTTCCAGCTTATCGAGCTGAGAATCGAAGTTCACCTTCGCATCTTTGACCGTCAGCGTCTCCCACACCAGATCGAGAATACGGCGATACAGCTGGCCGTCACCAAATTCGGTCTGCTTGCAGAACATGGCGTAGTTCGGGTACATGCGTTCGCACAGACAGGCCATAAAGGTGACATGCTGCCAGCTTTCCAGCTTCTCGAGGCGCAGGTGAATCGGGTTTTGTAACATGATGATGTCTCGAATCGAAAATTAGCGGCAGTTTACCTGAATCAGCGCTGAATTTCCTGCCAACGAACAAAAGCCGGACGCCCGGAAGCCACCGCATCGGCCCAGCGGGTCGGCTCGGGTAATCGATAGCCTTTCATGCAGCGCTGAACCCACGCCAGGGCGGTGTCAGTACTGACGCGATGACCGGTGGCGATGAACAGCGGATTACAGCGCGCCTTGCTGCGCCAGACCCAGGCCAGCTGCTCGCCTTTGTCCATCAAGGGTGCCAGCGCGCCGGGTTCGGCCGACAGGGGTTCAAACTTGCCGCAGAGGCGCTTTTTCGCCACCCCGATGGTCGGGACATCTACCAGCATGCCGAAATGGCTGGCGACGCCGAGACGGCGCGGATGGGAGATCCCGTGGCCATCTACGAACAGCAGATCGGGTCTTCGGGAAAGCTGATCCCACGCCGCCAGCAGCGCGGGATATTCACGAAAAGAGAGGAAGCCGGGGATATAGGGCATGGTGGTGGCAATGCGCGCCACCTGGTACTCCACCAGCTCCAGCCCGGGCCAGGTCAGGAGCACTATCGCCGCCCGCGTCACCTCTCCACCCTGCTCAAACCCGACATCCGCCCCGGCAATCAGCGCGGGTGGGTCTTTATCCAGCCGGTCTTCACGGGAGACCGACGCAGCCAGTTTAAGTTGTTGAGCGCGAAGTGATGCAAGATCCATAACGACTCCTTAGAGGTGATACTGGGCAGAAAGTCGGTGCACCGCCTCCACAAACACGCCTGCATGTTCTGGCGGTACATCCTGATGAATACCGTGCCCCAGGTTAAACACATGGCCCTCGCCCTGACCGAAGCCCGCCAGAATGGTCGCGACTTCTTCTTCAATACGGGCGGCCGGAGCATACAGCATAGACGGATCCATGTTGCCCTGCAGGGCGACTTTGTCTCCTACGCGGCGGCGAGCATCGGCAATATCGGTGGTCCAGTCGAGGCCCAGCGCATCACAACCGGTTGCTGCCAGGGCTTCCAGCCACTGACCACCGCCTTTGGTGAACAGGGTTACCGGCACGCGACGGCCTTCGTTTTCACGCAGCAGGCCATCGACGATTTTATGCATGTAGTAGAGCGAGAATTGCTGATAATCGCGACCCGTCAGCACGCCACCCCAGGTATCGAAGATCATCACCGACTGGGCGCCCGCTTTGATCTGCGCGTTCAGGTACAGGGTGACGCTTTTCGCCAGCTTATCCAGCAGGGCATGCAGCGCCAGCGGATCGGCATACATCATCTTCTTGATGACGGTAAAGGCTTTGCTGCTGCCGCCTTCGATCATGTAGGTCGCCAGCGTCCACGGGCTGCCGGAGAAGCCGATTAGCGGCACCTCGCCTTTCAGCTCGCGACGAATGGTACGCACCGCATTCATCACATAACCGAGCTCCTGCTCCGGGTCCGGGATCGGCAGATTGTCGATATCCGCTTTGCTCTTAATCGGCGAGCTAAAGCGCGGGCCTTCGCCGGTCTCAAAGTACAGGCCCAGCCCCATGGCGTCCGGGATGGTCAGGATGTCAGAGAAGAGGATCGCCGCGTCCAGCGGATAGCGGCGCAGCGGCTGAAGCGTCACTTCGCAGGCCAGCTCCGCATTTTTGCACAGCGACATAAAATCGCCCGCCTGCGCGCGCGTGGCTTTGTACTCCGGCAAATAGCGGCCCGCCTGGCGCATCATCCATACCGGAGTGACATCAACGGGTTGGCGCAGCAGCGCACGCAGATAACGATCGTTCTTCAGTTCGGTCATTTTTGCAGTTCCTTAAGCGTCTTATCTCCAGTGTAACATGTCTCACACATCGTCAGCCCGACACATTGCCACCGTATCTTCTATCAGCCGGCGCGCCACGGTACCGGGCGGTGGCAGCAGCGGCAAATCGTCGTAGCGATACCAGTCGGCGGACAGCAACTCTTTCGGGTCGATGACGATCTCGCCGCTGTCGTACTCGGCCATAAAGGCGGTCATCAGCGATTGCGGGAACGGCCACGGCTGGGAAGTGACATAGCGCAGGTTCTTCACCTTGATGCCGCTCTCCTCCATCACTTCCCGCGCCACGGCCTGCTCGAGGGTTTCGCCCACTTCGACAAACCCGGCCAGTACGGTATGTACCCCGTTGCGATGACGAGTGTGTTGCGCCAGCAAAATGGAATCATCCCGGCGGATGGCGACGATGATGCACGGGGCAATTTGCGGGTAATAGCGTTCCCGGCAGTGGCTGCAGAGCATCGCCCACTCGGTTTTGCTCGGGTGCATGGTGTGGCCGCAGTAGCCACAGAATTTATGCGAGCGATAAAACTCGGCCAACTGCACAGCACGACCCGCCAGCTGGAACAGGCCAACCTCGAGATCGAGCACCTGGCGCACCGATCCCATATCGTGACGGCGATTTTGTTGGATCAACCACACAGAATCGCCTTTCCACTCACCAATATTTAGTGCGTGTTGCCCCGCAAGATCGAAATTATTTGCTTCGCCATAGGGTAATTCACCACCGGGCAACCATAATTTTTGTTCATGGCTGACTAACCACCAGCCGCGATCCGATTTTTCAATTATACGATCCATATCTATTGCACTACCTTTGCTTCACAGGCATGTTGGTAACATTACTATTACATTTTGGGTGGGCAGCTTTTAATCTTAACCTTGCGGAGTCAAACATGCTAAACCAGCTAGAAAACCTGACAGAGCGCGTTGGCGGAAGTAACAAACTGGTCGATCGCTGGCTGCACGTGCGTAAACATCTGCTTGTTGCCTATTACAATCTCGTTGGCATTAAGCCTGGCAAAGAATCTTATATGCGCCTCAACGAAAAAGCGCTGGACGATTTTTGTCAGAGTCTGGTCGATTACCTTTCTAACGGGCATTTCAATATTTATGAGCGCATTATCCGTGACCTGGAAGGTGATAGCCCGCAGTTAGCCGCCACCAGACTCTACCCCCTGCTGGAAGCCAATACTCAGCAAATCATGGATTACTACGACTCCACGCTCGAAAACGCCATCGATCAGGATAACTATCTCGAATTCCAGCAGGCGCTCTCCGATATCGGCGAGGCGCTGGAGCAACGCTTCACCCTGGAAGACAACCTGATCGCCCTTGCGCTGGATCACAATCTGAAAGTGAGTAACGAAGATAACGTCGCCCGACCGGCTTGAGTTATTTCTCGTTAACGCGTAGTTTACATTCACTGCTCCCGCTGTAGGGGAGCATATTCTTGTCGGAGTGCCCAGTGCGAAAGCCGGGCTGAGACCGTTAATTCGGGATCCGCGGAACCTGATCAGGTTAAGACCTGCGAAGGGAACAAGAGTCAATTTATTGTATCGCCCAAGGGCGATCCTCTCTTGCTTCATCCGTCGTCTGACAAGCCACTTCCTGAACTTACTGGAACGAGCTATGTCTGCCACAAAAATGACCCGCCGCGAACAGCGCGCACACGCCCAACACTTTATCGACACCCTGGAAGGCACCGCTTTCCCTAACTCGAAACGCATCTATCTGACGGGTTCGCAGGATGATATCCGCGTGCCAATGCGCGAGATCCAGCTCAGCCCGACGCTGATCGGCGGCAGCAAAGAGAACCCGCAGTTTGAAGAGAACGAAGCGGTACCGGTCTACGACACCTCCGGGCCTTATGGCGATCCGGCGATTGCCATTAACGTCCAGCAGGGGCTGGCCAGGGTGCGCCAGCCGTGGATTGACGCCCGCAACGACTGCGAAGCCCTGAACGAGCAAAGCTCGGCCTATACCCGGGAGCGGCTGGCCGACGACGGTCTGGACGAGCTGCGCTTCACCGGCCTGCTGACGCCGAAGCGTGCCAGAGCGGGCAAGTGCGTGACCCAGTTGCACTACGCCCGCCAGGGGATCGTGACGCCGGAGATGGAGTTTATCGCCATCCGCGAAAACATGGGCCGCGAGCGCATTCGTGGTGAAGTGCTGCGCCATCAGCATCCGGGCGAAGGCTTTGGTGCCCGCCTGCCGGAGAACATCACCCCGGAATTTGTCCGTGACGAAGTGGCCGCGGGTCGCGCCATTATCCCGGCCAACATCAACCACCCGGAATCAGAGCCGATGATCATCGGGCGTAACTTCCTGGTGAAGGTGAACGCCAACATCGGTAATTCGGCAGTCACCTCCTCCATCGAAGAAGAGGTAGAGAAACTGGTCTGGTCCACCCGCTGGGGTGCGGACACGGTGATGGACCTCTCTACCGGGCGCTATATTCACGAAACCCGCGAGTGGATCCTGCGTAACAGCCCGGTGCCGATCGGGACGGTACCTATCTACCAGGCGCTGGAGAAGGTAAACGGCATTGCGGAAGATCTCACCTGGGAAGCGTTCCGCGATACCCTGCTGGAGCAGGCCGAGCAGGGCGTGGACTACTTCACCATTCATGCAGGCGTGCTGCTGCGCTACGTGCCGATGACCGCTAAACGCCTGACCGGCATCGTCTCCCGCGGCGGTTCGATCATGGCGAAATGGTGCCTCTCCCATCATCAGGAGAACTTCCTGTATGAGCACTTCCGCGAGATCTGCGAAATCTGCGCCGCGTACGACGTCTCCCTGTCGCTGGGCGACGGCTTGCGTCCGGGCTCCATTCGCGACGCCAACGACGAAGCGCAGTTTGCCGAACTCCATACCCTGGGCGAGCTGACCAAAATCGCCTGGGAGTATGACGTCCAGGTGATGATTGAAGGTCCGGGCCACGTGCCAATGCAGATGATCCGCCGCAACATGACCGAGGAGCTGGAGCACTGCCACGAAGCGCCGTTCTACACCCTCGGACCGTTGACCACCGATATCGCACCGGGCTATGACCACTTCACCTCCGGGATTGGTGCGGCGATGATCGGCTGGTTTGGCTGCGCCATGCTTTGCTACGTCACGCCGAAAGAGCACCTTGGCCTGCCGAACAAAGAGGACGTCAAACAGGGACTGATTACCTACAAGATTGCTGCCCATGCCGCCGACCTGGCGAAGGGCCATCCGGGGGCACAGATCCGCGATAACGCCATGTCGAAAGCGCGCTTCGAATTCCGCTGGGAAGATCAGTTCAACCTCGCCCTCGACCCGTTCACCGCCCGCGCCTATCACGACGAAACCCTGCCCCAGGAGTCCGGCAAAGTGGCGCACTTCTGCTCCATGTGTGGACCGAAATTCTGCTCGATGAAAATCAGCCAGGAGGTGCGGGATTACGCCGCGGCGCAGACCATCGAAGTGGGGATGGCTGACATGTCGGAAACCTTCCGCGCCCGGGGCGGCGAGATCTATCTCAAGAAAGAGGAGGCGTAATGTATCAGCCCAACTTTCCTTCGGTGCCCTTTCGTCTCGGACTCTATCCGGTGGTCAACAGCGTGGCCTGGATCGAACGTCTGCTGGCCGCGGGCGTAAAAACTATCCAGCTGCGTATCAAGGATAAGCAGGATGATGAGGTGGAGGCCGATATCGTGGCGGCCATTGCCCTGGGGCGTCGCTACGACGCCCGCCTGTTCATCAACGACTACTGGCGGCTGGCGATCAAGCATCAGGCTTACGGTGTGCATCTGGGTCAGGAGGATCTGGAAACCACCGATCTTGAGGCCATTCGCGCCGCCGGATTACGCCTCGGCGTCTCGACCCATGACGACATGGAGATCGACGTGGCGCTGGCAGCGCGTCCCTCCTACATCGCCCTGGGGCACGTTTTCCCCACTCAGACCAAGCAGATGCCTTCCGCCCCTCAGGGGCTGGAACAGCTGGCCCGGCATATCGAACGCCTTGCGGATTACCCTACCGTCGCCATCGGCGGTATCAGCCTTGAACGCGCCCCGGCGGTGTTGGCGACCGGGGTGGGCAGCATTGCGGTAGTCAGCGCCATCACTCAGGCCGAGGAGTGGCAGGCGGCAACGGCGCAGCTACTGCAACTGGCGGGGGTGGACGATGAATGACCGTGACTTTATGCGCTACAGCCGTCAGATCCTGCTGGAGGATATCGCCATTGACGGGCAGCAGAAGCTGCTCGCCAGCCGGGTGTTACTGATCGGCCTTGGCGGGTTAGGTGCCCCGGCGGCGCTGTACCTGGCCGGGGCCGGGATCGGCACGCTGGTGCTGGCCGACGATGACGAGGTGCATCTGAGTAATTTGCAGCGCCAGATTATGTTTACCACCGACGATATCGCCCAGCCGAAAGCGCAGGTGACGCAGCGCCGTTTGCAGCAGCTCAATCCGGATATCCGGCTGATTGCCCTGCAGACTCGCCTGGAAGGCCAGGCCCTGCAGGAGGAGATCGCCCGCGCCGACGTGGTGCTGGACTGCACCGATAACATGGCCACCCGCCAGGCGATCAACGCCGCCTGCGTAATGCTCAACACCCCGCTCATCACCGCCAGCGCCGTCGGCTTTGGCGGGCAGATGATGGTGCTGACGCCGCCCTGGACGCAGGGCTGCTACCGCTGCCTGTGGCCGGAAGACGACGAGCCGCAACGCAACTGCCGCACCGCGGGTATCGTCGGGCCGGTGGTGGGCGTGATGGGAACCTTACAGGCGCTGGAGGCGATCAAGCTGCTCAGCGGCATCGAGTCCCCGCGCAATGCGCTGCGCCTGTTTGATGCCCGGGCAGGAAACTGGCGGCAGCTGGCCCTGCAGCGCGCCAGTGGCTGCCAGGTATGTGGAGGCCAGCATGCGGATCCTGTTTAACGATGAACCGATGCAGTGCGTGGACGGCTTAACCGTCGCCACCCTGCTCCACCAGCTGCGCCAGTTAAAACCCGGGGTCGCACTGGCCCTGAATCAACAGATCCTGCCGCGCGAGCAGTGGGATAAACAGCAGGTTCGCGAAGGCGATCAGATCCTGCTCTTTCAGGTGATTGCCGGAGGCTGAAATGTTACGCATTGCGGATAAAAGTTTTGATTCTCATTTATTTACCGGCACCGGCAAGTTCGCCTCGCCGCAGCTGATGGTGGACGCCATTCGTGAGAGCGGCAGCCAGCTGGTGACCCTGGCGATGAAGCGCGTCGACCTGCGCAATCACAATGACGCCATTCTGGCCCCGCTGCTGGCGGCGGGCGTCACTCTGCTGCCCAATACTTCCGGGGCCAAAACCGCGGAGGAAGCCGTGTTCGCCGCCCGGCTGGCGCGCGAGGCGCTGGGGACACGCTGGCTCAAGCTGGAGATCCATCCCGATGCCCGCTGGTTGCTGCCCGATCCCATCGAGACGCTGAAAGCGGCGGAGATGCTGGTCAAAGAGGGGTTCACGGTGCTGCCGTACTGCGGGGCCGATCCGGTGCTGTGCAAACGGCTCGAAGAGGCGGGCTGCGCGGCGGTGATGCCACTCGGGGCGCCGATTGGTTCCAACCAGGGGCTGGAGACCCGTGCGATGCTGGAGATCATCATTCAACAGGCGACCGTGCCGGTAGTGGTGGATGCCGGGATCGGCGTGCCCAGCCATGCCGCGCAGGCGCTTGAGATGGGGGCCGATGCGGTGCTGGTTAACACCGCCATTGCGGTTGCGGACGATCCGGTGATGATGGCCCGGGCGTTTCGTCTGGCGGTGGAGGCTGGCGTATTGGCCCGCCAGTCAGGCCCCGGCTCCCGCAGCCTTGAAGCTCAGGCCACCAGCCCGTTAACCGGGTTTCTGGAGGCCTTCTCATGAATACCTTTACCGATCGCTGGCGCCAGCTCAACTGGGACGATATTCGCCTGCGCATCAACAGCAAAACCCCGGCGGACGTTGAGCGCGCCCTGAATGCCCGGCAGCCGTCGCGCGAGGACATGATGGCCCTGCTCTCCCCCGCCGCCAGCGCGTATCTGGAGCCGATGGCCCAGCGTGCCCAGCGCCTGACCCGTCAGCGTTTTGGCAATACG
The DNA here is from genome assembly GCF_034044995.2 of Leclercia sp. CFBP8987. Lineage (NCBI taxonomy): Bacteria > Pseudomonadati > Pseudomonadota > Gammaproteobacteria > Enterobacterales > Enterobacteriaceae > Leclercia > Leclercia sp. CFBP8987. The sequence goes on along the minus strand of NZ_CM188255.1, from coordinate 209,709 downwards.
GTGAGCTTTTATGTCCCGCTCTATCTCTCCAACCTGTGCGCCAACGACTGCACCTACTGCGGCTTCTCAATGAGTAATCACATCAAGCGCAAAACGCTGGATGAAAATGAGATTGCCCGGGAGTGTGCCGCGATCCGCGAGATGGGCTTTGAGCATCTGCTGCTGGTCACCGGCGAACACCAGACTAAGGTCGGAATGGACTATTTTCGCCGCCATCTCCCGGCCATTCGCCGCCAGTTCGCCTCGTTGCAGATGGAGGTGCAACCCCTGTCACAGGCCGAATATGGCGAGCTGAAAACGCTGGGGCTGGATGGCGTGCTGGTCTATCAGGAGACCTACCACGAGGCGGTGTATGCTCAGCACCACCTGAAAGGAAAAAAGCAGGACTTCTTCTGGCGGCTGGAGACCCCGGATCGGCTGGGTCGCGCCGGGATCGACAAGATCGGCCTCGGGGCATTAACCGGGCTCTCCGACAGCTGGCGGGTCGACAACTTTATGGTGGCGGAACATCTCCTGTGGTTGCAGCAACACTACTGGCAGAGCCGGTATTCCATCTCCTTCCCCCGACTGCGCCCGTGTGCCGGTGGGATCCAGCCCGCGTCGATCATGGATGAACGCCAGTTGGTGCAGACCATCTGCGCGTTTCGTCTGTTGGCGCCGGAGGTGGAGCTGTCCCTGTCGACCCGGGAGTCGCCGGCGTTTCGCGATCGCGTCATTCCCCTGGCGATCAACAACGTCAGCGCCTTTTCTAAAACTCAGCCCGGCGGTTATGCCGACGACCATCCCGAGCTGGAGCAGTTTGCGCCGCACGATAACCGTCGCCCGGAAGAGGTGGCCGGGGCGCTCAGCCAGCAGGGATTGCAGCCGGTATGGAAAGACTGGGATAGCTGGCTGGGACGCGCCTCGCAGTCAGGCTGAAAAAGAGTGTAAGCCGAAGAAGTTATTACGAGGCTTCACGTAACTTCATCAACGGGCCATTGCCAGCCTGGGTATCTATTTTTTACGCTTACTACGTCAGCAGGGGATGCTGACCAGGGCGGAAAGCTTCTTCCTCGTTTCGCCCTGCCTTCCCTGCTCTGTAACAGTTGTAACCGGTTTCAGAAAATGCGGGTTTCTTTGTGATGACTCACACACAATCGCGGTAACGCGGTTGTCGAAGCGAGCTGCGCGGGATAATTATCAATAAACACATGTACATTGAGGCTGACTATGAAGAACATCGTTTTATGCTGTGCAGCGGGAATGTCCACCAGCATGCTGGTCCAACGCATGAAAGACGCCGCGCAGAAAAAAGGGGTCGAAGTAACCATCAAAGCCGTACCGGTTGCTGAGTTTAAAGATGAAATCGCCGCAGCCGACATTGTGTTGCTTGGCCCGCAGGTCAAATACGAACTCAATAATCTCCAGGCACAGGCAGAACCGCTGGGTAAAAAAGTCGCCGTTATCGACATGATGGATTACGGCATGATGAAAGGCGATGCCGTTCTCGAAAAAGCCCTCAAACTGCTGGAGTGACCCATGGAAGATTTAGAAACCATCATTATGGAGCTGCTGGTGAATGCCGGTGCAGCCCGTAGCTCAGCACTAACCGCATTGCAGATGGCGCGCAAAGGCGATTTTGCCGATGCGGAAAAGGCGATGGAAGAATCGCGCGAATTTGTTAAGCATGCGCACACCATCCAGACGAAGCTGATTGGTATGGATGAAGGAACCGGCAAGCTGCCGGTTAACCTGATTACCGTTCACTCTCAGGACCACCTGATGAACGCGATGGTGATTCAGGATCTGGCGGGCGACATGATCGAGCTGTATCGTCGGTTGCCGCTGGTGAACTAACACGCCCGGTGGCGCTACGCTTACCGGGCCTACGACGACCCCGAACCGTAGGCCGGGTAAGCGCAGCGCCACCCGGCAATAGCAGCACCGAACCCCAGCCGGATAAGCGCAAAAAAAAACCCGCCGAAGCGGGTTTTTTTATGGGCTGACGTAACGATTACTCGTTGTCAGAACCGCCCAGGCCTGCGTTCAGCAGCTCTGCCAGGCTGGCAGATGCATCTTCAGCAGTCACCTGTGGTGCAGCAGGGATTTCGCCCGCTGCGCGACGGCGCATACGATCCTGGTGGTACGCATAACCGGTACCGGCCGGGATCAGACGACCCACGATAACGTTCTCTTTCAGACCGCGCAGTTCGTCGCGTTTGCCCGCAACGGCTGCTTCGGTAAGCACACGAGTGGTCTCCTGGAACGATGCCGCGGAGATGAAGGACTCGGTTGCCAGAGACGCTTTGGTGATACCCAGCAGGTCACGTGCGAAGGTCGCACTGAGCTTGCCATTCGACTCCAGATCGCGGTTAGCAATCTTGACGCGAGAGTATTCAACCTGCTCACCTTCGAGGAAGTCGGAGCTACCGGCATTCACGATGGTGGCTTTACGCAGCATCTGACGAACGATAACTTCGATGTGCTTATCGTTGATCTTAACGCCTTGCAGACGGTAAACGTCCTGTACTTCGTTGGTGATGTAACGCGTTACCGCGTGGACGCCACGAAGACGCAGAATGTCGTGCGGTGCTTCCGGACCGTCGGAAACCACGTCACCACGTTCTACACGTTCACCTTCAAACACGTTGAGCTGACGCCATTTTGGAATCATCTCTTCGTACGGATCGCTGCCATCCAGCGGCGTGATCACCAGACGGCGCTTCCCTTTGGTCTCTTTACCGAAGGAAATGATACCGCTGATTTCAGCCAGGATTGCCGGCTCTTTCGGACGACGTGCTTCGAACAGGTCCGCAACGCGTGGCAGACCACCGGTGATATCTTTGGTACCGCTGGATTCCTGAGGAATACGCGCCAGAGCATCACCCGCACCGATCTGAATACCATCTTCCAGCTGAACAATCGCTTTACCTGGCAGGAAGTACTGAGCCGGCATGTCAGTGCCCGGGATCAGAACGTCGTTACCGTTAGCATCAACGATTTTCAGTGCTGGACGCAGATCTTTACCACCCGCGGTACGTTCTGCAGAATCCAGAACCACCAGGGAAGAGAGACCGGTCAGGTCGTCGGTCTGACGAGTAATCGTCTGGCCGTCGATCATATCGGTAAAGCGAATGAAACCAGCCACTTCGGTGATTACCGGCATGGTGTGTGGATCCCAGTTCGCTACGGTTTCGCCGCCAGCAACCTGTTCGCCATCGCCTTTCGCCATAACAGCACCGTAAGGCACTTTATAGCTCTCTTTGGTACGACCGAATTCGTCGATCAGCTTCAGCTCGGTGTTACGGGAAGTCACTACCAGTTTACCGGCAGAGTTTACAACCGACTTCGCGTTGCTGAGCTTGATGCTACCTTTGTTCTTCACCTGGATGCTGGATTCAGCAGCCGCACGAGATGCCGCACCACCGATGTGGAACGTACGCATCGTCAGCTGTGTACCCGGCTCACCGATGGACTGTGCCGCGATAACACCGATCGCTTCACCTTTGTTGATGATGTGGCCACGCGCCAGGTCACGACCATAGCAGTGCGCACATACACCAAAGTCGGTGTCACAAGATACGACAGAACGTACCTTCACGGAGTCAACAGAGTTCGCTTCCAGCAGATCACACCAGTGCTCGTGCAGCAGCGTGTTGCGTGGAACCAGAATGTCTGCGGTACCCGGCTTCAGAATGTCTTCTGCAGTCACACGGCCCAGAACGCGATCGCGCAGTGGCTCTTTAACATCACCACCCTCGATAACCGGGGTCATGGTGATACCTTCGAGGGTGCCACAATCGTCTTCGGTCACAACCAGATCCTGCGCAACGTCTACCAGACGACGCGTCAGATAACCGGAGTTCGCAGTTTTCAGTGCGGTATCCGCCAGACCTTTACGCGCACCGTGAGTAGAGATGAAGTACTGGAGTACGTTCAGACCTTCACGGAAGTTCGCGGTGATTGGCGTTTCGATGATGGAGCCATCTGGCTTCGCCATCAGACCACGCATACCTGCCAGCTGACGAATCTGTGCTGCAGAACCACGCGCACCGGAGTCGGCCATCATGTAGATGCTGTTGAAGGAAACCTGCTGCTCTTCGACGCCGTCACGGTTAATAACGGTTTCGGTCTGCAGGTTGTCCATCATCGCTTTGGATACACGATCGTTCGCCGCTGCCCAGATATCGATAACTTTGTTATAGCGTTCGCCCGCGGTAACCAGACCAGACTGGAACTGCTCCTGGATCTCAGCAACTTCGGCTTCCGCTTCAGAGATAATCTCGTATTTCTTCTCTGGGATGACCATGTCATCGATACCAACAGAGGCACCTGAACGCGCTGCATAAGCAAAGCCGGTGTACATTGTCTGGTCAGCGAAGATAACGGTCGGCTTCAGGCCCAGGATGCGGTAACAGGTGTTCAGCATCTTGGAGATCGCTTTCTTGCCCAGCGCCTGGTTGACGATGGAGAAAGGCAGACCTTTCGGTACGATCATCCACAGAATCGCACGGCCAACGGTCGTGTCGATCAGGCTGGTTTTCGCAACGAGTTCGCCGTTTTCAGCTTTTTCATACTCGGTGATACGCACTTTTACACGCGCATGCAGAGAGGCCAGGCCAGCGCGATAAATACGCTCAGCTTCTTTAGGGCCAGTCAGCACCATGCCTTCGCCTTTGGCGTTAACACAGTCACGGGTCATGTAGTACAGACCCAGTACAACGTCCTGAGAAGGAACGATAATTGGTTCACCGTTCGCTGGGGACAGGATGTTGTTGGTAGACATCATCAGCGCACGCGCTTCGAGCTGGGCTTCCAGCGTCAGCGGTACGTGTACTGCCATCTGGTCACCATCGAAGTCGGCGTTGTATGCCGCACAGACCAGCGGGTGCAGCTGGATAGCTTTACCTTCGATCAGTACTGGCTCAAAGGCCTGGATACCCAGACGGTGCAGGGTTGGTGCACGGTTCAGCAGTACCGGGTGTTCGCGGATAACTTCGTCCAGGATATCCCAAACGACAGCTTCTTCACGCTCAACCATTTTCTTCGCGGCTTTGATGGTGGTGGCCAGGCCACGCAGTTCCAGCTTGCCGTAAATGAACGGTTTGAACAGCTCCAGTGCCATTTTCTTCGGCAGACCGCACTGATGCAGACGCAGGTATGGACCTACGGTGATTACAGAACGACCGGAGTAGTCAACACGCTTACCGAGCAGGTTCTGACGGAAACGACCCTGTTTACCTTTGATCATGTCGGCCAAAGATTTCAGAGGACGCTTGTTAGAACCGGTGATCGCACGACCGCGACGACCGTTATCCAGCAGGGCATCTACCGCTTCCTGCAGCATACGTTTTTCGTTGCGTACGATGATATCTGGCGCAGCCAGATCCAGCAGACGCTTCAGACGGTTGTTACGGTTAATGACGCGACGATACAGATCGTTCAGGTCAGATGTCGCGAAACGACCACCATCCAGCGGTACCAGCGGACGCAGATCTGGCGGCAGAACCGGCAGAACGGTCAGGATCATCCACTCTGGTTTGTTACCAGACTGAACGAACGCTTCCAGCAGTTTGATACGCTTGGTCAGCTTTTTACGCTTGGTTTCGGAGTTGGTTTCGTTCAGCTCTTCACGCAGAGTTTCACACTCTTGCTCCAGATCCATGCTCTTCAGCAGGGCCTGGATCGCTTCCGCACCCATCTTCGCGTCGAATTCGTCACCGAACTCTTCCAGCGCGTCGAGATACTGTTCTTCGGTCAGGATCTGGTTACGTTCCAGATTGGTCATGCCGCCTTCGATAACGACATAAGATTCGAAGTACAGAACACGTTCGATATCGCGCAGCGGCATATCCAGCAGCAGACCGATACGGGACGGCAGAGATTTCAGGAACCAGATGTGGGCAGTCGGAGACGCCAGCTCGATGTGGCCCATGCGCTCACGACGCACTTTAGTCTGGGTCACTTCAACGCCGCACTTCTCACAGATCACACCACGGTGTTTCAGGCGCTTGTACTTACCGCACAGGCACTCGTAATCTTTTACTGGCCCGAAAATACGCGCACAGAAAAGGCCGTCACGCTCAGGTTTGAACGTACGGTAGTTGATGGTTTCTGGCTTTTTAACTTCACCAAAAGACCATGAACGGATCATGTCTGGCGAGGCCAGAGCAATTTTGATCGCATCAAACTCTTCGGTTTTAGTTTGCGCTTTCAGAAACTTTAATAAGTCTTTCACGGATTTGCTCCCGTCGGAGTTAGCACAATCTGGTGCCGGAAACTACTCCGGCACCAGTGACCTGTTTGAGCGAGAGTTACTCGTCTTCCAGTTCGATGTTGATACCCAGCGAACGAATCTCTTTCAACAGTACGTTGAAGGACTCTGGCATGCCCGGTTCCATCTGATGGTTGCCGTCCACGATGTTTTTATACATCTTGGTACGACCGTTCACGTCATCAGACTTAACGGTGAGCATTTCCTGCAGGGTGTATGCTGCGCCATATGCTTCCAGCGCCCACACTTCCATCTCCCCGAAGCGCTGACCACCGAACTGCGCCTTACCACCCAGCGGCTGCTGAGTAACCAGGCTGTAAGAACCGGTAGAACGCGCGTGCATCTTGTCATCAACCAGGTGGTTCAGTTTCAGCATGTACATGTAACCCACGGTTACCTGGCGCTCGAACTGCTCACCGGTACGACCGTCGAACAGTGTGATCTGACCAGAACTTGGCAGGCCACCCAGCTGTAACAGTTCCTTGATTTCAGACTCTTTCGCACCATCGAAGACTGGCGTTGCGATTGGCATACCTTTTTTCAGGTTCTCAGCCAGACGCAGCACTTCTTCATCGCTGAAGGTGTTCAGGTCGACTTTCTGACGAACATCAGTACCCAGATCGTACGCACGCTGGATGAATTCGCGCAATTTCGCGACTTCTTCCTGCTGCTTCAGCATGGCGTTGATCTTATCGCCGATACCTTTCGCAGCCATACCCAGGTGAGTTTCGAGGATCTGACCAATGTTCATACGAGACGGTACGCCCAGCGGGTTCAGTACGATATCTACCGGCGTACCGTTAGCATCGTGCGGCATATCTTCGATCGGGTTGATCTTAGAGATAACACCCTTGTTACCGTGACGACCTGCCATCTTATCACCAGGCTGGATCTGACGTTTAACGGCCAGATAGACCTTAACAATCTTCAGCACGCCTGGTGCCAGATCGTCGCCCTGAGTGATTTTACGGCGTTTCGCTTCGAGTTTTTTCTCGAACTCGTGTTTCAGTTCGTCATACTGCTCAGCCAGCTGTTCCAGCTGATTTTGTTTCTCTTCGTCGGCCAGGCCCAGTTCCAGCCAGCGGTCGCGTGGCAGCTTGTCGAGCTTCTCAGCTTCAACACCACCGGCAACCAGCACCGCGTAGATACGACTAAACAGGCCAGCTTCAAGGATCTGCAGCTCTTCAGACAGGTCTTTCTTAGCCTGCTTCAGTTGCATCTCTTCGATTTCCAGCGCACGTTTGTCTTTTTCTACGCCATCGCGAGTAAAGACCTGAACGTCGATAACCGTACCGGAAACACCGTTCGGCACACGCAGAGAAGAGTCTTTAACGTCAGACGCTTTCTCACCGAAGATCGCGCGCAGCAGTTTCTCTTCTGGCGTCAGCTGGGTTTCACCTTTCGGCGTAACCTTACCAACCAGAATGTCGCCGCCGGTCACTTCTGCACCGATGTAAACGATACCGGATTCATCCAGTTTGGAGAGCGCAGCTTCACCCACGTTCGGGATGTCAGCGGTGATCTCTTCTGGCCCCAGCTTGGTGTCACGGGACACACATGCCAGTTCCTGGATGTGAATAGTAGTGAAACGATCTTCCTGAACCACACGCTCGGAGACGAGGATGGAGTCTTCGAAGTTATAACCATTCCACGGCATGAACGCTACGCGCATGTTCTGACCGAGCGCCAGTTCACCGAGGTCGGTGGACGGACCGTCAGCCAGCACGTCGCCGCGCTCAATTGGCTCACCCAGAGAAACACATGGCATCTGGTTGATACAGGTGTTCTGGTTAGAACGGGTGTACTTGGTCAGGTTGTAGATGTCGATACCCGCTTCGCCTGCATGCATCTCGTCTTCGTTAACTTTGATAACGATACGGGAAGCATCGACGTACTGAACAGTACCGCCACGTTTAGCAACTGCAGTAACACCGGAGTCAACGGCAACAGCACGTTCCATACCGGTACCAACCAGCGGCTTATCAGCGCGCAGAGTTGGAACCGCCTGACGTTGCATGTTCGCACCCATCAATGCACGGTTGGCGTCATCGTGTTCCAGGAACGGGATCAGGGACGCACCGACGGAAACCACCTGTTGAGTGGAAACGTCCATGTAGTCAACCTGGTCACGACTGAACAAGCTCGATTCACCTTTGCTACGGCAGGTTACCAGGTCTTCTTCAAAGTGGCCTTCGTCATCCAGGTTGGAGTTCGCCTGAGCGATGACGTAGTTACCTTCTTCGATAGCAGACAGGTAGTGAATTTCGTCGGTTACAACACCGTCAGTCACTTTACGATACGGGGTCTCAAGGAAACCGTATTCGTTAGTCTGTGCGTACACGGACAGGGAGTTGATCAGACCGATGTTTGGACCTTCAGGCGTTTCGATAGGACATACGCGACCGTAGTGAGTCGGGTGTACGTCTCGAACTTCAAAGCCTGCACGTTCACGGGTCAGACCGCCTGGGCCGAGGGCAGAGATACGACGCTTGTGCGTGATCTCAGACAGCGGGTTGTTCTGGTCCATAAACTGAGACAGCTGGCTGGAACCAAAGAACTCTTTCACTGCTGCGGAGATCGGCTTGGCGTTGATCATATCCTGAGGCATCAGGGTATCCAGATCGCCCAGAGACAGACGCTCTTTCACCGCACGCTCTACACGCACGAGGCCAACGCGGAACTGGTTTTCCGCCATTTCGCCTACGGAACGGATACGACGGTTGCCGAGGTGGTCGATATCGTCCACTTCGCCTTTACCGTTACGGATATCGATGAGCTTCTTCATCACTTCGATGATGTCTTCTTTGCTCAGGATACCGGAACCTTCGATCGCATCACGCAGCAGAGAACGGTTGAACTTCATACGACCAACCGCGGACAGATCGTAGCGGTCTTCGGAGAAGAACAAGTTCTCGAACAGGCTTTCAGCCGCTTCGCGAGTTGGTGGCTCACCAGGACGCATCATGCGGTAGATTTCTACCAGCGCGCTCAGACGATCGGTGGTCGGGTCGACGCGAATCGTTTCCGACATATATGGACCGTGGTCCAGATCGTTGGTGAACAGCGTTTCGATACGCTTGTGGCCAGACTGGCTCAGCTTAGCCAGCAGATCCAGGCTCAGCTCCATGTTAGCCGGGCAGATCAGCTCGCCAGTGGATGCATCAACGTAATCTTTTGCAGCTACTTTTCCAGCAATGTATTCAACCGGGACTTCGATGTGTTTGATATCATCTTTTTCCAGCTGACGGATGTGGCGCGCGGTAATACGGCGGCCTTTTTCCACATACACTTTGCCGTCGGCTTCGATGTCGAACGACGCGGTATCACCACGCAGACGCTCAGGCACCAGCTCCATTTGCAGCTTGTTGTCGCGAATTTCAAAGACAACTTTCTCAAAGAACAGATCAAGAATCTGCTCAGTGGTGTATTGCAGAGCACGCAGAATGATGGTCGCAGGCAGTTTACGACGACGGTCGATACGGACAAACAGGTTGTCTTTCGGATCGAACTCGAAGTCCAGCCAGGAACCACGGTAAGGAATGATACGTGCGTTATACAGTACTTTACCGGATGAGTGCGTTTTACCTTTATCGCTGTCGAAGAAGACGCCCGGGCTACGGTGCAGCTGGGAAACGATAACACGCTCAGTACCGTTGATTACGAAAGTACCGTTGTCGGTCATGAGCGGAATTTCGCCCATGTAGACTTCTTGTTCTTTAATGTCTTTAACGGTGCCTTCCGGCGCTTCGCGCTCGTAGATCACCAGACGCAGCTTAACGCGCAGCGGTGCCGAGTAGGTCACGCCACGGATTTGACATTCCTGAACGTCAAATACCGGTTCGCCAAGGCGGTAGCTGACGTATTGCAGCTCGGAATTACCGCTGTAGCTCTTAATCGGGAACACGGAACGGAAGGCGGCTTCCAGACCGTACTGCCCTTCAGGATCTTGCTCGATAAACTTCTGGAACGAGTCAAGCTGGATAGAAAGGAGATATGGAATGTCCAGAACTTGTGGACGTTTACCAAAATCCTTACGAATACGTTTTTTCTCGGTATAGGAGTAAACCATAGGGTTCCTCAGCTCGCTGACAAGTCGACGCATCTGTCCATTGACGGACAGTTTGTGCAACACCATTTTGTTGATCGGAAAATCGAACACTTTCCGCAATGCCTGTTGCTATCACGCTTAAACCATTTCATTGCGATTTACCCAGAGCGAGCACCCTGCCGCAGTATATTAAGTCGTCGATAGAAACAAGCATTGTCAGGACAGCCAGCAGTCAAACAGTGTGAAACGCTACTGGCGCCTTACAGCGCAAAAAGGCTGGTGACTAAAAGTCACCAGCCATCAGCCTAATTTCTCAGGCTGCAACCGGAAGGGTTGGCTTATTTAACTTCAACTTCAGCGCCAGCTTCTTCCAGAGATTTTTTCAGTGCTTCTGCGTCGTCTTTGCTCACGCCTTCTTTCAGCGCAGCTGGAGCAGATTCTACCAGGTCTTTAGCTTCTTTCAGACCCAGGCCAGTTGCAGAACGTACTGCTTTGATTACGGCAACTTTGTTAGCGCCAGCAGCTTTCAGAATTACGTCGAATTCAGTTTTTTCTTCAGCTACTTCAGCCGGGCCAGCAGCTACAGCTACAGCAGCAGCAGCGGAAACACCGAATTTTTCTTCCATTGCAGAGATCAGTTCTACAACGTCCATTACGGACATAGCTGCAACTGCTTCAATGATTTGATCTTTAGTGATAGACATTTAAATTGTTCCTGAAAATCAGAATAAGTTTATACGTAAGCGAATACTTGATAAAGATGACTGCTATTAAGCAGCTTCTTTCGCATCGCGAACAGCAGCCAGAGTGCGAACCAGTTTGCCAGCCGAAGCTTCTTTCATGGTTGCCATCAGGCGTGCAATTGCTTCTTCGTAGGTCGGCAGGGTTGCCAGGCGATCGATTTGCGATGCCGGGATCAACTCACCTTCAAAGGCTGCAGCTTTAACCTCAAATTTTGCATTCGCTTTCGCGAAATCTTTGAACAGACGAGCAGCAGCGCCCGGGTGTTCCATAGAATATGCAATCAAGGTTGGACCAACAAACGTGTCTTTCAGGCACTCGAACGGAGTACCTTCAACTACGCGGCGCAGCAGGGTGTTACGAACAACACGCATGTAAACGCCAGCTTCACGACCTGCTTTACGCAGTTCAGTCATTTTATCTACAGTAACGCCACGGGAATCCGCAACTACTGCAGACAGCGCGCCTTTGGCTACTTCGCTGACTTCAGCAACAATCGCTTGTTTGTCTTGAAGATTTAAAGCCATTAGCTTTGCTCCTGGATGTTTGCCGGAACTCATGTTCCGGAACTCACTTCACTCAGTCCAACGGAAAGAGCGTCTTAATACGGTGAGCAGAAACAAGCCAGAGTATCCAAAAATAATCTTAGCGTTCTGTCACCGTCTACGCAGGGGATTAAGTCTCTTGCGAAACACCTGCGGTCTTCGACGGAGGCCTGGATTAGGCCAGGCTCCAACGAACAAATCTTTTAGCCGCTAACTATTGTTAGCAAACGTGGGGGTAAGATTGTAGACAAATCCACCGCCCACGTAAAGGCATTAGTTTGCAGCAGCGCTCAGGCCAGCCTGGTCAACTGCAACACCTGCACCCATGGTGGTGGAGATGCTAACTTTCTTGATGTACACGCCTTTCGCCTGAGTTGGTTTTGCTTTTTTCAGCGCAACCAGCAGAGATTCCAGGTTTTCTTTCAGTTTGTCAGCGTCAAAGTCCACTTTACCGATGGTGGTGTGGATGATGCCGTTTTTGTCGTTACGATAACGAACCTGACCTGCTTTAGCGTTCTTAACTGCTTCAGCAACGTTAGGAGTTACAGTACCAACTTTCGGGTTTGGCATCAGGCCGCGTGGACCCAGAACCTGGCCGAGCTGGCCAACAACGCGCATTGCATCCGGGGAAGCAATAACAACGTCAAAATTCATTTCGCCTTTCTTGATCTGATCAGCCAGATCTTCCATACCTACCAGTTCAGCGCCGGCAGCTTTAGCAGCTTCAGCGTTTGCACCCTGAGCAAATACAGCTACGCGTACGGAACGGCCAGTACCGTGTGGCAGTACAGTTGCGCCACGAACGTTCTGATCGGATTTACGAGCATCGATGCCCAGGTTAACAGCAACGTCAACGCTTTCAACGAACTTAGCGGTAGCCAGTTCTTTCAGCAGAGCGATAGCTTCGTTGATGTCGTACTGTTTGGTCGCATCAACTTTGTCACGGATCACGGACATGCGCTTGGTCAGTTTAGCCATTTCTTAGTCCTCCACTACCAGGCCCATGGAACGTGCAGTACCTTCGATGGAGCGAGTCATCGCTTCAACGTCGGAACCAGTCATGTCGGCAGCTTTGGTCTGCGCGATTTCCTGCAGCTGAGCGCGGGAAATTTTACCAACTTTATCTTTGTTCGGCTTACCGGAACCAGACTTGATACCAGCCGCTTTTTTCAGCAGTACTGCTGCCGGCGGGGTCTTGGTAACGAAAGTGAAAGAACGGTCAGCGTAAACAGTGATTACCACTGGGATTGGCAGACCTTTTTCCAGGGATTCGGTTTTGGCGTTGAACGCTTTACAGAATTCCATGATGTTCACACCTTGCTGACCCAGAGCTGGACCAACTGGTGGACTTGGGTTCGCCATACCAGCTGCAACCTGCAGCTTGACGTAGGCTTGTACTTTCTTAGCCATTCTAAAATCCTCTGATTGGGTAATAGCGCCTCAAGGAGGCTCCCCGTGAATAAAAATCGTTTTACAGGCCGGGGCCCATAAAAACAAAAGGCGCGAAATTGTATTCCAATCTCGCGCCCTGTGCAACGATTAAATCGTCGCTTTTTTGATCGCTGCTTAGGCTTTTTCTACCTGGGCAAAGTCCAGTTCTACCGGGGTCGCACGACCGAAGATAGAAACGGAAACTTTCAGGCGGGACTTCTCGTAGTCCACTTCTTCAACCACGCCGTTAAAGTCAGCAAACGGACCGTCATTAACACGAACCATTTCACCCGGTTCAAACAGCGTTTTCGGACGCGGCTTATCCCCAACCTGCTGCAGGCGGTTCATAATCGCATCAACTTCTTTATCGCTGATTGGCGCCGGACGGTCAGACGTGCCGCCGATAAAGCCCATTACGCGCGGTACGCTGCGCACTAAGTGCCAGCTTGCATCGTTCATCACCATCTGAACAAGCACGTAACCCGGGAAGAATTTGCGTTCGCTTTTGCGACGCTGGCCACCACGGATCTCGACCACTTCTTCGGTCGGAACCATAACATCGCCAAACAACTCTTCCATATTGTGTAATTTGATATGCTCACGCAGCGACGTAGCTACGCGGCCTTCAAAACCGGAAAACGCCTGAACGACGTACCAGCGCTTTTTAGGGGCTTCAGACATCTCAGAACCTCAGGCCAGTGATAAAGGATACCAGGCGAACCAGAATACCATCCAGTCCCCACAGGATCAGTGACATTACAGCGGTAACCGCAGCTACAATCAGCGTGGTGTGCAATGTTTCCTGGCGAGTCGGCCAAATGACCTTACGGACTTCGGTTCTCGCTTCGCGGGCAAAAGCAACGGTCGCTTTACCTTTGGTCGTCAACAGCGCGACACCACCCGCTGCAGCAATCAGAATTACCACTGCAAGCGCGCGTAGCGGCAGCATCATGTCGCGATACAGGTAGTTGCCCACGATTGCTACGATCAACAATACGGCTACTACTACCCATTTCATCGCTTCCAGGCCGCGCCCGCTCCCTTGAGCTTCGGTATTCGCACTCATAAACCAACCTGTCAGAAGTATTCTACAAACATTTTCACCCCGCGATAGCGAGGCGAACCAAACCGAAATGCTCTGTTGCGTTTCGGACTAAAAACGCCCTCTTCAGAGCCTGTCTCAGCAATGATTATGACAAATAAAATCACTGATGAGCCAGGTTCTGGTTCGAAAGCGTGCAAAAAGGGCATCAAATGATGCCCTTTTCATGCGCATTGCGTCAAATGTTATCAGCAATTAGCCGAGAACTTTAGCAACAACGCCCGCACCAACGGTACGGCCACCTTCACGGATTGCGAAACGCAGACCGTCATCCATCGCGATTGGGTGGATCAGGGTAACAACCATCTTGATGTTGTCGCCTGGCATTACCATCTCAACGCCTTCTGGCAGTTCGATGGTACCGGTCACGTCAGTAGTACGGAAGTAGAACTGTGGACGGTAGCCTTTGAAGAACGGAGTATGACGGCCGCCTTCGTCTTTGGACAGGATGTACACTTCAGATTCGAACTTGGTGTGCGGCTTGATTGAGCCCGGCTTAGCCAGAACCTGGCCACGCTGGATCTCTTCACGCTTGATACCACGCAGCAGAACGCCGCAGTTCTCGCCTGCACGACCTTCGTCCAGCAGTTTGCGGAACATTTCAACGCCGGTACAGGTTGATTTCGCAGTATCTTTGATACCAACGATTTCAACTTCTTCACCTACTTTGATGATGCCGCGCTCTACACGACCGGTAACAACAGTACCACGGCCGGAGATAGAGAATACGTCTTCGATAGGCAGCAGGAACGGCTTGTCAATCGCACGCTCTGGCTCTGGGATGTAAGAATCCAGGTAGCCAGCCAGTTCGATGATTTTCTCTTCCCACTGTGCTTCGCCTTCCAGCGCTTTCAGTGCAGAACCACGAACGATTGGGGTGTCGTCGCCCGGGAAGTCGTACTGGGACAGAAGTTCACGAACTTCCATCTCAACCAGTTCCAGCAGCTCTTCGTCATCAACCATGTCGCATTTGTTCAGGAACACGATGATGAAAGGAACGCCTACCTGACGACCCAGCAGGATGTGCTCACGGGTCTGAGGCATAGGGCCGTCAGTCGCAGCAACAACCAGGATCGCGCCGTCCATCTGCGCAGCACCGGTGATCATGTTTTTAACATAGTCGGCGTGGCCCGGGCAGTCTACGTGTGCGTAGTGGCGAGTCGGGGTGTCATATTCAACGTGGGAAGTGTTGATGGTGATACCACGAGCTTTTTCTTCTGGTGCGTTATCGATCTGATCGAATGCGCGAGCAGAACCACCGTAGGTTTTTGCCAGAACGGTAGTGATTGCAGCGGTCAGCGTTGTTTTACCATGGTCAACGTGGCCGATAGTACCGACGTTAACGTGCGGTTTTGTACGTTCAAACTTTTCTTTAGACATCGATTGTCCCTCTAAGACACGGATAAATCGGTGATATCACCACATCAACCAGGCGAAATGCCTGAACTGTTGAATTCATTTAAATTGAAACAGAGAGAAACGGGAGGGAGAAGTGAAGTGGTGCTGATACCCAGAGTCGAACTGGGGACCTCACCCTTACCAAGGGTGCGCTCTACCAACTGAGCCATATCAGCACGTATTGGAGCGGGCAGCGGGAATCGAACCCGCATCATCAGCTTGGAAGGCTGAGGTAATAGCCATTATACGATGCCCGCATCCTGAAACTCGGCTACCCAGTTCTTTCTGTAACAAAAAAAGAGATTTCTCTCTTTTTAAGTTCGAGCTGGCTAATTTTTTCAACCAGCTCCGGCGGCGTTAACGCTGCCAGAAAGTGGTGGTGGGGGAAGGATTCGAACCTTCGAAGTCTGTGACGGCAGATTTACAGTCTGCTCCCTTTGGCCGCTCGGGAACCCCACCGGACTTGATGGTGCCGACTACCGGAATCGAACTGGTGACCTACTGATTACAAGTCAGTTGCTCTACCTACTGAGCTAAGTCGGCATCAAGTAGCGCGCATTTTAGGGAGACCCGCGGGTTCATGCAACTAAAAATTTGCATAAATCGTTCTTTCGCTCACATTTTGTGCGAGGAGAGCGAGTAACGCTGTAATTCCAGGCAAATGCGGGCAAATATTCAGCATTTACCGCCCTGAAAAGGGGGCAAACCCGGTCTGTGACGATTCCCGCTTAACGCAACACTGGACCATATTTTTTCTTATTATTCGGCTCATCTGGTGTTAACCTCCTGCGCATTGTCCAAAATTAACTATTATGTGATGTGCCTTCCCCCGCATGGCTAGCCTCTGATGTGGGATAGACGCCTCACTCAAGCATGCTTATGAGCAAAAAAGAGCAAACGTTAATGACGCCTTATCTCCAGTTTAGCCGCAGCCAGTGGGCTGCTCTGCGTGACTCCGTTCCTATGACCTTAACGGAAGGCGAAATCGCACGGTTAAAAGGGATAAACGAAGACCTGTCGCTTGAAGAAGTGGCCGAAATATATTTGCCTCTATCGCGTTTGCTGAATTTCTATATCAGTTCCAACCTTCGCCGGCAGGCCGTACTGGAGCAGTTCCTCGGTACTAACGGGCAGCGCATTCCTTATATCATCAGTATTGCCGGTAGCGTCGCCGTGGGTAAAAGCACCACCGCGCGTGTTCTGCAGGCGCTCCTGAGTCGCTGGCCGGAACATCGCAGCGTGGAGCTGATCACCACCGACGGCTTTCTGCATCCGAACGAAGTGTTAAAAGAACGCGGTCTAATGAAGAAGAAGGGCTTCCCTCTCTCTTATGATATGCACCGTCTGGTGAAATTCGTGTCGGATCTGAAATCCGGCGTGCCGAACGTGACGGCCCCGGTCTATTCACACCTGATTTACGACCGTATCCCTGATGGGGATAAAACGGTGGTGCAGCCGGATATTCTGATTCTGGAAGGGTTAAACGTTCTGCAGAGCGGAATGGATTATCCTCACGATCCGCATCATGTATTTGTATCTGATTTTGTTGATTTCTCTATCTATGTGGATGCGCCGGAAGATCTACTGCAGAACTGGTATATCAACCGCTTCCTGAAGTTCCGCGAAGGGGCATTCACCGATCCGGACTCTTACTTCCATAACTACGCCCAGCTCTCGAAAGAAGAGGCTATTAATGTGGCCACCTCGCTGTGGAATGAGATCAACTACGTGAACCTGAAAGAGAACATACTGCCGACCCGCGAACGCGCCAGCCTGATCCTCACCAAGAGTGAGAAACACGCTGTCGACCATGTGCGTTTACGAAAATAGTGTTTCATCATTCCAATAAAAAACCGGCGATTATCGCCGGTTTTTTTATGGCTTACGCTTGGGGCTTCTCGCCGTTTTCATCCTGATCGACCGCGAAGCAGGCCACCAGTTGACCGCCGTAGTCTTTTAACTGCGGTTGCAGCTGGGTGCAGGGCCCAAAGCGACGAC
The DNA here is from genome assembly GCF_034044995.2 of Leclercia sp. CFBP8987. Lineage (NCBI taxonomy): Bacteria > Pseudomonadati > Pseudomonadota > Gammaproteobacteria > Enterobacterales > Enterobacteriaceae > Leclercia > Leclercia sp. CFBP8987. The sequence goes on along the minus strand of NZ_CM188255.1, from coordinate 192,193 downwards.
GGCAGCGGGCGTTGAAGGCACAGCCCGGCGGCGGGTTGAGCGGGCTCGGCAGCTCGCCGGTGAGCTTAATACGCTCCCGACGTTCATCCGGATTCAGACGCGGTGTCGCAGAGAGCAACGCCTGGGTATAAGGGTGGCGCGGGTTATTAAAGATCTGGTCTTTCGTCCCCTTCTCCACACAGCGTCCCAGATACATCACCATCACTTCATCCGCAATGTGCTCCACCACCGACAGGTCATGGGAGATGAAGACGTAAGACAGGCCTAAATCCTGCTGCAGATCCATCATCAGGTTAAGTACCTGTGCACGGACGGAAACGTCGAGTGCGGAGACCGGTTCATCGGCGATCACCACATCCGGGTCGAGCATCAGACCACGGGCAATAGCGATACGCTGACGCTGGCCGCCGGAGAACATATGCGGATAACGATCGTAGTGCTCGGTCTTGAGCCCCACTTTCGCCATCATCGCCAGCGCCTTCTCGCGACGCTGCTCTTTGCTCAACGTGGAGTTGATCTGCAGCGGCTCCTCCAGAATCTGTCCCACTTTCTTACGCGGGTTCAGGGAACCGTACGGGTTCTGGAACACAATCTGGATTTTCTGCCGACGCAGCTTCTGCGCGTCGGGATCGTGCTTGAGCAGATCCTGCCCCTGATAGTACAGCTCGCCCCCGGTCGGGGTTTCAATCATGGTCAGCAGACGGCCGAGGGTGGATTTCCCACAGCCGGACTCCCCCACCACCGCCAGCGTTTTGCCGCGCTCCAGGGTAAAGGAGACGCCATCCAGCGCTTTCACCAGACGTTCCGGAGCAAACAGCCCCTTCTTCACCGGGTAGTGTTTTTTCAGGTCGATAGCCTGCAACAGCGGCTGTTGCAGGGTGGCCTCTTGCGTACTCATAGTGTGGGCCTCCCGGCGTCATCGAGTGGGTAGTGGCATTTAGACTGGCGGCCATCGCTGAGGGTATAGAGATCCGGCTCATCGATACGGCATTTGTCCGTGGCATACGGGCAGCGCGGGTTCAGCAGACAGCCGGTCGGGCGATCGTATTTACCCGGTACCACGCCCGGCAGTGACGCCAGACGCGCCTTGTCCTGAGCAAACTCCGGCAGGGCACGCAGCAGGGCCTGGGTATACGGATGACGCGGCGCGCGGAAGATATCGTGCGAGTTGCCGGTTTCAACCACCTGCCCGGCGTACATCACGATAATTTTGTGCGCTGCTTCGGCCACTAACGCCAGGTCATGGGTGATCAGGATCAGCGCCATGTTCTCTTTCTGCTGCAGCTCCAGCAGCAGCTCGATGATCTGCGCCTGAATGGTCACGTCCAGCGCGGTCGTCGGTTCGTCGGCAATCAGCAGCTTCGGACGACAGGCAATGGCCATGGCGATCATCACGCGCTGGCTCATCCCACCGGACAGCTGGTGCGGATACACATCCAGACGCGAGGCCGGATCGGGAATACCCACCTGGTTCAGCAGGTCGATCGCCCGCTGACGACGGGTTTGCTTATTCCCACCCTGATGCACCTTAATCGCTTCCATGATCTGGAAACCGACGGTGTAGCACGGGTTAAGGCTGGTCATCGGGTCCTGGAAGATCATCGCCACTTCGGCGCCAACCAGGTTGCGACGCTCTTTTTCAGAGATACGCTTCAGATCCTGGCCGTTGAACTCCAGGCTTTCCGCCATTACGCGGCCGGGGTAATCAATCAGCCCCATGATCGCCAGCGAGCTTACCGATTTACCGGAACCTGACTCACCGACAATGCCAACCACTTCACCCTGATTTACGCTGTAGCTAACCCGATCTACGGCGCGAAACTCGGAGCCCACTTCACCGAAGTGCACCGATAATTTATCTACATTTAATAACGCCATCTCGTGCCTCTTACTGCTTCAGTTTGGGATCAAGTGCATCACGCAGACCATCACCCATCAGGTTAAATGCCAGCACCGTCAGCAGGATCGCCAGACCCGGGAAGGTCACGACCCACCAGGCGCTCTGCGCGAACTGCAACACGTCGGAGAGCATGGTGCCCCACTCCGGTGTTGGCGGTTGCGCACCCATGCCAAGGAAGCCAAGAGCAGCCATATCGAGAATGGCGTTAGAGAAACCGAGCGACGCCTGAACAATCAGCGGCGCAAGGCAGTTTGGAAGAATGTTGACGAACATCTGACGCATTGCCCCCGCACCCGCTACGCGGGAAGCGGTCACATAGTCGCGGTTAACCTCGACCAGTACGGCCGCACGGGTTAAGCGCACATAGTGCGGCAGCGCAACAAACGTCAGGGCCAGGGCGGCGTTGCCGATGGATGGCCCAAAGACCGCCACCAGCACCAAAGCCAGCAGCAGGCTTGGCAGCGCCAGCATGATGTCGACAACACGCATAATGATGTTATCAACCAGACCGCCGAAGTAGCCCGCCACCAGACCGAGCACCACGCCCATGATCAGCGACAGCACCACCACCAGACAGCCGACCAGCAGCGACAGACGCGCGCCGTACATCAGACGAGACAGCACATCGCGGCCTACATCGTCTGTACCCAGCAGATGCGACAGGGTACCGCCGTCCTGCCATGCAGGTGGCGCAAGCAGCGCATCACGGAACTGCTCCGCCGGGTTGTACGGCGCAAGAAAGTTCGCGAACACCGCGATCAAGATCATGATGACAACATACGCCAGCCCGACGACTGCGCCTTTGTTGCGTTTGAAGTAGTGCCAGAACTCCTGCAGCGGCGTCATTGGCACCGGTGCAGCGACCACTTTATTTTCAGAAACGTGTGACATGATGGCCCCTTACTTCTTATGACGAATACGCGGGTTCACCACGCCGTACAGCAAATCGACCAGCAGGTTGACGAGGATAATCATCGTCGCCACCAGCAGTACACCGCCCTGCACCACCGGATAATCACGGCGTTGCAGCGCGTCAATTAGCCAGCGTCCCAGACCCGGCCAGGAGAAGATGGTTTCGGTCAGGATTGCCCCTGCCAGCAACGTCCCCACCTGCAGCCCGATAACGGTCACGACCGGGAGCATGGCGTTACGCAGGGCATGGACGATGATCACCCGCATGCGGGTCAGACCTTTGGCACGGGCGGTACGGATGTAATCCTCGCCCAGCACTTCCAGCATTGACGAACGGGTCATACGCACGATAACCGCCAGTGGGATCGTCCCGAGCACCATGGCCGGGAGGATCATGTGCGCCAGCGCATCGATAAAGTTGCCCTCTTCGCCCCAGATGGCCGTGTCGATCAGCATAAAGCCGGTCAGCGGGTTGGAATCGTCGAGGAAGACCATGTCGCTGACGCGTCCCGAGACGGGGGTCAGGTTCCACTGCACCGACACCAGCATAATCAGCATCATGCCCCACCAGAAGATAGGCATGGAGTAGCCGGTCAGCGCCAGGCCAACGGCCGTGTGGTCAAAGATAGAGCCACGTTTCACCGCAGCCAGCACGCCCACCGGAATACCCACGGCGACGGCAAAAATCATGGCGCAGACGCCAAGCTCAAGCGTAGCCTGAAAGCGCGGAACGAACTCTTCCCACACCGGCAGACGGCTTTTCAGCGAAATACCCAAATCACCATGCAGCACGCCCCAAATATAGTGGAGATACTGCTGCCACATAGGCTTATCCAGCCCCAGTTCAGCCAACAGTTGTGCATGACGTTCAGGAGAAATTCCACGCTCGCCCGCCATAATCATTACCGGGTCACCGGGGATCATATGGACGAAGGCAAAGGTGAGAAGGGTGATACCGATAAACGTGGGGATAACAAGTCCCAGACGTCGGAGGATGAACTGCAACATAACCCGGATTCTCTCTAATGACGTACGCCTGGAGGCGCGACGTCTGTATTGCTCACAAATCTTATTCCCTCCCCTTTCAGAGAGGGAATAAAGCACTGCTGCCGGGTGGCGCTACGCTTACCCGGCCTACATACCGTAGGCCAGTGCAAGCGCAGCGCCGCCTGGCATTGCTTTTAATTATTCAACAGAAACGTTTTCGAAGTGGTGTTTGCCCAGTGGATCAACCACATAGCCTTTAACTTCTTTACGCACTGGCTCGTACACGGTGGAGTGAGCCACGATCAGCGCTGGCGCCTGGTCATGCATCACAACCTGAGCCTGTTTGTACAGTTCGATACGCTTGTTGTGGTCGTCGGTGGCACGTGCCGGCTGAATCAGATCTTCAAACGGCTTGTAGCACCAGCGAGAGTAGTTAGAACCTTGTTTGGCTGCATCACAGCTGAACAGGGTCGCGAAGAAGTTATCTGGATCCCCATTGTCGCCGGTCCAGCCCATCATCACTGCCTGGTGCTCACCTGCTTTAGCACGCTTCAGGTACTCGCCCCACTCGTAGGTCACGATCTTGGCCTGAACGCCGATTTTTGCCCAGTCAGCCTGAACCATCTCGGCCATACGGCGCGCGTTCGGGTTGTAAGGACGCTGTACCGGCATCGCCCACAGCTCAACGGTAAAGCCTTTATCCTGGCCCGCTTCTTTCAGCAGTGCTTTCGCTTTCTCAACGTCATAGGTGTAATCCTTAACGTCGTCGTTGTAGCCCCACATGGTTGGTGGGATCAGGTTCTTCGCGGCAACGCCAGCGCCCTGATAAACGGCCTTGATGATCGCATCTTTGTTCACCGCGTAAGTCAGCGCCTGACGCACTTTCACGTCATCAAACGGTTTCTTTTCGGTATTGAAGGAGAGATAGCCGACGTTCAGGCCCGCCTGCTCGTGCAGGGTGATGTTCTTGTCCTGCTTCATGCGCGCGATATCAGCCGGGTTCGGGTACGGCATCACCTGGCACTCGTTCTTCTGCAGCTTGGCGTAACGCACGGAGGCATCAGGCGTGATGGAGAAGACCAGACGGTCGATCTGCGGCTTGGTGCCCCAGTAACCTTCGAACGCTTTGTACAGAATACGGGAGTCTTTCTGGTACTGCTGCATCTGGAATGGACCGGTACCGATTGGGTTCAGATCCACTTTCTCCGGCGTACCGGCTTTCAGCATGTTGTCGGCATATTCTTTTGACAGAATAGAGGCGAAGTCCATAGCCAGGTCAGCCAGGAATGGCGCTTCCGGACGGCTCAGGACGAACTGAACGGTGTTGTCGTCCACTTTTTTGATTTCGCTGATCAGGTCTGGCAGACCCATCCCTTCGAAGTACTCATAGCTGCCACCAGAAACTTTGTGATACGGGTTCTGGGCATTTTTCTGACGGTCGAAGGAGAACACCACGTCGTCGGCATTCAGCTCACGCGTCGGTTTGAAATCTTTGCTGTCCTGCCACTTCACGCCCTGACGCAGGTGGAAGGTATAGGTTTTACCGTCTTCGCTGACTTCCCACTTCTCAGCCAGACCCGGAATAACTTCCGTGGTACCGATTTTGAATTCAACCAGACGGTTATAGATTGGTACAGAGCTGGCGTCGTACGTCGTACCAGAAGTAAAGAGCTGTGGGTTAAAGCCTTCCGGCGAGCCTTCAGAACAGTAGACCAGGGTTTTTGCCTGTACGCCTGCTGCGACGGTCATAGCCACCAGGCTCAGACCAAGCTTCAGCATCCCTGACTTCTTCAAGGAAATACTCATTGTTATTCTGCTCCAATGTGATGTTTTTTGTTGTGTTACTCCGCCTGACCTTTAATTTATTTTTTACCCGGTCCGGTCGGTGTTGCCCTGAGGCGTTATAAGGGATGGAGATTCCTTTCAGAAGAGCGACTGAGTTGCAGCGCAGATCCTCCCTGAAGTGCCCCTCGTGCCCTACAATCTGTCAACAGAATGTGAAAACGTCAATACAGGTGACGGGGATTTACGCTAAGTGTGAGAATTGACAAACAAAGATTAAAAAAACTACCGGAGCGTATTTTCAGCAGGGAAATTTATGCTACCCGCCATGATGCAGCACAACTCTCTACGCAATCTGCTACAACCAGTGATTAACATTTATTCAACCGAGGTAAATTTTCTTACGGAATGGCGATTATCTGCGCACTAAATGCCATGAACGTTAAAACGCACAGGGGAAAATGCTGAGGTTATCCATAAGCAACGCGAAAAAAGATCAATCCAAAGATAAAAAAATACAATGGAATATGTCACAAAAACGTTAGCAGGCAGGGCTAAACAGAGGTAAGGCGTATTTTGGTGAGTTAAGAGAAGTAAGTCTTGCGGGGAATTAATTTCGGCGGACGATAAATGCAAAAAACCCCTGCTCTAAGAGCAGGGGTTTCGAATGTGGTCGGCGAGAGAGGATGACTCGTCACTTCGTGACTCGCCCTGCGGGCCGTTGCTGAAGCAACGTTCTCTCGCTTCGCTCGGGTCGAACCTCCTGCCCCGGAGGTTCTCATCCTCATAACCTTCAGATGCAAAAAACCCCGCTCTTAGAGCGGGGTTTTCGAATGTGGTCGGCGAGAGAGGATTCGAACCTCCGACCCACTGGTCCCAAACCAGTTGCGCTACCAAGCTGCGCTACTCGCCGTTTGCGGAGCGCATCTTACTGCTACGCCCCATCTCCGTCAATCCCTTATTTTGCAAAAGCCTTTCAATCGGCTATAAAGTCGCCAGGCCTGTTACTTTGCGGCTTTTGCAGCACCGTCCGGCACTTTACACCAGTTGTTATTCTCGTTAATCCCGCCGTCTGGCGAGGTGTAACCGAGGCAACCGAGAATAGTGTCGTACAACTCCACATGACGACGCGCCACTTTCATATCCGCCTGCTCTTTCAGGTGAGCGAACATTTTGGCTTTATCCGGGTTCTCCAGATATTTGTCAGACATCCACACCATCATCGGCACGCGGAACTGCTCCGGTGGTGCCATCTTGCGCGGTGTACCGTGCAGGTGCTCTTTCTCGTTAATCGACTCACCATGGTCGGCGGCGTAGAAGACGATCGCCTTCTTATCACGCACCTGATCAATCACGCTGTCGATAAAGTGATCCACGTAGGTCACCGAGTTGTCGTAAGAGTTGATCAGCTGCGCTTTGGTACAGTCTTTATCCACGCCCTTACATTCCGGCGTCCATTTGGCAAAGCTGCGCGGATAACGCTGGGTGTAGTTAAAGTGTGACCCTTTGGTATGCAGGATGATCATGTGCTTACCGTTCTGGTTGCCCTGCAGGGAGCGCTGCATCTCATCGATCAGCAGCATATCGTCCACGCTCTTACCGCGGTTACGCGGCTCGGCGCCAATCTGCTCGCGGTAGGCGATGTTGTTGGCCATGGTGTTGCTGTAGAACCACATCTCGCTCTGCATCGCGTAGAGGTCGGAGCTAAAGCCAAGCTGACGCAGTACCGAGAAGACGTTCTGCTCTTTCAGCGTCCGCTGTGGGTTATCGCTCGCCCCACCCTCACGCACAAACATGCAGCGCAGCGAGAGCTTGGTGGCGGTATCACAGGAATAGCCGCGGAAGGCGACGAGGTTTTTCTCCTGCGCCAGCTTCGGCGTAGTATCCCGCCCATAGCCCAGCATGCCCATATGATCCCAGCGCGTGGTTTCACCAATAATGAACACCACGTAGGTATCGTCGATATCCGTCGGTGCCTGATAGGTGAATTTCTTCGCCGGGTTCATCAGCGATTTATTATCGGAGGACTCATCCACCTGCGCCCAGGCATATAACCCCAGCGCGGAGATCCAGTTGGACGGCAGATAGGAGTTCGCCACCACGCCGCCGTAGCTCGGCATATCCACGCCGGAGGTACGTTCAACGTTTTTCTGTTGCAGGTCGAGCAGGCGAATTGGCCCCCAGACCATTAATCCTGCCAGCACCACTACCGCGGCGCTGCGGATGCGCTGCCCTGGCGTACGCAGCTGGCGCAATAAGGTATAGCGGCAGCGGTTGTTCCAGATAAGCAGCAGAGGCAGAATGCTGACGCAAACCAGCCAGAGAATAAAGTGCAAACCGACCACCTCTTTCGAGAGGTCGATATCCGTGGTCATCACCGAGGCAATAATGCCGTAGCCAATCACCACGTTCATAAAGGTCATGTAATAGCTGGCACCGGCCGAGCACAACACCACCAGCGTGGCGAGTACGCGCCAGATCCGCCGTCCAAACAGCGACAGCAAACGCAGCAGAAAGAAGGTAACCAGCACAGTGGCAACCAGTTCGACGACCGCAGCGATTCCTTTCCAGGCGGTAAAGTCTTGCGCATAACCATCAAACCGACGGAAAAAAACCGCGCCATTCATAAACAGACCGATGTACAACGCGAGCAAAAAACTGAGCTTTTGTTGCGTCATCGCTTTGATATATTTCATTAATGCAACCTGGAGAAAGGTAAATAGAACCGTTTCACTTTTGGTCAAAAAGTGAACAGGATAATTCATTGCTCAGGGGACCGTTATCGGAAACGTCTTTAAGCGCGGTAAGTAGACCACAGGGAAAAGAAAAAGTGGCAGCAGAGAATGTGATCCCTGCAAATATTTACAAAAAAACAAGTCCGATGACATACCTGCGACCTGCTCTTTACCTATTACAGAAACAAAAAAGGCCGGAATATCCGGCCCTTAGGGTGAGTTTTAATCAGGCATGCGCTTCGTTAAATATTTCACGCTGCGGCTGGCGAATAGTGGTGGAAAGCGCCAGGGAGAGGATCAGCAGGGCAAATATAACGCAGAAGGTGACATAAAAGCCGCCGAACAGCGAAGCAATAAGCGAACCGCAAATACTGCCGATACCAAAGCCTAAATAAATAACACCGTAGTTTTTCGCCAGGTTATTCAGACCGAAGAATTCACTCACCAGCGACGGGAATACGGTAATGGTGCCACCGAAGTTAAATGCCACGCAGGCGATGGCGGCGAAGAAGGTCACTTCATTGAGCGGGGCGAATAACAGCGCCGCCATCCCCACCAGCGATACTACCTGGCCGATCGTGATCACGCGGATACGGGCGATTTTATCGGAGAGGATCCCCAGCACCAGGCGGCCAGAGAGGTTAGCGATGGAGATAATGGTGACCGCATTGGCTGCGGTTGCGGCATCCAGCTTCACCATCCCCTGGGCGATATCTTTCGCCACACCAATCACATACAGACCACTCATGCAGGCGGTCAGGAACATCACCGCCAGCATCCAGTACTGCGGTTTACGCATGGACTGGGCCAGAGTGAAGTCGTTCTCCACCACGCCGTTAACGGATTTCACTTCCTGCTGTGGGGCATCTTTCATCAGCGTCGCCCCGAACAGGATCATCACCAGCACGATAGCGCCCCAGATCATGAAGGTCTTTTCCAGGCCGACGGTGGCCAGCAGATGGCTGTCGATGAATTTGAAGCCCAGGCTGCCGAGACCATAAGAACCAATGGCGAAGGCGGAGATCAACCCTTTACGCTCCGGGAACCACTTCACGCAGTTGGACAGCGTTAACAGGTAGCCTGCGCCATCTGCCAGCCCCACCAGCACCCCGGCACTCAGCCACAGCATCATCAGGTTGCTGGAGTGGGCGGTCAGGAAGAAGCCGACTCCCAGCAAAATCCCGGAGGCCATGGTGACGCGTTTCACGCCGAAGCGTTCCTGTAATTTACCGGCGATAGAGGATGAGAGGGCCAGACCCAGGCTCAGCAGGCCAAAGGAGAAGGCCACCTGGCTAACCGGAGCATTGAGTTTATCGGAGAGGGCGCTGTTAAACAGGCTCCAGGTATAGACTGAACCCAGAGCAAACTGGGTCACGATGGTGCCGATAAGGGTTAGCCAGCGGGTGCGGGTATACGTTGAGGTATTCATGGCAGTTGTCCTGCAGCAGAAAAAAGGGAAGTTCACTGCTGGCAACGATAACCAAAACCCTACATGAGCAGGGGTAAAACGGCATGAAATGCAGACGGGACGGAATGAAATGCCAAAAATCAGGAATGAATGACCTGGACTATCGTCTGAACCTGCCCCGGATAAGCGAACTCCCGGTGCCGACCAGGTCATTCATGCACTGAATTCAGAACCTCGCGCTGACGCCGAGGGTATAGAGATAATCTTCTCCGGTGGTCATGTTTTCGGCCTGCGACATTGAGGCATAGGCCGCCATGTACGGGTTGAGCAGCATATCCGCCCCGACGGTGACATCCATCCAGTTGCCGTACTGCGTCGAGGGTGCCAGCCGCCCCAGGCCGGACTGCATCTTCCACTGATTATCACCGAACTGCTGGTTATAGCTGATTTGCGCCCAGGGCCGCACATCCCCCAGTCGGGTATCGACGCGCCAGCCCAGGGTGCTGACGCTGGCATGCCATAGCGGGTCGGTCAGCGATTGGGTATTCACGCTGTCGCCAAACTCGTTAACCATATTGGGCGTGGAGCCGTCGTAATGCCAGGCGGCAACCGGTCCGGTGGTGAAACGGCGGGCAACGGGAATACTCCACCCCACGCTCATTGAACTGGTCGCATCCGTCGGGGACGAATCGGGCAAATTCAGCGCCAGACCGGGCGTATTCTGCGAAGAGAGGATCCGCTCTTTGAGAATGTCCTCATAACGCGGTTGGTGATCGTCGTCCCATGTATAACGCTCAGTGGTATTACTTTTTGTATCCGAAACGATATATTCCTGTTGCCAGGCATTTGCTGTGTTGCCTGTCAGCAGACAGGCTAAGAAACTCACCAGGCCCGGGGCATGGCGGCCACTTATTTTTTTTATAATCATCAAAGCGACTCCAGAGAAGAGCCGAATTCGGCGATATTTGTGATTGTTTATAGTGAGGCTACGCGGCGACATGAAGAATGTTGCGTATCAGCCTGTATTAACTATTGTCTCTTTAGGTGACACGTCAAGCCGGGTCGATTGAAATTTTTGCGATTTCATGAGCAATAAGGGAGAGAACCGATGCAACGTTGTGGCTGGGTTAGCCAGGATCCGCTCTACATCGCCTATCACGATAAAGAGTGGGGCGTGCCGGAAACTGACGGAAAGAATTTGTTTGAGATGATCTGCCTTGAGGGTCAGCAGGCCGGATTATCCTGGATCACCGTGCTTAAAAAGCGGGAGAACTATCGCCAGGCCTTTCATCAGTTCGACCCGGTTCTGGTCGCCGGGATGACCCCTGAGGATGTCGACAGGTTAGTGCTGGATGCGGGCATTATTCGCCATCGCGGCAAAATCGAAGCCATTATCGGCAACGCCCGGGCTTATCTGGCGATGGAAGAGCACGGCGAGCGCTTTACCGATTTCGTCTGGTCTTTTGTCGATAACACCCCGCAGGTGACCCGGGCGGCGACGCTGGCAGAGATCCCCACCTCCACGCCCGCCTCAGACGCACTGTCGAAGGCGCTGAAAAAGCGCGGCTTTAAGTTCGTCGGCACCACCATCTGTTACTCCTTTATGCAGGCCTGCGGGCTGGTCAACGATCACGTCACCGTCTGCCACTGTCATCCCGGAGGTCAACATGATCCGCAAATGGCTCAATGAGGAGCTCGAACCTCTGCTGGCTCTCTGGCTTGAAAGCACCACCGTCGCCCATCCGTTTATCGACGCGCAGTACTGGCAGGAGAGCGAGGCGGTCGTGCGAGAGGTCTACCTCCCGTCGGCAGAGACCTGGGTGTGGGAAGAGGACGGTCAGCTTCGGGGCTTCATCAGCGTGATGCAGTCAGTCTATGTCGGCGCGCTGTTTGTCGACCCGGCGTATGCCGGACAGGGGATCGGGCATGCGCTGATCCACCATGTGCAGCAGCGCTACCCGTCGTTAAGTCTGGAGGTTTACCAGAAGAACAGCCGGGCGGTGAATTTCTACCATGCTCAGGGCTTTCGGATTGAAGACAGCGCCTGGCAGGAAGATACCCAACATCCGACCTGGCTTATGAGCTGGCAGGCGGATCAAACGCCGTTAGCGTAAGCGTCGGCCCCTGATATTTTTCCAGCCATGCCAGCGCGGTATTCCCCGCACAGCCGTTCCCCAGCTTCGAGCTGGGGAGATCTTTGGTCAGCACGTTGACCGCCCCGTTCTTACAAATTCCGCCATTATCACCATCCAGATCCGGCCATGCTCCCTGATGAATGCAGATCACCCCAGGCTTAATGCCGTCGCTGACCACCGCCCCGGCCAGCACCTGGCCGCGATGGTTCCAGACGCGGACCACGTCGCCATCGGCAATGCCGCGCGCCTTCGCGTCATCCGGGTGCAGCGTCACCGGCTCGCGCCCGGCCACCGCGTATTGCTCACGCAGGGAAGAGTAGTTCAGCTGGCTGTGCAGACGGTGCGCCGGATGGGCAGAGAGGATCTGCAGCTGCTGCGGCTCGGCATTGCCATGCCACTCGTCCGGCTCCAGCCACATCGGGTGCGGCGGACAGTCGGCATAGTTGTAGCTGGCGATACGCTCAGAGTGGATCACAATTTTACCGCTCTCGGTTTTCAGCGGATGGCTCGCGGGATCGCGACGGAAATCGGCGAAGCGCACGAACGTCGCGTTCTCCTCGGACTCCGGCATTTCAACGATCGCATTGGCCTCCCAGAACTCGGCAAAGGGCGCTAACGTCACCCCCTGTGCCGCGCCGCGCTGCCCGGCGATCTGGTAGAAGGTCTCCAGCCACTCGAGATCGGTTTTGCCTTCGGTAAACCGCTCGCGCCCGCCCTGCTCCCAGCGTTCGCTCAGCTCGGCAAATACCTCCAGGTCATCCCGCGCTTCATCCCGTGGTGCCACGACCCGCTTCATCGGCACCATATGCTGGTTGCTGTAATCCCCGGTCATGGTCATGTCATTACGTTCAAACGAGGTGGTCGCCGGCAGCACGATATCGGCATGCTTCGCCGCCGCGGTCCAGAAGCACTCGGAGATGACCACCAGCTCCGGCTTTTGCCAGGCGCGGATCAGTCGGTTAGTGTCCTGATGATGGGTAAAGTTGGCGCCACCCGCCCACCAGACGAAGCGAATATCCGGGAAGTGGCGATCCAGCCCGTTGTGCTGATAGAAGCCGCCCGGGTTTTCCAGCGCCTCGACAATCCGGGCGACCGGGAATTTATCCACCGCGTCCGTACCGCCCTTGACCGACCCCTGCATGGAGGCCAGTACCGCCGCGCGCCGCGTTGGGTTGCCGCCGTTGGCAAAGTGGTATGAAAGACCAAAGCCGCCGCCCGGGGTGCCAATCTGACCGAGCATCGCTGCGAGGGTGACCAGCATCCAGTGTTTCTGCTCGCCAAACTGCTGGCGCTGCATGCCCCAGCCGGACATCAACATGGTGGTGTTATTGTGGAATAAGGCCGCCAGTTCGCGGATTTTGTCTGCCGGAACGCCGCAGATGCCGGCAGCCCACTCGGCGGTTTTGGCGATCCCGTCGGTTGCGCCGAGCAGGTAATCGGCAAATTTTTCATAGCCGCTGGTACAGCGGGCAAGAAACGCCTCGTCCTGCCAGCCGTTCTCCACCAGCGTATGGGCGATGCCGAGCATCATTGCCACATCGGTCCCCATATGCGGGGCGATCCATTCGGCGCTTTCACCAAAGAAATCCATGGTTTCGGAGCGCATCGGATCAATACAGATCAGGCGCTTGCCGCTTTTACGCAGCGCGTCGAAATACGGGATCCCCTGCTCATCGCTGGCGTTCCAGGCAATTTTCAGGGTGTTGAGCGGGTTGGCGCTCCACAGCACCACCACATCGCTGTGCTCCAGCACCAGCGGCCAGCTGGTCTGCTGCTGGTACACCTCGTTGCCGCCCACCACATAGGGCATGATGGCCTGCGCCGCACCGGTGGAGTAATCCCCCAGATGACCGGTGTAGCCGCCCGCCAGGCTCATATAGCGCTGAAGCAGGGTCGCGGCCTTGTGCAGCACACCGTTCGAGCGCCAGCCGTACGACCCGGCAAAAATGGACGACGGACCATAGTTCTCACGAATACGTTTATGCTGCGCGTCGATAAGATCCAGCGCCTGATCCCAGCTGACGCGCACAAACTCATCCTGCCCGCGCACCCCCTGTGGGTTATCCGGCGACGCCAGAAAGCCTTTACGGACCATCGGCCAGCGCACGCGGGTTTTGCTGTGCACCTGGTCGCGCACTGCGGTTTGCAGAGAGTTAGGGTGCTGCGTCGGCAACGCGCCACGGGACGAGATCACCGTGTCGCCGTCGGTTTCGACCAGCATGGGCCCCCAGTGGGCTGCCGTCAGAATGGTTTTTGTAGAAGTGGTCACAGCGTGTGCTCCTGGATTGCCGGTTGCAGGTTTTCTCAGCCTTCATTGAGGCTGTTTATGATTCGTCACAAATTTAAGAGTTATCCCCGGAATTTTCTCCGTAACTGCACGTCATAATCAACCGCCACGCCCGTCGTGGCAAAGAATAAAAAAGCTTAAGGAAAGAAGATGAAAAAAAGCGCACTTATGATTGCCGCCGTAGTCAGCGGCGCACTGGTTGTTTCAGGCTGCACCACCAACCCTTACACCGGCGAACGCGAAGCGGGTAAATCGGGCATCGGCGCGGGCATCGGCTCCCTGGTCGGCGCAGGCGTTGGCGCACTCTCCTCCTCGAAGAAAGATCGCGGCAAAGGCGCTCTGATTGGTGCCGCGGCAGGCGCCGCGCTGGGCGGCGGGGCCGGTTATTACATGGATGTGCAGGAAGCGAAGCTGCGCGACAAGATGAAGGGAACCGGCGTGAGCGTCACCCGTAGCGGCGATAACATCATTCTGAACATGCCGAACAACGTGACCTTCGACAGCAGCAGCGCGACGCTGAAACCTGAAGGTGCCAACACCCTGACCGGCGTGGCGATGGTGCTGAAAGAGTACGAAAAAACCGCGGTGAACGTGCTGGGCTATACCGACAGCACCGGTAGCCAGGATCTGAACATGCGTCTCTCCCAGCAGCGTGCCGACGCAGTAGCCAGCGCCCTGATCACCCAGAACGTCGCGGCAAACCGCATTCGCACCAGCGGCATGGGCCCGGCCAATCCAATCGCCAGCAACAGCACGGCGGAAGGTAAAGCGCAGAACCGCCGCGTGGAGATCACGCTTAGCCCGATCCAGTAGGTAAAAGCAAAACGGCAACCTGGTTGCCGTTTTTAGTGTTTGCACCCTCTCCCCGTGGGAGAGGGCCGGGGTGAGGGCATCAGGCTGCACAAACCCCAGGCCCGGTAAGCGTAGCGCCACCGGGCATTTTCGCGCTAAGGTGTACGCACCAATAGCAAGGAAATCAGCGATGAGCAAATCAACACGGTCCACCATCAGCGACGTGGCGAAAGCCGCAAAAACCGGTAAAACCAGCATCTCCCGTTATCTCAACGGCGAAAAACACCTGCTGTCCGACGCACTGCTGGCCCGCATTGAACAGGCTATCGCCGACCTCGACTATCGCCCGAGCCTGATGGCCCGCGGTCTGAAACACGGCAAAACCCGTCTCATCGGCCTGATCATCGCCGATATCACCAACCCCTACTCCGTTAATGTCCTCAGCGGCATCGAAGCCGCGTGCCGGGAAAAAGGGTTTACCCCGCTGGTGTGCAACACTAATAACGAAGTCGACCAGGAGCTGCACTACCTCGATCTGCTGCGCAGCTATCAGGTGGAAGGCATCGTGGTTAACGCCGTGGGCATGCGCGAGGAGGGGCTGAACCGCCTGCAGCAGTCGGCCCTGCCGATGGTGCTGATTGACCGCAAAATCCCGGACTTCGCCTGCGATGTGGTGGGACTGGATAACACTCAGGCTGCGACCACCGCCACCGAACATCTGATTGAACAAGGCTTCGAAGCGATCCTGTTCCTGAGTGAACCGTTGGGGATGGTCAATACCCGCCGCGAACGCCTGAGCGCCTTTCGCTCCACTCTCGCCCGCTATGCTGGCGTAGTCGCTGAAAACGTCGAGATCCCACTTCACGAGTCTGAGCAGCTGGACAACGCCCTGCGCCAGTTTCACACCCGCCATCGCGGGATGCGCAAGGCGGTGATCTCCGCAAACGGCGCGCTGACACTGCAGATTGCCCGAGCGCTGAAGCGCATTGGCCTGCACTGGGGCAGTGACATCGGCCTGCTGGGTTTTGACGAACTTGAGTGGGCCGAGCTGGCAGGCGTCGGCATTACCACCCTCAAACAACCCACCTGGCAGATTGGCTTCGCTGCCGTCGAGCAAGTGGTCCGCCGGATTAACGGCGCGGATGAGGCCGTTCGCGAACAGGTCTTCTCCGGCGAGCTGATCGTCCGCGGTTCCACGTCACGTTAACCCCCTTCGTGATGGCGATCATAAATCCAGCATCCTGAACTTTTCTTTGGAACCGGTTCCATCTAGCGTAAAGAGTATCAGCTACGTGATGGAGTCCGCCAATGGGCAGAAAAATTATTGTTGTCACCGCCGCGTATGGCGCTGACAAGGTACGTGAAGCAGGTGGCCAGCGCGCCATGCTGCACGTGATCGCCGGTGCGGGTGCCGACGGGGTCGAGATCCGCCGGGAGTTATTCAGCGACGCCGAACTGGCGTCTTTACCCACGCTGGCCGGGTCCATTGAACTGCTCGGCCTGCTGGCCTGCTACTCCGCCCCCGATGCCCTCTTTACCCCGGACGGCAATCTCAATCCCATGCTGCCCCGCTACCTTGCCGAAGCCGCGACGCTTAATGCCCTGTGGCTTAAGGTCTCCCTCGGCCATTTCAGCGATAAGCAGCAGCTCAATGCGCTGCGCGCCATGCTCGATGAAACCGGCATGACGCTGGTGGTGGAAAACGACCAGACGCGCTGCGGGCAGCTGGCGCCGATGCAGCGTTTCAAGGCAGCCTGCCGGGTGATGAACCTTCCGGTCACCCTGACCTTTGATATGGGCAACTGGCTGTGGGTGGGTGAATCCCCGGAGGAGGCCGCAAAGCATCTGGCGCCTGCGGTGAGCTATATCCACGTCAAAGCCGCCGTTCCCCATCAGCAACAGTATCGCGCCGTGCCGCCGGACAACGACAGCGCCCGCTGGCAGGCGCTGCTGGATCAGCTTCCTGCCGACGCTCCACGCGGAATCGAGTTTCCGCTGGAAGGGCCAGACCTGACGGCGGTCACCCGTCACTACGTTAATTTGCTGCGCGAGGAGTAACGACATGCCACACGCTCTGGATGTCATCACCATTGGCGAAGCCATGGCCATGTTTGTCGCCACGAAGACCGGCGAACTCAGCGCCGTCGACCACTTTATCAAGCGCGTTGCTGGGGCAGAACTGAACGTCGCCACCGGCCTGGCGCGCCTTGGCCTGAAGGTGGGCTGGGTGAGCCGCGTCGGCAATGACAGCTTCGGCCAGTTTGTGCTCGATACCCTGAAAAATGAGGGGATCGAGACCGCAGGCGTGACCCTGGATGGCCGTTATCCGACAGGCTTTCAGCTCAAATCGAAAGTCACTGATGGAACCGATCCCATTGTGGAGTACTTCCGTAAAGGCTCGGCGGCCAGTCACCTGTCGGTAGAGGATTTCAATCCAATCTGGTTTACCGCAGCACGGCATCTGCACCTGAGCGGCGTGGCGGCGGCGTTGTCCGCCAGCTCATACGCCCTGCTCGATCATGCCGCAGGCGCAATGAAAGCCGCAGGCAAGACGATCTCCTTCGATCCGAACCTGCGCCCGGTGCTGTGGAAAAGCGAAGCGGAGATGGTGGAGAAGCTCAACCACCTCGCCTTCCAGGCCGACTGGGTATTACCCGGTGTGAAAGAGGGCCAGATCCTGACCGGAGAAAAAACGCCGGAAGGGATCGCTGATTTTTACCTGAACCGCGGCGTGAAGGCGGTGATCCTGAAGACCGGGGCCGACGGCGCCTGGTTTAAAACCGCCGACGGTGAGCAAGGTGCCGTGGCGGCGGTCAGGGTCGAAAACGTCGTCGATACCGTTGGGGCGGGAGACGGTTTTGCCGTCGGCGTGGTCAGCGCCCTGCTGGAGGGGAAAACCCTGCAGCAGGCCATCACCCGCGGCAATATCATCGGCTCGCTGGCGATCCAGGTTCAGGGCGACAGCGAAGGATTACCGACCCGGCAACAGTTAGGGGAGTAAATCCCCTCACCCTGCCCCTCTCCCCAGAGGGGAGAGGGAATAAACAAACAGACCACCCTGTACCCTACAGACAGCGGCGGTCATTTCCTCAACCACAGAGGCAAGCCCATGAACAATGCAACAAATGCAGTAAAACGCTGGTGGTACATCATGCCTGTCGTGTTCATCACGTACAGCCTGGCGTATCTCGATCGCGCGAACTTCAGCTTCGCGTCCGCCGCTGGCATCACCGAAGATTTGGGGATCACCAAAGGCGTCTCCTCGCTGCTGGGTGCCCTGTTCTTCCTCGGCTATTTCTTCTTCCAGATCCCCGGCGCGATCTACGCCGAACGCCGCAGCGTGCGCAAACTGATCTTCATCTGCCTGATCCTGTGGGGCGCCTGTGCCTCCCTGACCGGGATGGTGAATAACATCCCGGCGCTGGCGGCCATTCGCTTTATCCTCGGCGTAGTGGAAGCGGCGGTAATGCCCGCGATGCTGATCTACATCAGCAACTGGTTTACCAAATCCGAACGCTCGCGCGCCAATACCTTCCTTATTCTCGGTAACCCGGTCACGGTGCTGTGGATGTCGGTGGTCTCCGGGTACCTGATCCAGTCCTTCGGCTGGCGCGAGATGTTCATTATTGAGGGCGTTCCGGCGGTGATCTGGGCCTTCTGCTGGTGGGTGCTGGTGAAAGACAAACCGGCGCAGGCCAAATGGCTGTCGGAAGATGAAAAAGCGGCCCTGCAGGCGCAGCTGGATAAAGAGCAGCAGGGGCTGAAAGCGGTGCGTAACTACGGCGAAGCCTTCCGGTCACGCAACGTGGTGCTGCTGTGCATGCAGTACTTCACCTGGAGCATCGGGGTTTACGGTTTTGTCCTGTGGCTGCCGTCCATCATTCGTAGCGCGGGCGATAACCTCGGTATGGTCGAAGTGGGCTGGCTGTCATCCGTGCCGTATCTGGCAGCAACCATCGCGATGATCGTGGTCTCCTGGGCGTCGGATAAACTGCAAAACCGTAAGCTGTTCGTCTGGCCGCTGCTGTTAATTGCTGCCTGCGCCTTTATCGGCTCGTGGGCGGTTGGCGCCAACCACTTCTGGGTTTCCTATACCCTGCTGGTGATCGCCGGTGCGGCAATGTACGCCCCGTATGGTCCGTTCTTTGCCATCATCCCGGAAATGCTGCCGCGTAACGTGGCGGGCGGCGCGATGGCGCTGATCAACAGCATGGGTGCGCTGGGCTCGTTCTTTGGTTCGTGGTTCGTGGGATATCTCAATGGCGCAACCGGCAGCCCGTCGGCCTCGTACATCTTTATGGGGGTGGCGCTTTTTGCCTCGGTGTGGCTTACTTTAATTGTTAAGCCTGCTAATAATCAGAACCTTCCCGTCGGCGCACGCCACGCCTGAACCCTTTTAACATCAACGGAGATTAGCATGAAGCCGTCCGTCATTTTGTATAAAGCCCTGCCTGATGCGTTACAGCAGCGCCTTGAAGATCATTTCACCGTTACCCGGGTCAACAACCTGAGCCCGGAGACGGTGCAGCAGCACGCTGACGCCTTCGCCGGTGCCGTCGGGCTGCTCGGCTCCAGCGAAAAAGTGGACGCCGCGCTGCTGGAGAAAATGCCTGCGCTTCGTGCAACCTCGACCATTTCAGTGGGCTATGACAACTTTGACGTCGACGCGCTGAATGCCCGTAACGTCCTGCTGATGCACACCCCAACCGTACTGACCGAAACCGTGGCCGATACGGTGATGGCCCTGGTACTCAGCAGTGCGCGCCGGGTGGTGGAAGTGGCCGAGCGCGTCAAAGCCGGGGAATGGACCAAAAGCATTGGCCCGGACTGGTTTGGCACCGACGTGCACGGCAAAACGCTGGGTATCGTTGGGATGGGCCGCATCGGCCTGGCGCTGGCGCAGCGCGCCCACTTCGGCTTCAACATGCCGATCCTCTACAACGCACGCCGCCAGCATAAGGAAGCCGAGGAGCGTTTCAACGCCCGCTACTGCGATCTCGATACCCTGTTGCAGGAAGCGGACTTCGTCTGCCTGATCCTGCCCCTGACCGATGAGACGCATCATCTGATGGGCAAAGCGCAGTTTGAGAAGATGAAGAAGTCCGCCATCTTTATTAATGCGGGCCGTGGACCGGTGGTGGATGAGCAGGCGCTGATCGCGGCGCTGAAAAACGGTGAAATCCACGCGGCGGGGCTGGACGTGTTTGAGCAGGAGCCGCTGCCTGCCAGCTCAGAACTGCTGAAGCTGCCTAACGTGGTGGCGCTGCCGCACATTGGCTCTGCGACGCACGAGACGCGCTATAACATGGCGGCCTGTGCGGTGGACAACCTGATCGACGCCCTGCAGGGCAAGGTCGATAAAAACTGCGTGAATCCGCAGGCTAAGGCCTGAACGAAAAAAACCCGCCAGAGGCGGGTTTTTAAATTCTTTTAGCTGAGTTGGAAGCTTACAGGCTTACAACGTTACCAGCTGCTGGGCCTTTAGCGCCGCTTTCGATGGTGAAGGAAACTTTCTGACCTTCGTCCAGAGATTTGTAGCCATCGTTCTGGATAGCAGAGAAGTGTACGAACACGTCTTTTGAGCCATCGTCAGGAGTGATGAAGCCGAAACCTTTATCAGCGTTGAACCATTTTACCAGACCAGTCATTTTACCAGACATAGAAATTACCTTTTAAAAATTTGTTTTGCCTTCCGGCGCGATGATGGAATGTGTTACAGATTTTTAAGCGATGAAGGAAGGGTCACTACGAAGGGTATCTAAGGATAACGCATCTGGACTGCTTAACTAAACTGCTTTAGGTCTGTGTAACAAACCGACGAGGACTATTAAACATAGTTACGACATCAAAGACAAGCTTTATTTTCTACCTTAATAAAAAAACCCGCTTTCCAGCGGGGTTTTTATACGGCCAACGTACGCGTCTGACGCTACTCCGTTGCGGCCATCGCCGCGCCCCAGGCCTGACTAAACGCCTGATGCTGCGCTGCCAGCGGCCCAATCAGCGTATTGTACTGGCTGGCCTGCTGTGAGGTCGGGAACTGAATGCCGTTGGAGACAAAGCTCACCTGGGTCCCCTGCTGCGAAATATAATCCGCCACCTGTACCAGCTGCTGAGTAAAGATCTGCGCGGCCGGAATGAGCGGCTGCAGCGCATCGGCAGGTTTGGTCACCACTTTTTCATACGCTTTGTCGAACACAGGTTTCAGGTCGTCGCCCTGTTTCAGCGCAGAGCGTGCGCCATCAGCCTGCATTTTAGCATTCTGCAGCTGCTGGCCCAGCACACCCAGCGCACCGTTTGCCTGGCTCAGCGGCTCACGCTGGGTCACATAGTCCTGTGGGACGCGAATCGCATTCACGCTGTCCACTACCGGACGTAGACCGGCGTCCATCGCCTGATTCACCTGCTGTGAATAACCATACAAAATGGCATAGTCGGAAACGAAGGGACCAAACTGTTTTTTCTGATCCGCAGTCAGCGTTGGCAAACGCTCGCCACTGCGCATCGCAGTATTTTGCAGGAAATCGATAAACGCTTTGCGCTGATCGCCTTCCTTATCGAAACACCCACTCAGGCTCACTACCATTAACAACGCCGCAAGCGGCGCAAACCAGCGAGAGCAGAGCTTTCCTGTCGCCATTGTTATTACTCCTTTCACCCAAAAAAGCGCACACCGGCACACGCGTGCCCAACGCTGCCAAGAATAGTCCAGGTCAGGCCTGCAAGATACTCTTTTCATGTAAAACGGCTATTGCCATATAAATTCTTACGATTTACAAAAATATACCTGATGCTAAGGCGCTACTGATTAATCAAGTCATTAGCATAGGTAATCAGCGCGAAAACCAGCGAGCGAAACGTATCTCCAACAATTAATCACGCACGTTACGATCTCCTGTCAGTTTTACCGTCTATTCTTAAATTGCTCTCTATGTTCACGATCCCGCAGTGTGATTTAAGAGGAGTTCTCAATGGAATTAAAAGATCCTATGTTCGATCTGCTAAGCAGTCTGGAACAGATTGTTTTTAAAGATGTACCGCAGACGGTGACCCGTTCGCAAAAGTCTAACCCCTTTACGGAATTTGAGCGCTTACGCAAAGGGACAGGGATGAAAAACGATGATTTCGCGCGAGCTATGGGTGTCAGCGTGGCAATGGTTCAGGAGTGGGAATCTAAAAGAGTGAAGCCCTCCATGACCGAGCTGAAGCTGATGAGCCTGATTCAGGCTAACCCGGCCCTCCGTAAGCAGTTGACTGAATAACATTGTTTTAGCCCCCGCATTTGCGGGGGTTTGTGTTTTTGTTACCGCCGTTCACCGCACCATTCCCCATCCCGCCATACCAGGTCATGCGTCAGGTTAAGCCCCTCCAGAAAATGCTCGTCATGCGATACCACCAGCAGAGCGCCGGGAAAGCCTGCCAGCGCCGCCTCGATGGCCTGCATTGAGGCCAGGTCCAGGTGATTGGTCGGTTCATCGAGCAGCAACAGCTGCGTCGCCTCTTCCCGCCACAGAACGCAGGCCAGCGCCGCTTTTAACCGCTCGCCGCCGCTCAGCTCTGCCAGCGGGAGCGTTACCTTATCGGCCCCCAGCTGCAGCTGCGCCAGACGACTGCGCAGCACCCCCTCCTCCAGCGGCGTATTATGCAGGTTAAGATGGCTGATAACGGACTGCGTCAGATCCAGCTGCGACAGATGCTGGTCGAGGTACGCCGTATTGACCGACACGCGACAGGCACCGGCGACGGGCGCGCACTTACCGAGGATCGTTTTCAGCAGGGTGGATTTCCCGCAGCCGTTCGGCCCGCGTAAGGCCACCCGCATCGGCCCGTCCATACGCCAGTTGAGCGGCGACATCGTGACATAGGGCAGCACCAGATCGTCCAGCACCAGCACCTGTTTACCCTCCACAAGCTGGCTGCCCGGAAGAGTAAACATCACCGGACACTCCTCTTCGACCCGTTCCCGCGCCTGATTGACCGCCGTATTCAGCGCATCCTGTTGATCATGGTGCTGTTTGCGCCACGAGCCTGGACGCTCCTTTGCCGCGCCTTTGTATTTAACCCGCTCAAACGAGGCGATATTGAGCGAATCCACCGTGCGCAGGGTTTTAGCCGAGCGGCGCAGGCTGTCGTCATGCTCTTTCTGCATACGGACGCGGGTGCGTTTGCGCTCGGTTGCCGCGTGCTCCAGCGCTGCGCGGGCGGCCTGCTGCTCGGCATCCCGCTGACGCTGATAGTCGGCGTAATTTCTGCCGTAACTGTGTAAACCGGAGGGGCTGAGTTCCAGAATGCGCGGCACCTGCGCCAGCAACTCACGATCGTGGGACGCCACCAGCACACCGCCGGAATACCGCGCCAGCCGGGCGTAAAACCACGCCCTTCCCTGTTGGTCGAGGTGGTTGGTGGGTTCATCCAGTAGCAGAAAGTCCGCATTGGCCGTAAACGCGCCGCTCAGCAGAGCACGAACCCGCTCGCCACCGCTCAGCTCAGCTGCCAATCTGTCTGGCGCAAACGCCGGAAGCTGAGCTTCCCTGAACGCCTCGCTTAGCCGCTCGCCGATATCCCAGAAACCGTCGAGGCGCTCCAGATCGTCAGGCTGGTACTCGCCGGTGTCGATCCGCTTGCGGGCAGCAAAGATGGCTTCATAGCCAAGCAGTTGGGCCAGCGTGGTTTGCGGAGAAATATCGTGCTGTTGCGCAACGTAAGCGTGCGTGCCGAAACGTTCGATATGGCCGCTGGCGGGCTCGTCCAGCCCGGCCAGCAGGCGCAGGAGCCGGGTCTTGCCGCTGCCGTTGCGGCCAACGAGGGCGCACAGCGACGGCTCGAGAGAGAAATTCAGCGGACCAAAAAGGGTATCGCCCGTCGCAAACTGACAGGTCACCTGATGCAAAATAAAAGAAGGGGATTGCGCAAAATGAGCCATAAGCACTCCTGAATGAAATCAAAACATCCCCTGCCGACGCGGTGGCGTTTAGCAAGGATCGAAATTCATCAGTCGTGGTTGTTCATTTTTGGGGGGCGCTCCAGGGAGAGAAAGTTAACGGGGATAAGGATAACGGTAATTTGTTGACCGTTTCAAGGTTAAATTTTCAACGGCACGGCATAAAAAACCCGCCGAAGCGGGTTTTTAACACTCACAGGCCCGAGCCAGCATAGCGCCGCCGGGCAATGGGCGCCTTACTGCAGCAGGGAAATGTCCGCCACGCGCAGGAACAATTCGCGCAGTTTTTCGAGCATCGACAGACGGTTGATACGCAGATCTTTATCTTCTACGTTCACCATCACTTTCTCGAAGAAGGCGTCGATCACGTCGCGCAACTCAGCCAGTTCCACCAGTGCTTCCTGGTAGCGACCTTCCGCAAAGACCGGTTCCAGCTTGTCGCGCAGCACTACAACCTGCATCGCCAGGGCAATCTCTTCCGGCTCTTTCAGCGTCGCGGCGTTCACACGCTCGTTCAGCTTCTCATCGGACTTCGCCAGGATGTTGGAGACACGCTTGTTGGCCGCAGCCAGCGCAGATGCCGCTTCCAGGGTACGGAAGTGGGACACCGCCTTCATACGGGCATCGAAATCTGCCGGACGGGTTGGACGACGCGCCAGAACCGCCTGAATGGTGTCAACGGTGTAGCCTTCGTCCTGATACCAGGCGCGGAAACGGCCCAGCATAAAGTCGATAACCTCATCCACCACGTTAGTGTTGGTCAGCTTGTCACCGTACAGACGCACCGCTTCTTCGGTCAGGGTCTGCAGATCCAGGTTCAGGTTCTTCTCAACGATGATACGCAGCACGCCCAGCGCAGCACGACGCAGCGCAAACGGGTCTTTGTCACCTTTCGGATGCTGACCGATACCGAAGATACCCGCCAGGGTGTCCATCTTATCGGCAATCGCCACCGCACAGGCTACCGGGTTAGACGGCAGATCGTCACCGGCAAAGCGCGGCTGATACTGCTCGTTCAGGGCCACGGCCACATCTTCCGCTTCGCCATCGTGGCGCGCGTAGTGCATACCCATCACGCCCTGGGTGTCGGTAAATTCGAACACCATGTTGGTCATCAGGTCGCACTTGGAGAGCAGGCCTGCACGGGTCGCGTGATTGACGTCAGCACCGATTTCACGAGCGATCCAGCCGGACAGCTCCGCGATACGGTCAGTCTTGTCGCGCAGCGTCCCCAGCTGTTGCTGGAACAGCACGGTTTGCAGGCGCGGGAGGTGATCTTCCAGACGCTTTTTACGGTCGCTATTAAAGAAGAACTCGGCATCCGCCAGACGTGGACGCACCACCTTCTCATTACCGGAGATGATCTGGATCGGATCTTTCGATTCGATGTTAGCCACAAAGATGAAGTTCGGCAGCAGTTTGCCGTCGTTGGCATAGACCGGGAAGTACTTCTGGTCGCCCTTCATGGTGTGAACCAGTGCTTCTGCCGGCACCGCGAGGAATTTCTCTTCGAACTTCGCGGTCAGGACTACTGGCCACTCCACCAGCGAGGTCACTTCTTCCAGCAGGCTGTCGCTCAGATCGGCGTTACCACCAATCTGACGTGCCGCTTCTTCCGCGTCCGCTTTAATGCGGGCTTTACGCAGTTCGTAGTCAGCAATGACTTTACCGCGCTCCAGCAGAATTGCAGGGTACTGATCGGCATTGTCGATGGTGAACTCCGGCTCGCCCATAAAGCGGTGGCCGCGGATCACGCGATCGGATGCCACGCCCAGAATGGTGGCAGGAATGACGGTGTCGCCCAGCAGCAGGGTCACGGTGTGAACCGGACGCACAAAGTGCACGTCGCTTGCGCCCCAGCGCATCAGTTTTGGAATAGGCAGTTTGGCCAGCGAGGTGGCGATCATGTTCGGCAGCAGCGCTTCCGCGCTCTCGCCCTTCACATGGGCGCGATAGAGCAGCCATTCGCCTTTGTCGGTGGTCAGACGCTCGGCCTGGTCAACGGTGATACCGCAGCCACGCGCCCAGCCTTCTGCCGCTTTGCTCGGCTTACCTTCGGCGTCGAACGCCTGGGAAATGGCCGGGCCGCGCTTTTCTACTTCGCGATCTTGCTGAGCCGCCGCAAGGCTCGCCACTTTCAGCGCCAGACGGCGCGGAGCAGCAAACCATTCAATTTTACCGTGTGCGAGGCCAGCATTATCCAGCTCGGCAGTCACGTTCGCAGCAAAGGACTCCGCCAGGCTGCGCAATGCTTTTGGTGGCAGCTCTTCGGTGCCGATTTCCACCAGGAAAGTTTTCTCAGACATGGCCGCCTCTTATTTGTTTCGGTTGCACATCGGGAAGCCAAGGGCTTCACGGGACGCATAGTAAGCTTCTGCAACGGCTTTGGTCAGGGTACGAATACGCAGAATGTAGCGCTGACGTTCAGTGACGGAGATCGCTTTACGGGCGTCGAGCAGGTTGAAGCTGTGGGCGGCCTTCAGAATACGCTCGTAGGCTGGCAGCGGCAGCGGAGTCTCCAGCGCCAGCAGCTGCTGGGCTTCTTTCTCATACTGCTCGAAGCAGGTGAACAGGAAGTCCACGTCCGCGTATTCGAAGTTATAGGTGGATTGCTCCACTTCGTTCTGATGGAACACGTCGCCGTAGGTGGTTTTACCCAGCGGGCCGTCGCTCCAGACCAGGTCGTAAACGCTGTCTACGCCCTGAATGTACATGGCCAGACGTTCCAGACCGTAGGTGATTTCACCGGTGATCGGCTTACATTCCAGACCGCCAACCTGCTGGAAGTAGGTGAACTGCGTCACTTCCATGCCGTTCAGCCACACTTCCCAGCCCAGACCCCAGGCACCCAGCGTTGGGTTTTCCCAGTTATCTTCCACGAAACGGATGTCGTGGATGGTCGGATCCATACCCAGCTCTTTCAGCGACCCGAGGTACAGCTCCTGAATATTGTCCGGGGACGGCTTAATGACCACCTGGAACTGATAGTAGTGCTGTAAGCGGTTCGGGTTTTCACCGTAGCGACCATCGGTCGGACGACGGGATGGCTGCACGTAGGCGGTCGCCATTGGCTCTGGCCCCAGCGCGCGCAGGCTGGTCATCGGGTGTGAAGTGCCGGCGCCAACTTCCATGTCCAAAGGTTGAACAATGGTGCAGCCCTGGCGAGCCCAGTAATCCTGTAAGGTCAGGATCAGGCCCTGGAAGGTCTTAGTATCGAACTTTTGCATAGTATTTCGTGCTGGATACGTGTGGTTTTGAATGGAAGGGATCAGTATACCCGTCGGATGCAAGATATACAGTACGAAACGGGTTTGTTTAGGGAAAATTGGGAAATAAGCAGTGCTGACAACACCCTCCAGGCGCAGCCAGCTCATTACGCGGCAGCCTTAACGCATCGAAAGATGTAAAAAATGGCCCTCTGCGTCAAAAGAACAGATGAAACTCTCATTGCGGGCAGTGAAACCCTGCATTTCATAGCTACCCTGGAACTGTTCGAATGCGGTGACGTCGATTTTTTGCGCACCGGTATTGTAGCGCTCGGCCGCCCGATCCTTACACAGCTGTTCCATGTCCAGCGAACGCACCGGGCTGACTTTCTTCGTTTGCGCGTTTTGCGCCGGGGACGTCTCCTGAGCCGCGCAGCCGGCCAGTAACGCGGGAAGCAGGATCCACATCGCGCGTATCATCATTTTTATTACCGCCCTTTGCTGTGGCTGTTATTTTTAAACTCTAAACTTTATAGATTATCGCCCGGCATTCTGCGAACCTCACCGGCCCGGCACAAGCAGGGTGGTGCAAACTCAGAATTTTCCAGTGAGCGTCTGTAGCAATACCACAGTCAGACTCTTTTTAACGCATAAACAGAGGGATGGATGCAGGAAAAAATTAACTGGATTGATAATCTGCGGGGAATAGCCTGTTTAATGGTGGTGATGATCCATACCACGACCTGGTATATCACCAATGCCGCAAGCATCAGCCTCGTTAACTGGGATATCGCCAACGTTCTCAACTCCGCCTCGCGCGTGAGCGTACCGCTGTTTTTCATGATCTCCGGCTATCTCTTTTTTGGCGAACGCAGCGCGCAGCCGCGCCATTTTTTACGCATCGGTCTGTGCCTGCTGTTTTATAGTACCGTGGCGTTCCTCTATATCGTGCTGTTTACCTCGATCAACAGCGAGCTATCCCTGAAATACCTGCTGCAAAAGCCGGTGTTCTATCACCTGTGGTTTTTCTTCGCCATTATCGTCATTTACCTGCTTTCTCCGCTGCTGCAGGTGAAAAGCGCGAACGGTAAAATGCTGCTGGCGCTGATGATCGTGATCGGCATCGTGGCCAACCCCAACACGGTTTCGCAGAAAATTGATGGATTTGAATGGCTGCCGATCAACCTGTATATCAACGGCGACACCTTCTATTACGTGCTGTACGGCATGCTCGGTCGCGCCCTTGGGATGATGGATACCCGCAAACGCTGGTTGAATGGTATTTGCGCCGCGCTCTTTATTGCTGCGGTCGCGATTATTTCCCGTGGGACGCTGCATGAGCTGCAGTGGCGCGGCACCTTCGCCGATACCTGGTATCTCTACTGCGGCCCGATGGTCTTTATCTGCGCGATGTCATTATTTACCCTGGTGAAAAACACGCTCAATGCGCGCCCTCTGCCACTGCTGGGGTTAATTTCGCGTAACTCGCTGGGGATATATGGTTTTCACGCGCTGGTGATCCACGCTCTGCGCACGCGCGGGGTGGAGTTAAAGAGCTGGCCGCTGCTGGATATCGTCTGGATCTTTACGGCCACGCTGGTGGTCAGTTTGCTGCTGTCGATGCTGCTGCAGCGGATTGATACGCGCAGGTTTGTGAGTTAAGCACGGCTTGCTTGCCCGGCGGCGCTTCGCTTGCACGGGCCTACAAGGCTGTGCAAACGAAACGCCACCCGGCGCTGTTTCACGACATCAGCGGCAGAAGCTGCTGATAGATCTTGCGGAAGACTTCGCGTTGCCCGGCATAGCGGGCATGACGCGCAGTATCAGGGATGTGCTGCTGTTCCAGCGCGAGCTGTGGCAGCAGTGCCGACAGCGGTTTATCCGGATTCATCGCGATCTGCGCCAGTCGCGCCGCGCCGAGCGCAGGTCCGACGTCACCACCGGTACGGTAATCCAGCTGCTGACCGCTGATATCCGCCAGCATCTGACGCCAGTACGGGCTGCGCGCCCCACCGCCGATCAGCGTAATGCTGGTTGGTTTGAGCCCGCACTCATGCACCACATCCATGCCATCGGCCAGGGCATAGCCCACCCCTTCCAGCACCGCGCGCGCCAGTTCGGCCGGACCATGCTGATGGGTTAAACCAAAGAACACCCCTTTCGCCTGCGGATTGTTATGCGGGGTGCGCTCGCCGGAAAGATAGGGCAGGAACCAGAGGGTACCCGCATTATCATC
This sequence comes from Leclercia sp. CFBP8987, assembly GCF_034044995.2. Classification (NCBI taxonomy): domain Bacteria; kingdom Pseudomonadati; phylum Pseudomonadota; class Gammaproteobacteria; order Enterobacterales; family Enterobacteriaceae; genus Leclercia; species Leclercia sp. CFBP8987. The sequence continues at coordinate 162,872 of NZ_CM188255.1, read as the reverse complement.
GGCCTGCTGTGCGGCATCGAGCAGGGCCGGAACGCTGTCTAATCCGGTCAGTTTTGCCGCCCAGTCCAGGCAGGACGCCGCGCTGAGCATCACCGACATCAGATGCCATTTGCCGGGTAACGCATGGCAGAAGCTGTGCACCGCGCTGTCAGGATTGCTGCGATAGCCGTCGCTCACGGCAAAGTAGACGCCGGAGGTGCCCAACGACAGCATCGCCTGTCCGGCATCGGCCATCCCTACGCCGACCGCACCCGCGGCGTTATCCCCGCCTCCCGCCACGACAGGAACGGCTGGCATATTCCACTGCTGCGCGATCGACGGCAGCAGGGTGCCGGTCTGCTCACAGCCTTCGAACAGGGCGGGCATATGGTCGCGGGTGAGATGACAGGCGTCGAGCATCGTCTCGCTCCAGTCGCGTTTAGCAACGTCGAGCCACATGGTGCCTGCCGCATCCGACATATCACTGGCGTACTCACCGGTCATACGCAGACGCAGATAATCTTTTGGCAGCAGTACCTTCGCCACCTGGCTAAAAATTTCGGGTTCATGACGCTGAACCCACAGCAGTTTTGGTGCGGTAAAGCCCGGCATCATCAGGTTGCCGGTGATCTCCCGCGATGTCGGCACGCGCGCTTCCAGCAGGGCGCACTCTTCGCCGCAGCGGCCGTCGTTCCATAAAATGGCCGGGCGCAACACGCGGTTGTCCTTGTCCAGCAGCGTGGCGCCGTGCATCTGTCCGGCAATTCCCAGGGCTTTAACTTCCCGCAGCGAGTGCTGCTCGCCAAGCGCCTTCAGGGCGCGATCCGTTGCCAGCCACCATGCTTCGGGATCCTGTTCAGACCAGAGCGGGTGTGGCCGTGAAACGTGCAGTTTTTCTGTTTGCGTTGCCAGCACGTCGCCCTGCTCATTCAACAGAATGGCTTTCACACCCGATGTGCCAAGATCGATCCCGATATACATATGGTGGGTTCCTTAAAAAATGTAGGCCGGGCAAGCGTAGCGCCGCCCGGCGATCCCCATTACTTGTCGAAGAGGTAATGATTCACCAGGTTTTCCAGCAGCTCCTGATGACCACTCTGGTGCTGCGGCGCCAGGTTATGCTGTTCAGCGTACTTCGCCAGCTCGGTCAGGGATAACTGCCCTTTCAAAATTTGCTGACCCAGCTCACTGTTCCAGCCGCCATAGCGTTTCGCCACGCGCTTATCCAGCTCACCGTCTTCAATCATGCGGGCAGCCACTTTCAGCGACAGCGCCATGGTGTCCATCGCCCCAATATGACCATAGAAGAGATCGTATTTATCGGTACTCTGACGGCGCACTTTGGCGTCAAAGTTCAGGCCACCGGTGGTGAACCCACCCGCTTTGATGATTTCGTACATCACCAGCGCGTTCTCTTCCACGCTGACCGGGAACTGATCGGTATCCCAGCCCAGCTGCGGGTCGCCGCGGTTGGCATCCACGGAGCCAAAAATGCCCAGCGCGATAGCGGAGGCGATCTCGTGGTGGAACGAGTGGCCAGCCAGGGTGGCGTGGTTGGCTTCGATATTTACTTTGATCTCTTTTTCCAAGCCGAACTGCTTGAGGAAGCCGTACACCGTCGCCACGTCGTAATCGTACTGGTGCTTGGTCGGCTCCTGCGGTTTTGGTTCAATCAGCAGCGTACCCTGGAAGCCGATTTTGTGTTTATGCTCCACCACCATCTGCATGAAGCGGCCAATCTGCTCGCGCTCCTGGCGTAAATCGGTGTTGAGCAGCGTTTCGTAGCCTTCACGTCCGCCCCACAGGACGTAGTTTTCACCGCCCAGCTGATGGGTCGCGTTCATCGCCGTCACCACCTGGGTGGCCGCCCAGCTGAACACTTCCGGATCCGGGTTAGTGGCAGCCCCTGCGCCATAGCGCGGGTGGGTAAAGCAGTTGGCGGTGCCCCACAGCAGCTTCACGCCGCTCTGCTGCTGTTTTTCGGCCAGCACGTCGACCATCTGCGCGAAGTTATTCAGGTACTCTTTCAGCGAAGCGCCTTCCGGGGAGACGTCCACATCGTGGAAGCAGTAGTACGGCACGTTCAGCTTGTGGAAGAACTCAAAAGCAACGTCCGCTTTGCGCTTCGCCAGCTCCAGCGCTTCGCCCGGCTGCTGCCATGGGCGATCGAACGAGCCCACGCCAAACATATCGGCCCCATTCCAGCAGAAGGTATGCCAGTAGCAGGCGGCAAAACGCAGGTGATCTTCCATGCGCTTACCCAGCACCAGCTCGTCCGGGTTGTAATGACGAAACGCTAAAGGATTAGAGGATTTCGGGCCTTCATAACGAACGCGATCGAGTTGATCGAAATAAGCTTGCATATTGAACTCCATAATCAGGGGTGCGGCGAAAAGAAGATACTGGAGTAATACTGAATAGTGATCGCAGGTTGCTCAATTACGTTATTTCACACTGCTATTGAGAGAATGCACAAACGTGCGCTGGCTCGCAAAAACAATTTGCAGCCGAACGAATTTCACAGCATAAATTCCAGATTCATGTGTAATTAATAAGTTATGTAATTTAAAATCAGATCGCGGTCATAAATTCGGAAATAAACCAAATATCATAACGAGAAGATAAAAATCTGTAATTGCCAGTCTGCCGTTCCCCGTTAAGAATTTGCTACGTCTCTTGCAATGATTGTTTCTTTTATCTCAGCAACCTCACCCTACAAAAGGCAAAAAAATTATGAAGATAAAGAACCTGTGCCTCACTCTCTGTGCATCGCTGCTGCTGGCGAGTACGGCGAGTCATGCAAAAGAAGTCAAAATCGGCATGGCGATTGATGACCTCCGTCTGGAGCGCTGGCAAAAAGATCGCGATATTTTTGTCAATAAGGCAGAAGCATTGGGTGCAAAAGTTTTTGTCCAGTCTGCTAATGGCAATGAAGAAACCCAAATGTCGCAAATCGAAAATATGATCAACCGCGGTGTCGACGTGCTGGTTATTATTCCGTATAACGGTCAGGTTTTAAGTAATGTGGTAAAAGAAGCCAAACGCGAAGGGATTAAAGTGCTGGCCTATGACCGCATGATTAATAATGCCGACATCGATTATTATATTTCCTTCGACAATGAAAAGGTCGGTGAATTACAGGCGCAAAGCCTGGTGGCGAAAGTGCCGCAGGGTAACTATTTCCTGATGGGTGGCTCGCCGGTAGACAACAACGCTAAATTGTTCCGCGCCGGGCAGATGAAAGTACTGAAGCCGTACATCGACGAAGGCAAAATCAAAGTGGTGGGCGATCAGTGGGCGGATGGCTGGCTGCCAGAAAACGCGCTGAAAATTATGGAAAACGCCTTAACCGCCAACAATAACAAAATTGACGCCGTGGTGGCCTCCAACGATGCTACCGCAGGCGGCGCGATCCAGGCACTCAGCGCTCAGGGGCTGGCAGGAAAAGTGGCGATCTCCGGGCAGGATGCGGACCTTGCCGGGGTGAAGCGTATCGTAGCCGGTACCCAGACCATGACGGTCTATAAACCGATCACCGAACTGGCCACCACCGCCGCAGAAATTGCCGTTGAGCTGGGCAATGACCAACAGCCTAAAGCGGATGCCAGCTTAAACAATGGCCTGAAAGATGTGCCGTCCCGACTGCTGACCCCTATCGAAGTCAATAAAGAGAACATTGACGCCACCGTTGTGAAAGACGGTTTCCATAAAAAGAGCGAACTGTAATCCATCATCGCCCCTGCCTGGCGGGGGCGCATCGACGTGTACCGTTTTCCTTCGGGTCATGTGGGGCAGTTATGTCTTATCTTCTTGAAATGAAAAATATTACTAAGGCGTTTGGCGCGGTGAAGGCCGTGGACAACGTCAGCCTGCGCTTAAATCCCGGCGAGATCGTTTCGCTGTGCGGTGAAAATGGCTCGGGCAAATCCACGCTGATGAAGGTGCTGTGCGGCATATATCCTCATGGCAGCTATGATGGCGAAATCGTCTTTGCCGGCGAAACCCTGCAGGCCACGCACATCCGCGACACCGAGCGCAAAGGTATCGCCATCATTCACCAGGAGCTGGCGCTGGTGAAGCACCTCACGGTGCTGGAGAATATTTTCCTCGGGGCCGAGATTAGCCGTCACGGGGTGCTGGATTACGACACCATGACCCTGCGCTGCGAAAAGCTGCTGGCGCAGGTGAGCCTCGCGATCTCCCCCGACACGCGGGTGGGCGATCTCGGCCTTGGGCAGCAGCAACTGGTAGAGATCGCCAAAGCGCTCAACAAACAGGTGCGGCTGCTGATCCTCGATGAACCGACCGCCTCGCTGACGGAACAGGAAACCGCGGTATTGCTGGACATCATTCGTGACCTGCAACACCACGGGATTGCCTGCATTTACATCTCCCACAAGCTCAACGAAGTGAAAGCCATCTCTGACACCGTCTGCGTCATTCGTGACGGACAGCATATCGGCACCCGCGACGCGCAGGGTATGAGCGAGGATGACATCATTACCATGATGGTGGGGCGCGAGCTGACCGCGCTCTACCCGAATGAGCCGCATACCCTCGGGGAAGAGATCCTGCGGGTGGAACATCTCACCGCCTGGCACCCGGTGAATCGCCATATCAAACGGGTGAACGACGTCTCCTTCTCCCTGCATCGCGGGGAGATCCTTGGCGTGGCCGGGCTGGTTGGCGCCGGGCGTACTGAGGCGGTGCAGTGCCTGTTTGGGGTCTGGCCCGGGCGTTGGGAAGGTAGCGTATTTATCGACGGGCAGCCGGTGGACATCAAAAACTGTCAGCAGGCCATTGCCCATGGCATCGCGATGGTGCCGGAAGATCGGAAAAAAGATGGCATTGTGCCGGTGATGGCAGTGGGTAAAAACATCACCCTCGCCGCCTTAGATCAGTTCAGCGGCAAGCTGAGCAGCCTGGACGACGCCGCCGAACAGCACTGTATTTTGCAGTCCCTGCAGCGCCTGAAGGTCAAAACGTCCTCCCCGGACCTCGCCATTGGTCGTCTCAGCGGTGGTAACCAGCAGAAGGCGATCCTTGCCCGCTGCCTGTTGCTCAACCCACGTATTCTGATCCTTGATGAACCGACGCGCGGGATCGATATCGGTGCGAAATATGAAATCTACAAGCTGATCAACCAGCTGGTCCAGCAGGGTATCGCCGTGATCGTGATCTCCTCGGAACTGCCTGAAGTGCTGGGTCTGAGCGACCGGGTACTGGTGATGCACGAAGGAAAACTGAAAGCCAATCTGATTAACCAGAACCTGACGCAGGAACAGGTGATGGAAGCCGCATTAAGGAGCGAACGCCATGTCGAAAAGCAATCCATCTGAGTTAAAAGCCACGGCGCCCGCACCGGGTCTGTTTTCAGGGTTAAAAGCGCTTAATTTGCAGGTTTTTGTCATGATTGCCGCCATTGTGGCGATCATGCTGTTCTTTACCTGGACCACCGACGGCTCGTACCTTAGCGCCCGTAACGTCTCTAACCTGCTGCGTCAGACCGCCATTACCGGCATTCTGGCGGTGGGGATGGTGTTCGTCATTATCTCGGCGGAGATCGACCTCTCTGTGGGCTCGATGATGGGCCTGCTCGGCGGCATGGCAGCCATTTTCGATGTCTGGCTGGGCTGGCCGCTGCCGCTGACTATCGTGGTCACGCTGGTGCTGGGTTTACTCCTCGGGACCTGGAACGGCTGGTGGGTGGCCTACCGCAAAGTGCCGTCGTTTATCGTCACCCTGGCGGGGATGCTGGCCTTCCGCGGCATCCTGATCGGCGTGACTAACGGCACCACTGTCTCCCCCACCAGCGCCTCCATGTCGCAGATTGGTCAGAGCTATCTCTCCAGCGGGGTCGGTTTTAGCCTCGGGGCGATTGGCCTGATGGCATTTGTTGCCTGGCAGTGGCGGAGCAGAATGCGTCGTCAGACCTTAGGATTAGCTACGGCACCGTCTACGTCGGTTGTCGGACGCCAGGCACTGACGGCGGTGATTGTCCTTGGGGCGATCTGGCTGCTGAACGACTATCGCGGCGTGCCGACACCGGTCCTGCTGCTGGTTCTGCTGCTGCTGGCCGGAATGTTTATGGCGACCCGTACCGCCTTTGGCCGCCGCATATATGCCATTGGCGGCAACCTCGAAGCCGCACGCCTGTCCGGTATCAACGTTGAGCGCACCAAGCTTGCCGTCTTTGCCATCAATGGCCTGATGGTCGCCGTCGCCGGGCTTATCTTAAGCTCGCGCCTGGGGGCAGGCTCGCCGTCCGCGGGGAACATTGCCGAACTCGATGCTATCGCCGCCTGCGTTATTGGCGGAACCAGTCTGGCAGGGGGGATCGGTAGCGTTGCCGGGGCGGTGATGGGTGCCTTTATTATGGCGTCGCTGGATAACGGAATGAGTATGATGGACGTCCCGACATTCTGGCAGTATATCGTCAAGGGTGCGATTCTGCTGCTGGCGGTATGGATGGATTCCGCGACCAAACGGCGCGCCTGAGGATGCTTTATCGTCTGTCACTGATTCTGGAAAAATAGCGCCATGTTTGAGAAGCGTCACCGCATTACGTTGTTATTCAATGCCAATAAAGCCTATGACCGTCAGGTTGTAGAGGGTGTGGGTGAATACTTGCAGGCGTCGCAGTCCGAGTGGGATATCTTCATCGAAGAAGATTTCCGTACGCGCACCGATAATATCAAAGAGTGGCTGGGCGACGGCGTCATCGCGGATTTTGACGATGCCGTTATCCAGCAGCTGCTGGTGGATGTCGACGTGCCCATCGTCGGCGTCGGCGGCTCCTTCCATAAGCCGGAGAACTACCCTCCCGTTCACTATATCGCGACCGACAACCACGCCCTGGTAGAGAGCGCGTTTCTCCACCTGAAGGAGAAAGGGGTGCACCGCTTCGCCTTTTATGGCCTGCCCGTTTCCAGCGGCAAAGGCTGGGCGGCAGAGCGTGAGTATGCCTTCTGTCAGCTGGTGGCAAAGGAGAAGTATCGCGGCGTTGTCTATCAGGGGCTGGAAACGGCTCCGGAGAACTGGCAGCACGCGCAGAATCGTCTCGCCGACTGGCTGCAAACCCTGCCGCCGCAGACCGGGATTATCGCCGTGACTGATGCCCGCGCCCGACACGTGCTCCAGGTGTGCGAACATCTGCATATTCCGGTGCCGGAAAAGCTGTGCGTGATTGGTATCGATAATGAAGAACTTACGCGTTACCTGTCACGGGTGGCGCTGTCGTCGGTGGCGCAGGGAACCCGGCAGATGGGCTACCAGGCAGCTAAACTGCTGCACCGTCTGCTGGATAACGAAAACCTGCCCCTGCAGCGCCTGCTGGTGCCGCCGGTGCGCGTGGTGGAGCGACGCTCAACCGATTACCGCTCGCTGAACGATCCGGCGGTGATTCAGGCGATGCACTACATTCGTAACCACGCCTGCAAAGGCATTAAAGTGGATCAGGTCCTGGATGCGGTAGGGATTTCACGTTCAAATCTGGAGAAGCGGTTTAAGGAAGAGGTGGGCGAGACGATCCATGCGGTGATTCACGCCGAGAAGCTGGAGAAAGCCCGCAGCCTGCTGATTTCAACCTCGCTTTCCATTCACGAGATCTCACAGATGTGCGGTTATCCGTCGCTGCAGTATTTCTATTCGGTATTTAAAAAAGAGTATGACACCACGCCGAAAGAGTATCGCGATCGCTACAGTGAAGTGCTGGTTTAAATAAAAAAAGCCTTCCGCAGGGAAGGCTTTTTTAATATTACATATGGGCGGCGATTAAGCGCTGGTTATCCTGGTACATCGCAAACAGATAATTGTTATAGCGTTGGCCCTGGGTTGAGTAACCTTTCAGCTTATGGATCATGGTGCTGGCCGTCACTTCCTGGTCCGCTTTACGCAACTGCGCGCGCGACTTACGGAAGGATTTATACGCCGGATGCGTATTCAGGTTCACAACATAAGCGTTCACGGAATCTTTTACCGATTCGAACTGTGAGTAGCCTTTCACTTTGCCCGGTGCATTGTTACAACGACCTTTCGCACACTTCATGCCGAAGAGGTTGTTATTACTGCGCGCAAGCTTCGAGGTACCCCAGCCACTTTCGGCTGCAGCCATCGTTGCGACCATGCTGCCTGGAATAATATCCACGCGCTCTAACAGTGAGTTCCAGGGCACACGTCGCGTGTTTCCGTTCCAGCTCACCTTATAGCGTTTTGAAATTTCTTTCAGACGCGTGCGCTCAGATGGCGACCAACGGCTATCGTACTGCTTGGAAATAAGCCAGTTACGATCCGCCGTAATCGCGGCATTTTGACTTGTAATATAAGGCATTACCGTCCGGAGAAACGCTTTTTTCCTTGGTGTTCCGGAAGGGTATTTTCGCAAATCAGGAAGTGAACTACTCTTTGCACTATTGCGAGAATACTCTTGTTTACTGCTAACCTTATTACTTGTCGTCTTTATGACGTGGGCCTTTTTACTCGTTGTATCCGTGTGCGTCTTCGCAAGCACCTCACCAGAAATTGCCATGGTGAGTAACATGAGTATCGCGGCCCCATATCGTCGAATGGGAGTCGATATCATTAAGTCTCCAGGTCGGATAGAAACATTCCAACACCTTATTTTTTTCGTAAAATGAGAAGTGAATCTCAGATCCTAGCAAAAATAGACGAGAAGAGCATTCAAAGAAATAGTCTAAATCCGAAACCCTGTCATCCGGAAATCGCGCGCTTAAGCATCATTTTCATCAAAATGTGCTCAATATCGCAGTTAAACAGCGCTATAAGCGTGAGATCACTCACCCTCATTGCTCCTCCCTGCGCGATAGCGCCAGGGGATGAGTTAGCCCTCTACAATAGATGGCAAACTGAACAAAATGCTGTGACAGGAAACCGGTATGAAACGTTCCGCTCTCGCTCTTCTCCTCTTACCTGCTATGGCCAGCGCCGACTGGGCAGCCCCGGGTTTTCCGGCCTTCACTGCTGAAGGATCGGGGGTGTTCACGGCACAGGCAAAGCTGACGAAGGGTACCCGCCCACTGACAGTGAGTTTTGACAAGACGTGCTGGCAGCCCACAAACGCGATAAAACTCAATGAGATGATGTCTCTCAAGCCGTGCGAAGGGGATCCGGTGCAGTGGCGTCTGTTCCGCGACGGCGATTATCAGGCCCGGATTGATACGCGCTCCGGTACGCCAACCCTGATGTTGACTGTCGCCAGCGAGAGCGAAAAGGCAGTAACCAGCGTGGTGCGCCAGTGCCCGAAATGGGACGGCAACCCCCTGACGCTCGACGTCAGCAACACCTTCCCGGAAGGGAGCGTGGTGCGTGATTTTTACAGCAAACAGACCGCCACCGTGCAGCAGGGCAAAATTACCCTGCAACCCGCGCCGGGCAGCAACGGCCTGCTGTTACTGGAGCGTGCCGAGACGGATAAACCCGCCTCGTTCAGCTGGCAAAACGCCACCGTCTATTTTGTCCTGACCGACCGCTTTGAGAACGGCGATCCGGCCAACGACAACAGCTACGGACGCCATAAAGATGGCATGCAGGAGATCGGCACTTTCCATGGCGGTGACCTGAAAGGGCTCACCAGTAAGCTGGATTACCTGCAACAGCTCGGCGTCAACGCCCTGTGGATCAGCTCCCCGCTGGAGCAGATCCACGGCTGGGTCGGCGGCGGCACCAAGGGTGATTTTCCCCATTACGCCTATCACGGCTACTACACCCAGGACTGGACCCGGCTCGATGCCAACATGGGCACGGAAGACGATTTACGCCAGCTGGTGGACGAGGCCCATCGACGGGGGATCCGCATCCTGTTTGACGTGGTGATGAACCACACCGGTTACGCGACGCTGGCCGACATGCAGGAGTATCAGTTCGGCGCCCTCTATCTGCAGGGTGACGAGCTGAAGAAAACCCTCGGTGAACGCTGGACCGACTGGAAGCCTGGTGCCGGGCAGAGCTGGCACAGCTTTAACGACTACATCAATTTCAGCGATAAAGCCGCATGGGAAAACTGGTGGGGAAAAAATTGGGTGCGCACCGACATTGGCGATTACGACAATCCCGGTTTCGACGATCTGACCATGTCGCTGGCCTTCCTGCCGGATCTGAAAACCGAATCTACCACCCCGTCGGGCCTGCCGAATTTCTATCGCCATAAACCCGACACCGGGGCAAAAGCCGTCGATGGTTACACGCCCCGGGACTACCTTACTCACTGGCTGAGCCAGTGGGTGCGGGATTACGGCATCGACGGTTTCCGCGTTGATACCGCTAAGCATGTGGAGCTGGCAGGCTGGAAGCAGCTGAAGGACCAGGCCAGCGATGCGTTAAAAGCCTGGAAGCAGGCCAACCCGGAGAAAAAACTCGACGATGCGCCTTTCTGGATGACCGGTGAATCCTGGGGTCACGGAGTGATGCAGAGCGATTACTACCGCCACGGCTTCGATGCGATGATCAATTTTGATTATCAGGAGCAGGCGGCGAAAGCGGTGGATTGCCTGGCCAACATCGACCTGACCTGGCAGCAGATGGCGGAGAAACTGCAGAGCTTTAACGTCCTGAGCTACCTCTCCTCCCACGATACCCGCCTTTTCCGCGAGGGTGACCAGCGTGCGGCAGAGCTGCTGTTACTGGCGCCGGGCAGCGTGCAGATATTTTATGGCGATGAGTCCGCCCGGCCATTTGGCCCGACGGGCTCCGATCCGCTGCAGGGAACGCGCTCAGACATGAACTGGCAGGATATCAGCGGCGCGCAGGCCGCCACCGTCGCCCACTGGCAGTTGCTCGGGCAGTTCCGCGCCCGCCATCCGGCGGTGGGCGAAGGGACGCAAACCACGCTGACGATGCCTCAGGGCTACGGCTTTGTACGTGAGCATCAGGGCGACAAGGTGATGGTGGTCTGGGCGGGTAATCGCTGATCGTTACGTTCAGTATCCCTCTCCCGCCGGGAGGGGGAGAATTCAGAACAATTCGCTGCCTGATGGCAAACTGATAACACAAAACAATCATTCCGTCTTTCCACGCTGATTTGCACCCGCGCAGCTGTAGCGTTATGGTGAGCCACTCTTAGAACAAGCCCGACAGAACACCTGCTATGACTTTTTCACTTTTCGGCGACAAATTCACCCGCCATTCAGGCATTACCCGCCTGATGGAGGATCTCAACGACGGGCTGCGCACACCGGGCGCCATCATGCTCGGCGGCGGTAACCCGGCACAAATTCCGGAGATGAACGCCTATTTTCAGACGCTCCTCGCGGACATGCTGGAAAATGGCAAAGCCACTGATGCACTGTGCAATTACGACGGCCCACAGGGGAAAACCGAGCTGCTTACCGTCCTGGCGGAGATGCTGCGCGACAGCCTCGGCTGGGAGATCGGGCCACAGAATATTGCACTGACAAATGGCAGCCAAAGCGCGTTTTTCTACTTGTTTAACCTCTTCGCAGGCCGACGCGCCGACGGCACCACCAAAAAGGTGCTCTTCCCGCTCACCCCGGAGTACATCGGTTACGCCGATTCCGGGCTGGAGGAAGACCTGTTCGTCTCCGCGCGCCCGAACATCGAACTGCTGCCGGAAGGCCAGTTCAAGTATCACGTCGATTTTGAGCATCTGCATATTGGCGAAGAGACCGGCATGATCTGCGTGTCGCGGCCTACCAACCCCACCGGCAACGTCATCACCGACGAAGAGCTGATGAAGCTGGATGCGCTGGCGAACCAGCACGGTATTCCGCTGGTGATTGATAACGCCTATGGCGTGCCCTTCCCGGGCATCATCTTCAGCGAAGCACGTCCGCTGTGGAACCCGAATATTGTCCTGTGCATGAGCCTCTCCAAGCTCGGTCTGCCGGGCAGTCGCTGCGGGATCATCATCGCTGATGAAAAAATCATCACCGCCATCACCAATATGAACGGCATTATCAGCCTGTCACCGGGCGGAATTGGCCCGGCGATGATGTGCGAGATGATCAAGCGCAACGATCTGCTGCGCCTGTCGAATGAGGTGATTAAGCCGTTCTATTATCAGCGTGTTCATGAGACGATCGCCACCATTCGCCGCTACTTACCGGAAAATCGCTGCCTGATCCATAAACCCGAAGGGGCAATTTTCCTCTGGCTGTGGTTTAAGGATCTGCCGATCACCACCGAGCTGCTGTATCAGCGACTGAAAAAACGTGGGGTGTTGATGGTGCCGGGGGATTACTTCTTCCCGGGGCTGGATAAACCCTGGCCGCACACTCACCAGTGCATGCGCATGAACTACGTACCGGACCCGGACAAAATCGAAGCCGGGGTGAAAATTCTGGCCGAAGAGGTTGAGCTTGCCTGGCGTGAAAACGGCCAGTAAGGATTTACGCCAGATAACGCAGCCGTTCGGCGCGTAATCTGGCAGGATCGACGCAGTTTAACGCGTAAGTAGGACAGGCCTCCACGCAGGCCGGTCCCGCTTCGCGATGTGCACAACGGTCACACTTCAGGGCCTGAACCTTTTCAGCTCTCCCCGTCACCTGCATCGCCCCGAACGGACAGGCGATCATACAGCTTTTACAGCCGATACAGCGCGCCTGATCCACCTGCCACACTCCCGCCTGACGCTGAATGGCCCGGGTCGGGCAGACGTTGGCGCAGGGCGTATCTTCACACTGATGACAGGTGACCGCCGTGGTGAAGGTGTTACCTTTTACCACCCGAATGCGCGACATAAAGGTGCCAGGCGTCACCGCCGTACAGTCCTGATTGTCCTGATGCGACACCACGCAGGCCACTTCGCAGGTGCGACAGCCAATACATTTCGCCGGGTCGGCAACAATAAAGGGATTCATCGCCTGCTCCATCCTTGCTGAAAAAAGTCAGGTTGCCAGAGCGATCGGGGCCAGCGCCTTGATCCGACAGGGTAAAAGAGCCGATTTGTGTGCCCTGCCGTGAAAACTGGCCATCTACCACAGGTCCTCAGGCGGAGTTGATGTGCTCTTTGCAGTAGCGACGTTTCCAGACTCCGGGGGTCAATCCCGTATGCTTGCGAAAGATTTGCCGGAAGTAGCCCACGTCGTTAAAGCCGCAGCGAACCGCCACCTCTTTCAGCGATACGGCATCGTTGAGCAGCAGCTTTTCTGCAGCCCTGACGCGCTGGCGGTGGATCGCCTCGGTCAGGGTCAGATGGAAGACCCGCCGAAACACCCGCCCCAGGTAGTCCGCGTTGCAGTGCAGCTCTTTGGCCAGCGAGGAGGTGGAGATCGGCAGGTGAAACTGGGTGCCGATCAGCTGCCGCGCCTTCCACGCCAGGTTCACTCCCGCCTCATCCGGCGGCAGTTCCTGCCCCGCCACCTGGGAGAGCTGCTGGAGGATCAGCAGCAAGATAAATTCCAGCGCCGGGCTGCGCTGAAGCTTCTCCTGCTCGGTCAGAAACTGGCGGAATAGCGCAACCATCGCCTGCGGGTCGCCGCTTTTCCCGTGCTGCTGAACCGACAGCAGCGTGCTCCAGGCGGAAGGCGCACTCTGCTCGTCGACCTCAAAATGCAGCCAGTAAAAGCGTAACTCGGCAGGAAAATCCTCGATGCCCTTATGCCGACGGTGCGGCCAGAGCAGCAGGCTCTCCCCGGCATGCACTTCGAAAACGGTTCCCTCCTCCTGGATCGTTAATGTCCCCTTTTCGACAAAGATCACCTCCCAGGAGTCGAGCTTGCGCGCCGGATGTCGCCCTACGCCCCGGGAGATGAAATAGCCGCCATTCTGAACCCTGATCGGAAGTGCTATGGATAATTCGAGCATTGCTATTCACTTTTCCGCTATTAACAGACAATTTATGACGCTTTATCACTGATTATTAACAGATAATTGCCTTTCGTCCCGATCGAAATCACACTTTGAGCACGAGGTCGGAATCCTCACCTTTTTATACTTTTCCCTTCCCTTGTTGAGACCGGGTAACAGTGCAAAATTAATCGGGTACCTGACAAAACAACATAAAAAATCCGCTAACCCGAGGAGTTACCTCATGACTTCCACTCCGATTACACAAACAGAGATTGCCCGGCAGGCCGTCAACGATCGCCTCTCGATGCGAGAAAAAATCGGCTACGGCCTGGGTGATGCGGGCGGGACGGTCATCACCTGTCTGATCATGAATTTTCTGACCTTTTTCTATACCGATGTCTTTGGCTTAACCCCGGCGCTGGTCGGCACGCTGTTTATCGCCCTGCGCATTTTCGACGCCATCTCCGACCCGGTGATGGGGATCATTGCCGACCGTACCCAAAGTCGCTGGGGACGCTTTCGCCCGTGGCAGCTGTGGGTCGCCCTGCCGATTGGCGTGATTGGGGTGCTGACCTTTACCGTGCCGGATGCCGGGATGGGGGTCAAAATCGCCTGGGCGTTCGGCACCTACCTGCTGCTTTCAGTGGGCTATACCGCCATCAACGTGCCGTATTGCGCGCTGATCAACACCATGACCACCCGCCACAGCGAGGTGCTCTCCTGCCAGTCCTGGCGCTTTGTCCTGTGCGGCGTAGCCGGTTTTCTGGTGTCGGTCGGCCTGCCGTGGCTGGTCTCGGTGCTCGGTCAGGGCAACACGGCCCAGGGCTATCAGCTGGGCGTGGGGGTGCTGTGTGCCATTGCGGTGGTGATGTTCCTGTGCTGCTTCTTCTGGGTGCGCGAGCGCGTCCCGCTGGCGATGATGGGCAAATTCACCCTGAAAGAGCACCTCGCCGGTCTGCGTAACAACGACCAGCTGCTGCTGATGCTGGTGATGTCCTTCCTGCTGATCAACGTCTTTAACATCCGTGGCGGCGGCTACATGTATTTCATCACCTACGTGCTGGAAGGCAGCACCGCCTATACCTCGCTGTTCTTCACCATGGTGACCTTTGCCGCCATTCTCGGAGCGGTGATCGTTAACCTGCTGTCGCGCCGCAGCGATACCGTCAAACTCTACTACTACACCAACCTGGTGCTGGCGGTACTGGCAGCAGGGATGTGGTTCCTGCCCAGTGGTCCGGCGTATCAGACACTGTGGCTGATCGTTATCCTGGCGAATGGGGTGATCCTCGGCTTTACCCTGCCGCTGCACTTCGCGTTAATGGCCTTTGCCGACGACTACGGCGAGTGGAAAACCGGCGTGCGCTCATCCGGGATGAACTTCGCCTTTAACCTGTTTTTCATCAAGCTGGCCTGGGCCTCCAGCGCCGGGATCATCAGCCTGGTGTTCATTTTTGTCGCCTATCAGCCGGGGGCAGGCAACCAGACCGCTGCCTCGCTGCAGGGCATCACCACCATGGAGACCCTGCTGCCCGCCCTTTTCCATCTGCTGCTGGCGCTGGCGATCCGCAAGTGCCGACTCAATAATCCGATGATGGCGCGCATTGCCACCGACCTGCGCCAGCGTCACGCTCACTCCTGAGGAGAACATGATGTCCATAATGGAACCCGACCTGCATAAACTGAAAATCAGCGACCCGTTTCTCGGCCAGTATCAACAGCTGGTGCGCGATGTGGTTATTCCCTACCAGTGGGATGCCCTGAACGATCGCATCACCGAGGCCGAACCGAGCCATGCGATCGCCAACTTCCGCATTGCGGCAGGCCAGCAGAGCGGTGAATTTTACGGGATGGTTTTTCAGGACAGTGACGTGGCGAAATGGCTGGAGGCGGTGGCCTGGTCGCTGTGCCAGAAGCCCGACCCGGAGCTGGAAAAGACCGCCGATGAGGTGATCGATCTGGTAGCCGCGGCGCAGTGCGACGATGGCTACCTGAATACCTACTTCACGGTCAAAGCCCCGGAGGAGCGCTGGACGAACCTGGCGGAGTGCCACGAGCTCTACTGCGCCGGGCACATGATTGAAGCGGGCGTGGCCTACTTCCAGGGCACCGGCAAACGCCGTCTGCTGGAAGTGGTCTGCAAGCTGGCCGACCATATCGATAGCGTCTTTGGTCCGGGCGAGCAGCAGCTGCACGGCTATCCGGGTCACCCGGAGATCGAGCTGGCCCTGATGCGCCTGTTCGATGTCACCCAGGAGCCGCGCTATCTGGCACTGGTGAAATACTTTGTCGAGCAGCGCGGCACCCAGCCGCACTTCTATGACATCGAATATGAAAAGCGCGGCAAAACTTCGTACTGGAACACCTACGGCCCGGCGTGGATGGTGCAGGATAAAGCCTACAGCCAGGCGCATCAGCCGCTGGCCGAACAGCAAACGGCCATCGGCCACGCGGTGCGCTTCGTCTATCTGATGGCCGGCGTCGCGCACCTGGCCCGCCTGAGCCAGGACGAGGGCAAACGCCAGGACTGCCTGCGACTGTGGAACAACATGGCCCAGCGCCAGCTGTATATTACCGGCGGGATTGGCTCCCAGAGCAGCGGCGAAGCTTTCAGCAGCGATTACGATCTGCCGAACGACACCGTCTATGCCGAGAGCTGCGCCTCGATCGGCCTGATGATGTTTGCCCGCAGGATGCTGGAGATGGAGGCCAACAGTCAGTATGCCGATGTGATGGAGCGCGCCCTCTACAACACCGTGCTGGGCGGTATGGCGCTGGACGGGAAACACTTCTTCTACGTCAACCCGCTGGAGGTGCATCCGAAGTCACTGAAGTTTAACCATATCTACGATCACGTGAAGCCGGTTCGCCAGCGCTGGTTCGGCTGCGCCTGCTGCCCGCCGAATATCGCCCGGGTACTGACCTCGATCGGTCACTACATCTATACCGTCCGTGAGGATGCCCTGTTTATTAACCTCTATATCGGCAACAGCATGGCCTTCCCGGTAGGTGATAAAGCGTTGCAGGTGCGGATCAGCGGCAACTACCCGTGGCAGGAGCAGGTCAACATTGAGATCACCTCCCCGGTGGCGATCGACCATACCCTGGCCCTGCGTCTGCCGGACTGGTGCGACAACCCGCTGCTGACGCTGAACGGCGAAGCGGTCACCGGTGAGGTACGCCAGGGTTATCTCTACCTGACCCGCCGCTGGCAGGAGGGCGACAGGCTGCAGTTAACCCTGCCGATGCCGGTTCGTCGGGTATACGGTAATCCGCAGGTGCGCCAGCAGGCCGGAAAAGTGGCGCTTCAGCGCGGGCCGCTGGTCTACTGTCTCGAAGAGGCCGATAACGGCGCCGGGCTGCATAATCTGACCCTGCCTGCCAACAGCGAATTTAAGCTCGTGGAAGGAAAAGGGATTTTTGCTCACAAGGTGCTGATCCAGACCCAGGGTTATGCCCGCCACGCTGCGAACGCAGAACAGCAACCGCTGTGGCAATACGATCGCGCCCCAACCACGCAGCAGGCGCAGACCCTGACCTTTATTCCGTGGTTTAGCTGGGCGAACCGCGGTGAGGGGGAGATGCGGATCTGGGTGGATGAGGCGTAAGCAGAAAACGAGTGAGGCTGCCCTCGTCCCTGAGGGCAGCTTTTTGGACTCTTAAAACGTCCAGGAAAGCCCGGTCATCAGCGCGAAGCTGTCGTCACGGTCGATCATCGGGCTGTTTTTCACCTCGTCAGGCAGCACGGTATAGATTGCGCTGGCGTTCAGATAGAGGTTCTGCGTCAGCTGATACTTCGCCGCCAGGCCAATATAGGGGGTCACGGTTTCGCCAGCGGTATACTGCTGCAGGCCGCTGCGACGGGACTCTTTCTCAGACACACCGTAGTAATAATCGTTGAAGCTTTCGTCATGGAAGAATACGCCCACCGACGGCGTCAGGGTCAGGCGCTCCATGCGGATCGGACGGAAGTAGGACAGCTCGCCCATCACGCCGCCGCTCTCGTCCATCGCATCCGCCGCCAGCGCAACTTTCAGGCTCCCCCAGCTTTCGTGACGATAGTAGGCCCCGCCCAGCATCGCGGAGGATTTACGCTCATCCAGCTGGCTCATGGCACGATCGTCGTTATCGTCCGGGTCGTAGTGCAGCGGCATCCAGGAGGCGGTCAGGCTGAGCTCGTTTTTGCCATCTTTCCAGACGATCCAACCGGCTGTGGTCTGACGCACATAGAAGTGCTCGCCTTCGTAGCTAATTAACGGAACAGCGGACACATTCTCGTTATGGCCCATGTACGGCGATTCATTAAATACTGCGCCAGCGCCAACTGAAAAATCATCGGCCATTGCGGATGTCGCCGTAAATAAAGCGACCGCAATTAGTAAATTATTTTTAAACGTCATTGTTTGTAATCCATTAAATGTCATACGACGCCGCGCATAATAATGGTTACAAAAATCGCGATGCAATGCGGTTATTTGTATAATATTATATATAAATTCATATAGATGGACGTCAGGCAATGAACAAGCTGCAAATCAAACCGCGAGAATTAAAGATTGTTTCCGTCATTGCCGCGACGCACAGCATTGGTGATGCAGCGGCATTGCTGGGGATGGCCCAGGCCAATGTCAGTAAATATCTCGCTGATTTCGAGACGCGCGTCGGGCTAAAGGTGTTTGAACGCACCACCCGCCATCTGGCGCTGACCCAGTTTGGTGAATCGCTGCTGCCGTTTATCGATGCATCACTGGAAAAAAACGAGCAACTCATTAATTTTATTGCTGATTACAAACACGAAAAACGCGGCAAGGTCACCCTTTATGCCCCCTCAGGGATCGTCACCTATCTGGCTCGCCACGTCATTCATGAGATCGAAAATATTGGCGATATCCGTATTAGCCTGAAAACCTACAACCTGGACCGGAATGAGTTTTTTGAAGGGGTTACCTTTCCCGATGACTGCGATATTTTAATTACCTATGCCCAACCAAAAGATGAAAGCCTGGTCGCCAGCACCTTAACTAAATATTCTGTTACGGCTTTCGCCACGCCGGAATATATAAAAAAACACCCCATCAACAAACCCGACGATCTTATTAATCACTCCTGCATTCTTATCGACTCAATGATAATCGACGATGCTAACATCTGGCGTTTTCGCGCGAATAATAGCGAGCAGGTGCTCGATTATAAAGTCTCGGGTAACTATATTTGCGACAACACCCAGACGGCGCTGGAGCTGGCCCGCAATCATCTGGGAATCGTCTTTGCGCCAAAAGAGAGTCTGCTCCGGGAGATAGAACAGGGCTCAATGGTGCCTTGTTTCACTCATCAGGAGGAGTGGTGGCTGGATCTGGTGGCCATCTTTCGCAAACGTGACTATCAGCCGTGGCGGGTGCAGTTTGTCCTGGATGGGGTGCTGAATACCCTGCGTAAACAGATTGAGCAGACCCCCCTGGGGCGGCCTGCTCTCAGAAGTTAGAACAGGCCCAACGGTTTATCGGAGTAGCTCACCAGCAGGCATTTGGTCTGCTGGTAATGTTCCAGCATCATCTTGTGGGTTTCGCGGCCAATACCCGACTGTTTGTAGCCGCCAAACGCAGCATGGGCCGGGTAAGCATGATAGCAGTTGGTCCAGACGCGTCCGGCCTGGATCCCACGCCCCATCTGATAAGCCAGATTACCGTTACGGCTCCAGACCCCGGCCCCCAGGCCATACTGCGTATCGTTGGCCAGCTCCAGCGCCTCCGCCATGGTTTTGAAGGTGGTTACCGCCAGCACCGGGCCAAAGATCTCCTCCTGGAAGACGCGCATGTTGTTTTTGCCGGACAGAATAGTCGGCTCGAGGTAATACCCCTCTTTCAGCTCGCCGTCCAGCTGCTTACGCCGCCCGCCGGTCAGGATCTCGGCCCCCTCATTTTTACCGATATCGATATAGTTGAGGATGGTCTCCAGCTGCCCGTGGGACACCTGCGCCCCCATCTGGGTGACGCTGTCCAGCGGGTTGCCGCTGCGGATCGACTCCACGCGACGAATGGCGCGCTCCATAAAGCGCTCGTAGATCGACTCCTGCACCAGCGCCCGGCTTGGACAGGTGCAAACTTCGCCCTGGTTAAAAGCAAAGAGGGCGAACCCTTCCAGCGCTTTATCAAAGAAGGCATCTTCTTCATCCATGACGTCGGCGAAGAAGATGTTCGGGGATTTGCCGCCGAGCTCCAGCGTCACCGGAATGATGTTCTGGGTGGCGTACTGCATGATCTGCTGGCCCACTTCGGTGGAGCCGGTAAAGGCCACTTTGGCGATCCGTTTGGAGGTCGCCAGATATTCCCCGATTTCCCCCCCGGCGCCGTTGACCACGTTTACTACCCCCGGCGGGAGCAGGTCGCCTACCACTTCCATCAGCAGCAGGATCGACAGCGGCGTTAAGCGCGCCGGTTTCAGCACCACGCAGTTCCCGGCTGCCAGCGCAGGCGCCATTTTCCAGGCGGCCATCAGCAGGGGGAAGTTCCACGGGATGATCTGCCCGACCACGCCCAGCGGCTCATGGAAGTGATAGGCAACGGTGTCCTTGTCCACCTCGCTGATCCCGCCCTCCTGGGCGCGAATACAGGAGGCAAAGTAGCGGAAGTGGTCAATTGCCAGCGGCACGTCGGCGGCCATAGTTTCGCGGATCGGTTTGCCGTTGTCCCAGGTCTCAGCCGTGGCCAGCAGCTCCAGGTTCTGCTCCATACGATCGGCAATTTTGAACAGGATCGCGGCACGATCCTGCACCGAAGTGTGGGCCCATTTCTCTTTTATCTTGTGGGCCGCATCCAGCGCCAGATCGATATCGCGCTTCCCGGAGCTGGCGATTTCGCACAGCGGCTGGCCGGTTACCGGGGTGAGGTTCTGGTAATACTCGCCGTCGGCCGGAGGAACCCAGTCGCCGCCGATAAAGTTGTCATAACGGGCTTTCAGTTGGAGGGGGAAACCATATTCGCCGGGCAGGATACGTGCTGAGGGAGGGTTATTCGTCATGACTGTCTCCTTGCGTGAAGTGTCCTTCAAAGGTAGACCCCGGCGGTGAAAATATCGCCAGTTGTCGCCTGCTTTGCGAGCCCCTTCACGCATTACCTTACTTTACGTTTGGTTTCCTGCCCTGAGCCATACTTAAGACGCACAACTCTGGCAGAAGGAAGGATAAATGCGGCTTTTTATCGGCTTCGACGTGGGCGGAACCCACATTAAACACGGCGTGATCGACGAGGACGGCAACGAACTCACCACCGATCAGTTTGATACGCCGGAGGATGAAGAGAGCTTTAAGCAGAAGTGGCGCGAGGTGGTCGAGGCCTATGAGAAAGAGCACGAGATTACGGCGATCGGGGTGAGCATCCCCGGCCACATTAACACCCATACCGGCGAAGCGGCGAAGGCTGGCGCGCTGGAGTATCTGGATAACGTCAACCTGTACGAACTCTTCGCAGAGCTGACCGACCTGCCGCTGGTGGCCGACAATGACGCCAGCTGTGCCGCTCTCGGTGAACGCTGGTGCGGCGCAGGGCGCGAGTATGAGAATTTTGTCTGCATGACGCTCGGCACCGGGATCGGCGGCGGGATTGTGCTCGGGGGCGATCTCTATCGCGGCTCACACTACCGCGCCGGGGAGTTCGGGGTTATCCCGGTCGGCAAAAAAGGCGAAGGGATGCATGAGGTGGCCTCAGCCAAAGGGCTGATGGAGACCTGCCGCCGGGCGCTGGGAGTCTCCGGGGACGATATGCCGAAAGGGGAAGAGCTGTTCGAGCGGATGGAGAACGATCTGCACCTGCGCGAAGCCGTAGAGGAGTGGGCCCTGTTCCTCGCCCGCGGCGTCTACAGCGTGATCTCGATGTTCGACCCGCAGGTCGTACTGATTGGCGGCGGCATCAGCGAGCAGGAGAAAATCTATACCCTGCTCGACAAACACCTGCAAACCTTTGAAGAGTGGGACTCGCTGCAGGTGCCGATCCTGCCCTGCCAGCTGGGGAACCAGGCGGGCAGGCTGGGTGCCGTATGGCTGGCGAAACAGAAGTTCGCCAGCAAAAAGGATTAACCCTGCTGCCTCTCGTCGGCAAAGAGCAACGCATCCCGCAGAAGATGATCGTTACCGCGGCGGCGGGTAAAGCCAATGCGGTTGAAGTACTCGAGGATCTGGATCGCCAGCTTACGTCCGACGTTCAGCCGGTCGCGGAAATCCGCCGCGCAGGTGGAGCCGCGCGCCTGGTCCAGCTCGCGGATCAGGTTGGCAAAGGTGACAATCCGATCGTGGCGGTAATAACGATCTTTGACGATCGCGGTAATCAGCCCCTGCTGCGCCGCATGCTTCAGCACCTGACGCATGGTCTGCTCGTCGGTAGCCGTTTCACGGGCCAGGTCGCGCACCCACCAGGGTTCGTCGCCAAACAGCAGGGTCGCTTTTTCCCATACGGCCTGCTGCGCCGGGGTAAAGCCCGCCTTGTGATCCGGCAGGTGCAGCCAGCCGTGATAGCTGTGCAGCTCCCCGCTCTCGCGCATCCGCTCGATCAGCAGCAGAACCAGGGCCTCGTCTTCCATCGGCAGGGCCATGCGCCGCAGGCGTTCCCGCCCGGGGCCAGGTTCATCCTGATGCTGCTGATGATAGGTCGCCAGCACCTCCAGAATTTTACGCTGCCAGCGCGCCGCGACAGCGGTGTTTAACAGACCGGAACCGGCCTGGATAAACTCCGGCTGTTGGGTCAACTGACGCAGCCCTTCCCCGCTGAGCTGGCGTGCCCAGCCGAACGCCTCCAGATTTACCGCCCCGCGTTCGAGATGGGCCAGCAATGCAGCATGGTCATCCGTCGCCGGTGCCAGCGTGGCCAGCCACTGCAGGTACTCCGGCTTGCGCTTCCCGCGACGCGGCGGGTTGAGGGTAACCACCCGCGCCCCGGCCAGGGTGACGCGGGCTGAGATATCGCGTAGCACCAGCCGATCGTTGTCGGCCAGCCATAACGGGGCATCAAAGACCAGCTCCGCCAGCGCCCCCTCCAGCAGCGAGACACGGCCAGTGACGTGGCTGGCGGCATGGTGAATATGCAGCGGCTGCCACTGCGCCAGCGGCACGTCGCCTTGCAGCGTGACAATCGCTCGCGTGGTGGGCTCCGGCGGGGCGTCGGCCAGTAGCCAGTCGCCGCGGTTCAGTGCCGCTTTTTCCGCGTCGCCTACCAGGTTCAGGGCAATGCGCTGCCCGGCGTGAGCCTGCTCAGCAGGCTGGTTTTGCGCGTGCAGCCCACGAATGCGCACCGGCTTATTGACCCCGGTCAGCCACAGGCTATCCCCCACCCGTACTTCGCCCGACAGCGCCGTGCCGGTGACCACCAGACCGGCCCCTTTGACGGTAAAGGCGCGGTCGATGGCCAGACGGAAGCGGTGATGATCCGCATGGGCGCGGGCCGGGAGCTGTTGCAGGTGATCGCGCAGGGCATTAATGCCCCGCCCCTCGGTGGCGACGGTGACAAACAGCGTCGCGTCGGCAAAGCCATACTCCCCCAGGGTGGCGAGCACCTCGTCGCGCACCGCCTCTACCCGGGCGTCGTCGACGCGATCGGCTTTGGTCAGGGCCACCGTCAGCTGCGGGTTGCCGGTCAGCTGGAGGATCTGCAGGTGCTCGCGCGTCTGCGCCATCACTCCGTCATCGCAGGCCACCACCAGCAGGGCGTGGTCGATCCCGCCGACACCGGCCAGCATGTTGGACAAAAACTTTTCGTGCCCCGGCACGTCGATAAATCCCAGCACCCGGCCATCCGGCTGGGGCCAGTAGGCATAACCCAGATCGATGGTCATGCCGCGCTTTTTCTCTTCCGGCAGGCGGTCGGCGTTGACGCCGGTGATCGCCTGCAGCAGGGTGGTTTTGCCGTGGTCAACATGACCGGCAGTGGCAATAATCATCTCAACAACATCTCCAGAAACTGTGCTTCATCTTCCAGACAGCGTAAATCCAGCCACAGACGTCCGTCCTTTATCCGGCCAAGCACCGGCACCGACAGGGAGCGCCAGCGTAACGCCAGCGCCTCCAGCTGAGCGCCGCGGCCGTCGCGCGGGGTAAAGGTCAGGGCCGCGCCCGGCAGGCGATCCACCGGCAGCGATCCGCTGCCCGGCTGTGACAGGCACGCTTCCACGCGAACCTCAAAATCAGGATAGTGCGGCGCGACCAGGGCCTGCAGCCGCTCCCCCTGACGCTGGATCGCAGCGGCGTCGCGGCTCAACAGGCGCAACGTCGGCAGGCGTTCGGCCAGCGTCTCCGGATGGAGATAGAGGCGCAAAGTGGCCTCCAGCGCGGCGAGGGTCATTTTATCCGCGCGCAGGGCGCGTTTCAGTGGGTGCTGTTGCAATCTGGCGATCAGGTCGCGCTTGCCGACAATGATCCCGGCCTGCGGGCCGCCCAGCAGCTTGTCACCCGAGAAGCTCACCAGGCTGACGCCGGCGGCAATTAACGCCTGCGGCATCGGCTCTTTCGGCAGGCCATAGCGGCTGAGATCCACCAGCGAACCGCTGCCCAGATCGACCACCACAGGTACGTCCCTCTCCTGGCCGATGCGCACCAGATCCGCCTCGTCAACGGCATGGGTAAAGCCTTCAATATGGTAATTGCTGGTATGGACCTTCATCAGCAGGGCGGTGTTGTCATTGATGGCTGCCGCATAGTCCCGCTCGTGGGTGCGGTTGGTGGTGCCCACTTCCCGCAGCTGGCACCCGGCCTGGGTCATCACGTCCGGGATGCGAAACGCCCCGCCGATCTCCACCAGCTCGCCCCGGGAGACCACCACCTCTTTCCCGCTGGCGGTGGCGGCCAGCATCAGCAGCACCGCCGCAGCGTTGTTATTCACAATGCAGGCATCTTCCGCCCCGGTGAGCTGGCACAGCAGCGCCGCCAGGGGCCGATCGCGATGGCCGCGCCCGGCGCCGTCAAGATCGTACTCCAGGGTAACCGGCGTTTGCATCGCCTGGGTTACCGCAGCCACCGCCTCCTGAGCCAGCAGCGCGCGCCCCAGATTGGTGTGCAACACCGTTCCCGTCAGGTTGATGACCGGGCGCAGGCCCGGCGCGTCTTCCGTCGCCAGCCGTTTTTCGGTCTCCTGAGCCCAGTCGTCACACCACGCCGGCAGGCGGTTATCGGCGCGGATCCCGGCGCGGGCTTCGTCCTGCAACAGGCGTAAGGTCTCGACCGTTCGGCTGTGGCCGAAGCGGGCAATAACGGCGGAAAGACGGGCGTCGCGAAGCAGACGATCGGTCGCGGGAAGTTGGCTATAGAGTGCGTGCTGAGTAGTCATGGAAGCGCCTGACGGTTGGGTATCTTCCCCCCTCCCGACGGGAGAGGGAGTCAATGTCAGGGCGATTGTACCGCGTCCGGCAAGGAAGTGTTATCGACGACATCAAGCCTTTGGCGGTTCGGTGCGGGCGAAGCTTTCGCGCTGGAACAGGGTTTCTGCCAGTTTAACCAGCAGGGGGCGATCCACGCACCAGCCCGGCGAGACGCGACGGAAATTCAGGTAGCCGATGGCGCAGGCAATGGCGATGGTCGCCAGGTTGACGCTGTCGGTAGCAATTTTCCCGTCGCGGATCAGCTGTTCACACTGATCCAGGCTGCGGAGGATTTTCTCGCGCTGACGCAGCAGCTCGGTCTCCGACTGCTGTGCCGCCGGACGCGCCTGCTCACGCACCGAGGCCAGAGCCGCATCCATGATCCCATCCGCCAGCGCCTCAATTTGTCGGATAGCCAGCGCAGCTTTGGGGTCGCGGGGGATCATCGCCGGGGCAATATCCAGCAGCTCGATATAGCTGGCAATAATCGGCGAATCGAACCAGTGCTCCCCATCATCGGTCACCAGCGCCGGGACTTTCCCCAGCGGATTGTAATGCGCGACACCGTTATCGGCCTGATAGGGTTGCTCGTTTACAAATTCGAAGGTGATGCCTTTCTCCAGCAGGAGAATAGAGATTTTACGCACGAAGGGACTGGTGTAGCTGCCGATGAGTTTCATTGCCTGCTCCTTATTCGCCAACAAAAGGATAAGTATGGCCCAGGCAAAGAAAAAAGGCAGGCTATGCGTATCGCATACCTGCCTGTGAAAGAATTAATGGTCGAGATAGAGGTAATGCATCCAGCTGGTCATACGCAGCAGCACTTTACGCATCACCGAGACGTGCGAGAAGTGGTCGGAGTAAACCGCGACCTGGGCGTAGATGCCGTCAGGCAGCGCGTCCACATCAGCGTTCGGCTCCAGCTCGATGGTGCCAATTACGCCATCCGTGCCCGGAACTACCGTCAGCGCCTGCAGCACGCCCTGTGCCTGGTAGGAGCCGCCCGGCACTACCGGCAGAATGCTGGTGAGCTTACCGGAGAAGACTTGCCCTGGCAGGGCATTGAACACCACCTCCGCTTCATCGCCTGGTTTCAGACGCAGCAACGAGTTCTGACGGAACTGCGCCACGATCTGCCGTTTCTGCTCAGGGATAAACACCATTACCGGGCGCAGCGGCAGAGAGGCCGCGTAGGTCCCCGGGCGAATCAGCACCTGAGTGACATAGCCGTTGCTTGGCGCACGGATAATGGTCTGATCCAGGTTGTATTGCGCTTCTGCTAACTGGGCGCGCAGCGAGGCGATCTGCGACTGCTCGCCGTTAGACATGCTGTCTAACTGGCTCTGGATCTGGGTTTGTTCCGCCACTGAGCCTTTCACCATGGCGTCCTGCGCCAGGTAGTTTTGCCGCGCGTTATCGATATCGCTTTCAGAGAACGGATTGACCTTCGCCTGGCTGCCTTTTAAATAGCGCTGATAGTCTTTAAACAGACGATCGCGCTCGGCAGAGACGCGGGTGGTATTCGACTGGGCTTCCGCAAGCTGTGCTTTCAGTACTTTGATATTGTGCGTCGCGGTGACCAGGTCAGCCTGCAGACGATCGACGCGGGCCTGATAGCGGCTCGGATCGATTTTAAATAACACGTCGCCCTTTTTAATAAGCTGGTTATTTTTATCGGTAACTTCACTCACCACCCCCGTGACCTGCGGAGTAATAGGGATAGAAATAACCGCTTTCTGCGCCGTAAACGTATACGGGTGGTTATAGTTCATTAATAAAATAAGCCCGGCCACAATAAACACGCCGCCTAAGGTCGCGGTGGCTAACGTCCACTGGTTTACCGGAATACGGAATATTTTAAAGATCGCCCATGCAAACGCGACATAGGTCAGGATGATCAACAGATCCATGATTAGCGCTCCGACGTGTTCTTATCAGCAGTGGGTTGCACTGCGGCCAGTTTGTGTTCCAGCTCGGCTACGCGCTTTGCCAGCGCATCGACGTCGGGGCTGCGTTCGGGCGGCTGTATGTGGTTCTGCATCCCCCAGCCACGCTCTGGCTGGTAGAGGGTGGCCCAAATCCACAGAAACGGCCAAATGGCATGCAGCGTAAACAGGCTAATCCATCCCGCGGTATGGATCGCATCGGCATGGGGATGATTGCGCTTTTTGGCCATATTATACGGAATGTCATGGATAGCGATGATTCCATAAAAAAGAACCAGGAAGACAAAAATCAATACACCCAGCGCAAAATAGTTGAGAAACATATTTGCCTCACTAAATAAATCGTAAACTCATTAAAATAATTAAATGGTAAGCAGCCAAATTAATTGTTGGTTAAGCACACGAATGTGTACTTATTATTTCAGAGCCGGGGAGTATGATTTTTTCTTATATCTCCATGCAAGTTTAGAAGCTTGACAAAATATATCCTGAATAATAATAGACTTAAGTTTACAGTATGAGCTTAATCCAGCTTAGCACTTTTCGCCATACCATATTCTGGTACTATTTTTTTAACGATAAGTGTTGCTTACTTACATCCTGGCGCTGCTGGGTTAAACAGATGTTGCCGTCGATCACATCCGGAGAAATCCGTATAAAAATATTTTGTGGAATAGATCACACTCCCGAAACAAACTCACGACAACGAAATGTGATTTATTTCACATTTTAGCCGTCAAACTGCCGCTTTTGCGGCCATTGTATTTTTTTTACACTTCATTTTTGTGACGAAGATCACCTCAATCATTATCACACCCCCTATATTTACGTGATCTAAATCACACTATTTTGCCCTGTCTGGACAGGTAAACTATTAAGTGCCAAATTTCACCTCATCAGAACAGGGCTGGGCAACCTCTGCCACCGCATTAACAACAAACCTCGGGCTCTAAGCCTGCGTTAACAAAAAGAAGGGGTGTTTTATGTCATCCGATTTCAAGATCAAAGTTCAAAGCTTTGGTCGATTCCTCAGCAACATGGTGATGCCAAATATCGGCGCGTTTATCGCGTGGGGTATCATCACTGCGTTATTTATTCCGACAGGGTGGTTGCCTAACGAAACGCTGGCGAAACTTGTTGGCCCAATGATCACCTATCTGCTGCCGCTGCTCATCGGTTATACCGGTGGTCGTCTGGTGGGCGGAGACCGCGGTGGCGTGGTCGGTGCGATCACCACTATGGGCGTGATCGTCGGTGCCGATATGCCAATGTTCCTCGGCGCCATGATTGCCGGTCCTCTGGGCGGTTGGGCGATTAAGAAGTTCGACGTCTGGGTTGATGGTAAAATCAAATCCGGCTTCGAAATGCTGGTGAACAACTTCTCTGCCGGCATCATCGGCATGATCCTGGCGATTCTGGCGTTCCTCGGCATTGGCCCGGCAGTTGAAGTGCTCTCCAAACTGCTGGCGGCGGGCGTTAACTTCATGGTTGCCCACGACATGCTGCCGCTGGCGTCCATCTTTGTTGAACCGGCAAAAATCCTGTTCCTCAACAACGCCATCAACCACGGGATCTTCTCCCCGCTGGGTATTCAGCAGTCCCATGACCTCGGCAAATCCATCTTCTTCCTGATTGAAGCGAACCCGGGTCCGGGTATGGGCGTGCTGCTGGCATATATGTTCTTTGGTCGCGGTAGCGCTAAGCAGTCTGCTGGCGGTGCGGCTATCATCCACTTCCTCGGTGGTATCCACGAAATTTACTTCCCGTACGTGCTGATGAACCCACGTCTGATCCTCGCCGTTATCCTCGGCGGTATGACTGGCGTGTTCACGCTGAGCGTGCTGGGCGGCGGTCTGGTGTCCCCTGCTTCTCCAGGTTCTATCCTGGCGGTACTGGCAATGACCCCGAAAGGTGCCTACTTCGCTAACATCGCGGCTATCTGTGCGGCCATGGCGGTCTCCTTCGTGGTCTCAGCTATCCTGCTGAAAACCAGCAAAGTGAAAGAAGAAGACGATATCGAAGCGGCAACCCGTCGTATGCAGGACATGAAATCTCAGTCTAAAGGTGTTGCTGCAACGCCACTGACCGCAGGTGATGTCTCTAACGACCTGAGCCACGTGCGTAAAATCATCGTTGCCTGCGACGCCGGTATGGGTTCCAGCGCCATGGGTGCCGGTGTACTGCGTAAGAAAGTAGCGGATGCCGGTCTGTCTCAGATCTCCGTTACCAACAGCGCCATTAACAGCCTGCCGCCGGATGTTGACCTGGTCATCACCCACCGCGACCTGACCGAGCGTGCGATGCGCCAGGTTCCGCAGGCGCAGCACATTTCGCTGACCAACTTCCTCGACAGCGGTCTGTACACCAGCCTGACCGAACGTCTGGTAGCCGCACAGCGTCACGAAGATAACGAAGTGAAAGTACGTACCAGCCTGCAGGACAGCTTCGACGAGAGCAACAGCCACCTGTTCCGTCTGGGTGCGGAGAACATCTTCCTTGGCCGTACCGCGAGCCATAAAGAAGAAGCGATTCGCTTTGCCGGTGAGCAGCTGGTGAAAGGCGGCTACGTGCAGCCGGAATATGTTGAAGCAATGCTGGAACGTGAAAAACTGACCCCGACCTACCTGGGCGAATCCATTGCGGTGCCGCACGGTACGGTAGAAGCGAAAGATCGCGTTCTGAAAACCGGCGTGGTGTTCTGTCAGTACCCGGCAGGCGTGCGCTTCGGTGAAGAAGAAGATGACATCGCCCGTCTGGTGATTGGTATCGCCGCTCGCAACAACGAGCACATCCAGGTGATTACCAGCCTGACTAACGCTCTGGACGATGAGACCGTTATCGAACGTCTGGCAAATACCACCAGCGTCGAAGAAGTCCTGGCGCTGTTGAACAAGTAAGTCTTTCCCTTCCCTCTCCCCGACGGGGAGAGGGCTAGGGTGAGGGGAAATTCGCGTGGTTCCTCACCCCAGCCCTCTCGGGTAACAACATTGATGAAGGTTAATACGATGAAAGCATTACATTTCGGCGCAGGTAATATCGGTCGTGGTTTTATCGGCAAACTGCTGGCAGACGCGGGCATTACGCTGACATTCGCGGATGTTAATCAGACGGTACTGGATGCCCTGAATGCCCGTCATAGCTATCAGGTTCATGTGGTGGGTGAAAACGAGCAGGTCGAAACCGTAACCGGCGTGAACGCGGTCAGCAGCATTGGCGACGAGGTTATTGACCTGATCGCCAGCGTTGACCTGGTCACCACCGCGGTCGGCCCGGTCGTGCTGGAGCGTATCGCCCCGGCCGTCGCCAAAGGGCTGGCAAAACGTAAGGCCCAGGGTAACGACACCCCGCTGAACATTATCGCCTGTGAGAATATGGTGCGCGGCACCACCCAGCTGAAAGGTCATGTCATGGCCGCGGTGGCTGACGAAGATAAAGCTTGGGTTGAAGAGCACGTGGGCTTTGTCGATTCCGCCGTGGACCGCATCGTTCCGCCGTCAGCCTCCGCGACCCACGATCCGCTGGAAGTGACCGTAGAGACCTTCAGCGAATGGATCGTCGACAAAACCCAGTTCAAAGGCACGCTGCCTGAGATCGCCGGGATGGAATTAACTGATAACCTGATGGCATTTGTCGAACGTAAACTCTTCACGCTGAACACCGGGCATGCTATAACCGCCTACCTCGGTAAATTAGCCGGTCATCAGACCATTCGTGACGCCATTCTCGATGAGAACGTTCGCGCCGTGGTAAAAGGTGCAATGGACGAGAGCGGCGCGGTACTGATTCAACGCTACGGTTTTGATGCCGATAAGCATGCGGCATATATTCAGAAAATCCTCGGTCGTTTTGAAAACCCGTATCTGAAAGATGACGTTGAGCGCGTGGGTCGCCAGCCGCTGCGTAAACTGAGTGCGGGCGATCGTCTGATCAAGCCGCTGCTCGGTACGCTGGAATATGGTCTGCCGCACACCAGCCTGGTCAAAGGCATTGCCGCCGCGATGCACTACCGCAGCGAAGAAGATCCGCAGGCGCAGGAGCTGGCACAGCTGATTGACGAGCAAGGTCCACAGGCCGCACTGGCGCAGGTATCCGGTCTGGATGCCAACAGCGACGTGGTGGTGGAGGCGGTAAAAAACTACAACGCAACCAAATGATGCAGGAACTGGCGCAGGTCATCCTGCGCCCGGAATATAGATTGTCAGATATGCAGGCAATAA
This sequence comes from Leclercia sp. CFBP8987, assembly GCF_034044995.2. Classification (NCBI taxonomy): domain Bacteria; kingdom Pseudomonadati; phylum Pseudomonadota; class Gammaproteobacteria; order Enterobacterales; family Enterobacteriaceae; genus Leclercia; species Leclercia sp. CFBP8987. The sequence continues at coordinate 131,629 of NZ_CM188255.1, read as the reverse complement.
TGGAACAAACCCAGGCCTTTGAAAACCGTGTGCTGGAGCGTCTGAATGCTGGCAAAACCGTTCGAAGTTTCCTGATATCCGCCGTCGAGTTGTTAACCGAGGCGGTGAATATCCTGGTGCTTCAGGTGTTTCGCAAAGACGACTACGCGGTGAAATACGCAGTTGAACCGTTACTCGACGGCGACGGCCCCTTGGGCGATTTATCCGTGCGTCTGAAACTGATCTATGGCCTTGGCGTTATCAGCCGTCATGAGTATGAAGATGCTGAGCTGCTGATGGCGCTGCGCGAAGAGTTGAATCACGACGGCAACGAGTATGGGTTCACCGACGACGAGATCCTCGGCCCGCTTGGAGAGCTGCACTGCGTGACCGCCCTGCCCCCGTCGCCGCATTTTGATATCAGCGACCCGGAGCTGTACACGATGCAGAAGCAGCGTTACCAGCAGATTGTCCGCTCCACCATGGTCCTTTCCCTGACTGAGCTGATTTCCCGAATCAGCTTAAAAAAAGCGTTTCAGAAGTAAGCCTGCGCACATTGGTGTATCCTTCCCTATAATCTCCCCTGTTTTTAGAGCTATTTGTGATGAAAGAAGTCGAAAAGAACGAAATTAAACGCCTGAGTGACCGCCTGGATCTGATCCGTCACCAGCAGGCCAGCCTCTCGCTGGTTGAGGCCGCCGAGAAATACGCCGAGCTGGAAAAAGAGAAAGCGACGCTGGAAACCGAAATCGAGCGTCTGCGTGGCGTGAAAGAGCAGAAGCTGAGCAAAGAAGCGCAGAAGCTGTCAAACCTGCCGTTCCGCCGTGCGATCACTAAAAAAGAGCAGGCCGATATGGGCAAGCTGAAAAAAAGCGTGCGCGGCCTGGTGGTTGTTCACCCGATGACCGAGCTGGGCCGTGAGATGGGCCTGAAAGAGATGACGGGTTTTAGTAAGACTGAGTTCTGATAAGTTCACGTTCTGTTTTAGTAACCCAATGCATTCATATTGAGAATGCATTGGGTTTTTTATAACCCCTGTATTCCCTTTTTTCCCCACTTAACCTCGACGTACAATATTAAAACCCTTCCATGAGCATTTTCGCCAGCGGGTGGGGGTTTGTCATCATGCTGATAATATTGGAATGTTTTCTGATCTGATACTTCAGAACGCTATGTTTTTAAGGAGAAAAAATGCGCCAGAGAATGATCGTGTGCCCTGTTATCCAAAATAACGGCGAGTATCTGCTTTGTAAAATGGCATCGGACCGTGGCGTTTTTCCGGGGCAGTGGGCTCTGCCTGGCGGCGGTATGGAACCGGGTGAGACGATGGAAACCGCGCTAAGGCGAGAAATCAAGGAAGAGTTAGGTGAAGAACTTGTTATCGCTGATATACAGCCGTGGGCATTTCGTGATGATACCCGTATTAAAACCTATCAGGATGGTACTACCGAAGAAATTTACATGATCTATCTTATCTTTGATTGTGTGAGTGCAAACCGGAATATCACTTTCAATGAAGAATTTCAGGAAATTATCTGGGTGGCCCCTGAAAAGCTTAAAGATATGGATCTCAACGAGGCCACTCTGATCACGTTCGCCCAAAAGGGACTCATTTGACGGTTTTTCGCTTTGTTTGATAATTGCGGGGTGAGCCTACTCTTTGCAAGCCCCGCAAAACTGGTCCAACCAATTATGCAACCAACCCTTCCCTGGTTCACAATTCCATAATCTTTACTCACAAACACATTGCCGACCAATAACATTTGGTTAACCATTTGTTGTCATTAACCCTACATCACACTATTGGCAGGACCACTTTTACACGCAATGTGACGCCGAGATGAGCACAGACTCACCGCGTTGCAGCAGTGTGGTCCTCGGGAGACCTGCAATGAGCCTCTGGCAACAAAATTACGATCCGGCGGGAAATATCTGGCTGTCGAGTCTGATCGCCTCGCTTCCTATCCTGTTCTTCTTCTTCGCGCTGATTAAACTCAAGCTGAAGGGCTATCTCGCCGCGACGTACACCGTCGCCATCGCCCTGCTGGTGGCCCTGTTCTTCTATAAAATGCCGGTGGATCGCGCCCTGGCCTCGGTGGTGTATGGCTTCTTCTATGGCCTGTGGCCGATTGCGTGGATCATCATCGCCGCGGTCTTTGTCTATAAAATCTCGGTAAAGACCGGGCAATTCGACATTATCCGCTCGTCGATTCTTTCGATTACGCCGGACCAGCGTCTGCAGATGCTGATCGTTGGCTTCTGTTTTGGTGCCTTCCTGGAAGGGGCGGCCGGATTCGGTGCGCCGGTGGCGATCACCGCCGCGCTGCTGGTGGGGCTGGGCTTTAACCCGCTGTATGCCGCTGGCCTGTGTCTGATCGTCAACACCGCGCCGGTGGCCTTTGGCGCGATGGGCATTCCGATTCTGGTGGCCGGGCAGGTGACCGGGCTGGACAGCTTCGAGATCGGCCAGATGGTGGGCCGCCAGCTGCCGTTCCTGACCATTATCGTGCTGTTCTGGATCATGGCGATTATGGACGGCTGGCGCGGCGTGAAGGAGACCTGGCCTGCGGTAGTGGTGGCGGGTGGCTCTTTTGCTATCGCCCAGTACCTGAGCTCCAACTTCCTCGGCCCGGAACTGCCGGACATTATCTCCTCCCTGGTCTCGCTGGTCTGTCTGACTCTGTTCCTGAAACGCTGGCAGCCGGTGCGTACCTTCCGCTTTGGCGATATGGGCGCGTCACAGGTCGATATGACCCTGGCCCGCACCCGCTACACGCCGGGACAAATTATCCGTGCCTGGTCGCCGTTCCTGTTCCTGACCGCCACGGTCACTCTGTGGAGTATCCCGCCGTTTAAAGCTCTGTTTGCCCCGAACGGCGCGCTGTACGACATGGTGGTGAATATCTCCGTGCCGTTCCTCGATAAAATGGTTGCCCGCATGCCGCCTGTGGTCCACGACGCCACGCCGTATGCTGCGGTGTACAAATTCGACTGGTTCTCTGCCACCGGCACGGCCATCCTGTTTGCCGCTATCCTTTCTATTGTGTGGCTGCGGATGAAACCCGCGGCGGCGGTACAGACCTTTGCCAGTACGCTGAAAGAGCTGGCGCTGCCGATTTACTCCATCGGGATGGTGCTGGCCTTCGCCTTTATCTCTAACTACTCCGGGCTGTCATCGACGCTGGCCCTGGCGCTGGCGCATACCGGCTCCGCGTTTACCTTCTTCTCGCCGTTCCTTGGCTGGCTGGGGGTATTCCTGACCGGGTCGGATACCTCATCGAACGCCCTGTTCGCCGCCCTGCAGGCGACCGCCGCCCAGCAGATTGGCGTCTCGGACGTGCTGCTGGTCGCCGCTAACACCACCGGTGGCGTGACCGGGAAGATGATCTCCCCGCAGTCCATCGCCATTGCCTGTGCGGCGGTTGGCCTGGTAGGCAAAGAGTCGGATCTGTTCCGCTTTACCGTGAAGCACAGCCTGATATTCACCTGCATGGTGGGGGTGATCACCACTCTGCAGGCTTACGTCTTAACCTGGATGATCCCATGATAGTGATGCCCAGACGCCTGTCCGACGAGATCGCCTCTCGCGTGCGGGCGCTGATTGAAGAACAGCAGCTGGAGGCGGGCATGAAGTTGCCCGCCGAGCGCCAGCTTGCCGCCCAGCTTGGCGTGTCGCGCAACTCGCTGCGCGAAGCCTTAGCGACCCTGGTCAGCGACGGGGTTTTGCTGAGCCGTCGCGGCGGCGGGACCTTTGTGCGCTGGCAGCAGGAGGCGTGGTCAGAACAGGCGATCGTCCAGCCGCTGAAAACCTTAATGGCCAACGACCCGGACTACAGCTTCGATATTCTCGAAGCCCGCCACGCCATCGAAGCCAGCACCGCCTGGCATGCGGCCATGCGGGCGACAGAAGCCGACAAAGAGAAGCTCAAAGCCTGCTTCGAGGCAACACAAAGCAGCGATCCGGATATCGCCTCGCAGGCGGATGTGCGCTTTCATCTGGCGATTGCCGAAGCCTCGCACAACGTTGTTCTGCTCCAGACCATGCGCGGCTTCTTCGATCTGCTGCAATCCTCCGTCAAGCAGAGCCGCCAGCGTATGTATCTGGTGCCGCCGGTCTTTGCGCAGCTAACCGAGCAGCACGAGGCGGTGCTGAACGCCATTCTTACCGGGGATGCCGAAGCGGCCCGTCAGGCGATGATGGCGCATCTGGGCTTCGTGCATACCACCATCAAACAATTCGATGAAGATCAGGCCCGACAGGCGCGTATTACCCGTCTGCCTGGCGACAACGCTATTTCCAGGGAGAACAAAGCATGATCATTTCCGCAGCCAGTGACTATCGCGCCGCCGCGCAGCGCATCCTGCCCCCGTTCCTGTTTCACTACATTGACGGCGGGGCTTACTCGGAATACACCCTGCGCCGCAATGTGGAAGATCTGTCCCAGGTGGCCCTGCGCCAGCGCGTCCTGAAAAATATGTCCGACCTGAGCCTTGAGACGAAGCTGTTCAACGAAACGCTCTCCATGCCGGTAGCCCTCGCCCCCGTCGGACTGTGCGGCATGTACGCCCGTCGCGGTGAAGTGCAGGCCGCCGCGGCCGCCGATGCCAAAGGCATCCCCTTTACCCTCTCCACCGTCTCGGTCTGCCCGATTGAAGAGGTCGCCCCGACCATCAAGCGTCCGATGTGGTTCCAGCTGTACGTCCTGCGCGATCGCGGCTTTATGCGTAATGCCCTGGAGCGCGCCAAAGCAGCGGGATGCTCCACGCTGGTGTTTACCGTCGATATGCCGACCCCCGGCGCACGCTATCGCGATGCCCATTCCGGGATGAGCGGCGCGAACGCGGCGATGCGCCGTTACTGGCAGGCAGTGACCCATCCACAGTGGGCGTGGGATGTCGGGCTCAACGGCCGCCCGCACGATCTGGGGAATATCTCTGCCTATCTGGGTAAACCTACCGGGCTGGAAGATTACATTGGCTGGCTGGCGAATAACTTCGATCCGTCAATCTCGTGGAAAGACCTGGAGTGGATCCGTGAGTTCTGGGATGGCCCGATGGTGATCAAGGGGATCCTCGATCCGGAAGATGCTCGCGACGCGGTGCGCTTTGGTGCCGACGGCATCGTGGTGTCAAACCACGGCGGCCGCCAGCTGGACGGAGTGCTCTCCTCAGCCCGCGCCCTGCCCGCCATTGCCGATGCGGTTAAGGGCGATATCGCGATTCTGGCGGACTCCGGGATCCGCAACGGTCTGGACGTGGTGCGCATGATTGCCCTCGGCGCCGATACCGTCCTGCTGGGCCGGGCTTATCTCTATGCGCTGGCGACCCATGGTCAGGCGGGTGTGGCGAATCTGCTTAATCTGATCGAGAAAGAGATGAAGGTGGCGATGACGCTTACCGGGGCGAAATCCATCCCTGAGATCAGCAAGGAGATGCTGGTGCAGGAGCTGAGCAAGATCCCTGCCGGGCTGGCACCGCTGGCACAGGGGGACGCGGCGTAGTGAAAATGCTATTCTGCCCCCGCAAATTAAGGGGGCAGCATGCTTAACATCGTCTTATTCGAACCAGAAATTCCACCCAATACCGGCAATATCATCCGCCTGTGCGCCAATACCGGGTTCCGTCTGCATATTATTGAGCCGATGGGCTTTACCTGGGATGACAAGCGCCTGCGCCGCGCCGGGCTGGATTATCATGAATTTACCGCCGTGGTCCGCCATCAGGACCTGGGCGCATTTATGGACACGGAAAAGCCGGAGCGGATTTTTGCCCTGACGACTAAAGGTACGCCTGCGCACAGCGCGGTGAGCTATCAGGAAGGCGACTATCTGCTGTTTGGCCCGGAAACGCGCGGCCTGCCAGCCACCATTCTCGATGCCCTGCCTGCTGAACAAAAAATCCGTATTCCGATGATGCCGGACAGCCGCAGCATGAACCTGTCAAATGCGGTGTCGGTGGTGGTGTATGAAGCCTGGCGCCAGCTGGGGTATGCCGGCGCGATATTACGGTAGAGCCAGGCCCGGTAAGCGTAGCGCCACCGGGCGTTTACTTAAATGCCGTCGCCATACTCAAAGGTATGGTGGCCGTTGAAGAACTGATCCATATCCATCGCCGGTTTATCGCTGTCCGGCCTGCCGACAATACGCGCCGGAACGCCTGCGGCGGTGGTATGCGGCGGTACAGGCTGCAACACCACTGAACCGGCGCCAATTTTCGCCCCGCGCCCGACTTCGATATTGCCCAGAATCTTCGCGCCCGCGCCAATCATCACCCCTTCACGGATTTTCGGGTGGCGATCGCCGCTGGTTTTGCCGGTCCCGCCCAGGGTCACCGACTGCAGGATCGAGACGTCGTTTTCAATCACCGCCGTTTCACCCACCACAATCCCGGTGGCGTGGTCGAGCATGATCCCGCGACCAATCTTCGCCGCCGGGTGGATATCCACCTGGAAGCTCACCGAGACCTGATTTTGCAGGAAGATCGCCAGCGCGCGGCGGCCTTCGTTCCACAGCCAGTGGCCGATACGGTAGGACTGCAAAGCGTGGAAACCTTTCAGATAGAGCAGCGGCGTGGAATATTTGTCCACCGCCGGGTCACGATTGCGTACCGCCTGGATATCATACGCGGCGGAGGCGATCATCTCCGGGTCGGCCGCATAGGCCTCTTCCACCACTTCACGAATGGCGATGGCTGGCATGATCGGGGAAGCCAGTTTGTTGGCGAGCATATAGCTCAGGGCGCTGCCGAGGTTTTCGTGCTTGAGTAGCGTCGCGTGGTAGAAACTGGCGAGCATCGGCTCACAGTCGGCCAGAGCCCGGGCTTCGGCTTTAATATTGTTCCAGACGATATCCAGTTCTTCACACGGCATTGCTTACTCCAGACGTAATGATAATGACCGGCCAGTTCTTTGCCGGCCGGGTCATTCAGGTGATAACGCTTTCCTGCAGTTAATTGCTGCTACGCTCGTCCTTGCGTGCACGACCTAATAAGGTCAATGCTGCCTCGCGCGCATTTTTTCCGCAATACAATACCTGATAAATTTCCTCGGTTATTGGCATTTCGACACCAAAGCGGTGTGCCAACTCGCGGACTTCCTTGGTATTGCGGTAGCCTTCCACCACCTGGCCGATCTTCTCCTGCGCGCCGATAACATCCATGCCCTGTCCGAGCATCATGCCAAAACGACGGTTACGCGACTGGTTGTCGGTACAGGTCAGCACCAGATCGCCTAACCCTGCCATCCCCATAAAGGTGGACGGATCGGCACCCAGCGCCGCGCCCAGACGGGACATTTCGGTCAGCCCACGGGTAATTAAAGCCGTACGCGCGTTCGCGCCAAAGCCGATACCGTCAGACATCCCCGCACCGATCGCGATAACGTTCTTCACCGCACCGCCCAGCTGAACGCCGATAAAATCGGGGTTGCTGTAGACACGGAAGCTTTTACCGCAGTGCAGCAACTGCTGCAGATCGTCAGCAAAGGTCTCGTCGGTCGAGGCCAGTGAAATGGCCGTCGGCAGCCCTGCCGCCAGCTCTTTCGCAAAGGTCGGGCCGGAGATCACCGCCAGCGGAATGGCATCACCCAGCGCTTCGCGGGCGACATCCTGCAGCAGGCGGCCGGTCTCGGCTTCCAGCCCTTTGGTGGCCCAGACCACGCGCGCATCGTCACGCATCAGCGGTTTAATCTGTCGCAGCACCTGGCCAAACACGTGGCTCGGCACAACGATCAGAATATTACGGCTGGCGGCCAGCGCGGTTGCCAGGTCGCTTTCAAGATGCAGTGAGTCAGGAAAAGGCACATCAGGGAGGAACGCAACGTTGCAGCGATCGGCTTCTAACGTCGCGATATGTTCAGGATTGTGGCCCCAGAGAACCACTTCGTGACCATTTCTTGCCAGCGTGATAGCAAGAGCGGTGCCGTAAGAGCCGGCACCGATCACAGTCATTGACGCATTGACAGTACTCATCAGGCATCCTGATGTTGTTCAGTACCTTCGCCAGCTTGCTGCTGCAGATAGTTCATGAACAGCGCATCGAAGTTCACCGGCGCAAGGTTCAGTTGCGGGAACGTACCACGGGAAACCAAACTGGTGATGCATTCGCGGGCATACGGGAACAGGATGTTCGGGCAGTATGCACCCAGGCAATGCGCCATCTGATTACCTTCGATGCCGCCAATGGAGAAGATGCCGCCCTGCTGTACTTCGCACAGGAATGCAGTCTCTTCGCCCAGAGAGGCGGTTACGGTAACACGCAGCACGACTTCATACACATCATCCGCCAGTTGGGTGGATGCGGTATCCAGATCAAGTTTAACCTCTGGCTGCCAGTCTTTCTGGAAAACATGCGGCGCATTTGGTGCTTCGTAGGAGACGTCTTTGGTGTAAATGCGCTGGATCTGGAAAGTCATCTCGGTGTTGTTTTGTTCTGACATGGAAATACCCTTTTTAATTGTCCTAAAACGCCTTAGCGCAGCAGGGGATCGAGTCCACCGCGCGCGTCAAGCGCATACAAGTCATCACAGCCGCCAATGTGCTGCGCATCGATAAAAATCTGCGGAACCGTCGTACGGCCACTACGTTTAATCATCTCTTCGCGCTTCGCAGCATCGCCATCAATAGGCAGTTCCTGGAAGGCTACGCCTTTGCTGTCCAGCAGCGCTTTCGCACGATGGCAGAACGGGCAGGTCGCTTTGGTATAGATTTCGATATTGGCCATGTTCAGTCTCCTGTTTACTTACCGCGAACCAGAGGCAGATTCTCACCGCTCCAGCCAGAGATGCCGTCTTTCAGGACAGTGACGTTTGCAAAGCCTGCTTTGACGAGGGTATTTGCCGGCTCCTGAGCCTGCATCCCGGTGCCGTCGACGACAATAATGGGTTTGTCTTTATGCTTTTCCAGTTCGCCAAGGTTATTGGCTTTGATTTCGGCTGGCAGCAGGTTAATCGCGCCTGCAATGTGGCCTTTGCGGAAATCGTCACGCTGACGCAGATCGACAACCACTGCCTCTTCTTTATTGATAAGACGCGTGGCTTCGCCGCGGGTGATCACCTTCACTTTAGAGGTGAGGCCTTTGAACGTGGTGAAAAGTACTGCTGCCAGTAGACCAATCCACGCGATACAAAGTATGGGGTGGCGGCTGACAAATTGCATAATTTCTTGCATGGGGGGTAACGACTCCCGACTGAGTGAATAAAAAACCAGGACAGGAGTATACCTGTGCGTTGTGGCAAATACAGCCAGCGACAATAAGCTAATCCATTTTCTGCGTGCTGCCACGAAAAAAAAGACCGAAATTCCCCTATCCTTACCCTTACCTCCGTGGTTTCTTTGATCTTCTGCGGCTATTTGATCGATTCAGCTGTAGTAAAATTACGCAAATTTTTTGTCTTTTGAGCAAAGAGGTTGTCGCAATGTCGGTTTCTAAAAAACCTATGGTACTGATGATTCTGGATGGCTACGGTTATCGCGAAGATCAGCAGGATAACGCCATTTTCAATGCTAAAACCCCGGTCATGGATGCACTGTGGGCCCAACGTCCTCACACGCTGATTGATGCGTCCGGTCTGGAAGTGGGTCTGCCCGATCGCCAGATGGGTAACTCCGAAGTTGGACATGTCAACCTGGGCGCTGGGCGCATTGTTTATCAGGACCTGACCCGTCTGGATGTTGAAATTAAAGAACGCACCTTCTTTGCAAACCCGGTGCTGACCGGCGCGGTTGAGAAAGCTGCCGCCGCAGGCAAAGCGGTACACATTATGGGTCTGCTCTCCGCCGGTGGCGTTCACAGCCATGAAGATCACATCATGGCGATGGTCGAGCTGGCCGCAGAAAAGGGCGCAGACAAAATCTATCTGCACGCCTTCCTTGATGGTCGCGATACCCCACCGCGCAGCGCTGAATCCTCCCTGAAAGCCTTTGAAGACAAGTTTGCCGCTCTCGGCAAAGGCCGTGTGGCGTCCATCATTGGCCGCTACTACGCCATGGACCGCGACAACCGCTGGGATCGCGTCGAGCAGGCCTACAATCTGCTGGTTGACGCCAAAGGCGAGTTCCAGGCAAATACCGCCGTTGCTGCGCTGGAAGCCGCTTACGCCCGTGATGAAAACGACGAATTCGTGAAAGCGACCGTGATCCGTGCCGAAGGCCAGGCCGATGCCGCGATGGAAGACGGCGACGCGCTGATCTTCATGAACTTCCGCGCTGACCGCGCCCGCGAAATCACCCGCGCCTTCGTCAATGCTGACTTCGACGGCTTCGCACGTAAAAAAGAGGTCAAGCTGGGCGATTTCGTGATGCTGACCGAATATGCCGCCGACATTAAAGCGCCGTGCGCCTATCCGCCGTCATCGCTGGCCAATACCTTCGGCGAGTGGATGGCGAAGCACGACAAAACCCAGCTGCGCATCTCCGAAACCGAGAAATACGCCCACGTCACCTTCTTCTTTAACGGCGGTGTGGAAGAGTCGTTTAAAGGCGAAGACCGCATTCTGATCAACTCCCCGAAAGTGGCGACCTACGATCTGCAGCCAGAGATGAGCTCTGCCGAGCTGACCGAAAAGCTGATCGCCGCCATCGAAAGCGACAAATACGACACCATCATCTGTAACTACCCGAACGGCGACATGGTTGGCCATACCGGGGTGATGGAAGCGGCGATCAAAGCCATTGAAGCGCTGGATGAATGTATTGCGCAGGTCACCAAAGCAGTGGAAGCCGTTGGCGGCCAGATGCTGATCACCGCTGACCACGGCAATGCCGAGCAGATGCGCGATCCGGCCACCGGTCAGGCGCACACCGCGCACACCAACCTGCCGGTCCCGATGATTTATGTCGGTGATAAATCAGTTAAAGCAGTGGATGGCGGTAAGCTTTCAGACGTTGCCCCGACCATGCTGACCCTGATGGGTATGGAAATCCCGAAAGAGATGACTGGCAAGCCGCTGTTCATCGTGGAATAATCCTTCCCCATGAGGGGAAAGGCGATTGTTTCAATCACATGGGTCGTGAAGCCGTTACGGTTATCAGTCAGGCCTTTACTTTACGCCAGCGTGCTCAGCGCTGGCGTATTGTTGTGCGCGGCATCCGCCCAGGCGGACGAGCGCGATCAGCTCAAAACCATTCAGGCGGATATCGCCGCTAAAGAACGGGCGGTACGCCAGCAACAGCAGCAACGTTCTTCCCTGCTTGCGCAACTCAAAAAGCAGGAAGAGGCGATCTCCGCGGCGGCACGCCAGCTGCGCGAAACCCAGAACACCCTCACCCAGCTGAATAAGCAGATAGACGAGATGAATGCGTCTATCGCCAAACTTGAGCGCCAGCGTGCGGCTCAGGAGCGCAATCTTGCCGCACAGTTAGATGCTGCCTTCCGCCAGGGTGAACACACCGGCGTCCAGCTGATCCTCAGCGGCGAAGAGAGCCAGCGCGGCCAGCGTCTGCAGGCCTATTTTGGCTACCTTAACCAGTCCCGCCAGGAGACCATCGCCCAGTTGAAGCAGACGCGGGAAGAGGTCACCACGCAAAAAGCGGAGCTGGAAGAGAAGCAGAGCCAACAGCAAACCCTGCTTTACGATCAGCAGGCGCAGCAGGCCAAACTGGAGCAGGCGCGCAACGAGCGTAAGAAAACCCTTGCAGGCCTCGAATCCTCCATTCAGCAAGGCCAGAGCCAGCTGAGCGAAATGCGCGCCAACGAATCCCGCTTACGTAACAGCCTTGCCCGCGCAGAAGCAGCGGCGAAGGCCCGCGCCGAACGTGAAGCCCGTGAAGCACAGGCGGTACGCAATCGCCAGCAGGAAGCCTCCCGCAAAGGCACCACCTACAAGCCAACAGAAAACGAACGCTCGCTGATGTCGCGCACTGGCGGACTGGGCTCGCCGCGCGGCCAGGCGTACTGGCCGGTACGGGGCTCAATTCTGCATCGCTATGGCGAACAGCTGCAGGGTGAGCTACGTTGGAAGGGGATTGTTATCGGTGCATCGGAAGGTAGCGAAGTCAAAGCTATTGCCGATGGCCGGGTGATCCTTGCTGACTGGCTGCAGGGTTACGGCCTGGTGGTGGTGGTTGAGCACGGTAAAGGCGACATGAGTCTTTACGGCTACAACCAGAGCGCCCTCGTCAGCGTCGGCACTCAGGTACGCGCCGGTCAGGCTATCGCCCTCGTGGGCAGCAGTGGCGGTCAGGGCCGCCCGTCACTCTATTTCGAAATTCGTCGCCAGGGTCAGGCGGTCAATCCACAGCCGTGGTTGGGAAGATAAGTTTTGCTTCAATTTCGTCGTATGGTTCTCCCCCTCGTCAGCGCACTGGCGCTGGCGATGCCGGTTTACGCAGGTAAACTCGCTATCGTCATTGATGACTTCGGTTATCGTCCACACACAGAAAATCAGGTCCTGGCGATGCCATCCGCCATCTCCGTCGCCGTGCTGCCGAACGCGCCACACGCGCACGAAATGGCCACTAAAGCCCATAACAGCGGGCATGAAGTGTTGATCCATCTGCCGATGGCCCCGCTCAGCAAACAGCCGCTGGAAAAAGATACCCTCCGTCCGGAGATGAGCAGTGACGAGATCGAGCGCATCATCCGCGAGGCGTATGGCAAAGTGCCTTACGCCGTGGGGCTGAATAACCATATGGGCAGCGCCATGACCTCCAGCCTGTTTGGCATGCAGAAGGTGATGCAGTCCCTGGCGCGCTACAACCTCTACTTCCTCGACAGCATGACCATCGGCAACAGCCAGGCGATGCGCGCCGCGCAAGGCACCAGCGTGAAGGTGATTAAGCGTAAAGTGTTCCTCGATGACACACAAAACGAGGCCGATATCCGCGTCCAGTTTAACCGCGCCGTGCAGGTGGCCCGCCGCTCAGGCTCGGCGATCGCCATTGGTCATCCTCATCCATCCACCGTTCGCGTGTTACAGCAGATGCTGCCCACACTGCCTGGGGATATCACCCTGGTGCCAGCGAGCAGCCTGCTCAACGAGCCACAGGTGGATACCTCTCACCCGGTGAGCCCGCCACCAACTGGCACCGCGCCTGGCACTAAACCGCGTAACCCGTTCCGCGGCGTAACGCTTTGTGCGCCGAAGCAGCCGCCAGAGCCGGTCTACGTGACCCGCTATTTCTCGGTGATTGGTGAGAGCATCAGCCAGAGTTCGCTGGTGAAGTATGTCCAGCTGCAGTGGCAGGGCTGGGGTAAAAAAAGCTGATACCGGCCCTTACTCAATGACGTGAGAGTCTGCGCGCTTTTTGCCCGCAGACTCCTTCTGTTCCTGGCGCTGATACCAGGCTTTGAAGTATTTCAGGAAGCTGTAAAAAGTGGCGTAGAGACCGGTCACCACCCCCACTCTCCCCTGGCGCCACGCGCCGCTGAACAGATACCACTTGAAGAACGCGCCGATGGCGCTAATCACCCCGCGTGCAATCGAAGGGCGTACGGTCTGGTACTTCACCAGACGGCTGGTGTAACTGTTTAGCTTGTTGAAGACCTCATGCAGCGAATAGAAGGTGTCATGGCGCACCCGGCCCGGAATTTTAACCGACTGGATCGCCCCTTCCACTTTGTCATCCACCGGACGCTGATTAAACCGCGCCTGGGTACGGTTAAAGAGCCGTACCGGAAAATCGGGCGAGGAGACGGGATAGATCGTCCGCACCTCTTCCCCTAACACATGCCAGTAGCGGGCAATGCGCCATGCCTGCTGCGGATGAGGTTCGTCACCCGCTTTCAGGCGCAGGATAAAATCAACGGTTTCAGCATCGAGGATCTCATCGCTGTCCATGCAGAGCACCCAGTCATTGCTCGCCAGTTCGATGGCGTGGTTCATCTGTACGCCATGCATGGTATAGGGCTGATGATGGGGGGTGATGCCGTATTCCTGGCAAATCGCTAACGTAGCGTCGTGACTACCCGAGTCGAGGACAATGATATCATCGGCAACAACGATCAACGGAGGCAGGACTTCACGCAGCAGTCGTGCTGAGTTACAGGTCAATAAACAAACGGTGAGCTTGAACATAGGCGCTGTAAAGTTGAGTAAACCTGAACAGACTCTATAAGCGAAGGCTGAAAAAAGCGAAGAAAAGCGGATAACTATCCGGTTGTGGACCGAAAAACGTGAGGCCTGCGAAAAAAAAGCGCCCGCAGGCGCTTTTCATTTTAATCCCAGCTCAGGATCACTTTCCCGGACTGGCCTGAACGCATCGCGTCAAAGCCTTGCTGGAACTCATCGATGGAGAAGCGATGAGTAATGAGTGGCGACAGATCCAGACCAGACTGGATCAGGGCTGCCATCTTGTACCAGGTTTCGAACATCTCACGGCCATAAATGCCCTTGATGAACAGGCCCTTGAAGATCACTTTGTTCCAGTCGATGGACATATCAGACGGCGGAATACCCAGCATCGCGATACGGCCACCGTGGTTCATGGTGTCGAGCATAGTACGGAATGCCGGCGGCGCGCCGGACATCTCCAGACCGACGTCAAAGCCTTCGGTCATCCCCAGCTCTTCCATCACGTCAGCCAGGTTCTCTTTCGAGACATCCACCGCACGGGTGACGCCCATTTTGCGCGCCAGTGACAGACGATATTCGTTCACGTCGGTGATCACCACGTTGCGGGCACCCACGTGCTTCGCCACCGCAGCGGCCATGATGCCGATCGGGCCTGCGCCGGAGACCAGCACATCTTCGCCTACCAGGTCGAATGACAGCGCTGTGTGCACTGCGTTGCCGAACGGGTCGAAGATCGACGCCAGATCGTCGGAGATATTATCCGGGATTTTGAAGGCGTTAAATGCCGGGATCACCAGATATTCTGCAAAGCTGCCCGGACGGTTAACGCCCACGCCGACGGTGTTACGGCACAGGTGAGTGCGTCCGCCGCGGCAGTTACGGCAGTGACCGCAGGTGATATGGCCTTCGCCGGAGACGCGATCGCCAATTTTAAAACCTTTCACTTCCTGACCAATGCCAACCACTTCGCCGACATATTCGTGGCCGACAACCATCGGCACCGGAATGGTCTTCTGCGACCACTGGTCCCAGTTGTAGATGTGAACGTCCGTGCCGCAAATGGCGGTTTTACGAATTTTGATCAGCAGATCGTTATGACCGACTTCCGGCTCCGGAACGTCGGTCATCCAGATGCCTTCTTCCGCTTTCAGTTTGGATAATGCTTTCATTACGCGTCCTCAGGCAATTACGCCCAGCTGTTTGCCGATGCGGGTGAAGGCTTCAACCGCACGCTCAATTTGTTCAGGGGAATGCGCCGCCGACATCTGGGTGCGAATACGCGCCTGACCTTTTGGCACCACCGGGAAGAAGAATCCGGTGACGTAAATCCCCTCTTTCTGCAGCTCGCGGGCAAAGTTCTGCGCCACTACGGCATCGCCCAGCATCACCGGGATAATGGCGTGATCGGCACCGGCCAGGGTAAAGCCTGCGGCGGTCATTTTTTCGCGGAACAGACGGGCGTTTGACCACAGACGGTCGCGCAGATCGGCACCGGACTCCACCATCTCCAGCACCTTGATGGAGGCGGAAACAATGGCCGGGGCCAGGGAGTTGGAGAACAGATACGGACGGGAACGCTGACGCAGCCACTCCACCACCTCTTTGCGCGCCGCGGTGTAGCCGCCGGATGCGCCGCCGAGCGCTTTGCCCAGCGTGCCGGTGATGATGTCCACCCGGCCCATCACCTCACAGTATTCGTGGGAGCCACGACCGTTCTCGCCGACAAAGCCGACCGCGTGCGAGTCATCGACCATCACCAGCGCATCGTATTTGTCCGCCAGATCGCAGACGCCTTTCAGGTTGGCGATCACGCCGTCCATCGAGAACACGCCGTCGGTGGCGATCAGCACGTGACGCGCCCCAGCCTCGCGAGCCTCTTTCAGACGGGCCTCCAGCTCAACCATGTCGTTGTTGGCGTAGCGGAAACGCTTCGCTTTACACAGACGCACGCCGTCAATGATCGACGCATGATTCAGGGCATCGGAAATGATGGCATCTTCCGCACCGAGCAGGGTCTCAAACAGACCGCCGTTAGCGTCGAAGCAGGAGGAGTACAGAATCGCATCTTCCATGCCGAGGAACGCAGCCAGCTTGCTCTCCAGCGCTTTATGGCTGTCCTGGGTGCCGCAGATGAAGCGCACGGAGGCCATACCAAAACCGTGGGTGTCCATGCCTGCCTTCGCGGCAGCGATCAGCTCAGGGTGATTCGCCAGACCTAAATAGTTGTTGGCACAGAAGTTAATCACATGGCTGCCGTCGGCAACGGTGATATCTGCCTGCTGAGCAGAAGTAATGATCCGCTCTTCTTTGAACAACCCTTCCGCACGCGCGGTTTCCAGGTCACTGTTTAACTGTTTGTAAAAATCACCACGCATTGCAATTCTCCAGACTCGGCAAATTTCGGCACATATTACCCAAAGCTATACCCCGATACGAGATGACGCATTAACAGTTCTCGTTTTTGCAGCATAAATCACGTGTACCCCTGCGGGATGTCGGTGAATGGCTGATGGGGAGTCATACTAATGATATGATATGACTATTAGTGTCCGGGATTGTCCCCGGACTCCACACTTCAAAGGTTACAGCTATGATCATCGTTACCGGCGGCGCGGGCTTTATCGGCAGCAATATTATTAAGGCCCTCAATGACAAAGGCATCACCGACATCCTGGTGGTGGACAACCTGAAAGACGGCACCAAGTTCGTTAACCTGGTGGATCTGAACATTGCCGACTACATGGATAAAGAAGATTTCCTTATCCAGATTATGGCGGGTGAAGAGTTCGGTGAGATCGAGGCCATCTTCCATGAAGGTGCATGCTCCTCCACCACCGAGTGGGACGGCAAGTACATGATGGATAACAACTATCAGTACTCCAAAGAGGTGTTGCACTACTGCCTGGAGCGTGAAATTCCGTTCCTGTACGCCTCTTCCGCAGCGACCTACGGCGGGCGCACTTCAGACTTTATTGAATCCCGTGAATTTGAGCAGCCGCTGAACGTTTACGGCTACTCCAAGTTCCTGTTCGACGAATACGTGCGCCAGGTGCTGCCAGAAGCCAACTCGCAGATCGTTGGCTTCCGCTACTTCAACGTCTACGGACCGCGCGAAGGTCACAAAGGCAGCATGGCGAGCGTGGCCTTCCACCTCAATACCCAGCTGAACAACGGCGAAACCCCGAAACTGTTCGAAGGCAGCGATGGCTTCAAGCGTGACTTCGTCTACGTGGGTGACGTGGCAGCAGTGAACCTGTGGTTCTGGGAAAACGGCGTCTCCGGCATCTTCAACCTGGGTACCGGCCGCGCAGAGTCCTTCCAGGCGGTAGCCGATGCTGCGCTGGCGTATCATCAGAAAGGCAGCCTTGAGTACATCCCGTTCCCGGACAAGCTGAAAGGCCGCTACCAGGCATTTACCCAAGCGGATCTGACTAACCTGCGCGCCGCCGGCTATCACAAGCCGTTCAAGACCGTTGCCGAAGGCGTGACGGAGTATATGGCCTGGCTGAACCGCGACCGCGATATCAATTCACAAAATCATTCGAGCGGTATCAAGGCGGCAACTAAGTGAATCTCCGGGAGCTTACACAAGTAAGTGACTGGAGTGAACGCAGGCAGCCAACGCAGAGACAGCTTGAAGGATGAAGTGAATGAAAATACTGGTGATTGGCCCGTCCTGGGTGGGCGACATGATGATGTCGCAAAGTCTCTATCGCACGCTCAAGGCGCGCTATCCCCAGGCGATAATTGACGTGATGGCACCCGCGTGGTGCCGTCCGCTGTTATCGCGGATGCCGGAAGTTAACGAGGCGATCCCGATGCCGCTTGGTCACGGGGCGCTGGAACTCGCAGAGCGCCGCAAGCTCGGCCATAACCTGCGCGACAAGCGCTACGACCGCGCCTACGTCCTGCCGAACTCCTTTAAATCGGCATTAGTGCCCTTCTTTGCCAGCGTGCCGCTCCGCACCGGCTGGCGGGGCGAGATGCGCTACGGCCTGCTGAATGACGCCCGGATCCTGGATAAAGAGGCCTGGCCCCTGATGGTGGAGCGCTACGTAGCGCTGGCCTACGACAAAGGCGTAATGCGCAGCGCGAAAGATCTGCCCCAGCCGCTGCTGTGGCCGCAGCTCCAGGTCCACGAGGGTGAAAAATCCCAGACCTGTAACGCTTTTGGCCTGTTACCCGATCGGCCGCTGATTGGCTTCTGTCCTGGCGCGGAATTTGGCCCGGCAAAACGCTGGCCGCACTATCACTATGCTGAGCTGGCGAAGCAGCTGATCGACGAAGGCTATCAGATTGTGCTGTTCGGCTCGGCGAAAGATCATGAGGCGGGGAATGAAATCCTCGCCGCGCTGAGCATTGAGCAGCAGGCCTGGTGCCGCAACCTGGCCGGAGAAACCCAGCTGGAGCAGGCCGTTATTCTGCTCGCCGCCTGTAAGGCCGTGGTCACTAACGACTCCGGCCTGATGCACGTTGCCGCGGCGCTGAACCGCCCGCTGGTGGCGCTGTACGGCCCGAGCAGCCCGGACTTTACCCCGCCGCTGTCGCATAAGGCGCGGGTGATCCGTCTGATCACTGGCTACCACAAAGTACGTAAGGGTGACGCCGCCGAAGGCTATCACCAGAGCCTGATCGACATTACTCCGCAGCGTGTCCTCGACGAGCTTAACGAGCTGCTGTTGAGCGAAGAAGGGTAACGGATGCGGGTACTGATCGTTAAAACCTCCTCGATGGGCGACGTGCTCCATACGTTGCCCGCACTCACCGATGCCATGCAGGCGATTCCGGGTATCCGTTTTGACTGGGTGGTGGAAGAAGGCTTCGCGCAGATCCCGGGCTGGCATCAAGCCGTAGACCGGGTGATCCCGGTGGCGATCCGTCGCTGGCGCAAAGCCTGGTTCTCCGCACCGATTAAAGCCGAACGTCAGGCCTTTCGCGAGGCGGTTCAGGCGCAGCATTATGATGCCATCATTGACGCCCAGGGGCTGGTCAAAAGCGCGGCGCTGGTCACCCGACTGGCGCACGGCGTGAAGCACGGTATGGACTGGCACAGCGCCCGCGAACCGCTGGCGAGCCTGTTCTATACCCGCCGCCATGCAATCGCGAAGCAGCAGCACGCGGTGGAACGCACCCGGGAGCTGTTCGCCAAAAGCCTGGGCTATGCGAAACCCGACATGCAGGGTGATTACGCGATTTCCCGGCACTTCCTGCATGATTCAGAACCCAAAAGCGCGCCTTATCTGGTTTTCCTGCACGCCACCACCCGGGATGATAAACACTGGCCGGAAGCCCACTGGCGCGATCTTATCGGCCTGCTGAGTCATGCGGGCCTGCGCATTAAGCTCCCGTGGGGTGCCCCGCACGAAGAGGCGCGGGCGAAGCGTCTGGCAGAAGACTTTGATTATGTGGACGTGCTGCCCCGGATGAAGCTGGACGGCGTGGCGCAACAGCTGGCTGGCGCCACGGCGGTGGTGTCGGTGGATACCGGCCTCAGCCACCTGACGGCGGCGCTGGATCGTCCTAATATTACGCTTTACGGCCCGACGGATCCGGGTCTGATTGGCGGCTATGGCAAAAATCAATATATCTGCCGCCCGGAACATTCATCGCAGCTGAGCGACCTGTCCACCGCTGCGGTATTTGCGCAATTAGAGCCGTTGCTGGCAGCAGAGAGAGCCTATGTCTGATTTTTTCTCAGCGGAGCGCCCACCGAAGCGCGTGCTGATCGTTAAGCTGCGTCACCACGGTGACGTCCTGCTGACCTCGCCGGTCTTTACGGTGTTGAAAAAGAACTACCCCGATGTCGAAGTGGATGCCCTGGTGTATGACGACACCCAGGCGATGCTCACCAGCCATCCTTATATCGACCAGGTGCATACCATTGGCCGCAACTGGCGTAAAAAAGGCTGGTTCGCGCAGTTCCGCCTGTACCGCGCCCTGCTGAATACCCTGAAGGCGCGGCAGTATGACGTGCTGATCAACCTGACCGAACACTGGCACGGCGCGCGGCTGGCGCGTCGTCTGAAACCGCGCGTGTCCGTCGGCTTTAAGCCCGATAAACGCGGCGGGCTGGCACGTCGCCGCTGGGTCAAATCCTTTACCACCCTCTATCCCGCGATTCAGGATAACAGCCGCCATATGGTGGAGGTGAATCTGGATGCGCTGCGGCGGATCGGTATTCATCCGCGGACCGATGCCGACAAACATACCCTGTTTGTGCCGGGCGATGCGGCGGAAGCGTCGATTGCGGAGAAACTGGCCGGTTTCGGGCTGACGAGCCAGTCCTACATTCTGGTGCACCCGACGTCGCGCTGGATGTTCAAGGCCTGGGATATCAACAAGCTGGCTGCGACCATCGATAACCTGGCGGCCCGCGGCCTGCCGATTATCCTCTCTGCAGCACCATCAAAAGAAGAGACCGCCTACATGGATGCGCTGCGTGCCGCGCTCACCCAGCCGGTGTTTGATTTAAGCGGCCAGTTAAACCTGAAAGAGCTGGGCGCGCTGATGAAGCACGCGCGGGTCTACTTTGGCGTCGATTCGATGCCGATGCACCTCGCCAGCGCGGTAGGAACCCCGACCGTCGCCATCTTCGGCCCGACCGGGGCGATCAAGTGGGCGCCGTGGGGGGTGAACTACAGGGTGATCGTGGCTGGCTTTACCTGTCAGCCCTGCGGTAAAGCGGGCTGCGGCGACAGCGGCGTCTCCGACTGTATTACGGCGATCACCCCGCAGATGGTGCTGAGCGCCATCGATACCCTGCTGCTGGAAAATCCGGCATGAAGCTGGCTATCGTCCGACAGACCTATAACCCCAACGGCGGCGCGGAGCGTTTTGTCTCCCGCGCGCTGAACGTGCTGGCGCAGGATACGGCCCTGGACGTGACGCTGATCGCCCGTCAGTGGGAAGATGCCGCAGGCTGGAAAACCCTGACGGTTAACCCGGCCTTCCGCAACCGACTCGATCGCGAGTCGGGTTTTGCCAACGCTGCGGCGGCGCAGTTTGCCCAGTTCGATATCGTGCAGAGCCACGAACGCATTCCAGGGGCGACCATCTTCCGCGCCGGGGATGGCGTACATGCCACCTGGCTTGCACAGTACAATCGCATCCAGTCGCCGCTGGCGCGCTGGGCGCAGTCCCTGAGCCGCTACCATCGCTATATTTTACAGGCGGAAGCGCAGATGTTTACCCATCCTGCGCTGCGCAACGTGATCTGCAATTCGAAAATGGTGCGGGATGATATCGCCCGCCGTTTTGGCCTGCCGGACCACAAGCTGACGGTGATCTACAACGGTGTGGATACTGCCCACTTCACTCCTGAGGTGCGCTCGCTCTCCCAGCGTGATGCGCTGGGGATCCCCCAGGCAGCACCGGTGCTGGCCTATGTCGGCTCCGGGTTCAGCCGTAAAGGGGTGGCGACGGCGCTGCGCGCTATTGTTCCTCACCCTGATGTCTGGCTGCTGATCGCCGGACGCGACAAGCATGCGCGCAAATTCGAAAAGCTGGCCCAGACCCTCGGCGTGGCGTCCCGGGTGCGTTTTCTGGGGCCGGTTGCCGATGTCCGACAGGTGTACGGCACCGCCGACGCGCTGATCCTGCCGACACTTTACGATCCCTTCCCGAACGTCTGCGTCGAAGCGCTGGCCTGTGGCCTGCCGTTATTCACCAGCCATGGCTGCGGCGCGGCGGAGTGGATTGAAGAGGGCGTTAACGGCTGGGTGCGCGATGCGCTCGACAGCGACGGGTATCAGCAGGTGATAAGCCTCTGGCTTCAGGGCCGTGAACAGGGTGTTGATTATTCAGCAGCGGCACGCGCCACTGCTGAGCCTTATACCCTGGAGCGGATGGCGAAAGAGCTGCAGGCGCTTTACCGTGACCTGCTGCGCTGAGCCGCGGTGGAAAAGACCTTTTCCATCGCCTCCAGCATGCACTCGCGGGTGAAATGGCTGCACAGGTAATCGTATCCCTGCTGCGCCAGCGTTTCGCGCAGCGCGCCGTCGTCGTATAACTGCACAATCGCCTCGCGTAGCGCCGTTTCGTCGCGCTGCGCAATCAAAATCCCGGTCTGGCCGTTAATCACCGCATCAGCCGTGCCGCCCGCGTCGGTGGCAATGGTCGCAATACGCGAGGCCAGCGACTGCAGTACCCCCTGCGGGACGCCTTCCATATCGTGCGAAGGGCTGAGCGCGACATCAAAGGCCGGGAACCAGCGCTCTGGATCGCTGCGATGCCCCGCCATCACTACCCGCTCCTGCAATCCCAGGTCGATAATCTCCTGCTCCAGCGTCGCTTTATGCGGCCCTTCGCCGACGATCGCCAGTCTGATGTGCGGATTATCAATGCTGGCCAGAGCACGCAGCAGTACGCTATGGCCCTTGTTAGGCCGCAGGTGCGACACCACGCCCAGCCAGAAATCGGCCTGCGACAGGCCACAGTGCTCTCGGGCCTGCTGTTTATCCGCCGGGTGAAAACGTTGGGTATCCACGCCGCTCGGTACGGACGTGCTCTGGGCCATCGGCACGCCGATATCTGCCATCTGCTGGCGCAGCGCTTCCCCGGTGGTCACGATATGGGCGCAGGCTTTGCGAAACAGCCAGCGGGTGGTCCAGTTATTGCGCGGCACGCCTGAGGCATGACGGGTACGCACCAGCGGAACCGGGTCCGACAGGGTGAGATTGGCCAGCGCCACCAGCCAGGTATCGGCAGAATTGTGACTGTTGATGACATCAACGGACTGGCGGTTCTCTTTCAGCCAGCGGCGCAGCTGCTGCAGGTTTTGCAGGTTCTTACGTCGTAGCGGCATAGTTACGACCGTTAACCCGGCATCGCGTGCCAGACCGTGTAGCGGTGCACTCTCCGGACAAAGTATGGTCACCTGATGGCCGCGCTGAATCATCCCTAAGGACTCATTAATGATGCGTAATGGCTGACCGCCCTTACCACCGTCTGCTTCAGTGTGAACGATATGCATACTTATCCTGTTTATTGTGCAAGAACTTGCCGTAGCAGCAAATTATAACCGTTACGGCCTGGGTAATACATAAAGCCTGGTGCCGGAAAGCGCGTAACGGATTATTCTTGCTTACAAACATTGTCCTTCTGTAGGTCAGGCATTTGTGATAGTTTTCTCTGGCTTTTTATTTCCCACGGAAAAACCGTGGAGATGGCTCACAGCGTTGTTAACCAGCCGGTCAAGAACCGAAAAAATCCTTAACCAGCCCAAAATATATGACAAATACTCGTAACATTCTGACAGGCCTGTTAGTCCTTGCTGTACTGGCTTTATGTTTTGTCTGGCCTATTCCCAACGATCAGCTGCCGTTTCACCGCAATGGATTGATTTATCCCATTGTCGCCGTGGCACTTGGCCTGTTTTTTAGTGGGATAACAACCAGACAGCGGCTGGATTTAAGCAAAATTAAGTTCGTTCTTATTGTTATATGGGCGTTAACTTTCTTTATTCTGATTAATGGCTTTTTTGTCGCTCCGGACATAAAAGAAATGGTTTCTGCCTGGAGTGGCCAGTGGTTACGCCCGGTATTACTGTTCTGCGCTGGCCTGGTATTATTGCCGGCGATCCAGAGAACATTCCCCTCCATGTCCGCCGCCCGCTTCTTTACGCTGGTGATCCTTTTCTTTTGGGGCGTGGTCTGCGTACATTTGCTTGATACTGTCTGGCTCTACTGGCGCGATGGGGTTATCCACTGGGGCGAAACGCGGATCGTTTATAACCGCACCCGCATGAGCTTCCAGGTCAATATGATTACCGGCTTTATCATGGCCGAGCTGCTGGCGCGCGGTCTGTTACATCAACGCTTCCTGCGCCTGAATACACCGATGCTGGCGTTGATACTGTTAAGTAACCTGGTATGTACCGCGCTGGTGGATACCCGCTGGGGCACTATCGGTCTGGTCGGTAGCCTGTTCTCAACCTTTATCCTGTTAAGCCTTCATAGCATGCGCCGCAGTCGGGTCGTCGTCACTGGCGGCATTCTGGTTGGTCTTATTATTGCCTCTGCGCTGCTCGGTTACGCCTCATGGAAAACCGATCCGCGCTGGCAAACCCTTGAAAGTGATGCCATTGCTGGATGGAATGCCCCCTTCACCAGCTTTTGTTACAATAAAACAGACGGAGCGGTACCGGTTAATAGCCTGGGTGTACCTATGAACCACTCCAACGGCTGCCGGGCAAGCTTCTTCCATCAGGGCTGGAACCTAATTGCCGAACATCCAGCAGGTGTAGGGGCCAAAAAAGAGGCCTTCCGCTACGTATTGCGTCGGGATACCCAGGATAACCGGATTAACATTCCCCACAGCCACTACGGCCTGATTGAATTTGGTATTCAGAACGGTGTCATTGGCATCGCAGGCTGGCTGATCCTGCTAGTGGGCTGCTGGTATATCGGCTGGCGGGAGTTCCGGCGTGGCAAAATGATGGTGGGAATGTTCCTGCTGCTCTTTACCGTCGGCTTCTTCTGCCGAACCATGGTCGATCATAACCTCAAGGATCACTATCTGGAGCAGTATATGTTACTGACCGGCTTACTGGTTGGCATGTGCGCCCTACGACCTGCAAACACCGAAAAGCAAATGTCCTGACCAATCTGACGCGCCAGGGGAATAATCACCATGGCGCGGAACGCTTTAGCCTGTCGGCTGTCGAATTGCCAGCAAATGGCCTCGTTATACCCTTTTTATTGCTGCGTATTTTTACGGAGAAAGCATGTCTGAAACGCCTCAATTAAGCCTCATCGTTGCCGTTTTTAATGGCGAAAAATTCCTGAGCGCTTTTTTTGACAGCATTAAACAGCAGAATTTATCGAGCCTGGAACTCATCATTGTTAATGACGGCTCAACGGATCGCTCAGCGGAAATCATTGCCGGCTATGCCGACAAATTTAGCCATTTCCGCATAATCGATCAGCCTAATGGTGGCGTATCGGCCGCACGCAATACCGGTCTTGCCCTGGCGACGGGTCAATACGTCGCGTTCCCCGATATTGATGACGTTATTTACCCCGGCATGTATCAGCGCCTGTTGGATATTGCTTTCGCAGGCCAGCTCGATGTGGCGACCTGCAACGGTAATTATATTTATGACGATGGACGCCCGTCGAAAAAGATTTTCCCTTCAGACAAACTGGCCTCGACCGGCGTGCTGGACGGCCCGGAGTGGCTGCAGAAGGCGCTGGCCTCGCGCAAATTCCTGCATGTCACCTGGCTGAATATCTATCGCCACGCCTTTATCAAAGCGCAGGGTTTTACCTTCGAACACGGCCTGCGTCATCAGGATATTCCCTGGACCACGGAAGTGCTGCTGACGGCCAAACGCGTACAATATGTGGATGAAGTCTATTACGACTATCTGATCCACTCTGCCTCGGTATCGCACACGCCAGGGACCGACGACACGCGAATGCGCTCGTCACGCCACTATATGAAAATCCTCGAAATGCTGGATGCCATCAATAAACGCTATCCGGACCAGGTGAAGCGTGTTCCGGCCTGCCGATGGCAGATTGCCAAAGAGGGGTTGGGTATTCTGCACAGCATTAACAATATCGAAGACAGCGCGAAAAAACGCGAAATCACCCAGGAACTGTTCGATCGCGGCATCTGGTCGATGATCTGGCAAAACGCGCGGGGTTTGCGTCAGCGCTGGCGTCTGGGACGTCGTTACTTCCGCCTTAAAAAAATCATCGGCTAACGAATATTATGAGCAAACTTAAATTACACGCGGTCTCCCGCGCTGATTTCATCGCCAAAAACTATGCAGACTTCCAGACGCTGCTGGATAACCGCGTCAATCCGGATACCATCCCGGAGCGTTTTTACTGCGGCGGTCGCGGCGGCTGGACGTTCCAGACCACCCTGGCGCTGAAACACTATTACGGAGATGACATCGAGTGTTCATTTGGATCGGAATGTCGCCCGGATGCCATCAACCTGATGCATAACGATGATTTTGGATCGCGCGTCAAACCCTGGCGTGGCGTGACTGTCGTTGCCCGTGCCGACCGCCCACCGGTGATTGGCGCGGACGTGGTGGTGGATCAGAACCCGGAAGCGGATAACCGTAGCAACGGCGTTTTTGTTCCCTACTGGCCGCAGCCGGGGGTGAAACCGCGTGAGCGTACCGATGAAACCGTCAAAACCGTGGCCTTTTTTGGCCGTGTGGACAGCTTCCCGGAAGCGTTTCGCAGCGAGGCCTTTAAGCAGCGCCTTGCTGAGCAGGGCATCGATCTGCGTATCTCTTTCGATAACTGGACTAACTACCAGGACGTGGACGTCTGTATCAGTTTCCGCAAATCACACGACCACAAACTGGCGCGCAAACCTGCCAGTAAGCTGATTAACAACTGGCTGGGTAAAACGGTGATGATCTGCGACGACGAGCCTTCTTACCGCGCGATCCGCGAAAGCGAGTTCGACTACCTGATCGCCAAAACACCGGATGAAGCTTTCGACGCCATCATGCGGCTGAAAAACTCCCCTGAACTCTATCGTCAGATGCGCGAGCAGGGCGACAAACGTCTGCAGGTTTATTCCCGCGAAGCGGTTGCCGCGCGCTGGTTGAGCCTGTTTGAGGATATCTGGCGTAAAGGACTGCATAAACGCCCAACCCTGGTTCGTGCATTGCGCTTTGGTTTCGGTAAAGCCATTCGCCCGCTGACTAAAAAGTTTTAAGTAACCTTGAGTCCGTTCATGTTTAAAACATCCTCACAATCGTCACTCACGCCGCGTCGCAATATTCTGCGCACCGTGATACTCACGCTGGCTTTCCTGGTGCTGTTTTCACTGTGTGAAATCATCATCCTGCTGAAAGACCATGTATATCAGCCGAAATCCAGCGACATGTCGCTGTATCTGATTATTTCCCTGCTGGCGGCCGTCAGCGCCCGCTATTTCCTGACCCGTCTGCTGCTGGCAGTGACCTTTATCGTGCAGATATCGGAAGCGGTGTATTACCAGTTCTACGGCCAGTTTTATGGCCCGAGTGAAGTGTGGCTGGCCTTCGTCGAAACCAAAGATATCGCCAGCGGCATCACGGACAGCCTGGGATCGCTTGGGATCTACTTTGCCATCATGGCCGTCGCGGTGATCTTTGCGCTGGTCTTTACCCGACGTCTGGCGCCGCAGTGGCATAAGTGGGTGGCGATGCCGTGCCTGCTGGCTATCGTGGTGATGTTTGCGGGTCAGTTCTATAAAGCCATCGACGGGCAGATGTATAAATTCAACCCGGATCTGCGCCACTCTTTGCTGCGCAATGGTCTGTCAGCCATGAGTTACAGCGCCATTCGCCTGATCCCGGAAGCCCTTTCGGGTGAAAACCAGAGCGTCACGCACTATGAGCCGTATAAGGTCACGCCTGTAGAGGGCAGCCACGCCGGGAAATACTCTATCATCCTGGCGATTGGCGAAAGCCTCAACCCGCATCATGTCAGCGCCCTGGGGTACGAGCGCGACACCACGCCAGAACTGAAAGCCCTGATGGAACAGTATCAGGGTACAGGCCGACTGATCGTCTCGAACGCGGTTTCAACCCGCGTGGCGATCCCGATGCTGGTCAATAACCTGCGCGAGCCGGACAACTACGCCGCCTATAAGTCAAAATCGACCAACATCTTTACCAATGCCAAAAAGCAGGGCTACCAGACGGCGTTTATCTCTGCCCAGGGTCTGGAAGGGCTGAGCAACTGGATTGGTATCCACGATATCGACCTGTGGGAAGATACGCAGATCCGCCCGGCACCGGACGTGGGTGCCGATGTGGTGCTTACCCCTTCCGTTGAACAGGCGAAGCTGGACTGGAACAAACCTTTCCTGATGGTGCTGAACAGTCGCGCGCCGCATATTCCTTATGAGCGCAACATCCCGCAGGGCTTCGCGAAATTCTCTACCCCACGCCTGAGTGACGACGTGGCGCAGAAGAAGAATGAGTACGATGATGCCGTGCGCCTGTACGACAAAGAGCTGGCCTCGGCGATCCGTACCGCGATGGCGAAATCAAAACTGCCGGTGCTGGTGTTTGTTACCTCGGATCACGGCGAACGCGTCGGTGATGGCGGGCTGTTCGGCCACTCGATTGTTGAGATGCCGATTGCTCAGGTGCCGTTCCTCTACTTCAGTAATGATCCGGCTTATGCGATGAGCGCTATCAGCCAGCAGGTCCCGCTCAACCATTACCAGATGGCGACGCTGATCAACAAGATGCTGGGGTACGCGGTCAGTAATCCGAACCAGAAGGACGACAGCTACTACATCACCGGGGGTGATATTCGCGGCCTGTCGGAGCGCGTCACCTACCATCTGAACGAACTGCCGGAAGCGGAACGTTAAGCAGAAATCATTAAACGGGCATCTGATGCCCGTTTTTTTATCTGCGAACGCACGTAACGCAGGCAAATGGCTGAGCAAAAGCGCCAAAGGGATAGCTTTAAACGGCCTAAATGCTTAGAATTTGCCCGCCGAAACTGAAAAACGGATAATCGCTTGGAATTGTTGTATACCGCTCTGCTCTATATTATTCAGCCACTGGTGTGGCTACGACTGCTGCTACGTAGCCGTAAAGCGCCTGCCTACCGTAAACGCTGGGCTGAACGCTATGGTTTCTGCCGCAACAAAGTTGCGCCGGACGGTATCCTGCTCCACTCCGTGTCCGTGGGTGAAACGCTGGCGGCCATTCCGCTGGTCCGCGCCCTGCGCCACCGTTATCCGTCGTTGCCGATCACCGTCACCACCATGACGCCAACCGGATCCGAACGCGCCATGTCCGCCTTTGGCAAAGACGTTCATCACGTCTATCTGCCTTACGATTTACCCTGCGCCATGAACCGTTTCCTCAATACCGTGCGCCCTAAGCTGGTGATCGTGATGGAAACCGAACTGTGGCCGAACATGATTTCCGCCCTGCACAGCCGTAAAATTCCGCTGGTGGTGGCCAATGCCCGTCTGTCGGAACGTTCGGCGAAGGGATACGGCAAGCTGGGCAAATTTATGCGCCGCCTGCTGAGTAAAATCACCCTGATCGCGGCCCAGAATGAAGAGGACGGCGCGCGATTCCTGTCGCTGGGCCTGAAGCGTAATCAGCTGGCGGTCACCGGTAGCCTGAAATTTGATATCTCTGTCACCCCGGAGCTGGCTGCCCGGGCGATTACCCTGCGTCGCCAGTGGGCGCCGCGCCGTAAAGTGTGGATCGCCACCAGCACCCACGACGGCGAAGAACAGATTATCCTCCAGGCGCATCGCCAGCTTCTGGAAAGCTTCCCGGATCTGCTGTTAATTCTGGTGCCACGTCACCCTGAGCGTTTTAAAGATGCTCGCGACATGGTGCAGAAAGGCGGATTCAGCTTCATTATGCGCAGCAGCGGTGAAATCCCGTCGACCAGCACCCAGGTGGTGATTGGCGATACTATGGGCGAGCTGATGATGCTGTACGGCATTGCCGATCTGGCCTTTGTCGGTGGCAGCCTCGTAGAGCGCGGCGGGCATAATCCGCTGGAGCCGGCAGCGCACGCTATTCCTGTGCTGATGGGGCCGCACACCTTCAACTTCAAAGATATCTGCGCCAAGCTGCAGCAGGCCGACGGTCTGATTACGGTCACCGATGCCAACTCGATCGTGAAGGAAGTTTCCACCCTGCTGACTGATGAAGACTATCGTCTGTGGTATGGCCGTCACGCTGTCGAAGTGCTGCACCAGAACCAGGGGGCGTTGACCCGCCTGCTGCAACTTCTGCAACCTTACCTGCCCGTACGGAGCCATTAATGTCTGCGCGTCTGTCGGTCGTGATGATCGCCAAAAACGCCGCTGACCTGCTGCCGGATTGCCTCGCCTCTGTAGCCTGGGCCGATGAGATCGTCCTGCTCGATTCCGGCAGTACCGATGCCACGGTGGAGGTTGCCCGCGTGGCCGGTGTGCAGGTCTATAGCAATCCCGACTGGCAGGGTTATGGCATTCAGCGCCAGCGTGCACAGCAGTTCGCCACCGGCGATTATGTGTTGATGATCGACACCGACGAGCGCGTCACCCCGGAACTGCACCAGGCCATCCAGAACGTGCTGGCTGCACCTCAACCCGAGGCCGTCTACAGCATCGCCCGATGTAACTACTTCCTGGGTCGCTTTATGCGTCACAGCGGCTGGTATCCCGATCGGGTGATGCGTCTCTACCCGCGCACGCGCTATCAGTACAACGATAATCTGGTGCATGAGTCGCTGGACTGCGGCGGCGCGCATGTGGTTGCCCTCGATGGCGATCTGCTGCATCTCACCTGTCGTGATTTCGCCAGCTTCCAGCGCAAACAGCTTAATTACGCCACGGCCTGGGCTCAGGAGCGTCATCAGCGCGGTAAGACAACCTCGCTGGCGGGTATTTTCAGCCACACCGCAGGGGCGTTCCTGAAGACGCTGGTGCTGCGTGGTGGCGTGCTGGACGGTAAACAGGGCTGGTTACTGGCGGTGGTTAACGCCCAGTATACTTTTAATAAATACACCGAGCTGTGGGCGCTGAACCGCGGCTACTCAGAGAAAGCGTGAGCCATGAGCACAAAAGCGATCTATCCGGGTACCTTCGATCCCATCACCAACGGTCACATTGACATCGTCACCCGTGCCGCAAGCATGTTTGATACGGTGATTCTGGCGATTGCCGCCAGCCCCAGCAAAAAGCCGCTGTTTGACCTTGAGGAGCGGGTGGGCCTGGCAAAAGCCGCTACCGCGCACCTGCCTAATGTGGACGTGGTGGGCTTTAGCGACCTGATGGCGAATTTTGCCCGCGCTCAGCAGGCGAATATCCTGATCCGCGGCCTGCGTGCGGTGGCCGACTTTGAATATGAGATGCAGCTGGCGCACATGAATCGCCATCTGATGCCCGAGCTGGAGAGCGTCTTTCTGATGCCATCCAAAGAGTGGTCGTTTATCTCCTCTTCGCTGGTGAAAGAGGTGGCGCGCCACGCGGGGGATGTCACCCATTTCTTACCCGCGGTGGTTCATCAGGCGTTGATGGACAAGCTGAAGTAGTTCCTGCCTTCTTGCCGGGCGGCGCTGCGCTTGCCCGGCCTGCATATCACTTCTGGCACTGACGGCAGTAGAAGGTGGCGCGCTGAGCGTGCTTGGTCGCCACAATCGGCGCACCGCAGACCCGGCATGGCGCATCTTTACGGCCATAGACCTGCAGCTCCTGAGCAAAGTAGCCCGGCTTACCGTCGCTCTGCAGGAAGTCCTTCAGGGTGGTTCCGCCCTGCTCAATCGAACGCAGCAGCACCGCTTTAATCACCCTGACTAACAGCTCGCACTCTTGCGCAGAAAGCGAGGAAGCGAGGCGATCGGGATGGATCCCGGCGGCAAAGAGCGATTCACTGGCGTAAATGTTACCCACGCCAACCACCAGCTTGTTATCCATCAGCCAGGGTTTAATCGGGGTTTTCTTCTTCGCGCACTTCGCTTTCAGGTATTCCGCGTCAAACTCATCCGAGAGCGGCTCCGGCCCCAGATGCGCCAGCACGTTGTGCCCTTCCAGCTCTTTGGTCCACAGCCAGGCGCCAAAGCGGCGGGGATCGGTATAGCGCAGCACTTTGCCGTTGCTCATCACCAGGTCAACATGATCGTGCTTTTCCGCGGGCAGCTCTTCAGTGAGGATACGCAGGCTCCCGGACATCCCCAGATGGATAATGATCCAGCCATCCGGCAGCTCCAGCAGCAGGTACTTCGCGCGGCGCTGGACGCTGAGAACGGGTTTGTCGCTCAGGGCGTGGATCTCATCAGAAACTGGCCAGCGGAGACGACCGTTGCGGACAACAGCGTGAAGAATGGTCGCACCGACCAGGTGAGGCTCAATGCCACGGCGGCTGGTCTCTACCTCAGGTAATTCAGGCATGGTTCCTCCGTTGAGATTCAGAATGCAAAAAACCCCGCAGTTGCGGGGTTTTTCAGTACAAGGATTCTAAAATTATTTAATTTTAGCTTCTTTGTACAGTACGTGCTGGCGTACAACTGGATCGAACTTTTTCAGTTCCAGTTTTTCCGGCTTAGTACGTTTGTTCTTCGTGGTGGTGTAGAAGTGACCTGTACCAGCAGAAGAAACCAGCTTGATTTTCTCACGAATACCTTTAGCCATGATTTATTTCCTCGTTAAGTACTTAGTACTTTTCGCCACGGGCACGCAGTTCGGACAGAACTGTATCGATGCCTTTCTTATCAATAACACGCATACCTTTAGCAGATACACGCAGGGTGACAAAACGCTTCTCGCTCTCAACCCAGAAACGGTGAGAGTGCAGGTTCGGCAGGAAACGGCGTTTAGTCGCGTTCAGTGCGTGGGAACGGTTGTTACCGGTCACCGGACGCTTGCCAGTAACTTGGCAGACTCGGGACATGTCTATTCTCCAAAAATCAAATTAGCTCGAGCTTCGTATGGGGTATCGGCGCCTCGTCAGGCTTTACAGCCCAGTCATCGCGATTCTAAGTGAACCATCGATTGCCAGGCCCAATTGCCAAACCCGAGATTCTCAAAGGTGGCGTAGTATACGCTGACTCGCGGATGTGCTCAAGTCCCGAACAGACAAAGATCCCGATGGATCGCGAGAAATGGCTTAAATCCACCCACGTTCGGCAAACGAAACGTACTCTCCGCGACCTATCACCAGATGGTCAAGAACACGAATATCCATGAATTGACAGCATTTCATGATGCGTGCGGTCACGTCTCTGTCGGCTTTGCTCGGTTCGGCGCGCCCTGAGGGGTGATTATGCGCGAGGATCACGCCAGCGGCATTCACTTTTATCGCTTCACGCACAATTTCTCGTGGATGCACCTCCACATGGCTCAGGGTCCCCGAAAATAACCGGGAATGTTGCAGTACCCGGTTTTGATTATCGAGGAAAATCACCATAAAAATCTCTCGCTCCTCTTCCGCCAGCTGGCTGCGCACAAATTCCCGGGTCATCTCCGGGTTCTCCAGCGGGGTTTCCCGCCTGATCCCCGAGCAGTAGTAACGACGGGCAAGCTCCGCAATGCCTCTGAGCTGGGCGAAGGTCGCAATACCGATCCCGTCGACCCGCCTGAACGCGGCCAGCTCGGCAGTCAGCAAGCCGTGCAACGAGCCGAAATGCTGCAACAGGTCTTTAGAAAGCGTGAACACACTTTTACTTCGCGTTCCGGTTCGCAGAAACAGCGCCAGCAGCTCATCGTCCGTCAGCGTCGTGGCGCCATCAGCGAGCATTTTTTCCCGCGGTAACTGCGGGGATGATGTCTCCATACACTCACCTCCTCCATAGTCAGGCTATGCTGCCACAGACAGTGGCCCCTCACGATGGCGGATTTCTCGTCTTGCGTAACGCCTCGCAAAGTGGCCGGTGGACAACATCCCGATGCATTTCGGATTGTGATAAAATGCCCACCTCTCTGGTGAACCCAACAGGAAAGAATCATGATGAGCCTGGCCGGTAAAAAAATCGTTCTCGGCGTCAGCGGCGGCATTGCAGCCTATAAAACGCCGGAACTGGTGCGCCGTTTGCGCGAGCGCGGCGCGGACGTGCGGGTGGCAATAACCGAAGGGGGCAAAGCGTTCATTACCCCCCTGAGCCTGCAGGCCGTTTCGGGCTACCCGGTGTCGGACAGCCTGCTCGATCCGGCGGCGGAAGCCGCGATGGGCCATATCGAGCTGGGTAAGTGGGCAGATTTAGTTATCCTTGCCCCGGCCACCGCCGATCTTATCGCTCGCGTGGCCGCCGGTATGGCCAACGACCTGGTGACCACCATCTGCCTGGCTACCCCGGCGCCGGTCGCCGTGGTGCCTGCCATGAACCAGCAGATGTACCGCAACGCGGCCACCCAGCATAACCTGGCAACTCTGGCTTCCCGCGGTCTGCAGATCTGGGGGCCGGACAGCGGCAGCCAGGCCTGTGGCGATGTCGGCCCGGGCCGCATGCTGGATCCGCTGGCGATTGTGGATCTGGCCGCCAGCCATTTTTCACCTGTCAACGATCTGCAACATCTCAGCATCATGATTACCGCGGGTCCAACGCGTGAGCCGTTGGATCCGGTGCGCTATATCACTAACCAAAGCTCCGGCAAGATGGGCTTTGCCATTGCCGCCGCCGCCGCGCAGCGCGGCGCCAGGGTCACGCTGGTCAGCGGCCCGGTGTCGCTGCCAACGCCGCCGCGGGTGCAGCGCATCGACGTGACCACCGCACTGGAGATGGAAGCGGCCGTTCAGACGCACGCGCAACAACAGCAGATTTTTATTGGCTGCGCCGCCGTGGCGGACTACCGTGCAGCGGCCATCGCGGATGAGAAAATTAAAAAGCAAGGCGATGAAATCACAATAAAAATGGTGAAAAACCCGGATATCGTTGCCGGGGTCGCCGCGCTAAAAGATCGTCGGCCTTACGTTGTTGGGTTTGCCGCTGAAACGAATAATGTGGAAGAATATGCCCGGCAAAAACGTACCCGCAAAAACCTCGATTTGATTTGCGCGAACGACGTATCGCTGGCCACCCAAGGATTTAACAGCGACAGCAACGCACTGCACCTATTCTGGCAGGATGGAGATAAAGTCTTACCGCTTGAGCGCAAGGAACTCCTGGGCCAACTATTACTGGACGAGATCGTTACCCGTTATGATGAAAAAAATCGACGTTAAGATTCTGGACCCGCGTGTTGGTCAGGAATTTCCGCTGCCGACCTATGCCACTTCCGGCTCTGCCGGTCTTGATCTGCGCGCCTGCCTCGACGCCGCCGTAGAGCTGGCACCGGGCGCCACCACGCTATTGCCGACCGGTCTTGCAATTCACATTGCCGATGCCTCTCTGGCGGCGGTGATCCTGCCGCGTTCCGGCCTGGGCCATAAGCATGGTATTGTGCTGGGCAATCTGGTGGGACTGATCGATTCTGACTATCAGGGTCAGCTGATGGTCTCCGTCTGGAACCGTGGTCAGGACAGCTTCACCATTCAACCCGGCGAGCGTGTTGCCCAGATGGTATTCGTCCCGGTGGTACAGGCTGAATTTAATCTGGTAGAAGACTTTGACGCCACCGATCGTGGCGAAGGCGGCTTCGGCCATTCCGGGCGTAAATAAACCCGGCTAAACGCATTCCACAATCTAATAACGTATTAACAAACCGCAAACAGACGTTTGCGGTTGTTGTGTGGATGTCAGCCTGACAAGCGCTTATTTTCAGGGGTATTTTGTAACATGGCAGAAAAACAAACTGCGAAAAGGAATCGTCGCGAAGAAATACTTCAATCTCTGGCTCTGATGCTTGAATCCAGCGATGGCAGTCAACGCATCACCACTGCGAAACTGGCCGCCTCTGTGGGCGTGTCGGAAGCGGCGCTGTACCGTCATTTCCCCAGCAAAACGCGAATGTTCGACAGCCTGATCGAGTTTATCGAAGATAGCCTGATCACGCGTATCAACCTGATCCTGAAGGATGAAAAAGACACCACCGCGCGGCTGCGTCTGATTGTCCAGCTGATCCTCGGTTTCGGAGAGCGCAATCCGGGGTTAACCCGTATCCTGACCGGCCACGCGCTGATGTTTGAGCAGGACAGGCTGCAGGGGCGGATTAACCAGCTTTTCGAACGTATCGAAGTGCAGCTGCGCCAGGTATTACGTGAAAAGAAGATGCGTGAAGGCGAGGGATACAGCATTGATGAATCGCTGCTTGCCGGGCAGGTGCTGGCCTTCTGTGAAGGGATGCTCTCCCGCTTTGTGCGCAGTGAATTCAAATATCGTCCAACGGACGATTTTGATGCCCGCTGGCCGTTAGTCGCCGCGCAATTGCAGTAGCGGAAACAGCATTCAGGCCCGGTAAGCACAGCGCCACCGGGCAAGAAACTCAGACGCCGTACTCTTCGCGATAGGCACGCACTGCTGCCAGGCTCTCTGCCATCTCCGGCTTCTCTTCCAGATAGGCAATCAGGTCTTTCAGGGTGATGATTGAGGTCACCTTGCAGCTGTAGTCACGCTCCACTTCCTGAATGGCAGAAATTTCACCACGGCCACGCTCCTGACGGTCCAGCGAGATCAGCACGCCCGCCAGCGTCGCGTTGTTGGCCTTGATAATCTCCATCGATTCACGAATGGCGGTACCCGCAGTGATCACATCATCCACCAGCATAACCCGGCCCTGCAGCGCGCTGCCGACCAGATTCCCACCTTCGCCGTGGGTTTTGGCCTCTTTGCGGTTAAAGCAATAAGGCACATCGCGATCGTGATGCTCCGCCAGTGCCACGGCGGTGGTGGTGGCAATCGGAATGCCTTTATAGGCCGGGCCAAACAGCAGGTCGAATTCTATCCCGGAATCTACCAGCGCTTCGGCATAGAAGCGGCCTAACAGGGCCAGATCGCGCCCGGTATTAAACAGCCCGGCGTTAAAGAAATAGGGGCTCTTGCGCCCGGATTTCAGCGTAAATTCGCCAAACTTAAGGACCTGCTTGCTAAGCGCAAACTCAATAAACTGGCGCTGATAGGGTTTCATGGGTTTACTCCTCATCTGACTTTGCTTTTCTACGGACAAAAAAAAGGCGACTCATCAGTCGCCTTTAAAATCAATTTTCTAACGCCGCCTTCTGCGTCGTTACGATGGATTCGATTCCCTCTCGGGCTAACGCCAGTAGCGCCAGAAGCTCTTCATGGGTAAACGGCTCACCTTCTGCGGTGCCCTGAACTTCGATGATACGACCATCTTCGGTCATCACCACGTTCATATCGGTCTCTGCTGCAGAATCTTCAACGTACTCCAGATCGCACAGCGCTTCGCCCTTGACGATACCCACAGACACCGCTGCCACCATACCTTTCATCGGGTTAGTTTTCAGCTTACCGGCCGCAACCAGTTTGTTCAGGGCATCGGCCAACGCCACACAGGCACCGGTAATGGAGGCCGTGCGTGTGCCGCCATCCGCCTGGATCACGTCGCAGTCGAGGGTGATGGTGAACTCGCCCAGCGTTTTCAGATCAACCGCAGCGCGCAGCGCACGAGCGATCAGACGCTGGATTTCCATGGTGCGACCACCCTGTTTACCTTTCGCCGCTTCGCGGGCGTTACGGGTATGGGTGGAGCGTGGCAGCATGCCGTACTCGGCAGTGATCCAGCCCTGACCCTGGCCTTTCAGGAAGCGCGGCACGCCCTCTTCGATGGAGGCGGTGCACAGCACTTTGGTGTCACCAAATTCAACAAGCACAGAGCCTTCAGCGTGTTTTGTATAGTTACGGGTCAGGGTGACGGGGCGCACCTGGTTGGCGCTACGACCTGATGGACGCATGATGATATCTCCGGCTTGAAACGAATGTGGCTGCGCATTATACGGATTAAACGCGCTTATTCCTATCCTGAGAAAGCCCCGAAAGCTATAATCCCCCCATCTCTCCTCAAAAACGGAAATGTCTATGATCCGCAGTATGACCGCCTACGCCCGCCGTGAAATCAAGGGTAGCTGGGGCAGCGCTACCTGGGAAATGCGCTCGGTAAACCAACGCTATCTTGAAACCTATTTCCGTATGCCTGAGCAGTTCCGCAGCCTTGAGCCCGTGGTTCGTGAGCGTATCCGGTCTCGTCTGACGCGCGGTAAGGTTGAATGCAACCTGCGTTTTGAACCCGATGCGAGCGCGCAAGGGGAGCTGATCCTCAATGAGAAACTGGCTAAACAGCTGGTGAACGCCGCTAACTGGGTCAAAATGCAGAGCGACGAAGGCGAAATCAACCCGGTTGATATTCTGCGCTGGCCTGGGGTGATGGCGGCTGGCGACCAGGATCTGGATGCGATTACCGCTGAGATCCTTTCTGCACTGGACGGCACGCTGGACGATTTCATCGAGGCCCGGGAAACCGAAGGCCAGGCGCTGAAAGCGCTGATCGAGCAACGCCTGGAAGGCGTGAGCGGCGAAGTCGTGAAAGTCCGTTCCCATATGCCAGAGATCCTGCAGTGGCAGCGCGAGCGTCTGGTTGCCAAGCTGGAAGACGCCGAAGTTCAACTGGAGAATAACCGTCTCGAGCAGGAACTGGTGCTGATGGCCCAGCGTATTGATGTTTCCGAAGAGCTGGACCGTCTGGAAGCGCACGTCAAAGAGACCTACAACATTCTGAAGAAGAAAGAGGCCGTCGGTCGCCGTCTCGACTTTATGATGCAGGAGTTCAACCGTGAATCGAACACCCTGGCATCGAAATCGATCAACGCCGATGTTACTAATTCTGCGATTGAACTGAAGGTGCTGATTGAACAAATGCGTGAGCAGATCCAGAACATCGAATAAGCATTAACAGACACCGATTTGTTATTAATGGTCCCACTCAGGGACCATTTTTATTTAATAGCCATAAGAATTTACTGTCTGCTTCAGGCGCATCAGAACATAAGCACTCTTTTCCTGATTTTGATAGAATGCAGGCCGCATTCCTTATTCAGATCGTCCTTTTCAGGAAACCTAATGGCAAACATCAACTTATCATTAGAGGGCGTCTCCAGCCTCTCAGTTGACCGCGATTTCAGGCAGGACATCAACCTGCTGCGCGGAATAGCCATTCTTTCTGTTGTTTTTTATCACTTTACCGCCACCCTGCTGCCCGGCGGTTTCGCGGGCGTGGATGTGTTTTTCGTGATCTCCGGTTTTCTGATGACCAAAATCATCGCCACCGGCCTGGAACGCAACCGCTTTAACCTTATTCAGTTTTATGCCGCGCGCTGCAAAAGAATAATTCCCGCCCTGCTGGCGATGTGTCTGGTTATCGCCGTAGCGACCTTTTTCTGGCTACCGACAAATGAGTATAAAAAGCTCGGAAACTATATTGGCTATGCCGCTCTGTTTATTTCTAACCTGAAACTCAACAAAGAGACCGGGGACTATTTTGCCCTCGACTCGCATGAGAACTGGTTTTTACATACCTGGTCTTTATCCGTTGAATGGCAATTCTACCTGGTATTGCCGTTTATTATGATGGGCTTATATCCCCTCAGGAAAAAGCTCAACACCGGCCTCTGTCTGCTGGTCCTCACCATCGCGTCCTTTATGGTGAGCATGACACAAACCTCCACAAACCCGGCCACCAGCTTTTATCTGATGCCGTATCGTGCCTGGGAGATGCTGTGTGGCGGGCTGGTCTGGTACGCCGCACAGCGTTTTATCCTGCCGTTAAAGCTGCGGCCATTTACGGCGATCGCGGGTTACGCCATGATCCTGCTATCCCTCGTGTTCATCACGGCAGAGCAAGCCTGGCCTGGCCCGCTGACCTTACTCCCCGTCGCGGGTGCCATGCTGGTGATTTACAGCGACTACCAGCCGCTGGTGAGCCTGTTTGACCGCAATTTTCGCTGGGCCGGGCTAAGCTCATACTCCGTCTACTTATGGCACTGGCCCATTGCGGTATTCCTGATCTATTCCGGGCAACAGCATAATGGGCTGTGGGTGATGAGCGCGATTGCGCTCTCTTTTGCCGCCGGATGGCTCTCCTGGGTATTGATTGAGCAGCCCGGAAAGAACTACCTGAACCAGCGCTCGACCCGCGCTTTCTGGTTAATCCTGTTTGCCTGCGTGGTCGTCGCCTGGCTGTTCAGCTATCTGGTGAAAAACAATTTTATTGTCAGCCAGCCCGATCCGCTGGTGAACAAAATCGCGCTGGAAGCCACCAACAAAAACTATGCTGCTAACCCGAAAACGCACTTAAGCACTTACGGTACGGGTAAGCCTGCCGCCATCATTATTGGCGATAGCCATGCGGAAGCCACAGCAACCGCCCTGGCAGAAGCCGCGCAGGGCAAGGGCTCGGTTATCGGTATCACCTATTCCGGCTGCCCGACGCTGGCGACGGGTGAACTGAGCGAGAACAACCGATGCGGCGCATTCAATCGGTCCCTACCTTCACGGCTGCAGGATTATCCGTCAGATGTGCCGGTGGTGATCGTGAACCGCCTGACGCATTATGCTGAACAGCAGCTGGTGAAATTTGATACCCATTCGCCAGACAAGCAGGCGTACCTGCAACAGTATGCCGAGGCGATTGTCGGGATGGCGTGCACTCTGAATCGCTCGCATCCGGTCTGGCTGGTGAACCCGATCCCCGAGATGGCGCGTAACGTTCCCCGCACGTTATCCCATCGTCTGATGACCGGCAAAGCTACCCGCGATTTATCGGTTCCTCTGGCGGACTACGAGAAAAAGAACGCGGCCATTTTGCAGGCCCAGACGCGGGCGGCAAAAGAGTGCGGCGTTCAGGTACTGGATCCCACCGCCTGGCTCTGTACCGCGAGTCGCTGTATGGGCAGTAAAAATCTCCAACCCTGGTACTTCGACGATAATCACCTCAGTGAAACCGGTAATAAGATACTGGTACCGATGTTCCGCCAGGTTTTTAGCCGACCGCAGCAGTAAATACCAAATAAATCTAATGCGACATCAGTTTAAAAAACCTGATATCGCACTTATCACGCCAATCATCCATTAGTTAATCTAAGGAATGGCTACTCACACAAAAAAATCTAAATCGTGAGACAGCCCACAAAACGTTACCCTGACGGCCTTAATTTTGGGGGTAACATGCTGCTGCACATCCTGTATCTGATCGGTATCACCGCTGAGGCCATGACCGGAGCCCTGGCCGCCGGGCGTCGTCGTATGGACACTTTCGGGGTCATTATTATTGCTACGGCGACGGCGCTGGGCGGGGGCTCGGTCCGGGATATCCTGCTGGGCCACTATCCGCTCGGCTGGGTGCAGCATCCTGAATATGTGATTATTGTGGCTATTGCGGCCGTGCTGACCACCATCGTCGCCCCGGTGATGCCCCATCTGCGACGTCTGTTTCTGGTGCTGGATGCGCTCGGCCTGATCGTCTTCTCCATTATCGGTGCCCAGGTCGCGCTGGATATGGGCGAAGGCCCGGTTATCGCCACTATCGCAGCGGTGATCACCGGCGTGTTTGGCGGCGTCCTGCGGGACATGTTCTGCAAACGCATTCCGCTGGTGTTTCAAAAAGAGATCTATGCCGGGGTCTCCTTCGCTTCAGCGGTGCTGTACGTCGCCCTGCAGCATTACGTGAGCAACCAGGATGTGGTGATCATCTCCACGCTGTTGTTTGGTTTTACCGCCCGTATGCTGGCGCTGCGTTTAAAGCTGGGCCTGCCGGTCTTTTATTACCGCCACGACAGCCACTAAAACCCCTGCACGCCCTGCTCATTCAGCCAGCCGGTCAGGGCGTTAACGGTGGGGTGATGAACAAACTCCACCAGC
The DNA here is from genome assembly GCF_034044995.2 of Leclercia sp. CFBP8987. Lineage (NCBI taxonomy): Bacteria > Pseudomonadati > Pseudomonadota > Gammaproteobacteria > Enterobacterales > Enterobacteriaceae > Leclercia > Leclercia sp. CFBP8987. The sequence goes on along the minus strand of NZ_CM188255.1, from coordinate 90,412 downwards.
CTGCGCGCTTTTTCCACGCCAATGCCCGGAACCTGCTGCCAGCCCAGCGGATCTCTGCTCTGCAACTGCTGCCAGTGACCATCCCCCAGCGCGCGCATGGCCACCCGGGGCAGAGGCACGCCAAGCGCATCCAGCCAGCGGGTAAAGGGCTGACGGCGCGCCAGGTTGAACTGATGCCAGAGCCGCAGGCCGCGCTGTGCCGAAAGACCGGGCGTATGCTGAAGTTGCTCCTGGGTGAGCGCCAGCCACGAAAACAGGTGCTCAAAATGATGTGCCTGATGAAGCACCTGCCAACCAGCGTCACCCAGTCCTTCGATGTTTAACACCGACGACGAACTCAGCCAGGCCAGCCGGGCCATAAACTGTTCGTGGCATTCCGGTGAGGCATAAAAACAGGTCAGCGGCGTAAAGCGTGACGCTGGCGGCGCAGGTTTTTTCCGTTCGCTCCCCCGCCAGACGACTTTATCCACCCGTGGGATCCCCTGCCCGGCCAGGCTGACCTGAACCTGATCGCCCGGCGCAATATCCAGCTCCTGCCAGCGCCTCACCGACCCCAGATTGACGCGCTGCACCCGTTTATCATCAAGCTGTACCGGCTCAAGTGTCGCAACCACCGCGATCCTGCCGGTACGCCCCACGGCGAAGGTGATAGCCCGAACCTCGGCGACACGGGCGGCCGGGGCATACTTCCACGCCACCACCCAACTGCCCTCCCCGGGCAGCCAGCGGCTGCCTGCAGGCTCCTGTGCCGAGCGGATCACGATGCCATCGGTGACAAAGGGCAGCGGCGACTTCAGCCAGCGATCGCGTATGGTTTCAGCCTCCTCCACTGAACCGATCGGCTGCGTCCAGGATTCGCTCAGGGTGAAGCCCGCCCGGGCTAACGCCTGCAGACGCTCACCCATCGGGGCAGGACCGTCCGGCCAGGCCCAGATAAAGATGCCGATGTGATCCAGGGCGGCGCTCTCATCCTGACGCATCATCGCCCCGGCGACTTTTGCCCGTGCATTCATACCGCCCATCTGCTGCTGGATATGATTATCACGGAGCAAGAAGAGCTCCCCCTGTAACACGCTGTCGGCGAGCGGGCCCGTCACCCGGGCAGGCACCGAGGCGATGCGCTTCACTTTTGCCGTCCAGTCTTCGCCTTTCAGCCCGTCGCCCCGGCTGGTGGCCTGCAGCAGGTGACCCTGACGGTAGACCAGCGTCACCGCCACGCCATCCACCTTAGGCTGGATCCACAGATCGCGATGCAAATGCATCCACTGCCGGAGTGCCGCTTTGTCGGCTACCTTCTCCACCCCGGTATGGCTGACCGGATGCCTGATCGAACCGCCCGCAGGCAACAGCGTATCTGTTGCCGTCTCATCGCCAAAGCAGTGCCGCCACTGTTTCAGCCGCGCAGCCAGCTGGTCATATATTTCGTCGTTTACGTCGCTGACGCCCTGCTGCCAGTAGGCTTTATCCCAGCGAGCTATTTGCGCGCTGAGCCGGGCGATCTCCTGCTCTGCCTGCGCGGGTGACCAGACCGGGCATACCGCCAGGCCGCAACTGCTCCAGAGCAGCATGAGTACACCAAAACATCGCCACATCGTTATCCCTCCCTGTTTTACGGAGGGTATAACGCGGTATGACATCGCAGGCGACAGGCAAAAACAGACTTTACGAGCCGTCATCAGGACTTTGTTTCTGTTGCAGCAAACAGCGTAGAAAAGTGGAAAAGGGAGAGCAAAAATCAACTAAGAAGCGGAAAAAGTGTGACAAAGGCTACGTCACGAAGCGGCGACGTGTATAATAAGCCCGTATGTAGGACTTTCTTCGCTAACACATACAAAAGACTCTCATGGCTCAAGGCACGCTTTATATTGTTTCTGCCCCTAGTGGCGCGGGTAAATCCAGCCTGATTCAGGCGCTGTTAAAAACCCAACCGTTGTACGATACCCAGGTATCGGTTTCCCACACCACGCGCGCGCCGCGTCCGGGTGAGGTGCACGGTGAACACTATTTCTTTGTTGATCACGACGAATTCAGAGCGATGATTGGCAGGGATGCGTTTCTTGAACACGCGGAAGTCTTCGGTAATTACTACGGCACCTCACGTGAAACTATTGAGCAGGTGCTGTCGACCGGCGTAAACGTGTTCCTGGATATCGACTGGCAGGGCGCGGAGCAGATTCGCAAGAAGATGCCCGATTCGCGCAGTATCTTTATTTTACCGCCGTCGAAAGATGAGCTGGATCGCCGTCTCCGCGGCCGCGGCCAGGACAGCGAAGAGGTTATCGCAAAACGTATGGCCCAGGCAGTTGCGGAAATGAGCCATTACGCCGAATATGATTACCTGATTGTGAATGATGACTTTGACGCCGCCCTGAGCGATCTCAAAATCATCCTTCGCGCCGAACGTCTGCGTATGAGCCGCCAGAAGCAGCGACATGACGCATTAATCACCAAACTGTTGGCAGACTGAACCCACATTCAGTATCATGCCCAGTCATTTCTTCATCTGTGGAGCATTTTAAGTATGGCACGCGTAACTGTTCAGGACGCTGTAGAGAAAATTGGTAACCGTTTTGACCTGGTGCTGGTCGCCGCGCGTCGCGCTCGTCAGATGCAGTCAGGCGGTAAAGATCCACTGGTACCGGAAGAAAACGATAAAACTACCGTTATCGCATTGCGTGAAATCGAAGAAGGTCTGATCAACAACCAGATCCTTGATGTTCGTGAACGCCAGGAGCAGCAAGAGCAGGAAGCCGCAGAACTGCAGGCCGTTACCGCCATTGCTGAAGGTCGTCGTTAATTAAACCTGCGGGTCGCCCTTGTATCTGTTTGAAAGCCTGAATCAACTGATTCAAACCTACCTGCCGGTAGACCAGATTAAGCGTCTCCAGCAGGCGTATCTCGTTGCACGTGACGCTCACGAGGGCCAGACACGTTCAAGCGGTGAACCCTATATCACGCACCCGGTAGCGGTGGCCTGTATTCTGGCCGAGATGAAACTCGACTATGAAACGCTGATGGCTGCCCTGCTGCATGACGTGATCGAAGATACCCCCGCCACCTACCAGGACATGGAACAGCTGTTTGGCAAAAGCGTTGCCGAGCTGGTGGAAGGGGTCTCTAAGCTTGATAAGCTGAATTTCCGCGACAAGAAAGAGGCGCAGGCCGAAAACTTCCGCAAAATGATCATGGCGATGGTGCAGGATATCCGCGTCATTCTGATCAAACTCGCTGACCGTACCCACAATATGCGCACCCTGGGCTCTCTGCGCCCGGATAAACGTCGTCGCATTGCCCGTGAAACCCTCGAAATCTACAGCCCGCTGGCGCACCGTTTAGGTATTCATCACATTAAAACCGAGCTGGAAGAGCTGGGTTTTGAAGCGTTGTACCCGAACCGCTTCCGCGTGATTAAAGAGGTGGTGAAAGCCGCACGTGGTAACCGTAAAGAGATGATTCAGAAGATCCTCTCGGAAATCGAAGGACGCTTGCAGGAAGCCGGTATCCCCTGCCGCGTCAGCGGTCGCGAAAAACATTTGTACTCCATCTATTGCAAAATGGTGCTCAAAGAGCAGCGTTTTCACTCGATCATGGATATCTACGCGTTCCGCGTGATCGTCCATGACTCCGACACCTGCTATCGCGTGCTGGGTCAGATGCACAGCCTGTATAAACCGCGTCCGGGTCGGATGAAAGACTATATCGCTATTCCCAAGGCGAACGGATATCAGTCTCTGCACACCTCGATGATTGGCCCGCACGGCGTGCCGGTTGAGGTGCAGATCCGCACCGAAGACATGGACCAGATGGCGGAGATGGGTGTTGCCGCGCACTGGGCTTATAAAGAGCGTGGCGGCGAAAGCAGCACCACCGCACAGATCCGTGCCCAGCGCTGGATGCAGAGCCTGCTGGAGCTGCAACAGAGCGCCGGTAGCTCGTTTGAATTTATCGAGAGCGTTAAATCCGATCTCTTCCCGGATGAGATTTACGTTTTCACGCCAGAGGGGCGCATTGTCGAGCTGCCTGCTGGCGCAACCCCGGTCGATTTCGCTTACGCCGTGCATACCGATATCGGTCATGCCTGTGTCGGCGCACGTGTCGACAGGCAGCCGTACCCGCTGTCACAGCCGTTGACCAGCGGCCAGACGGTGGAAATCATTACCGCACCTGGCGCACGTCCGAACGCGGCGTGGCTCAACTTTGTCGTGAGCTCGAAAGCCCGCGCCAAGATCCGCCAGTTGCTGAAAAACCTCAAACGCGACGACTCCGTCAGCCTGGGCCGTCGTCTGCTCAACCACGCGTTGGGCGGCAGCCGCAAGCTGGCTGAGATCCCGAAAGAGAACGTCCAGCGTGAAATCGAGCGCATGAAGCTCGCTACGCTTGACGATCTGCTGGCAGAAATCGGTCTGGGTAACGCAATGAGCGTGGTGGTGGCGAAGAACCTGCAGCAGGGCGAAACCTCTGTGCCGCAGCCGTCATCAACCAGCCACGGCCATCTGCCGATCAAAGGCGCCGACGGCGTGTTGATCACCTTTGCCAAGTGCTGCCGACCGATCCCGGGCGACCCGATTATTGCTCACGTAAGCCCTGGTAAGGGTCTGGTTATCCACCACGAATCCTGTCGTAACATCCGTGGCTACCAGAAAGAGCCTGAGAAGTTTATGGCGGTGGAGTGGGATAAAGAGACCGAGCAGGAATTCATCACCGAAATCAAGGTGGATATGTTCAACCACCAGGGTGCGCTGGCGAACCTGACGGCGGCAATCAACACCGCCTCTTCCAACATTCATAGCCTGAATACGGAAGAGAAAGATGGCCGCGTTTACAGCGCCTTTATTCGTCTGACCGCGCGCGACCGTGTGCATCTGGCGAACATCATGCGCAAAATCCGCGTGATGGCCGACGTAATCAAAGTCACCCGTAACCGAAACTAGCGTTATGAATTCAACACGTTATGCCCGGATCTGCGAAATGCTCGCCAGGCGTCAGCCCGATCTGACGGTCTGCATGGAGCAGGTTCATAAACCGCATAACGTGGCTGCTATCGTCCGTACCGCTGATGCCGTCGGTGTGCATGAAGTGCACGCCGTCTGGAAAGGGACGCGAATGCGTCCCATGGCCTCGGCTGCCGCAGGCAGCAACAGCTGGGTGCAGGTCAAAACCCACGACAATATTGGCGACGCCATTTCGCACCTGAAAGGGCGCGGCATGCAGATTCTGGCGACCCATCTTTCCGACAAAGCCGTCGACTTCCGCGAGATCGATTACACCCGCCCGACCTGCATTCTGATGGGTCAGGAGAAAACGGGGATCACCCAGGAAGCGTTAGATCTGGCGGATCAGGACATCATCATTCCGATGACCGGTATGGTGCAGTCCCTGAACGTCTCCGTGGCTTCCGCGCTCATTCTGTATGAAGCCCAGCGCCAGCGACAAAATGCCGGGATGTACAAACGCGAGAACAGCATGCTGCCGGAAGACGAGCAGCAGCGTCTGCTGTTTGAAGGCGGCTATCCGGTGCTGGCCAATGTGGCGAAGCAGAAAAGATTACCCTACCCCCACGTGAATATGCAGGGCGAAATTGAAGCCGATGCGACGTGGTGGGCCACCATGCAAGCGACGAAATAATCATGCAAGGCCGCCTGCTGGATGCCGTGCCGCTCAATTCCCTGACGGGCGTTGGCGCGGCCCAGAGCAGCAAACTGGCAAAAATCGGCCTGCATACCGTGCAGGATCTCCTCCTGCACCTTCCCCTGCGTTACGAAGACCGCACCCAGCTCTATCAGATTGGCGAGCTGCTGCCCGGCATTTACGCCACGGTTGAAGGCGAAGTCCTGAACAGCAACATCACCTTCGGCGGTCGCCGGATGATGACCTGCCAGATCAGCGACGGCTCCGGCATCCTGACGATGCGCTTCTTTAACTTCAGCGCGGCGATGAAAAACAGCCTCGCCCCCGGGCGACGGGTACTGGCCTATGGTGAAGCCAAACGCGGGAAATACGGCGCGGAGATGATCCACCCCGAGTACCGCGTGCAGGGCGATCTCAGCACCCCGGAGATGCAGGAGACGCTGACCCCGGTCTATCCGACCACCGAAGGCATCAAGCAGGCGACGCTGCGCAAGCTGACCGATCAGGCACTGGAGCTGCTCGACACATGCGCCATTACCGAACTGCTGCCGCCCGAGCTGGCGCAGGGGATGATGAGCCTGCCGGAGGCGTTGCGCACCCTGCACCGCCCGCCGCCAACATTACAGTTAAGCGATCTGGAGAGCGGGCAACACCCGGCCCAGCGTCGACTGATTCTGGAAGAGCTGCTGGCGCATAACCTGAGCATGCTGGCGCTGCGCGCCGGTGCCCAGCGTTTTCACGCCCTGCCGCTCCCGCCCCAGGACGAATTAAAAGAGAGGCTGCTGGCCTCGCTGCCGTTTAAGCCTACCGGGGCGCAGGCCCGCGTGACCGCCGAGATCGAACGCGACCTGGCGCTGGACGTGCCGATGATGCGCCTGGTGCAGGGCGATGTTGGCTCCGGTAAAACGCTGGTGGCGGCCCTGGCCGCGCTGCGCGCCATTGCCCACGGCAGACAGGTGGCGCTGATGGCCCCGACCGAACTGCTGGCCGAGCAGCATGCGAATAATTTCCGCAGCTGGTTTGCCCCGCTGGGAGTTGAAGTGGGCTGGCTGGCCGGGAAGCAAAAAGGCAAGGCGCGACAGGCGCAGCAGGAGGCCATCGCCAGCGGTCAGGTGCAGATGATTGTCGGCACCCACGCCATCTTCCAGGAGCAGGTGCAGTTCCACGGCCTGGCGCTGGTGATCATTGATGAGCAGCACCGTTTCGGCGTGCATCAGCGTCTGGCGCTGTGGGAAAAAGGGCTCCAGCAGGGGTACCATCCGCACCAGTTGATCATGACCGCAACCCCGATCCCGCGCACTTTGGCAATGACCGCCTATGCCGATCTCGACACCTCCACCATCGACGAACTTCCTCCGGGCCGTACGCCGGTCACTACCGTCGCCATACCCGATACGCGCCGCAGCGACATCATCGATCGCGTGCGCAACGCCTGTCAGGAAGGCCGTCAGGCCTACTGGGTCTGTACCCTGATTGAAGAGTCGGATCTGCTGGAAGCCCAGGCGGCGGAAGCCACCTGGGAAGAGTTAAAGCTGGCCCTGCCGGAGCTGAACGTCGGGCTGGTGCATGGCCGGATGAAGCCTGCCGAGAAGCAGGCGGTGATGCAATCCTTCAAGCAGGGCGATCTGCATCTGCTGATCGCCACCACGGTGATTGAAGTCGGGGTGGATGTGCCTAACGCCAGCCTGATGATCATCGAAAACCCGGAGCGTCTGGGACTGGCGCAGCTCCACCAGCTGCGCGGCCGCGTCGGACGTGGCGCAGTGGCCTCACACTGCGTGTTGCTCTACAAAGCTCCACTGTCGAAAACCGCCCAGAAACGTTTGCAGGTGCTGCGCGACAGCAATGACGGGTTTGTAATTGCGCAACAGGATCTGGAGATTCGCGGTCCGGGCGAACTGCTCGGCACCCGCCAGACCGGTAACGCCGAGTTTAAAGTGGCCGACTTGTTGCGCGATCAGGGCATGATCCCCGAAGTTCAGCGTCTGGCACGCCATATCCATGAACGCTACCCCGACCAGGCGGCAGCGTTAATCGAGCGCTGGATGCCCGAGACCGAGCGCTACTCCAACGCCTGATCAGCCAAACATCGGCAACATCAGATACAGCTTGATCACCAGCGCGTTGACGATATCAATAAAGAACGCCCCCACCATCGGCACCACCAGAAACGCCATATGTGACGGACCGAAACGCTCGGTGATGGCCTGCATGTTAGCGATCGCCGTTGGCGTCGCTCCCAGCCCAAAGCCGCAATGTCCGGCCGCCAGCACCGCCGCGTCGTAGTTTTTGCCCATCATCCGCCAGGTCACGAACACTGCGTAAAACGCCATAAACAGGGTCTGCACGGCCAGAATCGCCAGCATCGGTAGCGCCAGCGAGGCCAGCTCCCACAGCTTGAGGCTCATCAGGGCCATCGCCAGGAACAGCGACAGGCAGACGTTACCCAGCACCGATACCGCCCGCTCAAAGACGCGATAAAAGCCCATCAGCGCCAGGCCGTTGCTGAGGATCACCCCCACGAACAGCACGCAGACAAAGGTCGGCAGTTCAAATGCGGACCCCACCAGCAGTTGCGCAATGATTTTACCCACCGTCAGGCAGATGGCGATCAGGGCGATGGTTTCGATCAGCACCAGAGAGGTGATCATCCGCCCGACGTCCGGCTTTTCGAACGCCGACGGCACCGCTTCATCTTCCGGGCAGCCGTTCGGCGTGGTGGAGTGCTTCACCAGATAGCGCGCCACCGGCCCACCGATCAGGCCGCCCAGCACCAGGCCGAAGGTGGCGCAGGCCATCGCCACTTCGGTAGCATTCTGGAAACCATAGCGCTCAACAAACAGCTTGCTCCACGCCGCCCCGGTGCCGTGCCCGCCCGAGAGGGTAATGGAACCGGCCAGCAGGCCCATCAGCGGGTCCAGCCCCAGCAGGGAGGCCATGCCGATACCGATGGCGTTCTGCATCACCAGCAGCCCGACCACCACAATCAAAAACACGCCCAGCACTTTGCCGCCTGCCCGCAGGCTGGCGAGGTTGGCGTTCAGGCCGATGGTGGCGAAAAAGGCAAGCATCAGCGGGTCTTTTAACGTCATATCAAAGTCGATTTCCCAGCCCATGCTCTTTTTCAGCACCAGCAGCGCAACGGCGGCCAGCAGCCCGCCCGCGACGGGCTCCGGGATGGTGTATTTTCTGAGAAGGGGGACACTGTGAACCAGTTTACGGCCAAGCAGTAAAACCAGTGTTGCCGCAACGAGGGTCGACAACGTATCGAGATGAATCATAGTGGGCTCCTTATATGACACGTGCTCCATGAAATGCGTGTTTTTCTGAACCCTTTGCGCGACTTAAGCGCAACCGGGAGCAGGAGTGTAATGAACTTTACCGTAGCGTGACAGAAAAGCCGTATTAAGCTGGGGGTTTTCTCTGCTATTTTTGCGAGCAATCGTTTGCTTTTCTCACCCACTCGGCTAAAATGCCCGCTTTTCTTCCTGGGGATCGCAGCAGATGTCCGTAAACGCCGTAGAACAGCAAGATGCGCAACCGATTGCGCAGCCGCATAACAGTGAACTGATTTACCGTCTTGAAGATCGCCCCCCGCTGGCGCAGACCTTGTTCGCCGCCTGTCAGCATCTGCTGGCGATGTTCGTGGCCGTCATCACCCCTGCCCTGCTGATCTGCCAGGCGCTCGGTTTACCGGCGCAGGACACCCAGCACATCATCAGCATGTCGCTGTTTGCTTCAGGCGTAGCCTCCATCATTCAGATTAAAGCCTGGGGTCCGGTGGGTTCCGGCCTGCTGTCGATTCAGGGCACCAGCTTTAACTTTGTCGCCCCGCTGATCATGGGCGGCACGGCGCTTAAAACCGGCGGCGCGGATGTCCCGACGATGATGGCCGCGCTTTTCGGCACCCTGATGCTGGCCAGCTGCACCGAGATGGTCATCTCCCGCGTGCTGCACCTGGCGCGCCGCATTATTACCCCGCTGGTCTCCGGCGTAGTGGTGATGATTATCGGCCTGTCGCTGATTCAGGTGGGTCTGACCTCCATCGGTGGCGGTTACGCCGCGATGGCTGACCATACCTTTGGCGCCCCGAAAAACCTGCTGCTGGCGGGCGTGGTACTGGCAATCATTATTCTGCTTAACCGTCAGCGTAACCCGTACCTGCGCGTCGCCTCGCTGGTGATCGCCATGGCCGCAGGCTATCTCGCCGCCTGGGGGATGGACATGCTGCCGCAGTCTGCCGCCACGACCGACAGCCCGCTGATCGTGGTTCCAACCCCGCTCTACTACGGCCTGGGCATCGACTGGAACCTGCTTCTGCCGCTGATGCTGGTCTTTATGATCACCTCCCTGGAGACCATCGGGGATATCACTGCCACCTCCGACGTCTCTGAGCAGCCGGTCTCTGGCCCGCTGTACATGAAGCGCCTGAAGGGCGGCGTGCTGGCCAACGGCCTGAACTCCTTTGTCTCCGGCGTGTTCAACACCTTCCCGAACTCCTGCTTCGGTCAGAACAATGGCGTGATCCAGCTGACCGGCGTGGCCAGCCGCTACGTGGGCTTTGTGGTAGCGCTGATGCTGATCGTGCTGGGTCTGTTCCCGGCGGTGAGTGGCTTTGTGCAGCACATTCCTGAGCCGGTGCTCGGCGGCGCAACGCTGGTGATGTTCGGCACTATCGCGGCATCAGGCGTACGTATCGTCTCCCGTGAGCCGCTGAACCGCCGTGCGATCATGATTATCGCCCTGTCGCTGGCAGTCGGTCTGGGTGTGTCTCAGCAGCCGCTGATCCTCCAGTTTGCCCCGGACTGGGTGAAAAACCTGCTCTCTTCCGGCATCGCTGCCGGCGGGATCACCGCTATCGTTCTGAACCTGATTTTCCCGCCAGAAAAGAACTGATCCCCCTTTACGGCAGCAGGCAACTGCTGCCGTAACCCAGAATTCCGCCCTTCCAGCCTTGAGCATTGCGTGTAAATCGTGCATAACTCCTTTATGTGCGTTTTACGTGATGGAAGACCATGAAATTTATTGGAAAGCTTCTCGTCGGTATTCTGGCCGTTGTGCTTATTGCGATCCTCGCGCTCTATATCCTGGTTCAGACCCGCTGGGGCGCGGCGCAGGTCAGCAGCTGGATCACGGTAAACACCGACTACGAACTCAATTTCGACCTGATGGATCACCGTTTCTCCTCACCGACACACCTGGTGCTGAAAAACGTCACCTTCGGGCGCGACGGTCAACCCGCCACTCTGGTGGCGAAAATGGTCGATATCGGCGTGAGCAGCCGCCAGCTCACCGATCCACTGCACATGGATACCATCACCCTGTTTGACGGCACGCTGAACCTCTCCCCGCAGACCGCCCCTCTCCCCTTCCAGGCCGATCGTCTGCTGCTGAACAACATGGCGTTTAACAGCCCGAATACCGCGTGGGATCTGAGCGCGCAGAAGGTGACCGGCGGCGTACGCCCGTGGGATCCTGAAGCAGGTAACGTGCTGGGTAAAAAAGCCAACATCCAGATTAGCGCCGGGTCGCTGACGCTGAACGGCGTACCGGCCAGCAACGTGCTGATCGAGGGCGAGCTGAGCGATAAAGAGGTGGTGCTGACCACCATCGGCGCCGACATGGCGCGGGGCTCGCTCACCGGTACCGCGCGACGCGATGCTAACGGCGGCTGGAAAGTGGACAACATGCGCCTGAACGATATCCGCCTGCAGAGCGATAAATCGCTGGCCGACTTTTTTGCCCCCATCACCACCCTGCCGTCGTTGCAGATTGGCCGCCTCGACGTGACCGACGCCCGCCTGCAGGGGCCGGACTGGGCGGTAACGGATCTCGATTTAAGCTTGCGCAACCTGACCCTGAGCCAGGGCGACTGGCAGAGCGAGGATGGTCGCCTGTCGATGAACGCCAGTGAATTTATCTACGGCTCGCTGCACCTGTTCGACCCGATCCTGAATGCCGAATTCTCTCCGCAGGGGATTGCCCTGCGCCAGTTCACCTCGCGCTGGGAAGGCGGGATGCTGCGCACCTCCGGCAACTGGTTGCGCAGCGGTAAAGCCCTGGTGCTGGATGATGTCGCCGTCGCCGGGCTGGAATACACCCTGCCGGAAAACTGGAAAACGCAGTGGGTGGAGACTCTGCCGGAATGGCTGCATAGCGTCACGCTGCGCAAATTCGGCCTGAGCCGTAACCTGGTGATTGACGTTGATTCTACCTTCCCGTGGCAGGTCACTGCCCTCGACGGCTACGGCACCAACCTGCAGCTGGCGAAAGATCGCCAGTGGGGCGTATGGGCGGGTACCGCTACCCTGAACGGCGCGGCGGCGACCTTTAACCGCGTGGACGTGCGCCGTCCGTCACTCTCCCTGACCGCCAACGCCTCGATCATTGCCATCAATGAGCTGAGCGCCTTTACCGAGAAAGGCATTCTGGAGGCGAAGGCCAGCGTCTCGCAGACACCGGTGCGGCAGACCACCATCAACCTGACCGGGCGCGGCGTGCCGTTGAACGTGATCCAGCAGTGGGGATGGCCAGCGCTACCGATAACGGGCGATGGCAATATTCAGCTCAACGCCAGCGGTAATGTGCAGAAAGATTCGCCGCTGAAGCCGACGGTTAACGGCAGGGTGAACGCGGTGAATATGGATAAACAGCAGGTCACGCAGACGATGACCGGTGGGGTGGTGAGTACGGTTGAGCAACAACCCTCACCCCTGCCCTCTCCCTAAAAGGGAGAGGGAGCAAACCCGTCCTCACCTGCTTAAAGATGGGCACTAACTATTCCCTCTCCCCTATGGGGAGAGGGTTAGGGTGAGGGGACTCAGAGATGAATCACCACCTCATCCCCCTCCGCTTTCACCACCACGCCCCACTCGCTTCCGCCATGTGACGCGCCTTTCACGCCGCTAATCTGCTGCACATTGCGCAAACAGACCGACCAGCCCCGCGCCTCGCCGTTCCCTTTTAACGTCAGGGTATCGCCGTTGCGCGTCGCGGTCAGGGTAAAGGCCACGGCACCGTTGGCCGCCGGCACGTCGCTCACCGCCGTGGCACCATCGTCCAGGTTAAACAGCTGGAAAGCCGTGCCCTCATTCCACGCATAGTCCGGCTTCTGGTCGTTGTTACCCAGTGCCAGCAGGGTGTTGTTGCGCACGTAGACCGGCAGGCTGCGGAACTCGTGCTGCTGTTTGTGCCAGCGGCTCCCCTGCACCTCGTCGTTATGCCACAGGTGCGTCCAGCGCCCTTCCGGCAGGTAGAACTGCACGTCGCCCGCCTCGCTGAACACCGGAGCCACCATCACCGAATCCCCCAGCATGTACTGGCGGTCGAGATAGTCACAGGCCGGATCGTCCGGGAACTCGAGCATCATCGCCCGCAGCATCGGGGTACCGAACTCACGGGCCAGCGCCGCCTGACGATAGAGGTACGGCATCATCCGGCATTTGAGCTGCGTGAAGTGGCGCACCACGTCACAGGACTCGTCGTCATACGCCCACGGCACCCGGTAGGATTTGCTCCCGTGCAGGCGGCTGTGGCTGGAGAGCAGCCCGAAAGCACACCAGCGTTTATAGACGTGCGCCGGGGCGGTGTTTTCGAACCCGCCGATATCGTGGCTCCAGAATCCGAACCCGGAGAGGCCGATCGACAGCCCGCCGCGCAGGCTTTCGGCCATCGACTCGTAGTTGGCGTAGCAGTCCCCGCCCCAGTGCACCGGGAACTGTTGCGCACCCACCGAGGCCGAACGGGCAAACAGTACCGCCTCCTCTTCGCCCACCGTCTCTTTCAGCACGTTCCACACCAGCTCGTTGTAGATGTAGGCGTAGTGATTGTGCATTTTCTGCGGATCGGAGCCGTCAAACCATTGCACGTCGGTCGGGATGCGTTCGCCGAAGTCGGTTTTGAAGCAGTCGACGCCAATATCCACCAGGCCTTTCAGCTTGTCGGCATACCACTGGCACGCTTCCGGGTTGGTGAAATCGTAGATCGCCAGCCCCGGCTGCCATTTATCCCACTGCCACAGGGAGCCGTCCGGGCGTTTAAGCAGATAGCCCTTCTCTTTCAGCTCCTTAAAGATCGGCGATTTCTGCCCGATGTACGGGTTGATCCACACGCAGACCTTGAGTCCTTTGTCCTTCAGGCGGCGGATCATCCCCTCCGGATCCGGGAAGGTCACCGGGTCCCACTCAAAATCGCACCACTGGAAGGCCTTCATCCAGAAGCAGTCGAAGTGGAAGACGTGCAGGGGCAGGTCGCGCTCCGCCATGCCATCGATAAAGCTGTTCACCGTCGCTTCGTCGTAGTTGGTGGTAAACGAGGTGGTGAGCCACAGGCCGAACGACCAGGCTGGCGGCAGCGCCGGACGCCCGGTGAACTGCGTATAGCGGTTGAGCACCTCTTTTGGCGTCGGGCCGTCGATGACGAAATACTCCAGATACTCGCCCTCGACGCTGAACTGCACTTTCGACACCTTCTCGGAGCCGATCTCAAAGGAGACGTTTTCCGGATGGTTCACCAGTACGCCGTAGCCGCGATTGGTGAGGTAGAACGGGATATTCTTGTACGACTGCTCGGTGCTGGTGCCGCCGTCGCGATTCCAGGTTTCGACCGTCTGGCCGTTGCGCACCAGGGCGGTAAAGCGCTCGCCGAGGCCGTAGACGGTTTCGCCCACGCCCAGATCCAGACGCTCGAACATATAGTTGCGATCGCTATTGCCGTCCTGCACGTAGCCGTTGTTTTTCAGCTGGCTGCCGGTAATGCGTTGACCGTTACGCAGGAAATCCAGCGCCCAGAACTCGCCTTTGGTGACGCGCACGCTGACGTTGCCGCTTTTCAGCTCGGCAAACTCGGCATTGTTTTCAATCTGTACGTTGACCTCTTTCAGGACGTTGAGCGGATAGTGTGGACCGTTATCCAGCGCGCCCTGGAAGTGCTCGATGCGCACCCCGACAATCCCCTCCTGCGGCGCAAACAGGCGCACCGTGAACATCAGGGTGTCGAGCTGCCAGGTGCGCTCGCGTACATCGCGCGGGGCGACATAGACCACCAGGTCGTTGCCCTGCTGCTCCACATCGAACACCTGCACCGGGTAGGTCACGTTCAGACCCGGTTGAATGAGCCAGTTTCCGTCACTGATTTTCATGCTTTCGTCCTCTTAGTTCTGCAATTCTTTGCTGACCGGCAGATTTTCAAATTCCTGCTGGTTACGACGCGCGCCCTGTGCCAGATCGTTCATGATTTTCATCAGGAATGGCGTTTTCAGGCTGTAGTAGCGTTTGGCGATCACCGCGCTCAGCAGGTAGCACGCGGCCGGGACCAGGGTAAACAGGGCAATGATGATGCTGATGGTGGCGCCGTTCTGGGTTTTGGCTGCGGCATCGTAGCCGCCGCCTGCCAGCATCCATCCGATTAACGCCCCGCCCAGGGCCAGGCCCAGCTTGAGCACGAACAGCGTGCCCGCAAAGCTGATGCCGGTGAGGCGTTTGCCGTTGGTCCACTCGCCGTAATCGACGGTATCGGACATCATTACCCACTGGATCGGCGTTACCAGCTGGTGCAGCACGCCAATCACGAAGATAAAGCCAAACATGGTGATGCTGGCCTGCATCGGCACGAAGAACATCGCCACGCTCGCCACCGCCAGCAGGGCGTTGGTCCACCAGAAGACGCTGACTTTGCACTTCCAGTCGGTGAGCGGTTTCGCCAGCGCGGAGCCGATCAGGTTGCCGACGCAGTAGGTAGTGAGGAAAGCGACGAACAGCTCCGGCGAGCCGAGGATCCAGGTGACGTAATACATCATCGCGCCGCCGCGAACGCAGACGGCGAGAATGTTGAGGATGGTGAGCAGCCCGACGATGCGCCACTGGTCGTTTTGCCAGATGTCGCGCAGATCTTCGCGCATGGAGGTGGTACTCGGCGGCACCTGGATGCGTTCTTTGGTAGTGAAGAAGCAGAACGCCAGCATCAGGAAGGCCACCACCGACAGCACCGCGATGCCGCCCTGGAAGCCGAGCGCTTTATCCTCGCCGCCAATCAGATTCACCAGCGGCATCATCAGCACCGTGGAGAGCATGCCGCCCGCCGTCGCCAGCACAAAGCGCCAGGACTGGAGGGAGATGCGCTGCGTCGGGTCGTTGGTGATCACACCGCCCAACGCACAGTAAGGGATGTTGACCACGGTATAGAGCAGTGTCAGCAGGGTGTAGGTGACGGCGGCGTAGATCATTTTGCCGTTCAGGCTGAGGTCCGGCGTGGTGTAGGCCAGCACGCAGACCAGACCAAACGGGATGGCGCCGAACAGGATCCACGGGCGGAATTTCCCCCAGCGGCTGCGGGTGCGATCGGCCAGCAGCCCCATGCAGGGGTCGGAGATGGCATCCAGCGCACGCGCCAGCAGGAACATGGTGCCGACGAACCCGGCGGGGATCCCGAAGATATCGGTGTAGAAGAACATCATGTAGAGCATGACGTTGTCGAAGATGATGTGACTTGCGGCGTCACCCATGCCGTAACCAATTTTCTCTTTGACGGACAAGACTTCGCTTTTCATTGTTATTCCTTCACGCGTAGGGCGCTGAGACCGGTTACAGTTTTTGTAAACCATTCACCCACGGGCAGGTATTGCGTTTTCTGGTTACGTTTTTACGTTTCTTGTTTTTTGTGATCGCGGTAAAAGTGCGGCGGCGGAAAATGTAACCTGAGGATTTTCTTAAGGTTTACGCTGCAGGGCTTAACACAGGTCAAGAAAGGGGTGAAATAGGTGCGGGAAAAGATGGGGTAAATGATTGAAAGTAGATATAATGCGCCCCGCCTCCATGTAGCAATCGAGGCGCGGAAGATCGTCATCTCCGGTGAGGTGGCTGGACTTCAAATCCAGTTGGGGCCGCCAGCGGTCCTGGGCAGGTTCGACTCCTGTGATCTTCCGCCAAAAACGCTTTCTTATGCTCAATATGCTATGTCACTATTCTAAAAATTTAATTTCATGAGAATTTAAAATGAATAGACAATCATTTAATGTAAAAAATCTAAAAGAAATTGAAAATTCTAGATCAAGGAAATCAAGATCATTAAGATTAAAGCCTCGAATAAAAACAATTGAGGACATTGCTGATTCAATAACATCAAAATCATTTACTCTCAATAGTTTCTCTTCCTATGCCGAAAATGGAAAAAAAATATTCACTACTTCTTCAGTAGATGATGAAATAGTTTTATCTAAGTTAAATTATAATATTAAACATATTTACAATATTCGCCAAAGTGATAGACATACCATCATTAAGCAAGTCATATCACTTTTAAAAGAAGAATGTCCAAAGTATATTTATAAGTTTGATATTAAAGATTTCTATGAAAGTATAGATTTGTCGTTATGTTGCAGGGCAGTTTTAGAAGATAATTTACTATCTTTTGATTCAATTTTTATTTTGAAAGAATATATCCAGAAAGTTGAAAGTGCTAACGTAATTGGTATACCTCGAGGAATAGGGTTAAGCTCTACATTATCTGAATTAGCCATGCGTCCATTTGATAACATCATTAATAAAAACCCTACCATTTATTATTATACGCGATTTGTTGATGATATTTTAATATTCTCTACAGAAAGGATTGATATAAAAAAAAATATAATCAAAAACTTGCCAATTGGATTACAGCTAAATTGGAAAAAAAATAAGATTCTTTCAATTCTTCCTTGCAAATGTCATGAGCAATGTAGTTGTGTTGTAAATAAATGTTGTTGTTGGGACAAATGTAAATGCAAGAATACTGACTCTAAAAATCATTCTTTCGATTTTTTGGGTTATCAATTCCAGTTCCCAAATTTGTCGCTTAAAAACTCAAGCAAACAACTCAAAGTTGATATTTCCTTAAAAAAAATGAATAAGTTAAAAAATAGAATTTATCTAAGCTTTGATGATTATCATCAAAAAGGAAATTTCAAACTTTTAGAAAGCAGAATAAAATTTCTAACTGGTAACCATTACATATCGAATGGAAAACATCATACAGATAGGATGAAATCTGGATCGTACTACAATTATATCCATCTAACAGATTTAGAAAAATATCAAAGACTTGATGCTTTTCTATTAAAAATTTTATATAAAAAAATATCAACTTCAATAGTTTTGAATCGAACTCATAGAGAAATATTAAGTAAGTATTCATTTGTTGCTGGATTTAAAAATAAATATACGCATAAATTTAATGGAAATCAAATTAATAAAATAAAGGGGTGTTGGTAATGGATAAAATCCTAATAAAAAAGCATGATGCACATCGCATTTTACTGACAGAAACACTTCCTTATGAAGTCCCATTAATTTTTTCTAATATAGGTTTTTATAGTTATATTCAGAACAACAACAAAAAGAACAATATAATTGATGACATGCTTTTCATTAATAAATCATCATTAACCCCATATAACTATAAAATAACAAAAAATGAGAGAAACTCTCGAATCATTAGTATTCCACACCCTGTTGCGCAGTATGAAATTGGAGAACTCATACACAACAATGCCGAATTTATTACATATTTATGCTCTAAATCTAACTTCAGTATAAGGAAACCGGTTTCTGTTGCATCATATTTCTATGAATCCTCGCCTTTTGATGTTTATTCAAACTCAGACTTAAAAGATAATGATGTCATTCAAATAAGCAATGAAAACGGGGAAAACACATCAGAAAGCAAATTTTCATCATCTTATTTTGCATACGATGGTTATACTTTACTTTATAAGTTCTTCAGTTCTCTAAAGTTTCAATCTATTGAGAAGAAATTTTCATACTCCTTAAAATTTGATATTGCCAAATGCTTTAATAGTATTTATACACATAGTATTAGCTGGGCAATCAAAGGGAAAAAATATTCCAAGGAAAACATAGCTTCTATTTCATTTGATGATAAATTTGATGCGATCATCAGGAAAATGAATGATAATGAGACAAATGGGATCATTATTGGTCCTGAGTTTTCAAGAATATTTGCAGAAATAATCCTTCAATCAATAGATATAAAAACAGAATTAGCGTTATTAAATTTAGGTTATAGAAATAAAGTTGATTACACAGTAAAACGCTATGTTGACGATTACTTTATCTTTACTAAAAATGAAGCCATTGCTAATATTATCTACAAAACATTTATTGATGAGTTGTCACAATATAAGTTATATGTTAACGAATCGAAAGAGCAAAGAGATAACAGACCATTTATTACACCATTATCAATAGCGAAAACACAAGTTTTAGAAGCCATTAATGATTTTTTTAAATCCATTAGAAGAAGTAAAGAGCATTTAGAGAGAAAAGATAGAGCATTATTGCCAAGTATCGATTACATCTACAAACCATATACACGATCAAACACCTTAATAACTAAATTCAAATCGATTATAAAGCAACACAATACAAATTATGATTCTTTCAGTGGTTTAATTATGTCTATTTTAAGGGCGCGGTTACAAAAAATTAACAATGAGATTAAACTTATTGAGGATATAAAAAACCATAGCTCAACCTATAGGAATTTTTTAATTTTCAGCATGGATTTCATATGTTTTTTATTTTCCATGAATATTAAATCAAGAACTAGTCATTTGATGTCACAACTTATTGTTATTGTCAGTGAAATAACATCTAAACTTGAAAAACCTGACCAAGATGAAATTATAAAAAAAATAAAAGACGAAGCTAACATACTTATAAATATTGCGATTTCAGAGTCAAGGCCCCGAGTTGAGTTTGTTAATTTCATAATATCACTACGTTCTGTATTTGGAATTAACATTATTGATGACAAAGTCATTATGCAATTTTATAATTTTGAAGTGGAAAATGATTTTAGATGCAACCTCGATTATTTTGACATGTGTACATGCTTATATTTATTATGTAACAATGATACTAATCATCATATAAGAGATAGTATTTACGATAATCTTTCTCTTAAATTGGATGAATGTAAGACGCCGCGTAACGCTTCAGATTTAATACATTCAATACTCGACCTGGGGACATTCCCTCATATTGCTACTGAAAAATTCAAAAAATCATTAAGTATCTATATTTCAAAAACATATGGCACAAATCCAGATCCTGCAAGCATTAACGAATTATTTAATAAGATTAAAAGCCATAAACAATTTTTCATTGATTGGAATAAGTCGATTAACATAAAAAAACTACTTCAGAAAAAAGAAATGCAAAGAGGCTATGATTCTTAAAATTGTTATGATATACATATAACACCCCTGCGGATGTTTATGTTTTGGCGTTGGGATGATTGAGATTTGACCTGAATCGCAAAATTCAGGAGGCTTTTTCATCGGTTATTTGAGTTTTTGGCAGATACTTTTTACTTAGGTAAAAAGAACAGAAGGTATTGAAAGTGGGTAGTGCTACGAACATTGACTTAACTAACGTTTATGTTCCTTTACTTTCTGTTACAGACACACCAGCAGGGGCACACTATTTTTGTTTAATAATGTAATCATTATTTTCTACATTATTTTGATTTTTTATATTCTAATTCCTTGCGTCCTAAACTTTTCAACCAATTCCCCAAACTCATCCCTTCAGCCTTAGCCGCAGCCTCAAACTGCGCCTTCAACTCCGGCGTAATTCGAATCTGAAAAGTCGGTGCTTTACCGGATTTTGACTGATTTGGATCGCGTTTAGCTGTTGACATGTACGTACCTGTGAGAGCAAAATCTAACCATTCAGGTACGTACCTTATCACAGGATAACCTGAGTCGAAACGCCCTCGCCCGGTACTCGCAATACCCGACGAGAGCTAACCTCACCAACTATCAAGGAGTTGATTATGGCTGATTCGCATTCTACCCCAGACACCGCCGCAACCGGAACTGAGCGTACATTAATTGTGGGATATCGCCCGCAAGGTCTCGATCGCAGTACGCCCAACCTGATCCTTTCCGGCAAATGGCTGCGTGCGGCGGGGTTTGATACTGGGGATAAAGTCACAGTGAAAGTCATGGATGGCTGCATCGTGGTGATGGCGCACAACCCGCATGAGAAAAAGCTTTTAGAAGAGTTAAGGCAGGCGCAGCAGAAGCTGAAAGGCATTGAAGGTGCGCTCGCCGCTGCGTAACGTTCGCGCCATGCAGGTTTCGTAGGCCGGGTAAGGCGAAGCCGCCACCCGGCGTTGCGGTGTGTTTCCCCTCACCCCAGCCCTCTCCCCGAAGGGGCGAGGGGGCAGTATGTGCAGGCGTTAACCCTCGTACCGCATATGCAGCAACGGGAACGGATTGCCCTGCCCGTCCAGCTCCGATCGCCCGGTTTGCACAAACCCCATATGCTGATAAAACCCAACGCCCTGCGGATTTTGCTCGTTAACGTCCACCTCGTTAGCGCCGAGATGGTCAATGGCGTACTTCAGCAACAGCGAGCCAACGCCTTTTCCCCGGCTCGCATCGTCGACAAACAGCATCTCAATGCGGTTTTCGTCCACGCCCAAAAAGCCGTGAATGGCGCCGGTTTCATCCCGGGCTATAACAACGTTTAAATTTGGTAGATAAGCGTTGAGTAATAACGGGCGTAACGCCGCAATATCGCTCTCCTGCAGAAAGTGGTGAGTAGCACGAACGGAGGACTCCCAGATCGCGACGAGACGTTCAAAGTGTGAGGGAACTGCAGTTTCGATTTTCATAATGCGATCATCATAAGATAACGGAACAATATCAAGCTTAGCCATGCACTTATAAACAAGGACGATAAAGGTAATGACAGATCATTCTATCAGCAACACATTCCCCCTACCCGAACAGAGTAAATTGAATACTTTGAATGAATTGATAGCTTTCCGATCGCCAGAAAGCCAACAGCGCATCCAAACAGCAGCCGATAAGATAATTCAGGAAACGCGCCAGCAAATGCTGCGCGACGAGTTGAAAGGGTGATAGCGAATTTTCCCCACACCCTCTCCCAACGGGAGAGGAAACCTAAACCCGCACCTCCATCACCGCATACACCCCGTCTTTCGGCACGATCACCGTGACATTTTCCGCCGGGATCTCTGCCGCGAGATGAATATCCTGCATCTGTTGCAAGGTGCGCGGGAAGATGGGCGTCCAGCCGATACAGCGCAGGGCGAAATCAATCTGCGGGCTGCTGGTGAGCATGTTCGAGATAATCAGCGCCCCGCCGGGTTTAATCAGGCGCAGGACATGTTTCAGGAAAGTCACCGCTTCTGTGTCGTTGAAGTATTCGAAGATCCCCAGCGCGTCCACCAGCTCGACCTTACCTTCGCCCAGCTCCTGTATCAGTTTATCGCTGTGGATCAGACTCTCTTTCAGATCGCGCTGCAATATGGTCACCTGCTCCCCTACTCTCAGCCCTTCGGCAGCGGTCATTTTCTCTGCCCAGCGCAGGGAGACGGGATCGTAATCCACCAGCGTTAGATGCACTTTTTGCCCGTCCAGATGGGCGCCGCGCAGCGCCTCCAGCACCGGGACGGCCGCCCCGCTGGCGAGACTGACCCAGACGTTGTCGATGTCGTTATGCAGGTACTGTTCCGCCAGCACGGAGAGCACCTTCGCGCGGGAACGGATGCCGATGGCATCGTTGGCGTGGATAAACCACTGGCGGCTGCGGCTGTCCATCCGGGTGCCGTCGGGGAGATGTTCATCCAGCGGATTCTGGATGGCGTACAGGGCCAGCGCCGTCGGCACCAGCCGGGTACGCCAGGCGACGACGGCGGGCCGTGTCGCAAAGGCCTCTTCAGACCACTGATGCTGGCACTTTATCCTCTTCTCGCCATTGGCATCCTTCTCGATAACAGGCGGCATCAGCTGCGGGTCCGCTTTTAAGGCGCGATCGACGGCGTTCAGCTCGCGCGTCACTTCGTCTTTCATCGGCCAGTTGTCGCTGACATCGGGAAAGGACGCGCTGTAGAGGGTCATGGTGGTCGGCGCGGTGCCGCGAAAGGGTTGCCAGTGCATATGTCATCTCCCGTGTGCCCATGACGCAAGTCTATTCCCCTGCCCGCACATTTCCCCAGGACAAAAGCACGATCTTTACTGTTTCACCCATACCAGCTCATCAACCCGGAAGCCCAGGCTGCGCGCGGTATTGAGGTAATCCTGCTTCACCGCATCCGGAATGGTTGGCGTACGCGACAGGATCCACAGATAGTCGCGATCCGGGCCACTGACCAGGGCGTACTGGTAGTCATCGTCCAGCTTGATCACGTTATAACCGCCGTAGAACGGGCCGAAGAACGACACTTTCAGCGCTGCGGTGGTTGGCTCGCCGGTATAAAACGCTTTACCCTCGCTCTCACTCCATTTACGTTTCACCGGATCATAGCCCCGGTTAAGCACGCTGATCCCGCCGTCGCTGCGCTTGCCATAGGTGGCAGTCACCTGCTGCATACCGCGTTCGAAGCGGTTTTCCAGACGGGCGATTTCATACCACTTGCCCAGATAGCGGCTGGCGTCAAAGTTCGTTATCGGCTGCACGCCCTTCGGTGGCGTAGGGGATTTACAGGCCACCAGGGTCAGCGCAATGGCAACACCGGTAACAACGGGCCATAGTTTCATGAGAACTCCTGTCATTTTGCACGTTTGGAATTAAAGTGTAGTGCAGCGCTCTGGCGCTTCATCCCATCGGAAAATATTCGTAGAATATTGAGATTAATCCTCTTCGGACGCAGACATGGCATACTCCATTGGCGAATTCGCCAGACTTAGTGGGATCACCCCTACCACGCTGCGGGCGTGGCAGCGTCGCTACGGTTTACTCAAGCCGCTGCGCACCGAGGGCGGTCATCGCCAGTACAGCGACGAGGACGTCCAGCAGGCGTTAAAAATCCTCGACTGGGTGAAAAAAGGCGTCCCGATAGGCCAGGTAAAGCCGCTGCTGGAGCGTCCTGCCCCGGGCCGGACCAACAACTGGCAAACGCTGCAGCAGACCATGCTGGAACGTCTGCAGGCCGGCAAAATCGAATCCCTGCGCCAGATGATTTACGATGCAGGTCGCGAGTATCCGCGCCCGGAGCTGGTCGTGAACGTGTTACGTCCCCTGCGCAGCCTGGTCTCGGCCAACGTTCCCGCCGCCATGACCCTGCGCGAGATCCTCGATGGCATCATCATCGCCTACACCTCGTTTTGCCTTGAAGCCGATAAAAAAGCGCCGGGCGACAACCTCCTGCTCAGCGGCTGGCACCTGAACGACCCGTGCGAAATCTGGCTCGAAGCCTTAGCCCGCACCGGCCAGGGCCACCGCATCAACCTGCTGCCCATTCCCCCTGCCGCGCTGGCACCGGAGATTTTCCCGGACCGCCAGTGGCTGCTGGTCACCAGCGGTAAACTCACCGCCGTGCGCCGAAAACAGGTGGAACAGTGGCAGCAGCAGGTTGCCCTTGAGGTGATTATCCTCTGATTATTTTCTCCTGCGGGAATCTTCACGAAAAGTTGAATATTTTCCTGCGCGGCAAATGCTAACGTTTTCCTGTGACTTATCACTCCACAGGAAAACACGATGAAAAAGACTGCCCCTCTGCTGATCCTCGCCTCCATGGCCTTTGCCCCTGTCGCCTTTGGCGCCGCCCCTGCCGGCACCCTGAGCGTGCATATCCTTGACCAGCAAACCGGCACGCCACCACCTGGCGTGACCGTTACGCTGGAAAAGCAGCAGCAGGATAAATGGACCCCGCTCGCCAGCGGCAAAACTGACCAGGACGGCCGCATCAAGTCGCTCTACCCGGCGGATCAGGATATGCAGCCTGGCGTCTATAAAGTGACCTTCAAAACGGCAGAGTACTTCCACGGCAACAAGCTGGAGTCATTCTTCCCGGAGATCCCGGTGCTGTTTACCGTCACCCGCACCAACGAAAAACTGCACATTCCGTTGCTGCTGAGCCAGTACGGTTACTCGACCTATAAGGGCAGCTAAAAGCTGCTGATATCTATACAAAATAAAAAATATATTCGTCAATACTTGGACAAAATAATCATTTTGTGTAACTTTTAGAGTATGACTCTGGAGGTGCACATCATGACAACGAAACCTGTGCTGGGTATTAGCGGATGTTTGACCGGTTCCGCCGTTCGCTTCGACGGCGGGCATAAGCGTATGGGCTTTGTCATGGATGAGCTGGCCGAATGGGTCAATTTCCGGCCTGTGTGTCCGGAAATGGCGATCGGCCTACCGACGCCTCGTCCGGCTCTGCGTCTGACGAAGACCGCCAGCGGTGAAACCCAGATGCGCTTCAGCAAAGCGCCTCATGAAGACGTTACCCAAAAAATGGCCGATTTTGCGGCGGGTTATGTGCCGAAAATGGGCGATCTTTGCGGATTTATCGTCTGCGCCAAATCGCCAAGCTGCGGCATGGAGCGCGTGCGGCTGTACGATGAAAAGGGTAACGCGGGCCGCAAGGAGGGTGTCGGGCTGTTCACCGCCGCCCTGCTTGAAAAATGGCCGTGGCTGCCGGTGGAGGAAGATGGACGCCTGCACGACGCGGTGCTGCGTGAGAACTTTGTCGAGCGGGTTTTCGCTCTTCATGAGCTGAATACGCTGCGGGCACAAGGCCTGACGCGTCGCGCGCTGCTGGACTTCCACAGCCGGTACAAACTCCAGCTGTTGGCGCACCATCAGGCGGGCTACCGCGAGATCGGGCCGTTCGTCGCCTCGCTGCACGAGTGGGAAGACCTGGACGCTTTCTTTGAGGCGTACCGCGAAAAACTGATGCTGATCCTCAGTAAACCGGCTTCGCGGAAAAACCACACTAACGTCCTGATGCATATTCAGGGCTATTTCCGTAACCAACTGAACAGCCGCCAGCGCGGTGAACTGCGCGACGTGATCCTGCATTACCGTGACGGATTACTGCCCATTCTCGCCCCGCTCACGCTGCTGAAACATTATCTGGCCGAATACCCTGACCGGTATCTGATGACGCAAAACTACTTTGATCCCTATCCTGACGATCTGGGTTTGCGTCTGGCCGTAATCTGAATGTCAAACGCGAGGCCCCATTGACCCTGAGAGGCCCGAAGCACTACCCCGTTTAGACGACACCTCACTGTCGTCTTTTTTTTTGCACTTTGCCTGAAACACTGTAACTCTGTACAGGTTTAGTCCGCAAAAGTGGGTACGCCGATGATCAACACCCTGCACATTCAAAACTATCGCTCGATTCGCGACCTGTCGCTGGATCTGCAGCAGCTCAATATCGTTTTCGGCCCGAACGGCACCGGGAAATCCAATATCTACAAGGCGATCCACCTGATGCACAGCGCGGCGCAGGGGCAGTTTTCCCAGGCCCTGGCCAATGAGGGCGGGATTTTAAAGGTCTTCTGGGCAGGTAAAACCCGTAGCGACCAGCTCCGGCGCATGAGCCTGGCGGTGGAAACAGAGACCTACGAATATGAACTGCAGGTGGGCTTTGTCGAGAAGCTGCCTTATCCCTCGCAGTTTCAGCTCGATCCGGTGATCAAAGAGGAGTCCATCTGGCTGAGCGGCCAGCACCGACGCCCGTCGTCACAGCTGATGAAGCGCAAGAATCAGGCCGTGTTTCTCAATAACGTGCATCACGAAAAGGTGACCCACAGCGGCACGCTGTACGAGAACGAATCGGTGTTCGGGCAGTTGGGTGAGCCGCACCTCTATCCGGAGGTGTCGCAGATGCGCGAATCCCTGCGTAACTGGCGCTTTTATCATGAGTTTTCCGTCTCATCCGGCTCGGCGATCCGTGCCCCGCAGGTGGGGTTCCGCTCCCCGGTGCTGGCCAGCGACGGTGCAAACCTGGCCGCGGCCTTTCAGACCATCGTCGAGATCGGTGATGAGCTGCTGCTGATGCGCATCCTCGACCAGGCCTTCCCCGGCTGCGTGTTTTACAGCGACAATACCGGGGGGCGTTTTCGCATGATGATGCAGCGCGAAGGCTTAAGCCGACCGCTGGAGCCCGCGGAGTTCTCCGACGGCACGCTGCGTTTTCTCTGTCTGGCGGTGGCGCTGTTAAGCCCGCGTCCGCCCGCGTTTATCGCCCTCAACGAACCGGAAAACAGCTTGCATCCGCAGATGCTGCCCGCGCTGGCGAGCCTGATTGCCGAGGCCAGCCGTTACTCGCAGATCTGGCTCACCAGCCACTCGCCGGAACTGGCGACGCTGATTGAAAAGCACCGATCGTTTTCGCTGTATCAGCTGTCGATGGTGGAAGGGGAGACGAGGATGGAGAAGCTGGGGTAAATGTTGCGCTACCCGGCCTGACTCTGCGTGCGGAAAGTTTTACGCCACTCCGCCGGGCTGACACCAAAGCGGGCCTTAAACTGCTGGCGCAGGGTCACGGCGGAAAGATACCCCACCTGCTCCGCCACCGCCTCAACGGGCAGATTGCTGCTCTCCAGCAGCAGCTGGCTACGCCGCAGGCGTTCGGCGGTGATCCACGAGACGACGCTCATTCCGGTGGCTTTCATAAAATGGCGGGTCAGCGTGCGGCGACTCATCGCCACGCTCTCTGCCAGCGCATCCAGGTTCAGCGGCTGGCTGATATTATGCTGAAGATAGTCGATCAGATTGTTAATCCGCGCATCGCGGGTCGTTTCCGGCACCGGCTGGGCGATAAACTGCGCCTGTCCGCCCTCGCGATGCGGCGGCACAATCATCCTCCGGGCAATCTGGTTGGCGACTACGCTGCCAAAGCGCTGACGGATGATATACAGGCAACAGTCCAGCGCAGCGGCCGTGCCAGCAGAGGTGATGATGTTGTCGTCATCGACGTACAGCGCATTGATATCCAGCTGTACCGCCGGGAATAACGACTGGAACTGGCGTTCGAACTCCCAGTGGGTCGCCGCCCGTTTGCCGTCCAGAATGCCCGCGTATCCGAGAACAAACGATCCCAGACACAGGCCGACGATTTCCGCCCCGTTGTCTCTGGCCTGCACCAGGCTGTCGAGTAACGTCTGCGGCGGGCGTTCAAGCACATGAGCCCAGTAAGGTACCACCACGATGTCGGCCTGCCTGATGGCGGAATAATCGTGCGTGGCATTGAGGGCGAAACCCTCCCGGGAGGTCAATAACCCTGGGTTTTCGGCGCAGATCGTCACGTTAAAGCGCTTTTTACCCGATACGCTATCGCCAAACAAAATGCAGGGCACGGAGTAGTGAAAGGGGCTGAACCCGTCGACGGCGACAATCGCCACTGTTGTTAGCTTCACACTGTTCTCCTTTGCCCTGATGCTGTTCAGACTATAACGCTTTCCCCGTCCTGGGGAATGATCACCGCCTCACCCATCTGGTTGGCATCCACATACTCCCGCAGTGCACTGCGCGTCAGCAGGCAGTGGTTGATCGCCTCCATATGGACGGCGACAAGTTTTGCCTGCGGCAGCAGGAAGTGCACATTCAGCACATCTTCCGCGCCCATGATGATAGGTCCGAAGCCGATCACATGCGCGTACCCGGCATTAAGCACCACCACATCCGGCTGCAGCTTTTGCAGTTCGTCGGCCACCTGCGGACGCAAAATAGTGTCGCCTGCAATCAGCAGCGTTTTTTCGTCGGGATGGCGAAACACCACGCCGCACGCCTCACCGAGCATCTCCGCCAGCTCAGGCACCGCGTAAGCGCGGTCGGTGCCATGCTGACCGCCGTGGGTTTTGCTCAACTGGATCGCGCCAAACGGCGTGTTGTCCGTCAAAACGGTCAGATTGCGGAAGCCCTGGCTGCGCAGCAGCTGCGCGTCATCGTCGTGCTGGACAAAGATCGGCATCTCTTTGGCGATCCGCTCGATGGCGTGTTGATCCCAGTGATCGGCATGGGTATGGGTGACGATTACCGCATCGACATCCAGCAGGCTTTCCACCGCGCAGGGTAGCTCCACCGTCGGGTTGCGGATCTCCGCCCGGGCGGTGCCGGGGAAACCAGGGTAAGCGTCTTTGGGTGCCAGCAGCGGGTCAATCAGAAAGCGTTTTCCGGCGTAGGTGATGAGCTGCGTCGCGTTGCGAATGTGGGTAATGTTCATGGGCTGTTCTCCGGTTAGTATGCGAAAAGCATAGCCGGAGGGCAGGCGACAGGATGTGGGCAAAAGGGCATTCAGCGATGGGATCGGGCCAATTTTATTGGGTGCGGTTCCTGATAGGAGGTCAGCTAGGTTATGTTAGCTTTCTTAAAGTTTTTACGGTGATTAAGCGAGGTCAGCCATGCAATCGCATGTTAAACATATCATTAGTGACCGGAGTAACGTTAAACTGGCGCATAGAAAAGAAACGCAAAATGAAAGGCATAACGATATAAAAGCAGGCCTTGCTGATGTCGATACAGGAAGGGTAGTAGATCACTTAGAGATTCTGGAATGGGTAGCACGCCTGAAAAAAGAGTAATTCACGGGGCACTACGCTCTATATTCTCGACCTCTGGCATTGCCGGGAAGATCGCTAGCGCCCCGCATTTATTCTATTCCCAGCCCGGCACTGCCCCGCCGTTAAAGATTGTCTCTGCCGCCTTCGCCACTTCTGGCGACTGATACGACTGAATAAACTCCTTCACGTTTTCCGCATCTTTGTTGTCTTCCCGCGTCACGACGATATTCACGTACGGCGAGTTTTTATCTTCGATAAAGACACTGTCATGCACCGGCGAGAGCCCGGTTTGCTGAAGATAGGTGGTGCTGATAATCGCCACATCCACTTTCGGATCGTCCAGCACGCGCGGCAGCTGCGCCCCTTCCAGCTCCATAATGTTCAGCTTTTTCGGATTGGCGGTGATATCCAGCGCCGTTGGCAGCAAACCGACGTTCGGTTTCAGGGCGATCAGCTTTTCGTTTTGCAGCAGCAACAGCGCGCGGCCCAGGTTGGTCGGGTCGTTCGGGATGGCGATAGTTGCGCCGTCCTTCAGCTCCGTCACCGATTTGATCTTGCGGGAATAACCCGCCATCGGGAACACAAAGGTATTACCGACGGCCACCAGCTTGTAGCCATGTGCCTTGTTGTCTTCCGCCAGGAACGGACGATGCTGGAAGACGTTAGCATCCAGTTCGCCGTGGCTTGTCGCATCGTTTGGTAGCAGCGAGCCGCTAAAGCCCACCAGCTCGACATCAAGGCCGAACTTCTCTTTCGCCACTTTTTTGGCGACTTCCGCCACGTCCTGCTCGGCACCGTTAATCACGCCGACTTTGATATGTTTGGCATCGCTGCCGTTTTGATCACAGCCCGCCAGCAGCAGGCCAGCGAGGAGAAGCGCACCCAATCGAAGTTTCACCCGTCATATCCTTTTGATAACTGTTTTATCGACTATATCGGCAACGCAGCGGCAGGCTAAAAAACGAAATGGCATCAATAAGAAGGATAAGTTATAAACGACTGCCCCCCACGCAAGAAAAGTAAGAAGGAATGATGTACGTTACAGGCAGGCTAATAAGGAATAGTGGAATAAAATAAATAATAATGATATTACACACCACATGTATTAAGGGATGATATTAAAGAATATTATGCCTGTAATAAAAACATTAACACATAGAAATCCTTTTGATTTAACTCAATAATTTAAAATATTATAGGGCTAACCTTTTGCTATGAAATCCCTGTTAGGTACTCATGTATGAAACAATTAAATTGGCTTAAGGAAAGTGGAATGAAAGATCATAAACCCATTGAGTTTATATCGGTGAGTGAAATAATTAAAAACAGATCAGGTAAAGCCGGGCGCCTCCCTGTAACAAATAATCTGAGTATTACTCAGATTTGTCGTAGAATTAACAACCAATTAGTTCGATTTATGACGATTAGGATCCCTGAAGATATTATGTCTCGGGCAAGGTTCAAAAAAGGAGATCGTATCGACATCGGCTTCACCGATGATGGAACAACCTGGCGATTAAAAGTAGTAGCAAACGGTGAACAGGGCTATAGCATTACAACCCCCTCAAACAATCCCAAAAGAGGTCAGCTTAGATTGACATGGTGTGAAGGCATTCCAGTTATTGGTAATGACAGAGCAATAACCAAAGCACGCGCTATAGCAGATGAAACATCAATGAGAGTATCTCCTGCAGAAATTATATTTACTATTGGCGAAGTCAGAATCGAAGCCAGAGGTGAATCGTAACTTAAGTCGTCAGTACTATATAAAATCCTGAGCTACATGCGCATCATTTTCTGACAACACTCTAAAGTCGTTACTCTGGTAATGCTAAAGAGTGTTGTTTCCTTAGATATCTTAATGGCTTTTAAAAGATCTAATTTATCTCTCTTTGCATTCTCACCCCTCCCGCTTGTGCAACGCGGCTTCGCCCAAAAATCACGACAGCACAAAGGCCAGCACCAGTATCGTAGGCCCGGTAAGCGTAGCGCCACCGGGCGTTGAGGCTCAGGCTGCGGTGGTCCAATCCTCGATAGTCAGTTCCTGCACCATCCCGAAGGCACGATCGTTAGTCACAATCGTCGTGCCCAGACTGAGCGCATGCGCAGCAATAAGCTGATCGAGATCGCCCATTACTTTCCCGCGCTTTTCCATTTCGGCACGTAGCTTGCCGTAGATTGCCGCGGCGTCACTGTCCCAGTCGCAAATGGTGATGGTTTTAAGAAATTCCGAGATGGTTTCATGCAATGTATGACTTTGCTTTCTGGCGACGCCATAAAGCAGTTCAGCCTTCGTTACGCTTGATATACACATCTCTTCTGGTGCTATTCGGGAATAGTGATCGACCACGCCAGGATGTTGCCTCACCAGGTGACTTACTATGTTTGTGTCCAGCATAAGCAGCATTTCTATAATCCTTCAAAAGGATCTCTTGTCGTATAGCTCTGATTGCGCTCCTCCTTGCTCAGGAATGAATCAGGAACCTGCGTTTGCTTCAGCAAACGCAAAAAATTCTCCCTGTGCTTTTCTTTCTCTGACATTGTCCTCAAAACGACATTCCCCTCCTCATCCCGCCGGATCCAGACACTCTCCGTATCAAACGCGAACTCATCGGGAAGGATAACTGCCTGATTTCGTCCCTTTTTGAACAGTTTTGCTTTGCGTTCCATTGCAACCTCTGCTGGTTTATTGACCAGCTCAAAGCATGCGCCAGCACCGTTAAGGAAGACAAGCCTGGCCGTTCAGATTCGGAAAGCGACTCGCAACAATTAGCGGAATCGCTAACCTTACGCCTCCCGCTTGCGCAGCGGTGTCTCGCGTAAAAACCACGACAGCACAAAGGCCAGCACCATAATCCCTGCGGCCATCAGGAATACCGCATGAATGGCGGAGCCAAAGGCGTCCAGATAGTCGAGACGCAGGGCGTCAGGCAGATGGTGAATCGCAACAGGGTTCAGCTCCCGCGGCAGTGCGGTGCCCTCGGGTATCCGCGCCATCAGGCCCGACTGCAATACCTGGGTGAAGACCGCGCCAAACAGCGCCACGCCAATCGCCCCGCCGATGGAGCGGAACAGGGTCACGCCGGAGGTCGCCACCCCATACTGATCCGCGGACACGCTGTTCTGCACCGCCAGCACCAGGACCTGCATCACCAGACCCAGCCCCGCCCCCAGCACGCCGGTAAACAGGTACAGCTGCCAGACCGGCGAATCAATGGTGATCCGGGTGAGCAACGTCATGCCAACCACCCCCAGCAGGGTACCGATGATTGGGAACAGGCGGTATTTCCCGGTGCGGCTGATAATGCGGCCGCTGATAATCGAGGTCAGCAGCAGCCCACCCATCAGCGGGATCAGCTGTAGCCCGGCCTCGGTCGGGGTGGCCTCTTTAACAATCTGCAGATAGAGCGGCAGGAAGGTCACCGAGCCAAACAGCGACATACCGATAATAAAGCCAATCAGGCTGCACAGCAGGAAGCTGCGGTCCCGGAACAGCGACAGCGGAATAATCGGCTCCCACGCCAGCCGCTCTTCGTAGATAAATCCGGCGATGCCCGTCAGGCCAAAGGCCAGAATGCACCACAGCTGCGGGTCGCTCCACTCGCGCACCGTGCCCCCTTCGCTGGTAAACAGGATGATGCACAGCAGCGCCATGCTGAGGTAAATCGCCCCCAGATAGTCGATCTCATGTTTATTGCGCTTCGCGCTGCCCTGGAAGACCGCGCCGATCACCAGCAGGGCAAACAGCCCCAGCGGCAGGTTGATGTAAAAAATCCAGCGCCAGGAGGCGTGCTGCACCAGAAAACCGCCGACCAGCGGGCCGATCACCGTCGCGAGACCAAAGACCCCGCCGAACAGCCCCTGGTAGCGGCCACGATCCGCTGGGGGGATGACGTCGGCGACCGCTGCCATGCTGATCACCATCAGCCCGCCGCCGCCAAGTCCTTGCAGGGCGCGCATCAGCACCAGTTGGGTCATGTTCTGCGCCAGCCCGCACAGGGCCGAGCCCACCAGAAACAGCACAATCGCGATTTGCAGCACGATTTTGCGACCAAAGAGATCGCCAAACTTGCCGTACAGCGGCACCACGATAGTGGAACTCAGGATATAGGCCGTCACCACCCAGGAGAGCTTATCCAGCCCGCCCAGCTCACCCACAATGGTGGGCAACGCCGTAGAGACGATGGTCTGATCGAGGGCCGAAAGCAGCATCACCAGCAGGAGCGCGCTGAACAGCAGCCGTATGGAGGGCGCGTTTTTGGTTTGCGTTGTCGAATCGGACGCCATAAAACACCGCTTGAAATTAATTAATTGGGTAATTAATATTTAATGAAGTTATGAATCAGGTCAAGGGATCCTCCGCGCATGTCAGCACATAAAGATAATTCTGAGCCCACGCCACCGGCCCGCCGCCCGGGACGTCCGCGCGGAAGCAAACCCACCGCCACCAGCCGGGAACAGCTGTTGGATATCGCCCTCGATCTCTTTGCGCGTCAGGGGATTGCCCGCACCTCCCTCAACGCCATTGCCAAAGAGGCGGGCGTAACGCCGGCGATGCTGCATTACTACTTCAACTCCCGGGAGCAACTGCTGGATGCGATGATCGAGGAGCGTTTTCTGCCGCTGCGTAGCGCCATCGCGACGCTTTTCAGCGCCCATCCGGACGATCCGGTCACTGCCCTGACGTTGATGGTGAAAAAGCTGGCGGATCTGGCCGTCGAGCATCGCTGGTTCGCGCCGCTGTGGATGCAGGAGGTGATAGGGGAAATGCCGGTGCTGCGGGCGCATCTGCAGGCCCGGTTTGGCGATGAAAAATATCAGGCGATGCTGGAGACCATCGCCCGCTGGCAGCAGGAGGGAAAACTGAACCGCGATCTGGCGCCCGAGCTGCTGTTCACCACCCTGTTAAGCCTGGTGCTGGTGCCCTTTTCACGGATGCGGAATGACGAGAGGTTACATACCCTCTCGCCTGACAGCGTCGTGCGCCATGCGCTGGCGGTGATCGGTAGCGGTATTGGCGCTTAAAGCGCCTTCGACAGGTAGTGACGCTGGATCCCCGCATACGGGAAATCGTTCAGCGTCATCTCCAGCTGATAGCCCTGCTTCTCATAAAACGGACGCGCCTGGAAACTAAAGGTATCCACCAGCGCGTGGCGGCACCCCTGGCGTTTGGCTTCGCCTTCGGCGGCCTGCATCAGCTGGCGACCAAGCCCGCTGCCGCGCTTTTCGTCGCTGACCCACAGGTATTTAATGTTCAGCCACTCACCCTGACGGTTGCCGATAAGCCCGCCATGCATTTTGCCGCCCTCATCGCGGGCATACACGGCGATATCATTCCCCACGCGGGAAAAATCAATAAACTGGCTGTTATAGACCCGCAACTGCTGCTCTAACTCTTCCTGATCTTGTCCAGTAATAGTGTCGGTAATACTCAGTTGCATATCATTCTCCCGTTACGTTGCACGTCGACTATCCCACATTCTGCCGCCGATAAAAACATCAAAATCTGGCGTAACACGCGCTAAAAATTGTAAGTGCAATCAATGCCAAATTGCCTTTGCGAACAGCATCACCCTTTATTGCGTGGTTGTCGCCTGTCATCACAGATTTTTCTTTTGGTCTTGCCTGTCCGGCAAATTCTGCGGCTACGCTTATTCATACCTCAGCGCAACTATTGGCAAAATTAATACTTTCGGCTTGGGTCAAAAATTCGGATGTAACGATATATTTCATAAACGTGTGTGGTTTTCCCGGAGGTTTCCATGAAGTCAGCGCACCTGTTTTGCCTGGTAGTCTGCCTGCTTTTTGCCGCCTTCGTTCATGCTCAGGAACTGAACGACCCGGTAAAATTAGAACAAATGAAACAGTCGGTTTTGAAGGATGTGAAAAAAGCCTGTGCCCCGCAACGCAAGCAAAGTGATAAAGAGTGGCAGAAGATGATCATGGCCTCTGAGGCCAATCAGATGCTGGTCAAAAATGCGGTCGTGGCGATGGAGCGGAACAACCAGGAAGGTTACTGGGATGCCGTGAGCCAGGTGGACTGCATGGAGGATTACTGATTAGGCATTAAGGGGCTCTGCAGCCCCCTTAATTTTTTAGCGTCGCACATCCGGAATAATTAAATCCCCGCGCAGCACATACGAACCCAGCATCTGGGTCTTCTCGTTCAGCCAGGTGACGATACGTGCCGCCATGGCATCCATCGAGTATTCAATCGCCGGAATAGTCGGAATGCCCGGCAGATGCAGCGACCCCGCCAGACTGAAGACCATGATATCCCCCGGGACTGACCTGTTGAACGCCTGCAGCTGGGGGATTACCCGCTGTGCTTCCTGTTCGTCGGCCACCAGTAAGGCGTTGAAATTAACGGTGCTGGCGTTATTGAGCAGCTCCTGCAGGGCCACGGAGGATGACGTGGCGTCCATAAAGACCAGGTTGCGATTAAACGGCAGGAAGTTCTTTTCCAGCCCATGCTTGTAGCCCAGCAGCACCTGATCGGCAAAACCGCTGCCGTGCGGGTGGATCAGGGCAATCTGGCGTCGCCCCTGGCTGGCAAGGAAGTTACAGGCGGTTTCCGCGGCAAACGCATGGTCATACTGGATACTGTTGACGTTGTTGGTTTCCATGCAATCCACCAGGATGACATTCTCCTGATCGATCTGCAGCGGGAAACGGGCGCCAATAATCAGAATGTCATCGCATAGCCCGCAGGAGAGTTCATCCAGCGCGCTCATGACTTCGGCTTTGGTGTTGGCGAAGCGAAGCAGCAGGTGCTTCTGGTGCTGGCTGAGGTGTTTTTCCAGCGCGTACAGGTAACCGGTGGTCTGGTTAATGTTGTCCTGGGCGCAAATGACGCCGATACAGCCGGTAGACTGGCTGAGCAGCGACTGGGCAATCACATTTGGCCGGTAGTTCAGCTCTTCCACTGCTTTCAGTACGGCCTGGCGGCTGGCTTCCTTCACGCCGCGCGACCCGCTCAACACCCGTGATACCGTGGCTTTGGACACCCCGGCCAGACGTGATACATCGTTGATTGTAGACATCTTTATCCCCTGACAGGTCGCTCCAGGCCCCTGTAATTCCTGATTCCACTTCGGCTCATATTATAGCCACTCAGGAGTATATCTGTTTCCGTTTTCCATGGAAACCGATTTTCCGTTTCCACTCCATATGATGCAAAAGCAGCCAAAATTCGTGACCTGAATCTGATAATCAGGCCCCATAAGTAAGGGATCTTGATGGCTGTCACACTTCTGTCTTATATCAATGGAAACCGGTTTCCATATGTTATCCAATCATCTCCGCAATAACTATTTACATTTTGAGGATGGTTGTCGATGTTCAAGATAATGCTGTGCTGTTCTGCCGGGATGTCCACCAGCCTGCTGGTACGGAAAATGGTCGAAGCCGCGAACGAACGCGGTTTACCGGTCAAAATCGATGCGTACGGTGTTTCAGAATTTGATACACAGTTTCCGCAATACCAGGTCGTGCTTCTCGGACCCCAGGTCAAATACATGTTAAAAACGCTCTCAGACAAGGCTGCCACCCAGGGCATACCCGTACAGTCCATCGATACCATGGATTACGGAATGCAACGTGGCGATAAAGTGCTGGACTATGCTCTGTCGCTCATCGAAGCGGCACACTAAGAAGGTGTTCTCATGAGTTCGTTATATCAATCTATGGTTGCCGTCATTGAGCAGTCCATTGCGCCACTGGCAGGCAAACTGGGCCAGCAGAAGTATGTGATTGCTATCCGCGACGGCTTTACCGCCGCGCTGCCGTTTATGATCATCGGCTCGTTTATGCTGGTATTTATCTTCCCGCCGTTCTCTGCGGACACCACCAACAGTTTTGCCCGCGGCTGGCTCGATTTCTCCGAGACCTACCGCGAACAGCTGATGCTGCCGTTTAACCTCAGCATGGGGGTGATGACCTTCTTTATCTCCGTTGGGATTGGCGCCAGCCTTGGCCGTCAGTTTAATCTCGACCCGGTGATGTCCGGTCTGCTGGCCTTTATGGCGTTCCTGCTGGTAGCCGCCCCCTATGCCGACGGCAAAATCTCTACCCAGTATCTGTCCGGCCAGGGGATCTTCACCGCGCTGATCACCTCCATCTATGCCACCCGCGTTTACGCCTGGCTGAAGGATCATAAAGTCACCATCCGCCTGCCGAAAGAAGTGCCGACCGGCGTGGCGCGCTCGTTTGAAATCCTGATCCCGGTGGTGGTGATCATCGGTACGCTGCACCCGCTGAACCTGTTTATCGAAGCGCAAACCGGGATGATCATCCCGCAGGCGATTATGCACCTGCTGGAGCCGCTGGTTTCTGCCTCTGACTCCCTGCCAGCCATTCTGCTCTCCGTGCTGCTGTGCCAGATTTTCTGGTTCGCCGGCATCCACGGCGCGCTGATTGTCACCGGCATCATGAACCCGTTCTGGATGGCTAACCTCTCTGCCAACCAGGCCGCACTGGCTGCCGGCGCTGCGCTGCCGCACGTCTACCTGCAGGGCTTCTGGGATCACTACCTGCTGATTGGTGGCGTGGGCTCAACCCTGCCGCTGGCCTTCCTGCTGCTGCGCAGTCGTGTGACTCATCTGCGTACCATCGGCAAAATGGGCGTTGTGCCAAGTTTCTTTAATATCAACGAACCTATTCTGTTCGGGGCGCCGATCATCATGAACCCGATGCTGTTTATTCCGTTCGTGTTCGTGCCGATGATCAACGCCTGTCTGGCGTATACCGCCACCAAACTCGGCTGGCTGGCCCAGGTCGTCTCGCTGACGCCGTGGACGACTCCAGCGCCAATTGGTGCCTCCTGGGCGGCAAACTGGGCTCTCAGTCCGGTGGTGATGTGCGTCATTTGTATGGTCATGTCGGCGGTGATGTATTTACCGTTCCTGCGTGCTTATGAGCGTTCTTTAATGAAAACCGAAGAACAAAAAGCGCAGGCAACCGTAGGTGCAGCAGAGACCGTCGGGAATTAAGTCAAAGAGGACGTTTTATGAAATATGCATTTCCCGAAAACTTCTGGTGGGGTAGCGCCTGTTCTGCACTGCAAACCGAAGGGGAAAGCCAGGGCAGTGGCAAGGGATTAACCACCTGGGATCACTGGTTCGCGACCGAGCCGAATCGCTTTCACAATGGGGTAGGGCCGCAGAATACCTCCACGTTTTATCAGCACTGGAAAGCCGACATTCAGCTGTTAAAGCAGCTGAACCACAATAGCTTTCGCACCTCGATAAGCTGGGCGCGTCTCATCCCGGAAGGCACCGGTGAAGTGAACCAGGAAGCGGTTGCTTTCTACAATCAGGTGATCGACGAACTGATTGCCCAGGGTATCAAGCCGTTTATCACCCTGTTCCACTTCGACATGCCGATGGCGATGCAGGAGATTGGCGGGTGGGAAAACCGTGATGTGGTGGCGGCCTATGCCCGCTACGCAGAAACCTGCTTTGAGCTTTTTGGTGATCGGGTGATGCACTGGTTTACCTTTAACGAGCCGATTGTGCCGGTAGAGGGCGGGTATCTGTATGACTTCCACTACCCGAACGTGGTCGATTTCCGTCGTGCAGCCACCGTGGCCTATCACACCGTGCTGGCCCATGCGCAGGCGGTTCGCGCCTTCCGCGCTGGCCATTACCCTGGTGAGATTGGCATCGTACTGAACCTGACGCCGTCCTATCCGCGCTCGCAGAATCCGGCGGACGTGAAAGCCGCGCACCATTGCGACCTGCTGTTTAACCGCAGCTTCCTCGACCCGGTGCTGTGCGGTGAATACCCGGCGGATCTGGTGGCGATGCTGAAAGCACACGATCAGCTGCCTGCCTGTTTGCCGGAAGACAGCGCTCTGATTGCCGACGGCAAAATCGACCTGCTGGGCGTGAACTACTATCAGCCGCGTCGGGTGAAGTGTCGTGATTCGGCCATCAACCCGCAGGCACCGTTTATGCCGGAGTGGTTCTTCGATAGCTACGAGATGCCGGGCCGTAAAATGAACCCGTATCGCGGCTGGGAAATTTACGAGCCAGGTATTTACGATATTCTCATTAACCTGCGCGATAATTACGGCAACCCACGCTGTTTTATTTCTGAAAATGGTATGGGCGTCGAAAACGAGCAGCGTTTTATTGATAATGGCCAGATTAACGATCAATACCGTATCGAGTTTATTTCCGAACACCTTAAATGGCTGCATAAAGGTATTAGCGAAGGCTGTAATTGTCTTGGCTATCATATGTGGACATTTATTGATAACTGGTCATGGTGTAATGCATATAAAAACCGCTACGGTTTTATCCAGCTGGATTTAACCACGCAGCAGCGCACCATTAAAAAGAGCGGAGAGTGGTTTGCCGCCACCTCTATGAATAATAGTTTCGATATTTAGAGAAACCGATGATGATTGCCTTAGAAGAAGCCGTAATGGAAATCATCGTCAATGCTGGTCAGTCGCGCAGCCTGTGCTTTGAAGCACTGCATGCTGCGCGGCAGGGCAACTTTGACGAAGCGAAAAGCCTGCTGCGCGAAGCCGATGGCTACGCGCGCCAGGCGCACCATATGCAGACCAAACTTATCGAGCAGGATGCGGGCGAAGCCCGTCAGCCGATGACGTTAATTATGGTACACGCCCAGGATCACTTAATGAATTCGCTGCTGGCCCGTGAATTATCCGAAGAAATTATTCACCTCTATCAGCGGTAATAATAAATACTGGCAATGGAGAGAGTGTTACGAGAATAGTGTAAAGCCTCTGTACCCTAAAAAATAAAAATCAACTTGTTCTGATGATAGCGACATATTCTGTCAGTCCGGAACGGGGTGGTTATTGTCTGAATAAAATTTAAATATATTGAGATAACCATGAATATGATTAAAAAACTTCCATTAACAATGGCGGTTCTCGCCGCGCTTTGCCCAATTTCTGTTCTCGCGCAGGAATTTACGCAGGAGCAAATCGACGCCATTGTGGCCAAAGCGGTGGATAAAGCCCTGGCGGATCGCCAGGCGAAAATGGATGCCGCGGTGGCGAAAAAAGCCGACGTCATCAACGAACCCCAGAGCGCCGCCCAGTCCCCGGATATGGCGATCCCGTTCGGGATTAAATTTACCGGCTATGCCCGCTACGGCGCGCACTTCCAGGCCGCGGATCAGAAATACGTCGCCGTGGACGGCTCCTACAACGGCGCCTCGGCGATTGGCCGTCTGGGTAACGAAAGCAACGGCGGCGAATTCCAGCTCTCGAAAGCCTTCAAGGGCGAAAACGGGGCCATCTGGGACGTCAACGTGATGATCGACCACTGGGGCGACGAGGTTAACCTGAAAAAGGCCTACGCGGGGGTGACCAACATTCTGGAGTCCAACCCGAACGCCTATCTCTGGGCAGGTCGTGACTTCCACCAGCGTCCGCAGCAGGGCATCAACGACTACTTCTGGATGAACCACGACGGCCAGGGCGCCGGGGTGAAAAACTTCGACATCGGCGGCGTGCAGTTTGACGTGGCCACCGTGGCAGCGGTGGAATCCTGTAGCCCGGAAGTGATGGATGACGAAGCCAACCCGTCGCGCATCACCTGTACCGGCGGCTCCGGCACCGGCGACAAAGGCAACTACGCCGCCACCTCCAAAATTCACGGCATGAAGCTCGGCCCGGTCGATCTGGAGCTGTACGCCAACTACGGCTTTGACTCGAAAGGCATCGACACCGACGAGCGGA
Source organism: Leclercia sp. CFBP8987 (assembly GCF_034044995.2). Lineage (NCBI taxonomy): Bacteria > Pseudomonadati > Pseudomonadota > Gammaproteobacteria > Enterobacterales > Enterobacteriaceae > Leclercia > Leclercia sp. CFBP8987. Next base: position 49,733 of record NZ_CM188255.1, on the reverse strand, counting down.
TGAACGCCTGGCAGGGCGGCGTGGTGCTGAGCCACACCAATGACAGCGGCGTCAACAAGGTGATCGCCCGTTACTCCGATAACTCGGACAACAGCGTGTTCAACAAAACCGAGGATCTGACCACGGTGTACGCCAGCTTCGAAGGGCTGCACAAGTTCACCCAGGCGACCCAGGTGGAGTACATTCTGGCCTTCCACGACTACGACAACAGCCGGGACAGCACCGACAACCGCAAGAACTACAACGCCATCGTGCGTCCGATGCACTGGTGGAACGACGTGCACTCCACCTGGCTGGAAGCGGGCTGGCAGCATGTGGATTACGACAACGGCGGGGATAACAAAGGCTGGAAGCTGACCCTGTCGCAGAACATCTCTATCGCGATGGGCCCGGAATTCCGTCCGATGCTGCGCTTCTACGCCACCGGCGGCAAGGTGGATAACGAGCGCACCGCGCGCGTGAACAACACCCGGGACGAAACGCTGGACGACTTCAACGTCGGCGCGATGTGGGAGGCGTGGTTCTAGGTAAAAGCAAAACGGCAACGCAACGTTGCCGTTTTTAGTGTGTGCGCCCTCGCCCCGTGGGAGAAGGTCGGGGTGAGGGCATCAGACCGCACCGCATCTTGCTGCGCCGGGTGGCGCTTCGCTTACCCGGCCTACTAATTTTGTAGGCCCGCGCAAGCGCAGCGCCGCCGGGCAAGGCTCCCATGTTATGCTAGAAAAAAATCGACATAACAGGGGAGAACATGGGTTCTACACGTAAAGGGATGCTGAACGTCCTGATCGCCGCCATTTTATGGGGTAGCTCGGGGGTGTGCGCGCAGTACATCATGGAGAAGAGTCATATTTCCTCGCCTTATCTCACCATGGTGCGTCTGCTGTTTGCCGGGGTGATCCTGCTGACGCTCTCCTTCGTCCACGGCGACAAGATTTTCTCGGTCATCAAAAATCGCAAAGACGCCATCAGCCTGCTGATCTTCTCTCTGTTCGGGGCGCTGATCGTCCAGCTCACCTTCCTGGTGACGATTGAAAAATCCAACGCCGCTACCGCCACCGTGCTGCAGTTCCTCTCCCCCACCATTATCGTGGCATGGTTCGCGCTGGCGCGTAAAAAGCGGCCGGGTATTTTCGTGCTGGCGGCGATCATGACCTCGCTTGTCGGCACCTTTTTACTGGTCACCCACGGCGATCCGACCTCGCTGACTATCTCTCCGGCCGCGCTCTGCTGGGGCATCGCCTCCGCCTTCGCCGCCGCGTTTTATACCACCTACCCCTCCACGCTGATTGCCCGCTACGGCACCCTGCCGATCGTCGGCTGGAGCATGCTGCTGGCCGGGTTAATGCTGACCCCGTTCTTTGCCGGACGCGGCACCACCTTCGTGGTCGACGGCAGCCTGCTGCTGGCGTTCTTCTACCTGGTGGTGATCGGCACGGCGGTGACCTTCAGCCTGTATCTGAAAGGCGCGCAGATGATTGGCGGACCGAAGGCGAGCATTCTGAGCTGCGCCGAGCCGCTGAGCAGCGCCCTGCTGTCGGTGATGTTACTGGGAGTGGCGTTCACCCTGCCGGACTGGCTGGGCACGCTGTTGATTGTGTCGTCGGTAGTGCTGATTTCGATGGATTCGAGAAGAAGGGTGCAGACATCCGCGTAAGTGGATGGCCCCTCACCCTAACCCTCTCCCCATAGGGGAGAGGGGACGGCTCGGTGCAGGCTTTTCACCCTCGCCCTTTTGGGAAGAGGGCCGGGGTGAGGGGAAGAATTTACGACTTCGCCTTCACCTTACCCGCCACCAGCAGCGCGGTAATCAGCATTAATGTGCCGGAAATGACCAGCGGCGACGTCAGTCCCAGATGGTCGAGCGCAATGCCTCCCACCGCCGCACCGCAGGTGTTCGCCAGTTGGATCACCGCCACCTGAATCGACCCGGCTTTTTCCGCCTGATCGGCCAGCGAGCGGGTGATCCACGTCGACCAGCCCACCGGAATCAGCGCGAAGGCAAAGCCCCAAATAATCGCAATCGCCGAGGCCACCCACTTGTCGCTGCCCCACAGGATCAGCACGGCGGCGCTGACTGCCAGCACCAGCGGCGCGCCTGCGAGAGCGAATTTCAGGGAGCGTTTCAGGAACTGCGCCGACAGCGAGGTGCCGACAAAGCTGGCGATACCGAAGCTCAGCAGTACCAGCGTCAGGCCATCAACGTCAAACCCGGCCATGGTCATAAACACCGGACGGATGTAGGTAAAGAAGGCAAACTGCCCGGCGAACGACATAAAGATGGCGATCATCCCCGCCATCACGCCGGGGCGTTTCAGCAGGCTGAACATGTTCTGTTTGTGGTGTGCAGCTTCGCCCGGCAGTGAAGGCAGCGCTTTCCAGACCCACAGAATACAGAGCAGCCCCATCACGGCGGCACCGTTAAAGACGTTACGCCAGCCGATGATCCCCCCGAGGAAACTGCCCAGCGGCGCGGCGATCACCAGCGCGATGGAGACTGCGCCGAAGATGACGGAGAGCGCTTTCGGCACGGTACGCGCTGGCACCAGCCGCATGGTGAGCGAGGCAGACATCGCCCAGAATCCGCCCAGCCCGAGTCCGAGGCAGGCGCGCCCCAACAGCAGCAACATAAAGTTATCGGCAAAGGAGACCAGCAGGCAGGAGAGGGTCAGCAGGACGCTAAAAAGAATGACGACTTTGCGGCGATCGGTGGTACCAATCGCCTGGGTGATAAACAGGCTGGCAAACATGGCAACAAAGGCGGTAACGGTGACCGACTGGCCCGCCAGCCCTTCAGAAATACCCAGATCCTGCGCCATCGGCGTCAGCAGGCTGACCGGCAAAAACTCCACGGTAATCAGGCAGGCGACGCAAAACGCCACGGAAAAAACCGCCGACCAGTTTGGGCGGGAGACCGCTTTAGCATGGGGCGAAGGGGCGGATTGGATCTGTTCTGTCATGGCATCACCTGAGGAGAAAACGAGCGGGAAAGCCGCGCAGTTTAACAGTTAAAGTGTGATCTATTTAACGTTTAGACAACTTTTGGCACTTTTTGCCGGGCGGCGCTGCGCTTGCACCGGCCTACGGGTTTTGTAGCCCCGGTAAGCGAAGCGCCACCGGGGAATATCAATGCAGGAAAAAGACCCCCTCTTCCGGCAGGAAGAGCTGGTTATAGCGCAGCTGGAAAGCGTTAAACTCGTACGGATCGGGCTCCATATCGCGCATAAAGCCGAGCGCCATGCGGATCTGGGCATCGGTGATCGGCGCGGCGAGACGCGCCTTGCGCAGCAGGCGATACCAGCTCAGCAGGTTGTTTTCACTGCTGTCGACAATGCACACCTGCCAGATCAGCAGCACCTGGGCGGCATTCTGCAGGTGCGCTTCGTCCGGGCGCTCCAGGTAGCGGATAAACTCATTCCCGGCGCTTTTGCCAAACTGGTCGATCATCGATTCTACGGGAACCGGAGTGATGCCCAGACGCTCGCTGAGACGACGAATCGCGCGCCGGGGTCCCGACGTCATGACGCGAAAGCCCACCACAAATACCACCGCCAGCGTAGCCAGCATTATCCAGACCATGAACTCTCCTTACGGTTAGTCGAGCATGATATCGGGAAATGCAGCGCGTCGACAGCGGACAACGTCGTATTAATGCACTGAAAACAGATGGTAGAGAATAATGAAAACGGATATCCGCACGCTGGATCTAAATCTTTTGAAAACTCTGGATGCCCTGCTGGATGAGCGCAGCGTCAGCCGGGCGGCATCGCGTTTATCCCTGACCCCGTCAGCACACCTGAAAAGGCGGGATATCAATGGTGTATTATGATGAACAACCGGACCGCCAGTAACGAATACTCACCTCAGGGAAAGAGAGAATATGCCCATAACAATCAGCGTCTTGCTGGAAAACCGACTTAACGCCAACGCTCAAAATTCGCTACGTGCTAAAGCTGGGCTCAGTCTGTTGATACAGGATAAAAATGATTCAATTCTGTTTGATACCGGACCTGATGACAGTTTCCTGCATAACGCAGCCCTGATGGGGATCGACTTGACCCACCTGACCGCAGTCGTACTTTCACACGGTCACTATGACCATTGTGGCGGTGTTCCGTGGTTAGCCGAGAATTGCCGGATCGTATGTCACCCCCTGGTGGCCAAAAAACGCTACTCGGCAGTAAGGTTTTCAGGCTTTACCGCCAGAATAAAAAAATTGTCGCTGAATAATGATTATTCACGTTATCGCATGGAGTACAGCAGTACCCCACTTCATCTTGGGGAGCGTTTTATTTGGTCAGGAGAGATCCCGGTAGCTCATCCGAGCGCGTATGGTGTTATTGGCGATAAAAATGCGACAGTGGACTATGTAAAAGATGAAGGGGTGTTGATCTATAAATCTGATCGTGGCCTGGTCATTTTTATCGGCTGTGGACATCGGGGACTCATTGATATTGTGCATCACTGTCAGAGAATAACCGGCATAAATCATATTCACGCCCTGTTCGGTGGTTTTCACCTGCGTAGCGCGTCCCCTCGGAAGCTCTGGGCTATCAGACAGTTTTTGCACGACCTTAACCCCGATAAAATAATGGGCTGCCATTGTACCGGTAAATGGGGGAGCTTGTGGTTGCCGAATTCAGTTACCCCGGCAACAGGCGATGTTTATGTTCTGGGTTAGGAACTAAATAAATAAGGTTGCTATTACTGCCATCCCACTAAACAGTACCAGGGAGCTGATTATTTTAATAAAAAATTTCCCTTTCATTATAAAATATATTGCAGGGATAAAGAACACCGTTGTAACTATGACTGGCATTGAACCATGAGCGATAATTTTCACTATACTTGGATTTGCAGTTCCTATTATTGTACATACGATAACATTACAACTCAGAATAGCCTTCTTTTTAAATTCAACGAAAGAACTGAGTCCGTCGATAACGCCAGTCAGGGTTCCTATATAGGCGCCAGCAGTGAGCAGACCAATAAGCAATGCTGCCCCGAACCACACGAACCTCTCACCGATAACAGTCGCAGCGTAAGAAAGTGCATCAATATTTTGATAGTTAATGGAATGTATGTCTTCCGGTGTTAGCAATCGACTAACGGCAATAACAAATAAAATAATAAAAGTAAATATAATTATTTTTCCAATAACTAGTTTTTGTCTTTCCGGAAATTCCGAACTTTTTATAAAACGTTGAATGCATGGTGTAAAATTAAATGTAAAAAGAAAAACAGGGAGTAATGTTAAATTTTTAAAAGAAAGAGAATCTGGTGAGTATAGCGATAGATATTTTACAGGTTGAAATAAAAAAAATATTATCATAGCCACAACAGAAACAATTGAAAGGAGCGCAATTCTCGAGATCAGTCTTTCAACTTCTGTATTGAAACAGAACCAAGCTATAGAGAGCGTCAAGCTTAATAATAGTGATACAAAAAACCTGAAAATCAGGCCATCATTATAAAAAGAAGTGACAACATTGACCATTGCTATAAAATTTATCATGACAATGATTATCATTGATATAATAAATAACAAACAAATTACCGATGCCTTTCTTCGGCCCAAAAAATCAGAAGAGGCTGCTAAAAAATCTTTTTCTGGATGAAAGCTAATAAAATTAAAAAAGAGATAGTGAGCCATCAGTGAAACCAGCATAGCGCCGGTAATAAAAACTAGAAAAGGAATGATCCCAAGTACAGTCGGGCCTACTGCTTGAGGTAAAAAAAATATACCAGCGCCAAAAGCAGTTGAAAAGAAAGTTACAGGCCAATATAGATCCGAAATTTTCATGGTATGTTTCATCTATAATTATTATGTCAGAGGTAAAGCTCTTTAGTCACTCATAGCTATTATTCAAAACAAGACTTCCCAAAAAAAACCAATAATGAAGGTAAAGAAAACTTATCATAGAAAGATGATGCAGCCCTGTATCCGTTAAGCACATTCATTCGCGAACATAGAGGAAATACGCCAATATGAGAAGTATAATTATCAAATATTTTATTGGAGGAAACTTTATATCTGATAGCCCTGAATGTGGCGGCATTGCCAGCAGCACAGGTAGGTTTGTTATCTTTTATGATAGCGAAGGTATGCTCATCAATATTCATTAACAAATTGCATCCTTGCCGATTAAATAAAGTACTCTTATCAACAGCGGTTTTTATATATCTTTTAAATCGATCGGCCATAGTTTTTTCACTAACATAAAATGACCGGATATTTATACTGTGGCGCTTGATGATTTGTTTGATATATACATTAATACTTTCAGGGATAATATAAGGAGATGTTGCCATTTTTCTGTACTGATTAGCACCATCAATTTCATAACCATCATTTTTCTCCATATAAAAATCATTTATTTCCATGAGAAAATCAGGTTGAATATTTAGCTGCTCTTTTGATTTCACAATATAATCGATACAAAATTTGGCTGATTTTTCAACTTCAGGACTTACTGAAAATCGATCGTCCAAATTCACGACCGTATGTCCGCCTGATATTACAATATGTTCACTGAGATACCCCCTAGAAAGTTCTATTAGAACATCTAAATTACGGCCACCAACTTCATCAGAAAATACTTCCGTTACTCCAGACTCATCTGCTTTGTAAACAATGAATCTGTCCGCATCTTTCCATCCCTTTGTACAGTTGCACTTATAATCCTTAAAAATAACACTTTCAGCTGTCTTATAGAAGCTCTCATCCCTTAAGGTCAATATTTCAATATCAGCCATGATGTTTTTCCTCCCTAAAAAATATTAGACAATGTGAAACCTACATCAACCTTATTTGCATTTTTGCTACTTACGTCAAATAGTAGGAACTGAGTAAAAACAGATCCATAAATTGTGATGTGTATCCCAAAGAATAATTCAAAACCTTTTAGCCACGTTTATTGTGTGGTTTCATTATTGCGAATCAAATGCGGAGAGGTGGGCGAGTGGTTTAAGCCAGATTGAGGTAAATGAAAATTTTCCCTAGTCCACACGATTTATCGTGTCGTAGGTTCGAATCCTGCTCTCTCCGCCAAATTCTTGATGAATTTTCTTTTTAGAGCTTGGTTTGGATATCTCCCCCTTTAAAATACTTATTATTTTGTAGAATAAAATCTCTTTTTGGCATTCGCGTTACAAATACTTTTTTCTTATTTAAAGCTATATCATCAACTTGGTTTGTATATAAAATCTTATAGATAACTTATTTATATTATTAATTTTCTCCTTAGGGGAAATATCCGTGTGATCAGGCTGCTTTCAATTTCTACGTACGCTTTTCAGGCACCGCGATCACTGTCATCAGGACAATACAGCCGATAGTAGCTACACCGCAATCCCGCGCAGACGTGGCTGCGCGGGCTAATGCTGGAAACCAGTCAGCGAGCCTGAAGCCCTTTCAATAGCGCCTCGTGGAAACGCTGCGGGTCCTGCATCTGCGGCGCGTGGCCCATATCGTTAAACTCCACCAGCGTGGCGTGCGGAATGCGTTTTGCCGTCTCCTGGCCCAGCACCGCGTAGTTGCCGAGCGTTTTGCGGATCTCCGGCGGGGCGAGATCTTTCCCGATGGCGGTGTTGTCCTTCGTGCCGATCATCAATAATACCGGCATCTTCAGCTCGCTGAATTCATAGAAAACCGGCTGGGTGTAGATCATGTCGTAGAGCAGCGCCGAGTTCCACGCCACACGCTCTTTGCCCGGCCCGTTATTCAGCCCGGCGAGCATAGTGACCCAGCGCTCGTACTCCGGCTTCCACTCTCCGGCGTAGTAGGTGTTTTTCTCGTACTCGCGGATCCCGTCGGCGCTGACTTTCAGCTCACGCTGATACCACTGATCAACGGTGATATGCGGCACGCCGCGCGCTTTCCAGTCCTCCAGACCAATCGGGTTCACCATCACCAGCTGTTCCACCTGCTGCGGCCACATCAGCGCGTAGCGGGTTGCCAGCATGCCGCCGGTGGAGTGCCCGATAACCGTGACCCGATCGACGCCCAACGTTTTCAGCAACGCGTGGGTATTGTCCGCCAGCTGCTGGAAGCTGTACTGATACTGTTCGGGCTTGGTGGATTTGCAAAAACCAATCTGATCCGGAGCCACCACGCGATAACCGCTGTCGGCGAGGGCCCGGATGGTACCTTCCCAGGTTCCGGCGCAGAAGTTTTTACCGTGCATCAGCACCACGGTGCGGCCGTTGGCTTTTTCCGGCTTCACGTCCAGATAAGCCATATCCAGCGACTGATTTTGCGAGGTAAAGGTGAAATGTTTCACCGGCCAGGGGTAGTCAAAGCCTTCCAGCTTCTCGCCGTAGGTAGGGGTATCAGCAGCTATCGCGGGTGAGGCCAGCGCCACCAGCAGCGCAAGGCAGGACAATCGTCGGGTCAACATGCAAGCTCTCCGTTAGCAAAAGGGGCTAAGGCTGCGCGAAAGGCGGCAGCGAAATAACACTGTAGAGCATGGCGCGAAGCGGGTGTGTAAAGCGGGGTAAGGTAATCGGGGTACAAATGTAAAAAAGCCCGGCATCACGCCGGGCAAAACGTCACCTGCACACTCAGGCTGCTTTCAATCGTTGCACGTGTTTTTCGCGGCGGATCTTGCGCTCTTCCAGCACCGCGACCATCGCCATCAGGACGATACAGCCAATCGCTGCCGCATCCAGCGCCGCAAAGGTGCCTGCCCAGCCGGTCAAGCCGAAGATCGGCGTGCCGTCGGCGATCATTCCCAGACCGAGCTTGGCGAAGCTGTCGCCGATCAGGTAGGCGAAGGTGCCCTTAATTCCATCGGCAGCGCCGATCGCTTTTTTCGGCACGAAGCCGACTGCGGCCACGCCGATCAGCAGCTGGGGACCAAACACCAGGAAGCCGAGGGCGAACAGGGAAGCGAGATAGACATACTGGTTGCTGGCATGCTGGTAAACGCCCAGCGTGGCGATAATCAGCGCCAGCGCCACGCAGGCCACCAGTGCCCGCCGGCCATTGGCGAGATCGGAGAGCCAGCCCCACAGCAGAGTGCCGACCAGGGCGCCCACTTCAAACAGGGTGAAGCCCTGAATCGCCACCTCTTTGGAAAGTTTCAGCTCCTGGAAGGCATAGACGGTAGACCACTGGTCGATACCGATCCGCACCACGTACAGGAAGATGTTGGAGAAGCAGAGCAGCCAGATGACTTTGTTTTTCAGGACGTACTCAACGAAGATCTGCCATTTGGTCATCTCGTTCTCTTCGGTCTCTTTGTCCTCCTCGCTGATCTCCTCGTCAAACAGCTCTTCGGCTTTACCCAGACCGTAGGATTCCGGGGAGTCACTGCCGTAGCGCAGGCCGATAAAGCCGACGATCAGGGCGATAATCGACGGGAAGATAAACATGCCGATCACATGGCCGTCGAACAACACGTTGGCCCCGAACAGCGCCACCCCTGCCGCACCCGCCCCACCGAGGTTGTGGGAGATATTCCACATCCCGAGATACGATCCACGCTTACGGCGCGGGGTCCATTTGGTGATGGTGGAGTAGCTGCACGACCCACCGGTACTCTGGAAGAAACCGCTCAGGGCATAGAAGGCGATCATCATAAACAGGCTGACCGAGCCCGCACCCATGCTGGCGCTGAAGCCGAGCATACAGATGGCGGAGAGGATCAGCATAAACGGCAGGAACTGCTTGGTATTTTTGCCGTCGGCATAATAGGAAACCAGGGTTTTACCCACCCCGTAGGTGATAGAGAAACCGAGGCCAATCATCCCCAGCTGGGTCATGCTCAGCCCGTAGGTGGAGATCATGTCGTTCTGGGCGATGTTAAAGTTCTTGCGGATCAAATACATGGTCAGGTAGCCAATAAAGACCACCAGATAGGACTGCATGAAGGGTTTGAACCACATTTTGCGCCGCACATCGAGCGGCAGATCCAGGGTCGGCTTGCGCACCTGGTTGAGGAAGGCCAGCATGGTTTGCTCCTGAGCTGATTTTTTATACCTGCGAATGGCAGGCATTGTAAAAATCAGTCGGGAGCAACGCCTGAGACAGCGTCCAGGTGAAACCGGGAAAATATCTTAGTTTTGCCCCACTCGCGGCGAAAAGGTGAGGCGCATCACGCTTCGCTCACCTCACGCGGTGCCTGGGCGTTGAGGAACGGCAGCAGCAGCAGGGCCGAAATCCCCGCCGCGATGGCGATCACCGCAAAGAACCCGCTCCAGTGCCAGGTGTCGATCACCCGCGCCAGCGGCCAGCCGGAGAGCGATGCCCCGAGGTAGGCAAACAGCCCGACGAAGCCCGTCGCCGCGCCCGCTGCGTCCTTGTGCGAGCACTCTGCTGCCGCCATGCCGATCAGCATCTGCGGGCCAAAGACAAAGAAGCCGGTGGTGAAGAAGCAGGCCGCCTGCATCACGTAGCTGGCAAAGGGCATCAGCCACAGGGAGCCGACCGAGAGCAAAATCCCGGCGGCGAAGATCAGGTTCATCGGCCCGCGGTTGCCGTTGAACAGCTTATCCGACCCCCAGCCCGCCACCAGCGCGCCGATAAACCCGCCCAGCTCAAACATCGATACCGCCGAGTTGGCGGTCACCAGATCCACACCGAGCGTCTCGGACATATACAGGTTGCCCCAGTCGTTGATCGCCGCCCGCACCACGTAGACCAGCACGTAGCAGAGTGACAGCAGCCAGATCCAGGGGTTTTGCAGCACGTATCTGGTGAGGATCTCTTTGCGGGTCAGCCCGGCGCCCTCCTGCTGCTGGGCGATCTCCAGCGCGTCATGCCGCCAGTCGCCCACCGCAGGCAGCCCCACGGTTTGCGGCCGATCGCGCAGCCGCCAGCATAAAAACAGCCCGGCAACAATGGCCAGACTTCCGGCAATCATCATTCCCGCACGCCAGCCGTAGTGCAGCGCCGCCGCGCCCACCACGATGGGGATCAACGCCCCGCCAACGTTATGTGCCGTATTCCATATCGCCCACCAGCCGCCGCGCTCGTTGCGCGAGTACCAGGCCGTGAGCAGACGGGCGCAAACCGGCGCGCCCCAGCCCTGGAAAAAGGCGTTCAGCGCCCACAGCAGGGCAAAGGCCCACAGCGAGGTCGAAAAGCCGAACAGGATGTTCACTACCCCGGTGGCGATCAGCCCGATGCCCATAAAATAGCGGGCGTTGGAGCGGTCGCTGACGATGCCGGAGAAAAACTTCGACAGGCCGTAGGTGATGTAAAACAGCGTTGCCAGCAGGCCGATATCGGTGCGGGTCATTACTCCGCTGGCGAGGATCTCCGGTGCGGCGGCGTTAAAGCTTTTGCGGGTGAAATAGAACAGCGCGTAGCCAAGCCAGATGGTGATCAGGATATGGCGACGCCAGTAGCGATAGCGAGCGTCGATCTCGGCTTTGTCACCGATCGGGGCGGCGTTGGCGGGCGTTTTAAACATGATGTGTCCTTAGCGGCAAACTGACGCTGACGCGGGTGCCGTGGGTGCAGGAGATGGCCAGCGTACCGCCAAGGGCCGTGACGCGCTCGCGCATCCCCGCCAGGCCAAAGCCCTGCTGACCGGAGCCGGGCGGCAGGCCGCAGCCGTCGTCTTCAATCACCAGCATCAGGCGTTCATCCTGCTGCCAGCCCTGCAGCGTCACCGCGCTGGCGCTGGCGTGCTTCACGACATTATTCAGCCCCTCCTGACAGACGCGGAACAGGGTAACGCGCTGGCCTTCGCTCAGCGCCGTCTCATCGATATGCCAGTCGAGATGGCTGACGATGCCGCGGCTCTCCAGCTCCATCTCGCGCATCAGGGAGCGTACCGCCTGCACCAGGGTCAGATCGTCCAGCTGGCGCGGACGCAGTCTGCCGAGCAGACGGCGCACCGAATCGTATACCCCCAGCGAGAGCTGTTCGATATGCGCCCCGCCCTGCTTCACGCCCGCGTTGTCGGGGGCCAGGCGCTGGACAATGCCCGCCTGGGTGCGGATAGCGGTGATGGTCTGACCGATATCGTCGTGCAGCTCGCGGGCCACCTCGCGGCGGACATGCTCTTCGGTCTCCAGCAGCCGCTCGGCGAGACGGCGATTGCGCGCCAGCTCGGTTTGCAGGGACTGGTTTAGCTCGCGCAGGCGCTGGATGCCCGCCCCGAGCAGCAGCCCGGTCAGGCTCTGGGCCAGCAGGGAGAGGAGCAGATCCACCGGGTGGTCGTGCCAGGTCTGGCTGGCGATCAGCGCAATAGCGTTCATCAGGGTCGCGATCAGCGCCCCCTGCCAGCCGTAGTGCCAGGCCAGGGCGATAATCGGCAGCGCCAGACAGAACGGGGTAAAGCGCGACAGCTCGGCGGGGAGGCCAAGCTGCAGCCACAAGCTCACCACAAACAGCAGCAGATACCAGATGAGATGTCGGGCGCGCCAGTTCACCGGCTGGGAGACCAGCGCCGGGCCCAGCGGTTGCCAGACGGTGCTGGTGAGGTAATGCCAGATCACCAGGCATGTGGGTGCCAGCGTCAGGCCGCCGGTCAGGGTCAGCAGCAGGGCGTTAAGCATCTCCTTCTCGCCCACCCACGGCAGGGTTTGCAGCAGCGCGGCGGCAATCAGCGCCGCCCCCTGGCGCAGGAGGGTGCGCCAGTCGCGCTGGTGACGATAGCGGGAGATCAGCGCCACGGAGATCAGCGTCAGCACGCTTCCGGTCATCAATAAGGGCAGATGGGCCAGCGCCACTTCCTGCGCCAGCCAGACCAGCATTAGCCATTCGGCCCCGAGCAGCACCGGCCAGTAGCCGCGCGGGCACTGCAGCATCAGCCCCAGCCGCAGGCCAAAGGGGAACAGCAGCACCGCCAGCTCCGGGCGCTCCACCAGGTGCAGGCTGATGCTCCACAGGCAGAACCACGCGGCGGAGAAGATAAAGAAGCTGGCGACCACCGCCACCAGCCGGGAGAAAAGCGTCTGCATTACCAGCCGTCAAACATACGACGCGCCAGCTCAACGTCGTTGCTGACGCCGAGTTTTTCCATCAGGTTGGCGCGATGAACGTGGACGGTTTTTGGCGACAGGCCAAGCTCAACGGCGATCTCCTTCACCGCCATCCCCTGGGCCAGCTTTTCCGCCACCTGGCGTTCACGTCGGGTGAGCGGATCCTGGCGTCCGGCCGCCAGCTTGATGGCGATATCCGGCGTCAGGTAGCAACCGCCAGTGGCGACGGTGCGCACGGCGGCAATCAGTTCGTCCGGGCTACAGCGTTTGGAGAGGAATCCGCGTGCGCCCGCGTTCAGCGCCTGCTCCACCAGCGCCGGGCTGTCGTGGACCGAAAGCATAATGGTCGCCATCCCCTTCGGCAGCTGGCTCAGCAGCTCCAGGCCGGAGAGATCCGGCATCGAGATATCGCAGATACAGACCTGCACCCCGCGCCCCGGCAGACCGGCCAGCGCTTCGCGACCGGAGCCGAACTCGGCCACCACCTGAAAATCGGGCTCCAGGCTCAGCAGCTGGGCAAATCCGGAGCGGACGATAAGGTGATCGTCGATAAGGGCGATGGTGGTCATGGTGAGATCCTGGCGGGATTAAAAAAACGCGCTTACCTTAGCGGCAAGCGCGTTGCTGTTCAAGCTATGAACGATTTACACCGTCAGAGGATGCCGGTGGTCACCGTAAAACTGCGCGTTTGCGCCGGGGCCAGCGAAATCAGGCTGCCGCTGCGCTCTGCCGCCAGGAACCCTTCCGGACGGCAGGTGGCCGGGAGCACGAAGGCGGCCACCTGCTGATCGCCGTTGTAGAGGATCCAGCGGGTGGCGTAGTTCAGCTCGGCACTGGCGAAACGGGTAATGAACGTGACGCCATCGGGCGCAATCATGCGGAATTCCGGGCTGTCGGTGTAGCGATCGAGCTGGTCGGCGAAAAAGACAATTTCCGGATCGTAGAATTGCGGTTCCGCGAGGGTGGTCAGCGTCGCTTCGCCCTGCTGCAGACGTCGGTTGAACGCCAGCCACTGTTCGGTCGGCTTCACGTGGGCCGGTATCGACTCGCGCAGCTGAATGGCCTCATCCGGTACGTTCTGGCTGAAGGTCGCGCCTTCCACATAGGCATAGTTCATGTGGCACATGTACTGGAGCGGCATCGGCACCGTCGCCAGATTGGTCACCGACATGGCGATATCGAACAGGGCGCTCTCTTTATGCAGCGTCACCGTCGGCTGGGCCTGATAATGATGACCGAATCCCATCACATATTCGTAGCGTCCGGCCACCCGCAGACTGTCGCCATCCAGCTCCAGCCAGGCGTCGTCCATCGACGCGCAGGGCATTTCGCCGTGCAGCAGATGGGTATCTTCCGGCGACGGGCAGCCGTTAGCCAGCAGCCCGGAGTGGAAAGCGAAGCAGCCATAGGTCTCGACCACCTCTTTTGCCGCTTTTGGCTGGCTGAACATATTGCGCATCGTCAGGTCACGACCATCGAACTCCGCATCCCAGATCATCTGCCCCAGCCAGGGCAGGATCACCAGGTGACCGCGGCTGTTTTGCACCCGCAGCCCCTCCACGCCGCTGGCGTAGCGAAACGCCGTCACCGTGAAGTCATCATTTTCCAGTAAAGCACGCGGCTGTTCGGTAAAGAGCGCGCGCCACAGGGAAAGTTTCGTCATGGTGATCCTCCTCAGGAAGCGGTGGCTTCGGTCAGGTTGCGGCGCACTTTGCTCTCACGCCAGAAGTAGACGCCCACGTAGACAAAGCACAGCATTGAGACCAGGAACGAGGCCTGTAACGAATGGAACAGGTCAGCAACATAGCCCTGCACCGCAGGCACCACTGCCGCCCCGACAATCGCCATCACGATCACCGCCCCTGCCATCTCGGTATGCTCGTTGTCCACGGTGTCCAGGGTGCCGGCATAGATGGTGGCCCAGCAAGGTCCGAACAGAATGCTCACCAGCACCGCCGCATACACCGCACTGAAGCTCGGGGCCAGTGCTACGTAGACCAGCAGCAGCGCCCCAATCACCGAATAGAGGATCAGCACTTTTTCCGGGTTGAAGCGGGTCATCAGGATGTTGGCGACAAACTTGCCGATGAAGAAGCAGATAAAGCTGTAGACCATAAAGTTAGAGGCATCACGCTCGTTGATGTCTCCCAGCTCCAGCGCCAGTCGGATAGTGAATGACCACACCGCCACCTGCATCCCAACATAAAGGAACTGGGCCACAATACCGCGACGGAAGCGGGCGTTGCCGGCCAGGTAGCGCAGGGTATCCATCGCCGACGGGCGTTTATGCTGCGGCGTTGCCGCCACTTTACAGGTCGGGAAGCGGGTCAGCAGGAACAGCACCATCACCACAACCAGCACCATAATCATGTACTTGTAGGGTTCGAGGGTGTTATCCAGCATCAGGATTTTGAAGTTATGGATCTGCTCGGCATTCATCCCGGCCATCTGCTTCTCAAGACTGTCGCCTTCGGAGAAGACCAGATATTTACCCAGCAAAATCCCGGCCACCGCGCCGATCGGATAGAAGGTCTGGCTGACGTTCAGACGCAGGGTGGCGTAGGCTTTCGGGCCAATCATCGAGCTGTAGGTATTGGCCGCCGTTTCGAGGAAGCTCAGACCAATGGCGATGGCAAAAATCGCAGCCAGGAACATGGTGTAGGTTGCCATGTGCGACGCCGGGAAAAAGAGCGTACAGCCCACGATATAGAGCGTTAATCCGATTAAGATCGCCACTTTATAACTGGTTTTTTTAATCACCAGCGAGGCCGGAATAGCAATAAGGAAATAACCGCCATAAAACGCACTTTGCACCAGCGCTGAGGCAAAATTACTGAGTGCAAAGACGCTTTTAAACTGCGTAATTAAAATATCATTTAAAGCAGCAGCGCATCCCCATAACGGGAATAAGCAGGATAACAAAATAAACTGGAACAGAGGGGTTTTATTCAGATAGCCGTCAGGCATCTGAATGATGTTTTTATCGTTCATAGTGCTACCTTTTATTTCGCAGGGTTTTATTATTCGTTCAATGCCAGATACTCATTGAATTGTTCAATGCTGGGGTAAGACGACTGGGTGCCTTTCCCGGTGACGCTGAAGGCGGCAAACAGGGCGGCTTTTTTCATGGCGGCTTCAACATCGCCGCTCTGGACGTAGTAATGGGCGAAGCAGCCGATAAAGGCATCACCGGCCCCGCTGGTATCGATGGCATTCACTTTAATTGCCGGAACCGTGACTTCCCGGTCGCGCGTCATCCACAGGGCACCTTTTTCGCCCATGGTGACAATAATATTATTTAGCCCTTTATCCACCAGCGATCGCGCCGCGAGGCAGATATTTTCGTAGGTATTTACCGGCATGCCGGTCAGAATTTCCAGCTCGGTTTCATTCGGCACAAAGAAATCACATTTGCAGGCATAAGACATATCTAATTCACGCAGTGCCGGAGCCGGGTTTAATAACACCTGAATACCGTGCTTTTTACCAAACTCAATAGCGTGATAAACCGTTTCGAGCTGCACTTCGAGCTGCAGAACAATAAGCTGACACTTTTTCAGATCGTCTGCCGCGCGATCGATATCTTCCGGTGAGAGGAATTTATTGGCGCCCTTCACAATCAGAATGCTGTTGCTGGAGTTGGCGTTAACAAAGATCGGTGCCACGCCGCTGCTGGTGCACGGCACTTTTTCCACATAGGTGGTGTTGATGCCCCAGGACTCCAGATTGCGGATGGTGTTATCGGCAAAAATATCATCACCGACTTTGGTCAGCATCATCACCTTCGAATTGAGCTTGGCCGCCGCCACCGCCTGATTCGCGCCTTTGCCACCACAGCCAATTTTAAACGCCGGGGCTTCGAGGGTTTCGCCCTCTTTCGGCATCTGATTAATGTAGGTGATGAGATCCACCATGTTGGAGCCGATAACCGCGATATCCATGTTTACTACCTCTCTGAAACAATCACACAACAATGATATTATCGTAACATTATCATGTTATTTTCGTATCATTTGTGACTGCGATCGCGATTAGCGGATCCGCCACGCTGTTTACTGTTTGAGCGTTGCGCAGCGGTAAAAGTGTGATGGAATAGAGAATTTTTAAAATATAACCATTAATTACAGTATGTTGTATAGTAAACGCAGTTTGAGAAGTGGCTTTTCTTTCCTGCCGGGCGGCAGTATAGTATGGCGCAACAAGAATGTTCCCGACGCATCATAAATGTGGTTTAAGGAACATCACACGGTACGGAGAGGGTGAATGGAGACGAAGCAAAAAGAACGAATCCGGCGTCTGGTTGAGCTATTAAAGAAAACCGATCGCATTCACCTGAAAGATGCTGCCAGGATGCTTGAAGTCTCCGTCATGACCATCCGTCGCGATCTCAGCCCGGATAACCATGACAACGTGCTTCCCCTGACCCTGCTGGGCGGCTATATCGTGATGGTCAATAAACCGGCCACCGCGCCTGCAACACCGGTGGTGCGCAGTCAGACTCACCATCCCGACGACCTGCCCATCGCCATTCTGGCGGCCGGCATGGTGGCGGAAAACGATCTGGTCTTTTTCGATAACGGCCCGGAAATGCCGCTGGTGATTAGCATGATCCCCGACGACATTACCTTCACCGGCATCTGCTATTCACATCGCGTGTTTATGGCGCTCAATGAGAAGCCCAACGCCACCGCCATTCTGTGTGGGGGCACCTATCGGGCTAAAAGCGATGCATTTTACGACACCAGCAATCCGTCGGTGCTGGACTCCCTGAACCCACGCAAGGTGTTTATCTCCGCCAGCGGCGTGCATGAGCACTACGGCGTGACCTGGTTTAACCTCGACGACCTGGCCACCAAGCGCAAAGCGATGCAGCACGGCATCCGCAAAATTCTGCTAGCCCGCTACGCCCTGTTTGATGAAGTGGCCCCCGCCAGCATCGGGCCGTTGTCGGTCTTTGATGTGCTGATCAGCGACCGCCCGCTACCGGCAGACTATCCGGCCCACTGCCGGAACGGCTTTGTGAAGATCATTACCCCGGACGCCGCCGGGGAGTGATTTACTCGAAGAACACCGCAATTTTGTTAAACATGGTCGGATCGGACTGGTTACGCACCACTTTCACCACGTCCTCCAGCTTGTCGATCTGGGCCATCATCTGCTCCAGGCGCTGATCGTCATTCACCAGCAGCCAGATGCGGCTGTGCTCGCTCCCCTGAATCGGCAGACAGAGAATGCCCTCCACGTTGAACGCCCGGCGGGCAAACAGCCCGCAGACGTGAGTCATGACCCCGGGATGGTTGCGGACGGTAAGCTCAAGGATGACGTTATCGTTTTGTTTTTGCATGGCTTATTCCCCCACCATTTCAGTATTGGCCGCACCCGGCGGGACCATCGGATAGACTTTTTGCTGTGGATCGATACGGACGTGGATCAGCGCCGGGCCAGGGCGTGAGATCGCCGCCTGCAGCGAGGCCTGCGCATCCTCTTCGGCATTCAGATCGCAGGTGTGCAGGCCAAACCCGGCAGCAATCTGCATAAAGTTAATCATCCCCGGATAGGTGGCGGCGAAAACACCCTGCTTGTAGAACAGGCTCTGCTGCTGATGCACCAGGCCCAGCGCTTCGTTGTTCATCAGGATGATTTTCACATCCAGCTGGTTTTCCGCCGCGGTGGCCATCTCCTGAATGTTCATCATCAGGCTGCCGTCGCCGGAGAAGCAGATCACCTTGCGGTCCGGGTTGGCCAGTGCCGCGCCCACGGCCGCAGGCAGACCAAAGCCCATGGTTCCCAGCCCGCCGGAGGTCAGCCACTGGCGTGGACGGTTCAGCGGATAGGCCTGGGCGGTCCACATCTGATGCTGACCGACGTCGGTAGTGATGATGGCGCTGTCGTCCACGCAGGCGGCCACGGCGTTAATCAGCCCGTAGTGGCTGAGCGGATTGCCTTCGGTCGGGATGGCGCCCGGGAACTCCTGCTGCAGGCCGGTCACCTGCTGATGCCACGCGCTGCGCGGGGTAGCGTCGATGTGCGGCAGCAGCTGGGCCAGCACCTCGTTGACATCGCCCTGGATCGCCACATGCGGCTGCTTGATTTTGCCCAGCTCGGCGCGGTCGATATCCACATGAATAATTTTGGCATTCGGGCAGAACTGCTCGGTTTTGCCAATCGCCCGGTCATCAAAACGTGCCCCGAGAACAATCAATAAATCAGCTTCTTGCAGAATAAAGTTGGTGCTGCGCGCGCCGTGCATCCCCAGCATCCCCAGCGACAGCGGGTGCGCTTTTGGCAGCATGCCCAGCGCCATCAGGGTCATGGTGGTTGGCAGGCTGGCTTTTTCCGCCAGGGTGCGCACCGCGTCAGGGGCATCGATCACCCCGCCGCCCAGATAGAGCACCGGACGTTGTGCGGCATTAATCATCGCCGCGGCCTCGCGCACGCTCTCAACGCTGAATTTCGGGGATGGCGCGCGGGTGCCCGGCTCCGGCAGCACCTCGATCTCAATTTCAGCAGTCTGCACATCCTTAGGAATGTCTATCCACACCGGGCCCGGACGGCCGGACTGGGCGATACGGAACGCATCGCTGATAACCTGCGGTAATTCGCTGATATCGCGCACTAAATAGTTGTGCTTGGTGATGGGGATAGAGATGCCGTAGGTGTCCACTTCCTGGAACGCATCGGTGCCGATCATCGAGGCCGGCACCTGGCCAGTAATGCAGACTAACGGGATAGAGTCGAGACGCGCATCGGCGATGGCGGTCACCAGGTTGGTGGCCCCCGGCCCGCTACAGGCCATACAGACCGCCGGTTTGCCCTGAGTACGGGCCATGCCCTGCGCGATAAAGCCTGCGCCCTGCTCGTGACGCGCCAGCACGTGGCGGATCTGCGTGCTCTGGCTTAAGGCGTCATACAGCGGGAGTACCGTCCCGCCAGGAATACCCGCTACCGTGGTAATGCCCTGACGTTCCAGCAGATGAACGATTAACTGCGCGCCTGTAAAACGCGTCTTGTGGGATGTTGTGCCCGAACTTGCCATGCTCCAGTCCTTCTTATGGGCCGACTTTCCGGGGGGCTTTTAACGAAAAACCCCGCCGGTTTGCGCCGGCGGGGTTTGGAATCGTGTGTTGATTCAGTCCCTACGGCGCATTGCCGACGACCACCACCACACGCACGACGACCACTGCGGCTGGGTGCGCAGTTTTTAGTAGGGTCGAAGTCAGCAGGGAAGCGTTCATTAGGAACCTGTATCTGGAATCATTGAGTGGATTTATACAAGCACAGGTTTACAGGCGTGACAACGGAATTATTTTCATCTGCCTGAAAATGCGTCAGGGATCACGTTTCGCTTGTCGGGTGATGAAAACAAAAAACCCCGCCGGAGCGAGGTTTTTTTTGCAGTGTTTGCGGCTGGTGACCGCAGAGCACACTGTGTTACGTCAACGCCCGAAGTATACGCGATCGCGCGGAAACGCGCAATTTACGGCACGGATTTTGACGCCTTTGAGTATGGATCGCCCTTCACGTTTTGTCCATAAATTACTGTTCATATATACAGTATTTATCTATACTGGGTGTGTTCACAGGGTGTGAGGGGAGCCGCTCGTAGTACACCGGCGCAACGAAGTCCTGGCTGAAACGGGTGGTGCCGTCAGCGCCTCCACTCCCCACCTGAGCACACTGTGTTACGTCAACAAAGGTGCTGGCCACAGGCGGCGGAAAGGTACGCCAGCATCGTGCTCCTTAACCAGAGGAGACGCGTATGAGCGTAGTGGATATGGTTGTACTTATCCTCAAACTCATTGTTGCAGCACTGCAACTGCTTGATGCTGTCCTGAAATACGTTAAGTAACTCAGGTTCAAGCCGCACCAAAGGGGGGCGGGAAACCGCCCCTCTTTAATAACGAGGGAATGCTATGTTGCGTTTATTAATTGAGCCTGTCACGCCGGACGAACCGGGGTATATCGCGCTCAAAACTGAGAGCACCGCGCTCAATTTCAATATGCTGCGCCGGCTGGAAGAGAACTGGGAGCGGGGTGAAAACCGCTTCAACGCCCCGGGTGAAAAGCTGCTGGGTGCGTTTTTGAACGGCAAACTGGTGGGGATTTGCGGGCTAAATCGCGATCCGTTCAGCCAGCAGCCGCGGGCCGGTCGTATTCGCCACCTGTATATCAGCGAAAGCTGTCGTGGGCTGGGTATCGGCAGGCAGCTGCTCGCCGTGGTGATGGCCGATGCCAGCGTCTGGTTCGATTTTCTTAATACTCATGCGCCGCACACTGCCTGGGCCTTCTACCAGCGCGCTGGCTTTACGCTGGTCGCGGATGAACCGCGCGTCACGCACCGGCTTTTTTGCGCGATCTGAGCGGCTGGCAGCATCGGATTGTGAATGTTACAGT
Organism: Leclercia sp. CFBP8987; assembly: GCF_034044995.2. Classification (NCBI taxonomy): domain Bacteria; kingdom Pseudomonadati; phylum Pseudomonadota; class Gammaproteobacteria; order Enterobacterales; family Enterobacteriaceae; genus Leclercia; species Leclercia sp. CFBP8987. The sequence continues at coordinate 28,406 of NZ_CM188255.1, read as the reverse complement.
TGAGTGACAATTCACCACCCGATACGCCATGACGCTCTCCGTTTTCTGCATCTTACTCTTTGCCGCACTGCTGCATGCCAGCTGGAATGCCATTGTCAAAGCCGGAACGGATAAGCTCTATTCGGCGATCGGCGTCAGCGGCTCCGCCACGCTGATTGCCCTGGTGTTGCTTCCCTTCTCTCCCCAACCATCTGCGGCCAGCTGGCCGTTTTTGATTGTCTCCTGCGCCCTACAGGTGGTGTATACCGTTCTGGTCGCGAAGACCTATCAGGTCTCCGATATGAGTCAGACCTATCCGCTAATGCGCGGTACCGCGCCGCTGCTGGTAGCGCTTATCAGCGTGCTGGCGCTGGGTGATAACCTCTCATGGTTTGCCTGGTCCGGCATCGGAGTGATCTGCCTCTCAATACTGGCCATGGCAATGAACGGACGCATGCAGTCACGAAAAGGGATCTGGCTGGCGCTGCTGAATGCCTGTTTTATCGCGGGTTATACGCTGGTGGACGGCACCGGCGTACGGCTATCGGACACCGCGCTAGGTTATACGCTGTGGACCTTCTTTATGAACGGCTTCTGTCTGCTGAGCTGGGCGATGGTGGCACGTCGGCGCGACGCGTCCAGCTACCTGCGTCTGCACTGGAAAAAGGGGTTACTCGGCGGCATTGGCACTATGGGCTCTTATGGCCTGGCGCTATGGGCAATGACGCAGGCGCCATTGGCGGTGGTCGCAGCGCTGCGTGAAACCTCCATTCTCTTTGGTGCGCTGATCGCATTTGTTCTTTTAAAAGAGAAGGTTTCGGGTCTGCGTATTGCTGCGGCGCTGGGTATTGCAGGTGGCGCCATTCTCCTGCGCCTGGCCTGAATCACTGGCAATATTAGTTGCCGATCTTGTTTACAAATCCTGCCTTTTTCCGCGTCTCCATTCATCACAGCAATGCTTAATTTGTCATTTTCCTGTGGTAGATTCCTCGCGCATTTATGGGAATGCGCAGTCACTTACTCTTTATTTATCACTTTTGGCAAAATTATTCAGCAACATGAAAAGACAGCGGAACGTTAATTTACTCCTGATGTTGGTATTGCTGGTCGCCGTCGGTCAGATGGCGCAAACCATCTATATCCCGGCTATTGCCGACATGGCGAAGGAACTCCAGGTACGCGAGGGTGCCGTCCAGAGCGTGATGGCAGCCTACCTGTTAACCTACGGCGTCTCGCAACTGTTCTACGGCCCGCTCTCGGATCGCGTTGGCCGTCGTCCAGTGATCCTTGTGGGGATGACGATATTTATGATCGCCACGGTGATTGCCATGACCACCCACAGCCTGAGCGTGCTGATTGCCGCCAGCGCGTTGCAGGGCGTCGGCACCGGCGTTGGCGGGGTGATGGCGCGTACCCTGCCGCGCGATATGTATCAGGGCACCCAGCTGCGCCATGCCAACAGCCTGCTCAATATGGGCATTCTGGTCAGCCCGCTGCTGGCCCCGCTGATTGGCGGCCTGCTGGATACCATGTGGTCCTGGCGCGCCTGTTACGGCTTCCTGCTGGTGCTGTGCGTCATCGTCACCTTCAGCATGGCGCGCTGGATGCCGGAAACCCGACCCGCGGAAGCACCGCGCACCAAACTGCTCACCAGCTACAAAATCCTCTTCGGCAACGGAGCCTTTAACTGCTACGTGCTGATGCTGGTGGGCGGCCTGGCGGGTATCGCGGTGTTCGAAGCCAGCTCTGGCGTACTGTTAGGTGCCGGGCTGGGTCTCAGCAGTATGGTGGTCAGTATTCTGTTTATCCTGCCGATCCCGGCGGCGTTTTTCGGCGCCTGGTTTGCCGGGCGGGCCAATAAACGCTTTACCACCCTGATGTGGCAGTCGGTGGTGAGCTGCTTGCTGGCGGGGCTGATGATGTGGATCCCGGGGCTGTTCGGGGTGATGAACGTCTGGACCCTGCTGATCCCGGCCGCGCTGTTCTTCTTTGGCGCGGGGATGCTGTTCCCGCTGGCGACCAGCGGCGCGATGGAGCCCTTCCCGTTCCTCGCGGGCACCGCCGGGGCGCTGGTAGGGGGTCTGCAGAATATCGGCTCCGGCGCGCTGGCCTGGCTCTCGGCGATGCTGCCGCAAAACGGGCAGGCGAGCCTCGGGCTGCTGATGACGCTTATGGGCCTGCTGATTGTGCTCTGCTGGCTGCCGCTGGCCTCCCGCGCCTCGCATCACGAGCAGGCGGTGTAAGCATCTAATGGCCCGGCTTTTCGTCGGGCTTTCTCGAATGAACTTCTTTAGCTTATAGTTAAATTGAGTAGTAGAATGCTATGCCTCGTCGGGAAAAGACGATTATGGAGTCTATCGTGAAATTCAAAATTCAGCATTTGCAGGCAGCAGTAGCACTGGTTATTGCCAGTCTCCAGCCGCAACCCAAAGCGGTTGCGTGTCAGCCTACGATTGTCGAACGGGTTTACGAGATGGGCGCAAAAATCAACAAGACTGATATTAGTGATCTTACGGCGGCGCTTAATGACATTGCTGAAGATCTACGGTTAAGCCGCGTTGAACTTGCGCGATATGCTGATAGCGACTTCGACGCCGCAGCTAAGCTTGCGATGAAGATTTCGAGCCAAACTATCCATGTCGCAGGCATCGCTGAATCCTTTGTCCTGATGCTGCCCGAAAAGGACATTATCCTGGCGTATGACAAAACTTCTGTAGAATTTGCGTTTGTGAAAGCCATCAAGATGCTTAGTTTGGCTACAAAAAATTACCTGAGCCTTATCGATCAGCTTACGCGTAAGACAACGCCCCGGGACTCAGGAGCAGACTTCGTTGCGATGCAGCACTTGCTTGAAACCGGCAACAAGGCCACGTCCAGATGGCTGTAACAGCTGAATATAGCCCTGTTACATGGGATGAGTTTTTCCTTCCCACTTTTAGTATTCACCCTGGCCTTGAACCTCAGCTAAAGTCCGAATTTATCACTTACAAATCGACAGGCGTGCCTTCCGATTTGTTAGGTCGGGACGCACCCTTTGACTTCCCGCCCTTCGCCGTTGACGCTAACGTTCATCATATTCACGTTAATCTGCATTACGAAAAGATCTGGCGAGAACGTCAAGAGAACTATCACCGTACCAGCGATCATTACCTGATTTACACCGAACATATGTGGGAGTCAGGCAGATTCATGTTGATGGGCCTGATTACACCGGCTCATCAACGTATGCCTTCAGGCGACAACCGTCTACTTAGCTACTTTGCTGATGTTGCAGAAGGTTTTCACGCCTCCTGACTCTCTATCCTACAACATCATTTCAGCGCGTTTCCTCGTATTGTTTTAGCAAATTATTTCTTGCACTCAGTGACACCTTCCTGCTTTCTTTCATCATCTGGCACGACGAGATCTCCTATGGAAAACGCAAACATCACCACCTTAATCGCACAGTATCCTCTGGTGGAGGATCTGATCGCCCTGAAAGAAACAACCTGGCTTAACCCGAAAGCCACCACCCTGGCCGCTGGCCTGCCGTATGTCGGGCTGACCGACGCCGACGTGGAGGATGCCCGGGCGCGCCTGAACCGCTTTGCGCCTTACCTCGCTAAAGCGTTCCCGGAAACGGCGGCCACTAATGGGATTATCGAATCTGAGCTGGTAGCCATCCCATTGATGCAAAAACGGCTGGAGAAAGAGTCTGGCGCGACCATTCCCGGCACCCTGCTGCTGAAAAAAGACAGTCACCTGCCGATCTCCGGCTCGATTAAAGCCCGTGGCGGGATCTATGAAGTGCTGACTCACGCCGAAAAACTGGCTCTGACCGCCGGGCTGCTCAGCGTCAATGACGATTACAGCATCCTGCTGGAATCGCGCTTCAAAGACTTCTTCAGCCAGTACAGCATCGCCGTGGGATCGACGGGCAACCTGGGGATGTCCATTGGCATCATGAGCGCCCGCATCGGCTTTAAGGTGACGGTGCACATGTCCGCCGACGCCCGCGAGTGGAAGAAGGCTAAACTGCGCAGCCACGGCGTGATTGTGGTGGAGTATGAGCAGGATTACGGCGTAGCGGTAGAGCAAGGGCGCAAAGCGGCGGAAAACGATCCGAACTGCTTCTTTATCGACGATGAAAACTCCCGCACCCTGTTTCTGGGCTATGCCGTGGCCGGCGAGCGCCTGAAAGCGCAGTTTGCCCAACAGGGCCGGGTGGTGGATGCGGAGCATCCGCTGTTTGTCTACCTGCCGTGCGGCGTGGGCGGCGGCCCTGGCGGGGTGGCGTTTGGGCTGAAGCTGGCCTTTGGCGACCATGTTCACTGTATCTTTGCCGAACCAACCCACTCGCCGTGCATGCTGCTGGGGGTCTATACCGGTCTGCACGATGAGATTGCGGTGCAGGATCTGGGGATCGATAACCTCACCGCGGCGGATGGCCTGGCCGTGGGTCGCGCCTCAGGCTTTGTTGGTCGCGCGATGGAGCGCCTGCTCGACGGGTTTTATACCCTCTCCGATCAGAGCATGTACGACATGCTGGGCTGGCTGGCGCAGGAGGAGAACATTCGCCTTGAGCCGTCGGCGCTGGCGGGCATGGCCGGGCCGGTGCGCCTCGCCGCTTCCGGTTGCTATTCGCTGGAAAATGCGACCCACCTGGTGTGGGCCACTGGCGGCGGGATGGTGCCGGACGAGGAGATGGCGAAGTACCTGGCGAAAGGGCGTTAACGTGCCCGGTGGCTCTGCTGGAGCAGGGCCATCAGCTCGACAGGCGAGCGGTGATGGCGGATTAAATCGCGCATCACCCGCATATGCGGGGCGGAGTGGCGGAAGAACGCCTGATACCCTGCACAGAGCACGCTTTTGCCATCCACCCGATGTTTAGGGCAGTCGCCGTTGCACAGGTGACGCATCGGGCAGGCCTGGCATTCGGCAGATAAATCTGTTTGTTTGCGCAGGCCAAAAGCGATGGCCGCTTCACTCTGATTCAGCTCTGCCAGCGGCGTCTGATGGATATTGCCCAGCCGGTACTGGGGCCAGACGTAGTGATCGCACTGGAAGAGATCGCCATTGGCCTCCAGCGCAAAGGCGTGGCCGCAGGTGACGGCAAGGGAGCACATCTGCGACGGATAGCCGCACCACACTCCCAGCGTTGAGTCGAAGAGCTGGACATAGACGCGGCCAATATCCTCCCGCACCCAGACGTCAAACACCATCGACAGGAACGCTCCCCACTGCGCATCGCTCACCGATTCCGGATTATCGTGCTCCTGCAGGGGAAGAAACTGCAGATAAGGTGTGCCCAGCGCGCGTAGATAGCGGTACAGGCGCTCCGGCTGGCGGCTGTTCTGCCGATTGACGACCGTCAGCAGGTTAAACGAAACCTGATGGGCGCGCAGCTTCTCAATCGCCGCCAGCACCTTGTGATGGGTAGGATTGCCGCTGCGGCTGACGCGGTACGCATCATGCAGCGCCGCCGGGCCATCCAGCGAGATCCCCACCAGCCAGCCCTCCTCGCGAAAGAACCGACACCAGGCGTCGTTAAGCAGGATCCCGTTAGTCTGAAAGGCATTGGTGATACGCTTTCCTCCACCATAGCGGTGCTGTAGCGCCGCGACGCGGCGGAAAAAATCCAGCCCGCAGAGCGTCGGCTCCCCACCCTGCCAGGCAAACTGCACCTCCGGCCCCGGCTGGGCGGCGATATGCTGCTGGATGAAAGTCTCCAGCGTGGCGTCATCCATGATCGGCTGCTGGGGTTTATCGATGTAAAAACAGTAGTGGCAGTTGAGATTGCAACGTGAACTGGCCGGCTTGGCCATGACCTGACATCCTGTCATGCAAAATCCCTGATAAAAATAGTGAGATGGTGAACGTGACTAGCAGCAAACAGTAATGCGAGGGAGAACACTGCGAGGGAGATCAAAAATTTAATACGCACCGGTCGGGATGCTGAAAAGTCGTACAGCGAAACGTCCATCCGGGCGCGGTTGCGGGTGTACTGCCAGAGGATCAGCGCCACCATCGCCAGCACCCCCAGGGCGACCCAGAACAGCGGGCCCGCCTGCTGCCAGTTGTGCCTGACCGCCAGCACCATCAACGCCCCATAACCAAACAGGGTGCGCAACCAGGCAAGCGACGTGCGCTCCGGTTGCAACCCCGGATCGGCCAGGCGACGCGCTTTACGGCTATCCGCCATACAGCACCAGCCCCATCACAATCACCGCCACTATCATCAGGATCAGGCTGATAAGCAGCAGGCTGTGGGTGTAAGGCAGATCTTCTTTCAGGCGCATCGCCTTTTCATTACGCAGCCAGCGCAGGTAGCCGTAGATCGCCAGCCCGCCAGAAAAGAGGCACAGCAGCAGCGCCAGCAGCTGGCGGATCACCGGCGTGGCAAAATCGGGCGCCAGCTGGTCGAGACCAACACCGGCCGCCAGAAAACCCAGCGCGGTGCGGATCCACGCCAGAAAGGTACGCTCGTTGGCCAGCGAGAAGCGATAATCCGGCGCTTCGCCGAGGCGGGAAATTTTCATGACGTCTCCTGTCTGACTCTCCGGTGTACAAAACTGCGGCAATAGTAACGTATCGAGGGGAGTAATTCCCACCAGCAGGATCCGGTGATGGCGGCGGTATAACGTCAGCCAGGGGAACAGCTTACAGGCACTGTAAAAGCGGCAAGTAACACGAGGTCTTATCTTGCCGCTGAGGGTATTTTTAAATTAATGAACGCAGCTCATCGTAAGTGAATATTCTGCCGCGATAGCCTAAGCCGGTATCAATATCGTAAATCGATACCCCGATATTATTATCGGTATCAAAAACGAAGAAGGATTGTTCGGCTCCGAAATAGACATTGTAATACGCATTCCCGACATCAAATACCGATGACGTGAGCTCGCTGCGCTGGCCGGGGAAATGAAATTGATCCAGACGCTGAACCGTCGAGGCGGTTAAATCGATGGCAAGAATGGTGGGCAAAGAATCCAGTTCGGCGGCGCTATAGGTTACCGGGTCCGATTCAATCGTACGGACCAGCTCATTACCCTGTTCATCTGCGCAGGAGTTGTTATTGAACAGGGAGACAACGAACCTGTTGTCTCCCCGCCACGCCTGGTACCGGCTGTTGTGTGTGATAAAGACAGCATGCTCGCCGTTGGGATAGCTGAAATTATCTGCATCCACCACCTGCAGATTCAGGCCGCTATTCAGTACGGGGAAGGCCGGGTTATCGATAATCCACTCCGGCTCCGCGGACTCGCTATTGAGCCCCAGCACAGTACAGCTGGACCGGGAGTTGACCATCAGTTGCCCGGTCTCTGCGACATATTCCAGGCTGTTGAAATGCACATCGTTGGTGTCGGTATTGTCCAGTACCGTGGCACCCATAAATTCCTGTGAGTAGTCACGCTGCCAGAGCAGTGCCCCGCTGGCGATGTCGTATTTATAGAGGATGCACTCCAGCTTTTGCTCGTCACTCCAGCCATCCAGCAAGGAGCCTAATACCCAGAGATTACCTTTTCCGTCGGTAGTGATGTCGTGATGAAAACCATACCCGGCAGGCGCGGTGTAGGATTGCGCGACCTTACCGGCGAGGTTAAAGCGGTATAACGTCGGCGCAAAGGCATGCTTGTCAGGATCCCAGGTTTCGCTGGCCAGCGCCGACCAAAGCGCGTTTTCGATAATTTTCAGGTTGCCGTACATCCAGGGAAACAGGCCGGTAATACGCAGATCGCCATTGATGTCATAGCCATTCCACGCGCTGGTGACAAACCAGCCCTGCCCTAAAGTATTCTCCGCCATCGCGCCATCAGTAATATTGATTGTCAGTGCCAGGGGCACATCTCCATAGTCCTGCCCCTGTGTTGATATTGATATAAGAAAGGTTTCGACGGCATTGTTCTCGGTGTAAAGATTCAGGGTGACGGTATTGAAATAATTGGCATACAAACCTACCACGGTGATTTCCGGATTAACGCTGTATTGCTCGGTGCCGTAATGAAAGCTGGTGTTCGCAGTTTTACCCTGGACGGTGTAGTCAAACCTTACCGCCTCCGTACTATCGATTGTAATTAATGCGCTGAGTTTATTTTTATCGTAGGGATTAAGTTTCACAGTATAGGCTGCGTTCATTTTCCAGTCCTTTGCTTAATGTGGAGAGAGACTTACTGAGTGATGCAAAAATAAACCTATACCTCCACTTACATTAAATATGTGGTGAATGCCACAAAATAAAACTGTTATCACTAATTTATTTAACGAGTTACCCTAACAATCTTTATATCAATAATTAAAGCTAAAATATCGGGCTTTTATATATTTAACATTCCAACAATGACAAGCCCCTTCATTCACCCGCTATTTTTTATATGTATAATTTATCGAATAAACCTTCGAATCATCGAAACAAATACCTCATTAATTTTGCAAATAGAATCACAAAAAATCACAATCAATCTTCTAATGACCAGATTTGATTATTAAAGTGATTTCGCTTTCAAAATACCTTACCAAATAAAGTATTAGTCGTTCCGTTATTAAATAAGAAGCAACACTCAGCTGGATTTTATTCATCCGGAAGCGAATATCACGGAGGTTGACTGCATTATGTTTTCTGACTTTATTTCAGTAATACAATCTTTTCTAACCGAACCCGCTATTTTAATTGGATTGCTGGTGGGGCTAGGTTATGCCCTTGATAAGAAATCGCCGATTAAAATTATTACCGGTATGGTGAGCGCCATGGTGGGATTAATGATGGTGCTCTTTGGCGGGTTTCAGTTTTCAGCCACCTTTAAGCCCGTCGCCGATGCGGTGAGCAAATCTTACGGTATCCATGGTTATTTAATGGATTCGTATGCCATGAAAGCGGCAACCCAGATTGCGCTCGGGGATAATTTCGGTTTTGTCGGTTATGTGTTTGTACTGGCCTTTTTTACCAACCTGCTGCTGGTCCTGTTTGGCCGCTACACAAAGGTGAAAGGCATTTTCCTGACCGGTAATACGGGGGTGTCTCACTCCCAGGCGGTGCTATGGCTGATCGTCTTCTGGCTGGGCTTTGGCTGGGTACAGTCGATTATTATCGCCGGGGTATTAACCGGTTTGTTCTGGGCCTTTGCCACCACCCTGATTGCCAAACCGGTCGCTAAAATCACCAATAATGCGGGCTTTACCATCGCCCATAACCAGATGCTGGGGATCTGGTTTTTCTCGAAATTCGCCCACCTGTTTGGCGACGCCGAGAAGCAGGATGCCGAGAACATGAAGCTGCCCGGCTGGCTGGCGATTTTTAACCATAACGTCACCTCCATCGCCATCGTGATGACGCTGTTCGTCGGCGGGTTTTTGCTGACCACCGGCATCGATAACGTTCAGGCCATGGCAAAAGGGAAGCCCTGGTATATCTATATTATTAACCTCGGCCTGCAGTTCTCCATGTATATGGTGATCCTGTTGCAGGGGGTGCGCATGATGGTCGGAGAAATTAATGCCTCGTTTAAAGGCTGGCAGGATCGTTTAATTCCGGATGCGATTCCCGCCGTCGATGTCGCGGCATTACTGCCCTTCTCCCCGAATGCCGCCACCCTCGGATTTATCTTCTGTACCTTTGGCACCATATTCTCGATGGGTATTCTGCTTATTACTAACAGCCCTATTATGGTGCTCCCCGGTTTTGTGCCGTTATTTTTCTCGGGCGGCCCGATAGGGGTATTAGCCAACCGGCTGGGCGGTTATCGCGCCGTAATTATTTGTACCTTCCTGCTGGGGATTATTCAGACCTTCGGCACCGTATGGGCTATTCCCTTAACCGGGCTGGCAGCCGAAGGGGTGGGCTGGACCGGTATTTTCGACTGGGCGACCTTATGGCCTGCCATTTGTGAAGTACTTAAGTTTATTGCTTCAACGTTCCATCTCGGGCCTTACGCGGGCTAAATCATCTCATTGTGAAAAGGATATCGTCATGAAAGACAAAATTAATATTCTCTTTGTTTGCGGCTACGGTGTCGGCAGTAGCGTGATGTTGCAGACGGTGGTGAAAAAAGCGTTAGCGAAATATGACATTAATTTCGACATGAAGCATACCGCCGCAGGCGAGGTTGGTGGGTTTACCGACTGGGCCGATATTTACGCCATTTCGAAAAAGCTCATCGACGTGGTGAGCCTCGATCCTCGCCACGGGCAGTATCTGATCCCCATCGAAAATATTATGGACGGCGAGACCATCGGGAAGCAGATCTACGCGGTGATTGAAGAACATTTCCCGCACCTGATTCAGGCCCGTTAAGGAGCGACGATGAAAGCGATCATTCTGCTCTTCGACAGCCTGAATAAACACTATCTGCCGCCTTACGGGGATATGATCACTCAGGCACCCAACTTCCAGCGCCTGGCGGCCCGCTGCGCCACCTTCAACAACAGCTATGTCGGCAGTATGCCCTGCATGCCCGCCCGCCGGGAGCTGCACACCGGCCGGTATAATTTCTTGCACCGGGAGTGGGGGCCGCTGGAGCCATTTGACGACTCCATGCCGGAGCTACTGAAAAAAGCGGGCGTCTATACCCACCTGATCAGCGACCATCTGCATTACTGGGAGGACGGCGGCGGCAACTACCATAACCGCTACAGTTCATGGGAAATCATCCGTGGCCAGGAGGGGGATCACTGGAAAGGCAGCGTCGCCGACCCGGCGATCCCGGAGGTGCTGCGGGTGCCGCAGAAGCAAACCGGCGGTGGAGTCTCGGGGCTATGGCGACATGACTGGGTTAACCGCGAATACATTCAGCAGGAAGCGGATTTCCCGCAAACCCGGGTCTTTAACGCCGGATGCGAGTTCATCGACAACAACCATCAGCAGGACAGCTGGCTGTTGCAGGTGGAGACCTTCGACCCGCACGAGCCGTTTTACACCACCGAGGAGTATCTCGCGTTATATCAGGATCCCTGGGACGGGCCGCATTACGACTGGCCGCGCGGCAAGGTGGAGGAGAGCCCGGAGGCGGTAGAGCATATTCGCTGCCGCTATCGTGCCCTGGTCTCCATGTGCGATCGCAACCTGGGCCGTATTCTCGACCTGATGGACCGCCACGATTTGTGGCGCGATACGATGTTGATTGTCGGGACCGATCACGGCTTTCTGCTCGGGGAGCATGGCTGGTGGGCGAAAAACCAGATGCCCTATTACAACGAGGTGGCGAATAACCCGCTGTTTATCTGGGATCCGCGCAGCGGCCATCAGGGGGTGCAGCGCGATGCGCTGGTGCAGATGATTGACTGGGCGCCCACGCTGCTGGAGTTCTTCAACCAGCCGATCCCGCCCGATGTTCAGGGTCGTCCGTTAGCCCGCATCCTGGAGGATGACACCCCGGTGCGTGATGCGGCCCTGTTCGGGGTTTTCAGCGGCCATGTCAACGTCACGGACGGGCGCTATGTCTACATGCGCGCCGCGCTGCCCGGGCGGGAAAATGACATCGCCAACTACACCCTGATGCCGATCAAGATGAACACCCGCTTTACCCCGGAGGAGCTGGAGTCGATTGCCCTGGCGCCGCCCTTCCGCTTTACCAAAGGGGTCAAAACGCTGCGTATTCCGGCGCAGGAAAAATACCCGGGGGTCAATCGCGTCGGCAATCTGCTGTTCGATTTACACACCGATCCGCACCAACAGTGCCCGATTGACGATCAAGCCATCGAAGCGCGGATGATCGCCCTGCTGGTGCGTCTCCTGCAGGAGAGCGACGCCCCGGCAGAGCAGTTCGCCCGATTAGGGTTAGAGGGTTAACCCATCCCCCAGAACAGCACCGCCAGCAGCTGCGGTGTGATAATGCGCATAAACATCACCAGCGGATAGACCGTGGCGTAGGAGAGCGCCGCCGCACCGCTGGTGGCATGCAGGTTGTTGGCAAAGGCCAGCGCCGGGGGATCGGTCATCGACCCGGCCAGCATGCCGCACAGGGTCAGGTAGTTCATCTTCGCCAACAGCCGCGCCAGAATGCCCATCGTAATCAGCGGGACGGCGGTAATAAGAATGCCATAGCCAATCCAGCTAACCCCGTCGCCGCGAGTCAGCGTCACGACGAAATCCCCACCCGATTTCAGCCCCACCACCGCCAGAAACAGGACAATCCCCAGCTCGCGCAGGGCAAGGTTGGCGCTCGGGGGCATAAACCAGTAGAGCTTACCCACGCAGCCGATACGCCCGAGGATCAGGGCCATAATCAGCGGCCCGCCTGCCAGCCCCAGCTTGAGCGCCACCGAGAATCCCGGCACGTACAGCGGAATGGAACCGAGCAGCACCCCGAGACCGATGCCGATAAACACCGGCAGCATCTGCACCTGCTGCAGTTTTTGCTGCGCGTTGCCCACGATATTGGCCACGGCATCAATGGAGGCCGGACGCCCGACGAGATTGAGGATGTCACCAAACTGCAGGCTGCCCTCCGGGCTGGCCACCAGCTCAACCCCGGCGCGGTTCAGGCGCGAGATCACCACGTCGTAACGCTCTTTTGCCTGCAAATCGCGGATTTTCTTGCCCAATACCCGTTCGTTAGTGACCACCACCCGCTCGACGCGCATATCGGTGCCGCGGGTGGAGAGCGAGGTGTCGACCTCCTGACCAATCACCAGTTGGGCGTTGTGCAGATCCACCGGTTGGCCGACCAGATGCAGCAGGTCGCCGGTCTGGAGCACCGTTCCGGGCAGCGGCACCATCAGGGTCTGCTCGCGCTTCAGACGGGAACAGATAATGTTGGCGCTGTTGAGGATCGGCACATCATGGATCGCCAGGTTGTTGAGATTGGGGTTATCGACGCGGATGTTGATGGTTTTAATCAACGCCTGACCCTGGGTAAGGGTGGATTCATGCTCCCGGGCTTCCTGCTCGACGTTGATGCGAAACAGAACGCGCATCAGCCACATGGTGAGCAGAATGCCGCAGATGCCGAACGGATAGGCCATGGCGTAGCTCATGCCCATCTGATCCACGATGCCGGGCTCGATACCCAGATCGCGCAGAATTTGCTGTCCGGCCCCCAGTGCGGGGGTGTTGGTGACCGCCCCGGAGAATATGCCCAGCACCACCGGCAGCGGGATGGCGAAAAGTTTATGCAGCAGGGCGGTGACCAGCCCGCCCATCACCACAATCCCCATCGCAAAAAGGTTGAGGCGCAGGCCCGAGACGCGCAGCGAGGCGAAAAAGCCGGGCCCGACCTGAATACCGATGGTATAGACGAAGAGGATCAGGCCAAATTCCTGAATGAAATGCAGCATTTGCGCACTAAGCGTGATGTCCAGCTGGTCGGCAAAATGACCGACAAAAATCCCGCCAAACAGCACCCCGCCAATGCCGAACCCGACGCCGCGAATTTTGACATTGCCTATCCACAGCCCGACCACCGCAACCAATGCCAGAATACTGACCGTTAACGCTATATCACTCATGACGGCATCCCTGTGAATAACATTATTATTACAAGGGATTTTCGCAGAGCGCAGGCGGGTTGTATGGGCGATGGCGCACAAAAAAACGGAGGTAAAAGCAAAACGGTCACCCGAAGGTGACCGTTTTTAGTGTGTGCGAGGGCATCAAACCCGTAGGCCCGTGCAAGCGCAGCGCCGCCGGGCACGCAACAACATTAACTGTTCAAGGCCGGGCGTTCGCTGATGGCGATCCGCTGCGGGGCAATTGCCTCCGGCACGTTGCGGGTGATATCGATATGCAGCAGCCCGTTAGTGAAGGTCGCGCCCGTCACTTCCATATGTTCAGCCAGGGTAAAGCTCAGGCTGAACGGCTGAGTGACCAGCCCCTGATGCAGCCATTTGGTTTCGGTCTCCGGTTTTTCCGGCGTGCCTTTCACCGTCAAGCGCGTGCCTTCCAGCTGGATATCGAGGTTATCCTGGCTGAATCCCGCCACCGCGAGCGTAATGCGATAGTGGTTATCGTCGCTCTTTTCGATGTTATACGGCGGGAAGGTCTGGCTTTCGGTGGTGCTTTGCAGCGCGGTAGCCAGTTTGTCAAAACCGATCCACTGACGCAGCAGCGGGGATAAATCGTAGTTACGCATACTAAATCTCCTTCTGAGAAGCGAGTTCGGCACAGTTTAATTTTGTGCGCAGTTGTTCCTGCAAATCTTTATCGATTCGCATATGCTCCCGATCTCGGCAAGCATTCCGGTATGGGCCGCCGCAGCGACCCGAATAATTAATTAATTTCGATACGGCGCGGTTTATTCGCTTCCGGAATTACACGTTCCAGATCGATATACAGCAGGCCGTTAACCAGGTTCGCGCCGTGAACGTGGATGTTCTCAGCTAACTGGAACTTACGTTCAAAGTTACGTTCCGCGATGCCCTGATAGAGGTAGGTACGTTCTTTCTGCTCGCCCGCATGCGCGCCTTTCACCACCAGCAGGTTGTCCTGCGCGGTGATCTCCAGTTCGCTTTCAGCAAAACCGGCCACGGCAATCGCGATGCGATAGTGGTTTTCGTCAACCAGTTCAACATTGTATGGAGGGTAGCCATTGCTCTGGCTTTGGTTGTTTTCTAAATGATTGAACAGACGATCGAAGCCAATGGCTGAACGATAAAGCGGAGAAAGATCAAAGTTACGCATACAGTTAATACTCCTGAAATCAGCAAGAATTGTCGCCTTCCACGGTGGACAGGCTGGGGTATCCCAAACGCCCCTCAGGCACGTTTGTTCATTGATACTCTCTTAAAATGGGTCTGCTTCCGTCCTTTTCAAGAGCAACCTGGTGAGAATTTTTTGCACTTTGCGGGTACTGGAATAGACTGGGACTACAGCACGGAAGGTTAAAATGCGATAGGTACCACAGAGCGGTACTTTTCAACTATTCATTTTACGAGTGGACCGTTATAAACCCGGTTGCGGGTCTGTATTGGGCCATTGATGATGACTGACTGATAATGAAAAATGTTCTGATAAAGCTGACTATGTTCAGCGCGATAGTTTTGCTTTGCGGGTGTTCGAGCGTGATGTCTCACACCGGCGGTAAAGAAGGAACGTATCCCGGGACGCGCGCCAGCGCGAACATGCTGGCAGATGACGACACCAACTGGGGCACTAAATCGCTGGTGGTGCTGGATATGCCGTTTACTGCTGTTATCGATACCCTGCTGCTGCCGTGGGATCTCTTCCGCACGGATAAATCCGTTCGCTCCCGCGTGGAGCAAAGCGAGGAGAAGACGCTGGCGACCAACGCCGTCATCCCGCCCGCCGAAATGCCCGCTCGCTGATTAGCACCCGGTTTCTGTTACCCATAGCTGACGGAAACCGTTGACCTCCTCCATCCAGGCCAGATAGCGCCCGTCAGGCGAGTAAACTACCGCATCCCCGGACGGCGGATTGCCGTGATCGGACGTCAAAAACGTCACCGCACCCGAAGCGGCATCACAGCAGGCAATACGATCCTCCAGCACAAACCCCAGTGAATGGCCCGCCGGATGCCAGTTAAATGCCGACTGGATATCGCTGTCGTTATGGGTGAGCTGGCGGGGCTCTCCCCCTTCCGGGGCGATCAGCCACAGCTGCACCACGCCTTTATCGTCACGCATCAGGAACGCGATTTGCGTCGCCTGCGGGTTGCTGCGTACCCAGTGGCGCGGCACGTTCACCAGCCCGGGATAGCGATGGTTATGGGTAAAGGTTAAGCGGCGCTGCACCACCCCGGCAGGCGGCGCGGGCATACGATCCGCCGTGCCCTGAAGCGGTAAATCGCCAGCCTGTTTCCAGCCCTGCTCATCTTTCGGCAAATCAACGATAAACAGCTCCGGTACTTTTTCACCGCCAGCGGCAAGGGTGTCACCGATAAAGGCCAGCCGGTTGTTGCCGACCCAGCCCTCTTCATAGGCGCGGTTGATCTCGTCACTGCCAGGTTTTGGCGTCGGGGTAGTACGGCTGACCAGCACGCTCCAGTATGAGCCGGCATAGTTGCGCGGATGCTCGCCCTGCGGGATGACCGGGCCGAAGGGCGCGGCCACGCCCACGTTACGTAAATCGAGCTTAGGATCGTACTCGTGCAGCACGTGGTCGTTATAGGTAAAGCTGACGTACTGCCCGTCCGGGCTATACACATGGACATGGCTGCCGCCGCGCAGCGCGCCGGGCGTGAAAGGCGCGGTGATATCCATCGCATCGAGATTATTTACCTGCCCCTGTTCGGCAATCACCCCCTGGCGGTGGTGAAAATCGTACTGCCAGTGGGCATCAGGATGTTGCGGGCCGTGGATAAAGAGGTACTTATTTTCCCAAGGATGGACGGTCACCACCCCCACATGCGCGTCGTTTGTGGCGCGATAAATCACCTCCACCTCACCCGTGTCGACATTAACCCGCTCGATGGTTTCGCCGGTAAAGGACGCCCCGGAAGGACGAACGTCAAAGACCAGCCACTGGCTGTCTGCGGTCCAGATGCGGGTGTTGGTGAGCTGATGGTTGCGGGGAGCGAAAGTGATTTGTTTCATGAAGATACCCTGATGCGCGGATGTCGCATCAGGGTATAGCATTGCCGGGGATTAGCCTACCCGTTTCACGTCGCCTACCAGCAGGATGTAGGAGAGCGCGCCGATCAGCGCCACCGCTGAGATATAGACCAGCGCCGGGCCGAAACCGTAGTCCTGCGCCAGGTAGCCGATCACCAGCGGTACGGTGATCCCGCCCAGACCGCCAACGAAGTTAAACACCCCGCCAGTCAGGCCGATCAGACGCATCGGCGCCAGGGACGACACCAGCGACCAGGTGATAGAGGCGAAGCCGTTACCAAAGAAGGCAACCGCCATCAGGGTCATAATCCACACCGGATCGTTGGTGTAGTTCGCGCCCATGATGCAGGTGGAGATCAGCAGTCCGCAGATGATCGGCGTTTTACGCGCGATGCCGAGGGAGTAGCCTTTTTTCACCAGCTTATCCGCCAGCCAGCCGGAGAGCAGCACGCCAAAGAAGGCTGCCAGGAACGGCACCGTGGTCATGAAGCCCGCCTTCAGCGCGGTAATGCCTTTCTCCTGGGTCAGGTAGTTCGGGAACCAGGTGAGGAAGAACCACAGCGTCGAGGTCACCGCAAACTGCCCCAGGTAAACGCCCACCAGCTTACGGTGGAACACCAGCTTCCAGTCAGCTTTGGTCAGCGGCTGACGGGCCTCTTTTTTCACCGGTGCATCGCCATCCACCAGACCGCCGCCGTCACGAATATAATCCAGCTCGGCTTTGGTGATGCTTTTGGTCAGGCGCGGCGGCTGATAGACCTTAATCCAGATAAACGACCAGATAATGCCGATCCCGCCGGTGACAATAAACACCCAGTGCCAGCTCAGCAGCTCCTGGATCCAGATCAGCAGCGGGGTCAGGAACGCCAGGCCGACAAACTGGCCGGAAGTATAGAACCCAACCGCAGAGGCACGCTCCTGCTCCGGGAACCAACTGGTCACCATACGGTTGTTGGTCGGGAATGCCGGGGCTTCGAAAATCCCGGTGATAGCGCGCAGGCCAATCAGCGACATTAAACCAGTGGCAAAACCCTGGAACAATGTCGCCACGGACCAGCCGAAAATAGCGATAAAGTAGGTCAGGCGCGAGCCGACGCGGTCGAGGAACCAGCCGCCCGGGATCTGGCACAGCGTATAGAGCCAGGCAAAGGCCGAGAAGACGTAACCCATCTCCGCTTTGGTGATGCCAAACTCTTCCTGGATATGGGCCGAGGCCACGGCCAGGTTGGCGCGGTCAACATAACAGATGACCACGGTAATAAAGATCATCATCAGCGTCAGGTAACGGCGACGCCCGGTTTTTGTAGCAGTAACTGGAATATCCATCGCAATCTGTCTCCAGATTTTGGGCATAGCGAAGCCGCTCACCATGCCCTGTAATTTACAGAGGGTTATATTTTTATCTGTGAGAATTTTGCCCGGTGGCGCTACGCTTACCGGGCCTACGGGGTGGTGATCACCACTCCGCTACAGAACCGTCTTCATGACGCCATAACGGGTTACGCCAGTCCGGCGCATTTTTACTCAACTCAATGACTTTGGCTTCGTCGATCTCCACGCCAAGGCCCGGCTTGGTTAACGGTTTGAAGAAACCGCCTTCCATGTTGAAGTCCTCTTTGTTCTTCACAAAGTCGAGCAGCTCCGCGCCCTTGTTGTAGTGAATACCCATGCTCTGTTCCTGGAACACGGCGTTGCGTGAGACGAAGTCCACATGCAGACAGGCGGCCAGCGCAATCGGTCCCAGTGGGCAGTGCGGCGCCAGCGCCACGTCGTAGGCTTCTGCCATCCCGGCGATTTTGTAGCATTCGGTGATGCCGCCCGCGTGGGAGAGATCCGGCTGCAGGATCGCAATACCGCCCGCCTCCAGCACACGCTTAAACTCGAAGCGCGAGAACATACGTTCGCCCGCTGCGATCGGAATATGGGTCTGCTCCGCCAGTTTCGGGTAGTACTCAGCCTGCTCGGCCAGCACCGGCTCCTCGATAAACAGCGGACGATACTGCTCCAGCTCTTTGATCAGCACTTTCGCCATCGGCGCGCTGACGCGGCCGTGGAAGTCCAGACCAAACTCAATCTCGTTGCCGAAGGCCTCGCGGATCTGCGCCACGGTATTCACGGCGCGATCGACCGCACGCGAGTTGTCGATAATCCCCATCTCTTCGCAGCCGTTGAGCTTAAAGGTGTCGAACCCGATGCCGCGCAGCTTGTTGATGCCGTCGATCACTTCTGCCGGACGGTCGCCGCCGACCCAGCTGTAGGCCTTAATTTTGTCGCGTACCAGGCCACCCATCAGCTGCCAGACCGGGGCATTCAGCACTTTGCCTTTGATATCCCACAGCGCCTGGTCGATACCGGCGATGGCGCTCATCATGATCGGGCCGCCGCGGTAGAAGCCCGCGCGGTACATCACCTGCCACAGGTCGTTAATGCGGGCCGGATCCTGGCCAATCAGGTATTCGCCCAGCTCATGCACCGCCGCTTCGACGGTGCGCGCGCGGCCTTCAATGACCGGTTCGCCCCAGCCAACCACCCCTTCGTCGGTTTCGATTTTCAGGAACATCCAACGCGGCGGTAAACGGTACGTGGTGAGTTTGGTAATTTTCATTTCACTGCCTCTCGATACGCTTTCACAAATGCTGCCGCCTGCTGGGCGGTACGTTCTACGGACTGCCCGGCGCGATAGAGATCGCTGCCAAGACCCGCCCCGACACAACCGGCGTTCATCCACTGGGCAAGGTTTTCTGGTGTGACGCCGCCCACCGCAAAGACCGGCACGCTGGCGGGTAAGACCGCTTTCAGCGCTTTGATGTAATCCGGGCCGAAGGCCGAAGACGGGAAAATTTTGAGCGATTGTGCGCCCGCATCGAGGGCAGTAAAGGCTTCTGTTGCCGTGGCGCATCCCGGGCAGACGGTCATGCCGTAGCCCACCGCGCGGCGGATCACCTCGGGGTTGATATTGGGCGTGACGATAAGCTTGCAGCCCATCTTCGCAAGCTGATCCACCTGCTCCGGTTTCAGCACTGTTCCCGCGCCGATCAGCGCTCTGTCGCCAAAGGCATCCACCACCGCCGGAATGCTTTTTTCCCACGCCGGGGAGTTGAGCGGGATTTCCACCGCGTCGAATCCGGCGTCAATTACCGCGCCAACGTGGGCTAAGGCCTCGTCAGGGGTGATGCCGCGCAGGATTGCGATAAGGGGAAGATTAGTTTGCCACTGCATGAGCGATGCTCCTTATTCCAGCCTGAAATGCCGTGTCGCCTTCTACCGCCGCCACGTCGCGCCCGATGGCGTGGAACGCCTGGCGGTAACGTGAAGTCAGCGATGAACCCGCGACGAGGGTGATGGACTGCTGCCCGGCGAACTGTTCGCTCAGGGTGGCGACTTCTGCGCCAATCAGCAGGCCCGATAAAAATTCGCTGACCTGCTCGCGGGGAAGCGTTCCCAGCACGTGCGAGGCGCGAACCTCAAAAAGCTGCGGCAAAACGGCGGGGGAAGCGATCCCGCGCTCAAGCCCGGCGGCAAACGCCTCTGGGGAGGTGGCTTGCTCAGGTAAACCGGCGCCCACCAGCGAATGCTTAAGCAGTAAATGGTGCAGTTCGCCGGTCATCACGGTGCGAAAATCGTGGATCTGCTGAGCATCGGCCTGCACCCATTTGCAGTGCGTACCGGGCATTACGTAGACAGAAGAAGGAGAGATCGTGCGGGCGCCGAGCAGCTGGGTCTCTTCGCCGCGCATCACGTTGTGGTTATCGTCGCGAGAGACGCACAGGCCGGGAATAATCCAGACATTGTCGCCAACGGACGTTAACTGCTCGCCAATGGCAGAGAAATGAGCAGGAACCGGCAGATAAGGGGCTACCTTCCAGCCCACGTTGCTGCCGACCATTCCCGCCATCACCACCGGCGTGGCGCCGTCGCGCCAGTTTTGGGTCACCTCTGCTAACACCGCCTCGGGGGATTTACCGTTCAGACGCGTGACGCCTGCTTCTGATTGCCTGCTCTCCAGGCACTGCTCGCCCTGATACAGCCAGGCGCGCAGATTGGTTGATCCCCAGTCAATTGCGATGTAGCGAGATGTCATGTGATTTCCTTCAACCTTCGTGTTGAGCTGGCGATCATGGTCAACGCCGCCTGCTCTGCCGCATCGCTGTCCTGATGCCGTATCGCATCGAACAGCGCTTTATGTTCCTGGAGCGTCTTCGGCATGTTGGCCTCATCACCCATCCAGGTTCGTTCAAATACTGCTCGCTGTAGCGAGCTGATCGCCACGCTCAACTGCTGTAGCACCGGGTTATGCACCGACTGCAGCACCGCCTCGTGGTAACGGATATCCGCCTCGTTAAAGGCATCCCGGTCCTGGTTGTTGGCGATCATGTCGTTCAGGGCCGACTCAATCTGCGCCAGGTCGCCTGAAGTTGCGCGTTCCGCCGCCCAGCGGGCGATGGCTGGCTCTACCAGATTTCGCACCTCGCTCATCGCGCCGATCAGCCGTGGGTCGTAGTCGTTTTCCAGTACCCACTGCAGAACGTCGGTATCGAGGTAGTTCCACTGGTTTCGCGGGGCGATAAAGGCGCCGCGATAACGCTTCATTTCAATCAGCCGCTTCGCCATCAGCGAGCGGAACACTTCCCGGATGATGTTGCGCGAGGTTTCAAACTCCTCACACAGTTCCGCCTCTGCAGGGAGCGGAGAACCGGGAACGTACTTGCCACCCACAATCTGAGTGCCCAGCGTAATGACGATGCGATCGGTTTTATTGAGAGTCATGGAGAGTCCTTGTGCTCTGTATGTCCATCACTACTTTACCGCGACCGCTGAATTTCGCCTCAATTTTGCAGTACAAACGTGATGCCATTCGTCATTGCCGTGGTCGTAATGTAGTACAATCACATTGTGTTGTACTACAATCTGGATCACAAAAAGAACAATCAGTGAAAGGAATGTTAAAGAAAGGTTCCTGCGGGGATAAAAAAACCCGCACAGGGTGCGGGTCAGGAAGTGTGGGTTTTACCGGGCTCTAATTCAGGACAAACTTCTCAATAGCGTACGCCACGCCGTCTTCGAGGTTGGATTTGGTCACGAAATTCGCCACCTCTTTCACCGACGGGATCGCATTCTCCATCGCCACGCCTAAGCCAGCATATTCCAGCATCGCAATGTCGTTTTCCTGATCGCCCAGAGTCATGATCTCTGCCGGTTTGATCCCCAGCGTGTCGGCCAGCGACTTCACGCCGGTGCCTTTATTGACGCGTTTATCGAGGATTTCAAGGAAGTACGGCGCACTTTTCAGCACGGTGTATTTCTCTTTCACCTCTGCCGGGATGCGGGCAATGGCCTGATCCAGAATGGCAGGCTCATCAATCATCATCACTTTCAGGAACTGGGTGGCCGGGTCCATCTTCTCCGCTTCGCAGAATACCAGCGGAATGGTGGCAACGAAGGACTCATGCACCGTGTAGTAGCTGATGTCGCGGTTGGCGGTATAGAGCGTGTTGCGGTCGAGGGCGTGGAAGTGCGAGCCCACGTCGCGGGAGAGCTGTTCCAGATAGCGGTAATCGTCATAGCTCAGCGCCGTTTGCGCCACCGTGCTGCCATCGGCCGCTTTCTGCACCAGCGCGCCATTGTAGGTAATGCAGTAATCACCCGGTTCATTCATGTGCAGCTCTTTCAGGTAGCTGTGAACACCTGCGTACGGGCGACCGGTGCACAGCACCACGCTCACGCCTTTCGCACGGGCTGCGGCAATCGCGTCTTTAACGGCAGGAGAGATGGTGTGATCTGGCAGCAGCAGTGTGCCGTCCATATCGATTGCAATGAGTTTGATAGCCATGGGATCCCCGGTTGGAATGAGTCTGGGTTCATGCTAACGCGATTCCGCTCAAAAAACACGGCAAGAAAGGGGATAGGGACGGGAGAGGGAAATCCTCTTTTGCGGATAAAGAAAAGCCCGGTGGCGCTAGCGCTTACCGGGCCTGGAACGTGGGGCGTTACATTAAATATCGATGTTCGCCGCTTTCAGGGCGTTCTCTTCGATAAAGGCACGACGTGGTTCAACCGCATCGCCCATCAGGGTGGTGAACAGCTGGTCCGCTGCAATCGCGTCTTTAACGGTGACGCGCAGCATGCGGCGGCTTTCCGGATCCATGGTGGTTTCCCACAGCTGATCCGGGTTCATCTCGCCCAGACCTTTATAACGCTGAATGGAGAGGCCACGACGGGACTCTTTCACCAGCCACTCCAGCGCCTGCTCGAAGCTGGCCACCGGCTGACGGCGTTCGCCACGCTCGATAAAGGCATCCTCTTCGATCAGACCGCGCAGCTTCTCGCCGAGGGTACAGATACGACGGTATTCCGCACCGGTCACAAACTCCTGATCCAGCGGGTAGTCGGTATCCACACCGTGGGTACGCACGCGGATCACCGGCTCGAACTGCTGCAGCTCGGTGTTCTCGTTGACGTCGAACTTCCACTGGCTGCCGTGCTGCTCGTTCTCGTTCAGATCGGTGACCAGGGTGTTCACCCAGCGGGTCACGGCCTGCTCGCTGCTGAGGTCAGCTTCGGACAGCGTCGGCTGATAGACCAGCGCTTTCAGCAGCGTGCGCGGGAAGCGACGCTCCATGCGGCCAATCATCTTCTGCGTGGCGTTGAACTCAGACACCAGACGTTCCAGCGGTTCACCCGCCAGCGCCGGGGCACTTGCGTTGGCGTGCAGGCTCGCACCGTCAAGGGCGATAGCGATCTGGTACTGATCCATCGCTTCGTCGTCTTTGATGTACTGTTCCTGTTTGCCTTTCTTCACTTTGTACAGCGGCGGCTGGGCAATGTAGACGTGGCCACGCTCCACGATTTCTGGCATCTGACGGTAGAAGAAGGTCAACAGCAGCGTACGGATGTGCGAGCCGTCGACGTCCGCATCGGTCATGATGATGATGCTGTGATAGCGCAGCTTGTCCGGGTTGTACTCGTCACGGCCAATGCCGCAGCCCAGGGCGGTGATCAGCGTTGCCACTTCCTGAGAAGAGAGCATCTTGTCGAAGCGCGCCTTCTCAACGTTAAGGATTTTACCCTTCAGCGGCAGGATCGCCTGGTTCTTACGGTTACGGCCCTGCTTCGCAGAACCGCCCGCGGAGTCCCCTTCCACGAGGTAGAGTTCGGACAGCGCCGGGTCGCGTTCCTGGCAGTCAGCCAGTTTGCCCGGCAGGCCTGCTAAGTCCAGCGCGCCTTTACGACGGGTCATTTCACGGGCTTTACGCGCCGCTTCACGGGCACGCGCCGCATCGATAATTTTGCCGACCACGATTTTGGCATCGGACGGGTTTTCCAGCAGGTATTCGCTCAGCAGCTCGTTCATCTGCTGTTCAACCGCCGATTTCACCTCGGAGGAGACCAGTTTGTCTTTGGTCTGAGAGGAGAACTTCGGATCCGGCACTTTCACGGAGACAACAGCAATCAGGCCTTCACGGGCATCGTCACCGGTGGCGCTGACTTTCGCTTTTTTGCTGTAGCCTTCTTTGTCCATGTAGGCGTTCAGGGTACGGGTCATCGCCGTACGGAAGCCGACCAGGTGAGTACCGCCATCGCGCTGCGGGATGTTATTGGTAAAGCAGTAGATGTTTTCCTGGAAACCGTCGTTCCACTGCAGCGCCACTTCCACGCCGATACCGTCTTTCTCGGTGGAGAAATAGAAGATGTTCGGGTGAATAGGCGTTTTGTTCTTGTTCAGGTACTCAACGAACGCCTTGATACCACCTTCGTAATGGAAGTGGTCTTCTTTGCCGTCGCGCTTGTCGCGCAGGCGGATGGAGACGCCGGAGTTCAGGAATGACAGCTCGCGCAGACGCTTGGCGAGGATCTCGTATTCGAACTCCACCACGTTGCTGAAGGTTTCATGGCTTGGCCAGAAACGGACCTGCGTCCCGGTCAGCTCGGTTTCACCGGTCACCGCCAGCGGTGCCTGCGGTACGCCGTGGACGTAGGTTTGCTGATGCACTTTGCCTTCGCGACGGATCAGCAGTTCCAGCTTCTGCGACAGGGCGTTAACCACCGAGACGCCCACGCCGTGCAGGCCGCCGGAGACTTTATAGGAGTTATCATCGAACTTACCGCCTGCGTGCAGGACGGTCATGATCACTTCCGCCGCAGAGACGCCCTCTTCCGGGTGGATACCGGTCGGGATGCCACGGCCATCATCGGTTACGGAGACGGAGTTGTCGGCGTGGATGGTCACCACGATGTCTTTACAGTGACCCGCGAGCGCTTCGTCGATAGCGTTATCCACAACCTCAAATACCATGTGGTGCAGACCGGTGCCGTCATCCGTGTCGCCGATATACATACCCGGGCGCTTACGCACCGCATCCAGCCCTTTCAGGACTTTGATACTGGAGGAGTCATAAGAATTCGACATCAACGTTTCTCGCTCATTTATTCTTGGGTTAATCCGTTATTTTACCCTTTTCCACGGTGAACATCTTCGAATTTTTGTCCGACATGTCCATTACGTGTTCAGCGCTAATCGCACTGACGAAAACCTGTGACTGCGTGGCTTTTAAGCGGCTGGCAAGCAGTCCGCGCCGCGCGTCGTCAAGTTCCGAGGCAAAATCATCAATCAGGTACAGGCAGCGTCGCCCGCTTTCACGGGTTAAAAACTCACCCTGCGCCAGGCGCAGCGCGCACATCAGGAGTTTGAGCTGCCCGCGTGATAAGGTGTCTTCTACCGGCGCACCGTCGGCACGAATGCGGAAATCCGCCTTGTGCGGGCCGTGCGCGGTGTAGGTCAACATGCGATCGCGCTCGAAGCTTCGCTCCAGCACCTCGGCATAGTCGGTCTCTTTCTCCCAGCCACGCTGGAAGGAGAAGCTTAACGCGAACTCGGGTAAAAACTGTTGGCAGGTATCTGCCATGTCCTGGGCGATCCCCGCGCTGTACTCCGCGCGCCAGTGGCTGATCTGCTCCGCCAGTGGGATCAGCTCTTTATCCCACGCCCGCAGTTGGGCGTAGCGGGTCACCTGGCGCAGCGCGGCGTTGCGCTGCTTGAGCAGCCGCTTAAGGTTGCTCCAGGCGGTAAAGAAGCCCGCTTCGTTATGGAAGCATCCCCAGTCGAGGAAGGCTCTTCTGTATTTGGGGCCGCCGTTGAGTAAAGTAAACCCCTCGGGGGTGATCAGCTGCATCGGCATCAGCAGCGCCAGCTCGGCCACTTTGTGCCCGTCGGTACCGTCGATGCGCACCTTGCTGTCGCCATGCTTGTCTTTGGTCAGGCCGATAGCGGTTTCATGCTCTGCGCCCTGCAGACGCCCATGCAGGATAAACGACTCCTGCTCGTGGCGAATAACGCGGCCAATCTGCAAACTGCGAAACGCCCGGCCATGACCGAGCGTATAGATGGCTTCCAGCACGCTGGTTTTGCCGCTGCCGTTGGCGCCAACCAGAAAATTAAAGCCGGGGGATAACGCAAGATCCGCGCTTTCGATATTGCGAAAGTCGCGGATCAACAGGCGGGTGAGCGACATTACAGTCTCATTGGCATGACAACATAGGCTGCCGACTGTGATGCGGCATCTTCAATCTGTACGCTTGATACGGAGTCCGTCAGCAGAATGCGCACGTTCTCGCACTTCAGCGTATTCAGCACATCCAGCACGTAGCTGACGTTAAAACCGATTTCCATTTCGGTGCCCGCCGCATAGGTGACATCCAGAATTTCTTCGGCTTCTTCCTGCTCAGGATTGTTAGCGGTGATTTTCAGCTGGTTTTCGCTGACGTACAGACGCACGCCGCGGAACTTCTCATTGGAGAGGATCGCCGCACGGGCAAACGCCTGTTTGAGGATATCGCAGCCCGCTTCCAGCGTTTTGTCCGGGTTCTTCGGCAACACGCGGCGATAGTCCGGGAAACGACCATCCACTAACTTAGAAGTAAAGATGAAATCACCAACGTGGGCGCGAATGTTGTTGCTGCCAATCTGCACGCGCAGCGGGGTTTCGCCGCCGTCGAGCATACGCATCAGCTCAATCACGCCTTTACGCGGTACGATCACCGAATGGTTCGGCAGGCTCACGCCAATCGGCATGGAGCAGACCGCCAGGCGGTGGCCGTCGGTGGCCACGGTACGCAGCTCTTCACCTTCGGTTTCGAACAGCATGCCGTTTAAGTAGTAGCGAACGTCCTGATGCGCCATCGAGAACTGAGTGGCTTCAATCAGGCGCTTCATGGTCGCCTGCGGCAGGGTGAATTCAACGTCGCTCTGCCAGTCATCGAGGTTCGGGAAGTCGATAGCCGGGAGCGTGGAGAGCGAGAAGCGGCTGCGGCCGGAGCGCACCAGCATGCGATCGCCTTCCAGCTGCACGGCAATCTCTGCCCCTTCCGGCAGACCACGGCAGATATCAAAGAACTTACGCGCCGGAACGGTGGTGGCGCCCGCTTCGTGAGGCTGAGAAAGCGTCACGCGTGCGACCATTTCCATCTCGAGATCGGTCCCGGTCAGCGACAGCGTGCCGTCTGCGACCTGCAGCAGCAGGTTACCGAGGATAGGCAGCGTCGGGCGGCCGCCTAAGGGGCCACTCACCTGTTGCAGCGGTTTTAATAAGTGTTCACGTTCAACGGTAAATTTCATAGCGTCACGAAGATAATGTTCTGATTAAATTGGAGAAGTCTTCTTTAATGTCGTGGCTTTCTTCACGCAGCTGCTCAATCTTACGACAGGCGTGCAGCACGGTGGTATGGTCACGGCCACCAAACGCATCGCCGATTTCCGGCAGGCTGTGGTTGGTGAGTTCCTTTGCCAGCGCCATCGCCATCTGACGCGGTCTCGCCACCGAGCGGGAACGACGTTTGGACAGCAAATCCGCCACTTTAATTTTGTAGTACTCCGCCACCGTCTTCTGAATATTGTCGATGGTGACCAGTTTTTCCTGCAGCGCCAGCAGATCGCGCAGCGCTTCACGCACAAAATCGATGGTGATCGCCCGGCCGGTAAAGTTGGCGTTGGCGATAACGCGGTTCAGTGCGCCTTCCAGCTCACGAACGTTGGAGCGCAGACGCTTGGCAATAAAGAACGCCACCTCACCCGGCAGACGAATGTCGTTCTCGTCGGCCTTTTTCATCAGGATCGCCACGCGGGTTTCCAGCTCTGGCGGTTCGATCGCCACGGTCAGGCCCCAGCCGAAGCGGGATTTCAGACGATCCTCAACCCCGTTGATCTCTTTTGGATAACGATCCGAGGTCAAAATGATCTGCTGATTACCTTCCAGCAGGGCGTTGAAGGTGTGGAAAAACTCTTCCTGAGATCGTTCTTTATTGGCAAAGAATTGAATGTCATCGATCAGCAGCGCATCAACGGAACGGTAGTAGCGTTTAAACTCTTCGATCGCGTTGTTTTGCAGGGCTTTAACCATATCCTGAACGAAGCGCTCGGAGTGCATATACACCACTTTGGCATTCGGCTTACGCGCCACGATGCCATTGCCGACCGCATGCAGCAGGTGCGTTTTACCGAGACCGGTGCCGCCATAAAGGAACAGCGGGTTATAGGCACCACCCGGGTTATCCGCCACCTGACGGGCCGCCGCGCGCGCCAGCTGGTTCGATTTACCTTCGACGAAGTTATCGAAGGTGTGTTTGACGTTAACGTTGGAGCGGTATGTCGGCTCCGCCGGGGCCGGAACGTTATCCCAGCCTGAACGCGGCGCAGGGGCCACGCGCGGCATGTGAACCTGCGCGGTTTGCGCGGGTGCAGCGGCGACGTTAACGGTCTCTCTGAGGGTTTGGGTGACCGGCTTTGTGCCCACTTCGAAACGCAGCTGTGGGGCATCGGCACCGCAAAATTCGTTTAGCAGTCCATTGATGTTATTGAGGTATTTGTCCCTGACCCAATCGAGCACAAAACGGTTTGGCGCATACAAAGCCAGCGTGTTATCGCTCAGCTCCGCCTGCAACGGGCGGATCCACAT